>NZ_SNWQ01000001.1 GCF_004361855.1 Kribbella caucasensis
ACAACCAACGCCGCCGAGTACGGTACTTCTGCACCCGGCAATCACGCCGGAGCACAGCCAGACCAGAATCGCTGCCCGGTCAAGTTTGAAGAGCCCGCATTGGGCGACCCGTACGCCGGACCTCGAACCGCTGCTTCCGGAGCACCCGAGGGAGTCGTCAGAAAATCCTCTGAACCAGTCCGAATTGCGAGAGACCTTCCTCTGGCTGTCCTCCTTCACAGCTTCTCGCACGCGTCAGCCGACGATCATTCCGCTGCTCGCCGGTGCCGCCGCGGCAGTTCTCCTGCTGTCGACCACGTTGCCGTGGCGAGAGCTGATCGACCCGGTCGCGCTTGGTCCGACCAGTGAGGCCGGCCTGGCGCGCGCACAACTCTGGGATCTCCCCTACGCCTTCACCTGGGCCGTGCTGGTCGCGATCGCGGCCTCAGTGACCCTTGGCGCCGCTGTTGCCCGAGCAGTCCTCGTACTACGGCCCGCCGCGCTGGCGACCGGCGTACTGGTGATCGCGGGTTCCCTCGCGGCATTGCTGCGGCTACCGCCCAGGCTGTCTGACGGAGTCGGCTACCGAGCCGGTCTCGGAGCTTGGTTGGCTCTGTCCCTCGGCGTACTCCTGCTGGCGGTCGGCGTGTGGTTGTCGCTTCGGATTGGGCCTCGGGAGTTGGCGATTGTGGTCGCGACCGGCCTGGTTGGCGTGGGGGTGGGGTTGTTCGTGCCGGCCGCCGCCGATCCGCAGTACAGGCCCTCGGTGGTTGCCGGTGTGCCGCATCGGTTGCTGGATCTGGAAGGTGGGCAACTCGAGGATCGGCTGGGGATGCGGGTCTCCATCGGCACGTCCGATCCACTGGACTCGATCGCTCCGACCCTGGACGGTACGCCGGGCCAGTGGTTGCTCGGGCGGACCGGTTCCGAGGGGTCGACGGTGTTCGAGTACCGCGATGGGGTTGCGCTGCCACGAGTCGCCTTGAGCCACGGGGTCACGCCGCCCGCGTTGCTCGGTGTTGCGGCCGACCGCTTGCTCCTGGTCGCCGGTGGGGCGAACGGACGGCCGTTCGCGATCCTGTCGGTTCCGCTCGACCTGGTTGCCGCCGACATCAGCCTGAGCCACCAGAACCCCGACGGCTCGTACTACGTGACGCCGGGCGTCGACGTACTCGCGACCGGCCCCGGCCCGGCCTTCACTCATCGGAACGCAGACCGCTCGATCGTCATCTGGGGAGCGACCACCACCTGGCAGATCCCCGCGGACAAGCTGAAGACCGGGCTGCGATTGCAGGACTTCGTGGTCGCCCCAGGGCCCGGCGCACCCGGCAACGCTGTCTCCACTGGCCCAGACGGCACCACGGCTTGGCGGGCGAGCAAGACCGGGCTCGCGCTTCGCCGTACGAGTGGTGAGGCCCAACAGATCACCGGGATCGCTCCGGCGGGGTGCGAGCTCAGCAGTGACGTCGCCAGTTCGTCCCTGACCATCGAGGCGTTCGCTGTGGACGTGCGGGGCAACCTGTGGCTCGGTGGGAGCTCCCCGACTTCGGTGGTCACGCCGGACGGGGTACATCGCGTCATGCCCGGACACGTCGCCGCTGTGGACAGCATCGAGGCAAGGCCGGACGGGTCGGTTCTGTTGGGGGTTTCGCCTGGCGGTGGTGATCAGGTGCTGGAGGTCACGGATGCGGCCGCTGCGGCCTCGTCGTACCCGGCCGCGCCTTCTCCGACTGCTCGGTGCGATCGCCGCGAGCCCGCAGACGGCATCACGTCGTACCGGGCGACTGTGCTGCCACAGGTGTCTGTTGTGGATCCGCCGGTTACGCCAGAAGGCCAACCAGGTAAGGCTGTCTCGGGCACGAGCACACAGCTCGCACTGGACTCGCAGGGACGAGTCGCACGCATCCGTGTGCCCAAGGCCGCGCATGTGTGGGCACCTGACGGGCACGGTGGTCTGTGGTGGACCGTGGCGACTCGGAGCAAGCCGTCTACCGAGACAGCCGTTCACCTGAAGGGCGGATCGGCTTCTGTGGTTCGCGATCCTGCGCCGGTGGCGGCGGGGCAACCGGTGGAATCCGGAGCCGGGGCTGGCGATCGACTGATCACTGCGGTCGGCGGGAGCGGTCTCTACAACGTCTACGGCCCAGGGCAGCAGGTGAAACGGCTGCGGGTGACCGGGAAACTCCGCCAGGACGGTCTGGTGCAACTCCCGTCCGGCAGCGCGGTCATGGTGCTCGGCGAACGCCTGATCGAGGTCCGCCCCGACGGCCACACGACCACTCTGCTCGGTGGAGCCGCATCCGGCTGGCCGATCTCCTCCGCCGGCGTACCGGCCACACAGTGGACCACCGACGGCCAGTGGTTCGCCGGTCCGGACGGCAAGCTCTGGGGGTACGACGGAAGCCACCTGGCGCGCGTCGACGGACCAGGCAAGGTCACCCTGGTCGCCGGGCCCACACAGCATGTTCCCCAGGCCGCTGACGAGGTCACCGTCATCGGCACCAGCCTGTACTTCGAACTCGGCAGCGATGTGGTCCGACTGGAGCCGGCCGGATGAGCCACCACCCGGACGAGGACCTGGCCCGCGACCTCGACACTGCCGAACGCGAACTCGTGACGGACCAGCACAAGTGGTTCGCCTGGGCCACCGTGCTCGCGGCTCTGGCGACGGGCATCACCCTGCTGCTCCCGTGGTCCCTCAGCCGCCGCCTCGGCCAATCGGTCTGGCAACTCGGCATCGACACCGAGCCCGCACTTGCTCTTACCTCGGTCGCCGGGCTGCTCGCATCGATTGCAGCCCTGGTCTTCCGTCCGGGAGCGAAGGCCCAGGCGGCGACCGCGATCACCGGCATCATCGCGATGATCTGCGCCGCCGGTGCCTGGCAGGCGAACACCCTCGACCCCGCGACCGACAGCCGCCCCGGCCCGGGACCGTCGTTCGCCCTCGTGGCCGGCATCTGCTGGTTGCTCTGCGCCACCGCACAGCTCATCGCGGACCGCCCCCACCACACCCCGCCCGGCGACGACGCCATCGCTCGGACCGTGACCCGCCTGCGCCAATCACCCGGAGGAGGGATGGGGTCCACTCGCGGGACCGAAGTGCCCGACTGACCTCCGGCGACATCGTGGAATCCCACGAGCGCAGGAGGAACTCATGCCCGTCACGACCATGAGGCTGTTGCCGGGGCTGGTGGCCGGCCTCTCCCTCGCGTACGGCGTACTGGGGCTGGCGTGGCTGCTCGGCGCCGACTGGTATCCCTTCGGACCCGTGCCACCCGATGGGGACAAGCTCTCGCTGCTCGCGTTCCTGCCCGACGAAGTGGGAGCCGGCCTGATCGCGGTGCTGGGGTTCCTCGGCGTACCGGCTGCCATCGGACACGGCCGCACCGAATGTCGCGGGCCGCCCGGTCCCGATCAAGGCGGCCGTCATCCCCGGCGCGATCGCGGCCACCCTGCTCCTGGTCGGCGGCATCTCCCTCTTCCAGCTCACCTGGGACCCCGGCGCCTCGACCTGGACCAACATCGGCTACCTCCTGGTCTTCCCCTTCCCCCTCTGGGGCGCCTCGGTTGCCCTGGCCACCACCGCCTACCACTACCGCCGCCGCACCCCCTGCATCACCTGTGCTGCGGCTTGACCCCCCGCCTGCATGCGGAAGGGCCCCGCGGACGTGTGTCCGCGGGGCCCTTCGTCAGCCTTAGCTGGGGTGGATCAGGTGTCCTGGATGCCGGAAGGCGTTCCGCCGCCGGCGATCTCGGTGAGCTCCAGGTCGGGGCTGGCCTTCTGGGTGCCGGTGAAGGTGAAGTACTCCGTGACGCCGTCGGCGCTGACCGTACCTTCGGGGGCGACATCGACGAGGATGATCTGGCCCGGGCGCAGTTCCCCGAACAGGATCTTCTCGGCGAGCGCGTCCTCCACGTCACGCTGCAGCGCGCGACGCAGCGGGCGAGCGCCCAGAACCGGGTCGAAGCCACGCTCGGCGACCAGTGCCTTCGCCGCGGGCGTGAGCTCGATGCCCATGTCCTTGTCCTTCAGCCGCTCCTCCACCTGCGCGACCATCAGGTCGACGATCTTGACGATCGCGTCCTTGTCGTGCTGGTGGAACACCACGATCTCGTCGACGCGGTTCAGGAACTCGGGGCGGAAGTGCTGCTTCAGCTCCTCCGTCACCTTCGCCTTCATCTTCTCGTACGACCCCGACGTGTCGCTGGCCTGGGAGAAGCCGAGGCTGACCGCCTTGGCGATGTCCCGGGTACCGAGGTTCGTGGTCATGATGATGACGGTGTTCTTGAAGTCGACCACGCGGCCCTGGGCGTCGGTCAGGCGACCTTCGTCCAGGATCTGCAGCAGCGAGTTGAAGATGTCCGGGTGGGCCTTCTCCACCTCGTCGAACAGCACCACGCTGAACGGCTTGCGGCGCACCTTCTCGGTCAGCTGGCCACCCTCTTCGTAGCCGACATAACCGGGGGGCGAACCGAACAGCCGGGAAGCGGTGTGCTTCTCGGAGTACTCCGACATGTCGAGGCTGATCAGCGCGCTCTCGTCGCCGAACAGGAACTCGGTCAGCGCCTTCGAGAGCTCGGTCTTACCGACACCCGACGGGCCGGCGAAGATGAACGAGCCGCTCGGCCGGCGCGGGTCCTTCAGGCCCGCCCGGGTACGCCGGATCGACCGGGACAGCGCCTTCACGGCGTCGTCCTGACCGATGTAGCGCTTGGCCAGCTCCTGCTCCATCTTCAGCAGCCGGGACGACTCCTCCTCGGTCAGCTTGAAGACCGGGATGCCGGTCGCGGTGCTGAGCACCTCCGCGATCAGCTCCTCGTCGACCTCGGCGACGACGTCCATGTCGCCGGCCTTCCACTGCTTCTCCCGCTCGGCCTTCGCGTTGATCAGCTTCTTCTCGTCATCACGAAGCGAAGCCGCCCGCTCGAAGTCCTGGGCGTCGATCGCCGACTCCTTCTCCCGGCGCACGTTCGCGATCTTCTCGTCGAACTCGCGCAGGTCCGGCGGAGCGGTCATCCGGCGGATCCGCAACCGGGAACCGGCCTCGTCGATCAGGTCGATCGCCTTGTCCGGCAGGAACCGGTCGGAGATGTACCGGTCGGCCATCTGGGCCGAGGCGACCAGGGCCGGGTCGGTGATGGTGACCCGGTGGTGCGCCTCGTACCGGTCGCGCAGACCCTTGAGGATCTCGATGGTGTGCGCGATCGACGGCTCGGCCACCTGGATCGGCTGGAACCTGCGCTCCAGGGCCGCGTCCTTCTCGACGTACTTGCGGTACTCGTCGAGGGTGGTGGCGCCGATGGTCTGCAGCTCACCGCGAGCCAGCATCGGCTTCAGGATGCTGGCCGCGTCGATCGCGCCCTCGGCGGCACCCGCACCCACCAGGGTGTGGATCTCGTCGATGAACAGCACGATGTCGCCGCGGGTGCGGATCTCCTTGAGCACCTTCTTCAGGCGCTCCTCGAAGTCACCGCGGTACCGCGACCCGGCGACCAGGGCGCCGAGGTCGAGGGTGTAGATCTGCTTGTCCTTCAGGGTCTCGGGCACGTCGCCACGCACGATCGCCTGGGCCAGGCCCTCGACGATCGCGGTCTTGCCGACGCCCGGCTCCCCGATCAGGACCGGGTTGTTCTTGGTCCGCCGGGACAGCACCTGCATGACCCGCTCGATCTCCTTCTCGCGCCCGATCACCGGGTCGAGCTTGGATTCGCGAGCGGCCTGGGTGAGGTTCCGGCCGAATTGGTCGAGCACCAGGGAGCTGCTGGGGGCGCCCTCCGTGGGGGCACCCGCGGTCTGCGTCTCCTTGCCCTGGTATCCGCTCAGCAGCTGGATGACCTGCTGCCGGACCTTGTTCAGGTCCGCACCGAGCTTGACCAGGACCTGCGCTGCGACACCCTCACCCTCGCGGATGAGGCCGAGCAGGATGTGCTCGGTGCCGATGTAGTTGTGACCCAACTGGAGGGCCTCACGCAGGGAGAGCTCCAACACCTTCTTGGCGCGCGGGGTGAACGGGATGTGCCCGCTCGGTGCCTGCTGGCCCTGGCCGATGATCTCCTCGACCTGGGAGCGGACGGCCTCGAGCGAGATACCCAGGCTCTCGAGAGCCTTGGCGGCGACACCTTCACCCTCATGGATCAGGCCGAGCAGGATGTGCTCGGTCCCGATGTAGTTGTGGCTGAGCATCCTGGCCTCTTCCTGGGCCAGGACGACAACGCGACGGGCGCGGTCCGTAAATCGTTCAAACATCGCCAAAGCGCTCCTTGCCTCAGAGGAGTCGGACGTGCCGTGTTGCCCGACCCCCGTACATGCATGCTAGTCCCCGGCACCGACAGGCTCGCTCTCAGCGAACAAGCGACGACCTCTCGTCCGGCCGGCCAGTGGGGATCACAAGGGAACAACCCCCGGACCGGCCCCGGTGTTCCCGCCGCGCCACCTGTTCGCCACCAGCGAATTCGCGGACTTGGTTGCCCGCTCAGCTAACACAGCCGTAACACCGCCACCGGCCCGGGCCGGGCGTGTCCACAGTGTGAAACAACCGGAATGCGGACGGTCCCGGCGCCAACCAGTGGCACCGGGACCGGCCCGATCGGAGGACAGCCGCGGGGAAATTACTTGGCTTCGTTGTACGCCGCGCGCACCTCGGCCGAGATCCGGCCGCGCTCGCTGACCTCGTAGCCATTCTCCTTCGCCCAGGCGCGGATGTCGGCGGAGTCGGTCGCGGACCGGCTCCGTCCGCCGGCCCTGCGGCCGCCGCCGCCCCTGCGGCCGGCCACCCGGCGGCCCGCACCCACGTACGCGGCCAGGGCATCGCGCAGCTTGGCGGCGTTCTTCTTGGACAGGTCGATCTCGTACGTCGAACCGTCCAGCCCGAAGGTCACGGTCTCATCGGCCTTACCGCCGTCGAGATCGTCCTCCAGAACAACCTGAACCCTTTGCGCCATCGATGACAGTCCTTTCCGCGCCCGTCACCGGGCACAATCCCCCTGCCGTTTTGATCTGCACCTGATTTGTACCGCACAAACCCAGTAGTTGTCATTCAACAGGCGGAATGCAACGTAAAGATGTGACTAAACACTCCGGCCAGATCGGTACCGCGCACCGGTGGTGACGATGGGTATTCGCGTCACTGCGCGTACACATCGGCGTAAAAACCGGACCCGGGAATGGATATCGCCGTTGGTTGTGCTATGCAACAGCTCCCGGGCCGGTAATCGCTGCTACTCCGGACGCAGCAGCGGGAACAGAATCGTCTCCCGGATACCGGTCCCGGTGAGCAGCATGACGAGCCGGTCCAGGCCCATTCCGAGCCCGCCGGCCGGCGGCATCCCGAACTCCATCGCGCGGAGGAAGTCCTCGTCCAGCTCCATCGCCTCGGGATCGCCGGCCGCGGCCAGCAACGACTGTGCCACCAGGCGTTCACGCTGGATCACCGGGTCGTTCAGCTCGGAGTACGCCACCCCCAGCTCGACCCCGTTGATGACCAGGTCCCACGCCTCGACCAGGCCCGGAGTCTCCCGGTGCGGCTTCGACAACGGCCGCACCGACTCCGGATAGTCGCGCACAAAGGTGGGCTGGATCAGCGTGTGCTCGACCAGCTTCTCGAAGATCTCCAGCGCGATCTCACCGGCATTCCAGCCCGGTTGCAGCCCGACCGAGTGCCGCTCGGCGATCTTCGTCAGCGCGGCCGCGTCGGTACTCGCGTCGACCGCCTCGCCGACCGCTTCGGAGACCAACTCGAAAAGCGTCGCATGCCGCCACGGCTGCTCCAGATCGAGCTGCGAACCGTCGCGCGCCGTGACCACCGTACGACCGACCGCGCGGGCCGCGTTCCGGATCAGTTCCTCGATCAGCTCGGCACACGAATCGTAATCCCCGTACGCCTGGTACGCCTCGATCATCGAGAATTCCGCGGCATGGGTGGAGTCCAGCCCCTCGTTGCGGAACGTCCGGCCGATCTCGTAGACCCGGTCGACCCCGCCGATCATCGCCCGCTTCAGGTCCAGCTCGAGTGCGATCCGCAGCAGCATCTCCTGGTCGAACGCGTTCAGGTGGGTCCGGAACGGCTTGGCCGCGGCGCCGCCGTTGGTCAGCTGCAGCACCGGCGTCTCCACCTCGACGAAGTCGCGGCCGTCGAACGTGGCGCGCAGCGACTTCAGCACGGCGGCCTTGATCCGGACCATCTCGCGCGCCTCAGGGCGGACGATCAGGTCGACGTACCGCAGCCGGACCCGGGCTTCCTCGCTGAGCGGCTTGTGCTCGTTCGGCAGCGGGCGGAGCGTCTTGGCGGCCATCTGCCAGCCGGTGGCCTGCACCGACAGCTCGCCGCGGCGGCTGGTCACCACCTCACCCTGGACGGACAGCAGGTCGCCGATGTCCACCAGAGCCTTGAACCGGGCCAGCTCCTCCTCACCGATATCGGCCAGCGACAGCATCACCTGGATCTCGACCCCGTCGCCCTCGCGGAGGCGCACGAAGCACAGCTTTCCGGTGTTCCGCAGGAAGATCACCCGGCCGGTCACCGCGACCTGCTCGCCGGTCTTGGTGTCCGGCTCGAGCTCCTGTACGTCGTACCGGGCCCGGATGTCGGTGATCAGGTGCGTCCGCGGCACCGAGATCGGGTACGGCTGCACCCCCTCGGCGAGCAGCCGGTCACGCTTCTCCCGGCGTACCCGCATCTGCTCAGGCAGGTCGTCCTGCCCGCTGTCGGGGGTCACCGGGGTCTCGCGTGCATCAGTCATAGGTCAAAGGCTAGTGACAGGGGACCTTCGAGAACGAATCGGTTTCTCCCACTACCCCGCCCACTACCCCGTCCGGTACGCCGCTCCGCTCGCCGCCGCGGGTGGCCCGCAGCGCCCGGACTACGAGGACGGCGGCGGTGCCGGCGACCAGCGCACCGGCCGTCCCAGCGGCGACGAAGGTGATCCGGGGGCCGAGGAGCGCTCCGATCAGGCCGCCGAGGAGCAGGGCGAGCAGACTGCAGGCGCGGGCCGTGCCGTTCAGGGCCGCCACCACCCGACCGCGCACGGCCTCAGCCGACCGGGTGACGACCAGTGTGCTGGTCGCTGCATTGAGCAGACCGCTACCGAGCCCAACGGCGACCGCACCCATGACCAGGGCGATCACCCCGGGCGCGAAGCCCATCGCCACTGCACCCAGGCCGATCAACGCAGCACCGGCGACGACCGCACGAGACCGGGAGGCATCGGACTGTAGCCGTCCGCTGTACCAGGCTCCGACGACCGCACCGGCTCCCTGCGCGGCCAGTACGCCGCCGTACCCGCCGGACCCGAGCCCGATCTCGTCGGTGATGAGGAAGACCTCGACCACGTTCAGGGCCTCGCCGACCAGGATGAAGACCCACAGGGCGGGCACCAGGATGCGCAGCAGGTCGTCACCGAGCAGGGCCCGCAGACCGACCGACAAGCCACCACGCTCTGGTTGGGCCGAGGGCACCGGGCGACGCCTGGTCCGCACCAGCCGCGCCACAACCGCCAGCGCCACGAAGGTCACCGCGTTGACGAGCAGCGCACCCCGCACCCCCTGCCACGCCACCAGTACGCCGCCCAGCCCGGAGCCGGCCAGCATCGCAACACCGGTGAGGGCCTGACCGGTTCCGGTGGCCCGGCCGACCAGGTCCTCCCCGACGATCTGCGGGATCAGCGCCGACCAGGCCGGCCCGGCCACCGCCTGGCCGAACTGCAGGACGCAGACGAGTGCCAAGGTCGCGGGCAGCCCGTCCGCGAAGGCCAGACCGACTCCGGCGGCCGCCTGGAGCAGCGAGGCCGAGACCAGCAGGACCCGGGAGTCGTACCTGTCCACCAGCTTCCCGGCGAACGGGATCATCAGCACGATCGGCAGCGCGAAGGCCAGCAGCAGCGCGGTGATCGCGGTCGGCCCGCCGTTGTCCGAGACGCGCAGCATCAACGCGACCAGGGCGACCGAATCACCGGCGTACGAGAGCGCCCGGGCGGGCAGGACGAGGCGGAGGTCGGCGAACGACCAGATCGAAGTCTGAAGTGGTTGCTTCACATTTATGAAGTTAATGCTTCACAGTTGGCCGCGTCAAGCATCGGCCGGGCAGCGCTACGCTGACCCCGTGGCGGCGAAGAAGAAAAAGGTCGTGCTGTCCGATCCGCGGGCGATCCGGGCGATCGCGCATCCGGCCCGGCAGCGGATCATCGACGAGCTCTACAACGGCCGGGTGCTGACCGCGACCGAGTGCGCCGAGCTGGCCGGGCTCACCCCGTCGGCGACCAGCTACCACCTGCGGGCGCTGGAGCGATGGGGCATCGTCGAGCGCGCGGACACCTCGGCCGACGGCCGGGAGCGGCCATGGCGGGCCTCGGCGACGAGCCTCGAGGTCTCCTCCCAGCCCGGCGTCGCCGGCCGGCTCGCGAGCCAGGCGATGGTGCGGACGGCGGTCGACCGGTTGATCGAGCAGTTCACCGCGATGCCGGCCTCGGACCCGTGGGACGAGCTGAGCATGCTGCGCCGGAGCCGCCTCTGGCTGACCAAGGACGAGGCCGAGCAGCTGAACAAGGAGCTCAACGCCCTGCTCGACCGGCACCGCCGGGGACGGTCGGCGACGAACCATCCGGCCGGGACGCGCGAGGTCAGCACCCTGTTCGCAGCCGTGGCGCTCGGAAAGCCGCCAGAGGACAACTGAACTGTTAGCGACGATCCGCCCCGGCCGGAGTACCTTCGAAGGAGAGACATTTCCACCGCGGGTGGTCGTCATGCAGTCCTGGATGATCTGGTTGAGTATCGCGGCCGTGCTCGGCGTCGCTGAGCTGCTGACGGCCACGTTTGACTTACTGCTGCTCGCGATCGCCGCGATGGCCGCCGCCGCCATCGGGGCGCTCGGGCTGGGCTTCGGGATCCAGCTGGTCGCGTTCGCCGTCACCGCGGCCGCGATGATCACGCTGGTCCGCCCGATCGCCCGCCGGCACCTGACCGGTACGCCGCAACTGCGGTCCGGGGTGTCCGCGCTGATCGGCCGCGAGGCGGTCGTGCTCAGCGCCGTCGGCCGCGAAGCCGGGCGGGTCAAGATCGGCGGCGAGGAGTGGACCGCCCGGTCGTACGATCCCGACCTGCTGATCCCGGCCGGGACCCGCGTCGACGTCTTCGCCATCGAGGGTGCGACCGCCCTCGTACATCCCCGGGAGGAACCATGGCCGAACTGATCGTCGGGCTGATCGCCGCCTTGCTGGCCATCGTGCTCGTACTACGGACCGTGCGGATCGTTCCACAGGCGCGAGCCAGCAACGTGGAGCGCCTCGGCCGGTACCTGCGCACCCTCGAACCGGGGCTGAACATCGTCATCCCGTTCGTCGACCGCCCTCGGTCGCTGATCGATCTGCGTGAGCAGGTGGTGTCGTTCGAACCGCGGTCGGTGATCACCGAGGACAACCTGGTGGTCGACATCGACACCGTGCTCTACTTCCAGGTGACGGACCCGCGCGCGGCGGCGTACGAGATCGCCAACTTCCTCCAGGCGATCGAGCAGCTCACCGTCACCACCCTGCGCAACGTGATCGGCAGCATGGACCTGGAGGTGACGCTGACCTCCCGCGAGCACATCAACTCCACCCTGCGCGGCGTCCTCGACGAGGCGTCCGGCAAGTGGGGGATCCGGGTCAACCGGGTCGAGCTGAAGGCGATCGACCCGCCGCACTCGATCAAGGAGTCGATGGAGAAGCAGATGCGCGCGGACCGGGAGAAGCGCGCCACCATCCTCACCGCCGAGGGGCAGCGTCAGGCCCGGATCCTGACCGCGGAGGGCGACCGGCAGGCCGCGATCCTGCGGGCCGAGGGTCAGGCGAGGGCGATCGACACCGTGTTCGACGCGATCCACCGCAACGACCCGGACCCGAAGCTGCTCGCGTACCAGTACCTGCAGATGCTGCCCGAACTGGCGAAGGGGCCGGGCAACACGTTCTGGGTGATCCCGTCCGAGGTGACGTCGGCGCTGCAGAACGTCACGAAGGCCTTCACCCCGACGGCTCCGGCACCGCCGCTACCGCCGGCGCCCACGCCGACCACCAACGGGAAGACCACGGAGATACAGCGGACCACGGATTATAGTTAACGGTTTGCCTGACCCTGCAAAGATTGGTGCATGGGGGAACCTCTGCACGCGCTGGCGATCGCTGTGCCGACTGCGGGATTCGCGGCGCTGGCCTATCTGGTCGTCGGGCTGGTCATCGGGATCGAGAGCATGGGCATTCCGTTGCCCGGGGAAACCACTTTGATCGCGGCCGCGTTGCTCGCGTCCCAGGGTGATCTGAAGCTGGTGCTGGTGATCGCCGCGGCCGCGACCGGGGCGATCGTGGGCGACTCGATCGGCTACCTGATCGGGCGCAAGGCCGGCCGCGGGTTGTTCGAGCGACTCGGCCGCCGGTCGAAACACTTCTCCGAGGAGCGGATCCAGCGGGCCGAGCGGTACTTCCACAAGTACGGTGTCTGGACGGTCTTCTTCGGCCGGTTCGTCGCGCTGCTGCGGATCTTCGCGGGGCCGATGGCGGGGATGCTGCGGATGCCGTATCCCCAGTTCCTGGTGGCGAACGCGGCCGGCGGTATCGCCTGGTCGACCACGATCGGGATCGTTGCCTACAACATCGGTGACAGCGCGGACAAGATCTTCGGTGAGCTGTCGTTGTGGGCGCTCGCCGCGGTCGCGGTCCTCGGGATCGCGGGGTACGCCGTCTACCGACTACGCCGGCGCCGCGTTCCCGTCGTACCGGCCTCCGTAGTACCGGCTGACGTGGAGTCAGCGGACTCGTAGGACCAGGCTCGGGGTGGCGGTGCCGAAGACGGGTGTGCCCAGGTAGGTGGTGCCGGGGACCAGGAAGCGGTACGCGAAGATGCCCGGCCGGGTCGCCCTGAACGCGATCGAGGCGCGGCCGTTGCGGATCGGGGCGGCCTTCACGTTGCCCCAGGCGCGGCCGTTCCAGAACTGCAGCATCGCGGTGCTGTTGATCACCGGGCGGACCACGACGGCCGCGGTGATCACCTCGTTGCGGTTGTGCGTGTTGCCGCCGGCGTACCCGGCGCCCTGGATGAGCAGGCGGCTCCGGGTCAGGAACGCCTTGCTGCTGGACGCCGACGAAAGCGATCCGGTCCGGCTGTGCAGCGGCACGTACGCCCGGTACGAACGGGTGCCCTGGGTGTTCACCCGGATCTCGAAGTGCCCGCCCGCTTGGGTCGCCCCGCGGCCGACCTCGACCCACGGAGCACTGGCGTTGCTCTGGGCAAGCATCACCACCGGCAACCCGGCCGTCGTGGTCTGTTGCACCGTGCAACGACTCTCCGCACAGCTGACCTGTCGCTGAACGGTCCGCCCGCGGATCATCATCTGCTTGCCGAACGTCCACAACGTCGGTACCGCGACCGTGGTGGACGTGGTCCGCCCGGCGATCTCCGCGCCGGTCAGCGAGGACCACTCGTTCTTGGCCCGGAGCTGGAAGAAGTACGGCGGCTTGACGTTCTTCAGCACCTGACTGGTCTTCGTGGTGGCCGCCGCGACCGCCCGGAACGGCTGCCCGTTGCTGCCGATCACCGGGGTGTACTGCTGGCTCCCGGTCGGCACGTCCAGCGGATCACCCGGAGTGAAGTCCTGCGCGGCCGCCGGCACCCTCCACGTCACCACGACGTCACTGCCGCGCGGCGTGGCGACGGCGTCGGTCGGGCGCAGCGGCCCATCGGTGTCGAACATCGGCGACCTGGCCGACTTGCTGGTCACCCCACCCTGCGACGTACCTATGGCGACCGCGATCTTGTAGTTCCCGTCCGGCGGGAAGGCCGAGGTCGGGATCGCCCAGCTGTTCGGCTCGGCCGCGGCCAGGTACTTCACGTACGACGGGCTGCTGGAGACCACGCCCTCGATCGAGATCCGGTTCGGCTGGTTGTCGTCCTTCCAGCTCACCTTGACCGCCGATCGCGCCTTGTCCGCCCAGCCGATGGTCACACCGGTCGGAGTCGGGTCGGACGAGCACGCGGTGAGCGTGCCACCGACCACGAGCAGCGCCGTGACGGCGGCAAGCGAGGGCCGACACCCGACCATCCCGCCTCACCTGCCCTCAGTCTGTACAACCGCGTAGACGATACATAGTGAGGACATGTCACTGCCTAGGCGGAAGACCGAATCGTGATACTTACCACCGCAACCACCCGGCCGGCGCCGCTCACCGGGACCAGATCGTGATCCTGCCCGCCGACGTCTGCCGCGACCGCTTCACCACCGCCGACCGCGTCTTCCTGGCCACCACGGGCGCCGATCTCGTCCCACACATCGTCCCGGTCACCTTCGCCCTGACCGACGACGTCGTCCTGATCGCCGTCGACCACAAGCCCAAGACCACCCGGAACCTGCGCCGCCTCCGCAACATCGCTGCCAATCCGCGCGTCGCCCTCTTGCTCGACCACTACGAGGCCGACTGGACCCACCTCTGGTGGATCCGAGCCAACGGCACCGCCACCGTCGTCCCCGACGCCCCCACCGCCCCGTTGACCGCCAAGTACCCCCAGTACGCCGAGACTCCCCCGTCCGGCCCCTTCATCGTCATCACCGTGGAGCGGTGGACCGGCTGGTCCGCGAGCTAGACGGTGGTGAGGACGAAGTTCGGTGAGTAGGTCGCCGCGACGAACAGTCCGTTGAAGGTGATGTTCGGGACGTAGTACCGGTAGGCGACCCGACCGGGGATCGTGCTGACGAACTGGCCGCGGGCGAAACCGGAGTTGATCAGCACGTCCTTCACGTGCACCCAGGTCTTGCCGTTCCACCGCTGCAGGTGGACTCGGCCGTTGAACCGGGGATCGACGTTGAGGTCGGCGGTCGCGGTCTGGCCGCGCTTCAGCACCGGCGTGTAGAAACCGGCCGACGTCACCCTGTGCACGGTGGTCAAGGTCGCTGGGGCCGACACCGCGCCGTACCAGACCTCGGAGGTCGATGCGAAGCCGGGCGTCACCACACGGTACTGACGGGTGCCGCGGTTGGTCACCCGGAACGCGTAACCGCCGGAGGAGTTGCCGACGGTGGTGCCGACGACGTACCACGGCGACGTGGCCGAGTTGCGCGCGTGCAGGATCATCTGTCGCTGGACCGGGTGCCCGTAGTTGCCCTGGATCAGCGATTCCCTGCCGTAGAGCCCTCGGCTGGGGACCTGCACGGTGAGCCTGGCTGTGCGGACGGCGACCTTCGCGCCTACCGTCTCGGTGGACCACTCGTTCCGCGCCCGGACGCTGAAGTTGTAGGTCGGCGCGGGGTTGGTGAAGGACAGCACGGTGGTCGAGATCGGCCCTCCAAGCGGCTTCACCTGCCCACCGACCTCGTACTGCGGGAGGAATCGCAGCGCATCGGGCTGGTCCAACGGATCGTTCGGCGTCGAGTCGGCCTGCTGCTCCAGCTTCCACTGCACAGTCACACCGGTCGCAGCCTGACTCACCGCCACGGTCTCCGGCGCAGCATTGAGGGCCATGTGGTCGAACCGCGGCGAAGCAACCATCGGACCCGTGTCGCCCGCAGCGGTGCCGGCCGCCACGGCGATGGTGTAGATCCCGAAACCGGAGCCAAGGTCGCTCGTCGGAATGTCGATCTCATTCGCCGCCCCCGCCAGCACCTGCGCGTCCCACACCTTGGTGGACCCCCACAGCACCCGAACGACATTCGGCCGGTCGCCATCCTCGTCCCAACTCACATGGACAGCCCCAAAAGTGTCGTCCTTCCAACCAATCTGCAAATCCGTCGGAGCAGGATCGGCAGCGGCTGCGGGCGTCGCGACAAGCCCGGCCGCGAGTAGACCGACGGCGACGGCGAGGGCGGGCCAATTCTTCATTCTTGGTGCCTCTCAGGCAGTGGTGGTGAGGACGAAAGTGTTGGAGTACGCCGCGGCGAACCATTGGCCGTTGGAGTTCACCGAGGGAACGCAAACGGTCTTTGCTGGACACTGATTGTGCGCCGTCGGGCTTCGGCGCGGGGGTGCGTGGCCCTATATGGGCGGGGTCGGGTGGGTCGAGTGGGATGCGCAGCTGGATGTGGACGTGCGAGCCGGTGACGTTCACGTCTTCGATGAGCAGGCGCATCAGTTGTTGGCGTTGCGGGCGGTCGAGTTGATCGATGACGCCGCGGATCTGGTTCGCGAAGTCGGTCACGCGGCGGCGGAGCAGGTTGCCGTGCGCGAGCGCGGTTCGCTCGGCGGCGAGCGCGGCGCGTTTGGCGGTCAGCTCGTTGTGACGGGTGGCGACCTCGCGGGAGCGTCGCTGCAGTTCGGGCATCTCGATCAGCCCGGCTTGGAAGAGGTCGACGAGCCGGCGCCGCTCGGCTGTCGCGCTGTCGATCTTGCGGTCGAGGCGGGCGAGCTCGGCGCCAAGAAGCTCATCGTCGGGGACCGGCTGGGTGAGGGCGACGGCTTGTTCACCGGCCAGTAGTAACGCCGGTTCGGTGAGTGCGGCGCGGACGTGGTCGAAGACGAACTCGTCGAGGGCGTCGGCGCGGATGTTGCGTTCGGGACAGCGGCGCTCTTCACCGCCGGCGCGGAGTGGGTCGTGGTTGCGGCAGTAGTAGTAGCGGTGCCAGGCGCCGTTGCGGCCGCGCATCTTGTGACAGTTGGTGCCGACGCGGCAGACACCGCACTTGACCAGGCCCTTGAGCAGGAAGGCTCCGGGCTCGGCGCGCCGTGGGCTCCACTGGCTGTTGTCGTAGGCGACGCGGCTCACGGCCTGGAACTGCTCGTCGGTGATGATGGCCGGGCAGTCGATCGAGATCCACTCCTCACGCGAGCGCGCGACCTGCCGGGTGCGCCAGGCCGGTGCGGCCGCGGACACGGTCTCGGTGCGGTTGTAGTAGACCCGCCCGACGTAGGCCTCGTTGCGCAGCAGCCGGCTCAGGGTGGAGTGGCCCCACGTGGGCCGACCGGTCGGTGAGGGCACGGCGTCAGCGTTGAGCCGGCGGCAGATCTCGCGGATCGTTGTGCCGCCGGCGCGGTCGGTGAAGATGCGGCGCACCACAACCGCCTCGGGTTCATAGACCTCCAGATGCGCCGGCCCGGTCGCGGCGCTGCGGGCGACGCGCCGGTAGCCGTAGGGCGCCTTCCAGGTGGTGATCTCGCCGGCCCGGGCGCGGAACAGCTTGCCGCGCCGGTAGCGCTCTGCGATCTTGGCCTTCTCGTACTCGGCGATCACACCCTGCACCTGGGTGAGCAGCACGGCTTGCGGATCGTCGGCGGCCAGGTCGGGCGCGTCGGTGAAGTGCACGGCGACGCCGAAGCGGGCCAGCTCATCGAGCACCAGCACCTGGTAGGCGTAGGCGCGAGCCAGTCGGTCCGGGGACAGGCACCACACCGCCTCGAACAGGCCAGACTCGGCGGCATCACGGAGCGCGTCTAGCCCGGGCCGGTCCAGCCGCCCGCCAGAGTGCCCGTCGTCGACGTACTCACTGATCAGCTCGTGACCGGTGGCGGTGACGTGCTCACGCAGCACGGCCAGCTGCGAGCCGATCGTGCCGCGCTCGGCCTGCCGCTCTGTGGACACCCGAGCGTAGAGCGCGACCTTCATCGCGCACCTCCGGTCACGGTGATCGGCGAGACTTGTCGTGCCGCCGCAGCATCGAGCAGGAACTGGTAGCCAGCGGCCAGCGCGTCGAGTCGCGGATCGGCGTGTGGACTCCACGCCGGCCGAGACGCACCGACCAGCTCGGCGACGAAGATCGGGTCGCTGACTGGCCAGGTGATCAACCCGGCCAGTCCTCGTCGAGCGAACCGAGCCGCGGCCAGATCATCCGGCAGTCTGTCGTGCTCGAGCAGATGAGCGCGCAGCGCCTCGTAGTCGACCTGGGCCGCCTCGGTCGGCGGCCAGAACGACCGGGTGCTCACCGCAGCCGGGCCCGCTCGATGGTGCGCCGGTGCAGACGCACCCCGTACTGGTCGGCGACCTGCTCGACCAACTCGCCCGCACCGGCCGCGGACTCCCGGATGAACGTCACGATCTCCGGCCGCAGCTTCACCGGGCCGCGCCGGCCACGTGCCTCGTCGAGCAGCCCCGACATCCCGGACTCGGAGAACGAGGCGAGAACCAGGTAGAACGCCGCACGCGAGTAGCCATGCTCCGCCGCAGCCTCGGTCACCGGCTGCCCGTCCACCACGTGGGCGCGCAGCATCTCGTACTTGACCTGAACCTTGTCCGCAGGCAGGAAGAACGCCCCGCCGCGGCTGAACAACCCGGCGCGCACCGCGTCGGGGTTCGCGTGCAGCAGTCCAGCCTCGGTCAGCGCTGCTAGTCGACTCGTACCGCTCATGTCGTCCACCTCCAGCAGTGAACGCTAGAACCAGCAACCCTGGTCGTCTAGCATTTACCGCCGCGTGTCGCAGATCAGTAGTGCTTGCTTGTCCAAATCTCCCGTTTTGGAAGGCCATACACAGCCAGACGAGGCATTTATAGATTGACATGCGGCATTCTTTACTAGACATCACAGTGTGCTCCTCACTGCAGGCCGCCGCAAGCGACGACGGTGATCAGGGTGGAGATACAGACCCGGCACCGGCTCGCTCGGCCTCAGCGTGACCGTCAGTTGCAGCTTTGCGTTCCGCTGGTGTAGCCGGAGGGCACGTAGTACCGGTACGCGACCCGGCCGGGCGTAGTACCGCGGATGTAGCCCCAGCCATAGCCGTTGGCGATGGGGACCGGGCCGACGAGGGTCCAGGTCTTGCCGTTCCAGCGCTCGAGGCGGGCGTGACCGACGAGGTAGGGACTCATGGAGAGCGCCGCACGTGAGGTCTGACCGACTCGGATCTCGGAAGCCCAGAAGTGCGCACTCGCCCTGATCTGCACCGTGGTCGACACCACCGGGCTGTAGCCGCCGAAGTAGGCCCAGATCCCAGCCTTGGTGTTGGGGACCTGCACTCGGTACTGGCGAGACCCGGCGGCCCGCAGGTCGAAGGCGTACCAGTCGTGCAGGAAGGTCTCCCATCCCACCGTGTACCACGGACTGGACGCGCTGTTCCTCGCCTGCAGGATGACCCGGACGCCGTACGCGGCGGTACCGCTGATCCGGTTCTGCGACGTGTCGGCGAGGACCCAGGCCGGCATCGTCGCCGTCGGTTTGATCGACGAGCCGAAGACCTGTGCTCCGATCTCGGTGCCCCACTCGTTCTGCGCGAACACCTGGAACTCGAACGGCGGACGCGGCCCAGTGAAGGTGAAGGTGGTGCCCGGGATGGGGGCGCTCAGCAACACCGTTCGTCCGTCTTTGATGTACTGCGGCGTGTACAGCTGGGAGTCCGCGACATCCAGCGGATCGTTCGGCGTCGTGTCGGTCCGGGTCGGCGGCCTCCACTTCACGTTCAGCGTGCTGCTGCCCGACATGGTGTAGGTCTCCAGCAACGGATTGCCCGGCTTGATCGTGTCGAACGCCGGCGACAGCGCGACCGGACTCGTCTCCCCCGCCTCAGTACCGACCGCGACCCCGATCTGCATTTCGACGTCGGTGGTGGCTTGACTGAAGGCGATGGCGTTCGCCGGAATGTCCAACTCATTCGGCGCACCGGCGGCGACGTACATCGTCTTCAGCACCTTGCCGGTCTGGTACCGCACGCTGACCCGATCCGGCTGCTCGCCCTCCTCACTCCAACTGACGTGAACCAGCTTCCGAGTGTCGTCCTTCCAGCTGATCTGGACGTTCGTGGGAGCCGGGTCGGCCGCATGCGCCTCGGTTGCGGTGAGGGTGGTTGTGAGGAGGGCAGCGCAGAGGAGGGCGGCGTACGGCTTCAAGAGGTTCCCCACGGTGAAGAGGCCATGTCCCCCACGGCCTGGCCAGGGCATTCTTCATGATGGGGGTTGAGGAGAGCAACAAAGGTGCAGGTTGTTGCAGGTACGGTGAGGGGCGAGGGGGAATCTCATGGCATTCATCGGTACGTCCTCGGACGACGAGGACTTCTTTGAAAGCAATCGGGACGAGGCCGGGTACGTGCCGAACTACGTGGGCACGTTCGCGGCCCGGCCGGCTGTTTTCGCGGCGTGGAAGCAGCTGAGCGCGGCGGTCAGGTCCTCGATGGACCTACGTCGCTACGAACTGGCGACTTTCGCCGCGGCGACCGCGTTGAGGTCGAGTTACTGCAGTCTGGCCCACGGCAAGATCCTGTCCGAGCAGTTCATGCCGGCGGACGAGGTCGCCGAACTGGTCACCGGTCAGCCCACCGACCCGGTCGACCGAGCGGTGATGAGCTTCGCCCGCAAGGTTGCCCTCAGTGCCGATCGGATCACTCAGGCCGACGTCGACCACCTCCGCGTCCTCGGCCTGTCCGACGAGGATGTCCTGGACGTCGTGCTCGCGGCTGCCGTCCGCTGCTTCTTCTCCAAGACCCTTGACGCCACGGGCACACCCCCCGACTCGGCGTACCACGCGCTCCTGCCGGCCGGCCTCCGCGAGGTCCTCACAGTCGGCCGCGACATCGACCCACCACAAACCGGCTAACTGGGGTCATTCGGGTTGGTTGTGGTGGGGGCCGCCGGTTTGGAAGGGGGTGGTGACGCCGGTGTACATGAGGTGGGTGACGAGGCCCTCGGCGGCGTGGGTGAGGTTGTGGCAGTGGTCCATCCAGACGCCGGGATTGTCGGCGACGAAGGCGATCTCGTAGGTTTCGCCGTCTTCGACGTTGAGGGAGTCGACCCACCAGGGGCTGCCGGTGGCCGCGGTGCCGTTGCGGCTGAGGACGACCACGTGATGACCGTGCAGGTGCATCGGGTGGACCTGGCCGGAACTGTTGCGGATGGTCGTCCGGACCGTGTCGCCGTCGGAAACCACGAACATAGGTACGTTGGGGAACTGGTGGCCGTTGATCGTCCACCACAAACCAGGTCGGCCGTTGAAGAAGCCGGGACGACGCCCGATGCGGTACTCGAACCGCCGATCCGCCGCTCCCGGATCGAATCCCAACGGACGAGACACCCCATAGCTCAGCAAATCAACGCGATTGCCCGGCTCGGCACCGGCAGGAGCATCCCCGGCCCCGATCACCAACGTGGTCGGCCCACCACCCAACCCAAGACGCACAGCCGACCCCGAAGGCACCGTCAACCGAAGATCGATCCGGCCGCCGGCGGTGACGAGCACTGACTTGCCCTCCACCACCGCAGGCTGATTCACCTCAGTGCCATCAACAGCGACCACCTGGTACGCCGCCCCGTCGACCCACGTCGCCATCGGCCCGTTGTCCGTGTTGATCAGCCGCACACGCACCGACGAACCGCCAGCCGCGTCGACCCGGTGTTCCCCATACCGCCCGTTGACCGTACGCACCTTGTCGTACGTGTGGACCGCGGCCACCACATCCCCCGCCCCCGGCGAGATCACCAGCGGACCGTAAAGACCCTTCTTCACCTGCTCATGCGACACCTGATGCGAGTGGTACCAGTACGTCCCCACGTCCTCAGCCACAAACCGATACACATAACTCTGACCAACCCGTACTGCGTCCTGCGTGACTCCGGCGACTCCATCTTGCGCAGCCGGTACGTCGACGCCGTGCCAGTGCAACGTGATCCCATCCGGGACCGACTCGTTGTGCAGCGTCACCTGGACCAGCTCGCCTTGTCGCGCAGTGATCTGCGGACCGGGTGACGTGTGGTTCAAGGTGTACCCGTCCATCGATCCACGGCCCGGGATGTCGAACCGTTCCTTCCGCGCGACCAGATCCACCACCACGTCCGCAGGCCGATCCGCCGGCACGTTGAAGGAGTCGATGCCCCGATCGTGGCCGGAGTGCATGCCTTCGGAAACAGGCCCGCCACCGTAGTCGGCGTACCCCATCGCCATCGGGGACAGGTCGTCCGGCACCAGACTCTGTTGCCAGAAGAACCCGAGCGGCGCGAGCACGACGACAGTGGCGGCGAGCGCGACCAGCACTCGCCGCCGGGGCATCCTCACCGGTCCCACCGGAATTCAGTTGCCCAAAGCATCTACAGCTTGGCCTCCGTCGCCGGCGCCGATTCCGGGCTGGCGGCCGCTCGCCGGGACGCCATCCCGGCGACCGCGATCAACGCCAGCGCGTTGGCGCCGTGCAGCGCCCCGATCGCCGGCAGCGCCCACCCCGCGAAGGCGAGGGCGACCTGCAGCACGACCAACCCGAACACGAAGGCCGCCCACTTGACGCCCCCGGCCACCCCCGCGAAGAACGACACGATCAGCAACAGGATC
The DNA here is from genome assembly GCF_004361855.1 of Kribbella caucasensis. Taxonomy (GTDB): domain Bacteria; phylum Actinomycetota; class Actinomycetes; order Propionibacteriales; family Kribbellaceae; genus Kribbella; species Kribbella caucasensis. The sequence goes on from NZ_SNWQ01000001.1 coordinate 22,167, forward strand.
GCCAGCAGCGGGATGACCATGAGGCCGACGATGCTGTGCAGCATCTGCCCGGTGTTGAAGTCGGTGTTCTTGTCGATCACCAAACCGTCGTCCATGTCCTTCAAAGCCGTGAACCAGCCGAGCGCGATCGTCATCGCCTGGACCAGCACACCGAGCGAAATCAGTCCCGCGAGCGCGCGGTAAGCGTTCTTCATGGCGCCTCCCCCAATGACCCGGGCCTCCCCGCCCGGGCGCACTCCTCTCATGCTGAGGCCACTACCCGCCGTGCGCAAGAGCGGGCTTCCGAAACACCCCGCTCACGGAGCGCAACCAGGTCAGTGGTTGCGCGTGTAGGCCTGGTACAGGCCGAGCAGCGGGAGATACGGCTCGTGATGGGTGATCAGGGTCGACTCGGCAACGATCACCGGGGCGAGCGCTCCGGTCGCGATCACCGGGACCGAGCCAGGGGTGAGCGACTGCTCGACCAGGATGCGGGTGACCAGGCCGTCGACCAGTGCGGTGAAACCGAAGATCGCTCCGGACTGAAGGGCTTCGACGGTGTTGCGGGCGACGGCGGTCCGCGGCCGGTTGAGCTCGACGCGGCGAAGTTGGGCGGCCGCCGCTCCGAGTGCGTCGGTCGCGGTTTCGATGCCGGGGGCAATGGCTCCGCCGACGAAAGCGCCGCTGGAGTTGACCAGGTCGACCGTGGTCGCAGTACCGAAATCGACTACCACACAAGGCGATCCGAACCGGTTCACCGCGGCCAGCGCGTTCGCGATCCGGTCCGTGCCCACCTCGCGCGGGTTGTCGACCAAGACGGGGAGCCCGGTCTTCACGCCCGGTTCGACGACCACGCCCGGCACGTCACCGTAGTACCGGGAGACCAGGTCGCGGAGTTCGTGCAGGACGTGCGGGACGGCCGAGCACACGGCGACACCGGACACCGGGGCCTCACCCGTCAGCAGTCCGCCCAGCAGAACCGCCCATTCGTCCGCCGTACGGCGGGGGTCGGTGCCCACCCACCAATGCCGTTTGACCGTCCCCTCGTAGACCAGGCCGACGAGGGTGCGGGTGTTCTCGACCGCGACAGCGAGCAGCATCAGGCTTCCTGCAGGTCCATCGCGATGTCGAGCACCGGCGCCGAGTGGGTCAGCGCGCCGACCGCGAGGTAGTCCACGCCGGTCTCGGCGACCTCGCGGGCAACCTCCAGGGTGAGCCCGCCGGACGCCTCCAGCCGGGCCCGGCCGGCCACCTTTTCGACCGCCTCGCGCAGCTGGTCGACACCCATGTTGTCCAGCAGGATCAGGTCCGCACCGGATTCCAGCGCGATCAGCGCGTCGTCGACCGAGTCCACCTCGACCTCGACCGCGATCTCCGGGAACGCCTTGCGGACCAGGCGGAACGCCTCGGCGACACCGCCCGCGGCGATCACGTGGTTGTCCTTGATCAGGGCCGCGTCCGACAGACCCATCCGGTGGTTCTTGCCGCCACCACAGCGGACGGCGTACTTCTCCAGGGAACGCAGCAACGGCATCGTCTTACGGGTGTCGCGGATGACCGCGCCGGTGCCCTCGACCGCGTCCACCCAGCGCCGGGTCAGGGTGGCGACACCGGACAGGTGGCAGAGCAGGTTCAGCATGGTGCGCTCGGCGACGAGCAGCTGCCTCGTCTTGCCGCGCACGGTGAGCAGGACGTCACCGCGCCGCACGAATGTGCCGTCGGTGACCGAGTGCTCGAGCTCGAGCTCGAGCTCGCCGGAACCTGCGACCAGCCGAATCACCAGTTCAGCGATCTCCAGGCCCGCGACGACACCGTCGGCCCGGGCAACCAGGTCGGCCACCGAGACCTGGTTCTCGTCGACGGTGGCTGTGGTGGTGACGTCGACGCCGCCGGCCAGGTCCTCCTCGATGGTGGCCCGGACGAGGTCCTCGACCCACCGCTTGTCGAGCGTGTCATCCATGCTGCTACTCCCCCTCCGATGATTCCTTCAGCGGCACGAACGCCGTGACCGGCCGGCTCAGGCGGCTGTCAGGCTCGCATTCGACCGGCAGTGTGAGATCCAGATTGCCCGACCACTGAGCGTCGTCGCGATCGGGGTGGTCCTCGCGCCAGTGCGAGCCGCGGCTCTCCTCCCGGGCGGTGGCGGCGGCGATCAACGCGGCCGCCACGGTGACCAGGTTGGTCGCCTCCCACCCCGGCGTACCGGGCTCGCCGCTGGGCTGCTCGATCAGCTTGCCGAGCCGCTCACCGGCCTCCGCGAGCCCGGTCGCGCTCCGGATGACACCCGCGCCGACCGTCATCATCCGCTGCATTTCCGGTACTGCGTCCGCGTCGACCAGGCCGGGAATCCTCGTGTCCTCGGCGGGTTCGCGCAGATCGGGCAGGCTGCCGGCCAGCGATTCGGCGATCCGGCCGGCGAAGACCAGACCTTCGAGGAGCGAGTTGGAGGCCAGCCGGTTCGCGCCGTGCACGCCGGTACACGCGACCTCGCCGCAGGCGTAGAGCCCGGGGATCGAGGTCTGCCCGTTCAGGTCGGTCCAGACGCCGCCGGACGAGTAGTGACAGGCCGGCGCGACCGGGATCAGCTCGCGGACCGGGTCGATCCCGTGCGAACGGCAGGACGCGAGGATGGTCGGGAACCGGACCCGCCACAACTCGTCGCCGAAGTGCCGGGCGTCGAGGAAGACATGATCTTTGCCGGCGGCAAGCATCTGCCGCATGATCGCCTTCGCCACGACGTCGCGCGGGGCGAGATCGGCCATCTCGTGCTGCCCCTGCATGAACCGGTTGCCCAGCTGGTCGACAAGGAACGCGCCCTCGCCGCGGACCGCCTCGGACACCAACGGCTGCTGGCCTTTGGCGCTCTTGCCCAGCCAGAGCACGGTTGGGTGGAACTGCACGAACTCGATGTCCCGCACCTTCGCACCCGCCCGCAACGCGCACGCGACTCCGTCCCCGGTGGAGACACTCGGGTTCGTCGTCGCGGCGTACAGCTGGCCGAGTCCGCCGGTGGCGAGGATGACGACACGGCTGCGGATCGCACCGACACCGTCGAGCTGGCCCTCACCCATCACGTGCAGGGTGACGCCGGCGACCGCACCGTCGTCGGCGCGGAGCAGATCGAGAACCAGCGCGTGCTCGATGATGCGGATGTCGTCCGCCCGCTTCACCGCCGCGACCAGGGCCCGCTCGATCTCCATCCCGGTGGCGTCCCCGCCGGCGTGGGCGATCCGGTTCCGGTGGTGGCCGCCTTCGCGGGTCAGCGACAGGCCGCCGGTCGCCTGGGTGTCGAACCGCGTCCCGAGGTCGATCAGCTCGCGGACGGCATCCGGTCCTTCCGTGACCAGCGCCCGTACGGCGGCCGGGTCACACAGGCCCGCGCCGGCCACCAAGGTGTCCTGCAGGTGCTCCTCCGGGGTGTCACCCGGTCCGAGCGCTGCCGCGATCCCGCCCTGCGCCCACTGCGTCGAGCCAGAGGCGATCACGTCCTTGGTCACCACCAGCACCGACCCGAGTTCGCGGGCCTTCAACGCCGCGGTGAGTCCCGCGATCCCGGAACCGATCACCACCACGTCAACGGTGTCGGTCCAGCCAGGTGCGGGCGCAGCAAGCCGTTGCGGGACGGCGGGGGCAGTCATCCAGCGACCGTATCAACGGATTTCATCTGAGCGTGATGGAAATGTTGTCAATGAGACGGGTGGTCCCTACCCGCGCCGCAATGAGCATGCGCGCTTCGCCGGGGCCGATGACAGGGCCGAGATCGGGCGCTCGGAGGGCGAGATAGTCGATGTTCACCGAGGGCACCGCCTCCAGCTCGGCGTGGGCGGCGGCCATCACGGCGTCCGGGCCGTTCATCCCGGCCTTCGCACCGGCGGTCAACGCCCGGTACAGGACCAGCGCCTCGTCACGCTCGGTCTCGCTCAGGTAGCGGTTGCGTGATGACAGCGCCAGGCCGTCCGCCTCCCGTACCGTCGGTACCGGGATGATGTCGACATCCCAGTCCAGGTCGCACACCATCTCGCGGATCAGCGTGAGCTGCTGGTAGTCCTTCTCGCCGAACAGCGCCAGATCCGGCGCGGTCAGGTGCAGCATCTTCGCCACCACCGTCAGTACGCCGCCGAAGTGGCCCGGCCGGACCGTCCCCTCCAACTCGTCGGCGAGCGGTCCGGGGTGCACAGTGATGGACGGCTCGTTCGGATAGAGCTCGTCCCGGGACGGGTTGAAGACCAGGTCCACGCCCTCGGCCTTGGCGATCGCCAGGTCGCTGGCCAGCGTTCTCGGGTACCGGTCGAAGTCCTCGGTCGGCCCGAACTGCAACGGATTCACGAAGATCGTCAGCACCACGCTGCCGTCCGGTCCGACCCGTTCGCGGGCCTCGGCGAGCAACGCCGCGTGTCCCTCGTGCAGCGCGCCCATCGTCATCACGACCGCGCGGGGCCGGATCGCACTCGCCGCCCGCAACTCGGCCTTCGTCTGGGTGAGTCTCACCGCGGTGCCTCCCCTGTCAGATCCCGCTCCAGCACCAGCTCTCGCTCGGCCGTGTCCGGCACGGCCCGACTCTGTGCCGCCCGCCCGGACGCCTGTCCGTGCGCCGGCTCCTCATCCCCGGTCCCCTGCTCCGCCAGCAATTGCTTGAACCGGCGGACCACTCCGTCGTCCAGGCGTCCGTCGGCGGCGGCGAGGTCCACCGTGGCCCGGGCCAGCTCGGCGTACGTGCTCGCCGTGCGATCCCGGAGTACGGCCAGGTGGGCCGCGACCGTGTCGACGTCGCCGCGGGCGATCGGCCCGGTGAGCGCATCATGACCGGACCGCAGCGTGTTGTCGAGGGTTGCGGTCAGCAAGGGCCGAAGTGTCGCCGCCGGGTCGTCGACACCCGCCTCACGCAGTACTGCGAACGCCTGCGCGAGCAGCGTGGTCAGGTGGTTCGCGGCGTGTACGACGCCCGCGTGGTACCGCGCCCGCTCCGCCTCCGCGACCCACTGCACACCCGCGCCCAGGTCCTTGACCAGCCGCTCGACGAACGCCCGGGCCTGCTCCGGCGCGGTCGCGGTGAACACGACCCCGTCGAGCTCGGCCCGCCCGCCCGTGAACGTCATCGGCGGATGCAACGCGACCGGTACCGCGACCACATCGCCGAACACGGACAACCCATGCGCCCCGGACAGGTGTACGACGTACTGGTCCGTGGTCAACGGCAGCCCTGCCGCGACGGATCCGATCAGATCGTCCGGTACGGCGACCAGCACGACGTCGGCGCGCCTGGTCACCTCGTCCGGTGGGAGGACGGGGACGCCCGGGAGCAGCCGTGCGGCGCGTTCCGCCGAGGCCCGCGAGCGTGCGGTGAGACCCGTGACGGGGTATCCGGCGGACGCCAAGGCTGCTCCCAAGGCGCTCCCGGCCCGCCCGGCTCCGATGATGCCGATGCGTTCCATGTCCACTCTCTGCGTTCCAGTCCCGTGTCCCCGGGTACCAGACGATTCGTGCGGTCGAACTCAAGCGTAGGTGCAGAAGTCCGCACTCGGACACCTTCGAGGGGTTCGTCACGTAGGGACAAGTCGGTGTCCCCTGGGGCACGATTAGCGCGTGGGCGGACAACTTGCGCGGCCGTGGGCGGAACGGGCTGGGCTGACGGCGATCCTGATCGCGGTACCCGAACTGGGTGACTACACCGACCGATGGCGATCGGTCTCCTCCTCGCCGTCGCGACCCGACAAGGCGCTGACCGACCTGGTCCCGCCGCACGTGACCGTACTGGTGCCGTGGGTGACCGACCCCGCGCCCAAGCACGTGCAGCGGCTGACCGACGCGCTCGCGGGACTGAAGCCGTTCGAGCTCGGGTTCGCCGGGGTCGGGCAGTTCCCGAACGGGATCGTGTACCTACGGCCCGAGCCGTTCGACGAGGTCCGCGCGCTGATGCGGACCGTGCTCGACGCGTTCCCTGAGTGCCCGCCGTACGGCGGTGACCATCCCGACCCGCATCCACACCTGACCATCTCGGCGTCCACCACAAGCACGCTCGCTGTGATCGCCGAGGCGGAGGCCGCGCTCGCCGCCGAACCACCGCCCTCGGTCCTGCTCGACGACCTGACGATCTGGCGCGAAGGCGACGACAAGGTCTGGAACCTGGTTGGGTCCGTCCCCTTGGGCGGCGTCGGTTGATGCCGACCTTCCGGGAGGCGTGGGATCGGGCGCTGTACGGGCCCGACGGGTTCTACCGGCGTGAGCGACCGGCCGCGCACTTCCGTACGTCGGTGCACGCGTCCCCGTTGTTCGCAGGCGCCATCGCACGGTTGGCGCGAGCAGTCGGTGCGGACCAGGTGATCGACATCGGCGCGGGTGAAGGCGAACTCGGCCAGGCCATCAAGGCCGTCGATCCGGAGCTGGCGGTGTGCGAGATCGAGCTGGACGACGAACTCCCCGCGCGACTGAATGGGCTCGTCATCGCCAACGAGTGGCTCGACAACGTGCCGTGCGAAGTGGTCGAGCTCGATCCCGACGGGCGGCCCCGATATGTGCTGGCCGATCTCTCGCTGGGTGATGTGGTCGAGGGCAACGACCTGGCCTGGCTCGACAAGTGGTGGCCGCTCGCCGAACCAGGTGACCGGGCCGAGATCGGGATCACGCGGGACGAGGCCTGGGCCGGCGTACTGGACCGGCTCGACCGCGGTGTAGCAGTCGCCATCGACTACGGACACGTGCGCGCCGGGCGTCCGCCGTACGGAACACTGACCGGTTTCCGCAGCGGACGCGAGTGCGACCCGGTGCTCGACGGCTCGTGCGACATCACCGCCCACGTCGCCCTGGACTCGCTCGGCGGGACTGTCACCACGCAGCGCGAGGCGTTGCGCGCCCTGGGCGTGACGGCGAGCCGGCCGGGACAGGAGCTGGCCCGAACCGATCCGCTGCGCTACGTGTCTGAGCTGTCGGCAGCGGGCGAGGCTGCGGAGCTACTGGACCCCTCCGGGCTCGGTGGGTTCGGCTGGGTGTGGACGGGCACCGGTGAGGACGCAGTACGGCGTGCCTCGCGAGCCCTGTCGGCCTGAGCCTCGAGGAGTCGGGCGGCGTCGTGGATGTCTCGGTGCAGGGCGACCGCGTCGGTGGGGCCGGTCGGGGTGTCCACGTGGACGTTGGCGAGTCGTAGACGGCGCTGGAGCGGTCCCTGTTGGAGCCGGACCGACTGGGTCTTGTGGTGCAGCACGATCGACGTACGACGGCTCACCCAGCCGCGGGTGGTGACCAGGAACTGGTCGTCCGCGCCGTACGAGAGGTAGCGCCAGCCGATCGGCCGCAACCACTTGGCGCGCTCGGGTGCGCGGTGCATCTCGATGCTGGACAGGTCGAGGCCGGGCAGGACACGGGCGAGGACACCGGCGACCTCCTGGCGTTCGCCGACCGGTAGGAGCTGGGCGCCGTCGCGGTCCTCCTCACCGTCGCCGTTGCCGCCGCCGACCACACCGGCGATGTCCAGGTCGACCCGGGACCAGCCGAGCAGGCGCCAGACCAGCGGCTCGGTGATCAGCAGGCCCTGTACCCGGCCGGGTGGAACCGTCTGCCGCTGGAGGTCGAACAGGCCGCGCTTCGTCCGCAGCCCGTCGTGGGTCTCCGACAGGGTGAACTTGTGGTTGCCGACGACCTGCTTCCAGATCGGCTGCACCACACCGAGCAGCAGTGGCGCACCGGCGAACAGACCGACGTGGAACTCCAGCACGGTCGTGGCGACGATCAGCCAGATCAGACCGGCGAGGCTACCGAGCACGGTCGAGGACAGCAGCGTCGCACCGAGCAGACGCCCCGTGGGAACGACCAGGAGCGGCGGCGACTCGACCTGCGGGGTCTGCGCTTGTTCGGCGGCGTGCTCGCCCTTCGCGCGGACCAGCAGGGTGCCGCGGAGCTTGGCGGCGTCCTCGTAGCTGAAGTAGCTGAGCCGGCCGTCGCTGCGGCTGCCGCCGGCCACGTCCATCCGCAGCTCGGCCATGTTGAACAGCCGCGCCACGAACGGCTGCGCGACGTCGATCGCCTGGATCCGGTCGAAGCGGATGATCCTGGTCCGGCGGAAGAGGAACCCGCTGTCCAACCGGATCGCGTCGTCGGTGAGCTGCCACTTGGTGAACCACCACGACAGCGCGCCGAGCGCGATGCCTCCGATCAGGACGGCGACCAGGCCGATCCCGGCCAGTTCGAGGTTGCTGCGCAGGCTCTCGTTGTTGGCCATCGCGATGGCGGCGACGACGAAGTACCCCCAGCCCCGCACGAACGGCGTCAGCGGATGCAGCCGGTCCCCGTTCCGCTCCACTGTTTTCTCCGGCGGCGGGGCGGTCGGTTCGCTCACAGGCCCCACGCCTGCGCCTGACCGAGGGCGGACAGTCTGTCGCGGAGCCGGCTCGCCTCGTCGGGGTGCAGGCCGGGGATCTTCGCGTCCGTGGCCGGGGTGGCGGTGTGCAGCTCGACCGTGGCGATCCCGAACGCCCGTTCCAGCGGTCCGGCCGCGACATCGACGAACTGCATCCGCCCGTACGGCACGACCACGAGCTGGCGGAACATGATGCCGTGGCTGACGAGCAGTTCGTCCTCCCGTTCGGCGTACTTCCAGGACCGCTGGTTGCGCCCGATCAGGACCCAGGTCCAGGCGAAGCCGATCCCCATCACCACCAGCCACAGGACGCCGTACAGCCAGCCCATCATCAGGCCGAACGACACCAGCCCGACGATCGTCATCAGCCCGAACACGATCGCCGCGGTCACCCGCCGGACCGCCGCGAGCTTCGGCGAGACCGGTGTCCAGCTGACATCCGACGGTGCGAAGAGGTCATCCACACCATAAGCCTGTCACGATAAGTGTCCCGCGAGCGATGTAGCTTGAACGATGCTGGTGTTCAGGCGCGTGCATCGGGGCGTTTGAGAAGCGTCCTCGATGCGGAGCATCGTGGATGCTTCTCAAAGGTCGCGAGGTGCGTGCCTGGGCGCCAGCAGCGTCAAACTACATCGCTTGCGGGACACTAAGGTCATGAGTACCGAACGAGTCGTGGGAATCGGCGCGGGGTCGGCGGGGCTGGACCCGTTGTACGAGCGCGGCGGTACCGGTACGGGCTCGGAGCTTGCCACCACCGACATGGTGCTGAACATCGGACCGCAGCACCCCGCGACGCACGGCGTACTCCGGCTGCGGCTGACCCTGGACGGCGAGCGGATCCTCCGCTGCGAACCGATCATCGGCTACATGCACCGCGGCGCGGAGAAGCTGTTCGAAGTGCGCGACTACCGGCAGATCATCGTGCTGGCGAACCGGCACGACTGGCTGTCCGCGTTCTCCAACGAGCTCGGCGTGGTGCTGGCGGTCGAGCGGATGATGGGCCTGGAGGTCCCGGTCCGCGCGGTCTGGCTGCGGACCCTGCTGGCCGAGTTCAACCGGGTGCTGAACCACCTGATGTTCCTCGGCTCGTACCCGCTCGAGCTGGGCGCGATCACGCCGGTGTTCTACGCCTTCCGCGAGCGGGAGACGCTGCAGGCGGTGATGGAGGAGCTGTCCGGCGGGCGGATGCACTACATGTTCAACCGGGTCGGCGGCCTCAAGGAAGACCTCCCGTACGGCTGGCTCGGCCGTGCCTCGGCTGCCTCCACCGCCGTCCGCGGCCGCCTCCCCGACATCGAGAACCTTGTCCTCGGCAACGAGATCTTCCGGGCCCGTACGGTCGGCGTCGGCCGGCTCTCGCCCGAGCTGATCGCGTCGTACGGCGTCTCCGGCCCGATCGCACGCGCTTCGGGGGTGGACGCCGATCTCCGTCGCGACGAGCCCTATCTCGCGTACGACGAACTCGCGCGCGACGGCGTACTCCGGGTCGTCACCCGCTCCGACGGCGACTGCTTCGCCCGGTTCAACGTGTTGCTGGAACAGGTGAAGGTATCCCTCGACCTCGTCGACGCCTGCATCGACCGGCTCTCGTCGATCCCCGCCGGCCCGGTCAACGTCCGGCTGCCGAAGATCCTCAAGGTCCCCGAAGGCCAGACCTACTGCTGGACCGAGAACCCGCTCGGCATGAACGGCTACTACCTGGTCTCCCGCGGCGACAAAACCCCCTGGCGCCTCAAACTCCGCTCCGCCAGCTTCAACAACATCTCGGTCCTCCCCGAAATGCTCCCCAACACCATCGTCGCCGACATGATCGCCATCCTCGGCAGCATGTTCTTCGTAGTAGGCGACATCGACAAATAACGGCCCGAGTGTCTCCGACACGGGACACTATGCTGCGGCGGCTTGCTGGATCAGGGGGAGCAACTCGTCCACCAGCCCCGGTGTGATCGCGATCGCTGCCTTCGAGCTGACCGTGTGGGGCGAACCGTCCACGTCGAGGACCAGTGCGCGGGGGTGCGCGGGGTTCGGGGTGCGGGCGGGCGACTGAGATGCGCGCGTCGAGCGGCGTACGGCGTACTAAGAGGCGGCGAGGCCGCGGAGTTTTAGGTCTACTACGGTCGGCGCGTCGGCCGTGGAGTGTTTGTCGCCGGCGGCAACGACCGTGGCGACTTCTTCGTCGATCTTGTCGAGGCGCTCGTCGATGCGGTCGAGGCGGCGCTGCATCAGGTCGACGAACTCGGCGTTCTCGACCACTCGGGCGCTGGTGATCCGGGAGTACTCCTGGGCGACCTGGGCGCGTTCGTCGCTGTGGGCGAGGCGTTCGACCAGCAGCTGATGACGGATCAGCAGGGAGGCGCCGATGGCGACCAGGACGGCGCCGAACGCGGCGGCGCGCAGAATCCAGGCGTTCTGCGAGAACAGCGCGACACTCACGCCCAGACAGACGACGATCAGCAGTCCGTTGGCGACGGTGAGAACTGTGGTCCTGGTTCGACGGCGGCTACCCCTTGACCCCATGGACCGACATGTTAGGGGGTCTCGTCGGGGTCTTCGGGGATACGACACGCACGTTCGAGCAGCAATCCGGCCGTGACGACCAGCACTGAGATCACCGCCGCGGCACCGGCTGTGATCACCCGATTGCGGGGCCCCGAGGAACTCACCGCGTTCAGGAAGGATAACGCGAACCCTGCGTAAACACCGGTGCACAACGCGCCGACGAAGGCGCTGGCTTTTCCGAGCAGCAGCAGGAACACCGCGCGGGACGGTTCGATCCGTTCCCGCCGGACCTGGATCCGGGTATGGGTGTTCCGGGCCGCCGCAAACAGCAGCGCGGCCAGGAACCCCCAGGCGACCAGGGTGAGCCAGGAGACCATGGGCGCGACCCCGCCGCCGGACTCGATCGCCTTGACCATGGTGAAGCCGATCGCCGCCCCGAGGACGGCGATCGCCACCAGCAGCTTGCGAGACGTGGGCCGGACCGAGCCGGGCCGCGGCGGTTCTTTGCCGGGCGCTCGGCCGGGTCCGGTACTGCCTGACACCACTACTGCAGCTCGATGGTCAGGTCGTCGACCTTGTGAACACCCTCGGTGCCGACCTGGGCGAGCAGTTCCGCGACCGGACCGACACCGGGCAGTACCGCGTCCGGCTCGATGTCGAGCCAGGGCGCCAGCACGAAGGCGCGCTCGTGCGCCCGCGGGTGCGGCACGGTCAGTTCCTCGGACTCGATCGTCTTCTGGCCGTAGGTGATCAGGTCGACGTCCAGCGTCCGCGGCGCGCCGGGCACACTGCGTTCCCGGCCGAACGCCTGCTCGACGGCGTGCGCGCGGTCCAGCAGGGTGTCGACCGACAGGGTGGTGTCGGCGAGCAGCACGATGTTCAGATACGGACCGGCATCCTCCGGCCCACCGACCGGCTCGGTCTCGTAGATCGGCGAGACGTCGACGACCACGACGTCAGGGGTGTCCCGCAGAGCGTCGACCGCGCCCTGCAGATTCGTCTCCCGGTCGCCGAGATTGCTGCCGAGCGACAGGATCACCTGGCGGATCGGCTTCAGGCCACCGCTGAGGGTGTCCGCGTCGATGACGTGGGGACTAGGGGTCTCAGTCACGGGGTTCTCCGGGTTTGCGCTGCACGGTCAGGACAACATCGTCGAACGGCACGGTGATCGGCGCCGAGGGCTTGTGGATCGTCACGGCGGTCCCGGTGACCCGCGGGTCGGCGAGACACAGCTCGGCGATCCGGTGGGCCAGGGTCTCGATCAGGTCGACAGGATCGTTCTCGATGGCGGCATGCACCTGCTCGGCCACGGCACCGTAGTTCACGGTGTCGGCCAGGTCGTCCGAGGCCGCGGCGGGCCGGGTGTCCAGCTCGAGCCGGACGTCCACGACGAACTCCTGCCCGTCGGCCCGCTCCTGCTCGAACACCCCGTGCCGGCCGAATCCGCGGATGCCGCGGATCTCGATCACGTCAGGAGGCGTCACGGGACCGCTCATTCCGCCTCCTCCTGTCGACCCCCAGACGACAGTACCGGGGAGGCGTGGTGGATCCACAACCGCCAGCCGGAAGAAGTTCTCCGGAAGACGTTCGTGGCCAGCGCCTTACCGCCGGCGAACCCCTCCTCGGGCGCACCTTCACCCGACGACAGGACATTTTCTGTACACGTGACGTATGCCACGTTGTCATCCACTCGTACCTGGACATCGGTGAGGAAGAACTGGATGTACGGCGTGTTCGCGAAGATCATCGCCCAGGCCCGCATCATCTCGTTGTACCCCGAGATCGCCGCGTTGCCGGGATGGATGCAGACCGGGTCGGGTTCGGGCAGCCAGACCGCGGCCATCAGGTCCAGGTCGCCCGCCTCGAACGCGTTGTAGAACGCGGTGTTGGCGTTCAGTACGACGGATTCCGCCGTCACCTCGGCCCGCGGACGCGCACCCGGTTGCTCGTCGGTCATCCCGCTCCCCACCTGCGCGCCACCCGGACCGCATCCGCACTCGGTGCCACCGCGTGGGCCCGGACGCACCAGGCCCCACTCGCGGCAGCGAGGGCGGAAACGGCCGCGCTCGCGTCGTCTCGTCGTACGGCCGGTCTGGGTTCGCCGGTCTCCTCGTCGGCGAGCAGCCTACCTAGGAACGTCTTCCGGGACGCACCGATCAGGATCGGCCGCTCCAGTACGGCGAACTCGTGCAGCCGGCGCAGCATGGTCCAGTTGTGGTCCGCGTTCTTCGCGAAACCCAGTCCGGGATCGATCGCGACCCGGGCCAGGTCGATCCCGGCCACCCTGATCGCCTCCAGCCGCTCGGCCAGTTCGGCGATCACCTCGGCCACCACGTCGTCGTACACGGCCCTGCTCTGCATATCGGTGGAGTGTCCACGCCAATGCATGCACAAGTACGCCGCGCGGCGGTCCGCGACGAGTCCGAGCATGTCGGGGTCGGCGAGTCCGCCGGACACGTCGTTCACCATCACGGCCCCGGCGTCGAGGGCGAGTGCCGCGACCTCGGAGCGCATCGTGTCGACGGAGATCAGGGCGCCCTCGGCGGCCAGCGTCTCGATCACCGGCAGCACCCGGCGGATCTCCTCGGCCGGGGCGGGCCGCTCGGCTCCCGGCCGGGTCGACTCACCGCCGACGTCGAGGAGGTCGGCCCCCTCGGCCAGCAACTCGCGCCCGTGTTTGATCGCCGCGGACGGCTCGAACCACTCGCCCCCGTCGGAGAACGAGTCCGGGGTCACGTTGACCACGCCCATCACCAGACATCGGTCCGGCGCGGGCAGGCCTTCGACAGCGGTTCGCACCTGACCACCGTAGTGGTCCGGCCCCGCGCGCCCTACTGGGGCCGACCAACCCGGCTCAGCACACCCCAGCCGAGGACTACCCCAGCACGAGGGTCGCGTTGCTGGCGTTCAGCGCTTCGCCGACCGGTTGCGAGTACGACTCGTTGGCCTGGCCGTACTTCGCCATGCACTGCCCGCTGATCAGGGCGGCGCCGCTGGTGATGCCGAGGGCGTAGCTACCGGTCAGGTTGGCGCCGCCGGAGTCGCCGGACTCGACGCACGCGGTGTGCTGGTAGAGGCCCTTGACCACCTTGTTGGTGCCGTAGTTCACCGTGACGTTCTTGGCCACGACCCGGCCGCAGGTCCACTTCGTGCTTTTGCCCGACTTGCAGACCGACGCGCCGACCGTCACCCCGGCCCGGCCCTGTACTGCGATGTCGCCGCTACCCCAGCGTTCGACTTCACCCCGCTGGTCCCAGCCGTCGATCACGCTGACCGTGCCGTAGTCGTTGCCCGGGAAACTCGAACTGCGGGTCTCACCGAGGATGTAGCCGTTACGGGAGAACGAGGGCCGCCCGGACGTGCAGTGACCGGCGGTGAGGAAGATCCTGCTGCCGTCGTTGGTCCGCGCGTTGAAGCCGAGCGAGCAGGTGTAGCCGGTGTTCTTGTCCACCTGCATCCCGCCGAGCAGGCCGAACTCGTCCGTGGTGGTGACGACACCGGCCGAGCGCCTGATCGTCACCTTGGTCCCGTTCGCCCGGGCCTTCTTGAGGAATCGCTGGGTGGCCAGGCTCCGCGCTCCCGACGGCACGGTCACCACGACGGTGCCGGACATCGGGTCGACGAACCAGGACCGCACCTCACCCGCGTTGGACCCGGTGGCGATCTGGTCCAGCTCGCGCTGCACGTCTCCCAGCTGGTCCGCGGTGAACGGGACCAGCTTCGGGATCGCGCCGGCCGCCCGCACCAGCTCAGCGGTCGCCTGGTCGGATACAGCCACAACCAGGTCACCCGCGTCGTCGAGATAGCTGCCGACGGCTCTGGTCCCCAACTGGGTCTCGACAGCGTCCGCCTTCACCAGTTGCTCCCGCAGCAGCACGTCCGCCGGGTCCGGAACCGAGACATTGCCTGCCTGCCCTACCGCCCCGCCCCGCAGATCCGCCTGCGCGCCGTTCGCGGCGATCAGGCCGGCCGCCGTCAGCGCGACGACTCCACACAACGCGGCGCCCACCCGTAAACGCCCTGGCATTCCGTTTCCTCCTCACGCCGGCGCTCGCACCCAAAGTCGGAACGCCACTACGGAACGTAAACGTTCAACCACAGAATGTCCACAGAAACCGGCCACTGACTTTGCAACGACCGCCCCACCCTCCGGGCTACGGGCAGCGGCTCAGCTGACGATGAGGCTCATGGCTTCGGCTCGGGTCACCGGGTCGCGGAGTTGGCCGCGGACGGCGGAGGTGATGGTCTTGGCGCCGGGTTTGCGGACGCCGCGCATGGTCATGCAGAGGTGCTCGCACTCGATCACGACGATCACGCCGCGCGGTTTCAGCAACTCGACGAGCGATTCGGCCACCTGGGTGGTCAGGCGCTCCTGGATCTGAGGGCGTTTCGCGTAGAGGTCCACCAGGCGGGCCAGCTTCGACAGGCCGGTGATCCTGCCGTCCACGCTGGGGATGTAACCGACATGCGCCACCCCGGTGAACGGCACCAGGTGGTGTTCACAGAGGCTCCAGACCTCGATGTCCTTGACCAGGATCATCTCGTCGTGGCCGATGTCGAAGGTGGTGGTCAGCACGTCGGCCGGATCCTGGTCCAGGCCGCCCGTCATCTCGGCGTACGAGCGGGCCACCCGGGCCGGGGTCTCCTTCAGTCCTTCGCGGTCGGGGTCCTCACCGATGGCGATCAGCAGCTCGCGGACCGCCCGTTCGGCCCGGTCGTGGTCGAACTTCGGTGAGGTCACCGGTCACTCCGCAGGTGGGGTCGGCCCGCCGCCGTAGTTCGGTCCGTGCGCGGCCTCGTCCGGGCCGACCGACCCGCCGGGGATCACGTCGGACAGCGAGCCGTTCTGGTCGCCGCGGGTCGGCACCGGCATCACCGGCGGCTGGTCCGACGGCACCCGGGTGGACGAACCGGTCCAGGCCGGCCGCCGGTCCCGCCGCTGCACCGGCTCGAAGATCCGGGCGATCTCGCCCTTGTCCAGGGTCTCCTTCTCGAGCAGCTCCTCGACCAGGTGGTCCAGCACCGCGCGGTTCTCGACCAGGATGTCGAAGGCCTCCTGGTGCGCATTCACGATCAGCTTGCCGACCTCTTCGTCGACCGCCGCGGCGATCTCCTCGGAGTAGTTGCGCTGGCTGCCGATGTCGCGACCGAGGAACGGCTCGCTGGAGTCCTGGCCGAACTTGATCGCCCCGAGCCGCTCGGTCATCCCGTACTGCGTGACCATCGCCCGGGCGAGCGCGGTCGCCTTCTCGATGTCGTTGCTGGCACCCGTGGTCGGGTCGTGGAACACCATCTCCTCGGCGGCGCGGCCACCGAGCATGTAGGCGAGTTTGTCCAGCATCTCCGACCGGGTGGTCGAGTACTTGTCCTCGTCCGGCAGCACCATCGTGTAACCGAGCGCGCGGCCACGCGGCAGGATCGTCACCTTGTGCACCGGGTCGGAGTGCGGCAGCGCCGCGGCGACCAGGGCGTGGCCGCCCTCGTGGTACGCGGTGAGCACCTTCTCCTTGTCGGACATCAACCGGGTCCGGCGCTGCGGTCCGGCGATGACGCGGTCGATCGCCTCGTCCAGCGCGTTCTTGTCGATCTGCTGCTTGTTCAGCCGGGCGGTCAGCAGGGCCGCTTCGTTCAGCACGTTGGCCAGGTCCGCACCGGTGAAGCCCGGCGTACGCCGCGCGACGGCCCGCAGGTCGGCGTTCTCCGACATCGGCTTGCCGCGCGAGTGCACCTTGAGGATCTGCTCGCGTCCCGGCAGGTCCGGCGTGTCTACCGCGATCTGCCGGTCGAACCGGCCCGGGCGCAGCAGCGCCGGGTCCAGCACGTCCGGCCGGTTGGTGGCTGCGATCAGGATCACACCGCCGCGGACGTCGAAGCCGTCCATCTCGACCAGCAACTGGTTCAGGGTCTGCTCGCGCTCGTCGTGCCCGCCGCCGAGGCCCGCGCCACGGTGCCTGCCGACGGCGTCGATCTCGTCGATGAAGACAATCGCCGGCGCGTTGGTCTTGGCCGTCTCGAACAGGTCCCGGACCCGGGAGGCGCCGACACCGACGAACATCTCGACGAAGTCCGAACCGGAGATCGAGTAGAACGGCACCCCGGCCTCACCGGCGACCGCCCGGGCCAGCAGCGTCTTACCGGTACCCGGCTGGCCGTACAGCAGCACGCCCTTGGGGATCTTCGCGCCGACCGCCTGGAACTTGCCCGGCTCCTGCAGGAACTCCTTGATCTCGCCGAGTTCCTCGATCGCCTCGTCACAGCCGGCCACGTCGGAGAACGTCGTCTTCGGGGTGTCCTTGGTGATCAGCTTCGCCTTCGACTTGGCGAAGCTCATCACCCGGGAGCCGCCGCCCTGCATCGAGTTCATCAAGAAGATGAACACCACCGCGATCAGCAGGAACGGGATCAGCGTCGAGAACACCTGGCCGATGAAGCTCGGCTTCGGGTTCTCCACGTCGTACCGCTCGATCTTGCCGTCGGTGAACAGGGTCTGCAGGGACGTGCCCAAGGTGTTGGCCTGGCCGTCGACCCAGTGCGCCCGCACCTTCGTGCCGTCGGTCTTCTCGACCCGGATCTCCTGGTCCGGGTCGATCAGCGTCACCGACTTGATCGTCTTGTCCGACGACGTGGTGGCCTGCTGGATCAGCTGCACGACCTGGCCGGTCGGCTCGGTCTTGTACCCGGTCGAGCCGGTGAGGAGCTGTCCGATCACCAGCACGCCCAGGAAGGCGACGACGATCCAGAACAGCGGTCCGCGGAAGATGCGCTTCACGTCCATGTTCGAGGCTTACGCCCCGTCCCTCCTAGCTCAGCAGGCCCGGGTGAGGGGGCCTTCGACGGTAACACCAGTCCAAGTGTCTCGTGCCGGGCAAGCCTGCCCACCATGAGGGTCACCTGAAACGACGGTACGGTCCGTTGTACAGCCTGTCACCAAGTCCGTCGCCGGCCTGTGGACAACCGCCTGTGGACAGCGGCCTTGGGATCAGGGCGCGCCAGGACCTGTGATGCCGGGCGGCCCGTGATGCCGAGGGGTCAGGAGTAGACGTGCGGGGCCAGCGTGGCCACGCACCGCAGGTTCCGGTACTTCTCCGCGTAGTCCAGCCCGTACCCGACGACGAACTCGTCCGGGATGTCGAAGCCGACGTATCTGACCGGCACCGCCATCTTGGCCGCGTCCGGCTTCCGGAACGCCGTGCAGATCTCCACCGAGGCCGGCCCGCGGGACTGCAGGTTGCTGACCAGCCAGCTCAGCGTCAGCCCGGTGTCGATGATGTCCTCGACGATCAGCACGTGCCGGTTGGTGATGTCGGTGTCCAGGTCCTTGAGGATCCGGACCACTCCCGACGACTTCGTCCCCGAGCCGTACGACGAGATGGCCATCCAGTCCATCTCCACGTGCCGGCTGAACGACCGGGCCAGGTCGGCCATCACCATCACGGCGCCCTTGAGGACGCCGATCACCAGCAGGTCCTTGTCCTCGTAATCCGCCTCGATCCGGCCGGCCAGCTCCTTGAGCTTGGCCAGGATCTCCTCCTCGGTATGGAGGATCGCGGTCAGGTCCTTCTCGATGTCCGACGCATCCACGCGGGTCAGCCTGTCACACCTTCCGCCCGGACGCGGAATCCGGCGTCAGGACGATGAATCCGTTCCGGCGCGTCGCCCGGACTCCCTGCGGCAGGTCGATCCACCGCTGCCCCCGCCAGCCGGTGATGAGGGCGTCGACGGTCGCGACGTGTCCGGCGGTGAGGTCGTTGGCCCGGCAACCGGCTTCCAGCGCCGCCTGCCGCAGAACCCTGGTCCGGATCGCCTGCGGTTCCGTCGAGAGCATGCCGACGTCGCAGACCACTTCGTCTTCCGTATGCCGCACCGCGGTCTCGGCCAGGTCGGCGGCCAACACGTCGAGCGCATCCGCATCGGCCCGCAACAACCCCGCAGTACGGGCGAGCGCTTCGGTCACACCAGGTCCGAGTGCTTCTTCCAGGACCGGCAGCACCTCGTGCCGCACCCGCACCCGTTTGTACTGCGGGTCATCGTTGTGCGGGTCGTGCCACGGGCGCAGGCCCGACGCGATGCACGCGGCCGCAGTGGTCGCGCGGGGTACCTCTAGTAAGGGGCGTCGGAGCAAGCCGGCGACCGGGGCCATCCCCGCCAGCGAGCGAGCACCCGAACCACGGGCCAACCCGAGCAGGACCGTCTCCGCCTGGTCGTCCCGCGTATGGGCGAGCAGTACGACGTCCGCGCCGAACTCGTCGGCCGCGTCGCGCAGCGCGTCGTACCGGGCTGACCGGGCGGCCGCCTCCGGCCCGCCGTCGCCACCGACCTCGACAGCACGCACCTGGACGGGTTCGAGGCCCAGTGTGCGGCACTGCTCTGCAGCGGTCTCGGCGGTGTGCGCGGAGTCGGCCTGCAGCCCGTGGTCCACCACGATCGCACCAGCACGCAGTCCGAGCTTCGGGGCCTCGAACGCGGTCGCAGCGGCCAGTGCCAGCGAGTCGGCACCACCAGAGCACGCCACTAGCACGATCGTCTGCCGTGGCAGGTCGGCCAGCGCGGTCCGTACGGCCTCCCTGATCCGCGCAACGGCCGGATGCAGCTTCCCGCGTCGCCCTTCCACGAGTTCCTCCGCGGATCCACCGAAATGCCCGGGGCCGCGGTGCCGGGCTCCGACCGCGTCGCCGTGCCCCCGGGCGGCTGCGGGGTCAGCCGTGGAGTCGGTTGACCCAGGCATCGGGGTTGGCGATCTCGTGCTTGGTGGGCAGGGTGTTCGGCCCGGTCCACACCCGGTTGAAGCCCGCCATCCCGACCTGGCCGACCACGTGCCGGACGAACGCGGCCCCGTCCTGGTACTGCTTCAACTTGGCGTCCAGTCCGAGCAGCCGCTTGAGCAGCTGATCCACCGGGTTGCCACTCTGGCGGCGGGAGGTGAACTTGGACCGGATCGTGTCCACGGTCGGGATCACCGTCGGCCCGACCCCGTCCATCACGAAGTCGGCGTGTCCCTCCAGCAACGACATCACTGCGGTCAGCCGGTCCAGCACAGCTCGTTGCTCGGGGGACTGCATCAGGTCGACCAGGCTGAGCTCGCCCTCGCCGCGCACCGACCGGCCCAACCGCTGCACAGCCTCACGGAACATGGCCGCGTACGCCGACGCGTCCAGCTCAGCCTGGTCGAGGAACAGCGCGATCTCCGACCGCAGGTGGTCGCGCAGCCACGGTACGGCGGTGAACTGGACCCGGTGCGTCTCCTCGTGCAGGCAGACCCAGAGCCGGAAGTCCCGCGGTACGACGCCGAGCTCGGACTCCACGTGCATCACGTTCGGCGCGACGAGCAGCAGCCGGCCGGTCAGGCCCGGGCGGTCCGGATCCGGTTCGGCCGGGTAGAACGGGTCGAACTGGCCGAGCACCCGGGAGGACAGGAACGCCAGCAGCGCGCCCGCCTCGATCCCGGTCACCCGGGAGCCGACCGCGGATGACAGGCCGCCGGTCCGCTCCTGCTTCTCCCGCAACTTGTCCGTCAGCGGCTTCAACACGGTCCGGAACCCGTCCGCGTTGGCCTGCACCCAGCCAGGCCGGTCCACGATCACCACGGGCGCGGTGGCCGAGGTGGCTTGCAGCCCGGTGAACTCCCGGACGTGCTGCTCGGAGTCCACGGCGAACTGCCGCAGCTCGGCGACCACCTGCTCCGCCTCCGCGCGGCTGACCACCGGCCCGGGACGCAGCAGCTTGCGCGCCACTACGGTCGCCAACTGCCAGTCGACCATCTCAGTCGCGGTCCCGTTCTCCGCCGTACTCATGATTCGACCCTAATGGCATGTCCCAACATGCGCTGCTTTTGGCTGCTTACTTCGGGTTGCTTCGGGGTCAGCCCGTGCAGCCGCAGTCGGCCAGGGCAGCCGCGGCGCGGTCCAGGGCGGATCGGGCGGGCAGGGGCTTGTCCGGGGGTGCGCTGTCCGTCGCGACGACAAAGACAAGGAGTGTGCCCGTCCGGGTGCGTACCAGGCCGGCCAGCGAGTGGATGCTGGTCAGGGTCCCGGTCTTGGCCCGCACCAGCCCGGTCCCCGGACCCGCGCCCGGCCCCGCGAACCTGTCCTCGAGGCTGCCGGTGAACCCGGCCACCGGCAGCCCACTGATCAGATGCCGCAGCTCCGGTTTGGCCACCGCCACCCGCACGGCCCCCGCGATCACATCGAGCGGCACCAGGTTCGTCCGGGACAACCCGCTCCCGTCCTCGAACCGCGCCTTGCTGACGTCGATCCCCAGCTTGGTCAGCGTCGCCCGCAACCCCTTCAGGCCGCCCGCGTAGGACCCACCGTTCTTCGTCGCCACCCCGACCTGCCGCAACAGCACCTCGGCGCCGTCGTTGTCACTGTGCAGGTTCACGTACTCGACCAGGTCACCGACCGTGGCAGACCGTACCTCGGCCACCTGAGTCGCCGTGGCGTCCGCCTTGACCGGTTTGATGCTCGCGGCGACCTTGATCCCGGCCGCCCGCAGCTGCGCCGCGAACGCCGTCGCGGCCGCCAGCGCCGGCGAGTCGGCCCGCTTGGCCATCCCCGGAGTCACCCGCCCCTCGTTCACCCAAAGCGCCGACGTGCGGGCCGCGATCCCCTCGGTGACGTACTTCGGCTCCCACTTGGCGTTCGCCGCCGGACCCGTGAACAGCGTGGCGTCGTATCCGAGGGTGACCCCGGCGACGCCCTGCGCCTTGAGCGCCTTCGCCGTACTCGCGGCCAGGTCCTGCAACGAGGCACGCGCCGGGAAGTCCAGCGGATCGGTCGGCCGCTTCGTCATCAGCAACGGATCACCGCCGCCCACGAGGATCAACGTGCCCGCACCACTCCGCACCGTCTTGGTGCTGAACTGGTGATCCGCGCCGATCGTCTCCAGCGCCGCGACCGTGGTGATCAGCTTCATCGTCGACGCGGGGACGATCGACTTCGCCGTCCCCGCCGAGTAGAGCGCCTTGCCCCGCGACGCGTCGTACACGTAGGCCCCGAAGTGCTTCCCGAGCGCCGGATCACGCAGCACAGGCTGCAGAGCCGCCCGTACGCCGGCAGCGGTGGGTGCGGCGCCCTCGGTCGTCGCCGGGGCGAGCACGACCGGCGCGGCCGCCGTACTGTTCAATCCCTGCCTGCTCGTTCCCGGTGCGTTGCCGGGCACGGCCTGGGCCCCGCCGACCAGTCCGGTGAGCACAGCACCGGCCGTCAGCGTGACGAAGACCGCACGGGTAGGACGGGCCACCGGGCTGCTCCTGTCATTTGGTCGGTCCGAACCGTGACAGTATCTGCCGTATGGAGTTCGACGTCTTCATCGAGATCCCCAAGGGCACCCGCAACAAGTACGAGCTGGATCACAAGACCAACCGGCTGCGGCTCGACCGCACCCTGTTCACGGCCACCCAGTATCCGTCCGACTACGGGTTCATCGAGGACACCCTTGGCCAGGACGGCGACCCGCTGGACGCCCTGGTGCTGCTCACCGAGCCGACCTTCCCCGGCTGCCTGATCCGGGCCCGCGCGATCGGCATGTTCCGGATGACCGACGAGAAGGGCCCCGACGACAAGGTCCTCTGCGTCCCGGCCGGCGACCCGCGCCAGGAGCACCTGCGCGACATCCACCACGTCCCGGAGTTCGACCGGCTGGAGATCCAGCACTTCTTCGAGGTCTACAAGGACCTGGAGCCGGGCAAGTCGGTCGAGGGCGCCACCTGGGTCGGCCGCGCCGACGCCGAAGCCGAGATCACCGCCTCCTTCGAGCGCCTGAAGACCGACGGTCACTGATCTACTGCGGCTTGCTGCAGGAACCCTCCCGATCACCGCAAGCGATCGGTAAGTTGCCCTCCGTCCGGCCAGGCCGGCGCCACGGCCGACCTGACCACCGGCCGCTGGTAGCAGGGCCGCGCCCACCAGTCGACGTCACCAGCCGATCAGGGAGTACGACGTGGACGCGGCGCGCGCCGTCGAGTCCACGCTGATCGGCCCGCTACCGCTCGCCAAGCACTCGGCGCTGGTGCCCGCCGAAGGAGGGTCGATCGTGTTCAGGTCCGGGATCGCGGCGTACCGGCCGGGACCGAACGGTTCGTTGCTCGCGGCACTCAACGGCGCGCCGACATCGTTGGCATCGGCGACTGCGCGCCGTCTGCCGGTCGGCCGGATCGGGCGCACGAAGGACATCGCGGACGCGATCATCGCCTTGCTGCGCAATGGATTCATGAGTGGCACCGTCCTGCTGATCTGGGCCGGGCTGGCCGGGAGGGCCTCACGGGCGGCCGAAGAAGTCGGGGTCCTCCCAGTAGTAGATGCTGTCGATGGTGACCGGGCGGCCCGCACGCGGTGCGTGCACCATCCGCCCGCCGCCGAGGTACATCGCAACGTGGAAGATCGTGCCCGGGTCGTCGTGGTTCTCGGCCCAGAAGATCAGATCGCCCGGCCGCAACTCGTCCTCGGAGATGTGCCGGACCTGCTCGTACTGCGCGACGCTGTAGTGCGGCAACTGCACACCGGCCCGCTCCCAAGCGCCCATCGTCAGCCCCGAGCAGTCCCACGATCCCGGACCGTCGGCGCCCCAGACGTAGGGCTCGCCCAGCTGCGACAACGCGAACGCGATCGCCGCAGCCGCGCCCCGGCCGGAGTACGAGCCTCCGTCGTTGCCGCCGCCCGGCCGGCTCGGCTTCTGCTTCTTCTTCGGCGGCTTGGCCGGCTTCTCGTTGTTCTTCTGCTGCTGTTCGCGGCGCTCACGTTCCTCGCGGGCCCGCTGCTCGGCGGCTTCGCGAGCACGGTCGGCGGCCTCGCGGGCGGCGATCCGCTTGCGCAGTTCCTCGGCCTTCTTCGCGGCGATGGCGGCGGCTCGCTGACGCGCAAGTTCTTCGAGCCCCCGCTGCCGCTGGTCAGCCACCTGGTACGACGTGTTCCGCAGTACCGCCAGTTGGCTGATCTGCTTCTTCCGCTCAGCCCCGATCCCGGCGACGGCGGCGGCCTGGTTCGCCTCCGCGGCCTCGGCGGCGGCCTTCGCCTTCGCGGCCGCCTCGGTAGCCGTCTTCACCTTCGCGACCGCCTGGTCGGCCTGCGCCTTGAACGCGTTGCTGACCACCCGCGTCGCGGTGAACCGGAGGTACGACCCCTGCATCGCCTGCGACACCGACCGCGCCGCCCCGGCCGAGTCGAGCAACTGCTGCGGACCGTCCGGGGTGAACAGCGAACCGAACTTCGCGAGATCACCACCACCCTGGTACGACGCGGCCGCGAACCGGCCGATCTGGCGCTGCTGGCCGGCCAGGGTCTTCGCGGCCTTCTGCGCCCGGGCGGCGGCCGCGGCGGCCTCGATCTTGGCCTGCTGCAGGCGGTACACGGCACCGTTGTACTTCTCCGCCGCGATCCCGGACTCCCGGCCGAGCTGCTCGAGCCGGTTGTTCGCCGCCGCCAGCTGCTGCTCGATCGCGGCGACCTGGGCCGCCTTGTCGGCTGCCGCTTTCTTCGCGGCGTTCACCTGGGCCTGGGAGGGGATCACCGGCGGCTTGGGGTCAGCCTGGGCCGGCATCGGAATCAGGGCCATCGTGCCGGCCAGTGAGACGGCGAGCACCCCGGAGAGCAACGCCCTACCGGTCTTCCCAGTGCTCCCGCCCCGACTGCCGGACTCAGCCCCCTTGGGCGTCCGCATCGGGTCGTTCCTTCCGCCGGTCACGAACCCCTTCCCCAGGGTTCGTGAACTTTTGGTCCTACTGGACCTCATACGTGACACTAGTTGCCTACAGCCCCATTGGGAACACCTTTCACACGAATATCTTTGTTTCACCTGCGTGTCGACTTGACAAACTACAAGCCTGTAATTCACCCGCGGAGATCCGCCAGTCATCCATGAGCGGACAGCAAAACGGCGCCGTCCCGGGGTCGGGAGGCGCCGTTTGGCGGGGTGAGGGTTAGCGGACGCTGAAGCTGGCGAGGACTGGGAGGTGGTCGGAGGCGAGGGTGGTGAGGACCGCCGCGGACTTCGGGCGCAGGGTCGGGGTGTGCAGGATGTAGTCGATCCGGGCCGTCGGGTTCGTCGCCTCGATCGTGTAGCCGGGGCCGACGCCGACCTCGGTCCAGGTGTCGGTCCACTTCGCCGTGAGGGTCTTCATCTCCGGGGTGTCCGGCCGGGCGTTCAGGTCGCCGAGCAGAAGGGTCGGCCGCCTGGAACCCGCGAGCACCTCGACCACCTTGTTCGCCTGCTCGAGCCGCTCCGCGTTGTTGTTGTGGGTCAGGTGCGTGTTGGCGAACCGCAGTGTCTCGCCGCGCACCTTGATCGTCGCGACCGCCAGCCCACGCTGCTCCTGACCCGGGTACTTCGGCAGGTACGTGTTCTCGAAGTCCCTGATCGGATAGCGCGACAACACCGCGGTGCCGTACTGCCGGCGCGGTTCGCCCGGATTCAGCGGGTCGAGATCGAGATTCGCCGCATAGGCGACGTGCAGCTTCAGCCGCTCGGCGAACCATGTCGCCTGGTCGACCCAGCCACTGCGCTCGCTCCAGTGCCGGTCGACCTCCTGCAGGCCGATCACGTCCGCGTCGGACTTCTCGATCACCTGGGCGATCCGCTCCAGGTCGACCACCCCGTCCGTACCGGCGCCGTGGTGGATGTTGTACGTCAGCACGTTCAACGGGCGACCCGGCAGGTCACTCGGGGCCGATTCGGCGGAGGCCGCGGTCGGCGTCAGCACCAGGACACCGGCGAGGGCGACCAGCAGTCGTCTGGAAAGTTTGCGCATGAGCTCAATCCTGGCCGGATCACGGCGACACCCGCACGACGTACGGGTGTCGCCAAGCTGAACACCAAGCCGAACTCGACAACAGGCCAACGTACGATCAGCGCGTCACCGCGAGCCGGCCGACCGCGCCCGCCGCACCGGATGCCCAGCAGGCCGCCTTCAACCCATGGCCGGCGCACTCGACGCTGTCGAAGCTGCCGCTGTAGAACTGGGTCCAGCTCCGGCCACCATCCAGGCTCACGTCACTCCCCGACGGCCCGACCGCGGCCACCGTCGCGAGCGTCCCCGGAACGAAGGCCGAACCACTCCGGTACCCCTTCGGCGCCTTGTCCGCCGGGACCAGCTGCCACGTCCGTCCGCCGTCGTACGTCACGGAAGCCGCCCTGTCCGCGGCGTCCGGCTGCAAGAAATCACCTCCGACGGCCACGCCCAGCAGCGGCCCCCGGAAGGCGAGACTGAAGATCCCGGCCGCCGCACCACTGGCCATCGGCGAATCCGCCACCTTCCACGTCCGGCCACCGTCGGACGTCCGGAACACCCGCGGCCGATCCCCGCCACCAGTCGCGAACCACGCGGTCCGCCCTGGCCCGGCGACCAGGCACGTCCCACTCGCGGCGAACGCGAACTCCCCGGGCAACGCGGCCGGCATCCCCGCCGTCGGCTGGAGCTGCCACGACTTGCCGCCGTCCGACGTCGCGGCGATCCGGAACTTGCCGTCCACCGGGTCGCTCAGCGCCAGCCCATGCCGGTTGTCGTTGAAGTCGAGGCAGTCGTAGAACGCCGTCGGCTCGGTGTTACGGAACGTCTCGGTCCAGCTCTTGCCACCGTCGACCGTCCGGTAGACCCGCGAGTCCTCGCCGGGCCCGATCGCCAGGATCACCGCCCGCTTCGCGTCGAACGCCTCCACATCGCGGAACTGCAGCGCCTCGGCACCGGGCGGGCTCACGTTCTCCCAGCTCGACCCGCCGTCCGTGGTCCGCAGCACCTGACCGGCGCTGCCACCCACCCACGCGACGTCCTTGCTCACGGCCGCCAGACCGCGGAACCGCGACTCACTCCCGGTCGGTTTCAGCTCCCACCCGTACGACGGCGCATGGCCCCCGCCGTTCGTAGTACTGACAGCTTGGGCGGGTGACAACTGGACCGTCGAGAGCAGTACTCCGGCCGCGAGGGCGGCGATACGCAGCGTCTTCATGGGCGGCAACGTAGTACACGAAACCGACAGAACACGAGGCCTTGCCGCCACCTCGTCGCCCTGTCACTCTGAGCCATCCCTGGCCGGGTAACGACCCCGGGGCCACCACCCGAAGGAGCGGCCGATGAACGACTCCGTGCTGACCTCGGTCCTGCTCCCGGTCGCGCTCGCGATCATCATGCTCGGCCTCGGCCTGACCCTGACGATCGCGGACTTCACCCGGGTACTGCGGATGCCCCGCGCGGTCCTGGTTGCGTTGGGCACCCAGGTGATCCTGCTACCACTGATCTGCTTCGGCCTGGTGAAAGCCTTCGATCTCGCCCCCGCTCTTGCCGTCGGCATGATGCTCCTGGTCGCCTCCCCCGGCGGCACCACGGCCAACCTGTTCAGCCACCTGGCCGGCGGTGACGTCGCGCTCAACGTGACCCTGACCGCGGTGAACTCCGTGCTCGCCGTGATCACCCTGCCGATCGTCGTCAACCTGTCCCTCGCGCACTTCCTCGGCGACGGCGAGCTCGGCCTGCAACCGGCGAAGATGCTGCAGGTCTTCGCGATCGTCCTGGTTCCCGTTGCCCTGGGCATGCTTCTCCGCCATCGCCGGCCGGGTTTCGCCGGACGGATGGCCCGCCCGGTCAAGCTCGGCTCGATCCTGGTACTGGCGCTGGTGATCTTCGCCGCCGTCTGGACCGAGCGCCACAACGTCCTCGACTACCTCGCCGAGGTCGGCCTGATCGCCCTGCTGCTGAACGTCCTCAGCCTCGCCTTCGGGTACGCCGTACCCCGGCTGACCGGTTTGCCCGAGCGGCAGTCCATCGCCTGCTCGATGGAGATCGGCATCCACAACGCCACCCTGGCGCTCACCATCGCCCTCAGCCCGTCCCTGCTCGGCAACAGCGAGATGTCCATCCCGGTAGCGGTCTACGGCATCGTGATGTTCATCCCGACCGCCGTCTTCGCCTACTACCTGAGCCACCGGCCGCGGGTCGCAGTCGCGTCACCTTAGATCTGTGCCAGGCGAGCGCCCTGACCCGGCGCCGACCTGTTGGCTGCCGAGGACGGCGAGCAGTCTGAGCTTCTCCGCGCTCTCGGTACCCGGGATCGCGGTGAAGACCAGCATCGTCTGCTGTTGCTCGCGGTCCTCCATCACCTCGCACTGCAGTTCGAGATCACCCACGACCGGATGCTGGAACCGTTTCGTGGTCCGGTGCTCGTGGCCGACCTCGTGCGCCTCCCACAGCTCGGCGAACTCCGGACTGAGCTCCCGCAACGTCTTCGCCAGCGCGCCCGCCCGGGACTTGGGCCCGTCGGCCGCGACCACCGAGCGCAGTAATGACACCAGGACGCGGGCGTGGTTGTCCCATGCATCCTCATTGAGATGCCCTCTGTTGCCGGTGAACCACCGGTAGATCCCGCTGCGCTCGGCCCCGTCGTACTGCGAGTGATCACCTTCGAAGGCGATGTGCGCACTGGTCTGGGCAAGCGTCTCGTGCAGCCGGTTCAGCACCAGCGCCGGCGTATCGTCGAGCCGGTCGAGGATGCGCAGGATGCCGGGATTGACGTGGTCGAGCCGGGTCACTCGCGGCGGAATCCCGTGCTGGGCAAGGACGAACAGGTAGTCGCGCTCGTCCACGGTGAGCCGGAGCGCCCGGGCGATCGCGGCCAGCATCGGGGCGGACGGTTGCGGTCCCCGGCCACCCTCGAGCCGGCTGTAGTAGTCCGCCGACATGGACGCGAGCACGGCGACCTCCTCGCGCCGCAGTCCCGGCGTACGACGCCGCCGGCCGCGGGCCATCCCGACATCCTCAGGTTGCAGCGCTTCCCGGCGTTTGCGCAGGAAGTCGGACAGCTCGCCGTACTCCATCTCCCCAGGGTTCCAGGCGGCCGGACCGTTATCCACTGCTTGCGGAGCAGTGGTTCGGGCGAGTCTGGTTCCGCACCGTGGGCCGAACCAACCTGGAGCCATGAAACTCAGCGGCAACACCATCTTCCTGACCGGCGGCACTTCGGGTATCGGACTCGGCCTGGCCCTGCGATTCCGGGCCCTGGGCAACAAGGTGATCATCAGCGGCCGGCGCAAGGAGCTGCTGGACTCACTCGCCGCCGAGTACGACGGCCTCGAGACGGTGGAGCTCGACGTCGCCGACCCGGACTCGATCGACCGTGCCTTCGACCAGGTGACCAACGCTCATCCCGAACTCAACGTGCTGATCACGATGGCCGGCATCATGCAGCCGGAGAACCTGCTCGATCCCGATCACCTGCGGATCGCCGAAGAGACGATCACCATCAACCTGCTCGGCACGATCCGGACAGCGACCCTGTTCACCCCGTTCCTGACCACCAAGCCGGACGCCACGATCCTCACCGTCTCGTCCGGCCTCGCGTTCCTCCCGCTCACCCTGACCCCGACATACTCCGCGACCAAGGCCGCCGTTCACAGCTACACCCAGAGCCTGCGGAGCCAGCTCGCCCCGACCGGAGTACAGGTGATCGAGCTGGTCCCGCCCGCGGTCCGGACCGCCCTGATGAACCAGGAGAACGCCGAGCACGCGATGCCGCTCGACGAGTACCTCACCGAGACGATGGACCTGCTCCGGGACCAGCCCGACGCGGCCGAGATCCTGGTCGACCGGGTCGGGCTACTCCGGTTCGCCGAACCGCGCGGCGACTACGAGCAGACCTTCACCATGCTCAACGGCGCTCACTGATCGCCGAGGGCATGCTCGATCCGTTCCACCTTGGCGGTGAGCTGACCGGTGTACCCGGGCCGGATGTCGGCCTTCAGCACCAGCGAGACGCGAGGCGAAACGGCGGCGACCGCCTCGACAGCCTGCTTGACCACGGCCATCACCTCATCCCACTCCCCCTCGAGGTTGGTGAACATCGCGTTGGTCTCGTTCGGCAGGCCGGAGGCGCGGACCACCCGGATCGCCTCCGCCACCGCCTCGCTGACGCCACCGGTCTGGTCACCGGCGGCCGGACTGACACTGAAGGCAACGATCATGCGTCCACTCTGTCAGCCTCCGCCTCGGCGCCCTCGGTCGCCATCCGCTCCGAGCCCGACGTGCCCCTTCAGCGCCTGACGCGGGGTAACCAGGCAGGCACGGTTCTGCAGTAGTCCTCGTACTGCGCGCCGTACCGCTGCCGAAGGACGGGCTCCTCGTACCAGCGGACGAAAGACGCCATCACGGCCCACGCGAGGACGCCGTACAGGAGGACCCGGAGATCGAGGAAGACGAGGGCCTGCCCGAGGATCGCGGCCGCCACGCCGACGTACATGGGGTTCCGGACGAAGCGATAGTCACCGCCGACCACCAGTTCCTCCGTCGGTGCGACCGGCGCCGGCGTCCCCCGCCCCTCCCGCACGAACCGCACGAACGCCCGCAGTACGACGATCGCCCCGGCCGCCACCACCACGAACCCAGGCCAGAACCGAGGCGCCGCCCACCCACTGACCCACCACGGCACCACCCCACCCACCACACAGGGCGCCGCGAAGAAGAAGGCCGTGCTACCCAGGACCGCTCTAAGCATGATCGAGCCTGCCGAGCACCCGATCGCCGAGCTCGCAGAAGGTCTTTAGCTCGGCCGGCGACAGATCGGCGAACCAGTCCGCGACCGCGGCGAAGTCACCCTCATCGCGCTGCTTCCAGTAGGCCGCGTTGGTCATCGTTGTCGAGAGCAACTTCCTGCGCTTGTCGGCCGGATCCGGCCTGACCTCCAGCATCCCCTTGCGGACCAGGGCTGCCACGATCTGGGCCACGTTCTGATGAGTACTGCCAAGCGCCGCGGCCGCCTCCGCCAGAGACGGCTCACCCGAAGCCTCGACGACGGTGATCAGCGCGGCCTGCTGCGTGGTCAGGCCGTCCACCCGGAGCCGGTCGTCCATCGCGTAGCGCAACTTCTGGGCGAGCACGAGCACGGTCCGGAACGCCCGGACCGACGGATCCAACCGCGAGCCTGATCCGATGCCGATCCACTCTCCGCTCTTGCCTTCACGTCGCGACATAGGCAATATATTACCTATCTGAGCCGAGGGGGCAACCCATGATCTGTTTACTGCCACATTGCGCCTACCTGTCCGAGACCTCGCGGATGCTCGAGATCCACCGCGCCCTCACCGAGCTCGGCGTCCCGGCCCGCGTCGCGACCCACGGCGGCCCGCACGAACGCCGCCTGGTCGAGGCCGGCATCCAGTACGACGTACTCGGGCCCGGTCTGTCTCCCACCCGATCCGCCGCCTTCGTGGGCTCGGCGATCGGTCTGGGCGACCCCCGGCAGAGCATGTACGACGACGCCGAGATCAGGAGCTACGTCCAGCTCGAAGCCGAGTACTTCCGCGCCCACGGCATCACGGTCGCCGTCACGGGCTTCACGCTGACCACGTTGCTCTCGTCCCGCCTGGCCGGCGTACAGGTGATCACCGAACACGCCGGCAGCTTCGTCCCACCAGTCTTCGAGCGCCGCCTGCTCCCGGCTCCCAGTCAACCGGTGGACCCCCGGCTCGCCCACGCACCGAAATGGCTCAGCCGCTACCTCGCCAACCGCGCACCGAACCGGATCCCGGCGTACTGCGCCGGCTTCAACCGCGTGGCCGAATCCCTTGGCGTGGAAGGGATTCCGAGCCTGTCCGCCCTCCTCCTCGGCGACCTGTCCCTCGTCCCCGAGGTCCCTGAGGTGCTGGGCATCTCCGACCTCGATGCGTGGACCCCCGCCGGAAAACCCGGCTATCGCGCCACCACTCGATTGACCAGCGTCGGCCCACTCTTCGCCCACCTCGACCTCCCGCTACCCACCCGCGTCCAGCAGGTCCTCGACCAACCCGGACCCCACGTCTACCTCGCGATGACCTCCACCCCGGCCGAGCTGGTCCGGTCCGCCATCGCCTCGCTGGCCACGCTCGACCTCCGCATCCTGGTCGCCGGCACCATCCACGACCTGGCCGATCTGGCCACCGATCGCATCCTGATCGAAGGCGTCCTCCCCAGCCACCTCGTCATGCCCCAGGTCGACCTCGCCATCACCACCGGTGGCCAGGGCAGCGTCCAAACCGCCATGGCCTCCGGTACGCCGCTGCTCGGCATCCCCCTGCACCTCGAACAGGACTTGAACATCGCCTTGGTCGAACGCCTCGGCGCCGCCCGCCACCTACCCCCAACGCAACTTAGCCAACTCGCCACCCTCACCACCACAATGCTCAACAACACCCACCACCGCCCAGCGCCCAACACATCCAAGCCCTCTACACCACCACCGACGGCCCCACCGAAGCCGCCAAGAAGATCACCACAGAACTCGGGTGACCTGAATCACTGTCGAGAACCGCCGGATCTCAGATGCCATCGTGTGGGTGATCTCAGATTTGCGCCGCCTCGCGGCAGATTCATCTGAGATTTGAGTACAGCACCCAGCCGAACGCTCCGTACAACGTCGTCGACACTGTCGCTACAGACGCGCGCAGTCCTCAAGACTCTCGTGCAGCCGGCCTCTCCCAGCTCTCCAGGACCCACCACGACCGCGACCCCGGGTCTGGGAGCGACACGTCGTCAGCTGCGCGGCTCGGAGCTCCGGCTGTGCGCACGGCCAGCAGGTCGCGGTCCCCAACCGCCGCTCACACTGCCACCAGGCCCATATTGACCGCCGGGATGGTGTGGCCATGGATCCAGACCCGGTTGCTTCATTGGGCTGAGCACCCGATGCCGCGTCAGGCGGGTGGTGCCGGGTTGCCCGTAAGGTCGAGCCGGATCGCTTCGGCGGCGGCCTGGACGCGGCTCTGCACGCCGAGCTTCTCGAGGATGTGCGTGACGTGCACGCTGGCAGTCTTGGGGCTCATGTAGAGCGTCGCGCCGATCTCGCGATTTGTCCGTCCGGCCGCGACCAGGGCAAGAACCTGACGTTCACGCTCGGTCAGCCGTGGGTGTGGGTCTGTGGTGGCCGCGCGTTGCTCGTGGTGCTCGGTCACGGAGTCGTCGAGATGGATCCGGGCGACCTTCGCTAGCACCTGAATCTGGCCCAGCAGCGGCGCCGCGCCGAGCTGCTCGGCGACCTGTCGCGCCGCTTCCAGCTCGCCGGTCGCCCGGCCGCGGGAGCCAGGTTGCCCGCGATGAGCCAGCAGCGCCTCCGCTGCCCTCAGTCGGGCTTGCGCCTCCCAGTACGGCCGGCCGAGTGACGCCCATTCCTGTGCGGCGGTGAGCCATGGGGTCGAGTCGGGCGTGCCGCGGATCCGGGATCGTTCGCCGTCGACGATCGCAGCCAGGGCTGCGGCCTCGTCCCCGGATACGGCGCGCCGAAGGAGCGCCACGAGTCGATCGAAGCCGTCGGGTGACTGCGACGCGACCGCTGCTTCGAGACCGACACGTAGCAGCCCGGCGGACACCAGTTCGTCTTCGGTGTCGTGGCTGAGTTCGGCGGCGTCCAGCGAAAGGGCCAGCGCCTCGCGCGGGCGTTGCTGGAGTAGGCGCAGCTGGGCCTCGGTCTGTGCATAGTCGCGCTTGAACTGGGGCTGATCGTCTACGGCGAGGAGTTCCTGTCCTCGCATCAGCTCGACAGCGGTCTGCAGGTTCCCGCGTGCCATGTGGATCAGCGCGAGTTGGGCGTCCTTGAACGCCGGTCCGGACGGGGGGCGGCCTCTGTCATCGCGGCTCAGTGCCTCATCCCATCGGCCGGCCGCGTAAAGGTTGTAGACGGCGTTGGACTCGACGATGCCCTCGAGCCAGTGCTCGTCGGCCATCAGGCGCCGGAGCTCGGACTGGATCGTGTTCGCGACGGCCACGACGCTGTCGGTGTCTCCGCGCACGCCGTACGCGTAGGTCAGCGCCACCCCCGCCCTGGCCAAATCCTCCGGCTCGGCGAGGTCGCGAGCGATCGTCAGCGCGGCCCGCGCCTCGTCGAGTGAGTCTTCGATCCGGCCCTCATCTGCGGCGACCCCTCCCAGCATCGCCCGAGCCTGCCCGACCGTTCGGATGTCGCCGGCGCGGGTCGCGTGCTCCAGCGCCATCCGGGCGGCCCGTGCCACCTCGGGCGAGCGGGCATAGGGACTCAGGAGCATCGCGTGCGCGATGCAGACCCGGCCAACCGCCCGGTCGTCGTCGGTTGGCACCAGACGCCGTGCTCGCTCGATGTCCTCGATCGCGCCGGCGAGGTCATCGGCCAGCGCGCGCAGCCTGCCCCGCATCAGCAGGGCCTCCAGCGTGCCCATCTCACCGTCGCCGTCGGCTACCGCCTCCTCGAGCAAGGCGAGAGCCTCGGCGTGCTGACCGGCACCGCCGAGCAGCGAGGCCGCCCGCTCTGCGAGGACGAGGCGCTGCGGTGCGCGGTCATCGGCCAGGTCCGATGGCTGCCACAGCGACGAAGCGACGGAGTACCAATGGCCAGCCTCCGTGTACGCGTACTCCTTCTCGGCGACCCGGGCCGCTGCTAGGGCCCACGTGAAGGTCGCGTCTCGGTCGCTCGCGCGGCGGTACTGCTCGGCGACCTCGGCGAGCTGTGCTGCGCTGGCATCGGTGAGAACGCGGGCTGCCAAGTGCTTCGCGAGTCGCGCATGCAGGTCGCGCCGCTCAGAAGACAGCAACTGTTCATAGGCGACCTCGGCGATCACCGGGTGCCGCGCTGTGCAGCCGGCCGCCGGGTCGCGAATTACCAGGCCCGAGTCGCAAGCCTCTCGTACGGCGTCGGCGGCGCCATCGACCGCGGCCAGCAGATCGTCGTCGTCGAGGGCTCGAGCCAGCGTGCCGGTGGCGGCGACGACCGTCCGGGCCGCCAGCGAGAGCCCTTGCAATCGTGCGAGCAGTATCGCTCGCAACGAGGCGGGGACGGTTAGGTCACCGCGGATCAGCTCGGCACTCAGGTAGGGGTTGCCTGCGCTGCGCTGGTAGACGGCAGCGATCGTCTCTGCCGTACATCCGGGTTGGAGACCGCTCAACTGCTCCGATGTCTCCTCAGCTGTCAATCGGCGCAGCGGCATGTCGATCACGGCCGGGCAGCGAAGCAGTTCCGCCAGCCAGGTCAGGCGGTCGGGATGGGCAGTCTCGTCGCGCCATGTCAGCAGGACCAGCAACCGTCGCTCGGGCAGGTTACGTGTCGAATGGGCAAGGAAGTCCAGCGTGGACCAGTCCGCCCAGTGAACGTCCTCGACCAGCAAGACCGTGCCCTGCGCCGCGTCGCTGTCGAGCACGCCGGCGAGGGCCTGCATTGACCATGCTCGGGCCGCCGCAGCCGACGGGAACTGGCCGGATGCTGTGGATTGGCTCAGCGCAGCCGTGACCGTGGCGCCGAGGCCGCTGTAGGCAGTCGCCCCGGACATCGGCGCGCAGGCTCCGCGAAGGATCCGCACACCGCTACCGGAGTGCTCGTCGAGAACCGACCGGACGAGCAGTGTCTTACCGATGCCCGCCTCACCCCGAACCACCACGGCTGCTGAGCGCTCCGGCATATCCGCGATCAATCCTCGCAGTGCCGCAGCCTCGACCCCGCGTCCGACCTGCAAGCCGGCCATGCCCCATCATGCGCCCTCGATCGTAGTGTGGCCATAGAGCCCCTAGCCTGCAATAGAGCCCCTAGCCTGCAATCTCACCACCGGCGCCGTGGGGTCGGCGCATGGAGACCTGATCCAGCACGGATGCGACATTGCCCGCATCGCACATGTTGCGCCGGCGGTCCGGTCCGCTGCAGCCGTCGTGTCAGTAGATGAGCGGGCCGTCGGGCCCCGCCCATCGGTCAATTTGGTGGGCGCGATGCCCAAGTGCACGTATCGAATCTGCTCGCAACACCGGCACATCCCCCAGCCGCGAGGTCGCCGCGGCAACTAAGGCACGGCTGATCCAAGGAGCAACGATGTAAGGCGAACGACCTCCAATCTGAGCGCGAGTACCCGATGTCAGCGGCACTTCTTATCCCGGACAGTCATTGGCATGTCCAACCAACGAAGGAGTGGATTCCAATGGCCACCAAGACCGTCACCAGAATCGCCGCCATCGCCGCAACCATCGGCATCGCCGGCCTCCCGCTGACCATCAGCGCGCCGGCAAGCGCCATCAACAAACCCGAACCCGGTGGGAACGACCACGCAGAACCAGTGGCCCTTCCCGCAGACAGCGACGGCAATCTGGACCTGGCGCAGATCGGCGCCGGAACACTCGGCGGGATCGCCATGACCGGAGCCGGTTTCGCCGCAGCCGCTCGGCTCCGCCGCCACAAAGCCATTCAGTAACTCGACCAGCGTGAAGACTCCGACCGCGCGCCGCCAGTCGAGTCCACACCCAGCCTCGGCCGTGACGCCGGCCGCCGGCGTCGGATCGCCTCGCCAACCACCGCCCGCCTCAATAGCGTTTCGTTCCTGACCATAAGGCGGGTGTTGAGAATCGATCGCTATCTCGACACCCGTACCGGCCGCCCGACGCGGCCCCGTGCCAGTAGCCAGAGTGCCGCCACCCCAGTCACAGCCGCCCCACTGTTAGTCACCAACCTCAAAACACATCTCAGATCTAGGCCCCTGAACCTGAGAACTAGCCAATCTCGACAATCACTGTCGAGATTGGATCGATCTCAGATCCTTCCTCGCTTGCGATCTCAGATTCTCGACTTCCGGCGCGGGAGCCATCTGAGATCGAGGATCCGCAATCCGATTGATCTACGGCGCTAGCTGGCCAGAGGGCGGACGTCCGAGCCGCAGCCACAGATCCTGCTTGCAGCATCGCGATGGGTCGTGCTCGCACCACCTTCGCTGCCTGTTGAGAGCTGCTGTGTGAGCCAGCGTCCCTTGCGGCAGATCCGGGTGACCTCGGCGCCTTCCTCGGGGGTGAGCGGCCCGGTCGTGTCCGCGCCGCCCACCCCGAGCGCGGTGGCCAGGACCAAATCCATCCCGGCGGCGGGCGGCCAGAGCAGCGCGAGCAGGGCGTACAGGGTGGCCCAGGCGCCGCGGATGGTCGCGTCGGCGAACTGGCTACCGGCCGCTGCCGTCTCGGAACGGACCAGGTCTGGTGCGGCCAGCCAGAACACCGGCCAAACGAAGGTCAGGTCGAGGCCGTAGCGCTGATAGCCGATCGACTCGACCGCCTTGAACTGGTCACCGATCCAGGTGGGACTGCCGCGCGTTCTACCAGTTCGATGCCGATGGCGACAACGCCGAGGGCTTCGCGCTCCGGCGGGTAGATCTGACGGATGTTGGCGAGCTGTTCTTCCCGTGTCGCCAAGGGGTTGACTGAGGCAACCGACTCGGCGTCGAACATCGCGTCGAAGTCGATATACCGGACAACTCTGGTGACACGGGTGAGTACTTCCTCGCCTCGGCAACGGAACCGGATCAGGGAGCCTGGCTTGATGTTCTTGCGGCTGGAATCGTTGACCCTGATCTCGGTGGTCTTTCGACCGGTCGCGATGAGGTCGAAGTAGCGTTTGTAGATGCCCATTTCGTGGGCTCGAATCAGTGGTTCGGTGGGGCGTGCGGTCATCAGCCGGCCTAGCACGCCTCCGCCGCTGCCTGCTGCTGGAACGTCGCCGCGAGTTCAGTCATGTGTCGGAACGTAGACCGGGGTGCGCCGCCGGATCACCGATTTCTGCTGCCGGCCGACGGGCGCGCTCGATGGCGATCGGGCAAGACGCGGGGACCCCGGCCCGGTCGTAACCTGCGCGTCTCCTTCGGTCACGCGGCTGAAACATGCGCTTCTTACCTTGAGAGTCCACATCAGCCGCGCGAGGCGGTGAGGCCCGATGATGTACGAGCACGTTGACCCGTTCATCGGGACCGGCGCCACCGACCTGCCCACGCCCAAGGGCCTGGCAGGGACATGGTGGTGGCCCAAGCCGCAGGTCGGCAACACCCACCCGGGCGCCATGCACCCCTTCGGGATGGTGTCGGCCTGCCCGTACTCCGGGGCCTACCCGACCGGTTACGGGCTGTACGACTTCAACACCGAGGGCGTGCCCGACCTGTTGTACGACCGCCCGGTCGCCTCCGGCTTCACCCACTTCCAGCAGTCCGGCACCGGCGCGATCCGCAAGTACTACAACTACTTCCGGGTCACGCCGATGCTCGGCCCGCTCGATGACCTGGGCACCACGTGGGACCTGCTGGAGGAGGTGGCCGAGCCCGGCTACTACGCGGCGACGCTGAGCTCGGGGGTGCGTTGCGAGGTGACGGTCGGCCCCAAGTCGGCCGTCCACCGGTACACCTTCCCGGCGCATGACGCCGCCCGGATCGTCATCGACGCCTCGACCGGCGGCCTGGCAATCCCGCACAGCCAGACTGTGCCGCTGAAGGCGCACCTGGCGATGCTGGAGCCGGGGGTGGCTCAGGGGGAGATCCACGTCGAGGGGGTGCCGCTGGCCGTGCACCTGGAGGTCGACGCCCCCGGGTGGCGGCAGCTGCTGTGGTACGACCGGCGCCTGATGCCCGGCGGCACCCGCCTCGACTTCGACTACATCCGACCAACCACACTGCGGCCGTTCGGGCTGATCTTCATGGGCCCCTCGCGCGCCGAGCAGACCGTCGAGGTGCGGCTGGGGTTCTCCCTGCGCGGGTGTGAGACGGCCCGCGACAACCTGCACACGGACGTCGGCCGCACCCAGGCCACATTCGCCGGGCGGCGCGACCACACGGCAGCCACCTGGCGCGACCACCTCGGCAAGGTTGCGATCAAGGCCGAGTCCGATGACCAGGCAACGGTTTTCGGCACCGCGCTCTACCACTCGCTGGTCAAGCCGTGCTTCGCCCCGGACGAGAGCCCGTCGTGGACGACCGAGGGCCCGTACGCGTTCGACATCTGCACCATGTGGGACATCTACCGCACCCAGCTACCGCTGATGACCACGCTGTTCCCGCAGCGTTCGGTCGCGCTGGCCAACTCGATGCTGTCGGTCTGCGAGCAGGAGGGCAACCTGCCGATCGGCTACCGGATGGCCAAGGGCGCCGACCGGTTCTCCCGGCAGGGCAGCGCGCTCGCGCACACCTTCCTGGCCGACCTGTGCCAACTGGATCTGCCTGGTATCGACTGGGACTGGGCCATGGTGCACCTGGAGATGGACCTGCGCCGGACGTACGGCGAGGACTACCTGGTGCACGGTGTGGCGCACCCGATCAGCCACACCCTCGACCTGGCGTACGCCTACCACTGCACCGCGGCGATCGCCCGCAAGGTGCGCGACCGGCCGCTGGCCCAGCAGATGTGCGACCTCGCCCATGGCTGGCGGGCGGCGTACGACCCGGGCACCGGCCTGCTGCGCGACTCGACGTTCTATGAGGGCGGCCGGTGGAACTACTCCTTCCGGCTGCTGCACGACATGCGCGCCCGGATCGCGCTCGCCGGCGGCGATGAGGCGTTCGTGGGGCTGCTCGACCGGTTCTTCGGGTACGACGCCGCACCGGTCACCCAGCCGGGGGTGGCGCCGAGCGTGGCCGAGATGGACGCCGGGTACGGCCTGTGCCGGTTCGAGGGATTGAACAACGAACCGGACTACGAGGCGCCGTGGTCCTACCACTACGCGGGACGGCCGGACCGAACTGCAGAGGTGGTGCATGCCGCCGTCGCCAACCAGTTCGGCACCGGCCGGGGCGGGTTGCCAGGTAACGACGACTCCGGCGGGCTGTCTGCGTGGTACGTGTGGGCGACGCTCGGGCTGTTCCCGGTGGCTGGGCAGAACCTGTTCCTGGTGAGCGCGCCGGCCGTGGCGGAGTCCACGACCCGGCTGCCGGAGGGCGACCTGTCGATCACCACCACAGGATTCGAGCCGGTCGAGGCAGGCGGACCGGTCTCCTACGTCCAATCCATCGCGGTGAACGGCAAGACACTCGAACGCCCCTGGATCTCCGGCCGGGAACTGCGGCACATCCGCAACCTGCACATCGAGCTCGGCCCTCAGCCCTCCGGCTGGGGCACTCAGATCAGGCCACCATCCACATCCGACCCGCTGCACGCCACTGGAGGTGACGCATGAGCGTCGCCGACGACACGCTCGTCCCGTCCGCACCCAACCGCCGCCTGGTCATTGTTGTCCGCGCCGACCCGGTGATCTGCGGGCACTCCGGTGAGGCACGGTGCCTCGCGGAGGTGGCGCTCACCCGCGGGTTCGACGACGTGCGGATCGTGACCTGGCCGCTGGATGCGCTGGAGGCGGCCGGGCTGCCGTTGAAACCACTCGACCGCGTGCTGCCGTACAGCCCTGGCATCACCGTGGAGCGGCCCGATCCCGTTGGCGACTACCGGGTTCCGGATGGGCGCTACCTGTCCGGGCTCATCGGGCGGCTGGTCGAACTGTTCAGCGACGGGGTGCCGACGGTGGCGATGTCCTTGTACCTGAGCCCGCACGCGATCGCCGTGCAGGAGGCCGTCCAGGTGGCGCGCCGGATCGGGCCCGCACGGGTCATTACGGTGGCTGAGGCGGTGGGCTCCGACATCACCAACGTGGTGCGCGAGTGCGTGGACACCGGCCGGTTCGGGGCGGCCGCGCACATCCTGTCGGTCTACCTGGCGGCCGACCACTGCGTGGCGGTGTCGGAGTACACCAGGGACCTGATCGTGGCCTCGGCGGCGACCCTCGACGGCATGCACGGCACGACATTCGCACAGCGGTGCCGTGAGCGGATCGCCATCTCCTACCCGGCGGTCGACTCCTGGTCCTACCTGTCGCTCACCGATGACAGGATCGCCGAAACTCTTGCCCGACGCGGCCTTTCGCGGGACGGGTACGTGCTGTTCCTGTCAAGGATCGCCTCGGCGAAGGGGGTCGATGACCTGATCGACGCCTACGCAGGGTCGCGGTCAGCCGAGCGGGTGCAACTGGTCCTGGCCGGGCGCGGGCCGCAGGAAGATGAGGTGGTGGCGCGGGTGGCGACAGCGGGCCTGGGCGAGCGGGTGCAGGTGCTGACCGACGTGGACGACGCGGAGAAGCCGGCGCTGATGGCCGGGAGCGCGGCGTTCGTGCTGCCGACACGCGAGCAGCCGGAGTTCGTTGAGACG
The DNA here is from genome assembly GCF_004361855.1 of Kribbella caucasensis. Taxonomy (GTDB): domain Bacteria; phylum Actinomycetota; class Actinomycetes; order Propionibacteriales; family Kribbellaceae; genus Kribbella; species Kribbella caucasensis. Next base: position 62,882 of record NZ_SNWQ01000001.1, read on the forward strand.
TTCGGGATCGCGCTGGTCGAGAAGGCTCTTGCCGGCGGCGGGCCGATCATCACCTGCGCAACCGGCGGCGTACCCGAGGCGGTCGGTGATACGGCCCTGCTGGTGCCGCAGCGTGACCCGGCCACGCTGCGGACCGTGCTTGATGAGGTCGTGTGCGACTGGACCTACGAGCAGCGGGCGGCAGCCGAGCGGCGCGCACGGGCGTACGCGTTGCAGTTCGACCGGGTTCCGGTGTTCGACCGCCTCTTCGCGCTCGCCGAGCCTCCCGCCGTCCACGTCGCCTGAGCTCGATCTGCTGGTCGCGAGGGCCGCTCCCTGGAGCGATCTTTCGTAGAGCGAGGTGTTCTCACCGGCGCCCTCGTCGCCAATCCTTCCCAGAGCGCAGCGCCAATGGCATCGCCGGCTGCTCGGCAACCGACACCACGGGCCTCGCACGCGCTGACCTGACGTCGCAGCCTGTCACTCTCACTGACGTCACCCATGTCTGCAACCGTCCAGTAGAAGCCTGTTAGACCGCGGATCACCCTCCAGCGCGCTCAAGTCGGACCTGAGCTGCCCCAGAACACATCTCAGATTGACGGGACGAAATCTGAGATCTAGTGAATCTCGACATCAATCACGACAGATAGCACTGCCATGCCTGGAGATGCATAGTAATGCTATGTATATTGCAGCGTGTGATCGCGGATGAGTTGTCGGAGCTTGGGGTCGGCGTACTGGTGGCGGCCGCTCGGTTGACCAGGTTGGGGAGCCGGGATGTGACTGCGTTGCCGCCTGCGGCGATGCGGTTGCTGGGGCGGCTGGATGAACTGGGGCCGACCCGGATCAGTGAGCTGGCCAAGGCGGATCGGTCCTCGCAGCCGACCATGTCGACGCTGGTCCAGCGCCAGGAGGAGAGCGGCTTGGTCCGGCGCGAGCCCGATCCGGCCGACTCGCGGGCCAGTCTGATCAGCCTCACCGACGCCGGCCTCGCCGTGCTCGACCGCGGCCGGCGGGAAGCCGGTGCGGTGATCGCCAGCCGGTTGAGTCAACTGCCGGCCAACGACATCGCGACCCTCGAAGCCGCCGTCATAGTCATGCACAAAATCCTCACCCTCGAACCGATGGAGGCAAACGCCCGGTGAGCACCCGCAACTCGTTCCTGAACCAACCCAAGTCCGTCTGGGCCGTCGCCTTCGCGTGCGTGATCGCGTTCATGGGCATCGGCCTGGTGGACCCGATCCTGAAACCGATCGCGGAGCAGTTGCACGCCAGCCCCTCGCAGGTGTCGTTGCTGTTCACCAGCTATATGGCCGTCATCGGGGTCGCGATGCTGATCACCGGCGCGGTCTCCAGCCGGATCGGCGCCAAGCGCACCCTGTTGATCGGTCTCGCGATCATCGTCGTGTTCAGCGCCCTGGCCGGCCTGTCGAACTCGATCGGCGCGATCGTCGCCTTCCGGGCCGGCTGGGGTCTCGGCAACGCGCTCTTCATCGCGACCGCGCTGGCCACCATCGTGAACTCCGCGTCCGGTTCGGTCGCCCAGGCGATCATCCTGTACGAGGCGGCGCTCGGCGTCGGGATCGCGGCCGGCCCACTCGTCGGCGGTGAACTCGGCACGATCTCCTGGCGCGGCCCGTTCTTCGGCGTCGCCGTACTGATGACGATCGCGTTAGCAGCGACCGCGTTCCTGCTGCCCGCTTCGCCGCCGGCCCCGCGTCGTACGTCGATCCTCGAACCGTTGAAGGCGTTGCGGCACCGGTCTCTGGCGACCGTGGCGGTCACGGCGTTGCTGTACAACTTCGGGTTCTTCACGTTGCTGGCGTTCACACCGTTCCCGTTGGCGATGTCGGCGCGGCAGATCGGGCTGATCTTCTTCGGCTGGGGCATCGGACTGGCGCTCACGTCGGTGTTCCTCGCGCCTGTGCTGCAGCGGAAATTCGGGACGTTGCCGGTGGTGATGACGTCGCTGCTGCTGTTCGGCGCGGATCTCGCGGTGATGGGGGTCTACGCGCACCACAAGCCGGTGCTCGCGATCGGCGTTGTCGTGGCCGGCTTGTTCCTCGGCGTCAACAACACGCTGATCACCGAGGCGGTGATGGGTGCGGCTCCGGTCGAGCGCGGTACGGCGTCCGCGGCGTACAGCTTCGTCCGCTTCTCCGGCGGTGCGGTCGCTCCTTGGCTGGCCGGCAAGCTCGGCGAGGAGGTCAATGTCCAGCTCCCGTTCTACGTCGGCGCGTTCGCGGTCCTGCTCGCCGTCGGTGCGCTGGCGACCGGCTGGAAACCGCTGGCCCACCTCCGCATCCCAACCGCCCACTCCAAGACCGAAGCCGAAGCCCTCACCGCAGCCGACGCCTGACAGGCCAGAAGAGAGGCGGGCGACCTCCAAGTCGCCCGCCTTCTTGATCTCTGTCGACCATACCAAACGGTATGGTATGGTCGCGTCATGGCGACGAGGACGACCTGGCTGGATGCGGGTCTGGAGATGCTGGCGCGCGACGGCGCGCCAGGAGTGACGATCGAGCGGCTGACCGCCCAGCTGGGGCTCAGCAAGGGCTCGTACTACCACCACTTCAAGGGCGTGGGCGACTTCCGGACCGCCCTGCTCGAGTACTTCGAAACGCAGTTCACGACTCGGCTGATCGACGCCGTCGAGAAGGAACCGGACGCCCCGGCGAAGGTGAAGCTGCGGAAACTGCTGAAGCTGGTGCTCTCCGACGAGGATCACGCCGAGCTCGAGATCGCCGTACGGGCCTGGGCCTTGCAGGACACCGAAGCGCGGGCTGCTCAGGAACGGGTCGATCAGGCCCGGACCGGCTACCTGCGTGCGCTCTGCCAGGGGATCGACGGCGTCGACGACCCGGATCGGTTGGCCCAGTTGCTCTATCTGCTGCTGATCGGCGCCGAACAAGTCCTGCCCCCGCTGTCCAAGCGGGAGTTGCGGGACCTCTACGAGATGACGTTGCGACTGGCCACTGGCGAGTCGACCTTCGACTGAGGGAGCCCCCATGACAACACGTACGGATCTGCCCGAACTGGAAGACCTGCTGCCGACCTCCGATGTCGTCGACGTGAAGGCCGCGCGCGGTCCGGTGTCGCTGCGCCAGTTCGTCGCCGGCTCGCTCGGCTACAGCCCGGTGTGGGTCAAGGCCCTGTTCGGCATCCGGATCGTGGTGGCCAAGGTGCTGCGCCTGGACATGGTCGGCGTACCACTCCACGATCGGCTCACGCCGGACACGGTCAGCTTCGCGCCGGGCGACCAGGTGTCGTTCTTCACCGTGATCCGCGGCGAGGAACACCACTACCTGGTGCTCGGGGTCGAGGACAACCACCTGACCGCGCAGCTGGCGATCATCGTCGCCGACGACGCCACGCCGGTGCGCGAGTACAAGGTGGTCACCCTCGTGCAGTACAAGCGGGGAGTCGGCAAGTTCTACTACAACCTGATCCGCCCGTTCCACCACCTCGTCGTCCGCTCGATGATCAACGCGGGCGTTCGGCGCTGACGACTACTCCCGTCCGCTGAGCAATGTGATCGGCGGACGGGAGGTTGCGGTCCATGCGGTGAGCGCGGCCGTCGACCCGACCACCACGAGCGCCGAGCCCAGGATCAACCCGAGCAGCTTCCACGGGACGGCGACCACCACCACGCCGTACGTCCTCGCTGTTCCCGACGCGATACCGGCAAGTGCAGCGGCCGCAACCACAGAGCCGAGGAAGACACCGACGACCACAACGGTCAACGACTCGATCGCCGCCACGCCAACCACCTGGAGCCGAGTCAGGCCGGCCATTCGGTCCAGGGCGAACTCCCGCCGACGATCGGCCGCCGCCATCACCACAGCGTTGACCACGGCAACGGCCGCATAGACCCCCGCCAACCCCATCAGCACCGCGAAGAGTCCCGTGTTGCCGCGCAACTGTGCCTCACCACGCGCCTCGGCCCATTCCTTCACCGTCTGTACGTCGCCGCCGAGCCGCGCGCCCACGACAGCCGGATCCACTCCCGGCGACAGTGCGACCAACGACTCGGTTCGCCCGACCGAGGGTGGGATGAGCGACCGTGGGACGAAGAAGTTCTCGCTCACGTCGGGCGTCTCCGGCATCAGCGCAACCACCTTCACCGCAAGGCGTTTCGCCCCGATCACCACGGTCACTGTCGAGCCCAGCTTGTACCCCTCGGCCGCCATCCCGGGACCGATCGCGATCGTTGCTCCTGACAACTGATCGAGCGATCCCTTGCGCGGCCGGAGTCGATGGGTTCGCTGGTACGCCGACGAGTCGATGCCGACGGCATCGGAGTACGTCGTCTGTTTCTTCTTGCCCTGCATGCGAATCACCGTCACCGGTACGGTCGTCTGCACCGAGACGGCCGCGATGTCGTTGCCGGGTGCCACCACTCCGCCGACGACGAGATCGGCCGCGATCAGTTGCCGCTGTTCCTCGCCGACCGCCTTCGCCTGCGAGCCGAACGTGCCCCACAACCCGACGAGGAGTGCCACCAGGACGATCAACGGAGCCGCCGTAGCAGCGGACCGGCGTACGGCGTACAGGACTCCGGCGCGAGCGAGTTCCGCCACCAGGCTGCCGCGCAGCACCAAACCCGGCAGCCGCCCGGCGAACGGAACCACCAGCGGACTGAGCTGACTCAGCGCGACCGAGCCGCTGATCATCACCACCAACGCGATCACCAGCCCGGCGACGAAGTCCCGCGCGGCCTGCGCCGCGATCACCATCAGCACGGTGAACCCGGCGGCCGAGATCCCCCAGAACCACCGCCAGCCGCTCATCACCGGCAACGTCTGCGGCAACTCCGACAACGCCTCGAGCGCACTGATCCGCGAGGCCCGCCACGCAGCGGCCAGTACGCCGGTCAGCGCCGTACACAACCCGACCGTCGCAGCCGCCCAGAGAGCGCCGTTCTCCCAAGGCGCGTGGAACCAAGGCGGCAACATGCCCACGTGGATCAGCAGTTTCGACTGCGCCCACGTCCCGAGCAACCCGATCGGCACCCCGGCCGCGATCCCCAGAACACCTAGCACGAGGGCTTCGCAGAACAGCATCAGCCGTACACCGCCCCGCTGCGCGCCGATCAACCGCAGCAGACCGATTTCCCGGCGCCGCTGAACGACCGCGGACCCGAACGTCGTGCTGACGATGAACACGGTGAGGAACACCGCCAGCATCACTGACATCCCAAGCAGCGTCGCCGCGCCCGCATACCCCTCCCGGATCCGAGCGCGTTCGATCGCCGGCACTCCGGTCGGCACCTGCGGCCGATCGGTCGCGGCCATCACCTGCAGCGCGGACTGCACCAACCCGACGCCCAACGCCACCGCGACCACAGCACCGGCGAACAAGTGCCACCGATCCCGCACCGCGCCCAGAGACATCTTCAGCATGCCTCTACCCAATCGAGTCACCCTCGCCCGCACCCTGGCCGGAACGCCCGATCTTGGGTAGTGCGTGCGCTACCTGAGGTGGGAGAGGAGGGCGGCGAAGTCGGCGTGGTTGAACGGGCGGGCGCCGACCAGAGACTGCAGCAACAGGCCGTCGAGCGCGGCGACGACAAGGCTCGCCTTCTGCGGATTGGTCGTGAAGGTGCGGGCGATCTCGGTCAACGGCTGCAACCAGGCGGCGGCCGCCTCGCGCAGTGCCGGTCTGCGGGCCGCGAGCAAATACAGCTCGTACTCCGCGAGCGTGCGACCACGTCGGTAGACGAGCAAGTGCTCCACCAAGCGCGCGAGTTCATCGGCCGGACGGGCACCGAGCTCGGTCACGCGTTCGTGCAGCTCGGCCGTGAGGTCCTCCGCAGCCCATCGGAGTGCGTCGACGAGCAGCTCGTCCAGCGTCGCGAAGTGGTACGTCGTGGACGCGACCGATACCGCCGCCTCGGCCGCAACCGCCCGATGGCTGACGCCCGCGATCCCCTCCCGCTCGATCACGGCCAGCGTCGCCTTGAGCAACTCAGTACGCCGCTGCTCGCCCCGCAATCGCCGTCCGTCGACCCGCCGTCGCTGGGCGTGCGGAATGGACCGATCACCCGTCCGCACTACGCCTCTGACCTGCACAAACGTAAAACTAGCAGGACAGACGTACTGATTGTTTTTCGGGTCCGTATTCGCGAGATCCACGGCATTCCAGCACCTAGGCTCGGATCCCGTGACCACGATCGAAGGCATCAGCACCGCGATGCGGCGGGCGCTCAAACGCGCGGACGACGGCAAGACCCTGGACCCGGCCGAGGCGGAGGTGCTGCTGGCCGCGACCGGTCCGGCACTCGAGGCGCTGATGGCGACGGCGGCCCGGATCCGTGACCAGGGGCTCGACGACGCCGGCCGCGCCGGGATCGTGACGTACTCGAAGAAGGTCTTCATCCCGCTCACCCGACTGTGCCGGGATCGCTGTCACTACTGCACGTTCGCGACCACCCCCGGCCGCGTGCACTCGCCATACCTGAGCCCGGACGAGGTGCTCGAGATCGCCCGGCAGGGCGCTGCCCTCGGTTGCAAGGAAGCGCTGTTCACGCTCGGCGATGCCCCGGAGGACCGCTGGGACGCGGCGAAGAAGTGGCTGGAGGAGGCTGGGTACGACAGCACGCTCGACTATGTGCGGGCGATGGCGATCCGCGTCCTGGAGGAGACCGGGCTGCTGCCGCACCTGAACCCGGGCGTCATGTCGTGGCAGGACATCCAGCGGCTGAAGCCGGTCGCGCCGAGCATGGGAATGATGCTGGAGACCACCTCGCGCAGGCTGTTCGAGGAGAAGGGCCAGCCGCATTACGGCTCTCCCGACAAGGACCCCGCGATCCGGTTGCGCGTGCTGGAAGATGCGGGCCGCTCCAACGTCCCGTTCACGACCGGTCTGCTGATCGGTATCGGCGAGAACCTCACGGAGCGGGCCGATTCGATCTTCGCGCTGCGCCGGATCGCCCGTCAGTACGGCGGGATCCAGGAGGTCATCATCCAGGGGTTCCGGGTGAAGCCGGACACCGCCATGCGCAACGACGCCGACGTACCGCTGGACGAGTGGCTGGCCGCGATCGCCGTCACCCGGATCGTGCTCGGCCCGCGGATGCGGGTCCAGGCGCCGCCGAACCTGGTCGACCTGGACGAGTGCCGCAAACTGCTCGACGCCGGCGTGGACGACTTCGGCGGCGTCTCCCCGCTCACCCCGGACCACGTGAACCCCGAGCGCCCTTGGCCGCAGATCGACGACCTCGCCAAGGTGACCGCGGATGCCGGATTCACCTTGCGGGAAAGGCTGACCGCGCACCCGGAGTACCTGCGTGAGCCGTGGCTGGACCCGCGGCTGATCTCGCACGTCGAGGCGCTCGTGGATCCGGAGACCGGCCTCGCGAACGAGGACGCGATGCCGAAGGGCCTTCCGTGGCAGGAGCCGGACGGCGGCTGGGACAGCGTGGGCAGGACCGACCTGCACACCGCGATCGACACCGAGGGACGGCGTACCGAGACCCGTTCGGACTTCGACGCTGCGTATGGCGACTGGGATGTGCTGCGTGAGGACGTCGCGGCCCGCCGGGCGCCGGAGCGGATCGACGGTGATGTGAAGGAGGCGCTCGCGGCCGCCGAACGCGACCCGGCCGGGTTGTCCGACGAGCACGCGTTGACCTTGATGACGGCGACGGGTCCGGCGCTCGACCAGCTCGCTCACCTCGCCGATGAGTTGCGCAAGGCAACGGTCGGCGACGACGTGACGTACGTGGTGAACCGGAACATCAACTTCACCAACGTCTGCTACACGGGCTGCCGGTTCTGCGCGTTCGCCCAGCGGCGTACCGACGCGGACGCCTACTCGCTGTCGATGGACGAGGTCGCCCAGCGGGCCGAGGAGGCCTGGGTGATCGGCGCGACCGAGGTGTGCATGCAGGGCGGCATCCACCCGGACCTGCCCGGTACGGCGTACGCGGATCTGGTCCGCGCCGTCAAGGACCGGGTACCGGAGATGCACGTGCACGCGTACTCGCCGATGGAGATCGTGAACGGATCGGTCCGCACCGGGCTGTCGATCGAGGAGTTCCTGATCTCGGTCAAGGAGGCCGGGCTGGACAGCATCCCCGGTACCGCGGCCGAGATCCTCGACGACGACGTCCGCTGGATCCTCACCAAGGGGAAGTTGCCGACGGCATCGTGGATCGAGGTGATCAGCACCGCGCACAAGGTCGGGCTGCCGTCGTCGTCGACGATGATGTACGGGCACGTGGACTCACCGCATCACTGGGTCCAGCACCTGCGCACGATCGCGGCCGTGCAGGATCGGACCGGCGGCTTCACCGAGTTCGTGCTGCTGCCGTTCATCCACACCAACTCGCCGATCTACCTGGCCGGCGTGGCCCGCCCGGGTCCGACGTACGACGAGAACCGGGCCGTGCACGCGATGGCGCGGATCATGTTGCACGGGCGGATCGACAACATCCAGTGCTCCTGGGTCAAGCTCGGCGTCGACGGTTGCGTCGCGGTCCTGAACGGCGGCGTCAACGACATCGGCGGCACCCTGATGGAGGAGACCATCAGCCGGATGGCCGGCTCCAAACACGGCTCCCGCAAGTCCATCGAAGAACTGACCGCCATGGCCACCGCCGCCAACCGCCCCGCCCGCCAACGCACGACGACGTACGGCGAAGTCCCCCAGCACCCACACACCACCCTCGAACTCGCCTGACCCCTCCGAGGCCGCTCAGTGGCGGGCTGGCTGACCGTCAACCTCGTCGATTTGGTGGTGGGGAACGGTGTGGTCGAGCTTCGACCAGGGGTGGGCGGGTGTGGGGGCCGTGAACAAGTTGTCGGGAGTTCGGACAGTTGGTGTAGGTGTTCACGGTCCCGCGATGTTGTTCAAGGTCCCGGCCCCGGGCTCGCGCCGGCCTCGCGATGGGGTCGGCCGCTGCGGTGAGGCGGTGGGTCCGGCCCGTGCGACGTCACTTTGGGCACCCGCCAGGCGTTGTCGCGGGGCGAACGTGACCGGCCGGATCCCCGAGGGCGCCCGCGGCGCGTCGGCCGGGCCGGCTGATGATCTGGGGAGGTTTTTCGCGGTGACCGGGGAGGGTAACTGCCTCAGGACGGGTAGAAACCCGCCCCGAACGCCGAGCACCGCGAGGTCCGTCGCCAGACCGGCCAAGGCAGCCGAGCGAACTTGACGACAGGCCAGGTCGCCTAACTGAGCGGCATTGCGCCTAACCCCTCCGAGGTCTTCTGCCGGGCTCGGGGAATAGCTCAGGGGACGTCAGCGGGTCACACCCGGAGTTCCGCGAGTACGCGAAACGAGAAATCCCGCCGATGTACTGATCCCCAGCAGCATCAGTACATCGGCGGGAATAGAAACGCCGGTCGTGCCGGGCGTCGGTCGCCACCTCACTGGCGACCGGCTGCCCTTACGGCACGACCGGCGTCCTGCTGCGCCCCGAGAGGGCAGTTTCGGCCCGAAGGAAGGTGGTCTCCGACGCATTCCGCGACCGGCAGGGGAGGTACAGTCCGGCCGCGGACGAGAGTCGGTGTGGCCACCAGGAGCCTTTGTCGACGACCCGTCCGTCGTCGACAAGCAAGACGCTTTCATGTCCTACCGGCCAGTTGGAACGGTCGCGTTCAAACATTTGCATTGGCTTTTCAGAAGACCACGCTTTGTATACCGTCCACTACGGATAGTGGGGATGTTGCCTGCCGCAACAACAGAAAAGCCAGGCGGTCAGTACGGATAGGTGTCGTCGCGGCGGGTCGGGTCCATGTCCCAGAGGGAGAACTCGACCACCTTGTGGGACTCCTCGCCGCCGGCCGGGCTGAGGCCGATCGTCTCGTAGTCCTTCGAACCGAGGCCGTCCAGGTAGCCGAGCAGCTCGAACGCCGACCGGGCGTCCTCGATGTCGTCGATCACGTCCTCGTTCTGCGCCTCGTCGGCCCGGCTCCGGACGTAGGCGATGAACGCCTCCGGGTCGGTCACCACGAAGTCGTACCGGGCCTGGTAGCTGAGCCGCATCCCGTTCTCCGGGACCAGCGGTTCGTCCAGGCCGTCCAGCGCGTCGCCCTCGACCAGCTCACGGTAGTCGGCCGGATCGTCGAAGTCGTCCGGCCCGAGCGGCAGGTCTTCCAGTTCGTCGGGGTCGTACGAGTCGATGCCGAGGAAGATGTCACCCCAGCCGCGCTCGTGTACCGCGTCGGCGAGCATCCGGGCCTGGAGCCGGACGTTCTCGATCGCCGTCGTGGCCCGGAGGTCGTGCAGGTCCAGCGCGTCTGCCTGCGCCATCAGCACCTTGGCGAGTTCACGGGCGGCGTCGGCGGCCGACGCGGGCTCAATCGGCTCACTCATGCTGCGACGGTACAACCATCGGCACGTCGACCGCCGCGCCCGGTACGCCGAACGCGTCCACGAGACCGCCGGCGTGCGGCCGGACCAGCGCGCAGAGCTCGTTCACCAGCGCCGTGATCGCCTTCGACCGAGGGCCCGACAACCGGCCGTGCTCGATGTACCAGGCCCGGTCCGCCTCGATCGTGGCCAGCGCGTGCAGGTCGTACAACTCCTTCAGCCGATCCCGCGGTTCCCCTTCCGGAGCAGCCTGTACCGCGGCCGAGAACGCCTCCAGGACGACCCGGTCGACATGGGCGCGACCGGCCGCGATGACATGGTCCTGGCATCGGTTGAACACCTCGAACGGCTCGTCGCCGGCGTCGATCCCCGCCTTCAACCGCCGCGCCACCCCGGCCAGCATGTGCTCCTCGCGGAACCGCAGCATCCCGTCGTGGTACCCGTCGTCGCGCAGACCGGCATCCGGATCGGCCACGTCGGACCGGTTCGGCACGGCGTCGCGCAGCCGCTCGATCATCGCCCGCAGCGCGGTCTTCTCGACGGCGATCTCGACCGCCTGGGCCGCGATGAACCGGGCGGTGCCGAGCGGGTCGAGCTTCCCGAACGACTCGCGGTACCCGGTCAGCAGACCCTTCGCCACCAGTTGCAGTAGCACGGTGTTGTCGCCCTCGAAGGTGGTGAAGACGTCCGTGTCCGCCTTCAACGCGGCCAGCCGGTTCTCGGCCAGGTACCCGGCTCCCCCGCACGCCTCGCGGCACACCTGGATCGTCTCGGTGGCATGCCAGGTGCCGACCGCCTTCGTCCCGGCGGCCTGCGCCTCGAGGGCCCGACGATCATGCTCGTCAGCGTCGTTGCCGAAGACGCGGACGAACTCGTCCACCAGTTCGGCCTGGGCGAAGTGCAGCGCGTACGTCTTGGCCAGCAACGGCAACAACCGTCGCTGGTGCATCCGGTAGTCCAGCAACAGGGTCTCCTCGGAACTCCCGGGCGCACCGAACTGCCGCCGCTGGTCGGCGTACCGGATCGCGATCGTGAGCGCCACCTTGCTCGCGTTGATCGCGGCGCCGCCGACCGAGACCCGGCCCTGGACCAGCGTGCCGAGCATGGTGAAGAACCGCCGGTCGGGGTTCTCGATCTCGCTCCGATAGGTGCCCTCGGCATCCACTTGCGCGTACCGGTCCAGTAGCGCCGTACGGGGTACCCGGACCTGGTCGAAGACGAGCCGGCCGTTGTCGACGCCGTTCAGGCCGAGCTTGGGACCGCAGTCGCTGATCGTCACACCGGGCATCGGATCACCGTCGGCATCGCGGATCGGGACCAGCAGGCAGTGCACACCGTGCGACTCGCCGCCGACCACCAACTGGGCGAAGACCGCGGCCAACGTGCCGTGCCGGGCCGCGTTGCCGATATAATCCTTCCGCGCTCCCGGGGTCGGCGTGTGGATCACGAACTCCCCGGTCTGCTCGTCGTACGTCGCGGTGGTGCCGAGCGCCTGGACGTTGGAGCCGTGACCCGTCTCGGTCATCGCGAAGCAGCCGAGCAGGCGGCCCTCGATCGCGTCGGACAGGTACTCGTCGTGGTGCTGGGTGGTACCGAGGTGGAGGATCGCGCCCGCGAACAACCCGAACTGGACACCCGCCTTGACCATCAGCGAGAGGTCCCCGAACGCGAGCGCCTCGAATCCGGCGATGAACCCGCCCAGATCCGCCTGGCCGCCGTACTCCTTCCGGAAGCCGCGACTCGGGTGCCCGTCGGCGGCGATCAACCGCAACTTCTCCAGCACCTGGTCCCGGTACTCGTCCCGCGGCAGCCGCAGCCCCGCGTCGAGCAAATCCGCATGAGCCGCCAGCCCAGCGCGTACTACGTCGCGGGCGGACTTGTAGGGACCGTCCAGATACTCGCGCAACCCCGTCATGGGGACCAACCTATTGCGCCCGGGCGAGTACCGTCGCGGAAGCCCTCGGCGTTCGCGATCCGTGATCCGGAATCCCGTCCGCGATCCGCAGAATCGGCTCTAGAATGCGGAATGTGCCGAATTTGCGGATCAGCGAGGCGGCCGCGCTACTCGGAGTCAGCGATGACACCATCAGGCGCTGGGTCGAACAGGGCCGGTTGCCGGCCACCCAGAAGGGCGGGCGGATGGCCGTCGACGGTCGCGAACTGGCCGCGTTCGCCCAGCAACTGGCCGAGTCGCCGGAGCCCGGGGCGACCACGGCCGCGTCGGCGCGGAACCGGATGCGTGGCATCGTCACCCGGGTCGTCAAGGACACCGTGATGGCCCAGGTCGAGATGCAGGCCGGGCCGTTCCGGGTGGTCTCGCTGATGAGCCGGGAGGCGGCCGACGAGCTCGGCCTGGAGCCCGGCGTGGTCGCCGTCGCCTCGATCAAGTCCACCCACGTCGTCGTCGAGATCCCGGAGGCCCACCGATGATCCGCCGTACTCTGGCCGCTGCTCTGATCCTCGTCACCGGGCTCGCCCTCAGCGCTTGCGGCGACGACTCGTCCGCCGCGCCTTCGAGTGGCGCCCTCAACGGTCAGGTCAACGTCTTCGCCGCGGCCTCGCTGACCGGCACGTTCACCCAGCTCGGCAAGGACTTCGAGGCGGCCCACCCTGGCGTCAAGGTCGTCTTCAACTTCGCCGGCAGCTCCGCGCTCGCCCAGCAGATCAACCAGGGCGCCCCGGCTGACGTCTTCGCCTCCGCCGCGCCGAAGAACATGGACCAGGTGACCGACAAGGGCACGCCGACCACGTTCGTGAGGAACAAGCTCGAGATCGCCGTACCGAAGGGCAACCCGGCCGGTATCACCGGGCTGACGGACTTCACCGTGGAGGACCGCAAGATCGCCCTCTGTGCCGAGCAGGTCCCGTGCGGGGCGGCGGCGAAGAAGGTCTTCGAGGCGGCCAAGCTCACCCCGCGCCCCGACAGCCTGGAGCAGGACGTGAAGGCCGCGCTCACCAAGGTCAGTCTCGGCGAGGTCGACGCCGCTCTCGTCTATCGGACGGACGTCCTCGCCGCGAAGGACAAGGTCGACGGGATCGCCTTCCCCGAAGCGGACCAGGCCGTCAACGACTACCCGATCGCGACCCTGACCAAGGCCCCGAACCCGGCCGGCGCCAAGGCGTTCGTCGACTTCGTCCTCTCCGCCCAGGGCACAAAGGTCCTCACCGAAGCAGGCTTTGCCGCACCGTGAGATCTAGAAGGCGCACGCAGCGGGTCGGCGGGCGGTTGCCGCTGGTGCTGGTGCTGCCCGCCTTGCTCGGTCTCGCCTTTCTGCTCATCCCCCTGATCGGCCTGCTCGCGGAGGCCCCTTGGTCGACGCTCCCGTCGCGCTTGTTCAGCGCGGACGTCGGCCAGGCCCTCCGCCTCTCGGTGGTCTGCGCCAGCGTCGCGACCGTCCTCTGCCTACTCCTCGGCATCCCCCTCGCCTGGCTCCTGGCCCGCGCCGAGCTCCCCGGCCGGGCAGTGATCCGGGCGCTGGTCACGGTCCCCCTCGTCCTGCCCCCGGTCGTCGGCGGCGTCGCCCTCCTCCTCGTCCTCGGCCGGCGCGGTCTGGTCGGCGAACGCCTTGACCTGTGGTTCGGTTTCTCGTTGCCCTTCACCACAGCCGGGGTCATCGTCGCGGAGGCGTTCGTGGCGATGCCGTTCCTGGTGATCTCCGTGGAAGGCGCGTTGCGGGCCGCCGACCCGCGGTACGAGGAGGCCGCCGCGACCCTGGGCGCCGGCCGCTGGCTCACGTTCCGCCGGGTCACGCTCCCCTCGATCGCACCAGGGGTCGTCGCGGGCGCAGTACTGTGCTGGGCTCGCGCGCTGGGTGAGTTCGGCGCCACGATCACCTTCGCCGGCAACCTCCCCGGCCGCACGACGACGATGCCACTCGCCGTCTACCTGGCGTTGGAGACCGACCCCGACGTTGCCGTCGTACTGAGCATCGTCCTGCTACTCGTCTCCGTCGTAGTCCTCGCCTCGCTGCGCGAACGCTGGATCAGTGGTCTCAGATGACCCTGTACGCCGAACTGCGGGTGGCCCGAGCAGCCTTCTCCCTGGACCTGGCCCTCTCGGTCAAGCCAGGCGAAGTGGTCGCACTCCTAGGTCCCAACGGAGCCGGCAAGACGACCGCTCTCCGCGCACTGGCCGGCCTCCTCCCGATCGACGACGGCCGGATCCGGCTGGGCGACGACACCTGGGACGAACCGCCTCGCGTCTTCCGTCCGGCCGACCGCCGGCCGATCGGAGTCGTCTTCCAGGACTACCTCCTCTTCAACCACCTGACCGCGATCGAGAACGTGGCCTTCGGCCTTCGCGCCCGCGGCGTCGACAAACACATCGCCCGGGCCGACGCCCTCCGCTGGCTCGAAACCGTCGGCCTCGCCGACCACGCGCGCAGCCGTCCCCGGGCCCTCTCCGGCGGCCAGGCTCAACGGGTCGCCCTGGTCCGCGCCCTGGCGACCCACCCCGAGGTCTTGTTGCTCGACGAACCTCTGGCCGCCCTCGACGCCAGTACGACGCTCCACGTCCGCGCCGAACTGGGCCAGCACCTCAACCGCTACGAGGGCCGCACCTTGCTGGTCACCCACGACCCGCTGGACGCGATGGTCCTCGCCGACCGGCTGATCATCGTCGAACACGGCAAGGTCGTCCAAGAAGGCACCCCCACCGAAATCGCCCGCCGCCCTCGCACCGACTACGTAGCCCAGTTGGTCGGCCTCAACCTCTACCGAGGTTCCGCGTCCGGTACCACGGTCACCCTTCCTGGCGGCGGACTCGTGACGATCGCGAACCCCACCTCCGGCGGCGTACACATCGCCTTCTCCCCATCCGCCATCAGCCTGTACGCCGAACGCCCGACCGGCAGCCCCCGCAACACCTGGCCCGTCGAAGTAGCCGGCATCGAACAACACGCCCACACCGTCCGAGTCCGCCTCACCCCCACCGCCGACTCGGCCGCACCCCCAAACCTCCTGGCCGACGTAACCACCGCCGCCGTAGCCGACCTCCACCTACTCCCCGCCCGCCACCTCTGGGCCACCCTGAAAGCCACCGAAATCCAGACCTACCCCACCTAGCACGCCGACCCCAACGCAACGCGCTCTCGTCCCCCACACCTTGGAATCAGCAGCGGCCTGGGGAACCGTGAACACCTTGTCGGGGCTGCGTACACGGCACGTCATGTTCAAGCTCCCCAGTTCTTGTTCAAGCTCTCCACAGCCCGCGGAATTCCGCGGGGCGGGCGACGGAGGAGCGGCGGAGCTGGGCGGGTGGGTCCGGAGAACGTGAACTTGTTGCCTGGGGCAAGGGGGGTTGGGCGGATACTGGGAGGGTCCGCGTCAGCCAGGATCCGGGAGTGGCCGTGGTCGAGCCTAGTGTTGAGTGGCGGGAAGTGGTTCAGGCCGGGGAGCGGGAGCGGCATGAGGCTCAGGCGGCTCGGTTCGTGGAGTTGCAGGCGCGGAAGTCGGAGCGGTACGGGACCGGGCGGGCGTTGCATCGGAAGCAGGTCGCGGCGCTCCGGGCGACGTTGAGCGTGCCGGCGGACTTGCCGGAGTACGCGCGCCAGGGGTTGTTCGCCGTACCGGACAAGTACGACGCGTGGGTGCGGCTGTCGAACGGCGGGTTCAACCGTGCCCCGGACAGCGTGCCGGACATTCGCGGGTTCGCCGTCAAGGTGCTCGGCCTGAGCGGGCAGGCGGCGCTCGGCGGCGAGGCGCTGTCGCAGGACTTCGCGTTGATCAACCACGACCGCTTCAGCTCCGCCACCAGCGAGGACTTCGCGAAGGTCGTCGACCTCGGCAGCGGCACCCGGGGGCAGGTCCTCAGAGCCGTACTCCGGGATCTGGGCATGCTGAAGCAGCTGAGGCACGCAGTCGCGGCGCTCAAACAGCCGTTCAGCGGGTTCGCCACGCAGGACTTCTTCAGCGCCGCACCGATCGCGTTCGGGCCGTACGCCGTGCGGGTGAAGCTGGCCGCGACCGACGATCGGGCCAACCCGAACGCCGCCGACGACTGGGCCGTGGACGTCTACGACCGGCTGATCGACAGAGCACTCGATTACGACTTCCAGGTGCAGTTCTTCACCGACGAGCAGCGGACGCCGATCGAGGACGCGTCGGTGCGCTGGGACTCGCCGTACCTGACCGTCGGCCGGCTGACCATCCCGCGGCAGAAACCCGACGAGGACCTGGCCGCCGAGGTCGAATCGGCCACTTTCGACCCGTGGAACGCCCTTGTCCAGCACCGCCCGCTCGGCGAGGTGATGCGGGCCCGCAAGGTCGCCTACTTCGCCAGCCAGCGGCACCGCGACGCGAACGGCTGACCGGACAGCAAAGCCCGGGACGAACCACCACCAGCAAAGTTACGACCTGTTACGAGGATGGCACGGATCGGCAGGATGTTACGGCCGCTTCACCGCTCAAAGTGATCGCGATGTAACAAAGAGTGTTGACTTACTCATTCGTAGTGTGTGAGTTCTTCACGGCCTAGTCGTGACGTCATGCACTACGCCAGCCCTCCTCCCGCTGCCCAAGATGTGCGCGGGCACCGAGAAGAAGGGGGGCGATTCCGCCATGGAAAGTTACGAGCTGTACTGCCTGGCCGACCGGCGGTTCTACGACACTCCAGTCAACCGCGGCGATGAGCACCCGGATTTCGCGCTCTGCGACCGCCCGATCCCGGACGGTTGGGAACACGTCCCGGGCGAGATGTGGATGCACTACGCGCCCGCCGACCTCGTGCTCCCCGGCCAGGGCTGGAAGATCCACGTCTCGGCCGGCCTCGCCGACGCCGCGCGGACCCTCGACGCCGTTTGGGAGTACTGCGTCCCGCGCGGGATCGCGTTCAAGTTCCTCCGCAACGAGCCCGTCCTGGTGATGGTCAACTCGAAGTCCGCCCCGCGCGGTTCGAGCGGCAAGCTGGTGACGATCTACCCGGCCGACGAGGCGCAGCTGGAGCTGATCCTCAAAGAGCTCGACGGCATCCTCCAAGGGGTCCGCGGCCCATACATCTTGAGCGACCTCCGGTACGCCGAGGGCCCGCTGTTCGTGCGCTACGGCGCATTCGTCAGCCGGTACTGTCTCGACCCGGCGGGCGAACGGGTTCTCGCCCTCGAGGACGACCAGGGCCGCTTGGTCCCGGACAACCGCTCGCCGACCTTCACCACGCCGCCGTGGACCACGCTGCCGTCGTTCCTCGAGCCCCACCTGGAAGCGCGGAACTCGGTCACGACCAACGAGCTCGCGTACACGATCGACGGCGTCATCCAGTTCTCCAACGGCGGCGGCGTATACCTCGGCCACCACAACGAGACCAACGCCCGGGTCGTGCTCAAAGAAGGCCGTCCACTCGCAGGGCTCGACATGGGCGCCCGGGACGCGGTCGCCCGGATCGGTCACGAACGCGACATCCTGCAGCGCCTCGAAGGCCTCGACGTGGTCCCCAAGGTGCACGACTACTTCGTCCTCGGCGACCACCACTTCCTGGTCCAGGAGTTCGTCGACGCCAACCCGTTGCAGCGAGAACTCGTACGCCGCTACCCGCTGACCCATCCGCATACGACCGAGGCCGAGCTGGCGGAGTACGCCGAATGGGCCGCGCGGATGGTGTCCGACGTACAACGTGCCGTCGGCGAACTGCACGACCGCGGCGTCGTCTTCTGCGATCTGCACCCGGACAACGTCCTCCTCGCGACAGACGACCGCATGGTGCTGATCGACTTCGAGGTGGCCACCCTGGCCGAGGAGCAGGCGCGATCCGCGCTCGCCCATCCGGGGTACGCCGCACCGAGCGATCGCCAGGGTCCGGATGTCGACCTCTACGCATTGGCCTGTATCAGCCTCGGCCTGTTCGCGCCGCAGGCGACGATGCTGCTGCATCTCCATCCAGGCAAGGCGTTCCAGCTCGCCGACATGGTGACCGAGAGGTTCCCGGTCCCGCGCGCCACGATCGACGAGGCAGTCCGGACGATCGTCGGCCCGGACGTCACGTCCGATCCGGAGATGGAGTCGCTCGCGCTCCCCGGCCGCGCCGACTGGCCCGCGGTACGGGACGCACTGACGAAGGCGATCGTGGCCAGCGCGACCCCGGAGCGGGACGACCGTTTGTTCCCTGGCGACATCGCCCAGTTCCAGCCGGGCGGCGGGACGAACATCGCCACCGGCGCCGCAGGAGTCCTGTACGCCTTGGCGAAAACGGGCGCCGGCCGCTTCCCGCAGTACGAGGAATGGCTGCGGGACCACGCACTCTCCACCGACACCGGACCCGGCCTGTACGACGGGTTGCACGGCGTCGCCCATGTTCTCGGAGAACTCGGGCATCGTCAGGACGCGCTGGACGTGATCGACAGGTCGCTGACCGACGAGTTCCACCTGCGCGAGCTCGGGCTGCACTCAGGACTCGCGGGGATCGGCCTCAACCTGCTGCACTTCTCGGCCGACGAACCAGGTCTCAAGACGAAGGCGGTCCGCGTTCTCGACCTGGTCGCCGACCGCCTCGGTGACGTGACCGACGTACCGGAGCTGAGTGGCGAAGGGAAGCCGCGAGCGGGCCTGATGTACGGGTCATCCGGACCGGCCCTGCTTTTCCTCACGGCATACGAACAGACCCGCGACATCGGATTGCTCGACCTCGCGGAAACGGCACTGCGGCAGGACCTCCGACGCTGCCTCCGCACCCCGGACGGCATGCTCCAGGTGAACCAGGGCTGGCGCACACTCCCTTATCTGGAAGAGGGTTCGGCCGGGATCGCGCTTGTTCTCGACCGCTTCCTCCGGCATCGCCCGAGCGAGGAGCTCGCCGCCGAACTGGCCGCCCTCCGCCTGGTCACCCGCTGCTCGTACTACGTCCAGCCGAGCCTCTTCATGGGTCGCGCCGGCCTGCTGCTGACGGCCGCCGGGCTCGGCGACTCGACCGACGACCTGATCCGCGGCCTCGGCTGGCACGCGTTGCCGTTCGAGGGTGGTCTGGCCTTCCCCGGCAACCAGTTGCTCCGGTTGTCGATGGACCTGGCCACCGGATCCGCCGGCGTCCTGCTGGCCCTGGGAACCGCGCTGCACGACGCGCCGGTGTCCCTCCCGTTCCTCGGACCTCCCCAGTGGTCCGAGTCCCCAACCCGACGATCTGCACCAGAGGAGGTGTAAAACATGGCACTTCTCGACCTTCAGGGCCTGGAGACCCCGGGCTACGGCGGCGGCCACCACCACGGCGGCTCCACGCTGACCGTGCTGGGCTGCGGTTCCCACCGTCCGAGCAACCTGAGCCTTCTGCTCTGCCACTGATCGGACAGCAGTCACCGAGGTTCCGAGGCCCTGGGCGGGCGGCATACCTGCTCAGGGCCGAACCTGCGTTCACCTGCGGGAGGAAGGCGAGCATGCAAGAGCAGAGTTATCCCGACGCACGGCGGTTGCCGCTGGTCGAGGAGTTGCACGGGCATGCCGTCGCCGACCCATATCGCTGGCTCGAGGACGCGAACAGCACGGAAACCCAGCAATGGCAGGCGATTCAGGACGAGCTGTGGCTGAACCATGCCGCCTCCCTGCCGACCCGGTACCGCTTCCGCACCCGGGTGAAGGCCCTCTCGAACGTCGGCTCAATCAGCGCCCCAGTCTGGCGCGGCGACCGCTGCTTCGTACTACGCCGGACGGCCAAGCGGGAGCATGCCGTCCTCTCCGTCGACGACCAGGTGCTTGTCGATCCCCTTCAGCTCGACCCGAGCGGACGAACCACTCTCGACAGCTGGCAGCCCTCGCCCGACGGCTCGCTGCTCGCTTTCCAGGTCTCCCGCGGGGGCGACGAGCAGTCCGTGCTGTACGTGCTCGACGTGACCACCGGCCAACTGATCGACGGTCCACTCGACGGCTGCCGCTACTCCCCCGTTGCCTGGCTTCCGGACGGGAAGTCCTTCTACTATGTGCGATTCCGCCGAGTCGTCCGACATCACCTCGGCTCACCCGACGAGATCCCGGTGCTCACCGACGAAGCGTCGTACGGGCTGGATCTCAGTGCGGACGGGCGATCGCTGACGATCTCGGCGGTGCGTGGCGCGGCCAATGATCTGTGGCTGCAGGATCTCGCGAAGGACGAGCCGCCGCTGCCGGTCCAGGTCGGCGTCGATGCGATCACGGTGATGTCTGTCGGGCACGACGGGCGGCTGTACGTCGTGACCACGCGCGACGCCCCGACCGGGCGGATCTGCGTGGGCGATCCCGAGCGACCCCTGGTCTGGCACGACTTCGTGGCCGCGGATCCCGAGGCGCCGCTGAGCAGTCTGGCCGTGCTCGACAAGGTCGTCCTGGTCGGCCGGACCCGGCGGGGTATCGGCGAGATCGCGATCCACGATCTGGTCACCGGTCGGCCGCTCGGTGAAGTCCCGTTGCCTGGTGCCGGTTCGGTCGGCTCGCTCTCCGCGCGACCGGAGGGCGGGACGGAGGTCTGGTTCAGCTACACCGACAGCGTCACGCCTTCCGCGGTCTACTGCTACGACGCCGGCTCAGCCCGAACGACGTTGTGGTCGGGGCCGCCCGGCGTGGTCGGCGTACCGGAGGCGGAGTCGACTCGGCTCGACTTCACGTCTGCCGACGGGACACCGCTGCAGTTGCTTGCCGTCGGCAAACCCGGGCAGCACGGGCCGCGTCCCACCATCCTCTACGGGTACGGCGGATTCGGGCAGTCGCTCACTCCGACATACTCCGCGTTCGCCCTCGCCTGGGTTGAAGCAGGCGGGGTCTTCGTGACCGCGACCCTTCGTGGTGGTGGGGAAGGTGGTGACGCGTGGCACCGGGCCGGGATGCTGTCGAACAAGCAGACAGTGTTCGACGACTACGTCGCGGCGGCCGAGTTCCTGATCGCCTCGGGGTGGACGACGCCGGATCAGCTGGCCTTGTGCGGTGAGTCGAACGGCGGGCTGCTCGTCGGGGCGGCGTTGACGCAGCGGCCGGAGTTGTTCGCCGCCGCGGTGTGTTCGGCGCCGCTGCTGGACATGGTCCGCTATGAGTTGTCGGGGCTGGGTGAGAGCTGGGTGCCGGAGTTCGGGTCGGCCTCGGATCCGGTGGCCTTCGAGAACCTGTTGTCCTACTCGCCGTACCACCGGGTGAGCCAGGGTGTGAAGTATCCGGCCGTGCTGTTCACGGTCTTCGGTGGTGACACCCGCGTCGATCCGCTGCACGCTCGGAAGATGTGCGCTGCGCTTCAGCATGCGACCGACGGTCAGCGGCCGGTTCTGCTCAGGCTGGACGCCGACGCCGGCCACGCGGCGGGATCGGCGAGCCAAGGAATCGGCCTGGCCGCCGACATGCTCGCCTTCATCGCCGATCAGATCGGACTCGCTGACCAGATCGGACTCGCCGGCCAAACAAGGTTGCGGCCATGACGATGACCTTCGGGGCGGTGATGCGGCACGGTCGGGGCTGGTTGCCCTTGATCGGTATCACCGCGCTGATCCAGAGCGGCGTGACCCTCGCGCTGCCAGCCGTACTCGGCCGCTCGGTGGACGCGATCGTTGCAGGCAGCGGCTACGGACGCTGGCTCTGGATCGCCTGCACCTTGGTTGCCACCGGCATCGTTTGCTCGCTGGTCGATGTATTCGCCGGGACGGCCTGTGTCGCGGGGACGACCGCCTGGCTCCGGCACGGCCTGGTCCGGCATGTCGTCCGAGGCGGTCCTGAAGGTACCCGCAATCACGAGACCGGCGACCTGGTCAGCCGCGTGTCCGGGAACGCGGTCGACGCCGCACAAGCAGGTCCGGCCGCGGTGACCGCGCTCGCGGCCGTCGTACCGCCGGTGGGAAGCCTGGTTCTGCTGGCGATCATCGACCCCTGGCTGGCCGCGGCCTTCTTCGGCGGGGTGGTGCTGGTGATCGGCGTCCTGTGGGTGTTCGCCCGCCGGACGGCCGAGATCAGCCTTGCCTACCAGGAGACCCAGGGCCGGATCGCCTCGCTGCTGACCGAATCGCTGACAGGCATCCGCACGATCCTCGCCGCCGGGACCAGCCGACGCGAGGAGAGTCGCATCCTCACCCTGCTGCCCGAGCTGCACAAGCACGGTCTGCTCACCTGGCGGATCCTCGCCCGCTCCGGCGCGCAGGCCGCTATCGTCGGCCCGCTGGTCCTGGTCGCGGTTCTCGCCGTCGGTGGACTCCAGCTCGTCGACGGCCGGATCACAGCCGGCGAGCTGTTCGCGGCCAGCCAGTACGCCGTACTGGGGGCCGGCCTCGGCAGTCTGACCGGTGTCATCGGCGAAATCGCCCGAGCCCGTGCCGGCGTGCAGCGAGCCGCCGAGGTGTACTCCGTCGAGTCGATCGCCCACGGCACACTTCCGTTGCCCGCTGGGCCGGGGCGGCTGACCTTCGACGAGGCGACCGTGGTCGTCGGCGAGACCGTGTTGCTCGACAATCTCACCCTTGACATCCCCGGTGGCGCGACCGTTGCCGTGGTGGGGCCGAGTGGCGCCGGGAAGTCGGTGTTTGCCGCGTTGGCCGCGCGACTTCGTGATCCGACGACCGGACAGGTGCTGCTCGACGGGATTCCGTTGCCCGCGGTCCATCGGCGTGCGCTGCGTACTGCGATCGGCTGCGCCTTCGAACGGCCGTTGCTGGTCGGTTCCACGATCGGCGACGCGATCTCCCACCATGCGGTGAACACGGTCCGGACCCTCGCCGCGGCGAGAGCCACGCATGCGCACGACTTCATCAGCCGTCTCCCCCACGGCTATCGCACACCGTTGCCCAGGGCACCCATGTCCGGCGGCGAACGGCAGCGTCTCGGCCTGGCCCGCGCCTGGCCCGCGAACCGGCTGCTCGTCCTCGACGACGCCACGTCCAGCCTCGACACCGCCACCGAGATGCAGATCAGCAAGACCCTCACCGAGGACCGCCACCATCGCACCCGCCTGATCGTCACCCACCGCCCCGCCACCGCGGCCCACGCCGACCTGGTCATCTGGCTGGAGCACGGCCGGCTCCGTGCCTTCGGCCCCCACGACGACCTCTGGCAGGACCCGGCCTATCGCGAGGTGTTCGGATGACCACCGCGCGCGGTACACAGCCTTGTGGGGTGGTGTGGCCATGAAGCGCGAGCTGAGCTACGGCGCCACCGCGTTGAAGAAGCGGGCAGCGGTGCGGCTTGCGGTCTGGTCGGTGCCGGAGATCCTGCCGACCGCCCTGTACGGCGTCGCGGTCGCCCACGCGACGGACAGCTTCCTCGCCGGACAAGCCTGGCAGGGCATCGCGTGGTTGGGCGGGCTGGTCGCGACCGCGTTCCTCGGCGCCGCGGGTTCTCACCAGGTCTACGGGCGGCTTGGCGAACTGGTCGAGCCGCTGCGTGACGATCTGGTCCGGCGGGTGGTGCGTGGTGCGTTGCGTACTGGCGACGACGCTGCTGTCGCACGGCTGAACCGGCAGGTCGAGATCGTCCGCGACACGTTCGCCGGGCTCGTGTTGGTGATCAGGAACTTCGCGGTCACCCTGATCGGCGTACTGACCGGCCTGTTGTCGTTGGCGCCGGTGATCGCGGGATTCGTCATACCGCCGTTCCTGCTGGGATTCGCCGCCTCGCTGGCCGTACTCGGACTGGCGGCCGAGCGGATGCGCACGTCGTTGCAGGCCGACGAGGAGCTGGCGGCGACGGCCGGGATGGCGTTCGGGGGCGTGCGGGACGTGACCGCGATGGGCGCCGAGGAGTTCGCCGAGCGCCTGGTCGGCCGGCCGATCGACAACCAGGCCGAGGCCGAGCGCTCGCTGGCCAAGGTCGCGGCGCTGCGGACTCTGTGCTTCGCCATCGGCGGCTGGGCCCCGCTGCTGATCCTGCTGGCGGTCGGACCGTGGCTGGTCGGCCGCGGCGTCAGCACCGGAACGCTGCTCGGCGGCCTCACCTACGTGCTGATCGGCCTCCAGCCCGCGCTCAGCACCGTGATGGGCGCGCTCGGCGACAGCGGTCTGCGGTACGTCGTGACGCTGGGCCGCATTCTCGATGCGCAACCGCCAACGGACCCCGCGCGACCGGTGGTCGAGTCGAGAGGTCACCAGGTCAAGTTGCGCGGCCTGACCTTCGCCTACGGCCCGGCCGCCGAACCCGTACTGGCCGATCTCGATCTGACCGTGACCGAAGGGGACCACCTCGCCGTCGTCGGGCCGAGCGGGATCGGCAAGTCCACTCTCGCGGGACTCATTTGCGGGATGCTCGCGCCGACCAGCGGACGCCTGCTGCTCGGCGGTGTACCGCCCAGTGAGTTGTCCACGGAACGGCTGGCGCAGACACGGGTGCTGATCCCGCAGGAGGCCTACGTCTTCAGCGGCACCGTCCGTGAGAACCTGAGCTATTTGTTGCCCGACGCAACGAGCTCCGAGGTCGCCCAGGCGGTTGAAGCAGTCGGCGCCGGCCGGCTCGTGGATCGGCTGGGCGGACTGGGTGCGCGGGTGAAGCCGAACGAGTTGTCCGCTGGTGAACGGCAACTGATCGCTCTCGCCAGGGCGTATCTGTCGCCCGCGCCGCTCGTCGTACTGGACGAGGCGACGTGCTTCCTCGATCCGGAGGCGGAGCGGCGGGCAGAGGAGGCGTTCGCGGCGCGAGGCGGCACATTGATCGTGATCGCGCACCGAATCAGCTCGGCGTTGCGGGCCCGGCGGATCCTGGTGCTGGACGGCAACAAGGCCGCGATCGGCAACCACACAACGTTGTTGCGGACCTCACCGCTCTACCGCGAGCTCCTCGGCCACTGGCAACCAGGCAGCGACCGAATCCAACCGGCCTCCTGAGCCCAGACCCAGCCCACGCGCCTCAACAACAGCCAGCGCCTCAGCTCGGCGATCAGATCCAGCCCGCGTCCTGGGCCTTGCGGATGGCTTCGATGCGGCTGCGGGCGCCGGTCTTGGCGAGGATCCGGGACAGGTAGTTCCGCACCGTGCCGGCGCTCAGGCTGAGCGTCCGGGCGACTTCCTGTGCGGTCGCTCCGGTGGTGACCTGGCGCAGCACCTCACACTCCCGCTCGGTCAGCGGATTGTCGCCGGCCCGCAGCGCCGCGACCGCCAGCCGTACGTCGACCACCGGCAGCCCCTTCGCGACATCTCGCACTGCCTCGACGAACTGCTGCGGCGTCGCGTCAGTAGCGATCAGCCCGATCCGCGGCGCCTGCTTGACCAGCGTCATACTCGTCGCCGCGATCGCCTCGTGGTCGACCAGCACCAGGACACCCCGGCCGGTCAGCTTGCGGCTCAGATCCTCGACGCCGATCTTGCCCGGCAGCTGCGGATCGAGCACCACCACGTGCGGCCGCAGCCGGACCGAGGTCAGCACGTCGTCCGAGCGGTCCAGCTCCGCCGCTACGTCCAGATCGGTTTCCTTTGACAACACCGCGGCCAGTGCACCCCGCACCAACGGGCCGCGGTGGCCGATGACCACACGGATCACCGCTTACTCGCCCCCAGTCATCGCTCGCCTCAACAACGGGGCTCTCCCACGCCCGTCCTTCGATCAACGAGCGAACACCGCAGATGACACGCGGATATCCCGCTGCCGCCCCGGTCGAGGCCATTGGCAAACGTTTGATCGCGACAGCCGTTTCTACCCGTTGCCCCGAGCGCCCAAACACCTCGACACAAACGGGTGGAAACCGTTCTGTTGTTGGGGTTTTCGCTTTGTTACGTGGAGCGAAAGTTTGACCGGAACGGGCCGAAAGGGTTGCGTTTCGGCCGCACGTCGAGCACGATGAGGCAGTCGCGCCGTTACCGATGCGTGACCATTCGGACGCTGTCTCGTGACATCGGCCGGATGCCGTCCCCTGCACCCCGAAGGGAGTGGTAGCTCACCAGACTGCGGAGCCCGGTGCGGCCGCCGAACCGAGGACGGCCGGCGATCCGAGCCTCACGCACCCAGGTGACAAACCACCTTCACCTCGACGGGACCTGGCGCACTCCGGCCCTCGAGGTCTCGGGGTCAGTGCGCACGCGGCTGAATCAGCCGGGCTGAAGTTCACCATGCCCAGCTCATGAGGAGCAGAACTCTGATGTCCAAAGCTCGACACGCCCGGCCGCGGCGCAGTACCCGCCGGATCGTCCGGACACTTTCCATCGCCGGCCTCGGTGCCGGCATCACCGCCGCCGGCGCAGGCGGCGCGTTCGCCACCGGCGACTACACGGTCAAGGCCGGCGACACCCTCTCCGAGATCGCCGAGGCCTACGGGGCCGACTGGCACCAGCTGGCCGAGATCAACAACCTCGCGGACCCGGACCTGATCCTGATCGGCCAGACGCTCAAGCTCGACGGCTCGAAGAAGGCGACCGTCCGGCAGTCCGAGCGCAGGACCAAGGCGAAGAAGACCGAGACCCGGGTGCGCAAGTCCGAGCGCACCACGCCGCGGAAGCGCGCGAGCCGGTCCGAGTCGAACCGCACCACCGGCAGCGTGTCGATGAGTGCCGCCTGGCGGAAGGTCGCCCAGTGTGAATCGGGCGGCAACCCACGCGCGGTGAACCCGGCCGGCTACTACGGGCTGTTCCAGTTCGACCGGCAGACCTGGCGCAGCGTCGGCGGCAGCGGCAACCCGGCGAACGCGTCGGCCGGCGAGCAGTTGATGCGCGCGAAGAGGTTGTACGCCCAGCGCGGCGCCCAGCCCTGGCCCGTCTGCGGCAGGTACCTCCGCTGACTCCCTAGTCCGGCGCCCGGCCGGTGCGGCGAGAAGGAACCACTCACCGCACCGGCTAGGGCACGTGTCAGTGCCGGGTCAGGACCAGCATCTCGTTGGCACCGGCCTGGAACTCGTACGGCACCTCGCGAATCTCGGCCCGCACCTCATCGCTCAGTCGCTCGAGCAGCCCGGGCAGATACGGCACCGGATCCCCAGCGCCCTGCTGCACCAACGGAAACACCCGCACCTCCGACCGCGAGACCCGGATCAGCTCCCGCAACGCGGCAAGGTGCCACTCCTCGTCGTACTTGTCCGACCAGGTGAACAGCAGATGCGAGCACAACACCAGCTCGAACCGCTGATCCCCGAACGGCAACTCCGGCAGACTCCCCGGCACGTACCGCTCCGGGGATGCGGATACGTCCTGCAGGAACCGATCCGCCGCCTCGATCCGCAGCTCATCCTTCCGCTCCGGACTCCCGTACCAGTGCCAGACGAAACTGCCCGCATGCGCGTCGACGATCGCGGATCCGGCCGGCAGACTCCGCCGTACGGTATCGACGAGTTCGTTCGCCGGCAGCTCATACGTCGGATCCACGGCGACGGCGTCCACCCCACGAGCGGCCGCTTCGGCGGTGAACCCAGCCCCACCGGCACAACAGTCCAGCACGGAATCGGGTAGCTCGGTCAGATCGAACATCGCCTCGTACTCGGCGTACGAACGGGATGTCACCAGCAAGGTTCTACCTCTCGACGGTTGTCCTTGTGCGCAGCCGGCGATCGAGTACGGTCGCCCCGGCCGCCAGAGCCAGGAACAGTAGCGCGACCAGCAGACAGTTCAGCAAGACCCTGCCATACCCATGCTCGAGAACATCCACGAACGGGTAGGGGTAGAACCCGGTCCCCTCACCGCGGATCAGCGTGAACACCAGCCACGCCAGCGGAAACACGAGCGTCCACCCGACGACCCGCGGATCCGTCCGACCGCGCGGCCCGAACAACAGCCAGCCCAGTACGCCGAGCACCGGGGTTGCCGTGTGGAGGACGAAATTCGTGAACGCGGCGGCGCCGGACAGGTCATCGAGATCGGCGAGCGCCACGTGGTAGACGATGCCGGTCACGGCTATGCACAGCACGCCGTTGAGGCGGAGGGTCCGGAACCACGTCGACTCGGGGATCGACCCGAGCGCCAGAACCAGACAGGTCGCGCCGAGGATGATGTTGGACTGGATGGTGAAGAAGGCGAACACGTTCAAAACGCGCTCCGGGTTCTCCTTGTAGAAGCCTTCGGTGCTGTCCGCCGTGACAAAGCATTGCACCACCACGCCGACCACGACCGCCAAAGCGGTGAGCCCGAACCAGACCCGCCCTGCCAGGGACTTCGTCATGGACGAAATCTACGATGCCGAGGCGGATCCGGCCGGGATATCGGTCGCGTCGGTCAGGCCGAGGTGACTTTCTCCTTGTGCTCCTCGTCCGTGTCCACGCCGTAGCTGAAAGACACGAACCCGTCGATCAACAGCACGATCGTCCACGTGTACGCCGGGCCGAGCAGAGCGTCGTACCCCTTGCCGGACAGCAAGCCGAGGGAGACCATCACACCGCAGCCGACCGCGTAGGCCAGCAGGTGCCGGTACCAGCCCTGACGCTCCTTGCGCACCTTCTCCCTGGTGCCCTTGCGCGGCTTGACCGGCTGCGTCGCCCCAGCGAACTTGTGCGCCGCCCAGGCGTCGGCCCACTTCAGCGTGCTGTGGCCGAAGCCGACACTGACGCCGATGAAGATCGCGGCCAGTGAATGCTTGAACGAGGGCTCACCACCCTGCCGGATGTCGATCACACTGGCGACCAGCATCACGACGTCGACCAGCGGAACGCCGGCCAGCAGCACCAGCCCCGCCTTGGGTAGGCGGAACAGATAGCGCGCCGCCATCCCCGCGGCGAGCAGGACCCAGAAGCCGACCTCACACGCGGCGATCACAGCGAGCAGCACGACGTTCTCCCCTCCGATTTATTTGGTACGACCGTGTTGATACAACGACGATAACACAGGTGTGCTAAAAAGAGCAGGTGCCCAAGATCGTCGATCACGAAGCCCGCCGCGCGGAGATCGCCGAGGCGCTCTGGCGGGTGGTCCGCCGGGACGGCATCGGCGGCGCCTCGGTCCGGACCGTCGCCGCCGAAGCCGGCTGGTCACCGGGAGCGGTCCGGTACTACTTCCCCGATCAGGAAGGGCTGCTCAACTTCGCGATGGACCTGGTCTCGCGCCGCGTGCGGGAGCGGATCGGGGCGATCGAGGCGATCGAGGCGACCGGCACCCTGACCGAGATCGCGTTGCGCTACCTCGAGGAGGTCATCCCGCTCGATTCAGAGCGGGAAGCCGAGTTCGAGACCTGGCTGTCCTTCATCGCCCAGGCCCTGACCGAGACCGGCGCCGGCGGTCTGCGCGATCACCTCGGCCCGGTCCAGGACGGCCTGCTCGAACTGTGCCAGAGCCTGATCACGGCACTGTCGGACGGCAACACACTCCGCGCGGGTCTCGACCTACAGTTGGAGGCCGAACGCCTGCACGCATTGGTCGACGGCCTGGCCCTGCACGTCGCCGTACAACCCGGCCGTACGACGCCGGCCCGCGTGCACCAGATCCTCATCGCGCACCTGGAAACCCTGCAGCCCTGACGATCTGGCACACAACGGACAATCCACTGGACCAGGGCTGACCAAAACCTTGTCCTGCGTGGCACGATCCACCCTATGGAGTCGGAGGGGGTGATCGTCGTCAGCGGGATCATGGCGGCGGGCAAGGCGACCGTTTCCCAATTACTGGCCGAGCGGTTCGAGTACGGTGTTCATCTGCGGGGTGAGGTGTTTCGCCGGATGATCGTCAGCGGCAAGGCGTCGGCCGGTGCGGACGATGGGGCGGAGGCACAGAAACAACTCAAGCTGCGGTACCGGCTCGCCTGCCAAGCGGCCGACCGTTATGCGCAAGCCGGGTTCACCGTCGTACTGCAGGACGTCGTGATCGGGGAGCTGCTGCGCGAGTTCCTGGACGCGATCGAGAGCCGGCCGCGGTACCTCGTCGTACTGACTCCGCGCCCGGACGTGATCGCGACCCGGCTCGGTGGTCTCTCGGTCGACGAACTCGACTACGAGCTGCACGCGTTCAGCCCGCGCCGCGGATTGTGGCTGGACAACTCCGACCTGTCCCCGGCCGAAACCGTCGACGCCATCCTGGGCAGGCTGGACGAGGCCCGCTTCGATTAGCACGACTGGATTGGGCGCACGGTTGGAGGGCCGCGGTTGGACTGGTCGGCTCGGCTACTCAAGGGTAGTTTGGCTGAATGGCAGCCACCGTGCGCAGGACCTCGTGCAACTTGTGTGAAGCCATCTGCGGCGTGCTCGTCACCGTCGAGGACGGCCGGGTGACGGACATCCGCGGCGACGAGTCGGATCCGCTGTCCCACGGGCACATCTGCCCGAAAGCGGTCGCGCTCAAGGACCTCCAGGAAGACCCCGACCGGCTGACGACACCGGTACGCCGTACCGCGGACGGCTGGGAACCGCTCGGCTGGGACGAGGCCATCGAGTACGTCGCGTCCCGGCTCGGCGAGATCCAGCAGCAGCACGGGAAGAACGCGGTCGCGGTCTACCTCGGCAACCCCAACGTGCACAGTCTCGGCGCACTCACCCACGGACCTGCCCTGGTCCGCCTGTTCCGGACCAGGAACCGGTTCAGCGCGACCTCGGTCGACCAACTCCCGCACATGCTCGCCAGCCACCTGCTGTATGGCCACCAGTTGATGGTCCCGGTCGCGGACATCGACCGGACGTCGTACCTGCTGATGCTCGGGGCGAACCCGCTGGCCTCGAACGGCAGCATGATGACCGCGCCCGGATTCGGCCGGCGGCTCAAGGAACTGCGCAACCGCGGCGGCAAGGTGGTCGTGATCGACCCACGCCGGACCGAGACGGCTGCGGTCGCGGACGAGCATCACTTCGTCCGGCCGGGGACGGATGCGGCGTTCCTGCTCGCCCTGATCCACCAGGTGATCGCCGACGGGCGCGCCGCGCCCGCGCAGTACGTGGACGGGCTGGAAGCCGTCACCGAGGCGGTCGCGGAGTGGACGCCGGAGCGCGCGGCGGAGGTGACCGGGATCGACGCCGAGACGATCCGCCGGATCGCGGCCGAGTTCGCCGCGGCTGACCGGGCGGCCTGCTACGGGCGGAACGGAGTGTCGACGCAGCAGTTCGGCGCGATCTGCCAGTGGGCCGTCCAGGTGCTCAACATCATCACCGGCAACCTCGACCGGCCGGGTGGCGCGATGATCCCGCGGCCGGCCGTCGAGACGTTGCGGTTCCTCGGTCGCGGTCACATCGGCGTCTGGCAGAGCCGGGTGCGCGGGCTGCCTGAGTTCGGTGGCGAGCTGCCCGCGTCCGCGATGGCCGAGGAGATCCTGACGCCGGGCGACGGGCAGATCCACGCGATGCTCACGATCGCGGGCAATCCGGTGCTGTCGACGCCGAACGGCCGCAAACTCGACGAAGCCCTCGGCACCCTCGACTTCATGGTCTCCGTCGATCCGTACATCAACGAGACCACCCGGCACGCGGATGTGATCCTGCCGCCGACTCCCCCGCTCGAACGCGACCACTACGACGTGATCTTCCACCAGCTCGCCGTCCGGAACACCGCCCGCTGGAACGACGCCGTACTACGCCGCCCGGCGGACTCCCGGCACGACTGGGAGATCTTCCGCGATCTCGGGCTGGCGGTGTTGCGCCGTACTCCGCTGAGCCGGCGGAAGCTGACCATGTCGGCAAGGTTGCGGTTGTCGCCGAAGCGACTCGTGGACCTCGGGCTGCGATCCGGGCCGTATCGGTTGTCGGTGGGCAAGCTGCGCCGATCCCCGGGCGGGGTGGATCTCGGGCCGTTGCAGCCGGCCCTGCCGCAGGCGCTCCACACGAAGGACAAGCGGATCGATCTTGCCCAGCAGATGATTCTCGACGATCTGCCCCGGCTGCGCGAGTCGTTGGTTGTACTGGGCAACGGAGACGACCTGCTGCTGATCGGGCGGCGGCATCTGCGCAACAACAACTCCTGGATGCACAACTCGGCCCGGCTGGTGAAGGGCAAGCCGAGGCATCAGCTGCTGATGAACCCGGAGGATCTCGCCTGTCGCCAACTGGTCGACGGGCAGCTGGTCGAGATCACCTCGGCGGCCGGATCGGTCTCCGTTGAAGTTGCCTCTAGCAACGACATGATGCCGGGTGTGGTCAGCCTGCCGCACGGCTTCGGCCACGGCCGTCCCGGCGTACGGCTCACCGTTGCGAACAAGGTCGCCGGGGCCAGCGCGAACGACGTCACCGACCCCGACCTGATCGACGCCGCCGCGGGCACGGCAGCCCTCAACGGCGTCCCGGTGAAGGTGACCGCGGTCAGCTAGCCGGCGGCGGGCCGGAGCTCTCCCGGACGACCAACTGAGGTGTCGAGTACAGGTGCGCTTCGGGACGCGCGCCTTCGAGCAGGTCGAACAGGCGATGCGCGACTTCGCTGCCGTAGGCAACTATGTTGTGGCTCATCGCGGTCAGCGTCGGGTGGGTCAGCCGGCACAGCGTCGAGTCGTCCCAGGCCACCAGCGTCACGTCATCCGGCGCCTTCAGCCCGAGACCGTTCACCACCGACAGCCCCGCGATCGCCATCAGGTCGTTGTCGTACACGACTGCAGTCGGCCGAACTCCCTCGGTCATCAGCTTCCGGGTCGCCGCCGCTCCCGACTCGCCGGAGAAGTCGGTATGCACGACGCGGGTTTCGAGCCCGAGCCGCTCGCTCGCCGAATTGAAGGCCTGGTCCCGGATCCAGACATGACCATGATCGGACGGTCCGGCCACCCGTCCGACCAGCCGGTGCCCGAGCGACGCGACATGGTCCAGCGCGGCGTTCATCGCGGACGTGGCATCGGTCCAGACACATGTCATCCCGTCGGCCAGCGACGGATCGCCGACCAGCACCGCGGGCAGCCCGACCTTGCGCAGCAGTGGAATCCGCGGATCGTCGACCCGTATGTCGACCACGATCACACCGTCCACCCGGCGCTCCGCGGCCCACTTGCGGTACGTCGCCATCTCCTCGGCGATATCCGGTACGACCTGCAGGGCGAGCGCGTACGACTTCTCCCCCAGCACCTCCTCCACCCCGCCGACGAAGCCCATGTAGAACGGCTCCTCGCTGAGCGTCTTCGCGGACCTGGCCAGCACCAGGCCGAAGGTCTCACTCCGCGCGGCCGACAACTGGCGGGCAGCCCGGTTGGGCACCCACTCCAGCTCCTCGGCCACCTTCAGCACCCGCGCCCGGGTCGCCTCGGAGACGCCCGGCTGATTGTTCAGCGCGTACGACACAGCCCCCTTGGAGACCCCGGCCCGCCGGGCGATCTCCTTGATGGTCACTCTGGCCACAACAGCCTCCTCACCCCGGGCGGCCCGGACCACTCTGCATCTGGTTGGCCCTCATTGTGCGGCCATCCCCTACACAGTGTCTGCAGGTAACCGCTCTCCCTCACCCTACGCAACCGATTTGATCACAGCCCACCTGGTGAATCGGGTCTGGTCGGGGTGGGCGGAACTGGGATAGGCTCGGCGCGGTACTTAACCGGTTCGGTTAACCAAGTCACAGGGGCGTGCGCCAGGGCAGCGGGAGTGCGCCGGACGAGGAGAGAAAAACATGGTCGCAGTGGACAACCTGTCCCTCCAGCTCTACACGGTGCGGACCAAGCTGGAAGCGGACTTCGACGCCACGCTGGCCCGGATCGCGGAGATCGGCTACACCAAGGTGGAGCCGTTCGGCGTGGTCGGGATGGCGGACGCCCTGGCCGAGGCGCTGCCCAAGTACGGCCTGTCGGCGCCCAGTACGCACGCCGGCCTGCTCCGCGAGGAGAGCCTGAGCCCCACCTTCGAGGTGGCCAGGAAGCTCGGCATCGGCATCGTCATCGACCCGTACGTCGACCCGGCGCGCTGGCAGTCGGCGGACGACATCAAGGCGACGGCAGAGGCGCTGAACAAGGCCGCCGTGGAGGCAGCGGACCACGGCATCACGGTCGGCTACCACAACCACCACTTCGAGCTGGAGTCGGTGATCGACGGGGTGCACGGCCTGGAGATCCTGGCCGACAACCTGTCCGACGAGGTGATCCTCGAGGTGGACACGTACTGGGCCGCGGTCGGCGGCGCCGACGTACCAGCGCTGCTCGGCCGGCTTGGTGACCGGGTGAAGGCGCTGCACGTCAAGGACGGCGACGGCACCCTGGACAACAAGGCCCAGGTGGGCGTCGGCGACGGCACCATCGCGGTGCTCGACATCCTGGCCGCCTCGCCGGGCACGCTCCGGGTGGTCGAGCTGGACGACTTCAGCGGCGAGATCTTCGACGCCGTCGAGGGCAGCTTCCGCTACCTGGCCGGCCAGGAGATCGCATGACGGCCGTCGGCGTCGGCGTGATCGGCGCCGGGGTGATCTCGGACGCCTACATCAAGAGCATGCAGAGCTTCCCGGACCTGAAGGTCGTCGCGATCGGCGATCTGCGGCCGGAGGTCGCGAAGGACAAGGCCGGCCAGTTCGGGATCGAGACCCACGGCGGTCCCGACGTCGTCCTCGGCCATCCGGACGTGGAGATCGTGGTCAACCTGACCATCCCGATCGCCCACGTCGAGGTGGCGCTGGCCGCGATCGCCGCGGGCAAGCACGTGTGGAGCGAGAAGCCGTTCTCGCTCGACCAGGAGAGCGGGCTCAAGTTGCTGGCCACCGCGCAGGATGCGGGGCTGCGGCTGGGTTGCGCGCCGGACACGTTCCTCGGCCCGGGTCTGCAGACCGCCCGCCGGATCATCGAGAAGGGCGACATCGGTCAGCCGCTGACGGCATTGACGCTGATGCAGTCGCCCGGCCCGGAGTCCTGGCACCCGAACCCGGCGTTCCTGTTCCAGGAGGGCGCCGGCCCGCTGTTCGACATCGGCCCCTACTACCTGACCACGCTGGTGCAGACGTTCGGCCCGGTCGCGGCGGTCGCCGGGATCGGTTCGAAGTCGCGGGAGAAGCGCACGATCGGATCCGGTCCGCTGGCCGGGACCGACTTCGACGTGACCGTGCCGACGCATGTCAGCGCGATCATGAAGTTCGAGTCGGGTCAGTCGTCGCAGAGCATCTTCAGCTTCGACTCGCCCCTGCCGCGGGCCGGATTCGTCGAGATCACCGGCGCCGACGCGACACTCGCGCTGCCCGACCCGAACGGGTTCGACGGTGAGATCAAGATCCGCCGCCGTGGTGCCGACGATTGGGAGACCGTCGCCGAGACCAAGGCGATCGCCGAGCGCGGTACCGGCGTACTGGACATGGCTCGGGCGATCCGGGCCGACCAGCCGCACCGGGCCACCGGTGCGCTCGCGTTCCACGTCGTCGACGTGATGGCCTCCATCACCGACTCGATCGACAGCGGCGCATTCGTCGAGGTGACCAGCACGGTCGAGGTCCCGGCGATCCTGCCGGACGACTGGGACGTACAGGCGTCCACTCTCTGAAGCACCGAGCGACCTGGATCCCCGGCGGGCGTTCGCCGGGGATCCAGCTCGCGGTGCAGTGGGTACTTCGAGCGGGCGTTGTCCGCTCCCCTTTGTTGTCGGCCAACTGAGCCGGTTCGTGAAACGAGATCGATGAGCTCCCTGAACGCAGTTCCACTGACCACCGCAGGCGGCGCCTCCTGGACCGTTCGGGCGGTCGACGGCGCCGTGCCTGACCAGCACAGCGCCCTGCTCGCCGCACCGGTCGCCGCCAACGTTCCTGGCGAGGTGCACACAGACCTGCTCGCGGCCGGCCTCATCCCGGATCCGTTCGACGGGGACAACGAGGGCCGGCTGGCCTGGATCGGTGAGACCAGCTGGAGCTACCGGACCGTGTTCGACTGGGAGTCCGACGGTCACGCCGTCCAGGAGCTCGTCGCCGACGGCCTGGACACGGTCGCGACCGTCACGATGAACGGCACCGAGCTCGGCCGGACCGCGAACCAGCACCGCTCGTACCGGTTCGACGTCACCGGAGTCCTTGTTGCCGAGCGCAACGAACTGGTGATCGAGTTCGCCGGACCGGTGACCGCTGCCCGCTCGGAGGTCGAGCGGCACGGAGAGTGGCCACACACCAACCACCACCCGTACAACGCGCTCCGGAAGATGGCGAGCAACTTCGGCTGGGACTGGGGACCGGATGTCGCGACCGTCGGGATCTGGCGGCCGATCCGGATCGAGTCATGGACAGGCGTGCGGATCGAGTCGGTTCGCCCGCTGGCCGGGCTGGACCGCGACCGCGGCGTACTGGACACTCGCGTCGCCCTCGCGTGGGCGGACGGGTTCACCGAGGACGCGACGATCACCGTCGAGGTCGGCGGCACCACCACCGAGATGACCGTGCCGGCCGGGACCGCCGAGGCTGGCATCACCTCGACCATCGACTCGGTCGACCGCTGGTGGCCGCGCGGTCACGGCGAGCAGCCCTTGTACGACGTGGCTGTGGCGCTGCGGGCGGGAACGCAGTCCGACGAGTGGTCGGGGCGGGTCGGGTTCCGGACTGTGCGGATCGAGGTGGCGCCGGACCAGAGCGGCAGCCCGTTCGTCATCCTGGTCAACGACAAGCCGATCTACGTGCGCGGAGCGAACTGGATCCCCGACGACGCGTTCGTGACCCGGCTCGACCGGACGACGTACGAGCAGAGCATCCGGGACGCGGTGGACGCGCGGATGAACCTGCTCCGGGTCTGGGGCGGCGGCATCTACGAGAGCGACGACTTCTACGACTTGTGCTCTGAGCTCGGCATCTTGGTGTGGCAGGACTTCCTGTTCGCGTGCGCGGCGTACTCCGAGGACGCTTCGATGCGTGGCGAGGTGGAGGCTGAAGCGCGGCAGGCGGTGACGCGGCTGAGCCAACACGCCAGCTTGGCGGTGTGGAACGGCAACAACGAGAACATCTGGGGATACGTCGAGTGGGGCTGGCGGGTCCCGCTGGCCGGGCGGGCCTGGGGTCAGGGGTACTACTTCGACCTCCTCCCGGCGATAATGGCCGAACTGGACCCGCGGACGCCGTACTCGCCGGGCAGTCCGTACTCGTTCGACCAGTTCATCCACCCGAACGACGAGCGCAACGGCACCATGCACATCTGGGACGTGTGGAACCAGGTGGACTACACGACGTACGGCAAGTA
This sequence comes from Kribbella caucasensis, assembly GCF_004361855.1. Lineage (GTDB taxonomy): Bacteria > Actinomycetota > Actinomycetes > Propionibacteriales > Kribbellaceae > Kribbella > Kribbella caucasensis. Next base: position 100,004 of record NZ_SNWQ01000001.1, read on the forward strand.
CAAGCCGCGGTTCGCCTCGGAGTTCGGGTTCCAGGGACCGCCGGCCTGGTCGACGCTGACGTCCGTCGTGCACGACGAGCCGCTGGATCCGTATGGCCAGCAGATGCTCGTGCACCAGAAGGCTCACGAGGGCAACCTCAAGCTGCAGCGCGGTCTCGGCGATCACCTGCCGCTGTGGAAGACCATCAATGATTGGCACTGGATCACGCAGCTGAACCAGGCGCGGGCTGTTGCCTATGGCATCGAACACTTCCGCAGTCTCTTCCCGTTGAACATGGGCGCGGTCGTCTGGCAGCTGAACGACAACTGGCCGGTGATCTCCTGGGCTGCCGTGGACGGTCACGGGATCCGCAAGCCATTGTGGTTCGCCTTGCAGCGCGTGTACGCCGATCGGCTGCTGACCGTGCAATCGCGGGAGGACGGGCCAGTGGTTGCCGCCCACAACGATACGGACTCGGTGTGGTCGACTTCGGTGACTGTTTCCCGGCGTAGTACTGAGGCCGGAGGTGAGGTGCTGGCGCAGGAGACGTTCGCGTTGGAGGTCGAACCGCGGTCGGCGGTGTTGAACTCGTTGCCGGCGTCGGTGGCGGCGTCCTCTGACCCGGCCGCGGAGTACGTCGAGGTCCGCGCGGACGACGGTTCGTCGACGTACTGGTACTTCGTCGAAGACACCTCGCTGCGGCTCCTCCGTGATGCATATACCGCGTTGGTCTCTGTTAGTGACGATGGGTACGACGTGACCGTGACGGCCTCGGCGCTGGCGAAGGACCTCGCGCTGTTCCCGGATCGGCTGGACCCGGCGGCGCGGGTGGACAGCTGCCTGATCACCTTGTCCGCGGGCGAGTCGCACACCTTCCGCGTGACGGCGGCGAGCACGCCGGACGGGCCCCTCGGCGTACCGGTGTTGCGATCGGTCAACGACTTGGTCGGCTGAGCCCGCTCGTTCCCTCACCCAACGTGAGCAGCTCGGCTTGGTTGTGATCCCACTCACGGGACGTCACATATCGAGCTGCTCCGGGGTCGTACTGGTGACCGCACTTCGCGGTCGTCGTGGACACGGTGAGGGAGGGCTGATCGATGCGCGGCCCCTGGAGCAAACTTCGCGGGAGGGTGTTTCCCGACCACTGGTCGTTGCTGTTCGGCCAGATCGCTTTCTACAGCTTCGTGGTGGTGGTGCTCAGCGGCGTGTTCCTGACGGTCTTCTATGACCCGTCGACCGAGCAGGTCGTCTATGACGGCCCGTACGCACCGCTTCGTGGCGCCCCGATGTCGCGGGCACTGGACTCGACGCTGGGGATCACGTTCGAGGTACCGGGCGGCCTGCTGATGCGCCAGGTCCATCACTGGGGCACGCTGATCATGGTGGCGGCGATCCTGCTGCACCTACTGCGGCTGTTCTTCACCGGCGCGTTCCGTCGGCCACGGCGGCTGAGCTGGCTGGTCGTCTTCGGGCTGCTTCTGGTCACACTGGCCGCAGCCCTCACCGGAACCTCGCTTGCGGACGACATGGCGTCAGGCACCAGCCTCGCCGTGCTCGACGGCGTCCTGCAGGCGACTCCAGTCGTCGGTACTGCTCTTTCCGCCCTCCTGTTCGGAGGGGATTTCCCCGGTGACGTGATCTCGCGGTTCTACCCGTTGCACGTGATAGTTCTGCCCGCCGTACTCGTTCTGCTCTTCGTGGCCGGCGCCGTCCTCGCGCTCAAGCACAAACCCGCCCAGCACGCCGGGCCCGGGCGTACGGACGACAACGTGGTGGGCCGTCCGGTGGCTGTGGCAGCGGTCAAGAGCGTTGGCCTGTTCTGCTTCGTGGCCGGCCTCGAGTTGGTGATGGCCGCCACGGCGACGATCAACCCGGTATGGATGTACGGCCCGGCCGATCCGGCGAACACCTCGGCCGGCGTCGGCCCAGCGTGGTACCTCGCATTCCTGGACGGTGCCCTTCGGCTCGCACCAGGATGGGAAGTCGTTTGGTGGGGCAAGACAATGACCCTGGCCGTCCTGATACCGGTCGCGGTCTGCACGCTGTACCTCGTGCTGGTCGCCGTCTACCCGTTCATCGAGAGCTGGGTCACCGGTGACTCCTCCGATCACCACCTGCTCGAAAGGCCTCGCAACAACCCGACCCGAACCGGCATCGGTGTCGCAGGCGTCCTCTTCTACGGCGTGCTGTGGGCCGCGGCGGGCGCCGACACCATGGCCATACAGTTCGGCCTCTCGGTCAATTCGCTGCTGCGGGTGTTCCAGGTGCTCTTGATCGCGGGTCCGCCTGTCGCATTCGTCCTCACCCGGCAGATCTGCATTGCGCTGCAGGGACGGGACCAGGAGATCATCGAGCACGGGATCGAGACTGGGCAGATCATCCGGCAAGCGGACGGCGGCTACGTCGAGCTGCACCGTCCAGTCGACGCCAGCCGGCGCCGGCGCCTCACCCGCTTCGCACAAGTGCCACTCGCGCAGGTCCCCGACAGCAGCGACTGGCGAGTCTCGTCGGTGGGAAGGCTGCGCATACACCTGTCGAGATACTTCGACGAGGGCCACCTCACTCACCTGACCGACAAGCAGGTCACGCGGAACGCCGTCGGCTCACCGTCTAACGACGTGGATCGCCAGACCTCGTGAGAGCTGGGGTGGGTTGGCGACCGAGGTTGTGTCTCCACCAGCTGGAGACGGCATGGTGGACGTCATGACCTACTCGATCGGGGAACTGGCCGAGCTCACCGGCCTGTCCGTGAAGACGATCCGCTTCTACTCGGACCGAGGCGTCGTACCGCCCACTGACCGCACACCCCGCGGCTACCGCCGGTACGACGCCTCGGCACTCGCCCGACTCGAACTGGTCCGGACCCTGCGCGATCTAGGCCTCGACCTGACCACGATCCAGCACGTCCTGGCATCGGGGATCTCACTGCCCGACGTACTGGTCACCCACGCCTCTGCCCTCGACACCCAACTCCGCGTACTACGCACGCGCCGCGCGGTCGTCCGTGCCGCGATCGCCCGCAGCGCAGCGGACAACCGCGAGACGCCAGCCGACCGCGGCCCAGCGCACCTCGAATCGCTACACCGCCTGGCCCGCCTCTCCGACTCCGAACGCCAGTCCCTGATCAACAACTTCCTCACCGCCGTCTTCAACGAGCCACCGCCGACCGACCGCAGCGACCTCTCCCCCGCCGACCGCAGTGGCGAGGGCGGTGAGCGGGCCGCCAACGGCGGCGGCACGAGCGGGGTGCCGCCTACTTTGGCGGCCGTCCGCCGGACGATGAACCCGGAGCTGCCGGACGACCCGACCTCCGAGCAGCTGGACGCCTGGCTGGAGCTGGCGACGCTCAGCCAGGACCCAGAGTTCCGCGACCTCCTCCGCCAGCTCGCCCTCACCCAGGTCGCCACCCAACCGGGCCAGGCACCACCACGACCAGACCCGATCGCCATCCTCCGCGACCAACTGGCACCAGCCCTCGCCGCCGGCCTCGACCCAACCTCCGACGAAGCCGCCCACCTCATCCAAACCCTCAACCACCAAGCCGCCGCCCCGGATGCCCATCTCGAGCGGGCGGCCGATCCCCGCCGCGACCGCTACTTCGAACTGCTGGCGGTGATCAACGGCTGGCCCCGGCCCTCGGCTTCTGGACCCGCGGTGCGATGGTTCCTGGCCGCCCGTCAGGCGGCCGCAACGCGCTGAGGTGCGCATCGAGCAGGTGCAACAGACGCTTCCGCCCGAAGGTCCGCGGATCGAACAGCGCCTGGACGACCAGTCCGTGAGTGAAGGCAGCCAGACCAGCGACCAGATCGCTCGGGTCCCCCGTCGGCAGATCCCCGGTCGTCTGCGCCTCGATCACCAACGGCCGCAGGCGAGCACGCCACCGGCGGTACCGAGCTTGTTCGAGCGCACCCAGCTCCGGTTCGGCAAGTGCGACGTCCCACGAGCTGACCCAAACCCGGTTGATCTCGATCGCCTCCGGGCTGACCGGCAGCGCGGCCGCCAGCGCTGTCCGAAGATCGGCCACCTCAGGGATGAGCGCGCGGGTACGCTCCTCAGCCACCTCCAGCGCGTGAACGATCAACGCGTGCTTCGACGGGAAGTAGTGCATCACCAGCCCGGTGGACACCCCCATCTCGGCCGCGACCGCCCGCAACGTGAGGCCGCTGAACCCATCAGCCGCCAATACCTTCCAGACCGCGGCCGAGACATCGCGCCGCCTGGCTTCATGATCCGTCTTCGCAGGCATGGGTCTATAGTACGTACCGAACGTTCGTTATGTACTTTTTCCGTGTATTTGTTGCCACCTGCGTACTCGCTGCCCGTGTAGTCGCTGCGTGCGTTTGTCAGGGAGGGACGTTGATGTTCGCCACCAAGATCACCGATCGAGCCGAGCTGAGGCCGCTGGAGCCGTGGCAGGCGGCCGAGTTCCTCGCGCATGTGGACAAGGCGCGAGCCAACATCGAGCCGTACATCCCCTGGGCCGAGCTGATCACCGACGAGGAGCAGGCGCGGAACTTCCTCCAGCGGTACGCCCAGCGCCAGACCAACGACGAGGGTCGCATCTACGGCATCTGGCTGGACGGCGAACTGGTCGGCGGCCTGCTGTTCCGCACCTTCGAGGTGAGGTGGGGCAGCTGCGAGATCGGCGTCTGGCTCGCCGCACACGCCGAAGGCCACGGCCTGATCACCCGCTCGGCACAACACCTGATCGACTGGGCCCTGGGCACCCGAGGCCTGACCCGCGTCGAATGGCGTTGCGTCCCCACCAACACCCGCAGCATCGCCATCGCCCAACGCCTCGGCGTGACACTCGAAGGCACGCTACGGCAGACCTTCCCGTACCACGGCGAAATCCACGACCTCCAGGTCTGGTCCCTCCTCCACCCCGAATGGACGCAACGATCCTGGAAGTGAACGCGAAGGCCCGGGAGCGGCTCGACGGCTACCGGAGGGCGCCACGACTGCCGGCTCGGACCGGCCGATGGCGGGTCCGACGACCGATGGTTGGCCGTCACCGACTAGTGGTGCACTGACCCACTATCAGCGCCCTGACTGCGACGGTTCCGGGAGGACCTTGGGCACGGGCCAGTCGCATTTTCGCGCCGGGCGGGTCGCTAGTGGGTGCTCACCGTCGGGGCGCGCACGGTGGGCGCGCGACCTTGGGCACCAGCTGGTCATGTTTCGGGCCGGGCGACACCTGGCGGGTGCTCAAGGTCGGGGCCGCGTCGGCCGGGAGCGACCTTGGGCACCGGCCAGCCGGATCTCGCGCACGGCGGCGGCTGGTGGGTGCTCAAGGTCGAGGGGCCGGGACCCAGGAAGGGCTGGGGTGTCGAAGCGCCGGCGGCGACCTTGGGCACCGGCCAGTCGCATCTCGCGCACGGCGGCGGCTGGTGGGTGCTCAAGGTCGAGGGGCCGGAACCCAGGAAGGGCTGGGGTGTCGAAGCCCCCGGGGCGACCTTGGGCACCGGCCAGTCGCATCTCGCGCACGGCGGCGGCTGGTGGGTGCTCAAGGTCGGGGTGGCGGCCCCCCGGGGAAGGCCGGGAGAGCCGGGGCTTTGGCACGGGGGGTGGTGAGTGGGGGTGGAGCGGGGGTGGGTGGTTTGTGAGGTGGGGGTGAGTGGTTGGGGGCTGTGAGCCGGGGGTGGTGGGAGGGTGGGGGGACTAGCGAGGGAGGACGGGGTTGAGTACTACGGAGTCGCGGTCTCGGGGGCGGAGTTTGCGGCGGGATGCGCTGGGGGTCGGGACGTCTACTGCGATCGGGATGGCGTCTACGGCGCCGGCGTACTCGTTGGCGGTTTCGGTGGGGTTGCTGGCCGGGTACGTCGGGGCGGCGGCGCCGGTGGTGCTGGCGGTCAGCGCGGTGCCGGTGGTGTTGGTTGCGCTGTGCTTCAGGGAGCTGAACAGGGCTGAGCCGGACTGCGGGACGACGTTCCCGTGGACCGAGAAGGCGTTCGGGCTCGGGATCGGCCGGATGGTCGGCTGGACCACCGTGATGGCGTGCGTGCTGGTGATGAGCAACCTGGCCCAGGTCGCCGCGATCTACACGTACATCCTGTTCGGGCTGGACAGCGCGGCCGATTCCCGTCTCGCCCAGGCTGGGCTTGGCACCCTGTTCATCCTGGTGATGGCCCTGCTTGCGTATCGCGGTATCCGGATCGCCGCGACCACCCAACTCATCCTCCTCACGATCGAGGTGGTCGCGCTTTCGTGGTTCGCGATCAGCGCGTTCCGCGAGGCCGGGTCGCTGAGCATCCCGGCGTTCTCGTCGACCGGCGACGGCGCGTGGGCCGCCGGCGTACTGGTCGCGGTGTTCCTGTACTGGGGCTGGGATTCGTCGTTCAGCGTCAACGAGGAGTCCCGCGATCCGCGCCGCACCCCCGCGATCGCCGCCCTCATCGCGAACGGCTTCCTGGTGACCCTGTACGTCGTGGTCGCGTGGGCCGCGGTCGCGTACGCCGGGGTCGACCCGCTCGCCGAGATCGCCGACGACGACTTCTTCGCCATCCTCAGCGGGGACCTCCTCGGCACGACCGGCGGGAAGCTGCTGATCGGCGCGGTGCTGGTTTCGGCCCTGGCGTCGACGCAGACCACGATCCTGCCGACGGCGCGGACGATGCTGTCGATGGCTCGGCGGGATGCGTTCCCCGGGCAGTTCGCGCGGATCTCGGCTCGCTACCAGACTCCGAGCGTGTCCACGTGGGTGTTCGCCGGCGCCAGTGTGCTGGTCTACGTGACCTTGGTGCTCACGTCGGACGCCGTACTGGCTGATTCCGTCGCGGCGGTGTCCGTGCTGGTGTCGCTGTACTACTTGGCCACGGCGCTCGCAGTACCGGTGTACTTCGCTGGGCAGCGCCGGGCACGGGTGGTGCAGCGGGTGGTGGTGCCGTTGCTGGCCGTGGCGTCGTTCGTGACGGTCCTGGTGCTGGCCGTCGCGGACGTGGGGACCGGGCCGCTGGTTGTGGTAGGTGTGACGATGGTGGTAGGCGCGGCGATCATGTTCTCCATGAAGCCGCCGGCCGAGGGGGAGGGCAGCCGATGACCGAGGACCAGTCGCCCGGACGCCGGACCGTACGCCGGGGGGCGCGGCGGATGCGGAGTGCGGGGATCACGCTTGGGTTGACCGCGCTCGTGGCCGCCTCGCTGACCGGGTGCTCCAGTGACGACGAGCAGCCCGACTACGCGGCGATCTGCGTCGACCCGCAGACCCAGACCCGGACCGGCGACGAGAACTGCAAGGACGAGCGCGAGTACCACGGCTCCGGCGCGGGGTTCTTCTGGTTCTACATGGCCACCCGGGGCGGCGGTTTCGTGCCCCCGATCGGCAGTCGCTACAACGCCGGCCAGGGCACGTACACCATCCCGCGCCAGCCCGTCCAAAGCGGCACCGGTTCGCCGACGATCCGGCGCGGCGGGCTCGACCCGGGCGGCGGCGACATCGGCACGATCACGCGAGGCGGATTCGGCAAGTCCGGCAAGGGGAGCTCTGGCGGCTGATGTGGCGGCACTCGATCAAGCCGCGCCCGCGCTGGCGGGACACGGTCGTCGAGCAGGGTCTGGTGTTCCCGATGACCGACATGCCGGACGGCACCGAGCGCCCGTACTGGAACGAGAGCGCCTGGTACGAGGTGACCATGGACGAGGTGCTGTACCTCGAAAGCGTCACCGAGGAGCTGTACGAGATGTGCAAGCACGCCGCTTCGGTGATGGCCGGCGGTGACCGGTTCTCCGACACCCAACTCGGTCTCGCACCCGGCACGCTGCCGCTGGTGCAGGAGTCGTTGAAGCGCGACGACCTGTCCGTCTACGCGCGGTTCGACCTGGCCTGGAGCGGTGCCGAGCCGAAGATGCTGGAGATCAACGGCGACACCCCGACCGGGCTGCTCGAGTCCGCGGTGATCCAGTGGAACTGGCTGGAGGACGTGTTCCCGGACGCGGACCAGTGGAACTCCGTCCACGACCGGCTGGTCAAGTGGTGGACCGAACACCTTGCCGCCGGCCACTTCCCGGGCAACGAGGCGCACTTCTTCAACTCGGGCGCCGAGACGTCGGGTGAGGAGGCGATGACGGTCGCCTACCTGCGGGACACGGCCGCGATGGCGGGACTGGCGACGTACGGGCATGAGATCGAGGATCTCGGCTGGGAGTCGACCCAGCGGGCGTTCGTGGACTGGGGTGGGCGGCCGGTCCGGACCGCGTTCAAGCTGTACCCGTGGGAGGACATGCTCGACGACGAGTTCGGCCGGTACGTGCTGGCCGGGGTCGAGCGCGAGCCGGTCCAGTGGATCGAGCCGATCTGGAAGACGATGCTGTCCACCAAGGCGATCCTGCCGGTGCTGTGGGAGCTGTACCCGGACCACCCGAACCTGCTGCCGGCGTACTTCGGCTCACCGGGCGACCTGCTCGAATGGGTGGCGAAACCCCTACACGGCCGGGAGGGCGGCAACATCCAGATCCACACCGTCGGCGGCGCGGACGACCACGTGCAGGACGGCCCGTACGACACCTCGACGATGGTCTACCAGGAGTGGCACCCGCTCCCGTCGTACGCCGGCAACCGCGCCGTCATCGGCAGCTGGATCGTCGACGGAGTCGCCGCCGGGATGATGGTCCGCGAGTCCGACGGCCCCATCACCGACTACTTCGCCCGCTTCGTCCCCCACGCCATCGGCACCTCCCCCCGCCCCGACCCGGAAACCATCCAAACCTGGCTGAACGAGTAGCTCAGTCGAGGTTGATGGCTACGTATTTGAGTTCTAGGTATTCGTCGATTCCTACGGTGCTGCCTTCGCGGCCCAGGCCGGATTGTTTGACGCCGCCGAAGGGGGCGGCGGGGTTGGAGACGATGCCCTGGTTGAGGCCGATCATGCCGGTTTCGAGGCGTTCGGCGACGCGGAGGGCGCGGGTGAGGTCGTTGGTGAACAGGTACGAGACCAGGCCGAACTCGGTGTCGTTGGCCATCGCGACCGCCTCGTCCTCGGTGTCGAAGGCGGTCAGTGGCGCGACCGGGCCGAAGATCTCCTCCTTCTGCAACCGGGCCGATTTCGGTACGCCGGCCAGCACCGTCGGCGGGTAGAAGTATCCGTTGCCCTCGGCAATCGTGGCGCCGGTGAGGACGCGGGCCCCCTGGGCGATGGCATCGTCGACGAGGTCCTTCACCTTGTCCCGCTGCTTGGCGTCGATCAGCGGGCCGACGTCGACACCGTCCTCGGTACCGCGGCCAACCTTCAGCGCGGCCATCCGTTCGGTCAGCTTGGCCGCGAACGTGTCCATCACCGACGAGTGCACGTAGATCCGGTTGGCCGCCGTACAGGCTTCACCACCGTTGCGCATCTTCGCCAGCATCGCGCCGTCGACCGCCTTGTCCAGATCGGCATCCTCGAAGACCAGGAGCGGCGCGTTGCCGCCGAGTTCCATGCTGGTCCGGAGCACCTGCTCGGCGGCCTGTTCGATCAGCTTCCGGCCCACCGGAGTCGAGCCGGTGAAGGAGAGTTTGCGGGCGCGCGGGTCGCGGATCAGCGGCTCCATCACGCCGCCGGAGTCGCTGGTGGTGATCACGTTGAGGACGCCGGCGGGCAGGCCGGCCTCGGTCATCAGTTCGGCCAGTTTCAGCATCGACAGTGGGGTCTGCGAGGCGGGCTTGATCACCATCGTGCAGCCCGCGGCGACGGCCGGGCCGATCTTGCGCGCGCCCATCGCGGCCGGGAAGTTCCACGGTGTGATCAGCAGGCACGGCCCGACCGGCTGCCGCATCACCAGGAACCGGCCCTTGCCGTTCGGCGCGACCTGGTAGCCGCCCTCGATCCGCACCGCCTCCTCGGCGAACCAGCGGAAGAACTCGGCCGCGTAGGCGATCTCGGCCTTCGACTCCGCGACCGGTTTGCCCATTTCCAACGTCATCAGCAGCGCGAGCTCGTCGGCCCGCTCCGTCATCAGCTCGAACGTGCGCCGCAGGATCTCCCCGCGCTCGCGTGGTGCGGTGGCGGCCCACTCGGCCTGGGCGGCGACGGCCGCGTCCAATGCGGCCAGCCCGTCGGCCGGACTGGCATCCGCGACCTCGCGCAGCGTCGTACCGGTTGACGGGTCCTCTACGGCAAGGGTCCTACCGCCCTCGGCCGGTTGCCACTTGCCTCCGATGAACAGTTCGGCCGGACAGGCCTGGACGACTTCCTGTTCGCGCGACATGAGCTACGCCTTTCCGTGGTGGGCAACATCCACGATAGGCACGGCTCAGGCAGTTGCGACAAAGTGTGGTGCGGGGCGTGTCACCGAGCGGATCGCCCGGGTCAACCCGGTCGCGACCGTCCGCAGGATCGAGGAGCGGACCAACCCGTCGTACGCCAGTGGCGCCAGCATGATCTCGTCCGCACCCGTCCGCGCGGCCAGTGACCCCAGCCCGGCCGCCACGGTCGCCCGCGAGCCGACCACATGGCCCGGATCGTCCACCAACCGCTCAGCCCGGCCCCGCTCACGACCGGTGAGTGGTGGTGCCAACAGTTCGAGCAGCTCGGCCGGGGTGGCGCGCACGGAGGCGGTGCCGAGCCGGTGCTTCACCCGCACGTACTCCGCAAGCCGGTCGAGCGCCTCTTCATCGGTGTCCGCGGCAACCACTCCCACCGACACCCCGAGGTACGGCTTCGCTATCGGCCCCGTCGGCGCGAAGTTGTCCTTGTACGCCGCTGCCGCCGCGACTGTGGTCTCGGAAGCCGTCAGGAAGATGGGCAGCCCCCGTACTGCGGCCAACTGCGCGGTAGCCGGCCGGTTCGCCAGGACGAAAACCGGTGGCGGCAGTCCGGCCAACGCGAGCCGCACGTCACCGACCGGCGTACGCCCGGGCAGTCCGTCATGCAGGTAGCGGCACAGCTCGTCCAGTCGTTGCGGGAAGCCCTCCCGGTTACCACTGCCCCAACCGAGTGCCGCTGCGGTGGACGGGTGCGACACCGCGCCCTCCGACACCCCGACATCGATCCTGCTCGGGTACGCCGCTGCGAGTGCCGCGAACTGCTCCGCGATCAGCAGCGGCTGGTGGTTCCCCAGGAGCACTCCACCCGAGCCCAGCCGGATCCGGTCGGTCCGGGCAGCCAGTACTGCGGCCAGGACGCCAGGCGCGGCACTGCCGAACCCCCGTACGCCGTGGTGCTCGGCGACCCAGAAGCGCCGGTAACCGAGGTCGTCGGCGGCCTGCGCGACCTCCATGGTCTCGCGCAGTGCGGCCGCGGCGGACTGGCCGGCGAGCTGCGGCACCATGTCGAGCACCGAGTGCGCTGAGACCGGCAGTCCGGGTGCGTGGCTGAACACACACCCACCGTGACATCCGTGGGCCCGTCGCACATGGGGTATTCGCCCCCATGTTCAGGCCGCTTCACCCGCGGAGAATGCGCCGGTCGGCCACCCGGAAAACGGGGGTGCGCGACTCTTGTCCGGCAACTGACGCGTCAGGCATCGTTCCCGGCATTCGTTCCCCACCGACCAGCGGGAGGCCGGCCACGACTACTTCGAGCAGCGGAGGCCGGTGACGGTCTTCGCGACCCCCTTGAACTCCTGCTGCCGCGGGGTGATCAACCCCCAGTCGTCATCCCGCGACAGCAGAACAAGCGTTTGCGGCAATCCCATAGAAGAAGCGCTGGTTTGCGCAAATATGGGGGCTTCGTACCCATGTCTGCGGGCCGCGCCCGATGCGACTCTGTCCGCGTGCTCGACTCCGCGGCGGTTCCCACCGATCACCAGCAGGCCTGGTGGTTCGCCGGGATGCGCCCGCAGGAGGCGGGCCGGCCGAAACCCGACTGGGCGCAGTACGTCGAACGCAGTACGACCCTGGCAGAAGTGGGCTGCGGGGAACACGTCCGGCCGCAGCACGGCGAACGGGGGGCAACCGGACGTAGTACAGGTGAGTGGGGGGATTGGCAGAAGGCGCTGGTCGGGTGCTTGCAACCGTTGCTCGCTTCGGCCAGGCAGGACCTGGAAGCGGCCGGGCAGACGGGAGCGGTGACCGAGCAGTTCCTGGACCGGCTGGGCCTGCGGCTGGTCAAGGCGGCCGCACGCACCCTGGTGCTCGAACTGGCCCGCGCCCGCACCCGCGGCGAACTGACCGGCGAGACGCCGGCCGAGCGATTTCTGGACTTCACCCACCGGCTCGTCGGAGGGAGCGAGCTGGCGGATTTCCTGGCCACCTACCCGGTGCTGGCCCGGGTTCTGGGCGAGGCGTGCAAGCAGGCGGTCGAGGGTCACCTCGAACTGCTGGCCCGCCTCGCCGAGGACCGTGAGCACCTGGTCGCCGAACTGCTGGCCGGTGCCGATCCCGGCGAGCTGACCTCCGTCGAGGCATCCGGCGACCCGCACCGCGGCGGCCGCAGTACAGCGACCCTCACCTTCGCGGACGGCCGGCAGGTGGTCTACAAACCCCGGTCCCTCGACCTGCACGCCCACTTCAACGGACTGGTCGATTGGCTGAGCGACCAGACCGGTCTGCGGCTCAGGACAATCCACGTACTCCGGCGGCCGGGGTACGGGTGGCTCGAATTCAACCCGCATACCCCGTGCGACGACCTGGCCGGCGTACGGCGGTTCTACCAACGGCAAGGGGCTCTGCTCGCACTCCTGTACGTGCTGGACGGCACGGACATGCACTACGAGAACCTGATCGCTGCCGGAGACCAACCGGTGCTGGTCGACGTGGAGACGCTGTTCCACCCCAGCCTCACCCCACCACGCATGCTCGGGCAGGACCCTGCACGCACCGCACTGCTCAACTCCGTGTCCCGTACTGCGCTACTCCCCCTCCTCGTGTCGGGCGAGCACGGTGTCGCCGACTTCTCAGGGCTGGGCGGCGATGCGGGCGGCACCACTCCCCACAGCGTCGTCGACTGGGCGGACGCGGGCCTGGACTCCATGCACCTGATCCGGCGGCCACAGACCACACGGGGCCGCCGAAACCGCCCCCTGCTCGACGGCGTGGTGATGGAACCGCGCGACCACGAAGTCTCTTTACTTACAGGCTTCCGCGCCGCCTACGAGGCCATGGCCTGGCACCGCGACGAGCTGCTCGCTCTGGTTGCCCGGTGCGCCAAGGACGAGATCCGCTACGTCCCGCGGCCGAGCAACATCTACGCGACCCTCCTGGACGAAAGCACGCACCCGGACGCCCTCCGCACCGCCGACGGCCACAGCGAACTACTGGAACTCCTCTGGGACGCCGACGAGAACCTGCAACCCCTGGTCCCCTTCGAGCTGGCCGAACTGTGGGCCGGTGACATCCCGCTCTTCACCGCCCGCCCGGACAGCCGCGACGTCTGGGCGAGCGACGGCATGCGGATCCCGAATCTCCTGGCAGACAAGGGAATGACAGCAGTCGAAGCGAAGATCGCCGCGTTGAGCGAAGTCGACCAGCACCGGCAGAAGTGGATCATTTCCGCCTGCCTCGCCACCCGTCCCGAACCGGTCGTGCACACCAGTACGACGACCCGCCCCGGCCTCGGAACCGCAGAAGCGGACCCCGAGCGCCTACTCGCGGCCGCGACCGACCTCGCCGACGAGGTCATGGCCCAGGTCCTCGGCGAAAGCGGCGGGCCCGCGAACTGGCTCGGCCTCGAACTCCTCGACGACCATCACTGGTCCGTCCTGCCGATGGGCGCGGGCCTCACCAACGGCTACACCGGTACGGCGCTCTTCCTCGCCCAGATCGGCGCCCTCACGGGAGCGAGCAAGTACTGCGAACTGGCGCGCGACGCCATCCGCCCGATCCCAGCGCTCCTGGAGACCTTGGCGGCGAACCCGTCTGCCCTGCAGGTGGTCGGACCCGGCCTGCACGGTCTCGGCGGAATCACCTACGGGTTGAGCCGACTCAGTCGCTTGCTCGACGACACCGAACTTCTGGGCTGGGTCGCTGAATCGCTTGAACTGCTGGAAAACCTGGCGCCCGACGAGTTCCCCAGCTACGGAGAAGGGGCTGCCGGCGGGCTGGCCGCAGTACGGGGAATCCCTGGTGGGGAACGGCTTGCGGCCCGGTACGCCGACGAACTGGTTGCTGCCGTGGAGCTCGGTCGTCTGGCGCCGGCTGGATTCACTCGCGGGTATCAGGGGATCGCATGGGCACTGGGGCAGTACGGCGTACCAGGTGATCGGTACAGCGCAGCAGCACGGACCGCAATCGAGCTGGACCACACCGCCGATACCGATGCCGGTTGGTGCTCGGGTACCGCAGGCAGCGTGTTGGCCCGTTTGAGCGCCCGTCTCCCCGTCGACCTCGCGGCGTACCAGAGAACCGCCGTCGAACGTCCGGTGCTCGCCGACCTGAGTCTGTGTCACGGCGAACTCGGCGCGGTCGAACCACTGATCTGGCTTGCCGACCACGACCACCAGGCGGCCGAGGCTGCCCGACGCCGCCGGGCGGGACTGTTGCTCGCCGCGGTACAGCAGTACGGCCCACACTGCGGCACTCCTCGCTCGGTCCCCTCCCCCGGCCTCCTGACCGGCCTCGCCGGAATCGGCTACGGCCTGCTTCGCCTCGCCTTCCACCGCGAGGTCCCATCAGCCCTGCTGCAACAACCAACCGCCGGCTCCAGCGCCCATCACAGCGCTGACCGGCCCGTCAACAAAGGGAAAACACCATGACCGCCCAGCACCCGCACACCGACGACCTCGCCCAGCGATCCGCCGACGCCGAGCAGCCCGACACCGCGCAGCCGGACCCGATCGGACCCATCACCCTGCCCAAGCGCAGCAAGGTCGGCGCCCGCGCGATGGCCCTCGTCGGTACGGCGAGCGTGGCGGCCTTCGCCGTGCACGCAGCCATCGACTACTGCTCCACGGACACGACCATCATCGAGGGCTGATTCCCGTTCTGGAATCGCCGCTGGTAGTGCTCCAGCAAGCGCTTGAGTTCACGGCCCGTCCCGGCCGGATCGGGACGGGCCGAAGCACCTGCGATCGCACCGGTCCGCGGTTAGAGTTTGCAGGCATGCAGACCCATGCGCCCGGAGTGGTCGGCAGAGACGGGGAGATCGCTCAGCTCGACCAACTGCTGACCGCGACCCGCTTCGGTCGCGGCGGTGCGGTCTTCCTGGCCGGCGAGGCCGGGATCGGCAAGAGCCGGCTAGCGGCAGTGGGCACCACGACCGCCCTGGACAACGGCATGGTCACCTTGCGCGGACGGGTCGGCGCGATCGGCGCGACCGTTGCCTTCCGGCCGTTCGCGGAGGCGTTGCTCTCGCTGATCCGGCGCGGCGAGATGCCCGAACCCGAGGCTCTGGGCCCGTACCGGCGGGTGCTGGGCCGACTGATCCCCGACTGGGACTACGGCGACAGCAACGAGACGACCGCGTCCGCGGTACTGCTCGGCGAGGCCGTGCTCCGGCTCCTCGAACTCGTCGGTCGCGACCGCGGCTGCCTGCTCGTACTGGAGGACCTGCAGGGCTCCGACCCGGAGACGCTGGCGGTGATCGAGTATCTGCTGGACAACCTCGAAGACCAGCCCATCGCCCTGATCGCGACCGTCCGCTCGGAACGCTGCCCCGCCGCCGAGCTGGCGCAGTTGGCCGACCAGCGCGGTACAGCCGTGGTGATCGAACTCCAGCCGCTCGACCGCGACGACGTACGCCGGCTGGCCGCCGATCGGCTGGCCGTCAGCCCGGATGCCGTTCCCGACCAGCTCGCCGAGCGACTGTGGACCGACAGCGCCGGAATCCCCTTCATCGTCGAGGAACTCCTGCAGGAAGCAAGTAGGTCAGGGCAACTGCTGTCCGGGACGGACGGCAAGGTGCAGGTCGCCGACGAGCTGCGGATGACCGTCCCGGCCGCGATCGTGCGCAGTATCAGCAGTCGCACCGAACAGCTGGGACCCGAGTCGAGGGAACTACTCGTCCTGGCGGCCGTTATCGGTCATCGCTTCCCGCTGAGCGTGGTCCGGCAGGCCAGCAATATCGACGAGCGCCAGCTCCTCGCGACCCTGCGCGCCGGATTGGCGGCTCAACTGGTCGGGCCGGACGAGCCGGTGCCCGATTGGTACGCGTTCCGGCATCCGCTGACCGCCGAGGCACTCCTGGCAGGGCTCAACCCGACCGAGCGGGCAGCACTCGCCCGGCGATGCGCGGATGCTGTCGAGGTCCTGCACCCCGGTCTGCCCGGCGAGTGGTCCCCGATGGTCGCAGAGTTGGCGGAGACAGGTGGCGACCCGATCCGCGCCGGTCGGCTCTTCGCCGAGACCGGGCGCCGGTCGTTCGACGAGGGCTCGATGAGAAGTGCCGCGAATCTGCTGGATCGGGCGTACACCCTGCTGGTCGACGATCCCGACGTCGGTTACCGGGCGGACGTGCTCGGCTCGCTGATTCTCGCGCTCGGCGAGACCGGCCAGTTCGAGCATCCGGTGGCGCGTTCGGAGGTCATCGATCTGCTGGCCGACCGCGGTCTGGACAGCCGTCGAGTGGCGGCTCTGCACGTCCGGCTCGCCGAGCTCGAGCACTCGGCCGGCCGCTGGTCCTCGGCGATGACTCATGTGGCGACGGCCCGGTCCCTCCTCGGCCCGGAAGCCGGCGACGCCGACCTTGCTCCGCTGGACGCGATCGCGGCCGCGCTGGAGATGACCCGGACCAGCCCCGGCCGGCTCAAGTCGGCGGCGGAGCTGGGCACCCGAGCGGCCGAGGCCGCGAAGCGCGCGAACCTGCCGACGGTCGAGGCCGACGCCTGGCAGCTCCTCGGCATCCTCGCCCGCGAACACGATCTGGAACAGTCGATCAACTACTTCCAGCGAGCCCGGCAGGTCGCGACCGACAACAGCCTGGGCCTGCAGCGCGTGATCGCACACATCTTCCAAGCGGGCTCGATCTGCCTGGCCGACGGCAGTGTGGCCGAGCTCGAGACGGCCAGGCAGCAAGCCCTGCGGATCGGTGCCATTCCGAGCGCCTACGAGGTCGAGGGCGTGCTTGCCCAGCAGGCGGTACTACGGGCGGAGTACGAGCTGGCCGCCGTGATGATCGAGGAGTGCCTGGAGGTGACCCGGCGGCTCAAGCTCAGCCGGGGAGCGCCGTACGTGCTGGTGACGAAGGCGATGCTGGCTGGGCATCAGGCCAGGCGGGCGGAGATGGAGGAGACGCTCGGCGAGCTCGCGGTGTACGGGGAGCGGGCTTCGCACGAGTTGCCCTTGTCGTACGGGCTGGCGCGGACGTTCTGCGCGTTGCTGGAGGAGAAACGGGACCTAGCCGAGTCCGAGATGGCGCAGGCGCTGGCGTACGACGCGCAGAACCCGACCAAGTTCCACATGGCCGGGAAGTACGGGCTCGGTCTGCTGCTCGGGGTGCTCGCCGGGCGGAACGGGTGGGCGCACTTCGAGGCTGTAACCGAGCGGGCGGCCAGTGGGATGCGGTGGAACAGGCAGTTTGTGCAATGGGCGCAGGCAGTCTTGCTCGGCCGTGATGGGCGAGGTGCGGAGGCAAGCGCGATGGTGGAGTTGGCGTTGGAGAGTTCGGAGCTCTATCCGATGGCGCGGCATCTGGGGTTGCGGCTGGTGGCGGAGCCGGCCGCCGCGGACGGATGGGGCGAGCCGATAACGTGGTTGCGGCAGGCCGAGGACCACTTTCACACCGCGGATGTGCCGGCGGTCTCGAGTGCCTGCCGGAGTCTGTTGCGGCAGCTCGGGGCGACGGTGTCGCAGCGGCGAATGGGGTCGGACCAAGTGCCCGCGCATCTGCGGCAACTGGGGATCACCTCCCGGGAGTACGAGGTCTGCCTGCTGCTGGTGGATCGAATCGGGAACAAGTCGATCGCGTCGCGGTTGCACATCTCGCCGCGCACGGTGGAGAAACATGTCGCGAGCCTGATGACCAAGACGCGGCAGCCGGACCGGGAGGCGCTGAGTAGCTTTGCTCGGACGGTGTTGCAGGACTGAGCCCTCCGACCGCGCGTGTACAGGGCGCGGGGATGGCCGGACAGTGATAGTTGTCGATTCACGGACTTCCGGGACGACCGCCCGTCCCGGTGAGGCGAACCCGTGAGGCTGGTTAACTTATGAACACTCGCTTTCTATATAGGATGGGCGAGTGGCAGGCAAGGGGTCGGACATGAGCAAGGGAACGGTCGGCGGCGGCGGTACGACGATGCTGCGGCGGATCAACGTCGCTGCGGTGCTGGACGCTGTCCGGCGATCAGCCCCGGCACCGCTGCGGGTAGCCGAACTGGTCGAGCGGACCGGTCTCGCCCGGCCGACCGTCGCGCAGGCCGTCGACGAGCTGCTCGACGCGGGCTGGCTGCAGCAGCACGGGCCGGATTCGGCCGACCGCTCGCTCGGACGGCCGGCCATCCGGGTCTCGCTGCGGGGTCGCGCCGCGCCCGTGCTCGGCCTGGATGTCGGCCCGCACCGAGTCACCGTCGGTGTCTCCGACCTGGCCGGCCGCAAGCTCGCGCTGGTACGCCGGTCGGGGCCGGGGTGGACCGCCCAGGAACTCCTCGGGGTGATCAGCGAGGTGATCACCGAGGCCCTCGCGGAAGCGGACGTGCCGGCCGAGGACGTCGCCGCCGCGGTCGCCGCCAGCCCGGGCATCGTGGACGAGCACACCGGCCGGGTCCAGCTGGTCCCGAGCGTGCCGGGCTGGTCCTCGATCGACCTGGTCAAGCACGTTCGCAGCCTGCTCGACTGCCCGGTCATGCTCGACAACGACGCCAACCTGGCCGCCCTCGCGATCGCCGCGGCCCGGGGTGGGACGGGCACGTTGCTGGCCGTGCAGTGGGGTGAGCGACTCGGCGCCGGCATCGTGATCGACGGCCGGCTACACCGCGGGACGGGTGCCGCCGGCGAGATCGGCTTCATCGCGACCGCCCCGGACGACGTGATCAACCCCGAGGACAGCCGGGGACCGCTGGAGCGCGCGGTCGGTTCCGAGGCGATCGCCGCCCTTGGTCGCCAGGCAGTGCTCGACCACCCCGATTCCCGGCTCGCCGAGCTCGGGCGGGACCAGCTCGACACCGCCGACGTGTTCGCCGCGGCGGCCGAGCGGGATCCGGTCGCCCAGGCGGTCGTTCAGCAGGTTGCGCGTGACTTCGCCCGCGCACTGGCCCCCGCAGTACTGGTCCTCGACCCGACGGCCGTGGTGATCGGCGGCGGTGTCGCCCGGGCCGGCGCGGTCCTGCTCGACGCGATCTCCGACCAGCTCCGCCTGCTCACCCTGAACCACCCCAAGCTCGAACTCTCCGCCCTCGCCGAAGACGCCGTCGTTACCGGCGCCATGCGAATGGCCCTGGACGAAGTCTGGCAACGCAAACTCCCCACCCCCGCCATGACCACCACCGCCTGACGCTCACCGCGGCCAGCGCCCTGGTCCGGTGCGTGCGACTCACATCGGAGGGCCGTAGTAGTCCCGGTAGTAGTTGCCGAGGCGGTCCCGGTAGTCGCGGTCGTCCGTTTGGTCCGGGTCGAACTCGGGGGCGTTCTTGATCTCCTCCTTGGTGCGGTCGACGTAGACCTTCTCCTCATCCATGTCGATGCGTTGCACCACGCCGGCGGGGAGCAGCACCTTGCGGCCGAGGATCCACGGGCCGGTGTCGACGACGATCGACGTAGGGTCGAAGTCATCGGCCTTGTCGACCTTGCCGATGTCGCCGTCCGTCGCGACGATCTTGAACCCGACGATGTCCATGCCACTGGTGTAGCCGGCGTCCTGGCGGTAGTTCCACGGGTCGAACATGCTCGTCATCGTTCCTGCCTTCCTGTCCTCCGGGCCCGGACCCGACCTCGTTGTCGAGTTCGTCGACACCCAGGCTGATGAGGTACCCGGCAGTGAAACTCCTTGCTCTGCGTGCTCCGACGACTGCTGTCCGCTCTGCGTCTGCGCTGTCGCCGGCCGCGGCTACCGGCAGGACACCAACTGCTCGGCGCGGACGACCGCCGAGGCGATCGCGTCGGGGCGATCGAGGTGGACGAGGTGGGCCGAGTCGGGGAGGAGCTGGACGTCGGCGGAGAGTCGTTCGGCCAAGCGGCGCTGGGCCCGCGACCATCTGCCGGCGGTGAATCGTGAGGATCCCCCGGTGGCGACCAGCACGACGGTCGGCGGCGCCTCGATCGGGCGGGTGAGCAGCTCCCCTACCTCACGGGCGAGAGCCCAGCTTGTGGTCAGCTCCTGCCAGAACAGCAACCACGAGTACGTCGTACCGTAGCGGGCCCGCACGGTTGCCTTGGGCAAGCGGTCGCGTCCTGCGGTGCTTCCGATCGGGATCAGGAGACGGCGTGCGGCCGGTCCCAGGAGGGCAGGTAGGCCCAGTCTGCCGAGGAGGGTGAGGAACGCGCGGACGGCTCGATCGCCGCGAGTGCCGGGGTAGAACCAGCGCAGGCCGGTCTCCGAGGTGAGGCTGGTGTCGACCAGGACGAGGGCCACGACCTGGTCGGGGTGTTGAAGTGTCCACCGAAGCGCCGCGAGACCGCCGATCGAGTGGCCGACGAGGCCGACCGGAGTATTGGCGGTCAACTCGGCGGGCGGTGTGGTGACCGGGGTGCGCCAGGGGTCGACGATCCGGATGTCGGAGTCCGCCGGGAGCAGGTCGACGACTGGGCCGAACTCCTCGGGAGTCTCGGCCAGGCCGGGCAGCACGATCCAGCTCAACCGGGCGGCGGTCATGCCGGAAGGGTCGCACAAAGGCCCAAACCTGAGCACGGGAATAAGTGGGCGGGGGCGGCGGGTGGGTTCGGGTGGGAGTGGGATGATCACCGGGTGTCGTCGGAGAAGGTCATCCCGAAGTGGCAGCAGCAGGCTGCTGGGTGGGTGGGGCTCGCTGTGGTGTTCGCGGCGGTCTGGTCGTTCGTCGCGGTGCCGGTGCACCTGTTCGCGCCGAACTTGGTCAAACGGGTCGAGGGCGCGATCGACTTCTTCGGCATCCCGGCCGGGCACACCTTCCTGTCCGCGGTCTATCTCGCCGTCGTCGGCAGTGCGCTGCTGCGCGGCAAGCGGGCGGCGCTGCTGTGGGTCATGTTCGTCTTCGAGGGTTTCTGGCTGCTCACCCAGATCGCGAGTCTCGGCTTCATCAGCGTCCAGCTCGCGAACCCGAACGACCCCGACCTGATCGCCGAGTTCGGCCGCGCGTCGTACGAGGATCTCGAGCTCGGCATCGTCCGGGTGATCGTGCCGATCCTGATGATCGCGCTGCTGTGGAAGATCCGCGACAGCTTCCCGGCCCGGCTGGCTCCCGGAACGCGCCGCCTCGCGATCGTCTCGCTGGTCACCGGTCTGCTGATCTCGGCCGCGGTGAGCATCTCGCTGACCCAGGTGTTCCCGCACACCCTGCAAGGCCAACGGGAGAAGATCGGCTGGGCCGTCGTGGCCGCACTCGGCCAGACCCGAAGGCGGATGGGCTCGGGCCACGAAGGACACGGCTGGGTCGGCCTGACCGTCGGCTTCATCTCTGCCACCTCGCTGGTGATCGCGTTCTGGATCTTCCTCCGCTCGGTCCGCCGGGTTCGGTACCTGAGCCAGATCGAGGAACTCCAGCTCCGCCGCCTGCTCCTCCAGTACGGCGAACGCGACAGCCTCGGGTACTTCGCCACCAGGCGCGACAAGGCCGTCGTCTTCTCCCCCGACAACAACGCCGCGATCGCGTATCGCGTGGTCAACGGGGTCAGCCTGGCCAGCGGCGACCCACTCGGCGATCCCGCGGCCTGGCCCGGCGCGATCAAACGCTGGCTTGCGGAATCACGGACCTATGGATGGTCGCCCGCCGTGCTGTCCGCCAGCGAGGAGGCCGCCCACGCGTACGTCGACGCCGGGTTGCGCGCGCTCTCGATGGGCGACGAGGCGATCATCGACGTCGCGGACTTCACCCTCGAGGGCCGGACGATGCGCCCGGTTCGCCAGGCGGTCACGCGGGTCCAGCGAGCCGGGTACAGCGCCGAGGTCGTGCGGCACGGGGATCTCGCGCCGGCCACCCTCGCGCAGTACGTGGAGCTCGCGGAGACGTGGCGTGCCGGGCAGACCGAGCGCGGATTCTCGATGGCGCTCGGGCGGCTCGGCGATCCGTCCGACGCCCGCTGCGTGATGGTGATCGCGCGGGACGAGGACGGCGTCGTACGGGGGCTGTTGTCCTTTGTGCCGTGGGGCGTCCGGGGTGTGTCGCTCGACCTGATGCGGCGTGATCCGGAGTCGGTGAACGGGCTGATGGAGTTCATGGTCACCGCGCTGGTCGACGCGTGCGGCGATCTCGGCCTGCACCGGATCTCGCTGAACTTCGCGATGTTCCGGGAGATCTTCAGCGATGCCGAACGCGTCGGCGCCGGCCCGGTACTCCGGCTCACGAACGCGCTGCTGACGGCGGCATCCCGCTTCTGGCAACTGGAGAGCCTCTACCAGTCGAACGAGAAGTACCTGCCGCGATGGTCGCCCCGGCTGATCTGCTACTCGCGCGGCGCCTCTTTGGCCCAGGTACTGCTCGCGGCCGGTACGGCGGAAGGGTTCCTGCCAGCACCGCGACCGTGGACCCGGGTCGACAGCGGCGCGTCCGCCGATCGGCACGCGATCATGGTCGGCGACGGCGCCCAGTTCGCGGCCGCGGTGCATGAGCAGGAGGACGAACTCCTCCGCCCCGCGCTGCCGGATCGCAAGTTCACCGAACAGGAACGCATTCGTCGCGCCAAGCTCGACGGGTTGGTTGCCGCAGGCATCGACCCGTACCCGGTCGGCGTACCCCGGACCGAAACCCTGGAACGCATCCGCGCCCTGCACCAGAACCTCCCACCCGACCACCACACCGGGCAGGAGGTCTCCGCCACCGGACGGGTCATGCGGCTGCGCAGCCACGGCGGGCTCACCTTCGCCTTGTTGCAGGACGGTCTCACCCAGCTCCAGGTCATGCTCACCGCGGACGCAGTCGGCGAGGAAGACCTGGGCAACTGGCACCGGTACGTCGATATCGGCGACCACGTCAGCGTCACGGGGGAGGTGGTCACGAGCCGACGAGGTGAGCTGTCGATCGCGGCGACCGGCTGGACGATGGCCGCGAAGTGCCTGCATCCCTTGCCGGACAAGCGGAAGGGGTTCACCGATCCGGAGTCGCGGGTTCGCCGCCGGCACTTGGATCTGGTGATGAACCCGGAGTCGTTGCGGATGATGCGGCACCGGAGTACCGCAGTACGGGCCCTGCGCAACGGTTTCGAGAGCCGCGGCTTCATCGAGGTGGAGACGCCGATGCTGCAGGCCGTGCACGGCGGGGCGAACGCGCGGCCGTTCGCCACCCACATCAACGCGTACGATACCGAGCTGTTCCTGCGGATCGCGCCGGAGTTGTTCCTCAAGCGGTTGAGCGTCGGCGGGCTCGGCAAGGTGTTCGAGCTGAACCGGAACTTCCGCAACGAGGGGGCCGACGCGACGCACAACCCGGAGTTCACCTCGGTCGAGGCGTACCAGCCGTACGCCGACTACAACGTGATGCGCGAGCTGACCCGCGAACTGCTGATCGAGACGGCGACCGCGGTGTTCGGCAAACCGGTGGTGCAGCGGGCGGACGGAGAGCTCGACATCTCCGGCGAATGGCCAGTGGTCACCGTGCACGACGCGGTCAGCCGGGCGACCGGCGTACAGGTCGACTCTGGTACGCCGGCTTCGCGGTTGCAGGAGATCTGTTCGGAGCACGGGGTGCATGTGGGGTTCGAGGTGTCCGCGGGCGAGTTGGTGCTGGAGCTGTACGACGAGTTGGTCGAACCGCGGACCACGACGCCGACGTTCTACATCGACTTTCCGTTGGAGACGTCACCGCTTACGCGGGCCCATCGGACCGACCCGCGATTGGCCGAGCGATGGGATCTCGTTGCCTTCGGCGCGGAAATCGGTACGGCGTACTCGGAGCTGGTGGATCCGGTCGAGCAACGCCGCCGGCTGACCGAGCAGTCGCTCAAGGCGGCCGCGGGTGATCCCGAGGCGATGTCTCTGGACGAGGACTTCCTCGGTGCGCTCGAGTACGCGATGCCGCCGACCGGTGGACTCGGGCTCGGGGTCGACCGGGTGATGATGATGCTCACCGGTCAGAACATCAGGGCCACATTGGCTTTCCCCTTCGTCCGGCGGCGGTGATTCGCGCTGCTGCCGGCTGAAGGACGTACCGATCGACAGGAGGTGGTCGCCTGTCAGGCTGCCTTGCTCGCGTCACGCAGGCGTAACCACCGTCCCGCGGCCCGGACACTACCTGTCGATCGGTACGCGTTCCTCCTCAAGCCGGGCCGCGATGTCCGTCCGCAGCGCCGACTTGTCGATCTTGCCGACCTTGGTGGTCGGCAGCTCGGCACAGATCACCAGTCGTTCGGGCAACTTGTACGCGGCCACGCCCTTGTTCTCCATCGACTGGCGGACGTCGGCCAGTGTGACGTCGGCGCCGGGCCGCGGTACGACATACAGGCAGACGCGTTCGCCCAGGCCCGGATCCGGCATCGCGATCGCGGCGACCTGCTGGACGCCGTCGAGCATGTAGGTGAGGTTCTCGACCTCCTCGGCGGAGATCTTCTCGCCGCCGCGGTTGATCATGTCCTTGTCCCGGCCCTCGACGATCAGGTTGCCACCAGCAACCAATCGGCAGATGTCACCGCTGCGGTACCAGCCGTCCGCGGTGAACGCCCGGGCGTTCTGCTGCTCGGCTTTGTAGTAGCCGCGCGGGGTGTACGGCCCGCGGGTGAGCAGTGATCCGGGTTCGCCGGGCGGCACCGGGCGACCGAGCGGGTCGACCACCACGACCTCGTCGTCCGGGCACATCGGGCGGCCCTGGGTGGTGACGATGATCTCGTCCGGGTCGTCCAGCCGGGTGTAGTTGAGCAGCCCCTCGGCCATCCCGAACACCTGTTGCAACGTGCAACCGAGTACCGGCTTGATCTTCCGCGCGACCTCGTCCGCGAGCCTGGCACCGCCGACCTGCAGCACTCGCAGCGACGACAGGTCCCATCGGCCTTCGTCGTATGAGTCGAGCCAGCGTTGTGCGACGGCGGGGACGACTGCGGTGTGCGTGACGCCTTCCTCGGCGATCGTCCGGAACGCCCGCTCGGGTTCGGGACTGGGCAGCATCACGACGCGGCCGCCCACGAGGAGTGCGCCGAGCAGCCCGGGACATGCGAGCGGGAAGTTGTGCCCGGCAGGCAGCGTCACCAGGTAGACGGTGTCCTCGTCCATACCGGACGCCTCGCCGCTGCGCTTGGCGTTGTACGTGTAGTCGTCATGCGTCCGCGCGATCAGCTTCGGCAACCCCGTCGTCCCACCGGACAACAAGAACACCGCCACACTCCGACTGTCCGGCTCAACCGCATCCCACCGCCCCCGGTCACTCCCACCCGAACCACCCGAGCAAAGTGCCCGTAGGTCGACGCTTGCTTTTTGCAAGTTTGGTCCGGAAACAAGAGCGTGCTGCAGCGTGGGGACCTCGCCGACCAGCCGGTGGGCGAGTTCCTGATGGTCGAAGCCGCGCAGTTCGTCCGGTACGGCGATGGCGGCCGCCTCGGCGTGTTCGGTCAGGTAGGAGAGCTCGTGATGCCGATGCCCCGGCAGCGCCATCACCGGCACGATCCCGGCGCGGAGACACGCCAGCGTGAGGACGACGAACTCCCACCCGTTCGGCAGTTGCACGACGATCCGGTCGTCCGCCCGCAGGCCGAGCTCGACCAGCCGGGTCGCGGCCGTGTCCGCGCGCGCCACGAGTTCGGCGTAGGTGAGCCGGAGGTCGCCATCGACCAGCGCGACCTTGTCGGGGGTCCGGTCGGCCTGCTGCCAGATGTGGTGCGGCAGACTCCGGCCCTCCCAGTAGCCGGCCGCGACGTAGCGCTCGGCGTACTCGGCGGGCCAGGGCACGACGCCATCGGCGATCGGGGTGACCATCACATCTCCTCCCGACCGGAGGCCCGGTCGTGGGCATCGTTGGCGGTGATCACGGCGTCCAGGGCGACGAGTCCGTCGCGGGTCAGCCGCAGGGGGTTGATCTCGATCTCGTCAACGTTCGGGGTATCGATCAGCACCTGACCGAGCGCACGTACCATGCGGGCAAGCTCGGAGCGGTCGAGCACGGGACCGTTGCGCCAGCCGTCGAGCAGCGCCCGCCCGAGCAGTTCGTCCGGCATCGACTCCGCTTCGGCCATCGACAGTGGTACGGCGCGAACCGCGACGTCGGCCAGCGCCTCGGCCGCCGCACCACCCAGTCCGACGAGCACCACCGGCCCGAAGACCGGATCGCGCCGCGCGCCGACGATGAGGTCGACGCCGGGTGCCGCCATCGCCTCCATCAGGAACCGTTGGGCGCCCGCTCGCTCGAGCTGCTCCAACGCGTCGGCCAGTTCGTCCCGGCTCTGGATCCCCAGGTGAACTCCACCGATCTCCGTCTTGTGCAGCACGCTTGCATCCAGCAACTTCACTGCAACCGGACCACCAAACTCCACCAACGCGTCGAACGCCGCATCAATGGACTCGCACCGCACCCGAGCAGGAGTACGAATCCCGAGCCCGTCGAGCACACCCTTCGCCTCATCCTCATCCCACGGCCCACCCACCAGACCCCGCGCGGGGTCCTGCGGCACCGCCGGCTGCGGGTCGTTGGGGGCTTGGGGAAGGCGGTGCGCGGTGCGGGCGTCTTCCAACCCCGCCCGGGCCTCCGCCCCCGCCGCCTCCGGCTCGCCGGGCACATAGGTACGCCGGTGAGCGGTGCGGGCGTCTTCCGCCAGGGCGTGGACGTCGCCTTGGGTACGGCGGTGCGCGGTGCGGGCGTCATCCGCCAGGGCGTGGACGTCGCCTTGGGTACCGCGGTGCGCGGTGCGGGCGTCGTCTACGAGGGCGCGGACGGCGTTGGCTACCGCGGCCGGGCTGGTGCCGACCGCGTAGCCGCGGTCGCGAAGTCCGGCCCGGACCACGGCGACGTCCTCGCTGGAACCGCCCACGCCGACCACAGTAGGACCCGTGTCGCCGACTCGGGAGAGTTCGCTCACCAGATCGAGGTTGTCGGGCTCGGTCAACGCATAGACGGCAACCAACTCCACCGACTCGTCCGCAGCCACCGCCCCGACCACGTCGCCGAACTCGGGCCCCGGACGCCCCGTGTCGACCGGATTCTCCTGGTACGTCATCGGCGGAAGCAGTTCACCCAAGCGCTCCCGCGTCGACCCGGCCAGCATGGGAATCCGGATCTCGCCATCGCGCAACCGATCCAGAAGCAGCAGACCAGGTCCTGCCTGAGCGGTCACGATCCCCACGCCAGGATCCGCGGACGGAGGCAGCCGTACGGTCGACAGCGCCCCGACGGCGTCGACCAGTTGACGCTCGTCATCGACCAGTACGGCACCCGCCTGCCGCAGCACCCCACGGGTCGTTCGCCAGGAGGTCGCGAGCGAACCGGTGTGGGAGCGGGCGAAGTCGCCCACATCGTTGCGGCCGACAACCAGTGCGACCACCGGGATTCGTACGGACAACCGCGCTACCGAATCAGCCAGCCGCGAACCATCGGCGACCGACTCGACGTGCAGCGCGACCGCCGTCGTGTCCGCGTGATCCAGCAGGTGATCCAAGATCTCCGCGGTACCGAGGTCGACGCTGTTGCCGAGGCCGACCGCGATACTCACGCCGTACCCGGCTTCGGCGAGCAGGAACGACACCGCATGGTTGACGCCCCCACTGGCCGCGACGACCGCGACCCCACCGGCAGGCACCTGGGCAGCACTCGGTACGAAACTTGCAGTCAGCTTGCTTTTTGGAACCAGGAAGCCAGACGTGTTCGGTCCGAGCAGCCGGATGCCGTACCGCTCGACCACATCGGCCAATGCCTGTTGGTGATCCTCATGACCGGACTCGGCGAATCCACCCGCGCAAACCAACGCTGCAGTCGCCCCGGCCTTGGCTGCCTCGGCGACCGCATCCGCACAGGCCGGCGCCGGCACGCACACCACGGCAAGGTCGATCGGCGCACCAAGTACGTCGACCGCCTCCGCCACGGACCCATGCATCCCGGGATCGCGCGAGTTCACCAGCGCGAGCGGCCCGCCGTACGACGAGAGCGAGCGGGCCATCACCGACCCGAGCTTCACCGGATTCCGCGACGCCCCGATCACCGCAATCCCCCGCGGCGCAAACAACCCACCGAGACCCGTCATCCGCTCCACCCCACCAAATCCGCGCTGCGCCTCGAGACCCGTCATCCGCTCCGCCCATCCAGGTCGGCGCCACCGGACAGACCGCCGGTCCGCCCCACCAGATCGGCGCGGCCGGACAGGACCAGGGTTTCGGCCTGGTCGAGGTCGAGATCGTCGTCGATCACCAGCGCCGACGTACCGGTCGCGAGCCGCGCCTCCTCCGCCAGCAACGTGCGCGTCAGCCGCGACCCACCATGGACGCCAACCAGAGCGGGACCAGCCGTCACACCCGCGTTCAGCGACGCCAACGCACCAGGCAACTCCGCTTCGGTCTGAGGTGCCTCCAACCACAGACCCCACGACCGCGCGCCCATCCCCTCCCGCGGCTCGGCAACCAGCGGAACCCCGCCAACTACCGCACCGTCGTCAGTCAGCGACACCTGCACCAGCCGCCCCGGCACCGCAACCCCACCGAACCGGAACGGCGTGCGCAACGGCCCACTCCCCTCCGCGGCAACCCACGCGGCACGAGTCCGCTCGACAAACCCGGGATCGCGCCGCGCCAGCTTCCCGCCGCTGATACTCCGGGTCAGGAAGTGAAACGCGAACTGCCAAGGCTCCAACGTGTCGTGGTACCGACCGAAGTGCTCCCACCAGGACAGACTCGGCCGCGCCGACCCCTGGATCTTCTCCACCGAAGGCCGCGCCGATTCCTCGTACGCCGTGAGCGCGGCACCGAGATCGTCCGGATGAGCAACCAATGCGGCGGCCAACGCGACCGCATCCTCCATCGCCATCTTCGTCCCCGAGCCGACCGAGAAGTGCGCGGTGTGGGCGGCATCCCCGAGCAGGACGACGTTGCCGGCGGACCAACTCCCGGTCCGTCTGGTCCGGAAGTTTCCCCAGCGCGAGTTGTTCACCAGCAGGGGATGCCCGTCGATCTGCTCGGCGAACAGCTTCTCCAGGTACTCCTTCGACTTCAGGTCGCTCGGCCCCGGCGGCTGGGCCACATCGAATTCGTCCAGCCGGGCCGCCCGCCATGAGTTCTGGTCCGTCTCCACGATGAACGTGCTCACGTCAGGGCTGATCGGATACCCGTGCACCGCGAACACCCCGTCCGGCCCGCGCTCGTGGACGAAGGTGAGCCCGTCGAACGCGTACGTCGTACCGAACCAGATGAACTTCGCCGTGGCGGTCTCCGCACTCGGTCCGAGCGCGCCCGCCAGCCGCTCCCGGATCCGCGAGTTCGCGCCGTCTGCGGCGACCACCAGGTCGTAGTCCCGCAGATCGTCGAGCTCGACCTCGCTTTCGAATCGCAAGTCCACTCCGACTTGTGAAGCGCGCTCCTGCAACACCCCAAGCAACGTCTTGCGGGCTATCGCCGCCATCCCGTTGCCGCCGCAGCGATACCGCTCACCCTTGAGCCGGACCTCGATCGCGTCCCAGTGCATGCCGTGCTCGCTCAGCGCGTCCCGGACCACGGGGTCCGCCGCGTGGATGGCGGCCAGCGTGGCGTCCGAGAAGACCACGCCGAAGCCGAAAGTGTCGTCCGCACGATTCCGTTCGAACACGGTCACCTCGGCCGACGGGTTCCCCGCCTTCACCAGAGTGGCGAGGAACAGGCCGCCGGGTCCGCCACCTACACAGGCGATCCTCATCGTCATGTCGATCCTTCGTCAGGCTTGGGTGATCTGGAGGCTCAGGCTTGGGTCGTCTGGGGAGTGGTACCCAGAACGGGCTCGGGGCGTGGTTCACGGTTGGTCCGGGGCACCGCTGCGATCACCAGGGCACCGAGGACGGCGGGGACTGCGAAGCCGTAGAAGTTCCAGTCGAGACTGAGTTCGGAGTCGAGCACCCAGCCACCGAACAGCGGACCGACGATCGCGCCGAGCCGGCCGACCCCCAGCGACCAGCCGAGGGCGGTGGCACGACTGCTCGCCGGGTAGTGCGTCGCGACATATCCGTTGACCAGGATCTGCGTTCCGACTGTACCGAGACCGGCGACCGCGATCAGCAGATACAGAGCGAACGCAGCCGGGCTGGCGCTGAGCAGGTAGATCGACACCGCGGCCAACGCGAAGGCCGTGGTGGTGACGACCTTGGAGCCGATCCGGTCGGCCACCGTCGACGCCACCAGGGCACCGACGATCGCGCCGACGTTCAGCACCAGGAGGAACCTCAGCGACGACCCCAACGGATAGCCGGCCTGACGCATGATCTGCGGCAGCCAGGTGTTCAGGCCATAGACGAGCAACAGGCCGAAGAAGCTCGCCACCCCGAACAGAATCGTCGCGGCCAGGTGGTTCTTGCCGAAAAGCAGGGCCAACGCACTCCATTTGCTGCTCTTCTCCAGCGCGACCGGTTCAGGCCGTACGCCGTACTTCGCGGCCAGTGTCGCGGCTTCGTCATGCCGGCCACGAGCCTGCAGGAAGCTCACCGACTCGGGCAGGAACTTCAGGGCGAGCGGCAGTACGAGGACGAGCGGCGCCATCCCGATCCAGAACATGATCCGGAAGCCGTTGGTCGGGACCAGGTTGATCGCCAGCACCGCGGCCAGCACGCCGCCGAGCGAGAACCCGGAGAACATCAGCGCGTTGTTGAAGTTCCGGCGGTGTGGCGGCGCGTACTCGACGGTGAGGGCGATCGCCGTCGGGACCACACCGCCGAGGCCGAGACCGGTGACGAACCGGAGGATGCCGAACACCTCGGCACTCGGCGCCATCGCGGTCGCTCCCATCGCGAGTGAGAACCAGATGATGCTGGCAACCATGATCTTGCGCCGCCCGACGATGTCGGTGAGCGCGCCGACGCACAACGTCCCGATCACCATCCCGGTCAGCGCATAACTGCCGATCGCACCGGCCTGACCGGGAGTGAGGTCCCATTCAGGGTACTGCAGCAACGACGGCACCACTGCGCCGTACACGATCAGGTCGTAACCGTCGAAGACGATCGTGACAAAACAGATGGCCACCACCCACAGGCCGGTACGGGCGCCGGTGGTGGCATTGGACGGACTGGACATCTGGGCCCTCGATTCCTGCCGGGCGAAACGTGGATGTCACAGAAGCTAGGACTAAACCGCGACGACCGTCAAGAGTTTGACACATGTAAGCTGTTATCAGAGGCCGGGAAAACCCCTACCGTGGAGGAGGCCGACGTTGTCAGCCAGGGACCAGCGTCACCCACATGACGTCCGCGAGGCCGGTGTGATGCGAAAATGAGCACGCCGACCCGCTGGGACCGAATCCGAGGAGACGCCATGAAGCCACGGTCGATCGTCTTCGACCTCTTCGGCGACTACATCCGCTACCGCGGCGGCGAGGTGCGGTTGCGCACCCTCACCGCACTGCTGGACTGCTTCGACATCGGCGAGAGCACCGTCCGCGTGGTGATGGCCCGGTTGCGCCGGGAGGGCTGGTTCGACACCCGACGGGACGGGCGGGAGACGGTCTACGCGCTGAACGATCGCAGCTGGCGACTCCTCGACGAAGGCCGGACCAGGATCTTCGAACGCTCCCGCGACCCGTGGAACCGGCAGTGGTCGATGGTGATCTACTCCGTTCCGGAGAGCGAACGCGCGCTTCGCGAGGAACTCCGCAAGGAGCTCGCCTGGCTGGGTTTCGGCCCGCTGGCATCGTCGACCTGGGTGAGCCCGCACGACCGGCTGACCGAGGTGCAGGAGCATTTCGCGGACCAGCCCGCAATCCAGCTGGACCTGTTGCAGTGTTCGTCATCCGGCCTGTCCCGCGACCGCGAGATGGCCGCGCGCTGCTGGGATCTCGGCTCGCTCGACGCCGACTACGCCGAGCTGCTCCGCTCGTACCGGCCGCGGATGAAGGCCTATCGGGCCGGGAGTGTGCCGGCCCAGCAGGCGCTCGTCGAGCGGATGCAACTCGTGCACGACTACCGGATGTTCCCGTTCCGCGATCCCGATCTGCCTGAGGAACTGCTGCCGGCGGGCTGGCACGGCCGCGAGGCGCACGAGCTGTTCCTGCAGGCCCACGAGGCATTGAAGGAACCCGCCGACCGGTTCTTCAGCGAGGTCACCGCGAGCGCCGAGCGGGTTGCCTGACCACTCAGCCAAACCGACTCGCCGCGCTTTAATGTGTCAGATTCTTGACGAGCGGCGTACAAATGGCGTTCAATCCAGAGGCTCGTAACGCTCGTGCGCTCGCCGGCCCCGGTCGCACGTGCGGCTGACTCGACCACGTGCTCTCTGGAGGCACAGCCGATGAGACCTGTCCATTCGACCCTTGCCCTGCTGGCGGCCGGCGGCCTACTCGCCTGGCTCGCCCAACCCGCCTCAGGCGGTATTGGATTCCTTCCCCACCCCACCGCCCCGGTCGATCCCGCCGTCGCGGCCGTCCCGGTTGCCGCCGGACCCGCCGTACTGAACGCACCGGCGCCGGACGCACCCCAGTTGCAGAACACCGGCATCTGGCAGGCGAAACCCACGATGATCTGCCACACCAGCGCCTACCGCGCCGGCGAGTACGTGCACCAGGGATGTGTGTACGACGACCAGGGCGCGCAACTGATCAAGACCAACTGGCCGGAACACTCGCTGACGTTCGCGTACACGTATCCGACCAACCCGGTGTACCGCGCGAACGCGGCGGACCTGGTCGAAGTACGGGTCAAGCCGCTCGCCGACGCGACGGCGTTCCGGATCACCTACAACACGATGATCGACCCGGAACTGGTCGGCACGACCATTGCCCTGGGCAACTCCCTGCTGCCACGCGAGGCGCCACACGGCGCGAACACCAAGCTGCGCGGCGAGAAGTTCGTCACCGTGCACGGAAGCACCGCCGACGTGATCGACGGGGCGACCGGCGCGACCCTCCCCGCGACCCCCGCGGTGACGGTCGACGTCGAACGCCGTCAGGTCGAGGTCCGCGTCCCGCACAGCGCCTTCGACCCCGGCACCCGAAGCGTCCGGGTGGCAGCGGCGACGGGGCTCTGGAACCGCGCGACCAACAAGTTCCTGTTGCCCCAGGCAATCGCAGATGCCGATACCCCGGGCGGCGCCCTGACCGCGGGACTACGGCCGTCGGCGTACTTCGATGTCGCCTTCCGGCACGAGGAACCGTTCAACTCGCCGTGGCGGAACGACCTGCAGAAGACCACGCTGGCGAGCGGCGACATCAGCCGGTTCGCGGCGACCGTCGACTTCGCCAAGCTCCAGCAGAAGACCAACGACGAGCTGACCGGCAACCCCGAGGGCGTGCCCACCTCCGGTTACATGAACCGGCTCTACGCGTCGCACAGCGAAGTGCGGCAAGGCCGTCGGCTGCCGACCGACCCGGGCCAGCCGCCGCTCGGATCCTTCACCCAGCAGAACGGCGCCACGACCATCGGCGAGGGCACACCGAGCGTCCAGTTCGGCTGGATCTGCCGGGACGACTGTGTTTCGGACCTGCCCGGCCGGCTGCAGCGGTACGTCGCCTACGTCCCGGCCCTGCCCAAACCGGCGAACGGTTACGCCAGCATGATCTGGACGCCCGGTTACGCGCAGAGCGCCAACGACCAGGTCGGCGACCCCGGCACACTCGAGCTGCTCCCTGCTGGTGACAGGGACCTCTTCCACCAGGTCGCGAACCGCACGTCGGCTCCGACCGTGGTGATCTCCGTCGACGGTCGCGGCAACGACAACTGGTACTACGGCCGTTCCGGCACATCGGTGTTCGAGGTGATCGCCGATGCGCGGCGTTCCATCGGACTGGATTCGGCGCGCACCGTGATGAGTGGTTTCTCCAGTGGCGCGTACGGCGCGAACAAGTTGTCGCTGCAGTTCCCGGACGTGTTCAGCAAGGCGTTCATCTGCGACGGGCTGAACATGGCGCCGTCGTTCCCAGGCATCAACGGCATCGCCGACACGTTGCCGGTGGACACAGCGACCCAGCACGAACCGGGATCCCGGCTGACCCCGTTGCTCCCGTCCCGGCGGAACCAGCCGGTGCTGGAGTGGGCCGGTCTGCCCGACAACTACATCCCCTACAACATCCCGCGCGAACGGGCCACGGCGTACATCGCGGGTGGGCAGTACGACTTCAAGTTCGACAGCTGGCTCGGCGCTTCGTCGGATCACGTGGTGATGTGTGCCAACGCGACCTGGAAGGTGCTGACCGACTGGCTTGGCGACATGCGTGGGGTGCGCGATCTGTTCCACGTGACCTACGTACGGAACCCCGCGATGGACGATCCTGAGTCCGGGCTGGTCGGGGATCACGCGTACTGGCTCAGCGACATCCAGAACCGGACGGGTGAGCTCGGCACCATCGACGTGAAGTCGCACGGGTTCGGGCTGAAGGACGCGGCAGCCGCACCGGTCGTCACCGGGGTCGGGACAGCGACCGGGTCGACGGTTCCGATCAACCTCTTCACGACCGAACACCGGACCAAGCCCGCGCCCGTCAGCGCACCGGTGCAGAACCGGCTCGACATCACCGCGCAGAACATCCGCACGGTGACGATCGCCCCGCAGCAGGCCAAGGTCGACTGCGACGCCGAGCTGAATGTCACCACCGACGGACCCGTGACCGTCAAGGTGATCGGCTGCCCGGCCCGCACCTTCGGCTGAGAAGCCGTCCTTCGGCTGAGAAACCGCTGCTGAGGCTGAGGAAGCGTTGCGCTTTCGACGCTGACGACAGGCGGAGGATGAGTCGCTGAGGATCCCCTTGCCGCATAGGCTTGCGGCAAGGGGATTCTCATGACCTGGGGGGTTACTTTGCGCAAGATCCTGTCTTTCACCGTCAGCCTGGCCGTGATCGGTCTTGCGACCGGTTGCGGCGGTTCGGGCGACGACGCCGCACCATCGACCACGCAGTCGTCGACCACGCCGACTCAGACCACGCCGACTGCGTCAACCACCACCACGTCGGCTTCACCTCCGCCCACGACGACCGGCCCGCTGACCGGAGCGCAGTACCAGGCTGTCCTGAGCGATCTGGATCGCAAGATCGCCGCCGACGTCGCGCTGCTGACCTCGGCGAAGAGCGGCGAGAACCTGAACCAGGCGGTGGGAGCCCTCACCAGCACCCTGAGCGAGGAGTCGTTCGCGGTCGGCCAGCTCCGGCTGCAGGCCAATGTGATCCCGGCAAACAAGACTCTGCAAGCCCGCTTGCGGGCTGCGTCGGCCGCGCTGTCCGCCACCGACGGCATCGAAGGCGACGCGAAGTGCGGTGGGGTCGTCTACACGTCCCAGGCTGTGCAGCGGAAGCTCAAAGCCGACCTGGCCGCCGCGATCACGGCACTGCGCAGGTTCGGCCTGCGATTCGGTACGACGCTGCCGGACGTCGGCCCCGAACCGGCCGACCAGCGCCCGTCGAACGGCGACATCCTGGTCCGTTCCGGCTCCCGCGGCCTCGGTCGCCTGCAGGTGAAGAACGGCACCGACAAGGACGTCGCAGTCTCGATCGTCACCGACGGCAAGCCGCCCAGGACACCGCACGTGATGATGTACGTGCAGGCGAAGAAGACCGCCACCGTGAACCGGATCGGCGGCAAGTACCACATCTACTTCAAGGGCGGCACCGACTGGAACCCGAAGCGCCGCCAGTTCTCCTCCGACTGCTCCTTCCAGAAGTTCGACCAGGGCTTCAACCGCAACGAAGGCTGGCAGATCGACCTCCAGCCCACCTTCCTGGGCAACGCCTCGACCAGCGAGGTAGACGCCTACTGACGGGAAGTCACGGCTTGGCTTGCGGGAGCGGACCTTCAAGCCGCCGCGCCGCTCCACGCGTTGTCCCGATGCGGATCATCAATCGGTCCGGGTGCGGAGGCTCCGCGCCAGGGTGGGGATCATCACCGTCGCAGCGACGAGGTGTAGCCCGAGGAGGGCGGTGGTGGTGGCGGTGTTTGCCCCGGAGAGGAGGGGCGGGACCAACGAGATCGCGGTCAGCGACACTGCCGTCCACACGAATCGCTTGGCGGGGCGAGCGCTCCAACGACGAAGAGCGACGGCAATGACGATGCCCACGACCGAGAAGAAGCCGGTCACCACGGCGAACCCGGACAACGGGATCGTCTCGCCACCATCGGGGACCTCGAAGTCGACGCCAACGGCCTGGGCAAGCGCAGCGGCGAGGGTGGTGGCCACCATCGCTGCGAGCGTGGCAACGAGGCCGGTGCCGGCGAGCCCCCGGAGTCGGTGGGTGTGGCTGGTCTGGCCCGATGCCGGGCCCGCGACGACCCCGGTGTCATTCATGCTGCTCATGTGCCGTCCGCCGGCAGGCGCTCCGGCAGCCCGAATCGCGGGAACTGGTCGGCGTGGAACGTGATGATCTCGGTGATCGCCCCGCCGGTGACGCGCAGGACGTCGATCGTCAGCGGCAGGTACGCGCCCTCCCGCTGCTGCCAGAGGTAGAAGGCGACGGCCGGCTGCCGGTTGGCGGAGGTGAGGACGCCGCGCAGGCCCGTCATGCCCTCGAACCCGTCCTCGACCCAGCTGTTCACCACCGCGTCGCGCCCGACGTACAGACCTGGCGTGGGCGGCATCGAGCAGCGGACGTCGTCCCGCAGCATGGCGGCGAGCCTGCCGATGTCCGTGGCCACACTGGCGTCGGTGAAGCGGCGCACCAGGTCGCGCGTCGCGGCGTCATCCTCGCCGCCGGTCCAGTCCTGCCGCTCGGCCGGCAGGTGCTCCCGCATGCCAGCGCGGGCCCGCTGCAGCGCGCTGTTCACGGAGTTGACGGAGTCCCCGAGGAGCTCGGCGACGTCCTTCGCCGGCCAGCCGAGCACGTCCCGCAGGATCAGCACGGCTCGCGGGCGCGGCGCGAGATGCTGGACGGCGACCACGTACGCGAGCTCGATCGTCTCCCGCGCGACGGCGACGGTCTCCGGCTCGTCCGCGTCGCCCGCGGGCAGCTCGTCGAGCAGCCGGTCCGGGTAGGGCTGCAGCCACAGCACCTCGCCGCCGGTCGCGGGCTCCGGGCGGCACTTGGCGAGCAGGTCCAGGCAGGCGTTGGTGGCGATCCGGTACAGCCAGGCCCGGAACGTCGACCGCCCCTCGAAGGTCTCCCGCCGCCGCCAGGCACGGAGGAAGGTCTCCTGCACGGTGTCCTCGGCGTCCTCGAACGACCCGAGCATCCGGTAGCAGTGCACGTGCAACTCCCGCCGGTGCCGCTCCGCCAGCCCCGAGAACGCCGGCTCGTCGACCTCGCCCAGACCGCTCACGCCCAGCTCCTCCAGCCACGTGTCCGCACTCATCACGTCATCCTTCCGCCTCGTCGTGTCCCGTCGTAGGTATGACGGGTGCGGGCGCGACAACTCATCACCAGGGTCGGTGGTCATCGCCTGGTGCAGGCGGGTGAGGGTGTCGCCGTTGCGCAGGTGGGCCAGGGCGAGCAGGGCCTGCCGGCCTGGGGTCGAGTTGGCCCCTGACTCGGCTACTGACCTTCACCACGCCACTGACCTGCACCATCAGGTTGGAAATGGCTCAATGGTGATACATGTGCGAGCTACGGGGTCAGGCCGCCCAGTAGTGCGCGGAGGACGTCGCCGAGGGTTGGGTCCTGGTGATCGGGGTCGCCCGTTGGCTGGGTGGGGGTGGGTGATGGCGTCCACGGGGTGGTGGGCGGCTGGGTGGTGGTCGTGGTCGTCGGCCTGGTGGGCTGCGTTGTGCTCGGCGGGGTTCTGGTCGGCTGAGCAGTCGGCGGAACGGTTCGCTCGTCGGCCGGCACAGGGGTCGAACTGACGACCGTACGGCGGTCGTCGGCTCGCGTCGGGCGATCGGCGGAGCCGACCGTGACCGGGCCCGACGGGTCGCCGGTCGGTTGGCCGGTCGGCTCGTCGGTCGGCGTGGAGGTCGGGAGCGTCGTCGACGGGAGCGGGGTCTCGGCCGGGATGGGCGGGTAGACCCGGTCGGTGGAGCGGGACGGCGGCGGTCCGGCGACCGGGCTGATCACCTCGGCGCCACCCCGATCGGGCAGCGGGATCAGCGGCAGCGTCGGTCCGCCGAGCAAGCCGACAACGGCCAGCACGGCATAGGCACCCAACGGCACGGCGATGAACACCGCGATCCGGCGGCCCTTCTCGCTCCTCAGCCAGGGCCGGCGGTGTTCTGCCTGTTTTTCCTCGGAGAACAGCCTCACAAGTCGTGGACAGTAGCGCGAACCGAGCTGTTTCAAACAGTCCTTGGAACGATATTCACCAATTCGCCCCACAGGCCGTCAGCAGGGTGCGACGCCGCCGATGCGATGAGTGATGAGCGGCTCGCCAGCCGAGCGAGCGACCGGGGTCGGGCTGTGCCAATCTGCTGCGATGACGACCTTGTTGCTGCATGGCCTCGGAGCGACCAACCGGGTGTGGGACGGCTGGCAGCGCGAGGACGTGATCGCCCCCGACCTCCCCGGCCACGGCACCGCCGAACCACTCCCCGCCTACTCCTTCGAGTCGATCGCCGCCGCCCTGGCCAAAACCCTGGCCGGAACCCTGCCCGACCGGCTCACGATCGTCGGCCACTCACTCGGCGGGGTCATCGCACTCGAACTCGCCGGCGGCCGGTACGGCGTACAGGTGGATCGGGTGATCGCGTTGGGCGTGAAGGTGACCTGGTCCGACGACGACCTGGCGAAGGCCGCCGCGTTGGCCGCCAAACCGGTCACGTACTTCGACACCCGCGACGACGCGGCCGCGCGGTACCTGCGCATCTCCGGGCTGCAGGACCTCATCGACCCGCAAAGCGATACCGTCGACCACGGACTCAAACAAGAGGACGGTCGCTGGCGGCTGGCCCTCGACCCAAGAGCGTTCGGAGTTGGCGCGCCGAACATGTCCCGCCTGATCCGCGACGCCAAGGCGGACGTAGTACTCGCGCGAGGCGAACTCGACCCGATGAACACCGACGCCGAGCTCGCCGAACTGCACGATCGGGTGATCACGCTGCCCGGGCTCGGGCACAACGCGCACGTCGAGGATCCGTCAGCACTCGATCACGTTGACGGCCAGGCCACCGCGTGACGTCTCCTTGTACTTGACCTTCATGTCCGCGCCGGTCTCGCGCATCGTCTTGATCACCTTGTCCAGCGTGACCACGTGGACGCCGTCGCCGTGCATCGCCATCCGGGCCGCGTTGATCGCCTTCACCGACGCCATCGCGTTCCGCTCGATACACGGGATCTGGACCAGCCCGCGGACCGGGTCGCAGGTCAGCCCGAGGTTGTGCTCCATCGCGATCTCGGCCGCGTTCTCCACCTGTTCCGGGGTCCCGCCGAGCACCTCGCACAGCCCGGCCGCCGCCATCGAGCAGGCCGACCCGACCTCGCCCTGGCAACCGACCTCGGCGCCGGAGATGGACGCGTTCTCCTTGTAGAGAACGCCGATCGCGCCGGCCGCCAGCAGGAACCGGACAGAGCCGTCATCCGTTGCCCCGGGCACGAATCGCCGGTAGTAGTGCAGCACCGCAGGAATGATGCCGGCGGCACCGTTCGTCGGCGCGGTGACGATCCGGCCGCCGGACGCGTTCTGCTCGTTCACCGCGAGCGCGAACAGGTTGACCCAGTCCATCACCTTGAGCGGATCCGTCGACCACGGATCGCGGATGAGCTTCTGGTGCAACGAGTACGCCCGGCGCGGCACCTTCAACCCACCCGGCAGCACGCCCTCGGTTTCGCACCCCTCCTGCACGCAGTCCTGCATCACCTGCCAGATGTGCAGCAGACCTTCGTGGATCTCGGACTCGGTCCGCCAGGCCAGCTCGTTCGCCAGCATCACCTCGCTGATCGGCAACTGCGCCTCACGGCATCGGTCGAGCAGCTCGGCACCGGACAGGAACGGGTACTTCAACGGAGTCCGGTCCGGCACGATCCGGTCCCCGGCCGCGGCCTTCTCGTCGACCACGAACCCACCGCCGACCGAGTAGTACGTCCGCTCGCGCAGCACCTCGCCGGCCGCATCCAGGGCCCGGAAGGTCATCCCGTTCGGGTGGTACGGCAACGTCTTGCGCCGATGCATCACCAGCTGGGTGTTCTCGTCGAACGCGATCTCGTGCTCGCCGGCGAGCTGGAGCCGGCCGGCGGACCGAATCCCTTCCACCCGGGCGTCGACCGCGCGGGTGTCGACGGTCTCCGGGTCCTCGCCTTCGAGACCGAGCAGGACCGCCTTGTTGCTGCCGTGACCGTGCCCGGTCGCGCCGAGTGAACCGAACAACTGGGACTCGACGGCCGTAGTACTGGTGATCAGACCGTCGCCGGCGAGGCCGAGGGCGAAGGTGCGGGCGGCTCGCATCGGGCCCACGGTGTGGGAGCTCGACGGGCCGATCCCGATGCTGAACAGATCGAAAACGCTGATCGCCATGTGGAGGGAACCCTTCCGGTCGTCGTTGACCGATTGGTGCCTCCCCGCTCTGTCAGGCGTGCGGCCTTCCAGAGGTGCCTCGCCCGTACGGTGAAGGTGCCTGAGAGATTCTTGGGGAGAGTTGCTCCTACGGCGCCCGGGTCAGGCCCGGGTCTCTCCCGCACGGGTTCATGCGGCTGCTGTGCTGTTGTGTCGGACGCCGCGACCGTACGGCGGACCGGGCGCGCGCGTCAATCCGGCGATGGAGGCCGTTCCCTCCCGCGAGTGATCCGCCGGACCTGCCTTGCGGACAAGGCTGTCCACATGACAACGATCGTGCGGACGGCGAACGTCGGACAGGTTGCCCCACGGTGGATGGAGTGGGCGCCCCGTCTCGCCGTCGGCTGGGCCGCGGCGTACGGCGGGGTGCGTCTGTGGTTCGCCGCGGGGCATGCGCCGGACTGGAAGCTTCCAGGTCGTGACCTGCTGATTCCCGATTGGATCTCGGTGGCCGGTTGCGTCTTGAGCGTGGCCGGAGTCGTCGCGCTGGCGCGGTGGCCGCGTTCGCGGGTGCTGATCGGATTGTTGTGGGCGTTGGCCGCGGGCTGGGTCGCCGTGTCGGGGTTCGCGTTGCTGGACGTGGTCGGTGGGGTGCTGCCCGGTCTGGGGATCCCCTTCGATCTGTTCGGCATGCTCAGCCGCTTCGGTGCGCTCGCCGGTGCCGCGTTGCTGGCCGGGACCGCATTGGCTCGACAACGCCGACTCGATCCGAGCTGCCTGCGCTGCACCGGACGGGCTCGCGTCAACTCAACGCCAGGTTGGGCAATGGCGGGCGCTTTGCTGGCTGTCGCGGGATGCCTCGCCCGACTTGCCGCGCAGGCCGTGGTCGGCTTCGACGCCATGCCGTACGACGCTGGGTTGGCCGTGGTCCTGTTCGAGGTCGGCTTCCTGCTCGCTGGTATCGCGCTGCCGCTTCTCCTGGTCCTCCGTCTCGGCAACGTCTTCCCGCGCTGGATGCTGCTGCTCCCAGGGGCCGGACTAGGCGCCGGGATCACGGCGTACTTCGGGGTCGGCCTGATCCAGATGATCGTGGCGGCCGTGCAGGGCAAGGCGGTCTACGGCGACATGGGACTGCCCGACAGCTTCTTCTGGGTGGCGGTCCCGTCGTACTTCGTCTGGGGTCTCGGGCTCGCGGCCGCGGCGTACGGGTACTACCTGCGGACCCGCAAGCCCTGCAAGGGATGCGGCCGTTAGCCGAGCCGGTTGGTGCGGTTCGCCCAGAGCTCGAAGAACCAGGTGAACAGGGGCGGGATGCTCGCGGCCAGGGCCAGCAACGTGGTCGGCCAGGTCCAGCGCAGCGGCTTGCGGACCACGGCCACGGTGAGCACGTAGGCGATGAAGATGCCGCCGTGGATCGGGCCGAAGATCTGCACCCCGATCTCGTTGTCGGACAGCACGTACTTGAACAGCATGCCGATCAGCAGGCCGGTCCAGGACACGGCTTCGGCGATGGCGACGATGCGGAACCAGGTCGCATGCCTGGATCCGGCCGGGGCTTCGACTACTGCGGCGGTCTCGGTCATCAGAAATGGTCGCGGGGGAACCCCGTCCTTGAGAGGAGGACCGCGACTGTCTCCCTTCGGGGATCGGGGACTGTCGGTCCCGGCTGATTGGATTCGTGGCATGTCCCGATACCGGCTGTACCCGACTCCCACGCAGCAGGCCGCGTTGCTGGAACAGTGCAGGCAGGCCCGGTACGTGTACAACCTGGCTCTCGAGCAATGGTCCATGTGGACCCCCGACAAGGGCGCGACACCCGGGTACGTGGAGCAGGCCCGGCAACTGACCGAGGCCAGGGCCGCGTCCGACTGGCTGCGGGCCGGATCGCAGACCGTGCAACAACAGGCGCTGCGCGACTTCCACCAGGCCGTCACGAACTTCTACGCAGGCACCCACCAGCGGCCGACCTGGCGCAAGGCCGGGCGGCACGAGGGATTCCGGATCGTCGGCCAGCAGGCGTCCCGGATCGTCAGGCGGAACCGGAAGTGGGCCGTGGTGAACGTGCCGAAGGTCGGCCGAGTCCGGTTCCGGCTCTCCCGACCCGTTCCCGACGCGAAGTCGTACCGCGTCACCCGCGACCGAATCGGTCGCTGGCACATCGCCTTCGCCGCCATCCCGGAGCCGATCCCCGCACCCGGCACTGGGGAGGTCGTCGGGGTGGACCGCGGCGTCACCGTCTCGGCGGCCCTGTCCACCGGGGAACTCCTGACCTGCCCCGGGCTGACGGACCGCGAGCAGGCACGGCTCAAGCAGCTGCAACGTCGCCTGGCCCGCTGCCGGCGCGGCTCCAAGCGTCGTCGGCGGGTGAAGGCCGCGATCGCCAAGCTCCACGCCCGGGCCGCCGACCGGCGCAAGGACTGGGTGGAGAAGACCAGCACCGACCTCGCCCGACGGTTCGACGTGATCCGCGTCGAGGACCTGCGGATCCCCCAGATGACCCGGCGACCCAAGCCCAAACCCGACCCCGGACGACCAGGGAGGTACCTGCCGAACCGTCGCCGGGCCAAAGCCGGACTCAACCGCGGCATCCTCGCCAACGGGTGGGGACTGCTCGTCCAGCGCCTGGAGCACAAGGCCGCCGGACGGGTCAAGAGAGTGAAACCTGCGTACACGTCGCAGACCTGTAGCGTTTGTGGGCACTGCGCACCGGAGAATCGCGAGAGCCAAGCGGTGTTCCGGTGCGCAGCCTGCGGACACCGGGCGAATGCGGATCTGAACGCGGCAGTGAACATCGCGGCCGGACGGGCCGTCAGCGCACGCCGAGAGACACCACCACGGGTCTCGCCGAAGCGTGAACCTCAACCCGCTACCTCCGCGTAGTGGCTGGAATCCCCGTCCTTCAAGGGCGGGGAGGACGTCAACAGGACTGTGACCCTAACAAGTCCCCCAAAGCGATCGGGGGTTCGGGCCCGGGTCACACCTGATGCCCGTCGGACAGCGGTTGCCGAAGGATCGGGGGCATTGCCTCTCAGACAGGAGATCCTTCGCGTGAGCACCCGAGTACGACGCCTGCGGACCACCACGTGGGGAGTGGTCCTGGGCGTCACCCTGGCCGGCGTCGCAGTACCGGCGACCGCCGCCCCGGGCCCGACCACCACCGCCACCACCTGGAGCGCACCGGCCGTGGCGTGGTCCCCCTGTGTTGCCGTGGGCAAGGAGAAGCCGGAGATCGTCGCGGGCTCGGAGTGCGCGACGCTGCAGGTGCCCGTCGACTGGAAGAACCCGGCCGGTCCCACCTTCGGTCTCGCCATCGCGCGCCGCCAGGCCAAGATGCCGGGCGAACGCATCGGGGTCCTCGTCTTCGGCCCCGGCGGACCGGGCGACTCCGGTGTCTCCCGGATCAAGACCGGGATGAGCCGGTTCAGCGCGAACCTGCAGGACAAGTTCGACATCGTCAGCCTCGACCCGCGCGGT
Organism: Kribbella caucasensis; assembly: GCF_004361855.1. GTDB lineage: Bacteria > Actinomycetota > Actinomycetes > Propionibacteriales > Kribbellaceae > Kribbella > Kribbella caucasensis. Next base: position 143,785 of record NZ_SNWQ01000001.1, read on the forward strand.
ATCGGTGCCAGCAATCCGGTGAAGTGCTCGGCCGCCCTGCTCGCGAAACAGCCGTCGCCGTTGGTCACCAGCCAGGCCGAGTTCGACCGGACCCTGCGCTACAACCGCGAACTGTCCGACGACTGCCGCGCCAACACCGGACCCGTGTACGACCACATCGACACCGGGCAGACCGTGCACGACGTCGATGCGATCCGGCAGGCGCTCGGCGAACAGCAGCTCACCTTCCACGGCAGCTCGTACGGCACGCTGCTGGGCGAGCAGTACGCCGAGGTGTTCCCGCGCAAGGTCCGCGCGATCGTGTTGGAGAGCGTCGTCGACCACAGCCTCGGTCCGAGGACCTTCATCGACACCCAGGCCGAGTCGGCCCAGGACTCGTTCGACGAGTTCGTGAAGTGGTGCGACGGCAGCACCGAGTGCGTCCTGCACGGCCGGGACATCCGCGGACTCTGGGCCGACCTGCTCGACCGGGCGGGCCGCGGCGAACTCCCCGATCCACAGAACCCGCAGGCGGCGCTGACACCGTTCACCCTGACCTACTCGGCGTTCCGCGGCTTCTACAACCCCGACTGGCGCATGCTGGCCACGAACCTGCAAAAGCTCGAGCAGAGCGAGCCGCCGATCGTCACCAAGCCGCCGACGCCGACCGGGCTGCGGTCCAACCCGTTCGCGGTCTTCTGCCAGGACTGGAAGCTCCCGATCCGCAACTATCAGCAGTACGCCGCCGAGCTGGACCGGCTGGCCTGGAAGTACCCGGAGATGAAGTACCCCGGTGCGTTGCTGGCCGTCAGCACCTGCCTTGGTTCGCCGACGAAAGTGGACAACCCGCAGGACCGACTGAAGGTCCGCGGCCTCGACCGGCCGCTCCTGCTGGTCAACAGCGTCCACGACCCCGCGGCGGGCTACAACTGGGCCACCAACGTGGCCCGGCAGCTCGGCCGGTCCGGCGTACTGGTCACCTATCAGGGCTGGGGCCACGGCAACTACACGACCAGCCCGTGCATGCAGGCCGCGGTCGACGCCTACCTGGTGTCGCTGACCGTCCCCCGGCGAGGCACCTCCTGTCCCGCGATCGCGCCGGTCGGCTGAAACGAATGATCACCCTCGGTCGAGTGCTCGCCGACCGAGGGTGATCGCCTGCGTCTCGAATGCTTTCCCTTGACGGGAGCGGTCGCACCCAACCATCACCCTCCGTTCACTTGTGGTCATCGTCCGTAGCGCGAACGCTTCTCCCACCGTGGCCTTTGAGGCAGGCCACCAGAAGAGACCGGATGTGACTGTGTCCTATCTACGCCCACCCCACCGCCCCGGACAGGGGTCTTACCGCCCCAGTAGATCCATCGCAGGTGCCGCTCTCGTACTCGGACTCGGCGCCGCCGCCCTGGCGCCGATGCCGACCGCGACCGGCGCTCCCGTCCCCACCCCCGGGGTGTACGACGTCCTCGGCAAGAGCTGGGGTGTCTCCCCGGCCGAGGCCAAGGTCCGCCTGGACGCCGAACACAGCAAGGCGGACGCACTCGAGACCGCCAAGGCCGGCACCGCCAACCTGGACGGCGCGTTCTTCGACGCGTCCCGCCGGCTGGTCGTCAACGTGCACTCCGCCAAGGCCGCCGAGGTCGCCCGCGAACACGGCCTGACCCCGCGGACCGTGGCCCGCGGCGAGAAGGCGCTCGCGAAACTGCAGGCCCAGGTGCAGGCGCTGGCCGACAGGTCCGGTTCGGCCCAGGTCCAGAGCATCGGCGCGGACCTGCCGACCGACCGTCTGCAGGTCGTCCTGCAGCCCGGCAAACAGTCCGCCAAGACCGTTGCCCTGGTCAACCAACTGAAGGCGATCCCCGGGGTCGGCGTGTCCACCAACTCGGCCACCCTGGCGATGACCGCGGACGTCATCGGCGGCCAGATCATGGACGTCGTGCCCGGCACCTGGTGCTCGCTCGGCTACCCGGGCACCACCAGCGACGGCAACAATGTGCTGCTCACCGCCGGCCACTGCGTCGAGGGCCTCCCGGACGTCCTGAATGCGGCCGGAACCCATATCGGCAAGGGCATCGCGACCCGGTTCCAGACCGGCCGGCGCAGTGTCGACATGGGCCTGATGGACATCGACGCCGAGGACGTCGGCCGCGGCTACATCGACAACCGCAACGGCAGCACCACGACGATCACCGGTTCCTCCAAGGCGCCGGTCGGCTCGACCATCTGCAAGGCGGGGAACACCACCGGCTGGACCTGCGGCACGATCACGCAGTACAACCTGACCGTCAACTACGGCGGCGCCGGCGGCAGCATCACCCGGACCAGCGGGCTGGCCCGGTCGACCGTCTGCACCGAGGGCGGCGACTCCGGCGGCGCCTACATCTCCGGCACGATCGCCCAGGGCATGACGTCCGGCGGCCCGAACGACGGGCACGACTGCGGCTTCAACCAGGGCGGTAACGCCACCGGCTCGTACTCCTTCTACCAGCCGGTCGTCGACGCCGCGAACTACTACGGCGTCACCCTGACCCGCGGCTGACCGACACGTAGTACCGAGGAGGGCCCCATCGCCTGATGGCGGTGGGGCCCCACCTTCGCCCACCCCGCGCCGGACCGCGCGGGAGTGCTCGCCCGGTCAGACGGACTCGAGCACCCTGGGCAGATAGTCCCCTCGGTAGACCTTGCTGGACAGGACCAGCAGTTCGCCACAGGCGACTTCGAGCGCCCTGGCCTGGGATTCGCAACCGTCGACGTACCAGAACGGGTCGTCCGGCTGCGGATCGTCCACGTCGTCGATATCGGCGTACCAGTGCCGACCGCCGGCGCACCCGCAATGCACGATTCGCACCTTCAGATTCATGGAACTTCCCCCGTGCAACTCAAACCACTGGGTTTCCCCAGACCCAAGTGACCCACTCGGCCGGCGCGTGGTACGCGGCCCCCCACTACCACGCGCCGGCCCGAGTTGGACCCTCCCCGCTCGATACATCGTGTGACGACCGGCGAGTGTTACTGCTTGTGACCAGGTTTTTTTAAGTGATTGATTCACTACCCAGCGTGCCGGTGCGACTGCACCCACTGCTCGAGTCCGTCCGGCGTGATCGGCAGCGATTCGGTCAGGATCTCCAGCCGGTCGGCGTGCACGACGACGTTGTCCTCGATCCGGATCCCGACCCCGCGCAACTCCGGCGGCACGGTCTCGTCGTGCGGGTGGAAGTACAGCCCCGGCTCGACGGCCAGCGCCATCCCGACCTCCAGATCCGCGGCGAAGTACGTCTCCGGCCGGGCCGCGTCGCAGTCGTGCACGTCCAGCCCGATGAAGTGGCCGAGCCCGCACACGACGTACCGGCGGTGCTGCTGGCCGTCCGGCCCGAGCGCCTCGTCCAGGGACACGTCGAGCACACCCCAGTCGCGGAGTCCCTCGACCAGCACGCGCATCGCCTCGTACTGGAAGGCCCGGTACGGCGAGCCGGGGCGGACCACTTCGAGCGCGGCCAGGTGAGCCTTGTGGACCAGGTCGTACACCTGTCGCTGGGCCACTGTGAACTCGCCGGTCGCCGGGAACGTGCGGGTGACGTCGGCCGTGTAGAGCGTCCGGGTCTCGACACCCGCGTCCAGCAGGATCACGTCGCCTTCGCGGACGGCGCCGTCGTTCCGGACCCAGTGCAGCACCGGCGCATGGGGGCCCGCGGCAACGATCGAGGCGTACCCGACGCCGTTCCCCGCCGTACGGGCGCGTCGGTCGAAGGTGCCCTCCAGCCAGCGTTCGCCGCCGCCCCGGATCGCCTCCGGCAACTCGCGCGCCACATCCGCGAAGCCCTGCACACTCGCGTCGACCGCCTCGCGCAACTGGTCGAGCTCCCAGTCGTCCTTGATCCGGCGCAACTCGGCGAGGGTCTGCCGCAGGACTCCGCCGTCCGCGGCCGACGTCCGGACCAGCGCGTCGAGCATCGGCTCGACATCCGGCGTCGTCAGCATGAACGGCACGGCACCCCGTACCGCGGACGGCAGCTCCTCGATCGGGCGGCAGGCGATCTGCAACGCCTCGGACCAGTCCTTCAGCCCCGGCACCGGACCGACCCACAACTCACCGTCACGGGCGTTCGCGAAGTAGTCGGCCTCGTCCGGCCCGGCCGTCTCGCGCAGGTAGAGCGTGGTGTCGCCGTCGGCGGAGAGCACCAGCACGGCACCCTCGGCCTGGCACCCGGTCAGCCAGACGAAATCGCTGTCCGCCCGGAACCGGAAGTCGGTGTCGTTCGACCGGACCGGAGCCCGCCCGGCAGCGAGCGCGATCCGCCGGCCCGGCAACGCCGTACTCAACTTCCGCCGGTGTTCGGCGGCCGCCTCGGCCAGACCTTCGGGCAGCACCACCGTCCGATCCACCGGTCCCCAGTTCCGGCCAATCTCGGCCCGGAAGCCCTCTGCGTCGATGGGCCGGTAGGACTTGCGCTGCTCTTCGGTCCGGTCTTCATCCGCCATGCTTGCTCCCCTGAAGCTGGTGAGATTTCGTGTCGGGCAATGACATCAACTCAGCTCAAGGCTCCCCACCGCAAGCCCAATTAACCGCTCCGCGAGACCACCGCCGTACCAACCCGGTCAGCGGGCTTTGAAGGCCTCGAGCAGCCCTCGCTCAGAGTCCAGCAGGTACTGGTGCAGGTCGTCAGCGGCCTGCTGGTAGTTTCGCGCCTCGAGCAACTCGAACAGGCGGCGGTTGCGGGCGATGTAAGGCTCGTGGAGCTCTCGTGGCGTCGCGATGACGTGGAAGAGCAGCCGCAGCTCGGCGACCAGCCGGCCGGTGATCTCGTCCAGCCGGGCGCTGTCGGCGAGGCCGATGAGATGACGGTGGAACCGCAGGTCCGCCGTACCGACCGCGGGCCAGCGGCCTGCCAGCGCCGCGGCCTCGGCCGCCTCGATGTCGTCCTGCAGCGGTTCGAGCCGGCTCGCGGGGAGCTCGGGAACCCGATCGGCCAGACCACGGACCACGTCGACCTCGAGGACGCGCCGCAGCCGGTAGATGTCGACCACGTCCCGCTCGTCCAACTCAGGGACGAACACGCCCCGATGCAGTTTGTAGACCAGCAGTCCTTCGTGGGTGAGCAGCCGGAAGGCCTCACGCAGAGTGTTCCGGCTGACCTCGAGGACCTCGGTGAGCTCGATTTCGGACAGCTGGGCACCGGGCGGCAGCGCACCGTCGGTGATGCTGCGGCGCAACACATCGGCGGCCCGCTCGGCGGAGCTACTGCGATCCAGCCGCGCGACATCGGCGGCGACACCCCGCAGCCACGCCTGCCGGCCGTCGTCTTCGGCGGGCTGACTGATGACCATCTCTGCATCATCGCTCACCCGCGGCCACGGACGAAGGATTTGATGGAGCAAGAGCCTTGCAGGATTGTTGAACAAATCTCTAGTCTCGAAGACCACACGACGCGATGGCCCGTCTACAGACGGCCGCGGAGGAAGGCGGGAAGACGTGGCGCGAAAGTGGGAGTTCTGGATCGACCGCGGCGGCACCTTCACCGATGTCGTCGCGCGGCGTCCCGACGGGACGCTGCTTGCCCACAAGTTGCTGTCCGAGAACCCCGGTCGCTACCAGGACGCGGCCGTCGAGGGCATCCGCCGGCTGCTCGAGGTACCGACCGGCGAACGCGTCCCGGCCGAGTGGATCGAAGTGGTGAAGATGGGCACCACGGTGGCCACCAACGCGCTGCTCGAGCGCACTGGCGAACCCACCCTGCTCGTCATCACCAAGGGGTTCCGGGACGCGTTGCGGATCGCCTACCAGAACCGCCCGAGGATCTTCGCCCGCCAGATCGTGTTGCCGGAACTCGTCTATTCGCAGGTGATCGAGGTGGACGAGCGGGTCGCCGCGGACGGCAAGGTCGTCGTCCCGCTGGACGAACGGGCCGTGACCGAGGACCTGCGGCGGGCGTACGACGACGGCCTGCGATCGGTGGCCGTGGTGTGTATCCACGGCTACCGCTACTCGCAGCACGAGGCGACGATCGGCGACATCGCGCGCCGGATCGGCTTTACCCAGGTCTCGACATCGCACGAATGCAGCCCGTTGATGAAACTGGTGTCGAGGGGCGACACCACCGTGGTCGACGCCTACCTCTCGCCGATCCTGCGCCGGTACGTCGACCAGGTGGCGACCGAGCTGGACGGGGTCCGGCTGATGTTCATGCAGTCCAACGGCGGGCTCACAGAGGCGCACGCGTTCCGGGGAAAGGACGCGATCCTGTCGGGGCCCGCTGGGGGCGTCGTCGGGATGGCTCGAACCAGCACGGCAGCCGGGTTCGACCGGGTCATCGGCTTCGACATGGGTGGCACCTCCACCGATGTGTCGCACTACGCCGGCGAGTTCGAGCGGGAGCTGGAGACGCTGGTGGCCGGCGTCCGGATGCGAGCACCGATGATGAGCATCCACACAGTGGCGGCCGGCGGCGGTTCGATCCTGAGCTTCGACGGGAGCCGGTACCGGGTCGGTCCAGGCTCGGCCGGCGCGGATCCGGGCCCGGCGTCGTACCGCAAGGGTGGCCCGCTCACGGTCACTGATGCCAACGTGATGCTCGGCCGGATCCAGCCGGACTTCTTCCCTGCCGTCTTCGGGGAGAACGGCGACCAGCGGCTCGACGGAGAAGTCGTCCGGCGGATGTTCGCGGACCTGGCAGAGGTGATCGCGGATGGTCGTACCCCGGAACAGGTTGCGGCCGGCTTCGCCGACATCGCCGTCGCGAACATGGCCAACGCGATCAAGAAGATCTCGGTGCAACGCGGGTACGACGTCACCCGGTACGTGCTGGCCACGTTCGGCGGAGCGGGTGGCCAGCACGCCTGCGCGGTAGCCGATGCGCTGGGCATGACCCAGGTGCTGATCCACCCGCTCGCCGGGGTGCTCTCGGCGTACGGGATGGGGGTGGCCGACGTCGCCGCGCTGCGCGAGCGGGCGGTCGAGGCGACGCTGAGCGACGACGTACTCCCCCAGCTCGCGCAGATCCTCGACGAACTCACCGACGACGCCGGGCGCGAACTGGAGCGCGAAGGCATACCGGCCGACCGGATCACCGCGGTCCGCCGCGCGCTGCTGCGGTACGACGGCACCGACACCGCGGTCGCCGTGTCCGTCGGCACTCCTGCCTCGATGGTGGCCGAGTTCGAGGCCACCTACCGTCGGCGGTTCTCCTTCCTGATGCCAAGCAAGCAGATCGTCGTCGAGGCGGTGTCGCTCGAACTGCTGGGCGCGGCCGGCTCCGGCGAACAGACCTGGATCCGTCCCGACCGACAGCGTGGCCGGCTGGCACCGGTAGCCCGGGTGCCGGTGTTCTCGGCCGGCTCCTGGACCGATGTCGACGTCTACCAGCGCGACGACATCGGCCCCGGCGACCAGGTGAACGGTCCGGCGATCATCGCCGAGACCAACGCGACGACCGTCGTCGAACCCGGCTGGCGGGCCGGGGTCGACGACCTCGGCCACCTGCTGCTCAGCCGGGTGGCGGCGCGAGGCGACCACGAGCGGATCGGGACCGCGGTCGACCCGGTGATGCTGGAGATCTTCAACAACCTGTTCATGTCGATCGCCGAGCAGATGGGCGTGCGGCTGCAAAGCACCTCGCAGTCGGTGAACATCAAGGAGCGACTGGACTTCTCCTGCGCGCTGTTCGATGCCAAGGGCAACCTGATCGCCAACGCACCGCACATCCCGGTACACCTCGGCTCGATGGGCGAGAGCATCAAGATGGTGATCGCCGGGAACGCCGGCCGGATGGCGCCCGGCGACACGTACATGCTCAACAATCCCTATCGCGGCGGCACCCACCTGCCCGACATCACCGTGGTGACCCCGGTCTTCGACCGTGCCGGGAAGGACATCCTCTTCTATGTCGCGTCCCGTGGTCACCACGCGGAGATCGGCGGGATCACGCCCGGCTCGATGCCGGCGAACAGCACCCGGATCGAGGAGGAAGGGGTCCTGATCGATAACTGGCTGCTGGTCACCGGCGGTGAGCTGCGGGAGCGCGAGACGGTCGACCTGCTCCGCTCCGCGATGCACCCGTCCCGCAACCCCGCCACGAACATCGCCGATCTGCGCGCCCAGGTGGCCGCCAACGAGAAGGGCGTCGAGGAACTACTGGCGATGGTCGACCACTTCGGCCTGGATGTCGTCTCGGCGTACATGGAACATGTCCGCCGCAACGCCGCCGAGGCCGTCCAGCGGGTCATCCCCACGCTCCGCGACGGCAGCTACAGCTATGAGCTCGACTCCGGCGCTCGGATCGAGGTGGCCGTGCGGGTGGACACCGGTACGCGGACGGCAAAGATCGACTTCACCGGCACTTCCGCACAACAACTCGGGAACGGCAACGCGCCGTCCTCGGTGGTGATGGCGGCCGTGCTCTACGTCTTCCGCACTCTGGTGGACGACGAGATCCCGCTGAACTCGGGCTGCCTCGAGCCGCTGCGGGTGATCATCCCGCCGGGCTCGATGCTGTCGCCGGAGTACCCCGCGGCGGTTGCCGCCGGCAACGTCGAGATCTCGCAGGCGGTCACTGGCGCGTTGTACGCCGCGCTCGGCGTCCAGGCAGAAGGCTCCGGGACGATGAACAACGTGACGTTCGGCAACGATCGGCACCAGTACTACGAGACCGTCGGCAGCGGTGCCGGCGCAGGCGAAGGCTTCGCCGGCGCCGACGTGGTGCAGACCCACATGACGAACTCCCGGCTCACCGATCCGGAAGTTCTTGAATGGCGCTACCCGGTGCGGCTGGAGAGCTACGAGATCCGCACCGGCAGCGGCGGTGCCGGTCAGTGGCACGGCGGCGACGGTGGTCGTCGCCGGATACGGTTCCTGGAACCGATGACCGTTACTACGTTGGCCAGTCACCGCCGGGTGCCGGCGTACGGCATGGCGGGCGGCCTGCCCGGGGGACTTGGCCGCCAGTGGATCGAGCACGCGGACGGCACTGTGACGGAGATGGCCGGCTCCGACTCCGTTCGGGTCGCCGCCGGAGACGTGTTCGTCATCGAGACCCCCGGCGGCGGCGGGTACGGCCGTCCCTAGAGCACGAAGCCGGTGGGGAAGGGGTCGGTGGGGTCGAGGAGGTAGTTGGCCATGCCGGTGATCCAGGCTCGGCCGGTGACGGTGGGGATGACGGCCGGCCGGTCGCCGACCGAGGTCTCGGAGAGCAGGCGGCCCGTGAAGCTGGTACCGATGAAGGACTCGTTGACGAAGTCGTGGTTCAACGCAAGCTCCCCACGGGCGTGCAACTGCGCCATCCGCGCACACGTCCCAGTCCCGCACGGCGACCGGTCGAACCAGCCCGGGTGGATCGCCATCGCGTTGCGCGAGTCGCTCCCATCCCGCCCAGGCGCGGTGAACTGCACGTGCTTGCAACTGTGGATCCCCGGATCCAGCGGATGCACCGGCCGGTCGGTCGCGTTGATCGCGTCCATGATGTCGAGCCCGGCCTGCAGGATCCGATCCTTCTCCGACCGATCGAACGGAATCCCGAGCTGCTCCAACGGCAGGATCGCGTAGAAGTTCCCGCCGTACGCGAGGTCGTAGGTGACCGTCCCCAGCCCTTTCACCTCGACCGTCGCATCCAGCGCATGCGAGTACGCCGGGACGTTCTGCAGCGTCACGTGTTCGGCCCGTCCGTTGCTCACGGCAACGTCCACCACGACGAGGCCGGCCGGGGTGTCCAGCCGCACCTTCGTCACCGGTTCGGTCACCGGCACCATCCCGGACTCCACCAGCACCGTCGCGACCCCGATCGTCCCGTGCCCGCACATCGGCAGGCATCCGGACACCTCGATGTAGAGGACGCCCCAGTCCGCATCCGGGCGGGTCGGCGGTTGCAGGATCGCACCGCTCATCGCCGAATGGCCGCGCGGCTCGTTCATCAGGAACAACCTGAGGTCGTCGTCGTGCGCCATGAAGTACTCGCGCCGCTCGGCCATCGTCGTACCGGGGATGACGCCGACACCGCCGGTGATCACCCGGGTCGACATCCCCTCGGTGTGCGAGTCGATCGCGGTCAGGGTGCGGACGGACCTCATACCAGTGACTCCACAGCCTTCTTCATGTCCTGCTCCAGTTGCGCCAGGTGCTCCGGAACCAGTGGACCACGCGGCGGCCGGCACGGACCGCCGTACCGGCCGACGTAGTCCATCCCGTACTTGATCGCCTGGACGAACTCGACCCGCGAATCCCACCGGAACGCGGCGACCAGCGGTTCGTAAAGCTTCCTTGCTTCTTGCAAGTTCCCTTGCATGGCGAGATCGAAGAGCTGGACGGATTCCTTCGGGAACACGTTCGGGAAGCCCGCGAACCACCCGGTCGCACCCATCAGCAACGCCTCGAGCGTGAGGTCGTCGGCGCCGGCAATGACGGCGAGCGTCGGCGCCAGTTCGCGGATCTCCAGGATCCGGCGGACGTCACCGGAGAACTCCTTCACGGCGACGACGTTCTCGATCTGCGCGATCTCGGCGATCAGGTCCGGGGTCAGGTCGACCTTGGTGTCGATCGGGTTGTTGTAGACCATCACCGGCAGCCCGACCGCCGCGACCTCGGTGAAGTGGTGGATCACCTCGCCCCGGTTCGCGCGGTACATGGTCGGCGGCAGGCACAGTACGCCGTGTGCTCCGTCCTCGGCCGCCTTCTCGGCCCAGCTCCGCGCCTGGTGCGCGCCGACGCCGTGCACGCCGACCACCACGATCCCGTCGTCGCCGACCGCCTCGATCGCGGTCTTCGCGACCTGCCGTCGCTCGTCATCGGTGAGCGACGAGTACTCCCCCAGCGACCCGTTCGGGCCGACGCCGCGACAGCCGTTGTCGACCAACCAGCGGCAGTGCTCGGCATACCGATCGAGGTCGGGCCGCAACCCGGCGGGCGCGGCCGCGTCCTCGGCGTACGGCAAGGCGGTGGCGACGATCACGCCATCCAGCTTCTCGGTCACAGGTCCTCCTGGATTTCCGCTAGATCTCCGAGCCGTACGGGGACGGCGATCGGACGATTGTGTTCAGCTTTCAAAGCAGGTTGAGCTTGTACTGCGGGTCGCTGGGCGGCGGCGAGATCGGCAACGGTGCGGGCGCAGACTCGACCTTGGCAGAGCCCGAGTCCGGCCCGACTGGTCAACTTCACACTCCGCGAGACCGTGACATCCCGATCGGCCAGGGCCGTCGTCAGATCGCCCTTGGTGACTTCCTCACACCGGCAGACCAACGTCTCCTGGTCACTCCAGCCGACCCACCCGGATCTCACCGGATACGCCTTCGACAACGCAGCCGCAAACCGCTTGCCCATAGCAACTTTCTGTTGAGCAGCCGTCGCCGAGCCGCCAGACCGTCGTACCGGCCCGGCTGTCGATCGGCCGTCTGCGCGGACGAGCAGGGCCGCGGTATCGCCGGCCACTTCGCCTTCCGCAGCAGCCAGGGCTGCGCCGCCGATACCGGTGAGCTCACCTGCGGCGAGTACGCCGGGAGTGGTGGTCTGCTGGTACTCGTCGACGATGACAACCGGTCCACCGTCGGGCCCGGTACCGAGCTCACATCGAGCAGAGACGGCCAACTCGAGCTGCAGAGTGAACCCGAATCCCAGGCACACCGCATCGACCTCGATCTGCTCCTCGGTCCCGGGAATCGGCTGCCAGTCGTCCGTGAGCTTGGCGACGGTGACGGCTTCCACGCGCTGCTCGCCATGCGCGGCGATCACCGTCCTGCTGTGCCGCAAGGGAATCCGATGCCGCGCCAGCAATCCGGCGTACCCGATCGCCTCACCAAACTTGCTCCTGGCAACCAACGGATCGCCGGCCCAGCCGCGGACGATGGTCGGCAAGCTGTTCGCCTCCAGCAACCCCGCGATCTCAGCGCCGACCCCGATCAGCGACTCGGCCACCGGCAGCAAGAACGGCCCGGTCCCCGCCAGCATCACCCGCTGGCCGACCGCAACCCGTTGCCCCTTGGCCAACGCCTGCGCCGCACCCGCGCTGTAAACCCCCGGCAGATCCCATCCCTTGAACGGCAGTACCCGGTCGTAAGCCCCCGACGCCAGCACCAGCGCCTTCGCCTCCACTGCCCGAACCCGTCGACCCCTGGCATCCGCCGCGCCCGTCTGCAACCACAACCGCTGCCCGCCCGCGATCGACTCGATCGCCCAGACCGACGTCTCCGCCAGATGCCTGATTCGCTCGTGCCTCGCGACCCGATCCCGCAGCCGGACAAAGCTCTTCCACCCGTGCTGCAACTTCCCGGGCCGCCGAGCATTGAACTCCTCCGGCAACTGCCGATGGAACTGCCCACCCACAGCCCGCCCCGCATCAACCAGCAACACCCCCACCCCACCCTCAGCCGCAGCCAACGCCGCACTCATCCCCGCCGGCCCCGCCCCCACAACCACCACATCCCACCGCCGCCCCAACTCCTCATCCAGCACCTCGCCAGGCGGAGTGCTGTTGGTGGGCAGTGCGGCGCCGGGTTGGGCGGTGATTGCGTCGCCTGGGTGGATCGTGCGTTGGCAGGCTCGGACGTCGGGCGTGCCGTTGACGATGACGAGGCAGTCGAAGCACGCGCCGATACCGCAGAAGACACCTCGGGGACTACCTGCAGTCCGGGTCGTTCGCCACGAGTCCCGCCCGGCAGCCATCAGCGCAGCGGCAACGGTTTGGCCGGGCAACGCATTGAGCGGTTGACCATCGACAGTGATCTGGACGGGAGCCTGCGGACGCGGCTCGGCGGGATCCCCTGCGACCGGGCGGAGGTACGGGCTCACGACGCCACCACAGTACTGATGACAGCAGGACGATCAACCCGGAACGGCTCCGGAGCAACGTGTGGTTCGAGGCCGACGAACAGCTCGGTGATGAGGCGACCGGTCGACGCGGCGAGCCCGATACCAGCGCCTTCATGCCCGGTCGCGTGCCACAGTCCGGGCACGCGCGGATCCGGACCGATAACCGGCAAGTGGTCCGGCGCGTAGGGACGGAAGCCGCCGTACGCCCGCATCACCGGTACGTCCGCGAGGAACGGGAACAGGCCGGCCGCCTTACGAGCGAGCTCGCGGAGTACACGGACCCGGATGGTGTCGTCGAACCCGATCCGTTCCCGGCTGGATCCGATCAGGACCGTCCCGCCCCGCGTCGACTCCACCACGGTCGACGTCTGCAGATCGGCATCACCACTCCCGACCGCGCCGACGTAGTCCGCGTCGTACACCTTGTGCCGCACGCATTCGGGCAGCGGCGCGGTCACCAGGATCATGCCGCGCCTCGGTAGTACCTCGATCGGTCCACCTGCGGCAGCGCCGAACGACCCGGCCCACGGTCCGCACGCGTTCAACACCGCACCGCACGGAATCTGGCCCGCATCCGTCTCCAGCCCGATCACGCGCCCACCGGCGGAGCGTCGTACGGACAGGGCCGTGACACCGGCGCGCACCTCACCCCCACGAGACCGTACGGCGGCGAGCAGCGCGGTGGTGGCGAGAACCGGTTGGAGCTGAGCGTCCTCGGGGTAGTAGGCGCCAGTGGTCACCCTGCGAGTGAGCAGCGGCTCCAACTCAAAGGCATCAGCGGGCGTGATCGGCTGAGCATCCACACCTGCCTCGCGCTGCGCGGCCGCGAACTTCCCCAGCGGCTCGGGATCAGTGGTCGCAACCACCAACCCGCCCTTCGCCTCCCACTCCACGTCGGCGACGTTGGCGGGCAGCCGATCCAATACGACAGGCCACTCGCTGCGGGACGCGATCGCGAGGTCGAGCTCGGGCCCTGGTTCCTTGTCGGACACCAGTACGTTGCCCTCGCCGGCCGCGGTCGTCCCAGCCGCCGGCGAACCGCGGTCGATCACCAGCACGTCGACACCGGCCGCCGCCAGCGCCTCGGCGCAGGCAGCACCCACCATCCCCGCGCCGACCACGACCACGTCCGGCATCCATCACTCCGATCGTTCACTTTAATGAACGCTTCGAGCGTACGACCCGCACCCGGCCGAGGTCAACGTCTCTACCCGACCCCGGCTCCCCGGCCCGGATCCGCACTGCCAGCTCCCCGGAGCGGATCCGCACCGCCGGCTCACCAGCCCGGATCCCTGATCCCGGATCCCGGATGCCCGCCCCGCCGGATCCCCGGCCTCGGATCCGCAGGCCCCGGATCTCCAGCCCATCACAATGCCTCGTCGGCCGACCGCCTGAGCGGGGACCCACCCGACCGGCCGCGATTGTGATGGCCTGGCGGTCCGGTCCCCCGGCCCGCCGGCGGGACGGGCGTCGCGTCAGGTCAGGTGGAGGGAGTCGAGGGTGGCGGGGTGGACGTCCGGTGGGTACTCGAGCAGCAGGACCGACTTCACCTCGTTGGTGAGGGCCTCGTACTCGTGCGGGACGTTGGCGCGGAAGGCCAGGTAGTCGCCGGCGGCCAGTTCCTGGGTTTGATCGCGGGCGGTGATCCGGAGGCGGCCGGACAAGACGACGTGGTGTTCGGTGCCGGGGTGGCCGCTCGACTGCTGGACCTTGCCTTGGCGGATCCGCTGGTCGTAGATCTCGAACAGGCTGCCGGGGCTCTCCAGCCGCCGGAGCATCCGGAGTTCGACCGCGTCACCGGTCAGGACGTCGACGTCGGCCGAGCGGACCACGACCAGGTCGGACGTCGGGGGTTCGCTCAGCAGCGCCGACACCGGCACTCCGAGAGCGTTCGACAGACTGAACACCGTCTCGATGGTCGGATTCCCCGCACCCGACTCCAACTGCGACAGCGTGCCCTTCGCGATCCCGGACCGCCGCGCCAGCTCCGACAACGAGATGCCCTGCTCGTCCCGGCGAGTGCGCAGGTTCATCCCCAGCACCCGCCCCGCTCCCTGACCAGCCACAGCCCGGAGCATGCCACAACCCCCGGCCGATCCATCGTGACGCTCGGCCCGGGCGGTGCCGTGGGGCGTACCTGCAGCACTCAGTAACCTCTGCGGATCCGTGTTCCTGGACCTGCTTCAGGCGTGGGGTTCTGGCGCTCCGGTTCGTTGGTGAGTGCTGGGAGTACGGCCTACCGTTGAGAACGAGCGGGAGGAGGTCCTCATGCGCCGCCTCGACAACCGGAAGGCCTACATCTGGCTGATGTCGACCTGCCTGGCCCTCATCGGTCTCGCCTGGTTCGTGGTCCGGTTCTTCTCCATCCCGGCCGCCATCGGCATGAGTGCGGTCGCCGCCGTCATCCCCCCGATCGCCGTAATCGTCGCCAACAACCACCGCGACTGATGCGCGCCCAGCGCCTAGACCTTGGCGGGGAGGCTGAGGCGGGCCAGGGCGTCGACCAGGGGTGCGAGCTCGGGCAGTTCGGCGGCCTTCTCCAGGGCGGCCGTCAGGACTGCGTCGTGCGTCGGTTGGGCCTGCTCGAGGAGTTCCCGGCCGGCCAGCGTGACCTCGGTGTAGATGCCGCGCCGGTCGTCCGGGCACAGGTACCGCTCCAGCAGCTTGCGGTCCTCCAGCCGGTTCACCAGTCGCGTGGTCGCCGACTGGCTGAGCACGACCGCGTTCGACAACTGGTTCATCCGCAGGTGGTAGTCGTCCTGCCGGGCCAGCACATCGAGCACGCTGTACTCGCTCACCGACAGGTTGTGCTGCTTCTGCAGAGAACGCTCCAGCTCGTCCTCGATCCGGGCATGCAGAGCGGCCAGCGTCCGCCAGCCCTGGGCCCGCGCCTCCGCGGCGTCGTCAGGCAGCCCCATAGCTCCTCCTCGTGGTGAGCAATAGTCCGCGTAGACAACTATCGCGCACGCGGGTTACCTGCTCAAGGATACGTCAGCAGCTCCGATAGAACCCGGACACCGCATGGAAGCTCTTCTTGGGTTCCCACCGGTACGGCGATGCCGGGTCCCAGGTGTTCTTGCGGATCACCTTGCACAGGCCGTACCCCGCGATGTCTTCGTCGTGCAAGGGATCGTCGGCACGGTGCGGCGCATCGGGTGAGATGAACGTGTACGGCGACGCGCCCAGGAACCCATCGGCGGTGAAGACCTCGAGCATCGTCCGCACGTGGTCCGCCTGTTCTTGTTCAGGCGGCGTACGTCGCTGCCGTAGATGCTGACCCAGCTCACATGCAGCCGGTCGCGGATCGCATGCAACTCCCCGCGCATCAGGTCGCGCCGCCACAACACCCGGCTCTGGTCGCCGACGAACCCGGTTCCGGTGTCATAGGCAACACCCTTGAAGTCCAGCCCTTTCGGACCGGCGTACGGCGAACCGGAGGACAGCGGGTCGGGGGACGGCTGCTGACCGGCGTACGGCGTGGCGGCGGCCGGCGATTCGGTTGCCCTGAGCGTCGATCCGGCGGCGGCTGCGAACAGTCCGAGCGCGGCGGCGTGGTGCAGAAAACTTGGCCCTGCTGAGTTGTCTGGTCATGCTGTCGAGTCTTCGGCGCGGAGCCCTCGGATACGTCCGCCGGAGGTTTTCCCTTGCCCGACTTAGGTCGCCTCGCCAGGTCGCGTGACACTGCGATGACCAGACACCGATGTGCCTGAGTGTTTGCTTGCGCTACCGAGGGTGTCCAGGCAACTCTCCTCCGTCAGAGGCTGCTACGCCCCAGCAGCCCGCTGATCCCTGGAGTGTGAGGCATGACAGGAAAGCTCAAGTACGCCCGTGCGGCACTGGTCGCCGCGGTCGTCGCCGTCGCATCGGCAGGCGCCGTCGGTTCGGCCGAGGCCCGGACCCCACCGCCGACCACGAACATCGTCGGCGGCAGCCTGGCCAGCACCGCGCAGGCGCCCTGGGCGATCGCGCTGAACAACAGCCGATCCCCTGCCGCGGGCGGCCAGTACTGCGGCGCGACGCTGGTGAAGGCGAACAAGATCGTCACCGCGGCGCACTGTGTCACCCAGCCGATCAGCACCTACACGGCGATCCAGGGCCGGGACAACCTGAACACTACGACCGGCGAGACCTCGAAGATCTCCAAGATCTGGAAGGACCCGCAGTACGGCCGGGTGGCGGGTCACGACGTCGCGGTGCTCACCCTGAGCACGCCGTTCACCGGGATCGCCACGCTGCCGTTGGAGACCAGCCGCTCCGCGGATGCGGTCGGTGCGCGGCCTACCGTGTACGGCTGGGGCGAGACCGAGGGCACCGGCCCCTACGACCGGTTCCAGAAGGTGATCGTCCCGGTGCTCGGCGACTCGTACTGCGGTGACGTGTACGCCGACTACGACTACGTGGCGAACGGGGAGATCTGCGCCGGCTACAAGGCAGGCGGCCAGGACTCCTGCCAGGGCGACTCCGGCGGTCCGCTGGTCCTCAACGGGCGCCTCTTCGGTGTCGTCTCGTGGGGCATCGGCTGCGCGGACGCCGGCAACCCCGGTGTGTACGCCGAGGTCGCCAGCTACGCGTCGGCGTTGACCACCCAGATCAACAACTAGCCGCGGGGCGCTAAGTGTTGGCCGGTCCCATGGGGGCCGGCCAACTTCTCTTTTGCAAGCCAGCTTCTTCTTACAGACAAGCCAGCTTCTTCTTACAGATCAGCGAAGACTGAAGCAGGTCGTTCGAAAGCGTCGGCGACGAAGCGGAGGAAGCCGGCCGCGGTCCCGCCGTCGCAGACCCGGTGGTCGAAGACGAGGGAGAGCTGGGTCAGCTTGCGGATCGCGAGTTCGCCGTCGACCACCCAGGGCCGGTCGATGATCCGGCCGACGCCGAGAATCGCCACCTGCGGGTGGTTGATGATCGCCGCGCTGCCGTCGACACCGAAACTGCCGTAGTTGTTCAGCGTGAACGTCCCACAGGACAACTCCCGCTGCGTCAGCCGCCCGTCCCGCGCCGACTCGGTCAACCGCCGGATCTCCGCGTCCAGTTGCCGCGTGGTCAACGTATGCGCCGAAGCGACAGCCGGTACGACGAGCCCCCGATCGGTCTGCGCCGCCAGCCCGAGGTTCACCCCGTCGTACTGGACCAGGTCCTCGCCATCGACGAAACCGTTCAGCTCCGGGTACTTCCGCAGTCCCGCGATCACGAAGCGCGCCATCAACGCGAGCAGGCCCGGACCGGGATCAGTTGCCGTGCGCAAGGATTCCCGCAGTTCGACAAGTGCGGTCGCGTCCACGTCGACCCAGGTGGTCGCCTCGGGGATCTCGGCCCGGCTCCGGCTCAACGTCGCCGCAACCGCCTTCCGGAACCCACTCATCCCCGTACGCCGCAACTCCGGCAACCCCGTCCGCGCATCGGCCCCGCCGGCGCTCTCAGCTCGTGGGTCGACCGCGCCGGCGCTCTCCACTCGTGGGTCGAACCCGTCGGCCGTGCTCGCATGCGGGCCGACTACGGCCAACTTCTCCGCCTCAGCGCCCACCCGCTGCGCAATCGCCAACTCCACATCACGCCGGACGATCAACCCACCAGCACCGGAACCGCTCAGCTTCCGCAAATCCACCTGGGCATCTCGTGCCAACCGCCGAACCAGCGGCGAGATCACCAACGGCACCCGCGACTTCGACGCCACGACCGCGCCGTCCTGCCCGGCACCAGCAGGGCTCACCCCGGCGGTGCTGCCAATCCGCGCCCCGACCATGCGCGGCTTCCGTCGCCGGGCCGACCCAGCACCTTCAGCCGTGCCGTATCCGATCAGCACGTTGCCGGATCCGGCCTTCTCTTCCTCGCGATACACCTCCGCCGCGACCGGAACCCCGATCGTGATCAGCGGCGTGCCCACGTCGATCGTGCTGCCCTCGTCGCCGTGCAACTGCTCGACCACCCCGGCGTACGGCGTCGGCACCTCGACGAGCGACTTCGCCGTCTCCACCTCCGCGATCGGCATGTCCACGGTCACCACATCACCGACCGACACCAGCCAGCGCACCACCTCCGCCTCGGTCAGCCCTTCACCGAGATCCGGCAGCAGGAAGGTCTGCGTGGTCGTCACGAGTCCTCCCACTGCAGGTCGTCCACCGCATCGAGGATCCGGTCGACGCTCGGCAGGTGGTACCGCTCCAGCATCGGCGGCGGGTACGGGATGTCGAACCCGGTCACCCGCCGGATCGGCGCCGCGAGCGAGTGGAAGCACCGCTCGGTCACCCGCGCGACGATCTCCGACGACACACTCGCGAACCCGCTCGCCTCCGCGACCACCACCGCCCGCCCCGTACTGCGAACCGCCGCGCACACCGCCTCGTCATCGAACGGCACCAGCGACCGCAGATCGACCACCTGCAACTGACGCCCCTCGGCTGCGGCCACGTGCGCCGCCTCCATCGCGACCGGCACCGTCGGGCCGTACGCGATCAGCGTCGCGTCCGCGCCCTCCCGCCGGACCACGGCCTGCCCGATCCCCGGCTGGTCCTCGGTCAGGTCGACCTCCTCCTTGGCCCAGTACAGCTTCTTCGGCTCCAGGAAGATCACCGGGTCAGGGAACTCGATTGCCCTGCGCAACAACGTGTACGCGTCGGCCACCGTCGCGGGGGCGACCACGGTCAACCCCGGGGTGTGCGCGTAGTAGCTCTCGGACGAGTCGCAGTGATGCTCGACGCCACCGATCCCACCGGCGTACGGAGTCCGGATCACGATCGGCAGCCGCACCTTGCCGCGGGTCCGGTTCCGCATCTTCGCGACATGGCTCACCACCTGCTCGAACGCCGGGTACCCGAACGCGTCGAACTGCATCTCCACGACCGGCCGCATCCCGTTCATCGCCAGCCCGACCGCCATCCCGACGATGCCGGACTCGGCCAGCGGCGTGTCGAAACACCGGTCCTCGCCGAACTCCGCGGTCAGCCCGTCGGTGATCCGGAACACCCCGCCGAGCGCGCCGACATCCTCGCCGAACATCAGCACGGTCTCGTCGGCCCGCATCGCGTCGCGCAGGGCCTGGTTCAGCGCTTGCGCCATCGTCAACTTCACGTGCGTCATCTCAGGCCTCCTCTCGCGCCAATTCGTCCTGCAGGAACGCGGCCTGCTCCTTGATCTGCGAGGTCTGGGTGGTGTGGAGATACCGGAACAGGTCGGCCGGATCCGGCGACACGTCCTCCATCAGTCCCACCCGCAATTCGTCCGCGGCCTGTTCGGCAGCCGACTCGGCCGCCTGCTTGGCGTTGTCGTCCAGCAGGCCTTGCTCGCTGAGATAGGCGTCGAGCCGCTTGATCGGATCCCGTTCGAGCCACGGAGTCACCTCCGCCTCGTTGCGATACCGGGTCGCGTCGTCGGCGTTGGTGTGCGCCTGCACGCGATACGTGTGCGCCTCGACGAGTTGCGGTCCCTCGCCGGCCCGTGCCTTCGCGACCGCCTGACCGAGTACGGCGAGGAGGCCGGCCAGATCGTTGCCGTCGGCCCGTTCCCCCGGTACGCCGTACCCGATGCCCTTGTGTGCGAGGGACGGCGCCACAGTCTGACGGGCGAGCGGGACGGAGATCGCGTACTCGTTGTTCTGGATGAAGAAGACGACGGGCGCCTTGAAGACGGCGGCGAAGTTGAGCGCCTCGTGGAAGTCGCCCTCGCTGGTCCCCCCGTCGCCGCAGAGCGCCATCACGACGGTGTCCTCACCCTTGAGTCGCGCGGCATGTGCGACCCCGACGGCGTGAACGAGCTGAGTGGCCAGCGGCGTGGCCTGCGGGGCGACCTTGTGCTCGTACGGGTCGTAGCCGGAGTGCCAGTCGCCTCGGAGCAGGGTGAGGGTCTCGATCGGGTCGACGCCGCGGCTGATGATCGACACGGTGTCGCGGTACGTCGGGAACAGCCAGTCGTCCTCCCGGAGCACCATCGTGGCCGCGACCTGGCAGGCCTCCTGACCGTGCGACGACGGGTAGACCGCGAGCCGCCCCTGCCGGACGAGTGCGCCGGCCTGGTCGTTGATCCGGCGACCCTTGACCAACTGTGCGTAGCCGTCGACGAGCACTTCGTCGGCCGGCAGCCGGTACTGCGGATGCTCGTGGCGGACGCCGTTCTGATCGATCAGCTGGACTGGTTCAGCGGAGGGGAGCAGGCGCTCCTCGACGGTGGTCATGAACCCTCCTGCGCAGGGAGACGGACGGTGGCCTCATCGTCATACTTCTGGCCATTCGGATCCATAGGCTGCAGAATTGCGAGACGATCGGACCGCGGTCGCCGCTTGGAGAGGAGCAGAATGTCCGAGGAACTCTTGGTCGGGGAGCCGTCACGTGGACAGATGGTCGAGGCACCGGCCCTGGACGAGATCGACCGGCAGATCGTCGAGGCCCTGACCCGCGACGGCCGGCTGTCGATCCGGGCTCTCGCGGACCAGGTGCACATCTCCCGCGCGAACGCCTACGCGCGGGTCGAACGCCTCACCACGACGGGCGTGATCACCGGTTTCACCGCGACCGTGGACCCGCTCAAACTCGGCCTGGCCACCTCGGCGTACGTCACCCTCAGTCTCCGGCAGAGCTCCTGGCGGACCCTGCGCGAACAACTCCAGGCGATCCCCGAGGTGAAGCACATCGCCCTGGTCGGCGGCGACTTCGACGCCATCCTGCTGGTCCGCGCCGCCGACAACGCCGGCCTCCGCCGAGTGGTCCTGGAAAAGCTCCAAGCCATCCCCGAAGTCCTCGCCACCCGCACCGCCCTCATCTTCGAAGACCTCGGCACGCTCTGATCCCCGCCGACCGACGGCTCGGCGTGCTGTGATCTGTGCCGATCGACATGAGGTAGTCGCCTCGGCCCGGACCGGTCACGCTCAGCCGAGCGACGGCGCGCCAGTCTGCGGGCACTACCTCATGTCGAAATGCACGGATCGTGGTCGCGGTCAGGCGGCGGTGCGGCGGGCGGTGTAGGCGCGGAGGGCGCGGAGGAAGTCGATCTCGCGGAAGGCGGGCCAGTAGGCGTCACAGAAGTAGAGCTCGGAGTGGGCGCTCTGCCAGAGCAGGAAGTTCGACATCCGCTGCTCGCCACTGGTGCGGATGATCAGATCGGGGTCGGGCTGCCCAGTCGTGTAGAGGTGGTTGCTGAGGTCGGCCGCGGTGAGCTTGGCGGCCAGGCCGTCGAGATCGTTGCCGGCCGCGGCCTCCGACTCGAGGAGTGAACGGACAGCCTCCACGACCTCCTGACGGCCGCCGTATCCGATCGCGAGCGTGATGTGATTGCCGGTCACCACATCCTCGGTCGCCTCGACCGCTTCCTTCAGCGCGCGGGCCGTGCTGTCGGGAAGGAGGTCGAGCATGCCGGCGACGTGCACCTGCCACCGCCCACCGGGTCGGCCGAGCTGCTGAGCGACGATGTCCTCGGTCACCTGCATCAAGTACGCGACCTCGGCTTCAGGCCGCTTCACCAGATTCTCGGTCGAGCAGACGAACACCGTGACGTGCTGAACCCCGACGGACTCGCACCACCCGAGCGCCTTCTCGACATGCAGCGCGCCGTACCGGTGTCCGATGCTCGGGTTCGCATGCCCCTGACCACGCGCCCAACGGCGGTTGCCGTCCATCACCATCCCGACGTGCTGGGGCATCGGCTTGCCGTCGAGTTGCTTGCGCAGACGCCGCTTGTACGCCGCATACGCCAGATCTTGGAGACCCATGCCGGGCAACCTACCCGGCCTTCGCCTCGGCAAGTCCCGTGTCAGCCAGAATCCGGTCAACGGTCGCCTCGAGCGAACTGGTGTGGTCGATGATCGTCTCGCGCGGCCGATCGAGCAGATCCCGCTCGCGGTACCACGCGCTCATCTCCTCGGCCGAGAACGCGGTCGCCTTGTCCCGCATCGCATGTCTGCGCACGGTCTCCTCGAGCGGAATGTCGAGGTAGTAGAAGTACGAAGAACCCGGGTGGTCCCGAGCCAGTCGCGCCAGCATCTCGCCGTACACGACGGTGTGGAAGATGCCGTCCAGCACGGCGTGGAAGCCCTGCTGCAACGCGGTCCGGGCGATCACCTCGATCATCTCGATGTTGTTCGCCTCCGGCGGCTCCAACTCGTTCAGGACGATCCGCCGCACGTAGTCCTGCTCGACCCACGCGACTTCCTGCCCGCACGCCCGCCTGATCCCCTGAGCCGTCGAGCTTTTCCCCGCCCCGGAGTTCCCCCGCAGAACGATCAACCGCGCATCCTCAGCCACCCCGGCAGCCTAGGCACGAGCCCGGTCAACGACGGGCTCGCGCTTGGGCCGTTCACCAGCTCTGCGGCTGCCCGGGGATGTGGGTGCCGAAGGTCCACTCGTAGCCCTCGGGGTCGGCGACGCGGCAGCGGTAGTTGCCCCACTCGGTGCTGTCGGGCGTCCAGATCGACTCGGCTCCGGCGCTCACCGCGGACGCGTGGATCGCCCGCACCTCGTCCTCGGTCCCCAGCGCGATGTACGCCCCATGCCCAACCGTGTCGCCCTTCCGCACCGGGCCGGTCGTACCCCTCCTCGTCCGTGAACAAGGTGAACGCCACGTCCCCGAACCGCATCTCGGCGTGCATGATCCCGCCCTTGTCGTCGGGAGCCTCCATCGTCGTCTCGAACCCGAACGCCTTCTCCAGCCACCGCAACGCCCCCACGGCGTTCCGGTACCCGAAGTACGCGTGCAAACTGGCGGCCCGGCTGCTGCTCTTGTTCTCGGTCATGTCTCCAGCATGAACCGAGTAGCGGCCAAGTTCTGACCGCTACTCGATCGGTTTGCTCCGAAGTTCAGCGGCGGAAGGAACCAGGGCCGTTGACCTGCCAGCCGGGGGTGGTGGGGTCGGTGATTGAGGACAGCGGCACGGTGAAGGTGCGGACCTGGCGGGCGGGGCGGCTGATGGCCCAGAAGGTGGGGGTCGTCGGGGAAGAGCGATCCCAGGCGATGCCCTGGCCTTGGACGTCGGCGAGGTGGACGGTGGCGATCCATCGCAGTTCCGAGCCGGCGACGGGGAGCTTCATCACGTAGGCCTCACCGAGGTCGTGGCCGGTCAGGTAGAGGCGGCCGTCGGGTCCCCACGAACCACCTGAGTTGCTCATCGGCTTGAACCTGTCCAGGATCGGCTTCGGGATCGTCCACGACGCGGTCTCCTCGAACCGGTCGTTCAGCTTCACGATCTGGGTGTTGTAGGTCTGCCCGTACGGCTCGGTCATGCCGTCCTGGATCACGTCGTAGTTCGCGAACCCGGCCCACCACGCCCCGTCGTACCAGTCCAGCCAGGTGATCGAACCGCGGTGGATCCCGAAGCTGTGCGAACCGAGGTGCCGCATCGTCCGGGTGTCGAAGACCTCGATCGAGCTCTCCATCGGCCATTCCGGGTAGTTCGAGTGGACGGCGTAAAGTTTGCTGCCGACAACCACTCCGCTGTCCAGGTGCTTGACCGTGCGTGCCTGGGCGCCGCCCACGTCAAGGAATCTCCGACACAGGACACTAGGGTTGCCGTGCGTTCTGGTCCCGCCGGAACCAGAAGAACAGCGCGATACATGGGATCAACAGCCCACCCAGCCCGAGGGCGACGAAATCCCCGAGCCCGTCGACGTGATCGACCAGCCAGCCGAAGTTCTGCCCGAAGAAGCCCGTCACGAACGTCAGCGGCAGGAACACCGTCGACAGCACCGTGAGCCGCTGGATCGTCGCGTTCTGCCGGACACTGACCTTGGTCTGCTCGACCGAGATCACGGCCATGTTCGCCTCCAGCACGGTGGCCAGCAGATCGCGCTGCGCGGCGACCTCCTCGTTCACCAGGACGAGGTGGTCGTGCACATCCCGGAAATACGGCAGCAAGTCGGTACTGCGAGCACCCCGCTCGACCGTCGCCAGTACGGCCAGGAGCGGGTGCACCGCGCGGTAGAAGTCGGTCACCTCGCGGCGGAGGAAGTAGATCCGCTCGGTCGGCGCCATCTCGCCGGCGAACACGGTGTGCTCGACCTGCTCGATGTCGCGCTCGAGTTCGGCGACGACCGGGCCGTAGTCGTCGACCACCTGGTCCAGGATCGCCCAGAGGACCGCGTTCGTCCCGTTCTCCAGCAGCTCGGGCCGCTGCTCCAACCGGGTCCGCGCCCCGTGCAGATCGCTCGCGACCCCTTGCCGGACCGTGATCACGAACGCGGGCCCGACGAACACGCTCACCTCGCCGAACTCGACTTCCTCCCGCTGGTCGTCGTACCGGGCGGTGCGCAGGATGACGAGGCGGATGTCGCCCTCGTACGGCTCGACCTTGGGGCGGAGGTGGAACGTCTGGGCGTCCTCGACGGCCAGTTCGTGCAGGCCGAAGTTCTCGCTGGCATCGCGAAGTTCGTCCGCGGTCGGCTCGAACAGGCCAAGCCAGACGAACCCGCCCTTGCGGACCTGTTCGGCTGCGTCCGCGACCGACATCGCGCCGACGTGCTGGCGATGTCCGTCCCGGTAGTAGGCGCAGTCCACGATCATGGTGACTCCTCCCCGGCCGTCCGGTCACGGCCCCACTCGGTCCGGCACTTCTCGTCCGGGTACCGGTTCCGCTCACCCTGATCCTGACCCCGCGGACGGCTGGCACATAGCCTTGACCGGACAAAGTGCCGATGAACTTCAGGGAGAAGCGCATGAGCCGCCCGCTCGTTTTGATGCCCGGTCCGATGAATCGTTCGGTGCAGGAAGGGTTGGCCGAGGGGTTCGAGGTGATCCGGCTCTGGGAGGCGGAGAACCCGGACGCCTTGCTGGCTGAGCGGGCGCGCGACATCGTCGGGGCCGCCGTGGGCGGTACGACGGTCGACGCGGCGTTCCTCGATCAGTTCCCGAAGCTGCAGATCGTGTCCAGCTTCGGCGTCGGGTACGACAAGATCGACGCGACCGCGGCCGCCGAACGTGGCGTCGTGGTGACGAACACGCCCGGCGTCCTGGATGACGAGGTCGCCGACACCGCGCTCGGGTTGCTGCTGATGACCGCGCGCGAACTCCCCCAGGCCGAGCGTTACCTGCGGGCCGGCAAGTGGCACGAGCGGCCGTATCCGTTGACGCCGGCAACGTTGAAGGGCCGGAGGATGGGGATCCTCGGCCTCGGCCGGATCGGTGAGGCGATCGCGCACCGGGCCGCGGCGTTCGGGATCTCTGTTGCCTACCACAACCGTCGGCGCAAGGACGTGGACTTCCCGTACTACGAGTCGCTGGTCGAGCTGGCCCGCGACGTGGACATCCTGACGATCGTGATCCCAGGCGGCGACGGGACCCGTCAGCTGGTGAACGCGGAAGTCCTGGCAGCCCTTGGCCCGGACGGGATCCTCATCAACGTGGCCCGTGGAACCGTGGTCGACGAGGCCGCCCTGGTCGACGCGTTGCGGTCTCGGACGATCCTGGCTGCGGGGCTGGACGTGTTCGAGCACGAGCCCGATGTTCATCCGGGATTGCTGGAGCTCGACAACGCCGTACTGCTGCCCCACGTCGGTTCGGCGTCGGTGCCGACTCGGGACGCGATGGGGCGGCTCGTGGTGGAGAACCTGGTGAGCTGGTTCGGTACCGGCGTACCGGTGACGCCTGTGCAGGAGTCGGCGGATCTGGTACGACGGTTGGGTGGCTGATCAGGAGGACGTCCGGCAGATCGCGCTGTCCTTGCCGTCGGTGGTCGAAGGCGAGGACGGATTCGCGTTCTCCGTTGAGAAGAAGGCGATCGCCTGGGTCTGGATGGAACGGCCGGTACCGAAGAAGGCTCGGATCCCGAACGCCGACGTACTGGCCGTCCGGGTCGGCGGGGAGGCCGCGAAACAGGAACTGCTTGCCGCGGACCCGGTGAAGTTCTTCACCGAGGCGCACTACAACGGCTACCCCGCGATCCTCGTCCGCCTACCCGAGATCGAGCCGGACGAACTACGCGAACTCCTCACCGAGGCCTGGCGCCTCCAGGCCCCGAAAGCCCTGGTCAAGCAACACACAGACCTCTGAGCCCGCCAGCACCCCGCAGTACTGGTTTATCGCCCGAGCGAAAGCGCCAAGGAGCGCAGGCCAGTGGCAGTGGAGCGCACTGAGGTGAGACGCGTGAAGTGAGTCAGCCGTGCGGCTGCGGGACGTGAATCAGACCTGCGTGATGTTCACCATCCAGGAGATCCCGAACTTGTCCACCACCATGCCGAACTCGTCGCCCCACATCTGCTTCTCCAGCGGCATCGCCACGATGCCGCCGTCGGTCAGCTTCTCCCAGTACCCCTTCAGCTCGTCGCCGTCGTCACCGCTGAGGCTGACCGCGATGTTGGTGCCCGGGTTGTACTCCATCCCCGGTGGGGTGTCGGACGCCATCAGGGTGAACCCGTTGTCGGACTCGAGTTGGCTGTGCATGATCCCGTCCGGAGCGTCCGGCTGCCCGAACTCCGCGAACGTGTTCATGTCCAGCGTGCCGCCGAACACGGTCTGGTAGAACTCCATCGCCTGCTTCGCGTCACCGTTGAAGCTGATGTACGGATTGAGTCGAGACGCCATCACACACTCCCCTTGCCGAGACGACCGCCAGTTGTTTCGAACCCTAGACCGGCCCGCCGACAATTCGCGACGCCTCAACCCCACAGTTCCCCCACAACCTCATCACGTCACCACCCCCACCCCCTCGGTAACCACCCCTTCGGCCAAAAACTCACCAAGCTCTGGGGGAGCTGTGGCTTATGGTGACCCGATGATCCTGCGCCACGTGACGTTCGATGCCGGAAATCCCTACGACCTCGCGGTTTTCTGGAGTCAGGCAACCGGTTGGCCGGTGGCCGATGGCGACGTGCCCGGCGACAACGAGGTACTGGTCGAGGCCCCGTCCCCAGTCCCCGGGATGCTGTTCATCGGCGTACCGGAGGGCAAGGCCGTCAAGAACCGCATCCACATCGACTGGCAACCCGACGAGCGCTCCCGCGACGAAGAGGTCGAGCGCCTCCTCACCCTCGGCGCCACCATCTTCGAAGACCACCGCACCCCCGAGGGCACCGGCTGGGTCACCATGCAAGACCCCGAAGGCAACGAATTCTGCATAGAACGAAGCACCGCCGAACGCACCCAATAACCACCCACCCCCTCGAACACCGTCGGCCTCGGGTCGGCACACCAGCCATCCGCGTCCGCGGTACGGGAGGGTCTAGAGGGCCTGCTGCTCGGGTGGGTCGTCCCAGTCGGTGAGGCGGTGCCATTCGTGCTGGTCAGCGAACGAACGCTCACCCCGCACCCACTGCTCGAACAGTTCGGCGACGTCGTCCAACCCCACATCCCACGCCTGGAAGTGCCGCTGCGGCGACCCGTCGCGGTACTCCATCACCAGTACGCCGGCCCCGTAGTTCCGCGCCTGCACATACGAGTGGTCCGCCTCGGAGTCGACCACCACAAACCCCTCGGCCACCCCCAACTCCCGAGCGAGAAACGGCAACCACCGCTCCGGCTCCCCCACCGACCCCGCCGCCGTCGTCACCACGAATCTCCCCATCCCCCCATCCTGACCACCAATCAGCCCATCCCGCCGCCCACCTTCCACCCATCGGACTCCGGGAACTGCCAGCGGCCGGATTCACGCGTACTGCCGACCCTCCGCCAGCGACGATCGGTCGCCCTCTTCCGTACCGATCGACATGAGGTAGTCCCCCCACCGGCGGGTCACCACGCCTGATCCCGACCGATCCAACACCCCAGCAACCGACTACGTCATGTCCATCCGTACGCCAGCAGCAGCCGGAACCCGAAAGACCAGATACTGGTCGGTCCCGCGGTCTAGGATCGGGGCCGTGCCGGATCGGGGCGTTGTACGGAAGGTGCGGTTCGCGGTCGAGCCATGGGGGAGCTTCGGTCCGTTCGGCTTCCGTCGCTCCCAGTACGAACACGCAGTACGAGAGGCGGTACAGGACGCGACCGCCGGATGAGTGTGTCGACGGGGCACAAACGGCGTATGTGCTGAGTAATCTGGTCGGGTGGCGGTCAACCGTAGTCGGAAGGCCAGAGCCGCTCGCCGGCGCAAACGTCGCGTGGATCTCGCCGACAACGACCTGACCGAGGAGCAGTGGACCGCGCTCCAGGCCGCCTGGAACGGGTGCGCGTACTGCGGCGCGGCCGACCAGGCCCTGCAGCGTGACTGCGTACTCCCCATCTCGCGCGGCGGGCGATACACCCTCGACAACGTCGTACCGGCCTGCCGCTCCTGCAACACCAGCAAGTGCAACGACGAGGTCACCGCCTGGCTCCGCCGGAAGCGCCTCGACGAACAGGCCTTCCTGCTCCGCCACTTCGTAGTCCGCAAGGCCCTCAGTCCGCAACCTCTCGCAGAACCGACCGCCGCACCGGAGCCGACCCTATCGTTGGGGCCGGAGTATGGCGGTCAGCCGTAGAGGTGGTTGCGTACCAGCGGATCGTGTTCCAGGACGTGGTCGACCAAGTGCCAGAAGTCGGGTAGCCGGGGGTTGGTCAACGCGGCTTCGCGGGTGAGCTTTCGACCGTAGATGGGCTCGTCGGGGGCGACCTCGCCGCCGTTCACGAGGGTGGCCGCCGGGTCCGGCGAGTTGGAGACGGGGCCGACTCGGCAGCCGAAGGTCAAGTGGTCGGTGAAGTCGTCCTGGCCCCAGGTGCCGAGGATGGCGTCGATCCAGGTCTCGTGGACGCCGTCGTGGTGATAACAGCTCGCGAAGTAGACGCCGTACGGGGTGCCGGCGGTGTTGACGAACGCCCAGGAGCGCTCCGCCTTGGTGTCACAGCACTCGCAGACGAACTGCGTGACCTGCCGAGTGCTCTCGTCGATGCTGAGTTCCACGCCGCTCCTGCCGTCGTACCGGGCCTGAACACCGTACCCCGCTGAGAGGTTGGCAACTGATCAGCCGCAGATGGCCTTGTCCACGAACGCGTCAACGGCCTTGTCGGCGTCACCGCGGAGGAGGTCGGGCGTGACCGCGACCGTGACCTGGCGGCGTCCGTCCTCCGTGGCGAACGACCAGGCCTGGTACGCCAGGGCATCGCCGTCGTTTCCGTAGATACGGATCCCACACGGGGTATCCCGCCAGGCCAACCCGAGCCCGTACTTCTTCCCGCCCTCGATCCCCTGCGTCTTCATCTCGTCTAGCAGGTGCCGCGGTGATGGAGGCTGAGGGCCGTGGTGGGCGCTTCAACTTCACTGTCGACGACCCGGACGCCTTGTGGAACGAGGTCAAAGACCTGGCCGTCATCGTCGAGCCGCTGTTCGACACGCCCTACGGAACCCGGAAGTTCACGATCGCAGATCCCGACGGCAACGAGCGCGGCTTCGTCCGCAACGGCTGACACCGACGAGACGGCTTCGGACGACGGGAGTCCGGCCCCCAGAAGCACGGAACCCCAGGTCAAGTGGTGCGTGACCTGGGGATTTGGTGGAGCCGCCTGTCGGAATCGAACCGACGACCTTCTCATTACGAGTGAGACGCTCTGCCGACTGAGCTAAGGCGGCGGGTGCCGAGGCAAGAGTGTAGCGGGAAGGGCGGGTGGTTTCCGAATTGGATGTTCGGGACCGGCTCCTGGGGAGGTTCGGTACGAGGCCCGGGCCGGCGCGAGAGAGCGGTGCGGGGGTGGCGTGGATCACGTGGGGTGGGTGGCGCGGGGTAGGGGTGCGGGGGTGAATGGCGTGGGAGTGCGGCATGGGTGGCATGGGGGTGGTCAGGGAGGTGGACGTGGGATTGGAGGTGGGTGAGGACAATCGCCGGAACCGGATGGCCGGCGTGCCCGTCGGACCGGGCGGAGAGACCACCGGAAATACCACCGGGAATAAAAGATGCGGGAAATGCATTGACTTCGGTTGTGGCGGTAGGTGAAACTATTGCCCGGAACGACTCGACAGAGCATCCGATCAGATCAGCTAGGGGAGACACCGTGTTCGGCAAATCGCAGAACGAGCAGCGGGCGTGGCGCTTGATGCGCGCCGACGCCTCAGCCGCGTGCCTGCGATCCGTGCCCGGATACAACCACGCCTATGAGCTTATCGGCAGACTGAGCCCGAGCCATGGCGGCCCGCCTGCGTGATCCCCAGGATCACCAGCAGCCGCCCGTCGGGATCGACCGACCAGGGCGGCTTTTTCTTTGCGTTCATCCCACGTCGGTGCGCAATGGTTGCGAACCGGATTCCAAACCCGCGTTCCGAGGGTTCGATTCCTTCCACCGATGCTATTTCCCTGCCCACGGACAGGGAATCGAAGAATTGACAACTGGATATGCCATTTGCAATTTCCCGGGCCTACGCAGGTCCGGGAGGTACGAGCTGTGGGCCAGCGGCAAGGCCACCTCATTTGGGATGAGGGAATCGGGGGTTCGAGTCCCTCCAGCTCGACCAGGCGCCCGCAGGATGCTAGCTACCGGCCGAGCGGGCGCCGGCAACGTGCCCTGCGCCGGAAATCCGCAGCACATCCGGTGCAGGGCGCCGAACGCCCGTGGCTCAACCGGAGAGAGCACCTGTTTACGAAGCAGGGGGTTGCAGGTTCAAGTCCTGCCGGGCGTGCTGTGTCCGAAGCAGAAGTGGGCGATGCACCGGGACGTGGCCCCGGCGGAAGCGGGTTCGAGTCCCGCCGGACACCCCAGTACAGGCGGCTCTGGCCCAATTGGAAGAGGCAGCCGGTTCAGGACCGGAAGGTTCGGGGTTCGAGTCCCTGGAGCCGCACGAACAGACAGCAGCAACCACGCGCACCGGCGTACGGGCGCACCGGAAAGGACGACCCGGCAAACAGGTGTCGGGCACACTTGAGGAGAGGAGGAACCACCATGAGCGGTGTGATCGTGCTCAACGCCTCGTACGAGCAACTGCATGTCGTGTCGGTCCAGCACGCCATCCGGATGCTCGTCCGCGAGGTCGCCGTCGTCGAGGAAGCGCACGACGGCGCCAGCATCGGACCGTTCCCCTTTCCACGCGTGCTGCGCCTGGTCCGGTATGTGGTGACCAAGTGGCGCTACAAGACCGGCCGGATCCAGTACACCCGGGTCGGCGTGCTGAAGCGGGACAAGTACACCTGCGCGTACTGCGGCAAGTCCGGCGCGAACACGATGGACCACGTCGTACCCCGGTCCCGTGGTGGCCGTGGTGAGTGGCTGAACGCCGTCGCCGCGCACGCGTCCTGCAACGAGAAGAAGGGCTCCCGCACGCCCGAGGAAGCCGGTATGCCGCTGCTGTGGCAGCCGTGGATTCCCTCACGTGCGGAGATAGCACTCTGACGCGGCGCTCACCGGTGCCGCGTTGGAGCGCGGTGCCAGGTGGGCGACGGTGACCCACCCTCGGTTCTGACCCGAGGCCCCGCAGGTTCGACCCCTGCCCTGGCAGCCCAGCACCGCATGACCGTGGGCTCAACCGTGATCGCGGCCGACCGTGCGGTGCTCCGGCAGAGTAAGCCGAGTTTCGGCCTATCGGCAGCCGTCCCGAAAACGGCCTGCCCCTCAGCGGGGCGTCAGGGTTCGAGACCCTGCTCTGCCGCATGTACGACAACCAGAGGGGTGAGGAGATGGACGTGGAGTTCCCGGTGGCGCTCAGTGGGGCGAAGAGTTCCACGTTGATGTGGGCCCCGGAGCATGAGGTGGGCGCGCAGGCGCTGCAGCAGTTGCGGAACATCGCCGCACTGCCGTGGGTGCACGGTGTTCGGGTGATGCCGGACGTGCACCTCGGTAAGGGCGCGACGGTCGGGTCCGTGATCGCGATGAAGCAGGCGGTCTCGCCGGCGGCCGTCGGTGTCGACATCGGTTGCGGGATGGAAGGTGTGCTCACGTCGCTCACCGCCACGGATCTGCCGGATGACCTGTCGGTGATCCGGTCGCGTATCGAGGCCGCCGTACCGGTGGGCTTCCGGGCGCACGAGGATCCGGTGAGTGTGCGGAAGCTCGGGCTGGACCGTGGTTGGGAACGGTTCTGGGGTTCGTTCTCCAGCCTGCACGACGGGGTGCAGGACCGGGAGAAGAAGGCGCACCAGCAGATGGGGTCGCTCGGCGGCGGCAACCACTTTATCGAGGTGTGCCTGGACGACGAGGACCGGGTCTGGCTGATGCTGCACTCGGGCAGCCGCAACATCGGCAAGGAACTCGCTGAGCGTCACATGCGGATCGCCCGGCAGTTGCCGCACAACGCGGATCTGCCGGACCGCGATCTGGCTGTGTTCCTGGCCGGCACGGCGGAGATGGACGCGTACCGGCGTGATCTGACCTGGGCGCAGGAGTACGCGGCTCGGAACCGTGCGGTGATGCTCGCCCTGGTGATGCAGGCGGTGCGGGAGTCGTTCGCGCAGCCGGTCGGCTTCGAGCAGCCGATCTCGTGCCACCACAACTACGTGGCGGAGGAGACGATCGACGGACTCGACCTGCTGGTCACCCGGAAGGGCGCGATCCGGGCGGGACTCGGCGATCTCGGGCTGATCCCGGGTTCGATGGGCACCGGCTCGTACGTCGTCCGTGGGCTCGGCTCGGAGCGCTCGTTCTACTCGGCCTCACACGGGGCGGGCCGGCGGATGAGTCGCAACGAAGCCAAGCGCCGGTACACGGTCGACGACCTGATCGCGCAGACAGCCGGGGTCGAGTCGCGCAAGGACGCCGGGGTGCTGGACGAGATTCCGGCGGCGTACAAGGACATCGAGTCCGTGATCGCAGCGCAGGCGGATCTGGTCGAGGTGGTCGCCCACCTCAAGCAGATCATCTGCGTCAAGGGCTAGCTCACACCGGCAGCTCCCGTACTACGGGGGTGCCGGGCGGGCGCCGCCGTCCGCAGGGGAGGCGGCGGCGCCCGGGATGAACTGCCGTTCGGAGGGCGATCTCCGGGCGGTGTTGGTGAGGTCCGCCTGTCGGCAGAGGCAGCGGTTTGCTAAACCGTCGGCCGGGTTCGCCCGGTCCGCGAGTTCGACTCTCGCTCTCACCGCTGGGACGGCCGGGGCAAACCGGCCGGCCCTGCCAAATCTCGCAGGAGCGCCACCGTCGGAGAGGTGGGGCGGGCTGTAAACCCGTTGCTTCGCGCTGAGCAGGTTCGACTCCTGTCTCCTGCACCCCGAATTGGGACATCAACACGAAAGAGAGGAGGACCGGCCATGGCCGACCTCAAGAACGCACGAAAGAAGATCCCTGGCGGCAGGACCGGTGCTCCGGTCAAACAGGGTCACGCGCTGCGCCGGGTGATGCTCGCCTGCGGGCACGTCCAGCGCGACCGGATCGCCCACCCGGGCGATCACGTCTGGTGCGAGTCCGACTGTTCCGACTGGGTCCGCGTCGTCTCCGTCGAGGAGTAGACCCGTACCCCCACCACTCACCAAACCCGCGCCGCCGCAACGGCCGCGGGTGAACCGAGCGTGCAACGGCGGCCGGCCTCCGTGTCGGCCGCCGCTTGCTGAGTGGTGCAGGTACACAACTCTCTGGTGACGGATGCACGCCTGGCCCTCCGAAGGCCGGGTCCCTGGTTCGACTCCAGGCAGAGAGACAACGTCCGAAGAACCGAGGGCTATAGGCCAAGGTTCTTCGGACGCAAGCGCTTTAGAGGAAGACCTTGTCCGGGTTGAGGAGGCCGGCGGGGTCGAAGACTGACTTGATCTCGCGTTGTAGCCGCAACCCCACGGGACCCAGCTCGGCCTCGAGCCATTGGCGTTTGAGTTTGCCGATGCCGTGTTCGCCGGTGATCGTGCCGCCCAGTGCCAGGCCGAGGTTCATCACCGCACCGAAGGCCTCCAACGCGCGCGCCTCGGCCGCCGGGTCGTCGCGGTCGAACACGACCGTCGGATGCATGTTCCCGTCACCTACATGCCCAGGGCAACAAATCAGTACGTCGTACTTCGCGCCGATCTCCGCGATCCCGTGCAACAGCGCGACCAAACGGCTTCGCGGCACGGCGACGTCGTCGATCAACGTCGTCCCGAGCGGCTCCAGCGCCGCGTGCACCAGACGACGAGCCTCCAGCAGCATCGCCGACTCCTCGGCATCCGACGCCTCGGCGACCTCGACGGCCCCGTGCGCAGTACAGATCGCCGCGATCGCCGCCACGTCCTCGGCCGCGCGCGGACCACGATCCGACTGCGCGAGCAGCAGCGATCCGACGTCGGCCGGCAGCCCCATGTCCCGGTAGTTCTGGATCGCCCGAGCCGTCGGCCCGTCCAGGAACTCCAGTAGCGAGGGCCGCAACCCCGACGCCATCACAGCCGCCGCGGCCGCGATCCCGTCCTCGATCGACAGGAAAGTCGCCGCCGCGGTCAAGGCAGCCTCGGGCGCGGGAAGCAACGCCAGCGTCGCCTCCGTGACGACACCGAGCGTCCCCTCCGAGCCCACGATCAACCGCGTGAGGTCATACCCCGCGACACCCTTCACCGTCCGCCGGCCGGTCCGCACGACCTCGCCGGATGCCAGCACCACCTCCAGACCGCGAACGAAGTCACCCGTCACGCCGTACTTCACACAACACAGCCCGCCCGCGTTGGTCGCGATGTTCCCACCGACCGTGGACATTTCCCACGACGACGGATCCGGCGGGTAGAAGAGCCCGGCCTCCCCCACCGCATGGGAGAGGTCAGCGTTCACCACCCCCGGCTGCACCACGGCGACCTGGTCCTCGGCCGAGATCTCCAGCACCTTGTTCATCCGCGCGGTCGACAGCAGGATGCACCCGTCGATCGCGTTCGCCGCCCCCGACAACCCGGTCCGCGCGCCCTGCGTCACCACCGGTACGCCGTACTCCCCGGCTGCCCGCAGCACTTCGGCAACCTCGGCCGTCGAGCCGGGACGTACCAGAACGGCAGGCACCCCGGCGGCGCAGAACGTCGCCTCGTCATTGCGATGGCTGTCCAGTACGTCGGGATCGGTGACGACCGCCTTCTCCCCGAGCGCAGACCGAAGTCGCGCGATCAACCGCTCCGAGCCGATCCGCTGCTCGGGGCCAGTCGGCGAATCCGAAGAGATCACTCTTCGTCCTGCTCGGCCAGCAGCCGCAGGATCAGCGAAGCCCGCCGGACCCGTTCCCGCCCGAGCGCCTCGGCGGTCGCGGCCAGGTGCATCCCGACCGGGTAGATGTTCGGCGCGTTCCGCAACCCCATCTTCAGGTACACCGGCGCCGCCACCCGCACCACCTCGGGTACGTCGTAGAAGCGCACATGCCCACCCTGGTCGTCCGGCACCTCGATGTACATGTCGATCGGTACCGATGTCACAGACCGGATCTCGGCCAGCACCGGCAGCGGCAGATCCGTCGACACGTTCAGACTCGTCGCGCCCAACCGCTCGTAGAGCGCCGCAGTAGGTGCGTTGGGCAACGGCATCAATACCGACGTCTTCAGCACCAGATCCGCCGGCAGCACGCCTTCCTTCTTCAACGTGCCGAGCAGTTCCAGTACGCCGAGGTCGCCGACCAGCAGACTCCGTACCCCGAGCTCCACCGCCCGGAACGCGTCGGACAGCGAGGCGGCCACCATCTCGTTGCCCCGGGCAACACCACCGACGGCGGCCGACACCTTCGCCTGCCCACCGATGTCCCACGCGCCCCGCGGCCCGAGGAACAGACACACCTCGATGTGGTTCTCGACCCCGAGCTCGAGCATCTCCTCGATCTCGCCGTCGGTCAGCATCATCACGCCGCTGCCCTGCGAAATCCGGTGCACGGTGATCCCGCGCGACCCGGCCTCGTCGAGCACGGCCCGCATCACACCAGGGCCCTCGCAGCTCGGGATCTCGATCTTGTACTGCGACCCGTCGCCGAACTGCCCGTTGGATTCCCCGCCCGGACCGAATCCCCGATCGGCCAGCAACGCCCGCGCTTCCCGCAGATTCATGCCTCTCCCCAGCTCCCGAGCGACCCTGTCGCGTCCGTCAGATCCCTCGCCGTCCCGGTGATCTCCAGGTCGAACCGATCCCCCGCTTCCACCAGCAGCGCGGGCGAGACCATCAACTCATGCGGCGACAGCGTGTCCCGGATCCGCGCCAGCCGCAACGCCGACCAGTCCCGCCGCCCACTCATCGCACACGCCGCCGTCACGGCCGCCGCGTCGTCCTCCATCACCATCGGCAGCCGCGAACGCCGCGCTCCCCCGGCACCCGAGGTCAACGCGTTCACGTAACTCGCGCGCAGGTCGATCTGCTCCAGGATCCGGGCCGGGATCACGTCGGCGAGCCCCAGACCGGACGCGTTCCCGTGCGACGCCTTCGAGATCCGGTGCACCGTGATCGCCGCGATCGACGGCGACTCGAACTCCGGAATCCCGTGCACCCAGCATCGCCCGATCACGTTCGTGTCCATCCCGGCACCGGACTTGTCCTTGCCCAATTCGTCGATCACCAGGACGTCGAGCTCGTCGAACGGCAGCCGCCCCATCAGACTCCCGGCCCGCTGGAGCAACGCGGTCTCGGCCACGCCGGCGATCCCGTCCACCGTGACCAGCTCGACCGAAGCCGTTTGCTCCAAGGCGTTCTCAAGAATCGCGAGACCGCCCAAGATCTTGCCTTGGGCAATAACAAGCCGGGCGGCCGCCTCGATCGCGGCCCCGAGCGACGGGATCCCTCCGGCGTGCAGTGAAGCCGCGCCCTCGTGGTTGCCCAGCCCGATCGCGAGGATCTTGGCCAGCCCGCTCTCCACCGGACCACGGAAGTCCGTGTGCGGCTTGACCCGATTGACCAGCAGTACGCCGTCCGCCTTGGCCGCGATCGCGTCGTGGTGCACGACCGTCCCGTCGGGCAGGGTCCCGATGACCACGGTCTCCATCGTCGCCTCGATCGGACAGCCGACCGAGTCCGGCGTGACGCCCAGCCCGGCCAGCATCTCGACCTGCCCTTCGGCCGTCGCAGCACCGTGTGACCCCATTGCGGGGACGACGAACGGCTCGGCGCCAACCGTACGAAGCCAGTCGACCGCCGCCCGGACAACCACTACCAGATCGTGGATCCCACGACTCCCGGCCGTCACCGCGACCCGATCGCCCGGCCGGACCACAGCCGCCAACGGAGCCAGGGCAGCCTGCGCAGCGGCGTACGGATCCTCCTCCACCGGCAGGTCAGGCAGCAGCCGCCGAATCGGGGTCACCTGCGGCAGTACACCGTCCGGCCGCAGGCCTCGAATCGCCTCAAAGGGTCCCCAGGACATCAGTGGCTCTGTCTGCCGACGGCCGACCCGGTCCGCCCGACGAGGAAGTCGAGATCGCAACCCTGGTTGGCCTGGGTGACGTGATCGACGTACAGCCGGGCCCAGCCACGATCGCTCGGCGCCGTGGGGGGCTGCCAGTCGGCTCGCCGCTTGGCCAGTTCCTCCTCCGACACGTCGAGGTGCAGGCGACGTGCCGGTACGTCGAGCTCGATCCAGTCACCAGTCCGGACCAGAGCGAGCGGACCGCCGACCGCGGCCTCGGGCGAGACGTGCAGCACCACCGTCCCGTACGCCGTACCGCTCATCCGCGCGTCGGAGATGCGGACCATGTCGTCGACGCCTTTCTCGGCCAGCTTGCGCGGGATCGTCATGTTGCCGACCTCGGGCATCCCGGGGTAGCCGCGCGGACCCGCGTTCTGCAGGACCAGCACGGTGTCCTCGTCGACATCCAGCTCCGGGTCGTCGACGGCCTTGTCGTAGTCCTCGATGCTGGTGAACACGAGCGCCTTGCCGCGGTGCTGCGACAGCCGCTCGGACGCCGCCGACTGCTTGATGACAGCACCGTCCGGCGCCAGATTCCCCTTCAGCACGGCGGTTCCCGCCCCACTGCCGAGCGGGTCACCCACAGACCGGATCACTGCGTAGGATCCGCCCCGGTCGGTGCCCTCGATCCGCTCGGCCCGGGCCACGTTCTCACCCATGGTCTTACCGGTCACCGTGATCACGTCGGTCTTGAGCAGCGGCAGGATCTCCTTCATCACGGCGGGCAGGCCGCCGGCGTAGTAGAAGTCCTCCATCAGGTACTTGCCCGACGGCTGCAGATCCACCAGCCACGGCACTCCGCGGGCCCACTCGTCGATGTCGTCCAGGGTCAGATCGACCCCGACCCGGCCCGCGATCGCGAGCAGGTGGATGACGAAGTTCGTCGAGCCGCCGATGGCCGCGTTCGCCCGGACGGCGTTCGCGAACGCGTCCCGGGTCAGGATGTCGCTCGGCTTGAGGTCCTCGCGCACCATCTCGACAATCCGCTGCCCGGACTGCTGGGCGATCGAGTACCGCCGGGAGTCGACCGCGGGGATGGCCGCCGACCCGGTCAGTTGCAGGCCGAGCGCCTCCGCCATGCACGCCATCGTCGATGCCGTGCCCATGGTCATGCAGTGCCCGTTGCTGCGGGACATACCGGATTCCGCCGCGGCGAAGTCCTCCTCGCTCATCCGGCCGGCGTTGCGATCCTGGGTGAACTTCCAGACCGCCGTACCGGAGCCGATGTCGCAGCCGCGGAACTTGCCGTTCAGCATCGGGCCGCCGGTCACCACCAGGGTCGGCAGGTCGACGCTGGCGGCGCCCATGATCGAGCCGGGCGTGGTCTTGTCGCAGCCGGTGAGCAGCACGGCGCCGTCGATCGGGTTGCCGCGCAGCGACTCCTCGACGTCCATACTGAGCAGGTTCCGGAACAGCATCGCGGTCGGCCGCAGCATCGTCTCGCCGAGCGACATCACCGGGAACTCCAGCGGGAAGCCGCCGGCCTGCCAGACGCCGCGCTTGACCGACTCGGCCAGCCGGCGCAGGTGCGCGTTGCACGGGGTCAGCTCGGACCAGGTGTTGCAGATGCCGATCACCGGGCGGCCGTCGAACACCTCGTCGGAGAAGCCCTGCGCCCGCATCCAGG
Source organism: Kribbella caucasensis (assembly GCF_004361855.1). GTDB lineage: Bacteria > Actinomycetota > Actinomycetes > Propionibacteriales > Kribbellaceae > Kribbella > Kribbella caucasensis. The sequence continues at coordinate 183,283 of NZ_SNWQ01000001.1, forward strand.
ACCGGTGGATGAACCCGTTCCGGCCCTCCTCGCCGAACCAGTGGTCGAAGCTCCGCCGCCCGGTCCCGGGTCCGCCGGTCGCGGCACTCGGCGGTTCCCCAGCCGGCCGCCCGGTCTTCTCCGGCGTCGGCTCACCGGGGACATCAGTGGTTGGAGGAAGATCGCTCATCGAGACACCTCACTGGTTGTCACAGTGCCGTTCACCCGGCGGCTGATCCCGGCCGGGTTCGAGTCCTTCAGTACGGCGGGCAGCACCGCGTCGGGCGTGTCCTGATACGCCACGGGCCGCTGGAACCGGCGGGCGGCGGTGACGCCCACGCTGGTGAAGATCGACCCGACCGTCGACGGGGACGGGCCGCCGTGGTGTTGCGCCCAGGAGACCGCGACCCCGGTCGGCCAGCCGTTCCAGAGCACCCGGCCGGCCCTTGCCGTGAGCAACGGAAGCAACCGGCCCGCGAGCTCCGCGTCAACCGCCTCCTCGGCGTGCACGGTCGCCGTCAGGTTCCCCTCGAACGCCTCGACCGCGGCGGCGAGCTCATCGACCGACGAGTACTCGACCACGACCGACACCGGCCCGAAGCACTCCTCGAGGATCTCCTCCCGGCGCGCGAGCAACTCGGCCACTGTCGTCTGCAGTAACGTCGCACCACCCTCGCTCCAGACCCGGATCCCGTCGACCTTCCGCAGCCGGTCCAGCCCCGAGGAGAAGCCCTCCGCGATCCGGTCGTTCAGCATCTGAGCCGCGGGAACCCCACCGGCCGCCTCGACCAACTTGTCCTGCAACCCATGCCCGGCCGGCAGGAAGAGCAGCCCCGGCTTGGTACAGAACTGACCGACGCCCAGTGTGAACGAGCCGACGTATCCGGTCGCAATGTCATTGCCCCGGGCATCGACGGCGGCCTGGGTGACGAACACCGGGTTGAGGCTGCCGAGCTCGCCGTAGAACGGGATCGGCTCCGGCCGCGTCACCGCGATCTCGTGCAACGCCTTCCCCGCCGGCACCGATCCGGTGAACCCGGCCGCCGTGATCCGCGGATCCTTCAGCGCGATCACGCCGACGTCGAACCCCTGGATCAACCCGATCGTCCCGGCCGGCGCCCCCGCGACCCGGAGCGCCTCGATCATCACCTCGGCCGTCTTCACCGACAACTCGGGATGTCCCGGATGTGCCTTGACGATCACCGGGCATCCGGCCGCGAGCGCCGACGCGGTGTCCCCACCGCAGACGCTGAAGGCGAACGGGAAGTTGCTGGCGGCAAACACCAACACCGGTCCGAGCGGCACCAGCACGCGGCGGAGGTCCGGTCGGGGTACGGGTTTGGCCTGCGGATCGGCCGTGTCGATGGTGACCTCGAGCAGCGCCCCCTCCTCCAGCGCGTCCGCGAACATCCGCAGCTGCCCAGTACTGCGGGCGACCTCACCGCGCAGGCGGGCCTCCGGCAACGACGTCTCCCGCATCGCGATCGGCACCAACTCATCAGCCGCGGCATCCAGCGCATCCGCCGCGGCACGTATCCACCCAGCCCGTACTGCGGGCGCCGAAGCGGCAAGCGGTCCCGCAGCCGAAGTGGCGACGGCGAGAGCCTGCTCGAGCTCGGCAGGGGTGGTGTCCGGAATCATCGGGTCTCCTCAAGGGTCTCGGCGGCCAGGTAGGCGAAGGGATCCCGGCCGACAGCCACGGTATTCGTCAAAGTGCCGACCTCGCCGATCGCGATGTCGACCACGTCGCCGGCCTGCAACGCGAAGTCGAGTTCCGGCACGATGCCGGTGCCGGTCGCCAGGATCACGCCGTCCGGGAAGTCGTTCGGCGCGAACAGCACGTCGATCAGGTCCTGCAGTTCGCGGACCAGCTTCGCCGTCGACGTCGTGCCGGTGAACACCTCGTCGTCGCCGCGCCGGATCACCAGGTCGATGGTCAGATCCTTCGGGTTCGCCACCTCCCAGGCGGGGCGGATCCCGGTCGCCAGCGCGCAGCCCCCGGCGAACACCTTCGCCTGCGGGATGTAGAGCGGGTTCTCGCCCTCGATCGAGCGCGAGCTGACGTCGTTGCAGATGGTGAAGCCGGCGATCTCGCCGTGGGCGTTGGCGACCACGGCCAGTTCGGGTTCGGGGACGTCGTGGCCGGAGTCGGCCCGGATCCCGATCGCCTCGCCGTCGGTGACCAGCCGCCAGGCCGGTGACTTGAGGAACAGCTCCGGCCGCGGCGCGGAGTACACCCGGTCGTACACGTCCTGCTGGCTGCTCTCCTCCATCCGGGCGCCGCGGGACCGCTCGTACGTGACGCCGGCACACCACACCTCGCCGCGACCGTCCAGCGGCGGCAGCAACCGGACGTCCTGGACCGGTACCGCGTCACCGAGCTTGCCGACCGCCCCACGCAGCTCGTCGACTGTCAGCCGCAGCAGCTCGGCCAGCCCGGTGACGCCGAGAACCGGCGCGACCGTGTCGCCGGTTCTGACCCCGGCCTGCGGTTGGCCGCCGGGGAGTCGGTATCGGACCAGATGCATGTGCCCACCTTTCGCTGATGTCATTCGCCAACGTCAATCACATGGAAGTTCCGAGCAGGCCGCGGGTGATCTGGAAACCGACGTTGCCGGATGCAACCGCCTTCGGGACCTGCAGCCGGCTCGCGACCGCGGCGATCACGTCCAGCCCGGTCCGGGCCTGGTCGGCCGCGTCGCCGGCCGCCGCCGTGTCCAGGTCGTCGCCGTACTTCGCGACCGTCTCCGGGTCGTGGCTGAACTCGACCACCGGCACGAACCGCTGTGCCGGCAAGGTTCCGCCCGCGACGTGCGCGAGGATCTGCTGAACCCCACCCGCACCGAACCCGGTCGCGGTCTCCATCCAGTCCGTCCCCGGCATCCGCATCACGTGCCAGCCCGGTACGGCGAACCGCTGGCCGTGCGCGATCGTCGGGCCAACCACGTCGGCTGATCCGAAAGCCGTCGTACGGAACGTGTCGTGGGCGAGGAGGACGCCGCGGGAGGAGAGCACGACCGATCCACCTGAGCCGACGATCTCGCGGCCGATCAACGCCATCGCTTCGGCGGTCTCATCGGTCAGCGGCCCGCGGGCTTCGAGGGCGACGGTGAGTTCGCCGACCGTGCCTTCGACCTCCTGCGGTGCGGCCAGGTCGAAGGTGCTGAACCACTCGCGGACCCGGCCTGTGACAGCCTCGATCCCGCCGTCGGCCTGGATGCTCGCCCAACCGAAGCGAGACGGGTCGGCACCTGCCTCGACCAACCGAGAGCGGAAGTAGTCGTTGTGGGTCTTCTCGCAGCCGTGTTCGAGCAGCAGGGCCATCCGGGTATTGGGGTGCAGGAGATAGCCGAGCATGGTCCGGGCGAAGGTCTCCTCGGAGGCGCCGCTGCTGCTGCCGCAGCCCTCTGTGTGCGGCAGAGCGACCATCCGGGTGACGGCGTCACCGGCCCACCTCTCCAGCTCGGCCTGGGCCGCGATCCGCAGCGCGATCTGCCCGGAACACAGGCTGGTCGGCAGGATCAGGCCGACCTGCTCCGGGGTCCGCCGCCCATCCGCTTCGAGCAACCAAACCGGCTGTGAGGTTGCCGGCGGTGTACTGACCTGCAGAGGAGCTCCGTCCAGCGGGGCGTCGCGGTCCTCGGCGGGGAGTTCGAGGAGATCGCGCTTGGTGCGGCCGTCGGTGCTGACCGAGATGCCCTCGCGCGGTCCACTCTGTCGCCAGTTGCGCCAGATCGACACCTGACTGTGGCCCGCCCGTTCACCCGCACTCGGCTGGCCCGACGCGACCCGGACCGCGAGGTCGAACGTCGACGCGGTCAGCTCGTCCATCGGCGTACCGGTCAGGTACGGGCCGGCGTTGACGTCCATCTCCGCCTGCAGCAGCTCGTACCGCGCGGTGGTGGTGACGAACTTGAGCGTCGGGACGAACGGGAAGTTGGTGATCGACCCGTTCCCGGTGGTGAAGAAGATCAGGTTGCAGCCGCTGGCGACCTGGCCGGCGACCGATTCCAGGTCGTTGCCAGGGCTGTCCATGAAGATGTAGCCGTTGCAGCGCCCTGCCTTCGGCCCCGCCCCATCCCACCCAGGCAGCGGTTCGCCGTACTTGATCACGTGGTCCAGCCGGACCTCGCGCGGCAGCTTGCGGGCGGCGCCGATCGACTTGAGCACGACGTTGTAGAGGCCGCGGTAGATGTTGCCGCCCGACGGGTTGCCCTCAGCGGTGTGCCCGTGCCAGCCGACCCGGTCCTTGAACGATCGCACGATCTCCAGGAAGCGTTCGGCGGTGGCGAGGTCGCGGACGTTCTGCAGCACGTACCGCTCGGCGCCGATCAGCTCGTCGGTCTCCGCGAGGACGGCGGCCCCGCCGTGCCGGATCACCTCGCGGCCGACGGCGCCGGCCAGCGGGTTGGCCGAGATCCCGGAGAACGCGTCGGACCCGCCACACTGCAAGGCGATCCGGAGGTCGGCCAACGGGACCTCTTCGCGCCGCTGGGCAGCCACGATCGGCAGCCAGGGCTCGATCAACGCGCCCGCCTCGGTGAGGTCCCGCTCGAACCCGCCGCGCCGGGTGAAGTACGCGTGCGGAACCCGGATCGGCGGATAACCCTGCTCGGCCATGAAGTCCTGGATCGCCTGACCCGAGACGAGATCGGCCTCGCTGTCGACGATGAGGACGGCGCCGACGTTCGGGTTCAACGCGAACCCGGCCAAGGTGGCGAGCAGGAAACCCAGGTTGTTCGGCGTCCCCTCCTCACCGCCTTCGGTGTGCGCCACCGGTACGACGCCGTCGCCGGCCGCGGCCCCGTCGAACCGGCGCGCCAACTCGGTCACGAACCCGCTGCTCAGCGAACTCGTGGCCAGCAGTACGACGTGATTCCGCGTCCCGGCCGGCCCTTGGTCGCGGGGGTAGCCGAGGAAGGTCCCGGGCTGCTCGACGCTCGTCACCTGGGCACCGAAGTTCAGGGCGTTCTCGTCCAGCACGAACGGGTCGAGTGGTTCGTTTTCGGCGGACGGCTCGACGGGGAGTCCATCCACCCCACGGGCAGTCAGCGCGGCCAGGCTGGTCGGCGTACAGATGTAGTCACCCGGCTCCAGATCACGCAGCGCCCGGGCGAACGGGGTCTGCCAGGACGTGATCGCCTCGCCTGCTCTGACCGGGTGGACCACGATCCGGTGCCCTTCGAGGACGGTGTGCGGCAGGGTCACCGCAGTACCGCCGACGTCGATCACCGTGCCGGCCTCGAGGCGACGCGAGCAGATGGCGGCGTTGTCCCCGGGTTCGGGCACCACAGCGACCTCTTCGAACCTCAGCATCCGTCCGCGCCCTCTCCCGGGCCGTCAGCCCCGCACTCACCAGGCGCGGGCTGGCTGGTCGGCCACAAATCGTGCATGATGCATGATTACCAGTGCCACCCTGCCGAATGACCCGCCTGGGGTCAAGCCCGCGACCACTCGTTGGAGATGCCGATGACGGAGACCGTGGAGCCGGCGGACCGGCGGTTGCTCCGGCGCCAGATGCTGGCCGACGACGTCTACGAGGCGATCAAGACGATGCTGATGGACCACGCGATCCGGCCCGGCGCGCGGATCTCCATCGACGGGCTCGCGCGCGAGTTCCAGGTTTCGTCGACGCCGGTCCGAGAGGCGCTCGCGCGGCTGGAGTCCGAGGGGCTGGCGCACAAGGAGCCACTGAAGGGCTATCGGGCGACACCGCTGCTCACGCTGGCGGAGTTCGACGACCTGTACCGCTTCCGCCGGCTGCTGGAACCCTGGGCCGCCCGCCGCGCCGCCGAACTCATCGACGACCCCGGCCGCGAACGCCTCATCGCCGAGCTCGCCACCGCGTTCGAACCCACCTCGGTCGACTACGCCGGTTACAAGTCACTGACCGCGCACGACAACCGCTTCCACTCCCTGATCGCGACCCTGTCCGGTAGCGAGCAGGTGCGCCTCGCCTTCGAGCGCACCCACTGCCACCTGCACATCTTCCGGCTGCACTACGAGCGCGACATCGGCCCCGAGGTCCTCACCGAACACCGCCAGATCGTCCAAGCCATCGCGCTCGGCGACCCCACAGCCGCCGAGCAGGCGATGAACCACCACATCGACAACTCCATGTCCCTACGCCTCCGCAAGGTCTACGACCTCCCGTAACGCGGCGCCCCGTTCAGTCGGCTCAGTCGATCGGCCGGCCGGTCGGTCGGTCGGCCGGCCCAAATCTCAGAGGCTAACCTCCCGGCTGCACGGTTACCCCGCGAGAATCCGAGGGGGCAACCATGCACCTCGAAGGCTAGCCTCCGAGATGCCGTCAGGCCGGGGCGTCGCCGTGGTCGGGGATTTCGAGTTGTACGCCGCCTTGCAGGGCGGACTGGTGTGCGTAGATCCCGGGCAGCGTGTACCGCGCGGCCACCCAGGCGTTGATCGGCGGGATCGCCTTGTCGGCCACCGCGCGGACGAAGTCGTCGGCCAGGAAGTGGTGCGACCCCTCGTGCCCGTTGTGCAACCCGGCGAACTCGGCCGGCAGCCGACTGCGGTCGTGCACCGGGGAGAGCCCGGACAGGAACGCGTCCCGCAGCGCCGGATCCACATTCGCCAGGTCGTCGTCCTCCAGGGAACCGCTCGGCTTGGTCTCCATCAGGTGACTGAGGTCCTCGACACCTTCCTTGGTCTGCCAGAGGGTCGTCGTGGCGAGCTGCTCGAAGCTGCCCTCGGTGCCGAACACCCGCAGCCGCGACTCGCGGATGTGCGACGGATACCCGACCCGGCGCATCTCGTTGGTCCGCATCACACCGCCGTCGGCCAGCTTGAACAGCGCGGTCGCGTTGCTGAAGTCGTTGCCGAACTGGCTGATCTCCTTGTCGAAGACGCCGTCGCCGCGATCGTCCTGCACGCCGATGCAGGACACATGCGTGGCGTGCTGCCCGGTCACCGACAGAACGTTGCCGACGGCATGCGTCGGGTACAGCATCGGCGGGAACGAGGCGGTCTTCTTCCACTCCTCGCCACCGGAGTACTGGTACGCAGCGTAGAAGCCGAGATCCATGTCGTGGACGTAGTCGCCCTCGCAGTAGAAGACCCGGCCGAACTCACCCTTGGCCAGCTTGTCCCGGCAGTACACCGACGACGGGTAGTAGAAGCTGGTCTCGCCCATCATGTAGGTCAGGCCGGTCTCCTTGACCAGCTCGATGATCCGGGCGATCTGGTCCGCCTCGATCGCCATCGGCACGGTCGAGTACACGTGCTTGCCGGCCTGCAGCGCCTGGATCGCCATCTCACCGTGCAACCAGCGCTGGGTGAAGATCGCGACCGCGTCCACATCCGACGCGAGCATGTCCTCGAAAGACTGGTAGGTGAGCGTGATCCCCTGCTTGGCCGCCATCTCGGCGGTCCGTTCCGGTACGACGTCGGTCAACCGCACGTCGGACACGTCCGGGTGTGCTGACCACAACCGCAGGAACGAGGGGGCGAACTGGCCGGCTCCGACCACACCGATGCTGATGCTCATGGATCTAGGCAATCACACATTTTTCTTCCACGAAAGAACAAATCCGGACGTTGGATTCTGTGATCCAGACCACTAGTGTCCCGCGTCGGAGATTGCTTGACAGTGGGCGGTGTCCAGGTGCGTGCATCGCAAGGCGGAGAAGCGGCCTCGATGCGGTGTTCATCGTGGCCGTTTCTCCAACGCCGCGAGGTGCGTGCCTGGGCGCCGCCCACGTCAAGCAATCTCCGACACGGGACACTAGGTCCGTGCTGCGGGGTTGGAGGCGGTCAGTGACGATCACCGCTGGATTCCGGCTGGTTCGCGGCCGGTGAGGTAGGCGGCGACGGCCTCGGCGGCGATCGAGGCGGCGCGGTGGGCTGTTTGCCGGGTGGCTCCGGCAAGATGGGGTGTCATGACGACATTCGGTGCCGTCAGCAGCCGTGAATCCTTCGGCACCGGCTCGGATTCGAAGACGTCGAAGGCCGCGGCCCCGAGCCGGCCGGACTCCAACGCGTCGATGGTTGCCTCGTAATCCAGCAGACCGCCGCGCGCTGTGTTCACCAGTACTGCGCCTTGCCGCATCCGCGCAAGCTGGTCCGCACCGATCATGCCGCGAGTGTCTTCGGTCAAGCGGGCATGCAGGCTGACCACATCCGATCGGCGGAGTAGGTCGTCGAGCTCGACCACTTCAGCGCCGACCGGGAGCGACCTGGGATCGATCGCTGGATCGACCACGAGCACCCGCGCCCCGAAGGCGAGCATCACGCGGGCGACCCGGCTACCGATAGCGCCGTACCCGATCAGCCCGACCGTTGCCCCGTCCAGCTCCGACCCGCATTCGTCGTACGCGTAGAGGTCGCTCCGCCATTCACCCTGTTCGAGCGTGCGTTGCAGCTGTGGGAGTTTGCGCAGGGCACCCATCATCAGCGCGACCGCGTGTTCAGCCGCGGCAATCGCGTTCCGGCCGGGCGTTGAAGCGACGGTGATCCCGCGTTTGGTTGCCGCAGGCACATTCACGTTCACCGGACCGCCGCGGCAGCAGACCAGGAAGCGCAGGTCCGGTGCGGCCTCCAGCACCCGCTCGGTGAAAGGCCCCATCTGCGTCACCGCGATCTCGACCCCGGGCAACGCCTCGATCAACTGGTCCTCCGCGTCACTCGCCTCGTCCACCTCCGCGACCCGCCCGTACGGCGTGAGCGGCCACGGCAACGTCACCGCGCGGAAGTCGAACGCCACGTCCGGCAGCCCGGACAACGCGGTCGCGAGCGCCTCGTTCCGGACAAAGTGGTCGCCGGCCAGCAGAGCCTTGACGGTTCTCATCGGACTCCTACGGTGCTCATCGAACTCCTGGGGGCGGGAGGCGGGTGCGGCCGATCTCATCGCGCTCCCGAGGGCGTTGAGTGGACGGGAGGCGGGTCGGCCCATCTCATCGAGCTCCTGAGGACGTCGAAGCGTGGACGGGAGCGGGATCGGCCCAGCGTGGGCGGGCGGCCTCGATCCGGCGGAGGTAGTGCGCGTAGCCCTCGGCGTAGAACTCGGCCCGCTGGGGATCCGGATCGACCTCGCGGGTCTCGGCGATCCACTCGTCGCCGACCGGACCGACCGCCCGGCGCGCCGCGACTACGGCACCACGAGCGGCGACCTGTGAGGCCTCGGTCGTGTGCAACGGACTGTTCAGCACATCGGCCAAGATCTGCGTCCACTCACCGCTGCGAGCACCACCACCGCAGACGGTCACCCGTCCGGTCCACCCGGCCGCATCCAGGCAGTGCCGTGCCGCGTAAGCGATCCCCTCGCACGTCGCCCGGACCAGATCGGCCTGCGTGGTCGACAACGAGATCCCGTCGAACGTGCCACGCGCTCGGGTATCCACGAAAGGCGCGCGCTCGCCTGCTTCCGAAAAGTAAGGAAGTAAGGTGACGCCGTTCGAGCCGACCGGGCTGTCCGCCAGCAGACCGGCGAGCTGATCAGTCCCGAGGCCGACCAGTGTCAGTACCCGATCGAGGGCTGCGGTTCCGACCATGGCCGGCATCGCACGCAACCACACACCGGGTGTCCAGGTGCCGAGGAACAGGCCGGCCGGTTCGCCGTCGACAGGCAACTCTTGGGTGACCACTTGGCACGCGAGCGTCGTACCGACGGTCAGCAACGCGTCGCCGGCATCCGTGACTCCCGCGCCAATCGCGGCCGCGGGTAGGTCGTACGGTCCGGCTGAAACCCTTGTCCCCAAGGGCAATCCGGTCGTCGCGTCCGTCAACTCGCCGACCGGTCCACTCGGCGCAACCGGGGCGAGGAGGTGTTGCCACTCCGACATACCGGTCGCGGCCAGCGCCTCCGCGTCGTACTGGTTCGTGCGTGGATCGAGGAACGGCGCCGACGCATCGGACACGTCCGTCTCACGGACTCCGGTGAGCCGCTGCATGACGACGTCCTTGCAGTACGCCGCTGTGGTTGCGCGGTCGAGTACGGCGGGTTCCTCCGCAAGTACTGCGGCCAGGAGCGGACCTGATGCGCCGGGGAACATCCGGTTGCCGGATCGACGGAAGACGAGCTCGGCAACCCCGTCGGCCGTCCACTTCTCCAGGATCGAACTGCTGCGCGCATCCAGCCAGGAGATCGCGGGCCGAACCGCGACCCCCTCCGCATCGACCAGCCAAAGCCCATCCCCTTGGCCGGTGATCGCCACCAAGCCAGGTTCCCCAGAACCCCCAGACCGGGGTGGTGGGGTGGGGAAGGAATCAAACACTGCCGCACCGCCGAGGCCGCCCGAACGTGCCCCTGCTGCCAGCTCGGCGATCACATCGTTGACTGAGGCAACGATCTCGCCTGTGTCATGCTCGAACCGGCCTAGGCCCGGCCGGACCAAACGGGTCGGCCGGGACGCCTCCGCCAACTGACGGCCATGCTCGTCAAAGGCAACGGCCTTGGTGACAGTGGTCCCCACATCCACTCCGACGTCCACCGGCGACTCCCTCCTAGAGTTTGGCTACCTCCACGGTGGCGCCGTGGTCGCGGGCGGCCTGGATCAGTTCGGCCGGGGTCTTCTCGTCCACCACGACCACGTCGAAGTCGGTCAGCGGGGCCAACCGGTGCAGAGCGGTCCGCTGCAACTTGACGTGATCGACCAGCAGGACCTTGGTCCGAGCGGCCCGAAGCATGGCCTGCTTGACCAGCACGATCTCCTGCTCCTGGTGGAACGCGTGCGTCGCCGACACCGCCGAGACACTGCAGAACAGCAGGTCCGTGTTCAGCGCCTCGACCGCCTCGGCACACGGCATCCCGCCGAACGAGTCGTGCGTCGCGGAGTAGATCCCGCCGAGTGCGAGCAGCGTGACGTCGCGGTACCCGGTCAGCTTGGCGATCGCCGGCAGGAAGTTCGTTGCCACTGTCAACGGAGTGATGTCCTCGAGCAGGTCGACCAGGGCCAGCGCGCTGGTCGAGTCGTCGAGCATCACCGACATGCCCGGCTCGATCATCGTCCGGGCGTGCCGTGCGATCGCCATCTTCTCCGCCTGCGCGGTGGTCAGCCGGTACGCGACGTTGCTCTCGAACACGCTGGTCGGCTGCGCGGTCACCCCACCGCGGTACTTGCGGACGACACCGCGCCGCTCCAGTTCGTCCAGGTCGCGGTGCACCGTCATCACGCTCACCCCGAACGCCTCGACCAGGTCGTTCGCGGAGACCGAGCCGTGCTTCACGACGTACGCCGCGATCTCGGCCTGGCGGCGGGCCGGGCGGCTCAGTTCTGTGGTGTCACCGTCGAGCTCGGTCATGCGGGGATCTCCGTTCGGACAGCCGGTGTGTTGTAGGCCTCGAGACCCACTGTGCCGTCCTGCCACCGCAACCGCACCAACGCCGCGGGCCCGAGTACCGGGAGCAGTCTGCGGTACTCCCGCAACTCCAGGCCGAGCACCCGGCAGACGAGCAGCCGGATCAGCGTGTTGTGCGCGATCACCAGCACCTTCCCGCCCTGATGCGCCCGGCCGATCTCGTCGAACGCCTCCACCACCCGATCGGCCGCCTTGGCCGGATTCTCACCGCCCGGGAAGTGGCTGCCGACCGGGTCCAGCTCGAACGCCGTCGCCACGGCCGGCGGGAGTTCGCCCAGCATCTTGCCCTCGGCGGACCCGAAGTCCACCTCACGGAGGCGGCCGTCGATCGTCGGGGTCAGCCCGAGCGCGTCGGCCGCCGGTTGCGCCGTCTGCCGAGCGCGGAGCATCGGCGACGACCAGAGCGCGTCGGGGCGGAACCCCTCGGCCCAGTCCTTCAAGTACTCCGCTTGCCTGCGGCCGACCTCGTCGATCGGCAGATCCGTGACGCCGGTGTACCGGTTGCCGTGGTGCCACTCGGTCCGCCCGTGCCGCGCGAACACGACGATCGTCCTCATCCGCGATACCCCCGGCGATCCAGCTCGGCCACGAACTCGTAGTACAGGTCAGTGAGCTTCGGTTGCGGCCGCGGTTCGATCACGCGCGCGGTGCGGACCATCCGGCTTGCCGTGTCCGCCACCGACCCACCGGCCGACGCCGCGAGCACCGCCATCCCGTACGCCGGATCGGGGGCCGCGGGCAACTCGACCGGTACGCCGAGGACGTCGGCGCGGAGCTGGTTCCAGTGCTCGCTGCGAACCGCGCCGCCGGTGAGCGAGACGGAACGCGGTGATTCGGCGCCGAGGTCGGCCAGGTGCTCGAAGGCGAGGCGCTCGATGAAGGCGACGCCCTGCTGGACCGCGACGTACCGGTGCAGTTCGTCGGGGACGTCGCCGAGCTCGAAGCCCTGGGCGTCGGGGGCGACGAACGGGAATCGCTCGCCCGGTTTGGTCAGCGGGTAGATGGTCGCGTCGATCGGGCCTCGGCCGGCGGTGAGGTCGATCGCGGCGCGGTCGAGTGCGTCGAGGTCGGCACCGGGGAGCATCGTGGTGAGGGCGCCGGCGCCGGTGTTGGACGCGCCGCCGGGAAGCCAGCCGCCATCGGGGTGCCGATGGCTGTAGACGGCGCCGGTCGGGTCGACGATCAGATCCTTGGTGACGCCTTTGAGGACGAGGGTGGTGCCGAGGACGGAGTTCCATGCGCCGGGGGTGAGTGCGCCGGCGGCGAGCTGGGCCGCGCATCCGTCGGTCATCCCGGCCATGATCGGTGTGCCCTCGGGGACCCCCGTGACCTGGGCTTTCGCCGCTGAGACGTGGCCGATCACGGTGCCGGGGAGGACTACCTCCGGGAGCAGTTCGGCGGGCAGTCCGAGCTTGTCGAAGGCCTGCTGCGGCCAGGCGTCGACGGTCAGGTCGTAGCCCGTCTTGAGGGCGTGGCTGGTGTCGGTGGCGACAGGGTGACCGGCGAGATCCGCGGCGACGACGTCCGCGCTGTGGGCGATGCGCCGGCCTCGGGGATTCAACTCTGCGGTGTTCGGCTCTTGGGGGTTCAGCCAGAGGATCTTCGGGAGGGCCCAGGTGGGCTGCATCGAAGTGGCCCAACGATCCGGGTCCGCCGCTCTGACCCTCGGGAGCAGGTCGGCGGCGCGGGCGTCGTCGTACATGAGAGCCGGGGTGACCGGGCGGCCGGTCTGATCGGTGAGGAGAACGGTGCCAGAGGTGGAGCAGATCGCGAGGCCTTCGACCTCTTTGGACGAGACCTCGGCCAGGACCTGGTCGACCGCGGTTAGCCAGTCGCTCGGGTCCTGCTCATGCCTGTTGTCGCTGCGGCGGCTGGTCAGCGGTCGGGCGGCGCGGGCGAGGACGGTGCCGTCGGCGTCCACCAGCACGGCCCGGACGCTCTGGGTGCCGAGGTCCACGCCGATCCACGCCACGACCGCCTCCCCTCACCGATGTTAGCTGCGTTGGTAACATAACATCAGATCGCGATAAGAAATCCAGTCTTTGACCGTAAGCGGACACTAAGAAACCCCGCGTCCAGACAGCATGGCAGCGGGGTTCTCGGCGACGAGCAGCTATCAGGTATGCATCAGGAGCAGCATCCTGTCGGCGGTCGCGACCTCGAGACGGCCGGCGCCAACGGCACCCCATGCTCCGATCGGGCCGTGCGACTTCCGGCCGTGGCGGTCGACCCAGAATCTCCAGCCGGCCGGCGGCTCCGGCCAGGCAGGATCCGGCTTCCAGTCGAGCGGCGGGCGCCAGCCGGCACTCGGCGGCTGAGGCCAACTTGGCGGCGGATTGAATCGATGCACGGGCGGCCCTTCCGGATTCCCCAGGAGACCCGACGGTCAACAAGTCTCTGACTCATCAACGACCAGGCCATCCGATCGTCACGCCTAAATCTTCGTAAAGTTTATTGGCCCCTCAGCGTTTCGCCTAGGACACGTCCAGTGAATGGTCACCACTCTCCGTCGTCCGTTGCTCACAGCCCTCTTCCGGCCGTGACCGTTGCCGTCAGCACACATGTCGTCACTCACAGACAGTGCTTGACATCAGGGCTGGGTGGGCGGAGGTTGGGGTGAGGCGATCGGCATCGTGGGGGGACCATGGATACTGATCAGGGCACGGTGGTGCTGCGCCGGTTCACCGACTGCTTGCACGGAGCCACTCTTCTGACCCTGCATTGTGATTCGGCACGTCCAGGTGTGCCGTTCGGGACCGATGTGGTCAAACGGCTGGCAGCCGAGGGCCTGCTCGGGCATGTCTTGTGGAGCACCTCTTGTACGCCGCGAGACGTGGCGGCCGGTCCGTTCACGGCGCTCCGCGACAACGGGTTGTTCCTGGCCCGCATCGACCTCTCCGGGGTGGCCGGTGATCCGGTCAAGCTGCGCGACGTGGTGCTCGCAGTACAGATGTTGCGGCGGCTTGGGATCCTGGTGGAGTACGAGCTGGACCTGTTCGCCGGGTCGCCGAGGTTCGCGGGAGTGCGGGAGAAGGTCGCGGTACTGCGTGAGGTCGTGGCGGACGGGACGATTCCCGCGGTGTTCACGGCGGAGCCGATCGACGGCGACTGCTCGCCCTGGCTGGACGGCTATCGGGCGAGGCTCGCGGTGGCGGTCGAACCGTGGTTCGGGGCCGGCGGATTGACCGGCCGGCTGGCGGAGGCGTGGGCCGAGATCGTCGTCGGTGAGCGGCTCCGGCTCGGTCTGCGGGGCGTCGCCGCGCATCGGATCGCCTTGCAGCGTTTGACTTTGCGGAGCAACACCGAGCTGATCAACCTGGTGACGACCAGCGCCCGCGAGTACGAGCTGGATGGGCAGACGCATCTGCTGGACCAGGAGCTGATAAAACCCAGCACCGACCTGCTGACCGAGACAATGGTTGCCCTGCGCAATGGATTTCTGTCCGCCAACGGTGCCGCTCTACTAGCCGGCGGACCGCTCTACTGACAGCGGGCCGTGCTCACCGCGATCAGGCGGCTGAGGTGGCGCTGACCCGGCGTGGGGTCGCGCCGGCGGCGATGGACTGGTCGAGGGCGGCGAGCTCGGTGCACGCGGCGGTGAGCGCGTCCGCATGCGTGCGGCAGCCGTCGACGTACCAATACGGGTCGTCCGGCTGCCGATCGTCGGCGTCGTCGATATCGGCGTACCAGCACTCCATGCCGTGGCAGCTGTAGTGCACCACTCGCACCTTGAGCTTCATGCGCCGTACGACGCCCTGCCGGGTCCGCGGGTTCCGGCGCCCCACCACGACCTTTCGATCTGGGTGGGAACTGTTTACTCCGCCGTTCCAACGTTGTAGGAACGAGGTCACGGGTTTCCGACGTCCGCCCCACGGAAGAGGTCCGACCATGACGTTCGTCCGTCCGCTCCTGACCGTCGTACTGACCGCCCTGCTGCTCACCGGAACCGCCTCGGCAGCCGAACCCCGGGAACCGGAGGTCGTGATGGCGCAGAGTTTCCGCAACCCGGTGAATGCCGGGGCCGACCCCTCGCTGATGTTCTACAACGGCAAGTACTACGTGGCGACGACCACCGGTGACCACATCGGCATCTGGTCCTCGCCGAGTCTCGCCACCCTGCTGGTCGCGCCGGAGACGGTGGTGTACCGGGAGACCGATCCGAGCCGGAACACGCAGATGTGGGCCCCGGCGTTCCGGCACGTCGGGAACCGTTGGTACGTGTACTACACGGCCTCCGACGGCGTGGACGCGAACCACAGGATGTACGTGCTCGAGTCGGCCGGGGACGACCCGCTCGGTCCGTACACGTTCAAGGCGAAGATCGCGGACTTCGGCGAGTACGCGATCGACGGCGAGCCGATCACCCACAACGGACAGCAGTACTTCGTCTGGGCCGGCCCGGGTCGAGGGATGGGCGGACCGGCGCAGCTCTACATCGTCCGGATGAGCAACCCCTGGACGGCGACGGGTGCACGGGTCGCGATCCCGGCCAGCGGCGGATGTACCGAAGTACGGGAAGGGCCGACACCGTTGTACCGGAACGGGCGGACGTTCCTCACCTACTCCACCTGCGACACGGGCAAGCCCGACTACCAGTTGTGGATGAAGAGCATCGCGAACGGCGCCGACCCGATGGTCGCGTCGAACTGGGTGCAGCACGCCGGCCCGATCTTCTCCCGCAATGACCCGACCGGCGTCTGGGGACCCGGGCACCACTCGTTCTTCACCTCGCCGGACGGCACCGAGGACTGGATCGCGTACCACGGCAAGAACACCAGCACCTACACGTACGCCTTCCGCACCAGCCGGGTCCAGAAGATCAGCTGGAACGCCGACGGCACCCCGAACCTCGGCCGCCCCCTCGCCGCCGGAGCGACCCAGACGCTCCCGTCCGGCGACCCCGGCGCACCGACCTCGGTGATCAACGACACCGACACCGGCACCGGCCTGAACCAGATCGAGTACGCCGGTACGTGGAACTCCGGATCCGGCTGTGGAACCCAGTGTTTCTGGGGCAACGACCACTGGACCGGTATCGCGAACGCCTCCGCGGCGATCCGCTTCAACGGGACGAAGGTCGCCCTGCTCAGCGTGCTCGACGTCGGCAACGGCATCGCCGCCATCTCCATCGACGGCGGCCCCGAACAACGCGTCGACTACTACAGCTCCATCCGCGTAGGCGAACAACTCATCTACGTCAGCCCCACCCTCGCCCCCGGCCCTCACACCCTCAAGATCCGAGTAACCGGCGACAAGAACCCCGCCTCCACCAGCACCCAAGTCAGCCTCGACCGAATCGAGATCTACTAACTACTGCCCCAGGTTGGTCAGGGGTGGCCGGCGGCGGGGGTGGGGGCTGGGGCGGTTAGGAGTTGGCCGGTTCGGGGGCCGGTGGTCAGGCGATTGAGGTTGTCCTCGAAGCCTTCGTTCATGCGCCAGTCGGCGGTGAGCATGAACAGGGTGCGGCCGTCGTCGCCGCCCAGGGCGCAGGCGAAGCAGGCGTGGTCGACGTGGATTCGATCCAGGATCTCGCCGCCCTCGGCGACGCGCTGGCAGACGGGTTGCCAGTCTTCCGTCCAGCCGGGTGCCCAGATCGCGCCGTCCGCGTCGAGGCTGATCCCGTCGCCCGTCACCGGGGCCCAGACCCGCCGGTTCGACAGGGTGCCGTCGTCGGCGATGTCGTACGCCGTCATTTGCGACGCGAACGACTCGACGATGACGAGGGTCCGGTTGTCGGGCGTCACCACCATCCCGTTGGGGAACGAGAGTTCGTCGGCGACCCGGCGTACCGAACCGTCGGGGGTGACGAGCAGGATGAGTCCGGGCGCCTGCCCCTCGTCCGGGGTGAAGGTGCAGCCGCCGTTGAGGTAGATGTTGCCGCGGCCGTCGACGACGATCTCGTTCAGACCGGCGGCGCCCAGTCCGCGCAGGTCGGCGTGGTCGACCAGGCTGCCGTCCGGTTCCTGGCGCAGCAACCGGCCCTCCGGACCCGAGACCACCAGCAGCCGTCCGTCCGGCAGCCAGTCGATGGAGAACGGGATGGTGGTCGGGACCTTGGCCATCACCTCGCTCTTGCCGTTCTCGTCGACGGCCAGAATCTCCTGCGCTCCCCAGTTCGACAGCCACAACCGGCCCTCGTGCCAGCGCGCCGACTCCCCGATCACCAATCCGGTCAGCAGAACCTCGGACATGGGACAACTCCTCTGCTCGATGCCGTTCTGTCACCCCCTACACGAACGGCCTGGCGTCAGATCGACACTAACTCCAGAGAAGCCTGACGGGACCGAACAGCCCCGACACCCGTTGCCCCTCGAACACGAAGTGGGTCGGGCTGACCGCATCCAGGTACGGCGCGACCGTGCCGAACACCTCGATATCGAGCGTGTGCTCACCACCCACCAACTCGGTCAGCTCGAACACGTACGGCGCGCAGAACCGCACCCCCGCACTCCGCCCGTCCACGAACACCTCGGCGGTACCCCGCACCCGGCCGAGATCCAGCCGGACCTGATCGGCGTCGGCGACCGTGATCCGCCGCCGGTACCGCACCCCACCGCTGTACCCCGCAAGCCCCTGCTCCTGCCAATCCCCCAACCCGATCCGACCAGCTCCAACCACCGCCCGAATCGGCCCCGCCAACGCAGCCCCACCCTCAAACCCGGGCCGAGTCCGCACCTCCACCACCCCAACCCGCGAGCCCGCAGGCACCTCGGCGGCCAGCCGACCAGACCCCGCGGCCACCTTGGTCCCGTCGATGCTGACCGTTGCCTCACCGACCACGTCGAGCTCGAGCCGCACAGCCCCGGGCGGCAGCTCGAACCGGAACTGCTCGACCCGCGACGGCTCCTCCCGCGGAACAGCGAACGTGATCGCCTCGACCACCGAGGTATCGGTGCCGTCCAACCACGCAGCAGCCGGCAACGGATGCGGTCGCCGGTGGAGATACAGATCCGCCAGCGACCGATGCACTTCCCGCCGCCGTACGACGTCCGCCCGCGCGCCCCCCACCTCGGCAACCCAGTCGTGATCGGACACCACCAACCCGTCAACCATGATCGGCGAAGGCTGCGTCACCTCGACCGACACAACGTTCAATGCCTCCCCCGACCGAAGCGCGGCCGCCAGGTCGTACCGCCGGACCCGGGGAGTCGGTCGCTCATACGGCAGGAACCCACCCTGCCGCCCCACCTCAACCCCGTTGACGAGCAGCCGTGCCGACCCGCTCGCCGTCAACGTGACCTCGGTCGTGTCCCCCGGTACAACGGTCGTGCTGTACCGGATCGCCGTACCGCCGGAAGGTGGTTCGGCCAGCGCAATCCACTCAGGACGCCGGTACGCCGCCACGTCCCGTACGAACGCAAGGTTGGCCCGCAACGGCAGCTCCACCTCAGGCGTCAACCGCAACTCCACCAGATGATCACCCGCGGCGAGCCCCAAGACCGCAGTACCGAACTGCCCGCCCGCGTCATCGACAGCAACCGGCACCGAATCGATCAAAACCTCCTTCGCCGCAGCCGCACCCACCACGATCGTCGCGTCGAGCGGCTCGTCAAGCATGAACGCGGCCCGAAAGCCGACCGTCTCCCCAGCCCTCACGACACCGAAATCGAGGAACTCCTCCGGCACATGTCCCTTCGGCCCGAGCGCGTGCCGATGGATGTGATCCTTCCGGATCCCCAGCCGCTCGGAGTACTCCACCGGCACCCCGTCGATCAACCCATGCGGCCCGTGCATCGCGTGCGCCGGCCTCCACTCAGCCTCACCCTCGACCCGATGCAGCAACCCCCACCGCTCCACGACCACCTCATCGCCAGCCTGCCCAGCCGGCCACGCGAAGTCGCCCCACGTGTTGTCCAACGTCGGGATCAACGTCGCGTCCCACTCCCCGGCCAACTCCTCAGAGACCCAATCACGCGCATCAGCCGACCCACCAGCCTCATTGCCCGAAGCAAACACCACCAACGCCGCAGGCCCCTGATCAAGCGGCACAGTCACTTCCGTAATGTCCCCAACAACCTTGCAAACAAGCGGTTTCGTCCGGCCATCGAACGGCGAGCACAACACCGGCAGCCCTGGAGCATCCCGGACCCGCAACGTCACCTCGGTCAGATACCGACCAGGATCGAAGTCATAACCAACAGTCGCCCAGTCATGACTGATCCCCCGCCCAACCGATCGTCCATCACCAACCCGGGTAGCACTCCACTCGGTCGCGGTGACGAAGACCACCAACGCGTCATCCACCTCACGAGCCAACGTCGGAACCTCAGCCTCGACCCGACGCGGCACCCCAGCCAACGCCTCCGGCACCTCCTCAGCCGTCGCCGCCAGCCGAGCCCCACCGAACAGCTCACCACCCGACGGAAGCGTCCCCACAGCAACCACCAGCCCACCGGCAGCCGCAAACTCCTCCAGCCGCCCGGCCACCCCCTCCTCCAAAACCGTTGCCGCTGGCAACACCACAGCCGCGTACCGCTCGCCAGCAACCGACAACCGCGGCACGACCCCGTCCTCCACCTTCGCCGAAGCCAGCGAATCGTCGTCGATCACATCGGCATCCCACCGCGCGCGATCCAGTACGCCGAGCCGCGGCGCGAACCAGGTCGCGTCCCCCACCAACTCCCGATATACCCGCTGAGCCCGTACTGCGTCCACTCCGGGACCGTCCATCGTCAAATCGGCCTGAGCAGTCGCATTGGGGAACAACACCGCGACCTCGCAGACATGCCGCCCCAACGACAACGTGGCACACAACCGCGCGACGGTATCCGCGAACTGCTTGTGATGTCTCCAGTACGGCTGCCGCCAATCCGTCGAAGGCGGCGCCCACTCCCACCAACCGGCCCGGGTCGTGTAGTAGACGGCGTGCGGGTTGTAGAGCGTCGCACCGGTACGCAACCACGGCAGCAACCAGTCGAACGTCTCCTCCAACGTCCCGCCCCAACCAGTGGAGTGGAACGCCTCGATCCACGTCCGAGGCCGCTGGTAGAGATGCGCGAGCGACGAGTGGATCCGCGCGTCCCCGTGATGGTCGGAACCAGGGGCACTGAACCAACGATGGGTTCGCGCGTAGTCGGCGTACAACTCCACACCCTCAACGGGTTGACCGGCCCGCGCCGGATCCTGCTGGTCGCACCCGACCACCAGTCCGTACCGCTCGTGCCACTCATAGAGCGGCTTGAAGAACGCCTCCTCGGCGAGGGCGGCCCGCAGTGCGTGGTAGTCGCGCCGCACCCGGTGCGCGTCCGGCTTCGGCGAATCCCACAAGGCGTCGAGACGATCGCGGAGGTCGTACCCATACCGACGCAGGAACTCGTCAGCAAAGCCCTCCGACCACGTCGGCATCGAGGGCAGCTCGTCCTGGAACGACCCGACGACGACCGTGCCCAACTTGTCCCCGAGCCGCCGGGCGAACTCCCCGTGCACCTGATCCAGCAACGCAGTACAGGCCTCGCGGCTCAGGTAATCGAAGCCGTGATCGGTCTCGTAGAACAACGACAACCGCGACTCCACCTCAGCCTCACACTCGACCAGACCGCCGCCCACAACAACCGGTTGCCCAGAGCCCCCATCCGATGCCTGCAAGACAGCTGAGATTGCACGACCACCCGCAGGACAGTCGACCACCAGTCGCCCAACCCCGACAGCACAGACCCGTTGCAGCCGGCGCCCGGCGTACGACGGATGCCGGGCGACCAGACGCGCCTGCAGATCGGCACCGGAGAACCCGAGCTGGTCGTAGAACCACAGCGAAACGCCTAGGTCCTCGGCGTCCGCACAGACGCCCAGGAAGATCTCCCACCACGCCTCGGACAGGAACGGCGGATCGTCGGCATCGCAACCATGGTCCGATCCGGCCGGCGCCAGATTGAGCACCACCAGTTGATAGACGCCGCCCGCCACGAACCTCTCCAACTGCCAGCGCAACCGCACCCGGTCGAGTGGTTCTCCACTCCACCACCAGATCGGCACCGGCGAGAAGGACCTGGGCGGGTCGGTCAGTACCTCCGCCAGGCGATCGGGCAGAGACATCGGGTCAACCCTTCAAGCCGCTGGAGAAACCGCGAATGACGTACCGCTGCAGGAGCAGGAAGACGATCAGGATGGGCAGCGCCGCGAGCACCAGACCGGCCGCGACGAGTCCGTAGTTGGAGGTGTACTCGTTGACAAAGGCAAACACCCGGACCGGCACGGTCTCGCGGCCGGAGCCGCCGAGATACAGCAGCGGGGTGAAGAAGTCGTTCCAGATCTGGACGGCGTTCAGGATCAGCACGGTCCCGGTGATCGGCCGCAGCAGCGGGAAGATCACGTAACCGAACGCCTGCAGGTGCGAGGCTCCGTCGATCAACGCGGCGTTGGTGTAGTCGGCCGGCAGCGACCGGATGAATCCGGTGTAGAGGAACACCGTGAACGGCAGCTGGATCCCGGTGTAGAACAGGATCATGCCTTGGTACGTCCCGAGCAGACCCAGGTCGTTGACCAGCTGGTACAGCGGAATCATCCCGAGCTGGAACGGCAGGATGATGCCGACCAGGAACAGGATGTACAGGCTGTAGCTCAGCCGGGACGCAGTACGGGCCAGGAAGTACGCCGCCAGCGACCCGAGCACGATCAGGATGAGCACACTCGACACGGTGATCAGCGTGCTGTTGAGCAGCGCTGATCCGAGGGACGCCGACTCCCAGGCCTCGGAGAAGTTGCTGACCGATGGTGGGTCGGGCAGCGACAGCGGCTTGTTCGCGATCTGTTCCGGATCCTTGAAGGCCAGCGTCACCAGGGCGTAGACCGGGAACAGGAAGGCGACCGCGGCTGCGATCATCACCAACTCGCGGACCAGAGTGCGGGGACGGTATCCGGTCCTCATGCCGTCGTCTCCCTCGATCGCAGGTACCCGATCTGGATGAACGACACCGCTGCGACGAAGAGCGCGAGGACGAGGGCGACCGCCGTACTGTAGCCGAACTTCCCGTAAACAAAGGCCTGTTTGTACAGGACCGTGGACAATGTGTCCGTCGCGTAGCCAGGCCCACCGTTGGTCATCGCGATGATCTGGGTGAACAAGGTCAGGCCGCCGACGGTCGACAGCATCACGTTGATCGTCACCGCCGGCGCGAGCAGCGGCCAGGTGATGTGCCGGAACCGCGCGATAGTCCCGGCACCGTCCACCATCGCGGACTCATGCAATTCAGCCGGCACGCCTTCCAGCCCGGCCAGGAAGATCACCATCGAGTACCCGGCGCACTGCCAGATCACCGTGAAGGCGACCGACCAGATCGCCAGCGACGGATTGCCGAGCCAATCCTGCCGAAGCGCTCCCAGGCCGATCGCGTTCAGCGCCGCGTTGAGGCCCGCGTCCGGCGCCGGGTTGTAGACGTACTTCCAGAGGAACGACACCATCACCGGGCTCACCACGACCGGGGCGAAGAAGATCACCCGCAGGATCATCCGGCTCTTGATCGTGGTGTGCACGCCCAACGCCAGCAACAACCCGATGCCGTTCTGCACAACCACGATCGCCAGCGTCAGCAGCAGCGTGTTGCGCAAGGCACCGAGCGCCTGATCGTCGTGCACCAACTCTCTGAAGTTGGCCAAGCCGGTGAATGACCGCTGCTCGCCGACCCCCGACCAATCGGTGAACGCCGAACCCGCGCCGGCGATGCTCGGATAGAGCATCACCAGCGCGTAGACGAGCAGCGCCGGCGCGGCGAACAGCCACGGCGGGGTGATCCCGCCGCTCCCCTTGCGCCGTCGACCGGGTTTGCCGGGCGGCGCCACTGGTGCCGCCGGTGGTGCGGTCACTGCCGTCATGCGGTCTTCCGGTAGGCCTCGTCCATCTTCTTCAGGGCGTCCTGGACCGTGGTCTTGCCGCCGAGGAGTTCCTGTACGACGGCGAAGTGGGTGGGCTGTACTTCGGCGTTCGGCCAGCGCTGGTCCATGAACGGGACGGCCTTGTTGTCCTTCAGGTACGGCAGGAACGGCTGGAGCACCGGGTCCACCTTCGGGTCGCCCTCGGAGTACAGCGGGACGCACGCGACCGCCTCGGCCCACGCGTTCACGGTCTCCGGCTGGCCGCAGTACTCGATGAACTTCTTCGCCTGCTCGGTCTTCTTTCCCTTCGCGCTGACCGCGATGCCGACGACGACACCGCCTGGAATCCAGTTGTCGGCGGCAACATCCGTGGCCGGGAACGGGAACATGCCGAGGTCGTCCGGCGACGACGAGGCCTCCCGGAAGGCCGGCAGCACGGCGGACACCTGGACGGCCATCGCGGCCTTGCCGGTGCCGACCATCGAGGTGGCCTGCTCGTACGTCGTACCGTTCGGGTTGTCGTTGAAGAAGCCCTTCTTCTGCAGTTCGAGGTACTTGTCCATCGCGTCGGCCCAGCCGGAGTCGGCGAACGTGGCGCTGCCGGCGATCATCTTGTCGTCGAAGTCCGGCGTCTTCGCGTAGACCGTGCCTGGGACCAGCGCGTAGTCGATCAGCTGGGTGACCCACGGTGTCTGTGCGCCGAGCGCGATCGGGACGATGCCCTTCTTCTTCAGCTTGTCGCAGACCGACAGCAACTCCGACCAGGTCGCCGGCGGCTCGACGCCAGCGGAGGCGAACGCCTTCTTGTTGTAGATCGCCCCGAGCATGCTGCTGCCGGGCGAGAAGATGTAGGTCTTGCCATCGTTCTTGAAGGCACCCGCGAAACCGGCCGGGATCTTCTGGGTCCAGGACTGGTCACTGAGGTCGGCGAGCAGATTCGCCTTGGCCAGCTGGGCCATCGACATCGCGCTGCCGTTGCCCGGGTAGACGACGTGGAGGTCGGGTGCGTTGCCGCCCGCGAGCTGGGTCCGGAGCGCGGTCTGCACCTGGTCGGCGGGCGCGAACGAGAGGTTGAAGTCGAAGTCGGAGTGCGCCGACTTGTAGTCGTCGAGCGCCTTCCGCAGACCGGCCTCCTGGTCGCCGACGCCGATCACCTTCAGCGTGTCGCCGGCTGACGACGAGCCGCCGTCGCCACCGCAGGCCGCCAGAGTGCCGGCCGCGGCCGCGCCACCCAGCAGCTGCAGGAGCCGGCGCCGGCTGAGCGACGGCGGGGTGTATGAGCTGATCAACTCGGGTGCCACGGGTCCTCCTGAGCCTCGGTCCACTCCTCCGAACTATCGTCGAGTTCTGAGAACTAAACGCGAAGAAGTGTTATGTTCCACACGCTGGCACCGTAGCGAAGGACTTCGGCCAACTGTCAAGACCTCGTTGAAAGGATTCACCGATCTGTCCGGAACCGGCCGCGGCCGCTCATTCCGGGGCTGTGGTGTGGGCGGCGGGGCAACGGGCGGGCGCGGAGCCGACGGATGACAGAATGGCGGCGTGCCTGAGACGTCCGCCCAACCGCTGAGCGTGGTGCGCCTGTGAAGACAGCGGTGCTGGTCAGCGGCGTCGTGCTGCTCGGACTCGTCGGCGGCGCAGCCGGATACGAGGCGGGCCGGTTGACCGAGGCTGCCCCGACCGGGTCGGGGAGCAACGATCCCACCCTGCCGCCGGACACGCCGACGGTCGGGCACAAGCTGAAGACGCCGAAGCCGAACACCGTGCCGGGGTTGAAGGCCAAGGGGATGCAGTTCCAGGGCCACACCTTCACCGTCCGGCAGCGGCCGCGGCCGTCGGTGCGCATCTCCATCGACACGCCCGAGGGCTGGGACATGACCACCTCGAAGAGCACGCCGGGTGAGGTGAAGTTCCTGGATCCGCTGCGGGAGCGCGGCGTACGGGTGGAGTCCGGGTTCCCGCCGGACCTGACCCCGGAGGAGTTCCGGGACAAACTGGTCGGCGGGCTCGGCGACAGCCAGCCACCGGAGAACGACCTGCGCATCCTGGAGGAGTCCAGCGCCGAGATCGAGGACGAGAACGGCTACCCGCGGTCGGTGGCGACGCTGATCTACACCTACATCCCGAACGAGACCCGGCGCTACGTGATCGTCCGCTGGATCGCGACCGAGGGCGACAAGGCGACCGTGGAGATGAGCATCACCGGCCTCCCCCAGGACGCCGACGGCCTCGGCGCCGTCCTCTTCGAAGCCACCAAAACGGTCCAGCTGAAGAACTGACCGCCCGTACGCCGCGCTGACGGCCGTGCCCGGCCCGATCGGGCAGATCGTGGTCGGCGGTGCGGCCGATTCGGGCCGGGTGAACCGGATCGGCGGTTTACTGGCCGGCTGGGGCCAACCTTTCCGGGCGCTGAGCCGTCTTAGACATACGGCGTCTTGGACGTACGGACTGGGGCCGGACGCGGGGAGGAGGCGGGCCATGGGTGGGCGCTGGGTCGGCGCACTGCTGCTCGTCTGCGGCCTGCTCGGGATCGCCGCGGTCGGTACCGCCGGTGGGTATGGCGTCGGCTTGCTGACGTCGTCGGTCGAGGCCGGGCAGCGCGGTGGCGCACGCGGACTGGCGGGCCCACTGACCCCGATCGACACCCCGAGCAGCACGCCAACGAGCACACCCCCGATGACAGCCAAGCCGGACAACACGCGTGCGTTGAAGAAGAGCGAGCTGGAATACCGGACCCGGTCGTTCGTCGCCCGGGCGGCGGTCCAGTCGCACGTGACGGTCCGGGTGCCGTCGAACTGGACGATGACGTTCGGGGATCCGCCGACCTGGTTCCGGTTCACCGATCCGCTGGCCAAGCGATGGGTCCGGATCGAGGCGGGCTTCACGATCAAACGGCGGCCGATGGAGTCCCTCGAGGAGCGGATCTCCAACCTGATGATCTCGCCCGGCGCGGTGCGGATCCTTTCCAAACAAGGCGATCCGGTCTCGACCAGCGCGACCCTGACCTACACCCACATCAAGGACGAGGCCCTCCGGCACGTGATCGTCCGCTGGGTCTCCCTCGACGACAGCGGCCTCTGTGCCGCGGAGGTCGCCGTCACCGGCCTGCCGCAGGACCGCAAGGCCCTGGAGGACATCATGGAGCACGCCGCCGACTCCATCACCCGCTCGGACGAACCCCTCAGCTGAAGGCCCTGCTCAGTTAAGGCTCACTTGGGCCAGATGGTCCGGAACACGGCTGAGCGCAGCCGGTAGAACCTGCGACGGCTCGACTGGACGAACGCGGGCGACGGCCGGAGCCGCTCGACAACTGCCCTCACGGTTCTCCCTCTGCACCAGGACTGCTACACCACGACTGAGACCTGCGGCAGCGTAGTAGGCCCTTTGCAGCCAGCCGAAATCTGGCTGACAGGCACATGATCCAACGTTTGAGCAGTGGTTCGATCCACGCGACCACAGCCGTTCAGATCGGTGAGCGCACGGTCCTCGAGGTACCGCTGAGCCGCGAACCCCGCACCGCCACCGATCAGGAAGGCCAGCACGGCGGCAACCACCCAGCGGCCCTTGCGCCGCTTCTTCGCCGTCGGGACCGCAGCGGTTTCCTTCTCAGCGACATCCTTTGGCATGTCTTTGGGGACGTCCATGGGGAGATCGCTCGCGACGGGCGCCTGCGGGCTTAAACCGGCGAAACCGACGATGACGGTCTCGGCCGCGGCAGCAGGCGTCTTGACGATGGTCGGCGCATTCGAATCACTCAACGCTGTTTCGTCAGGATCGACCTTCGGCTTCTCATCCGCCGGGTGCTCGGCCTTCGCCTCGATCCCGGCAACCGCGGTCTCGGCTTCGCTCAGCGGCGGTTTCGCGGTCTTGCCCGGGACAACCACGAAGCTGTGGGTGGTCTCGTCCAGGGCACCGACGAGTTCGCGGGTGAAGGCGGCGACGTCCGGCCAGCGCTGCTCCCGATCCGGGTCCAGCGCGCGGACGATCGCAGCGTCGACCTTGTCCGGTACGGCGAATCCGAGCGAACTGGGCGGTTGCGGAGCACGGACCCGACCGGCCGCGCCGAGCCCGTCGACCTGGTGCGGCGAGCGTCCCGTCAGGGCGGCGTACGCGACTGCTCCCAGGGCGTACTGGTCCGCGCGGGGATCCAGCCGCTCGCCCATCGCCTGCTCGGGCGCGACGTACGACGGGGTGCCGCCGGGCATCGTGATCCTCGACACCTCGTCCAGGGATTTCCCGAGGCCCAGGTCCGACAGGACGGCCCGCTCGCCCTCGTCCGTACTGCGGAACAGGACGTTCGCGGGTTTGACGTCGCGGTGCAGCAGACCGCGTCGGTGCAGGGCCTGGAGTCCGCGGCCCACCTGAACGATCACGTCGACCGCGTTCGGGAGGTCCAGGGGCTCCTTCTTCAGGCGATCCGCGAGCGTGCCGCGGTCGGCGTATGTGAGCACCAGGAACGGCCGGCCGTCGTCGAGTTCACCGACGTCGTGCACCTGGACGACGTGCTCGGACTCGACCCGGCGCAGGAACCGGCCCTCCTCGAGGAACCGGTGACGGACCGATTCGTCGTGGGCCCAGTTCTCGGCCAGCACCTTGACCGCGACTTCCGCGTCCAGTTGCTCGTCGTAACCGAGCCATACCGTAGCGAAGCCGCCGGAGCCCAGGCGTCGCCGCACGACATACCGGCCTAGTCTGGTTGGTACCCCCATACAAGGCATTATGGGTCATTACGAGTTCCTCGCCCGGGGACCGATGACAGCGAAGGCGCAGATGACCGAGAGCAGCACTCCGACCGACGACCTCGGGGTCCTGGCCGAGCGGGCCCAGGCCGGTGACAAGAACGCCATGGACGACCTGCTCCGGCTGGTCTACCCGCGGGTGCTCCGGATCTGCCGCAGCGTGCTGCCGTACTCCGCCGACGCCGAGGACGCGGCCCAGGAGGCGCTGCTCAACATCGCCACCAAGATCAACTCGTACTCCGGCCGCAGCAGCTTCTCCACCTGGACCCACTCGGTCGCGGCGAACTCGGCCCGCTCGACGTACCGCAAGCTCAAGCGCAGCGCCCAGGCCGCGCACAACCCGGAGACCATGGACAAGCCGGACCCGCGCACCACCAGCGTCATCGCCGGCACCCGGCTGGACCTGCTGGAAGCCCTCGAGACGCTCGAACGCGATCGCCCGCAGATGGTCACCCCGCTCGTTCTCCGCGACGTCTACGGACTCTCGTACGAGGAGATCGCCGCCCTAGTGGGCGCCCCCCTCGGCACCGTCAAGTCCCGCATCCACGACGCCCGCGAAGTAGTCCGCCCCCTCCTCCGCCCGAAAGACTGACCCACCCGCCGTCGCCGCGGAGTCCTCGCCGTCGGGGGCTGCCGCATCGGGCTGCCGTGTGCTCAGATGGGGCTATGAAAAAGCTCATCAACGACCCGGCCGATGTTGTGAGTGAAGCGTTGCGTGGGCTCGAGGCCGCGCATCCCGATCACGTCCGGGTGGATCACGAGAACCGGATCGTGTACCGCAAGGACGCGCCGCGCCCCGGGAAGGTCGGACTGATCTCCGGTGGCGGGTCGGGACATGAGCCGATGCACGGCGGATTCGTCGGGCTGGGGATGCTCGATGCCGCGTGTGCCGGTGAGGTGTTCACCTCGCCGGTGCCCGACCAGATGATGGCGGCGACCAAGGAAGTCGATGCCGGCGCCGGCGTACTGCACATCGTGAAGAACTACACCGGCGACGTGATGAACTTCGAGATGGCCGCCGAACTGGCCGCGGCCGAGGCCGGTACCGAGGTGTTGTCGGTGGTCACCGACGACGACGTGGCGGTCCAGGACAGCCTGTACACGGCCGGTCGGCGCGGGGTCGGCGTGACCGTGCTGCTGGAGAAGATCGTCGGCGCGGCCGCCGAGGAGGGCCGCCCGCTGCAGGAAGTGGCCGAGCTGGCGAGGAAGGTCAACGGCAACGGCCGCAGCATGGGCATGGCCCTCACGTCCTGCACCGTCCCGGCCGCGGGCAAGCCGACATTCGAGCTGGCCGAGAAGGAGATGGAAGTCGGCATCGGCATCCACGGCGAGCCCGGCCGGCAGCGGCTGCCGCTCGCACCGGCCAAGGACATCGCCGCGCTGCTGGTGGACCCGGTGCTCGGCGACCTGCCGTACCAGCAGGGCGACTCGGTGATCGCCTTCGTCAACGGCATGGGCGGTACGCCGCTGATCGAGCTCTACCTGATGTACAACGAGGTCCGGCAACTGCTCGACGCCGCCGGCATCACCGTGGCTCGCTCGCTGGTCGGCAACTACATCACGTCGCTCGAGATGGCCGGCTGCTCGGTCACCCTGCTCAAGGTGGACGACGAGCTGGTACGGCTCTGGGACGCCCCCGTGAACGCCCCCGGCCTACGCTGGGGCGCGTGAGCATGGGAGTCGATGCCTTCGCGAACTGGCTGCGAGACGCCGCGAACACGCTGCACGAGAACGCGGCGTACCTGACCGAGCTCGACTCGGCGATCGGCGACGCGGACCACGGCAGCAACATGGACCGTGGCTTCACGGCCGTGGTCGCGCTGCTCGACGAGACCACGTTCGAGACGCCCGACGAGCTGATGAAGAAGGCCGGGATGACCCTGGTCAGCAAGGTCGGCGGGGCGAGCGGACCGTTGTACGGGACGTTCTTCCTCCGCTTGGGGACCGCGCTGGCGGGCGTTGAGATCACCCCGGCCACGGTCGGCGAGGCACTGAAGGCGGGAGTCGGCGGAATCCTCGCGCGCGGCAAGGCCGAGCTCAACGACAAGACCATGTACGACGCGTGGGCGCCGGCGCTGGACGCGTACGACGAAGCGGTGGCGGGTGGTTCGGACCTGGGTGGAGCACTGGTCGCTGCCGCCGAGGCCGCCGCGAAGGGCCGGGACGCAACCATCCCATTGGTGGCTCGCAAAGGCCGTGCGAGTTACCTTGGCGAACGCAGCGCGGGCCACCAGGACCCCGGCGCGACCAGCACCACGCTCCTGCTGGAGTCGGCCGCCCGCACCCTCGGATGAGTTCGGTCGCCGCGTGATCGGGATCGTGGTGGTGTCGCACAGCCGGGCGCTGGCGGACGCGGCGCTGGGGCTGGCGGCGGAGATGGTTGCCGAGGACAACCGGCCGGTGATCGCCGTGGCGGCCGGGCTGGACGAGACGACCTTCGGAACCGACGCGGCGGCCGTGGCAGAGGCGATCGCTGCGGCCGACAGCCCGGACGGCGTACTCGTACTGCTCGACCTAGGCAGCGCGGTCCTGAGCGCGGAGCTGGCGCTGGAGTTCGTCGACCCGGAGATCGCCGAGCGGGTCGTGCTGTCGAGTGCTCCGCTGGTCGAGGGATTGGTCGCGGCCGTGGTCACCGCCTCGACCGGTGCGTCCTTGCAGGCCGTCGCCGACGAGGCCAAGCGCGGTCTACTCGGAAAACAAGACCATCTGGGCGATGTTCCGACGCCTTCGGCAACTGTTGCTACAGACAACGAGCAGAGTGTTGAAGTGTTGGTGAGCAACGAACATGGCCTGCATGCTCGACCTGCGGCGCGGTTGGTTGCCCTGGTCAACTCCTTCGATGCTTCGGTCACGCTGACGGATCTGGATACCGGCCGCGGTCCCATCGATGCAGGCAGCCTGAGCATGGTCGCCACCCTCAACGCCCAGCAGGGGCACCGCCTGCGAGTCGGCGCCAGCGGCCCTCAGGCCGACGAGGCTCTCGATGCGGTTCGTGTCCTTGCCGAGCAGGCCTTCGGCGATCTACCAGCCGGAGCCTTGCCGCAGCCTGTCCTGCGTGGCGGTTCGGGTCTTGACGTGGCGATAGGGCCGGCGATCGTGTGGGATACGGCGATCGATCTGAGCACCTACCAACGCGCCGACGCCGCCACGGAGGCCTCGAACTCGGAGACCGCCCGCACCGCCGCGATCGCCGAACTTGCCCAAGTGCAACGCGAGACGACAGCACGAGTCGGAGCGGCCGAGGCCGGGATCTTCGAGGCCCAGGCCGCGCTGCTCGCCGATCCGGCGCAACTCCGGGAGATCACCGCAGCCATCGACCGCGGAGCCAGTGCCCCAGAGGCCTGGAGTCAGACCCTCGACGACCTGGCCAAGACCGTCGAATCCCTCGACGACCCCTACCAGCGCGAGCGCGCCCAAGACGTCCGCAGCGTCCGTGACCGGGTACTACGCCTCCTCACCGGCACCGAATCCGCCGAACCACCCGCGGACGGCGTCCTCGTAGTACGCGAACTCGACGCCGCGACAGCAGCAATCCTCGACGCCGAACGCATCGCCGGAATCGCCATCCGCGCAACGGGAACCACCGGCCACGGCGTCATCGTGGCCCGCTCCCGCGGCATCCCCCTGATCACCGGCATCGGCGATGTCCAGGTGCCGCTGGGTTCCGTCGTCGCCTTCGATGCGCGCGCCAACTCCTTCATGGTGGACCCCGACGAAGAAGCCTTCCGTACGACGATCCGCGAGCGCACGGCGGAACGCGAGCAGGCCCTGGCGACCGCGGACCACCCGGCCGTCACCACCGACGGCCGAGTGGTCCCCGTCATGGCGAACGTCGGATCGGTCCAGGACGCCCGAGACGCGCGCGGAGCCGACGGATCCGGCCTGGTACGGACGGAGGTGCTCTTCGGCGACCGGCGTACGGCTCCCACCACGGCCGAGCAGGCGGAGGTGTTCCGCAAGATCGCGGCCGCGTTCGAGGGGAAGCCGATCACGATCCGGACCTGGGACATCGGCGGGGACAAGCCGCTGCCGTTCCTCCCGCAGGCCGCCGAGGCGAACCCGTTCCTGGGTGAACGCGGACTCCGCGTCTTCCGCCATCGGCCCGAACTCCTCCGCGACCAGCTCCAAGCCGTCCGTGAAGTGGCACTGGAGACGCCGGTCCAGGTGATGTTCCCGATGGTGACCACTGCCGAAGAGGTTGCCTGGGGCATCGAAATTCTGGACGCACTCGGCCCGCAGCCGGCCGGGTTGAAGGTGGGCATCATGGTCGAGGTCCCGGCCGCGGCGTTGCGGATCGACAGTCTGGCGCTGGGACTCGACTTCGTCAGCATCGGGACCAACGACCTGACCCAGTACACGACGGCCGCCGACCGCACGAACACGGCGGTCGCCGCCCTCGCCGACGGGCTCGACCCCGCGGTTCTGCTACTGATCGATCATGTGGTCAGGCACGTCCCGACCGGTGTCCACGTAGCCGTCTGCGGCGACCTGGCCAGCGATCCGTCGGCGGCGGCGTTGCTGGTCGGTCTGGGGGTGCACGAGCTCAGCGCGGTCGGTCCACAGATCCCATTGGTGAAGGCCCGCATACGCCGGATCTCGTTCGAGTACGCCCGGCACACCGCCGCCGAAGCGCTGACTCAATCGAGCGCCGCGGACGTCCGGTACCTACTCGGCGCGGTTTCGTAGATCCGCGTACAGCAGCTCGACGAGGTTGTAGCCGGACGTGCGAGTCGCTTTGGCCGGAAGCGTGTACGACTCACCGGGCTCGAGATAGGTGATGCCTTCGAGCGGCTCAGTGGCGAGATCAAGGTCGACGACCAGCGCCGGATAGGCACCGGTGCGCCACGTGTACGTCTCGTCGGCGTCGGGCGTGACATGCGTGACCCGTACGTCGTCCTCGGCCAGCACCACCTTGGCCGGGATCTCGCCGACCTCGTCGAAACCACTGTCCGCCACGACGCCCTCGGGCGCGGCGTACGGCTCGCCCGACGCCTCCTCGCCGAGGTCGAGAACCTCGATCAGGCGGTTCCGGTATGCCGCGTCGCCGTCGTTCGTGAGCATGTGAACCGGCGACACCGGGCGATAGACCGAACCGCCGATGGTCTCGCTGAGCTGCCGCGCCGGACTCCCGTCGAGCCAGTCCATGTGACAGGGCGACGTGGACAGGCAGAGCACGACGTACGGGTTGTGGTGCAGATGCCAGCCCTGCGCCTCACCCGGGTCGAGCGCGACCTCCCAGACCCGGACGCGGGTGTTCTCGAACACCACCCGGGTGCCGATCTCGCCGAGCACGACCTCGGTGCCGTCGGGGGCGAGCACGGTGGTCCCTGCGGTCATGGTTGGTCTCCGATCATGGCTGGGTGTCCGATCACGGTTGGTGTCCGATCACGATTGGTCTCCGGTCAGTCGACGCTGCGTTCCATCGCGACCCCGCCCAGGACGACGCCGTCGGGCATGGTCAGCTCGGCCTGGTCCACTTCCTTGAAACCGAAGGCCTGGTAGAGCGGGACGCCGGGCAGCGTCGCCATCAACGCGAGCGAGGTGAACCCTTCGGCCTTGGCAGCCGCGGCGCAGGTGTCGAGGATGGCCCGGCCGAGACCGCGCCGGGTCCAGTCGCCGCGGACGAACATCGCCCGGATCCGGGCCGGCTCCGTCGCCGGGTCGAGCAACCGGTCGTCGGCACCCGCGGTCGTACTGTTTGAAGAGCTTGTTCCGCCGGCTCCACCCGCCGCAGGCCACGATCTCCCCGTCGGCCTCATACACGTAGTACGTGCCGTCCTCGATCAGGGCGAGATCCAGTACGGCGATGTGCTCGGCAGCGCTCGCGGTCTGCTTCGCGTCGTAGTACGCCGGGAACAGCGCGAGCACCGAGTCCCGCATCAGTCCGGCGATCGCCGGCGCGTCCGACGCCACCGCAAGTCGTTGCTCAGCAGTCACATCTGCAGGTTAGTTCAGGCCCTTGGCGCGTACATGATCAGGCCTACACCGATGAGACAGACGACCGCGCCGGCCAGATCCCAGCGGTCCGGCCGGAACCCGTCCAGCACGACTCCCCAAAGCAACGACCCGGCCACGAACACCCCGCCGTACGCCGCCAGAATGCGGCCGAAATGCGGATCGGGCTGCAACGTGGCGACGAACCCATAGGCGCCGAGGGCAAGAATCCCGCCGAGCACCCACAACACCCCGCGATGCTCGCGAACCCCCTGCCAAACCAACCAGGCCCCACCAATCTCCGCCACCGCCGCAACCCCGAACAACCCCACAGACCGCAACACCGTCATACGCCGCACGCTAGCCGCCCCGCCCCCAACACCCCCTCCGGACCCTACCTCGGCCTCCCAGGCGGGGGTGTGAACAAGAACCGGGGACCCCGGACAGGAACAGGACGTGTCCGAGGTCCCCGGATCATGTCCGGGGTCCGAGTGCCGACGGTCTGGAGCTCGGCGGATGGGGGTTACTGGCGGCGGCGGAGTTCGCGCTTTGGGCGGGAGGCCCAGCGGTAGGTGAAGAAGACCCACGCGAGCGCCGGCAGCCCGAAGATCGCGGCGGCTACCTCACGCCCGAAGATCAGCAACACCAGCCCGGTCAACGCGAACGGCAACGCCATCCACACCGCCCCGACGAACGCGGCCCACCGCCACCGCCCCGCCTTACGCGGCTCCTGCGCATACAACGGCGGCAACGGCAACCCCGCGAACGCAGGCTGGAGATCTGCATGGGTGACCGCCTCGTTGACCAGATCGACCCGGCGGTGCAGCTCTGCTTCATCGAGCCGCCCAACCGCAAACTGCTCAGCCAGCTCATCGATGCTCACCCGGCGCTCCTCATCGGTCAACCGCACCGACAACATCCGCCGCCGAGCCGCCTGCACCCGAGCCTCTTGCCCAGCCGCAGCCGCCATCCCAGCCAACTTCGCCAGCTCACCCTCAGCCCGCGGCCTACGACCCCGATCCCTGTCACCCATCCGCCGCTCCCCACTAGCCTCCCTCCGAGTGTGCCAGACCGCCGGAATCACCCCGGAAACGAAGAACCGCCCGTACGCCGGGGCGCGGCGTACAGGCGGTTCTCAAAGTCCTGATCAGCCCAAGGCGGCCGGAAGGGTCGAGGTCCACGCCGTCCGGAGTTCGGAGAGGGGGAGGTCGAACTGGTCCTGGACGTCGAGGGTGTCGCCAGTGATGACGCCGATCTTGGTGTGCGGGAAGCGGCGGGCTGTGCACATGTCGGTGAAGCGGACCTCCTCGGTGCGCGGTACGGCGACGACCGCGCGGCCGGCCGATTCGGCGAAGAGGAAGAGGAACGGGTCGAGGCCGTCCGGCGCCCAGACGCGGGCACCGACTCCGCCACGCAGGGCGGACTCGACCAGGGTCTGGGCGACGCCGCCGTCGCTGACGTCGTGGGCCGCGTCGATCAGGCCGTCGCGGGACGCGTTGATCAGGATGTCGGCCAGCTGCGCCTCGGCCGCCAGGTCGACCGCCGGCGGGCGGCCGCCGAGGTGTCCGTGGATCACGTGCGCCCACTCGGACCCGGACAGCTCCTCCTCGGTCTCGCCGAGCAGGTAGAGCTGGTGGCCTTCCATCTCGGCGGTGAAACCGATCGGGGTCCGCCGGGTCACGTCGTCGATGACACCCAGTACGCCGACCACCGGGGTCGGCAGGATCGGGGTCTCGCCGGTCTGGTTGTAGAACGACACGTTGCCGCCGGTGACCGGGATGCCGAGTTCCTTGCAGCCGTCCACCAGACCGCGGATCGCCTCGGCGAACTGCCACATCACGGCCGGGTCCTCGGGCGAGCCGAAGTTCAGGCAGTCCGTCACCGCGGCAGGCCGGGCGCCCGTGGTCGCGACGTTGCGGTACGACTCGGCCAGCGCGAGCTTCGCCCCCGTGTACGGGTCGAGCTTGGCGAACCGGCCGTTGCAGTCGGTCGACACCGCGACCCCGAGGCCGCTGGTCTCGTCGACCCGGATCATCCCGCTGTCCTCGGGCTGGGCGAGCACCGAGTTGCCGAGCACGTACCGGTCGTACTGGTCCGTCACCCAGGACTTGTCGCACAGGTTCGGCGACGCGACCAACCGCAGCAACGTGTCCCGCAGCTGCTCACCAGTGCTTGCCCGCGGCAACTTCTCGGCGCCGTCCGCCTGCAGCTCGTCCTGCCACTCCGGCCGGGCGAGCGGGCGCTCGTAGACCGGACCCTCATGCGCGACCGTCCGCGGCGGTACGTCGACCACCCGCTCGCCGTGCCAGTCGATTTCCAGCCGGCCCGTGTCGGTCACCTCGCCGATCACGTCGGCCTGGACGTCCCACTTGGCGCAGATCTTCAGGAAGGCCTCGACGTTCGCCGGCGTGACGACCGCCATCATCCGCTCCTGCGACTCGCTCATCAGGATCTCTTCGGGCGCCAGCGACGCATCCCGCAGCGGCACCTTGTCGAGCGACACGTACATGCCGCCGTCGCCCGCGCTGGCCAGCTCCGAGGTCGCGCAGGACAACCCGGCCCCACCGAGGTCCTGGATCCCCTCGACCAGCCGCGCCGCGAACAACTCGAGTGTGCACTCGATCAGCAGCTTCTCCATGAACGGGTCGCCGACCTGGACAGCGGGCCGCTTGGTCGGACCCCCTTCGGCGAACGTCTCGCTCGCCAGCACGGAGACTCCACCGATCCCGTCGCCGCCCGTCTTCGCGCCGTACAGGATGATCTGGTTGCCGACTCCGGTCGCGTTCGCCAGGTGCAGGTCCTCGTGCCGCATGACGCCGACGCAGAGCGCGTTGACCAGCGGATTGCCCAGGTACGTCGGGTCGAAGACGACCTCGCCGCCCACATTCGGCAGGCCGAGGCTGTTGCCGTAGCCGCCGACGCCGGACACGATCCCGGGCAGCACGCGCTTGGTGTCCGGCGCGTCCAGCGGGCCGAACCGCAGCGGGTCCATCACCGCGACCGGGCGGGCGCCCATCGCGAGGATGTCGCGGACGATCCCGCCGACCCCGGTCGCCGCACCCTGATAAGGCTCCACGTACGACGGGTGGTTGTGCGACTCGACCTTGAAGGTGACCGCGTACCCCTCGCCGATGTCGATCACGCCGGCGTTCTCACCGATCCCGGCCAGCATCTTCCCGGCCGGTGTCTCCTGCGGGATCTCCCCGAAGCGCTTCAGGTGCACCTTGGACGACTTGTACGAGCAGTGCTCGCTCCACATCACCGAATACATCGCGAGCTCGCAGCTGGTCGGCCGGCGGTCCAGGATGTCCCGGATCCGCTGGTACTCGTCCGGCTTCAATCCCAGGTCGGCCCACGGCTGCTCGACGTCCGGCGTACTGGTCGCGTTACTGACGGTGTCAGCTGTTGTTCGGGGGCTCACCTGGGATCCGGCTCCTGTGCTCGTTCGAACTGAATCGGTCTGACCTGGGCCTATTGTCTCAGCGCTCACGCTGGTCCCCCCGACCGCCCTGCTGCCGGTTGAGATGCTGCGGCCGCTTCCCCTGTCCCGAGCTCTGCCCCGATCCCTGCCCGGCCCCCTGTCCTTGGCCCTGTGACTTGCCCTGGCCCTGACCCGGCTGCTGTTGTCCGCCCGTCCCGGCCTGCTGGTTCGCCGGGCCGGTGGAAGCCGGCTTGGGGGACGCCGGTAGCGCCTGGATCATGCCTGCCGCTCGGGCCGTGCGGTAGGCCTGTGCATCAATCGGCTCCATCCCGCCAAGCCGCTGGGAGAGCGAATCCAACCTGGCCGGCTGGTTGGCATCCGACACCGAGTACTGCCGAATAGACTGCACAGCCGACCGATTGGCCGCGACCTGCTGAGCCGCCGCCGTCGCCCTCGCGTTGCCCTGCTCGTCGAAATGCGTCGCCAGCGATTCCGCCGGCACGAACCGGCCACCCATTGCCGCCTGCCCCTGAGCTCCCGGCTCGGCGGCCATCAGCGCATCCACGCGATACCGCTC
This sequence comes from Kribbella caucasensis, assembly GCF_004361855.1. Taxonomy (GTDB): domain Bacteria; phylum Actinomycetota; class Actinomycetes; order Propionibacteriales; family Kribbellaceae; genus Kribbella; species Kribbella caucasensis. The sequence goes on from NZ_SNWQ01000001.1 coordinate 221,057, forward strand.
CTGCGTCCGCTCCAACGCATCAGCCGGCGAAACCTCCACCGACGCGATGTGAACGTCATACCCCTTCTTCTCCAGCGACTTGACCAGATCGTCCAACCGCTTTGGATCGCTGTAGGTCCCCTCGATCATCAAGTTGTCCCCCCGCGCGACCGCGTCCTTCTGAGCGGCATTGCTTAGCTTGGCCGACTCGACGAAGAGCTGGCTGCTCAACTCCCTCGGAGAAGGTTGCAGGTGCGCGGCCTCCGGTTGCACGACCTTCGACAGGCTGCCGTCCCGATTCATCGAGTCCAGGAGCCGGTCACGAAACGCGTCCGGATCGAGGTGACGCCACTGCTCCGGGCGCGTCCGGGTGTCGGCCATGATGTCCGCGCGGACGCCCGACTTCCCAGCACCGGGTGGGCCGACGATGACCACCGCCTGCTTGTTCCTCGGCACATCGGGCGACTCCGCCAGGTACTCCTCGACGATGCGCTGGTGCAGCAGAGCCCGTTGAGGAGTCGGGCGGCCGTCGTCGCCGAACCATGCGCGATTCTGGACAGACGCCTGCGGGCTCCGCGACGACAGCGGCCCGTCCTTGCCGGACAAGGCCTCCAGCTGCTGGCGACGATTGTCCAGCTGGTCGCTCATGAACCGGCTGTCGGCGGCGGCCAGCTCTCCCGTTCGCGCAACGCGTCGAGGACCAGCTGATAGATCTCCGCGTCGATCAGCTCGTGCCGCAGCGCGCGTTCCATGTCGTCCCAGGAGCCCTCGATGTACATGGCGATGTCGACGCTCATGTCGTCGGGGATCCGGTCCTGGGGCAGGTAGTCGTAGTCGATCAGTTGCTGGATCACCTCGTCGCGGGTCAGCTCACCTCGGTGGTACTGCTCCGCGATCGTGAATGGCGTGATCTCACGTTCCTCGTCGAGGGCACGCAAGACGTCCGGGTCGATACTGCTGCTCTCGTCAGCCATCGCTCACCTCCACAGACAAGGTACGGGTTTGTGGGGTTGCAGGGGTCCGGTTATCCACAAGGTGCGCGACGAGGAGTGGCAGGGCGAGGCCGGTCATGATCGCGGGGAGGGCGACGCCGGCGTCGTTGAGGAGCATGCCGATCAGGCCGCAGGCGGACAGGGCCAGCAGGGTCGGGCGAATCATCGGCAGGCTGGTGTAGAAGCGGCGGTACGACTCGGACGGCACCTTGTCGGGCCGGATCGTGGCCAGCATCGCGAGCAGCACACCGACCAGCATCGCCCAGCCGGCGGGGCTGTCGTAGAAGCCGAGCGACATCTGCAGCTTGCGGATCAGCACGTCGCTCACGTCACCGTCGAGCAGGCGGGCCACGAAGGTGCCGAAGTGGCTGCGCTCATCCTCGGGCCGCAGGTAGTCGAGGAAAGCCACGCCCGACACCGCGACCGCACCGGCCGCGCAGATGCCGAGCAACGCCTTCCAGGAGATGCCGCCGCGCCAGGTCAGCCACGCCAGCAGCAGTACCGCGGGGGTCAGCGCGACGATGCCGCCGAAGTCGGTCCCCCAACCGGGCTTGCCGTCCACGATGATCGCCGCGCCGCCGATCGCGAGCACCGCAAGGGCCGCCTGGACCCGGCTGCGGTCGATCAGCTTCTGCGCGGCCCAGCCCGCGAGGACGAGGGCGGCGACCGCCAGGGTCGCGAAGGTCGAGTTCCCGAAGCCGTAGAACCTGCCGCCGATCACCGGCCCGTCGGTGAACATGCTGCCGAACTGCAGCGGCGTCCCGAGCACCCCGTCGACCAGGAGCAGCCCGTACGCCGCCCCAAGGATCCCCAGGTACGCGTGCTCCCGGAGTACGGCACGGGAGACCCCGGCGAACAACGCGCTGATCGCCAACACCACGCAGTACAAGGAGAAACCCGGTTCCGGCCAGCGCCACCAACTCGTTGCCGTGGACAAGAAAACCGCGATGAAGAAGCCGCCCTGCGACAACAGGGTGAAGACGAACGTACTGCGGGACCGCTGGCTGCGCGTGATCACGAACCAGGCGAGGGCGGCGAGTTGCGCCACCAGCAACGTCATCGCGACCGCGACCAACATCGGCCGCGGCTGCTCGAACCGCTGATTGGTGTCCAGCCGGTCCTCGATCACCGTGGCCGCATCGGTGTGCAGATCGCCGGTGAAGTGGATCTCGTTGCCGTCGAGCGGACCGGCCTGCTCGGATCCGGCCGGGTCGATCGGCTTGGCCTCGCCACGGAGGATCGTCGCGGTCACGTCGGTCAGCTGGATCAGACCGGGCCGGCGGGTGGAGTCACTGGTCAGCCAGCGCGGGCCGTTGTCCGGCGGGAGCTGCATCGCGACGAGCGGTTCCTGGTGCGCGTTTGCCTCCACCTGGCTGATCCCGACGAGCAGGACCCAGCCGTCGGCCGCGCGGACTTGCGCGACCAGGTCCGCGACTCGTTTGCGGGCTTCGTCGCGGCCCTCACGGAGCGGGAGCGCGCCGGCATCGACGATCGCATCGCCACAGGCCGTGCTCGCGAGCTTGACCTGGTCGAACTCGGGCTGCCAGTTCCCGACCGTGCCGTCGGTGCGGGCCAGCGCGATCGCCGCACCCGGACCGAATCCACAGATCGGCGCGCCTCGTTCGCGGCTCTCGGCGAGCCGGCCGAGTGGTGCGCCGGTGTGGTGTTCGGCCTGGCGATCGACGTAGGTCTGCCAGTCCTGCACCTTGCCGTCGACCAGCCCGGGCAGGTCACCACAGGACTGATCAGGAACGTTGCCCCAGGCACGGGTCCCGGCGCTGATGGTGAGCCAGCCGTCGACCGGACACGTGTGCGGCCCGGCCGTCTTCACGGTGATCGAACCGACATGCGACTGGTTGACGAGCGCGGTCAGCTCGGGCGACGCCTTCACGTCGTTCCAGCTCAGCCCGGGCACGCCGATGACGACCACCTTCGCCAGCAGTTTCTGTTCCTGCCCGTACGCCGTACCGCCGGCTGCCGCGAACACGCACAACCCCGCGATCAGCACCGCCAGCGCCCGGAGAACCGCTGCCGACGGGCGCACCGGGTGGTTCATCAGGAGGCGACGACGGCCTTCAGCACCGAGGTGAAGAAGCCCAGTCCGTCCGTACTCGGACCCGTCAGGGTCTCGACGCAGTGCTCGGGGTGCGGCATCAGGCCGACCACGTTCCCGCGCGCGTTGGTGATCCCGGCGATGTCCCGGTAGGAGCCGTTCGGGTTCTCGTCCAGGTAACGGGCGACGACCAGACCCTCGCCCTCGAGCCGGTCCAGGGTGGCCTCGTCCGCCACGTACGAACCGTCCTGGTTCTTCAGCACGATGGTGATCTCGTGGTTCGCGTCGTAGTCGCTGGTCCAGGCGGTCCGGTTGTTCTCGATCCGGAGCGGCTGGTCCTTGCAGATGAACTTGCGGTGGTGGTTCTTGATCAGCGCGCCGGGCAGCAGGTGCGACTCGCAGAGCACCTGGAAGCCGTTGCAGATGCCGAGCACCGGGAGGCCCTCGCCGGCCTTCTTGATGATGGTCTCCATCACCGGGGCGAACCGGGAGATCGCGCCGGCCCGCAGGTAGTCGCCGTACGAGAATCCGCCCGGCAGGACCACCGCGTCGACGCCGTGCAGGTCCGCGTCGCCGTGCCAGAGCGCGACCGCCTCGGCACCCGCGACCGTGGCCGCGCGCCGGGCGTCGACGTCGTCGAGCGAGCCCGGGAAGGTGACGACGCCGATCTTCACTGGTCCGCCTCGACGTGCAGGGTGTAGTCCTCGATCACCGGGTTGGCCAGCAGCGTGTCCGCCGCCTTGCGGATCTCCGCGACCTTCTCCTCGGTCGCCTCACCGTCCAGGGTGATCTCGAACCGCTTGCCCTGACGCACATCGGCCACGCCGTCGAAGCCGAGCCGGCCGAACGCGCCGTGCACCGCCTTGCCCTGCGGGTCGAGGATCTCGGGCTTGAGCATGACATCGACGACAACGCGAGCCACTGACAACTCCAGGTTTCGATCCGGCTGACGCCCTGAATCCTACCGACCCCGCGCCCGGACGCCGCATCACGGACTATTCACTCAGTACATACACCGCGTGTATAGTCACTCCATGGCAACAGCTGAACTCGTTCTGGGACTGCTCCACAACGGGCCGGCCCACGGGTACGACGTGAAGCGCGGCCACGACGCGTGGTTCCCGGACAGCCGGCCACTCGCGTTCGGGCAGGTCTACACGACCCTGTCCCGGCTGGAGCGGGACGGATTGGTCGAGGTGGTCGACCGTGGTTCCGAAGGGGGTCCCGAGCGGACCGTCTACGCGCTCACCCCGCAGGGCCGCGAGCACCTGGCCCACTGGCTGGCCGAGCCGATCCAGCCCGCCCTCGGCGCCGTCGACGAGATGGTCCGCAAGGTGGTCGCCACGATCCGCACCGGCGAGGACGCGAGCGCGTTCCTGGCCCGGCAGCGCTCGAGCCACCTGCGCCGGATCCGTGAGCTGAAGGCGGTGGAATCAGACAGCGACTCGTCGTCCTGGCTGGTGCGGGACTACATGGCCCTGCACCTGGACGCCGACCTGCGCTGGCTGGACAACGCGCTGGACCGGATCACCGAACAGAAGGAGACCAGTAGATGACCGAGCTCGCCTTGGAGCTGATCCGGGTGGAGTACGCCTACCGCCGTGACGTCGCTCTGCGCGGAGTCTCCCTGCAGGTGCGGCCCGGGGAGGTGGTGGCCGTCACCGGTCCCAGTGGCTGCGGCAAGTCGACCTTGCTGCACTGTGCCGCGGGAATCCTCCGCGCCCAGGCCGGCACGGTCCACCTGGTCGGGCAGAACCTGGCCGAGCTCCCCGAGGCCGACCGGACGCGGCTACGCCGGACGCAGGCCGGCGTAGTACTGCAGTTCGGGCAACTGGTTCCGGACCTGTCGCTGACGGACAACGTCGCGCTGCCGCTGCTGCTGGAGGGGCACGAACGGGAGGCTGCTCGTCGGGCCGCCCTCGGCTGGCTGGAGCGAGTCGGGGTGGCAGACGACGCCGCGGCCACCCCGAGCGAGTTGTCCGGCGGCCAGAACCAGCGCGCCGCTGTTGCCCGCGCCCTGGTCACCGGACCGGCGATCGTGTTCGCCGACGAACCGACCGGCAGCCTCGACACCCACGCGGGCGAACAGATCATGGAGCTCCTGCTCAGTTCGGCCCGCGTCGGCGGCTCGGCCCTGGTCATCGTCACGCACGACAATCTGGTCGCCGCGTACGCCGATCGCGAGGTTCGCCTCCGCGACGGCGTCATCCAGCACGAGGTGTCCCTCTCATGAACCTCCGGACCCTGATCGAGCTGGCCCGCCCCCGCTCGTCCACCGACCGCCGCCGGATGGCCCTGCTGGTCTCAGCCGTCGCACTGGCCGGTGCGTTCCTGCTCGCCGGTCAGCGCGTGGCCCGCCACAGCGCGACCTACCTCGACGGCTGGGAGCAAAGCAGCTACCTGGCCGAGCCGGGTCTTCGTCAGGGCGTCGTGGTCGCTGCTGTCCTGATGGCTGGCACCGCTTGTGCACTTGCCTTTCAGGCCCTGCGTCTCGGCACCGCTGCCCGCGACCGCCGCTTGACCACTCTCCGGCTGGCCGGGGCGACACCCAACCAGGTCCGGCTCGTCGGAGCGGTCGACGCCGGGCTCGGTGGTCTCGCCGGCGGCATCCTTGCGGGCCCCTTGTACTTCGTCCTGGCGGCCGCGGTGCAGGCGCTCCCCGGGGAGGCTCGGGTGCTCCCGGCGCCGAACTACCTGGATCTGCTGGCCTGGCCGGTCGCCATCGTCCTGCTCACGGTGCTCGCCGCGATCGCCGGGCGGAGTCTGCGCCGGGGACTGGTCACCGAGCCGACGGTCGACCCGGCAGCGACGGGCTGGCGGACGAAGTACCTGGTGATCGGCTTGGTCGGTCTGGCGCTGATAGTGCTGAGCAGCATGGTGTTCAACCTGGTCACCATCTTCGCCCAGACGGCCGGAGTGGTCCTGGCGGCATCCGGCTTCGCGCCGCTCGCTGTGGCGCGGCACGGGCGGCGGCTGGGACGCTCGGGTGATCCGCTGAAGATGCTGGCCGGTGCGCGGCTCCTCCACACCGCGCGCCCGGTCGGCCGGATGCTGGCACTGCTCGTGTTCTGTGGGGGCGTGGCCGGGGTGGTGATGGCTATGGCCGTCGATCTCCAGGCCACCAGCGGCGGCGTGATCCAGGACGACCCGTTCTATCTGACCGGTTTCGCTTTCGTCGGTCTGCTCGCGCTGTTCGCGGCGCTGGCGGCCGGCGTCGCGCTGCTGGCGGGAACTGCTGACGACCTGCTGGACCAGCGGCGGCAGCTGGCCGCACTGAGTGTCTTCGGCGTGGGCGAGTCGCAGCTGCTGCGATCGGTACGCCGCCGACTCACCTCGACCGTCGCCCCGGCGATCACGATCGGCCTGCTGATCGGAGGCGGTCTTTACAGCTCGATCCTGCTGCGGGCGGAATACTCCTCCAGCGGCAGGGCCTTCGTCGTCGTCCTGGTCGGCGCGGTCACCGGTGGACTGGTCGCCTGGCTGGTGGCCGCCGCGGCTGCCTTCCTGCTCCGCGGGCAGGTCCGCGAGGCGGTCGATCCACAGAACCTCAGGTCTGCCTAGTGCTCCGACACGGGACACCAGGGTTGCGGCCGGTTGTCAAGGGAGCTGAAGCCCGGGGTTGAGGGGCCCCGGGTTTCTTCCTGGGGTGGGACTTTGTTCACTGCCCCGGGCCGATGCGCCCCGTAGCCTTCGGACATGTGGGTCTGGCAGCTGGTACTGGCGGTGGGGTTCGGGGTGGGCTCCGCCATCGTGCCAGTGATGAACGCCGAGGCTTACGTCCTGGGTGTTGGGGTCTCGGGCGCCCTGGATCCACTGACAGCTGCGATCGGGGTATCGGTCGGGCAGACGCTGGGCAAGGTCGCGATGTTCTACGCGATCCGGTACCGGCCGGGGTACCGGGCGAAGAAGACCAAGGAACCGAAGCCGGTCAACCTGGAGACCCGGTGGGGGCGGTTCGTCCAGTGGAACCGCCAAGTCAGCATGCGACTGCTGGATGCCCTGAGCGACCGCCGCTGGGGGATCCCGGTCACGCTGCTCAGCTCGTCCGTCGGCATCCCACCCCTGTACGGCGTCGCCCTGATCGCGGGCGCCAGCCGAATGGGCATCATCACCTTCAGCGCGTCCGTCCTGATCGGCCGATTGGCCCGCTTCATCATCCTCGCCCTGGGCGTCAGCCTGTTCTGACCCCGCCGAAATCTCAGAGGCTAACCTCCGGGGTTGATGGTTTCCCACCGAGATCGTCAAGGGGCAACCATCGATCTCGGAGGTCAGCCTCCGAGATTCGGCGATGGGGGTGGGCGGATCAGGGGGTGAACTTGCGGGCGGTCAGGCGTTCGTAGGCGTCGATGTATGCCGAGCGGGTGCGCTCGATCACCTCGTCGGACATCGGCGGCGGGGCTTCGCCGGAATGACGGTCCCAGCCGGATTCGAACTGCAGCCAGTCCCGCACGATCTGCTTGTCGAACGACGGCTGTTGCTTGCCCGGCTCCCATCGGTCGGCGGGCCAGAAACGGCTCGAGTCAGGCGTCAGCACCTCGTCGGCGAGCACGATCGTGCCGTCGGGCCGGGCGCCGAACTCGAACTTCGTGTCGGCCACGATGATCCCGGTCGGCTCGGCGATCCCGTGCGCCCGCGTGTAGATGTCCAGGGTCAGGTCGCGCAGCTTCGCCGCGATCTCCGCGCCGACGGCCGCCACCACCGCGTCGTACGAGACGTTCTCGTCGTGTTCGCCGAGGTCGGCCTTGGTCGCCGGCGTGAAGATCGGCTCGTCCAGCCGGGAGCCCTCGACCAGGCCGGGGCGCAGCGGGATGCCGCAGACCTCGCCGGTCGCGTTGTAGTCGAGCAGTCCGGAGCCGCTCAGGTAACCGCGGGCGACGCACTCGACCGGGAACATCGCCAGTTTCTCGCACACCACCGCGCGGCCCGCGACCTCGGCCGGGACGTCCGTCGACACGATGTGGTTCGGCACGTCCAGCTGCTCGAACCACCACAGGCTGAGCGCGGTGAGCACCTTGCCCTTGTCCGGGATCGGCGTCTCCAGGATCCAGTCGAACGCGCTCATCCGGTCGCTCGCGACCATCAGCAGGTCGCCGGACTCCAGCTCGTACAGGTCCCGGACCTTGCCGGAGTGGAGGTGCTTCGCACCGGGGATCTCGGCCGCCTGCGGAGGTGTCGTCACACCGGGGATTGTTCCATCCGCTTCCGCCGTGCGAGCAACCCGGCCACCTTGCCGCCGACCCCGAGCATCCCGTCCCGCAACCCACACATCATGGGATTGTCGAGCTGGCCGACGCGCCCGACCATGCGCGATTGCTTGACGAGCTTGGCCGTCACGGGTCGGCGTTCGGCGTCGTACTGGCTGAGCGCGGTCGCCAGGTCGGAGGTGCTCTCGAGGTGCCTGGCGAGGGCGCCGGCGTCTTCGATGGCCGAGCAGGCGCCGCGACCGAGGTTCGGGGTCATCGCATGCGCCGCGTCACCGAGCATGGCGATTCGTCCGGTGACGAACGGGACCAGCGGAAGCGACAGGTCGTACAGGTCGTTCTGCAGCACGGACTCCGGCGGCGTACCGGCGAGCAGACGCGGGATCGGGTCGTGCCAATCGCCGAACGCCTTCACCACATCCTCGTGCCCGCCGCCCAGACCGGCGTCCTGGTTGGCCGTGGCGTACCAGTAGATCCGCCCGTCGATCAGCTTCGCGAACCCGAACCGCCGACCCCGTCCCCACGTCTCCCCACCCCCGTCGCGGATGTCGACGTCGGCGATACCCCGGTACGCCGTGTAGCCGGCGTACCGGGGTCCTGGGTGCAACGGGTGGAGGGTCCGCCGGACCACACTCCGGATTCCGTCCGCCGCGACGACCAGGTCGGCCCGGAACAACTCTTCGCCCGCCGCAACGCTGACCCCGGCAGCGTCCTGGGTGATTCCGGTGACCGTGATCCCGGTCAGCACGGTGACGCCCGGCCCGAACTGGTCGGTGATCAGCCGATGCAGTTGCGCCCGATGGATCATCACCGGGATCTCGACCCCGATCGCCGCGGCCTCCACCACCCATCGACCACCGGGCCGGCGCATCCCGGCCATGCCCGCGGGCACCGCCGCCTTCTCCACGCCGGTCACGCCCAGCTCCTCCAGCACCGCCACCGCGGACGGCCAGACCGAGAGCCCCGCCCCGACCTCACCGAGCTCGGCCGCCCGTTCGAGCACCGTGACCTGCCACCCGCATCGCTGCAGCCCGACGGCCGCCGTCACCCCGCCGATCCCCGCTCCCACCACGATCGCTGTCCTCATGGTCGGTGACTCTACATCTGTAGAGGATGGTCGGGTAGAGTGAACCCGTGCCGACCAAAGTTCCGCCCGGGGTTCCGCCCAAGGTTCCGCTTGGCGAGGACCGCCGGGCCGCGATCGCCGATGCCGCCATCCACCTCGTCGCCACCCGCGGTCTGCGCGGCCTGACCCACCGCGCCGTCGACGCCAAAGCGGGCCTGCCGCCGGGTTCCACCTCGTACTACCTGCGCACCCGCAACGCCCTCCTCACCGCCTGCGTAGACCGCATGCTCGCCCGCGATCTGGCCGCCCAACCCGGCCCGGCCGAAGCCAGTACGTCGACCGGGCCCGGTACGGCGGCGCCGTCGACCCGGGCGACCTCGGCGACCCCGTCAGCCCCGCCGCTCCCGTCGTCGTCGGATCTCGAGGAAGTGCTGGCCGGGATGGTGATCCACCTGGTCCGCGAACGGGCGGACGACCAACTCGCCCGCTACGAACTGTCGCTGGAGGCGCGCCGTCAGCCGGAGTTGCTCGACTCGATCGTCCAAGGCGGCCGCGTACTCCGCGAGAACCTCGCCGGCATGCTGTCCGCGATCGGCATCCCCGACGCCGAAGAGGCCGCCTGGCCGGTGGCGGCGATGCTCGACGGCCTGATGTACGACCGGGTCGCCGGGGCCGGCCGGACGATGTCACCCGGGGCCTGGGAGTCCGCGGTACGGCGGGCTGTCTCGGCCGTCCTCAAGGGCTTCCAGCCGGACTGACTACCAGAGGCGCTCGGTGAACGTCACGAACGTGAAGTAGGAAACGCCGAGCAGCATGCCGACGTGTCCGAGCAGGGACAGCCCGGCGCCGGAACCCCAGGCGTCGGCGGCCGCGCCCTTCGCGTGCTTGCTGGCGCTCGGCAACCAACGGGCCAGCAGCAACAATCCGACGATTGCCAGCAGCCACCAACCGGCCAGCGCGCCGAACGCGATCTCCCGGCGGGTGGTGACGAGCGCGACGATCCAGACGAGCAAGGTGAGCACGCCGACCGTCGTGTGCATCCGCAACAGGGCGGAGGAATAGCCGGCCACGCCACTCGCCCGATTGCTCTCGCCCGCACTCGCACCTCCGAGCCGGATGCGCGTCAGCAACACAACCACGGCACCCAGGGCGGTGAGGAACCAGGTGATGTTCGACCATTCCACCCCCAGATCCTTACCCAATCAAACAGTCATGTGAACAGCCCACAGCGCGTCGGCTCACCTTTCCTGGGGTGAACCGACACGCTGCGTTCCGATATTGCGGTGCGGCGGTTACTGTCCGCGCACCTGTACTACGAGGTCGGGGCTACTGTCTACATACCCGTACTGCGAGGCTGTGGCTCAGGTCGTCTGCGACTGCCCGTCGGTGTTCTGACCAGGCAGGGTGCCGGAGTTCTGCGTACCCGGGACCTGGTTCTGCTGAGTGCCTTGACCCTGGCCCTGCTGTGTGCCCTGGCCCTGCTGGGTTCCCGGGTTTTGTTGCTGCGTGCCCGGACCTTGCTGGTTGCCCTGTCCTTGCCCCTGGCCCTGACCGAAGCCTCCGCCGCCGGGACCGCCGAACTGGCCCTGCTGGGCTCCGCCACCGGACGAACTGCCCCAAGCGTGGCCGACCGCGGTACCGCCGAGGAACGCCAGCACAGCCAACAGAGAACCGGCCCCAGCCAGCATCAAACCGTTCGGTTTCCCGCCACTCATCCACTTCCCGTCCGTACTCCTCGGAGCAGCCTCAGTGGCTCCCACGTTCTGACCGGGGTTGGCCAGGTGTTCGGCGGGGTTGTTGGGGTTCTGCGTCATCGTCCTGCTCTCCAGATCATGAGTTGGTGGTGAGGTCGTACACGGTGGTGCTGCCGACGGTGGTGGCGGTGAAGTTCTCGGACACCCAGGTGGCGATCTCGCTCGACGTACCGCTCCGGCCGCCCATCCCGCCGCCACTGCTGCCGATGAAGTAGTGGACTTTGCCCTGGGCAACGAGTTCCTTGAACTCCGCCAGCGACGGCGCCGGGTCGGTTCCGTTGAACCCGCCGATCGCCATCACCGGAACACCGGATGCGATCTGCAGCGGGGCCGCGCCGTTCGCGGTGACCGCGGCGGCCGCCCAGGTGTATCCGCCGGCGCCCTGCTGGAGCAGCGTGACGAGTTCGCTCGACACTCCGCTGATCCCGTTGCCACCGAGGAATCCACCCGTACCGCCACCACCGCCGCCACGACCGTCCGTGGTCCTCTGGCCGTTGGTGGTGCCCTGACCGTTCGTCGTACCGGTCCCGTTGCCCTGACCAGTTCCCTGGCCGGTCCCGTTGCCCTGGTTCGTCGTACCGGTGCCCTGGCCGGGCGGCGTACCCATACCGCCACCACCCGGGCCGCCACCGCGACCGCCTCCGCCGCCGAACCCGCCTGCGCCCGAAGGACCCGCGGACGGCAACGCACCGGCGTGAGCGCTGCTGATCGTGTCGACCGAGTACGCCGCCGGCCCGGCCAGCGCGCTCAGCGCCAGCAGTACTCCGGCGAACACCCCGGCCCGGCGAACCGTCGCGGCACGGCCGACCAACTCCGGCAGGATCAGCACCAGGCCGGCGCCGACGATCCCGCTGATCAGCACGACCCACCGCACCCACGGATGCCAGTCGGGCGTCTCCAGCAGCAACGCGAAGCTCCACCCCGCACTCAGCAGCGCACCACCGGCGAGAGTTGCCCGCGGCAACCATGAGTCCCGGCGACGCCACAGCACCATCGCGGCAGCACCGACCAGAGCCGCGATCGCAGGAGCCAGCGCGACCATGTAGTAGCTGTGGATGATGCCCTGCATGTAGCTGAACACCAGCCCGCTGACAACCAGCCAGCCGCCCCACAGAACCGTGAAGGCGCGAGTCTTGTCCGTCCGCGGACCACGCCACGAGACAGCCAGCAGCACACCGATCGACAGCAGAGCCGCGGGCAGCAACCACGCGATCTGACCGGCGAACTCACCACCGAACAGCCGCTGCAGACCCGTCGCACCACCCCAGCCGGCGCCACCCGTACCGCCGCCGACCGAGCCGGTCTCGTTGCCGTTCAGCCGGCCGAGTCCGTTGTAGCCCAGAGTCAGTTCGAGGATGCTGTTCGTCTGCGACCCGCCGATGTACGGACGGGCCGACGCCGGCATCAGCTCGACGATCGCGATCCACCAGCCGGCTCCCACAATCATCGTGCCGAGCGCGACCAGGCTGTGCACGATCCGCTTGCCGAGCGCGGGCTTGCCGGCGATCAGGTACGCCAATCCGAAGGCCGGAAGTACCAGGAACGCCTGCATCATCTTGGTCAGGAACCCGAAGCCGACCAGCAGACCGGCCAGCGCCATCCACCGCCACGCGTACTTCGACGAGTCGATCGCCCGGGTCACGGCCCAGGCGCCCGCGGTCAGCAGCAGCACGAGCAACGCGTCCGGGTTGTTGAACCGGAACATCAGCACCGCGACCGGCGTCAGCGCGAGCACCGCACCGGCCAGCAGCGCGGCGTTCGCGGAGAACCAGCGGCGGACCGACACGTAGACGAAGCCGACACTCGCGACACCCATCAACGCCTGCGGGATCAGCATGCTCCAGATGCCGAACCCGAAGATCCGGCCGGACAACCCCATCACCCACAACGAGGCCGGAGTCTTGTCCACGGTGATGAAGTTGGACGAGTCGAACGAGCCGAAGAACCAGGCCTTCCAGCTGGTCGATCCCGCCTGCACCGCGGCCGCGTAGTACTCGTTGGCGTAGCCGTTCTTGGACAGCCCCCACAGGTAGGCGATCGCGGTCAGCGCCAGCAGTCCGCCGTACAGGATCTTGTCCCGGCCGATCGCGTACGTCATCGCCCGCGCACGGGGTCCGGCCCTGCCTTCGGCGCGGGATGCGCCGGCGGTCGTGGTCGGTTCGGTCAGGGTGCTCATCAATTGCTCCGGGAGTGTTCGAGAACCGCTGCGGGTTCGAGGGTGGTGGGCAAGGTGGGCGCATCGTCGTCGAAGACCCAGGTCTGGAAGAGGCTGAACCGGACCACGGTCGCAGCCAGGTTCGCGATCGTCAGGACGGCGATCTCGACAGCCTGAGCCGGTACCGCGACCGCCGCGTGCAGCAGCCACAACGAGGAGGCGGTGACGCTCCAGCCGATGAAGAAGGTGAGGAGTCCGCGTACGTGATGCCGACCGCGGTTCTCGACGCCGCGGACGCCGAAGGTGATACGGCGGTTCAGCGCGGTGTTGCCGACCGCGGTGATCAGCAGCGCGGAGAAGTTGGCCACCTGCGCGGGCATCCCTTGGCGAAGGAGCAGGTAGAGCAGCGCATAGGTGATCGTGCTCAGTACGCCGATGCCGGCGAACCGCAGCACCCGAAAGGCAAGCGCGGTTCGCGGATCGGCGATCGCCGGACGGCCGAAGGCTTGCCGGACAGGTTCGAGCGGAAGCCGTCCGAGGGTCCGGTTCAGCCGGACGATCCCCCGCAGGTCGTCCATCACCGTCTGCGCGATCTTGACCCGCGAGTCCAGGTCGTCGACCCAGTCCACCGGTACTTCGTGGATCCGCAGGCCGGCCCGTTCGGCCAGCACCAGCAGCTCGGTGTCGAAGAACCAGCCGGTGTCCTCGACCAGCGGCAGCAGTTCCCGGGCGACGTCCGCGCGGATCGCCTTGAACCCACACTGCGCATCCGAGAACCCGGCACTGAGTGTTGCCCTGAGCAACAGGTTGTAACCGCGCGAGATCACCTCCCGCTTCGGTCGCCGGACCACCCGCGAGCCACGGGCCAGCCGGGTGCCGATGGCAACATCACTGTGCCCGGCCAGCAGCGGCGCCACCAAGGGCAGCAGCGCGTTGAGATTTGTCGACAAGTCAACGTCCATATAGGCGAGCACGTCGGCCGTGCTCCCGGACCAGACCTGCTTCAGCGCGCGACCGCGGCCCGGCAGCTCGATCCGGGTGATCCGGACGCCCTTGAGCTCGGCCGACAGCAGGTTGCCGATCTCCCAGGTGGCGTCGGTGCTTCCGTTGTCGGCGATGCAGACCTCGGCATCGAAGGGGAAGGCGGTGTCCAGGAACTCCCGGAGCCTTCGGATGTTCGGGCCGAGGTCGTTCTCCTCATTGCGAACGGGTACGACGATCTCGACCCGTGGATGACCTGAGTTCTGCATGCCACCCAGGCTGTCGGGTCAACCTGAGTCCACCCCTGCGCGTAGCTGGGAGTTCGCTGGCAGTGTCTGGATCAGGATGCTCAGGCGGTACGGCGGAGCCAGAGCAGGCCGAGAACGGGGAGTACGAGTGGTACGAATCCGTACCCCTGACCGAAGTGCGACCAGACCGTGGCGTCCGGGAAGTCCTCCGGTACGGCGTAACTGAACGCGCCGATCCCGACCACGCCGACCAGCTCGATGACGATCGCCACGGTCGCGACCTGGCGGGACAGTTTCGTTGCCCTGGCCAACGCGAACGTCGCCGCACAGTAGATGACGGCGGCAACGGCCGACAGAGCGTACGCGATCGGCGCCTCGGAGAACTCGGTAGCGATCTGTACTCCGGCCCGCGCGGTCGCCGACAACGCGAACACGCCGTACACCAGGATCAGGATCCGGCCCGGACCGTGCCGGGTCGCTTCCGCGTCGGTCATGTCAGACGGTCCAGATCTCGTACATGCGCAACTCCACGACCGGGATCACGAAGCACGCGAACGCCAGCGCGCCCGCACCCCACCGGCTGCTCTCCGCCAACGCCCACAACGCACCCAGCGGCAGAACGATCAACCCGCCGATCAGGTAACCGACGAAGAACACCCCGGACACGTCCCGCTCCGTGCTTGCCAGCTGCACGATACCCACCACCAGCTGCGCCAGCAGTCCGACCTCGACCACGCCGAGCACACCCAGCAGCCACCAGTTGATCCGACGGTCGAGCGCGGCCAGCACGATCGCGAACACCATCGCGACCAGGGCGAGCCCGGTGATGGTCCAGGTCAGCGGTTCGAACACGGTCTAGAGAATGTCACCTGGGGAGTACGACGCGGCCTCGGGGTAGCGCTTGGCGAGCTGGTCGATCTTGGCGACGACCGCGTTGACCTGAGCGACGGCCGCACCGGTGAAGGACAGCGGCTCGCCGACGATGCCGACGACCTGCTCCTCGGTCAGCCCGAGCCGGCCATCCGCGCCGAGCCGGTGGAACAGGTCGTTCGCCGACAAACCCTTACGCAGGTCGAGCGCGGTGGCGACGGCGTGCTCCTTGATCACCTCGTGCGCGGTCTCCCGGCCGACCCCGTTCTTCACCGCTGCCATCAGGATCTTGGTCGTGGTCAGGAACGGCAGGTACCGCTCCAGCTCACGCGCCACCACCGCCGGGTAGACCCCGAACTCGTCCAGCACCGTCAGGAACGTCTCGAACAACCCGTCCAGCGCGAAGAACGCGTCCGGCAGCGCGACCCGGCGTACAACGGAACAGAAGACGTCACCCTCGTTCCACTGGTTACCGGCCAGCTCGCCCGCCATCGAGGCGTACCCGCGCAGGATCACGGCCAGGCCGTTGACGCGTTCGCAGGACCGGGTGTTCATCTTGTGCGGCATCGCGGATGAGCCGACCTGGCCCTCCTTGAACCCCTCGGTGACGAGCTCGTGCCCGGCCATCAACCGGATCGTCGTCGCCAGGCTGGACGGGCCCGCGGACAGCTGGACCAACGCGGAGACGACCTCGTAGTCGAGCGAGCGCGGGTACACTTGGCCGACGCTCGTCAGCACCCGGCGGAACCCGAGATGCTGAGCGACCTCCGCCTCCAGCCCCGCGAGCAGCTTCTCCTGCCCGCCGAACAGGTCGAGCATATCCTGCGACGTGCCGACCGGGCCCTTGATCCCCCGCAGCGGGAACCGGTCGATCAGCTCCTCCAGCCGCGCGACCGCGACCAGCAACTCGTCCGCCGCCGAGGCGAACCGCTTGCCCAGCGTGGTCGCCTGCGCCGCGACGTTGTGCGACCGTCCGGTCATCACCAGCGCCGCGTGATCCGCCGCCTTCTGCCCCAGCTGCACCGAGGTCGCGACCGCCCGGTCCCGGACGAGCTCGAGGCTGGCGCGGATCTGCAGCTGCTCGACGTTCTCCGTCAGGTCCCGGCTGGTCATCCCCTTGTGGATGTGCTCGTGGCCGGCGAGCGCGTTGAACTCCTCGATCCGCGCCTTCACGTCATGCCGCGTGACCCGCTCCCGCGCCGCGATCGATTCCAGATCGACCTGCTCGAGCACCCGCCGGTAGTCCTCGATCACCCCGTCCGGCACGTCGACGCCGAAGTCCTTCTGCGCACTCAACACCGCCAGCCAGAGCCGCCGCTCCAACACGATCTTGTACTCCGGCGACCACAACTCCGCCATCGACCGACTGGCATAACGCGACGCGAGAACATTCGGAATCCGAGGCTTACTGGAAGTCGACACGGCCCCATTCTCCCTCCCCGGCCCGGACGGCCCGCACGTCGGGGTTGATCGCCTTGCGGACATTTCGACAGGATGTACTCGCCGCCAGCGCGCTCCGTCAGGCGGCAGAGCCGGACAAACCGGCCGAGAACCACTACTACCTCCTGTCCAAATGCACGGAATCCCGCCGCGCCGAGTGCTCAGCCTCCCGCTGGAGCGGCTTCCAGAGCAGACTGAGGCGATGGAGAGAGCGGCTGAGCCGGAGGTTGATGACGAGGTCGGGGCAGTTCTCGGCTGGCTGGAGTTTCACCGCGATGCGCTGGCAGCGAAGTGCGAGGGGTTGAC
Source organism: Kribbella caucasensis (assembly GCF_004361855.1). GTDB lineage: Bacteria > Actinomycetota > Actinomycetes > Propionibacteriales > Kribbellaceae > Kribbella > Kribbella caucasensis. The sequence continues at coordinate 238,102 of NZ_SNWQ01000001.1, forward strand.
CGCAGAGCAGCTGGTCACGGCGTCCGCGCCGCCGTCGACGCTGACGCTGCTGGGTCTGGTCCGGCACCTGACCGAGATGGAGCGGGACTACCTCACCAACGATCTGAGCGGTGAGAACCGAGGCAGGGTCTATGTCACGGACGACGACTCCGAGGCCGACATCGAGAACCTCGACGCCTCGATGGTGGACTCCTCGATGGCCCGCTGGCAGGCCGAGCGGGCCGCCGCGGATGCCGTGATCACCCGGTACGGCAGCCTCTCGGAGCTGTCCCCTAACGGCCGGGCGACGATCCGCGCCTATCTGCTGAAGGTCCTGCAGGAGTACGCCCGGCACAACGGCCACGCCGACATCATCCGCGAGCGAATCGACGGCAGCCGCGGTGAGTGAGCGGCTGGGTCAGACGGTGATCTCGCCGCGGGCTGCCTTGAGGGCGATGTCGGTGCGGTGTTGGGAGCCCTTGATGCGGATCTGGGCGACGCCTGCGTACGCGCGCTGGCGGGCTTCGTCGAGGTCCTTGCCGGTGGCGCTGACGGCTAGGACGCGGCCGCCTGACGTGACCAGGTCGCTGTCTGCGAGCGCAGTACCGGCGTGGAAGACGCGGACACCGTCGGCTTCGGCGTGGTCGATGCCGGTGATGACGTCGCCGCTGCGGGGCTTCTCCGGGTACTTCTTGGCGGCGACCACGACGGTGACCGACGACGCGTTACGCCAGGTCATCGGGCCGCGGTCCTCCAGTTTGCCCGTCGCCGCGGCGTACAGGAGTCCGCCGAGCGGGGTCTTCAGCAACGGCAGCAACGCCTGCGTCTCGGGGTCACCGAAGCGGCAGTTGAACTCGATCACCCGTACGCCGCGGGACGTGAGCGCGAGTCCGGCGTACAGCAGCCCGGTGAACGGCGTACCGCGGTGCCGCATCTCGTCGACGGTCGGCTGCAGCACCTTCTCGGTGATCTCCTCGACCAGCTTGTCCGGTGCCCAGGGCAACGGGGTGTACGCGCCCATGCCACCGGTGTTCGGGCCTTCGTCGTCGTCGCCGAGTCGCTTGAAGTCCTGGGCCGGCTGCATCGGCAGCACGGTGATCCCGTCGGTGATCGCGAACAACGACACCTCGGGACCGTCGAGGAACTCTTCGATCAGCACCTGCTCGCACGCCGCAGCGTGGGCGAGCGCAACCTCACGATCGGAGGTGACGACGACTCCCTTGCCCGCGGCCAGTCCGTCGTCCTTGACCACGTACGGCGGACCGAACGCGTCGATCGCCTCGGCCGCCTCATCCGGCGTCGTACAGATGTAGGCCCGCCCGGTCGGCACACTCGCGGCCGCCATCACGTCCTTCGCGAACGCCTTCGACCCCTCGATCTCGGCGGCGGCCTTGGACGGCCCGAACACGGCGATCCCGGCCGCCCGCAACGGATCCGCGATCCCGGCGACCAACGGCACCTCGGGTCCGACCACGACCAGGTCGATCTCGAGTTCCTTCGCCAGCGCGACGACCGCATCATGATCCGACACGTCCACCGCACGACAAACGATCGTTTGCCCGTCGTACGCCGGCCGCACCGTCGCGATCCCCGGATTCCCCGGCGCCGCGACAACCTCGGTCACCTGCGGATCCTGCGCCAACCCCCAAACCAGCGCGTGCTCCCGCCCACCCGACCCGATCACCAGTACCTTCACGACGCCCGAGCCTAGTGCACCCCCACCCCGCGAGTTCGACCGTCCCGCCCGTCCGGCAGACCGCTATCGTGCCCGGCATGCATGAAGCTGGCGCCTGCTGATGCCCGGCTCGAAAGTCGTCGGTGTAGTCGCCAGTTCAGCCGGTGGCGTCGAGGAACTCCGAACCGGCCTCGTCGAACCACTCCTCGAAGCCGGGCACAGAGTCGCGGTGACGCTGACGCCTACCGCGGCTCGCTGGCTCGATCACCTCGGCGAAACCACCAAGCTGGCGGAAGTCACCGGCCTGCCGGTGCGATCGGAGGCACGGCTCTTGGGCAGCTCGCGTCCGCATCCCCAGGTTGACGTGTACGCCGTTGCGCCTGCGACCGCGAATCTCGTGGCGAAACTCGCACTCGGTATCGCCGACAACCAAGCGCTGACGGTTCTGTGCGAGGGCGTCGCCGGGACGCCGATGGTCGTGTTCCCGCGGGTGAACGCCGCCCACGCTCGCCATCCGGCCTGGGCCAGTCACCTTGCCACGCTCAGGTCCGTTGGGGTCGAACTCGTATACGGCGAGGACGTCTGGCCGCTCAGCGAACCACGGTCGTCCGGTCCATCGCGACCACTGCCGTGGACCGAGATCCAGCGAAGGGTCGAGCACCTTCTCGGCTGAGGAATCAGTAGTGCCAGTGGTAGCGGGCTTCGGCGGTCCAGGGGAGGGGGAAGGTGGTGTGGTTGGTGAAGGCGGGGCCTAGAGCTCGGGCGAGCTCTACGGTGCGGGTTAGTTGGAGGGAGTAGGGGTGGTGGTTGTCGTCCCACCACTGTTCGTATTGGGTGATGCAGGTTTGGTTGGCGTAGTACTGGTTGAAGCAGGGGTGTGGGGGTGACCACTTCTGGAGGTGGCGGAAGTTGACTGTGGTGGAGCCGTTCGGGGGTTTGATGGTGCCGACGGCGTCCAGGCAGTAGCCGGTTGAGGGGATGGTCCAGCGGACGTAGTGCTGGCGGCCGCCGGCTGATGGGAGGGGCTGCATTCCGGTGCAGTTGGCGGCACCGAGTTTCTCCGAGGTGACGCGCTGGAGCTGGGTGAGGGGGCGGCCGGCGCCGTCGGTGTAGCCGTCGAGCAGGACCCAGTCGCCGGAGCGGATGAAGTGCTCGGCGGATTTCGGCGGCCAGGTCTTCGGGTCGCCCCAGGAGATGTCGGATTCGGTCGCGCTCAGCGGCGTCCACGACCACTGACCGGCCGCGGAACCACCCGCCCAGTACTGCCCGGCGGAGCGCTCGAACATCAGGGAGTACTGCCCATAGTTCTCCGCCTGTACGACGTGCGCCGCAGTCTCGGGCGCGGCGGTCAGCGCGGGTCCGAGCAGAGCCGCGAGCACCAAGGCGAGTCTCATCCGCATGACCCCCGACGCTATCCGTACCCGGCCAGGAAGTCGGTTCCAGGGTGCGGTGGGCCTCGTACGATCCGCGCGGGTTTGGGGAGGGTTTTGCGGGCGACCGGGGTGGGTTCTTGCGGCTGTGGGTGGTATTTCTCTCCCCGGATCGGTCGGCGGGGAGCGAGGCGGCGCCTTCGGCTGGGCAAGAACCTTCGGCCCGTCTAGGCTCCCGGTCAAGCGCAGGATCAAGCCGCTGAGGAGATGCCATGTCGGTTCCCGTCACCAACACGCTGGACGTCCCCGGGGCGACCCTGACGTACGACGTACGGGGTGATCTTGCCGAGCGCGACCAGCCGGTGCTGGTGCTGATCGGTTCGCCGATGGGCGCGAGCGGCTTCCCGACGTTGGCGTCGTACTTCACCGATCGGACGGTCGTGACCTACGACCCACGTGGGGTCGAGCGGAGTGTGCGTACCGACGATTCGGGTGAACTGTCGCCGGACGATCACGCCGCCGACCTGGCCGCCCTGATCGAGGCGCTCGACGCCGGACCGGTCGACCTGTTCGCCAGCAGCGGTGGCGCGGTGAACGCGTTGGCGCTGACAGCCCAGCGGCCCGACCTGATCCGGACGCTGATCGCGCACGAGCCGCCGCTGGCGGGCATCCTGCCGGACGCCGATGCCGCGCTGGCCGCGTGCGAGGACATCTACCAGACCTACCAGCGCGACGGCATGGGCGCGGGGATGGCGAAGTTCATCGCGATCACCAGCTACAAGGACGAGTTCACCGCCGACTACCTCGAGCAGCCGGCGCCGGATCCGGCGATGTTCGGGCTGCCGACGACGGATGACGGTTCCCGCGACGACGCCCTGCTCGCACAGAACCTGCGCGGTTGTACGTCGTACCAGCCGGACTTCGACGCACTCGCCAAGGCATCGGACCGGATCGTGCTCGCGGTCGGCGAGGATTCCGCGGGCGAGCTCGCCCACCGGGGAGGGTTGGCAGCCGCTGGCCGGCTCGGCCTCACGCCGGTGGTGTTCCCGAGCAACCACGGCGGGTTCCTCGGCGACGAGTACGGCTTCCCCGGCAAACCGGCCGAGTTCGCCGCCAAACTACGCGAGGTCCTCGCCGGCAGATAACGCGCCGGAGACCGCCCCGGTCGGGCGGCACGCCGACCCCAGTGTCCGCTGGACCCCCGACCGGTCCGGGGCGGTTGATCTGGTTAGCTGGGGGCATGACTGAGAAGCCTGAGATCGACTTTCCGGAGGGACCGCCGCCGGCGGATCTGGAGATCACCGACATCACCGAGGGCGACGGCGCCGAGGCCAAGGCCGGTTCCCGGGTGAACGTGCACTACGTGGGCGTGGCCCATTCCACCGGCGAGGAGTTCGACGCGTCGTACAACCGCGGCACGCCGCTGGCCTTCCAGCTCGGCGTCGGCCAGGTCATCGCGGGCTGGGACCAGGGCGTCCAGGGGATGAAGGTGGGTGGCCGGCGCAAGCTGGTGATCCCGCCGCACCTCGGGTACGGCGACCGTGGCGCGGGCGGCGCGATCAAGCCCGGCGAGACCCTCATCTTCGTCGTCGACCTGATCGGCGTCAACTGAACCATTGTCCGAGGCCCCCGGTTGCGTCACTGTGACGCTACCGGGGGCCTTCGCGTAGTTGTACTCATCCGCCCAGCTCATCCACAACGTTGACTGGGAGGTATGACGACGATGGCTGCCACCGCGACACCGCCGGCCCGGCCCTGGATCCAGTACGCCGCTCTGGCCGCGAAGCTGGCCTTGTTCCTTTTGTTGCTCACGGCCCTGATCTGGCCGGACCTGTCCGGTATCAAGGGCAAGGCGTCGACGGCCCGGCTGGTCGTCTACCCGATCGGCGCGATGGTGCTACCGCTCTGGTGGTGGGCAGCCGGCCGAATCCGCTCGTTCCCCTGGCTCGCCGACCTCCTGATCACCCTGCCCTGGTTGATCGACCTGCTCGGCAACCGGCTGAACCTGTTCGACACCGTGACCTGGTGGGACGACGCCATGCACTTCGTCCTCTGGGGCCTGCTCACCGCCGGCGTACTGCTCGCCTTCGCCCCACACTCACTGTCCCGCCCGCTCACCGCCTTCGTCGCCCTCGGCTTCGGCGCAACCGCGGCCGTGGTCTGGGAATTGGGCGAGTACTACGCGTTCGTCCGCCACTCCGCCGAACTCCAGACCGCGTACACGGACACCCTCGGTGATCTGTCGCTGGGCAGCCTCGGCGCCCTCCTCGCCGGCCTGCTCGTCCACCACGCACGCAGGCGAATCAACGCCTAGCCCTCCCCTGTTGGACGCGGACGTTCCATGCCAGATTGGTAGGACATGAGGTCAGGCCTCTTCCGGCCGACGCGCAGCGCGCTCGACGAGGAGTATCCATGTCCACCAACATCGAAGAACGTCACGAGCCGACCGGCGGAAGTCAGCGGCTCTCGCTGAGATCGATGCTGATCTGGGGTGCGATAGCGGTTGTCGGCGCCGTCTGCTGGGCGGTCCTGGCGTTGTCCCGCGGCGAGCAGATCTCGGCGCTGTGGATCCTGTTCGCGGCGCTGGCGTCGTACTTCATCGCCTACCGGTTCTACGCTCGCTTCATCGCGTACCGGGTGCTCAAGGTCGACGACACCAGGGCGACACCGGCCGAGCGGCTCGAGAACGGCATGGACTTCGACGTCACCGACCGGCGAGTGCTGTTCGGTCACCACTTCGCCGCGATCGCCGGAGCCGGGCCGCTCGTCGGACCGGTGCTCGCCGCGCAGATGGGGTACCTCCCGGGCACGGTCTGGATCATCGTCGGGGTGATCCTGGCCGGCGCCGTCCAGGACATGATGGTGATGTTCTTCTCGATGCGCCGCGACGGCAAGAGCCTGGGCCAGATGGTGCGCGAGGAGATCGGCGTCGTGGGCGGCACCGCGGCACTGATCGCGGTGTTCGCGATCATGATCATCATTCTGGCCGTGCTGGCGCTGGTGGTCGTCAACGCGCTGGCCGAGTCGCCCTGGGGTGTCTTCTCGATCGCGCTCACCATCCCGATCGCCCTGTTCATGGGCTTCTACCTTCGCTTCATCCGGCCGGGCCAGGTCATGGAGGTCACGGCGATCGGGGTCGCGCTGTTGCTCCTCGCGATCATCGGTGGCGGGTACGTCGAGCAGCTGGGACTCGAGAACGCCCTCACGCTCTCCAAGGAGACGCTGACCCTCTGCCTGGTCGGGTACGGATTCTTCGCCTCGATCCTGCCCGTCTGGATGCTGCTCACCCCGCGCGACTACCTGTCCACGTTCATGAAGATCGGCGTGATCGTGCTGCTCGCGGCGGGCCTGGTGCTGGCCAACCCGATGCTCGAGAACGAGGCGGTCACCGAGTTCGGGCGCGAGGGCACCGGTCCCGTGTTCGCCGGGAAACTGTTCCCGTTCGTGTTCATCACGATCGCCTGTGGCGCCCTGTCCGGATTCCACTCGCTGATCAGCTCCGGCACGACTCCGAAGATGATCGCCAAGGAGAGCCACGTCCGGATGATCGGCTACGGCGGCATGCTGATGGAGTCGTTCGTGGCGATCAGCGCGCTGATCGCGGCGTCGGTCATCGACCAGGGACTGTACTTCGCCATCAACAGCCCGGCCGGCGCCACCGGCGGAAACCCGGAGGCGGCGGCGGAGTTCGTGCGCACCCTGGGCTTCACGATCAGCCCCGCGGATCTCACCAACGCGGCGCAATCGATCGAGGAGCAGACGCTGATCTCGCGAACCGGCGGCGCGCCGACCCTGGCGTTCGGTATCTCACTGATCTTCACCGAGGCGTTCGGCGGCGCGCTGGCCGCGTTCTGGTACCACTTCGCGATCATGTTCGAGGCGCTGTTCATCCTCACCGCCGTGGACGCCGGCACCCGCGTCGGCCGGTTCATGCTGCAGGACACGATCGGGAACGTATGGCGCAAGTACGACGACATCTCCTGGAAGCCGGCCAGCTGGTCCGCCAGCGCCATCGTCGTCGCACTGTGGGGCTACATGCTGTACGTCGGGGTCACGGACCCGCTCGGCGGCATCAACCAGTTGTTCCCGTTGTTCGGAATCTCCAACCAGCTGCTCGCCGCCATCGCCCTCACCCTCTGCGTGTCGCTGCTGATCAAGCACGGCAAGACGAAGTGGGCCTGGGTTCCCGGGATCGGTCTCGCCTGGGACCTGATCGTCACGATGACCGCGAGCTGGCAGAAGGTCTTCTCCGACAACCCGACCATCGGGTACTTCAAGCAACGCTCGGTCTACCAGGACGCCATCGACAACGGCCAGCTCCGCGCGCCCGCAAGGGACATGGACCAGATGCAGCAGATCGTCACCAACTCCACGGTCAACGGCGTGTTGCAGCTTGTCTTCGCGCTGCTGGTGATCGTCGTCGTTGTCAACGCGATGGTCATCTGGGTCAAGGCCGTGCGGGCGGGCGGTCTGCCGACGACCGAGGTACCGCACCAGCCCTCGCGGCTGGTCGCGCCGTCCGACTTCTTCGCCACCAAGGCCGAGAAGGAAGCCGTGCGTCGGTACGAGGAACTCATCAGGGCGGGAGACGAGCGATGAGGTCGGCTGTCATCCGCGCAGGTCGCGGAATCCTCTGGTACCTCCGCGAGGCGACCGGCGAGGCGAAGTGGCACGAGTACGCCGACCGTTGCCGGCGCCAGGGCGTCACACCGATGTCTCGTCGGGAGTTCGAGCGGCACCGGGCCGACCACAAGGAGCAAAACCCGCAGTCCCGCTGCTGCTGACCGCGGCGAGGTACCAGCTGAGGTCTACGGCCGCCCGCGGCTCTGCTGCCACGCCCGGTAGGCAGGCATCGCCTCCGCCTGCGCCTGGTACGCCGCGACGAGGGCGTCACGGATACGCGGCGCATGCTCGGCCACCGGACCGTCCCCGGACCAGAGCAGCCGCTCGCGAACCCACATCGGGTCACCCGCCAGCGGCCGGACGACGACGTTCTCGCGTTCGACCGTGATCGCCCGGCACAGGGACACCCCATGCCCCTGGCTGATCAGCGAGAACACCACACTGGCACTGGTCCGCTGGACCCGCCGCGGCGCGAACCCCGCCCGGCGGCAGGCATCCCGGAACATCTTCCGCATCCGGACGTCCTTGCCATCCCCGGGCAACCACTGCTCATCGGCCAAGGCAGCAAGCGGTATCTCGGCCTCGGCCGCGAGCGGATGATCCTTCGACAGCACGATGAAGACCGGCTCGACGACCAGTACGGCCTCGGTCAGTTCCTCGGGCACCGCCAACTCGTACCCGGGGTAGTCGGCACTCAGCCCGACCTCCAGCCGCGCCTCGACGAGCAACTCGATCAGTTCCTCGTCCGAATCGCTCACATGCAGGGAGACCTCGGCATCGGGCAGCAGCTGGCGGCTGACCGTGACCAGGCCGGCGGCCATCGGGCTGGCGGTGGCCCCGAGCCGAAGAGTCCGCAGGTCGGCGTCGTCAGCCTCGCGGCGTCGTACGTCGCGCATCATGCCGTCGTGCAACGCGATGATGCCCTGCGCATGGGACAGCACCATCGCACCCAGCGCGGTCGGCCTGGCGCCACTCCCGTCCCGGGCGAACAGCGGGCCGCCGAGGGCACGTTCGATCCGCTGCAGCTGCCCGGTGACGGCAGGCTGACTGTGGCCGAGCAGCACCGAGGCACGGCTGATGCTCCCCGTCTCGGCGATCGCGGCGACGACCCGGAGGTGGCGGATCTCCAGATCCATAACGCGATGTTATGACCAACTCGGAGTACCTGAGACCCCTGTCCAGATCCCAGACTTTTCGCTGACGCATCAGGAAGGGAGACGCGATGTCTCGACTGTCCCGACGCCGGCGCCTGACCGGTCTCCTGCTCACCTCCGCCCTGCTCGCCGGCGGCCTCGGCGCACCAGCCGCAGCCGACCCGAGCCCCCGCCCCTGGACCGTCGGCGAAACCGAGGCCCCCACCGGGAGCTGGGTCACGCTGCTGACCGGCGACCGGGTCTTCGTCGACGGCGACCGGATCTCCCTCGACCCAGCACCGGGCCGGGAACAGATGGGTTTCAGCCAGTATCAGCGCGACGGCCACCAGTACGTCGTACCGAACGACGCACTCCGCCTGGTCTCGAGCAACCAGGTCGACCAGCGACTCTTCGACGTCACCGGACTCGTCCTGTCCGGGTACGACGACGCCCACGTCACCGAGTTGCCCACGATCGTCTCGTACGATCCCAGTGCGGCCCCGAAGGTCCGATCCGCCGACGGCGCCCGGATCACCCGGACGCTGCCCGCGATCGGCGCAGCCGCGGTCAAGGTCGGCAAGGCCAAGGCCCGCGACTTCTGGACCGACCTGACGACCGGCGGTACGACGAAGCGCAGTACGGCCCCCGGGATCGCGCGGATCTGGCTCGACGGCAAACGCGAGGTGTCCCTCGACCAGAGCGTCCCGCAGATCGGCGCGCCGACCGCCTGGGCAGCCGGGTACGACGGTACCGGGGTGACCGTGGCCGTCCTGGACACCGGCATCGACGACACCCACCCGGACCTGGCCGGCAAGATCGTCGAGGAGCAGAACTTCAGCGACGCGGCCGACGCCGAGGACCAAGTCGGGCACGGCACGCACGTCGCCTCGACGATCGTCGGCAGCGGCTCAGCGTCCGGCGGGAAGTACCGCGGCGTCGCACCCGGGGCGAACCTGCTGAGCGCCAAGGTCTGCAGCACCCGCAACTGCGCGGAGTCCGCGATCCTGGCCGGGATGGAGTGGGCCGCCCCGAGGGCCAAGGTGATCAACATGAGCCTCGGCGGCGACGACTACCCCGGCATCGACGTACTCGAGGAAGCCGTGAACCGGCTGACCGCCCAGACCGGCGCCCTGTTCGTCATTGCCGCAGGCAACAACGGCCGGACCGGCGGGGTGTCCTCCCCGGCGACCGCCGACGCCGCACTCGCGGTCGGCGCGGTCGACAAGCAGGAGAACCTGGCCGACTTCTCCAACCGCGGCCCGCGGGTCGACGGCGCGATCAAGCCCGATATCACCGCGCCGGGCGTCGGCATCGTCGCGGCACTCGCCAAGGGATCCGACTATCCGGTGTACTCCCCTGGCTACACGCAACTCAACGGGACCTCGATGGCGACGCCACATGTCGCCGGTGCCGCGGCGCTGCTCGAACAGCAGCATCCCGCATGGTCCGCGTCCGACTTGAAGGCAGCGTTGATGGCGTCGGCCAAGCCGAACACCTCGCTCACTGCATTCCAGCAGGGCTCCGGCCGGGTCGACGCCGGTCGCGCGGTCCAGCAGAGCGTGCTGCCCAGCGTCTCCAGTCTGGCCCTCGGAACACAAGCTTGGCCGGCCGAGGACGACGTACCGGTGACGAAGACCGTGACTTATCGCAATGAGGGCACCGACCCTGTCACGCTCGAGCTCTCGACCACCGCCACCGGCCCGGACGGCACCACGGGCCCGGCCGGCCTGTTCACGGTCAGCCCGGCGCAACTCGTCGTACCGGCTGGAGGTACGGCGGACGCGGTCCTCACCGCCGACACAAAGGTGCCGTCGGCAACAGGCACCTTCACCGGTGCACTCCAAGCCTCGAACGCGGCCGGAGTGTCGGTCCGGGTGCCGCTGACGATCGCGAAGGGACACGAGACCCGCACGGTCACCTTCAAGGTCACCGACCGCGCGGGCGCGCCCGCAACCGACTACGCCATCTGGGGCGTCGGACTGGATCTCGACGTCTTCCACTTCCCCTACAACGCATCCGGGACGGTCACCGCCAAGCTGCGGCCGGGCCGGTACCACATCCAGTCGTCCGTGGTCAGCCCCGACGGCAGCTCGACCCTGCTGGTCCAGCCGACGCTCACAGTCGGCCATGACGACAACGGCGTACTGGAACTCGACGCCCGCAAGGGCACACCGGTATCGGTCATCGTGCCACGGGCGTCGGCGCGGACCAGGCTGGCCGCTGTCGGTTTGAACCGCGTGCTGCCGCGGGGTTACGCGATCAACGCGCGCATCACCGGCCCCGACTTCAGCAAGCTGTACACGGCCGACCTGGGCGACGAGGTCACCGCGGAAGAAGGCACCCTGGTGTCCGATGTGACCAGCCGCTGGGGCGAGCCGACCCCCGACGGTACGTTCTTCAACTCACCGTACGAGTACGACATCGTGAACTTCGTCCGCGGCCGATTCCTCACCAACTACAAGCACGTCGTACGGCCGAGCGAACTGGCGACGGTGGTCAACCGCAACCACGGCGCCACTCCAGACAAACAGCGCGGCTTCATGCACAACTGGGGTTTCCCGCCGGAGGGCGGCAGCGCCATCTCGTCCGCGATCCAGTACGACGTACCGAGCACCCGGACCATCTACTACAGCGCAAACGGCGTTGTGTGGAACCACCGCTGGGACATCGTCGGCGGCCGCCAATCACAGCTCTGGTACGACGGCAGCACCTGGCGCCCAGGTATGCGGTACGTGGTCGACTGGCAACGTGGCCCGGCCGGCCCGAAGTTCAACCCGCGCACGTACGTCGCCCGCGTCGGCAACACGATCCTGTTCAACGTACCGCCGTTCGGGGATGACTCCGGGCACACCGGTTACTCGCTGCTCGACAACGGCCGGGTCGGGTTCTACCAGGACGGGGTCAGGCTGGCCGAGATCCCGACGTACTTCTACGACGCGAGTGGACCGGTGCCGGCGGCTGACACGCCATACAGGCTCGAGTACGAGGTCGACCGCACGACCGGGTTCAACGCGTCGACTAAGATCAGCGGCTCCTGGACCTTCAGGTCCAGCCAGGTCGGTACGGACAAGTGGACGTACCTGCCGCTGTCGTCCTTCTCCTTCACACCACAGGTCGACCTCAACAACAGCGCACCCGCCGGTACGCCGTACCTGGTGCCGGTCAGCCTGAAGACGCAACCTGGCTCGACGACCTCACCGACGAAGAAGATCAGCGTCGAGGTCTCGTACGACGAGGGAACCAGCTGGCAGAAGGTGAACCTGATCCGCACCGGAACCGACACGTGGCTAGCCCCACTACGTCACCCGGCCAAGGGATCCGTGTCCTTCCGTTCCACCGCCGAACGCGCCGACGGCGGCACGGTCGACTACACCGTGATCCGCGCCTACAACCTCCACTGACGACACGTTGCGTCCGAAGAACTGCGGGTCATAGCCCACAGTTCTTCGGACGCAAGCTCGGTGGATCAGCGGTCGGTTGGGCGGCAGACGCCGTTGGCGGCGGCGGAGGCGGCCAGTGCCGCCGCGGCCGGGTTGACCGATGGAGTCTCGCTTCGATCGGTGCGAGTGGTGTGGCGGCCGATCGGGACGACCATCGGGGTGCCGGCTACCGGGTCGGGGATGACCTTGACGGCGAGCCCGAAGACGTCGTGGACGACCTGCTCGGTGATCACCTGCCGGGGTTTGCCCTCGGCAACGATCGCACCGTCCTTCATCGCGATCAGGTGGTCGCCGAACCGGCAAGCCTGGTTGAGATCGTGCAACACGAGCACGATCGTCCGCTCGTCCTCCTTGTTCAGGTCGACGAGCAGGTCGAGCACCTCGAACTGGTGGGTCAGGTCCAGGAACGTGGTCGGCTCGTCCAGCAACAGGATGCCGGTCTCCTGCGCCAGCGCCATCGCGATCCAGACCCGTTGCCGCTGGCCACCGGACAGTTCGTCGATCGGCCGGTCCGCGATCTCCAGCACGTCGGTCGACGCCATCGCGCCGGCCACCGCCTCGTCATCGGCCTTGGTCCACTGCCGGATCCAGCCCTGATGCGGATAGCGGCCGCGGCCGACCAGGTCGGCGACGGTGATCCCCTCCGGCGCGGTCGGCGACTGCGGCAGCAACCCGAGTTTGGTGGCCACCTCCCGGGTCGGCACCTGCTGGATGCTCTTGCCGTCCAGCAGCACGGTCCCCTTGCTCGGCTTGAGCAACCGGGCCAGCGTCTTCAGCAGAGTGGACTTGCCGCACGCGTTCGCGCCCACGATCACGGTGATCTTGCCGGTCGGGATCCGGACCGACAGATCGTGGATGATCTCCCGCTGGTCGTAGCCGACGGCAAGGTTCTCGGCCGAGAGACTGTGCTCCACAGGGTTCTCCATTTCAGCCACCACTGCCCACCCGGTTGGCGCGGGCCAGCAGGAACATCAAGTAGGGCGCGCCCACCACACCGGTGACCACACCGACCGGCAGTTGCGTGTCACCGAACGCGTGCTGCGCGATCAGGTCGGACAGGCTCACCACGAGCGCGCCGACCAGTGCCGAGGCGACCATCGCCGGCCCCGGCGAGCGGCTCAGCCAGCGCGCGATCGGCGGCGCCACGAAGGCGACGAACCCGATCGGGCCGGCCGCGGCGGTGGCGACCGCCGCAAGCAGAACGCCGATCACGATCAACCCGAGCCGCGAGCCTTCCACGTGCAGCCCAAGCCCGTACGCCGTTTCGTCGCCGAGCTGCAGGATTCGCAACCGGTGCACGAGATACACCAGGACGGGCGCCAGCACTGCGACCGTGATCGCCATCGACCGTACGTGCGTCCAGTCACGCCCGTTCAGGCTGCCGGTCAACCAGATCAACGCCTGCTGTGCGATCTCCACCCGGGCCTTGGTCAGCAGGTACGACGTGACACTGGTCGCCATCGCACCGATTCCAATACCGACCAGGATCAACCGGTAACTCGACACCCCGCGACGCCAGGCCAGCACGTACATGGTGAACGCCGTCAGCAGAGCTCCCAGGATGGCGAGACCCGACACCGCGGCCCCGGTCAGCCCGAGGGTCACGATCGCGAACACCGCGAACGCGCTCGCGCCGTACGTGACGCCGATGATGTCCGGGCTCGCCAGCGGGTTCCTCGCGATGCTCTGGAAAATCGCGCCCGACATCCCCAGCGCGACCCCGACCAGTACGCCGGTCAGCGCGCGCGGCAACCGCAGCCGGTTCACGATGAACTCCGTGGCCCGGTCCCCCGCGCCGAACAACGTCTTCACCACGTCGATCACCGGGATCTTGAAGTCGCCGAGCGAGAGCGACACGCAGAAGGTGGCGAACACGGCGAGCGCGAGGATCCCGATCACGGTCAGCGACCTGGCCCGGCGTACGGTCCGGGCCCGGCTGACGATCTGCGCACGCTCGGCCGTCTGCGCGGGGGTCACGGTCGCCATCAGAGGTCCGCCAGCTTCCGGCGGCGGACCAGCGCGATGAAGAACGGCGCACCGATCACGGCGGTGACGATGCCGACCTGTAGCTCACCTGGCTGGGCCACGATCCGGCCGAGGACGTCGGACCCGAGCAGCAGGATCGGGGCCAGCAGCATCGAGTACGGCAGGATCCAGCGATAGTCCGGACCGGTCACCAGGCGGGCGACGTGCGGAATGGTCAGGCCGACGAAACCGATCGGTCCCGCGGCCGCGGTCGCCGCACCGCAGAGCAGCACCACCGTCACCGCGGTGAACAAGCGGGCCAGCCCGACCCGCTGACCGAGCGAGCGGGCCACGTCGTCACCAAGCGACAGAGCGTTCAGCAACCGGCCGGAGACCAGCGCCAGCACGATCCCGATCAGGATGAACGGCGCGACCTGTGCGGCGATGTCGGAACCACGGCCGGCCAGCGACCCGACCGACCAGAAGCGGAACTGGTCGAACGTGTCCACGTCCCCGATCAGCAACGCGGTCGTCAGCGACCCGAGCATGGCAGTCATCGCGGCGCCCGCGAGCGCCAGCTTCACCGGGGTCGCGCCCTCCCGGCCCAGCGAGCCGAGCGCGTAGACCGCGACCGAGGCCGCCGCCGCACCGAGGAAGGCTAGCCACACGTACGCCGTGAGGCTGGTCAGGCCGAACCAGTAGATGCCTCCGACAACGAACAGCGCGGCGCCGCCGTTGACGCCGAGGATGCCGGGATCCGCCAGCGGGTTGCGGGTCACGCCCTGCATCAGCGCACCCGACAAGCCCAGCGCGGCGCCGACCAGCAGGCCGATCACGGTCCGCGGTACTCGCAATGAGTGGATGATCACATGATCGGTGTTCGCGTCGTCGTAGTGGCGCAAGGCATCGATCACTGTGGACAGCGGGATCTGCTTCGAGCCGACCGCGATGCTGAGCAACGTCACCAGCACCAGGAGGACAACGCACCCGACCAGTCCGAGCACGAGCGTGGACCGCCGGGTCCGCCGCGGGCGCGACGGCGTGGCGGTGGCATCAGGGCCGACGGAATCGACCACAGCGCTGGGCGGGGGCATTGGACTTTGGGATCCTCTTAGGTAAGGCTAACCTCTAGACGACGCCTTAGAATAACCCGGCCGTCCACGGGTCCGCATTCGAGGTTCCCTGAGTTGTTTATGGAGAAACCAGTATGACGACTGTGCTCGAGCGGCCGATCGTGTTCGACTCGGTCCTCGCCACCGTGGCGGCGGTCGACGACCTCAGCCCGCACCTGCGCCGCGTGACCTTCGTCGCACCGCGGATCGCGGACGCCGTGACGGCCGGACCGGACCAGCGGATCAAGGTGCTGCTCTCGCCGCCCGACGGCAGCGAGCTCATACTCCCGTCCGGCCCCGAGTGGTACACCGAGTGGTGCGCGCAGCCGGCCGATGAGCGTTTCATCATGCGGACCTACACCGTCCGCGCACTCCGTCCCGAGGTCGCCGAGCTCGACATCGAGTTCGTCCTGCACGGTGTCAACGGGCCTGCCTCGGCCTGGGTGAGTGAGGCGCAGCCGGGTGACCAGCTCGGCCTGATCATCCCGTTCGCGGTCGACACCACCAGCACCAAGGGCCTGCTGCACTCCGGCGTCGACTACGTCCCGCCGGCCACCAGCGTCCGCCGGATCCTGGTCGCCGACGAGACCGCGCTGCCCGCGCTGGCCGGGATCCTCGAGCAACTGCCGGCCGCCGTCCACGCCACCGTCTTCGTCGAGGTCCCGGACCTGGCCGACATCCGGCCGCTGCCGACACCGGGCACCGCCGACATCACCTGGATCGCACCCGGGGACGGCCCGAAATCGTTGCTTGAGGCCCTTAAATCGGCCGAGCTTCCGTTCGACGCCGACTACGCCTGGGTGGCCGGTGAGTCGTCGATGATCAAGTCGGTCCGCCGCCACCTGGTCAACGCGGTCGGCATGGCGAAGCCCGCCATCTCCTTCCAGGGCTACTGGAAACGCGGCGAGGCACAGATCTGAGCTGTTGCGTCCGAGGAACCGTGCGCCATAGGCCACGGTTCCTCGGACGCAAGCGATGGGGTCAGCTGGGGTTTTCTGCGTGCGTCAGGGTTTCGAAGGCTACGAAGAGGTTGTTGGAGCCGGCGGGGCGGCGGGACTCGGTGAGGGCCTGGGTGTTCGTCATGGCGATGCCGAGCCTGGTGTGCAAGGCGTTGTAGCCGACCTCGGTGATCGGCCCGAGACCGCGATGGATACTGCCATTACAGAGCCAGGATGGGACCGGCTCCAGGTTGCGCTCCCAGCGGGACTGGAACCCGAGGGCGTGCCGCAGCCGCTCGCCGAATTCACCGTACAGGTCGATGCCCTGGATCCGGGACGTCTCCAGCACGTGCGAGATCGCGGAGATCCCGTAGCCGGTGTGGGTGAAGTCGCGGCAGGTCTCCTGGGTCAGGCCATTCACGAACGTGGTCTGGCCGTGCCAGTACGCGATGATCTTGTCGCGGGTGTTGAGGTTCTGGCTCGGCTTCGTCTTCGGCAGCGCGCCGTCGGACTCGAGATAGACGAACGCGGGCGTCCGGACCCGGAACAACGAGATCGCCTGGTCGTACACGGCCTTGTCGTCCAGGAACACACCGATGCCCTGGATCGCCTCGGTCATGCTGAGTTCCCAGTTGCCGTTGGAGTTCGAGCCGTTGTAGATCTCCGGCAGGTAGACGTTCCGCAGCATCGTCCCGAACCGGCCCGCGTTCGGCCAGTTGCCGTAAGCGTGCTTGATGATCTCGGCCGCCTTCGGCCAGGACGACGCGGCCCACGCGGTCTGCAGCGGCGCGTTGCTGTTGGTGTGGTCGCGGATCGTCGCCGACCACGCGTCCATCAGCTGGATCGCCTTCTGCGCATAGCGATCGTCGCGGGTGACGTACCAGAGCACCGCATCCGTGTACGCCGCGATCGCGTCCTCGCGTTCGTTGGTGCAACCGAGGTTCGGGTTCGAATACGGACCACACTCGACCACGGCGCGCGGGGTCGGCGTACGGCTGAGTGATCCGTACTTACTGTCCCTGGCCTGGTTGAACGCGTTGGTCCAAGGCTGGGCGCCGGCCTGCACCTTGGCCCGGACGAAATCCAACTGCGGCCGGCTGACCCCGACCCCTGGATGTGTGAATGTGGCCGGCGCCTGCACGGCATTGGGCTGCTGTCCTGCTGGTTTCGGTACTGCGAGCGCGGGGCTGCTGAGCGTTCCGGTGACCAGTGCGGCGCACGCCGCGGCCACCAGGATGGTTGTCTTTCGCATGGGCGGATGTCCTGTCCTCGGGGCGGTCGGACACTGCGATTCCCCCACTACCGCAGGGTCTTTGCGAAAGTTTGACGACACACGGTGAGCACGTCAATATGTGGGCGGTTCCGGAACCACGACTGGAACAGACTGCCGATTTGTCCCATCACAGTGGAACAAAACGAGGCCGAGTGCCACCCAACGACGGCACCATCCGGCCTCTCGGAACTCTCGTCGTGGCAGCTCTGGAACTACCCTCCGTCACGACCGGGCAGGCGCTGTCCCGGGGCACGCGACCGCAGCCGCCGCCCAGCCCGGTACTAGCGCGCGTGGCCCGCCAGTACGCCGTCTCGCACTCCGGCGGCGTCGAGGAGGCCGGCTGCCAGCTGCACACCGGCACCGGAGAGCTTCTGGGCCCGCACGACAGCCCGGGCGCTCGCACCGTCGAACACCATGGTCAGCTGGACGGCCAGGGTGTCCGGATCCTCGGCGCCGGCGGCGATCAGCTCCGACCGGAAGAAGTCGGTCAGCTGCTGCTTGAAGTGCCGCGCGACCACACTGCCCGGATGCTCGGGGTTCTTCAGCTCGATCGCGGTGCTCACCAACGGGCAACCCAGGTAGTCACCGCCGGCCACCAGCTGGTCCTGCCGCTCGAAGACCGTCAAGATCCGGGCCCGGTTGGACAACTCCTGCTCCGGGCTGGGCAGCAACATCACCTGGTAGTCCGGCCCGCGGCTCGCCAGGCTCTCGGCGATCACCTCGTCCTTGGAGCGGAACAGCTGGTACATCGACTTCTTCGAGACCCCCGCCGCCTTGCACAGCGCGTCCACGCCGATGCCCACGCCGTCGCGGCGGAAGAGTTCGCCCGCCGCATCCAGCAATCGATCACGGGGTGTCGCCGAGGTCGTCATGGGACCGAGCGTACCGGCTCGATTTGAGAATCGAAACCGATCGGTCTACGCTCCATGGAAACAGCTCGGTTTCCAGGACTTGGAGTTCTTCATGACCACCCTCGAAGGCGCCGTCGCACTCGTCACCGGCGGCAACCGCGGTATCGGCAAGGCGATCGTCGACGACTTGCTCACCCGCGGCGTCCGGAAGGTCTACGCGACCGCCCGCGACCCGAAGCCGAGCACCGACCCGCGGGTGGTGACGCTACCGCTCGAGGTGACCGATCAGGCCTCCATCGACGCCCTGGTCGCGGCCGCGCCGGATGTCACCGTGCTGGTCAACAACGCCGGCGTCATCTCGCCGGCCACCTACCTGGATGCCTCCCTGGAGGACATCCGGCAAGTGTTCGAGATCAACTTCTACGGCCCGCTGAAGCTGACCCGCGCGTTCGCCCCGGTGATCGAGCGCAACGGCGGCGGCCACATCCTGAACATGCACTCGGCCCTGTCCTGGGTCGCCCGCGGCGGCTCCTACGCCGCGACGAAGGCCGCGCTCTGGTCCCAGACGAACGCGATCCGGCTCGAACTCCTCGATCGCGGGATCGGCGTCACCGGCCTGCACATGGGCTACGTCGATACCGACCTGGTCGCCGCTGTCACCGACCCGAAGGAGAAGCCCGCCGACATCGCCAAGGTCGCACTTGACGGTGTCGAGTCCGGCGCCCACGAGGTCCTCGCCGACGCCACCGCCCGCGGCGCGAAGGCGGCGTTGTCCGGCGACCTGGCCAACCTCTACCCCGAGCTCAGCCGCTGACCGGGCCGATCAGCTGTGCGCGGTCAGCTTAGGTAGATGTCCCCGTCGCGGGTGTACTCCATCGACCTGGCGATCCGGTCGGCGAGCTCGGGCGAGAGCTCTCGTTCGACGATGCGGAGCGCCAGGTCGATACCGGCCGTGATCCCACCGGCCGTGACGAGGTTGCCGTCGTCCACCACCCGGTTCTTCTTCAGCACCGGCCCGAATGCCTCGAACTCGTCCCAGGCATTCCGGTTGGTCGTCGCGGGACGGCCCTTCACCAGCCCGGCTTCGGCGAGCAGCATCGACCCGGTGCAGACCGAACCGACCCAGTCGAGCCGGGGACCCAGCTCGGCCAGCCGCGCCGGAAGCACCCCGCGCCGCGCCTCGGCCCACGAACCACGTTCGGCTCGGTTGAGCCATCCACCTCCGGGCACGAATACCGCGTTCGGCGTACCGAGTCCCTCAGGCGCCTTGAACTGCAGCCCGTGCATGCCAGTCACCTCGACCGGCCCGTCCAGCCCGACCAGCGCCACCTCGAGGTCCGACCGCCCAGCAGCGAGGCTCCACACCTCGAACGGCCCCATCACGTCCATCTCGTCCACACCGTCGAAGACCAGCATTTCGATTCGCATACGCCAACCCAACCGGTCCGGCCTGACTCACCACCAGTGGCCAAGCAGCCCACCTTCAGCAGAATCTGGCCACCCGTGACGAACAGTGCGCGGCCGGACGGTGACCGGTTGAGGTCATCCCTTCGACCCGGGTTATGTGGGCCGGTGCCGACGTACCGTAGATGGCATGTCAGGAACCGGGGGACTCCCTTCTCCGCCGACGGAGGAACCTTCCGTACCCACGGAGGTCGCCGCCGCGGTGACGGAGGTGGAGGAGCGGGTGGGGCCGTACCGGCTGGTGCGGCAGTTGGGCCAGGGCGGCATGGGTGTCGTCTACCTGGCCGAAGGGCCCGACCACAAAGAGGTCGCACTGAAGGTGCTGCGGCCGCACGTCGCGCACGACCCGACCGCCCGGGCACGCCTGGAACGTGAGGCGACCACCCTGAAGAAGGTGAGCCACCCGGGCGTCGCCGGGATCGTCGACTACGACCTGCAGGCCGACCGCCCGTACCTGGTGACCCGTTTCATCCCCGGCCGACCGCTCGACGAACAGGTGGACGAGCGCGGCCCGCTGACCCCACAGCGCTGGCTGCCGACGGCCGGCTGCCTCGCCGAGTCGCTGCAGGCGATCCACCGGGCCGGCGTGATCCACCGCGACCTCAAGCCCGGCAACGTGATGATGTTCAACGGCAAGCCGGTGATGATCGACTTCGGCATCGCCCAGGCCGCCGACGACCTGCGGCTGACCCAGACCGGCCTGGTGATCGGTACGCCGGGCTACCTCGCGCCGGAGTTGATCGAAGGCGAGATGGTGTCCGAGTCGGCCGACTGGTGGGGCTGGGCGGCCACGGTCGCCTTCGCGGCCACCGGGCGCCGGCCGTTCGGCAAGGGGCCGTTCGAGATCGTGCTGCACCGCGTCCGGAGCGGCAAGGCCGACCTGGAGGGCCTGGACCCGCGACTGAAGCCACTACTCGCCGCTGCCCTAGCCCCCGATCGCCGGGACCGCCCCACGCAGCAGGAGATCATGACCGGCCTGAACCGGTACGCCGAGGGCCGGGACGCCCTGGTCACGCAGCACGGCACCGGGCCGACCGTGGTGGTGAATCCGCCGACCGCGCTGATGACCCGGGTGATGCCGGAGGACGCCGGGTCGGTGTCTATGGAGCCGGATCCGGTCGAGGTGGCGCAGCTGGTGCCATCGGTGATTCCGCCGCTGTCCGCGTTCGCGCCGCTGCGGGACAAGCTGCGCGACGTGGCCGCCCAGCAGAAGGCCGAACGCATGCAGGCGAAGGCGATGCCGGTGCACCCCGCCACGTACAGCCCGGCGCCGAACGCAGCCGCACCCGCCGCCATGCCATTGCCGTACCAGGCCGCGCCGCCTCCCGGGCTGGGCGGTCCGCCTGCGGGCCCTGGGTACGCCTCGCCACCACCGGCGAACTACCCCGTCACCTACCAGACCCCCGCGAACTACCACGCGCCGGCCAACTACCAGCCGACGAACTACCAGCCCGATAACTACCAGCCCGACAACTACCGGCCGGACAACTACCAGGCGCCGACGAACCACCCGGTGCCCGCGCAGCCGCAGTACGAGGGCAAGCAGAAGGAGAAGCTGCCGCCGCATCTGCAGCCCTCGCGGGGTGGCCTGCTGTTCACGGTGCTGTTGGCACTAGCGGCGCTGACCGCGCTCCTGCCGGTCGCCGGGATCCTGGTCGCCACGGCCCTGGTCGTACTGGCCCGCATGGTCGACAAGTCCAGTACTGCGCTCCTCCGTCGCCGGACAGTCCGTGGCGGTCCCGGCCGATCCGACGGCCTCGTGGCCGTTGCGGCGAGCCCTGTTCACCTGGTGAGTGCCGCGCTCATCACTCTCCCGTGCGCGATCATCCCGCTCATCGTCGGCTTTATCGCGGGCGGCATGACCACGCTGGTCCTCGCCCTCGCCTACGGCTTCAGCTGGGCGCCACTCGAGGCGGTGAGTGTCGGCGCAGGCGCCTTCATCGGCCTCCTGACCGCATGGGTCGGCCCCGGCGGCGCCTCCCTCCGCCGCGGCGCCCAAGCCGGCCTGCGCGCCGCGTTCCGCCCGAGCTGGCTGAGCGCCCTCGCGACCCTGGCCCTGCTCGGCGTCACCGCGTTCCTCGCCGTCACCGCCTACGCGACCGGCCCCGACTGGACCCCTCTCGGCGACGCCTTCCGCCTGCCCGATCTCCCCAACCGCCCCACCCTCGACACCCTCCGAGACCTCCCCATCCTCCGAGACCTCCCCTTCCTCGGCAACTGATGGTTGGGTCTCGGCCGCTGACAGCAGGATCCCGGCCGCTGAGGGCTGGTCTCAGCCGCTGACCCACCAGCCTCAGCGGGCTGACAAGAAGCGGGGAGCTTGAACAAGAAACGGTGGGCCTGAACAAGCTGCAGCAGGTCCAAGGTCCCGGTTTGTTGTTCAAGCTCCCGGGCAGGCCTCCGCCAGATCTCAGATGCGGTTGTCGAGGATGACCATTTGGGTGCGTTCGGGGCCTACTCCGACGGCGGAGATGGGGGCGCCGCTCATCGACTCGACTGCGCGGACGTAGGTCTGGGCGTTCTTCGGCAGGTCCTCGAAGGTGCGGCAGCCGGTGATGTCGTCGTCCCAGCCGTCGAGCTCTTCGTACACCGGAACCGCGTGGTGGAAGTCGGTCTGGGTCATCGGCATCTCGTCGTGCCGGACCCCGTGTACGTCGTACGCGATGCAGACCGGAATCTTCTCGCGGCCGGTGAGCGTGTCCAGTTTGGTCAGGACGAAGTCGGAGACGCCGTTCACGCGCGCGGCGTACCGGGCGATGACGGAGTCGTACCAGCCGCAGCGACGGGGCCGACCGGTCGTCGTACCGAACTCGAAGCCCTGTTGCCGCAGCCACTCGCCGTCGGCGTCCAGCAGTTCGGTCGGGAACGGGCCCTCGCCGACGCGCGTGGTGTACGCCTTGACGACGGCCATCACGCGATCGATCCGGGTCGGCGGGATGCCCGAACCCGTGCAGGCGCCGGCCGAGATCGCGTTCGACGACGTGACGAACGGGTAGGTGCCGTGGTCGACGTCGAGAAGCGTCGCCTGGCCGGCCTCCATCAGCACCGTCTTGCCCGCGTCGAGGGCGTTGTTCAGCAGCAGGCTCGTGTCCGCGACCATCGGCTTCAACCGGTCGGCGTACCCGAGCAGCTCGTCGACGACCTCGGAGATCTCCACCGCGCGCCGGTTGTAGACCTTCACCAGCAACTGGTTCTTCAGCTCCAGCGCGCCGGTCACCTTCTGCTCGAGGATCTTCTCGTCGTACAGGTCCTGGACCCGGATCCCGATCCGGTTCATCTTGTCCGCGTACGTCGGGCCGATGCCGCGCCCGGTGGTGCCGATCTTGCGGCTGCCGAGGAATCGCTCGGTCACCTTGTCGAGGGTCCGGTTGTACGGCGGGATCAGGTGCGCGCTCGCGCTGACCACCAGGCGCGACGTGTCGACGCCGCGGGCCTGCAACGCGTCCAGCTCCTCGAACAGCACGTTCAGATCGACCACCACCCCGTTGCCGATGACGGGCGTCACTCCGGGGGTCAGGATCCCGCTCGGCAGCAGGTGCAGCGCGTACTTCTCGGTGCCGATGACAACCGTGTGGCCGGCGTTGTTGCCGCCGTTGAACTTCACCACGTAGTCGATCACGGCCCCGGTGTTGCCGAGCAGATCGGTCGCTTTACCCTTGCCCTCATCGCCCCACTGGGCGCCGACGAGCACGATTGCGGGCATCTCAGCCCTCCTCTTCAGGCGCGTCGGCCGACGCTCCGTTGCCGTGCGCGGCCGGTCGCTGGAAACGGTGAAGCCCGGAGACGTTCACCGAACATTCATCCGGCGCCGCATCCAGGCTCTTGCGACCAAAGCCTACCGGACCAAGGATCTACCACGTCGCTACCACGTCACTGGTGGAGACAGTTGTGCGACACGTGACGATCCGGGCACTCTTCGTCTCCGACGGGGTTGCCAATCTGCGTGATCACGTGCACACTCTTAGTCAGCGGCCCGCCGAAACTGCCGCAGGGGACGGTTCCGGCGGGCCGCTTCCTTATGCCCCCAGCTACTCCGTCTTCCCCAGCTCCTCCGGGTTCGACGCCAGCCACTCCTTCACCCGGCGATCCGCCTCCTCGCGGGACACGTCCTCGACCTTGGTCAGGATCGCCCACCGATGCCCGAACGGGTCGATCACCGTCCCGTACCGGTCGCCCGTCATGAACGTCTGCACCTGTTCCACCGGCGTCGCGCCCGCCTCGACCGCCTTCGCGAAGGTCGCGTCCACATCCGGCACGTAGTGCACCAGCGACGAGTGCACCCACTCGCCGTTCGGCGCGCGCAGCCCGATCTGCGGCATCTCGTCGCTCAGCTGCAGCATCGAGTTCCCGAACTTCAGCTCGACCTGCCCGACCCGCCCGTCCGGCAGGTCCTGCCGGCTGATCACCTCGGCCCCGAACACCCGCTGGTAGAACTCGATCGCCTTCGGTCCGTCCGAGACCGCCAGGTACGGGGTGAGCGAGTGATAACCGTCGGGGATGGGCCGCACTGATAAATTTCTGCCCGTGTTGGTCGTCGTCATACCCGCAGTCTTCGCCGCACCCAGACCCCCGGTCTTGTAAGAAAGCGACAGCCGAACGTGACCCAACCCCCGGACAGCGAGAAGGGCATCCTGCACCCGCGGGAACAGGCCCGGCACCGCACCCTGAACCGGCTCGCGCCCGGCCCCGCGGTCGGCCGGTTCGTCGAGTGGTACTGGATCGTCGAGTGGGACCTGCAGCAGCCGTACGTCGCGGAGGTGCTGCCGTATCCGAGCGTCAACGTCACCTTCGAGCAACCCGGCGGCGCGTTCCTCAACGGCGTCTGCACCAAGAAGTTCGAACGCGAACTGATCGGCCGCGGCCGGTGCTTCGGGGTGAAGTTCTGGGCCGGCGGATTCGGCGCCGTGACCGGCCGGGACGTCGCCGCGTTCCGGGACCAGCGGCTCCCGCTGACCGAGGTGTTCGCGGACGCCGACCGACTGGCGGACCTGGTCTTCGCTGAGGAATCCGATGTCCGCCGCCGAGCCGTGATCGAGGCGTACCTCAAGGATCACCTGGTGCCCGCCGACCCGCAGTACGAGCTGGTCCGGGAGATCGTCACCGCGATGGCCGACGACCGGTCCATCACCCGCGTCGACCAGCTGACCGACCGCTACGACATCCCCATCCGCACCCTCCAACGCCTCTTCCGCCGGTACGTCGGCGTCGGCCCCAAGTGGGTACTGCGCCGCTACCGCCTGCACGACGGCGCCGAACTCCTGGCCCGCGGCGACACCGCCGAACTCGCCGACCTGGCCGTCGCCCTCGGCTACTTCGACCAGGCCCACTTCACCCGGGAATTCAAAGACCAGATCGGCCTGACGCCGGCCGAGTACGCAGCGCGCACCCAGGCCGAACGCCAGACCGCCCTCTACTGAGCTACGGTGTGCTCCGCCCACCGGTGTAGACGATGCTCGGCGGCTTCGGCTGCGCCATGTCCTGACCGATGAAGAAGCTCACCTGCGGTGGCTGGTTGTACGCCGTGTTCTGCCACGCCACCCCGAGGCGGTAGACCGGATCGTGCATCAACGTGTGCAGGCGCCGATCGGTCTCGTACGGCGTGCTGTAGATCCGCAGCTCGGAGCTGTCCGCGCTGCGCCAGGCGATCTCCTCCCGCCAGTCGCCGAAGAGATCGGCCTGGATCGCCGGAGTTCCCTTGGTGCCGTTGTTGGAGCGTGCCCCCGGATCCGAGAGCAGCACACCGACGGTGCTGGTCTCCCAGTTCCACTTGCTGATCGTCGGTGTCCCGCTCAGCGTGCTGGTGTTCCAGGCGTGATCGACGATCTCCCGCAGCGGGTCACCATCCCACCAGGCCAGGAAGTTGGCCGCTGGGATCGTGGTCGACAACAGCTCACCGGTGGACGACTTCAGCTGGCCGACCGGTGAGTTCCAGGCGGCGTCCCCACCGACCGCCCACCCTTCGGCACCCGGGTGCCTGGGGTCGATGTCGCCCGCCGCGGCCCGGCCGGTGTCGCGGTCGGCCGGGATGTCCCAGATGATCGCGCCGGTCCGGGCATCCCGCATGGTCGCACCACGATTGCCGCTGCGGCCCATGTCCTCGTGCGCCGCGAACGCCTCCAACCCGGGTCGGGCCGGGATCAGGTCGCTGACGTGCAGGGCGTCGCCGTGACCGAGGCCGGTGCTGTAGAGCAGCGACCCGTCGTCATCGACGGTCATGGATCCGAAGACGACCTCGTCCTTGCCGTCGGCATCCACATCGGCGACCGCGAAGTTGTGGTTGCCCATCCCGTAGCCACCTTCGCTGCCCTTGTCGTTGGTGTCGAAGACCCAGCGCCGCTGGAGCTTCCGGTCCACCAGGTCGTAGGCGGCGAGCACGGTACGGGTGTAGTAACCGCGACTGAACACAACGCTCGGGTGCTCGCCATCCAGGTAGGCGACGCCGGCCAGGAATCGGTCGACTCGGTTGCCGTAGGTGTCACCCCACGATCCGACATCACCGCGGGGCGGGGTGTAGTCGACGGTGTCCATGATCTTGCCGGTCAGTCCCTCGAAGACGGTGAGGAACTCCGGCCCGGCCAGGACGTACCCGGCACTGTTGCGATGGTCGGCGTTGGGGTCGCCGATGACCGTGCCCGCCGCGTCCGTCGTACCGTCCGCGGTGCGCATGGTCACCTCGGCCCGGCCGTCACCGTCGAGGTCGAACACCTGGAACTGCGTGTAATGCGCGCCGGCTCTGATGTTCGGGCCGAGGTTGATCCGCCAGAGCTTCGTCCCGTCCAGCTTGTACGCGTCGACGTACACGAGGCCGGTGTAGCCGGCCTGCGAGTTGTCCTTGCTGTTGGACGGCGACCACAACTGGATGATCTCGTAGCTGCCGTCGCCGTCGACGTCACCCACACTGGCATCGCCCGCGCTGTAGCTGTAGGGCTGGCCGTCCAAGGTGTAGTCGTCGGCGGGCTTGTCGAGCGGCACGGAGAAGTGGTTCCCGGCCCAGGTGCCGAACTCCGGTGTCGCCTGCTGCTCCTGCTCGTCGTCGATGGCCGTTACGCGGTAGCGGGAGCTCGTCGTACCGCTTGCGTCGAGGTAGTTGGTCGAGTTCTTGATCGGCTTGGGGTTGAGTCGGACGCCGTCCCGGTAGACGTTGAACCCGATGGAAGGCTTGTCGGTCCCCAGCAACCGCCAGCCGACCAGCACCTTGCCGTCGGCGGTCGGTACGGCGGACGGGGCGCGGTCCAGGTACTCCGCCTGGCGCTTCAATACCGTAACGGCCGGGGTGACAAGTGCCTTGGACAGTGCGGACACACCGCCTGCGTTGACGGCCGACACCTTGTAGAAGTACTTGATCGTAGTGAGCACTTCCTTGTCGGTGAAGGACTTCTCCGACGTCTGGCCCACTATCTGGTAGTTCCCGTCCTCGGTCTCGGCGCGGGAGACGAGATAGGTCGTTGCCTCGTACACCTTTTGCCAGTGCAACGTGAGTTCGTTCTTGTCGATGTCCTGCAACTGGAGCTGGGTCGGCACCGGCGGCACGGGAACGGATGGGTCGACGACCGAGGCCGTGACCGGTGTGGAAGGCACCGATTCGAGGCCGGTGTTGTCGACCGCGGTGACCTGGTACGAGTACGCGAGGCCGGCGGTCACGGTGCTGTCGACGTACAGACGATCGGTCTGCTCGGCCAGCTTGACGGGCTCCGCATCGCCAACGCCCTGCCGGTAGATCCGGTAGCTGACCGCGTCGGTCGCCGCGTTCCACTGGACGGTGCTGGTCGCCGGGCTCGCGTGCGGATCGACCGACTCGACCGCCAGACCCGTCGGGGCGACCAGGAGCGGCGTCACCTCGATCCCGTTCAGCCGCGCTCCCGTACCGCTGACCACGACATTCAGCTGACCGTCGGTGACAAGGATCGGGCCGTGCAGCCGCTCGGTCACGGCCGCCCTACCGGCGTTCCCGTTGCCGGCCGGGCGTCCCTCGATGGCGAAGTCGGTCCGGCTGGTGCCGATCCAGTCGCCGCTGTAGGTCTTGACCATGTACGTGCCGTTCGGTAGGTCCAGCTTGAACTCGAACGGGCTCGCCGAGAGGACGAAGTCGCGCTGCAGGTCGTTGGGCACCCCCGCCGTACTGCCGCGGTCCCGGTCGGCCAGCGCCTCGGGCGGCTGGGTGAACCCGAATCCCCGACCCGCCGAGTAGGTCATGGTGCGGTTGACCTCGGTGTACCCGGCGACCACCGGAGCACCGACCGGGCCGAAGTCGAATTTGTACAGGGCCCGCTTCGTGGTGAAGGTGATCGCGGCAGACGGTTCGGACTCACCCCGGCCGTTCACCGCACCGATCCGGTACGAGTAGCTCTCCCCCTCGGCCAGACCCTGCACGACCGAGCTCGCGGCCGTCGTCGTACCGACCAGCGCGTACGCCGTATCCGGGGCTGAGGCGGTCTTGCGATAGATGCGGTAGATGTCGGCACCTTCGGGCGCGGTCCACCTCAGGACAGCGCCCGCATTGGAGATGCTGCTCGCCATCAGGCTCGTCGGTGCCGCCGGAACGGTCGCGGGCGGCTCGACCTCGACCACCTCGGCCGCCAGTGGGATCTCCAGTTGCGCCACGTCCGTCGCGACCAGCCGGGCCATCTGGATGGCGCCGTACTCCTGGAAGTGCGTGTCGTCGACGGTGCCGTTCGGCCGGCCGGGATAGACGCCCGGATCGACGTGCAGGAACACCGCCTTCGCCGCCTCCGGCCCGATCTCGTCGAGGTACGCCCGGCTCGACGCCGACAGGTCCACCAGGTCGACATCCTCCTCGGCCGCAAGTTCGATCATCTTGGCGACGTACTCCGGGAAGCTGACGTTGAACTTCCCTGTCACCGGGTCGAAGCTGCGCCGCGACACCGGTGTCACCAGGACTGGGACGGCACCGCGCTGGCGGGTCCCATGCACGTACGTCCGCAGGTATTCCTTGTAGTCGGCCGGCGAGGCGTACCGGTCGTCGACGCCTTGGGTGGCGTCGTTGTGACCGAACTGGATGAGCAGGTAGTCGGCCGGCCGGATCACCCGCAGGATCTCATCCAACCGGCCTTGGCTGATGAAGTTCTTCGAGCTCCGGCCGCCGATCGCCTTGTTCACGACGAGCACGTCGTCGGTGAGGTACCGGTCCAGCATCTGCCCCCAGCCAGCCTGCGGCGCGAATCCGGGGTCGTAGGTCTGCACGGTCGAGTCGCCGGCCAGGAAGGCGGTCGGCTTGGCCCCGGCCGTCCGGGTCGGCTGGCGGGTGATGACGAAGGAGTTGATCTTGGCCGCGGTACCGCTGAAGTCGAGGTTCAGCTGACCGTCGACGAGCGAGATGGGGAACGTCATGGTCAGGTACTCACCGGCCGGCTTGGCCGTCAGCTGCACCTTGGCCATCTTCTCGGCGGTGATGGCGATCTCGCTGGCCTCGGTGGCGTCACCGGCCACCAGCGCCACGGTGTAGTCGCCGTTCGGCAGATCCACGAGGAACGACGTACCGGCGACCGCCACGAAGTCACTCCGGAGGGGGTCGGTGGTGCCACGGTCCACCGCCGTCACCTTGGCCGGATCGGCGAAGCCATAGCCGAGGTCGGCGCTGTAGCCCACCTCGGCGACACCGGTGTAGCCGTCGGCGACCGGACTGCTCTGGGTGCCGAAGTCGAAGCGATAGGGGGAGTCCACGGTCGGCAGCGCCGTGGCTGTGACCGGTTGGACCAGCGCGCCGGCGAGAACCAGCGAAAGGAGCGCGGCCAGTAGTTTGCGAGGTCTGCGACCAGGCGATCGCAGGGCAGGCGAAGTCATCATCGGGCTCCGTGACAGGCAATGGACGGGGTCTTCTCAGCGCTTCGTCGCGAGGTTCGCGATCCGTGTTGGAAAGCGTTCTCCTGAAGGTGCGAGATGAGTATCACGAGAGCCGCACCCAAACAACGGCTCGCGATCGCCAGCAGCCCGATCCGCCGTGGCCAATACCGGACACCGAACGACCCCAGCCGACCTGTGCAACTCAGTTCGTCGCGGCCTTTCGCATGTCTGGAGAACCCTCAAACCACCAGAGTCAGGCGCTGACCGAGCCTTGCCTGTGAGGCCGTGCCGGATGGACGCTGGCAGCACGTGGCCGACCCGCTCCGTCTGCAAGCACCGCTTGCATTGGTCATCGGCGCACAGCGGGTAGCCGTCCATAACCTCAACCCAGCGTGGGCACGGCCGAGCTCGCTGAAGCGAGAAGGGCGTTTGTGGTGCGTGTGGGCCACCTCGACGCCGATGAGAGTGGAGGCGCGCGGATGAATGAACAGCCCGAGCCTATGGGGACGAACGAAGAGCCCTCGTCCGCGCGGACAAATCTCGAGACACTTCAGTGGCTCATGGACCACATCGAGGGCCAGGTGGCTTTTGGCGACACGAAGGCCGGCCTGCTGTTCACGGCGGATTCGATCCTGTTGGCGTCCCTGCTCGCGGTATCGACGTCTGAGCAGTTCGGCCTTGAATCGTTGAGTCGTCCCGCTGTGGTCTTGGCGGGCATCTCCTGCGCGGCGCTCGTTGGCGCTCTGTTTCTCGCGCTATGGACAATACTGCCCAGCCGGGCGAATTTGGTCCGTCCGGATGTGGCCGGCCGGGGTCTGACCAACTTCCCTTCTATAGCAAACTCGTCGGCCGAGGCCTACATCGCCAAGGTGATGGGTGCCACGACCGTCTCGTTCAGTGACGACGCGGCTCGATCCATTCATGGAAAGGCCGGGTGGGCCAGGAGGAAGTTTAGGCTCCTTTACGGAGCGATAACGTTGACGATGCTCGCAGTGGCACTTGGAAGCTTCGCCGCAATCTTTGAGCTGCTCAGATCATGAACGTCGTCCGAGCGTCGCCGGACGCATCGGCCAGCCAGCTGTCCAGTCCGCTCGCGAGCCTCGTCAGTCGCTGCAACGATGAAGCTCGTCCCTTGCTTACGCAGTGTGGCAGGAACCGCCGACAAAAGTACGCCAAGTCAGCACACCTGTGGATAAACGGACCGGTCGTGGTCATCACTCGGGCCGATCATGCGGATCCCGTGCGGCGGTCGCTAGCAGTTTTGTGAGCAGGGTTCGGAGTTGGTTGTGGCCTTGTTTGCCTAGGAGCGTGGTGATATCTGCTTCCAGGTCCTGGATGGTGGCTTCGCCGGCGTCGATGCAGGCGTGGCCGCGGGCGGTGAGGACGATGAGTTTGGCGCGGCCGTCGGTCGGGTCGGGGCGGCGTTCGACGTAGCCGAGGTCGATGAGTTCGGCAACCACTTCGCTCATCGACTGCGGGGTCATGTTGGCGCCGCGAGCCAGGTCGGTCAGGCGGGAGCCCTCGCGCTTGATCTGCGCGAAGACCGCCGAGTGCGACGGCTTCTGCGGGTAGCCCGCGCCGACGACGCCGTCGACGATCCGGAAGCCGAGCAGGCTGTACGCCTGTCCGAGCATCGCGATCGTGTTGGCCCGGCGCTGCTGATCCGTTGACGGCATGAAGATCCTAAGGTAAACCTGAATTTCAGGTATACCTTAATACTTTTCCACAACGGATGTGGGGGGACACACCGTGAGCACTTCAAGCGCAACAACGTTCAGCCCCGCCGGTTCGTCGTACCACCGAACCGCGGGGACCATCGGCCTGTGGGCGGGCCTGCTAGGCGCGGCGTCGGGGATCCTGCTGATCGTCTACCCGGCCGCCGTCAGTGACGACCGGTTCAGCTACCCCTTCACCGCTTCGGGGTTCACGCTGATCCAGAGCTTCTTCTTCGTGCAACACGTTTGCATCGCCGTGCTGATCGCGGCACTGTGGATCTCCGGCGCCGCCGGCCGCGGCCGGATCGGCCGGATCGGCGTCGGAGGCAGTGTGCTGTGGATGCTCGGCCTGGGCGTGACGGAACTCGTAGCGATCAGCGCCAAGGATTCGCCGTACCCGAGCCCGCGGACCGACACCATCGAGGCCCTGTACGGCGTGACCTCGACGGGCATCGGCGTGTTCCTGATCATCGCGGGGATCGCAGTGCTGCGGGCGCGGCAGTGGACGGGTTGGCAGCGGTGGCTGCCACTCGCCCTGGGCGTCTACGTGTTCGTTCCATTGACCCCGGGCCTCTTCGGTCCGTTCTGGCTCGGGCGGCTCGTGATCACCGTATGGATGCTGCTGTTCGCCTTGCTGGGCTGGACGGTCCTCCGATCGCGTTCCTGACCACCAGTGCCATCGCAGTGGCGACCAGTGTGGCCAGCAGCGCGAGCGCGAAGCCGTAGTGCGGCGACTGTGCGTCCACAACTCGACCCGCGAAGGCAGCGCCGAGGGCGATCCCCGCGGCGCTGCCGGAGTTGAGCCAGGTGAAGGCCTGAGTCAGTACTGCGGACTCGACCTCCGCCTCCGCCAGCACGGCAGACAACACCTGGAATGGCGCCAACGCGATCCCCGGCACGGCCAACGCAATCCCAACAGCCCAAGGGGAATCCACGACGAGCAGCGGCACGGTGGACACGCCGAGGAAGACGAGCGCCAGGACGAACTGCGTGGGTGGAAGCAACCGCCAACGCCTTGCTCCGTAGGCGAATCCGGCGAACAGACTGACCAAACTGGTGATGCTGTACAGCGGCCCGGCCAGCGACGGCGTACCCCGGTCGACGGCGAACGCTGTCACCGAGACCTGCATGCTCCCGAAGAACAGGCCGACACCGATGTTCGTGGTGGCCAGTGCGAGGAAACCCTTACGGAGCAGGCCTGCCGAGCTCTGACGTTGATCGGCCGTGGTCGGTGGAGGCGCAGTACGGCGTTGCAGGGCCAGTGAGAATCCGCCGGCCAGGACCAGTGTGGTTGCGAGGACAGAGCCGGCGACCGGGGTTCCGAGGGAGCTGACCGTTCCGATGAGGGCCGGGCCGACCATGAAGGCAACGCCGGTACTCAGTGACTCCAGGGCGAAGGCCGGCGACAGTAGCGGCGTACCACAGAGTGCGTGGGACCAGCGGGCGGAGGTCTGCGCTCCTAGTTGTGGGAGCGAGCCGCCGGTGACGACTGCTGCTGCGACCAGCATCCACAGTGGTTGGGCCGACACCGTTAGACCGATCAGGAGGGCGACCGCGGCCGCGTGGGCGAGCAACGTGATCGGCAGCATCCGCGTCTGGCCGAATCTGTCGATCAGGCGCGCTATCTGTGGTCCCGCGAGGGCTTCGGCGACCGCGAAACCACCCGTCACGCTGCCGGCCGCGGCGTACGATCCGGTCGCGCCATGAATGAGCCAGACGATGCCGAGGCCGGTCATGGCGATGCCGATGCGGGCGGGGGCCGAGGCCAGGTAGAACTTCCATGCGCCAGGCGTGCGTAGTACGACGCTGTAGGTGGTGAAGGGCGCGGTGATCCGTCCGGTGAGTGCCGGCACGGTAGAGCCTTCCGCTGCCTGGCGGGGCGGTGACCTGACCGTGGGCGTCCTGCTGTGCCGGTCCGTCGATGCCGCCTACAACCGTCCAGTGTTGGCAGGAAGCGGGGACGCGCGCCGCCTGCCGGCTCTGTCACCGGGCAGAAACTCGGGGTCGATGATGACGCGCTCAGTCTACCGTGCGGCGTCTTTGTTTACTGAACTTGGCGGCATTGAAGAGAGCTCCGCAGCACGAGCGGACGTTCTGCGACGCTATCCGGCGCTGGATGTGTTTCTGCGCCCGATGCGAGATCATCGGCCTCGTGCCAGGGAGTGATGACGGTGGCCTGTGCACCGGCTGTTGCTGCCGGTAGGGACCGAGTAAGCATCACGTCGTGAGAGGCAGCGCGGCTGACTGTCACTGGTCGGCCAGGTAGGGGTCGGCCCAGGCGCTGATGATGCGGGCCGCGCGCTTCGCCTGGTTGCGCCCGGTCAGCAGGTGATCGGCGCCCTCCAGCGACACGAAACTGCGCGGATGCCGGGCCGCCCGGAAGATCTCGCTCGCATTCGCGATGCCGACGGTGTTGTCGGTCGGTGAATGCATCACCAGCAGCGCCCGGTGCAGCGTGCGAATCTGCTCGTGCAGGTCCGCCGCGCGCACGTCCTCGATGAAGTGTCGGCGGAGGGTCAGCGCCTTGCCGCCGATCAGGAACGGTGCCTCACCGTCGGCGAGGCACCGTTCCACGAGCGCGTCGTAGTTGTGCTCGACGTGTCCAGGCTGGTAGGGCGCGCCTATGCTCACCACCGCGCGCACCGAGTCGACGTGGTGGGCCGCGGCGATCACTGCCGCGCCGCCGAAGGAGTGCCCCACGACCAGCCGCACCTCGCGCCCCGACTCGTTCATGAATCGCACCGCCTGGGCGGTGTCGGCGACCTTGTGGGAAAAGGACCCGTCGCCCCAGTCGCCCTCGGAATCGCCGAGCCCGACATTGTCGAAGCGGAGCATCCCGATGCCCTCGCTGGCCAACTGCTTGCAGATCCGGCTGGCGGCGGGGCTCTCCTTGCCAAGGGTGAAGCCGTGCGAGAACACGCCCCAGCCACGGACCGGGGCTGCCGGGTGGTCGACCACACCGGCCAGCTTGGGCCCGCTCGTGCTCGGGAACCAGACACGCTCGGCCACGTCGGTCATCCTCCCAGACCGGGACGGGTTCGTTGATCGGCTACGGCACGGACAAGTTGGGTCCCGGCTTCTCCAGCCGCCGCACCTATTGACCCAACGCCGCTCCGACCTCCAGATTGCGGCGGCGTTGGCGCATCTGCGTGGTGGCTTCGCAGTCAGCTTCGCGGGGGAGACTGACTGATCAATCGGCCAAGTCACTGCAACGGGAACGGCGGCTGCCACCACCACGGCCGGGTATCGACGACCACGCGGTCCAACCATTTGACCCACCAGAAGCCCCGTCGGCCCGGCGCGACGAGCCGGGCCGGCGCACCATGCCCGATCGATAGCGGCCGGTCGGCGACATGCGTTGCGATGAGCAGGAACGGTACGTCCCGCAGCGGCAGGCGCCGCGCGTACCCGGTAACGGAGACCACGACGACGCTGCGTGCGTCCGGCGGGAGCGATGCCGGCAGCAACCGGTCCAGCCGCACCCCGCGCCAGCGCTGGTCGGCGTACCAGCCGCCGGTGCAGTCGAGCACCGCCTCCATTTCGTCGGTGGCCATGGCCAGCAACGCGTCGCGGTCGAGTTCGGCCATCTGCCGACCCGCCACCTCGACACGCAGCCGCCAGATGGCAACGTCGACCCTGGGCACAGCATCCAGGGCCCACTGCGTGACCGGCATCGCCTCCGGACGATCCGAGCCGACCTCGTGCGAGCCGGTCACCCGGCGATCCTGCCCCGGCAACGAGAGCCCACGGGCGACACCTTCCACGGCGACGTATGCCGCAGCCGCACCTCCGCCGAGCCAGAGCGCGCGGAGCAGGGTGCGCCGGGACAGGTCCGTGCGCCGCGGCCGCTGCGGGTGCCGGAGCACGTGCAGGACAGCGAACGGCACCGCAAGCACCGCGGCACCCACATGCACCTGCATCGGGGTGAGACCTGCGTAGGTCCGGAAGCCGCCGAGAACGTGCACGACGCCCGCGAGAAGCGATACGGCGACGAGAACCCCGAGGACGAGGCCGGCAGCCGCACGCCAGGAAGCCGACCGGAATGCCCTGCTCCGCCGCACGATCAGCGACTTCCACGGTACGAGCAGCACCAGCGCCAGACCCGCCGCGCCGTGCAGCACCGTGACGATCCACCCGGGCGTCGTGGTACCCGTGCCGAACGCGGCCCAGCCGGTGGCGAACGCGAGCACGAGCAGCACCAGCAGGGCGACGTTGGTACGGCGCCCGGCACGTCGGCGGACCCGACCTTCCCGGCCCATACATCAAGTGTGCAGCGTCAGCTCCGCAGGGCCTCGCCAGGACGGTGCCGGCCCACGGTTACCTGGTGATCCGCACACCTTCACGCACATCGGCAGTTCAGCACCTTTACGGTCGGCGGCAGATCCGCTAAACGGTGTGGCTTCCCAGTGGCGCGTGCGGCATCATCCGCTAAGGAACGTGGGTGTTCGAGGCGCGATGGAACGCCGTGCGCCGTTCCCGCAGCCCGTCGATCCGCCTAGCCTGCGGTCATGTCGTTCTTCGAGCCGCCTCCTCCTGCTCCCCAGCCTCCCGCACCAGGGCCGCAGCCCCAGCCGCCCGCATGGCAGGCGCCGCCCGAGAGCGTGCTCGGCGTGCCCGTGGCGCAGAGCCGGATCCTTGCCCGCACGGAGTCTGTGACGATCGCCTTAGCCGATGTGGTGGCGTATCCAACGGGCTGCACGTTCGAGCTCCGGCTGGCTGGCCGGCGAACGAATCAAACTGAGGACGAGTGGTGGGACCTGAACGCGGTGTTCTTTGAGCACCGCCGCCCAATCTCACGTCGAGGCCTCGCCAGCGGTGCGCTGCCGGTTGAGCTGCTGCGTGTGGGAGTTGAGTTTGCGGATGGGCGGAAGGCGACCAACGTCGGCGGACGGCCGCCCTGGGACCTGACCACTCCGCCCGAACCGCCCGTCCTGGTCGAGGCCGGCGGCGGGGGTGGGAGCGGTGGTGACGACCGGATCGTCTCCTCCCGCGAGTTCTGGTTGTGGCCCTTGCCGCCCGCGGAACGATTCGCGTTGGTCATCGAGTGGCCGTTCGCGGGCGTGCCGCTCACCCGTACGGAGCTTGACGGTGCCGCGATCGCTGCTGCCGCGGAGCACGCTGAGCCGTTCTGGCCCGAGCCGACGTAGCGTCCACAGCCGCTGCTTTGAAGGCGCCATCTGTCAGCACCGGTACTACGCGGCTGCGGTCGAGCTCCGCCGCGATCGCGACATCCTCGGCGAACCCGTACTGCGTGAGCTCCCGCCCGCCGGCGCAGTCGTGCAGCAGCCGCGGCAGCTCCTTCTCAACCTCCCGGTACGCCGCGACCGCGGCCCGCGCCTCGGGCGACAAGGGGCCGACGTCTCGGTACGCGAGTGCCGCGAGGAAGCCGCCTGCACCCCACAGATCCTCTACGGCGGGACGCAGCGAGTCGTCCTTCCACCGCTCCCCCGCGGCGATCGCCACCACCGTGAGTGCTGGGTCTTCGGCGAGTTTGGCGGCGGCCCATTCGGCTGCCGCGGCCCGATTTCGCAATGACACAGCCAGCACGGTCGAACCACTGTCGCTCAACTGCTGGGAGATCGTGGACCCGTTCGGCGACGGCAGCACCAGTCGGCGTACTCCCTGGGCCTGCCGGATCGTGACGGGCGACAGCGTGATCCCCGGCCGCGATCGCCCGACGGCGAGCACGGCATCCTGCTCCTCGGCGAAGGCCACCGCGGTCTCGTCACGCCAGCGGTACGGCAGGACGTCAATGTCGTTGTCGACGGCGACAGTCACCGCAGTGGTGAAGGACAGCACGTCCACCACCGCGACCAGGCTGCCAGGGACCGCGGCGGCACCGACCGGCCCCCAGTCGAACCCAACTCGAAATCCGGACTGCGCGTAGGGGCTGGTCACCGACGTGATCATGCCAGCCCCTACCAGCAGGCTTCAGCTGAGCTCGTCCGCTGCGGTCGGCGACGAGTCGCGCAGGAAGGTGGTGCAGCGTTCGGCTTCGTCCTTCTCGTCGATGGCGGCCGCGGCCTTGCCCAGGACGGCCAGGCAGCGCAGGAAGCCGCGATTCGGCTCGTGCTCCCAAGGAACCGGGCCGTGACCCTTCCAGCCGTTGCGTCGGAGCAGGTCCAGGCCCCGGTGGTAACCGGTCCGGGCGTAGGCGTAGGCCTCGATCGTGCGGCCGTCCGCGAAGGCCGCTTCGGCCAGCAGGGACCAGGCCAGCGACGAGGTCGGGAACTTGGCCGCGGCCTCGACCGGAGCGAGCCCGGCGGCGAGTTCCGCGGCCGCCGGGTCCACGGGGAGTAAGGTCTCGGGTGGACCGCTGAGCAGATTGTTCAATTCCATGACCACATCTTCGCCGATCACGCAGCCGAACCGGCACGTGACCGCCTGACGAAATCCGTTGACCGTTCACCGATCGGCCACGGATGCTTGAGACCCTGCGTGATAGCCGCCGTGGTTCCCAGCTACGGCCGGAAGGAGGCACCGGATGAGCGTCATAGTCCTGAACGCGTCGTACGAGCCACTGCACACCGTGTCGATCCAGCACGCCATCCGGATGCTGGTCCGCGAGGTCGCAGTGGTGGAAGAGGCGCACGGCGAACGGACCATCGGCCCTTTTCCGGTTCCACGGGTGCTGCGGCTGGTCCGCTACGTGGTCACCCATTGGCGCTACGCCGGCGGCCGGATGAAGTACAGCAAGCACGGCGTGCTCCGCCGGGACAAGTTCCGCTGCGCGTACTGCGGGCTGGAGAACGCCGACACCATGGACCATGTTCAACCCAGATCCAGGGGCGGCCGCACCGAGTGGCTGAACGCGGTCGCCGCCCATGCCGCCTGTAATGAGCGGAAGGGCAACAGGACGCCCGGCGAGGCCAATATGCCGCTCCTCTGGCAACCCTGGGTTCCAACCCGGGCCGAGCTCGTCATACAGACATGACGGGCTTTTTTCATGCCCAATTCCGGGTCGGCGAATGATCCCGCGGGGTTGTCCACAGCGCCGATGATTCCTGCGGTTCGGGCCGGCTGATCACTGCATCTTGTCTGTGTGAACCCACAACTCAGCGTGATGACCGCGATCCGCGGCGGCGTCTTCACCCGCGCCGACGCGCGTGCCTGCGGCTACCCCGACCCCGACATCGACTCCCTGCTGGACTCCGGCGGCTGGCGCCGGATCCGGCCGGGCACCTACGCCCCCTACCGTGACTTCGCCGTCGTCACCGACGAGATGCTCCACCTCCGCGGCCTCCATCGAGTACTACGCTCTGGCGAGCCCGGCCTGATCGCCAGCCACCAGTCAGCCGCCGCCCTGCACGCCCTCCCACTCTGGGGCCTCGATCTCACCCAGATCCACGTCACGACCCGGACGGCCCACTCTGGCCACCGGCCCAGCGAGGCCGCGGCCGGATCACGCGACAGCTGGGCCGTGATCGGGGCGGACGAGGTGTGCCGGCATGTCCGCGACCCGATCGGCCCGGGCGTCCAGGTCTGGAACAACCTGCGCCTGGTCTCACCAGCTCGAGCGGTCGCCGAAGTCGCCGCCACCTCACCGCTCGTCCCGGGCGTCGTGGTCGCCGAAGCCGCCCTCGCCGCGGGGATCGCCACGTCGAGAACCCTCCAGCGGGCGGCGAGCCAGCTCGTCGAGGGGATCGACCAAGCGGAGCGAGTCGTCGCGCAAGCCCAGCCGGAATCCGCCTCGGTCGCGGAATCACGCCTGCGCCTGATCCTGTCCGAGGCAGGCCTCCCCACGCCTTCGACGTCCGCACCGCCCGCGATCGACGTCGACCAAACCGGATGCGCGCTGTGGTTCCCCGACGAGCGGACCGTGGTGGAGTTCGATCCCCGGCGACCTTTCTGGTGCCAGGTTCCGGACGACTACCTCGACGACACGGCCACGCGCTTCTTCGCGCCCCGTCCCGGTGTCCCGACCGAGCCCGAGCCGCTCGAATACTGCTGGATCTCCTGGACCGATCTCGACGATCCACCCCTCGTCGTCGACCGCGTCCGAGCCACCTTCGCCCGGGCGTCCCGCCGTACCGGCGTCCGGATCTTCGATCCCACCCGCAGCCCGCGTTCCCACCGAAGACGCCGCACCGGATCGACGCAGCCCGACTACGCCCTGCCCTCCGACCACGACATCCCCGGATGACCCCCCATGGCGACGACATCCCCGGCTGACCTCAGGACAAAGCGAACGGGCCCGCCGTCCGATCGACGACGAGCCCGCTCAAGACGATCCGTCAACAGCTACTCCGGGCAGCTGCTGCGGCCATCACCGCTACAGCGTGGTTCAGGCCTTCAGGGAGGTGCCGGTGGAGCGGAGGCTCTCGCAGGCCTCGGCGACCCGCTTGGCCATCCCCGCCTCGGCGAGCTTGCCCCAGGCGCGCGGGTCGTAGGCCTTCTTGTTGCCGACCTCGCCGTCCAGCTTCAGCACACCGTCGTAGTTGTTGAACATGTGCCCGGCGGCCGGCCGGGTGAACGCGTACTGCGTGTCGGTGTCGACGTTCATCTTGATCACGCCGTTGTCGACCGCGGCCCGGATCTCCTCCAGGGTCGAGCCGGATCCACCGTGGAAGACCAGGTCGAACGGGCGCTCCTTGCCGACCTTGGCGCCGACCGCGTCCTGGATCTCCTTGAGGATCTCCGGGCGCAGCTTGACCGAGCCGGGCTTGTAGACGCCGTGCACGTTGCCGAAGGTGAGCGCGGTCAGGTAGCGGCCGTTCTCGCCGGTGCCGAGCGCCTCGACCGTGGCCAGGCCGTCCTCGACCGTGGTGTAGAGCTTCTCGTTGATCTCGTTGGCGACACCGTCCTCCTCGCCGCCGACCACACCGACCTCGATCTCCAGCACGATCCGGGCGGCGGCAGCCTTGGCGAGCAGGTCCTTGGCGATCTCCAGGTTCTCGTCCAGCGGCACCGCGGAACCGTCCCACATGTGCGACTGGAACAGCGGGTTCTCCCCGCGGGCGACGCGCTCGGCGGAGATCTCCAGCAGCGGCCGGACGAAGCCGTCCAGCTTGTCCTTCGGGCAGTGGTCGGTGTGCAGCGCGATGTTCACCGGGTAGTTCTTGGCGACCTCGTGCGCGTAGGCGGCCAGGGCGACCGAGCCGGTCACCATGTCCTTCACGGTCGCACCGGACAGGTACTCCGCGCCGCCGGTGGAGACCTGGACGATGCCGTCCGATCCGGCCTCGGCGAAGCCGCGCAGTGCGGCGATCAGCGTCTGCGAGGAGCTGACGTTGATGGCTGGGTAGGCGAAGCGGTTCTGCTTGGCCTTGTCCAGCATCTCGGCATAGACCTCAGGGGTGGCAATAGGCATGTCTCGCGGTACTCCTCACAACAAAAGTTCGTGTGGGTCGGGCTCCAGTATGTCCGCCGCGCACCTCGTCGTGCCCGGCGCCCTGCTGCCGAACCGGCCGGACGGCCGTGCTGTGTTCGGCGATGGTGCAGACCAGTTGATGAACAGGACCGGTCCAGTTCGTTTCCACCAGAAGAAGATCGCGCTCGTCGATCCAACCGCGGCGGATCGGTGCCCGGCTGGTCAGGTGGCGGTTCCCGACCGCGGGCCTCGGGGTGTGAGGGCCATGTGCAGCCGGTAGCGGTCGGCCCGGTAGGCCGACCAGGACAGCTCGACGACCTTGCGGCCGGCGAAGGTGGTGCGCTCGAGGACCAGCAGGGGTGCCCGCCGGGCCACACCGAGGACCCGGGCGACATGACCGTCGGCGTTGTCCGCCCGGACGGTCTGCTCC
Source organism: Kribbella caucasensis (assembly GCF_004361855.1). Taxonomy (GTDB): domain Bacteria; phylum Actinomycetota; class Actinomycetes; order Propionibacteriales; family Kribbellaceae; genus Kribbella; species Kribbella caucasensis. The sequence continues at coordinate 279,181 of NZ_SNWQ01000001.1, forward strand.
CCGGAGGTGACGACGACGTCGTACTCGCTGGCGAAGACGTCGTACAGGGTGCCGAGCTCGCGGCCGAGCAGGCCGGGGAAGAGCTGCGACGGGTAGTAGCCGATCTCGTACGCCATCGGCGACGCGTCGGCGGTCCGCAGCCGCTCGACCCGGATCACCTTGGTGCCCTTGGCGACTCGCAGCCCCTTCGCGGTCTCGTCGGAGGCCTCGATCTCGGTGGCCGACAGCACCACCGTGCCGGGTTCGAGCCCGCGGGCCCGCATCTCCCGGGAGAACGAGGTGAGGTGCAGTTGCGAGTCGACCTGCGGGCCGGTGACGAAGGTGCCCTTGCCGTGCACGCGTTCGAGCGCGCCGGACTCGACCAGGTCGCTGATCGCCTGCCGGACGGTGACCCGGGAGACGTTCAGTTTGTCCACCAGAGCCCGTTCGGACGGGATCGGGTCACCCGGGTGCAGTTCGACGTCGATCAGCCGTTCCAGCACCGACCGGACCTGAGCCCGCTTCGTCGCAACCATGGAATCCAGCTCCTCCAGACCTGGCGGTGTCGCCGGGGGTGTCCCGGAGCACCGCTCACTGCTATCGTGCGCAGCATACCTGTTAAGACCAGATAGGACCAGTGATCCCTGTGGTGTCTGTTCCCGCCCCTGCCACCCAGATGGCGCGCGAGATCGCCGAGCAGCCGGCCGCGCTGGCGGCCACCTTCGAGCACGTCCTGCCCCTGCGACACGACATCACCCGGCTGGCCGCCGGCCGCCGGCACGTCATCTTCGTGGCCCGCGGTTCGTCGGACAACGCCGGCGTCTACGGCCGGTACCTGACCGAGATCCACGCCGGCCGCCAGGCGTCCCTGGCCGCCCCCTCGGTCGCCACCCTGTACGGCGCGAACCTCGACCTCTCGAACTCCCTCGTGGTCGCGGTCAGCCAGTCCGGCGCGACCCAGGAGATCGTCGACACCGCCGAGTGGGCCAAGCGCAACGGCGCCGCCGTGGTCGGCATCACCAACGACGGCAACAGCCCGCTCGCCTCGACCGCCGACGTCGCCCTGATCACCCAGGCCGGCAAGGAGCTGGCCGTCCCGGCGACCAAGACCTACACCACCCAGCTGGCCGCGATCACCGTGGCGGTCGACTCGCTCGCGCCGAAGCCGGGCACGCTCGACGCCGCCATCGCCCGGGTTCCCGACGCCGCCGCCAAGATGCTGGAGGGTTCGGTGGAGGCGGCCGCCGATCTCCTCGCCGGCGCCCACGACGTCCTCGCCAGCGGCCGCGGCCTCACCTTCGGCACCACGCTCGAGGTCGCCCTCAAGCTGGAGGAGACCTGCCTCCAGCCGGTCCGCGGCCTCTCGTACGCCGACCTCAAGCACGGCCCGATCGCCGTCGTCGACGCCGATCTGGTCACCATCCTGGTCGCCGCCGCGGACGGCCCGGCCCTCCCCGGCATGACCGAGCTCGCCTCGATCGTCCGCGAGAAGGGCAGCAAGATCCTCGGCATCGGCGGCGACGCCACCTTTGCCGCCCGCTGCGACGTCAACCTCCCCGGCCCCGATCTGCCCGAGACCCTCTCCCCCCTCGCCCTGGTCATCCCCGCCCAGCGCGCCATCGAGGCCCTCGCCCGCAAACTGGGCCTCGACCCCGACGCCCCCCGAGGCCTCCGCAAGGTCACCCAAACCGACTGACCCCAGGCCCCGCGCCGGAGCACCGAGGCCCCCGACCCTCGTTGCCGGGGCCTCGGTGGTCCCAGGGAAATTCCGGTGCATCGATGAACTGCGAGCCCTAGATTCGTGGGGTGACCGCGGACGACGACGTGCCCTCCAACCTTTCGCATCTCGGCGCGCCGATCGGGCCGATGATCCGCGTCCACGGCGGGTTCGCCAACCGGATGTACCGGCTCGACACCGACCAGGGGTCGTTCGCGGTGAAGGAGTTGAACCTCGTCGACCGCCGCTGGACCTCCCACGTCGAGGACGTGTTCAGGTTCGAGCGGGCGGCCTTCGCTGCCGGCATCCCGATGCCAGAGCCGATCTCGGCCAGCCACCACACGCTCGTCCACCGGTGGGTCGAGGGAGAGAAGGTGCCCGAAGCACCGGTGTCGGCGGCGTACGCGTTCGAGATCGGTGAGATCCTCGCGCGCATCCACGCGCTCGACGTCGAGTGGACCCACGTGTCGATCGAGGACCCGACGTCACGGGACTGGCCCGAGCTCGCCGAGCGGGCGGCGGCGACCGGACAGCCGTGGGCCGACGAACTCGCCTCCCACGTCGAGACGTTCCTCGCGATTGCCCACTTCGTCGACACCTGCGAACGGCCAGGCCCCGCCGTGCTGACCCACAGGGACATCCAACCGTGGAACCTGCTCGCTCGAGACGGTCGGCCGGTGGTGCTCGACTGGGAGCTCTCGGGGATGCTCGACCTGGCCAGTGAGCTCGGCTCGACCGCGCTGAGCCTCGCGAAGGGACCTGGCTTCGACGACATCGAGCCCACCATCTTCCGCTCGGTCCTCGACGGCTACGTCGCAGGGGGCGGAGCACTGCCGCCGTCGGGTCCAAGCTGGTTCGTGTTCATGATCGGCGGCTGGCTGGGGTTCACGAGGTGGAACATCCTCCGCTGCCTCGCCGGTGTCGAGGCGAGCACCGGCCCTGACCTCGCGCTGTCGCACGAGTCCGTGCGCAACGGCGTGCGCGGCCTCCCCGACATGTTCGGCCGACTTCCGGAGCTCGAGGCGCTGCTCGTGTGACAGCGACCCGCTTCTGTGCTGGGTGCTCGGCGTGACGCGCGCTCCCGATCCCACTCGTGGCGACAGTCGATGACCTGTACCGACGCGGACGCGTGGACACCGTCTCGGACCTCTCCACACCACCGACCTAGCGCCAATCGGCGCGCGAAGAGTTCGGTCAACTTAGCCCATCTGTCCCGGCCGTCGCGTCCGCATCGGCAGAACTTCGCTGGGAAAGTGCTCATTTGGTGAGCACTTTCCCAGCGATAGTTGATGTCAGGAAGCGGGAACAACGCACCGAAGGGACCACGGAAATGATGCGAGGATTCGCCACCGTCAGCTTCTACGCCGCGGACATGAGCGCCGCCAAGGCCTGGTACACCGAACTGCTCGGGATCGAGCCGTACTTCGCGCGGCCGGAGGTCGGGGACCCGGCGTACCTGGAGTTCCGTTTCGGGGACTACCAGTGCGAGCTCGGGATCATCGACGCGAAATGGGCGCCTCACTCGGTGGGCGAGAAGCCGGCCGGCGCGATCGTCTACTGGCACGTCGACGACCTCGAGGGCATGGTCGAGCGCCTGCTCGAACTCGGCGCGACCCAGAACGAGCCGATCACCGCCCGCGGCGACACCGGATTCCGGACCGCCTCGGTGGTCGACCCGTTCGGCAACATCATCGGCGTCATGTACAACCCGCACTACCTGGAAATCCTCGACTCGCTGAAGAACTGAGGGTTCGAGTACACAGCGGAAACCCGGCCGAGCAAGGGCCCGCCGGGGGTTCGTGCGGAGGCGGCGTGGCGAGTGTCCGCCGTCGTGGTCAGAGTCGGCCGCGGCGGCGGAGGGCTGTACTGATGTGGTCGGCGCACTCCAAGAGCGGCGGGAGTACGTCGGTTCGCAGCGAAGCGACCGTTGATCGGGCGACGTGGGCGGAAACGTTGAGGGCGGCTGCGGTTCGGCCGCGGGAGTCGAGGATCGGTACCGCGATCGACCTCAGGCCCAGCTCCAGTTCTTGGTCGACCATCGCATAGCCGTCCGTCCGAGCACGACCGATCACTTTCCGCAGTTCGTCGGTCGTTGCGACGGTGCGATCGGTGAGTTCCTCGGCCTTCAGGGACGACAGGTACGCCGCAAGCTCGGGCTCGGGTAGTCCCGCGAGCAGGACCCGGCCCATCGAGGTCGCATAGGCGGGAAGCCGAACTCCGACGCCCAGCGCGACGGTCATGATCCGGCTGGTCGGGACGCGCGCCACGTAGACGATGTCGGGTAGATCGAGGGTCGCGATCGAGCAGGACTCCTGCGTCTTCGCGCTCAGCTCCTCCATGAAAGGGCCGGCGATATCGCCCAGGTCCAGCGACGACAGGTAGGCCCAGCCGAGAGCGAGGACGCGCGGGGTGAGCAAGAAGCGTCGCCCGTCGCTGCGGACGTAGCCGAGCTCCTCCAGGGTGAGCAGGATCCGGCGGGCGGTCGCGGGGCTGATGCCGACATCTCGGGCGACCTCGCTCAGGGTCAGCGACGGCGATTCCGCCGAGAACGCGCGGATCACCGCGAGGCCGCGCTCGAGCCCCTGCAGGAAGGTTCCGGTGGTGGACGCATCACCAGGCACGAGCTACCCTTTTCGTTGAAAGAAGAATTTTTCGCTGAGCGAAATCGTAGCGGAGTCATCATGCCAAGTCCAACCCCTGCGCACCTGAATCCCCTGGCCGATGCGATCGCCGAGCACGTGCACGACGGGGACACGGTTGCGCTCGAGGGCTTCACGCATCTGATTCCGTTCGCCGCGGCGCACGAGATCGCCCGGCAGGGACGCCGGCACCTGACGCTGGTGCGGATGACGCCGGATCTGGTGTATGACCAGCTGATCGGGCTCGGCGTCGCGGACGAACTCGTGTTCTCGTACGGCGGCAACCCGGGCGTCGGCTCCCTGCACCGACTCCGTGACGCGGTGGAAAAGCACTGGCCGCACCAACTCGCCGTACGGGAGCACAGTCATGCGGGGTTGGCCAATGCGTATGTGGCCGGTGCCGCTCGGCTGCCGTTCGCCGTACTGCGGGGCTACCGCGGCACGGATCTCGAGGAGCAGCGGGACATCATCTCCAGCGTCACGTGTCCGTTCACCGGTGAGGAACTGGCCGCCGTGAAGGCGATCAACCCGGACGTCACCGTGATCCACGCGCAGCTCGCGGACCGCGAGGGCAACGTGATGCTCTGGGGGATCACCGGTGTGCAGCGCGAGGCGGTGCTCGCCGCGGACCGCGCGATCGTGACGGTCGAGGAGGTCGTGGACGAGTTCCCCGAGCGCACCGGCGCGGTGATCCTGCCGAACTGGGTGCTGTCAGCGGTCTGCGTCGTACCGAACGGAGCCTGGCCCTCGTACGCCGCGGGCTACTCGGTCCGCGACAACGACTTCTACCAACGCTGGGACGCCATCGCCCGGGACCGAACCGCCTTCCTCACCTGGGCGTCCGAGAACAACCTGCCGACCGACAACACCTCCCCAGCCGAGGACACCTTGTCCGGCGCAAACGCCTCGCCGGCCGAGAGCAGCTTGACGGCTGAGAACGACACCAAGGAGCCGGCTGATGTCTGAGTGGGACAGTGCGGACATGATGAACGTCGCGGCCGCGCGGGAGTTGAAGAACGGCGACGTGTGCCTGGTCGGGGTCGGCCCGCCCAACCTCGCCGCGAACCTCGCCCGCCGCACGCACGCACCGGCCTGCCGCCTGGTTTACGAGTCGGGTGCGATCGACGCCAAACCACGCCGGCTCCCACTCTCGATCGGTGATGACGACCTCGCGGCGACAGCAACAGCGGTCGTGTCCGTGCCGGAGATGTTCAACTTCTGGGTCGGCGCGGGCCGGATCGATGTCGGCTTCCTCGGCGCGGCGCAGATCGATCGCTACGGCAACATCAACACGACCGTCATCGGCGACCACAAAGACCCCACGATCCGCCTCCCCGGCGCGGGCGGCGCACCCGAGATCGCCTCCGCCGCCAAGCGCGTGATCGTCATCGTCAAGCAATCGCGCAGGACGTTCGTCGAGCAGGTCGACTTCGTCACGTCAGTCGGTTACGGCCCGACCGGCAACGAACGCCAAGCACCCGGCGCCGGCCCGACGCTGGTGATCACCGACCACGGCGTTCTCGAACCCGACCCCGACACCAACGAACTCACCCTCACCCGCCTGCACCCGGGCATCACCGTCGACCAGGCCCGGCAAGCCACCGGCTGGGACCTGAAAGTTGCCGACAGCATCGAAGACGTGCCGCCGCCGACCGCGACCGAGCTCACCGAGCTCCACCGCCTCCGCGACCGGGAACCCGCCGATGGATGAGTTCGTGTACGTCGGGTTGCCGACGCGGGTCGTGCTCGGAGTCGGCGCGCTGGACAAAGTGCCGGACGAGATCGACCTGCTCGGCATCGAGAAGGTGCTGTTGATCGCGACCAAGGCGGTTCGCGACGACGCCGATCTCCTGGAGATCGCCCTCAAAGACCGGTTCGCCGGCCGGATCGACGACGTCCGGCAGCACGTGCCGATCGAGCGCGCCGAGGCGGCCCGGAACAAGGCGAAGGAGGTCGACGCACAAGGCATCGTCGCGATCGGCGGCGGTTCCGCGATCGGGTTGGCCAAGGCGATCGCGTTGACGACGAGATTGCCGATCGTGGCGGTGCCGACGACGTACGCCGGTTCGGAGATGACGCCGGTCTGGGGGCTGACAGCCGAAGGTACCAAGACGACCGGCAGCAGCCTCGACGTACTGCCGAAGACCGTCGTCTACGACCCGCTGCTGAGCCGCCGCCTTCCGCTCAAGGTGACCGCGGCCAGTGTCGCCAACGCGCTCGCCCACTGCGCCGAGGCGACCTGGACCCCCAAGGCCAATCCGATCACCGACGTCACCGCTGTGGAAGGTGTTCGGGCGCTGTCCGAGGGACTCCGAGCCGCAACCACCGAGCCCACCGATCTAGAGGCCCGAAGCAACCTTCTGTATGGCGCCTGCCTGGCCGGCTCCACCCTCGCTCAGGCAGGAACCTCGTTGCATCACAAGCTCTGTCACCTCCTCGGCGGCACCTACGACCTCCCCCATGCCGAGACCCACGCCGCGGTCCTCCCCCAGGTGACCCGCGTCAAAGCCCTCGACGCACCACGCGCAAAGGTACGACTGGAAGCGGCACTGGAGACCGACGACCTCGCCACCGGCCTCTACGACCTCTTCACCACCGCGCAGGTGCCGACAAGCCTCAAAGAACTCGGCCTGACCGAAGGCCAGGCCCGGGAGGCGGCGGACAAGTTCGCGCCGGACGACCCCGAAGTACTGGACATCCTGATCCGCGCTTGGGCCGGTCAGCGGCCAGAAGGAGCAGCCCGATGAGATCCGCCTTCCTGCTCGACGCCGTCCGTACGCCGGTCGGCAAGCTCGGTGGGGCCTTGTCCGGCGCACGCCCCGACGACCTGGCGGCCGCGACGCTCAAGGAACTCCTGATCCGCCACCCCGACCTGGACCCGGCCCGTATCGACGACGTCTTCCTCGGCAACGCGAACGGCGCCGGCGAGGAGAACCGCGACGTCGCCCGGATGGCCGCGCTGCTGGCCGGATTCCCGACGAGCGTCCCCGGTACGACGGTCAACCGGCTCTGCGGATCGGGTCTCGAAGCGGCGATCCAGGCTGCGCGCGCGATCGAGACCGGCGACGCTGACCTTGTCATCGCCGGCGGCGTGGAATCGATGAGCCGGGCCCCCTGGGTCCTGCCCAAGCCCGACAAGGCGTTCCCGCACGGCAGCGTCACCGCCGAGTCGACCTCGCTCGGTTGGCGGCTGGTCAACCCGAGGATGCCGAAGGAGTGGACGGTCTCGCTCGGCGAGGCCACCGAACTGCTGGCCGAGCGCCACGGGATCACCCGCGAGGCGCAGGACCTGTTCGCCCTGGAGTCGCACGAGAAGGCCGGGAAGGCGTGGGCGGCGGGCAGGTTCGACCCTGAGATCGTCCCGTGGGAACACCTCGCTCCGGTCCTTCCGCCGAAGCAGGCCAAGGCGCTGACCAGGGACGAGTCCATCCGTGACGGCGGCACCCTCGAAGTGATGGGCGGCCTCAAACCCGCATTCAGAGCCAATGGCACGGTGACCGCGGGCAACTCGTCCACGCTCAACGACGGTGCGTCCGCCGTACTGATCGCCGACGAGGCGACGACACAACGCCTGGAGGTCGAACCTCTTGCGCGGATCGTCAGCCGAGCAGTGCACGGTGTCGAACCGCAGTACTTCGGGATCGGGCCGGTCGAGGCCTCCCGCAAGGCACTGAGCAAAGCAGGTATCACTTGGGACGACCTGACGCTGGTCGAGCTCAATGAGGCGTACGCCGCGCAGAGCCTGTCCTGTCTGCAGGAATGGCCCGAGCTGGATCGGGCCAAGGTGAACGTCAACGGTGGAGCGATCGCCCTCGGGCATCCCCTGGGCAGCTCCGGCACCCGGATTCTCACCACGCTCGCGCACGAGTTGCGCCGGCGCGGTGGTGGCTACGGCCTGGCCACCCTCTGCATCGGCGTGGGCCAGGGCCTGGCGATGGTGATCGAGGCGTAAGGAGCGACGGGATGGATCTGCAAGGCGATGACCTGACCGAGGCGGTGGTGGCCAGCTTCGACGGCAGCCAGAACGCCCGGACCAAGACCGTGATGAGCGCGCTGGTACGGCATCTGCACGCGTTCGCCCGTGAGGTCGACCTGACCGAGGAGGAGTACTTCACCGCGATCGGCTTCCTCACCCGGACCGGGCAGATCTCGACCGGTAACCGGCAGGAATTCGTCCTGCTCGCCGACGTCCTCGGCTTGTCGATGCTGACCGTCGGCCTGGCCAACCGGAAGCCCCCGGAAGCAACGGCATCCACGGTCTTCGGACCCTTCTTCGTCGAAGGATCCCCCGCGATCGAGCTCGGCGGCGACATCGCCAACGGTGCTCCCGGACAGCCCTGCCTGGTAAGCGGCAAGGTCCTGGACACCGACGGCAACCCGATCCCCAGCGCCCTGGTGGAGACCTGGCAGGCCGACGAGGAGGGCTTCTACGACGTACAGAAGGACGTCGGGCAACCACAGAACCGCGGCCATCTGACCACCGATGCCGAAGGCAACTACTCGTTCTGGTCGGTGCGTCCGGTCGCCTACCCGATCCCCGACGACGGACCGGTCGGCGAACTCCTCCACGCGGCCGACCGTGGCGTGATGCGGCCCGCACACATCCACTTCATGGTCACCGCGCCCGGGTTCGCCCGGCTGATCACACACATCTTCGCCGCCGGAGACAACTACCTGCACAACGACGCGGTCTTCGGCGTCAAGGACTCGCTGATCGCCGACTTCACCGAGCACCCGGCCGGTACCGCCCCGGACGGCCGCGAACTCGACCAGCCTTTCTTCACCGTGCAATATGACCTGGTGCTCGCCGGTACGCCTTAGCCGAGCAGCACCCAGCTGTTGCCGGGGACGACGGCCGGATCCTGGTCCGAGGCACCGTCCGGATGAGCGATGACGGCGAGATCGGTCAGGTCGACAGGGAAGTGGCGGGGTTCGTCGGCGAGGTTGAGGAGGAGAAGCAATCGCTGGTCGCCGTCGATGCTGCATAAGGCGACCGACTCGTTGGTGAGGTGCTCCACGGTGGTACGGGCCCTGACCAACCAGGGGTTGCGGCGGCGGACCCCGATCAGCCGTTGGTGCAACCGGTACGTCGGCCAACCGTCGTCGGCCAGGTCGGAAGGCTTCGCCGGGAACGCCGGCCGGATCGCGTCGTCACCGCCGGCCCGGTCCTCCTTGATCCCACGGAACGCCTGCTCGTCGCCGGAGTAGATGCTCGGCACCCCCGCCACGGCGAACAGGATCGCCAACGCATGCCCGAAGTGCCGTTCATCCGAAAGCTTGCTCGCCAGCCGCGTCACGTCATGGTTGCCCACGAACGTCTGCGGCACGAACGTGTCGACCAACGCGTCGTGCCGCTTCAACGCATGCGCGAGCTCGAAGAAGTTCCGGTCGTTCAGCGAACTCCAGATCGCCTTCCACAACTCGTACTGGGTAACCGAGTCGAGCCCACTCGTCGCCACATAGCCGGCGTAGTCCCCGTGGATCAGCTCACCGAAGAACCACGCGTCCGGGTACCGCGGCCGCACCTGCGCAAGCACATCCCGCCAGAATTCCGGCGCAACGTGGTACGCCGCATCCAACCGCCACCCATCCACACCACGATCGAGCCAGTGGCACATCACGTCCACGACGTACTGGACGACGGCCGGGTTCGAGTGGTCCAGCGCGACCAGGTGTTCGTGGCCCTCGAAGACCTCGATCGACCCGTCGACGCTGCGGCGGAACCACTCGGGCGGTGCGTCGAAGGATCGGCCGACATGGTTGAAGACTCCGTCGAGCACAATGCGCAGTCCGCGCGATCGGGCGGCCGTGACCAACCGGTCGAAGGTCTGGTCGTCGCCGAGCCGCGGGTCGATCCGGAAGTGGTCGACGGTGTCGTAGCCGTGTGTCTCCGCGGCGAACACCGGTCCCAGCAACAGCCCGGAACAACCCAGCTCGATCGCATAGTCCAGCCAGTTCTCCAACTGGTCCAGCCGATGGACGAGCGGCTCGCGGGCCGCTGAACCAGAAGGCTCGGCTCCGGTGAAACCGAGCGGATAGACCTGCCAGAAGATCGCATGATCAGCCCACATGTGCAGTCATCCTGGGCACCACCAAGGTGATCCCGCAAGCGATAACTCAGGGCTTCTGGTGGAAGGTGTGGCGGCGGATCCAGGCGTGCATGGCGATGGCGGCGGCCGCGCTGGCGTTGATGGAGCGGGTTGAGCCGTATTGGGCGATGTTCAGGACGTCCGTGCAGATCTCGTGGGCGGCCGCGGTGAGGCCGGGGCCCTCCTGGCCGAAGAGGAGGACGCAGGCGGCGGGGAGTTCGTAGGTCTCCAGCGGGACCGAGCCGGGGAGGTTGTCGATACCGATCACGGGGAGGTCGTGCTCGTCGGCGTACGACTTGAGGTCGGCCAGGCTCGGGTGGTGGCGGACGTGCTGGTAGCGATCCGTGACCATCGCGCCACGGCGGTTCCACTTCCGGTTGCCGACGATGTGGACCTCGCGGGCCAGGAAGGCGTTCGCGGTACGGACGACCGAGCCGATGTTCAGGTCGTGCTGCCAGTTCTCGATCGCGACGTGGAACGGGTGCCGCTGCCGGTCCAGGTCCTCGACGATCGCCTCCAGCCGCCAGTACCGGTACTTGTCGACCACGTTCCGGCGGTCTCCGTGCGCGAGCAGCTCCGGATCGAACCGCGAATCGGCCGGCAGAACGCCTTGCCACGGACCGACGCCCACCTCGGACGGACCGACCAGATCGGCGCCGATCACGTCAGCAGTACTGTCACGATTAAGCTCTTGCACAGGTTGGGACGCTACCCTGTCGCTGTGCTTCCTCTCATGGCGATGCTGATGCCGAACTGGATGGACCCGGAGTTCCTGCTCCACTGGCTGGGCGACTGGGCCCTGTGGGGATCCGCCGTGGTGATCTTCATCGAGTGCGGGTTGCTGTTCCCCATCCTGCCCGGTGACTCGCTGCTGTTCGCCGTCGGCCTGTTCATCGCGATCGGCACCATCGACATACCGCTGTGGGTGGCGTGCGTGGTCCTGACCGTTGCCGCGTTCCTGGGCAACGTGTCCGGCTACTACATCGGCCGGGCACTCGGGACGACGTTGTTCAAGAACCCGGACGCGAAGATCCTGAAACCGAAGTACATCGACCAGACGCACGCCTTCTTCGACAAGTACGGGCCGCGCGCGCTGGTGCTGGCCCGTTTCGTGCCGATCGTGCGGACTTTTATCACCCTGGTGGCCGGCGCCGGCCGGATGGACCCGAAGAAGTTCTTCCTCTGGACCGGGGTCGGCGCGGTCCTGTGGGGTACCGGCGTCACCCTGCTCGGCCACGCGCTGGGCCGGATCAAGTTCATCCACGACCACCTCGAGTCGGCGCTGATCCTGCTGGTGATCATCTCGGTGATCCCGATGCTGGTCGAGTACGTCCTGGCCCGCCGCCGGGCGCGCGCCAACGACGCGGACGGTGACGGTCGCGACGACCGCTACGACACCGAGGCCGAGCGCACCGCGGTGATGGAGAAGATCAACGAGTAAGGCCCGCCCGCGTAGTACAGATCAGTGGGCGAAGGGGAAGTGGGGGTCGGACCAGACCCAGTCGGTGCTGAGGTCGGTGAGGACGGCTACGGCGATCTCGCCGGACGGCAGTGGCCCGACCAACTCACCGGCGCCGAGTGAACATGCCACCCGGACCCGGTCAGCCGCCTGGTACCAGACCAGCGCCCCCCGTGGCGCCGCCCCCTCGTGCAGCAGGGCGTGATGGTCGAGCCACCGCAACGCGTCGGCCGCATCGTGCCAGCCGCTGTCATGGGCATAGCCGAAGGCCATCCGCTGGAACTTCAGCGTCCAGTCCTGCCAGGCCGCCGATCCCACGCGTTCCAGCTGCCACTCGAGTGCGGACTCGGTTTCCCGCGGATTTGCCACCTTCTCAGCTATCCGGCGTTCCACACTCACTCCCCCCAAGGCCATGACTCCACTGGATCAGCACGCAGCAGTACGCCGCGTGTCCCCCGTCCTCCGGCCTGTGCCGTGGCTGAGACAAATCTTCGCCCGGCCGCATACACCGGCCGTACATTGCCGGATTCAACTACTAGGCGTCATCAACCGGCTGCGAGATCGGTCCCGAGGTCGGTCAGCACGGCCCGCGCGTCGGCGACCTTGGCGTCGTTGCCGATCTGCTGCCACGACCGGACCGCCCGGTTCAGGTAGCGCCGGGCGAAGTCGGCGTTGCCGGTGGTCGCGTGCAGCCGGCCGAGGCTGTGCGCGGCCGCGCCTTCGACACTGCGATCGCCCAGCCGGTGACCGATCTCGATCGCGTCCAGCAACATCTTGCGGGCCGCCGCGTCCTGGCCGAGAGCCATCAGCACGGCCCCGAGCTCGGCTCGCGCGTACGCCGCGCAGTGGTCGTCGCCGATCCCGTTGAAGATCGCGAGCGACGCCTGCAATTGGCGAACCGCCTGATCGTGCCGGCCCTGCTGGGTCCGCAGCGCGGCGATCCGGCGGCGGATCTTGGCTTCCCGGTGCTTGTCGCCGAGCCGGACTCCGATCAGGAACGCTTCGGCCATGTACCGCCCCGCCGTCACAGTGTCGTTGCGGGCCAGCCAGATCGAGGCGACCGCACTCCGCGCCGACGCCTCGCCGTTCTTGTCCCCCACCTCGACGAACGCCTCGACTGCCTTCTCGTACTGCGCGAGCGCTTCGTCGAGCCGGCCTCGTTCGCGCAGCCAGGTACCGAGGCCGACCGCGGCGACGCCGTCGCCGAGCCGATCGCCGACCTCGGCGAAGATCGCGGCGGCCTGGGTGAAGTGCTCCCAGGCGGGCTCCCAGTCGTCGCGGTAGAGCGCGAGCTGGCCCAGGTTCCGGTGCAGGATCGCTTCGCCTCGGCGGTCCCCGCACGCGATCGCGCTGATCAGGCCGGGCTGGTGCGACTCGTTCCAGTCGTCGAACCCCGCCCGCATGTCGAGGTACGGGCCCCAGGCCGCAGCCAGTCGCCAGGCGTACTCGTGCAGGCCGTTCTGCGCGGCGGCCCGGATCGCCGGGACGAAGGTGCTCCGCTCGCTGTCGAACCAGGCGATCGCATCCGCGTCGGTGAACGGCGCCGGGTCGGGTGACCGCAGGGGTCCCTCGTAGTCGGGGTTGCCGAAGTACACGAACGGCAGGGCTGCCGCGGCCCGGCGTACCTTGTCCAGCAGGGCATCCAGGAGGGTCGCGAGGTCCTTCAGCGCCTGAGCCTTCTCGGCTTCCTCGCCGACGCCGATCGCGTGCAGCCGGAGCAGATCGTGGACCCGGTACCGGGCCTTGCCGGTGGCGTCGACCGAGCTGATCTGGACCAGGTTGACCTCGATCAGCCGGTCCAGGCTGCGGCGTACGGAGGCCGGGCTGGCAACCGGTTCGAGCACCCGGGCGGAGAAGACGCCGACCGCGAAGCGTCCGATCAACCGGTAGAGGCGGGCCTCTGCGGGGCTGAGCGAGTCGTAGCTGAGGTCGGCGCTGGTCCGGACCGCCAGCTCGCCGATGCTCAGCTCGTCCAGCCGGTGGGTCTCGTCCCGGAGGCGACGGGCCAGCTCGGCCGGGCTCAGGTCGGGCCGCTGGGCGAGCCGGCTGGCCACGATCCGGATCGCGAGCGGCAGGTTCCCACAGGCGGAGAGGATCTCCTCGACCGCTGCCGAGCGACTGTCCACCCGGCCGGTGCCCGCGACCCGCTGGAGCAGCTCAGCCGCCTCGCTGTCCTCGAAGGTGTCGAGCGGCATGCTGTCCGCCCCGGCCAGGTCCATCAACCGGTTCCGGCTGGTGACGACGACGGCGGAGGCGCCCGTACCCGGCATCAGCGGGGCGATCTGACTGGCCGCGGCGGCGTCGTCGAGGATGATCAGCACCCGCCGGCTGGCCAGCTCCGATCGGAGCATGGCTGATCGCCGCTCCGGATCCGGCGGTACGGCGAAGTCGGGCACGTTCAAACTCAGCAGCAGGTCGGTCAGGGCACCACCGGAATCGCGCGGCTCGGTGGCCCCGCGCATGTCGAGATAGATCTGCCCGTCCGGGAAGGATTCGCGGACCAGATGGCCCAGCCGGATCGCGAGCGAGGTCTTGCCGGTCCCGGGCGCACCGGAGACCACGGCGATCGGCGGCCGGACCGGGTCGCGCCCGCAGACGAGATCGCGGAGTTGTTCGAGATGCTGCTCCCGACCGGAGAAGTCGGCCAGGTCCAGCGGCAACTGACTCGGGGGCCGGTGCGGCTCGACGAGCTCTGGGGCGGCCATCGGCCCTTCGGTCGCGGGCAGCGTCGACGGTTCCGTCGTACTGACTCGTGGGACACCGGGATCCGGCCAGTTCGCGGAGCGGCCGTTCTGGGCGCGGGCGCCGGCGGCCGCCAGGTCCGGGCCGGGCTCGACGCCAAGCTCGTCGGCGAGGGTCCGGACGGCCTTCGTGTACGCCGCGCGCGCCTCACTCGTCCGCCCCGCGGCGAGCAAGGTGTCGACGAGCCTGCGCCACAGCTGTTCGTCGTACGGGTCCTCGGTCAGCCGGCCACTCAGCAGCACCGCGGCGCCGGCGTGATCGGCGTACTCGAGCCGCAGGTCGAGCAACGTGTCGACCAGGCTCCGGTACTGCGCCTCGAGGCGGGCGATCGATCCCTCCCAGGCGGCGGAGCCACCGAGATCCTCCAAGGGGTGGCCACGCCAGAGCGAGTACGCCCGGGAGAGCACCTGCATCGCCTGCCGGCCCTCGTCCGCGTCACGCAGGTGACCGCCCTCGGCCAGCAGCGACTCGAACATGCTGGAGTCGAGCTCGTCGACGCCGACCTCGATGCTGTACCCGGCCGCGGAGGTGTCGATCGGCGTGGGCAGCCCGGCCTCCTGCAGGACCCCGCGCAGCGCCCGGACGTAAGTGCGGATGTTCGCGGTCGCGGAGCGTGGTGGGTTGCCTTCCCAGAGTGCGTCCGCGATCAGGTCGGTGGAGACGAACCGGTTGGGGTGCAGCAGCAGCGTGGCCAGCAGTTGCCGGGGCTTACTCGCCTTCAGCGGCTGCCCCTGAACGTGGCCCAGACGCAGAGGTCCGAGGATCTCGTACCTCAGACTGTCCACTTGGCTGCCCTCTCAACTGTTCTGCCCGCGCCCCATCGTGGCATCCCGGTGCACCCGCCGGGAAGGCTCGGCCCTTGGGATGTACGTCCCGATGTACGCCGGATGTATGCGCACCCGGCAAAGTGACGGTCGTACCGGGGGGAGGGCAGGCCCGGGGGTGACGGACTCATCGCCGTCGCGCCCCGGGCCTGAATTTTCGGGACCTGGGGCGCTGGGCAACGGTCGTGCGGGGACGGCCGGGGGGAGGCTCAGCGCCCCGAACTACGGGCCACCGGGCCGGCATCTGATCCGTCAGGAGCCGGTGAAGGGCGGTTGACCGTCTTGCGGACCGGGGGCGGCCGCGGGCGGCCCGCCCACCGGTGGCTGACCCTGGTACGGCGGTTGTGGCTGGCCCTGCTGCGGGACCTGCGGGTAGTTGCCCTGGTACCCCTGATCGCCGCCCGGCAGCTCCGGCTGGATCTGGCCCGACGAGTGCGCACCCTGCTGCATCTGCGGCGGCGCCTGCTCGCCCGCGACCGACCCGATCGTGCCGAACGAGACCTGCGGGACCGCGCGCACCGTCTCGTCCTTGACCTCGAAGTAGCCGGCCTTCTCGAACTTGAAGCCGTTCGCGATCAGGTTCGACGGGAACGCGTCGATCCGGGTGTTGTAGTCGCCCACGTTCGCGTTGAAGAACCGGCGGCCGGCCGCGATCCGGTCCTCGGTGTCGGTCAGCTCGCGCTGCAGGTTGAGGAAGTTCTGGTTCGACTGCAGCTGCGGGTACGCCTCGACCGAGATCATCATCTGCCGCAGCGCGCCGGACAGCTCACTCTCGGCGACCGCCCGCTGCTCCGGCGACGCGGTCTGCACATTGACCGCCTGGGTGCGCAGCCGGGCGACCTCCTCGAACACGTGCCGCTCGTGCGCGGCGAACGCGCGGACGGTCTCCACCAGGTTCGGGATCAGGTCGTAGCGGCGGTGCAGTTCGACGTCGATCTGCCGCCAGGACTCCTGGATCAGGTTCCGCTGCTTGACGAATCGGTTGTACGAGACCATCAGCGCGATGGCCAGGATCACGACGATCGCCACGATCACGATGGTGATGACTGCGCCCATTACCTGCTCCCCGGGTGTTGGCTACTACCCGGGACTCTAGCCCTCGCCGGGTCCGCCCTTAACCCGCAGCACCGGCGTACTAAAGGGTCAAGACGAGGCGGCCGGAGGTCTGTCCGGCGGCTTGGCGTCGCCACGCGGCCGCCACATCAGGCAGCGCAACAGTCTCGTGCGCGACCCTGATCCGGCCGGTGTGGGCGTGTGGGAGGACCGCGGTCAGGGCGAGTGTGCGCTGTTCGGACGTCAGGGCGTTGTTGGTGTAACCGAGGATGCTCGCGGAGCGACTACGCAGTACCGACGAGGAGAACGTCGCCTCGTCGCCCGAGGCGCCACCGAGGTTCACCAAGCGGCCGCCGTTCGCCAGCAGCCGCGCGGCTGCGGTGGCGGCGATCCCGAAGACCGGGTCGATCGCCACATCGACGGCACCGCCTGTCGCTTCAGCGAGTCGAGCGGTGAGCTCGTCCACGTCGGAGGTCAGGCTGACCACCTCGTGGGCGCCCGCAGCCAAGGCACGCTTCTGGGCTTCCTCGGACCGGCACACGGCGGTGACCTTGCCTGCCTCCAACACTCGTGCCGCACCGATGGCGGCCTGCCCGACGGCTCCCCCACCGCCGAGCACGAGCACCCGCTCACCTGCCAGGAGCCGGGCACGCCAGGTCAACGACATCCATGCGGCCACCGCGGACAACCCGAGTGCGGCGACCACCGTGTCCGGAACCGGTGTGTCGAGCACGATGAGGTCGGCGTCCGGGACGGCGCAGCGCTCGGCGAAGCTGCCGTCCCCTGCCGCCATACCGGCCGACGTCGAGAAGAACACCCTGGTCCCGGGAGCCACGACGCCCGAGTGCTCGACCACTCCGACTCCTTGTACGCCGGGGACGTACGGAACCGGGGGTGCGCCGAAGTACGACGTACCGGAGGCGCAAAGCAGATCGAGCGGGACGACGGGCGCGGCGGTGACCCGTACGACGCTCTGGCCGTCGGAGGGGACCGGGTCCGGATGTTCGGTGGGCGATGGGGGTTCGCCATGTTTGCCCAGGACGGCGGCTCGCACGCGGTCTCCTCGGATGACGGCCCGGTCGCGGCCGGGCGGTGGTGATCGTGGGGTCAGGTGGCGATGTCGGGGTACGGCAGGCTGAAGTGCTCCATCGCCTTGCCGTAGGCCTTCTGGTACTCCAGCGGACCGTGGTCGCGTTCGAACATCGCGATGAAGAGGGTCAGGGTGAGGAACGGATGCGCCCCGAGCTCGAACAACGCGACGTGGTCGTGCTCGCGCAGCGCCTTGCGTTCGGCGTCGGTGAAGGCGAGCCAGGTCGACTTCTCGTCCGTCGTGCAGTTGAGGATCTTGTTGGCCAGCTCCTCCTCCCACCAGGTCACCGTGCCGGTCGCGTCCTCGCGGTAGCGCTCGACCAACTCGGGGTCGCGATCGACGGTATAGAGGAACTTGTCCAGCAGGTACTTGCTCATTCCGGTACTCCGTTCGGATACCAGGTGAAGTAGGCCTCCATCGTGTGGAAGAGGTCGAGGGAATCGACGTGGTCGGCCTTGGCACCGGCACCGGCGACGCCCATCATCAGCATGAAGTCCATGAAGCCGTGGGTCGCGTTGCCCGGCAGGTGGAGGCTGTCCAGGGTCACTTCGGACAGGCAGCCCTCGATGTCGCCGGTGGCGATCCACTCGACGGCCTTGCGGTCGAACTCCGGATCGGGGCCGTGGGCACCGAACTGACGGGGACCGCCGAGCTCGAGTGACAGATGGCCAGTGCCGATGATCGCGACCCGCTTGTCCTCCGGCCACGATTCCACCAGCTGCCGGATCGTCCGGCCGAGTTCGACGAACCGCTTCGGCCGCGGCAACGGGGGCGCGAAGATGTTCGTGTAGATCGGCACGATCGGCAGGTCCGCCTGCGGGCGCAGCGTGATGATCGGGCAGGTGATGCTGTGGTCGATCCGCAGTTCGTTGCTGAAGGCAAGGTCGAAGTCCGCGTCCAGCCCGTCCCGCAGGATGTGCGCCGCGAGGTTCTCCTCACCCGGCAAGGTCATCCGGGGCAGGCCGAACTCGCGTTCCTCGTTGTAGAAGTTCGCGTCGAAGAACGGCGCCTTGCCGACCAGGAACTGCGGCATGTTGTCCAGCCAGAGCTGGTGGAAGTGGTCGCTGCCCACCATCACCAGGATGTCGGGCCGGGCCTTGGTGAGCGTCTCGCGGAACGCCTCGATCTTGGCGACCCACTCGTCGGCGAACGGCGGGCGGTCGGCGCCGGTGGCCGTGCTCGCCCGGTAGTAGAACGGATGGTGCGTGGAGGCGATGACCGCTGCGACGGTGGCCATGAGGTGCTCCTCTGCGTCCGGGATGAGTCAGGTTGTCGGGTCGGCGGCGGGGTCGACGTACGGGTCGGTGGCGCGGTCGGCGGTCGGGTCGACGTACACGGCGTTGCGGTCGACGGTGAGGTAGGTGTCCATGCCGATCGGGCGGCGGCGCTCCTCGGCGAGCTGTCCGAGCAGGCCGGCCGCCCTGGCCAGCAAGGCGAAACCGCGCAGCAGCTCGACCGGCAGCCCGAGGTCGGCCAGCGCGGCGCCGCAGACACCCGCGCCGTTGAGCGGAAGCCTCCGGCCGAGGACCTGCTCGTGCACCCGCCCGATGGCCTCGAACAGCCGCAGATGTGGGCCCCGCAGTCCTTCCTCCTCCGCGATGCCGATCAGCGTCGGCGTGCGTGGGTCCTGCACCTTGTGGACGGGATGTCCCAGACCGGGTACGAACCGCTTCGCCGCCCGGGTCTCGGTGACGGCAGCCAATGCAAGGGCGTCCCAGCCGGCATCGTCGTCAGGCAACTCGCCTTCGTGCCGCTGCAAGGTCTCGTGCAGGTAGGCGCCGCAGTCCTCGGTCACGCCCAGGAACCTCGAACCACCACCCAGCAGACCGGCGGCAAGCGCGCCCTGGAGCGAGTCGGGCGCGGACAGATAGGTCAGCCGGGCAGCGATCGCCGTCGGAGTGAACCCGTGATCGGCAAGAGCGACCAGCACCGCTTCGAAGACCCGCGTCTCCGAAGGCGTCGGCCGCCGAAGCGCCACCAGCCAGAAGGCCAGCTCGCCGAAGCTCACCTTGCCCATCAGATCGGCGGTGAGATCCTGCCCGAGCAGCCGGATCTCGTCCGCGGTGGAAGTACCGAGCGAGGTCGGAAACGCAAGCCCATCAGCGGAATCGGTCATGCCGAGCGCTCCTCTCCAGTACGCCGGGCGCCCGGCTCGTCGTCCGTACGGTGCTCGGGCGGAGCGTCGAGCCAGCGACGGAGGTCGGCGCCGTGTTCGTCCAGCGAGGGCGGGGGCAGCCGGTACTCCGCTGGCGTCTCGGAGAACGTGATCGGGTTCCGTACGGTCGGCACGGCATTCGCGCCAGACCCGACAGTCACGACCGGATCGAGGCCGATGTCCTCGGCGAATGCCACCCCACCGTCGACGGTGTTGATCGGCCCGCACGGCACGCCCGCGTCGATGATGTCGCGGAACCACTCCATCCGGGTGCGCGTTCGCAGCCGCCCCACCAGCAGCGGGCGCAGTTCCTCCCGGTTGGCCGTTCGCTTCTCGTTGCGGTCGAACCGCGGATCGTCCGCGAGCTCCGGTACCCCGAGAACCTCGACCAGCTTGCGAAACTGACCGTTGTTCCCAGCCGTGATGATCAGCTCACCGTCGGAGCACGGCAGCGGCTCGTACGGGAACAGGCTCGGATGACTGTTGCCCATCCGCAAAGGGACAACGCCGCCCGCGACGTACGCGCTCGACTGGTTGACCAAGCCCGACAGCGCCGACGACAACAGATTGACCTCCACATGCTGACCCCTGCCGGTCTGGTGGCGTGAGTTCAGCGCGGACAGGACGCCGATGGTCGCGTGCATCCCCGCCATCACGTCGAAGACCGAGATACCGGCCCGGTACGGCTCGCCACCCGGGTCGCCGGTCAGACTCATCAGCCCGGAGATTGCCTGGACGATCAGGTCGTACCCAGGCAGCGCGGCACCCTTCGGCCCGCTGCCGAACCCGCTGATCGACGCATAGACCACACCTGGGTTGCCGACCGCAACGGAGTCGTAGTCCAACCCGAACCGGGCCAGTCCACCGGGCTTGAAGTTCTCCACCAGTACGTCGGCGCGCCGGGCCAACTCCTGCGCCGTCGCGAGGTCACCCGGGTCCGTGAGGTCCAGCGCGATCGACCGCTTGTTGCGGTTGACCGCGAGGTAGTAGGTCGAAATCCCGTCCCGCACCGGCGGCTGCCAGGACCGCGTGTCGTCGCCCGCGGGAGCCTCGACCTTGACCACCTCGGCCCCCAGATCGGCCAGCAGCATGGTCGCGTACGGGCCGGCCAGGATCCGGGAGAAGTCGGCCACCAACAGCCCGGCGAGCGGACCCTGCACCGCGGGCGTATCAGGCACGAACCTGCTCTCCTCTCGCTTGCGATAGAAAACGGACAATTGTCCGCCATCCGCGTCGACTCAGTCTCCTGCCGCGTCTTCTGAACTGTCAAGCGCGGACTCAGGCGACCAGGGCGAGCTATTGACAGGCCCGACCGACGCTTCAATAGTGGCAATATCGCCGTGATGACCGGCATACGGACCCCTGTCCGACTCAAGCTTTGGAGGAGATCATGTCCACTGCCGAGACGCCGACGGAAGGCCGGCCGGTAGTACTGCGCGGCGGCACCGTCCTGACCATGGACGACAACCACGCCGTTCTGACTGGTGCGGACGTTCTGGTCGACGGAGACCGGATCGCCGCCGTCGGCCCGGCTCTCGACGTACCCGACGGCACGTTCGAGATCGACGCGCGCGGGGGCATCGTGATGCCGGGCATGATCGACACCCATCGGCACATGTGGCAGACCGCGATGCGGGCGTACGGCGCCGACTGGACCCTGACCCAGTACTTCGTCTGGTACTACCTCGAGCACGGCCGACTCTTCCGGCCCGAGGACATCTACGCCGGCAACCTGGTCTCCGCCTGGGAATCCCTCGAGGCGGGGGTGACCACCACGGTGGACTGGTCGCATGGGTTACAGACCGTCGATCACGCGGAGGCGGCCGTGGACGCCCTGCAAGCCGTGCCCGGCCGATTCGTCCTTGCCTACGGCAACATTCAGGCGGGGCCCTGGGAGTGGACCGCCGACAAGAGCGTCCGGGCGTTCCTGGAGCGCCGCCGGGCCGAAGCGGATGACCTGCTCGGCCTCCAACTCGCCTTCGATGTCACCGGCGACCCGGCCTTTCCGGAGCGGGCGGCCTTCGAGGTGGCCCGGGAGCTCGGGCTCGGCGTGACCACGCACGCCGGGGTATGGGGCGCGACCAACGATGACGGCATCCGGCTGATGCACGAGAACGGGTTCATGACGCCCGACAACATCTACGTCCATGCCGCGACGCTGACCACCGACTCCTACCAGCGGATCGCCGCGAGTGGCGGCTCGGTTTCGGTCTCGACGGAGTCCGAGCAGAGCGCCGGCCAGGGGTACCCGCCCACCTGGCAGGTCCGTCGGTACGGCATTCCGGTCTCACTCTCGATGGACACCAGCGTCTGGTGGAGCGGCGATCTCTTCTCGGCGATGCGCACCACCCTCGGCGCCGACCGATCCCGCGAGCATCTCGAGGCGCACATGAAGGGCGACACCGTGACCCATACGCACCTGCGCGCCGAGCAGGTCGTGGACTGGGCCACCCGCGGCGGCGCTCGAGCGCTCGGCCGGGACGATCTCGGCAGCCTCGAACCAGGCAAGAAGGCCGATGTCGTGCTGATCAAGAACGACGCCTCCCCGGTGTCGTTCCCGCTGCTGAACCCCTACGGTCAGGTCGCGTTCCAGGCGCAGCGCGGCGACGTGCACACCGTTCTCGTCAACGGCCGGGTGGTGAAGTACCAGCACGAACTGGTCGGCGCCGACCTGCCCGCCGTACGACGTACCGTCGAAGCCACGATCGACCACCTCCGCGCAGCGATGGGTGACGAGGCCTGGGCCGGCGGGATGAACCCCGATCTGCCGCACGACGAGGTCCTGGACAACCCGTACCAGTACACGGAGTACAAGTCCGAGTCGACGCGGGAGGCGAGGGGGAGCATGTTCGGCGACCCCGGCTCGGCGGACAGGTGACTGCGACGAGCCTTGGCAGCCGTTACCGGCCCGGGCCCGTAGGCTCGTCGTCGATCGGTGGTCCGCGCGGCGGGCCGGGCGGCACCAGCGGAGGCAGAACCTGATGGCAGGACGAGGCGCGGGTCCCGATTTCGTCGAGTCCCTGGCTCGCGGGCTGGACGTGCTCGCCTGTTTCGACGCCAACCACCGGAGCATGTCTCTCAGCGAGGTGGCGACCGCGGCCGGGCTCGCGCGACCGACCGCACGCCGGCTGCTGCTGACGTTGGAGGAGCTCGGTTTCGTCCGGTCGACCGGCGGGGCGTTCCAGCTGACGCCCAAGGTGCTGACCCTCGGTATGGCGTACGTCGGTGCGCTGGGGTTGTGGGACATCGCCCGGCCTCATCTCGAAGCGCTCGTGGCCCGCACCGGCGAGTCGTCGTCCATGGCGCAGCTGGATGGGTCGGACATCGTTTACGTCGCTCGGGTGTCGGTGCCGAAGATCATCGCGCTGCGGGTCGACATCGGGACCAGGTTCCCGGCCGCGCAGACGTCACAGGGCAAGGTGCTGCTCGCCGGTCTGTCTCCCGAGGAGCTTTCGGCGACACTTGCGCAGCCGAGTCGGGCCGGACTCCCGCCGTACATCGGGCGGTCGGCGGAGCAGCTCCGCGACGAGCTCACCGAGATCCGGGCGCGCGGATGGGCGCTGGCGGATGAGGAGCTCGCGCCCGGCGTACGGTCGGTGGCGGCTCCGGTACGGGATGGGACCGGAGCGATCAGGGCCGCCATGAACGTGACGGTGCACGCTGCGGAGACGTCGACCGAGCGGCTGCTTCAGGAGTATCTGCCACTGCTGCTTCGGACAGCCGGTGATGTCAGTGCCGAGTGGGCGCTGTGGCAGTCGCGACCCCATGTCGAGGTCGGCCAGGTTCAGCGCAAGGACGAGACGTCCGCTTAGCCCTGGCCGGCTGGGCTTTGGCTGCGGCGCTCAGCCCTGGCGGGGGTCGACGCCGGCGTAGTCGCGCCAGACGTACGGCGGGACGTGATCGGTCACCAACTGCAGGAGCTGGAGGCGGTTCATCACCTCGGCGGGAGCATGCGCTCCGTTGTCCCAGCCGATCAGTGAGTTGCCCTCGATCCGCCAGCCGATCTCGCCGCGGGCCAGCAGCATCTCCATCATCCGCGGGTGGATCACCGCGTGCCCGAACCGCGGGTCGTCCGCCTTCACCCGGAACGCCCGGTTGAACTGCTCGCTCTCGAACTGCAGATCGGCGAACCCGAACGCGTTCGCGAGCGCGCCGCCGAAGATCCCCTCGTGGGTGACCTCCAGGTGCGGCAGCGGCCCGGGGAGCTGCATCACCACGACGCCGAACTTGTGCGTGGTGGTGCGGCGGCGGCCCTTCGAGTCGGTCGAATGGGTCTGGTAGCTGTAGTCGAAGGCAACGATCTGGCGGCCCTGGTACGGACCGGTGAGCACGTTCTTGACCCGCCGGTTGTCCCCGGTCTGGAACGGCGTACCGCTCCACTGGCCCGCCAGGCCATGGTTCTCCGGCTGGTACGTGAGCCCTTGCTGGGCGGCGAATGCGGCGAACGCCTCGCGCCGCTTCTTCGCGGCCATGTAGTTGAAGTAGAAGACGCCGCCGCCGATGACGACGGCGGCCGCGACGATGAGTACTGGTTCCATCAGCCGAGCCCGAGTTCGTCCAGACCGAACACCGTGCGGTACTCCAGGCCCTCGGACTCGACCTTCTCCTGCGCGCCGGTGGACCGGTCGACGATCACGGCCACCGCGACCACCTCGGCCCCGGCCTCGCGGAGCGCCTCGACGGCGGTGAGCACCGAACCACCCGTGGTGGACGTGTCCTCGACCGCGAGCACCCGGCGCCCCTTCACCTCCGGCCCTTCGATCCGGCGCTGCAACCCGTGCGTCTTCTCGGCCTTGCGGACCACGAACGCGTCCAGCTTGCGCCCCTGCTGAGCGGCCGCGTGCAGCATCGACATGGCGACCGGGTCGGCACCGAGCGTCAGCCCGCCGACGGCGTCGTACTCCAGGTCCTCGGTCAGCTCCAGCATCGCCGGCCCGATCAGCGGCGCCGCCTCCGCATCCAGCGTGATCCGCCGCAGGTCGACGTAGTAGTCGGCTTCCTTCCCCGACGCCAGCGTCACCCGCCCGTGCACGATCGCCTTGCTCTTCACCTGTTCCAGCAACGCACCACGGTCAAAGCTCATGAGCACCCACCTTAAGCGACGGCGAGCTCAGCGCTTCTTTTCGAGGTTGATCAGGTGGCCGAAGGCGATTGAGCGGTCGGGCGAGTGGAAGAGGTCTTCGCAGGTGGTGAGGGTGATCAGCGACTTGGTGGGGGTTTCTTGGGGTTTGCCGGGGACAGGGTCGAGGACCCAGGTGTCGGACGGCTTGACGGTGAGGTCGCGTGGAGAGGTGTCGAGTTCGTAGGTGTAGATCGCGTCGGCGGTCTCGACGACAACCTGGTCGCCCTTGCGCAGTTCGAGCAGCTTGCGGAACGGCGATCCGTGGGTGACCCGGTGCCCGGCGATCGCGAAGTTGCCCGGAACGCCTGGGAGCTGGGTCTGCGGATAGTGCCCGATTCCACGGGCCAGTTCACCCTTGCCGACCCCCTCGACGACCGGTTTCACCCACTCGGCCCCGAACTTGGGGATCCGGACCAGCGTGAACGGCGTACCGGCGGCTGGTTCCTTGATCGTTGTCTCGGCCCGCCATTCGTCCCGCAGCTCGCGCTCCAGTTGGTCCATCGTCCGGTTCGAGGTGATCCCCGTCCCGAAGTACTGCCAGCCGACCCAGCCGAGCAGGCCGACACCCGCCAGCAGCAGGACGATCCCCAGTCCCCGTACCACGCCCCGCGCCATGGCGACCAGTATGCAGTCAGGCTGCAAAGGCTGTGTACGACGTGTCGATGGACGCGGACAGCGGCCCGGGATCACGATGATGACGGCAACCAAGCGAGGAGGTACGCCGTGAAGGCGCTGGTCAAGGCCGAGAGCAGGCCCGGACTGTGGCTGCAGGACGTCCCGGAGCCCGTGATCGAGCCGGACGAAGTACTGATCAAGGTACTGCGGACGGGGCTGTGCGGCACCGACCTGCACATCCAGAACTGGGACCACTGGGCGCAGAAGAACGTCCCGGTCCCGATGGTCACCGGACACGAGTTCGCCGGCGAGGTGGTCGAGATCGGCGCGGGCGTCCGGGACGTCGCGGTCGGCGACATCGTCAGCGGCGAGGGTCACCTGGTCTGCGGGCGCTGCCGGAACTGCCGGGCCGGGCGACAGCACCTCTGCATCAAGACGCGTGGGCTCGGCGTCCACGTGCCGGGCGCGTTCGCGGAGTACGTCGCGTTGCCGGCGAGCAACGTGTGGGTGCACCGCGATCACGTCGACTTGGACGTGGCCGCGATCTTCGACCCGTTCGGCAACGCGGTGCACACGGCACTGTCGTTCCCGGTGGTCGGCGAGGACGTGCTGATCACCGGCGCCGGGCCGATCGGGATCATGGCCGCCGCGGTCGCGCTGCACGCCGGAGCGCGGAACGTGGTGATCACCGATCTGTCCGATTACCGGTTGGAGCTGGCCCACAAGATCGGCGTCACGCACGCGGTGAACGTCGGCCGCCAGTCGATCGCCGAGGCGCAGCGCGAACTCGGGATGCGCGAGGGCTTCGACGTCGGGATGGAGATGTCCGGCCAGCCGGCCGCACTGCGCGACATGCTCGCGAACATGAACCACGGCGGCAAGATCGCCATGCTCGGCCTGCCGTCCGACGAGATCGCGATCGACTGGAGCACGGTGGTGCTCAACATGCTGACGATCAAGGGCATCTACGGCCGGGAGATGTTCGAGACCTGGTACTCGATGTCCGTGATGCTGGAACGCGGTCTGGACCTCGGCCCGGTGATCACCCACCGGTTCGGGTACGCCGATTTCGAGCAGGCCTTCGACGTGGCCCGGCAGGGTCAGTGCGGCAAGGTCATCCTGGACTGGACCACCTCGACGTACGAGCCTCACCCGACGAATGAAGGAGTGCACTGATGTTCGGCCGGATGCGTGACGACCTGCTGGGAACGATCGGCGAGATCCGCGAGGCGGGTCTGTACAAGTCGGAGCGGGTGATCACCTCACCGCAGAACGCCGGCATCTCGGTTGCCGACGGCAAGCAGGTACTCAACTTCTGCGCGAACAACTACCTCGGCCTGGCCGACCACCCGGAGGTGATCGCGGCGGCCCGGAGCGCGCTGGACGAGTGGGGCTTCGGGATGGCGTCGGTCCGGTTCATCTGCGGCACCCAGCAGATCCACAAGGACCTGGAAGGTGCCCTGAGCAACTTCCTCGGCACCGACGACACGATCCTGTACAGCTCCTGCTTCGACGCCAACGGTGGACTCTTCGAAACCCTGCTCGGCGCCGAGGACGCGGTGATCTCCGACGAGCTCAACCACGCCAGCATCATCGACGGCATCCGGTTGTCCAAGGCTCGTCGCTTCCGGTACAAGAACCGCGACATGGCCGATCTCGAGGCACAGCTGAAGGACGCGGCGGACGCGCGGTACCGGCTGATCGCGACCGACGGCGTGTTCTCGATGGACGGGTACGTCGCCCCGCTGGACGAGATCTGCGACCTGGCCGAACGGTACGACGCCCTCGTCATGGTCGACGACTCGCACGCCGTCGGCTTCGTCGGCCCCGACGGCGCCGGCACCCCGTCGCTGTTCGGCGTCAAGGACCGCGTAGACATCGTCACCGGCACCCTCGGCAAGGCCCTCGGCGGCGCCTCGGGCGGCTACGTCTCCGCCCGGGCCGAAATCGTCGAACTCCTCCGCCAGCGCTCCCGCCCCTACCTCTTTTCCAACTCGCTGGCCCCCTCGGTCACCGCCGCCTCCCTGAAGGCCCTGGAGTTGATCGGCGGCTCGAGCGACCTCCGCGACAAACTCACCGCCAACACCACCCTCTTCCGCACCAAGATGACCGAAGCCGGCTTCGACGTCCTCCCCGGCACCCACCCCATCAGCCCGGTGATGATCGGCGACGCCGCCCAAGCCGCCCGCCTGGCCGACAAACTCCTGGAACTCGGCATCTACGTCATCGGCTTCTCCTACCCGGTAGTCCCCCACGGCAAGGCCCGAATCCGAACCCAACTCTCCGCCGCCCACTCCACCGAAGACGTCGAGCACGCCGTAGCCGCCTTCATCGAGGCCCGCACCGCCCTCGCCTGATTCGCTTGCTTGCGTCCGAAGAGGGTCTGTCCGCTGGCGGGACATAGCAAGAACTGGCGGGATCCCCCATCCCCGAATCTCAGAGGTTGACGGGGGCGGCATGGACGGTCGGGGCGGCTAGGGTTGACCGGTTCGTCCGCCCCTGTGAGGAGTGTTATGCGTTGGGTGCTGGCTGTTGCCGGTGTGGTTGGGTTGTTGGGGGTTTCTGGGTGTGCTGGTGGTGAGGAAGGGCCGCAGCCGGTTGCGGCGGTGACGGCTAGTACGTCGGTGACGCCTAGTGCCACGCCGACGGCCGGTGGGGTCAGGCCGACTGCGGAGCCGACGGTGGTGGCGGCTCCGGTTCGGCTGACGGTGGGGCAGGCTCGGCAGCAGTATCTGGCGGTGACTCGGCCGTACAACGTCGCGTTGGAGCGGTTCGAGCTTGGGGCGGACAGTGGGGCGTCGCTGCAAACGTTGCAGGGTCGTGCGAAGGCCGTGGCCGCGGCGAATCTGGCTGAGTCCCGGCAGCTGGCGAAAATCGCCTGGCCGACGATCGTGGCTGCGCAGATCCGGCAGTTGCTGACCATCAACGCCACGGCCCGGGCGTACTGGTTGAAGGTGGCGGCAGCGGACAGCATGAGCGCGATGGCTCGGCACGTCCAGCGCGCCGCCGAGGCCGGCGGGAAGAGCCCGGCCGCGGAGATCCGGAAGCGCCTCGGCTTGCCGGAGTACAACGAAGCCGACTACAGATGACCCATGAGCAAGCTCAGTGGACGGGCGGTCAATCGGGCGACGTTGGCTCGGCAGTTGTTGCTGGAGCGGTCTGACTGCGGCGCCGTTGAGGCGGTGCAGCGGCTGGCCGGGATGCAGGGGCAGGAGCCGAAACATCCGTACGTCGGGTTGTGGTCGCGCGTCGACGGGTTCACCGATGAGCACCTGAACAAGGCCATCGAGGAGCGCGAGGTGGTCCGCGCGAGCCTGTTCCGGGGGACGTTGCATCTGGTGACGGCCGCGGACTATCTGCGGTTCAGGACCACGATCAGCCCGATCTTCGAGGCGGGGCTCAAGATCCTCGGCGATCGGGGCAAGGGGCTGGAGCCGGACAAGGTGGTCGCGGCCGCGCGGCGGATCCTGGCGAAGGAGCCCCTCACGTTCACCGAGATACGGGACGCGCTGGTGACCGAGTTCCCCGAGGTGAACGACCGGGCGCTCGGGTTCTGCACGCGGATGATGGTCCCGCTGGTGATGTTCCCGACGGACACGCGATGGGGCTGGCCCGCGAACGCCCGATTCACACCGGCCGAGGAGTGGCTGAAGGCGAAGCTCCACGCCAGCGCAGCACCGGAAGAGCTGGTCACCCGGTATCTGGAGGCGTTCGGGCCTGCAACGCCGGCCGACTTCCAGACGTGGTCCGGGTTGACGAAGGCCAAGTCGTACTTCGACGCCGTGGAACTCGAGACCTTCACGGACGAGGCGGGCAAGACCTTGTACGACGTACCGGGTGGTCCTCGGCCGGATGAGGAGACCCCGGCACCCGTGAGGTTCCTGCCCGAGTTCGACAACTTGTTGCTGTCGCACGCGAAACGCGAACGGATCATCGCCGACGAACACCGCCCGGCCGTGTTCACCAAGAACCTGCGGGTGAAGTCGACGTACCTGGTCGACGGGGTGGTCGCGGGCGTCTGGTCGGCCGAGAAGAAGCGTGGTGTGGCGACTCTCACGCTGACCCCGTTCGGGCGGTTGCCGAAGTTGACGCAGGCGGAACTGGAGCGCGAGGGGAGCGCGTTGCTGCGGTTCCTGGAGCCGGACGCGAAGACCTACGACCTGGTTACGGCCGGTTGATGAGGTTGTTGTCACACGTCAGATGACTGGGCTGGGACCCAACGCAGGGGTGGAATGGACAGATGAGCACAGTCCCCACGATCACTCTGGACAACGGCGTCGAGATCCCGCAGCTGGGCCTGGGGGTCTGGCAGATCGAGGACAGCCTCGTCACCGATGTCGTCGCCGAAGCCTTCGACGCCGGCTACCGGCACATCGACACGGCCGCCATCTACCGCAACGAGTCCGGTGTCGGCCGCGCGATCGCGGCCGCCGGGCTGCCGCGCGAGGAGCTGTTCATCACCACCAAGGTGTGGAACAGCGACCAGGGCTACGACTCCACCCTGAAGGCGTTCGACAAGAGCATCGGCAAGCTCGGCCTCGAGTACGTCGACCTGTACCTGATCCACTGGCAGGCGCTGAAGCAGGACCGGTTCGTCGACACGTGGAAGGCCTTCGAGCGCCTGTACGCCGACAAGCGGGTGCGCGCGATCGGCGTGTCCAACTTCCACATCCCGGCGCTGCAGCGGTTGTTCGACGAGACCGGCGTACGGCCGGCGGTCAACCAGATCGAGCTGCACCCGGCGTTGCCGCAGGACGAGTTGCGCGCGTTCAACGCGGAGAACGACATCATCACCGAGGCGTACAGCCCGCTCGCGACCGGCGATCTGATCGGCGATCCGACGCTGAAGCAGCTCGCGGACAAGCACGCCAAGACGCCCGCGCAGGTGATGATCCGCTGGCACCTGCAGCTCGGCAACGTGGTGATCCCGAAGACGAAGACGCCGGCCCGGATCCGGGAGAACATCGAGGTGTTCGACTTCAAGCTGGACAACGAGGACATGGCAGCGATCGCCGACCTCGAGACCGGCATCCGCACCGGCGGCGACCCCGACCACTTCGGCTAGTCCGCCCGCTGACGAATGATCGCTAAGGGCCGGTCAGTTGGAGGAACCGGGTCAGGACGGGTGAGGGGTTGTCCGGCGACCACGCCACGGAGAGTTGCCAAGGTGGTAGGTCGTCGGACAACTCGCGGTACACAACTGCCGCCGGATCGATCGGCGGTGTCGGCGCGATCAGCAACGACACCCCCAGCCCGGCGGCGACCAGCGACACGATCGTCTGCACATCCGCACCGTGTTGCGTGATCCGCGGCGTGAACCCTGCGGCCTTGCAGTAGCTCACGATCGTGTCGAACACCGACGGCCCGCTCGCTCGCGTGTAAAGCACGAAGGTGTCGTCAGCCAGGTCGGCAAGGCGAAGGCGCGACCGTTTGGCGAGCGGGTGACCCGCCGGTAGCGCGGCGACCAGTGGATCGGTGGAGACCACTCGCGAGGCAAGCCCTGGTTCAGCCGCGGGCAACCGGAGCAGGCCGACGTCGATCCGACCGTCGCGCAACTCCTCCGTCTGCCGGATCGTCGTCAGCGTCTCGAGGTCGAGGACCACCTGGGGATACGCCTGCCGGAACGCCCCGAGCAGGCGCGGCAGCACCTCGAAGGTCGCCGACTGGACGAACCGCAACCGCAGTTTGCCCAGCTCGCCTCGCTGCGTCCGCTGCGCGTTCTGGACCGCCTCGTCCGCGCGGCGCAGCAGCTCCGTCGCGTCGGCCCGGAAGCTCTCCCCCGCGGCCGTCAGCACGAACCGCTTCCGCACCCGGGCGAACAGCTCGACGCCGAGGTCCCGTTCGAGCGCCGCGATCTGCCGGCTCAGCGACGGCTGGGTGAGATGCAGCCGGGTCGCCGCCCGGCCGACGTTGAGCTCATCGGCCACCACCACGAACGACTGCAGCTGTCTGAGTTCCATGGCCTAGATCATGCATCAGCCGCATCAACTATGGCCAGAACTTTCATTGGACGCATCAAGGTGCCGGAACCTACGGTCGAAACGACGAAAGGAACCACACCATGTACCTCTTCCCCTACAGCGTCATCGAGAAGGTCGCTCGCGACGCCCAGTCCGCGCTGCCCGACGCCCCGGTCGTCCCCTGGGAGCCATCCCAGCCGCGGCGCCACTTCCCCCGGCTGTCGGTCGGGTTCCGGCGCCTCATTCGATCGGGCGGGACCGAACCGTGCGAAGCTGAGCCCCGTGATCGAAGTGCGAAGGTTGCGCGTACTGCGGGCGCTTGCTGATCACGGCACCGTGACCGCGGCCGCCGAGGTGCTGCACCTGACTCCCTCGGCGGTCTCGCAGCAACTGGCCGCACTGGAGAGCGAGGTCGGCCAGGAACTGCTCGAACGCCGCGGCCGCCGGGTCGCGATCACCTCGGCCGGCCGCCTCCTGCTCACCCACGCCGACACGATTCTCACCGAGGTCGAACGCGCCGAAGAGGCGATGCGACTGCATGCCGACGGCGCCACCGGCGAGATCCGCGTCGCCGCGTTCGCCAGCGCGATCAGCTTGCTCGTGGCCCCTTCCTTGGCCCGGCTCCGCGAGACCACTCCCGGCCTGCGACTCGTCGTACGGGATGCCGAGGGACACCAGGCCGTCACCCAACTCCTCGACGGCGAGGTCGAGCTGGCCGTCGCCGTCGAGCATCGGGGATCACCCGCTCCCGACGACGCCAGGCTGACCCGAATCCCCTTGTACTCCGAGCCTTTCGTCGCCCTGATCCCGCCGGACCATCCGATGACGAAGGCCGACTCGCTCGACCTCACCACCCTCGCCGCCGACGACTGGGTGATGACGTCGGCCGGCAACCCGATCCGGGACGTCGTCCTGCTGGCCTGCGAACAGGCCGGCTTCCAACCGCGGATCGTGCACCACTCGGACGACTTCCGCGCGGTCGCCGCTTTGGTCGCCGCCGGCGCCGGCGTCTCGCTGGTACCACAGCTCGCCCTCCCGGATCCGGGCAAGGCCGTCGTCCGGCAGCTCGAAGCCCCGGTACCGGTCCGCCGGGTGTACGCCGCCACGCGTCCCAGCCGGGCCGACCACCCGCTGATCGCCGCAACCTTGGCCGCCTTGTCAGAGGCAGCTCACCGCCTCTGATCTATTCGCGGTCGCCTGTCTCGTCCAGCAGCTCCCGTACTTCCTTTGCCCGTGGATCGGCCATCCGCTGATAGAGCATGTTCGCTTGCTCCCACTCCTGTCGCGCCTCATCCAGCAGACCCAGCGCCGTCAGGGCGAGGCCCAACTGATGCCGAAGAGCGCCTTCACGATGGTCGGCGGGATAGCGGACGGCGATCTCCAAACCGGCGGTCAACACCTCGCGCGCCTGAGCTTGCTCACCCAAGGCCAACCAGGTGCAGCCGAGTTCCAGCAGGCTGTCCGACTCGATCACCTCGGCCTGGAGGGCACGAGCTTGAGTCAGCGCTTCGGTCAGGACGGAGAGCGCCGCCTCGTACTGCCCGCTCTCCTGCAGCGATCGGCCGATCAAGTTCCGGTGGACGACCGCGCTGACCGGCTTCGAGCGGGCCGACATCAGCGAGATCGCTCGATCGAACGCACTCCGCTGACGGGCCAGATCCCCAAGCCAGCCGGCCAACGCGCCCACCGCCACCAGGCCGCCGACCTCGAAGATGTGCACCTCGAACCGCTCGATGACCGCGAGGGCTTCCTCGGCGAAGGCCAATCCCTCAGCAGCCCTTCCAACCCGCCCCAGGCCGTAACCGACATCGATCAAGGTCGCCGCCAGACTGGTCGGATCTGCCAGCTCGCGGGCCACCGGCAGAGCCAGCCGACGCCAGTACAGCCCTTCCTCATACAGGCCAAGGCCATCGCACAGGGCTCCGGTCCGATACACCAAGGTCCACTCGAGTTTGGTGTCCTTATCGATCGGAAGCCCGACCACCAGGGTCAGCGCCTCCCGAGCCTCGCCGAAACGCACCAGTGTGATCGCCACCCGCCACATGCCCAGCGCCATCCGTACGGCGGCCACCTGGTCTTCGGCACTGCCCGCCGCTAACCCGCGAACCAGCCTGACCACGTTGGGGAGTTCGGCCTCGAGCCACTCGATCACCTGGCTTCGCTCCACCACGTCCTCGGCGTCCGCTGACCAACCACGTCCGTCCGGCGGCCGCCAGGCGTCCCCCGGCGGAGTCAGGTCGTCGTACCGCCAGAGCATGGCGAGATAGCAGTCGAACTCACGCCGGCGTACGTCGGCACGGGCCGACTCGTCCAGTTCGGTCGTGGCGAGCTCCCGCCCGACGTCGCGAACCAGGTCGTGCATCCGGTACTGGTGCAGGGCCGGGTTTTCCAGCAGGTGTACGTCGACCAGGTGCTCGAGCAGGTTTTCGGCCGCTTCCATCGGGAGCTCCAGCACCTTCGCGGCGGCGCGGAGCGGGAACCGATCACCGTCGAAGAGCGCCAGACAGCCGAACGCCTCGGCTGCGGTACGTCGCGCGCCGGCGTACGTGGTGACCGGGACGTCCCTCGCCGGATCGCCGGACGCCAACGCGGCGACCGACAGCATGATGCTCCGCCTGACTCCCACATCCGGTGTCGTGAGCATGTCCAACCGGTCCGCGTCGTCCGCGAGTCGCGCGGCCAATTCCTCGAGCCCACCGGCCCCGTACTCGTGTTGGAGGCGGCTGAGCTGGCCACCCGCGATCCTGATCGCCAGCGGCAGCAGACCGCAGCGGTGTACCACCTGAACCGAGGCTTCCGGCTGCTCGGCCACCAGGTCGTGTCCGACCACCTCACCGAACAACTTGAGCGCTTCGGCCTCGGTCATCACGTCGAGATGCAGATGGTGAACCCCGGGCAGGGCGGAGAGCTCCTGCCGACTGGTGATCACCACGACCGGCCCCGCCGTACCGGGCATCAGCGGCAACACCTGATCGGCGTTCGCGGCATCGTCGAGGAGCAGCACCATCCGTCTGCCGGCCAGGGCGGTCCGATAGCGCGCGGCGAGGACCTGCTGATCGATCGAGGGCCCGGCGGGTGGTACGCCCAAGGTTTGGAGCAGGGCCTGGAGTGCCTCCGCTGCACTCAGTGGTTCGGCGGTTCCGCCTCGGAGGTTCAAGTAGAGCTGGCCGTCCGGGAAGTCGTCGGCGACCAGCTGAGCCGCGTGTACCGCGAGGGTGGTTTTGCCGACTCCACCCATCCCGCCGATCGCGGACACGACCACCGCTGGCGAGACCGCCTGCGGCTCTCGCAGGATCCGCAGCAACTCGTCGAGCCGGTCTGCGCGACCAGTGAAATCGGCGATCGGTGGGGGAAGCTGCCGCGGGATCCCCGGTTCGCCATCGACGCGCCGGGCGGTCTGCCGGAACAGACCGGCGTCGTTCTCAGGCAGCCGCAGCCCATCGATCAACGCCTCGACCGTCTGCACCCGAGGATGCCGCCGGCGTCCACCTTCCAGCGCCCGGATGCCCTCGACACTGAGACCACTCCGCTCGGCGAGCGCCTCCTGGGTCAGACCGGAGCGCTTGCGGAAGCGCCGCAGGAGCTGGGCGACTCCGGCGGCCTCGGCGATGGTTTCATCTGCGCTGGACATGGTGAACCGCGCACAGCGTAAACCGGCCCGGTCCTGGCAAGCGCCGGCTGCCGAGTGTTCGCGTCTCCTCAGGGCCGGCGAGCGCCGGCCACCTCGCGGGTGCTCAGGGCAGGTGGGTGGCGGCGGTGCGGGTGATGCGTTCGAAGTTGGCGGGCTTCACGCCTGGGCCCATTTCGCGGAAGGCAAGGACGGAGACGACGAGGCCCTTGCGGGTGACCGCGTACGGGAAGCCGCCGTCTTCGCTGCCCGGGTCGGACGGAAGCGGGTAGTCGTACCAGCGGAGGATGGTGGTGGCGTCCCCGAGAGCGATGGTGCGGTTCTCGGTCAGCTTCCTCGCGTGGGTCGGCGCGGGACGGGCCGCCTTGCAGGACTTGATGGTGGCGACAATGTTGTCGTACGCCGCGGTGGCGGTGCGGGCGTCGGCGTACCGGGTGAGCCACTGTCCGCCGGACGCGTCGAGGCCGTTGGCGAAGTTGCGGCTGAGTGCACCGAGGACGTTGTCGCCGCGGGTCGAGGAGCGGCCGCAGATCGGCGTACTGGCAGCGCCGTCGGTGGCGGCCCAGTCGCGTTTGGGGTCGGCCTTGGCGAGTTCGCCGCCGGTGAGCAGCATCGACGGGGTCAGCCGGCGAGGCTTGGCCGGGGTCGGCGTCTCGACCGGCGGCTGGGTCGGCTTGGTGCTCGGCGTACCGGTCGGCGTCGGGGTCGCGCTGGGGGTCTGGGTGGGAGCGAGCGTGCTAGGCGTGCCGCCGGTCGGGGTCGAGGTGGGCGAGGCCGGCGTACTGGGTGGCGGTGTCGTGGTGCCGCCGCCCGCGTCGGAGTCGTTGCCACAGGCCACCAGAAGCAGACCCATCGTCGCCAGACCAGCCGCGGCCAACGGCCGAGTACTGCCCCATCCCCGTGTGAACATGTCCGCCAACCTTCTGCTCGTAGATCCGTCGCTTGATGGACGCTAGCGAGCCGGCTTTGGTTGGTCCGGGATTTGAGCCGTGTCTTGGGTCAGGCCTGGGTCAGGCGCGACGGCGGCCGTCGAGGCCGATGGTGGAGACGCGGGCGATCAGGGTGCGGGGGATGTAGCGGGCGGCGAACGAGATGGCCTTGTACCGCCAGGTCGGGATCGAGATCGGCTTGCCGCGCATCAGGTCGGCCCAGGCGGCGTCGACCATTTCGGTCGCGTCCAGCCACATGAACGACGGGATGATCGTCTTGTCCAGGTCCATCCGGGTGTGGAACTCGGTGTGCACGAATCCCGGGCAGAGCGCCATCACGGCGACCCCCTTGGCGTGCAGCTCGACCGCGAGTCCGGACGAGAAGTTGGTCACCCACGACTTGTGCGCGCTGTACGTCCCGCGCGGTACGAAACCGGCGATCGAGGACACGTTCACCACCGCACCCGATCCGCGCTCGATCATCGGCAGCACCGCCGCGTGCGTCAGCCGGAGTACCACCCGGACCAGCAGGTCGAGCTGCTTCTCCTCCTGCTCGACCGGATTCGCCCAGAACGGCTTCTTCTGCCCGAAACCCGCGTTGTTCACCAGTACTTCGATCGGCCCGGTCCGGAACCGCTCCTCCACCACGGCAAGCTGCTCCGGCTCGGTCAGGTCCGCAGGCAGCACCTCACACGCCACCCCGTGCAACCTGGTGAGTTCGGTCGCGACCTCCTTCAGCCGCGCCTCGTCCCGCGCCACCAGCACCAGGTCGTACCCCTCCCGCGCGAGCTTCTCCGCGAACGCCCGCCCGATCCCCACACTGGCCCCGGTCACCAACGCAGTCGCCACAGTTCCTGTCCTCCCGTCGCCGCCTCCCCCAGTCTGTCACCCTGGGCGGCCGGAGGCGGTTGGTCACTCCTTCACGGCACCCGCGGTGAGTCCCTGGACGATGTAGCGGCTGGCGAAGGCGAACAGGATCATCGTGGGGACGATGGACAGTACGGCGGCGGCCGACATCGAACCCCAGTCGATGTTGAAGCTGGAGATGAAGCCGTTCAGCGCCGCGGGGACGGTCTTGTTGCTGTCGCTGTTGAGCAGCGTCACGGACAGGAAGAGCTCGTTCCAGCAGTTGACGAAGTTGAAGATGTACGACGCGGCGATGCCGGGCGTCATCACCGGGACGAGGACCCGGAACAGCGCCGACAACCGCGAGCAGCCGTCCACCATCGCGGCCTCCTCGAGTGACGCGGGGACGTTCTCGAAGAACCCGCGCAACATCACCGTGCAGAGCGGGATCGACACCGCGACGTACACGAGCACCAGACCCCACCGGCTGTCGACCAGGTACATCCTCGTCATCAGGATGTAGAGCGACCCGAGCGCGATGAACCCCGGGATCATCTGGGTGACCAGGAACGCCCCCATCACCGCGCCCTTGGAGACGAACTCGAACCGCGCCAGCACGTACGCCGCGAGCAGCGACACCACCGTCGCAAGGGCAGCCGCGACCGTCGACACGATCAGGCTGTTGCCGAGGTAGATCGCGAAGTTCGACTGCTCGAACAGGCCCTGGTAGTTGGCCAGCGAGAACTGCGTCGGCCAGTACCGCAGCGGATACGCGAAGATCGTGCCCGGATCCTTGAAGGACGTAACCAGGATCCAGTAGAGCGGGAACAGGGTGAAGACCAGGCAGAGCCCCAGACCGGTGATTCGCGCGATCCGGCCGGCCAGGCTGTAATCGTTGATCATCGCATCGCCTTCTTCGGCCGGACCGCGAGCAGGTAGAAGATCGCGAACAGCAGCAGCACGAACACGACCATCACGCCCATCGCCGAGGCGCGGCCGTAGTCGCCCTCCTGGGTCACCTGGATCATGTACGACGTGACGATGTGCGTCTCGTTCGCGGGACCGCCACCGGTCATCCCGAAGATCAGTTCGGGCGAGTTGAAGATCCAGATCACCCGCAACAGCACGGTCAGCGCGAGCGTCGTACGGATCGACGGGATCGTGATGGAGAACAGGGTCCGCACCTTGCCGGCCCCGTCGATCGCGGACGCCTCGTACAACTCGTGCGGCACCGACTGGAGCGCGGCCAGGATCATGATCGCGAAGAACGTCACGCCGTACCAGACGTTCGCGACGATCACCGCGAACATCGCGTACTTCGCGTCCGCGAGCCACGGCACCGGGGTGTCGATCAGGTTCGCCTTCATCAGCAGGTCGTTGACCACGCCGAACTCGCCGTTGAACATCCAGCGGAACAGGATCCCGATCAGGAACCCGGAAACCGCCCAGGGGAAGAACACCAGCGCCTGGTACGCCCCGCGGAACCGGAACCTCCGCCGCAACCACAGCGCCATCGTGAAGCCGATCAGGAACTGCGGCACCAGCGACCCGACTACCCAGACGACCGAGTTCCGCACTGTGCCGCGGAACATCTCGTCGTCCAGCAGGGTGCGGAAGTTCTGCAACCCGACCCAAGACGTGTCGGACAGGTCGTTCAGGTTGTAGTTGCGGAACGCCATCTGGATGCCGCTCAGCAACGGGTAGTAGGTGAACAACCCGACGAACACGATCGCGGGCAGCATGAACGCGAGCAGCACCAACGCCGTCCGCCCGGTGAAGGGCCGTCGCCCTCCGACCGGCCGCGGCCTGGGGTTCGGCGTACTGCGTCCGCCCGTGGCCGTCGGCCGGTCTGTGTCGGTCACTGACATGTGCTCAGTTCCCGGCCCACTTCTTCGTCCAGTACTCGTCCCAGCTCTTCAGGATCTCCGCGGGCTGCGCCTTACCGGTGATGAGCTTCTGTACGTCGGCGTCCGACTTGTTGCCCCACTCGGTCGACCACGCCACACCGCGCGGCTGGGTGACCACGATGTAGGTGTCCGGCGACGAGTTCATCGCGACGTACGACGCCCACGGGCCGTCCTTGAAGAACGGGTCGTCAGCGGCGGACTTCAGGATCGGGACCAGGCTGTTCTCCTTGGAGAACGTCATCGCCGCGTCGCCCGAGGTGAGGAACTTGACCAGCTTCACCGCCGCTTCTTTGTTCTTGCTGCCCTCGGCGACACCCCAGCCCGCGTTCGCCAGGGGTTGCGCCGCCTTGCCGGTCGGGCCGACGGGAAGCGGCGCGGTGTCCCACTGGTCTTCCTTGATCGTCTTCGACTCGCGGACCGTGGCGATCACCTCGGGGTCCTGCAGCAGGAACCCGGTGGTGCCGGAGGTGAAGCCCTGCACCATCTCCGGGTAGCCCCAGCTGACCGACGACTTCGGGGAGGCGTTCTTGAACAGGTCGAGGTACAGGTTGAGCGCGTCGACGGCCTTGGGCGAGGAGAAGATCGTCTTGCCGCTGGTCAGCTTGAACGCGTTGTCCCGGTTGATCTCGTCGATCACGTAGCCGGAGATGATCGCGACCGCGTTGCCGCCGGCACCGAGTCCGCCGCGGAACGAGTAGCCGTACCGGTTCTTCGACGGGTCGTTGATCTTCGTCGCCTGCTCGACCATCTCGGCCCAGCTCTTCGGCGGACCGCTGTACCCGGCCTGCTGGACCAGGTCCTTGCGGTAGAACAGCGACAGCCCGTAGAAGCCGTACGGGACCATGTACGACTTGCCGCCCTGCTGGGTCACCTTGAGGGCGTTCGGGGTGAGCGCTTCGAGGCCGTCCCAGCCCTTCAGGTCGGGAGCCATGTCGTAGATCCACTTGTTCGTCGAGAACGGTCCGACGGTGGTGTCGCGGACCTCCAGCACGTCCACGCCCTGGCCGGACTGGAGCATCTGCTGGATCTTCTGGTCCGCCTGGTTCGTCGGCGGTGAGATGAGCTGGACCTTGATGCCGGAGTTCTTCGCCTCGAAGTCGGCGATCAGCTTCTTCAGCAACGTGGTCCGGGTCGGGTTGGTCAGACTCTCGACCATCTGCAGCCGGACCTCGCCGTCGGCCTTCTCGGCCGGACCCGGACCGCAGGCGGTCACTACCAGCGTGGCCGCGGCCAGGACCGCAGCGATTGGTGCGAGCATCTGTCGGTGACGCATCGGCACTTCTCCTCAGGGGATGTGGGCCAGGGGGACGATGCCAGGGGGACTTCGTTCTGACATCAGATGAGTTGGGCGCCTGTTTCCGGAACATTAGCCAGTTTTGCGCTGAGTCGACAAGGACTTGGTGGATATGTGACCGTAAGTGGTCTGAGGACTTAGGGTTACTCGGAAGAGGAGGTGCGGTATGGCAGCCACCGACAAGGCGCTGACCGGCCTGCGGCAGATGATCGCGTCCGGCGCACTCGGGCCGGGCGCGAAGTTCCCGCCGGAGCCGGAGCTGTGCGACCACCTCGGCGTGTCCCGGAGCTCGCTGCGGGAGGCGGTCCGTTCGCTCGCGGCACTCGGCGTGATCGAGTCCCGGCACGGCTCCGGCACCTACGTCTCGGCGCTGGACCCGGCCGAGATCATCAGCCGGTTCTCCCTGTCGGTCGAGCTGATCCCGCTCGAAGGCGTGCTGCAACTGATGGAGGTACGCCGGATCCTCGAGTCGCACGCGACCGCCGCGGCCGCCGCCCGCCAGGACCCGGACCTGGCGGACCAGCTCGGCGAGATCCTCGACCAACTGGAGGCGACCACCGACGCGGCCGACATCCAGAAACTGGACGCCGCGTTCCACGGCGCGATCTGCACGGCCGGCGGCAACCCGACCGTCACCGCACTCACCGGCGTGATCCGCGGCCGCGGCGGCCACTACCGGATCTTCGAACCGGGCGAGGACTTCGAGGCGATCAAACAGACCAGCGACCGCGGCCACCGCGCCATCCTCGCCGCCATCACCAACCGCGACCCGGCCGCCGCCGCAACCGCCGCCTCCGCCCACATAGCCCAAACCGAACTCTGGCTCCGAGCCCTCCGCCCCGACCCCCAGGTAGCCCTCCCAGACTGACCTGGCGCCCCGGGCCCGGACCGCCACGCCATCACAATCGCCGCCAGCGCAACGCGCTCCCGCTCGGCGCGGCCCCGGGCTCGCACCTTTGATGGTGTGGCGGTCCGCCCACCGCCAACCCGCGCTTCACCTGTGCCCGATTCTTTCTCTCCCCTGTCGAGATCTTGCAGTGGATCGTCGGTCTGCGTATCGTCCGCTGCCAAGCGGACCTGCCTACCCTGAGGCGGCCGTGATCCCGAGGGGGATGTCGCCGTGCACCGGATTCCCTTGCCCCGTCACCGCCGGAACGCCCTGGCCGGCGCCCTGATCGGCGCTCTGCTCGCCACGCCCGCGCTGACCGCGACCGCCACCAACCCTCCTCGACCGGCACCGAAGGTCACCCGGGCCGGTCTTGATCCCGCACTCGTCGAGGGGCGTGGTGCGACCGTCGCGTTCGTCGAGCAGGAGGCCGAGAACGCGTTCACCACCGGCGAGAAGATCGGCCCGAGTCGCGAGGCCTACACCTTGCCCGCCGAGGCTTCCGGGCGCACCGCAGTACGGCTGACTCCTGGGCAGTACGTCGAGTTCACCCTGACCCGGCCGGCGAACGCGCTCACCTTGCGCTACAGCATCCCGGACACGCCCACCGGCGGTGGAATGCGCGCACCCCTCGACGTCACGGTCAACGGCAAACGCAAGCAGACGATGACCCTGACCTCGGAGTACGCCTGGCTCTACGGCATGTATCCGTTCTCCAACGACCCGAACGTCGACCCCATCCCCGGTTGGTGGAAGCCCGAACCCGACCCGGTCGCCAAACCGTTCCGGCCGAACCACTTCTACGACGAGCAGCGGTCGATGCTCGGCAAGACGTACCAGGCCGGCGACCGGGTGCGGTTCGCCGTACCGCGGACCACGCCGGCCGCGTGGTACGTGCTCGACCTCGCCGACTTCGAGCTCGTCGGCGCACCCGTGAAGCAGCCGCCGAAGTCCTTGTCCGTCAGGCTTTTCGGCGCCGATCCGACCGGCCGGTACGACGCGGCGCCGGCGATGGAGCGGACCATCGCGGTCGCGAAGAGACTCGGCTGGTCGGTCTTCATCCCGCCCGGCA
Organism: Kribbella caucasensis; assembly: GCF_004361855.1. Lineage (GTDB taxonomy): Bacteria > Actinomycetota > Actinomycetes > Propionibacteriales > Kribbellaceae > Kribbella > Kribbella caucasensis. The sequence goes on from NZ_SNWQ01000001.1 coordinate 321,187, forward strand.
CGTACCAGGTGAACCGGCACATCATCGTCGACCGCATCACCATCCGCGGCGCCGGCAACTGGTGGACGACCATCAAGGGATCGGTCCTCCCGCTGCCCGAACCGGCGCCGGACAAGTCCGTCCACAGCGCGCCCGGGTTCTACGGCAAGTACGCGGCCGACGGCGGCAGCACCAAGGTGCACCTGGCCGACTTCGCGATCGAGAGTGACGTGCGCGAGCGGATCGACACCGACCAGGTGAACGGCATCGGCGGGGCGATCGGCGGCGGCTCGATCATCGAGAACCTGTACATCCATCACACCAAGGTCGGGATCTGGCTCGACGGCCCGATGGACGGCCTGCTGATCCGCAACTCGATCATCGTCGACCAGGTCGCGGACGCGATCAATCTCCATCTCGGTGTCTCGAACGTCCGCGCGACCAACAACTTCATCCGCAACACCGGCGACGACGGCCTCGCGATGTGGTCCGAGTCGAACGCCGAGGGCCTGGTCAACCACGACAACGTCTACGACCACAACACCGTCCAGACGCCGGTGCTCGCGAACAACATCGCGATCTACGGCGGCCGCGACAACGCCGTCACGGACAACCTCGTCGCCGACCCGATCCGTGAGGGCTCGACGCTGCACGCCGGCTCACGATTCAACGCGACGCCGTTCGAAGGGACACTGGCCTTCGCCCGGAACACGACCGTCCGAGGTGGTCCGCGGGATCTCAACTGGAACCTCGGGCTGGGCGCGATCTGGCTCTATGCGTTGCAGGCCGACATGGCCGGTCAGATCGAGATCACCGACAGCGCGTTCCTGGACTCGACGTACAACGCGTTCATGTTCGTGGTCGACTGGCCGGTGAAGGACGACTACGGGATCACGAACGTTGCCGTGCGCAACGTCCGCGTGGACGGTACGGGTACGAATGTGGTGAACGCCCGCGTCGGCGGCTGGGCCACCTTCGAGAACGTGGACGCCCGTCATGTGGGTGCACCGTTCGTCAACAACTGCGGCACCTTCCACTTCAACGGCCCACCCGAGTTCGACGTACGCCTCCTTGACGGCAACGACGGCGGCTGGACCAACGCCACCTGGTGCGAAGACCGCCCACCCGTCGTACCCCCACCCCCACCTTCCCCTTGGAACTAGTCCCGTACGACGCACCGCGCGCGGCTGCTGGAGTGGACGTCTCGGCCGGGATCCTGCTTCGCGGGGTTAGGGTCGGGGCATGCGCGAACACGCTCAGCGGCTGACCGGACTCGGGACGACCATCTTCGCCGAGATGTCCGCCCTCGCGGCGCGGACCGGCTCGGTCAACCTCGGCCAGGGATTCCCCGACACCGACGGCCCCGACTCTCTGCTCGAGGACGCCATCGCCGCCATCCGCGCCGGCGCGAACCAGTACGCGCCCGGCCGCGGCGTCCCCACCCTCCGCCAGGCAATCGTCGACCACCAGAAGCGGTTCTACGGCCTGGAGTACGACCCCGACACCGAGGTCCTCGTCACCACCGGCGCCACCGAGGCGATCGCCGCCGCCTTGCTCGCGTACGTCGAACCGGGTGACGAGGTCATCGCCCTCGAGCCGTACTACGACTCCTACGCCGCGGGCATCGCGATGGCCGGCGGTCACCGGGTCCCGGTCACGCTCCGCGCCCCCGACTACCGCCTCGACCTCGACGAACTCCGCGCCGCCGTCACCCCGCGCACCAAGGTCCTGCTGATCAACTCCCCGCACAACCCGACCGGCTCCGTCCTCACCGACCCCGAACTCCGCGGCATCGCCGGCCTCGCGATCGAACACGACCTGGTCGTCATCACCGACGAGGTGTACGAGCACCTGATCTACGACGAACTCCAGCACCACCCGCTCGCGTCGTACGACGGCATGGCGGACCGAACGGTCTCCATCAGCAGCGCGGGCAAGACCTTCTCCGTCACCGGCTGGAAGATCGGCTGGATCACCGGCTCCCCGTCGGTGGTCACCGCGGTGAACACCGCGAAGCAGTTCCTCACCTTCACCTCCGGCGCCCCCTTCCAGCCCGCCGTCGCCAATGCACTTGCCCTAGGCAACGAGTACTTCGACGCGCTGCGCGCCGACCTGCAGGCCCGCCGCGACCTCCTCTGCGACGGCCTCGAATCCCTCGGCTTCGAAGTCCACCGCCCCCAGGGCACCTACTTCGTCACCACCGATGTCCGCCCCCTCGGCTACACCGACGGCATCGACTTCTGCCGCATGCTCCCCGACCGCGCCGGCGTAGTAGCCATCCCCCACCAAGTCTTCTACGACAACACCGAATCGGGCCGCCCCCTGGTCCGCTGGGCCTTCTGCAAACAACCGCACATCCTCCAAGAAGCCCTAACCCGCCTAACCCAACTCTGACCCTCGGGCCAAGGGCATCTCAGGGCAACCTGGGGCAGTTCCCCCAACAGGCATGACGCCGAGCAAACTCTGTGCAAGAATCGAGACAGCTCACCAGGTGCTGCTTGGAGAGAAGTGAAGCTGGGATTCCCGCCGGATGACGGGGCCCAGCTTTCGCGCTTTCAGCGGACAATCACACGATGTATGGTGACGATCTCGGACATCGCCAGCAACCAGCGCGGCTCGCCGAGCGCGGCTGAGGTCGCTGCCCCTGCCACCACATCCGGGAGCCACAGCATCGATTCCTGCAACGGCCGGGCGAAGTCGATCGGCAGCTCGCGCGAGATAAGGCCTTTGCCACGGGCACTGTCGACCAGTCGCCGATCGCGTTGATCCTGCGCCGGCGCACGCGACTCCAGCCACACACGGCTGACTCCGAACTGGTCGAGCTCGTAGAGCAGCAGTTCCAGGCAGCATCGGCGAGCCCGCTCTTGTTTCAACCTGTGCACGGGAGCCCCGACGACCACGATCGCGGCGATGTCCAGCGCGGCAGCCGCCTGGGCGATCTGGTCGCGTCGTTTGTCGGATTCGGCGTTCCAGTGCAGCCGCACGACTCCCTTGCCGGTAAGCGCCTTGAGGTCCTCCCTGAGACGCTCGAGATCGGCGGCATCAGCCACGACGGCAGCCAACGTATAGCTACCCGGCAGAAGCCCGTCGCCGACGATGACGGACTCATCCACCCAGGCGAACAAGGTGAAGTCAGCGGGTTTTGTTCTTCGCACCAACGGATTGTGCAGGCAGCTGGGCCGCCAAGTTGTGCGCCATTCGGGGGGCAAGGTGGGGCAACCTCGGGGCACATCGACGCAGGTTCGCGTTGGCCCTGACAGGTGGGCGTGTGGTGCGCGAGGATTGGTGCTTGAGGCAACGGTTGCTTTTCGTTGCCTCCTTCTGTTGCCGTTGGTCAGCGGTGCTGGAACCAGAGTTTGGTGGGTTGTTGGAGAAGGAGGATCAGGAGGGTGGCGTGGATGGCCAGGCCGAGGATGCTGCCGGGGAGGGCCATCAGGCCGCCGGCGATGCCGATGGCGGCTACGACGATGAGCATGGTGCGGGCCCAGGCGCGGCGTTTGCGGACGAAGATCGCCGGGAGGATGTAGGCGACGGCAGAGATCAGGATCGCGACGACGACCACGCCCTGGCTGCCGGAGGATCCGGTGAGGATCTCGGAGATCTGCTCGCCGGCCGAGGTGAGCGAGAACAGGCCGAGGAGGACGCTGAGGCCGCCGAGCCCGAAGGAGATGGTGGCGGCGATGGTGACCTGTTTCGGCGGGGCCGGGGTGATCGGCTGGTAGGCGTACGGGCTCGGCTGCTGGGGGAAGGGGGTGCCTGGCGGGCCGTATCCGGTGCCGGGTTGGCTGGGCGGCGGACCGAAGGAACCCGAACCCGGGGTAAACGTGCCGAACGGGGGCCCAGGCTGGTTGGTCGGCGCGTTGGGCTGGCCGAACGCGCCGGGGTAGGGACCGGGGCGGTCGGCGGGTGGAGGGTTGGTGCCGGGCGCGCCGGGTCCGGTGGGACCGGGCTGGCCCGGTGAGCCGAAAACGCCTTGGTACGGGCCAGGACCTTCAGGTTCACCCTGCTGGCCTGCCGCAGGTTCTTGCTGGTGGCCGGCCGCAGGCTCAGGCTGCTGACCGGCCGCAGGCTCACGCCGGCGAGCTGCCCCTTGTGCGTCCGCGGGGGGTGTGTCGCCGGGGCGGGGCTGGTCGTCGGCCGGGGGGTTGCCCGGTTGGTCGGTCATGGGGCGAGTCCTTCCACCTGTTGGGGTCGATCCTCGCAGATAGGCGAAACGGCCGGAGAACCCGAAGGTGCCCGGCCGTTCAGCCGACCGTCAGTTGCCGGTGAGTTCGAGGGTGTCTTTGGCTTCGCTGAGGCGGACGTGGACGGTGTCGCCGTCGCGGATGGCGCCGGCGAGGAGGCCGCGGGCTAGTTCGTCGCCGATGGCGGACTGGACCAGGCGGCGGAGCGGGCGGGCGCCGTACACCGGGTCGTAGCCGGTCATCGCCAGCCACTCCAGCGCGTCCTCGCCGACGTCCAGGGTGATCCGGCGGTCGGTGAGGCGCTTCTGCAGGGCGTTGATCTGGAGGGCGACGATCTGGGTCAGCTCCTCGCTGCCGAGCGCGTCGAACAGGACGATCTCGTCCAGCCGGTTGAGGAACTCGGGCTTGAACGACTGCCGCACGATCGTCATCACCTGGTCGCGCTTGACCTGGTCGTCGATGGTCAGGTCGGCCAGGTACGCCGAACCCAGGTTGCTGGTGAGGACCAGGATCGCGTTGCGGAAGTCGACCGTCCGGCCCTGGCCGTCGGTCAGCCGCCCGTCGTCCAGCACCTGCAGGAGGATGTCGAAGACCTCGGGGTGCGCCTTCTCCACCTCGTCGAGCAGGATCACCGAGTACGGACGGCGGCGGACGGCTTCGGTCAGCTGGCCGCCCTCCTCGTACCCGACGTACCCCGGTGGGGCGCCGACGAGGCGGGAGACGCTGTGCTTCTCGCCGTACTCCGACATGTCGATCCGGACCATCGCGCGTTCGTCGTCGAACAGGAAGTCCGCCAGCGCCTTCGCCAGCTCGGTCTTGCCGACACCGGTCGGGCCGAGGAACAGGAAACTCCCGGTCGGGCGGTCCGGGTCGGAGATGCCGGCCCGGGCCCGGCGGACCGCGTCGCTGACGGCCTTGACCGCCTTGCGCTGGCCGATCAGCCGTCGGCCCAGCTCGTCCTCCATTCGGAGCAGCTTGCCGGTCTCGCCTTCGAGCAGCCGGCCGGTCGGGATCCCGGTCCACATCGCGATCACCTCGGCGATCTCGGTGGGGCCGACCTCCTCGTTCACCATCGCGTCCGGACCGTCGGTCACCTCGGGCTCGGCCGCGGCCGCCTCCAGCTCCTTGGTCAGTTCGGGGATCTCGCCGTACAGGATCTCGGAGGCGCGCTGCAGTTCGCCGTCGCGCTGGGCGCGCTCGGCCTGGCCGCGCAGCTCGTCGATCCGCTCCTTGATCTCACCGACCCGGTTCAGGCCGGACTTCTCCTTCTCCCAGCGGGCTTCCAGCGCACGCAGCTCCTCCTCGCGGTCGGCGAGGTCGGCACGCAACCGACCGAGCCGCTCCTGGCTGGACGGATCCTCCTCGCGGGACAACGCGAGCTCCTCCATCTTCAGCCGGTCGACCGTCCGCCGCAGCGAGTCGATCTCGACCGGGGAGGAGTCGATCTCCATCCGCAGCCGGGACGCCGCCTCGTCGACCAGATCGATCGCCTTGTCGGGCAACTGGCGGCCGGAGATGTAGCGGTTCGACAGGGTCGAGGCGGCGACCAGCGCGCTGTCGGAGATGGCCACCTTGTGATGCGCCTCGTACCGCTCCTTGAGACCGCGCAGGATCGCGATCGTGTCCTCGGCACTCGGCTCGCCGACGAACACCTGCTGGAACCGCCGCTCCAGCGCAGGGTCCTTCTCGATGCGAGTCCTGTACTCGTCCAGGGTGGTGGCGCCGATCATCCGCAGCTCGCCGCGGGCCAGCATCGGCTTCAGCATGTTGCCGGCGTCCATCGCGCCCTCACCGGACGCGCCCGCGCCGACGACGGTGTGCAGTTCGTCGATGAAGGTGATGATCTGGCCGTCCGACTCCTTGATCTCGGTCAGCACGGCCTTCAACCGCTCCTCGAACTCACCGCGGTACTTCGCGCCGGCCACCATCGCGCCGAGGTCGAGGCTGATCAACCGCCGGCCACGCAGCGATTCGGGCACGTCGCCGGCGACGATCCGCTGGGCGAGCCCTTCCACCACCGCGGTCTTGCCGACCCCCGGCTCACCGATCAGGACCGGGTTGTTCTTGGTCCGGCGTGACAGCACCTGGACCACCCGGCGGATCTCCGAATCCCGGCCGATCACCGGGTCGAGCTTGCCGTCGCGGGCCCCCTCAGTCAGGTCGACGCCGTACTTCTCCAGGGTCTTGGTGGTCCCCTCGGCCTCCGGCGAGGTGATCCGCCGGTTGCCGCGCATCTTGTCAAACGCCTGCAGCAACGCGTCCGGAGTGACGTCCAGCGCGCTTTTCGCCGTGCCCTCGACAGTGGCCAAGGAGATCAGCAGGTGCTCGGTTGAGATGTACTCATCGCCCAGACCGAGGGCGCGCTGCTCCGCCTGGTTCAGCACGTCGGTCGTCTTCGGGGACAGACTGGGCGCCTGCACGCTGCCGCCGCTCGCCTTCGGCAGCCGGGTCAGCTGCTCGGCGGTGCGTCGGCGCACGGCATCCAGATCGGCGCCCGCGGCCTCGAGCAGACCGAGGGTGGCCCCCTCCGGCTGCGCGAGCAGCGCCGACAACAGGTGAATCGGTTCGACGGTCGGATTACCCGCCGCGGCGGTCTGACGGATCGCCACCGACAGGGTCTCCCGGGCCAGCGTCGTCAACCGTTGAACATCCATCTGGTTCCAGCCTTTCCAACTCAGCGAACTAGCTTCACTGCCTACAACCTACCGAAAGTTGAGTCCATTCCACTCAAGTCTGTCGAAGTCTGGGGATAAGTCAGGGTCTCCACCGAGAGCCGCCACTCACAGTGATAGACCGTGACACAGTGTCAGACCCAAATCCGGGTCGAGGCTGCCGACCGCCGGTACCACCCGAGGCCGGTACGCCGGTACGCGGGAGCCCCGACGTACCGGCGTATTGGTGTCAGGACTGGTAAGCGCCCGCGTCCCACTGGGTGATGCCGGTCAGGGATTTGCCGGCCAGGTCGTACGGGAAGCCGGCGTCCTCACCCCGGCCGATGGCAGGGCTGCCCGGCTTCGGTCGCAGATCGGTCGCGCTGGTGAACAACGGGTCGACTTCCACCGAGTTCGGCCAGAGTCGAACTGGAACACCTCGCCGGAGTACACACTCCGGTCCTCGTCCGCGCCGTCGGCCGTCTTGCCGGTGCCGTAGCGGCCGAGCTCGGTGAAGGTCTCGTTGTCGATCGTGGTGTTGTACTCGATCAGGTTGCGGTTGCCGTTGCTCTCGGCAACGGTGCTGGTGGTGTTCGTGGTCGGACCGCATACGTTGCTGGATCCGGAAGGACGCCACTGGTCGTGGGAGGGCCAGTGGGTGGGGTCGGCGTACGTCCTGGTCGGGCTCGCGTTCCTGGTGCTGCAGGCGGTGCGGCCGCTCGAGGGTCAGGACTTCTTCTTGAAGTCGGCGGCGCGGAGCCGGTAGACCTGCAGGTTCAGGTCGTAGTACTTGTCGGTCTCGCCGACCCACTCCATCCCGAGGCGGCCGGCGGTGGCGATGGCGCGTTTGTTGTGGGGCCGGGCGACGGCGAAGATCTCGTCCACCGAGCCGTCCCCGAACGCCCAGGTCAGCAGCGTCCGGCTGGCCTCGGTCGCGTAGCCGTAGCCCCACGCGGACGGCTTGAACTGCCAGCCGATCTCGAGGTCCTCCTCGTACGGCGGCAGCAGCCGGATCAGCATCCCGCCGACGACCTCGCCGGTGTCCTGGCGGGCCACGGCCCAGCGGCCGGCCGGGATGACGAAGTTGGGCTGGGCCTCGATCCAGGCGGTCAGCACCTGCTTCATGGCCGGCAGGTCGTCGACCCGGTCGATCGCCGGCGACAACCACTGCGCGACGTCCGCCGACCCGTAGATCTCCAGCGCCGCTTCGACGTCCGCCTCGTCCCAGTCCCGGATCACCAGCCGGTCACTCCGCAAATTGAGCGTCACCAACCCAGAGTATGCGCCGCCACGCCACCGGCAAGCCTGACCAGATGAACAACAGGTTCGGGGTGGGGACGACAGCTGGGGATGCGGGAGCCCTCGGCCGGGTGTTGGGCCGAGGGCTCGGGGGGAAGATATCGGGGAGTTGTCTCCCCGGGGGCCGGAGACTCCCGGGGGGCGGGAGTCTCCGGCTGGGCCAGACCTTCCGGGGGGATGGAAGGGCTCTGGCCCGGGCCGGGGCTCCGGGGGGGTGGAGCGACCGGCCGACCGGCTGCTCCCGGGGGGATGGGAGACAGCCGGAGCTTTCAGCGTTGGCCTAGTTAAGCGTTCGCCTGGTTCAGCGTTGGCGTAGGGCCTGGTCTGACACTTCCCTGCAGTCGGGAGCGGGAAACCGTCAGCGTTGGCCTAGTTCTAGTGGTTGGGTGCGGATCCAGCGGGTGGTGGTCTGCTGCCGGCCCATGGCGATCACGTCGCCGGCGGGGCCGGCCGAGAAGACCCGGCTGGCGGCGGGACGGCGGGAGGCGCCGACGCCCCGTTGAACCTCCGCGAGCAGCTGGTTGACCCGGCGGCGCAGCTCCTCCACCTCGGTCTGCAGCTTGAGGATGTGCTGGATCCCGGCCAGGTTGACGCCCTCTTCCTGGGACAGGAGCTGCACATACTTCAGCTTCGCCACGTCGTACGCCGAGTAGCGCCGGCCGCGGCCGGACGCCCGGCTCGGCACCACCAGGCCGAGCCGGTCGTACTGGCGAAGCGTCTGCGGGTGCATGCCGGCCAGTTGGGCCGCCACCGAGATCACGTAGATCGGGGTGTGGTCGTCCCAGGTCGGCACCTGGCCGTACGGGGTGCCCATCACGTGCTCCCGAACAACCCGGCCCGCAGATCAGGCTGATCCGACGCCGTGCTGAACTCCAGCAGCTTGGCGCGCTGCTCGTCGTTCAGCTCGTGCGGAACCTGCACCTCGATGGCCAGCAGCAGGTCGCCCTTGCTGCCGTCGCGCCGAACCGAACCCTTGCCGCGGACGCGCAACTTGCTGCCGTTCGCCGTACCGGGTGGGATCCGGACGGTGACCGGCAACCCGTCCAGCGTCGGCACCTTGATCTCGGCACCCAGCGCCGCCTCGGTGAAGCTGACCGGCACGGTCAGCGTCAGGTGCTCGCCCTGGCGGCCGAAGATCCGGTGCGCGTTCACGTGCACGGTGACGTAGAGGTCGCCCGCCGGGCCACCCCGTTCGCCGGCCGCGCCCTTGCCCTTGAGCCGGATCCGCTGACCGTCCTGGACCCCGGCCGGGATCCGGACCTGCATGGTCTTGCTCGACTGACCGCGGCCGGAACCGTGGCAGGTCTCGCACGGCTGGTCGACGACCAGACCGCGACCCTTGCACTCGGTGCACGGTTCGGTCATCGCGAAGACGCCGCCCTGGACCGAGGTCTGCATCCCGGTGCCCTCGCACTTCAGGCACACCTTCGGCACCGTCCCGTACTTCGCTCCGGTGCCGCGGCAGGTCTTGCACGGTTCGTCACTGGTCATCCGGAGTGCGACGGTGACACCGTTCACGGCCTCGCCGAACTCGATAGTGGCCTCGGTCTCGATGTCGGCACCGCGTCGTGGCCGCGCCGTCGACGAGGTGGTCGTGGTCCGGCCACCACCGCCGCCGAACATGCCGCCCAGGATGTCGCCGAGGCCGCCGCCGGCCGTGGATCCGGCCCGGTTGAACAGGTCGCCGACGTCGAAGCCGAACCCCTGCCCGCCGGCCGTCCCACTGGTGCCCGGCATCCGGAAGCCACCACTGCCGAAGAGCCGCCGCGCCTCGTCGTACTCCTTGCGCTTCTTAGGGTCGCCGACCACGTCATACGCCTCGGAGACCTCCTTGAACTTGGCCTCCGCGGACGCGTCCCCGGCGTTGGAGTCCGGGTGGTACTTGCGCGCCAGCTTGCGGTACGCCTTCTTGATCTCGTCGGCCTCGGCGTTCTTGGAGACACCGAGCGTCTTGTAGAAGTCCTTCTCCAACCAGTCTTTCGTACTCATCGACGTCTCACCTCCTGAACGCTCTCGCCGTCACTCCGCAGGCTTGCCCGCGGACCGGTCGGTGGTGTCATCTGTGCCTTCTGCCGCGTCATCCAGAACCACACCCTCGGTCACCTGGCCGTCAGCGGCCGGCTCCTCGGCCGGCAACTGTTCGGTCGGCTCCGAGACAGCCACCCGGGCCGGTCGCAGGATCCGCTCACCGAGGCGGTACCCCGGCTGCATCACCAGTGTCGCGGTCGGACCGTCCACCTCGTCGGAATAGTTGTGCAGCAGCGCCTCGTGGATCCGCGGATCGAACGGGTCGCCGACCTCGCCGTACTTGACCAGGCCCAGCTTCTCGGTGACCCGCTCGAGCGACTCGGCGACCGCCTTGAACGCGCCCTCGAGCTCACTCGCCTCGCGGGCCCGGCCGACGTCGTCGAGGATCTGGAGCAGCTCGGTCAGCACCGAGCCGATCACCACCTCACGGTTGGCCTCGCGGTCGCGATCCACCCGGCGCTTGTAGTTCACGTACTCCGCCTGCAGTCGCTGCAGGTCCGCGGTACGTTCGGCCAGCGCTTCGGTCAACAGGGCCTCCTGGGCCGACGGTCCGATCAGGTCGGACGGGTCCCGCGGCGGCTGGGCCCCCGGGGTACCGGGCATGCCCGGAGCGGCGCCGGCGGCGGGAGCCTCCGAAAGGGCAGACTCCCTCACCTTGCCGGTCTCCGGGTCGATCCGGCGCTTGTCCCGGACGACGGGCTCGCCGTCACCGAACTCGCTGCCAGGCTCGTTCGGTCGATCTGTCACTTGGCGTCGCCCTCCGCCTTCGGGGTGTCCTGCGGGCGGTCCTCGTCAACGATCTCCGCGTCGACCACGTCGTCGTCGGAGCTGCTGCTCGAGGAGTCGTCGGACGAGCTGCTGCCGTCCTCGGACGAGCTGCCACCGGCGGCCTGAGCGTTCGCGTACATCGCGGCGCCCATCTTCTGGCTGGACTGGGCGAGCTTCTCCGACGCGGCCTTGATCACGTCGGCGTCCTCACCCTCGAGCGCCTTCTTCAGCTCGGCGACGGCATCCTTGACCTCGGTCTTGACGTCGTCCGGGACCTTGTCCTCGTTCTCGGACAGGAACTTCTCGGTCTGGTAGACGAGGCTCTCGGCCTGGTTGCGGTTCTCCACCGCTTCGCGGCGCTTGTGGTCCTCCTCCGCGTACTGCTCGGCGTCGCGGACCATCTTGTCGATGTCGTCCTTCGGCAGCGCCGACCCGCCGGTCACGGTCATCCGCTGCTCCTTGCCGGTGGCCATGTCCTTGGCGTTGACGTGCACGATGCCGTTCGCGTCGATGTCGAAGGACACCTCGATCTGCGGCACATTCCGCGGCGCCGGCGGCAGGCCGGTCAGCTCGAAGTTGCCCAGCGACTTGTTGTCGCGGGCCATCTCCCGCTCGCCCTGGTAGACCTGGATCATCACCGACGGCTGGTTGTCCTCGGCCGTGGTGAAGATCTCCGAACCCTTGGTCGGGATCGTGGTGTTGCGCTCGATGATCTTGGTGAACACGCCACCCTTGGTCTCGATGCCCAGGCTCAGCGGCGTCACGTCGAGCAGCAGGACGTCCTTGACCTCACCCTTCAGCACACCGGCCTGCAAGGAGGCGCCGACCGCGACGACCTCGTCCGGGTTCACGCCCTTGTACGCGTCCTTGCCACCGGTCAGCTCCTTGACCAACTCGGCCACCGCCGGCATCCGGGTCGAACCGCCAACCAGGATCACGTGGTCGATCTTCGACACGTCGATCCCGGCGTCCTTGATGACGGCCTTGAACGGCGAGCGGGCGCGCTCCAGCAGGTCGTTGGTCATCTTCTGGAACTCGGCCCGGGATAGCTTCTCCTCCAGGTGCAGCGGGCCGGAGTCGGTCAGGCTCAGGTACGGCAGGTGGATGGTGGTCTCGGCCGCGGCGGACAGCTCGATCTTGGCCTTCTCGGCAGCCTCCTGCAGCCGCTGCATGGCCATCTTGTCGCCGGACAGGTCGGTGCCGTTCTTGTTCTTGAACTGGGTCACGAGCCAGTTGACGATCCGCTGGTCCCAGTCGTCACCACCGAGGTGGTTGTCACCGCTGGTCGCCTTCACCTCGAAGACGCCGTCGCCGATCTCCAGCAGCGACACGTCGAAAGTGCCGCCACCGAGGTCGAAGACCAGGATGGTCTGCTCGTGACCTTTGTCCAGGCCGTAGGCGAGCGCCGCCGCGGTCGGCTCGTTGACGATCCGGTGCACCTTCAGACCGGCGATCTCGCCGGCCTCCTTGGTCGCCTGGCGCTGGGCGTCGGTGAAGTACGCCGGCGTGGTGATGACCGCGTCGGTAACCTGCTCGCCGAGGTACGCCTCAGCGTCCCGCTTCAGCTTCTGCAGCACGAAGGCGCTGATCTGCTGCGGGGTGAACTTCTTGCCGTCGATGGTGGTGCTCCAGTTTTCGCCCATGTGGCGCTTGATGGAGCGGATGGTGCGGTCGACGTTCGTGGTGGCCTGCCGCTTCGCCACCTCGCCGACCAGGACCTCGCCGTTCTTGGCGAAGGCGACCACCGAGGGCGTCGTACGCGCTCCCTCGGCGTTGGGGATGACGGTGGGCTCGCCACCTTCCAGTACGGCGATGACGGAGTTCGTCGTACCGAGATCGATACCGACCGCGCGGGCCATCTGTTTACCTCCACGAAGTTGAGTGATGCAGACTCAATGTTGCCGGTCTGCGACCAGCGTTTCAAATCGAGCGCCGGAAGCGCTCCGGCAGACTTGAGTACACCTGGCTCAACATTGCCCGATGCCCGGGTCATTCCCAACCCCGGGGTCGGGTTTTCCGGGATCCGTCCGGTGCTGCCCTGATCGGACCCCTGCCGCTGCAAGCGGTTGCCGTGGGACGCTGTGCAAGTGAAGCTCCGCCCGATGACTTCAGTCGACGAGGCCGCGGTGCTGGCCCTCAACGCCGCCGCCGCAGACCACGTCGACCCGCTTGGCCCGGACCGGCTGGACTGGTTCCGGCTGATCGCCGCGCACGCGGTCGTCGTCGAACTGGAGGGAGAGGTCGTCGCGTTCGTGCTCACCTTCACCCCCGGGTCGGCCCACGACAGCCTCGACTTCCAGTGGTTCACCGAGACCTACGCGGACAGGTTCCTGCACCTGGACCGGATCGTGGTAGCCGAGGAACACCGCCGGCAGGGCATCGGGACAATGGTCTACCGCGCGGTCGAGCGAGCCGCCAAGCCGTTCGACCGGCTGGTCTGCCAGATCCGCTCCGACCCGCCGAGCGTCGCCGCCCTGGCCTTCCACGCCGGCCGCGACTTCGTCGAGGTCGGCAAACTCCGCCGCCCCGACGGCATCACGGCTGCCCTGTGCTCTAAGGAACTCACCGACTGAGTGGGTCCGAGGTGCAGGGCAGGCCCGGCGTTCAGGACAGGGCGGTGCGCGGGAGGATCTCGCCGACGATCTCGCGGGTGAAGATGTCGTAGCTGATGATGAGGAGTTCGTCGGCGGGGAGCTCGACGACCGCTGGGTTGGACTGGTCGACGGTGTTGCGGCCGGCGTCGATGACCGGGTGCACGGGGTCCTTGTCCCACGGGCCCAGTGGTTCGCGGATGACCGTCGCGACCGTCGGACGGCCCGGGCTGAAGCGCTTGGAGACATCTCCGTAGGCGACCAGCACGGCCCCATCCGTCAGGGTCAAGGTGTCGGCCGACGACGCGTACAACCCAGACGGCTCCGGGGCCGACCAGGTGAAGCCGTTGTCGTCGGAGCGGACCAGTTCGGCCTCCTCATCGGTGCGGAGCAAACCGACTACTTGACCGGCAGGGAGCAACGTCAGCACCGGTTCGACGTACTCGCGATCGTCCCGCCGTCCCAGCACGACCTCGCTCGCGGCCGGCCAGGTGCGGCCCCCGTCGGTCGAGCGGACCACACTCGCCGAGTGACATTGGTCACCCGGGAACACCCCGTAGACCGGCACGAGCAGATCGCCGTTCGGGAGCTCCAGGATCTGGCCGTGCGCGACGATGTGCCCCGCGCGGAATCCGTGCCACAGCTCATCCGTCTCCTGCACTATCCCGGACCCGACCAGCACCGGCTCACCCCAGCTCGCACCCCCATCGACGGACCTGGCCACGAGCACACCCGGGCACACATACGGCCGCACCGACCAGTCGATCTGGAACCAGCTCAACAGGATCTCCCCGTTGGCCAACTGCATCACCATCGGATCCCGGTCGTCGTACATCGTGTCCAGCACGACCCGCGGCTCCGACCACGTCCGCCCGTCGTCCCCACTCTCCGCCGCCACGATCCGCCCCACACTCCGCACATGCCCCAACCCCTCCCGCCAAACCACCAGCACCCGCCCATCCCCCAGCCGAACGGCGCTAGGGAAATACGGAAGCTGACCTTGGATCGTGCGAGTGATGGAGACGCGCATGGGGAAACCGTATGCGTACCCCCACCACTCACCAACCGCGTCGCAGCCGAACCTCCCACGCTCAGGCACGGCCGATTCGGCCGGCCGAACGGTCGTTGGTGAGTGGTGGGGATACGCCTGTGGATACTGACCGACGTTCGAGGCGGAGATCCGGCAGGCTAGGACACGTGACAGACGTCGGCGACGTGCTCTCCCGACACGGTGGCAGTGCGACGTTCGCCGAGCTCCGGACAGTTGTGCCCGCACGGCATATCCGGGCTGCCCTGGTCGCCGGACAGATCCGCCGAGTGGCCAAGGGGGTGTACGCCCTGCCCGAAGCACCTGCGGCGCTGACGGCAGCACGAAGCCACGGCGGTGTGGTCTCGCATCTGAGTGCGGCTCAGCACTGGAAGATCAACATCATCAGCACACCCACGCTGCCCCATGTGACCCTCCCGCCAGGGCGAGTGCGACGCTCGGCGGGGTTGCCGTGCACTCTGCACTGGGCGGAGGCACCGTCGATCGGCGACGTCACCACCCCGGTTCGCACGGTGCTCGACTGTATCCGCACATTGCCGCTGAGCGACGCGCTGGCCGTCACCGACTCGGCCTTGCACCAGAGCATCGTCGATCCGGATGAGCTGTTCGCTGCAGCGGCGGACCTCCGAGGGCCGCACCGGAAGCGGATCCAGCAGGTCGTCGCACTGGCCGACGGCCGGGCTGAGTCCGTCCTGGAGTCGGCACTCCGGGCGATCCTCATCGAAGCCGACATCGAGGGATTCGAGCCGCAGGTCGTCGTTCAGGACAGCGGGTTCTCCGCCCGGCTCGACCTGGCCCACCGGCAGCTCCGGATCGATCTGGAGGCTGACGGCTTCGAACACCACAGCACCCGCACCGCGCTCGTCAGAGATTGCCGCCGGCAGGTGAATCTGAGCATTCGCGGCTGGACGGTGCTCCGCTTCAGCTGGGAGGACATCATGTACTCGCCGGAGTGGGTGGTGGAAGCGGTAGCGCTGGCAACCGTCTCTCCACCACTCACCAAGCACCTCCGTCAGGCCGCATGAGCCTCACGCTGAGCGTGCCGGACCAGGTCGACCAGGGCTTGCTGAGTGGTGGAGATACGAGGTGCCCACCAGCCTTAGGACAGGGGGCGGCCGGCGATGAAGGTTTGGGTAATGAGGGGGACGGCGGGGCGGTAGGCGAGGTGGAGGTGGGAGGGGGCGTCCAGGACGGCGAGGTCGGCGCGGGCGCCGGGGGTTAGGTGGCCTATGTCGGTGCGGCGGAGGGAGGTGGCGCCGCCGGCGGTGGCGGACCAGAGGGCTTCGGCGGGGGTCATGTGCATCTCGCGGACGGCGAGGGCGATGCAGAAAGGCATCGAGGAGGAGTAGCCGGAGCCGGGGTTGCAGTCGGTGGCCAGGGCGACGGTGACGCCGGCGTCGAGGAGGCGGCGGGCGTCGGGGTAGGGCGAGCGGGTGGAGAACTCGACGGCCGGCAACAACCCCGCGACCACGCCGGCAGAGGCCAGGGCGTCCACGTCGGCGTCGCTCACAAACGTGCAGTGGTCGGCGGCCGCGGCACCGACTTCGCAGGCGACCTGAACGCCGGGACCCTCGCCCAGTTGGTTGGCGTGGACGCGAGCCTGCAAGCCCTTCGCCTGCCCGGCCCGGAGGATCGCACGGGCCTGGTCCGCGTCGAAGGCGCCCCGCTCGACGAAGACGTCCACCCACTTCGCATTCCGCGCCGCCTGCTCCAGCATCGGCCCGGTCACCAGCGAGACGTATCCGGCCGGATCATCCGCGTACTCAGCCGGTACGACGTGCGCGCCGAGGTACGTGGTCTCGTCGGTGAAGTCCGACGCGATCGCCAGCGCCCGGGCCTCGTCCGCGACCGTCAACCCATAGCCGGACTTGATCTCCACGGTCGTGGTGCCCTGGCGGCGCATCTCGGTCACCAGGCGGGCCACGTTCGCGGTCAACTGTTCGTCGGCGGCGGCCCGGGTCGCGGCGACGGTGGTCCGGATGCCACCCGCGCTGTACGGCTGACCCGTCATCCGCGCGGCGAACTCCTCCGCCCGATCTCCCGCGAAAACCAAGTGCGCATGCGAGTCGACAAAACCCGGGATCACCGCGCGGCCGCCGAGATCCAGCGAACTGTCCGCAGCAGGCGCATCCCGTCGGGACCCGACCCAGGAAACAACACTGCCCTCGATCACCAGCGCGGCGTCGCGCAGTTCACCGAGTGGTCCACCGTGAGACGGGTCGTTCGTCACCAGCGAACCAATCCCGGTCAGCAGCAGCGAACTCATGTCACCTCCGCGATCGAAGCGGCCAGCTCAGCCGCCACATCCATCTTCACGTGATTGCCGTCAGCAACCACGACGACCCCGCCAACCACCACAGAAGTGACATCGGCGGCCGAGGCGGCGAACACGACCGACTCGAGCGAATCCCCCGTCCCCGCCGTGCGCACACTGTCCAGCCGCACCGCGACGAGATCCGCGACCGAGCCGACCTCCAGTCGGCCCGCGGCCGGAAAACCCAGCGAGCGATGCCCGTCCGTGGTCGCTGCGGCGAGCAACTCGGCCGCGGACCAGTGTCCCCGCTCCTGCGACGACAGCCGCTCGTCCAGCTCGACCGCCCGCATTTCCTCGAAGAGATCGATCACCGCATGGCTGTCCGACCCCAACGTCACCGCCGATCCCACATCCCGCAGCGCGACCGAAGGCCCGATCCCATCCGCGAGATCCCGCTCGGTCGTCGGACAGAAACACGAGTACGTCGCGGAGCTGCCGAGCAGGCCGACATCAACCGCCGTCAAGTGGGTCGCATGCACCGCACTCGTCCGCGCACTCAAGAACCCCGACTCGTCCAGCACCTGCGTCGGAGTCCGCCCGTACGCCGCCAAGCAGGCCGAGTTCTCCGCGACCTGCTCGGACAAGTGGACATGCAAAGGGGCCGACGGCAACAACGACGCCACCTCCCCCAACTGATCCCGAGGCACCCCGCGAACGGAGTGCGCGGCCGCCCCGATCACCACATCGTCCGCGCCGCGCAACTCCTGGACCCGCGAAGCCCAACCGGTCGCATCGCCGTCGCTGAAACGCTGCTGCACCTCGTTCAGCGGTTGGTCGAATCCGCCAGACACATAACACGTGTCCAGCAAGGCGATCCGCAACCCGGCATCCCGCGCCGCCGCGATCAGGGCCGCGCCCATCGCGTTCGGGTCGTCGTACCGGCTGCCGCCCGGGCCGTGGTGGAGATAGTGGAACTCGCCGACCGCGGTGATCCCGCCGAGCACCATCTCGCCGTACACGGCGCGCGCGAGGCGGTAGTAGCTGTCCGGCGTGAGCACCGACGCGACGGCGTACATCCGTTCGCGCCAGGTCCAGAAGGTGCCGCGCTCGGTCTGGGTCCGGCCGCGCAGCGCACGGTGGAACGCGTGGCTGTGGCAGTTCGCGAGCCCCGGCAGCACGAGTCCGCCGAGCCGGACGGCATCCCCCGCAGGGGCACCGACGTCGACCGCGGCGATCCGCCCGTCCGCGACCGTGATCAGCACGCTTTCCGCAACCCCGGAAGGCAGTAGCGCCCGCGAGCACCAGTAAGACGTCACTGAGCAAGATCCTTCAGTACTGCGGCCAACGTCTCGACGCCGGCCAGACAGTCGTCCATCTCCGCGTGCTCGGCCGGCGAGTGCGACACCCCGGTCGGGTTCCGCACGAACAGCATCGCCGTCGGGATCCCCGCATCCGAGAACACCCCTGCGTCGTGCCCGGCACCGGTCGGCAACACCGGCGCACCATCCAGTACGCCGACCAGCCGGTCCCGCAGCCCGGCCGGAAAGTCGACCACCGGCGACACGGACTCCGCGACCACATCCACCTTCGTCCCGTCCCGGCCGGCCCGTTCGACCGCCTGCCGAGTGATTGCCTCCAGCAACGACTCCAGGACTTCGGTCGACCCGGCCCGAGCATCCAGCCAGGCGGTCACTTGCGACGGTACGGCGTTCGTGCCGTTCGGCTCGACCGCCAACCGGCCGAAGGTCGCACGCGCACCGACGAGCCGGGCCTGCTTGTTCGCTGCCAGCGCGGTCATCGCATACGTCAGCATCGGGTCGTGCCGGTCTTCCATCAACGTCGTGCCGGCGTGGTTCGCCTCGCCGGTGAAGGTGAACCGGTAACGCCCGTGCGGCCAGATCGAGCTGGCGACGCCGACCGGAGCCGTCAACGCGCGGCCCTGCTCGACGTGCAGCTCCACAAACGTGCCCATCCGGGCGAGCAACGGCGACGGCCCGACCCCGGCCGGATCCGTACCGGCCTCAGCCAGCGCGTCGGCCAGTGAAACCCCCGCGCGATCCTTCAACGCAAGGGCTTTCGAGGCCGGCAACACCCCCGCGGCGACCCGTGATCCGAGACAAGGCATCCCGAACCGCGAACCCTCCTCCTCAACGAAAGCGCCGACCCCGATCGGCACCGAGGACGAGAAACCCGAAGCCCGCAACAGGTCGACGGCAGCCAGCGCCGATACCACCCCAAGCGGACCATCGAAGGCCCCGCCATCGATGACCGAATCCAGATGGCTCCCAGTCACCACACCAGGCACCGCCGGCACCCCAGCCGAAGTACCAGATCCACCGACGGCAGCCCCATCGGCGCCAAACCCGCCCGGGGCCCACCAAGCGACGAGGTTGCCGATTCCATCGGATTCAACAGCCAGACCGCGGGCGGCGCACTGGTCCAGGAACCAGTCCGTCGCCGCCCGCTCCGACGGCGTCCAGCCGCCGCGCCGGTACCCCCCGGTCGAGGGGTCCCGGCCGACGGCGGCCAGCGCCGCCCACATCTGCTCGAATGACTCGGTCAAGGTCAGGACAGCGGGTTCTTCGACAGCCAGTCCTTGGCCACCGCGGACGGCTGCTCCTTGCCGACGTCGATCCGCTTCACCAGATCGGTCAGCGAATCCGTGGTGAGCTTCGCGGACACCGCGTTCAGGGTGCTCGCGACGTCGGCCGACTTGTGGTCGGTACGGATCAGCGGAACGATGTTGTTCGGCGGCAGGATGTTCTCCGGGTCCTCCAGCATGACCAGGTTGTTCTCCTTGATCACCGACTGGGTGGTGAAGAAGTTCGACACCTGGATCTGGTTGTCCACCAGCGCCTTCAGGCTCAGCGGGCCACCGGCGTCCAGGGTCTTGTACGACTTGAACTCGACACCGTACTTGTCCTTCAGCCCGGCCAGACCGGCCTCGCGGACCTTGAACTCGGAGCTGCCGCCCGCGACCATGTCCTTCGACACGGCCTTCAGGTCGGCCAGCGACTTCAGGTTGTACTTCGTCGCGGTCGCCTGAGTCACCACGATGGTGTCCTCGTCGGCGGCCGGCGACTTGTCCAGCACCTCGAGCCCCGAAGGCAAGGCCGCCTTGAGAGCGTTGTACGCCGCTTCGTCCTCGGTCTCGGTGGCGTCCTTCTTGAAGTAGCTCAGCGCGGCACCGGTGTACTCCGGCAACAGGTGCACCGAACCGTCCTTGATCGCGGCCATGTAGGTCTCGCGGTTGCCGATGTTCGACTCCTGCTTGACCTCGATGCCCTTCGCCGCCAGCGCCTGCCCGAAGATCTCCGCGAGCAGCTGGCTCTCGGAGAAGTCGGCCGAGCCGACGGTGATACTGGTGACCTTGTCCGGCGCCGGGGACGAACCCGCGTCGCCGTCACCGGACAGCGGATCGCCTCCACCCCCACAGGCAGCCAGGCCGAGCACCGCGACACCAGCTATCGCGGTGCGGACGAGCGTGGATCTCAACACGGGAAACCTCCAGTATTCGTTCGGCGCCGTTCGGTGCCGATTGGGTCCGTCATCAGTTGTTCCGCAGCCCGGGCGAGACCGCGACCCGGCTCGCCACGGCGAACAGGGCGTCCAGCAGGATCGCCAGCAGGGCGACCAGCAACGCACCGCTGAACATCTGCGGGAAGTCCCGCAGCTTGAGCCCGTCGACCACATACCGGCCGAGCCCGCCGAGCGAGACCAGCGCGGCGATGGTCGCCGTCGAGACGATGTACAGGGTGGCGCCGCGGATCCCCGAGATGATCAGCGGCATCGCGATCGGGATCTCCACCTTGGTGAGGATCTCCCGGCCGGTCATGCCCATCCCGCGGGCGGCGTCGATGGTCGCGGCGTCCACCCCCGACAGCCCGGCGTACGTCGAGGTCAGGATCGGCGGGATGCCCAGCGCGACCAGGGCGATCAGCACCGGCAGGAAGCCGATCTGGTCGGTCAGGAGTACCGCGAGCATCAGCAACCCGAGGCTGGGCAGCGCACGGGCCGCGTTCCCGAGGTTGAT
The DNA here is from genome assembly GCF_004361855.1 of Kribbella caucasensis. Lineage (GTDB taxonomy): Bacteria > Actinomycetota > Actinomycetes > Propionibacteriales > Kribbellaceae > Kribbella > Kribbella caucasensis. Next base: position 342,022 of record NZ_SNWQ01000001.1, read on the forward strand.
CGCCAGGAACGCACCACGCCGGGTGTGACCGATCAACAGCCCGACCGGCAGGGCGATCAGGGTGGACAGGCCGAGCGCGGCCGCCGTGTACCAGATGTGTTCGAAGATCCGGGCGCCGATCCCTTCCGGGCCGGACCAGTTGGCGGAGTCGAAGAGGTACTCGAACATGTCAGGCCACCTTCACCATCGAGATGACCCGCGCCCACGGGGTGAGCAGCCGCTGCAGACCGACCAGCACCAGGTCGGCGATCAGGGCCAGGAGCAGGGACAGGACGACGCCGACCACGACCGGGGTGAGGAAGTCACGCTGGAAGCCGGCGGTGAACAGCTCGCCGAGGCCGCCGATCCCGATCACCGCGCCGACGCTCACCATCGAGATGTTCGCGACCGTGACGACGCGCAGGCCGGCGAAGATCACCGGGACCGCGATCGGCAGGTCGATGGTGAGCACCCGGCGGACCGAGCCGAACCCGACCGCGATCGCCGACTGCCGCACCTCCGGCGGCACCGACCGCAGACCGTCGATCACGTTCCGGATCAGCAGCGAGACCGTGTAGATGGTCAGCGCGACGACGATGTTGATCGTGGACAGCACCTGGGTGCCGAGGATCGCCGGCAGCACGATGAACAACGCGATCGACGGCAGCGAGTAGAGCACCCCGCCGAACGCGATCAAAGGGTTCGCCAGCCAGGCGTACCGGGTCGCCAGATACCCGAGCGGCACGGCGATCAGCAGGCCGAGGATCACCGGCAAGATGGCCAGGTACAGGTGTTCGCGGAGCTGATCCCAGATCAGCCCGAGATTGTCGCCGACCCAGGTCATGACCGCAGCGCCCCGACCACGACAGCCTGGTCTATCGCGCCGACCGCGCGGCCGTCGGCATCGACGCAGACCCCTTGCCCGATAGGCGACGTCAGTACCGCGTCCAGCGCCGCGCGCATCGAGTCGGTACGCCGGAACACGGCGCCGGTGGGCAACAGTTCGGCCGCGCCGGCGCCCTTCCGCCAGCCGAGTGGCTTACCCGACTCGTCGACGGCCAACTCGTCCGGCAGCGGACCGAGCTCGATGTCGGCGGCCGAGCGGAACGTCAGCGCCCGGTACCCACGATCCTGGCCGACGAAGCTCTCGACGAACTCGTCAGCCGGTTCGGCGAGCAACTCGGCCGGCGGCGCGAACTGGGCCAGCTTGCCACCGACCCGCAGTACGGCCACGTTGTCGCCGAGTTTGATCGCCTCGTCGATGTCATGCGTGACGAACACGATCGTCTTGCCGATGTCGCGCTGCAGCCGGAGCAGCTCCTCCTGCAGCTGATGCCGGACGATCGGGTCGACCGCGCTGAACGGCTCGTCCATCAGCATGATCTCCGGATCCGCCGCCAGCGCGCGGGCCACCCCGACTCGTTGCTGCTGGCCACCGGACAGCTGGGCCGGGTACCGCTCGGCCAGCTTGACGTCGAGGCCGACCCGTTCCAGCAGCTCCATCGCCACCGAACGGGTCTTCTTCTTGTCCCAGCCCAGCAGCTTCGGCACGGTGGCCACGTTGTCCACCACGGTCCGGTGCGGGAACAGCCCGGCGTGCTGGATCACGTACCCGATCCCACGCCGCAGCGACACCGGATCCTTGGCGTTGATGTCCTCGCCGTCGATCGAGATCCGGCCACTGGTCCGCTCGATCGTGCGGTTGATCATCCGCAGCGAGGTCGTCTTCCCGCAGCCCGAAGGCCCCACAAAGACAGTGATCTCGTTGCTCGGGATCCGCAGTGACAGGGTGTCGACGGCGACAGTGCCGTCCGGATACCGCTTGGTGACGTCTTCGAACTCGATCATGGCGCCCCTTCGCGCTAGTCGTAGATCGCCCGAACGATCCTAGGTGACCGAAAGCCCCATGCCACGCGATCAGCGCCTTTCTCAGTCTTCGGGAAAGTGCACCATAGCGGTACGAATTGCTACGGTCGCACTGTGGAGTCAGGACTCCTGCATCGGAATCCTGACCCCCTTGCTCTCGGCCACTTCGGCCGCTTTCTCGTACCCCGCGTCCACGTGCCGGATCACGCCCATACCGGGGTCGTTGGTCAGCACGCGTTCGAGTTTCTGCCTGGCCAGCTCGGTGCCGTCGGCAACCGATACCTGGCCGGCATGGATCGATCGGCCCATCCCGACGCCGCCGCCGTGGTGGATCGACACCCAGGACGCGCCGCTGGCCACGTTGACCATCGCGTTCAGCAACGGCCAGTCCGCTATCGCGTCCGAGCCGTCCAGCATCCCCTCGGTCTCCCGGTACGGCGAGGCGACGCTGCCGGTGTCGAGGTGGTCCCGGCCGATCACGATCGGCGCCTCGAGTTCACCCGAGGCGACCATCTCGTTGAACCGCAGGCCGGCCTTGTCCCGTTCGCCCTGACCCAACCAGCAGATCCGGGCCGGCAGCCCCTGGTACGCGACCCGCTCCTGGGCCATCTTGATCCACCGGGTGAGGTGGTCGTTGTCCGGGAAGAGGTCCAGGATCGCCTGGTCGGTCTTCGCGATGTCGGCCGGGTTGCCCGACAACGCGGCCCACCGGAACGGGCCCTTTCCCTCGCAGAACAACGGCCGGATGTACGCCGGCACGAAGCCCGGGAAGTCGAAGGCACGGTGGTAACCGGCCTTGCGCGCCTCGTCGCGGATGGAGTTGCCGTAGTCGAACACCTCGGCGCCCGCGTCCTGGAAGCCCACCATCGCCTCCACGTGCCGCGCCATCGACTCCTGCGCCCGCTGGGTGAACCCGGCCGGATCCTTCTCCCGCGCGGTCGCCCAGTCGGCGAAGTCCACCCCGACCGGCAGGTACATCAACGGGTCGTGCGCCGACGTCTGGTCGGTCACGATGTCGATCGGCGCGCCCCGCTCCAGCAGGTCCGGCACGATCGTCGCCGCGTTGCCCAGTACGCCGATCGACAGTGGCCGTCGAGCCGCTTTCGCCTCCTCGGCCAACCGCAACGCCTCGTCCACCGAGTCGGCGCGGACGTCGAGGTAGCGGTGCTCGATCCGGCGATGGATGCGCGAGTCATCCACATCGACACAGATCGCCACGCCGTCATTCATGGTCACGGCGAGCGGCTGCGCGCCGCCCATCCCACCGAGTCCGGCGGTCAGCGTGATGGTCCCGGCGAGCGTTCCGTTGAAGCGCTTCGCGGCGACCGCCGCGAACGTCTCGTACGTGCCCTGCAGGATGCCCTGCGTGCCGATGTAGATCCAGGATCCGGCCGTCATCTGGCCGTACATCGTCAGGCCCATCGCCTCGAGCCGGCGGAACTCCTCCCAGTTGGCCCAGTCGCCGACCAGGTTGGAGTTCGCGATCAGCACCCGCGGCGCCCACTCGTGCGTTTGCATCACGCCGACCGGGCGGCCCGACTGCACCAGCATGGTCTCGTCGTCGCGCAACGTGGTCAGGGTGCGGACCATGGCGTCGAACGAGTTCCAGTCCCGGGCGGCCTTGCCCGATCCGCCGTACACGACCAGTTCGTCGGGGTGTTCGGCGACCTCGGGGTCGAGGTTGTTCTGCAACATCCGCAGTGCGGCCTCCTGAGGCCAGCCCTGAGCGGTCAGGGTGGTACCGCGAGGAGCGCGCACGGGACGGGGTCCGGACATGGGTGATCCAGCCTTTCAGTTCAACGGGCCGGTGACGGCCTGGACAGCGGACAAATAGGAGCCGTCGGCAACCAGTCCGACGGAGTACTCGATCTCGGGCCCGAGGTGCCGATCGGTACCGGGCCCGGCGACGTGCTCGCGCAGTACAGCCCGTACTGCGGCTGTGGCGGGCGCCGGCGTCAAGGGGGCGCGCAGGTCGAGCGCGCGTGCTGCGGTGAGGATCTCGATCGCGAGCACCCGCTGCAATCCGTCGATCGCGCGGCGCAGCTTGCGGGCGGCGGACCAGCCCATCGAGACGTGGTCCTCCTGCATCGCGCTGCTCGGGATCGAGTCGACGCTGGCCGGGACCGCGAGCCGCTTCAGCTCGGACACGATCGCGGCCTGGGTGTACTGCGCGATCATGTGGCCGCTGTCGACGCCGGGATCGTCGGCGAGGAACGCGTTCAGCCCGTGGTTGCGGGCGACGTCCAGGAACCGATCCGTACGCCGTTCGCTGATGCTGGCCACGTCGGCCACGGCGATCGCGAGGAAGTCCAGCACGTAACCGACGGGTGCGCCGTGGAAGTTGCCGTTCGACTCGACCCGGCCATCGGGCAGCACGACCGGGTTGTCGATCGCGGCCGCGAGCTCACGGTCGGCCACGGTCGCGGCATGCGTCGCCGTATCCCGGGCAGCTCCGTGCACCTGCGGCGAACACCGCAGCGAATACGCATCCTGGACCCGGTTACACTCCGGCCCTCGATGACTCGCCACGATCGCACTGTCCGCCAGTACTGCGCGGAGGTTGGCGGCCGCTGAGGCCTGCCCCGGGTGCGGGCGGAGTCCTTGGAGGTCGGCCGCGAACACGCGATCCGTGCCGAGCTGGCCTTCCACGCTCATTGCGGCGGCGACGTCGGCGGTCTTGAGCAGGCGATCCAGGTCCGCGAGTGCGAGCACGAGCATCCCGAGCATGCCGTCGGTCCCGTTGATCAGCGCCAGGCCCTCCTTCTCGGCCAGCACGACCGGCCGCAACCCGTGCGCCTCCAACGCGGCCCCGGCTTCGAGGAGGTTGCCGCCGGCGTCGCGGACCTGTCCCTCACCCATCACGGCAAGGGCGACATGGGCCAACGGCGCAAGGTCACCCGAACATCCGAGGCTCCCGTACTCGTGCACGATCGGGGTCAGCTGGGCGTTCAGCAGCCCGGCGTACGCCTGAGCCGTCTCCACCTTCACCCCGGTCCGCCCGGTCGCCAGGGTCGACAAGCGCAGCAGCACGAGGGCGCGGACCACTTCGGTCTCGACCTCGGGCCCCGAGCCGGCCGCGTGCGACCGGACCAGGCTGCGCTGCAACTGCGCCCTCAACTCAGGCGCGATGTGCCTGGTCGCGAGCGCCCCGAACCCGGTCGAGATGCCGTAATGCGGGGTGTCCGCATGCGCCAGCGCCTCAACGGCTGCCCGCGACTTCGCGATCTCCTCCAGGGAGTGATCGTCGATCCGCACTTTGGCGCCGTACCGCGCTACCGCGACCACGTCCGCCGCGGTCAGCGGCCCGACGCCTACGATTACCTCAGCTGTTTCCACCCGTTCATTGCACCGCGCTGCACCGACAGTAGACAGCACTTCCACCGACTTCCCGTCTCGAATTCGAGACACGACGCTGACCCCCAGCGCGGCCTACGCTCAGGGGATGGGGTTCGAGGTGCGCCGAGCGGTGCCGGAGGACGCAGCTGGGATCGCTGCGGTCTGGGCCGCGGCAGTGCCTTATCTGGTGAAAACGGCCAAGGGGATCGAGGCCGAACTGCGGGTGCGTGGGTCGTCCCGGGCGCAGTTGGTGGCTGTCGACGGCGGGCGCGTGGTCGGATCCGGCTCTGCGTATCTGCCAGACCCCGCAGACGTTGCGCCTCGGGTGCGGTTCAGCGTGCAGGTGCCACCGATTGAGCGCGGACGTGGAGTCGGGAGTGACCTGACGACGGCAGCGATCGAGGCCGCGGTCGAGGCGGGAGCACGGTCGTTGCTGGTGGTCGTCGCCGATGACGAGCAGTCCAAGGCGTTCGCCGAACATCGTGGTTTTGCGATCGGACGGGAGATGAGTCACTCGCGGGCGGAGCTGGCCGAGGTGCCCGCGCCGGCGGAGGTGCCGAGCGGGTTGCGGCTGGTCGATTTCGGGGAACTGACACCGCAGCAGGTGTACGACGCGACGACGGCTGTTGCCGGTGGAGATCCGAGTGGACTGTCCCACGTCCCGCCGTACGACGAATGGGTGGCGGGGGGCTGGAGCAATCCGGATCTGCGCCGCGATTTGAGTGTGGCCCTGCTCGACGGGTCGGCCGTCGTGTCGTTCGTGGCCACCACGGCTGACCCGGAGCGCAAGGTGATCTGGTCGAATCTGACCGGCACCGTCCCGGCGTACCGGGGTCGTGGACTGGCGAAAGTGGTGAAGTCGCACGCGCTCAACCGGAGTCACGCGGCCGGGTTCGAGGCGGCGTACACGGGGAACGACGCGAACAACTTGCCGATGCTCGCCGTGAACGCCTGGCTCGGGTATCGGGTGGTCGGATCGGCCTGGACCGCGGAGAAGACGCTCTGAGATGGTCAGACTCACCCTGTCGCTCGTGTTCTTCGCGGGCCTGTCGATCGGTGTCGGCTTCCTGCTGTCCGGCGACGACCAGCTGATCGACTGGCTGCTGGCCGGTGGGCTGTTCGGGATCGCACTGGCCGGCGAGCTGACCCGGCTGCGGATCCGCCGCAGCCGCGCCCAAAATGGTCAATCGACTGGTTTGTGAGGACCCGCCGCTACCCTCGCAGTTGTGAGCGGCAACGTTCCCGCCTCGACCCGCACTCTGCGGGTGCTGACGTTCCTGGCCACCCAGCCCGGTCCGGTACCGATGGAGCGCATCGCCTCCGCGGTCGGACTGCCGCGCTCGTCGACCTATCACTTGCTCAAGGCAATGATCGCCGAGGGCTTCGTCGTGCACCTGCCGGAGGAGAAGCGGTACGGCCTCGGGGTGGCCGCATTCGAGATCGGGTCGGCCTATCTGCGGCACGATCCGCTCGAACGACTGGCCCGACCACTACTCGCCCAACTGGTCGCGGACGTCGGCCAGACCGCCCATCTCGGCGTCCTGCACGGGCGTGAACTCGTTTATCTGCTGAAGGAACAGCCGCCCCGGCCGGTCACCCTCGTCACGGACATCGGCGTCCGCCTGCCGGCCACGCTCACCGCGTCGGGTCGTGCACTACTGGCCGCGCTGCCGCCTGCTCAGGTGCGTGCGTTGTTCCCGACGCCGGAGACCTTTGTACGCCGGACCGATCAGGGACCGCAGACGCTCAGCCAACTGCGTCGATTGCTCGCGGACGAGCGGCGACAGGGCTACGCCGTCGAGGACTCACATGTCACACCTGGCGTCGCGTCGGTCGCCAGTGCCGCCCTCGACCATGCCGGTCACCCGGTCGCCTCGATCAGCGTCTCGTTTCGCAGTGAGGCGATCCCGCCGCCCGAGCGTGCCCTGCTGGCCCGCCGGGTCCGCCAGACCGCGGACGCGTTGACTCGTCGGCTGCGGGGCTGATTTCGCTGCACTAGTGCGCCTGCCTTTCCGGGGTCGAGATACCCGCGATCCGAGGAAAGCTGGCGCAATGAAGAGACGAATCCCGGCAATCGCTGCCTTACTCGCCCTCCCGGCTACCTTGCTCGCCGTCCCCACTGTTGCGGCGGCCTCGGACGACAGCGTCGTGCGGACTGACACCGGTCTCGTGCGCGGCATCGTCGGTGACGAAACCCGAACGTTCCGAGGCATTCCGTACGCCGCGCCGCCGACCGGTGAATTGCGTTGGCGTTCGCCACGTCCGGCCGCGAAGTGGGACGGGGTCCGCGACGCGACGCGGTACGCGGATCCCTGTGTGCAAGGAGAACACCCGGTCGGTGTAGCGAGCACCAGCGAAGACTGCCTCTACCTGGACGTGACCACGCCCACCGAGTCCGGGCAGAACCGGCCGGTCGTCGTGTGGATCCACGGCGGCAGCTTCAAGCACGGCGCAACGAGCGTCTACCAACCGGAACCACTCGTCACCAAGGGTGACGTGGTGGTCGTCGAGGTGCAGTATCGGCTGGGGGCGCTCGGGTTCCTCGCCAGCCCGTTGCTGGAGCGATCCGGCACCTTCGGCCTGGAGGATCAGCAGGCGGCTATGCGTTGGGTCCAGCGGAACGCGGCCGCCTTCGGTGGGAATCCGCGCAACGTCACGATCATGGGCGAGTCCGCAGGTGCCTACAGCGTTTGCGACAACATCGCGTCGCCGACCGCGGCCGGGCTGTTCCAGCGGGCGATTGTGCAGAGCGGTCCGTGTGCGCAGGAGTACTCGGCCATCAACTACGCCGGACCCCGCCCGCGCGAGGTCGCCGAGACGTACGGCCGTGAGCTGGCGGAGTCACTCGGATGTGCGACCGCCGACTGTCTGCGGGAGGTCCCGGCGGACAGGCTGCTGGCCGCGACGGACGAGGCCGAGTTCAGTCCGGTGCTCGGCGGGCCGGTGCTGCCGATCCACCCGGCGAAGGCGTTGCTGACCGGCGGGGTCAACAAGGTGCCGGTGTTGCACGGGATCAACCACGACGAGGAACACGGCCGATACGGAGCGCAAGAGGCCGCGACCGGCGTACCGATCACGACTGCGGAATACGAAGGGGAGGTACGGCGGATCTTCGGCGCCGATGCTGATCGGGTGCTGGAACGGTATTCGGACGTGCAGCCAGCCGGGTTGGCGTTGTCGACCGTGTTGACCGACTCGCAGTGGGCGTATCCGGCCGCCCGGTCGAACCGGTTGCTGTCGCTGCGGATGCCGACGTACACGTTCGAGTTCGCGGGCAAGGCGCCTTGGTACAACGGACTCGCGGAGCCGGGATGGCCGGTCGGGTCGCATCACATGAGCGATCTCGCGTACTTGTTCGACCTTGGCCTGCTGCAACCGCTGAACGCCAGTCAGCAGCAACTGGCGGACGAGGTGATCGCCCGATGGAGTGCGTTCGTCCGGACCGGGAACCCGAACGCCGACGACACGCAGTACTGGCCGCGAGCGACTCCGTCGGACCGGACGGTTCAGTCGCTGAACCCGGCCAGGGTCAAGCGGACCAACTTCCTCGCCGAGCACCGGATCGGGTTCTGGCGGTCGCTGGAGGACTGAGAACGTGACGGCGGGCCGGGAACCACCTGATCCCGGCCCGGGCGTCGCTGGAGGACGGCCCGGCTGATCTCGGCCGGGCTGTCTGGATTACCAGGAGGACTTGGTGATGCCGGGGAGTTCGCCTCGGTGGGCCATGGTGCGGAAGCGGACTCGGGAGATGCCCGCCTTGCGGAGGTAGCCGCGTGGGCGGCCGTCCGCGACGTCGCGGTTGCGGATCCGGATCGGGCTCGCGTCGCGCGGCAGCTTCTGCAGTTTGAGCTGCGCCTCGCCGCGCGCGTCGAACGAGCTGGCCGGGTCGGCGATGATCCGCTTCAGCTCGGCCCGGCGCTCGGCGTACAGGGCGACCTTCTGCTTACGCTGCTCGTTCTTGACGATCTTGCTCGTCTTCGCCACCGGGTTACCGCTCTTCCCGGAAGTCCACGTGCTGCCGGACGACCGGGTCGTACTTGCGCATGGTCAGCCGGTCGGGGTCGTTGCGCCGGTTCTTGCGGGTCACGTAGGTGAACCCGGTGCCGGCGGTGCTCCGCAGCTTGATGATCGGGCGGATGTCGTTGTGCTTGGCCATTGCATCTTCCTTCCGGGCGCTGTCCCGCGCCTTCGCACTCGGTACCGTGAACGTCTGCGCCGGGTTCGCGTATTCCGGTCCGGGCAGGATATGTTCTAATGGTTATCGTTTTCAATAAGATCGTACAGGGAAGAGGGTACGGATGCTGCCGGTCACCTTGGTCGCCGGGGTCGGCGAGACCACCCGCGGAACCGTCGCCGGCACGCTGCTCGGCCCAGGCACGGTCCTGGTCGAGTACGACGTGAGCGGGCTTGCCGGCGGCACGGTGATCCGGATCGCGCGGACCACGTCGGCCGTGATCGACCGTGAGGTGATCCGGATGGGCCACCCGTGCATCTCGTGCGCGATGCGGGGATCCCTGGTTCCGTTGCTGGTCAGCATCGCGGCGGTCGAGCGGTACCGGTCCGTGATCGTGTCGATCCCGGGTGCGGGTGACACGCAGGCGCTGGCCGAGGAGATCGCCCGGGACGCGAGCAAGGATCTCCGGGTGGACGCGGTCCTCGCGGTGATCGACCCGTCTTCCTTTGTGGCCGACGTATCTGGTGACGAACTGCTCCGGGACAGCGGGGTCGCGACCGCCGCCGAGGACGGCCGGGCCCTGGCCGAGGCGATCATCCGGCAGCTCGAGTACGCCGACGCGGTGGTCCTGAGCGAGCCGGACGAAACAGCTCGCGCGTTGGCGCAGGCGATCAACCCGCAGGCGTTGGTACGGACCGGTGACGAGGCGGTCGAGCTGGTCGGCGTACGGCTGCATGATCCGGATGCGGCGGAGACTCGGGTGGAGCCGGGATCGATCAGTGCGCCGCTGGTGGAAGAAGCCGGGCCGGTGCGGACGTTGGTGTGGCAGTCGGATCGGCCGTTCCACCCGGAGCGGCTGTACGACGCACTAGAGGACCTGGTCGCCGGGACCGCGCGAGGCAAGGGCACGGTCTGGCTGGCGTCGCAACCACGGGCTCGGCTCGGCTGGGACAACTTCGGCACCAACATCGCGATCGGCGTACTCGGCCGGTGGCTCGTGGATCTGTCGGCCGATCGGTGGTCCGAGGTGAGCCAGACGCATCAGGCCCGGTCGGCGCTGGAATGGCATCCCGAGCACGGCGACCGGGCGTCGTACCTGTCGATCACCGGGGTCGGGCTGGACCTGTGGGAATTACGGCGGCGGCTGGACGGTTGTGTACTACGTGCGGACGAACCGGCCGAGACGCTGACCGATCCGTTCGCCCCCTATCTGGAAGGAAGTACCGCAGCATGAAGAAGGCTATCCACCCCGACTACCGTCCGGTCGTCTTCCGGGACAAGTCGGCCGGCTTCAGCTTCCTCACCGGCTCGACCCGGGAGAGCGCCGAGACCGTGACGTGGGAGGACGGCAACACCTACCCGGTCGTCGACGTCGAGATCTCGTCGGCCAGCCACCCCTTCTACACCGGCCAGCAGCGTGTGATGGACACCCAGGGCCGGGTGGAGAAGTTCAAGAAGCGCTACGGCCAGAGCTGACCAATCCGATCCGGCCTGGCGCCACCGGCCGGATCAGGTTGTCAGCCGCTGAGCCGACACAGCCTTGGCACGCCTGCCGCTCGCCCGGCGGCGCTGCCACCCAGGGCCCGCCGATCACCTCATGATCGGCGGGCCCTGTTCGTTGTCTCCGTACAGCTCGACATGAGGTAGTCCCCGAAAACGCCGCGGATCGGGATGCGCTGAGCGTGGGACCAGGCCGTCGACCCAACTACCTCATGTCGAGCTGCACAGCCTTGATCAAGCAGGACGCCGTTGTCTCGAATTTGAGACAGAAACTCGGCTGGGGTGATGCGCATTTGGGGGGTGTGAGACTCACACTGGGCGGGTGGAGCCGATGGAGATCTCCGGGGGTGGATTGTCGCCGTTGAACGCCGTGGCGCTGGGGCAGCGGCGGACTCCGGTGCGGCTGGGGGAAACGTCGCGGAAGCGGATGGCCGAGTCCGCGGCCGCGGTGGCGGAGATCGCGAGGCACCGGCCGGTGTACGGGCGGACCACCGGGGTCGGCGCCAACCGGGACGTGCTGACGAACGACCCCGAACACGGTGCGCGGTTGCTGGCGTCCCACTCAACGACCGGGACCACGTCGTACCCGAAGGACGTCGTCCGCCTCGGCCTGCTGATCCGGGTCAACCAGCTCGCCACCGGCGGGTCCGGACTGGCCCCGGAGGTCGCCGACGCGATCGTTGCCCTGCTCAACGAAGACGACCTGCCCGACCTGCATCGCGGTGGCGCGATCGGCACCGGCGACCTCGGCCCGCTGGCCGAACTCGGCCTCGCCCTCGGCGACGTCATCGACGGGACCAGCACACTCCCCCTGCTGTCCAGCAACGCGCTCACCCTGGCCGACTGCTGTCTCGCGTACGTCGAGGCCGCCACCCTGATCAACGTCGTCCCACTCGTCGGCGCCCTGTCGCATGTCGCCCTCCGCGGCAACCTCGAGGTGTACGACGAACGTGTGCACGAGGCGCGACCGCAACCAGGTCAGGTCCGGGTGGCCCGCCGGATGCGCGGCTTGCTCGACGGGCTGCCGATTCCACCGGCCCGGGTCCAGGATCCGTTCGGCCTGCGGGCGTTCGCGCAGGTGCTCGGGCCCGCGGTCGACCATGTCGATGCCCTGGGCAACGCTCTCACGATCGACATCAACGCGTCCGCCGAGAACCCGCTGGTGGCCGGCGACACCGTGCTGCACAACGGCAACTGGCACGCGATGCCGATCGCCCTCGCCCTCGACTCACTCCGGCTCAGCCTGCACAGTGTGGCGACCCTGTCCACGTCCCGAGTGGCGAACCTGGTCGATCCGGACTTCACCGACCTGAGCCGGTTCCTCGCCAGCGGGGCGGAGGCGAGCTCGGGCGTGATGATGATCGAGTACGTCGCGCACGACGCGCTCGCCTCGGTCCGTTCGACGGCCCAGCCCGCCACCCTCGGTACGGCGACCCTGTCCCGCGGCGCCGAACACCACGCCAGCTTCGCCCCGCAGGCCGCCGTCCTGACCAAACAACTGCTGGACGCGCTCCGAGACGTGCTGGCCTGCGAGTTGGTCACCGCGGTCCGGGCGATCCGGTTGGCCGGCCTCACCCCTGAAGATCTGGCGCCCGCGGTGGTCGCAGCCTGGCTGGCGGACGCGCTGGCGGCGTTGCCCGCCGACCTGACCGACCGATCGTTGCGCGACGACCTGGAGATCGCCCGCGGTCTGCTCACGCAGTGGGGCGATCGCCAGGTCGAGCACCCCGCCGAAGCCGGCTAGCGGCGAGGACCGGTCAGTCGCTGGTCAACATCAACAGGTCGACGGCCCGCGCCATCGCCGTGAACCCCTTGGCATTGGGATGCAGGTGATCCCCGCTGTCGTACGCCGGCAGCAACCGCAACGGCTGCTTCGGATCGCGGACCGCGTGCTCGAAGTCCACAAATCCGTCGTACTCACCCGACGTGCGGATCCACTGGTTCAACGCCTGCCGGGCGATCTCGCCGCCGACGGTGTAGTGCGAAGTGGCCCAGTACGGCGTGAGGGTCGCTCCGTACGCCTTCAGGCCGGCCGCGTGCGCCCTTGCGATCAGCTTGCGATGCGCGTTGATCAGCTGGGTCGCGGAGATCGAGCCGCGAGTGGCCCGGATGTCGTTGATCCCTTCGAGGATCAGGACGCCCTTCACACCTGGCCGGCGGATCACGTCCCGCTCGAACCGGGCCAGCCCAGCCTCACCCGAGACGCCGCCGTTGGACAGCAGCCGGTTGCCGCCGATGCCCGCGTTCAACGTGCCGAAGCCCTGCAGGAGAAGGAGATCCGCGAGCTGGTCGGGATAACGCTGGTTGCGGTCCACCGGCGAGGACGCGCCGTCGGTGATCGAGTCGCCGAACATCACCACCGAGCCGACGGCATCCGACCGCACGTCGACCCCTTCCACCACGAACCGCGCCATCCCCGGGATCTTCCGGTACGGCGCTCCGCCGGCGCCGCTCTGATTCCCCCGCGCCATGAACGCGGACGCGTAACCGGCCGGGTGCTGCGTCAACGGACCGGTCGCGCGCGGGAAGTACGTGCTGATCACCACGTCGCTGTCCTCGGCGACCGGCACGTCGATCTGGTCCGAGACGAAATCGGCGCCGGCCGGGATCGTGACGCCCGGCTTGCCGCGGAAGGTGACCGGGACGATCCGGAGCAGCTCCACGTTCGGCGTACCGGCGGCCGAGTCCTTGCGCGGTGCGACCGTCACCCGGCCGACCACGAGCGGCCTGGTGCCGAAGCGATTGGACAACCGGACCCGGATCGAGCTGCCCCCGATGGACAAGTGGGCGACCTGCCGGATGGTCATGTTGCTGACACCGGTCGCGGACAAGCCGGACGGACTCGCCTGGGTCATGGACACGCCCCAGCTACCGACCCAGGTCTTGACCACGGCGGTGGTCGGCTCCGGCTGGGCGGCAGGTTCGGGCGCGGTGGTCCCGGGGAGGGAGGAGGCGATCACAGCGATGGCGGTGACCAACGACTGCAACCAGCTCTCAGCGAGCATCACGGGTTGTCGGCCACCTCCTCACCCGCCGATTCTCCCACAGCCCCCGGTGCAGCCCACCCGCGTTTCAGCTCACCTTCAGCCGCCCGTACGCCTGCAGGGTTCGCAACGCCCCGACGGTCACGATGCCGCGGTACTCCAGCGTTGGGACGGTGCCTGGGGGTTCCCAGGTGAGGGACCAGCCGCCGTCTTGCTGTTGGTCCGCGAGTAGGCGGTCGAGGTGGGCCTCGATTTGCTGGTCGTTGAAGAGTTGGCGCCAGAAACTGTCCGGTGTCGGCGCGAAGTGCAGCGGGGTTACGCCGTACGACGGGTCGGCGGCGTCGGCGCGGTAGTGGGACAGCTTGGGGAGCCAGTCCTTTACCGCGGCGACGTCCACGTCGGGCTGGTGCTCGAGGAATTCCATCGACTCGTGCATCCCGTGCGCGTCCTCGGGGAATCCCTGGGCCAGCTTCGCCTTGCACCACTGTTCGGCCTGATCGCGCCACGGGTGCTTGACTCCGAGTTGGTGCAGCCGTCCGACCAGTCCGGCCGTCGGGTTGAGGTCCGGCTGGTACATCCACTCGCCGATGTGCTCGGCCCGCGGGTAGCCCTCCACCGCCGGTGTCCCGAGTGACACCGCGCCTTCGGGAGTCGCCACCGACTGCAACCAGTCGCAGGCACCGCGCACCAGTTCGTCATCCCGGGCACCGGCCGCGAGCAGTACGTCGAAGGCCATCTCGACGTCGAGACCTTGACTGTCCGGGCATCGCTTGTCCGGTTCGAGCCCGTGCCCGAATCCACCATCGGCGTTCCGGTAACCCCGCAACGCGTCCACCACCCCGGCCGGGTCCGCGCCCTCGAACAAGGTCGCGAACAACCGCCGCTCCACCAACCGGCCCTCACGCCGGACGAACTCACGAGCCGCTTCGAAGATGTCCATACCCCAACCATGCCCGCCGGGCCGGCCCGTCGTCTTGAAGGAATCGGACACTACTAGGGTTCGAAGCGGTAGCCCATGCCCGGTTCGGTGAGCAGGTGCTTGGGGCGGCCGGGGTCGGCCTCGAGTTTGCGGCGGAGCTGGCCCATGTAGAAGCGCAGGTTGCCGCCCGCGTTCTCGTACCCGGGTCCCCAGACCTCGGTGAGCAGTTGCCGCTGGGACATCAGCTTGCCGGGGTGCCGGATCAGCACCTCCAGAAGATGCCATTCGGTGGGAGTCAGCCGGATGTCGTCGCCACCTTCCAGTGTCACGCGTTTGGCGGACAAGTCCACCTGCGCGCCACCGACGGTGACGACGGGCTCGTCCTGGCCGAGGTTGCTCCGGCGCAGTACGGCACGCATCCGGGCCAGCAGCTCGTCGATGCCGAACGGCTTGGTGACGTAGTCGTCCGCGCCCGCGTCCAGCGCCTCCACCTTGTCGGTGCTGTCGGTCCGGCCGGACAGCACCAGGATCGGCGCCTCGGTCCAACCGCGCAGGCCGCGGATCACCTCGACGCCGTCGAAGTCGGGCAGGCCGAGGTCGAGGATGACCAGGTCCGGCGGGTACTGGGCGGCCACCTTGAGGGCGGCCGTCCCGCTGCCGGCCACGTGCACCTCGTACCGCCGGGCCTTCAGATTGATCTGCAGGGCCCGCACGATCTGCGGTTCGTCGTCGACCACCAGCACCCTGGTCATCGGTCCCCTTCCAGCCGGCTCTGTTCGGCTTGGCTCTGCTCCAGCCGGAGCTGCTCAAGCGTGCCGCGCTCGAGCCGGCCGGGGACCGGCGCCTCGGCCTGCCTAGTTGTTGCCGCTGGCATCGAAACGACCATGGTGAGACCGCCGCCGGGTGTGTCCTCCGGCTGCAGCGTCCCGTGCATCGCCTCGGCCAGGCCGCGGGCCAGGGCCAAGCCGAGACCGACGCCGGTGGTGTTGTCCGTATCGCCGAGCCGCTGGAACGGTGCGAACACCCGATCCCGATCCTCCCGCGGAATCCCCGGGCCCCGGTCGATCACCCGGATCTCGACCACGTCACCGAGCGAGCTGCCGGTGAGCAGCGGCGCCTGGCCCGGTGGGGAGTGCCGAATCGCGTTGGCGAGCAGGTTGGCGACCACCCGTTCCAGCAGGGCCGGGTCGACGTCCACCAGGGGCAGGTCTTCCGAGACCTCCACGGTGAGCTGACGCGCCGACTCGCCGAGCTCGGCCAGCACCCCCGGCATGATCTCGTCCAGCGCCGTCGGCCGGGTGAAGACGGGCAGTACGCCGGCCTGCAGGCGGCTCAGGTCGAGCAGGTTGTCCACCAGCCGGCTGAGCCGGTCCAGTGACTCGTCGGCCGTCTCGAGCAGCTCTTCGCGCTCCGCCGGGGTCCAGTCGACGTCGGAACTGCGCAGGCTGGTCACGGAGGCCTTCGCCGATGCCAGCGGCGACCGGAGATCATGGCCGACCGCGCGGAGCAGCGCAGTACGGAGTTTGTCTGCTTCTGCCAATGGCTTCGCCTCCGCTGCCGCTTCGCTCAGCCGGGTCCGGTCGACCAGGGCAGCCGCGTGGGCTGCGAATGCACCGACCAGCCGGCGTTCGTCGGCGGCCAGCTGACGACCCTGCAGAACCAGGACGAGATCCTCCCGCCCGGGGATCTCGGCGTCGCCGTCCTCGGGGCGGCGACAGGTCGGCGTACCGGCCCCGGCAAGCGGGCGCCACGTCTCGCTCATCTCGTCGTCATCGATGCGTTCCATCAGGCAGGCGCCCGTCATCCCGAATGCCTCCCGGACCCGCTCGAGCAGAGCGGGCAGCGCCGTTTCGCCGCGCAGGACGGTGCCGGACAGCGTTGCCAGCGTCTCGGACTCCGCCGCTGCCCGGGCCGCCTGCCTCGTACGCCGGGCGGCGCGGTCCACGACCGAGGAGACCAGCGCCGCGACCGCGACGAAGATGCCCAGGGCAAGCGCGTTGTTCAGTTCGGCGATCGTGAAGGTTCCGACCGGCGGGGTGAAGAAGTAGTTGAGCACCAGCGTGCCCGCGATCGCCATCAGTATCGCCGGCCACAGCCCGCCGACCAGGGCGACCACGACGACCGCCAGCAGGAAGGCCAGCACATTGCTGGTCAGGTTGAGCGTGTCGCCGCCGAGACCCAGCAGCAACGCGAGCAACGGCGGCAGCAGGACGGCCAGGGCGAAGCCGTAGATCAGGCGGCGCTTGGACAGGTTGCCGCCGGTCAGCCGGGGCAGCCGGCCGCGACCCACCTCGGAGTGCGTGACGATGTGGACATCGATGTCGCCGGACTCCTGGATCGAGGTGAATCCGATCCCCGGACCGGTGAGCAGGCTGCCCAGCCAGGTGCGGCGGCTGGCACCGATCACCAGCTGGGTGGCGTTCTCGGCGCGGGCGAAGGACAGAAGTGCGGCCGGGATGTCGTCACCCACCACCTGGTGGTAGGTGCCGCCGATGCTCTCGATGAGCCGGCGTTGCTGGGCCAGCCGGGCCGGATCCACGCCGGTCAGTCCGTCGGACCGGGTGACGTGGACGGCGAGCAGGTCCCCTCCGGAGGACCGGGCGGCGATGCGGGCGGCACGCCGGATCAGGGTCTCGCCTTCGGGACCACCGGTGAGCGCGACGACAACCCGCTCGCGCGCCTCCCAGGTCGAGTCGATGTCATGTTGCTCACGGTACTGCTGCAGACCGGCATCGACCCGGTCGGCGAGCCAGAGCAGCGCGAGTTCGCGCAGCGCGGACAGGTTGCCGACCCGGAAGTAGTTGCCGAGGGCAGCATCCACCTTGTCGGCGGTGTAGACGTTGCCGTGCGCCATCCGGCGGCGCAGCGCCTCCGGGGTCATGTCGACCAGCTCGATCTGGTCCGCGGCCCGGACCACCCGGTCCGGCACGGTCTCCCGCTGCGGCACCCCGGTGATCTTCTCGACGACGTCGTTGATCGACTCCAGGTGCTGGATGTTCACGGTGGAGATCACGTCGATCCCGGCGCTGAGCAGATCGTCGATGTCTTCCCAGCGCTTGTTGTTGCGGCTGCCCGGCACGTTGGTGTGGGCCAGCTCGTCGACCAGCACCACCTGGGGCCGGCGGGTCAGGATGGCATCCAGGTCCATCTCGGTGAAGCTGGCGCCGCGGTGATCCAGGATCTTCCGCGGCACCACCTCCAGCCCTTCGAGCATCTCGGCGGTGTGGGAACGGCCGTGGGTCTCGACGAAGCCGACCACTACGTCGGTTCCGCGCTCATGCCGCCGCTGCGCCTCGCCCAGCATCTTGTACGTCTTGCCGACACCGGGCGCGGCGCCGAGGTAGATCCTCAGATGCCCCCTCGGACGCGCGCTGCCTGCCATACCCCCCATGATCTCAGTTCAGTTCGGCCAGATCGCGGTTCAGGGTGACAACGTTGACCCTGGGCTCACCGAGGAAGCCGAGCGTCCGGCCCTGGGTGTTGTCCTCGACCAGCTGCTTCACCTGGTCGACGCTGAGGTTGCGCTCCCGCGCAATCCGGTTCACCTGCAGCGCGGCGTACTCCGGGCTGATGTGCGGGTCCAGGCCACTGGCGCTCGCGGTGACCGCATCCGCCGGAACCTGTGACTCGTCCACCTGCTCGAGGGCGGCCACCGCCTTCTTCCGCTCCTCGACCAGCGCGAGCAGATCCGCGTTGTTCGGGCCGAGGTTCGACCCCGAGCTGGCGCCGGCGTCGTAGTCGACCGCGGACGGCCGGGTCTGGAACCACTTCGGGTCGGCCTCCATGATGGCGTTGCCGTCGGCGTCCTTCTGCCCGGTGTCGCGGGTGTAGGCCTGGCCGATCAGATCCGAGCCGGCGTCCTTGCCGTCGACCTGGAACATCGAGCCGTTCGCGTTGTCGTTGAACAGGACTTGTGAGACGCCGGTCATCACCAGCGGGTAGAGCACCCCGACCAGCACGGTCAGCACGATCATCGCGCGGACCCCGACGGCCAGCTGGCCCAGGGCGCCCCTTCTTGTGCTTGCCATTCGTCTATGCCTTCTTCTAGCCGATGCCCGGGATGACCGAGATCAGCAGATCGATGAGTTTGATGCCGATGAACGGGCTGACCAGACCGCCGACGCCGTAGATCAGCAGGTTCCGCCGCAGCATCGCCGACGCGGACGACGGCTTGTACCGGACACCCCGCAGGGCCAGCGGGACCAGGGCGACGATCACCAGCGCGTTGAAGATGACCGCCGACAGGATCGCCGACTCGGCCGACTCCAACCGCATGATGTTCAGCTTGTCCAGACCCGGGTACGTCGCGGCGAACAGGGCCGGCAGGATCGCGAAGTACTTGGCCACGTCGTTCGCGATCGAAAACGTGGTGAGCGATCCGCGGGTGATCAGCAACTGCTTGCCGATCTCGACGATCTCGATCAGCTTGGTCGGGTTGGAGTCCAGGTCGACCATGTTGCCGGCCTCCTTGGCGGCCGACGTACCGGAGTTCATCGCGACACCGACGTCGGCCTGCGCGAGCGCGGGCGCGTCGTTGGTGCCGTCACCGGTCATGGCGACCAGCCGGCCGCCCTCCTGCTCCTTCTTGATCAGCGCCATCTTGTCTTCCGGCGTCGCCTCGGCCAGGAAGTCGTCGACCCCGGCCTCCTCGGCGATCGCCTGGGCGGTCAGCGGGTTGTCGCCGGTGATCATCACGGTCCGGATGCCCATCGCGCGCATCTGGTCGAACCGCTCCCGCATGCCCTCCTTGACGACGTCCTTGAGGTGGATCACGCCGAGCGCCCGGACAGCGCCATCCTTGCTGGAGGCAACCACCAGCGGGGTGCCGCCGGAGGCCGAGATGCCGTCCACGACGTTGCCCAGGTCGGCCTCGACGGTGCCGCCGTGGCTCTGGATCCAGGCGCTGACGGCACCGGCCGCACCCTTGCGGATCTGCAGGCCGTCGACATCGACGCCGCTCATCCGGGTCTGCGCGGTGAACTCGACGAACGTTGCATGCGGCAACTCACCGGTGTGCCGCTCACGCAGCCCGTACTGCGTCTTCGCCAGCACCACGATCGACCGGCCCTCCGGCGTCTCGTCCGCGAGGCTGGACAGCTGAGCCGCGTCGGCCAGCTCGGTCTCACTGACATCGCCGAGCGGGATGAACTCCGAGGCCTGCCGGTTGCCCAGCGTGATCGTTCCGGTCTTGTCGAGCAGCAGCGTGTTCACGTCGCCTGCGGCCTCGACCGCACGGCCCGACATGGCCAGTACGTTGCGCTGAACCAGCCGGTCCATCCCGGCGATACCGATGGCCGACAACAGCGCGCCGATCGTGGTCGGGATCAGGCAGACCAGCAGGGCGACCAGGATGACGGTGCTGATCTCGCTGCCCGCATAGTTCGCGAACGGCGGCAGCGTCACGGTCGCCAGCAGGAACACGATGGTCAGGCTGGCCAGCAGGATGTTCAGCGCGATCTCGTTCGGCGTCTTCTGCCGGGAGGCACCTTCCACCAGGGCGATCATCCGGTCGATGAAGCTCTCGCCCGGCTTGGTGGTGATCTGGACGACGATCCGGTCGGACAGCACCTTCGTACCGCCGGTGACAGCACTGCGGTCACCGCCGGACTCGCGGATCACCGGCGCGGACTCGCCGGTGATGGCCGACTCGTCCACGGAGGCGACACCCTCGACGACGTCACCGTCGCCGGGGATGATCTGCCCGGCCTCGACCACTACCCGGTCGCCGAGCTGCAGCGCGGTGGCCGCGACCTCCTCCTCGATGCCGTCGGCCTTGAGCCGGCGGGCCGTGGTCTCGGTCTTGGCCCGCCGCAGCGTGTCGGCCTGCGCCTTACCGCGACCTTCGGCGACCGCCTCGGCCAGGTTGGCGAAGATCGTCGTCAGCCACAGCCAGATGACGATCAGCCAGACGAAGACGCTGGAGTCCGTGAAGGCGAGCACCGTGGACACGACCGCGCCCACCTCGACCACGAACATCACCGGGTTCTTCATCATCACCCGCGGGTCGAGCTTCTTCAGCGCGTCTGGCAATGAGGTGAGCAGCATCTTGGGGTCGAAGAGCCCACTCGGGGCCTTCTTGGCAGGAGCCGCCTTGGACGCGGGCGGCTTCGTCAGCGTGGTCACAGTCCCTCCGCGAGGGGTCCGAGAGTGATTGCGGGGAAGTACGTCAGGCCGGTGACGATCAGCACGACACCGACGAGCATCGTGACGAACAAGGCCTTGTGGGTGGGCAGCGTGCCCTGGGTCACCGGTACCGGCTGCTGCTTGGCGAAAGAGCCGGCCAGCGCCAGTACGAGCATCATCGGGACGAACCGGCCGAGCAGCATCGCCAGCCCGAGCGCGGTGTTGTAGAACAGCGTGTTCGCGCTGATACCGGCGAACGCGCTGCCGTTGTTGTTCCCCGCCGAGGTGAACGCGTAGAGCACCTCGGAGAACCCGTGCGGGCCGCCGGTGTTGAGGATCGACGCGCGAGCGGTTTCCAGTCCCATCGCGATCGCAGTACCGATCAGCACGATCGCCGGCGTGGTCAGGATGTACAGCGAGACCAGCTTCATCTCGCGCGCGGTGATCTTCTTGCGCAGGTACTCCGGCGTCCGCCCGACCATCAGGCCGGCGACGAAGACCGCCAGTACGGCGAGCACGAGCATGCCGTACAGACCGGAGCCCGTACCGCCTGGCGTCACCTCACCCAGCATCATGTGGAACAGCGCCGTACCTCCGCCGAGTGCGGTGTACGAGTCGTGCATGGAGTTGACGGCGCCGGTGGAAGTACCCGTGGTCGAGGTGGCGAACAGCGCGGACGCCCACTCACCGAACCGGGTTTCCTTGCCCTCCATCGCAGCGCCTGCCGCCCGGGCCGCCGTACCGGCACCCTGGTTCTCGAAGAACGTGGCCGAGAAGGTGAACAGGGCCCAGATCGTGCCCATCGCGCCGAGGATCGCGTAGCCCTGCTTCTTGTCCTTGACCATCACGCCGAAGGTGCGGGTCAGGCAGACCGGGATCACCAGCAGCAGGAAGATCTCGAAGATGTCGGACAGCGGGTTCGGGTTCTCGAACGGGTGCGCGGAGTTGGCGTTGTAGAAGCCACCACCGTTGGTGCCCAGTTCCTTGATGATCTCCTGGCTGGCCACCGGGCCACCCGGGATGTTCTGGGTCTGGCCGGCGACCGTGGTCACCTCGTGCATACCGGAGAAGTTCTGCACGACACCCATCGCGACCAACACCAGGGTGCCCACGACAGCGATCGGCAGCAGGACCCGCAGTACGGTCCGGATCAGGTCGACCCAGAAGTTGCCGAGGCGGTCCGTCTTCGACCGGCTGAAGCCGCGGATGAGCGCGATGGCCACGACGATGCCGACGGCGGCCGAGACGAAGTTCTGGACGGCGAGGCCGGCGAACTGGACCAGGTGGCCCATCGTCACCTCGGGCACGTAGCCCTGCCAGTTCGTGTTCGACACGAACGAGGCGGCCGTGTTGAAGGCCGAGCCCTGCTCGACGTTCGGCAGCCCGAGCGACAGCGGCAGCTGCGCCTGGAATCGCTGCAGCAGGTAGAGCAGGATGACGCCGACCGCGGAGAACGCCAGCACCGACCGGGCGTAGACCGCCCAGGTCTGGTCGGCCTTGGAGTCGACGCCGAGGAGCTTGTAGGTGACCTTCTCGACCCGGTTGTCCTTCTCGGAGCTGTAGACCCGGGCCATGTACCCCCCGAACGGCCGGTACGCGGCCGCCAGGAGCAGCACTAAGAGGCCGACCTGGAGTAGGCCGGCTGCGGTGTCCGACATCAGAACCTCTCGGGGAAGATCAGGGCGGCGACGAGGTAGACGACCAGCGCTGCGGCGATCACCAGACCGGCCACGTTTTCGGCGCTCACAGCTTCTCCACTCCCCGCAGGGCGAACCAGATGGTCGCGAAGACGGCTACGGTGACGGCGAGGTAGATCAGGTCCTTCACGGCAGGACCCACCCCTCAGAGAAAGTGCTCATGAGTTCACTGCACACCGCTGGCTGCCCCGTCAGTAGTTCTCTCGCAGGGCTCTCACACCCGCTGACGGAGCTCTCACGGGCCTCTCACATGCCCTCTTTCCGGACAGGACTTCGGTCTGCGGCGCTCAGACCACATACTTACGCCTGGCAACCAGCAGCCCACGCGCCGTCCGGACGATCCGGCGCGGGGCACGACAGTTAGGGACAAGCAGCAGTGACTGAAGTAGACGACCAGCAGCTCAACTCCCAGGGCTTCACCGAAGAGACCCGGAAGGCTCTGGCCGAGGCGAGCCGGCTGCTGGCCGAACGTCTGCAGGCCCACACCGAGGCCCTGCTGGCGATGACCGGCGCCGAGGAGCAGACCGTCCTGTACGAGCAGAACGCCGCCCTCGAGGAACTCGTCGAGGACTGGAACGACGCCGTCTTCGAGCACACCGGCACCGCTCCGTTGCTGCTGGAGGACGATGTCGAGGAAGTTGACGAGGAAGCCGAGGAAGATCAGGAGCAGCTGATCAGCGTGGTCTCCCGGTTCGACCTGCGGGTGGTCGATCTGGACGCGCTGCTCGACGCCGGCCGGTCCGCCCAGCAGCGGCACCCGGTCGAGGCGGAGGAGTCAGGCGACGCCGAACCGGTGGACACCGCCGAGCAGGCGATCTACGAGATCACCCGGGAGACCGGCGAGGCGTGGTTCGAGCTGCCCGGGGTCGACCTGGTCGCCGGCGCCCGCGCGTACGTCGTACCGGAGCACCCGTTCGAGCCGCTGGAGGCGGACGCGGACGACGTGATCACCGAGATCAGCGCCCCCAACGGCACCGTCACCCATGCGGAGACCTGGGCTTAAGCCGATAGTTCTCCGTCCAGCACGGTGACCGCGCGGCCGATCAGGTGGACGCGGTCACCGGCCAGGGCGACCCGTACGACGCCGCCCCGGGCGGACGCCTGGTACCCGGTCAGGTGATCCCGCCCGAGGCGCCCGGCCCAGAAGGTCGCGAGCTCCGTGTGCGCGCTGCCGGTCACCGGGTCTTCCGGGATCCCGTGGTCCGGCGCGAAGAACCGCGAGACGAAGTCGTACTCATCGGCGCCCGCGGCAGTGACGAGAACGCCGCGGTAGTCCTGGCTTCGGGTGAGCTGCGCCACCGCACCGAGATCCGGGGTGAGTGACCTCAGCTGCTTCTCATCGGCCAGTTCGACCAGCAGATCTCCGAGCGGGCTGGTCAGGTAGACGCCGACCGCTTCGCAGCCCAGGATCTTGGTGAGTCCTTCCGGCGGGTCGATCGGCGCGATGGACGAGGCGGGGAAGTCCAGCTTGATCTCGCCGTCGGACGTGGCCGAGGCGACCAGGATCCCGCTGAGCGTGCTGAACCGCACCTGCCCTTTGAGCAAGCCGTCGGTGAGCAGGGCGTGCGTGGTTGCCAGCGTCGCGTGGCCACACATCCGGGATTCGACCGCCGGGGTGAACCAGCGCAGATCCCAGTCGGCGTCGGCCTCGGACGGCCGGGCGAAGGCTGTCTCGGAGAGGTGCAACTCCGCGGCGACCTGCCGCATCCACTTCTCGTCCGGCCACGGTCCGTGCGGCAGCAGGCAGACCCCCGCCGGGTTACCCGCGAACGGCTGGTCGGTGAACGCGTCGATGATCCTGATCCGCATGCGCCTGACGCTAGGTGGTCCGGCAACCCCGGATCCAGATCCACTTGCCGGCGACTGGCCTGCTCGAGGACTGGCCTGCTCGTGGTTCGGATCAGCCGACCGCGACCGCCTCGATCTCGAGCAGCCACTCCTCGGCGTAGATGTCGCAGATGATGATCGTCAGCGCCGACGCGTGGTCGCCCAGCACCTCCTCGCGGATCTTCGAGTTCGCCGCCCGGTACTCCCGGTCGGACAGATAGGTCGTCACCTTGACCAGGTTCCGCACACCCAGATCGGCCTCGGCCAGCACCGCGAGCACGTTGCGCCAGACCAGCCGGCACTGTTCCTCGAAGTCGTCCGGGATCGAGCCGTGCTCGTCCGCCCACGGCACCTGACCGCTGACGAACACCATCCGGCTGCCACCGTCCACCTGGACGCCGTGCGTGTAGTTACCCGTCGCGGCCGGCAGGATCGCCGGGTTCAACGGGCTGATCGCGAGCTCTGACATTCGATCCCCCACCCTTGAGTTCGGTCTCCGGCATGTCTACCCCGAGATCGGTTGAACCGGCCACCCGGTTCTTCCGTGTTAGTTGACATGCGGGTGTGGTTCGAGGAGTCCAGGGAGGGAGCCCCTCGAACCACACCGTCAACCACCGAGCGGCTTCTCGAACCAGTGGTGGGCGTACGGCTCGTCGTTGAAGGCGGGGACCTCGGTATAGCCGGCTGACCGATAGAGCGCGATCGCCTCGGTGAGATTGCGATTGGTCTCCAGCCGCACTACGGACGCGCCGTACGCCGCCGCCTGGTGTTCGAGCTCGGTGAGCAGCCGTCGGCCGAGACCCAGCCCACGAACGTCGGCCGAGACCCACATCCGCTTGAGCTCGGCCGGCTCGTCGCCATGGAACTTGAGCGCACCGCACCCGACCGGCTGGGAGTGCAGGGTCGCGACCAGCAACAGCCCGGCCGGCAAGGTGAGCTCATCGCTCGTCGCGGACAGACTCCGGGCATGCTCGAACCCGTCGTCGAAGCGCGCACCCAACTCGTCGAAGTACGACCGCAGACAGTACTGCGCATCCGCGTGCCGCGGATCGGTGACGGCAACCTCGACCATCGAGGCCACCAACAGCCGCTCGACCTCGCCCATCGCGGTGATCAACCGGGTCCGCTGGGATTCGCTGAGTGGTTCCAGCATGGACGCGGCCAGCTCATCGGAACGCCGGTCGAGCACGCCTCGCTCGGCCAGGCCCTGCCGGGTGAGCCGGGCGGTGCGGACCCGACCGTCCGCGCCGTTCTGCTCGACCACGACCAGTCCGTCGCTCTCCAGCGATCGGAGCAACCGGCTGAGGTACCCGGAATCCAGGTCCAGCCGCGATCGCAGTACTCGCACATCGCAGCCGTCCGCCCCGATCTCCCAGAGCACCCGGGCCTGACCGAGCGGCCGGTCCCGCGCCATATAGGCGTCGTTCAGCGCCCCGATCCGCTGACTGACGGTCCGGTTGAACCTCCTGACCTCATCAATCCCCATTCTCTGACTATAGTCAGAGAAACCCACACACCACAGCCCCGCCCCCGAACCACCAACGCCGCACACCCCAGCCGCCCCGCACCCGACCGCCCCCACCCCCAGGCACCCGGCCGCCCCGCAACTCGGCCGCGCCGCACCCCACCCCCCGGCACCCAGCCGCCCCGCACCCCAGCCGCCCCGCAACCCGGCCGCCACCCAATTTCAGGGGTTGACCACCGGGATCTGGGGTTGCCCCTCCAGATTTCGATGGGGCAACCCCAGATCCCGGTGGTCAACCCCTGAAATTGGGCGCTCCGAGGACCAGGTCGATGGGGTCGCGGCGTTCGTAGGGCTGCCAGGCGGTTAGGTGTGGGTGGACGAGCCAGCGAATCCGACCGCTTCCGTCCAGTACCGTGCCCGGGGCGGGGACCCAGCCGTCGGCGCCCGAGTGGAGTACGCCGCCCGCCTGGCTGACCTGGTCGGGCGAGATCGAGCCCGGCGCCAGGAAGAACCACCAGCGACGCCGGGCCGGTGCCATCGCTGTCGGACACGTTGCCTTGAGCAACTGGTTCAGCAGGGCGCCGTACTCGGGTGGCAGGTCCACCACGTCGAAGTCGGCGGTGACGAGCGCGATGTCCCATGGGCAGGCCCGCCAGGCTCCGGCGGCGAGGAACCCGTTCCGGATCGGTTCGCCGACCAGGTGCGGATCCACGCAGTCGCCCAGGTCGCACGGGCACACCCCGTGCCGCGGGACCGCCAGGGGAGCCACCGGCCACCCGTTGGCGGCGTACCGGGTGGCTCGCTCGAACACGCGCTGGGCGTGCCGGCGATGGGTCAACCGGTCAAACACGCTGGCCGACCGCGAACAGCAGCGAACTGGACGGCACCAGTTCGGGAAAGCGGTCGGCGAGGCGCGAGCACTCCAGCGCGGTCTGCAGCGGATCCGGCTCACACAAGCTCGCCGGCAACACGGCGTCCAATTCCTCTGCCACCCCACCGCCCCGGTCGCTTGAATCCTCCGCCACCCCACCGCACCGGTCGTCTGGTTCCTTCCCCAGCCCACCGCCGTAGTGCGCGTCGATGGTGACCGTCAGCCAGCCGCCCGGACCGGTCAGCCCGTGGACCGTCACGGACCGCAGCCCGGCGCTGACCAGCTCAGTCCGCAGTTGCGTGACCGTGTGGTACGTCGTCTGCGCCATCCGCTCGTTGTCCGGGCTGAACCCGGTCTCCAGGATGTCGGTGACGATCCCCTGTCGCTGCAGCAACTTGTTCGCCAGCGTGGACCCGATCAGGTTGGCTGCCCGGTTGATCGCGATCACCGCGATGAACCCGCCGGGCCGGAGTACCCGGATCGCCTCCCGCAGCGCCAGCCGACGGTCGGCCGCCTCGGGCAGGTGGTACATCGGCCCGGCCAGCAGTACGGCGTCGAAGTACTCGTTCTCCCACGGCAACCGTCGCGCGTCTCCTTGTACTGCGGTGATGCCCGCGGCCGTGGCCTGTTCGATGTGCCGTTCAACCGGGTCGAGGAGCTCGACCGAGTACCCCTGCTCGGCCAGCCAGCTCGCGTGGATCCCCGGCCCGCCACCGATGTCGGCAACCGTCGCCGGCGGCTCGGGCAGATACCGCCCGAGCAGGTCCCGTACCCGGATCGCCTCCAGCCGCCCCTTCAACGTGGAGCTCAGCCGGGCCGCCTCGTCATGCCTGGTGGTGTAGTGCGTCTCGATATCCAGATCAACCGTCATGCCGATCGAGTCTGTGCACCCGAGCCCGCCCCGAGGAGGGCAGATCACGGGCAACCTGGGGCAGATCCCAATCTGCCCCACTCATAGCAAAGCGCCGGACTCCCTTTACTTGTAAGGAATCCGGCGCTTTGATCGTCAGTCGAGGGGGCGCAGTTCGTCGGCGTAGGAGACGGAGACGCGGCGGAGGACGCCGTCCTTGACGGAGTACTGGCCCATCCGCCACAAGGGTGGGCTGTACGCGTGGACGGTGACGGAACCCTTGTCCAGGCCGGTCAGCCGGTGGATGTGATCCGGGCCGAAGCCGTACACGTCGCCGGCGTTGACCTCGGTCTCGACCGACTCGGTGCCGATCGCCAGGTTGTGCTCGACCAGCTTGCCGCGGGCAACGGCCACCGCACCGGACGAGATGTCGTGATCGTGCCAGCCGGTGTCGTTGACCGGGGTCCAGCAGATCAGCCAGACGTCCACGTTGGCGTCCCGGTGCAGCGAGGCGAAGACACGCTCCTCGTCGCTGTAGGCGACCTTGTCCTCCCACAGATGCGGCTGCGCGGCGATGGACGCGGCCAGCTCGGTCAGCTCCGCGGGGTCGAGGTCGCGGCCCGGAAGGTTGTCCAGCGACAAACAGTTGTTGAGCTCCACGAGCCGGCTGGCCTGGCGCGCGGGAACGACGGGTGCGTCTTGAACGGGCTGAGCAGTCACTGCACTCCCCTCTCGGAGAAGGCCGGCCACGGCCGGCGCTTGGTTGGTCACCCGCCGCCGGTTTGGGGCGGGGTCAGGTGGTCATCAGCGGTTCGGCGTGGGGGTGCCGAACAGGAGGCGGTGGGGGTTGTCGTGGCGGATCACCGCGGTGGCGGCTGCGCCCTGACGGAGCTCGGTGATTCCGGCGTACGGGCGGTCGGTGCCGTGTACGACCTGGTCGATGCCGAGGATCCGGGCGACCGCGTCGATCCCCTGCGGGCCGTAGCTCGAGGTGTCGACGTACAGGTTGGGGTCGATGGTGCCGAGCCGGCCGCCGCGGGCAGCGAGGCGTTCATGGTGCACCGGCGCGAGTCCGGCCGCGGCGACGAAGCACAGCCGCAACCGCGGGAACTCCCGACGACCGCCGTACGCATGCCACGCCCACCAGGCCGCCTGCAACTGCAGCGTGTAGTCCACCACCGGTGCCCACCAACCCGGCACCTCAACAGCCGGTACTGCGGGACCGGGGTGCACCAGGATCGGCTTGCCGGCCCCCTCGGCGACGGCTAGCAACGAGCCGACCTCAGCCCAAGCCTCCGGCGTACCGAGAACGTTCGCAGGCAGCTGAAGACCCAGAAAACCCTCGGAAAACAAGGCTTCCAGACCTTCGACATCCGGGGAGAGCAAGTTGACCGAGGCCCAGGCGTGGAACGGTTCGGGCAGGGCGGCGGCGCCCGTGTGCCAGGCATCGAGCAAAGCGGTGTCGCCGAGCTGCTCGATTCCCAGCGGACTGGACAGCGAGACGGCGGCCAGGGTGGTGCCCGCGTCCTGCTCCAACGCGACCCGCTTGTCCACCTCATGGGCGGCGGGGTCGATCTCGTACGGCGCTTCGCCGGCGGTGTGGAGCATCCAGCCGGTCAGGTACGGCGGCTCGGTGCGGGCGCGCAGAGAGTCGATGAACTCGGCCGGCCACAGATGCTGGTGGACGTCGATCACGCGCTCATCTCCTTCCGCCGGCGCTGAATTTGAAGCGCTTCACGCACACCTGAGTGAAGCGCTTCAAAGGAGCCGTTGTCAAGCGGTATCTCACGGCGGACGGAAATGTGTCCATGGTCATGGTTAGGCTCAGCCGCATGTCCGGTACTGGCCGCAGGCCGACCCTCAAGGACATCGCCGCAGACACGGGCCTCTCGATGGCGGCGGTCTCCTACGCGCTGCGCGGTCTGCAGGGCACTCCCGAGACGCGGCAGCGCGTGCGGGAGGCCGCCGAGCGGCTCGGCTACCAGGCCGACCCCGTCGCGCGGGCGCTCGCGTCCGGCCGGAGCGGGTCGGTCGGCGTGCTCTGCGCGTCGCTGGAGGATCTCTGGCAGCAGCGACTCGCCGCCGCACTCGGGCGCGAGCTGCTCAGCCCGGAGCGGAACGCCTGGATCATCGACTCCGCCGGTGACGCCGACCGGCAGCTCGAGCTCGCCCAGCACCTGGTGGACCACCGCGCCGACGCGATCGTGGTGATCCCGATCGACCCGGCCGCCAAGGGCTGGGCCGAGATCGCCCGGCAGGCCCCGGTGATCGCGGTCGGCGACGCGCTGCCCGCGGCCAAGGCGAAGTCCGAGGTGCTGTTCGACAACGAGACAGGCATCAGTACTGCGCTCCGCCGGCTGGCCGAGGCGGGTCACCAGACCGTCGCCGTACTGAGCCCGTCGCGCCGATCCGTGGAGCGACCGGCCGAAGAGATCGCGCAGCGGGTCGCGGTCAGCCTCGGACTGAACGTCAACCTCGTCCCATGCCCGCACGATCTCGCCGGCGCGACCGAGGTCGCCCGCGCGGTGTTGACCGGTACGCCGCGGCCGACCGGGATCCTCGCGTTGGCCGATTCGATGGCGTTCGGGGTCTACGCCGCCTGCTCCGAGCTCGGCATCCGCGTGCCCGACGAGCTGTCCCTTCTCGGGTATGACGACCAGCCGATGTCCCAGCTGCTCACGCCGCCGCTGTCCACCTTCCACTGGCCACTCGACGAACTGGTCACCGACGTCGTCGCCCGCGTCACCTCGGCGATCGACACGAACCGCCGGGTCCGCCGGACCACCGTCGTCCCCGAGCTGATCGAACGCGGCTCGGTCGCCGCCCCGCCCGCGAAGGCCTGACGGCGACCTCCAGTCACCCAGTACAACCACACCCGCGAAACTAGACCAATCTGGTCGACTTAAATCCCACCGTCCACCATGTGAACAACCTGCCCAACTTCAGGGAGATGGGCTGCGGAGTTTCTCTGTGGTCACCCACAAGCGCCTGGCGAGCGACTCGTCGTACGAGGCCGGCGAGGACCGGACGGGGGTGAAGCGTTCGTAGTACCCGCTCGGGACTTCTGGGCCAACGGCCAGGCGGACGACCGGTTCGGCGCC
Organism: Kribbella caucasensis; assembly: GCF_004361855.1. GTDB lineage: Bacteria > Actinomycetota > Actinomycetes > Propionibacteriales > Kribbellaceae > Kribbella > Kribbella caucasensis. The sequence goes on from NZ_SNWQ01000001.1 coordinate 372,714, forward strand.
GCGGCGGGCCGACAGGGCGAAGGCGTGGATGGCGGCGACCTGCAACTTCGGGAACTGCCGGCCAAGGTCGGTGCGAACCACACCGGGATGCAGTGCGGTCACCGCCAACTCGGGGCGGCGGCGCTGGAGTTCGTAGCTGAACAGGAGGTTGGCGAGCTTCGTCCGGCTGTAAGTCAGGAACGGGTCGAAGTCGTGCTCACTGTTGAGACTTGCGAAATCGTCGGGGTCGATCCGGACGGGACCGCCACGCATGGGCGACCGGTGGCCCTCGGAGTTCACGTTGACGACACGGCTGCCGGGGCGCATGAGCGGCAACAGGTTTGCGGTCATCGACCAGGGGGCGAGGTGATGGACGGCGAGGTTCAACTCGATCCCCTCTGCCGTCTCCTGCCGGGTGCGCGTCATCACCCCTGCGTTGTTGATCAGTACGTCGACTCGGTCGGTGGCCGCCGCGATCGCGGTGGCCACTCGCTCGACACCTTGTACTACAGAGGCGTCCGCGGCGATGACGGTCGCGGCGGGGAGTTCGCGAGCCAGGTCGGCGGCGCGGTCGGGATCACGGCCGACCAGGAACAGCCGATGACCTTCGCCAGCGAGTTGACGGGCCGCGTGCCTGCCAAGGCCGGAGGTGGCGCCGACGAGTACCACGGTCTTCGGGCCGGCCATCGCGCCTCCGGGGTGATGCGGTTGAGGCCGAGGGCTTGGGCAACCACGCGATCGCGGAGTCCGGCCGGGAGCTTCGTCAGGATGCTCAGACTGCGAGCGTCGCCGACGAGATAGCGGCGCTTCGGACGACGGGCTTCGACGGCGCGCGCGATGGTCTCCGCCACCTTCTCGACCGGACCGGGCTTAAACCGGGCGTTGGCCTTCTCGTAGGCTTCGAGATGTGCTCGGTAGAGCCGCACCCGATCCTGCTCGGCCTGGCTCTGCGCCTCTTTCGCTGCCGCACCCGCCTTGTCGAAGATCGCGGTCGCCGTCGAACCCGGCACCACCACCGACACCGGGATCTTCCAGGCGGCGAGTTCCAGCCGGAGCGCGTCGGACAGGGAATCCAGGCCTGCCTTGCTGGCGGACAGCGCCGACAGCAACGGCATCGCGACCTGACCGGTCGGGGCGCTGACGTTGACGATCCGCCCGGCCCCGCTCCGGATCAGCGGCAGGAACTCACGGATCACGGTCGCCGGGCCCAAGGTGTTGACCTCGAACTGACGACGCCACTCCTCTGCCGGGACCAGTTCCAATGGACCCTGCACGATCACGCCGGCGTTGTTCACCACCGCGTGCAGGCCCTTCACCTCGCCAGCGATCTGCTTTGCCGCCGCCGCGATGCTGGCCGAATCACTCAGCTCGAGCGTCACCACGCGGACCCCCGTGACTCCCTTGAAGAGACTCGTCGCACTCCGAGCCCCGGCGTACACGGTGAAGCCTCGGGTGGCGAGAGCGCGGACGGTGGCGGCGCCGATTCCGCCGGTGGCGCCGGTGACCAGCACCGCGCCTCGCTGTTGCTGCTCAGCCATGCTCACTCCTCATATGGTCTGATGGACATGTCCTAAGGGACATATGATCGAGGATGAACGTGTCCCCAGGGACATGTCAAGATGGCAGCCAGGAAACCCTCGGCCGACGGAGCCGCGGGCGGACAGGAGGCGGTATGTCGTTGCGTCACGGGCTGCTCGGGCTGCTCGCCGAGGGACCGGCCAGCGGGTACGACCTGGCCCGCCGGTTCAGCGAGACGCTCGGCACGATCTGGCCCGCCCAGCACCCGAAGATCTACGCCGAGCTCGGCAGGCTCGCGGCCGACGGCCTGGTCGAGGTGGAGAGCGAGGGCCCTAGACGGCGGAAGGCCTACCGGATCACGGACGCCGGTCTCGCCGAGGTGAAGCACTGGTTGTCCGAGGTCGACGTCGATCACACGATGCGGCTGCAGCCGTTGCTCAGGTCACTGTTCTTCTGGCTGATGGACGCCGACGACCTGCAGCGGCACCTGGCCGCGGAGGCCCGGTTCTACACCGAGATCGCCGAGCAGTACCGGCAGTACGCCGAGCGCAAGGATCGCGGCGAGTTCGGCAACAGTCCCCAGACGCAGTCGATGCGAGTCGCGATCGAGGCCGGCGTCCGGCTGTACTCCGCGCTGGCCGACTGGGCCGAATGGGCGCAAACCGTGCCACCCGCAAAGCCCGCGAAGTCCACGAAGCCTGCAAAGTCCACGAAGCCTGCGAGAGCGGCGAAACCCACTACTCGTTGAGGCGGTTCAGGCGGGCCGAGACGGCGGGGCGGCGACGGTCGACCAGGGGTAGCTCGACGTCGAGGGTCTCGAAGATCTCCAGGTCCTCGGCCCCGATCGACGTCTGCCCGTAGCGCCACAACAGGTCGGCGTCACCGGAGTCCAGTACTGCGCCGCGCAACGTCGCCTCCAGCTCGTCCCGTTCCGCGCGCAACGCCGGCGCGTCCGATCGCTCCAGCAGCGGACCGGCGTACAGGTCGAGCGCCGCTGCCAGGTCGCCGCGCTGGATGGCGGCCTGGACGTCGGTGATGTCGCCGGTGACGTCGGCGACGATCCGGTACGGCTTGGTGTCGAGAACGCCTTCACCGAGGAGGTTCCGCAGTCGGTGCATCTCGGCGCGGACCGTCGTCGGGTTGCCCTCGTCGCCGTACAACTGGAGCATCAACTGCTCGGCGGTCAGCCCGGACGGATGCAGCAACAGCAACGCGAGCACCTCGGCCCGGCGCAACGTCAGGGTGATCTCACGGCCACCGACCACGGCCATCGGCTGACGCGAACCGAGCAGCTTCAACCGCAACGACGCGCGACGGCGTACGGACCCTGGGATGCGCAGCAGGAAGCCCTCGTCGAGTTGCTCGATCACGCCCTCGCGGCCGTCGCCGAGGTCGACCCGGTCGGCGCCGTCCGGCACCACAAGCCGATCCGGCAACCACGCCAGCGGCTGGACCGCGAGGACCCGTCCGGTCGGGGTGAGCAGTGCACCCGCCGAGTCGCCAAGGGCCGCGAGGTGACGCATGTTCCGGGCCCGGAGCAGTTCGTCGGCCGCGGCCATCCGGACCCGCAACTGTCCCTCGGCGAGCTGGGCCGCGGCAGTCACCAACGCCACCATCGCGGGATGGACGGTTCGCAGCGGACCGGAGACGTCGACGGCGCCGATCACCTTGCCGGTGTCGGGATCGTGGACCGGCGCGGCAGCACAGGTCCACGCGTGGATCCGGCGTACCAGGTGTTCGGCAGAGTGGATCTGCACCGGCTGATCGGCGGCGAGCGCGGTCCCCATCCCGTTGGTGCCGATCTTGTCCTCGGACCAGATCGCCCCTTCGGACAAGGCGATCCGGTCCGCCTGCCGCTGGACGTCGGCGGCCCCTTCGCGCCAGAGCACCAGCCCCTGCGCGTCGGTGATGAGCATGATGTGGGACGCGTCGTCCGCGATCGAGGTCAGCGTCTGCCGCAGGATCGGCAGCACCGCGCGCAGCGGGTGGTTCGCTCGCAAGGATTCCAGCTCGTCGCCGGAGACCACCACCGGCGGGGCATCGAGCTCGGGGTCGACCGATGCGGCCAATGACCGCTGCCAGGATTCGGCGACCACTGGACGCGGTACGCCGGGCACCCGGCCACCACCGAGCACCTCGTCGTACAGCTCACTCAGCCGGCGCGCCTGCTCAGGTGCGTCCACGCCTCAGCCTCACCCGGAATCCATACCTGTTCAAGACCGCGGACCAATGCAACGTCGATGCAACGTCGGCCCTTCTACGTTGCAGTCCAACCGGCATCGTAGCCAGGAGGTCCTATGACTATCTACGCATCGCCCGGGCAGGACGGCAGCCCGGTCTCGTACAAGCCCCGGTACGACCACTTCATCGGCGGCGAATGGGTGCCACCGGTCAAGGGTGGTTACTTCGAGAACCCGACGCCGGTCACCGGCGAGAACTTCACCGAGATCGCCCGCGGCACGTCCGAGGACGTCGAGCGCGCCCTGGACGCCGCCCATGGCGTGGCACCCTCGTGGGGCCGGACGTCGCCGGCCGAGCGGGCGAACATCCTGAACAGGATCGCCGACCGGATCGAGCAGAACCTCGAACTGCTCGCCGTCGCCGAGACCTGGGACAACGGCAAGGCGGTCCGGGAGACCCTGGCCGCCGACATCCCGCTCGCGGTCGACCACTTCCGGTACTTCGCCGGCGCGCTGCGCGCGCAGGAGGGGTCGATCTCGACCGTCGACGACGACACCATCGCGTACCACTTCCACGAGCCGCTCGGTGTGGTCGCCCAGATCATCCCGTGGAACTTCCCGATCCTGATGGCGGTCTGGAAGCTGGCTCCCGCACTCGCGGCCGGGAACGCCGTCGTCCTGAAGCCGGCCGAGCAGACGCCCGCCTCGATCCACGTCCTGCTCGAACTGATCCACGACCTGCTGCCGCCCGGTGTGCTCAACGTGGTCAACGGGTTCGGCGTCGAGGCCGGCAAACCGCTTGCCTCCAGCAACAGAGTCGCCAAGGTCGCGTTCACTGGTGAGACCACGACCGGCCGGCTGATCATGCAGTACGCGTCGGAGAACATCATCCCGGTCACCCTCGAACTCGGCGGCAAGAGCCCGAACATCTTCTTCGCCGACGTCGCCTCGGCCCGGGACGACTTCTACGACAAGGCGCTCGAGGGCTTCACGCTGTTCGCGCTGAACCAGGGCGAGGTCTGCACCTGCCCCTCCCGCGCGTTGATCCAGTCCTCGATCTACGACGGCTTCCTGGCCGACGGGATCGCCCGGACGCAGGCGATCAAGATGGGCGACCCACTCGACACCGAGACGATGATGGGCGCGCAGGCGAGCAATGACCAGTTCGAGAAGATCCTGTCCTACATCGACATCGGCCTGGCCGAGGGTGCGCGCGTGCTCACGGGGGGAGCCCGCGCGGAGCTCGACGGGAACCTGGCCGGCGGGTACTACATCCAGCCGACCGTGTTCGAGGGCGACAACAAGATGCGGATCTTCCAGGAGGAGATCTTCGGCCCGGTCGTGTCGGTGACCAGGTTCGACGACTACGCCGACGCGCTGAAGATCGCCAACGACACCCTGTACGGGCTCGGTGCCGGAGTCTGGTCGCGCGACGTCAACACCGCTTACCGGGCCGGCCGGGAGATCCAGGCCGGCCGGGTCTGGACGAACTGCTACCACGCGTACCCCGCGCACGCGGCGTTCGGCGGGTACAAGAACTCCGGGATCGGCCGGGAGAACCACAAGATGATGCTCGAGCACTACCAGCAGACCAAGAACCTGCTGGTCAGCTACTCGCCCACCAAACTCGGGTTCTTCTGATCCTGATGGTTGTCGAGAAGGTGTCCCTGACGGTCGAGGCGGCGGATCTGCTCCGCCGTCTCACCGCCGTGCACGGTCCGCTGATGTTCCACCAGTCGGGTGGGTGCTGCGACGGCAGTTCGCCCATGTGCTACCCGGACGGCGAGTTCCGGACGGGGCCGGCGGACGTGTATCTGGGTGACCTGACCGTCGAGGGTGTGCCGGCGCCGATCGGATTCTGGATGGCCGCGAACCAGTACGAGTACTGGAAGCACACCCAGCTCACCGTGGACGTCGTCAAGGGCCGCGGCAGCGGCTTCTCGGTGGAGGCGCCCGAGGGCGTCCGCTTCCTGATCCGTTCGAGGTTGTTCAGCGGCGAGGAGTCGAGCGAACTTGGTCTGATCTAACTGTGCCTGATCTGTGAACGGGCTCCCGGGCGGCGCTGTCGCGCGCCACACGGCACCGCCGCCCGGGTCAACGGCTCACGCAGACGATGTCGTCGGCCCTCCCCCCGAAGGCGACGTCTGCGTGACCAGCGAGTGCCGGCCGTCCGGTGGCGTTGCCGGACGACCGGCACTCTTCTTTGTCCGCCCGTTCTCGGTCAGACGACCACGCCGAGGGTTAGCAGGATGTTGGCGTACAGGCGTTGTTCTCCGGTCGCGACGGCGACGGCCAGCTCGGGGCCGCGGGCGGTGGCGTAGAAGTCCTCGCGAGCGAGTGGCTGCAGCTCGACTGCCGGAAGGAGTTCTCGGAAACGCGCGTAGATGTCCGGTTCCTCGCCGGTCTCGGTCGCCATCACCCGGGCGGCCTCGACCGGGACGACCCCGAGCAAGGTCTCCAGTACGTCGTCGACCGGGATCTGCCCCGGCCGCAGGTTCAGCCAGATCGTCTCGGCCTGCGGCCCGACCGCGGTGGCGTACGGATAGTTGCCGTCGGCCAGCAGGACGACGGAGCCATGTCCGGCCCGGGCCAGCGCCCCCAGCAACGGCGGATGGATCAGCGGGTAGCGCAGCACCGGGACCTCCAGGAGAAGGGTGGGAAATCGAAATCAGGGTCCCCTCAGGGTAGGTCCAACTCCACCCTCCGGCGGGGTGACAACGCTCCTGTGGACAGCCGTCCTTCGCCCGACGATCGAGGCATGACCACGACCGCCGGACCTGGCACCCCGCCTGCCCGCCCGCTCAGCCTGCCCCGCCCGCACTCCCCATCCCGACCAGACGACTGCATCGGCCGCTGGTCGCCGTCGCGATCGCCCTGGCCGCGTTCACACTCGTCGCCATCGGCGGCGCACTGTTCGACGACCGCGACCTGCTCGGCCACCCGATCTGGATGAAGCCGCTGAAGTTCACCATCAGCTTCAGCCTGTACTGCGTGACGCTGGCCTGGATGTTGTCCCTGCAGACGAAGCGCCGCCGGCCCGGCTGGTGGCTCGGCACGGTGGTCGCCACCGGGATCGCGGTCGAGATGATCCTGATCGTCGGCCAGGTCGCGGTCCGCGGCCGGCAACTGCACTTCAACATGTCCACGCCGGCAGACAAGCTGATCCACTACATCATGGCCGGAACGGTCTACGTGATCTGGGCCGCCGTACTGGTGGTCGCGATCCAGCTGCTGTTCGACAAGCCCGGCGACCGGGCGCTGCGCTGGAGCATCCGGCTCGCGCTCGGCACCACTCTCGGCGGCATGCTGCTGGGCAACCTGATGTTCCACGCGAGTCCGGCCCAGCAGCGGGCGATGGACGCGACCGGCGACGAGAAGTTCTTCGGCACGCACTCGGTCGGTGTCGAGGACGGCGGCCCAGGGATGCCGATCACCGGTTGGAGCACCGAGGGCGGCGACCTGCGAATCGGCCACTTCCTCGGCGTCCACGCGCTGCAGGCGATCCCGTTGCTTGCCCTCGGCCTCGTTCTGCTGGCCCGCCGGTACCGGTCCCTTCGTCCCGAGGGTCCACGAACCGCTCTGGTGCTGATCGGCACCGCGGCGTACGCGGGACTGATCTGGCTTGTCACCTGGCAGGCGCAGCGTGGCGAATCCATCGCGCACCCGAGCGCACCGACACTCTTCGCCTTCGCCGGATTGCTCTGCGCGACCGCTACGCTGTCGCTCGCTGTGCTGGCTCGTGCGCGAAGGAGAACCCTCGTCCCGCCCTCAATCCGGTGAATTTTCCTTCGCCGGGACACCTTCCGCCCTTAGGGTCGGGCCCGGACGGGTCGTGGAGGGCGATCCGCGCACACAACTCCATGGAGCGTTGCTGTGAAAGTTTCAGGCAAAGGACGGGGGCTGCTGGCAGTCTCTGCCGTGTCTGCCACCGCCATGCTGGCCGTCGCGGCCGGAGGAGGCGCGTCGGCATCCACCAGTGCCGACCCCGCCCCGACGGCCGCCGGCGAGGCCGGTGGATCGTCGATCGCCGCGAAGGAGCGCAAGGGCAACTACGACGCCCGTACGCCGAGCGCCCGCGCGACCTACGCCCGGGCCGCGAAGGTGGTCGCCAAGTCGGCCGGCGCGGAGAAGTTCCGCGACTCGCTGGGCAGCCAGGGTGTCGTCGACCTCGACGCGAACACCGGTACGCCGGCCCAGGTGACCAAGCTCAACGGCTTCCTCACCGGCCCCAGCGCCAAGAAGGCGACCCAGATCGCGCTCGGCTACGTCAAGGCGAACCCGGACGTATTCAAGCTGTCGGAGTCCGACCTCGGCACCCTGAAACTGCGCAAGGACTACGTCGACGAACTCGGCACCCATCACATCTCCTGGGTTCAGGTGGTGGACGGGATCGAGGTCTTCGGCAACGGCCTGAAGGCCAACGTGACCAAGAAGGGCCAGCTGATCTCGCTGCAGGGCGCCCCGGTCGCCGGCCTGGTCTCGCAGGCGAAGGCGCGGTCCGCGAAGGCGGCGCTGAGCGCGGCCGGCGCCCGCTCGGCCGCCGCCGAGGACATCGGCGGCAAGGCGAGGACCGCGACCGCGAAGACGTCCGGCATGACCACCAAGTGGGCCAACGGCGACAGCGCCAAGCAGGTCTGGTTCCACACCGCGAGCGGGCTGCGCAAGGCCTGGATGACGTACACCAACGCGGGCGGCTCGCTGATCTACAGCCACGTCATCGACGCCCAGACCGGCGGCCTGCTGTACCGCCGCGACCTGGTCAGCGAGGGCAACGGCGACGCACTGGTCCAGGACAACTACCCGGGCGCGGCCAAGGGCGGCACCCAGCGGACCGAGAACCTGATCTACAACAAGTGGCTGCCGAAGAAGGCCAAGACGCTGCTCGAGGGCACCTCGGTCGCGGCCTGGGCGGACGTCAACGACGACAACCAGCCGAACGGCAACGAGACCGTCAAGGTCCCGGGCACCGCCACCGGTTCGGAGTACAAGCTGACGTCGTTCCAGAGTTCGTCGTTCTGCTCGGCCGCGTTCGTCTGCAGCTGGGACCCGGCCAAGCCGGACTCCTGGAAGACGAACATGAACCAGGACGTGACCAACGGGTTCTACCTGGCCAGCAACTTCCACGACTGGCTGGCCAAGCCGCCGATCAGCTTCACCTCCGAGGCCGGCAACTTCGAGACCGCCGGCGGCGACCCGGTGCTGCTGAACGCGCTGGACGGCGCGGCCACCGGCGAGAACGGCGGGCCGGACGCCAACCATGTCAACAACGCGAACATGTCCACTCCGCCGGACGGCACCTCGCCGACCATGCAGATGTACCTGTTCCACGCGCCGGGCGCCTCCGACGAACAGGACCCGTTCGTACCGAGCAGCTCGTCGAACGACGCGAGCATCCTGTACCACGAGTACACCCACGGCCTGTCGAACCGGCTGGTCGTCGACGCGACCGGCAACTCGACGCTGAACAGCATCCAGGCCGGCTCGATGGGCGAGGCGTGGAGCGACTTCTACGCGATGGACTACCTGGTCGCGCACGGCCTGGAGAAGGACACCACCGCGCCGGGCGAGGTCCTCGAGGGCAAGTACGTCAGCCACGGTCAGCTGTTCCGCACCCAGGCGATGGACTGCCGGGTCAAGTCCAAGGCGGAGACCTGCGTCGGTCTCGACGGGACGCAGGGCGGCTACACCTACGGCGACTTCCCGACCATCGGCGGCGCGCCCGAGGTGCACTCGTCCGGTGAGGTCTGGGCGCAGGCCCTGTGGGACCTGCGGGAGCGGTTCGGCCGGTCGTACGCGCTGAGCCTGATCACCCGCGCGATGGAGCTGTCGACGGCCGACCCGACCATGCTCGACATGCGCAACGCGATCGTGCAGGCCGACCTGGTCGCCAGCGGCGGCAAGAACGCCGACATCATCTGGACCGTCTTCGCCAACCGTGGCATGGGCTGGTTCGCCGGTGTCCTGGACGGCGGCGACTCGCACCCGATCGAGGACTTCCACAAGCCCCCGACCGGTGCCACCACCAGCATCACCGGCACCGTCACCGACAAGGACTCCGGTACTCCGGTGGCCGGCGCGCTGGTCTTCGTCGGCGGTCACGCCTCCGGTTACGCGGGCGACTACTCCGCCGTGACCGGTGCCGACGGCAAGTACACGATCGACAACGTGCTGCCGGGCACCTACGGCAAGTTCGTCGTCTCCGGCCCCGGCTACGAACTGCTGGGCGCCCCGCTGCAGGTCAAGGCCGGCGGCACCACGGCGAACTTCGCGCCGCGGCGCAACTGGGCGGCGGCCTCCGGTGGCGGTACCGTCGCCGGCTTCAACGGCCCGGACTTCAGCCCGCAGTGCGGCCCGGACTACGCGATCGACCTGAGCCAGGGCACCGGCTGGGGCAGCACCACCGGTGACGACGCCGGTACGCCGACCAACGTGATGGTCCCGAAGCACATCGACATCAAGTTGCCCGAGGCGGTCAAGGTGACCAGCTTCTCGGTCGACCCGTCGAACACCTGCGGCGACCCGGGCTCGTCATCGACCGGTCAGTACCGGATCGAGACGTCGGCCGACGGCACCACCTGGGCCACCGCTCAGGAGGGCACCTTCACGGCGGCCAACCGGGGCAAGTACACCGAACTGGCCCCGAGCGGCAACGCGGCCGGAGTGCAGTACGTGCGGTTCTGGATGCTCAGCCCGCAGGTGCCGGACTTCGCCACCAACTGCCCGGCGGGCGCGTTCGGCGGCTGCACCTTCACCGACATGACGGAGATCCAGGTCTTCGGCACCAAGTAACACCCCCGCGTCAGGAGGGACCGGCCGACACCCGTCGGCCGGTCCTTTCGCAGTACGGGGTGGAGTGAGACAGAACACGCGGGCGTGATGAGGGCCTCAGCGACATGACTGCCGAGTAACCAACCAATAACATCGCTGGTATGCAGATCCTCGCCATCGTCGTCTCGCTCACGATCGCGGCCGTCGGCATCGCGCTGTTCGGCCGGACGATCGGGCACATGGTGTCCGTGGTCAAACTGGGGCAGCCGGTGAGCCGGACGGACAACCCGGGGCAGCGGACGGCCACGCTGGCCAAGGAGACGCTGCTGCACACCCGGATGCTGCAGTGGAGCCACATCGGCGTGGTGCACTGGTTCGTCGCGTTCGGGTTCATCGGGCTGTTCCTCAGCCTGGTGACCGCGTTCGGGCAGTTGTTCGACGCGCACTTCGCGTTGCCGCTGATCGGGCACTGGTTCGTGTTCGAGTGGGTGAGTGAGTTCCTCGCCTGGACCGGGCTGCTCGCGATCGCCGCGCTGATCGTGATCCGGCTGCGGCACCTGCCGAGCGGTTCCGAAGGACGGTACAGCCGGTTCTACGGATCGCGCGCCTGGCAGGCGTACTACGTCGAGTACACGATCCTCGGCGTACTGGCCTGCATCGTGTTGCTGCGCGGCCTGGAATACGTGCTCATCGACGGGTCGAAGTTCCACTTCCCGCTGACCTACTTCGTCGGCGAGGGGCTGTTCGGCGGACTGTCCGAGCACGCGCTGGAGAACACGATCTACCTGGTCGCGATGATCAAGATCCTGATCTCGTTCGCCTGGATGATCACCATCTCGCTGAACGCGACGATGGGTGTGGCCTGGCACCGGTTCACCGCCTGGCCGAACATCTGGTTCAAGCGCGAGGCCGACGGCGGTACGGCGCTCGGCGCGTTGCAGCCGATCATGGTCAAGGGCGAGCCGATCGACTTCGAGAACATCGAGGAGCTCGACGAGGACGCCGCGCTGGGAGTGGGCAAGCTCGAGGACTTCACCTGGAAGGGGCTGCTCGACTTCACCACGTGTACCGAGTGCGGCCGTTGCCAGTCGCAGTGCCCGGCGTGGAACACCGAGAAGCCGTTGTCGCCGAAGCTGGTGGTGATGAACCTGCGCGAGCACGCGTATGCCAAGGCGCCGTACCTGCTGGCCTCGTCGGACGACGATCGCAAGTCGCTGCCGGAGCTGGTGCTGGCCGAGCAGGACAAGCCGCTGGTCGGGCCGGCCGATGTCGCGGTGATCGACGAAGAGGCCTTGTGGGCTTGTACGTCGTGTGGCGCGTGCGTGCAGCAGTGCCCGGTCGACATCGAGCACGTGGACGCGATCATGGACATGCGCCGCTACCAGGTGCTGATCGAGTCGTCGTTCCCGTCCGAGCTCAACGGGTTGTTCAAGGGCCTGGAGAACAAGGGCAATCCGTGGAACATGAACCCGTCGGGGAGGATGGACTGGGCCAAGGATCTGCCGTTCGAGGTCAAGCAGGTCGGCACGGACGTGGAGACGCTGGCCGAGGTCGAGTACCTGTTCTGGGTCGGTTGCGCGGGTGCCTTCGAGGATCGCGCGAAGAAGACCACGCAGGCGGTGGCGGAGTTGCTGAACATCGCGGGTGTCTCGTTCGCGGTACTCGGTGACGGCGAGACCTGCACGGGCGATCCGGCGCGGCGGGCCGGCAACGAGTTCGTCTTCCAGCAGCTGGCGATGCAGAACGCCGAGGTGTTCAAGGAGACCGGCGCGAAGAAGGTCGTCTCCACCTGCGCGCACTGCTTCAACACGCTGAAGAACGAGTACTCCCAGCTCGGCGTCGAGCTCGACGTCATCCACCACACGCAGCTACTGAACCGGCTCGTCCGCGAGGGCAAACTGACCCCGGTCGCCCCCGCCGACAGCTCGCTCAACGGCCAGAAGATCACGTACCACGACCCGTGCTACCTGGGCCGGCACAACCAGGTGTACGACGCTCCGCGGGAGCTGCTCGACATCATCCCCGGCGCCGAGTTCGCCGAGATGCCGCGGAACCAGACCAAGTCGTTCTGCTGCGGCGCGGGCGGTGCGCGGATGTGGATGGAGGAGAAGGTCGGCAGCCGGATCAACCTCAACCGCACCACCGAGGCGGTCGAGACCGGTGCCGACAAGATCGCCACCGGCTGCCCGTTCTGCCGGGTGATGCTGTCGGACGGCCTGACCGCCAAGCAGGCGGACGGAACGGCGCGCGAATCCGTCGAGGTCGCCGACGTCGCCCAGCTCCTCCTCACCTCGGTCAAACGCGGCGAAGGTGGACGTTAAAGTTCTGCAGGTTGTGGCAACGACCCTTCCCGGTGACCTGAGCTGAGCCGTAGGATCCGACGGCTCAGCTCAATCTGGAGGGGAAATATCGTGAGGCTTCGCACCCGGGCGGCCGCCGTACTGGTCGCCCTGCCGCTCGCTCTGGGGCTCGTCGCCTGCGGAAGCGAACCGGCGGAACAGTCCAGCGGTCACCTGCCGTCCACGCCGGTACAGACCAAGGCCGCACCGCAGAAGGCGGCCGCGCCCGCCGCCGCCAAACTGACGAAGGCCACCTTCGTCCCGGCGATGAACGCCGCGCTCGGCAAGCAGCGGACCTGGCGGACGGTTGCCAAGATGACCGTCAACGGCCGGCTGTTGATGACGATCACCGGCTTCCAGCAGGCCGAACCACTGGCCTTGTCGATGGAGATGACCGGCGAGGCCTTCCAGGGCAGCAAGGCGAAGATCATCGTCGTCGACGGATTCGCCTACTTGTCGATGCCCGGCAGCACCCCGGCCGGCAAGTTCGTCAAGGTCGACGCGTCCGCCGCCGAGGTCGGCGCGCTGGCCGGCAACGGCGACCCGACCAAGACGTTCAAGGCGTTCGGGAAGTCGCTGCGGGGACTCAAGTTCGTCCGGTCGGAGACCATCGGCGGACAGAAGCTGGATCGCTACGAACTCACCGTCGACACCGCCGCCGTTCTGCGAGCCCAAGGCAAGCCGGTCCCCGACGGCGTTCCGAAGACGCTGAAGTTCAACGTCTGGATGGACTCCGCCAAGCTCGTCCGCCGGATGACCTTCAACCTGGCCGGCGTGAACATGGTGATGACCATGGCCGACTACAACAAGCCGGTCATCATCAAGGCCCCGCCCGCCTCGAAGATCGTCACCCGTTGAGGCCGGATCCGGTCAGATCACACCGTGGCGTGAGAACTTCTCGTAATCTGCTGTTAGTCAGGTAGAAGGTTACCTGTTGCGGAAGTGATCACCTGCGGATGATCGGGTGGGCTGGTGCCGATGAGCGTGCGTGTTGGTAGTACTCGACGAAACTTCGTGACCGTGACCGGGGCGGCGGCCGCGCTGGCCCTGGCCGGCAACCTCCCCGACCTGGACTTCGCCAAGGCCGGTGCGACCGGCGGCGTGGACCGCCGCGATCCGTTCACGCTCGGCGTCGCCTCCGGTGATCCGCTGCCCGACGCGGTGGTGATCTGGACCCGGCTCGCGCCCGAACCGCTCGCGCCGTTCGGTGGGATGGACCGCCGGCCGGTCGAGGTGCAATGGCAACTGGCCGAGGACGAGCAGTTCCACCGCGTCGTCCGGCACGGGACCACGCAGGCCCGGCCGGAGTCGAGCCACTCGGTCCACGTCGACGTCCAAGGACTGCGGCCCTGGCGGCACTACTGGTACCGGTTCCGCGTCGGCAACCAGGTCAGCCCGGTTGGAAGGACGCGCACCGCCCCGGCGTACGACCAGAGTGTGCCGGTGATGTCGATGGCGTTCGCTTCCTGCCAGGCGTGGTGGGAGGGCTGGTACACGGCGTACGCGGACATGGCCCGGCGCGAGCACGACGTGGTGTTCTTCCTCGGCGACTACATCTACGAGTTCGGGATCGACCGTGGCGTCCGGCCGCACTCGAACGAGGACTACGTGACCCGGCAGACCGTCACGTTGGACGAGTACCGCAACCGCTACGCGTCGTACAAGATGGACCCCGATCTGCAGGCCGCGCACGCGTCGGCGCCCTGGGTGGTCACGGTGGACGATCACGAGGTGGTCGACAACTGGGCCGACGAGGCGCATCCGAGTGCACCGCCCGCGCAGTTCCTGGTCCGCCGCGCGAACGCGTTCCGGGCGTACTGGGAACACATGCCGCTGCGGCTCGCGCAGTTGCCGAACGGCCCGGACATGCAGCTCTACCGGCGGATCCGGTACGGCCGGCTCGCGGAGTTCAGCGTGCTCGACACCCGGCAGTACCGCTCCGACCAGGCTTACGGCGACGGTTCGAAGTTCCCCGGGCCGGATGTCCTCGACCCCACCCGGACCCTCACCGGCGACGAGCAGGAACGCTGGCTCCTCGACGGCTGGACCGCGTCCCAGGCCCGCTGGAACGTGCTCGCCCAGCAGAACGCGCTGGCCCGGCTGGACGTGAAGGACGGCCCGGAACTCCTCGTCCCGATGGACACCTGGGACGGGTACGCCGCCTCCCGCGACCGCGTCCTCGGCGGCGCCCACCAGCGCAAGATCCGCAACCTGGTGTCGATCGGCGGCGACCTGCACCGCAGCGTCGCCTCCGACCTCAAGCTGGACTTCGCGAATCCGGACTCGCCGACCGTCGGCAGCGAGTTCGTCGGGACCTCGATCAGCTCCGGGCTGGACGGGATGGACCTCGACCCGGGCGGCCTCACCCTGCTGCGGGAGAACCCGCACATCAAGTACGGCAACTTCCAGCGCGGCTACGTCAGCTGCACGATCACCCCGCGGCAGTGGATCTCCGACTACCGCGTGGTCGACCGGGTCACCGTCCCGAACGGCACCGTCAGCACTCGCGCCAAACTCCTCGTCGAGGACGGGCGCCCGGGCATCCGGGTCGTGGCTGGTGATCCCGCGCCGCACCGAGCACCTGCTCGCTACGGCGCGGGATCACCAGCCACGACCTAACCCTCTGAGGAGAGACCGATGAACCGCTCCGCCCTCGTCCTCATCGGCACGGCCGTTGCCACCGTTGCCGTTTCGTCCGCCGGCTACTCGGTCAGCGGCCGGCCGTCACCGGTCCAGGTGTCCACCAATCCGCAGCAGCTGAGCGTCGTCGGCCTGCCCTGCTTCCCCGGCAACCTCACGCTCACGATGACCAACACCGGCACCGAGTCCCTGTACGCCGACCTGACGCTGAGCCCGACCGGTCCGTTACAGCTGTCGCGCGAACTGTTCTCGTCCTGGCTGCCCGCGGTGGAACCGGATCAGCCGGTGAGCGCACCGGTCGAAGTACGGGTACCCCGCGACACCCACTCCGGCCAGTACAGCATCGACCTCGAGGTGGACCGGACCAAGGTGACCGTGCCCGTGCAGGTGAATCCCCTGCCACCCAAGGGGCCCGGCAGCAACGTCGCGCTCGGCGAACAGGCGACCGCATCCTCGACACACGGCAACTTCGCACTCTGCGGTGCGGTCGACGGCGACAACGACTCGGAGCACTGGGACACCCTGACCGGTTGGAACGACGGCACCCGAGCGGTCTTCCCCGACACGTACGACGTCGCGCTCGCCGAGCCGACCACAATCGACCGGGTGGAGCTCTACACACTCGACTCGATCCGGTACCCGGCCGCCGCGAACGGGCTGCGCGACTGGGACGTCCAGGTCCGGTCCGGCGGCGGTGCGTGGACGACCGTGGCCTCCGTCCGCGGCAACACCGCCGGTCACGTCACCTCGACCTTCACCCCGACCCAGGCCGACGCGGTCCGCATCCTCGCCCTGGCCGGCAACGGCAACACCTACTCCCGCATCGTCGAACTCGAGGTCTACGACAGCTGACGCTCCCCCTTGCGTCCGAAGAACCGAGCGCTACAGGCCGCAGTTCTTCGGACGCAAGCGCCGGGTCAGTGCAGGTAGGAGGCGCCGTTGAAGTCGAGGACGGCGCCGGAGGACCAGCCGGCCGGGCCGGACGCGAGCCAGTGGATGGCTGCGGCGACCTCCTCCGCGGTGGCGGCGCGGTTGAACGGGCTCTGAGCGCGGATCGAATCGCCGTCCGGCCCGGCCAGCCACTCCTGCGTCATGTCCGTGGCGATGAACCCGGGCGCGATTGACGTCACGGTGATGTCATGTGGCGCCAACGAGACTGCGAGCGACTGCCCGAGGGCATGCAGCCCGGCCTTCGAGGCACCGTACGCCGGTACGTCGGGCTCGCCGCGGAACGCCCCGCGCGACCCGACGTTGACGATCGCACCCCGGCGGACCCCGTCGGCGGGCTCGGTGTCGATCATTTGCCGCGCGACGCACCAGGTCAGGTGTGCCGCCCCTTCCAGGTTGACCGCCAGTGTCCGCCGCCACGCGGCCACCCAGTCCTCGTACGACGTCTCGGCCAGCGGGTGACCGATCCGCCGGGACCCGGAAACGGGTTCGTCGACGAACAGTGCGGCGTTGTTCACCAGGACGTCGATCCGGCCGATCGCGGTGACCGATTCCTCAACCAGGGCAGGGATTTCGGCCGCCTCACCGAGATCGGCGGCGACCACTGCATGCCCGTCGCCCGGGAGGGTGCGTAGTACGGCCTCGGCCTTGTCGACGGCGCCGCGGCAGTGCAGCACCACCCGGTCCCCGCCGGCCGCGAACACCTTCGCCACCGCGGCACCGACACCTCGGGACGCGCCGGTCACGAGTACACCTCTGGACACGCTGCTCCACCTCTCCTCGACTGCCCCTCATTCTGCCCGTGACATCAGGTCGGCGACATGGTGACATCAGCTGGGTTGACATTGACGTCACGATGACGTCATGATTGCTGCCATGGAACTTGACCAATACCTCGAGTCGGTCCGCCGCAGCGTGCAGAACGCCACGGCGCTGGCCGACGACCAAACCCGCTCCGTGGCCGAACGCCTCGGAGCCACGCTGGATGACGCCGGCCGCCTGGCCCTCATCGCAGCCCTGTCCGACGCCGCCGGGGAGATCAGCCGCGAGCTGTCCCCCGGTTCGGTCGAGCTCCGGATGGCCGGTGGCCGTCCCGAGTTCGTGGTGACGCCGGCCCCGAGCCAGCTGACCGGTCCGGACGACGACCTGGAAGACGAAGCAGACGAACCGGCCGCGGACGACCTCGCGCCGGACGCCGACGAGCCGACCGCGCGGATCACGCTGCGGCTGCCGATGTCGGTGAAGAACAAGGTCGACGAGGCCGCCGCCGCCGAGGGCATCTCCTCGAACGCGTGGCTGATGCGCACCGTGATGACCGCGCTGGCCGATCGCGGCCGCCGTGGCCCGCGCCCGCCCCGGCCACCGCGTGCGCCGCGAGGTGGGATGTTCGGACCCGACGGACCGCTCGGCCCGGACGGACCGCTCGGTCCTGAGGGTGTGTTCGGTCCGGACGGCGTGTTCGGTCCCGATGGACCCTTCGGACCCGAGGGCGTCTTCGGCGACCGGGACCGTGACCGCGGCCGTGGTCGTGGCCGAGACCACCGCCGGGGCGAGCGCGGACGTGGCGAGCGCGGACGGGGCGAGCGCGGCGAGCGCGGCGAGCGCGGCCAGCGGATGACGGGGTGGGTCGAATGAGCCGCGACTTCGTCAGCAACGAGCTGGTCGACGACATCGACCGGCTCCGGATCGAGATCGGTTCCGGCCTGGTCGAGATCGTCCCGTCCGACGGCCCGCAGACCACGGCCACCCTGGAGGTGGACGGTAGTGGCGCCGAGGAGATCGTCTTCAAGGTGAGCGACGGCGAGCTGATCGTCGACGGTCCGAGGACCAGCCGGCGCGGCCCGGACATCACCGTCCGGATCGCGACCCCGGCCACGCTGGACGTCCGGATCAAGACCGGTTCGGGCGATATCAGCTCGCGGATGCCGTTGGGCGAGTCCCGGCTGGCGACCGGTTCCGGTGACATCTCGCTGACCGCGGTCGAGGGCATCCTCGGCGCGACCACCGGCAGCGGTGACATCCGGGTCGAGCACGCGGCCAAGGCACTCAGCGCGACCACCGGTTCGGGTTCCATCGACATCGCCTCGGCGGCCGCCGCCCTGGGGTTGTCCACCGGTTCCGGTGACGTCCGGGTCGGCGACGTGACCGGCCCGACCACGATCAAGGTCGGCTCCGGCGACATCACCGTCGAGCGGATCCGCGACCACTCGGTCGCCACGTCCGGGTCGGGTGACGTCCGGGTCGAGCTGGCCGACGGCCCGAGCCTCCGGACCGAGACGGCCCGCGGTGACGTGCACATCGGCGTACCGGACGGGGTGCCGACGTATCTCGACCTGAAGACGGTCACCGGCCACATCGAATGCGACCTGGAGCCGTCCCAGCGGCCGGCCGACGGCGAACGCACGCTGAGGCTGCGGGCCCGCACCGTGTCCGGCGACATCACCGTCGCCAAGGTCTGACACCACGCACCGCGCGCAGGAAGGTTTCGCCGGCAACGGTTCGGCGGGACCTGCGCGAAGCACTGCCAAAAACAGCACGGGGACCAACCTGAAGGGAGCAGGACGATGATCACAGAACACCAGGAGATCGCGCGCTACCGGCTCGACGACCGGCTGCGCGCGGCCGAAGCCCATGCCCTCCGCAAGGCGGACCGGGCCACCCGCAAGGCGGACCGGGCCACCCGGCAGAACACCGGCTTGGCAGGCGAGGTGAGCAGCCCCCGGCGCGAGCTGGCCGGGGCACTGCGCCGGCTGGCCGACCGGCTCGAGCCCCGACTCGACGCCCGGATCGAGGCCCGGATCGAGGCCCAGCCGCGGCACCGGCGTACCGGTCTCTCGGTCGTCCGCTGAGGTGGCGGCCATGACCGTCCACTTGACATCCCAGTCACTATGCAGCTTGTTGCAACGCCTGGGACTGGTGAGTCCGAAGACCTGGTGACGCTGCTAGCGTTCGAGCGATCATTCTCGGTCAACTCTTGGGGAGAGCAACGATGCTGCGTCCGATGGCCGCAACCACAGCCGTCACCGCCGCTGTCGTCGTACTACTGGCCGGCTGCGGCGGCGACGACAACAAGTCCGACTCCGGCACTGACGGAGGCGGCGGCCAGTCAACTGCCCCGTCATCGACTCCGTCGGCACCACAGCTGCAATCCTTCGACCCGCCCAAGGCCTTCACCGCGGCCGCGGCCTTCCCGGTGATGCGGTCCGCCAAGCCGGGCAGCCAGACCAAGGACGTCGGCATCGTCGGCCCGACCGCGCTGACCACCAGCAACGACGGCCTCACCGGCCGGAACGTCGCCGGCCAAGGCGAAACCTGGACCGTCCCGGCGCGGTCGGCGGAGACCGTCAAGACCCTCGGCACGACCACGCCGATGGCAGTCAAGCTGGATGGCAAAGAGGTCGTCGCCATGGCCTACGTCCAGAGTGACGAGGGCAACGGCACCCAGAAGCCGAAGGGCCAGGTCGTCTTCCAGTGGATTGACCCGGTCGAGGGCAAGTTGCTCGCCGACGTCGTTGCCGACCTGAGCGCAACGCTCGGTCCTGGCGAAGGCGGCTCGCGGGTGGTCAACCAGGCGTATGACGCCGAGACCGGACAGCTCGCCATCGGGATCGGTGCCCTCGGCGACGCGGCCCGGAAGAAGGCCGGCGAGGTCTTCACCGTCTACGCCGACCCGGCGACGAAGAAGACCAGCCTGGTGCCGTTCGTCAACCCGGCCGGCGTGCTGGACGGCACGATCGTCGGCGCGAAGGGCGACAACCGGGAGGGCGCGGCCAACGGCACGATCGTCCAGGTCGAGGCGGCCAGCGGCAAGGTCACCAAGCAGACGCCGACCGGTCTGGACTACCTGAACGTCGAGGCCGCCGGACCCAAGCACGGTTACCTGGCCGGACACAAGTATGTGAAGGCCCCGCCCGGCTCGTATGACGGCACCTACGACAACCTGCTCTTCTCGGTCGACATCGCCACCGGCGCCGTCGTCCAGACCAAGTCGCAGGTCTCGAACGAGAACGATGCCTCGTTCAAGTGCTGGTCCGACCGCGCGGGCGCCACCGTCTGCGTCGGCAACCAGAACAACAAGGACGTCGAGATCCTCGGCTTCGACGACGCCACCGGCAAGAAGACCTGGGGCTACACCGACAAGTCGGCCAGCCGGATCATCCCCACGATCACCACGGCCTTCCACGGTGTCGTGTATGCCCAGACCGAAGCGCAGCCGGTCCTGATGGACGCCAAGACCGGCCAGGACATCCCGACCGCCACGCCGACCTCGTCGGACAGCACCACACCCGGCTCGACCCCGACCGATGGCTCGACGCCGACCGAGGGCTCGACGCCGACCGAGGCTGGCACGCCGTCGGACGGCGCCGACCCGGGGAGCGCCAACGGTTCGGACATGTCGCTCTACAACGGCAAACCGCGGTCGCCGATCGACGTATCGCCGTACGGCGGCGTCTACCCGCAGGAACCGGGCGGCAGCAACTACAGCATCGACAGCCTGATGATCGTCCTGAAGGCCACCGCCTGATCCGTCCCCCGCGCGGCGATCAACTCGAACACGACGAAGGCTCCGGTCGACCCGACCGGAGCCTTCGTCGCGCTTGGGATGGTTCGTCAGATGTCTGTTCGGTGGAAGTTCTTGTAGGAGCGGGATGGGGTCGGACCGCGTTGGCCCTGGTAGCGGGAGCCGTACTTGCCCGAGCCGTAGGGGTGTTCGGCCGGGGAGGACAGCCGGAAGAAGCAGAGCTGGCCGATCTTCATCCCCGGCCAGAGCTTGATCGGCAGCGTCGCGACGTTCGACAGCTCAAGCGTGACGTGCCCGGAGAACCCGGGGTCGATGAAGCCCGCGGTGGAGTGGGTGAGCAGCCCGAGGCGGCCCAGCGACGACTTGCCCTCAAGCCGCGCCGCCACGTCGTCGGGCAGCGTGACGAGCTCGTACGTCGACCCGAGCACGAACTCGCCCGGGTGCAGGATGAACGGCTCATCGCCGTCCGGTTCGACCATCCGGGTCAGGTCCGGCTGTTCCTCGGCCGGATCGATGTGCGGGTACCTGTGGTTCTCGAAGACCCGGAAGAACCGGTCCAGCCGCACGTCGACACTCGACGGCTGCACCATCGCCTCGTCGAACGGGTCCAGCTGGACCCGCTTCGCCTCGAGCTCGGCCAGGATGTCACGGTCGGAGAGCAGCACGAACGCAACTTACCGCAGCGTGCTGCTCCTCCGCCCACTCCGTCCTCCGGACCCCTCAGCTGTCCGGAACGCGGAATACCTACGGGCCGTCGGCAACTGCCTTCAGTCGGACAGCTTGTTGAACTTCGAGACCTGGCTGGCGAAGGTCTTCACCTGAGCCGGCGACCAGTCCTTCAGCAGGGTCTCGATGACCTTGTGCCGCTTCTTCCGCGCCGCGGCCAGCTTGCGCTTGCCGCTGGCGGTCAGAGTCAGCAGTGTGGCCCTGGCATCCGACTTGTCCGCCGCCCGCTTCAGCAGGCCTTCCTCCTCCAGTCGCGCGCAGGCCCGGCTGACCGGACCCTTGTCCACCTCGAGTGCCGCAACCAGGTCGGCCATCCGGACCGGCGCCAGCTCCTCGACATGATTCAGCAATGCGTACTGCGCCGGCTCCAGGTCCGGGTGCGCCTCATCGGACAGCGTCCGCTGCAGACCACGCAGCCGGCGCGCCATCGTGACGAGCTCCCGTTCCAGGTTGTCCAGCGCGTCGTTTGTGTCAGTTGCCACCTGTTCACCCCTTCGATTCAGTTGCCCCGCAACCATCTTGTCCGGTCCTGGCAAGGACCGCATCCTCACGTTGCGTCGAATGTTGCCCCCGGCAACGCGTTCTAATCTGCCAGAGAACGTCGGCTCTGCCCAGTCTTTGGCGCGCCTTTGTCGAAAACTGCCCACCAACCCCGGGTGCAAACCTGTTCTGCGACCGGGTATGATCCATCGCGTTGTCGTTTCGCGGGTGTAGTTCAATGGCAGAACATCAGCTTCCCAAGCTGACAGTGCGGGTTCGATTCCCGTCACCCGCTCCGATGTCAGAACATTGGTCTGACCAGCCAGAAGGCGTCTTCCCAATTCCGGAAGACGCCTTTTCACTTTGCGCCGCCAACCGATCGCAAACCGCTGGTACGACGCCGGCGCGCGACACCTATTCGAACATCGACTGATCACCGGGTTTGACTTCCCCGGATCCGGGTAGCGCCGGCCGTCTCGAAGTACATGCCCGAGGCAAGCGATTGCTTGATCAGCGTCTACGCTATGGGCTCGCAGCCACATACCGCCCGGATCACGAACGACTGCTGGAGTACTGGATGACACAACCCCCGATGGTGCCGCCGTCGAACGCGCCCGTTCCGCACCAGCCGCCGGCCGAGGGGTACCCGCCGCAGCCGTACCAGCAGTACCCGCCCCACCAGCAGTACGCGCAGCACCCGCAGCCGCCGTACCCGGTGCAGCAGGCCGGCGGATACGTGCAGCCCAACGGCGGGATGGCCGTGGCGCCGAAGAACCCCGGGCTGGCCCTGGTCGCCTCGTTCTTCATCCCCGGACTGGGCTCGCTGCTCAACGGCAACGTCCTGATGGGCATCATCATCTTCGTCTGCGACGTGATCGCCTGGATCTCGCTGACGATCCTGATCGGCTTCGTGCTGGTACCGGTCGTCTGGATCTGGGGGATGATCCACGCGTACCACGGCGCCAAGCGCTGGAACCGCAAGCACGGCATCCTCAGCTAGAAACACAGCGCCCGCCGCCTCCCCACCGGGAGCGGCGGGCCGACTGCCTCGGAACTGACCGGGGGTAAGCGGTTGCCGTGGGATAGTTTCGGCTGGTTGACTCGGGCGGTGAGGTTTTTCCCTTCCGCCCGGGAGTTGTTGTGGAGTTCAGTCGCCGCCGCCTGCTGTCTTTCGTCCCCGCCGCCACCCTGTTGACGGCCGTCAAGCCCGCCGCCGCGGCCGCCACCCCCGCCGAAGCCGCCGCGCGGTCCGCCGCGGAGACGGCGCAGCTGCAGACCAATCTGGTCGGCATCTTCGCCGGTACCGCGGAGGCCAACACCAGGCCCGAGGTCGCCGCAAAGCTCGCCGCGATGGACCAGACCGCCAGGACCTGGCTCGCCGCGATCGACCGGGCCGCGGCCAACGAGGTGTTCGCCGGCCTCCCGCTCGGTACCAGCGACCCCAACCTCAGCGCGTCGTACCAGCACCTGTACGAGATCGCGCTCGCCGTGAAGCGACCGGGTCCGGCGTCCGATCTGCAGGGCAACGCCGCGGTCCGGGCGAAGGTGCTCGACAAGCTGCAGTGGTTGCACACGAACTACTACGGCGACCAGTCGAAGGGGTACTACGGCAACTGGTTCACCTGGGAGATCGGCATCTCCGGTTTCGCCGGCAAGACCCTCGCCCTGCTCGACGCGCCGGCCGACCTGATCACGACGTACGTCGCCTCGATGGACGGCTACCTGCGCAATGGCATCAACGGTGACGTGAACCTCGACTCCCGGTTCCACACCGGCGCCAACCTCGCCGACATCACCACCAACCGGGTCGTCCAGGGCGCCCTGCTCGGCGACGATGCGCGGATCCGGAAGGCGTTGCAAGACCAGTTCACGGTCTTCGCCACGATCGATCCGTACGACCTCCAGCACGGCGTCACCGACGGGCACTACGCCGACGGGTCGTTCATCCAGCACAGCTCGGTCGCGTACACCGGTTCGTACGGCAAGGCCCTGCTCAGCCGCGTCGTGCAGACGGTCAAGATCCTCGACGGCACGGAGTACGCGACCGGCGACGACCTGGTCAAGGTGGTCCAGGGCTGGGTCGAAACCGGGTTCGCACCGCTGATCTTCGAGGGCTGGATGATGGAGATCGTCAAGGGGCGCGCGGTCTCCCGGGTCGCCACCGGGTACGACGACGTGGCGGTCGTGGTCGAGGCGATCGTCGACCTGTCGGACTACGCGACGACCGCGGACGCGAGCCGGCTGAAGTCGTACGTGAAGTTCACCGCGCGCCCGACGCTCAACCCGGCGAGCTTCGTCTCCCCGGTCAGCGTGGCCCGGTTCGCCGACATCGTCGCCGACTCGTCCGTGCAGCCCGCCGATCTGAATCCGGCCGCGAGCAGTATCGCCTTCAACGCGATGGACAAGACTGTGCACCGGCGGCCCGGGCACGCGTTCGCGCTGGCCCGGAACTCGAACCGGATCAGCAAGTACGAGTACATGAGCGGCGAGAACCTGATGCCGTGGTTCCAGGGCGACGGCGCGTACTACCTCTACCTGTCGGGTCAGGACCAGACCCAGTCGTTCGGCGTCGACTACTTCACCACCGTCTCGCCGTACGGGCTGGCCGGCGTCACCGCACCCGTCGAGGAGCGCAGGACGATCCCGCAGCTCTACGGCAAGGCGTTCTACGACAACCCGGCCCATCCGCTGAACTTCACGTCGTCGTCGGAGTCGCAGAACACGTACGTCTATTTCCCGCGTGGCACCAACCAGTACTCCGGCGGCGCAACCCTCGGCCCGTACGGCGCGGCCGGGTGGACCCAGTCGGACGACTTCGCGTACGCGTCCCGGGCCGACCTCCCCGACGACTTCGTGACGTACCAGAACGCGTCGGCGACCAAGTCGTGGTTCCTGCTGGACGACGAGATCGTCGTACTGTCCGCGGGGGTCGGTGACGCAACCCGTCCCGTCACCACCACGATCGACGCGCGTCCTGCTCTGCCGACGGACACGGTCACCCTCGACGGGGTACTGCGCAACGGCCGCAAGTGGTCCGGCACGGGCGATCTGCGCTGGCTTCGCTACACCAGGAACGACACGTCCCTCGGCTACTACTTCCTCCAGCCCGCCCAGCCGACGGTCGACCTCGCCACAGTCACCCGCAGCCGCCGACTGGTCCGCACCGCCAACGCCGACACCGCCGTCACCCGCAACGTCTTCACCCTCACCCTCGCGCAACCCGCGGGCGCATCCACCTCACACGCCTACGCCCTCATCCCCCACGCGACCCCCACCCAGCTCCACACCTACCGCGCGGTCCACGTCCATACCAACACCACCGGCGCCCAGGCCATCCACCACACCCACCTGAACCTCACCGCCGCCAACACCTTCACCCCGGGGCCTCACCACCTCCCGGGCCTTCACGTCGACGGCCCCGCCTCAGTCCTCACCCAACAAACCCGAGGCACCCTGACCGTCGCCGTCTCCGACCCCACGATGACGCGCGGAACCATCACCATCCTGCTCCCCGCCCGCTGGCTCCGCCTCCAAACCGCAGACCCCGGCATCCACCTGACCCACACCTACCAGGGCACCCGCCTGACCTTCCCCACCCACCACCGCCACGGCCAGACCCTCACCGCCACCCTCCGCTGAACCAGGTTGGTTCAGCTGCCGCCGGCGCCTACTAGTTGGCCGTCGATGGAGAGGATGCGGAGTTTGCCTTTGCCCTTGGCGGGGATGACGAGGGCCACCTGGTGGAGGTAGTCGAGGTTGAGGGTCTGGGTGTAGCGGACGCCGCTGCTGAACGCGGTCGCGGAACCACGGGCCCAGTAGGCGTTGGAGCCGGGCTCGATCCGTTGCATGTACTGCTCGGCAACCGAGAGGAAGACGAGCGCCTCACCCGACGACGTGATGAAGGTGAGCGGGTCACCGGATGCCATGAACGTGTCGGTGACGGTGGAGATGTAGGACTCCTTGGCGTCGGCGATCTTCTCCTTCGCGCGGTTGGTCAGCAACCCGACCGTGCCCGGCGACGGGGCGAAGATGCTCGCCTTCGGTGAACGCGTACCGCCGGACAAGTAGGCCGCGAGATTCGTGGCGGCCGACTGCGGCAGGCTGGCGAGTTTGTTCAGGTCAGCCTTCGTGGGCACCCGCAGACCGTCCACCGCGGGCACCTTCATCGTCGCGGCCGGGTAGACGCAGTTCGTGAGCACCCACGGGGAACCGGCGGTCGCGCGCTCCCAGACCGCAAGTGCCTGGTTGTCGGGCTGGCCGGAGACGGTCGAGCTCATCACGAACCGCATCGGGTACGCGCTGAACTGCGGCGCACCGATCTTCGGCTTGGTGTACGTGAACGGCTTGATCTTGTCCTTGCCGGCCACGTCCACCTTGAGGCTGATCTTGAACCCGGCCCGGGTCTGCGCGAGCGTCGGCTCACCCTCGACCGTCTCGGACAGCTTCGCGTCGCGGGCCTGGTTCGCCTTGTTGTTGACCTCGTTGTACCGCTTCACCACGGCCTGCCCGTCGGCCACGGCCACCGCCGGCCGGCTAGCCGCCGCGGTCTTGACGTTCTTGGCCGGAACACTCGCGCAACCAGTTGCCACCAGCAACAAGCCGATCCCACCGGCGATCACCTTGGTACGGCGAACCGGCCCCTTCGGGTACTGCGGCGGCGGGGTGTATCCGGGCGGCGGCGTGTTGTACCCGGGGGGCGGCGTGGACCCGGTCGGCGGGGTGGGTCCATTCGGCGGCGGGGTGTACCCCGGCTGCGGGGTCGACCCGGTGGACGGCGGGGTGTACGCCGGGGGCGGGGTGGACGTCGTCGGCTGGGTGGACGCACTCTGCTGCTGGGCGAACGCCATCGGCTGGTACTGCGGAACGGGCGGACCCATCTGCTCGGGGGTCTCCGGACGGCGCCGGCGCATGAACATCAACAGCAACCCCACAATCAGCAGGACAAGACCAGCCCCTAACACGAGCAGGAACGTCACGAACAACCCGGGCAACTCGACCCCGAGGGTCACCCGCGCATCTGTCCCCGGCCTACCGTCCGCGTTCATCACCACGACGGAGTACCGGCCGTCCGCCATCGGCCAGGCCACGGACTGCTCACCCGAACCGCTCGCCTTCGCTGCCCACCAATCGAGACCGGCCGGCTTGCTCAGCGCCGCGGCGCCGCCCTTCATCTCCTGCGTGTCGAACTTCGGCGGCAGGCTGAGTCGCACGACCTGCGTGTACGCCGACGTGCCGAGGTAGCTGGTCACGTCGAGCTCCTGGCCGACCCCGACGAACACAGGCTTCGGGTTGCCGGTCACGGTCACGTGCAGCGTCGGGCCGTGCCGGTCGATCAGATCCGGTGCGGTGACGACAGCCAGTCCTTTACTACCCAGCTGCTGCTCACCGGTGTCGACCGTATTGTCCGGCCCGACCAGCCAGAACGCGGCGACCGCACCGGCGAGGGCGACCAGCAGGCCCACCAGTGCGAGTAAGAGACCGAGGGCGACGCGGGCGAAACGCATTGAGGGGCTCCCGTTACACGAAATGTCAGGCCCAGGGCGGGGCCGACCCGCAAAGACCATAGCGAGGTGGGATGTCACTCCACCGACCACCCGCCTCAATTAACTGATCAGGCAACGATCTGTTACTCTCCGCCGCCTAATTTCCAAGACCGCTTGGTTGACTGCCTAGGAGGAGACCTGCGGCGGCGGTTGTTGCGGCGGCGGTTGTGAGGGCCAGCGGGATGGAGTGGGTGGCGAGAGTGGAGAGGAGTGGGGTGGTGATCAGGAGCGGGATGGTTTGGGAAAGGGCGAGGACGGACTGGAGACGGGTCAGCTGGGTCGGCGGGGTGGCGGCGACGAAGAGGGGGTTGAGGTGAGAGGTGAACAGGGCGACGCCGATGCCCTGGAGGAATGCGGCGGCTGCGGCGAGGGCGACTGACGGCGCGAAGGCGAGTGCGGTGATGCCGAGCGCGGCGACGAAGCAGCCGACGGCGGCGAGAGCCGGGCGGGCGAACGTGCCGAAGCGGGCGGCAGCGAGGGTGACGAGCAGGCTGGAAGCGGCGGTGCAGCCGATTACGAGGCCGACGGATGAAGCGGACCAGCCGTGCGAACGGGCGAGCAGAGGCAGGCCGAGCGACATCACCGGAAGCACGAACCCCGCGACTACCGCGACTACCAGCAACAGCGGACGTAGTACGGGATCGGTCGCCGCCAGGCGGAGTACCCGGTCAGGAGCACGCGGCGCGGGCCGAGGCGGTCGCCGACGACTCCGCCGGCGAGCAGGAAGATCGCGCGGGGCAGGGTGAACGCGGTCAGCACGAAGCCCGCGACCTGCGGTCCGATCCCGCTCGCGGCCCAGCCGAGCGCGAAGAACACGGCCGCATCCCCGAAGGCCGAAAGTGAGGCGCCCGCCAGCCAGCGGTAGTAGGCGCGGTTCACAGCCGAGTCGGCATCACCAGGGTGGTGAACGTCCCCTGATCGGCGGACCGAACCACCACCGGCCGGTCCTCCGCACAAACCTCCAGCAACACATCCGGCCCCACACTCGCCTCCAACGCAGCCGCCAGCAAGGCCGCCGCGAACCCGATCCGGACCGCCTCCCCCGATCCGATCGCCTCCACCCGCCCCCGCCCCTCAACCTCCACCCTCCCCGAATCGATGCCCAACGCAACAACCCCGTCCCCCAGCAACTCGCGAAGCCGGAGCCGATCGACAACCACCCGGCAAGTAGGCGGAGCCAACCCCTGCAAAATCCCCTGATAGGCCGGAAACTCCTCCCGCCTAACCCCCAGCTCCCGAACCTCACCCCCACCCAGCCCCGCCGCCGCTTCCTCCGCGCCGGCGAGTCGCGCAGTTCCGTCCATCCGGATGAGGGTGGCACCGGTCGGGCCGGTTTCGATTCGGATCTCTGCGGCGGCCGCGACCCAGCGGGCCAGGCCGGTCAGCTCGTCCGCGCGGACCAAGATCGCGCCGGGTGTGCCGGTGAACTCGTGGGGGTGCAGTTTGCGGACCGCCAGGCGGTAGCGATCCGTGGCGACCAGAGTGACCTCGTCCTCGCCGAGCTCGAGCTGCACGCAGGCAAGCGCCGGGATCTCGTCCGTACTCGCGGCCGACGGCGCCACCTGACGAATCGCACTGGCGAGCTCCGGCCCACCGAGCACCACACTGCGCTCCGACGGCACCAGCGATCCGAGGATCCGCGACGCCGCCCGCCGAGCCGCGTCCGCCTTGCCCTCGACCGTGCGCAGATGAGCCCGAACGACGGCCGCCGCCTCCACCGGTCCCCCGTCGAGCACCTGCCGAACCTCGGCCAGCGGCAGGTCGATCTCCCGCAGATCCCGAAGCAGCCGAGCGCGCGGTTCCTGGTCGGGCGCGTAGTACCGGTACCCGTTGCCCTCGTCCACCACGGCCGGCCGAAGCAACTCACAGTCGTCGTAGAACCGCAGCGCGCTCGGTGTAAGCCCCACCCGCCGCGCAAACCCGCTGATCGTCAGCAACCCATCCACCATGCCGACGATCCTCACCCTTCAGCCAACCCGAAGGTCAACCCGGCACCCTCGGCCGTTGGCACGGTACCTGCACCACTCATCAACCACCGCAAACCCGCCTTCCGCAGCGCCGCTCAAGCGTGAGAAGCGGAGGCGCGGCGCACTTGATGAGTGGTGGAGTGACGGGCGCGGACCGCCAGGCCATCACAATCGCCGAGGACCACCGAGGTGAGCGTGATCGAGCCGACTGGCCGAGCGGATTGATGGGGTGGCGGTTCGCCTCGGAAGATGGTGGGGTGACGAGGTTGTACGTGGTGACGGGTGCGCCGGGCTCGGGGAAGTCGACCGTGGTACCGGAGCTCGTGCGGCTGAACCCGGGCGGGCTGATCGTGATGGACATGGACGAACTGCTCGACGACGAGGGCCGGGTGCTCGGGATCGAGATCGCGACCCCCGCTGCCGCGCCGACCTGGCCGGCGTACAACGCGCTCTGGAAGCGCATCACCGAACTGGTCCGCCGGTCCGGGAGTCCCGTGCTGCTGCTCTCCCCGCTCATCCCCAAGGAACTCCCCGAGGGCCGCTGGCTCCACCTCGATTGCCCTGACCGCGTCCGCCGACGGCGGCTGGCCGAGCGCGGCTGGTCGGCAGCCGACATCACCGAAGCACTGAAGGACGCCGCCGAGATCCGCAAGCTCGTCCCCCGCTCGGTCACCGGCGACGGCACCCCCGAGCAGTCCGCCCAACAGATCCTCGCCTGGATCAAGGAGTAGTCCGGTCGGTCAGGGAGTAGCCAGGTCGAGGGCAACTGGATACGGGCCGGGTGGGGAGATCGGCGACGTCCCCCGGCCAGGGGTGATCGAGCCGAGGACGCTCGCGTGCCGGGCTCCCGTGCAGCTCGGTACGGTGCCGGCCAGGCCGTTCACCGTCAGGAAGCCCAGTACTGCGAACGCGTACGCCTCCTTCGCCACCGAAGGCAGACCGAGTTCGTCGGTGCTCAGCAACGGGATCCCACCGAGCTCCAGCTTCAGCAGATCCATCAGCACCGGGTTCCGGATCCCGCCACCAGCAGCGAGCACCTCTGTCCCGCCATAACCCCGCACCGCCTCGGCCACCGTCCGCGCGGTCAACGCCGTCACGGTCGCGACCACGTCATCGGGCGCGATCTCCGGCAACCCGGCCATCTTCTCGGCCAGGTACCCGAGGTGGAACAACTCCTTCCCCGTACTCTTCGGCGCCGCCCGTCGGTAGTACGGCTCAGCCAGCAACCGCTCGAACAACCCCTCGTGGACCCGCCCACGCGCGGCCATCACCCCATCCGCGTCGAAGGCCGAACCAGTCAGCTCCCGGACCACCGCGTCGATCAACGCGTTCGCCGGCCCGGTGTCGAACGCGAGCGGCGCACCCACCGGCGGAACCACAGTGATGTTGGCGATCCCACCGAGGTTGAGCGCGACCGGCGTACCAGGGCGGCCCTGCAACCAGAGCACGTCGAAGATGCTGACCAGCGGCGCACCCTGACCACCCGCGGCGACATCGCGCGACCGAAGGTCCGACACGACCGTCGTCCCGGTAGCCTCGGCGATCCACGCGGGCTGACCGAGTTGGAGGGTGCCGCGGACCGCGCTTTCGTCGACCCAGTGGAACACCGTCTGACCGTGCGACACGATCAGGTCCGCGTGCCCACCGCACAACTGCTCGACCGCCTGCTCCGCGATCCCCGCGAACGCCTGCCCAATGAATGTGTCCAGCCGGCACACGTCCGCCAGTGAAGTGGTTGCCGGGGGCAACGCAGCCGTGATCGCCGCCCGCAGGTCGTCGTCGTACGGGCGGCTGATCAGGCCGAGGGGTTGCAGGACGATCCGGTCGCCGTCCAGCCGGAGATCCGCCGCGGCCGCGTCGATCGCGTCGTACGAGGTGCCTGACATCAGGCCGATGACCCGCATCTCAGTCCCGCAACTCCCGCCGATGGTCGTCGCCGCGCAGGGTGAGCAACGCGATCACGCTGACCGCGCACGTCACCACGACGTACCAGGCCGGGATGTCGATGTTCTTCGTCCGCTTGATCAACTCGGTGATGATCAGCCCCGCGCAACCGGAGAAGACCGCGTTCGACAGCGAGTAGGCCAGTCCGAGACCCGTGTACCGCGCCCGGGTCGGGAACATCTCGGCCAGCATCGCGGGCCCGGGTCCGGCCATCAACCCGACCACCAGGCCGGCCACGAAGACCGCGAACCCCTTCGCCGCGTTGGAACTCTCCTTGTCCTGCAGCAGGTTCATCAACGGGAACGCCAGTACGACGACCAGGGCCGCGCCGGTCACCATCACCGGGCGCCGGCCGATCCGGTCGCTGATCCAGCCGGCCGGCATGATCGACACCGCGAAGCCGAAGTTCGCCAGCACGGTCGCGACCAGGGCCTGCTGGAACGTCGCGTTCAGGGTCGCCTGGAGGTACGACGGCATCACCACGAGGAAGGTGTACCCGGCGGCTGACCAGCCCATCAGCCGACCGATGCCCAGGGCAATCGCCTTCGCCACCTCGACCTTGTCGGCCGGCTGCCGCTCCTGCTCCTGGATTCGGGAGAAGTTCGGCGTCTCGTCCAGCCGGAGGCGCAGCCACAACGCGACCAGACCGAGCGGGAGCGCCAGCAGGAACGGCACCCGCCAACCCCAGTCCTTCAATGCTTCGGTACTCAGCACCGTGGCCAGGATCGCGGCCAGCCCGGCGCCGACCAGCAGGCCGAACGCGACCGTCAGCGACTGCCAGGCGCCGTACAGACCGCGCTTGTTCCGCGGCGCGAACTCCGTCATGATCGCCACCGCGCCGCCGAACTCCCCGCCGGCCGACAACCCCTGCATGGCACGGACCAAGGTGAGCAACCAAGGCGCGGCCGCACCGACAGTCGCGTATGTCGGCAGCAGACCGATCAGCGTGGTCGAGAACGTCATCAGCAGCAGGACCAGGATCAGCGTCGGGCGCCGGCCGATCCGGTCCCCGACCCGGCCGAACACCGCCGCGCCGATCGGCCGGAAGAAGAACGCCAACGCGAACGATGCGTACGTCTTGATCAAGCTCTCGGCATCACTGGTCGAGGTGCTGCTGAAGAAGTTCGCCGCGATCACCGTCGCGAAGAAGCCGTAGGCGCCGAACTCGTACCACTCGACGAAGTTGCCGACCGTGCCCGCCACCAGGGACCGGCGATGCCGCCGGACGTCCAGGGTCGCCGTACCGGATGTGCTGCTCATCGGGTCCTCTCCTGCTCGACCCCCGTAACTTTCCTCCCGCCACCATTTCTATCTTGGTCTATTTCTTCCCCCAGGGCGACCCGGGCAACCTTGACAGGGTGTCCGGTGTCATTACGGGCAACCGAGGAGGAAGGGGGCCGGATGGTCACCCGGGGTGACGAGTTCGACGATTTCGTGCGGGGCAGCTCGACCAGGTTGCTACGCACCGCAGTACTGCTCACCGGCGATCGACCAGCGGCGGAGGACCTGGTCCAAGAGGTCTACGAGCGGGTCTATGTGCGCTGGCGCTGGATCAAGGGCGCACCCGAGCCGTACGCCCGCAAGGCACTGGCCAACCTGGTCGCCAACCGCTGGCGGCGCAAGGGCCGCAAACCCGAGGTCGCACTCGCGGCCGGGCACGACCGCCCGACCCCGGACGGCTCCGACGACTACGCCGTCCGCGACCAACTGCTGACCGCGCTGCAGGAGCTGCCGCCGCGGCAACGAGCGGTGATCGTACTGCGCTACTACGAGGACCTCACCGAACTCCAGACGGCGGACGCCCTCGGGTGTTCCGTCGGGACGGTCAAGAGCCAGACGTCCCGCGGCCTGGAGAAGCTCCGGCTGATCACCGAACCCGCGATCCTGGAAGGACTGCGATGACCGAGCTCGATCTGAAGGACCGGCTGACCGCCAGCGTCGCCAATATCGACGCCCCCGCCGAGCTGCTCGACCGAGCCCGCGCGGGCGGATCCCGGCGGCTGCGCCGACGCCGATTCACCTCACTCGCCACCGGCGCACTCGCCGTCGCCCTGATCGGCGGAATCGCCGTCACCGGCCAAGCGATCCTGGCCGACACCCATCCCGAGGTCGCGGCAGCCCCCGCGGCGGGCGACCCGTACGGCTTCCTGTTGAAGCAGCCGACCCGCGGCGATCTGGCCGGCGACCAGGCCTACTACGACCAGGTGGTCGCCGCGTGGCAAGGCAGCCATGACAAGTCCGAGAACAAGAGCCGCGGCATCTTCGACGACCTCCGCGGTACGCCGCAAGTCGCCTGGGCCGGCAGTACTCCGGCCGGGCGCGCCGCGATCGTGGTCCAGCAGGCCTATCTCCATCATCACGAGGACATCCAGCTAGACCGCGAAGGCCTCTACACGCTGATAGGTTTCGTCGGCCCGGGAACCGACGGCAAACCGAAGGTCGTGGCGGACAGCTACCCCGCGCCCGGTGTCGGCCTGGCGACCGGATTCGTGGTGGGCGACGGGCCGAAGGCGCTGATCGTGCTCGACACCGGACAGCAGGTCGGCTGGTCCAAGGAGCGGCTGTACACCCCCGACGGACACAGCGGCCGCCAGTACACGCCACTGAAGTTCACCGACGGCGTGAGCATCGTGTCGTTGCCCGACGGGGTGAACGTCGACAGCCTCCGGATCAGGGCCTTGCCCGTGACGGGGCCGAGCGGCCTCAACATCCACGGCGTCCCGGGCCAGGGCGCAGAGAGCGTCGGGGACAACCGGCTGTGGAGCGACTCCGGTTCGATGCTCTGGGCAATGACCCCGGGCGCCGAAGGGCTCGCCAAGACCGCCGAGGACACACTCCGGAACACCCTGGACGCCGCCCGCGATCCAGCGGCCTACTCGTTCGGCTTCTCACTGTGGACCGGATACGGCAAGACCGCGAACGGATCCGACCTGTTCATCGGTGAACTCGTCCTCGACCGCGACCTGACCAGGGTCTATGCCGTTCTGAAGAAGGACGGGAAGACCACGATCGTGCCCGGCGGCGTACCGCTGCAGGAGTCGCCGCTCCCGGTGTCGATCAAGCTGCCGGACAACCAGGGCTGGGCCGTCGCCCAGAAGGACGCCGACCTCTCGTACCGCATCGACGGCGGCAACTGGAGCACGCCAAGGAAGAACGCCCTGCTGATCCCGGCCGGCCGCAACGCCGAAGTAAAGGTTGCCACGAGCAACGGAGAGACCACCGTCCAGCTGCACTGACGCCAACGACACGCCGCCCCCCGATCAAGGGGCGGCGTTTCACATCTTGTAGGTCCAGCCCGGTTGCCATTCGAACGGCGCGTCCACCAGGTCCTCCAGCGGAACCCGGGCCAGCAGGTGCTGGATCGCCCAGCGGTTGGCCGAGTGCGCGACCACCAGCACCCGGCGGCCGTCGTACCAGCGTTTGACGTCCTCGAGGAACGACCTGGTCTGTTCCATCACGTCCCAGTAGCTCTGCCCGCCCGGGAACGGCTCGCTGATCCACTTCCGCCGCGGCGCCAACGCGTCCACCGGGGCGCCGTTCAGCTCGCCGTAGTTGCACTCGCGCAGCCGCCAGTCCTGCAGATGCGGAACCTTCAGCCCGGACAGCTCGACCGTCTCGACCGCCCGGCGCAGATCCGAGCTGAACACCACGTCGACATCACCGTGCCGCTCCCCCAGTTGCGCCGCCTGCCGCCGTCCTTGAGCGGACAGTTCCCCCGGCAACCACCCGGTCGCGATCCCCCGCTCGTTGTCGACGCTGGTCGAGTGCGTCTCATAGATCAGCTCCACGCTAACAGGGTCGCCGATCCAGGTCACAGACATATCGCTTTGCCCTCGTTACCGGCGGGTATATACTTAAGTTACTCGTGGGTAAAGTAGCACTGAAGAGGCAGGGGTAGGCGTGAGCCACTACAAGTCGAATCTGCGCGACATCGAGTTCAATCTGCTCGAGGTACTGGGCCGGGACGAGGTGCTCGGACAGGGCCCGTACGCGGACATGGATGTGGAGACCGCGCGCGAGGTGCTCGCCGAGGTCGACCGGCTGGCCAAGCACGAACTGGCCGCGTCGTTCGCCGAGGCCGACCGGACACCGCCGGTGTTCGACCCGGCCGCGCACGAGGTGAGGATGCCGGAGGCGTTCAAGAAGAGCTACCACGCCTACATGGACGCCGAGTGGTGGAAGCTCGAGCTGCCGGCCGAGCTGGGTGGTCAGCCGACGCCGCCGTCGCTGCGCTGGGCCGCCGCCGAGCTGGTGCTGGGCGCCAACCCTCCGGTGCACATGTACGCCGCCGGCCCGAACTTCGCCCACGTGCTCTGGCGTAACGGCACCGAGCGGGACAAGAAGATCGCGCACCACATCATCGAGCGCGGCTGGGGCGCCACCATGGTGCTGACCGAGCCGGACGCCGGTTCCGACGTGGGCGCCGGCCGGACCAAGGCCACCCTGCAGGATGACGGCAGCTGGAACATCGAGGGTGTCAAGCGGTTCATCACCTCGGGTGAGCACGACATGACCGAGAACATCGTCCACCTGGTGCTGGCCCGGCCGCAGGGCATGGAGGGTGTCGGCGGTCCCGGTACGAAGGGCCTGAGCCTGTTCGTCGTACCGAAGCACCACTTCGACCTGGAGACCGGCGAGCCGACCGGTGAGCGCAACGGCGCCTTCGTCACGAACGTCGAGAAGAAGATGGGCATCAAGGTGTCCACCACCTGCGAGGTCACCTTCGGCGAGACGATCCCGGCCAAGGGCTGGCTGCTCGGCGAGGTGCACGACGGCATCGCGCAGATGTTCCAGGTGATCGAGTACGCCCGGATGATGGTCGGCACCAAGGCGATCGCCACCCTGTCCACCGGTTACCTTAACGCGCTGGAGTACGCCAAGGAGCGGGTCCAGGGCGCCGACCTGACGAACCCGGCGAAGGACGCCCCGCGGGTCACGATCACCAGCCACCCCGACGTACGCCGGTCGCTGCTCACCCAGAAGGCGTACTCCGAGGCGCTGCGCGCGCTGGTGCTGTTCACCGCGACCTACCAGGACCGCGCCGAGCAGGCCCGGTACGCCGGTGAGCACGACGACGTCGCCGAGCGGGTGAACGACCTGCTGCTCCCGCTGGTCAAGGGCTACGGCTCGGAGAAGTCGTGGACCCTTCTAGGCACCGAGTCGCTGCAGACCTTCGGCGGGTCCGGCTTCCTGCAGGACTACCCGATCGAGCAGTACGTCCGGGATGCCAAGATCGACACCCTGTACGAGGGCACCACCGCGATCCAGGGCCAGGACCTGTTCTTCCGCAAGATCATCAAGGACCAGGGCAGGGCGCTCGGTCATCTGGCCGAGCAGATTCAGGCCTTCGTCGCCTCCGAAGCGGGAAACGGCCGGCTGAAGGAGGAGCGCGGGCTGCTGGCGAAGGGCCTGGAGGACACCCAGAAGATCCTGGGCGTGATGGGTCAGGCGCTGATGGCGAGCAACCCGCAGGCGGAGAACGGCGACCCGCGCAACGTCTACAAGGTCGGCCTGAACACTTCGCGGCTGCTCTTTGTGCTTGGTGACGTGGTCTGCTCCTGGCTGATGCTGCGGCAGGCCGAGGTCGCGCTGGAGAAGCTGGGCGGCGAGCTGTCGCCGGCCGAGAAGGACTTCTACACCGGCAAGGTCGCCGCGGCCCAGTGGTTCGTCCGGTCCACGATGCCGACGGTTCGCGCCGAGCGGGTCAAGGCCGAGCTGACCGACCTGGACGTGATGGACCTGCCGGAGTCCGCTTTCTGATCC
This sequence comes from Kribbella caucasensis, assembly GCF_004361855.1. Lineage (GTDB taxonomy): Bacteria > Actinomycetota > Actinomycetes > Propionibacteriales > Kribbellaceae > Kribbella > Kribbella caucasensis. Next base: position 410,031 of record NZ_SNWQ01000001.1, read on the forward strand.
TCGGATTCGGTCGGAGCCGTGGTCCCGGCGGCTCCGACCGATCTGCCCTTGACTGCCCCACGATCTGCCCTGGTGGGACCCGCCCCGATGTAGCAACGTTTTCGCCCGAGGCAAACTCACGACCCTGGCCCGGCTTCCCCTGTCCGAGCCAGGGCCGTGCCATGTCCGGGTCCGGAACCACCGGATCCCTGGTCGCGTCTGGATGAGCGTGCAACCTGCAGGACGTCGTACCCTGAGCGCGATGTTCGTCCGATTGCGCCGCCTCGCCATGCTCCTCGCAGTACTGGTGTATTTGTCTTGGCAGCCGGCGTGGGCGGCGCAGCCCGACGTGCCGGACCGGATCGCCGCCGCTTGGCGGACCGACCGGATCTATGTGGACGACGGACTGCGGCCCGGGTTCCCGCAGGGTGAGTTGGACCGGATCCGGGCGGAGGCTCGCACGGTCGGCTTTCCCGTGTACGTCGCGCTCATCCCGCGTACGCCGTACTCCCTGGCCGCCAGAATCGACCTGCCGACGTTGCTGCAGGCACGGATCGGGCAGCCCGGGCTGTATCTGGTCTGGATGGTGACCGACGACTACTGGACCGGCACCGAGAAGCTGTTCCGGCCGGGTGGGTTGAAAGGGCGCGACCTGATCAGCGTGCAGCTCGACGACGAGCAGGCGGACCAGATCGTCAACGACCGGCCCGCACCCGAGATCGTCCGCACGATCCAGCAGGCCGCGACCGCGTACGACGGGCGCGCGCTGCCCGAAGTCCCCGCGTCGGACCTGGAACCGCCGCGGCGGACCGGCCGTTCGACCACGGACCTGGAGGATTTGTCCGCGTACATCGGCCTGGGCATCGGCGCGCTGATCGGGTTCGTCCTCACCCTCTTCCTGGTGCTACGCCGCCGGCGCAAGCGCGTACGACGCGCCGCGGGCGGCGACGTGACCGCGCAGGCGGATGTCACTGGGAGGTCTGACGTCGCTGCGGCCGGCAGCGTGGGTTCTCAGGCCGATCGGTGGATCGGTAAGGCCGAGCACGCACTCCGCAGCCTCGAGTCCCGGCGGCGGAAATCGGTGGAATTGCTGGATCGGCGGGACGACGCGGTCCGGCGACTCGACGTTGCTCGGGCGCTGCGGGCCGAGGACTCCAATGACGTCCTGGCGATGGCCGGCGCGTTCGTGCTGGCCCGGCAGGCTCAGCAGGTGGCGAGTGGGATGGAGCTCCAGCCGCCCTGCTTCTTCGACCCGACACATCCGCCCGGGATTCGCCGGGCCGCGTGGTCCGACGACGTCGAGGTGCCCGCCTGCCGCACCTGCGCGAACACGGTGGCCCAAGGCAAGACGCCGTACGGTCTGCGGGTGTGGAAGAAGTCCGGTCTGCTCAGAGTGGACCGCGTGCCGGTGCCCTACTGGACCCTCGAGCCGGACGACAGCCCGCTCGTGGCGACCGGCTTCGGCGCTCTCTCGGACGACCTGGTCGACCGGATCGCTGGTGCTTCCGGAGGTGTCCGATGAGGCGTCTCGTTCTGCTTCTGCTGACCTGCGTGTTCTTCGTCGGCATGCCGTTGAACGCTTGGGGGGTGCCGACGGATCCGCGGATCACGGCCGCGGTCGAGACGTGGGAGTACAAGCCGCTGTACGTCGACCCGCAGTACTCGTCGCTGGTCGGATCCCAGCAGGCACAGGTGATCCATCGGTTGCGGACCTTCGGCGTACCGGTCTACGTGGCGGCGATACCGACGGGCACGTGGTTCCAGGAGAAGGGCGACACCGAGTTGCTGGCCGGCTGGCTGGCCGCGGCGAACGGGAAGGCCGGGATCTACCTGGTGATGGACGGCTCGAGCACGACCGGGGTGGCGCACAAGGTGAACGCCTGGGGACCGAGGGACACCTGGGCCGGAGCCGACAAGTCTCTGGACGACCAGCTCGTGACGTACTTGGACAGGGTGAAAGTGGACGACAAGTACGAGGCCGAGCCGGCCCGGACCGAACCGCTGCCGCCCATACCGGAACGGACGTCGAGCCGGGAACGGTTCACGGTCGGCAAGGCGATCAGCAACGGCGTCGGGGGAGGCGTACTCGGGCTGGTCGGCGGCGCGATCCTCGCCGCCGGAGTGCTGGGAGTGGCGGCCCTGGTCGCAGTGCTGGGAGTGGCCGTGGCTGCTCGACGAGGCGGAGGACGGTTGTGAGAGCCAGACTGGTCACACTTCTCCTGGTGTTGACCCTGTTCGCCGTAGCCGCACCTGCCGAGGCCCGAACCACCCAGACGCCGGCTGAGCGGGCTCGGGAGATCGCGGCGGCGTTGGCGAGGGATCCGTTGTACATCGACCCGGCGTACGCGTCGGCGTTGCCGGAGACGATGCGCGCGGACGTTCGGAACAAGGCCAAGGCCCTCGGCTACCCGGTCTACTCGGTCGTCCTGCCGCTCACGCCCAGCGACGCCTTCGAGGGCAAGGAAAGCACCGTCCTCACGCTGGTCATCGACGCACTCCGCCGGCCCGGCCTGTACGTCGTCGTCGACGGCGGCAGCCGATTCCCGTGGTACGAAGTCAACGAGTTACCGCAGCTGGACGAACAGCGGCTGAGTGCTACGCGGGAGCGGGCACTTGACGACACCGGGTACGACGCCGGACCGACCGAGGTGCTGGCCCGGATGTACGAGCTGCTCGCACTCCCGGCGTTGCCCGCGGCGACTCCGACCTCGACCGATCGCGGCGACCGGCGGACGGGTGATGAGGACCACGAGGACGCAGGAACGCCGGGTTGGGTGGTTGCCCTCGGCATCGTTGTGGCCGGGCTCGTGCTGCTGGTGGCGCTCGGTCTGCTGATCGGCCTGCTACGAGGCGGCGGTGGGCGGCCGAGAGGAGGGACCGGTCCGCGGCGGGAGAAGGCGTTCAATATTCCGTCGCATGTGGCCGCGACCGTGGCGGCGGAGCGACGGCGGCGGTTGACGCGGGAGACGACGGCCGAGCTGACCAGGTTGGGTTCGGAGCTCGCGGCTCTGCCCGAGGCAACGGGCGAAGGGGTTCGGCACCAGCAGGCTGCGCTCGACGCACACGATGCCGCCGGACGTGTGCTGGACTCGTCGGAGGATCTCGTCGATGTCGTCGGGGCGATGGTGCTACTGGACCAGGCTCGTCGCGAGTACGACCAGGCCGTTGCGGTGGCCGCCGGGCGGAAGGCGGACGAAGTACAGGGGTTGTGTGCGTTCAATCCTCTGCACGGGCGATCGTTGGGTCGGCCCACGCAGGTCGAGGACGGCGGGACGACGCTGACGTTGCCGTTGTGCGCTGACTGCCGGCGCGCGTTGGAGCGCGGTACCGCACCGGCGTCGCTGCCTGGCGAGGACGGGCCGTACTGGCACGGTGACGACCTCTGGGCGCAGACCTTCTTCGGCAACATCGGTGAGGATCTGGCGTCCGCGGTCGCGCGAGGCGAGCACCGATCCTGAGCTGTCCCTGAGGGGCCTGCGCTGTTTCTGAGGGGTCGGTCAGGGACAGCTGGGGGTCCGCGCCTGATCCAGCCGCGGGTGTGCCCGGCCTACGGTCGTACCGACGATCACGAGAGGCGGGGACGGACTGATGGCTGACGCCAAGCAGGTGGGTGCGCTGCTGGTGCTGACGGGGATCGGGCTGGCGGCCTGGTCGCTCGGCGACAAGGAGTCGACCGATCGGCACGAGGTGAGCGACAAGATCTCCGAGGTCCGGCTGGACTCGCCGGACGCCGACATCACCATCAAGGTGGCCGATGTCGACCAGACCACGGTCGAGGAGAAGCGGCACTACTGGATGGTGAAACGCGGCGACGTGTACGAGGTCGACGGCGAGACGCTGCGGCTGGACGGCGACTGCGGCTGGGGGTGCCGCGCCGACTACATCGTGACGGTGCCGCGCGGGACCAGGGTGTCCGGCGAGCACGGCAGCGGCGACCTGTCCGTCACCGGTGTCAGCGGAGTGGACGCGACCGCGCGGTCGGGCGACATTCTGCTGAAGGACATCACCGGTGACGTGAAGCTGAACATCACCTCCGGCGATGTCACCGTCGACCGGCTGACCGGCAAGCTCGACTTCGAGGCGACCTCGGGCGATCTCGAGGTACTCGGGTTCAAGGGCGGCCCGGTGACGGCCAAGACGACGTCGGGGGATCTGGAGATAGAGCTCGACGAGGCGGCCGATGTCACCGCCGAGGGCACCAGCGGCGACGTCCGGGTGCTCGCCCCGGCCGGCGGCTACCAGGTCACCGCCGATACCAGCAGCGGCGACGTCCAGAACACCATCGGCAACACCTCGGACGGCACGCACACGATCAAGGCCACCACCACCAGCGGTGATGTCGACCTCGTCACCCGCCGCTGAATCACGAGCCGCCGGCTTCGCGCTCTGGACCGGCGCGGGCCCGGCCCCACACCCACACCGACCGGGCGAACTCGGCCAGGGCATCGGAGTACGGGGTTTGCGACCGGGTACTGCGAGTGACATCACGCGTGATCGACACGCTTCATTGATGGATTCCGGGAGCGCCGCAGAGTACTTTCGGAGTGTCGACCGACGTCCTGAGGAGGCTCGTCATGAGTATCGGTGTGGGGATCTTCATCATGGTGGTCGGCGCCATCCTGGCGTTCGCCGTTCAGGACAGTTGGGACGCTGTCAATCTCACCGTCGTCGGCTACATCCTGTTGCTCGCCGGTCTGGCCGGGATCGTGCTCTCCTTCTACATCACCAACCGGCGCCGCCGCGTCTCGAACGAGGCCCTCGACCCGGCGGTCGAGGAGGAGTACCGGGTGGTCGAGGAGCACCACCGCGACGTCCAGGAGTAGAGGGGCGGTCAGCCTCCGGACAGCACCAGTTCCAGCCGGGTGCTGCCGGTCGGGCTGACCCGGACCGGGACACCCCAGTCCTGACGATGCATGTGGCAAGCCGGGAATTCGACCTCGGCCGAGTCGTCGCACGACGCCGCCTGTACTGCGACGTGCAGTACGCCGTCGCCGACGCGTTCGTCGATCACCAGCCGACGGGACAGGTCGGTGCTGTCGCCGGCGCCTTCGCGGATCAGGTTCTCGGGCGTGGAGGAGATCAGCAACCGGGTGGACGGGCCGTACCGATCGTCCAGCTTCTGACCGGGCGGCGGGGTGAAGACCACCTCCAACGTCACCTCACCGGCCGCGAGGTCCATCGGCGGCCGCTGGGTCCGGGTGCTGAACTCGTCCGGCGTCGCCGAGGCGCCCAGCGGTACCCGGGTCAGCCGGTGCGCCGCCGACTCGACCACGAGCAGTTCGTTGCCCACGACAACGGCTCCGCTCGGTTCGGCCAATCCGGTCGCCATCGTCTCGACGATCCCCTGGCGCGTGTCGTAGCGGCGTACGGCGCCGTTGTAGGTGTCCGCGATCGCGATCGAGCCGTCGGGGAGGACTGTCACGCCGAGCGGGTGTTGCAGCAACGCCTCCTCGGCCTTGCCGTCGCGGAGACCGAAGTCGAACAGCCCTGTCCCGACCGCGGTGTGGACCTCGGTGTCGAGCCAGCGGAGCGCCGAGATCTCCGAATCCGCGAGCCAGAGCCGGTCCCCGTCGGCCGCCAACCCGCTGGTCTGGGCGAACCAGGCCTGTTCCTTGGCGCCGTCCCGCAGCCCTTCGTTGGTGGTGCCGGCGGCAACTTCGGTGATCTTTCTGATCGGGTCGAACGTCCACAGTTGGTGTACGCCGGCCATCGCGATCCACACCTTGTCCTGCCACCACGCGATGTCCCATGGTGAGCTGAGGACGTCCGTGCCGTCGCCATCCATCCACTGCTTACCGGTGCCGACCAACGTGGTGACTCGGCCAGTCTCGAGGTTGATTCCGCGGAGCGCGTGGTTGACGGTGTCCGCCACGACCACGTCGTACCCGACTCGCTCGGCCACGTCGGCGGGCAGCAGGGCGAGTCCGTTGGGCTCGGAGAACGTCGCCTCGTCCGCATCACCGTCGTCGAATCCACGTCGCTTGCTGCCGAACCGCCGTACGACAGTCGTCGCGTCCGCCGCGAGCTCCACTATGCTGTGGTTGCCCGCGTCGGCGACGAGGAACCCCTTGTCCAGGGCAACCACCTTCGCCGGGAAGCGCAACTCGGTCGGCTCGGGCTTCGGTGCGACGTACGGCGACTTGCCGCGAGTGAGGGTGCCGGCCTGCTCGTGTTCCGCGACCAATTCGGCCAACTGGGCGTCGAGGGCGTGCGCGTGGCCCTCACCGGAGTACTGCGCGACGATGTACCCGTTCGGATCCACCAGCACCAGCGTCGGCCAGGCACGGGCCGTGTAGTTCTGCCAGGTCACCAGCTCGGGGTCGTCCAGCACCGGGTGCCCCACCTCGTACCGCTCGACGGCCGCCCGGACAGCCGCTTCCTCGCCCTCATGCGCGAACTTCGGCGAATGCACGCCGACGATCACCAGCGCATCCCCGTACTTCTCCTCCAACGGCCGCAACTCATCCAGCACGTGAAGACAGTTGATGCAGCAGAAGGCCCAAAAGTCCAACAGCAAAAACCGCCCCCGGAAGTCGGCGAGGCTGAGCTCCCGCCCTCCCGTGTTGAGCCATCCCCGACCTCTGAGCTCCGGCGCACGAACATGCATCCCACCATTCTCCGCCCCGACCCCAAGCGGACCCGCCGCCGGTCCGCCACCCGGTCCGCCGCTCCCTCCACCACCCCCCGCGGGAATCTCAGAGGCTAACCCGCCAGAGGCAAGGTTGCCCGCTCAGACTCTGGTGGGCCAACCATCCATCCGAGAGGTTAGCCTCTCAGATTCTGCCGGGTGGGAGGGTGCGTGCCAGGCGAGCCGCTCAACGGGGTAGGACGAGGGTTTCGGTGAGGAGGCGGGCGGTTTTGCGGAGGGTGGGGGCTGAGCAGGCTAGTTCGGCGGCGAGGGTGGTGGGGGTCAGGCACTCGCCGGGGCCGACCAGGCGGTGGCGGTGGGCGAGGAGCCAGACGATCGCGCGGGGCCAGGTGGACAGGCGGGCCTTGGTGAGCAGGTCGGGGGCCTCGCGGATGAGGCGTTCGGCGATGTCGAAGGCCTCGCCGGCGTAGTTGGTGCCGAGGGTCTCGCCGGCCAGCAGCCAGGCGTGCGGGGCGAGCACCGACAGTGTGGCGGCGTGGTTCTTGTCCAGGCCGGTGAGGTCCGGGCGCGGTGGCGAACCGAGGCCGGCCAGGATCCGGTAGGCCTCATCCAGGTCGGTGCTCGTCTCGTCGAGGAACACTCGCTCGCCTGACCTCGAGCCGATCGGGTCGGCCAGGGCCGCCGCCTCCAGCGCGGGGGTCCAGACGTCGACGGCGTCGAGCGCCTCGGCGACCACGTCCAGGTCGAGCTGGGTCCGCTCGCCGGCGAACTCCAGCCAGGCCCTCAGCACCAACGGCACCGCGCCGAAGTAGGTGCTGTCGGCAAGCACCTTGCGGGGCAGCCAGGACGCCATGAACAGCTCGACCAGTACGGCGCTGACCCGGAACGGGCCGCCCACCGTCTGGTCCACGGCATGGTCGATCCACAGTCGCGCGATATCGGCAGCGTCGTCCGGCAGACCCACGGCGTACCGGGAGTGCAGGAAGTCGTCGACCAGTTCCTCCCGCTGCCGCGGCGACAGCATCGCGCGGATCGGCGGCCGGATCGGTCGCTCGGGCAGCTGGGTCAGCCTGTTCACCAGCAGCGCGGAGAAGAACTCGAAATCCTCGGTGACCGGCGGATCGTCGTGGTCGCGGGTCTCGCCCAGCGCCTGCAGGATGATCCCCGCCGCGGTGGCCGGCCGGACCGATCGCACGGTGACCCGCCCGCCTCGCTGGTACGCCTCGATCACCCGGTCGACCGGCGGCCCGACGAACACGTCCTTCGCGATCGCGCCGAGGTTGTTGTCCACGAACACCACGACCGTGTGCGGGTGCTGATCGTCGTCGTAGTCGAGCACCACGCTCAACCCGTCGCCGGTGACATCCTCGGACACGATCGCGCTGGTCAGCCGGAACCCGGCGATCCGCGAGATCCACTCGGGCACCCCGTACTGCGAGCGGGCGCGGGACAGGTGCGCACGCTGCAACGGGAGCCGCCCGGCCGGGCCGACCGTGCGGGCAAGACTCGTCAACAGGACAAAGGAATCCGGATCGCGCCGCTCACCGAGGACCCGCGCGGCGTCGGCCCAGAAGAACCGCTCCACCTCGCCGATCTCGTCGGGCTCGCCGGCCGGCCAGAGCTGATCCGCGAGCAGAGCGGCAGACCGCGCGACCGACGCCTCGGCGATCACCGGGTGCAGTTCGGCCGGCGCCGCGGCCAGATCGAGCATCAGCGTTTCCTGCAGGGTTTCCAGCACAGCGACGCTCGGCGTGGTGTCGACATCGGTGACACCCGCCGGTGGCTGGGGGTTGGAGCTGGGAGTGGAGTCGACCAGCCGCAGGTGGCTGCCGCGTCCGTCCCGCCCTCGTGACTTGGTCACCCTGGCGAGATTACCGCCGAAGAGCACCTCGCCGCAGGACAGTGCGCGCGTCCTGTGGATAACCAGCGCGTGACGAACCACTGACAACCTGTGGAAAACATGCCCCACGTCCCCGAAAACACCACAGCCCGCGCGCCCCGGAGTACGAGGGACGCGCGGGCCGTAGTACCGGCTGTCAGCCCTTGAGGGCACCTGCCATCAGGCCGCCGATGAACCAGCGGCCGAGCAGGATGTAGACCAGCAGGGTCGGGAACGAGGTGATCAGCGCACCCGCCATGCTGGCCGCGTAGTCGACCTTCTGCCCGCCGGACAGCGCCGCCAGGCCGAGGGTCACCGGGCCGTTCTGCTGCTGGGTCAGGAACAGCGCGAACAGGAAGTCGTTCCAGACCGAGGTGAACTGCCAGATCAGCGTCACCACGAACCCGGCGATCGAGATCGGCAGGATGATCCGGACGTAGGTCTGGATCAGTCCGGCACCGTCCACCCGGGCCGACTCGATGATCTCGTGCGGCACGATGGTGGCGTAGTAGTTGCGGAAGATCAGCGTGCAGATCGGGATGCCGTAGATGACGTGCGCGATGATCAGCGTCGGCACCCCGCGGGTCACGTTCAGCTCCTGGAATGTGGTTCGCAGCGGCAGCATCACCGCCTGGTAGGGGATGAACATCCCGAACAGGATGAACGCGAACACCAGGTTCGCACCCGGGAACCGCCAGCGGGCCAGCACGAAGCCGTTCGCGGAACCGATCATCGACGAAATGATCGCGGCCGGGACCGCCAGCGACAACGACCGGACCATGTACGGCTGCAGCACGTCCCACGCCTTGCGCCATGGCTCCAGCGTCCAGGTCTCCGGCAGCGACCACTGCTCGGCGGCCGTGGTGTCGGCGGACGTCTTGAAGCTGGTGATCAGCACGACGTAGACGGGAGTCAGCACGAACAACAGGAAGAGCAGCAGCAGGAGGTACTTCACGGTCCGGCTGGTCCGCGTCGTACCGTCCGCGATGCCACCGCGGCGAGGTTTCTGGCGGATCGCGGCGGCAGCCTTACCGGTTGCCGCCTCGGCCTCTACGGCGGTCATTCGTTGCTCTCCTGCCGGACGGTGTACGCGACGTACGGGATGACGAGTACGGCGACGACCGCGAGCATCACGATCGCGATCGCGGCCGCCTTGGCCTGGTCGCTGCGCAGCAGGGTGTTCCACATATAGATGGACGGCACCTCGGTGCGGAACTGGTTCGGTCCGGTGATCGCGTAGATCAGGTCGAACAGCTTCAGCGACATGTGACCGAGGATGATCAACGCCGACAGGGCGATCGGCGACAGCTGCGGGAACAGCACGTGCCGGTAGAGCTTGAACTCGCTCGCGCCGTCGACGCGGGCGGCCTCCCGCAGCTCCGGCGGGATGCCCCGGAAGCCGGCCAGGAACAGCGCCATGATGTAGCCGGACAGCTGCCAGACCGCGGGTAACGCGATGGACATCATGGTTGTCCATCTACTGCCCGCGGTCCACCAGGAATTCTCCAGGAAGTTCAGCTGGAGGATCGAGAACAGCCGGTTCAGGCCACGCGCCTCGTCGCCCTGGGACGGGTTGAGCAACCAGCCCCAGACGACGCCGGAGGCGATCATCGAGATCGCCATCGGGAACAGGAAGACCGACCGGAACACGCTCTCGCCGGGGACCCCCTTCTCCAGCAGCAGGGCCCAGAGCAGGCCGAAGATCAGCGTGCCCACGATGAACGCCACCGTGAGCACGCCGAGGTTCTTCAGCGAGTTGAGGAACCGCTCCTCGCCGAACAGGTTCGTGTAGTTCTCCAACCCGACGTAGTCCGCCGGACCCTTCCGGGCGGTGTGCCGGTCGGTCAGCGAGGTGTTGAACGACCACGCGATCAGCCCGTACACGAAGTATCCGAGCAGCAGCACCGTCGGCAACAGCACCAGGGCACCCGGGCCCCAGGTGCGGATTCTTCCGTGCATGCTCAGTCCTCCGGTCCGACGCCGGTCCGCAACTCGTACGGCATCAGCTCGTCTTCATCGCGGCGCCCAGCGCCGACTGCAGCTTGGCGACGTCCTGGCTACCGCTGAACTGGCTGATCGCGGACAGGATGTCGTTGTTCTGCCCGAGCGAGCAGGCGGCACCGTGGGCGCAGGACGGCACGATCTTGTCCTTCGCCCAGTCCGCCATCGCGGCCTGCTGGTACTTCGGGTAGTCCGACGGCTGCGCGTCCGACCGGGCCGGGATCGAGCCCTTCTTGGTGTTGAAGGCCTTCTGGCCCTCGGCCGAGCCGACGACCTTCAGCCAGCACTTGGCGCCGTCGGGGTTCTTCCCGCCCGTCGGCTGCGTGAAGGAGTCCGCCAGGTACTGGAAGTTGCCCGCCGTACCCGGGGCCGGCCAGTAGGTGTACGCCGAGTCCGGCACCTTGTCGGCCAACTGCTGCGCGGCGACCCAGTCACCCATCAGCGTGTAGCCGGCCTGGCCCTTGTTGACGTACCCCAGCGCGTCCGGCCAGTCGATCGCCTCGCGGTCGGAGTTGGTGTAGGACAGCAGCTTCTTGTACTTGTCCAGCGCGGCGGTGACGTCGGCGCCGGCCCAGTCGGTCTCGTTCTTCCACAGACCGGTGAACTTGTCCGCGCCGAGCTCGGCCAGCAGCACCGCCTCGACCAGCATCTCCTGCGCGAAGCCCTTGGAGATCGCCAGCGGCGCCTTGACCCCGGCGGCCTTCAGCTTGTCCATGTCCGCGATCCACGCGTCCACCGTGGCCGGTGCCGTGGTGCCGTCGATGTTCGCCTTCTTCAGCACGGCCGGGTTGGCCCACACGACGTTCGCGCGGTGCACGTTGGCCGGGATCGAGTAGATCTTGCCGTCGACGGTCAGGTTGTCGATCAGGCTCTGCGGGAAGGCCTTGTCCAGGCCGAATTCCTTGTAGAGGCCGCTGACGTCATCGACCTGGCCGGCCTTGATGTAGTCGCCCAGCTCGGCACCTGCGTGCGCCTGGAACGTGGACGGCGGGTTGCCCGAGGACAGGTCGTTCGCGAGCACCTGCTTGGCGTTCGCGCCGGCGCCACCGGCTACCGCGGAGTTCACGAACTTGAAGTCCTTGCACTCGGTGCCGAACGTCGAGACCAGCCCGTCCAGACCGGCCTTCTCACCACCGTCGGCCCACCAGGTGAAGACGGTGACGTCCTTGCTCGCCGCGGAGTCGCCGCTCCCGCCGTCGTCGCTGTTTCCGCAGGCACTGACCGCGAGAAGACCCGCCGCACTCAGCACCGCGACGGTCCTGCTCAGACCACCACGCATGATTCACTCTCCGCTCAACTCGTGGAGCCGCTTGTGACAACGATCCCCCTTGACGGCCCAACTCTGGGCACGCGGCAGGTCGGGTGTCAACGCTCCGCGCAGGCGCGTTGCGCACCCGTGATGCCGCGCGCACCGCTGGTATGAGAGCGCACACATTCCGCGCCCGCCGCCCAGCCGAAGCCGCCGCCTGAACCAGGGCCGCGACCTCGCCGGGGTTCAGGGCCGGAGCAAGGTCTTGATCGCGCGGCGCTCGTGCATCGCTTTGTAGCCCTCGGCCACATCCGCCAGCGGCAACTCGAGGTCGAAGACCAGTCCGGGGTTGATCTCGCCGGCCAGCACGTCCGCCATCAGTTCCGGCAGGTACGCCCGGACCGGCGCGACCCCACCGGCCAGCCCGACGTTCTTGCCGAACATCCGCCCGATCGGGATCTCCACCCCATGCGGTACGCCGACGAACCCGACCGTCGACCCGGCCCGTGCGACTGCGAACGCAGTCTTGAACGACTGATCCGTCCCGACACACTCCAGTACCGCGTCCGCGCCGACCCCGTCGGTCAGTTCCAGTACCGCGTCCCGGGCAGCGTCACCGCGTTCGGCAATGATGTGCGTGGCACCGAATTCCTTCGCGATCTTCTGCCGTGACTCGTGCCGCGACAACGCGACCACCCGCTCGGCCCCCATCCGAACCGCGGACAGTACGCCGCAAAGCCCGACCGCACCATCACCGACGACCACAACGGTGTGACCAGGTTCCACTCGCGCGGCGCGAGCGGCATGCCAGCCGGTACCCATCACGTCGGACAGGGTCAGCAACGACGGGATCAACGCGTCGTCGGGGACGTCGGGGGTCGCGACGAGCGTGCCATCGGCGTACGGGACCTTCGCCCATTCGCCCTGGCCGCCATCCGCGCGGGGTCCGCCGATGCCGACGATGTTCTGGCAGACGGACTGGTAGCCGGCCAGGCAGTTCGGGCAGGTGCCGTCGCTCGCCACGAACGGCGTGACGACGAAGTCGCCCGGCTTGACGGTCCGGACGTCCGCGCCGACCTCGCGCACGATGCCGACGTATTCATGCCCGATCCGGCTGCCCGGGGTGATCTTGTTCTCGCCCCGATAGGGCCACAGATCCGACCCGCAGATGCACCCGGCCACGATCTCGATCACGGCATCCGTCGGATCCTCGATCACCGGATCCGGCACCTCCGACAGCCGGACGTCGAACGGGGCATGAATAGTCGTCGCTCGCATGCCCGTCACCCTACGACCTCGCGTCCGCCCGCATCTCAAAGGCGGACCTCTGAGCTGCATGGTTAGCCCATCAGATTCCGAGGGGGTAACCATGCGGCTGGAAGGTTAGCCTCTGAGATGTCGGCGGCGGCGGCGGGCGCGGGCGAGTGGGTGGCGGTTGCTAGAGGGCGATGTAGCGGCCTCGGCGGTGGATGAGTGCCGGTTGGTCGTCGGGGAGGAGTTCGACGTGGGCGATTTCGAGGTGGACTTGGAGGGACCAGCCGACTTCGGGTGGGGCGTCGGAGACGAGGCGGCAGCCGGCCCAGGTGGTGACGCCGACCGGGGCCGGACCCCAGTCCGTGTCGGTCCAGTCGATCATGCGGAACGGGCCGCCCGGTGCCGGTGCGACGTAGCCGAAGGCGTCGGCGAGTTGCTGGTGCGGTCCGCCCAATAGCGAAACCACAGCGGTCTTTGCCGAGCGCAACGTTTCCCAGAGGTCGGAGTCCGGGTCGATCAGGCCGACCACGATCCCCGGATCCCCGTCCGCGACCAGCATTGACGACACGGTCAGCCCGGCCCGCGTTCCGCCGTACGAGCTGGTCCACAGCCCGACCGGCGACGGCAGCCGCCCGCGGAACCGGCGTACCGGCTTCCGCTCGGACTCCGCGTCCATGAACGGATGGTCCCCGTGAATCGTCATCCCCGCCACCTTCCCACACTGTGTCTTTCCCACAACGTCCGAAGAACCGCGGCCTAGAGCGCTCGTTTCTTCGGACGCTACGCGGTGCGGACGCGGTCGGGCAGGTGGAACGCGTCGATGGGGTGGAGGAGGAGGCCGCTGGAACCGCGGACGGACTCCACCGCGCCATCACCAGAAAACGTGTAGCGATAGGTCTCGCCGTAGGCGCCATAGCCGGTGCCACCGCCGGTGACCAGGAGACTGCAGTCGTCGATGGGCTCCAGGGTCTGCGGTTCGACCGTCGGATCCAAGGCAGTCGGGTCGAGCGCATACAGCCGGCCGCCGAGGACCGCGATGTCGACCACGCCCCACAGATTCGCGAACCGACCGGTGAAGCGCGCCAGATCCGCACCCTCGCCACGGTCCTTCGACTCAGCGAGGTCGACCAGCTTCAACAGCACCTCGGCGAGCTGTACGGCCGGACCGTCGATCGCGTTGGTCAGCACGGCCACCGCGATCCGGCGTCCCTGGTCGACCAGGGACCGGGTGATGTGCCCCGGATACCCGCCGCCGTGCCCGAACACGTCCCGCTTGGCGACCTTCACGACCATCAATCCCAGCCCGTACCTCGGCCCGTCCTCCGCACCGGTCTGCCAGAGCGGATGCTGCATCAGCCGTTTGGACTTGTCGGACAGGAGCCGGTCGTCACCATGCAGATGCGCAGACCAATAGGTGACCAGATCCCGCGCGGTCCCGTAGAACCCAGTCGCCGCCGCGAGCGCACGCGTATCGACGTGCTCGATCGGCACCCGCGCGGCCGAGTAGGCCAGCGAGCTGTACCCCGACGCGTACTCGGCGCCGCGCGATGGTTCCAGTTCCGGACCGAGATCGTTCAGCCCGAGCTTGCCGACGATCGTGGTCCGCACGTGCTCGGCATACGACGTCCCCGTGACCGCCTCGATCACCAGGCCGAGCAGGCCGTAACCGATGTTCGAGTACTTGAACCGCTCGTTCTCCGGGATCACCGCGGACCCGGCGTCGCGCAGTACGGCGAGCAGCTGGTCGCGATCCGGGAACGGCATCGCGAGCTGCCAGAAGTCGGCCTCGCGGCTGTCCCGGGTAACGCCGCCCGCGTGGCTCAGCAGGTCGCGCAGGGTCAGCTCACCAAGCGGGGTGCCGACAAGCTCGGTGACGTGCATCGCGGCCTTGTCGTCCAGCCGGAGCCGGCCCTGCTCGACCAGTTGCAGCACTGCGGTCGCGGTGAACGTCTTCGAGTGCGACGCGATCCGGAACAGGTGCTGCTCGGTGAGCTCGACGCCTCCTTCGACGTCGGCCAGCCCGTACGCCGCCGAGTAGGCGACCCGATCCGCGGCGTACACGGCCGCCTGGACGCCCGGAATCCGTTGATACCGCTGGTTGAACGCCAACCAGCGGTCGTAGTACGCGAGTGCTTCGGTCACGTTCGCGGGGTCCGGCGCATCAGACATGACGCCTAGACTGAATGACGCGGAAGCGACTCGCAACGTAAGCGCCGTCGGTGTACGTGGCGTTCGCGGCAGGATTCGCGCCGGTGCCGTGGAAGTCGCTGAAAGCAGCCGATTGATTGACGAAGACCTGGCCGGTCAGGTTCTCCGACAGCGCCACGCCGACCTCGAGGGCAGCTTCACGAGCGGTGTCCAAGACGTCCTCGCTGGTCGAGTAGATCCCGGCCGTCATCGCACCACCCGCGGTGACCGTCTGCCGGAACAGCTCGATCGACTCGTCGGTGCCGCCGGTGCGGACCACGAACGACACCGGCCCGAAGCACTCGCGCCCGTAGACCTCCTCGGCCTTCGCGTCGATCGCGACCAGCAGCGGCGTCCGAACAACCGCGGCGGGAAAGGCCGGATGCGTGATCGCGCGGGACTCCAGCACGACGTCGCCGTACTCCGGGGCCTTCTCGAGCCGGGAGATCACGGCGGGGTTCACGATGCCGCCGAGCAGTTCGACCGCGCGGGCGTCGTCAGCGAGCAGCTTGCCGATCGAGTTCGCGATCCCGGCGCCGACCTCGTCGAACGACTTGGGTCCCTCGTCGGTCTGGATCCCACCGGCCGGGACGAACAGGTTCTGGGTCGTGGTGCACATCTGTCCGGAGTACAGGGCGAGGGTGAAGGCGAGGTTGTTGCAGAGCGCCTTGAACGAGTCGGTCGAGTCGATGATGACCGCGTTCACGCCGGCCTTCTCGGTGAAGACCTCGGCCTGGGTGGCGTTCTGCTCCAGCCACTGGCCGAACTCGCTGCCGCCGGTGAAGTCGATCAGCTTCACCTCGGGCCGCTGCGCAAGCGGTTTCGCCAGGCCGTCGCCGGGCTGCTCAGCGGCCAGCGTCACGAGGTTCGGGTCGAAACCGGCCTCGGTGAGCACCTCGCGGCACACGTCGACGGTGATCGCGAGCGGCAGGACGGCGAGCGGGTGCGGCTTGACCACGACGGCGTTGCCGGTGACGAGGGAGGCGAACAGGCCGGGCCAGGAGTTCCAGGTCGGGAAGGTGTTGCAGCCGATCACCAGCGCGACCCCGCGGCCGACGACGGTGAAGTTCTTCTGCATCCGGATCGGGTCGCCCTTGGCCGGCTTCTCCCAGACCGCCTCGGCGGGGTACCGGTTCATCTCCTCGTACGCATAAGCGATCGCCTCCAGCGCGCGGTCGAGCGCGTGCGCGCCGCCGGCCTGGAACGCCATCACGAACGCCTGACCACTGGTGAACTGGACCGCGTTGGCCAGCTCGAAGACGCGCTTGTGCAGCCGGTCGAGGATCTCGCACGTGACCCCGACGCGCGTCTCGATCCCGCCCTTTCGCCAGTCGATCATGCCCTTCCGGGCAGCCGCGAGCAGCTCATCCAGGCCGGCCTCGGTGGTCCGCGGGTACTGCACCTGCAACGGCAGCCCGTACGGCGACTGCTCGGTGCTGACCGTGCCGTCCGACCCCGGCGTCTCGACCGGGTACGTCGTCCCGAGGTGCGCCTCGAACGCGGCCTTGCCGTCCGCGGCGGCGGTCTCGCCGTACACCCGCGGGCTGGGCGACTCCGGGAACGCGGAGTAGTAGCCCCGACTGCGGATCGCGGCCAGTGCGCCGTCCAGGCGGTCGCGGTGCGCGGAGAACCAATCGGTACCGGTCATGAGGTGCGCTCCAAGCTTCGGTGGTCTAGCCAGCCTAAATGTTACAGTCATTGCTCGGTCTGGGGATAGAGTGTCACAACAGCCCTTTCGGTCAGGTGGACTCATGGGTGAAGAACTGGCGGCCCGGGTTGCCGCGGCGATGTGGGCCGAGGACACGGCCAGCGCCGCCCTGGGCATGCGGATCGTCGACGTCGGTGAAGGTACGGCGGAGGTGGAGATGACGGTTCGCGAAGACATGGTGAACGGGCACGGCATCGCGCATGGTGGATTCGTGTTCTGCCTGGCCGACTCCGCGTTCGCCTTCGCCTGCAACTCGCGCAACCAGGTCAGCGTCGCGCAGGCGTGCGACATCGTCTTCGTCGCCCCGGCCCAGCGCGGCGACCGGCTCGTCGCCGAGGCGCGGGAGCGGACGTCGTACGGCCGCAACGGCATCTACGACGTGACCGTCCGCCGCGGCAACGAGGTGATCGCCGAGTTCCGCGGCCGCAGCCGCCAGTTGTCCGGCACAGTCATCAAGGAGGATTCATGACCCGCGTGGCCTACCTGGTCGACGGCGTCCGTACCCCGATCGGCCGGTACGGCGGCGCGCTCGCCGCGGTCCGCCCGGACGATCTCGCGGCGCATGTCGTCTCGTCGTTGCTGGCCCGGTATCCCGGCCTGGACCCGGCGTCGGTGGACGACGTCGTGCTGGGCTGCGCGAACCAGGCCGGCGAGGACAACCGGAACGTGGCGCGGATGGCCGTATTGCTCGCCGGGCTGCCGGAAAGCGTCCCGGGTTCGACGATCAACCGGCTCTGCGGGTCGGGTCTGGACGCCGTCGCTTCGGCCGCGCGCTCGATCATCGCGGGCGACAACTCGGTGGTGATCGCCGGTGGGGTCGAGTCGATGTCGCGGGCACCGTTTGCGATGCCCAAGGCAACTACCCCGTTCTCCCGATCGGCGGAGATCTTCGACACGACGATCGGCTGGCGGTTCGTGAATCCCTTGCTGCAAAGGCAGTACGGGATCGACTCGATGCCCGAGACCGCCGAGAACGTGGCCGCCGACTTCGGCGTATCCCGCGAGGACCAGGACCTGTTCGCGTTGCGCAGTCAACAGCGCGCCGCCAAGGCTCAGGCGAACGGACGGCTGGCCGAGGAGATCGTGCCGGTCTCGATTCCCGGCAAACGTGGCGCGGTCACCGTGGTCGAGGTCGACGAGCATCCCCGCGAGACGTCGCTGGAAGCCCTTGCAGCGTTGAAGACTCCGTTCCGCGAACCCGGCACCGTGACCGCCGGCAACGCATCCGGCGTCAACGACGGAGCCGCGGCGCTGCTGGTGATGAGCGGCGAAGCGGTCGAGCGACTCGGCGTCACCCCGCTGGCCCGGATCGTCGGCACCGCGGCGGCCGGGGTCCCACCGCGGATCATGGGCATCGGCCCGGCGCCCGCGACCCGCAAGCTCCTCGGCCGCACCGGCGTCGCCCTTTCCGACGTCGACGTGATCGAGCTGAACGAGGCCTTCGCCTCCCAATCGCTCGCAGTACTACGTGACCTCGGCCTCCCCGACGACGCCGAGCACGTCAACCCCAACGGCGGCGCCATCGCGCTCGGTCACCCCCTCGGCATGTCCGGCGCCCGCCTCGCTCTGACCGCCGCACTCGAGCTTCGCCACCGCGACGCCGGGTACGCGCTGACCACGATGTGCATCGGCGTCGGCCAAGGCATCGCCACCCTCTTGGCCCGCCCCTGATTTCGGAGGCGTTGTTTCATGACGGACTTCTTAGGAGATCCGTGCCCGGTCGAGCTCCAGGACGACGGCGAGAAGCTGTCGACCGACGAACTCCGAACGCGGCAACTCGTCCAGCTCCAGACGACCGTGCGCGCGGCGTACGAGAATGTGCCGCACTATCGGGCCGCCCTCGACAGTGTGGGGTTCAAGCCGGGCGACCTGCGGGAGTTGTCCGATCTGGGCCGGCTGCCATTCACCGGTAAACAGGATCTGCGGGAGAACTACCCCTTCGGTATGTTCGCCGTACCCCGCTCCGAGGTGGTCCGCATCCACGCCTCCTCCGGTACGACGGGACGGCCGACCGTGGTCGGGTACACCCGGGGTGACATCGATCGATGGGCCGACCTGATCGCCCGGTCGATCCGCGCGGCTGGTGGACGTGCGGGCGACGTTTGCCACGTGGCCTACGGATACGGGCTGTTCACCGGCGGATTGGGCGCGCACTACGGCGCCGAACGGCTCGGGTGCACGGTGGTCCCGGTGTCCGGCGGGATGACCGAACGACAGGTCGACCTGATCCGCGATTTCGGTGCTCAGATCGTCATGGTGACCCCGTCGTACTTCCTGTCCATCCTCGACGAGATGGATGCCCGCGGCATGGATCCGCGCGAAACCTCTTTGCGGGTAGGAATTTTCGGGGCCGAACCGTGGACCGAGCAGATGCGCACCGAGGTGGAGAGCCGGACCGGGATGCACGCGGTCGACATCTACGGGCTGTCCGAGGTGATGGGGCCCGGTGTCGCGCAGGAATGCGTGGAGACCAAGGACGGACTGCACATCTGGGAGGACCACTTCTACCCGGAGATCATGGACCCGGTGACCGGCGAGGTGCTGCCCGACGGCGAACTCGGCGAGCTGGTCTTCACCACGCTGACCAAGGAGGCGTTCCCGGTACTGCGCTACCGCACGCGCGACCTGACCCGGCTACTGCCCGGAACCGCACGGCCGGGGATGCGCCGGATGGAGAAGATCACCGGGCGCACCGACGACATGATGATCGTCCGGGGCGTGAACGTGTTCCCCACCCAGATCGAGGAACAGATCCTGCTGGTGGAAGGCCTCACTCCGCATTACCTGTGCGTCCTGACCCGTCCGGGCCGACTCGACGAGCTCACGGTCCGGGTCGAGGCCGCACCCGGTCTGACCGACCACGGCCCACCCGCGGCGGCCCTCTCACACCGGATCAAGACCCACATCGGCATCACCGCAACCGTCGAGGTTCTGCCTCCGCACGCCCTCGAACGCTCCCTAGGCAAGGCCAAACGCATCAGCGACCAACGCCACTGACGTTGCGCCCTCACCAAATCTCAGAGGCTAACCTCCGCTGTTGATGGTTGCCCACTCAGATTCCCAGGGGGCAACCATCAACCGCGGAGGTTAGCCTTCGAGATTCGGTGAGGAGGGGGGTCAGGTGAGGGGGATTGTGGGGGCGGGGTCGTCGAGGTGGGGGCGCCGGCGGGTTGGGGTGGGGCGGATGTGGGGGCGGACTAGGGCCTCGACTTCGAAGTCTTCGAGGCCGAACTTGGTGGCGATCGCGTGGTACGGCTCGCCGGCGCGCGCGTGGTCGACCACGTCCTCGACCCGGATCAGCTCGACCTCGCCGGGCCCGGCCGCGTTCCCGGCGCCTTCGAGGATGGGCTGGCCGTACGAGCGGAGCGGATCCACCAGCACGTCGACGTCGGAGTACACGACCAGGCGGAGCGTGGCGGCGTACCCGTCGTCGGCCCAGCCCACGGCGGCGGAGCCGCGGCGTACGACGCCGGGGAGACCGCCTTGGCTGTCGCGGATCCGTTCCCAAGCGGGATCCCGGCCCTCGGCGGCGATCTCGATCAGCAGGTCGCGGCCGTCGTGCGCGAGGCCCTGCCAGGCCAGTGGATAGTGGCGACCGGCCTTGGAGCGCAGGGCAACGGCCGCGTCGCCGATCGCCTGCAGGGAAAGGCCCGCCTGCCGCAACTGCCGCAGCATGTGCGTCTCGACCAGACCGGCGAAGGTGATCGTCGCCTCCCCGCGGCCGGGTGACTCGACGGCCTCCAGCGCGCCCGAACGCAGCCAGTGGCCCAGCGTCGTCGCGGGGAGCCCAAGGTGCAGGGAAACCTCGGCCCGGGTGTAGCTGGGCAGGTCAAACCGTGGATCCACGTCACGCAACCTCACTTGCGGAGATGTCACCCTCAGACCGACAGGATGCCAGTCCGGAGGGACATCTCAGGCTTCGAGGAGCTTGGGGAGCGTCTGGACCACACCGGAGCGGAGATCCTCCAACGCGGCGGGATCACCGGACAGTTGGCGGAGCAACGCCTGCTGGAAGAGACCGTCGAGCAGGCCGTACGCCGTGGCCGGGGTAACCGAAGGCGGGCGATCGCTCAGGTCGGCGTACGTGCTGACGATGCGCCAGATCATCGACTCCAGCGACTTGTCGATCTCCAGCACGTCGGTGCGGAAGGACTCCTCGAACAGCGCCTGGTTGCGCAGGTCGTACCAGAGCCGGTGCAGCGCGGCGTCCTCCCGGCAGGTGCCCGCCAACGCCTCGGCGAAGTCCTCGCGCAGGTCCTCGGCGGACTCGGCGGTCGTCACGATCTGGTCGTACCGGGTGACGCACTCGGCCTTGTAGACCTTGACGCAGTGCGTGATCAGCTCGACCTTGTCGCGGAAGTAGTAGTGCAGCACGCCGTGCGAGAACTCGGAGTTCTGGGCGATCTCGCGCAGGCTGGTCCGGGCATAGCCGAGCTCGGACAGTGTGCGCAACGCGGACGTGGCCAGCTGAGCGCGGCGCTCGGCGAACTTGTCCACCTGGCGGCGCGAGATCCGGTCCGTCACCTCGGTCATCGGCGAGCCTCCTGATCGGAGTGTACCCAAGCCAGAGGATTTTCTTGACAGTTGTCCAAGAAAGTCTTGACGACTGTCAAGAACTCGATGACGCTGTGCTCAACGCCCGGTCACCGCCTCACCGGTGACCAGGCGTCCATTGCACCCCCGAGAGGAGCAGCCATGTACGACCTGTCCGGGAGGAAGGCCCTGGTGACCGGAGGCGCGCGCGGCCTCGGCGCCGGGATGGCCGAAGCACTGGCCAGAGCCGGGGCCGCCGTCGTGATCGCCGACATCCAGGAGGACCTCGGCAAGGCCACGGCGGACGCCCTGAAGGACGCCGGCGGGAAGGCCGCGTTCGTCCCGCTGGACGTGACCGACGACGCGAACTGGGAGGCCGCGGTCAACGCCGCGATCGGCGAGCTCGGCGGTCTCGACATCCTGGTGAACAACGCCGGTGTCGAGCTGTCCGGCCTGGTCGTCGATCTCGACCCGGCCGATATGCGGAAGATGCTGGAGATCAACGTGCTCGGTACGGCGCTCGGCCTGAAACACGCGTTCCGGGCGATGCGACCGGGTGGACCGGCGGGGTCTGGTGGCTCGGTGGTCAACATCTCCAGCGTCGCGGCGACCATCCCGTTCCCCGGGATCGCGGGGTACTCGGCGACCAAGTCCGCGGTTGACCGGCTGACCCGGGTCGCCGCGCTGGAATCCGGCAAGCTCGGGTACGGCGTACGGGTGAACTGCGTGTACCCCGGACTGGTGCCGACCGAGATGGGGATGAAGCTGGCGCAGGACATGGTCACGCTCGGACTCTGGCCGTCGGCCGAAGCCGCGGTCGGCGACGTGATCGGGCTGACCCCGCTCGGCCGGCTCGGCGAGGTGTCGGACATGGCCGACGCGGTCGTGTTCCTCGCCTCCGACGCGTCCCGCTTCATCACCGGCGCGGGGTTGCCCGTCGACGGTGGGATGGGGATGTGAGATGACCAAACCCGTTGTCGTGTACGGCGCCTCGGGGTACACCGGACGCCTCGTCTGCGAGTACCTGCGCGAGTACAACGTGCCCTTCATCGCGGCCGGGCGGGACAAGGCCCGGATCCAGGAGGTGCTCGACAAGGTCCCCGGGATCGACACCGTCGACCACGAGGTCGTCGAGGTGGAGCACGAGGTCAGTGCGCTGACCGAGCTGTTCCGCGGCGCTAAGGTGGTCAGCAACATGGTCGGCCCGTTCGTGCGGTACGGCCCGACGGTGGTGGAGTCTGCGCTGGCCGCGGGCTGCCACTACCTCGACACCACCGGCGAGCAGGACTGGTTGCTGGACGCGCAGAGCGGTTGGAGCGACAAGTTCGCCGGTCAAGGCCTGCTGCTCTCCCCCGGCGTCGCTCAGATGTACACCACCGGCGAGATCGCCGCGAACATCTGCCTGGAGACGCCGGGTCTCGACACGCTCGACATTCTCGTGCTCTGGAAGGGATTCCCGACCTACGCGTCGACCCAGACGATCTTCACCATCCTCAAGGCCGACTGGCACTACCTGGAGCAGAACCAGCTGGTGAAGTGGGATCCGCTGACCACGTTCGAGGTGAACGTACCCGGCCAGCATGCTTCGGCGCTCGCTCTGCCTTGGGGTGGTACGAGCCATCCCGTCTGGTTCCGGAACGATCCCCGGGTGGCCAACGTCAAGGTCGCCGGCGGGGTGTTCGACCGGACCGTCATGCAGGGCGTCGTCGAGGCCGTGAAGATGGTCGAGACTCAGATCAAGACGCTGCCGGCCGACCAGCAGGAGGCCGCTCTCGGCGAGGTGGCCGCCTCGGTCCAGGCCAGCATGCCGCCGCGGGAGAACCCTCGGGTGAACACGTCGCTCGACTCCGTCTACGCGACCGGACCGCTCGGCCGGGCGCACTGCGTGATCCACGGCAACAGCAACTACAAGCAGACCGGTCTGCTCCAGGCCTATGCGGCGTACTCGTTGCTGCAGCAGCCGCCGAAGCGGACGGGTCTCGCCTCCGCCTGCCAGGCCTTCGGGCATCGCGAACTGCTCGGCGTACTGCGCAGCTTCGGGCTGGTGCTCGAGCCGGTGCTGACCGTCCATCACTGAAGGACCGGGCGCGGGGGCGTTTCCCCGGGACGCTCCCGCACCTGTTCAACCGAGGAGCACGCGTGAGGTTGCACGACTATCTGGACAAGGGGACGTCGCTGGGGGCGGACCGGCCCTGTCTGACCATGACCGGGACCGACCGGGGCGATGGGGTGGGGAAGGTAGCAGCCAGCCTGAGCTACGCGGAGGTGCAGGAGTTCTCGAACCAGGTCGCGCGGGCGTTGCAGACGTCCGGGATCGCGCCGGGCGACAAGGTGGCGATCCTGTCGGCGAACAACCCGATCGCGTTCGCTTGCGTGTTCGGGATCTCCCGGGCCGGTGCCGTCTGGTGCCCGGTGAACCCGCGGAACGAGGCGGCCGAGAACCAGGAACTGCTCGACGCCTTCGACTGCTCGGCCCTGATCTTCCAGCAGGCATTCCTGCCTTTGGTACAACGGATCCTGCCGCAGCTGCCGAAGTTGCGACTGGTCGTCTGCCTGGACGCCTCGGTGCCTGAGGCAACCAGTCTGGTGACCTGGCTGGACGGCGTACCAGCTGATCCGCTGCCGGAACCGCTGCTCGCCGACGATCTAGCCTTGCTGGTCGGCACGGGTGGGACCACCGGCCGCCCGAAGGGCGTGATGCTGACCGAGCGGAACCTGGAGACCATGTCGGCGATCACGCTGATGAGCTACCCGTTCGAGGGACGCCCGGTCTATCTCGCGCTCGCGCCGCTCACCCATGCGGCCGGTGTCCTCTGCTTCCCGGTCCTCACCCTGGGCGGCGAGATCGTGGTGATGCCTGCACCGGACCTGCCCGAATTCCTCGCGCTGATCGAGCGGCACCGGGTCACGCATACCTTCCTGCCACCGACGTTGATCTACCTACTGCTCGGCCAGGACGCCTTGTCCACAACGGATCTGAGCTCCCTGCAATGCTTCTGGTACGGCGCCGCCCCGATGTCGGCCACTCGGCTGGAAGAGGCATTGGAACGGATCGGGCCGGTGATGGCGCAGCTGTTCGGTCAGAGCGAGGCGCCGATGATGATCTCGACGATGGCGCCGGCCGACCACTTCCACCCCGACTCCTCGCCCGCGGTCGAGCGGTTCGCCTCGGCCGGGCGACCGAGTCCGCTGACGCAGGTGGCGATCATGGCGGACGACGGGCGGCTCCTGGACCGCGGTGAACGCGGGGAGATCGTGGTCCGGGGGTCGCTCGTGATGGCCGGTTACTACCAGAACCCGGAGGCGACGGCAGCCGCATCGGCGTACGGGTGGCACCACACGGGGGACATCGGGTTCCTCGACGACGACAACTACCTCTACATCGTGGACAGGGCGAAAGACATGATCATCACCGGTGGGTTCAACGTGTACTCGGCCGAGGTCGAGCAGGCGCTGATGACGTACCCGGCGATCCAGGATTGCGCGGTCGTGGGGCTGCCGGACGAGAAGTGGGGTGAGCGGGTGACGGCGGTGGTGCAGCTGCATCCGGGGCTGACCGTGTCCGAGTCGGAGCTGCGCAACTACGTCAAGGGCCGGCTGGGCAGCGTGAAGGCGCCCAAGCAGGTGGAGGTGTGGAAGGAGCTGCCGCGCTCGAAGGTGGGCAAGGTGCTGAAGAACGAGGTCAAGACAATTCTGTTGGAGCTCGGCCGATCCGGAGGATAAGGTCTGGTCGAGTCGAGAGGAGGTGAGCCCGATGTCGAGCTGTACCGTCGTGCCACCTGCTCGTCGCGCCCGCGGCTGACAGGTGGCGTTCGTACCACCTTTGGAGAGTCGCAATGACCGCAGTAGTAACCCCGCGTCCGCCCGGTGATTCCGATGAGCGGACGCAGCTCGTCGGCTGGCTGGACGTGCAACGTTCGATCGTCCGGCTGAAGTGTGACGGCCTCAGCGAGGAGGACGCACACCGCAAGGTGCTGCCCGGCTCACCGCTGATGACGATGGCCGGGATCGTCGCCCATCTTCGCTGGGTCGAGTACTCTTGGTTCCACCTGAACTTCCTCGGCGTCCCCGACACCGGGCAGACTCCGTGGACCGAGGACGGTCATCCCGATGCGGAGATGTTCGTCGACGACGTCCCGCTCGCCCAGTTGCTGGACGAGTACGACGAGGAGTGCGCCCGCTCGAACGCGATCGTGGCCGCCCATTCACTGGACCAGCTCGAGAAGGGACCGGTCCGGGCCGCCAACCCAGGCTCCGCCCGCTACATCCTCTGCCACATGATCGAGGAGACCGCCCGCCACTGCGGCCACCTCGACATCATCCGGGAACTCCTGGACGGCCGAACCGGCTACACGAGCTAGCCCGTACGTCCACCACTCATCAAGCGCGGCGGGGCGGACGGCCAGGCCATCACAATCGGCCGTTTCCGCACTCCGCCACGCTCAGGACGGCCGGCCAGATCGCATTGTGATGGGCCGGCCGTCCGCGTTGGTGAGTGGTGGGCGGTCGCTTCAGGACTTGTGCTCGCCGAAGGCCAGCGGTTTGCGGGTGCAGAGGTAGGTTGCCCAGTGCAACGTTGTGGGCAGGCCGGCCTCGTCGCGGGTGATGCGGAGGAGTTCGCCGGTCTCGCGGCCGGAGACGGTGCGGTAGACGTCGGAGGAGACGCGGTCGAACACGGCCGGCTCCTGGTACTCCGGGGCGACCGGGGACTTGGCCTCCAGCCGGCCCTCGCGGACCGAGAAGACGAACGGCTGTCCCTCGGAGAACCAGGTGCCCAGGACCTCGACGAGCTCCGCGGGGACCGTGCTGCCGGGGGTCCACAGCGGCGGCGCGACCGGGTCGTCCTCGAGCACCTTGATGGCGAGGTCGGTGGCGAGCGCGGCCGGGTTCGGTGCGGACGTGGTGTTCATCAGCGCGAGCCCCGCGGTCCCTGAGGGGCGGTGCACGAAGGTCCCGGTGATGTGGCCGGGCATCCCGCCGGTGTGGCCGACGAAGACGCGTTCGCCGATCCGGAACAGCATGAAGCCGAGGCCGAACCCGAGCTGCCAGCGATCCAGGTCCGCCATGATCTGCGGCTGGCACATCTCGTCCAGGGTGTCCTTCGACAGCACCTCGTCGACCGGGTCCGCGAGGAACATGGCCCACTTCGCCAGGTCCTCCGCCGTACTGGCCAGGCCACCGCAGGCGTCCATCGCGCCGATGTCGAGCAACGGCTCCGCGATCGGCACGTCGGTGAACGGCGGCACGTAGTACCCGGAGGCGGCCGGACCGCCGTCCATGCCGACCGTCGTCCGGCGCATCTCCAGCGGTCGCAGGATGCGCGCCTGGATCGACTCGTACCAGGACCGCCCCTCGAGCCGCGCGACGATCTCGCCGAGGATCGAGTAGACCAGGTTCGAGTAGTGGAACCTGTTATGCGGTTTGCCGATCCGCTCGGCCTCGTTCCAGCCCGCGATCAGTTCGGCCCGGTCCGGGAACCTCATCTCGTCCCACACGTCGCCGACGGGTTCGCGCTGCATGCCGGTGACGTGGCTGAGCATCTGCCGCACGGTGATGCCCTCGTGCTTGCTCTCCGGGACGAACGTCTCCACCGTGTCGTCCAGGCTGAGCTTGCCCTCGTCGCGCAACGCCATGATCGTGACCGCGGTGAGCGTCTTGCTCTGCGAGGCGATCAGGAACTGCGTGTCCGCGGTCGGCGCGACACCGGGCTCGTCCAGCGATGCCGACCCCACTCCACCCGACCAGGCGAGCTTGCCACCCCGCGCGACAGCCCCGACCAGGCCAGGCACCCGGCCTTTCGTCTGACGCTCGGTGATGATCCTGGTGAGTGCGGTCTGCGTCTGCGCGGCGATTTCTGTCACGACTGCTGACCCTAAGGGAAGTAAGTGACAAAAGGCAGGGGGTTTGGTGCTGGGGATGTGCGAGGCTTGACGGGTGCGCATAGCGGTGCTCGGTCCACTCGCGATGTGGGCGGCCGACGGTTCTCCGCTGGACGTCCGCGGCGTCCGCCTGCGCGGGTTGCTCGCCCGGCTGGCGCTCAGCGCGGGTCGCCCGGTCGGGGTCGAGACGCTGGTCGACGGGCTCTGGGGCGAAGAGGCGCCCAGCGCGAATGCTCTCCAGTCCCTGGTGTCCCGATTGCGGGCCGGTCTGCCCGTGACCGAGTCGAGCATCTCGGTCCAGTCCGGGCCGGCCGGCTACACGCTGTCCATCGGCCCGGACTGCGTCGACGCTCTCCAGTTCGAAGACCTGGTACGGCGTGGGCGCGGGCTGCTCGGGTCCGATCCGGACCAGGCGCGGGTGTTGCTCACCCAGGCCGAGAGACTCTGGCGTGGTGAGGCGCTGGCGGATCTGCGCGATCTCCCGTTCGCCGCGATCGAGGCGGACCGGCTGGCTGAACTCCGACTGGGCGCCACGGAGGACCTGGCCCAGGCGGCCGTCACCACCGGCCACGCCCGCGAGGTGATCAGCGAGCTCGAGCACCTCGCGATCACCCATCCACTCCGCGAGCGGATGCACGAACTCCTGATCCGTGCCCTGGCCGCCGACGGCCGCCAAGCCGAGGCGCTCGCGGCGTACGAGCGGGTCCGGGCGACCCTGGCCGACGAGCTCGGCGCGGACCCCGGGACCAGGCTGCGCGAGGTCCACGTCGCCGTACTGCGCGGGGACGCGCTCGACCCGGCACCGGCGACCACCGTCAGCGCAGTACCGGCCCGGCCCGCGGCGAGGAGCAACCTGCGGGCGCCGCTGACCAGTTTCGTCGGGCGGTCCGATGACGTGACCGAGCTGACCCGGTTGCTGAGCGACGGGACCAGGCTGGTCACGATGGTCGGTCCGGGTGGCTCGGGCAAGACCCGGCTGGCGACCGAGACCGGGCGGTCGCTGGTGGACCAGAGTGGTGACGGGATCTGGTTCATCGAGCTGGCTCCGCTCGGCGACGCGGCCGACGTGGCTCCGGCGTTGCTCGGGGCGCTCGGGGCCACCGAGTGGGTCGACGAAGTACAGACCGGCCTCACGCCGAAGCACTTCTGGAACAGCCGGTCGGCGACCGGCCGGCTCGTCGAGGTGATCGCGGACCGGCGGGTGCTGCTGGTCCTCGACAACTGCGAGCACCTGGTCCTCGAGGTCGCCGGACTGGTCGATTCGTTGCTGGCCGAGTGCCCCCGGCTGCGGGTGCTGACCACGAGCCGGGAGCCGCTCAGCATTCCGGGCGAGCACCTGCATCAGGTCGGACCGCTCGGGCTGCCGCCGGCCGGTAGCACCGACGACGACTATCCGTCGGTGCAGCTGTTCGTCGATCGCGCCCGCGCGGTCCGGCCGGACTTCGGGATCACCGACGGGAACCGCGAGGCGATCGCCGAGATCTGCCGCCGGCTCGACGGAATGCCGCTGGCGATCGAGCTGGCGGCCGCCCGGTTGCGTGCACTCACCCCAACGCAGATCGTCGAACGACTCGAGGACCGGTTCCGCCTGCTGACCAGCGGCAGCCGAACCGCGTTGCCGCGGCACCAGACGCTGCGCGCGGTCGTCGAGTGGAGCTGGGAACTCCTCGAACCGGACGAACAGGCCGTCGCCAGGCGGCTGTCCTTCTTCTCCGGCGGCGCGACCCTGGAGGCCGCCGAACAGATCTGCTCCGGACCTGGTCTGCCGCCCGAGGCCGTGCTCGGCGTACTGGCATCCCTGGTCGACAAGTCGCTAGTCGAGGCCGCGGCTGACGATCGGTCCGTGCGCTACCGCATGCTCGAGACGGTTAAGGCGTACGGCGCGGAGCAGCTGGCCGCATCGGGCGAGCTCGAGCGGATCCGCGCGACCCACCTGACGTACTTCGCCGACCTGGTCCGGCAGGGCGGGAAGCAGTTGCGAACCGGAGCGCAGTTGCAGTGGATCGCCCGATTCGACGCGGACAACGAGAACCTGCTCGCCGCGCTCCGCAACGCGATCGACGACGGCGACGCGGAGACCTCGCTCGCAGTGGTCGCGGTGCTCGGCGAGTACTGGAACATGCGCGGCCGGCCGGCCGAGGCGCTCGGCTGGTTCGAGGCCGCCCTCGCGCTGACCGGTCCGGCGGATCCGTTGACCAAGGCAACGACCTTGATGCTGTACGCGTTCGGCACCCTGTCGTTCGGTGAGGACCCGTCGCTGACGTTCCGGGAGGCGCTCCGCGGGCTGGCCCGGGTCCGGCTGCTCAGCCGGCGGCACGCGGCCGTCGCCGAGTCGGGAATCGGCCTGTTCACCAACGGGGTCTGGGCGGGGATCCGGCGGGACAGTGCCGAGTGCTTCCGGTATCTGGACGCGGCCCGCGAGCACCCCGACCCGTGGACCCGGGCGATGGCCTTACAACTGCAGGCGGCGTTGCGGGAGAACGAGGGCGACGTCGACCAGATGGCGGCCGACCTGACCAGCGCACTCGACCAGTTCCGTGCCCTCGGCGACCGCTGGGGGATGTCGCTCGCGCTCCACGGCCTGGGCTCGTACCAGGGTTTGACCGGTGACCACCGGGGCGCACTCGAGTCGTACTCCGAAGCCCTCCGGCTGGTCGAGGAACTCGGCACCACCGACAGAGTCGGGCAGTTGATCGTCCAGCAGGCCGCCAGTCGCGCCAACTTGGGCGACTTCGACGGCGCCCGGCAGGATCTGCACCGATCGCTCCAGCTCGCCGAGGAGAACGGCAGCCGCAGCGGCGAGATGATCGCGCTGTGCGGCATGGCCGGACTGGCGCGCTGCGAGGGCCGGCTGGACGAGGCACTCGAGCTGGCCGAGAAGGCCTACACGCTGCTCCACCCTGGGGTGCAGCACCTGGCCCCGCACGGCGAGGCGATGGTGCTCAGCGAAATCGCCCGGATCTTCGTCGCCCGCGAAGACCCGGCCACGGCCGCGGAGAAGAGCAGGCGGAGTGTCGAGCTGGCGCTGACCAGCGAGGACATGCCGCTGATCAGCTCGACGGTCGAGGCAGCTGCCGAGGCGGCCCTGGCCGGAGGCGACGCGGAGGATGCGGCCCGGGTGCACGGGCTCGCCGCCGCGATCCGCGGGATGCGGGCCACGCCGGACCGCGACGTACGGCGGCTGGTCGACCGGCTGCAGGAGATCCTCGGGTCCCGCTACGACGAGCACTACGAGGCGGGCGCGTCATTGCCCCGCGACGAGGCCGTCGCCGAATTGCGCAAGCGAGTCAGCTCGTCCTGACAGTCCAGTCGGTCAGCACAGCCCGGTCGGTACGGCTCAGACGGTCATCAGGCTGACAGCCAGTTCGCGCAGGGCGGCGTGGATCTGTTCCTCCGGTGGTCGCGGATCGGTGATCATCCAGTCGTAGACCACGGTGTTGACCGCACCGAAGAAGCACAACCCGATGAAGCGGAAGTCCTTGGCTCTGATCTCCTGCCGCTCGACCGCCGTCTGGCCGACCTTCACCACGTTCGAGATCAGCAGCTCGCGGAAGGCGATCCGCTGCTCCTCGACCGCCGGGCTCGCGCCGACCACCTCGACGAACGACACCCGGGCCCGGCGCAGGTCAGTCATGATCGTCTGCAGGTAGCCGTCGACGGCGGCGCCGATCCGGTCCCGCACCGGCGCGGCCGCGGTCCGCTCGAGCGCCTCGCCGGTACTCCGGACCGCCAGCTCGATCACCTGGGCGTGCACCGCGAGCAACACGGCTTCCTTGTTCTGGAACTCGTGGTAGAAGTGCCGGGTCGACACTTTCGCCTGTGCACACAGGCGTTCCACCGAGGTGGCGGGATATCCGTCGGTTCCGAACAGCTCCAGCGCAGCGTCCAGCAGACGTTCCCGTCGCGCCGCCTTCCACTCGTCCACCGAGCGTCCGGAGTAACGGCGTACGGAGGGTTCGCTCATTGCACCTCTTGTCGAAGACCCCGTGCGATGTTGTCGATACCCCGTGAGCGTGACGCAGTTCATCTTAGCCACGCGCCGCCGCTGTTCTCACCCCCGTATTCACGCCCGGAACGACAGCTCCCACCCGCCTCCACCGTCACCCCTGCGGATGGTGGAAGCGGATGGGAGGCCGGCCGGCTCACCTGCGCTGTTGTCTCAGGTGCGCCAGCCGGCTCAGGTGCGCTGGCGGTAGGCGCGGATCGCCAGCGGGGCGAAGACGGCGACCAGTCCGACCATCCAGGCCAGCGTGATCAGCAGCGGCCGCTGGATGTCGCCGCCGAGCATCATCCCGCGCATCGCGTCGACCAGGTACTTGATCGGGTTGACGTTCACGAACGCCTGCAGGAAGCCGGGCAGCGTGTCGACCTGCACGAACACGTTGCTGCCGAAGGTGAGCGGGAACATGACCAGGAACGCGATCCCCTGCACGCCCTGGGCGGTCTTGAGCTTCAGCCCCAGCCAGACCCAGATCCAGCACATCGACAGCGCGAAGGCGAGCACCACCAGGCAGGCGAGCAGGCCGTAGCCCACGCCGTTCTGGAATCTGAACCCGAGGATGAACCCGGTGCTCATCAGGATCACGATCGAGAGCGCGTACCGGACCGCGTCTCCCAGAACCGCTCCGACCAACGGTGCCACCCGCGCGATCGGCAAGCTGCGGAACCGGTCGAACACACCCTTGGCGAAGTCGTCGTTCAGCCCGACCCCGGTGCCCATCGTGGAGAACACCACCGTCTGCACCAGCAGCCCCGGTAACAGGTAGGGCAGGTAGTCGTGCCAGGTCCCGCCGTTCGCGATCGCGCCACCGAAGACGAACAGGAACAGCACCAGGAAGATGATCGGCTGGAAGGTCACGTCCGCCAGCGCTTCCGGGTTCTGCCGGATCCGGACAAGGTTGCGCCAGGCAAGCGTCAGGCTCTGCTCGATCCAGGCGAACGGGCGGCTCCGGCGGGCCGCGTGGGCGGCGGGTGCCGCGTCGACAGTTGCGGTGCTCATCGGCTCGCTCCTTCCAGTACGTCGGTGTGAACCTCTTCGGCGGCGTGACCGGTCAGGGCGAGGAAGACCTCGTCCAGGCTCGGCAGCCGCAGGGACAGTTCGGTGACGGCGATACCGGCCTCGTCGAGCCGGCGGACCACCACCGGCATCGAGCTGCCGTCGGTCACCGGCGCGCTGACGACCGCGT
Source organism: Kribbella caucasensis (assembly GCF_004361855.1). GTDB lineage: Bacteria > Actinomycetota > Actinomycetes > Propionibacteriales > Kribbellaceae > Kribbella > Kribbella caucasensis. The sequence continues at coordinate 442,475 of NZ_SNWQ01000001.1, forward strand.
TCACCACGTCGACCGTGGGCCGGACGCCGACCGCCTCGGTGACGATCGCGGCGACCCGTTCCAGGTGACCCGGTTCGGCCGGCCGGACGTCGAGCGACTGCCTACCGGCCTGCGCCTTGAGCTCGGCCGGCCGCCCGGAGGCGACCACCTTGCCCTTGTCGAACACCACGATCGAGTCGGCCAGCGCGTCGGCCTCCTCCAGGTACTGCGTGGTCAGCAGCACCGTCGTACCGTCGAGCACCAGGTTCCGGACGGTGTCCCAGACGCCGTTGCGGGCGTGCGGGTCCAGCCCGGTGGTCGGCTCGTCGAGGTAGAGGATGCTCGGGTTCCCGACCAGGCTCGCGGCCAGGTCGAGGCGGCGGCGCATCCCGCCGGAGTACGTCTTGGCGATCCGGTCGCCGGCCTCGCTGAGCTCGAACCGCTCGAGCAGTTCGTCGGCCCGGGTCCGGGCGGCCGGGCGGCCCATTCCGAGCAGCCGGCCGATCATGATCAGGTTGCGGCGGCCGGACAGGTCCTCGTCGACCGATGCGTACTGTCCGGTCAGGCCGATGATCCCGCGAACCTTCCCGGGTTCGCGGACCACGTCGTACCCGCCGACCGTCGCGTGCCCGGCGTCCGGGCGCAGCAGTGTGCCGAGGATGCGGACCGCCGTGGTCTTGCCGGCCCCGTTCGGGCCGAGGACACCGAGGACGGTGCCGGTCGGCACGGTCAGGTCGACCCCGCCGAGTGCGGTGGTGCTGCCATATCGCTTGACCAGACCCTCCGCCTGGATGGCGACCTGGTTCGTTGTGGACATCTTGATTCCTCCCGGTTGGCTCTCCGGGATCAGAGTCCACGCACCGGCTGGCACCGCCCTGGCACTCGGCTGAGAGCCCGTGCCAGGCGGTATCAGCCGCTGGTATCAGCCCTTCAAGGGGACGATCTGGTTGGCGCGGAGGGCTTCGTAGATCTCCGGGTTGTACCGGGCCAGCGTCGCCCGCGCCTTGCGGCGGTACTTGAGGATCTTGACGGTGCCGATCGTCCACAGCACGTACTGGAAGGTCAGCGCCCACTTGAAGTCGGTGATGGTCTGCGGCGCGCCGCCGGACGACGCGTCCAGCAGGACCCCGACCATGCCGATGCAGATCAGCGTGGCGATGAAGCCGCCGGTGTTGACCATCCCGTTCGCCGCCCCGAACCGGGTCGACGGGTTGAACGTGCGGGCGTAGTCCAGACCGAGCATCGACCCCGGACCACCGGCCGCCTGTACGACGATCAACAGGAGCAGCACCGGCATCGGGGCCTGCCCGGGCCAGAGGAGTACGACGGTCCACATCAGCACCGATCCCGCGATCACCGCGAGCACGATCCACGAACGGTAGAAGGGGAACCGGGCGGCGTACCGGCCGACCAGGGGACCGTAGAACAGGCCCGCGAGCACCGGCACGATCAGCATCGCCGCGGCCGTCGTCGGCGCGACCCCTTCACCGCGGACCAGGAACGGATATCCCCAGAGCAGGCCGAAGGTGGAACCGGAGAAGCTGGTGGTGAAGTGGGTCCACAGACCGAGCCGCGTTCCGGGTTCGTTCCAGGCGCGACGGAGGTTCTGCCGGATCTGGTCTAGCGACTGCTTCGCCCGGTGCAGCGGCTCGTCGTACGGGGTGTCCTTGATCATGAACAGTACGGCGACACCGGTGATCAAGCTCAGGACGCTCGCGCCGGCGAAGGTACCGGTCCAGCCGAAGTGGTGGAACGCGGCCGCCATCGGCACGGTCGACACGATCGCGCCGATTCCGCCGAGCATGCCGGTCGCCTGCGACATCACCGGCTGGCGGAGCGCCGGGAACCACGACATCACCACGCGCAGCACGCTGATGAAGACCAGGGCGTCACCGACTCCGAGGACCGCACGGGCTGCGAGCGCAGCGGGGTACGACTCGACCAGGCTGAAGGCCGACTGGGCGGTGAAGAGCAGCACCGAGGCGGCGATCAGCAGCCGCTTCGAGCCGTACCGGTCGAGCAGGACGCCGACCGGCACCTGCATGGCGGCGTACACGGTGAGCTGGACGACGGTGAAGCTCGCCAGTGCGGACGCCGAGATGTCGAACCGCTCGGCCGCTTGCAGACCGGCGACACTCATCGAGCCGCGGTGCAGCACGGTGACCAGGTAGGTGAGGACGGCAGCCGCCCACACCGCCCAGGCGCGCCGGCCGCCCAGGGGGAAGAGGAGCTCCGTCACCGCGCGCCCCGCAGATCCGTCGCGGCGACCTTGATGTGCGCGACCACGAGCTCGCGGAACCGCTTCACGCTGTTGCCGCCGAGCGCGTCGATCATCTCCTGGTGCGCGCCGATCGACTTGTCCATCCGGGCCGGCTGCACCTCGATCCCGGGCACGCCCATCCGGACCTGCCGGTCTCGCAGGCTGTTGTAGAGCTTGGCCAGGATCTCGTTGCCGGCGGCACCGACGATCGCCTCGTGGAAGGCGCGGTCCGCCTCCAGGAAACTCTTCGCGTCACCCGCCTTGCGGTGCGCGCGCATCTCCTCGACCTTCTCGGTCAGCGCCGCGATCAGCTGCTTGCGCCGTGGCCAGACCTTCGCGGCCGCGTGCGTCTCGATCAGCTCGCGCGCCTCCAGGACGTCCTCGATCTCCTGCGGCAGGACCGGCAGGACCAGAGCGCCCCGCTTCGGGTACAGCTTCACCAGGCCGGACTCTTCCAGCCGCAGCAGCGCCTCACGGACCGGAGTACGCGAGACTCCGACCGCGGTCGCGAGCTCGCCTTCCGTCAGCAGCTCGCCGCCCGGGTAGACCCGGTCCAGGATCGCTGCCTTCACGTACGCGTACACCCGCTCGGCGGCAGGGATCTTCTCCGCCTCGGGCGCCGCCTCCGCGACCACCCGGGCGATCTCCGCCGTCTCGTCCCCCAACGTCATCCTTGCCACTTCGCTCGCCGGCTCGTCTCCGGCCACCCCGCTACCCACCGAACTCCTTCACCCATACATCTCGTATCTCTGTTGTATCTATCCTAGCCCAACCACCAACCCGCCCGTTTTCCTTCCCGTACTCCGGACCGGCCCCGACCGCTGTCCACACTTTCCACAGATCACAATCCACAGCTGTGGACAACTCCGGACCAGCCGTAGACGGGTGTCGACGCCGGGACGATGCTGAATTTGCCGCGCGGGGAGGTACGGCTGGGGGGACACGGATGACGATCCTGGTGGTTGGTGGCACCGGAGAACTGGGCGGCCGGGTGGCCGGTCTGCTCCATCAGCAGGGGAAAGAGGTCCGCTGCCTCGTCCGACCCGGCAGCGACGACAAGCGGTTACGCGCCCTCGGCATCGAGGTGACTCGTGGCGACCTCACCGATCCAGCCGGTCTCCCGGCCGCCTGTGCGGGGATCACGGCCGTCGTCGCGACCGCGACCGTGATCGGCCGGCGGCTGGCCGGGGCGCGCCGGCCCACGATTCACGAGGTCGACGAGGTGGGGATGACCGCGCTCGTCAGCGCTGCCGACCAGGCGGACGTCGAGCGATTCGTCGGCGGCCCGGAGGCGATCAGCCGGAACGAAGCAGTCGCCATCGCGGAGCAGGCCACCGGCCGGACCTTCAAGACCCGTCACCTGCCACGAGCGGCAGCGCGTCTCGGCATGCGTTTGCTCGCCCGGCCCAACGACGCTTTGGCCTCCATCTTCGGCACCGGGCTCCTGCAGGACCTGGTCGAATCCCGGAGCGACGACTCGGCGCTACGGCTGCGCGGCATCACGCCCACGGCCGCGAGCGAGTTCATCAGGTCCCAGTCGCTGGGGTGACCTCAGCCGCTCGACCCGGCGCACTGGCGAAGGGTTTCCCCTGCGTCTCGCGGCGATCACCCGCTGAAACGGTTCGGCGCTCTAGAGTCGCGACAGCGTTGCCGCCCCCGATCGCATCGCCTTTGAGGAGAGAGCGTGTCCCTGACCTCCCGTACCCGCCGGCTGAGTGCCGGGCTGGCCGTCGCCGCACTGGCGTTCACCACAGCCGGTACCGCGTCCGCTGTGCCGGCCGTGTCCTTCGCCGGATCGTCCTCGTCGGCCTCGTCGGCCACCGCCGCTTCGGCGGACGGTGTGCTGATGAACTACGTGGTGAACACGAAGGCGAGCCTCGCCCATATCCGCAAGGTCGAGGCGGCGGTGAAGGCAGCCGGCGGCACCGTGGTCCAGTCGTACTGGCAGATCGGCGTCGTGATCGCCCAGTCGACCAGCGCCGACTTCCGCACCAAGGTCCTGGCCAGTGACGACGTACAGTCCGTGGGCGCGACTCGTACCGCGGCCGTCTCCGAGGGGCCGGTCGGATCTGCGAAGGCGTCGGCCAAGGGTCTCGCGGCGGGTGAGGCGACCGTCGTACCGGATCCGGACGAGGCCAAGCAGTGGGACATGGTCCAGATCAAGGCGGACCAAGCCCACCAGCTGACCGACGGCTCCGACCGGGTCCTGGTCGGCATCAACGACAGCGGCGTCGACGACACACACCCCGACCTGGCCCCGAACTTCGACGCCAAGGACTCGGTGAACTGCACCGGCAACGGCGTACCGGACACCACTCCGGGCGGTTGGCGGCCGACCACCAGCTCCCACGGCACCCACGTCGCGGGGACGGTCGCGGCCGCGCGCAACGGCGTCGGCATCGTCGGGGTCGCGCCGGGCGTGCGGATCGCCTCGGTGAAGGTGGTCAACGACGACGGCTACATCTTCCCGGAGTACTCGATCTGCGGGTTCATCTGGGCCGCCGAGCACCACATGGACGTGACGAACCACAGCTACTTCATCGACCCGTGGATGTTCTGGTGCAACGACAACGGTGACCAGGGCGCGGTCCAGGAGTCGGTCCGCCGGGCGGTCGAGTTCGCCACCAAGCGCGGTGTGCTGTCGGTCGCGGCGGCCGGCAACTCGAACTACGACCTGTCGAACAAGACCACCGACTCGTCCAGCCCGAATGACTCGACCCCGGTGACGCGGCCGATCAACAACGGTTGCCTGGACATGCCGACCGAGTTGCCCGGTGTCATCACTGTTGCCAGCACGACCCAGGCGCGGGCGAAGAGCGGCTTCTCCAACTTCGGGCTGAACACCATCGACGTCGCCGCCCCCGGCAGCGGCATCCTGTCGACCCTGCCCGGTGGCGGCTACGGGACCCTGAGCGGTACGTCGATGGCGTCGCCGCACGTCGCCGGTGTTGCCGCGCTGATGAAGTCGGCCCACCCGTGGTGGGGGCCGCGCGACCTCGCGAAGGCGCTCGACCGCCAGGCCGACGACACCGCCTGCCCGGCCACCCCCGACCCGCGGTGCACCGGCACCACGGCCGACAACGCCTTCTTCGGCGAAGGCATCGCGGACGCCTTGGACGCGGTCCAGCGCCTCTGGTGATGCCTGGCCGGCCCCGAGCTCGGCCGGCCCTGAGTCGGCACTGACCGGATGAGGGGGATCTCCCGCCCGAGATCCCCCTCATTCCCTTACTTGCCCTGCTACGCCGCGATCAACACAATCCCGAGCACCGCCAGCAATACGCCCACCGCGTCACCCTCTCATCGACCAAGCGGACGCCCACCACTCACTAACCCCCACCCAGCCGCGACTCGAAGGCTCGGCCGAGCGGGTCTGCCCGGGATTCGGGAACGTTGGTGAGTGCTGGCGGTCCGCACCCGAAGCGAATCAGCTGAAACGATCGCTTTTCCCAACCGATATGTCAGGTGGGAGGAGCAAGGGGACCGGTGACTGGAATCGACGTCGCGCGACGGCTGGTCGCGCTGCTACGGCTGGTGGAGGGCACGTCCGGCGATCAGGCCGACGTGCTCACCGACGACGCCATGCTCGACGCCTGGTTCGGGATCCGGTCCCCCCTCCGCCTGGCCACCGACTGAGACAGCGAACCGGCCCGGGAGGTCGTTCCCCAGGCCGGTCGGTGTGCTGTTGAGTCAGAACATCAGTGCGCGGGCCGGGTCCTCGAGGATGCTCGCGACGTCGGCGAGGAAGGTGGAGCCCTTCTCGCCGTCGATCAGGCGGTGGTCGAAGGACAGCGCGAGCGTGGTGATCCAGCGCGGGACGATCTCGTCGTCCACCACCCACGGCTGCTTGCGGACCGCACCGAAGGCGAGGATCGCGGCCTCACCCGGGTTGATGATCGGCGTCCCGGCGTCGACCCCGAACACACCGACGTTCGTGATCGTGAACGACCCACCCGCTTGGTCCGCCGGCTGTGTCTTGCCGTCGCGGGCGGTGGCGACCAGGTCGTTCAGCGCCTTGCACAGGTCGGGCAGGGTGCGGGAGTCGGCGCCCTTGATGTTCGGCACGATGAGCCCACGCGGGGTGGCCGCGGCGATGCCGAGGTTGACCGAGCCCTTGAGCACGATCTCCTGCGCCTGCTCGTCCCAGGCCGCGTTGATGATCGGTGTACGCCGAACCGCCAGCGTGACCGCCTTCGCCACGATCAGCAGCGGCGAAACCTTGAGATCGCGGAACGCCTTGTCCTGCTTGAGCCGGTCGACCAGTTCCATCGTGGCGCTGACGTCGACGGTGATCCACTCGGTCACATGCGGCGCAGTGAACGCGCTGGCCACCATCGCCTGCGCCATCACCTTCTGCACACCCTTGATCGGAATCCGGGTGTCGCCCACAACCGAAACCACCGGAGCAGCTTCAACCGTCTCGAACACCGGAGCAGCCGCGTAGTTCTCCACGTCGGCGCGGGTGATGATCCCGCCCGCCCCGGTCGCCGGAACCGCCGTCAGATCGATCCCGAGATCCTTGGCGAGCTTCCGCACCGGCGGCTTCGCCAGCACGTGCACCGACCCGTTGCCTCCGGCAACGGATGCAGGGGAGGCGGGGGCCGCGGGGGCGGGTGCGACCGGCGCGGCGGCAGGAGTCACCGGGGCAGCAGGCGCTGGTGCGTCCACCGTTGCCCCAGCACCTCCGCCCTTGCGAGGCCGTCGCTTGGCTTCGGTGGTTTTCGGGCCGTAGCCGACCAGGACTGCTGTACGTCCGCCCGGCGCGGCACCGCCGATCTTGCCGGCTTCGATTTCCTCGCCGGCCGGGATCGACGGGACCAGGTCTTCCTTCGGGGTCCCCTCGGTGACCGGCGGAGTCAGGTCACCCGGCGCGGCCTCGTCGGTCTGCACCGAGATGATCGGCGTACCAACCGGGATCGTCTCGCCCTCCGGCACCAGCAACTCGGTCACCGTCCCGGCGAACGGCACCGGCAGCTCGACCAGCGACTTCGCCGTCTCGATCTCGACCACGGTGTCGTTCAGCTTGACCGTGTCGCCCGGCTTCACCTTCCAGCTGACGATCTCGGCCTCGACCAGGCCCTCTCCCACGTCGGGGAGGCGGAACTGCTGGATGCCCATCAGTACCCCATCACCCGGTCGACGCCGTCGAGCACCCGGTCCAGGTCGGGCAGGTACTCCTCCTCCATCCGCGACGGCGGATACGGAGTGTCGTACCCGGCGACCCGCAGTACCGGCGCTTCGAGGTGGTAGAAGCACTCCTCGGTCACCCGGGCCGCGATCTCCGACCCCGGGCCGAGTGTGAACGGCGCCTCGTGCACCACAACCGCCCGCCGGGTCTTCTTCACCGACGCGAAGATCGTCCGCAGGTCGAGCGGCGAGATCGTCCGTAGGTCCACGACCTCCAGCGAGCGCCCGTCCTCCACCGCGGCCTCGGCCGCCTGCACACACGTCTTCACCATCGGCCCGTAACAGAACAGCGTCACGTCGGTCCCCTCGCGGACCACCTTCGCCTGGTGCAACGGGTACGCCGGCGGCACTGACTCGTCCAGCTCGGCCTTCTCGTGGTACCGGCGCTTCGGCTCGAAGAACACCACCGGGTCGTCCGAGGCGATCGCCTGCTGGATCATCCAGTACGCGTCGACCGGGTCGCCGCACGCGACCACCTTGAGGCCGGCCACGTGCGCGAACAGCGTCTCCGGCGACTCCGAGTGGTGCTCGACCGCGCCGATGCCGCCGCCGAACGGGATCCGGATCACCACCGGCATCCGGATCTTGCCCATCGACCGGTAGTGCATCTTGGCGACCTGGTTGATGATCTGGTCGTACGCCGGGAAGACGAATCCGTCGAACTGGATCTCGCACACCGGCCGGTAACCGCGCAACGCCAGCCCGACCGCCGTACCGATGATGCCGGACTCGGCCAGCGGGGTGTCGATCACCCGGTCCTCGCCGAAGTCCTTCTGCAGACCCTCGGTGACCCGGAAGACACCGCCGAGCTTGCCGATGTCCTCACCCATGATGACGACCTTGGGGTCGCTTTCCATCGCGGCCCGCAGGCCCATGTTGATGCCCTTGCCGAGGCTGATCTTCGTCATTTGTTTCAGCCCTCGCCCTCTGAGTCACTGAACGATGCGGCGTATGCGGCGAACTGCTGCTTCTGCTCGGCCAGCTGGGGTGTCTGGTCGACGTACGCGTGGTCGAAGAAGTCCGTCAGGGTCGGGTCCGGCAGCGACAGGCAGCCCCGCCGCAGCTCGGCCGCGACCTGGTCGGCCTCGGCCTCGATCTCGTCGAAGTACTCCGGACCGACGCCGGCCGAGCGGGTCAGGTACGCCCGGACCCGCTCGATCGGGTCCTTCAGCTTCCAGTGCTCGAGATCCTCGTTCAGCCGGTACTTCGTCGGGTCGTCGGACGTGGTGTGCGCACCCATCCGGTAGGTGTAGGCCTCGACCAGGGTCGGGCCGCTGCCCTCCCGGGCCCGCTTCATCGCCTGCTGGGTGACCGCGTACGTCGCGAGCACGTCGTTGCCGTCGACCCGGACGCCGGGGAAACCGAACCCGGCGGCGCGCTGGTAGAGCGGGATCCGGGTCTGCCGGTCGATCGGCTCGGAGATCGCCCACTGGTTGTTCTGGCAGAAGAACACGATCGGGGCGTTGAACACCGAGGCGTAGATGAAGGCCTCGTTCACGTCACCCTGGCTGGACGCGCCGTCGCCGAAGTACGCGATCGTCGCCTCGCCGTTGTCCGGGTCGCCGATCACGTGGTCACGCTGCTGACCCATCGCGTAGCCGGTCGCGTGCAGCGTCTGCGCGCCGATCACGATCGTGTACAGGTGGAAGTTGTTCTCCCGCGGGTCCCAGGCGCCCTGGTCGACACCGCGGAACAGGCCGAGCAGATTCAGCGGGTTCACTCCCTGGCACCACGCGACACCGTGCTCGCGGTAGGTGGGGAAGACCATGTCCTTGCTGTTCAGCGCGCGGCCGGAGCCGATCTGGGCGGCCTCCTGACCGAGCAGCGAGGCCCAGATGCCGAGCTCGCCCTGACGCTGCAGGGCGGTCGCCTCGGTGTCGATCCGGCGGACCAGGGTCATGTCCCGGTAGAAGCCCTTGACCGCCTCGTCGTCGAGGTCGAAGGAGTAGTCCGGGTGCTCGACGCGCTCACCTTCGGGCGTCAGCAACTGGACGAACTCGACCTCCTCGGAGGCCTGCGGGGGACTGGCGGGCGCCTCGTGGGGCGCGAACACTTCCGGGGCAATCCCCGGTACCGACTCACTCACATGCACTCCTCGGGTTCGAGCGCGGGATCGCCGCGACCGCAACTTGCACGCTGCCCGGCCCGACCAGCCGGGTGAGGCTTCGCAGGCAGGACCACGTGGATCCAGGGGTTGATGCACCGTTCGGGCGGTGAACCTCCTCACTGGTATCACTGCCCATCTTGCCGGACACCGTACCGACCGGCTGCCTGTTCCGCTAACTGTCTGGACTCACGCTCGTACGCCGGTACCGAAAGGCGTTCCTCGCTGAGACACCAGTCCATCCAGTGGTCAGCTCGGAGTGCCCCGTCCCGCGTGATTCCGGCCGGTTGTGACAGCATCGGCGAATTCAGACCAGAAGTGTCACAGGTAGGTACCGATTACGGCACCTGCTCGAGCCGGACCAGCTTGAAGTTCGTCCCTTCTCGATCACCGTCACCCGGTGTGTTCTCACCGTCATGCACAGCGAGCAGACCGTGCGGGAACCGCACTCCGAGCGACTGCGTGACCACCGCCGCGCCGTCACTGTGCTGTACGCCGTCCGCGGCCGATCCGTCGACGACCTCGAACCCGGCGCGATACGTCAGACCCGTAGCTGTCAGCTTGTAGACCGCGAACGTCGAGTCACCCTGACTGGACGCGTAGAGGCTCCGTACGCCGTCCCTCGTGGCGATCGTGAGACCTTCGGCATCCGCACTCAAGTACTTCCCCGCATCTGGGCTCACCGGTCCCGTTGGCGCACATTCCTCGGTCTCCTCGTCATACGCCGCGGGCTGACCGAATTCGCGAGCCTTCTCCACGAGCTTCGCGGGTCCGTGCAGGGGGATCCGCCAGATGCCGACGTCCTCCTGGGCGGCGTACAGGGTGGGGGTGGATGTGTCGAAGGTCATGCCCTCGAACTGCGGCCGGTCGCCGGGCTCCTCGCAGGGAGACCACGTGGTGCCGTCGGTCAGCTTGAAGGCGGCCGGGAAGTCCCACTGGGTGACTGGTTTGTAGGTAACCTTCGTACCGTCGGCGACCAGGCGGAACAGGCCGACGCGGGTCTCACTGCGACGGGTGACGGCGACCAGTGGGCCACCCGTGTCGGCGAGCACCGCCACGCCGTACGCCGTCCGCTGGTCCTGGACCTCTTCGGCGTCTTTGCTGAAGACGAGTGGTGCCGTGGGGCTCGTCACATCGGTCAGCACCTTGTCGCCGGCGTCGGCACCGCGCGGGTCGACGGCGTACACGCGGTCACCTTGGTCAGCCCGGCCGCGGGCCCCTGCTGCTCGGCCCCGCCTGCGCGCTCGGCGCCGTGGGCACCGTTCACCTGGGGCATCGCCTGCGCGGCGGCGGCCGGGCCGCCGATCGCGGCTACGGCGAGACCGCTCACGACCAACACGCTGGTGATTCGCATCTGCTCTCCTCACAGTCCGGCCCCGTGCGGCCGGCCTGCGGGCTCGGCGCTGACGGACAGATTCACCCGTGGCGATGACGGCCGGTTGTCCGCCGGATGAACCCTCGGCTGGCCTGCGGCACCACCCCGTTCACTGCCTGACACGTGCAGGCGCAGACCGAGCTTGACGCTCCCCCACGACGCCCATCTCGGCGGCAGCCGACGTCGGCGGCAGCGGGCTGGCAGGAAAACGCCGTCCGCTGGCAGACAACTCCCTTGCTTGGACCGGCGAATCCTGTCAGCATCGTTTACGCATTACACCCATGACATCACTCCGGAGGTTTCACGATGGCCGCCGCCCCTGCGCCCGCGGTACTGTCCGGCACCGGCGCCCGTCCGGCGTCGGCCGCGATGATCTGGGGCGCGCTCGCGGTGGTGTACGTGGTGTGGGGCTCGACCTACCTGGCGATCCGGGTGGTGGTCGAGGCGCAGATCCCGCCGATGCTCGGGATGGCGGCCCGCTTCCTGACCGCGGCGTTGCTGCTGGCCGCGTTCCTCGTCATCCGCTCGGGTGCCGGCCGGCTCCGCGTCACCGGCCGCGAGTTGCTCGGCGCCGGAGTGGTCGGCCTGCTACTTCTTGCCTTTGGCAACGGCGCGGTCGCGATCGCCGAACAGACCGTGCCGTCCGGACTGGCCGCACTCCTGGTCGCCGCCGTCCCGCTCTGGCTGATGCTGTTGCGCGTCGGCGGTGGCGAACGCCCGCGGCTGCTGACCTGGGTGGGCGTCCTGATCGGCTTCGCCGGCGCCGCGCTGCTGTCGGTCTCGGGCGGCGACACCAGCGCGAAACCGCTGTCGGTCGCGATCCTGGTCCTCGGCACGATCAGCTGGGCTGCCGGCTCCCGGTTCTCGCCGCGTCTCGGCCTGCCCCGCGATCCGCTGGTCGCGACCGTGTATGAGATGGCGATCGGCGGTACGGCGATGATCCTGCTCGGCGTCGTCCGTGGCGAACCCGGCCGGCTCCAGCTCGGCGCGATCGAAACGAAGGGCTGGATCGCGCTGGTCTACCTGGTCGTCTTCGGTTCGTTGCTGGCGTACTCCGCGTACTCGTACCTGCTCGCGAACGCTCCGATCTCCCTGATCGGCACCTACGCGTACGTCAACCCGGTGGTCGCCGTCCTCCTCGGGTGGCTGATCCTCAACGAGCACGTCACCACCACGATCATGCTCGGCGGACTCGTGGTCGTCGTGGGCGTCGCGCTGGTGGTCACGGCCGAACGCCGACCGCAGGTGCCGACCGTGACGCCGGAGTCCACCAGCACGCCGGCCGACAGGTAGCGGTCCGCCGGAAAAGGAAGAACCCGGGCCCCCATGGGGTGCCCGGGTCTCCCACCGCTGCCGATGCGCGCGGCAGCGGGTCCAAATGGCCGGCCACGCCCTGCCCCGAAAAAACACGGCGCGAATATCCCGGCTCTGTTGCAACGACATTCCGATTATTCATCGAAGGTGCCGATTCGACGGCCACCGAGCCCACCGAAAAGAACACCGAAACATCGGACCATCCGTCTCCTGCGATCAGACAACGAGGAAGTCGCGGACGGGTTACGGTCGCGACCAGTAATAGTTTCGCGCTCAGCGGACCCGCTTTCCTGCCCGCGCAGTTACCAGCAAGTTGCCTGGTCAGAGCCGGATTGTTGCCCAGTCAGGGAACTTGGGTGGATACGACTCGGCTGCCCCGATGATTCCCGCCGTGGCAAAAAACCTGACGAAGAAATTTGTAACCCACCCCATCAGGCGTCGTTACCACTAAGACGAATCCGTCAAACCCGAAAGGAAACCTCGCATAATGCAGGTAACACGCAAGATCGCCGCTGCAGCGGCGGTGGCGACCGTCGCCACGCTGGGCCTGGCCACCGTCGTCAGCGCGAACATGATCGACGACGCTACCAAGGGCGCCACGGCCCCCAGCGGACTTGCTGACGCGGCCTCGCTGGCCAGCAAGGGCTACGGCGACAACGGCAAGGACAAGAAGTGGTACTGGGTCAAGGACAACGGCAGCCTCGTTGCCATTGACGACAACAACGTCGGTCCGTTCCAGGCCTGCCACAACTTCGTCCCGGTCAACGGCGTCGGCGGCCAGGTGCCCGTCACCGACATCACCGGCATCATCGGCCTTTGGAACAACGGCAACAGCGCGACCGCCGTCAAGACCTGCGAGCAGGACAGCGAGCAGAACAATGACGGCAAGGGCAAGTGGTACCGCGTTGGCAACGACGGCCTGATCTCGGTCTCCGAGAACAACGTCGGCCCGTTCCAGGTCTGCCACAACGAGGTCCCGGTCAACGGTGTCGGCGGCCAGGTTCCGGTCAGCGACCTCGCCGGCGTCCTGGGCATCGGCAACAACGGCAACTCCGTCGACACGCTGAAGACATGCGAGCAGGAGTCCGAGCAGAACAACTGACCCTCCCTGGTCAGTGATGCAGGACCCGATCAGGTCGCCTCGGTGGGGCGATTGAGTCGGTAGCACCAAAGCGGCACCGGGAAGCAAGCCTCACTACTTCCCGGTGCCGCTTCTCTTTGCCCCGCTGTCAGAGGTCTCGCAGGTCGACCACCGCGCCGTTCTCCAGCGGACGGTCCAGCAGCGCCCAGATCCCCCGCGCCGCCTGCTCCGGACTGATCAACCCACCTGTCTGCTGCAACTCCCGAAACCGCTCCACCGCCGGAAACGCGTGCTCGTCCACCTTCCGGATCTCCCCCTGCATCTCCGTGTCGACCACCCCCGGCGCCACCGCGATCACCCGGCACCCGCGACGCCCAGCCCCACCAACAGCGTCTTGCTCAGCACCGACAGTCCGCACCCAATGCTCAACCGCCGCCTTGCCAGCGTTGTACGCCGACCACCCGGCGTACGGCTTCTTCGCAGCACCAGACGACAGCATCACCAGCACCTTCTCGCACTCCAGCCGCGCAGTCGCCCGCAAGAACGCATCCCCCAGCACCTGCGGCGCGGCCGAGTTCAGCAACACCGACCGCGCGTACGCCGCACCATCCACCTCACCGGCCGACCCGATCGGCACGATGGTGCCCGCGTTGTGCACGAACACCACATGCTCCCCCTCGAACCCGGCCAACTCCTCCACGAAGTGCCGCCCAACCCGCTCCCACTCGGCCGGCTCAGCCAGATCCACCGCGAAGTGCTCCCCAACCCCGGGCCGCCGCGACAGCCCGATCACCCGAGCCCCCTCGAACGGCACCCCCGCCGCCACCGCCGCCCCAATCCCCGCCGACGCCCCAGAAACCCACACCACAGAAGGCCCCGGCCCCTCCGCGTTCGTCACGCGTGGGACTTGCGCCAGGTGCCGGCGACGGTGAGGAACAGGTCGTTCGCCTCGCGCTCGCCGATCGTCACCCGAGCACCCTCACCCGGGAACGGCCGCACCGAAACCCCCTCGGCCTGAACCGCCTCCGCGAACGCCACCGTCTCCTCCCCGAGCGGCATCCAAACGAAGTTCGCATGCGTCTCCGGCACCTCCCACCCGGCCTGACGCAACTCGTCAACCACGCGGGTCCGCTCGACCACCAACGCCTCCACCCGCTCGAGCAGCTCCTCCTCGGCCCGCAACGACGCGATCGCCGCCACCTGCGCGACCTGGCTGACGCCGAACGGCAGCGCACACTTCCGGATCGCCGCGACCACCGGCGGATGCCCGATCGCGTATCCGACCCGGAACCCTGCCAGCCCGTACGCCTTCGAGAACGTCCGCAGTACCACCACGTTCGGCCGATCCCGGTACACCGCGACGCCGTCGATCGTGTCCGGCTCCCGGATGAACTCCCGGTACGCCTCGTCGAGCACGACCAGCACGTTGGACGGCACCACATCGAGGAACGCGAGCAGCTCGTCCCGCCGTACGACGGGGCCGGTCGGGTTGTTCGGCGTACAGATCAGCACCACCCGGGTCCGCTCGGTGAGGGCCGCCTCCATCGCCTTGAAGTCGTGCCGGGTGTCGTCGGTCAACGGCACCCGCACCGACGTCGCGCCGGTCAGCTGTACGGCGATCGGATACGCCTCGAACGAACGCCACGCGTACACCACCTCGTCGCCCTCGGCACATGCCGCCTGCAACAAGTGATACAGCACGGCGACGGACCCGGTCGCGACCGCCAGATCACTCACCGGCACGTCGAACCGCTCCGACAGCGTCTCGAGCAACTCGAGCGCCCCCATGTCCGGGTACCGATTCATCGACGCCGCGGCCTCGGTCGCCGCAGCCAGTACGCCGGGCAACGGCGGATACGGATTCTCGTTCGAGGACAACTTGTACGTCGGCCGTCCGTCGGCGCGCTCCGGCGGCCTGCCCGGCTTGTAAGCCGCGACATCCTCCAGACAAGCGCGAAAGCGAACCTCATCGTCTGCGGTCATGCCCGCAGGCTAAGCCCTCCCCCGCCCCCACAACACCCCCACAAACCTCACACACAGCCCCTCCCGGACCCCCACCTGCCACCAGGACACCCGCCCGGCCCCGCGAGACGTCGCTGGGCCTGCCCGCTCGGTCGCGGCCTCGATCTGGTGGCGATTTCTGGTCTGTGTTGACGTGACCGGTTGCGATCTGCAAACTGACTGATTGTCGGACAATCAGGGGATCTGTCAATCGTGACGATCCGGAGCGCAACGAGGTGAACTCATGGGTCAGCCGCTGGGGTGGGGTCGTCGTCAGCTGATGGTCCGGCCGGACCACTTCCGGATCGACTACGTGATCAACCCGTTCATGTCCACCCAGGATCAGCCGGACGCGGAGCTGACCATGAAGCAGTGGGACTCGCTCCGACAGGCGATCATCGACGCCGGCGGCGAGGTCGACGTGTTGGCGCAGCGTCCCGACTCCCCGGACATGGTGTACGCGATGAACCTCGGCCTCGCCACCAGCGACGGCCGGGCGATGTTGTCCCACATGCGGTTCGAGCCGCGCCGCAAGGAGTCGTTGACCGCCGGAGACTGGTTCGTCGGCCACGGTTTCGAGTTGCGGCGGACCGGGAGCGATGGGGTTGGCCCGCACTTCGAGTCAGGTGACGCCTTCGTGTTCGGCGACAGCCTGGTCGTCGGCTATGGTCCGCGCACGGATGCCGACGCGCTGAAGCACCTGGCCGCCGAGTGGGACATCCGCGTTCGGGGGCTGCGGATCGCGCACGAGGGGATGTACCACCTCGACCTGCCGTTCTGTCCGATCGACAGCACCCACGCACTCGTGTACCCGCCGGCGTTCGACGCGGCGAGTCAGGCGGAGCTGGCGGGAATCGTGCCGGATCCGATCGTGCTCACCGACGAGGAGGCGTTCGCGTTCAGCGGCAACTCGGTGGTGGTGAACGAGACGATCATCATGCCGGCTTGTTCGCCCCGGCTGCGCGAGATCCTGACCGGTCTGGGATTGCGTGTCGTCCTGGTCGACCTGTCGGAGTTCCACAAGGGCGGCGGCTCGGCCCGCTGCCTCACCAACCCCGTGGATTTCGACCTCACCCCGGCGGCGTTCCCAGGTGGAGAGGTCGTCCTGCCCACCGCCTGACGCTCGCGGGGGCGGGCCGGGGTCGTGAGGTGTCCGGGGTCAGCGGGTGTAGATGATGTCCAGGGTTGCTGGGTCGTAGCCGTGGCCCTCGATCCACTCCAGGGCCTTGGTCTTGCCCTCGGAGTCGAACAGCTGGATCTTGAGGGAGATCGCCTCGGGGTTGTCCGGATCGGACTTCGAGTCGGTGTACGTCGCCTTGAAGCCAGGGCCGATGTACGGCAACTCCAGCAGGATCGGGTACTTGGACCGCAACCGCTTCTGGATCTCGTCGTACCGGCGGCCGGCCTCGGCCTCCGCCTCGAGCGCCTGATCCGGGTTGTCCTGCTCCCAGGCCCGGCCGGCCGGATCGTTGGAGAACAGGTACATCTTGACGAACAGCGGATCGCCGCCCTTCGCGGTGACGGTCTCGGTGTAGCTCTGGAAGCCGTCCCGGGTCGCCGTCAGGGTGTGCTCGCCGGCCCTCACCTTGACGTCGCCGTTCGCCTTGATCGGCTTGCCGTCGAGGGTCAGGGTGAGGTCGTTCGGGATGGACTTGACCGTCAGCTTCGACTCGGCGCCGCCGCGGAACACCAGATAGCCGCCGAGCAGCACCACCACGACGCCGATCACCACCGCGCCGAGCAACCAGACTCTCCGGTTCTCTTCCATCATCTGCTCCTCTTGCTCAGTCGCCCTGCGGCTGCGGCGGGTTCTTCAGCCGGGCGGCGGCGAACTGGTTCCCGATGCTGTACGCGTGACCTGCCTCCGGGACGTGGTCATGCAGCGAACCGGCCGCTGAGTTGTACCCGTTGAACTCACCCACGAACAGATAGGTGTGCCCTGGTCCGATCAGGATGTCGCCGGGTCTGAGCTCGTCGACGGTGATGTCGTCGTACACGTCGTACTTGCCCGAGTTCCGCAGGTAGTCCTCCTGGACGCCGGTCGACCGCTTCGGGTACTCCGGATCGGCGCCGCTCATGTGCATCACGGTCGCGACGAAGACACCGCAGTCGCTGTACGGGTCGTCGGTGGTCGCGCCGTTGTACTCGTCCATCGCCTCGGCGTACTCCGGCTTGGCGTCGCCGCGGTCCTTGCCGTGCCCCGGGGTGTCCCAGGCCAGCATCTTGGCGGTGGCCGCGATATCGCCGTTACCCGCTCCACAACCGCCCGGGGCGGCACCCTCACCACCGCCGCCGAAGGTCTGGAAGACCTGGCGGGCCGCGGTCTTGCGCTGCGTGTAGCGCTCGTGGTTCAGGTTGTCGGAGCCGGCGAAGCGCTCGTAGTACCGGCCGAAGGCGACGGCGGCGTCCTCCGGTGTGGAGGTGGCCTTGAGCTGGGTGCCGGCGTTGCCCTCAGGCACCGGGCCTTCGCCCTCGAGCTGTTTGCGCAGGAACTCGAGCTGCCACTCCAGCGACTCGACCTTGGCCTCGTCGTTGTCGGTCGCGTTCATCGACGGCTCGATCATCTTGCCGGCCGGGGTCCACTGAACGATGCCCCAGCCGAGTTCGCTGTTGATCGCTGCCGAGGGGTGGGTGATGGTGCCCGGGCTGGTGCCCTGCAGCCGGGCCGGCTCGACGCTCGACTCGTGGATCATGTTGCCGACGATGCCGGCGGCCTGCTCCTTGCTGTACCCGTTCGAGACGAAGAAGTTGAAGGCCTTCTCCTGGTTGTTCCCGCCGACCAGTGGGCCGCCGCAGGCGCAGGCACCACCGGAGTCGGCGACGTCATCGCCGATCTCGTCGGTCGGGTCCTTCGCGACCCAGTTGCCGCCGTCCTTGATCCGCAGCTCGAAGTGCAGGTGCGCGCCGTCTTCGCCCGGCTCGTCCTCCTCGCCGGTGCCGACCTTGCCGATCTCCTCGCCGCGATCGACCTCCTCGCCGTTCGAGACGCTCTTGTTCTTGACGAACTTGTACCAGGTCTGGACGCGGCCCTGGGCGTGCTCGATCTTGATCCAGTCGCCCTCGGTGCTGACGACCTTCCCGCGCTCGGCCGCGCGCACCGGGCTGTCCTCGTCGGCGTCGTAGTCGATGCCCTCGTGCTTCTCCGCGCCCTCGTCGTCAAAGCCCTCCGAGGGCTCGTCGTGCACGTCGGTCGGCCAGACGAACGCCTTGCCTTGGGGCTCGCTCGCGCACGGGTTCTCCTGGCCGATGGCACCCATCGCGGTGAACAGCATCGCGGCCACGATGATCATCGGCAGCAAGAGGAGGAGTGCCAGGCCGCCCAGCAGCGGAGTGGCCTTGCTGTCAGCCATCGCTTCCTCCTCGGTTGGTCAGCGGCTCTCCCGGGACGGTCGGGGGAGAGGGCGGCCGTTGACGTCTTGGAACAGATTGCCCGAAAACCGGCTCATCATGACGGAAGTTATCCACAGGTTCACCCTCGACCCCGCCCTCGACCCGACCCTGGGACCGTGCCGCGCGCGACAACGGACGCTGACTGGACGAGAATCTCCCCATGTACGAACGGCTGCGGGTGGACCGCTCGACCACGGTGGACCGGGTGGTCGACGCCCTCCGCGCCGCCCTCTTCGCGGGCGACCTCGAACCCGGTACGCCGTTGCGCGAGCAGCCGCTGGCCGAGGCGCTCGGGGTGGCCCGCAGTACGGTCCGTGAGGCGATGACGATGCTGGTCACCGAGGGGCTCGCGGTCCGCGAACCCAACAAGGGGGTCAGCGTCGCGATCCTGCATCCGGACGCGGTCGCGGACATCTGCCGGGCCCGGTTCGTGCTGGAGTCGGCCGGGATCAGGGCCTGGTACGACGCCGCCGAGGCGGACCGGGACCGGGTCCGGGAGGCGATGCGGGAGTTCGCCGCGACGGCCAAGGACGGGGCCGATCCGGAGGCGATGACGGAGACGCATCTGGCGATCCACCGGAGCCTGGTCGCGCTCACCGGCAGTGCCAGGTTGATCGCGACGGCCGACTCGGTCACCGGTGAGGCCAGGCTCGCGCTCGCCCGCGTCGACGCGCTCCGCCAGGACGCCAAGCAACAGGTCGCCTCGCACCGCAAGCTGATCCGCCTGCTCGAAAAGGGTGAACTCGACGAGGCCGTCGACGAACTCCGCCGCCACCTGGCCGGCGCCGAGGAATCCCTCCTCGAAGCCATCGCCATGCCCCCCACCTGATCCACGCCCGCTCCGACGCACGGCGGTGCGCCCCGGCTCCACCCCTTTCCCGTACTGCGTGACGCCGCGCCGCCTGGTTCCCGGCAACTGCCGCGCCACAGGCCGGACCCTGCGTGGCGGGTGGGGGTTGGGTGAACTGGGGGGTGGGAGTATCGGGGTATGAAGAACTTGATCATCAGGTTGCTGGTGAACGCGGTGGCGCTGGCGGTGGCGAGCTGGATCGTCTCGGGGATCACGCTCCAGGGCGCGACCACCGGGCGGCGAGTGCTCACGCTGTTGATCGTCGCGGCGATCTTCGGGGTGGTGAACGCGGTGGTGAAGCCGATCGTGAAGCTGCTCTCGCTGCCGTTCATCATCCTCACGCTCGGGTTGCTGATCTTCGTCATCAACGCCCTGATGCTGCTGCTCACGTCATGGATCACCGGGAAGCTGGACGTGCAGTTCCACGTCGACGGGTTCTGGCCCGCGTTGCTCGGCTCGCTGGTGATCACCGTGGTCGGCATGCTGCTGAACGCAGTGCTGCCCGAGAAGTGGGAACCCCGCTGACGTGAGCCGGGCACTGAGGCAGGTCGAGATCGTCTGCACCGGCAACATCTGCCGCTCGCCGATCGGCGAGGTGGTGCTGCGGGCCAAACTCACCGCGGCCGGTGTCGACGACGTCCGGGTGACGAGTTCGGGGACGGGCGGCTGGCACGTCGGCGATCCGATGGACCCACGAGCGGCCGCCGCACTGCGACGACGCGGGTACGACGGGAGCGCGCACCGGGCCCAGGAGTTCCGCAGCAACTGGTTCGCCGAGCGCGATCTGGTTCTGGCGATGGATTCCGGCCACCTGTCGGCACTGCGGCGCCGAGGCGGAGCAGACCTGGTCGTACCGGTCGAGCTGTTCGCCGAGGTCGACGTACCGGATCCGTACTACGGCGAGGACGACGGGTTCGACGAGGTCCTGACCCAGATCGAGAAGGCCGCGGACACCTGGGTCGAGCGGCTCAGGTGACCACAGGCCAGGCGGGCCCAAGCAAGCCCACCTGGCTGAATGAGATCTACGGCTGGCCGATTTCGGACTTGAGGGCCACGAACCAGTCGACGCCCGGGTCGAACTCCTTGCCGCCGGCGATCCGGGGGAACTCGATCGCGCGCAGCTCGTCACCACGCTCCTCGTCGTGCCCGACGACCCCGGACTCGCCCCGCAGCGCCGCGTCGACGGCGTAGTCGGTGCATTCCTTGATCAGCGCCAGGTCACGGTCGTTCGCGGCCGCGGAGCGACTGAAGTACCCGCTCTTCTGCACCATCGTCTTCTCCGCGCCGATCCGCTCGGCGAACTGCTTCGCGAACCACGCGCCCGGGTTGATGGTGTCCAGCTTGACGTGCCCGAACGGGTCCCGGCCGACCTCTTCGCCGCGAGCCTCCAGCTCCGCCACGATCGCCGGCACCCCGGCCCCCTCGGACAGGAAGATGTTGACGCAGTCGTTCTCGTCCATCACCGCCTTCAGCCGCTCGGCCTCGGCGTCCAGGTCGATCGTTGCCTCGGGCACGTAAACCGCATGCGCGTCCCAGCCGCCCGCATCGAGCCCGACGCCCGGGTTCCACTCCTGCTGCTTGACCCACTCGCGGTACGCCAGAGCCGTTGCCGCGGTCAACCATCCACAGTTGCGCCCCATCACCTCGTGCACGACCAGCATCCGCGGGTTCGAGCTGTGTTCGGCGATGATGTTGCGCGCGAACAGCGCACCCTGCTCGGCCGCCGTCCAGGCGCCCAGGCTCTGCCGGATCGGGACCACGTCGTTGTCGATCGTCTTCGGCAAGCCGACCACGGTCAGGTCGTAGTCGTGCTCGTGCAGGTACGCCGCGAGGTCGGCGGCGGTCGTGTTCGTGTCGTCGCCGCCGATCGTGTGCAGGACGTCGACGCCGTCGGCGACCAGGCGCTCGGCAGCGACCTGGAGGGCGTTCTGCCCGTCGGCGATCAGCCCGCGCTTCACCAGGTCCGCGGTGTTGGTCAGCTTCACCCGGCTGTTCCCGATCGGGCTGCCGCCGAACTTGTGCAGCAGGCCGGCTTTGGCCCGTACCTCGGGCGTCACCTCGATGTGCCGGCCGCTGAGCAAGCCGTGGTACCCGTTCAGGTATCCGATGATCTCCACGTCGGGCGCCACCTCGGTGTAGCGCTCGATCAGCCCGCCGACGGCGGACGACAGGCAGGGCGCGAGCCCGCCCGCGGTGAGAAGGGCAACTCTGCGGACAGACTTGTCGGCAGCCATGGGTCAGGGTCCTTCCGGAGGTCGCTGAAGTCGCCACCAGCGTAGTGATGCAGACCACTTTCACGGGTGGTTCGGCCCACCTACCGGACATCAGGCCTTGATGGCGAACCCCATGTAGGAGACCTGGAGCCCTCGCACTCTGCCCGTATCCATCCGGCGGCTCAGCTCGCCATAGGTCAGCCGGCCGCGTCGGGTCTGGACGAAATCCCACACCAGGCCGAGCTTGTTCCGGCGCGGGCCCAGACCGGTGAGCTCGTCCACCCGCAGACCGTGACGGCGCAGTACGGCGGTCAGCTCGTCCGGGGTGATGAACATGTCCCAGACGTGCAGCGTCGTGTCGATCATCCTGGTCAGCCGCCAGTCTTGGGCGACCTTGATGAGAACCAGCTTGCTGGCCAGGGTCCGGTTGATCGTGTCGAAGAAGTAGAGCCCACCGGGCCGGAGTACGCGGGCTGTCTCGGCGACCACCGACTCCAGATCGGTGACGTGTTCGAGGACGTCACAGCAGTACGCCACGTCGAAGGCCGAGTCGCGCAAGGGCAGGCGTTCACCGGCCGCGACGAGGTAGTCGATCCCGGCTGCGTGACGTCTCGCGGTACCGATCGACACCGCGGACGGATCGATGCCGACCACCCGGCAGCCGAGCCGGGCGAACTCCTCGGCCAGGAACCCACCACCGCAACCGATGTCGAGCACGCGGAGACCGTCCGGATCTCGGGCCAGGATCGACCGGAAGTACTCGAATCGGCCCGCGGTGAAGCTCCCGTGCAGCAGGTTCAGCGGGTTGTGTTCATCCCACCAGCCGTCGCCTAGCCGGTCGTACACGTCGTTGTCGATCGACACCGCCGGCCCTCACTTCAACGGGACCGGGCGAGGCGGGACCGGCGTGGACACGATGAACGAGCTGTTGGTGGAGCCGTGCACGTTGAAGCGGTCGAGGATCGCTTCAAGGGCGTCGATTGCAGGGACCTGGACCCGGAGCAGGAAGCAGTCCTCACCGGAGATGCGGTGGCACTCGACCACTTCGGGGGTGCGCCCGGCGAGCTCGGCGATCCGGGAGACCTGCCCCGGGCCCGGCTTCAACCGAACCCAGGCGGCGACCGGCAGCCCGAGCGCGGCCGGATCCAGGTCGAGCCGGTAGCCGCGGATCACCCCGGCCTCCTCCAGCCGGGCGACACGTTCCCGCACGGTCGGCGCGGAGACCCCGAGCCGCCGGGCGAGGTCCGTGGTCCGGGCTCGCGGGTCTTCGGTCAGCTCCTGCAGCAGCCGCCGGTTCAGATCGTCCAGGAGGTCACTCGGAAAAGACACAGCCGATCTGACCTTCGATTCGGAAACCACAGCCGCCTCCCGAGCTCCGTTTCGCCATGGAACAACCTCACTCTACCTCCTACCGTTGAATCCCGTGAGAGACGGAAATCGAGTGGCGATCGTGGCCGCAGGCGTGACCGTGGTCCTCTGGGCCTCAGCGTTCGTGGCCATTCGCCATGTCGGCACCGAACTGTCCGCCGGCCCGCTGTCCCTGGCACGCCTGCTGATCGGCAGCCTCGTGCTGGGCCTGATCCTGCTGGCCACAGGCAAAGGCAAGGGCATGGTGTGGAAGCGCCCGGCGAAGCAGGACTGGACCCCACTCCTCGCCTGCGGCCTGCTGTGGTTCGGCGTCTACAACGTCGCGCTCAACGCTGCCGAGCGACGCCTGGACGCCGGGACCGCGGCGATGCTGGTCCACATCGCTCCCCTGCTGATCGCCCTGCTCGCCGGACTGATGCTGGGCGAGGGCTTCCCCCGCCAACTCGTCATCGGCAGCCTGGTGGCCTTCGGCGGCGTCCTCCTCATCGGTACTGCGACCTCCACCGGCCGCGCCGAGACCTGGGGCGTCGTCCTCTGCGTAGCCGCAGCAGTCTCGTACGCCGTGGGCGTGGTCGCCCAGAAGCCGTTGCTGAAACGGTTGCCCGCTGCGCAGGTCACCTGGCTCGCCTGCATGATCGGCACGATCAGTTGCCTCCCGTACACACCGGACCTCGTCCGGGAAGTGTCGACCGCACAGGCGTCCACGCTGTGGTGGGTGGTCTACCTCGGCGCGTTCCCGACCGCCCTCGGGTTCACCACGTGGGCGTTCGCCCTGTCCCGGACCAGTGCGGGCCGGATGGGCGCAACGACGTACCTGGTGCCGGTGGTCGCGATCGGGCTTGCCTGGTTGTTCCTGGGTGAAACACCGGCACTTCTGGCGCTGGGTGGCGGCGTACTGTGCCTGCTCGGTGTGGGGCTATCTCGTCGCACTCCGAAGGTGCGTGTGGATGCCCCCGTAGACGTCGGCGCCCGGCAGTAGGCGTTTGGGAACCTTCGTGACCACGCTGTAGTTGGCGTCGACGACGTTGGCGAGTGGTACTTCGCTGATCTGGCTCAGCAACTGGTACGAGTCCAGTTTGTCGAGTCCGTAGAGCTCCGACAGCCAGCCGACCATGTCCACCTGACCGGTGCGCCACGCGTCCTCCAGCGGACGACTGGAGCCGACCACCGCGAGGTACTCGTCGTTCTCGAGTCGGGGCCAGGCGGGACCGGGCGTCTTGAGCAGGTCCACAACCAGTACGACGTTCATGGCGCCCTCGACCGCCGTACCGCAGGACTCGCCCTCGCCCTGGCGGTAGTGGCCGTCCCCGACCGAGAACAGTGCGCCCTCGACGTTCACGCGCAGGTAGCACGTCGTACCGGGCTTCATCTCGGGTGTGTCCATGTTGCCGCCGAAGTAGTCGGGCACGAGCGACGACCGGACCTCACCGGCCGCCGGGGCGACGCCGACCGTGCCCAGCATCGGCTCGAGCGGCAGTGCGACCTCCAGTCCGCTCCCCTGCGCGACGAACCCAACGGTCTGCTTGTCGGTGTCGACCTGGTAGATCCAGGTCCGCTCCGGCAACGGGTCCTGCAGTGTGGCCGTCCGATCGGTGCTGGTCAGGCCGCCGAAGTACGGGATGGTCGCGGACGCGCCCCAGCTCCGCGCCGGGGTCAGGTCGACGAAGTGCAGGACCAGGGTGTCGCCCGGTTCGGCCCCCTCGACGTAGAACGGGCCGGTCTGCGGGTTCACGAACGGCATGATGAGGGAGGCGCTGGCCAGGTCCGTCGTACTGCGGAGGCTGCCGCAGAACGCGTCCTCGGTCCACAACCGGAGCTGGGTGCCCGGTTTCACCCTGCGGACCGGCGCGGCCCCGCCGAAGGTCCAGGTGAGTTGCTCGGTCTCAGGCGTGAATTCGACGATGTCCACCCGGGGAATCTACGGTCGCGAGGCGTCCTTCGCGAGCGATCAGCGGGTTCTCAGCCGTTTCTCAAAGAGACGGAATAGTCTCGACAGTCGGAGGCCCAGCAGATCTTGGGCCCGTTCAGGTGACGACTCAGGCGAAGCGGGGAGCGGGATGCGAGTACTGGTGGTGGACGACGACCGGGCCGTCCGGGACTCGCTGCGCCGTTCGCTGGAGTTCAACGACTTCGAGGTGGTGACCGCGGCCGACGGGGCCGAGGCGCTCGCGGTGATCGGCAACGTCGAGCCCGACGTGGTCGTGATGGACGTGATGATGCCCAGGCTGGACGGGCTGGAGACCACCAAGGCGCTGCGGGCCGCAGGCAACAACGTGCCGATCCTGGTGCTGACCGCGCGCGACGCCGTGGCCGACCGGGTGGACGGCCTGGACGCCGGCGGCGACGACTACCTGACCAAGCCGTTCGCGCTGGAGGAGCTGCTGGCCCGGCTGCGCGCGCTGCTCCGCCGTAGTACGGCGCCGGGCGAGGGCGGGCAGCGCGGCGAGGTGCTGCAGTACGCCGACCTCGTGGTGGACGTGGATGCGCACGAGGTGCACCGCGGCGACGTCCCGATCCCGCTGACCCGGACCGAGTTCTCGCTGCTCGAGCTGCTGATCCGCAACCCGCGCCGGGTGCTCGAGCGCGCGGTGATCCTGGACGCGGTCTGGGGCTACGACTTCCCGACCACCGCGAACTCGCTCGAGGTCTACATCGGATACCTGCGCCGCAAGACCGAGATCAACGATCTGCCGCGGCTGATCCACACGGTCCGCGGGATCGGCTACGTGCTGAGAGACACCCCACCGTGAGCACGCAACCCCCTGACCGTTCCGGCTTCCCGTCGTACATCGCACGCCAGGATCCGGACCCCCAACCACAATCCGGTACGCCGTCCGCGCAGCCGACGAGTGGACCTCGGCCCGAGCACGCCAACGGCAACGGTCCGAACCGTTTCACCGAGACGGCAGCGCGGACGCAGACCTGGTGGCGGGAGAAGCTCCACCACCTCAGCCTGCATGCCCGTGTCACCCTGCTCGCCGCGGTCGCCGTGGGCCTCGCCGTCCTGCTGGTCAGCGTCTCGGCGTACCTGACCGTGCGCCAGCAGATGTACCGCAACCTGGACAGCAGCCTGATCGACCGGGCCGGCCAGGCCGCGAAGAAGGGCGTGCTCACCAACCTGGCCAACCTGCAGAACATCCCACCGGACGCGCTCGGCCTGAGCGACATCCAGCTCGGCCTGTACACCGCGGACGGGCAGAAGCTCGGCGCGGCCGACAGCTACCTCCCACCGATGGGCACCGCCGAGCTGGCGATCGCGCAGGGCCAGGGCGACGAGGCCAGCGTCCGCACGGTCGGGACCAGTGGCGGTCCGCACTTCCGGGTGGTCGCCGTGCCCGCGCAGTACTGTCCGGAGCCGGACCGCCGGGGCAATTGTTTGGTGGAGTACCAGCCCGCCGCGCTGGTCGTCGCGCAGTCGCTGCGGCCGGTCGATCAGACTCTGCACAACCTCGGCGTCGTGCTGTGGGCGGTCGGACTGCTCGGGGTGATCGGTGCGGCCCTGGCCGGCAACGCGATCGCGCAATCCGGTCTGCGCCCGCTGGCCAGGTTGACCGGAGCGGCCGAACACGTGGCCCGTACAGAGGAACTCAGACCGATCCCGATATCCGGGTCGGACGAGATCTCCCGGCTCGCGCAGGCGTTCAACGCGATGCTCGCGGCGCTGGCCCGGTCCCAGGATCGGCAGCGAAGACTGGTCGGTGACGCCGGACACGAGCTGCGTACGCCGTTGACCAGTATCCGGACGAACCTGGACCTGCTCGCCCAGGCGGACAAACGCGGCGGCCTCCGCCCGGAGGACCGGCAGCAACTGCTCGACGACGTCCGCGCCCAGATGGACGAGTTGACCAACCTGATCGGCGACCTCACCGAGCTCGCCCGCGACACCCCGCAGGTCCGCGACGCCGAGCAGATCGAGCTCTCGAACGTGGTCGAGGACGCGCTGATCAAGGTACGCCGCCGCGCCCCCGGACTGGACTGGGACGTGCAGCTGACTCCGTTCCCCGTCTGGGGCGACGAACGGTTGCTCGGCCGCGCCGTGACGAACCTGCTCGACAACGCGGCGAAGTACAGCACTCCTGAACAGCCGGTTGCCGAGGGCGAACCGACGGGCAAGGTGACGGTGCGGCTCCTGGACGGCGTGCTGACCGTGACCGACAGCGGTCCGGGCATCGCCGAGGCGGACCTGCCGCACGTGTTCGAGCGGTTCTACCGGTCCAGTGAGGCGCGCAGCCTGCCTGGTTCGGGGCTCGGCCTGGCCATCGTCAAGCACGCGGCCGAACAGCACGGCGGGATGATCTACGCCCGGAACACCGTCGGCGGCGGTGCCCAGTTCACCCTCTGGCTCCCGCACGCCGCGACCACCGGCCGAGGCTGAGCCGCCCGCATCACAGGGCTGACCTCAAAGCTTCCGCACAGGTTCTTCAGCGGATCTTCACAGAACTCTTCGGCTGCTCTGACGGGATCTTCAGTTCGTTCTCAGGTCCGGCCGCGAAGGTAAACCCATGACCGAGAACCAGCCGCACCAGCCGCAGAACCAGCCCGGGAACGACACCCCGGCGCCGGGTTCGACGTACGGGAACAACCCCCCGCAGGGGACGTCGCCGTCGTACGGCTCGAGTCCGCAGGAGCGTACTCAGCAGCTGCCGACGACCGGCTACGGCCAGCACTCGCAGCAGCAGTACGCGCCGCACGGACAGGCGCGGCCGGGACAGCACCCCTCAGGTGGGAGTGCTTACCAAGACGGGCAGTTCGGGACCACCGGGACGCATCAGGGGACGTCACCGGGTTCGAACTGGCCGTTCGGCCCGCAGCCGGCCCAGCCGGAGCCCCCGAAGCCCAAGCGGCGCGCGGGTCTGGCTCTGGTGGCAGCCACCGCGCTGCTGGTCGGGACCGCCGGCGGTGTGGGTGGTGCGGCTGTGTACTCGGCGACCAACGACTCGTCCGCGACCCCGTCGGTGACCGCACCGCTGACCGGCGGGCAGGCGGCTCCGGCATCGGCACCGGACGGATCGGTGCAGAACGCGGCCGCGAAGGTGCTGCCGAGCGTGGTGAAGATCGGCGTCACCACTTCGCAGGGCAGCGGCACCGGGTCCGGCATCGTGATCAGCAAGGACGGGCTGATCGTCACCAACAACCACGTGGTGTCGGGTGCCGGGAGCGGCGGCAAGATCACCGTGATCCTGAACGACGGACGGACCGTGTCCGCGACCATCGTCGGCACCGACCCGCTGACCGACCTCGCCGTGATCCGCGCGAACGCCAGCGACCTCACCCCGGCCGTGCTCGGCAAGAGCGGCACGCTCGGCGTCGGCCAGGGCGTGGTCGCGATCGGTTCGCCGTTCGGCCTGGACGCGACCGTGACGAGCGGGATCGTGTCGGCCCTGAACCGCCCGGTGACGTCGGGCGACGAGGAGCAGGACAGCACGACGGTCTTCCCAGCAATCCAGACAGACGCCGCGATCAACCCCGGGAACTCCGGCGGCGCCCTCATCGACCTCGCCGGCCAGGTGGTCGGAATCAACAGCGCGATCAAGACCGCCGGAGGATCGGGACAATCCGAAGGCGGCAACATCGGCCTGGGCTTCGCTATCCCGATCGACCAGGCCAAGCCGATCATCGACGAGCTGGTGGCCAAGGGCAAGGCCACGCATGCGCGGCTCGGAGTGACGGTCGGCGACGCGCGGTCTTCCGACGGGCTCACACAGGGAGCCACCCTCGGCGAGGTGACGTCGGGCGGTGCGGCGGACAAGGCCGGTCTGCGGTCGGGTGACCTGGTCACCTCCGTGGACGGCAAGGCGATCGCGTCAGGGGACGCGTTGGTCGCCGCGGTCCGTTCGCACCGCCCCGACGACGAGGTGACGATCACCTACATCCGGGACGGCAAAACCCTCACCACCAAGGCCAAACTCGGCTCCGACAACGGCAACCCCACCGGCTAGACCTGATCTCCCCCACCCCCACAACGGGACTGCGGCCGCCCACTGAGCGGCCGCAGTCCCTTGTCCGGCTGAACGTGCCGCCGGGGAGTTGCATGATCGGCTGGGTGCGGCAGTGGGTTCGGGCGCATGATGGGCAGATGACCGCGGCGCTGGTCGGTCGAGGGGCCGAGGCTTCACTGCTCGAGACAGTGATCGCCGAACTGCCGAACGCTTCGGCTGCCGTGCTGGTCCGGGGCGAGGCCGGCGTCGGCAAGACCTCGCTGGTCCAACAGGTGCTTCAGGAACGCCGGGAGAGCGGACTGCGGATCCTCCGCGGGGCCTGCGCTCCCATGTCAGGCGCAGTTGCGTACGGCGGACTGGCGGCGGCGCTCGGCCGTTCATTCGGCAAGGGCGGCGAGACCATGGTGTTCCCTTCTGCGGCGGCAGGTCGTGCGCAAACCATCGAGGAGCTGAGCAACGCGCTCGACGATGGGCCGCCGCTGGGCACCGTGCTCCTGGTCGAGGATGTGCATTGGGCCGACTGGTCGACGCTCGACTTCCTCACCTATTCGACTCGTAATCTGCCCGAGCGTCGGCTACTCGTACTCCTGACCTGGCGCGACGAAGTCACCGACCCACAGCGGACCGCATGGCTCGCGGAGCAGCTCCGCAACCCCTCTATCACCGATCTGGCGCTGCGACGGCTCACTCTCGAGGAGACCAGGCTCCAGTTGGCCGGCCTGAGACCTGATCTGACGCAGGACGAGGCCGACGCCGTGTTCCGGCGCAGCGCGGGCAATCCTTACCTCACCGCAGAGCTGGCGAGCACCTATCCGGCTGCTTCGATATCATTGCGCCAGATTCTGTCGGCGCGACTACAAGCCGTGTCGCCTGCGGCGCGGATGGTCGTCGCCGCCACCTCAACGTTACCGAGAGCACTTAGTGACGACGACCTCCTCGCAGCCGCAGACGGTGACATCGACGCCGTACGAGACGCCTGCGACTCAGGGCTGGTGATCCGAGATCCGACTGGGGGCGCCACTGCGAAACACCCCGTCCTGGCAGAAGTCGCCTATGAGCAGCTGCTCTCGGAGCAACGTCGCCGCCTGCACGCCAAGCTGGCCGAACATCTGGAAACAGGACTACTGGTCGGTGCGGGCGCGGCTGCGGTGGCCGAGGTGGCTGAGCAGTACCACCGTGCAGAAGACCCGGACGCCACGCTGACGTGGTCGGTCAAGGCTGCTCGGGCCGCGGAGTCGCGATTCGCCCTCGCGGAGGCAGGCCACTGGTACGCCGTTGCGTCGTCGGTCAGGCCGTCGTCCGTAACCACCCGGTCGGACGTGCCTACCCGATTGGTACTGGCCGAGGCGGCGGCCTCCCTGCTCGGTGGTGCCGGCCAACCCGACAAGGCCCGGGAAGTGCTGGACCAGGCCCTGGCCGACGTCCCCGAACAGAGTGTTGCCGGCGACGACGTCGTACCGGCGCTGCTGACGCGCAGCTGGCTGGGAGTGGTCGTCGGAGACACGGGAAGTGCCCTGAAGGACGCCGAGCGGGCCGAGCAGTTGATTTCTCCCGACGACGGACTCATCCGCGGCAAGGTTCTCTGCGCACGAGCCATGGCACTCGTCACCGCTTCCAGGCTCGATGAGGCTGCCGCACCGGCGAGAGCTGCCTTCGACCTGGCCGACCGTGGATCTGACGAACGGACGACGTGCCGTGCCGCCATGATCCTGAGCGCTATCGACTCGGGGAGGGAGCGATTCGACGAAGCTCTCGGCCACCTGAACGCGGCCCTGTCGATTGCCCGCCGGATCGCCCAGCCCGAGGAGATCGCGCTCGCGGGCGTGAACCTGACCGACCTCTACTGGCGGCTCGGTGACTGCGACCGAGCTGTGGAAGTGGTGGAGCTGATCCGGCCGGAGTTGCGACGACTGACGTTGGGGCGGCACTGGCTCGAGGACCTGATGGAGGGCAACCTCATCGACGCCTTGTTCGACGCTGGACGCTGGGATGAGGCCCTCACGTTGGGACGCGACCAGGCAGAGTGGTCCGGTCTCGGCATGATCGAGAATGTGCTGGCGCAGGTGCACGTTGCGCGAGGTGATCTCCAGACCGCGCTCGAGCTGCAGCAACGGTCGCTGCGTCTCTCGTCCGGTGACCAGCCGATGTTCCAGGTTGGGTTCGCCAACGTCCAGGTTCCCTTGCACCTGCTCGAGGGCCGGCCGCGGGAGGCGCTCGCCGTGGCCCTTTCCACCGCGGAGCAGGTCGCGAGTCGGTTGAACGATCCCATCTGCGCGCCGCTCCTGCTCGCGGGTCTCGAAGCAGCCGTCGCCGTCGAGGCGCTTGAAGAGTTCGAACGATTGGTGGCACTTCTCGGTCACGCGGTGAGCACCGTCACGGCGGCTGCCGTCACGGCAACCGTCGAGGCGGAACGGTCGCGTCTCCACCGCTCGCCCGACGCCGCGCTCTGGCTTCGAGCGGCACGGGAGTGGTCCCGGCTGAGCCGGCCTTATCCGGAAGCCCGTGCTCGATTGCGCGCGGCGGAGGCCTTCCTCGCCCAGCGCGACCGGAGCGGGACACGAAGTCGTGCGACCGGTGAGCTCAAGGCGGCCCGCCGGACCGCCGAGCTGCTCGGCGCGAGACCGCTTCTCGCCGAGATCGACGAACTCGCAAGGATCGCCCGGCTCGATCTCGCCGACTCGCCGGGACCAGGCGCCCGTCGCAGCCAGCACCCCGGGCACGGGCTACCGGCGCTGACCGATCGCGAACGACAGGTACTTGCACTCCTGACCGAGGGCAGGACCAACCGGGAGATCGGCGAAGCGCTCTACATGAGCCCCAAGACCGCGAGCGTTCATGTGACCCACCTACTCGAGAAGCTCGGCGTCCAAACCCGCGTCCAAGCCGCGGCCATGGCGGTCCGCCTCGGACTCGACGATCAACAAACCGAGTCCCGCTGAACCGGTCGTCCGTCGTCGCTCCCGTCGTTGAGTCAGACGGTGGACGCAGCTAAGGATGTTCGACCGAAGACTAAGGACCTGAGCCTCCGATCTGAGGGCAGCTGCCCGATGTGACGGGATGCCCTCCGACCCGACCTTGGAAGGGAAGCGGCGATCCCCGCCGCGGAGGAGGAATCATGAAGCACCGACGCAGTGTCATCGCAGTACCCGCGCTCACGCTCATCGTTTTCGCGATCGGCGCCGCGGATGCATCTGCGCGCGTCCCAGAGGAACCTGCCGAGACGTCCGCGGTCGTTCCGCACGACCCGCACGTGCGGGAGTACAACTACCCGGAGTACAAGCTGAGCCCGGCCGAGTACCCGGAGCCGGCGACCGTCACCGTTGCGGTCGATGACACCGCGGTCGAAGCCCTTCAGGCAGGCGCGTCCGCGGTGGGCGGCGCAGGCCTCGTTCTGGGCACCCTGTGGCTGTACCGAAGGCGTCATCCCCTTCCGGGTACTCCGACCTGACAATCCTCTCCCGGCGCACCGCAATCCAGCCATTTGATCACGGGGCCAACCGGGCGGAATTCGGACTGGAGGTCTGATGGACACCATCGTCACGGTCATCGTCATCGCCGTGGTCGTGATCGCGGTCGCCGCGCTGGCGTTCGCGTATCAGCGACGGCGGTCAGGTCAGCTGCGGGAGCGGTTCGGCCCGGAGTACGAACGCACGATCGAGGAGTCGGGTGATCGGCGCACCGCCGAGCGCGACCTACGCGGCCGGGAGCGCCGGGTCTCGAAACTCGACATCCACCCACTGAGCGGCGAGTCCGCACAGCGCTACCGCGCCGAGTGGAACACCTTGCAGCAGAGCTTCGTGGACGAGCCCAACACAGCGGTCGATGAAGCCGACCGGCTCGTCATCCGGATCATGCGCGAGGAGGGCTACCCGGTCGACGAGATCGACCAGCGGGCCAACGACATCTCGGTGGATCATCCGGAGGTGGCTCTGCACTACCGCGAGGCGCACCGGGTCGCGGTCGCCCGGGCCAAGGGCGAGGCCGACACCGAAGACCTCCGCCAGGCCGTTACCGAGTACCGGCAACTGGTCGACGTGCTGCTGGCGGACCGCACGGAAGGCGGACGCGCCTAGTACTCCGGGTGCAGCCGGTTCCAGAGTCCCGGCCGTCCGGGGCTTCGACGACGCGGTGATGGACGAGGTGACGGACCCGGAGACGGGCGAGTTGAAGGCGGAGTTCATCGGGGCGGTGCTGGAGCTGAACGCTCAGGGACGGACCAAGAACGGCCGTCTCCGCCACCCCAACTTCGTGCGGTGGCGTCCTGACAAGGACCTCATGGACTGCACGAGGGACCAATGCGAGCTGATCACTGAGGTGTGAGCAGCGGGAGATGGAGAACAAGGAGAGGTGATGCAGTGAGAAACATCAGAAGGCTGATCGTAACTACGATCGGCACGGCGCTCATG
This sequence comes from Kribbella caucasensis, assembly GCF_004361855.1. Lineage (GTDB taxonomy): Bacteria > Actinomycetota > Actinomycetes > Propionibacteriales > Kribbellaceae > Kribbella > Kribbella caucasensis. The sequence continues at coordinate 475,939 of NZ_SNWQ01000001.1, forward strand.
ACGGCCACTGGAGTGGTCGCGCTGAGCAGCACGAGCGTGGCCGTGGAGACGTGCCCGCCGGGCATCGCGCACAGGGGCAACGCTTACACGGGAGCGCCGGTGGAGAACAGCCTGGCGGCGTTCAACACGGCGTTTGGCTCGGGGGCGAAGTGGGTGGAGTCGGACGTGCACTTCACGTCCGACAACGTCCCGGTCATCATGCACAACGCGACGGTCGAGCAGACCACGAACGGGACCGGTGCGATCGCGAACATGACGGCGGCGCAGTTCACGGCGCTGACCTTCGACGCGGACCCGAGCCAGCACCCGCCGACGCTTGACCAGCTGCTGGCCGTGATCACGGCGGCTCCGGACAGGAACCTCCTGCTGGAGTCCAAGGCGCTGAACGTCACGACGACGCAGCAGCAGGTGCTGCTGACGAAGCTGGCCGGCCTGGAGGCGCGCGTGCACCTCCAGGCGTTCGCGAACAGGCTGGCTCCCGTCCAGAGCATGAAGACGGCGAACCCGGCGCTGACCATCAGCGTCCTGGGCTATGACCCGATCTCGCCTTCGCCGACCGGCATCGCGTCTCAGAACCTGGAGTACACCTACATCTCCGCCTCGGAGGTCGCGGCGCTCCACACCCAGGGCCTGAAGGTGAAGGCGTGGACGGCGAACAACTCGACCGCGTGGGCGAACCTGCGCAGTATGGGCGTGGACGCCATCATCACGAACAAGGTGCGGGACTACCTGACGTGGGCCGCCTCGACGTGTCCTACTGAGCCGCCGCCTCCGCCGCCTCCGGTGACTGAGTACGTCACCAACAAGAGCGTGGAGACGGACCTCGCCGGCTGGACGGGGCTGTGGACGTCGACCTCGACGAACACCAGGGTGACGGGCGGCTACGACGGCGCTTACGCGATTCGCTCCCAGAACGGAGCGACGGGGACGGCTCAGCACGGCTTCAGCAGCAGCCCGAGGGTCCTGGACGGCACTCCGGGCAAGGCGACGGTGGCCGGCAAGACGTACGTGGGGTCGGCGCAGGTGAAGCCTGGCGTGACGGGGCAGAAGATCAACCTCTACCTGCGCGAGCGCAACGCGGCTGGCACGACGGTGGGGAGCAAGACCATCGTCAAGACGACCTCGGGGACGGGTTGGCAGAGCATTGCCGGCACGTACACGGCGGTCGGCACGGGCAACACCATCACCTACACCCTGTGGGCGACCAGCGGGGCAGGCGTGAGCTTCTACGCCGACCTGTTCAGCTTCACCGGTTGACGGGCGCACCCGGTCGGCAGCCACCACGCGATGCTGTGGGAGAACAGGTCTACGGCGCGATGTTCTGGTTGAGGTGGAAGAGGTTTCCGGGGTCGTACTTGCGTTTCACCTCCACCAGGCGGTCGTAGTTGCCCTTGTAGTTGTCGGCGATCCGGGTCTGGTCGTCGGCGGCCATGAAGTTGATGTAGCCGCCGGACTCGGAATGCGGCGCGGTCGCTTCGTAGTACCCGCGAACCCACTCGATGTTCGCCTCGTTCTGGGCCGGATCCGGCCACATCCCGGCGATCACGGTCGCGAAGTTCGCGTCGCGGTAGGCGAAGCCGGTCGCGTCGCTCGGCACCCGGTGGCGGGCGCCGTTGATCGGGTAGATGTGCACCGTCGAGTTGACCGCCGGCAGGCCGGGTGCGTGTCGCAGGTGCGCCTGGATCGCCTCGTCGGTCAGCTCGGTGACGAAGTTCGCCTTCCAGTAGTGCTGCAGGCCCGGGGGTACCAACGCGTCGAAGGCGCTGTTCAGCGCGGGGTACGGCATCGGCCCGACCATCTCGGCCACGACCGGCGCGAACTCGCGGAACCGGGCGATCTCCTGCTCGCCCCGGTCCAGGTCCCCGGCCCAGCAACCGACGATCAGCGCGAACGTGTCACCGTGCCGGTCCTCGGAGATGAACGGCAACGGCGGCGCGATCTGGAACGCCGGGAACCCACCGAGCTGCTCCGGCGCGTCCTTGATCAGCTCCCGGAACCCGGCCAGTACGGCGGCCGCGTCCGAATTGCGGTGCGGGGAAGGAGGGCCTTGATGGCCTCCAGGTCCATGTCCGCCTGCTCGCGCAGCTCGATCAGGCGGTGGTGAGTGTCTTGGTCCGGCTTGTGGTGGCGTCCTTTCGGTGGTGGCGTTCGATCGACTGGCCCCAGGTGGTGCCGGTGAGCATGAGGACTGCGCCGATCAAGGCCGGGATGGTGAGTCTTTCGTCGCCGAGGCAGATGCCGATGGCAACGGCCCAGACTGGTTCGGTGCCGAGCAGGAGGCTGGCTCGGCTGGCGGAGGTACGTTGGATCGCCCAGGTCTGGGCCAGGAAGGCGAAAACGCTGCAGAACAAGGCGAGATAGATCAGCTGCAGCCAGGTCGTGGTGCCCGCGTTGACGGGCAGGTGAGAAATGGCCGGCACCGCGAAGAGCGCCGTACCGACGAGCGTCTGAACCGTCGTGAGCTGCAGAGGTCGCAGGTCGCGGCCGGTGGTGAGGCGACCGACGAGGGCGACATGCGCGGCGCGGACGACGGCTGCGGCGAGCATGAGCAGGTCGCCCGTGCCGGGAGTGTGGAGGCCGTCGCCGGACATGAGCAGGCCGACTGCGATGACGCAGAGTCCGGCTGCGAGGAAGAACCTGGGTGGCATCCGGCGGCGATCCATCAGGGGCGTGATGACGAGAGTCAGGCTGATGATCAGCCCGGCGTTGGCCGCGCTGGTGTGCGTGACGCCGTACGTCTCCAGTACCAGGACGGCCGCCTGGCTGAGCCCGAGTAGCCCGCCGACCTTGAGCTCGCCTCGGTTGATGCGGGACGCGAAGACGAGCAACGCCAGGCACGCGATCGCGGAGATGCCGTAGCGCAGGAAGAGAACCGTCAGCACGGGTGTGCTGCCGGTGACGGTCTTGGCCGCGAGGTAGCTCGAACCCCAGACGACGGCGACAAGCAGCAAGACAGCGTCAGTACGGCGGGATCCGGGCATGGCTCCAACCGTGATGGCTCGAGACGTTGAAGCCAAGCACCAACTTCTAAAGCGACCTTGTAGTGGAGCTACAGTGTGGAGATGGACGAGCGGCAGTTGCGGGTACTGCGTGAGGTCGGTGAGCTGGGGAGTGTGACCGCGGCGGCGGAGGCGTTGCTGGTGACGCCGTCGGCGATCTCACAACAGTTGCGCCTGCTGCAGCGGTCGATCCCGGTGCCACTGACCGAACGCGACGGGCGCCGAGTGGTTCTCACCGCTGCGGGTCGTGCGCTCGCCGGCGCGGCAGCGGACGTGGAGAGCGCGCTGGCCCGAGCGCGGCACACCGTCGACGAGTTCGTTGAGCAGCCCGACAGCGTTGTGTCCATTGCCGCCTTTCACAGTGCTGCGGCAGCCTTCTATCCGCATTTGCTGCGTGGTGATGGTGTCGCGCGGCTTGCTCTGCATGACGAGGACGTCCCGCAGGACGAGTTCCCACTGCTGACGCGCGAGTACGACCTGGTGCTGGCGCATCGACTCGATCACGGCGCCGCCTGGCCGGATACCGTAGCGGTCACCTCGCTGCTCCACGAGCCGCTGGACGTCGCCGTACCTGCCGATCATCCGCTAGCCGCCAAGCGGCAACTCACTCCACGCGATGTCGCCGGCGAACCCTGGATCACCGTCCACGACGGCTTCCCCCTGATGGCCACCATCGAGGCCATCGGTGCCGCCGCCAACCAACGCCTCGACCTCGTCCACCGGATCAACGAGTTCGCCGTGGTCGCCGAGGTGGTGGCGGCCGGTGGCGGTATCGCTCTGATGCCCCGCTGGACAGCCCGCCACCATCCCGCCGTGGTACTCCGTCCCCTCCGCGGCGTCCACGCCCGCCGCCACATCGACGTACTCCACCGCCCCGAACGCACCGCCCGCAAAGCAGTCCGATCCGTCCTGACCAACCTCCACCACGCCGCCACACATATCCGCCGCACAGACCCCGAGCCGTAGCAACCATCCGACCAACCACTGCCGGCGTCTCAGACAAGGATCAGCGGCAGAGCGGGGTCCAGCTTGCCTGGTCGGATTGCTCAGCGAAGGCGCGATCGAGCTCGCGTTCCGCCCACGCCCCGTCGGCGCCGGCGGGCGCACCCCGGTCGGCGTCCCACCCAGCGAAGAGTGCATCCATGGCGGCACCCGGAACAAGGCGTGACGCGATGTACGACGAGACCGACCGCGCCTCACCGCGCTCAACGGCGGCCTCGATCGTGTCGACGAGGTCCTCCGGGAGAGCGATCGAGATCTGACGAGTCTTACTCATGTAGCCATCATCGCCGACCTCGAGAGGTTGTGCCGCGATTAAGCACAAGGTCACCGCCGTGTTGGCGCCTGCCGCGAACTCCTTGACGGGGACAAGGGGTATTACTAGAGGCGTGACCGATATCCGCCGGGCGGGCGACCGATTCCGGACCGAGAGTGAGTGGCTCGACTCGCACCACTCGTTCTCCTTCGGCCGGTACTACGACCCGGCGAACGTCGGCTTCGGCCTGCTGCTCGTGCACAACGACGAAGTGGTTGCCCCCGGCACCGGATTCGACACGCATCCGCACCAGGACCTGGAGATCGTCACCTGGGTACTGCGAGGCGCTCTCGTGCACCAGGACTCCGAAGGGCACAACGGCATCGTCTACCCCGGTCTCGCCCAACGGATGAGCGCCGGCTCCGGGATCCAGCACTCGGAGAAGAACGACGCCGGCGAACCGGTCCGGTACATCCAGATGTGGGTCCGGCCGGACGAGCTCGACCTCGACCCGTCGTACCAGCAGGCCGAGGTAGGCAACAGCCTGGCGACGGGTGAGCTCGTCCCGATCGCGTCCGGCCTGGCCAAGCACGAGGGCAGCAGCGCGATCCGGATCAACCAGCAGGACGCCGGGATGTCCGTCGCACGACTCCAACCCGGCAAGGCGATCCAGCTGCCGACAGCGCCGTACGTACACCTGTTCGTTGCCCTTGGCGCCGTTTCACTGGAAGGAGCAGGCGACCTCGGTACGGCGGACGCGGCGCGCGTGGTCGCCGCCGACGGTCAACGGGTCACCGCCGGACCGGACGGCGCCGAGGTCCTCGTCTGGGAGATGCACTCCCGCTGAAGAAACTCAGTCCTGTTCCGACATCGTCCAGACATGGCGCAGCGACTGGCCGGCCAGGCCGTCCGGGTTCTGGGCGAAGCCTTCGACGAACCGGCTCATGTGCTGCTGCCAACGCTGGTCCACCGGCTCGTCCCGGAGCTGCGCGACCGCGGCCTCGAAGTCGTCGCACTCGACCAGGTGGAACAGATCCCGGCCGCTGCGCCAGATGGACCAGTCCCGGATCCCGGCCGCGCGCATGACCGCGATCAGCTCGGGCCAGACGCGGGCGTGCTCGATCTCGTAGGCCTCTTCGGTGCCGGGAATGAGCCGGCTGTGCAGCGCTAGGCGGGTCACAAGCGAGCAGAATACGCCCCTGCCGCGCGCCGGTGACCGAATAGTTATTCGATCCTCATGTGATGGTGTCGACGGGGCCGGTGTCGCCTGGCAGGGTTTGGGGGCTGTCTCTGGCAAACGGATTCCGGGAGTGCATGCATGGTCGAGCGGAACGCGCCGTGGCCGACCGGCACCCCAGCTTGGATAGGGCTGGCCACCGACAATCCCGAGGCGGCCGCCGTGTTCTACGGCCTGTTGTTCGGCTGGGATTGCGAGCACCAGGGCGCGCGCGACTACTGGCTCTGCAAGCTCGACGGCGAGGATGTCGGCGGCATCGGGCCGAAGCACCCGGGGACCGAGCATCTGCCGAGCCGGTGGACGACGTTCCTGGCGACCGACCACGTGGAGCGGACGGCCGAGGCGATCGCCGAACACGGCGGCCGCGTGGTGCTCGAGCCGAAAGACGTTCCCCCGCACGGTCGGATGGCACTCGCGGTCGACCCGAACCAGGCGATGTTCGGACTCTGGCAGGCCGCCGACCACATCGGCATCGAGCGGCGTACCGAACCGGGCCGGCTGGTCTGGAGCGAGGCGCTCAGCCGCCGCGACGACCTCGCCACGGAGTTCTACACCGCCGTGTTCGGTTACCAGGTCGAGGAGTTCAGCGGCGCCACCCGCGACGACCGGTACGCCGATGCCCGGTACGCCGCGCTGTACGCCGACGACAAACCCGTCGCGGGCGCGGGCGAGTTCCACCTCGACATGCCGGCCGACACGTCACCGCACTGGCTGCCGTACTTCGTGACGGCCGACACCGACGCGACCGTGGACCAGGTCCAGCGCACCGGCGGCACACTGCTCGGCCAGCCACTGGACTCCGACTTCGGCCGGCTCGCGGTCCTCCAGGACCCCGAATCGGCCGTCTTCGCCGTGATCCAGCTGGGCTAGGACGACAACTTCACACCCGCCGACGGCGTCGTACCACTGTGCCCGGGACTGCCCAGGTTTGAGGATTTCCCCCTCGTGGCAGGCTGGGCACGCCGAGACTGTTCGGGATGTCAAAACCGTCACCGTGCGAGAGTGGAGACCGTGAAGCGTACTGCCGCCATTGTCAGTCTGAGTGCCCTCCTGATCACCGCCGGTTGTTCCGACAGCACGCCGGACAGCGGTGGGAAGACGGACCCCAACGACGAGAAGCAGGCATCCGCCGCAGTGGTCAAGGCGTTCGCGGCCGGCTGGGTGAAGGCCTGGGCGCCGGACGGCAAGCCCACCGAGGCCGCCGCCCTGACCGATGCCCCGGCCACCTTCGGCCCCCGGCTGGACGACGTCGACAGCGCCCTGGTCGCGCAGTCCGTCGCCGTTACACCACAGGGTGAGCCGAACTGCACAGACGGTTCCAACTGCACGCAGGAGCTCGCGGTGGAAGCGGTTCTGCGCGGCATCGGCACGATGAAGTGGACCAGTACGGCGACCGCCGTGAAGACCGGTGACGCCTGGAAGATCAAGGCATCTGGCGACACCATCTACCCGGGTCTCGGCGACGCGAACTACCTCAAGCGCGTCCGCACGTTGCCGGCCCGCGCCTCGATCCTCGACCGCACGGGCAAACCGCTGACGTCGAACCGGCCGGTCGTGATCATCGGTGTCGCATCGGGTAACAAGGCCACCGCGGCGACGTACGCGGCCTTCACGAAGTACCTCGACGTCGACGGCACCAAGCTGTGGAACCGGGCCAAGTCGTCGCCGGCCGGCCAGTTCGTCGACGCGATCACGATCCGGGCCGAGGAGTGGGACACGCTCCGGCCGAAGTTCGCCAACCTGCCCGGTGTACTGACGATGGGCGGCACGCAGTCGCTGCCGGAGAGTTCGACGTTCGGCCGGTCGGTGATCGGCACGATGAAGACGGCGACCGCGGAGACGCTGAAGAACGCCGGTCCGACCGCATCCACCCAGGACCAGGTCGGCACCACCGGCCTGCAGTACTCGTACCAGCAGCAGCTCGCCGGCACCCCCGGCGGCACCGTCACCCTCCGCGACGGCAAGACCAAGATGGCGATCAAGGAGGTCTTCAAGCAGGAGGGCAAGGCCGGTACGCCGGTCCGGACCACGCTCGACACCAACCTCCAGCGGTACGCCGAGGCCGCGCTCGCGACCAGCAAACTGCCCGCGTCCCTGGTGGCGGTCCAGGCGTCGACCGGGCAGATCCTGGCCGCCGCGAACGGGCCGACCGCGACGAACTACAACCGCGCCTTCCAGGGCCACTACGCGCCGGGCTCGACGATGAAGGTCGTCACCTCGGCCGCGCTGATGGGCACCGGGCTGACCGCGAGCTCGCCGCTGACCTGCTCGAACACGATCAACGTGTTCGGCAAGACGTTCAAGAACTACGACGGGCTCGCGGCGTACGGCGCCGGCACCATGGAGAAGGCGCTCAACCAGTCCTGCAACACCGCCTTCATCTCCCAGCACGGCCGGCTGCCGGCCGACGGGATGACGAAGGCGGCCGCGATGTTCGGCTTCGGCCAGGACCTGAAGCTGTCGATTCCCGCGTACGGCGGGGAGGTCCCGGCACCGAAGGACGACGTCGCCGAGGCGGCCTCGATGATCGGCCAGGGCACGGTGACGGCCAGCCCGCTGCAGATGGCGATGGTGGCCGGCACGGTCAAGAACGGCACCGCCCTGAAGCCCGTACTGGTTCCCGGCAAGGACCCGGCCGGGCCTGCCGCCGCAGCGTTGCCCCCGGCAACTGCCAACGCGCTGCGCACGATGATGCGGACGACCGTGACCGGTGGAACCGCAAAGGTCCTGGCCGCGAACGGCGCGGTGTCGGCCAAGACCGGTACCGCCGAGGTCGTCTCCAACGGCAAGGTGATCACCAACGGCTGGATGGTCGGCTATCGCGGCGACGTGGCCTTCGCCGTCATCGTCGAAGGCGGCGCCTCCGGCGCCAAGGCCGCCGGCCCGATCCTGAAGAACTTCCTCACCCGCTTCAAGTGACCGGCCGCACCGCCGTCAGAAACTCAGGATCTCCTGGATGGCGGTGCGGAGGTCGGGGCCGTCGAGGGTGACCAGGTCCAGGTCGCTGGGGACGCCGGGTGAGTGGAAGAGCCGGAGGTCGCGGTGTTTGCCGGCGGATTCCAGCACGGTGCGGATGAAGCGGGCGTTGCCGAGTTCGTCGATCCGGCCGTTGGAGCAGACCTGGTCGAGTACGGCGGTCAGGCTCAGCATCCCCGAGTCGGTCATGTGGTCGCCTCGGCTGTCGACCAGCCGGTACGCGATCTCGCGCAACTGGTCGGCGGTGTAGCGGGGGAAGTCGATCCGGGAGGAGAACCGGCTGCGCAGACCCGGGTTCGCCTCCAGGAACTCCGCCATCGGCTCCTGGTACCCGGCCACGATCACCACCAGCCGGTCCCGGTCGTCCTCCATCCGCTTCAGCAACGTGTCGATCGCCTCGGTGCCGAAGTCGTTGCCGGACTGCTTCTTCCGCAACGCGTACGCCTCGTCGATGAACAGCACGCCGTCGAGCGCGGAGTCGACCACCTCGTTCGTCTTCACGGCGGTCTGGCCGATGAACTCCGCCACCAGGCCGGACCGATCGGTCTCGACCACCGTTTCCGACGCGAGCAGCCCGAGTGCGCAGTACAGGCGGGCGACGACGCGGGCGACTGTGGTCTTGCCGGTGCCGGGTGGTCCCGCGAAGATCAGGTGGCCGCCGAGCTTGGCGGTCGGCAGGCCGCGTTCGGCGCGCATCAGCCCGGCCCGGACCTGCGCGGCGACCGCGGACACCTGGCGCTTCACGTCCTCCATGCCGACGTTGCGGTCGAGCTCGTTGAGGATGCCCTGGACCGCGCCCCAGTCCGGCTGCCGGTGCAGCGTCGGTTGCGACGGCGCGCCGCGGCGGATCACCGGCCGATCGCCCGTACGACGCTGCGCCGGGCGGGTGTCGAGCCTCAGGTCAGGGTTCGCAAGGGCTTCGGCGACCTGCCGGTGCGAGTTGTCCCGGTTGTAGACCCACTCGAACTGCCGGAGGGCCTGCTCCTCCCGGTTCGTGCCGCGGTAGACGAAACCGAGGTAGTACTCCGCGTCGACCGCGACGTACGGGTTGACCTGCTGGCCGGCCGCGGCCCGGAGTACGGTCTCGGCCTCGCTCCACTGCTCCAGCATCGCCAGCAGCATGCCTAGCCGGAGCGACGCCTCCGTCCCGAGATGCCCGTCCGACGGGATCTTGCGGAGTTCGGCGATCGCCGCGTCGAAATTCTTCCGCACCATCGCGACCGCGGCCAGCAGGAACTGGCGGCGGGTCTCCTCGATCACCTGGCCGACCGCCTCGGCGGCTCCGTCGGCGTCGTTGTCGGCGAGCCGGCGCATCGCCTCGGCGTGCCAGACGTGGTCGGTGGTCTCGAGTGGATTGGTGAACCACCAGCCGGCCCGGAAGCTCGAGCTGAGCCGGCGCTTGTCCGCGTCCCGCTCCTCGCCGAACCGGGCGATCCCGGCGACCATCTTGTCCAGCGCGGTGCCGTCGTCACCCCCGGCCGCGTGGAAACCGAGCCAAGCGTCGGTCATCCCCGGATCGAGCTCCACCGCCCGGGTGAACGTGTCGAGCGCGGCCGGCTTGTCCGGCGTACCGGCTTCCTCGCCGGTCTTGGCGAACCCGAGCTGCCGCGCACCACGCACCCACAGGCCCCGGGCCCGGCGCCGCGCAAGCAGACCCGCGGACTGCTCAGCCATACCCATTCCCTCCGTGGATCATGCCGCCAGGACCGAGGAGCATCTTCCCATCACAGAGTGTCGGGCGTAGGACGAGGACTGTCGGCGCGGCGGTCTACGGTCGGCCTCATGACTGGCACAGAGCAGACTCGGGCCGTAGTAGAGCGGTACCTCGAGACGATGACCGGGCGGGATTGGGACGCGTTCAGCACCGTCCTCGCCGAGGATGTGGTGTACGAGCTCCCGCAGACCAACGAGCGGATCACCGGGCGGGACAAGTACCTCCAGTTCAACCGGGAGTACCCGGGCGACTGGGTGCTCACCGTGACCCGGCTGCTGGTCGACGGGTCGGCCGCGGCCGCGACGATGAACTTCACCGTCGGTGACGAGGAGATGGTCGGGCTGGTCTACCTGCAGGTGAGCGACGGTCTCGTCAGCCGGGTGACCGACTTCTGGCCCGAGCCGTACGAACCGCCGGCCGGCCGGGAGCACCTGGTCGAGCGGGTGCCGTCTGAGCTGGACCGGTTCACCGGTTGATCCCAGCGCCCCGGTCAGCCGCCTGAGAGTTTCCCGCCCGGCCCCCGGCATCCCTGAGAGTTCCCTGAACACCCGGGATTCCGGCCGTTTCGTCACCTAGGGTGGTGCAATGGAGACCTTGACCTGCCCCAAGTGCCGTGGCGCGATGCGGTCCTACGAACGCAGCGGCGTCACCGTCGACCAGTGCACGGAATGCCGTGGCATCTTCCTGGATCGCGGTGAGCTGGAGAAGCTCGTCGACGCGGAGCTGGCGTTCAACGGTGGCGGTCGCCCGCAGCAACCCGTTCCGCCGCAGCAACAGCAGCCGCGGTACGAGGAGAAGCGGTACGACGACCGCCGCTACGACGACCGGCGGTATGACGACCGCAAGTACGACAACAGCTACGGCAATCAGCAGTACCACAAGAAGCGGAAGAAGTCGTTCTTCGACGAGCTGTTCGACTGATCGGCGCACTCAGCGACGCTGGGCGATCACGGTGCCTTGCGCGATCGCGCACTGGGTCGCGACGCCGGCTTCGTCCAGCACGCTGAGTTCGCACGTACAGGTCGCCTGCCGCCCGCCGGCGTGGGCGACCTTCGCCTCGGCCCGCAACACGCTGCCCACGGCGGGCCGCAGGTAACTGATCGTGAAGCCACCGGTCAGCACCGCCGGCCCAAGCGCGGACCCGCCCGCGAACGTGATCGCGTTGTCCGCCGCGTAGCTCAGCACTCCGCCGTGCAGAAACCCGTTCTGCTGCAGCAGGTCGTCGCGGAGGTCGAGCTCGAGTGTCGCGCCACCGGCACCGAACGCCGTGAGGCGGGCGCCGAGCAGAACGCTGAATGGTTGCGCTGCCAGCACCTTCTCGGCCAGCTCGAACGTGAGCTCCATCCGGTCATGGTAACGACCGGTCGGCGGCACCTTCGAGCCGTTCGGCTGTGGTACCTGTGAGGTATCAACTCCGAGGAGCCGCCGATGACCGAACCCGGCTGGTGGATCCTGCACGTCGACATGGACCAGTTCATCGCCGCGGTGGAGATCCGGCGGCGTCCCGAGCTGCGCGGCCTGCCGGTCGTGGTCGGCGGTTCGGGTGATCCGCAGCAGGCCCGTCAGGTGGTCGCGACCGCGTCGTACGAGGCGCGTCGCTTCGGGGTGCATTCGGGTATGCCGTTGCGCGCGGCGTACCGGAAGTGCCCGGATGCGGTCTTCCTGCCGTCGGACCCGGCGACGTACGAGGCGGCCTCGACCGAGGTTATGGACACGCTGCGGACGTTCCCGGTGATCGTCGAGGTCTGGGGTTGGGACGAGTGTTTCGTGGGCGCGTCGACGGATGACCCCGAGCGTCTCGCTACCGAACTGCGTGCCGCCGTCGTGGCCAGGACCGGGCTGACCTGTTCGATCGGGATCGGCGACAACAAGACGCGGGCGAAGCTGGCCACCGGGTTCGCGAAACCGGGCCCTGAGCAACAAGCCGGTGACGGCGGCAGCTATCGGCTGACGAAACAGAACTGGGCCGAGGTGATGAACCATCGGCCGGTCCGCGACCTCTGGGGGATCGGCGCCCGGATGTCACAGAACCTCGGCGAGCTCGGCCTTCACACCGTCGCCGACCTGGCGGTAGCCGACCTGGACGTGCTGAAGAAACGCTTCGGCCCGAAGATGGGCACCTGGTACCTCGCCCTCGGCCGCGGACTCGGCGACACGGAGGTGACCGACGTGCCGCGCGAACCGGTGTCCCGCAGCCACGAGATCACCTATCCGGAGGACCTCACCGAGTTCGCGGACATCCGGGAGCGGGTGCGGCAGATGGCGATCGACATGACCCGCGAGGCCGTCGCCGAGGACCGCTGGATCAACCGGGTGCACGTGAAGGTCCGCTTCATCAGCTTCTACACGCCGATCAAGAGCCGCAAACTCCCCGCCCCCACCCAGGACCCGGACGTCGTCGCCACCGCCGCCCTCACCATCCTCGACAAGTTCGAGTTCAAACGCCCAGTCCGCCTACTGGGCGTCCGCACCGAATTCGCCCCACCCCCGAATGACAGCGCCAACCCCGCACCACCCGAGCGCACCTGACGACCGGCGAACTGCAGCCGCCTCTGTGACGTGCCTACACGCCGGCTGGATCACCGCTACAGGCCGCGTCGCGGGTGCGCTGACGTACGCCGCTCCAGCTACCGGATCTGCCGAAAGTCGGATGTTCCAGCCTCTGCATGGTCATCCAGCCGCCACCCAAAGAGCAGCCCCGTCCGACCCGGCAGGGTATTTGACCCGAGAGCGGACATCAGGGCGCATGTCCGCCTGAACGCCTCGCATGAGGTATCTGGTGGGAACCGTCACCGGACGATCTTTCGGTATGCGCGGCGGTGAGCCGAGGCTGTTGCTCGTTACTCCACGGTGTTATGACGGAAGACACATCGGTCGGGGAGGAGCAGGTGACGATGAGCGAGTCATTTGGTACGCGCCATGAGGGCATGCCGTCGGAGGGGATGGACCCGACGTTTTACCGCAGTGCCGCAGAGGCCGCCGCAGCGCCGAGGGAGACGTTGGCCTACGTCGTCGCGTTTGACCGTGCGGGGGAACGCCCGGACGCGCTGACTGTCCTCGACGTCGACGAGTCGTCGGAGGATTTCGGCACTGTCGTCGGCTGGGCCGAGCTGCCGACCCGGGGGGACGAACTGCACCACTTCGGCTGGAACGCCTGCTCGAGTGCCTTGAGGCACGCCGGTCACGACCTTGGCCCCGACGGCCTGCAGCGGCGCTACCTGCTCCTGCCCGGCATACGTAGCTCACGCATCCATGTCTACGACACCCAGCCCGACCCTCGTTCCCCTCGGCTGCACAAGACGATCGACGCTGGCGAGCTGGCGGCGAAGGCCGGTTACTCACGCCCGCACACCTTGCACTGTGGCCCGGACGGGATCTTCCTGACCTGCCTCGGCGGGCCGGACGGCGCCGAAGGGCCGGGCGGGATCGCGCTGCTCGACCACACCACCTTCGACGTGCTGCGCGCCTGGGAGACCGACCGCGGACCGCAGTACCTGTCCTATGACGCCTGGTGGCACCTGAACCAGAACACGCTGGTCACGAGCGAGTGGGGCACTCCCTCGATGATCGAGGATGGCGTGGTGCCAGAACTCCTGCTCGGGCAGAAGTACGGCCATTCGCTGCATTTTTGGGACCTTGCCGAGGGCCGGCACCAGATGAGCGTCGACCTCGGCGCGGAACACCAGATGGTGCTCGAGCTGCGCCCTTCCCACGACCCTGACGCGACCTGGGGGTTTGTCGGCGTGGTGATCTCGACGGCCGACTTGTCCGCCTCGGTGTGGCGGTGGCACCGCGACGGCACGGACTGGAGGGTTGACAAGGTCATCACCATCCCGGCCGAGCCGGCGGACCCGTCCGATCTGCCGCCCGCCCTGCAGCCGTTCGGGGCGGTGCCGCCGCTGGTCAGCGACATTAACCTGTCCGTCGACGACCAGATGCTGTACGTGTCCTGCTGGGGCACCGGTGAGCTCAAGCAGTACGACGTGTCGGACCCGGCCACTCCACGGGAGGCCGGGTCGGTCCACCTCGGGGGGATCGTCCGGCGCAGCTCGCACTCATCGGCGCCCTCGGAACCACTCGTCGGCGGCCCGCAGATGGTCGAGGTCAGCCGTGACGGGCGACGGATCTACGTCACCAACTCCCTGTACGGGGCCTGGGACGACCAGTTCTACCCTGGTGGCGTAGGCAGCTGGCTGGCGAAGATCGACACGGACCCGGCGTCCGGGGGGCTCACCCTCGACGAACGCTGCTTCCCGCACGGTGATGACTTCCGCGGTCTCCGGGTGCACCAGGTGCGCCTGCAAGGAGGCGACGCCTCCTCCGACTCCTACTGCTACCGCTAACCGCGCGGCTGTGCAGGCCCGTTGGACGACCCGTTAATGAGACATGTCCACGAGGGGCGAGGGCGCGGCTGGACAGATCCCTTCCGGCTCGGGCCCGGCCGTTGTGCGGCTGGCCTTGGCAACGCCAGCACCCGCCAACCGGCGCAGCGGGCGTATCCATGCGTTGCCGGCCCCCGCCTGAACGCCCGCTCATGCCGCGGACAGCGCGGCTAGCTATCAGAGCCACCGCCAGTTTCGGTGCCACGGCGCAACGCAGACCACCATGGCCACGCCTGTCTCCGACGCCTACCGTGTAGGCATGCGAGAGGCGCCGGATGTTATGGATCCGCACTGCCCTACGTGTGGACAGCCACTCCGACACGGAGGTCACATGTTGCGCGAGAACGCAGCGTTCGTCACCGCCTCCGGCAACGCCGGCATCACGTTCGAGACGCAAGGCAGATGCGAGAACGAAGCCTGCCTCGACTTCGGTCGTGAGTTCGCGCCGGGCGAGTGGCTCCAGCCTGCCGACGGACAGGAGTGACGGGGAAACTCCGCTTCTGCCGAGATCCGCTCAGCCCGATGGCAGGTCAACGCGCTCAACTGTCCTGAGCACGGCTGGAACCAGGGTGCGGCAGGGCCTACCTGGGACCACGAGCGTTGGTCTCGCGAACGGGTCTCCCGCCTACCGTCCTCTACTCCTGCCGCTTCGGCTTTCGCCTCGGGCTCCCCTGAGAGCCTGTTGTCGGGATGAGCCGAGTGTCCCCGTCGGATGGCGCCGGCGGCCATCGATTATCCGGTTCGCCGCGATCCGCGCGCTCATGCCGATGTGCGACCGCTTCACTCACGGGCAAGCCGCACCGTCACGGACGGGCGAAGGACCAGACAGGCCGCACCGTGGTCTCGCTCGCCGTCAGATGCAGCTCGGCCAGCAGCAGACGTAGAACGTCGTCCACGTAGGACAGCCCCTCAGATTCCGTACGCCAGACTTCTGCGACGGCGAACCCATCGCCTTCGGGGTAGACCACGTGCGACATGAGTCCAGGCGGCGGCCCACCTGCCTCCGACATGGCCTGGCCCACCCGGGCGTCGAGTTCGTCGAACTGATCGCGGGTAGCAGAGGTCACCGACAGTTGCAGCAGAACGGCCATGGAACGCATTCTCGTCGATGACCGGGCCAACCGGGTAGGGGCGCAGAACGTCCGGATCTGCCGCAGAGAGGGAAGCGCGGTCATGCCGATGACAGCACGAGGGCACGCGGTGTGTTGTACAACTGGGCCACGCGCGTGGACCATGGGTGAAGAACTTCCGGCGCCCCTTGCCGTCGGGTAGCTCGGTGGTCTCCTACCGGGCCGTGGCAACGGGTCGGAGTCCCTCTCGGAGCTGGAGGCGGGGGATGACTGATTTGGTCACGCAGGCGGCGTGGGTTCTCGTTGCGGCGTTCGTGCTTTCACTGGCTTACGAGGTCTATCGCGCTACGGCGAAGGCCGGTACGTCACCCCATGACTCCGCGGCGAGTTTCGTGAAGAACAACGTCGCACTCTATGTGGTCGCCGCCCTGGTGATCGTTCTTCTGTTCAGTGGTTTCGGATGGGCACCATGGGTTGGCCTGATCTTCTCAGCGGTGGTGACTGCCGCGTCGATCCTCTACTACAACCCGAAGATCATGCTGGAGCGCGATCCCGGCATTATCGACTGGCTCGAGGATCTCGTGTTCACCAGTCTTGTCTTCCTCGCCATGGCGTTGCTCGTCTACCAGGTTCTCGGCGTGACTCTCAAGCCGTGATGAGGTGCTTGCTCGGCTGCCGCCACTGCTGGTGTTGCGGACCTGGGGACGCCCTGACATGCCGCGTTCCGAGCGCGACGATCAGTTGCCCGTGCGACGATTCCACTCGTGATCGAATCAGCCGAGGAGTTCGTCCGCCTGCGATCGAGCGACGACCCAGACGAGTACGATCGCGCGGCACATGACGAAGCCACGGTTGGGACGTGGCGCGATGTGATTGAGCAGTTACCCGGACATGCGAGTTTGGGTGGCACACAACAAGAAGGTGCCGCTGATCATCCTCGAGGAGCTCAGGCACGATCCTGACGCGCGAGTGCGGTCCATGGTCCGATGCAAGGGCACCTGGCGAAGAGCTCACCCAGACGACTACAAGCGCCTCGGCGACCCCGAGTGAGTGAGAGGCGCGGCTGCTGCGTGCGTCCGGATCTGCCGCCGATAGTGAAGCGCGACCATGCCGATGATCGGTCATGCCCCGTAGGCGCTCGCCGCGTCGGCCCAGAGTTCCTCCAGGACCTCGGTGCGCTCGGTCAGTTGATCCAGCGGCATCCAGGCGTCTTCTGCGCCCTTGAATACGCCTCGCGATTGAACTCTGCCGCAGCGGAGGCCACGTGGCCCGGCCGCGAGTGCGAGGTGCGAGCGATCGGCGTGATGACGAACGGCCTTGAGGAACTCACCGGTGACCCGAAACCCCCTCTAGGCTTGCCTAGACTGTCGGCATGACCGACGTGATGCCGATGGCGCGTTCCCGACCGATCGAGCGGGGCTCGGAGAGGGCGATGCTGGAGAGCATGCTCGACTTCTACCGTGCGACGGTGGTCAACAAAGTGGCCGGCCTGACCGACGCCCAGGCGTTCACCGCGGCGGTCTCGCCGTCCAAGCTGACGCCGGCCACCGTGGTCAAACACTTGGCCGGAACGGAGCGGTTCTGGTTCAGCATCGACTTCGCGGATCTCGACGTGACCTGGCCGTGGCCCGACGACGACCTGCACGGTAACTTCCGGATCGATCCCGGCGACACGCTGGCCACGATCGTGGCCGACTACGTCGAGGAGTGCGCGAACTCTCGACGCGCGGTCGTGGATGCCGACCTTGACGATTCTGCCCGCGGAGAGGGCATGGACTTCACGCTCCGCTACGCGATCCTTCACATGATCGAGGAGACCGCACGGCACTGCGGTCATCTCGACTTACTACGTGAGGCGACGGACGGTGCCGTCGGCATGTAATGAGCGCTACCTTCGCGCCAGCTGACTGGCCGATGGTCGGCGAGATGCGCGTAGAGATGCGAACAGTGCAGGATGCCAGTGCCACGAACGCACACAAGTAGCCGCTGTCCGCTCTCTGCGGAGACAGCCAAAGAGGATGTCTTAGGGTCATCCCGGATGTGCGGGTGGCCGGCCACCGCTACCGTCAGCGTTGCGGGCCCTTGCCTGGGAACGCAGTCGCCTGGAGGTGACCGCATGAAGATCAATCCCAAGCCTCGCGATCTTGTCCGCATCGCCCTGGCCGAATACCACCCGTTCGACGACTCCATCGAAATCGTCAAGGAGAAACAAGCGGGCAAGGACGCAGCAGTCGCCGTCGCCTTCGAGAGCATCGATGGGACTCCTCGACGTGGAATCATCGGCCTTTGCAAGCACCACGAAGGCACCTGGCAGACCTCAGGCAGCTTCATGGGCAGCGCGGGCGTCACCGGAGATCGTGACGTCTGGATGACCTGGGGCGGATGGGGGTCGGGCGATCCGCGAGAGAGGGACGTGGTGGGAGGCTGGATTGCCGACCCGGCCGCGGTCTCGGCCCGACTCGTCGACCTCACTGGGCGAGTCCTCCTCGAGGACTCCGTGGAAAACGGCGTGGCCGTGTTCATGTGGAAGGGCCAGCTCACTCTGGACCTTGTGCGGCTCGAGCTACTCGACGCAGAACAGCGGGTGCTGAGAGCTGGGCCAGTCCGGCAGAAGCGTGACGCGCTGAGGCCCCGTCCAACTTCCTGACATGCCGCCATCCGCTCGGACCTGGCGATGGTCACGAAGGGTCTAATGCAAGAGCGTGCGCCCACTATGGGCGATACAGAGTCGCGATTGCCCGCAAGTCCGAAGCTGTAGCCGAGGCGAGACGATGAAGCGATGCAACGTCGTCCTGCCATGGTTCACGTGGCGCGTTGTAGTCCGCGGCCTTCGGGTTGAGCCACCACGCGCCAGCAGGAAACTGGCCACCGAGCTCGTTCAAGTCGGCCTGCGAGAAACCCTCAACCTGTAGGCGCCGCGCTCCTGCGGCCCTTGCTCGAAACAACTCAGCAGCACGCGGATCGTCGTGCGCTGCGAAGGCATCGGCCAGCCGCTCACAGATCAGCTCGAAGTCGACTAGCTGGGCCTCACGATCCTCAGCCGTGAACACGTGCTCGACGCCGCGTGGCAGCTGCGCATCTCCCATCCGGACATTGTCCCGCAGCCAGCGCGCGGAACTCACGCACATGCCGCTGTCAGCGCGGTCATGCCGATATCAGTACGGCTGATCTTTGATGTGCCAGACTGCCGCTAGCATCGTCGGCATGGCAACGCGGCTTGTTCAAATCAACATGAAGGCTCGGGACGACTCCGCGCTAGGCGGTTTCTGGGCGGCGGCGCTCGGCTGGAGAGTCTCGAGCGAGGGACCCGGCGTGACCAACCTGGAACCCGAGGGCTTCGTCTACCCCGACCCCGTCGCCGTCTGCCTCGACCTCATCGCCTCCCCGGAACCCAAGACGGTGAAGAACCGCGTGCACGTCGACCTCGCCACCACCTCGGCGGCCCATCAGGCGGAGGTGGTCACGCGCCTGAAGGATCTCGGCGCAACACCCGCCGACGTAGGCCAGGGCGACGTCCCATGGACGGTCATGGCCGACCCAGAGGGCAACGAGTTCTGCGTGCTGGACTCGCTCTACCAAGACACCGGACCGATCGCCACGGTAGTGGTCGACTGCGCGGATCCGCGAGCCATGGCCCGCTTCTGGGGCAAGGCCATGGACTGGACCCTGCACAAGGTGACCGACCACAACGCGGTACTGCGCTCCGCCAAGGGCGTCGGCCCATATCTGCAGTTCCTCCGCACACCCAGACGTGAAGACCGTGTGGAACCGAGTCCATCTCGACCTCCGCCCATACCCAGGTGACGACCTAGAGGCAGAGGCGGCCAGACTGCGGACTCTCGGCGCCACCGCCATCGACCTAGGCCAGAGCGATGTCCCGTGGACGGTCCTCGCCGACCCGGAAGGCAACGAGTTCTGCCTCCTCGCCCCAGGCTGACCCAAACCCTCTTCATCCGCTCACTACGGCCACGAGCCCGGATTTGCGACGCGCCCTAGCCGGAATTGCCGACCAGTAATTCGGCACGTCCGGATCTGCCGCTGTCAGCGCAGCAGTCGTGCCGAGCTGATATTTCTGGCAGAGTCGTCAGACCTTGAGACGCCCCGTCATCCACTCTTCGAGAAACCGCAACACAGTAGGCGCTACCCACGTGCGGCTGTCATCCTCGTGGTTCCAGACGTAGACCTCTCGGTTACCGCGCATGACTACCGCGAACTGGTCGCCATTCCCTGCGTCGGAGAAGAAGACGAGCGGGTCGAACGGCATGTATAGCTCAGCGAAGTCAACGCTGCCACGGAACCGGGTGTTGTCCTGCGCGATTCGCTCGGCGCTCCACATCAGGCAGCGGGCGACGGAACCCGCGGCGCGGCGGCGCTCGCGCTCATCGACCACGGTCATCTCACTGGACTCAGCCTCGTGCCGGCCGCTTCGCGTTGTACTGGTTGAGGGCCGCGACGAGGGCAAGCCCGGCGGCCTCCACGACATCCGTGGACGACGCCCGGACCGCAACCCTGCGGCCCGGCAGTTCCACCTCGAGCTCGACCTCTCCGACAGCGTCGCTGCCCGGGCCGACTGAGTACGCCCGGAACGCGACTACCCGTGCCTCCACGCCCGTCGCCTGCGAGATCGAATGGCACACCGCGTCGATGAGCCCGGTGCCAGAACCCTCAGCGTGCACCTGTTCCCCAGCCCCGGAGAGCTTCACGTTGGCGCGCGGCCCGTCCTGCGTGCCCCCGGAGTACGTGATGGCGTCGAGCTGCCAGCCGGTGGACGGCTCCGTCATGCGATCCCCCTTGATGTCCAGCAAAGCCAGGGTCGGTACGGTCATCGAAAGCATATTGCGCCCGGCGCCCTAAGCCGGAGCCTAACCGGTCCGACCTGCGAACGGGCCCACAAACTGATCTCCGCCGCCGAACTCCGGCCCATCACCGTGCCGACCTCTCAGCGACCGCTGCCGGGGCTGCGTGGCCGGGCCGCTCTCGGGCGGTGCGAGCCCTCCGTAGGAACCCCGGCGAGACAGAAACGCCACAGCAGGTGGCGGTCGCATCCCGCGAACGCTCATACATGCACGGTGGCCACATCCCTTCACCACGCCCGGATCTGCCGCGATCCGGAGGGTAGGCAGGGTCAGAGCTGGTAGACGCGGCGGGCGGTTTCGCCGAAGATCTGGTCCCGCTCGGCCGGTGTCAGGTCGACGGTGAGGTCCTCGGCTGCCTGGACGACCTCGGCGTACGACGCTGCCAGGAGGCAGACCGGCCAGTCGGAGCCGAACATGACCCGGTCGGGGCCGAAGGCGTTCAGCACCACGTCGGCGTACGGCCTGAGATCGGAGACCTTCCAGTCGGTCCACGACGCCTCGGTCACCATCCCGGACAGTTTGCACGTCACGTTCGGCAACGCGGCCAGCGCGCGGATCCCGGCGGCCCACG
Organism: Kribbella caucasensis; assembly: GCF_004361855.1. GTDB lineage: Bacteria > Actinomycetota > Actinomycetes > Propionibacteriales > Kribbellaceae > Kribbella > Kribbella caucasensis. The sequence continues at coordinate 496,999 of NZ_SNWQ01000001.1, forward strand.
GCTCCAGGTCGCCGCCGACCACCGGTTTCGAGATGTGGTCGACCACGAACGACACCTCCGGCAGGGCCTGCGCGGTCTCCAGCGCAGCCGGCAAGTGCGGCGCCTTCGTCAACAGGTCGTACGCCAATCCGGCCGCGCCAACCACCGCCAGCCCACGCCGTACGTCGGGACGACCGAGCCACCGTGGATCCGGCTCGTCGTGCACCTGATGCCGAATACCCTTCAGCCATTGACCATCCGGACGTTCGAGCAACCCGGTCAACGCATCCTCGACGTCTTCCGCCGTGAGATCCACCCACCCGACCACACCGGCGACCAACTCGTTGCCAGCAGCAACCGCCAGGAACTCCGGCGTCTCATCCGGCAACCCGACCGTCTGCACCAGCACGGTCTGCGTCACCCCGGCCGCCGAGGCCACGGGCACCAGATCGTCGATCGAGAAACTACGCCGGATCGGCTCCAACTCCGGCCCGACCATCCAGGGCTGCTCCCGGATCGAGAGATCCCAGACGTGGTGATGTGCATCGACCCTGCTCATGACACCGTCCCTTTCAACTGACCCGCCGGTCGTCGATCGCGTCCCGGTCCCAGTCGATCCCGAGCCCAGGTACGTCGGGCGCAACCGCGTGCCCGTCGACGACCTCCATCTCCCGATGAGTGATCGCCCGCAACTGCGGAATGTGCTCTACATAACGCCCGTTCGGTACCGCCGCCGTGAGGCTGACGTGCAACTCCATCAGGAAGTGCGGGCAGACCTCCAGGTTGAAGGTCTCGGCCAGATGGGCCACCTTCAACCAGGGAGTGATTCCGCCGACCCGAGCTACGTCGACCTGGACGATTCCGGCCGCTCCGGCGGCGACGTACTCGCGGAACTGCGACACGGAGTACATCGATTCGCCGACCGCGATCGGGATCGAGGTGGACTCGGCGAGCCGGATATGCCCGGTCAGATCGTCAGCAGGCAGCGGTTCCTCGAACCAGCTCAGGTCCAGCGGTTCGAAGGCCCGGGCCCGCCGCTTCGCCTCGGCGTACGTCATCGACTGGTTCGCGTCGACCATGATGTCGAGGCCTGCGCCGACGGCATCCCGGACAGCGGCGAGGCGTTCGAGATCCTCGTGCACGCGCGGTTTTCCGACCTTCAGCTTGACCCCGGGCCAGCCCGCCTTCTGGGACGCGAGCGCCCCGGCGACCAGCTGATCCGTTGTCAGGTGCAACCATCCGCCCTCGGTGTCGTAGAGCGGTACGCGCTGCCGGAACCCACCGGCCAGCCGCCACAACGGCTCCCCGGCCCGGCGGCAGCGCAGATCCCACAGGGCGGTGTCGACCGCGGCCAGCGCGAGCGACGTGATCGCGCCGACCGTGGTCGCCCGGGTGGACGCGAACAGGTCGAACCACACACCCTCGACATTCCGTGCGTCCGCACCGATCAGCCTGGGCACCAGGTGATCGCGCAGCATCGCGAGCACTGCCGTCCCGCCGGTCCCGATGGTGTAGGAGTACCCGAGCCCGACCAGGCCGTCGGAGGTCTCGAGCTCGACGAAGACGGTCTCCTGCTTGAGGAACACCTGGACCGCATCGGTCCGGACGGTCTCGACCTCCAGATCGACGAGAAAGGCGTCGGCGCGCGTAATCGTCGTCATTGGCAGGTCAGCTGGTTGGTGAGCTCGGTCTGCAGATCCCTCGTCTTCACCTTGCGCTCCTCGTCGTACTTGTCCACGTTGTCCTTGGTCACCACGAAGGAGCCGGAGTCGACGATCAGACCGGGCGTCTTCAGCGCGCACTGCTTCGAGCCGAGCAGGGCAAGCAGCCAGCCACCGATGTAGGCCTGGCCGATCGGGTTCTGCACCACGGTGGCAGTCACCTGGCCGGATCTGATCCCGTCCATGATCTCGGCGTCGTCGTCGATCGCCACCACCTTGATCGGCAGTTGCTGGGTCGACACCCCTTCGGCGGCCGCGACCGCCGGGTTCGTCGCGGTGGTGACGATGCCCTTGATCTCCTGGCCCTTCGAGGCAAGCAGGTCGCTGACCGCCTTCTCCGCGGTCGGCAGATCCTTGTCGAGATCGGTGATCACCGGTAGCTCGGTCACCTTGCCGTTGGTCTCGTCGACCGCCTTCTTCACCCCGGCGATCCGGCGCTGGGTGATGTAGTTGGCGTCCTTCCCGGTCAGGTGCACGATCGTGCCCTCGCCGCCGATCGCGTCGATGGTCGCCTTGGCGGCCTTGTACGCCGACGCCTCGACGTCGGTGGCCAGGCAGAAGTCGGCCGAGTTCGTGTCCCCGGCCGGGCAGACGGCCAGCGAGCCGGTCGCGACCCCCTGGGCCTTGAGCTCCTCGAAGGTGGCGTTGATACCGGTCGGCGACACGCCGGTGATCCCGAACGCGTTGTAGCCCCGCGCGGCGAGCGAGTCGATCACCTTCTTTTGCTCGGCCTGATCCTCCGCCGCGCTCGCCTCGACCGTAACGTCGCCGAGTTTGAATTCCGCCTTGGTCTGCTCCGCGGTCGCCTGCCACGGCTCGAAGTACGGATGCGCCGCTGTGGTGATGAGGGCAAGCCGCACCGTGGCGGCGTCCTTCGGCTCGACCACGCGGCCCGGCGTACCGGGGGAAGCATCCGCATCGCTCTTGGTACTGCAGCCGGCTGCGGTCAAGGAGACGAGAGCCAACCCCACCGCGGTCATGGTGTACCAGGATGAGCGGACGGTCATCGGTGGAGACTCCTCGGGGATCCTATAGGATATTGCGAAGCTGATGCTGCCGCCTCACACTGGTGGCGTCAAGACACGCCCCCGGTACTGACCATAGCGGGGCAGAATGGGTGCCCGAGAGGAGCGACCGTGACGGATGCGCATGTGGGTCTGGCGGGGCAGCTCACCCGCCTGCCGCAGCGACAGGTCCTGAGCGACGACGTCTACGAGACGGTCAAGGGCCTGATCATGGACAGCGTGGTCGCGCCGGGCACCCGGCTGAACATCGACGCGCTGACCCGGGAGCTGGGCATCTCCCAGACCCCGATCCGCGAGTCACTGGCCCGACTGGAGTCCGACGGCCTGGTGATCAAGGAACCGCTGCGCGGGTACCGGGTGTCGTCGACGCTGACCCGGGACGAGTTCGAGGACCTCTTCGAGTACCGGCTGGTGATCGAGCCATGGGCGGCCGGCCGCGCCGCGGAGCGCAGTTCCGGCGCCGACCTGGTCCGGCTCAAGGACGAGATGCTCAGCTACACCGACGTACCGGACCGGCCCGACTACGACAGCTACAAGGCGATGGCCGCGCACGACCAGCGCTTCCACGACCTGGTGCTGGAGCTGTCCGGCAACGACACGGCCCGGCAGTCCTTCGCCCGCACGCACTGCCACCTGCACCTGTTCCGGCTGTACTACGGCGGCGGGATCGCGACGAAGGCGTTGCGCGAGCACAAGGCGATCGTGACCGCCGTGCGCAAGGGGGACGCGACCGAGGCGACCGCCGTGATGCGGGCGCACATCGAAGCCTCACGGGCGCGCCTGCGTCCCGTGTTCGACCAAGATCGCTAGGAGATTCTGTGGAACTGCTCCGCCTCGGCGCGGTCGGCGAGGAGCGCCCGTACGTGCGCGCCGCCGACGGCACCGTCTACGACCTGACCTCCGTAACCCGTGACACTGGCGGCGACATCGACGGCACCTTCCTCGCCTCGGACGGCATCGCGCGCGCCCGGGCCGCCCTGGAGGCCGGCTCACTCCCGGCCGCGGACGTCGAGGGACTGCGGATCGGCGCGCCGATCGCGAAGCCGTCGGCCGTGGTCTGCATCGGCCAGAACTACGCCGCCCACGCGGCCGAGTCCGGCGCACAACCGCCGAAGGAGCCGATCGTCTTCTTCAAGCACCCCAACACCGTCGTCGGCCCGTACGACGAGGTGCTGGTGCCGCGTGGTTCGGCCAGGACCGACTGGGAAGTCGAGCTCGCGGTCGTGATCGGCAAGACCGCGCGCTACCTCTCGTCCGACGAGGAGGCGCTCGCGTGCATCGCCGGCTACGCGGTGTCGAACGACGTCTCCGAGCGGGCCTTCCAGCTCGAGGTCTCGGGTGGTCAGTGGTCGAAGGGCAAGTGCTGCGAGACGTTCAACCCGCTCGGCCCGGTCCTGGTCCCGGCGGACGAGGTGGAAGACCCGCAAGCCCTCGATCTGAAGTCCTGGGTGAACGGCGAACCCAGGCAGGCCTCGAACACCCGCGACATGATCTTCTCCGTGGCGACCCTGGTCCGCGACCTCTCGCAGTACATGACCCTGGACCCAGGCGACATCGTCAACACCGGCACCCCGGAGGGCGTCGCCCTCTCCGGCCGCTTCCCGTACCTCGCCCCCGGCGACACCGTCGAATGCGAGATCGCGGGCCTCGGCCGCCAGAAGCAAACCCTCGGCAAGGGGTAAACCATTAGCGGATCACGGGTGTCTTGCGGCACGGTTTGGACATGACTTCCGCTGTCCGGACGTGACGTTCGACGCCCGTGATCCCAATCAACTCGCCGGACTACGCTCCGCCGCGGAGCGCGCTGCGACAAGCTAGGCAACCTGGTACGGCGTACTTACTCGGGGATTTCCGGGGTTTCGCCGGCGAGGGTGAGCCGCCATTCGCCGTCCCAGCCGTGGACGGCGATGTCGTAGCCGTCCCGGGACGCGGCGACCCGGTGGTGACCAGCCTCGACCGGCTCGACCTCGACCTGCCAGCCGCGCGCGGTCAGCTCGGCAGCCGCGGCGGCCGTCTGACCGACCGGGTCGACAACCTTCGGATCACCCGTCTGGACCGTGATCGAACAGACCGTGGCCGGCCCGCTGCCATCGGACAGCACGTTCGGGTTGACCGGCCCCGGGTCGTGCGTGACCACGCCGTCTAGCCCCGGTACCGAGGCCGCGGCCACGGCGAGCAGCTCTTCCCGGAGAAACTCCCGGGCCTGAGACAACGTCATCGAGCGGGTCCTTCCGGTCGGTTCTTCGCCGTACCCGCCTCGTCCGGCAGCTCCCGGGCACGTTCGATCAGTCGATCGAGCTGCTCCGCCTCGGTCATTGTCATCCTTCGTCTGGTCCTGGCAGCAGGACTCGGACCACCGACCGGGGTTACCGGCCTGTCCACGGCGCAGTCCTCGACGGCAGCCGACCCGGCCTACGCCGACGGCGTCTTACCGATGGGTGTCTCGCCGATGAACGTGATGCGCCAATCGGTGGACCACGCGTGCACGGCGACGTCGAAGCCGTTGCGGCTGGCAACGACCCGGTGATGGCCGTTCTCCTCGGCGGCGACCTCGGCCGTCCAGCCCCTGGCCCGCAACACCTCCGCCGCAGCATGAACCGCGGCCGCCGGATCCGGAGCGGACGGGTTGCCGGTCTCAACCGTGATCCGGCAGACCGTGGCCGGACCGCGCCCGTCGAACAACGCAGCCGGATTCACCGGTCCGGGGTCGTGCGTGACCACCGGCCGCTGATCCGGTACGACGGCTGCCGCGACCGCGATCAACTCGTCCCGCAGGAACTCCCGATCATCAGTCATCGCGCCGGCCCTCCCGGACGCCGGGCCGCCCCGTCCGTAGTACGCGCCGCCGCGGCCGAAGTACGAGCTGATGCGGCGCGGGCGGACTCCGGGGACGGTTTGCCGGGTGACACAACCCCGTCATACACCTTCGACGCGGTGCCCGCGACGGCCGCCAGCGAATCGCCCCACGATGTACCAAGGATCAGCTTGGTCTCGGCCGACCGGCTCGTGTCCGTCGTCGTGATCGCGGCCAGGTCGCCCCGGACCACCCGGCCGATGTTGCGCAGAGCCTCGCTGTTCGGGCGGTAGTACTCGTTGTGCCAGTGCACCGAGACCGCTTCGTCGTTGGCCAGCGGATCGTTGGTCGCCATCCGGATCGCGTCCGGGAACGTCGCCGGATCGGGGCCATGCCACTGGGTGTACGAGACGTAGTCGCCGGGCGCACGTTCGACGTACAGGCGGGTTGGCGGCTGAACGAAGTCGGCCGCCTCGTCGATGTACTTCGTGATCCCGGGCGAGCCGGTCATCACGACCCGGTTGGCGCGGCCGCCTTGCAGCAGTGCCTGACCGACCACGTCCGTGCCGTAGCTGTGCCCGACCAGCGTGGTACTCGCGGCCGGTGACTTCAGGTCATCCAGTTCGGTCAGGAAGTCCGCCAGCCTGGCTCCACCGTCGATCGCCGCATCCTTGCTCGCGGCAGCCACGAGGCCCTGCGGCGAGTCGTAGTCGAGCCAGACGACTACAGCGGTCCCCGGGCCGGACTCCTGCCGAATCAGGTCACCACGGTCCGACTGGCCGCGGAACGTGTCCAGGCTGTTGCCCATCCCCGGGACCAGGACCGCGATGTTGTTGGCATCGGGAAGGTTGCCGAGCACCTCGACGGCCCGCCCTTGTCCCTCGGGATCCACCTTGAGGAACTGGCGGTACCGCTGTACTTCGACAACGTTGCCCTCGGCATCCACCTCGGTGGACGAGACCGGTGCGATCAACTCGCCGATCGTGGCCAGCCGGCGTCGGTCGTCGTCGGTCGCGGTCCCGGCGTCGACCGCGACCTGCAACCGATCGTGGGCGGCGACCAGGCGTGCGTGATTGGCGCGGTAGCGCTCGGCGAGCTGGTCCGCCTCCGTCATCGCGACTCCCCGTGACTGTCGGTCACCCGGCCCTCACACCGGGCTAGTGCAGTCTGACATCGTCAAGCGCTGACGGGAAGCGGTGATTCAGTGGAAGGCGAGTGACCAACTGCCGGCGTGCAGGGAAAAAGTCACCGTCGCCAGCGGCCGCACATCCACCCGCCGCAACGACTCGGCCGGAGCGTCCAACGCCGCCAGCACCATCCCCCGAACCACCGACGGATGCACCACCGCCACGACCGTACGCCGCTCCTCCGGACTCTCGGTGGGCTTCGCCAGATCGGCCAGCCAGTTGGCGGATCGGGTGATCAGGTCGTTCTCGGTCTCGCCGCCGGGCGGTGCGGTATGCGGGCGCTCGAGCCAGGCGGACACCCGTTCGGGATCCACCGTCAACAGCTCCTCGAGATCCCGACCGGTCCAGTCTCCGTAGTACCGGTCCCGCAGCGCCGGATCGACGATCGGGCTCAGCCCCATCGCCTCCGCCGTCTTCACCGCGGCCGGCTCCGGCCCGCAGTACGCGGCGTCGGCCTCGATCCGCACCGACCGGGCCGCTTCCAGCCCGGCCCGGTCCGGCTCGGGGTCACCACCGAGAACCAGGCCGCGCAGACCCGGAGTCAGGGCGTGCGCGACGAGCCGCAGCACCGTCACGCGGTGACCGCTTCGGCGTGAACTGACTTAGTGCGACGATCCATCACCGCAGCGTAGCCGAATCCGAGCAGTGTCCAGAGCACCGCCTGCGTGCCGAGCGAGGCGAACCGGAACTGCCAAAGCAACGTCGCCGGGAACGACCCCGGTACCTCGTTGATCGCCGGCAGGATCAGGTACGCCGCGACCACGGTCGCCACGAACGCGGCTCCCCCGACGCCCCACCGGATCCACGGCTGCTCCCCGAGCCGGGCAGCCCAGCGGGACGCGGCCACGCCGGCCCAAACCGCGAGCAACCCGATCACCAAGGTCAGCAAGTAAGTGATCGTCCGCTTGGTGATCGTCTCCGGATCACCGACAGCCGGCGGGTTCGGCGGGTACTTGAGGAACGGGATCAGCACGACCCCGACGAACCCGGCGGCCGCCAGCCCCAGGGCGGCGTACGAGTCGCTGGGGGTCCGCAGTTTCCGCCGGAGCAGCGCGAACGCGACCGCGAAGATGCCACCGAGCGCCACGCCGTACAGGGCGGTGGCGAGGAACAGTCCGGCCCGCTGGCTGTCCCGGCTGACCAACGGCTCCTCCTCGGCCGCTGCGGGCTCAGCGGCATCGCCGGTTTCGTGGGTGTGCGTGGCGCCGGCGGCTTCCTCGATCGCGATCGCGGCGTCGATGTGCGGTTCGCCCATCACGTACGCGAAGGTCCCGGCCAGCAGACCGGCGAAGAGGCCGACGATCAGCCCGCGCACCAGAAGAGATCCGAATGTGCGCATGACAAAGTCCTGTCAAGTGGTTCAGGCAGCCCGGTTCACGGGCAGCGAAAAGGTGATGGAACAGGACTCAGTGGCAGGGCACACCGAGCAGGTGGCGGCCGTCGTGCATCAGCTCGTGCAGGTACATCCCCGAGCGGGAGACGGCACCCTGGTCGAACGCGACCAGGTAGGCCAGCATCAACAGCAGTCCGACGGTGAGCAGCGCGAGCGCGAGCAGGCGCGGCGAGACGGCCGGTACGGCGACCGAGCGTGCGGGAGTGGGCATCGTGACCTCCTGGGGAAGTGCGCGTCCCCTTCGAAAGGCTGCTGGTGCCCGAGCGTCCTGACTCACGAGCAAGCTCGCTCACAGTGGCGCGGCCGTACCGGACTCTCACCGGTTTCCCTCTTGGCACCGCAGGTTGTCCCCCGAACCGTAGCGGCCGGATTCGGCGAGGGTCAACGGAACCGGCGTGGCGGGTGACCTATCCCACCGGCCGGAAACCCACCTGCCACCGACGTGGATCGCGCCTACCCTGAGCAGATGCCGTCCACTCAGCACCTGATCGCGTTCGCCGTCACCGCCCTGGTGATCATCGTCGTCCCAGGGCCCAGCGTGCTGTTCATCGTCGGACGGGCGCTCGCCGTCGGCCGGCGCGAGGCGTTGCTGACCATGCTCGGCAACACCCTCGGCGCGGCCACGATGCTGTTCGCCGTCGCGCTCGGTCTCGGTGCGCTGATCGCCGCGAGCGCCATCGCCCTCACCGTGGTCAAGCTGGCCGGCGCCGCGTACCTGATCTACCTGGGCGTGCACGCGTTCCGGACCAGGAAGTCGCTCGCCGAGGCCCTCGCGAGTGGGGTGAAGCCGGGGAACACGCGGCGAGTCCTGCGGCAGGGGTTCCTGGTCGGCGTGACCAACGCGAAGACCGCGGTGTTCTTCGCGGCCGTGCTGCCGCAGTTCGTGGACAAGAACGCGGGATCGGCGTCCGTGCAGATCCTGCTGCTCGGGCTGGTCTTCATCCTGATCGCGCTGTGCTGTGACAGCATCTGGGCCCTCGTCGCCGGCACCGCACGGGACTGGTTCGCCCGCTCACCCCGCCGCCTCGAGCTGGTCGGCGGTACCGGCGGCCTGATGATCATCGGCCTCGGCGCCAGCATCGCCGTCACCGGCTCGAAGGAGTGAACTAGACCCTGGTACGCCGCGCCGCGTGGATGCCCAGGACCGCCAGTGCCGCGGGCAGACCGAAGGCGACCAGATAGGCCGTGATCGGGGAGTGCGGCTCCATCGCGGCGAACAGTGACCCGCCGATCGCCAGCACGGTTGCCGTCAGCAACGAGTCGCTGAGTTGTGCCGCCGAGCTGTTGACCCCTTGCTGCTCAGGGTTCGAGTACTCCAGCACCAGCACCGAGGCCGTCGGGAACACGGTGCCCATCCCGAGCCCGGTGAAGGCCCAGCCGATGATGCCGACGACGACCGGCACGTGCTCGTTGAGTGTCAGCGCGGCGGTCACGATGCCGAGCACGATCGAGACCATGCCCGCCTGCAGGAACACGTGGTGTGCGAACGGCTGGTTGGGCCGGCTGCGGTACCACGAGGCCGCCGTCCAGGTGAGGCCGCTGACGGTCAGCACGAGCCCGGCCCAGGCCGGCGAGAGACCGCGCTCACGGGTCAGCATCAGCGGCAGGAACACCTCGGCCCCGAAGCCCGCCGCCGCGACCAGCCCACGCAGGGCGATCACTGCCGGCAGACCCGACGCCATCGCGAACGTGCCCTTCGGCAACAACCTCGGCGCGAAGGCGACCACGCTGCCCAGGCCGACCGCGACCAGGACGATCTGCAGCAGACCGCGCTGCTGACCTCCGTAATGGAGCAGCCCGACACCTAGCGCCGCGCCGACCGCCCAGCCCGCCTGCCGATCCCAGATCCGGCCGGGCGCCGCCGTCCGGCCGGCTCGAGACAGCCCTGGACGCATGATCACCGCCGCCGGGATCGCCATCACCGGTACGGCGAGGAAGACGATCCGCCAGTTGGCGTGTTCCACGATCAGCCCGGCGATCGCGGGACCGACGAGCGACGGAACCACCCAGCCGGTCGCGAAAGCGGCGAAGATCCGTGGCCGGAGCTCGGCCGGGTAGAGATGCCCGACCACGACGTACAGGGCGACCGTGACCAGTCCGCCGCCGAAGCCCTGGATAATGCGGCCGACGACGAGCACTTCCATCGTCGGCGCGAGTCCGGCGATCAGCAGGCCGGCCAGGAACCAGGCGGTCCCCTGCCAGAGCGGCCGGGTCGGGCCTTTCAGGTCGGACCATTTGCCCGAGACAACCATCGCCACGACCCCGGAGGCGAGCGGCCCGCCGAACGCGAGCGCGTACAGCGACAGGCCGTCCAGCGCCTGCGCCACGGTCGGCATCGCGGTCGTCACGGCGAGGGCCTCGAACGCGACCAGGGTGATCAGTGCGACCATCCCGATCGTCAACGCCCGGTACTCCGGCGCCATCACACCGGTCGGCCGGCTCCCGGCGGGACGGGTGGTCTGATCCTCAACTGTTGCGGTCATGCCGAGAACCCTCGGACATCAAGTGGGCTTTAAGTCAACCCGTGGACTTCAAGTCCACCTGAAGTTTTAGAGAACCGCGGCGAGCACCAGGGCGACGATCGGCGGCACGGCCTGCAGCGCGGCCGGCCGGGTCATCCGCCGGTCCGACGCCACCAGGACCACCCCGGCGCCGGCCATGCACGCACAGGCGAACAGCGCGATCGCGTGACCGCGGTCGCCGCCCGCGATCAGCCCACCGAGCGCGCCGAGCGCCAGGAACAGGTTGTAGAACCCCTGGTTGAACGCCCACGGCCGAACCGACTCGGCCGCCTCCGGGCGACTTCACCAGAAACCGGCGATAGGTGCTCGGCTTGCGGAACAGCAGGCTCTCCATCACAAAGACGGCGAGATGAAACACACCAGCCAACCCGACAAAGACCTGCGCAACAGTGTCCACCCCCGAACGCTACCGCCCTGCCGGGTTTTGTCAGCGTCCCCTGCGGGACGCGCCTGCGCGGGAACCGGCGGAGAACGCGGCTGCGCCTGCGGGCCGGCTGTTCGAGCCAGGTGTCGTCGTGCTGTAGCTCAGGCCCGACCCACCGCCCGAGCCGCCACGGTTCCCACCACGCGCCTGCCCGCCCTTGCCCGACCCACGTCCCGAGCCCTGGCCACCGCCGGACCCACGACCCGATCCTTGACCACCCGTGGACCCGCGTCCTGGAGCGACAGCCGGCCCTCGTCCCGCGCTCTGGCCACCGCCGGACGCACGCCCGGCACCCTGACCGGAGCCGGATCCACGCCCGCGGCGACCACGGCCGCCGCCTGACGAGCCACCCGCGCCCGCGGTACGCCGTACTGACTGCACCTCGCCGGCGGGCTTCACCTGCGGTTCCACGAAGCTACGTTCGCCCGGTGCGAGCTCGGTCAGCAGCGGATCACCGATGACCAACTTGGTCACAGTCGGGGCGATACCGGCCTTGCGGGTGAGGTCCCGGACGTCGCGGACCTGGTCGTCGGTCATCAGCGTGACCACGGTCCCCTCCGCCCCGGCACGCGCAGTACGGCCCGAGCGGTGCAGGTAGGCCTTGTGCTCGATCGGCGGGTCGGCGTGGATCACCAGCGACACGTCGTCGACGTGGATACCGCGAGCCGCGATGTCCGTGGCGACCAGCGTGTTCGCGGAGCCGTCCGAGAACGCCTCCAGGTTGCGGGTCCGCGCGCCCTGCGACAGGTTGCCGTGCAACTCGACCGCCGGAACGCCCTGCGAGATCAGCTTCTTGGTCAGCGCCTTCGCGCCGTACTTCGTCCGGGTGAAGACGAGCGTCCGACCGGGTGCCGCGGTCAGGTCGACCAGAACCGGCAGCCGGCCGTCGGGCTGAACGTGCAGCACGTGGTGCGTCATCTTCGAGACCGGCGACTGGGCCGAGTCGACACTGTGCGTGACCGGGTTGTGCATGAACCGCTGCACGAGTACGTCGACTCCCGCGTCGAGCGTCGCCGAGAACAGCAGCCGCTGGGCGCGTTCCGGCGTGGCCGCGAGGATACGACGGACCGCGGGCAGGAACCCGAGATCGGCCATGTGGTCGGCCTCGTCGAGCACGGTGATCTCGACCGCGTCGAGCTTCGCGTGCCCGGCCTTGACGTGATCCTCCAGCCGGCCGGGGCAGGCGACGACGATGTCGACACCCTTACGCAAGCCGGTGATCTGCGGCGCGTGTCCGACACCGCCGAAGATCGTCATCGTGCGAAGGCCGAACGCGTCGGTCAGCGGCGTGATCGACGCCTGGATCTGGGTCGCCAGCTCACGCGTCGGCGCCAGGATCAGCGCCCGCGGCTGGTTCGGCCGGCGCTTCTGGTTGCTCGCGGCAAGCCTGGCCAGCACAGGCAGGACGAACGCGTAGGTCTTCCCGGATCCGGTCCGGCCACGACCGAGAACATCCTTGCCTGCAAGCGAATCCGGCAACGTCGCCGCCTGGATCGGGAACGGCTTGGTCACCCCGTTCGCGGCCAGCGCCTCGACCAGCTCGGCCGGTACGCCGACGTCGGCGAAGGTCAGGTCCTCCGGCACCTCGAGCGCCACGACATCGTCGTACGCCTCTGCGGAGGTGGTTACTTCGGACGTGGTTGCCGCGGACGCGGCGCGATCCGCGGTCGTAGTACGGGAGCGACGCCGACGGCCACCGTCAGTACGGCGTCCGTCGCGCTGTGCGAGATCGTTGCCCTGGGCAGCGTTTTTGCCCTGCGTGGTGTTTTGGGCTTGGACAGTGGAGCCCTGGGCCGGGTTCGCGGCCTGGGCGGAGTTGTTGCCGGGGGCGCCGGAACGGCGGCGGCGACGGGAGCGGGCCGGGGTCTCCGGGGCTCGATGGGAATCGGACGTGGACGTGGGGCGGCTGACCGCCATGTAGTACTCCAAAGAGAAGTCGATAAGGGTCGTCCTGCCCGGCGCGGCTACGTGGCCGCGGCGCGTGGGGGTCGACTGCCAAATGGTCCGAGGCAGAACTGGGCGGACCGTCACCATCAGTATAGGTCACCCCGGTTCACTTCCCGGCGTGATTTCCATCGCGGTAGGTTTCACGGCTGTGACCACAGATCCCACGTCCGCGTTCCGGGCCGACCCTCCGCAGATCGGCGGGGAACGCGCACTGTTGCAGGGATTCCTCGATTACCACCGCGGCACGCTGCTGTGGAAGACGTCCGGGCTGACAGGTGAACAGTTGGTGCGAGCGAGCATCCAGCCGTCCACGATGAGCCTGATCGGGCTGGTCCGGCACCTGTCCGAGGTGGAGCGGTACTGGTTCCAGCTGTGCCTGGCGAACCGGCCGGTTGAGCTCAAGCTGTGGACCGACGAGCACCCGGACGGCGACTTCGACCTGGTCGACCCGGATCGCGCCGAGCAGGACCTGGCCAACTTCCGCGAGGTCATCCGCACCTCCGACGAGATCGCTAACTCCTACGACCTCGACCACATCTTCGTGCGACCCCGCCGCGGCGAGTACTCGGTCCGCTGGCTCTACCTCCACCTGGTCGAGGAGTACGCCCGCCACAACGGCCACGCCGACCTCCTCCGCGAACGGATCGACGGCCTGACCGGCGAATGACTACGGTTTGACCGATCTGACCAAACCGACGATGTCGTTGACCACCCCACGGACACCCGGGATCCGGGTCAGCCGGAGGAGGCGGTCGACCAGCGGTACGGATCGGTCGATCAACGCCCTCGTCCGGCGTAGGTCCTGGCTGTCGTCGTGCACCCAGAACAGCACGATGCCCATCTGCATCAACCAGAGCAGCTCAGGCAGCTCCGCCTTCAGCTCGGCCGGCAGCTTGAGGTCGGACCCATCCACCACCTGCCGGAACACGGCGACACTCGCCTCGCGTGCCGGCTTGGACTGCTCACTGAACGGCGACAGCGGACTCGTCGGCTCGGCCGCTGTCTTGAAGAATGTCCCGGCGAACTCGTGGTACGGCCTCGCGACCTCAAGCCAGCTATGGAGAACCCCACCGAGCCGCCGGGTGAACACTTTCTCCTCGGCCAGGATCGTGTCGACCACTTCCTGGTGCTGCGCCTGCAGGTGGTCGTAGTACGCCTGCATGAGGTGCTCTTTGGAACCGAAGTAGTAGTACGCGTTGCCGACCGACACACCCGCCTCGGTGGCGATCGCACGCATCGTGGTCTTGCCGTAGCCCTGTTCGCGGAACAGCCGCAGGGCAGTCGACAGGATCAGCTCGCGGGTCTGCTCACCCTTGGCGGTCGCACTGTCCGTCACACCGGTCAGCGTAGTCATCCTCCGCTCCCGCCTCTCTGAACTCACCACCACCGACGCTGTTCCAACTCCGCAGACCAGCCGCGGCCTGCACCATCGCCTTCGCCACCGGCCGCATCGCCGGACTAGCCAGCCGTACTGCGGTGTGCCGGTGCTCCCAGGTCGCCCAGAGGCACACGATCCACGCCCGGTCGCCGACGTACACCCGCCCGTCGTCGGCGACCACTGTCACCTCGCGCAGGGTCGCCGCGTGGTTCAGCTTCGGGAACAGGTGCCGTGCCCCTGCGGATCCGGCTGGGACGAAGACCAGGCGTACTGCCTGGCCGTTGGCGTTCCGCGCCGGTCGCTGTGCGGCCAACCACCCCTTGAACCGCCGGCAGAGGCCGCACTGCGCGTCGTACAGAACCGTCAACTGTCGCATCGGTCAGTAGCCCGACGGCATCGGCTGCTCGGTACCGGTGAGCGGGGGCGGCGTGAAGCCGTTCGGCGCGACCGGCGGGTTGGTCATCTCGTCGATCCGGCTGCGGCGGCGGATCGCGTTGAAGATCCACACGTTCAGCAGGTGCAGGACGCCGAGCACGACCATCACGATGCCGAGTTTCACGCTCAGCTGCTCGATCAGGCCGCGGGCGTCGATCACGGTGTCGCCGGTGCGCAGGAACAGCGTCACGAATCCCAGGTTGACCAGGTAGAACCCGACCACCAGCAGCCGGTTCACCGCGTCCGCGAAGTCCTCGCTGCCGTGGAACACGTCGACCAGGAAGATCCGCCCGTTCCGGCTCAGCGTGCGCGCCACCCACACCGTGAGCGGCACGGAAACCAGCATGTAGATCAGGTACGTCGCCACCGTCATGGCTTGCCTCAGCTTTCTTGAACACGTTCAAAACTCTGGCACTGCGAGACTAGACCTCAATTTTGAACATGTTCAAGTAGGGGCCCGGGTGAGCTGGGTCTCAGCGGATCGGGGTTTGTCCACAGGGAGGAAATTGCTGCGAAGAGTCCGGGCGTCAGGCTCGTATCTTCTCTGGTGACAGGCAGACAGCTACGATCTGGAGCAGGCACTCAGGGTGCCACCGGTCCGCGGGAAGGGCTCAGCCCACCTGAACACGAGAGTGTGCGACCCCTGGCTCACCTCCTTTCTCGCCTGACGACGCGGACAGCAGGCACACAGAGAGGAGGTCGCTATGCCGACCCGAAGACTCCCCGACGACCCCAACCTGGAACACCTGCGCAACCAGGCGAAAACCCTGCTCAAGCAGGTCCGCTCGGGCGATCCGTCAGCCGTTGCCCTGGCCGGCGAGTTCCATCCGGTCGACAACCTGGCCGACGCGCAGCTGGTGATCGCCCGCAGCTACGGCTTCCCGAGCTGGCCCCGATTGGGCCGCCACCTCGCTCTGGTCGACCAGTACAGCCGCTCGCCGCACCGGCAATCCGTCGGCGGACCATTGGAGACACCTGGCCAGCGCGCGGACGAGTTCCTCAAGCTGGCGACGCTGCACTACGGTCAGGACGATCCCGCCCGGCAGACCTCGGCCCGGCGGCTGCTGGACGAGTTCCCTGAAGTTGCCTTGAGCAACATCTACACCATGGTCGTCGCGGGCGAGCTGGAGACGGTCCGGGATGCGTTGGACCGGCAGCCGATTCTGGCCGGCCGCGAAGGTGGTCCGTTTCGCTGGGAGCCCTTGCTCTACTTGACATATTCGCGTCTCGAAATCACGCCGGGCGCCTCGGTGGAGATCGCTCGGCTCTTGCTGGCGCGGGGTGCCGATCCGAACGCGGGTTATCTCTGGCAGGGCCCTGCCGTCACCCTTCACCGCGTTGACCGGTGTCTTCGGGCGAGGCGAGGGCGACCAACCGCCGCATCAGGACCGGCTCGCACTGGCCCGCCTGCTGTTGGAGGCCGGCGCGAATCCGAACGACAGCCAGACGATGTACAACTGCGGGCCAGGCTGCCCACCGCCGTACGAGGACGACCATCTCGAGCTGCTGTTGGAGTTCGGCCTGGGACGTGGTGACGGTGGTCCGTGGCATGAACGCCTGACTGTGGCGCATCAGACCCCGCAGCAATTGCTCGAAGACGAACTGGTCTTCGCGTCGTCAGAGGGTTTGCTGCATCGGGTCGAGCTGGTTCTCGAGGCCGGCGTCGACGTCGAGGGTCGCGGCACCGAACACCCGATCTTCTGCGGTCACCGCGCCTACGAGTTGGCCGCGGTCACCGGTCACACCGAGATCGCCACCATGCTCCGCGAGCGGGGCGCGCCGCCGCTCGACGACGTCCATGAGGTCTTCGCGGCAGCCATGCGCGGCGAACCGGCGACCGCCTCACCAGAGCTCGCTCGTCGCGCGGTGGACCGCAACCCCTACCTTCCGCTCCGCGCGGCCGAGCTCGGCCGGACCGAGGCGCTCCGACCGCTGAAGGACCTCGGCTTCAACCTGAATGTTTGCGGCATGACCACCCCACTCCACCAGGCCGCCTTCCATGGTCACCTAGCCACAGTCCGCACGCTGATCGAGCTCGGCGCCGACCCCACCACACGAGACCCCCAATACAACGGCACCCCACGCAGTTGGGCCGAACACAACCACCAACAGGAGGTAGTCACCTACCTGGCCTCCCTAGAAGCCACCACCTCAGAACCCACCACCTCCTGACGCCACCAAGCGGCCCTCACGTCGCCGGCGGATCAGCCGTAGTGGTGGAACCTCGCCGGGAGGATCAGCCGTGGTGGTGGATTTCGAGCATGGTGCAGCCGTCGTCGGTGCGGTAGGGGCCGTGGGGCATGCCGGGGCGGCGGGCCGCGTAGTACCCGACGGTGAAGGTTTGGCCGAGGGTTAGGTCGGTGATCGAGCCTTCGAGCAGGTAGACCTCCTCGAAGTACTCGTGCCGGATCACCTCGTCGGTGGTCTGGGTCCCGGGCGCCCAGCGGGCCAGCCTGGTCAGCGTGCCGTCCTCGGGGTCATTGCTCAGCAGCCGCTGGGTGATCCCGGGGCCGGCCTCGGTCCAGGGGACCTGATTGATGGCGAAGAACTCGTGTTCCGACTTCACGGGCTCACCGCCAGGAAGACGAAGGAGCAGAACACCATCAGATGCACGACACCCTGCAAGAGCGTCGCCCGCCCGGTCGCCAGCGTCAGCATGCTGATCACCACGATCAGCGCGAACAGCACCAGCTCCTTGCCGCCCAGACCGAGAACCAACGGACCGCTCAGCCAGATCGACGCCACGGCGATCGCGGGGATCGTCAGCCCGATGCTCGCCAGGGCGGACCCGAGCGCGAGGTTGAGGCTGTTCTGCAGCCGATTCCGAAGCGCGGCACGGACCGCCGCAACCGTCTCAGGAAGGAGCACCAGCAGCGCGATGATCACCCCGACCACGGCCAGCGGAGCACCCGCCGATTCGACCGCGGACTCCAACTTCGGCGACACCGTCTTCGCGAGCCCCACCACCGCCACCAGACAGAGGAACAACAACCCAAGACTGCTCAGCGCCACCTTCCCACTCGGCGCCGCCGCAGGCGTCTCCTCCTCCTCCACGTCCTTCCCCTCGTCCCCCTCCACCGCGGCGCCGACCTCATCACTCGCCGCCGCTTTGGGCTCACCTCCCGCCGCGGTCTCGGACTCGTTGGCGCCTGCAGTTCCCACGACTGCCTGCGACGGCTCCACGGGGAGGAAGTAGTCCCGATGCCGAACGGTCTGCACGAACACGAACACGCCGTACATCACCAGCGAGACCACCCCGGCGAACGCCAACTGCGTCCCACTGAACGTCGGCCCCGGCGTCGAGGTGGTGAACGTCGGCAGCACCAGACTCAGCGTCACCAACGCGACCATCACCGCCAATGCACTCCCCGACGCATGCACGCGGAAGTTCTGCGTCCGATGCCGCAGCGAACCGACCACCAGCGACAACCCGAGGATGCCGTTGCAGGTGATCATCACCGCGGCGAACAAGGGTCCCGCGCCAGCGAAGCAGCCTTGTCCCCACCCGACGCCATCAGCGTGACGATCAGGGCGACCTCGATCACGGTCACCGCGAGCGCGAGGATCAGCGTGCCGAACGGTTCGCCGACGCGATGGGCGACCACCTCGGCGTGGTGCACCGCCGCGATGACAGCCGCACCGAGACCGGCACAGACGAGGATGAGGAGTACCGCCCCGAGATCACGACCCCAGGACAGCACCAGGACGACGAGAGCGAGCGGGGGCACGGCCAGACTCCAGCGCGGCAACCCATGGACAACGGTGTTTGTCATCCCCCGCGAGTCTATTCGGCCGGACCGCAAACCAGTTGGCATTCTCCGCTCAGAGCGTGATGCTTTTCGCACTCGCGCTGCCGCAGAACTGCCCGTACTGCGGCCGGAGTGCTCTTGTGCGATTAGGACCGGAGAGGGTTTGTGGAGATCAGGAACGCGACCGCGGACGACTGGCCGGCGATCTGGCCGTTCTTCCACGAGATCGTCACTGCCGGCGAGACCTACGCCTACGATCCGGCCCTCACCGAGGAACAAGCCCGGTCGCTCTGGATGTCACCCTCGTCAGCGGTACTGAGCCGGACCACCGTCGCGGTCGATGCCGACGGCACCGTTCTCGGCAGCGCGAACATGTACCCGAACCGTCCCGGCCCCGGCGCCCACGTCGCCAGCGCCAGCTTCATGGTCGACGCCGCCAGCCGCGGCAAGGGTGTCGGCCGCGTACTCTGCCAGGACATGATCGACTGGGCCACCCGGGAAGGCTTCCGCTCCATCCAGTTCAACGCCGTGGTCGAGACGAACCACTCCGCGGTCAAGCTCTGGCAGGACCTCGGCTTCCAGATCATCGGCACCGTCCCCGAAACCTTCCGCCACCCCACCCACGGCTACGTAGGCCTCCACGTCATGTACCGCCCACTCTGACCGGCCCACTCCCCGACGATGGTCAGCGCGGGGACCGGGGCCGGCGGCCGCAGACGTCAGCGGGCGCGGGGGCCGCGGAAGGTTACGTAGAGCAGGGAGACTCCGGCTGCGGCGATGATCGGGCCGGCGATGGACCAGAAGCTGCTGCCGGTCATCGAGCTGCCCTCGAGGTAGCCGAGTCCCTGCAAGGTAAACACCACCCCGGACGCACTCAGCAGCACCCCGAGCGCGACCAGCACAACCTTCTTCATCAAAGTCCTTCCAGCCACAGCCGGTATCAGTTGGTGGTGAGACGGGCGGCGATCAACTCGATCGCCTTGGCAAGATCTTCGCCCTTCGGCGCCTGAGCCGGATCGAACATCCACAGCGCGACAACCCCGAGCAGCAGCGCCTGCAGAAACGACCCGACCTGCTGGACAGTAACGGGATCCGTGTCAGAATCCACCGCCCCGAACAGAGTCGCCACGCCCTCCCGCGCCTCGGCCTGCATCGACGACAGCTCCTTCAACAAGTCGGGCATGTGCGCACCCTGACTCAACACCTCGAACTGCGTGGACCACAACGCCCGCGCACTCGGGTTCGACAACGTCCCCACAGCCAACCGCCAAGTCGCCACGAACCGATCCCGGGCAACACTGCCCGCCGCCCGAGCTCGATCCCCCTCAGTGTCCTGGCCGACGGTCATCGCGGTGGCGACCTGTTCGCCCCACTCGTTCAGCGCTTGCCGCATTGCCTCGTTCAGCAGCGCGTCCTTCGAGCCGAAGTGGTACCCGATCGCGGCCAGGCTCACCCCGGCGGCGGTCGCGATGTCTCGCGCCGTGGTGCGCGTGTACCCCTTCTCCCGCAGACACGTCTTGGCGCCCTCGATCAGCGCCTCCCGGTTGCCCATGGCCGGGATCCTAGTCGAAACGAACGTCTTGCACGTCCGTCTAAGACACCTGTACAGTCGACGGCATGACGACGACTCTGATCTCAGGTGCGAGCGTGGCCGGCCCAGCGCTGGCCTACTGGTTGCGGCGGTTCGGCTTCACCCCGACCGTCGTCGAACGAGCCCCGGCGCCCCGGCCCGGCGGTTACGCGGTCGACTTCCGCGGCGCGTCCTTGACGGTGCTCGACCGGATGGGCCTGCTCCCCGCCGCCCGGGCACGCGCCACCCGCATGGGCGGCATGGTCTACGTCAACAAGTCCGGCCGGCCCGTCGCCACGACAGCACCCGAGGCGTTCAGCGGTGAGCTCGAGCTCCTCCGCGGTGACCTCGTCGAGATCCTGTACGCCGCGACGCGGGCCGACGTGGAGTACCTCTTCGACGACTCGATCGCGTCGCTCGAGCAGGACGAAGACGGCGTACAAGTGGTTCTCGAACGCGGTGGGTCGCGCCGGTTCGACCTGGTGATCGGCGCCGACGGACTGCACTCGAACGTGCGCGCACTCGCCTTCGGTCCCGAGGAGACGTGCAGCCATCAACTCGGCTACTACGC
This sequence comes from Kribbella caucasensis, assembly GCF_004361855.1. GTDB lineage: Bacteria > Actinomycetota > Actinomycetes > Propionibacteriales > Kribbellaceae > Kribbella > Kribbella caucasensis. The sequence continues at coordinate 517,694 of NZ_SNWQ01000001.1, forward strand.
GTCCGTCTACACAGTCCCGAACCACCTCGGCCTCGACCACACCGGGCGATTCCTCACCGTGCCGGGCAAGACTGTCGGTACCTACAGTGCCCGCGACAACACCGAAGCGAAGGCGATGTTCTACTTCGCCTCCCCGGAACCGGCGGTCGATCGGCGATGCGGGCTACTGTGCCTCACCGCTGTCGGGCATGGGTACCAGTCTCGGGATCGTCGGCGCCCAGTGCCCCGCGTCGGATGTCATTTGAGTGATTGCGGTGTCCAGGTGCGTGCATCGCAAGGCGGAGAAGCGTCCTCGATGCGGGGTTCATCGTGGATGCTTCTCCAACGCGGCGAGGTGCGTGCCTGGGCGCCGCAAGCGCCAAATGACATCCGACGCGGGGCACTACGTCCTGGCCGGCGAACTCCACGCGGCCGGCGGCGACCACAGGCGGGCCTTCACCAAATACGACGAGGTGATGCGCGGGTTCGTCGCGGCATCGCAGAAGCAAGCCGTCAACGGCGCCCGCTGGTTGATTCCTGGCAGCAGGGCATTCCTCGCGGTCCGGAATCTCACCTTCCGGCTACTGCCCTACCTGCCGTGGCGACGACTGATCGACGAGATGCCTTTGAAAGTAGGCAATGCGGTCGACCTCAAGGAGTACGAAGCCCTGCCTCCGCAGCCTGCAGCACCGCGTCGGTGAAGGCGGCCAGCACCGGCGAGTCGAGCTTCCAGTGCTGCCAGTACAGCGGCACGTCCACATACTTGCCCTTGGCAACCTCGACCAGGCGGCCGGCAGCCAGGTCGTCCTCGACCAGTTCCTCCTCGATCATCCCCCAGCCCAGCCCGAGCCGGATCGCGCGTACGAACGGGCCGGACGCCGGGATCGAGTGCACCGGCGGATCCAGCCGGCGCCGGGTGACCTTGCGGAGCAACCGATGCTGCAACGTGTCCTTCGAGTTGAACACCGTCATCGGGGCGACCGCGAGAGCCTCGGCGAGAGGCCGGCCGGCCAGCCAACGGTCGGCGTACTCGGGGGTGGCGATCGACAAGTACCGCATCCGTCCGAGCGCCTGCACCCGGCAGCCTTGAACCGGCCGCGGATCGGCCGTCACCGCCGCGAGCACCGTGCCGTCGCGGAGCAGTTCGGCGGAGTGATCCTGATCCTCCTGCCGCAGGTCGAACGCGGTCACCAGTTCCGGCGGTACGGCGAGCAGAGCGGGAAGGAACCATCCATTCAAGGAGTCGGCGTTCACCGCGATGGGCAACCGGAGTCCTTCCACCTTGCCCTTGACCGCCGCGATCGCCTCGACCTCGAGCAGCGAGACCTGACGCGCCAGCCGCAGCAACGCCTGACCGGCCTCGGTACTTCGCGTCGGTTTGCCGCGCTGCACCAGAACCTGCCCGAGTCTGCTCTCCAACGCTTTCATCCGCTGACTCACGGCCGACGGCGTGATCCGCAACCGCCGCGCGGCCGCCTCGAAACTGCCTTCGTCGATGATCGCCGCGAAGGTCTCCAACTGGGCCGAGTCGATCTGCACGTCATCCAGTCTATGAAGCTCTGCTAATCACGATGAAGAATCTTTAGCTGGAGCCTCAGCGCGAACGTTCCTACGGTTGACTCATGCCCCTCCTTGCCGGCTTCGCCACGTCGTTGTCCCTGATCATCGCGATCGGATCGCAGAACGCCTTCGTCCTGCGACAGGGCCTGCGCCGCGAACACGTGCTGCCGGTGGTCCTGACCTGCGCCCTCGCGGACGCCCTGCTGATCAGCGGCGGCATCGCCGGCCTCGGCGCCCTCTTCACCGGCGCCCCGCTCGCCCTCACCATCGCCAAGTACTTCGGCGCCGCCTTCCTGTTCGGGTACGCCGTGCTCGCGGCGCGGCGAGCGGTCGCGCCCGGGACCATGAGCCCCGCCGACCATGTCCCAGCCGCGTTGCGCAGCGTCCTCCTGACCTGCCTCGGCTTCACCTTCCTCAACCCACACGTCTACCTCGACACGGTCGTCCTGCTCGGCTCGCTCGCGAATCAACGTGGCACCGACGGCCGCTGGTTCTACGGCTTCGGTGCCGTGCTCGCGAGCTTCACCTGGTTCTTCGCCCTGGGCTTCCTGGCCCGCAAACTCGCGCCGGTCTTCGCTCGTCCCCGCGCCTGGCAGGTCCTCGACGGCACCATCGCCCTCCTGATGACCACCCTCGCCGCCTGGATGCTCCTCACCTGAGCCCGTTCACGTCCCGGACGGGTGAGACTTGGCGGGTGGATGTGACGGTGTTGTGCGATGCGGTGGCCGTGTTCCCCGAGGCGATCGAGGATGCCTTGCCAGGGTGGTCAGCGGAGCACCAAACGTGGACGGAGGCTCATCTGCCGGGCAACGTCGCAGCCGATGGCGGATGGTTGCTGCACTTCCACAGCTATCTGGTGACTTCTGAACGCGGTGCCGTGCTGGTGGATACGGGTATCGGGCCCGCGGGTGGTGAGGCAGCGGACTGGCTTGGGACCACCGGACGACTTCCCCGTCTGCTGGACGCGGCCGGGGTTGGCGTCGAGGAGATCGACACGGTGATCCTCACCCACATCCATCTCGATCACGCCGGCTGGAACACCGATGGCGATCGCCCGCGCTTCCCGAATGCGACGTACGTGGTGCAGCAGGCTGAGGTCGACCACGCGCACACCGGCGCGACGTACCGGAACCTGATCCAGCCGATCGCGGCGGCCGGGCAACTGCGGGCGGTCGATGGTGAGACCGAAGTAGGCGGACTGCGGTTGCTGCCGACGCCGGGGCACACACCTGGGCATCAGTCCGTCCTCACGGATCGCGCTGTGCTCGGCGGCGACGTACTGGTTCATCCGGCGCAGGCACGGTGGCCAGGGCTCACATATGTCTACGAGCGCGATGCCGCTGTGGCTGTCACCTCACGCCGCGACATCCTGCGACTCGCGGCCGCCACCGGCCTTCCGATTGCGGCCGCCCACCCACACCTGCCGCTGACAGACCAGGCCAAAGCGGTGCCCCTGTCAACGTCGGCGACCGGCGCCCAACCCTGTGGGCTTCATCGGATCTGATGGTCAGCGGTAGCCCGTGGTGTCGGCGGGTTTGCCCGGGTCCTGGACCTCGACCATGTACCGCCAGGCGTCGGGCCGGCTGCCGTCGAGGTCGGTGAAGCCGTACACCTTGGCGAGCTGTCCACTGGAGAGAGACTGGCCGTTCCACCGCGACCGGTCCGGATCCGCGGCGAGGGCGGCGACCGCGCGACCGACGTACGACGGGGACTCGGAGATCGCGAAGTGCGGGATGCGTTCGGTCGCGTCGCGCCAGTTCGCCTCGGTGACCCCGAACGCGTCGAGCATCGCCTCGGAACGCATCCAGCCCGGCGTCAGGGAGACCGCGGTCGCGCCGTACGGTTCGAGCTCGTGGGCCAGGGAGAAGCCCATCCGGTTCACCGTGGCCTTCGAGAGGTCGTAGAAGAAGGAGTTCCGGTAGTTCACCGCGTTGTACTCGTCGGTGCCATCGGTCATCTCGATGACCAGTCCGCCCGGCTCCTTGATCAGCAAGGGCAGCGCGAAATGGCTGGTGATCACATGGGTGTCCACCGCCAACCGGAACGTCCGCATCCCGACATCGAGCGACGACTCCCACACCGTCTTGTCCCACTCGATCGTGGTCGCCCCGAAGATGTCGTTGACCAGGACATGCAGCGCACCCTGCTCCCGCTCGATCCGCGCGACCAGCTCCCGGACCTGATCAGCCTCCAGATGGTCCACCTGTACGGCAATGCCGCGGCCGCCGGCGCGATCCACCAACTCGGCCGTCTCCTCGATCGTCTCCGGCCGATCCATCTCCGACCGCTGCGCCCGCGTGGTCCGGCCGGTCACGTACACCGTCGCGCCAGCCGCACCCAACTCCACGGCGGTCCCCCGGCCGGCGGCTCGAGAACCGCCCGTCACCAGCGCGACCTTGCCTGCCAGCGGCTTCGTCATGATCATCCTCCCACAGTAGCCATACACCGTATGATTTCTGTACCATACGACGTATGATTAACGCTCGCAAGCCGCACCGATCCGGCCGGCCCCGGGCGGGCGAGGGACGGTTGAGCCGGGAGGCGATCCTGCGCGCGGCGCTGCGGATCGTGGACGACGAGGGCGTCGACGCGATGACGATGCGGCGGCTGGCCTCGACCCTCGGGGTGAACCCGATGTCGATCTACCACCATCTGCCGAACAAGGCGGCGGTCTTCGGTGGACTGGCCGAGCTGGTCTTCGCCGACCTCGAGTCGGCCCCGCCCCGCGAAGACGTGCCGTGGCAGGAGGAGTTGAAGGCCGCGGCCCGCGCGTACCGCGATGCATTGCGAGCGCATCCGAACCTGGCCCTGCAGATCCTCTCGGACACCTCGGCCGTTTCGGAGGTCGTGGTCACCACAGTCGAGCCGTTCTACCGCGCGCTGGACCGGGGCGGACTCGCATCCCGGCAGATTTTCGAAGCGGTCAACACGATCGTCGACTTCATCCACGGCTTCATGCTCGGCGAGACCGCGGTCCGCGCCGACACGTTCGAGCTCGCCCCGGACCTACTCGACCGAGTCGACAACCTGCCTGCCGGCAAGGCACCGACGTTGAGCCGCGTAGTCCGGGACCTGGGTCGCGAGGGCCTGCACTACGACTTCGACACCGGCTTCGAGTCCGCCCTCACAGTCCTCGTCCACGGCATCCAGAAGACCTGGACCTGACCCACCGCCCTCAATCCGGCGCAGGCGCGGTTTCGTCGGCTGGGTGTGCGGTTCTCTTCGGCTTGAGGCGGGAGATGGCGACGCCGATCAGGCAGAGCGCGCCGCCCGCGTAGGCCAATGGCGCCGGGGATTCGTCCAGCAGCAGCCAGCCCAGGAAGATCGTCAACGGAGGCACCAGGTACGTCGTCGCGCCCATCCGGCCGGCACTCGTCCTCGCCAGCGCGAACGCCCAGGTGGTGAAGGCCAGGGCGGTCGGAAAGGCGCCCAGGAAGATGACCCACCAGATCGTTGCAGGACGTGCATCGCCTGCCTCGCGGATCAAGGTGGGAGCGAACGGGAGGCAACTGATCGCGCCGATGGTGCAGGCGAGCCAGGTGACTTCCAGGGCGGGCAGCCGGGCCAGGAGCGGCTTCTGCGAAACCACGCCGATCGCGTACGAGACCGCGGCGGCCACACAGAGCACCACACCCCAGGTCTCAGCGCGGCCCTCCGACGACGAGGTGCCGATCAGAACCACACCACCGAAGGCCGCGACGCTGCCGATCACCAACTGACGAGGGAAGCCCTCACCGAGCAGGAACCCCGCCAGTAGTGCGATCAGGAGCGGGCCGACGTTGACGAGCATCGCCGCGGTCCCGGCGTCGAGGCGTTGCTCGGCCGCGTTCAGCGCGACGTTGTAGACCCCGAACCAGAGCAGACCGCAGACGAGCAGCGGCTTCCAGTCCCCCTTCGCCGGCCACCTCCGCGGCCGGGTGAATACCATTGCCCCGAGCAACAAACTTCCCACCAGTAAGCGCCCGAGCGACAGCGCACCCGCCGAAAACTCGTGCCCCACATGCCGAATCGCCACAAACGCCGAAGCCCACAGCACCACCGTCACCACCGCAGCCCCGGCCGCCAACACCCCTTGCCGTCCTTCAGCCCGCCCCCGCGCCCCACCCATCGTCGTCACCCCAGGATCGTAGGCCGCCCCCACTTCGGCCAACACCGAATTGTCCGAACGCCTCGGGACCACCCGACACGTCCCATCGGTTTACACCTCGGCTCTCGCCTCCACCTCGCCTCGCCCCCTCACCCCACCCCTCACCTCTCGACTGGGGTGCGCGTGGAACCATGAACAAGTTGCCGAGACCTCGGACGAGGTATTTCGTGTTCACGGTCCCGCGATGTTGTTCAAGGTCCCCGGCGTGGCGACCGCGTTAAGCGCGACCCGACCTTGAGAACCCACCAGGCGCATCTCGGCGCGAAACGTGACCAGCCGGTGCCCAAGGTCGCCCCAGCAGCCTTCGGCCCCTCGCCCTGGGCCCACCCCCCACCCCCAAGGTTGAGCTGTGCTGGATATCAGTGGGCAGGTTCCTCAGACTCTGAGGGTTGCTCCTCTCGGTTGGCGGGTGCGGGTAGGGCGGATGGGGTGATTGCGGCGGTCAGGACCACCGGCACGGTGAGGGCGGCCATCAGGATTGGCAGGGTGAACCAGACCGATCCGAGGGCGAAGCCCGCGTAGACCGTGACCGCGAACACCTCAGCGAAGAAGCCTGACACCGACGTCACCGTGGCACGCGCCGGACCCTCGATCGAGTCCTGCAATCGCGCCTCGGCCACTACGATGACGAGCTGCATCACGCCGTAGCCGACCGCGATCGGCACGAAGCCGGCGGCCGTCCCGCTCAGCGAACCCCATGCGATCAGCGCGGCCGTCAGCCCCAGCCCGACCGCGAAGTACGACGCGCGCAGCGTGTACGCCGGTCCCGCGAGGGCACCGCCGATCGCCTGAGCCGCCACGGTTCCCGCGATCAGCAACGGCACCAACACGGTCGACGCGCCGACCTCCCTCGCCAGCAGCGGGAAGTACTCGTCGAACGCCAGGAATCCACCCAGCAACGCGACCAGCGCGACCGCCTTCCGAACGGTCCGGTTCGAGGCCACCTCGGTCAGACCCGAGCGCAGCATCAGCCGGTACCGCCCGAGCGCACCACGCCCGGTACCAGGCTCCACCTCCTCCGTCTCGTCGGCCGTGGCGACCTGGGCCGCCTCCGGCAAGGACATCGCAACAACAACCTGCAGCAGACAACTGGACACGCTCACCACACCGGCGAGCACGTATCCGCCCAGCTGGTACAACGGAGCCGCCAGCAACGTCGCGGCCAGGTTCATGACCAACGCGGCCGCCCGGGCCTTCCCGAGCAACCCCGCGTACTTCGAGGTCGACCCGCGCGCGGCCAACTCGTCGTACGCGAAGGCTTCGAAGGTTCCGGAGATCAGCGCGGAACTGGTTCCCCAGAGGACGAAGCCGAGCGCGAATCCGGCGAACGAGGGCAGCACGATCCACGCGGCGTACCCGAGACCGGAGAGGAACGCGCCGAGCATCAGCAGCTTGCGGCGCGAGAACACGTCCGCCCAAGCGCCCGAGGGCACCTCGAGCAGGAACGAGGTCGTCGACCAGATGATGAACAGGGTCGAGACTTCCGCGGCCGACAACCCGTGATCCGTGAACAGCAACTGGTACAGCGGATACAGCGGGATGAAGTCCTGCAACGCCTCGAAGGCGATGATCCGGGCGGACAGGCTCGACGGTACGGCGCTCATCGCACCCCTCCCGGTCGACGGACGAGTGGGTGCTGAGCGGCTAGGTTGTCTGGGCGTCAAAGGTGCGGGCTTGGGTATCTCATGCTTAGAAAATAACCGCGAAGTCAGCCGGCCAAAAGATCTTTTGTCCCGGGTGTGGATAAGTGCAGCACCTGGTAGCGGGTCCCCGGCACGATCCCGGGCTCGCCACTCCACAGCGTGAACTGCACGAGCTCCCATCGCGTCGGATCCAGCGCGATCGCCGAGCTGTGCACCCCGCCCATCGCCACCCGCTCACGAAGGGATTCGAGCGCCTCCCCGACCGGCAGAGCCGGATCCACATCGGGCTCCAACGACCAGGTGTGCTTCGTCGCCGCCACCGCCGGCTGATCCACATCCGGCCCGGCCAACGCCTGCGCACCAGTCCACTGCCGCACGATCGGTCGTCCGAACGACTCGCAGATCCCACTGAAGAACCCGCCCCCGAACAGGAACCGGCCCATTGCCGCCGACGAGTTCCACAGGTAGAAGGGCGCGTACTGGTTCACCATCGCCCCGTTCGCCCGATCCTGCACCAGGTACGCCTTCACCCCCAGCCCATCGAAACCGTCCGTGGCGGCCCCCTTTGTCTCCACCCGCCGCCGGATGATCCCCATGTCGTAGTCCGCCGGCAACGCCACCTCGTACTGCATCGCGTACATGCCCACTCCTCTCGAAGGACTCGTACATACTAGTTGGTACAGAGCATAAATGGGGGGGCACCAAGAGCGACCGATCGGTCAGGGTAGGCGTATGAGTGGTGCGAGCGAACGAGTCTGGCGCAAGCTGCCGACGAACCTCCGGGACAGTCTGGTCGACGGCCTGAGCCCGTCCGAGTTGCAGAGTCTCCTGCTGGATATCAGTCGGCAGCGCGCGGCGAAGGTGTCCCCGGCGCGCGTGATCGACAGGTGGCGAGCCGACCGCTTCGTGCAGCCGTCCACAACGGATCCGCGCAAACTGGCCCGGACCCAGGCGCGGCTGTGGGAGCTCCTACCGGATCAATTCGTCGGCTTGGAGCTGTCGCCACTGACTCCGCTCGGCACGTGCTCGGCCGTGGCGACGGTCAACCAGGACAAGGTCGTCAGCACCATCCGCAACACCGAAGTGGCCAGCGACCCGACCAACGTTCTCGCCCTCGAAGCCGCCGTACGACGCCGCGCGGGCGCGGACCGGGTGGACCTGGCGACCTGTCAGCGCGTGGTCCGTGCGCAGCGGGAGGACGCGCCGGGGTTGTTCGCCCACTTCCAGTTGTTCGCGTTGGTGTCGAGCGCACGGGACACCGGATCGGCCCGGACCGAGGCGCAACTGCTGCTCGACCACCTGGGCTTCTGGCATGACGTACTCGGGGAGCGGGCGCGGTTCAACTTCACCACGTTCGGGCCGAGCGCAGTACGAGAGCGGATCGTGGACACCGTGCGTCCGGCGCTGAAGACGGAGTTCGCGGAGGACACCGAGCGGGAGAAGGGTTCCAACTACTACGCGGATGCGGCGATCGGCATCGCCACGACCGATGGAGAACTCGGCGACGGCGGGTTCACGAGGTGGACCGCTGAGCTGCTCGGTGACGCCAAGGAGCGGTGCCTGATCTCGTGCATCTCCACCGAACGGCTGACCGCACTCAGGCCGAACGGCTGACCGCACTCAGCGGAGCTTGAGCAGCGCCGCCTCGGTCGGGGTGAAACCGCAGGCCTCGACGTAGAAGGCGGTGAGGTGTGGTTCGTAGTCGACGTGCAGCCATTCGCAGCCGGCTGCCCGGGCTTCCTCGGCCGCGGCCGCGACCAGTTCCTTGCCGATGCCCTTCCGGCCGTATTCCGGGTGCACTGCCGTGTCCAGTACGAAGGCGTGCGCGCCGCCGTCCCAGCAGACCTGGACGAAGCCGATCAGCCGATCGTTGCTGAAGGCACCCACCCAGGTGAGCGCGTGCCGTTCCAGCCGCGCTCCCCAAGGCTGCACCGAGACCGGCGACTCGAAGGCGAGCGCGTGCAGAGTCGACAGTTCGCGATCGTCGACAGGAAAGCGGACTCTGAGCTCCATGGTGCGAGCCTGCCCGATCGGGCGTCCGGCTGTCGATCCAGTTCCGTGCTGACCACTAGCTTCCGTCCTGGCGGCCTTCCGTGCTGATGAGGACGACGGTGCTGCGGACGTCGAGGTCGAGCGCGTCGCGGGCCGCACGCAGGCCGGCCAATGTCGCGGCGCCACTCGGTCCGGACGAGATCCCAGCCGCTTCGAGGTCCTCCACTGCCTTGATCGCCTCCGCCTCCTCAACTGTGACCGCGGCGTCCAGCCCGTCGCGCAGTACAGGCCAAGCGAGGCTGGACGGAGTACCGCAGTTCAGTCCGGCCATGACGGTCGTACCGGTGTCCACAGTTACCAACTCCCCTGCCAGCAGGCTGCTGGTGACGCACGCGGCTCGCGCAGGCTCCACCCCGAGCACAGCAGGCGCTACAGGACCACTGCGGTAGTGCGTGACTGCCGCCTGCGCCGCCGACCCGACACCCATCGGTACGACGACCAGGTCGGGCGACACGTCGATCTCGCGGAACAGCGTCGAGTAGCCGTCGACGATGTACTGCGGGATCACCTCGTAACCAGGCCAGGCCGAATCCTGGATCAAGAGACTCTGGTCGGTCGCCTCCGCAGCGGCGGCAACCACAGCATCGTCGTACGAGCCGGGTAGGACTGTCACGGTGGCGCCCTCCAATCGGATCGCCTCAACAGCTGGATCAGGTACGACGGAGGGGATGAACACGTGCGACCGCAGTCCGAGCATCCGGGCTCGCCGGGCGACAGCGCGACCGTGGTTGCCATCGGTGGCCGTGACGAGCTCCGCGGCCTCCGGGTGTTCTGACAAGGCGCAGTGGATCGCCCACCACGCACCGAGCGCCTTGAACGCCGGCAGACCGAGCCGACGAGACTCGTCCTTCACCAGCACGCGGCCGACTCCCAGCTCGCGGGCCAGTGCGGGCACCTCGTGCAGTGGGGTCGGGCGGTAGTCGGCCAGGCTCTGGTGGAAAGCCAGCACCTCGGCCGGCGCAGGCGTGGTCCGCCACGACCTCGCGGACGGGTTGCTGTACAGGAGCACGTCCTACGCGACGAGAGCGAACGCCTGAGCGGAGGTGGAGACCGACGACGGGGACGACTGGATGCGCTGTGGAGTGGAGTCGGTGACCCGGATCGCGGCAGTCTGCAGCCGGACCGGCAGGGTCGCGCGGACCGCGGTGGTCAGGTCGAACTGCACCTCGGCGAGCAGGTCGGTCAGCTCAAGTTCGAGGGCCCGGCAGATCGCCGCGAGGATCTCCGAGGACGGTTCCTTCCGGCCGCGCTCGATCTCGGACAGGTACGGCACCGACACCTGGGCGAGCTCGGCCAGCTCGCGCAGGGTGATCCCCCGCTCGCGCCGCAGTCGGCGGAAGACGTTCCCGATCACCTGGCGTAGCAACACGTCTGGCCTCCTCGGCTCCTGTTCGTCCTGTACCGAGTGTGCCATCCCGGTCAGGTCTGCGGTGGGCAGATCTGCCACGGGCAGATTTCGGCGTACTCCGGCCGGTCCCGGCCCAGGCTGGAACCCATGAGCGAGACCAAAGCACCGAATGCCCTCGAGAACCACATCTACCAGCGGCTGCTCTGGCAGCGGATCCTCGTCCTCGGCGAGGAGATCAAGGACGAGAACGCCAACGCCCTGTGCGCCCAGTTGCTGCTGCTGAACGCCGAGGACCCGAAGGCTGACATCTCGCTGTACATCAACTCGCCGGGCGGATCGGTGTCGGCCGGGCTGGCGATCTACGACACGATGAACTTCATCGGCAACGACGTCGCGACGTATGCGATGGGGCTGGTCGCCTCGATGGGACAGGTGCTGCTGACCTGCGGTACGCCGGGCAAGCGGTTCGCGCTGCCGCACTCGCGGATCATGATGCACCAGCCGACCGGCGGAATGGGCGGGACGGCGACGGACATCAAGACGCAGGCGGAGCAGGCGCTGCTGGCCAAGAAGGACCTGGCCAGGCTGCTGAGCGAACGGACCGGGCAGCCGATCGACCGGATCGAGACCGACTTCGACCGGGACCGCTGGTTCACCCCAGCCGAGGCACTCGACTACGGAATCATCGACCAGGTCCTGACAACCCCGGCACCGGTCGCCGCCTGAGCCTGCGGCTCGCGGGCGGTCGGGTGGACCGGGCTCGGTCGGGGCGCGCGGCGGGGACGGGCTCAGGCGAGGGCCTGGTGGAGGTCGCGGACCAGATCGTCGGGGTCTTCCAGGCCGATGCTGAGGCGGAGCAGGTTGCGGCCGGGTCGGGCCTCGTCGGCGACCAGGCGGTGGGTCAGGCCGGCCGGGTGCTGGATCAGGGTGTCCACGCCGCCCAGGGACACCGCGTGCGTAATCAACCGCAGTCGGCTCAGCACCTGCTCGGCGGCGCTCGTGGTGAACGCCAGTACCGCGCCCGGCCCCGCCTGCTGCCGCCCGACCAGTCCCTGTGGATCGCACTCGGCCAGGCCTGGGTAGTACGCGTTGTCCACAGCCGGATGGGTGCTCAGCCAGTCGGCGACCTTCGCCGCTCCCGCCTGCTGCGCCCGCACCCGGATCGGCAGCGTCTGCAGTCCCCTGTGCAGCTCGTACGCCGCCAGCGGGTACAGCAGCGCACCAGTGATCGCCCGGACCTGACGCAGTCGCGCGACCCACTCGGTTGTCCCCGCGACCACGCCGCCCATCACGTCGCCGTGACCACCCAGGTACTTCGTTGCCGAGTGCAACACCATCGCGGCACCCTGCCGACGCGGCTGCTGCAGCACGGGCGTCGCGAACGTGTTGTCCACAACCACGGCGACGTCACCGGCCTGGCGGATCACGTCCGCGATGTCGACGAGGTCAACGGTCGGGTTGGCCGGCGTCTCGACCAGTACCAGCCCCCGTGCTGGATTCCTCCCCTACCCCACCGCCCCGGTCGTTTCGCCGGATCGCGTCCGCGACTGTGGATGGCGTCGCCCACGTCACCGTCGTACCGAGGATGCCTGTGGATAACAGGTGGTCGGTGCCGCCGTACAAGGGGCGGACGGCGACCACGTGGGGTTTGCCGGCGACGACCGTAGCGAGCAGGCAGGCGGAGAGCGCGGCCATTCCGGAACCGAACGCGACCGCGCCGTCGCAGTACTCGAGCTCGGCGAGGGCCTGTTCGAAGCGGGCGACGTTCGGGTTCCACAGGCGCTGGTAGACGAGGCTGTCGGGCTGCCGCGGCGCGTTGCCCTGCGCCAGCCAGTCGTACGCCGCGCCGCCAGCGGCGACGTCGGGCAGCGGGTACGTCGTGCTCAGGTCGATCGGCGGGACGTGTACCCCGAGAGCGGTCAGGTCGTCGCGGCCGGCGTGAACCGCGCGGGTGTCGGGCTGAGACATCGGGCATCCTTCCGGTCGCACACAGAGTGGAATCTTCTGCGAAAGATGCGCAAGAGTTCCGAAGAAAATTCGTCCACAGGTCTGTCCACACGCTGTGGATTCTGTGGATGGCGCCTACAGTGGAGTCATGCCGAAGGATCGTCGGACGCCCGGACCGGCCCCTCGGGCGGCGCCGGCCGGGCTCGACGAGGTCGACCTGGAACTGGTCCGGCTGCTCGCGGCGGACGGCCGGATGCCGAACAACGCCCTCGCCGAGGCGACCGGGATCGCCCCGTCGACCTGCCTGGCCCGGGTCCGGGCACTCCGCGATCGCGGGGTGATCCGCGGTTTCCACGCGGACGTCGACCTCGGCGCGCTCGGCCAACCGCTGCAGGCGATGATCGCGATCCGGATCGGCACCCACTCACGCGAGGACGCGGATCGCTTCCGGGCACAGGCGACGCGGCTGCCCGGCGTACTCGCGCTATTTCATGTCAGCGGCGCGAACGACTACTTGCTGCACGTGGCGGTGGCGTCGTCGGACGCGCTCCGCGACTTCGTGCTGGATCACCTGACCACGGACCCCGCGGTCGTCCACGCCGAGACGAGCCTGATCTTCGAGCACGTCCGCGTCACCTGACATCCATGTGGACAACCAGCTCGTTCGCGCGGTCGAGGTTGATCTGCGGACCGCCAGCACATCAATACGCCCCGGTCCTGGGGTCGACCACGCTCACCCAGCCAGCGCCTCGCCGATTGTGATGGCCTGGCGGTCCGGCCGACCACGAGTTACCGGGGCTTGAGGCCCCAGGTGGTGGCGAGGAGTTGGTAGGAGTGGCGGCGTTCGGTGGGGTTGTGGATGTTGGTGGTGATGATCAGTTCATCGGCACCGGCAGCTTTGGCGCGGCGGGCCAGGTCGGCGGCGACCTGGTCGGGGGTGCCGACGGAGACCAGGCCGGCCCACTCCTCGACCGCGGCTTCCTCGGCCTCGGACCACGGGTAGGCCGCGGCCTCCTCGGGTGACGGCAGCGGTCCGGGGCGACCGGACCGGAGGCGGAGCATCGAGAGGGCGTTCGCGCGGGCCAACTGGGCGGCGCGTTCCTCGGTCTCGGCGACGATCGCGGCGAGGGCGAGGATCGCGTGCGGCTCGGACTGATGGTCGGACGGCTGGAAGTTTTCGCGATAGGCCTGCATCACCTCGGCCGGATCGAGGTTGCCGAAGTGTCCGGCGTACGCGAACCCCGTGCCGAGCGCGGCGGCCGCCTGACCGCCGTACGCGCTGGAACCGAGGATCCACACCGGCGGCAGCGGTACGTCGCTCGGCTGCGCCGAGATCGGGGCGAACGGGTGACCGGCCGGGAATCCCTCCGCGTATGCGCGCAGTTCGGCGTACTGCTCGGGGAAGTCGTCGGCGGTGAGCGCCTCCCGGCTACGGCGCAACGCGAGCGCGGTCCGCTGGTCGGTGCCGGGCGCGCGGCCGAGACCCAGGTCGATCCGGTCGGGGTGCAGGCCGGCCAGGACGCGGAACGTCTCGGCCACCTTCAACGGTGAGTGGTTCGGCAACATGATGCCGCCGGAGCCGACCCGGATGGTCGACGTCGCCGCCGCCACGGCCGCGATCATCACCTCAGGACTCGAACTCACCACGCTCGCGATGTTGTGGTGCTCGGCCAGCCAGTACCGGTGGTATCCGGCGGCCTCGGCGGTCCGGGCGAGTTCGAGGGTCTCGTGCAGCGCCTGCGACGGCCGGCTCCCCGTCGGTACCGGCGAGAGGTCGAGCACGGACAGGGGCATGGGTTCACCGGTCACGTTCAAGCCTCAACAGCGGCGGTTCGGTACCTATTCCTTCGATGGTTCGAGGTCTAGCGTTTGAACTGCCAGGTTGACGGACGGGGTGTCGGCTGGGGAAGGGGATCACGATGGCTGATGTGGTCGAGAGTGTGGCGATCGATCGGGCGCCGGAGGATGTCGCCGCGTATGTGGAGGATCTGGCCAGGCACGGCGAGTGGCAGGCCGCGATCGTCGAGGTCGAGATGCTGACCGAGGGGCCGATCCAGGTGGGGACGCGCGGGATCGAGACGCGGCGGGTCGGACCGGGGATGACGGTGAAGGCGCCGTACCAGATCGTCGAGTACGAGCCTGGGAAGAGCTTCCGGTTCCAGGTGACCACGGGGCCGGTTCGTCCGGACGGCACGCTCCGGGTCGAACCGTCTGGCACGGGGACCCGGGTCACGCTCGAGCTGGATTTCGTCGGGCGGGGCGTCGGCAGGTTATTCGCGCTGATTGCCCGGCGGCAGGCGGCCAAGGACTCGCCGGCCAACCTGCAGGCTCTCAAGCACCGGCTGGAGAGCGGTTAGGCGGGGTAAGGGGTTGCGGCGCGGGCGTCGCGGAGGGCTCGGGACCACCAGGCGAGATGGTCGAGCAGGGTGGTGGCGGCCTCGGTGGTGCCGGGTTCGGTGGGCTCGCCGGATTCGGTGAAGCAGCCGGGGAGCTGGTGGAAGCTGAGGGTCTCGCGCAGGGTGACGGCGTGGAGTTCGCCGAAGACGAGGCGGAGTTGTTCGGCCGCGCGGAGTCCGCGGGAGCGGCCGCCGTACACGATGAAGGCGATGGGCTTGCCGTACCACGGTCGGCGGACCGCGTCGATCGCGGACTTGAGTTCGCCGGGGTAGGCGTGGTTGTACTCCGGAGTGATGATCACGACCGCGTCGGCCTCGGCGATTCGCCCGGGCAACGCGGTGTGTGGAGTGCGGGCGAGATCGATGAGGTCGAGCTTGAAGTCGCTGCGCTGGTCCACCAACCCTGAGAACCAATCGGCGATCGTGGTGCCGAAACGGCCGGCCTCGGCACTGCGCACCAGCAGCGCGAGCCGGAGGGGATGAACGGTCACGGACCGGACCGTATTACCTCAACAGAACTTGAGGTCAATTCGCCGTCTCACCGGGCGGCTCGTCGGTCGCCGGAGGTTCCGGGGTCGAGTCGGGCGGACTCGGGGGCGCTGGAGTTGGCGGGCTTGGCGCCGAGTCACTCGGGGTCGGCGGGGTCGAGGTCGGGGGGGTCGAGGTCGGGGGGGTCGAGGTCGGGGGGGTCGGGGTCGGCGGGGTCGGGGTTGGAGTGGGCGTGGGAGTTGGGCTGGCGGGGGCTGGTGGGGTGCTGGTGTCTAGGCCGGTTTGGGCGGCGCGCATCAGGTCGATCGACTCGGTGCGGCTGGGCGTGGCGGTAGGGAGTACGCCGACCTGGGTCCAGGCGGTGGTTACTGCTTGGGCTTGGGGGGATTCGGGGCCGAAGAGGCTTTCGGCGGTTTGCTGGGTTGCGGCTGCGAACTGGGCGAAGGTGCAGGTCGCGGGGAGGTCGCCGGAGGTCAGGGTCGTGTACCAGATGCGGCCGGGGTCCTCGTATGCGTTGCCGCCGAGCGTGGTGGCGACCAGGTAGAAGGCGTGGTTGGGGATTCCGGAGTTGAGGTGTACGCCGCCGTTGTCGTCTTCGGTGTCGACGTAATCCGACATGTGGGACGGCTGCGGATCACGGCCCAACCGCGGATCGTCGTACGCCGAACCGGGCTGGGCGAGGGATCGGATGCCGACACCGGCGACCCCGTCGGTGAAGATGCCGGCGCCGATGATCCAGTCGGCCTCGGTGCCGGCTTGGCCGAGGTGGTGTTGTTTGGCCAGCGATCCGAAGACGTCGCAGAGGGACTCAGTGAGTGCACCGGCCTGGCCTTCGTAGGCCAGACCGGCGGTGTGCTGGACCACGCCGTGGGTGAGTTCGTGACCGGTGATGTCGATCGAACTGGTGAACGAGCGGAAGATCACGCCGTCACCGTCGCCGAAGACCATCTGCTCGCCGTTCCAGAAGGCGTTCACGTAATCCCGGTCGAAGTGGACGGTCGAGATCAGCGGGACGCCGGCGCCATCGATCGAGTCGCGGCCGAAGCACTCGTGGAACAGCGACCAGGTCGCGCCGAGTCCGTCGTACGACTCGTTGACCGCGGTGTCAGGCACGTCGGGATCGCCTTCGCTCCGGACCAGGTTGCCGGGGAGTGCGGTCTCGTGTTCGGCATCGTGGATGGCTCGTTGCGGACTGGGCGCCGCTGCCTCACCCTGGGCCTCGGACGCTTCGGCCCCTTCGGCTGCAGGTGCTTCGGTTGTTGGAGCCGCAGGTGCTTCGGTGGTTGACGCTGCGGGCCTGGTCCGGAACATCGCGTCATGGTCGAGCGACTGCCGGTAACGAGCCCGCAGGGTCGGGTCGTCCGCGGTCTGCTCGAGGCGTTCGAGCAGGTACGGCGGGACGATGTGATGGACCGTCATGCCCAGATGGTGCCCGTCCGGGCAGGTGGTGAAAAGGGCGGAATGCGATAAACTCAAGGATTTGTGGCTGGATTTTGCGGCTACTACCGGGGAATTACCACAGCCGATGCTTTCAAATATCAGCTGGGCTCTCCGGGAACCGGCGCAGCGTAGTTTATCACAAGGGGTTGGAATTGCAGAATCCGGTCCAGGCTGAACAGGTTCACCTGACGACTTTCTACGAAACCCTCGACCGCGAGCGGGAGCGGACCGAGGCGCGCCGCGGCGACGAGCAGGTGGCCGGGACCCGGAACAGGCAGGCCCTGCACCAGCGGGACGGCCGGGTCCGTGATCTGGGCGCCCGGCTGGCCCGGCTCAACGCCGCCGAGGAGGGCCTGTACTTCGGCCGGCTGGACGACGTGGACGGCGAAGTCCTGCATATCGGCCGGATCGGTCTGCACGACGAGGACTACGAACCGCTGCTGGTGGACTGGCGTGCCCCGGTCGCCCGGCCGTTCTACGTCGCCACCGCGGTGCACAACCAGGGCATCGTTCGCCGCCGGCATATCCAGACCCGCCTGCGCCGGGTGGTCGACATACAGGACGAGCAGCTCGACCTCGAGCGGACCGCGGCCGGCGCGTCCCAGGCCGGTACCGGCGTGATCGGCGAGGCGGTGCTGCTGAAGGCACTCGAAGCTCGCCGGACCGGGACGATGGAGTCGATCGTGCAGACGATCCAGGCCGACCAGGACCGGATCATCCGTTCCGGGCTGGCCGGAATCCTCGTCGTCCAGGGTGGTCCCGGCACCGGCAAGACCGCGATCGCGCTGCACCGGGCCGCATTCCTGCTGTATACCCATCGGGCCCAGCTGGAAAAGCGCGGAATTCTGGTCGTCGGCCCGAATCCGACGTTCCTGAAGTTCATCGGCCAGGTGCTCCCGTCCCTCGGTGAGGACGGCGTCCGGCTGGTCACGATCGCCGAGCTGTACCCCGGACTCACGGCGAGCCGGCCCGAATCCGCCGAGGCCGCCGAGGTCAAGGGCCGCGCCGAACTTGCCGAGGTGATTGCCAAGGCGGTCGCCGACCGGCAATGGGTGCCCGACCAGCCCGTCCACGTCACAGTCGAGCGGACCGTACTGCGGCTGGATCCGACCGTCGTCGCCGAGGCAGGCGGCAGGGCCCGCGCCCGCAGGCTGCCGCACAACCAGGCGCGCCCGTTCTTCCTGACCGAGATCATCGACGCGCTCACCGACCAGTACGCCGACATCATCGGCGCCGACCCGCTCGGCGGGGAGAACCTGCTCGACGACTACGACCTGGAAGAACTCCGCAACGAGGTGACCGCCGAGCCGGCCGTCCAGGAACTACTGCACCGGCTCTGGCCCAACCTCAGCCCGCAGCAGCTCCTGCTCGACCTGTACGGCGACGAGGATCGCCTGGCCGCGGCGGCTCCGCAGTTGAGTCCACTCGATCGCGAACACCTGCTCCGGTACGGCGACGACTGGAGTCCCGCCGACGTTCCGCTTCTCGACGAGGCGGCCGAGCTGCTCGGCGACGACGGCCAGGAAGCGGCCCGGCTGCGCGCGGAACGAGCCCGCGAGATCGCCTATGCGCAAGGGTCTCTCGATCTCCTCAGCGGTTCGGGTTCGACCGACTTCGACGAGGACGACGAGTCGGAGATCCTGACGGCCAAGGACATCCTCGACGCGGAGGCACTGGCCGCGCGATACGAGGCCGAAGACGACCGCACCCTCGCGGAGCGGGCCGGCGCGGATCGGCGCTGGACCTACGGGCATGTGATCGTCGACGAGGCCCAGGAGTTGTCGCCGATGGCGTGGCGGGCCATCGCCCGGCGGTGCCCGCTGCGCTCGATGACGCTGGTCGGCGATGTCGCCCAGACCGGTGCGGCCGGTGGGGGGACGAGTTGGCGGAACGCGCTTGCGCCGATCTTCGCCGATCGCTGGCGGCTGGCGGAGCTGACGATGAACTACCGCACGCCGGCCGAGGTGATGGATTTGGCCGGCCACGTACTGCGTGAGATCGACCCCACGGCGAAGGCGCCGCAGTCCGTCCGGTCAACGGGGGTGAAGCCGTGGCATGTCGACGTCGCGGCCGCGGACCAGGCGGCGTACGTGAGCAAGGTCGCTGGTGAGGAGGTCCAGCACGGGCAGGTCGGGGTGATCACGTCGCGGCTGCGGCTGGAGCTGGTCCAGGAGGCGGTCGGCGGGTTGGCGGACGTCACCGTGCTGACGGTCGCGGGCGCGAAGGGTCTGGAGTTCGACTCGGTTTTGGTCGTCGATCCCGAGGGCATCACGCTGGAGTCGCCGCGCGGCTTGCGTGATCTCTACGTCGCCCTGACCCGCTGCACCCAACGATTAGGTGTCATCGGCGAGCTTCCCGACGTACTGCGTGACGCGGGTGCCTGGGACGCTCGCCTCTGAGCTGTTCCCACATCCGGAACGCGGACCTAGCGTCGAAAGATGAAGAAGCCGCTGCAGTGTCTTCTCGGCTTACACAGCTGGAAGAACATGCGAAACGAGGAAGGCCAGCGCTACCAGCTGTGTCTGCCGTGCGGAGTCAGCCGCGACAAACTGTCGCTCAACGACTTCGGCGGTGGCGGTGCCGGGGGCGGTTAGTGGTCCGCGCAGCAGTTCTGATTTCGGAGGGATGAGGCGTTCGAGGTCAGTGGAGTCCTATTGTCATAGTCGTCAAGTCAGCTTGCGGGCACCGATCAAGGCGCTCGCTGGGACCAGGACCATCAGGCTCACGGTGACCGTGAGCACGATCGACCAGCCGGGCTCGCCGCCTTCCAGATGGCCGAGGTGGAAGACCAGGTGCGACACCGTGAATGCGAGATAGGCCAGCAGAGCGATTCCCGCGAGGTAGCGGTCGAGGCGGATCGCGGCAGCGGCCAGGACGATCCCGAGACCGAGGGACGTACCACCGAGGTCGTGGAACAGGTGGTCGTTGTACGGCGGATCCCAGTCGACTGTCGGCACATGGTCGTAGAACGTCCTCGGGGCGAACGTGAGCCAGAGCCCGAGGACCAGCTCGAAGACGGCGAAGATCACCAGCACGGTTCGCACGTAGGTCTTCATGCCAAGTACTCGCCGAAGGTGATCCGCCCGTACGGCGGTCCGTCGACGAGCGCGGCGCCGTCCCTGAAGGCCCGGAACATCTTGCCCGGGACGCGCACCGGCACCACCGGCCGCCGTGATCCCCGCGCGGCTCTCCAGGCACGGGCGAGCTCCGGCAGCGGCCGGCTTTCCGGCCCACCGATATCCGGCGCCCGGCCGCTGACAGGCTCGGCGACGAGCTCGGTCAGGCGTACGGCGACATCCTCGACCGCGATCGGCTGCAGCGTGGCCGCCGGCGCCAAGATGGCCGGCACCTTCAGGCTGAAGACCCGGTCGAGCAGGTTGTGGAACTGGGTGGCCCGCAGGATCGTGTGCGCCGCCCGGGATTCGACCAGCCGCTCGGCCTCGAGCTTGTAGCGGTAGTACGACAGGGGGATCCGGTCGATGCCGGCGATCGACATGTACACGACGGGCGTCGTCGCCGGAGCGGCAGCGAGCAGGTTGCGGGTCTGCTGGACGTCCCGCCGTCCGAGCCCAGTCGCGAGGTGGACGATCGTGTCGACGCCGTCGACAGCCGCGCCGATGCCGTCGCCCGTGGTCAGGTCGCCGGTGACGAGGCCTGGTCCGGTCCGGCGGCTGAGGACCCGGACCGTGTGACCGGCGGCGCGGAGGTGTTCGACGGTCGGCCGGCCGAGTGAGCCGGTGCCGCCGGTGACGAGGAGGGTTTTCATCGGGTGTCCTTTCGGTTCACCAGCCCAGACCAGGTCGCCCTCCGATTTGTGACAACTGTCTTCCCGACGCCGGTGCGGACCTGGTGACTAGTGGTCCGCGCAGCACTTTTGTTGGTGTTCTGGTTCGAAAGGGATGAGGACGCCTCCCGCCGCCGGTTGGACCTGGAGGACGACGCGGCCTGCGCGGCGGATCGGGCGGACGAAGTCGCGGGTGTCGATGCGGGAATCGTCCTCGACCGGGAGGTTGCCGAGGGCTTCTACGTCGTCGATTCCGCACCGATCGCGGAGTTCGGCTGCGGTGAGGATTCCTTGGGCCTGCTCCCGGCCGGGCCACCTGACCAGGCGGCCCGTCGTCCCGAGGGCGCACTCGACTGCGGCCAGGTAGGCGCCGCGGACGAGTTCGCTTGGGCCGGCCAACTCCGGTTCGGATGCGCCCGGGTGGGTGATGGCCGAGCCGACGGCGCGGTCGGCGCACCACGTACGAACGTGGTCGCTCAGGTCCGTAGTACTGGAGATCGAGACAGCCAGGTGCGGCCGGTCGCCGCCCGACACCACGTGGGTGCAGGCGACGACCGGCATGGACACGGAGCCGGGAAGAGGGCTCAGCAATTCGTGCAACAGATGCTCGGCCTCGACGGCGTCGCGGCTGTTCGCGTCGACGGCGATGATCATTTTTCAGGGATCACTTCTTCGGCAGCACCCAGATCGGGTTCGTGTAGAACCACAGGTCGACCCACGGGTCCGCGTCGCCGACCACGTCGAGCTTGGGGCCCGCCGGGTCGATCGCCGCGCCGAGGTAGCCCGGCTGGCTGCGGTTCCCGTCGGTCCCGCGGACGCGGACGTAGAACGGCTCCTCCGCCTCGCCGAGCGGCAGCACCAGCTCGAACGTGCCGCGCTTGCCGGAGGTGTCCCACTGCCGGACGACCTTGGTGTCGGGCGCGGTGAAAGTGTCCCGGTCGCTCACCGCACCCTTGACCGCGCCGCGGATCGCATCCACCCGGTTCAGGGTCGGCAGGAAGTTGGCCCAGTTCGGCATCGTCTGGGTGGTGATGCGGACGACGAGTTCGACCGGGCGGCCCCGGCGGACCAGGAGCGCGCCGCCCAGCGACTCGCCGTACTTGCGGCCGACCTCACGGACCTCGACCTCGACGCCCTTGGCGAGCATGCCGTGGTCGACCCACATCCGGCCGGCCCGCAGGCCCTCCATCACCGACAGGTAGTCGCGCCGCTCGGTGCCGACGTGGGTGCGGCTGTAGTAGCCGGGCCAGAAGTCGCCCGCGGTCTTGTTGGCGGCGTTGCCGTAGACGGGGTCCATGTACCGGCCGTCGCGGTTGAACTGGTCCTGGCTCGACCCGTCGGGGCGGCGAGCGGTCTCGTTCCAGTTCGTGTGCGAGTCGGAGTTCGCGCTGATCCACCACGGCTTGCCCTCGGCCAGCAGGCTGTCCCACAGACCGCCGACGGTCGAGGTGAACCAGTCGAAGCCGCCCCAGGTCCGGTACGACTCGGCCGGGTAGCCGGGGAAGGAGTTCGCGTTCGGCGAGTTGCCGTAGAAGCCGCGAGCCGACGCACCGCCAATCGAAGCAGGCAGACCCGCGGCCTGGTGACCCGGTGCACCCTCGAAGCCGACGGCGATTCGCGGGTCGGCGTCGCGCCAGTTGCGGATCTCGTGCGGGCTGTCGATACCGTTGCGGGCCGGGTGGTTCGCCAGGAACAGCGCGTCCTGCACCCGGCGCTGGTCAACCTGCTGGCCGAGCCACTGGATGCCGGAGACCGCGAGCGCCTCGTTGGCCGGGCTGTTCGAGCTTGCGTTCTTGACGCTGCCGTCGTAGTCGTTCTCGAACTGCTTCAGGACCTCGACCTCACGACTGCCCGGCGCGACGAAGATCGTGCCGTGCTCGGCGGCCGGGATGTTCCACTCGAAGCCCTGGAAGATCAGCGTGTCCCGCAACTCCGACCGGGCCGCCTTGATCTGCGGGTTCACCAGGTCGACGCCGATCCGCGCGTGCGTGGCGCCGCCGTGGTCGGTGATGACGAGCCAGTCCAGCCCGTACGCCGCGGCGTGGCGGGCCTGGTCGATCACCCGGTACATCGCATCGGAGCTGAACTGGGTGTGGATGTGGTGGTCACCGGCGAGCCAGTGGTTCGGCCGCTTGCCCTCCTGGAAGATCCAGCCGGGCACGGTCTGCGGGGTCGCGGCGGCAGCGGCCTGGGCGCCGGTGACGGCGAGCGCGGCGGTTCCGCCGAGGATGCCGGCCGAGCGCAGCAGCGTACGGCGGCTCACCTCGGTCGGCGAGAGGTCCTGGTCCGGGATCGACTCGTCCAGCGCGGCCAGCGTCGCGGCGTCCAGCTCCGTGTTCGGGTGATCGTGATCGTGATCGTGCCCGCAGGTGTGACCGTGGGAATGGTCGTGGGCGTGACCGTGCGCGTGACTGTGACCGTGCTGGTCGTGGGAGTGTCCCATCGTGCTTCCTCTCGGATGGCGGAATCCGCCGGGATCATCGCCCTTTCCGATGACCATGAGATGTTCTTCGGATGAACCGTTTCCGCTACGGACTGGCGGTCGTGACAGTTGTCGCGATCGGGCTCGTCGTGCTGGCTGTTGTCGGCAGGTCGAGGTCGTCGGAGCAGGTGGAGTCGCCGGTCAATTCGGAGCTGCCTCGGACGGTCACGGTTGCCCCGACCACGCCATCGCAGGTTGTCACGCCGACGCGTGCTCCGATCTATGTGTTTCCGATTCAGGGGTGTTCGGCTTCGGCGTCGGCTTCGCATCATGACTATGCGGCCGCTGACATCTTCGTGCGGGTTGGTTGCCGGTTTGTCTCGCCTGTTGACGGTCAGGTGGACGAGGTCAGCCGGGTGGATCGATGGGATCCGCGGACGAATGTCGGGAGCGAGCGCGGCGGGCTTGCGGTGTCGGTCGTCGGGCGGGACGGCGTTCGGTATTACGGCTCACATCTGTCGACCATCGGCGCGGGGATCCGTCCCGGCGTACAGGTCCGGGCCGGGCAAGTACTCGGGCTGACGGGACAGACCGGCAGCGCACGTTTCACGCCTGCGCACCTGCACTTCGGGATCAGTTGGCCTACGCCCGCCGAGCGGTGGTGGATCCGTCGCGGCACGGTACCTCCGCAGGCTTTCCTTGCCGGGCTTCGGGTTGGACGACCGGCTTCTCCCGTTGCAGCAGTCAGTCGTGCGAAGGCGACCTTCGGTTCTGATGTCAGGTGCCGTTCCTATTGCTGAGACCTCAGCCGGCTGAAAATCTGGTGCGGGTGCGGTGGGCGGGCTGGCAGGGTGGGGCTGGTGGACGTCGCCGGGGTGTTGCTGGAGCGGTGGGATCTGAAGCCGACGCAGGTGGAGGCCTTGACCGGCGGGATGAACTCGGCCGTGTGGCTTGCCGCCGCGGACGGTTGGCGGGTGGTGGTGAAGTCCGTGGACGCGGCGGATGAGTCCTTCGCGGCGGGTCTGGAACTCGCAGCCAGGCTGGCTGATGCGGGGCTGGTCACAGGGCGTCCGGTGCCGAGCAAGTCGCGGCAAACGGTCGAGCGGGTCGAGGACCGGCTGATCGGGGTGCTGGAGTACGTCGGCGGCCAGCCGCTGACGGGGACAGTCGAGGATCAGCGGACCGTCGGGGATCTGCTCGGGCGGGTGCACCGCGTGTCAGCCACTCCGCCGGGAGAGCTGGAGGACTGGCTTCACCTGGTGACGCAGTTGGACGAGTACCTGGACCTGGAGGAGTGGATCCGCCCAGCCGTCGAGGGCGCGCTCGAGGGCGTCCGAGCGCTCGACGGGGTGTCCTGGGCCTGGCTGCACGGAGATCCGGCCGCGGAGGCCTTCCTACGGCAGCCCGACGGTGAGGTCGCCCTGATCGACTGGGGATCCGCCATGCGCGGTCCGCTCCTGTACGACGTAGCGTCGGCCGTCATGTACGCCGGTGGCGCACCGGACCACGTCGTACCGGCGTACCTCGATCAACGCCCCGGGTTGGCCAACGAGGTCGAGACCGGCCTGACCGCGTTCCTCCGCATCCGATGGGCCGTCCAGGCCGCCTATTTCGCCTGGCGCTGCTCGAACGACATCCGCACTGGCATCGCCGACCCCGCCGAGAACCGCGAGGGCCTCGACCACGCCCGCCGCGCCTTCGACGCGGCAGACTACTGAAAGGCCGGAGTGGACGAACAGAACCTCGCCTGGACGGGTCCGGACGGCCACCAGAACATCGCGTGGACGGGTCCGGACGGCAACTTCAAACTGCGGGGCGCGGCCATCGTTCGCGACGGCGACCGGATCCTGCTGTGCACGACCGACGGGCTGGACGGCTGGTACCTGCCCGGCGGGAAGGTCGAGTTCGGCGAGAGTGCGGCGACCGCCGTCGTCCGTGAGCTCCGCGAGGAGATGCATCTCGAGCTGACCGCCGGTGAGCTGCTGCTGGTCACCGAGGACATGCTGACCTTGAACGGCACGCTGCACCAGGAGATCTGCTTCTACTACGCGGTCGAGTGGCCGGAGGGGCTCTCCCCGGAGCTACCGAAGGAGAACGCTGCCCACGAGCACCACTTCCGCTGGGTTCGCATCGCTGACTTGGTCGACGTGCAGCTCCTGCCTCCGCAGATCGGGCCGTATCTAATGGAGGAAGCGGCCGGCCTCCGCCACCTGGTCTTCGATCGCAGAAGCTCAGACGCCCGCTAGATCGCGCGCAGTGCGCGGAAGAAGGTGCGGATGTCGCTGACGAGGAGGTCGGGGGCTTCGAGGGCGGCGAAGTGGCCGCCGCGGTCGTATTCGGTCCAGTGGGAGATGGTGTGGTCGCGCTCGAGCACGTGCCGCATGGCCGGATCGGTCGGGAAGACGGCGACACCGGTGGGCACTGCAGATCGCGCGAGCGACGGCTGCGGTTGCGGTGGGTGGCGGTTTTCGTAGTACAGGTTGGCTGAGGTTGAACTGGTGTTGGTGAACCAGTACAGGCAGACGTCGGTGAGAATGTGGTCGAGGGCAACGGCCTCCTCGGGGAGCGACCTGGCGGGATCCGTCCAGTCGTGGAACTTCTCCAGGATCCAGGCCAGCTGGCCGACCGGGGAATCCGCGAGCGCATGCGAGACGGTTTGCGGCTTGGTCGACTGCAGTTCGGCGTACCCGGTGCCGGTCGCGCGGATGTGTTCGGCGAACTCGAGCTTGGCCTGATCACGGGGGCCGAGCTCGCCGAGATCCCCAGCCGGGAAGGCGAGACCGCCGTTGATGTGTACGCCGATGACGTGGTCCGGGGCGATCCGGCCGAGCAACGGGGACACGACCGAACCGGTGTCGCCGCCCTGCGCGCCGTACTGCTCGTACCCCAGGAGGCTCATCAGGTCCGCCCACGCGTGCGCGATGTGGAGGTGGTTCCAGCCGGGTTGGTCGAGTGGGACGGAGAAGCCGTGGCCGGGGATGGATGGGGCGACGATGTGGAACGCGTCGGCGGGGTCGGCGCCGTACGAGCGTGGGTCGGTGAGCGGTCCGAGAACGTCGAGGAACTCCGCGATGGATCCGGGCCAACCGTGGGTCAGGATCAGTGGGAGCGCATCGGGTTCGGGTGAGCGGACGTGCAGGAAGTGGATGCGTTGGTCGTCGATGACGGTCGTGTACTGAGGGTATGAGTTGAGCCGGGCCTCCCAGTCGCGCCAGTCGTAGGAGTCCAGCCAGTAGCGGACGACGTGGCGCAGGTACGTCGGTGGTACGCCGCGGTCCCAGCCATCGCCGGGCAGGGTCCGTGGCCAACGGACACGGGCGAGCCGGTCCCGCAGGTCGTCGAGCTCGGCCTGCGATACTTCGATCCGGAACTCCTCGATCACGTCACCCAGCATTCACCAACGGTCGGACAGTCCTGGTGAGCGGAACGATCGCGGCCAGTAGCAGCGCACCGCCGAGCGGCATCAGGTCGAGGTTGACGGTGATCACTACGAACCCGAGGACCAGCAGGAGGGGCGACCAGATCGGCAACCGGTGAGCTCTCACCAACAGGATCGCCAAGGTCAGGAGGCCGAGGAGGAAGAGCACCGGGCCGACTGTGTACGCCAGGTCGTAGATGCCGAGGTTGCCCGGCCAGCGGTCGTACTCGTCGCCGATCCGCGACATCTCCGGCCGGTCGGCGGCCCGGAATCCGACGATCAGGTCGATCACGATCACCCGGACAAAGGCCAGCACCCCGATCAGGCCGGCCGTCATCGCGACCGAGGCCTGCCACCGAGGACGCCGCACCAGACCGCGCAGGTGCACCAGCACCACGGCGTACAGGAGGAATCCGAGCAGCATGAACATGTGGCCGACGGTCCAGGCGAGACCGGGGCCGTGACTTCCGTCGATGCCGTCGATCAGCCGGACGATGCCGTAGGCAACCAAGAGGGCCGGTGCGGTGAGAAGGATCTTGTTCATACCCGCCATGCTTCGGCCGGACGCGTGCCGTCCACATCGCCGGAGCGAGCGAGATCCCGCCGGCATCTAGCCCGTTGGAGTGATCAGGCCGGTTTCGTACGCCGCGATGACGGCTTGGACGCGGTCGCGGAGGCCGAGTTTGGTCAGGGTGTTGCTGACGTGGGTCTTCACGGTGTGCTCGCTGACCGTGAGCGCGGCGGCGATCTCGGCGTTGGAAAGGCCTCGGCCGATCAGCAGCAGCGTCTCGCGTTCGCGGGCGGTGAGGACGTCGAGCTGGGCGGCCGGCGTACTGCGGGGGCGGTTGCGGGTGAGGTCTGCGATCAGCCGGCGCGTCACGCTCGGGGCGAGGAGGGACTCCCCTGCCGCGACCACTCGAACGGCGTGGACGAGGTCGTCGCGGCGGACGTCCTTGAGCAGGAAGCCACTCGCCCCCGCGTACAGCGCGTCGTACACGTAGTCGTCTGAGTCGAACGTGGTCAGCATGATCACCTTCGTCGCTGTGCCGGCGCAGATCGTCCGGGCCGCGGCGAGTCCGTCGGTTCGCGGCATCCGTACGTCGAGGAGCGCCACCTCGGGCCGTAGTGCGCGCACCAACTCCACCGCCTGGGCGCCGTCACCCGCTTCGCCGACCACCTCGATATCGGGCTGTGCGTCGAGGATCATCGCGAATCCGCTCCGCACGAGTTCCTGATCGTCCGCCAGCACCACCCGGATCATCGGTCTCCTTCTAGGTAGGGCAGTCGCGCGCGGACCTCGAAGCCGCCTTCTGGTCGTGGACCGGCCTCCGCGGTACCGCCGCACGCCGCCGCCCGTTCCCTGATCCCGACCAACCCGTGGCCACCGGCAATTGTTGCCTGCGGCCCCTGACCGTCGTCGGTGACGAACAGCTCGAGCTCATCCGGCGCCCAGCTCAGCCGTACTGCGACGTGCTGGGCGCGGGCATGCTTGACGGTATTGGTGAGCGCCTCCTGGACGATCCGGTACACCGCGATCTCGGTGTCCGGCGTCAACGGCCGCCGTTCACCGGTCTCGGTCAGCGTGGCCCCGGGGTGAACGAGCGCCGGCAGCTCACCCAACGTCGGCTGAGGCAACCGCTGCGCCTCGTCGGCCTTCAGGACACCGAGCAGCCGTCGCAGCTGGGCCATCGCGTCCCGCCCGGCCTCCGCGATCGCGTCGAACGACCGCTCGGCCTTGTCCGGATCGGTCCGTACGACGACGGGTCCGGCCTCGGCCTGTACGACCATGAGACTGACCGCGTGCGCCAGGATGTCGTGCATGTCCCGGGCGACCCGGGCCCGCTCCTCGGCAGCGGCGCGGGCGGCCTCGGCCCGGCGTTCACGCTCGAGCTGATCGGCCCGCTCGCGCAGCGTCTCGGCATGCTGGCGAAGGGTCTCGGCGTGCTCGCGCCGAGTGCGTTCGAGCGAGCCGAGCAGGAACGCGGCCAGCGGAAGCAACATGGTGAACATGAACTCGTCGAGTTCGTTGTCCTTCAGCAGCAACGAGGCCGGCGGGAACGTGATCACGATGACGACCAGCACCCCGATCCGCTGCCAGCGTTTCCGGCCCAGGCTCGCAACGGTGTAGATCGCCAGCAGACCGGCGTACTGCAGATTCTGCCCCGGACGGTGATGCAGGGAGACGAGCGTCGCCGCGATCCCGACGATCACCATCACCGCGAACGGCGCCCGCCGCCGCCAGAGCAGCGGGACCACCGTCGCGACGTTGAACACCACCCCGTACGCCGTGACCGTGCCTGGCCCGCGATCGACGAAGGGCACCGCCGAGGCGATCGCGACCGCGAGGACGAGACCGATGTCGATCGCACGGTCCATCGGGCGCGGTCCGGGGATCCCCAGCCGCGCCAGCCACCCGTCGACCACTCCTGCCACGGCCCCAGTCTGGCTTATCGGGTGTGCCCCGAATTCCCTCCGACGACCGAGCCGGGCGGATCAGCTCGCTCGCGGGGATGACTCGCGGGGCTAGGTCGTGGGAGTGCGGGGTTCAGCGGTTGGCGTAGTACTCGGGTTTCATCTGGATCAGCTGGACATAGTTGCCGTCGGGGTCGACCAGGGTGGCGAAGAGGCCGATGCCGCGGTCCTCGGGTTCGACCAGCCAGGTGACGTTCAGCGCGCGCAGGTGAGCGGCGGCGGCGTGGATGTCGTCGACCGCGAAGTTCACGATGAACCGGCCGGGCTCGGGTGCGCTGGCGGCGACGTCGTCCCGGTGTTCGATCACCAGGCCGAAGCCGCCCAGATCGAGGTTGCCGTAACCGTCGACCTTCGCGTGGAAGCCGTCGCGGTACCAGGTCTTCAGCCGCTCGGGATCGGTGCTGCCCAGCAACATGCTGTTCAGAACGGGGCGTTCCATCTGCTCTCCTCGGGTTCCGGAGCTGCCGATCAGCTCCCACCCCCAACGTCGGAGCAACCCGACACACCTCGACACCCGGCGGGAAAAGAAACGTCCGCACCGAGAACATGGGGAGGGCTCGGTGCGGACGTTCGGTGGTGCTGCGGTGACAGGGAATCCGCAGTACCGGCTTGATCAGCTCAGGCGCATTCAGGGGAGAGTTGGCGGCAAGCGGGGAGCAGAACGCCAACGCCCGCTTGCCGCCGACCAGTTCGCACTGGCCTGGGTGCCTCGAACGAGGTCACGAGTGGCTCAGCGGGGTGCTACGTCCCACATGCGCTCGCCGGGCAGGGGGTCGGGGAGACGGTCGGTGATCGGCATCGGGTCGTTGGTGACCCGCAGTCCGGCGAACCGTCGGCTCATGGCGTGGGCGTACCGCTCGGCCAACGCGGGCTCCGCGTTGTAGTCGGCGATCACGTGCTCACCGAACCAGACTCGGACGCGTCGGCGCTCAGACGTCTGGGTGGCGGTGGCGGTTGTCACTGGTCCTCCTGTGTAACTCGCGGGGTGGTCGGCCTACGACGCGGAGCGAGCGCGGTGGCGGTGCGCCGTGTGTTCACCGTCACGTCAGATGCAACGGATGAGTCGGACCCGAGGTCACGCTTCGATTCCGATTTGTGCCCGGGAAATCCAAAATTAACGAACCGGCCGTTCGAAGATTTGTTCCCTTGTCGGTGATAGGTAATTCACAGCGTTTCCTCAGGAACGACACGCCGAAGGCTCAGCCAGACTCCGTAGGCTGGACGACGTGACCATCGAAGACGCTGGAACGAAGACGCTGGCGGTCCCCGACCGGGTTGTTCAGCCGACGGGTATCGCCGCAGTCCAGACCGAGCACCTGATCGGTGACATCGGCGACGCGCTCCGGTTGCTGGACGCGGTGGAGCGCGTCCGCGGCCACGCCCACCCCCTCGTCCTCGGGCTGCAGGACGCCGTCGGGATGAAGATGCCCGCGGTTCTGGTGCTGAGCGCGATCTCGAACGGCCGCGACACCGCCGCCGACGTCGCCGACCAGGTCGGCATTACCCCGGGCGAGGCCGAGCTCGCCATCGCCGACCTCGAGTCCCTCGGCCTGGTCCGCACCAGCCCGGAGCTCCAGGTCACCGGGATGGGCCAGGCCCGGCTCTCCCAGCTCGACGGGCTGACCGTCCGCGTTCTGGACGTCGTCACCGGCATCCTCGGGCCGACCGACGCGGCCCACCTGGTCCGGCTCCTGCACACCGTTGCCGACGGCCTCGAATCCACCACCCTCGCCACCACCCGCGTCGTCCCGCAGGCCATCCTCCACAACTGAGTGTCATGTCGAAGCCCAGGGGTTGACGTCGACGTACTCGGTGAGAGTGCATCGACATGGAGGTATGGACATGTTCAGAGAGACGAAGGCGTACAGCGGGTTCTCGGTGGACGACATCCCGACCGCGAAGAAGTTCTACGGCGAGACGTTGGGCCTGGACGTGACCGAGGAGCACGGGATGCTCGGGTTGCGGATCGCCGGCGGGAATCCGGTGCTGGTGTACCCGAAGGACAATCACGTCCCGGCCGAGTTCACGATTCTGAACTTCCCGGTCGACGACATCGAGGCCGCCGCGCGGGAGTTGGCTGCGCGAGGTGTGAGCTTCGAGCGGTACGGCGATCGGGCCGACGAACTGGGGATCCATCGGGGTGAGGGACCGCCCATCGCCTGGTTCAAGGATCCGGCGGGCAACATCCTGTCGATCCTCGAGGAGTGACCTGGTTCAGCTCGCGGGGATCGCGTCGTCGTACTTGCCGAGTTTGCCCTCGTACCGCTGGTTGTCGCGGTAGGGCCAGGCGTAGGCGACGCACCCGTGCAGGCCGAGGGTCTGTTGCTGCATGACGGGAGCCGGCCGGCCTGGGCCGGGGCAGAGTTCGTGTGCCTCGCCCAGCCGGTGGCCGGTCTCGTGGTTGAGCATGTACTGGCGGTACGCCGTCAGCGATGCGCCGTAGTTCGGTACGCCGTGCGCCCAGCGGGCGATGTTGAGGACGACCCGATCGCCGATACGGCAACTGGTGTAGCGGTCGTAACCGCCGCCGCAGTACGTGTCGCGGGTGGCCGGCGTGACGAACATGACCCGGAAGTCCGCGTGCTGACCGGGTCCGACCTGCTTGAACCGCCAACGACCACCAGCCGTCCAGCCTTGCGGTGCTCCATAGGTGTCGCGGACGAAGCGGGCCAGGGCAGTGCGGTCGATTCCGGCGATACCGCCTTCGATGCCGATCTGGTAGGTGAGCAGGCGGCCGGAGGTTCCGATGGTCGTCGGGTCGCCGGGGAGAACCGCGAAGGAGACCGTGCCTCGCGCGGGATACGTGACGGTGGGTCCGGTCGGTGCGGAGGACGACTTCGCCGGGGCGGTCGGTTTCGTGGTTTCGCGCTGTCCGGCGTACGGCTGGTCAGCGCTCGGCGTGTTGGCGGCCGTGATGACAGGCCGGTCCGGGTAGGCGTTGCGGGCGAACGGGCTGGCCGGCAACTGGACCAGCGCTCCGGCCACGACCGCGGCGGCAAGACCCAGGCCGGCGATCCTCAACTTGCGCATCAGGCTCCTCACACCGCGCCCGCAGTGGACGCGTCCTCACCTGGTTCTTGCCTGCAAGCTCGATAACCCTTCTCGTCCCGGAGTTTGCACAGACAGCGCGGGCCACGCCGAGCTCAGCGAGCTCGGCGTGGCCAGGTTCGCGCTCTGGTCAGCCCGCGGCCTGCCCGTCGCAGAAGACCTGCTTGAGGAGTTCGGGCAGTGCTTTCTGGTATGCGCTGGCTGGGTCGATCGCGGCGTCACCCATCGTTATCGAGGCGGTCAGGGTCTTGCTGCCGTCGGCCGTGCTGTACATCAGCGCCCCGTAGCCCCCAGGCGGGCTGCCGTTGTGCTGGTAGATGGTGCCGCCGCAGCTCGGGCCCAGGTCCTGCACCCACAGCCCGAAGCCGTAGCCGTACGGCCCCACCGGCTTGCGCATCTCGGCCAGCAGCGGGGCCGGCAGGAGCTTTCCACCCATCAGCGCGGAGATGAACGTCTGGAGATCCTGCGTGGTCGAGATCATGTCACCGGCGCCGGCCAGCAGGGAGAGGTTCTGGCGGGCGACGTCGACGACCTTCCACTCGCCGGCGTCCTGGTAGCGGTAGTAGCCGTGGGCGTGCGGCCCGGGGAGGTTCGTCCGGTTGCCCGGCACCACGGTGTCCCGCATCCGGAGCGGCCGCAGGATCCGCCGCTGCATCTCATCGGCGTACGAGTGTCCGGTGACCTTCTCGATCAGCAGCAAGGCCAGCGTGTAGTTGGTGTTGGCGTACCTCTGGTCCGTCCCTGGCTCGAACCGCGGCGGCTTCGACAACGCCAGCCGTGCCAGCTGCTCCGGCGTGTAGGAGCGGAACCGGTTGTCCACCCAGTCCTTGCCAGCCGCGGGGATCCCCAGTTCCCACGTCCCGTCGTCGTTGAAGTCACCGGTGTAGTTGAACAACCCGCTGGTGTGCTGCAACAGCATCCGAACGGTGATCCGCCGGTCCAGCCCGAGCTTGGGCAGGTAGTTGGCTACCGGCGCGTCCAGCCCGACCTTGCCCTCGGCCACCAGTTGCAACACGACGGTCGCGGTGAAGGTCTTGGTGGTGCTGCCGATCCAGAACCTCCCGTTCGTCGGCGGCTTCGCTGTCTGGCCCAGCTTCCGCACCCCGGCGCTGCCGACCCAGTCGCCCTGCTGATCGTGTACGCGCATCTGCATCCCGGCGAAACCGGCGTCGACCCAGGTCTGAACAGCCTTCTGCAGCTCCGGGCGATCCTGCCCGGTAGCGGCCTTCGGCACGGGCCTGCTGTCCGCGGTGGCCACGCCGGGCGCGGCTGCTCCGGCCAGCAGCGCGGCCGCCAGCGTCGTGACCGCCACCCGCCGGAAGACCCGTGGCATCCGGACCCTGTTGTTATCGGTACCCCTGGTCGTTTTTGTCATGGCACCCAGGTTCACGAACCGTCCTGACACCGGACCGTCACTGTGCTGACGCGGCCGCCGAGACGGTGTCACCTGCGGCCAACGGCAGGTGTCAGCGAATGACGCGCAGCCGTTGCGAGGGGTAGCCGTTGTCGACGAAGCCAAGGGATCGGTAGAGGTCCTCGCCGTCCTGCGTGGCGTGCAACTCGACCTGGCCCACCTCGGTCTCGTCGCGGAACCAGTCCAGCAGGGCGATCACGCAGGCCCGGGCAAGCCCCCGACGCCGGTACGCCGGTTCGGTGCTGACGTTGTAGAGGTGACCGCGCAGGGTACTCAGATCCTTGGGGCCGGGCGGATGGACATTGCAGTTCCCGACTGCACCGGCGACCACGCCGAAGTCGGGATCATCCACCACGAAGGCCGCGAACGTCTCCGGCGAGTCGAGCTGCTCCACGAAGTACCGCAATGCAACCTCACGCCAAGCCGCATCCGGCCCGCCGACCTCCACCCCCATCCCCTCAAGCATCAACCCCCGCAACCTGACCAACGCCTCAGCATCATCCGACTTAGCCCGCCGAACCCGAATCTCCGTCACACAGCCAATTCTCCCGAGACCCCCGCCCACCCCTTCCGCCGGGTGCGTAACCCAGAACCAGGTTGGCTTGGAGTGAGTTAGCAAGTACCTTTGAAGTATGCCCGAATCGCAGGATGTGACCTTCTCGGATCTGCTCCAGCACCCCAACCAGACCGTGGCGAAGCTGAAGTCGTCGAGAAGCCGTGCCTTGCGCGTCCACCGGCGGGGCAACGAGGACGACCTGATCCTCACCACCGCCAGCCGGGCAGCCCAGGACGACGAATTGGTCGATGTTGCGACCCGGGTGCTTCGTGCGGTGATGAGCAACCCGTCAGTGCGTTCCCAGTACCTGCTCGACATCCTGCCGCAGGTCTTTCCGTGGATCCGCTTCCTACCGGCCGACGACCGGATCGGTTTCGTGCAGGAGCTGATCGATGTAATGGAAGCCAGTGGACAGGTGGACTCCCCGGTGCCTGTGCTGCACCTCATCGCACAGTGGCAGCACACAGCCGAGATCTACGCCGATCCCGAACTGCTCGCCGCCCTGCGCTCTGGCGAAGATGGCGACTTCGGTCCCGTTCCCCGGCCTGGCGAGTGAGCCCAGGTAAGCGCGGCGACCGGGTCGCTCCACCCGCGCCGCCCGGTCAGTGGGAGTTGAGGTTCGACAACTCCGATGCCGGCAAGGGCTGGGAAGAGCTCTGCCGTCAGGCGCCGGGCAACACCCTCCGGGCCTACGACGCCATCCGGACCGAGCCGCGCCCTTTCCCGCAGACAGATCGCCAGCACCGCCTCAAGGGGTCCGAATTGGCAACGGTCAAAGGGCTTGAACAATGGCAGTACGAAGTGACCGGCGGCGGTCGGATCTGGTACTTGGTCGATCCGGACCGGAAGGTCGTCTGGATCAGAGTCGCTGCCACCGGTCACCCCAAGGCCACTGACTAGCCGGTAGTTCTCTACCCCATCTGTCGCGGTTAGGCGTAGCGGATGCTTAGGCCGCCGTCTACGGACCAGTTGGCGCCGGTGACGAAGGCGGCGGCTGGGGAGGCTAGGAAGCAGACGACCTCTGCGACGTTTTCGGGGGTGCCGATGCGGCCGAGGGGGTGGACGGTGAGAGCCTTTTCGCGTTCGCCGGGAATGGTGTCGAAGAACTCTTCGAGGAGGTCGGTGCCGATGTAGCCGGGGCTGACGGCGTTGACGCGGACGTTGTGCGGGGCGACGTCCAGGGCGAGGCTGCGGGTCATGCCGACCAGGCCGGACTTGGCCGCGGCGTACGGGAACATGCCGGCGGTCGTGAGGCTGGAGTGGATCGAGGCGATGTTGACGATGGCGCCGTGGCGGGCCTCGATCATCGGCGGGAGCACCTCGCGGGCCATCAGCCAGGCGCCCTTGAGGTCGACGTCGAACACGCTGTCCCACTCCTCGACGGTCATCTTGGTCGCGTTGGCGTAGGCGTTCTTGCCGGCGTTGTTGACCAGGACGGTGATCGGGCCGAGGTCGGCGGCCAGCTCGCCGACGGCGCGGCGTACGGAGGTCTCGTCGGTGATGTCGCCGACCGCGGCGGCGACGCGGGCGCCGGTCTTGCGGATCTCCTCGGCGGTCTCGTCGAGCCGGTCCGCGAGCACGTCGAGGAGTGCGACGACAGCGCCCTCCTCGGCAGCCTTGAGGGCAATCGCGCGGCCGATCCCGCGAGCGGCGCCGGTGACCAGTACGACCTCGTCCGTCAGGCGTCCAGACACTGTTGCCTCCTTCATCGGGGGTAGAGGCAGACTAGCCTCGGTAGATCCCGGCCTTGGCGGCTGCGGCCGAATCTCTCGCGTACTGGTCAGCAACAGCGCGCCTCAGCGGCTGACGCAGCAGGACCAGTTGGTGATAGAGCGGCGCGGTCGCGGCCATCAGGACACGGTCTACCGACGTGTCAGCCGGTACTTCGCCACGAGTGGGGCGTTCCCGGCGATGATCACGAGTCTGGGCGACGAGGTGTGGTTCACGCTCAACGCCGGCAACGCGATCGGGCGGATGTCGACCGACGGTGAGTCACGACCTTCCGGCTGGACGCCATCGGGTCGGTCGTCGAACCGTTGCCCTGGGCGACGGATCGGAGCCGCATGGGTTGGCTGTGGCGGACGACGGGTCAGTGTGGGTGGCGTTGGAGCAGGGTTCCGTTGCTCACATTCAGCCTGGAGGGTGAGCTGACTCACCCGCTGGGGTGATGCCGGTACCGCCCACCGGGGAGGAGTGTGGAGACGTGACCACACTCGTGGCGGTACGGGCTCATCCAAGCGCCAGGGATGTGCTCGCGGTAGGCCGGCCCGCGTTCTGGATCGTGTCGGTTGTGCCCTATTACGTGGGGATTCTGCTGGCAACGCATCGCCTGGTACCGCCGGTCGAGCTGTGGCCGCGTCTGCTGCTCGGGGCTGTCGTGATGGGCCCGCTGCTCTGGCTGGCCGTGCTCGCGATCAACGACGCGTACGACCTGCCGGGCGATCTGCTGAACCCGCGCAAATCCAAGTCCCCGTTGCTGGACGGACGGGTATCCCTCGCCGCGGCGAAGCGGCTCGCGATGGTCGCTGGTGCTGCTGCGCTTGTGGTCGCAATGTTCGTCGGCTTGGTGTTTTGGCTTGGTGTGATGCTGGCGCTCGCGCTGGGCTGGGCGTACAGCGTTCCGCCGGTTCGGTTGAAGACGCGCGCCGGTTTCGACGTCGCCGTGAACGCGCTGGCGCTCGGTGCCTTCGGACCACTGGCCGGATATGCCGCGGTCACACCCGACCTGAGCGGCTTCCCCTGGGTGATGGCACTCCAGGGCACGCTGGCCGCGATCGGGCTGTACCTGCCGACCACGCTCGCCGACCTCGCCGCGGATCGCGCCGCCGGGTACCAGACGATCGCGGTCCGCCTCGGCGCGAGTACGACGTACCGGCTGGGGTTCGCCGCCTGGATCGCCGCGGCCGGCCTGTCCGTGGTGCTCGCCGCGCTGGACCACGTCCTTCCCCGCAGCATGCTGCCCCTGGAGATCGTGATGGTCCCGGTCCTCGTCGCGGCGTACCGGCGGCTGATCGGCTCCGGCCAGGGCTTCAAGCCGGTCGTGATCCTGGCAAGCCTCTTCCTGATCCCCTGCGGCACGTTCGCCCTGACCTACACCGGCGTCCTCACATAACTGGACGCGCCGCCGTTCCACCACCATGAACTTCGACTGGAACGCTGTGACGGACGACCTGGACTCGGTCGGCTGTGCGCTGACCCCACCGCTGTTGACGCCGGAGCAGTGCAAAGAACTCGCCGGTCTGTACGACGAGGTCCACCGGTTTCGCGCGACCGTCGACATGGCGCGCTACCGCTTCGGATCCGGCCAGTACCGGTACTTCGACCACCCGCTGCCGGACGTGGTCGCGGAGTTGCGCGCGTGGTTCTACCCGCAACTACTGCCGATCGTTCGGGAGTGGGCCTTGCGGTTGGGTCGCCCAGCGCCTTGGCCGGATTCGCTCGAGGAGTGGCTCGACGAGTGTCATCGCGCGGGCCAGACCCGACCCACGCCGATCCTGCTGAAGTACCAAGCCGATGACTGGAACGCGCTGCACCGGGATCTGTACGGCGACCTGGTGTTCCCGCTGCAGGTGGTGATCGGGCTCGATCGGCCAGGCGTCGACTACGAAGGCGGCGAGTTCCTCCTCATCGAACAGCGGCCGCGGGCGCAGTCGCGTGGCACGGTGACGTCGTTGCCGCAGGGGCACGGGCTGATCTTCACTACGCGAGACCGGCCGGTGAAGTCGTCGCGTGGTTGGTCGGCGGCGCCAGTGCGGCATGGGGTGAGCACGGTGCGATCAGGACTTCGGCACACCCTCGGGCTGGTCTTTCACGACGCCGCTTGAGTGATCCGCGATGCGGACCGGTTCGTTCCCGGCGGGGAAAGTTGATCGCTCAGGAACCTTTACAACGATAGATGTGGCCGGGACCCTGGTGGGATGACGCTGGCAGGGACTGAGCTGGAGACCGGCTACTCACTCGGCCGGGACGCGATCGCGCACTTCGCCGAGCACGGATTCGTCAAGCTGAAGAACGTGCTCACCGCGGCCACCATCGCGGAGTACGAGCCCGAGATCACCGGCAAGGTGATCGAACTGAACACCCAGCACCTGCCGTTGGAAGAGCGGGACACCTACGGCAAGGCGTTCCTGCAGGTGATGAACCTGTGGCAGGACAGCGAGCGGGTGCTGGAGTTCGTCTCGTCGCCACGGCTGGCCAGGATCGCGGCGCAACTGCTCGGCGTCCGGTCGGTCCGGCTGTACCACGACCAGGCGCTCTACAAGGAGTCCGGCGGCGGTGTCACCCCGTGGCACGCGGACCAGTACTACTGGCCGCTCACGACCGACCGATGCGTGACGGTGTGGATCCCGTTG
Source organism: Kribbella caucasensis (assembly GCF_004361855.1). Lineage (GTDB taxonomy): Bacteria > Actinomycetota > Actinomycetes > Propionibacteriales > Kribbellaceae > Kribbella > Kribbella caucasensis. The sequence goes on from NZ_SNWQ01000001.1 coordinate 556,161, forward strand.
CAGGAAACGCCGATGGAGATGGGGCCACTCGCGTTCGCGGCGGGCAGCCATACCTTCGAACACGGACGGGACCTGCCGATCAGCGACGAGTCGGAACGCGTTCTGCAGGAGGCGCTTGCCGAGCAGGCGTTCCCCGACGTCGCCACGCCGTACGAGCTGGGTGAGGTGAGCTACCACCTCGGCTGGACGTTCCACCACGCGACGGAGAACCGGACGGACATCCCGCGCCGGGTGATGACGATCATCTACGTCGACGCAGAGATGGAGATCGCGCCGCCGGCGAACGCGTTCCAGCAAAGCGACCTGGAAACCTGGATGCCCGGCAACGCCCCCGGCGACCGCGTGTCCTCACCCCTGAACCCCGTCCTGTACTCCACCTGAAGCCTGCCCATCTCCCTCACCACTCCCCGCCGCTGATTTCAGCTGCCGCTTCTGTGGATAGACCGTCTCGCCGCGGGCCAACTGGTCGACGTACCGCTCGATCCAGCGGGCCCGGGTCTCGGGCCGCTTGGCCGCGAACAGGCGGTAGAGGATGGCGTACTTGTTCTGCTGGGTGAGGATGGCGAACATCGCCGCGGCGGCCGGGTTCGCGGTGAGTGCCGCGGCCAGATCGTCCGGCACCTGCTGAGCCGCGGATTCGCCGTATGCCGCCTCCCAACGTCCGTCCGCCCGCGCCCTCTCGACCTCTGCCAATCCGGCCGGGCGCATCCGGGCCTCGCGCTGCAGCCGGTCGACGATGCCGACGTTGCGCAGCGACCAGTTGCTCCTCGTGCGGCGTGGCGTGAACCGCTGCTTGAAGGTGTCCTCGTCTCGCGATTTCCGCTGGCCGTCGATCCAGCCATGACAGAGCGCCTCCTCCAACGCTTCGTCGTAGCTGAGGCTGGTCGGTTCTGCGACCCCCTTCTTCGCCAGCACCAGCCAGATACCGTCCGATGAGGTGTGGTGTTCCGAGAGCCACGCGTGCCAGGCGGCCGCGTCGGTGACGATGTGTTCGTCCATCATCACGAAGCTGCTGCTGTGTAGCGGGCGGCGAGGTGGTGGGCGGCTTCCATGAGTTCGGGTGGGCCGATGAACTCGAGGTCGCATTCGAACATGCCGTAGCTGGCGGCGAGACCGTTCCACGACCAGGCGGACAGGATCAGCCGGCAACTGGTCGGGGTGACTTCCTCGACGATGGCTTCGCGGCCTGCCCAGCGGGCGATGTCGGCCGCCTTCGCCTGGAGGATCGCCTCGCCGCGGCACGGCCACTGGTCCTGGCGGGTGAACGTTGAGGAGATGTACGTCGCGACGTCGGGTGCCGGCAGTTCGCGAGGGGTGAAGCGCGGACCGGTCGGCGTCTTCGGACTCATCCGGTCGACGCGGAACGTCCGCCAGTCCTTCCGGTCGAGGTCCCAAGCGACCAGGTACCAGCGGCCGCCCCACGTGACCAGGTGATGCGGCTCGACCTTCCGCGGCGGCACCCACTCGTCCGAGTCCGCGCCCGGTGACTTGTAGTCGAACCGGAGTACTTCGCGCGCGCGGACCGCCGTACCGATCGCGATCAGGTGCTCGGAGTTCACCTTGGTGCGCCGTGAGTCGGCGTACCGGTCGACGGTGGTGACGTGCAAAGCGTCGACGCGTTGGCGAAGGCGCGCGGGCATCACCTGGCGCACCGTGGCGAGGGCGCGAAGAGCGCCTTCCTCGATGCCGGTGACCGTGGTGGTGGCGGTCTGCAGCGCGACGGCCACGGCGATCGCCTGGTCGTCGTCGAAGAGCAGCGGAGGCAGATCGGCGCCCGCGTCGAGACGGTAGCCGCCATCGGGACCCTTGCTGGCGCGCACCGGGTAGCCGAGATCGCGCAGCCGGTCGACATCGCGGCGGACGGTGCGCGGACTCACCTCCAGCCGTTCGGCCAGCAGGGCACCCGGCCAGTCGCGGCGGGCCTGGAGCAGCGACAGCAGCGCGAGGAGTCGAGCCGAGGTTTCGGACATGGCTCCAGATTGCCAGAAGTAACGGCCAGAACCTGTCCTCTACTCCTGGAAATGTGGTCCTCATCAAGCCCGAGAACAGCCTCAAGATCAGCCCCGATGAAGGAGACATCCCGTGATCAGCACCCGAGAGCTCACCAAGGACTTCGTGGTGAGCCGTACCGAGACCGTGCACGCGGTGCGCGGCATCAGCCTGGACGTCGAACCCGGCGAACTGGTCGCCGTCCTCGGCCCGAACGGCGCCGGCAAGACCACGACCCTGCGGATGCTCACCACCCTGATCGCCCCGACGTCCGGCACCGCCAAGGTCGCCGGGTACGACGTGACCACCCACTCCAGCCAGGTACGCCGCCGGATCGGGTACGTCGGCCAGGGCAACGGCGCGGGTCACTCCCAGCGGGTCGGAGACGAACTGCTCGGTCAGGGCGTCATCTACGGACTCGACCGGCGCTCGGCGAAGCGGCGTACCGAAGAACTGCTGGAGTCGCTCGAGCTGAAGGACCTCGCCCAGCGCAAGGTGTCCGACCTGTCCGGTGGTCAGCGCCGGCGGCTGGACGTCGCGATGGGTCTGGTGCACGCGCCCGGGCTGTTGTTCCTGGACGAGCCGTCGACGGGACTCGATCCGCAGAACCGGGCGAACCTGTGGGACCACATCCTGCGGATGCGCGAGCAGTACTCGATGACGATCGTGCTGACCACGCACTACCTGGACGAAGCGGACTCGATGGCCGAGCGGGTGGTCGTGGTCGATCACGGCGAGGTGATCGCGGACGACACCGCGGACGCGCTCAAGCGCAAGCTCGCCGGCGACCGGCTGCACCTGACCGTCGGCCCGAGCAACCAGTCCCGAGTTCGTGAGCTCGCCGCGCAACTGCCTGGCGCGGGCGAGATCCAGGTCGATGGCGACCAGGTCCTCGTCCGGGTCGCGGACGGACCTGCCGCGTTGCCGATCCTGATCGGCGCGGCCCAGCAGAACGGCGTACCGGTGGCGACGGCGCAGGTGCATCGCCCGACGCTCGACGACGTTTTCCTCAACCTCACCGGCCGCAGCCTGCGCGAGGCCGACTCGAACGGAAAGGCCGCAGCATGACCACCCTGATCGCTTCCACAGTGAAGATCGACGCGCCCGCGATCGGCCGAAGGAGCCTGCTCCGCGACATCGGGATCGTGATGACGCGTGAGTTGAAGCCGGTCCTCCGGGATCCGTTCTCGTTGCTGTTCGGGATGATCCAGCCGCTGTTCTTCCTGGCGCTGTTCGGGCCGCTGCTCGCCGGGTCGATGGGCGGCAGCCTCGGCGGGGGCGTCTGGCAGTGGTTCGTGCCGTCGATCCTGGTGATGACCACGCTGTTCGGTACGTCGACGACAGGCGCGAACCTGTTGTTCGAGTTCCAGACCGGTGCGCACGAGCGGATGCTGGTGACGCCGTTGTCCCGGTCGTCGCTGCTGATCGGGCGGGCGCTGAAGGAGATGGTGCCGCTGTTCGGGCAGGCCGTGATCGTGATCGCGGTGATGATTCCGTTCGGGCTCGAGTTGCACGTGGACGGTGTGCTCGTCGGGCTGGCGTTGCTGGCCGTGTTCGGGATCGGGCTGGGCGCGTTCAGCTACGCGCTGGCGATCGCGGTGCGGAAGCAGGACTGGATGTTCTGGATGGTGCAGCAGACGTTCCTGTTCCCGTTGATGATCCTGTCCGGGATGCTGCTACCGCTGGAGACCGGGCCCGGCTGGATGCAGGTCGCGTCGAAGTTCAACCCGCTCTCCTACCTCGTGGACGCCGAGCGGACGCTGTTCGCCGGCGATGTGTGGTCGTCGGCAGTGCTGTGGGGTTGGCTCGCCGCACTGGTGACCGCCGCCCTCGGGCTGACGGTCGGCATCCGGACGATGCTGCGCTCGGCGGACTGATCGACCTTGGTTGCGCGAGGCAACGAGCGGAGATCGACCAAGTAGTCGCGATACGGCACCCGGTCGAGAGTGTGCTCATTGTTGCCGGGTGCCGCGAAGTCGACTGGCCGTTCCACCTCGGCGGCATCACGCCGTACCTGGATCGCTCGGGCATCACCGAAAGGTCAACGGCTCGCGTTTCTTGCCGAAGGGTCGCCGGCCTGGCCTGACCAAGAGCCGCTCGGGGTTGGTGCGGAGCCGGAAGCCCGTTCCGGCCCCAGCAGCTTGTCGGACCTTCAACACCAACGCGGGAGCTTGACCAACATCGCGGGACCTTGAACACCGCACGCCTTGTTCAAGGTCCCCGTTTGTTGGTCAAGGTTCGGTGGAGCCAGCTCTACCTCGGCGGCGCCGTGTGCTCGAGGATCGCGGGGATGGCGACGTCCCAGACAGGCTCGGGGAGCTCGTGGCCGGCGCCCTCCAGGAGGATCAGCCGGGCGTCGCGGATCTCGCGGGCCAGGGTCTCGCCGTGCGCCGGTGGGAACAGCGGGTCCTCAGTCCCGTGCAGGATCAAGGCCGGTACTGCGATCTCGCCCAGGCGCGGCCGCATCGGACTGTCGTCGTCCCCGGCGAGAATCCAGGGGTTGGTCGTCGCGGCCGCGAGATCGTTGGTCCGCTCGATCACGTGCCGGAGCAGCTCACGCCGCGCGGGTTCGTCATACGGGAGGGTGCCGGCGTAGAGGCGCTCGTCCGCGATCAACGCCGTGAGCGCGGCTTCGGGGTCGGACCAGTCCGTCGGCGGCCCCTCGGCGGTGAAGCTAGCCTGGATCCGCTCGGCGGGCGGTGGCAGATCGTCGCCGAGCGGACTGGTGGCGATCAGGGTGACAGTGCGGACCACGTCCGGGAAGTCGAGCACCAGCTGCTGGGCGATGCCGCCGCCCGCCGAGAGCCCGACGATGTGGGCCTTCTCGATGCCGAGCGCGTCCAGGATGCCGACCGCGTCGAGGACCAAGTCGCGGCCGGTGTACTGCGGTTCGCCGGCCGGGTAGTGCACCGAGCGGCCCGTATCCCGGTGGTCGTACCGGATCACGTACCGCGGTCCGGCGGCGAGCCGCTCGCAGAACGGGGTCTCCCAGTAGTCCATCGAGGCGGAGAGACCGTGGATCAGCAGCACCGGCGGGTCAGCCGGATCCCCGAACGTCTCGACACAGAGCTCGACCTCGTTCGCCTTCACCAGTTGCTCAGACATGCGGCCCATCCTTCACTGACTCACCGGCATCTGCCAGCCCGGATTGCTGTACGCCGCCGCGGCGGGCTGGGGTTGGGCAGTCGACCGATCCGTGCACGCGGTCAGCCCGAGTCCGAAGGCGATGACGCCGAGGACACACGCCACCGCGCGCAGGTGGTTCGCCGGAGTCCATCGGTCCAGGTACTTCGACCACTCCGCGGCGCCGGCCGTCGTCGTCGGATCAACGGCGGCGAGCTGGTCGTTCAGCGGGATGTTGATCGCGAAGCTGACCACGATCACGCCGACCAGGTACAGCGCCGAACCCGCGACCAGCCACCACTTGCCCGGGGCGTCGCGAACGAGCGCGAGGATCGCGAGCGCCATGCAGACGAGTGCCGTGCCCACGAAGACCAGCAGGAACAACGGGTTCTGGATCCGGACGTTGATCAGGTTCATCGCCGCGGCGCCCTGCCCGGCCGGCATCCGTTCCAGCGAGCCCATCACAGCGGTACTGAAGGCGAAGAACAAACCACCCATCAACGCCGTGCCGGTGAGAGCCGCGAAGGTGAGGATCCTGGTCATGCCGACCACGCTCCGCTCTGCGCGACGCTCCGCGCCCAGTCGGTGAAGTCCCGCGGCTCCCGGCCAAGAACCTCCTGGACGCCGTCGGAGATGTACTCCGACCGGTGGTTCCGGATCACGGCGAACAGGTCCCGGACAGACTCGGCGTCCTCAAGGGTCAGGAAGTCCGACAGCTCCGCGACATGTTGCTCCGGTTCGAGGTCGACGTTTGCGATCGGCCGGCCGGTCGCGGCGGAAAGCTCCTCGGCGACCTCGGTCATGGTGAGGGTGCGCGGTCCGGACAGCGAGTAGGTCTTGCCGGTGTGGCTCTCGTCCAGGAGGACGGCGGCCATCACGTCGCCGACGTCGTTGGTGTCGATCCACGCCTCGGCGCCGGTGCCGGCGGAGACCCGGATCTCGCCGGCCATCACGTAGTCGTAGAGGAAGTCCTCGCTGAAGCCCTGCATGAACCAGGCGGGCCGGATGATCGTCCAGTCGGCGCCACTCTCCTTGACTGCGTACTCCAGTTCCAGGCTGCCCTCGTAGACGGCGAACTCGCGACCAGGACTGCCGACGCCACGACCGGACAGCAGGACCACTCGGCGCAGCCCTTCGGCGGCCGCCTGCTTGATGAACCTGCCGGCCTGCGCAAGACCGGTCGGCCCGACCGGCGGTGCAAGGTAGGCCGTGTCGATACCGGCCGCGGTGCCTGCCCACGTGCCCTCGTCGTACCAGTCGAAGCGCTGCTCGCTCGAACGCGAAGCCAGCCGGACCGGGGTGCCGTTCGCCTCGAGCTGCGCGACGACGCGGCGGCCTGTCTTGCCCTTACCACCCAGGATGAGAATCGGTGTCGTTGTCATGGCATAAGTTCAGCTCGACCGAGTGAGACAAACCATGGTTGTCTGGCGCATTTCCATGTCTGAAAGTCTCAGCTAGGCTTTCGGCATGGACGTGCTCGACGATCTGCTGGCCGGCACCCGGGCCCGGGGCGGGGTCTTCAACCTGACCATCCTGGATCCACCGTGGGGCCTGCAGATCCGCGACGAGGCACCACTCGCCCTGGCGACCCTGGTCCGCGGCTCGGCCTGGATCATGCGCGACGGCCTGGCCCCGGTCCGGCTGGAGGAAGGTGACGTCGCGGTTCTCCGCGGCACCGAGCCGTACGTCGTGGCCGACGAGCCGGACACCGAGCCAAACCTGAGGATCCACCCGGGCGGCATCTGCGAACCGTTGCCAGGGGCACCCATCGACTACAGCGCCCGACTCGGCGTCCGGACGTACGGCCGCCGTCCCGAGGGCGAGGCAATGGTTGTCAGCGGCACCTATCAGCTGGAGGGCGACGTCAGCCGCCGACTGCTCGCGGCACTGCCTCCCGTGCTGGTGGTCCCGGCGTCCGAGGTCGCCGGACACGTGATGGACATGGTGCTCGGTGAGATCCAGCGCGACGAACCAGGCCAGCAGAGCGTGCTCGACCGATGGCTCGACCTAGCGCTGATCACCACCCTGCGGGCGTGGTTCGCCAGGCCCGAGTCACACGCGCCGGGTTGGTACCAGGCGCAGAGCGATCCCGTGGTGGGCCTGGCGTTGCGGTTGCTGCACGAGGACCCGGCGTACCAGTGGAGTGTTGTCGAGTTGGCCGCGCGCACCGGCGTATCGCGGGCCAGCCTGGCTCGTCGCTTCACCGCTCTGGTCGGCGATGCCCCGATGTCGTACCTCACCGGCTGGCGGATCACCCTCGCTGCGGACCGGCTGAGGGAGACCAACGACACCGTCGAATCCATCGCCCGCCGCGTCGGCTACGCGAACGCCTTCGCCTTGTCGGTCGCGTTCAAGCGAGTCCGCGGTATCAGCCCGACCGCTCACCGTCGGGCTTCAGCTGCTTGATTCGTTTGCTCGCAGCATGCGGAAGCCGGCGAGGTTCACGAGAGCCAGGATCAGTACGGAGAAGATCAACAGGGCCAGCTGATCGGGCAGCAGCACGATGCCGATGCCGATGGCAAGGACCGGGATGATCAGGCCGGCGTAGGCGATCAGGAAGAGCGCCGCCAGGACCTCGCCGCGCGACTCCGGTTCGGCCAGGCCGGCGGCGGTGGCGACCGCGGCGCGGAAGACCAGGCCGACACCCGCGCCGGCGCCGATGCCACCGACCAGGAAGAGCCACAACGCCGGCAGCAGGCCACCGACCGCGAGGGCGATCAGGCCCGCCGACATCAAGGCGATGCCGAGACGAAGTTGGCGAGCACGGGTGAGACGGACGAAGAGGACCTGACTCGTCGCACCGGCCACGAAGACGGCGAACGTGACGCCACCAGCGAGCAACCGCGACGGTTGATGCAGCGTGCCGGCCAGGAAGGTCGGGGCGAGTGAAGTGAACAGCGCAAGGATCGCGAAGGCCGCGAACGCCCCACCGCCGGTCGCGAAGAACAACGGTTTCGAGGCCGCCGGCAACGCCACCCGCTGCGGCCGGTACGCCGGCCGCGTCTCCCGGCGTTCGACCGTCTCGGGCACCAGCGCGACACCCACCGCACTCAGCAGGATGAGCACCAGGAACAACTCGTACGGCCGGTGCAACGGCCTAGACCCGTACTCCGCGAGCAGACCGCCGACCAGTGGTCCGAGCGCGAGCCCACCGAGGTTGACCATGCTGGAGATCAACGCCGAACGGCTCGCGTCCTCCTCCGGGCGGGCGATCTGCCGCAGTTCGGACAGGTGCGCCGTCGCGGTCGCGGTGAGAACGCCGACACCGACCCCACAGATGAATCGGGCGAGCATCAGCCCCGGAACGTTCTGCCAGACCAGGAAGACCACGGCCGACACCGCCTCCGCGAGCACCGCCAGCAGCGCGACCCGGCGACGGCCGAGCCAGTCGGACACGTGCCCGGCCAGGTACAGGCTGGCCATCACACCGACCGCGTAGGCGGCGAAGATCACCGTGATCATGAAGGTCGGGAACCCGTCGCGCCGCTGGTAGATCGCGTACAACGGAGTCGGCACCGTGGAAAACGCCATCGTGATCAGGTACGCCGCGGCGATCAACCAGAAGCCCTTGCCGTGGGCCAACCGCACGCGCGCCTGATCCACCCGGTGACCGGTGAGAGTCGTCATGGCTCCAGCCTGACCCGCCGAATCTATCGAGTCCAACGAATCTTCTTGCGGACTCTTATCGCCGATCTCGATAATAGGTGCCCGTGGACACTCGCCAGTTGGAGTACTTCGTCGCGGTGGCCGAGGAGCTGAGCTTCACCCGCGCGGCGCAGCGACTGTTCGCGGTCCAGTCCACGGTGTCGGCGGCGGTCCGGGCACTCGAGACGGATCTGAAGACGACGTTGTTCGATCGCTCGACCCGGCGGGTGACGCTGACCCCGGCCGGCGCGGCTTTGTTGCCTGAGGCAAAGGCCGCGCTGAAGGCGCTGGACCGGGCCCGGTCCGTGGTCGAGGAGGCGTCGACCGGACTTCGGGGCAGTGTCCGGATCGGGACGATGACCCGGCTCGGGCTGGTCGATCTGGCCGAACTGCTGGGCGCGTTCTACCAGCGATATCCACTGGTCGAGGTACAGGTGACCACCTCGCCGACCGGATCCAGCGGCCTCGCGGATGACGTCCGGCACGGACGACTGGATGTCGCCTTCGTCGGTCTCGGTCGCGCTGATCTGGCCGGGCTGGAGGTGCGGGAGTTGGCCACCGTTCCGTACGTAGTACTGCTGCCCAGCGCTCATCGGCTCGCCTCGCAGCAGGCGGTGACGCTGGCGGATCTGGCCGGCGAGCGGTTTGTCGACATGCTGCGCGGGTTCGGCAACCGGACCACGATGGATCGGGCGTTCGAGCTGGCCGGGATGCGGCGGCGGGTTCAGGTCGAGGTTCCAGACCTCACCACAGTGCCGGACTACGTCCGAGCCGGGTTGGGCGTGGCCGTAGTACCGGCGCTTGACCTGCAGGACGTGGCGGGCGTGACCGAGCTGCCGTTGACCGGGGCGGACCTGAGCTGGACGTTGTCGGCCATCACCCTGGCCGGCAAGCGACCGAGCAGAGCGGTGACCGCCCTGCTCGATCTGATGGCCGACGCCATCCGCCCCGAAAGCACCAGCTTCTGACGGTCAACCGACCCAGATCGGCGCCCAGTCGGCCTGCTCGTGGTACCGCCGGAGCTCGGCCATCCCGCTGAGCCAGCCCAGCCAAGCGGCGTACGGCGGCTGCTCGGTGTCGAAGCCGCTCATCACGAAGGTGAGCCGGGTTTTGCCCTCGGACTCGGCCAGTTCCCAGGTGGTGATCCCGATCCCCGGTCCCCAGTCGACCGACATCTTCCGGCCCTCTTCCAGGTCGACCACCTTCGCGGCCTGGCCGGCGTCGAGCCCGCCCATCGCGAACCGGCCCCCGACATACGGCTCGATGCCGATCGGGAAGCCGAACCACGCGGACGCCTGGTCGGAGTCGGTGAGCGACTCGAAGACCTTGGCGACCGGCGCGTCGATCGACAGCTCGCCGGACAGCTCGGGCGAGGTGAAGTCCGGCCGGCCGGTCAGCTCGCGGCCCTCGAGCAGGTCGACCAGGTTGGCGAGTGCGAGCGCCCAGAAGGTCTCCAGCACGCCGCGGATACTGGCGCCGGTCAGCACATCGTTGAAGTCGTAGTGGGTCTGCGAAAGCTTGATCAGGGTCGAGTCGGCGCCCTCCTCGATCAGGGTGATCTCGGTCGTCGTCTCCTCCCCGTCGAGCAGCCAGCTGAACTTGAGCGACGTGTCGTCGGCGTGCAGCACCTGCTGGTGCGGAGCGTCGCCCTCGGGGACGGAGCGGCCCCAGAACTCGAAGCGCTCGGGCAGGTCCACCGCGGAGTGCTCGCCGAGCCATTGGTTCAGCGCGGCCGGGTCGGTCAGCGCCTGGTACACCTCTTTGCGGCCGACCTTCGCCCGGGCCTGGAGGATCGTCGGTTCAGTCATGGTCTTGGTCTCCCTTGGGGTAGCAGGCCACGGCCAGCTTGAAGGCATCGCCTTCCGCGCCGCCGTAGCGCGAGAACAGGTCCTGCAGCGTGCTCTGCAGGTCGCGGAAGAACTCCTGCCGCCGGTCCGGTGGGACCCGGATCTCACCGGACACCCCGATGGACGGCAGCTCCGGAGCTGTCCGGTCCAGCGCGGCGACGTCGGCCTGGACCTCTTCCATCAGGTCCAGCAGGTAGCCGAGGCTCAGCTCGTCCTGGGCCCGGCGCAGTCCGCCGATCCGGCCGACCAGCCGGGGTGACAACCAGTACGAGCGGGCGGTGGCCTGGTAGACGCCCTCGTGGATCCCACGCACCTTGCGCTCGTCCACCTTGGTCACCAGACCGGCCTCGGCGAGGCGCTTGACGTGGTAGTAGACGCGCTGCGGTGTCTGCCCCAGCTGCTCGGCAACCTCGCCGCACGTGTGCGGCTCGGCGAGCCGGCGCAGCACCTCGATGCGCTGCGGCTTGAACAGCGCCTCGGCCTGGTCCAGCTGCTCCAGGTAGAGCACGTCTCTGGTCACAAAAAAGAGTTTGTACATAAAAAATCTGCTTGTCAACGGCTCGGCAGATCCATTGGGGGGGAATGGAAATCGGGCCGACGGCGTTGTGACGAGTGGGTTGGTGATGCGTCACCAAGCCAGACACCCAGACCTTGGGGGCCTTTGCTACGGATCGTCCGGCACGTACCTGCCGGCGAAGGAAAGGACGTGTGAAATGGCGACTGTCTCCTTCAAGGGCGCGACCCGGGTGTACCCGGGCACCGACGCTCCCGCGGTAGACCAGCTGGACCTGGACATCTCCGACGGGGAGTTCATGGTCCTGGTCGGCCCGTCCGGCTCCGGCAAGTCCACCGCGCTGCGGATGCTGGCCGGCCTGGAAGAGGTGAACGAGGGCGGCATCTACATCGGCGACCGCGACGTCACCAACAGCCCGCCGAAGGACCGCGACATCGCGATGGTGTTCCAGAACTACGCGCTGTACCCGCATATGACGGTGGCCGACAACATGGGCTTCGCGCTCAAGATGCAGGGCGTCCACAAGGAGGAGCGGGCCGAGCGGGTCGCCGATGCGGCCAAGTTGCTCGGCCTGGAGGAGTACCTCGAGCGCAAGCCGAAGGCGCTGTCCGGTGGTCAGCGTCAGCGCGTCGCGATGGGTCGCGCGATCGTCCGTAACCCGCAGGTCTTCCTGATGGACGAACCGCTGTCGAACCTCGACGCCAAGCTCCGGGTCCAGACCCGCACCCAGATCGCCGAACTCCAGCACCGGCTGGGCGTCACCACGGTCTACGTCACCCACGACCAGATCGAAGCGATGACGATGGGCGACCGGGTCGCGGTACTGAAGGACGGTCTGCTCCAGCAGGTCGACACCCCGCTGAACCTGTACGACGCCCCTCGGAACAGGTTCGTGGCCGGCTTCATCGGTTCGCCGGCGATGAACCTGATCGAGGCACGGATCGTCGACGGTGGCGCGAAGATCGGGGACTACGTGGTCCCGTTGGAGCGCAGTCTGCTCAGCAAGGCCGGTGACGACCAGACTCTGACGCTCGGCATTCGCCCGGAGGCGTTCCACATCGCCGACGAGGGGTTGCCGGTCCGGGTGTCCGTGATCGAGGAACTCGGGTCCGACGCGTACCTGTACGGCACAGCCGACCACACCGACGACCAGGTGATCGCGCGGATCAACACCCGCGCGCACAACGACAAGGGCGAGATCGTGCATCTTGCTCCGCAGCCCGACAAGTTGCACGTCTTCTCTTCTTCGACGGAAGAGCGGCTCACCGCCTGACACCTGGTACTTCGGCCTCGGGCTGACCACATCGGCCCCCGCGACCCGTAGTACGGCATCAGGCTCGACCCGTACTACGCACCCGACCCCGGACGGCACCCCCGCCGTACCGGGGTCGTGGTGATTAGTGGGCCACTAGGGTGATCTGGTGTGGAGTTCAGGGGATGCCGGGGTGCTCGAATTGCCGTCGGGTCGGTTGGTTCGTGGGCGTGGGTTGCGGAAGTCGATGCCGGCTGGGCCGGAGCCGCAGTACGGCATCTATTTGTTGGGCAAGCAGCCACCTTCCGTGCCGTGGGACAGCCGGTGGATCCGGTGGCCGGACTTTCGGTTGCCGGCGGAGCCGGTCGTGGTGGTCTTCCGCGAAGCGCTCCGGAGAGCCGGGACCGAGCGGGTCGAGTTCGCCTGCGGTGGTGGTCGGGGGCGAACCGGGACCGCACTCGCCTGCCTCGCCGTACTGGACGGCGTGCCGGCCTCGAGGGCTGTGGAGTACGTGCGGGAGAAGTACGACCCGCACGCGATCGAAACCCCTTGGCAGAAGCGCTTCGTACGGAGGTTCGTCGGCGCCGAAACCCGTTGACGCCGAGGAGCCGGGTGGCGTTGGGTCGGCTGTATGCGGATCGAGCGAACGAATCCAGACGGGTTGCATGCGACGCCTGGGTATCACCATGTGACGAAGGTCCAGACCGAGCGGCTCGTGTTCCTGGCCGGGCAGTGTCCGTTGCTGCCGTCGGGTGAGCTCGCGGAGGGTGGGCTGCCGGGGCAGACCTCGCAGGTGATCGACAACATCATGGTGGCGCTCGCGGCCGCCGGGGCCCGGCCGGAGGACGTCGTGCGGACGGTGATCTATGTGGCATCGCCGGTCCGGGAGGATCTCGCGGCGGTGTGGACGCAACTGAACGAGTCGCCGCTCGCCCCCGCGTTCACCACCGCGAGCACGCTGCTCGGCGTCGCCCAGCTCGGCTTCCCAGGCCAACTAGTCGAGATCGACGTAACAGCAGCCCTGTAGTTGAAGGCCCCCTGGGCGTTGCCGTCCCGCCAGCCCCCACCGCCCGCCACACCCCGCCCTCGCAGCACCCCCGCACCCGCCCTGCCGCGGCGCACGTCGTCGGTAGGGCCGGGCTGGATGCGGAGATGCTTCAGAGCTGGTGGTTTGGCTGGAGCATCCTGGTCGGGTCGTAGGTGTTGCGTAGTTGGAGCAGGCGATCGTGGGTCGTCTTCTCGTAGGCCTCGCTGACCTGGTGTTGGTCGAGCGGGGCGAAGGAGAAGTTCAGCGACCGGCCGACGACGTACGGCTGCCACGGGTCGAGAACCGCACGATGGAGTTCGGCGGCGTCGTTCTCGCCGGGTGTGAGGACGGTCAGCGAGTACGCCGCGTCGCGGTGGCCGACGGCGTTCGGTTCCTTCGGCGGGCGGGCCAGGGCGCCGCCGAGGTGCCTGATCATGACGACGCACATCGCCGCGGCCTCGGGACCCGCGAGCTTCGGGATCGTGGCGAGGGCCGCGGGGTCGAGCTGGTTGAGCAGGACATTGCGGGCGCCGTACGCATCCGGGCGCTCCGGTTCGGCGAAGATCCGGCCGGACTCGGTGTAGGGGATCTCGCCGACGGTGTCGAGCAGGGGTGTGCCGATGGCTCGCAGAGGCTGGATCAGTTCCTCGCCGTTGCTGCCGAGAATGCTGAGCGAGACTTGGGCGACGTACTTGCCACGCAGCGGTGCGGGGACGGGTGGGATGTCGGGGAACGGCACGATCGCGACCGCCGAGGTCACCTCGTCCGGAACCGTTGCGGTCCACTCGCGCCAGGTCTCGAGGATGCCCGGGGTGGCCGGCAGTTCGTAGTACAGGCTGCCGCCGAAGAGGGTGGTGACGGGGAAGAGGTCGACCTCGAGTTCGGTGACGATGCCGAAGTTGCCGCCGCCTCCGCGAAGTGCCCAGAAGAGATCGCCTTCGGCGTTTCGGAGGGTGCCGTCGGGGGTGACGACCTCGATGCGGCGGACGTGGTCGGCCGCGAAACCGTGGCGCCTCGCCATCAGGCCGACACCGCCGCCGAGCGTGTAGGAGATCGCGCCGACGCCTGGGAAGCTACCGGACAGCGGGGCGAGACCGTGTTTGGCGGCCGCGTCGATGACCTGTTGCCAACTGGCGCCCGCCTGGATGGTTGCGGTCCGTTGGCCGGGGTCGACGGTGACGTCGTCGAAGCGGCTGGTGGTGATGAGGACGGCGTCGGTCGGTCGGGTGTGGCCGTGGCCGGTCGCCTTGACGGCGAGTTTGAGGTCGTGGTCGCGGGCGTAGCGGACGGCTTCCTGGATGTCCGCTGCGCTGGTGGCGCCGAAGATCTTCGCCGGCTGGTGCGGATCGCGGCGCTGGAAACCCAGGCGTTGCTGGTTGTAGCCGGGGGTCTCTGGTGTCCATGTCTTCATGGGGACCACGTTAGGGAGCCTTCCGGACAGGGCTTGTCCGCAAGGCTGTGGAATTCTGGTTCTTGTGAACGATTTGCCCGGGCGGTTGTTGCGACTGCTGTCGTTGCTGCAGTCGCGGCGAGAGTGGTCCGGCCGCGAACTGGCCGAACGGCTCGGCGTCACCGACCGGACCGTACGGCGTGACGTCGAGCGGCTGCGTTCCCTCGATTACCCGGTGACGGGCACGACCGGGACAGCGGGCGGGTATCGACTGGCCTCGGGGCGGAACATGCCACCCCTCATCCTGGACGCCGACGAAGTGGTGGCGGTGGCGGCCGGGCTCGCGACCGTGACCGGGATCGAGGGGATCGAGGACAGCGCGATGAGTGCGCTGGCCAAACTCGAACAGGTGCTGCCGGCCCGGCACCGTCCGCAGGTCGCGGCGCTCGGCGAATCGTCGGTGGCGCCGCACCTCGACCTGCCCCGGATCGACGCGCAGTTGCTGGCGTCGCTGGCCTCCTGCTGCCGGGACTCGGAGATCATTGCCTTTGACTACGAATCCCGGTCGGGTGCGAGCAGCTCGCGCCGGGTGGAGCCCCACCAGTTGGTAGCGGTGCACGGGCAGTGGTATCTGCTCGCGTACGACCCGGAGCGCGCGGACTGGCGGACGTTCCGGGTGGACCGGATCAGCTCGGTGCGGCCGAGTCGGCACCACTTCACGCCGCGGGAGCTGCCGGCGCCCGACGCGTTGTCGTACCTGGAGCAGTCTTTCGCGACGGCGTCGTACCGGCACTCGGTGACGCTGTGGGTGCAGTTGCCGGCCGACGAGCTCAGGCGGAACTTCTACCGATGGTGGCTGCCGGGCACCGTCGAGGCCGACGGGGTGGATTCGTGCGTGGTGCGGTTGACGACGGAGTCGCCTGAGCTCCTGATCCAGTACGTCGCGGCGGTGGTTGCCCTGGGCGCCGAGTTCACGATGCAGGCGCCGGAGCAGACGGCCGCCTTGATCCGCGATGTCGGACTGCGGCTCGCCTCCGGCGCGTAGCACCGGGAGCTTCGGGCCGCATGCGTTCTGGGCCCCGAAACTGCGGCGGTCAGGCGGTGATCAGGCCGATCCCGAGGGTCACGACGCCGACGGCGAGCGAGGCGGCGCCCAGCCAGAGGACCCAGAAGAACTGGTTCGGCTGGGTCCGGTCCTTGCCGGCCGACGAGGCGAAGAACCCGCCGGACATCAGGATCGCGGCAACCGGCAACGCCAGCCGGCCGATCCACAACCAGAAGCCGCTCAGCCCGGTCGAGTCGACGTAGAGCAGGCCGACCAGGCTGAGGATCACCAGTACGCCGGCGTGCGCGTGGCCGGCCCGGGCGAACGACTTCTGGAAATCCGTCATCGGGACCTGTCCGCGGACGATCTTGGTCATGAACCAGCCGCCGATCTGGATCGTCACGATGGTGAGCAGGATCGCCCCGGCGATGGTCCGGGACGCCTCACTCAGTTCGGTCATGATGGAACTCCTGCCTGGTCGGGCTTGTGGTGGGGGTGGTTTGTCTAGGTTGCTGGGGTTCTGGTCGGCTTGGAATCAGCGGTCGACGAGTTCGGTATCTGCCCGGTCGGCCGGGTTCGACGCTGACTTGGCCGACCCGAGCAGGCGGCGTACCGGCGTACTGTCTGCCGACCGCGCTACCCAGGCGGCGACTGCCAGGTAGAGGACCTGCTCGGGGATGCGCTGCCAGAGCGGGGTCGCCGGTTCGCCATTGGCGAAGGCAACGTTCTCGACGGCCGCGTAGATGTTCGCCGGCAGCAACGTCACGAACAGCGCGACCAGGGACCAGCCCGCAGCCCACCTCGTTGCCGTCAGCACCAATCCGGCCGCGCCGAGCAACTCGAGTACGCCGGTCAGGTAGACCATCGCATCGGCGAACGGCACGAACGGCGGCACCATCCGCACCATGTCCGCGTGGGTCGGCATCACGGTGACGCCGGCCGGGACGAAGTGCGCGCTGGCGGTCATCACCAGCATCACCGCCATCCCGTGCGCCGCGCTCACCGGCCAGCTCGCGAACCGCCGGACCCCGACCGCGCCGAGCGCACGGAAGACCAGCGTGGCGAGCACCAGAACGATCAGGACGATCATGGACGCTTCCCTTCTAGTGGATAGTCGCGCTATCCGTTTATGGATACTGCTACTATCCATCACGAGTCGAGGAAAGGCAAGGGAGATGCGAATCGCGGAGTTGAGCCGGCAGTCCGGAGTCCCGGTGCCGACGATCAAGTACTACCTACGGGAGAACCTGCTGCCCCCCGGCGAACTGAGCAGCCCCAACCAGGCCCGCTACGGCGAACACCACCTGCGCCGGCTCCGCCTGATCCGCGCCCTCGTCGACCTGGCCCAGATCCCGATCGCCCAGGTCAAGGAGATCGTCGCCGGCCTCGACTCCCCCACGCTCCCCCTGCACGACCAGATCGGACGCGCCCACCGCGCCATCACCCCGACGCGCAACCTCACCACCACCCCCGAGGCACACACCGCCGCGTCCCGTCAGGTCGACGACCTGATCCGCTCCCGCGGCTGGACCATCGAACCCGACGCCCCCGCCCTCACCACCCTGGTCGACACCATCGCCGCCATGCACACCCTCGACCATGACTACCTGACCACTTTCCTCGACACCTACGCCGACGCCGTGGAAAAGTTCACCACCCTCGAGATCACCGCGGTCACCTCCCGCCAAACCCCCGACCAAATCGCCGAATCAGTAGTAATCGGCACCATCCTCGGCGAAACCCTCATCTCCTCCCTCCGCCTACTAGCCCAAGAATCCATCTCGGCCCACCTCTGGACAGGTCACCCAGCCGGCCCGGCCGGGGACTGACTCAGCAACCATGGGAATTCTGCGTTCCCACTCGCGGGCCGCACCGAAGCAACTCGGTCACGCGGCTAACTCAACATCCAACCTCTGATACAGACACCCAACGCCGCTCGATCCTGTGGTCGCCGGCGTCGCTGGGTCAGGTCTGGACCTCGTCGAACAGGTTGAGCTGGGCGAGCTCGGCGGCGGCACGACCGCCGGCCCAGCCCTCCTGGTTCGTGATAGCCGTGCTCTTCTCGACCAGGTTGGGGAACATCATGGCGGTTAGCTCGTCGACCTCTACTTCGTGGTCGCGGATCGCCGGCAGCAGGGCTGGTGCGGCGGCCGCGGTCACCGACTCCTCGGTCACCCGGCGCAGCCTCTGACCGATGTGCACCGCGAACGAGAGCAGGAATGACTGCCGGAACGACCGGGTTCTCGAGCGGCCTGCCAGGTCCGCTCGCGAGCCGTGGGCGAGCATCGCCCGCTGTGCCTGGGCCAGGAGTGATGTGATCATCAGTTCGGCTGCGTCGAGGTCGAACGCCGATCCCACAACGGTGCATACGCCCAGCCGCGTGTCGTAGACGGCCCGGCACCGATTCGCTCCTGCGACCTCGTCGACGAGTGTGGCCTTGGCGTCGAGGTACGGCGCGTCGAGCCAGACCCGGCGATATGTCGTCGTCGATCGGTCGTCTCCGTGCTCGTCCCCCAGATGCAACAGCTGTTCCAGCGAATATGTGCTGATCAGCTCTTGCGCCTTGGCAGAGAGTGCCTCCCCCTCCTCGGGGAACGTGGTTGCCTCGGCCTTTGCGAGCAGCGCGCGAACCTGGGCGAGCTTCGCGGACGCGCGCGACCCGATTGGTGCCTGCTCGGAAGCCCGTCGCTGCACAGGGACCTCGGCGGCGGGCAGTGCTGCGACGAGAGCGATCAGCCGCAACGCCAGCGAGAGGTCTCCGTCGTCGCCCAATGCGAGCTGCCGTGGCTGGCCCAGCGCCGAGATCTCGGCCTCCCAGGCCGCGGTATGGCCGCCGCCGACGTGGCGCGCGGCGAGCACCAGTCCGGACACCACCGCGCGATGGCTCGACCCGATCATGCGGTCGACGGCTTCCGCAAGCTCCGCCGGACCCCAGCCACCCCGGAGGGCGGGCGTGAGGACGCGGGTCAGTAGGTCGGTGACCGCCTGCTCCAGCGCCCCAGGAAGCGGGCACTCCCGCCGGAGGGACGCCGCCCTGCGGCGGGCCTCCTCCTCGGACCCGCGCGGCCCGAGCGCGCGCACATGAGCCACCACACGCAGATCCGCGAAGGCCACCGGATCCACGGTGAACCCGTCGCCTGATCCGAACGGCGACCCGCTTGGACGTCGCGAGCCGTGCTCCTGTCTCGGCTGCTTTCGCTTGCGAGCGTCCCGCCGCGCTTTGCTGTTGCGCCCCATCGCGAGTGAACCCCTTCACTGGCTGGTGATGTGAGTGGCCGGGAGCTCGTCAGCCGTCGTGAGCCATGTCCACAAACCGCGAGTAATGCCCCTGGAATGCGACCACCACATCGGCTGTAGGCCCGTTGCGGTGTTTGGCGACGATGAAGTCAGCTTCGCCAGGACGGGTGGATTCCCGTTCATAAGCGTCTTCACGGTGCAGAAGAATTACAACGTCGGCATCTTGTTCCAAACTGTTATGTAAAGCAATTCCATTAGCAACGAAATTGTGAGTGCCGAGAACTGTCGCGTCGAATACTTCTTGTTCACCGATGCTTTCGATCTGGATTACGGAATCCCAGAAGATATCGTTTGTCGCAAGCAATTCGAGGTCTGCGACATCGAGGATCTTCGCCACATCAGCGAGTCTCTGCCGCGTAGGCGCACCGGCGAACACCCGGCCGGCATTACGCAGTCCGAGCGCAGCCCCGAGGGCAACCTGGCTCATCCCACGGTCGAGCATCGCCGCCTTCACTTGGTCCCAGACTTCAACGGGGACGGTGTCGAGCTTCGGCGCAGCCTTGATGTCTTGCAAATAGCCCACTAGTTCACGCACTGTGTCACCGCGTGAACCATGAACGCCGATCTCCTCGCAGAAGCGCCGATGATTGTCTACCCCGTGGATGTTCAGGTGATACGAATCGCGATAGCCAGACTTTCTCGCGACACTGATACGGCTGAAGATGTTGCATCTGAGGAGGAGACGCGCAAGATCGTCGACCATCCGCCGACTGGTCGACGCGTAGTAGATCTGGGCGGTATTGATCTCGGGGCGCCAGCGGACTGAGCCGTCGGTGGCCCAGAGGTGGCGGATGAAGGTGGCGATCTGGTCCTTGGGGAGGCCGAAGACGGCGTCGGGGATGAACTTCTCGTGACTGCGGAGGCCGAACAGACCGAGGCCGTCGAGCCAGGCTGCGATCGGGTTCCGCTTCCCGCGGGCGAGCCGGTACGGCGCCGGCAGGCGGAGCGTGGTGACCCGGGCGGCGGCGTACTCGTCGCGGATGGGATTGATACCGAACCGGCGATGAGCGGCCGAGGCGACCGCGTCGAGGTTGTGCTCGTCGATACTCGCGTACCGGATCGGCTGCCGCTTCACGAACGAACCGTCGCCGAGCAGATGCGCCAGCAGAACGACTTCGTCCTCGTCCCACGGCTTGACGTCCAGCGGTGCCGGTACGTGTCGGAGCGATCCGACGCGGGAGCTGGGGACCAGTTCACCCAGCGGTTTCCAGCCGTCGTATGTGAGGAATGGGTGGTTCGCGGTCGCCTTGATCTCCCGGCCGGACGCGAGCTTCAGCCGGAAGACCTCCTTCACACCGCTGGAGAAGGCGTGCGTCATCGTCCTCGGCACCAGCTTCAGCCGGTCGTCGAGCGACCAGACCGGGATGTCCCGCGCATCCGTGGAGAGCAGTTCGCCCAACGAGATCTCGGCGCCAGTGTCCGCTCGCAGCAGTCGGGTGTCCGCGGTGAGGCAGCCGGATTCACGGAGGTCGGAGGCCATCGGGCGTTTGTCGGAGCGTTGTTCGGAGCCTCGGTTCAGCTGGCAGATGGCTACTACGGGGAGTTCGAGTTCTTTGGCCAGGAGCTTGATGGAGCGGGAGAACTCGGAGACTTCGAGCTGGCGGGACTCGACCTTCTTGCCGGAGGTCATCAGCTGGAGGTAGTCGATCACGATCAGGCGGAGGTCGTGGCGCTGCTTGAGGCGACGGGCCTTGGCGCGGATCTCCATCATGGTGAGGTTCGGGGAGTCGTCGATGAACAGCGGCGCCTCGGAGACCTCGCCCATCTTGCGGGCCAGCCGGGCCCAGTCCTCGTCGGTCATCTTTCCGTTGCGCATGTGGTGCAGCGGGACCTTGGCCTCGGCCGACAGCAGTCGCATGGTGATCTCGTTGCGGCTCATCTCCAGCGAGAAGATGCACGAGGTCAGGCCGTGCTTGATCGACGCCGACCGGGCCAGATCCAGGCCAAGGGTGGAGTTGTGGGTCGGGATCATCGTCTTGCCGGCCAGGTACAGGTGGTCGGGGTTGTCCACCTCGACACAGCGGACCGGGACGCTCTCGACCGGTTCGATCCACTCGAGCCGGCGGTCGCCGTCACCCTGCACGCCGACGGGGACGCCGTGGCCGGTGATCTCGCGCAGCGCCGAGCCGGGGATCGCGGGGGTCAGGCCGGGGACCGCAGACATCACCGTGAACAGGTCGGACGTCGTGCAGACCACCGGGCGGCCGCCATCCTCGACGCGCCACTGGTGCTCGGCGTCGGCGACGATCGTGCTGCTGTCGGAGAAGGTGAGCCGGAAGCAGGGCCGCTCGACCATCACCTCGGTCGCCGCCACGACCATGGTCGGCAGGCCGTCGGCGTCCAGGAGCTCGTCGCCGACGGCAACTTCTGCCATCGTCGTCCAGCCGGTCGGGGTCGGCAGCGGGGAGTCGAGGGCGAGCGCCTTCCCCATCGCGGGACGGGCGGCGACGATGATCATCTGACCCGGGTGCAGGCCGTTGGTCAGCTCGTCCAGATCGGTGAAGCCGGTGGGCACGCCGACCATCGCGTCACCGCGGGAGTCGATCGCCTCGATCTCGTCGAGGGCGCCCTCCATGATGTCCTTCAGCGGGGCGTAGTCCTCGGTGGTGCGCTTCTCGGTGACCTGGTAGATCTCGGCCTGCGCCTCGTCGACGACATCGTCGACCTCGCCCTCACCGGCATAGCCCAGCTGGACGATCTTGGTGCCGGCCTCGACCAGGCGGCGCAGGATCGCCTTCTCCCGCACGATGTGCGCGTAGTACCCGGCATTTGCCGCGAGCGGGACCGAGGCGACCAGCGTGTGCACGTACGGCGCGCCGCCGATCCGGGCCATCTCGCCGCGACGGGTCAGCTCGGCGGCGACGGTGATGGCGTCGGCCGGCTCGCCCCGGGCATACAGATCGGTGATCGCGTCGAAGACGATCTCGTGCGCCGGCCGGTAGAAGTCGGTGCCGCGGATGGTCTCGATGCAGTCGGCGATCGCGTCCTTGCTCAGCATCATCGCGCCGAGCACGCACTGCTCGGCCGCCAGATCCTGCGGTGGGGTGCGGTCGAAGCCCATCGCCGGGTCGCGCTCCTCGGCGCCACCCTGCCCCCCGCGGAACTCCGCCACGCTCACTCGTCCGACCTCCTCGTCCCGCTCGATCTGCCGCCGACCCGCACTCGCACCCAAACCGGCAACGCGAGCCCGAATCGAACACCTGATCGAATCGTAACCAAAGCTGCCGACAGTTTCCGCTGGCAGCATCCGCAGGCAAACTCACCCCGAGACTGCGGGCGGACGTGTCAGTCCCGCGACCGTACGCCCGGATGGCCGAACCCTGGTAGCCGGACATCCACAGGGGGTGTGGATGAGTTGTGGGAAACGCGGGCCACGGGTGTGCACAGGTTGGGCATATCCCTGTGGATATCTGGGGACAACTCTCCACAAACAGCCTCTGACCTGCGGTTTTCTTCGCGCACAGGTGTGGAGAAGAAAAAGTTTCGAAACCCGCTAACGGGACACTCGGTCCGGTTGTCTGTGCACAGGCGGCGGCAGGCAGAATGAGCCACATGCGCATGGCCGGCTGGTCGACACCCACCCGCCCCGACACGCCGGGGCGTCGACCGGCGACCGCGCCCGCGTGAAAGCCCAGGATCGGGAGATCCTGCGGCTGGCGGTGCCGGCGTTCTTCGCCCTCGTCTCCGAACCCCTGATGCTGCTGGCCGACTCGGCCATCGTCGGACACCTCGGTACGCCGCAACTCGCGGCACTGGGCGTCGCCGGGACGATCCTGCAGACGCTGGTCGGGGTCTGCGTGTTCCTCGCCTACGGCACGACGTCGGCCGTGGCCCGGCGAATCGGTGCCGGTGATCACCGCGGAGCACTCGCGCAGGGGATCGACGGACTCTGGCTCGCCCTGCTGCTCGGCGTCGTACTGGCCGTTGCCGGACTACTGCTGGCGCCCACCGCGATCGCGGCCTTCGACCCGTCCCCGGATGTGGCCGATCACGCTGTCACGTACCTGCGGATCTCGTGTCTGGGGATCCCGTCGATGCTCCTGCTGCTCGCGGCGACCGGCGTACTGCGGGGTCTGCAGGACACCAAGACCCCGATGGTCGTCGCCATCAGCGCGAACCTGGCCAACATCGGGCTGAACCTGCTCCTGGTCTACGGACTCGACCTGGACATCGCCGGCTCCGCGCTGGGCACCACGATCGCCCAGACCGCGGCCGGGGTCGCCCTGGTGGTGGTTGTGGTTCGCGGGGCTCGACGGGATGGCGCCAAGCTGAGTCCGGACCGCCCGGGCATCGTGGCGTCGGCGCAGGCGAGCGTGCCGCTCGTCGTACGGACGCTGACGTTGCGGGTCGCGATCGTGCTGGCCACCTTCGTCGCCACGGATCTCGGTACGACGTCCGTCGCGGCGCACCAGGTGGCGTTCACGTTGTGGTCGTTCCTCGCGCTGGCGCTGGACGCGATCGCCATCGCGGCGCAGGCGCTGACCGGTCGGGCGCTCGGCGCGGGTGACGTCGAAGGTACGCGGGCGATCACCCGGCGGATGATGTGGTGGGGGCTGGTCTCGGGTTTCGTCGGCGGGCTCGTGTTGTGGGGGCTCAAGGGGATCTACGTGCCGTGGTTCACGGAGGACCCGGAGGTGCGGCATGCGCTGGCCGCCGTACTGCTGGTCGCGGCGATCTGGCAGCCGGTCAACGGGGTCGTGTTCGTACTGGACGGAGTGCTGATCGGCGCAGGCGACGGACCGTACCTGGCGGTGGCGGGCGTGATCGCGCTGGTGCTGTACGTACCGCTCGCGCTGAGCGTGCTGTGGTTCGACGGCGGGGTGGTGGCGCTGTGGTGGGCGTTCGGTGGGTTCATGTTGCTGCGTCTGATCACTCTGCTCACCCGAGAACGCCGTGACGCCTGGCTCGTCACCGGCGCCGTCCGTTGACGTCAGCAGACAGCGGAGGTAGCGGGATAACGCGAGGGGACTGGATGGCTTGGGGTAGCGGGCGAGGCCTGGGCGGCTGACCTGTTCGTGCGGCATGGTGTTTCAGACGGAAGGAGCGGCATGGCCGACACTGACGACGACGAGCGGATGTCCGAACTCGAGCCGGCTGGGCGCGAGGAGGACGGCGAGGGCGCCCCTGGTGAGCGTGCCGCTGGGGTGGACCGTCGGGCGAAGGAGTGGGAGGCCGGTGCCGACCTGACCCGGCAGGAGGCCCTCAACACGGCGGACGAGGAAGAGGCCGACGCCGATCGCGAGACCGAGGCCCGCCAACTCCGCGAGGAACTCGAGCAGGACGCCCTCGAAGAACGTGACCTGGAGATCGCCCGCCGTCGCGACCTGAGCCGGCGCGATGCCGAGGTGGCTGAAGCCTTGCGGCTGGCCCGCAGCGATGACCTGGCTCGTGACAACTTCCGCTCCCGCGCCGATGCCGAACGCAGGCTGGCCCGCCAGGACCGCAGCCGGGCGACAGCCCTCGATGCCGGGGCGGCCGGGCGGGACGATCCGAGAGCGGACGCGGATCGAGCCAAGGCGGACCGCTACCGGGCGTCCGCGAGGATCGAGACCAACCGGGCCCGCTACGACGACGCCACCGCCGACTCCTACAGCGCCGACGGCCAGGAACGCCGGCTGCAGGCCTCCGAGGCTCGGCGCCCTGAGCAACCACCGGCCGCCGAGGCCGCCTTCAAGCCACCGCGGACACCCGTGGCCCGGAAGAACGTCAAGAAGAAGAAGTTCAAGGACAAGGAACTCGGTAACTTCGGCCTCGGCGACTGATCACGAGGCCCGGCTGATCACTCGGTGGTGCGCTGGATCGTCGGTGAGGTGCCAGCGGTCAGGTCGCCGACGCGGATGACCAAGAGGTTCGATTCGACGACCACAACGAAGACGACCGCCAGGATGCGGTGGTCCAGGCTCCACAACGCCAGCCCCGCCAGCCCGAACATGGCGACCTTGACGATCGCGGTGATCACCGGATTGCCGTAGGAGGCGGTCGGCGCGGCGAAGAGTCCCCACACGAACGCGGTGATCAGCGGCAACCCGATCGCGAGCAGCAGCCGGACAAGGGTGCTGTTACCCGTCCGCCAACCCCACCAGGCGAAGACGCCGAGCGCCACCAACTCCACCACGAACGCCAGCCCCAGGTTGATCCAGCGCCAGATCTCCGACATCGCTTCACCCTCCCAGATTTCAGAGAGCACCGCTCTCTCTTGCTGCCAGTATGCGGCTCCCGGCGACGCAAAGCAAGAGCACTGCTCTCTATTTGAGGCTAGGATCAGATCATGGCACCGACCCCACGGCAACTGGCGCACGAGCAGACGATGGCCGACATCCTGCGGATCGCGCACCGGCAGCTCGGGACCGAGGGCAGCGCCGGGCTGTCGTTACGCGCGATCGCCCGCGAGCTCGGGCTGGTCTCGTCGGCGATCTACCGGTACGTCCCGAGCCGCGACGAGTTGCTCACGCTGCTGATCGCCGAGTCCTACAACAGCTTCGGCGACGCGGTGCAGGCTGCGGAATCACGCTGCAAGAGGGACGATTTCGGCCGGCGTTGGCTCGCCCTTGGGCGCGCAGTACGGCGCTGGGCCGTCGCCAACCCGGCGGAGTGGGCGCTGCTCTACGGCAGCCCGGTCCCGGGGTACCACGCGCCACCAGAGCGCACGACCGAGGCCGGGAGCCGGGTCCCCCTGCTCCTGCTCACTCTGCTGGCGGATGCCGACCTCAAGCCGTCGGCGGACGATCCACCGATGACGGCAGCACTCCACCGCGAACTGGAGCGGCTAAGGCCGGGCCTACCCGGCGAACTCCCACCCGAAGTGCTCGGGCGCGGTCTGCTTGCGTTCTCCTCGCTGTGCGGCCTGGTGAGTCTCGAACTGTTCGGCCAGTTCACCAACACCGTCACCCAGTTCGCGGGCCACCTCGACCATCAGCTCGCCCGCCTGGGCGAGCTGATGGGTCTGCCAGAGCCCTACTAGATCCCGCGCAGGTTCGGTTGGCGCTGGTCGAAGAACAGGCCGGACGGCGGCTCCTCCACCGGCAGCGGCGGGATCGGGTAGTCCGTGTGCGCAGAGCGGCAGGCCGCGAACGGGCCGTCCGGGTCGAGCAGCGCCATCATGTGCGGGTCCGCGTGGTCGCGCCACCAGACCGACATCCCGGTCGCCGGGTCGAGCCGCAGGTGTTCCCAGGCCCGCCAGATCGAGTCGAGCCGGCTCAGTGCCTCGGCGTGCCGGTACCACTCCG
The DNA here is from genome assembly GCF_004361855.1 of Kribbella caucasensis. GTDB lineage: Bacteria > Actinomycetota > Actinomycetes > Propionibacteriales > Kribbellaceae > Kribbella > Kribbella caucasensis. The sequence goes on from NZ_SNWQ01000001.1 coordinate 582,516, forward strand.
GGCACCAGACGAACTGCTGACCGAGGCGACGCGAGTACAGGTAGACCAGCCGGTCCTCGACGAAGGCGGCGACGTGGGGATAGAAGAGCTCCTGGTCACCATCCACGCCGCTGCTCCTCGTTCTGCTGCTCCCATTGCGGGACCTGCGGAGCCGCCGGCTGCGGCGGCCCCGCCTGCGGCCGACCGGCCGCCACCCAGGCGTTCGCGCCACCGCCCTGGGGAATGGCCGCCTGCGCCGCGCCCGGGTCGTACTTCGCGAACGAGGCCTTCACCGCGGGCGCGTCCGGACGTGCCATCCACGGAACCGTTCTGATCATCGTCGCCGGGATTCCCGACGGGAACACCACGGCCCGTCCGGGCGGCATCGAGGCCAGATCGGACACCTCCATGATGTGGTGCCGCTGGGTCTGCCGGCTGGTACCCCGCTCGCCCTTCTGGTACGAGACCGAGCTGGACACGATGTCGTAGTCGCCGATCAGCTTGCTCAGCCGCTCGAGGAAGTTCGCGTCGGACACACCGCCGCCGTACACCCGGATGTTCGCGGCCGACCAGAGCTTCTCCATCCCGCGCTCACCCCAGCACTCCATCCCCTGCGCCCAGGACTGCAGGATCGTCATCAGCACGATGCCGCGGGAGCCGTAGTGGCTGTACAGGTCGGGCAGGTTCTTCCAGCGGCAGACGTTCGCCGCTTCATCCAGGACGCCGACCAGCGGGCTCGGCATCCGGCCCATCGGGCAGGTCTTCGCGTAGTCCTCGGCCGCCTCGACCACGGCCACCGTCATCGCGGTGACCAGCGGGCCCGCGGTACCGGCGCCTTCCTTGGACAGGCTGTACAGCGTGCCGCCCTCGCGGACGAACTGGTGCGGGTTGAACTGCGGGCGGTTGTCATTCGGCCCTTGCGGGGTGACCCAGCGGGTGACGGTGCGGTTGATCAGGAACTGCGCGCTCTGCTGGGCCGTGCCGTAGACACCGGCGCGCTGCTTGTCCGGCGCGTTGATGACACCGGCCAGCGCGTGCGCGGACAACTCCAGACCGGGGGTGTTGCGCAGGATGCGCTCCGGCTCGTCGTTGCGCTGGTCCGCGAGCCAGCTGTAGACCTGCGTGATCGGGCGCTTGGCAACCGCCGCCGCCAGCAGCAGGCCGGCCAGCAGATCGGTGCCGGCGGCATCGAAGAACGCGTCCGTCTGGGCGCTCTCCTTGCGCTGCGACGCGACGAAGTGCTCCGCCAGCTCACGCGCCTTCACCTCGTCGACGACGTAGCTGAGCGGGTTCCACCACCAGTTCGGCTCCTCGGCGCACACCTCCTGCGGGTCGAACACCCAGACCGGCCCGAACTTCTCCCGCGGGCCGCGGGAGGCGTCCACGATGTCGCGCTTGTTCGAGGTGGCGATGACGGCACCGGGGGCGTCCAGGATCGCCGGTACGGCGCGGGAGGTGGTCTTACCGGTTCGCGGACCCCAGATGTCGACGTGCATGTCTTCCCAGGAGCCGAACACCTCGAGGTTGTCCCGTACGGTCCGCCCGATCAGCACCCCGGGTCCGGCGTGACCGGCGCCGAGCCGGTTCGCGATCTCCTGGGCGCCCTCGCGGGTGATCTTGCGGATGTCCTGGCGCTTCGACATCAGCATCGCGGACTTGTCCACCCGGGACGACTTGCCCTGATTCCGGCGGACCAGGAAGAAGCCGAGCCCGACCAGGCCGCCGAGCAGCAGCACCTCCAGCAGCAGCATGGCGGTGGCCACGCCGGACCAGCGGGTGGTGCCGTCCATCAGGTCGATCAGGGCGCTGACCGGATTACCCGAGACCGGCCGGGTGTCGTTGATCGCGGCTGCGATCTTGAGCGAGGACCAGACGCCGCCGAGCACGATGGCGAACAGGCCGATGCCGATGAACACCAGCACCGACTCGACGGACAATCCGCCGGGACCGGTGCTCTTCCTGCCTTGTGCCACTAGTCCTCAACTCCCGTTCTGGCGACCACCCGCGTGGCCGGGTCGGGTGGCGGCAACTGCGCCGGGCCGTCGAAGCCGTACTCCGCGACGACCTCCTCGGTACCGTCCTCGGCGATCTCCACCTTCATCGGGCGGCCGTCCTCGCCGGTCTTCCAGAGCTTGTTGGTGTCGTTGATCTCGCGCTCGACCGAGGTCAGCCCGACGTGCACCGGGATACCCGGCCGGCCACCGACCTTGACCAGGAAGTTGCCTCGTCCGGGCGGCGCGGCCTCCTCCCCGGTGGCCGGGTCCCAGGCCGGCGGGTCCTGCCAGCCGATCAGCATGTTCTGCTCTTCCTCGGACAGCGGTACGACGGCGGTCAGGTTCTCCATCTCGGCGCGCGGCAGACCACCGCAGATCACCATGCCGGACCGCTCGACGAAACCCTTCGCCTTCATCCGGTCCTCCGGGTGCTCGAGGGCCAGCAGGTCGGACATGGTGTGCGAGATCATCGCCATCCCGACACCACGCTGACGGTTCAGCCGGGTCAGCGCGTCGACCCGGTCGACCAGGCCGCGACCGGCCCGCAGTACCCGCCAGAGCTCGTCGAGGATGACGAAGTAGTGCCGCCGGGGCTCCAGGCCGGCGTCGGCCAGCGCCTGGGAGACGGCGACCGCGCCGAAGCCGTAGGACCAGCAGGCGAGCAGCACGGCGGCCTGCAGGTTGGTCTCGGAGTCGTCGATGTTGGACACGTCGAAGACGACCGGGCGGTCCATCTGCATCGGGTTGTCGGTCTGCTCGGAGAAGATCTCGCCGAGCCGGCCGCCGCCGACCAGACCGATCATCGAGGCCTCCAGGCCTTCGGTGACCTCCCGGTAGCGGTCCATGCTGCCGCGGTCCAGGGCGACGTTGCGGACCCGGTCCGGGGCGTCCTGGATCACCTTCAGCAGGTCCCGCAGTACGGGCGTGCCGTGGGTGTGGCGCTCGTCCAGCACCTTGAGCGCCTCGTCGATGATGGTCTCCTCGCGGTCCGAGGGAGGCGCGGAGCGCATGATCGAGATCAGCGCGGAGACCATCGTCTGGCGGCGGCCGTGCGCGTCGGCCTGGATCGCCTGCCGGGCACTGCCGGTCAGCCGCAGCGCCGCCCCGCGAGACTCACCGGGGTCCAGCACGTTGAGGTGACCGCGACCGCGGCCGAGCTGGATGACCTGGCCGCCGAGCGCCTCGATCAGGTCCTTGTAGTCGGGCTTGAGGTCACCCAGTACCAGCGGCTGGATGCCGTACCCGGCCATGCCGAGGGCCATCCGGCGGGTGATCGTCGAGTTATGGGTGGTGATGAAGGTCCGCCCAGCCAGGTACAGGCCGTCGGCGTTCGCGACCTGGATGCATCGCACGGCCCTCGATGCCACCTTGCGAGCCGCAACCACATAGCGGCGTGAAGTACGAGCAGGCTGACCGACAGTCCGTTCCGCGTGGACAGCAGCTTTCCGCTGGAGCCCGAACACCTCGTCCGTGGTGGTGAAGCCGATCTTCCACACGGGGCCACAGTCTCGGCCATTCAGCATCGCCCGGCCTTCGCGAAGGGTAGGCCGGTAGCCGAGGCTGGCGACAAGTTCGAGGACATTCTCGGCCAGCCCCCGGCAGGTAGAGGTGTACTGGACTTGCCCACCGGCCGGGGAGACCGTGCCATCCGTGTCGAGCAGGCCGGCCAGAAGTTCTCGCCGCTGTCCATCCGATGCACGCAGGTACGACGCAGGGATGTGCTTGTTGCCCAGCACGCCGAGTTCTCGAAGCACCTCCGTCAGACCGACGCCCTTCTGCCGGTAGGTCCCCGGAATCGACAGCCGGTAGAGCAGGTGGCCGTTCGGCTCGCACTCGATGCCAGCCGCCCGGATCCGATCGACAATGCCCTGATCAATCGTCGTCAGCCTTGGCGCTGCGCTGTGTCCGTCCCCGAGCCAGGCACCGAGCACATACGGATCGAGCGGCAGTTGCGCCTCGGGCAAGGAGAGACCTGGCATCACGCGGATGGCGTGGTTGGCCTTGCCACCGGCCGTCAGCGTCGCCGCGATCTGCGCGGTGGTGATCGGCGTATTATCCGGCGTCCGAGCCCGCTGATCGTTCTTCGTCCTGCGCAGTGCCTCATCGACTGCGCTGATCAGCGATGCCGCGTCGTACCAACGCCTGCTGCCATTGCTGCGGATCGGCTGCACCCTGCCGGCCCACCGATACACGGCGCTCTCGCGAGTGGTCCCATTCCAACCGAGGGCGCGGGTGAGGTCCCGGACCGAGACAGGCTCGTCTCCGAGCTTGGTCCGGGCGTCACCAACAGCTGCCAGCTCGGCCTCGGAGCCGGCCGCGAGACGCTTACGAGGAACATTCCGCTCGACCCAGTTCCGTCGCCGATCCTCAACCGTCTCAGTGCTCCACAGATGCTCCGCATCGGCGACGATGGTCTCGCCAGTGGAGAAGGTCAGCTCCCAGCATTCCCGGTCTGTCATCACCTCCGAAACGGCGACTACGGCGGTCGGTCGGCCATTCGCATCGAACACGAAGTCGCCTGGCTGCAGATCGGCCATCCGGCGGAAGCCGTCGGGGGTCGGGATTTGGGAGTCGACGTCGAGCGCTTTGCCCAGACCAGGCTTGCCGAGCACGAACATGGACGGGTTCGAGATCAGCTTGGCCCGCATGAACCAGCTGATCGGGTCGCAGCACATGGTCGCGCCGGACAGGATGTTGCGGCCGATCGGAACGCCGACCATCGGAGACCCGGTACCGGCGGCGAACGGCCACATGCCGCACACCTGGACCGTCGTACCGCGCCACTCGGCGGGAGCCTGCAGGTAGGTCGAGTAGCCGGCGCCCATACCGGGCCAGCCCCGCGGCATCGGGCGTTTGCCGCCACGCAGCGGGTCGACCGGCTTCTTCTTCTTGCTCATCGCGGCTCCCTCCGGTTCACAGCGATTCCCTGAGCCCGGCCGGCACCGAGAGGTGGCTCTGCATCACGACGCCGAGCGGCAGCGCCGCGACGAAGGCAGAGTCCTGCGAACCGTAGGCCGGGCGGAGCAGCACCCTGGCGGTGGCGCCCAGGTTGTCCATCGCGGCGACCATGTCGGGCAATTGCTCGGCCGTCATCACCGTGCCGGTGACGACCATGCCGAAGTTGATCAGACCCGCACCACGGGCCTCCTCCTGCGCGGTTCGGTCCGCGGCCCTGGCCTCTGCCATCGAGCGGGCCGACGGCCGGGACGACGCGGTGGCGCGGAAGGAAGCGTTGCGCTTGTCCGCCTCCACCATCCGGGCAGCGGTGGCCGCGTCCAACGGGCGGTAGAGCAGCGTGACCCGCTTGCGGTCGATGTCCGGGTGTGGAGCGACCAGCTGGGACAGCACCGAGGAGAACACCTCACCGCGCGGCGCCTGGGTCATCGCCCAGCTGATCGACCACGCGCTGTCGTGCCGGTACTTGTCCCAGAACGCCTGGGCCCCGGCCGGACCGACATCGGTCCACTGCAACTCCGGGGACATCCCCTGGCCGCGCGCCTCGTCGATCAGTACCGCGGCCGCCGGGTCGTAGGCGATCCGGATGGTCTCGCAGAGCTCCTGCGCGTTGACCGGCCGGGCCGCACCGGCACCGGTGGAGTTCAGGCTCTGGGTCAGCGCGGGGAGCCGGGACGCGAGCTCGCGGCCCATGTCCTCTTCCTTGCGCTTCTTGCCGTTCCGGTCGGTGCCCTTGAAGGTCAGCGCCACCCGGGCCGACACCAGCGCCGAGCCCTCGGGGTAGGTCGTGAGCACCTCGGACAACATCGCCCGGGCGATCGCCGGGGTGTCCTCGCGCATGTTCTGGCCGACCTCGCGGCGGAGCCGGATGCCGGTGTCCGGCGCGGTCTCCACCGTCACCGAAGCGGCGATGATGCCCGGCTCGTGGCCGAGTGACGCGAGCCAGTGGCCCCAGTGCGCCACCCAGACGTCGATCTGATCCTCATCGACCAGCGAGGCGCCGTCGGGCTCGGCGTTGATGATGACGGTGAAGTGCCGGGTGCTGGGGTAGTACAGCAGTGCGAACGGCCGGCCGTACGAGTCCTGGAACTCGCTCAACTGAGAGGCGGCGGCCAGCCCGGGCAGCTGGAACTTGCCCCACGCCGTCCGCCCGAGCGGGCCGGACCGGTAGTGATTGTGCTTGGCCATCTTCGCTCGCTGCCATCCAATCCGGGTCGAGAGCCTCTGCAGGGCCGAGTGCCCGTGCTTGTCCTTCGTCATCAGCATCAGTAGGAGGGTGCCCACCAGCGCGAGGGTCACCACCGCGCCGAGGACGCCGGCGGCCAGGATGGCGATCATGGTCATCACCAGGCCGCCCATCATGATGCCGGTGCCGAGCGTGCCCAGTCCGGCGATACCCGCGGAGGCGGGCGCGCGCCAGTTGCCGTAGGTCCTCGGTGCGCTCCGTACGCTGTCAGCTGCTGCCACTTGGTCCCTCATCCTCGATCTCGCCGGCCACGTCCTCGGTGCCTTCCTTGATCGTGTCGAAGACCTTCTTGGCCGCTATGGCTGCCGCCACGACGGCGATGCCGACCGGGCCGGCTGCGGCACCGGCGCCCGCAGCGGCACCACCGGCCGCCGCGCCTCCGCCTGCGGCCGCGCCACCGGCAGCCGCACTACCACCCGCAGCCGCACTGCCACCCGCAGCCGCACTACCGCCGGCAGCGCTGCTGCCGGCGGCACTCCCGCTGCCACCTGCGGTACTAACACTGGCGCCACCGGAACTGCCACCGGTACTGCCACTTGCGCCACCGGTACTGCCGCTGGGCGGTGAGCTGTTCTGCGAGCCGCTGGGGCTGGAGCTCTGCGAGGGGGACTGGCTGGAGCGGGGGACGTTGCGGGAGCCGGACGGGCCGTCGCCCTCGCTGTCAGCGGACTTGGACACCTTGTCCGCGACCCCGTCCGCGCCGACCATCTTGGCCGCGAGCGCGCCCGCTCCCGCCGAGCCCGCTGTCGCAGAAACCATCGGCACAAGGAACTTCATCAGCGCCGGCAGTGCGAACAAGGCGAGCATCAGCAGCGTCACGCCGGTGACCATGTTCATGATCTGGGTGCCGGGATCCTGCGCGGTGAAAGCGAGCGGACCGTTCCGCTCTCCTTCCTCGAACGCGGCGCCGGTCAGCTTGATCGCGGTCGCGTAGATCAGCGCGCCGACCGGCTTGTAGAGCCACCACGCGACGAACCACGCCGTCACCCGGCTGAACCAGGCCTTGCCCATCTCGGTGTTGGTGGCCGCGGCCGCGATCGGCAGAATGCCGAGCAGCAGGATCATCATCGCGCTCCGGACCACCATCAGGACGATCTGGATCACCGAGGCGAGCAGGGTGATGATCGCGATGGTGATCATCAGCCCGATCCCGACCGGTCCGGCGGCGACGGACAGGCCGAGCAGCACAGTCATCGCATCACCGAACGACTGCCCGTTCGCCGCGGCGATCGAGCAGGTCCAGCCGGTGGTCGCGTCCGTGTCCAGGGCCGTCGCGACGATGCACTTGGAGAACTGGTCACCGATCTCGATCATGACCTGGGCGATCGCGACCGCCATGGTCGACGCGATCGCCAGCGTGATCAGCGAGCGGAGCAGGTCCCGCATCCCGTCGCCGCGGTGCGACCAGGCCATCTGGGCACCCGCGACGATCATCCCGATGATCGCGGCGAAGACCGCGATCCACTCGGTGCGCTCCCAGATCCAGCCGACGGTGGCGCTGGCCGGCTCACCATCGCGGTTACCGACGGCCGGTGTGTCGACGAAGATCCAGAAGGTGCCGATGGTGGTCATCACCTTGCCGACGGCGTCGGCAAGGGCGCTGAGAATGGGATCGAAGATCAACGCAATCAACGCCTCTACAGCAGGGGTCAGTGCAGCCAGCAGGAAGTCCTTGATGCAGTCGAGCCAGCCGTCGTCACAGAGCAGGGGGAGCATTGTCAGCCTCCGGTCGGCGGGGAGACGAAACGCAGGATGGCGGGCAGCGCCACGACCGACAGCATCATCATCGTCACGCCGGTGATGACCGCGAGCGTCTCGTTGGGCGCGCCGTACGGGCTGCCGATCAGTTTGATCGCGGCCGCGTAGATCAGCGCGGCGACCGGTTTGTACAGGATGAAGCCCGCCAGCCAGGCGACCGACTTCTTGAACCAGGCCATCCCGGCCTGGGTGTTGGTCGCCGCCGCGGTCAGCGGCAGGACGCCGACGAGCAGGATCAGCATGCCGTACCGGATCACCATCAGGGCGAGCTGGACCAGCGAGGTGATCACCATCAGGATGCCGATCACGATGACCAGCATCAGCCCGACACCCTCGGTCCGCAGCGGGTTGACGATAATCGAGCCGACCCGGTCGGAGAAGGTCCCGGTGTCGATCGCCTCGTCGATGATCCACTCGGAGAAGATGTCGGAGATCTGGATCAGGCTCGACGCGAAGGCGACGCCGGCTCCGGACACGATCACCATGGTGAGCAGGCTCTTCAGGATGTCGCGGACCGGCTCGCCACGCTGCGAGACCGCCATCCGCACGCCGCCGATGATCATCGCGAGGGTCGCCGCGAAGACGACGATCCAGAGCGTCCGCTGCTGGACGAAGTCGACGGCGCTGTTGGCTCCCACATCCCCGGTGTCGATGTCGACCCACAGCGTGCCGACCGCCTTCATCACCGCCTCGACGGCCAGGATCACGACGTGCTTGATCGCGTCGAAGACGAACTTGAAGATGCTGCCGACGACGCTTTCCAGCGCCTTGCCGAGGAACTCCGTGACGCAGTCTCCCCAGTCCCAGGGCGCCCACGAACAGCCGAGAACGATCATCACGCGCCTCCGAACCGGACGTAGCCCTCGAGCGACTGCAGCACATCCGGCGCGACCTCACCGTTGAAGCTGCCGTCGGCTTGCAGGACGACTCGCCAATCGCCGTCCGTCCACATCAGGGTGACCGGCAACGCGGCCACCTTCGTGTTGCCGATCTGCACCGCGATCGAGACGATCGCCCGGTTCGGCAGGTAGTCGACCACCTTGAACCCGACGAACTGCGCGGTCTCCGCTTCGCTGTTCCGAGGGGTCGGGGAGGTTCTGGCCGCGGTCAGCGCCCGGGTGCGGCCCGGGCCGGGCACGATCCGCTCCTGCAGGACCGCCTCGGTCAGGTCCGGGTTGCGGATCTGGCCCAGCGTCACCATCGCAGCCAGCACGGCACCGGTCGGCGAGTGGGCGAAACAGTGCCGCAGCCCGTTGGCGTCGGTCGAGGCCGGACCGCCGGCCGCCTGTAGCGGGACCAGCATGTCGGTCTCGAACTGCCAGCTGACAGCCGGCGGGGCCACCCGCGGGACGCGCTGATCAGGGTTCTTGTTCTTGCACCCGCCGGTGCCGGAGTTGAGCGGTGGCGGGGTCGGCTTGGCCGTCGGCTGTCCCGGCGTGGCCGGGGGTTCAGTGGGCTCGGTGGGCTGCTCGGTCGGCTCGACCAAGCTCGGCGACGCCGACGGCTGTGCGCCGGAATCGTCACCGCCACCGCTGACCACCAGCCAAACGATGGCGCACACCACCACCGCTCCGACGATGATCGCCGACGCGACGAAACCCGGGCTCTCCCAGGGGGAGGAGGATTCCGCGTCGGCGTCACCGTCGGAGGAGTCGCGGCCACTGAACAAAGCCATCGGCGAATCAGCCCCGCATCAGGCCGAGCAGGGCGGTGCGCGGCTCGGTCATACCAGCGCGGTGACGAACGCCGAGGCGGTACCGATCACGATGCAGCCGGCCAGCACCCAGCCGAGACGAGCAGCGTGCTCGCCACCTTCACCGCGGCGCTGACCGATCGCCATCATGGCGCCGGCGATGATGACACCGAGGATGCACAGCGACATGGCGATGGTGGAGACCCAGCCGATCACCTCGTCGACCTTGCCCTGCACACCGTCCGGCAGGTCTTCCATCGGAACGAGCAGCGGTACGAACTTTGCCAACATGTGCAATCGAACCTTTCAGTATGGGGCGGGGTAGTCCGCGGGGTTTGACGCGCGAAGAGCGTAGATGGATTCAAGTACTTCGAACACTTCGTCTGGCGTGTTCTCTGGCGTGGGATCCTCCCCCCTTCGCCACTCCTCGATCCAAGGGATGTCCCAGACCCTGGGCACCCCTCCGCCGACGATGTCGGCGAAGTCGTCGAGCACCCGGGGCAGCCGGCCCGGGGCATCCGCGATCAGAACCAGGCCCAGCACCGCGACACCCTGGACCACACCGGACGCCCACTCGATCGCGGCCCGCTGCGCGGCGCGCAGACCGGAGCCGTGGGTGCGGGCCACCAGGACCACCGGGGTCGGCACCGGCGGCGGCGGGATCGGCCAGCGATGGCCGGCCGCGCGGGTGCCGGGCAGCAGCAGTGACATGGTCGTCTCGCCGGCGCCACCGTGCACGCCGACCCACCAGAGCGTGTCCGCGGCCGGGATGGCGAACTTCGGCAGCCGCTGGTCCTCGGCGGGCGCCGGAACGCCGTGCTGGGGGGCGGAGGGGCCGCGCGGGGGACCGTCGGACGGCCGCGAGGGGCCGGGCTGCGGCGGCTCCGCCGTGCCCTGTTGCGGCGACTGCTGCCGAGTCCACGGATTCTGCTGCGGTTGTGTCATGGCCCCTCCTCTCGCGGTGTGTCACAGGCTGTCGCCCTCAGTATTCTCTCGCTATCCGGGTGTACTGGCGTGACCCATCCACAGGCGAGGATGTTTCTACCCCCTTTTCGGGGTCAGACGAGCCGGCCCGGCTCGCGGAACGGCATGCAGCCGGGCGGGCAGGCATGGGCTTCGGGCGAGGACATGCTAGAACGTGGCCGTGACTGGCCGTCGATCGAGGGAGACGTGTGGCTGTGATGAGGGGTGACCATGGCTGACAAAGGCATCCCGTCATGGCCGAAGGTCACAATCCGGCTTTACGACGATCACAACGCCGAAGTGAAGATCGCCGGCCGCAGCCACCCGGTGAACCACCACGATCCCCGCCAGGCCGCGATCGGCCTGGTGGCCGAGCGCGCGGCGCAGCTCGGCCGCGCGGTGAAGGCGACCGCGGTCGAGTCCGACGGCGCGTCCTGGCCGCTGGTCATCCACCCGGACGGCCAGGTCGAGGCGATCGAGGTGTCGACCAAGTCGGACAAGCCGATCTGGCCGATCATCGTCGCGGCCGCGCTGGCGATCGTGCTGGTCGGCAGTACGGCGGTGTACCTGCTCGTGGTGCGCGGCTCGGGCGGCGACCCGAAGCCACCCGCCGCCAACAAGCTGCCGGAGTTGCCGGCGCCGAAGGTCGGGCCGGACCAGTTCGTGGCCCGGCCGGTCCCACCGGGCTGGTCGGCGAACGCGAGCTGGACGGTCGACATCGCCGAGAAGTCGACCCCGGTGGTGTCCCCGGACGGCAGTGAGGTCGCCATCCTCACCCCGGACCAGAAGGTCGCCGTCTTCGACAGCAGCGGCAAGGTGCTCTGGCAGGACAAGGTGCCGAAGAACGCGAAGAATCCTGTCTACACCACCATCGACTCCAAGCCGGTGCTCGCCGTGGCCGCTCCGAAGAGCCTGCTCTACTGGCCCGGCGACGGCATCGAGTCGACCGAGGTCGAGCTGCCGGACGGCGCCAGCGTCCAGTTCTTCGGGACTTCGCCGCTGGTCCTGCTGAACGACGGTGCGGCGGGCGCCAGCGTGGTGAGCGGCGGCGAACTGCGTCCGGTGCCGAATCAGCCCCGGTTGTCGACCATGCTGCTGGCCGAGGGCGACAAAGCCCTGATCGCCCGGTACGCCGGCCCGCTCTACTGGAGCCAGCCGGGCAAGGATCTGGTCGACGTGGCGCTCAAGCCGCCGCCCGGGGCGACCGCCATCGACCACATCACGATGGCCAGTCCAGGGCGTGCCCTGGTGATCTGGAAGACCAAGACGTCCGAGGTGATCCCCTCGGTGAACTCGACCGTCGACGGCTCCATGGTGGCCGCCTGCCCCGCCGTCGGCTCGAGCCGGCCCAGGACCTGGAAGTGGTTGCCGGACGCCAGCAACAAGGTCGCGGCCTACGGCGAGTGCCTGATCGACCAGACCAACCGGAAGACCCGCCTGATCGACGACTTCGAACCGTTGTCCGTCACCCAGACAACGATCTTCGGCAACCTGACCAGCAATCTGGTGGCGGTTCCACCGGGCGGCAAGCCGGTGACGGTCCCGTCCAACACTGCCCGCCCGTGGGGGATCGCCGGCAACCACGCCATCGTCGTCCACGCCTCGGTCCTGTACGCCTTGGACAAGAAGTGACCCCAGGTACGCCGGGTGGGGCGCGGGTGGCTCGGCGGGTGCTGGCGGCGCTGGCGATCGGCGTACTGGTGTTCTCGCCGGTGTCGGCCGTCGCCACCGGGCTGGCCGACGATCCCGGACCGGTGGACTGGCCCGAAGTCGAGCAGGCGACCGAGGTCAACAGCAGCGGGGCCGACCCACGGCCGGTTGATCTGCCGACGATCGAGCCACCCGAAACGGGCGACGGCACCGACCCCGGACCCACCGAATGGCCCGCTCCGGAAGAGCAATAAGCCGCCAGGAAAGACAGCGAGCATGCGCAACGGCCCGCTCTCGCGATGAGAGCGGGCCGTTGTGGTGTTTCGGGTGAAGCGGACCGGCTGGTCAGCCGGCGACCACCTCGAGCCGGACGGTCGCGGCGACGTCCGGGTGCAGCTGCACGGTGACCTGGTGCTTGCCGGTGGTCTTGATCGGCGTGGCGATCGCGATCGCCCGCTTCTCCACCAACGGCCCACCGGCGGCCTTGATCGCGCCGGCGACATCCGCCGGGGTGACCGAACCGAACAGCCGACCGGTCTCGCCGGCCTTCACGTCCAGCTTGACGCCGAGCTGCTCGAGCTGGTTCTTGACCTCGCTCGCGTGCTCCTTGCCCTTGATCGCACGGGCGTCACGCGCCCGCTTGATCGACTGGATCTGCTTCTCCGCGCCGCGGGTCCAGCCGATGGCCAGCCCACGCGGAACCAGGTAGTTGCGGCCGTAGCCGTCCTTCACCTCGACGATGTCGCCGGGAGCTCCGAGGCCCTCGACCTCCTGCGCCAGGATGAGCTTCATGTCTCAGACCTCCCTCAGCGAGCCGTGCTCGTGTACGGCAGCAGGGCCACCTCACGAGCGTTCTTGATTGCCGTCGCCACATCGCGCTGGTGCTGCACGCAGTTCCCGGTCACCCGGCGGGCGCGGATCTTGCCGCGGTCCGAGATGAACTTCCGCAGCAGCGCGGTGTCCTTGTAGTCGACGTACGTCGCCTTGTCCTTGCAGAAGCCGCAGATCTTCTTCTTCGGCTTCCGAATGATCTTGGCCATTGTGGTGCTCTCCTCCTACTAGAGCCCGGCACAGGTGCCGGAATGGTCACTTTTGAGTGTTGGTCGCCCTGCGGCGGATCAGAACGGAGGCTCTTCCATCGAGCCGCCGCCCTGGTTCGCCCAGGGGTCGTTCTGCGGGGCGGACTGGCCGCCACCACCCTGGCCACCGCCACCTTGGGGGGTCGCCCAGGGGTCGTTCTGCGGGGCGCCACCCTGGCCGCCACCGCCGCCCTGGCCACCACCCTGGTTGCCGCCGTAGCCACCACCTTGGTTGCCGCCACCCCCGAAGCCGCCGCCGTCGGAGCGCGACGTCTTGGAAATCTTCAAGGTCGCGTAGCGCATGCTGGCGCCGATTTCTTCGACGTCACACTCGAAAACGGTGCGCTTGTTCCCGTCGCGATCGTCGTAGCTTCTCGCCTTCAGACGACCGTGAACGACGACCCGGGCACCGCGTTGCAGGGACTCGGCAACGTTCTCGGCAACTTGACGCCACACCGCACACGAGATGAAGAGGGTCTCCCCGTCCTTCCACTCGTTGGTCTGCCGATCCAGCGTCCGCGGAGTACACGCGACGGTGAAATTCGCCACCGCGGCCCCCGAGGGCGTGAACCGCAGTTCCGGATCACCCGTCAGATTTCCGATCAGGGTGATGGGTGGTTCGCCTGCCATTGCCGTTCCTCCTGCTTTCGGGTGTGGCTTTGTCAACAACTATCAGTAGCGGCTGGCGCCGACAGAACCGATGGCTGCTGACGACCCCAGGGTCAGTGCTGGTCCGGCCGGATGACCTTGGTCCGGAGGATCGACTCGTTCAGCGTGAGCTGACGGTCGAGCTCCTTCACCACCGCCGGCTCGGCGGTCAGGTCGATGACGGCATAGATGCCTTCGGCCTTCTTCTTCACGTCATAGGCCAGCTTGCGCCGGCCCCAGATGTCGAGCTTCTCGACCGTGCCACCTTCCTTGCGGACGATGTTCAGGTACTGGTCGAGGGACGGCTCCACGGTGCGCTCTTCGAGCTCAGGGTCGAGGATCACCATGACTTCATAACGACGCATGCGCGAACTCCACCTCCTTCGGACTTGGCGGCCACGGTCTCTCCGTGGCAGGAGGGCGATGCGGGTTGCCCGGTGCCGACAATCGCCGTCGACGCCAAGCAAGCAGCCCGGTCGATGGACCGGGCCACAGTGAAAGAATACCAGCGTGGCGACACCCGACTGACCATATCCACAGGGCAATTCCAGTCACTCTCCGTCATCGACTGCCACTCGCTCGTCAACCCGGGTACGGCGCAGCACAAGCACGAGCAACGGGATCGTGAGAACCGCCGAGGCGACGCTGAGCAGTGCGAAACCACCCTGGGTGAAGAGCCAGGGCGAGGCTGCGGTGGCCAGCGCGGAGACGGTCCAGATGGACGACTCGACCTTGCTCTCCAGGTCGGCGGGCGCAGCGACACCGAGGCTGACCAGCTGCGCGCTGCCGCCGAGATAGCAGAGGTTCCAGGCGTAGCCGAGCAGGAACAGGGCAGGCGTGAAGGTCATGCCAGGTTGCGCGACGAGTACGGCGGCGACGAGCAGAGTGGCGAGTCCGGTGAGCATCACAGGTCGAGGCCCGGCCCGGTCGATCCACCAGCCGGTCAGCGGAGCCAGTGCGAACATGCCGAAGGTGTGCGCGGACAACATCACCCCGAGTAGGCCGAGCCCGTCCCCGTGGTGATGAGCGTGCACCGGTACGGCGGTCATCAGCGCGACCATCACCAGATGCCCCACGACCATCACACCAGCGGCTAGGACTGCGGGCGTACGTCGAGCCGCGGACGGGTACTCGCGGTGGTCCGGTCGCGGGTCGGCCGCGGAGTCGACCCGGATGTAGCTGGACGCGACCAGTGCGGAGAAGACAGCAGCTACTGCGAGCAGGAACGGTCCGGCGATTGCCGGTAAGCCCATAGCTGTGGCGAAGGTCTGTGAGGGTGCCAGGAGGAACGGTCCGCCGACCGCTCCCGCAGTACTGGCCCAGACGACTGTGCTCATGGCGGACGCGCGCCGGGAGGCTGGTACCGCGTCAGCGGCGGCGTACCGGGACAGGAGGCTCGCCGCGTTCCCGGCACCGAGCAGGAACATGCCGGCGAAGAGCAGAACCACGTGTGCGCCGACTGCGGACAGCACCGTCAGCGCTGCGCCTGCGACACCGACGCCGTACCCGGTGCGGAGTGCCTGAGCGCGTCCCAGCCGGGCGGTCCAGCTACCGACGGCGAGCGCACCGGCCGCCGTGCCCAGTACCCCGGCTGTGTTGGGGAGACCGGCCAGGCCGGGGCTCAGTTCGTCGGAGATCAGGATGGTGCTCACCGCGCTTGCGGCGACCATGGCGGCGTTCATCAGGGCGGCGGCCAGAACGACGGGGATCAGCATGTCCAACACGCTAGGAAGGCGGCCGGCGTCGCTGAATGCATGAAGTAAGGCGTTCGGCCTTGCGGAGGGCCGATGTCGAAGGTGTTCTGAGGAGATGACCTTTCAGGAGCGGAATCTGGACGCGACCGACTGGCAGATCCTCGCCGAACTGCAGGCCGACGGGCGGCTGTCGTTCAACCAGCTCGGCAAGCGGGTCAACCTGTCACCACCCGCGGTGGCAGACCGGGTACGCCGGCTGGAGGAGTCCGGCGTGATCGCCGGCTACCGGGCCCAGGTGGATCCGGCCCGGGCCGGTCAACCGCTGTCCGCCTTCGTCCAGATGCGGTGCACGACCGGACGGTGTCTGCTGAAGACCACGCGCGCTGAAGACTTCCCCGAGGTACTCGAGATCCACAAGCTCAGCGGCAACTCCTGCTCGATGCTCCGCGTCCGGGTCACCTCCATGCGCCACCTCGAAGGCCTCTTCGAACGCCTCGGCGAACACGGCGAGATGAACACCCACGTGGTCCTGTCGACAGAATTCGAAGGTCGCCCGGTCCAGCCACCCAGCGACGAATCCCGGCCGGTGACGCGCTCGGCGGGATGGGGCTCCTGAGATCGGGGCGGTGGGGCGGGGAAGGTTTCAGTACTGTCGGTGGGCAGTTCTAGGGTGGGTGGCATGAGTTTGAAGCTGGGTGCGCATGTCGATCAGGAAGACCCGCTGGCCGAGGCCGCTGATCGGGGCGCCGACTTGGTGCAGTTCTTCCTCGGCAACCCGCAGGACTACAGGGCGCCGAAGCTCGCGTACGCCGACGGCGAGGAGGCGCTGCGAGACCGGGCCGCCGCCGCGGGCGTCGACCTGTACGTGCACGCGCCGTACCGGTTGAACGTGGCGAACACGAACAACCGGATCCGGATCCCGAGCCGGAAGCTGCTCCAGCAGACCCTCGACAAGGCGGCCGAGATCGCGGTCAAGGGCGTGATCGTGCACGGCGGACACGTCGGCGACGAGGACGACCCGGAGGCCGGGTTCGAGAACTGGCGCAAGTGCATCGAGCGGGCCGAGCTGCCGGTGCCACTGCTGATCGAGAACACGGCCGGCGGGGAGAACGCGATGGCCCGCCAGCTGGACCGGATCGCCCGGCTGTGGGACGCGGTCCAGTCGTCCGGCAACGACCGCCTGGAGAACGTCGGCTTCTGCCTCGACACGTGCCACTTCCACGCCGCCGGCGAGGAGCTGCCGACGATCGTGGAGAAGGTGCTGGCGATCACCGGGCGGATCGACCTGGTGCACGCGAACGGATCACGGGACGAGTTCGGCTCCGGCGCCGACCGGCACAGCAACTTCGAAGAGGGCCACATCGACCCGGCCGACATCGTCGCGGTGGTGCAGGCCGCGGGCGCCCCGGTCGTGGTCGAGACCCCGAACGCGGAGAACGGGCAGAAGGCGGACATCGACTACCTGCGCGCACGCCTGAAATAGCCGCCGGTACTGCGGGTCTGTGGTTGCGGCCGCCTGCTGGGTGCGGGTAGTCGGCGTAGATGGTCAGGCGTCAGGCGTCGGTGGGTTTGGGCTTCAGGTTGTGGAGCCAGTAGGTGATGCCCCATGGGAGCAACAGGGCCAGGGCGCCGGTGTCGCGGTCCGGGATGAGGATGTCGGCGCCGACCGCCGTCACCAGGCAGAGCGTGGTGGCGTGGAAGAGCGTCAGGCGACCGGTCAGCGACTGCGTCAACTGGAGCCGATTGAGGGCGCAGGCGGCGTAGGTCGCGGTGAGCGCAAGGATCATGAGGGTGGACAGACCCACACCCACCCAGGCGAGCGGACCGTACTTGGCGTGCGACGACGTGATGTCCGAGACGAGGAACAGCCCGATCAGCAGGCACAGGACTGAGCTGGTCCAGAGCAGCGTGGTCGTGGTGCGCTGAGCCTTGTCCGGTGTCGGTGCGGCGGACGCCATGGCCGGACCGTACCGCAGCAGCCCGCGCACGACTAACTCGCTGTCAGGTCTGGTTCGGGTGTGCGGGTCGGACTTGCGGAGCGCCACGGGAGGATCACGGCGCTCACCAGACAGCACGCGCCGGCGATCAGCAGGGTCGGGCGTAGCCCGACAAGGCCGGCCAGAGCACCACCTGCGGCCATGAACGCAGGTTGCACAGAACGCGAGGTGATCGCCCAGGACGAGATCACCCGGGCCATGAAACCGTCCTCGGTCGCCTCCATCCGGTAGGTCGCGAAGGACGGGTTGAACACTCCCGAGGCGACCAGCAAACCGGTCTCGGCCAGCACGATCAGCACCAGGCCATCCACCCCCGGCGTTGCCAAAGGCAACAACAGTAACCACGGCGTCCGTAGTACGCCGAAGACGATCAGCATCCGGCGCAGCCCGTATCGACGGGTCAGCCACGGCGCCAGGCGAGCGCCTAGCACACCGCCGAGACACGGCACGCCCAGCGCAACGCCGTACTGCCAGGGCGCCATGCCCAGATCGCGCAGCATGAAGACCGTGAGCAGCGGCGAGGTCATCATCACCGCTCCGCCGAACAGGGCCGAGTTCCAGAACAGGGCGCGGAGTACGCGGTGGTTGAGGATGTACCGCCACCCCGCCCGGAAGTCAGGCTTCTGCTCGGTAGGGGTGGGCTCCGGCTCTGGTTGACGGATCCCGCGAATTCCGAGCGCGGACAGCAGGAACGACACGGCGTCCACCACCAGGGTCGCGGTCGCTCCGATCAGGCCCACCAGCGCGCCACCAATCGGTGGGCCAACGCTCATCGTGACCCAGAAGGCCGATTCGAACCGGCCGTTCGCCTCGGCGCGGTCCTCCGGCTGAACCAGTGCCTTGAGATGAGCGCCGCTCGCCGCTTGGAAGGCGATCATGGCAGCGGCCTGCAGTACGCCGACCACGCAGAGCTGGACATACGTGAGCACACCGAAAGCCGCCGCGATCGGAACGCTCACCAGCGCCGCGAACCGGATCAGGTCGGCCGCGATCATCACCGGCCGCTTCCGGCGCCGCTCGATGAATCCGCCCGACGGCAACGCGATCGCCGCCCCCGCGATCGCCGACAACGCGGCCAGCAGCGAGACCTGGAAGGTGGTCACGTCGAGCACGAGCACCGCGACCAGGGGCAGGGCGCTGTATCCGATCGCAGTCCCGGTGGCGCTCACCGCGTTGGCGGTCCACAGTCGGCGAAAATCCGGCCCCAACGAAGTCCCCAGGCGTAACGGCACCGGGCGATCCTAGGAGCCGCCTCCGACAGATACCGCCGAGCCGCGCAGCCGGCGGGCGGCAGCTTCCGGCCAGTGGTCAGCGGAGGCTCAGGCAGTGGTCAGCGGAGGTTGAGGCCGCCGTCCAGGAGGATGACCTCGCCGGTCAGGTAGGGGTTGCCGATGATGGCGGCGATCAGGTCCGCGACGTCCGAGGGCTGGGCGGCGCGGCGCATCGGGCTGCTGGTTTTCCACAGCTCTTGAGCCGCGGTCCAGTCGGCCGTCATCGGGGTGTCGACCAGCCCGGGCGCGACCGCGTTGACCCGGATGTCCGGCCCGAGCGCGGCGGCCAGGAGCTTCGTCACGTGGTTGAGCGCGGCCTTGCTCGCGGCGTACGCGATCGAGCTCCCCTTCGGACGGACGCCCGCATGGCTGGTCACGTTGACGATCGAGCCGCCCGATTCACGCAGCGCGGGCGCGGCCGCAGTACAGAGCAACCACGGCGCGATCAGGTTCACGTCGAGCAGGCGTCGCCAGTCGGCAGCAGAAAGCGCATCGAGATCCGCATGTGGCACGGGCCAGCTCAACCCGGCGTTGTTCACCAGTACGTCGAGCCGCCCGTGCTCGGCAAGCACCCGGGGAACCAGCCCAGCGGCCTCCTCATCGTCCGCGAGATCGGCCTGGAGATAGCTCCCACCCAACTCCTCGGCCAACGCGACCCCGACGTCCCGACTCGAACGCGAGTGCACGACAACGGTCATCCCATCCCCCGCCAACCGCCGCACAGTCGCCGCCCCGATCCCCGACGCCGACCCCGTCACCAACGCCACCTTCTGCATCCGCCCACCCTAGAAACCCGCTCGCCAACGCCACGGAGCCCCCTTAGCGTGACCACCATGCGTCCGTACGCCGAACTCGTCGACGAAGCCCTCTCCGCCGACTTCACCGGCTGGGACTTCAGCTGGCTGAACGGCCGAGCGGTCAGCCACAACCCGTCCTGGTCGTACGCGGACCTCGCCCGCCAAGCGCTCGGTACGGCGACTCGCGTGCTGGACGTCGACACCGGTGGCGGCGAACTCCTCGCCTCATTCGCACCCTTGCCCGAGGCGACCATCGCCACCGAGGGATACCTGCCGAACCTCCCGATCGCCCGCGACCGCCTGAGTCCGCTGGGGGTCGACGTTCGACGACACGACCAGGGCGACCCACTGCCGCTGGACGACAACGCGGTCGACCTGATCCTCAACCGCCATGCCCGCCTCGCTCCCGCCGAGCTGGCTCGGGTACTCCGGCCGGACGGCGTACTCCTCACCCAGCAGGTCGGCAACCGGAACGACGCCGAGATCAACGACACCCTCGGCGCAGCACCAGTCACCGGGGACTACGACTGCGCGACCGCGGTCACCGCCCTCCGCGAGCATGGCTTCGAGATCATCGAGGCGACCGAGGAATGGCCGGAATTCGTCCTCCACGATGTCGGCGCGCTGATCTTTCAGCTCCGGGCCGTCTCCTGGCAGATCCCCGACTTCGACGTCACGACGTACGAGCCGGCGCTGCGCGAGCTGGATCAGCGGATTCGGCGGTCGGGACCGTTCGTCGTACACGATCACCGGTTTCTCATCCGGGCTCAGCGGCGGTAGCGGAGGCCGTCCATCAGGAGGTCCAGGAGGCGGTCGGCCTGGTCTCGTTTGGTGCCGGCGGCGAGGGCTACGCCGCTGACGCTGACCAGGACGTCGTCCGCGGAGACGTCCGGGCGGATTTCACCGGCGGCGGCGCCTGCATCCAGAAGGGGCTTGATCGCGCCGACCAGGAGTTCGAAGCTCTGGGCGTACGGGTTGGCGCCGGAGGCGATGACGGCGCGGAGCGCGTCGGCCATGCCCATCTTCCGGGTCATGTAGTCGACGAAGCGGTCCATCCAGGCTCGCAGCGCGTCGGCCGGCGGCATCGTGGCGAGCAGTTCTGGGGAGGCATCGCAGACGGCCGCGAGTTCGTTGCGGTACGCGGCTTCGATCAGCGCCTCGCGGGTCGGGAAGTGCCGGTACAGCGTGCCGATGCCGACGCCGGCGTCCTTCGCGATCCCCTCCAGCGTCGCCTCCAGGCCGCATTTCGAGAACGCCCGGGCCGCGGCGGCCAGGATCTGGTCGCGGTTGCGCTGGGCGTCAGCGCGCAGCGGACGCTCGCCGGTCCCCGTCATCTCTCCCTTTCTGACTGTCTACCTCGATCCCGCAACCTAGCGGACTTGATAACCGGAGGGCCCTCCAGTTAACTGGATTTACCGGAGGCCCCTCCGGATAAAGCTTAGCTCGCAGAACAGGACCAAGCCTGATGAGCAGAATCACCACCCCCTTCGACCACGACTCCACCGCCGCCCAGGTGATCGCCGGCGTCGACCTCACCGGCCGCCGCGCCGTCGTCACCGGCGGCTCGTCCGGCATCGGCGTCGAGACCGCCCGCGCCCTCGCCTCGGCCGGCGCCGAGGTCACCCTCGCCGTCCGCAACACCGCGGCGGGCGAGCGCACCGCGGCCGGGATCATCGAGACAACCGGCAACAACCACGTCTTCGTCGCACCGCTCGAGCTCGCCGATCGCGACTCGGTGCGGGCATTCGCCGCGACCTGGGACGGCCCGCTCCACATCCTTGTGAACAACGCCGGCGTGATGGCCGAGCCGCTCAACCGCACCCCCGAAGGCTGGGAGCACCAGTTCGCCACCAACCATCTCGGCCACTTCGGCCTCACCCTGGGCCTGTACCCCGCACTCGCGGCCGCCGGCGACGCCCGGATCGTGTCGGTCAGCTCGTCCGCGCATCACTGGTCGCCAGTCGTGTTCGACGACATCCACTTCCGGAACCGCCCGTACGACGCGTGGTCGGCGTACGGGCAGTCGAAGACGGCCAACGTGCTCTTCGCCATCGAGGCGACCAAGCGGTGGGCTCCGGACGGGATCACCGCCAATGCCTTGATGCCGGGCGGGATCCGGACCGCGCTGCAGCGGCACGTGGATCCGGACCGGGACGCCGGACTGAAGGAGATCTTCGACAGCTTCCCGTGGAAGACCGTCGAACAAGGCGCGGCGACCTCGGTCCTGCTGGCGGCGTCCCCGGTGCTGGACGGGATCGGCGGCCACTACTTCGAAGACTGCAACGAGGCGACCACCGACGTCGTCCACGGTGAGTCCGGTGTCGCCGAACACGCACTCGACCCGGAGGCCGCGACCCGGCTCTGGGAGATCTCCCGCGAACACCTCCGGCACTGATGACCAGGCGCGGCCCACGGTACGTCGTACGGTCAGGACCAGGCGCGGCCGAGGTGCGTCGTACGGGCTGCGCAACTCTTGCTCGACTACGGTCCTGCGCTTCGGCCCGGTAACCTGACCGACCGTGAGTGACTTGAGCATCCGGACCATCTCGGCCGAGGAGCACGCCGCCTACCTGGCGGCGCAACCGGCGGCGAGCTTCCTGCAGACGCCTGGCTGGGCGGCGGTGAAGAGCGAGTGGAAGGCCGAGTCACTGGGCTGGTTCGACCCCGCCGCTCCGGCCGAGCTGGTCGGGGTCGCGCTGGTGCTCTACCGGCAGATGCCGAAGGTCAAGCGCTACCTCGCCTATCTGCCCGAAGGTCCGGTGATCGACTGGGATGCTATCGATCTCGGCCGCTTCCTCCGCCCGCTGGCTGCGCACACCCAGGAGCAGGGCGCGTTCGGAGTCCGGATGGGACCGCCGGTGCCGACCCGCCGGTGGTCCGCGAAAACGATCAAGGACGCGATCGCCGGCGGGCAGCAGCCCAAGCTCGGCGATGTCCGCCCGGACGTGATCGAACCGTCCGGCGCGACCGTGACCGCGCAGCTCCGCGCGCTCGGCTGGAAGGCGCCGCGGGTCGGCGAGGGGTTCGCCGCCGGCCAGCCGCAGTACGTGTTCCAGGTGCCGCTGGCCGGCCGGAGCCCGGACGACCTGCTCAAGGGCATGAACCAGCTCTGGCGGCGCAACATCAAGAAGGCGGAGAAGCTCGGCGTCGAGGTCACGCTGGGATCGCCGGAGGATCTGAAGGCCTTCCACCAGCTGTACGTCGAAACGGCCGAGCGGGACCACTTCACCCCGCGGCCGCTGCCGTACTTTGTCAAGATGCAGGCCGCGCTCGCCAACCAGCCGGCCGACTGCTGCGACTTCCGGCTCTACAACGCCTACCACGAAGGGGATCTGGTCGCCTCGACGATCTGGATCCGGGTCGGCGGCCACAGCTGGTACTCGTACGGGGCCAGCTCGACGGCCAAACGGGACGTCCGTGGATCGAACGCGATCCAGTGGCGGATGATGTCGGACGCGCTCGCCGCGGGCGCGTCCGTGTACGACCTACGGGGCATCACCGACACCTTGGACCCGAACGACCCGCATGTCGGGTTGATCCAGTTCAAGGTCGGCACCGGCGGCGAGGCCGTCGAGTACGTCGGTGAGTGGGATCTGCCGTTGAACAAGGCGCTCTACACCGCATTCGACCTCTACATGAGACGGCGTTGACACCATGCCCCTGATCCTGCACGTCGACTCCGATCGATGGCGCGACCATCTGCGGTCCACCTGGAACCCCGAGATCATTCCGGTCGCCAAGGGCAACGGGTACGGCTTCGGGAACACCCGGTTGCTGGCCGAGGCCCGTGCACTCGGCGCGCGGACCGTCGCGGTCGGCACCTACACCGAAGTACCGCAGGACTATCGCGACGATGTCGTGGTGCTCTCGCCGTGGCGGCCGTTCCTCGAAATACCGCAGGGCAAGAACGTCATCCACACGGTCAGCCGGCTGGCCGACCTGGTCTCGATCCCGGCCGGTAGCCGGGTGCTGATCGAGGTGATGACGTCGATGCGCCGGCACGGGATCGGTGCCCGCGAACTGCGGCACACGATGCTGCTGAACGCGCTGGACCGGATCCGGTTCGAGGGCTGGTCCCTGCACTTCCCGATGGGTGCCGGCGGTACGTCGGCCAACGTCCGGGAGGCGCAGGAGCTTGGCAAGGCCGCTCTGTCGGTCCGGCCGGGTCCGCTCTGGGTGTCACACGTCCCGGCGCAGAAGCTGGCCGACATCGGCCAGAACGTGAAGCTCCGGATGGGCACCGGTCTGTGGCTCGGCGACCGGGGCGCACTCACCGTCCGGGCCACCGTGCTCGACGTGCACTCGGTCCGCCGGGGCGAGCGGGTCGGTTATCGCCAGCGCCGGGTGCAGGGTGACGGGCACATCCTGGTCGTGTCGGGTGGCACCGCCCACGGCGTCGGCCTGGAGGCTCCGACAGCGGCCGCGAGTGTCCGGCAACGCGCGATCGCGATGGCGAAGGGCAGCCTGGACGCGGCCGGGATGGCGTTGTCGCCGTTCAGTATCGAGGGCAAGCAACGCTGGTTCGCCGAGCCGCCGCACATGCAGGCGAGCATGCTCTTCCTGCCGTCCTCGGTGGCGCCGCCGGCAGTGGGCGACGAGGTGGGCGTGGACGTCCGCTACACCACGACAACCTTCGACAAGGTGTCGATGGACTGACCTGTACTGCGGGTGCCCTGCCGCACCTGAGCACGGCAGGGTTCACCGCCCGGTCAGTACGCGACCGGCGACGCGAGGTCGATGAAGGTGCCGTCGGGGAGGCGGAGGAACGACGAAATCTGTCCCCACGGCTTCTTCTCCGGCTCCTGCAGCGGTTCCGCACCGGCCTCGACCGCCCGGCGGAAGTCACCTTCGACGTCCTCGCTGACCAGCGACAGCTCGACGTTCACCCGCTCCGAGCCGCCCGTCTGGTACTTCTCCGGCAGGTGGACCTGGCCGACGCCGTAGTTGGCGAAGGCGATCTTGGTTTCGCCTCCGGTCTCCACCTCGGCGTATCCCTGGTCGTGGTACGTGCCCTTGAAACCGAAGGCCTGCTCGAAGAACTCCACCGACGCCTTCGCGTCCTCGACGTACACGATCGTCTTCGCGAACTTCACCAGCCCACTCCTTGTCCCGAGTACCCCGGCGGGTCCGTCCCGCCACCCAGCCTGACGTAACCCGGCGGGAAAACGTGACAGTTGACTTCAGGTGCACCTGAAGTTGCAGCGTTGGTGTCATGGCTGAACTGACCTTCCTCGACAGGATCGAGCAGACCACGGATGCGTTGGCGTTGCGGGCCGAGTCCTACCGGTTGCTGGACCTGGCGCCGGGTGACACGTGCGTCGACGTGGCCTGTGGAGCCGGGCACGCCGTCGCCGAGCTGACCCGCGCCCAGATCAAGACGATCGGTGTCGATCTCGACACCGACGCCATCGCCACAGCCCGGGCCCGTACGCCGGACGCCGTCTTCCACGTGGCCCCATCGGACCAGCTACCGCTGGAGGACGAGTCGGTCGACGGTTACCGCGCGGCCCGCTTGTTCCACCTGCTCGCCGACCCCCTGCCGACGATCACCGAGGCACAGCGCGTACTACGCCCTGGCGGGCGGGCGGTCCTCGTCGGCCAGGACTACGGGTTCCTGATGATCGACAGCAGCGACCAGGACCTGACCGATGTGGTCCTCCTCGGCCTCGAGTCCCGCTCGGTCAACCCACGGGCGGCCCGGAGCCTCCGCGACTGGATTCTCGACACGGGTTTCCACAACCCCGAAGTCGTCGTCCACAACCAGATCGTCACGGACCACGCGCTGCTCGCGAGACAACTTGAGTCCGCCGCGGCCGCTGCTGTGACGAAGGCCCTGATCACCCGCACGGACGCCGACGAGTGGCTCGCCGAACAGGCCGACCGCGGCAAGCGCGACCGCTTCCTCGCCGTCCTCCCGACGTTGCTGGTCGCCGCCACGCGCTGACATGCTGCTGTAACAGCGCCGATACGGCTGCGCCACAGCGGCGGGAAATGCTTGCTGACTTCGCCCGGAGGAAGGAAGCAGCATGGACACCTCGCTGGACCGCCGGCTTTTCGACTCGCTCGAACCAGATGCCGAGGGCAACGTCTACGCCTGGAAGCTGCTCTCCGCCCTCGGCCAGAACGGGATCATGCCCGACGACCCGCGGGTCGTCTCCGGGTTGGGTGTGCTTCGCCTCGACGAACAGCCGAGGACGCTCGCCTTCGATCAGTTCACCGCGATCGCGCACGCCGGGGACGGCGTGGTGCTGCGCTCCATGGAGGGATCGCTCGCGGTCCGGGACCTCTCGGCGCTGAAGACCGACCTGACGCGGATGCTCGAGCAGGTCCGCGAGAACAGGGATGGCGAGGTGGCCAGCTATATCCCCAAGCTGGCCGAGGCCGATCCGGAGCACCTCGCGCTCGCGGTCTGCACCGTCGACGGGCAGCAGTTCTCGATCGGCGATGACGGCGTCCGGTTCTGCGCTCAGTCGGTGACAAAGCCGTTCATGTATGCGGCTGCTTTGGAGGAACACGGCGCGCTATATGTGCACAGCCGGATCGGGCAGGAGCAGAACGGTGGCGAGTTCAACATGCTGGCGCTCGACAGCGAAGGCAGGCCGCACAACCCGATGATCAACTCGGGTGCGATGGGTTCGGCCGCGATGATCAGGCCCGATCTCCCGCTCGCCGACCGGTACGACCACATGCACAAGATCTGGGCCCGGATGGGGGCCCGGCCGACGTTCGACAACGCGACCTACCTGTCCGAGAAGGCGGACGGGGATCGCAACTACGCGCTCATCAGCGAGATGCGCAAGCAGGGCGCGATCCCGCGGGAGATCGACCCCCGGGAGGTCGCGGAGTTCTACTTCCAGAACTGCTCGATCGAGGTGGATTCGCCGGGGCTCGCAGCCGCCGCCGCCACGCTGGCCAACGGCGGGCGCAGCCCGTTCGGCAGCGATCAGGTGTTCGGGCCGGACGCCGTCCGCAACGTGTTGTCGCAGATGTCGACCAGCGGGATGTACGACTACTCCGGCGAGTTCTTCCGCGAGATCGGCCGACCGGGGAAGAGCGGAGTCTCGGGTGCGGTGATCCTGGTGGTGCCGGAGGTGATGGCGGTCTGCGTGTACTCGCCGAAGCTGGACGAGCGGGGCAACTCGGTCCGCGGGATCGAGTTCTGCAAACGGCTTGCCGCGGAGTACAAGGTGCACGTGTTCGACACCGACGGCTCGAAGCGGGATCTGCGCGGCACCGCCCGCGAGCTGGCCGCGCCGGCGCGGGACACCAGCGCGGACGACATGGCCCGTCGGGCATTCGGCGGGGTTCCCGGTCCGGTGGCTACCCGGCTGGCGGACGCCGTCGCGAAGACGCCTTGGCCGGGCCGGGCCCAGACACCCGCTCCGGCAAAGCAGTCCGGCCAGCAGACGCCACAACGCTGACCCACACGGCGACGGATCGGCAGACGCCTCCGCTCTGACCCATGCGTCGGCGCGCCGGGACGGAGTACCCGGGAGGTCGCTGGTCTACGCGATAGCTTGCGAACAGAGTGCGACGAGGTCTTGACCTGGTGTGACACCAGCGGGCACGATGCGCCGTGGACGCGGGCTGACAACCTTGTCATCGGGGCCGCGTGACCATCTGGTGTGCGGGGG
This sequence comes from Kribbella caucasensis, assembly GCF_004361855.1. Taxonomy (GTDB): domain Bacteria; phylum Actinomycetota; class Actinomycetes; order Propionibacteriales; family Kribbellaceae; genus Kribbella; species Kribbella caucasensis. Next base: position 609,874 of record NZ_SNWQ01000001.1, read on the forward strand.
GCCGTGGATCCGGTCAACCGGGCACTGTCCTGCCGACTAGGAGCGTAGATGAAACTCCGCCGCCCACTGGGGCTCGTCACGTCTCTCGGACTTGTTGTGACAATGACTGCCATGACGTCAGCGAGTGCCTCCGTCCCCACCGACTCCCAGACCCGATCAGCGCAGCCGGTCGTGAGTGGGAGCACCTTCTTCACCTCCTTCGAGCCGGGCCAGCCGCAGCCCGGGTACACCGACACGATCGAGACCGGCCCGGACGGCAAGCCTCGCGCCGACGGCGTCCGCGGCCCGACGCCGACCGGTATCGGTGGCAGCGAGATGGACAAGGTCAGCAAGGTCATCGCCAACGGCGAGAACAGCGGCGCCGGCGAGATCGCGACCAACGCCGCCGACGGGGACAAGTTCACCAAGTGGCTGGTGTTCGCCTCGACCGGCTGGCTGGTCTACGAGACCACGCAACCGGTGACGATCCGGAAGTACGCGCTGACCTCGGCCAATGACGCGGACGGCCGGGATCCGCGGAACTGGACGATCCAGGGCTCGAACGACGGGACCACCTGGACCACGCTGGACACACGAACCGGTGAGGACTTCGAGAACCGGTTCCAGACCAAGGAGTACTCGTTCAGCAACGACACGGCGTACAAGTTCTTCAAGCTGGACATCACCCAGAACCACGGAGACGGCATCGTCCAGCTGGCCGACTGGTACATCTCGAACGGCGCACCGCTGCCGCCTCCTGGTGAGACGGCCGAATCGCGGCTGGACTCCGGTCCGACCAGCGCCTACAACGCCCGCGCCCGGGTCGGGTTCACCGGCGTGAAGTCGTTCCGGTACGCCGGCCACCAGACCACCGAGGGCCGCGGCTACACCTGGAACAAGATCGCCGACGTGGACCTGACGATCGGCAAGGACACCCGGCTGTCGTACAAGATCTTCCCCGAGCATGTCGAGGGCGACCTGACCTACCCGAGCACGTACGCCGCGGTCGATCTCGCCTTCTCCGACGGGACGTACCTGAGTAACTTGAAGGCGAAGGACCACCACGGGTTCGGGCTCAGCCCGCGCGGTCAGGGTGAAGCGAAGGGCCTGTCGACGAACCAGTGGAACAACATCGAGGCCGATCTCGGCAAGGTCGCCGCGGGCAAGACGGCTCTGCGGATCCTGGTCGGCTACGACAAGCCGTCCGGGCCGGCCGACTTCCGCGGCTGGATCGACGACCTGCGGATCACGAAGGCCGCCGACCCCGACGAGACCGCCCGGAAGACGGCGGCCAAGCACCCGTCCGACCTGGTGCCGACGACCCGCGGTACGAACGCGACCGGCGGGTTCTCCCGCGGCAACAACATCCCGGCGACCGCGGTCCCGCACGGCTTCAACTTCTGGACGCCGGTGACGAACGCCGGGTCCACGTCCTGGCTGTACGACTATGCCAAGGGCAACAACGAGCAGAACAAGCCGACCATCCAGGCGCTGTCGATCAGCCATGAGCCGAGCCCGTGGATGGGTGACCGGCAGACGTTCCAGGTGATGCCGTCGACGGCCACAACGCCGACCGCCGACCGCAAGGCCCGGGCCTGGGCGTTCAGCCACGACAACGAGATCGCCCGGCCGTACTACTACGGCGTCACCTTCGACAACGGCAACGCGGTCGAGCTCGCCCCGACGGATCACGCGGCGATGCTGCGGTTCTCCTTCCCGGCCGGCCAGGCGTCGCTCGTGTTCGACAACGCCAACAACAACGGCGGCCTGACGCTCGACCCGGCGACCGGTGTGGTGACCGGGTACAGCGATGTGAAGAGCGGCCTGTCCACCGGCGCCGGGCGGCTGTTCGTGTACGGCGTGGTCGACCAGAAAGTGGTTGCCTCGGGCAAGCTGGCGAACGGTGGCGGTGCGAACGTAGGCGGCTACTTCATGTTCGACGCAGAGGTGAAGCAGGTCCAGTTGCGGATCGCGACCTCGCTGATCGGCACCGAGCAGGCGAAGAAGAACCTGGAACTGGAGCTCGGTGCGGACAGCCAGTTCGACAAGGTGAAGTCGGCCGCGCAGAAACTGTGGGACGACAAGCTCCGCACCATCGAGGTCGAGGGTGCGACCGCGGACCAGCTGACCACGCTCTACTCGAACCTGTACCGGCTGTTCCTCTACCCGAACAACGGCTCCGAGAACACCGGCACCGAGAAGGACCCGGTGATCCGCTACGCGTCGCCGGTGTCGCCCAAGGTCGGCACAGACACCCCGACCACGACCGGCTCGAAGATCGTGGCCGGTCAGACGTACGTGAACAACGGGTTCTGGGACACCTACCGGACCGTGTGGCCGGCGTACTCGCTGTTCTCGCAGGACACCGCGGACGACCTGGTGAACGGATTCGTCCAGCAGTACAAGGACGGCGGCTGGATCTCCCGGTGGTCCTCCCCGGGCTACGCGAACCTGATGGTCGGCACCAGTTCCGACGTGGCGTTCGCGGATGCCTACTTGAAGGGGATCAAGGGCATCGACGTCCAGGCAACGTACGACGCGGCCCTGAAGAACGCGGCTGTCCGGCCTCCGTCGGAGAACGTCGGCCGCAAGGGGCTGGACCAGTCGGGGTTCAACGGCTACACGGCGAACACCACCGGCGAGGGCTTCAGCTGGTCGATGGACGGTTACATCAACGACTACGGCATCGCGAACATGTCGAAGGCGCTGTACGACGCCGCGAAGAAGAGCGACCCGCGCAAGCAGGAGTACCTGGACAACTACAACTACTACCTGAACCGGGCGCGGAACTACGTCACGCTGTTCGACCCGGCGCTCGGGTTCTTCCAGGGCAAGGACGCGGACGGCGTCTGGGGCAATTCTCCGAGCACCTTCGACCCGCGCGACTGGGGTCACGACTACACCGAGACGAACGCGTGGAACATGGCGTTCTCGGTGCCGCAGGACGGGGCCGGACTGGCCGCCTTGTACGGCGGCCGGGACGGGCTGGCGAAGAAGCTGGACGAGTTCTTCAGTACGCCGGAGGACGCGACCCACGTCGGCGGGTACGGCGGCACGATCCACGAGATGCTCGAGGCACGTGACGTCCGGATGGGCCAGTACGGGCACAGCAACCAGCCGTCGCACCACATCGCGTACATGTACAACTTCGCCGGGCAGCCGTCGAAGACGCAGTCGGCGGTGCGTGAGGTGCTCAGCCGGTTGTACCTCGGGTCGGAGATCGGCCAGGGGTACCCGGGTGACGAGGACAACGGCGAGATGTCCGCGTGGTGGCTGTTCAGCGCGCTCGGGTTCTACCCGCTGCAGGTGGGCTCGCCGACGTACGCGATCGGCTCGCCGCTGTTCACCAAGGCGACGGTGAACCTGCCGGGCGGCAAGAAGCTGGTGGTCAGCGCGCCGAAGAACAGCGCGAAGAACGTCTACGTCAAGGGTGTGAAGGTGAACGGCAAGAAGTGGTCGTCGACCGCGTTGCCGCACGACCTGATCGCCAAGGGCGGCAAGATCGAGTTCGAGATGACCGACAAGCCTTCGCAGTGGGGCAGCGGCCGGAACGACGCGCCGCCGTCGATCACCACGCCGGGCGAGGACCCGAAGACCTGGCGCGACTCGACCGAGGACGAGGGCGCGGTCACCGCGGCCGGTGGGGTGGACGTGTCCGCCCTGGTCGACAACGACTCGAAGCAACAGGTCACCCTGACCGGGACCACCCCGACGGTGACGGTGCAACTGCAGCAGGGCCGGCCGGTCACGATGTACACGTTGACCAGCGGAAACACCGGTACGGCGCCGTCGGCGTGGACCCTGGAGGGTTCGAACGACGGGACCACGTGGACGACGGTGGACAAGCGAACCGGTCAGACCTGGGCCTTCCCGGCGTACACCAGGTCCTTCAGTGTCGCGGCGCCCAAGGCGTACACGCAGTACCGGTTGGTGATGACTCCGGCGGCGGGTGCTGACGGGGTGACGCTGTCCGAGCTCGAACTGCTCGGGACGTTGAAGGGGATCGAGCCCGGTACGCACCCGAGCGACCAGCGGGTGGCGGACACCAAGCCGAGCCCGACGCCGTCGCAGTCGATCGAGCGCAACTACGGGTAGGCACAGAAGAGCCGCGGCGACCGTGGTGGGTCGCCGCGGCTCTGACGGAGATTTCCGGCGGAACCTGCCCCTGAGAGGTTCCGCCGGATGCCTTACCAGTACCAACGCTCATGCGCCGGTGCATGTCGTCGGCAGGTTCAAGGGATGGGGTGGCGTCCCCGCCCGGACTGCCACCCCATCCACTCGTACTGACGAAGGAGGTCCGGGTTAGGTTGCCTCCAGCGCCGACTGTCCACATCCCGAGACGTCAGCCCTGAGAAGTCAGCCCTGAGAGATCAGCGGAGCCATTCGCAGAAACCGCATTCGGCGGATGCGGCTGCCAGCGGCCAGGCTGACCGGGGCCGGAGAGTCTGCGCGACCTGGAGCGCCCTGGCGTCACTGGCCCGCTGCTGGGGCTCTCCGCCGTATGTCGGGCCGGCGACATGGGCCCAGTGCTGGTCCGCGTGGACGAAGTAGTGCGTCTTGCCCTCCTGGTCCCGCGCCTGCCACACCTCGGACCCGAGCGCCGTGCAGCCGGTCAACGCGCTCTCGGTCACGTCCGCGAACCCCGTGCACGGCTCGGTGTCGAGGCGGCGCACTGTCACATTGACGTTGGCGATCCAATCACCGTTCTGCGTGGGCGGCTCGAGTACGGCGTACTCGATGCCCGTGCTCGAATAGTCGACGCTGTACGGCCAGGTGCCGTCCAGGTCGGTCTGCAACGGCTCCCGGATCACCGCCTCGATCCCCTGCTGCTCACCGTGGACTTGGTTGAGCTCCCACCCCAACGGAACCGCTGACACGACGACTACAGCCACCGCGGCCGCGACGCCCCACTTCCGCGTACTGCGTGCTGTGGCGGGCGTCGCCGGTGACAGCGCGGGCCCAAGGCCTGTCGGTGGCACCGGCGCGTGGCTGGTTTGTGGTGCGGGCTGGCGGTTGGTGAGCAGTGCGGCCGTGACCAGCACGGCGAAGGGCCCGAACTGCAGCGCCGGATGGAGGCGAACATCCCGCTGCCGGTGAGCGATTCGCCTGCGTCGAGTATTCGATCGTGCTCAGCCAGGCCCTGAACGCAGTACGGATCCCGTCCCGGCGGCTCGATCTGCGGCAGGCCCACCACCACGTCGGCGTAGGCCGCGGACATGTCGTCAGCGAGGCGTGGATCGACGACCTCGATCGCTGGGTCGTCCTGGACGGACAGAACGGCTCCTACTGGATCGATGCCGACGGCAACCCTCTGGGCATCAGCGAACTCCAGGACCTCGACACCACTCCCTCCTTCGTCCCGGTCGGCTCGGTCGAACCTCTCACCGAGCAGCTGGCCGCCGCCTGGTTCACCTACTTCGCGTCCGTCTCGACCACCGGCGCCACCTTGGCATCACCACCCTTCGCCCCGATCTTCCAGGAAATGCGAGTGATCCGTACGCCCCGACTGGCGCACGACCGATCGTTCATCTACCCGCGGCTCTCCGACGTCTCCACCGCTTTGGCGGGCACGGTCGACCGTCCGACCGTCCGGTTCGATCACTCCCACCCGTACGGCACCGGCATCCAGCTCCACCTCGACACCGGATCCCTCGACATCGACGAGTGGCCCCTTGAACTCACTCCGGGCGAGCACGAACTCGCCGTCACCATCCGCACGCCGTACGGCGAAACCGCACCGCGCCGCTTCGCCTACCTGGTTCGCTAGCAGCCCACAGCTAGGTCAGCCGGCCCAGCGCCCCGTGAAGAAGGCGCAGGCCCAGATCACAGCGAGGGGTACGGCCAGCGCGAGGTAGAGCCGGCCGAGCCAGGGTTTTCGATGGGCCAGCACGGCCAGACCGATCCAGAGTGGCCACCAGAGCAGGGTCGCCCGGGTCAGGGAGTAGATCCAGTACGACGTGACGAAGGCGGCGATCGTCGCGCCGACCCAGGCTGCCTCGCCCCACGACCTTCGCCAGAACAGCCAGGCGAGCAGGAGCAGCCCGACGATCAGGGCGACCAGCTCGGCCCGGAACATCCAGGTCCAGTCGGCCCGGTCGGCCGGGAAATGGCCCTTCGACGCGGCCTCGAAGGTGTGCACCAACGAGGTCCACGGCCAGGTGAACTCGCGCGCCCAGCCCTTCTCCTGCGCATCCTGCCAGGCGAACCAGGACCCGTGGATCTGCTTCAGGTACGCCATGAACCCGAGCACCGGCACCGCGGGCAGCGCCAGCCACGGCAGCGACAACCAGTCCCGCTTCTTCGAGGTGACGAACTCGACCACCAGCGCGAACGCGAGGAAGATCCCGGACACCCGGACGGTCGCCGCACAGGCCACCAGGATCGCCGCCCGCGCCCACCGCCCCTGCCGCGCCGCGAGCCAGGCCGGAAAGGCGAACGCGCAGAACAGCGCCTCCGTGTACGCCGCGGCCAGGAACACCCCGACCGGCGCGATGAACCACATCAGGGAGGCCGTCGGCCCGATGTTCCGCAGCTCCGGGAACTCGTACTGCGCGAGCCGGGCGAGCGAGATCCCGGCGAAGGCGCTCGCGATCGCCGAGACCAGCACACCGCCGCCGACGTACCCGATCCCGAGCCAGCTGGCGACGTGCATCAGCACCGGCAGGCCGGGAAAGAACGCGGCCAGCGGCGCACCGGACGGCTCGCCGTTGTTGTAGCCGAATTCCGCGATCGCCTTGAAATGCCAGACGTCCCACTGCCACCAGGCCCGCCATACGTCCGGGTAGCTGTCGCCACGGTTGAACAGCAGCGGTGCCGACAGCGCGATCAGGAAGATCCCGATCCGGGTGACCAACCACCAGCCGAGCGCCTCCCGCGCGGTCAGGTCCGGCAGCCACCGCCGTACCCCGACCGCCGCGCTGTCCCGAGCCCGCCTTGCCCGCCTGGACCGTTCCCCCGTCACCCGCTCGAACACCGAAGGGTCCGCTACTGGCTACCCGGGCCTTGGTTCCCCGGGGTCTGTGGTGTGTTCGTCTCCGTCGGCTCGCCGGTCGGGATCGTCGGCCAGGTCGGCGTCTCCCTCGTCTTGGTAGGCCGCGTCTTGGTCGGCGTGTTCGTCGGGGTCTGCGTCGGCTTGTTCGTCGGCTTGTTCGTCGGAGTCTGAGTCGGGGTCTGGGTCGGAAGGCTCGTCGGCGTCTGGGTCGGTGTGAAGGTCGGCGTGTTCTTGATGCTGTCCGGGTCCGGCTCGTCGAACTCCGTCTCCGCCTGCCCCGCCAACGCCGGCTCCATGTACGCCAGCCACGTCTTCACCGGCCAGTTGCCACCGAAGAAGGCCGGGTCACTGCTGTACGGGTCCAGGTCGCTTTCACCGGTCTTGCCGGCCCGGTACAGCACCGAGGTCGAGAGCTCCGGTGTGTAGCCGGTCCACCAGGAGGTCAACGTGTCCGTGCAATCCTTGCAATCGTCGCCCTCCTTGGCGAACTCGGCCCTGTGCTCGACGGCCACACCACCGGCGGTACCGGTCTTACCGGCCACCGGGCGGCCGAGCTCCTTCGCGTCCTCGCCGGTGCCCTTCTGGACCACGTCCTGCAGCGCGTAGTTGACCAGCTTCGCGACCTCTTTGTCGATCATTTGCGTCGGCTTCAGCTTGTCGGCCGCGTTCCAGCGCATGGTCCCGGCCGCGGTCTTCACCGTCTTGATTGTGTGCACCGGGGCGTACATCCCACCCGCGGCGAAGGTCGCGTAGGCGTTGGCCATCTCGACCGGTGAGGCGTACGGATCCGGGCCGAGCACCGTGGCCGGGTTGTTCCGGCCGCGCTCGAGCGCCTGGGTCTTCGGGATTCCGGCCGCCTCGGCGGCGTCGACCAGCTTGGCCGGGCCGTTCTCCATCTGATTGTCGACCAGGTCGTAGAACGCCGTGTTGACGGACTGTTCGGTGGCCTTCAGCAACGTGACGTCGCCGTAGTCCCTGTTGAACTCGTTGCCGAGTTCCTGGCCTTGGACCTCGATCGGGCTGTCACCCTGGTAGACGTCGTACAGGTCCCGGCCGTCCTTCAGCGCCGCCGCCACCGCGAACGGCTTGAACGACGATCCGGGTCTGGCCCGCAACGTTGCCCAGTTCAACTGGTTCTTCAGGAAGTCCGGGCCGCCGTACATCGCCACCAGTTCGCCGGTACCGGGTTTGACCGAGGCGATCCCGACGTGCAGGTCATTCTTCTTCTTCGGCAACCGCTTGACGCCGGCGGCAACGGCCTTGGACTGCAGGCCGAAGTCGAACGTGGTGACGACCCGCAGCCCACCGCCACTGATCTCGTCGTCGGGGATGCCGAGCCGCTCCAGCTCCTTGCGGGCCATGTCGAGCAGGAAACCCTTGGTCCCGGCGTATCGGCCGCCGCGGTCCTTCTTGTCCAGCGGCGGCAGCTTCTTGCTGGACTTGGCGTACGTCGCATCCGAGATGGTGCCGGTCTGCCGCATCCCGTCGAGCACGTACCTGTACCGCTCGAGGATCCGCTTCTGCGCCTCCGGCTTGTCCGGGTCGAAGTACGACGGGTTGTTCAGCACCGTCGCGAGAAAGGCGGCCTCGTCGACCGTGAGCCTTGCGGGATCCGGCTCGCTGAAGTAGGCGTCACCCGCCGCGGCGACGCCGTACGCGCCCTCACCGAAGTAGATGGTGTTCAGGTAGCCCTCAAGGATCTCCTTCTTGTCCGTCTGCCGGCTCAGCTTGGTGGCGATGAACAGTTCGGAGAACTTCCGGGAGAGGTTCCGCTCCTGGGTCAGGTACATGATCTTCACGTACTGCTGGGTGATCGTCGAACCACCCTGGAGCTGCTGACCGCGGGCGATGTTGAACGCGGCCCGTGCCATACCGGACGGCGAGATACCCGGGTTGGTCCAGAAGGTGCGGTCCTCGGCCGCAACCACGGCATCTTGGACCGTTTTCGGGATTTTGGCCAGCGGTACCGTACGGCGGTTCTGCTCGAAGAAGGTGCCGAGCTCGGTCTTGCCGTCCGCGTAGTACACCGTGGTCGTGTTGGTCTGGAACGCCTTGTTCGGGTCCGGGATGTCGGTCGTCTGGTACCCGATGAAGAACGTTGCCGCCGCGCCGATGACGCCGAGGAAGAACAGGGCCGCCAGCCAGCCGAGGACGCGCAGGGCCCAGTGTTTCTTCTGGCGCGCGCGGGACGGGGCGGCCTTCCTACGAGCTTCACTCACTGTGCAATCCTCGACGATCTCGCTGAAGTCATTGCAGCCCAGACTACGGGTGGTGTGGTAACGCTCCTCGAACCGCTCCGGATCGTATCGCTACCACCGGTCACCCGGAAATCGCCGCCTATCACCGACAGTCATCGCCCGGTGACATGAGGCGCGAGCAGCGTGACCGCGAGCAGCGCGCCGGGGAAGCAGGCGAGGAACATGGTGAAGGTGTAGCCCATGATGTCTCGGGCCTTGAGGCCCAGGATCGCCAGTGTCGGCAGCATCCAGAACGGCTGCAGCAGGTTCGCGCTCGCCTCGCCGAGGTCATACACGACGACCATCCAGCCCGCGTCCACCTTCAGCTCGTTGGCGGCCTCCAGCACATACGGCGCCTCGATCACCCACTTGCTGCCACCGCTGGGCACGAAGACCCCGAGGATGCACGAGTAGATCGCGACCAGCGGCGGGAAGAAGAACTGGTTGCTCGCCTGCACCAACCAGCCGGCCAACCGGGCGGAGATGCCGGTGTAGGCGATCATCCCGAAGATGCCGCCGTAGAGCGGGAACTGCAGCAGTACGCCGGCCGCCGCCGGTGCGCCGTCCCGGACCGCCCGGGCCATCCGCCAAGGCCGCCAGTGCAGCAGCAGCGCAAGAAGGAACAGGATCAGGTTCACCGTGTTCAGGTCGAGCGCGTTGAAGAAGTTCTTCCCGTCGAAATAGCGGACCAGGTAGACCGCACCGAGCAACACGACCAGCAGGCTGAACAACGGGGAGTGCTCCAGCCAGTCGCCCGGCCGCCGCTGCTCCCCGTCCGATCCGTCCACCCGCTGTCCGTTGTACGCCGAACCTCGGCCGATCAGGGGTCGTAGCTCGATGCCGAGCTGTTCCGCGGTCCGCGCGTTCTCCGCCCCCGGTGCGACGAACCACGCCATGCCCACGCCCACGCAGTACACGAAGAGCGTCGCGACCAGCGCCTGCCAGGTGAAGATGGTGTCGCTGAGCGGGATCACTCCGCTCGCGTGACCGGCCTCCCGGATCACCTCCTGCACCGGCGCCGGACTGCTGCTCGCACTCGCGACCTGGAGCGCGGCCGAACCGGACAGCCCCTGCGCCCAGACGGTACCGAGCCCGAGGAACGCCATCGCGCCGAGCGCCCGGTAGTCCGCCTTCGGTACGTTGCGGGCGACCTCGCGGGCGAGGATCGCGGCGAAGATGAGGCTGAACGCCCAGTTCAGGTACGACGCGAGCATGGCGACCGCGGCCACGAACGCGACCGCCGTACGGGGTGTCTCGGGGACGCGGGCGAGTCGCATGATCAGCCGGGCGACCGGACCGCTGGTGGCGACGGCGTACCCGCCGACGATGATCATCGCCATCTGCAGGGTGAAGGTGATCAGGCTCCAGAAGCCGACGCCCCACGCGTCGATCAGGCCGAAGCCCTTGGTGGCGGCCGGGTCGTCCGGGCGTTTCAGCAGCGGCTCGCCGGTGACCAGGCCGAACAGCAGCACGACGAAGGTGCCGACCAGCACGAACCCGAACGCGTCGGGCAGCCACTTCTCGGTGAACGCGGTGAACCGCAGCGCGGTCCTGGCCAGCGGGCCCTCACCGGCGGTGCCGTGCTTCGCGTGCTTCCCATGGCTGTCGGCCATGACCCTCCGCTCCTGGACCACGACTCGGTGTCAGCTGAATAACGCCGCACGGCGGCTGACGTAACAGGTTTCGCTGAGCCGGGCGGCGGCCATCACTGTGACCGAGCTGACAAAGTCGACCTTTGTCAGTAGTTGTGCACAGGATTCGCCATGCTTACAGTGGCAGCACGATGTATCGAACCGATACATCAGGTCATGACAAACTAGGCAGACCTTCCGAAAGGAGGCGAGGTCAGTGGGAAACCGCAGCGGGGTCCTTGAGCTCGCCGTACTCGGTCTGCTGCACGAAGCGCCGATGCACGGTTACGAGCTCCGCAAGCGCGTCAACGCCCAGTTCGGCTGGGGACGCGTGCTGTCCTTCGGGTCGCTCTACCCGTGTCTGAAGGCAATGCTCCGCAACGACCTGATCTCGGCCGACGCCGGTACGCCGGACGGCCGCAGGCAGAAGATCGTCTACACGATCACGGCTGACGGGAAGGACTACTTCGCGCACGCCATGCACGACGCGGGTCCGTCGGCGTGGGAGGACGACACGTTCGGTGTCCGGTTCTCCTTCTTCGGCCGGACCGACCCGGCCACCCGGTTGCGCATCCTCGAGGGCCGGCGGGCCCGGATGGAGGAGCGGCTGGCCAACTTCCGGGCGGCGATGAGCCGGACGGCGGAACGGGTCGACGCGTACACCCTCGAGCTGCAACGGCACGGCCTGGAGTCGGCCGAGCGCGAGGTCCGCTGGCTGAACGAGCTGATCGACGGCGAACGCCGGCAGCAACGGTCCCCTGACCAGCAACTACCGCCTGTAACACCCCCCAACTAAGGAGTTCCAGATGACTTCGATCCGCGTAGCGATCGTCGGTGTCGGCAACTGCGCCAGCTCGCTCGTCCAGGGCGTGCACTACTACCGCGATGCGAAGCCAACCGAGCGCGTCCCCGGCCTGATGCACGTCGTGTTCGGCGACTACCACGTCAGCGACGTCGAGTTCGTCGCCGCCTTCGACGTGGACGGCAAGAAGGTCGGCCTGGACCTCGCCGACGCGATCGGCGCCAGCGAGAACAACACGATCAAGATCTGCGACGTACCGCCGACCGGCATCACCGTGCAGCGCGGTCACACCCTGGACGGGCTGGGCAAGTACTACCGCGAGACCATCACCGAGTCCGACGCCGAGCCGGCCGACGTGGTCGCCACCCTGCGCGAGGCCGCCGTCGACGTACTGGTCTGCTACCTGCCGGTCGGCTCGGAGCAGGCGGCGAAGTTCTACGCCCAGTGCGCGATCGACGCCGGCGTCGCCTTCGTCAACGCGCTGCCGGTGTTCATCGCGGGCACCAAGGAGTGGGCGGACAAGTTCACCGCGGCCGGTGTGCCGATCGTCGGCGACGACATCAAGTCGCAGATCGGCGCGACCATCACGCACCGGGTGCTGACCAAGCTGTTCGAGGACCGCGGCGTCACCGTCGACCGGACCTACCAGCTGAACGTCGGCGGCAACATGGACTTCAAGAACATGCTCGAGCGGGAGCGGCTGGAGTCCAAGAAGATCAGCAAGACCCAGTCGGTCACTTCGCAGATGCGCGAGGAGATCGAGGACCGGAACGTGCACATCGGCCCGTCCGACTACGTGGCCTGGCTGGACGACCGGAAGTGGGCGTTCATCCGGCTGGAGGGCCGCAACTTCGGTGACGTGCCGCTGTCGCTGGAGTACAAGCTCGAGGTCTGGGACTCGCCGAACTCGGCCGGCATCATCATCGACGCGATCCGCGCCGCGAAGATCGCCAAGGACCGCGGTATCGGCGGCCCGATCCTGTCCGCCTCGTCGTACTTCATGAAGTCGCCGCCGGAGCAGTACGCCGACGACGTCTGCCGCGACCTGGTGGAGAAGTTCATCCGCGGCGAGGTCGAGCGCTGAGACACAGCTGACACAGGGCCCCGCGCAGTGCGGGGCCCTTTCAGTTTGTGTCTGTACGGGCGGCTAGCGTCTGGGCATGCGGCTGCACGTGGGATGTGCGATGTGGACTCATGCGTCCTGGGACCTGGGGTCGAAGGACAAGCTGCGGTCGTACGATACGGTCACGTTGTTCGGCCGGCCGGCGACCAGCTTGGCCGAGCGGGAGGCGTGGATGAACAAGCCTCGGGTGGCTCGCCGGACCCAGGCCCTGACCGCGCGGCCGATCGTCCGGTACATCGGGCGGGACGATCCGGACCAGACCGTCGCCGGTTGGCAGGACTGGGCGGAGCTGGCGGCGTCCTGGTTGCGGGAGGGCCGGTCGCCGACCGTGTTCATCCACACGCCCGACAATGTTGGCGCGTTGTGGCTGGCGCGGCGGTTCCACGACGACGTACGGGCCCGGGTTCCGGATCTGGAGCCGCTACCCGAGCCGTTGGACGTGAGCCCGCCAACGCTGTTCTGACGCCGCCGACGCCGTTCTGACGTTGGAATGACGGCCTTCGGGACCCGGCTTGGGCACCGGGCCCGATCGAAGACTCTCCGTGTCTCGCCCTCGGCGTCCGTTTTGCCCTAGGTTTGTTCACCGTGAGGTACGACGAGTTCCGCTCTGCTTACGACGGGGTGCAACAGGCGTGCCTCGAAGCACGGCTGGACGTGGACGGACTGGCCGCCGAGGTGACCCGGCTGGCCGTGCTCCGGGACCAGGTCGAGCTCCGCTCCGAGCGCCAGCAGGCATCCGCCGATCTGGCCGCGCTGACCGATCTGCTGGAGATGGTCCGGCGAACCGCGCCGCCGCCCGCGTCCCCGGCGTACGAGCAGGCCTTCCAGGAGGCGTTCGCGCTGACCGCCGAGGCCAATGCGGAGGACGGTTCGGTGACCGAGCGGATCAACCGGGCCAAGCGCGCGATCAACCGGATCCGCAAGATCGCCGAACGCGTCGACGACCCGCGCGAGCGGTTCACCCTGCTCAAGATGACCGAGCCGCTGACAGTGCTCGCGGACGGGCTCGAGCACTCTCGGTCCTGAGCTTTTCCACAGGCGGAAAACTCGTCGCTGAAACGCGGCCCGATCTCAGTACTTTCCCTGGCGAGACCTCAACTCGTCAGGGAGGACAGCAATGGAGCACGACCAGATCCAAGGTGACCGGCTGGCCCGTACGGAGTGGCTGATCGCCCAACTCCGCGAGCGCGCCGCGACCTGTGCAGACCCCAAGGAGCAGACCAACCTCCGCCGATCGGCCGACGCGCTGATCCGCCTCGCCACGGCGCTGCGCCCATGAGCACCGTCACGGATCCCATTCAGGCCGCCCTCCACCAGCACAACGCGGATCTGTTCGCTTCCGATGTCGTCGGGCATCCGCCTCAGACCCTGGTGGAGTTTCTGGCTCGGCACGCTGATGCCGCGCTCGCGGTTTCGGGTGCGGACCAGACCGCCTGGAACGGCCAGATCGTCGAGGCCGGTGAAGGCATCCTCGGCCTGGCCCACTGGGACGGCACGCTGCACCTCGACCGCGAGTGCATCCTCGAACCCCTGCGGGAGCTCTACCTGCGGGCCGGCGATCCACAATCGGACGCGGCGCTGATCCGCTATCGCGAAGCCCTGGTCACGATCCTGCACGAACAGTCCCACTTCCTCGGCCCGGCCGGCGCCACCCAGGAGGCCTCCCGCGTGGCCTTCAAACAACCGGGCAGCCGTGCCCTGGAGGAAGGCGTCGCCGAAGCCTGGTCGCACGCCAACCTCGACGACTATCTACTCGACCTCGGCATCGACGACCTCGCTCCCGGCATCACCGAAGTCACCGCCGACCCGTCGTACCAAGCCTTCGTGCCAGCCGTCCTGATCCTCACCGCCGACCTCGATCACCGCGCCGGTCTCCCACCCGGTACCGCCCTGCATCTCCTCAACCGCCAAACCGCCGAAGGCCAATGGCCGTTGGTCGTCGACCTCGCCTACACCTCCAGCCCTCTCCCCTCCGTGGTGCCGCCGGACCTCGAGCCGGCCATCCGCCTGAGCCTCGAATCCACCCTCCGCGAATACTTCGCCGACCTGGACACCCTCGAACCCCACCCCCGCGACTACGCGGCAGCCCGCTCACGCACCACCGCCCACCAAGCCCTGGCCCACCTGACCACCGAGATCCAATCCATCCACGACGTCTTCGCCCCCGACCCCACAATCCCCGACCGCCTCCGCCCCACCCCAGCCAGCCGGCACCAACCGTCCACCGACCCGTTCCACCACGCCTTCGCCGGGCTCGCGCCGCCCGGCCGACCGGTGCCCAGCTCGACCACCCCTTCCAAGCCCACGCGACCCTCCGCCAACGCAGCTGCCCTGCCAACCGAGCGAGGAGCTTGACGCGTGAGCCGATGAGGTCAGCGCTGGGTTGGTGGTGGGGTTAGTTGGTGGGTTGGAGGGGGAGGGGGGTTCGGGTGGGGCGGATGAAGTCGGTGTGGAGGCCGGTGGGGGTGAGGATGTGGCCGATGCGTTTGGCGAAGCGGGGGAGCATCCAGCGGTCGGCGATCTGGGCGCTGGGGAAGGCGCGGGCGATCTTGGCCTCGATGGCGTCGAACTCGCGGAGGTTGCGGAGCCAGAGGACGACCGCGAGGTTGGCGCTGTTGATGACGGAGCAGCACATTCTCGTCTCGGGCAACACGGCCAGACCGGCGCCGACGGTTTCCAGTTGGTGGTGCGGGACGCTGAACCAGACCATCACGGACGCGTTGTAGCCGACCAGGTTGTGGGCGAAGTCGATCCGGGTCCGGGCCCAGGGCGCGTGCAGGATCTGGCCGATCGCGCGTGTGACGGTGGCGACGCTCTTGCCGATCTCGTCGGCGATCGAGGTGGCCGATCGGCGGATGTCACCGGCCAGGCCCGCGATCACCTGGTCGTGCAGCCTTGTTGGTGCGGCCGGAGCGTCGATACCGGTGGCCGGAAGGGCGTGCAGGGCGCGGACCTGGCGTGGGGTGAGGACACCGGGCCGCCAGCTCGTGCCTTCCTTGAAGAAGGTGCGGGTGTAGTGGGTCCGGGTCCCCAATACGCCGGGGACCGCGGCCAGCTCCGTCGCGACGTACGTGTCGATGTCTGTGACGGAGTTGAAGGACAGGGTCAAGATCAGTTCGCGGGAGCCTGAGGTGCATTCGATGGTGAGCACCGAGGGGTTGGGGGCGATCCGCTCGATGACGTTCTCGCGATCGCCGGCGACGCAGGACACCTCGACCAAGGCGACCACACCGGCCGGGGGCTGAACCTGTTCGGGCGGGGTCACGGCGAAGCACGAACTCCACGCCAGACCGCTCTCGACCAGCCGGGCCCAGCGCCGCGAGAGCGTGGTCGCGTCCACGCCGAGGATCGCCTCGAGCTGCGACCAACTGGCCCGCGGGCTGACCTGTAAAGCGTTAATCAGTGCGAAATCTACTTCGTCCACGACTCAATATCCCCGCACTGATCACAGTCGCTGTGCAAGTTCCCCGCAATGTCATGACAGGAATTTGACCGAATGCGCGGAGCACGGACGATCCTCACTAGAGAGATCGTTTGTATACCGTTTGGCCGCCCCAGCCCTGACCGCACCGTGAGCTCCTCGACGCCCCCATGGAGGATCGCTTTGTCAGTCAATGCCCCGGTAGTGCTACGGGTGGAGAACCTGAGGACCGAGTTCGGTACCGACCAGGGTCCGGTCACGTCCGTCGACGAGGTCAGTTTCAGCCTGGCCGCCGGGGAGACCCTCTGCCTGGTCGGTGAGTCCGGCTCGGGCAAGTCGGTGACCGCGCTGTCGATCATGGGGCTGCTCGCCGACAACGGCCGGGTCGTGTCGGGCTCGGTGGTGTTCGAGGACGAGGACCTGGTGAGGTTGCCGGAGAACCGGCTGCGGGAGATCCGCGGCAACTCGATCGCGATGATCTTCCAGGAGCCGATGACATCGCTGAACCCGGTGCTGACCATCGGCGACCAACTCGCCGAGTCGATGATCCTGCACCTCGGCCTGACCAAAGCGCAGGCCAGGCAGCGGGTGATCGAACTGCTGGACAAGGTCGGCATCCCGCGCGCCCCGGAGGTGGTCGACGACTACCCGCATCGGTTGTCGGGTGGGATGCGGCAGCGGGCGATGATCGCGATGGCGTTGAGCTGCGAGCCGAAGCTGATCATCGCCGACGAGCCGACGACCGCGCTGGACGTGACGATCCAGGCGCAGATCCTCAAGCTGATGCGGGACCTGAGCGCCGAGACCGGGACGGCGATGATCTTCATCACCCACGATCTCGGCGTGGTGGCCGAGATGGCCGATCGGGTCGCGGTGATGTACGCCGGTCAGGTGGTCGAGCAGGCGGACGTCTACACGCTCTTCGACGAGCCGAAGCATCCGTACACGATCGCATTGCTGCGTTCGATCCCCCATCTGTCCACCGACGAGAGGCTCGCCTCGATCTCCGGATCGGTCCCCAGCCTGTTGTACATGCCGACCGGGTGCCGGTTCCACGAACGCTGCCCACAAGCGATGGACCGGTGCGTCGGCGAACGCCCGGAACTCCTGCCGATCGCGGGCGACCACGACGTACGGTGCTGGCTGTACGACGAGGCGGCGCAACCGCAGTCGTCCGGAGCGGCGGTGCCGGCATGACGATCACCAAGCCCTCCGAAGAGCAGGCCGCACCATCCACGCCGGACGAGCAACGTGAACCGCTGCTGCGGGTCCGCAATCTCAAGCGGTACTACCCGATCCGCAAGGGTGTGATCGCCCGTACCGTCGGCCACGTTCGCGCGGTCGACGACGTCAGTTTCGACGTGTACCCGGGCGAAACCCTCGGCATCGTCGGCGAATCCGGCTGCGGCAAGTCCACCACCGGCCGCGCGATCGTCCGGCTCGAAACCCCGACCGCCGGCTCGGTGATCTTCGACGGCACCGATATCGCCGAGCTCTCCACCGCCCGGATGCGCCGGCTCCGGACCGACCTCCAGATGGTCTTCCAGGATCCGTACTCCTCCCTCAACCCGCAGATCCGGATCGGCGACCTGCTGGCCGAACCACTCATCGCCCACCACCGGCTCGACCGATCCGGCGCGCACGCCAAGGCGGCCGAGATGCTGAAGATCGTCGGCCTGCCGGCGGCGTACCTGAACCGCTACCCACACGAGCTCTCCGGTGGCCAGCGGCAACGAGTCGGCATCGCCCGGGCCCTGATGCTCGAGCCGAAGCTGATCGTCTGCGACGAACCCGTGTCGGCGCTCGACGTCTCGATCCAGGCACAGGTGCTCAACCTGCTCAAGGATCTACAGGGCGAGTTCGGCCTGACCTACGTCTTCATCTCGCACGGTCTGGGCGCGATCAAGTACATCAGCGACCGGATCGTGGTGATGTACCTCGGCAAGGTGATGGAGACCGCGACCACCGCGGAGATCTTCGCCCGGCCCCGGCACCCGTACACCGAGATCCTGCTCGACGCCTATCCCGAGCCCAACCCGCATCTGCGCGACCGCGAGCGGATCATCGTCGAGGGCGACGTCCCGGACCCGGCCAAGCCGCCGCCCGGTTGCGTCTTCCACACCCGTTGCCCTTACGCACAAGAGATCTGCAAGACCGACGTCCCGCCGCTGACGACCGGCGTACACCAAGTTGCGTGTCACTTCCCGCTGGCGATCGAGAAGCTCGCAACCGAGAAGGCGGTGAGCTGATGGCCTCCTATCTGATCCGGCGCCTGCTGATCGGGATCCCGGTCCTGCTCGGTGTCACGGTGATCAACTTCTTCATCATCAACCTGGCCCCGGGCAGCCCGGCCGATCTCTATCTCTCCCCCACCGCGACCCCCGAGGACGTCGCCCGGACCGAGGCCGAGCTGGGCCTGAACCAGCCGATCTTCGTCCAGTACGTCCGCTGGCTCACCCAGCTCCTGCACGGCGATCTCGGGGTGTCGTTCCAGAACCGCGAACCGGTCGCGCAACTGATCGGCGACCGGATCGGCCCGACGCTGCTGCTGATGGGTACGTCGCTGGTCGTCGCCTACCTGATCGCCATCCCGATCGGGATCTTCGCCGCCCGGCGGAAGAACACGGCCGCCGACTACAGCGTGGTCGGCGCGTCGTTCCTCGGCATCTCGGTGCCGCACTTCTTCCTCGGCCTCGCGGTGATCTACCTCTTCGCGCTCCAGTTCGGCTGGTTCCCGACCGGCGGCATGCTCACCCTCGGCCGCGGCGGCGGATTCGTCGACCGGGTCGAACACCTGGTCCTGCCGGTGACCGTGCTGGCGACGGCGATCGCGGCGAACATGGTCCGCTACGTCCGGTCCAGCATGATCGACGCGTTCGGCCAGGACTACATCCGGACCGCGCGGGCGAAGGGGCTCGGCGGTTTCACGATCACCAACAAGCATGCCCTGCGAAACGCCTTGATCCCGGTGGTGACGGTGATCGGGGTCGACCTGTCCGCGTTGATCGGCGGCGCGATCGTCACCGAGCAGATCTTCCAGTGGCCCGGGATCGGGTTGCTGACGATCCAGTCGATCGGTTCCCGTGACTACTCGGTGCTGATGGGCATCAACCTGATCGCCGCGATCGCGGTGTTCGCCGCGAACCTGCTGACCGACGTCGCGTACGCCGTGGTCGATCCGCGGGTTGCTTATGCGTGAGCCCACGACGTACCGGCAAACCAAAGACCAGGAGGAGGCTCGATGACCGTCACGGTGAAGTCAGACACTCCGGTCGAGACGCCCGACAGCGTCACGGCGGCACTGGGCCGGGAACGATCCTCGGCCGGCCTGGTGGTCAAGCGATTCCTCCGTCATCGGATGGCGGTCGCGGGCCTGGTCATCGTCGTGTTGATGGTGCTGATCGCGATATGTGCGCCGTTGCTGGCACCCCACGATCCCAACCGGATCTTCGACTCCTTCGAGGCGGCGCCGTCAGCGGATCACCTGCTCGGCACGGACGCCGTCGGCCGGGATGTGCTGAGCCGGTTGATCTACGGCTCCCGCGTGTCGATGAGCGTCGGAGTCGGCGCCGTCGCTGTGTACGTGGTGATCGGTGTCCTGCTCGGACTGCTTGCCGGGTACTACGGACGCTGGGTGGACCTGGTCATCATGCGGATCACCGACGTGTTCATGTCGTTCCCGTACTTCATGGTGATCCTGATCCTGGTCAGCGTGCTCGGTCCGAGCCTGCTCACCATCATCGCGGTGATCGGCGTACTGGCCTGGCCGATGATCGGTCGCCTGGTCCGCGGCAGCGTGCTGTCGATCAAGCAGAGCGACTACGTCCAGGCCGCGGTGACGTTGGGGTACAGCACACCGCGGATCCTGTTCCGGCACATCCTGCCGAACGCGCTGTCGCCGATCATCGTGAACGCGACGTTCGGGGTGGCGCAGGCGATCATTCTCGAATCGGGACTCAGCTTCCTCGGGATGGGGGTCCGGCCGCCGGCCGCCAGCTGGGGGAACATGCTCAGCGAGGCCCAGTCGATCACGGTGCTTTCCAGCCAGCCGTGGATCTGGATTCCCCCCGGCCTGATGATCCTGTTCGCCGTGCTGGCGATCAACTTCGTCGGCGACGGCCTCCGCGACTCGATGGCCAGCCGTTGACCACACGGCCGCTCCCACCTGTAAGCCCCTTGAGACCGGCCCATCTGAGAAGGGAACCCCATCAATGAGTGCTGTGACCATCGCCCCACGACGAAGGCGTCGACTGCGCACGGTCCTGATCGCACCGATGACCGCCGGCGTACTGCTCGCCGCCGCGGCCTGCTCGGGCGACGCGGGCTCCGGCGGAGCCGGCGACACGTTGTACATCGGCACGGTCAACCCGCCGGCCAGCTTCAACCCGATCAACCAGGCCGACATCGCCGGCCAGTGGGCGACGCGGTTCGCGATGGACACCCTGCTGGACCAGCCGGAGCCGCTGAAGTTCATCCCGAAGCTGGCCGAGTCGATCGAGACCACGGACAACAAGACCTTCACCGTCAAAATGCATACCGGCGCCAAGTGGAGCGACAGCAAACCGATTACCGCCAAGGACGTCGTCTTCACCATCAACCTGATCGCCAACAAGGACTCGCTCACCACCCTCGGCGGCAACATCTCCTCGCTCACCGGGGTCGATGCCACCGGCAAACTCCCCAAGGGCCAGACCAAGGTGCCGGGGCTGCTGGCGAAGGACGACAGCACGGTCGTGTTCGCGACCAAGACCTCGGTGGATCCCAACTACATCAAGGAGATGCTCGGCACCAAGGTCGTGATCGTGCCCGAACACGTCCTCGGCAGCATCCCACCGGCTCAGGTGGACGACAGCAAGTACGCGCAACTCCCCGACGTCACCAGCGGGCCGTACAAGTTTACGAAGTACACCCAGAACGCCAGCATCGAGTACGCCGCGGACCCGACCTACTACGCCGGGGCGCCGAAGATCGCCAAGGTGATCATGAAGATCATGCCGGCCGCCAACCTGGCCGGTGAGCTGCAGACCGGATCCGTGCTGATGAACTCCGGCGGCGGGATCGGCAACATCCCGTTCCAGGACCTGAAGACCGTCCAGGGCCTGAAGGACGTGAACACCAAGGTGAATCCGACGATCGGGTTCCAGACCATCCAGTTCAACGTGAAGCGGTTCCCCGACCCGCGGATGCGGCTGGGCCTCGCGCACGCGATCAACCGGCAGCAGATCGTCGACGAACTCCTGCTCGGCAACGGCGAGGTGGTCGACGGTCCGTACACCAGCCAGAGCCCGTACCTGGACAAGGGCCTGAAGAACCTGACCTACGACCCGGCGCTGGCCAAGAAGCTGCTCACCGACGCCGGCTGGGACTTCGCCACCAAGATCAACTTCGTCGTCCCTACCGGCAACAAGATCCGGGAGCGCTCGGCCGACATCATGTTGCAGAACTTCAAGGCGATCGGCCTGAACGTCGTCCAGACCAACTACGACTTCCCCACCACGCTGTCCAAGGCCCGCGCGAAGGACCACGACATGGTGCTGATGGGACTCAACTTCAACATCGACCCGGACGTGTCGAACATGTACGCCTCGACCGGATCCTTCAACCTGACCGGGTACAACTCCAAGCAGAGTGACCAAATGCTCGAGGCCGGCAAGGCCGAGCCGAACACCGCCGCCCGGCACAAGATCTACAACGACCTGCAGAAGCTCTGGCAGACCGACCTACCGGTCCTCACCCTGTACTCCGACCACGCGGTCGCCTCGACCAACAAGGCGATCGCGGTCGGTGGCGCGGCACCGTTCTGGAACGGTACGGTCGCCACCGTCGGACAATGGGCGTTCGAAGGAGCGAACTGATGGGCTTCGCCGAGGAGGGCGCCGCGATCGCGCCCGACCTGATCGATCTGCGCCGGGTCCTGCACCAGATCCCCGAGGTCGGCCTGGACCTGCCGAACACCCAGGCCACGGTGCTGGATGCGTTGTCCGGGCTGCCGCTTGAGATCACCACCGGCAAGGAGCTCAGCTCCGTCGTGGGAGTGCTGCGCGGTGAGCACCCTGGGCCGACCGTGCTGCTCCGTGGCGACATGGACGCCCTCCCGGTGGTCGAGGAGACCGAGCTGGACTACGCGTCGGCCAACGGAAACATGCATGCCTGCGGCCACGATCTGCACACGGCCGGGCTCGTCGGCGCTGCGCGGTTGCTGACCGACCATCGCGGCGAGCTGCACGGGAATGTGATCTTCATGTTCCAGCCCGGCGAAGAGGGTCTGGGCGGCGCCGGGGTGATGATCAAGGAGGGCCTGCTCGCGAGCACCGGCGAGATGCCGGTCGCGGCGTATGCGCTGCACGTCTGGTCCCAGGCACCCAAGGGTCAGTTCCTCACCCGGCCCGGGACGATCATGGCCGGCTCGAACCAGCTGTACATGACGGTCCGGGGCAGGGGCGGGCACGGTTCGGCCCCGTACACCACGGCCGACCCGGTGCCGGTCCTTGCGGAGCTCGTGCTCGCGTTGCAGAGCTATACGACCCGCAAGCTGGACGTCTTCGATCCGGTGGTGATCACGGTGACCCAACTGTCGGCCGGGGTCGCGATCAACGTCATCCCGGACACGGCGAAACTCGGTGCCTCGGTCCGGACACTGTCCAACGCCACCTGGGATCAGCTGGCCCGGGATCTGCCGGTGCTGGCCGAAGGCGTCGCAGCGGCGTACGGGTGCACGGTCGAGGTGGACTTCAGCAAGCAGTACCCGGTGACGGTCAACGACTCGACGCGCACCAGTGAGACGCTCGCCGAGCTCGGCGAACTGCTGGGTTCCGATCGCGTGCTGCCGCTGGAGAATCCGCTGATGGGTTCAGAGGACTTCTCCATGGTGCTGAGCGAGGTGCCCGGCACGTTCGTGATGGTCGGCGCGCGGCCCGACGACGTGGGCGAGGACGGGCCGTCGAACCATTCGAACAAGGTCCGCTTCGATGACGCCGTACTGGCTGATCAGGCCGCGGCGCTTGCTCAGTTGGCGATGCTCAGGCTGAGCTGACTGACAGAGCCTGCGGTGGTTGGTCGCCCCGCCAGAGGGTGACCAACCACCGCAGGGGTTCAGCTCGGGTTGACGGCGAGGGTGTAGGCCCCGCGGCTCCCGTAGGTCGAATAGCCGGTGTCCAGCGGGTTGCCGTAGCCGACGTTGTCGATGCGGAGGTAGTACGTGCCGGGCTGGAGGGTGCTGGTGACGCTTGCACCCAGACCGGTCGGGGTGGCGGCGTTGCTCTGGCCGGAGTCCGGGTTCGCGGATGTCACCACGTTGCCGGCGCTGTCGAGCAGGTCGAGCTTGATGTCGAGGTTGCCGCCAAGACTCGCGGCGTCGGCGGTTGCCGTGTAGTTACCCGCGGTCGTGACGTCGAAACGGAGTACGTCGGTGTCGGACTCGGCCGCGATGTAACCGTTGACCGGAGTACCGATGGTCAGCGGGGATGCGGCGGCCGTGGTGTCGCCGTTGTCGTCGGTGCGGAGCGCGAGGCCGTTGGCGCCGATGACGGAGTAGTCGTCCTCGGTGTTGTTCGCACCGGAGTACTCGCCCTTGCTCCACTGGCTGATCCCGCGGTAGTAGCCGACGCCCATGATCGGTGCCCAGGCGCCGTGCCCCTGGTAGTAGCCGACGGACGCGGTGCCGTCGTGGCCGAGCCCGACGTTGTGACCGGCCTCGTGGGACGCGGCTTCGGCGATGTTCTTCGCACCGGTCCCGACGCCCTTGGTGAAGACGAGGGCGGGCTGATAATAGTCGTGCTGGCTGGTCGCGTCGTACACGCCGATATAGGCGACCCCACCACAACCACAGCCCGACTGGTACCAGGTGTCCGGATCGATCAGCACGCGCGTCCCGTACTGCAGATCACTGGAACTCGTCCGGTTGATCGCGTCCTGCGGCGGTTCCTGCGTGGTCACGTCCACGTCGAACGCGGCGTAGTCCTCCGCGACCCGCGCCCACACCTCATGTACGACGTCCTGCTCCGCGGTGCCGAACACCGCCGGATCACCGTCCGTGTCGTAGGCCGTGACGTTGACCGGGTCGATCCCCTTGCTCGCGTTCCACGCGGTTCCAGTGATCGTGTGGCCGTCGAAGTCCAGGTAGATCACCCGGTTCGAACCCGGCTTGCTGTGCAACTCGAACGCAGGACCTTCAGCGGCCGCGACGGCCTTGGTCGCCTTGCGCGGCGAGGCCTTGGCAGCCTTCTGCGCAGAGGTCAGCTGTGGTTCACGGAAGAACAGCCGGCCGTCGGCGTCGAGCCAGCTGGTCTTGTCGGTGGCGAGAATGTCGAGCAGTTTCTGCTCCGCCAGGCCGTTGTGCTCGGCAACTTCTGCCAGCCGGGACTGAACCTTCGCCAGCGCTGTCCTGCCCTGCGCCGGCTGGTCCAGCAGTTGGTCGATCGGTGACTGTGTCTGTTGTGCGTCGGCCTGGGTGCCGGCGGCAACCGCCAGCGCTCCGAAGACGACGGCACCGGCGCCGACAAGCGCACCGGTGCGGCGGAATCTGCTTCCCATCCGGAATCCTCCTCAAGGATTCCCCCCAGCCTCACTGTTGGTTCCCCCGACCCGGGCCACCGCCTCCTGCGGCAGAGGCGGCGACCGAGGCAAACCTGTTGAGTTGTGTCAGCCGTTGGCGACCCGGACGGAGTACCCGCCGAGGCTGCCGTAGGTCGAGTAGCCGTTGTTCAGCGGGTTGCCGTAGCCGACGTTCTCGATCCGCAGGTAGTACCGGCCCGCGGCCACCTGCTTGTCGATCCGCGCGCTCACCCCGGTCGGCGTCGCCGCGTTCGCCTGGCCCGAGGCCGGGTTGGCGGTGGCGATGACGGTCCCGGCGGAGTTCAGCAACTGTAGCCGGATGTCCAGGTCGGCGCCCTTCGCGGAGGGTGCGGCGACGAAGCTGAAGGTGCCGGCGGCCACGTCGATCCGGAAGACGTCCTTGTCCGAGTCGGTGGCGTAGACGCCCTTCCTGCTGGTGCCGAGCGTGAGCGCGGTCGCCGTCGCGGTGGTGTTGCCGTGGTCATCGGCCCGCCGCGCCAAACCGTTCTCGGCGACGACGGCGTAGTCGTCCTGCTTGTTGTTGGCGTCGGCGTACTCGCCCTTGCTCCACTGGGTGATCGCCTTGTTGTAGCCGACGCCCATGATCGGCGCCCAGGCCCCGTGACCGCGGTAGTAGCCCTCGGTCGAGGTGCCGTCGTGGCTGAGCCCGACGTTGTGGCCGGCCTCGTGCGCTGCGGCCTCGGCGATGTTCTTCGCACCCGTGCCGACGCCCTTGGTGAAGACCATGGCCGGCTGGTAGAACGAGTGCTGGCTGGTCCGGTCGAAAACGCCGACGTAGGCGATACCGCCACAGCCGCAACTCGTCTGGTACCAACTGGACGGGTCGATCAGCACCCGTGTCCCGTACTGCTGGTCGGCCGCGTCCGTACGCGTGATCGCCGATTCGGCCGGCGCCTGCGTTGTCACGTCGACGTCGAACGGCGCGTAGTCGTCGGCCACGCGGGCCCACACATCCTTGACGACGTCCTGCTCAGCCGTGCTCCAGTTGCTCGTGTTGCCGTCGGTGTCGTACGCCGGGACCTTCACGCTGGCCGGTTTGCCGTCGGAGTTCCACGCCGTACCGGTGACCGTGTGGCCGTCGAAGTCCAGGTAGATGACCCGGTTCGAGCCCTTCTTGCTGTGCAACTCGAACGCCGGGCCGACCGCTGCCGCGACGGCTGTGGTCGCCCACTTCGGCGACGCCACGGTCTCGGCCTGCTCTGCCTTGGTGGCAACGGGTTCGCGGTAGAAGAGCTTGCCGTCCTCGTCCAGCCAACTGGTCTTGTCGGTGGCCAGGATCCGTTCCAGCTGATCTGCGGCGATCCCGTTGCGGTCGGCCAGTTCGGCGAGCCGCGGTTGAAGTTTGGCCAGTGCCGTCCGGCCTTGGACCGACTGCTCACCGAGCAACTGGTCGAGCGGGGCCACGGGCGGAGTCTGTTCGGCGCCGGCTTGGTTGCCGAGCGCGACAGCCAACGCTCCGAACAGAACGGCACCGGCGCCCACGAGCGCACCGGTTCGGCGGAACCTGCTTTGCATGTTCGGGGTCCTCCTCAGGGACTCCTAGGCGACGACTGCCTGGGCGGCAGCCATCACCTACCTCACTATTGCCTCACTTGTGGTGCGCGAGCGCACACTTTGCGTAGCCTGCCTTAAGCGTTGCCTCTCTGTACACGGTTTCGTCCGGAATTTACGTAATACCGGGGGTCAGAGGACGAGAACCTGGCGGAGGGATCGGCCGGCCGCCAGTTCGTCGAAGGCCTCGTTCAGTCCGTCGAGCGGGACGGTCGAGCTGAGCAGCCGATCGACGGGGAGCCGGCCCGCGCGGTACAGGGCGATGTAGCGGGGGATGTCGCGGCTCGGGATGGCGGAGCCGAGGTACGAGCCCTTGAGGGTGCGTTCCTCGGCGACCAGGGAGACGGCCGGGATGGTCAGGGTCTGCGACGGATGCGGCAGCCCGACGGTGACAGTCGTTCCGCCGCGACGAGTGGCGGCGTACGCCTGCGCGAGCACAGCCGCATTGCCGACCGTCTCGAAGGCGTAATCCGCACCACCTGCCGTTGCGTCACGGACGGCCTCGACCAAGTCATCGTCGCGAGCGTTTATAGCAGCGGTCGCGCCGAGCGACAGGGCCAGCGTCAGCTTCTCCGGTACGACGTCGACGGCGACGATCGGATGAGCTCCGACCAGGACGGCACCGAGTAGGGCCGACAACCCGACCCCGCCGAGGCCGAAGATGACCGCACTCTGGCCGGCCCGTACGCGCGCGGTGTTCACCACAGCCCCGACGCCGGTCATCACCGCACACCCGAACAGCGCGGCGATCTCGGGCGGCAACTCCGGGTCCACCCGTACTGCGGACCGCGCCGACACCACCGCATGATCGGCAAACCCGGACACGCCGAGATGATGGTGTACGCCGGACAGCCGCCGTGATCCCCCGAGCAACGTGCCCTGCATGTTGGAGGCGGCACCTGGTTCGCACAAGGCCGCGCGTCCTTCCGCACAAGGGCCACACGCACCGCACGCCGGTACGAACGCGAAGCCGACCGTGTCCCCCGGCGCGAAACCGGGCGCCTCGGACACGACCACCTCACCCGTCGCCTCGTGCCCGAGCAGCATCGGCATCACCCGCGGCCGCGATCCGTCGATCACCGAGAGATCCGAGTGGCACAACCCGGCCGCCCGGATCCGGACCAGCAGCTCTCCCGGTCCGGGTGGATCCAGTTCGACCTCTTCGATCCGCAGCGGCCGCGATTCGGCGTACGGGCTGGGCAGGCCCATCTCCCGCAGTACCGCTCCTCGCACGATCATCCGGAGATCCCCTCCAGCGCGGTCCGCAGGTGATCCGGCAGCGGGACCGGTCGCCGTTCCTCCCGATCGACGAACACGTGCACGAACCGCCCGAGCGCGGCCGGCTCAGCCAGGCCCGCGCGGAACAGCCCAATCTCGTAGGCGACGCTCGAGTTCCCCAGCTTCGCGACCCGCAGCCCCGCGTCGACCGTGTCTGGAAACGCGAGCGACTGCTTGAACGTGCACTGCGACTCGACGCACAACCCGATCACCGGCCCACCGTGGATGTCGAGCCCACCGACCCGGATCAGGAACTCGTTGATCACCGTGTCGAAGAAGCTGTAGTACTCGACGTTGTTCACGTGCCCGTAGACGTCGTTGTCCTTCCAACGCGTCCCGATCGCCAGAAAGTGCGGAAAGGAGTCGCGGTCCATCGGCCCACAATAGGCGGCCGCCCTGACCTCAACCGGTGAAGCGGCGCGTTCTGCTTGGGGGGCTACAGTGCAGGCGTGCAGTTCAACCGGGATCTGGGCAGGCTGCTGAAGCGGGGTGACTTCCGGCGGCTGTTCGCTGTTCGGCTCACCTCGCAGTTCGGCGACGGCGTGTTCCAGGTCGCGCTCGCGTCGTACGTGCTGTTCTCGCCGGAGCGGGCGCCCGACGCCGCGGCGATCGCGGGGCTGTTCGCGGTCGCGCTGCTGCCGTATTCGGTGCTCGGCCCGTTCACCGGCGTACTGCTGGACCGGTGGTCGCGCCGCCAGATCCTGTTCGCCGCGAACGTCACCCGGGCCGCCTTGGTCCTGATCGTCGGCGCAGTCGTTGCTGTCGGCAACGCGGGGATCCCGTTCTACCTGATGGTCCTGCTCACGCTCGGGGTGAACCGCTTCCTGCTCTCCGGCCTGTCCGCGAGCCTGCCGCATGTGGTGGATACGGACGAGCTGGTGATGGCCAACGCGGTCACGCCGACCTCGGGCACAGCGCTGTTCCTCATCGGCGGCGGTGTCGGTGCCGGCGTGAAGCTGATCGTCGAGTCCGACCTGGCGGTCCTCGGGCTCACGTCCGCCATCTACCTGACCGCGGCGCTCCTGGCGTTGCGGCTGGCGCGGAACCAGCTCGGTCCCGACCTGAACGGTGACGAACCGGGCGTGCTGGAGGCGCTCGGCAGTATCGCGACCGGTCTGGTCGACGGCGGCCGGCATCTGCGGCAGCGACCGCAACCCGCCCTCGGTCTGGCCGCGATCGGCTCGCTCCGGTTCCTCTTCGGCCTGGTCACGGTCGCGATGATCCTGCTCTACCGCAACGAGTTCTACGGACCGGACCAGCTGGACCAAGCCTTCGGCGCGCTCGCCCTGGCGACCGGAGCGGTCGGCGCCGGGCTGTTCCTCGCCGCGCTGGTCACCCCGTGGGCCACCCGGGTGCTGACGCTGCGCCGCTGGATCACTGTGCTGTTCGTGGCGGCCGCGGTGGTGACGGCGATGCCGGGCGGGCTCTACACCCAGCCGGCCCTCCTGGTCGCGGGTTTCCTCACCGGGTTCTGCGCGCAGGGCGTGAAGATCAGCGTCGACACCCTCGTGCAGACCGGCGTCGACGACGTCTATCGCGGCCGGGTGTTCTCGCTCTACGACATGATCTTCAATGTCGGGCAGGTCTCGGCCGCCGCGCTCGGCGCCGTGATCCTGCCCGACAACGGGAAGTCCTACCCGGTACTGGTCTTCATCGTGTTCGGCTTCCTGGTGACCGCCTTGATCTATGCGCGGCTAAGTTCCCCGGAGCGCGGTGATCGGCTCGATGGCGGAGGCTTTCCAGGCTGGGTAGGTACCGGCGATCAGCCCGATCAGCGCGCCCAGTAGCGGCGAGCCGATCGCGAGCCGGTTGTCGAGGATCGGGGTCCAGTCCCGGCCCCAGGAGACCCCGATGGTGAGCAGTACCCCGACCGCCGTACCGAGCAGCCCGCCGAGGAAGCCGACGATCACGCTCTCGACCAGGAACTGCACGGCCACGTGTCTTCGGGCCGCGCCGAGGGCCCGGCGCAGGCCGATCTCGGAGATGCGTTCCAGCACCGAGAGCAGCGTGACGTTGGCGATCCCGAGACCGCCCACGAGCAACGCGACCGCGCCCAGCAACAAGAACAACGCATTCAGGTCGGACTCCACCCCGCGCCGTACACCGCCCTGGACCGGCGGGGCGTCGACCTTGATCGCGCTCGGGTTGTTCGGCTCGATCGCGACCGGCGCCTGACCGGCGATCAGCTGCGCCGCGCCGACCTGAGTACGGATCTCGACCGCATCCGGGGACTCCAGGTCGAACTCCGTCTTGGCGGCGCCGTTCGGCATGATCACGCCGTCGAGCAGCTCGGCCCGGCCACTGACAGCGTCGAGGATGCCGACCACCGTGTACGCCTGGTCGCCGATGAACACGGCCGGCTGCGAGTCCACCCGGTTGATCCCGAGCTTCTCCGCCGCGTGCTTGCCGAGGACAACGACCCGGTCGCCCCGCCGGTCGTGCCCGGCGTCGAAGAACCGCCCGGTCTTCAGGCTCGCCCGGACCGCGTCGAACAGCCCGGCCGATCCCGCGAGCACCGGCAGCGCGTACCCGGTCTTCTGCCCGTCGAGGCCCTCCACGCTGCGCACCATGTCGTCGCCGATGTCGAGCGCGCTCACCGTCCCAGCGGCGTCGACCCCGTTCAGCCGGGCGAGCCGGTCCGGCGCGTCCCACGGCAACTGCGTGGCAGCCTCGCCTTCCTGACCACCTTTGTCCTCCGGCTGTACTACGACCCGGGTGGCCGCGGCCAGGTCGAACCGCTGGGTGATCTGCCCCGCGGCCGTCTGCCCGAGTCCGAGGGTCCCGACCAGCGCGGCGATCCCGAGCACGGTCCCCAAGGTGGTGAGGATCAGCCTGGTAGGCCGGGCCGCGACCCCCGCGAGCGCCTCGTCGAGCAGGTCCCGTACGGCGGGCCCGCGTCTCAGCCGTACCGCGGATCCCCGCCTCAACCCGGGACCACGGGTCAGTCGCCCGCGCC
Organism: Kribbella caucasensis; assembly: GCF_004361855.1. Taxonomy (GTDB): domain Bacteria; phylum Actinomycetota; class Actinomycetes; order Propionibacteriales; family Kribbellaceae; genus Kribbella; species Kribbella caucasensis. Next base: position 640,417 of record NZ_SNWQ01000001.1, read on the forward strand.
GGGACGGACGCCCGACCCGTAGTACCAGCTCCGCGAGCCCGAGCCGCAGCCGGGCGAGCAGCCGACGGCGAGCGGGTGGGGACGTGGACGGGGAAGTGGACGGCCCGCCGGCGGGATCCGGGAGGCCGGTCTGTGGGTTCACCATTGGAGGGTCCCGTCGACGATCCGCACCTGGCGCTGGGCTCGGCGGCTGACTTGGTCGTCGTGAGTGATGACGGCCAGCGTCATGCCCTCGGCGTGCAGTTCGTCGAACACTTCGAGGATCGCCTCCGCGTTGACGGTGTCGAGGTTGCCGGTCGGCTCGTCGGCGAGGAGCAGGCTCGGCTCGGCGACCAGGGCACGGGCGATCGCGACGCGTTGGCGTTCACCGCCCGACAATGTGGTCGGCGCGAACTCCATCCGGTGTGCGAGGCCCACTCGTTCGAGTGCCACTCGCGCCCGGGCGAGGCGTTCCTTCCGCGGCACCCCGACGTACACCATCGAGAGCGCGACGTTCTCCAGCACGGTCCGGTGGTCGAGCAGGTGGAACGACTGGAAGACGAACCCGATCCGCTCACCACGCAGTACCGCACGCCGTCGCTCGCGCAGGTTCGACGTGTCGACTCCGTCGAGGCGGTAGACGCCCCCGGTCGGGTTGTCGAGCAGGCCGAGCAGATGCAGAAGAGTGGACTTGCCCGAGCCGGACGGGCCCACGATCGACAGGTACTCGCCCTGCCCGATGACCAGGTCCACCTCTCGGATCGCCTGGACCTCGGGCGGACCGGGGAAGAACCGGCGAACGCCGATCATCTCCACCACCGGAGCCGGCAGCGCCACTGCCGTCGCGGTCATCGCCCGACCACCACTTGATCGCCCTCGGCCAGCTTGGCGTCGCCGGTCGGGGTCACCTGAGCGAACCCGTCGGCGGACAGCCCGACCTTGACCGGAACCAGCTCGACCTTGCCTTCCCGCAGTACCTCGACGCGAGAAGAGCCGTCGGATCCGGCCGAAATCGCGGCGACCGGCACGGCCAGCACCTTGCCGTTCGTGCTCTGCACCGGGATGGTCACCTTGACGTTCGCCTCGCGGAGCCGCTCCAACTGGGCCGCGGTCAGCGACTTGGGTGCGACGACCACGTCGTACTGGTCCGCGTTCCGGGTGATCCGGCGGACCGTCGCCTGCACGATGGTGCCGTCGCCGAGGTCGAAGCTGGCCGGCATCCCGACCTTGAGCCGCTCCTTGGTCTGCGCGTCCACCTTCAGCGTGACGACCAGGGAGGCGCCGCTGACCGACATGACGACGCCGTTCACGGTGCCGCCGCGCTCGACCTTCACGTCGTCCACCCGGCGCGGCAGCGTCTTGACGAAGACCACCTCGGACACCGGCAGCGGCGTACCGGCCTTGAATTCGGCCTCGGCCAGCGCGGTCTCGGCGTCGTTCAGGTTCTCCTCCGCGTCGTCGACCTGGCCTTGCTCAACGGAGAAGTCCGTCTTACCGGGCTGCTTCTTGGCCTGCTTCAGCGCCGCCTCCGCCTGGCGCAGCGCGTTCTTCGCCTGGTCGACGGTCTTCTCGGCCTGGTCGACCGCCTGGGTGAGCTGCTCTTCGGGCTCCGGCGCTTCGTATCCCGCCGCCTCGTAGAGCTCCTCGATCGCCCGCGCGGTCCCACCGTCGTACTTCGAGTCCACCGTCCCCGGGTCGAACCCGAGCCGGTCGAGCGTCTGCTCCAGTTGCAGCACGTCCGGGCCGCGGCTACCCGGGCTGAGCGTGCGGTACATCGGCAGCACCCCGGCCAGACCGATGACCGGCCGCCCGGTGATCTCCAGCAGCGCCTTGCCCTCGTGGATCGTGGACCCGACCGCCGGAACCTTGCCGGTCACCACGGCCGGAGTACGCAGCCCGCTCGTCTCCACCCGGACGTTCACCGCGCCGTCGAACGACGTGTCGCCGCGGCCCACCACCTTGCTGGACAGCGCCTTCTTCTCCACCGGCACCGTGATCTGGGAAGCGCTAGGCGCTGCCGTCTTCGCAGCCGCGTCCTCGGGCGACTGGATCCGGCTGCCGGCGGCGACGCCGACCCCGAGGGAGAGCGTCGCCACCGCCGAGACACCGACCAGGACCCGCCGACGCGACTTGGGCGACGCGGTCACCGCTCCGCCATCGTGTCGCGGTACTGCTCGAGCTGAGCCTTGTTCTGCTCGACGAACTCCTTCTCCAGCTCGTACTGCACCTGCTTGTACGGCGCGTCGTAGACCTTCGCCATACACGCCTGGTCCGCCTTGGCCAGCTCGATCTCGAACTTCCGCAGCTCAGCCAGCTTCTGCGAGTCGACCTTGTCGAACGACGGCGGCCCGGACACGGTGGCCTTGCCCTGGTTCGGCCCGCTGGTGGTCCCGGTCAGCTCGTCCAGCTTCTGGTGCACCTTGGTCCGCGTCTCCTCCGGCTTCTTGTAGCCTGAGTGCCCGGAGTCGGCGAGGCAGTCGGACCAGGCCGTGGTCGCGGCGACCACCCGCTGGTCGGACTCGATCCGCTTGCGCAGCGCCTCGATGTCCTTGAACAGCGACTCGAACTTGTTGAAGTCGGCCATCCGGTCCTCGCCCTTGCCGTACACCTCCTCGGCGGACTTGCCCCGGCAGCCGGTGTTCATCTGCTTGTTCGTGCTCTTGCCGTCTTTCGGGGCGACCACAACGTTGCCGTCGCCCATGTCCCCGTTCAGCGCCTTGTCGTACGCCTTCTTCGCGGCGGCCGAGAGAGCGTTGCGGATCTTGGTGTTCGGGTTGCTGTCGTCCTCGTCCGGTTTCGACCAGTCGATCGTGCTGATGCCGTAGCCGTACTGCGCGGCGAACTTGTCCGGCGGCAGGTTGAAGGCTTCGTTGAACTTCGACTTCGGGTCCGACTCCGGCGGCACCGCGACGTACTCGAACCCGGCCGACTTCATACAGGCCGCGGTCGCTTCCTCGACCTTGCGCTGCTTGGCCAGCTCCTCCTCGGTCGAGCCCTGTCCGCCGCCGGCCCGGATGGCGACCCGCATTCCGCCGCCCGGACCGCTCGAGAAGCCCTCGCCCATGTACTCCGAGAGCGGGCTCTTGTCCTGGTTCTCGCTCGGTGGCGCCGCTCCCGGGTCGTTCGTGCTCCCGCATCCGGCCAACGCGAGCACCGCGACCAGAGCGACGGCTTTCGATGAGGTTTTCATGGTCGTGAGCCTGGCCGCGACGCTGTGAAGAACCTGTGAAGGACCGATCAGCACCCGATGCTCTCAGCCGATCTTCATCGAAATCTCATGAAGATCGGTCACTGTGAGGGAATGCCAGCCCGGATTCTCGTTGCCGAAGACGACCGGAAGCAGGCGGAGCTGATCCGGCGGTATCTCGAGCGAGAGGGCCATCTGACGGTCGTCGTGTACGACGGCCGGGCCGCCATCGACGAGGCCCGCCGGCGCAGCCCGGACCTGCTGGTGCTCGACGTGATGATGCCGAAGGTCGACGGCCTGGACGTCTGCCGGGTACTACGCGCCGATGGCGACGTGCCGATCATCATGCTGACCGCGCGCTCCACCGAGGACGACCTGCTGCTCGGCCTCGATCTGGGCGCCGACGACTACCTGACCAAGCCGTACAACCCGCGCGAACTCGTCGCCCGGGTCCGGACCGTACTGCGTCGCACCCAGAGCCGGTCCGAGGGCGAGGTGTACCGGGTCGGGGAACTGGAGATCGACCCGGTCCGGCACGAGGTCCGGCTGGCCGGCCGGCTGGTCGAGGTGACGCCGGCCGAGTTCAAGATCCTCGCCTGCCTGGCCGCGTCCCCGGGCCGTGCCTTCACCCGGCAGCAGTTGCTCGAACACGCCTTCGGCTTCGACCACTACGTGTTCGACCGGACGATCGACGTCCATGTGATGAACCTGCGCAAGAAGATCGAGCCGGCGCCCACCTCCCCGGCGTACCTGAAGACCGTGTACGGCGTGGGGTACAAGCTGGCCGACAAGGTGGTGTCCGATGCGTCATAGCGTCCTGGTCCGGTTCCTCGGGCTGTCCCTGGCCGTCGCTCTCGGGGCGGTGATCGCGACCGCGGTGATCGCCACCTACAGCACGTCGGAGAAGCTGCAGGGCGAGATCGCCACGAATCTCTCCCAGCTCGAGGTCGACGGCGAGATCTACTCTCGGCTGACCAAGTACGCCGAAGACAACACCGGCTGGTCCGGGGTCGACCAGATGGTCCGCGAACTGGCCGACCAGACCGGCCGGCGGATCGCGCTGACCAAGCCAGACGGCACGGTGATCGCGGACTCGGCGCGGATGCTCGGCGCCAGCCCCGAGCTCCCTTCGGTGCCAGCGGCAACCATCGACGCCGCCAGTCAAGGCAACGGGATGTTCAAGGCGGCGGCCGGTGGAGCGATGACCACCACGCGGCTGCGGACCGAGAAGGCGCTGGTCGGATCGGTGATGATCGGATCGGCCTCGGCCACGCCGTTCTGGGGACTCACCGACGAGGAGCGCCGGCAGCGCGAAGACCTCGCGAAGCAAGCGGTCGCGTGCTATCGGGCGGCGGGCCGCCAGGTCACGGTGACCAGCACCACCGAAGGGCCTCGGCTGGTCTTCGAGGCGGTCACGACGATGGACGGCGCCACGGTGACCGAGATCCAGAAGGCGAACGAGAAGGTCGACGACCCGTGCATGCCGCCCGGCCTCTATGCGCCGAGCGCCAAGGCCCGGACGGTGAACCAGGACGAGATCCGCCGCGCCACCGCATGCCTGCAGAAGGCCGGCGAACCGTACGAGCTCACGTCGATCCAGGCCGACGGATTGCAGTCCGTGACGCCGAAGAACCCCGAGGGCAAGGTCGTCTCACCCGCCTTCGTCGAGTGCACGTCCGCCGCCCGCACCGAGGCCCTCAAGCCGTACGTCGCTCCCGAGGCGCGCCTCTATCTCGGCTCCAGGTCGACCTTCAACGTGTTCTCCGCCGAGGGCATGCTCCGTACCGCGGCCACCGCGCTCGGCGTACTCCTGATCGCGGCGCTGGTGATGGTGTTCGCGGGTCGCCGCCTGGTTCGTCCGATCCTCGCGCTCACCGGCGCGGCGCAGCGGATGACGAACGGGGATCACGCGGCCCGGGTCCCGGTCGCCGGGCGGGACGAGGTGGCCCGGCTCGGGCACGCCTTCAACGCGATGGCCGAATCGATCCAGCGGCACGACTTCCAGCGCAAGGCGATGGTCAGCGACGTCGCCCACGAGTTGCGGACTCCACTCGCCAACATCAAGGGCTACCTGGTCGCGTCCGAGGACGGCGTGGTCCCGCTCGACCGGGAACTAGTCACCTCGCTGCTGGAGGAGACCGCGCTGCTCGAACACCTGGTCGCGGATCTCCAGGACCTCGCGCTCGCCGACGCCGGCATGCTCCGGCTGCACCCCGCGCTCCGCGACCTGAGCGAGCTCGCCACCCAAGTCGTCGCGGCGCACAGCCCCACCGCCGACGCGGCCGGGGTCACGCTGAGGGCCGAGGTCAACGGTCCCGCGCCGGCGATCGTCGACAACGCCCGAATCCGCCAGGCCCTCGGCAACCTGGTCTCGAACGCGATCCGCTTCACCCCGTCCGGCGGCCGGGTCGTCGTCGGCATCCGCCGCGTCGGCAACGGCTACAACCTCACTGTCACCGACAACGGCACCGGCATCGCCGCCGAACACCTCCCGCACCTCTTCGACCGCTTCTACCGCGTCGAACACTCCCGATCCCGAACCACCGGCGGCAGCGGCCTGGGCCTAGCCATCACCAAACACCTTGTCGAAGCCCACGACGGCACCATCACGGTCACCAGCCAGCCATCCCACGGCTCCACCTTCACCATCCACCTCCCCAGCCAGCCCTCAAGGCCGTCCTAGACTGCGGCTGTGGCGCGGAGCCGGAAAGCGCGGGTTGCCGACGTGCACGAGGTCGCGTCGGGGATGCCACATGTCACGGTCGTACAGGGTGGTGGGGAGAACCCGGTCTACCAGGTCGGCGGCAAGTCGTTCGTCTTCTTCCGGACGCCGCGAGCCGATGCCTTCGATCCGGAGACCGGCGAACGCTACGACGACGTGATCGTCTTCTGGGTACCCGCCGAAGAAGACAAGCTCGCCCTGGTCTCGGACGAGAGCAACCCGTTCTTCACCACTCCACACTTCGACGGCCACCTGTCGGTCCTGGTCCGCGCCAGCCGCCTCGGCGAACTCACCGTGCGGGAACTGACCGAGGTGATCCAGGACGCCTGGCTCTCCCGCGCTTCCAACCGCCGCGCCACCACCTGGCTCCAGGAACACCGCCTCTCCTGATCAGGAATCCATCGCGGGGCAGAGTGAGCCTCGCGCTGCGACACTGAGAGCTGTGAGCTACCCACCGCCCGGCCCGCAGGATCCCCGGCCGCAGGATCAGAACTCCGGCTGGCAGTCTCAGCCGTACCAGCCCCAGGGCTATCAGCCGGGCAACTACCCTCCGGGTGGGCGGGCCGCGCCGCCCTATGGTCAGCCGCCCAGGAAGAACAGAGCGGGCCTGATCATCATCCTGCTGCTCGTCGTCCTGCTCGCCGCGCTGGGAGTCGGAGGCGTGATCGCCTTCGGCCTCGTCGCAGGCGACGGCGAAGCATCCCCGGACCCCGGCCCGGCCACCTCGGGCGCGCCCCCGGCCAGTACTCCGACGCCGAAGAAGTCGATCCCGGCTCCGCAGCCGACGAGAACGGTCAAACCTCCGACGACCAAGCCGCCCGTCACCCAGCCGGCAAAGCCGGCGGCCAGCCCGGCCGAGCTCGCCAGGCGCTTCGTCGCCCAGCTCAACGCGAACAATCCCGCTGCCGCGACCGCCCTCGGCTGTGCGGGCACGAAACAGTTCCTTCCGGCGATCATCGAGCAGTGGATCGCACCGCCCACCAAACTCGTCGTCGGTGACCCGATCGGTCAGCAGTCGGCCTTCCTCGTCCCCCTCTCGGGTACTACCAAGGGCGCAGCCGTCAGCGGCATGGTCGTCGTCCGGAAGATCGGCAACGACCCACTCTGCGTGCAGGTCTTCCAGGTCACGCCACGCTGATCAGGTCTCGCTCCCGCTCGATGCCAAGGGCAAGGAAGAGCGTGGCACCGCGGCCCGCGCTCCTTGTTCAACCGTTGGCGAGGCGGCCGAGGATGCTGATCAGCGATCGCCGCTCGGCAGCGGTCAGCTCACTGAGCAGATCGTCTTCCATCGCGCGGATGCCGGCCTGGGCGGCGGCGTGCCGGGCCCGGCCCGTGGGCGTCAACTGGACCCGACGGTTCCGGCGATCCGCCGGGTCCGGCTCCCGGACGATCAGCCCGTCCCGCTCGAGCTCGTCGAGCAGCGCGATCAGGCGTGACTTGTCGTACCCGATCGCGGTGGCGAGAGCCAGCTGGTTGACCGCCGGCAGGCCCTGCCCCGCTGGGCTCCGGGGGTCGCCCGGGCCGTCCGCGTGGACGGCGACGACTGGATCCTCGAGAACGATCAGGGGGAAACCCGCGTCACCGTGCGCACCTCGCCAGACCACGGCACCGTCGACCTGCTGACCGCCGAGAACCAGGGAGCGTTCACCCGGGTCCTGCCGAACGGCGCAGGCAGCGAGTACCAGTTCACCTTGCTGTTCCCCGCAGACGTGCCCGACGACGCGGTCGCGCAGCAGATGACCATCGTCGAAGCGGAACTGGAGGCCGTCCGCGCACTCTGCGAGTGAGGTTTCAGGGGGCGAGAGCCCGGGCTGTTTCCAAGAGGTCAGTGCCAGTCGGAAGGGTGGCTATGATCGGGGTGTCCAGCCCGTTCTCCACGTACTGGTTGATCTGGGCGCGACAGTCGGCGGCCGTTCCGTGGACGATCAGGTCGTCGATCACCTCGACCGGCACCGCAGCCATTGCCGCGTTGCGGTCGCCTGCCGCCCAGGCATCGCGCATCGCCTTCATTGCCTCACCGCGGCCCAGCCAGTCGTGGAAGGCGGCGTAGCCGGGGACGGTCAGGTACGTGGCGATCAGGAAGCGGCCGATGTTGCGGGCCATCTCGGTGTCCTCGGTGACGCAGACGAAGATCCGGGCGGCCAGTTCCTTCTCGTCGCCGAGTTCAGCGCGGACCTGGCGGACGTCTTCGGCGGACAGCCAGTTCGTGATCGCGCCGTCGGCCTCGCGGGCGGCGAGACGGAGCATCTGTGGGCGGAGCGCGGCGAGCATGATCGACGGCGCGATCTCTGGCGCCTTCTCCAGCCGGAACCGCCGAATGGTGAAGCTGTCGAACTCGCCGTCCACCTTCTCCCCCGCGAACGCCTGCCGGAGGAACCGCAGTACGTCGCGGGTCCGGGCCAGCGGCGGGTCGTACGCGATCCCGTTCCACCCGGTCACGATGGTCTCCGACGACGCCCCGATCCCGAGCACGAACCGGCCGGGCGCGAGGTCGGCCAACGTCGCCGCACTCATCGCGAGCGCGGCCGGCCCACGCGTGTGCACCGGTACGACGGCCGTCCCCAACCGGAGCCGGTCGTCCCACTCGGAGGCCAGCACCAACGGCGTGAACGCGTCCGCGCCCGCCACCTCGGCCGACCAAAGATCGGTGTACCCCAGCGACGCGAGCTCCGCGACCAGGTGCCGGTGGTCCCGCAGCGGAACCCCGGTCAGCGGAACAGTCAGGCCCCAGCGCATCAGATCATCCTCCTCAGCAACGGCAACGGCGCCAGCCGCATCACCCGCGCGAGCGGCGCCCACGGCCAACCGGGAACATACGCCTTCGCCTTCTCGGCCTCGATCGCCGCCACCATCGCGCGTACGCCGACCTCGGTGTCGACCACGAACGGCGTGTTCGCGACGTGCTCGTTCAGCTCGGATCGGATGTACCCGGGGAAGATCGCGCTGACCTTGATCGGCTTGCCGAGCAGTTCGAGCTGTAGCCCTTCCGCCAGCGTGCCGACAGCAGCCTTCGTGGCGGCGTACGTCGTGACCGCTTTCGGCAGTCCACGGACCGCGGCGACCGAGGAGATGAAGACCAGATGCCCGGCGTTGCGGGCCCGGAACAGCTCCATCGCGGCCTCGGCCTGGGCCAGGGCGGCGATGAAGTTCGTCTCCGCGGTCTCCAGGTTCGCGTCGAACCGGCCGGTGCCGAGCGGGGTCCCCTTGCCGATGCCCGCGTTCACGATGATCCGGTGGAGACCGCCCTCGAGCTCGGCATCGGCGGCCCGGAACACCTCGAACACCTGCTCGTGGTCGGTCACGTCGAGCCGGTACGTGACGACCGTCGTACCGGACAGCCCCTCCTGCCCGGTCAGCTCCGTCTGCAGAGCCTTCAGCCGGTCCTCGCGCCGGGCGGTCAGCACGAGATTGTGGCCCTTGGCAGCGAACTGCCGGGCCATCTCCGCGCCGAGGCCGGAACTCGCCCCGGTGATCAGGATGTTGCGTCGCATCGGTCGCCCTATCGGTAGGTGAGCAGGTCGGTGCCGTCGAGATGCCCGTGGTCGTTGTAGCCGACCGCCGTCAGCCCGCTCCGGCCCACGGTGAACTTGGTGATCGCCGTGTTGATCGTGACGGGGTTGAGCGTGAGCCACAGCTCGTCGCCGCCGGACCACGATCGGCTGACCGCGGCCGCGATCGGACCACCCGAGGTGAACACCACGGCGGTCTCCCCTTTGCCCAGCCGATCCGCAGTACGCCGAACCGCGGCCTCCGCGCGACCACAGAAGTCGGCGAAGGTCTCGGTGTATCCGTCGCCACCCTGAGTCCATCGCTCCGTCGCCTCCGCGAACATCGCCTGGAAAGCGCGCCCCGGATGCCCCGTCCGGCCCAGATCCGCGAGCAACACCGCCCGATTCTGGTACGCCGGGTTGAGGGCCACGATGACCTCGTCGTGATCGAACTCGTTGAACCCTTCGTCGATGATCACGTCGTGGGTCAGCCCGGCGGCCTTCAGCGCGATCGCAGCGGTTTGCGCATGCCGCCGCATCGCCCCGGCGACCACCACGGTCGGCCTGATCCCGCGGGCGACCAGGGCTTCGCCGAGCCGGACCGACTGCCGCTCGCCGAGGTCCGAGAGCTGGTCGTAGTCGCGCTTGCCGAACGACGCCTGCGCGTGCCGGACCAGGTAGATCGTGCCCATCCGAAATCCCTTCGCCCGAATCCTTGGCCCGTCTCAGCGGCCGATGATCCGGCGGCAGCGCCGCTCGAGCAGGTTGACCGGCAGCCAGAGGTTCTTGAACCGCGGGTTCCTGGTCTGCTTGTGGTGGTAGCGGTAGTAGATCTGTTGCGCGATCACCGCGAGCCGGAACAGCCCGAACACCTCGTAGAACGCCCAGTTCGCCGGCTCGAGCCCAGACTTCTCCGTGTAGTACCGGACCAGTTCGTCGCGGCTGACCATGCCAGGAACGTCGGACGGCTGCAGCCGGAACTGCCGGAACGCCCAGTCGTCGTCCGCCTGGACCCAGTACGCGAGAGCGCCGCCGAGATCCATCAACGGGTCGCCGATGGTCGCCAGCTCCCAGTCGAGGACGCCGACCACCTTCAGCGGGTCATCCGGCGCGAGCACGACGTTGTCCAGCCGGAAGTCGTTGTGGATCACGCAACTGCCGACATCGTCCGGGCGGTTCGCCGCCAGCCAGGCCATCACCTTCTCGTAGCTGGGCACGTTCCACGTCTTGACCTTGCGGTACCGCTCGGACCAACCGGTCACCTGCCGCTCGACGTACCCCGGACCGCGGCCGAGATCCGCGAGGCCGGCCGCCTCCGGATCGACCTGATGCAGCGCGATCAACGTGTCGATCAGGGTGAAGCACAGCTGCCGGGTCTGCTCCGGCGTGAGGTCGACGCCGAGCTCGGAGGTGCGCGGGATCGTCCCCGGGATCCGGTCCATCACGTAGAAGTCGGAGCCGAGCACACCCGCATCGGTGCAGTGGGCAACCATCGTCGGCACGTACGGGAAGACAGGGGCGAGCGCGGCCTGGATCCGGTACTCGCGGCCCATGTCGTGCGCGCTCTTCGCCTTCGTCCCGACCGGCGGGCGGCGCAGAATCAGATCGCGATCGGTGTACCGCAGCAGATAGGTCAGATTCGAAGCCCCACCGGAGAACTGCCTGACCTCAGGCATTCCCTCCGGCAACGCGGTGTGCTCCCGCAGCCAGGAATCAACCGCCGGCACGTCGAAGGCATCCTCTTCCCGGACCGCCCGCGCGCCTTCAACCACTGCCGTCGGCGCGTCACCATCGCTCGCTGCCAATGCACTCACTGCTCTCCGGCCGACGGCACCTGAGCCACCTCGCCCGTGCCCTGGTCGGTATCGCCGCCCTGCCGCTCCCGGCCCGACTGCACGTGCTGCTCCTGGGCCGGCTGGGCCTGTTGTTCTCGGGCCGATTGCACCTGCGCATCCGCCTTGTCGCGCGCCCGCTCGGCGATCTTGCGCATCTGCCGGTCGTACAGCGGCCGGGCGAACCGCTTCGTCCGCCAGGCCAGCAGCGCCGGCCGATCCGGGATGATCAGGAACTGCTTCTTCTTCACCCCCGCGATCACCCCCGCCGCGATCTCGTCGGCCGTCCGCGGTGACTTCTCGATCAACTGGCGAGCGGTCGCGCCCATCGCGGCGTCATCGCCCTGGATCGAGTCCCCCAGGTTGGTCCGGAAGAACGACGGGCAGACCACCGACACACTCACGCCGTACGGGCTCAGCTCGTGCGACAGGGTCTCGGAGAGCGCGACGACGCCGGCCTTGACGGTGTTGTACGAACTCATCATCGGCGGATGCACGAGCCCGGCCGCCGACGCCGTGTTCACGATCTGTCCGGACCGCTGCCGCTTGAACACTGGGGTGAACGCACGGCACCCGCGCACCACACCCATCAGGTTGATGTCGACCACGCGATCCCACTCGTCCAGCGACTCGACGTCGATCCGCCCACCGGTGGCGATACCCGCGTTGTTCACCAGGATGTCGAGGCCGCCCCAGGTCTCCTCACACCACGCGACCGCCGCCGCCCAGTCGTCCGCGCTCCGCACGTTCAGCCGCAAGTACTGCCCTCCGTCGGGTGCGGACGCGTCGGCATGCACGTCGGTGCTGAGCACTTGGTGGCCTTCAGCAACGAACTGACGGACCAGGGCCAACCCGAGTCCGCTGGCCCCGCCGGTGACGAGAACCCTGCTCACTGCGCCTCCTCCCGCCCACTCCGCTACTGATACTTCGCCAGCTCCACCTTCGCGATGACTCCACGGTGCACCTCGTCGGGCCCGTCCGCCAGCCTCAACGCCCGCGCACTCGTCCACGCCCCGGCCAGCGGGAAGTCGTCGGACAGGCCACCGCCGCCGTGCAACTGGATCGCCATGTCGATCACGTCCTGCGCCATCCGCGGCACCGCCACCTTGATCTGGCTCACCTCGCTCAGCGCACCCGCAAGCCCTTTGGTGTCGAGCAACCAAGCCGTTTGCAGCACCAGCAACCGAGCCTGGTTGATCGCGATCCGCACATCGGCGATCCGCTCCCGGTTGCCGCCCAGGTTGACCAGCTGCTTACCGAACGCGGTCCGGCTGGTGCCCCGCTTCAGCGCCAACTCAAGCGACTTCTCGGCGAGTCCGATCAGCCGCATGCAGTGATGGACCCGGCCCGGACCGAGCCGGCCCTGCGCGATCCCGAAGGCACGTCCGAGGCCGACCAACACATTCGATGCCGGCACCCGGACCTCGGTGAACGACACCTCCCCGTGGCCGTACGGCTCGTCGTACCGCCCCATCGCGGGGAGCAGCCGCTCGACCTTGACGCCCGGGGTGCCCCGCGGAACCAACACCATCGTGTGGCGGGCATACCGATGAGCGTCCGGGTCGGTCAGGCCCATGAAGATGAGCAGTTCGCAGTCGGGGTGGCCGACGCCGGTGCTCCACCACTTCCGGCCGTTGAGGACGATCTCGTCGCCGTCGGGGATCGCGGTCGCGGCCATGTTGGTGGCATCGGACGAGGCGACGTCGGGCTCGGTCATGCAGAACGCGGACCGGATCGCGCCGTCGAGAAGTGGTTCCAGCCAGCGCTTCTTCTGCTCGGGTGTGCCGTAGCGGAGCAGGACCTCCATGTTGCCGGTGTCGGGCGCGTTGCAGTTGAACACATACGGCGCGACGAAGGACCGGCCGGTGAGCTCGGCGATCGGGGCGTAGTCCAGATTGGCGAGGCCCTCGCCGTACACCTCGTTGCCCGGCTCGGCGGGCGGCAGGAAGAGATTCCACAGGCCCTGCTTGCGGGCTTTTGCCTGCAACTCCTTGAACGCCGGCAACGGCTGCCACGGATCGTCGGCCGCGCGATGGGCAGCGTGCAGCTCACCCTCGACCGGCTCGATCTCGGTCCGGATGAACTCGTCCACCCGGTCGATCAGCTCCTGCGCCCTCGCGGACGGTTCGAATCCCATCAGCAGCTCCTCACCCTTCGGCTGCTGTTGACCGTAGCGCACTTTCTAAGCAATGCTCAATAGCGTGGATGCCGCAGATGCAGAACCAGTGGCCGCTCCAAGCACGTCCGGCGGCAAGCGGCAGCGACTGACGGCGGCCGATCGACGCAAGCAGTTGGTCGGGATCGGGCTGATGATGTTGCGGACCCAGCCGATCCACGAGCTGTCCATCGACGCCGTGGCGGCCGAGGCCGGGATCTCCCGCGGCCTGTTGTTCCACTACTTCCCGACCAAGCGCGACTTCTATGTCGCCGTGATGAGCGCGGCCGGCCGGCGCCTGCTGCGCGTGACCGAGCCGGATCCATCCCTCGCGCCACCCGACCAGCTCCGGCAGATGCTGCTGTCCTTCGTCGCCTTCGTGACCCGGCGACGTGACTCGTACATCTCGTTCGTCCGAGGCGCGGCAGGCGGCGACGTCTACGTCGTCGAGGTGTACGCCGAGACCCGGGCCGGCCTCACCACCCGCGTGCTCACCCTCCTCGGCGAGGAGCCACACGCCGGCAACCCCGCCTCGCCCGAGCGGATGACCGCACACGCCTGGCTCGCGTACGTCGAGGACCTCGCGATCGAGTGGTCGGGACTCCCCGAGTCCGAGCGCCCCTGCTCGGCCGAGGACCTCGTCAACCAGTCGCTCGCGGCCCTGGACGCCCTGCGGAACCTCACGCCTGCTACCCGCTCGGGGCAGCCCGCCCGGTGGACCCGCGGACGACCAGTTCGGTCGCGAGTTCCACGTGCAACGCCTCCACCTCGTGCCGATCAAGCAGGCGAATCAGCAGGCTGACCGCCATCCGTCCCATCTCCTGCAGCGGCTGGCGAACCGTGGTCAACTGCGGCGAAGTCGACCGACTCACATCGATGTCGTCGAACCCGGTCACCGACAAGTCGTCCGGCACACTCAACCCACGCTCAGCCGCTGCCCGCAACGCACCCACCGCCGCCTTGTCGTTGAACGCCACCAACACGGTCGGCCGATCGGGCAACGCCAGCAACTCGCCAGCCGCGAGGTAACCCTGCTCGGTGGTCGGCTCGACGTGCCGGACCAGCTCGGCCGTCGGCAGGAACCCGGCATCGGCGAGCGCAGCGGCGTGACCGCTGAGCCGGGCATCCGCGGCGAGCCACTCGCGAGGTCCGGCGATGACGCCGATCCGGCGGTGCCCGAGCTCCACCAGATGAGCCGTGACTTGGCGGGCGCCGGAGAAGTGCGCGGCGGAGACGGACGGGATGTCGCGCGGCAGCGTCGTCCGCGGATCGACCACCACGAAGGGGAATCGCCGACCGCGAAGCCGGATCAGGTCATCGCCCGGCTCGGGTGGAAGAATCAGGATCGCCCCAGCCAGGCCACTCTCCAAGGCCAAGCGCGCCAGCACGGGTTGATGCGCGGCGGCCTCGCCGGCGTTGAGGATGAGCCGCCGCCCGTGCCGGTCGAGCGTCTCCGCGATCGAGGAGACGATCAGGCCGAAGTAGTCGGTCAGCACATACGGGCAGCGCACGTACACCGCACCGGCCACCGGCCTCGCACCGCCGCGGAGTCCTGGTGTGCCAAGACGCCCGACGGCTTGCTCGACCAGTTCGCGGGTCTGTGGTGCCACGTTGCTCGCCTGGTTGAGGACACGGGAGACGGTCGCGATGGAGACGCCCGTTTCCGCCGCGATGTCCCGGACCGTGACTCGCCTAGGCATTTGTTACACCGATTTGTTTCATCATCACACCTTAGTTCAAGCCTTGACACCAGACCAGACCGGTTGTTTCGTGTGCTCTGAAGTGCCGCTCGTTGTTCCACTTGTTACATCGTGAGGAGCGCAGGTATGAGAACTCAGGCGCTGGGCGCGTCGGTCGCGGTTTCCGCTCTGGTGATGACCGGGCTGCTGCCCGCCGCAGAAGCCGTCCAACCGGCCGACCGGGAGTCCGCAGTACAGGCTCGGGTCTGGGTGACGACCCCCGATCGGGCCGAGCTGTTGCACGAGCGGACGCCGGTCGCGTTCGCCAAGGGGTCGAGCCCGTTGACGACGATCACGGTCGACCCCGCTACGAAGTACCAGACGATGGACGGCTTCGGCGCCTCCATCACGGACTCGGCGGCGAACGTGCTCTACCGGTTGTCGCCGGCCGTGCGGGATCAGACGATGCGGTCGCTGTTCGATCCACGGCAGGGAATCGGCGTGAGCTTCCTCCGCCAGCCGGTCGGCTCGTCCGACTTCACCGCCGAGGCCGAGCACTACACGTACGACGATGTGCCGGCCGGGCAGACCGATTTCGGGCTCAAGCACTTCAGCATCGCGCACGACCAGGGGCAGGTGCTTCCTCTGCTCCGCCGGGCGAAACAGCTCAACCCGGCGCTGAAGGTGCTGGCGACGCCGTGGAGCCCACCCGCCTGGATGAAGACCGGCGATTCCCTCGTCGGTGGTCGGCTCAAGGACGATCCGGCCGTGTACAACGCCTACGCGCGCTACCTAGTGAAGTTCGTGCAGGCGTACACCGCGGCCGGCGTACCGGTCGACTTCCTCACGATCCAGAACGAGCCGCAGAACCGCAAACCCAGCGGCTATCCCGGGATGGATCTGCCCGTCCGTCAGGCGGCCGCCGTGATCGAGCAACTCGGCCCGATGCTGCGAGCGGCCAGCCCGCGCACGAAGATCCTCGGTTACGACCACAACTGGACCACGCATCCCGGCGACATCGCTAGCACCCCGCCGGGCGAGGACCCGGAGACCGACTACCCGTACAAGTTGTTGCGGACCCGTGCCGCCAAGTGGATCGCGGGGACGGCGTACCACTGCTACTCCGGCGACGCGTCGGCGCAGACCGCCTTGCGGCAGGCGTTCCCGGAGAAGGGGATCTGGTTCACCGAGTGCTCCGGATCGCACGGGCCGAACGACACGCCTCCGCAGATCTTCCGCGGCACCCTCACCTGGCACGCGCGCAACCTGATGCTTGGGACCACCCGGAACTGGGCCAAGTCGGTGGTCAACTGGAACATCGCGCTCGACTCCGCAGGCGGCCCGCACAACGGCGGCTGCGACACGTGCACCGGGTTGGTCACCCTGCACCCGGACGGCACGGTCAGCAACGACGCGGAGTACTACACGATCGGTCACCTCTCGAAGTTCGTGAAGACGGGCGCGGTGCGGATCGGCAGTACGTCGTACGGGACGACCGGCTGGAACGGGCAACTGATGTCGGCCGCGTTCCGCAACCCCGACGGCTCGACCGCGTTGCTGGTCCACAACGAGAACGACGACCCTCGCTCGTTCGCGGTCGCGATCGGCGGCCGGTCGTTCGAGTACACGCTGCCCGGTGGATCGATCGCGACCTTCGTCTGGTCGAGTGACCTCCGTTCCGAGTTCACGCCCATCTCGCTGGCCAACGCCCGGGCCACCGCCTCGACCGCAGCCGACCTCGCGTCCCGCGCAATCGACGCCGATGGCTCGACGGTGTGGACGACCCAGGCAGCCCAGGTCCCGGGGCAGTACTTCCAGGTGGATCTGGGCACCGCTCGCTGGTTCCGTCGCATCGCCCTCGACAGCGGTGGCAACCAAGGGGATTACGCGGCCTCGTGGCAGCTCGCCTACAGCAACGACGGCATCACCTGGCGCCCGCTAGCCACAGGCACTTCCAACGGCCAACTCACCAACATCGACGTCACCCCGACTCGCGCCCGCTACCTCCGCATCACCTCGACCGCCACCAGCGACCACTGGTGGACCCTGGCCGACCTCCGCCTCTACAGCTGATCCTCGATCCAAGCGGCGGTGGTCGCGGCGCGATCGTTGTCGAGGGCAATGACCTGCAGGCCTATCGGCAACCCGGTAGTGGGAAGGGGGACGGTGATGGCGGGATGGCCGGTCAGGTTGGCCAGGCGGGTGTTCGTCAGGAGCTGAGCTCGTACTGCGCGAGCGCCGGTCGGCGTGGTCACCGCATCGATCGGTGGCGCCGTGGTGAGGACGGTCGGGGTCAGCACGGCGTCGACATCGTGGAGGAGGTTCGCCATCTTCAGGGTGTACGCGGCGGCCTTCGCGCGGGCCAGGTCGTACCGCGAGACCGGGATTTCGGCGGCCTCGCGGAGGCGTTCCTGGACGTCCGGCTGGTAGAGCTCGGTTGAGCGGCCGGCGTGGTTGGCGGCTGCTTCCGGTCCTTGGAGGTCGGCCGCTGTCCGGAAGGTGTCGGCCCAGTCGGGCAGTTGCACCAGCCTTGTGGTCGCCCCGGCCTTCTCCAGGTGCGCGATCGCGGCGGACCAGGCGGCGCCGACCTCCGCGGTGTGGTTCAGGTATTCCTCGTTCGTGACCACGCCGAGCCGCGGAGGCGTCGTACGGGGTGGTGCTGGTGTAGCGCCAGTGAGCGCTGCGAGTGCGTAGGCGGCGTCGGCGACCGTGGTGGTGAGGACGCCCACGTGGTCGAGTTCCTGGGCGAGTGGGAAGACACCGTCGGTGGGCAGCGTGGCGTAAGCGGGCTTGAAGCCGACCACTCCACACAGAGCCGCGGGGATGCGTACCGAGCCCGCCGTGTCCGTGCCGATCGCCAGGGGGACGACTCCGGCCGCGACCGCTGCGGCGGCGCCCGAACTGGACCCTCCGGTCATCCGGGTCGGGTCGTGTGGGTTGTGACACGGGCCGACCCGGTTCGACGTACCGGTGCAGCCGTAGGCGAATTCGTGCGTGTGGCTCAGTCCGATCAAGATCGCGCCCGACGCCCGCAGTACAGACACAATCCCGGCATCGCGGCGACCGATCTCGTCCATCGCGTTCGAGCCGCAGCGGAACGGCCAGCCCTCGACCTCGACGATCTCCTTCACCAGGACCGGCACGCCGGCGAGCGGACCGGACCGCGGGTGATCCTTCGCCGCCGCACGCGCACCGTCGGCGTCGAGATGGACCACGGCGTTCAGGTCGGCGGTCTCACCGGCCCGCCGCAACGCGTGCTCAACCAGCTCAACCGGATCCAGCTCACCCGCCCGGACTCCCGCGGCGATCTCCTGCAGCGACTGCACCCGCCCATCACAGCACGTCGATGGTCGAACTTCCCCTGGTTGTGCGGACCTGGTAGCTGGTGGACACCCCGGCATCGGCGTGCAACTTGTCGACGGCCCGGTACGACAGCTTGGCCTCGTCCCGGGTGACCTCCAGTACGCCGTACCCGTGCTGCCGCATGTCGGTCAGCTTCAGGTGCGGGTTGTACTGCAACCGCGTCTGCTCCTCCGCCTTCGACCCGGCCTCACCCTTGAGGTCACCGGTGTTCGTGGACGACACCGACGGTACGACGAACTCGACGCCCGCACGCCGGGTCCCACCCGGGTTGCCGGGACTCCCCGGCGCGAACCCGGTGTCCCAGAGCTCGCCGGAGAACGTGTCGTGGTCGTCGCCGGTGACCACTACCAGGTCGGAGACCCGTTCGGCCGCGAGCGAGAGGAGTTCGGTCCGCTCGGCGCCGTAGCCGTCCCAGGTGTCCATGAAGGCGCGCTCGCCGGCGGCACCGGTGACCATGCCCATCATCATGTTCGGGTTCGCGAGCACCTTCCATTGGGCGCCGGACGACCGCAGGCCCTGTTCGAGCCAGGTCTTCTGCGCCGGGCCGAGCATGCTCCGACCAGGAGTGTCGGCCGCCTCGCAGATGATGCTGCCACCGTCGTCGCAGGGCTGGTCGTCCTTGTACTGACGGTTGTCGATGGCAAACAACTCGACAGTCCGGCCGAGCCGCAGGGACCGGTATGTGCGGGTCATGTCACCGGCGTACCGCGGTACCGGCATCCGCTCGAACCAGGTGTGCCAGGCCGCGCTCTTCTTCTCCTGGAAGAACGCCTCCGGCAGGGTCCAGTTGTCCTTGCTGTAGTTGTTGCGGAACTCGTGGTCGTCCCACAACGGCAGGAACGCGTGCTGCGCGTGCATCGCCCGCAGGTCCGCGTCCGAGCGGTAGTACGTGTACTTCGCCCGCATGGTCGGCAGGATCTGTGGACAGAGGTTCAAGTCGATACCGCGGACTCCGGGCACGGTCGCCTCGTACACGTAGTCGCCGAGGCAGACGACCAGGTCGAGGTCCTCGGCGGCCAGGTGCCGGTGGGTCGCGTAGTACCCCTCGGTGAACCCCTGGCAGGTGAAGAACCCGATTCGCACCGGCTGGTTCGAATCGGCCGGGCGCAGGGTCTGGAACCGGCCGACCGGGGACACCTTGTCCTTGCCGCGGAACTGGTAGAAGTACTCCTCCCCCGGGGCCAGACCGGTCGCCTGGAAGTGGACGCAACCGTCCCACTGCTTCTGCGCGATCACCGTCTCGACGATCGCCGGCTGGGACAGGTCGCGCTGCCGGGACACGACGATCGCCAGCTCGGCGTCTCCCTCGAACAACCCGCGCGGGACTCTCGTCCACAACGTCGCGCCGTCGGTCCGGGGGACGCCGGCCATGATCCCCTCGGGGAACGTGGCGCCCGTGACGAGCGTGGCCGACGAGTCCGCCGCGGTCCGTAGTACGGGCGAACCCCAGGCCTGCGCGGGTGCCGCGGTGGCGGCGCCCAACGCGGTGAGCCCGCCGATCAGAGTCCTGCGCTTGAGCTGAGCCATGGCAGAAATACTGAGCGGTAATGATGAACCGCGGAAGAGCTCAGCGCGACGAATCGGTGGCGCAGCGTCGACCTCACTGCTCTTCCGGAGCCCAGAGAGGAATGTGAAACAGGAGCGTCATGCCAAGTTGCTACCGTCCGACCACATGATCGAAGGGGCGGAACTCATCGAAGGAGCAGTACTACGACCGGCCGAGGGCTCTGATCCCGCCGTCCAGGCGCTCACCAATGCCCAGCAGGCCGAACTCGCCGCGATGTACGGCGAGGACCAACCGCTGGTCGGCCTGCATCCCGGTATCGCCTTCACCCTGCTCCTGATCGAGGACGCCCCGGTCGGCTGCATCGGCCTGCAACCGGTCGCCCCCGGCGTCGGCGAGATCAAACGCCTGTACGTCGACCCCGCCTTCCGGGGCTGGGGCCTGTCCCGGCTACTCCTCACCCATCTGGAGTCCCAGGCGCGCGCCCAGGGCCTGACCACCCTCCGCCTGGAAACCGGCACCGAACAACACGCCGCCCTCGCCCTCTACACCCGCCACGGCTACACCCCCATCCCCGCCTATCCCCCCTTCGAAAACGAACCCGCCTCCCGCTGCTTCACCAAGTCCCTCGGCTAGCAACTGCAGTTTGTATAAACACACTTATAAGAAATTTGCTTATACAAACTGCTTGACCCGTCAGGGGAGGTTGAGGACGAGGTCGGGGCCTTCTCGGTGGAAGCCGAGGGTGTGGAGGTAGGAGGCGGACTCGCGCATCCGGCGGGGGGCTACGACCTGGTGGAAGCCGTGGTCGGTGAAGACGTCGCTGCGGCGGTAGACGAACTCGCCCGGGGTAAAGTCGCGGTACTTCGGCAGCACGTAGTCGAGGTCGATCTGGGCCCGGCCGTCGCCGGCGTCGTGGGCGAGGACCACGCCGACGGTGCGTTCACCGCGCTGGACCAGGAAGGCGTACGGGCTGATGGCAGAGGTGAAGTCGGGGTTGAAGCTGCTGATGTCCTTGCTGTTCGTCTTCAGCACGTGCCGGAGGTAGGCGTCGGCGGGATTCACCTCGAGCACCTCGTACTCCGCTTCGTCGTGGCGGTGACGGAGCAGTCCGTAGAGATGCACCGCGTTGATCACCGCGAGGACGGCGTTCATGCCGACCATCGGCCAGACCTCGATCACCAGGTTGAAGCCGACCAGGATCACGCAGCCGATCAAGTTCAGCACCCGGAGTCGCAGGATCCGGGTCTGCAGCAACGACACGACCACCAGGGCCGACCCGCCCCAGCCGATGATGTTCCACACGTCCACGTCGTGAGGGTAGACCAGATAGTTCAGTGGACTGGTTCGGTGAGACTTGGCGCGTGACCGACTACCTGGAACTGGACGGCGAACCGCTCGATCGGGTCGATCCGGGGTTGCTGCGAGCAATCAGCTCCGGGCACTTCACCTCGATGCAGGTCCGGGGTGGGCTGGTCCGGGGGTTGCCGTTCCACGTGGAACGGTTGGACCGGAGTTCGGTCGAGCTCTTCGGTCACGGGGTGCCGGCCGAGCGGTGGCGGTCGTACGTGAGGTCGGCGCTCGAACGCGCGGGCGTAGCGGACGCGTCAGTCCGGATCACCGCGTTCACCCGCGATCGGGCGAAGGTCGACCAGGGCATCGCTGTCGCGCCTGAGCTCCTGGTCACCGTCTCCGCACCGATCGCGTCGACCGGGCGACCACTCCGGTTGCTCGCGGTCGAGCACGAGCGACCAGTGCCGCACCTGAAGCACACCGGGTCCTTCTCACTCTCGTACTACGGACGCGCGGCGAAACTGGATGGGCACGATGACGCGCTGTTCTACGACCGGGCGGGCCACGTGTCCGAGGCGTCGATCTGGAACATCTGCTTCGCCCAAGCCGGCCGGATCGTCTGGCCGGAGGCGGCCGTCCTCCCCGGGATCACGATGCAGGTCCTCCAAGCGGGACTCGCCGCCACCGGCACCCCGAGCGAAACCCGGCCCGTGCCACTCGACGAACTCGCCACCTACGACGCCGCGTACCTGACCAACTCCATCGACCCAGCGCTCCCCGTCGCCGCGATCACCACCCCAGCCGGCACCACGTCGTACCAGCCCGACCCCACGTCAACAGCACAAATCGAAAAGGCCTACAAAGCAAAGCCGGCGCAGCCGATCTGAGCCGTAGGTAGACCCCGAAGGGAAGGCGAACAGTAGGCAGCGCGCGGGGCGCGCGCGGGGTGGTGGCGCGAGGTGTCTGCCGGCACGAGCCGCGTGCCGGCGCGGGGCGGTACGTGCGCGGGGGGTGCGGGCGCGAGGGTGCGGGCGCGGGGGTGCGGGCGCGGGGGTGCGGGCGCGAGGTGCGTGCGGGTGGGGCGGTCAGCCGTCGCCTCCACCGCCGCCGCCGGCGTCTCCTCCGCCGGGGTCGAAGCCGGCGTCGTGGCCGGTGGGGTCGTAGCCGGTGTGGGTGCCTGGGTCGCCCCAGCCGCCGGTGGCGCCGGCCTGGGATTCGAAGCCGGCCAGGGGGATGTAGCTTGCGCCGACGCCGACGGTGAAGTAGCCCTCGCCGTAGGGGGCGACCGCGGCGCCTGCCTCCCAGTAGGGGACCCGGCGGCTGCCGTACTGGACATAGCGGACCTCGGGCTCGTCCCCGGCTCTCACTCGTGCGGCGTCCTGGGCACAGGCCGGGACCGTGCGAGTACCGACCTTCGGCTGGGTCCAGACCACGTCCGTGGTCGACGGACCGTGCTGCGGGTTGAAGAAGCATGGCACCCGCCGCTCGGGTACCGGCTCGCCCGCGACCCGCGCCTGCACGCAGACGATCGCGTACCGCCCGGTGGCGAGCGCGTCGGTGACCGCGCTGATCGCTTCCGGCTTCCGGATCCCCCGCACCGCCCGCTGAGCCACCTCGTACGAGTCCAGTGCCAACTGATAGTCGACCCGCGTATCGGTATCGAGTTCGCGACCGGTCACCCGGCCGTCCAGCCGGGCCAGCTCCTCGCCGAGCAGGGTGACGTCCTCGTCGGCGAGCTTCTTGATCTGTTCGAGCTCCTCGGCGTCACCCTGCGTGGCCGCCCGCCGGTCCCACAGGTACCGGCCCGCGAGCGCCAGCCCGCCCCCACCCAAGGCCGCTAGAAACCACCACATCCCAAGAAGGTAACCCCGCCCGAAGGCGCTGGGGAGCGGTCGTCATAGACCTGTGGACAACCGTGACCTTCACCGAACAGCCCCCCAGGTTCAGGACCGCTCGTTCCACCACCTCAGGAGCTCCTCCCGAGCGCGTTCCTCGCCGAGCGGGCCGTGCTCCAGCCGCAGCTCCATCAGGAACTTGTACGCCTCACCGACGTCGCGTCCCGGGCCGATGCCGAGGATCTCCATGATCTGGTTGCCGTCCAGATCCGGCCGGAGCGAATCCAGTTCCTCCTGCTCCGCGAGCCGGGCGATCCGCTCCTCGAGATCGTCGTACGCCGCGCGCAGGGCCTCGGCCTTCCGCCTGTTCCGCGTGGTGCAGTCGGCTCGGGTGAGAACGTGCAGCCGGGTCAGCAGGGGTCCCGCGTCGCGGACGTACCGGCGTACGGCGGAGTCGGTCCACTCACCGGTTCCGTACCCGTGGAAGCGCAGATGGAGCTCGATCAGTTTGCTGACCTGCTCGATCTGCTCGTTGCTGAACCGCAGCGCCTTCATCCGCTTCCGGGCGAGTTTGGCGCCGTACACGTCGTGATGGTGGAACGTCACCTTGCCGGCGCCCTCGAACTTCCGGGTCTTCGGCTTGCCGATGTCGTGGATCAGCGCGGCGAACCGGACCACGAAGTCGGGCAGCTCGTCGACGTCGACCAGCCGGGACTCCAGGTCGATGGCCTGCTCAAGCACGGTCAGTGAGTGCTCGTACACGTCCTTGTGCCGGTGGTGCTCGTCCACCTCCAGCCGGAGCGCGGGCAGTTCGGGCAGCACGTGGTCGGCCAGGCCGGTCGACACCAGCAGGTCCAGACCGACCCTCGGGTTGCCGGCGTCGACCAGCTTGATCAGTTCGTCCCGGACGCGCTCGGCCGACACGATCGTGATCCGCTCGGCCATCGACGTCATCGCGGCCACCACGGCCGGGTCCGGGGTGAAGTTCAGCTGGGCCGCGAACCTTGCCGCCCGCATCATCCGCAACGGGTCGTCCGAGAACGAGTCCTCCGGCGAGCCAGGCGTCCGGATCACCTTGTTCCGCACGTCGTCGCGCCCGCCGAACGGGTCGACGAACTGGTGCGACGGCAGCAGCACCGCCATCGCGTTCATCGCGAAGTCCCGCCGGGACAGGTCGCCCTCGAGGGTGTCGCCGTACGCGACCTCCGGTTTGCGTGAGGTGGGATCGTAGGACTCCGACCGGTAGGTGGTGATCTCCAGAACCCATTCGCCCTTGCGACATCCGATGGTGCCGAAGGCTTTCCCGATGTCCCAGACGTGGTCGGCCCAGCCGGCCAGCAACCGTTCGACGACATCGGGGCGGGCCGAGGTGGCGAAGTCGAGGTCCTTGCTCCCGCGACCGAGGAGAATGTCCCGGACAGGACCTCCGACCAGCGCGATCTCGTACCCGGCCGCGTCGAAGCGAGCACCCAGCTCGTCGACCACCGGAGCGATCATCATCAGGGACTGGACACCTTTCCGCTGGACCGCTGACAACGATCCGGAGGAGGCCGAGCGGTCGGGGATAGGAGACACAGGAAACTAGGTTACGGTGACGGCGTGTTGAGACGGCGACTGAGGCTCTCCGCAGCAGCGGGTGCGAGCCTGGTGATCGCTGCGTCGGCAACGGTTCAGCCGCTTCCGGCGGCGGTGGCCGACCCACGCGCCGAGGACCCAGTGGTCGAGGTGACCATCGACTCGTTCGCTCCGGCCACCCCGATACCGGGCCAGCAGGTCGTCATCACCGGCCGGGTCACCAACACCAGCACCACCACCTTCGACAACCCGCAGGCGATCGCGTGTATCGAGGAACATCGGCTGACCACCCGCGCCGAGCTGGCCGCGATCCCGACCGAGCTCGAGCAGCCCCTGCAGAAGCAGAACGACTGCAGCGGTCTCGACAACCCCGCCTCCACCACCTTTCAGTCCTTCAAGGCGCCGCTGCAGCCGAAGGCCTCGGTGCCGTTCCGCCTCGTGGTGCCGTGGCAGGAGTGGCACATCAGCAAGCGGGCGGGCGTCTACGTGGTCGGCGTGACCTTCCGCGGTAACCCGTCCGACGGCAACCGGATCACCGCGGGCCGGGCCCGGACCCTGATGCCGGTGATCGATACCAAGCCGATGCCGCGCAAGGTGAACACCGCCCTGGTGATCCCGCTCCGGCACCGCCCGACGCTGCTGGCTGGTGACCGGTTCGCGAACGAGTCGCTGGCCGAGTCGATGGCGCCGAACGGCCAGCTCGGCCGACTCCTCGCGCTCGGCAGGCAACAGAAGGTCACCTGGCTGGTCGATCCGGCCATGATCGACGAGGCCAGGCGGATAGCCAACGGTTATCGGGTGGTCGGCAGCAACAACCAGACCAAGGCCGGGACCGGTCAGCAGACGGTCGCCGCCTGGCTCAAGGCCTTCGACGCCACCCGGACCCGGAACCCGGTCGTCCTGCTCCCGTACGGCGACCCGGACGTGGCCAGCCTGATCGACGCGGGCGGCACGCTGAAGGATCTGGTCGGTCAGTCCCGGTCGGCGACGGAGCAGTTCAACCTCGGCGTACCGCTCTTCCGGTCCGGGCTCTGGCTCGAGAACGGGTCCGCCACCAGCCGCAACCTCGCCGCCGCCTCCACCGGGTACGCCGGTGCCAAGGCCGACGACCTCAACCTCGTCAGCAGTGCGTCCTGGACCCCCGAGACCCGACCCAGTCTTTCCCCGTCACCGGTGTACGACGTACTCACGCCCGAGGGCCCCGTGAAGAGTGTGCGCACTGTGATCGCGGACTCCACCCTGACCACGGGCGGACCGGACGCGGCCACGGCGAACTCCCCGATCCAGGTACGGCAGCGCTTCGCGGCGGAGACCGCGTTGCTCGCGTCGACCGGCACGGGTTCGATCACGGTGGTCGCCCTCTCGCCGCGCGGCTGGGACACCGACGGCCGGGCGACGACCGCGATCGCGCAGGACCTGTCCCTGCCCTGGATCACCCCGGTCGGCATTGATCAGGTGCTCCCCCAGTCGTCGACCAGCCCAGCGGTCACCAAGCCGCCGACCGCACTGCGCTCGACCCCCGGGCTGACCGGCACCCAGCTGGACCAGATCAAGCAGCTCAACAACGCGACCACCACCTACGTCTCGCTGCTGAACAACCCGGAGGACGCGGACGAGAACATGCGCCGCGCGTTGCTCCGGGCGAGTTCCTACAGCTGGCGTGGCTTCCCCGACGAGTCGCAGCGATTCACCGGCTTCGAGCTGGCCGCGGTGAACTACCAGCTCGGCCGGGTGCACCTGGTGACCAACTCGGCCGGTGGCAAGGGAGCGCGCCGCGAGATCAAGGTCAACCTGTCCGGCAGCAAGGGCACCTTCCCGCTCACCATCGCGAACGAGCTGAACGTGTCCGTCCGGGTCGGCATCGTGGTCAGCTCGGCGAACCGGCCCGACCTGCGGATCGAGCCGCTGGAGACCAGGGTGCTCGCGGCCGGCCAGAAGGCGACGTACCAGATCAACGCAAGCGCGGAGCAGAACGGCCTGATCCGGGCCGACGCGCAGGTGATCTCGGCCCAGCAGCTCCCGGTCGGCCGGTCCCAGGAGCTCGTCATCCAGGCCGCGCAGTACGGCAGTGTCGGCTGGATCCTGGTCGGCTCGGCCGTCGCGCTGCTGTTCGGTACCTCGCTGGTCCGCATCTACCGGCGGATCCGGTCCGAGCGGAAGAACCCGACCGCGCCGGAGCCCGGATCCGATCCGTTGCACCCGGCCCCGATCGACCCACAGGACGTCGCGACAGCGGATCTGGAAGCGCAGGCGGAGGTTGATCCGGGCGGCGACGAGCCGAACGCGTTGGAACCGGTGAAGCAACTGCGAATCACCCCGGGCCGCGCGAACGGCGTACCGGCAGACGACACGGCGGAGAGCCTGAAAGAAGGAGTCGGTACCAAGGATGGCTGATCGCACCCTGCGATCCGCAGCGGTGATGGCAGCCGGAACGGTGCTGTCACGCCTGCTCGGATTCGTCCGGATCGCCCTCCTCGCGGCAGCGATCGGTACCGCACTGCGCGGCGACATCTTCACCGCGGCGAACACGATCCCGAACAGCCTCTACATCCTGCTGGCCGGCGGGGTCTTCAACACCGTCCTGGTGCCTCAGCTGGTCCGGGCGATCAAGAACCACGAGGACGGCGGCCAGGATTTCACCAACCGGCTGCTCACCTTCGGTTTCGTCGTGCTGGCCGTCGTCACGGTGGCCTGCGTGCTGCTGTCGCCGCTGATCGCCGAGCTCTACCTGCCGGGTGAGTTGAACGATCCGTCCCGGGCCGCGGAGAAGGCCTCGATGGTGATGTTCGTCCGGCTGTGCCTGCCGCAGATCTTCTTCTACGGCGCGTTCGTGCTGGTCGGCCAGGTGCTGAACGCGCGGCGGCGGTTCGGCCCGATGATGTGGGCCCCGATCGCGAACAACATCGTCGCCTGCGTCTCGATCGTGATCTTCCTGCTGGTCTACCGGGTCGGCGACAACCCGCCCACCTTCAGCGGCGGCGAGGAACTGCTGCTCGGTCTCGGTCACACGGTGGGCATCGCGGTTCAGTTGCTGGTGCTACTGCCCTATCTGAGGGCCAGCGGTCACCACTACCGGCCCAAGTTCGGCCTTCGCGGCACCGGGCTGGGGCGGACCGCCAAGCTGGGTATCTGGACGGTCCTGTTCGTCGCGGTCAACCAGGTGACGCTGGTCGTCGTCACCAAGCTGGCGATCGCCGGTAGTGCGTCCGATGCGCCAGGCTCCAAGGCAGGACTGGTCGCCTACAGCACGGCCATGCTGATCATCCTCGTCCCGCACGGCATCGTGACGGTCTCGCTCGCGACCGCTGCGCTGCCGCAGATGTCGTCGCTGGCCGCCGAGGGCGATGTGACCGAGGTGGCCCGGCTGTCGGCCCGGTCGATCCGGCAGACGCTCGCGATCGTGGTACCGGCGGCTGCCGCCATGGTGGCGTTCGCGCAGCCGATCACGACGGTCATCGCCGGCTACGGCGCCGGTAAGAACAACACCGAGTTGATGGGCTACACGCTGATCGCGCTGGCGCTCGGGCTGATCCCGTTCACCGTGCAGTACTTCCAGCTGCGCACGTTCTACGCGTTCGAGGACACCCGGACGCCGTTCTTCCTGCAGTGCGTGATCGCCGCGACCAACATCGCAGCGGCGATTGTCGGCGTCCGGGTGGTGCTGGGCGAGGAGCACCTGCGGTTCAGCGGTGTCGCACTCGGGGTGGCGTACTCGCTCGCCTACCTGGTCGCTGTGCTGATGTCGCGACGGGTGCTGGCCAGGCGGGTGCCGCGAGTGTCCGGCTCCGGCATCGGCCTGCCGCTGTTGGCGATGGTGATCGCGGCCGCGGTCGGTGCGGGGCTCGGCCGGTTGGTGCTCGTACTGCTCGAGATGGTGACCGATTGGGAGGGGCCGCTGACGTCGGCGTTGCAACTGGCGATCGCCGCGGCGGTGATGCTGCCGATTTACGTCGGTGTGGCCCGGGTATTGCGGATCCACGAGGTGACCGACCTCGTGTCCGTGGTCACATCCAAGCTGCCGGGAGGGTCCCGCCGCTCCTGATCCGGCTGCTTGTGCACTCGTGCACCTCGCCTCGCCGCCCCTGGGCACTAGCATGGGGGCTGCGATCGGGCCGCCACCCGATCGCAGCCGGGTCCCCGCCGACTGGATCCGGAGCGCCAGACGCAGGCCGACCAGTGCATCGAGGAGGGCGAAAGACACCGTGTCGAACCAGACCGTGAGTCCGGGTGCCCTGCTTGCCGGCCGCTACCGGATCGCCGAGTTGCTCGCGGAGATCGACGGTGCGCGGGTCTGGCGGGCAGTGGATGAGGTGCTCAGCAGAGCGGTCGTCGTGGACGTCCTACCGGTTGGCGACCCGCGGACGAACATGCTCTTCGACGCCGCCCGCCGGGCCGCCGCCGCTGCCGACCCCCGATTCCTCCGCGTCCTCGACTGCGACCTCTTCGAGGGCGTCACGTACTGCGTCCGCGAGTGGGCCGGCGGCCGTCCGCTGGAACGCATGCTGAGCGCGGGCCCACTCACCGGTCAGCAAGCCGGCTGGCTGGCCCGCGAGGTATCCGAAGCGCTGGAGAACCTGCACCGCACCGGGCACGCCCACGGCTCGATCAGCCCGGCCACGGTCGTGGTCACCGATGCCGGCGCTATCAAGGTCGTCGGACTCGCCACCGAAGCGGCGCTGCGATCCACTGGTCCGGGTACGCCGGAGCAGGACGTCCGCGCGCTCGGCGAGCTCCTGTACAGCTCCCTCACCGGTCGCTGGCCCAGCCCCGCGCCAGCGTGGGGTCTCCAGCCCGCGCCGGTCGAGCACGGCCGGCTGCTGAGCCCGCGGCAGGTGCGCGCCGGAGTGCCGCGTTCGCTGGACGACATCGCCGACCGGCTGCTCGGCGATCCGCCGCGGCACCACACAGCCCCGATCACGAGCGCCGCTGGTCTGTCCGCTGCCTTGTCCGGCGTGGTCGGCAGCTCGCACGAGCCGCCGAGCCAGATGGACGAGACGGTCGCGATCGCCCGGCAGAACGGCAGCGTCGACGACGCCACCCAGGTCGTCCCACAGACTCCGCCCGCGCTCGACCCGACCCCACCGGCGGTCGCGGTGGCGAGTAACGGTCACACCCCGCGCGCGGCGTACGGGCAGGTGACCGAGACCCGGCCGGTACGCCGGCAGCAGCCGAACCAGAACGGGAACGGCCGGCGCCGTCCGCCGGTCGACGAGCCGAAACCGCGCGGCAGCTGGGGCGGGCGGATCCTGATCCTGCTGGCGATCCTGGCCCTGTTGTCGGTGATCGCGATGGCGCAGTTCCTGGTCAAGGGTGCGATCAACAAGGACCAGGGCTCCGGCAACAACGCCACCGAGACGCCGCAGGCCACGGCCCCGGAGACCCCGACCAGCGCGAACGTCAAGATCGTCTCCGGCAAGGACTTCGACCCGCCGCCGGACGGCAACGGCGAGGAGCACCCGGAGGACGTCCCGAACACGTTCGACGGCAAGCCGAGCACCACCTGGACGACCATGTCCTACAAGCGCCGGGCGGACCTCGGCGGCACCAAGGACGGCGTCGGCATCATCTACGACCTCGGTCAGATGACGTCGGTTTCCCAGGTGACGGTGACCCTGGTCGGCGACGACACCGATCTCCAGCTGATGGTGCCCAAGGCCGATGGCAACACCTCCCCGACCGCGGCGAGCGGCTGGAAGTCGGTGGCGGCGGTCGAGGGTGCCGGTGAGTCGGCCGAGCTGAGGCCGGCCGCGGCGGTCCAGAGCCGGTACGTCCTGGTCTGGCTGACCAAACTGCCCAAGGAAGGCAGCGGCTTCCGGGGCGAGATCTCGGAGGTCACGGTCCAGCGATGACCTCCGGTATTGATTCCAGCCCCACCCCGCCGCCCCGGTCGGGCATCACCCGGATCGGCCCGCCGCCGAGCCCGGGTGAGCAGCCGGTGGCGCACGGCTATGAGGCGATGGACGACCACGAGCTGCTCCGGCTGCACGTGGCCGGCAACCCGGACTCGTTCGGGTTCCTGGTCAAGCGGCACCGGGATCGGATGTGGGCGGTCGCGATCCGTACCCTGGGCGAACCCGAGGAGGCTGCGGACGCGCTGCAGGAGGCGTTCATCTCCGCGTTCCGCCGGGCCGACTCGTTCCGCGGTGAGGCCAAGGTGACCACCTGGCTGCACCGGATCGTGGTCAACGCCTGCCTGGACCGGATCCGCCGCCGCCAGGTCCGCGCGGCCGACCCGCTGCCGGAGGACGAGGACCGCGCGGCCGAGCTCGCCGGTCCCGCCGAAGACGACCCGGCCGAGGTCCGGGAACGCCGGATCGACGTCCTGAACGCGCTCAAGCAGATCAACGTCGACCAGCGCAGCGCTCTCGTCCTGGTCGACATGGAGGGCTACTCGATCGAGGAGGCGGCCGCCATCCTCGGCTGTGCCCCGGGCACGGTGAAGAGCCGTTGTGCTCGCGGCCGGGCCCGGCTGCTGCCGCTGCTGAAGCACTGGCAGACCACCCACGCCGGGCGGTCCGACGTACCGGAGCAGGCCGCGGCGGAGACCGAGGCTGAAACCACGGCGGAGACCACAGTGGAGACCACGGCCGGGCCGGAGTCGGCCGCCAAGACGTCTGCGGAATCGGTGGGAACCGAATGAGCGGAACGCCCGTCGAAGCGAAGTCGCTCAACTGCGACCTGCCTTCACTTGCCTACCGGAGCATTCCGATGACCCATCTGCGCACCTCCAGCGAGGGGGCGAGTTCCCGATGACCGATTCCGGTCTGCCGACCAGTGAGCATCTCGAGCACCTGGACACGGACACCATCGCCGATCTGATCGAGAACCTGCTGCCCGCGACCGAGGCCCACCGGGCTCGTGAACACGTGAAGGCCTGCCCGGACTGCCAGCAGACATATGACGCGCTGTGGCAGCTGTCCGAGGACCTCGCCGAAGAGGGCCGCAGCGACATCCCGATTCCGCCCGACGTGGCCGAGCATCTGGACGCCGTGATCGTGTCGGAGTCCGTCCTGCGCGCCTCCACGGTCGGGGTGCACTCGTTGGCCCAGCTCCGCGAGGAGCCCCACCGGCACTTGCCGAAGCTGATGCTCGGAGCCGCCGCGGTCATCGTGGTCGCGGCCGTCGGGGTCGGCGTGGTGCTGGCGACCGCGGACCAGAGCAAGGACGGCGCCGCGGCGACCAAGACGACCCAGCCGGTGGCCGTCCCGACGCTCACGCCGGAGCAGGTCGGGCCGGAGGCGCAGCGCTGGCTGGAGAACTCCACCGACCCGGTGCTGCACGGCGCCAGCAGCGAGATCGACTGTGCCCGGGACTTCGCCTCCGGCCGGCCGAACCCGGTCGTCCGGCTGGTCCAGCCCGCCGAGGTGGGTGACCGGCGGGCCACCATCATCGGTCTGCAGGGTGGTTCACCCCGCGACATCCAGATCTTCGTGGTCACCGGCTGTAGCTCGTCCGGCGGTGTCGCGAGCCCGTTCTACGACACCACCATCACCCTGCGCAATCGCTGATTCCGTTCGGTGAGCCAGTGGCCTGCGTGGCGTGCGTCATGGGTACGGTGGGAATGGTCGGCCTCTAGGATCCGTTGAGTACGACGTCCAGTCTCGACGAGAACGAGGAACGCCTGCATGAGCGACGCAGCAGTCCGCAACGTGATCATCATCGGCTCCGGCCCCGCGGGCTACACGGCTGCCGTCTACGCCGCCCGCGCTCGGCTGGAACCACTGGTGTTCGAGGGGTCCGTCACCGCTGGTGGCGCGCTGATGAACACCACCGAGGTGGAGAACTTCCCCGGTTTCTCGGACGGCATCATGGGCCCGGCCCTGATGGACGAGATGCGTTCCCAGGCCGAGCGGTTCGGCGCCGAACTGGTCGCCGACGACATCGTCGAGGTCGACCTGACCGGTGACATCAAGGTGGTCACCGACTCGGCCGGTACCCAGCATCGGGCCAAGGCCGTCGTACTCGCGATGGGCTCGGGCTACCGCAAGCTGGATCTGCCGGACGAGGACCGGCTGTCCGGCCACGGTGTTTCCTGGTGTGCGACCTGTGACGGGTTCTTCTTCCGTGAACAGGAGATCGCGGTCGTCGGCGGCGGTGACTCCGCGGTCGAGGAGGCGATCTTCCTGACCCGGTTCGCCAGCAAGGTGACGCTGATCCACCGGCGCGACGAGCTGCGTGCCTCGAAGATCATGGCCGACCGGGCGTTCGCGAACGACAAGCTCGAGTTCGCCTGGAACTCCGAGGTCGCCGAGATCCACGGCGACGACAAGCTGACCGGCGTGACCCTGCGGGACACCAGCACCGGCGAGACCCGGGAGCTGCCCGTCGGCGGCCTGTTCATCGCGATCGGCCACGACCCGCGCTCGGAGCTGGTCAAGGGTCAGGTGGACCTGGACGACGAGGGCTATGTCCTTGTCGAGGAGGGCAGCACCGCCACCAACCTGCCGGGCGTGTTCGCGTCCGGCGACCTGGTGGACCACACCTACCGGCAGGCGATCACCGCGGCCGGCACGGGCTGCGCCGCCGCCCTGGACGCCGAGCGCTTCCTGGCGCACCTGGAACACGCCGAGGCCACCGCCCTGGCGACCGAACCTGTCTCTGTCTGAACACTCGAAGTTCGAGAAACAACCCGTTAAGGAGTTCGCCGTGGGCGAGAAGATGAAGGCCGTCACCGATGCCGAGTTCGAGCAGACCGTGCTGAAGAGCGACAAGCCGGTGCTGGTCGACTTCTGGGCGGAGTGGTGCGGCCCGTGCCGCCAGGTCTCGCCGATCCTGGAGGAGCTGAACGGTGAGCACAGCGACAAGCTCACCTTCCTGAAGATGAACGTCGACGAGAACCCGGTCACCCCGAGCAACTACCGCGTCACCGGTATCCCTACCATCAATGTCTACGTGAACGGTGAACTGGCCAGGTCCATCGTCGGCGCGAAGCCGAAGGCAGCGCTGCTGAAGGAGCTTGCTGAGTTCACCGCCTGACACACTGCTTGAGAGCGTCCCGGTAGTTGGGGCGCTTGTCCGCCGCATGGCAAGGAGCATTGATGACCGGCCCACTGTTGGATGGCCCGCACGGCGCCCGGATCTACCGGATCGGGGACAGCGGCGAAGCCGTCGCCGAGATCATCGGCAAACTGCAGCGGCTCGGCCTGCTGGCGCCCGGTGAGCACTACGTGTACGACGAGGCCACCGCCCACGCCGTCCGGGGATTCCAGCAGCAACGCGGACTGATGATCGACGGGATCGTCGGCCCGCAGACCTATCGGGCGATCGACGACGCACGTTGGCGGCTGGGCGACCGGCTGCTGACGTACGTCGTCTCGCATCCGCTCACCGGTGACGACGTGGTCGACCTGCAGTCGAAGCTGCAGGAGCTCGGGTTCGCCGTCGCCCGGGTGGACGGGATCTTCGGGGCGGACACGCAACGCGCCGTGACTGAATTCCAGCGCAACATGGGTCTGCCGGCGGACGGGACGTGCGGTCCGTCCACGTTCAAGGCTCTGCAGCGGATCCGTCCGATGGCGACCGGCGGCCGCCCGGACGCGTTGCGCGCCTCCGAGGCGGTGCGCGCCGCCGGTCCGCGGTTGTCCGGGAAGACTGTCGTGATCGATCCCGGGCATGGCGGATTCGACTACGGCTGGGAGGGATTCGGCCTGCGCGAGTCCGACGTGGCGTACGACCTGGCCGCGCGGATCGAGGGTCGCCTCGGCGCCACCGGCGTACGGGCTTATCTGTCCCGTGGGCGGGATCAGGGGCCGGACGAGCTGGCGCGGGCCGCGTTCGCGAACGACACGGACGCCAACCTCTGCGTGTCCCTGCACACCGACGGGTCGATGAACCCCGAAGCGCAGGGTGTCGCGACCTACTTCTACGGCAACGATCTGCACGGCGCCTCGTCCAGCGTGGGCGAGCAGTTCGCCGGCCTGGTACAGCGCGAGATCGTGGCCCGGACCGACCTGCTGAACTGCCGGACCCACGCCAAGACCTGGGACCTGCTCCGCCGGACCAAGATGCCCGCGGTCCGGCTGGAGATCGGCTACGTCACCAACCCGCACGACGCGGCCCGGCTGGCCGATCCCGCCTTCCGCGACGTGGTCGCCGAGGCGATCGTGGTCGCGATCCAGCGCGTCTACCTCCCGCCGGAGCAGGACGCCGCGACCGGCATGCTCCGGCTCGGCCAGCTGACCGTTTGACCTCTCCCCGTACTCCGGGGTCCGCGGCCGGCCGCTTGTCCAGGATTCTCGGCGGTTTGATCACTTTTCTGATCGAGATCCTCCGCGCGCCCTTCACCAACTGTCAGTGATCAGACAGCTACCTTAGGTGACTTGTCGATCAACCTAGGTGGTGGAAAGCGTTGTTCAAAGCTCTGATCGGCAGCGTCGGCCTGCTCGCTCTCGCGGCCGGACCCGGCGTTGCACCTGCGACCGCGCAAGCGCCGCCGAATGCTCTGCCTTCCAATATGGCAACCGGCGTCGAGGCGCAGGACGGGCGACTGATCGGCCTGACCGACCAGCAGTACGAGAACACCCAGGCGGCCCGGATCCGGGTGATGGACCCGGCGGTCGCGAACTGGAACACCGCGGCCGCGCAGAAGTGGGCGTGGGCCCCGACCAGCGGGAACGGGTTCGCCGGATTGGCGAGCGCCTGGGGACTCCCGTCAGACGTGAAGCTGCGGAAACGGGCCGGCAAGTACGTCGCGGTGGTGTCCGACACCCGCGGCCTGGCAGCCTTGATCAGCTACCCGGCCGGCAAGCGGTTGTGGGCGGTCAACGTCGGCGGATCGTCCGCGAGCCCGCACAGCGTCGAGCTGCTGCCGAACGGAAACGTGGCGGTGGCGGCGAGCGGCAGCGGCGGCTTCATCCGGGTGTACACGGCGTCCCAGGGCTCTGCTTCGGCGAAATACGTGAACTTCCCGCTGAACTTCGCTCACGGCGTCAGCTGGGACCCGGCCCGCAAGGTGCTCTGGGCCCTCGGCAACGACCAGTTGGTGGCTTTGAAGATCACCGGGACGGCGGCCGCCCCGAAGCTCGAGAAGTCGAGGGTGATCACCCTGCCGAACGGCGGTGGGCACGACGTGGCTCCCGCGCTGGAGAACCACGACGTCTTCTGGGTCTCCACCGCGGAGACCATCTACCGGGTGAGCAAGTCCCGTGGCGCGGTCCTCGCCAGCAAAGACCTCCGGTCCGTCAAGAGCGTGAGCAGCATGGCCAACGGCCGGCTGATCCGCACCAGGCCGAAGCAGGGCTGCCGGTCGGGGTGGTGCACGGACACGGTGGAGTTCGCCGGACCGGCTGGGCTCCGGACCTTGTCCGGAGCCCAGATCTACAAGGCCCGCGTCTGGAGCTCCCGCTACGAGTGATCCCGCTCGAGCGCGATCTTCGGGAGCACTCGCTCCAGCCTGCTCGGTAGCCACCAGGCGTGGTTGCCGAGCAGGCGTAGTACGGCCGGGACGATCACGCAGCGGATCAGCAGGGCGTCGATCAGGACCGCGGTGGCCAGACCGAGACCGAACTGGTTCAGCATCCGGTCCGGGCTGAGCAGGAAGGCACCGAAGACGACGATCATGATCGCGGCCGCGGCGGTGATCACGCTGCCGGTGTTCGCCAGCCCTTCCCGGACGGCTTCCTTCGCATCACCGGTCCGCCGCCATTCCTCGTGGATGCGGGAGATCAGGAACACCTCGTAGTCCATCGAGAGCCCGAACACGATCGCGAAGATCATCACCGGGACGAACGCTTCGATCGGTCCCGGCTGCGCCCCGAACCAGCCCTGCTGGAAGACCAGCGTGATCACCCCGAGGGACGCGCCGATGCTGAGCAGGTTGAGGATCGCGGCCTTCAGCGGGATCAGTACGGATCGGAAGACGGCCAGCAACAACAGGGCGGACAGACCGACCACGACGAGCACGAAGATCGGCAGCCGGTTGCTCACCGCATCCGCGAAGTCATCGGCCGCAGCGGTCGAACCGCCGACCAGGTACGTCGCCTTGGTCTCCTGCTCGAGAGCGGGCAGCGTCGTGTCGCGCAGCCGGCGGACCAGGTCGCTGGTCGCCTCGTCCTGCGGCGCCGACTTCGGGAACGCGATCACCGTGGCGACCTTGCCATCGGGCATCAGTTGCGGCGGAGTGACGGCGGCGATGCCCGGATCCGCTGCCAGCTTGCGGTTCAGCGCGTCGGCCGCGGCCTGGTTACCTTCGGACACGACGATCAGCGGGCCGTTGAAACCGGGCCCGAAGCCTTCGGCCAGCAGGTCGTACGCCTTGCGGGTCGTCTTGGCCGGATCGTCGGTACCGGCATCGGCGAAGCCAAGCCGCATGTCGAGCGCCGGCAGGCACAACGCCACCAGGGCGACCGGGCCGAGGATCAACGGAACCCACGGGCCCTTCTGTACCAGGGATGCCAGCTTGCGCCAGCCGTCGCCAGGGTTCCGGCGGGCCTTGGCGGCGTGCTTGCGGACGCTGCGCTCGATCCGCTTGCCGAACAAGGTCAGCAGCGCGGGCAGCAGGCTCACCGTTGCCAGCATCGTCATGAGCACGGTCAGGGTGACACCGAGAGCGACGCCTTGCAGGGCACCAAGTCCCAACGCCAGCAGGCCGAGCAGCGCGATGACCACCGTGCAACCGGCGAACATGACGGACCGGCCGGCCGTGTCGAGCGCGATCTCCGCGGCCCGTGGGCGCTCGGCTCCCTTGAGTAGTTCGCTGCGGTAGCGGGAGAAGATCAGCAACGCATAGTCGATACCGACGCCGAGACCGACCAGCATCATCACCGGGGCGGTGTAGTCGGGAACCGTGAAGAGGTGCGAGGCGAGGACCAGCAGGCCGAGCGTGCTGCCGACCGCGAACAGCGCGGTCAGCAACGGGAGAGTTGCCGCTAGCAATGATCCGAAGAGGAAGACCAGGATCACCAGGGCGGCCAGGATCCCGGCGCCTTCGGACGCACCACCTCCACTCTCGACCGCGGACCGGACGAGGTCGCCGCCGAGTTCCACCTGTAGTCCGTCAGCGTCGATCGTCTGCGCCTTCTCGACGATCGTGCGGACGTCTTCGGCCGGCATGTCGGCCGCCACGACATCCAGGGCCACTGTCGAGTACGCCGTCTTGCCGTCGGCCGACACGGATCCCCCACTGGTGAAGGGATCCGTGACGTCGGCGACGTGCGGCTGGTCGCGGACCTCGGCGAGCATCGTGGTGATCCGGCTCTTCGTCGCCGCCTGCGCGAGACCGGCGTCGTCGTGCAGGACGATCTGGATCGACTCGGTGGAGCCCTGCGGCTGGTGCTCGCGGAAGGTGTCGATCACCCGCTGGGACTCGGTGCCCGGCAGGGAGGTGTCGTTCTTGTACGCGTTGCCCACCAGTTGCGACGCCACCGTCACGCCGACGAGCACCAGCACCCAGAGCAGTACGGACAGGCCCGCGTGCCGCATCGCCCAGCCGGAGACGCGGTGCAACAGGCCTGGTTTCGCGGTCGTGGGCGGCCGCACGGGGGTTTCGACGGTCATCTCAACTCCTGCGTCGATCGTCTACATGTAGCGTTTCTACATGTTGCCTCTCGACGGTAACACGCATATGAGTAGACTGGCTACATGAAGGCGGACGCCCTGCGGGGACACCTCGACCCGATGATCCTGGCCGTGGTCGAGCACGAACCCCTGCACGGCTACGCGATCATGGAGGCGCTGCAGGAGCGCAGCGGAGGCGAGCTGGACCTGCCGACCGGCACGCTGTACCCCGCGTTGCGGCGGCTCGAGCGGGCCGGTTATCTCGCCAGTGAGTGGAGCACGGTCGGCGGGCGGAAACGCCGGACGTATCAGCTGACGTCGGCCGGGCAGAAGACACTCGCGGCCGGCCGCGGTGAGTGGGAGGTCTTCCGCACCGTCATCGAGGGCGTCCTCCGCCCCCGAACGAACTGATCAAGCCCGGACGAGCTGGTCAGGCCAAGCGAAGGCAGCGGTGGGCCGAGTGCATGACGAAGGCCAGCGGCAGTAGCACGAAGCCGCCCACGACCGACAGGCCGGCGAGAACGTTGCCGTGCAACTCATTGCTGAACAGCCCCATGCCCAATGCGATCACTCCGACCGCAGCACAACTCACCAAGGCGAAGATGGCCGTGGCGCGCGTGGCCCGGTCGCGGACGAGCGGATACCGCAGCCCGATTCCCGTGGCGACGACTGCCAGCACCGCCCCGGCGATCGACAACGTACCGACCACCTCGACCGCCTGGTTGAGGAACGCGACAAACGTGTTCGCCGCCTCCGGCTGCTGGGTCCAGGCCCAGACCCCCTGCAGCCAAACGATCGGTTGAGCAATCAGCACCAGGAAGAGCAGGACGGCGGTACGACGTCCCTGGGCGATCCCCAGTTCGGCCCGGTACCCGGGCACCACCTCGGCCAGGTCGCCGAAATCCTCGACCGCACGCAGCTTGGCCTCGTCGACGCTCAGCCCGTCGGACTCGAACGCCTCAGTGGCGTCGACCAGGCCGTCCCGCGCCTCGGCGAGCAGATCCGCCTTGCGCCGGCGCGGCCCGACGAGCGCGCGGTTGAGCCCGCCCAGGTAGCTCTCGACCGGGTCGGACGTGCTGATCGCGCTGGACACGGCTACCAGTATGGGCAAAGGACGGTGCCAATGACGTCCGGGTCTCACCTGACTGGTCCCTGGTTCAGCCCGAGGTGGTTCAGGCCGGTGTGCCGACCCGTTGCCGCCGGCGCCGGCGGGCGACGAAGTACCCGATGTAGCCGATGATCACCAGCGCGAAGCCGACCTTCTCGGCGGTCGGCGTCTCGCCTTCGGGCCAGATCGTGCCGTCCAGGTAGTGGTTGATGTAGCCGCCCTCGTAGACGGCCTCGCCACCCTCGCGGCGGAAGTACTTCTCCGTCCCTGTGAACGGGCAGTCGAAGTCGAGGATCACGATGGTCAGGTTCCAGACCACGATGCCCAGGTGCACCCAGATCAGCTTCGGCCACTTCCAGGCCAGGAAGCCGCCGATCACGAAGAAGAGCAGGAACGCGCCGTGCAACACCATCATCACGTCACCGAGAAAGCGGTACCCCATCCGGCCTCGCCTCCTCTCTCCAGCCGGGCTGATCCGATCCCGGCAACGGCGCTCCGCCTGTCAGTGTGTCGCTTCGCGGGTCACAGCGTCCCGAACCGCGGCCGGTGCCGGCGGCGAATGCTCAGGCCGGATCGCACCCCAGACGCGCTCGACGGCAGCCTCCATCTCGCTGCGCCAGGTGATCGTGGACCGCAGATCCAGCCGCAACCGGGGATTCCGCGGATGCTCCCGTACGACGCCGAAGCCGACCGCCTGCAGGAAGTCGGTCGGGAACACGCAACTCGGACCGTCCCAGCGGGAGTCGCCGAACGCCTCGACCGCCCGGAATCCGCGTTTGAGCACGTCCTTCGCGACCGCCTGGATGAGGATCTTGCCCAGCCCCATCCCGAGATACCGTGGCAGGATCCGGCCGGTCGCGAGCACCACAGCGTCCGGGCTCACGGGTGCGGTCGGGAACGCCTGGACGCGGGGAAGGTACGAGGCCGGCGCGTAGATCGCGTACCCCGCGGGCTCGTCGTCGACGTACAGGACGACGCCCACACTCCCCCAGTCGAGCAGCACCTGGGAGAGCCAGGCCTCCTTCTCCAGAGCAGTGTCACCCGAACGGGCGGCGTGGTTGGCGGCGACGGGTTCGAGCTCCCAGAAGACACAGGAACGGCAGGGCACCGGCAGGTCACCAAGATTGGCGAGCGTCAGCGGTTCCAGCCGTCTGGCCATCAGGCTTCCCTGTCAGCCGCGTCGCTCATCGGGCAGCCGGCGCCGGTGCTGGTGCCGGTTTCCTCGCGTCGGCGGTCCGAGCCGCCTCGGGAGCGACATACCGTTGCTGCACCTTGGCCGCCGGTTGTCGTCTGAAGAGCTCCCCGGCGAACCCTGCGAGCACGCCCAGGAGTAGTCCGCCGAGCATCCAGCCGAACGCCTTGCCCACGCTCATCCCGATCCTGCCTTCCGCGGTACGCCAGGCCGCACCGCGTCGTTCGCTGGCCGGCAGCCGTCTCAGCTGCCAGTCCGCGGCATGGTCGAACCTGCCCCTATAAGGCATGGTAGTGAGAGGTCACGCCGATCGGCAGCCCGGGCGCGCTCAGGCGGTTCGGCGTAACCTGGTGACTTCCCCTCGATCACCCTGGAGCCGTCCCGTGAGTGCTGACCTGCCCGACGTCCGGCAGACCCGTCTCGACAATTACGTCGATCGGTACGCAGCACGGACCAAGGGCATGACGGCGTCCGAGATCCGGGCGCTCTTCTCGGTCGCCAGCCGGCCCGAGGTGGTCTCACTCGCCGGTGGGATGCCGAATATCGGCGGCCTGCCGCTGGATGTGGTCGGCAGCGCGGTCCGCGACCTGGTGATGGAGAACGGCGCCACCGCGATGCAGTACGGCTCGGGTCAGGGCGATCCGGTCCTGCGCGACCAGATCTGCGACGTGATGCGGCTGGAGGGTATCGACGCGCATCCCGACGACGTGGTCGTCACCGTCGGCAGCCAGCAGGCCGTCGACCTGGTCACCCGGGTGTTCTGCGACCCGGGCGATGTGGTGATCTGCGAGGCCCCGTCGTACGTCGGTGCGCTGGGCGTGTTCCGCGCGTACCAGTGTGAGGTCGTTCACGTCGCGATGGACAACGACGGGGTGCAGCCGGAGGCGCTGGAGCAGGCGATCGCCGCGGTCCGGGCGGCCGGCAAGAAGATCAAGTTCTTCTACACGATCCCGAACTTCCACAACCCGGCCGGGGTCTCGCTGTCGGTCGAGCGCCGCCGGCGGGTGCTGGACATCTGCCGCGCCGCCGATCTGCTGATCCTGGAGGACAACCCGTACGGGCTGCTCGGGTTCGACGGGGATCCGTACCGGGCGTTGCGCGCGGACGACAAGGAGGGCGTGATCTACCTCGGCTCGTTCTCCAAGACCTTCGCGCCGGGATTCCGGGTCGGCTGGGCGGTCGCGCCGCACGCCGTCCGGGAGAAGCTCGTGCTGGCCCAGGAGTCCGCGACGTTGTGTCCGCCCGTCTTCAGCCAGCAGACGATCTCTGCGTACCTGAGCCGGCACGACTGGCTCGGCCAGGTGAAGCAGTTCCGGGAGATGTACCGGGAGCGGCGCGACGCGATGCTCGCGGCCCTGACCGAGAAGATGCCCGCGGCAACGACCTGGACGAAGCCGGCCGGCGGGTTCTACGTCTGGCTGACCTTGCCGGAGGGCCTGGACGCGAAGGCGATGCTGCCGCGCGCGGTCACCGCGCGGGTCGCCTATGTGCCCGGAACCGCCTTCTTCGCCGACGGTTTCGGCTCGCAGTGCATGCGGTTGTCCTACTGTCACCCGACCCCGGAGCGGATCACCGAAGGTGTCGCCCGGCTGGCCGCGGTGATCAACGAGGAGCTCGAGCTCCGGCAGACGTTCGGCCCGCTGCCACCCGGCGCCGGTCGCGACTACGACGCTCCGGGACCGGAGCTGAGCTGATGCCCCGCGCAAAATCTGCGCAGGGGTTCTTGGGCGGCTAGTGGGTTCGCCGGAGGGTGGCGGTACGGTTCCAATGGGCCTCGGGACCGGCGCCCTGCCGGAGTCGCCCACGAGTGATCGGGAAGATTCTATGAGTGATCTGGGTCGAGTGCTGGTCCTGGCCGGCGGACTGTCGCATGAGCGCGACGTCTCGCTGCGCTCGGGCCGGCGGGTTGCCGACGCCTTACGCAGCGTCGGGGTCGAGGTCGAGCAGCGAGA
Organism: Kribbella caucasensis; assembly: GCF_004361855.1. Taxonomy (GTDB): domain Bacteria; phylum Actinomycetota; class Actinomycetes; order Propionibacteriales; family Kribbellaceae; genus Kribbella; species Kribbella caucasensis. Next base: position 682,775 of record NZ_SNWQ01000001.1, read on the forward strand.
CGTCGACGCGAGCTTGGTGGACCGTCTGCGCGACGATCCGCCGGACGCGGTGTTCCCCGTCCTGCACGGCGTGACCGGCGAGGACGGCGCTCTCCGCCAGGTCCTCGATCTGTACCGCGTGCCCTACGTCGGCGCCGACGCGGCCGCCTGCCGGACCGCCTTCGACAAGCCGGTAGCGAGCACCATGGTCGGCGCCGCCGGCCTCTGTACGCCGGAGTCGGTGGTGCTCGGGCACGACACGTTCCGCGAACTCGGGGCGGCCGCGCTGATGGAGGCCGTGATCGGTCAGATCGGGCTGCCGCTGGTGGTCAAGCCGGCTCGGGGTGGTTCGGCGCTGGGAGCGTCGATCGTGCGCTCGGCGGACGAACTGCCGTCCGCGATGGTGAACTGCTACGCGTATGGGCCGGTTGCACTGATCGAGCGGTTCATCGACGGGACCGAGGTCGCCGTGACCGTGGTCGACACGGGTGACGGACCACGTGCGTTGCCGGCCGTGGAGATCCTGCCGGACTCGGGGTTCTACGACTACGAGGCTCGATACACGGCGGGCGCCACCCAGTTCGTCGTACCGGCTCGGCTGGACGCAGCTGTGGCGCAGGCATGTGCGGAGGCGGCTGTCACGGCGCATCGGGCGCTTGGGCTTCGGGACCTGTCGCGGTCGGATCTGGTGGTCGACCCTGATGGCGTGCCGTGGTTCCTCGAGGTGAACGTGGCGCCCGGGATGACCGAGACGTCGTTGGTGCCGTTGGCCGCGGAGGCCGCCGGCGTGGAGCTGGGCGTGCTGTGTCGCGATCTGCTGGCCGCGGCCGCTGCTCGTTGAGGTCCTGATGCCTGTCGCGCCGGCCGCCGAACCCGTGGAGACCCAGCTGGTCGCGCGACCCTTGTGGCGAACGATCCTGACGCCACGCTGGACCGGCCTGCTGGTGTTCGCGCTGGCGATTGCCTCCGTCATGTCGGTGCTCGGTGTGTGGCAGCTGGACGTGTATCGCTCGAAGACCGCCGCCGCTACGGCAGGACGGGCCGCCATCTCGCCGGTGGCCCTGGAGTCCTTGTTCTCGATCGACTCCGGACTGCCGGCTGCTGCGGTCGCTCGTCGTGTCACTGTCACCGGCAGTTGGGCACCGGCGGCCGATCAGCTCTTCATCTCCGACCGGGCGCACAACAACCAGGACGGCTTCTGGGTCATCACTCCCCTACTGCTCGACCAGTCGTCCACCTCGGGCTCAGGTGACCCGGACTTCATGGGCGGCACGGGCGGTTCAGGCTCGGGTGATTCGGCTGGTGCGGGCAGGTCGGCGGGTGCGGTGATGGTGGTCCGTGGATGGGTCTCGTCGGTGGACGACCCGGCCGCGAAGGCACCCAGCGGTCGGGTGAGCCTGACCGGAGCGGTCGCGGCTTCCGAGGCACAGGATTCCTCGGGCGACGCTGCGAAGGGTCGAGTTCTGCAGTCGCTCCGGATCCCGACGATCGTCCACCTGGTCGACTACCGGATCTACGACGCCTTCGTCGTCCTCACATCCGTCGACCAGTCCACCTCGGGCACGCCTTCGACGGGCGCTGTGGACGCTCCGGCCTTGGTCTCACCACCGAGTCCACCCACCGACCACGCGGGCCTCCGGAACGTCGCATACGCCTTCCAGTGGTGGCTCTTCGCCGCCTTCACCCTGTGGATGTGGGCCCGCGTGGTCCTGGACGCCCACCGCCCGGACCCCGAGCTTGCAGCCGAACTGGGCGCCCAGCCTGAACCTGATCCCGCTGGCGAGCCCGCGACCGAGGGAGACCGGGCCCAGGAGCCGGTGGAGCCAAGCGGTACCGTTTCAGCGTGACTTCACCAGCCGACCCCGCAACGTCCGCCACCTCACAGTCGCCGCTCACTCCGGCCGTCCGGGGCGCACTCACCCGCTATCGCGTGATCGCGTACATCGTCGGCGTGATGCTCCTGCTCCTGCTGTTCGTGGCGATGCCGCTGAAGTACCTCGCCGACGACCCCGGCGCGATGAACGTCATCGGCCCGCTACATGGGTTCCTCTACGTGGTGTACCTGCTCGGCACCTTCGACCTGTTCCGCCGCGTCAAGTGGTCCCTCCCTCGCCTCGTCCTGATGGCCCTCGCCGGCACGATCCCCTTCCTGTCGTTCTACGCCGAGCGCAAGACCACCCACGAGCTGACCCGGCACTGACCCACGCGTCGATGTTCCACGTGAAACATCGACTGCAAGTCCCCAAGTGTCTTTGTCGACAAATCTCGATCGCGGCCACGCGTGGACAGTGTTGGCCCTGAAATTCCTCTGTGAGCGCGATCCTGAGCGACCTGCAAAGCCCGCTGGATTCAGTAGAGCGATCGCAGTGAGGCGTCCAGCTCGCTCATGAGTTCGGCCACCCGGTTTCCACTCGGGGCGGCGGGGTAGCGCTTGAGCACCGCAACAAGCGCAGGCGTTGCTCGCTCGCGAGCCTGCTGAATTCGCGCCGCTCCAACACTTGGATCCCCGTCGGCGGCCAGCTCCGCCGCGTGTGCTGAGCATGCTGCGGCGCCCAGGATGTGGCCGACCTGGGTCGACTTTGCGAGCGGGTGCAGGTAGGCCGCGGCCGCGGCGTGGCCCGCGGCGCGTGCCGCGTTCTGAGCGGCTTCGGTTGTCGCCTCCCGCGCAGCCTTGTGTGCGGCCAACGCGCTGATTCGCTGCAAGTTCGTGCGCTTGGCACCGTCAACGAAAGTCCACGCCGATTCGACAGCTGCCCGAGGCCGTCGGTCGTCCGGGTGACTTGTCTCGAAGATCGGCAGTGCCTCCTGGGCGCACTCCGCGGCATAGCGAGCGACCACCCGGAGGTCCTGCATGCTCAGCTCGACCTCGCCGGCCTTGTTCGTCATACCCTCATCGTCGCGCGGCCGTCCAGTCAAAGGCCCCGCCCAGGCCGGCGATGGGAAGTCAGGAATTCGACTTGTTGGGGTCCATCAGAGTGACGATGCGTTCGAGGTCGTCGAGGGAGGCGAACTCGACAGTGATCTTGCCCTTGGACTTGCCGAGGTCGACCTTCACCCGGGTCTCGAAGCGATCGGAGAGCCGGTCGGCCAGGTCGACCAGCCGCGGTGCGACCGGCTTGTTGCGTCGACGAGCCGGAGCGGGCGCATCGTCCGTCATGTCGCCCAACGCGACGATCTCCTCGACCGTGCGGACCGACAGGCCCTCGGCGACGATCCGCTGAGCCAACCGCTCGATCGCGTCTCCGCTAGGAAGCCCGAGGAGAGCGCGAGCGTGTCCCGCGGACAGTACGCCGGCAGCCACGCGTCGCTGCACCGACGCCGGCAGCTTCAGCAGTCGAAGCGTGTTGGAGATCTGCGGACGGGAGCGTCCGATCCGTGTCGCCAGCACTTCCTGCGTACACCCGAAGTCGTCGAGCATCTGCTGGTACGCCGCGGCCTCCTCCAGTGGGTTCAGCTGGCTCCGGTGCAAGTTCTCCAGCAGCGCGTCGCGCAGCATGACGTCGTCAGAGGTCTCCCGGACAATGGCCGGGATCGTGGTCAGCCCCGCCTGCTGGGTCGCGCGCCAGCGACGCTCCCCCATCACGAGCTCGTACTTGTCCTGCTCCAGCCGGCGAACGACGATCGGCTGCAGCAGGCCGATCTCCTTCACCGAGTGGACCAGCTCGTCCATCGCCTCTTCGTCGAAGACGGTGCGCGGCTGCTTCGGGTTCGGGGTGATCTTGTCGATCTCGATCTCCGCGAACCGGGCTCCGGGGACAGCCGCCAACTCGGGCTCCACCCTGATCGGCGGAGCTCCCGGGATCGAGTTCGACTTGCTGCCAAGTGTCGGGCTGGTACCGGGAGCGGGAGTACTCGGAATCAGTGCGCCGAGTCCACGTCCAAGCCTGGTGTTCATACCGCTCCCTCGAGTTCAGCTCTTGCCGTTTCAGCCCCTGCCGTTGCGGCTGTCCATCCAACCTGTCGAGGTGAGACTGCTGCGCCTCCCCACAACAACCAGCCTGCGCAACGGTAGCCGGTAACTGCCCGACCAACACCCTCGCCCCCCACAACTTCCACACTCCGATCGCCACTCCACCCCGAACAGCACCTGTTCACTCCGTTCCACGTGAAACATCGCCCCCAACACCAGCCGCCCCTACTCTCGGGCGCAGCTCGTTTCACGTGGAACATCGCCCCTGGTCCGAGACAAAACGAAAGGCCCGGACCGTGTGGGTCCGGGCCTTTCGCGTTCCTTGTCAGGCGTTGCTTGTCAGGTGTTGTCTTGTCAGCTGTTGTTCCTCATGGCGATCTCTCGGGATGCCTCCAGGTACGACAGTGCGCCCGCGGACGCCGGGTCGTAGGCGAGCACCGTCTGCCCATGGCTCGGGGCCTCGGAGATGCGGACCGATCGCGGTACCGCCGTCCGCAGTACGGCATCCTGGAAGTGGCCGCGGACTTCGGCAGCCACCTCTCCGGCCAGCTTGGTGCGGGCGTCGTACATGGTGAGCAGGATCGTCGAGACGTCGAGCCCAGGGTTCAGGTGCGCCTTCACCATGTCGATGTGGCGGAGTAGTTGCGACAGGCCCTCCAGGGCGTAGTACTCGCTCTGGATCGGGACCAGGACCTCCCGCGCCGCCGTCAGGGCGTTCACGGTGAGCAGGCCCAGCGACGGCGGGCAGTCGATGAACACGTAGTCGTACTTCTCGCCCGCGGCCTCGGTCTCGGCCAGGTGCGCGTCCAGGACGCGCTTCAGCCGGCTCTCCCGGGCCACGATGCTGACCAGTTCGATCTCGGCGCCGGCCAGGTCGATCGTCGCCGGCACCACCACGATGCCGGGGTGCTCCTCGCAGGGCTGCAGCAGCTTGCTCAGCGACTCGCCCTCGATGACCGCCTCGTAGACACCCGGGGTGCCCTCCGAGTGCTCGATGCCGAGAGCGGTCGAGGCGTTGCCCTGGGGGTCGAGGTCGATCACCAGGATCCGGGCGCCGTACAGGGCGAGGCCGGCGGCGACGTTGACGGTGGTGGTGGTCTTGCCGACGCCGCCCTTCTGGTTGGCGACAACGAAGACCCGGGTCTCAGCGGGCAGCGGGAACTCGCGGCCCATCGTGCGTCCTTCATTCACCAGCAGGGTCCGTTCGGTGGCGGCGGCGATCGGAGTTTCCAGAAGTCGTCGTTGAAGCTCGTCCGAAGTGGCCCGCGCGGCAATCTGTGCGGCAGTCATGGCGCCCATTCCAAGAGGTGCGGGACTTGGCCCGAAGAGGATGTCGGTCGGGGTCGGAGCTGGGGTTGGGGCGGGGCTTGAAGCAGGAGTTCGAGCGGCTGGAGCAAGAGCTGGGGGGACAGCTGGAGGGAGAGCTGGTGCGAATCCGCCCCCAGGTTCATCCACAGGGGTCTGTGGATGAATTCCAGCCTGCGGAGGCGTCTCGCGGGGGTGGTCATCCACAGGAGGTGGGGACTCGGGGTACTGCTCTTCAGTGTCGGGCTCAGTATCCAGCAAGGGGCCCGTTTCACGTGAAACCGTCGACGTCTGAGCACCACTTGCGGCCCCTGAAGTGAGGCCGACCGCGGCCGCTCGAAGACCCGAGGAGTCGAAGTTCACGTCGCTGCCGTTGATCGCGGGCGCCTCCGGTGAAGGTAGAGGCGCCGATACCGGCGATGATGCAGGGGCTACGAACGGCGAAGTAGCCGAGGACGGCTTGGCGGCTGAAGTGGTGGTTGAAGTGGTATCTGCGGTGGGAACTTGGGAGGCAGTTGAGGAGGGAGCGTCCGACTCGGGCGCGACCAAAGTGATCGAGTTCTGACCGCCGGTGGGCCAGCCGATGCCTTGGTTCGCCCCGGGTTCACCGGTGCTTTTCTCCGGCCATCCGAGGGCACGACTCACGAACCCGATCACCTCCCGCGTCTTCTGTGCTGGGATCCCCGCGCAGCACGTCCGGCCACAATACTCACGACAGTTGTCGGCTGGGCCAGTTCGCCATCCCCTAGTTGGTGAACATGCCAAACTTCCGCCCCGAGGGCCTCCAATTCACCTTCGGCGCTGTCCAGTTCGTCCTCCGCGGACGCGCCCTTCATCGCGAGCATCAGGCCACCTTCGGCACAGAGCGGCAGGCACCACCCGGCCAACTTGCCCAATGGCGCCACCGCTCGCGAGGTGACCACGTCGTACGACGCCGGCGGCAACTCCTCGGCCCGGGCCCGGACCACTTCCGCATTCGGGATGCCGAGCTTGTCGACGGCCTCCTGCAGGAACGTGGTGCGCCGGAGCAACGGCTCGACGAGCGACACCTGGAGGTCGGGGCGGACCAGTGCGAGCACGATCCCGGGCAGTCCCGCGCCGGTGCCGATGTCGGCCACCGTGGACTCTTCGGGGATCAGGCGCTCCAGCACGGCGCAGTTCAGCAGGTGCCGATCCCAGAGTCGCGGCACTTCACGCGGGCCGATCAGCCCACGCAGGGTTCCTTCGGTCGACAGCAGCTCCGCGTACGCCACGAGCTGACCCACCGCCCGGGGGTAGAGCTCCTCCACGAGCGGCGGGGTTTCACGTGAAACGTCATCTGTCACGAGCAGAACACGATGATCAGGCGGGCTGGACGACGACCCGGCGGCGCGGTTCCTCGCCCTCCGACTCACTCGTCAGGCCGGCCGCGGCGACGACGTCGTGCACGACCTTCCGCTCGAACGGCGTCATCGGGTCCAGCCGGACCGGCTCGCCGGTCGCCTTCGCCTCCTCGATCGCCTTCAGGCCGACCTGCTCCAGCTCGGCCTTGCGGTTCGCCCGGAAGTTCGACACGTCCAGCATCAGCCGGGACCGCTCACCGGTCTCCCGGTACACGGCCAGCCGGGTGAGTTCCTGCAGCGCCTCGAGCACCTTGCCGTTCTCACCGACCAGGTTGCTCAGGTCGGCGCCGACGATCGACACGGCGGCCCGGTCGCCGTCGATGTCCATGTCGATGTCGCCGTCCAGGTCGGCGATGTCGAGCAACTCCTCGAGGTAGTCCGCCGCGATGTCGCTCTCGTTCTCCAGCGCCTTCAGGCGGTCGTCCGCTCCACCAGTCGCGGAGTTCCCGATCGACGTCTCAGCTGACGTCTCACTCGACTCGCCGTTCTGCATGCCGTCGCTCACGGCCACTCCTTCACAGTTCGAGATCCGCCCCACGGGGACCCAGGTCTAACAAAGCAGAGGAAACAGGGATACCGGTGCAGCGGGATCAGCTGTCGGTCTTGCGACCGGCCGACCCACCCGACTTCTGCTGCGCGGCCTTCCGCTGCGCCCGCGACTTGGCGGCGGGCTGGCGCTTGGCGGTGTTCGCGGTCTTCTTGGCCGCGGGAGCCTTCTTGGCGGCCGGCGGTTGACCGTTGGCGGCCGCCTTCTCGGGCTGCGCGTCCTGGCTGTTCTGACCGGACTCGGCCTTTGGTGCGTTCTGGCTTGCACCGCCGGCACCGCCCGACCTCCGGTCGCTGCGGGACTGACGTTTCGGCTGCTGACGGTTCGCCGGGCGGCGGTCCGACCCGGCCTCGTCGTCCTCGGTGGCGGTGGCCAGGCCCGACTCCTCCGGCCGGCCGGCCTTCCGGTTGTGCTCGCGCTTCCGCGCTTCCATCGCGTCGTACGCCGGGGTGCCGGGGGCCGGGTTGCGCCGGATCACGTAGAACTGCTGGCCCATCGTCCACACGTTCGAGACGAACCAGTAGATCAGCACACCGATCGGGAAGTTGAAGCCACCGATCAGGAAGAAGATCGGGAAGACGTACAGCATGATCTTCTGCATCTGCGCCGCCTGGCCCTCGAGGGCCTCCTTCGGCATGTTCTTGCGCATCAGCTGAAGCTGGGTGATGAACATCGTGCTGGTCATCAGGATGATCAGCACGACGGCGACGATCTTGACGTTGGTCGAGCCGTCGCCGCTGGCCCGCAGGAAGGTCTGGGAGATCTCCGCGCCGAAGATCTTCGCGTGCCGCAGCGACTCGACGTGCGGCGCGATGATGCCACTGTGGCTCTCGCCCTTCGAGGCGCCGTCGAGCACCCGGAAGAGGGCCAGGAAGATCGGCGACTGGAGCAGCAGCGGCAGGCACGAGGAGAACGGGTTGGTGCCCGTCTCCTTGTACAGCTTCATCATTTCCTGACCGAGCTTCTCCCGGTCATGGCCGTACTTCTTTTGCAGCTCCTTCATCTTCGGCTGCAGCAGCTGCATGTTCCGGCTGGACCGGATCTGCCGTACGAACAGCGGGATCAGCAGCGTCCGGATCACGATGGTCAGGCCGGCGATGGACAGCGCCCAGGCCCAGCCGCCGTTCGGGTCCAGCACCTGCGACAACAGCCAGTGCCACCCCACCAGCAGCGCCGAGACACCGTGGTAAAGCGGTGTCATGATCGCGTTGAAAACGTCTACGATCCCGTCCCACAACGCGAGCTCAGGGATGGCCAGAAGAGTCACTCAAGCACCTCGCTGCACAGGCCCGGCGTCGGCGGACGATCCGGGCTGGTTGGCGGAGACGGACTCTCCGCGCTGGTCGACATCTGTGGGTGGAACGGGGTCGTAGCCGCCGGGGTTCCACGGGTGGCAGCGGGCGAGTCTCCTCGCCGCCAGCCAGCTACCGCGCACCGCGCCGTGCCGCTCGACCGCTTCCAGGGCGTACGCCGAACAACTGGGGTAGAACCGGCAGACCTGCCCGTACATCGGGCTGACGAACTTCCGGTACAGCTTCAGAAAACCGATGATCCCGTACTTGACGGGTGCGATCTTCATCGTGGTTCCAGCACCCGGCGCAGGGCGGCGTCGACGTCCGAGACCAGCTCGTCGTACGACGCCGAGGCGGCCGCGGGCAGGGCACGAACCACGGTCAGGCTGCCGGCCGGCAGATCGGGGAGCCGTGCGGCCAGGACGGCACGCAGGCGGCGGTGGACCCGGTTCCGAAGAACCGCGTTGCCCACCGCCTTGTTCACCACGAATCCGACACGGGCAGGCTCGGCCTGATCAAGGCCGGCCTGGGACAGCAGATGGACCACCACGGCGCGCCGGGCCGCCCGCCGACCGGAACGGACGGCGCGGCGGTAGTCGTCGGACCGGCGGAGCCGATGCGACGCGGGCAGCACGAGGTGGTCACCGGAACATTCGGCAGACAGCTCAGGCCGCGAGGCGCTGACGGCCCTTGCTGCGACGGGAGGCGATGATCGCGCGGCCCGCACGGGTGCGCATCCGAAGACGGAAGCCGTGCTTCTTGTGCCGGCGACGGTTGTTCGGCTGGAACGTCCGCTTGCTCACTGGAATGACTCCGGTTACTCGAGATCAGAGATGTCGACAAATCCACTGGTAGATCTGCCGCTGCTGCAGGTCCTGCACGCCGCCCGAGAAACCAGGCCGGCCAAACCGCCGGCAAACAAGGTCTCGCCTGGAGCGCAGCACGAAACGGCCGGCTCAACGCCGACCGATCCACGGTACGTGGCCGCCTGTGGACAGGTCAAACCGACCGTCCCCATAGTTTTCCACAGGTCTGTGGAAAATCCACGCGCCGCACGGATCGTCCGGTTCTGATCACGCACAGCCGACAACCGCTACCAACGGCGACTGCCCAACCACGACTACGCTCCGGCGTCTACCCGACACGCCGGAGGTTGCCCCCAATTTGGCATCCATAGCCTGTGGATGACGGCTTGAAGCGCCCTGCCCGGACTTGTTAGCGTCAGCCCCTCACACCACAGGTTCCACCCCCCGCAACCGGTAACCAACCTGCTCCACGCGTCGTTCACAACTGTGGACAACGATGTGGACAATGAGGAGAACCGGCTGAGGAGACCGGCGATTGCGATGTTCGGCCGAGCGGCCGGACGGGCAACGGCCGGGGGCCGGGACGAGAGGTCGCGCTGAACTGGGGGAACCCGGCCGGCACCGGCCACCGCAGCGAAGGATTCGGGGAGCAACGCGTGGTCGAGGATCAGTCCGGTAATGCGGACTTCAGAGCGGACATCGATACCGAGGCCACGGGCGGGGACACACCACCGGTCGGCATCTTCGGCGAAACGCAGAACGAAGCGACCAACGGCTGGCCCGGTGAAGCCGCCGACAGCCAACTTGGCGAAGCAAACGGTGGGCGACTCGGGGATGCGGGCGGCCTTCTGGGCGGCCCGAGCATCGGCGACAGCAACGGACCGAACAGCGCGGTCCAGACCAGCGGCACAGGACCGGTCGGACCGAGCAGCCGCGGTGTAGCCGACGGCGGAGCACCCGGCGGTGGTTTCGCGGGCGGGCCTGCGGCCGGCGGGAATGCCGGTGACGGCGGGCGTGAGGTCAGGGCTCAGGTGAATGATCTGGGTGATGCGTGGGCGCGGGTGCTCGCCGGGTTGCCGCCGAATCAGCGCGCCTGGCTGACGAACTCGCGGCCGGTGACGCTGCACGAGAGCACCGCGATCGTGGCCGTTCCCGACGACTTCACCCGGGGCCAGCTCGAGACCCGGCTCCGGCCCGATCTGGAGCGGATTCTCAGCGAGAGCTTCGGCCGCGACATCCGGATCGCGGTGACCGTCGACCCGTCCCTCGATCCCGAGCTCCGCGAACAAACCCAGCCCGCGCAACCCGCGGTACAGGAGTCGCGGTATCAGGGTGGGACGTTGCAGCAGCCGACCCAGCAGCACCAGCCGGCTCAGCACCATCAGCCGACACAGCACATGCAGCCCTCGCAGCATCTGCAGCCGAATCGGTACCAGCAGCCGGATCACTCCGGCCGGCCGGGCGAAGCAAGCAATCCACACCAGCCCGCCCAAGGTCAGCCACTGCAGGCTGAGGGGTCATTCCAGCCAACGCTCCAGTCCTCGCTGACCGCGGCGCCCGACCTGCCCGTTCACCGGATGGACCAGCCCATCGGCCAGCCGATCAACCAGCAGCCGAACCAGCCCATGAACCAGCCACTGAACCAGCAGCACGGGCAGCCGCTCGGCTCGGTCGCGCCGCCGCCGAACGGTTCGGCCCCGATCCAGCAGGCCACTCAGGCCCAGGGCGAGGCCCGGCTGAACCCGAAGTACACCTTCGAGACCTTCGTCATCGGCAGCTCCAACCGGTTCGCGCACGCCGCGGCTGTCGCCGTCGCCGAGGCACCGGGCAAGGCCTACAACCCGCAGCTGATCTACGGCGACTCCGGTCTCGGCAAGACCCATCTGCTGCACGCGATCGGGCACTACGTCCGCAGCCTCTACACCGGGGCCCGGGTCCGGTACGTCTCGAGCGAAGAGTTCACCAACGACTTCATCAACGCGATCCGCGATGACAAGGCATCCCAGTTCCAGCGCCGATACCGCGACGTCGATGTGCTGCTGATCGACGACATCCAGTTCCTCGAGGGCAAGATCCAGACCCAGGAGGAGTTCTTCCACACCTTCAACACGCTGCACAACGCGAACAAGCAGATCGTGATCAGCTCCGACCGGGCGCCGAAACGCCTGGAGGCACTGGAGGATCGGCTGCGCAACCGGTTCGAGTGGGGGCTGATCACCGACATCCAGCCGCCCGACCTGGAGACCCGGATCGCGATCCTGCGGAAGAAGGCGGCCACCGAGCGGCTGACCGCGCCGCCGGAGGTGCTGGAGTTCATCGCGTCGAAGGTGCAGACCAACATCCGCGAGCTCGAGGGCGCCCTGATCCGGGTCACCGCGTTCGCCAGCCTGAACCGGCAGCCGGTCGATCTGAGCCTGGCCGAGATCGTGCTGAAGGACCTGATTCCTGAAGGCAGCAAGCCAGAGGTGACGGCCAGCATGATCATGGGCCAGACCGCCTCGTACTTCGGCCTGTCGATCGATGACCTCTGTGGTTCGAGCCGGAGCCGGGTGCTGGTGACGGCCCGGCAGATCGCGATGTACCTGTGCCGGGAGCTGACTGATCTGTCCCTGCCGAAGATCGGCCAGCAGTTCGGCGGCCGCGACCACACGACGGTGATGCACGCCGAGCGGAAGATCCGCCAGCTGATGTCCGAGCGGCGCAGCGTCTTCAACCAGGTGACCGAACTGACCAACAGGATCAAGCATCAGGCCAAGCAGCAATGACCCCGGTGACCGTCTCGCCGAGCTCGGAAGCCGAGTGCTACGAAGCGGTCACCGGAACCACACAGGTTGGGGATACTCCTGTGGAAAACTGTGGGTATCCCGGTGGACATCCACGCCTTCGTTGTGGATTCGCTGTGGGGACAGCCGGCGTCGTCCTCAGCCGTCCCCAGGCAAGCCCGATTTCGTCCACACCCAACACACAGGGTGATTCGCGCTCTGACCTGCGAATACGTCGCTTCTCCACAGTTTCCACAGTTGCGAAGAACCCTATGGAATCTGTAACTAGGTCAAAGTCCACAAATGGTTCATCCGGCCCGATCTGGGGAAAACTCGCAAATCCGGCCCGGGCTGGGCAGTGTCGGCGCGACCTGTCAGGCTGTTCCTGCGACACCCCAAGGCCCACTCGTGGACTTCGGCGGACGACCCGCCCGAAGCGCCGCGTCAAGCCCGGTTGGCGCACATCACATCTGTCCGTGGCAGGATCTGCCTGGCACACAGCCGAATCAGGAGGCACCCAGCGGTGAAGTTTCGCGTCGAGCGCGACGTACTGGCCGAGTCGGTGGCCTGGGCCGCGCGTAGTTTGCCCAGTCGTCCGAGCGTCCCGATCCTGGCGGGACTCCTCGTCGAGGCCGAGGACGGGCAGATCACCCTGTCCGGCTTCGACTACGAGACCTCCGTGCGCGTCACCGTGCCCGCACAGGTGGCGGATTCGGGGAAGTGCCTGATCTCCGGCCGGCTCGTCGCCGACATCTCCAAGAGCCTGCCCAACCAGCCCGTGGACGTCGCCGTGGACGGCGCGAAGGCCCAGGTCACCTGTGGCACTTCTCGATTCACGCTCCAGACGCTTCCCACAGAGGAATATCCGGCTCTGCCAGACCTTCCGGCGGCCAGCGGCACGGTTCGTAGCGACGTTTTCGCCCAGGCCGTCTCTCAGGTCGTCACCGCGGCCGGTCGCGAGGACACTCTTCCGGTGCTGACCGGCGTCCGGGTGGAGATCGAGGGATCGACCATCTCGCTGCTGGCCACCGACCGGTACAGGCTGGCCATCCGCGAGTTGGAGTGGAACCCGCATTCGCCCGACGCGTCGGCGGCCGCCCTGATCCCGGCCCGCGTGCTGTCCGAGACCGCGAAGGCGATGACCGGGACCGACATCATCGTGTCGCTCGCGGCTCCGGGCAGCGGTGACGGCATCGTCGGCTTCGAAGGCGAGGTGTCCGGCGGCAACCGCCGGGCCACCACCCGCTTGTTGGACGGCGAGTTCCCGAAGGTCCGCGGCATCATCCCGACCGACGCCGCGATCGCCACCCGGGTCCGGATCGACACCGCGACCCTGGTCGAGGCGGTCAAGCGCGTCGCCCTGGTGGCCGAGCGGAACGCGCCGGTCCGGCTGACGTTCTCCGAGGACACCGTGACGCTCGACGCCGGCAGTGGCGACGAGGCTCAGGCGTCGGAGTCGATCGAGGCACGGGTGGCCGGCGAACCGGTCACCGTCGGCTTCAACCCGACGTACCTGCTCGATGGCTTGAACGCGATCGGAACACCGGTGGCCCATCTGGCGTTCACCCAAGCGACGAAGCCGGCCGAACTGACCGGTGTGGTGGACTTCGACAGCGATCCGATCAGCGAGTTCCGGTACGTCCTGATGCCGGTCCGTCTGAACAGCTGACCCTGGACCACCACGACAGCGGAAAGCCAACAGAACAAGGGGATTCACGATGGAGCTCGGCCTTGTCGGTCTCGGCAAGATGGGCGGCAATATGCGCCAGCGGATTCGTAACGCCGGCCACACCGTGGTCGGCTACGACCACAACCCGGACATCTCCGACGCCAAAGACCTGACCGACCTGGTCGGCAAGCTCACCGCAACAGATCAGCCGAAGGTCGTCTGGGTGATGGTGCCGGTGCAGGCCATCGATCCGGTGATCACCGAGCTGGCCGAGCTGCTGTCCGAGGGCGACATCGTGATCGACGGCGGCAACAGCCGCTGGACCGACGACACCCGGCGGGCGGCGCAGCTGGCCGAGAAGGGCATCAACTTCGTCGACTGCGGCGTCTCCGGCGGCGTCTGGGGCCTGGAGAACGGCTACGCGCTGATGTGCGGCGGTGAGGCCGCCACCATCACGACGCTGATGCCGATCTTCGAGTCGCTCAAGCCAGAGGGCGAGTTCGGTTTCGTGCACGCCGGCAAGGTCGGCGCCGGGCACTTCACCAAGATGGTCCACAACGGCATCGAGTACGCGATCATGCAGGCGTACGCCGAGGGCTTCGAGCTGCTCGAGGCCGCCGACGTCGTGGACAACGTCCCGGAGGCGTTCAACTCCTGGCGCGAGGGCACCGTGATCCGGTCCTGGCTGCTCGACCTGATGGTCAACGCGCTCAAGGAGGACACCCACCTGGACAAGATCCGGGGGTACGCCGACGACTCGGGTGAGGGCCGCTGGACCGTCGAGGCCGCCATCGAAAACGCCGTACCGGTGCCCGCCATCGCCGCGTCGCTGTTCGCCCGGTTCGCCTCCCGGCAGGAGGACTCCCCCGCGATGAAGGCGATCGCCGCGATGCGGAACCAGTTCGGCGGCCACGCGGTCAAGGGCGCCGAGGACCCGTCGTACGCGACGCCGCCGATCAAGCACTGAGACCAGCAGGTGTATGTCACCGCCCTCGGTCTGGTCGACTTCCGGTCCTACCAGCAGGCGGAGGTCCAGCTCTCACCGGGCGTGACCTCCTTCGTCGGACCGAACGGCCAGGGCAAGACGAACCTGGTCGAGGCGATCCACTACACCGCGACGCTCGGCTCGCACCGGGTCGCCACCGACGCGCCCCTGGTCCGGGCCGGTGCGCCGCGAGCGATCGTCCGGACCGAGATCCGCGCCGAGTACGACCGGGACGTGGTGGTCGAGCTCGAGATCAACCCGGGCAAGGCGAACCGGGCCCGGATCAACCGCTCACCGGTCCCCCGGCCGCGCGAGGTGCTCGGCCTGCTCCGCACGGTGCTGTTCGCGCCCGAGGATCTCGCGCTGGTGAAGGGCGATCCGTCCGAGCGGCGCCGGTTCCTGGACGAGCTGCTCACCCTGCGATCGCCGCGGATGGCCGGCGTCAGGCAGGACTACGACCGCGTGCTCAAACAGCGGAACTCCTTGCTGCGCAGCGCGTCCATGGCACGCCGGCAGAACCGATCCGGCGCCGCCGAGGGGCAGCTCCGCACCCTCGAGGTCTGGGATTCGCACCTGGCCAAGTCCGGTTCGGAGCTGCTCGCCACCCGGCTCGAACTGCTGGAATCCCTTCGACCGTTGGTCTCCAGCTCGTACGACGCTGTTGCCCGGGGCAAGGGTAATGCGCGGCTGGAGTACAAGTCGTCGGTCCGGCTGGAGCCAGGTGTCACGTCGCGGGACGACCTCGCCCAGGTCCTGCTCGACGCGGTCCGGGAGAAGCGGCAGGACGAGCTGGACCGTGGGGTCTCCCTGGTCGGCCCGCATCGCGACGACATTTTGCTCGGGCTCGGGGACTTGCCGGCCAAGGGGTACGCGAGTCACGGTGAGTCCTGGTCGTTCGCACTCGCGCTGCGACTGGCGTCGTACGAGTTGCTGAGGGCGGACGGGGGTGAGCCGGTGCTGATCCTGGACGACGTGTTCGCCGAGCTCGACTCGCAACGGCGGAACCGGCTGGCCGAGCTGGTAGCGCCCGCCCAGCAGGTCCTGGTGACGGCCGCGGTCGGCGCCGACGTACCGGATGAGCTGGCCGGCGAGCGGTTCGACGTCGGTGACGGGACGGTTCGCCGTGCCTGAACCCCGGAATTCCTCTGAGAGCGGCCCTGAGAGCGGCACCGAGAGCGAGGTCGAGTCGGGCCTGCTGCCCGAGGAAGCGGAGCACGACACGCAGGGGCTCGACCTGGCGAAGTCGCTGGCCGGCCGGTTGAAGAGTGCCGCGGCCAAGAACGGCCCGGCCAGACCGGTCCTCAAGCGCCGCAGGCGCCGCGCCGATGGCGTCCAGGTCAGCGGCGCCCGCCCTGACGACCGCGATCCGCAGAAGCTGACGAACACCCTCGGCCGGCTGATGCGCGACCAGGGCTGGGAGATCGACGTCGCCGTGCACGGTGTGATGGCCCGCTGGCCGTCGATCGTCGGCCCCGAGATGGCCGAACACTGCAAGCCGGAGAGCTACACCGACACCGAGCTCACCGTTCGTACCGATTCCACCGCCTGGGCCACCCAGCTCCGCCTGCTGGCCCCCGAGCTGGTTCGCCGCCTCAACGCCGAACTGGGCGACGGCACCGTCACCCACGTCACCGTCCAAGGCCCCAACACCCCCACCTGGCGTAAGGGTCCCCGTACCATCCGCGGCGGCCGCGGTCCAAGAGACACCTACGGCTGAGATCGGTTGCGATCGCGACCCGGGGCTCCCCTAGGATCGGCGCGATGCGCACGATGGTCGAGGGACTCAGCGAGCTGGTCCACCTGGTCGGAGACACCATCCGGCTGTGGTGTCGGAACCTGCTGCCCCTGGTGATGTGGTTCCTGGCCGGTTACGTCGGCTTCCGGGCCGCGGTCAACGGCGCCATCTGGCTCAGCGCACATCAGCACAAGAGCCTGGCCTTCGGGATGTTCGCGGCCGGTGTGCTGGCCCAGATCGCCGCATCGGTCGGCATGATCCGGACCTGCGCCAACTCGCTCTACCGCTGGCGCGACGCCGCCAGCGACGACGAGGACGAGACCTCCGACCCGACCCAGCAGAACCTGATGGAGCTGCTGGCGGTGACGATGCTCCCGCTGGTCGCCATCTGGTCCGCCTGGGGTTTTCTGGAGGATCAGATCGGGCAACTGTCGGCCACCAACATGGTCCAGATCGGGCTCCAGCCGGGTGCTCAGTTCTTCAACGTCGCCGGCGACGCCTGGCGGGGCTATCTGCCGGCCATCGTCGTCCTGCTGGTCCTCCGCCGGGTGGTCGAGGCGATCGACGACCGCTGGCCGAGCCGGCCGGCCAAGTTCGTCCAGGTCTGGGCCGAGGCGTTCTTCCTGCTGATCACCGTCGTGGTGCTCCCGTCGGCGAAGAATCAGTTCATCGGGTGGTTCCAGGCGCGGAACTTCTGGTACCTCACCCTCGACTGGTGGGACGCCTTCAATAACTTCTTCGACGGCATCAACATCCCGGTGCCGGACGGAATCGTGTTCCTCTGGGGATTCTTCTGGGACCCGCTGTGGCCGTTGTTCAAGGAAGGTGTCGGTGAGCCGCTGACCTGGCTCGCGATCACTACAGTCGTGTTCGGACACCGAGTGCTGTCCGGCCATGGAGTTCTGCGCGGGACACGGCTGGAACAGCGGCTGGGCGGTCAGCCGGTCGTGGAGAAGCAGCCGAACCGGATCGTCGCGCTCACCAACAAGGCGCCCAACCTGCTGCTCGGCGGGCTGCGGGAGAAGTTCTACCCCACCTTGAACGCGTTCCGGCTGCTGGTCCGATCCGGTCCGGTCTTCCTGGGCGTGGTCTGCCTGGTCTACACCCTCTACACGCTCGGCGACCAGTGGACGTTCGTGGGCATCCAGCGGCTGCTCGGCGTCCACGGCGAGCGCTGGGGCTTGATGAACCACGAGATCGCCTCGCTGATCAAGGACGTGCTGTTCGAGACCTTCCGGATCGCCCTGCTGGCGGCCGCGTTCGACATGTGTATCTCGGTCAGTGCGCAGCGCCGAGCGGAGGCCGCCCAGGCGGCAGCGGCCAAGACCGAGGGCGAAGCGGCCGACGCCCGGAGTTGAGTAGTACCGGGCTGATCAGCATCGGGCTGATCGGCACTGGGATCAGAAGGTGATCAGCACCCGGCGGAACTTTTCCCGGGTCTCCACCTGAATCCCGGTCAGATGCGGTACTGCGGACGCCGGCACCACGAAGACCTTCGCGATCTTGCCGGTCTCGTTCCGCTTGATCGGCATGTCGTCGTTCCCGCAATAGGTGGACAGCGGCAGCCGGAACACGTCCTTGCTCTTCCAGACGTTGCCGCGATCGTCGCGCAGCGCGGCGTCACAGGTGAATCCGCCATCGTTCATCTTCAGACCGTCCAGCGGGGTGACGGAGACCGTCACCAGGATCACGACCGAGCCGGCGACGTTGTCGTCCACCTCGATCGCCTTCTTCTCCTCGTCGACCAGCCGGGTGTACGGCTGCATCGAATCGATCTTCCAGGTCACCTTCTCGATCGTCACCGGGCCGCCGTCGACCACCTCCGTGACGGCACCTTCGTTCCACAGCCGTTCTTCGTCGCCAAGGTAGGTCCGGAGCAACAGGTACGCGCTCAGGCCGAGCAGCACGACCAGGAGCGAGAGCTGGGCCGTCAGCCGGAAGAAGCGGTTGGAGATTCTCATTCGGCCACCCGGGTGGTCTCATCGGGCATCACGTACTCGTCGGCGGCGCCGTCGATCGACCGTTGGGCGATTTCTTCGCTGGGCACCGCGAGGTCGATCGACAGGTCCTGGGCCAGCGAGTTGAAGAACTGGGTCCTCTTCAGATAGAAGGTCAGGCCGGTCACGTCGGCCGGGTTGACCTCGAACACGAAGGCTCCGGTCTGGGCGAACCCGGGCTCGGGGAAGCTGACGCTGTCCCCGATCACCTCGGTCACAGGTTCGTAGACCGAGCCGCCGTCGGCCCTCAGCATCACGCTGTTGGTGCCGGGGTCCTTGCCGCCGCGGACGGCGTCGTACTCGATCGCGACGAAGATGCCCTTCGTCTGCACCATCTTGTCGTCGGACTCGTCCGCCTGGAACGACTTGACGAAGCGCATCCGGGTGATGGTCAGCTTCGAGTCGCCGTACTCGAGCTCCTCGCCGATCGTGCCGCTGGTGACGACCCGGTCCTGTTTGTCGAACACCTGCTCGGGCTCGCCCAGCCGGGTCAGACCGCCGAGCAGGACGAAGATGACGCCGATCACGACGGTCGCCGGACGGTAGAGCTTCACTTCTCCTCCGTCTCGATCGTCGTCGGCAGCCGGACCACGCTGATCGCTGTCTCGGCCCCCCAGTACTTGTCGTCGGTGGCGCCGGTCAGCTCGCTGGCGGCGTCGTACTGCTCGCCCATCACGCCGATCTCGACCTCCTTCGCGTCGAAGTCGACCGGCACCTCGAACTTGGCCGAGCAGGACTCCGACGGCAGGCCGTAGACGAAGACGTAGCCCAGCTCGTCATGGCAGGTGGCGCCATTCGAGTCGATCGGGTCCTCGCCACCGCCGACAACGAGTTTCAGCAGCCCGCCGGACATATACGTACTCGTCTGCTCCTCGTCATCGATGTTCTTGATGTCGAGGTACACCTCGAGACGGGTCTCGGCCTTGCTGTACTCACCCTTCGGCTTGCGGATGATCTTGGCGCTGGTGAAGCCGAACTCGAACCGGCCGGCCTCGACCGTGACCGGGGCGGTCAGCGTGGGGACCGAGCGGCCCTTGTGCTCCTTCCAGCCGCCGGTGAGCCAGATGACCACGGCGAGTACGACGACGACGGCGAGGGCGATCAGCCATTTGCGGCGGTGCCGGTGGATCACCCGGTCGGCGATCATGGCGTCGATGACGTCGTCGAGACTTTCCACGGCAGTGATCCTAAGCGCCGGTGGGTGCGGCGGCCGGGTGGTTCCGGAACCCGGCCGGATCACGGTTGGATCCCCGGTCGGATCGCCGGTCCGGGTCTCGGAAATCAGACGGTCAGGGACAAGTCGGTCAGAAGCCACTGAGCGCCCGTGAGCGCTTTCCGAGCCCCCACCCGCGAGAGGGGACATGGCGAGGAGGGAGAAAAGACGCCCTGTCCACAGTTTCGGCCGCCTCATGGCCGGTTCTGCTTCGCTCGACAGGTAGACTGGGGCCGTTGAGAGAGCCGCTGCTACTGATCAGGCCACCGACGGGCCGGAAACAGGGTCCGAGGTCCGGGACGGTAGGGGCGGCTTCCACTGTGCATCGATGCCCCGTGTACGCGGGGTCCGAGGAGGACAACAGACGGTGACCGACGAGCCGACCGAGATCGACGCAAACCCGTCCGCCGACAGCATCGGCACCGTCGTACCAGACAGCGTGATCCCCTCCAGTCTCGTGGAGAAGGAGTACGACGCGAGCGCGATCCAGGTCCTCGAGGGCCTCGACGCGGTCCGGAAGCGTCCCGGTATGTACATCGGGTCCACCGGTGAGCGGGGTCTGCATCACCTGGTCACCGAGGTGGTTGACAACGCCGTGGACGAGGCCCTCGCCGGGTACTGCGACAAGATCATCGTCACCCTGCTGGCCGACGGCGGAGTCCGGGTCAAGGACAACGGCCGTGGCATCCCCGTCGGCATCGTCGAGTCCGAGGGCAAGCCGGCCGTCACCGTCGTACTGACCGTGCTGCACGCCGGCGGCAAGTTCGGCGGCGGTGGGTACAAGGTGTCCGGCGGTCTGCACGGTGTCGGTGTGTCCGTGGTGAACGCGCTGTCCACCCGGCTGCGGGTCGACGTCGAGCAGAACGGCAAGGAATACACCCAGTCGTTCACCATCGGCGTCCCGGACGCGGACCTGGAAGAGATCGGCCCGTCCGACGGCCACGGCACCACCGTCACCTTCTGGGCCAGCCCGGACGTCTTCGAGACCACCACCTACTCGTACGAGACGCTGTCCACCCGCTTCCGCGAGTACGCCTTCCTGAACAAGGGCCTGGAGATCGTGATCCGGGACGAGCGGCCGGACCACACCGAGGACGGCAACCCGGTCGAGCAGTCGTTCCGGTACGACGACGGCCTGATCGACTTCGTGAAGTACCTGACCGGGACCCGCGAGACCGTGCACCGCGACGTGATCGCCTTCGAGGCCGCGCAGAACGAGGACAACCTCAGCCTCGAGCTCGCGATGCAGTGGAGCGGATCGTTCCAGGAGTCCGTGCACACGTTCGCGAACACGATCAACACGCACGAGGGCGGCACCCACGAAGAGGGGTTCCGCGCCGCGCTCACCTCATTGGTCAACTCGTTCGGCGAGGACCAGGGGATGATCAAGAAGAAAGAGGACAGGCTCACCGGTGACGACGTCCGGGAGGGCCTGACCGCGATCATCTCGGTCAAGCTGGGCGAGCCGCAGTTCGAGGGCCAGACCAAGACCAAGCTCGGCAACACCGAGGTCAAGGGTTTCGTCCAGAAGGTCGTGAACGACCGGCTGGGCGCCTGGTTCGAGCAGAACCCGACCGAGGGCCGCGAGATCATCCGCAAGGCGACCGCGGCCGCGAGCGCCCGGATCGCCGCCCGCAAGGCGCGCGACCTGGCCCGCAACCGCAAGGGCCTGCTGGGTGGCGGCGGGCTGCCGGGCAAGCTGTCCGACTGCCAGTCGACCAATCCGGAGGAGTGCGAGGTCTACATCGTCGAGGGTGACTCGGCGGGCGGCTCCGCGAAGGGCGGCCGGGACCCGAAGTTCCAGGCGATCCTGCCGATCCGGGGCAAGATCCTGAACGTCGAGAAGGCCCGGATCGACAAGGTGCTGCAGAACAACGAGGTGCAGGCGATCATCTCCGCCCTCGGTACCGGCATCCACGAGGACTTCGACGAGGAGAAGCTGCGGTACCACAAGATCGTGATCATGGCCGACGCCGACGTCGACGGCCAGCACATCCGGACCCTGCTGCTGACCCTGCTGTTCCGGTTCATGCGGCCGCTGATCGAGCGCGGTCACGTGTACGCCGCGCAGCCGCCGCTGTACAAGATCCGCTGGAGCAACGGGCCGCACGAGCTGGCCTACACCGAGCGGGAGAAGGACGGCCTGATGGCGGCCGGCTTCGAGGCGGGCAAGAAGCTGCCCAAGGAGAACGGGACCCAGCGCTACAAGGGTCTGGGTGAGATGAACGCGCAGGAGCTGTGGGAGACCACGATGGACCCGGCCAACCGGGTGCTGCTGCAGATCACCCTGGACGACGCCGCGAGGGCCGACGAGACCTTCGCGACGCTGATGGGCGACGACATCGAGGCCCGCCGGAACTTCATCCAGCGCAACGCCAAGGACGTCCGCTTTCTTGATATTTAGCGCAGCCTCGACATCTGAGGACCGCCGCCCGGGCCGCCGGGCGGCCACCACAGCTTCGCCGTACTGACCGACGTATTGAACCGAACGGGACGAGATGACCGAGACCCCCACTTCGCCGGGACACGACCGGATCGAGCCGCTCGATCTGCAGACGGAGATGCAGCAGTCGTACCTCGACTACGCGATGGCCGTCATCGTCGGCCGCGCCCTGCCCGAGGTCCGTGACGGCCTCAAGCCGGTGCACCGCCGCATCCTCTACGCGATGTACGACGGCGGCTATCGGCCGGACCGTGGCTTCTCCAAGTGCTCGCGTGTCGTCGGTGACGTGATGGGTCAGTACCACCCGCACGGCGACTCGGCGATCTACGACACCCTGGTCCGGCTGGCGCAGCCGTGGGTGATGCGGGCGCCGATGATCCAGGGCCAGGGCAACTTCGGCTCGCCGGGTAACGACCCGGCCGCCGCGATGCGGTACACCGAGTGCCGGCTGGCTCCGCTGGCGATGGAGATGGTGCGCGACATCGACCAGGAGACGGTCGACTTCCGCCCCAACTACGACGGTCGCTCGCAGGAGCCGGTGATCCTGCCCAGCCGTTTCCCGAACCTGCTGGTGAACGGCTCGGCCGGTATCGCCGTCGGGATGGCGACCCAGATCCCGCCGCACAACCTGCGCGAGGTCGCCGCCGCCGCGAACTGGTGCCTGGAGAACCCGGACGCCAGCCAGGAGGAGATCCTGGCCGCCTGCATGGAGCACATCAAGGGCCCGGACTTCCCGAACGGCGCCCTGGTGGTCGGCTACAAGGGCATCGACGACGCCTACCGCACCGGTCGTGGCTCCGTCACGATGCGCGCGGTGGTGGACATCGAGGAAGACGCGAAGGGCCGCACCAGCCTGGTCGTCACCCAGCTGCCGTACATGGTCAACCCGGACAACCTGGCGCAGAAGATCGCCGAGCTGGTCAACACCGGCAAGATGAGCGGCATCGCCGACATCCGGGACGACACCTCGTCCCGGACCGGCCAGCGCCTGGTGATCGTGCTGAAGCGCGACGCCCAGCCCCGGGTCGTGCTGAACAACCTCTACAAGCACACGCAACTGCAGGACACCTTCGGCTGCAACATGCTCGCCCTGGTCGACGGTGTGCCGCGGACGCTGAGCCTGGACTTGTTCATCACGCACTGGCTTGAGCACCAGATCGAGGTCATCCAGCGGCGGACCCGGTACCGCCTGCGTGAGGCCGAGAAGCAGGCCCACGTCTACCGCGGTCTGGTCAAGGCGCTCGACGCGCTGGACGAGGTGATCGCCCTGATCCGGCGCAGCCCGGACGTCGAGGACGCCCGGACCGGCCTGATCTCGCTGCTGGAGATCGACGAGATCCAGGCCCAGGCGATCCTGGACATGCAGCTGCGCCGGCTGGCCGCCCTCGAACGGCAGAAGATCATCGACCGGCTGAACGAGCTCGAGGCCGTCATCGCCGACCTCGAGGACATCCTGGCCAGCCCGATCCGGCAGCGGAACATCGTCCGCGACGAGCTGGCCGAGATCGTGGAGAAGTTCGGCGACGAGCGGCGTACCGAGATCATCGCGGCCGACGGCGACCTGTCCGTCCAGGACCTGGTGCCGGACGAGGACGTCGTCGTCACCATCACCCGCGGCGGCTACGCCAAGCGGACCAAGACTGACCTGTACCGCGTCCAGAACCGCGGCGGCAAGGGAGTTCGCGGCGCGACCATGCGGGCCGAGGACGAGATCGGCCACTTCTTCGCCACCACGAACCACCACTGGATGCTGTTCTTCACCACCAAAGGCCGGGTCTACCGGGCCAAGGTGTGGCAGCTGCCCGAGTCGGCGCGGGACGCCAAGGGATCGCATGTGGCCGGTCTGCTCTCGTTCCAGCCGGACGAGGAGATCGCCCAGGTGCTGACCCTGCGCGACTACGAGCAGTCCGACTACCTGGTGCTCGCCACCAAGCGGGGGCTGGTCAAGAAGACCGCGCTGACCGATTACGACTCCGCCCGGCAGAGCGGCATCATCGCGGTGAACTTCCGCGAGGAGGACGACGAGCTGATCGGCGCCGACCTGGCGACCGCCGTGGACGACCTGCTGCTGGTGTCGAGGAAGGGCCAGTCGATCCGGTTCACCGCGAACGACGAGCAGCTGCGGCCGATGGGCCGGGCCACCTCCGGCGTCACCGGGATGAAGTTCCGCCCCGGCGACGAACTGCTGTCGATGTCGGTGATCCGGGCCGGGACGGAGGAGGACGAGCAGTACGTCTTCACCGTCACCGATGCCGGCTACGCCAAGCGCAGCCGGGTCTCGGAGTACCGGCAGCAGGGGCGTGGTGGGCTCGGGATCAAGGCGGTCAAGCTGAACGACGAGCGTGGCTCGCTGGTCGGCGCGATCATCGTCGGGGACGGCGACCAGGTGCTGGCGATCAAGTCCAGCGGCCAGGTCGTCCGGAGCCGGGTGGACAGCGTGCCGGTGAAGGGCCGCGACACGATGGGCGTGAAGTTCGCCGGCGTCGGCGAGTCGGACGCGGTGGTCGCGATCGCTCATAACACCGACCTCACGGTGAGTGAGGAGGGTGTCGTGATCAGCGCGGATGCGGTCGAGGATGCCCAGGATGTGGACGGTTCGACAACCGAAACCACCCCTGAGAGCGTCCAGGATGGTGACAACCATTCGACTGACGCCGACGGCACGGCTACCGTCGATGACGACGAAGCCGGCCAGGAGGGCATCTGATGACCAACCGTGCGAGGCCGACATGGCCTGATGGTGCGGACAACGCCAAATCCCAGCGGTCGCCCCAGGGCGGCAACGGGAAGGCGCCGTCCAACCCACCGGCCGGACCGGCCTCCAACGGACGGGCCGGCGGTTCCCAGCCGCGGCCAGGTACGCCGAACGGGCAGAAGGCGGCCCAAAATCCGACGGATCTCCGCCCCCAGCCCCGGACGGTGAACCAGCCGCAGCCGGGGGGATCGCAGCCGGGACCGTCGGGCGGATCGCAGTCCGGTCCGTCGTCGGCCGGGTCGAAGCCAGGTTCGTCTGGGTCCAAGCCCGGGTCCTCGGTCGGATCCAAGCCGGCGCGGCCGCCGCAGCAGCCGCCGGTCCGCCCGGTCTCGAAGCAGTCGCAGCCGTCGCCCTCGATCCAGTCGTCATCGATCCCGCCGATCTCGACACATCCGGGTGTCGGTCAGCCTGGTCTGGCGGTCCCCGCGGCGAAGGCGGGGCAGTCTCCGGTGGGCCAGCGGCCGGCTTCGGTGACTCCGAGCACGCCCGGCCGGCCCGAACCGAGGCTGACCTCCGGTCCGGCGACTCCCGGGCAGCCCGCGACCCCGGCGTACGGGCAGACCGGGAAGCTGTCGTCGCCCTCGGCGAAGTCGACCGAGACGTTCGGCGATCGGGTCAGCGCGGCGAAGCAGGCCGTGCTGGACAAGGCCGCCGCGGTCAAGGAGGCGGCGAGCACCGACAAGCCGAGGCCGTCGGCGGCCACCGAACCGGCGCCGCGGCCGTCGACTCGCGGTCAGGTCCGCAAGGCGCGGCTGCGGCTGGCCCGGCTGGACCCGTGGTCGGTGATGAAGACGTCGTTCCTGCTGTCGATCGCGTTCGGCATCGTGACCTGGGTCGCGGTGTTCATCGTCTGGTCGGCGATCGGCGCGGCCGGCGTGTTCGACAACATCAACAACACTGTGTCCGAGGTTCTCGGTACGCCGTCCGCCGAACCGTTCCGGATCGAGAACTACATCAACACCGGCAAGGTGATGGGCTTCACCACCTTGCTCGCCTGCGCGGATGTGCTGATCCTCACCGCGCTGGCGACGCTCGGATCGTTCCTCTACAACATCGCGGCCACCCTGCTGGGCGGCCTCGAGGTGACGCTCGCGTCGGAGGACTGACCGCCTGGTTCCGGTTCCGATCCCCGCTGCCGTCGGGCCGATCGGAACCGGTTTGGGAGACAGGGCCCGAGTGCGGTAATCTCTCCCGGGTTCGATCCCGCACTGCGGGCCTATAGCTCAGACGGTTAGAGCGCTGCCCTGATAAGGCAGAGGTCACTGGTTCAAGTCCAGTTAGGCCCACCATCCCCAACTGATCGACACACCGATCCGAGGAGTCCCGGTGCTGAAGAAGGTTCTGCTGGTCCTGGTAGCGAGCATCGGTGGATACTTCGCGTACAAGAAGACCCAGCAGTCCCGCGCCGACAAGGACCTCTGGGCCGAGGCCGTCGACCCGGTCACCCCGGGCCGCTGATCACCCCCACGGGGGCGTAGCTCAACTGGCAGAGCACTGCCTTTGCAAGGCAGGGGTTAGGGGTTCGAGTCCCCTCGTCTCCACCATCACTCCGCTGGTCGGCGCCCGATTCTCCCGTTCCAGCTCCGAACCTCGCGGCGACTCCGCGTGCCGCAGTCACACCCGCTCGTAGGTTCCGAGCCGTTGTCCATCAGCCGCGGAGAAGGTGAGCGAGCGGCCGTCGATCGCGAACCGTACTGCCCGTTGAAGCACTATTGAGTTGGGGACGTTGTCACAGCCGATCAGGTGCTGAGGGCCGGCATCCGCGCTGATTGATCCGTCGTCGCCGGCGCGGTAGGTTCCGCCGATCCCGTTGCACCCGTCCGAACCATGCCATCGCCCATCGCTCGTGAACCCGATGTTCGGCGCGCGGTCGGCCGCCGGCGGCCCGGAGGGCGGGAGTTTCGAGTTGTCGAACCCGACGATGTCGACTGGCCGCCAGCTGCCAAGCAGCGCCTCGGCCTGCGTCTGCGTCGATGCCGATGTGCTGGACGTCGACACCCCCGCGGGCTCGTTCCCGGCCGGCGTGGTGACGGCAATGGTGACTCCGACCGCAGCCATGGTTGCCGCGGCGAGGCCGGATGCCAGCCAGGTGCGGCGGCGGCGAACGGGCGTGGCTGCTCGGCTGACGAGGTCCTCGACCACCGGCGCCCGCTCGCCTACCTCGATCAGGATCGCGCGAAGTTCGCGTTCAAAATCTGTCATGGTCATCGTCAGCTCCCTTGACGATCGCCGGATCGTGGGCCGCTCTCAGCGCGGCGAGCGCCCTGCTCGCAGTCGCTCGGGCGGTGGATTCCTTGATCCCGAGCACGGCCGCGATCGAGGCATGGTCGAGATCCTCGTAGTACCGCAGGACGATCACCGTCCGCTCCCGGAGCGGTAGCTGGATCAGCGCGCGCCACATCGCGTCGTGCTCAGTCACCGCCAACGCCGGATCAGGTTCCGAGTGGTCCGACGCAGGCAGCACCCGAGGTGTCTCGCGGGAGGAGCTACGTCGGGCCGCCGACACATGCGCGTTGACCAGGGCACGGCGTACGTAGGCGTGTGGATCGTCCATGCCTCGTACACGCCGCCAATGCCGATAGGCGTTCATCAGAGCTTCCTGTGTCAGGTCTTCGGCGCGGTATCGGTCACCCGACAGCACGTAGCCCAGCCGCACCAACTGCTGCCCGCGGGCCGCCACGTACTCGTCGAACTCCACACCCGACTCCCAACTACGGGGTTGTCCTACCCCTTGAACGTTGCAGCGCCCCAAAACGCTGCGTCGCCGCACTATCCCGCTAGCTCGGTGCCCCGGGGCGAGGGCAAGGTGTGGCTCGGATAATGCTTTGCTCGGCTTGGAGGGGGCGGATAGTTTCGCCGGGTGGTGGAGATCATTACTGATCGGCTGGTTCTGCGGGACTGGCGGGAGTCCGACCTGGCGCCGTGGGCAGCGATGAACGCCGACCCGGAGGTCCGGGAGTATCTCGGGCCGTTGCTCACCGCCGAGGAGGCGGCGGCCTCGGTGCGCAGCTTCCAGGACGATCTGGACCGCAACGGCTTCGGGTTCTGGGCGGTGGAGGTTCGCCACACGGGCGAATTCGTCGGGTTCGCCGGCCTGGACACGGTGGACGAGGGGATGCCGTTCACAGGCGTGGAGGCTGGTTGGCGGCTGGCCCGGTCGGCATGGGGGCACGGGTACGCCACGGAGGCGGCGCTCGCCGTACTGCGGTACGGCTTCGACACGCACCGGATGCCTGAGATCCTGGCGATCACCACGACGACGAACCTGCGCTCGCAGGCTGTGATGCAGCGGATCGGCATGACCACCGACCCGGCCGAGGACTTCGACGACCCAGAGGTAGCAGTGGGTCCACTGAGGCGATGCGTCCTTTATCGCAAGCCGATGACAGCCTGATCCAGTCTTGACCTCTGGTTACGCCTGTGAGGGGAGCCAGCACAGGCAGAACGGATGGCCGGCGGGATCGGCGTAGACCCGGAAGCCTGACGGTACGGCGGAGTCGTCGGCCGCCTTCAACAATCGCCCGCCCAGTTCCAGCACCCGCTCATGCCCGGCTTCGAGATCCTCGAGGTAGAAATCGAGGTGGATCTGCTGCGGCGAAGTGTCGTCGGGCCACCTGGGCGGGACGTGATTCGGCGCCAGCTGGACTCCGAGCTGCCAGTCCCCATCGACCCAGATGTTGTGCCATCGCTGGTTCGCCTCGACGGTGCCGCCCAGCAGCCCGGCCCAGAACGCGCTCTCCGCGTGGAGATCCGCCGCCTCGAGAACGATCATCCGATGCTTGATCTTCACAGCTCGTACCCCTCTGATCGGCAACCAGCATGATGAGAACCCGGATCAGGGGACCACGAAACTGAAGGTCTCATCAACAGTTGCCGCTCCGACGCCGCCAAGTCAGCGCCGCGGTGAGGTTGCTGGGGGCAACTAGGTTGTTGCCTTGGGCTACTGAAAAGTCGTGACAGTTCGGGTACGGATTGTCACGGGGTGTGCACTGTTTGTTTGCGATGTCCGGAACTCACTAGCGAGCGGCGGAACTGTCAGCCGATCGTCTGATGAGGAAGTTTTCGGCGACGTTCCTTTGACGCTGTGCTCACGCGGGGTCCGGTCTGGCGCGCGTGAAACCGGTCGACGACGGAGGATCCGGACACGTGCTCGAGACCTATCGCGGCATCCCGCACCTGCTGGACACTTGGCTCGTTCTCACCGGGATGGCGATCCCGATCGCGGTGTCGGCCGCCCGGCGTCGCGGTGACGGAGTGGTGCCACGGCTCGCCTCCGTACTGATGCCGGCCGCGTTCGCACTCGTACTGGCGGCGACCCTCAGCCCGACCGCGAACCGGCTGAACGGCCTCGGCAGCTGCGGCACCCACCTGGCCACGACGGGTGGCCTGACGTCGGTGCAGGGGCTGCTGAACGTGCTGCTGTTCGTGCCCGTCGCCGGGATGCTCACGCTGGCCTGTGGGCGGCCGGCGGACGGGATCGCAACCGGGATCGGCTTGTCGGCCGCGGTGGAGGCGATCCAGGCGTTGGTACCGCAACTCGGCCGGTCGTGTCAGCTGCACGACCTGATCGCGAACACGGCCGGAGCGTTCGCGGGCGTCGGGCTGGCCGCGGGCGTCCAGGCGATCATCAGTCGAGGGCGGGTGCTCACCGTCCCGGTGTACGTCGTGGACCATGGCGCGCTGCTGGCGACACGAGGGCGGCCGGCCGCTCGGCATCGACGGCAGGAGCTGTCTCCAGTCCCGGTCACCGCCCGGACGAACCCACTCCACCCCATGGCACGGCTGCGCTGAGTCCCGCCGTACGCCGGTGTGCGCGGCTGGGGTCGGCTGTTCTCCGGTACATGCGTGGGTGCCGATTGACGCCGTCTGGCGGGGTGACGGTGGATGATGACCACGGAGAGTGGGAGGTTATCCACAGCTTGTGGACGAAATCTGGGGATAGCCGGGTCATAGCGCTGGAGTTATCCACAGTCAGGGGCGAACCTCCAGGCCGAGGGACTGGGTGATGGTCATCGCCTGAGGGAGGTCGACGATGGCGCCTTTGAGGGCGACTGTCAGTGGATCGACGGTGGACAGGTCCGAGCCGCGGAGGTCGCAGCCGGACAGATCGGCCTGATGGAGGTAGGCCCCGGACAGGTCGACGTTGCGGAACACGGCTTTCGAGGCGCGGAGGCCCGTGAGGTCGGCCTCACGGAGCTTCACACCGGTGAACTCGGTACCGCGCAGGTCCGCCCCGGGCAGGCCGGTGAAGGACCAGTCGCCGCCGTCGACCTTCATCAGGTTGTACGTGCAGTCGTCGAACAGGCTGCCCATGAGCTTGCAGCGGGTGAAAGCCGAGTCGAAGAACGAGCAGCGGACGAATGTGCAGTTCACGAACGCGGCGTCGGTGTGGACGGATGCGTTGAACCGGACGCCGCGGAAGGTGCACTCCTCGAACACGCCGCCCTGGTTGGTCACCTCGGTCAGGTCGGAATCGATGAACAGCACCTTGGTGAAGGTCTGCCCGGACGGGTCGGCATCCTCCCAGTCGCGGATGGTGGATTCGGTCTTGGGCGCGGGACGCCCGTGCAGCCGGTCGGCCACGGCACTCCTTCCCTGGAGCGGCCCGGAGCACCATCGTGCGGCGGTCCGGCCTCCTGTCTCACCCAGCATTGTGACGACCCCGACGGACAAAGTTCAGGGGATCGACAACGACAGCGGGCAAGATGGGCCAGGTGACCGGATCAGAACGGGTGATGGTGTTCGGCGCCGGCGGGTTCCTCGGTGCCCGGATCTGCGCGCTGCTCGCCGATCGCGGGATCGAGCACCGCGGCATGACCCGGAGTACCGGCGATCCACATCGGCGGTTCGATCTCGCCACCGGGCACTGCTACGCACTCGACACCCAGCTCGGCCTGTACAAGCCGACCGTGATCATCAACGCGGCCGCTGCGACCCACGGCGACACCCTGGCGCTGACCCGGGGCAACGTGGTCGCCGTGGAGGCGCTGCTCTCGTCGATGCACCGGACGGCGAACAACGCTCGCTTCATCCAGATCGGCTCAGCCGCGGAGTACGGCGGGGCGGCGTACGGGACGAGTCAGGACGAGCAGACGGAGCTCCGGCCGGGAGCGGCGTACGGGTTCACCAAGCTGGCCGGATCCGAGCTGGTACTGCGCGCGCAGCGGAACGGGGCGGACGCCGTGGTGGTGAGGTCGTTCAACATCACCGGGCCGGGATCGCCGCCGAGTACGTTGCTCGGCCGGGTCATCCGGCTGCTCGGGACGACGGACACGCTGGAACTGGGTTCGCTGGAGGCGTGGCGGGACTACGTCGACGTCCGGGACGTCGCCGAGGCGGTGATCGCGGTGGCGACAGCCGAGGCGAAACTGCCGCCGGTGCTGAACGTCGGCTCGGGGCGCGCCGCACTCGCCCGCGACGTCGTCAACCGCCTGATCGAGCTCAGCGGGACCGAGACGAAGCTGGTCGAGGGATCCGTCCATGCGGGGCATGCGGGTTCGCCGGCGGATGCCGTTCCCTGGCAGCAGGCCGACACGACGCTGATCGAGAAGCACCTGGGTTGGTCCTGCCGGATCCCCCTTGACCAGTCGCTGCAGGACACCTGGACGGCTCGGGATTGAATGGGCCGGGTGGAGATTCGTTCGGCTTGTTGGCCTGCGCCTGACCGTGTACCGCCCTCGGTGAATGAAGATCTGGTGCTGACCGGGCCTGACTTCGTGGTGGTGCTGGATGGGGCGACTGCGCCGGCGGGGGTCGAATCGGGGTGCCGGCATGACGTGGCGTGGTTGGTCGGGCAGCTCGGTGGGCAGCTGGCGGTGCCGCTGCTCGGGAGGTCGCGGGCGCCGCTGGCCGACATCCTCGCGGATGCGATCAGCGCGGTTTGTGCTGAGCACGCCGATACGTGTGACCTGACGAATCCGGACAGTCCGTCGTCGACCGTTTCGATGGTTCGGGTGGGTTCGGAGGTTGTCGAACATCTGGTGCTGGCGGATTCGCCGGTCGTTCTGCGGTCGCCGGCCGGCGTGGTCTCGGTCGTGGCGGACAACCGGATCGAGTTGTTGCCGGAGTGGACCTTCGCGGCGGTCCGGCGGTTGCGGAACCAGCCGGGCGGATTCTGGGTGGCGAGCACCGAGCCGAAGGCGGCGTACGAGGCGGTCGCCGGTACGACGGATCGCGGCGAGGTCGAGGTGATCGCGTTGCTGACGGACGGGGCTTCCCGGTACGCCGAGCGGTACGGGCACACGTGGGAAGAGCTGGTGGATCTGCTGGAGTCCGCGGGGCCGCAGGTGTTGATCGATCGCGTGCGGGCCTACGACACCGCGGCGGATCCGGCGAGCTTCCGGGGCAAACGTCACGACGACGCGACCGCAGCCGTATGTCGGCTGACCAGCGAAGGCGCGGCGTTGGCCTAGTGAGGCGGTTGCCAGGGGGTGGCGCCGCCGGGCGGTGGGTCCTGGTCGGGTCCAGTAGTGGGGATCGGGTCGGTTGGATGGTCCGCTCGCGGTGGTTGGTGAGTCGTGGGCGGGCCGACGAGTGAGGACCCGGATCCGTTCGGCCCCGGGTGGTTAGGCCCCGACTGACCAGGGCCCGACTGACCAGGGCCGGGGCGGGCGGTTGGGATTGTGGTTGGGCTGGTGCCGAGGGTGCCGCCGTAGCCGCCTGGGCCGTGGGGACCGGGGGCGGTGGCGGCTTGGGCGACCGAGCTGGTGGTGTTGGGGGCCAGGTGGCCGGTGGTTCCTCGGTAGGTGCCGGGGCCGTAGGTGGGGTGCGCGGTCGTGCCGCCGTACTGCTCGGGGCCGTAGGTCTGCGGGCGGGCGTTGGGGCCTGACGGATTCGTCGCGTAGGTGGGGAAACTCGGGCGGGGCGCGTACTGCGGCGGGCCGCCTGGTGGTGGACCGTCCTGTGGGCGGACGGGTGGGAGATGCGAAGGCGAGTGGTCGGGCAGGGCAGGGCCGAGGGGCGGACCGCCCACGGGAACGCGGCCGTCCTGCCAAGAGGTGACCCGGTGCATGAGCAGTGAGACCGTGATGCCGGCGACGATCAGCAGGATCGTGGCG
Organism: Kribbella caucasensis; assembly: GCF_004361855.1. GTDB lineage: Bacteria > Actinomycetota > Actinomycetes > Propionibacteriales > Kribbellaceae > Kribbella > Kribbella caucasensis. The sequence continues at coordinate 715,612 of NZ_SNWQ01000001.1, forward strand.
ACGGTGAAGCCGATGTTCACCGCCAGGGCGACGCGGACCATGAAGTCCTGCAGATCGTAGATGTCCACGTAGTCGCCGGCCGCGTCCGCGGCATCGGCGGCGCTGACCAGCCGGACGATCCAGGAGATGAAGCTGATCATCGCGACCGCCCCACCGCCGACCAGGATCACCCAGAACCCGGTCCATGTCCCCCACCAGCCATAGAGCAGCGTGCGGATCCGGCCGGATCGCGCGGCGCCGGGCTGGTGCGCCGGCTCGCTGGCGGTGACCACGTCTTCGACCACCTGCAGCGGATACCAGAACTGCACGATCGGACAGAACCAACCGCCGATCGCCCAGCCTTTCTCATGCCGATGCGCGCTGGGACCGGAGCTGAACCCACCCTGGTACGCGAACGCGGACTTCAGCACCTCGGTGTTCTCCCGCGCCTGCCAGAGCCAGATCAAGAACGCGATCCCGGTCGCCAGGAACAGGTAGCCGGACAAGTCGAGCAGCGGCCCGGTGCCGGCGATCGACTGGACCCCGCGGTCGAGCTCCTCCTCCGACAGCAGGCCGTAGATGAACCGCTTGACCTCGTCGTACGACGTCCACATGACGACGGCCTGGATCACGGCGGCCACCACAGTGAGGCCCATCAGCACGATGCTGGCGAGCGCGATCCGCCGCAGCGGCCGGTACTTCGGCTGTGCGATCGGAACCATCGGCCGAACGGGATACTGCCCCGGATACGGCTGACTCACGATCCTCACCTCCCCAGGCCGCCGCTACAGCTAAGTTACAGCGACCGGGGAATCACCCAACCGGTTATCCACAGTGCCAAAAACCTGCAGCCGGGCTCAGACCGAGGCGAAGGCCGCCTGCGCCGCCGGGAGCGCAACCGCGCGATCGGCCGCCGACAGCCCGATCCGGGTCCGGCGATCCAGTACGTCGTCCTCGGTCATCGCACCCTCGTGCCGCACCGCGAACCGCAGCTCCGCCTGCGTCGTGGCCAGCCCAGGTGCGATCGGCACCAGCAGCGACGGATCCCCGGCGATCACCTCGGGCGCCTCCATCCCATACCGCTCGACGAAGCGGCCAGGAGCACGAACAGCCGCCAGTCTGACCCGATCCGCCGCCCCGACCAGCGGGATCCGATGGGTCAGACACGGCCGCCGTACCTCGACCGACGACTGACCGAGCGCCGTGTCGAGCGCGTCCTGCGCCATCCGCCGGTACGTCGTCAGCTTGCCGCCCACGATCGTCACGATCCCGTCCGCACTGGTCAGCACCGCATGCCGCCGAGAGATGTCGGCCGTCTTGTGCTCACCCGGCTGGTGCCCGGTATCGAGCAATGGCCGCAGCCCCGCATACGTCCCGAGCAGATCCGCACGGGTCAGCGGAGTACGCACCGCCGTGTTGATGGTCGCCAGCAGGAAGTCGATCTCGGCATCGGTCGCCTCCGGTACGTCGCTCACCGGCCCGGGCGCGTCCTCGTCCGTCAGCCCGACGTACACCCGGCCCTCCGGCGCCGGAATCGCCATCACCACCCGGCGCAACTCCCCCGGCACCGGCACCGTGAGCACCGCCGACAGGCCGCCGAAGGCCGACTGCGGCAACACCAGATGCGTCCCCCGGCTCGGCCGCAACTTGATGCCCGAGGCAACCTGGTCGGCCCAGATCCCGGTCGCGTTGATCACCATCCGCGCCGCCACGTCGATCCGCCGGCCGGAGAACTGGTCGACCACGACCGCACCCGAACCGGTCACCTGCTCGGCCGCGCAGTACGTCAGCACCCGAGCGCCGTACGACGCGGCCGTGCGCGCGATCGCGACGACCAGCCGCGCATCGTCGTACAACTGCCCGTCCCAGGTCAGGAAGCCGCCCCGCAGGCCGGACGGTCGCAGCGTCGGCGCATAGCGGAGGATCTCGGCCGAGCTGATCCGGCGCGAGTGCGGCAGGTAGTCGTCCGAGGTGTGCGCGAAGGTCCGCAGCACGTCGCCGCCCAAGAAGGCCGAGCGCAGCAACGCCGCCTGCACGAACGTTGCCTGCGGCAACCAAGGCGCGATCTGCGGGACCGGGCGGACCAGGTGCGGTGCCGTCGTCTTCATCAGGATGCCGCGCTCGACGGCGCTCTCGTACGCGATCCCGACATGCCCGGATGCCAAGTACCGCAGGCCGCCGTGCACCAGTTTCGAGCTCCACCGGCTGGTGCCGAAGGCCAGATCATGTTTCTCCACGAGGGCAACGGTGAGCCCGCGCGCGGCCGCGTCCAGCGCGACGCCGACGCCGGTGACGCCACCGCCGATCACCAGCACGTCGACCTCGCCGGTCGTGTCCAGCCAGTCCAGCTCACGGGTCCGGCGGGCCGCGTTCAGGCTGGCGTTGCCCACCGCGATCATGGCGTCAGGTACCTGGTCAGCATCGAACGCAGCTCCTCGTCCAGCCGCGGATACTCCTCGAGCGACGCCATCACCGGACCCGACACGGCGGAGGCGAGCGAGATCAGGATGATCTGCCGGGCCAGCCAGACCGGATCGCCGGCCCGGATCGAACCGTCCGCCTGACCGGCCTTGATCCCCTCCTCGACCAGGGCGAGGTGGGCGACCGTGCTGCTCCCCCGCCGCTCCAGCAGGTACGGCGTCAGGAACTCGGGGTCGAGCTCGATGATCTTGCGCATCAGCGGGTGCACCCGGGTCCGCGCGACCACCTCGACCACACCCTCGACCAGCCGGGACCTGCCGTCGGCGGCGTCCGGCTGGAACGCGGACATCAGCGCGGTGGTCCACTCCCGCGTCATCAGCGCGGCGACCACGGCCTGCACGTTCGGCCAGCGGCGGTAGAGGGTCGCGCGGGAGACCTCGGCATGCCGGGCGATATCGGCCATCGTCATCCGGCGCATCCCGATCGCCAGCAGCAGCTCGTACGCCGCGTCCAGGATCCGCTCCTCGCCGATCGCGTTCGCCGGCGCGGGCCGGACCGAGCCACCGGTCTCCGGACCGCTCTCGGCACCGGCCGTGCCCGGATCGGTTGCCGCGGCATCGGTCGCCAACGGATCCGCTTCGCTGCTACGCTGAGACATCACACGTCAGAGTGTATCAGCGACACCGGCGTCCCGAAACGGCTCGCGGGAGTGGAAGCCAGGGGGTTCCACTCCCGCGAGACGCTACCTCCGAAGCCCGCCAAAGAGGAGCTTTCGATGACCGAGTCCGACCTGCCGGTGGTGCAACTCACGCCCGGCCGCTGGGGCGACCCCGCGCACACCGTCGAGCTCCCGGCCGCCGCTGCCGAAGCCCTCAAGCACCTCGGCGTACGACGCCCCGCCGCCGCAGCCGTGGATCCTGTCGAGCGACCCGGTCCGGGCGCGGACGTCGAGCAACTCCTGACCGACCTGCTTGGTCCCGAGCACGTGAAGACCGACCTCGCGACCCGCTGGGCGCACACCCGCGGCTACTCAACCCCCGATCTCCTTCGACACCGAGCCGGCGACACGTCGGACATGCCCGACGCCGTCGTCTACCCGGGCTCCCACGACGACGTACAAGAGTTGCTGACCGCCTGCGACGAGCACGGCATCGCCGTGGTCCCGTACGCCGGGGGCACGTCGGTCGTCGGTGGGCTCGCGCCGAGCAGGAGGTTCGTCGCGATCGACCTGCGAAGGCTCGACCAGTTGACCGAGCTCGACGAGATCTCCCGTACGGTGCGACTCCAGGCGGGCGTTCGCGGTACGGCGGCCGAGGCGCTGCTAGCCAAGAACGGCTACACCCTCGGCCATTTCCCGCAGTCGTACGAGGGCGCCAGCATCGGCGGCTACGCGGCAACACGTTCGAGTGGTCAGTCGTCGGCGGGATACGGCCGGTTCGACGAGATGGTGGTCGGCCTGACCGTGGCCACCCCGCGCGGCACGATCGAAGTCGGCCGGGCGCCGATGTCCGCGGCCGGGCCCGATCTGCGCCAACTGTTCCTCGGGTCGGAAGGTGCCCTGGGCATCATCACGTCGGTGGTCGTCCGGATCCGGCCGCGGCCGGCCGAGCGGTCCTTCGAGGGCTGGCGGTTCGACACGTTCGACCAGGGCCTGGCCGCCATCCGCCGGCTCGCCCAGGACGGTCCGTTGCCGACCGTACTGCGGTTGTCGGACGAGGCCGAGACCGCTGTGAACCTGGCCGATCCGGACGTCCTCGGCGGGGCAGGCGCGGGCGGAGTGCTGGCGATTGTCGGCTTCGACGGACCAGCCAATCCGAAGACGGCCGCGGTGCTCTCAGCGGCCGGTGGGCAGTCGTTAGGCGAAGGGCCGGGTGAGACCTGGCGGCAGGGTCGATACCGGGCCCCCTACCTCCGCGATCCACTGCTCAATGAGGGTGCTCTGGTCGAGACGCTGGAAACGGCGGGTTTCTGGTCGAAACTGCCTGAGCTCAAGACGGCTGTCACCGAGGCACTGGTGGGCTCACTCTCGGAGCAAGGTACGCCGCCGCTCGTGCTGTGCCACGTCTCGCATGTGTATGAGACCGGGGCCTCGCTCTACTTCACCGTCGTGTCCGCCCAGACCGACGAGCCGGTTGGCCAATGGCGCAAGGCGAAGTCGACCGCCAGCGAGGCGATCGCGCGGGCCGGCGGGACGATCACCCATCACCACGGCGTCGGCACCGACCATCGCGATGCTTATGCGACTGAGGTCGGGCCGCTGGCGATCGAGTCCCTACAAGCCGTCAAGCGAGTGCTCGACCCGAACGGCATTCTCAACCCTGGCATCCTCCTGCCCTGACGCCGTGGGTGCTCTTGACCTCAAGTTCACTTGAGGTATGAGAGTGGCGGACATGACTCCTTCGCTGACTCGTCCCGTCGCTCTCGTCACCGGTGCCTCGGCCGGCCTCGGTCTGGCCCTGGCGCACGGCCTGGCCGATCGTGCCTGGGCCCTGATCATCGACGCCCGCGGCGCGGACGCCCTGAAGAACGCGGCCGACGTGCTGGCCGCCAAGACCGACGTGGTTCCGCTCGCGGGTGACGTCACCGATCCCGACCACCGGGCCGACCTGGCCGACGCCGTCGGTGAACTCGGCCGCCTCGATCTGCTCGTCAACAACGCGAGCTACCTCGGCCCCAGCCCGTTGCAGCGACTCGCCGCGGCCGACCTGGCCGAGCTCCGGCGCGTGTACGAGGTCGACGTGATCGCGCCGATCGCGCTGACCCAGACCTTCGTCCCGGATCTCGTCGCTACCGCCGGGATCGTGCTCAACATCAGCTCGGACGCCGCCGTCGAGGCCTACGAAGGCTGGGGTGGTTACGGTTCCGCCAAGGCGGCGCTCGACCACGCCAGCGCAGTACTGGCCGCGGAACATCCCGAGTTGGCCGTGTACGCCGTCGATCCGGGCGACCTGCGGACCGCGATGCACCAGGCGGCGTTCCCGGGTGAGGACATCTCGGATCGGCCCGAGCCGGCGTCCGTAGTACCGGCGTTCCTGCGGTTGCTGGACAGCCGGCCGGCGAGTGGGCGGTACCGGGCGGCCGAGTTCGCCCCGGCGGTGGCCTCGTGAGGGTGCATCCACAGACCCGGTTCACCTTGCCCGACGAACTGAACGCGGCCCAGCCGCCGGAGGCTCGCGGGCTGGTCCGGGATCAGGTGAAGCTGCTGGTCGCGGCGGGGTCGGCCATCACCCACACCAGGTTCGACCGGATCGGCGAACACCTGCGGCCGGGCGATCTGTTGCTGGTCAACACGTCGGCCACCCTGGCCGCGGCCGTCGACGGCTCGTGGATCACCGGCTCGGGCGTCGCGCCTGTGGTTGTGCATTTCTCCACTGAGCTGGACGACGGCACCTGGGTGGTCGAACTGCGTAGTGGTGGTACGCCGATGCTCGGTGCGGCCGACGGCGACCAGGTGGAGTTACCCGAAGGCGTGCTGACGTTGCTGTCGCCGTACCAGCTTGGACTGACGCGGCTGTGGATCGCGCAACCGCCTGTGCCCGATGTGGTCGAGTACCTACGTCGCCACGGTCGGCCGATCTCGTACAAGTACGTGAGCCGGGAGTGGCCGCTCGCGTTCTACCAGACTGTCTTCGCTAACCAACCCGGCTCGGCGGAGATGCCGAGTGCGGGCAGACCATTCAGCTTCGAGTTGGTGAGTCACCTCGCGGCGGCCGGTGTGCTGATCGCGCCGATCCTGTTGCACTGCGGCGTTTCCTCGCTGGAGAGCCACGAACCACCCCTGCCCGAGCGGTACGCCGTCCCGGAGCACACCGCACGACTCGTCAACTGGGTGAAGGCCAACGGTGGACGCGTAATCGCCGTCGGAACCACGGCCGTCCGCGCGATCGAGACCGCCGCCCTGCCCGACGGATCAGTCGTCGCCGCCGAAGGCTGGACCGATCTCGTCCTTGGCCCCGACCGTTCAGCTGTCGTGGTCGACGGACTCGTGACCGGCATGCACGCCCCCGACGCGTCCCACCTGCTCCTGCTCGAATCCGTAGTCGGCGCCGACATCGTCCAGCACGCCTACAACGCCGCCCTCGAACAGCACTACCTCTGGCACGAATTCGGCGACACCAGCCTCCTGCTGCGGAGCTGATCAGCCGGTAGGAGGCGTGAACCAGGCGGCGGCCCGGGGGTGAACGAGCCGCCGCGCGGGTGGATCAGTCGGTGGCTGCCTTCTCCAGTGCTTCCTCGTCGGCCGGTGCTTCTTCTCCGGTTGGGGTCAGCTCGTCGAGGTGGGTGAGGTCGGCGGGTGGTTCGGGGGTGGTGCTGCTCCCGAGGTTTCCGGGGCGGGCTCGTTTGTCCACCGCGCGCGGACTCATCGGTCCCACCGCCGGATCGCGGTCAGTGTTCCGGTCATCACGAATGTCCTTACCTGCACAGGTCCCCCGTTGGGACTCCACCCGGATTGACGAGCGACAGGTACACCGCGTCATGCGCCGAAGCGAAATTGTGGCCCGGCAACGTCACAGCCAATTAGTTTTGATTTCAACGGCCCCTCGCCGACGAGGTCCTCGCTGGCGCCGTACGCGTCGGCAGTGTCGATCACGTTGCCGCCCGCCTCGGCGTACCGGTCGATGATCGGGCGGGCCTGGTCCACAGAGCCGAATCGCATCGCGCCGAGGAACAGTTCCGATACGCGCAGACCGGTGCGGCCGAACAGCCCGTACCTCATGGACGACCGTACCCATGCAGGAAGGCGTGTACGCCGGTGGCGACTGTCTCGTCGAGGTTCTCGGTCTTGGCGGGATAGGGGTTCACCGTGTCGCCGGAGATCAGGACCGAGTAGTGCAACGCGGCGCGCAGCGGATCGTCGACAGTGAGCAGGCCATCGCTGGCGAGGGCGGCAAAGCGATCGGCCAGCGCGCGGCGGACGGCGAGCGGGCCGGCTTGCTGCCAGGCCTCGATCGCCGCGGGCGGGATGTGCTGGGCGTCGGCGATGACCTGGCGGACGAGTGCCTGGTGCTCGGCGAAGTCCGGCACCGACGTCCGCCAGGCGACTCCGAACGCGACCAGATCGGCCTCGAGATCGGTGATCCTGCCCAGGTGGCGGTCGAGGATCTCGATCTGGACGGCGGCGACCCGCCCGGCGCTTTCCAGCAGTACGGCGTAGAACAGCCCGGCCTTGTCCTGGAAGTGGTTGTAGATCGTCCGGCTCGACACGTTCGCCTCGGCCGCGATCACGTCGATGCTTGCCCGGCTGAACCCGTCGCGAGCGAAGACCGCCCGCGCACCGGTCAGCACCGCGGTCCGTTTGTCCACAGACTCCTCCACCTCGATGTGCAACGAGCGTTGTACTAATTACAACGCTCGTTGTACCTTACCTCGGAGAGCAAAGGAGAGACAGCATGTCGTTCACCGAGGAAGAACTCGCATACCTGAAGTCGCAGCCGCTGGCGCGGATCGCCACGGTTGGCCCGGACGGCCAGCCCGATGTCGTCCCGGTCGGGTTCGAGTACGACGGGCGGTACTTCTACATCGGCGGCGGGCACCATCCCGAGCGCACCCGCAAACTGGTCAACGTCCGGGGAGGGCACGAACAGATCGCGTTCGTCGTCGACGACCTGGTCTCCACCAACCCCTGGTCGCCGCGGTTCCTGCGGGTCTACGGCACGGCCGAGGTGGTCGAGCGGACCGGGCAGTTCGGAGCAGGCGCCTACCTGCGGATCACGCCGACGGTCAGCTGGAGCTGGCATCTCGACGGCCGGCCGGTTGACTACGACGACTTCGCACCCCGCCGTACCATCCACTCAGCGTCCACTCAGGGGCGGCCTGATCAGGTCGGCTGACCGCTGATCCAGCGCCGGGTTGCGGCCAGCGCCTCGGCGAGGGGTGGGAGCTCGGGGTGCCACTTGCGCTCCCACTCCAGCGAGAGCCAGTAATCGGTGCCGTCCAGCGCGGCCAGCAAATCGGCGATCGGGTAGTCGCCGGCGCCGATCGCGACCGGCTTGAATGCCTGGTTCGAGTCGTTGTCCTTGATCTGGACGAACTCCAGCCAGGGCCGCAGGAGTTCGAGTGACTGGGCCGGGGACTCGCCGGTCCGCCAGGTGTGCGCGGCGTCCCAGATCACCTTCGCGTTGTGGCCCGGAACCGCGTTGTCCAGCCACGTGCAGAAGGCGGCGACACTCCGGCCGGAGGAGTGCGTGTCGTGCGTCTCGATCAACACGTGCACGTCCTTCGGCGCGGTCGCCACCCGGTCCATCGCCCGCAGCTCGCCCGGCGTTGGTGAGCTCAGGGTCGGTGAGTCTTGCGTCGGTTCGCCGGTGCTGTCGTCGCGCGTGCTGTAGTCCCGCACGTTGTCGTCGCGCATGCTGTCGTCACCCATGAAGGCTCGGACCCCGCGAGCACCCAGGTCGTTCGCCAGCTCCAGATGCGCGTCGAGCGGTTGCTCCCCGACCCCGCACAGGTGGACGTAGCTGTTGATCGCGAGGATCTCCAGGCCGGCGTCCTCGATCCGCTGCCGGAGCTCGCGGCGCTCGGCCGTGGTCAGGCCGATATTGGTGAACTCGTCATCGGCGGCCCGGAGCTCCAGACCGGCGATGCCGTTCGCGTTGGCGAGTTCCAGGACGCTGTCGAGCGGATCGCCCGCACAGCCGAGCGTGGAGAAAGCCAAGTTCATGCAGTATCAGACCCAACGCCGACGGGGGTGGGTGCGCGGCGCTGTCGTCTCCGCGTCAGCCTGCGGGTCGGTGTGGGGCGGGTCGGCCGGCTCGTAGGCGTACGGCGACGGCTGGTACTGCCTCGGCTGATGCTGCGCCGGCTGATGCTGCGCCGGCTGGTACTGGGGCTCCTCGTACTGCGGGGCCGCGGGCTCCTCGCCGTAGCCGGTGGAGCTGTAGTCCGGGGTGGGCTGGTACTCGCCGCTGTACGACTCGGGGGTGTAGTTCGGGCTGTAGTCGTAGCTGTCGGTGCCGTAGTTCGAGCTGTACGAGCTGGAGCTGTACGTCGAGTCGTAGGACGACGACGTGTACGGGTCGTACGACTGCTCGGTCGACGAGCTGTACTCGGAGGAGTAGCCCGAGTCCGCCGTGTTCGAGGTGCCGGCGCCCTGGGTGTACGACGTGCCGTAGTCCGGGTTGTGCGACGACGGCTCGTACGCCGGGGTGTCGTACGACGCGTAGGTCGGCTCCGGGTCCGCGGCGTACGTCGGCTGCGTGTACGTGGGCTCGGGCGTGTACGTCGGCTCGGGCGAGTAGCTCGGCTCCGGACCGTACGACGGGACCGTGGGCAGCGGCTTCGACGGGGTCAGGTAATCGTCGGCCGCGGCGGAGACGATCGACGCGGGCTCCTCGTAGTACGAGGCGGCCGGCTGGATCGTGGAGGGGCTGTCGACCGCCACCCGAGCGGCCCGGCGACCTGCGCGCGCAACGGGCTCGGGCTCCGGCTCGGGGGCGGGGGCGGGGGTCGGGGTGAAGGCAGGGGTGGGGATCGGCGCCGACGAGGTGAGGTAGTCGGCCGACGTGTCGTACGAGGACGAGTCGGCGTAGGACTCGACGTACGGCTCGGAGTACGAAGCGACCCAGGACTGGGAGGACTCGGTCGGCTCCGGTTGGTACGAGTACGGGTCGGACTGGATCAGGGAGAGCGAGGGCGGTGCGACCGACTCGGTCTGCCAGCTCGGCAGCGGGGCGGAGAGCAGGTCGTCGGCGGGCGGGTTGTACGAGCTTGCCGTCGACCAGTTCGGCGAGTCCAGGCCGGCCGCGGTCTGCTGGTACGACGGCGTGGCCTCCTCGACCGGGCCCGGTGTGTCCTGCCAGGTCTCGATCGGGCTGAACTGCTCGGTCGCGGGGCCGCTGTCGTCCTGCCAGGTCTCCACCACGGAGGCGAACGGGCTCCACTTCGGCGCTTCCTCGTCCTGACTGGACAGCGAGGCGGTCGCCGGGAAGGAAGAGTCACCCTGACCGCCGAAGCCGGAGCCGCCGAAACCTGACTCGGTGGCGCTGGCAGTCCCGAACCCGGCACCCGCGGCGCCGAACGGGGAACCCGCGGGCGCGGTACCGAAGGACGAGCCACCCTGGGCGGCCGGTGCGTACGGGGCTCCGGCGGTGGCCGGCTCGAGCTCCATCGGCGAGCGCTGCAGCCGCAACTGCGGAGCCTGAACAACCTCGGCCGCGATCGCGGGCTGCTCGGAGGTGTCGTCGTCGGCGTAGGTCGGGACAGCGATGAGCTTCGGCTCGCGCTGGTCCCACCACGGGACCCACTCACGGCTGGCCTGCATGTCGTTGATCTTGCGGATCACCAGCGTCGCGCCGACCGCCGAGATCGCGGTCAGCACCAGCGACGCCGTACCGGCCAGCGCGATCCCGCGCAGGGTGACGACGGTCGGGTCCATCCACATCAGGAAGCGGCGGATCACCACGTCGAACGCGAGCGCGCCGACCCAGGTGACCCACCAGACCCGGGTGAGGGCCGGGGTCCTGAATCGGCGCAGGTCGTCGGTGTACACCGGGGTCTTCGGATCGCTGGCGAGCCAGACGTCGTCGACGATCTGCTTCGGGTACCAGAGGTTCGGGCCTGGGCAGAACCAGCTGGCCAGCACCCAGCCGTGGCTGCGCCGGTGGTCGGCCTGGCAGAGGACCTCGGAGTTCACCCGGGCCCGCCAGAGCCAGATCACGAAGACCACGGCGGCGGCGACCGAGATGATGACGTTCGGGATCGAGGTGATCCGGGCGATGGTGTCGGCGCGGTTCAGGTCCGCGTCGTCGACGTTGAGGCCACCGCCGAGGTACTGGTTGACGACGCCGTAGGTGTTCCAGTCCGACCAGGTGGACAGCAGGTGGGTGACCGTCGAGGCAGCGAGCAGACCGATCGCGATACGTCCGACCCGATCGACCTGCTGGAACTCCTCAGCCGCATGCGGCTGCCATTCGTCGTTGTCCTCGACTGCGGACAGGACGGCATGGTGCGGGTGGCTCACGGTTCGCGTCCCTCGCGTTGCTGGAACTCCGTCGTCTTTTCGGCGTTTCGGTCGTGTCCTGCCCCCGCGTGACCGAGCCACATTGATACCACGAAGTAGGTACCCGTGTGCAGTCCGGTTCAGCACGGAGGGTATCGACTTAACGAGTTCTTTTCCAACGCCCATCACCTCTGGTAACGAGAGACCGGACGCTGCGTGACGGTTATCTTCCCGCGAATGCCTATCTGGCAGGCGGTTGGAACGGCGGATTGGCCGGCGCGACTGCCCACCACGGCGTCCACGGCCGCCTCATCTGCAACTCGTTCAGCCGCTTGACGAGCAGCACGGCGAGCACCGCGGCGGCCGTCGTACTGACTGCCGAGACCGTTGCCATCAGCGCGTTCTGCCGCAGGTCGCCGAGCTCGGCCGCACCGTCGAGGACGCTGCGCTGGGCGACGTTGTCGAGCACCAGGCCGACCACCCAGGTGAGCCACCAGGCCCAGACCAGCCGGGTGCCCGGGACCTCGCGCAGGGTCTCGACCTGAGCGGGCGTCCGCGGATCGCTGGCGGCGACGATGTCGTCGACCACCTGCTTGGGGTACCAGAGGTTGACCACCGGGCAGATCCAGCTGCCCAGCACCCAGCCGCGGGTGAACCGGTGCTCGCCGCGGCAGAACATCTCCGCGTTCCACCGGACCCGCCACAGCCAGACGATGAACACCGCCGCGGCCGCGAACAGCGCCAGCGCCGCGACGATGCCGAGCGATCCCGAGATCAGGTCGGCCTGGTCGAGCTTGTCCTGGTCGTCGCGGAACAGCTTGAAGACCCGGTACGAGTGCCAGTCCGACCAGGCGGTCGCCCAGCTCAGCACCGTGACCACGCAGATCAGGATCGATGCCGCCAGCCCCATCGCCTGCTCCGAGGTGAACCACCGGTCCAACGGCGGCTGCGGCGGCCGGGTCGGCGTCTGATGCGCTGGCTGGTACGCCGCGGCGTCGTACCAGGCGGGTCCGTAGAACGGGAACTGTTGTTCCAAAGCCTCCGGCCGGTACGACGGGAGCGGGCCGGCCTGTGGACGTCGTTCGGGCTCGGGTGGGACCGGCGGGCCTGCCGCATGAGGACCGGTCACGTCATACCCCTCGTTCGCCGGGCCCGGTGCCAGGGATGAGCGACCGGACGAGTTCCGCCGGGTGAGGCGGGCGGATCAGACATAGCACAACCGGGTGTGGCCGGGCGAGGACGTTAGGTGAGTCTGCCGAAAGTGTCGGCGCCGTGCCGGAGGATGGGTCCATGCGCTGGTCCGTGATCGATTCGCCCGTCGGTGAGCTGTCCCTGGCTGTGGACGAGGTGGGGTTGTGCTGTGTCCGGTTCGGGCCGGTCGACGTCGAGCCGGCCGTCGAGCGGAGCGAGGTGCTGGTCGAGACCCAGGACCAGTTGAAGGCCTATTTCGCCGGTGAGCTGACCAGCTTCGAGTTGCCGTTGTCGGTGCGTGGCGGGTCGGAGTTCGAGCGAGCGGTGTGGAATCAGTTGAGCCGCATCCCGTACGGCGAGATGCAGACGTACGGCGACGTGGCGAAGGCGGTCGGTGATGCCGGCGCGGCTCGTGCGGTCGGCGTGGCCTGCAATCGCAACCCGTTGCCCATCGTCGTTCCGTGCCATCGGGTGGTCGGTGCCGGCGGCAAGATGGTCGGCTTCGGCGGCGGGATCCCGCGCAAACGCCACCTGCTCGAACTAGAGGCCAGAGTCACTCTCGAAACCCTCTGGAGCTGACAGCTCTTACTACCGGCCGGTACGGGTTGGGCTCCGACCTGAGTCGCCCCCGGCGACCGCTAATGTCGCTGTCAGCGATCGGACTGACACGCTTCAAACGGGCTTTTGAGTCCGGTCGGGTCCGGCGCCGCCCCGACCAGTTGCCCGGAGATGAATGATGACGAAGTCCCCTGCCGAACCCCCTGCCTCCGGTGCACATCTCCACCCCGACCTGAGTGCGCTGATGGACAAGAGCGCCGAGGAATGGTCGGCGCCGGAGATCCAGAGCGCTGCCCGGGAAGCCCTCAAACTGCACGCGCCGGACCGTGAGCCGCTGACCCGGACCAAGCGGTTCGGGGTGCTGCCGTGGCTGCACCGCAACGACGCCGTCTGCCAGCACTGCGGCGGCACCTACCCGTGCATCACTCATCGCTATGCGACCCAGCTCCTGTCAGCCGGCCGGATCAGCACAACCCGGGCCCCGGCAGACCGCCATGGCGACGACGATCTCGACCACGAAGTGATCGAGCTGGACGGCCCGGGCGAGGACCGGCGGAACTGAACCCGGCAGCCCGATGGCGCGGTAGCCCGTTGAAGCCGCTACGCCGGCTGCCTGCATCGCGTCGATGACAAACGAAGGCCGCGGACCCCGAGGGGTTCGCGGCCTTCGCCGTTGCGGTTCGGTTGGGATCAGGAGTCGGTCGGCTTCGACGCGTTCGTGCCGGTCGACTTGCGGGCCGACGTGGTCTTCTTGGCGGTGCCGTTCGACGAGGTCTTCGCCTCGTCGGCCTTGGCCTCCTCGGTGACCTCGGTCTTGCCGTTGTGGGACGCGGGCTCGGCCTTCGCGCCGGCGGAAGCACCCGCCTTGGCGTCGGCCGGAGCGCCTGCCTTGGTGTCGGACTTGGTGTCGGACTTCGCGTCGGCCGGAGCGCCTGCCTTGGCTTCCGGCTTGGCGGCGGCGGTCGGTGCGGTGCCGGCCGGCTTGTCAGCGGCCGGGCGCGACGTCGTACCGGCTGGGGCCGAGCTGTAGTCGCGGCCGCTCGTCGGGGTGGACTGCCAGGCCGGCTCCGGCGGGGTCAGCAGCTTCTTCACCGCTGCCGCGGCGAGCGCCCCGAAACCGAGGAACAGCACCACCTTGCGCAGCTTGTGGCTCTTCTTGCTCGGGGCATCGATCTCGCCCTTCAGCGCTGCCTTGGTCGCCTTGCCCCGCCGGCTGGTCTCCTCGACCACCGGCTCGGCAGCCGCGGCCAGCGACGCCAGCGCGGCGGTCACCTTCGGCAGCACGTCGTCGTTGAACCGCTCACGGGCCTTCTCGGCGGCGTGCTCGGTGGCCGGGCCGACCTTGCTCAGCGCGTCGTCGATGACCGGGCCGGCCTTCTCCACCGCGGCGTGCGCGAGGGTGGCGCCGCGCTCGACGGCCTTCTCGGCGTAGGGCGACACCTTCTCCCGTGCGGTGTCCATGGCCGGTCCGAGGTGGTCCTTGACCTGGCCGACGGCCGGCCCGACCTTGTGCGTTGCCGATTCGGCGAGCGGCCGGAGCTGTTCCTTGGCGGTCTCGACCCGGCCCTTGGACTTCTTCAAACCCACGGTTCCTCCTCGGTGTCGCCCGCGGGCGCGGGCTGACTTCGGCCCATCGGCGACATGGACCACTGCTCTGGACAAATCCGGCTTCGTCTGCATCGTACGACGTACCCAGCCGACAAACCGCTACGCATGGTCGCCGGCATCCGCTTAACCGGTTGTTCGGCCGGTCGGTGCCCGGTCACTTGGTCGCGCGTGACAGGATCGATGGCGTCAGCCGTACCCGATGAGGAGTTGAACCACCGTGGCCGAAGAACTGTTCGCGACCCTGAAGACGACGAAGGGCGATGTCGTGATCAGGCTGTTCCCCAACCACGCGCCGAAGACGGTCCAGAACTTCGTCGGCCTGGCCGAGGGCAGCAAGGAGTGGACCGACCCGCAGACCGGACAGAAGAGCAACGCCCGGTTCTACGACGGCCTGAACTTCCACCGGGTGATCGACGGTTTCATGATCCAGGGCGGCTGCCCGCTCGGCACCGGCACCGGCTCGCCGGGGTACAGCTTCGACGACGAGATCCACCCGGAACTGCAGTTCGACCGCCCGTACCTGCTGGCGATGGCGAACGCGGGCATCCAGATGGGCCGCGGCACGAACGGCTCGCAGTTCTTCGTCACCGTGGTGCCGACGCCGCACCTGAACCGCAAGCACACCATCTTCGGTGAGGTCGCCGACGACGACTCGAAGAAGGTCGTCGACGACATCGCGACCACCGAGACCGACCGCGGCGACCGTCCGGCCACCCCGATCGTGATCAACAGCGTCGTGATCGAGACCAAGACCGTCTGACCCACCGCCGGCGCCGGCCGCGAACCCGCGGCCGGACTGGCACCCGTCCCGGCCCGGACGTCCGAGCAACCACGCTCGGGCGACGGGCCGAGCGCGATTCACACCGCACAACTCAGGACTGAGGACTGGGGAGAGAGGACCACGGCGTGACCGAGACCGTCTGCTATCGGCACCCGGACCGGCCGGCCGGGGTCCGTTGTCAACGTTGCGACCGCCCGATCTGCCCGGCCTGTATGAACAGCGCCGCGGTCGGCTTCCAGTGCCCGTCCTGCTTCAACGAGGGGGTGAAGTCGATCCCGCGCACCCGGACCTCGCTCGGCGGAGTCGCCCGCGGCAACACCCAGATCGTCACCCTGACCGTGCTCGCGCTGAACGTACTGGTCTTCATCGCCGTCCGGACCGGCAGCAGCCGGGTCGTCAACGACCTGGTGCTGGTCCCCGCGCTGGTGGACACCGAGCCGTGGCGATTGCTCACCTCGGCGTTCACGCACCTGCAGATCTTCCACATCTTCTCGAACCTGTTCATGCTCTACCAGGTCGGTCCGCCGCTGGAGCAGATGCTCGGCCGGGTCCGGTTCGTCATCCTCTATCTGCTGTCCGCGCTCGGTGGTGGGGTCGCGGTCTGGCTGATCAGCAACCCGCTCGGCGCGACCCTCGGTGCGTCCGGTGCCGTGCTCGGCCTGGTCGGCGCACTGCTGGTGATCAGCAGGGCGCGCGGGATGGACGTCACCTGGATCCTCGCCTACGTGGCCGTCACCGCGGTGATCTCGTTCACCATCCCGAACATCTCCTGGGAGGGTCACCTCGGCGGCTTCGTCACCGGTGCGGCCGTCGCCTGGCTGTTCCTCCAGGACACCAAACGCCGCCGCAACAAGGCCCGAACCTGACGTCAGGTCGGGTCGGGGTCGGTCAGGTAGCGCTGGACGGTCGGGCCGAGCCAGGCGATCACCGTCGCCCGGGGCATCTCAGCGATCGGCCCGACGGCCAGCACGTACCGGCACAGGGCAAGGCCGAGGGTCTGGGTCGCGACCAGGCCGGCTCGGATCGCGGTGTCCGGGCCTCCCCCGGTGAGTTTGCCGATGGCCGGTCCGAGTTGGCCGGCGAAGAGCTGTCGTAGCCGCTCGGCGGCGGCCTCGTTGGTGACGCCGGCCCGGAGCAACGCCATCAGGGTGTCGTCGTCCTCCCAGCGGGTCAGGAAGTGTTCGACCAGCTTCGAGCCGAGCTGGTCGCGGGGCAGCGCCGAGAAGTCGGGCAGCCGGAGGTCGAACTCGGCCGCCGCGGCGAACAGCTTCTCCTTGTTGCCGTAGTACCGCATCACCATCGCCGGATCGATCCCCGCGTCGGCCGCGATCGACCGGATCGTCGCCCGCTCGTACCCGTCCGCCGCGAACCGCTCCCGCGCGGCCGTCAGGATCGCCGCCCGGGTCTCGTCCCCGGTCCGCCGCCGCCCGCTCCCGGGGTCCGTTGCCGTCATGTCCCCACCATAGGTCAACACCTGTTGACCTCCAAGGATCGGCGGCGTACTGTCGTGGTCAACAAGCGTTGGCCAACAACTGTTGACCATAATCTCAGGGAGATGCGATGAGCAGGTTGCCGGAGCAGACGGAGGTACTGGTGGTCGGTGCGGGTCCGGTCGGACTCGCGCTGGCCGTGTCGCTGGCCGCGATCGGGCACGAGGTGACGGTCGTCGACAAGCAGGCGGCCGGGGCGAACACCTCCCGAGCGGCCGTGGTGCACGCGCGGACACTGGAGATGCTCGAGCAGATCGGTGTGGCCGAGCGGCTGGCCGGGCTCGGGATCCACGCCAAGCGATTCACGGTCCGCGACGGCGACCGCGACCTGATGCCGGTCGCCTTCGACCAGCTGCCGACGAAGTACCCGTACACGCTGATGGTCCCGCAGAACGTCACCGAACAAGTGCTGCTCGATCGCCTGGAGGAACTCGGCGGCCAGGTCCACCGCCCGCACGCCGCCACCGGGGTGACCCAGAACGCCGACGGTGCCGTGGTCACCCTCGACACCGGCGACGAGATCGCGGCGAAGTACGTCGTGGCCGCGGACGGCATGCACAGCCGGATCCGCGATCTGGCCGGGCTCGGGGACACGGGTGAAACGCTGGAGTTGTCGTTCAGCCTCGCGGATGTCCGGGTCGAAGACGGTCTGCCGGCGGATCAGGTCCTGCTCTACTTCTCGACGCCCGGCATCCTCGTGGTCGCGCCGCTGCCCGATGGATCCTTCCGCCTGGTCGCCGAGGTAGGCGAGGCGCCCGAGCACCCCGACGTCGCCTATGCGCAGCAGCTGCTGAACGCACGTGGTCCGCGCCGGACGACCGTCCGGGTGACCGAGGTGATCTGGGGTTCGCGGTTCCGGATCCACGAGCGCGTTGCCGACCGCTACCGCAACGGGCGGGTCCTGCTGGCCGGCGACTCTGCCCACACTCACAGCCCCGCTGGTGGCCAAGGCATGAACCTCGGCCTCCGGGACGCCGTCACTCTCGGCGCGGCGTTGTCCACAGCCCTGAAGGAAGGTCGCGAGGACCAGCTCGACGAGTACGCCGCGAACAGCAGGGCCGAGGCTCTTCGGGTGGTCGCGCTGGCCGGCCGGCTGACCCGGCTGGCAACGGCGCCGACGATCATCCGCCCGGTACGGAACGCACTTCTGCACCTGCTCTCGTACCTCCCGGCCGTCCGCCGCAACCTGGCCGAGCAACTCGCCGGGATCGGTCACCGCTGACGGCCGGACCCCAGCGCTCCCCGCGGAACTTCACCGCTGAACGAGGGTTTTCCCCAGCCCTCGGCGCATCGGCTTCCGCGCGATCGGTGTGACCTCTACGCTCCAGTTACCCATCGCAACAACTCAATTACTGGAGGTCACTGTGTCCCATCCCGCCCGATGGCACAAATTGATCCCGCTGGCGCTCGCGGCCGTTCTGGCCGTCGGTGCCGGCAGCCAGGTCCAGGCCGCCGCACCACCCGACCCCAAGGCCCAGGCCTACCAGAACGCGGAGTTGATCCAGCTGCTCCGGATCAACACCCCGACTGCCGCTGACAAGAAGCGGCTGCAGACCCTCGACCTCGACCAGGCCGAGTCGTCCGGCAAGAACTTCGTCGATGTCATTGCCTATGGCAATCAGGATCGCCGGTTCCTGAAACTGGCCGGCTTCAGTTGGTCGGTGCTGGAGGACGACCTGGTCGGCGCGGACCGCGACCGCGAGGCCGACGATGCCGCCTACGCGAAGGCGGTCGCCACCAAGGCCATCAAGGCCACGTTGCCGAGCGGCCGGACGGCGTACCGGCAGTTGGCCGACTACACGAACAATATGGCCGCCCTGGCGTTGCAGTACCCGACGAAGGTCAAGCAGTTCACGCTGAAGAACAGCTCGCTGGAGGGTCGCGCGATCAGTGGCATCGAGGTGAGCCGCGACGTCAACACCAGCAGCGGCAAACCGGTCTTCCTGATGCTCGGCCTGCATCACGCGCGGGAGTGGCCGTCCGGTGAGCTGACCATGGAGTTCGCCTACGACCTGCTGAAGAACGACGGCGTCGATTCCCGGATCACGAACATCCTGGACAAGGCCCGGGTGATCTTCGTGCCGGTGGTGAACCCGGACGGCTTCAACCTGAGCCGCACCCTCGGCTACGAGATGAAGCGGAAGAACTGCCGGATCACCAACGGACAGCTCCCGTCCGCCGGCCAGTGCGCGCAGTCCGCGAACCAGTCCCGCGGTGTCGACCTGAACCGCAACTACTCCGGCTTCTGGGGTGGCCCCGGCGCCTCGACCAGCCTGACCTCGGAGACGTACCGCGGTCCGAGCGCCTTCAGCGAACCCGAGTCGCGCAACATCCAGGCCCTCGTCTCGGCCCACCAGGTCACCACGCTGATCACCAACCACACCTACTCGAACCTCGTCCTGCGCGAGCCCGGCTACGCGAGCGCCGGCAACACCCCGGACGAGGCGATCTACAAGGCACTCGGCGACCAGATGGCCGCGCAGAACGGATACGAGAGCCAGTTCGGCTACGAGCTCTACGACACCACCGGCACCACCGAGGACTGGTCGTACTACGCGACCGGTGGGCTCGGGTTCACCTTCGAGCACGGGTCGAGCTTCCACCCCGCGTTCTCGAATGTGCCGAACTACTACTTCGGCTCCGGCAGTACGGCGGGCAAGGGCAACCGCGAGGCGTTCCTGATCGCGGCCGAGAACACCATCAACCCGGCCCGGCACTCGGTCATCACCGGATCCGGACCAGCCGGTGCCGTCCTGCGACTGAAGAAGTCGTTCAACACCAAGACGTGGAACGGGACCAACATCCCGGACGTGCTCGACACCACGATGGTGGTCCCGTCCGGCGGCACGTACAGCTGGCATGCGAACCCGTCCACCCGGCCGATCGTCGTACAGCAAGGCGGGACGGAATCGTGGACGCTGACCTGTGAACGTCCATCGGGTGAGGTGCTCGAAACGCGTCAGGTCACGGTCGCCCGCGGCGCGAGCGTAACCGCCGACCTGACCACCTGCGCGGCGAACTTCTAACCGCTGGTCGACTCGCGGATCTGCAATGTGTAGGGGACGGTGAGGTCGCGTCGGGCGGCTTCACCGGACCCCGCGATCCGCTCCAGCAGCAGGCCGACCGCGTTCTCGGCCAGCCACTCCTTGTCCGGCGAGATCGTCGTCAAGGACGGCGAGTGGAACCGGCCGTCCTCGATGTCGTCGAAGCCGACCACCGCGACGTCGGCCGGCACCTTCAGGCCCGCCTCGGCCAGCGTCCGCAATGCACCAAGGGCGAGCAGGTCGTTGAAGCAGAAGACCGCGTCGGGTGGTTCCGGCAACGCCAACAGCTCACGCATCGAGGCGGCGCCGTCCTCGCGGTGATACCCGGTGCCGGCCAGCTCCAGCGCTGGATCGTGGGCCAGCCCGGCCGCCTTCAGAGCTTTGCGATACCCCTTGCGCCGAACGACTCCGGTCCCGGCGCCACCACCGACACCGATCGCCGCGATCCGCCGGCGGCCGATCGAGATCAGGTGCATGGTCGCGTCGAAGGACGCCTGCACCGAGTCCACCGCGACGTGGTCCAGGGTGCCGCCGGCATGCCGTTCGCCCAGCAGGACCAGGGGTTTCGCGGTGTCGGCCAGGTCGATCTTGGCCGGTGCCGTGGTGATCGGCGAGAAGATGATCCCGTCGATCAACTGGCCGCGCATCCCGTCCAGGACCAGTTGCTCGCCGCCGGCCTCGCCCTCGGTCTGGTCGATCAGCACGGTGATCCCGCGCTTCTTCGCCGCCCGGGAGATCGCCGCGCCCAGCTCCGCGAAGTACGGCGAAGCCATCTCCGGGATGGCCAGCGCGATGAAGTCGGACCGGCCCTTGCGCAGTGACCGGGCGCTCACGTTCGGCTTGTAATTCAGCGCCGTGATCGCCGCCTCGACCTTGGCCCGGGTCCGCGAGGTGATGTGCGGATAGTCGTTGATGACGTTCGAGACGGTCTTCACCGAGACGCCGGCCCGTGCCGCCACGTCGCTCAGCCTGGTCGTCGCCATCCCCGCTCCTCCCGTCCAGCCGTCCAGTCTGCCGAGTGTGCCACGTCAGCTCTTTACAGGTGAGGTCAATCGTTGTAGAAATCCAGGTCAAACGTTGTAAATCGATTGGAGGGCACCAGGTGGCACGTCTCGCGGTCGATCCCGCGTTCGCCGTCGGGGCGCTGGACCGGCGGTTGTTCGGCTCGTTCGTCGAGCACATGGGCCGCTGTGTCTACACCGGCATCTACGAGCCGGACCATCCGGCCGCCGACGCGGACGGATTCCGTACCGACGTACTGGAACTGGTCCGCGAGCTAGGTGTCACCGCGGTCCGCTATCCGGGCGGCAACTTCGTCTCGAACTACGACTGGGAGGACGGTGTCGGGCCGAAGGATGACCGGCCGCGCAAGCTCGATCTGGCCTGGCGAGCGGTCGAGCCGAACCAGTTCGGCACCGACGAGTTCGTCGCCTGGTCGAAGCAGGCCGGGGTCGAGCCGATCTGGGCCGTCAACCTGGGCACCCGCGGGATCAAGGAAGCGGTCGAGCTGCTCTCCTACTGCAACCTGCCACCCGGGACCGAGCTGCCCGATCGCCGGGTCGCGAACGGCGCCAAGGAACCGCACGACATCCGCGTCTGGTGCCTCGGCAACGAAATGGACGGGCCCTGGCAGATCGGCCACAAGACCGCCGACGAGTACGCCCGGCTTGCTGAGGAGACCGCGAACGCGATGCGCCGCGTCGACCCCGGCCTGGAACTGGTCGTCTGCGGCTCAAGCAACGCGCACATGCCGACCTTCGGCGAGTGGGAACGCACGGTCCTGGAGCGCACCTACGACCTGGTCGACCACCTCAGCCTGCACGCGTACTTCGAGCTCAAGGGCGACGACCGGGCCAGCTTCCTCGGATCGGCCGAGGAGATGGACCGCTTCATCGCGTCGGTGGTCGCAACCGCCGACCACGTGAAGGCGCTGAAGCGCAGCGACAAGGAGATCACCTTGTCGTTCGACGAGTGGAACGTCTGGTACCAGCAGCACTTCCCCGGCGAGCTCGGCCTCGACGTACGCGAGGTGAGCCCGCTGATCGAGGACACCTACACCGTGGACGACGCGGTCGTGGTCGGCAGCCTGCTGATCACTCTGCTCCGGCACGCCGACCGGGTGAAGATCGCCTGCCTGGCCCAGTTGGTCAACGTGATCAGCCCGATCCGTACCGAACCCGGCGGCCGCGCCTGGCGGCAGACGATCTTCCACCCGTTCGCGTTGACCGCGAAGTACGCCGGCTCGACCGTACTGCGGACCGAGATCAGCGGGCCCGATGTGGAGACCCCGGCGTACGGGCGGATCCCCGCGTTGTGGAGCACCGCGACGTACGAGGAGAGCACCGGCGAGGTGGCGCTCTTCGTGGTGAATCGGAGCGAGACCGACGAGATCGAGCTGGAGGTCCCGCTGCGCGCGCTGGGACCACTGGAACTGACCGAGCACCTCGGTCTGTACGACGACGACCGGGCCGCGGCGAACACCGCCGACGAGCCCGACCGGGTCGTCCCCCGGCCGGTCGGCGGGACCGGCATCGACAACGGCATCTGCCGCGCCACGTTGCCTCCGGCGTCGTGGCACATGATCAGGCTCTCCCCTGGAGGTACACGGTGAACACCATCAACCGGCGACTCGTACTGGGCGGGATCGGCGCGCTCGGCGCGGCCGGCATCCTGGCTGGTTGCGGCGAAGGCTCGGCCGGCAAGCCCGGCGCGGGCCCGGCCACCGGCAACGGCGGCGCGAAGGGTTACGACGGACCGAACGTCGAACTCGACTTCTGGAACGGCTTCACCGGCGGCGACGGCCCGTTCATGCGCAAGCTGGTCGACCAGTTCAACACCGAGCACGCGAACATCAAGGTCAAGATGACTGTGATGCAGTGGGCCGACTACTACACCAAGCTGCCCACCGCGGTCAGCAGCGGGCGTGGTCCGGCGGTCGCGATCATGCACGTCGACTCGCTTGCCACCAACGCCGCGCGGAACGTGATCGAGCCGCTCGACGACGTGGCCAAGGCGCTCGAGCTCAAGCAGGAGGACTTCTCCGACGTCGTCTGGAAGGCCGGCGAGTACAACGGCAAGCGGTATGGCATCCCACTGGACGTCCACCCGCTCGGCTTCTTCTACAACAAGACGCTGATGAGCCAGGCGGGCCTGGACCCGGCCAAGCCGCCGACGAACGCCGACGAGTACGCCGCGGCGCTGGACGCGCTGAAGGGCAAGGGCATCCAGGGCCACTGGGCCACGCCCTTCCCGTTCACGGGTGTGCTCAGCGTGCAGGCGCTGCTTTGGCAGTTCGGTGGCAACCTCTTCAACGACGACTCGTCGAAGGCGACCTGGCACGAGGAGCCGGGGGTGAAGGGACTGAGTTGGTTCGTCGACCTGGTGAAGAACGGACACAGCCCGAAGAACGTCGCCCAGGACGCGGACAACATCGCGGTGATGAACGGCAAGAACGCCTTCGTCTGGAACGGCATCTGGAACATCAACACGTTCAAGGAGAAGAAGGGTCTGGAGTGGGGCGTGGCTCCGCTGCCGAACATCGGCGGGACCAAGGCCGCCTGGGCCGGTTCGCACCAGTTCGTCCTGCCGAAGCTGAAGACCCCGGACCAGAACAAGTCGACCGCAGCCCGCGTGTTCGTCAACTACATCAGCCAGAAGTCGCTCGAGTGGGCCAAGGGCGGTCAGGTCCCGGCCCGCAAGCAGGTCCGCGAATCGGCCGAGTTCCAGGCGCTGCCGGAGCAGGCCGCGCTGGCCACCCAGATCGACGACCTGCACTTCCCGCCGCCGGTGCCGGGGATCGGTGACGCGCTGAACGAGCTGAACGAGGCAGTCAACGAAGCCGTGTTGCTGAAGACCGAGCCGGCCAAGGCACTCGCGGACGCGTCGGCACGGGCGGACAAGATCCTCGAGGCCAACCGCAAGAAGTACGGCGCGTAGCCATGGCGGTCCAGGCCAGCGCGGGCGTGATCCGGAAGCGTCGCGCCCGCGCTTCCACCGCGGTCCGCGGGTACGGCGCTGCGACCCCGTACCTGTTCCTCGCGCCGTACCTGCTGCTGTTCCTGGTGTTTGTGATCGGCCCGGCGATCTTCGGAATCTGGATGAGCCTGCACGACTGGGACTTCCAGCTACCGGGCAAACCCTGGGTCGGGCTGCAGAACTACAAGGACCTGTTCGACCCGCTGTCCGCGACGGCCGAGCCGTTCTGGCACGGTATGCGGGCGACCGGGATCTTCACGATCGCGTCGGTGCCGTTCCTGGTGGCGGTGCCGCTCGGGCTGGCCGTGTTGCTGAACCGGGAGTTCCCCGGCCGGACCTTCTTCCGGGCCGTGTACTTCGCGCCGTTCGTGCTTGGTGTCGCGGTGATCGGCCTGATGTTCCGCTACATCCTCGACACCAACTTCGGCATCCTGAACGCCTTCCTCGAGCTGTTCGGTCTGCCCGAGATCGGCTGGACCAACGATCAGCCGTGGGCCTGGGTGTCCCTGGTCGGGGTGACCGTGTGGTGGACGGCCGGCTTCAACGCGATCATCTACCTCGCCGGGCTGCAGGACATCCCGGCCGAGCAGTACGAGGCGGCCGAGCTCGACGGCGCGGGCAGCTGGCAGAAGTTCCGCAACGTCACCCTGCCCGGGCTGCGGCCGGTCTCGGTCTTCATCGTCATCATCACGCTGCTGGCCAGCGCGAACATGTTCGGTCAGGCGCTGCTGGTCACACAGGGCGCACCGGGGGACACGACCACGACGGCGTTGATGGTGATCACCGACACCGGCTTCAGCCAGTTCCGGATGGGTCAGGCCGCGGCGATGAGCTACCTGCTGGCGCTCTGCCTGGCGATCGTCGCACTGATCACGTTCGCCCTGATGAGGGAGCGTAAGTCATGAGGCGCCGACCGTCTGCCGCGTTCTGGGTGATGGTGGTGCTCCTCACCCTGCTGGTGATCGTCCCGTTGCTGTGGATGCTGATCACGTCCTTCAAGACTGTCGGTGAGTCACAGTCCGACCCGCCGACGCTGATCCCGCAGGACCCGACCGGCCGCGCCTACGGCGAGATCCTCACCACCGGTGGCCAGAACCCGGTCCTGCGCTGGGCGCTGAACAGCTTCGCCGCGGCCGGGCTGCACGCGCTGCTGGTGGTCGTGGTGTCGTCGATGGCCGGCTACGCCCTGGCCCGGATGAGTTTCCGGTTCAAGAACGCCATCTTCAGCGTGATCCTGCTGACCCTGTTCGTTCCGGGTTTCGTGTTCCTGATGCCGAACTACCTGCTGATGGACCAGCTCAGCTGGCTGGACACGTTGTGGGCGCTGGTCGTCCCCGGCGCGGCCGGAGCGTTCGGTGTCTTCTTCATGCGGCAGTTCTTCCTGGCCATCCCGAAGGAGCTCGAGGAGGTCGCGCTGATCGACGGCGCGAGCGCCTGGACGATCTTCACCAGGATCATCCTGCCGAACGCCAAACCGGCGCTGGCCACTCTGACGGTGCTGTCTTTCCTGTCGAACTGGAACGACTTCGTCTGGCCGCTCTTCGTGTTGTTCAGCCCGGAGCGGCTCACGCTCCCGGCCGGTCTCTCCCTGCTGCAGGGTGCCTACACCACGGACTACCCGGTGATCATGGCGGGTGCGACCGTGGCCGCCGTGCCAGTGCTCATCCTCTACGTCTTCGTCCAGCGCTATGTGATCGAAGGTGTCGCCAACAGCGGCATCAAAGGCTGATCAATCCCCTGCCGAGAGGAACCGCCAGTGCCTCGAAGATTCCTTGCCGCCGCGCTCGCCGTGGCCGCAATAACCGCCGGTACTACGGCCGCCGTCGCGGCCCCCGCGCCGATCACCACCCAGAACGACATCTCCTCGAGCTTCGCCGACACGTTCGCCGATCCGTCCGTCATCCAGGGCCGGGACGGCTACTGGTACGCGTACGCGACGTCAGACCCACTTGTTGCGGGAGGCCCGTTCGGCCTCATGCACATCGCCAGGACCAAGGACTTCGGTTCCTGGGAGTACCTGGGCACCGTCTTCAACGACAGCACCAAACCGTCGTGGGCCGCGCCCGGCTCCTTCTTCTGGGCCCCTGACATCCGGTACCTCGGCGGCCGGTACGTCATGTACTTCACCGTCACCGACACGGCCGCGAACCCCGGCGGCGATCCCGCGATCGGCGTGGCCACCGCGCCGGCACCGGCCGGTCCGTGGACCGCAACCGACGCGCCCGTCGTCACCCCCAAACCGGACGGCAACGGCGGCTACTTCGGCACGATCGACCCGGCGATGCTGACCGCCGCCGACGGCAAGCGCTACCTGTACTACGGCGGTTTCTACGGCGGCATCTCGGTCACCGAGCTGTCCGCCGACGGGCTGCACGCCGTCGGCTCCCCCACCCAGGTGACCATCGGCGACCGGTACGAGGGCGCGTACGCCGTCTACCGCGACGGCTGGTACTACCTGATGGGCTCGTCGATGAACTGCTGCGCCGGCCCGACGGCCGGGTACTCCGTCTTCGCGGGCCGCTCGAAGTCGCCGAAGGGCCCGTTCCTCGACGCCGACGGCGCTTCGCTGAACGAATCCCGCGTCGGCGGTACCACGGTGATCACGCAGAACGGCAACAAGTGGATCGGCCCGGGCCACCACGCGTTCCTCACCGACGCGGCCGGCCAGGACCACATCGTCTACCACGCGATCGACCGAGGGACGCCCTGGCTGACCGACCCGTTCGGCATCAACCGGCGGCCGATGCTGATCGACCGGATCGACTGGATCGACGGCTGGCCACGGACCCGGGCGGGACTCGGTCCGTCTGATACGCCGCAGCCCGCTCCGGCGACGGGTTCAGGTGCAGGCATCGACTCGACCGATCCGGCCGGTGGGTTGTCGGGTGCGACCAGGCAAGCTGGTGACTCGCTTGGTGGCCCGACTGCGGTTGTCCGAGGTGTTGCCTCAACTCGGCAGTCCGCGCCGGGTGGTTCGGTCCGGGTGGATGCTGATGTGCGTTTGGGAAGCTCCTTCACCACGGTCCTCGGCGGGTCGGTGGTCGCGACAGTTTCCGGCAGCCGCGTGACCGTGTCCGCCGACGGCCGTACCGCATCGGCCTCGCTCCCTGCCGACTTCGACCGCTCCCAGTGGAACAAGCTCAGCGTGCAGGTCGTCGGGAACACGGTGACCGCGCGGCTGAGTGACGCCGGGCTCGGTGACCTCTACGCGGAGGCCCGACTCGTCGTACCAGGGCTCAAGCTGAAGGCGGCACCAGTTCGCTGGCTGGGAACGGCCGAGTTGGACAACCTGACCGTACGAGCCGTTGCCGATCCGGTACGCCGGGCGGCTGCGGTACCGCAGCCGGGCAAGGTGCTGGCAGGCGATGAATTCGATGCCGGGCTCGGGTCCGGTTGGTCCTGGGTGCGGCCGGATGCGAAGGCTGTTGTTGCCGATGGCAAGTTGTCATGGCCGTTGCAGAACACCGACCTGGTCGGCTCCGGGAACAACGCCGGTCTGCTGTTCCACCAGGTACCGGCCGGCGAGCGCTGGATCGCCGAGACGAAACTGCACCTCGAACTCGGCGAGGGCGACATCCGGAACTACCAGCAGGCCGGGATGATCGCGTACCGCAACGACGACGACTTCGCCCGGCTGGGGAACGTCGCGATCTGGCGCACCCGGCAGACGGAGTACGGTCGTGAACTGGTCGCGCGGCCGTCCGACGGTGCGACCAGTTACGGCGGCGCCGCGATCGGACGGTCGGCTCCGGACCTGTGGATGCGGCTCGCGTACCAGCGGAACGCGGCGGGCGAGCACGTCTACCGTGCAGGGACGAGTGTCGACGGCAAGAAGTGGACGTGGGGTGCGTCGTGGGTGCTGCCTGCCGGAGAAGCGCCCCGAGTCGGGATCTACGCGCACGGTGACTTCACGGGGGCGAGCCCGGCGCCGGTCGCGACCTTCGACTACCTGCGGTTCTATGAAAGCAAGTGATGCTGCGTCGGCTGGGGTTGCTGCTGCTGTTCCTGGTTTCGGCCGGGTGCGGCGGTGGCGACCCCGCTGGTGTTCCGGAAGAGGAGACCATGGGCTTCACCAATCCCGTGTACGACAACAACTTCGCCGATCCGCACGTGATCGCGGTCGGCGACGGGTACTACGCGTTCGCGACGAACGGCCCGCTCGGCAACGTCCAGACCCTGAAGTCCGCGGATCTGATCTCATGGGAACAGGTCGGCGACGCGTTGCCGACCTTGCCCGCCTGGACCTCGCCGGGAAAGGTGTGGGCACCCGAGGTCGCAGTACAGGCGCCTGATCGGTACGTCATGTACTACACGACCTCGGACGACGAGTCGGGGCGGCAGTGCGTCGGCGTCGCCGTGGCCTCGAAACCAGAAGGTCCCTATGTCGACAAATCGAGCAAACCCCTGATCTGTCAGGCGGATGAGGGCGGTTCGATCGACGCCAGCCCGTTCCAGGACTCGACCGGCCAACGCTGGCTCTACTGGAAGAACGACGGCAACGCGATCGGCGTCGACACCTGGATCTACGCTTCCCGGCTGTCCCCGGACGGCCTCACCCTGACCGGCGAGCCCACCCGCCTGATCAAGCAAACCCTGCCGTGGGAGGGCAACCTGGTCGAGGCGCCCTACCTGATCGAACGCGCCGGCAAGTTCCACCTCTTCTACTCCGCCAACGCCTACGACAAGGACACCTACGCCGTCGGCCACGCCCTCTGCACCACCCCCGCCGGCCCCTGCACCAAATCCGGCGACCCGATCCTGGTGAGCTCGAACGACGCCGCCGGCCCCGGCCACAACATGGTCCTCCACAAGGACAACACCGATTGGTTCATCTACCACGCCTGGGACCCCGCCCTAGTAGGCATCGACCCACCCGGCCGAACCATGTGGCTCTCCCAACTAACCTGGTCCGCCGACACCCCCAACGTCCAACCACCCCTTCGCAACAACCCGGCCAACCCGTGATCGTTGTCGAAGCAGCAAACCTGTGGATATGATTTAGGAGTCATATGATCTGAGTGACATAGTTCGCTGGTGCAGATCGACTGGCCGGCAGATTTCGACCGATGGCTCGATGCCCTGGAGGATCGAGCGGAGAAGGGAGACTCGCAGGCGAAACAGGTGCTGATCCTGGTCACGGCCGCCCTCAAACACCTTCAGGATCTCAGTGAAGCGCCGAGCCGTGACACGGAGACCGCGACACTTCGATGGGTTCGGCAATCCGGGCGGCATCCGCTCTGGCGGGTATCGCATCCATATCGGGCGGGTGTGGCGGTGCGACTCATCTGCTGGTTCCCGCCAGACTCCGACACGGTCGTCGTCGCGCTCTTCGCGGGTGACAAGGCGCGGATCGGAGACGTGTTCTACAACTCCGTGGCCGGGCGAGCCGACGGACTGATCGATCAGTGGAAGCGGGAAGCGATGAGGAGGCAGCCATGAGCGTGGACGACAGTGGTCCGACCTTTGTCCGTGGCAACGACCGTCTCAACCGGCTGCTGGCCAAGCCGGAGATCGCGGCCGGGGTAGCCGAGGTCGAGGCCGAGGCGCGTGAGATGGACCGGATCTACGCCGAGAACCTGGCGATGATCCGCCGCGCCGGCGATCTCACACAGGTAGAGGTCGCTGAGCGGCTCGGCGTCGGTCAAGCGGTGGTCTCCCGCCTCGAACACCGCAGTGACATGTTGCTTTCGACGTTGGCGTCCTACCTGCACGCCACGGGCGCGCAGCAGCCGCGGATCGTGGTGCTGCTCAACGGCATGGAGGTCGAGCTCGACCTCGACCAGTTCCGGGAACCGAAGCCTGCCTAGTCCCCCGGCCTAGGTCCTCAGGACCCGGGTGAGGATTTTTAGGGCTTTGTGGAAGTCGGGGGTGGTGGGGGTTGCGTAGCCGATGACCAGGCCTGGTGGGCCGGGGATGCTGCGGCGGTAGTCGGAGAGGGGGGCGATGGCGACGCCGGCGGCGCGGGCTTGGGCGGCGACGGCTCGGTCGTCGACGTGGTCGGGGAGCAGGAGGGTGATGTGGAGGCCGGCGTCCTGGCCGATGATCTGGCCGTAGGGCGATAGGACGGTGCAGGTGTGGTTGCGGCGGTCGGCGTACAGGCGGCGGGAGCGGCGGACGACCTGGTCGAGGTAGCCGTCGCGGAGCATGGCTAGGAGAGCGGCCTGCATCGGCCAGGCGGGCCAGTCGGCCGAGGCCTCCCGGAGTGCGGTCAGCCGGTCGATGACGGGGGCCGCCGCGACCAGCCAGCCGAGGCGGAGGGCGGGGCTGAGCATCTTCGAGAGGGTGCCGAGGTGGACCACCCGGTCGAGGTCGAGCTGGGCCAGCGCGGGCAGCGGCGCCACGTCGTACCGGAACTCGCTGTCGTAGTCGTCCTCGATCAGGGTGGCCCCGGTCCGGCGCGCCCAGCGGACGAGTTCGTTGCGTCGGGCAACAGGGAGCCGGCCGCCGAGCGGGTACTGGTGGGACGGCGTGACGTAGACCGCCGACAGGTCGTCGCCGAGCGTGGACACCCGGAGGCCGTCGGCGTCGACCGGGACGTCGACGACCTCGAGCCCGTGGTCCTGGGCGGCGGTCACGGCGTTGAGGTAGCCCGGGTCCTCGATCGCGATCCGTTCGCCAGGGCGGGAGTTCGCGGTCAGCAAGAGGCGCAGACCGTGGACGGTGCCGTTGGTGATCAGCAGGTTCTCCGGGCCGCACGCGATACCGCGGACGCGGCCGATGTGCTCGGCCAGCGCGGACCGGAGTTCCGCGAGCCCGGCCGGATCCTCGTAACCGCGCGGTGGGGCCTGCGCCGATACCTCACGCCACGCTCGCCGCCAACCCGGATCCACTTGCGGGTGGATATAGGGAATGCCGGGCCGGAGGGTCAACAACGCGGGCCTGGTGTCCTCGGCCGGTCGTGCTCGTTGGCGTGGGGCGGGAGGCAGCGGTACGACGTCCGCCACGTAGGTGCCCGATCCCGTCCGTCCCGCGATCCAGCCCTCGGCGTGCAGTTGGTCGTACGCCGCCTGTGCGACCGAACGCGAAACCGCCAGCTCCTTGGCGAGCTCGCGGGTCGACGGCAACCGGTGTCCTGCCTGCAGCCGCCCGTCGCGGACCGCCGCACGGAACTGCTCGGCCAGCTGCAGATGCAGGGGCACCCGAGCGGACCGGTCGAGGGTCAGCGGTAACGACGTCTGCAAGTGGACTACCTGATTCGATCGGGAATGGACCGTGCCAGCATGCCATTACGCTGCCAGGCTCGACATCGTGACCATCACCACGACCACCCCCCTGCAGCCGACCGACCGGACCACGCTGCGCCGCTCCAAGGAACGCGCCGCGACCGACCGCGAGGTCCTGTACGACGTACTGCGGGCCGGCATGTTCTGCCACCTCGGTGTGATCCTCAACGGCGACCCGGTGGTCCTGCCCACGGCGTACGGGCTGGATCTCGACCAGGGGCCGGACGGGGTCATCTACCTGCACGGCTCGGTCGCGGCGCGAAGTGTGGTGGCGGCGCCGGAGCAGACCATCTGCGTGACGGTGACGCACACGGACGGGCTGGTCCTGGCCCGATCCGCGTTCCACCACTCGGTGAACTACAGGTCGGCCGTGATCTTCGGCGTACCGCGGCTGGTGGCCGACCCGGACGAGAAGCTGCACGGGCTGAACCGGATCGTCGACCACCTGGTACCCGGCCGGTCCACCGCGACCCGGCCGCCGAGCCGGAAGGAGCTGGCCAAGACGTCGGTACTGGCGTTGCCGCTCACGGAGGCCTCGGTCAAGACCCGGGACGGGGCGGCCAACGACGAAGAGCAGGATCTCGGCCTGCCCTACTGGGCCGGCGTGATCCCGCTCCGCGTCGTGGCCGGCGAACCGGTCACCAATCCTGATTCAGATTTACTGGTCCCGGCCCATGTCCGGACCAGGGCGAACCTGCTGGGCGCTCCCAGCTGACCTGGAACTTCAGGCCGCCGTGCCCTTGTTGTAGCTCTTCTGGGCCCAGAAGTAGCCGACCAGCGCGATGGCGACGCACCAGGCGAGGGCGAGCCAGCCAGTGCCGCCGTCCATCGGCGCTCCCAGCAGCAGGTGTCGCAGGGTGTCGATGATCGCGGTGAACGGCTGGTACTCGGCGAACCAGCGGATGCCACTCGGCATCGACTCCAGCGGGATGAACGTGTTGCTCAGGAAGGGCAGCAGCAGGCTGATCGGCAGGACGATGTTGCTCGCCCCCTCCGCGGTCTTGCTGGTCAGGCCGAGCGCGATCGCGAACCAGGTCAGCGCGACGGTCACCGCGACCATCAACCCGGCCGCCAGAACCCACTCCCCGAAAGTCGCGTTCGGGCGGAACCCGATCAGGACGGCGAACCCGATCACCAGCGCCAGGCTGGCGATTGTCAGGATCACGTTGCCCAGCACGTGCCCGGTCAGCACAGCCGGCCGGAAGATCGCCATCGTCCGGAACCTGGCGACGATGCCCTCGCTCATGTCCATGGCGGCGCCGACCGCGGGGGACATCGTGCCGGACGCGATGGACATCAGCAGGATGCCCGGGGTGAGGAAGTCGATGTAGTCGAAGCCCTCCCCGCCACCGAGACCGGCCGAGAAGGTGTCGCCGAAGATCAGGCCGAACAGCAGCATCATGATCACCGGCATCCCGAGGGCGCCGAGCGACAGCCCGGGATAGCGCAGGGCGTGCCGCAGGTTGCGGCGCAGCATGGTGGCGGTGTCGGCCATCGGGTAGGCGGTGTTAGCCATTGGGGTGCTCATTTGCTCGTCACTTTCTCGTTGTCGTTGGCGGTCGGCTGACCCGTGACGGCGAAGAACACGTCATCGAGGTCGGGGGTGTAGATGGTCAGCTCGTCCACCTCGAGGGAGGCATCGTCGATCCGGGCCAGCAGGGCGCGCAGGGTGTGCACGCTGCCGTCGCTCGGCACCAGGAGGACCAGCGACTCCTCGTCCCTGGACGCGGACGGCAACACCTGGCTGGCCAGCGCGAACTCTTCTGGTGCGGTGAACCGAAGCCGGATGTGCCCACCTGGAGCCAGCCGCTTCAGCTGCTCCGGGGTGCCCTGGGCAACCAACTTGCCGTGGTCCAGTACGGCGATCTGGTCGGCGAGCTGGTCCGCCTCCTCCAGGTACTGCGTGGTCAGCAGGACCGTGACGCCACCGGCGACCAGTTCCCGAATCAGCTGCCACATGCTGTGCCGGCTGCGCGGGTCGAGACCGGTGGTGGGCTCGTCCAGGAAGATGATCTGCGGGTTGCCGACCAGCGTCATCGCCAGATCGAGCCGGCGCTTCATCCCGCCGGAGTACGTCATCGCCACGTTCTTGCCGGCCTCGACCAGGTCGAACCGCTCGAGCAGCTCGTCCGCCCGGCGCCGGCCCTCGGCGCGACCAAGGTGGTACAGGTCGGCCATCATGATCAGGTTCTCCCGGCCGGTGAGCAGGCCGTCGACCGCGGAGAACTGGCCGGTGACGCCGATCGCGGCGCGGACCGCCTCCGGGTCCTGGTGCAGGTCGTGGCCGGCCACCCGGATCTCGCCGGCGTCGGCGGTGATCAGGGTGGACAGGATCTGCACGACTGTGGTCTTGCCCGCGCCGTTCGGGCCGAGCAGGGAAAAGATGGTGCCTTTGGCAACGGTCAGGTCGATGCCGTCGAGCACGAGTTTGTCGCCGTAGGACTTCCGCAGTCCCCGGACCTCGATCGCTGCTGACATGGTTCCTCGCTTGTTTTCGGGCAGGCTCGCGCCGGCCGTGGTGTGGGTGGTCGTGTTCCGGGCAGGCTTCCGCCGGCCTGGGGTGTGTGGGTGCCGGGAGGAGAGCGTGCTCGACCAGCCGGGCGGCGCGGTTGCCGTCAGCCGCCGGTCGGGATGGTGCTGTTCAGTTGCTGGTGGTCAGTCGGTCAGATGTCCAGGTCCTCCACCGCGGGCCCGCTCGCGGCGTCCTCGACCAGGGCGTAGAGGTCCTCGGGGATCTGATCCCGTAGTTCCTCGATGGTGTCGACCACGGTCAGCGTCGACTCGCCTTGCGCCATGCTCCAGGACTGGTCCGAGCTCCAGTTGCCGATCCAGCTGCGCCAGCCGGTGAGGTACTCCTCGTCGCTGGCGCCCTGGATGTACTGGTTGCGGCGGTCCGCGTGCAGGACGAACTTCCCGGTGCGGCTGCGGTAGATCTTGAAGGCCTCGTACCCGTTCTTGCTGGATCGGCCGCCCTCGGCGAGCAGTACGCCGGAGAACCGCTGCTTGCGGCCGGTCCCCCGGCCCACCCGCACGGTGATCTCGTCGTACCCCTCGAGCCGGCCTTCTTCCATCTCGACCCAGCGCCGGAGCGCGATCGAGATCGCGGACGACAGGTTGCCCGCGATCTCCTGGGCCCGCTTGTAGAGGGCCAGGTCGTCATCGGACACGTAGATCGTCTTGTTCGGCATGTTCTCTCTCCTCCTACGTAGAACTATACGTATGGGGTACGTACATGTCTACATATATGGCCGACGAGTTGCTCCGGAGCCTGAAATGATCGGCTCGTGGATACCGCCGAGGCCAGCTACGACCGGCTGATCGACGACGCCGCCGCGCTCTACGAGCAGGGTCAGTCGGCGACGGCGCTCCAGTTGATGGACTCCGTCGAGACCGAGCTGGGTGCCGAACTCGAGCCCTGGTCGGCCGAGCTCGCCCATCTCCGCGCCTGCCTGCTCGGCACGCTGGGCCGGACCGACGACGCTCTTCAGGTGCTCGTCACCGCGAGCGATGCGGGCGGCTGGTGGCACGAACAGATCCTGACCGAGGACGACGATCTAGCCGCCCTGCAGGACCTGCCGGCGTTCCGGGAGATCGTCCGGACGTCGCGTGAGCGCCGCAAGTCCGATCCGGTCGCACCGCTGATCGAGCTGCCCGCGGCCGGGCGTCCCGTAGTACGGGTTGTGGTGGCGTTGCATGGAGCGGGGCTGCGGGCTGGGCATGCGGCTCGGGAGTGGGCCGGGGTGCTCGAGGACGGTGCCGCGCTGGTGTGTGTCGAGTCGTCGCAGCTGATGTCACCGATGTACCGGACCTGGCCGGATCGGGCGAAGGCGGCCGAGGACATCGCGGCCGCGCTGGAGTACCTGCCGGCGGAGCTGCGCGGCCTGCCGATGATCGCGGCCGGCTTCTCGGCTGGTGGCCGGGCCGCGCTCGACTGGGCGCTGACGGGTCAGCCGGTTCCCGTGGCGGGCGTGGTCGTCCTTGGGCCTGCGCTCAGGGAACTGCCGGAGACTGCGCACTCGGCACTGTCTCCGGCAGTGGTTCTGATCGGAACGGATGACGAACTGGTCGAGGTCGTGGACGAAGCGACCGGGCAGCTCGAAGCGTTCGGGCTGACGATCGTGAAGCTGCCCGGCCTCGGGCACGAGTTCCCGGCGGACTTCGGCCCGCTGCGCGACGCGATCAGCGGGGCGAGTACAGCCAAGGGTGCTTGAGGTCGAAGAACGTGGGCGGGCCGGCCGACAGCTTGTTCATCTCCTCCATCTGGGCCTGTAGCTCCGGTGGCGGCTCCTTCTTCTCGCCGATCCGGGCTTCTTCCTCGGAGGTGAAGTACATCGCCATCGTGTAGTCGCCGTCGTCGTACGACGCGACCTCGCTGCCGATGACGTCCGGCCGGAACTCGGCCCACTTGTCCGCGTCCTGCTTCATCAGCTCGCGGGCGCGGTCCGGATCGGTGCCGTGGCCCTGCATCACCTGGACGAAGCCGGCCGTGTCCGGATCGCCCTGGAGGTCGAGGTCCACGTCCTCGGTGTCGTGGAAGGTGGCCTCATTGGTGAACAGCCCCGAGACTTCGCGCCACCACTGGTCCTGAGCCTGTCGGTCGCTGTTCTGCCGCGCGGCCTCGGCGGACTCGAACCGGGCAAGTGCGACGAATTCCCCGTCGTCCGTGACGCCTGCCGTCGTCCCCAGCCAGCCGGTCGCGTTCGGTGCGAGCTCCTCCGCCCACCGGTCGAACGCGGCATGGATCTGCTCGGCGTCTTGCGCATGTGCCTGAATGACCTGAACGAACATCGAGAGACCCTCCCAAGTCTTCGTTGCCCAATGCCCCTGATCTTTCGACCGTACGCCCGTGCACGGGGCCCGTCGATGCCGGAAGCCGTCTTCCCCAGCTGTGGACAAACCGGTGATCAAACCTCAACAATCCACAGATTTCGGCGATCTTGACCCGAATCGTGTGGAAAAGCCTGGGACAACCTGAGGACAACCCCCGCCAAAGCTGTGCACAGCTGGGGATACGGGTGTGGATAACCTCGGCGTACTCAAGGGGCTTAAGGTAAGGCTTACCTAATTTCTCGCCCCGCTCAGGAGTTGCCGTGTCCGTCCTGTCTGCCCGCCCGTCGCGGCGGAGTCTGTTGCTCGGTGCCGCGTCCACCGGAGTGCTCGCCGTCCTCTCCGCCTGTTCCGACGCCGCGGACCAGGCCGCCTCCGGCTCGGCCGCCTCGAGCGGGCCGTGGGAGTTCACCGACGACCGTGGCCTGAAGGTGACCCGGCCGGCCCCGCCCGCGAAGGTGGTCGCCCAGGTGTCGGCCGCGGCCGCGCTGTGGGATCTCGGGGTCCGCCCGGTCGGCATCTTCGGCGAGACCAAGAACGCGGACGGTACGCCGAACCAACTGGCCGGCTCGGTCGACCTGGCCACGGTCACCTCGGTGGCGGAGAAGTGGGGCGAGTTCGGGGTGGAGAAGTTCGCCGCCCTGCAACCGGATCTGCTGGTCGCGCCGATCCAGGTGCCGAACGAGCTCTGGTACGTGCCGAAGGAGTCGGTCACGGCGATCGAGGCGGTCGCGCCGACGCTCGGGGTGACCTACCTGAACCGGTCCGTCGACAAGGTGATCGACCGGTATGCCGAGCTCGCCCAGGCGCTCGGGGCCGACCTGCAGGCTCAGTCGGTGGTCGCTGCCAAGACGGAGTTCACCGCGGCATCGAAGGCGCTGACCGAACTGGCCGCGACGAAGAAGGGGCTGAAGGTGCTGTTCGTGTCCGGCGGACCGGACGGCCTGTACTTCGGCAACCCGGCCGCTTTCTCGGACCTGACCCTGCTGAAGAACCTCGGGCTGGGCCTGCTCACGCCCAAGGCGGACCCGAAGGAGCCGCAATGGGAGCCGGTCTCGTGGGAGCTGGCCGACCGCTACCCGGCCGACGTGATCCTCTACGACTCGCGGTCGACCCAGGTTTTCTCCAAAGACCTGGCGAAGTACCCGACGTTCGCCCGGCTGCCGGCCGTGAAGGCCGGTCAGCTGCTGGCCTGGAACCCGGAGACGCCGACCAGCTGGGCGGCGTTCGGGGTCGCG
The DNA here is from genome assembly GCF_004361855.1 of Kribbella caucasensis. Lineage (GTDB taxonomy): Bacteria > Actinomycetota > Actinomycetes > Propionibacteriales > Kribbellaceae > Kribbella > Kribbella caucasensis. Next base: position 752,885 of record NZ_SNWQ01000001.1, read on the forward strand.
CTACGGAAGCTGGCCACGGACCTCGGCCCGGTGCGCCCGATCACCGGCTGACGTCCGCGAGACCAGCGTGCGGGGCCGCGGCAGTCAGCGGCCCGGGCTCAGATCCACTGGGTGGAGACGACGAAGCCGACGGCGATCAGGCCCATGCCGATCAGCAGGTTCCAGTTGCCCAGGTCGTTCATGAACGGGATGTCCTGACCGGCCACGTAGAAGACGACCAGCCAGACCAGCCCGAGCAACCAGCAGCCGAGCATCAGCGGCGCCACCCACGGGCGGCTGGTGGTGCGGGGCTTCTTCGGAGTCTTCTGCGGCTTCTCCGCGGTCGACTTCTTCTTGTTACGACTGCTCGACTCGGGCACGGCTTGGCTCCTTGTAGCGGACACTAAGGTGAGTGGTGCCGCCTCGGTTCGCGAGGCTGCGCCAGCCACACGGACGGGTCTGGCCTCGGTTAGCGTAGTGCAGACGGAAACCATTGGAGTTGACACGGGTGAGCAGGCTGAGGCGTTTGTCGCTCTGGCGCGCGGGTGCGCCGGTGGCGCTGCTGTGCGCCGGCCTGCTCTTCGCGACCAGCGCCACCAACGCCCGGGGCACCGATCTCCGTCCTAGTCGCAACACTACGCTCGCGGGCCTGGTCGAAGAACAGAGCCGCCGCAGCGCCGCGCTGACCCGGCAACACGCAGCGCTGAGCGGAGACATCGAGAAGCTGCAGGCCCAGCAGGGCTCGATGGAGCCGAAGTTGGCCAAGCAGCTGAAGGACCTGTCCGTCGCGGTCGGTACGACGCCGGTCACCGGTCCGGGCCTGACCGTGACGCTCAAGGACGCCCCGCCCGAGGTGGTCCGGGACAACCCGGACGTGGACGCCGACTGGCTGGTGATCCACCAGCAGGACATCCAGGCCGTGGTGAACGCGCTCTGGGAAGGCGGCGCGGACGCCATCTCGATCCAGAACCACCGGGTCATCTCCACCACCGGGATCAAGTGCGTCGGGAACTCGGTGGTCCTGCATGGCGTGCCCTATCTGCCGCCGTACAAGATCACCGCGATCGGGGACCGGCGCAAGCTCCAGCAGGCGCTCGACGACTCGCAGTACATCGAGAACCTGCAGGACTACGTGGTGAAGTTCCAGCTCGGCTACGAGGTGAAGAACGAGACCGCGATCGCCATGCCGGCGTACGAGGGCACCCTGGATCTACAGAGCGCCACCGTCCCTGGCTTCGAGCGGACCCCGTCGGTCAGCCCGTCCACCAGCGGCCGTTAGCGCCGTTTGCAAGAATGGGCCGCATGCCGCGGATCCTGGTCGTCGACAACTACGACTCCTTCGTCTACAACCTGGTGCAGTACCTGCAGCAGTTGCGGGCCGACACCACAGTGCTGCGCAACGACGAGGTCACGCCCGACGACGTCACGGAGTACGACGGGGTGCTGTTGTCGCCCGGGCCGGGGACGCCTGAGGAGGCCGGGGCGTGCGTGGAGATCGTCCGGCGCAAGGGTGGCGAGGTGCCGATCTTCGGTGTCTGCCTGGGTCTACAGGCGATCGGCGTCGCGTACGGCGGGGTGGTCGGCCGGGCGGACGAGTTGCTGCACGGCAAGACGAGCCAGGTCTTCCATGAGGGTGCCGGTGTGCTCGCCGGACTGCCGTCGCCGTTCACCGCGACCCGGTACCACTCGCTCGCGATCGCTCAGGACTCCGTGCCGGCTGAGCTGCAAGTGACCGCCCGGACCGAGGCCGGCGTGATCATGGCCGCGCGGCACCGGGATCTCCCGGTCGAGGGCGTCCAGTTCCACCCCGAGTCGGTACTCACCGAGGGCGGTCACCGGATGCTCGCGAACTGGCTCGCCGTCTGCGGTGACCCGGACGCGGTCGCCCGCTCGGAAGGCATGGCCCCGGTCGTCAGCTGACCTGAAACGACAAGACCGCGGAACCCGTCGACGGGTTCCGCGGTCTTTGCTGTCAGAAGGCGAGTTACTCTCCGCCGCCACCCGGGAAGCCGATCGTCGGCGGGGTCTCGGTGGGCGTCTCGGTGGGTGTCTCGGTCGGCGTCACCGTCGGGGTCGGCGTTTCCGGCCGGACCGCGATGGTCAGGATCACCTTGGTGCCCTTGGCCACCTTGGAGTTCGGCGCGACGCTCTGCTTCACCACGGTGCCCTCGACCGCGGTCGCGTCCTCCTGCTGCTCGTAGCCGACGGTCAGCCCGAGCCCCTTCAGGGTGCTGGTCGCGTCGTCCTGGATCTGCTTGGTCACGTCCGGCACGGTCACCTTCACCGACCCGCTGGACAGGGTCAGGGTGAACACCGTGCCGGCGGCGTACTGGCTGCCCGGGTCCGGGCTGACCTTCAGCACGGTGCCCTGCGGCTCCTCGCTGTCGGTCACCTCGGACTTCTCGGCGACCTTGAACTTCCCGGCCGCGCCCGTGAGCTTGTCCCGCGCCTCCGACTCGCTGTCGCCGATGACATCCGGGACCGGGAAGGTGCTCGGCCCACCGGACACCACCACCGTGACCGTGGTGTCCTTGTCCACCATCGTCTCGGCCGTCGGGTTCTGGGTGACGACCAGCCCCTTCGCGATGCTGCTTGCCTGCACGGTGTGGCTGATCTTCAGACCCTGCGCGGTCAGCAGTTGAGTGGCCACCGGCAGCGTCTTGCCGGTCACGGCCGGAACGGCGACCTGGGCCGGCGGGTTGCTACCGCCACCGTTGCCGTTGCCGAGGTTGGTGATCAGCGCGTAGGCGCCGATCGCGACGGCGACGATCCCCACGCCGAGCAGGAAGTAGGCCAGCCCGCGGTTGCGCCGGGCCCGGGCGTCCTCGACGTCGTCCATCCCGTCGTCGGGCGGGAGCAGGTCGTTCGGCGGCTGCTGTCCGTACGCCTGGGTGGCTGCCATCGGGGCGGCCGCGGTCGGCGCCATCGCGCGGGTCTCGCCGACCACTGCCATCGGCGCGGTCACCTGCTGCCCGGACAGCACCCGGTGGATGTCCTGCCGCATCTCGGAAGCGCTCTGGTATCGCTCCTCGCGGCTCTTCGCCAGCGCCTTCAGGACGACCGCGTCGACCTCGGGCGGGATGTCCGGGTCGAACGAGGAAGGCGGCGCCGGCTGCTCCCGGACGTGCTGATAGGCCACCGAGACCGGCGACTCGCCGACGAACGGCGGCCGGCCGACGAGCAGTTCGTACAGCAGGCAGCCGGTCGAGTACAGGTCGGACCGGGCGTCGACGGTCTCACCGCGGGCCTGCTCCGGCGACAGGTACTGCGCGGTGCCGATCACGGCCGCGGTCTGGGTCATCGTGGAGGAGGTGTCCGCGACCGCCCGGGCGATCCCGAAGTCCATCACCTTGACCTGGCCCTGTGGGGTCAGCATCACGTTGCCGGGCTTGATGTCGCGGTGGACGATGCCGGCCCGGTGGCTGTAGTCGAGCGCCTCGAGCACGCCGGAGGTGATCTCCAGCGCCCGCTCCGGCATGATCTTTCGGCCCTCGCGGATCAGGTCACGCAGCGTCTTGCCGGTCACCAGCTCCATCACGATGTACGGAATGGTGATGCCGGAGCCGTTCGGGTCGGGTTCCTCACCGGTGTCGTAGACGGACACGATGGTCGGGTGGTTCAGCGACGCCGCCGACTGGGCTTCGCGCCGGAACCGCGCCTGGAAGGTTGCGTCGCTGGCCAGGTCGACGCGGAGTCGCTTGATCGCGACCGCTCGCCCGAGCCGGTTGTCGACACCCCTGCGGACGTCGGCCATCCCTCCTCGGCCCAGCGGTTCGCCCTCTTCGTAGCGCCCGCCGACGAGACGTGCCTGCGATGTCATTGCTCTGCCTTCCCAGCTGCAAGGATTCCTGGCCGAAACACACTCAATTTGCCCACCGTAGCCGTAGCCACACCTGGACCCCCGCTGTGCTGATTTCTTGCCCCGCCCCACCGCCCCGGTCTGGGCTGATTTCTTGCCCCGCGCCACCGCCCCGGTCTGGTGAGACGCGCTGTCAGCGCATCATTCCGTATCGTCGTCATTGGCTCAGCACCGCCTCCATCACCGCTTTCGCGATCGGTGCGGCCAAGGTTCCACCAGCGATGTCGTTGCGCGGTACGTTCGCGTCCTCGATCATCACCGCGACCGCCACCTTCGGGTCGTTGGCCGGCGCGAACGAGGTGAACCACGCGAACGGCGGCTTGTCCGGCGACGTCTGCGCGGTACCGGTCTTACCGGCCACCTGGACGCCGCTGATCCGGCCGGGCTTGCCGGTGCCGTTCTGGACCACGTCCACCATCATCTGGGTCAACTGGCTCGCGACCTCCGGCGAAACCGCCTGGTGCAACGACTCGGGCTTGGTCTCCGAGACCGTCTTCAGGTCAGCGGTCTTCACGTTCTGCACCAGGTAGGGCTTCATCACGTCACCGCCGTTGGCGATCCCGGCCGCCACCATCGCCATCTGCAGCGGCGTGGCCTGGACGTCGAACTGGCCGATCGCGGACTGCGCGACCTGCGGGGCGTTCGGGTCGGCCGGGAACCGGCTGGCGACCGCACCCAGCTCGGGCAGCTGGCGCTCGCCGAAGCCGAACTTCTCCGCCTGCTCGCGCAGCGCGTCCGCGCCGAGGTCGAGCCCGACCGAGCCGAACGCGGTGTTGCAGGACAGGCGCAGCGCGACCGTCAGCGTGGCGTTGTCGCTGCCGCCGCAGTTCTGGCCGTTCTGGTTCGGCAGCCCGACCGTCGTCTGCGGCAGCTCCAGCACGGCTGGGCTGCGCACCTTGGTCTCGGGCGTGTACCGGCCGCTGGACAGTGCCGCGGCCATGGTGACCAGCTTGAACGTCGACCCGGGCGGGTAGATCTCCTTGATCGCCCGGTTCGACATCGGCTTGTTCGCGTCCTCGTTCAGCTTCGTCCAGGCGTCGCTGACCTGGTCCAGGTCGTGGCCGGCCAGTTCGTTCGGGTCGTACGAGGGTCGCGACACCAGCGCCAGCACCTTGCCGGTCTTCGGCTCGATCGCGACGACCGCGCCCTTCTTCCCGGACAGTCCCTTGTACGCCGCCAGCTGGGCCGCCGCGTTCAGCGTGAGGGAGACGCTCGCGCCCTGCTGGCGACGGTTCGTGATCACGTCCACCACCCGGCGGAACGCGAGCGACGGGTCGGAGCCGTTCAGCTCGGAGTTCTGGGTCAGCTCGATCCCGGCCCGGCCGTACAGGTAGGAGTAGAACCCGGTGACCGGGGCGTACGCGGCGGCGACCGACGGCAGGTAGGTCCGCTGGTACTCGAACCGGTCGTTGGACGGTTTGCTCTGCGCGATCGGCGTCGCGCCGATCAGGATCGGGCCGCGGTCCACCGAGAACTGCGAGTCGCGCACCCGGCGGTTGTCGTTGCGGCCGTTCAGCTCGTTCGCCCGGAACGCCTGCAGATAGGTCGAGTTCGCCATCAGCGCGAGCATCAGGATGATCGCCGCCACGGCCAGTCGTCGGATCGCTGAGTTCACTGCTTCTGCACCGCCATGGCGATCGTCTCGTCGGATACCGGAGCCGCGGGGGTCTGCGGCCGGCGGGCCTGGTCACTGATTCGCAGCAGCAGGGCGATGATCGCCCAGTTCGCCACCAGTGAGGTCCCACCGAGCGCCATGAACGGCGTGGCCAGGCCGGTCAGCGGGATCAGGCCGGTGACCCCGCCGACGATCACGAACACCTGCAGCGCGAACGACATCGCCAGACCGGTCGCGAGCAGCTTGCCGAAGATGTCCCGGCAGCCGAGGGCGGTGCGCAGGCCGCGCTCCACGATCAGCGTATAGACCAGGATGATCGCGATCATCCCGGTCAGGCCGAGCTCCTCGCCGAACGAGGAGATGATGAAGTCGCTCTGGCCGTAGAAGCCGAGGATCTCGGGCCGGCCCTGGCCCAGTCCGCGGCCGAGCACACCGCCCCAGGCCTGGCCCATCAGCGCGTTCGAGACCTGGCCGCCGACCTCGTTGAACGGGTCCAGCCAGTCCGCCACCCGCTTGTTCACGTGGCCGAAGGTGGCGTACGCGAACCAGGCGCCGCCGAGGAACAACAGGCCACCGATGAGCAGCCAGCCGGCCCGCTCGGTCGCGACGTACAGCAGGAACAGGAACAGGCCGAAGAACAGCAGCGACGAGCCGAGATCCTTCTCGAAGACCAGGACACCCAGGCTGACCGCCCAGGCGATCAGGATCGGGCCGAGGTCGCGGGCCCTGGGCAGATCGAGACCGAGGAACCGGTGCCCGGCCAGGGTCAGCACGTCCCGCTTCACCACCAGGTAGCCGGCGAAGAAGACGACCAGGCTGAGCTTGGCGAACTCGCCCGGCTGGAACGACATACCGAGGAACCGGATCCAGATCTGCGCGCCGTTGATGTTGACCCCGAGCCCGGGGACCAGCGGCAGGATCAGCAGGATGAGACCGGCCAGGCCCGCTGTGTAGGTGAGGGCCTGCAGCCGGCGGTGGTCCCGGATGAGCAGGATGACGACCAGGAACAGGATGATGCCGACCGCGGTCCAGGTGATCTGCTGCGGTGCGGCGGCGGAGCGGGGCTCCCGTCCGGCGGCCTCGGCGGCCTGCTTCAGCCCAAGGTCGACCCGGTGGATCATCGCGACGCCGAGGCCGTTGAGGAGCACCGCGCACGGCAGCATCACCGGATCGGCGTACGGGGCGCGGTAGCGCAGCACCATGTGGGCGATCAGGGCGAGCAGACTGATCCCGGCGGCGTAGTACCCGGTGCTGGCCGGGATCCGGTCCTGCACGGTGAGGCCGATGTTGATGTAGGCGCCCACCGCGACGGCGATCGCGATGATGAGCAGCATCAGTTCCACCCCGCGCCGGGTGCGCGGGATGATCTGGATGACGGAGGTGGACGCGATACTCATCGAACCCCGTCGCAGTCGTCGGGGTTGACCGTGCCGTCAGGTGTGCTGGACGGCGTGCTGGCCGGTGTCGACACCGGAGTGGTGATCGGCGTCTTGGGCGGCGTGGACACCGGCGGCTTGCCCGAGGCGGTCGGAGTGGTCGGCGCCGGCGTCGGCTTGGGGGTCTGCTTGGCCGCCTTGGCCGCGCACTCGGCCGCGGTCCGCTGCAGTTCGCTGACGATCTCCCGGGCCGCGGCCAGATCGTCGGCCTGGATGTTGCCCTCGACCTGCTCCCGGCTGTACGTCGGCAGCTTGTCCACCTGCAACGTCTGCTTCTCGTACATGTTCGACAGGGTGAGCCCGGGGATCTCATCGTCGACACCCTTGAAGATCGCCACGTAGTCGCCGTCGGTACCGACGTAGTACTGCTTCTGGGTCCAGCCGTACGCGAGCCAGCCGCCGCCGCCGATCAGGGCCAGCGCCACGATCAGGACTGCGAGCCGGCGCAACCAGAGGAACCGCTTCGGTGCCCGGGGCGCATACCGCAACTCCTCCGGATCCAGGTGGCCCGCGGCTCCACCGAGCCTGTCGTCACCATCACCCCGCCGTACTACGACAGTCGGATCGCCGCGACCGGTGCCACCCTGCGCGAGCTCGGCGGCGGCTCCGACGAGTTGGGGAGCGGTCCCGCTCACCGGCTCCGTCTCGACCACGTCGGCCACGACGCAGGTGATGTTGTCGTTCGACTGGGCTTCCAGGGCGTGCGTGATCAGCTCGACCACGACCGAGTCCGGCGTACCGTCCGACATCGAGGCGGCGATCTGCCGGTCGCTGACGTAGTCGGGCAGGCCGTCGCTGCACAGCATCAGCCGGTCGCCGGCCTGGACGTCGAGGATCTCCAGGTCCGGATCCGAGTCGGGCCGGCCGTCCAGCACCCGGAGGATCAGATTCCGGTGCGGATGGGTGAAGGCCTCCTCGGCCGAGATCCGGCCCTCGTCCACCAGCGACTGGACGAACGTGTGGTCGTGGCTCAGCTGCTGCAACTGTCCACCGCGCATCCGGTACGCCCGCGAGTCGCCGAGATGGGCCAGCCCGAGCTGGACGCCGTCGAACATCAGCGCCGTGACGGTCGACCCCATCCCCTCGCGTTCGGGGTCCTCCTCGACCAGCTCGGACAGCCGCTCGTTGGCCCGATGCACGGCACCGGCCAGCGCCTCGATCATGTCCTCACCGGAGATCCCCGGTTTGTCCAGCCGGCGGATCACCTGGACGGCGGCCGCACTGGCCACCTCACCGGCCGCCGCACCGCCCATACCGTCGGCGAGCAGCAGCAGGTGCGGACCGGCGTACGCGGAGTCCTCGTTGTTGTGGCGCTTTCCGATGTCGGACAGTGCGGCGTAGTCGAGTGACAAGGTCATGGCGGCGGCCTACTTCGCGATGTTCAGCGTCGTCCGGCCGATCCGGATCGAACCGCCGATCTCGGCCGGCACCGGCCGGCTCACCCGCTGCCCGTCCAGGTACGTGCCGTTGGTGGAGCCGAGGTCCTCGACCCACCACTCACCCTCGGACTGGAACAACCGGGCGTGCCGGGTGGACGAGTAGTCGTCGTCGAGCCGGATCTGGCAGTCCGAGCCGCGGCCGATCACCACCGGCTCGGCGCTCAGGGTCGCGCCGACCCCGGCCTGTGGTCCGTCGGCGATCGTCACCGAACCTGGCTGCCCTTTCTTCTTCTTGCTCGGTTTGACCGGCTTCGGCGTCCGGCCGCCCTGGGCCAGCACCGGCGCCGGCGCGCGGCTGTCCACCTTGGCGCCGAACAGGTCCGAGCGGATCACGGACAGCACTGCCAGGACGAACATCCAGAGCAGCGCCAGAAACCCCAGTTTGATCAGGGTCAGGGTCAGTTCCGACATGGAAGGCCAGTCACCACCCGCTGCTCGGCGGCTGGGCGATCGGCTCGTCCGCCAGGCGCAGCGTCATGGTCGTGTTCCCGATCCTCACAGTCGATCCGTCGGTCAGTTCCGCCTCGGCCGTCCGGCGGCCGTTCACCAGCGTGCCGTTGGTGGAGCCTAGGTCGACCAGCACCACCCGGACCACTCCTGGGGCGGCCGGCATCAGCCGGATCTCGGCATGCCGCCGGGAGACGCCCGGGTCGTTGATCTGGATGTCGGCGTCCGTCCCGCGACCGAGCACCACGCCTGGCGGATTGATCGGCCGGCGGCGGCCGTTCACCTCCAGCAGCACCTGCGGATGGCCGCGGCGGGCCGCCGGGGGCGCTTGAGGTGGTGGCACCGGTGCGCTCTGCATCACGGTCGGTCCGTCGTTCGGTGGGTACTGCATCGGCTCCGGTGGGGTCGGTTCGGGCGGGCGCCGGTTCGGCGTCCCGATGGTGGCGCTGACGACCCGGAACTTGCCGGTCGGTAGGTCGTCGGCCTGGGTCAGCTGGATCTCGATCGGTCCGGAGAAGGTATAGCGCTGGATCTCGGCGTGGTCGCGCAACTCGTTGGCGAGTTCGTGGTTCAGCGTCCGGCCGTAGGCGTTCAGCCGCTCGAAGTCGTCCGGGCCGAGCTCGATGGTGAAGCTGTTCGGCACCAGCCGGCGGTCCCGGGACAGGATCCGGGCGGTGTTGTCGATCTCCCGTTTGAGCGCCGCGGCCAGTTCGATCGGCTCCACGTCGCCCTTGAACGCGCGCGCGAAGACACCACTCACGATGCCCTCCAGGCGTCGCTCGAAGCGCTGCAGCGGTCGCACGCGTCCTCCTAACGGTCGGTCGTCAGCTGGGGCCAACGATCGTGCTTGCCGAACGGCGCCCTTCGCAGGCTCGCCGTACGCCAACGCCCACCGGGTGCACGGTGGGCACACCTGGTACGACGATCGATCGTATCGGGAGGTTCGACCCAACCCGCAATGCAAGACTCTTCCGGATCGCATGCTAATGTTCTTCCTCGGCTGCGGATGGCAGTTCAGAAGCAGTCAGCGCGCGGGTGGCGGAATAGGCAGACGCGCACGGTTCAGGTCCGTGTGCCCGAAAGGGCGTGGGGGTTCAACTCCCCCCTCGCGCACAGGAAGTCCCGGTCGACGACCGGGACTTTTTGCATTCCCCGGGACCTTTCGCCTGCCGGAGTGTGGCGACCATCACCCGCTCCCGAGACCCCGCCTGCGGCCGAGCAGTTGCTTTCCGTTCGGTTTCTGCCCGCTTTCTGGTCCGAGCCTGTGTACCTGCCGAACACCTAGGGTCTGGTGCCGTTCCAGGAAACCGTTGTGGGGAGATCCGGTGTCTCGTATGCGTACCAGAAGGCGTGCGGCTGTGGTCGCCGCCACCACGACCCTGTTGTTGCTCGCCGGGACTGTTGGCGCCCGGGTTGGATCCACCGCCGAGAATCTGTCCGACGCGGAGTTCTTCGCGCTCCTGGACTACGACGGCATCGCGGACCTGGGCGGCGTCGAGGCCGCCGTACGAGCTGGTGACTACGCCGCCGCCAAGCGCGAACTCCTCAGCTACTACCGCAGCCGTCCGGCCAATGACGCCGGCAAGTTCACCCACAACGACTGGCCCGGCGTCCTCGAGTTGACGCCCGACCACATCTGGACGCTGGGCTCCGGAGAGGTCTACCGGACCACGCTGCGGTTCAGCGCACAGGAGTCGACCGTCACCGCCGACGTCACCGCGGCCGCGGTCGCAGCGACGGGTGGAACCGCGGGCTTCCTGCTGATGGCCCGGACCAAGGAGCCGGTCACGGCCTCGGTCAACAGCCGCGAGAAGGCTTCGGGTAGGCCGGCCCTGCGGCTGACGCTGACCGATGGTTCGGTCCGGACGCTCAACCCCACGGCCGACACCTACATCAAGGCCGGCACCGACGCCGGTACGTCGTACGGCGGCAAGGACGTCCTGCAGGTACGGGACCAGGGCAGCGGCCCGTTCACGGCCGAGACCCGGAAGGCCTACCTGCAGTTCGACCTGCGCGGTGTCTCCGGTGTGCGCAGCGCGGAGCTCTCGCTGACCGGGCGCGCGGACGCCGCCAAGGACGTGATGGTGTTCAGCAACTCCGAGGCGTTCGTGGAGAGCAGCCGTACCTGGAACAACACCGTGCAGAACACGTACTCCTGGCAGGGCGATCCCGGTGGCTTCGACTGGCTGCTGCCGGCCGGCGCCGACAAGGAGTACTGGTACCAGTTGGCGCGCTTCTTCTTCGCCGGCCCTCTGGCCAGGGCGTACCAGGGGACCGGCGAGGAGAAGTACGCCGACGCCCTGATCGGCACGATGACCGACTTCATCGCCGATGCCGACGGGTACGGCACCGAGTACGGCGCGGGCTCGTATCCGCGCAGCCTGGACACCGCGCGCCGGCTGGACAACTGGACGGCGGCGTACGAGATCCTGCGCACCAGTCCATCGCTGGACGCGGAGGAGAACGTCCAGATCCTGAAGACGATGTACCGATCGGGCCTGCACCTGCGGGGCAACGTCCACGACAGCCCGAACTGGATGCAGACCCAGAAGATCTCGCTGCTCCACGCCGCGGTCTACCTGCCGGAGTTCACCGCGGCCGCGGGCTGGCGGGGCAACGCGGCCGACTTCCTGGCGGGTCAGCTGAACGACTCGACCTACCCCGACGGCGGGTACCGGGAGGCGACCAGCGGCTACGCCCGCGGGTACGTCTCTCAGTACGTCGACCTCGTCGAGTTCATGAAGAAGCACGGCATCGCCTTCACCGCGACCGAGAAGCTCCGCAAGCTCGGCCACTTCCTGATGGACCAGACACTTCCGAACGGCTACACCGCGAACTACGGGGACAGTGGCAGCGATGACCAGCGCACGGTACTGCGCCGTCTCGGCGAGCTGCTCGGCGACCAGGAGCTGATCTACGTCGGTACGTCTGGGAAGGCCGGTACGAAGCCCGCGCACGTCGCGGCGCGGTATCCGGACACCCGGGTGGCGGTCTCCCGCTCCGGATGGTCGGCGGACGACGCCTACCTGCGGTACAACATCGATCGCGGTCCCCACAGTCATCCCGACGAACTGTCGCTCGTCACGTACAAGCACGGCCGCGAGTTGCTGGTCGACCCGGGCACGTACAGCTACAGCTCGGATCCACGATCGGACTGGTTGCGGAAGACCACGGAGGCCCACAACACCGTCGAGGTCGACAACTTGCCGCAGAACTCCAAGGCCGCCGGCGAGATCACCCATTTCGTCAGCAATCCGGCGTTCGACCTGATCAGCGGGAACACCGATGCCTCGGCCGGCGCGTGGCACGCGCGGTCCGTGCTGGCCTTGCGCTCCGGCGTGTCGGTGGTATCCGATCAGCTCAGGCCGCGCGACACCGCCTCGCACCGCTACGAGCAGAACTGGCACTTCCTGCCGGACGCGAATCTCACCCAGAGCAGCACGACCAAGGCAACGGTCACCCGGTTCGGATCCGGCGCGAACGTGACAGTCGTCCCCGCGGATCCCGGGAAGCTCACCGCCTCGGTCGCCAACGGTTACTACTCGCCTGCGTTCTACCGCGTCAGCGACGCGAAGTACTCCTCGTACGTCAAGCAGGTCGCGGGGCGTACGACGTTCGACACCCTGCTGCTGCCTTCGTCGGGGGCCGCGGACACCGGCGTACGGATCACTCGGCTGCCGGTAGGCACGCTGACGCCGGATCTCGTCACAGCACTGGACATCCGCTTCGGCGACGGCGGTCGCGGCACGTACTACAAGTCATGGGCGACGAAGGCCAAGCGCGCATTCGGAACGTACAACTTCGACGGGAAGATCCTCTACGTCCAGGACAATCCCGCCGGAAGCGTGCAGTCCTTCATCCTGTACGACGGGTCGACGGTGCAGCGTGCCGGCAAAGTCCTGGTCAACTCGCCGGTTCCGGTGAACGACATCGCGGTCACCTACGACGGATCCAAGCTACGCATCGACGGCCGCACCCTGACCGCCTCAACCGACCCAGCAAAGGCGATCGCCATCACCGCCCCAACCGCCACCGAGGTCCTCCTCAACGGCACCCCCGTCAACTTCACCCGCACCGGCGACTTCATCTACGCTGCGGCCGCAAGTTGAGCTCCGCCATTCCAGTACGACGTACGACGGCCAGTTGCGCCGATACGAACCCAAGCCCTCGCAGACCCGGATGCACTGGCGCAACGCCAACACGGGTCAGCAGCCTCCGTCCAGACTCCTTGAGGCCCCGACGGCCGCGCGAGTGGGGACCGTGAACAAATTGTCGGGGGGTCGGTCTAGTCGTGCGGTGTTGATGGTCCCGGGTTGTTGTTCAAGGTCCTGGTTTTGGGGCGCGACGCGTGCGGCGAGGTCCTGGGTTGGGCGCGGCGGGGATGGGGTGCGGTCGGCGAAGGATTCGGTGGAGGAGGTTGCCGGTGGGGGCGCCTCGGTGTCTGGGTGGGGTTGGGGTGGTGGGGGTGGAGTTGCCGCGGTGGAAGGGTGAGGTGGCGCCGAGGAGCATCCAGAGTGCGAGCAACGCGGCGGCAACCAGGCCGGCGATGCCGACGTAGTCGGTGACGGTCATGTCGATCTCTTTCGGTGAACTCGGGCGGGAGTGGTTGGTGTTCGGTGTGAACTCGGGCGGGAGCGGTTCGTGGTTCACCGTTGGTGACGGAGTAGCGCGGACTTCGTGATGGCACTGTGGTGCCAGGAGTGTCAACCAGAGGGAATGGCGCAACGGTGTCGGGCGCTGAGAAGGTTTGTTGCCGTGGTTGAGGAAATTGCTCGCCACTGCGCGGATCGGCTGCGTAGGTTGAGCTTCGAGCATTGGAGGTGGGGCGATGCAGGACGGATCGCTGCTCGACGCAGGCGAGGAGCAGGCGTACCGGCTGCTGGTCGGGTTGTCGGTCGCGAGATCCGCGGAGCTGGCCGAGGTCGCCAAGTTGCCGCAGCACGAGGTGGACGAGGTGCTGCAGCGACTGCAGGCGAAGGGTCTGGTCGCCGCACAGCCGGGTGACGACCCCGTCTTCCGCCCGCTGCCACCGGATGTGGCCCTCGGTACGACGCTGCTCCGGCGGCAGGAGTCGCTCGAATCGGCGCGGCAGGCGGTGGCCTCACTGAGCGAGGAGTTCCGGGCCAACGCGAGCCGGCGGGACGCGCACCACCTGGTCGAGGTGATCGTCGGGGCGAAGGCGCTCCGCGACCGGCTCCGCGATCTGCAGGAGTCGGCCCGCGAGGAGATCCTGTGGTTCTGCCGCGCCAATCCGCTGGCGATGCAGGGCGCCGAGAACACTGAGGAGTACGGCGCGCTCAGCCGCGGCGTCCGGTACCGGGCCATCTACGAGCGTGCGCTGCTGGAGACGCCGGGCGAGCTCGACACCATCGCCGAAGGGGTCGGCTGGGGCGAGGAGGCCCGGACGCTCCCGACGCTGCCGGTCCGGCTGGCGATCGTGGACCGGGCGACGGCTGTCTGCCCGCTGGTGCGCGACGAGGCGCTCGGGATCGGCGAGCCGACCGCCGCGGTGATCAGCCAGGGGCAACTGCTCGACGCGCTGCTGGCCCTTTTCGAGACGCACTGGGAGGCAGCGACACCGGTGAGGTTGCAGGCGAGCGACGCCGAGATCACCGAAGGGCTGGACGACTCCGAACGCTTCCTGCTGTCGCTGATGGTGGCCGGCGTCCCGGACAAGTCGATCGCGTCGCAGCTCGGCATCAGCCGCCGTACCGTGCAGCGCCGGCTCGACCGGATGATGGCGCTGGCCGGAGTCGACACGCGGACGGGCCTCGCCTTCCAGGCCGCCAAACGCAACTGGCTCTAACGCAATCGGCCCGGGCAGGCTGCCACCTGTCCGGGCCGATTCAGCTGCTGAACTACTTGCGCCCGTACGCCCGGATCACCGTCTGGCTGACCTTGTTCCCGGCGTTGTCACCCGCAACCACTCGCAGGGAGACCGTGCCATTGCCCGCCGGAACCACACCGACGTACTGCCCGAGCGCCCCGACCGTGATGACCCGCCGCCAGGTCTTGCCCTCGTCGAACGACACCTCCGCCTGCAACGAGGTCGACCGCGCCGCCGCAGCTCCGGCCTGCTGGTTCACCTTGAATCCGATCATGTGCGGCAGCCGGGCGACCCGCCCGGTCAGATCCGTCGGTACGTCGTACCCGACCTGCAGCAACGGCAACGCCACGGCCTGGTCCTCCGGCGCCTTCTTCGACCGGAACTCCCACGCGGTCCGGGTCTCCGTCGCCCAGTTCCACTCGCCTTCGGAGTCGTCGCGCTGAGTGTTGAGCTCCAGCCGGTACGCCGCGTCGCCGCCGCTGGTGATCACATCGGCCCAGGCGTCGGGCAGTTCCGCGACGACGGCGCCGTCCTTCTTCAGCACGGCCGACGACGATGTGGTCTCGCCGATCGTGTAGTGGCCGGCGGCATCGACGAAGGCCGGAATCCGCAGTGACAAGCGGTCGCCGGTCCGGGTGGACGTCAAACCAGGCACGGCCGCCGGACGTACAACGGGCTTGAACCAGCTTTCATTGGATGCCCCGGTCCGATACGTCCGTGGCAACGAGGTCAGCCCACCTTGCAGCGGGTTCATCGTGTCCCAGGTGTAGAGGTGGTGCACCCGGTGCTGCCAGAGCGAGTCTCCCGCGGTCACCCACTCCTCGCGGACCTTCGGTGTCTCGACGAACCGCTGGGAGTCGTTCCACGCGTACTCCTGCCACGGCCGCCAGCCGAACCGCTGCTCTTTCGCCCAGTTGAACCCGCCGTTGTCCTGGTACGAGGTGTTCACCCGAGCACTGTTCGCCGCCGTCACCTTGTAGGTGATCTTCGCCGGGATGTTGCCGGTCGAGACCTGGAGTACGTCGTACAGGTAGGGGCTGGACGTGGTCAGCGTCAGGTCGATCGTGGCCCGGCCGGCGCGCGCCCGGTCGATCAGCTTGCGGCCGTCGACGGTGGTCGTGACCATCGCGGGGATGGGTTCGCGGTCGCCGGTCGGGCGCCAGACCGTCCACGCCGACCAGTCCGCCGGGCGGACCAGGATCACCGCCGCCGCACCGGCCTGCGCAGCCGCGGCGATCTGGTCCTGCTCGTTGCCGTCCTCGCTCGTATTCAGCACGGCGACCGCGCCCTTCACACCGCGAAGGTCCGGGCCGGCCGCGACCAGGCTGAACCGCTTCTTGCCCTCGAACGACGGCGACTGGTGCAGCAGGTTGATGTCCAGCGGACCCTGTACACCTTGGACGGAGGCCTGGACCAGCGGTGCGACGAGCTGCCAGCGGGAGGAGAACTCGAAGCTGCCCTCCTTGACCGGCGCGGTCGGCGTGACCAGGACCTGCTCGACCGTGCTGAAGTGCATCACGCCGTGGCTGATCTTGCGTCCGTTGCCGTACTCGCGGTGCACGTAGTAGCTGAGCACGGCCTGCTGCTCGGACGGCTTCGGCGTCTCGATCGTGATCGGCACCGCCTTGCGCGCGTCGATGACGAGCTCGGTGTCCTGGGTGACGGTGATGTTCGGGTCGGTGAAGACGCTGACCTTCTCGTCCTGCGGGTCGTAGTTCTCGACGATCGAGTGCAGCAGGTAGGTGCCCTCCTCGATCTCGGTGGTGATGCTCCCGCCGTCCGGGATCCAGGCCAGCGAGTCGGACCGCGAGTTGTCGCCGAACAGGGAGAACATCGGGACGCCGGTCGGCTGACCGTCCAGGCCGACCGCGCGCAGCGTGACCTTGTGCTTCGGACCGGCCCGCAGTACGCCGACGGCGGTCCGGACTGAGACGCCATTGGTGCCTGTGGCAACGATCCAGCCGCTGTGCAGACCGCGGACCAGCTTGGCCGGGTCCAGGGTGACCGGCACGTCGACGCTGCCGCCGGCCGGTACGGTGATGGTCGACGGCAGTCCGAGTGCGTCGGTCTCGGGCTGGTGGGTGTCGAGGTTGTCCACATCCACCGCGAGCGTCAGCGTGACCGGAGAGGTGGTGTCGTTCCGGTAGGTGATCGTGCGGCTCGCGGAGGCGCCGGCCAGACCGAAGTCCGCGACGCCGGTCGCGTAGACCTTCTGCGCGACGGCCCGCGCGAGGTCGACCCGGCCCGCGCCCTGGGCGTAGACGCTCAGGTCAGGCGTGGTCTTCGCCGTACTGACCAGGGCGTTCTTGAGCTGGTCCGCGGTCCAGTCGGGGTGCGCCTGGGCGAGCAGGACGGCGGCACCGGCCACGTGCGGCGCGGCCATCGACGTACCGGAGGCGGCTGTGTAGAGGTTGTCGATCGGCTCGCCCATCGTGGTACCGGCGGCGCGGGCGGCGACGATGTCCACACCCGGCGCGGTGATCTCGGGCTTCAAGCCGTCGTCGCCAAGGCGTGGGCCGCGGCTCGAGAACTCGGCCAGCTGGTCATTGCGATCCACAGCGCCGACGGTCAACGCGGAGGCCGCGGCGCCCGGCGTACCGATCGACTGGTCCTGGCCCTCGTTGCCCGCCGAGACCACGAACAAGGTCCCGGTCTGCGCGGTGATGTCGTTGACGGCCTGGCTGAGCGGGTCGGTGCCGTCGGTCGCGCCACCGCCGAGGCTCATGTTGACTACCTTCGCGCCCTCGGCGGCGGCCCACTCCATCCCGGCGATGATCCACGAGTCGTATCCGTACCCGTCGTCGCCGAGCACCTTGCCGACCAGGAGATCGGCCTTGGGTGCGACGCCCTTGCGGGTGCCATTCGCGCCGGCGCCGGTGCCCGCGATCGTGGCGGCGACGTGGGTTCCGTGGCCGAAGTGGTCCTCGGAGCCGGTCGGGCTGCCGGAGAAGTCCTCAGCCTGCTGCACCTTGCCCGCCAGATCCGGGTGGGTCGCGTCGACACCGGTGTCCAGTACGGCGACCTCTACGCCGCTGCCCTCGTATCCGGCCTGCCACGCGGCGGGAGCACCGATCTGCGCGACACTCCGGTCGAGCACCGGGCGAACCTTGCCGTCGAGCCAGATCTTGGTGACGCCCTGGTCCAGGGTGCGGGCCGTTTTCGACTGCGGTTTGAGCGACTCCCACAGCCCGGTCAGCTCCGACTTGGTCGCCGTGACGGCCGCAGCGCCGATGGAGTCGAGCGGGCGAGTGGTCGTCGTACCGGTCAAGGCCGAGCGCGCCTGCACCCCACCGGCGTACCGGACGATCAGCGGGAGGTTGCTGGTGGCGGTGTCGCCATATCCGTCCGCGAGGAGCTCCTCCACGTCGAACAGGTCCACATCGAGCACACCGGACGACACGAACTGCACGGCGTCGCTCGGCAGCACCCGCAGGCCGCCGTCCACCTCGATCGTGTGGAAGGCGACCCGCTCGCGCCCGGCGGCCGGTTGCACGTTCGCGGCCTTCTTGCCCGCACCCGCGTCGGTGACTTCGACGACGTCACCGGTGATCAGGGTGATCTTCTGCGACTTGCCCGCTGGTGCCGCGGACGCGGTGGAGGCGGTCGGTACAGCGGTGGCCTGGAGGGTCGTCGTACCGGCGAGGGCGAGAGCGGCCGCGAGGATGGCGGCCTGACGGGCGGGGGAGAGCATGGTGGACTCCTTCGAGAGGTCAGGGGGCAGGCACCTCTTTTCCTGGAGTCTGCAATCCCGTCACCTGCTTGTGCCCTGTCCAGCGCTGCCGTTCCTGTGACATGGCGCATGCACGCCACCGGCAACCCGGGACCAAGCGTGAACCCACCGTAACGGAGAGTCGCCAGACACGCGTGCATCTTCCGCTGCACCCAAGGCCCAACAGGTGCAGGATTCAGTGCATGACCGCACAGCAGATCGTCCGCCGGTGGGCCTGGGTCGGGACGTTCGTGGTCGGCACGGTGCTGTACCTGCTGGTGCTCGCCGTGCTGACCGACACCGGCAACCCCAACCTCTTCCCGACGATGATCCTGCTCGGCGCCCTGGTGGTGCCGCTGACCTTCGTCACCTTCGCGGCCAGGAGCTCCGGCCGCTGGCTGATCGACGGCCCGACGCTCGGCGGTTCGCTGCTCTTCGGTGGCGTCGTCGGAGTGGTCGTCGCCGGCCTGCTCGAGTACGACGCGATGCAGCGGCTCGGCGCTCTCCCGATGCTCGGAGTAGGCCTGATCGAGGAGGCGGCGAAACTGGTGATCCCGGTGATCCTGGTGCTCTTCTTCGGACACCGGTACCGGCGCTCGATCGGCACCGGCATCATCATCGGCGTCGCGGTCGGCACCGGGTTCGCCGTACTGGAGACGATGGGCTACGCCTTCGTCGCGCTACTGCAGTCCGGCGGGAACGTCGGCGCCGCCGAGCAGACCCTCTTCATCCGCGGCCTGCTGTCCCCCGCCGGCCACGCGGCCTGGACCGGAATCACCTGCTGGGGCCTCTGGCGCTTCGCCGTCGCTCCTAGCGGCAAGCGATTCCTCGGCTTCCTCGGCATGTACGCCGTCGCCGTCGCCCTCCACACCACCTGGGATGGCCTCGGCGGCCGCATCACCTACGCAATCGTCGGCGCCATCTCCATCGGCCTCCTACTCCTCGGCCTCAAGAAAGCCCAACACCAGGACAACCGCATCCCAGCCCCGGCCTGACCGTGCGCCCCTTCGCCGGAACCCTCGATCGCCTACTCGGGTAGGTGCCAGAGCTTTGGAGCATCGGGGAAGCCAACGTACTGGTGCTCGGCGGTGATGGTGACCTTGAATGCCTCGACGCCAGGATTTCCAGCAGTTCGCCATGCACGTACGGCGATCTCGACGGCGTCCCACATGCGTATCGGTCCACCCTGGAGCACAGATCCGTCAGCAGCCGACACGACCGCGTACGAGCCTGTGGCCACGTCAACGAGATAGTCCAGCGGACGTCCGGCCTCGTCGGAACCCTTCACGTGCTGGGAGTTCGGAACGGCAAGTTGGACCAGGAGGCGACCAGGATCCTCGTCGAGCACAGCCGCGCTCACTGAGGTTGTCGACCGGATCTCGTCCGGAGCACCCGTTCGGATCTCGGTGATGCTCGGAGCGACCTGGCGCCTGGCCGGCATGAACGAGGCGGGATCACCTAGGAACCAGCCCTCTGCAGTCGCGGGTCCCGTGACATCGACACGAGCCAAAGCAGAGGCGTCGAGCCAGCCGGACAACGTCAAGAGAATCTTTCCGCCAGACTTCGTCGACTCGATCCATGAGCGCGGAACGCTTCTCAGGGAGCATGCAGCGATGACGCGGTCGTAGCCACCCGAAGGCGGTGTCGGCAACCCATCCAAACCATCAGCGACCGTGAGCCACGGTTCGTAGCCGATGCTGGCGAGAGACGTCCGTGCCGCGGCAACCACCGCGCCATCGACGTCTACCGAGGTGATCTGAGCGGGCTGAAGTCGCGCGCAGGCAAGGGCCGTTGAGTATCCGGTGCCTGTGCCCACCTCGGCGACCGAGGACGAATCGTCGACGAGCAGGTTCTCCCACATCCGCGCAACGAGGCTCGGCATGGTCGCCGACGATGTCGGCGTCCCCGCTGTCGGGCCGTTCACGTCGTTCGGGAGGATCGCTCCATCAAGCTGGGTCACCAGCGAGTCGTCTGAGTAGATCTCCGCCAGCCACGTCTCGGGGTCCGAATCGACGTCGGCCGTCGTCGGCTCCCACCGGCTGTCTCCGTCCGGGTCGAGGGAGTGGCGGAAGTAGTGCGCGAGGAATGCCTCTCGGGGCACGGACTCGAAGGCGGCTCTCCACTCCGCCGTTCGGAGGTCGCCGCTACTGACGAGCCGCTCGGCGAGTTGCGCGCGGAGCTTCCTGCTCAGGGCCTGGTGTTTCATCGTAGGAACATCCTTACTCAGTCGGCGAGAAGATCCGCGAATGCCCGGGCGATGGGCAGGCCGGTCTCGGACTCGATCCATCCCCATTCGCCGCCGGGGTTGCACTCGAACCACCACCAGGTCCCGTCGAGCGCGTCGATGCCGAAATCGAAGCATCCGTAGGAGAGCCCGAACCGTTCGAGGTACTTCGTCAGCAGGACGTTGAGGCCGGCTGGGGGTTCGACCACCGTGTAGCTCCGGATCAGGTCATAGCGTTCCCGCCAGTCGGTCAGCGGCGAATCGATCCGTACGCAGAAACTGCGGTCGCCGACGACGGTGACCCGGACGTCGGCGGATTTGTCGACCCGTGCCTGAAACAGATGCGCGGTCCCTCCAACCGACTCGTCCAGTTCGTCGGTCGACACCGCTCGCACCCAGATCGCCCTGGCCTCGCCGTCCTCCTCGTACTCGGTCGACCACAGCGGCTTGTACACCGCGATCCCGTGTTCTTCGACGAACTGTCGCGCATCGTCCAGGCGGTTTGTCACGATCGTCGGTGGTACTGCGAAGCCCAGTTCGGT
The DNA here is from genome assembly GCF_004361855.1 of Kribbella caucasensis. Lineage (GTDB taxonomy): Bacteria > Actinomycetota > Actinomycetes > Propionibacteriales > Kribbellaceae > Kribbella > Kribbella caucasensis. The sequence continues at coordinate 773,962 of NZ_SNWQ01000001.1, forward strand.
TGCCACCGTCAGTTGTGCAGGCTTGTACTCCGCCGCCATCTGCCGGCGCGGGTGGTTCACCTGGCGGCATCCGGGCAAGGCGGAGAGGACACCACCAAGACCAAAGCGCGCCTGATCCCGGGAGAAGCGCGCATCCTGGGCGGCGAGGCCGGCGAACGTGGGCTGAGTTGGCCGCCGGTAGTAGATGGAACGAACTGCGGACAGGTCCGCCGCCCTGGACTCTGTCCACAGTGATCCGGCGAACGCTCCTTCCCCGTAGCGAGCGGTCGTGGCGAGCGCATTCGGGAAGTCGGCAAGGTCGAACCGAACCACCGGTACGCCGCGCTGGTTGAGCTCGTCGATGACCAGATCTGCGGTCGTATCTTCTCCTGTGACAACGAGAACGCAGTCACGCAGCACAGGTCAGTCCTGCTCGGCGTCGGGATCGGTTCCGTCGACGATCACGCGTCCGTCAAGGTTGGTCATCCGGGGGTTCCTGGTGTTGCGGATCGAGCCGTGCTTGGGGCCGGCGACGACCTGGCCGAGATGGTCGTAGTAGATCCCCACCTGGGTCTCGTGGTCCACCTCGTGCCTGGCTGGGAGGGTCCGCCCAGGAGAGGCGAACGGGCGCATCCTTGTGAGACCCCAGGGTCGGGCAGTGCGTACAGGCTGCATGTCGTGACCTTTCGTGGTGGACGGAGCCGACATCGGTCGCAGGGATTTCACAATGTCGGCCCCGTCGATCGAGGAGAACGACATCCATCTCAGCCCTTTCGTCATCCTGGCGGGAGGAGCAAAGACCGTGCATTCGGCAACGACCTGTGCAGAACCCGTGCACAACAGACGCGAAACCCCAGGCGGCCACCTGTTCGCTCCGCCACAGCACGACTACTGTGGGTGGATCGTTCCGGTAACGCGAAGAGGTTGCATGAATTCGCCCAACGAGTTGTTCGCCGCATTGATGGATGAGGCTGCCTGCTCGCGAAGCGCGCTCGCGCGGGACATTCGTGAACTGGCAGCGGCCAGAGGACTCACGGACATCCGATGCGACCACGTCGATGTCGGTCGCTGGCTGAAGGGGATGGCACCCCGTGGCGCGAAGCCGGTCCTGATCGCCGAGGCGCTGGGCCGCCGCCTGGGTCGTGCGTTGTCGCTGAGCGATCTTGGCTTCGCCGGTGCACAGCCGCTGACCCTTGCACTGACCTTCTCCGAATCGCGTACCGCGACGATCCGGACCTCTCGAACGCTCTGGACAGAAGACTTGAAACGCTCGGACTTCCTCCGCTCGGCAGTCACCGCGAGCATGTTGACCACTCCAATGGCTCGGTGGCTTCTCTCGCCGCCCGCCGATCCGCCATACCGCACGACGGGCACCCGACGGGTTGGCACGGACGACGTCGCGGCGGTCCGCGCGACGTTGCACATGTTCGAGGGCCTTGACCATCAGTTCGGCGGAGGGCATGCGCGAACGGCAGCGGTTCAGTACCTCGCCGACGCGGTGACACCACTCCTGCATGCGAGCTACAGCGACGCGATCGGCCGACAACTGTTCGCGGTCGCTGCGCAATTCACGTACAAGACCGGAGCGATGGCGTACGACGTCGGCCTGCACGGGCTGGCTCGGCGCTACTTCGTTCAGGCGCTCAACCTGGCACATTCCTCAGGGGATCGCCCGTTGAGTGGGAAGGTTCTGGCGTTGATGAGTCACCAGGCCAACTACCTTGGCGAGTACAGAGAAGCTGTCGATCTCGCCAGGGCGGCCGCTCAGGGAGCGGGTCCCGAAGCCACTCCACGGGTCCGCGCGATGTACGCCGCCATGGAGGCACGTGGATTGGCCAGCATTGGTGACAAGCGAGCCTGCGTCCGCATGATGAAGGCGGCCGAGGTCAACTTCTCAACCGGCTCTGACACCGAGGAACCTGACTGGATCGGCTACTTCGACCAAGCCGAGCTTCACGACGAGCTGGCTCATTGCTTCACCGCCCTCCGGTCACCGCGGGAAGTCGAGCGGCACGCCAACCTCGCGCTCGGCGACGCCTCTGAGTTGCATCCCAGAAGCCGCACGTTCTGCCGCATGTCACTAGCCACTTCGTACGTCGACGCCGGCGACGTCCCACGAGCATGCGAGACGGCCGACAAGGCGCTCACAGCGGCCGGAAGGATCAAGTCCGCCCGCGTTCGCAGCTACGTCCAGACGTTCGATCGACGGCTGAGTGCGTTCGGTGGCCAGCGGTCGATCGCCGACTTTCGGGAGCGCGCGCGGCAGATCCTGGCGGTCGCGTCCTAAGAGTCACGTGCCGGGCGTCCAGGACCTCGGGGCGTCTGGGTGGCGGAGCGAGGCGATGCGACGGTCGGTCTCGTCTTTGAGTCGGGGTTCACGGACAAGCCGGCTGAGCAGCCAGGCGGTCATGCGGAACTCGCGCAGAGCGGCCAACACCCCGAACCCGTCCCACGACCGAATATCCCAGCCGTACGCCCCGACGAAGGCGTCGTACTCGCGTTCGTCGTACCAGCCCAGCCGTAAGTAGACAGCCGATACGACGAGGTCCCACTCGCGTGGGCCGACGCTGAATCGCTCGAGATCCAACAACACGGCAACTCCATCGCTACCGCGGATCGCGTTCTTCCGGTTGGCGTCGCCGTGGATGACACACACCGGGAGTCCAGCACTCACCTGGGCGTACTCGTGCCGTAGCTCATCAAGCCGTTCAGCAAGGAAGCGACTGTCAGCACCGCTTAGCGCTGGCTCAGCGTCGGCGAGATGTTCCTGGAGGCGGACGAACGGGTCGAGCATGGGGATCTCGAAATTCGATGGCACTGGGAGATGGTGGAGCTGCCTGAGCAGTCGGGCGAGCTCGGCCGTACTGGCCATGGACGCATCGCGCACTTCGTGCCAGAACGTGACGACATGACCGTCGGTCGTCACGGGCTGATCGATCGTTTCCACGGGCCTCACGGCCGGCACTCCTTGGGCTGCGAGCCAGTTTCCGCTGCGCACCTCGCGCACCGCTCTGTCGCGGACTGCGGACCGCGCCACGCGGGCGACGATGCCGCCAGACAGGCGGAAGACCGCATTGTCGGCGATCGGCCCCAACAATTCGATCCTGGCATCCTGGATGGCAAGTTCGACGGCGACGGCACGAAGAGCCGCGAGTGCTGTCGTGTGCTCGAGCGGGCCGTCAGCCATGCTGGCAGTCTCCCATTCGGAAGACCACAGACGACCTGGTCAGCCGTGGTCGCCAGTTCGCGTCCTGCTGCAGACAGCCGCAATCCTGTTCCGGTCTGACAGCCGTCGATACGGAAGGAGTCGGTAGATGCCGGTTTTGCCTGAGTTCAAGCTGGAGACTTACTTCTCGCGGTGGGAGTTCAAAGCCCGCTATCACTTGACTGCTTCGGATGCGGAGACGCTGGCGGTGTCCGAGTTGTTGGAGATGGCGGATGAGGATGGGCGGCGGCGGTGGGAGTCGTTGGCGCTTGGGTACACCGAGACGCGGGGGTTGCCCGCGCTGCGCGAGGAGATCGCGGGCACGTACGAGGGCGTCGTACCGGAGGACGTGCTGTGTTTCGCGGGGGCTGAGGAGGCGATCTACCTTGCGATGCATGTGCTGCTGGATCCTGGTGATCACGCGGTTGTGTTGACGCCCAACTACCAGGCCGCCGAGACGATTCCGTTGTCGATCTGCGAGGTCACTGGGGTCGCGTTGCGGCCGGAGGACGACTGGGCGCTGGACGTCGATGCCATCGAGCGAGTACTACGGCCGACGACGCGGCTCGTGTCGGTCAACTTCCCGAACAACCCGACCGGCGCAGTACCGGAGTCGGCTGAATGGTTGCGACTCGTCCGGCTCTGTGAGGATCGCGGGATCATCCTGTTCAGCGACGAGGTCTATCGCGGGCTCGAAACTGGACCGTCCCTACCGCAGGCCGTCGACCTGTCGCCGACGGCGTTGTCCCTCAACGTGATGTCCAAGGCGTACGGGTTGCCGGGGCTGCGGATCGGGTGGATCGCCTGCCGCGATCGCTCGGTGCTGGAGAGGCTGGAGCGGGCCAAGCACTACACGACGATCTGCAACTCCGCCCCGAGCGAGATCCTCGCGCTGATCGGGTTGCAGGCGCGGGACCGGATCCTCGAGCGCAACCGCGGGATCGTCGCCACGAATCTGCCACTCTTCGACGCCTTCTTCGCGCAGTTCCCGGACCTGTTCGCGTGGAAGCCGCCGCAAGGTGGATGCGTGTGCTTCCCGCGATACCTCGGCGCGGACGGCGTCGAGACGATGTGCGCGGAGCTGGTCGAGCAGGCCGGCGTTCTGTTGCTACCGGCGAGCATCTACGGGTCGGAGTTGACCGCGACCCCGGCCGATCGGTTCCGCCTCGGGGTCGGCCGGCGAGGGCCCGAGGAAGCACTCGATCAGTGGTCGGCCTGGCTGAAGAAGCGCTGAAGGGCCAACTGGTTCGTTTTGCAGTAGACCAGTTCGTAAATTGGTAGGTTGCGCTATCTGCAACGCAGACTGCTGATAATGCTGCACCAGACACCCAATGCGGAGCCTCTCCGACTGACTGCGCTCGCACGACTTAGTAACGGACACTCCCGAACTATTGACGCGTCAGTCGCGCCTGGGCAATTCTCTACGCCACCGAACGAACAGGTTCATACCAGTCAGCCGGCCGCCAGACCCGGCTCTCCGCCAGAGGTGATCCATGAAGTTCCGTTCTCAAGGGCATGTCTGCTCATCCCCTGCGTGCTGCGCGGCACTCGGCACGGCATCTCGCCGCACTGGAGCAAAGGCCACGATGCGCCGCATCGCTGCCTTCGCTCCAGCACGCCGAGCTACCGCACCGAGCACCTGCTCGCGACTGCAGGGGATGAGCAGACACGCCCTCGCCACTGCCGCTGTCGCGGCCCTCTCGCTCACCGCGATCGCCGCGTGTGGCTCCTCGGACGGTGGCAGCGACGCCGCGCCCGGCCCGACCACGATCGACGTGTGGCTGATGAAGGGCAGCGTCTCCGACGACTTCCTCAAGCGGTTCACCGACGACTTCGCCGCCAAGCACACCGACGTCAAGCTGAACGTGCAGATCCAGGAGTGGAACGGGATCGGCCCGAAGATCATCGGCGCGCTGGCCAGCAAGGACGCGCCCGACGTGATCGAGGTCGGCAACACCCAGGTCCCGCAGTACTCGGCCTCCGGCGGCGTGGTGGACCTGACCGACAAGTTGGCCGACCTCAAGGGTGACGACTGGATCGAGGGCCTGGCCGGGCCGGGCAACTACGAGGGCAAGCAGTACGGCATCCCGTACTACGCCGCGAACCGGGTCGTCGTCTACCGCAAGGACCTGTTCCAGGCCGCCGGGATCACCACGCCGCCGAAGACCCGGGAGGAGTGGCTGGCCGCCACCGCCAAGCTGAACACCGGCGGCAACCAGGGCATCTACCTGCCCGGCCAGAACTTCTACGTGCTGGCCGGCTTCATCTGGGACGAGGGCGGCGATCTCGCGGTCAAGGACGGCGACAGCTGGAAGGGTGCGCTGTCCACACCCGAGGCGCTGAAGGGGATCGAGTTCTACAAGCAGATCCAGGCGCTCGGCAAGGGCCCGAAGGACTCCGACGAAGCGAAGCCGACTCAGACCGACGTGTTCGCGCAAGGCAAGGTCGCGCAGATGATCGCGGTGCCCGGTGCGGCTGAGCTGATCGCGCAGGCGAACCCGGCGCTCAAGGACAAGCTGGGCTTCTTCCCGATCCCCGGAAAGGCGGCCGACAAGCCGGGTGCCGTCTTCACCGGTGGGTCCGACCTGATCATCCCGGAGGCTTCGGACGCCCACGACGCGGCCTACACGTTCATCAAGGAGCTGGCCGGTGAGCAGTGGCAGGTCGACCTGGCCAAGTCGATGAAGTACGTGCCGAACCGGACCAGCCTGGCCTCCCAGGTCGGCGCGGACGAGGGTACCCAGGCGATGGCGGCCGGCGCCGCGAACGGCCAGGCGACGCCGAACTCGCCGAACTGGGCCGCGGTCGAGGCGAAGAACCCGATCAAGGAGTACCTGACCAAGGTGCTGACCGGCGGTGACCCGGCCGCGGCGGCGAAGGCGGCCGACGCGATCATCACCGATGCCCTGAACTCCGGGAAGTAACACCGTGGCCGTGGTTCAGGCTGAGAGGACCACCGCGGACGCCCCCACTGCCCCGACCAAACCGGTCGGGGACAGGCGGGGGCGTCCCCTGTGGGTCCGCCTACTGCCCTATCTGCTGGTCGCGCCGACGCTGCTCGGTACGGCGTACCTGCTGGTCTACCCGATGGTGCGGAACCTGCTGATCTCGTTCCAGAAGTTCGGCATCGGGCAACTGATCCGGGGCGGCGCCGAGTTCGTCGGCATCGACAACTACCGGGAGATCTTCACCGACGACAAGTTCTGGTCGGTGGTCGGCCGGACGTTCGTGTTCACCGCGATCAACGTCGGCCTGATCATGGTCCTGTCCACGCTGGTCGCGCTGCTGATCAACGCGCTCGACAGGTGGATGCGGCTGACCGTGATGGGCGGGCTGGTGCTGGCCTGGGCGATTCCGGTGCTGGCGGCAACGACCGTGTTCCAGTGGTTGTTCCAGTCCCAGCTCGGAGTCGTGAACTGGGCGCTCGTACAGCTCGGGTTCGAGCAGTTCGACGGGCACGCGTGGTTCGCGGACGGCCGGTCGACGTTCGCGATCATCGTCGTCCTGATCGTCTGGCAGTCGGTCCCGTTCGCCGCCCTGACCCTGTACGCCGCGATGACGACCGTACCCCGGGAGCTCTACGAGTCGGCCCAGATCGACGGGGCCGGGCCGGTGAAGATCTTCCGGCTGATCACGTTCCCGATCCTGCGGCCGATGTTCGGGCTGATCCTCTGTCTGGAGGTGATCTGGGTGTTCAAGAGCTTCGTCCAGATCTGGGTGATCAGCCAGGGCGGTCCGGGTGACGCGACGCTGACGTTGCCGGTGTACGCGTACCAGATCGCCCAGTCGCTGAACCGGTACGACCTGGGCGCGGCGATCTCGGTGGTCACTGTTGTGCTGCTGACGCTGGTGCTGCTCGCGTACTTCCGGCAGATGTTCAAGGAAGAAGGTGAACTGTGAGGACCCGCCTGCACCGCCGGGTGCTGCTCAACCTGCTCGGTCTCGGCGTCTTCGCCTTCTCGGTCTTCCCCGTCTACTGGATGGTGCTGACCGCGTTCAAACCGACCAAGGACATCCAGGCGGAGACGCCGTCGTTCCTGCCGGTTCATGTCACCTTCAGCCATTTCAGTACGGCGGTGCACGCCGACGGGTTCTGGTTGTTCTGGCGGAACTCGGCCTTCGTGGCTGTCACCGGCGTACTGCTTGCGTTGGTGGTGGCGTGTCTGGCCGCGTTCGCGGTCGCGCGGATGAAGTGGAAGGGACGGCAGGCGTTCATCCTGATGGTGTTCGTCGCCCAGATGACGCCGTGGGAGGCGTTGCTGATCCCGATGTACGTGATCGCGCGCGATACGGACATGCTGGACAAGTTGCCGACGCTGACGTTGATCTACTTCATGATGACGTTGCCGTTCACCATCGTGACGTTGCGCGGATTCCTGAACGCGATCCCGGCCGAGCTCGAGGAAGCCGGGCAGGTCGACGGGTGCAACCAGTTCCAGGCGTTCCGGCGGATCGTCTTCCCGCTGCTCGCGCCCGGGTTGCTGTCGACGTCGCTGTTCGGGTTCATCACCGCGTGGAACGAGTTCGCCTTCGCCAACCTGCTGATCATCAAGGAGCAGGACCAGCGCACGCTGCCGGTCTGGCTGTCGTCGTTCAGCAACACTTTCGGCACCGACTGGGGTGCCACGATGGCGGCGGCCACCCTCTTCATGCTGCCCGTCCTGCTGATTTTCCTGGTCCTCCAAGGCAGGGTGACGACAGGCGTCGCGGCCGGCGCCGTGAAGGGCTGATGGCTGCTGGTTCAGCTAATGGTCAGTACCGTGAGACGGCCCCCGTAAGCCATGGACATTCCGTTCCGAACTGAGTACGGTCCGTAACGGCGTCCGCACCACGCCACCAGGAGAGGACCTCAGGTCCACTCCCCACCAGTCGGTGAGGTGCTGCCCGCCAGTGGCGCCTCGCTGGTGGATGGGCGAGCGGATCCCGGTAGCGGCCGGGATTCGATGGGGGCCCATGCACCTAGGTGGGGCGGGCCGAGCGCGGTCATCCGACCATCGCGCTCCCCGCCCCACCGACTCAAAAGCCAAACCCGCCCGCCTCGCGTCCCCCGTCTCGGCCTTGCCGAGCGACTCAGAAATTTCCTGTTCCTGCCCCCCAACGCACCAGCGCACCTCTTCGTCTAGCTTGGCGACAGGAAACATCGAGGGACGGTGCTGGTGGCTGATTGGGAAAGCACGTTCGCCGAGCTGGTCGCGGTCCGCGGCCCGGCGTTGCGCGCACACGCTTACCTGCTCACCGGGAACCCGGGAACCGCCGGCGACCTGGTGCAGGAGGCGCTGCTGCGGGTCTTCGGCCGGTTGCGGGTGGGTACCGATATCGAGCAGCTCGAGGGATACGTGCGGCGGGCGATTCTCAACCTGTACGTCGACGATCGGCGGCGGGCGAAGAAGTGGCATGAGACCCGCCATCTACTGGTCGACCAGGCCGCGCACGACGACGACCACCTGGTCACGGCGAACGCGGTCCGCCAAGCACTGTCCGACCTGTCACCCAAACAGCGCGCCTGCGTGGTGCTGCGGTACTACGAGGACCTCTCCGTCCTCGAGATCGCGGACCAGCTCGGGTGTGCCGAGGGCACGGTGAAACGGCACCTAGCCGATGCGAGAACCAGGTTGGCCGCGCAGCTCGGCGTGACAGAGGAGAGTGTGCAATGAGTTCGAAGGATCTGAAGGATCTGCTCGGCGCTGTCGCCGACGAAGGGCGCGACACCGTGGACCTGGACGAGCGCCACCTGGTCGGCAAGATCCGTACCCGCCGTCGCCGGCAGCGGGTGATCGTCAGCGCCGCCAGCGTCGGCACAGCCGCCGTGATCGCCGCCGCAGCCGTCGCCATCGTCCCGAACCTCGGCAACCAGGAGCCCGATGTGGCCTCCGGGACGGGGCTCTCCGCGACCGGAATCGCCGGTATCGGGAGAGGGGCGAGCTGTGGTGCCGCTGTCAGTGGCGCGCCTCGTGCGGATTCACCCATGAAGCTCGATGTGGTCGGCCCGGTCCAGCCGGGCGCGAACGCTGACTTCGCGACGATCGACATGCAGGTCACCAACACCGGCAGTGCGGCAGTCGACGCGATCACCGGCGCAGGCGCGGAGATCACCGTGGTGCAGAGCGGTGTGGTCGTCGCGACGCCTGCCGCGGTGCGCGCGAAGGGCTATCCGGCGAAGCTTCAGCCTGGCGGGTCGGAGAAGTACGAGGCCACTGTCAGCCTGCGCCGATGCGATGCGGCATCGACGCAGACCGGACAGCGGCTGGCGGCGGGGAGCTACCAGCTCTATGCCACCAAGAACTTCAGCCCGACCGACGGGGGCCAGATCGTGGAGATCCAGGGTGGCCCTTGGGCGGTCGAGCTGAAGTGATTTCCTGACCTACTTGATCGCGATGCTCGCTCTGAAGACGGACCGGATGGTGGTCCATCTCTCGGCGTACATCACTTCGTCCGCGTGGGCGATGTGCATACCCCGGATCTGTACCGTCCCGCGGACGTACTGGTACAGCGGTGCTCCGGAGTCACCACCCTCGCCCGCCGGACCCTCGTAGGAGATCAGTTCCACCGTGCAGCCCGCTTCGTCGCAGAACTGGGCATGCAAGCTGGTGACCACCTGCGAGCACTTCTCGTACGTCGTCTGGCCGCTGCGGCAGTACGCCGCGCCGACCGCGGGGTCGGACGCGCCACTGACCAGAATCGTCCGGCCGGTCGAGCCGCCGACATAGATCACCGAGCCGTAGCTGCCACCGCCGACGGCCTCGAAATCGTAGTACGGGAAGCTCGCCCGGTTGCGGACCGTGCCCCAGAGCTGCTCGCCACCGGTCGAGAAGACCCGCTGGCGAAGAGCGAAGCAGTGCCCGGCGGTGATCATGTAGCGGGCGCTGGAGACGATGGTGAATCCACTGGTGCAGACGCCGCTGCCGTTGGTGATCGATGCACCACCACGGTGCGGAGCCGGGTCACTCTGCCGGCTGTCCCGGCCGACGTCGCCGTACTTGGCCTGTAGCAGGACCGGGTACTTGGCGAGCAACGGCTTCATCGTCTCGGCCGGTGCGTTGGTCGTCACCGACATCGCGTCGCGCTGGGCGTCGTAGTGGAAGCCGTACGCGTACTTCTTCGCGTCGGCCTTCCACTGGCGGCCTTCCAGCGCGGTGCGGATCGCGGTCAGCTCGGCCTTCGTCGCTCGGCTCTGCTGGACCTTGGTGTCGGCGCCGGCGACGCGGGCGGAGTTGGCGCTTGCCTTGGCGTTGCGCGGCATCCGGACCACATACTTGCCGGTCGTCTTGTCGTAGTAGACGCCCAGACCGCCGACCTTCTTCGCGTAGTCGTCGACCTGGCTGAACTGTTTCTCTTGTGCCGTCTGCGGACCGTCGGGTGCCGTGGCGGCGGCTTCCTCCTTCTGTGCTCGGGCGGCTGCCAGTGCGGCCGCATCCGCCGGGTCGGGCGCCGTAGCCGCGGTCGAGTCGAGTGGCTGGGCCACCGACGGCTGCCCGGCGAGCACAAGCCCGCCGATGCCGACCGAGACAAAGGCGACCGCCAGCGACAGCGATCTCCTGGTGAAACGCATTCGCTCCCACTCCCCAGAAATGTTCGGGCAAGGTGCTGAAGCTGCAGTCTGCCGAACCAGGGGTGCGGTGCGGCCACAGAGGCAGGAACCTGACACCTCGACGTCGTCCGATGGTGGACAACTATTCCTGCATCGGACGTTCACCACAGTCCCTGAAGGGGCAGACTGACCGGCGAAGCATTCCACACTTGCCGTGATTCGACACCTACTGCCCGTGATTCCACCGCCCCGTGGGAGACCCGCCGTGCCAATCTCGCGCACCACCCGCCCCGCCCCTATCATCCGTCGCCCGATCGCTCGTACAGCAGTGATGGTCGGTGTCGTGCTGGCGCTGCTCGGCATTGGCATCACGCCGGCGCCGGCCGCGACCACCGCGTCGATCACCGTCGCCACCGCGTTGCAGCGGCAGGACGGATCGGTCGCCACCGTCGAGGGATATGTGGTCGGGCAGCCGACCGCGACGACCACGGTGGTCCGGAGCAACTTCCCGAACGACTACGCGCTCGCACTCGCCGACTCGGCGAGCCAGACGAACACCGCCAGCATGGTGTACGTCCAGATCCCGAGCGCCTTCCGGGCGCAGTACGGGCTGCAGACGAACCCGGGGCTGCTCGGGCAGAAGATAGCCGTGACCGGGACGTTGACGGCGTACTTCTCGCATCCGGGACTGAAGGACGGGACGGCGTTCACCGGCGGCAGCGGTGGTGGTGGAGGCGGTGGCTCGGATCCCGGTGACTACTACGCGAACGCGGAGGGCAAGACCGGGGCGGCGTTGAAGTCGGCGCTGCACACGATCATCTCGAACCAGACCAAGCTGAGCTACGACCAGGTCTGGAACGCGCTGAAGGACACCGACCAGGACCCGGCCAACACGAACAACGTGATCCTGCTGTACTCCGGCCGCTCGCAGAGCAAGAGCACCAACGGCGGCGACCCGAACGACTGGAACCGCGAGCACGTCTGGGCCAAGTCGCACGGCGACTTCGGTACGGCGACCGGCCCCGGGACCGACGTCCACCACCTCCGCCCCGAGGACGTGTCGGTCAACGCGGCCCGCGGCAACCTCGACTTCGACAACGGCGGTACGACGGTGTCGGAGTGCCCGGGTTGCGCGGCGGACGGCGACTCCTTCTCGCCGCGAGCTGCCGTTCGCGGTGATGTCGCGCGGATGATCCTCTACATGGCGGTCCGGTACGAGGGCGGCGACGGCTGGCCGAACCTGGAGCCGAACAACTCGGTCAACAACGGATCCGCGCCGTACCACGGCAAGCTGACGGTACTGAAGGCATGGAGTGCGGCGGACCCGCCGGACACGTTCGAGAAGCGGCGCAACCAGGTCATCTACGACAACTGGCAGCACAACCGCAATCCGTTCATCGACCACCCCGACTGGGTCAACTCGATCTGGCCCTGATCACTCATCGGTACAGCGCGCGCTGATCGGTCAGACCTCACCGGATACGTCGAGCGTCGGCATCGGGCTGGCGATCGCATCGCTGATCGTGATGCCGTTGCTCTCCACCGCGCAGCGTCGTACCGGCCGGGCGCTGCACTCCAACGCGGTCGTTGCCGACGGCACCCAAACGCTGCTGTGCACCTATCTGTCCGCGGTGCTGCTGGCCGGGTTGATCCTGAACGCGACGGTCGGCTGGTTCTGGGTCGATCCGCTGGCCGCGCTCGTCATCGCCGCGGTCGCCGTCCGCGAAGGCATCCAGGCCTGGCAGGGCAAGGGGTGCTGCGCTCCCGGTACCGCCTGCGACGACAGTTGCTGCTAACGGGTGTCCATCGAGTATGTGGTCTTGCCTGCGGTCCGGGTGGTGGTTTGCCGGCCGTCGGCCGGCGTACCGGGTGCGGCTGACGGCTGGACGATCGCCGGCGCCTGGGAGGCCGGGGCGAGGCCCTTCTGCGCGATGTCGCGGCCGACGCGGGTCACCACCCAGTCGCGGAGACTGGGGTCGGGGACGGTCACGATCTCTCCGCCCGGGCCCTCCTGAAGCAGACCTTTGACGACCAGAGCGTGCCGTGCCTCGTCCAGCTCCTGCCAGCGGCCGGGGCCGCCCACTCCCGGCATCGACAGTCCGCTCGCCCCCTGGACGGCAACCTTGGCGAGCAGTTCCTTCTCGGTAGGGGAGCAGACGTTCCATGCGGCCTGGTGGACGATCTGGGCCTCGGTGTCGATCTCCTTGACGGCCGTCCTCGCCACGTCCGCGGTGATCCCGTTCGGCCCGGCGACCTGGACCGCGCGATCGGCCATGTCCCGCAACAGGCGGGGATTCCCATTGGCTGCCTTCACCAGGTGGTCCACAGCGTCGGCCTGATACGCGATCCGGTTGTGCTCCAGCGGTTTGGTCACCAGTTCGTGTGACTCCGCGACTGTCATGGGATCGCACGCCCGGATGTCGAACTGGCGCGCCGCGCTGACCCCTGCCCCCGACCGCGCACCGGCCGCTGCCACCAGTCGCGTCGACGTCATCTCGCCGCCCGCCGTGATCAGGTACACCGCCTGGTCCTTCTCCTGGAGGCGGCCGGACAACTCGGCCATCAACACCAGGTCCAGCTCGTCCGCGGTGTCCAGCTTGTCGACGATCAGCATCAGCGGCAGCTTCCGCTTCGACGATGCGTCGGACAGATCGTCAGCGAGCTGGAGCACCGTGGCCTTGAGCTCTTCCCTGGCTTTCGCGTCCCACTGCCGCTTGCCGATCACCTGGACCGGCATGATCCCGAGTCGCAGCTCGGCGCCGTTCTGAGCAGGGTTCTTGCCCCGCGCCCTCAGTGCCCTGACCGTCTTCCTCGCCTTCCACCAGGCACGGATCCCGAGCGTCCGGCGGATATGACCCAGGCGCTCGGACACGCCGCGGATGAAACGGACCTCCAGTGGCTCGGTGGCAGAGGCTTCCGCCCGGATACTGGGCCATCCCTGTCGCTTGGCCAACTTCTCGGCACGGTCGAGCTCCACGGTCTTGCCGGACCCCGGGGCGCCGGTGAACAGAACCGACCTGCGGGTGTAGTCCGGTTTGCGGGAGTCCTTCGGATCGGGCGAAGCGACCGAGAGCGGCCGTCCCAGCCGATCGGTCCGATTCACGAAGAATGTCGGCCATCGGGCCGCGCCGAAGACCCCCATGCCGGTCACAGTGCGTGAGTCAGTCATCTCCGGAGTGGGCCGGCAGCAACCAACAGGTGAACAACCGGTCAAGTCCCGGCGTCGCCCACGGTGCTGACCGGCGGGTTTGGATTTCGGCAGTGGGCTAGGGTTAGTTAGGTATGCCTTACTAATACCTGTGGAGAGGACCGTGGTCGTGTGAGCACTCCAGCGCCCCGTAACCGGCGAGCGAAGCTGGCGGTGGTTCGGCGGACCGAGCGAATCACGCCGCACATGATCCGGGTCGTGTTGAGCTGTGACGAGTTCACCGACAACGGGACGACCGATCACTACGTGAAGCTGCTGTTCCCGAAGGCCGGCGTGGAGTACCCGGAGCCGCTGGACATGGGGATCGTGCGGGAGACGTTCCCGGCCGACCAGTGGCCGACGATGCGGACGTACACCGTGCGCACCTGGGACGAGGCCGCGGCCGAGCTGACGATCGACTTCGTGCACCACGGCGACGAGGGTGTCGCCGGGCCGTGGGCGGCGAACGCGCAGCCGGGCGACAAGCTCTGGTTCAACGGACCGGGCGGGGGATACGCGCCGGATCCGGCGGCCGACTGGCATCTGCTCGTGGGCGACGAGAGCGCACTACCGGCCATCGGCGCCGCGATCGAGCAGTTGCCGGCGGGAGCCCGGGCGAAGGTGTACGTCGAGGTGGAGGACGAGTCCGAGGAGCAGAAGTTCGGCGGCTCGGAGGAGATCGAGCTGACCTGGTTCCACCGGGCCGGGGTGACCGGTGAGCGCGGCGATCAGCTGGTCGAGGCGGTGGAGTCGCTGGAGTTCCCGGCCGGTGAGGTACAGGCGTTCGTGCACGGCGAGGCCGGATTCGTCTTCCGGATCCGCCGCAACCTCTTCAAGGATCGCGGCCTGTCCCGTGTGCAGGTGTCGCTGTCTGGGTACTGGCGTCTGGGCAAGAACGAAGACGGCTGGCAGGCCGAGAAGGCCGACACAGTCCGCAAGGAACGCGAAGAAGCCGCGACTGCGTGATCCTGGTTACCAGGGCCTGTTTGGCAGGGCGTAGGCGCAACCGGAGGACCGGGTCGATCGTCGAAACGTGCGACGACGGATGTGGTTCAGAAAGGGTGACAGGGATGCTCACGGAGAATCCTCTCGACCTCGTGCAGGCCGCCTACCTGTGTGGCGGACCGCGGCGAGCTGTCCTGGTCACGCTGCTCACCCTGATCCAGGACAAGACGATCGCGGTCAGCTCGGCCCGGCACCGCGTGCGGTATGTGAGTGGCCTCCCGAACAACCAGCTCGAGCAGGTGGTAGTCGACTCCGTTCCCGAGGGCGGTCTCCAGCTTGCCGAGTTGGTCGACCGCGTGGTCGTCGACCAGGCGATGCGTGATCTGAGGGCCTCCCTGGTCGAGCGGGGTCTGTTGCGCCGCTGGCGGTTCGCGGGCCGGACGCTCCGGGGTCGCCAGGCCCACCGGCAGTTGCGCGACGACGGCAGGTCGGGGCTGGCCCGGGTCGCCGCCGTCGGCCCCGAGGCGATCACCGACACCCGGCTGCGCGACATCTTCACCACTCCGGATCCGGCCCAGGCGGCCGAGAGCAGCCGGGTCGACCAGACCGGCAAGCTCTGGGCGACTCCCTGATCCACGGGTCGAACAAACCCGCGGACCGCGGGCGTCGTACCCGGCATGAGTGTTGATCCGACGTTGTTCGACCGCTTCGCCACCGAGTACGACCGGTTCGTCAGCCTCCAGCCCGGGCAGAACACCGCTTGGCTGGAAGGGCTCGGTCTTCGCGGTGAGCGGGCCATTGATGTCGGTTGCGGATCCGGGCACGCGGTCGAGTTCCTGGCCGACCACTTCGACTCCGTGCTCGGCGTGGATCTGAGCGAGCCGATGATCGGGATCGCCCAGGACAAACGGTCCCGGCCCAACGTGGAGTACCGCGTGGCGGATGTGTTCGACCTGGCCGAAGACGGGTTCGACCTGGTCTACAGCCACACGATGATGCACCACCTGCCCGACTACCGCGCCGGATTGCGGCAGCTGAAGGACCTGGTCCGCCCGGGTGGCACCGTCGCCGTTGTCGACAACGTGTGCGACCTCTACCCGACCCCGCCGCGTCGCGCGTACACGTGGGGCGCCCGGTTGGGATTCCCGAAGGAGATCCGCAGGCTCGGGCTGCGGGACGCCTGGTTCGAACTACGGTTCTGGCACAGCAAGCCGTGGCTCGAGCACCTGCTGAGCGACGTCTACCTCTCCCGCGCCCAGTTCCGCGAGACCTACGACAGCATCTTCCCCGGCGCCCGGTACGACGATCTCGGGTTCGCGCTGGCGATGCACTGGACCGCCCCTACTCGGGCCGGGCAGCTGCGATCCGCCGATTGAGCAGTTGTACGAGGGTCGCGGCCTGGTCCGTCGGCAGCACCCAGTCCTCCCCCGATGCCTGCACGATGACCGCCGGCCCCGCCGTACCGACCGGCGGGATGGGCAACGTGATCGGGTACTTCAGCCGCTCCAACCCGGTCAATGACACCTCGTGCACCCCGGTGATCGCGGTCAGCGGATAAGTCCGGCCCAGATCGTTCGGATTCAGGCCACTCCGGTTCCGCAGCATCGCCCGGCCCTGGATCGTCACCGACTCGGTCCCCACCGTGAGCGTGGTCAACCGGAGCCCACGCAGCCGGAAGAACAGCTCGTACTGCGTGTCGGCGAGCTCGGGCACCACCGGCACCAGGAGCACGCGTTCGGCGTACCGGGCCAGGCCGACTCCGAGCACCATCCCGAGCCACATCACCGGCAGGAACAGGTACGCGGGCCAGTAGACGTCCAGCACGATCGGGTAGAACGCCACGAACAACCCGGTGACCGCGCCGAAGAACGCACCCACACCGGCCCAGCGCTGCGGCTTGTACCGATGCCGCGACCGCAGGAACCACCCCAGCACCAGCATCGCCAGCGGTAGCAACCCCGCCTGCCAGTTGAACGGCGTCACGCCCGAGCTGATCCATAACACCGCGCCGAGGAAGACCAGCGGGATGCCCAGATAGACGATCGTCACAACCAACTGGACCTGCCGATGCCGGCGCGTTACCTCGGGGGTGTTCACGGGAAAACCCAAGCACATCAGTGCCCTTACGCCCTACTGTGCTGGGCAATGAGTGAACTGGTGATTCCGCTAACTCTTTGGGAGCTGCACGGCGACGATGAGGATGCGCGGCAGTGGCTGGAGTCGTTGCCCGACCTGACCACGACGTATCTGAACCGCTGGAGTCTCGAGGTCGTCGGCACGCCCCTGAACGGCGCCGCCTCGCTCGTCCTGCCGGTACGCCGCGCCGACGGGACCGCCGCGATGCTCAAACTCCAGCAACTCAACGACGAAACCGAGGGCGAGGCGCTCGGCCTACGGACCTGGAACGGCGACGGTGCGGTTCGCGTCCTGGCTGACGACCCGACCAGGACCGAGTCCATCCGGTCCAGCTCGCGATCGCGACTGCCTGCATGACCCTCCGGGCTTGATTACATGATTACCTTGAAACCACGAGGAGGGGATCGATGACGACACCGACGGTGTACGAATGGGCGGGCGGGCTGGATGCGTTCCGGCGGCTGACCGAGGTGTTCTACAACAAGGTGCTGGAGGATCCGCTGCTGGCGCCGGTCTTCGCGCACATGAGTGACAAACACCGCGAACACGTCGCGATCTGGCTCAGCGAGGTGTTCGGCGGTCCCAAGGGCTACACCGAAGAGCTCGGCGGCTACCCGGCCATGCTCTCCCATCACCTCAACCTGGGGCTGACCGAAGAACAGCGGTCCCGGTGGGCGGCGTTGATCGCGGCCAGCGCGGATCCGGCGGGGCTGCCGAGCGATCCGGAGTTCCGCTCGGCGTTCGTGGCGTATGTGGAGTGGGGGACGCGGATCGCGTTGGCGAACTCGCAACCCGGAGCGACCCCACCGCCGAAGGCCCCGGTCCCACGCTGGGGCTGGGGCGAGGCCCCGCCGTACCAGCCCTGACCCAGCCGGCCGCGGCTCGCACCAACCGCGGCTCGCACCGGTCGTCGCTGGTCAGGATCGGGTGAAGGTTGTGCCGTCAGACACCCGGGGAGGCTCCTGGTGACCACGGTTTAGGTACAGTCGCGGTTCACGATGGAGCCGCTCGGCCGGGGATGCGAGGGTGAAGGACTGTGACCGCTCAACTCGAGTACCCCGATCCACAGGAGTCCGACGCGCTGCTGTCGATCCAGGGGCTGTGGAAGGTTTTCGGACCCAAGCCCGCGCGCGTTCCGCATCACCCGGAGCTGGCGGCGTTGAGCCGCGAAGACCTGTATCGCCGCACCGGCTGTACGGCGGCGGTCCGGGACCTCAGTTTCGACGTGGCCCCGGGCGAGGTGTTCGTCGTGATGGGCCTGTCCGGGTCCGGCAAGTCGACCCTGGTCCGTTGTCTCACCCGACTGGTCGAGCCGACCGCAGGCCGGTTGATCTTCGAGGGCGAGGACCTCCGCGCGGCCGACGAGAGACGCCTCCGCACCCTGCGGCGGAGCAAGTTCTCGATGGTGTTCCAGCACTTCGGCCTGCTCCCGCACCGCAAGGTGATCGACAACGTGTCGTACGGGCTGGAGGTCCGCGGTGAGGGTAAGGCCGACCGCAAGCGCCGGGCCCAAGAGGTGATCGACCTCGTCGGGCTCCGCGGCAACGAGAACCTCTACCCCGAGCAGCTCTCCGGCGGTATGCAGCAGCGCGTCGGTCTCGCCCGCGCCCTCGCCAACGACCCGGACGTGCTGCTGTTCGACGAGCCGTTCTCCGCGCTCGACCCGTTGATCCGCCGCGAGATGCAGACCGAGGTGGTCCGGCTGCACCGCGAGGTCGGCAAGACGATGGTGTTCATCACCCACGATCTGTCCGAGGCGCTCAAGCTCGGCGACCGGATCCTGCTGATGCGCGACGGCGCCGCGGTCCAGTTCGGCACCGGTGACGAACTGGTCGGCGCCCCGGCCGACGACTACGTCCGCGAGTTCGTCCGCGACGTACCGCGGGCCGACGTCCTGACCTTGCGCTGGATCGCCCGTCGGCCCCGTGACGGGGAGCCGCTCGACGGTCCCGAGCTCGGCCCCGACGTCTTGGTCCGCGAGGCGACCAGGCTGGTGCTCGAGTCCGACCGTCCGGTGAAGGTGGTGTCCGCCGGACAACTGCTCGGCGTGATCGGCGACGAAGAGATCCTCGCCGTCGTAGCGGATTCCTGAGATGGCCTCGATCACCGGCTCGGTGGAGATCCGGGTACGCCGCCCGCGCCGCGGGGTGCTGGTCGGCGTACTGCTGATCGCCTGGCTGGCCGCGTGGTTCGTGTTGCGCGGGATCGACACGCTCAGCCTCGGCGGTCAGGAGACCACCCGGCTGCACCGCTGGCTGACCGAGCAGGCCGACGTCCTCGGTCGCGGGAACGCCTTCTTCGACGCGATCCGGATCGCCGTCGACCAACTCGTGGTGCTGCTGCAGAACGTGATCGCCCAGCCGTCGTACGGGCGGCCCGTTCCGGTGATCGGCTGGCTCGGCGTGGTCGCCATCTCGGCGTACCTGGCCTGGGCCTTCGGCAACTGGAAGGTCGCGATCCTGACCGCGGCCGGGCTGAGCTTCCTCGGCGTCCAGGGGCTGTGGCAGGAGAGCATGGACACGCTCGCGCTGACCCTCGGCGCTGTGTTGCTGGCGCTCTTGGTCGGGATTCCGCTGGGGATCTGGGCGGGCCTGTCCAACCGGGCCTTCAAGGTCGCCACGCTGGTGCTCGACCTGATGCAGACGCTGCCGACGTTCGTGTACCTCGCGCCGCTCACGTTGTTCTTCGCGATCGGCCCGGCCGCAGCGACGATCGCGACCCTGATCTACGCGGCGCCGCCGGTCGTCCGGTTGACCGCGCATGCGTTGCGTTCGGTCCCGGCGGAGAGCGTCGAGGCGGCCCGGTCGCTCGGATCCACCCGCAGCCAGACCCTGTTGAAGGTGCTGCTGCCGATGTCCCGCAGTACGGTCGTGGTCGGGATCAACCAGACGATCATGGCCGCGCTGTCGATGGTGACCGTGGCTGCGCTGATCGACGCGCCCGGCCTCGGCCAGACCGTGCTGAAGGCGTTGCAGACGCTCGACGTCGGAGTCGCATTCAACGCCGGCCTGGCGATCGTGGTGCTGGCGATCGTGCTCGACCGGGTGACGACCGCGGCCGGCGACCGGCCCTGGCGTACGGCGAGCATCCGGCGCAAGGTGCTCCTCGGCCTCGGCGGACTCGGGGCCCTGGTGGCGGTCTGGTTCTCGCGCACGTACCTGTGGGCGGCCGAGTTCCCGAGCGACGTGAACCTCGGCCCGCGGATCGCGGTCGCGGCGACGGATGTGACGGCCTGGGTGCAGGACGTCTTCGGCGGCTTCACCTTCGGCGTACGCGATGCGGTGACCGAGGGGGTCCTCAACCCGCTGCAGGCGTTGCTCACGGAGTCGCCGTGGTGGCTCGTCTCCGTGGTGATCGTCGCGCTGGCGTTCTTGCTCGGGAGCTGGCGTGGTGCTCTCCCGGCGGCCGTCTGCCTCGGCCTGCTGGTCGGCACCGGAGTCTGGTACGACGCGATGGTCACCCTCGCGTCCACCGTGCTCGCGACCGTCGTAGTGGTTGCCGTTGGCCTCGTTCTCGGGGTGTGGGCCGGCCGTAATCGACGGGTGGACAGCTGGATCCGGCCGGTGCTCGACGCGGGGCAGACGATGCCGCCGTTCGTGTACCTGGTGCCGTTCCTGGCGTTGTTCGGGACGAGCCGGTTCACCGCGATCGCGGCCGCCGTCGTGTTCGCCGTACCGGTGACCACCAAGATCGTGGCCGACGGGATCCGTGCGGTCCCGGTGGCTACCGTCGAGGCGGCGAACTCGGTCGGCTCGAGCAGTTGGCAGGTGATCAGCAAGGTGCAGCTCCCGGTGGCGCGCCGGGCGATCACGCTGGCGGTGAATCAGGGACTGATCTACGTACTGTCTATGGTCGTGGTCGGCGGCCTGGTCGGCGCGGGCGCACTCGGGTACGACGTGGCCGCCGGGTTCGCGCAGAGTGAGCTGTACGGCAAGGGACTGGCCGCGGGGCTCGCGATCGTCCTGCTGGGTGTCATGCTCGACCGGATCACCCAGGCTGCGGCCCGGCGTACACCGAAGTTCAGAAGAACAGTCAGAGGAGACGACAAGTGGTGACCAACAAGCTTCGGTCCGCCGGGGTACTGACCGCACTCGCGCTGGCGCTGACCGGGTGTGGTGGGGCCAAGGTCGGCGAGACGGAGCAGCCGGCGGCCGGCGCCAAGGAGTGCGGCACCTTCAACCTGACCGTCAGCCCCTGGGTCGGCTACGAGGCGAACGCGGCCGTGGTCGCGTATGTGGCGACCAAGGACCTCGGCTGCAAGGTGGTGAAGAAGAACCTCAAGGAAGAGATCGCCTGGCAGGGTTTCAGCACCGGCGAGGTCGACGTGAACCTGGAGAACTGGGGTCACGAGGACCTGAAGAAGAAGTACATCGACGAGCAGAAGGTGGCCGTCGCGGCCGGCTCCACCGGGGTCAAGGGCGTGATCGGCTGGTACGTGCCGCCGTGGATGGTCCAGCAGTACCCGGACATCACCGACTGGAAGAACCTGAACAAGTACGCCGCCCTGTTCAAGACGTCGGAGTCCGGCGGTAAGGGGCAGCTGCTCGACGGCGACCCGTCGTACGTGACCAACGACGAGGCGCTGGTGAAGAACCTCGCGCTGAACTACAAGGTGGTCCAGAGCGGCAGTGAGACCGCGCTGATCCAGGCGTTCCGGGACGCGGAGAAGAACAAGAAGCCGCTGCTCGCGTACTTCTACGAGCCGCAGTGGTTCTTCAACGAGCTGAAGCTGGTCAAGATCGACCTGCCGCCGTACAAGGCCGGCTGCGACGCGGATCCGGCCAAGATCGCCTGCGACTACCCGCCGTACGACCTGGACAAGATCGTGTCCAAGAAGTTCGCCGACTCCGGCAGCCCGGCGTACGACCTGGTGAAGAAGTTCGCCTGGACCAACGAGGACCAGAACCAGGTGGCGAAGTACATCGCCGTGGACAAGCTCACCCCGGACGCGGCCGCGGAGAAGTGGGTCAACGAGAACCAGACCAAGGTCAACGCCTGGCTCGGGAAATAGCCGCCGCGATCCGATCCACGTCGAACCGCTCCCCGGGCGGCAACGGAACCCCCACCGCCCGGCGGAGCGCTTCGGCCCGCTCCAGCAGTACTGCGGCCTCGTGGCTGAGGTCGGCGGCTCCGTTGGCCGACCGATCGTCGAGAGCGGCCGCGGCCTTCGCGCCGGCCAGTCCCTCCAGGGCGAGTGCGATCGCGCGTTCGTCGCCCAGCGCGGTCGCTGTGTCGAGTCCTTGCTGGTGGAGCTCCAACGCGTTCGCGTGGCCGCCACGTTGTTCGGCGATGAAGCCGAACTGGGCGAGCAGGAACGCGATCCCCGCCGTACCGCCGACCTGACGGAGCCAGTCGAGCCACTTCGTCAGATGCCGCTCGGCGTCGTCCAGCCGGCCCTGCCGCCGGGCGATCAGGCCGAGCCCGACCTCGGCGTACTCCTCGGCGGACTTGTTGGAGTGCTCGATCGCGATTCGCCGGGCCCGTTCGTGCAGCTCGACGGCCCGCTGGAAGTCGCCGGTCAGCAGCGCGATCCGGCCGAGCCCGGCGGTCCGGAACGAGACCTCGGTCCACATCCCGAGCTCTTCGGCCAACTGCAGGGCCTCCTGCAACCGGGCCGTCGCCGTCGGGTAGTCGCCGGAGATCTCGGCGGCCACGATCAGCGCGTAGTTCGCCTGCAGCCGGCCCCAGTCGTCGCCGAGCTGCTCGAAGAGCTCCAGGCTCCGCCGGCCGTCGTGCACCATCCCGGCCGGATCCGCGTAGGTGATGGCCAGCTCGGCCCGGGTGCTCAGCGCGGCGGCCAGTCCCCAGCGATCGTCAAGCCGGGTGAAGGTCGCGATCGCCTCGTCGATCCGCTTCGCGAGTAGGTCGCGTTCGCCGTACGCCCACTGCGTCATGGTGAGGAACCACTGCGCCCTCGCCTTCCCCATCGGGTCGTCGAGGTCGTCGAAGAGCGCCAGCGCCTGCTCGCTTGCCTCGGTCAGGTTGCGGCTGTCTTCGGCGGTGGCGCTGAAACCCGCCTGCCAGACAACGGCTGATGCTCTCGCCGCGGTCGGGGTGGTGGACAGGTCGAGCGCCGTTGCCAGCGCCCGGCGGCCTTCACCGAGGCGGCCGCGGAGGTACCAGTACCAGGCGGCGGCGTTGACGAGTCGCAGGGCGAGCTGTGGAGTCGCGTGCCGCAGAGCGGTGCGGAGATTCGCGCTTTCCTGGTCGAGGCGGCTGAGCCACTCGCGTTGGCCGGGGACGCGGAGGTGCGGCTCGGCGCGCTCGGCGAGGGCGACGTAGTACGCGGCGTGCTTCGTCCTGAACCTGCTGGTCTCGCCAGCCTCGTCAAGGCGTTCCAGGCTGTACGCCGCGACCGACTCCAGCAGCCGGTATCGGTCGCCGGCCGGAACCACCAGCGATCGGTCGACCAGCCGGCCGACCAATTCGCCGGCCGGGAGCCCGCTGACCTCCTCGGCGGCGTCCAGGCTGAAGCTGTCGGCGTGAACGGCCAGTCGGCGGAGCATGGTGCGCTCGTCCTCGGTCAGCAGCGCCCAACTCCAGTCGATGGTCGCCCGGAGAGTCCGCTGCCGTTCCGGTACGCCGCGTCCACCGGCGAGCAGGCGGAATCGGTCGTCGAGCTTGGCGGCCAGGGTCTTGAGTCCGAGCGAGCGCACACGGGTCGCCGCGAGCTCCAGGGCCAGCGGGATCCCGTCCAGCCGCCGGCAGATCGCCGCGACGGTTGCGGGGTCATCCACGACGCCCGCAGCAGCCGACGCCCTCGCGGTGAAGAGCTCTGCCGCGGCGTCTTTCTCCAGCGGTGGCACCTCGAGGAGATGCTCCCCGGCCAGCCCGAGTGGCTCCCGGCTGGTCGTCAGCACCCGCAGGTCCGGTACGTCGGCCAGTAGTCGCCGGACCAGCTCGGCAACGGGCTCGACCAGATGCTCGCAGTTGTCGAGCACGAGGAGACCTGTCCGCGTCCGCAGTGCCTGCGCCAGTCGCTCGGCGAGATCCGCGCAGTCGTCCCGCAGTCCGACTGCTTCCGCGACCGCGTCTTGTACGCCGTCTGGACCGACCGCCGCGAGCTCCACCCAATGAGCCGCATCATCACGCACTGTTTCCAGAGCCAGCCGGGTCTTGCCGACACCGCCCGGGCCGACCATCGTCACCAGGCGGGCGTTCGCCAGCAGGTGTCGCGCCTGGGCCACCGCCTCATCCCGGCCGATCAAGTCGTTCAGCGGTGTTGGCAACGTGCTCGACCGCGCCGTCAGGGCCGGATCGTGGCGAAGGATCGCCTGGTGGAGCGCGACCAACTCCGGCCCGGGATCGGCCCCGAGCTCGTCGGCCAGGGCGTCCCGCAGCTCGGCGTACGCCCGCAACGCCTCGTCCTGTCGGCCCGCCTGGTACAGAGCCCGCAACTGGATCGCGCGGAGCCGCTCCCGCAACGGATGCCGGCCGACCAACTCGGCGAGCTCACCCAGGATCTCGTCACCCTTGTTGAGCCGGACGTCCAGCAGCTCCTCGATGGTGGCGAGCCGCAGTTCCTCCAACCGGTCTCGTGTCGCCCGGGTGAACTCCTCGTCCACGACATCGGCGTACGCCGGACCACGCCACAGCTCGAGTGCCGCCGCCAACGAGCCCTCCGCCCGGAGCCGCTCGAACTCGTTGCTGTCGACAACATCCTCGGCGATCCGCAGGGTGTAACCGCCAGGCCCGTGGGTGACCAGGGACCGGCCGCCTGGTTCGGCGCGCTCCAGGGTGGTCCGCAGCTGGGATACCCGGGCCTGCAGTGTGCCGATCGCGTTCCGGGGCGGCCGCTCACCCCACATGTCGTCGATCAGTCGATCGGCTGAGACGGGGCGGTCGCGGTGCACCAGTAGGTCGAGCAGCAGAGTGCGGACCTTGGTGTCGGGCACGGTGACCGGCTCGCCCGCGTCCGTGCGGACGACGAGTGGCCCGAGCACCTCGAAGTACACGCCGGCAACAGTAGCTAGTGCCCCGTAGTGAATCCGTAGCGGCCGGCCCGAGCATCGAGCCATGAGCAACCCAGAAACAGTCACCGTCATCGGCCTCGGCGCGATGGGCTCGACCATGGCCCGGGTCTTCCTGGCCGCCGGCCACCCGACCACAGTCTGGAACCGTACGCCGGGTCGCGCCGCGGACCTGGTCGCCGCGGGCGCCATCGAAGCCGCCACCGCAGCCGAGGCGGTCGCCGCGAACCAGCTGATCGTGATCAGCCAGATCGACTACGACTCGATGAACAACTCCCTGGCCGGCGCCGACCTCAACGGCAAGGTACTGGTCAACCTCAGCTCGGACAGCCCGGACCGGCTCCGCACGGCGAGCCGCTGGGCCACCGAACGCGGCGCCACCCTGATCACGGCCGGCATCATGGTCCCACCGCCCGGCATCGGCCAGCCCAGTGCCTACTCCTTCTACAGCGGCCCGCGCGAGATCCTCGATCAGCACACCGCGACCCTCGAAGCCCTCGGCCGGGTCGAGTACGTCGGCAGCGACCCGGGCCTGGCGATGCTCTATTACCAGTCGATGCTGAACATCTTCTGGTCCACCCTGATCAGCTACTTCTACTCAGCAGCCCTGGTCGGCTCGGCCGGAATCAGCCCCTCCGACCTGCGCCCGTACGCCTCCGCCATGCTCACCGACCTCACCGCGGACGGCCCGATGGGCTTCCTCAACATCCTCACCACCGAGCTCGAGGCCGGCACCTACCCAGGCGGCCAGAACAACCTCCACATGCAAGCCGTCGGCAGCGAACACGTCCTGCACGCCTTCCAGCAAGCCGGCCTCGACACCACCGTCCCCACCGCACTCGCCGCCCTCTTCGCCCGATCCGACGCCGACGGCCACGGCCAATCCGGCCTGACCGCCCTAGTAGAAACCATCCGCAAACCAACCGCCTGAGGTGCGCAAGCTGGGTGTAGTACAAGCTGTTTGTAGTACAAACAGTTTGTACTGCGCTGGGCGGGTGTGCCGGCCTGAGACCGGGTTGAGGCCGGGGGCAACTATCACGGGGGCCGGGAGCAACGCCGACGACACGCCGGAAATCGGACAAAACCGGGTAAGTTCACTCTCATGATCATCGTGACAGCTGCACTGAAGGGCGGGGTCGGTAAGACAACCACGTCGGTGTATTTGGCCGCGCTGGCATCTTCCAACCGTCGCACAGCCACCCTGGTCGACGCGGATCCGCAAGGCAGCGCCGCGGACTGGGTCGCGGATTCCGACGACGAGCACCTGGCCAGGATCGAGATCGCCGAGGCGCCGACCGAGCGGCTCCTGAACAAGGCCTTGGACAAGGTTCCGCCGGAGGGCATCGGCATCGTGGACATGCCGCCGTCGCACGAGCGGCTGCTGAACAAGGCGGTCGAGAGGGCCCGGATCGTCATCCTGCCGACCCGGATCGGCGGTGTCGAGACACCGCGCGTCAAGGCAGTGCTGGACCTGGTCCCCGACAACATCCCGGTCGGACTGGTGATCTGCTCGGCCCGGACGTTCACTCGCAGCTACCAGGAGGCCATGCAGCAATACGCCGAGGAGGGCATCCCCGTCTGGGGCACCATCCCCGAACGCGTCTCCATCACCGCAGGCCCGACCGGCCCCCTCGCGGCGGACGGCCTCGAGTCCTACAAGAAGGTCTGGCGCAAGATCCTCGCCGCCGCCCGCAGCTGACCGGGCGTGCGGCGTAGGGGTCAGCGCTGGAAGGGTCGCTCGCCCCGCACGTAGGAGCGGATGACGATGGCGGCGGCGCCGCGGGCCCAGTCGTCGAAGGTGTGCGAGCGCAGCTTCAACCGGGCGTCGCCGGCGGCGCCGAACGCGTGGGCGGCGAACGCCTCCCGCATCCGCTGCTCGTACAGGTCGTAGTCCGCCACGCCTTCACCCGCGATCACGACCAGCTCCGGCCCGACCAGGTTGACCATCGCGGCCAGCGCGGAGCCGATCACCTCACCGGCCCGGTCGAACGCCTCCCGCGCGTGCTCGTCCCCGGCATGCGCCAGGTCGATCGCCCCGGACAGATCGAGATCGGCCCGCCCGGTCGTCTCCCGGGTCCGGGCCAGGATCGCGTCCGACGAGGCGACCGTCTCCACGCATCCCCGGCGGCCGCACGTACAGACGAGGTCCCCGGGTGCGAGCGGCAGATGCCCGAGTTCACCCGAGACCCCGTTCGCACCCGAGACGACCTCACCGTTGACGTAGAGCCCGCAGCCGACCCCCGACCCGATCGTCACCACCGCGAACGAGTCGACGCCAACGCCGACCCCGAACCAGTGCTCGGCCACCGTCAGCGCGCGGACGTCGTTCGACACCACGACCGGTACGCCGAGCTTCTCGGTCAGCAACTCCGCCACCGGTACGTCGCGCCAACCCATGAACGGCGAATCGCGTACCACCCCGTGCGGCGCATCCACATCGCCGGACACGGCCACGCCGATCCCGATCAACGGGCCGGCGTCGTCGTCCAGCGCGCCGATCAACTCCTCGGCGAGCGTGGTCAGCCGTTCGAGCACGAGGTCGGGCGTGGTCCCGGACAGCTGTTGATGCCGCACGGTCCGGATCCCGGCACGGAAGTCCGTCGTCACGCCGATCAGGTCGGTCGGCGTCACCTTCAACCCGATCACCGAGACGCTGTCCGCGACCACCGTCAACGGACTGACCGGCCGGCCGATGCCCAGCTGCCCTTCGGCGAGTTCCTCGGCCGGACCCGTCGGCTGGTCGGTGACGAACCCGGCCTCGATCAGCGGTGCGACCGCCTTGGTCACGGCGGCCTGGGACAGCCCGGTCCGACGGGCGATCTCGACGCGCGGGATGGGTTCTTCGGTGATGATCCTGGTCAGCACCTCGACCCCGGCCGGCGTCGCCAGCGGCAGCGGGCGGTTCGGGCGCAACGACATGGCAGCAAACTACCGGCGAACCGGTCGCCGCAGTGCGTAGGGCGCGACCGGGTGTGCAGAACCGTGCATCAAGACACCCTCAACCGGTCGATGTGTCGACATTTGCCAAGGCCGGTGACGCCAGCGCCCAGCGGATCGTCCTGGTCAGACCGTCCCCGGCCGCGCGGACCACAGTCCCTTCGGCCAACGGGAGATACGGCAGTCGCAGCGGCCAACGCGTCCACCACGGCAGCAGACTGACCGCAGCCGCAGTCAGTACGCCGTACATGGGTCGCGCGGCCCATGGAACCGGTGGGTGCACCAGGATGAAGCGCGCTGCCTGTCGTGCTTCAGTGGTTCCGCACAGTTCGGGCCGGTACGAGTCCAGGGTTTGCCGTAGTTCCAGCCGAGTTGTCGGCGGGTCAACTACACCCAGCAAGCGAGCCACGCGCGCCATGTCCTCGACGTACGCGTCCTGCTCACCGGAGTCCAGCGGGGATGCGCCGTACCGCTGGTGGGCCGCGAGGAAGCTGTCCACCTCGGCCACGTGCACCCACTTCAACAGATGGGGATCACTCGCCCGGTAGCGAACGCCGTCCGGACTGGTCCCGCGCACGTGCTCGTGCACCGCCTGTACCCGCGCTATCGCCGCCTCGGCGTCCTGCGCAGCGCCATACGTCGTGATCGCCAGGAAGTAACTGGTCCGCTGCAGCCGGCCCCAGGGGTCGCCGCGGTAGCCCGAGTGCGCGGATACCGCGGCCATCGCCAGCGGGTGCAGCGACTGCAACAGCAGCGCCCGCAATCCGCCGGCGAACATCGACGCGTCCCCGTGCACCCGCCGGATCGGCCGGTCCGGGGCGAACCACCTAGGCCCAGGGGTGTTGTGGACGCGGTTCCGCTCGGCCAGCGGATCCGGGCCGGCCACCTTGGTCAGGATCATCCGGGCAAGCCCGGCCCGCACCGGGGCGAGCAACCCCTCGGTGGTCTGGGTGATGGAGGCGGCCATAAGACCAGTCTCCCCACCACTCCAACCCGATGGGAACTAGCGGACGTCCACGAACACCGGGTTGGTGTAGAGCCAGGTGTCCAGCCACGGATCGCCGTCGTTCACCGGATGCTGGATCGGCCCGCCCGGGTCCACCGCGCTGCCGAGGTAACCCGGCCCGTTCCGCCGGCCATCGCTGCCACGCAACCTGACGTACTGCGACCGCTCGACTCGGCCAAGCGGAATCCGCAGGCTGTAGGTGCCCGTCTTCCGGCTGACGTCGACCTGCTCCACAACCCGCGTGTCCGGTGCCTTCCAGCTGTCGCGATCGGTGGCCGGCCCGGTCACAATCCCGCGGATCACGTCCAGGTGGGCAAGCTTAGGCAATACGCCGTGGAAGTTCGGCCGAGTCGCACTCGTGACGGTGACTCGCAGTTCGAGCCGTTCGCCCCGGCGTACCGTCAACCGACCGCCCAGCGTGACGCCGCGCTGCCGCGAACCGACCGGCGCCACCCGTACGTCGAGTCCGTCCACGAGCTGACCGTGGTCCACCCACACCCGCCCGACCCGCAGTCCGGCCATCACGTCCAGGTAGCCGTACCGGGTGACGCCGACGTGGGTCCGGCTGAACTGACCCGGCCAGAAGTCGCTGCCCGGTTGCGGTACGCCGGTGTCGATCGGCGAGGGCTTCCAGCCGAGCGAGTCGAAGTTCTGCCCGGCCGGGAAATCCCCGTCCCGCCAGGTGTCCCAGATCGTTCGGTGGTTGTCGCTGTTCGAGCTGATCGAGAACAACCGGCCCTCGGCGAGCAACGAGTCCCACAGTCCGCCGACGGTGGCGGTGGCCCAGTCGAACCCGCCGTACGTCCGGTATGCGTCGGCCGGGTAGCCGGGGAAGCTCGCGGCAGTCGGTGCGTTGACGTACTCCCCGCGCTGCGCGTTCGTGGCCCCGCGATACGCGACCCAGGCCGGATCCGCGTCGCCCTGCGAACCGGGCGCGCCTTCCATCCCGATGCAGACGCCCGTGTCCCGCCAGGACCGGACCTCGTGCGGGGAGTCGATGCCCAACCGCATCGGGTGGTTCGCGAGTACCAGCACGTCGTCGACGAATCCGGTCCGCTTCTGCTCGGCGAGCCACTGCAGCGCCGCGACCGCGTGCTGTTCGTTCGCGGGGGTGTCGGCCGAGCGGTTGGTCAGCTTGCCGTCGTACTCGCGCTCGAACTGCTGCAGCAGCGCCACGTTGTTCGGCCCCGGCGCGACCAGGACCGTGCCGTGCTCGGCCGCGGGGATGTACCACTCGAGACCCTGGAAGATGAGCATCCGCGGGTTCTCCGCCCGCGCCTTGAGCACCTCGGCGTTCTCGGCGGCCGCGCCCTTGTCGGCGTGCCCGAAGTTGCTGTGCTCGGTGAACGCCATCCAGTCGAGCCCGAACTGCGCGCCACGCTGCGCCAACTGGCTGAAGTCGTACTTCGCGTCGTGGCTGTACCGCGTGTGCACATGGTGATCCCCCACCAACCACACGAGCTCCGGATCACCCCCGTACGACGTACCGGTGGTTGCGGTTGCCTCGCTGGCACCGGCGACCCCCGTCCCGGCGACCGCGAACCCTGCACCGAGCAGGCCCGCCCCACGGATCAGGCCGCGTCGCGACACGCCTTGTGGGTCCAACGCCTCTTCCGGTACAGCGGGATCGGCCCACTCGGGCACCTGCTGCTCGGTTCTCATGGCGCTCACTGTCAAGGCCCGGGATGACGCCAAGATGTGCGCCGAATGAACGCTTGGCCAGCGCCGCCCGATCGCCTCCGGGTCAGCTGCTGCCGGATGGTTGCAGAGCGTGGGTGAGTGCGTCCAGGTCGGCGAGCCGGGTGAGCGAATCGAGTCGCGAACTGGTCGCGACGAGGAGCAGTTCGGTGATCGCGACCTGGTGAGTGAGCGGCGCGATCGGACCGGCTGCCTCGTGCGGGAGGCGGATCAGGATCTCCGCCTGATCGGCCAGCGGCGACTCCCACGCGTCCGTGATCAGTACCAACTGCGCACCCCGCTCGCGGGCCGCGCGAACGAACCGGGTGGTGTCGGCGGCGTACCGGCGGAAGTCGTAGGCGACCACCAGATCCGCGGCACCCAGGTCGAGCAACGTCCGCGCCCGGGCGGACGGTGTATCGGGGACGCGGTGCGCACCGGGACGCAGACCCGCGAGCTGCCGGATCAGGTACTCGGCGGCGAGTTCGCTCAACGGGCCGCCGATCCCCCAAACTCGGCCGGCCTTCGCCAACCGCTCCGCAGCCGAGGCGAGAACGGCTTCGGTGACGGCCGCGAGCGCACCGTCCAGCCCGGACCGCAACGTCTCGGCCGCTTGATGAGTGTCGGGTGACTGGCTGACGAACTCCCGCAGCCGGGACCGATCCTGCTCGCGCGCACCAGCCCGTACGGCGGCCTGGAACTCGGCGAAACTCCCGAACCCGAGCCGGCTGACCAGGCGCGACGCAGTCGGCGGACTGACTCCCGCACGCTCCGCGAGAGAACGCAGCGAGCCGAGCGCCGCGAACGGGTAGTCGTCGAGCACTACCCGGACGATCGCGCGCTCACCGGAGGGCAGTTCGGCGTACAGCTCACCCAGTCGGGTTTCGACGGCCGTCATGCTGACGAATGTTACATCAACTCTCAGATCCGAGCTGTTACGAATCGAATGTTATGGTTTCGGCCATGGCTACTTGGCGAGGATTGATCGAGAGCGACTACCGGAAGTGGCTGCCGGTGGCCGAAGAGACACCGGTCGTCTCCCTGCAGGAGGGCAACACCCCGCTGCTCCGGTCCGCCGGGCTGACCGCCCAGACCGATTGCGAGGTCTGGCTGAAGGTCGACGGCGCCAACCCGACCGGATCGTTCAAGGACCGCGGCATGACCATCGCGCTGAGCCGGGCGGCCGGTGACGGCGTCGAGCGGGTCATCTGCGCCTCGACCGGCAACACCAGTGCATCAGCAGCCGCGTACGCCGCCCGCGCCGGGCTGGCCGCCGCCGTACTGGTGCCGGCCAAGGCGATTGCCCTGGGCAAGCTTGCTCAAGCGGTCCGGTACGGCGCGGAGATCGTCGAGGTGGACGGCACCTTCGACGACTGCCTGCGGATCGCCCGTGAGTTGGCCGCGCACCACCCGGTCGCCCTGGTCAACTCGGTCAATAACGAGTTGCGGCTGGCCGGCCAACGGACCGTCGCGTACGAGATCGTCGATGCGCTGGGCGACGCACCGGACGTCCACTGCCTCCCAGTCGGCAACGGCGGCAACATCACCGCGACCTGGCAGGGCTACCAGACCTACGCCGCCGAGCAGAGGTCCACCCGGCTGCCGAAGATGTGGGGATTCCAGGCCGCCGGAGCAGCGCCGCTCGTGCACGGTGCGCCGGTCGCGAACCCCGAGACCGCGGCAACCGCGATCAGGGTCGGCAACCCGGCGACTCGTGAGGGTGCGCTGACGGCTCGCGACCAGTCGGGCGGGCTGATCGACGCCGTCACGGACGAGCAGATCTTCGACGCCTACCGGCTGCTGGCCAGCGGCGACGGCGTCTTCGTCGAGCCGGCCTCTGCCGCCGGTGTCGCCGGGCTCTTGCAGCAGCACGCGAGCGGCCGGCTCGAACCAGGTCAGCGGATCGTCATCACCCTGACCGGCAACGGCCTCAAGGACCTCGACGCCTCGCTCCGGGACGGCTATACCTCTACCAACGTCTCGTCAGCCACCTCGGATGTCGCTCGCGCCCTGCGGCTGGCCGGTTGAGCTCAGGCGCCGGACCACTCGGGGGCGAGGATCGAGTAGAGCAGCGAATCCCGCCACGCGTTGTTAGTGAAGACGTGGTGGCGGATCCGGCCCTCGTAGCTGAAGCCGAGGTTCTTCACCACGGCGATCGAGGCCAGGTTCTCCGGGCCGATCGCGGCGCTGACCCGGTGCAGGGAGAGGTCGGTGAAGGCGAACCGCAACAACGTGCGGGAGGCGTCGGTCGCGTAGCCGTGCCCCCAGTAGTCGTAGCCGATCGCGTAGCCCAGGTGGGCGGCCTGGACACCGGTCGGGCCGAGCCGGGCGAAGCCGATCATCCGGTCGTCGTCCCGGCGGGTGACGGCGAGCAGATAATCGGACCGGTTCTCGTGGGCGGAGCGTTCGACGATCGAGGTCAGTGAGGTCCGGGCGGCTTCCCGGTCGCGGCTGTCGAACGAC
Organism: Kribbella caucasensis; assembly: GCF_004361855.1. GTDB lineage: Bacteria > Actinomycetota > Actinomycetes > Propionibacteriales > Kribbellaceae > Kribbella > Kribbella caucasensis. The sequence continues at coordinate 806,995 of NZ_SNWQ01000001.1, forward strand.
AGCCAGGACGTCACCCGGTCGTCACCGACGATGGCCAGATAGTCCTCGAGGTCCTCCGTCCGGACCTCACGCAGTCTGGTGCCATCGCCGGTGAGCGGCCGCATCAACGCGCGAAGCTCTGCATCGGGGTCCGGGTGAAGACCTCGATCTCCTCTTGCAGCTCGCGCGCGTCTTCGGCGTGACCGGACTGCCGCAGCGCCTGGTGGACCCGGCGGGCGGAGTGCACCACACCGTTGATCCGGCGCTCGGTCGGCAGCCCCAGCACCGGGGCGATCGCGTCCGCGGCGCCGTCCAGCTCTCCGCTGGCGATCCGGGTGATGGCCATCGCGGCCTGGCTGCCGGCGGCGTCGCCGAAAGCCCACTCCGGGTGGTTCTCGTCCGCGTACGCGCTGACGGCCTGGCTGGAGTACTGCTCGGCGGTCTCCGCCTCGCCCGGCAACCAGGCGAGCGCGTCGGCCGCGTAGTACAGCTGGCGGTTGCGGCCGAAGGTGCACAGGCCGCCGAGCTCGTCGAGCTCGTCGTTGTGGACCGTGTTCCACGCCTCCTCGGCGCGCTCGAGCGCGACCCGGGTGGCTTCGGCGTTCCCGAGCGCGGCCCAGGCGCGGGCCTCGCTGACCGGGAGCCAGACGCTGGTGGTGCTGTTCGCCTGCTCGGCATAGCCGGCACCGAGCTGGGCGTAGCGGACGGAGTCGTGCGGGTTGCCGGCCCAGTAGGAGACCAGCGACTGCAGGCCACGGATCCAGGCGCGCAGGCCGTGGTGGTCGGCGTTGTCGGCGCAGAGGAAGGCGGTGCGGGCCTGGGTCATGGCCGCGTGGGGGTTGCCCAGGTCGTGGGAGGCCTTGGCCAGCAGGCCGCCGGTCACCCCACCGAGGAAGTACAGCTGCCGCAGGTGCTCGGGACGTTGCCGGTTCTCCAGCAGACCGAAGACGAGGTCCTGGGTCTCGACCAGCTGGCCAAGGATCTCCGGCAGCGGCCGCTGCGGGTACGCCTTCGCAACGTGCCGTACGTCGTCGAACACTTGTTCCATAGCCTCGCTCCCGAGACCGGTCTGGGCCGCCAGGGCAAACGCCCGCGCACGGCTCGCAGCCATGTCGAGTACCTCCATCTCATTACCTGTCGTGATCCGTCCACTCGCGGCAGGGGCCGGCACCACCTGGGCGGCCTGCTCGGGGACGTACGGGGCGAGGAGCTCCTCGACCGGCTTGCCGAACATGCGTTGCAGGGTGCGCCGGGTCTGTGGAGTGGTCCCTGCGCGCTCGCCCGATGCGAGGCGCCGCAGGTGCCGCTCGGTGATGGTTCCACCCAGCTCGACGAACTCGGCGACGATCTCGGAGTAGGTCTGGTTCCGGCGCTGGATCAGGTGCGCCAGGACCGTTCTTGGCGTATACCTACCCGCCATCGTTCCTCCCGTTCACGTCAGATAAGACGTTGTCTCGACTACTGCCCCACGACAAGGTGCAGTCCCCCAGATGTCCGCGAGAGGTCCTGAAGAGGTCCGGCAAAGGTCCGGTCCAGGTCCTAGAGCGGTCACGGTCGGCTTGTGCACCATTACTGCCATGACAACCAGTAAGTCCAACTGGTTGCAAGGCCTGAGAGTTACGGGGTGAGCTAGTAGTGACAGTCGCGGAAATGACGTCGAGGCAGCACCGGCGCCGGGTGCGGGTCTGGTTCGGCGAGCACGTGATCGCGCAGTACGTCGCGGAAGCGCCGTTGGCAGCGCGGTACGAGCAGGCGATGCGGAGGCGATTCGCCGGTCTCCGGGTCACGAACGACATCCTCGGCCCACAGGAGCACGCGGACAACAACTGAGCCCGCCGGGATCCTCCTCAGATCCTGGCAGGCTGCGCCTGGAGTCTCCTCACGTCCAGGAGCAGCGATCGAAGGTCCGGGGCACTCCTCAGTCCCGGACGAAACCCGAGGTGCGGTCCGGAGCAATCCTCAGCTCCGGACCGCACCGCCCACCAGCCCGGCTGGGCCGGCGGCTGAGTCCCTGTTATCGCCGCCGCCCAGCCGTTCCAACCACCTCCTGGCCGACACCTCGGGCCGGGCGGACCGGTGGCTCGTGACACCTCACCATGAGCCACCCCTCCGAGGTGGCCGGCTCTGCCGTGTGACCGCCGCGCCTGGGCGGTCACACGGCAGAGCCCTTTAACGTCTTCACCCGGCGAGGTTCTGAGCCATCCGCCGGAGTACGCCGATCGTCGCGACGTACTCCTCGTCGGAGACGCCGGATGTGACCCGCTCGCGCTGCGCCTGGACCTTCGTCGTCAGCGCCTCGAGCGCGGCCTGGCCCTCGTTCGTGCGGCGCTCGCCGTCGAGCCAGCCGCGCGCCACCAACGGGTCCGTGACCGCGGCCAGTTCGGCCGGATCGCCGGTCAGGAACGGCGCGAGGGTGCTCTCGATCGAGCCGGGACCGGCGGCCGCGTTCAGCGCCTGCCACTGGCGGCGGATCAACCCCTCCGCCGCGAGGACCTGCTCGAACGATGCCTCCAGCAGTCGGTCCACCTCCTTCAGCCACCACCCGATAGGCTTGTTGTCACCCGACATATACATGTCAACGACCATATATCTTGGAGTGGCTGTGGACAAGCCCGACCCGATGGCCGCGGTGGAGTCGGCGATGATCACCATCCGCCGCCGCCAGACCCGTCGTACGTTCGCCGTGCAGGCAGGCGGACCCGACCCGGTTCAAGAGGTACTCGACGCGATCGAGGCGGCGGAGCCCGATTTGCTCGGCGTCAACGGGGTGGCGGCGGCTCTCGGGGTGGACCAGCCGCGGGCGAGCAAGGTGGTCGCCGCAGCGGTGTCAGCAGGCTTGGTCCGACGTGAGGCCGACCAGCGGGACGGGCGTCGTACCACCCTGGTGCTGACCACGGACGGCCGTCGGCAGCTCGACTGGGTGCACACGTACCGCCGGGAGCGCTTCGCCGCCGCAATGAACGACTGGACCGCAGCCGAGCGTCAGACCTTCGCCGACCTGCTGACCCGCTTCGTGACCGGCCTGGACCGTTAGATGTCCGCCTCAGGTCCCGTGACATCCACAGCAGCAATAAGCAAAGCCCGACGGTGAGGCTGGCAGACTCGGCGGCATGCCTTCGCCCAACATCCTGCTGATTGTTTCGGACGACCACGGCTATGCCGACCGCAGTGCGCTCGGGATCCATTCTGACGTCCGGACGCCGGCGCTGGACCGGTTGGCAGCCGGCGGCGTGAGTTGCACGGACGCGTACGTGACGGCGCCGATCTGCAGCCCGTCGCGAGCGGCGATCATCTCGGGCCGGTACCAGCAGCGGTGGGGTGGCCAGTGGTTCGACTCCGCCCGCTTCCCGCCGGACGACGTACCGACGATGGCCGAGGTACTGCGGGACCAGGGCTACCGGACCGGGTACTTCGGCAAGGTCCACTACGGCAAGGAGTCTGTCGGGGACCGTGCCTGCCCGCCTCGACACCGGTTCGAGACGACCTTCTACGGGCTGGCCGGGCAGTCCATGGGACGGCTGAACTACCTGCACCACTCGGACCGGGCGGTCGAGGAGTACGGCGCCGAGGCCGCCCACTACATGGCGGTCCAGCCGATGCTGTCGGGCGACGAACCGGTCGAGCACGAGGGCTTCCTGTCCCCCGAACTCGGCCGCCGCGCGACCGAGTTCATCCAGGCCGACGACGACCGGCCGTACATCTGCATGCTCGCGTTCAACGCCGTCCACAACTTCTGCTGGCAGCTCCCGGACGAAGAGCTCGCCAAGCGCGACCTTCCGGCGTACCGGGACTGGAAGCCGGACCTCGGCCGCCCGTACACCGAGTGGTACGACGACGTGATCGTGCCGAACCTCCCACACGGCCGGGACTACTACCTCGCCCAGCTGGAGTTGATGGACGCCGAGATCGGCAAGCTGCTCGACCTGCTCGACGAGACCGGTCAGGCCGACAACACCCTCGTCGTCTACACGACCGACAACGGCGGCTCGACCTGCAACTTCGCCGACAACACGCCGCTGCGCGGGACGAAGTACACGGTCTGGGACGGCGGGATCAGGGTGCCGATGCTCTGGCGCTGGCCCGGGCAGCTGCCGGCCGGGCGCGAGTCGGGCGTCCTGGCGAGCACGCTCGACCTGATGCCGACGCTGGTCGGTGTCGCAGGCGGCGAGTACGCCGGGGACGGGCTGGACCTGCTGCGCGCCCTCCGGGGTGAGACGGATGCCGCGCACTCGGCGCTGCACTGGGACCTCGGGTTCGAGTGGGCCGTGCGTGCGGGGGACTGGAAACTGTCCTGGTTCGACGGGGAGGATCCGCACACCATCGAGCAGCGCGAGTACGAGCACGCGCCGATGGGGGACGGCTGGTTTCTCGCCGAACTGAGCACCGATATCGGCGAACAGCACAACCGCCTCGCCGACAAGCCGGAGATCGCGGACCAACTGAAGACCCTGCACGCGAACTGGCGCACGGAGGTCGGTCTGGACCAGCCCGGTCCGGCCTAGCCGCGCCCTTTCACATAGACGGCGAACGGTGCGTCCGCGTGGACACCATCGAGGCCCTCGACCAGGCCCTCGGCGGTGATCTCACCCGCGTACGTCATGGCGAGCCGCTCCATCACCGCGCGAGAGGCCGTGTTGTGGCGCTCGGTGAAGGCGATCACCTTGCTCACACCCAGCGTCTCGAAGGCGTAGTCGAGCCCGGCTGCGCCGATCTCGGCGGCGAGCCCACGGCCGCGGGCCGACGACAGCAACGTCCAGCCAACCTCGAGCCGGTCGGTCAGCCAATCGGCGCCCACCAACTCGGCGATAGCGGCCGTCGGCGGCGTGCCGGCCGCCATCCTCGACAACCCACCCCGACCGATCAACTCGCCGCCTGGCTCCCGGCTGTAGGCCATCCACTTGCCCGCCTGATCGCGTTCCCAGGCCGTCTGCATCGAGTCCGCGAACCGGGCCGCCTCGGCCGACGACCACGCACCGGCGAACCAATGCGCGACCCACGGATCCGCGTGCAAGGTCTCCAGGTCCGCTAGATGTCCGGTCAGGACCTCACCTGGACCGCTGACCGGTTCGAGCCGCAGCCGGTCGGTGAACCTGGTCCGCACCACGTGCGCCACGATGTCGCGCAAGCGCCGATCGCCGTCGGTCCGGTTCACCATCAGCAGCTCCAGGTCGTCCGGTCCGACCCACGCGCCCGCGTCGTGCTTACCGGCTTCGAGCCGGGGCCGACCCAGATCGCCATCCACCTCGATCACGAAGTCGAGCTCACGCCGGACCCGCCCCTCGTACTCCCATTCCCAGTCGGCCGCCGTCCACAGGATCTCCCGGACCTTCCACCCGGTCTCCTCCTCGACCTCCCGTGCGAGTGCCTGCTCCGGCGTCTCCCCCGGCTCCAGATGCCCGCCCACGATGTCCCAGATCCCCGGCAGCAACCGTCGTTCCAGTGTCCGCCGCTGTACATAAACCCGATGCCGCTCATCCCGGACCAACGCCCCAACACAGTCCACAGCCCGCATATCAACCAACCTAGACCGCTCAACTGGCAGAGTGCTGAGCCGTGTCCACAGCCCGCACCAAGCCCCCGCAGTACGCCGTATTCGGCCCGCTGCCCTGAGCGCCGTCTGGCAAACTTCACCGTATGCGTGCCGACCGAGCGATCCTGTTCAAGCTCGCGACCAGCGAACGCCTCGAGCACCTGGTCAAGGGATTCCCCGGCGGCGAGGCGAACGCCTACCGCGCCGCATCGCGGTACGTGGCCGGGCGCACCCGTGACGACGCCCTGCGGGTGACCGCCGACCAGCTCGCCAAGGGACACGGTGTCAGCCTCGACCTGTTCGGTGAACTGTCCACTGATCCAGCCGACGCTGCCCGGGTCGTCGACGATTACCTCGAACTGGCGCGGCTGATCCAGGAACCGCCTGCCGACGTCTGGCTGTCGGTCGACCTCTCGCACCTTGCCCTTGACGTCGACCCGGCCGGCTGTGCGGACCTGTTGGCCAGGTTGGTCCAGGCAATGCCCGAGGGTCGTCGGGTCCAGGTGGGCGCCGAGGACACCGGCCGGACCGACAAGGTTCTGCGCTGTGTCCTCGACGTCGCTGGTCGCGGGCTGGCCGACCGACTCGGTGCGACCGTTCAGGCGAACCTGTTGCGCTCCCCGGACGATGCCGATGCGTTGACGGCTGCCGGCGTACAGATCCGGTTGGTCAAGGGCGCGTACGTCGAGCCGAGCGGCGCGCATCCGTACGGCGAACCCACGGACGTCGCCTATCTCCAACTGGCCCATCGCCTGGCAGCCGGTGGGGCGCAGTGGTCCATGGCGACCCACGACGGCCGACTCCGCGAGGCAATCCTGCTCGCCCTCGGCCCGGTCCCGGTCGAGCAACTCCTGGGCGTCCGCCCCGAAACCCTCACCGACCTGACCGCACGAGGCATCCCAACCCGCGTCTACGTCCCCTACGGCCCCAACTGGTTCCGCTACTGGCTCCGCCGAGTAGCCGAATCCCGCGGCGCCTGACACGCGGACGGGAGTAGACAGCGCCACCCCCGTGAGTGGCCCTAGCTTCCAGCTACTGGGTGTTCGGTGATTCGGTTGGGCATGAAGGCAACGGCGACCACCAGCAGGACGGCTGCGGCTGCGGCGCCGTAGTACACGTCGTGGATGGCGGGGGCGAGCACTTCGCCCGGCACCTTCTCCAAATCCGCGTGGGCGTCACCGAGTCGTGCAGCGACCACACCGTTCGCTACCGCGCCGAAGGCGGCGACGCCGACCGCACTGCCGACGGAGCGGGCGAACATGTTGGCCCCGGTCACCACGCCGCGCGTCTGCCAGGCCACCGAGGACTGCGCGGCCACCACGCCCGGTGACGCGGAGAAGCCGAGTCCGAGGCCGATGACGAAGCAGGCCGCGGCCAGGTGCAGTACGGAGCTACCTGAGTTGACCGTGAGCAGCAGCGCGGCTCCAAGTACGACGATCACCGAGCCGAACAGCATCGTCGTACGGAACCCGACTCGCAGATAGACCCGGCCGGCCAGCGACGCCGCGATCGGCCAACCCAGGGTCATCGCAGCCAACGCGAAGCCGGCGACGAGAGCCGACGTACCGAGCACTCCCTGCGCGAACAGCGGCACATACGTCGCCAGGCCGACCATCAGTACGCCGATCAGCAGCGCGGCCGAGTTCGCTGAGTTCAGTACCCGATGGCTGAGGACCCAGAGCGGCAGGATCGGTTCGGCGGCGCGGCGCTCGACCAGGACGAAGGCGGACAGCAGTACGACGGCCGCGGCCAGGATCGTGATGCTGACCGGCGAATCCCAGTCCCACATCACGCCGCCCTCGAGCAGGCCGAGTAGTAGCAACGAGCCGCCGACCGCGAGCAGGATCGCCCCGGCGTAGTCGATCTGGTGACTCGCCTGCCTGGTCACGTTCTCCTTGAACCGGCGCAGCAGCACCCACGCGGCGGCCAGTCCGAGGGGGATGTTCACGAAGAAGATCCAGCGCCAGGAGATGTAGTCCGAGAACACGCCGCCGAGGGTCGGGCCGACGAAGGACGAGATCCCCCAGACGCTGGCGATGTAGCCCTGCACCTTGGCCCGCTCGGCGACGGTGTAGATGTCGCCGACGATGGTCATTCCGATCGGCTGGATAGCGCCCGCGCCGAGTCCCTGGATCAGCCGGAACGCGATCAGGGCAGGCATGTTCCAGGCGAACCCACACAGAATCGAGCCGAGCACGAACAACCCGACCCCGAGCAACATGATCGGCTTCCGCCCGCGCAGGTCGGCCAGCTTGCCGTAGATCGGCACCGAGATCGCCTGGGCCAGCAGGTAGATCGAGAACAGCCAGGGGAACTGGGTGAACCCGCCGAGATCCTCGACCACCGACGGCACCGCGGTCGCCAGGATCGTCGCGTCGATCGCGACCAGCCCGATGCTCAGCATCACCGCGAGCAGGATCGGCCCACGTTCCGACCGCAGCCCCACCCCGCCCCGGTCGATCCGCTCAGTAGTCATGACAAAGGCAACCTAACCGAACAGACATCGATTCCACGACGCGCAAACCGCCAGCTGATATGCCGGGTGTACCTGCACCACTCATCAACCTGTCGCACAACGGCTCCGTCCACCGTTGAGGGTGGGGCTGAGCGAGGTTACTGAGTGGTGGGGACACGGTTGGCCGGGCGGGTGGGCCGGTGCGCCGATACGCTCCGTGGGTGAGGATCCACGGCGTGCTCAGGGTCGTCGTGGTCGTGCTGGCGTTGTCGCTCACCGTCGTGTTGCTGCCGATCGCGATCAACATCGGCACGGGAGGCACGGCGCCCGCCTTTCTCGCGCCGTACGCCAAGTGGACGTGGCCTGCGATCGGGTTCCTCTGGCTGGCAGCGATCGTCACCGGCATCTGGGAGTTCCGCAGCCGCCGGACCGTCACCCACTCGGCCCGTTCGGCGGATCAGCCGCGCAACCGTCCGAACGCGCTCGCCCGCATCGACCGCCACCTCGCCGACCGCTTCACCGGATCGCTCGCCGCCCGCACCCGCCTGGCGCTCGCCCTCGACGAGAGCCCGGACGCGGTCATCCGCCCATACGACCTGCTCGTCCAACCGCTGCACAGCACCGTCACCGAGATCCGCGAGGACGCCGACATCGCGGCCGCGTTCGACGATCTGCAGGACTCGATGCTGATTCTCGGCGCGCCCGGTTCCGGCAAGACCACGCTGCTGCTCGACCTCGCCCGTTCGCTCGCCGCCGAGGCGCACAACGACCCCGACCAGCCGATCCCCGTCCTGGTCGACCTGGCCGGCTGGGGTGGACCGGGGACGCCGCGGTCCGAGGACGACGACCCCGGCGACAGCGCACTGCTGGCCGGCTTCGTCCACTGGCTCCTAGGTCAACTCGCCAACCGCTACGGCATCCCCGCCCCGGTCGGCCGCGTCTGGCTCCGTCGCGGTCGCCTGGCCTTGCTCCTCGACGGCGTCGACGAGATCGCCGCGACCCATCGCGACAAACTCGGCCCCGTCCTCGAGGAACTCCGCCGCCGCTACCTGATCGGCCAGCTCGCCGTCACCTGCCGGATCCACGACTACGAACGCCTCCCGCAACCCCTCAGCCTGTACGGCGCGGTCCGGATCCGCCCGCTGACCCGGCATCAGGTGCTCGACTACTTCGCCACCGTCGGCCACGAACTCGACGGCGCCCGGGTCGCGATCGAGCAGGACGACGACCTCTGGGACCTGGTCGACTCCCCGCTGATGCTGAACGTGCTGGCCCTCGCGTACCAGGGCCGCGACGCCGCGGAGATCGCGTCCGGCGCGGTCGAGGACCATCGGCGCGAACTGTTCGACATCTACATCTCCGAGGTGCTCTCCCGCTATCGCCCGGCCAGTCGCGAGTACGACTCCCGAACGGCGGTCCGCTCCCTCTGGTGCCTCGCCTGGTGGACCCGGACCCGCGCCGGCGACCGCATCGCCGTACCCCGCTGGCTCACGCCGAACGGCTGGTACGGCCTGGTCCTGCCCGTCGTCGGCTACCTCGCGCACATGGTCTGCCTGCCCGCCCTCTTCGCCGGCCTCGTCGGCGGAGCCGCTCTCGCCACGACAGCCCTGTACGGCGTACCGGCGGGGCTGGCCGTGGGAGCTTCGAGTCTGCTGCTGGTCCACATTCGTCCGAGGACGTGGCGAGTGTTTCGGGACGGGCCCGAGCAGCCACGGTTCCTGCTCACCGCGGCGATGGTGGGATGCGGGGTCGTCGCCGGTTTCCTGGCGATCCTCGCGGGCACCGGGGTGGTGGCGTTGCTCCCGACGTGGGGCGGTCTGGCGCTGGCGGCTGCCGCGATCGGTGCGTCGTACGGGTTCGAGCTGATGGTGTCGCACGGGAACCGGCGGCGGGCGTTGCTGCTCGGCGTACGGCTGACGGTGGTCACGGTGGCGACCTGGCTGGTGATAGACAACGCCGACGAGCCGCGCGTGTTCGTGGCCGGGTTGGTCGCTGGGCTGATCGTCGCCCAGGGCATCCGTCTGGTGAAGGCGATGCCGATGGATCACCTGGTGTATCCGCACAGCGCGGACGAGCCCGACTCCGATTGGCGGCTGGGACGGATGGACTATTGGGTGCTGGCCGGCATCGCGGTCGCGATCGTCGCGGCACTCGCGCTAGGTGCGAGTCTCGGATCACCCGAACCCGAGGCGGTCCTCGGCATCTTCACCGGAACCGTGGCGGCCAAGGCCTGGCGTCGCCGTCCACCGCTCTTCGCGGGATCGCTGTCCCGCTTGCTGCACGGACTGCTGCTCCGCTGGACCGGCTACCTGCCCTGGCGTCGCCGTGCATTCCTCCGCTACGCCGCCGATCGCTACGTCCTGTCCCGCACCGGCCCGGGTGAGTACGCGTTCATCCACCTGCTCGTCCGCGACCACCTAGCCGAATGCGACCCAGACGCCCTAGCCACAAAGGTCGACCGCCGAATCACCGAACGCCAAGCCCGCGAGCCCAGCCCGGCGACTAACTAGTTGCCAGCGCTTGATCCAGGATCTTGGACCACTGACGCACGATGCCCCGCCGGCGTGCGGTGTCGTCGGTCAGCAGGGCCGCGAGGCCGAGCCCGCGAGCCATGTCGAGGACACCTTGTACGGTCTCGCGGACCCCCGGTGTCCGCTCGCTCACGTCGAGCACTTCCAGGAGCGCGCGATGTGCCTGACGTCCGACATGGGCCTCAAGCTGCACGATCTGCCGGCGTAGCGGTTCCTCTGTCGACGCCGCGACCCAGAGATGCAGTGCGGCCCGGAACAGCGGACCCGAATAGACATCCGCCAGCATCGACACGATCGCCTCGGTCCGGCCCGCGCCGACCGGCAGCGCAGCCGCCTGCGAGCGGATCTCCGCCAGCCGGACCTCGGTCATGTGTTCCACCGCCGCCGCGAACAGGTCCGCACGGGTAGGGAAGTGGTGCTGCGCCGCACCGCGGGACACCCCCGCCCGCGCCGCGACCACCGCCACAGTGGTCGCGGCATACCCGACCTCGGCCAGCGATTCCATCGCCGCCTCCAGCAGCTTCCGCCGAGTAGCCCGACTCCGATCCTGCTGCGGTTCCCGCACCACGGCCGGACCCGACGGAGCTGACCGGGCGGCTTCACTCACGCGCGGCCTCCTTGGCTCTCAGCTCGCGACGCAGGATCTTGCCCGACGCCGCCTTCGGCACGGCCTCGATGAACTCCACCTGCCGCACCTTCTTGTACGGCGCGACCCGGGCCGCCACGTAATCGATCACGTCCTGCTCGGTCAACTCCATCCCCGGCATCGGTACCACGAACGCCTTCGGCACCTCGTTGCCCTCGGACTGCACCCCGATCACCGCAGCGTCAGCGATCCGCGAATCGGTCAGCAAAACCGCCTCCAGCTCCGCCGGCGGCACCTGGTAGCCGTGGTACTTGATCAACTCTTTCAGCCGATCGACCACATACAGGTAGCCCCGCGCGTCCACCCGCCCGATGTCGCCGGTGTGCAACCACCCATCCGGGTCGATGGTCGCGTCGGTCTCGGCCTGCCGGCCCAGATACCCCTTCATCACCTGGGGCCCGCGAATCCAGACCTCCCCGGTCTCACCATCGCCCACATCATTGCCATCGGCACCGACCAGCCGCATCTCGGTGGACGGGAACAACTTGCCCACGGCACCAGGCGGCGGATCCTGGTCGTCCTGCGGCACCGCGTGCGTACCAGGCGACAACTCCGTCATCCCATAGGCCTGCAGTACCGCGTGCAACCCCAACCTCTTCGCGCACGCCTCAGCCAGCTCCCCGTCCAACGGCGCTGCCGCACACGTCACGTACTTCAGCGCCGACAGGTCCACCCCATCCACAGCAGGATGCTTCGCCAGCGCGAGCACGATCGGCGGCGCCACGAAGGCACGCGTGATCGCGTACTTCTCCAACGTGCCGAGGAACTGGTCCAGGTCGAACTTCGGCAACACCACCACCGTCGCGCCCAGCCGCAGCGGCAGGTTCATCAGCACGGTCAGCCCGTAGATGTGGAAGAACGGCAGGATCGCGATGATCTTCTCGTTCTCGGCGACGTTGATCGTCACCTCGGCCTGCGCGATGTTCGTCGCGATGTTCCGGTGCGTCAGCATCACGCCTTTGGCCGCGCCCGTCGTCCCGCTCGAATAGGGCAGTACTGCGACATCCTCGGCCGGGTCGATCTCCACAACAGGCTCAGGCCCGGTGCTGGCCACCAGTTCCATCACCGAGCGGAACCCATCAGCCTGGTCGCAGACGAAGATCTCCTGCACGTCCGTACCCTCGATCGCCGCGGTCGCGACCGGCAGGAAGAGCGAAATCGTCACCAGCAACTTCGTCTTCGAGTCGACCAGTTGCTTGTGTAACTCGTCCGCCGTGTAGAGCGCGTTGACCGTGGTCACCGTGGCGCCGGCCCGGGTCGCGCCGTAGAACACGACCGGGTAGAGGATCGTGTTCGGGCTGTAGAGGGCGATCACGTCGCCGGGCCGGATCCCGAGCTCGGCGAACCCGGCGGCGATCCGCCGGCTCATACCGTCGAGCTGCGCGTAGCTGATCTCCCGGCCGCTCACCCCGTCCACCAGGGCCGGCCGATCGCCGTACTCCGCCGCGCGGCCGAGCACCGCGTCATGAATCGGCACATCGACCACTTCGACCGGTGGGAACTCACTGTGGATGACCATCGCAGGCCCGTCCTCTCTGACGGATTGGTCTCTCTGACGGTTTGGTGCTCAGACTTTGACGGACTTCAGTACGACTTCGGAAGGCCCAGCGAATGCTGGGCGACGAAGTTGAGGATCATCTCCCGGCTGACCGGCGCGATCCGGGTCGCCCGGGCAGCGGCGACCAGCGAGGCGACGCCGTACTCGGTGGTCATCCCGTTCCCGCCGAGCGACTGGACCGCTTGATCAGTCGCGCGTACCGCGACCTCGCCGGCCGCGTACTTGGCCATGTTCGCGGCTTCCCCGGCGGCCAGGTCCTCGCCCGCGTCGTACAGGGCGGCCGCCTTCTGCAGCATCAGCCGGGCCAGTTCGAGCTCGATCTTGATCTGCGCCAGCGGATGGGAGATGCCCTGGTGCGCACCGATCGGGCCGTTCCAGACCTGCCGTTCGTTGACGTAGGCGACCGCCTTGCCGAGCGCGTGCCGGGCGATCCCGATCGCGAAGGCGGACGCCATGATCCGCTCCGGGTTGAGCCCGGCGAACAGCTGCAGCAGCGCGGCGTCCTCCGATCCGACCAGCGCATCGGCGGGCAGCCGCACGTCGTCGAGGAACAACGAGAACTGCTTGTCCGGACTGATCAGATCCATCTCGATCTTGCGGTACTCCACCCCGCGAGCGTCGATCGGCACGATGAACAGGGCCGGCTTCAACCGCCCGGTCCGCGCGTCCTCGGTCCGGCCGACCACCAGCACGGCCTGGGCGACATCGAGACCGGAGATGAAGACCTTCCGCCCGGACAGCGACCACCCGTCCTCGGTACGCCGGGCCGTCGTGGTGATGTTGTGCGAGTTCGACCCGGCATCCGGTTCTGTGATCGCGAACGCCATCGTGGTCGACCCGTCCGCGAGGCCGGGCAGCCAACGGCGCTTCTGGTCGCCGGTGCCGAACCGGCTGATCACGGTGCCGCAGATCGACGGCGACACGACCATCATCAGCAACGGACAACCCGCCGCGCCGAGCTCCTCCAGCACGATCGACAGGTCGGCCATCCCGCCACCACCGCCGCCATACTCCTCCGGCAGGTTGACCCCGAGATAGCCGAGCTTGCCGGCCTCCTCCCAGAGCTCGGTGGTGTGGCCGCCGGTCCGCGCCTTCTCGGTGAACCAGCCGTACCCGTACTTCTTGCCCAGCTCACTCACCGCCGCCCGCAACGCCCGGCGCTCCTCCGACTCGACGAAACTCATTCGCCCTCCCCTTCTCGTACGACCGCCAGGACCGCGCCAACCTCGACCTGCTGACCGGCTGAAACCGTGAGCTCAACGACAACCCCGTCGGCCGGGGCGGAGATGGTGTGCTCCATCTTCATCGCCTCCAACCACAGCAACGGCTGCCCCTTTTCCACCTCGTCGCCGACCGCCACCCCGACCCGGATCACCGTGCCCGGCATTGGCGCGAGCAAGGACCCGGCCGCCACCTGATGCGACGGATCCGTGAACCGCTCCAAGGGAGTCAGCGCGACCGACCCGAGCGACGAGTCCACACAAACCAACCCGGGATAGGCCGCCACCTCGAACGTCCGCCGCACATCCCCGACCTCGAGGACCGCCCGATCGGGGCCGAGCGCAACCAACGACACGTCCCCGTCAACGACCAAGCCGTCCCGAGTCAGCCGATAAGACACCTCGTACGTCGAGTCGCCCGCGCTGAACGTCTTCCGTTGGGACTGGGACGGGAGATTCCGCCAGCCACTCGGCAACCGGTTCTGCACCGTCGCGGTCTCCCGACGCGCGGCCGCATCGGCGAGGGCGGCCGCCAACGCCGACAACTCCTCAGCTGCCTTGTCCGCAAGGGGTTCCGCCAGTACGTCAAGCCCATGACGATCTAGGAAGGCGGTATCCGTCTCCCCGTCGAGGAACGCCCGATGCCGCAGAATCCGGACCAGCAGATCCCGGTTCGTCCGTACGCCGTGGATCTCGGCCCGCGCCAATTCGGCCGCCAACCGCATCGCCGCCTCGGTCCGGGTCGCTCCCCACACGATCACCTTGGCGAGCATCGCGTCGTAGTACGGCGACACCTCGGACCCATCGATGACGCCCGAGTCGACGCGCACCCAGGGCGTACCCTCGCGTGGTCCGCCCGGTGCGAACTCGGCTCCGGGCAAGTGGAATCGGTGCAGCCGTCCGGTCTGCGGTTGCCAGTCGTGCGCGGGGTCCTCGGCGTACAGGCGCACCTCGATCGAGTGCCCCACGGCGGCCGGCGGCTCGGGCGGCAGCGCCTCACCGGCGGCGATCGAGAACTGCAACGCGACCAGGTCGAGGCCTGTGGTCGACTCCGTCACCGGGTGCTCCACCTGGAGTCGCGTGTTCATCTCCAGGAAGAAGAAGTTGCCCTGCTCATCGGCCAGGAACTCGACCGTTCCAGCCCCGACGTACCCGATCGCCTCCGCGGCTTTCCGCGCGGCGTCGAACAGCTCGGTCCGCATCGACGGAATCCGTTCCACCAAAGGCGAAGGCGCCTCCTCGACGACCTTCTGGTGCCGCCGCTGAATCGAGCACTCACGCTCACCGACCGCCCAAATCGTGCCATGCTGGTCGGCGAGCATCTGCACCTCGATGTGCCGCCCGGTCGCGAGGTACCGCTCGCAAAACACCGTCCCGTCCCCGAACGCCGACAACGCCTCCGCCGACGCCGCCTCGATCTCCCCGGCGAGCTCCTCCAGCCGATGCACGACCCGCATCCCGCGCCCGCCACCCCCGGCCGACGCCTTCACCAGCACCGGCAGGTCGTCCGCACCGACCGACGCAGGCGTGAGCTCAGCCAACACCGGTACGCCGGCCGCGGCCATCAACTTCTTCGCCTCGATCTTCGACCCCATCGACGAGATCGCCGCAGCCGGCGGCCCGATCCAGGTCAGCCCCGCATCGACCACGGCCTGCGCGAAGTCGGCATTCTCGGACAAGAATCCGTATCCGGGATGAACCGCGTCCGCCCCGGCCTTCCGCGCCGCCTCGATCACCAGTTCGGCGTTCAGATAGGTCTCACCTGGTGCCGTCCCGGGAAGGTGAACGGCGGCGTCCGCCTCCCCGACGTACGGCATCTCCGCGTCCGCCGTCGAATGCACCGCAACACACTGCAACCCCAGCCCGCGAGCCGTCCGGAAGATCCGCCGGGCGATCTCCCCGCGATTGGCAACCAGCACAGAAGCAATCACAGCGGCGCCCTCACATCCGGAAGACGCCGAAGTTGGCGCCGTCGAAGCGGGTCCCCTCGACCGGCGCCGAGTGGATGGCGGACAGGCACAGACCGAGGACCGTGCGGGTGTCGCGAGGGTCGATCACGCCATCGTCATACGGACGCCCGGACAGGAACATCGGCAACGACTCCGCCTCGATCTGGCCCTCGACGTACGCACGCATCGCGGCATCCCCGTCCTCGTCGTACGGCTGGTTCTTCGCGGCAGCGGCCGCGCGCGCGACAATCGACAGCACCCCGGCGAGCTGCTGCGGCCCCATCACCGCGGACTTAGCCGACGGCCAGGCGAACAGGAACCGCGGATCGAACGCCCGCCCGCACATCCCGTAGTGCCCGGCGCCGTACGACGCGCCCATCAGGATCGAGATGTGCGGGACCTTCGAGTTCGAGACCGCGTTGATCATTTGCGCGCCGTGCTTGATGATGCCGCCCTGCTCGTACTCCTGGCCGACCATGTAACCGGTCGTGTTGTGCAGGAAGATCAGCGGTGTGCTCGACTGGTTCGCCAGTTGGATGAACTGGGCCGCCTTCTGCGACTCCTCGCTGAACAGCACCCCGCGCGCGTTCGCCAGGATCCCGACCGGATACCCGTGCACCGACGCCCACCCGGTCGCGAGCGAGGACCCGTACAACGGCTTGAACTCGTCGAACACCGACCCGTCCACCACCCGGGCGATCACGTCCCGCGGATCGAACGGGATCCTGAGGTCGCCGGGCACGATCCCCAGCAAGTCGTCCACGTCGTACAAGGGCTCCTCGTACTGCGCTGCCGGGGGCGGGCCGAGCTTCTTCCAGTTCAGCCGGGAGACGATCTGCCGTCCGAGCCGGATCGCGTCCGGCTCGTCGACGGCGAAGTAGTCCGCCAGCCCCGAGACGCGTGCGTGCATCGAGGCGCCGCCGAGCGACTCGTCGTCAGCGTCCTCACCGGTCGCCATCTTCACCAGCGGAGGACCGGCCAGGAACACCTTCGCGCCGCCGTCGACCATCACCACGTAGTCGCTCATCCCGGGGATGTAGGCGCCGCCCGCGGTCGAGTTGCCGAAGACGAGCGCGATGGTCGGGATCCCCTCGGCCGACAACCGGGTCAGGTTGCGGAACATCGCGCCGCCGGGGATGAAGATCTCCTTCTGCGTCGGCAGATCCGCGCCACCCGACTCGACCAGGCTGATCACCGGCAGACGGTTGGCCCGCGCGATCTCGTCCGCCCGCAACGCCTTGCGCAGGGTCCACGGGTTGCTGGCGCCGCCCTTGACGGTCGGGTCGTTCGCGGTGATCAGGCACTCGACGCCTTCCACCACGCCGATCCCGGTGACCAGGCTCGCCCCGACGGTGAAGTCACTGCCCCAACCCGCGAGCGGCGACAACTCGAGGAACGCCGAATCCGGGTCCAGGAGCAACTCGATCCGTTCCCGCGCGAGCAGCTTCCCGCGCTGGTGATGCCGGTCGACGTACTTCGCCCCGCCCCCCGCGAGCGCCTTCTGATGCTCCCCTTCGATCGCGGCCAACTTCTCCAGCATCGCCGCCCGGTTCTCCACGCTTGCGTCCGAAGAACCGAGCGTCCTGGCGCTCGCTTCTTCGGACGCTGCGAATCGGGTCATGTGAGGAACCCCAATCGTTTGGAGGCGAGGGTGGTGAGGATCTCGGTGGTGCCGCCGCCGATGGCGAGGATCTTCTGGTCACGGTACTGCCGTTCCACCTCGGCCTCGCGCAGATAGCCGAGCCCACCGTGGAGTTGGAGCGCCTGATCGCAAACCCATTGGCCCGCCTCGACCGCGGTGTTCTTGGCGAAGCAAACCTCGGCGATCAGCTCGTCGCCGGCCTCGGCGCGGCGTACCACTTCATGCACGTAGACCCGGGCGACATCGATCCGCCGCGCCATCTCGGTCAGCGTGTGCTGCACCGTCTGCCGGGATATCAGCGGCCGCCCGAACGTCTCCCTCGCGCGGCACCACGCGACCGTGAGATCCAGCGCCCGTTGCGCCCCGGCGTACGCCTGGACCGCGAGAGTCAACCGCTCGGCCACGAAGTTCTGCGCGAGCTGGACGAATCCGGTACCCGCCTCGCCGACGAGGTTCTCCACCGGCACCCGTACGTCCGTGAACGCCAGCTCGGCCGTGTCCGAACAGAGCCAGCCCATCTTGTCGAGTTTGCGTGACACCTCGAAGCCGGGCGTCCCGCGTTCGATCACGAGCAGACTGATGCCGTGCGCGCCCGGCCCATCGGTTCGTACGGCCGTCGTGACGAAGTCCGCGCGGCAACCAGACGTGATGTAGGTCTTGGCGCCGTTGACGACGAAGTGGTCGCCATCCCGGCGAGCGGTGGTTCGGAGCGACGCCACATCGGACCCGCCGTCCGGCTCGGTGATCGCCAGCGCCCCGATCAACCGCCCTTCGAGCGTCGGCCGAACCCAGCGATCGAGCTGCTCCACGTTGCCCGCAGCAACGATATGCGGCAACGCGATCCCACAAGTCAGCAGCGAGGCGACGAGCCCACCCGAACCGCCGGCGTAGTGCATCTCCTCGACCACTGCGATCGCGTCCGCAAGGGAACCGCCGCCACCGCCAACCTCCTCCGGGAACCCGACTCCGAGCAGCCCGAGCTTGCCCGCCTTCTCGTGCAGCTCCCGCGGCAGCTCACCCGCCCGCTCCCACTCGGCCAACTCCGGCAACACTTCCGACGCCATGAACCGCCGCACCGTCTCTCTCAACGCATCCCGTTCGGTGCTCAAAGCAACACCTCCGGCACGTCGACGTACCGCGAGCGCAGCCATTCCCCGACCGCCTTCGCCTGTGGGTCGAACCGCGCCTGCGACGCAACCCCCTCGCCAAGCAGTCCCTCGACGACGAAGTTGACCGCCCACAGATTCGGCAACACGTATCGCGTCACGCGCAGCGGCTCCGTCTCGGGCAACAGTTCCTTGAACAACCCGATCGTCAACGCATGCGCGAGCCAGCGCCACGCGGTCTCACTCCGCACCCAGACGCCCACATTCGCGTCGCCGCCCTTGTCTCCGCTGCGTGCTCCCGCGACTCGGCCCAGCGGCACGGACTTGGTCAGCGTGCGGGCCGGCCGTCCCGCCGCGACCAGTTGCGGCAACGGCACCGGCAGCCTCGGCTCCTCGACCGGTGCCAGCTCCCGCGTCTCGGTGGCCGGCTCGATCATCCGCCGCTCACCGCCCGGCAGCACGACCACATGCTCCACCTCACCGACCGGCACGAACCCAGCCGTGAACACCCCGTACGGCGAGGCGTCGTCAGGGGGAGCTGTCACGTGAAAGCCCGGGTAGCTGGCCAGCGCCAGTTCGACCGCGGCCCCCGAGAAGGCCCGGCCGACCACCTTCGGATCGGGGTCCTTCACCGTGCACCGGAGCAGCACGCTCGCCTGCTCCTCGGTCTCCGCGTCCGCCTTCTCGGTCCACGCGACCGACCACTTCAGCTCGGCCGGCTTCTGCCTCAGCGCCCGTTCCAGCTGCCGCTTGACGAGGTCCGCCTTCTCTTCCAGATCCAGCCCGGTGAGTACGAAGTCCACCGCGTTCCGGAACCCGCCCACGCTGTTCAACGACACCTTGTACTCCGGCGGGGGTGGCTCGCCCTTCGCCCCGGTGATCCGGATCCGGTCCGGCCCGTCGTCCACGAGTTCGACGGTGTCCAACCGAGTGGTGACATCCGGTCCGGCGTACCGGGCGCCGGTGATCTCGTAGAGCAGTTGCGCCTTGACCGTGTCGATCGTGACCGCGCCGCCGGTGCCGTCGTGTTTGGTGATCACGCTGGACCCGTCCGCGTGGATCTCCGCGATCGGGAACCCGGGCCGGCCGAGGTCGTGGATCTCGTGGAAGAACGCGAAGTTGCCGCCGGTCGCCTGGCAACCACACTCGATCACGTGTCCCGCGACGACCGCGCCCGCGAGTTCGTCGTACTGGTTCCGCTTCCAGCCGTGGTGGGCAGCGGCCGGGCCGACGATGACGGAGGCGTCGGTGACTCGTCCGGTGACGACCACGTCGGCGCCGGATTGGAGTGCTTCGGCGATACCCCAGGCGCCGAGGTACGCGTTGGCGGTGAGCGGTTTGCCGAGTCCGAGTTCTTCGCTGCGATCGAGGAGGTCGTCGCCCTCGACGTACGCGATCTTCGGGTGCAGGCCGAGCTTGTCCGCCAGCTCCTGGATCGCGGTCGCGAGCCCGGCCGGGTTGAGGCCGCCGGCGTTGCTGACAACGGTGACGTTGCGGTCGAGGGCTTCACCTAGTCCAGTCTCGAGCTGCTTGAGGAAGGTCCGCGCGTAACCGAGTTTCGGGTCCTTCAGCCGGTCGCGGCCGAGGATGAGCATGGTCAGCTCGGCCAGGTAGTCGCCGGTGATCACATCCAGCGGCCCACCGGTCACCATCTCGTGGAACGCCGTGAACCGATCCCCATAAAACCCGGACGCATTCCCGATCCGGATCGCCTCGGTCATGAGAACTGTCCGGCCGTGCGGCCCTTACCAGGTAAGCCGGCGAACGCCTGGATGATGCCTAGCCACTCCTCGGCATCCGCCCCGACAGCCTGTACGGCGAGGTCGTCGCGGTGCCGGCGTTGGGTCGCGAGCAGGCAGAAGTCCTCGGCCGGACCGGTGACGCGTTGCTCGGCGTCCTCCGGGCCCCACGCCCAGGTCTCACCGTTCGGTCCGGTCAGTTCCACGTGGAACGGCTCGGCCGGCGGTGTCCGGTCGTGCAGCAGATAGGCGAAGTCGCGGGTCCGCACGGCGAGGTGAGCGACATGCCGAAGCCGGCTCGACGGATGCCGCGTCACCCCGAGAGCGTCGACGACGTCCTGCCCATGCGCCCAGGTCTCCATCAGCCGAGCGGTCGCCATCGACGTCGGACTCATCGGCGGCCCGAACCACTGCACTTTCTGACCCGCCGGCACCTGCTTCAGCGCCTCGGCAAGCTCCGCCCGCGTCTCCCGCCAATACGGCAGCAACTGATCCGGCGGCAGCGCCGCGCCTTCCGCGGCACCCTCTTCCACATACCCGGTCGGATTGGCCGCCGCCTTCCGCAGCGTCTCCTGGAAGACCTCCGGATCGGTCGCCGCGAGCCGAGCGGCCTCGTCGGTCCAGGCCAGGTGCGCGATCTGATGCGCGATCGTCCATCCCTCGGCCGGCGTCGGTGTCGCCCAAACGTCAGCCGCCAGCCCGCCGACCAGCGCGTCCAGCTCGGCGCTCTCAGCCCAGAGATCGGCCAGTACCTCGTCCAGTTGCACGCTTGGACTCCCCTGCTCGACCAGCAGTTCAGTGCGTCCGAGCGTCCCACTCCCACCAAAAAGAATCAAGTGTGCTTGTTTTGCTTCGAGCCTGACTTGTCACGGAAAGTAGGCGATTGGTCACGCTGATCACTATGTTGACCGGATGACTGGATTTGTAGACGGTGCCAATGGACTTCGGTAGGCCGATCGGCACGGTGGTGCCCTCGCTCGACGGCGCCGTACTCGAGGTGCTCGCGGGGACTGATCGTGGTCTGTCCGGCCGCCAGGTGCACAGCCTCGCCGGTGCCGGCAGCGTCGCCGGCGTGCGCCTCGTGCTGCAGCGATTGGCGTCGACCGGCTTGGTACAGGTCACCGAGTCCGGCAACTCGTTGCTCTACACCCTGAACCGGAAGCACCTCGCCGCCCAGGCCGTCGAGCTACTGGCCGGCCTGCGGACCACCTTCGTCGAGAGCCTGCGCGCCGAGCTCTCGACCTGGACGATCCCACCCGTGCACGTCAGCCTGTACGGCGCGGCCGCGCGGGGTGACGGCGATCTCGACAGCGACGTCGACCTGCTGCTGATCCGCCCCGACGAAGTTGCCGCCGACAACCGCCTGTGGGAACGCCAGGCCGCCGACCTGCTCCACACCATCGTCGACATGACCGGCAACCCGGCCCAACTCCACGAACTGACCCCTGCCGAGCTCACCGCCCAGCCCAACCTCCACCACCCCGAGGCCATCACCCTCCACGGCCCCGACCTGCAAACCCTCCAAACCGCCCTGCCCGCCCACCTCGAACTGGTCTGACCCCCGCGTCACCACATCGACGGCTATCGACCTCCTCCCACCTCACCCCAGCCCCACCAGCTTGGCTCAGCTCGATCGATGTTCTTCTGACTGTCGACAACCGTTGCTGCCGTACCGGCCCCGGGGTACGGCAGACTCGGCGGTATGAACCTGGGGCGGCTGGCGAGTGATCGGCGGCGGTTGACGGCGTTCTGGGGTGCGACGGTGGTACAGGTGGCCGCCGTCGCCTTCGACGTCAAGGTGCTGAAGCAGGCGAGCAAGGTGTCGCTGATGCCGTTGCTGTTGTCCTGGGCGCGGACCCAAGACGCCCCGCCGCTCCTACAGGCTGCACTTCTCGCCTCGGCTGCCGGCGACCTGTTACTGGAGACCGACCTGCAACTGGCCGGAATCGCAGCCTTCGCGGCAGCCCACGCCTGCTACCTGGCCGTGTTCCTGTCCCAGCCCGGACAACGGCCGTGGCGCGTCGCAGCGGCGTACGGCGCTCTCTGGGCCGCCCTGATCGCGGTGCTGTCACCCGGTCTCGACGGTCAACGGGTCCCGGTCGCGGCGTACGCCCTGTTGCTGACGGCAACTGCCATCGCCTCCCGCTGGCACAACTCCCGCAGCGGCCTCGGCGGCACCCTGTTCCTCATCTCCGACGCCCTCATCGCCATGCGCCTCGCGGGCCGCGACTTCCCCGGCCGCGGCGCCTTGGTGATGTCCACCTACGCCACCGGCCAATACCTCCTAACCTCCGGCCTCAACCGGCAGCGGCCCACCGGTAAGCGTCAGCCGGTAGCGACGGCAAGTGAAACAGGCTAGTGACCGAGGAGTGGGGACATCAGGCGGGCGAGGCGGCTGTTCCGGCCGGTCACTCGTTCTTCGGCGTCGGCGGCCGTCATTGTCCGCAGGCCGGCGTTGATGCCGAGCCAGCGCAGCGGTTCCGGCTCCCAGACCGGCGACCGGTGGCCGACCCAGGGCAGCCGGACCAGCTCGGAGTGGCGCCCGAGCACGAGATCGGTCAGGGTGCGGCCGGCCAGGTTCGCAGTACTGACGCCGTCGCCGACGTAGCCGCCGGCCCAGCCGAGTCCGGTGCCGCGGTCCAGGCCGACCGAGGCGCACCAATCGCGCGGAACCCCGAGCGGACCGCCCCAGGCATGGGTGAACCGGACCTCCTCGAGTCCACCGAACAGGTCGCGCAGTGTGCGGCGGAGAGCGGCGAACACCCGGGGCCGGGCGTCGAAGGAGGGCGTGATCCGGGACCCGAAGTGGTACGGTGCGCCCCGCCCGCCGAAGGCGATCCGCCCGTCGGCGGTGCGTTGCCCGTAGATGATCAAGTGCCGGTGGTCGCTGAACGTCGGCCGCCCGGCCAGCCCGATCCGTGCCCAGTCGGCCACATCGAGTGGCTCGGTCGCGACCATCAGGGAGTACACCGGCGCGATCGTGCGCCGATACCCCGGTAGGCGTGCCGTGAAGCCCTCGGTGGCCCGGACAACCACCTCGGCCCGCACCACGCCGTACGACGTGGTCGCGCGGCCCGGCTCGATCGCGGTCACCGTGGTCCGCTCGTGAACCACCACGCCGAGCCGCTCGACCACCTCGGCCAAGCCCCGGACCAGTCGCCCGGGGTGGATCGCCGCGCAGTGCGGGGTGAACGTTGCTCCGAGCACGTGGTTCGCGCGGACGTGCTGGGCGACCTCGTCCGGTTCGAGGAAGCGCAGGTCACCGGGACCCCACTCGCGGGCCTCGGCCACCTCGGCGCGCGCCCGGGCCAACTGGGCCGGCGTCCGGGCGAGGACGATCGTGCCGCCCTTGTGGTAGTCGCAGTCGATCCCCTCGGCCGCGGTCACCAGGCCGATCTCGTTGACAGTGGCCTGCATCGCCCGGTGCATCGCGATCGCCGATTCCCGGTTCGAGCCCGGCAGCGCGGCCAGGCGTTTCGACGAGACGGGGAACAGCGCCGAGCACCAGCCGCCGTTCCGCCCGGACGCCCCGAACCCGGCGGTCTCCGCCTCGAGTACGACGATCCGCAGGGTGGGATCGGCCTTCGCGAGGTAGTACGCCGTCCACAGGCCGGTGTACCCGGCGCCGACGATCGCCACATCGGCCGTGCAGTCACTCGGGAGTTCGGGCCGCGGCGGCGCGGGCTCCCGGGTGGTCTCGGCCCAGAGTGGGACAGTGATCAGCGCACGCCCCAGGAGTAGGTCTGTTTCACCAGCTTCAGGTACACGAAGGTCTCGGTGACCTTCACCCCCTCGATCTGGCGGATCCGGTCCGACAGCACCCGCAGCAGGTGCTCGTCGCTCTCGCACAGCACCTCGGCGAGCAGGTCGAACGAGCCGGCGGTGATCACCACGTACTCGATCTCGTCCATCCCGGCCAGCTCGTCGGCGATCGGCTCCAGGGCGCCCTCGGCCTTGATCCCGATCATCGCCTGGCGGGCGAACCCCAGCTCGAGTGGGTCGGTGACCGCGACCACCTGCATCACGCCGGCCTCGGTCAGTCGCTGGACCCGCTGCCGGACCGCGGCCTCGGACAATCCGACAGCCTTGCCGATCGCGGCGTACGAACGACGGCCGTCCAGCTGGAGCTGTTCGATGATCGCCTTGGAGATGTCGTCGAGCAACGCCTGGTTCTTGTCCGGGTTCCCGGTGCGCACAGCCACGCAGTGATCCTGTCAGCGTCACCGGGGGTATTCAAGTCGATGCTGAGGATTTCGTTGCAAATAGGGGCAAATACTACGGAATCACTTGTCTCGGCGGGTTGCCTTTGACAGTATCGCCCGCGTCCAGCGTTTCTCATGCTGGCTCGCGCGTTCTCAGGAGGTCCCGATGAACGTCCGTCCGCAGTACCCCGTCAGCCGCCGGACCGTCCTGACCGGGATGTCGTTGTCCGCGCTCGGGCTGTCCGGCTCAGGTCTGCTGGCCGCTTGCGGTACACCGGCCGCGAAACAGACCGAGCAGCAGTGTGTCAGCACCGACCTGTCGTCCACCGAGAAGACGCTGAACTTCTCCAACTGGCCCAGCTACATGGACGAGGCCGACGAGAAGGTGAACGGCAAGACGGTGCTGCCGACACTGGCCGCCTTCGAGAAGTTGTCCGGCATCAAGGTGAACTACACGGCCGATGTGAACGACAACGCCGAGTTCTTCGCCAAGGTCAAGGACCAGTTGGGCGCCTGCCAGCCGACCGGCCGGGACATCTTCGTGCTGACAGACTGGATGGCGTCCCGGATGGTCAAGCTCGGCTGGATCCAGAAACTGGACCACGCCAAGATCCCGAACGTCGATGCGAACCTGCTGCCGAGCCTCAAGGGCCCGGCGTGGGATTCCAGCCGCGACTACAGCGTGCCCTGGCAGAGCGGGTTGACCGGTATCGCCTACAACGCCAAGCACACCAAGGAAGTGAAGAGCTTTACCGAACTGCTCACCCGGCCCGACCTCAAGGGCAAGATCACGCTGCTGTCGGAGATGCGCGACACGATGCTGTTCATGCTCCGGATCGACGGTGCCGACCCGACCAAGTTCGGCGACGAGGAGTGGGGCAAGGCGCTGGAGAAGTTGCAGGGATATGTCGCGTCCAGCCAGATCAGGCGGTTCACCGGCAACGACTACATCCAGGACCTGAACGCGGGCAACATCGTCGCCTGCGAGGCCTGGTCAGGTGATGTGCTCGCCCTGCAGGCGGACAACCCGGACATCAAGTTCGTCGTCCCCGAAGAGGGTCTCGGGCTGTGGTCCGACAACATGCTGGTGCCGAACAAGGCCACCCACAAGGCGAATGCCGAGGCTTTGATCAACCACTACTACGACCCCCAGGTGGCCGCCACCCTCGCGGCCTGGGTCAACTTCATCTGTCCGGTCCAGGGCGCGAAGGAGGCGATGGAGAAGGTCGACCCCGAGCTGGTCGACAGCCCGTTGATCTTCCCCGATGAGGCGGATCTGGCGAAGGCGTACGGGTTCATGGCGCTGGACGAGGCCAAGTCGAAGCAGTACGAGTCGGACTTCAACCGGGTGATCGGGGGCTGATCGCGGTGGCCGGCGACCTCGTTCTGAGCGGTCTGACCAAGCGTTTCGGGGCCTTCACCGCCGTGGACGATCTCGATCTGACCGTGCCACGGGGTGCCTTCTTCGCGCTCCTCGGTCCGTCCGGCTGCGGCAAGACCACCACCCTGCGAATGGTCGCCGGACTCGAGGAGCCCACTGCGGGCAGCATCGGTCTAGGGGACGACGACATTACCGGTTTGCGCCCCTATAAGCGGCCGGTGAACACGGTGTTCCAGAACTACGCGCTGTTCCCGCACCTCGACATCTTCGAGAATGTCGCCTTCGGCCTCCGCCGTCGCGGCGTCAAGGAGATCCGCCGCCAGGTCGAAGAGATGCTGGAGCTGGTCGAACTGGTCGGCTACGGC
The DNA here is from genome assembly GCF_004361855.1 of Kribbella caucasensis. Taxonomy (GTDB): domain Bacteria; phylum Actinomycetota; class Actinomycetes; order Propionibacteriales; family Kribbellaceae; genus Kribbella; species Kribbella caucasensis. The sequence goes on from NZ_SNWQ01000001.1 coordinate 833,298, forward strand.
GACCGCCGGCCGGCCCAGCTGTCCGGCGGTCAGCAGCAGCGCGTCGCTCTGGCCCGGGCGTTGATCAACCGGCCGGAGGTTCTCCTGCTGGACGAGCCGCTCGGCGCACTCGACCTGAAGCTGCGCCGGCAGATGCAGATCGAGCTGAAACGGATCCAGACCGAGGTCGGTATCACCTTCGTGCACGTGACGCACGACCAGGAGGAGGCCATGACGATGGCCGACACGATCGCGGTGATGAACGCGGGGGTGATCGAACAGCGAGGCGCCCCGGCCGTCCTGTACGACTTGCCGGCGACGACGTTTGTGGCCAACTTCCTCGGCCAGTCCAACCTGGTGGCCGGGACGATCCTGGAGCGTTCCGGCGAGGACCTGGTGATCGATGCCCACGGCAGCAAGCAGGTCGTGCCGGTCAAGCGGTCAAGAGTGGCCGACGGTGAGGTCTGGGTGGGGATCAGGCCGGAGAAGGTCTTCCTCGCCCGGGCCGGGAGCGAGACGGACACCGGCGCGAACTCGTTGCGTGGCGGCGTCGTCACCGATGTGAGCTATTGCGGCGTGAGTACGCAGTACCTGGCCCGGATGCCGTGGAACCAGGAGCTGACCGTCTTCGAGCAGAACACCGGCGCCCGGGACACGTTCGCGGTCGGTGACTCGGTGGACCTGCACTGGCAGCCGTCGCACACGTTCGTGCTGGATGCCAGGCAGGACGCCACCGCCGGTGTCGAGGCGGAGGAGACGGGGTGACCGCGCTCAGCCAGCTCGGCGGACCACCCGCTGCCGTGACGGAGAAACCCGGGCGGCGGTTCACGGCGTACCTGCTGCTCTTACCGGGTGGGCTCTGGCTGGCGCTGTTCTTCGTTGTACCTCTGGTGTCGTTGCTCAGTGCGAGCCTGTACGACCCGAGCGGCACGGTCGAGACTGGCTACGCGGTGACCGGGCACTGGCAGAACTACGTCGACGCACTGCAGGACTACGCGCGGCCGTTCGGGCGGTCGATGTGGTACGCGCTGCTGACCACGGCCTTCTGCCTGCTGCTCGGCTATCCGCTCGCCTATGCGATCGCCTTCAAGTCCGGCCGGTGGAAGAACCTGATGCTGGCCTTGGTGATCGCGCCGTTCTTCACCAGCTTCCTGGTCCGGACGCTGTCGTGGAAACTCCTGCTCGGTGACAACGGTGTCGTCGTCGACACCCTGAAGTGGCTGCACATCCTCGGTCCTGACGGGCGGTTGCTCGCCACCACGACCGCGGTGGTCACCGGATTGACGTACAACTTCCTGCCGTTCATGGTGCTGCCGCTCTACGCCAGCCTGGAGAAGATCGACCATCGGCTGATCGAGGCAGGTGGTGACCTGTTCGCCGGGCCGGTCACCACGTTCCGCACGGTGACGCTGCCGCTGTCGATGCCCGGAGTCGTCGCGGGAACCCTGCTGACCTTCATCCCCGCGGCTGGTGACTACATCAACGCCGAGCTGCTCGGTACGCCGCAACAACGGATGATCGGCAACGACATCCAGAACCTGTTCGCAGCCGGCGCCCACCCGACCGCCGCGGCGCTGTCGGTGACGTTGATGGCGACGATCGTCGTCCTGGTCCTGTTCTACGTTCGCCGGGTGGGGACGGAGGACCTGCTATGACCAGGACAGGGCGGTGGATCGGGCGGCATCTGGTGCTGTTCGCCGGGTTCCTGGTGCTGCTGTACCTGTTCACGCCGATCTTCGTCGTCGTGCTGATGTCGTTCAACGACCCGAAGAGCCGGCTGTCCTACGAGTTCGACGGCTTCACCCTGCGGAACTGGCAGGACCCCTGCCAGCCGTTCGGGTTGTGCGACGCGGTCAGCACCAGCTTGCGGATCGGCCTGCTCGCCACGGTACTCGCCACCGCCCTCGGCACCTTGATGGCGTTCGCGATGGTGCGGCACCGGTACCGCGGACGGGCCGCGACGAGTCTGTTCATCTTCCTGCCGATGGCCTCCCCGGAGATCGTCCTGGGGTCCTCGTTGCTGGCGCTGTTCGTCTCCGCCGGGTTCGGTGGCGTGCTCGGTTTCTGGACGATCCTGATCGCGCACGTGATGTTCTGCCTGTCCTTCGTGGTGGTGACGGTGAAGGCCCGGCTGGCTGGGATGGACACCCGGCTCGAGCAGGCGGCGATGGACCTGTACGCCAACGAGTGGCAGACCTTCTGGCGGATCACCTTCCCGCTGGTCTTCCCCGGCATCCTGGCCGCCGCGTTGCTGAGTTTCTCGCTCTCCTTCGACGACTTCATCATCACGAACCTCAACGCCGGCCGGACGGTCACCTTCCCGATGTACGTCTGGGGCTCTGCACAGCGCGACATTCCGCCGCAGATCAACGTGATCGGCACGGCGATGTTCATGCTCGCGGTGCTCCTCGTACTCGGTGGTGAACTCGCCCGCCGCAGGCGGTCCCGGTGAGCGATTGGCCGAACGCGGCGCTTGCGGACGCCGAACCACTGGTGTTCTGGCTCGACGACAAAGCGGCACCGGAACCGGAGCAGCCCTTGGCCGGGCCGCAGTCGGCCGACCTTGCCGTGGTCGGCGGTGGCTACACAGGACTCTGGACCGCGCTCCGCGCGAAGGATCGCCATCCGGACCTCGACGCCATCGATGCCACCATCGCCAGGCTCGATATCGACTGCGGCTGGGAGCGAACCGGCGAGCTCACCGTCGCCACCGCACCACATCACCTGGCCGAGCTCGCGGAGGAGGTCGAGCAGCGGCAGGCCTATGGTCATGAGGTCGCCCTGCTCGACGCAGCCGCCGCCCGAGCCGAGCTGAACTCGCCGACCTATCTTGGCGCCCTGTTCAACCCGAGGGGTACCGCGCTGGTCGAGCCGGCGCGGCTCGCCTGGGGGTTGCGCCAGGCCTGCCTCGTGGCCGGCGTACGGATTCACGAGCACACCCGGGTCACCGCCGTACGGCGAGACGGTGCGGCCAGGTCGTTGTTGGCAGCAACTGGTTCGGTCCGGGCAGAGCGGATCGCGCTGGCCACCAACGCGTTTCCGTCCCTGCTGAAGCGACTCCGGCTCTACACCGTGCCGGTCTACGACCTGGTCCTGGTGACCGAACCGCTGTCGCCCGGACAACTGGACACGATCGGCTGGCGGCACCGGCAGGGCGTCGGCGATGCCTCGAACCTGTTCCACTACTACCGGCTGACCAGGGACAACCGGATCCTGTGGGGTGGCTACACCCCGCTCTACTACTTCGGCAGCCGGATCTACCCCGAGCTCGAACAACGCGACGCGATCCACCGACTGCTGGCCCGGCACTTCTTCGAGACCTTCCCCCAGCTGGATGGACTGCGCTTCACCCATCGGTGGGGCGGAGTGATCGACACCAGTACGAGGTTCTGTGCCTTCTTCGGCACTGCGTCGGAGGGCCGGATCGGCTACGTGCTCGGCTACACCGGCCTCGGGGTCGCCGCGACCCGGTTCGGCGCCGAGGTGATGCTCGATCTCCTGTACGGCGAGGAAACCGAGCGCACCCGCCTCCGGATGGTCCGCGAGCGCCCGATCCCCTTCCCACCGGAGCCTCTGCGCTACGCGGGGATCCAGCTCACCCGCTGGTCGATGGCCCGCGCCGACGCGAACTCCGGCCACCGCAACCTCTGGCTGCGCGCCCTCGACCGCCTGGGCCTGGGCTTCGACTTCTGAGCGGCTTCGGCTTCTGAGCGGCGGGAACGGCTGAGGTCAGAGGTGGTTCTCGGCTTCGATCAGGACCGCGCGGAGGATCTGCTCCATCTCGTCGAAGTGCTGCTGGTCGCAGATCAGCGGCGGTGACAGCTGGACGACGGGGTCGCCGCGGTCATCGGCGCGGCAGTAGAGGCCGGCGTCGAAGAGCGCCTTCGACAGGTATCCGCGCAGCAGCCGCTCGGACTCCTCGTCGTCGAACGTCTCCTTGGTCACCTTGTCCTTGACCAGTTCGATCCCGTAGAAGTAGCCGTCACCGCGGACGTCGCCGACCAGTGGCAGATCGAGCAGCTTCTCGAGCGTCGCCCGGAACTCCCCCTCCGTGCTCCGGACGTGCTCGTTGATGCCTTCTCGCTCGAAGATGTCCAGATTGGTCAGCGCGACCGCGGCGGACACAGGGTGGCCACCGAACGTGTAGCCATGCGCGAACGACGTGGTGCCGTGCAGGAACGGCTCCATCAGCCGATCCGTGGCGAGCATCGCGCCGAGCGGGGCGTAGCCGGAAGTGAGTCCCTTGGCGCAGGTGATGATGTCGGGCTGGTAGCCGTACCGGTCGGCGCCGAACATGTGGCCGAGCCGGCCGAAGGCGCAGATCACTTCGTCGCTGACGAGGAGTACGTCGTACTCATCGCAGATCTCGCGGACCCGGTCGAAGTAGCCGGGTGGCGGCGGGAAGCAGCCGCCGGCGTTCTGCACGGGTTCGAGGAACACGGCCGCGACGGTGTCAGCGCCCTCGTTCTCGATCGCCACAGCGATCTGGTCCGCCGCCCAGCGGCCGAAGGCGACCGGGTCGTCGCCGTGGATGGAGGCCCGGTAGATGTTGGTGTTCGGCACCCGGAAGGTGCTCGGGACGAGCGGCTCGAACGGGGCCTTCAACTCCGGCAGCCCGGTAATGGAGAGCGCGCCCTGGGTGGTGCCGTGGTAGGCGATCGCCCGGCTGATCACCTTGTGCTTGCCGGGCCGGCCGGTCAGCTTGAAGTACTGCTTGGCCAGCTTCCACGCGGACTCGACCGCCTCGCCGCCGCCACTGGTGAAGAACACCCGGTTCAGGTCGCCCGGCGCGAATTCGGCCAGCCGCCCGGCCAGCTCGATCGACTTCGGATGCGCATACGACCAGAGCGGGAAGAAGGCCAGCTCGGAGGCCTGCTTGGCGGCCGCTTCGGCCAGCTCGGTGCGGCCGTGGCCCAGCTGGTTGACGAACAGCCCGGCCAGCGCATCCAGGTAGCGCTTGCCCTTGGCGTCATAGATGTAGACGCCGTCACCGCGGACGATAACCGGGATGTCGGCCGTTTGATAGCTCGACATCCGGGTGAAGTGCATCCAGAGGTGGTCCTTGGCCGACTGCTGGAGGCGAGCGAAGTCGGCGTCGTCGAGAGCATCCGGGGGGATCATCGGTTCCTCATCTCAAGCGGGCCGTCGGACGCTATCCTGCCTGGCTGACCCGGCGAATGGCAAGCGATTTCGTTTCGTCAAGATCGATATGGTGTTGAAGTCAGCAGTCAAAGAAGCTGTTTGATTCGGATTCCGTACTGCGGAGGTGCGATGGTCGCGGACATGGTGTTCGTCAACGGGCCGGTCTTCGATGGACGGCGGTACTGGCCGGACGTGTCCGTAGCCGTCCGGTCCGGCCGGATCGTGGCGGTGGCCGCGGACCTGGGCGACCTACGGGGTTCCCGGACCGAGGTGGTCGATCTGGCCGGCGGCCTGCTGCTCCCGGGATTCGTCGATGCTCACATCCATCCGGTGCAAGGCGGCCTGGAGCGGCGTCGGTGCGACCTGTCGCCGGCCTCAGGACGAGAAGCCTGCCTGCACACGATCGCGGCGTACGCCCTTGCGCATCCCGAGGTCGAGTGGATCCTCGGCGGCGGCTGGCACCAACCCGACTTCCCGGGTGGCGCGCCGAGGGCTGCCGATCTGGACGCCGTCACCGGCGGTCGGCCGGCGTTCCTGGTGAACGCCGACCACCACGGTGCCTGGCTCAACTCCGTGGCGCTCGCGCTGGCCGGTGTCGACGCCCGGACGCCGGATCCGCCGGACGGGCGGATCGAACGAGCGGCCGACGGTACGCCGACTGGCACCTTGCACGAGGGCGCGATGGATCTCGTCGGCCGCCTCGTCCCACCGACTATGAGGGCTGAGCAGGTCGCAGCGCTGACCGAGGCCCAGGCGTACTTGCACTCCTTGGGAATCACCGGTTGGCAGGATGCGATCCTCGGCGACTACGCGAATCTGTCCGACGCCACCCCGGCGTACGTCGAACTGGCGACGACCGGTCGGCTGACAGCACGCGTGGTCGGCGCACTCTGGTGGCAACGCGACCGCGGGGCCGAGCAGATCCCCGAACTCATCGAGCGCCGGGATCGCCTGCACTACCCGCGATTCCGCGCCGGCAGCGTGAAGATCATGCAGGACGGCGTCGCGGAGAACTTCACCGCGGGAATGATCGAGCCGTACTTCGACGGGTGTGGCTGCCGGACCGGCAACAGAGGGCTGTCGTTCGTGGACCCGGCGGCGCTACGGGCGGACGTCGCGCTGCTGGATGCGGCCGGGTTCCAAGTGCATGTGCACGCCATCGGCGATCGTGCGATCCGGGAGGCACTCGACGCCTTCGAGGCGGCGCGAGCTGTCAACGGGGCGAACGATCATCGCCACCACATCGCCCATCTGCAGGTTGTCCACGCCGACGACCTCGGCCGGTTCGCGGCTCTCGGCGTCACTGCGAACCTGCAGGCGCTCTGGGCGGTCTACGAGCGGCAGATGCTCGACCTGACGATCCCGTTCCTCGGTCCGGAGCGGACCGCTCGGCAGTACCCGTTCGGAGATCTGGCGCGATCGGGCGCCCACCTCGCTGCCGGCTCTGACTGGCCGGTCTCCAGCCCGGATCCGCTGGCCGGCGTCCATGCCGCCGTCAACCGGCGAGCACCGGCCGCGCTGGCCGACGGGACGTACGACGCGTTTTTGCCGGGGCAGGCTCTGGACCTGGAGACCGCGCTGGCGGCGTACACGTCGGGCAGTGCCTGGCTGAACCATGCCGATGCCACCGGGCGGATCGCGGTCGGCGCGCTCGCGGATCTGACCGTCCTCGACCGGGATCCGTTCGCCGGTCCGCCGGGGGCGATCGCGGAGGCTCGGGTACGGATGACCCTGGTCGAGGGTGAACAGGTCTTCGCCGGGTGATCTCGTCATCAATGGGGGTTCATTGGTAGCGAATCGGTTGCCGGATCGCCGGAAGCCCTATCGATTCCGTCGTCTCAACGATTAGGCTCCGATCACCCGAGCAGACAAGGACGTGTCATGGCTGACCTGCGGACTCTCACGAATGTCGTGGACGGCAAGGCCACCGGATCTCTGAGCGGCGCGACGTACGAAGTGATCAACCCGGCGACGGGCGAGGCCTACGCGCAGGCACCGATGTCTGGCCCCGAGGACGTCGACCGGGCGATGACCGCGGCCGCCCGGGCGTTCGAGTCGTGGCGGGACACCACGCCCGCCGAGCGGCAACGGATGCTGCTCAAGATCGCCGACGCGTTGGAGACCCGGGCCGACGGGTTCACCAAGGTGGAGAGTGAGAACACCGGCAAGCCGCTCGGGCTGACGTCGACCGAGGAGCTGCCGCCTTCGGTGGACCAGATCAGGTTCTTCGCCGGTGCGGCGCGGCTGCTGGAGGGCCGGTCGGCGGGTGAGTACCTGGCCGGGCACACGTCGTACGTCCGGCGGGAGCCGATCGGGGTGGTCGGGCAGGTGACCCCGTGGAACTACCCGCTGATGATGGCGGTCTGGAAGATCGCGCCGGCCCTGGCCGCCGGCAACACGGTGGTGCTGAAGCCGAGTGACACGACACCGGCCTCGACCGTGCTGCTGGCCGAGCTGTGCAACGAGTTCCTGCCTCCCGGTGTGCTCAACGTGATCTGCGGTGACCGGGACACGGGCCGCGCGTTGGTTGAGCACGAGATCCCGCAACTGGTCGCAATCACCGGCTCGGTCCGGGCCGGGATGGAGGTCGCCACCTCGGCGGCCCGGCACCTGAAGCGGACGCACCTGGAGCTGGGCGGCAAGGCGCCGGTGGTGGTCTTCGACGATGCTGATCTGGCGGCCGCCGCGGAGACGATCGCGGGAGCCGGGTACTTCAACGCCGGCCAGGACTGCACGGCCGCGACCCGGGTGCTGGCCGGTCCACGGATTCACGACGACTTCGTGGCGGCGTTGACCGACCAGGCGAAGGTCACGAAGACCGGGCAGCCCGACGACGAGGAGGCGGCGTACGGCGCGCTCAACAATCCCGACCAGCTTCGCCGGGTCAGCGGTTTCGTCGAGCGGCTCCCGGACCACGCGGTCCTGCAAACGGGCGGGACCGCTGTCGGCGATCGCGGCTACTTCTACGCACCGACCGTCGTCTCCGGGCTGCGGCAGACGGACGAGGCGATCCAGGACGAGATCTTCGGACCGGTGATCACGGTGCAGCGATTCACCGACGAGGAGGAGGCGCTGCGCTGGGCCAACGGAGTCGAGTACGGCCTGGCTGCCTCGGTGTTCACCCGCGACCACGGCCGCGCGCTGCGGATGGCCCGACGCCTCGACTTCGGCTGCGTGTGGATCAACACCCACATCCCGATCGTCGCCGAGATGCCGCACGGCGGGTTCAAACACTCAGGCCACGGCAAGGACCTGTCCGTTTACGGATTGGAGGACTACACCCGGATCAAGCACGTGATGTCGAACATCGAGGTCTAGTTCTACAACGCCAGTTCCGGCTGGAGTTTCTGCTCGACGCAGTACTAGGACTGCTCGACGACGCCGCACCGGATCAGCGGCAGTGGCATCTGATCTCGACCGAGTTCACCCTGCACGCGTTGCGCAACCCAGAGGCGGCGGCTGCGTTGGTCGAGCAGCGGTCGGTGTTCCGTCGGCAGCCGCCGAGGTTCCGGCCGGATCGCTGGAGCACGCCTTCGTCCCGATGGTGCTGGCGGCGGTCAGCCGATCTTGATGTCGACGCTGTGCAGGCCGGTCGAACCGTTCGGCGCGGGTGGTGCCTGGGCCTCGATCTGAGGGTTGCCCTGGGCATCGAACGCGCGGACCTGCAGCACATGGTTGCCCCTCGGCGCGTCCCAGGACCAATGCCACTGCCGCCAGGTGTCGATCGAACCATCCGTCGCCAGGGTCGCCTGCTGCCACGCACCGCCGTCCACCCGAATCTCGACCTTCGACACCCCGACATGCTGGTCCCACGCGACCCCGGCGACCGTGACCTGTCCTGGTGAGGCCTTCGACCGCGGTACGTCGATCCGCGACGACAACTTGATCGGCCCCTGCGCCGACCAACCACGCGGAGTCCAGTAGGCCTCGAACCGGTCGAACCGGGTGACCTCGATCTCGGTCAACCACTTGGTCGCCGAGACGTACCCATACAGCCCCGGTACGACGATCCGCACGGGGAACCCATGTTCCAGGGGCAACGGCTGACCGTTCATCGCGAACGCGAGCAGCGACTGGCGATCGTCGACCAGCGTGCTCAGCGGCGTACCGGCGGTGAACCCGTCTTTCGAGGTCGACTTGATCGCATCCGCGTCGGCGGCCGGCCCGGCCTCCTCGAGCAGATCCTTCAACAGGACGCCAGACCAGAGCGCGTTGCCGATCAGATCCCCGCCAACCTCGTTGCTGACACAGGTCAACGTGACCCATTTGTGGACGACCTTCCGCCGGATCAGGTCGTCAAAGCTCAGCTCGATCTCCTTGCCGACCATGCCGTGGATCCGCAACGTCCAGTCGCTCGGCATGATCAGCGGTACCGACAGTGCGGTGTCGATCCGGTAGAACTCCTCGTTCGACGTCGCCCACGGAGTCGCACCAGGCGCCTGTGCTCCGGCCGGCGGCTCCAGGCTCGGCGGCAACGGCAGGTCGAGCCCTTCGCGAGCCTCCGTCACAGCCGACCGTCGGCCACCCACAACCTTGCCCAAGGCACCTATCGCGACCGAGCCGAGCGCGACTCCCGCGGACAGCTGAAGGAATCCGCGCCGGCTGACCCCGTCCCGCGGAGCGACCTTCAGATTCTTCAACCGCTGAGCGAACAGCCGGAGCAACAGCAGCGCGGTGATCCCCGCGATGAAGGACGGCAAGAATCCGGTCTGCCCCGCGTCTGGCCGAGTCATCGCCGCAACGACAGCAACCCCCGCCAGCAGTACGACGATCGCGGCGCCCGCCCAGTACCGCAGTACGGCCAGAACACCACCAACAGCGGCGAATGCCAGCAGGACGATCAGGATGCCGGTCCGGAGAGCGGTCTTGTCATGGATCCCGAAGAGGGAGATCGCGAGATCTTTGAGCCAGGGCGGCGTCCGGTCGATGAAGGCCGAACCGATCGCAACTACCGGCGTCTGCGTGGTCCCCAGAATCGCCGCCGTCACGCCCCCGAGCGCCAGTCCCGCGAGCGCCGACAGCACACCGCCGATCCCGGCCCGAACGAACAAGGCCCTCCGTGCCGGCCTGTCGAGTTCGCGGGGCGCGGTGGGGTTTCGGGGTGGATGGACCTGCGGCTGGTTCACATCTCAACGATCCCGCTCGGTGGCGCCCGACACCAGCCGGGCGCCACATCCGTTAGGAGCGGGTAATGCGTGTCTTTTGCGTGAGTCGTTCCTGGTCGATCAGATCCGGTCTGTGCCGAGCCTGTCCGTCCCGATCCGCTCCGCACCGAGTCGATCGGTGCTGAGCCGGTCCGTGTTGATCGGGCCGAGGCTGGGACGGCCGTTCGGCCAGCGGCGGGCGTTGTCCCGGACCCGGCGGAGCTTGCCGAGAACGAGGTCCTGCTCGTCGGCGAGCTGCGACATCCACAGGCTGTCGATCTCCAGGAGGTGGTCCGGCAGTGCTTCACGCAGCCGCCGCTTGCCCTCCTCGGTGAGGACAGCGAACGACCCACGGGCGTCGTCCGGACATGGTTCCCGGCGGACCAGGCCGAGGGCCTCGGCACGGTCGACGAGCCGGGTGATGCCGCCGGTGGTGACGGTCAACTCCCGGGCGAGTGAAGTAAGACGCTGCTTCTCCCCGTGGCTACGGGCTAGCCGCAGCAACAGTTCGAACATTGCCATTTGCAGACCACTGCGCTTGAGGGAATGGCGCATCAGGTGATCGAGTTCGGCTGCTGCTTCGCGCAGCAGGCCGTACGCGCTGATCACGTCACTGTCCCAGGGTTCGGCGGCGTGAGTGGGTTCTGCATCGGCGAGCGCTAGGGGCGAGCTAAGCGTAGGCGCGATGGTCATGCGCGGACTCTATTAGCTGACTAGGTCACTTCGCTACACGGGGTGACCTTTCGGCTACAGGTCGAGACAAGATTGAAGGAATTCTGTGCGTGACAAGCGACCCTGAACCGTGATCCAGCCCTGCTGGGCGATCTCGGAGGGCGCTGCGGACCGGACCTGTGGATAACTTCCGCGGGGTCCGCGCGATTTTTGCCAGCCTAGAGAAGTCCACCAGGCAGGCAGCGATCGGGGGTCCCAGATGACCGAGAAGCAGGAAGAACACTCACCTTTCGGCCGCGGCTTCATCGCCGCGAGCATCGTCATCGGCGCCGTCTTCGTCTGCGGCCTACTCCTCCTACTCACCGGCCTGACCTCCCCCTCCCCAACCGCCTCCGCCACAGCCAGTACGCCGAACCCGCCGCCCGCCGACTCGTCAACACCTGACCGAGCCGAGTCCGCCGTACCTGAGCCAGCGGTACCTGACACTCCTGAACCGAGTAATAGATCCACCTCCAGCGCGTGTGGTTTGCCTCAAGGGGACCAGCGGGTGCCGACCACCCCGCCGGCGGTTGACGGCTGGGACGTGAGCCGCAGGGTCGTCGTACCGCGATCGCGTACGGCCGGACCGGCGAAGGTCGACGCCGACGGATTCCGTCGCTGTTTCGCCCATTCCCCATCCGGCGCCCTCTTCGCGGCGTACAACGCGATCTCCGCCATTGGCGACCAGCGGAAAGCGGTCGCGACGGTCGGCAAGCTGATGCTGCCCGGGCCCGACACCGACGCGTTGCTGCGCGAACTGCGGCAGGAGTCGCCGAACGAGTTCACCGATCCCACCCAGCTCGCCGGTTACCGCGTCCTCGACGCCAGCCGCGACCGGTTCACCGTGATGCTCGCGCTACCCGTGCAGTCGGAGTACGTCAGCGCCACCCTCACCCTCGCGTGGCACGAAGGGGACTGGCGATTGGCCCCACCAGCACCCGGCGAACCAGTCGGAGCGCCGTACTCGCAACATCGTGACCTGGCCGGATTCGTCGCTTGGAGTGGTCTCTGATGTGCAGCAAGATCGAGGTCGGGTGCAACATCCGCGAGGGATTCCAGACGGTCGTCACGTCCCAGTTCGACGCGCTCGCGACGAAGATCGGCGAGACCGCGTCCGCCGGGCTGCAGGCGATCGCCACCTTCTGGGTAAAGACCGACAGCCCCGCGCTCGCCGATCCGAATACCGGCTGGACCGAGACCGGCCCGGTTGCCTACCTGCGCGACAACGTGATGATGCTGATCGTACCGGTGTTCACCCTCGCGATCATCGTGGCCGGCGTCCGGATGGCCTGGGAGCAGCGCGCCGATCCGCTCCAACAGTTGCTCAAGGCAATCATGGTGTTCGTGGTGATCGCCGGGCTGGGGACCGCGACCCTGCACGTGCTGGCCCAGGCATCGGACCAGTTCGCGATGGACGTCGTCGAGAACGCGACCTCCAACCAGAACCAGGAGTTCAGCCAGGCGCTGGGCGAACTGGTGATCAAGGGTGGCGTGGACGGCGCGATGATGCACGGCCTGCCGCTGATGGTGGCGATGTTCTTCGGGATCGCCGTGTTCATGGCGTCGGTTGTCCAGGTCGTCCTGCTGCTGATCCGGTCCGCGATGCTGGTGCTGATCGCCGGCACCTTCCCGCTGGCCGCGGCCGCGACGAACACCGAGATCGGCCGCGCCTGGCTGCGCAAGTACTGCGCCTGGGCGCTGGCCTTCATCGCTTACAAGCCGGCCGCCGCCCTGGTCTACGCGGCCGCGATCCGGATGAACGAGAGCGGAATGACGAACACCTCGGGCAACGGACTCGTCCAGGCCCTCACCGGTCTGATGATGCTCCTACTCGCGGTCTTCGCTCTCCCCGCCCTCCTGCGCTTCGTCGTACCGATCACCGCGGCGGTCGCCGGTGGCCACTCCGGCTCGGGAGCCGCCGTCGCCGACCCAGGCGGCCTGGCAACCGGCGCAATCAACCTCGGCCGCGCCGCCACTGGCCGAATGTCCACCGGCGGTGGCGGCGGTGGGGGTGGTGGTGGCTTCGGCGGCGGTGGCTCAGGCAGCTCGGGCAGCGGCGGCGGAGCAACGGGCGCTCTAGGCGTTGCTGCCAGCGCGGGTCTGGCCGCGGTCGGAGGCAGCATCAGCACCGCCAAACGCGCCGGCGGCGCCCTGGCTGGCGCAGCCTCCCACTCAGCCGGCGAATCCGGCGGCGGCTCCACAGGCGCCTCAACCTCCCGCTCCAACTCCCCATCTTGGGGCGCCCGTCGCACCTCCGCCTCAGCCCGCTCAACCGCCACCCAAGAACGCACCCCCGAACCCACCGGCCCCAGCGGCAGCCAGTAATCAACTGCGAGCGGACCCTGGGTGCGTGGTTGGACCGGTCAGCAACAGAGGATGGGGTGCATGGGGCTGGAGCGGATCGCATTGATCTCGGATGTGCACGGAAATCTGACGGCTTTGGAGGCAGTGCTCGACGACATCGGGATGCGGGGGATCGAACGGATCTTCAACCTCGGCGACTACGTCGGCAAGGGTCCGCGTGGGCAGCAGGTGGTCGACCGATGCCGAGAGGTCTGCGAGGTGAACGTTCTCGGCAACTGGGACGACTTCCTCCCCGACCCGAACCGCGAGTTTGACACCGAAGGCCTCCGCTGGTGGAAGCACGAACTCCGCGAGGACCAGTGGACCTGGCTCCGCGGCCTGCCGTTCTGCCACGACTTCGTCCTCAGTGGTCGCCAGATCCGCCTCTTCCACGCGTCCGCGACGACCGTGCACCGCCGGGTCCGGTTCGACCACGACGAGCAGGAGTTCCTCGGCATGTTCGAGAACACCGAGGCGACCGGCGACGGCCCTATTCCCACCGTCGTCGGGTACGGCGACACCCACGACGCCTTCTACGAGGTCGATCTGGGCGGCCGCACACTCTTCAACACCGGCAGCGTCGGCAACAGCATGAGCGATCCCACCCCCGTCTACGTCATCCTCGAAGGCATCCCTGACACCCCCGACCCGGCGCCCTTCTCGATCCAGTTCGTCCGCGTCCCGTACGACGCCAACGCCGAACTCGAAGCAGCCCGTTCCCTCGGCATGCCCGAGCTCAACGGCTACGAGTCAGAGATCCTCCACGGCGTCTACCGCGGCAACCTCTACGACAACGAAACCCCGACGTACCACCGCCGAGCCCTCAACCCAGCCTGACGCCAGCACCAACTCTGGTTCCGTCAGCGGGACCAGCCCAGCCTGACGCCGGCGTCGACTACGGATCGATCAGCGGACGAGCAACGCCTCGGAACCGACCGGGAGATACCCGGCGCCCAGGAACGCCCTCGTCGAGGCTGCATTTCCTGGCGTCACCTGGGCCCAGATGTGGGCGTCGGCAGGGACCAACGCGCGCGCCGTACGCGCCAACCGGCGACCGTGCCCCCGCCCGCGAACCCCTTCCGGTACTTCGAGCGCGCACTCGTACCGCCCGGTCAACCCCCGACCGACGAGCACCAGTCCGCCGTCCGGATCGACGTAAGCCCGCACGTCATCGCGATACCGCCGGGCCCGCTCGATGCGCGGATGGTCGGTATCGGTCAGCTCGGTCAGATCGCCGGTGAGTCCAGCTCGTTCGGCGGGATCACTGACAGCCGGCGCGAGCAGCATCGCGTCGATCCCGTTCAACGCGCGCCCGGTCAACTGCTCCGACGCGAACAGGAACGGCGGGTTGAGCGGCGCCGCGAGATCCCCGAGATCGAGGTGCTCCGCGATCCACTCGGGGCTGACGTCGGCCGCCACCACGATATGACCGGTCAACCCGACCACACACGTGTCCCGCGGCGAAGGTGCGGGGACGACGCTGATGCCGAAGTCCGGGTCCGGGAAGACCCCACCTTCGATCCCGCGCAGAATGTCCGCCAGAGTTGTCATCACGAACCATTCTGGAGGAGTGAGCGGAGGCACGATGCGGAAGCCGGAGCGGGTGCGGGCCGAAGGGCTGCCCGAGCGCGTCACGATCTACGAGGTCGGACCGCGAGACGGACTGCAGAACGAGAGCGCGATCGTCGACGTGGCCGTGAAGGCCGAGTTCATCCGCCGCCTCGCCGACGCGGGACTGACCACGATCGAGACCACGAGCTTCGTCCACCCGAAATGGGTACCGCAGCTCGCCGACGCCGCCGAACTCCTCGCCGCGCTGGACCTGCCGACCGCAGTAAGGGCTCCTGTCCTGGTCCCGAACGAGCGCGGCCTGGACAGAGCACTCGAGGCCGGGGTCCGGGAGATCGCGATCTTCGCCAGCGCCACCGAGACGTTCGCGAAGAAGAACCTGAACTCCACTGTCGACGACCAGTTCACGATGTTCGCGCCGACCGTCCGGCGCGCGCTGGACGAGGGATTGGCCGTTCGCGGGTACGTGTCGATGTGCTACGGCGACCCGTGGGAGGGCGACGTACCGGCCGAGCAGGTGGTCCGGGTCGGGGCGCGCCTGGTCGAGCTCGGCTGCCACGAACTCTCCCTCGGCGACACCATCGGCGTTGCGACCCCGGGCCAGGTGGTCCGCCTGATCAGCGAGCTTGGCAAGGCCGGCGTCGGAGTGGACAAACTCGCGGTCCATTTCCACGACACCTACGGCCAGGCGCTCGCGAACACCCTCACCGCCCTCCGCGAAGGCGTCACCACCGTCGACAGCTCCGCCGGTGGCCTCGGCGGTTGCCCGTACGCCGAAAGCGCCACCGGGAACCTCGCCACCGAAGACCTCGTCTGGCAACTCGACGGCCTGGGCATCGAGACGGGCGTCGACCTGGACAAGCTCGTCCCCACCAGCACGTGGATGGCGACCCAACTAGGCAAACCATCCGCCAGCCGCGTCGTTCAGGCCCTCGCCGGTTGACCTGCTGATCAGCCTCTCCATCCCGCGGGTGGAGCGGCCCAGCAGGCACGGTGGGCGTCGTTCCTGCACTGGTAAGTTGCTCAGCGGCGTGCGGTGATCAGCCAGGCGGCCGAGCTCAGCTCCACGCCCACGTGGCTCTCGTGGGCGGCCATGACGGCGTGGAGATTGTCGGTTGCCTCTCGCAACTTGGCCTCGTCCAGGTCGGCGAGCAACCAGGCCAGCTGCCCGAGGATGAAGCTGGTGGCCTTGTCGCTATCGGCGCCGAACCAGATCGGCTCGTCTGCGGGCGCGAACACGACATCGGTCCAGCCGGCTCCGTGCAGCAAGGGTTCGACTACCGCGGGATCACTCTGACTGAACGGCCCTGGGGTCCCCGGTGGCGGCCCGGACAGATCGCGACCGACGCGCACCGCTTCGAAGAACTCCCGGAACCACTCGTTCTCGCCGACGCCGCGCCAGACGAGGATGGTCAGTCGGCCACCCGGCTTCGTGCATCGGGCGAGGTTCGCGAAGGCCATGGCCTGGTCGGAGAAGAACATCGTCCCGGTGCGGCTGACCACCAGGTCGTACGACGCCGCACCGAAGTCGTGCACCTGCGCGTCAGCCTGGAGGAATTCGACGTCGAGTCCGACGGCCCGCGCCCGCCCGACCTCGAGCTGGGCACTCGACAGGTCGACGCCGAGCGCGATGCTGTGCGGTGTGGCGCGGACCAGGTCGATGGCGACCTGGCCGGAGCCGCAGCCGACGTCCAGGATCCGCTCTCCAGGCCGGACGGCCGCGGCTGCCAACAAGGCCGGCTGGTAGTGCGCGTAGGCGGCGTCGTAGGCATCGGCCTGCTCGGCCCAATAGAGCCCGTGCGCGCCGTCCCATTCGCGCAGCTGTCCCGCGTTGCGAGGGTCGATCTCAAGGGTCATCGCGTCGTTCATGGTGTCGTTCATGGTGTCGCCCCGCTATAGTCCCAAAGAGAGTATGTGCACCATTTACTCCCGATGGGAGGGTCATGTCAATAGGTCCGAGCCTGAGCACCACGACGTACGGCGTACTCGGGTTGCTCGCCGTCCGCCCGTACTCGACGTACGAGCTGGCCAAGGCGATGGGGCTGAGTGTGGGCCGGGTGTGGCCGCGCACTCAGAGCAAACTCTTCGAAGAGCCGAAGAAACTGGTCCAGCACGGCTATGCCACCGCCCGCGAGGAGCGGGTCGGGCGCCGGCCCCGGACGGTCTATACGATCACGAGCTCCGGGCGGCAGGCCCTGGCGTCCTGGCTGGCCGAGCCCGGGGACGGGCCGGTGGTGGAGTTCGAGGGCCTGGTGAAGCTGATCTTCGCCGAGCATGGGACCCGGGCCGACGCGCTCGCGACGATCGCCCGGGCCCGCGCGTGGGCCGTACAGATGAACGCCGACAGCATCACCGCGGGTGAGAAGTTCGCCGAGCGCGGAGGGCGGTTCGAGGAGCGCCGCGCCACGACGCTGCTGATGGGCGCGTTCCTGACAGACTTCTACGCGCTCGTCGCCCAGTGGGCAGACTGGGCGAGCGCGGAGGTGTCGAGCTGGCCCGACGACATCGCCAGCCACCGAGTCGGCCCGGAGCTGACCCGTGCCGTGCTGGCCCGGGCCCGGTGGTCCGAGCAGTCGTAGGGTGGCCGACGGGCCTAGGTCCATCCACAGGTTCAGGTGGATTGCGCCACCTATGCGTCAGCGATTTCCAGCGCCAACCGGGTCAGCGGAAGGCGTTCGCGGGTTTGCTCGTCGGCGGGGGTTTCTATGAAGAGGACCAGGTTGGGGTGGGCGGGGACGGCTAGTTCGGTGACGGTGAAATGGAGTTCGCCGGCCGCTGGGTGCAGGACGTGGCGGGGGCGGGGGACGCAGGCGGCAACCTGGTGCCGGGACCACAGGTCGTCGAACTCCGGGCTGAACTTGCGCAGCCGGGCGATGTCGGTCTCCCACTCGGTGTCGCCGATGTGGTCCGCGTACGCCGAGCGGAGGCGCGCGACCAGGTAGGGGACCTCGGTGTCGTAGTTCAGCAACTGCTCGCGGGCGAGTGGTTCGGTGACGATGCACCAGAGCAGGTTCTTGTGGATGCAGGGCAGCGTGTGCCAGTCGTGGAAGAGATCGCTGAACGCCCGGTTCGGGTGCAGGATGTCGAACCGTCTGTTCGTGATCACGGCCGGCAGCGGATCCAGCGCGGCCAGGATCTCGGTCAGCACCAGGTCGTCCGCGCACGCGAGAGGCTTCGGGCGGATCGGGGTCGCCTCGGCCAGCCGGTAGAGGTGCTCACGTTCCGTCGTGGTCAGGCGGAGCGTGGTCGCGACCGCGTCGAGGACCTGGGCGCTGACGTTGATCGGGCGGCCTTGCTCGAGCCAGGTGTACCAGGTCACGCCGACCCCGGCGAGTTGGGCGAGCTCCTCGCGCCGAAGGCCCGGCGTACGGCGGCGGCCGCCTGCGGGCAGGCCGACATCCTCGGGGGTCACCTGGGCACGGCGTGCCTTGAGGAACTCCCCGAGCTCGGCTCGACGGTCGTTCACCGGAGCATCGTTTCAGGGCCCGCCGACAGTTTCACCCGGATTGAGAAGCGCCCTACCGCTCGATCGGCCGCGGGATCCGCCGGACCAGGCTCTTGTCGGCGAACTCCCCGATCCGGTACGTCGACCAGCCGTCGACCCCGGCACCGACCGCGCCGCCCAGCAACGGCACCCGCCGGGTCACCGCGAGCGCCATCCGCTTGCCACTGATCCGGGCGAGCAGCTCGGCCACCACTTCGCCGGACACTTGCCGATCCAGCTCCGGGTCGAACACCGGCGCGGTCGCGATCGCCAGCGGTGACGTCACCAGGCTCGACTTCTTCAGCCGGTCGGTCACCCCGTCCTCGCCGAGCATGCAGGTGATGACCGCGGTCCGGACCCGCGGATCGCCGAGGTCGTACCCGCGCAGGTGCGCGATCGACGCGACCATTCGGGCTTGCACGATCGCCAGGCCGGTCAGGTTCGCCGGCAACGCGATCGGGAGCGTGACGAGTCCGCCGATGCTGGTGACGAACCCCTGCACACCGGCCAGCCGGATGTGCTGGTCGACGACGGCATCGATCGCGAGCTGCGCGTCGCCGCCGTTCTTGGCGAGGTGCCGATCTGCTACCTGCTCCGCACCCGGGAACCGCTGGTACCCGTCGATCGCGATCTCCAGCACCCGGCGCAACACACCCGCGGCGGCCTGCGGAGTGAACCGCTGCGCGGCGGGCGCGAGACTGCTGGCGACGAACCTTGCTACTCCGGCCACCTTGCTCCTCACGGCTCCATCGGGAACACGGCACCCGCCGACGGGGGCGCACCTTCAACTCTACGTGCCCCCTGGTCTCACGCCACTCGGGAGAAACCCCGGCCCGTCCCCGGCTGAGCTGCCGACGTACGCGAGGATGGTGGAGTGCCTGTCGAACCACCCGCATCTGTGTGGGACTTTCCACCGGTCGCGGTAGCCGGACCGAGTGACGTCGTCGCCGCCGGTGCCGATCTGGAGCCGGGCACGGTGCTGGCGGCGTACCGGCGTGGGCTGTTCCCGATGCCGGACAGTCACGGGCCGTTGCTGTGGTGGTCGCCGGTCGACCGCGGCATCATCGAGGTCGCCGGATTCGCCCCGTCGCGTTCGCTCCGGCGGGCCCGGAATCGCTTCGAGATCCGCGTCGACACCGCGTTCGACCAGGTGATCCGCGCCTGCGCCGACCCACGCCGACCGGGCTCGTGGATCGACAAGGGCATCATCAAGGCCTACACCAAACTGCACGAGCTCGGCTGGGTCCACTCGGTCGAGGCGTGGGACGGCGACGAACTGGCCGGCGGCCTGTACGGCGTGGCGATCGGCGGGCTGTTCGCGGGCGAGTCGATGTTCCACCACCGGACCGACGGGTCGAAGGCGGCCGTCGCCGGTCTGGTCGAACTCCTCGACGACAAGTATGCGGCCGACCGCGTCTTCGACATCCAATGGGTCACCACCCACCTGGCCACCCTCGGCGCCATCGCGATCCCCCGCGCCGAGTACATCCGCCGCGTCGAACGCGCCCTCGAACTCCCCCTACCGGAAGCCTTCGCGTAGAGCGGTACGGGTCAGCCCGACTAAGTCCGCCTGCTGCGCGATCGCCGTCTCGAAGAACTCGTCGGCCGGGTCGAACGTCCCGACCAACTGCCCGTACAACTCGAAGCTGATCATCCCGAACAACTGCGTCCACGCCATCGACGCCCGCAGCAACACCGCCACCGGTACGCCGGGAGCCGTGTCCGCCAGCAACGCGACCTGCTCAACCAGCAACCCCGCAGGCTCCACAGCATCAGCCGGAGCCACCAGTACGCCGCCCTCCTGGGCCCGCGTGAGCGTCCCGAGCAGCGCGAGCACACCGCGTGCTGCGGGCTCGACAGTACTGCGGGGCGCGCTGTACCCCGGCACGGGCGACCCGTAGATCAACGCGTACTCGTGCGGATGCTCGCGCGCCCACCCGCGAACCGCGCGGCACACCGCAAGCCAGGCCTCACGCGGATCGTCATTACCACGCGCCGCCTTCTCCGCCTCGGCGCCGAGTGCGTCGTACGCGTCGATGATCAAGGCGGTGAGTAGTTCGTCCCGGCTCGGGAAGTATCGGTACAGCGCCGAGGAGACCATCCCGAGCTCACGGGAGACTGCCCGGAGCGACAGCCGCCCGGCGCCGTCGGTGGCGAGCTGGCGGCGGGCGGTGTCCTTGATCTCCTGGGTCAGCTCGGCCCGGGCCCTCTCACGTGCGGTACGACCGGCGTTCATGGTGCGCAGTCTGCCATGATCACTGCACTAAAGCGAGAGCACTGCTCTTGACGCGCCACGCTCCAGGGTGTTCACTGATCACAACAGAGAGCACCGCTCTCGCACGTGAACAGAGAGGGAGCACGATGCAGGAGTACAACGAGCACCGCCTGGTCTCCGCCGGCCACCGCAGCATGCTGGTGTTCAACCGGATGGTCATCGGGCTGACCAAGCTAGGCATCAGCCTGATGGGCAGCCGGGTCCTCTCCGTCCGCGGCCGCAAGAGCGGCGAGTGGCGCAGTACGCCGGTCAACCTGCTGACCCTCGACGGCCAGCGTTACCTGGTCGCGCCGCGTGGTCACACCCAGTGGGTCCGCAACATCCGCGTCAACCCCGAGGCCCGGCTCCAGCTCGGCCGCCGGACCGAGACCTTCCGGGCCGAGGAACTCGCCGACGCCGACAAGCCCGAGATCCTCCGCCTCTACCTGAAGAAGTGGGCCTGGGAAGTAGGCGCCTTCTTCGGCGACGACGTCAAAGCAGACTCCCCCACCGAAACCCTCCTCCACGTAGCCCCCGGCGTCCCCGTCTTCAGAATCCACCCGGCCTGATCAGGTCTCGTCGGTCACGGAGGTGAGCTCGGCCTCCAGTTCGGCGACGCTCGGGAGAACTGACTCGAACTCAGCAGGCAATGATCTGTTGATCGCGGTGGTCCACTCCGCCACTCCGATCGGCGCCTTGAATCCTCGCAGCGCGTACTCGGCGACGACCTCCTTCTTGTTCCGGCAGAGCAACAGCCCGATGGTCGGGTTGTCACCTTCCTTCGCCAGCACGTCGTCGACCACGGCCATGTAGAGACCTAGCTGCCCTAAGAACGAGGCATCGAACTTGACCGCCTTGAGTTCGACCACGACGTAGCACCGAAGCTCCATGTGGTAAAAGAGCACGTCGCAGAAGAACTCGTCGCCGCCCAGTTCCAGCCGAACCTGTTGCCCGAGAAAGGCGAACCCCTGGCCGAGCTCGAGCAGGAACTTGCCGACATGCTCGACCAGCTTCTCCTCGACCTCCCGCTCACGCCACCCGTCCGTAGTACCGATGAAGTCGAACAGATAGGGGTCGCGAGTCGCCTGTTGAGCGAGATCCGACCGTTCTGGCGTCATCGCGGTAGCGAAGTTGGTCACCGCCTTGCCTGCCCGCTCGTGGAATCTGCCCTCGATCTGGAGAGCCAGGATGTCACGACTCCACCCGCGCTCGACGGCCGCGGCGGCGTACCAGATCCGGAGCTCAGCATCATCGAACTTCTCCAACAGTGCGACGTGGTGGCGCCACGGCAATTGTGCAACGCTGCGTTCTCGGTACCTCCCGTGCGCTTGCTCGGACTTGCTGAACATCGGTTGGAGACACGCCGGTGAGCGGTTCTCGGAACCAACCAGTTGACGTGTCTAGCGTGAGCATGTGACCTACCGCAGGCTGCGGATCACTACACCGGATCTCGGGGCGTTCTACTCGGTCGTCGACGAGCATTACGAACCTCACGAGCTCGCGTCCGCTTGGCTTCGGACCAGGATCTACGCGGCTGGCCACAGTGAGTCGACCAGCGCCGAGTACGCGAGTTCACTGGCCTCCTATCTCACCTGGGTCGGTGGAGCGGACCCCGCCGCGGCCGCCTCGAAGATGCACCTGTTCGCGGCGTACCTTGCCGTGGCGCCGATCGAGTCAGGGGCTCGGCGCGGATACCCTCGCAGCGCCGGAACTGCACATGGACGTCCACCGGCGTGGTTACTCGTCGGTTACTCAGTGTTCTGGTTCACGACATCCCGGACACGTGTCTCACGACATGCCGGACTGATGTCTCCAGAGATCCCGGGAAGAAGTGCCGCCCGCGCTGAGCGTGCGGTCATGACATCCAACAGATTGCTGATCACCGCGATGGTGGTCGAGAACCGTCCCGTCCGGGAAGTCGCCGCGACCTACGGCGTCTCAACCTCGTGGCTCTATGAACTGCTGGCCCGCTACCGCCGCGAGGGCGACGCGGTCTTCGATCCACGCTCCCGACGGCCCGCCTCCAACCCGAACGCG
>NZ_SNWQ01000002.1 GCF_004361855.1 Kribbella caucasensis
CTGAACTGTCTCGACAACAGCCAGTGTTCAGAGGCCACGAGCCCCTACCCCGCAGGCAGAGACCGCGTGTCGTGCCCGGTCAAGATCGAAGAGCCCCTTTACCGGCCTCCTTGCCCTGCTCATGGCTCTTACCCATTACGAGTTCTGGACCGTCGGAATAGCTGCAGTCAACGGACTGTGCGTGGTGCTGCTTGGCGCCTGGTGCATCTTGTTTGCGTGGTCCGGCAGCCTCGCCAGGCAGTTGGTCGTCGATGTTGCCGGCGCTCGGGCGTCGTGAGGACTGCGTTCCAGCTGGCTCAACCGGATTTGTATCCCTCGAACTTGTCACGCGCCAACAGAGTTAGCCCCGGCCTGCCGCGTTCTTGGTTGGTCCGGGTCCTGGAACAGTGCTGCCGCTCGGCTGGCGGTATCCATGGCCCAGGGGCCGGTGCTGAGTACGCCCAGGATCAGGATCCCGGCGCCGAGGGCGAGTATCAGCCACCACACGTTGTGCTCCGCCTTGGTGTACGCCGTACCGCCGCGGGTCAGGGCTGAGCCCACGATCGTGCCCGCGATTGCGACGCCCAGGGTGGTGCCGGTTTGGCGGCCGGCGGAGGCTAGCGAGGTGGCGACGCCGGCCATTGAGCGGGGCATCCCGGAGACGGCTGTGTTGGTGATCGGCGGGTTGACGGTGCCGAGGAAGATGCCGAACAGGAGGTAGATCGCGAGTACGGCCGGTAGCGGGGTGGTCGGCCCGAGCCAGATCGACACGGCGCCGCCCAATGCCAGTGCGGTCCCCGAGATCACCAGCGGCAGTCGCGGGCCGCGGGTACCGACCAGTCGGCCGGTGATTGGGGAGAGGACCACGATCAGTACGCCGATGGGGAGCAGGCTCAGCCCGGCCGTCAGCGCCGACATACCGCGCACGTCTTGCAGGTACTGGGTGGTCACGAACAAGAAGGCGCCAAACGCGCACAAGGCGAACAGCGCCATCAGGATCGCCGAGCTGAACGGCACGCTGCGGAAGAGGCGTAACTCCAGCAGCGGGTCGGTACGCCGCGGCTCGTAGCCGACGATGCCCAGTGCGCTGAGTACGGCGATGGCGAGCAGGCCGAGGATGATCGGCGAGGTCCAGCCCAATTTGTGGGACTCGATAATCGCGTAGACGACGCTGCCCAGCATCAGGATCATCAGGGTCTGGCCGACCGGGTCGAAGCGGCGCGTCCGGGCGGCGCGGGACTCGGGGACGAACAGCGCGGTGCACACGATCGCGGCCGTCACGATCGGCACGTTGATCCAGAAGATGGAGTGCCAGCCGAAGCCGTCAACCAGGGCACCGCCCAGGATCGGGCCGAGCGCCAGCGACAAGCCGGTCACCGAGCCGAACACGCCGATCGCCCTGGCACGTTCACGCGGATCGGGGAACGTGGTGGCGACAATCGCCATCGCCACCGGATTGAGCATCGTGCCGCCGACCGCCTGCAGCGCGCGCGCCGCGATCAGCCAACCGATGCTCGGCGCGAGGGCGCACAGCAGCGAGCCGAGGCCGAAAGCGGCGAGGCCGATTTGGAAGATCCGCCGACGTCCGACGCGGTCGGCGGTGGACCCGGCGAGTACCAGGAAGCTGGCCAGCACCAGGGTGTACGCGTCGACCGTCCACTGCAGGCCGGAAACCGAGGCGTTCAGATCGCGACGCATCGTCGGCAGCGCGACGTTGACGATGGAGATGTCCATCACCACGACGAGAACGCTGGCACAGCAGATCCCGAGCACCAGAAACCGCCGCCGCCGACTGAGTTCGACCCCGCGCTCGCCGGGTCTGGTCGTTGGTTGCATCGTTGCGCTCATGACCACCGACGCTAGGATTTAGAGCATGCTCGAAGTCAACCCGCAGCCGGTACCCGAGCCCGCTCGCTCCGATTCCCCGGAGGGCCTGAGCATCGCCGAGGCCGCTCGCCGTACGGGAGTCAGCGCGCACACCCTCCGGTACTACGAACGCGCGGGCCTGGTCGTCACCCCGGTGGATCGCACCACCGGCGGCCGGCGGCGGTACCACCAGCTCGACCTCGACTGGATCGTCATCTGCACCAGGCTGCGGGCCACCGGCATGCCGATCAAGACCATCCGCCGATACGCCGAACTCGTCTCCGCCGGACGGGGCAACGAACTCGATCGACTGGACCTGCTGGAGTCGCACCGTGCCGAGGTGGTCGCCAACCTCGCCGAAGTCCAGGAGAACCTGAAGCTCATCGACCACAAGATCGATGTCTACCGAAGCAGGGTCGTCGCCGGCGACGCCGACCAGCTCTGGGCACCGACTCCCTAGCCCAGGCCCGCATTGTTCGGAGGAGATCACGATGAGACTGCACGAGTTCCCGCGTTATCCGCTGACCTTTGGCCCCAGTCCGATTCACCAGCTGGATCGGCTCACGAAGCACCTCGGGGGTGCGAGCATCTGGGCCAAGCGGGAGGACTGCAACTCGGGGCTTGCGTTCGGGGGGAACAAGACGCGCAAGCTCGAGTACCTCGTCCCCGACGCGCTCGCGAAAGGTGCCGACACCTTGGTGTCGATCGGGGGATTCCAGTCGAACCACACCCGTCAGGTCGCGGCCGTTGCGGCGAAGCTGGGGTTGAAATGCCGGCTCGTCCAGGAGAAATGGGTCGAGTGGGACGATCCTGGCAATGACAAGGTCGGCAACATCCTGCTGTCGCGGATCATGGGTGCTGATGTGCGGCTCGATCCGGCCGGGTTCGACATCGGGCTCCGCAGTTCGTGGGAGGACGCGCTGCGCGAGGTCGAGGAGGCCGGCGGTACGCCGTACGGGATCCCGGCCGGCGCATCGGAGCACCCGCTTGGTGGGCTCGGGTTTGCCAACTGGGCGTTCGAGCTCGCCGAGCAGGAGAAGCAGTACGGCGTCTTCTTCGACACGATCATCGTTTGTACGGTGACCGGCTCCACCCACGCGGGGATGATCGCCGGATTCGCCGCCCTGCAGGAGACCGCCGACGGCCGGCCGCGACGGGTGCTCGGCATCGACGCGTCCGCGACGCTCGACAAGACCCGAGACCAGGTGGGCCGGATCGCGCGGAACACGGCCGAGTTGATCGAGCTCGGCCGCGACCTGCGGGACGACGAGATCACCGTGCTCGAGGGCTGGGCCGGCGACCTCTACGGCATCCCGGTCGAGTCGACCATCGCGGCGATCAAGCTGTCCGGCTCGCTCGAGGGCATGATCATCGACCCCGTCTACGAGGGGAAGTCGATGGCCGGCCTGATCGACCTCGTCACCTCGGGGGAGATCCCCAAGGACTCCACCGTCCTCTACGCCCACCTCGGCGGCCAGCCGGCCCTCAACGCCTACTCCCGCATCTTCGACTGAGCTCGTCATCAGCGGGGACCTGTCCGGTCTCGGCTGCTGCGTGTACGGATCGACATGAGGTAGTCGCCCTCCCGGATGCCGGCAGCGCCGCCGCAAGCGTGAAGCTGTCGGGTGCCATACGACTACGTCCTGTCGAACGGTACAGACAACGCGGTGTGTTTCGTCGCGGGGTGCTGGTGGGCACTGGTTGTGGTGTGGCGGTGCGGGGGACGTCGATGACCGCCTCCGCCCTAGATAGGAGATCTCGATGTTCGCGATCATCGTCGCAGTCATTTTCGGGCTGGCGCTCATTCTGGACTTCGCCAACGCCAGTGTCGGCGACGCCTTCACCCAGCAGACTCTGCTGATGGCGGGTCTGCTTTGTGTCGCGCTCCACCTCGCTGGGATCGGCGCCACCGGCAGGTGGAGTCGCCGACGCTGACCCAGCACCACTAGCCCTCGCCGTACCAGCCGGAGAGTGGCCCGGCAACTGGCAACCGGCGTGTCGGCGCCTTTGCGGGCTCCGAAAACTTTCCGACGGTGTTGGGCTTTGCGTGTTATTGACCGTTCTTGTTGTGCGCGTCATCGTCATGGCCGGTAAGCGCATACCGGCCGGAGGAGAGAACGATGACGCTGATGAGCCGCCGGTCCCTCCTGATCGCCACCAGCGGGTCGGCGCTGGCGGCCCGCCTCGGCGAAGGCACTGGCGGCGGCGGTGACAAAGGCGGCGAGTACGACGAGATCGGCGAGCCGGCCGCAACCTCGTCGTACCGGGCGGGCGCGGCATCCGGGTTCGCACATCCGGGCCTGCTCCACTCGAGCGCCGACCTCGAACGGATGCGCAGGGCGGTCGCCGCCCACGAGTCGCCGATCTACGACGGATTCCAGGCGATGGCCGCCAACGACCGATCGTCATACAGCTACGTCGTCCGCAACACCGGACAGGTCACCTCCTGGGGTAGAGGCCCGTCGAACTTCGTCAGTGAGGCGGTCAACGATTCCGCGGCGGCGTACCAGAACGCCTTGATGTGGTGCATCACCGGTGACGTGCGGCACGCGGACAAGGCCCGCGACATCCTGAACGCCTGGTCCGCCAGCCTGCAAACGATCACCGGCGCGGACGGGCAGCTCGGATCCGGCCTGCAGGGCTTCAAACTCGCGAACGCCGCCGAACTCCTTCGCCACAGCGGCTACGACGGTTGGCCTGCCGCGGACATCGACCGCTGCGCGCAGTCCTTCCGGAAAGTCTGGTACCGCTCAGTCTCCGGCTACGCGTTGTTTGCCAACGGCAACTGGGACGTCGCCGCGCTGCAGACCGTCCTCGCGATCGCCGTGTTCTGCGACGACCGGGTGATGTTCGAGAACGCGATCCGGTACGCCGTGGCCGGCGCGGGGAACGGCCGGATCGAGCACATCGTGGTCGAGGCGACCGGCCAAGGTCAGGAGAGCGGGCGGAGTCAGGCGTACGCGCAACTCGCACTCGGCCTGCTGGCGAACTGTGCCGCCGTAGCCTGGAACCAGGGCGTTGACCTCTTCGGTCATCAGGACAGCCGGATCCTGAAGGGCTTCGAGTACACCGCCAGCTACAACCTCGGCGAGGACGGCGTTCCCTTCGTCGCGGATCTCGACCGCACGGGCAAGTACCTCAAGACCGCGATCGCGACCGGCAACCGAGGACAGTTCCAGCCGATCTACGAGCTGGCCCTGGCCCACTACCAAGGTCGCCGCGGACTTCCCATGCCGTACGTCGAGGAGGTCGTCCACCGCGGCGGCACCCGATTCGTCGAGGGCAACAGCGACGACCACCCGGCCTGGGGAACGTTGACGCAAGCCCGTACGCCGGCCGTCCCGGTTACGCCCGTCGTCGCGCCAGGTATCCCATCCGGCTTGACGGCACGCAGTACGCCGGAGGGCGTCGTACTGGCGTGGGCCGGATCGGTCGAGCCGATCAGTTGCACCACCGCAACCAGCTACACCGTCAAGCGGGCTACGGCTGACTCCGGTCCGTTCACCACGATCGCCAGCGGGCTGACCTCGGCCACGTACACGGACACGGCGAAGCACACCTGCTACTACAAGGTTTCCGCGGCGAACAACGCCGGCGAGAGTGCGGACTCACTGCACATCGCCGCCCGAGCACCGCAGCCTTGGAGCAGCAAGGACATCGGCACCGCCGCAGGAGAGACCGACTTCGATGGCGAGACCTTCGTGATCGAGGCCGGTGGAACGGATATCGGCCAGACGCAGGACAGTTTCCGGTTCGTCTACCTGCCGATGATCGGGGATGGCGCCGTCACCGCCAGGATCGTGCAGCCCGTCAGCTCGCAGTACGCCAAGCTCGGCGTGATGATGCGGCAGACAGACGCCGCCAACTCCGCCCAGGCGTCGATGCTGATCCAGGGACTCCCGCTGCATGCGTGGAGTGGCGTATGGACGGTACGACCGGCGGCCGGCGCGCCCACATCGGCAACCGGCAGCACGATCGTGCCGCCCACGCAGCAACAGACCATCACGATCAACGCCGGCTTCCCCATCGCCGACCACGGTTCGCTGCCGGAATCCGCGACCGCGTTGCCGGCCCCTGTGGTCGAGGCGGCTAGTGACGGTTACCGGCTACGTCGGCCGTACTGGGTGCGGGTCATTCGGAAGGGCGACACCTTCACCGGCCTCATCTCCGCCGACGGCAAGACCTGGACGAAGGTCGGTTCATCAAAACTCCACGTCGGCTCCGGGCTCTCCGTCGGCATCGCGGTGTGTTCCGCCCTCGGTGACGCCGAGACGACGACAGCGGTGTTCGACAACGTCTCCGTCCCTGGTTGGTCCGTACGCCGACCGGATGCACCCGTCGGCGTACTGCGAGCCGCGGTCGACCCGAGTGCTATCGAATTAGCGTGGAGCGACCTCGACTCCGCCGCAACGTACACCGTCAAGCGCAGTACGACGTCCGGCGGTCCATACAAGGTGATCGCCACGGGAGTCGCCCCGGTCGGATTCGGTGTGGAGACGCGCTACCGGGACGCGACCGGCGCGCCGGGGACGACGTACTACTACGTGGTGGCGAAGACCAACCTCGCCGGCACCGGCAAACCGTCGGGTGAGGCCAGCGCCACGATGCCCACTCCACCGGCACCGGAGATCACGAGTCCACCAACGGCTTTCGCCAATGTCGGCAGGCCTTTCCACTACCGGATCGACGGCACGAACGACCCGGCCACGTTTTCCGCGGCCGGCCTCCCCGACGGGCTGGTCCTCGACACCAGAACCGGGATCATCGCCGGAACGCCCACCAGGGAAGGGAACTTCACGGTCGAGATCGCGGCCCGCAACGCGACGGCCCGGCGTACAAGGGTAGTTGCCTTGAGCATCGCATCGCCACCACCTGCTCCGTGGGACTACCGCGACATCGGCGACTACGTCTTCGACGAACGAAAGCTCGGCACCTTCAGTGTCGTGTCGATTCGCACGCCGGGCATCACGAGCTACGACGCGTCCAGCGGCAGCTTCACGGTCCGCGGGGCCGGCTCTGATCTCAACATCATCAACCAGGGCATGACAGCGCAGTACGCCGCCGTGCCGGTCACCGGCGACTGCACCATCACGAGCCGCGTGGTGATCCGCCACAACGCTGGCCCGACCGATCGCGTCGGCCTCATCATGACCAAGTCGTTGTCGCCCTTCGACCAGATGGCCGGGGCGATCCTCACCAACCAGGCCGACGGCGGCAGGAGGCAGTTCGTACGGCGCCTTCGCGTGGCGACCGGTCTGGTCACGACGGAGGGCACTGGCAACGCGGCCCTCCCTCTCTGGCTTCGTTTAAGCCGTGAAGGTGATGCCTTCCTGGCAGAGACCTCCGACGACGGCCGGACCTGGACGCCGATCGGGGATCCAGTCGAGATCCCGAACTTCGGCGATGCGCCGTACTACGTGGGCCTCGCCGTCGTGTCCCGCGATCCATTCGTACTGAACACCACCGTCTTCGACCACGTCTTGATTCATCCCGAGGAGTTCTGATGGAAATCACCCGTCGTCGCCTGTTGCAGGCCACCGGTGCCGCCGCCGCCGGCTACGTGACGAGCCAGGCGAGTGCCGCCGAGGCATCTACAGCTGCCGCGCAACTGGTCACCTACCCGATTCCCGACGGGATCGCGCAGAGCACCACCTTCGAGGTGAAGGTCCGTACGCCGAACGGTCAGTGGCAGCGCCTCTCGACGTACTCCGTCAACCTGAAGATCATCAACGCGAAGACCGGCTCCGGTGAGATCAGGAAGTCGTCCTTCGCGTCGTTCGACTTCTCCGGCGCGGTCGAGGTGAAGGTCACCTACACCAAGGGGACTGTGACGAACGCCCGGATCCGCCCGCTGTCGTACGGGATCGAGCCGAAGGTCGAGGAGAGCACGCTCAAGTTCACCCTCACCCAGCCGCGCAAGGTCGTGGTCGAGGTGAACGGTGAGATCTTCGACTGCCTGCACCTGCTGACCCGGTCCATCGAGACCGACCGCCCGTCCGCTGATGACCCCAACGTCATCTACTTCGGCCCGGGTGTGCACACGGTCCCGAACAACGAAGTGCTCGTTCCCAGCGGCAAGACCGTCTATCTCGCCGGAGGTGCGGTGCTGAAAGCCGCGGTGAACTTCAAGGGGGTCACGAACGCCGGACTGATCGGCCGAGGCATGATTTATGGCTCGAATTCGGGCGGCTCCGCCATCGTGGACTCCAAGCACATCCGCATCGACGGCGTGACCATGCTCAACCTGACGGCCGGCTACGCGATCACAGCCGGTCAGTCCGAGCAGGTGTCGATCACTGACTTCGGCTACTTTAGCGCGGGGCAATGGGGCGACGGTATCGACGTCTTCTCCAGCAGCGAGGTACTGATCGACGACTCCTTCCTGCGCTGCTCGGACGACTGCATCGCCCTCTACACCCACCGATGGGACTACTACGGCGATACCCGGAACATCACGATCCAGAACTCCGCCCTGTGGGCAGACGTCGCGCACCCCATCAACGTCGGGACGCACGGCAACACCGCCAACCCCGAGGTACTGGAGAACCTCACCATCAGCAACGTCGACATCCTCGACCATCGCGAGCCGCAGAAGTGGTACCAGGGCTGTATCGCGCTGAACCCCGGCGACAGCAACCTCGTACGCAACGTGCGGATCGAGAACGTCCGGGTGGAGGACTTCCGCTGGGGCCAGTTCATCCATCTGCGCATCGCCTACAACCGGACGTACAACACGTCGGCCGGTCGGGGCATCGAAGGCGTCTACGTCAAGAACCTCAGCTACGCCGGCGAGAACGCCGAGACCGCGATGATGCTCGGGTACGACGAGAGCCGGGGTATCAAGGACGTCACCTTCCAGAACCTCGTCGTCAACGGCACCGTCGTCGCCGCGACGATGCAGAAGCCGCGATGGTTCTCCCTCGCCGACATGGTGCCGATGCACGTCAACGAACACGTGACGAACCTGCGTTTCCTGGACGCGAGTACCGCCCCGACGGCCGCACTTCCGGCCATCACCAGTCCCGACTCGGCCGACTTGGCAGCAGGCGCGCCGGCCGTTTACACGATCAGCGCGACCGGGTTCCCGACCGGCTTCGACGTACAGGGTCTGCCCGCCGGACTCGCCATCGATAGAGTCACCGGCGTCATCTCCGGGTCGCCGACCGCCGCCGGGACCTACGACGTCACCCTCAGCGTGGCCAACGTCGTGGGGACCTCGACCAAGAACTTGCAGCTCACCGTCCGATAACGCCCAACCGGAAGGAGAAGTCGCATGAAGGACAACTCGGGGAAGATCGACAGACGTACGCTGCTCAAGGCCGCCGGAGGAGTGGCCGCCGCGGGAGCCGCGGCCACCCTCGGCGTCACCTCGCTCGACCGGCGCGCGGATGCCGCGCCGGCGACGTTCACCCATCCGGGCATGCTGCACAACTGGGGCGACATGAACCGGGCCAAGGTCCGTGTTGCCGCTGGCAACGACCCGTGGTTGTCCGGCTGGAACCGTCTGATCGCCAACGGCCACGCCCAGTCCACCTGGCAACCCAACCCACAGGCCACCATCATCCGCGGTGGCGACGGGCAGAACTACGGCATCCTGTACAACGACATCCACGCCGCGTACCAGAACGCCTTGCGCTGGCGCGTCCAGGGCACGACCGCGCACGGGGACTGTGCCCGCAACATCCTCAACGCCTGGTCGGGCACACTGACCACGGTGACCGGTAACGCAGACCGGTTCCTGGCGGCCGGAATCTACGGCTACCAGTTCGCCAATGTCGCGGAGCTGATGCGCGACTACCCGGGCTTCGACCTCGCTCGGTTCAAGACGATGATGCTGAACGTCTTCTACCCGCTGAACAACCAGTTCCTGCTCAACCACAACGACGCGTGCATCACGAACTACTGGGCCAACTGGGATCTGTGCACGATGAACTCGATCCTTGCCATCGGCATCCTCTGCGACGACGCCGCGAAGTACGACCAGGCGGTGAACTACTTCAAGAACGGCGCCGGCAACGGGTCGATCCGGCATGCGATCCCGTTCGTGTACGACTCTGAGGGCCTCGCGCAATGGCAGGAATCGGGGCGGGATCAGGGCCATACCGTGATGGGTGTCGGCCAGATGGCGACGTTCTGCGAGATGGCGTGGAACCAGGGCGAGGACCTGTACGGATACGACGGCAACCGCTTCATGAAGGGCGCTCAGTACGTCGCGAAGTACAACCTCGGGCAGGACGTGCCGTTCACGAAGTACACGTGGGGGAGCGGCCAGAACTGTGCGTACAACGAGCACACGGTGATCTCCAGCGCCAGCCGGGGGCAACTCAGGCCGGTATGGGACATCGTGCACTACCACTACACCCGGCGCCGCAATCTGTCCGTGCCGTACATCTCCGCGATGGCGGCATCGGTCCGTCCCGAAGGTGGTGGCGGCGACTACGGCCCGAACAGCGGCGGCTTCGACCAACTCGGCTTCGGCACCCTGATGTACGCCAAGTAGGCAAGTTGTAGCGGGCTTGAGGTTGGAGTTGACCTCAAGCCCGCTTGAGCTTGCAGGATCCGGGCATGGAAATCACCGGTCAGATCCCCAGCCAGGAAGACGTCGACGCGATCCTGGACCTGGTCGCCAAGGTCGAACAAGCCCAGCGCACCGAGGACGTCGACGCCTTCATCGCCCTCTTCCGGAAGGACGCCCTCTGGGTGACCGGCCACGGTAAACGCCTCTACGGCCGCGACATCATCGAGGAGTTCACCCGCCGCGTCCTCCCCGGCGCCACCAAAGACGCCACCGTCACCTACATCCCTGACCACCTTCTCTTCGTCCGCCCCGACGTCGCAGTAGTCAACGTCAACCAGACCTACCTCCCCACCAACCCCACCCTCCCCGTCGACAACGGCTCCCCGGTTTACCTCCTCGCCAAAGACACCACCACCTGGCAAATAGCCGCCGCCCAAAACACCATCGTCGTCAAAGACGCCTGACCGCCTGCGCACCACGGCGTTCGAGCGGGCGGTGTCGCGTAAGTCGACTGGCAACCGTTGGTGCCGGGGTGCCGGGGTGCCGGGCTGTCGGGGTGCGGGGGTGCGGGGGTGCGGGGGGCGGGGGTGTCGGGGGTGCCTGGGGTGCCTGGGGTGCCGGGGGTGTCGGGGTGCGGGGGTGCCGGGTGCTGGCGAGAGTGGACCGAACGGGGCGGGAGCCCGGCGGAGGATCTCCGGTCGGAGTGACGCGTGCATTTCGACAGGAGGTAGTCCCGACATCGGGAGCCTCTCACGCCTGAACCCTACCGAACGGGCGCTCGGACTGCCGACTACCTCCTGTCCATCTGCACGCCAAGGCAGCGTTGCATGCAAGAACTGAAGCGGGCGACCATCGCCGGATCGTGCGGCCGAGTGGCGGCGATCAGCGGTTGACTGCTAGTTCGCCGAGTTCGGACCAGTCGGATTGGTCGAGTTTGAAGTTGACGATTCGGGGGGTTTCGGCGAGGTACTGGGGGAGGGTGGCTTGGGCTGCTTTGAAGTGGTCCGAGGTGACATGGGCGGTGGCGGCTTCGTCGTCGCGGAAGGCTTCTACCAGGACGTACTCGTTGGTGTCGTCGATAGAGCGGGACCAGTCGAACCAGAGGTTGCCGGGTTCGGCGCGGGTGGCCTTGGTGAAGGCTTCGGAGATGCGCGGCCAGTCGGAGGCGTGCTCGGCGAGAACGCGGAACTTGGCGGTGATGAAGATCATGATCAGGCTCCCTGAGGTCGGAGAGGCGACGACGGGGTTCGATGGTAGTCGCCGAACGCCGCCGGAGGTTCAGCGGAGGGTGAAGCCGGTGCCGAGCGGGTCGTGGGGATCGAGGGTGAAGGTGGCCGTGCCGGTTCGGTAGGAGTTGCCTTCCACCTCGGTGATCACGGCCGGTTGGTCGTCGACGATGACCTCCGAGACGACTCGGCCGAGGAACGTGGTGTTGACGATGGAGTCGTGGTGGAGGAACTGGCCGGGGGAGAGGCGGCCCTCGGCGTCGAGGAGGGCGAGGCGGGCTGAGGTTCCTGAGCCGCAGGGGGAGCGATCCACCTCGCCGTCGGCGAATATCGCGACGTTGCGTTGGTGTGGTCCGTCGGGGGTTTGGCCGAGGTCGTCGTACAGGATGGTGCCGTAGATACCGTCGAGGCGGCTGTCGGTGGGGTGGCGGGCCCAGGGCGTGTCGTTCAGGGTCCACTTGATCTCGCGGCCGATGGCGATCAGGTCGGCGTAGTGCTTCGGCGTCACCTCGAGGCCGACCGACGAGGCGGCGACGGAGGCGTAGTACGCGCCGCCGAAGCTGATGCCGGCCTCGACCGATCCGCGGCTGGTCTCCACCACAGCCGAGCGAGTGACCACGTACGACGGGACGTTGCGGAAGGCGACACGCTGTACGACGCCACCGGAAAACGTGACTCGCGCGACCACCCGGCCGGACGGGACGTCGATCACGACGGACGTGTCGCCATCCGCCGAAGCGGTGACCCGGCCCGTTTCGACCGCCCACACACCGAGGGCGATCGTGCCGTGACCGCAGGCCGTGGAGTACCCGTCCTTGTGCCAGAACAGCACCCCGAAGTCCGCGTCCGAATCATTGCCCGGGACAACGAATCCGCCGTACATGTCCGCATGACCGCGTGGTTCGTTCACGAGCAGCTGCCGTACCGCGTCGACCTCCGCCGACCCCATTGCGAAGGTCCGCCGATCCGGCACGGTCGCGCCAGGGATGTCCGGAAGCCCGTCAACGACGATGCGAAACGGCTCCCCAGCGGTGTGGTAATCGACCACACTGACAGGCTGCACAGGACCTCCAGGCCAAGAGTCAGTATCCGAGGTGCTGCCGAAGCGTCTCCAGCGTATGAGAGAACTCGAGCGTCTGCTGGATCGCGAGCAGGTCGTCGGCCAGCCGGAACCCGGCGGTGGTGATCGCGCGGCCCGCCGGCCGAACCGCCGCAGCAGACCTGGGAGATCATGAACCCGGGGGAGTCGACCTGGATGGACGGGGTGGAGAAGACCGGCAACACCCGGATCGAACGGCTCCGGACGCTGGAGGCGAACTTCCGCTCGCACGGTCTGGATATCACCTTCGACCTGGTCGACGGGGCGGCGCACTCCGGCAGCCTAATCATGCCGGCGGTCGAACGCTGGCTCGGCGGCCTGATCGACACCTCGGACTGAGAGCTTGGACTAGACCGGTGGCCCGGCCTCAGCTGAGACGGGTTCTCCGGACGAGACGGGTGGCCCGGATGCGAAGGGTGGTCCGGATGCGAAGGGTGGTCCGGACATGACCAGCGGCCCGGACAAGCCGGGCCGCTCGAGGGTCAGCAGGTGATTTCAGGCTGCGGCGCGAACGCGGTTCTGCTGGGCCCAGACCGCGCGGCGCAGTTTGGCCTTGTCCGGATAGCCGGCCGCTCGGCCGATCATGTACACGTCGTGGCTGCGCATCTTGACCATCCCGGCGACGAACCAGACCGGGTTGCCCTCGGCCAGCATCGTGACGATCATCTGGTTGGTGGTGTTCTCGTTCATGCTGACCCTCTCCTCAATCCGGTTGGTTCCTGCTCTCACTGATACGTCGGATCGGGATGACAGTTTTCGACATCGCCGCAGAAGTTTTTTGATCGGCTACGGTGCGCTCCGACGATCACGCCGAGCGACCTTGGTCCGGTCGAGGTGGGATGACCGTTCAGCGCAGGGTTCGCACCGCTTAGCGGACAGTGTTTCGAGAATCACCCGTCTCGTTCTGACATGACCCGTCTGGCGGGATAGATTTGAATTCCCCCCCACGTGTGGAGGTCCCACTCCCCCCGGGACCCGCACGGGCGAGTGCCCCGGCCCCAGGTCGGGGCATTCGTTTTTTCGGTCGGTTATCAGCGCCTCGCCCGCCGCCGGAAGAGCACGGTCGCGAGGGTGAAGGACGCGATCAGCAACCCGCCGCACCAGGCCAGCGCGATCCACCCGCTGTTGCCCATCGGCGACCCGGTGAGGAAGCTGCGTACGGTCTCGATCACCGGCGTGATCGGCTGGTGCTCGCTGATCGGCCGGAGCCACCGCGGCATCGTCTCGGGCTGCACGAACGCGCTGCTCAGATACGGCATGAACAACATGAAGAAGCTGAGGGTGCTCGCCGACTCGACCGACTTCGCGATCACCCCGAGACCGGCCGCCAGCCAGGACAGCGCGAGCACGTAGAGCAGCAGCAGACCGATTGCCGCGAGCCACTCGACCAGCCCGGCCGACGGCCTGAACCCCATCGCCAGTGACGCGAGGACGACGATCGCGGTGGCGACCGAGTTACGCGCGACGCTCGCGGTGACGTGGCCGGCCAGGACGGCGAAGCTGCGGATCGGCAGCGACCGAAGCCGGTCGATCATGCCGCTGGTCATGTCGTCGGCGACCGCCATCGCGGTGTTCGACGCACCGTACCCCGTGGTCAGCAACAGGATGCCGGGCACCAGGTAGTTGATGTACTGCGTCCCGGTCTCGATCGCGCCGCCGAAGACATAGACGAACAGCGCCATCATCAGCAGCGGGAGCAGAATCGAGACGAACAAGGTGTCGGCATTGCGCCGGGTCAACCGCACACTCCGGTCGATCATCGTCGCCGCGTCGCTCACCGCCGCCGCGAATCCGTCGTGAGTCATGACTGTTCTCCTAGGCCGTCAGAGTGAGGAACACGTCGTCAAGAGTCGGCCGATGCGATGACACCCGCACCGGTTGCAGACCCTGCGATCGCAACTCGTCCAGTACCGCGTGCAGGTGGGCGGCCGTTCCGTCCGAGGGCAGGTTGACCAGGGTGCCGTCGGCAACACCACCGAGTACGTCGACCGCCTTGATCGCGTCAGTCTGCTCGGCGAAGTACAGCTCGATCCGTTGGCCACCGATCTGGGCCTTCAACGCGTCCGCCGTACCGGCCGCGGTGATCCGGCCCTTGTCGAGCAGCACGATCCGGTCGGCCAGGCGATCGGCTTCTTCGAGGTACTGCGTGGTGAGCAGGATCGTGGTGCCGTCGCGGACGAGTTCGGCGATCGCCTCCCACATGGTCAGCCGGCTGGCCGGGTCGAGTCCGGTGGTCGGCTCATCCAGGAAGATCACCTGGGGATCGCCGATCAGGCTCATCGCGAGGTCGAGCCTGCGGCGCATGCCGCCGGAGTACGTCTTCACCCTGTGATTCATGGCGTTGTTCAAGCCGAACCGGTCGAGAAGTTCGCCGGCGCGCTGCCGGGCGGCCTGGCGACCGAGGTGCATCAGCCGGCCGACGAGCACGAGGTTCTCCCGACCGGTCTGGTTGTCGTCCACGGCGGCGTACTGACCAGTGAGGCTGATGACGCCGCGGACCTTCGTGGGCTCGCGGACCACGTCGTACCCGGCGATGGTCGCGCGGCCCGCATCCGGCCGGGTGAGCGTGGTCAGGATCCGCACGATCGTGGTCTTGCCGGCGCCGTTCGGGCCGAGCAGCGCGACCACCTCACCCTCGCGCACCGCCAGGTCCACCCCGCCCAGGACCTCGGTGCGGCCGTACGACTTCCGCAGGTTTGTCGCTTCGACGATCATTGCTAGCTCCCCTACTGCGTATTAGATACGCTAAATAGCGTAGTAGCTACGCAGTATCGCTGTCCAGACCTAGACTGAGGCCGTGGAGAGTAGCGAGTTGCCGGCGGATGTCGCGTTGATGTGGGGCTTGCGGGACGAGCGCCGGCGCGGGCCGAAACCGTCGCTGACGGCCGAGGACATCACCCGGGCGGCGATCGAACTGGCCGATGCCGAGGGCCTCGGGGCCGTGTCGATGGCCCGCGTCGCGGAGCGGCTGGGCAACTCGACGATGGCGCTCTATCGGCACGTGAAGAGCAAGGACGAGTTGCTCGTCCTGATGACGGATGCCGCGCTGGAACGGCCGGAACCATTGCCCGAGGGAGTCGACTGGCGCACCGGGCTGACGTTCTGGGCGGCCGGGGTGCTGACCGCTGTGCGCAAACACCGGTGGTACGCGAGCCTGCCGATCTCCGGTCCGCCGGCGGGGCCGAACAACCTCGCGTGGTTCGATTCCGCACTCGGGGCGCTGGCTGGAACAGGGCTGACCGAGGAGGCCAAGGTCGGCGTGGTGATGGGCCTGATGACGTACGTCCAGGGCGAGATCCGGCTCTCACTGGACCTCGCCGCCGGATTCACCGACAACCCCGAAGCGTTCAGCCGGTACGGCGCGACGCTGGCTCGCGTGGTCGACCCACGTCAACTACCCGCGTTGGCCCGGGTACTCGAAGCCGGGGTATTCGACGAGAACATCTCCTTCGACGAAAGCAGTGACGCCGACTTCGACTTCGGCCTTCAGCTCTACCTGGACGGCCTATCCGCCTTCATCACCCGAGTCACCGGGGAGCAGTAGCCCGCCCTCAACCGGCCTGCTTGGGTCAGGGCAGTTGGAGGATCGCATCGGCGGCTGGTTTGGTGGCTGCGATCAGACGGGCGTTGTGCTCGTCGGAGCCGAGGGTCCGCTCACGGGCTTCCTCAGGCGAGCGGCCGAACTGCCGGTGCCGCGCCTCCAGCCGAGCCTGCCGGACGTCATCGGCCAGGTCGACGTACCAAACCTCGTCCATCAGCCGCCGTCCCGTTGCCCACGGCTCCTGATCCAGCAGCAGATAGTTCCCCTCGACCAGCACCACCTCGACCTCGGCGTCGACCTGAATGCTGGCGGCAATCGAATCCTCCAGCTCCCGATCGAACCGCGGCGCCCAAACGGTCTCGTCGTCCTGCTTCCGCAACCGCTCGAGCAGCGCCACAAACCCACCCGCGTCGAACGTATGCGGCGCCCCCTTCACCTCAGCGATCCCCAACCGCTCCAGTGCCGCCTGCGCCAGGTGATACCCATCCATCGGAACCAGCGCGACCTTGTGCCCCCGCGAACTCAGCTCAGCCGCAAGCCCCGCGGCGTACGTCGACTTCCCCGCCGCCGGCGCCCCCGTAATCCCCAGAATCGCCCGCCGCCCACGCCCCGCAAGCTCAACAGCCCGCCCCAAGGCCCCATCGACACCCATAACCCGCATCCCCAGATCGTAGAACCCCACCCCCGCCCGGCGACCCCCACCGCCCGTGCCCAATGTCGCGGCTAGAGAGCGGCCCAGACCTCACCGAGGTCGCTGGTGTGTTGCGCGGCGACCAGCCGACGCGCAATCGAACCGGCACCTTCGAGCTGCAACGTCTGCTCAGCCTCAGGTAACCGGAACCCAAGCGTGGTCACCGCATCCAGACACCGCGAGTCCCCGAGAATCGCCCAGCCAGACCTCCGACCGGGCGACAGATCAAGGTGCTCAACCAGGAGTTCCTCATCGCCCAGCGCAACCCGCGTCGTAGTACGAAGCGCTCCGCCCGCCTCACCGTGCCGCCCAAGCACCAGCGACTCCCGCAACGCCGCCCGGCTGCCCGCACCGAGCCGGATCGACGTCGACCGATCGACCTCAGCACCCTCCGCAACCACGAACGGCTCACCATGCCAACTCAACGACGCCCCGTCGGACAGTTCGACGTCGACATCCCACCGAGCCGACCCACCGCGCATCGCATAGGCGACCGTGCCGGCCAGTTCCACGATCTCCACCCGCACGTTCCCCCGCGCGACAACCTCGATCCGAACCTGATCACCCGCCAGCAGCAACGCACCAGCTGCAACCAACGCAACCCGTACGACGCCGTCCGGCGCAGGCAACCGCCGAGGCGAGAGCAACCCCGTAGTCAGCAAGCACCGATCCCGAACCGGATCCGCCACCACCTCAATGCGAGTGCGCATGCGCCTGTACTACGCGATCGGTGTCGACCTCCACACCAGCGTGCGTCTGGTCGTGCGGATGAGCATGCGTGTGGGTGATCAGCTCGCCGTCATCGCCGACATGGGAGTGCGGCGCCATCGGCCCAGGATCGACCGGCGTGTGCCGCCCACTGCGCACCACCGCCGTCATCTCCAGCACCCACTTCTTCAACAACGCAACGGACTCAGCATCACTCCGCGACAACGCGAGTACCGGCTTCCCACCACGAGCCGCCTCGGCATCCGCGACCATCTGCACGACATCCACCCCGACGTACGGCGCGAGGTCCGTCTTGTTCACGACCAGCAGATCGGCCCGCGCAATCCCCGGCCCGCCCTTCCGCGCAACATCACCCCCACCGGCGACATCGAGCACGAAGATCTGTGCATCCACCAACGCGGGGGAGAAGGTCGCAGTCAGGTTGTCCCCACCGGACTCGACCAGCACCACATCCAACGGAGCGAAGTCTCGCTCGAGATCCTCGACGGCCAGCAAGTTCGGCGTCACGTCATCCCGGATCGCCGTATGCGGACACGCGCCGGTCTCTACCGCCCGGATCCGCTCTGGCGCAAGCACTCCCGCCGACCGCAGTAGCCGCGCATCCTCGTCGGTATAGATGTCGTTGGTGATCACCCCGAGCTGAAGCTCACCCGCCAGCTCCCGGCACACCATCGCGATCAGCGAACTCTTCCCAGTACCGACCGGCCCCGCGACCCCGAGCCGGAACGAACGCGTGGACTCATGCATGGAACAACCTCATCCTCTCGGCAGCATGCTTCTGACCGAACACGTCAACCAACGGAGCCCCGCACGCCGGAATCTCACCCGGCCCGGTCAACCCCCGTACGGCGTCCGCCAACTCCTCGATCTCCGGATGCAACGCCGTCAACCAGCACGCCGCATCAACCGGATCGACCGGCAGCAACTTCAACGACGCCGCGACCACGGTCTGCGCATCCTCATACCCGATCAACCGAGCCGTCTGCACAGCCGACAACCCGGTCACCGCTCCCACCACCCCCACAACCACCGGCCGAGCGATCTCCCCATCGCCCGGCAGATGCTCAAGCACGCCAGGCCAAACCCGCCCGGCCAGCCGCAGATAGGCCCGACCCTGCCGACGCGACGCAGCCCGAAGCGCCTGACTGGGTGTCCGAGCCGCCCACGCCCGCTCGACCGGCGTCAACTCCAGCCCGCTCAGCGCGAAGTACCGGGCAACCACCGCAGCGCCGGCCTCGACCCGAGTGACTGTCCGCGACCGATCCCGCGCGTACTCCTCGATCTCCCCAAGTTTGTTGCCATCAGCCCCCAACCCGGCCAGCACAGCAGGCTCCAGCCCGGCTGACTGTGTGTGCCCACCCGTAGGCAGCCGCGCATCCGCCAGCATCAAGGCAACAAGCTCCGGATTCGTGCCCATCAGAACATCGCATAAAGCTGGGCCAGCGGCAGCCTGGTCGCCGGTGCGGGTTCGATCAGATCACCGTCGACCTTGATCGCGAATGTCTCCGGATCGATCTCGATGCTCGGCAGAACGTCGTTGTTCTTCATATCGGCCTTGCTCACGGCCCGCGTCGGCCGCACCCCGGCCAGCTCCCGCCGCAACTCTAACCGCGCCGCAAGCCCGTCCTCCAACGCCGCGGGCGACACGAACGACACCGACAACCCCGCCCCGATCGCATCCCCGAACGCCGGCCGCATCAGCACCGGCTGCGGCGTCGGGATCGACGCATTCGGATCACCAAGTGCCGCCCATGCGATCGTCCCGCCCTTGATCACCAGCGCCGGCCGTACCCCGAAGAACGCAGGCTCCCAAAGCACCAGATCCGCCAGCTTCCCGACCTCCACCGAGCCCACCACGTGATCGATGCCGTGGGCAACAGCCGGGTTGATCGTGTACTTCGCGACGTACCGGCGCGCGCGTTCGTTGTCCGCCGGCAAACTGGTACCGAGCGAACCGCGGCGCGCCTTCATCACGTGCGCGACCTGCCAGGTCCGGGTGATCACCTCGCCGATCCGCCCCATCGCCTGCGCATCCGACGACGTGACCGACAACGCGCCCATGTCGTGCAAGATGTCCTCGGCCGCGATCGTGGTCGCCCGGATCCGCGACTCCGCGAACGCCAGGTCCTCGGGCACATCCGGACTCAGGTGATGGCACACCATCAACATGTCGAGGTGCTCGGCCACGGTGTTGACGGTGTGCGGCAGGGTCGGGTTGGTCGAGCCCGGTACGACGTTCGGGTGCGCCGCGATCGACAGGATGTCCGGCGCATGTCCGCCGCCGGCACCCTCGACGTGGAACGCGTGGATCCCGCGCCCGTCGATCGCCCGCAACGTCGACTCCACGAACCCGGCTTCGTTCAACGAGTCCGCATGCAGCGCAACCTGCAACCCCCAGTCGTCGGCGGCCTGCAACGCCGCGTCGATCGCAGCCGGCGTCGCGCCCCAATCCTCGTGAATCTTGTACCCCGCCGCGCCCCCGAGCGCCTGCTCGGCGAGTGCCTCGACGCTGACCGTGTTGCCCTTGCCCAGCAGCAACACGTTCATCGGAAAGTTGTCGAGACTCCGATGCAACTGCTGCAAATGCCAGGCCCCAGGCGTCACCGTCGTCGCCTTCGACCCCTCACTCGGCCCGGTACCGCCGCCCACAATCGTGGTGATCCCCGTCGCGCTCGCCTCGTGCAACTGCGACGGCGACAACAGATGCACGTGCGAGTCGATTCCGCCCGCGGTCAGAATCCGGCCTTCACCCGCGATGATGTCGGTCGACGCCCCGATCTGCAGCGCCGGATCGATCCCGTCCGCGATGTCCGGGTTCCCCGCTTTGCCCAGGGCGACGATCTTCCCGTCCCGGATCCCCACGTCCGCGCGCACGACGCCCCACCAGTCCAGCACGAGCACGTTCGTGATCACCGTGTCGGGCGCACCCTCCGCCCGCGTCGTCGTCCCCTGAGCCATCGACTCCCGGATCGACTTCCCCCCACCAAAAACGGCCTCCTCCCCGCCCACGGTGAGGTCCTGCTCAACCTCGATCCACAGGTCCGTATCAGCCAACCGCACCTGATCCCCGACGGTCGGCCCGTACAGCGCCGCATACGTAGCCCGCGAGATCTCAACCATGCTTCACCTGAATCCCAGGAACCGAACGGCGTCCCTTGAGCGCGACAGCGGCAACCTCGCGGGAGGCACCGGGTTCGAACCTCCGCGAAGTCCCCGCAGGAATGTCGAGCCGAAAGCCCTGGGCAGCGGCACGATCGAACTCAAGCGCGGAGTTCGCATCCGGCAGATGCAGGTGCGACCCAATCTGCACCGGGCGATCACCGGTGTTCACGATCACCAGCGCCAACCGCTCGTCTTCGGTGCGGTCGGCGTTGAGCACGATCGTGCCGGGCGCGACCCGCACCGCTCCGGGTCCGGCGCTGGTTGCGCCCTCGCCCGCCCCCTGCCCTTCATTGCTAAGTCTAATCTCGCTCGCCATGTTCTCTCCCCTCAAATGATTGGGCTGTGGATAGTGACGAGCTTGCGGCCGTCCGGGAACGTCGCCTCGACCTGCACATCGCTCAGCAGTTCAGCGACGCCCTCCATCACGTCGTCCCGGCCGAGCACCGTCCGGCCCTGTTCCATCAGGTCGGCGACCAGCGCACCTTCGCGGGCGCGTTCGATCACCCAAGTGCTGAGCAGCGCGACGGCTTCCGGATGGTTCAGCTTCACCCCCCGGGCTAGTCGGTCGCGGGCGACCAGACCGGCCACGGAGAGCAGGAGCTTCTCCACCTCCGACGGCGTGAACTTCACGCCTCAGCCCTCGCCGATGCGTCAGCGGCAGCGGCAGTGGGAGCGCCAGCCGGGAGCACATGATCCGACACCTTGTCCGTACTGAGGCACAGCGAGCACACATACGCGTCATGCGTCTCGCAAGCCGCCATGTCCGGTCGCTCGTAGTCCTGCCGGCAAACGTGACAACTCAGTACTGCGCCCGACGGGTTGCCGTGCTCGTCGTACATCGGGAGCTCGATCCCGTCGTCGCTCCGGCGAAGGTAGTACTTGCCACGCGTCGCGATCGCCAGGATCGGCGGCAACACAACCGCCAACCCGATCGCGACCAGCGGCGAGTACGGCTTGATCGCGTCGCCCAGACCACCGAAGAACACCAGGATCGAGATGCCCGCCGCCAGCGCCATCGAGACGAACCCGACCGGGTTGATCGCGTAGAGCATGCCGCGGCGGAACTCGGGCTGCAACGGCGACAGCTTCAGCAGGTACTTGTTGAAGACGATGTCGGAGGCAACGACCACGATCCACGCCATCCCGCAGTTCGCGTAGAAGCCGAGGATGGTGTTGAGGAAGTCGAACATGTTCGCCTCCATCAGCACCAGCGCGATCACCAGGTTGAACCCGAGGAACACGAGCCGCCCGGGGTAGTGCCGAGTCAGCCGGGTGTAGGAGTTCGTCCAGGCCAGCGACCCGGAGTACGCGTTGGTGACGTTGATCTTGATCTGGCTGATCACGACCAGTACGACGGCCAGCACCATCGCCAGCCACCCGGGGAGGAAGCCGCGGTAGATCTCCAGGAACTGGTGCACC
Source organism: Kribbella caucasensis (assembly GCF_004361855.1). Classification (GTDB taxonomy): domain Bacteria; phylum Actinomycetota; class Actinomycetes; order Propionibacteriales; family Kribbellaceae; genus Kribbella; species Kribbella caucasensis. The sequence goes on from NZ_SNWQ01000002.1 coordinate 22,231, forward strand.
GGTTCGTTCGCGACCGTCGCGCCATCGGCAATGTTCGCGATGATGTAGACCGCGAGGAACAGACCGATCGCCTGCTTCAGGGCCCCGAAGATCACCCAGCCCGGTCCGGCCAGCAGCATCGAGGACCACCAGCGACGCGAGTTCTCCGGGGTCTTCGGCGGCATGAACCGCAGGTAGTCGATCTGCTCCGCGATCTGCGCGATCAGCGACAGACACACCCCAGCCGCGAGCAACATCGAGCCGACGTTCGTCGCACCCTGTCCGTTCTCACCCTGGTAGTCGAAGAACGACGACACCGACTCCGGGTGCGACACGACCAGGTAGACGAACGGCAGCACCATCAGGATGAGCCACAACGGTGTGGTCCAGACCTGCAGCGTGGACAGTACTTTCATGCCATAAATCACCAGCGGAAAGATCACCAGCGTCGACACGGCATACCCGAGCCAGAGCGGAACGTGGAGGCCCAGTTCGAGGCCCTGCGCCATGATCGAACCCTCGAGCGCGAAGAAGATGAACGTGAACGACGCGAAGATCACGTTCGTCACCACCGACCCGTAGTACCCGAATCCGCTGCCGCGGGTGATCAGGTCCAGGTCGATGTTGTACCGCGCGGCGTAGTACGCGAGGGGCAGCCCGGTCGCGAAGATCACCACGGCGAAGATCCCGATACCCCACAACGCGTTCGTGGTGCCGTACGAGATGCCGATGTTCGCGCCGATCGCGAAGTCGGCCAGGTACGCGATGCCGCCGAGCGCTGAAACGCCGACCACACCGGTCGACCATTTCCGGTAGCTGCGCGGGGCGAACCGCAGGGTGTAGTCCTCCAGGGTTTCGCGCGTCGCGGTGCTGGGCTCTGGTACTGCGCCGGCGTCGGTGGCGGCGCGCTGGTCGAGCGAGGGTTCAACGGTCATGACGAACTCCTGCGGAACCTTCTGGCGGACGGTGCAGTCGATGCACCCGAATGGAAGGAACCTAGGAGCGGCTTGTTACCTGCGTGTTGCGTGACCGCTACGGTCGTGTATTTCCATTTGGAAGTAATTCCGCGACCCCAAGACCGGGCTCGAGCCGGCGCTCCTCGGCGCGGATCCGGTCGGCCACGGTCGTGCCGACGGGGGACAGGGCGGTGACAACCCGGCGCTTGTCCTCCGGGTGGATGCGGCGCAGGACGAGACCTCGCTCGACCAGCTTGTCGACATGCCTCGTCAGGCTCGCCGGCGGGAGAACCGCGGTCTCGGCGAGCGTGGTCATCGGCAGCCCGGGCTCCTCGTGCAGCGCGGACATCACCCGCCACTGCTCGATCGTGAGCTCGAACTCCTCCAGCAGCGGCAGCAGACCCAGCTCGATCCGGCGCTCGGCCTGTTTGAGCAGCAGGAGCAGGCTAGTCGTCATCTGCCCGCCTCTCGCTCATCCCGTCTCACGGTGGGGTGATTCTCGTGCCGTCTCACGTCAACGTGAATCTCGTGCCGTCTCACGTAGCGGTGAATATAGCCCAGAGCTCGGTGATTCCGCTGCCGGTAGCTCAGACTGGTCGGCATGCCGGGCTCAGAGGAGGTCACGATCGCCTTCGTCGTGCCCCGGCAAGGTCCGACCGGGATCTACGGCCCGTCCTGTCTGGCCTGCGGACAGCTCGCGGTCGAACAACTCAACGCCCGTGACGGAATCGCCGGACGTCGCGTCGAGCTCGTCCACGTCGATGGTGGCCGACAGCCCGAAGTCGTCGCCGAAGAAGTCGGCCGGCTAGTCGACAGCGGTCGAGTCGACGCCGTCGCCGGGTGGCACATCTCCGCCGTACGGGTCGCGCTGACCCGGCGGATCGGCGGTCGCGTGGTCTACGCGTTCGCCGCGATGCACGAGGGGAGCGACGACACCCCGGGCGTCTTCATGCTCGGCGAGCGCCCGGTCAACCAGTTGCTCCCGGCAACTCACTGGATCCGCGAACAGCACGGAGTACGGCGCTGGGCGGTGGTCGGCAACGACTACGTCTACCCGCGCGTGACGGGTGCAGTCGCTGAATCGGCCTTGCGTGGAACGGATTCCGAGATCGTCGGCGCCTCCTACGTTCCGCTGGGTACGACCGACTTCGGGGGAGTGCTGCACGAGCTCGACGGCGGTGACGTCGAGGGCGTGATCATGTTGCTGATGGGCCAGGACGCAGTCCACTTCAACCGGCAGTTCGCCCGGGCGGGGTTGAGTGATCGGTTGCTCCGGCTCAGCCCCGCGATCGAGGAGAACACCCTGCTCGCCGCCGGCCCGGGCGCCAACGAGGGCCTGTACGCGGCCGCGGCGTACTTCGACGGCCTGGCGACCGTGGAGAGCAACGAGTTCGCCCGCGAGTACTACGCCCGCTTCGGGGCCTGGGCGCCGGCCCTGAACGCGGTCGGCGAATCCTGCTACGAGGCGATTCACTTCCTCGCCCGGCTGGGCAAACTCAGCGGATCGATCACCATGGACGCCATCGGCGCGATGCCCAGCGGCCACTTCTACGACAGCCCCCGCGGCCTGATGCGCCTCGACGGCAACCTGGTTGACCAGGACGTCTACCTGGCCGCCGCCGACGGCCTGGAATTCCGCATCCAGGAGCAGATCGCCCGCCCCTAGCGGCATGAAGGATCACCGCAGCCAGGACCTGACCCCACGCGCCATGCGCCGGACCCACGCGCCACGCGCCCGGGCTCGACCTTCCCGGCGTCCGCTGTACATTTCGACAGGATGTAGTCCCTCTCAGCGGTCGGCCCCGAGCCATCCCAAGCGTTGAGCCGGCCCAACATCGCGACTACCTCCTGTCGAAATGCACGCCATCAGCCCAGGTGGCCGTCCGGCCGGACGAAGATCTCGTCACCGTCCTGCGCGTGGTAATACTCGAACGCGTCCGGCGAGGCATAGGCCCGATCGGTGGGGTTCGCGCGTACGACGTCGATGGCGTGCGGGTGGTCGGACGGCGTACCCGGGGTGAATCGGAGCAACGTCTCGTGCGGCCCGCGGAACAGGTCGAAGAGTGTCGTCCTGTTGCCCTGGGCATCGATGAGCGGTGAGTCCGGCGCACGGTCTCCGGACGCGATCGGGCTGCGATCGGCCGGGTCGCGGTAGGTGATGTCCAGCTGCTGGGTCTCCTCGCCCCGGTCGCTCGCGTCCTCGTCGCCGTCCTGATACTTCTGCAGCAGCTCGACGCTGAGCCCAAGGACCCGGGCCGCGTTGGTCCGGCGCTCGATCTCGTAGCTGTCCAGTAGTTCGTCGTTGCCGTCAGCAAGTTTCCAGCCGAGGTTGTACGCGTCCCCGATACCGGTGTTGAGCCCCTGCCCACCCGTCGGCGGGTGAACGTGCGCCGCATCGCCGGCCAGGAACACCCGGCCGTCGCGGAACCGGGCGGCCAACCGGATGTTCTGCCGCCAGATCGTGGCCCAGGTCAGGTCGCGCATCTTGCCGACCCCCGGTCCGGCGTACCGGTCGAACAACTCCTGCAGGGTTTCGAGGGTGGGCTCGAGCTGATCGTCGTCGAGCGGCGCGCCGAACTGGAACTGGTCACCGCCGGCCAACGGAGCCAGCCCGATCCCCGCCATCGGGTTGCGGGAATGCGCGAACCAATGGTCGTATCGATGGTCGAGCCCATCGACCGATACGTCGCCCAGCAGCACCCGGAGCGATTCGTCGGTGGTCCCCTCGAACGCGATCCCGAGCGCCTTGCGGACCGTACTGCGCCCGCCGTCCGCGCCGACCAGGTAGTCCACCTCGACGGTCTCCCCGGTGGACAACATCGCCGTGACTTTGTTCTCGGCCTGGTTGAAGGTCTGAAGCGCGGTGTCCAGTTCGACGTGGACGTCGTACTCTGCCAGCTTGTCGCGTAGGATCGCCTCGGTCTTGGACTGGGCGAGCATCCATGGATTCGGGTACGGCTTGTCCGGGGTCGGCGCCATGTTCCGCACTCGCTGCCGTTCGTCGTACAGCCGGCCGTCGATCATCACCCGCGTCAACGGCACCGGGATCCCCTGCGCCAGCACGTCGTCGATCACGCCCATGTCGTCGAACACCTCCAGTGTCCGCGGCTGGATCCCGTCACCGCGCGAACCGGCGAAGAACTCCGTCGCCTGCTCCACCACCCGTACGTCGACGCCGCGCCGGGCCAACTCGATCCCCAGCGTCAGCCCGGTCGGACCCGCGCCAACCACTAACACGCTCATGACTTCTCCTCGTGGATGAATTGTGATTCACTGAATCCGGATTCACTATGAGCGACGCTAGGGTTCGCTGTCAAGGAGGTTGCCGAGATGGTGAGTACCGGGGCCAGCCGCAAGGAGAAGGCGGCCGAGACCGAGGCCGCGCTGAAACAGGCCGCCCGGGAGGTGTTCGCCGAGCGCGGGTACCTGAACACGAAGATCACCGACATCACGGCTGCCGCCGGCCGCGCGACCGGCTCGTTCTACAACCACTTCGCCGGCAAGGAGGAGATCCTCGAGGCGCTCCTCACCGACATGCTCGCCGAGGCCGACGAACCGGTCCTGGACGACCCGGCGCACGAATCCGACTTCAGCAGCCGCTCATCGATCCGCTGGCACGTTGCCGCGTTCTGGCGTTTCTACCGCGCCCACCTGCCCGAGCTGATCGCCCTCAAACAGGCGTCGATGGTCGACCCCGCGCTGGGCCGCCGCCTCCAGCAGATCATGTACGCCGACGACGCCCACCTGGCCGACCACTTCAACCAGCTCCCCGGCCCGATCGACCCCGACCTCCACCTGACCTCGATGAACGCCCTGCTGGAAGGCTTCGCCCACACCTGGCTCGTCACCGGCCACCCCTCGGGCCGCACCCTCACCGACGACGAAGCCATAGACCACCTGACCGACCTCCTCCACCACGGCCTCGCCGGCAAGCCCTGAAGGCGTGTTAGCCAACGGCATACGAGCAGCGCGTGGCATCGGCGGTATAGGTCAGTTGCCTGCGGCCACGGACGGGTTACGCGTGGCCTTGCGCGGAATGGTGCTTCCGTTGTGGGGCCGACATCTCGACAGCGATGCTCGGCAAGGCCTCCGAACTCGAACAGCGCGAGCGCCGCGGCATCGACTACCTTCATGCCGACGTAGCCGATCCCGACCTGTTGGAAGGGCAGAGCTTTGACGCGGTGGTCTGCAGCTTCGGCCTGTCCGACATCGACGATCTCGACGCGACGGTTAGCAACGTTCGTCGCCTCCTTCGCCCGGGCGGGATCTTCGTCTTCGCGATCCTGCATCCGTGCTTCCCCGGTGCTGAAGGCGTATCCGGCGCCTGGCCGTCCGATGGCTCGTACTACGACGAGCGGTGGTGGCGGGCCGACGGTTCGTTGTCGACTTTGCGGCACCAGGTCGGAGCCAATCACCGGACCTTGGCGACGTACCTCAACACCCTCCTGCGGCACGGGTTTCAGCTGGACCAAACAGCCGAACCCCGACCGACACCCGAGCGATCGGGGAACCGGCCGGACCTGTCCCGACTCCCGACGTTCCTCGTCGTACGGTGCCGCTGATCACTCGTCCGTCGGAGGTACTTCGGCGCCCTCGCGTTCGTCGCGTTCGGCCCATTCGAGGAGCGTGTCGAGGGTATAGACGTCGTCGTCGATGGTCGCGTGCAGGTCGCCCAGTTCGGCGAAGCGCGCGGGCACCGTGGCGATGGTGAAGTCGCGGGGGTTGACGTCGTCGATCTCGTCCCAGTGGATGGGGGTCGAGACAGTGCCTTCGGGGTTGCCGCGGACAGAGTACGCGCTGGCGATCGTGTGGTCGCGGGCGTTCTGGTTGTAGTCGACGAACAATTTTCTGGGGTCGCGGTCCTTGCGCCACCACGTCGTCGTCACGTCGTCGGGCGCGCGCCGCTCCACCTCGCGGGCGAACGCCAGGGCCGCGCGGCGTACGTCGGAGAAACCGTGCTCGGGCTTGACCCGGACGTAGATGTGGATGCCCTTGCCGCCCGAGGTCTTCGGGTAGCCGACGGCGCCGAGATCGTCGAGAACCTCGTGTACGACGTGGGCCACGCGGCGGACGCGATCGAACGGGCAATCGGGCATCGGGTCCAGGTCGATCCGCCACTCGTCCGGCTTCTCGGTGTCGGCGCGACGGCTGTTCCACGGGTGGAACTCGACCGTCGACATCTGCACCGCCCACGCGACATGCGCGACCTCGGTGACACACAGTTCGTCGGCGGTCCGGTTGTACCGCGGGAAGTGCACCCGGACGGTCTCCATCCACGGCGGCGCCCCGTGCGGCAACCGCTTCTGGTGCACCTTCTCGCCGGCGACGCCCTCGGGGAATCGGTGCATCATGCAGGGCCGCTCCCGCAACGCCCGCACGATCCCGTCCCCGACGGACAGGTAGTACTTCACCAGATCCAGCTTGGTCTCACCACGGGCCGGGAAGTACACCCGATCCGGATTCGAGATCCGCACCGTGCGCTCGCCCACCTCCAACTCGACCGCCGGAGTCTTCGCCTTCCCCGCCTTGGACTCTGCCATGCCGCCCAACCTAACCGCCCACCCGGACATCCAGCACTCAGGCGAGGCGGGTTAGCCAGCCGCGCGTGTCCGGGACTCGGCCGTACTGGAGGTCGAGGAGAGACTGGCGGAGGGTGGCGGTGACGGGGCCAACGCCGTGGTTGATGGAGTGGTCGCCGATGGTGAGGTCGCCGTCGGGCCAGGCGAGGCGGCCGATCGGGGCGATGACGGCCGCCGTACCGGAGGCGAACACCTCGCTGATCTCGCCACTACGGACACCGTCGCGCCACTCGTCAGCTGACACCTTCCGCTCCTCGACCGTATGCCCGAGATCGACGGCGAGATCCAGCACGGACGCGCGGGTGACCCCTTCGAGGATCGAGCCGGACAGCTCGGGCGTGACGATCCGTCCGTCGGCGTATACGAAGAACAGGTTCGTGCTGCCGATCTCCTCCAGCCAGCGGCGTTCGACCGCGTCCACGAAGGCGACCTGGTCACACCCGTTTGCGACTGCCTCGGCGAGGCCGGCCAGGCTGGCGGCGTAGTTGCTCCCGCACTTGGCGGCGCCCGTGCCGCCCGGGGTCGCGCGGATCGTCGAGGTAGTGAGCCAGATGGAGATCGGCTTGGGTCCGGTGTCGAAGTACGCGCCGGCCGGGGAGGCGATCACTCCGAACAGCACCTCACGCGCGGGCCGGACGCTCAGCGCTGCCTCGGTCGCGATCATGTAGGGCCGCAGGTACAGACTGGTCTCACCGCTACCCGCCGGCGGCACCCACGCCTCGTCGACCGTCACCAGTGCGCGCAGCGCGGCGATGAAGTCCTGCTCCGGCACCTGCGGCAGCGCCAGCCGCGTGGCGCTGCTGCTGAACCGCGCGGCGTTCCTGTCCGGCCGGAACGCCCACACCGACCCGTCCTCGTGCCGGTACGCCTTCAGGCCCTCGAAGATCTCCTGTGCGTAATGCAGCACCGCAGCGGCCGGGCTGACCTTGAGCGGGGCGTATGCCGTCACCTTCTGGTCGTACCAGCCGCGATCGGCCGACCACGTCGCCACCACCATGTGGTCGGTGAACGCCTGACCGAAGCCAGGCTTGTCCAGTACTGCGGTCCGAGCCGCCGTCGTCGCCGGATCACTCCGCAACTCGAGCCCGAAGTCCCACGCGTCTGTCACTACCACTCCCCGGTCAGGTCCTGTTTCCGGGCACGCTACCCCTACGCCATGGCCCGGCTCGACCCACTGCCCACACTGCGACCGTAGTACGGCCTGCGCTTGAGCAGCTCGCGGTAGTCCCGCACTGCTGGTCTCCCCGCATCACGACCCTGTACTGCGGACAGCACGCGGCCGGCCACGTCGTACAGATAGTGCGTGTGCCACTGGTCCTCCAGCTCGACCAGCACGCGCATCGCCGTACTCAACCCAGCAGCGACATCGCCGTCGACGATCAGGCACTGCGCAAGCTGCAACTCGAGCTCCGCACGCTCCCGCACAAACTCCAGCGGACAGGACGACAACGCACGGTCCTGCGCGAAGTACGCGTGCAGTGTGTCGCCCAGAGCCGTACACACGAAGCTCTCCAACCTGTCCACCTCGTACTGCGCCCAGTCGTGCGGCGGAGTGTTCCCCGGGAGGCCTTCGTCGACTTCCCGTAGATCCTGCAGGGCTTGCCGGGCGTCGTCGGATCGGTTGAGTAAGGCAAGCACCTTCGCGCGCGCAGCAACCGCCCGCGCCACCTCCAGCGGCCGCTCCGCCAACCCCAGCGCCTCATCGGCAAGCCCCAGCATCTCCGCCAACGGCCGCCCCTCAGCCGGCCCACTCGACGCCTCCCAACTCCGAACCCGACTGGCGACCGCTTGGGCGGCGCTGTCGGCCGTGAGCCGGGCCGTCCGCCACCAACGCCCGGCGGCGCGAACTCGGCCCAACCCGGTGAGCGTCAACCCCATCAGCGTGGCAAGCTCCGCTGCAGGTCCTGCCAGCTCAGTCGAACCAGGGACCGTTGCCGCATGCAAGAGCTGGAGATCGGCCGTCAGCGCAGGCAGCAGGTCCGCCGGTGGCGTCGTTGCGAACTCCGTCCTGTACGCCGTGACGACGGCATCCCACTCGTCACCCTCCCGCGGCTGCGCGAACGACCCCGTCAGGCCATGCCGAACCGCCTCGAGCACATCCCCCGCCGACCGATCCACCATGGACGGCCGCTGCACAGAGGACACCTTGGCCACCGGTGAACCCGGACCGCCTGGTTGTCGCTCCTCTTGGTGGTTCTGCTGGAAGGCGGTGGTGAGCGCCGTACCCGTGCCCAGTTCGCGGTCGCAGAGCTGGGCCAGGTGGGTGGAACCGGGGCGGCGGGCCGCGTTCTACCTGGGACAGGTAGCTGTGGTCGTAGCCCACCCGGTTGGCAAGCTGCCGCAGGCTCAGTGCGGCTGCTTGCCGGGACCGCCTCAACTGCATGCCGAACGCTGCCTCAGCCACAGTGCCCTCCCCGCTTGCGGTGCGTGCTGGGAACGCTACAAGGGCCAACCGACAGAACGCGATGCAGCGGAGTGGTGGGGGCTGTGGGCTGTTCGGACAGCCCACAGATCACGCCTGGTGGAGGCAGTGGGCGGCGGTAAGGCTTGCTGGTGTGGACCGACAGGACGTGACGCAGCAGGGGCCGCCGCGGCCCTTCTGCCTGGTGCGGTCCAGCTCCGGGATCACCGGCACAGTGGGAGAGGGAGTCGAATGGGCAGACGGGTTGGCAGTCGTCCGATGGTGCGGCCAGGCTCCGGCCGTCTCGGTTTGGGCGGGCGGCATTACCGCGCTTCTCACCATGCATGGTGACGACGGCACTGAGGTGCGCTGGCTGGACAGTCCGCCGAGCCCTGCGGCGGAGGTCGGCGCGCAGGCGGAGGTCGGCGCAACGGGGGATGTGGGGTTGACGCTGCCGCTCTGGTTGCCTGCGCCTACCGCGGAGGGAAGATGTCCTCGGTGTGGGAGGGAGTGGCCGTGTCTGGGGTGTGGGCCGTGAAGTCTGTGCCCGGTGCCCGGTTCTCGACGGTGGCTGATCCGACTGGCTGGTATGAAGGCGGCATGAGGTGGATCGCGGTCGCGCTGGCGCTGCTCGTGGGGATGACCGGCTGCAACTCGGACGTGGCGAAGGACCCGAGCGGACCGACGAGTTCCTTCACCACTCCGTCCGACGGGGCGGTCCGCATCTCGCAAGGGACGGTGGAGTACATGCCCGGTGGCGTCCAGGTGGGCGTCGGTGGTGTGCTGAAGGATCCTGAGCGGGCGATGCTGTCAGTGATGAAGAGCGGTGCCGAGTCCGTGCAGCTCACCCTGGGCGTGGGGGAGAAAGGCGCCGCCTTCGGGCAGACGGTGACCGTGTCGGCGGTCGAGTTCGGCGATCACGACTACGCCTGGGTGAAGGTCTTACCGAGCTGATCCAGGGCGGGGCAGGTCGAACTCAGGGACGGGCTGAGCCCGGGCCGCCGGGCGGGTGAGGTGGGCGTGCTCCGGGGTGGACGTGGTCGGCGGGTTTCGGACAGCGTCGGGTAGCCGACAGGGGTGATGCCTTGACCGGTGGTTTTTGGAGCCTCTCTACTTAATAGCGCCGCCCCACCGAGGAGGTCCGCCCATGCGTTCACGTTGTTTGGCCGCTGTTGTCGCAGTGGTGCTAGCCGTTGCTGGTTTGGTGACGGTGGTATCGAGTGCGCAGGCCGCGAATCTGTTGGTTAATTCGGGATTCGAAAGCGGTTCGTTGAGTGGGTGGACCTGCTCTGGTGGCTCGGTGGTGTCGAGTCCGGTTCGCTCGGGCGGGTATGCGTTGAACGGTGGCGTGACGAGTTCCGACACCGCGCAGTGCAGTCAGACGGTCGCGGTGCAGCCCAGTACGGCGTACACGTTGTCGGCCTGGGTTCGTGGTTCGTACGTGTACCTGGGCGTCACCGGTGGAGCCTCGACCTGGACCCCGTCGGCCGCGGAGTACTCCCAGCTCACGGTCGCGTTCACCACGGGCGCGAGCCAGACGTCCGCACAGATCTACCTGCATGGCTGGTACGGGCAGCCGGCGTACCAGGCTGATGACGTGAGCCTTGACGGCCCGGGTGGCACGCCGGGCGCACCGAGTGTCCCCGGTGCGCCCTCAGTCACCAGTACGACGAACAGCGCGATCTCCCTGGCGTGGGGTGCGTCCACTGGAACCGTCACGGGCTACCGCGTGTACGAAGGCTCCACTGTGGTCCAGACAGTCACCGGTACGACGGCCACGATCGGCGGGCTCCAATCGTGTACGAGCCACTCGTACGCCGTCGCGGCGTACAACAGCAACGGGGAATCGGCGAAGTCGGCCGCAACGAGCGCCTCGACGACCGGCTGCACCAGCACCGGCCTGCCGAAGCACGCGTTGATCGGGTACCTCCACGCCAGTTTCGCCAATGGGTCCGGGTACGTCCGGATGGCCGACGTTCCGACCGAGTGGAACATCATCAACTTGGCCTTCGGCGAACCGACGTCCGTCACCTCGGGCGACATCCGATTCAACCGCTGCCCGGCGAGTGAGTGCCCGAACGTCGAGAGCGAAGCCGATTTCGTCGCGGCGGTCAAGGCCAAACAGGCTCAGGGTAAGAAGGTGCTGATCAGCATCGGCGGCGCGAACGGCCAGGTCCAGCTCACCACCTCCGCGGCACGGGACGCCTTCGTCAGCTCGGTCGCCGCGATCATCGACCGTTACGGCCTGGACGGGCTCGACATCGACTTCGAAGGCCACTCGCTCTACTTCAACGCGGGCGACACCGACTTCCGCAACCCGACCACACCAGTGATCGTGAACCTGATCTCCGCGCTGAAGACGCTGAAGGCCCGGTACGGCGCGAACTTCGTGCTGACGATGGCTCCGGAGACCTTCTTCGTTCAGGTCGGCTACCAGTTCTACGGCGGTTCGAGCGCCGGCGACAACCGGACCGGGTCGTACCTGCCGGTGATCCACGCACTGCGCGACTCGTTGACTGTGCTGCACGTCCAGGACTACAACTCGGGTCCGGTGATGGGGCTTGACAACCAGTACCACAACATGGGCGGCGCCGATTTCCACATCGCGATGACCGACATGCTCAAGGCCGGGTTCCCGGTCGCGAACACCGGCCAGACCTTCCCCGGCCTCCGGCAGGACCAGCTCGCGTTCGGACTGCCGGCCGCGGTCAGCGCAGGCAACGGCTACACCGCCCCGGCGGCCGTGCACCAGGCGCTCGACTGTTTGGTGAAGGGTCAGAACTGCGGCGGCTACACCCTCCGCGGCGGCGCCTCCCCGTCGTTCCGGGGCTTGATGACCTGGTCGATCAACTGGGACCGCTACTACAACTGGGAGTTCAAGAACAGTCACGCGCCCTATCTCGCCGCCCTGCCGTGATCGGGCTGTGGATAACCGGACCCCGGAATTCGGTTCGCGCTGGTATGAAGGAGGCATGACAGCGTCGACTTCCCGCCCGGTGGTCCTCACCGTGGACGACGATCCGGGTGTTTCCCGCTCGATTGCCCGCGATCTGCGCCGCCGGTACGGCGAGGAGAACCGGATCGTCCGGGCCGAGGCCGGACCGCAGGCCCTGGAAGCGTTGCGCGAGCTCAAGCTCCGCGGCGAGCCGGTGGCGTTGCTGCTGGCCGACTACCGGATGCCGCAGATGACCGGAATCGAGTTCCTCGAGCAGGCGATGGACCTGTTCCCGCTCGCCCGGCGCGTCCTGCTCACCGCGTACGCCGACACCGATGCCGCGATCCAGGCGATCAACGTCGTCGACCTGGACCACTATCTGCTCAAACCGTGGAACCCGCCGGAGGAGAAGCTCTATCCGGTGGTCGACGCGATGCTCGAGCTGTGGCGGACGACCCCCGAGCCGTCCACGGACGAGACCCGGGTGATCGGCCACCGCTGGTCGGCGCCGTCGTTCGCGGCGCGCGACTTCCTCGCCCGCAACGCTGTGCCGTTCCGCTGGCTCGGGGTGGATGACGACGAGAGCAAGCGTCTGCTGGAAGCCGCCGGCGTCGACGGTTCGACGCTGCCCGTGGTGATCACCCCTGACGGGAGCGTGATGGTCGCCCCGTCGGAGGCCGACCTGGCCGCCAACGTCGGCTTGTCCACGAAGCCCGCCGAGGAATTCTACGATCTGGTCGTGGTCGGCGGTGGTCCGGCCGGTCTCGGTGCTGCCGTCTACGGCGCCAGCGAGGGACTGCGGACCGTACTGGTCGAGCAGTTGGCGACTGGTGGGCAGGCCGGTCAGTCCAGCCGGATCGAGAACTACTTGGGCTTCCCCGACGGCGTTTCCGGGTCCCAGCTCACCGATCGGGCTCGGCGGCAGGCAGTTCGTTTCGGCGCGGAGTTGCTGACCGCGCGTCAGGTGGTTGGACTGGAGGCCGCCGGTTCCGCGCGTCGGCTGATGTTCTCCGACGGCAGCGACATCTCCGCGCACTCGGTCATCCTGGCGACCGGCGTCTCGTACCGGACGCTGGAGGCACCCGGCGTGGACGACCTGTGCGGCCGGGGCATCTACTACGGTTCGGCGACCACCGAGGGTCCGAGCTGCGTCGGCCAGGAGGTCTACATCATCGGCGGGGCGAACTCGGCCGGCCAGGCGGCGGTCTACTTCAGCCGGCATGCGAAACGCGTGCATATGCTGGTAAGAGGCCCCTCGCTGCTGGCGACCATGTCGTCGTACCTGATCAACCAGATCGACGACATCGACAACATCGAGGTCCACACCTGTACCGAGGTGGTGTCCTGCAAAGGGTCGGATCACCTGGAGCGGCTCACCCTGCACAACAGCGCGACCGGCGAGAGCCGCGAGGTGGACACGGAATGGATGTTCGTGTTCATCGGCGCGGCCCCGCGGACCGACTGGCTGCCGGGTGATCTGCTCCGCGATCAGCGCGGATTCGTGCTGACCGGGCCCGACCTGCGTGGGAAGCCGCCGGGCTGGGCGCTGGAGCGGGAGCCGTACCACCTGGAGACGAGCATGCCGGGCGTCTTCGCGGCGGGCGACGTCCGGGCCGAGTCGGTCAAGCGGGTCGCCTCCGCGGTCGGCGACGGCGCGATGGCCGTGACCTTGGTGCACCGATACCTGGAGATGTTGTGATGACTGCCGAGACAGCGGAACCGCAGCGGTTGAGCATCGACGAACTGCGCACGCTCTTCCTGTTCGAGAGCCTCACCGACGAACAGCTCAGCCTGCTGGCGAATTCAGGTCACGTGCAGAACGTCGAGGAGGGCATCGTCTTCGCCGAGGGCGAGGTCGGCACCTGCTGCTACGTCCTGCTGGACGGCGAGATCCGGATGTGCAAGATGTCGCACGGCGAGGAGGTGGAGGTCAACCGCACCTCGCAGCGCGGCGTCTATGCGGGCGCGGTGACAGCGTTCCTCGGAGCCGACGAAGGCACCGCCTACGGTACGACGATGCGGGTCACCAGGCCGTCGTCGTTCTTCGTGATCGACGCCAGTGTGATGGCCGATATGATGAACCGCTGGTTCCCGATGGCGGTGCACCTGATCGACGGGTTCGTGTCGGGGATGCGGCGGACCAACCAGACGATGGGGGAGCGCGAGCGGTTGCTTGCCCTGGGCTCCTTGTCCGCCGGGTTGACCCATGAGCTCAACAACCCCGCCGCCGCAGCGGTTCGGGCCGCTGCCACCCTTCGGCAGCGGGTCGCCGGGATGCGGTCCAAGCTCGCGATGCTTGCCGACGGCACCCTTGACGCGACCAAGCTGCACCAGATCGTCGAGTTGCAGGAGGCCGCGGTCGAGCGGGTGGCCAAGGCGAAGGCCAAGGAGGTCTCGCCGATCGAGCTGTCCGACGCCGAGGACTCGCTGTCCGACTGGCTCGACGATCACGACGTGACCTCCAGCTGGGACGTGGCGCCCGTGCTGGCCTCGGTCGGGCTGGATGTCGAATGGATGGAGGAGGTGCTGGCGGCCGTCGGCCCGGCGTACCTCGAAGGTGCTGTCCGGTGGTTGATGTACACGATCGACACCGAGTCGCTGATGAACGAGATCGACGACTCGGTCACCCGGATCTCCACCTTGGTCGGCGCCGCCAGGCAGTACTCGCAGATCGACCGCGCGCCGTACCAGGTGGTGGATCTGCGCGAACTGCTGAAGTCGACGCTGGTGATGATGTCGGGCAAGTTGCAGGGCATCGAGGTGGTGAAGGAGTTCGATCCCGAGCTGCCCCCGATCCCGGCGTACGCGGCGGAGCTCAACCAGGTGTGGACCAACGTCATCGACAACGCCGTCTCCGCGATGGGCGGCTCCGGCACGCTGACGATCCGGACCAAGCGCGACGGCGCCTACGCGGTGGTCGAGATCGGCGACACCGGACCGGGCATCCCGCCGGAGATCCGCCGCCGCATCTTCGAGCCGTTCTTCACCACCAAGCCGATCGGCGAGGGCACCGGTCTCGGCCTGGACATCTCCTGGCGGATCGTGGTCAAGAAACACCACGGCGACCTGCGCGTCGAGTCCCAGCCCGGCGACACCCGCTTCAAGATAGTCCTCCCCATCGACCCCGAAGCCGAAATAGAGGCGCAGGCCGACTTGATCTGATCGTGGGGCGGGGTCGCGAGGGTTGGGACCCGTCGGAAGTGGGCCGCCGCGGTGATCCGCACCTGCCGGACCGGCGTGCCGTTGCTGGCTGGACTGGGGAGGGTTTTCGCGGTGTCTGGGGCGGCTGTTGGCACCCGTGGTAACACATTCCCCTCCCCGGATCGGCCGGACGGCTAGCGGAGGGCGGTGCCGTGGGTGTGGGTTAGGAGGGTCAGGTCGTCGCGGGTGGGGAGGGATTCCCAGTCGCCGTGGGCGCCTACGCAGAAGGCGCCGGAGGAGGTGGCTCGGGTGAGGCGGGCTTCGGGGGTGAGGTGGTCGAGGGTGGCGGAGAGGTAGCCGGATACGAACGCGTCGCCGGCGCCGATGCTGTCGACGACCGTGACGGGGAGGGCGGGCTGGTGGAGGGTGCCGGCGGGGGAGTGGGACCAGGCGCCCTTGCCGCCGGCGGTGACGACGACGTCCTCAGCGCCTGCGGACAGGAGGGCGGCGATTGGTTCGTCGGCGTCGGTGAGGATGTCGAGCTCGTCCTCTGAGGCGAAGATCGTGTGTACCGAGGGGAGTAGTTCACGGAGGGCTGCGGCTGCTTCGGGGCGCGACCACAGGCGGGCGCGATAGTTCACGTCGAGGGAAACCCGCACCCCGGCGGCAGACGCAGCTTGTACTACGGCCGCGGTTGCCGCGCGGGCCGTGTCAGAGAGTGCGGGCGTGATGCCGGTGACGTGGAGCAGGATTGGCGACGACGCCTTGAGCGCGGCAACGCATTCGTCGGCGGTCAAGGTCGATCCGGCCGAACCGCGGCGGTGGTAGCTGACCCGGGTGATGTCGTGGGCAGGCTGGTCGAAGGCGATGAAACCGGTGAACGACTCGTCGGAGAATCGCAGCCACGAGGTGTCGACACCTTCGGCCCGCAGGGTGCGCTGGACCAACCGCCCGGGCTCATCGTTGCCTACAGCACCTACCCAGGCGGCGTGGTGACCGAGCCGGGCCAGGCCGATCGCCACGTTGCTCTCCGAACCCGCGATGGACAGGTGCGCGTCGCCGCCGAGCCGCATCGCGCGTACGGTGCGCAGCGACACCATCGTCTCGCCGAGTGTGAGTACCTCTACTGCCTCGTGCGGTTGGGCCTCAAACATCGCTCACTGCTTTGAGGAAGGCGGAGGCGCGGGCGGCGAGGTCAGACTGGGAGCCCCCGGTGGCGGCGTCGCCTAACAGAGGGGAGCTGACGCCAACGGCCAGGGCGCCGGCGGCGAGGTACTGCGGGGCGGTCACCGCGTCGACCCCGCCGACGGCGATCAGTGGTGCGTCGGGGAGAGGCGCGTGGAGTTCGCGGAGGTAGCCGGGGCCGTGGAGTTTCGCCGGGAAGACCTTCACGGCGAGCGCGCCTAGGTCGAGTGCGTTGACGATCTCGGTCGGGGTCAGCGCACCGCACAACAGCGGGAGCCCGATCTCCACACTCTGCGCCGCACCACGCGTGATCGCGGGCGTCACCGCAAACCCCGCTCCCGCCGCGGCCACCTCATCGGCCTGCGCCGGCGTCACGACGGTCCCGGCGCCGATCAGCACCGACGGGTCGAACTCCGATCGGGCCTTCGCGATCGCCTCGACCGCACCCGGCGTGGTCAGCGAGACCTCCAGCGCGGTGATCCCCGCGCCGACCAGCGTCTGGATGCACTCCAGCGCCCGATCCGGTCCGTCGGCGCGGATGATCGCGAGCAGTTTCCGGTCAGTCAGCTCTGCCAGTAAGTCCATATCTCCTCCTGGGCTCCAACCTATTGGATCGATCCATACATAGGACGTGGGATGTCTCAGGTTTGGACATCGCCGATGTGGATATTTTTCCAAGTGAGCAATCCGCCCAGTAACTTTCTGCTCACCGGAAGGCAAGCCATCATGCCCAGATTCCGACGTCTGGTGTTCCCAACCCTCGCCCTGGCCCTGCTCAGCACCGTGTTGCTGAGCACCCCAGATCAAACCCCACCCGCGGCCGCCGCCGTCACTCAGACCGTGTTGTTCGACAAGGGCAACGCCGGCTACGGCTGTTACCGGATCCCGGCCATCGTCCGGACGAAGACCGGAACACTGCTCGCATTCGCCGAAGCCAGACGAACCTGGTGCGGCGATTCCCAGGAGATCGACCTGGTGATGCGCCGGTCCGAGGACGACGGGCGTACCTGGTCCGCGCAGCAGATCGTGCTCTCCGGCACCGACTCGGATCCGAACGCCGTGGCGACCCGGGGCAACCCGGCGCCGGTCGTCGACCTGGAGACCGGCCGGATCATCCTGCTCAGCACCATGGACCCGGGTACCGGCACCAACCTGCCGCGGACGCCGTACGTGCAGTACAGCGACGACGACGGTCGCACGTTCAGTAAGGCCCGATCCCTCCTCAGCGAGATCGATGACCCGACCTGGAGTTGGTACGCGACCGGACCGGTGCACGGCATCCAGTTGGCCCGGGGTGCACACAAGGGCCGCCTCGTCGTCGGGACGAACTACAGCGTCGACGGACAGCAGGCCGGGCAGTTGGTTTACAGCGATGATCACGGCGTGACCTGGCGCAAGGGCGCGACCGATGTGCGGTCCGATGGGATGGTCCCGCAGGAGATTAGTGTCGTGGAGAAAGTCGACGGCGGGGTCTACGCCGGCGCCCGTAACAACGGAGGCAGTGCCGGCGCCAGTCGAGCATTTGCCGTCAGCAACGATGGTGGCGAGACCTTCGCTGCGCCGTTCCAGACGATCGCGGGTCTCACCACTCCCGTCGTACAGGGCTCGCTGCTGAGATTGCGGGCGATTGATCAAGGTGCGAAGTACAACAGGATCCTGTTCGCCGCGCCGGCCGATCCCGAGCGGCGCCGGTACATGACGCTCAGGTCCAGCTTCGACGAAGGGAAGACGTGGCAGACCGTCGACGAAGGCACCCGGATCACCAGCGAATGGTCCGGCTACTCGGACATGACCCTGCTCGACACCGGCGAGATCGGCCTGCTGTACGAAGGCGGTGCGGTCGACGCGCGCGACCAGGTCCGGTTCGCGCGGTTCACCGAGACCGACATCGGTCACCCCGACGGCGCCAGCGGTCCGACCACGCCCGACGTGTCCGGCCTCGGTAACCACAGTTACCTTCGGGGCGGTTCGACGGCGGTCGCCGGGAAGTTCGGCCAGGGGCGTGACCTGGACGGTGTCGACGACGCGATCCAGCTCCCGTACGCCGAATCGCTGGCGCTCGGATCCGGTGACTTCACCGCGATGACGTGGATCAAGTACGGCGCGAGTACGGCGAGCCAGGCGATCTTCTGGGGTTACGGGATCAACGAGTTCTCCCAATTCTGGCTGCGTGCTGAACCCGCCAGCGCGCGGATCAAGGGTCTGATCACAGTCAACGGGTCGACCGCATCCGTGGTGACGACCAAGGCATACAACGACAACGCCTGGCACCACGTCGCTCTGCAACGCAAGGCGGGAACGCTTGCCATCTGGGTCGACGGCGCCCAGATCGCCAGCGTCGCTGCCCCGACCGGTTCGATCAGCCCTGGCCGTCCGTTCAAGATGTACGTCGGCCAGCGCCTCGACGGAGCCCACCACTTCGACGGCTCGCTCGACGAGGTCCGCATCTACAAGCGCGCCCTCACCTCGACCGAGCTCAACAGCATCCGCACCGCCAACGCCACCACCATCCCGAACGCGGTCCTCGACCTCCCGCTCGGGTAGCGAGAGCATCAGGCTGACCTGGCGGACGCGGACACCGTGAGCCGCCAGGTCAGCTCACCCGACGCCGGTACCACGGCCGTCACCATTCCGCGAACGATCCGTCCTCGTGGGTCCAGATCGGATTGCGCCACGCATGGCCCTTCCGATCCGCGGCGCGCACCGCCTCCTCGTCGACCGTGATGCCCAACCCTGGCAGGGGATTCCACTCCGCGTACCCATTGACCCAGGTAAACGGCGCCGGATCGACGACGTACGACGTCAGGTCACTCTCCAGGTTGTAGTGGATGCCCCGGCTCTGCTCCTGGATCAGGAAGTTCGGCGTTGCGAAGGACACCTGGAGACTCGCCGCCAGCGAGATCGGCCCCAACGGGCAATGCGGCGCGAACGACGCCCCATGCGTCTCGGCCAGTACTGCGATTCGCCGCAGCTCCGAGATCCCCCCGGCGTGCGACACATCGGGCTGCACGACCGCGACTCCCGCGTTCAAAGCCGGTACGAAATCCGACCGGTTGTACAGGCGTTCGCCCAACGCCACCGGCACAGTCGAACGTCCGACCACCTCCGGCAACTGGTGCAACTGCTCCGGCAGTACCGGTTCTTCGACGAACAATGGATGCAGATCCTCGACCGCATGCAGGATCCGCCGCGCTCCCGCGACCCCGACCCGCCCGTGCAGGTCGATCGCGACGTCGAGCGAGTCGCCGAGCACCGACCGCGCGGCTGCCAGCCGCGACACAATGGACTTGATCTCCGCCAGCGATGGCGACGGCTGGATCCGGCCACTGGCGTTCATCTTCACCGCGGTCATCCCGGCCGCGACCTGCTCGCCCACCTGCGCCGCGATCTCACCCGGCTCGTCGCCACCGACCCACGCATAGACGCGAGCCCGATCCCGGACGCGGCCGCCGAGCAGGGCCGCGACGGGAGCGCCGTACACCTTGCCTGCGATGTCCCACAGCGCATGGTCGAGCCCGGCGACCGCACTGCTCAGCACCGGGCCGCCTCGGTAGAACCCGCCCTTGGACAGGACCTGCCAGTGCCGCTCGATCTGCAGTGGGTCCTGGCCGATCAGGTACTCCGACAGTGTCTCGATCGCGGTCCGGACGACCTCGGCTCGTCCCTCGACCACGGGTTCACCCCAGCCGACGACGCCGTCACTCGTCTCGATCCGGCAGAACAACCACCGTGGCGGGACCAGGAACGTCTCGATCCGCTCGATCTTCACCTGCCACCCCGAGCCTTGGACGCACTCGTCGCACCCCGCGCCTTTGAACCACGAGTCGCCTTCGAGCCGCTCATGCGGAGTCCTTGACCGCTGACCAGCCGCCGTCGACCGTCCAGTTCGCCGCCGTCACGAACGACGCCTCCTCCGACAGCAGGAACGCCACCACCGACGCCACCTCATCCGGCCGGCCCAGCCGCCCGACCGCTGTCGCCCGCGCACTCTGCTCCCGGCCGTCCGCATCGACACGATCCCACGCGGCCGTCTCCACCGGACCCGGCAGCACCGTGTTCACCCGGATCGTCCCGCCGTACTCGACCGCGAGTTGCCGCCCCAGCGAAACCAGTGCGCCCTTCGTCGCGGCGTACGCCGGATGTCCGGGCAGCCCGATGACCGCGTGTACCGACGACACCAGCACCACGGAGCCACGCGTGGCCGACAGGTCGCCGTACAGGCTGCGGAAGCCGAGGAACGCGGCGGTGAGGTTGACGTCGAGCTGCCGCTGCCACGACACCGGTGAGAGGTCGTGCGCCGGCAAGACGTCGAGGGTGAAGGCGTTGCTGACCAGTCCGCTGATCGGTCCCAGCTCGTCCCGCCCGCGCGAGAGCGCCTCGGCCCACGTATCCGGCGACGCCACATCACCGAGTACTGCGATCGCGCGATCGGGGATCTCCTTGCACGGCTTGACGTCCAGCTGGACGACGGATGCGCCCTCATCGAGGAACCGCTGGACGCAGGCAGCGCCGATACCGGTGGCCGCGCCGGTCACCACGATCACCCGTCCACCCAGCCGCACGTCGTCCTCCTTCATGTCAGGCCTGGATCGCCTACACCCGAGCCAGGGATTATACCCATATTTTATGACAATATCTTGCCCTGGGCCTGCGCGATCAGGCCTTCAGCAGGCGGCGATTCCAGCGGCGTTGCCACTCGACGTTGCGCCAGCCCGGGTGGTGTGGTGCTGAGTTGGAGCCGAGGACGGTGCCCCAGAAACCGTGCTCGATGCATTTCTCGACCGCGTACTCGGCGATGCTCTGGCCGACCGGGCCGTCCTCGAAGTCGGCGAGCAGCGGGGTGTAGCCGATCCACCCTTCGCCGATGACCGCCGGGATGTCACGACGCGATGCCCAGCGTGCTATCACGTCGAGCCGATCGTCGATCGCCTGCAGCATCGCGACGCGGTAGTCGCCGTAGTTCTCGTAGAGCCAGCGATCCCACTTGACCGGATCGACCCAGTCGTAGCTGTAGAACATGCTCGCCGACACACCGGTCGCGTCGAGCCGCCACTGGTCAGCCTCCGTGGCGTAGGCGCCGAAATCCGGCGCGTCCTCCCGCAGGAGAGATTGCAGGGCAGGGCGCGGGAATTCTGGCGGCGACACGCGGACGCCGGCCCACTCCTCGAGTGCCGACAGCACGCCGTACACGTAGACGTGGAAGTGGGCGACCTGGCCGTTGTCCGCAACGGCGTCCATGTCGAGGTACGGCGTGATGCCGTAACAGGAGGTCGAAAGAATATCGGGGTGGCGCTTGCGCATCAGGTCGACGGCCTCCGAGACATGGCCGCGTTGGGCCCAGTACGGATCGTTGCCGACGTCGCGCAGCCGGCTCAGGTCGACCTCGTTGTGCAACTCCGCGTACGCGATGCGATCGGCCAGGTCGCAGTCCTTGAGGTATTGCACGAGATCCGACATCGCCAAAGCCATGGTCCGATGACGCTCTTCGGGCGCGACGTCGACCAGGGCGTCGTACCAGTCGCGGGTCTCGAGGAAGGCGGGGCTCTGCTGGTACTCCCAGGACGAGAGGATGACGAAGCAGTCATGCCGCCGTGCCGCCTCGAAGAGCTCGCGCAGTCGTTGCCGGCCGTCGATGACGGCACCACCCCGCACGTCGTACCAGCGGGTGCGAGCGCCGACGGAGCCGCCCATACCTGCGATGCGCAGTCGAGTGGTGTCGATGCCGTGGTCACCGAAGAGGAGGTAGGGCATGGCGCAGATCCGCACCGTGTTGTAACCGCGCTCGACGGCCTGATCGAAAGCCGCTTCGACATCGTGAAAAGGTTCATCGACGGTGGTCTGGGTGTACCACGAGAAGTCCCAGAGCGTGATCGTCAGACGCTGTGGCAGGTGTGAAGGGATCAACGGTCATCGACCTTCCGGGAGCGCCGCGGCGGCGAAGTCGTCGTACACGAGGCGTCGGGTGGTGGAGTCGAAGCCGAGCAGGCCCATGGTGGAGATGCCGTTGAGCTCCTCGTTGTAGCCCAGCCGCTGCTTGTAGTCCTTCAGCACCCAGAACAGGTAGCCCGCCACGTAGTCCGGGCGATCGGTGACCTGTTGCCAGTGCGAGCGGAAGTTGGCGGCGTGCCACTCCTCGTTGCCCTGCTCGGTGTCCGGACCGTGCTTGCCGAGATACGACCAAGATCCGTTCTCGGTGATGATGATCGGCTTGTCCGGGTGGTTCTGGTGCACCGCGTCGATGGTGGGGCCGAGGTCCTCGTTCTTGCCGTAGAAGTAGCCGAAGTACTCGTTGAAGCCGACGACGTCGGCGATGTCGAACGCCGGGTCCCAGGACGTCGCCGACGCCCAGGTGACGGGCCTGTTCTGGATGTCGAGCGCCTTGATCGCGTCCTTCATGTCTTGCAGCCAGGCGCGGTACACCGGTCCGCCGTTCGCGTCGATCTCCGATTCGTTCTGCAGGCACCACAGGATGACCGACGGCCGGTTGTGCTGATTCCACGCCATCGTCGCGGCGAGCGCCCGGGACAGTCCGTAGCGCTCGGTCTGGACGCGTTCCTGGTCGGTGTTCATCCACATGTTGTCGATGTCGTCCATGACGAACACGCCATGCCTGTCCGCCCAGTCGTAGACGTACGGATGCCGGTTGTAGACGCAGTTGCGGAGCAGGTTCGCGCCAGTGTCCAGAGCGTGGCCGAGCTCGTGGTCGTACTCCGCGATCGTCATCGACCGACCATGTGCGGCGGATTCCTCGTGCCAGTTGAATCCCTTCAGGAACTGTGGTTCACCGTTGACCTTCAGCAGCGAGCGGTCGACCTGCACCGATCGAACGCCGTACGTCGTCGACAATTGGTCGACGACAACCCGATCCCGCGAGCGCACCTCGACAGTTGCCCTGAGCAACCGTGGACGGTCCGTCCGCCACTGCGGCGCCCCTGGAATCTCCAGCGACGCGGCAACGACCGCTACCTCGCCGGCCGCGAGGCTCACGGGTACGACGCCACGGCTGGTGCCGTGACCCGGCTTCACCACCACCTCGCCGCTGAATCGCCGAGGGCCGTGGTTGGCGACCACGACGCGGGTCTCGAATCGGCCGTCCTGGGCCGAGACGAGCACCTTCGCGATCGTCACCTGCGGAACGGCTTCCAGCCACGCCGAGCGAGTGATACCCGCGTAGGGCCAGTAGTCGACCGGCTTCCACGGCACGGCGAGCGGATCGCTGAGCGGTCCGGTGCCCGTCTGGTAGTCCGTGAAGTCGGCACGACGGTGTACGCGAACCGCGATCACCGCGCCGGAACCGGGCTGCAGCGCATTGCCGACGGATAGCGCGAACGGTGTGTGCCCACCCTCGTGCGACCCGATGAACCGCCCGTTCACCCACACGTCCGCGCGGTAGTTCACCGCCAGGAACATCAGCCGGATCTGCTTCCCGACCCAGGCGCCCGGCACCCGGAGCTCGGTGCGATACCAGGCATACCCGTCCTGGAACGCCGTACCACTGCCGAAGCCCGTGCCGTCATAGCTGCCCCAGTCCGGGTCATCCTTCAAATCCCAGGAGGACGGCACGGCGATCCGGTCCCATCCGGATACGTCGGCGCCGGGCAAGTGCCATCCGCCGGACAGTCCTGTGTCGTCCGGATCGAAGCGGAACGCCCAGTTGCCATTGAGGCTGCGGTAGGCCCTCGTCGGCTCCTGGTGTGCCCATCCGTCGAAGGACGGCACCACCTCGCCGTACTGGAACAGGACACCGGTGCCGGCGATCCGCTCGATCCGCGTGCCGGCGGGTTCCCGTTCTCCGTGTGGTGGAAGCGAGGGCGTCGTACTGGCGAAGGCGCGCGGGACCGTGAGACTCGGCAGCGCGGCAGCGAGCACGCCGGCCTTCAGGACGGTTCTTCGGGAGGGCATGGAGACTCCGTTCACAGGTTGGCGGATCATCCCTTGACGCTTCCCTCGGTCAGGCCGCTGCGCCAGAAGCGCTGCAGGACGAGGATCGCTATCATCAGCGGTATGACGGACAGGAAGGCGCCGCCGACGGTCAGTTGGTACAGGTCCGGCTGACGATCGGCGAACGACTGCCATGAGGTGAGGCCGAGGGTGATCGGGTAGAGCTTCGGGTCGGACAGCATCACCAACGGCAAGAAGTAGTTGTTCCAGATCCCCACGAACTGGAACAGGAAGATCGTGACCAACGCCGGCGCCATGATCCTCAGGGCGAGCGCGGTGAAGATGCGCGCTTCGCCGGCGCCGTCGATGCGCGCCGCCTCCACGAGCGAGTCGGGTACGGCGGCAGCCGCGTAGATCCGGCACAGGTACACACCGAACGGGCTCACGACCGATGGGAGCAGGACGGCCAGGTAGGTGTTCGCCAGGCCGAGCTCGGAGAAGAGGAGGAACAGCGGCAGAGCGAGCGCTGTGCCGGGGATGAGCACGCCCGCGAGGATCACGTTGAAGACCCCCTCGCGGCCGCGGAACTCGTACTTCGCCATCGCGTACCCCGCCATCGCGGCCAGCAGCGTCGCGATCGCCGCGCCGGCACCGGCGTACAGGATGCTGTTGAGGGTCCAGCGCAGATAGATTGAGCCGTCGTACGTCAGGACGTTTTGGACGTTCTCCCACAGCTGCGGCTGGGTGAACCAGAGCCCGAAACTGCCGAAGAGATCGCCTGTCGATTTCGTGGCCGCGACGATCAGCCAGTAGACGGGCAGTAGGAAGTAGAGCGCGAAGACCGTCAGCAGCCCGACGACGACAATCCGCCAGCCCAGCGCCGGCTGCTGCGCCGACCTGGTACGACGCTTTGGTCGCGGCGCGGAAGGCGGTTGTGCAGTGGTCGCCGGCTGGTCCGTGAGCGTGGTCACCGCTTGTCACCCCTCTGCCCGGTAAGACGGAGGAAGCCGAACGAGAACACACAGGCGACGATCGCAAGAATGACCGCCTGCGCCGCGGCCAGGCCGTAGTTGTTGTTGACGAAGGCCTGCGTGTAGGCCGCCAGGTTCGGCGTGTACGACGTGTTGATCGCCGTACTGATCGGGCGCAGGACGAGCGGCTCCGCGAACAGCTGCAGGCTGCCGATGATTGTGAAGACCGTGGTCAGTACGATCGCGGGCCGGATCAGCGGGAGCTTGACGTGCCGGACCACCTGCCAGGCGTTCGCGCCGTCGATGCGGGCTGCCTCGTAGAGGTCGGAGTCGATGGCCTTTAGCTGCGCGACCACCACGAGCATGTTGTAGCCGGCGAACTCCCAGGTGACGATGTTCGCGACCGACCACAACACGGTGCCGGAGCCGAGGAAGTCGGCTTGGATGCCGGTCTTGCCGAGGATGTCCACGATCGGACTGACGCCCGGAATGTAGAGGAATCCCCACAGAATCGAGGCGATCACGCCCGGGACGCCGTACGGGAGGAAGTAGGCGCCGCGAAAGAGTGGCACGCCACGCGCCGATGCCGAGTCGAGCAGCAGTGCGAGTGCCGTCGCCAGCGTGATCATCAAGGGGACCTGTACGGCGGCGAACACCAGCACCCGAAGGATGCTGTCGACGAATCCAGGGTCGGTCAGGGCCGAGGCGTAGTTGGACAGTCCGGCGAACACCCGGCGCGAACCGCCCAGGCCGAGCGGGCCCGAGCGCTCGGTCTTGAGGAGGCTCTGATAGACCGCGTAGCCGATCGGCAGGATGAAGAACGCCGCGTACAGCAGCAGGAAGGGCATCAGGAAGCCTGCCACCGCACGCCGCCGCGTACTCCATGTCGTCATGTTCAAGGCTCCGGGGAGTCTGGGTCCGGCGCCCACCCCGTGGACGGGCGCCGGACCGTGGTTGTCAGTCGGCGCGAACCTGCAGGCCCTTGGCCTTGAGATCGGCGACGGTCTTGGCCTGGGCTGTCTTGACGGCGTCGACGAACGTGCCTTGACCGGAGATCGCCCGCTGGAATCCGTCGTTGAGGTGCTGGTACACGGCCGGCGTGGTGGGAATCCACGCCCAGTCCTTGTCGATCGCTGTGTCGGCCTCGGCGAACACGTCGTTGATCTTCTGGCCGCCGAAGAACGGGTAGGGCTTGTCCAGTGCGGATCCCTGCAGCGCGTCCTTGGCGGCGGGCCAGCCGTAGCCGCCCTGGATCAGCAGGTCGATGCTCTTCGGGTCGGTGTTCAGCCAGACGGCGAACTTCGTGGCCTCCGCGGGGTACTTCGCACCCTTGAGTACCGCGGTGGACGAACCGCCCCAGTTGGCGGATGCGAACTGCGCACCCTCCCACTGCGGCATCGGGGCCACCTGCCACTTGCCAGAGGTCTTCGGCGCGTTGCCCATCAGGATCGAGTCGCCCCACTGCGCGCTGACCCAGCCGGCGATCTGGCCGTCCTGCAGATGCTTGTACCAGGCGTTCGCGAAGTCGGGTTCGGTCGCGACGAGTTTGTCGCGAACCAGGCCGTCCCAGTACTCCGCCACCTTGAGGGTCTCCGGGGTGTCGATATTCACCACCCACGTGTCACCGTCCACGGAGAACCACTTGGCACCCGCCTGCCACGCGAGCGAGGTGAACCACGCCGAGTTGCCCGGCGGGAACGTGCCGATGTAGGCCTTGGGATCCTCCTGCCGGATCGTCGCCGCGGCGGCCTTGTAGTCCGCCCACGTCTTCGGCGCGGTGATGCCCCACTTCTGGAACAGGTCGGACCGGTAGAAGAACCCCATCGGACCGGACGCCTGCGGTACGGCGTACACACCGTCGCCATAGGCGACCTGCTGCCACTGCCAGTCGACGAACTTGCTCTGGCTGTCCTTGACGCCGTGCTTCGACAGGTCGACCAGGCCTTCCTCGAGCAGGAACTCGGGGATGTTCTGGTACTCGACCTGTGCGAGGTCCGGTGCTCCCTTACCGGCCTCCAGGGCAGCGTGCATCTTGGCATATCCGCCGCTGCCACCGGCCGGGATCTTCTCCAGCTTGACCTGCACGTCCGGGTTCTGCGAGTTCCACAGAGCCACCGCCTTGTCCACGCCTGGCACCCAGGACCAGAAGACGAGCTGGACCTTCTGGCCCGGGGTCCGCTGGGTACCGGTGTCCGCGCTGTCATCACCGGATCCGCACCCGCCCAGTGCCAGCAAAAGTGCCAGGCCACCCAACAGCGCCGTACGGCCACGGCGCCCGAGACGCCAACGCCTCATGTCGATCTCCCATCTCACGCTTGTCCGTGGTCACCCGCACAGGGATGGCGGCCAGGCGAGCTCCTGTCGTTTCACTGCGAGCCTGGATCGAGGGAGCGCGGCCTGTCAAGATGTAGTCATAAAAAATGTATTCATGTAAAGTGGTCTGCGACGGAACCAGCCCCGTCATCGGCAGTGGCTGGGAGCGTGGTAAGGACTGCGCATGAACAGAATCAGGGCAGGCGGTTACAGCGGGCGGGGCATCCACGGGGAGGTGGTCGAGGAACTCGGCCAGCGAATCGTGGGCGGCCGCCTGGCCGAGGGTGAGACCATCGACGTCGTCGCGCTGGAGGCCGAGCTCGACATCAGTAAGACCGTCGTGCGTGAGGCGCTGCGCGTGCTGAAGGCGAAAGGCCTCGTCGATGCCAGGCAGAAGCGTGGCACCTTCGTCCAGCCACGCAGCGAGTGGCGCCTGCTCGACCCGGACGTGATCCGTTGGCAGTTCGGCGGTCGCGCGGACACCCAGTTCCTGGACGATCTGGCCGAGGTTCGCGGCATCTTCGAACCGGCGAGCGCGCGCCTGGCGGCTGTTCGCCACGACGAGGGGGACATCGCCGCGATGGAGCGTGCACTCGAACTCATGTCCGCCGCCGCGGCAGGTCGCGGCAACGCCGTCGAGGCCGATCTCGCGTTCCATCGGGCTTTGCTGGCCTCCACCCACAACGAACTGCTCACGCGGATGGAGGTTGTCCTGGAGGCTGGTCTGGCTGCCCGGGACGTCCTCGTCCACGGTGCCGTCGAGGACGACGACCCGACGCCGGCTCACGCAGCCGTGCTGGACGCCATTCGTGACCGCGACCCGGATCGGGCGGCAGATGCCGCGAGCGCGCTGCTCGCCAAGTCCTTGCTCGACCTCGATCGCGCTCGCTCCAGCGCCACGCAACAGGAAGGCCCCTGACGATCGCGCCGACTGGGCGGCACCGACGGCTGCTTGCTGACAGGTCCTGAAGCAGCCAGTCGAGAGGGGCAGACCGGACGCCGGTCTGCCCCTCTGCCGTGTTTGGGTGTACGTCGATCATCCGCCCGAAGTTGTGAGGACTTGAATGAAGCTTCGTCAGCAGTGGAAGCTCGGCGCCGCGACCTTGGTGAGCCTCGGGCTCGTCGTCGGCGGCGTCGCGCACATGGCCACCGCGGACACCGGTACCACCCCGGACGCCGAGCAGTTGCCGCCGGCCACGGGTTCGATCGCGCTGAGCGAGACCGAGCAGGCCGCCGCGGCACCCAACGCGGCCACGGGCGTCACGCGCCCGGCCGGATCGACCACGGCTGGTGACGTCAGCCCAGGTGTGGAAGCGCGACCCAAGACTGCCGCTGCGGTCGCCCGTGCGGCCGCGGCGGCGCCGACCTCGGCGAAGCTGTCGATCAAAGGCGTGTACCAGAGCACCAACTACAACTGCGTGCCCGCGTCGAGCTCGGTCGTCCTCGGCACCTTCGGCGTCAGCGTCACCCAGGAGTCGCTCGCCAAGCAGATGGGCACCACCACCTCCGGCACCTGGGACAAGACCGCGCTGCCGGTGATCAACAAGTACGTCAACCCCCTCGCGTACTCGGTCTGGAACACCGACACCACCGGGAACGCGACCAACCTGCTGAACTGGGCGGCGTACGACATCGGCACTTTGAAGCGGGCGCCGAAGATCGGTGTCTGGATGGAGAAGCTGCCCTGGAACAAGGGCATGTCCGGCCACTTCGGCCACGCCATCCTGATCTACGGCTACGACCTGACGGCGAAGACGCTGACCGTCTGGGACCCGTGGAAGCCGTCCGGCGGCACGCACACGTTGTCGGCCGCCGCACTGAACGCGACCATGCAGCAGTACGGTTTGTCGTACGTGTCCGGCCACTCGGACGCAGATCTCACCAACGCCGGCGACCAGAGCGGTGACGGCCTGGCCGACATGATCGCGGTGCACCGGCCGACGGGCGCGCTCTACCGGTACACGAACAACGGTCAGGGCGCCTTCCTGGGCGGCAGCAACGCGGTCAAACTCGGCACCGGCTGGAACGCCTACACCGAGCTGACCGGGGTCGGAGACCTCACCGGCGACGGCAAGGCGGACGTCGCCGCGATCGAGAAGTCGACCGGCAAGCTCTGGCTGTACCGCGGGCCGGACTTGGCCGGCAGCACCCGGATCCTGATCGGCACCGGCGGCTGGAACGGTATGCGCGACCTGATCGGGATCGGCAATATCACCGGTGACGCGAAGCCGGACCTGGTCACGATCGAGAAGTCCACCGGCAAGCTGTGGGCGTACCCGGGCAAGACGAACGGGCTCGGCACCCGCAAGGAGATCGGCCACGGCTGGAGCAAGCTGACCAAGCTGGCCGCGGTCGGCGACCTGTCCCGCGACGGCAAGCCCGACTTCGTCACGGTCGATCCGGCCACCGGGAAGCTGTGGCTCTACAAGGGGCTCGCCTTCGGTGGCGGCACCAGCCGGGTCGAGATCGGCTCCGGCGGCTGGAACGGGATGCGCTCGCTCACCGGCGTGGGCGACATGAACGGCGACAAGATCCCGGACCTGATCACGGTCGCCAACACCGGCGGCGACATGTACCTCTACCCCGGCAAGCCCTCCGCCCTCGGAGCCCGGGTGAAGCAGGGGAGCGGCTGGAACGGCTAGCGGCGCCCCCGCGAGCTCGGTCTCGGGCTGGTCCGGGTGGCTCCGCCCCGCCCCCGCCCTGACCCCCGCCCTGGGGCCCCAAGCTCCGCTTGCTCGCGTCCGAAGAATCGTGGCCTATAGCCCTCGGTTCTTCGGACACAAGGGGGGTTACTTTCCTTCGAACGTCGACGACTCGCCGTTTGCCGGTGACATTCCGTTCATTCTGCGTCAGTCTCATGGTGTCGATAGATGCTTGGCTTCGCCCACCAGGAGACACTTATGCGCAAGTTTCGCAGCCTTGGCGCTGCCGTGGCCGTCGCGCTGGCGACGATCACCGGACTGACTACCGCCGCCGACGCGTCCGACGAGGCTGCCGCGGCCGCCGCCCCGGTACCGGTCCAGCTGGTTTCGATCACCGACTTCCACGGGTACTTGCGGCCGCCGTCGCCGGCTGATGGTGGCACGATCGCCGGTGCCGACGGCAAACCGGTCGTCGTCGGCGGCGCGGCGTACCTGGCCACGCACCTGAAGTCCATCCAGGCCGGGCAGCGGAACTCGATCTTCTTCGCCGACGGTGACAGCTTCGCCGGCTGGCCGTTCGAGGTGGACGCGCACGGCGACGAGCCGACCATCGAGGTGCTGAACGCGCTCGGGGTGCAGTTCTCCAGCGTCGGCAACCACGAGCTCGACGTGTCGAAGAGCCACCTGGTCGACCACATGGCGAAGGGCAAGTGCTTCGGCCGGATCGGCGTGGACAGCTGCTTCACCGACTCCACCGGCCGCCAGTTCCACGGTGCCGACTTCGACTTCCAGTCCGCGAACATCGTGGACGCCAAGGGCCGGACCATCGTCGCGCCGTACACGATCCGCTGGGTCCGCGGCGCCGGCCGGTGGTACCCGGTCGGGTTCATCGGCCTGACCGTGCCGGATACCCCGGTTAACTCCACGTCGTACCAGCCGGACCTGAAGGCGCTCGACCCGGTCGCCTCGGCGAACGCGGCGGCGGCCGACCTGACCCGGCGTGGGGTGAAGGCGATCGTGCTGAACATGCACGAGGGCGGTACCGACGCCTCCGCGACGTACGACAACTGCGTCAGCCCGACCGGACCCGCGATCGAGATCGCCAAGCAGGTGACGCCGCAGATCGACGCGATCGTAAGCGGTCACTGGCATGCCGCCTTCAACTGCAGCCTCCCCGACCCTGCCGGCAACCCGCGCCCGGTCGTCGAGGCGGCGAACCACGGCCGGTTGATCAACGAGATCAACCTGCAACTGGACAGCCGTACCGGTGAGGTCCTGCGCGACCAGACCACGTCGACCAACCACGCCGTCACCCGCACGGTCACCCCGGACCCGAAGCTGCAGAAGATCGTCGACTACTGGACCGCCGCGGGCGAGCGCCGGTACGCCGAACCGGTCGCGACCATCACCGCTGACTTCACACGCACCGCCAACGCGGCCGGTGAGAGCACGATGGGCAACCTCACCGCCGACGTACACCTCTGGACCGCGCGCCAGAACGGTCCCGCCGACCTCGGCCTGATCGCCACGAAACCCGCGACCGGCAGCACCGCACTGCGCGGGGATCTCCTGGTTGCCAACAGCAACAAGCCGGGCGACGCCGACGGCCGGGTCCTGCTCGGCGAGTCCTGGGAGTCCTACGGCTACGGCAACCCCGTCCTGACCGTGAGCCTCACCGGCGCCCAACTCGACACCGTCCTCGAACAGCAATGGCAGCCCCAACTCGACGGCACCGTGAAGTTCGCCCCACTCGCCGTCTCCGCGAACGTGGCCTACGCCTACGACACCCGCCGCCCGATCGGCGACCGGGTCAACCCCGCCGACGTCAAGATCAACGGCACCGCCCTGGACCCGGCCCGCACCTACCGAGTAGCCGCCCTCGCCTACACCGTCATCGGCGCCGACGGCTACCCCGCCTTCAAATCAGCCACCAACCCGGTCCGCAACGCGTCCGACCACGAAACCTTCGCCGACTACCTGAGAACTCACCGGGCCCTCACGCCGGCACCGCTCACGCGGGTGACGCCTCTGGGTTAGGCGCTCGGCGGATTGGCGCGACCAAGGGGACCGGGTCGAGGGTCAGGAAGTCGACCACGATCCGGTTCACCAGGTCGGGCTTCTCATGGGTGAGGAAGTGGGAGGTGCCGGGGACGATCGCGAACTCCGCGTCCGGGATGGCCTCGAACATCTCGACCATGTGGCTCAACGTCACCAGGTCGTCGTCGGCGAACATCACCAGCGTGCGGGCCGTGATCGCGGCGAGCTCGGACGCCTGGAGATGCGGCTCCTTGGCGGCCATCTCGCCGACCTTGGTCGCCACCACCTTGAAGTGCTCCACGCCGTCGGGGGAGACCTCGCCGTACGCCGGGCCGAGGAACTCCGCGATCACGTCGACGTTCCACTCCTCGTCGGGGGCAGCCTCGCCTTCCTTGCTGAAGCCACCACTGATCAGCACCAGCCGCTTCACCAGATCCGGCCGCTGCATCCCGACCAGCATCGCGACGAACGCCCCGTCACTGTGCCCGACCACGTCGGCCGGCTCCCGCACGACCGTCTCCAGGAATGCGATCGTGTCGTCGGCCATCAGCTGGTACGTGATCGGCCCCTCGACATCCGGGGTGTGCCCGTGACCGCGCCGCTCGGGCGTGTAGACGTGGAAGTGCTCGGCCAGCGCCCCGATGTTGGGCTCGAAGAACCGCGCATCCACCAACCCGCCGTGCATCAGCACCAGCGGATCACCGTCACCATGCTCGTCGTACCAGGTCTTCACATTCCCCAGCTGCACGTACTCACCCACGTGTGACTCCCCTCGTCTTGGGCCGTAGCGGGGACGCTACCCCAGATCAGCCGCCCAGGCCCAGGACGCTTCGAGTGCTGACAGAGGCCGTACGCCCACCACTCACTAACCATCCCAGGACTACCAACCCCACGCCTGAGCCCCGCCGCCGAGCGCGGATCCGCGGGGGTTACTGAGTGGTGCAGGTACGCCTATCACCTGGCGCGTAGTCGTTGGGCTAGGTCGCGGAGGTAGAGGGCGCTTTGTTTGGGGGTTCGGGTCTGGGTTTTGTAGTCGACTCGGACGATGCCGAAGCGTTTGTCGTAGCCGTAGGCCCATTCGAAGTTGTCCAGCAAGGACCAGGCCAGGTAGCCGCGGATGTCGGCGCCCTGGTTGATCGCCTCGGCGACGGCGGCGAGGTGGGAGGCGAAGTACGCGGTCCGGCCCTCGTCGGCGACGTACCCGTTCTCGTCCGGTACGTCGTCGAAGGCGGCGCCGTTCTCGGTCACGACCATCGGCAGCCCCGGGTAGTCCTTGCTGATCCGGACCAGCAGATCGGTGAAACCTTCCGGGACGATCTCCCAGTCCATCGCGGTGCGCGGCCGGTTCAGCGGCAGGGTCCGGGTGATCGGCTGGCCCTCGTCGTCGGTGGTCCGGCCGTCCTCGGCGTACCCGGTGAACTTCTGGCTGAAGTAGTAGTTGATGCCGAGGACATCGATCGGCGCCGAGATGGTGGCCAGATCCCCTTCCTGCACAGGGATCTCGACTCCCGCGGAGGCGAGGTCCGCGAGTACGTCGGCCGGGTAGCGACCGTGGACGAGCGGATCGAGGTAGAGCCGCGCACCCATCCCGTCCGCCCGGCGAGCCGCGTCCAGGTCGTGCCTAGCGTCACTGGCCGGGTACGCCGTGGCCGCGTTGAGCGTGATCCCGATATCGACCTTCCGGGGAGCCGCCTTGCGCATCCGTTCGGTGGCCAACCCGTGTCCGAGCAGTAGGTGATGCACCGCGGCCAGGGAAGCCGGGTACTCCGTCCGCCCCGGCGCATGTACGCCGTACGCGTACCCGAGCATCGCCGAACACCACGGCTCGTTCAGCGTGGTCCACGTGTCGACCCGATCGCTGAGCGCCTCGAACACCAGCATCGAGTAGTCCGCGAACCGGTACGCCGTGTCGCGGGCCGGCCAGCCTCCAGCGTCCTCGAGTTCCTGCGGCAGATCCCAGTGGTACAGGGTCACCCACGGATCGATGCCCTGGGCAAGAAGTTCGTCGACCAGTCGATCGTAGAACGCCACGCCAGCCGGGTTCACCGAACCGGAGCCGTGCGGCTGGAAACGCGACCAGGACACCGAGAACCGGTAGGTGTCCATCCCGAGATCCTTGATCAGGGCGACGTCGGCCGGCATCCGGGTGTAGTGCTCGCACGCGACGTCACCGTTGTCGCCGCCATCGATCGCGCCCGGAACACGGCAGAAGGTGTCCCAGATCGACGGGGTCCGGCCGTCGACGTCGACAGCACCCTCGATCTGGTACGCCGAGGTCGCCACGCCCCACCGAAAACCGGCCGGCAGGCTGTCGATCAATGTGGAAGCTGCCGCAGCGTCGACCTGGGTCGGGGTGGCCGCCTCGGTCGCGCTGGTGGGGGCAGTTGGTGAGTTCATGGTTGGTGTACCGGCTCCAATCGGGGGCAGTGGATCAGGCGACCGGGACACGGCCGGGCAACCAGCAGGCGACCGAACGATTCGGGTCGTTGCGTGCAGCAGGGACACCGAGGACCGGGATCTCCGTCGAGCAGCGGTCGAACGCGTGCGGGCAGCGCGGGTGGAACGCACAGCCGGAGGGCATCCCGCGCAGGTCGGGCGGCGAGCCCGGGATTCCACTTAATTCACGGCGT
This sequence comes from Kribbella caucasensis, assembly GCF_004361855.1. Taxonomy (GTDB): domain Bacteria; phylum Actinomycetota; class Actinomycetes; order Propionibacteriales; family Kribbellaceae; genus Kribbella; species Kribbella caucasensis. The sequence goes on from NZ_SNWQ01000002.1 coordinate 56,881, forward strand.
GGACCACGCAGCGCCGGGAAGGATCGCAGCAGTCCCTCGCTGTACGGATGCAGGGAGTCCTTGTACAGCTCGGCCGAACGGGCCTCCTCGACGATCCGGCCGCCGTACATGATCGCGATCCGGTCGGCGAACTCGACCAGCAGCGACAGGTCGTGGGTGATGAACAGGACCGAGAAGTCCAGCCGTTCGCGCAACTCGACCAACTGAGCCAGGATCTGCCGCTGCATCACCACGTCGAGCGCGGTGGTCGGCTCGTCCATGATCACGATCTGCGGCTCGAGCACGAGAGCCATCCCGATCATCACCCGCTGCCGCATCCCGCCGGACAACTGGTGCGGATACGCGTCCATCCGGTCGGCCGAGATGCCGACCAGTTTGAGCATCTCCTTCGCCCGGGCGACTCGCGCCGGCGGAGTCAGTTGCGGCTCGTGCGCCCGGATCACGTCGAGCATCTGGGTGGAGACCTTGTGCACCGGGTTCAGCGAGTTCATCGCACCCTGGAACACGATCGACGTCTCCGCCCAGCGGAACGCGCGCAGCTCCGCGTCGGCCAGCCCCATCACGTCGTACGGCTGGTCGCCGGGCGGGTGGTAGATCACCGAACCACCACTGATCACCCCGGGCGGCGGCAGCAACCGGGTCACGCCGTACGCGAGGGTCGACTTGCCACTGCCGCTCTCGCCGGCCAGACCGAGCACCTCACCGCGATGCAGCGTGAGCGTGACGTCGCGGACCGCGCGTACGGCCTGGTCGCCGAGACCGTAGTCGACGTTGAAGTCCCTGATCTCCAGCACGGGTGCCTTCACTGAACTGTCCCCTTCACCTCGTCGACTCGTACTACAGGCGTGACCGGCGCGCCTTTGCCTGTCGTCGTCAGTACGGGCGTGAAACCGACCCGCATCCGGACCGTGCGCCCGTCCTTGGTCTTCACCCGGGTGTGACCGCTGCTGCGCAACCGCGGGCTGACGAACTCGTCGATGCCGAAGTTGATCAACGACAGCGCGGTACCGAGGACCGCGATCGCCAGGCCGGCCGGGACGAACCACCACCACGCGCCCTGGGCCAACGCCTGCTGGCTCTGCGCCCAGAACAGGATGGTGCCCCAGTTCCATTCGGAGATGGTGGAGATGCCGATGAAGGCCAGGGTGATCTCCGACATCACAGCAAAGATCACCGTGCCAACGAAGCCGGAAGCGATGATGGCGGTCAGGTTCGGCAGGATCTCGACGGTGATGATCCGCCAGGTGCTCTCGCCGGTCGCCCGGGCCGCCTCCACGTAGTCACGCCGGCGCAACGAAAGTGTCTGTGCTCGCAGTACCCGGGCTCCCCAGGCCCACGAGGTCAGACCGATGACCAGGGCAACCATCAGGTCACCCGCGCCGGGGATCGTCGACGCCACGATGATGATCAGCGGCAGGGCCGGGATGACCAGGAAGACGTTCGACAGGGCGGACAGGCCTTCGTCGGCCGCGCCGCCGAGGAAGCCGGAGCTGACCCCGATCAGCACCGACAGCGCGGTCGCCACGATGCCGGCGAGCAGGCCGACGAACATGACGCCCCGCGTACCGACGAGGACCTGGGAGAAGATGTCCTGCCCGAGGTGCGTCGTACCGAACCAGTGCTTGCCGGACGGCGGCTGGATCAGGTCGCTGCTCCGCCCGGACGGATCGTACGGCGCGATCCACGGGCCGATGATCGCGATCAGGCAGAAGAACCCGAGCACGATCAGACCGGTCGCGGCCTTCGGGTTCGCGACGAACCGGAGCCGCCGGCGCTTGACCGGCGCGACCTCGACCTCGGGGCCGTCCGGCGTGACCGCGGTGATGGTGCTGGTGGGTGCGGACATCAGCCCTCCTTCCGGGTACGCGGGTCGAGCAGCAGGTAGGCGACATCGGCGATCAGGTTCGCCACCAGCACCGAGATCGTGATCACCAGGAAGACACCCTGCATCAGCGGATAGTCCTTGGCGCCGACGGCCTGGAACAGGTTGTAGCCGATGCCCGGGTAGGAGAAAACGATCTCCACCAGCAACGTGCCGCCCACGATGAAGCCGAGCGACAGCGCGAACCCGGACACGTTCGGCAGCAGGGCATTCCGGGCCGCGTAGCTGAGCATCACCCGACGTTCGGACAGGCCCTTGGCGTGCGCGACGGTGATGTAGTCCTCCGACGCCACCGTGACCATCATGTTCCGCATGCTGAGGATCCAGCCGCTCACCGACGAGATCAGGATGGTGATGGCAGGCAACAAACTGTGCCGTACTGCGCTGCCGATGAACTCGCTGTCCCAGGCCGGGACCAGACCCGGTTCGTAGCCGCCCGAGGACGGGAAGAAGCTGCCCTGACCGGCCAGCAGGGTGATCGCGATCAGGCCGAGCCAGAAGTACGGGATGGAGGACAGGAACGTTGTCACCGGCAACAACCCGTCCAGCCACGAACCACGCCGCCACCCCGCCAGTACGCCGAGGCCGGTGCCGATCATAAAGCTCGCGAACGTGGTGATGCCGACCAGCGCGATCGTCCACGGCAAGCTCTGACCAAGGATCTCCGACACCGGCGTCGGGAAGAACGTGAACGACAGTCCCAGATCGCCGCGGAACACCTGGCCCCAGTAGTCGATGTACTGGCTCCACATGCTCGCGTCCTTGTCCAGGCCGAACAGCACGTAGAGCGAGTTGATCGCCTCGGTGCTCATCTGGCCCTGGAACTTGTTGATCAGCGAGGTGACCGGGTCGCCCGGGATGAGCCGCGGGATGAAGAAGTTGATGGTGATCGCGGCCCACGCGGTGAACAGGTAGAACGCCAGCCGCTGCAGCAGGAACTTCACTTCGCCGCTCCTTCCTCGTAGAGCCAGCAAGCCGCCCAATGGCTTTGCTGGGCGTCGGCGATCGGGAGCTCGAAGCGCGGTGGGAGATCGGTCGAGCACTTCGGCATCGCGTGGACACATCGCGGGTGGAAGCGGCACCCGGTCGGGGGAGCGATCAGACTCGGCGGTTCGCCCCCGGCTTGGTCCTCGGGTGCCTCGCGCGGATCACCGACTCGGTCCAGCCGGTCGGGATCGGGTGCGCTCTCGATCAGGAGCCGGGTGTACGGGTGTGCGGGGTGCTGGGTGACGGTCTCGGAGTCGCCGCCCTCGACCATGCGTCCGGCGTACATCACCAGCGTCTCGTCGGCGAAGTACCGGGCCGAGGCGATGTCGTGGGTGATGTAGAGGATGGCGAGGTTCAGCCGTTCCTTCAAGTCTCGAAGTAAGTTCAGGACACCGAGGCGGATCGACACGTCCAGCATCGAGACCGGCTCGTCGGCCAGCAGGGCTTCGGGATCGGCGCCGAGGGCGCGGGCGATCGATACCCGCTGTCGCTGGCCGCCGGAGAGTTCGTGGGGGAACTTGTCCAGGTACCGCTCGGGTGGGGTGAGCTGGACCTTGCTGAGCAGGTCGGCCAGGTTCTGCTCGAGTTCGGCTGCGTTCTTGCCGGCCCGGCCGTGGATCCGCAGCGATCGGGTCAGGTGGTACCGCACGGTATGGACCGGATTCAGCGAGGCGAACGGGTCCTGGAAGATCATCTGCACCTGGCGGCAATACGCCCGGAACCTGCGGCCGCCGTGCATGGTGACCGACTCGCCGTGCAACCGGATGTCGCCCGAGGTGCGGGAGTAGAGCTGCGCCAGCAGGCGCGCGACCGTGGACTTGCCGGAGCCGGACTCGCCGACCAGGGCGGTGACCCGGCCGCGGCGCAGGGTCAGCCGGATGTCGTCCACCGCATGCACCGCCTTGCGGTCCCGGGTGAACAGGTCGCGCAGGCCCCGCCGGACGGGGAAGTGTTTGGTGAGGTTCTCGGCCTCGAGGACCACGTCACCGGTGGCCGCTTCGGTCTTGGTCGCCGTCATCGCCTTCCTGACTCTCCTGGCTGGTCGGGCCTGGTCGCTTTCTCAGGTCCTGGTCTGTCGTTGGGGCACAGGGCGGCCGCGGCCGGGAGGCGCGTCGTACGCCGGCCCGGCCGCGGCCTTGCGTGAAGCGTCATGCGTCGGGCCTCCGCACGTCGTCTCCGCCGCCCAGGCGGGCACCTCGCTGCGTTGGAGAAGAAGCCACGATGAACACCGCATCGAGGCTCCTTCTCCGCCTTGCGATGCACCCACCTGGACACCGGAGCCAACGCACGGATTCCCGACGCATGACGCTAGGCGCCTGAAGCGGACTTCAGGTTGAGGACGATCTGCAGTGCGTTCTGCTGCGTCGGCTGGGCCGGCGCGTACTGGTTCTGCTCGTCCGGCCAGCCGACCCAGTTCTTGGTGCTGTACATGCCGCCGACGTTGGACGCCGAGGTCGGGATGATCGGCATCTGCTCGACCATGATCTTCTGCAGCGTGTTCAGCGCCGTGGTCCGGGCCGCGTCGTCGGTCGCGTTGGCGTAGGCGTCCAGCGCCTTGGTCGCCTCCGGGTTGTTGAACCGGCCGTAGTTGCCGCTCACCCCGCCCTTGCCGACCGGCTTCAGGATCTTGCCGTCCATGATGTTCTGGTAGATGTCGTACGGCGTGGCGCCGCCGTTGGTCCAGTGCATCGTGGCGTCGAAGTTGCCCTCGTCAACGGCCTTGAACCAGGCGTCCTGGTTCGCCTTGTCGACGGTCGCCTTGATCCCGATCTGGGTCAGGTTGTCCTTGATGATCTCCAGATCGGTGACGTAGTCCGACCAGCCGGCCGGGTTGGTCAGCGTGATGGTGACCGGCTTGCCGGACGGGTCCTTCAGGGTGTCGCCCTCGAGCTTGAACCCGGCGTCCGTGAGCTCCTTCTTCGCCCCATCGACGTCCACGGCGTGCTTCTTGTCCTTGAACTCCGGCGCGATAAAAGACTCACCGGCCGGGGTCGGGATACCGGTGACGGACTCGACCTTCGGGTAGAAGTAGCCGGCCTCACCCTGCATGAAGATGTCGTCGCGGTTGATCGCCTTGTCCATCGCCCGGCGCAACGCGGGGTTGTCGAACGGCTTCTTGGTGGTGTTGATCCACAGCCCGTGGATGCCCAGGTTCGCCGGGAACCAGAGCTTGTGGTGCTCCGGGTTCTTGTCGACGTACACGGCCTTGTAGTTCGGGATGAAGACGAAGCTCCACTCGGCCGCGCCGTTGGCCAGTGCGGTGGTCTGCGCGTTGTTGTCGTTGTACGACGTGTAGCGCAGTTCCTTGACCTTCGGCAGCTCCTGCCAGTACGAGTCGCGCAGTTCGAGCGTCGTGGTCTGCGGGGTGAACGACTTCAGCTTGTACGGGCCGGTGCCGATCGGCTCCTTCACGGTGTCCAGGCTCGGGTCCTTGAAGGTGGACCACTGGTGCTTCGGGACCACGAACACGGTGAGCAGCTTGGACTGGTTGACGAACTGGGACCGGGTGAAGGTGAGGTCGACCTTGTTCCCGGTCTGGGTGATCGTGCCGTACGGGATCGCGTCTTGGTTGAGGCCCTCGTTGTCCTTGCGGAGCTGGAACGAGTACGCCACGTCCTCGGCCGTCATCGGCTTGCCGTCGGACCACTTCACCCCGTCGCGGACGGTGAACGAGAGCTTGGTGAAGTTGTCGGCCCACTTCCACTCGGTGGCGAGCCAGGGCTTGCCCGGTTCCTTCGGCTTGATGCCGTTCAGCATCACCAGCGGTTCGTAGATCATCCACCGGTAGCCCAGCGAAGCGCCCGAGGACGAACCGAGGAACGGGTTGTGGTTCTCGGTCTGCGGACCGTTCGGCATGCCCACGTTCAGCACCGTCGAGGTGCTGCCGGAGCCGGCGTTCGAGTTGCTGTTGTCCCCGTTGCTACAGGCAGCCAGCGTGACTGCCGCGAGCACGCCCGTGAGGGCTAGCGCGACTGAGCGTCGAGCTCGCATCGTTCCTCCTGTGGTTCTCCAACTGCTGGCGGATGACGGTCGGACGACTGTCAGGTGTTGGCGTCGCATCGTGCCGTGAAAGCGCTCTCATGGAAAGAGCGAATGACCTAACGGATCGGTATCGCGGGTGGAACGCCGGCGGCGAGGCAGGGGCAGCTGCCCCGCCGCCGGCGGCATCAGAGGCTCAGCCGGGGGTGGTGCTGGGCTCCGATTGGCCGGGCTCGGGTCGGCCAGGTTTCGGCTGGTCGGGCTCCGGTTGGGCGGGTCTCCGCTGACCAGGCTTGGGCTGAGCGGTGGTTGGGCGGGCGGGGGCGGTTGAGCTGCGGACGATCAGGGTCGTGGGCAGCACTTTGGGATCCTCGGGCAGCGGCTGGCCGCCGAAGTACCCCATCAGCATCCGGGCCGCCGCCTGCCCCATCTGGCGCATCGGCTGATGCACCGTGGTCAGCGGCGGCTCGGTGTGCTCGGCGTACGGGATGTCGTCGAAACCGACCACCGACACGTCGTTCGGCACGTTCCGGCCGGTCTCCCGGACGGCCTGGATGGCGCCGCCCGCGGACAGGTCGTTGTGCGCGAAGACCGAGTCGAAGGCCAGCCCGGCGTCGAGGGCGTACTGGACGCCGCGGCGCCCGCTCTCGTGGGTGAAGTCGCCCTCGAAGACGAGCCGTGGGTCCAGCTCGTGACCGGCGGCCGCGTAGGTGTCGCGGAAACCGTCGAGGCGTTCCTGGGTGCAGCCGAACCTTTCCACGCCGGTGATCACCAGTGGACGGTGCCGGCCGAGTTCGAGCAGATGCTGCGCGGCCGACTCGCCGCCGGTCCGGTTGGTGGTGGCGACGGACGGGAAAAGTGGCTGCTTGCCGCGGTCGTCGATCAGTACGACGGGGAGGCCGCGGGCGTGCAGCTGTTCGATGTACGACAGCGTGCCTTCGGGTTCGATCACCAGCAGGCCGTCGAACGACTGGGCCGAGACCTGCGAGGCGAACTGCTGCATGGATTCCTCACCCCGGTTGCAGGTGAACAACAGCAGCCCGTAGCCCTCGGACTCGACCACATCGACAGCGCCCTGCAGGACTTCGCCCATCCAGGGCCAGGTCAGCGAGGGGACGAGCATGCCGACGATCCGGGTCCGGCCGCGGGCCAGGCCGACGGCGCGCGCACTGGGCACGTAGCCGAGTTCGGCGATCACCTGGCGGACCCGCTCGGCGGTGCGGATGTCCAGCTCGCCCTTGCCGTTCAGCACGCGGGAGACGGTGGTCTTGCTGACACCTGCGCGGGCGGCCACGTCGGCAATGGTGATCGACACGTTCACATCTCCCCTCGGGCGGTTGGGGGTACTGCGGGACGGTTTGATGCTGGTCGGTTTGTTGCCGGGTCGTGAACGGTGTGTTCGGAACCGGTTTCGGAAGCGGTTCCGTAGATACAAGCCGAGGAGGTGGAGGTCCGTCAATCACGAGGTGGTAACGAATCGCGGCTAAGTTCATGACCTGCAGGAAGCCCGCGGCCCGGAGCTGTGGATAAGTCCATCCACCCGGTCGCTGGTGCATGATTGACTGCGCGGAGCGATTTGAGCGGCCGGGCCGGCCGCCGGATCGGCCGGATCCTGCAGCGGCACATGCCGAGCATTCTCAGAGGGCGGGTCGACACACCATGGACGTACGCCGGACCACTGTGCGCGATATGCGGCGATCCAACCGCTCGGTGATCCTGACCAGCATCTACCGCAACGGTCCACTCAGCCGCTACGAACTCGGCCACGAGACGTCGCTCAGCGCGGCGAGCGTGAGCAACCTGGTCGGCGAACTGCTGGCCGAGGGCCTCGTCGAGGAGGCCGGTTCGGTCGAGTCCGACGGCGGCCGGCCGCGCGTGCTGCTCCGGGTCGCGCCGAAGTTCGCGTACGTCGTCGGAGCCGAGGTCGGCGAGACCCGCGTCCGGGTCGAGGTGTTCGACCTGTCGATGAAGGTGCTGGCCACCACGGTCTACCCGATCGACACCCCGACGCCTGCGCCCGAGCTCGCGGTGAAGTACGTCCTGCAGGGTCTCGAGTCCGTGATCAACGCGGCCGAAGTCCCGAAGGACCGGGTGCTCGGCATGGGGGTCGCCGTGGCCGGTGTGGTCGAAGGTCCCGCGGACGCTGTTGTCGACGCGCAGACGCTCGGCTGGGACTCCGTGCCGCTCGGCGCGATGCTGGCCGCCGGCACCGACATCCCGATCCAGGTCGACAACGGCGCGAATACCCTCGGTCAGGCGGAGATGTGGTTCGGCGCGGGGCGCGGAGCCACGGACGCCGTCGTCGCCCTGGTCGGATCCGGAGTCGGCGCCGCCCTCGTTACCGGTGGCACCAGCTATCGCGGTACCCGCAGCAGCGCAGGCGAATGGGGCCACACAACGATCATGTACGGCGGCCGGCGGTGCCGGTGTGGTTCCGACGGCTGCCTGGAGGCGTACGTCGGAGCCGAGGGCGTGCTCGATCGCTATCGCCTGGCCGGGGGAGTGGTGGACCCCGGCGACGATGAGGAGTCGGCCTTCATCGCTCTGCTGGACGACGTCGATTCCTCGGGGATCGCGGCGAAGGTGGTCCAGGACACGATCGGCTACCTGGCCGCGGGTTTCGCTGATCTGGTCAACCTGTTCAACCCCGAGCGGATCGTCCTCGGCGGCTGGTCCGGCCTGCTCCTCGGCGAGCGCTACCTCCCACAGATCCGCGAGGCGGTCGGCAAACGCGCCCTCCGCCAGCCGTACGCCCAGGTCTCCCTCGAACTCTGCGAACTAGGCCGTGACGCAGTAGCCCTAGGTGCCGCCACCCTCCCCGTCCTCCACCTCCTCCGCAACGGCGGCCTCCCCCACCACCAAGCAGCCAGCTAACACCCACCCGCCGGCCCTCCACCCCGCTGGCGCTTCACCCCACCCCGCCCCGCTGGCGCTTCACCCCACCCGCCCCCGCTGGCGCTTCACCCCACCCGCCCCCGCTGGCGCTTCACCCCACCCGCTCCCGCCCCCGCCCACCTCGCCCTGCCCCATCTCGGCTCGGCCCTCGCCGGCTGAGTTCCGGAACCTGGACGGGTAGGTTGTGGTTCAAGACTTCAACTATGCTTTGAAAAAACTGCTGCACGCTCTCTTGGGGGTCACCGATGGTCGAACTCTCCCCGCTCCGCCAGGACTTCGTCTGGGGTGCGGCCACCTCGGCGTACCAGATCGAGGGAGCGATCAACACCGACGGTCGGCTGCCGTCGATCTGGGACACCTTCTGCCACGTGCCGGGAGCGATCGACAACGGCGACACCGGTGACGTCGCCTGCGATTCGTACCATCGCTGGCCCGAGGATGTTGCGCTGCTCAAACAACTCGGCGTCGACGCGTACCGGTTCTCGATCGCCTGGCCGCGGGTGATCCCGTCGGGTTCGGGTCCGGTGAACGCGCCCGGGCTGGACTACTACGAACGGCTGGTGGACGGATTGCTTGCCGAGGGCATCAAGCCGTTCGTCACCTTGTACCACTGGGATCTCCCGCAGGCGTTGCAGGATCTCGGTGGCTGGGCGAACCGCGGCACGGCGTACCGGTTCGCCGAGTACGCCGAGGTGGTGGGCGCCCGGCTCGGCGATCGCGTCCGCGACTGGGTGACGTTGAACGAGCCGCTGTGCTCGGCATGGATCGGCCACTGGGAAGGCCGGATGGCCCCGGGGATCACCGATCCGGCGACCGCCGTGCGAGCGTCGTACCACTTGCTGCTCGCCCATGGCCTCGGCGTCGCCGCCCTGCGTTCGTCCGCGTCGGATCCTTCGATCGGGCTGGTGGTCAATCTGAGTCCGTGTGAGCCGGCTAGTCGTCGCGCGGAGGACATCCGGGCTGCGCGGATTGCTGATGGGCATATCAATCGGTGGTGGCTTGATCCTGTTAGTGGGCGCGGTTTTCCGGCGGACATGGTCGAGGCGTACGGCGTGGAGTTGCCGGAGCAGCCGGGGGATCTCGACATCATCGCGGCGCCGACGGACTTCATCGGGTTGAACTACTACTTCCGGCAGATCGTCGAGGCGGACGAATCCGTTCCGCTGCTGGGATTCCGGCAGGTCCCGGGGCCGAACCCGGAGCACACCATGCTCGATTGGGAGGTGCACCCGGCCGGTCTGGAGGAGCCGATCCTGCGGCTGGCCAAGGAGTACGGGGCCGAGAAGGTCTATCACCGAGAACGGTTCGGCCTGGGTCGACCAGCCGGACTCGTCCTTCGCGGTCGACGATCCCGAGCGAACCGCTTATCTGGAAGGGCATCTGGCCGCCTGCGTCCGCGCGGTCGAACAAGGTGCGCCGCTGGCCGGGTACTTCGCTTGGTCGCTGCTCGACAACTTCGAATGGGCCTACGGCTACGAACCACGCTTCGGCCTGGCGTACGTGGACTACCCGACCGGCACACGCGTGCTGAAGACCAGCGGCAAGCGATACGCGGACCTGATCCGCACACACCGCACAACCTGAGTTCGCCCGCGAGGCCGGGCTCTACCGAGCCGCAATCGGCCCGCCAGGCCGCCGTACAGCCTGAGGTCGGGGGTGAAGCGGCCGACGCATTGAGCTGTTCCGGGCCGGGCGCCGCCCTGGGCTTCCGGCCGCTGAGCGGGCTGAACTCCGGGCCCTCCTGGCACTCGTCGGTCAGGAGGGCCCGGGCTTAGTTCAGACGGTCCACTTCTGGTTGGCGCCGCCGGTGCAGGTCCAGATCTGCAACGGGGTGGCGTTGGCGGAATTGTTGCCGGTGACATCGAGGCACTTGTTGGCCTGCGGATTCACCAGGTCGCGGCCGGATGTGTAGACCCATTGCTGGGCCGCGTTGCCGTTGCAACTGACCAGCTGGACTCTGGTGCCGTCCGCGGTCCCGGCGTTGGCGACGTCGAGACACTTGCCCAGGGCACGGATCGTGCCATCACCCGGACGGGTCCACTGCTGCGCGACCGTGCCGTTGCACTCGTAGAGCTGGACGGTGGTGCCGTCGGCGGAGTTGGCGCCGGCCACGTCGACACACTTGCCGGCGAGCCCGGTGATCGGCGTACCGGAGCTGCCGCTGCCGAGCGTGGACACGCGGACGTAGTCGATCGTCATCGTCTGCGGCAGCACCGTGGTGCCGTCGGGGTAGCCGGGCCAGTTCCCGCCGACCGCGACGTTCATGATCATGAAGAACGGGTGGTTGAAGACCCACGTGTTGCCGCCCAGGTCGGCTGGCGTACGGCGCTGGTACTGGATGCCGTCCATGTACCAGGTGATCGAGTCGGGCGCCCAGTCGACCGTGAAGGTGTGGAACGCGTCGGCGAACTGCTGACCACCGGGCAGCGTGTACGACGCGCCGATGCCGGCGCCGCCGGAGTACCCCGGACCGTGGATCGTGCCGTGCACCGTGGACGGTTCGCGGCCGATGTTCTCCATGATGTCGATCTCGCCGTCGTTCGGCCAGTTGCCGCCGCCGAGCATCCAGAACGCGGGCCAGATCCCTTGGGTGCGGGGGATCTTGATCCGCGCTTCGAACCGTCCGTACGTCTGGGTGAACGTTTGCGCGGTGAGCAACCGGGCCGAGGTGTACTCGCAGGTCCCGTAGTGGCACTGGAATCCGCCGGACTCGCGGCGTGCGGTGATCACCAGGTTGCCGCCGCCGTCGAGGGCGGAGTTGCGGGTGGAGTTGGTGTAGTACTGCCGTTCGTTGTTGCCCCAGCCGGAGCCGCCGATGTCGTAGCGCCACTTGTTCTGGTCGGGCGCCTGGCCGGCCGGGCCGTCGAAGTTGTCTTCCCAGATCACAGCCTGCGGTGCCATCGCGTCGGCGCTGCCGGCGGACGGAGTACGGGCTGTTGCGGGGGCTTGGAGGAGGGCGGTGCCGAGCAGAGCTGCGCCTGCGGCGAGCAGGACTCGGGTTCGGAGCCGGGAATGCGGGAATCGCATAGGTGCCTCATTTCTCGCTCGGCCGGACGGTCGACGGTCCGGCCGGGGCGGGGGCGGACTGAACGAGACAGGGGACGGGAGGCAGCCTGCTGTGAGAACGCTTTCACGTCAAGGCCACAGATAAATATAAGTCGTGAAAAAAGTCGCCGCACGCCGTTGACAGGGTGTTTCACCGATGGTTACCTCTTGCTGACCACCTGTTGCGGCGCGGGCAGACGCCGACACCCGGGGGTCCCATCCACTCTGTGAAAGCCCTTCCGTACAAGGGAGATTCCGCCATGCCCCGGACCCTTCGTCGACACCGCCCCGGCCGACGACGCCTCCTCCCCGGCCAAGGCTCGTTACTCGGCCGACGCCTACTGCCTGGCCGCCGCCTGTTACTCGGCCAAGGCCCGCTGTCCGGCCGACGTCTGCTACCTGCTCTGGCCGCGCTGGCGTGCCTCTCGGTCGTCGCTACCGGGTTGAGTGTCGGCAACTCACCGCCCGCGCACGCGGCAGGAGAGCAGGTGAACGTCTGGCTGACAACGACCAACGACGCCGGCGGCCGGAACGTGACTCGTGGCCTGCAGCAGCAGACCCCGGTGAACTTTGGTCCCGCCGGTGGTACCGCCAACCAGACGATCACGGTGAACGAGAACACGACGTACCAAACCTTCGAGGGCGGTGGCGCGTCCTTCACCGACAGTGCCGCGTGGTTGCTGAACAGCAGCAACACGATCAGTGCCGCCACTCGCGACCAGGTGATGCGCGACCTGTTCGACCCGGTGAACGGGATCGGGCTGGCGTTCACCCGCAACCCGATGGGCGCCTCCGATCTGGCCCGGTTCAACTACTCCTTCGACGACACGTGCTGCGACCTGAACGACTTCACCATTAATCACGACCTGGCCGATGTGGTCCCGCTGACCAAGCAGGCGCGGCAGCTGAACCCGGCGCTGAAGGTGAAGGGTGCGCCGTGGAGCGCGCCGGCCTGGATGAAGGACAACAACAAGTTCACCAACCGCGGCTGGCTGAAGTGGGAGTACTACCCGATGTACGCCCAGTACTTCGTCAAGTACATCCAGCAGAACGCTGCCCAGGGCAACAAGATCGACTACGTCTCGGTACAGAACGAGCCGACCTGTTGCGGTACCGACGACACCGGCTACGCGTCGATGAACTGGAACGGCTCCGGCCTGCTCGAGTTCACCAAGAACCACCTGCTGCCCGCGTTCCGGGCCGCCGGGATCACCACGAAGGTGATGATCCTCGACTACAACTGGGGCAACTACAACGACCTCGGCTCGGTCCCGCTGGCCGACGCGGCGTTGCGGAACGACCCGCTGTTCGGTGGCATCGCGTGGCACGGGTACGGCGGTGACGTGAACCTGCAGACCACGGTCCACAACCAGTACCCAGCCGTGGACCACTACATGACCGAGCACTCGGGCGGCACCTGGATCGCGAACCAGCAGGTCGAGGACATGAACAACCTGATCGACTACACCCGGAACTGGAGCAAGTCTTGGGTGAAGTGGAGCCTCGCGCTGGACCAGAACATGCTTCCGTACGTCGGTGCCGGGTGCAACGTTTGCACCGGCCTGGTCACGGTCCATCGGGGCGACGGCCGGCACGGGCAGGTGGACAAGACCGTCGAGTACTACACGATGGGCCACCTGACCAAGTTCGTGAAGCCGGGCGCGGCGCGGATCGAGTCGAACGCCAACAGCGCGGTGAAGAACGTCGCGTGGAAGAACCCGGACGGCTCGAAGGCATTGATCGCGTTCAACACGACCGGCAGCTCGCAGTCGGTGCGGGTGAACTGGGGCAGCCAGTCCTTCGTCTACACGCTGCCAACCAAGACGTCGGCGACCTTCACGTGGTCCGGGTCGCAGAACGGCGGCGGTACGGGTGGACAGATCACGGGCCTGGCCGGGAAGTGCGTCGACGTTGCCGGTGCCAACAGTGCGGACGGTACGGCAGTACAGCTGTACGACTGCAACGGATCGGCCGCGCAGCAGTGGAGCCGACCGGGTGACGGAACCCTTCAGGCATTGGGCAAGTGCCTCGATGTGAGCGGTGGTTCGACCGCGGACGGTGCGCGGGTGCAGCTCTACACCTGCAACGGGTCTGCGGCCCAGCAATGGACATATACGAGTGGGAGAGACCTGGTGAATCCGCAGGCCAACAAGTGTCTCGATGTCACCGGCAACAATTCCGCCAACGCGACGCCGCTGCAGATCTGGACCTGTACCGGTGCCGCCAACCAGAAGTGGACCGTCTGATGCGCGCGCTGGTGGCTGCCCTCGCTCTGACCGCGGGGTTGCTGGTCGCAGCTCCGGCGGCCCACGCGGCCGAGGCGACAGGGACGATCACCGGTCTGGCCGGCAAGTGCGTCGACGTCTCTGGTGCGAACACGGCCGACGGTACTGCGGTGCAGTTGTACGACTGCAACGGAACCGCGGCGCAGAGCTGGACCCGGAGTACGGACGGGACCATCAAGGCGCTCGGGAAGTGTCTCGACGTCAGCGGTGGATCCACGGCCGACGGTGCGCGGGTGCAACTGTGGACGTGCAACGGCTCCGGTGCCCAGCAGTGGACTTACTCCGCGGGCCGGGATCTGGTGAATCCGCAGGCGAACAAGTGCCTCGATGTCACCGGCAACAACTCCGCCAATGCGACACCACTGCAGCTCTGGACGTGCACCGGCTCCTCCAACCAGAAGTGGAATGCGCCCACGTTGCCGGACACGCCGCCACCTACGGGTGGGGCGCCGATGGCCGCGGCGCCGTACCTCTACCAGGGCTGGGGGAGTCCGCCGAACCCGGCGACGGTGATGAACGCGACCGGCGTCAAGTGGTTCACGATGGCCTTCATCCTGTCGAACGGCTACTGCAACCCGATGTGGGACGGCAACCGCCCGCTCACCGGTGGCGTCGATCAGCAGGCGATCAACACGATCCGTGCGAACGGCGGTGACGTGGTGGTCTCGGTCGGCGGCTGGTCGGGGGCCAAGCTCGGCGAGAACTGCAACAGTGCCGGCGAGCTGGCCGCGGCGTACCAGAAGGTGATCAACGCGTTGTCGCTGAAGGCGTTCGACGTCGACATCGAGGCGTCCGAGTTCAGCAACGCGACCGTCCGGCAGCGGGTGATCGACGCGCTGAAGATCGTCGAGCAGAACAACCCCGGGATCGCAACTTACTTAACGTTCGGAACTGGGCAGAGTGGTCCGGACGGTACCGGGCAGGACCTGATCCGGCGCGGCGCGGCGTCGGGGCTGAACCTCGACGGCTGGGTGATCATGCCGTTCGACTTCGGCGGCGGGCAGAACAACATGGGTGCCCTGAGCATCCAGGCCGCGGACTCGCTGAAGAACCACGTCCGCACCGCGTACGGCTACACCGACGACCAGGCCTACCGGCGGATCGGGATCTCGTCGATGAACGGTCTCACGGACGTCGCGGGGGAGCGGGTCAACCTGTCCGACTTCGAGCAGCTGCTGAGCTATGCGAGTCAGCACCACCTGGCCCGGTTTACCTTCTGGTCGGTCAACCGTGACCGGCCGTGTACGGGTGGAGGCGCCGACACGTGCAGCGGCGTACCGCAGCAGGCGTGGGACTACACGAAGGTGATCGGCCGATACCGAGGCTGACCAGCGCAGTACTCCGAGCGGGCCGTCGCCTCTCCGGTGGCGGCCCGCTCCGCCGCTCGGTCGACGTGCTCGAGTCGCTCGGCCGACGTGATCGGGCCGCTCCGGCAGGTCCCGACGGTGTGGGGTTTGACCCTCCCATAGCCGGAGGGTGCAGCCTTAGGGCATGACCGCTTCGGTGACCATCGGGGAGTTTTCGCGACTCACCCATCTGAGCGTGAAGACGCTGCACCACTACCACGACATCGGCCTGCTGACCCCGGCCTCGATCGACCCCTCGTCCGGGTATCGGCGGTACGGCACGGACCAGGTCGGCGTGGCGCAACTGATCCGGCGGCTGCGCGATCTACAGATGCCGCTCGCCCAGGTGCGTTCCGTGGTCGAGGCACCCGACGTGGTCACCCGCGATCGCGAACTGCGCACCCACCTGGACCAGATGGAACGCGAACTGGTCCGCACCCAGGATGTCGTCGCCTCACTCCGCTCGATGCTCACGTTGCCCCTGACGCCACTGTCGGTGGAGTACCGCTTCATCCCGGCATTCCGCGCGTACTGCGTCGTCGACCAGGTCGACCGTGCCGATATCGGACCCTGGTGCGGTACGGCGTTCGGCCGGTTGAACGACATCGCCGCGCGGCACGGGATCACGGCCACCGCCGGCGCGACGTACAGCGACGAGTTCTTCGCCGACGACAGCGGTCAGGTCATCGCGTTCCTGCCGGTCGCCCCGGACCAGCCGGCCGAGGACGGGGTCGAGCTGCTCGACCTGCCCGCCGGGTTCTTCGCGATCACCGTGCACACCGGCCCGTTCACCGACTTCGACCGCAGCTACGGCTCCCTCGGCGGCCACGTCGCGGAGTACTGCGAGGTCGCGCCCGGGCCGATCCGTGAGCTCTACCTGGCCGGACCGGGCGACGTGCCTGACCCGGCGGACTTCCGTACCGAGATCTGCTGGCCGATCCAGCGCATCCCCGCACCGAAAGGCTGAACTGTGTCTGATTCCTTCCCCACCCCACCGCCCCGGTCGTCCGACTCCTCCACCCCGTCCATCACCATCGAACACGTCACCTTCGACAGCGCCGACGCGGCCGCGCTGGCCGCCTTCTGGGCCGCCGTTCTGGAGCTGGAGGTCGATGCCGGCGGCAATCAGTTCTTCGCGACCGTGAACAAGAACGGCACCGGAACGGCGCTGATGTTCATCCAGGTGCCCGAGAAGCCGACCGTCAAGAACCGCCTGCACCTCGACCTGGCCACCCGCAACTGGACCACCGAGATCGACCGCCTCGTCGCCCTCGGTGCCAAACGACTGGACGAGTACGACGAGTACGGCGCCCACTGGGTCACCCTCGCCGACCCCGAAGGCAACCTCTTCGACCTGGCCGAAATCCGCTGACGTTCGTCAGGTCAACGGCTGGTACCGATGGCCGTCGTACGTCGCGCTGCCGGAGTCGACGAGTCGGTCGAGCTGCTCGCGGGCCACAGCTGCCGACCAACGGAAGGCGCGGGCGAGCTCGACCGGAGTTGCCGCCAGCATCGTGTCGAGGTAGGTGGATGCTGCTCGGGTGTGGTCGGGGCCGCGGCCGACATCGAACTGCTCACAGGTGAGGGTGATGACGGCCGCCGGCCAGCCGCTGGCCGACTCCTGGACGCCGGCCGTCGTGACCAGCAGGTGCCGCTGCAGTTCGGTGATCGCTCGCTGGTACTTGTTGCGGTCGCCGATCAACGAGCGCAACGAAGCGCTGGTCATCGGTTCCATCGCGAGCGCGCGGGCGATCTCGTGAGCCTGAGGCGATAGTTGCAGTTGCTCGTGGTCGTCCGGCTCGCCTGCGCCCGGGTAGAGCATTGCCAGGAGCCCGGGGGACAGGAAAGATCCGCGACCGCCCAGGTAGGCGCCGTACCAGGCGAGGCCGCGGCGGGGGAGTTCGTCCTTCCAGGTCCAGACACGCTGCTCGTTTCGGCCCATGCCGGACCCGAACGGTTCCTCGTCCTCGTCGGCGACCGCCTCCCACAAAGAGGGCACAACCATGCGTGGGGCCGGAAACAGCAGCGCGAAGCCGACATCGTCGAGGAAAGCTCCGGCGCGCTCGACCGAGCCGATCCGGCGGCACCGGATCCACCACCGACTGGCGCGGGCCTTTCCCAACTCGACATCCAGCTGATCGTCGGCTGTGCTCGTACGCTCCATCCAGCCAGTCAACCAGCGCCCGCCGACAGCCGGCGGGCCGGCTGTCTGGCCGCAGGTATTGCCAGCCGGTGTTCGGCGGGAGGAGGGTGGAAACGACCGGTGGCGCCGCCGGGGCGCCGCCCCGAGATCGAAGGGGGTGGACGCCGTGTACGCGCGTTCCACCACGATCATGGCCATGCCGGAATCGATCGACGCCGGCATCGCCGAGGTGCGCGACAACGTGATGCCACGGCTCCAGGAGATGGACGGCTGCATCGGCCTTTCGATGCTGGTCGACCGCGAATCCGGCCGCTGTATCGCCACCAGCGCCTGGCAGTCCGAAGCCGCGATGCGGGACACCGACGAGGAGCTCGCACCGATCCGCGAGCGCATCGGTGAGCTGATGGGCGGCAGCCCGCGCGTCGACGAATGGGAGATCGCCGTTCTGCACCGCGATCACCGAACCGCCGACGGCGCCTGCGTGCGGGTCACCTGGGTCCACGTCGACCCCGCCAACATGGACCGCGCCATCGACGTCTACAAGCTGGCAGCGCTGCCGCGAGCCGAGGAGCTCTCCGGCTTCTGCAGTGCCAGCCTCCTCGTCGATCGCGCCTCCGGTCACGCAGTCTCGTCCGTCACCTACGACTCGCTGGAAGCCATGGAAAACACCCGCGAAGCCGCCGCCTCGATGCGCGCAGCCTCCGCCAAGGACGCTGGCGCCGAAGTCCTCGACACCGGCGAATTCGAACTGGCCCTGGCGCACTTGCGAGTCCCCGAACTCACCTGACCCCTACTCACCACCCTGAACGCACCTGACCCCACCACCCCCGACCCACTTGCAGCCGCGACAGTCCCGGAGGGCCCACCCACAACCAAAACAGTCCGCATCCGTGCCCGCGCGGCTACTCCATCGTGTCGAGGTGGGATTCGAGCGCGTCCAACCGGCGGCGCCAGAGGTCGCGGTACGGCTCCAGCCAGGCGTCGACCTCGACGAGTGGGGCCGGCCTCAACCGGTACCACCGACGTTGGGCGTCCTGACGAACCTCCACCAGCCCGGCGTCCCGCAGTACCTTCAAGTGTTTCGACACGGCCGGCTGGCTGAGCTCGAGGTGTTCGACCAGTTCGCCGACCGGTCGCTCGCCGGCCCGCAGCAGGTCGAGGATCTCGCGCCGCCGCGGCTCCGCAAGCACCTCGAACGTAGTTGCCATACAAGGAATATAACCGTCGAGGACCACTCAGGCGTAGGGATCCGTGATCTCCCGCAGCGCAGTCAACGCCATCCGGAGCTGAGCCGCCCGCTCGGGCGGTCGCGGCTGGCTTGTTGTTGGACCGATGACGGATTGCCGCGCAGCTGAAGGGTTACGGCACGCTAGTGGCGGGATAGGCCGTTAGTGGTGCAACAACCCGCCCATCGGATGGGCTCAGCACCGAGGTGATCGTGGGGTCCGGATCAGGTACTCAGGTAGCGGTTGACGGCCAGGACTCTTGTGCCGCTGGTGCGGAGTCTGATCTCGATCCCGGCGGGGGTGGAACGGATGTCGGTATCACTCTTCCTCGTGCTGACGGCTATCGGCAGTCTCGTCTGGAACACAGCGCTGATCCTCGCCGGTTACCTGCTGGGAGAGCAGTGGCATCTGGTGGAGTCGTCGGTCGGCGTCTTCCAGAAGGTGGTGCTGGTCGCCGCGGTCGCTGCGGTGACGTGGTTCGTGATGGTCAAGGTGCGGGCCAGGCGTTCGGTATCTGAGAAAGTCAAGTGATCCGCTGGACTTTGGTTACGCTCGAGATCTCATTGCCGATCATTGCTGGGAGACACCGCGATGCCCTCAGTCGCTTTCGAGCCGCGGATCGTTCCGGATCCGCCGGTCTGGCCGCAATCCGTCGTCACCGTGGTGGGGAATCCGAAAGCCGGGTCCCGAACCGCCGCGGCCGCTGCCTCGGTGGCGGAACTGCTGGCCTCCGAGCTCGGTACGCCGTACAGGATCGACGAGTTGGTGGATCTGGTCACGTTCGCCCCGGCGATCTTCCAGGGGGAGCGGGCGGCTGACGAGGATCGGGTCGCGCTGGAAGGGGCGATCGAGCTGGCGTCGTCGGCGTCCGTGCTGGTGGTGGCGACGCCGGTCTACAAGGGGAGTTACACGGGGCTGCTGAAGAGTTTCCTGGATGTGTTGCCGGCGCAGGCGTTGGCGGGGTCGGTCGTGGTGACAGTGACGGTGTCGGCGGCGCCTTCGCACAAGTTGCTGGCGGATCTGCAGTTGCGGCCGGTTCTGGCGGAGCTTGGTGCGAGCGTCCCGACGCCGCCGGTCGCGTTGGAGGAGCGGGATCTCGAGGATCTGCAGGTGGTGCTGTCCGGGTGGATTCGGCACAACGCCGGGCTGGTTCAGGCGACGACGATCGCGCTCCAACCGATCGCGGAGCCCACGCCGGCGCAGTAGCCGGCGTGGGCGTTGCGTGGGTCAGGTTGGTCGGTGGGCGGGGTTGGCGGGTCGCCGGGTCAGGGGGTGGTCAGGCTGGCGGGTGGGTCAGGTTGGGTGGTGGTCAGTCGGGGCGGGAGATGGAGTCGGCGGGGTGGTGGCGGAGGGTGGTGGTTGCCGGGAGCAGGGTTGAGGCGAACGTGAGGAGGGCGGCGGTGGCGGTGATGAAGAGGTAGATCCAGACGGAGCCGTGCGGGACGGGGGAGTCGGAGACCGTGGTGCTGAAGGGGATGAGGGTGGCCATGGCCGCACACGTGCCCAGCAGGATGCCGGCGAACGTGATCAAGGCGGCTTCGGTGCTGAGCATGCGGAGGATCTGCGCGCGGGTGGAGCCGGTCAGGCGCTGGAGGGCGAATTCGCGGCGACGGCGGATAGTTGCCGAGACCAACGTGTTGACGACGGAGACTCCCGTGTAGCCGATCAGGAGGCCGACCAGCAGGTAGTTGACCCAGGCCTGGGTCTTGAGATCCTCGTTGAAGGTGTCGATCAGCGCGTCGCGATGGGCGAGCTGTACGCCGGGGTGGGTGGCCGTGAGCTTGGCCAGGGCCGGTGCGGGGTTGGCGCCGGGGGCGTAGCTGACAAGGATCTGTGGGGCCAGGCGGTCGGTGGTATGGGCGGCCAGCAGATCGGCGGGAAGGACGATGCTTTCGTAGCCGCGCTCGGCGGCGAAGGTGGCGATGACGCGGAGGTCGACCGATGCCCCGTCGCCCAACGTCATCCGGATGCTGGAACCGAGGCCGCGATCGATCTTGGTGGCGACGTGGTCGGGGAGGGCGACAGTGGAACCGGTCAGGTTCTCCAGTGAGCCTGAGGTCAGGCGGACCGGTGCGGTACCGGATGAGTTCTGTGGGCCGACGCCTTGGAGGAGGCTGCCTTCCTCGTCGAAGGGAGCGTTGCGGGGCTCGTCGATGGCGCCGGTGCTGGTGACGTAGGCGGAAGCGTTCGCGACACCCGGTACGGCGCGGACCTCCGAGAGCAGTGACGGGGCCAGGCCGGCGCCGGCGGTGGAGACGAGGACGGCGTCTGCCTTGAGGTCCTTGGTGAACGCCTGTTCGGAGGCGTGGACCTGGGTGGTCTGCATGTAGAGGTTCGCCGTGGAGATCCCGACGGCGAGCATCAACGGCATGACGGCGGCCGACATCGCCACGGATCGCGTGGTGACGTTGACGATCGCGAGCCGGCCGTTCACCCGGCTCACGGCGTACAGGGGCCAGCGGATCAGGGCCAGGGTGAGCTTCGTCCAGAACGGGCCGAGGAGGGCGATGCCGAGGGCCCAGCAGAGTACGGCGGGGCCGGCGGTCGCGGCGGCGAGCGGTCCGGACATGACGGCGCCGGTGACGATGACGAGGGCGAGTCCGCCGCCGAGGGCGATCAGGCCGAAGAAGAGCCGGACCCAGCTGAACCACTTGCGCTGCAGGCCGGCTTCCATCAGAGCCTGGACGGGCTTGATCTTGGCGGACTTGCGGGCGGCGATCAGGGCTGCGCCGACGGCGGCCAGTACTGCGGCTCCCGCTCCGGCCGCGAACGGGATCAGGCCCTGGTGGAACTCGAGTGCCGCCGGGGCGACGCCGTGCGAGGCGAGTTGGTCGAAGAGGTAGCGGCCGAGGAACCAGCCGGGGATCAGGCCGACCAGGACTGCGGGGATGGAGACGAGCAGGGATTCGCCGAGGATCATCCGGCGGACTTGGCCGGGGGTGGTGCCGATGCTGCGGAGGAGGGCGAACTCGCGTTCGCGGTGCTGGGCCGAGAGAGCGAGGGTGGAGGCGACGACGAAGATCATCGTCATGGTCGCGATGCCGCCGAACGAGCCGGCGATCGAGATCACCGCCTCCCGGCCGGTCGCCGCCTCGGGGTGTTCGGCGAGGCCGCGGTCGTCACCCATCCGCACGGTCACGGGGGCGGCTGCCTCAACGGTTTTCTTGACCGCGGCGAGGTCTTTGCCGGGGGCAACGGTGATGCCGAGGGTGGAGTAGGCGCCGGGGTGACCAGAGAGGTTGGCTGCTTCCGCCGAAGAGAAGAAGGTGTGGCCGGCGGGGCCGTCCGCGATGCCGGTGACGACGAAGGTCTTCGGGGCGCCGGCGAGCAAGAGGGTTACGCGGGTGCCGGTGCGGGCGTTCGCCGTACGGGCTGTGGTGGTGTCGAGGACTACTTCGCCGGGTGATGCTGGTGGGCGACCCGAGGTCAGTCGGTATGGGGCCAGGCGGGCCGAGGACCAGGAATGGCCTTCGCCTGTCGAAGAGACCGAGGTGCCGGCGAGGACGGGGGCGGGGAAGGTGACGTCGCCGATGATCTCCTGGACTCCGTCGACAACCCGGAGCTTGGCGACGGTCGACGACGGGATGAGTACCTGTTCGACCAGGGGAGTGGCGTCCTCGGCGCCCGGGCGGAGGTGGGACTGCTTGGCGGTGACGACCAGCGGGGCCTCGGCCAGGCGGGTGGGTGGGACGTTGGAGCGGATGCCGGTTTCCATCAGGCCGCCGCAGGCCAGCACGATCGCGGTGCCGAAGACGACGGCGATGAAGGTGGCGATGAAGCCGCCCTTGCGGAAGCGCAGGGTGCGGACGGCGAGGCGCATCATCGGGCCGCCACCTTTGCGTTGCCGGCCAGCGCGGAACGGTTGCCGTTGTGGGTGCACGCCGAGCGCTTGCCGAGGTGGGTCATCTGGGCGGCCACCTGGTCGGCCGTGGGGGAGTGGAGGCTGCCGGCCAGGATGCCGTCGGCCAGGAAGACGACCTGGTCGGCGTACGAGGCGGCGACCGGGTCGTGCGTGACCATCACGACGGTCTGGCCCTGGGTGCGGACCGGTTCGCGGAGGAGCTCGAGTACGTCGGCCGCGGTCTGGGTGTCGAGGGCGCCGGTGGGCTCGTCCGCGAAGATCACGGCCGGGCGGGCGACCAGGGCGCGGGCGATGGCGACGCGTTGCTGCTGGCCACCGGACAGTTCGCCGGGGCGGTTCTTGGAGCGGTCGCCGAGACCGACGCGGTCGAGCACCTCGCGGACGGCGGCGCGGTTCGGGCGGCGGCCGTCGAGTTCCTGGGGCAGGGTGACGTTCTGCCAGACGGTCAGTGCGGGGAGCAGGTTGAACGACTGGAAGACGAAGCCGATCCGCTCGCGGCGGAGTTCGGTGAGCTGCCGTTCGCCCAGACCGGCCAGTGGCTGATCGTCGATCAGGACCGAACCCGAAGTGGGGCGGTCGAGCCCGGCCGCGCAGTGCAGGAAGGTGCTCTTGCCGGAACCCGACGGGCCCATCACCGCGGTGAAGGTGCCGCGCTCGAAGCTGATCGAGATGCCGTCGAGGGCGACCACGGCGTTGCTGCCGCGTCCGTACACCCGGCGTACGTCCTGCAGGACAACGGAATTCGGAGTCCTCTGGATGACTTCGTGCTTGCGCCTCATGGCTGGCCTCTCACGTGCGTCCTGGTTGACGCTCATGACGCTACGGAGAGTCCGACGGCGTCCCCAGGGAGTTGGGCAGCCGATCGGGGTGGAGCTAGACCTACCTCAGGCAGGGGGAATCAGGGCTTGTCGAGGAGGGCGGCCAGGCCCGAGGAGTAGCTCTCCGGCGTGACGTCGCCGAGGATCAGGCGCTGCAGGATGAAGCCGGGGATGAGGCCGAACATCACCTGGCCGACGTACTCCGGGTTCGCGTCAGCGGCGATGGTGCCATCGGCCTGGGCCCGGCGGACCACGTCGACGAAATGGCCCCGGAGCATGCGGTACTTCGCGGACGCGGTCGCGAAGATCACCTCGTTGTGCAGCGCCTCCGCCCAGGCCTGCACCCCGATCCGGGTGACGTCGGTGCCGTGCCGCTCGGCCAGGCTGACCACGAAGTCCAGGGTCTTGCGCAGCGCCGCGGCCGGGGTCAGCGGCCCCTCGGCCGCCAGCATCTCCTGGAACAGCAGATCGACCGAGCTCAGGGCGTCGTCCGCGATCGCCGCGACGATCTCGTCCTTGCCCTTGAAGTAGCCGTAGACGGCCCCGGCCGACAGGCCCGACTCCCGGATCACGTCCGCCATCGTCGTCTTGTGGAAACCCTGCTCGCCGACGCAGGTGCGGGCGGCGTCGACGATCTGCTGGCGGCGGGCGACGCGGTGCTCCTCAGTGACCTTGGGCATACCGAGAACATAAAACGAACATCCGTTCTTGACAACTCGGCGGCAGCGCGGGACGCTCGTGGTGATAAAGAACGATCATTCGGTTTTACCTTTCGAGGAGTGACCACGATGTCCGAGCAAACCGCCGCCGAGGGCCGACGGCGTCCGCCCGTGGTGGCTGTCGTCACGCTGCTCACCGTGATTCTGACGGTGCTGCTGATCGCCTTCGCGTGGCCGGCCGCGCGCTCCGAACCACGCGACCTCCCGGTGGCCGTGGCGGGTCCGCAACCAGCCGTCACCCAGGTGGCCGCCGGTCTCGAACAGGCGATGCCCGGTGGCTTCGAGATCAAGCCGGTGACCGACCGGGCGGCCGCAGTACAGGCGATCGAAGACCGGGATGTGTACGGCGCGATCATTGCCGATCCGCAGGCTCCGGAGGTGCTCACCGCGTCGGCCGGCGGTCCCGCGGTGGCGCAGATTCTCACCCAGTTGGCGAGCCGGATGGCGGCCCAGGATCCGTCGGCGGCGCCCAAGGTCACCGATGTCGTGCCGTTGCCTGCCGATGATCCGCGAGGAGCCGGTCTGGCCGCGGGTGCGTTGCCGCTGGTCCTAGGAGGCATTCTCGCGGCCGCGTTGCTGACCCAGCTCGTGCAGGCCGGTGCCAGGCGGATGGCCGGTGCGCTGGCCTTCGCGGTGAGCGGTGGTCTCGCGCTGGCCGCGGTGCTGCAGTTCTGGCTCGGGTCGTTCGAGGGCAACTACCTGGCCAACTCGGGCGTCATCGCGATGTCCATCGCCGCGATCAGTCTCACCTTGCTCGGGCTCGAGTGGCTGATCGGTACGGCGGGGCTCGGGCTGGGCGCCGCGACGATGATGCTGCTGGGCAACCCGCTCTCGGGTCTGACGAGTGCGCCGGAGATGCTGCCCAGCGGTTGGGGTTCGCTGGGGCAACTACTTCCGCCTGGAGCTGCCGGTACGGCGTTGCGGTCGGTGAGCTTCTTCGACGGGGCCGGCGCCGGTCAGTCGTTCGTGGTGCTGTCCTGCTGGCTGGCGGCCGGACTCGCTCTCTGCGGACTGGGTGCACTCCGCAGCCGTCAGCGCGTCGTACAGGCTCACCCTGAGCGGTCGCCCGTGACTGTCTGAGTGAATTCCTTCCCCACCAACCGCCCCGCGCGTGTGAAGGAGCGGTGACCGGATCGTTACGACCCGGTCACCGCTCAGCGCGTTCACGCACCGGACAACGTTGTCTGTCAACCATTAACTTCGAGGCTGCGGGACTTCTACGGTCGCGAAGGAGCCCGCAGGATTTGAGCTGTGGTACCAGGATGACAACGATTGACCGAAGGTGGACGTGATGGTCATGCGGAAACGTTTCAAAGCGGCCGGCGCGCTGGCCGTGAGCGCACTGCTGCTGGGGGTCTCGGCCTGTAGTCAGGGGTCGACCACCAAGGAGCCCGACGCGGGTGGCTCGCAGAGCGCCGGGCCGGCGAACATCAAGATCGCCTATCAGCAGTGGGGCCCGGGCACGGTGATGAAGAACTTCCTCACCGGCGCCAAGGCCGAGTACGAGGCGGCCAATCCCGGTTCGACGGTCGAGATCGTGCCGATCGTGGCCAGTGAGAACGACTACTACACCAAGCTCCAACTGATGATGCGGTCGCCGAACACGGCGCCGGACATCGTCTACGAGGACACCTTCCTGATCAACTCCGACATCACCGCGGGGTACCTGAAGCCGCTGGACGACTACATCAAGGACTGGGCGGACTGGAGCCAGTTCGAGGAGACGGCCAAGGGTGCGGCGAAGGCGCAGGACGGCAAGACGTACGGCGTCCCGGACGGCACCGACACCCGGGCTCTTTGGTACAACAAGGAGATCTTCGCCAAGGCCGGACTGCCCGCCGACTGGCAGCCGAAGACCTGGGAAGACGTGCTGACCACCGCCCGCACGATCAAGCAGAAGGTGCCCGGTGTCATCCCGCTGAACGTGTACTCCGGCAAGCCGATGGGTGAGGCTTCGGCCATGCAGGGCTTCGAGATGCTGCTCTACGGCACCAAGGACACCCTGTACAACTTCGACCAGTCCAAGTGGGTGGTCGGCAGCCAGGGCTTCAAGGACTCGCTGAACTTCATCAAGACGGTCTTCACCGAGGGCGTCGCCCCGCAGCCGAAGCAGTCGCTGGACCCGAACTGGGGTAACAAGGTCGGCAGCGACCTGCTCCCGAACGGCAAGCTCGCGATCGCGCTGGACGGCTCCTGGCTCTACAACAACTGGCAGAAGACCGGCGCCAAGCCGTGGCCGCAGTGGACCGAGGTGCTCGGCCAGACCGCGATGCCGACGCAGGACGGCAGCGGCAAGGGCAAGGTCAGCCTGTCCGGCGGCTGGACCTGGGCGATCCCGGCCAAGTCGAAGAACCCCGATGCCGCATGGAACTTCATCAAGACCCTGCAGACGCAGAAGAACGCGACCAAGTACGCGACCGACGGCGCGCAGATCGCGGTCCGCAAGGACGTCGCTTCCGACGCGGGGTACAAGTCCTCGGCGAAGAGCACGCAGTTCTTCACCGACCTGGTCGCGGTGACCGTCTACCGGCCCGCGCTGCCGGAGTACCCGAAGGTCTCCAACGAGATCATCACCGCGATGGAGGCCGTGATGACCGGGCAGTCGTCGCCCGACGAGGCGGCGAAGAACTACGACGAAGCGGTCGAGAGCATCGTCGGCAAGGACAAGACGACGACCGAGAGCCAGTAAGGAACCTTCTCTGTGACGACGACTGTCGCGCCGTCGGCCGCAGCGCCCGCTCCGTCCGGTGAACCCACCGGGCGGGGCGGGCCGCCGCGCGGTGCCAAGCTGGTCAGGATGTTGCCGCTGACACCGGCCATCGGGTTGATGCTGGTGTTCCTGGCCGGGCCGATCATCTACTGCGTCTACGCGGCGTTCACCAACATGGCGCTCACCGGGACCGGCGCGAACGCGGTGAAGTTCGTTGGGCTCGACAACTTCCGGAAGGCGTTCGAGAGCAGCGCGTTCACCAACGCGATCTGGCTGACCCTGGTGTTCACGCTGATCTCCGCGATCATCGGGCAGAACACCCTCGGTCTCGGCCTGGCGTTGCTGATGCGGCGCTCGACCAAACTGGTCCGCAACTTCGTCGGTACCGCGGTGATCGGCGCTTGGGTACTGCCCGAGGTGGTTGCGGCGTACCTGCTCAGCGCCTTCTTCAACGACGACGGCACCCTGAACGTGATGCTGCACTGGGTCGGGCTGCCGGGGCAGGATTGGTTGTACGCGGCACCGATCATCGCGGTGTCGTTGGCCAACATCTGGCGCGGTACGGCGTTCTCGATGCTGGTGTACTCCGCGGCGCTGAGCGAGGTGCCGAAGGAGATCGAGGAGTCCGCCGAGATGGACGGTGCGGCCGGCGCGCGGCGGCTGGTGTTCGTCACGCTGCCGATGATCAGCCGCGCGATCCTGACCAACCTGATGCTGATCACGCTGCAGACGCTGAGCGTGTTCGGCCTGATCTACGCGATGACCCGGGGTGGACCGGGGACCAAGAGCCAGACCTTGCCGCTTTACATGTACGAGCAGGCGTTCAGCTTCTCTCAGATCGGCTACGGCACCGCGATCGCGCTGGTGATGCTGGCGATCGGGGCGGTGTTCTCGCTGATCTACCTGCGTGGACTGAACTCGGAGGCCGCATGATCGCCCGGGACCGGATCAGCAAACTCACCGCCAATTTGATCCTGCTGGCGATCGGGGTGCTGTTCGTCCTTCCGTTGCTGTGGGTCCTGTTCGCCTCGATCAACCGGACCGCGGGGTTGCGGGTGGAGTTCCCGACGAGTCCGACGCTGGAGAACTTCCGGGCGGTGCTGAACACGGACACGACGTACCGGCCTGTCCTGAACGGTCTGGTGTTGTGTGGCGGCGCCGCGTTGCTCACGATGGTCTGCGCGGTGCTGGCGGCTTATCCGTTGTCCCGCTTCAAGTCGAAGTTCAACCGGCCGTTCTTGTTGACCGTTTTGTTCTGCACGGGGTTGCCGATCACCGCGGTGATGGTGCCGGTGTACGGGCTGTTCGTGCAGCTGAATCTGGTGGACACGATCGGCGGGACGATCATGTTCATGGCGACGAGTTCGCTGCCGTTCGCGATCTGGCTGACGAAGACGTTCATGGACGGCGTACCGATCTCGCTGGAAGAGGCCGCGTGGGTCGATGGCGCGGGCAACATGCAGGCGCTGCGGCGGATCGTTCTGCCGCTGATGTGGCCGGGGATCGCGGTCGTGCTGATCTTCACGTTCATCGGCATGTGGGGGAACTTCTTCGTCCCCTTCATGCTTTTGCTCTCGCCGGAACGGTTGCCGGCGTCGGTGAGCATCTTCACCTTCTTCGGCCAGTACGGCGAACCGAACTACGGCCAGCTGGCGGCGTACTCCCTCATCTACACCACCCCCGTTCTACTCCTCTACCTCCTCCTCAGCCGCAAACTAGGCGGAGCCTTCGCCCTCGGCGGAGCCATCAAGGGCTAGTTCGCGCAGACGCATAACAAGTTCTAGCTTCTACAAGCTTTGTCTTGTATTCTTCCTTGGTGGAGGAGTATCAGATCTACGTTCTCTCCGGCTGCGAGAAGTGGCTGAACTCGCTGCCGGAGAAGGACTACGAGGCCCTCGCCGGTCGGTTCGATCTGCTGGCAGAGCAGGGGCCGGCCACGCCGCGCCCGACAGTCGACACGATCAAGGGTTCTCGGCACTCCAACATGAAGGAGCTCCGGTCTGGGAAGCTACGCGTGCTGTTCGCGTTCGATCCCCAGACGCAGGCGGTGCTCCCGCTGGGCGGACGAACCTGATGTCTGAACCTCGCGCTGGCAGTTCAGGCGAAGCGGACTCTCATACTTGGCGAAGGAGGTATGGACGGATGGCGCACCGGAAGTGGAAGGACGTACGGGGTGACCGGATCAACACCCCGGGAGCTGAGGCGCGCGTCGCTGCTCAGAAGGAGGAGGCCCGGGCCGAGCAGCGTGCCTATCGCCTGGCTGAGGTGCGCCAGCAGCAAGGGCTCACTCAGGTTCAGTTGGCCGAGAGCCTGCACATCAGTCAGGCGGCGGTGTCCTCGATCGAGCGAGGCGAGCTGAGCCGATCCGAGCTGAGCACCATCAGCAAGTACGTCGAAGCACTTGGCGGCAAGCTTGAGATCATCGCCAACTTCGGCGACGAGCGGCTAGTCCTCGGCTGATCGTCCGCGTGCCGCGCCCCGCCGACAGTGAGCGACGCGTCGTGTGTTGCGGTGATGAACCGTGGCTCGAGGGGCTTAGCGCAGCTCATCCAGTTTTGTGCTCAGGAACTCGGCCTCGACCGCGTTGTCGGTGAAGGCAAGGGCTTCCTCGTATGCCGCTGCGGCTGCCTGGTTGTGGCCGGTGCGACGGAGCAGGTCGGCGCGGGTGGCCGCGAGGTACGGGTAGGTGGCAAGGGCTGGTTCCGCGGCGAGGGTGTCGATCGCGTCGAGGGCTGCCTCGGGTCCGTCGACGTAGCTGAGGGCGACCGCGCGGTTGAGGGCGACCACGGGCGACGGCCAGCGCGCGAGCAACAGGTCGTACAGGCCGAGGATCTCGTCCCAATCGGTGTCCTCCCACTGCCCGGCTTCGCTGTGTACGGCGGCGATCGCGGCCATCAACGCGAAACGTCCGGCGGGTGGTTGCGCCAGCGCGTCTCGTACCAGGGCTAGACCTTCGTCGATCGACGTGGAGTCCCACCGGGCGCGATCCTGGTCCCGCATCAGGACGAGCCGGCCGGCCTCATCGACTCGTGCGGCGTGACGAGCCTGGGTCAGCACGAGTAGCCCGAGCAATGCGGTCGCCTCGCCGCTGTCGGGGAGGAGCAGGTGAACCGTCCGGGCGAGATCGAGTCCGCGCCTGGTCAGGTCGGTCCGGATCAGCTCGTCGCCGAACTTGGCTGTGTGGCCGGCGGCGTACACGAGATGCACCACGTCGAGCACGCCGTCGATGCGTTCGGGGAGATCGGCGAGGCGCGGGATCCGGTACGGGATGCGGGAGCGGGAGATCTTGTGTTTCGCCCGGGTGATGCGCGCCTGCATCGTCGCCTCCTTGACCAGGAACGCCTTGGCGATCTCGGGCGACGAGAGTCCGCAGACCAGCCGGAGCGTCAGCGCGACCTGGGCCTCCTGGGCGAGGGCCGGGTGACAGCACGTGAAGACCAGCCGCAGCCGGTCGTCCGGGAACACGCCGGCGGCCGCCTCGTCCTCGTCGACCGGATCCGGCATCAGCAGCGGCAGTTTTCGCTGTGAGACCGCGGCCCGTCGGCGATGTTCGAGTGCACGCCGGGTTGCGACCGTGGTCAACCAGGCTCCCGGCCGGCGTGGGATCCCTTGAGTCTGCCAGTGCACCAGCGCCTGGGCATACGCGTCCTGCACGCAGTCTTCGGCGAGGTCGAGGTCCGCCGCGACGCGCGCGGTGGCCGCCAGGACGAAGGCCCACTCGTGTTCGTGGGCCTGTTCGACCGCCCTGGCGACCGTACTCGCGGTGTCGGCCACGTCAGTCGATGATCGGCCGTACTTCGATCCCGCCCATCGGCGCCGGCACCTGCTTGGCGATTGTCAGCGCCTCGTCGAGATCCGCGGCCTCGATGATGTAGTAACCGCCGAGGACTTCCTTGGTCTCGGCGAACGTCCCGTCGGTCACCGCGAACCCGCCGTTGCCGTCCGGCCGCACCGACGTCGCCGTGTTGCTCTCACCCAGCCGTGCGCCGCCGCGAAGCGCCGCCTGGTTGGCCCGCGCGAACTCACCGTGCCGCAGGTGGTTCGCCTCATCCACGCTCGGGTCGGCCGCCGCCCACGCCGCCTCGTTGTCGTAGATCATGATCAAGTACTTGCCCATTGGTGACACCTCTCGTTGTCCGCTGGGGTGGAACCGCTCGCCGGTTCCTGTTGCTACCACATCGATGCGCGAGACCTTCCCAGATCGACAAGCTTGGCCGATGAGATGTTTTGTCAGTGTTTCCAGGCGTCGATGAGCCGTTCGAGGCGGTGGAACATGCGGGCTCGACGGGGGTCGGGTGCGTGTGCGAGGTACGGCGGCCAGGCTATGAGGAGGAGCAGCAGTTCGGCGGCGACGGTTGCGCGGTGGAGCGACTTGTCGGCGGGGAGCCTGCGGGCTTCCGCGTACGCCGCGAGCATGGCGTCGCGGGGTGGGGTGTGGCCGTCGAACTCGGCCCGTTGCCAGAGCAGGGCTAGATCTTCGGGGCCGTGTCCGAGGCAGACCTCTTGCCAGTCGATCCAGACGAACCGGTCGGCGGGGTCGGTGAGCAGGTTGCCCAGGTGCCAGTCGCCGTGTCGCAAGCAGGTCGGTAGGTCGCTGAGCGCGGCGTACAGGGTGTCGAGTTTCTCCCACAAAGGCGCGAGGAGCTGGGTGTGGC
Source organism: Kribbella caucasensis (assembly GCF_004361855.1). Classification (GTDB taxonomy): domain Bacteria; phylum Actinomycetota; class Actinomycetes; order Propionibacteriales; family Kribbellaceae; genus Kribbella; species Kribbella caucasensis. The sequence goes on from NZ_SNWQ01000002.1 coordinate 88,433, forward strand.
CGAGGGATTCCCAGGTGCGGGTGGCGTCTTCGACTTCTTCTGCGGTTGGTTGCCGTGGGGGCCTTGTCCACTGGGTTGGTGTCTGTGTGTGCAGGCGGCCGAGCTCGGTCGCGAGCTGCGCCCAGCGAGCCGAGGTCCAGTGCTCGGGGGTTGGCGCTGCGCCGGCTGACTCGAGGAGCAGACAGGTGCCGTCGGAGTGCTCGATCGCGGCGACGAGCTTCGGTACGACGACTGGGACGTGGTGGGCGAGGTCGCGGTAGAAGCTCAGCTCACGGTTGGCCCGCGCCCGGAGTGTCTGATGTGATGCAACCTTCAGCACGTACTCCTTGGGGCCTGCTTCGCCGGAGGTTTCGATGAGGTACACGGCTGATCCCGACGCGCCCCCGGCCAACGTCCGTGCGTCAACCAACTCGCCCCGCCGATCGCCGCCCAGCAACAACCACCAGTGCGCGACGTCGGCCCATTGATCAGTGGCATTCATGTGCCTCCTTCCGACCCACACCACGTCTATCAAGAGGCACCGACAGTGTCGGGCTTCCGCTGTGGCTGGCGTACCGGTCGACATGAGGTGCGACGCGTGTGGGGGTGGTGGAGTTGGTGTGCGCTGGTGGCGAACGGGACGGGGATGGGTGGTGGGGACCACGTAGGGTGGCGGCATGTCGTTGACGTATCCGCTCGCTGAGCTGACTCTGGACAACGGGTTGCGCGTGGTTGTGAGTAGCGACCGCGCGGTGCCTATCGTCGCCGTGAATCTCTGGTACGACGTGGGATCCCGGCATGAGCCGCCTGGGTTGACCGGGTTTGCGCACCTTTTCGAGCACCTGATGTTCCAGGGGTCGCGCAACGTGGAGTCGGGGCAGCATTTCGGCTTGCTGGAGACGGCCGGCGCGAGTCTGAACGCGAGCACGTTCTTCGACCGGACCAACTACTTCGAGTCGCTGCCGAGCGGTGGGCTCGACCTCGCCCTGTGGCTCGAGGCGGACCGGATGGGATACCTGCTCGACGCGGTGAACCAGGAGAACCTGGACAACCAGCGCGACGTGGTGAAAGAGGAGAAGCGGCAGAGCTACGACAACCGGCCGTACGGCGACTCGTACGAGCGGCTGGTGCGGATGGCGTTCCCCGAGGGGCACCCGTACGCGCACATGACGATCGGGTCCATGGAGGATCTGGACGCGGCGTCGGTGGAGGACGTGCACGCGTTCTTCCGCAAGTACTACGGGCCGAACAACGCGGTGCTGACGATCGTCGGGGATGTCAGCGAGGAGGACGCGTTCGACGCGGCGAAGCGGTACTTCGGCCACCTGCCGGCGATCCCGCAGCCGCCGGCGGCCCCGAACGGGACGATCGGGCCGCTGGAAGGGGTGGCCCGGGACGACGTGGTGGATGACGTGCCGTCGGATCTGATCACGATGATGTTCCGGCTGCCGGTGGACGGTACGCCGGAGCTGGACGCGGCCGCACTCGCACTCGACGTACTGGCGGCTGGGCAGAGTGGGCGGCTCAATCGGCGGCTGGTCCGCGACGAGCAGATCGCGCAGAGCGTTTCGGGCGGGGCGTTGCCGCTGATCGGTGGGGTGTCGTTCGGCACGCTGACCGGAATCGCGTCGGAGGGTGTGGATCTGCAGCAGGTGGAGGACGCGCTGGTCGAGGAGATCGAGAAGCTCGCCGCGGGCGGGATCACCGAGGACGAGTTGCTCACCGTGCAGGCGCAGGCCGAGCGGGACTGGCTGGAGCAGCTGGCCACCTGTGCGGGGCGGGCGGACGAGATCTCGCATCACGCGTTGCTGTTCGGCGACCCGAACCGGATCAACACCCGGATCGACCAGATCCGCGCGGTCACCCTGGAGCAGGTGCAGCAGGTCGCCGCCCGCTGGATCCGCGCCGACGGCCGAGCCCAGATCACCTACCGGCGACCAGCAAGCACTGAGGGCGGGGAGCAGGCATGAGCAGCCAGATTCTGACCACGCCGCCCGCTGTCTCGTCGCCGCGGCCTTGGACGTTCCCGGTCGCGACCAGTACGGCGACTCGCGCGGGGACGCCGGTTCACGTGTTCGACCGGCCGGGCCAGTACGTCGCGACGGTGCGCGTCACCATCGCCATGCCCCTGGTCGCGGAACCCCGTGAACTGGAGGGCATCGCGACGATCATGTCCCGCACCCTCGACGAGGGGACCGAGCTCCGGTCCGCCAACGAGTTCGCGGCCGCCCTGGAGCGCCACGGCGCGGCGTACGGGGTGGACGTCAGCTCGGACGCGTTGCACGTGGAGATCTCGGTACCGGTCTCGCACCTGGCGCCGGCGGTGAAGCTGCTCGCCGAGGCGGTCACCATGCCCGCGTTCAACCAGGCGGACGTCGGCCGGCACGTGACGATCCGGCTCGGCGAGATCAACCAGGAGCGGGCGAACGCCGGCTATCGGGCTCGGGAGGCGTTCGCGGCCACCATGTTCGACCCGTCCACCCGGCGCTCCCGGCCGACTGCCGGCAGGCCGGACACGATCCGTCCGCTGACCAATGTCGAGGTGGCGAAGTTCTACCGCGACAACATCGGCCCGGGCCGCGCGCAGATCCTGTTCGCCGGAGACGCGACCGGGGTAGATGTGGCCGCGATCGTCGACGAGGCGTTCGGCGACTGGACCGCCGAGGCGGGGCCCGCGCTGGAGACGCCGGAGCCCATGTACGTCGTGGGCGACCGGATCGTCTTGGTCGACCGGCCGGGGTCGGTGCAGAGCCAGCTCCTGATCGGCTGCCCAGGACCGGACCGGCGGACCGACATCTGGGGATCGGCCGCTGTCGCGAACCACGTGGTCGGCGGCACCATCACCTCCCGCGTCGACACTGTGTTGCGCGAGGAGAAGGGCTACACGTACGGCACTCGGTCCAGCTTCACCGCGCCACGCAAGGGCGGGATCTTCACCCTCAGCGGTGCGGTCCGGACCGAGGTGACCGGGGCCGCGATCGCCGAGGCGCTCAAGATCCTCCGCGGCGCGCGCGACGGCCTGACCGATCGCGAGGTGAGCGAGGCCAAGGACAACCTGATCCGGACCGCCCCACTGCGATACGAGCAGGCCGACTCGATCGCGCAGCAGGTCGGCAGCAACATCGCCGCCGGCGTACCGCTCGACTTCGCCGACACGTACCTGGCCCAGATCGCCGCCACCACCGCGGAGTCCGCGACCGAGGCCTACCGCGGGTACGTCGGAACCAACGGGCTGCTGGTGGTCGTCGTAGGGGAGGCCAAGGACGTTCGCGGCCAGCTCGAAGGACTCGGCGACGTCACCGAGCTGAGCTGACTGTCACCACTTTGAGCTAGCGGGGTGAGATCCTCTGCTCAGGAGCAGGCCCGAGCGGCTCGGCCCTGAGCAGAGGAGATCCCATGTCGTCCGGTGAACGGCCCCAAGACCACCAGGGCTTCCCGAGCTACACCGATCGCCCGCAGGACGAGACCCAGCCCCTGCAGGACCACACGCAGCCGCTCCAGGACCACACGCAGTCTCTGTACCCGGCTCAACCGCAGTACCCGTCCCAACCTCAGCACCCGGCTCAACAGCAGTACTCGAGCCCCCAGTACCCGACCCAACCGCAGTACCCAGGCCACCCGCAGTACCAGACCGGCGGTTACCCGCTCCAGCCTGGCTACCCCGACATGCCGGCGTACGGCGCGCTCCGGGACAACTCCAACGCGACCCTGGCCCTGGTCCTCGGACTGATCGGCCTGGTCACCGGGATCGTGCTCCTCTCCCCGGTCGCGTGGTGGAAGGGCCAGCAGGCGCTCAACGAGATCGACGACGCACCGGGTGTCTACAACAACCGCGGCATGGCCCTCGGCGGCAAGATCTGCGGCATCATCGGCACCGTCCTGCTCGGCCTGGTCGTGCTCTTCGTCGCCGCGATGGTGATCCTCTTCGTGTCCGTCTGACCCATCCGACCCATCTGGCCCCACCGGCCTCGCCCGCACCATCAGTTGTTTGTTTGGAAATCCTGACAACGTCGGCCCCTCCCTGGAGGCTGGCGGAGCGCTGACCGCTGACTTACTGTCTGGCCGTCACACTCACTTCAGGGAGGGGTTCCACTCGTGAGAGACGTCCGTAGATCGTTGTGCGCGGCTACTGGTGCGGTTGCACTCGTCGTCGCCGCCCTGGCGGTTCCGGCCACCGCCGGCGCCGGAGTCACGGTGGCTGGGGGCAACACCGAGTACCTAGTCCTGCTCGAATCCGGAGCGGATCGGGCCCAGGCCGTCGACGCCGTCAAAGCGGCCGGTGGCGAAGTGGTCAAGGAGAACGTCAACCTCGGCACGCTCACCGTGCGCGCGGCAGCGACCGGCTTCGTCAGCCGGGTGTCCGCCTCGTCCGCGGTCGAAGGCGCGGCCCGGAGCCGGCCGATCGGCCAGCTGCCCAAGGAGAGGGTCGGCCTGGTCGAGCAGGAGAATCTCGGCGCCGCCAACGCGAAGACAGCGGCAGCCGCGACCGGTGCCCCAAGCAACAAGCTCGATCCGCTCGACAACCAACTGTGGGGTCTGCGGATGGTCCGCTCGGACCTGGCCCGGACGGTCCAGCCCGGCCGTAAGAGCGTCAAGGTCGGCGTACTGGACTCCGGCATCGACGCCCGCAACCCAGACATCGCACCGAACTTCGACTGGACCCTGTCCCGCAACTTCGCCCCGGACATCCCCGAGCTCGACGGCGCCTGCGAGTTCGCGGGGTGCGTCGACCCGGTCGGCTGGGACGACAGTGGGCACGGCACCCACGTGGCCGGCACGATCGGCGCCGCCGCGAACGGTCTGGGCGTCTCCGGCGTCGCGCCGAAGGTGACGCTGGTGGAGATCCGTGGTGGTCAGGACAGCGGCTACCTGTTCCTCGGGCCGGTCTCGGACGCGCTCACCTATGCCGGCGACGTCGGCCTGGACGTCGTGAACATGTCGTTCTTCGTAGACCCGTGGCTGTACAACTGCCTCAACAACCCGGCCGACAGCCCAGAGGCGCAACTGGAGCAGCGGACCATCATCCAGACGATGCGGCGCGCGTTGGAGTACGCGCACGACCACGGAGTAACGCTCGTCGGGGCGCTCGGCAACAACCACGAGGACCTCGGCAAGCCACGCACCGATGTCGGCAGCCCGAACCCGGGCACGGCCTACCCGCGCACGATTGACAACGCGACCTGCTTCGACCTGCCGGTGGAGGGACCGCACGTCATCGGTGTCTCCGCTCTCGGCCCGTCGTCCAAGAAGTCGGACTTCTCGAACTACGGGCTCGAGCAGATCGAGGTGTCCGCACCGGGCGGCTGGTTCCGCGACCTCATCGGTACGCCGGGCTACCGGACCAACCAGAACCTGATCCTGTCCACCTACCCGGTGAACCGCCTGCAGGTACTGGGACTGGTCGACGCGGCAGGCGAGATCACCCCGGCCGGCGTGGCGGGCAGCGTACAGAAGCAGTGCCCGGCCGATGCCACGGACTACACGCAGTGTGGTTACTACAACTGGCTCCAGGGAACGTCGATGGCGTCACCGCATGCCAGTGGCGTGGCGGCCCTGATCGTCAGTGAGTACGGCAAGGGTGTCAAGGGCGGGTTCGGCATGGCACCGGACAAGGTGCGCGAGATCCTGCTCGGCACCGCCCAGCAGCGAGCGTGCCCAGTACCGCCGCTGCAGACATACACAGCCGAGGGCCGTTCGGAGGAGTTCAACGCTCTCTGCGAGGGAACTCAGTCGTTCAACGGGTTCTACGGTCACGGCATCGTCGATGCCTGGGCCGCTGTGACCCGCTTCTAAAGCCGTACTGCGTCCTGCCCGGGCCAGGGAACTCGGGCAGGACGCAGCTCCAGAACTGCGACCGGGTCAGCCGGTGATGTAGTGGGAGAGTTGCTCGCGCTCGAACTCCAGTTCGCCGATCCGGGACTTGACCACGTCACCGATGCTGACGATGCCGGTCAGCCGGTCGTCCACCACGACCGGGACGTGCCGGATCCGTTCCTCGGTCATCAACCGCATCATGTCGTCGATGTGGTCGTCCGGAGTGCAGGTGTGCACCTGCTCGGTCATGATCGCGCTGACCCGGACATGGCCCGCGTCAGGTGTGCCGTTCATCAACCGGACAACGTCGCGCTCGGAGACGATGCCGGCCACGGAGCTGCCGTCCGCACTGACCACCAGGGCGCCGACGTTGTACTCGGCGAGCAGGGCGAGCAGTTCGGTGACTGTGGCTTCTGGGGAGATGGTGACGACCTTTTTGCCCTTGCCGCGCAGTATGTCGTTGATCTTCACGGAGCCTCCTGCCGATCGAGTGCCCAATACCCAAAGGTAGCGAAAACCTGCCCGGAAAGGCAGGTCTCGCAGGTTGCGGATCGTGACCGAATGCGTGTCACACGGAGGAACCGTTGTCAATTCCGGTCACCTGGCGTGACGAATCCGAACCGGTTCAGTCGGGATCTCCTCGACCGCGTCGACCGCGCTGAGGGCAGTCCAGGTGAAGCCGATCAGGGCCAGGGCGGCGCCGCCCACGACGAACACAACGAGAGGGCCGGGCGCCGTGAGCATCAGTGTCGCGCCACCGAGACCCGTGATCAGGGCGGCGGCCCGCGGAACCGCCCGGCTGCGGTAGAGCGCGAAACCGAAGAGCAGCGAGCCCAGCGCTCCGGCGATCATCGCCAGGTAGAACACGCTGAACTCGGAAGCAGTGTTCAACTTGTCGAGCAAGGCGATCATCGCCTCCCGGTCCGGCTGCTCGGCCAGTACTCCTGCCAGCAGGACCTGGATCGACCAAGCGGCCAGGCCGAACGCGCCGACCACGGACAAGGCCGCGGCGATCCGGCCGAGGTGACTCCTGAGAATCGAGCCCAGCGCCAGCGCGGCGCCGACGTACAGGACGGCCCCGAGCAGGGCGATCATGGCGGCGGCGTCGTTCCGGGTGGCGGCCTCAGCCAGTTCGGTCAGGTAACGCGGCGTATCCGGCTGATCGGCGTCGTCCTGGTACGCCGGCGTCATCAGCGCCCGGGCGACCACGGCCGCGAGAGGTGCGCCGATCAGGAACAAGAGCTTCATGGTGGTTCTCCCTCGAATCAGTAGGTGACTCGACTGTGTGCCGCCGGACCGATCGGGCACTTCGGGGCAGACCAGGGACTTCTGATCAGGGCTGGCCCTGAAGACCTGCGCGGGATTCGGTGTCACCATCGACGTGTGTGGGGGCCTCCGTGACTCGCGGGATCGTTGTCGGTGCCTGCGTTCTGACCGCTGCGACTTTTGCCGGAGTGGCGGTCCTGGACGCGCGGTTGCCGGCCGGTCAGGACCTGTTCGGCCCTGATGACCTACCCTTCGTCGTTGCCTTCGCCAGTGCTTCGGCCGTCGGCGCGGTGCTTGCTTTCAAGCGGCCCGGTCATCCAGTGGGCTGGCTGTTCCTCGCGCTGGGACTGAGCGTGGTGCTGAGCGGCATCTTCGACGGGTACCGGGCGCTCGGTGATCGCCCGGGCACAGCGCTCGCTGCGGTACTCGGCGAAGCCGCGTTCATCCCATGGTTCGTGTTGCTGGCGCTGATCCTGCAGCTCACGCCGACCGGCCGGCCGTTGTGGCCGCGGCTGACCATCTCGACCGTTGCCATCGGCACCCTTTGGTACCTGAGCGCGCTGATCCCGGCGCTCGACCTCGCCCGTACGCCGGCCGGTGTGCTGACCGCTGCCGGGTTGGTCGCCGCCGGATTCTCGTTGCTCGTCCGCTTCCACCGTTCCACTGGTACCGAGCGGAAGCGGTTGCTCTGGCTGGCCGTGGCCGTCGTACCGCTGCCCGCCTTCGTCGTACTCGCCTTCGCGGCCGGTGACGGCAGACCGTTGCTGCTGGCGTTCGCAACCAGTGGCTTCATCGTGCTCATCCCGGTCGCCACAGGGCTGTCGATCGCGAGGTACCACCTGTACGACGTGGAGCGGGTGCTGAGTCGCGCGGTGACGTATCTGCTTGTCTCGGGCGTACTGGTGCTGACCTTCGCGGCAGTGGTGTTCACGGCCGGCCACGTGATCGGGGAGCGCGGTGACTCGCCCGTGCCAGCGGTGCTCGGCACGCTTGCTGCGGTGGCGTTGGCCGGGCCTGCCTATCGGGCATTCCAGGAGACCGTGGATCGGCGGTTCAACCGGCGCCGGTTCGACACGTTGCGGCGGATCCGCGAGTTCGTCCGCGATCCCACTGCGCAAGGCGGATTCGGGATCCAGGACGTACTCCGCGACGCACTCGGCGACCCCGCGCTGCGGACGGCGTACTGGGTGGACGACCGGGGTCAGTGGGTGACCGACGCCGGTCAGGCGATCGACCCGGACCCGGGCGAGCTCGCCGTACGACGCCTCGGCCGCGAGGTGGCCCGGATCGCGGTCGGCCCTGCGACGGATCGCGAACTGGCCGAGGCGGCCGCGAACGAAGCCCTGCCGGAGTTGGAGAACGCGGGCCTCCGGGCGGCGATCAGTCTCCAGCTCGTCGAGGTCCGCGAGTCCCGGGCCAGGATCGCGGCCGCGCAGCTCGCCGAGCGCCGCCGGATCGAGCGGGACCTGCACGACGGCGCCCAGCAACGGCTTCTCGCGCTCGCGCTCAACCTGCGCGCGGCCCAGCTCAACGGACTCAAGCTCGACGAAGCCGTCGAGGCCGCGATCATCGAGCTGCAGGGCGCGGTCAGCGAGCTCCGCGAACTGGCGAACGGCTTGCAGCCCGTCGGTCAGGCGGGACTCGCGATCGCCCTGGACGACCTGGCCGCGCGACTGCCGTTGCCGGTGGAGCTGGAGGTGGTCGATGAGCGGTTCGCGCCGGCGATCGAGGCGACGGCGTGGTTCATCGTGTGCGAGGCGATGACCAACGCGGTGAAGCATGCCGATGCGACGCAGCTCGAGGTCGCGGTCACCAGGTCGGATCGGCGGCTCGCCGTACGGGTGGACGACAACGGGCGTGGTGGCGCGGATGCGAACGGTAGCGGGCTGCGGGGGATCGCGGACCGGGCTGAGGCGATCGGTGGACGGTTGACCGTGGGCGAGCGCCCTGGTGGTGGAACACGAGTCGTGGGGGAGTTGCCATGCGAGTGGTGATCGCGGACGATTCGGTCCTGCTGCGGGAGGGGCTGGCCCGGTTGCTGGGCGAGGCGGGGATCGAGACGTGTGCACTGGCAGGTGACGCGGACGGTCTGGTGAAGGCGGTCGCCGAGCACCGGCCGGACGTGGCCGTAGTCGACATCCGGATGCCGCCGACCTACACGCACGAAGGCGCGCGGGCGGCGATCTCGTTGCGCGCGGACTACCCGTCGCTGGGGATCCTGCTGCTGTCGCAGTCCCTGGAGAGCCGGTACGCCGCGGAGCTGGCCCGCGCGGCACCGCAGGGCTTCGGGTACCTGCTGAAGGATCGCGTGGTCGACGTCGCCACCTTGGTCGATGCGGTCGAGCGGGTCGCTCAGGGTGGGACCATTCTCGATCCGGAGGTGATCGCGTATCTGCTCGGCCGGCGGACCAATCGCGACCAGCTCGGCGTACTGAGCGATCGTGAGCGGGATGTGCTCGCACTGATGGCGCAGGGGCGCTCGAATGCGGCGATCTGCCGGCACCTGATGCTCACCGGCAAGACCGTGGAGAGCCACATCGGGAGCATCTTCACCAAGCTGCAGCTACCTGTGCAGGATGACGATCATCGGCGTGTCCTGGCTGTGCTCGCCTGGCTGCAGGACTCCTGATGGCCGCATGGACGGTGATGAACTGCGACGAAATCGCCCGGACGATGTCGCCGATGATGTCGCCGTTCGTGCTCGACGTCCAGGGCACGCCGACGATCCTGGTGAAGCTCGCCGGGCTGTCCGCGCGCGAGGCCGGTGAGCTGGCGCGCGCGGTCGAGGCCGGAGACAGTCTGGCGGTCGCGGCGTACTTCACCTACCCGACGTACCCGGTGCTCGTGCTGGCGTTGTTCGTGTACGACTCGTACGACGATCCGCTGCGGTTCGAGGGGTACCGCGATATCACCACCGCCGACGTCCAGGACTTCGTCATCGGCCTGGACCGGACCGGCGGCGAAGGAAAGGTGCGCCTGTACGACGAGTCGGCGGGGCTGCTGGCGGTCGGCCGGTTCGGGTTCCGGATGCCGCCGTTCGGCCGCACCAAGTTCCCGTACCGGAGCACCGCCCAGGATCTCAAGGGCCTCTGGCAACTATTCGGCTACTGCGCCGAGTGGTACCACCGGATCACACCCGGCAACCGCGATTTCAACACCGCCGTCGACATCCACCTCGCCACCGAGCCGCCCATCTGAAAGCCCCCCCGCACCGCTGCGCCTGGTAGCCAGCCTTCGAAGGTAGGCGGGTGGTCGGCCGTAGTTGTCAGGCCAGCCGGCTGAGCACCTCGTCGTGGAGCCGGCCGTTGGTGCCGACGGCGTTCGGCCCGTTGGGTCCCGGCTTGCCGTCGACGGAGGTGAACTTGCCGCCGGCCTCCTCGACGATGATGGCCAGCGCGGCCATGTCGTACAGGTTGAGCTCGGGCTCGGCGGCGATGTCCACCGCGCCCTCGGCGACGAGCATGTAGGACCAGAAGTCGCCGTACGCGCGGGTCCGCCAGCAGGCCTCCATCAGATCGGCCCACTGGTCCTTTTTGCCGATCTTCTCCCAGCCTTTGAGCGAGGAGTACGACAGCGAGGCGTCCTCCAGCTTCGCGACGTCGCTGACCCGGCAGGGCTGGGCGGACATCAGCGCGCGACCGGTCCACGCGCCATCGCCGTACGACGCCCACCAGCGGCGGCCGAGCGCCGGGGCGCTGACGACGCCGACGACCACCTGGTCCTCGATCATCAGGCTGATCAGCGTCGCCCAGACCGGGACGCCGCGGATGTAGTTCTTGGTGCCGTCGATCGGGTCGACCACCCAGCGGCGGGCACCCCAGCCGGTGGTGCCCTGCTCCTCGCCGACGAACGCGTCCCGCGGCCGGGCCCGGGACAGGGTCCGGCGCATCACGTCCTCGACCTTGCGATCGGACTCGCTCACCGGGGTCAGGTCCGGCTTGGTCGCCACGTGCAGATCGAGCGCCTTGTACCGGTCCATCGCGATGGAATCCGCGTCGTCGGCCAGGATGTGCGCGAGCCGGAGGTCGTCCGTGTGCGAGGGCATGGCCGAAGGCTACCCGCGCGGGGGCCGCCAGGCGCGCGGAGGTTCGGATAAGTTGCGGGAAGGTTGCGACGTGGATTGAACCATCGGTGGTCGTTGAACGTGCAGTTAGTGTCAGACCAATCGAGCTGGACCGACTGCGGGAGATGTCATGTTCGAGCGCTTCGGAGACCTTCCTCTCCATGTTCTGGTCATTCACGCGGCCGTGGTGATCCTGCCGCTGGCCGCGCTCACCGCGATCGTGTTCGCGCTGCGGCCGAAGTGGCGCTGGCTGCTCCGCTGGCCGACCCTGCTGCTCGGCCTCGGCGGGCTGGTGATGGCGTACGTGGCGAAGGAGAGCGGCGAGGCGTTCGTTGCGGCGGTCCCGCAGTTGGAGCAGGCCGTCCGGGTGCACAAGGAGCGGGGGGACCTGCTGTTCTGGTTCGTGCTCGGCTTCGCGGTGCTGGTGGTGGCCGCGTTCCTGGTGCTTGCCGGGCCGTCCCAGCTGGCGAGCGGAAAGGGTGCCAAGACAACGAAGAGCAAGCCGCTCGAGTATGTGCTGAGTGCCGCGCTCGTGGTGGTCGGTGTCCTCGTCATCTTCCAGACCATCCGCACCGGCGACGCCGGCGCCAAGGCAGTCTGGGACGGCCTGCTGCCGGCTGAGTGACCCTTGCGTCCGAAGAAGGTTGCGCTATAGCGCCCGGTTTTCGGACGCAAGCGTCGTCAGTCGCGGCCCTCGCGGCTCGCGAGGAGGCGGCGGAAGGAGTTCACCCGCTCGGCGTCGATCCGGCCGGCCGCGACCGCGTCGTCGAGGGCGCAGCCGGGCTCGTTCGAGCCGTGGGTGCAGCCGCGCGGGCAGTCGGCGACCTCGTCGGCCAGGTCGCCGAAGGCGTTGATCAGCTGATCCGGTTCCACGTGCGCCAGCCCGAACGACCGGATCCCAGGGGTGTCGACGATCCACCCGGCACCCGGCAACCGCAGTACAACCGTGTTGGTCGACGTATGCCGGCCGCGCCCGGTGACGTCGTTGACCACCCCGATCGCCCGGTCCGCGCCCGGAACCAGCCCGTTCACCAATGTCGACTTGCCGACGCCGGAGTGGCCGACCAGAACGCTGGTCCGGCCGCGGAGTTGTTCGAGCAACTCGGTGAGATCCCCGCCCTGGTGGGTGGCGACGGATTCCACCCCGAGCGGCCGGTACGTCGACAACAGCGGTTCGGGGTCGGCCAGATCGGTCTTGGTGAGGCACAGCAACGGGCGCATGCCCGCGTCGTACGCCGCCACCAGGAACCGGTCGATCAACCTGGTCCGGGGTTCGGGGTTCGCCACGGCGACGACGATGACCAGCTGGTCCGCGTTCGCCACCAACGGGCGCTCGACCGGGTCGTCGTCATCGGCCGAGCGGCGCAGCAGGGTCTTGCGGGGGAGCACCTCGACGATCCTGGCCAGCGTGCCGTCGGCGCCGCTCGCGTCGCCGTCCAGCTTGACCAGGTCGCCGACGATGACGCCCTTCCGGCCGAGCTGGCGCGCCTTCATCGCGGTCACGATCCGGCCCTCGTCCACGTCCGCGGCGTCGTCCGCGGCGTTGTCAGCGGTGTTGTCCTCGAGCCAGGTGGTGTAGCGGCCGCGGTCCCGGGTGATCACGAACCCGATCACCGCGTCGTCGTACGTCGGCCGGTCCTTGGTCCGCGGCCGGGTCCGCCGTTTCGGGCGGTCGTACTTGGCTTCTTCGTCGTACCGCGACATCAGCCGGCCAGGACCGACCAGAGCTCGGGGAACTCCGGCATCGTCTTGGCCGTCGTCTCGATGTTCTCGATCGCGAGACCGTCCACCACCAGCCCGGCGACGGCGGCCGCGTGCGCCATCCGGTGGTCGTGGTACGTGCCGAAAAGCCCACCGTGCAAGGGTCTCGGCCGGATCTCCAGCCCGTCCGCGGTCTGCGTGACGTCGCCGCCGAGCGCGTTGAACTCCTGCTCGAGCGCGGCCAGCCGGTCGGTCTCGTGGTTGCGCAGATGCGCGATGCCCCGCAGGTACGACGGCCCTTCGGCGAGCGCCGCGACGGCGGTGATCACCGGAGTGAGCTCGCCGACTTCGCTGAGATCCAGGTCGACCCCGGAGATGCGCTCTGTACCGCGGACGGTCAGCCCGTCGTCGCCGAGGGCCACGTCTGCGCCGAACTGGGCGAAGATGTCGCGCAAGTGGTCGCCCGGCTGAGTGGTTGCCGTGGGCCACCCGGTCACGGTCACCGCGCCGCCGGTGACCACGGCAGCCGCGAGGAACGGGGCCGCGTTGGACAGGTCCGGCTCGATCGCGGAGTCCTTCGCCTGGATCGGGCCGGGGGCAACGATCCACCGGTTGGGCTCGCTGTCATCGACCTGGACGCCGCGCTCGCGCAGCATCCCGGCCGACATGTCGAGGTGCGGCTGGGACGGGACCGGCTTGCCGTCATGCCGGATGTCCACGCCCTCGTCGTACCGGGCGCCGGCGAGCAACAGGGCCGAGACGAACTGGCTCGAACCGGACGCGTCCAGGGTCACCTTGCCTCCGCGAACCGCGCCGGACCCGCTCACGGCGTACGGCATCCGGCCGGTGCCCTGGTCGTCGATCTGGACGCCGAGGGTGCGGAGGGCGCCGAGGATGACGTTCATCGGGCGCTCGCGGGCGTACGGGTCGCCGTCGAAGGAGATGATGCCGTCGGCGAGCGCGGCGACCGGCGGGACGAACCGCATCACCGTGCCGGCCAGGCCGCAGTCGACGGCGGCCGGGCCCTTCAGCGAGCCCGGGGTGACCGTGACCAGGCCGTCCCGCTCGGTGATTCCGACGCCGAGCGAGACGAGAGCGGCGCGCATCAGAGCGGTGTCACGGGCGGCGAGCAGGCCCGAGAGCGTGGAGGGACCGTCGGCGATGGCGGCGAGGATCAGCGCGCGGTTGCTGATCGACTTCGACCCGGGCACGGTGACGCGGCCGCTCACCGCTCCCGCCGGGCGCGGTGCCGGCCAACCCTCTGACGTCCCCATCTCACTCCTTCAGCTCGTGGTCCTTCCGCTCATGAGCCTATCGGTCCGGGGCTATTTCGCGATCTTCCAGCCATCGGGGAGGTTCAGGGTGAGCGTTGTCCGGGTCTTGCCCAGCGTCCAGGTCGGCAGCGTCTTCGGGAAGGCGTAGTTGAAAGCCTGGACGCCCTCCTGCTCGACTTCTGGGCCGTCGCTCGAGGGGGTGTTGACCGCGGTGTGGAAGCTGGCGACCGGCATCAGGGTGGCAGTGTCCAGGTAGTAGACGACGTGCAGACCGGCGGCGAGGCCGAAGGCGTTGGACCACGGCCATTTGACCGGATCCAGGCCCGCCTCCCGGAACGCCCACATGGGATCGCGGTGCCGTAGTACTCGCCGTCCCCGAGCTTCTTCGGCTTGAAGTCGACGACCTGCCGGACGTAGGTCTTGCCGTTCGCGGTCAGCAGCGTCGGCTGGGCACCAGGAAGGCGCCGGCGGAGATCACCAGTACGAGCAGGACCGCGCACACGACGATCAGTCCCGCCTTCCCCGACCGCTTGGGCGGCTGGGGAGGTTGCGGGGTTACCGGTTGCCAGGCTCGGCCGTCCCACCACCACTGGCCGTCGTCACTGTAAGTAGGCACATCCTGAGATTATGGCTACTTCAGGCCAGGTGCCGTTGGATGTTGTCCTGATCGAAGTGTTCGGGTCAGCCGAGGTGCAGTTCGGCCCTGGCGGCGTGCGCGGCCAGCCTGGTCTCGCGCTTGGCGGCCTTGGCGAGCTGCTTGGTCTCCCGCTTGGCGAGCTTGGCGCCGCGCTTGGTCTCCCGCTTGGCCGCCTGTACGCCGTGGGTGGCGCGCCAGGCGAGACCGGGCTGACCCTCCGTGTCGACGGCGGCGAGCAGCAGTCCGCCGAGCAGACCCAGGTTCTTCATGAACTGGATCATCTGGGTGTTCCGGTCGAGCTTGTCCTTCTCCCGCCAGAACGGGTGCCCGGCCACTGTGGTCGGCGCCAGCGAGACAGCGAGGACGGTCGCGCCGAGACGACGGCCCTTCCCGCTGGCGAGGGCAAGCCCGGCGAGCACCTGGGCCGCGCCGTTCAGCCGGACCAGATTCGCCGTGCTCTCCGGGATCCGGTCGCCGACCGGGGCCGGCGCCACCCTCTTGGCCAGCGGGACCAACCGATCCGCGATCGGCTGCGCCTTCGGCACCAGCGGCTCCGGGTTCCGGATCGAGTTGGCGCCCTGCACGATGAAAATAGCGGACAGCAACGGCCTGGCCAGTGCGCGCACGACAGTCATGTCTCCTTCTTACCTCTTCCGGAAGCCAAACGGACACCTGGTACCCGTGTGTCCCCCGACGCAACCGTCAACGGATCAGATCGCGCAGCCGCACGACCCCGCCGCCGTCGGCGTCCGTGGCGTTCGGGTCGGGTTCAGATCGGGCAGCCGTCTGGGCCGCAGGTGTCGGCGTCCGCGGTGGCTGGGCCGGTGATGAGGGTGACGGGTTTGCGGTCGGCGTTCGCGCGGCGGAGTGCCTCGCGGAACACCTCGACCGGCTGGGCCCCGCTCACGCCGTACTTCTCGTCGATGACGAAGAACGGCACCCCGTTCGCGCCGTACGCGAGTGCCTGCGCCTGGTCGGCCGCGACCTCAGCCGCGTGCGCCGTACCGGTGAGCACCTCGGCGACCCGGACCTCGGGCAGCCCGACCTCGACCGCGAGCCGGGTCAGCGTCGCGTGGTCGCCCATCGGCAGGCCGTCCGTGAAGTAGCCCTGGAGGTACCGCTCCTTGAGCCGGCCTTGCGTATCAGCAGGGACCTCGCCGGACTCGCCGAGCTCGCGCGCCAGGTGGAGGACGCGGTGCGCGTCGACCGTGTTCGCCGACTTGGCCCGGTCGAGCCGGAAGTCGAGCCCGAGTTCGGCCGCGATCGTGCTTACTCGCTCGTTCGCCTGCAGACCCGTCTCGCGCCCGCCGCCGAACTTCTCGCCCAGCCGGGTCGCCAGGTCACGCGGATCGTCGTTCGTGGCGGACGGGTCGAGCTGGAAGCTGTGCCAGACGATCTCCGCCGGGTCGCCGGACTCCGCCAGCGCCTCCTCGAGCCGCCGCTTCCCGATGTAGCACCACGGGCAGACCACATCGGACCAGATATCAATGCGCATGCCACCGGCAACCTCCCCACGCACCCGCCTATTCCCCGCGCCCGATGCGATCTCGCCCACAGCGGTCGCCGCGATTGCCGGCCGGGGCCGTACCTCCACCACTCACTAACCACCGAGTTTGCCCAATCCCCGAGCGTGCGCCCCGCCGCCAAACACGGATCCGGGGCGGTTACTGAGTGGTGCAGGTACGCCCTGGGCTGACGGCGCTAGGCCGCAGCGGCGAACCGGTGCGAGGAGTAGGTGCGCAGCGCTGCAGGTCCACGCTGGGGTCGACGGCGCTGGGCGCGGCGGCGTGCGGCGGGTGGGTGCGGGCGTGGTGCAGGTACGCGCTGGATGGATGGTGCTAGGCGCAGCGGCGTAGGGCGAGTAGGGCGTAGGTGCGGGCGCAGTGGAGGACTTCTGCTAGGGGGACGTGTTCGTCGGTTGCATGGGCGTAGCGGACGTCGCCGGGGCCGTACTGGATTGTGGGGATGCCCGCTGCGGCGTACTGGCGTAGGTCGGAGCCGTAGGGGCCGCCTTTCACTTCCGGCCGTACGGATACGCCGTTCGGCTGTGCGGCGGTGGTGGCGTCGGTGATTGCCTGGATGGTGTCGGGGAGGAGGGGGTCGCCGTCGGGTAGTAGGCCGGAGGCGAATATGCCGCCGGGCCAGGTGACCTTGACTGGGTGGTCGCGGAGCCAGTCGTCCTTCGCGGATGCCTTGGCGATCGCGTCCTCGAACACGGCGCGCGCCTCCTCGACGGACTCGCCCAGGCGGACGCCGTACCGGCCCTCGGCGACGAGCAGGTCGGGGACGGTGCTGGCCCAGTCGCCGGCCCGGATCGTGCCGATTGACAAGGGATTCGCCAGGTCGAGGTGCTGGAGCAGCGGATGCGGGTCGCGGTTGCGGTCGGCTTCGAGGGCGCGGAGGGCGGCGTGGATGGATTCGAACTTCTCGATCGCGCTGACGCCGCGGGTCCGGGTCGAGCCGTGCGTGGCGAGGCCGGGGATCTCCAGCCGGAACGTGAGTGAGCCCGAGTTCGCCGGGATCACGGTGCCGGCAGTCGGTTCGGCGATCAGGCAGGCTTCGCCGGTGTGGCCGCGTTTCAGGGTCGCGAACGTGCCGACGCCGCCGTCCTCCTCACCGACGACGGTGTGCACGGCCAGCGGTTTGCGGAGGCGGACGCCGGAGGCAACGATCGCGGCGGTCGCGCCGAGGATTGCCGCGATCCCGCCCTTCATGTCGCAGGTGCCCCGACCCCACATGATCCCATCGCTCACCCGCGCCGAGAACGGATCGCCGTCCGGCCAGAGCGCGAGATCCCCCGGCGGCACCACATCCACATGCCCATTGAGAATCAGCCCCGCCTCATCCACCCCGCCGAGCCCGGTGCCCGCCGCCCCGCCCAGCGCTGCGCCCGCCGTGCTGCCCGCCGCGGGGGTGCTGGCGAGGGTGGCGACGACGCCCCAGGCTTCTGGGCGGTCGACCTCCATGCCGGGGAAGTCCGGGTCCGCGGTGGTCGTCTGGAGGTCGATCTGCCAGTGGTCGACGGTGAGGCCCAGGTCGCGGAGCTTGCGGGCGCACCACGCCTGCGCCTCGTTCTCGCCCGCGGTCCCGTCCACACTCGGAATCCGCACCAGTTCCCGCAGCTCCTCGACGATCCGCTCGTCGTCGACAGCCGCCAGAACCGCGCGCTCCACCTCACTCAGCATGCGCACATCATCCCTTTCGTGCCTATCTGACGGTTCCGTGCGTGCTGCGCGGAGCTGTCAGACAGGCCTAGACGGCTTGGAGCATCTCCACCATCCGCCGCCCGCTGTGCTGGATCAGCTGCAGCGAGGCCGGTGAGATCTCCCGGACGAACGCGGCCATGCTCGCGTACGACGACGCCGCGCACGTAGTCCGACCAGCTCCACTCTCCGTCGTTCACCAGTCCGCGCTGTGTCTCGCAGATCTCGAGCGCGCCCACTCCGCGTTGTCGGTCCACTTCAACACGACCCGTGTCTGGTGGTCGCGCAGCTCGTACGCTCCCGACTGCAGACCGCCCGCGAGCCGCCGAGCCAGCTGATAATCCGTGCCCAGGGCAACGTTCAGCTCGGCGACGACATCGGCCGTGTCCATGGTTGTCCTCCTCGGCAAGGATCATCGCCGAGGAGGACAACCTGGCGCACGTGATTTGTCAGCTCACGGCGTGAGGCGGTGCAGGTCGCGGGGGAAGAGCGTGACCTCGCGGACGTTCTCCGCTCCGGTCAGCCGGGCGACGAAGCGCTCGAGCCCGATCGCGAACCCGCCGTGCGGCGGCATCCCGTGCTTGAACGCCTGCAGATAAGACCCGTACGCCGGTGCCTCGGGCGACTCGCCGCGTGCCTCCAGGGCGGCCACATAGTCGGAGTACCGGTGCAGGCGTTGCCCGCCGGTGACCAGTTCCATGCCCCTGAACAGCAGGTCGAACGAGTTGGACCATCGTGGGTCCGACGGCTGCGGATGGGTGTAGAACGGCCGCTTCACCATCGGGTAGCCCTCGACCGCGACGAACTCGCTGCCGTGTTCGCGGAGTGCCCACTCGCCGATCGCGCGTTCGTCGGCGGGGGACAGGTCCGGCTCGTCCGGGTCCGCACCGGCCAACGCGAGCGCCTCGGCGAAGTGGATCACCGGAACCTCGGTGGGGATCTCCGGCACCTTCACCCCAAGCAGGTCCAACGCCCCAGCCGCGCGCGACCCGACCGCCGCGAGCATCCCGGCCACCACGTCCCGCAGTACGGCGAGAACGTCGCGATGGTTCTGGATGAAGCCGAACTCGGCGTCGAGCGAGACGTACTCCGCCAGGTGCCGGACCGTGTCATGGGGCTCGGCCCGGAAGACCGGACCGACCTCGTAGACGCGTTCGAACACGCCGACCATGGTCTGCTTGTAGAACTGCGGCGACTGGGCCAGGTACGCCGGACCGCCGAAGTAGTCCAGCGCGAAGACGTTCGCACCGGACTCGGTCGCCGTACCGACGATCTTCGGCGTCTGGATCTCGGTGAATCCGAACCCGTCGATCGTCTCGCGGAACCCGTGCAGCGCCGCGGCCGCCACCTCCCAGCCGGCCCGGATCGCCGGGTGCCGCAGGGCGACCGGCGCGTTGTCGAGCACGACCGGCAGCCCGGCGGCGATCGTCGGACGCCAGAGCTCGATCGGCGGGGTCTGCGCCGGTTCGGTCAGCGGCACGATCACCGAGTCGACGATCTCGGCGCCACCGGGGGCCTGTGGATTGGCGGCGACCTGACCGGTCACCTGGACGACGGTCTCCTCACCTAGTTCGTCCAGCTGAGCCTGGGTTTCGGGTGCCTTGACCACGACCTGGCTCAGGCCGGAGCGGTCCCGCAGTACCAGAAAGCTGACCGCGGCCAGCCGTCGTCTTCGATGTACCCAGCCGGCCACCGTGACGGTCTGGCCTACTGCTGAGGGGATCTCCTGGTTGAGAATGCGCATCGCTGTTTCACCTCCGTCGGTTGTCTCGAACCCCGGAGGTGTGGGCGAAGGGGAATCTCGCGGTGCCACCACACCTTCACCGGACCACGCGTGGTGGACCGGCCTCTTGCTGGTGCATTTCGCTCGGGAGTGTCTTCACGACCGGCCTGCGCATCGCCTTCTCAGCTACCGGCGACTCTCTCGGGCACAGGTTGACGGCGCTACTCGGTTCCGTCAGTGCGAACGAACACCAGGGTAGGGCTGACTGCTCGCCGCGGCAAAGCATTCTGTTCTGCGCTGGTGGTTGGCTGGGCCGGCGGTTTGTTCAGCGGTGGGGTGGGGTGGCGGGTGGGATCTGGACTGTGTCGGTGTCGTGGCGGCCGGGGGTGGTGGCGGTGACGGTCAGTTGGTTGGCGGTGCCGGAGCCGGGCCAGGCGGCCCATTCGGTGTTCAACCGGGTCTTGTAGTTGGTGGTGGTGCAGGTGGCTCGGCGGATGTCCGTGGAGCGGGAGCACGTCCAGCCGGGGTCGTTGGCGGAGACCAGGGAGAGGTGCTTGCCCCAGGAGAGCTCCAGGGTGACGGGGCGGCCCGTGGCACCGCTCAGGGCCAGGAAACGGTTGTAGAGGAACGGGTTCGGGTCATGGCCGGGGTCCGGGAGGTTGATCCGGAGGAGGGACTCGTCGAACTGGATGCCGCGCAGGGTCTCCTGGTCGGTGTCGTTGAGCAGCCCGGCCGTGGCAACCACCTGGTACGTCCGTGCTGACGCCGAACCACCATCCGGGATGGCGAAGTCGGCGGCCAGGGGAGCGGGCCGGGCCGGGTTGGTCGCTGTGCAGGTCTGGTTCGCGCGGGAGCACTTCCAGCCGGCTGGGTTCGCCGCTATCGGCCACTCGAGCGACGCGCCGTAGGTGATCTTCAGGGTCACGCTGGAACGGTCGCCGGGGGCAACGGTGAGCGTGCGCAGGTGGACATCCGGGTCGGGCTTGCGGACGCTGATCTTCAGCAGGTTCTCGTCCATCCGCGGCGGCGCTTCGATGGTCGCGGAGTCGTCGTCGTACAACCGGCCGGACGTCGCCGACACGGTGAACGTGCGGTCGGCCGCCGAGCCGCCGGTCGGGCTGGCGAACGTCACCGGCATCGCCTGCGGCGCGCGTGGGTTCGTCGCCGTACAGGTGCCACTCTTGCCGTCCGCGGCCCGGACGCACTTCCAGCCGGCCGGGTCACCGCTCAGCGGCCAGCGCAGGGCGGCGCCGTACTTGATCCCGATGTTCACCGGCTTGGTGTTGTTCGCCGGGACCTTGATGCTGATCAGCCACTGATCGCCCGCGGCCGCCGAGGCCTCCAGGGCCGGAGCCCAGGCAATCGAACCCCAGCCGATCGGGACGCTGCCACCACCCCGTGGCGCGCTGATGGTGAGCAGCCCCTCGTCGAGGATCGGAGTCGTCGGCACCGGCTTGGTCGGTCGCGGCGTAGGAGTCGGAGTGGGCGTGGTCGGCTGACTTGTCGGAGCCGTTGTGGGTGCCGGCTCCGTCGGGGTCGGCTGCGGCGGCTGTGTCGACTCGGTCGGCGACGGCTTGGGCTGTGTCGACGGCGGCTTGACCGACGGTGGGTTCACCGTCGGCGGGTTGGGCGGCGGCTGTTGGGTGGGCTGCTGGGACGGCGGATTGCTGATCGCCGCCGGGGGAGAGTCGTTACCGGTCAGCGCGAGCGCCGCCATGATGGCTGCCACCGCGACCACGACGACCGCGCCGGCGCCGACCGCCGTACGGGTGCTGTTCTCTGTTGCCTTCTTCCAGCCGGTGACGAAGAAGCCGACCAGGCCGACCTTGGCTCCGGATGCCGCGGCGAGGTAGCCGAGACCCGCAGTACCGAGCAGGGCGGGAGCCAGCAGCGCCGGCAGTGCGCTGTTGACCTCGACCAGCTCGAGGTAGACGGCGGTGCACTTGGCGCAGTCGTCCAGGTGCTCCCGGACGTTGCGATTCTCCCGCTTGGTCAGGCCGCCGCGGACGTAGGCGCCGAGCCGCTCGGTCGTCCAGCGGCAGCGGTCGCCGGCCACATCGGCCAGGTGCTGCTGCAGATACGCCTGCCGCAGCCCCTCGCGAGCCCGGTACGCGAGCGCGGACACGCCGTTCGCGGTCAGGCCGAGCAGGGGAGCGATGGCGGCCGGCTTCTCGCCCTCCACCTCGGTGTGCCAGAGCACGGCCTGCCAGCGCTCGGGCAGGGACGCGAACGCCTTCGCCGCGGCACCGCTCTCGAATCCGGTGACGGTCGGGTCGTCGAACGACTCCGGCTCCCGCTCGTACGCCGCGATGTCGTCGGTCGCCGTGACCTTCCGGCCGGAGCGGATCCGGTCGACGTGGACGCGGCGGACGGTGGTCAGCAGATAGGCCCGGAACGACACGTCCGGCCCGCCGCCGGCGCGGAGAGCGTCGAGGACCTTCGCGAAGGCGTCACCGGCCAGGTCGTCGGCATCGTTGGCCGGGACCAGCTGGCGGGCCATCCGCTCGGCGGCATGGTGGTGCCGCGCGAACAACTCGCCATACGCCTCGAGGTCGCCCGAGCGCACGCGCGCGATCAGCTCCGCGTCGCTCGGTCGGCCCTCAACCGGCACAGGCTCCATCGAAGGTCCCCCTGCTGTCATCACTGTGTTGCCGTCACTGTGTGGTCACCGTCTGTAATTTTGTTGCCGAGGTCAAGACTCCCACGAGGAGACGGCTGACCGCGAGGTCCATGACGGCACTCTCAAGGACTTCTTCGCGCACTCTCCCCGCACTCCTGCCCGCCACCCCACCTGACGACGCGAGCCGATCCGAGGTTACGGAAAAAATTCCTCGAAATCCGCGTCATGAACTCCGACGAGGGCTGTCTCACTCCCAGAACGACGCTTCCGGCCGCCCGGTCGGGAGACTGACGGGACCTGAGGAGGGTCATGTCGCTGTATGCGGGCATCCGCCGGCGGTTCGACTCGCTGCGGTCCCCGAACCTGGCGGGGTCGCTCGCCCAGGGTCGGCCGGAAGCGTTGTCAGGACCACCGTGCGGGCGGAGGGAGCCGCACGGCACAGCTGGCCCGGACCGGAGTGCCTATCTCGCGATTGCCGAGGCGCTTCGGGACGGAGCCGATGTCGTGCCTGCGAGCGACGAGGTCGGCCGCCAACTGGCGGCCGACGGAGTCTCGTTGATCGAGGCACTTGATGGGCTGAGTGCGTTGTACCGCTCGATCGCCGGGGGCGAGCCGGCTTTCGCCGCGGTACGCGCACTCAGTTCCAGCTGGGCCGAGGCATCACTGATCTATCTGCACTCGCTGTCCTGCGAGGACCCGCTGACCGGGCTGTCCAGCCTGAAGCACCTGCGGTCCCGGATCGGCGAGCTCTACCGGGAGGCCGATCTCCGTGGAACTTCCGTACCGGCGACCCATGCACTGGTGGTCGTCGAGCCGCTCAACCGGGCCGGTACGACGCCGTTCGACCGTGAGCTCCGGCTCATCGACGTCGCGGAGTGCCTGCGCATCGTGTTCTCGGGTGGCGACGTACTGGGCCGTGTCGGCTCACGTCGCGCGGCGGCGCTCGTCGGCCGCGAGCGGAACCTGCCGGACCAGGTCGAGACGGCTCGCGCGCTGATCACCCAGTGGCGGCTGGACACCGAGGAACCTCAGCTGGCCCGGATCTGGATCGAGGGCCTGCCGAGTACCGACCTGATGGCGGGCCGGCTGCTCGACGAATTGGCAAGACCTTAGGAGCTTGCGTCCGGACGCCAACAGGGGGGCGCCCGGGCGCAGCAAGCAGGCGGCGGATCGCCTATCACGGGGTAGGCGATCCGCCGCCGCCATCCGTACTGCGAGCCGCGTAGGGCCCGATCGCCGGCGGCAAGCGGCGCGAGCGCAGTACAGGAAACTGTCCGTCAAGGTGGCTAGGCTGACATTCATGTGTGGCCGATATGCGTCCAGCCGGGATCCGGCCGATCTGGTGGTCGAGTTCGAGATCGAGGCCGGCAACGTGAAGGAGTCCGTGCAGGAGTTGCCGGACAACTACAACGTGGCGCCCACCGACCAGGTCATCGCCGTGGTCGAGCGGAAGAACCGCGACGAGCCGGACGAAGTCGTGCGCAAGCTGACCACGGTCAAGTGGGGTCTGGTGCCGTCCTGGGCGAAGGACCCCTCGATCGGCAACCGGCTGATCAACGCCCGGATGGAGACGGTGGCGGAGAAGCCGGCGTTCAAGAAGGCGTTCGCGGTACGCCGATGCCTGCTGCCCGCCGACGGCTACTACGAGTGGTACGAGACCGAGCAGAAGAAGAACGGCAAGCCGGTCAAGCAGCCGTACTTCATCCGGCCGGCCGACGGCGGGATCCTGGCGATGGCCGGGCTGTACGAGATCTGGCGGAACCAGGCGGTCGCGGACGCCGACTCCGACGAAGCGTGGTTGTGGAGCTGCACGGTGCTGACCACGACGGCGACCGACGACCTCGGCCGGATCCACGACCGGATGCCGCTGCTGGTCGAGCGGGACCGGTACGACGCCTGGCTCGACCCACTGAGCTCCGACCCCGACGACCTGCTCGAGCTCCTGGTGCCGGCGGCGCCAGGACGGCTGGAGGCGTATGCCGTGTCGAAGGCGGTCAGCTCGGTCAAGAACAACGGACCCCACCTCGTCGACCCGCTGCCGCTGGACGGCATCGACCCGCTCGACCGGCCCGAGGAGCCCGAGGAGACCACTCTCTTCTGACACCCGTCCGGACCGAGCCCCTGACACCCATCCAGTCTGTGCGTGATCGCCTTGGTGTCCCGTGTCGGAGATTCCTGGGCGCCGCCCACTGCCAAGCAATCTCCGACACGGGACACTAGTGATGCAAGGATGGGCCCGTGACCGACGAACGGATTGTGGCGACGCCGCACGGTGAGGCCCGGATCGTGGCGCACCGGGCCCGGCGACCTGTGGCGACTCTCGCCCTCGGTCACGGGGCGGGTGCCGGGATCGAGACCGGCGACCTGACCGCGCTGGCCGCCCGGCTGCCCAAACAGGACATCAACGTGTTCCTGATCGAACAGCCTTGGCGCCGGGCCGGGAAGAAGGTCGCGTCGGCGCCGAAGGTCCTGGACGAGTCCTGGGTGGCGATCATCGGCCAGCTCCGGATCCGGACCCCGTTGGTGCTGGGTGGCCGGAGCGCGGGTGCCCGGGTGGCCTGCCGGACCGCGACCGGCCTGGGTGCGTCCGGCGTACTGGCGCTGTCGTTTCCGCTGCATCCGCCGGGCAAGCCGGAGAAGAGCCGGGTCGACGAGCTGCGGTCGACCGGGCTGCCGACGCTGGTGGTGCAGGGGGAGCGGGATCCGTTCGGCGCGCCGGACGAGTTCCCGCCGCTGACCGAGATGGCGGTCGTCCCGGACGCCGACCACTCGTTCAAGGTGCCGAAACGGGCCGAGCTGACCCAGACGGAGGCGTACGAGCTGCTGATCGAAGCTGTGTTCGAATGGATCAGCCGGGAGATCTCCGGCTGAGACCGCCCCGGCCGGGAATGTGCGCGCCGCCGGGGATGTTGTGACGAACATGATGGCGACGAGTGTGGCTCCGGCGCGGAACGACGTGCCTGCCCCGGTATTCTCGATCACGATGCCGACTCCCACCACCACCGAGACACCCGAGCAGCGGACCGAGCGCTTCGAGCGCGAGGCGTTGCCTTTCCTCGACCAGATGTACGCCGCGGCGATGCGGATGACCCGTAATCCGTCAGACGCCGAAGACCTGGTCCAGGACACCTTCGCGAGGGCGTACAGCTCGTTCCACCAGTTCACGCCCGGCACCAACCTGAAGGCGTGGCTCTACCGGATCCTGACGAACACCTTCATCAACGGATACCGGAAGCGGCAGCGGCAACCGACGCAGTCGCCGACCGAGGAGATCGAGGACTGGCAGCTCACCGCGGCCGAGTCGCACACCCCGGGCGGACTGAAGTCGGCCGAAGCGGTCGCGCTGGAGCACCTGCCCGACTCCGACATCAAGGAGGCGCTGCAGGCGATCCCGGAGGACTTCCGGCTCGCCGTGTACCTCGCCGATGTCGAGGGCTTTGCGTACAAGGAGATCGCCGAGATCATGGGTACGCCGGTCGGCACGGTGATGTCGCGGCTGCACCGCGGCCGGCGCCAGCTGCGCGAGCTGCTGGCCGACTACGCGCGTGACCGGGGCCTGATCCCGGCGGACGAGACCGGAACCGAGGAGGAGTCGTGAGCTGCGGCGAGCACCACGACGTGGACTGCAGCGAGATCCTGCAGCGTGTTTACGTCTTCATCGACAATGAGCTCGAGGACGCCAGTAACGACGAGATCCGCCAGCACCTGGAAGAGTGCGCTCCCTGCCTCGACCAGTACGATCTCGAGCGCTGCATCAAGAAACTCGTCCACCGTTCCTGCGGCGACGACCACGCCCCCGAAGCCCTCCGCCAGAAAATCCTCCTCCGCCTAACCCAGATCCGAGTGGAAACCACCACCACGGACTGACCGCCGGCAAACGCCGGGGCGAAATCAATGACGGAACGCCGGTATCTGGGCACCCGCTGCCATCGGCCGGCTTCGGCTGGAGAAACGCATTCGGAGAGGTCGCGGATGCAATTCGGAGGATTCACTGCTTTGCGGTGAGTCGGGCGCGGAGGGCTTCGGCGTCATGGGGGATGTTGTTGGTTTCGAAGATGGTGATCGCTCGTTCACGGAGCGCGCGGGCTTCGTCGGGGGTGTTGGTCGCGTCCAGGATGTCGGCCAGGACGGCGAGCACCGAGCCTTGGCGGAAGGTGTCGCCGTACTTTTCGGCCAGCCGCAGGGCCTCACGAGCCGACTGTTCGGCCTCGGCGTGCCGTCCGAGGGTGAACCGGGCTGTGCTCAGGTGATGCAGGGCCTCGGACAGGCCGATCGGGTCCTGCTCGTCCGCGAAGACGTCGAGGGCCGCGTTCAGATGGTCGATGCCGCGCTCGATCTGACCGTTCTCCAGATAGCTGGTCGCGGCGACGCGTTGCCGGCGGCCGAGCGAACGACGGTTGCCGGCGGCAATGGCTAGGTCGAAGCTGGCCTGGAATGCCGCTGCCGCGTCGTCGGCCCGGCCGACCCGGTTGTAGAGAACGCCCAATGCCAGGTGGCTGGTGCCGAGCACCGTCGGATCACTTGCCCGGCCGGCCAGCTCCAGTCCGCGCTCGCCCCAGCTGATCGCTTCGTCGATCCGATCGAGGCGTTCGCAGACATGGCTCAGGCTGGAACAACTCCTCGCCATACCGGCCAGGTCACCCGCCTTCTCGAACAACTCGAACCCTCGCAGCAGGCCTGACCGGCCGTCCTCGAAGTGGCCTTGCTCCACCTCGGGAATCGCGCGGTCGTGCACCAGCCAACCCGCGGTCGCCGGATCACGCTCGACGTCGACGGCTTCGAGCGCGTAGTCGTAGATCAGGCGCATCTTCTTCCACAGCGCCCTGATCTCCAGGTAGCCGAACAGTCCCAGGGCGAGGGACGGTCCGAAACGTTCGGCCAGTCCCGGTACGCCGATCGCGCGCCGGTAGAGATCGACGATCCCGTCGATCTCGGCGTCGATCCAGGCCAGAGCCGATCCGACGTCCGCGAACTCCGGAACTCCGGTCTCATCGAGCGCCCGGGGTGGACGGCGTCCGCTCCAGGGATGGGTGAGGCGATGGATCCGCCACGACGCCGCGACATAGAATTCGAGACCGCGCTCGATCGCGGCGACCCGCTCCGTACTACGCGGCGCCGCGCCGAGTCGTTCGCCCGCGTAGGTGCGGAGTAGATCGTGCATCCGGTACCGGCGTGGGCCGATCGAGTCGAGCAGATGCAGGTCGACCAACCGCTCGAGCAGGTCCTCGGCGCCTGCTTCGTCGACGTCCAGGAGTCTGGCGATCAGCTGCACGGAGATCTCCGAACCCTCGGCAAGACTCAGCAGGTCGAAGGCGCGGACCGCGTCCCGGTCGATCTGGTTCGGGCTGGCGAGCAGTTCGTCCAGCGAACCCGCGAAGCTGGCGCGGACACCGGAATGGTCCAGCCCGAGCTCGTCGAGCCGACGGTGCTCGTCCTGGAGCTGGTCCGCGATGTGCTTCAGCAACCAGTTCGGCCGGGCCGCGAGCCGGGCGCCGACCAGCCGGATCGCGAGCGGAAGACCACCGGTCAAGGTGAAGACCTCGCGTGCGGCCTTGCCCTCCGCGGCCACCCGTTGCTGGCCAGCGACGCTGGAGAGGAGCTGGAGGGAGTCTTGTTCGGCCAGTGCCGACAATCTGACGATCAGACTGCCGGGCAGACTGGCGAGGAACCGCCGACTGGTCACGATCGTGGCGCAGCCGGGATCGCCCGGGAGCAAAGGCGTGACCTGGTCAACGGAGTTCGCGTCGTCGAGCAGGATCAGCATCCGGCGTCCGGCCAGCCGCGAGCGGTACATCGTCGCCATCTCGTCGACGCCGCCGGGAATTGCCTCGTGCCGGACGTCGAGGGATCGGAGCAACTGTCCGAGTGCCTCGCTCGGAGTCAACGCCGCGCCCGGATCGTACCCGCGGAGCTTGACGTACAGCTGGCCGTCGGGGAAGTACTTGGCGGCCAGATGCCCTCCGTGGACAGCGAGTGTGGTCTTCCCAACCCCACCCATCCCGGTGACTACAGTCAGCGTGCCGGCCCGGCGGATGGCGGCCAGTACGGTGGCGAGCTCGGCCTCGCGACCGGTGAAGTCGGCAACAGTCGGTGGAAGCTGCCAGGGGATGTCGAGCTGGGGGACGGCCGGCTCCTGCTTCGGCCGAGCGGCCGCACCGGCACGTGGCCGGCCGGCCAGGAGCAGAACCTGCTCGGCTTCCTGGTCGAGCCGCAGAGCTGCTGCCAGGGCGCGGATGGTCTCCTTGCGAGGACGGTTCCGTACTCCGCGTTCGAGCAGGCTGACCGCTTGCTCGCTCAGCCCGGCCACCTCGGCCAGCCCGGCCTGGGTCAGACCCGCGTCGAGTCGGTGGCGCCGCAGCAACTCGCCGAACGACTGGCTCATGCGGTCACCTCCCCGTCGTATACACACCGCTCGCCAACTCTAGGTCGGAACCGCGCGTTGATGCGGCCCGTTATCGACAGGTCAGAACGACCGGCATAGTCCAATTCAAACAGTCGTTGGATGCCGGAACGCGGAATGACGGGCGAGTTGCGAGGGTGTCGAGGCGAGGTGACGTCGCACTGGACGGCCGCCCAGGATTAGCACTAAGTGTTCACAGAGAAACCCTCTGTGTGCAAACCAGTGTGTTCATTGGTCTTGTCGAGACATGTGACCAAATTGCAAAGACCCCGGTTTTTGCCGGGGTCCTCGCTGTGCGTAGCCGCCTGACTCAGGCGTTCGGACGCTTTCCGTGGTTAGCGCCCTTCTTCTTGCGTCCGCGACGCTTACGTCCGGTCTTGCCCATTAGAAAGCCTCCTTGTAACAACTGCAAAGAGTCACAGTCTCTCATACCATAAAGGTGTCTTCACCGCAGTGCGGCGAGTCTCGGTCTGGCCTACAGTGTTTCGCGGCGCGCCTGATGAGCAAAATCATGACGAGTCAGCGAAGTGCTGTCTGCCCCCCTGTGCCCACTTTCCGGTGGGCACAAGACCGCGACCGCTGATCGGAGGTGACCTGACGTGTTTGGTAGTGACGCCTGGGAGTGGTGACGGTTACAGTTCCTGCGTGAACAGCCGCTGGCCGCTCCGTCTGACGGTGGCGTTCAGCGCTGGTATCGCGACCGTGGCACTGTTCGTCGCCCTTTTCCATACCAGGCCTGACGCCCCGACGTTAACGCTTGGCCTGCTCCTGTTGGTGGGGGCCCTACTCCGGTCCAAGGTCGGTCCCGTCCGGGCGTCGTTGGACTACGTGGTCGGTATCGCGCTGTTCCTCTTGTCCGGTGTGGCGGCCGCTGTGGTCGTTTCGGTTCTCCTTCCTCTCACTCAAGATCGTCGACTGCCGCTGATGCGGCGGGTCTTCAACGGCGCCATGGCCGTCCTCTGTGCGTCTGCCGCGGGTCTTGTCTTCCTCCGGGCGGGTGGTGTCCAGGGCAAGGAAGTTCTGGAGTCCCCGGGCCGGGCGATGTTCGCCGCCACCATGGCCATCATCACGTGGCTGGCGGTCAGTGCTGTGCTGATGTGTCTCGTGCTGTGGCTGGACCGCGGTGCGACCTCCCCGCTCGACTTCCTTCGCAAGGTGGCCGCCCCCACCGTCCTGCCGATGATGGGCTACGGCCTGCTCGGCGTACTGCTCGCCGTCGTCTGGATCGGTGGGCTCGGGATCGGCGCGGCTATCCTGGTCGTCGTTCCGTTGCTGGTGGCCCGCTGGACGCTGTCCCTGTACGAGGCCGAGCGGAACGCCCAGGCGGCGACGATGCGGGCCTTCATCCAGGTGATCGAGACCAAGGACCTCTACACCCGCGGTCACTCCGAACGGGTGAGCGAAGGCGTCGGGATGCTCGGCCGGCATCTGAAACTGAGCGAGAACCGGCAGCAGGCCCTCGAGCACGCGGGCCTGCTGCACGATGTTGGGAAGGTCGGCGTGCCGACGAACATCATCCGCAAACCCGGTCGTCTCGACGCGTCGGAGATGGACGCCATTCGCCTGCACCCCGCCCGCGGGGTCGAGCTGATCGGCAACATCCCCTTCCTCGAAGAGGTCAAGTCGGCCGTGCTGCACCATCACGAGAAGTTCGACGGGTCCGGCTATCCGGCCGGCCTCAGCGGCCAGAACATTCCGTACTTCGCGCGGATCATCGGCATCGTGGACGCGTTCGACTCGCTGACCTCGACGCGTTCGTATCGACCCGCCCGGGATATCGAGGAGACCTTGCAGATCCTGTTGCAGGACCGGTACACGCACTTCGATCCGCACCTGGTCGACGCGTTCGTCGAGGTCATCCGGGCGCGCGGCTGGGTGACGGTGACCGACCAGCCGGAGCCCGATAGCACGGTTCAGGCGGCCATCGACCACGACGACCTCAGTCTCGGCAGCGGCGGCGGTGCCACAGGTTCCGCCGCGGGTCCCGGGGCCTAGATGAGCGAGGTGGTAGAGCGCAGGCTGGGCAGCGGCGCGGTCCTGATCCTCGCCGGTGGAGTGCTCGGGCTGGCGGCGCTGATCATCACGGTTCGGCGGGGCGTCACGGAATGGCCCTACGCGCTGACGTTCGGCATCCTGATCGCGATCGGCGAAATGGTCCAGTTCCGCGTCGACCGGAGCCGGAACCGGGCGCCGATCGCAACCAGCGCCGCCCTCGGGTACGCCGTACTGCGCGGCCCGGAGGTAGGGATCCCACCGGACGTCGCCCAAGTCATCGCCGTCACCGGAATCGCCACCCTGGCAGGTGTCCTGCCCCGAGTGATCGCGGGCATGCGCTGGGACATCGTCGTGTCCTGCCGCCGGGTGCTGTCGGTGGCAGGTGCGGCCGCGGTCTTCTCGGCGGTCACGCCGATTGATCTGTACTGGACCGGATCCTGGCGTCATGCCCTTCCGCTGACCGGCGCCATGCTGCTCGCGGTTCTCGGCGCCGCCACGATGGACGCGCTGATCGGTGCCGGCCAAGCGACCGAGAAGTTCAACCAGCCGTTCCCCGCCGCCTTGCGCGATGAGGTCGTGATGGCCGGCCGGATCGGCATGGCGATGGGGATCAGCGGCATCCTGCTGGCCTGCGGAACGTCCTTGCTCGGACTGTGGGGACCGCCGCTCGTCGTTGTCCCGCTTTTCCTGACCCAGTTCGCGTTCCGGCGATTCGCATCGGCGCAGCGGACCTATCGGACAACCGTGCGTTCGATGGCGCGCAGTACGGAGATCGCGGGGTTCAGCAGTCCCGGGCAGAACGCGCGGACCGCACAGCTGGCGGTGACCCTCGGGCATGACTTGGGGTTGACGCCGGCGCGGATGGAGGCGTTGGAGTATGCCGCGCTGCTGTCGGGGGTGGGGCAGTTGGCGTTGGCGGATCCTAGTCCGGGTGGGGCGTCGTTGCTGCGGAGCCGGGGGGAGCGGCAGCAGGCGGCGGAGATCGGTGCCTCGATCATCGAACGGTCGGGGGTGCTGGATCACGTGGCGGAGATCGTGCGGCACTCCAACGATCCGTATCGGCAGGGCCGGGCGAACAACTCCGACATCCCGGTGGAGAGCGGAATCGTCAACGTGGCCTTGGCGTACGAGCAGCTGGTTGGCGAGGGCAACGGTCAGAGTCCGGAGAAGGCGATGGAGTCGATCGGGCTGGGGATCGGCGCGGAGTACGACCCGGTCGTGGTGGAGTCACTCCGCCGGGTGATCGGTCGCGGTTTTCGTTTCTAGTTCCTGCCAAGTCGGTGTGGGTTCGGTAGGGATATGGCCCGCGCCGTCCATCCCGGCGTACAGGAGTAAGGCGGCGCCGGCGGCGATGAGGACGTCGCCGGGGCTGACGGCCTGGCTGAGCCAGGGGAGGGCGACCGGTACGACGTCGCCCAGCCACGGCAGGACTGTGTGGGGGCCGGACAGCTCGTGGCGGGGATCGTTGACGGCCGAGGCCGACACGCCGGCGCGGGCGAGAGCGGCGACGGAGACAGGCATGGCGCCGTTCAGGATGACGACCATCGCGTTGCTCAGGAAGCCGATTGCGAGCAAGGCGACACCCGGCCGGAGCAGGTTCAGGCGGAGGAACACGATGATGCAGAGGGCCGAGCCGATCAGGCCGACGGGGTAGGCGATGCCCCCGGTGATCGAGCCGAGGAGCTGGCCGGTCGCCGCGGCGGCGAGCCAATGCAGGCCGACGAGGGTGTTGTCGGCCAGCGCGGTGAAGCGGCCACCCGTGAGGAGCGCCGCCCCCGCGGCCAGCACCATGACGAGGAGAACCAGCAACACCCTCGCGATTCTGCCCCGCCGTACGACGCATCCGGCGTACCCCTGTGCTTCTGAGCGTGTCGACATAACCGCAAAGCGTGATGGGCGGCACACACCAGTGTGCCGCCCATCACCACACACCTCAGGACTTGGCGGTGGCCCCGCCCTCGTCCAGCAGTTCGGGCAGATCCTTCACGCCCGGGTCGCCCGCATCGGCCGTGTAGTCGGACGCATGGGTCGAGTCGACGCCGTCCACCACCTTCAGCGCCTTGAAGACCAGCGTCAGCACGATCACCACGACCAGGTTGATGACGAGCGCCGTCAACGCGATGTACGCCTGCTTGTCGGTCCCCGGGATGTTCGCCAGCGATCCGCCGAAGTGCTTGCCGGTCACCGGATTGACCACGTTGTACGCCCTGATCGTGCCGTACACCATCGCCACCGCCCAGCCGGCCAGCAACGCCCAGCGGTGGAACCACCGGGTGAACAGGCCGCCCACGATCGCCGGGAACGTCTGCAGGATCCAGATCCCGCCGAGCAGTTGCAGGTTGAGCGAGATCGTCTTGTCCATCCCGAGCACGAAGATCAGCGCGCCGAACTTCACCAGTAGTGACGCGAGCTTCGACACCTTCGCCTCCTGGGCCGGGGTGGCGTCCGGCTTCAGGAAGTCGCGATAGATGTTGCGGGTGAACAGGTTCGCGGCCGCGATCGACATGATTGCCGCCGGCACCAGTGCGCCGACCGCGATCGCCGCGAACGCGATCCCGGCGAACCAGGACGGGAACTCCTGGTCGAACAGCCGCGGGATCGCCAGCTGCGGGTTGTTCAGCCCGTCGAGACCCTTGATGTTGACCTGGGCCTTGATCGCCATGAACCCGAGCAGCGCCAGCAACCCGAGCAGCAGCGAGTACGCCGGCAGGATCGCCGCGTTCCGCCGGACCACGTTCCGGTTCTTGGTCGACAGCACCGCGGTCACCGAGTGCGGATACATGAACAACGCCAGCGCGGATCCGAGTGCCAGCGTCCAGTACGCCGAGTAGCCCGCCTCGCCCGGGATGAACGCGCCGGTCGGCTTCCCGGTGGCGGGGTTCTGCGTCTCCATCTTCGTCTTGGCCGCGTCGAAGATGGAGTCCCAGCCGCCGAGCGCGTGCGGCAGGTAGAGGATCGCGACCGCGATGACGAGGTAGATCAGGCCGTCCTTGACGAAGGCGATCATCGCCGGTGCCCGCAGACCCGACGAGTACGTGTACGCCGCCAGCACCGCGAACGCGATCAGCAACGGAAGGTCCTTGGCCAGCAGGTTGTCGCCGCCCAGACCCATCGTCTCGAACACGGCCTGCATGCCGACCAGCTGCAACGCGATGTACGGCATGGTGGCCAGGATCCCGGTGACCGCGACGGCCAGCGAGAGCCCGCGACTGCCGTACCGGCCGCCGACGAAGTCCGCCGGAGTCACGTAACCGTGGCGGTGCGAGACCGACCAGAGCCGGGCCATGAAGATGAAGATGATCGGGTAGACCACGATCGTGTACGGCACGGCGAAGAAGCCGCTGATCGCACCGGTCGCGTACATCGCGGCCGGGACGGCGATGAACGTGTAGGCCGTGTAGAGGTCACCGCCGAGCAGGAACCAGGTGATGAAGGTGCCGAAACCCCGGCCGCCCAGACCCCATTCGTCCAGGCTCTCCAGGTCCCCGGTCCGCCGCCAGCGCGCGGCCATGAAGCCCATCGCGGTGACCGCGCCGAAGATCAGGATGACGATGCTCAGCTGAACCCAGTTGACGTCGTTCACTTGGCGCCCTCCCCGGGCTTACCGAGACCCTGGGCGGCCCGGCGCCGCCGTTCCTCCCGGATCACCAGCTGGTAGGCGATACTCACGGTGATCGCGGAGATGAACACCCACATCAGCTGGTACCAGTAGAAGAACGGGAAACCCCACAACCGGGGTTCGTCCCTGGCATAGGTGGAGACCAGCAGCGGTACCACGACCGAGACCGCCAGCACGACGCCGGCGATCCAGTACGCGGGTCTGACCGCGGACAGCTTTGACACAGCTACCTCCTCGGGGGCACAAGGCGCAACGGAGCACGCTACCGTCAGGCACAAGACGGTTACCAGCCCGAGTTCAGGAGTGAGATCAGCTCTGGGCGGCGGCGGGGCGGTAGATGTATGGCTGGGAGGAGCGGACCGCTTCGGTGACCATCAGGAGCAGGTCGGCGCGGGCCTCGATCGGGCGGCCGAACAACTCGTCGTCGCCTGGGATCGGGAAGCCCTTCACGCCGATCGCGAGCTGGCTGAGCAACACGTGCAGCACGCCGCGGGCGTTGAACACGTTCGGCGTCGGCCACTCCGGCAGGGTCTCGTGCATCAGTGGCTGCTGGGCCGCGGTCGCCGCGATCGGCTTCAGCCAGCGTTCCAGCTCGTCGCTGGTCAGCATGTTGCGGTGCAGGATCGTCATCACCGCGTGCGCGACCCTGTCGTGCTCCTCGTGCACCCAGCGGTACTTCGTCTCCTTGACGATCCGGTCCGCGAGCACGTCGAGCAGCGCACGCAGTACGCCGGCGTCGCAGTGCCGGGATCGGGCCAATGCGCCGATCGCGTCCGCGCCGTGGGCCACCGCGTGCGCCCAGCCGCAGTCCTGGACGAAGCCGCGGAGGTCGCGTTCGCGCAGCAGCCAGGTGGCCAGCCGGTCGCCCCAGCGCATCACCACCTCGTCGTGCACCAGGAACTCGGCGTTGTCCCGGTGGATCACCTCGGCCAGCGTGAGCGCGGTGAAGGACCGGCGGAACACGGTGTCCGTGCCGTCCTCACCGAGCCCGTAGGCGAGTCCGGCGCAGAGGCCGTCACCGAAGCCCGGCAGCAGGTCGTCGTACACCCCGCGCTCCAGCCAGGTGGCCAGGGTCGGGTACGCCAGGGCGTCCCGGATCTGCGGGTTGGTACTGGCCAGGCCGCGGACGAGCTCTTCGGTGAGGTCGGTCAGCGCACGGTCGTGCGGCACCGCGTAGTCCGCGGCCATCACGTCCTGCCAGTACGACGTCGACTCCACCGAAACATCCTTTCACTCGAACCTGCTCAATCAACACCCATCCAGCCCCATCTGTCGAGCATCCTTCACTTTCGTGATCAGCTGCCAGGCTAGGCTCAGCTCCGTGCCGTCGCTGACCGACGTGGTGCGGAACCACACGACCCTGGACCAGGCGGACCTGGACCGGTTGCAACTGCTGGTGTCCGACTGGCAGATGCTGGCCGACCTGTCCTTCGCGGACCTGGTGCTGTGGCTGCCCGACACCGAGGGGCTGGGTTTCTGGGCCGGTGCGCAGATGCGGCCGACGACCGGGCCGACGGCGTACCTGGACGACATCGTCGGCAGCTTCATCCCGCGGGACCGGCGGCCGCTGCTGGACCAGGCCTACGACCTCGGCCGGATCTGCCGGGAGGGCGATCCCGAGTGGCGCGACGAGGTCCCGGTCCGGGTCGAGACGATCCCGGTACGCCGCGGGGCCCGGGTGATCGCCGTGATCGCCCGGAACACCAACCTGCTCGGTGTCCGGACCCCGTCCCGGCTGGAGATCGCCTACCTGCAGAGCGCGACCGATCTGGCCCGGATGATCACCGACGGCATCTTCCCGTACGGCGGGGAACGGCTGCTGTCCACGAGTCCACGAGTGGGCGACGGGTGCATCCGGGTCGATCGGCACGGCATGGTGACGTTCGCCAGCCCGAACGCGTTGTCCGCCTACCGCCGGATGGGACTCGTCACCGACCTGGTCGGGAGCCGGCTGAAGGACGTCACCGGTGAACTGCTGCACAGCGGCCACAAGGTCGACGACGTGCTCGCCTCGGTGCTGACCGGCCGGGCGGCCAAGGAGATCGAGATCGAGAATCCCGAGGCCACCCTGTTCCTCCGGGCGATCCCGTTGCGCGCCGACGGCGACCACGTGGGCGCGCTGATCCTGCTCCGCGACGTCACCGAACTGCGGAGCAGGGAGCGGGAGCTGGTCACCAAGGAGGCGACCATCCGGGAGATTCATCATCGCGTCAAGAACAACTTGCAGACCGTCGCGGCGTTACTCCGGATGCAGGGCCGGCGGATCACCGTGCCGGAAGCCCAGGCGGCGCTGGCCGAAGCGGTACGCCGGGTCGGGTCGATCGCGATCGTGCACGAGACGTTGTCGGAGTCGTTCGACGAGAGCGTGGACTTCGATGACGTCGCCGACCGGATCGCGGCGATGGTGGCGGATGTGTCGACCGTCGCGACCCAGGTGGAGACCCGGCGGACCGGGAGTTTCGGCGTACTGGACTCCGAGGTCGCGACCCCGCTGGCGATGGTGCTCACCGAGCTGATGCAGAACTCGGTCGAGCACGCTTTCGGCACCCGATCGGGTGACGCCGCGATCGGCGTGATCGAGCTGGATGCGCAGCGGTCGGTCGGGCGGTTGCGGGTGGTGATCACCGATGACGGCAATGGACTGCCGGCCGGGTTCGACTCGGAGACCTCGGGCAACCTCGGGCTGTCGATCGTGCGAACGCTGGTGATCGGTGAACTCGATGGCGTGCTGGAGTTCCATCCCCGGCACGACGGGCCCGGCACCACGGTCGTCCTCGACATCCCGGTCAAGGAGTAGCAGGCCTCGCAGTACAAGCGGTCCTGCACATCAAAGCTGCGCTGCAGATCAAAGAAACCTGCAAATCAAAAGGCCCCGCGGATCCCGCGGGGCCCCATCGCGTTGCTGCTTCAGGCGGTGCGGATCCGGGCCCGGGCGTTCCGGCGCTTCAGCGCACGGCGCTCGTCCTCGCTCAGGCCACCCCAGACACCGTGGTCCTGGCCGGCCTCCAGTGCCCAGGCGAGGCACTGTTCACGCACGTCGCAACGGCGGCACACCTGCTTGGCTTCCTCGATCTGCATGATCGCAGGGCCGGTGTTGCCGATGGGGAAGAACAGTTCCGGGTCCTCATCGAGGCAAACGGCCCGGTGGCGCCAATCCATGGCGGATCCCATCTCTCTCGGTAGTTGTCGTACGCTGACTCGGGACTGTGCCCGATCAGCGGGTCGATACTCGTTGCTCACTCGCACCGGGGGGTGGTGCGGCGTGTTGTGAAGCCGTTCGACCGTGTTGTGAACGTTTTCACGAACGAGTCCATGTTCCCAATCCCAGGGGATCGAAACAAGGGTTATTGACTTGTCGATCGGATCACAACACTTCCTTAACACTCCGAACCGGTGCGTGGCCGTACACCACGTCCGTTTTCCGGACGGGGCCTCTGGCTGCGATCACCCGTTCACTGCAAGTAACCGATCCAACGGCCTTCGGGTTACGCAAAACCTTCGGAGTCCCTGTGGGGTCAAGGTTCTGACGCGCTGCGAACCACTAGGCTGGCGGTTGTGCCGACCGATTCGGAATCCGCTGTCGTCCCGCGCCCGCTCAAGCTAGCCGCCGGTGTGGTCGCTGCGGAAGGGGTTGTGGTCGCCGCACTCGGAATTGCTGAAGCTTTTACGATCGACAGCTCCCGCCTGGTCCTCGGGCTGACCACGACGGTGTTCCTGCTCGCGTACGGCGGCGGCCTGCTGGTGGTGGCTCGCGGGCTGACCCGGGCGTCGACCTGGAGCCGCGGGCCGACCGTTTTCAGCCAGCTCATGCAACTCCTGATCGCCTGGAGTTTCTGGGGTGGCTCGACCAAGTGGGTCACGATCGTGCTGGCGGTCGCGGCGCTCGCAGTACTGGTCGCCGTCTACCAGAAGGCGTCGATGGACGCGCTGCGGGATGACCCGACCAAGGATCATCCCGTTCTCTAACTACTCCTTCAGCAGGCCCGCTCTGAGCTCGGTGAGGGTACGGGCGAGCAGCCGGGACACGTGCATCTGGGAGATGCCGATCTCCTCGGCGATCTGGGACTGGGTCATCCCGCGGAAGAACCGGAGCGTGAGGATCCGCTTCTCGCGCGTTTCCAGCTGGGCCAGCAAGGGTTTGAGTGATTCGCGGTACTCGACGCTCTCCAGTGCCTCGTCCTCGCCGCCGAGCCCGTCCAGCACGGTGGTGGCGTCCTGCTCGTTCTGGTCCGGAGCGTCCAGGGACAAGGTGTTGTAGGCGTTCGCCGACTCCAGGCCTTCGATCACCAGGTCCTGGGCCAGCCCGAGCCGGTGGGACAGTTCCGCGACCGTCGGAGCCCGGCCCAGTTCCTGGGTCAGCTCGGCCGTCGCGGCGGTCAGCGAGAGGCGCAACTCCTGCAGCCGGCGGGGGACCCGGATCGCCCAGCCCTTGTCCCGGAAGTACCGCTTGATCTCACCCAGGATGGTCGGGGTCGCGTACGTCGAGAACTCCACGCCGCGCTCCGGATCGAACCGGTCGATCGCCTTGATCAGGCCGATCGTGGCCACCTGGACCAGATCGTCGTACGGCTCGCCGCGGTTGCGGAACCGGCGGGCCAGGTGCTCCACCAGCGGCATGTGCAACGAGACCAGTCCGTCCCGGGCCACGACATGCTTGGGGTCGCCCGGAGCCGCGGCCGCCATCGCGGCGAAGAACTCCGCCGTCCGGGTACGCAGGTCTGTTGGTTCCTGGGGATCGCCCAGGGTTCGGCCGTCGGTCACGCCTTCTCCGAGGCGTGGGCGGACGCCGTCACGGTGATCGTCAGCCTGCCGTCGTCGGTCTCCGCCGCGACGGACTCCACCAGCGCGGTCAGCACGGTCCAGCCGAACGAGTCGGTGTCCGGCATCCAGCCACTCGGCACCAGCGCGGACGTCCGTACCGTGAGCTGCGGCGGGTCGATCTCGAAGACGCAGTCCAGTACTCCGTCCGTGGCCTGCGGCAGCAGTAACGCGCACGCCTCGTCGATGGCGATCCGCAGGTCGTCGATCGCGTCCACGGTGAAGTCGTTGCGGGCCGCCAGGTTCCCCACGACCGACCGTGGTACCGCGATGTAGGCGCTGTCGGCGGGGATGCTGAGGCGGACCTCGGCCGGGCGTCCGGTGCTGCTCACAGTGCTCTTGCCTCCCAGGAAGGGCGTTGGTGTTTGGGCTCCCCTGACTGGGGCGGTGGGACGGGGAAAGAAATGACACCGCTTATATCTTCCCCGGTACCCGGGTTCTGTGCATGTGAACAGCCCTGGAGGCCGGTCCCGTACCGCGGAACCGGCCTCCTGCGGGTGGTTTCAGCTGGTGGGCTCGACGTGCGTCGGGTCGAGCACCCGGCGCAGGAACGTCCGGGTGCGCTGGTGCTGCGGGTTGCCGATCACGTCGGCAGGTGGTCCCTGTTCGACGATGACGCCGCCGTCCATGAAGACGACCCGGTCGGCCACCTCGCGGGCGAACGCCATCTCGTGGGTGACCACCAGCATCGTCATCCCGTCCAGGGCGAGCTTGCGCATCACCGTGAGCACGTCGCCGACGAGCTCCGGGTCGAGCGCCGAGGTGGGCTCGTCGAACAGCATCAGCGCCGGGTCCATCGACAGCGCCCGGGCGATCGCGACCCGCTGCATCTGCCCACCGGACAGCTGCGCCGGGTACGCCGTGACCTTCTCGCTCAGGCCGACTCGCTCGAGGTTGGCCCGGGCGATCTGCTCGGCGTGCGCCTGTTTCCGCTTCAGCACCGTGATCTGGGCGACCGTGCAGTTCTGCAGCACGGACAGGTGCGGGAACAGGTTGAACTGCTGGAACACCATGCCGATCTGCTGCCGCGCGGCGTCCAGGTGGCAGTCCCGGTCGGTGATCTCCTCACCGCGGACGAACACCTGGCCCTCCTGCGGTTGCTCGAGCAGGTTGACGCAGCGCAACAGGGTGGACTTGCCCGAGCCGGACGGGCCGATGACGCAGACCACCTCGCCCTGTTCGACGGTGAAGTCGATACCGCGCAGGACGTGGTTGCTGCCGAACGACTTGTTCAGGTTCTTGATCTCGACCAGAGCCATCAGCGCGTCCTCGCCGCCTTCGCCTCGAGCCGGCGGACCAGGATGCCCAGCGGCAGGGTGATGATCAGGTAGCAGAAGCCCGCGGTCACCAGCGGAGTCAGGTTCGCCTCCGTGTTGGCCAGGTCCCGGCCGAACCCGGTCAGCTCGTACGCGTCGGCCGCCGTACCGATGATGAAGACCAGGGACGAGTCCTTGACCAGCAGGATCAGGTCGTTGGTCAACGGCGGCAGCACGATCCGGAACGCCTGCGGCAACACGATCTTGCGGGTCGCCAGCCCGGCCGGCATACCGAGCGAGCGGGCCGCCTCGACCTGGCCCTTCGGCACCGCCTGGATCCCGGCCCGGATCACCTCGGCCATGTA
Source organism: Kribbella caucasensis (assembly GCF_004361855.1). Lineage (GTDB taxonomy): Bacteria > Actinomycetota > Actinomycetes > Propionibacteriales > Kribbellaceae > Kribbella > Kribbella caucasensis. The sequence goes on from NZ_SNWQ01000002.1 coordinate 129,166, forward strand.
CGCCGCGGCGACGATGCCGAGGGCCAGCCAGACCACGCCGTACGGGTCCCAGGGGATCGTCATCCCCTCGAACGCCAGCGGCAGCAGGCTGAACGCGATGAACACCACGATGGCCGGCAGACCGCGGAAGAACTCGATGTAGGCGGTCGAGAGCCACCGGTACGGTCCGACGCTGCTCAGCCGCATCAGTGCCAGGATCGTGCCGCCGACCAGACCGATCACGAACGCGCCGGCGGTGTACTCCAGGGTCTTGACCAGCGCATCGAGCATGCCGTTCTCGAAGGCGGACTTGATGAACTCCGGCTTGAAGAAGACGTCGGCGATCTGGCCCCAGTTCGCGGTGAACGCCGCGACCAGGACCATGACGACCAGGATCGCGTACTGGATCCAGCGGGACCGCTGAGCCCGTTGCCGCGGGCTCAGCCCCTTTCGCTCGACGGTGTCAGTGGTCGGCACGCTCACTTCTTCGGCTCAACCCCGAACCACTTCTTGTAGATCTCGTTGTACTTGCCGTCGGTCTTGGCGGTGGCCAGCAGGGTGTTGAACTTCTCCACCAGCTTCGGCCCGCTGCCGTCCTTGAGCGCTCCGAACCCGTACTGCTCACCGGTGTTGAACTCGGCCGCCACGGCCATGTCCGGGTTGTCCTTGACGAAGTCGTAGAGCACACCGTTGTCGTTGATGGCGGCCTGGACCCGGCCGGACTTGACGTTGTTCTCCTGCAGCGCGAGGTCGTTGAACACGACCACCTCGAAGCCGTTCGTCTTCGCCTGCTCGTCGGCGTACACCTTGCCGGTGGTGTCGGCCTGGACGCCGACCTTCTTGCCCTTCAGGTCCGCGAGCGACTTGATCCCCGAGTCCGCCTTCACCATCAGCACCTGGGTGGCGTCCATGTACGGGTCGGTGATGCTGATCGCGGCCTGCCGCTCCGGGGTGATGGTCATCGCGCCCATGCCCATGTCGCACTTCTTGGCCTGGAAGGCGGCACCCGAGGTGACCTGGGCCCACTCGATGTTGACCACTTCCTGGGTCAGGCCGAGGTCGTTCGCGACCAGGTTGAGCAGGTCGACGTCGAAGCCGACAACGTCGTTGCCTTCCTTGTACTGGAACGGCTTGTACGGCAGGTGGGTGCAGACCGTCAGCTTGCCGGACTTGACCAGGGTGATCCCGGCGGCCGCGGCTTTGTCCTCGGTGCCACCGCTGGGGGAGTCATCGCTGCCGCAGGCTGTGAGCACGAGCGCGAACACGGCGACCGATGCGACGGCGGCCGCTGCGCGACTCTTGCGGAGGGTGGTGACGATGTTCATCGCGAATACTCCTCGACACTGGTTGTGGAAACTCCGGGTCGGACGTTACCGGTCCGGAATGTGCGCATCCTGACACAGCAGGCAGCCGCATGTCGGCTGGTAACGGGGCCCGAGACTCTATCGTCACCCGGATGAGTCCTGTGGGGACCCTCACAGACCAGACCAGTGCGTGCTGTGGTTTACTCGTAGCCACGGGTGACCCCCTGTAATGCCGCCGTCCGACGCACCCTCATCGGACGGCCGATCCGCATTCCGCTCTGTAAACGCTTGCCCGCTGTTCGCCGGGCTGACGAAGGGTCCCCATGGCCGCCGAAGCTTTCCCGTCCGAGGTTTCCGATTCCGATCCGTACGCCGATAACGCTGTCGATGTTGATCCGTACGCCGGTGACGCCGTCTTCGAGCTGCACCGCGGCGGCAAGATCGAGGTGACGTCGTCGGTCCAGGTCCGCGACGCCGACGACCTGTCGATGGCGTACACCCCGGGAGTCGCCCGGGTCTGCACCGCGATCGCCGAGGACCCGTCACTGGTCCGCCGGTACACCTGGAAGTCCAACGTCGTTGCCGTGGTCACCGACGGAACCGCCGTACTGGGTCTCGGTGACATCGGCCCGGCCGCATCGCTCCCGGTGATGGAGGGCAAGGCGCTGCTGTTCAAGGAGTTCGGCGGGGTCGACTCGGTGCCGATCGCGCTGGACTGCACCGACGTGGACGAGTTCGTCGACACGGTCGCCCGGCTGGCCCCGACGTTCGGCGGGATCAACCTGGAGGACATCTCCGCGCCGCGTTGTTTCGAGATCGAGCGCCGGCTGAAGGAACGCCTCGACATCCCGGTCTTCCACGACGACCAGCACGGTACGGCGGTAGTCGTACTGGCCGCGCTCCGTAACGCGCTGCGGGTGACCGGCAAGAAGATCGGGGACGTCCGGGTGGTGATCTCGGGAGCAGGTGCGGCTGGGGTCGCCTGCGCGCGGATCCTGCTGCAGGCGGGCGTCGGCGACCTGACCGTTGTCGACAGCAAGGGTGTGCTGTCCGAGGACCGGGCCGACCTGAACCCGGTGAAGCTGTCCCTGGCCCGCGACACGAACACCGCGCAGTTGTCCGGCCGGCTGGTCGACGCCCTCGACGGCGCGGACGTCTTCCTCGGCGTCTCCGGCGGCACCGTGCCGGAAGAGGCGATCGCGCGGATGGCGCCGGGCGCGATGATCTTCGCCCTCGCGAACCCGAACCCCGAGGTGCACCCCGACATCGCCCACCGCCACGCCGCGGTGGTCGCCACCGGCCGCTCGGACTTCCCGAACCAGATCAACAACGTCCTCGCCTTCCCCGGCATCTTCCGGGGCGCCTTCGACGCCGGCGCCACCCGGATCACCGAAGGCATGAAACTCGCCGCCGCGGACGCCCTGGCAAACCTCGTCTCCGACGAGGACCTACGCGCCGACTACATCATCCCGTCCCCCTTCGACGACCGCGTCGCCCCCGCCGTCGCCACCGCGGTAGCCACCGCAGCCCATCAGGACGGCGTAGCCCGCCCCTGAGCCCGACAACCCCGAGCCGGGGCGCCTGCGGCCGTAGTACAGAACCCCCGGGCCCGCCTCGCGACACCGTCGGATGTGTCGCCGGGCGGGCCCGGCCTCTGTTCAGGCCCCGTGCAACAACCCACCACACCGCAACCGGCGCCTGGCCTGACCCCAATCTCAGGGGTTGGCCACTCAGATTGGGGGTTGCCCACTCAGATTCTGAGTGGGCAACCCCTCATCCGAGGGGTCAACCACCGAGATTCGGCCGAGGCGGGTTTGCAGGCGTGGCCACGTCTCCAGGCCGCCACGCCACAACGACAAGTTCGCACGGGCGACGAATCCCGCCGGTGGCGGCGCTGTGCGAGCGCGTGCTGTGTACCGCTCGACATGAGGTAGTCGCCTGACCGGCAGCTCTTCACGCCTGGGATCCACCGATCGCAGGCGCCGTTGGCTACTACCTCATGTCGATCCGTACGCCGGGCGCACCTGAAACCTGTGGGTGGACGTGCGCGGTGATGTGTCTTACTGACGGGAGGTGGGGGCGGGCCTAGGGTAGGCGCATGCTTGCTGCCTATGCCGCCAAGTTCGATGCTGACGACCCGGTTTCCGTGTTGGAGGTGGGGGAGCGGCCCGAGCCGGTGGTGCCGGACGGGTGGGTGACGGTCGACGTCAAGGCGTCGGCGTTGAACCATCACGATCTGTGGTCGCTGAAGGGGGTCGGGCTGGCGGAGCGGAGTCTGCCGATGATCCTCGGTTGTGACGCGGCCGGGATCGATGTGGATGGCAACGAGGTGGTCGTGCACGCGGTGATCTCGGACCCGGCCTGGAAGGGGGACGAGACGCTCGATCCGAAGCGGTCGCTGCTGAGCGAGCGGTATCAGGGGACGCTGGCCGAGAAGGTCGCCGTGCCCGCGCAGAACGTCGTACCGAAGCCGGCCGGGTTGAGCTTCGAGCAGGCCGCGTGCCTGCCGACCGCGTGGCTCACGGCGTACCGGATGTTGTTCACGCAGTCGGGGTTGAAGCCGGGCGACACCGTGCTGGTCCAAGGGGCCGGTGGTGGCGTGGCGACGTCGCTGATCACGTTGGCGCGGGCGGCCGGGATCCGGGTCTGGGCGACGAGCCGGGACGAGGCGAAGCGGGCGAAGGCGGTGGAGATCGGCGCGCACGAGGCGTTCGAGTCGGGCGCGCGGCTGCCGGAGCGGGTGGACGCGGTGATGGAGACCGTGGGGCAGGCGACCTGGTCGCATTCGCTGAAGTCGTTGAAGCAGGGCGGCACCCTGGTGATCTCCGGGGCGACCAGCGGGCAGGCGCCGAAGTCGGCCGAGCTGAACCGGATCTTCTTCCTGCAGTTGCGGATCCAGGGGTCGACCATGGGGACCCGGCAGGAGCTGGCCGAGCTCGTCCGGTTCATGGCGAACGCCGGCATCGAGCCGCACATCGACTCCACCTTCCCGCTCGCCGAGGCGCGCACCGGCTTCGCGAAGATGAACGACGGCGACGTCTTCGGCAAGATCGTCTTCACGGTCTAGGCTGACGAGTTCGGAGCGGGTTGCCGGGGGCGGGTTGCCATGAACGAAAGTGTCGAGATCCGGCGCGCCGAGGTGGCCGATGCCGAGGCCGGCGCGCTGTGCCATCTGACCTGCTGGCGGGAGGCGTACGCCGGGATCGTGGAGCCCGCCTTGCTCCTCGAGCGCACGAGCGACCTGGTACGCCGTACCGAGCGCTGGGCCGCCGCGCTCGCCGACGGAGTGGTTCGGTGGATCGCGGTCAACCCTGATCCGGCCGCTCCCGTGGAGGATCGCGTGATCGGCTTCTCGGCGCCCGGTCCGGCCCGGGACGAGGACTCGCCGGTCCAGCTCGAGCTCTACGCGATCTACGTTCGCCAGAGCTGGTGGGGGACCGGCCTCGGCGCCCGGCTGCTGGATGTTGCCATCGGCACCCAACCGGCCTGCCTCTGGGTGCTGGAGGCGAACGGGCGGGCGCGGGCCTTCTACCGCCGGCATGGCTTCGTCGAGGACGGCAGCCGGGTCGACGAGCCCTTCTTCGACGTGCCCGAGATCCGGATGATTCGCCCGCATGGAGTGTCAGCGGCACCGTTGTGACAGGCGGCGCGCGGGACGTTTCATGCTTGAAACATTGCCGTCTCGGCGGGGCAACGCTTCTGGCTCAGGCTGTGCTTACCGCGGGAAACCCCCGCGGATTCGATCCGCCCGATCGAATGAGGGAGCAGGAGTGCCCATGAGGCCGACCTTGACGGTGATCGCCGACCCCGCCGACCGCTGGATGACGAAGGCCGCGTGCGTCGGCCAGGCCCCGGCGTACGACGAGACCGCAAGCCAGTGGGAGCAGCGTAAGGCGCAGGCGGTCTGCCTGACGGCGTGCCCGGTACTCGAGGAGTGCCGGGAATGGGCCCGCCGGACCAAGTTCACCGGGACCGCGGCCGGGGAGAAGTTCCTGTACGGCCGCCGTCGCGGGCGCCCCGGCCCGGCCGAGCGTCGCCGTACCGCGGTCGTCGGCGAGGAGCAGCAGCAGGCCAGCTGACAAAGACAGGCCTGCGGTTCGACTGACTGCCCAGTCGAACCGCAGGCCTTTGCCGTTCCAGCGGCCTGTTCCGGCGGCGTGTTCCGCGGGATCAGACCCCGACGAGCTCGTCCGCACGCTCCTCGACCTGCACCGACTGCCCCGACTTCTGCTTGTTCCGGCGGAACGGCTCGGCCAGTGTCGGCAGGATCTCCCGGCGGTGGTGGACGAAAGCGACCGCCGCGAGTACGGCGTAGATCCCGCAGAGGATGTACCGCCCCGTCTGCCCCGGTACGGCGAACTGCGCGGCGAAGAGACCCAATAGCGTCCAGGCGGCCCAACGCGGGAACCGGAGACTGAGCAGCACCGCGATCCCCAGCAGCGTCTGCGTCGCGGTGAGCATGAACTCCTCGACCTGCCGGCCATCCAGGTGCAACGCGGCCGAGCCGCCGCCGATGCCGTACGCGATCGGGAGGCTGCCGATCAGCAGCGTCCACTGGTTCACCTTGGCGGAGATCAGCAGAGCGAGCGCGGCCGCACCCTTGCCGCGCCACGCGAACAACAGCGCCACTATGAACTCCGGCGCCTCCGAGGCGAGCGGCGCCAGCCACTGTACGAGCAGGAACTGGTCGATCCCCAGCGCGTGCCCGCCTTCGACCAGCGAGTCCGCGAACGGTTCGGCCGATGCGACGATCACCGCGGCCGACACCATGAACATCGAGATCACCGCGAACCGCCGCTGCGCCGTCGAGAGCGCCCCGATCCGCGCGGCCGGGCCGATCAGGTCGGGCTCCTTGTCGTGGTCCGACGCGGCCGCGCGCCACAGGTAGTACCCGAAGAAGGCGAGCAGCGCGATCCCGAGGAGCAGGTGGATCTGCCCGGTCACCGGGATGACGAACGCGACCACGGACGCGATCGCGAGGAATCCGAGTTCGCGCCGATAACCCGACTCGAGCACCAGTTCCTTGACCGATCGGCCGCTGCGCCGACTGGCGACGTACAGGCTGATCAGGACGACACTGGACCAGCCGAGGCCGAGCAGTAGCCGGTTCGAGCCGGTCATGTTGGCGGCGGCGAACTGCACGTACTCCGGTTGGCTGCCGGCCGTGTGTGCGAAGTACAGGTCGACCGCGTACTCCGGGAGGACGGCGATCACCGCCAGCAAGGCGATCGCGAGTCCGCCGGAGATGTCGACCTCCGCGGCCTCGGCGGCCCACGCGAGGACGAACGACGCGGCGACGACAGCGACGCCGAAGAGAACGATCGCCAGCGGAGCGGCCGGGTGGGTGCCGGTCAGCCGGAGAGCGATCGCGGGGATCGCCAGTGCGAGGAGGAGCAGCACGGGGCGGAGAGCTCTTGGCATGCCTCCAGCCTGCCATCGTTTTGATACTTTCGCAATTGCGAAAGTGTGCGAGCGTGGTCACCACCGGCCTGCCGTGTTCCGGGGACCTGCTCCAGCGGTCACAATGACTCCGCGATGACGACACCGAACCCCGAACCGACGAAGGCTCAGCTGGATTCCGCCGCCGGCACCTTCGCGATGCTGTCCGCGCCGGTGCGGCTGCATCTGGTCTCCCTGGCGGCGCAGGGCGAGTACGACGTGGGCACGCTGGCCGAACGCGTCGGCGTGAGCATCGCGACGGCGAGCCAGCACCTGGGCAAACTCCGTCTGGCCGGCATCATCACGGCCCGCCGGGAGGGCCGCCGCCACATCTACACCGTCGACGACCCGCACGTACTGAACCTGGTCGACCAGATCTTCGAACACATCGCCCCGGACGGCTCCCTCGCGCCCGACCCGCCCCGCCGGACCAGGCCACCGCACACCGACTAGAGGATGTGCCGCAGGTACCGGTCAGGTGCGTCCAGGTAGGCCCGCCAGTTCCGCACGAGTTCGAGCTCGGACCAGGTGGTAGGCCGGATGCCCCAGTCGCCGATCTCCAGGATCGTCGCACCAGGCAGAGCGGCGATGACGGGGGAGTGGGTTGCGCACAGCACTTGTGAGCCCGTCGCGGCCAGCGCGGAGGAAGAACCCGGCCCGGCCTGCGCCGACCCCTCGGGTCAGCCGGATGTCGTCGGACAGGGCGGACTCCGTGGATCGGGTGGTGAGGCGGGCACCCGTCGAGCCGCCTTCGGGGGAGAGACCGAAGGCGATCGCGATCGCTTCGACCAGAGTGGACTTGCCGGTGCCGTTCTCGCCGACGAGGAAGGTGACGCCGGGAGCGAGGTCGAGCCCGTCGGTCAGCAGCTGTGCGACCGCTGGGATGGTGTGCGGCCAGTGGTTGGACACACGAATGCCCTCCGCGGCGGCGACTCGGCGTACCGGGTGGTCGGCGAAGGGCATTCGGTCAGACTAGATCAGCCGGTGGATCAGTCGTCCTCGTCGTCGAGGCGGGCCAGCCAGGTGGCGAAGCGTTCGATCGGGGTTTCGAACTCGGGGTTCAGGTCGACGAACTCGCGCAGCCGCTCGGCGACCCAGGCCAGCGTGACGTCTTCCTCGCCACGCCGGCCCTCGAGCTCCTCGATCCCTCGGTCGGTGAAGTACACGTCAGCTGAAGGCCTGCTTCATCAGCGTGGCCTGCTCCGCGACGTGCACGCCGTGCGAGCCGACCGACGGCGCGGACATGGCCGGCCGGGAGACCCGGTAGAACGGCAGCCCACCCAGGTGCTCGGTCAGGTTCAGCGCCATGAACGGCCACGGGCCCTGGTTCGCCGGCTCGTCCTGCACCCAGCGGACCTCTTGCAGGTTCGGGTACTTCGCCAGCTCCGCCTTGATCTCCTCGGACGCCAGCGGATAGAGCTGCTCGACCCGGACGATCGCCGTGCTGATCTTGTCCGGTTCCGCCTTCTTCCGCTCGGCCAGCAGGTCGTACACGACCCGGCCCGAGGCCAGGATCACCCGGTCGACCGCACCGGTGTTCGCCTCCGCCTCGGGGTCGTTGAGCACCGGCCGGAAGGTGCCGCGGGTGAGCTCTTCCGGCTGCGACACCGCCTCCTTCCGCCGGAGCAGCTGCTTCGGCGTGAAGACGATCATCGGGTTGTGCTCCTCCTGCAGCGTGTGCCGGCGGAGCAGGTGGAAGTACGACGCCGGTGTGGACGGCTGCGCGACCGTCAGCGCGTTCTCCGCGCACAGCTGCATGAACCGCTCGATCCGGGCCGACGAGTGGTCCGGGCCCTGGCCCTCGTACCCGTGCGGCAGCAGCAGTACGACGCCGGACTTCTGGCCCCACTTCGCCTCACCGGACGAGATGTACTCGTCGATGATCGACTGGGCGCCGTTCACGAAGTCGCCGAACTGCGCCTCCCACAGCACCAGCGCGTCCGGCCGGGCGACGGAGTACCCGTACTCGAAGCCGAGGGCGGCGTACTCGCTCAGCAGTGAGTCGTAGACGTAGAAGCTCGCCTGGTTCTCGTCCAGGTGCTGCAGCGGTACGTGGTCCTGACCGGTGACCCGGTCGACGACCGCGGCGAACCGCTGCACGAACGTCCCGCGGCGGCTGTCCTGTCCGGCCAGCCGGACCGGGCGGCCGGCCACCAGCAGCGACCCGAACGCCGTGATCTCGGCGCTGGCCCAGTCGATCGGGCCCTGGGTGATCGCCGCGGCTCGGCGCTGCATCTGCGGCAGCACCTTCGGGTGCGCGGTGAAGCCCTCCGGCAGCGTGGTGTACGCGTCGGCGATCTTCTTCAGGATCTCCGGCGTCGTGGCCGTCGCGTCCGGGCCCTCCGGCTTGTCCGGGTAGACCGGGACGGTCACGTACGGCGCCGGGGTGTCCGGCTGGCTCTTCGCATCGCGGACCTCGGTGAAAACCCGCTCCAGCCGCTGCTGGAAGTCCCGCATCGCCTGCTCGGCCTCGTCCACCGTGATGTCGCCACGGCCGATCAGGGCCTCGGTGTAGAGCTTGCGGACGGACCGCTTCTGCTCGATCAGGTCGTACATCAGCGGCTGGGTGAAGCTCGGGTCGTCGCCCTCGTTGTGACCGCGGCGGCGGTAGCAGACCAGGTCGATCACGACGTCCTTGTTGAACGCCTGGCGGTACTCGAAGGCCAGGTCGGCGACCCGGACGCAGGCCTCGGGGTCGTCGCCGTTCACGTGGAAGATCGGCGCCTGCACCATCCGGGCCACGTCGGTGCAGTACATCGACGACCGCGACGCCGCCGGCGAGGTGGTGAAGCCGACCTGGTTGTTCACGATCACGTGGATTGTGCCACCGGTGCGGTAGCCGCGCAGCTGGGACAGGTTCAGCGTCTCGGCCACCACGCCCTGGCCGGCGAAGGCCGCGTCACCGTGCACCAGGACCGGCAGCACCGGGAACGCGGCGCCCAGGTCGAGGAGGTCCTGCTTGGCCCGGGCGATGCCTTCCAGTACCGGGTCGACGGTCTCCAGGTGGGACGGGTTCGCCGCCACCGACACCTTGATCCGGTCGCCGAACTCGGAGACGAACTCGCCCTCCGCGCCCAGGTGGTACTTCACGTCACCGGAGCCCTGCACCGTCCGCGGGTCGATGTTGCCGTCGAACTCGCGGAAGATCTGCCCGTACGACTTGCCGACGATGTTGGCCAGCACGTTCAGCCGGCCGCGGTGCGCCATCCCGATGACGACCTCGTCCAGGCCGGCGCCGGCCGCCTCCTCGCAGATCTCGTCGAGCAGCGGGATGGTGGTCTCGCCACCCTCCAGCGAGAACCGCTTCTGGCCGACGTACTTGGTCTGCAGGAAGGTCTCGAACGCCTCGGCCTCGTTCAGCTTGGCCAGGATCCGCAACTGCTCCTCGCGCGGCGGCTTGGTGTGCGGCCGCTCGACCCGCTCCTGCAGCCACTTGCGCTGCTCGGGGTCCTGGATGTGCATGTACTCGATACCTGTGGTCCGGCAGTACGAGTCGCGCAGGATGCCGAGGATCTCGCGCAGCTTCATGAACCGCCGGTCGGTCGCTGCGCCGAACGACCCGGTGGCGAACTCGCGGTCCAGGTCCCACAGGGTCAGCCCGTGGGTGGCGACGTCCAGGTCCGGGTGGCTGCGCTGCTTGTACTCCAGCGGGTCGGTGTCGGCCATGATGTGGCCGCGCACCCGGTACGCGTGGATCAGCTCCAGGATCCGGGCCTGCTTGCTGATGTCCTCCTCGTGGCTGTGCGGGAGGTCGGCGGCCCAGCGGATCGGCTCGTACGGGATCCGCAGGGACTGGAAGATCTCGTCGTAGAAACCGTCCTCGCCGAGCAGCAGCTTGTGCAGCCGACGCAGGAACTCACCCGACTGGGCGCCCTGGATGATCCGGTGGTCGTACGTCGAGGTCAGCGTCATCACCTTGCTGACCGCGAGCTTGGCCATCGTCTCGTCGGCCGCGCCCTGGTACTCCGGCGGGTACTCCATCGCGCCGACGCCGACGATACAGCCCTGGCCGGCCATCAGCCGCGGCACCGAGTGCTGGGTGCCGATCGTGCCGGGGTTGGTCAGGCTGATCGTGGTGCCCTGGAAGTCGGGCAGCGCGAGCTTGTTGTCCCGGGCCCGCCGGACGATGTCCTCGTAGGCCATCCAGAACTCGGCGAAGTTCATCTCCTCGGCGGCCTTGATCGACGGCACCAGCAGCTGCCGGGTGCCGTCCGGCTTCTGCATGTCGATGGCCAGGCCGAGGTTGATGTGCTGCGGCTGGACCAGGGTCGGCTTGCCGTCGGTCTCGTCGTACGAGCCGTTCATCTCCGGCAGCGTCTTCAGCGCCCGGACCAGCGCCCAGCCGATCAGGTGGGTGAAGGAGATCTTGCCGCCGCGGGCCCGCTTGAGGTGGTTGTTGATGACGATCCGGTTGTCGATCAGCAACTTGACCGGCACCTGCCGGACGCTCGTCGCCGTCGGCACCTGGAGGCTGGCCTCCATGTTCTGCGCCGTCCGCGCGGGCGCGCCGCGCAGGATCACCCGCTCGGCGTCCGCGCTGGTCGCGGGAGCCGGCTTGGGCTTGGCCGTGGGCGGCTGGTTCACCGTTCCTCCGGTCGAGGCAGGAGCAGGCCGGGCAGGCGCGGCTGTGGCAGCGGCAGGTGTCGCGGGCGCCGGTGCGGCAGGCGCCGGTGCGGCTGCGGCTGCGGCCGGAGCCGAGGTGGCAGCGCCGCGGACAGGGGCCTCGGGGGTCTTGTTGTCGGACACCGCATCGGGTCGGGGAGCGTCGGCCGGACCGGTCGTCACCGGCGTCGCGTCACCCGGGCTGTTCCCCTTCGACTTCTTCCCCTCGAAGTAGACCGACCAGGCCGGATCCACCGACTTGGGGTCCTGAAGGTACTTCTCGTACATCTCGTCGACCAGCCATTCGTTCGCGCCGAAGGCTGCAAGGGGATTCGTGTCTGATGGCTCGGTGGCCACTTGGCAGTTCGCCTCTTCCGATGTGCGGGTCTGATACCACTGGTTATGACTGCTGAAGTTATGGGGTGCGTCCCGAGGGCAAGGTTAATAGGACGGGCAACACATCTACAGCCCGGGATCACCGGACCAGTGTGTCGAGTGGTTGCGTCGTCCCGGGATCCCCGGCCGGCTGCTGAAACACCCGGCTGCGAGGTGTTCCAGCATCGTCGCCGGCTGTTCTTTCGCCGTTCGCCGCGTTGGGAGCAGGCAACGCATCGAGACCCGTTGCATTCGTGGGATTTTGCGCTGCTCGCGGGGTGGCCGGCGGCATCCGGTACGCCTGGCTGCCCACTGTATGCAACTGCGCGGTCTCCAGCCGTAATGCTCAGTCGTCAACAAAAATGTGGTGAAGCTCACTCACTGGATCAGTCCAGTTCTCACCGATTGGCCAGCCGGCGTACCAGTTTCAGGCCCGACCAGGTGGCATCGACCGCGCACACCTTCACGTCCACCACGCCGAGCGGCAGCGCGAGGTTGCGGACGCCGTTCTCGTCCAGATCGGTCGGCACGCCGGACGACCGCTTCGGCCACGCGATCCAGATCATCCCGGCCCTCGTGGTCCGCTCGAGCAGGACCGGCAACCTCTTGGCCAGCCGCGCCCGATCCGGACAGAAGGCCAGCACCACGTCGTACTCCGTCCGCCCGGCGCGGGTCGCCGGCCGGATCCCGTCCGGCAGCCCCTCGATCGTGAAGCCCGCCGGCCCGTTGTCGAGCAACACCGCGTGCTCCGGCTTGATCCCGAGCTTCGCGGCCAGCGGCTTCCCGGAGTACCCGGGCGTGGTGGCCATGGTTTCGATGGTAAGTACCGTCCCGGGCGGCATACTGAGCGGATGGCGCTGACGGATGAGGCGATCGTCAAGATCAAGGAGATGATCACCTCGGGTGAGCTGGGTCCGGGGGACCGGTTGCCGAAGGAGGCGGACCTCGCGGCGCGGCTGGGGTTGTCCCGGAACTCGCTGCGCGAGGCGGTCAAGGCGCTCACCCTGGTGAATGTGCTGGACGTCAGGCACGGCGACGGCACCTATGTGACGAGTCTGGACTCGGCCCACCTGCTCGACGCGCTCAACTTCATGGTGGATCTGCACCGCGACGACTCGGTACTGCAGTTCTTCGAAGTCCGCCGGCTGCTCGAGCCCGGGGTCGCCGCGCTGGCGGCCGGCCGGATCAGCCAGGATCAGGTCGAGGAGCTCCGCCGGCTGACCAACAGCCTGGCGAACGACCCGTCGGTCGACGACCTGGTCGCGAACGATCTGCGCTTCCACCGGGCCATCGCCGAGGCGACCGGCAATGCGGTCGTCTGTTCACTGCTCGACGGCATCTCGGGGGCCACTCAACGGGCCCGGATCTGGCGTGGCGTCACCCAGGCCGGCGCGGTCGAACGCACGCTCGCCGAGCACACCGCCATCCTGGACGCGATCGAACAAGGTGACGCCGAGGTCGCCCGGGCCTGGATGACCGCGCACATCGCCGGCGTCGAGGCCTGGCTCCGCAGCGCCCCCTGATCGCCGCAGCGCCCTCTGATCCCGCAAGGCCCTGGATCGTTGCCGGCCGCAAGGATCGGAAATGGGCTTGAGCCACCTGCGCCGGTTGCCTACTCTGGTTGACGTCACATTGCCTACGTCAGGGGTGCGGGTTGTAACTCCGAGGTCTTTCCTCCGCGATTGATCGCCACCGGTCCGGTGCCGCGATCTCGTTCCGAGACCTCTTTGGAGTACCCCACGATGGCTTCTCTTACTTGTCACGACCTGTACTTCGCCTGGCCCGACGGTGACGTCCTCTTCGACGGGCTGAGCTTCGTCGCAGGCCCGATGCGCTCAGGTCTGGTCGGCCGCAACGGCGTCGGCAAGTCCACCCTGCTCAAGCTGATCGCCGGCCGGCTGAACCCGCAACGGGGCTCGATCCGGGCGACCGGCGAGCTCGCCTATCTCCCGCAGGACCTGACCCTCGACACCACCCTGCAGGTGGACCAGGCCCTCGGGATCGCCGAGATCCGCCGGGCGATCACCGCGATCGAGCAGGGCGACGCGTCCGAGCAGAACTTCACCACGGTCGGCGACGGCTGGGACGCCGAGGAACGCGCCGAGGCGATGCTGGGCAAGCTCGGCCTCGGTGCGATCGGCCTGGACCGCAGCGTCGGCGAACTCTCCGGTGGCGAGACGATCCTGCTCGGCCTGGCCGCCGAACTGTTGAAGCGTCCCGACGTACTGCTGCTCGACGAGCCGACCAACAACCTCGACCTCCGCGCTCGCCGGCACCTGTACGAGGCCGTCGAGTCGTTCCGCGGTGCCCTGATCGTGGTCAGCCACGACCGCGAGCTCCTCGACCGGGTCGACCAGATCGGTGACCTGCGAAAGGGCGACATCACCTGGTACGGCGGCAACCTCACGGCGTACGAGGAGGCGGTCGCGATCGAGCAGGAGGCCGCCCAGCGGTTGATGCGCAGCGCCGAGTCCGACGTCCGCAAGCAGAAGCGCGACCTGATCGAGGCCCGGATGAAGATGGACCGTCGCCGGGCCGCCGGACAGCGCGCCTTCGAGCAGGGCGGCATCCCGAAGATCATCGCCGGCGGCCTCAAACGGTCCGCGCAGGTCTCGGCCGGCAAGCACCTCGGTATGCAGTCCGAACGCCTCGAAGCCGCCCAGGATGCACTCGCCGACGCTGAGGAACGCGTTCACGACGACGACACGATCCGCGTCGACCTGCCGAAGACAGAAGTCCCCGCAGGCCGCGTCGTACTGAAGCTGGAGGACCTTGTACTGCGCACCGGGCTGCACGTCGATCTGGAGATCCGCGGCCCTGAGCGGATCGCCCTGATCGGTCCGAACGGCGCGGGCAAGTCCACGTTGTTGCATGCCATCACCGAGGAAGAGCTGCCCCGGGTCCCGTACCGCCTCCTGCCCCAGCGACTCGACCTACTACGCGACGAGTTGTCCGTTGTGGAGAACCTTGCCCTGCTGGCGCCGAGCGCGGAGAACCAGGAACGCCGGGCCCGGCTGGCGCGGTTCCTCTTCCGCGGTCGAGCGGCGGACCAACCCGTCAGCACCCTGTCCGGCGGCGAACGGTTCCGGGCAACGCTGGCGGCGCTCCTCTTGGCCGAGCCGCCACCGCAACTCCTGATGCTGGACGAGCCGACCAACAACCTCGACCTCTCCAGCGTCGCCCAGCTGCAGGACGCCCTGGCCTCGTACCAGGGCGCCCTGTTGATCGCCAGCCACGACCTCCCGTTCCTCCGGGAGATCGGCATCACCCGTTGGCTCCAGCTCGACAACGGCGAACTGACCGGAATCGATCCGCCCTTCGAGCCCGGTCAGTAGACGGTGACGCCGTACTTGTTCGCCGCTTCGGGGACGGGCTGGTAGAAGGTGGTGCCGCCGGAGCTGCAGTTGCCGCTGCCGCCGGACGTGATACCCAGGGCCCTGGTGCCGTTGTACAGCGGGCCGCCTGAATCGCCGGGTTCGGCGCAGACGGTGGTCTGGATCATGCCGCGAACCGTGCCGCCGCCTTGGTAGCGAACGGTGACGTTCAGCGCGGTGACCGTTCCACTGTGGGTGCCGGTGGTCGACCCAGTGCGCTTCACCTGCTCACCGACGAACGCGTTGGCCGCGGTGAAGCCACCGGGGTGGCTGAGCGAGGTGTTGTCGTACCGGACCAGGGCGTAGTCGTTGCCCGGGAAGCTGGCGCCGACGGTGGCCCCGATCAGGGTCCGGTGGGCGGAGTCGGTGAACCAGGTGTTGGCCACCTTGCCGCAGTGTCCGGCGGTGAGGAGGTAGTAGGTACCGCCCTTGACGACGTTGAACCCGAGCGAGCAGCGGTACTGCCCGCCGTAGATGGCGTCGCCCGCGGACAGCAACGGCCGGAATACCCCGGCCGCTCGTTCGACCCGGATCGCACCGGCTTTGTCACCGGCGCTCTTCTTGATCCCGTCGATCTCGTCGGACGAGACGGTGCTGTCGGCAGTGACGACGACGCGGTTGGTCGCGCTGTCGACGTACCACGCGATCCCCTCGGCACCGGACCGCAGTACGGCGGCGCCCGCGTCCGAGAGCTGATCCACGGAGTAGCGCGCCGGGGGCGCAGCCGACGCCGACGGACCGACGGCCGCGACGACGACCAACCCGACGGCAGTGGCGATCAACGTGGCGACCTGGCTTGGAGTGCGTTTGATCCTCACGGCATCCTCCTGTGAGCGACGGGACCTTGCCGGTCCCCAGGTGTAGGCGCCGAAACACGCACAGTCAGGGCGGGCGTGTTCCTGACGACGCAGCGAGTATCAGCCGCGTCCCGATCCCCCCGCAAGGCCGAACCCGGGCTTGGGATCGTTGGGCGGTGATTTTTGGTCGGTATGTGGCAACTTCTTACCGTGGTACGGCGCTGGTGGGCTCAACCGAGGCCGGGGTCGGGGCGTCCTCTCGTAGCAGTCCGGCGGACTTGAGGTCGGACCAGAAAGCGGCCGGGATCGCCGCGCGGGATAGCGCTGCGTTGGTATGGACCTCCGCCGGTGTGCGGCAGCCCACGGCGATTCCGGCAACCGCCGGGTGCGCCAGCGGAAAGGCCAGGGCGGCAGCGGGCAACGTGAGGTTGTGGGCCTCGCACAAGTCGGCGATCTTGTTCGCCTTGTCGACCAATACGGCAGCCGCCGGAGCGTAGTTGAAGGTGGCGCCGTCAGCGGGCCGAGGCTGGGAGAGCAATCCGGAGTTGAAGACGCCGACGGCCACAACCTGGACATTGTTCTCCACGCAGGCGGGGAGTACTTCGTCGAGGCCGTCCGGATCGATCAGGCTGTAGCGGCCGGCCAGCATGATGACGTCGATGTCGACCTCCCGAACGAACCGGGTCAGCATCGCCGACTGATTCATCCCCGACCCGATCGCGCCGATAACCCCCTGCTCACGAAGCGCGATCAGCGTCGGAAACGCAGTCGCCACCGCCTCATCGAAATGATCGTCAGGGTCGTGGACGAAGACCACGTCGAGCCGATCAGTACCGATCCGGCGTAGCGAATCCTCGATACTCCGAAGGACGCCATCGCGACTGAAATCCCAACGGCGGCGGCGCTTCGTGTGCACCGCGAAGCCTTCGTCGTCGGTCGCCTCGGTGTCCGCCTCGTAGATGATCCGTCCGACCTTGCTGGACAGCACGTACTTCGACCGTGGCTTGCCGGCCAGTCCGGCGCCGAGGCGTTCCTCGGCGAGACCGAGTCCATAGTGCGGCGCCGTGTCGAAGTACCGCCAACCCTCGTCCCATGCGGCCTCAACAGTCGCAACCGCGTCAGCATCCGTAACGACACCGAGCAGACTGCCGATCGGCGCACCGCCGAGTCCGATCCGCTGGTCGTCCGGGAAGAGTTTCATGAGCGGGCCGCCGGGAGCCGCAGGTTCTGCATGCCGCCATCGACCGCCAGCGCAGTACCGGTTGTTGATCCGGACAACGGGCTGGCCAGGTAGGCGATCGCGTTCGCGACCTCCTCCGCGGTGACCAGCCGGCCCATCGGCTGACGCGCTTCGAGCGCGGCCCGCTCGGCGGCGGGGTCGGCCGCGACGTCCAGCAGCCTTCCTACCCACGGCGTGTCCGCGGTACCGGGGTTGACGCAGTTGACCCGGATGCCTTCGCGGACGTGGTCGGCGGCCATCGCCATCGTCAGCGCGAGAACGGCGCCCTTGCTCGCGCTGTAGACGGCGCGGTTGGGCAGCCCGGCCGTCGCGGCGATCGAGCAGGTGTTGACGATCGCGGCGGCCTTCGAACGCCGGAGGTGGGGGAGGACCGCGCGGGTGACGCGGGCGACGCCGACCACGTTGACGTCGAAGACGCGGTGCCACTCCTCGTCGTCGTTGGCCGTGACGTTGCCCTGGGCGCCGATTCCGGCGTTGTTCACCAGCACGTCGATCCCGCCCAGCTGCAGGGCGGCCGCGGCCACGGCGTCCCGGACGGACGCGTCATCGGTGACATCCGCGGCGATCCCGGTCAGCGGCTCCGGTACGTCGGGCTTCAGGTCGAACACGACCACCTGCGCCCCGCGTTCCGCGAGCAGGGTGGCGGCCGCGAGCCCGATGCCCGACGCGCCTCCGGTCACCACGGCCCGCAGGCCGGCGAAATCCGTCACTTGCCCTCCTCCTTCAGCTCGGTCCAGATCTTGCCACCCGGGAACCGGTAGCCGGCCAGCGTCTCGGCGTTCAGTTCGGCGCTGAACCCGGGCCGCCCCGGCGCGACGTAGTGCCCGTCCTCGATCGTCACCGGATCGAGGAAGTGCTCGTGCAAATGGTCGACGTACTCGATCACGCGGTTGTCGCTGCTGCCGCTCACCGCGATCAGGTCGAACATCGACAAGTGCTGCACCAGCTCGCACAACCCGACCCCACCGGCATGCGGGCACACCGGTACGCCGAACTTCGCCGCCAGCAACAGGATCGCGATGTTCTCGTTCACCCCGGCGACCCGGGCCGAGTCGATCTGCAGCACTGACAACGCGTCGGCCTGCAGGAACTGCTTGAAGACCACCCGGTTCTGCACGTGTTCGCCGGTCGCCACCTTCGTCGGCGCGATGGCCTTGGCGATCGCGGCGTGGCCGAGGATGTCGTCCGGACTGGTCGGCTCCTCGACCCACCACACGTCGTACGGCTTGAGCGCGTTGATCCAGGTGATCGCGTCGGCCACGTCCCAGCGCTGGTTCGCGTCGATGGCGATCCGGATGTCCGGGCCGACGGCCTCGCGGGCCAGCCGCATCCGGCGGATGTCGTCGTCGAGGTTCGCGCCGACCTTCAGCTTGATCTGGGTGAATCCGTCGGCCACCGCCTCGTGGCAGAGCCGGACCAGCTTGGCGTCGTCGTACCCGAGCCAGCCGGGGGTGGTCGTGTACGCCGGATAGCCGCGCTCGCGCAACTGCGTCTCCCGCTCGGCGCGACCCGGTTCGGCCTTGCGGAGGATCTCCAGCGCCTCCTCCCGGGTGAGCGCGTCGGTCAGGTAGCGGAAGTCGACCAGGTCGACGATCTGCTCGGGGGTGAGATCGGCCAGCAACTTCCACAGCGGTACGCCGGCCCGCTTGGCGGCCAGATCCCAGACCGCGTTCACGACCGCGCCGATGGCCATGTGCATGACGCCCTTCTCGGGGCCGAGCCAGCGCAGTTGCGAGTCGTGCACGAGCGACTTCCAGAACCCGCCGAGATCGTCGAGGGTCGCGTCGACGTCGAGCCCGAGAACGTGGTCGCGCAAGGCCTCGATCGCCGCCGTCTGGACGTCATTGCCGCGCCCGATGGTGAAGGCGAAACCGTGCCCCTCCAGCCCGTCACCCGCGTCCGTCCGCAGGATCAGGTACGCCGCCGAGTAGTCCGGGTCGGCGTTCATCGCGTCGGAGCCGTCCAGCTCCAGCGACGTGGGGAAGCGGACGTCGTACGTCTCGAACTCGGTGAAGCGCGGCATGGATACCCGTTCTGGTGCGATCTAGGCGGTCGAGAGAATCCTATAGGATATGTGCCGCTTTGGGCAGTCGGCAGCCGGTTCCCTGCCCGCGTTAGAGTTCGGAGCGTGGCTGAGCCGGAAGTGCGGGAGCGGGTGTTGCGCCTGGGGGAGCGGGTGTTCGGGCCGGGCGAGTTCGCGGTGATGGCGATCGTCAACCGGACGCCGGACTCCTTCTACGACCGGGGCGCGACGTTCGCCACCGACGCGGCGTACGAGGCGATCGACAAGGCAGTCGCGGACGGGGCCGATCTGGTCGACATCGGCGGGGTCAAGGCCGGCTACGGCGAACCCGTCAGCGAGGACGAGGAGCTCAGGCGCACGGTCGACTTCGTCGCGGGGATCCGGCAGCGTCACCCTCGGTTGATCATCAGCGTCGACACGTACCGCAGCGGCGTCGCCCGCCGGGTCGGCCAAGCCGGCGCGAACCTCATCAACGACACCTGGGCCGGCTCCGACCCCGGGATGGCCGAAGCCGCCGCCGAGGTGGGCGCGGGCCTGGTCTGCAGCCACGTCGGCGGCCTCACCCCGCGCACCGATCCACACCGGATGGCGTACGACGACGTGGTGGCCGACGTGATCCGGACGACCACGGCCCTCGCCGAGCACGCGGTCGCCGCCGGGGTACGGCCGGACTCGATCGTGATCGACCCGACCCATGACTTCGGCAAGAACACCTGGCAGTCGCTCGAACTGACCCGCCGGCTCGACGAACTCGCGGCGACCGGCTGGCCCGTACTCGTCGCGGTGTCGAACAAGGACTTCATCGGCGAGACCCTTGACCTGCCGCCGGGCCGGCGCGGTTCCGGTACGTTGGCCGCGCTGAGCATCTCGGCCTGGCTCGGAGCCCGCGTGTTCCGCGTCCATGACGTCCCGGCCGCACGCCAGGCCCTCGACCTGATCGCCGTACTGCGCGGCTCCGCCGAGCCCGCCGGAACCCGAAGGAGCCTGGCTTGACCAGCCGGAGGAGCCCTGGACCGTGCGGGAGCCTCGCGTGATACGGCGGCTGTCCGAGCTCACGGAGGCGGAGGTGATCGCGGCGTACCAGGTCGACGATCGATCGCGACCACATCTGCGCAGCAACTTCGTCACCAGCCTCGACGGCGCGGTCGAACTCGAGGGCAAGTCGAAGGCGTTGTCCAGCAAGTCCGATCAGGAGATCTTCGGCAAGCTGCGGATGCTCAGCGACGTCGTACTGGTCGGCGCCGGCACGGTCCGGATCGAGGGTTACAACCCGCTCCGGCTCGGCGCCGCCCGGCGTGAGTGGCGACTGGCCAACGGGCTGGCCGAAAACCCCACCCTCGCAATCGTCTCGTCCCGGTTGAACCTGGACCCGACCGCGCCGTTCTTGGCCGAGGCGCCGGTCCGGCCGATCGTCTTCACCCAGGTGGCGGCCCCGGCCCTTCTCCGTGATGCGCTGGCTGAAGTTGCTGACGTGGTGGTGTGCGGTGAGGCTGGTGTGGATCTGCGCGCTGTTGTTCAGACCCTGGTCGAGCGGGGCTTGCCGCAGATCCTGTCCGAGGGTGGTCCGCACCTGCTTGGTGCACTGACCGAGGCGGACCTGGTCGACGAGATGTGTCTGTCGCTGGCACCGCTGCTGGCCGGCCCTGGTTCCGGACGGATCACCGCGGGACCGACCGCCACCTCGACGCGGGCGTTCGCCTTGCACAGCGCCTTGGCTGCCGACGACGGTTACCTGTTCCTCCGCTACCTACGCGAGTCCTGAGATGCCAGTTGTCGCCGCCGCTGTCTGCCCGCATCCGCCGCTGCTTGTCCCGGCCGTCGCCAGTGGTGCCGCGCACGAACTGGACGACCTCCGCGCAGCCTGCCTCACCGCGATCGACCAGCTCGCCGCCGCCGACCGACTCGTCATCGTCGGCTCCGGCCCTGTCACCGGCCGCTGGTACGACGCGACCGCAGCCGGATCGTTCGGCCCGTACGGCGCTCCGGACGTGCGCGTGGGCTCGGGCGATCCGGTGCTGCCGTTGTCTTTGACGATGGGCAGCTGGCTCGTCGAACAGAGCAAGACAGCCGCCCTTCCGCGCACCCTCGTAACGGTCGCCGTCGACGAGACACCGGAGTCCTGCCTGGCACTCGGCCGATCGGTTGCCGAGGGCCCCGATCGGATCGCGCTGCTGGTGATGGGCGACGGGTCGGCCCGGCGCAGCGAACACTCGCCGGTCCACCTGCACCCCCGCGCCGAGATCTTCGACACCACAGTCGCGGCAGCCCTCGACTCGGCCGACACAACCACCCTCGCCGCCCTCGACCCAGACCTGGCCCGCGAACTCCAAGCCGCCGGCCGCGCCCCCTGGCAGGTCCTAGCCGTGACCACTGGCCTATCCGGCTCCCTCCTCTACCACGCAGCCCCCTACGGCGTCGGCTACTTCGTCGCCTTATGGACCACGCCCTAGACCTCATGCATTTCGGTGGTTACCCCCCGAAATGAGTGGGCTTCCCGCTGCCGATGGCGGGTTGTTTGCACCGCTGGCAGGTTGCTGGACCGATGGCGGGTTGCAACAGGCCATCGGCGCAATATGCGGCTATTGGCGAGGCGATCTAGACACCGGTGGCCAGCGGGTCTCGGTGGCTGCGAGGTCGTGGTGGCCGCTGGCTCGAAGGTGTTGGGCCAGGGCTGTCCGGGCGGTTTGTACTGCGGCTGCCGCCTCGTCGGGGGAGGGGTGGGGGCCGGACCAGTTGGACACGGCGTCACCTGCGAACCACATGCCTGCCGCGGATCGGCGTACGTGGGAGGTGGCCAGGTGTGCGGTCGGTGGGGGGTTGCCGTCGCGTTCTGTGGCTAGCTGGATGACGGTCTCTACCGCGACGACGTCCGCATTCAGGTCTGTGCGGGGGCGGAGGTAGATCGCGTCGGTGAGGACGAATTCGTATCCTGCCGGCGCGCGTTCGGCGAGCCAGATGAAGGCGTCGCGGGCGGTGTCGGCCAGCTGGCGGGAGTTGTCCGGGTCGGCGAGCGTGTGTACGCCGCAGAGCCGGGTGTGCGTCGGGCGCAACTCGTTCTGCCAGAGGCGAACCTGAAGTTCCGCCCGGCCGTCCAGGCGTCGGCCGAGGATCCGCGCCAGGCCGACCACGTCGAAGTTCAGCTCGTCCGGTGTCCGCTTGCGGCCCGGTTCGAGCGGCTCACCCGGCAACGTCCCCCGTGTCGTCCACGGCCCGACATGCCATCTCTCCAACACGGTCACAGCCCCGACCCTACCGACCCAGCCCAGCCCGCAACCCCGTCGTACAAGCGGGGCTCAGCTGTGGACGGGATCGGGGACGTCGAAGGTTTTGGCTAGGTCGGTGAGGATGACCCAGGCGCCCTGCAGGCCGACGGCGGTCATCCAGGTGAGGTCGGGGACCTCGTGGACCTTCGGGGCGAGCGGCTTCCAGAGCGGGTTGGCCTTGAACTGGTCGGCGGTCTTGGCGCTCAGGCCCTTCTCGTCGGCGAACACGGAGACGAAGATCGCGTCGGCGTCGGCGTCCTTGATCCGCTCCGCGCTGATCTCCGCGGCGAAGTCGTCCACGTCCTGCGACTTCGGCCGCGCCAGCCCGGCGTCTTTGAAGACGATCCCGGAGAAGCTCTTGTTCTGGTACAGGCGGGTCGGCCCGTCGACGAACCGGACCATCGAGATCGTCGGGTTGCCGGCCTTGGCGTTGATCGCGTCGCCGACGGTCTTGGCCG
This sequence comes from Kribbella caucasensis, assembly GCF_004361855.1. Taxonomy (GTDB): domain Bacteria; phylum Actinomycetota; class Actinomycetes; order Propionibacteriales; family Kribbellaceae; genus Kribbella; species Kribbella caucasensis. The sequence goes on from NZ_SNWQ01000002.1 coordinate 152,020, forward strand.
CCGTCTGGTAGGCGGCCAGCTCCTTCGCCGCCAGTTCCTCCTGGCCGAGCGCCTTCCCGGTCAGGGTGATGTTCTCTTTCCAGGTCGGCCCGGTGGTCTCCGACATCACCGTCGGCGCGATCTTCGACAGCTGCTCGTACAGCTTCTCGTGCCGCACCTTCGCCGAGATGATCAGGTCCGGCTTCTGCGCCGCGATCATCTCCAGGTTCGGCTCGGCCAGCGTCCCGACCGCCTTCGCCTCCGACGCGTACGTCGTCCGGTCGTCGCCCAGGTAGTCCGGCAGCTTCCCGTTGATGCTCCGGTAGTCCGTGTACCCGACGACCGGCGTGTCCAGGATCAGCGAGGCGTCGACGAAACTCGCGTCCAGCGCCATCACCCGCTTCGGCTTCGCCGGGATCTCCGTCTTCCCCATCGCATGCTCGACAGTCCGCGGAAACCCGTCGCTCGACGCGCCGGCTGCGGCCGGGGTCTCCTCCGAGCCGGACCCGCAGGCGGTCAGGCCAATGCGGCGACAGCGAACAGGGCGGTGAGACGTGACAGACGCACGGGGCACTCCAGATCGACGGACGGATCGCGGGTTAAGGTGTCACACCCGACTGACTAGTAAGGCAACCCTAACCGTATGTCCTCGCCTGCCGATCCCGCACGTCCACCTGCTGGTTCCGCACGTACACCCGCCGGTTCCGCAGGTACACCCGCCGGTTCCGCACGTCCGTTGGCCCGCCGCACGGTCGCGCTCGCGGTTCTGCTGCTCGTCGTGGTCGTCGCGTTCGCGGCGAGTCTGGCGTTGGGATCTCGGTGGTTGGGCTTGGGTGCGGTGGCGCGGGCGTTGGTGGACGGGGGCGGGTCGGATGCCGACGTGATCGTGCGGAGTCTGCGGTTGCCCCGGACCGTGGTGGCGGTGTTGATCGGGGCGTGTCTCGGGGTGGCGGGGACGCTGATGCAGGGGCACACCCGGAACGCATTGGCCGAGCCGGGAATCTTCGGGGTGAGCTCTGGGGCTGCACTCGCGGTCGTACTGGGGTTGCAGGTGGGTGTGGTGGAGTCGGTCGGGTCGACGGTGTGGTGTGCGTTGATCGGGGCGCTGGTGGCGACGTTCGGGGTGCAGCGGCTGGCGGCGCGGGGGACTGGGGCGTCCCCGGTGGGGCTGGCGTTGACCGGGGCGGCCGTAGCGGCGTTGCTGGGGGCGATGACGTCGGCGATCGTGCTGCTCGACGCGGACACGTTGGACGGGTACCGCTTCTGGGCGGTCGGGTCCGTGTCCGGGCGCGGGCTGGACGTCGCGGTGCAGGTGTTGCCGTTCGCCGTGGTCGGGTTGGTTCTGGCCGCGATCAACGCACGGGACCTGGATCTGCTCGCACTAGGGGACGATGTCGCCGCAGGACTGGGTCTGTCGGTACGGCGGGCGCGGTTCGTCGGGCTGGTGGCGATCGGGTTGCTGACGGCCGCAGGGGTCGCCGCGTGTGGGCCGATCGGGTTCCTCGGGTTGCTGGCCGGTCACGTGGCGCGGCGGATCTTCGGGTCGCGGAACACCTGGCTGATCCCGGCCGCCGCCTTGACGGGTGCGGCCGCGCTGATCCTGGCCGATGTGGTGGGGCGGTTGCTCGGTGGTGCCGGCGAGGTCCAGGCGGGCGTCGTACTGGGTCTGGTCGGGGCGCCGTTGTTCGTGGTCGTGGTCCGGCGGCGGGCGGTGGCCTTGTGACGGCAGTTGAGCAAGCGGTCAAGCCTCGCACCCTTGTCCTGGGGATCGCCTTCGCTGCCGTTGCGGTCGCGCTCGCCCTGGTTTCCTTGAGCGTCGGTACTACGAAACTCCCCGTGGTTGACGTGGTGCGCGTGCTCACCGGTGGCGGTGACGGCGGGACTCGGCTGATCGTGCTGGAGTTGCGCCTGCCGCGAGTGGCGACCGGGTTGCTCGTGGGGATCGCGTTCGCGGTGTCGGGGGCGTTGCTGCAGACGTTGTCCCGCAACCCGCTGGCCAGCCCGGACATCATCGGCGTGAACTCCGGCGCATCCGCGGCCGCCGTAGCGGTGATCGTCCTGGCCGGGACCGGCGGTGGCAACATCTCCGGCCTCGCCGCGAAGGTCGGAATCCCACTCGCGGCAGTCGTCGGCGGACTCCTCGCCACCCTGATCGTCGGCGTCCTCTCGATCCAGCGAGGAGTCGTGGACGCCGGGCGAGTGGTCCTGATCGGAGTGGGCGTCGCGGCCGCCGCCAACTCACTGGTGACCTGGCTGCTCGTGATCGGTGACGTCACGGATGCGGGTCGGGCGGCCGCCTGGCTGGCCGGTTCGCTCAACGCGCGGACCTGGAGTGATGCAGTACCGGTCGGCCTGGCCGTGCTGGTCCTGCTGCCGTTGGCACTGACCTTCAACCGCAGCCTGGAGGCGCTCGTGCTCGGTGACGACGTGGCCTCGTCGCTCGGTGTGCGGGTGTCGCGAGCACGGCTCGCTCTGTTGATCATCGCGACAGTCCTGGCCGCCATGGCGACTGCGGGGGCCGGTCCGATCGCGTTCGTCGCTCTGGTTGCTCCACAGATCGCGCAACGCCTCGCCAAGTCCGACCGGCCGCCACTGATGACCACGGCGATGCTGGGTGCGCTGTTCGTCACCGCGGCCGACCTGGTTGCGCGCAACGGCCTCGAAGTACTCCGAGTCGGCCCGTACGAGTTGCCGGTCGGCGTGGTGACCGCCGCCTGCGGCGCGCCGTACCTGCTTCATCTCATCGGTCGTCAGCAGAAGGGACGCTGAACCGTGCACGTCGAGAACCTCACGCTTGCGTACGGCGCGGACGAGCCGGTCGTGACCGGGCTCACCCTGGAGGTGCCGCAGGGCCGGATGACGGCCATCGTCGGGCCGAACGGGTCCGGCAAGTCCACTCTGCTGCGCGGGATGAGTCGCTTGCTCAAGCCGCAGACCGGTCGCGTCCTGCTCGACGGCAAGGACATCCACCAACTGCCTGCCCGGGAGTTGGCCCGTCAGCTCGGCGTGCTCCCGCAGGGCCCCGTCACGCCCGAGGGGATCACCGCGGCCGAGCTGGTGTCGCGTGGCCGGCATCCGCATCGCGGGATGTTCGCGCGGCTCACCTCCGAGGACCAGCACGCGATCGACGAGGCACTGGCGGCCGTGGAGCTGGCCGACCTGCGGGACCGCCCGGTCGACCAGTTGTCCGGTGGTCAGCGGCAGCGCGTGTGGATCGCGATGGTGCTCGCACAGGGCACGCAACACCTCCTCCTGGACGAACCGACGACGTACCTCGACCTGGCGCACGCGGTGGACGTCATGAACGTCGTACACGCCGCGGCGCACGCTTCCGGTCGCACAGTGGTCACTGTGCTGCACGACCTCACCCTGGCAGCGCAGTACGCGGACAACCTGGTCGTCATGGGTGGTGGCCAGATCGCGGCGCAGGGGCGGCCCGTGGAGGTGCTGAGCGAGGAACTGCTGGCAGAGGTGTTCGGACTGCGCGCCACGGTCGTGGAGGTCGGCGGGGCGCCCGTGGTGGTGCCCGATCGTAGGGTGTCTGCATGACGTACTCCGCGGCCCGGCTCGCGGACCTGCTGGACGGCGAGGTCTCCTGGCTGTCCGTCCGTACTACGGATCGTGTGCCGGGGCCCGACTGGATCTCCTGCGCCGCGCTGCTTGACGAGCAACTGGCCGGCGGCGACCCGACGTACGGGTGGCGCAAGGCGCTGCAGGACGACTACGGGCGCGAGTACGACATCGAGGCGCCGGTGCAGGTGGCCGCGATGTTCGTGCTGATGTGGTACGTCTCGGTGCCGTCGATCGTCGCGGGTTTGTCCAGTGCGGTCGCCGGTGTTTCACCGGACGTGTCGCCTGGTTCGCTGGCCTTCCGGCGGCATCCGACCGCGTACTACCCAACCGATGTGGCCCTGCTGTCGCAGCGCGTCATTACCCCGGCCGAGGCTGCGCGCCAGGTGGAAGATCACACGAAGGCGTTCACGGACAGCTATCGGCCGGGGGTGAAGCTGAGTTCGCGGCAGCGGCGGGGTGCGGTCGAGGACGAGTTGCGGGCGGCGATCAGAATGCCTGAAGAAGCGCCGTATGCCGCGTCGACCGCGGAGGCGTTCGGGGTCGATCTGGAGCAGAAAATCCGGACTTCCTGCTGCCTCTTCTACGCCCTGCCGAACGTTAAACCATGTGGCGGGTGCCCCCGGGCGGTCGTCGCTGGCTGAAAACTGTCGGAGGCGTCGTGTTCGATGTCCGGCATGATTCTGACGAAGCTTTCGACGGTACCGCCGTCATCGAGGGGTAACCCGCTGTCAGTTGTCCGTCTCCTTGGGCAGAGCTAGGTTCGCTGACGTGACCGCCTCCGGTGAATCTCCGGCGACGACTCCGATCGGCTCCCGGGCCGAGGCGGAGGGGTACGTCGCGATGGTCTGTTTCAAGCATGGTCCACCGACGTTGCACGGTGTCGAGCTGGAGTGGACCGTGCACCACGCGGAGGATCCGCGCCGACCGCTCGACCCCGGCCGATTGAGCAAGGCCCTCGGCGCACATGCGCCCGCCACCCTGGTGCGCGGCAGCCCGCAACTGCCGCTGGACCGGGGTGCTCTGGTCACTGTGGAGCCAGGTGGCCAGGTAGAGATCTCCGGCCCTGCCTCGGCCTCCGTGCCCAGGCTGATCGAGGACACCGCCGCCGACGCGGCGCAACTGTCCTCACTTCTTCTCGACGCGGACCTCGTCCCCGGCGGCCACGGACTGGACGCCTTCCGGACCCCGCGCCGGATCCTGACCGTCCCGCGCTACGCGGCGATGGAGCGGGCCTTCCAACGGGTCGGCCCGCACGGTCCCCGGATGATGTGCAGCACGGCCGGCGTCCAGGTCTGCCTCGACGCCGGTGAGACCCACCAGACCGCGCACCGTTGGCGGGCTCTGCACGATCTCGGCCCGGCGATGGTCGGACTGTTCGCGAACTCCCGCCGCCGCGCCGGCACCGACACCGGCTGGGCCTCGGCCCGGACCGAGGCGACCTTCGGCACGTTCGCTCCGTTCACCGAACCACCCGCGCTCGACGGTGATCCCGCCGCTGCGTGGGCCCGGATGGCGATGGAGGCTCCCGTGCTCTGCATGCGCCGGGGCGACAGTTGGGATGCGCCCACCGGTCTCACCTTCGGCGCCTGGGCGGATGGGGCGCTGCCCGGCGACAGACCGTCGTACGACGATCTCGACTATCACCTGTCCACGTTGTTCCCGCCGGTCCGGCCGCGCGGGTATCTCGAAGTGCGCTACCTGGACGCCCAGACCGGCGACGGGTGGATCGCGCCCGTCCTGCTGCTGACCGCGCTGATGTCCGATCCCGCGCTGATCGACCGGGCTCAGGCGGCGGCCGCACCGGCAGCCGGCCGCTGGTTCCCGGCCGCCCGCGAAGGGCTGGGCGACAAGCTCGTCCGGCAGGCGGCCAATGACCTGGTCGACCTGGGTACAGGCGTACTGGATCGCACCGGAGTCGCACCAGACCTGATCGACCAAGTCGCAACCCGACTGCACCGCATCGTCGACGACACCCACAGAAGGCGAGCATCATGACCCACCAACTGTCCGACCTGTCCGCCGAGGGCCTGCGCGCCCTGGTCGCGGAGCAGCTCGAGCGGTCCCGGGCCCGGACCGTACAGCTGACCGACGCGGTCGACACCGACGACCTGGTCCGCCAGCATTCCAAGCTGATGTCGCCGCTGGTCTGGGACTACGCCCACATCGGCAACCAGGAAGAGCTCTGGCTGGTCCGCGACGTCGGCGGCCGCGAACCGGTCCGGCAGGACATCGACGAGCTGTACGACGCGTTCATGCACCCACGCGCGGACCGGCCGACCCTGCCGCTGCTCGGTCCGGCCGAGACCCGCGCGTACGTCGGTGAGGTCCGCGACAAGGTGCTCGACGTGCTCGACCATGTGAAGTTCGACCACGGGCGCGAGCTGGTCGACAACGCGTTCGCCTTCGGGATGATCGTCCAGCACGAGCAGCAGCACGACGAGACGATGCTCGCCACCCACCAGCTCCGGGCCGGTGTTCCGGTGCTCGACGCGCCGCCGCCCCCGCCTGGTCGACGGCTCGCCGCTGCCGAGGTGCTGGTGCCCGGTGGGACGTTCGAGATGGGGACGTCGATCGAGCCGTGGGCGCTCGACAACGAACGGCCCGCGCACGCGGTCCGCGTCGCGCCGTACTTCATCGACACGGCGCCGGTGACCAACGGCGACTACCTGAAGTTCGTGCTGGGCGGTGGGTACGAGGACGCGCGTTGGTGGTCTGAGGCTGGTTGGGCGCAGGTGCAGAAGGCGTCGCTGGTGGGCCCGCGGTTCTGGGATCTGGTTGACGGTCAGTGGACGCGAACTCGGTTCGGGCACTCCGAGCTGCTGCCGCTGGACGAGCCGGTGATGCATGTGTGCTTCTACGAGGCCGAGGCTTATGCGAAATGGGCGGGGAAGAGGCTGCCGACCGAGGAGGAGTGGGAGTTCGCGGCCCGGTTCGATCCCGCGACCGGCCGGACACGGCGGTTCCCGTGGGGTGACGAGAGCCCGGGTCCGCAGCACGCGAATCTCGGTCAGCGGCATCTCGGTCCGGCGCCGGTGGGCGCGTATCCGGCCGGGGCGTCGCCGCTTGGCGTCGAGCAGTTGATCGGGGACGTTTGGGAGTGGACGAGCAGCGACTTCCGGCCGTACCCGGGGTTCCGGGCGTTCCCGTATGACGAGTACTCGCTGGTCTTCTTCGGCACGGACTACAAGGTGCTCCGCGGTGGGTCGTTCGGGACCGACGAGGTGGTCGCGCGCGGTACGTTCCGGAACTGGGACTACCCGATCCGGCGGCAGATCTTCGCCGGCTTCCGCTGCGCCCGCGACGCCCAGCCCGCGGAGCTCGCGGCCGCGGAGCATTCGGAGCTGGTCTAGTGTGCCGGCATCTGGCGTATCTCGGACCACCGGTCAGTCTGGCGTCGCTGGTCCTGGATCCGCCGCATTCCCTGTATGAGCAGAGCTGGGCCCCCTGGGACATGCGCGGCGGCGGCAGCGTCAACGCCGACGGCTTCGGCCTGGGCTGGTACGCCGAACCCGAGCAGCCGGACGCGCTCAAGCAGCCGGGTGCGGCCGAGCAGCCGGGTGTGCGCGAGCAGTCGGGATCGGGCGGGGATGAGCGCTCACCTGTTCGGTATCGGCGGAGTGTGCCGATTTGGGCGGATGAGTCGTTGCCGGCGCTGGCCCGATCCGTTCGGTCCGGCGCGGTGCTTGCCGCACTGCGAAACGGGACTGTGGGCATGCCGCTCGATGAATCCGCGGTTGCGCCTTTCGCCCATGACCAGTGGTTCTTCAGCCACAACGGGCTGATCGCCGGCTGGCCGAACTCGGTCGAGAAGCTGGCCGAGACCCTGCCCGTCGCCGACCTCCTGACCCTCGACGCGCCGCTCGACTCCGCCCTGCTCTGGGCCCTCATCCGCGACCGCCTCGCCGCCGGCACCCCGGCCGCCGAGGCGACGGCGGCCGTAGTATTGGAGGTTGCCGCGGCTGCTCCGGAGTCGCGGCTGAACGTGTTGCTCACCGATGGCGAGCAGCTCGTCGCGACAACCTGGACGCATTCACTTTGGGTGCGGCAGACGGCCGACTCAGTCACCGTCAGCTCTGAACCTTTTGCCCGGGACGACCCCGCCTGGCAAGAGGTCCCTGACAAATCGTTGCTCACCGCAACCAGCACAACCTGCGCCATCACCCCATTGGCTGCACCACATATGGAAGGACGAGAGTGACCCTCATCGACATTCATCTGACCCCCGACTACGCCGTCCGCGCCCTTCGCGAGGACGCCCGGGCCGGGCTGACCGCGGAGCCGAAATGGCTGGCGCCGAAGTGGTTCTACGACGCCCGGGGGAGTGAGCTGTTCGAGCGGATCACCCGGCTGCCCGAGTACTACCCGACCCGGGCGGAGCGAGAGATCCTCGACAACCGCTCGGCCGAGATCGCCAAGCTGACCGGCGCCCACACGTTGGTCGAGCTGGGATCCGGTTCGTCGGAGAAGACCCGGCTGCTGCTGGATGGTCTGCGCGACCACGGCACCCTGACGACGTTCGTGCCGCTGGACGTGTCCGAAACGGCTCTGCGGGAAGCGGCCGCCGCGATCGAGGCCGACTACCCGGGCCTGGTCGTGCATGGCGTGGTCGGCGACTTCACCGCGCACTTGGACAAGCTGCCTGGCGACGCGCCGAGGGTGGTCGCGTTCCTCGGCGGCACCATCGGCAACCTGATCCCATCCGAACGTGAGACCTTCTTCGCCTCGATCCGGGAGGTGCTCGAGCCAGGAGAGTGGTTGCTGCTCGGCACCGATCTCGTGAAGGATCCGGCGACCTTGGTCGCGGCGTACGACGACAGCGCGGGCGTGACCGCCGAGTTCAACCGCAATGTGCTCCGGGTGCTCAACCGGCAACTCGGGGCGGACTTCGACGTCGACGCGTTCAGCCACGTGGCGATCTGGGACGCCGAGAACGAGTGGATCGAGATGCACCTGCGAGCCGACCGCGCGATGCGGGTGCTGATCCCCGAGATCGGTCTCGAGGTGGACTTTGCCGAGGGTGAGGAGTTGAGCACCGAGATCTCGGCCAAGTTCCACCGCTACGGCGTCGAGGCCGAGCTCGGCAAGGCCGGCTTCACCCCTGGCGCCTGGTGGACGGACTCCGAGGACCGCTTCGCCCTCTCCCTCTGGCAAGCGGTGTAATCCACCTGTTGCGTCCGAAGAACCGTGGCCTACAGCGCAGGGTTCTTCGGACGCAAGCAGTTGGGATCAGCCGGACTGCTTGATGAGGTCGTTGATCTTGGTGACGTAGGTTTGGAGGTCGTCGATGGGCTTCTTGCCGGTGAGAATCGGCTGGTAGTACGCCGTCGTGAGGTCGCCGACCTGCGACGCCCACTGCGTCGTGAACCGGACCCCGACCGTCTTCTCCGCGGCCAGATCAGCCTTGACCGTGTCGACCACCGTCGCCTGCCCGGCCTTGGTCAGCGCGCTGAAGTAACTGTCCTGCGCGGGTGTGTACGCCGGCGGCGCGACCGGCGAGGCAGGCAGCACCGCGTCCCACACCTTCGTGTTGATGTACTCGAGCACCTTGTACGTCGCGTCCTCGTTCGCCGTGTACTGCGGGGTGCAGATGCCGACCGAGTCGTACAGGGTCGCCGGTGTGGTCACCTGTGGGAACGGCGCGAACCCGTACTTCACCTTCGGCTTGTCGGTCTGGAACCCGGCCGCCAGCCATTGTCGCCGTACCCACCATTGGGGGTGTCGACCCGTTCGACGGTGATGTCCGGATCGCTGAACCCGGCCAGCGCCTTGTCGATCGCGGCGTTCGTCTGCGCCGACTCCCACGTCATCACGGTGACGGTGACCGGTCCGGACGTCTCGCCGCCGGAGTCCGATCCGCTGCATGCCGTTGCCGTCAGCAACCCCCGCACAGGGGGCTTCAGTCAGGAGTGTTTTGGCATCCTCCCTGCCGTGAACGGCAGGGATTCCTTCCATGCCGCTCATGCGGCACTCCGGGGGGTTCCTGCTTCGCCAACGACTGCCGGACCGACGTCCGGGCTTACACCGTCTCCACAGGCAGTCGCGGCCTGCCCGGCCGCCAAAATGTTGCGTGCCGCGTTCTCGTCGCGGTCGTGAACGGCTCCACAGCCGCACTCCCACTCGCGAACGCTGAGCGGCTTCTTACCACCCAGCCCACCGCAGACCGAGCACAACTGCGTGCTGGGGAACCAGCGGTCCACCTTCGTGACAGTCCTGCCGAACCGGGCCGCCTTGTCTTCCAGCACCCGCAGGAACTGGCCCCATCCGGCGTCGTGCACCGACTTCGCCAGCCTGGTACGGCCGAGCCCTGCGATCGACAGGTCTTCGACATGAACCGCTTGGTTATCGCGGATCAGGCGATGAGCCGTCTTGTGGGCGTGGTCGGCTCGGGAGTCCCGTACCTTCCGGTGCAGTACCGCGACCCGGCAACGGGCCTTGTTCCGGTTGGCCGACCCCTTCTGCTTGCGGGACAGAGCCTTCTGAGCATGCACCAAACGACGCTCGGCCTTCCGCAGGTGACGCGGGTTCTCAACCTTCTCAGTCGAACCGTCCGTGGCCGCCACGGTCGCGAACGTCGACAACCCAAGATCCACGCCGACCTGCCGCTCGACCTTCGGCAGCGGGGTGTCAGCGACTTCCACTACGAACGAGGCGTAGTACCGTCCGTCAGGCTCCATCACGACGGTGACCGACGACGGGACGGACGGCAGGTCCCTGGACCAGCGGACCTTCAGTTCACCGACCTTGGCCACATATAGCCGCTCACCGCGCAAAGAGAACCCGTTGCGGGTGAGGCGGATGCTCTGGCGGTTGGCCTTCTTCCGGAACCGCGGGCGGCCGATCTTGCGACCCTTGCGCCGCCCGGACAGCGAGTCGAACCAGTTCCTGTACGCACGGCGTGCGTCGTTGCACGCCTGGACCAGCGCCACGGACGGCGCTTCGGCCAGCCACACCCGCTCCGGGGTGGTCTTCGCCAGCGTGACCACACGCCGCTGAATCTCTGTGTCAGTGAGCTTCTCACCCGCTTCATAGGCCGCCTGGCGCAAGCGCAACGAATCGTTGAACACCACACGGACACAGCCGAACACCCGCGCCAACACCTGCCTCTGCGGCGCAGTGGGGTACACCCGGTACCTGTAGCGAACCATGCTCACGAGAACACAGACTGCCATCGGCCTACGACACTTTCTGACGAGGATCGCCATAGCACACTTCGTCTCGGCCCTTCACGTCCAGTTGGTCGTCGTGTCGATGTACCCGCGTGGGCGCTGGATCACGAGATTCTGAATGCGACCAGGTGATGCTCTCGGTCCGCGCCGACTTCGGCGCCGCGCCGGTCGCCCTCAACGAAGGCCAGAAGGCCGGGTCCACGGTGAAGAGCCGGCGGAAGTTGCCGAAACCGATGAAGATCGGGTCGGTCAGTCCGTTGTACTTGGTCAGCGCCAGGTAGAACGACCGGACCAGCGGATACACCACGAACACGGTGAACCCGATGATCGCCGGGCGCGATGAACAGGTACGCCGCGCGCACGTCGGAGCCGGCGTTCCGGCTCATCCCGCGGTTCTTCCGGGTTCGGTTGCCCTGAATTTGATTGCCGTGGGCACGATGGGGGCTGCGATTCATCCGGCCTCCTGGACGGTAACGTTTCCAGCGGCCTACTGTGGGGTGACGATGCCGTGTCGTGAGAGGGAAGTCAACCCCGTGCCCGAAACGTTTCCAAAGCAAACCGAGCCCAGCCGGCCGACCGTCGATTCCAGGTGGCCGCGGTGAGCGCGGAGCCCAGCCGGCCGACGATGATCGACGTGGCGAAGCGGGCCGGGGTCGGGCTCGGCACGGTGTCGCGGGTGGTCAACGGCGGGGCCGGTGTCCGGGCGGAGACCGCCAGCCGGGTCCATGCCGCGATCGAGGCGCTAGGTTTCCAACGCAACGAGGTCGCTCGCGCGCTCCGGCCGGGGAAGAAGTCGGCCAGCCTGGCGCTGGTGATCGGCGACCTGACCAACCCGTTCTATGCGACCATCGCGAAGGCGTCGCTCGAGGTCGCCGCGCAGTCCGGGTTCGCCGTCGTCCTCGGCAGTGTCGACGAGGACCCAGAAGGCGAGAAGCGGGCGATCCGCGAACTGGTCGGGCGGCAAGTGGCCGGGTTGATGATCGTGCCGGACCAAGGGGACCACTCGTTCCTGGCCGGCGCCGGCGTACCGGTGGTGTTCCTGGACCGGCCGGCGCACGGGATCGAGGCCGATATCGTGATGGTCGACAACGAAGGCGGCGGCCGGCTCGCGACCGAACACCTGCTGGGCCAGGGACATCAGCGGATCGCGATCCTGCTCGCCCCGTCGTACTACACCACCGGCCGCCGGCTGCGTGGCTATCGCCGGGCCCACCGGACGGCGGGTCTCACCGTGGACGAGTCGCTCGTCGTCCAGCTCCCCGAGGGCACCACCGAGGCGGCCGAGAAGGCGACTGGTGAGCTGATGGACCGGCCGTCCCCGCCGACCGCCATCTTCGCGTCCACCAACTTCGTTGCCGAGGGCGTCCTTCGCGCGCTGCGTCTGGTCGCCGACCAACCGGCCGTAGTCGGCTTCGACGATTTTCGGATGGCCGACATGCTGCCCACCCCGGTCACGGTGGTCGCCTCCGACACCGAGGAACTCGGCCGCACCGCCGCCACCCTCCTCCTCGGCCGCGCAGCCGGCACCAACACCCGCCCACCTCAACGCATCATCCTCCCCTGCGCCCTGATCCCCCGAGGCTCCGGCGAACGCCCACCCTTCTCCTGAAAGGAAAACTCGAAGCTCACCGCTCCAGGAATCGATACCGTCGGTCGGGTGATCACCCAAGTCGATGACCTGCCCGTGTACTACGAGTCATACGGCGATGGACGGCCGATCGTCTTCCTGCCCGGGTGGGGAAACGCCAACGGTGAGGCGCAAGCCGTCCACGAGCCGGTCTTCGGTGCGGGACGCGACCGCTGGCAACGCATCTACCTCGACCCACCGGGCACCGGGCGGACTCCTTCTCGCCCTTGGATCACCAACCAGGACGGCATGCTCGACGTCATCACCCGCGCTGTTGACACGATCGTCGGCGACCAGCCCTTCGCCCTGGTCGGTACGTCGGCCGGCGCACTGCACGCCCGGGGAATCGTCCACCGCGACCCGACCCGAATCCTCGGCCTCCTGCTCCGAGTCCCCGGCGTCATCGTCGACCGTGCCCAGCGCACGCTTCCCGAACCAGGCGGCCTACCCACCACCCCAGACTTCCTGGCCGCCCAGCAGGACAAGGAGACCCGCTTCTACCTGCCCGCCGAAGAACAGGCCGATCTGGAATTCCTCAACACCATCCAGTCCGACGTCACCACGTACTCCCTCTCCTTCGACCTCGCCGCCCGCCTCGACGCCCCGACCCTGATCGTCACCGGCCGACAGGACCACATCACCGGGTACGCCGACGCCTGGCCCCTCCTCGCCGACTACCCACACGCCACGTACGCCGTACTCGACGAGGCGGACCACAACCTCCCCATCCAGAACCACACCTTGTATCAAGCCCTGGTGACCGACTGGCTCACCCGCATGGAGACAGCTGATGCGCGCTGATACCCGTCTCATCGTCGACCGCTTTTGGGCGGACCTGTTCGGGATCACCGTTGAGGAACTGCATGCGCCTGGCACGAAGGCGATGTATGGGCGGAACCTGGTGTTCAAGCCGTGAGGCGCCCGGTCGCGGGGGCGGGAGCGACCGGGCGCCTATCTGTTCGAGCCGGATTGGGGTCAGAAGTTGGGCCAGGCCCAGCCGAGGTAGTTGGAGAAGTAGGGGAGTCTGGCGAGGCCGATCCTGCCGTTGACGCTGGTGGCCCAGAAGTAGCCGTCGCCGCGTGCCACACCGACATGGCCGTACGGGGCGGCGAGGTCCCAGAAGACGAGGGCGCCCTTGGGTGGGTTCAGGTCGCCTCGGTGGGCGGCGCCCCGGTTCACGGCGTCGTTCCAGTTCGCCTTGGCGGAGGCGTAGATGCCGGTCTTGCCGTACGAGTTCTCGGCGGCCATCTCGCAGTACCCCTGGAAGGCCGTCGAGCCGTTGCGGGCGGAGTACCAGGCGATCGACTTGTCGGCGCGCGGGTTGGTCGGACACAGGGGTGCGACGAGTCCGGAGCTGCCGGTGTCGACGTACGCGTCGGAGATGTAGCCCTTGCCCGGGATGTGGTCCCAGATCAGGCTGCGGCCGAACTTGCCGGTCACGGGTTCGCCGTAGAGCTGGCAGTCGATGGTGACCGGTCCGTTGGGCTGGGTGCCGACCGAGCCGAAGGTGGTGGCGTTGCCGGAGCGGATGGTGACACCGGCCCCGCTGTCGGTGACGACGGTCCCGGTGGCGGCGTGCGCGGGCAGGGCGACGCCGCCGACGACGGCGGTGCCGCCGATCAGGGCGGTGACGGTGACGCGGATGACGGTACGGAGAAGGGCGGTCCGCATGGTGTGCGTCCTTTCGCTGGGAAGGAGGGCGGATCCTTGGCGATCGACCGGGGCGGTGGGGCGGGGAAGGTATTCAATTCGGCACTGGTTGCAGAGAATCAAAGAGTCACCGCGTTGTCGCAGTAGGCAACGGAAAATCGTTACCTGTGAGATCGTGATCCGGTGACTGTGTGACCTGGGAGTCCACCGTGAGGCCAGCACAAGCTCGGAACGTGATCGGCAGCCGGATGCGGGAGCTGCGGGAGGCGGCTGGTGTGCCGCTGAGCCGTGCGGCCGCGCTGTCCGGCTGGGACAAGGGCCACCTGTCCCGGGTCGAGCGCGGTCACACCAAACCCAGCCGCGAACTGATCGAGTGGTACGACGTGTCGTTCGGCGCCGGGGACGCGTTGGTCAACCAGTTGGTGGAGCTCGACGCGGCCGTCCGGGCCGGCAAGGACGTCTCGCAACGGGACCTGCGGCGGCACGTCGTACCGATGCTCCTCGGTGGTTCGGTCCCGGCCGACCACCATCCCGACGATCGTGCCGAGCTGGTCGGCGAGACCGTGCCGGACGGGACCAGGGTCGCCCGCGACCAGGAGTTCGAGAAGACCTGGGAGATCCGGAACAGCGGTGACCGTCCCTGGTGCGATCGCTGGCTCACCCGTCAGGGCGCCGCGGCGACTCCCGGCTGGTTGCGGTCGCCCCACCGCGCGCGGCTGCCGGACGCCGTACCGGGTGAGGTCGTGACCGTGCGGATGACGTTGCAGGCGCCATCGCAGGTCGGTGCGTCCACGGCTTATTTCAAGGTGACCGACGAAGCCGGGCGGCTGTACTACCCAGGCCTGGAGTCCGCGCCCGTCTGCTGCACGATCTTCACCGTCTACGAGTTGTAGCGCGGGTTGTAGTGCGGGTTCTCCCTTGTGCCTGGGCCAAGTACTGGCCTCGGGGGCCGTCGCCGAATTAGGTTCGAGCATCCTGACCGCCCGGCAACACAGGAGCTGCACTGTGTTCAAACCTCACCGACTCGCGGTGGCACTGTCGGCGCTGCTGGTCGCGCCGCTGCTGACTGCCACCACTGCCACGGCGGCGCCCACGCTGACGGACCCGCCGACTCCGGCCATCCCGCAGAAGTATCTCGACCAGCCGATCACCTGGTCGGTCTGCTCGTTCGACGCCGCGGTGAAAGCCCTCTACCCGCAGGCGCCGACCACCGACTGCGCCAAGGTCAAGGTGCCGATGGACTGGGCCAACCCCGACGCGCACCCGGACGTCGAGGTCGCCATCTCCTACAGCAAGTCGCTCGGCACCTCGCGCGGCCTGATGACCACCAACCCGGGCGGCCCGGGTGGTGCCGGCCTCACCCTGTCGGCCGCTCTGGCGACCGAGAAGCCGCAGCTGTTCCAGGACTTCGACCTGCTCGGCTTCGACCCGCGCGGCTTCGGCCAGAGCACCCCGCTGCGCTGCCTCACCACCGCCGAGGCACTGAACGCGCTGCCGGTGACACCGGACTACAAGGAGCGCACCAAGCTCACCCACCAGACGGAGGTCGCCGAGGCGAAGCTGTACGCCGACGCCTGCTCGGCCACCGAGTTCGGCCAGTTCGTCAGCAGCCAGCAGACCGTGTACGACATGGAGTTCCTGCGGGCGCTGTTCAAGTCCCGTCAGCTCAGCTTCATCGGCTACAGCTACGGCACCTGGCTGGGCGGCTGGTACGCCGACACGTACCCGTCGAAGGTCGGCCGGTTCGTGCTCGACTCGAACATGGACTGGACCCACACCCAGTGGGACAACGTGAACTTCGACCCGTTCTCCGGCCAGCGCCGCCGCGACACCCAGCTGTTCCCGTGGATCGCCCGGCACGCCGACCAGATCCAGGGCCTCGGCAAGACGCCGGCCCAGGTGCTCGCCCGCTACAACGGGATCCGCGCCTCGCTGGTCACCCTGGTCAAGGCCGGCGAGAGCTCGGTCCGCGGTGACAACCTGGACGGCACGATCTACAGCACCATCTACGGCAACGTCCGGTTCATCCGGGCCACCGTCGACATCCTGGTGCACGACGAGTACACCAAGAACCCGTCCGACTCCGGCGAGATCGAGCTCCAGCACGTCGACCGTGCGTGGGCCCGGCTCGCGCCCGAGCTGCAGGCGTTCGACACGCTCGCCGCGATCAGGGCCCGGTACGGCGTGACGCCGGCGGCCGCGAGCACCATCGCCGCCGCGAAAGTGGATTCGCTGAAGGACGTGATCGCGGACGCGCGGGAGACCGCTGCGAAGGCGACCTCCCCCGACCAGGAAGTCAGCCTCGGCGCGGTCGGGACCACCGTTCGGTGCAACGACACGGCTTGGAACAAGGACCCGAGGTTCTACCTCCGCGAGGCCGACCGGATGGCGAAGAAATACACCTTCTTCGGCTACATGAACGGCGTGCCGATGTGCGCGTTCTGGAAGTACGCGCCGCAGGACCGCAAGCTCGACCTGACCGGATCGCCCCGGATACTGATGGTCCAGGGCGAGCTCGACCCGGCCACGTCGTACGAGGGTGCGCTGCGGACGCACAACGACACCCCGCGGGCCACCCGGTTCGTCGCGATCGACGACGAGGGGCAGCACGGCCAGTACGTCGGGTCGGCGTCGGCGTGTGCCGAGGCGATCGGCGACCGGTTCGTGTTCAGCGGTGAACTGCCGGGCAAGGACCAGGTCTGCGGGACCAGCCCGCTGCCGGCCGAGTTGTCGGTCTTCCCGGTCGACGGCCCGGTGGACGGGAACGCCGTACCGCTGCCGAAGTCGAAGGCGAACACCGGCAAGCTCAGCCCGCTGCTGCAGCAGACGCTCGACCAGGTCGCCGCAAGCTCGCTGCGCTAGTACCAGCACGACTAGGGCCCGGTGGCGATCCACCGGGCCCTAGTGTCCCGTGTCGGGGCACGAGTTATGCCCCGAACTCTGCGTCCAGCTCCGCGTCGATCTCGGCCTTGCGTTTGATCCAGCGTTCGCTCAGGCCCTCGACCTCGGTCTGGATGAACTCGAGGAAGCCGAGGGTGGCGCGGACCCGGCGGTTGGCCGGGGTGCCGTCGCCGGTGGACGCGAGCATCTGCCGCAGCGTCTCCTCCCAGCGGACCAGGAAGCGGTCCTGCCGCATCATGCTGTCGTACCAGAAGTCGTCCTGGACCACGTAGACGTCGCGGCGGCTGCCGGGCTCCCGCTCCCGGCTGGCCAGCCGCATCTGCAACAGGTAGTTGACCGCGCCGGAGACGGCGGCGGGACTGGCCTGCAACCTCTCGGCGAGCTCGGCGGCGGTCAGCCGGCCGTTCTCACTGGCCAGGATGGCGGCGAAGACCCGGGCCGACATCCGCGGCCAGCCTGTGTCGGCCAGCAGGTTGCCGAACTGCTCGGCATGCCGCTGCACCGCCTCGTCGTCTCGTTGTGCGCTCACCGCCTCATCATCTCCTGTCCGTGACCGAAAAACCTGACGTGTGAGAAACGTGTTAGCAATATTCACAATCTTCTGAATGAAGTGTACGTTATGAATCATGACATCAGCCATCGTGGTCTCCGGACTGCACAAGTCGTACGGGAGTACGCACGCCCTCGACGGTCTCGACCTGGATGTCGCGACCGGTGAGGTGCACGGATTCCTCGGCCCGAACGGCGCCGGGAAGTCCACCACCATCCGGGTCCTGCTCGGCCTGCTGAAGGGTGACGAAGGGGACGTGTCGCTGCTCGGCGGCGACCCGTGGCGCGACGCCGCGACCCTGCACCGGCGGCTGGCCTACGTCCCGGGTGACGTGAACCTCTGGCCCAACCTGACCGGTGGCGAGGTGATCGACCTGCTCGGCCGGCTGCGTGGCGGCCTGGACCCGAAGAAGCGCGACGACCTGCTCCGCCGGTTCGACCTGGACCCGACCAAGAAGGGCCGCACCTACTCCAAGGGCAACCGGCAGAAGGTCGCCCTGGTCGCGGCGCTCGCCTCCGACGTCGAACTGCTGATCCTCGACGAACCCACCTCCGGCCTGGATCCGCTGATGGAAGAGGTGTTCCGGCAGTGCATCGAAGACGAACGCCAGCGCGACCGGACGGTGCTGCTGTCCAGCCACATCCTGTCCAAGGTCGAGGCGCTGTGCGACCGGATCAGCATCATCCGCAAGGGCAAGGTGGTCGAGACCGGCACCCTCGCCGACCTGCGGCACCTGACCCGTACGTCGATCCAGGCCGAGCTGGCCGCGTCGCCGAACGGCCTGGCCCAGCTGCCTGGCGTCCACGCTCTCGATGTCCAGGGCAACCGGGTCCGCTGTGAGGTGGACACCGCCCAGCTCGACGCCGTGATGCGGCAGCTGTCCGCCAGCGGGATCCGCAGCCTGGTGGCCCAGCCGCCGACGCTCGAGGAGCTGTTCCTGCGCCACTACGAAGACGACACGATCGCTTCTGAACCTGAGGTGGCCGTGCGATGAAGGACTTCGCCGGTACCAAGACCCTGGTGCGGCTCGCCTTGCGCCGCGACCGGGTCCTGATTCCCTTGTGGATCGTGGTGTTCGCGGGGATGGCCGCCAGTTCCGCGCAGGCGTCCATCGAGCTCTACCCGGACGTCCAGTCGAGGGTCGAGGCAGCGGAGACGGCGAACTCGTCGCCCGCTCTGGTCTCGCTCTACGGGCGGATCTGGGACCCGACCTCGCTGGGTGAATTGTCGCTGTTCAAGTTGACCTCGTTCGGTGCGCTGCTGGTCGGGTTGCTCGCCGCGATGCTCGTCGTACGGCACACCCGTACCGAGGAGGAGACCGGACGGCTGGAGCTCCTCAGCGCCGGAGTAATCGGCCGGTACGCCGCTGTCACCGCAGCTCTCCTGGTGTCCGGGCTGACCGTCGTACTGGTCGGCCTGCTCACCGCGTTGAGCCTGATCGGTGTCGGGCTGCCTGCCGCCGGTTCGCTCGCCTTCGGTCTGACCTGGATCTCGGGCGGCCTCGCGTTCGCGGGTATCGCTGCCGTGATCGCCCAGCTCACCGAGGGCGCCCGTACTGCGAACGGTCTGGTCGCGATCGTCCTGGGCATCTCCTACGTACTCCGTGCACTGGGTGACTCCGCGGCCGATGGGAGTACGCAATGGGCGTCCTGGTTGACGCCGATCGGGTGGGCCCAGCAGATCCGTCCGTTCGCGTCGGACCGGTTTGCCGTGGCCCTGCTTCCGTTGGCGTTGCTGGCCGTGCTCGTGTTCGCTGCGTTCGCGTTGCTTCGCCGGCGGGACGTCGGGGCAGGTCTGGTCCGGCCACGCCCGGGTCCCGCCGTGGCCGCGGCGTGGTTGCGGTCGCCGCTTGCGTTGGCGTGGCGGTTGCAGCGTGGCGCGCTGTACGGGTGGACGTTTGCCTTCCTGTTGCTCGGGTTCCTGGTGGGGAACATCGCCAGCAACGTGGACGGGTTCGTGTCCTCGGAGAGCGCCAAGGAGATGATCCAGAAGCTCGGTGGGGTGCAGGAAATCACGGACGCGTTCCTGTCCACAGAGATGGGCGTGATGGGTCTGCTCGCCTCCGCTTTCGGCATCCAGGCGGCGCTCCGGCTCCGGTCCGAAGAGACCGCCCTGCGCGCCGAACCACTGCTCGCCACCGGCATCACGCGGACCAGCTGGCTCGCCAGCCACGTCGTGATGGCCCTGTCCGGTACCGGCATCCTGATCCTCGCCGGCGGTCTCGGCTCCGGGATCTCCTCCGGCGCCGAACTCGGCAACATGGGCCGCCAGGTCCCCCCGATGCTCGCCGCCGCCGCGGTCCAGCTGCCCGCGATCTGGATCGTCACCGCCCTGGTTGTGCTCCTCTTCGGCCTGGCCCCGAAGCTGGTCACCGGCGCCTGGGTCCTGTTCGGCTTCTTCCTCCTGATCGGCCAGTTCGGCCCGCTCTTCGACCCCCCCGACGCGGTCATGGACATCTCGCCCTACGCCCACACCCCCCGCCTCCCCGGCAGCGACTTCTCCGCCACCCCAGTCATCTGGCTCACCGCAACAGCTGCTGTCTTGTTGCTAACCGGCGCAACCACCTTCCGCCGCCGAGACATCGGCTGAGATTCGTACATTTCGACATGAGGTAGTCGCTCCTCCTCAGGGTGGCTGAGCGTGCCGGCCACGGCACGTCAGGTCGCCGGGGTGACTACCTCATGTCGATCGGTACAACGTCTACGATCGCCAGGTGGAATCGGTCTTGAGTGGGCGGTCGGGGGAGTTTGTCGGGTTCTGGACCGAGCGGCGGCTGTGTCTGCTGAGCACGGTGCGGAAGGACGCGACCGTGCATGTGGTGATGGTGGGGGCCACGGTGGATTTCGAGGCTGGGATGGTGCGGGTGATCTGTTCGGGCGGGTCGCACAAGGCGCGGCAGATCCGGTCGGCCGGGCTGGGCGGGGCCGCGGTGGCGGTCAGCCAGACGGAGGGCGGGACTTGGTCGACGCTGGAGGGGCGCGCGGTGGTGAGTGACGATCCCGAGCGCGTGGCGGATGCCGTACGCCGGTACGCCGAGCGCTATCGGCAGCCGCGGGTGAATCCTGAGCGCGTGGTCATCGAGATCACGGTGACGAAGGTGCTCGGCAATGCCTGAGTCGGTGACGGTCGTCGGTATAGGCGCCGACGGTTGGGAAGGGTTGTCGCCTGCCGCCCAGGAGGCGGTTCGGTCGGCTGAGGTGCTGATGGGCAGTGTTCGGCAGTTGGGCTTGGTTCCTGAGGATACTGCCGAGCGGATCAGTTGGCCTTCACCGCTGTCCGAGTCGTTGCCGGGGTTGTTGGCGGAGCACCAGGGAAGCCGGATCTGCGTGTTGGCCAGCGGCGACCCCACCTTCCATGGGATCGGAACCACCCTGACGCGGTTGCTCGGTGCGGAGGCTGTCCGGGTGATCCCGCATCCGTCGAGTGTCTCGCTGGCCTGTTCGCGACTCGGCTGGCCGCAGGATCAGGTGCAAGTGGTCAGCCTCGTCGGCTACCCGGTTGAACTCGTGCACCCGCACATCCAGCCCGGCCGTCGACTCGTGATTCTGAGTTGGGGTGCGCACACTCCGGCCGAGGTCGCGGAGTTGCTGATCGCGCGCGGGTACGGCGACAGCGAGTTCACCGTGCTGGAGCAACTCGGCTCAACAAACGAAGTCGTCAAGAAAACCGTCGCCAAGGACTGGACGAACACCGCAGACCCGCTCAACGTGATCGGCGTCCTCTGCCGAGGTGAAGGCGCCGAACTCCTGCCGACCACACCGGGCCTGCCGGATTCGGCGTACGAGAGTGACGGCCAGCTGACCAAACGCGAGGTTCGCGCGGTCACCCTGTCCCGGCTCGCACCAGTCCCCGGGCAGTTGCTGTGGGACGTCGGCGGCGGCGCGGGCAGTATCGCGATCGAGTGGCTGCGGCATCACCCGAGCTGCCGCGCCGTCGCGATCGAGCGGGATCCCGATCGCGCCAAGCGCCTCGACCGGAACGCGGCGACCCTCGGCGTCGCAGTACGGACCGTGGTCGGCGAAGCGCCATCGGCCCTGAAGGATCTCGAAGCGCCGGACGCGGTCTTCGTCGGCGGCGGCGCGACCGTCCCCGGCGTGATCGAGTCCTGCTGGGATGCGCTCAGGCCGGGTGGCCGGCTGGTGGTCAACGGTGTCACGCTCGAGACCGAGGCGTTGATCGCCAACTGGTACGCCGAGCTCGGTGGTGACCTGGTTCGGCTGTCGGTACAGCGCGCGTCGCCGGTGGGCGGGATGACCGGATGGCGGCCCGCGATGCCCGTGACGATCTGGAGCGTGACGAAATGACGGTCCACTTCATCGGCGCCGGTCCGGGCGCGGCCGACCTGATCACGGTTCGCGGGCGGGACCTGATCGCGAGTTCGCCGGTCTGCCTGTACGCCGGTGCGCTGGTGCCCGTCGAACTCCTCGACCACTGCCCATCGGGTGCCCGCAAGATCGACACGGCGAACCTCGACCTCGACCAGATCCTCACCGAACTTGTCACCGCTCATCGGCAAGGCAGCGACGTCGCGCGGCTGCATTCCGGGGATCCGTCCGTGTTCAGCGCGATGGCCGAGCAGATGCGCCGGCTCGACGCGCTGGGGATCCCGTACGACGTGACGCCCGGCGTACCGGCGTTCTCGGCGGCCGCGGCCGCACTGAAACGCGAGCTGACCGTGCCCGAGGTCGGCCAGACGGTCATCCTCACCCGGATCGCCGCCCGCGCGACCGCGATGCCGCCCGGCGAGGACCTCGCCACCCTCGGCGCCAGCCGCGGCACGATCGTCCTGCACCTCGCCGTCCAGCACATCGAACGACTCGTCGAGGAGCTCACCCCCAACTACGGCGAGGACTGCCCGGCCGCGGTCGTCGCCCGCGCCTCCCGCCCGGACGAACTCATCCTCCGCGGCACCCTCGCCGACATCGCCAAGCAGGTCCGCGAAGCCGGCGTACTGCGGACCGCTGTCGTGATCGTCGGCCGGACCCTCGCCGCCGCGAACTTCCCCGACAGCCACCTCTACTCGACCACCCGCGAACGATGAAGATCCTGCTCCTGGGCGGAACCGGCGAGGCGCGCGAACTCGCCCAGGTGCTGACGCCCGACTTCCACGTGATCTCGTCCCTCGCCGGCCGGACCACCGACGCGCACGTGCCCGCAGGCGAAGTACGGCGTGGTGGGTTCGGCGGAGTGGACGGGCTGGTCCAGTGGTTGCGGGACAACCCGGTCGACGCAGTGGTCGACGCGACGCATCCGTTCGCGGCGGTGATGACCGAGCACGCGGTCGAGGCGACGCGTCTGGTCGGCGTACCGCTGCTCGTACTACGGCGCCCGGGCTGGACAGAGACGCGTGGTGACGAGTGGCACTGGGTTTCGTCCGCGACCGCGGCGGCCCGGATTCTGCCGGCCGTCGGATCACGGGCGTTCCTCACGATCGGGCGGCAGGGGCTCGGGGACTTCGCGGGGACGGGACTGTGGATCCTGGCGCGCTGTGTGGATCCACCTGAGCCGGCGCCGTCCTGGTGTGAGGTGATCCTGGATCGCGGACCGTTCGAGTTGGCGGCCGAGCTGGCGTTGCTGCGGGAGCACCGGATCGACGTACTGGTGACCAAGGACAGCGGGGGAGCCCAGACCTCGGCGAAGCTGGTCGCCGCGCGGGAGCTCGGTCTGCCGGTCGTGATGATCCGGCGGCCGGCGCTTCCTGCGGGTGCCGCCGTGGTCGAGTCGGTGGACCAGGTCGTCAACTGGCTCCGGGCGCCGCGTCGGTAGACTCGCGATCCCATGGGAATTCAGATCGCGCCTAGCATCCTGACCGCCGACTTCGCCCGGCTCGCCGACGAGGCCGCCGCCGTGTCGAACGCCGACTGGCTGCACGTCGACGTGATGGACAACCACTTCGTGCCCAACCTCACCCTCGGCCTGCCGGTGGTCGAGTCGCTGGCCAAGGCCGCATCGCAACCGCTCGACTGCCACCTGATGATCGAGGACCCCGACCGCTGGGCGCCGGGGTACGTCGAGGCCGGCGCGTCCAGCGTCACCTTCCACATCGAGGCCTGCCGCGCCCCGATCCGGACCGCCCGGGAGATCCGCGCCAAGGGCGCGCGCGCCGCGATGGCGTTGAAGCCGGCCACCCCGATCGAGCCGTACGAGGACATGCTGTCCGAGCTCGACATGATCCTGATCATGACCGTCGAGCCCGGATTCGGCGGGCAGAAGTTCCTCGACGTGTGCATCCCGAAGATCCGCCGTACTCGCGAGCTGGTCCGCAAACACGGCCTCGACGTGTGGATCGAGATCGACGGCGGCGTCTCCGCGGAGACCATCGAGCGATGTGCCGAGGCGGGCGCGGACGTCTTCGTCGCCGGTTCGGCGGTGTACGCCGCCGACGACCCGAACGCGATGGTCGAAAACCTCCGCGCCCTGGCCCAGAACGCGAGCAGCCAGAACGCGAGCTAGCACCCGAGCCGTTGGTTCACCTACTCCGGGAGGTTTGCATGACCGAGCCGAAGCCGGTGGAGAGCTGGCTGACCGATATGGACGGCGTGCTGGTGCACGAGGAGCGCGCCATTCCGGGGGCCAGCGAGTTCATCCAGACGTTGCAGACGTCGGGGAAGAAGTTCCTGGTGCTGACCAACAACTCGATCTTCACGCCGCGTGATCTGCGGGCCCGGTTGCTTGCCGGTGGCATCGATGTGCCGGAACACGCGATCTGGACGAGTGCGCTGGCGACCGCCCAGTTCCTCGACGATCAGCGGCCCGGCGGTACGGCGTACGTGATCGGTGAGGCCGGGCTGACCACCGCGCTGCACGAGATCGGCTACGTGCTGACCGACCGCGCGCCCGACTACGTGGTGCTGGGGGAGACCCGGACGTACTCGTTCGAGGCGATCACGAAGGCGATCCGGCTGATCTCGGACGGCGCCCGGTTCCTCGCTACGAACCCGGATCCGACCGGTCCGTCCACCGAGGGCCCACTGCCCGCGACCGGATCCGTTGCTGCCCTGATCACCCGCGCCACCGGCGTCGCGCCGTACTTCGTTGGCAAGCCGAACCCGCTGATGATGCGCAGCGCCCTCAACCGCATCGAGGCCCACTCCGAGACGACCGTGATGATCGGCGACCGGATGGACACCGACATCATCAGCGGACTCGAGGCGGGCCTGCGTAGCGTGCTGGTCCTCACCGGCTCGACCGGCGAGCACGAGGTCGACCGCTTCCCCTACCGCCCGACCCGCATCGTCGAGTCCATCGCCGACGTCGTCCCACTGGTCACCGCACTGGCCTAGCGGCACCAGATCGGGTAGAAAACGTAGCCCTTGGCCTTCAGCGTTTTGAGGATGGCCGGAAGTGCGGCGACGGTTTGGCTGCGGTCGCCGCCACCGTCGTGCATCAGGATCACCGAGCCGTTGCGTGCCCCGTCGAGCACCTGGCGTACGACGGCCGCCGTACCGGGCCTCGCCCAATCGCGCGAGTCGATCTTCCACCGGACGACGTCCTTGCCGAGGCTCGCCGACCGCTTGGAGACGAGGCTGTTCACACTGCCGTACGGCGGTCTCAGGCAGCGCGGGGTGTAGCCGGTCTGCGCTTGGATGTACCGGTCCGTCGTCTGGATCTGGTCCTTGAAGGACGCCCACGAGACGGTGCGGAGATCGGGGTGTGACCAGGTGTGGTTCTGCACGCTGTGGCCGAGCAGGTGGACGCGCCGACTCAGCTCCGGATGTCTCGCCACCTCCTCGCCGACCTCGAAGAACGTTGCCTTGGCCCCATAGGTAGCAAGGATGTCGAGGATCTGCGGCGTGTACTTCGGGTCAGGACCGTCGTCGAAGGTGAGATACACGTACTTCGCCGGATCGGCCGCCGGGGACACGGCGGCAGTCGGACCACCTGCCTGCCGGGGCGGAGCGGACGCCGCTATCACGAGCGCGGTGATCACGCCGATGACCAGTGTCGCGATCATCAGGCCGGCAGCCCGGCGACCCTTGCGCGTCAGACGAAGAACCATGCGTCCCTCCGGACGTAGGCGACCTCACTACCTCACCGTTCCTAGACACTGAGCAGAACTGTGTCCTGGTCGGTGGGCGGCCCCGAACGGTGTTGGGTCGCCTGGTTGCCCGCGTACGTGCTCCTGGTCGGTGGCACGGATCGTGTCCGTGGTCCGGGTCCTGGGTGGCCGGCTTCCTCGCGCCCTGGGGTGCCTGATCCGGCCTGGAGGGTCCGATGCCCGGCAGCATCCGTCTGGTGCTGTCGGGGCGGTGTCGTCCGTCGCCGGATCTGGTGCCCGAGGGCGCGTCTCCCGATCGCGATGGCGGCTGCCTCGTGTCGGGTGGTCTTGTGGGTGGGGGTGCTGGTGGGTTTCTGCCAGTGTTGGGCGCCCCACCGGCTGGTGTAGGCGGGGTCGACGGCGATCACCGCGATCCCGGCTTCGGCGGTCATGGCGAGTAGTCGTGTCCGGAGTCTGCTGGTGGGCATACCGGACACCAGTTGCCGGAACCGTTTGCGTCGGCCGTGTTGTTCGCGGGTCTTGGAGTCGGTGAAGTCGAGGTCTTCCACGGCGATCGCCTTCACCCCGGACTGTTTGGCCCAGTGCAGCAGTCGGGTGAGGGCGTGCCGCACCTGGGCGTCTCGGCGGGTGGCGGTGCCGGTGAGGTCGTAGGCGAAGGTGCGTGGCTTGCCGGTGGGGTTGCCGTGGGTGTCGAGCCGCCAGGCGGCGAGGTGGTCGGCGTTCATGTCCACCCCGATGACTTCACCTGCCCGGAGTGTCTCCAGCAGTATTACGGTCGTGTCCTTGCGTTGCCAGGAGGCGTCCAGGTACCAGCGGTCCTTCCCCGGGTTGTGGTGGATCCGGTAGGCGACGGCCCGGTTCGCTTCTACCCGGTCGCCCCACTCGTGGCCGCGGTGGCCGAATGTGACTCGCCCGGTGAGGACGTACCTGCCGTGCGGGGCGTTCGCCAGGTGTGTCAACGGCGCCGGGAGGCGGAGACTGACCTCTCCGTCGAGGGTGACGCGGATGGTTTCGTTGCCGCACCGTTTCCCTGACTCCCCGTCCGCGGACAGGAACCAGCGGGTGGCCTCCCACTCGTGCCGCCACTGGGCTTCGGTCAGTCCGGCGGCATTCAGGTTGTGCCGCTTGTTCAGCAACCGTTTGCCGCCGCGCACCACCGAGACGTGCCCGGCCGCACGGTCGGCCTCCACCGCCGCGAGGCGTGCTTCCAAGACGGTCAGGCGGCGGGACTTCGCGTGCCATTCCTGCCGCGAACGGTACCCACCCGGCTGGCCGCTGCGGCCGGGTTCACCGACGGGCAGGCAGAGCCGGTCCCGGATAGTGCGGACACCGGCCGTCAGGGACTGGGCGTGGGCGTGCTGGGCGCGGCGGGCCAGACCCCACTGGTCGTGGGTGGCCTTCGTGATCGACCCCGCCCACCGTGACGACGAGGATGCGGTCAGGTCCCGCTTCCGATCCGCCCACCTGTCGCTGTCGTGGTCGAGTCCGTCGCGAACCCGGCAGGCCAGATCCGCTGAGGCCAGACGCCCCAGATGCTCGCCCACCGTTCGCAGCACCACCTCGTCGCCAGCGGTCAGCCCTTTGATCCGGTCACGGATGCACACCCCCGTCCCCGGGGACGCCACAAACGGACGCGCGACAGAGCGGAGACGGGTCACTCGAACTCTTCCGCCGTGGACCGCCACACCACCCGGCCAGTGGCCGCGTCCACCACCCGAACCTCGACCTCCGCGGGGTCATCGACACCCTCGATCGCTGTGGCCACAGCAACAGACCGCGAGGCGTACACAGTCGTGAACGCCCCCGCGGGGAGCCAGTCGCTCGACAACTCCACATCACTCTCAATCCGGAACATGACCACCATCCTCCCCGTCGCCACCGACAACAACTCGAGGGCCGACACCGAGTCGGGCGCAGCCGACTGCTCTGTCAGATTCACTCCTCCAGGATACAAACTAGAACACACATACGCTTACTATCACGCGGTATGTCGCGAACTGTTCGTACCCCTCCACCATCGGTGCGACCGACCGAAAAGTAAGCGGCCACGCCGCTTCCTCGTCAACTACCTCGAATACCGGACAGCTGGAGCCGGTCCCTACCTGCACCAGGTCGGGTAGAAGAGGTACCCCCTGGCCGTCAGGGTTTTGAGGATGGTCGGTAGCGCGGCGACGGTTTGGCTGCGGTCGCCGCCGCCGTCGTGCATCAGGATCACCGAGCCGCTGCGTGCCCCGTTGAGCACGCGGCGCACGATCACCGACGTACCAGGCCGGGACCAGTCGCCGGTGTCGATGGTCCAGAGCCGGACCGTCTTGCCGAGGCCGGCCGCGCGACGATAGACGAGGCTGTTCACCGCGCCGTACGGCGGTCGCAGGCAGCGCGGGGTGTAGCCCGTTTGCGCGCGGATACGGCTGTCGGTGTTGAGGACCTGGGATCTGAACGTCGACCAGGAGACGTTCCGCAGGTTCGGGTGGGACCAGGTGTGGTTCTGCACGCTGTTGCCGTACAGGTGCGCCCGCCGGGTCAGGTACGGGTAGCGCGCGACGTTCTGGCCGATCTGGAAGAACGTTGCCTTCGCCCCGTAACTGCGCAGGATGCTGAGGATCTGCGCGGTGTACTTCGGATGCGGACCGTCGTCGAAGGTGAGGATGACGTACGGCGCGGGTGGCGGTGCCCACTCGCTCGCCACGGGCTGTGCTTGCGGGGTCGACGTTTGTGGTGGTGCTGGCGTCGAGGTTGCCGCGAACCCGAGCGCGACGATCAGCCCCAACGCGGCGACCGTCCAAAGACCTAGTGTCCCGTGTCGGAGATTCCTTGACGTGGGCGGTGCCTGGGCGCCGCCCACTGTCAAGCAATCTCCGACACGGGACACTTGCCGGCCGACCCTGGCCGGGAACCGAGAAGACCGAAGCATGACTGCCCCCAGTAGCCGATGACAACAACCCCACCATCGGCGCTCGGTCCCCAAAAGACCAGAGCCCAAGTGTTACAGCACCTGGGACAGGAACTGCTGCAGCCGCGGCGACTCGGCGGCCGTGAAGAGCTTCTCCGGTACGCCGGACTCCACCACGACGCCGTGATCCATGAACGCGACCTGGTCCGCGACCTGCCGGGCGAACCCCATCTCGTGGGTGACGACGACCATCGTCATCCCCGCGGACGCGAGGTCGGCCATCAACGCGAGCACGCCCTTCACGAGTTCGGGGTCGAGCGCCGACGTGGCCTCGTCGAACAGCATCACCTCGGGCCGCATCGCCAGCGCCCGGGCGATCGCGACCCGCTGCTGCTGACCGCCGGACAGGTTGCCCGGCCGCGCGGACGCCTTCTCCCGCAGTTCGACCAGGTCGAGCTGGGCGAGTGCCGCGTCGGCCGCCTCCTCCTTGGTCAGCTTCTTGATCTTGCGCAACGGCAGGGTGATGTTGTCCAGCACGGTCTTGTGCGGGAACAAGTTGAAGTGCTGGAACACCATCCCGATCCGGCGCCGCAGCTGGTCGGGATTGCTGGTCAGCACGGATTCACCGCCCATCCGGATGTCGCCGGCATCCGGTTCGAGCAGCCGGTTCACCGCCCGGAGCAGAGTGGACTTGCCGGACCCGGACGGCCCGATAACGCACGCGGTCTGTCCGGCCGGTACGGCGAGGTCGACGCCGCGCAGCACCTTGTTCTTGCCGAAGGCGAGCTCGATCCCCGACACCTCCAGGCTGGCCGCCTCGAACGATTGCACCCCCACCCCACCGCCCCGGTCAGGCCGTGTCTGGTCCTCAGCGGTGGTCGGCATGAGCTAGCTCCTCGATCTCGTGTTCCTCGGGACGTCCTTCGCGCAGTCGCCGGTCGAACCAGTTGACCAGGTGCGTCAGCGGCACCGTGATCACCAGGTAGAAGATGCCGGCGAGCAGCAGTGGGGAGAGGTTCCCGTTGGTCGCCGCGGCGTCCTGGCCGATCCGGAACAGCTCGCGCTGGCTGGCGAGCAGGCCGAGGAAGTAGACCAGGCTGGACTCCTTCACCAGGGCGATGAACTGGTTCACCAGGGCCGGCAGGACCCGGCGTACCCCTTGCGGGATGACGACGAGCCACATGCCGGCGCTGTAGCCGAAACCGAGCGCGCGGGCGGCCTCGAGTTGACCCTTCTCCACGCTCTGGATGCCGGACCGGAAGATCTCCCCGATGTACGCGGCCGCGATCAGCGACAACGCGAGAATGCCCAGCGGGTAGGGATTCGGGCCCCACCAATGCCGGGTGATAGGGGACAGCCCCTGGCCGATCAGCAGGATGGTCAGGATCGCCGGCAGGCCGCGGAAGATGTCGGTGTAGATCTTCGCGGGCCAGCGCAGCAAGCGTTTCCGGGACAGGCCCATCACCGCCACGATCATGCCGAGCACGGTGCCCAGCACGACCGAGGCGGCTGCCAGGATGAGGGTGTTGACGAGTCCCACCTTGAGCATCTCGGGTAGAACCGCCCGCATCGACTCCCAGTCGAGGAAGGTGTCTTTCAGAGTGGACCAGATGTCCATCAGCCGGCGGCTGGGGTGGTGCTGGTGGTCGCCTTGGGCGTGCTGAACTTCACGTTCCCGCTACCCGGCTTGAACGACGCGGGCACGGCGCGGCCCGGGTAGTACTGCTCGACCAGCTTGGTCCAGGTGCCGTCGGCAATCACCTCGTCGAGCGCCTTGTTGACGGCCTCGCGGAGCTGGTCGTTGCTCTTGGCCACGGCGTACGCGGTCGGCGCGGAGCTGAGCTCCTTGGCGGCCAGGATGACCACACCGCCACCCTGCTCCTTGGCCATCTTCTCGCCGATCTCGGCAGGCGAGATCCACGCGTCCGCGGTACCGGCCTTGAGTTGGCCGACGGCGGCGTTGTAGTTCGGGACGCGAACCGGGTTCAGGTCCTTCTGGGTGGCGTAGTCGTCCTGGACGGTGCCCTGGACAACGACCACCCGCTTGCCACTGAGCTGGTCGAAGGAGGTGATCCCCGAGGTCTTGGTGGTGTTCAGGCCGAGGTAGCCGAAGTCGTAGCCGTTGCTGAACGCAACCGTCTTCTTGCGCGCCTCGGTGATCGTGATGGAGGAGCTGCCGAGGTCGTACTGGCCGCTGTTCACCTGGGACAGCAGCGCGGAGAAGTCGGTGCCGACGAACTCGGGCCTGAGGTTCAGCTTGGCCGCGACGGCGGTGATCAGGTCGTTGTCGAACCCGGTGAACTTGCCGTCCTTGACGTACACGTTCGGCGGTGCGTCGGTGAGGGTGCCGATCCGCAACGTGCCGGGCTGGATCAGGCCGAGGTCGGGGCCGGCGGCATCGGTCTTGTCATCGCTACCGCAGGCCGCGAGCGCGACGGCCAGGGTGACGGCCGTACCGAGGGCGGCGAACCGGCGGAAGGCGCTGATGGCGCGCACAGGTATCTCCTTTGAGAACGTGGTGGTTTGGTCGGTGGGGTTGGCCCACCGCACGACGTTAACGTCACCCAGCGGTACCGAATTCCACCGTGACACCGGCTGAGACGGCGCCGGAATGTCCACCTGACTCGTGGTATATCAGCCCGATTGTCGATCGCGAGTCACTTCTTATTGACAAGGCCGGCGCTGCGGCGGACTGTCCTGTCTAGGGGGCAAGTTCAGGGGGCGAGGCAAATGACAACCACCGAGACGTTCAATCTCCTGGAGCCTTACGAGGTCGCGGAGGAGACGTTTGTCATTCCCTGGGCCCTGGAGGCCCCGCCGGTCGGGCACTTCCCGATGAATTCGATGGTGATCCGTGGGGCTGAGCCGGTGCTCGTGGACACCGGGGCGCCGGCGGTACGGCCTCAGTGGCTGGAGGCCGCCTGGTCCGTGGTCGATCCGCTCGACGTGCGGTGGGTGTTCCTCACCCACGACGACCGTGACCACGCCGGCAACCTCTTACCGGTCCTCGCGGCATGCCCGAACGCGACGCTGCTGACGACCTGGTTCTCGATCGGACGCATGGCCGACGAGTGGGAGACGCCCCTCAACCGGTGCCGTTTCGTGAACGAGGGTGACACCGTCGACGTCGGTGACCGCACGCTGGTCGCCATGCGGCCACCGTTGTTCGACAACCCGACGACCCGCGGCCTGTTCGATTCGAAGACCAACGTCTTGTGGTCGGTGGATACCTTCGCGACGAACGTGCCTACTCCCATGCCCGATATTGCGGAGCTGTCAGCCGACGAGTTCCGGGATGGCCAATTCTTCGGTGGACGCCTGGTCTCCCCCTGGGCCGCGTGGCTGGACAGCCAGAAGTTCCAGGCGGTGGTGGACGACATCCAGCGGCTTGACGCCGACGTCATCGCAGGCTGCCACTCGCCCGTGCTTCGCGGGCCCCGGATCGCAGAGGCGTTTGACCTCCTGCGTCAGCTTCCTGATATTCCGCCGTGGCGGGAGTTCACGCAGGCCGACCTCGACGCCTGGATGGCGGCCGCCGAGGGGTCGGTCCCGCCGGAACAGCCGCGGCCGTCGGACACTTGATGGGGCGGTGCAGGGACCGAGTGGTGGAAGCAACATTCGGGGCGCTGCGGGCCGTCGTACACTTCAACTACGAGTGAACCCACTCGCGTGCTCCGGGGTCGGTGTAATTCCGAGCCGGCGGTGACAGTCCGCGACCCGGCCGTGCAGTTCGGCGGCCGGTTGACCTGGTGGAATTCCGGGACCGACGGTGAAAGTCCGGATGGGAGGCGCACGCGATCGGCGGGTGCGCTCCGGCGACCGGTCAGGCCCGCAATCAGAGGGGCCAAGGCACCGAGTCGGTCCGGTCGCGCGCGTGCCGGTTGTCATGGCCCCGGAGTGCGACCGTGACAACGAGGGATCGTCTGTGGAGAACGCTTCACCGGTCGACGTCGCCTGGATGCGCCGTGCGATCGAGCTGGCCGCCCGTGGGATCGGGAGCACGCATCCGAACCCGGTCGTGGGCTGCGTCATCACCAGTCGCGAGGGGCAGCCGGTCGGCGAGGGCTTCCACGCCGTTGCCGGTGGCCCGCATGCCGAGGTGGTGGCGCTCCGGATGGCCGGCGATCAGGCTCGCGGCGGTACGGCGTACGTGACGCTGGAGCCGTGTAACCACACGGGCCGGACCGGGCCGTGTGCGGACGCGCTGATCGAGGCCGGGATCGCCCGGGTGCTGTACGCCGTACCGGATCCGAACCAGCAGGCGGCCGGTGGCGCCGAGAAGCTGCGCAGCAAGAATCTCGCGGTCGAGCAAGGTGTTCTCCAGCAGGAGGCCGAAGAGGTCAACCAGGTGTGGTTGCACAGCGTCCGGGCCGGGCGACCCTTCGTGACCTGGAAGTTCGCGACCACCCTCGACGGGCGTAGCGCGGCGCCGGACCGGTCGAGCCGGTGGATCACCGGTGAGCTCGCCCGCGCCGACGTACACCGCAAGCGGGCCGAGTGCGACGCGATCGCGGTCGGGACCCAGACCGTGCTGGACGACGACCCCGAGCTGACCGTCCGCGACCAGCTGGACCGGCCGGCGCAACGGCAGCCGCTCAGAGTGGTGGTCGGCGACCGGGAGATCCCGCCGACCGCCCGGGTCCGCAACGACCGGGCCGAGACGTTGCTGCTGCCCACCCACGATCCGGCCGAGGTGCTCCGGCAGCTCGACGACCGCCAGATCCGGCATCTCTGGCTGGAGGGCGGGCCGACGCTGGCCGCCGCCTTCCTCCGGGCCCGGCTGGTCGACCAGATCGTCGCGTACGTCGCGCCGGCGGTGCTCGGCTCGGGGTTCTCGGCGATCGGCGACCTGGGCGCGGAATCAATCGACCACCTGCGGCGGTTCCACTTGGCGGACGTCACTCGTCTCGGCGACGACGTCCGGCTGACCCTGACGCCGCTCGACCGAAGGACGTTCTGACATGTTCACCGGAATCGTCGAAGAACTCGGCACCGTCGAGTCGCTCGACCTGCTCGACGGGGACGCGGCCCGGCTCACCATCCGCGGA
The DNA here is from genome assembly GCF_004361855.1 of Kribbella caucasensis. Taxonomy (GTDB): domain Bacteria; phylum Actinomycetota; class Actinomycetes; order Propionibacteriales; family Kribbellaceae; genus Kribbella; species Kribbella caucasensis. The sequence goes on from NZ_SNWQ01000002.1 coordinate 185,406, forward strand.
CCCAAGGTCACCGAGGACGCCCGGCACGGCGACTCGATCTCGGTCAACGGCTGCTGCCTGACCGTGGTCGAGACCGGTGACGGCACCTTCACCGCGGACGTGATGCGCGAGACGCTGAAGCGCACCAGCCTGGGCAGCGCCGAGAAGGGTTCGCGAGTCAACCTCGAACGCGCGACCCAGGCGCACGCCCGGCTCGGCGGCCACATCGTGCAGGGACATGTCGACGGCGTCGGCACGATCGCGAGCCGCGAGCCGGCCGAGCACTGGGAGGTCGTCCGGGTGGCGGCCCCGGCGGAGATCCTCCGGTACGTCGCGGAGAAGGGCTCGATCGCGGTCGACGGAGTGTCCCTCACCGTCACCGACGTCGACGACTCGACCGGCACGTTCGGGATCAGTCTCATTCCCACCACGCTCGAGCTCACCGTGCTCGGCCGCAACAAGGTCGGCGACACCGTGAACCTCGAGGTGGACGTCATCGCCAAGTACGTCGAACGCCTGCTCACCGCGGGCGGAGGACCGGATACCGTTGCTGGAGGCAAGTAATGGACTTCTTCGACTGGTTGCTGCACGAGCGGGTGACGATCGCCGGCTCGCCGGTGCTGGTCCGCGAGATCGTCGGCAACGTGTTCGGCCTGGGCAGCGCGCTGTTCGGGATGCGCCGGCTGGTCGCGGCCTGGCCGGTCGGCATCGTCGGTAACGTGCTGCTCTTCACCGTGTTCGTCGGCGGCCTGTTCGACACGCCGCAGGACAAGGACCTGTGGGGTCAGGCCGGTCGCCAGGTGTTCTTCGCCCTGGTCAGCCTCTACGGCTGGTACCGCTGGTACCAGACCCGCCACGGCGGCGCGGCGACCGGCGTACAACCGCGGTGGGCGACGGCTCGCGAGCGCATCGAGCTGCTCGGCGCCGCGGCGGTGCTCTACACGATCTCGTACTTCGTCCTCCAGGCCCTCGGCTCCTGGGGTCCGCAGTGGGACGCGTGGATCCTGACCGGCTCGATCCTCGCCACCTACGGGATGGCCCGGGGCTACGTGGAGTTCTGGCTGATCTGGATCGCGGTCGACGTGGTCGGCGTACCACTGTTGCTGCAGGCAAAGTTCTACCCGTCGGCCGCGATGTACGTCGTCTACGGGTTGTTCTGCGTGCTCGGATTCGCCGCCTGGTGGCGGATCAACCAGCGCGAGAGTGTCGCGGCGGCCCCCGAACCAGTGGCGGTGAGTTAGATCATGGGCGAACTGTTGAAGCTGGACACCATCGAGAACGCGATCGACGAGATCCGGGCCGGCCGCCCGGTGATCGTGGTCGACGACGAGGACCGGGAGAACGAGGGCGACCTGATCTTCGCGGCGTCCAAGGCGACCCCGGAGTTGCTGGCCTTCCTGATCCGGTACAGCTCGGGCGTGGTCTGCGTGCCGATGGAGCCGGCCGATCTCGACCGGCTCGGCATCCCGCTGATGACACCGCACAACCGCGAGCGGATGCGGACGGCGTACACGGTCTCGGTCGACGCGCGGGACGGCATCAGTACCGGGATCTCGGCGGCGGACCGGGCCCGGACGATCCGGGTGCTGACCGATTCGGCGTCCGAGCCGTACGACATGGTCCAGCCCGGGCACGTGTTCCCGCTGCGCGGGCGGGACGGCGGCGTCCTGGTCCGGCCCGGGCACACCGAGGCCTCGATCGACCTGGCCCGGCTCGCGGGGCTGACGCCGGCCGCGGTGATCTCCGAGCTGGTGAACGACGACGGCACGATGAAGCGCGGGCCGCAGCTGCGGCAGTTCGCCGACGAGCACGGCCTGGTACTGGTCTCGATCGCGGACCTGATCAGCTACCGGCGCCGTACCGAGAGCCAGATCCAGCGGGTCGCCACCACCACCCTGCCGACCCAGTACGGCGATTTCGTTGCCCACGGCTACCGGAACATCGTCGACGGGTCGGAGCAGCTGGCTCTGGTCCGCGGCGAGATCGGCGACGGGCCGACGCTGGTCCGGTTGCACTCGGAATGCCTGACAGGTGACGTCTTCGGCTCGCTCCGCTGCGACTGCGGTCCGCAGCTGGACGAGGCGATGCGACAGGTCGCACACGAAGGCGGCGTGGTCGTGTACCTGCGCGGTCACGAGGGCCGGGGGATCGGGCTGCTGCACAAGCTGCGGGCGTACGAGTTGCAGGACGCCGGCCGGGACACGGTCGACGCCAACCTCGACCTCGGGCTGCCCGCCGACGCCCGCGACTACGGCACCGGCGCGCAGATCCTGGCCGACCTCGGCGTCACCTCGGTGAAGCTGCTGACCAACAACCCGGACAAGCTGGCCGGCGTCCAGGGCTACGGCATCGACGTGGTCGAGCGCCGCGGCATCTCCATCGACCCGACCGAACACAACCTGCGCTACCTGCGCACCAAGCGCGATCGGATGGGCCACCACCTGCCCACCGGGACCGACGAGAAGGGAGCCAACTGATGTCGGGTAGCGGAGCACCCACGATCGAGACGCCTCGCGCGGAAGGTGCCCGGGTCGCGGTCGTCGCGGCGCAGTGGCACCCGAAGGTCACCGACTCCCTTGTCGCCGGGGCGATCCGGGCGCTCGAGGAGTCCGGCGTCACGGAGTACAAGGTGATCCGGGTGCCTGGCTCCTTCGAGCTGCCGGTCGCGGCGCTGCACGCAGCAAAGGGCGGGTACGACGCGGTGGTCGCGCTGGGCGTTGTGATCCGGGGAGACACGCCGCACTTCGAGTACGTCTGCCAGGCGGCTACGGAAGGGCTGATGCAGGTCGGGGTGACGACAGGGGTGCCGATCGGGTTCGGCCTGCTCACCTGCGACAACGACCCGCAAGCCCTCGACCGCGCGGGCCTGCCGGACTCCCGCGAGGACAAGGGCTACGAGTCAGCCCAGGCCGCGCTAAGCACGCTCGTCGCCATCAAGGGGCTGTAATCACCCCACCCGTTCATTCGTCGCCTTTTCACCCGCCGGTGCGGGCAGTTGACCCGCAGAACGCCTTCTCGCGGGTGAAAAGGCGACGAATGAGCGGGGAGCGTCAGGCTGTCCTGGTGTGGGTCATCTGCCAGTTCGGCACCCAGGTCCGGCCGCCGTCGGTCGAGAAGGACTGCTCCCACGAGGCCTGCTCGGCGCCGGGCGTCCAGCGGAACCGGACGTCGATCGGCTGCCCCTCCCACACATCCGGCCCTTCGAAGATCCCGATGCCGTCGGCACCGAACGATCCGATCACCGGCGTCTCCAGCACCCCGCGCTGACTGTTGATCCAGTGAATCGACCAGGTGCGCTTGAACGGGTTGTAGACCCGGAACGTCGCGCCGCGGAACCCTAGTGACGGGAACCACCCCTCGTCGAAGCTGATCGCGCCGTCGAAGTAGCTCCAGACCTTCATCGTCGACTCCAGCTCGTACCACTCGGCCGGTTCGCCGAGAGCGGGCCGGCGCCGCCGGTTGTGCATGTCCCACTCGCCGACAAGGAAGTCGAAGTCACCCGTCACCTTCGGTACGTCGGGCCGGGGCGGCGGCGTGTCCCGGCGAGTGAAGTCCATCGTCCAGTTGAGTTCCCACGTCTCGCCGCCGTCGACCGAGAACGACTGCTCCCAGTGCGCCGTGGTCTCGGTGATGTCCGACCAGGCGTAACTCGCGAGCACCGGCCGTCCGTCGTACTCGTCCTCGCCGACCAGCCAGCAAGATCCGTCGCTCCACCGGCCACGCACCGGCGGGCCGACCTCGTACGTCGTGCTGTTCACCCAGTAGACCGACCACTCCTTCTCGACCGGGTCGAACAGTCGCAGCGACATCCCGTACGACGCCTTGTCCGGGAACCGCATCTCGTCAATGCTGATCGCCCCGTCGAAGTGCGTCCGTGCGCTGCACGTGCCGCTGTACTGCGTCCACTCGTCGCCGCCGCTCAACGGTTTGACCAGTTGGCGGTGCAGTACGTCGAAGTGTCCGGTGAGGAAGTCGAAATCCATCATGATCGCGGCTCCGGCCGGGTGAAGGTCATCGTCCAGTTGTGCTCCCAGGTCCGGCCGCCGTCGCCGGAGAAGAACTGCTGCCACACCGGCACCTCGCCCGTGGTCCACCGGAACCGCACGTCGACCGGCCTGCCGTCATGCTCGTCGGGTCCGTGGAAGGACCCGACGCCTTCGTGGTCGAAACCACCATGCACCGGCGGTTCGAGGACACCCCGGGTGCTCATCACCCAGTAGATCGACCACTTCTTCTCGACCGGGTCGAACAGACGCAGGGTGAAACCGGTGAAACCCCTTCCGGTGAAGTCGATCTCGTCGGTGCTGACGGCGCCGTTGAAGTACGTCGTACCGGTGGTGACCGCGGGCGCCTCGAACCAGTCGTCGGCGTCGGCCAGGATCGATTTCAGTCGGCGGTTGTGCACGTTCCACTCGCCGACGAGGAAGTCGAAGTCGCCGGTGACCTTCGGGAACTCCACGGTCGGCGGTTGATCCGCGCGGCGGGTGAAGTCCATTGTCCAGTTGGTCTCCCAGGTCGCGCCGTCGTCGATCGAGTAGGCCAGCTCCCAGTGGGCGGTCTGCTCGGTGACGTCGGACCAGCGGTATCGGGCGAGCACCTGGCGACCGTCGTACTCGCGCTCCCCGGTCAGGTCGGCCGTGCCGTCGTCGGACCAGGATCCCCGGACCGGCGGCTGGGTGATCCGGCCGTCGCGGCTGTCGACCCAGTAGATGGACCAGAGTTGCTCGGTCGGGTTGTACAGCCGGACGGACAGGCCGCGGTAGCCCTGGTCGGGGAACTGCATCTCGTCGATGCTGATGCCGCCGCCGAAGTGGGTGCGGCCGGTGGTGGTGCCGTGGTACTCGATCCATTCGTCGCTGCCGGTCAGCGGTTTGGTCAGCTGCCGGTGGACCACGTCGAAGTGGCCGGTGAGGAAGTCGAAGTCGTTCATGGCTCCAGCTTTCCGGCTTAACCTGACACATCCTGGCAGTGTTTGTGACTACTCTCGAAGCGTGCGTTCGAGTCGGTTGTTGTCGATCCTGTTGCTGCTGCAGACGCGGCGGCAGTTGACCGCGCGCGAGCTCGCCGAGGAGCTGGAGGTCTCGCTGCGGACGATCTACCGCGACGTGGAGGCGCTGGCCGCGGCGGGCGTTCCGGTGTACGCCGATCAGGGGCGGGCCGGGGGATATCGGCTGCTCGACGGGTATCGCACCAAGCTGACCGGGCTCACCGAGCAGGAGGCGGCCGCGTTGTTCCTGGTCGGCATGCCGGGTGCCGCGGCGGCGCTCGGGTTGACGGCGGAGACCAGTGCGGCCGAGCTCAAGTTGCTGGCCGCGTTGGCGCCGGACCAACGGGATCGGGCCGGGCGGCTGAAGAACCGGTTCCACCTCGATCTGCCCGCGTGGTACCAGGAGGCCGAGGATTCACCACAGCTCGCGGCGGTCGCGGAGGCGGTGCTACACGATCGGCGGATCAAGGTGCGCTACCGCCGGTGGGAGGCGCCGCGCGAGGTTGATCGGGTGCTTGATCCGTATGGGTTGGTGTTGAAGAACGGTAGTTGGTACGTCGTCGCCGCGGCGACGGGCGGTGGGATTCGGACGTATCGGGTGTCGAACATCCTCTCGTTGGAGGCTACGGAAGAGGAGTTCAGCCGGCCGCCGCGCTTCGAGTTGGCTCGGTACTGGCAGGAGCATCTGGACGAGTTCGAGCAGCGGCGGTTCACGGGGGAGGCTGTGGTCCGGGTGGCCGCCGGGTTGGTGCCGCGGTTGAAGGACCTCTCGTTCGCGGATCTGCAGCGGGCGGTGGAGGCGGCCGAGCCGGCCGAGGACGGGAGCGTGACCGCCGTCGTACCGGTCGAGTCCATCGGCAACGCGGCGAGCCGGTTGATCCGCTTCGGCGATCAGCTGGAGGTGCTGAAGCCGCCCGAGCTGCGGGCGGAACTCAGGCGATTGGCGCAGTCTGTGGCTGACCTCTACGAGTCCTGACCGAGTTTGCCGGCTGAGGTGCGGCCGGCGTCGGCGCTGCGCTGGAGGAAACCGGCGATCAGCTCGAGCTCGGCTGCGGTGTAGTCGGCGCAGATCTCGTCCATCGCACGGTTCATGCCGCGATATAAGCGATAGACCTCGACGTTGCGGTCCGGCAGCACCCGGATGCTGACGCTGCGCCGGTCGGCCGGGTCGCGGTCGCGGGTGATCCAGCCGCCGCGCTCGAGCCGGTCCAGGATGCCGGTCAGTGTCGCCGGGTGCAGGCCGACCTGCCGGGCCAGCGCGCTCGGCGTCATCGGGCCGTGTTTGGCCAGCACGTCCAGGCAGTCGAGATCGATGTCCTTCAGTGCCAGCTTGCCGCCGACCTGATGGTTCAGCAGGGCGAGCTGGATGCGCAGATCCCGCAGTGCGGCCTTGATCACAGTGGTGGCCCGACGGCTAGTCTGTTTGGATTCCATATATTACGATTCCCATATTATATGACTTACGGAACAGCTGACGCGGGCACCGTACCGCAGATCAGCCCAGAACAGGGAGCAAGAGTTGACCATCCTGATCACCGGAGCGACCGGCATCCTCGGCCGTCCACTCGTCGCACTACTGCAGAACGAAGGCATCGCAGTCCGCGCGGTCGCCCGATCAACGCCAGGTCCGAAGTCGCCGACCGCGACACCGGCCGAGACGCCGATCGAGACACCGGCCGAGACGCCGATCGAGACGCCGGCCGTTTCCGGGGAAGCGGGTGTCGAGTGGGTCAGTGCGGACCTGACCCGGCCCGAGAGCCTCGCGCCCGCCCTCGATGGGGTGAGCGCCCTGTTTGTCCACCCGCGCGCGGTCGGCGAGAACGCAGGCAAGCTGCTGGCGCTGGCCGCCGAGCACGGGGTACGGCGGGTCGTGGCGCTGTCCGCCATCAACGTCGACGACGACCCGGCGTACCAGCCGTCGCGGTTGAACGGGGACCGCAACAAGGAGGTGGAGGACGCGGTCGTCGGGAGTGGACTGCCTTGGGTGGCGGTGCGGCCGAGTGCGTTCGCGACCAATGTGGTCGGGATGTTCGGCGCGCAGCTACGGGCCGGCGAAATCGTGCGCGGCCCGTACGCCGACTTCGCGGAGGCATTCGTGCATGAGGTGGATCTGGCCGAGGTGATCGCCCGTGCCCTGCTCGACGAAAGCCTGGATGGGCTTCGGATCCCGGTCACCGGTCCGCAGTCGTTGACGCACTCGGAAATCGTTGCGGTCATCGGTGAGGTGCTCGGGCGACCGGTCCGATTCGAGGAGGTCCCGCCGCAAGTTGCCGCTCGTGGTCTGGTCGCGCACGGTCTGGCTGAGGCGTTCGTGTCCGCCCTGATGGCCCGGTACGCGCGTGGGGCGGGGCAGCCCGCGCTCGTCACCGACGGCGTCGAACAGGTCCTCGGTCGCCCGGCGCGTACCTTCGCCGACTGGGTCGCCGACCACGCGGCCGCCTTCCAAGTGAGTGTCAGATGACCAGCAGGTTGGTGCGGCTGCTGGGGCTGTTGTTCACCGGGTTGTTCGCGGGGTTCCTGCTCGGGGTGCTCGTGCTGGAGAACTCGCTGCGCGGGTACGACGCCTCGGTCTACACCCAGGTCCGGCTGGTCGAGCTCGACTCGTTGGACAAGCTGGCGTCGGCGACGTTGATCCCGGCGCTGATCTGCACGCTGGTCCTTGCCGTTTCGGCGATCCGGGCCAGAGGCAACGATCGTTGGTTGGTGCTGGGGGCGTTCGGGTTGCTGACACTGGTTCTGGTCACGTCGCTGGTCGTCAACTTGCCGATCAACGGCGACCAGGCCGATTGGTTGGTTCAGTCGCCGCCGTCGGACTGGGCGAGCGTGCGGGACCGTTGGCAGGTTGCCCATGTGGTGCGTACTGTCTCCGCCGTCTTGGCGTTCGGCGCGCTGATCGTTGCTGCGGTCAACCGTGCGAACCGGTCTGAACACATCGAGGTGGTCGGCGCCGAGCCGGCGCTCAGTGCAGTACGCCGGCGGAGCTCAGTCGATTGAGTAGGTAGTCGTGCGGTACGGCGTACCGGGTGTTCCCGCGGAAGCCGGTCACGGTGTGCGCCATCGTGAGGGAGTTGAGGAGGGCCTCCTCGACCGATTCCATCGTCGCCTGGAACACGGGTTTGAGGTCCTGTTCGGGCATCGGTGGTTGGCGGGAGGTGCTGAACGCGATCGCGTAGTCGCCGCTGCCGGGGGCGTAGTCGGAACCGACGAGTCCGAGCGCGAAGATCGCGCGCCGGGCGATCCGGCCGAGCTGCCGGGCGTCGAGCGGGAGATCAGTGGCGAGCACGATCATGCAGGAGTTGCCGGTGGGTTCGCTCGGCGAGGGCGGCGCCGGAATCGGCGTACCGAGCACACGCAACACCCCAGAGAAGTTCGCCTGCACCAGCGCACCGACTACACCCGTGGGCGCGACTCTCGAGGACGTGCCGATGCCGGCTTTGAAGCCGAGGGCGGCTGTGCCGGTACCGGCGCCGACGCAACCTTCGGCGGGTAGTTCGGCGGAGGCGGACGCGAGCGCGCCGAGCACGTGCTGCTCGGTGATCGGCCGCTGCCGGATGTCCGAGAGGAAACCGTCGTTGGTCTCGCCGACGATGGGATTGAGGCTGATCGCGTTCGGGTCGAGATCGAGCAGATAGGTGAGCAGCGCATCCGCGGCCCGGAAGACCGACAACGTGCCGGTCAACAGGATCGGCGTCTCGATCACGCCCAGCTCGTCCACCTGGGTCGACCCGACCAGCTTCCCGTACCCGTTGCCCACAGCAACAGCAGCCGGCAACCCCCGCTGCCCTCCGCCGCTCCCACCCGCGCCAGCCCCACTCGCCCCGACCCCACTCGCCCCGACCCCACCCGCGCCGGCCCCACCCGCGCCAGCCTCACCGGCCCCGACCCCACCTGCCCCAGCCCCACCTGCCCCAGCCCCGCCCGCTCCGATCACCGGCCGGAGGGCAGGGTTCAGCGCGTCGGGGACGATTGCGGTGACGCCGGTGTGGAGGTTGGCGCCGTCGTCGAGGGTGGTGTGTGGCCTACTCGGATGCCGGGGACGTCGGTGATCGAGTTCAGCAGGCCGGTGGGGAGGGTGCCGGGGGTGATACCCAGGTCGCGCGCTCGGAGTTGCATGCCGACTATCGTCGGGCAGATGCGTGAGGACAGCATCGACCGGGTTGCCCCAACGGACCGAGGTGAGCCGACAGACGGGGGTGAGCCGACATACGGGGGTGAGCCGACATACGGGGGTGAGCCGACCGATCGGGTTGGGGCGATCGGGCGGGAGTTGCAGCGGGTGGCTGGGCGGGTTTGGTTGTATCCGCATGATCCTGACCCGGAGGCGATCGGCGCTTCGGTGGGGGTGATCGCGGACGAGCGGGGCAGTGTGCTGATCGACGCGGGCAACAGTCCGGCTCATGCGCGCGAGATCCAGCGGGCGATCCGGGAAGCGAATCTCCCCGCGCCTCGCTGGCTCGTGTACACCCACCACCACTGGGATCACACCTGGGGCGCCAGCGCGTGGGACGACGTCGAGGTGATTGCGCACTCCACGGCGACTGGGATCCTCTCCCGTGAGGCTGAACGCCCGTGGAGTCATCAGTACCTGCGCGAGCAGGTGATGCTGAACCCCAAGCTCGGACCCAGTTTCCGCGCCCGCGCGCTCGCCGTGCCGGACTTCGATGAGCTGACCATCGTGCAGCCGCACCGGACCTTCGACGACACCATCAAACTGCCGATCGGTGTCGAACTCCGCTTTGTCGGCGGCAATCACGCGCCGGACTCGATCGTTGCCGTCGACCCCGAATCAAGCGTCATGCTCGTCGGCGACTGCTACTACCCGCCGCCCTTCCACCTGCGGAAGGACACCGACACCACCGACCTGGCCCTGGCCCGCCGGCTGTTGTCCGAGCGCCACGCCTACTACATCGACTCCCACTCGGCCCCGCGCAGCCGCGAAGGAGTACCGATCGACATGAGGTAGTGCCCCGATTTCAGCCCGCCGCCGCTTGTCTGAGCGTGACAGCCTCGGCTCGACACGACTACCTCATGTCGATCGGTACAGAATCAGCCCGCCGCGATCCCCAGCACTCAGCTCGCCGCGATCCCCAGGAGCTCAGCTCGCGGGGATGCCCAGGAACTCAGCCCGCCGCGATGCCCAGGGGGCGACCGCTTGTGGTGGTGAGGGCGGCGGCGACGGTTTGGGCGTTGGTGCGGAACTCCTCGTCGGGGACTCGGGGGAGGAGGTCGTCCCAGACGGCGAGCATCGCGCCGCGGAGTTGCATCATGCCGAGCGGACGGGCGAGGAACCAGATGTGGAAGTGGTCGCTGCCGTCGCCCCAGCGGCTGAAGTGGGTGCGGCCGACACCCTCGATGCTGCGGATCGCATTGGCGATGCGCTGGATCACGGGTCCGAGCGAGGCGGTCAGCTCAGTGGGCAGGTTGTCGAGCCGGTAGTGCTCGCGCGGCACCAGCAGCGCGACCATCGGCAGCCCGCTCGGTTCGAAGCCTGCCTTGAGCAACCACTGCTCGTCGCCCCAGATCGCGTTGCCCTCCGGATCGGCACACGTCGGGCAAGGGGCCCCGCCTGGTTCACCCGCCCGGGGTGGTTCCGGGAGCACCGGCTCGGCCAGCGGGACCACGCGGACGTCGCCGTCGAAGGCAAACAACGGGTTGCCCAGCAGAGGATCAGCGGGCACGCGTTCGCCGTATGGGAGTCTGCGGTGGTATGCCGTCGGCAGTTCAGGTTCGCTCGGCGGCTCGAGTTCGCTCATGCCTGAAGATCTTGCCCAGCAGCGGTTCTTGCGCCAAGGGGTTATACGGTTCGGGCATGTCGATTGAGCAGCGGCCGGAGCTCGCTGAGGCGTTGGAGTTGGCGCGGCATCCGGAAGGTGGATGGTTCCGCGAGACGTGGCGGTCGGACGTGAGTTTCCTCCCCGACGGGTACGACGGGGAACGGGCCAGCGCGACGGCGATCTACTTCCTGCTCGCGCCGGGGGAGGAGTCGCGCTGGCACAAAGTGCGGTCGGCCGAGATCTGGTTGTGGCACTCGGGCGGTCCGCTGACCCTCGAACTCGGTGGCACCGGCAACGATCCGGAGCCGGCGCAGACGATCACGCTCGGCCCGGATGTGAAAGCCGGCCAGCACCCGCAGGCCGTAGTACCGGCGGGTGCTTGGCAGGCGGCACGTCCGGTCCGGGACGAAGCCGTGCTGGTGTCGTGCATCGTCTCGCCCGGCTTCGGCTTCGCCGACTTCACACTTCTTTAGATGAGAACTGCCTTAGAACAGAACGGTTGCCAAGGCCTCGTAGCCCGGTAGCAGGTCTGGGCCTTCCTTGCCTAGTTGCTGGATGACGACCTGGTCGGCGCCGGCTTCGAGGTGTGCCGTCAGGCCTTCGGCGACCTCGACCGCTGTCCCGTGCAGGACGAGCGCGTCGATCAGCCGGTCGCTGCCGCCGTCCTCGAAGTCCTCGTCGCTGAACCCGAGCCGCTTCAGGTTGTTCGTGTAGTTGCTCAGCTGCAGATAGCCGGCCAGATAGTCGCGCCCGACCGTCCGGGCGATCTCCTCGTCGGTCTCCAGCACCACCTTCTGTTCAGGCACCAGCAGCCTGTCCTCGCCCAGCACCTCTCTCGCCTGCTTGGTGTGCTCAGGGGTCGTCAGGTAGGGGATGGCACCGGCCGTCCGCGCGGCCGCCAGCTTGAGTACGCGCGGGCCGAGCGCGGCCAGGGCCCGCCGGTCGACCGGTACCTTGCCCTCGTCGAGCGCGTCCAGGTAGTCGACGATCGTCTCGTACGGCGACTTGTACTCGCCCGTGCGCTCGCGGTGACCGATCCCGACCCCGAGGACGAACCGGCCCGGGTGCAGCTCCTCCAGCCGGTGGTACGACGCCGCGACCGCGGCCGCGTCCGACTTCCACATGTTCACGATGCTCGTGCCGACCGCGACCGAATTCGTCGAGGCGAGCAGCACCTCGGCGTCGCGCAGGTCCTCCGCCGGCGAGCTGCCCAGCCAGAGCGTCCCGTAGCCGGCACTCTCCAGTCCGGCGGCGAGCTCAGGTCCCCAGTTCAGTGCCGCGTGCCAGACTCCGAACCGTCCCAGTTCGACCGCCACGTCGTGCTCCTCTCGTCAATGCTTTCACTGACGGCAACTCCGGGCGGAGAGCAGCCAAGTCCGGCCAACCTGAGCAAGTCTTCCCGACCATCCGGCCGCACTCAACGATGGTTGCGTGAGCAACTGATCACAGGTGCGTGGCGATGATCGGGACCCGGCGGCGCAGGTCGGCCAGCCGTCGTTCGGTGCGTTCGGGTTCGCCGGCCTTGGCGAGGTTGAGCATGCCGGGATCACCCGCGACCTGCCCGGCCCGGATCACCCGGGCCGACCGTTCCGCCCGGGTCGGCGCCGCCTCGAGGATCTCCAGCGGCGTCACCGATCCGCCGTACGCATCGGCCATCAACTGAACCCGCGCGGCCTGGTACGCCGGGTCGAGTGGTATCGCGAGCGGCACCGTGTTCCAGGCGGCGAAGGCGATGTCGTCGAGCGGTACCCCAGGCCCGGCCATGTCCCAGTCGATCACGCCGCTGAACCCGTGCTCGTCGCCGATCCAGTTGTAGTACCCGAAGTCGTGCATGCAGACGATCTCGTCCGGCCCGAGCACCCCTTCGCTGGTCCGCCAGACGACGACTCCCTCCGGCCGGTACGACGCGACCACCCGGTGGTACTCCGCGAGCCACTTCATCGCGTCGGCCAGGACTTCGTCCGGCACTTGTTCGCCGTACGACTCACCGGGCAGGTAGTCGAGGATCTCCCGGCCGAGTTCGTCGAACCCGAGCACCCGCGGTACGCCGGGCAGATCCGCGGCCGCCAAGTGGTTCAGCAGACCGTGCACGGCCGGGGTCCACGGACCGGTCGGCCGGCGGACGGTGTTGCCGACCCGGACCGCGCCGCCGACGTTGCCGCCGGGCAGCAGGATTTCTTCCATCGCAGAACCTTTCTGGGCGTTTCCGGAGGGGGTACTTCAGGGGTGCCGACAGTTCCTTGGCGGCTGTGCGCACGGGGAGCGGAGGGAAGGAAAAGATTCCGTCAAGAATGCGCCGGGCAAGCCTTCACGGAGCCAACCTCACGGGGCGCCACGACGTCGTACCAACAGTGTAATCGGACCGTAGAACACCGGTTCCGCGCGTCGGATCCGGACAAGACCATCGGATCAGGTGGTATTGACTCCGCGGACGTACACTCGCAGCGACCTGGCAACAAACCCCTCGATCGCCGGGCCGCGGACACAACGATGTGGGCCGCTAGGACGACGGAAGAAGGGCGAGCTGTGAAGGTCGGAGTTCCGAAGGAAGTCAAGAACCACGAATACCGGGTGGCGATCACACCCTCCGGTGTTCACGAGTTCGCCCGCAACGGGCACGAGGTTCTGATCGAGCAGGGCGCGGGGTCGGGCTCGTTGCTCACCGATGACGAGTTCGTCGCCGCCGGAGCACGGATCGTGCCGACGGCCGACGACGTCTGGGCGGACGCGGAGCTGGTACTGAAGGTGAAGGAGCCGGTGGAACAGGAGTACCACCGGATGCGCCGGGACCAGGTGCTGTTCACGTATCTCCATCTGGCCGCCAGCAAGGAGTGCACGGACGCGCTGATGACGTCCGGGATCACCGGGATCGCCTACGAGACGGTGCAGTTGCCGGACGGCTCGCTGCCGTTGCTGGCGCCGATGAGCGAGGTCGCGGGCCGGCTGGCACCGCAGGCCGGCGCCTACCACCTGATGCGCAGCGGTGGTGGTCGCGGCGTCCTGATGGGCGGTGTCTCCGGTGTGCATCCGGCGCGGGTCGTGATCATCGGCGCGGGTGTCGCCGGGATGAACGCGGCCGCGATCGCCCTCGGTATGCAGGCCCAGGTGCAACTGTTCGACCGCAACATCGCGCGGCTCCGCGAGGCCGACCGGATCTACCAGGGGCACCTGCTGACGATCGCCGCGAACTCGTACGAGATCGAGCGCGCGGTGCTCGAGGCCGACCTGGTGATCGGTGCCGTGCTGGTGCCTGGGGCGAAGGCCCCGAAGATCGTCACCAACGACATGGTGCGCCGGATGAAGCCGGGCAGCGTGCTCGTCGACATCGCGATCGACCAGGGCGGCTGCTTCGAGGACTCGCGGCCGACGACCCACGCGGACCCGGTCTACCAGGTCCACGACTCGCTGTTCTACTGCGTCGCGAACATGCCCGGCGCGGTGCCGAACACGTCGACGTACGCGCTCACCAATGTGACCCTGCCGTACGCCATCGAGCTGGCGAACCTCGGGTGGCGGGAGGCGATGAAGCAGGACCACAGCCTCGCGCTCGGGCTGAACACGTTCGACGGTCACATCACCTACGGCCCGGTCGCGGACGCGCACGACCTGGCCCAGTTGAAGCTCGACGAGGTGCTGGTCTGAGCGGCGAGATCAGCAGGGCGTTCAGCGCGTATCTCGACCATCTGACGGTCGAGCGAGGACTGGCCGCCAACACGCTCGCGTCGTACCGGCGGGACCTGCGCCGGTACGACGAGTACCTGGCGTCAGCCGGCATCACGGGTCTCGGCCGGGTCTCCGAGGCCGTGATCGGCGACTTCCTGATGCGCCTTCGCGAGGGCGACGCGGACCACCCGCCACTGACCGCTTCGAGTGCCGGGCGGACCGTGGTCGCCGTCCGGGGGTTCCACAAGTTCTGCCTGCGCGAGGGGCTGACCGTGGTTGACCCGGCGGCCGCGGTGAAACCCCCGACGCCGCCGCAACGGTTGCCGAAGGCCCTCTCCGTCGACGAGGTGACCCGGATCCTGGCGGCCGCGGCCGGCGTCGAGGGCAACGTTTCGGCGCCTGGTTCGGAGACTGCATCGGCTGGGCCGGCGGTGCTGGCGACCCGGGACGCCGCGCTGCTGGAGTTCCTCTACGGGACCGGTGCGCGGATCTCGGAGGCGGTCGGGCTCGACGTGGACGAGGTCGATCTGGAGGCCGGTGCGGTTCTCCTGCGCGGCAAGGGCAGCAAGGAACGGGTGGTCCCGGTCGGGTCCTACGCCCGCGACGCGCTGTCGGCGTACCAGGTCCGCGGCCGGCCCGAGCTCGTACGCCGGGGTCGCGGGACGCCGGCCTTGTTCCTCAACGCGCGGGGCGGAAGGTTGTCGCGGCAGAGCGCATGGACTGTCCTTCGCCGGGCGGCCGCGCGGGCTGGGATCGCGAAGGAGATCTCGCCGCACACGTTGCGCCATTCGTTCGCCACGCACCTGCTGGACGGGGGCGCGGACGTCCGGGTCGTCCAGGAGTTGCTCGGGCACGCCTCGGTGACGACGACCCAGGTCTACACCCTCGTCACCGTCGACAAACTCCGCGAGGTCTACGCCACCTCCCACCCCCGCGCCCTCTAGGGAACGAGGGGTATCTCCACCACTCAGTAAGCACCTGAGTCCGGGGGGCGGCTGAGCGTGGGTTCGTGCGGCGGCGGGTCGTGTGTGGCGTTTGATGAGTGGTGGGGGTACGTGGCTGGCCCGATGTGCGTTCGGAATGGACGGTGTGCGATCATTCGGTCACGGTTGGTCACCCGGGCGGGGTGATCGGCCGGGTCCGGAGGTTTGTCGACAAACCCACCCCACCCCGGTGCGGAGTGGCTGGTTGAGAGTGCTTGAATGCACGCTTACAGTCGCTGGGATCGCCCGTATCGGTTGAAAGGTTTGACGAGTCATGAACGAGTCGACATTCCCGGGCACCCAGCACCTGCCGTCGCCGACGGAACCGATGTCGTCGACCCACGAACCGGCGCCCACCAGCACCCCGCCGGCACCGACCACCCCGCCCGCCCCGGTGCCGCCGCGGGCCGTGACCCCACCCAGCAACTATGCGGAGATGCCCCGGCCGACGGCCAAGCTCACCGCGGAGGACATCGCACCTGTGAACGATCACCACGGTCCGAAGAACCGGATCGGGCCGACCGGCAGGCCGCTCCCCGATCTGCCCGAGGTGAAGCCACCGACCGGGCGTGGTCCGGCCCAGGTGATCGCGATGTGCAACCAGAAGGGCGGCGTCGGCAAGACCACCACCACGATCAACCTCGGCGCGGCGATCGCCGAGACCGGGCGCAAGGTGCTGCTGATCGACTTCGATCCGCAGGGCTCCGCGTCGATCGGGCTGGGAGTGCAGCCGCACGATCTGGACATCTCTGTCTACAACCTGCTGATGCAGCGCGACATCACCCCCGACGAGGTGATCCGGCCGACCAAGGTGGAGAACCTCGACCTGCTGCCGGCCAACATCGACCTGTCCGCGGCCGAGGTCCAGCTGGTCCAGGAGGTCGCTCGGGAGTACACCCTGCAGCGGGTGCTGGAGCCGATCATCCCGCTGTACGACGTGATCCTGATCGACTGTGCGCCGTCGCTCGGCCTGCTCACGGTGAACGCGCTGACCGCGTCCAACGGCATCGTCGTACCGCTGGAGTGCGAGTTCTTCGCGCTCCGCGGCCTGGCGATGCTGACCGACACGATCGGCAAGGTGCAGGACCGGCTGAACCCGAAGCTGGAGATCGTCGGCATCCTCGGCACCATGTTCGATGGCCGGACCACGCATGCCCGCGAGGTGCTCGACCGGGTCGTGCAGGCGTTCGACGAGCGCGTCTTCCACACCGTCATCCGGCGCACCGTCAAGTTCCCCGAGACCACGGTCGTCGGCGAGCCGATCACGACGTACGCCCCGTCCTCATCTGCGGCTACCCAGTACCGCGACCTTGCCAAGGAGGTGCTCGCGCGTTGTCCCGCCGGGTGAGCCTGCCAGGTGCCAGCGAACTCTTCGGGGGTGCGGCACCCAAGCAGACCAGACCCGAGAAGCGCACGACCCCAGACGGATCGGCTTCGGCCGACCGCCCGTCACCGAACGGGCGGTCGCGCACGGCCGTGGTCGATGACCGCAAGTCCAGTGGGCGGATTCGGCACGACACGAAGATCACTGTGTACGTGACCGAAGAAGAGCTGATCGGTTTGGAAAAGACGAGACTCGCGCTGCGCGAGGAGCACGGCCTGAACGCCGACCGCGGGCGGATCGTTCGCGAGGCGATCGACGTGTTGCTGGCCGACTTCGTCGACCACGGGCCGGACTCCCTGCTGGTACAGCGTCTCCGTGCCGCCAACGAACCGGCTGTCGCTGCCGGCGAACGGGTCGTCGCGGAATGACCGGCGAATGAACGACGCACCCGCGGCCGAACTGCCGGTCGCTGCGGAGGGCAAGGGTTTCAGCGTCCACCTGGTCAACTTCGAGGGGCCGTTCGACCTGCTGCTGCAGCTGATCAGCAAGCACAAGCTGGACATCACCGAGATCGCGTTGTCCCAGGTCACCGACGACTTCATCGCCCACATCAAGGCGCTCGGGTCCGAGTGGGACCTGGATCAGACGTCGGAGTTCCTGCTGATCGCGGCGACCCTGCTCGACCTGAAGGCGGCCCGGTTGCTGCCGCAGGGCGATGTCGAGGACGCGGAGGACCTGGCGCTGCTCGAGGCGCGGGATCTGCTGTTCGCGCGGCTGCTGCAGTACCGGGCCTTCAAGCAGATCGCCGGGCTGATCCAGCAGCGGATGGCGGACGAGGGGCGCCGGTTCCCGCGCGCGGTCGGGATGGAACCGCGGTTCGCGGAACTGCTGCCCGAGGTGTTGCTCGGCGTCGACCCGGCCGGGTTCGCGGCGTTGGCGGCGGCCGCGATGGCGCCGAAGAACAAGCTGCCCGAGGGCGTTTCGCTGGCGCACCTGCACGCGCCACGAGTGACGGTGCGCGAGCAGGCCCTGGTGATCGTCGACCGGTTGCGCCGGCAGCGCAGTACGACGTTCCGCGCGCTGGTGTCGGACTCGCCGGACACCGTGACGACGGTGTGCCGGTTCCTGGCGTTGCTGGAGTTGTTCCGGGAGGCGGCGGTGACGTTCGACCAGGTGACGCCGCTCGGTGAGCTGACGATCCGGTGGACCGGGTCGGACGAGGGCGAGATCGACGTCAGCGACGAGTTCGACGAGGAGAAGGCGCCGGAATCAGCTGAGGATGAGGCGCCGGAGGTCACCGACGAGTTCTCCGAATTCCTGGAGGACGGCGAGATCCTGACCGAGCTCGACGAGCCGGATCTCGCCGATGAGGCGACCGAAGCGACCCAGACGACGGACGGCACGAACGAGGCGGTGGAGCAGTGACCGAAGACCAGACGACAACCGACGTCGACGACCGCACGGCCGACGAGGCCGCTGAGGCTGCGGCCGAGCAGGTTGTCGAGCAGGAACCGGTTGATGTCGAGGCGTCCGCCGACGAGCTTGCCGACGTCGAGGCGTCCGCCGACCAGTCTGCTGATGAGGATCAGCCCGAGGCCGGGCGGGCCGACGCACCGGTTGAGGGTGAGCAGACCGAGGTGCCGGTCGAGGCCGAGGTTGTCATTGATGACGACACGATGCGGCGGGCGCTCGAGGCGATTCTGATGGTGACGGACGAGCCGTTGCCGGTGCTCACGTTGGCGCGGGCAGTTGGGCGGCCGACGGGGGATGTGTCGGCGGCGTTGGCGACGCTGGCGGACGAGTACACCGAGCAGGGGCGCGGGTTCGATCTGCGCGAGGTCGGTGGGGGATGGCGGTACTACACGCGGCCCGAGTCGGCGCAGTACGTCGAACGGTTCGTGCTCGACGGGCAGCAGGCGCGGCTGACCCAGGCGGCGCTGGAGACGCTGTCTGTGGTCGCGTACAAGCAGCCGGTCAGCCGGGCGCGGGTGTCCGCGATCCGGGGCGTGAACGTGGACGGCGTGATGCGGACGCTCGTCAGCCGCGGCCTGGTCGAGGAGGCCGGGGCGGACACGGAGTCGCAGGCAACCCTCTATCGGACAACGTCTTATTTCCTTGAGCGAATGGGTATGCAGAGTCTGGACGACCTGCCAGAACTCGCCCCCTACCTCCCGGAGATGGACGACGTGGAAGAAGAGCTCGCCGCTCAGAACGCCCGCACTCAATCCGCCGACGAGACCGCGACGGCCGACGAGACCGCGACCACCGACGAGACCGCGACCACCGACGAGACCGCGACCGCCGGTGCGGATGCGACCTCGGATGCCGAGGAGGCGGTGACGTCCGACATCGGCGCCGCCACGGATGCGGAGAGCGGACCGGGGATCGACGCCGACCTGTCGACCGGGGACGGTCCCGAGCTTGACATCGAGCCCGGTGACGAGGAGCTCGCGCCGGCCGAGGAGCTCGAGGCCGGGGGAGACACCGAGCTCGAGCAGGTGGAGATCGACCCGGACGAGATCCCCGAGACCGGGGACTCCCCGGCCGAAGCCGCCCCGGACTCGACCGATGACGAGGACGACGACGCGTCCGACGCAGAGGACGAACTTGAGGGTGCTGAGGCCGACGAGCCGGACGATGGGTCCGGCGAGGAGGATTTCGATGCCGGTACGGACGAGGACGCGGAAGCCGTGGACGACGTGCTGCGCGACGACGACGCGTTCTCCGACGAGACCGACCTGGCGAGCACCGCGGACGACGTACTGCGCGACGAGGACGACGTACTGCGGGACGACGTACCCGGAGACGGTGAGCTGGCGTCGGCCGAGGAGCTCGAGGCCGGGGAGACGCAGTACCGTGTCGACAGAGATGACTGATCAGGACGGGATCCGGCTGCAGAAGGCGCTCGCCCAGGCTGGGGTCGCCAGCCGGCGGAATGCCGAGCTGCTGATCGAGCAGGGGCGCGTCGAGGTGGACGGCGCTGTCGTGACGGAGTTCGGTACGCGGGTCGATCCGGCCGTGTCCGTGATCCGGGTCGACGGCGAACGCATTCCGCCGACGACCGCGCACGCGTACCTCGTACTGAACAAACCGCGCGGCGTCGTCACCACCATGTCCGACCCGCAGGGCCGCCCCTGCATCGCGGACTTCGTGCAGGACCGCCCCGAACGGCTGTTCCACATCGGTCGCCTCGACACCGACACCGAGGGACTGCTGCTGCTCACTAATCACGGTGAGTTCGCCCACCGCCTCGCGCACCCGTCGTACGAGGTCTCCAAGACGTACGTCGCCGAGGTCGACGGCAACGTCAAGCCGGCCGTACTCCGGCACCTGCTCGACGGGGTCGACCTCGACGACGGCCCGGCCCAGGCCGACACCGTCAAGGTGGTCTCCGAGGTCAAGGGCCGCACCCTGATCCAGATCACCCTGCACGAGGGCCGCAACCGCATCGTCCGCCGCATGTTCGACGCCGTCGGCCACCCGGTCAAACGGTTGACCCGTACGGCGATCGGCCCGGTCCGCCGAGGCAACCTCCACACCGGCGAACTCCGCGACCTGGACCCCAAGGAACTAGGCCAACTCCTCGACCTGGTCGACCTCTGACCCGGCCGGTCGGTTGACATTGGGTAACGCAATTCAGCGGCGCGCCTGTGGCCGGGACGGAATGTAGGAGGCGGGCCGTAGGGTGGGTGATGTGAACCGGCGAATCTTCGGTCTGGAGAACGAGTACGGCGTCACGTGTACCTTTCGCGGTCAGCGCCGACTGACCCCCGACGAGGTGGCGCGGTACCTGTTTCGGCGCGTCGTGTCCTGGGGGCGGAGCAGCAACGTCTTCCTCCGCAACGGGGCCCGGCTCTACCTCGACGTGGGCTCCCACCCGGAGTACGCGACCGGAGAATGCGACTCGGTCACCGACCTGATCGCGCACGACAAGGCGGGCGAGCGGATCCTCGAGGGGCTGCTCGTGGACGCGCAGAAGCGGCTGCACGACGAGGGCATCTTCGGCGACGTCTACCTGTTCAAGAACAACACCGACTCGGCCGGCAACAGCTACGGCTGCCACGAGAACTACCTGGTCAGCCGGCATGGCGACTTCGCCAAGCTGGCCGACGTGCTGATCCCGTTCCTGGTCACCCGGCAGCTGATCTGCGGCGCCGGCAAGGTGCTGCAGACCCCGCGCGGCGCGGTGTACTCCGTGAGCCAGCGCGCCGAGCACATCTGGGAAGGCGTCTCCAGCGCGACGACCCGGTCCAGGCCGATCATCAACACCCGTGACGAGCCGCACGCGGACGCCGAGCGGTTCCGCCGGCTGCACGTGATCGTCGGCGACTCGAACATGTCCGAGACCACCATGCTGCTCAAGGTAGCCAGTACCGACCTGGTGCTGCGGATGATCGAGGCCGGCATCGTGATGCGCGACCTCACGCTGGACAATCCGATCCGGGCGATCCGGGAGATCAGCCACGACATGACCGGCCGCCGCGAGGTCCGGCTGGCGAACGGCCGGGAGGCGAGCGCCCTCGACATCCAGGGCGAGTACCTCTCCAAGGCCCGTGACTTCGTCGACCGCCGGGAGCTCGGTACGCCGGCCGTCGAGCGCGCGTTGTCGCTGTGGGAGCGGACGCTGAAGGCGATCGAGTCCGGCGACCTGTCCGGGATCGAACGCGAGATCGACTGGGTGATCAAGTACCGGCTGATCGAGCGGTACCGGCACCAGAACAACCTCGGTCTGGCCAGTCCGCGGGTGGCGCAGCTGGATCTGGCGTACCACGACATCCACCGGCCGCGCGGGTTGTACTACCTGCTCGAGCGCAAGGGCGCGGTCACCCGGGTGGTCGACGACCTGCGCGTCTTCGAGGCCAAGTCGGTGCCGCCGCAGACCACGCGGGCCCGGCTGCGCGGCGAGTTCATCAAGCGCGCGCAGGAGCGCCGCCGCGACTTCACCGTCGACTGGGTGCACCTGAAGCTGAACGACCAGGCCCAGCGCACGGTGCTGTGCAAGGACCCGTTCAAGTCCCACGACGAGCGGGTCGAGAAGCTCATCGCCAGCATGTGAGCGGCATCGCGACACTGCGTGACGTGACCGAACGGTGACGCAGGTAGCTGGTGGCGGCCTTGCCCGTGCCCGCTAGGGTGGGCGCGTTATCTGGCCGTCCACCGAGGTGCGGGGTTCCGCGCCGGGATATTTCGAGGTGCTCGTTCGTGCGCAAGCTGTTGAGTGTGGTCGCAGTGCTGGCGCTGGGGTCGTCCCTGGCTGCCTGCGGCTCCGAGGGTTCGGACTCCGGTGGCGGGGGTGACTTCGGCAAGGCCGGCATCAAGGTCGAGTCCGAGTTCGGTCAGAAGCCGACCATCACCCACCGCGAGGGCGAGCCGGACAAGGCGCTGGTGACCGAGGTCCTCAAGGAGGGCGACGGCGCCGAGGTGAAGAAGGGCGAGCTGCTCACCGCGAACTACCTCGGCCAGATCTGGCGCGACGGCAAGGTGTTCGACAACTCCTACGACCGCGGCGCGCCGTCGTCGTTCCCGATCGGTGTCGGCGGCGTCATCGCCGGCTGGGACGAGGGTCTGGTCGGCAAGAAGCTCGGCAGCCGGATCCTGCTGTCGATCCCGTCCGACAAGGGGTACAAGGAGACGGGCAACGAGCAGGCCGGGATCAAGGGCGACGACACGCTGATCTTCGTCGTCGACCTGGTCAGCACCGCTGCGAACGACACCAAGCTGGACGCCGACCCGGTCGCCGCGCCGGCCACCAAGTTCAAGGTCACCGGCGAGCTGAACGCCGAGCCGAAGGTCACCGTCCCGGCCGGATCCAAGCCGCCGGCGAAGCCCGGCAAGCCCGTCGTGATCGCGACCGGCAAGGGCAAGCCGATCGAGAAAGGCAGCCAGCTGATCGGCCGCTACGTCGTCTACGACTACGCCGGCAAGAAGCAGGCCAGCACCTGGGACGGACAGCAGGGTCAGGCCGGCGCCCCGACCGACCAGCTCCAGGTCGGCCCCGGCCCGAACGGTCAGGCAGGCGCCCTCGACGGCCTCGCCGGCATCCCGATCGGCAGCCGCGTCCTCGTCGAGCTCCCCGCCTCCAAGGACCAGGCCGGCAAGACGGTCAACGCCTTCGCGGTGATCGACATCCTCAACGCCTTCCCGGCCCCGAAGCAGCAGCAGTAATCGTTCGCGTGCGAAAGGCCGGCCTCCCACGAACGGGAGGCCGGCCTTTCACTTCCTGTGGAACCAGCGGTTGGCGTCCGGGGCGAACATCAGGGGGACCGCCGCGAGGACGGCGAGGATGTGGACGGTGCGGATCGCGGCGAAGGTGGCGAAGGTCGCGTCGGGGTGGAGGGTGGTGAAGTCGCCGTTGGTGATCAGCCATTGGAGTGGGCCGATGACGAGGGTTGCGAGGCCGACGATGCCGAGCAGGCCGGCCAGCAGCCAGCGGGACCAGGGCACGCCCTGGCGGAAGTAGCGGTCGATGATGACGAAGAGCGAGCCGTAAACGACCGCCCGGAAGGCGATCTGGGCGGCTATCGCGACGACGGGGGTGTCGTCGCCGATCGCGCCGATCACGCCGACGACCGTCTCGGCGACACCGGAACCGACTGCCAGCAACCAGGCTGCGGTCGCGGCCCGTACGGCGAGCGGTGGGCCGGTCGGGGCCTCGTGGATGCGGATTGTGGTTGCCATACCTCAAGAGTCGGCCGCCGGGCCCGCTGAATCAGGAGTACTGGGACCCCGAACCAGGTGGGGGTACGTCCACCAGACCGGCTGCATGGCGGCCGGCGGCTGCGGCGGCTTCGAAGTAGGCGCGGTCGGCGTCCAAGTCGCGGCCCATCGTGGACAACTTGACCGGCGCGGCGCGCAGCGCGTCGTACAGGCCGTCGACTCCGATGCGGACGACCCGGTGCCGCGCCTTCAACGGCTCGGCCGCGTCCCGGACGGCGTCGCCGAAGTCACCGGGGAGATCCGGTACGACGACGTCCGCGGGCTGGAGTGCGACCCGTCCGTACGCCGTGAGGCTGTGGTGCGAGATGCCGCGGTGACGTGGTCGCGGGTCGGCCTCGGAGATCCGCAGCGACGCCACGGCCCGCCCGCCGAGCGTGCCGATCGCGTTGACCGCCTCACCCGACTGGACCCCGGAGAACCCCCATCGCGTGCCCGTACCGAGGTTGCCCGGTCCCTGGGTCAGTACGACGACCTCCGCCGCCAGCACGTGTACGGCGGTCAACAGGCCGGTGTGGACCGTCACGGCCTCCCGGTCACCGCCATACGCCTGCCCGACGGTCACGGTCCCACCCAGCCAGCCGCTCTCACGCAGTGACGCCACAGTCCGCGAGAACGCCAACGGCAGCGCCCCGCCGTCCGTCATCACGTACACCACCCGCGTAGTCGGCCGCGCCTCGTACACACCGGCCAGTACTGCGGGCAACGCCGAGTGCAGGTCCGCGACGACGACCGGCGTACCGAACAGGTCGTCGGCGTCCCGCAGTACGTCGTGGTCGGGGGAGTCCTGCTCGTCGGCGCCCAGCACCATCGCCTGGAGTGGGGTGTACCGGGCCTTCACCAGGTGCCCCGTCTCGGGCGGATCCGCGGGCAGCCGATCCGGGATCGCCACGACGAGCGCGTACCCGCCTGTCCCGAGCCCACGATCGAGCGCGCCCACGTTGAGCAGCACCCGATCGCCGACCACCGGAGCACCGACCAGGTCGGGATAGGCCAGCGCCCGCACGCTCAGCTCACCCACGGATACGACCAGCTCCTGAGCGCCCGCCCAGGCCCGGCCCAGCTCGACCACAGACCCTTCACGCCACCGAATCACACGCCGACCCTAGCCACTCCCACAGACGCACCGTGGTCGGTGGTCGCCGGCTGGCACCTTGAACAAGAAACGGTGGGCTTGAACAACCCACAGCTGGTTCAAGCTCACCGTTAGTTGTTCAAGCTCCCGGTTTCGTCGCCCGGGGGATCGGTTGCGGAGCGGAGTACGGCGTGGATCCGAAAGTATGTTCGGCGAGGAGCGAGCGTTTCGGCCCACCGAGCCCGTAAGGTGGTCGGGTGTCGGCGCGGAAGAGTGAGCGGCTGCTCAACCTGGTGATCTGCCTGCTGGTCGCGCGCACGTACGTGACCAAGGAGCGGATCCGCGAGGTGGTCGAGGGCTACGCGGGGCAGACCGACGACGCCTTCGAGAAGATGTTCGAGCGCGACAAGGACGAGTTGCGCGATCTCGGCATCCCGATCGAGATGGGCACCATCGACAAGTTCTTCTCCGACGAGGTCGGCTACCGGATCCGCCGGGACGTGTTCGAGCTGCCCGAGGTGCACCTGGAACCGGACGAGGCGGCCGTGCTCGGTGTCGCCGCCCGGGTCTGGCAGCACGCCAGCCTGGCCGAGGCGACCACATCGGCCGTGCTGAAGCTGAAGGCGGCCGGGATCCAGACCGACCAGTCGGCGCTGAGCGCGATCGAGCCGCATGTCGGGGCCTCGGAGCCGGCCTTCGACCCGCTCTGGTCGGCCGTGGTCAGCCGGACCGTCGTCCGGTTCGAGCATCGCCGCAGCGGCGCCGCCGAGTCGACCATGCGGACCCTCGAGCCGTGGGGGATCGTCTCCTGGCACGGCCGCTGGTACGTCGTCGGCCGGGACCGCGATCGGCAGGCGACCCGGATGTTCCGGTTGTCCCGGATCGGCGGCAACGTGAAGACCGTCGGAAGAGCCGGCGCGTTCACCGTGCCGGAGGGGACCGACATCCGCTCGCTCGTCTCCGAGCTGGCACCGCCGCGACCGACATCCGAGGCGAAGGTCCGGGCCCGGGCCGGGTGCTGTGTCAGCCTGCGCCGCCGGGCGAATGCGATCGAGCCGTACGAGGACGGCTGGGACCTGCTGCACGTGCCGTATGCCGATTCCGAGGTGCTCGCCGAGGAGATCGCGTCGTGCGGTCCGGATGCTGTGGTCGAAGGGCCGGGCGACGTGCTGGACGGCGTACTGCGCCGCCTGCGGTCGGTGGCAGGGGTGCCCGGATGAGCAATGCGCGGGACCAGGTCCAGCGGCTGCTCGCGCTGGTGCCGTACCTGCGGGAGAACGACGGCGCCCGGGTGGACGACGTCGCCGCGGAGTTCGGGGTGCGGCCGAGGCAGATCATCGCGGACCTGAAGGTGCTGTGGTTCTGCGGGCTGCCGGGCGCGCAGATGGGCGACCTGATCGAGATCGACATCGACGCCGCCGAGGGCGAAGGCGTCATCCACCTGAACAACGCCGACTACCTCGCCCGGCCGCTCCGGCTGGCCGCGGACGAGGCGCTCGCACTCCTCACCGCGCTCCGGACGCTGCGCGAGGTGACGGCCGGCCAGGATCGCGATGCCGTCGACCGCGCGATCACCAAGCTCGAGACCGCCGCCGGTGAGGCCGCCGCCGCAGGTGAGGGCGCAGCTGCGCACGTCCACGTGGAGCCCGCCGCGCCCGAGATCGCCGAGACCGTCAACCGCGCCCTGGCCGGTCAGCGCCGCCTGCACCTCACGTACGACGTACCGTCGCGCGACGAGACCACCGAGCGGGACGTGGATCCGATGCGCCTGGTCGTCTCGGAGGGCCGGACGTACCTCGAAGCGTGGTGCCGGCTCGCGGAGGACGTCCGGTTGTTCCGCCTGGACCGGATCGCCGCGGTGAAGCTTCTCGATCTCCCCAGCGAACCCCCGCCCGAGGCGACCCCGCGCGACCTCTCGAACGGCATGTTCCAGCCGTCAGAACACGACCTGCTGGCCACGATCCGGCTCGCCCCGCCGGCCCGTTGGGTGGCTGAGTACTACCCCACCGAGTCGGTCAAGGAAGCCGCCGGCAACTCCCTCATCATCAAGCTCCGAGTCGCCGACACCGCTTGGCTCCAACGCCTCGTACTGCGCCTCGGCGGCGCCGCGACCGTCCTCGAACCCGCCGACCTGGGCGACCAGATCGCCACCACGGCCCGCGAGGCCCTCACCGCCTACGACGACCAGCTGTAGTCGCTATCCCTGGCTGAGGATCTTCTCCAAGGGCGAGCGGAAACGGGGTGTGACGCGGACGCCGGAGAGCCATTTGGTCCAGCGGTCAGCCTCGCGGTCGATCAGGGCAGCCGTTTCGGAGCCGACGTCCTCGAGGAGTTGGTAGCGGACCTCACCGGATTCAGGCTGGCCCCAGCCACCGACGATGCGGCCGTCGGCCCAGACGGTGGGGCCGATGTTGCCGGTCGTGTCGAACAGGCGGGACTTGTGCTCGCCGAGGTACCAGTCGCGCTCCTTCCAGCCCATCGGCGTTGGGTCCAGCGCGGGCAGGAACGCGACCCACGGCTCGACCTCCACCTCCGGCGCCTCGTCCCCGGGCAGCACGTAGCCGACGGCGCCGTCCAGCTCGACCTCGACGGCTTCGACCGCCTTGAGCGCCTTCCTGGTCTGGCCGAGGCCCCAGCCGGTCCACCACTGCAGGTCTGCCAGCGTCCCCGGCCCGAACGACTCCAGCCAGGCGCGGGCCAACGCGGCGCGGGCCTCGTCCGCCGACGGCTTCTCGCCGGTCTCGTCCGGGAACCAGGCCTCGGCCGGGGACCATTGGTGCTGACCGCTGAGCCACGTGCCGAGTGGGCGGCCCCGCACGATCCGCCCGTCGGCCGCGAGCTGGAAGAGGACGCGACTGGTGACATACGGCTGGGCGGCGTACGTCTTGCCGGCCGCCATCGCCAGTCGGCTGCGCAACCGCGGCTCGTCCTGGGACAGCTCTTGCGCCGTCGCGGATCCGCGCAGGCTGAGTGCGGTCGCGGTGGACTCCTCGACCGCCCGCAACCACTGCCCGGCCGCCTCGGCGTCACCCTCGATCCCCGCCTCGACGAGGTGCTTGACCAGGAGTTTGCGCTGCTTCACCGCGATGTCGTCGGTGCAGGCGGCCTGGATCACCTGCGCAAGCTCGGTCGGCGCCACGAACACGGTCCGCCGCATCCCGAGCATCCGGATCAGCGCGCGATCGTCGTACAGGGCACGCTCCGTACCCGCGACGTCACTCCCCGGAACCCGGGCCGCGACCGACAGGTGAACGGTCGCCGGGTCGGTGGCATGCAGTACGACGACTGCCCGCGCAGCCTCCACCGGATCGGCCGCCTGGCAGGAGGACGCCAGCTTGTGTCGCCGCCCCAGCCTGGTCCGCCGTTCCTCGGCCCCGATCCGCACCATCGGCCCCCCTTTGTGTCTGCCGGAAACCCATTCTTACCATCACGTTCCGACACCGTTGGGCGGCCGGAACCCCCGCGAGGCGTGGGCCGTGACCAGGAACCGGATAGGCTCGTGGACATGTACTGGTTCCTGCTCTTCCTCGGTGTGGTGGCGGTGTGGCTCCTTGTCCTCGCCCTGCTCGCCAAGAAGTTGTGGGGCCAGGGCAAGGCGTTGGCCCGTGAGCTGGTCGCCGCCCAGTCCAAGCTCGGGGAAGCGCAGTCTCAGGCCGGTTCCGGACGGTCTGGCCGGACTGCCAGGTCCCCGGCGTAGTATTCGGCCCAGTCTCAGCGTTGAGCCACCATCAGTTGTGAAAGGGAGATCCTCATGGCCCCGCTCATCGGTATGCCCCAGGGCGCAGAGTGGCTCGTCATCCTGGCGATCGTCGTGCTGCTGTTCGGTTCGGCGAAGCTGCCCGCGCTGGTGAAGCAGCTCGGCCGGTCGAAGAAGATCTGGGAAGAGGAGGTCGGACCGGGGAAGAAGGACAAGGACCCCGAGCTGACCGAAGGCCCCCAGACCTCCGCGGCCCAGCAGGTGAACCAGCCGACCCAGCAGCCGGCCGCCCAGCCTGCCCAGCAGCCGAACCAGGTGAACGGCCAGGCCCCCGGCGACGGCATGCCGCCGACCCACACGGCCAACTGAGTCACGCGTAGCCCCTGACCTGTGACGATGGTGAAGTTCGGACGGCGGAAAGAGCGCCGCCCGCAGGACGACGAGGGTCGGATGACCCTGCGCGAGCACGTCACCGAGCTGCGCAACCGGCTGGTCGTGTGCATCATCGCGATCCTGATCGGCACGGTGGCCGGCTGGATCTTCTACGATCGGCTGTTCGAATTCCTGACCCAGCCGTTCGTGACCAGTGTGAGTGAGCTGGCCAAGGAACAGGGCAGCACGAAGATCCCCGAGCTGACCTTTCCCGGCGTCGGCAACGCGCTGACGTTCAAGATCAAGATCTCGGCCCTGGCCGGGCTGGTGGCAGCCGGTCCGATCTGGTTGTTCCAGCTCTGGGCGTTCATCGCGCCCGGGCTGCACCGCAACGAGAAGAAGTGGGCGATGGTGTTCTCCGCCATCGCCACGCCGCTGTTCCTGGGCGGCATGGTGGTCGCGTACTGGACGCTGCCGAAGGGCATCGAGATCCTGCTCGGCTTCACCCCGCTGGACATCCAGAACCTGGTCGAGCTGCCGGCCTACCTCGATTTCGTGATCCGGACGATGCTGGTGTTCGGCGTCGCGTTCCTGATCCCGCTGGTCGTGGTGCTGCTGAACATGCTCGGCGTGGTGTCCGCGGCCGCGATGGGCAAGTTCCGGCCGTACATCGTGCTCGCCATCTTCCTCTTCGCGGCCGTCGCGACGCCGTCCGGTGACCCGTTCACGATGTGCCTGCTGGCGATCCCGATGTGCCTGCTCTTCGTGGTCGCCGAGATCATCTCCCGGTTCAACGACAAGCGCCGGGCGCGCAAGACCGAAGAACTGCTGGCCGACTGATGGGCCGCAAGATCGCGCTGGTGGTGAACCCCACCTCCGGCCGGGGCCTCGGCGCCCGGCTCGCCCCGATCGTGCGGTCGCGCCTGGAAGCGGTCGGCCTCACCGTCGCGGAGCACACGACCAGCTGCGCCGAGGACGTCGGCCGGATCTCCGCCGAGGTGATCGCCGAGGGTGCGGACGCGGTCGCCCTGATCGGCGGTGACGGCACGATCCACCTCGGCGCCCAGGTGCTGGCGAAGTCCGGGATGCCGTTCGGCGTGATCCCGGCCGGCACCGGGAACGACTTCGCCCGCGGCATCGGCGTACCGCTGAAGGACCCGGACGCTGCCGTCGACCTGATCGTGGCCGGCCGGACCCGCTCGGTCGACCTGGCGGTGGCGAAGGACGAGTTCATCACCACGGTCGTTGCCGGTGGTTTCGACTCCCTGGTCAACAAGCGGGCCAACGCGATGACCTGGCCGAAGGGCAATGCCCGCTACACCGTCGCCACCCTCGCCGAACTCCGCACCTTCAAGCCCCTCTCGTACGTCGTCACCGTCGACGGCCAGGTGATCGAGACCGACGCCATGCTGGTCGCGGTCGGCACCGGCCCGACGTACGGCGGCGGCCTGCAGATCTGCGCCGGCGCGGAGATCGACGACGGCCTGCTGGACATCACCATCATCAAGCCGGTGTCGCGACTGACCCTGCTGCAGATGTTCCCCAAACTCTCCAAGGGCACCCACGTCGGTCACCCGATGGTCCACACCCTCCGCGGCCGCTCGGTCCGACTCGAGTCCGAAGGCGTGACGGCGTACGCCGACGGCGAGATACTCGGCCCCCTCCCGGTCGACATCACCATCGCCCAGGGCGCCCTCACCGTCTTCGCCTGAAGCTGAGCAGCCAGCCCACCGCGGGGTTCAGGTACCGGCGTCGCATAGCCTGGGGCAATGAGCACCCCGTCCGAGAAGTACGCCGTGTTCCGCTCGGACCAGGGGCATCCGGCTGTGAGGGAGTTCCGGTCGCTCTACGACTTCAAGCTGGACGAGTTCCAGTTGCGCGCCTGCGCCGCCCTCGAGGACGGTCACCAGGTGCTGGTCGCGGCGCCCACCGGGTCCGGTAAGACGCTGGTCGGCGAGTTCGCCGTCCACCTGGCTCTGCAGCGCGGGCAGAAGTGCTTCTACACCACCCCGATCAAGGCGCTGAGCAACCAGAAGTACAGCGACCTGGTACGCCGCTACGGCACCGAGAACGTCGGCCTGCTGACCGGCGACAACTCGATCAACTCCGAGGCCCCGATCGTCGTGATGACGACTGAGGTCCTCCGGAACATGCTGTACGCCGGGTCGCACACGCTGCTCGGTCTCTCCTACGTCGTGATGGACGAGGTGCACTACCTGGCCGACCGGGCCCGTGGAGCCGTCTGGGAAGAGGTGATCATCCACCTGCCCGACTCGGTCGCGGTGGTGTCGCTGTCGGCCACGGTGAGCAACGCCGAGGAGTTCGGCGACTGGCTGGAGACCGTTCGCGGCAACACCGTCGTCGTGCTGGAGGAGAAGCGGCCGGTGCCGCTGTTCCAGCACGTCATGGTCGGCAAGCGGCTGCACGACCTGTTCGCGGGCGAGGCGCCGACGGCCCGTACCGGAGCCCCAGTCAAGCCGAGCAAGTCGGGCAACCCAGCCGCCAGGGCCAACCAGACCGACCTGAAGGACCTGGTCAACCCGCAGTTGGTCCGGATCGCCCGGGATGACTCGCGGATCTTTCGCGACGACTCGCGCAAACCACGACGACGCCGGGACCTGCCGAAGACCCGGCCGAGCCGGTCGCACTTCACGCCGTTCCGGTCGGACGTGGTCGAGGAGCTGGACGCGGGCGCGTTGTTGCCGGCGATCTACTTCATCTTCTCCCGCAAGGGCTGCGAGGACGCGATGCTGCAGTGCCTGCGCTCGGGCCTGCGGCTGACCAAGCCGAGTGAGCGGGACGAGATCAAGCGGGTGCTGGCCGAGCGGACCGCCGAGCTGCCGGACGAGGACCTCGGCGTACTCGGCTACCACGACTTCGCCGAGGCGCTCAGCCGGGGGATCGCGGCGCACCACGCGGGCATGCTGGCGGCGTTCAAGGAGGTCGTCGAGGAGCTGTTCGCGCGTGGTCTGATCAAGGTGGTGTTCGCCACCGAGACGCTTGCCCTCGGCATCAACATGCCGGCCCGCACGGTGGTGCTGGAGAAGCTGAGCAAGTGGAACGGCGAGGCACACGTCGACATCACGCCGGGGGAGTACACCCAGCTGACCGGACGGGCCGGCCGCCGTGGGATCGACGTGGAGGGTCACGCGGTCGTGCTGTGGCAGCCCGGATTCGATCCGCGCGCCGTGGCCGGCCTGGCGAGCACCCGTACGTATCCGCTCCGCTCGTCGTTCTCCCCGTCGTACAACATGGCCGTCAACCTCGTCCGCCAGGTCGGGCGGTCGAGGGCCCGGGACATGCTGGAGCTGTCGTTCGCGCAGTTCCAGTCCGACCAGGCCGTGGTCGGACTGGCCCGGCAGGTGCAGCGCAACACCGAGGCACTGGAGGGGTACAAGGAGTCCATCGACTGCCACCTCGGCGACTTCCTCGAGTACGCCGCGCTCCGGCGCCGGATCGGTGATCGGGAGGCGTCGGGGTCCAAACGGCGCAAGCTGGACCGGCGGGTCGAGGCGCAGGAGTCGATCGAGAAGCTGCGCGTCGGCGACATCATCCGCATCCCCGCGGGTCGCAGTGCGGGCTGGGCACTGGTGCTCGACCCGGGCTTCAGGTCCGAGCGGGAGGGGCCGCGGCCGACCGTACTGACGCTGGACCGGCAGGTGCGGAAGCTGTCGATGATCGACTTCCCGACCCCGGTCGAGGGGATCGACACGTTGCGGATCCCGAAGAAGTTCAACCCGCGCAACCCGCAGCAGCGGCGCGAGCTCGCCCAGGTACTGCGCAACCGCACCGACATGCTCGGCGAGGACGGACCGCCGTCGCGCAGCAAGAACCGCGACGTGATCACGCACGCGGACGACCCCGAACTGCAGGAGATGCGCGCCCAGCTCCGGGCGCACCCGTGCCACGGGTGTTCCGACCGCGAGGACCACGCCCGCTGGGCCGAGCGGTACTTCCGGCTGGACCGGGAGAACCGCGACGTGCAGCGCAAGATCGAGCAGCGGACGAACACCATCGCCCGCCAGTTCGACCGGGTCTGCCAGGTCCTCGACGCGTTGCACTACCTCGACGGCGACAAGACCACCGAGGCCGGCGACCGGCTGGCCCGGATCTACGCCGAGCTCGACCTGGTCGCGGCCGAGTGCTTGCGGCAGGGCGTTTTCGACGACCTGGACGTACCGGAGCTCGCGGCCTGCCTGGCTGCCCTGGTGTACGAATCGCGCGCGAAGGACGAGCCGTCGTCGCCGCGGTTGCCGCGTGGCGAGGTCCGGGATTCGCTGGAGCGGATGGGCGTGATCTGGCGCGACCTGTCCGCACTGGAGCGGGACATGCGGGTCGACTTCCTCCGGTCGATGGACCTCAACTTCTGCTGGGCCGCGTTCCGGTGGGCGTCGGGTGCGTCGCTGAGCGAGGTGCTCTACGAATCCGACCTGGCCGCCGGGGACTTCGTCCGCTGGGTGAAGCAGCTGATCGACCTCACCGAGCAGGTCGCCGACGCGGCCGGCGCCACCCCGTTGCGCGCGACCGCCCTGGCCGTGACGGATCAGATCCGCCGCGGCGTCATCTCGTACGCGTCCGTGGTGGACGAACCGGAGTAGTCAGCAACGCCGGATTGGAGCGGAGTACGTCGTGTTGCTGGCGTTGGCGACGTAGTAGTCGGTCACGTAGCTGCCGTCGGTGAGCCGGTTCCACACCGACGTGGTGCCGACCTTCGTACCGCTTCGCTGGCAGGTCACCCACGCCAGGGAGCCGGCCGGAAGCGTGCCCACCACCGAGTACGACGTACCGGGGCCGCTGCGTCTGCTCAAGGACGTGGTCGTCTGGTACGGGTGACTGCATCCGGGGATCGGGGGACTGTACGTCGTCTTGGACGGGGTGTTGACGTAGTAGTCCGTGACGTACGCACCAGTGGTCAGCTTGTTCCAGACCGTCGTGGTCCCGACCTTCGGGCCGAAGGTCTGGCACACCACATGCACGGTCGAGCCGGCCGGATACCCCGTCACAGCCGGGTAGCTCCACGAGGGCCCGCTGCGGGAAGTGACGTTGCCCGTGACGGTGTAGGCGAACTCTACTGACGCGACTGGTGCGTCGAACCGGTTGCTGTCGATTCTGAGGGTGACACCGCCATAGGTCCGGTTGTGGTCGCCCTGGTACTGCTTGGCGCGTTGACCGTTCGCCCAGTAGGAGTTCGGGATGTTCGGCCAGTTGGTCAGTGAGTAGTTCCCGTCCCACCGGGCGATCCACAGCGCATCCGGGCGGGCGTAGGAGGCGAAGTTGTAGGCACCGGCCAGATGCACGGCCCCTGAGTTCTGGTGGGCGTAGACGGCTGAGATGTAGCCGTGCCGGTGCAACTCCTTGGTCCAGGAGGACAAGTAGCGCAGGACGGCATCCCTACAGCTGGCGCTGCTGGCGTCATAGTGCTCCATGTCGCCGTAGATCGCACTGCCACCGACGAGGCCAAGTGCCTTGGCTTTGGAGACCGCGTCCGCCGCCGCCCCGGTCGCCTGCGCAGACGCCGTGGCCGGGTTCGATGACATCCGCAGCGGCTTCGTCGTGTTGCAGGGCGCCTGCCAGCCGAGGTAGATCGGGATCAGCCGCCAGCCCATCTTGGTCACGCTGCTCACCCAGCTGGGCGTCAGGTTGGTCTGCGCCTTGCACGCGCGGTTCCCGCCGCCGATGTAGATCCCGACCGCCCTGTACGGCGACGACTTCCACGCCGTCATCTGCGCCAATGTAGGCGCATCACAGGTGTCGAACGCCCACCCGACGTACCGGGTCGACGTCGCACCCGCTGGGTACGCGATCGGCGTCGAGGGCTCGGCCGCGGCCGACCCGGCCGCCCCTACGAGCAACAACCCACTTGCCATCAAGACTTTCAACCGCAGCAACACCGATACCACACCCTCTGGACGGACCCCACCTGAATTACACCGCTGAAACTCCACCACTGCAATGGGCTATTTCGGCGCCTGCCCGCGGCAGATCGTCCGCAACATCCGCCGCTGCAGATCGGGCGTCCACGCTGCCTCCTCGCCGGGCTGCCGGATGTCGGGCAGGATTGGGACGCAGACGACGAGGGAGGGAATCCATGCCGGAGATCGTTGAGCGTGACGAGCAACCGTACGTCGCGCTCAAGGGGACGGTCCCGATGGACGGGATCGGGGCGTTCGCGCAGCGGGGCGAGGAGTTGTTCGGCTGGCTCGCGGTACGGGACATCGAGCCGATCGGTGCGGTGTTCTTCAAGTACGACGTGGTCGACATGGAGAACGGCCTGGTGATGGAGATCGGCGTACCGGTCGAGGAGCGGCCCGACGGCGAGGGCGAGATCGTCACCGGGGTGCTGCCGGCCGGGCGGTACGCCAGTTCGACCCACATCGGCCACCCGGACGGACTGCTGAAGGCGACCAGCGACCTGCTCGACTG
Organism: Kribbella caucasensis; assembly: GCF_004361855.1. Lineage (GTDB taxonomy): Bacteria > Actinomycetota > Actinomycetes > Propionibacteriales > Kribbellaceae > Kribbella > Kribbella caucasensis. The sequence goes on from NZ_SNWQ01000002.1 coordinate 220,397, forward strand.
GGCTCGCGAGCAGGGGCTGGAGTGGGATGCCGACGGCAACAACTGGGCCAGCCGGCTGGAGGTCTACAAGTCCGACCCGGCTGAGGTCCCGGACGTGAACGACTGGGAGACTGAACTCCTCTTCAAACTGAAAGACTGATAGCTCAGACGGCGAGCACCGGCGCCGGTCGGCCCCCAACCAGCTGCAATCCCCCCAAGGCGGAGATCACACCGGCCCGGTGGCACTCCCCCCACCTGCTCGCGTCGCTGCGACCGTAGACTCTCAAGGTGGCCACTGAGCCTGGTGTTAACGCAGGCGTCGCGATTTACCACGCCCTCGCGGCGTTTCAGAGCGGACAGGTCCAGGCGGGGATCGACGAGCTGTCCGCCGCGCTGCGCGGCTTCACCGATGCCGGCAACGTCCGGCAGGCGGCACTCGCGTGCGCCCGCCTCGGCTGGGCCTTCGAGACATACGTCGGCAACCGCACCGCCGCCAGGGTCTGGTTCCGTCGGGCCGCCCGCCTGCTGCGCGACGAGCCGGACTGCCTCGAGCAGGGCTGGGTCGCGATCGCCGGCGCGGGCTGCGACGTGGACGACCCGAGCGAGCTGCGCTCCAAGGCCGAGCTCGCGCTCGACCGGGCACGCCGCTTCGGCGACGTCAACCTCGAGGCCAAGGCCCTCGCGGACGGGGGTCTCGCCTGCGTGCAGGCGGGCGAGGTCACCGAGGGCATGTTCATGCTCGACGAGGCTATCGCGCTCTGGTGCGGCCCTGCAGACGACCGCGACGCGGCGGCCATGGGCGTGTGCTCGTTCTTTACCGCCTGTTACTACTCGGCGGAGTTCGACCGTGCGAGCCACTGGGTGGACGACCTGCGCCGGGTCGGGTTGATCGGCCCTGCACCCGGAGCCGGGGTCTTACTCACCGGCCACTGCGCCGCCGTCCAGGCCACCGCCCTCATCGAGCTGGGGCGGTGGAGCGAGGCGGAGTCGCTCCTGGCCAGGTCCATAGCGGAGTTCGAGGCGTGCATGCCGATCCCCAGCTGGCATCCCGCGATCGCCTTGGCCGACCTGCGGATCAGGCAGGGACTCCTGGCCGATGCGGAGGCTCTGCTCGTCGGCAAGGACGCCAATATGCAGGCCCTGCTGCCGGTGGCGCGGCTTCACCTGGCCCGCGGGGAGGTCGACCTGGCGCTCGCCACTGCATCGCGTGGCCTGCGGATGGTCGGGCCTGACCGCCTACGGGGCGTCGAGCTGCTCGCCCTGGTGGCCGAGGCCGAGCTCGCGGCCGCGCGCGTCGGGGCCGCGAGGACCGCGTGCGACGAGCTGATGGACCGGGCCCGTGGGCTGGACGTGCCTCGCCTCCGCGCGCAGGCGAGCCGCGCGCAGGCCCTCCTGCTGGCCGCCTCGGGAGACCTGGCCGAGGCGATCAGCACGATGGAGCAGGCCCTGGATGCCGTGCCGAGCGGCTTGCCAGTCCTCCGGGTGGAGCTGCTCCTCGGCCTGGTTCGCCTTCACGAGCAGGCCGGCAACCGAGCGGCGGCCACCGTGGAGGCGGCCCGCGCCACCAGTGTCCTGGCCGGGCTCGACGTGGCACTCCCTGCCCGTGACACCGTCCTCCTGCAGCGCTTCGCGAGGACCGCGCCGCCCACGGGCACTACGGCGTTGCTGACCCGCGACGGAGCCGTCTGGAGCGTGAGCTGCGACCGGGTGAGAGTCCGACTGCCCGCGACGAAGGGGCTGCGCTACCTGGTCGAGCTTATCCGCGCTCCGGGTGTCGAGCGCCACGTGCTGGACCTCGTCGACGAGGTCGAGGGCGTCGCGGTCGACGGCCCGGACCGCCACCGCCTGGGGGACGCGGGTGAGCTGCTTGATTCGGCTGCCCGCCGGGCCTACCGCCACCGGGTGGAGGAGCTGCGCACAGCCGTGGAGGAGGCACTTGCCGACGGCGCCGACGACCGGGCCGCAGCACTGCAGCGGCAGTGTGACGAGCTCGTCCGCCAGCTCGCCTCGGCCTTCGGCCTCTCCGGCCGGAGCCGCACGGCGTCGTCGGCGGCGGAGCGCGCCCGCCTCAACGTCACCCGCTCGGTGCGCACCGCGGTCGCGCGCATCGGTGCGGAGCTGCCAGCTGCGGGCCAGATGCTGGACCGACGGATCCGCACGGGCGTTTACTGCGCCTTCGAGCCGGCGGCCGACGACCCGGTTCGCTGGATCGTTCAGTCCTGACTGAACGTGCGGGGCTCGAACTGAACGCCTCCGGGGTGGCGACGAACGCAATCCAGGAGGCTCCGATGGACGAGATCTACCACCCCGCACCCGACGTGCACGTGCTGCCGACGACCCTGCCGATCGGTCCTGCGGAGGTGCTGACAGTGAACGCCTTCGTGCTGGCCGCACAGGAACCCGTGCTGGTCGACACCGGTCTCGGTCAGTCCGGCGACGAACTCCTCGATGCGGTCGACGCCGTTGTCGGCCTGGCCAACCTGAAGTGGCTGTGGCTGACACACGACGACGCCGACCACACGGGCGCCGTCCAACGTGTCCTGGCAGCGGCACCCCAGGCCCGGCTGGTCACCCACGCCTTCTCGGCGATCCGGATGTCGACGTGGTGGCCGGTCCCGCTCGATCGCGTCCATGCGATCCGTCCGGGCGATCGGCTGTGGGTGGGAGACCGCACCTTGCGCGCGGTCGCGCCGCCCCTGTACGACAACCCCATGTCCGTGGGCCTGCTCGACGAGTCCACCGGCAGCCTGTTCAGCGTCGACTCCTTTGGTGCGGTGCTGGCCGCTCCGACGCAGGACGCCGCCGAGGTGCCCCAAGACGCACTGGCCGCGGGGATGCTGGCCTGGTCGGTCATGGACTCGCCGTGGTCGTCGATGCTGGACCGCGAGAAGTTCGCGGAGGTGCTCGACGACGTCCGTCGGCTCGAACCGAGCCGGATCTTCTCCTCGCACCTGCCGGCCGCGAGCGGGACCTCGCTCGAGCGGTTCCTCGACGTGCTGTCGAGCGCTTCATACGCCACGCCCGTCCCTGCCCCGAGCCACACCGAGTTCACCGCGATGATCGAGGACATGCAGGCGCAACTCGAGGCCGCCGCGGCCGCCGGCTGACGGCAGGCCGCGGGAGCGGCGTGCGGGGCGGGGTGCCGGGTCTACGCGGCTTCGGCGCGGAGTAGGTCGCGTAGTTCGCGGGCGGCGGTGTAGCCGGCTCGGTTGCCGCCGATGGTGCTCGCGGACGGGCCGTATCCGACCAAGTGGATGCGCGCGTCGCGGACCGTACGGGTGCCGTCCATCCGGATACCACCGGACGGTTCGCGCAGCTGCAGCGGTGCCAGATGTCCGAGATCCGCGCGGAACCCGGTCGCCCAGAGGATCGCGTCCACGTGCTCGGTCCGCCCGTCGGCCCAGACCACCCCGTCCGGCGTGATCCGCTCGAACATCGGCAGCCGCGTGTACACCCCACGCTCGGCCGCCGCCCGTTCCTGCTCACGCAACTGCAGCCCGGTCACACTCACCACACTCCGCGGCGGCAACCCGGCCCGCACCCGTTCCTCCACCTTCGCGACCACCTTGCGACCGAGTTCCGGTCCGAACTCCCCATCCGTCCGCCACTCCGGCGGCCGCCGAGTCACCCACGTTGTCGTCGCGATCTCGGAGATCTCCGCAAGCAACTGCACCGCCGACGCACCCCCACCGACCACCAGCACGTGCTGCCCGGCGAACTCCCCGGCGCCGTTGTAGTCGGCCGTATGCAACTGCCTCCCGCGGAAGGTCTCGATCCCCGGATACCAAGGCACAAACGGCCGGTTCCACGTCCCGGTCGCATTGACAATCGCTTCGGCTCGGTACATCCCGCGATCCGTGGTCAGCTCAAACCGTCCGTCCACTTCATGCACGCTCCCCACCGTCACCGGCCTGACGACCGGGAGCTCGAAGCGAGACTCGTAGTCCGCGTAATACCGCGGCACGAACTCGTTCGCCCGCTCGTCACCCGCACTCTCCGGTACTCCGGCCCCCGGCAGGTTCGCGATCCCGTGCACGTCGTGCATGGTGAGCGAGTCCCACCGATGTTGCCACGCTCCACCGGGTTCCGCGTTCCGGTCCAGCACCACGACCTCGTCGTACGGGCGGAAGCCGAACCGGATCAGGTGATACGCCGCCGACAACCCGGCCTGTCCGGCCCCGATCACGATCACCTGCGCATCCACAACCAGTCCAACAGCACCGACGGGCCCATCTCTTCCCGGACTAATCCAGTGCGCCGCCATCGTGCAAACAACATCACTAACGGCAAACTGGCTGCCCATGGACCTCACCGCGGCGTACGGCTATCGGCTGGACTGGATCGTCAGCTTTGTCGCCGTCGCCCGGTACGGCGGGTTCTCGGCGGCGGCTAAGGCGGTGTTCCGCGGCCAGTCCCGGATCAGCGAACACGTCGCCGAACTGGAGAAGTCCCTCGGCGTTCAACTCTTCGACCGTACTGCGCACCCGGTGGCCCTGACTCCGGAAAGGCGGGCCCTGCTCCCGGCCGCCGAGGAGATCCTGCACCGGCTCGGTTCGCTGGCGACGACTCGAGGGGAGGTGCGGTTCGGTGCTTATCCGAGTGCGGCGGCCTGGTTGTTCCCACAGGTCGCCGTGAAGGTGCACGAGGTCCGGCTGCTGCTGGTCGAGGGACCGAGCATCGAGCTGGAACGGGCACTCGTCCAGGGCGAGATCGACCTGGCGATCCGGCCCATCCACCCGCTGGTCGCATCGGAGGCGCTCGAACACCACCTGCTCTGGCGCGAGCCCCTCGTCGCGGTATTCGCCGAGAACCACCCGCTCGCCGCTTCGCCTTCCGTCAGCCTGAACGACTTGTCTTCGCTGCCGCTCATCTCGATCGGCGAGGCGTCGGGCGGCAGGCAGTTCGAGTCGCACCTGGCGTTCGCGTCGGCCGGCCTCAATCCCGAAAGCGTCTACCGCACGAACCAGCCGCAAACGCTGCTCTCCCTGGTCCGCCACGGCCTCGGCACCGGCGTCACCAACCTGCTCGCGGTAACCACCGCCAACCTCACCGGCGTACGCCTGGTCCCCATCCACAACGCCGGCGTCGAACGCCAAGTAGCCCTCTTCCTCCCCCGCCACCGCCCCCGAACCCCCGCCCTGAACGCCGTCATCGACGCGGTCACCACCATCCCCCCACCCCACCCGTAGCCCCGCGCAACACCGCACGCGCCCCCGGCCCGCCCCGCAGCCCCGCCCTGCACCCGCAGCCGGCTGCCCCGGCTACCCGGCCGCGCCGGGGCGGGGGATGGGGTCAGCGGATGAACTGGTCTACGTAGGTGGGGCCTAGGCCGTTGGTGGTGTAGTGGTCGCGGCATAGTTGGATCTTGGTGAAGGTGTCTTCGTAACCGGTCTGGTTGCCGTCGTCGTCGACGTAGATCATCGCTCCGGAGATGTTGAAGAACGTGATCATCTCCCCGGTGTCCTCGGGCACCCGCAGCGTATGGATCTCGCCCGGCGGCTCGTAAACGAACGACCCGGTCTCCGCGACCCAGTCGTGTTCGTCCTACTTCCATCTGCCCTTGATCACATACCCGAACACCGCGCTCGGATGCCGGTGCCGCGACACGATCCCCGCCCGGGTCACCTTGAGCAGGTTGCACCACTGGCCGGTGATCGTGTTCAGCATCAGCGGCCGGAACCACACGTCCGGCGCCTGCGGTACCCACAACCGGTCGTCGTCCGGTACGGCCGGTACGGCGATCTCCTGCGGAACTCCGGCCGAGATCGGGATGACACCCATGTCGTCTCCTCATGCACTCAGGTAATTCGCCGTACGCACTGGGTTGACGGCCCTACGCACTCAGATAGCCGCCGTCGACGGGCAGGACGGCGCCGGTGATGAAGGCCGCGTCCGGCCCGGTCAGGAAGGCGATCGCGGCGGCCACCTCGGACGGCGTACCCCACCGGGCCATCGGCGTGCGCCCCAGGATCCGCCCGGACGCGACCGGATCGGCCTGCAGCGCCGCGGTCAGGTCGGTCGCGATCCAGCCAGGCGCGACCGCGTTCACCCGGATCCCGTTTGCCGCCCACGCGACCGCGAGCGACTTGGTGAGCTGGACGATCCCGCCTTTGCTCGCGCTGTACGCCGGAACCAGCGGCCCGCCGAAATAGCTCAGCATCGAGGCCACGTTGACGATGCACCCACCGCCGTCCGCGAGCAGCCCGTACGCCGCCTCGGCCGCCCGCATCGCCCCGGTCAGATTGACCTCGACCACTTCCCGAAACACCTCGGGCCGATGCTCGTCGCCCCGCCGGATGATCCCGGCCGCATTCACCAACACATCCAGCGACTCAAACGACCCGACCAGATCTTCGACTGCCCCCGACTCCCGCAGATCAAGTTCCCGCACCTCGACCCGCGACCCAGTTCCGGCGGATTCCCCGAGCCCCGACGAGGCAACCTCAAGCCCAGCCGCCGAGGCGACGTCAAGCCCGGCCGCAACCACCCGAGCCCCATCGGCCGCCAACCGAACCGCAGTGGCCGCGCCGATCCCACTGGTTCCACCGACAACAAGCGCAGTACGAGCTGGCATGCCCGAATCGTGGCCGGTTCCGACGGCCCGAGACAACGAAGACCCGGAAGGCGGATGGGGGCGATCCGCCTTCCAGGTCAAGGGCCCGGATCAGCCGCGGGACTCGTCGATGTGGCGGTGGTAGCGGGCGCCTGCCTTGCCGCCGAGTACGGAAGCGATCAGCGTGATCAGGAGGACTGCGCCGAGCAGGATCAGGCCGCCTGTGGTGATCGTCTCGTCCGTCAGGGAGACCGACGGCAGGTCGACGCGGTCGAGGACGTCGTACTGCGAACCGGCGAGTGCGGCGATGCCGGCCACGATCGCGGTGATGACGACGCCGATCATCCAGACTCCGAAGCCCTGACGGCCGCCGTCGAAGCGGGCGAGCCGGCCGGCGACGTACCCGCCTTTGTAGTAGGCGATTGCAAGGATCAGGATCAGCACCGTGCCGGACACGAGGCCGATCGTGCCCGCCTCGGCTTCGGCCCGGTTCCAGTCGATGGTGATGGCGTAGTCGACCGCTGCCGCGACCGCGCCGACGATGCCGGTCAGCAGCACGGTGAGCCCGATGGCGATCAGCCAGCCGTAGAACGCCGCGCCACCCTTGAAGCCGCGGTAGACCCTGTCGAAGTCGGCCGGCGCCTCCGCCCGATGCTGCGGCTGCCGCTCGTCGACCTGTGTGTCGTCATCGCCGAACCGGCGGGTGCGCGGAGTGAGTTCCTGTGTGTCGTCGCGATAGTGCTGGACCATGTCGGTTCTCCTCACCAGGTCAGCCCCGTATCACTACTCCCGTACCCGGTTGAGGGCCACCTATGCGTGACAGGCCGTGTCGTTCTGATTCAGCTCTGTAGTCGCTCAGTTCAGCAGTTCGTCGATCTTGTTGTGGTAGCGCTGTCCGGACTTGCCGCCGAGCAGGGCCGCGACAAGGGTGAGGACGATGACGGCGGCCGCGGAGATGATGGCGCCGTTCGCCAGGACGTTGTCGGCCAGCGGCACATCCGGACGGTCCACCTCGGCGACCAGGTCGTACCGGTTGTCCAGCAGCGCACCGGCGCCGCCCGCCATCACGGCGAGTAGCAGCGCGATCATCCACACCCCGAACCCCTGCCGGGCGCCGTCGAAGCGCGCGAGCCGGCCGGCGACGTACCCGCCCGTGTAGAAGGCGAGGCACACCAGCAGACCCAGCACAGCGGCGGCTGTGATGGCGACCGTGCCGGGCTGTTGCTCCGCGTCCGCCCTGGTGTAGTCGAGGAGGTACGTCACGCCCGCGGTGGCCCCCGCGGCCACACCGACGAGCAGGACGGCCATGGAGTTCGTGATCATCCAGCCGTAGAACGCAGCACCGAACTTGAAGCCCCGGTATGAGATCGGCGGCTCTTCCACGATCGTGTGGGGGAGGGGCTTGTCCGGGATCAGACTGACAGTGGTCATAGCGCGATGGGCCGCGGCCCGCGCCTCCTCGTATCGCTGGGTGGACGTATCGGGCTGGGTCTCACTCTGGGGCTGGGTCATCGTGTCGGTGTCGCCGTAGCGCTGAACCACTGGTGTATCTCCTCACAGGTCGGACCGAGGGGCCCCTACCCCAACGACTGCCGGCTCATACAACGAATCCGCAGAATTAACGCGCGTCTGAGTTCACGGCGCCGGATAGCGACGCGGAGTGAACACGACGTCACCCGCCGGCCGGTTGACCGTCCGGGTCTGCGACGACCCAATCAGCAGCAGGCAGCGCATGTCTACGGTCGGCGGATCGAGATCTGCGAGCGTGGTGACGGTGATGGACTCGGCCGGGCCGCCGACATCCCGGCCGACGACCACCGGCGTACCGGGGGAACGGTGTTCGAGCAGCAGGTCACGGGTGGCGGCGACCTGCCAGGTGCGCGACTTCGACGCGGGGTTGTAGATCGCGATCGCCAGGTCCGCCGCGGCGGCCGCGGACAGCCGGGCGGCGATCACGTCCCACGGCTTGAGCCGGTCCGACAGGGAGAGCACACAGTAGTCGTGCCCGAGTGGAGCGCCCACCCGACTGGCAACCGCTTGCGCTGCTGTCATGCCCGGCAGCACGTGTACTGCGATGTCGGCGTACTCCGGTTCGGCGGCGACCTCCGTGACCGCGCTGGCCATCGCGAAGACCCCGGGATCGCCCGACGACACCACCACGACCCGGGAACCCTTGCGGGCCAGGTCGAGTGCGAACGCGGCCCGCTCGGACTCGACCCGGTTGTCCGAGCCGTGCTTGCGTTGGCGGGCCCGGTCGGGCAACCGGTCGACGTACGGGCCGTAACCGATGAGGTCGTCAGCCTCGGCGATCGCCGCACGTACCTCCGGTGTCATCCACTCGGGTCCGGCCGGCCCGAGTCCGACGACGGTGACCGACCCCTCGTACTGCTCGCGCGGGGTCGGTGGGGCGAAGGTGTTGTTGATCGGACTCGGCAGGAGGGCCAGGGAGAAGTACGGCACGGACTCCGGATCCACGTCGGCCAGTGGGGCCGTGCGCTGTGCGTCGGTGGTGGCCCGTTCGACGTACCAGGCCTCGTCGGCGCGACCGGCCAACTCGAACGCCTCGCGGACGTTGCCGAACGTCCGGCCGAGCTTCATCACGGCGGCGGCGTCGGTGTTGCGCAGCCGCTCGGCCAGTACGTCGGGCGGAAGGGTCCCGGGCAGCACGGTGAGGATCTCGTCCCGCTCGCACAGCGGCCGACCGAGTACGGCAGCGGCCGCACTGACCGACGTGACCCCGGGGACGACCTCGCACTCGTACCGGTCCGCGAGCCGCTTGTGCATGTGCATGTACGACCCGTAGAACAACGGATCGCCCTCAGCCAGTACGACGACGTCCCGACCGGCGTCGAGATGCGCGGCGAGCCGGGCGGCACAGTCGGTGTAGAAATCGTCCATCGCACCCTGGTACCCGCCGGGGTGATCGGTGGTCTCCACAGTGAGCGGATAGACCAGGTGCTCCTCGACCTGCCCGTCACGCAGGTACGGCGCGGCGACCGAGCGGGCGATGCTCCGGCCGTGCCGCGCGCTGTGAAACGCAACCACGTCGGCCGCTCCGATCAGCCGAGCGGCCTTCACCGTCACCAGTTCGGGATCGCCCGGGCCGAGCCCGACACCCCACAGCCGACCCGTCATTCGTCCTCGCTCGCGATCGCGTTGATGGCGGCAGCGGTCATCGCGCTGCCACCCCGGCGGCCCCGGACCACCAGATACTCCAGCCCCAGGTCGTTCGCCGCCAACGCGTCCTTCGACTCGGCGGCCCCGATGAACCCGACCGGGATCCCCAGTACCGCGGCCGGTCGGGGCGCGCCGTCGGCGATCAGCTCCAGCAACCGGAACAACGCGGTCGGAGCGTTGCCCACGGCAACCACCGAGCCTTCGAGCCGGTCCAGCCAGAGGTCGAGAGCGGCCGCGCTCCGGGTGGTTTCCAGCTTGGCGGCGAGCCCGGGCACGGCCGGATCGCTCAACGTGCAGACGACCTCGTTGTCCGCGGGCAACCTGCGCCGGGTGACTCCCGCCGCCACCATCGCCGCGTCGCACAGGATCGGCGCACCTTGTCGCAGCGCCGCCCGGGCACTTTTCACCACGTTGGGCGACCACGCGAGGTCCGTGACCAGATCGGTCATCCCGCAGGCGTGGATCATCCGGACCGCGACCTGCGCGACGTCCGCCGGCAGGCTGTCCAGCGCCGCCTCGGCCCGGATCGTCGCGAACGACCGCCGGTAGATCTCCGCGCCGTCGGTCACGTACTCGTACCTGCTCACCGAATCCCCATCACAGTCAGTTCGGCGGCCACGGCAGGACTGCCGTCGACCGAGTAGCCGTCGCCCACCGCGAGCACGTCGACGAACTCGCCGGCGGGCTTGCCGCATCTCCGCTCACACCCGGACCAGTGCACCGGTCGCTGGTTTTTCGGCTGGCGTGGCGTCAGCCGGCGCGCATCGCTCCGTACATCCGCCAACGCCTTCGCGCAACTGGGCTTACCCGCGCACGCCGTCACCTTGTTCCACGGCGACCCCGCATCCGTCACCAGCCCAACCTCGTGCAGCGCTCCCACGGCCGGCTCAGTCAGACCAGTTAGTACTACGGACCGCCAGGGCGTCACCCGAAGTTGCTGTGGACCCAACTCGACCAGAGCGGCAACCTGGTCCGCCTCCAGACTCCCCAACGGAACCGTCACCACCAGGGCCACCCGTCCATCACCCTGCCCGTGCAACCCAGCCCGAGCGGCCTCACCCGACGGCAGCGCGCCCGCCCGACCCACTCGCCCGGCCGTCGCGGGTCCACCACCGCCCGTCGCGGCTCCACCGCCGCCCGTCTGCCCGCCGGTCGCGGCTCCGCCGCCGCTGCCCATCCGCTCGCCGCTGCCCGTCCACATGTCCAGGCGAGCCACCACCGCCTCGTCCCCGTTCTCCAGTTCGGCCAGCCGCCAGGCCGACGATTGCTGCGCCTCCCGCTCGTCCAGGAACGCCTCGGCAGCCGCCAGCATCACCGGGACGACCTCGTCCGACCCCAACCTGATCCCGGTGTCCCTGCCCGCGAGCACGAGTGCGCCCTGCTCCGCGCTCACCATCTGGATCGCCACGTCGGCCCCCGCCCGCGCCAGATCACCCCGACCGTCGTCCAGCGCGAACAAGAACCGCCCGGGCAACTCCGCGAACCGCGTCCGCGCGCACAACTGACGATCCAGGTCGCCCGCAGCCGTCAGTACGTCGTACAGGCTGTGCTGGTCGAGCCCGGAGAGTGGGGAGGCGAGGATGTTGCGGATCCGCTCGTGCGAGATCGACGGGAGCAGACCGGCGTCGTACAGCCGGTCGGATAGCTCTCGGGGAGCGCCGGGGCGGAGTGCGCGGATCTGGATGTTCCCCCGCGAGGTCAGCTCGAGCCGCCCGTCCCCGAGGTCGGCGGAAGCGCCAGCAAGCACCTCCAGCTGTGCCGGCGTCAGCAACCCCCCAGGCAGCCGCACGCGCGCCAGTCCACCGTCAGCTGCCTCGTGCACAGCCAGAACACCCGGACAACGGTCCGGCCGACTCCTCTCTGAGCTGTGCACCCGCCGATGCTACGTCCCCACTTTCCGGCGACCGCACAAGGTGCGGACAAGCTATGACTTTGAGCACGGCCCAGTCGACTTCCGGCGTTCCCGGTAACCGACGCGTGCCCAAGGCGCGGGATGGAATAGACCTTGGGTACCGAGTGGTCGTCTGGCGGCCGATTCGGTGGCTGGTGGGTGCTCAAGGTCGTGAGGCGGCTCGTGGACGGGATGATCACCTTCAGGCTGGGTCGCTGGCTGGATCATCCGGTAACAGATAATCCCGCGCTAGCATGAACGCATGGCGCAGACACCTCTTCGGACCGTTCCGGACCTGACCGGCCTGCTCAAACACGCCGGGCACGTGCTGGAGACGCAGCTGACCGCGGCGCTGGCCGAGGTCGGGATGACGCCGCGGATGCAGTGCGTACTGCTCTACGCGCTCGAGGAAGAGCGGACCCAGGTCCAGCTCGCCGAGCTAGCCTACCTCGACAAGACCACCATGGTCGGCACAGTCGACGCCTTGGAGAAGGCCGGATACGCGGAGCGGAAGCCGTCCGCGACCGACCGCCGGGCCCGGATCGTCGCCGTCACCGAGGCCGGCGCCAAGGCGGCCGAGGAGGGTCAGCGCATCGTCGACCAGGTCCACGCGGACGCCCTCGCCGCCCTCGCGGCCTCCCAGCGCACCCACTTCGCCGACGCCCTCATCGAGCTCGTCGGCCATCACCTCGCCACCCCCGTCGTGGCCCAGCCGGTACGCCGGGCACGTCAGCGCCTCGCTTAATCCAATAGAAGATCGTCTGCTACAGAACTATCTGTTAAGGTCGTTCTTGTCCTGCTCTCTGCAGCCCGACAAGGAGACGACCGGTGACCAACACGACAACCCCCGAGCACCCATCAGCGGACTCGAGCCTCGAGCACACAGCAGCCGACCGGAGTTCCGGGGGAGGGCCGCAGTCGCGCAGGCGGCGGGCGCAGGTCCTCGCGGTGCTGTGCGCGATGCAGCTGATGATCATCCTCGACGGGACCGTGGTGACGGTCGCGTTGCCGACGATCCAGGGGGATCTCGGGTTCTCCCAGGCGGGGCTGGCCTGGGTGATGAACAGCTACCTGATCGCCTTCGCCGGTCTGCTCCTGCTGTCCGGCCGGCTAGGCGACCTGATCGGCAGCAAACGGGTCTTCGTCGCGGGCCTCGGTGTCTTCACCCTCGCCTCGCTGATCTGCGGCGTCGCCACCAGTGCCGAAGTACTGATCGCCGGCCGTTTCCTCCAGGGCGTCGGCGGCGCGCTCGCCTCGGCCGTGATCCTCGGCCTGATCGTCGGGCTCTACCCGGAACCAGGCGAGCAGGCTCGTGCGATGGGCGTGTACGGCTTCACCTCGGCCGGTGGTGCGTCGATCGGCCTGATCCTCGGCGGCGTCATCACCCAGACGGTCGGCTGGCACTGGTCCTTCCTGATCAACATTCCGATCGGCCTGGCCGCACTGGTCCTCGCCGTACGGCTGCTCTCGCCCGAGCGAGGCATCGGCCTCGGCAAGGGCGCCGACCTGATCGGAGCCGCCCTGGTGACCGCCGGCCTCTCCTTGGGCGTCTACACGATCGTCCAGACCGCCGAGCCGACCGCCGAACTACTCCGCACGCTCGTGCTCGCCGTGGTGACCCTGGCCTTTCTCGGCGGCTTCGTACTACGCCAGGCGCGGGCCACCCACCCGTTGCTGTCCCTGCACATCTTCCGCCGTCGCCAGGTGACCGCGGCCAACCTCGTCGTGATCCTGTTGTTCGCGGCCGGATTCGGCTTCCAGTTCATGACCGCGCTGTACGTCCAGCGGGTGCTCGGCTTCGACTCCTTGCAGACCGGCCTGGCGTTCCTCCCGGCGCCGCTGACCGGTGCGGTGATGTCACTGTTCATCGGTCCGCGGCTGACGGTCCGGTTCGGCTCCCGCACGATCCTGGTGGCCGGACTGGCCACGCTTCTGGTCGCACTCCTGGTCATGAACCAGGCGCCCGTCGGCGGCTCGTACGTCGTGAACGTGGCACCGGCGCTGCTCCTGATCGGTGCCGGCACCGGGGTCGGTATCCCGGCCGCGATCATGCTGGCGATGTCCGGTGCGGACGCGGCCGACGCCGGCCTGGCATCGGGGCTCAACAACACCGCCCAGCAGGCCGGCGCCGCAGTCGGTACCGCAGTACTCGCAACCCTCGCGGCTTCACAGACCGCCACGCGACTCGGTGAAGGTGCTGCCGAGGTCGGTGCGCTCCGCGACGGCTACAGCGCCGCGTTCCTGGCCGCAGCCGGCTTCGTAGCAGCAGCCATCCTGCTCACCGGCACGCTGCTACGCCCCGCCAAGTCCTGAGCCCAACGCCCGGTGCCGTGGGCAACTACAGCACCGGGCTGCCAAAGCATTACGCCTTTGGTCGGTGGTTCCTGCGCAGGAGGTAGGTGTCCATGATCCAGCCCTTGCGATCGCGTGCCTCGGCCCGGATCCGCTCGATCTCACCGGCCACCTCGGACAGCCGGCCCGCGACGAGCAGCTCGTCCGGCGTACCGAGGTAGGCGCCCCAGTAGATGTCGGCATCCTGATCCGCGTGCGCGCTGAACGCGGTCTGCGCGTCGAGCATCACCACCACATCGTCGACGTCGTCCGGCCACTCCTTCGCCAGCCGCCGCCCGGTGGTGACCTGGATCGGCTTCCCCACCTGGTTCAGCCCGACCCGGTGCCGGGCCGCCAGCGCGGACACGCTGCTGATCCCCGGAATCACGTCGACCTCGAAGCTCAGCTCGCCGCGCGCCAGGATGTCGTCGAGGATCGCCAGCGTGCTGTCGTACAACGACGGGTCGCCCCAGACCAGGAACGCGCCGGTCTGGTCGGGCTTCAGCGATTCGGCGATCATCCCCGCGCACACATCCGCCCGCCGGCGCCGCCAGTCGTCCACCGACTCGACATACGCCTCGCTGGTCCGATCCCGCTCCGGATCCCGCCCGACGACGACCTCGTACGCAGCCCCGGTCGCGTGCCGCCGCAGGATCTCCTCCCGCAGCTCGACCAGCTCCTGCTTCACCTCGCCCTTGTCGAGCACGAAGAAGACGTCCACCTCCGCGATCGCCTTCACCGCCTGCACGGTCAGGTAGTCCGGATCCCCGGCCCCGATCCCGATCACCTTGATCTCCATGACCCGGGAGCCTAGCTCCAGACCCTGTTTCGTCAGCGTTTGCCTTGGCGCCACTCTCGTTCGAAGGGGAGGCGCCAGGCGTGCGGGGCGATGAGCTGGTGGATGGCGTTGGGGCCCCAGGTGCCGGGAGCGTACGGCTTGACCGGCGGCTGGTCGTCGAGGAGGGGAGCGGAGCGTTCCCAGAGGGACTCGATGCCTTCGGCGGTGGTGAAGAGGGTGTGGTCGCCGCGCATCGCGTCGAGGATCAGCCGTTCGTACGCCTCCAGGACGTCCGCCGCGGACTCCGTCTCCTGGGTGGAGAACTGCATCGACAGCTTCTCCAGCCGCATCCCCGGACCGGGCCGCTTGCCGTAGAAGGACAGCGAGACGCGGGACGAGTCGGCCAGGTCGAAGGTCAGGTGGTCCGGGCCCTGGGCGCCGACCCCGGAACCGGCCGGGAACATCGTCTTCGGCGCCTCCTTGAAGGCGATCGAGATGATCCGCATGCCCTCGGCCATCCGCTTGCCGGTCCGCAGGTAGAACGGCACGCCGGCCCAGCGCCAGTTGTCGATGCCGACCTTCATCGCGATGAACGTCTCGGTGTCGGAGTCCGGTGCGACGCCGTCCTCGGCGCGGTAGCCGCCGTACTGGCCGCGGACCACGTCCGACGGGTGGATCGGCAGCATCGAACGGAAGACCTTGTTCTTCTCCTCCGAGATGGCTCGCGGTTCCAGCGCGGTCGGCGGTTCCATCGCGACGAACGCGAGCACCTGCAGGACGTGCGTGACCACCATGTCCTTGAACGCGCCGGTCGGCTCGTAGAAGGTGGCCCGCTGGTCCAGGCCGAGCGACTCGGGGATGTCGATCTGCACGTGGTCGATGAAGTTGCGGTTCCAGATCGGCTCGAACAGCCCGTTCGCGAACCGGAAGGCGAGGATGTTCTGCGCCGCCTCCTTGCCCAGGAAGTGGTCGATCCGGAAGATCTGCGACTCGTCGAACGTCTCGTGCACGAACGCGTTCAGCTCGACCGCGCTGGCCAGGTCGTCACCGAACGGCTTCTCCATCACCACCCGGGCGCGGTCGACCAGGTCGGCGTCGCGCAACATCTCGATCACCGAGCGGGCCGCCTTCGGGGGCACCGACAGGTAGTGCAGCCGGCAGGTGTCCGGGCCGAGCAGGGCCTCCGCGTTCTTCACCGCCTCGGCGAGCGCGTCCGGCCCGGAGTCGCGTGGCACGTACTCGAGCCGGTCCGCGAACTGCGCCCACTGCTCGTCGCTGATCTCGCGCATCCCGAAGGTGTCCACCGCTTCGCGGGCACGGGCGCGGAACTCGTCCGTGGTCAGCTCCTCGGTCGCCGTACCGATGATCCGTACGTCGGGCGCGAACCGGGACTGCTGCAGGTACGCCAGTCCCGGCAACAGCTTCCGTTTGGCCAGGTCGCCGGTAGCCCCGAACAGCACGATCACGTGCGGCGCCAACGGGTCGGGATCACGCCGCGACGGCCGCGATCCCGGTGCCGGATAGGCGATGGTCTGTGTACGGTCAGGCATTCCTGGTCCTCCTACGGACGCCGCCCAAGCAACACGCAAAGTGTAGGCGCGAGGAGGGAGCGAAGACCTGACCGGGAGTGACCGCCGCAGAGTCAATCGTCGGGTCGGCCGCCGGGTCAGCCGCAGGTCAGCTGGCGGGTGCGGATTGCCACAGCCCGAGCACGTTGCCCTCCGAATCCTCGAAGTAGGCCGCGAAGCCCATCTCGCCGACCGCGAACTTCCCGGTCACCGTCTTGCCGCCGAGGTTCTCGATCGACGAGAGCGCCGCCTCGATGTCGTCCACGTCGACCGTCAGCACCGGGCTGGTGGCCGACCCGGTCGCCCGGTCGAACATGCCGCCGTTGATGTACCCGGTCTCGATCGGGAAGCCCTCCTCGGACACCGGCCCGGTCGACACCGACGTGTACTGCAGATCCGGCATCACGTTCACCTGCCACCCGAACGCCTCGGCGTAGAACGCACGCGCCCGATCCCCGTCGTCGAACGGAATCTCGAAATGCACCAATCGTCCAGCCATCACAACCCCTCCCACGGTTTGTCCCCCTCGACGCTAAACCCCTACCCGCCCACCCACCAGACTCCAGCCGGCGGATCAGGTGGTCGGCTGGGACTGGGCTGGGTGTTCGACCAGGGCGATGACGCGGGTCGCCATGAAGCGCGCGGTGCGGACAACGACTCCGCTGCGCGTCACCTCGGTCACCTCGACCACACCGCGCCGTACGGCGGTTTCCACCCGGCGCCCGGCCTTCGTGGCGACGATTTCGTAGCCGCGGGTCGTTTCCCCGGCATCCACGACGATCTCTACCCGGTCACCCTTCATCGCTCACCATCTCCCGCAACTCGGCCCCACCCCCAGGGTCGCAGGCGGGTACGACAGTCAGGCGACGCTGTCGTAGTGGGCGCCCGCTGTGGTTCCACCTTGGGCACCCGCCAGTCGCCAGACCGCCGGATCCGTGGCCTGCCGGTGCTCAAAGTGCTGGCCGTGCGGGCCGGGGCGCACACCTTGAGCACCGACCGGTCATCGATTCGCCGGATTCGTGGCCGGCTGGTGCTCAAACCCGAGAGGCGCGCGGTGAAGGTGCGCCGGTGGTACTGCGTGGGGGCGGTTGGTGGGTCCTACCGTGGGGGTGTCTGTTTCTGCTGATGTTGTTCGTCGGTGGGGTGAGACGACGTGGAGGAGGATCGTGAAGTACTTGCTGATGATCTGTGGTGACGAGTCGGCCGAGGCGCATGCCAACGACGGGTGTGGCGGGTGGTCGGAGGAGATGGAGCAGCGGGGTGTGGTCGAGGGCGGGGCCGGGTTGCGGCCGCCGTCGGAGGCCACGACGGTCCGGGTGCGAGACGACGAGCTGCTGTTGACCGACGGGCCGTTCGCGGAGACCAAGGAGCAGATCGGTGGGTTCGTGCTGATCAACTGCGCCAACCTGGACGAGGCCATCGAGATCGCCGCCAAGCACCCGGCGGCGGGCTACGGCACGATCGAGATCCGGCCCGTGCTGGACGTTCCGCCGGAGTACGTGTGACCGGTGCCGTACAGGAGGAGCTCGACCGGGTCTTCCGGGACGAGTGGGGTCAGGTGGTGGCCACGCTCATCCGGGTGACCGGGAACTGGGACCTGGCGGAGGAGTGTGCGCAGGAGGCGTTCGCTGCGGCGCTCAAGAACTGGCCGGAGCACGGCGTACCGGATCGGCCTGGTGCGTGGCTGACCACCACCGCGCGCAACAGGGCCGTCGACTGGATGCGCCGCGAGGCTGTGGGCGCGGCGAAGCTGAAGGAGGTGGCTGCGATGATCCCCGATCATGACGACGAGCCGGACGAGCCGTACGACGTACCGGATGACCGGTTGCGTCTCATGTTCACGTGCTGCCACCCCGCACTGGCCATGGAGGCACGGGTCGCGCTGACGTTGCGCACACTCGCCGGACTCAGTACTGCGGAGATTGCGAGGGCGTTCCTGGTCGGCGAGTCGACCATGTCCAAGCGGCTCACCAGGGCCAAGCAGAAGATCCAGCACGCCGGTATCCCGTACCGCGTGCCGCCGGCGCACCTCCTGCCCGAGCGGACACCCGCCGTACTGGCTGTGCTCTACCTACTGTTCAACGAGGGCTACACAGACCCCCTCCGGAGCGGGCTGAGTAGTGAGGCCATCCGGTTGGCCCGTCTGCTCGTGCACCTCATGCCAGACGAACCAGAGGCGGCCGGACTGCTTGCGCTCATGCTGCTGCACGACGCACGACGGGACACCCGTCTGACCGCAGACGGTGAGCTGGTGACGTTGGAGGAGCAGGACCGCACTCGGTGGGACCACGCCGGGATCACAGAGGGCGTGGACCTCCTGGACGCGGCGCTCCGGCGAGGCACACCCCGTCCGTACCAGGTGCAGGCTGCCATTGCCGCCTGTCACGCCACCGCCCGTACGGCGGCCGACACGGACTGGCCCCAGATCGCAGCACTGTATGGCCAGCTCAAGCAGACCCCAGTAGTCGCGCTGAACCGTGCGGTCGCGATCGGTATGGCGGACGGGCCTGCCGTGGGGCTCCGGCTCGTCGACGACCTGGCAGCCGGTTCGCTCGTCGGTTACCACCTGCTCCCGGCGACCCGAGCGGACTTCCTCCGGCGACTCGGACGGTACGCCGAGGCTGCGGCGGCGTACCGGGATGCCGTTGAGTTGGCCGGCACGGACGCCGAGCGTCGCTACCTGACTCGGCGGCTGGAGGAAGTTTCTCGATAGGTGTCTGTCGGCGCAGGACCCGTTCGTCGGTGGGGCGAAAGGAGAATGCAGATGACCGACCTCAGATCCGCCGTCGCGGGGGAGCGGACCGACCTCGCCGACCTGCTGACCGCGCTGCCCTCGGAAGACTGGGACAAGCCGACCCTGTGCGACGGCTGGCGCGTTCGCGAAGTGGTTGCCCACATCACAATGCCCTACCGGATGTCCATGCCCCGCTTCCTCCTGGGGATGATGAAGGCCCGAGGCAACTTCGACCGCCTCGCCGACCGCCAGGCCCGTCACGACGCCGCTCAACTCTCGGCGGCCGAGCTGACGGATTGCCTGCGGAAGAACATCCACCACCCGTGGAAGCCGCCGGGCGGCGGTTACCGCGGCGCCCTGTCCCACGACGTCATCCACGGCCTCGACATCACCGTTGCCCTAGGCATCGACCGCCAGGTCCCGCTGGATCGCATGCGGCACATCCTCGACGACATCAAACCGCGCCAGCTCAAGTACTTCGGAGTGGACCTCACCGGCATCCAACTCCGCGCCACCGACCTCGACTGGACCCACGGTGCCGGCGTCCCCCTCACCGGCACCGCCCAACATCTCCTCCTGGTCCTCTGCGGCCGAACCCTCCCTACCGGCCACCTCAACGGCCCGCCTGCCGACCGATTCACCGCGGAGGTCGTTCGATGATCAACTTTGCACCCTAGAGTCGGTACTCTCCGGCTGGGAACGCTCACAGCGAGCGAAAGTAGCCTGACCTGGGGTGCATGATGGGGGATCGACGGTGGTTGGGGGCGCTGGTCGCGCTGGCGGTGCTGGTCCCGGCCTTGTCATGGGCGGTTGTGGCGGCAGCCGACCCTGGCCCGAGCTACTTCTCCGGTGACAACACCACGGATTCGTACGGCGGATCCGGCGTGACGTGGGATGGGACAGCGAGCTACGGCGCCGGGCACACCGCCGCCGCCGGCGACCGGGCGTTCGTAGTCGGCCCGAACGGCGTGCTGGCCGCGACCGACCCGACGCTCGGCAACGACTGTGCGGGTGGGTCGTTTCTGGATCTGCGGGCCGGCACCTCGTTCGGCGGCGTGTACTTCGAGATCCAGGACCTGCTGAACTTCGGGTTCAACGTCACGAACCCCACCAACATCTTCAACGACGCCTGGCACGAGATCACCGCGACCAGGGCCGGCACCCGGGTGACGCTGACCGTCGACGGGGTGACCACCAGTGGGACAACCAACGGCGTGGTGAACGTCGACAACAACACGCCGTTGAGGTTCGGCGACGGCGGATGCGTCGGCACGCTGGGAGACGGCACGGTCCGAGGGTCCGGCCGCCTCGACGCGATCTCGTTCGGCCCGGGCACCGCGGTCGTCGGGCCGCCTCCGCGTCCGGCTTCACCACCGCCGACTGTCACGTCGTCGCCGACAGCCGGCCCGACTGTCCCGCCCCAGACTGCGCCGCCCCGGACTGTCGCCCCGTCGACCGTTGCACCACCATCGAGCGCCACTTCGCCACCGCCGCAACGCCGGACGACGGCCCCGGCCACCGTCGTACCGGTCATCCCCCCATCGTCGAGGCCTACCTCGTCGCCGACCGTCACTGCCACGCCCACCTCACGGCCGACCACCCCCGCCGCGCCTACCTCACCGCCGGCCACCACCGCCGCACCCACAACCGAGCCGACGCCAACCGAGATCGCGGAGCCGTCCGAACCGCCCCGGAAGGAGGCCGGTGTCGAGTTCCCCAAGTCGGTGCCGACGCCGAGGGAGGTCAGCACGGATCTCCCCACCATCGCCCAGAACGTCCTGCTGGCCATCTTGTTGCTGGCGTTGCTGTCGCTGCCGATCGGCATCATCAACGACACGGCCTCGGCGAACGCCGACCGCTTCGCGGCATTCGCGGACCGGGTACGACGGCTGCGGCGAGCGGTCATCGTTGTGTGGTCCGAGCGGCTGCGGTTTCGCGCTCGGGACCGGCCTCGCCGCCGTGGCCGGGGCCGTCATCTACGGGTTCGTCGAGCCGTCGTTCCGCTTCGACCTGTCCTCGCTCGCGTTGGTGCTAGGGCTGGCGGTGGCGTTCCTGGTCATCAGCGCGGCCAAGCAGGTGTCGCAGTACCTGTTCCTGGGCCAGGCCTACGACATCCGCGCGTTCCTGCGGCTGTTCCCGGCATTCGGCGTCGTCGCCATCATCTGCGTGACGCTGTCCCGCGCGATCGGGCTCCAGCCGGGGCTGATTCTGGGCACCCTGGCCGCGCTCGGCACCGGGGCTGCGCTGAGCGTCCGGCAGAAAGGCTTGGCCGCGGCCGTGTCGGCGGGCTCGCTCACGGCGTTGGGCGTACTGGCCTGGGTCCTGCGCGGCCCGTTCATCGAAGACAGAGGTTTCGCCTACCAGTTGGTGGCGGTCGCCCTGACCGCGGTCGCTGTCGCGGCCGCCGAAAACCTGGCGTTTGGCCTGCTCCCGTTGTCTTTCCTGGATGGTGCGGCACTTTTCGCGTGGTCCAAGCCGGTGTGGGCAGGATTCTCGCTGCTCGGCGCCTTCGCGTTCGTCCACGTGCTGTTGCACCGGGAAGCGGGCGCCTTCGCTGAGCGCGTCACCTATCTGGCCATCCTCCTGGCGATCTACTTCACGCTGGCCGGACTCTTCTGGGCGTACTTCCACTTCACCCGCCGCCCCGAGCCCGCCCCATCACCATCACCAGCAGACGAAACCGCGTAAGAGCACGCGCAGCGGTTCGACCGTCGCGATCATCCTTCGGCGCGGTCATATCGACGAGGTGTGCGGTGTTGCACCTGTCGCCGGGGCTGACCATACTGCGAGTCATCATTGGGTGAGGGGAGTCCATGATGCGACGAGTTCGGATCGGCCGCCTGGCGAGCGTTCTCAGCGCACTGTCGCTTGTTGCCGGCATGCTGCTTACCGTGCAGCCGGCCGCGGCGATCACCGGCGGGCAGCGCGATGAGGTGCACACCAACGTCGGCGTCGTCCGGTTCACCACCGAGTCGGGTCGGTTCCGCTGCTCCGGCACGCTGATCTCGCCGACGGTGGTGCTCACCGCGGGCCACTGCACGGGGGACACCGCCGCGAGCCCGGCGACCAAGGTCTTCGTCTCGTTCAACACCGACCTGCCGCTCGACCCGCTCGCGCCGGGCATCACCCCGCAGGAGAGCGCGGCCCGCGCGGCGAACTACATCACCGGCACCGCACACCCCGATCCCGGCTGGGACGGCAAGCTGTCGATCTCCAAGCAGCACGACCAGGGCGTCGTGGTGCTGAACGCGCCGGCCGCTTCGAAGTGGCCGGGCATCACGCCGGCGCCGCTACTTCCGGTGGGCACGCTCGACGGCAACCAGGGCGCGCTGAAGAACGAGACGTTCACCCTGGTTGGCTACGGCGTTGACATCGGCGCGAAGAAGTCGCAGATCGTCGTGCCGGAGCGGCGCTTCACCACGTCGTTCCTCAAGAACGTGCAGGACGAGGTTGTCACCTTCCAGATCAACGACCGCGACTCCAAGGCCGGCGGCGGCTCTTGCTTCGGCGACTCCGGCGGGCCGGTGCTCCTCGGCCGGTACGTGGCCGGTGACTCTTCCTTCGTGAACTCGCTGACGTGCAACGCGACCGGCGGTTACCAGCGGGTCGACACGCCGTACGCACGGGCCTTCCTGGAGCAGTTCATCTAACCCGGTCCGCCAATCAGGTCAGAGCTGGCTTTCCCACCAGCGGCCTCTCGCGTAAGCACATACATCCGCGAAGGTCGCAGGTTTGGGCGATCTGAGCGAACGATCTCGTGGCCCGCGACGGCCAACCGAGGAGGGGGTCCGGGGGCGAAGCCCCGCCGGCCGGGGTCTGGGGGCTTGGCCCCCGGAAAACACGGCGCGTGAGCCAGGGCCCGCGCTTTCCGCGGGCACAAAACGCCCAGCGAACGCGCGCCCCCGGCAGGATTCGAACCTGCGCACCCGCCTGTCTGCGCAGCGCGGTGCTCTGTGCGCGGCAGGATGGTCTTGATGTGCGCCCCCGGCAGGATTCGAACCTGCGCACCCGCCTCCGGAGGGCGGTGCTCTATCCCCTGAGCTACGGGGGCTCAGGAACGTGCAGAACAGTAGCAGGAAAACCGGGCAGGTCCCGAATCGGGGGCCGGGCCGTGCGTCCGTGTGTCCGGTACTCCGTGGAGCGGCCGGACGGGGTGCGTCACCGAGCGGCGTACCGGGGGCACCCTGAACGGTCCCTGGCTGTGCCGCGTGGTGGGATCGACGCGGTCCGGGTACACGTCATAGTGGTCGTAAGCCCAAGAGCTGAAAGGAAAACCGACCTCATGGCAAGCACTTTGGTCCGTCCGTCGAACGGTCGCTGGATCGGCGGTGTGTGCGCAGGTCTGGCCCGCCGGTTCGGCATGTCGGCGAACACGATGCGGCTCATCTTCCTGGTCAGCTGCCTGCTGCCCGGCCCGCAGATCCTGATCTACATCGTCCTGTGGGTCCTGATGCCGTCGGAGGACCGCGTCCGCTGACGATCCGACCCCGTACTCACCCGGCCGGCCGGTCGTGAAAACCTGCTCTGCATGAGAGCAGGCAGCCGGCGCCGGGGGAGCGCGGGGACCACGGCCGCCCCGGTAGGTCTGCTCGTCGTACTGAGCGTGGGTCTGCTCGTCGTACTCAGCGCCTGCCAGGTCGGTCCCGCACCGCCCGGGCCTGCCGAGATCCGGTCCGGGCCGCCGCCGTGGGACGCCCCGCGCGACGCGGTCTCGTACATCGACCAAGCCGGGATGGAACGCCTGCCGCTCGACTTCAGCGGTCCGGCGCCGTACACGGTCAAGCTTTCCGTCACCGTCGACGGCAAGCTGGTCGAGATCCCGTCCGGTATCGGCGTCGACCGGGTCCGCGCCGAGCAGGCCGCGATCCACACGCACTCCACGGACGGACTCGTGTACGTCGAGGCGAAGACCGTCGCGGAGCGCCCGACCCTCAAACAGTTCTTCGAGCTCTGGGGAGTCCGGTACGACGGCCGCTGCGCCGGCGATGCGTGCGGCTCGGTCAAGGTGCAGCTCAACGGTCAACCGGTCGGCTGGGACACCAAGCTCGTCCGCGAGAGCCTCATCCAGGTCACGGCCACCCACTGACCGTGGCAGGAGGGTGACACCCCGCCACCCCGGGTCCCCGATTGCGGTTGGCTGATCCCATGCGAACCAGCACCATCCTCACGGCCGCCGTACTGCTCACGACCCTGACAGCCTGCTCCGGCGACCCCGACCCAGCCTCAAACACCGCCGTCAGCACACCCACAGCCAGTACGCCGACCGCCACCACGCCCACCCCAAGCCCCACGCCAACGCCCACCCCAACCCCAATTACCCCGAAGCCAACGCCGACGGCGAAGCCCAAGCCAGCAGGCCCACGGGCAGCCGACGGGTACAACTACCAGTCCTGCCGCGACGCCGTCTGCGAGATCTACGTCAAAACCGGCTCCCGGGTCCCCGTCAAGCGCAGCGTCGCCGGCTTCAGCACCCTCGTCGTCAGCCGCGTCGCACCCACCGGCGTCGATTTCGGCGGCAGCACCGCGAACACCAGCGTCAGCGCCGGCGGCCAGCAGCCCGGCTTCGACTTTCGCCTCAACAACCTCAAGGTCACCACCGTCGCCATCAACAACGAAACAGCCATCCTCCACCTCCGCCCCGCCTGAACACCACGCGAGCAGCTGCTGACAGTGATAGCATCGATAGCGCTGAGAGCAGTGGAGGTGGCGGATGGCGGCAATCACCGTGCGTAATCTGGATGATCACGTGAAGCAGCGGCTACGGATCCGGGCCGCGCAGCACGGCCGGTCGATGGAAGCAGAGGTACGGGCGATCATCGTCGAGGCGGTCGGGGCCGAAGATGAACCCAAGAACATCCTGACGAGATTGCGCGAGAGCGCCGCCGAACTCGGTGGAGTCGATCTGGACATTCCGCCGCGGGAGGGCACGATCCGGGTAGTGGAGTTCGACGAATGATCGTCGTGTTCGACACCAATGTCGCCTCTGAACTGATGAAGCCGACGCCGGACCAAGCCGTCACGCGTTGGTACGAGGCGCGGCGCCCGAACGGGCTGTACACAACGGCTATCACGGTGGCTGAGATCCGGCACGGCATCGAGCGGCTGCCGGCCGGGCGGCGTAAGACCCGGTTGTCGGAAAAGGTAGGTGAGGTCTTCATGGATTGCGTAGACGCGATCCTGCCATTCGATGCCTACGCCGCGGCGCTCTATGCGGAGGTTGCGGTCGGCCGGGAGCGCATCGGTCTGCCGATCGGTTCGTCCGATGCGAAGATCGCCGCGATCTGCCGGGTGGTGGACGCCACGCTGGCGACCCGGACCACGAAGGACTTCGCCGAGACCGGCATCACTGTGGTGAATCCCTGGGAGTGACCGCGTACCGGGCTGTGGATGGTGGGTCGGGGGTTTGGGGCGGGGGCCATTAGGCTGAGGCGGTGACTCCGGAACAGCTCGCTGAGAAGATCCTGCAGGCCCTGACCGCGCTCGTCGACGACGGCAGCATCGCGCTCGACGGTGGGTTGCCGGGCGAGCTGAAGGTGGAGCGGCCCAAGAACCCCGAGCACGGGGACTACGCGACGAACGTGGCGATGCAGCTGGGCAAGCGGGCCGGGCTCAATCCGCGGCAGTTCGCCGAGTTGCTGGCGGCCAAGCTCACCGACGACGACGCCATCGACGCGGTCGAGATCGCCGGGCCGGGGTTCATCAACATCCGGGTCGCGGCCGATGCCCAGGGCAAGGTGGCCGCGCAGATCCTGGAGGCCGGCCCGGAGTACGGGAGTACTGACAGCCTGCACGGTCAGGCGATCAACCTGGAGTTCATCTCGGCCAACCCGACCGGGCCGCTGCACCTCGGGCACACCCGGTGGGCCGCCGTCGGTGACGCGCTGGCCCGGGTGCTGGCCAAGGCCGGTGCGGTGGTGACGCGCGAGTTCTACATCAACGACCGCGGCGCCCAGATGGAGAAGTTCGGGGCCAGCCTCCAAGCCGCCGCGCACGGCCACAAGATCCCCGAGGACGGCTACCACGGCGAGTACATCCTCGACCTCGCCAAGCAGATCGTCGACGAGGTCCCGGACATCCTGACGTTGCCGGAAGACGAGCAGGCGACGGCGTTCCGCGAGGCGGGGTACGAGCGGCAGTTGAAGGAGCAGCAGGCTCAGCTCGACCACTTCCGGACCAAGTTCGACGTCTGGTACTCCGAGCGCAGCCTGCACGAGCAGAACGGCGTCGGCCACGCGATCGAGAAGCTCCGCGAGCAGGGCCATCTGTACGAGGCGGACGACGCGCTCTGGATGCGGACCACCGACTTCACCGACGACAAGGACCGGGTGCTGATCCGGACCAACGGCGAGCCGACATACTTCGCCTCCGACGCCGCGTACTACGTGAACAAGCGCGAGCGCGGCTTCGAGGTTTGCATCTACATGCTCGGCGCGGACCATCACGGCTACGTGAACCGGCTGAAGGCGATCTCGGCCTGCGCCGGTGACGACCCCGAGCACAACATCGAGATCCTGATCGGCCAGCTGGTGAAGATCCTCAAGGGCGGCGAGGAGATGAAGCTGTCCAAGCGGGCCGGCACCATCGTCACGCTGGCCGAGCTGGTCGAGGAGGGCGGCGTCGACCCGCTCCGGTACACGCTGTGCCGCTACCCGGTCGACTCCCCGCTGACCCTGGACATCGAGGAGATGACCCGCCAGGTCAGCGAGAACCCGGTGTACTACGTGCAGTACGCACACGCCCGGCTGGCCTCGATCCTGCGCAACGCCGACGATCTCGGGATCAAGCTGGACGAGTTCGACCCGGGCCTGCTCAGCCGCGAGCGCGAGGGCGACCTGCTCCGGGCGCTGGCCGAGTTCCCGCGGATCGTGGCGACCGCGGCCGAGTTGCGCGAACCGCACCGGATCGCGCGCTACCTGGAGGACACGGCGTCCGCGTTCCACAAGTTCTACGACAGCTGCCGGGTGCTCCCGCGCGGCGACGAGGAGGTCGAGCCGGTGCACAAGGCCAGGCTGACCCTGGTCGGCGCCACCCGGACCGTCCTCGCCAACGGGCTCGACCTGCTCGGCGTCTCCGCTCCGGAGCGGATGTGAGGGCGCACGAGGCAGGGGCCCTGCACGCGGACATCGGCCACCGCGGCCCGTCCTGGCTCCGGGCCCCACGCGACGTCAACGATCTCATCCCGTCGCTGTGGTCGCACACCGCGAAGAAGACCGGCGAGGGCTCGCTGGTGGTCGGTGGTGTCGACGTCCGTGACCTGGTCGCCGAGCACGGCAGCCCGGCGTACGTGCTGGACGAGGACGACTTCCGGTCCCGGGCCCGGGCGTTCAAGCATGCGTTCAAGGACTTCGACGTGTACTACGCCGGCAAGGCGTTCCTGTGTACGACGGTCGTTCGCTGGGTGATGGAGGAAGGGCTCAACCTCGACGTCTGTTCCGGTGGCGAGCTCGCGGTCGCGCTCCGGGCCGGCGCCGATCCGAAGCGACTGGGTTTCCACGGCAACAACAAGTCCGAGCAGGAGCTGGCCCGCGCGCTGGACGCCGGTGTCGGCCGGATCATCGTCGACTCCCTGCACGAGATCAGCCGGCTGATCGAGCTGGCCCGGGAGCGCGACACGATAGCACCGGTGATGGTCCGGGTCACCGCGGGCGTCGAGGCGCACACCCACGAGTACATCGCGACCGCACACGAGGACCAGAAGTTCGGTTTCTCGATCACCTCCGGCGCCGCCTATGAAGCCGTTGCCCGAGTCAACGAAGCACCCGAGCTCGACCTGCTCGGGCTGCACTCGCACATCGGCTCGCAGATCTTCGACTCATCCGGTTTCGAGGTGGCCGCGAAGCGCGTGATCGCCTTGCACGCAAGGGTTTCCGATGAGCTGGGCGTCGACATGCCGGAGCTCGACCTCGGTGGTGGTTTCGGGATCGCGTACACCACCCAGGACGACCCGTCGGACCCGGCGCAGCTCGCAACCGAGATGGGCAAGATCGTCGAGCACGAGTGCCGCGCGCAGGAGGTCGACGTACCAAAGGTGTCGATCGAACCGGGCCGCGCGATCGTCGGACCGGCCGTCTGCACGGTCTACACGGTCGGTACGGTCAAGCAGGTCGCGCTCGATTACGGTGCCGAGCGCACCTATGTGTCAGTCGACGGCGGGATGAGCGACAACATCCGCACCGCCCTGTACGACGCGGACTACTCCTGCACCATCGCCAACCGGTACTCCGATGCCGAGCCCACGCTGGCCCGGGTGGTCGGCAAGCACTGCGAGTCCGGTGACATCGTGGTGAAGGACGAGTTCCTGCCGTCCGACCTGGCCCCGGGCGACCTGATCGCCGTACCGGGGACCGGGGCGTACTGCAGGTCGATGGCGAGCAACTACAACCACGTACCGCGGCCACCGGTGATCGCGGTCAAGGACGGTCGCACCCGCGTCGTCGTACGCCGGGAAACCGAAGACGACCTGCTGATGCTGGACATGGGAGTTGAGGGGCATGTCTCCTAGCCCCGTGCGTGCTGCGCTGCACTCGGCGGCGCACCTCGCTGCACTGGTGCAAAGGTCACGATGCTCCGCATCGAGCCCTTCACCCCAGCACACCGAGCCACACCCCCGAGCACATGCTCGCGACTGCACGGGACTAGGAGACATGCCCCTGTGAACGAGAAACCCCTCAAGGTTGCGCTGCTGGGTTGTGGCGTCGTCGGGACCGAGGTGGTCCGGATCCTCACCGACCAGGCCGAGCACCTCGCCGCCCGCGTCGGCGCGCCGCTGGAGATCGCCGGCATCGCCGTACGCCGGCCCGGGCGCGCGCGGGATATCGCGGTGGACCCTTCGCTGATCACGACCGACGCGCAGGCCCTGGTCTCGCGCGGCGACCTGGACATCGTGATCGAGGTGATCGGTGGGATCGAACCGGCTCGCGGCCTGATCCTCACCGCGCTCGAGCACGGCGCCTCCGTGGTCACCGCGAACAAGGCGCTGCTCGCCGAGGACGGCCCGGCCCTGTTCGCCGCCGCCGAGAAGTACCAGCGCGACCTGTACTTCGAGGCGTCCGTCGCCGGTGCGATCCCGATCCTGCGTCCATTGCGCGAGTCGCTGGCCGGGGACGACGTGACCCGGGTGATGGGCATCGTCAACGGCACCACGAACTACATCCTGGACAAGATGGACTCCACCGGCGCCGGGTTCGACGAGGCGCTCGAGGAGGCCCAGGCACTCGGGTACGCCGAGGCGGATCCGACTGCGGACATCGAGGGATTCGACGCCGCCGCCAAGGCCGCGCTGCTGGCGAGTTTGGCCTTCCACACAAGGGTTTCCATCGCGGATGTGCATCGCGAGGGCATCACCGAGGTGTCGGCGACCGACATCGCCTCGGCCCGCGAGATGGGCTGCGTGGTCAAGTCGCTGGCGATCTGCGAGCTGGACGAGGCGACCGACTCGGTGAGCGCCCGGGTCTACCCGGCGATGATCCCGTTGACCCATCCGCTGGCGTCCGTCCGCGACGCGTTCAACGCCGTTTTCGTGGAATCCAAGGCGGCCGGCCAGCTGATGTTCTATGGTCGTGGGGCCGGCGGCGCCCCGACGGCCAGTGCTGTCCTCGGGGATCTGGTGTCCGCCGCGCGCAACCGGCTCAAGGGTGTGCCGGGGGTCGGCGAGTCGTCGTACACCCAGCGGTCGGTCCGGCCGATGGGGGACGCGCTGACCCGGTATCACGTGTCGCTGGACGTGGCCGACAAGGCCGGTGTACTGGCGGCGGTGGCGCATGCGTTCGCCGAGCACGACGTGTCGATCCAGACCGTCCGCCAGGAGGGCCGGGGTGGTGATGCGCAGCTCGTGGTGGTCACACACACCGCCACCGACGCCGCGCTGTCCGCAACCGTAGAGACCTTGCGTGAAATGGACATCGTCCGAGAAGTCCTCAGTGTCATGCGGGTTGAAGGAGAATGAGCCATGGCCCACCAGTGGCGGGGCGTGATCGAGGAGTACCGGGACCGATTGCCGGTCACGAGTGAGACCCCAGTAGTCACGCTCGGCGAGGGCGGGACGCCGCTGGTGGCCGCGCAGTGGCTCAGTGAGCAGACCGGCTGCGAGGTCTGGCTGAAGGTCGAGGGCAACAACCCGACCGGGTCGTTCAAGGACCGCGGGATGACGGTGGCGATCTCGCTGGCCGCGGAGGCCGGGGACAAGGCCGTCGTCTGCGCCTCGACCGGCAACACGTCCGCCTCGGCCGCCGCGTACGCCGTCCGCGCGGGCCTGCTGCCGTTGGTGATCATCCCGGCCGGCAAGATCGCGAAGGGCAAGCTGGCCCAGGCGATCGTGCACGGCGCGAAGCTGGTGTCGATCGACGGCGGCTTCGACGCCTGCCTGCGGATCGTTCGCGAGCTGGACAAGTCCTACCCGGTCGCGCTGGTGAACTCGGTGAACCCGGCCCGGCTGGAGGGCCAGAAGACCGCTGCCTTCGAAGTCTGCGACGCGCTCGGTGACGCGCCCGACCTCCATCTCCTGCCGGTCGGCAACGCGGGCAACATCGCGGCCTACTGGAAGGGCTACCTGGAGTACGCGAAGGACAACCTGGCCACCAGGACGCCGCAGATGTGGGGCTTCCAGGCCGAAGGGGCCGCTCCGATCGTGCGCGGCGCGATCGTCGAGCACCCGGACACCAAGGCCACCGCGATCCGGGTCGGCAACCCGGCCTCGTGGACGCTCGCCGAGGCCGCCCGGGACGAGTCGGGTGGCCGGATCGAGGCCGTCAGCGACGACCAGATTCTGTCCGCCCAGCGTGATCTGGCCGCCCATGAAGGTGTCTTCGTCGAGCCCGCGTCGGCGGCCGGTGTGGCCGGGCTGCTGGCTTCGAAGGCGGCCGGCCGGCTCGACAGCGGGCAGACAGTGGTGATCACTGTCACAGGTCACGGCCTGAAGGACATCGACACCGCGCTGTCGTATGCCTTGCCCGTCGAGACGCCGGTGACCGCCGCGGACACCGACGAGGTGGCCCGCGTCGCCGGACTGATCTGATGGCGCCTGATCTGATGGCGTCGGATCGATCCGGACCGGCGTCCGTCCGGGTCCGGGTGCCCGCGAACTGCGCGAACCTCGGTCCCGGCTTCGACGCCTTCGGCCTCGCCCTCACCCTGTACGACGAGCTGACGGTGACCGCGGGTGGTTCCGGGGTCACCGTCGACGTGGTTGGTGAGGGGGCGGGCGAGGTACCGCTCGACGAGTCTCACCTGGTCGTTCAGTCGATCCGGGCCGGGCTGGAGTCGCTCGGCGCGTCCGTGCCCGGTTTCACCCTGCGTTGCGAGAACCGGATTCCGCACGGTCGTGGCCTGGGGTCGTCGTCGGCCGCGATCGTCGGCGGCATCGCCGCGGCGTACGGGCTCACCGGTACGCCGCTGGACCGGGATCGCGTGGTCGCGCTGGCAGGAGAGATCGAGGGGCATCCGGACAACGTCGCGGCCGCGACACTCGGTGGATTCACGATTGCTTGGATCGAGGCGGGGACGGGCCGGGCGATCCGGTTGGAGCCTGTCGCGGGGTTGAGTGGTGTGGTCTACGTGCCGCAGACGAAGGTGCTGACCAAAGAGGCTCGTGGGTTGCTGCCGGACGTCGTACCGCACAGTGAAGCGGCCGCGAACGCCGGGCGAGCGGCGCTACTGGTTGCGGCCGTGACCGCTCGGCCGGACTTGCTGCTGACGGCGACGGAGGACCTGCTGCACCAGGAGTACCGGGCCACGGCGATGCCGGAAAGCCTTGCGTTGATGCACAAACTGAGGGGGAGCGATTGGCCGGCGGTGATCGGTGGAGCGGGTCCGACAGTTCTCGTCCTGGGCGGCCCAGGTGAGACCTCTGCCGGGATCCCTGCGGTGCCGACGGGTTCACTGCCTGCGGCGCCCGATGGGTGGGCGCGGTACGAGCTCGAGGTCGATCCAGTCGGTGTACAGGTCTGGTCAGGTGAGGTGGCCGGCGAAAGTTCGCCGTCGGCGGAATGATCCGGATCTGACACGCGTTATACCTCCCGAGTCTCAGTTGGACCCGGAGTGGTGCTAGTCTCGACTCACCCGATCCCCTCCAGGCGATCGGCAACTCTCGTCGCGATCCGGGCTGTGTCCCGGCACCCAGGTGTCACGTGGCGACCCTCCTGTGAACTGAACTTGCGCCGCCTGCGCCGGTGATTTCCGGGGGACTCAGATCGACCGAGAGCCCTTGTGCCCACGTCGCCGTTTCGTCGGTCGTGGGTGATGATTCCGGGCGATGAGCCTTTCAGGACATCGTCCATCCGTGTGGGAAGGACCTCACGTGACAGAAACTGTAGAAGCCTCCAGCGGCGCTGCTGCGCCGGCCGATGCCGGCGCCACCACGCGCCGTCGCAAGGCCGGAGGCGGCCTCGAAGGCATGCTGCTCCCCGAGCTCAAGCAGCTCGCCGGGACGCTCGGCATCAAGGGCACCGGCGCGCTGCGCAAGGGCCAGCTGATCGAGGCGATCAAGGCCGCCCAGGCGGGTGGCGGCTCGACGAGCGGAACCCGCTCGCGGTCGAGTCAGCCGACGCTGGACGAGGCGGCCGCGGAGCCGGTGGCAGTCAAGGCCGAGGCTCCGGTGCGGGAGAGCGGCAGCCGCCGTACCCGTGCCACCGCGACGGACACCGCTCAGGCTTCCGCCCCCAAGGCTTCCGCCCCGCAGGCGTCCGTAGCCGAGGCGCCCGCCGCTCAGGCGTCCGCGGCTCAGGCGTCCGTCGAGACGCAGCCGGCGCCGCAGGTCGCCGCCCAGAACGGCGCGGTGGTGGAGACCGCCGGTACCGAGAAGGCCGAGCAGACCGACAACCGGTCGGGCAACCGCGATGGCCAGGGCCGCGATGGTGGCCGGGACCGCAGCCGCGGCCGCGACAGCCAGCGGGAAACCCAGCGTGACGGTCGCGACCAGAACCGTGACGGCCAGAACCTGCGGGACAACCAGAACCGCGAGCAGAACCGCGACACCCAGAACCGCGACAACCGCGAGCAGAACCGCGACGGCCGGGACAACCAGAACCGGGACAACCAGAACCGGGACAACCAGAACCGGGACGGAAACCGCGACCAGAACCAGCGCGACAACCGCCAGGGCGACAACCGCCAGGGCGACACCCGGCAGAGCGATCGCCAGGGCGACCGTCAGGGCGACAACCGCCAGAACGACCGGCAGAACGACCGTGGTGACGAGGGCGATGGACGCAGGCGTCGTCGCCGCGGCCGCGACCGGGATCGCACCCGCGACGGCCGCGACACCGGCGGCCGCGACACCAGCCGGAACCGGGGCCGCGGCGAGCGGTTCGACCCGGAGCCGACGGTCAGCGACGACGACGTCCTGGTACCGGCCGCCGGCATCCTCGACGTGCTCGACAACTACGCCTTCGTCCGGACCAGCGGCTACCTGCCCGGCCCGAACGACGTGTACGTCGCGCTGTCGATGGTGAAGCGGTACGGCCTGCGCAAGGGCGACGCCATCACCGGTGCGGTGAAGCAGCCGCAGGAGGGTGAGCGCAAGGAGAAGTTCAACCCGCTGGTCCGGATCGACACCGTGAACGGGTCGGACCCGGAGATCGCCAAGCAGCGGCAGGACTTCAACAAGCTGACCCCGCTGTACGCGACCGAGCGGCTCCGGCTCGAGACCGAGCCCGGTGTGCTGACCACCCGGATCGTCGACATCGTCAGCCCGATCGGCAAGGGCCAGCGCGGCCTGATCGTGTCGCCGCCGAAGGCCGGTAAGACGATGGTGCTGCAGGCACTGGCGAACGCGATCACCACGAACAACCCCGAAGTACACCTGATGGTCGTGCTGGTGGACGAGCGGCCTGAAGAGGTCACCGACATGCAGCGCACCGTCAAGGGCGAGGTCATCGCGTCGACCTTCGACCGCCCGGCCGACGACCACACCACGGTCGCCGAACTGGCGATCGAGCGGGCCAAGCGCCTGGTCGAGCTCGGCCACGACGTGGTCGTCCTGCTCGACTCGATCACCCGCCTCGGCCGTGCGTACAACATCGCGGCCCCGGCGAGCGGCCGGATCCTGTCCGGTGGTGTCGACTCGTCCGCCCTCTACCCGCCGAAGCGGTTCTTCGGCGCGGCCCGCAACATCGAGGACGGCGGCTCGCTGACCATCCTGGCGACGGCGCTGATCGAGACCGGCTCCAAGATGGACGAGGTCATCTTCGAGGAGTTCAAGGGCACCGGCAACATGGAGCTGAGGCTCCGCCGCGAGTTCGCCGACCGCCGGATCTTCCCGTCCATCGACGTGGTCGCCTCCGGTACCCGCCGCGAGGAACTGCTGATGAGCAAGGACGAGACCCAGGTGGTCTGGAAGCTCCGCCGGGTGCTGTCCGCGCTGGACGGCCAGGCGGCACTGGAGCTCCTGATCGGCAAGCTCAAGGAGAGCAAGTCGAACATCGAGTTCCTGCTCCAGGTCAACAAGACCACCCCGTCGGCCGGCGGCCGCAACACCGACGACGGCAACTAAAGAGGCCGGGGCGGGCTTGATTGGTATGTGAGAGCCCGCCCGTGGCACACTTGTCTGTCGGTTCCGGTTCACGTCTGCGCCCGCGGACGACCCGGGACACCTGAGACCTAGGAGATCCCTTGAAGAGCGACATCCACCCGACGTACGTGATGACCACGGTGACCTGCACCTGTGGCGCGACGTTCCAGACCCGCTCCACCGCGGAGAACGGCGTCATCCACGCCGACGTCTGCTCGCAGTGCCACCCGTTCTACACGGGCAAGCAGAAGATCCTCGACACCGGCGGCCGCGTCGCCCGGTTCGAAAAGCGCTACGCCAAGAAGTAGCCGTCCCACCGCGCGCCGGTCCGCGCCCCCGCTGAGGGGTCGCAGCGGACCGGCGCGCGGTTTCTGTGTCCACACACCTGACTGCTGGCTGTGTCCTCACCAAGAAGGGAGTGCCCAGATGTTCGAGGCCGTACAGACCCTGAAGGCCGAGTACGCCGACCTGGAACGGCGGATGTCCGACCCCGACCTGCACTCCGACCAGGCCCAGGCCCGCAAGGTCGGCAAGCGGTACGCCGCGCTGGCCCCGGTGGTCCGCACGTATGACGAGTGGCTGCAGACCGCCGACGACATCGAGGCCGCCAACGAACTCGCCGCCGAGGACCCGGCGTTCGCCGACGAGGCCGCGAAGCTGGCGACCCGCCGCGAGGAGCTGGCCGAGAAACTCCGGCTGCTCCTGGTCCCACGCGACCCGGGCGACGACAAGGACGCGATCCTCGAGATCAAGGCCGGCGAGGGCGGCGACGAGTCGGCCCTGTTCGCGGGCGATCTGCTGAAGATGTACCTGAAGTACGCCGAGTCGCAGAACTGGAAGACCGAGGTGCTGGACTCCGCCGAGTCCGACCTGGGCGGCTACAAGTCGATCACCGTCGCGGTGAAGGCCAAAGGAACCCCCGAGCCCGGCGAAGCGCCGTACGCGAAGCTGAAGTTCGAAGGCGGCGTGCACCGGGTCCAGCGGGTGCCGGTGACCGAGTCGCAGGGCCGGATCCACACCTCCGCGGCCGGTGTGCTGGTGCTCCCGGAGGCCGAGGAGGTCGACGTGGAGATCGACGCCAACGACCTGCGCATCGATGTCTTCCGCTCGTCCGGTCCAGGCGGTCAGAGCGTCAACACCACCGACTCCGCGGTCCGGATCACCCACCTGCCGACCGGCATCGTGGTCTCGATGCAGAACGAGAAATCCCAGCTGCAGAACCGCGAACAGGCCATGCGCGTACTCCGCTCCCGGCTGCTCGCCGCCGCTCAGGAAGCCGCCGATCAGGAAGCATCGGACGCCCGCCGTTCGCAGATCCGCACGGTCGACCGGTCCGAGCGGGTCCGCACCTACAACTTCCCGGAGAACCGTTTCTCCGACCACCGCGTCGGCTACAAGGCGCACAACCTCGACCAGGTCCTCGGCGGCGACCTGGCCCCGGTGATCCAGGCGCTGACCGACGCCGACATGGCCGCCCGGCTGGACGCGGTCGAGTCCTCCCGGTGAACGCACGCCAACTCATCGCCGCCGCCTCCACCCGGCTGGCCGATGCGGGCGTCGCCTCACCCGACTACGACGCCACCGAACTCCTCGCCTTCGTCTGCGGCGTCTCCCGGACTCGCCTGAGCCTGATCGAGATCACCGCCGACCAGCAGACCCGGTACGACGAGTTGGTGGCGCGCCGAGCACAACGCGAACCGCTGCAACACCTGACTGGCACAGCCGCGTTCCGGTACCGCGAGCTCGCGGTCGGCCCCGGCGTCTTCGTGCCGCGCCCCGAGACCGAAGTACTGGTCGGCTGGATCCTCGATCGGCTGGCCGACGTGAAGTCGCCGCTGGTGGTCGACCTGTGCTCCGGTTCCGGCGCAATCGCGGGTGCGGTCGCCACCGAACGCCCCGACAGCACCGTGCACGCGGTCGAACTGTCGCCCGAAGCGTGTGTCTGGGCTCGCCGCAACCTCGAAGGAACCGGTGCGACCCTGCACGAGCGCGACATCGACGGTTGCCTCCCGGAACTGGACGGCCGGGTCGACGCGGTGATCGCCAACCCGCCGTACATCCCGTTGACCGCCTGGGAATCCGTCACCACCGAGGTGCGCGACCACGACCCCGCGCTGGCCCTGTGGTCCGGTGACGACGGCCTCGACGAGATCAAGGTCGTCGCCGCGACCGCCGGCCGGCTGCTCAGACCCGGTGGCTGGTTCGGCTGCGAACACGCCGACGTCCAAGGCGAGTCGGCCCCCGCCGTCTTCGCAGCCACCGGCCTCTTCACCGAGGTCCGCGACCAACTCGACCTCTCCGGCCGCCACCGCTTCACCACCGGCCGCCGCATTCACTCGTAGACGACGAACTCCGGGCGGGGCTTGAGGGACATGACCTGTTGGGGTGTCATGAGTGGGCCGTGCCGGGCGTCTTCTTTGTAGAAGACTTTGAAGCCCGCATGGACATCGGGCGCCATCGTCGTGGTGAGCTTGGTCCAGGTGGATTCCTTGTTCTTGCGATGGCCGATGCCGTCGACGGACTTGATCATCACCACGCCGGGGTGCTGTCTCAGCGCCTTCTCCTGGCTGATGATCCGGGTCGACAACTGGTGGAAGACGAAGAGCTTCTCGGGCAGATCGTGCTGCTTCACCAGACCGGACAGGTACGACGCGATCTCGTCGAGCTCGGCGCCGCTGGTGTGGCCGAAGACCCGGCCGGGCACCTGGTTCGGGCCGACCGCCCACTCGGGATCGAAGGCGAGCCCGACATCCGGTTCGTCGAGCCACTTCTCCAACCGCCTCACCTCGGTGACGATGTCCGCGCGACCGGGCTGCACGTCGAGCAGCAGCAGCGCCCGGTGTTTGCGGGCGACGTCGAGGTACTCCTGGATCTTGTCGTCTTCGAGCCAGCCGCGGTACATGCGGTCCCTGCCGGGCTTCTCCTTCGCGATCACCACGATGAGTTCCATCACCGGTTGCGGGGTGCGGCCGTAGGCGTACGACTTGGCCAGCGTCTCCAGCCTGGCCGCCTTCGTGTCCAGGTCCTTGTCCAGCGGCCCGAGCGCGGCCGAGCCCGGGAACCCGACGTACCCGACCAGCTGGTACTTCGGGAAGATCGTCCGCCCACCGCGCGGCAACTCACCATCCGCTGGGGCCGCGGGCGTGGGCGTGCTGGGTGTGGACTTACCAACCGATGGCGTCGCACCTACGTCGGCGGGGGCATCGGTACACGCGGCGACTGCGCCTAGCACCAGCGCCACGGCCGCTGTGGCGGCAGGGAGCTTTCGCGAGGAAGGCACCGAACCAGGGAACCACGCGACAGCCTGCACGCAACCCCTCAACGTCGGCGTGCTGACCTCGAGCGGGAGCTCCTTGCCCGAGGCCTACGGGTTTCCTGGCGCTGCTCGCCGATAGAATCTGGCTCCGCGTGGACGCGGTGTCCACGGGCGACGATGAGGCCAGACGTGACGGAGACGGGGAACAAGAGCGCGCAGCCGGACCCGCGCTGGTCGTTTGACGACGAGCGCGCATTCGAGTCGGCTCGCAATCGGATCGGCGCCGTGATCGCGGCGTACAGCGCTCGCATCGGCGCCGCCGAGGCCGCTGGTAACGATGCCGAGGCCGACCGCCTGGCGGACGTGTCCGCGGAGTACGAGGAGCTCCGGCGCAACCTGTCGCCCGACGCGAAGGACGAGATCGCGAGGATCAACGCCGAGTTCTCCGGGCTGCTGGCTCGGGTCCGCGCCGGTGAGGTGTGAGCAAGCTCTCGCCGGACAAGCTGCAGGAGTTCTACCTGCGGCGGATCCGCAGCGGGATCTTCAACCACCGCCGGTCCCGGTTGCTGAGGCAGCCCACCGTCCTGTTCATCGCCGGACAGCCCGGCGCGGGGAAGACCACCATGCAGGCCGCGGCGATGGAGCGCCTCGGTATGAAGAAGGCCTACGTCCTCGACCACGATGAACTGCTCGACAAGCACCCCAACTATGCGAGTGGCGCTCTCGAGAACGACTACACCGCGTCCGGAGTCTATGGCGAGGATGCTGCGACCTGGCGCGGATGGGCCCTCCATGATGTGCAGGCCCGGCGTATGGACGTTGTCGTGCCCTTCCCGATCTCGGGGCAGTACGACCTCGACCTGATGAGGCAGTTCCAGGCCAAGGGGTACCGCGTCGAGGTCGCGTTCGCGGCAGCAGTGGCCGCCGCCTTCGCAGGAGGTACAGCAGCCAGCGCAGCAGCAGTCGGCCGGTCAGTCTGTTGATCGACCGCCCGGCCAACCGCCTCACAACTGGCAAGGGTTCGCAGTCCGGTTGCAGACCGAACAGGCTTCACCGCGGGACATCTCTGCGCCTGGGCCCGAGTCCAGCTCACAGCCGGAGGGCGGCGCGGTCCCGCCCGCACATCTCTCTCACCGTAGCCAGGCTCCCGGTCCGGCACGTGACCCGCGCGGCACCGGCGAGTAGGAGCCTAGGCCTTCACGTAGGCGTCGATCTCCGCGATCACGGCGTTCTTCACCGAGTCCTCGGCGAACGACACCCGTACGGCGGTCCGGGCGAGCTCGGCGGCGCCCTGTTCGTCCAGGCCGAGCAACTCCGACGCCACGACGTACTCGTTGGTCAGATCGGTGCCGAACATCGGCGGGTCGTCGGAGTTGATGGTGACCACCAGGCCGGCGTCGACCATCGCGGGCAGCGGGTGCTCGGCGTACGAGGGGACCGCCTGGGTCGCGATGTTCGACGTCGGGCTGACCTCGAGCGGGATCCGGTGCGTGGCCAGGTAGTCGACCAGCGCCGGGTCCTGCATGGCCGACGTGCCGTGGCCGATCCGCTCGGCCTTGAGCACGCGCAGCGCGTCCCAGATCGTCTCCGGCCCGGTGGTCTCACCCGCGTGCGGCACGCTGTGCAGACCGGCAGCCAGCGCGGCCTCGAAGTACGGGGCGAACTGGGGCCGCGGTACGCCGACCTCCGGGCCGCCGAGGCCGAACCCGACCAGGCCGTCCGGGCGGATCTTGGTCGCGATCCGCAACGTCTCCTCGGCGGCCGGCAGACCGGACTCGCCGGGGATGTCGAAGATCCACCGCAGCGTGATGCCGAGCTCCTTCTCGGCCGCGGTCCGGGCGTCCTCGATCGCCTCGCAGAACGCCTCCGCCGCGATGCCCCGGAGCCCCGACGTGTGCGGCGTGACCGTCAGCTCGGAGTACCGGATGTTCTGCGCCGCCATCTCGCGAGCGATCTCGTACGTGAGCAGCCGGACGTCTTCGGGCGTCTTGATCAGGTCGACGACGGTCAGGTAGATCTCGATGAACTTCGCGAAATCGGTGAAGGTGAAGTACTCCGCCACCGCGGCCGGGTCGGTGGGCACCGGCGACTCCGGATGCCGGGCGGCGAGCTCGGCGACGATCCGCGGCGATGCGGACCCGACGTGGTGGACATGCAGTTCGGCCTTCGGCAGGCCGGCCAGGAACTCCCGCGACAAAGTCATGGCCGCGATCCTAGGCAGGCCTGCGGATCGGCCGCTCGATTCCTGACATTCGGTTGTCAGGGATGCGCTTGGGTGGGTCAAGTGGAGCGGGTGACCAGGTGGGTGGCACGATTCACTGCGTGAGCGAGCGCTTTGATTTCACCGGTGACGAGTTGGCGCCTGCGTACCGGGCCGCCGTGGACGCGATCGAGGCCGGTGACCTGGTCGTGCTGCCGACCGACACGGTGTACGGGCTGGCCGCGGATGCCTTCAAGTCCGACGCGGTCCAACGGCTGCTGGACGCCAAGGGCCGGGGCCGGGACATGCCGCCGCCGGTGCTGATCTCCGTCGTCGAGTCGCTCGACGCGCTCGCCACCGATGTGCCCGATACCGGCCGGCGGTTGTGCGAGGAGTTCTGGCCCGGGCCGCTGACGGTGATCTGCCATGCGCAGGGCTCGTTGATGTGGGACCTCGGTGACACCCAGGGGACGGTCGCGCTTCGGGTGCCGGATCACGAGAACACCCGGGAACTGCTGTCCCGGACCGGGCCGCTCGCGGTCAGTTCGGCCAACAAGAGCGGGCAGCCGGCGGCGCTGGACGTGTACGACGCCGAGGAACAACTGCAGGACGCCGTCGCGGTCTACCTGGACGGCGGTATGTCGACCGGCGGGCAGCCGTCCACCATCGTCGACCTGACCGGCGACATCCCGCACGTGGTCCGCATCGGCGCACTCTCGATGCAGGACATCCGCAAGATCGTCCCCGAAGCCACGACCGACCTCGAGCAGGACGAGAAGGCCGAAGACGAGGAGAAGCCGGCCGAAGACAAGCCCGCCGAGGACAAGCCCGCGGACGAGAAGCCGGTGGACGAGAAGCCGGCCGAGGACAAGCCCGCGGACGAGAAGTCGATCGAGGACAAGCCTGCGGACGAGGAGCCAACCGAACCCGCCGCCGAGGCGTCCAAGGAAGAGCCGGTGGACGAGAAGCCGGCCGACGACAAGACTCCTGATGTGAGGCCTGCGGACTAGTGCGCGAGTATCTGCTGGTCCTGTTCGTGGCGATGGCCACGACCTTCCTGTTGACCGGCGTGGCCCGGCAGATCGCGCTGCGCTACGGAGCGGTCGCCCGGGTCCGCACCCGGGACGTGCACAAGGTCCCGATCCCGTACTTCGGCGGCGTCTCCATCCTCGGCGGCCTGATCGCCGGTTTCGCGGTCGCCTCCAGCCTGCCGTTCCTCGGCAACAGCCTGCAGGTCGCCCACGACGCCCGCGCGATCCTGCTCGGCGGTGTTGTCATCTGCGCCGTCGGTGTGGTCGACGACCTGGTCGAGCTCGACCCGATCACCAAGCTGGCCGGGATGGTGCTCGCCGTCGGGGTACTCGTTGTCCAGGGCATCCAGTTGTACTGGATCCCGTTGCCCGGCGGCATTCTCTCGCCACCGCCCGCGCAGCTCGCCGTGGTGACCGCGGGCATCCTGCTGGTCTCCTGCAACGCGGTGAACTTCGTCGACGGCTTGGACGGTCTCGCCGCCGGCGTCACCGCGATCGGCGCCACCGCGTTCTTCACCTACTCGTACCTGCTGAACGTCGAGCAGAACCTCGACCGCGCCACCACCTCGACCCTGATCACGGTCGCGCTGGCCGGCGCCTGTCTCGGCTTCCTGCCGCACAACTTCTTCCCCGCCAGGGTTTTCATGGGTGACTCGGGCGCGCTGCTGATCGGCCTGATGCTGGCCGCGTCCACGATCAGCCTGACCGGCCAGATGGACCCGAACGCCGTCCCGTACGAGGTCGGCGGCTCGAGTCTGCTGCCCGCATTGCTGCCTCTGATCCTGCCGATCGCCGTCCTCGCGATCCCGGCGCTGGACCTGACGCTGGCCTACATCCGCCGGACCAAGGCCGGGCGTTCCCCGTTCGCCGCCGACAAACTGCACCTGCACCACCGGCTCATGCAACGCGGTCACTCGCACCGTCGCGCCGTCCTGCTGATGTACCTCTGGACCGCCCTGATCGCCTTCGGCGTCGTCGTCCTCGGCCTGCTCCTGTCCTGGTGGACGGTCCTCCTCGTCCTGGCCGTCGCAGTCACCGCGATCGTCCTCACCACAGGCCTCCCGCGCCGTACCCCAAGACCCCTCGCCAAGGTCTGAGTCAAGGTCCGGGTAGGGACCAGACCAGTGACGGGGCTGGGCTACCGATAGGGTGTTCGCGTACAGCGGGAACAGGGCCCGTTTTGCTGACCGTGCAGACTTTGTGCTAGTTTTCACAAGCACCAGCAAAGAACAGTGTCACCCCTGACCCCGCCCACCCGACGACCGGGCCACAAACCCGGGTCGCCAGCAGGACGGAACCACCAGTTATGGCTCCTCTAGGAAGTGGCCAGAAAACAGCCGGCCAGGCCACACGGCATCCGGCATTGGCGATGCTGCGCGGCGCTCTCGTCGCCGCTGTGGTCGTCGGCGTGAACACGGCCGCCGTCGCCGCTGTCGCCGCCGGACTCAAGGGTCTGCTGGGCGCGCTGCTGGGTCTGCTGATGGTGATCGTCTTCTCCGGCGCGGGTCTGGTTGCCCTGCACCTTTCCCGGCGCGCGACGCCGACCGCACAACTCGGTATCGCGATGGCCTCCTACACCGGCCGGATCGCGATCTTCGGTGGCCTGCTGGCCCTCGCCCTGAACTCCGAAAGCCTGGCCCGGAACGTCAACCTGACCGCCCTCGGGATCAGCGCGCTGGTGGTCGTGATGGGCTGGATGGCCGGCGAGATCTGGGCCTGGTCCCGGCTGCGGGTGCCGATCTACGACCTCGACAACGAGGTGACCGCATGAGCACGGTGCGTAACAGCCAGGTAAGCCCCAAAAAGACGGCTAGCCCTATCGTGACAAGGGATGTGGGCGACCAAACGGGTGCCGATGTGACCCGGCGCGTCACCGGCTGGTACGTTTCGGGTGCTCATGAGCCAGCACCAGGATCCGAAGCCGACACCGAACACCTCGGGCGACGGCTGGCGGGTCCTGTCCTACCTGATCGGTGGCATCGTCGTGTACGGCGGCATCGGATTCGGGCTGGATCGCTGGCTGGGCACCCCGTTCTTCCTTCCGGTGGGCATCGTCCTCGGTGCCGGGCTCACCATCGCGATGTTGCACTTCCGGTACGGGCGCTCCTGAGCCCTGCCGGGTCTGATGTTTTTGACCGCCATGCCCTGAGCCGCATTGCCCTGAGCCTTACGGCGAACGACTTGAGCACGACGCGAGAGGAGACCCGGTGATCGCCGGCGTTTCGACCGAGTTCATCCCACCCGGTCCACAGAGCTTCGACCTTCCGCCCATCTTTTCGGGCGTCGAGTGGTTCACCAAGCCGGTCCTGGTCGCCGCGCTGTCGGTGGTCGTCATCCTGTGGTTCTTCTGGGGTGCGTCCCGCAAGGCCGCGATTGTGCCGAGCAAGCTGCAGTTCGCCGGCGAGCTGGGCTACAACTTCGTCCGCAACTCGATCGCCCGGGACATGATCGGCAGCCCGGAGCACATGAAGTACGTGCCGTACCTGTGCGGCCTGTTCTTCTTCATCCTGCTGAACAACGTCGCGGCCACGATCCCGCTGATCCAGTTCCCGACCTTCAGCCACATCGGCTGGCCGTACGTCGCCGCGGTGATGAGCTGGGTGATCTACAACGCGGTCGGCATCCGCAAGCACGGCGTCTGGGGTTACTTCAAGCACCAGACGATGCCGGCCGGCGTGCCGGGCTGGCTGATGCCGCTGATGATCCCGATCGAGTTCATCTCGAACATCCTGGTCCGGCCGGTCTCCCTGAGCCTGCGGTTGTTCGCCAACATGTTCGCCGGTCACATCCTGCTGCTGGTGTTCGTCCTCGGCGGCGAGTACATGCTGCTGCACTCCGGCAGCCTCGCACTTGGCGGCGTCGGCATCATCACCCTGCTTATGGCCTTGGCGATCGCCGGGCTGGAGCTGTTCGTCCAGGTCATCCAGGCCTACATCTTCGTCGTGCTGACCGCGCAGTACATCGGCAGCGCGATCGCCGAAGAGCACTGATCCGCACACCCACTGTCCCGTAGTAACGGAAACCCGGATAGTCGCTATCCGTACCGAAAGGAAAACCAGCAATGAGCGCTCTCGAGATGACCGGTGACATCGCTGTCCTGGGCTACGGCCTGGCTGCGATCGGCCCGGGCGTCGGCGTCGGTCTGATCTTCTCCGCCGTGATCAACGGCACGGCACGTCAGCCCGAGGCCCAGAGCAAGCTGCAGGCCATCGCCTGGATCGGCTTCGGTGTGACCGAGGTGCTGGCGATCATCGGTATCGCCCTTGCCTTCGTGTTCCAGGGCTGACCAAGTCCCCTGACTGACAGGACCCAGACATGACGACACTGTTGCTCCCGCTCAGCGAGGCCGCAGGCGAAGAGACCAGCCCGCTGCTGCCGCACACCGCCGAGATCATCTTCGGCTTCGTCTTCCTGGTCCTGCTGGCGTTCGCCTTCGCCAAGTACGTCGTTCCCAGGTTCGAGAAGGCTTACGCCGACCGGACGCAGGCGATCGAAGGCGGGA
The DNA here is from genome assembly GCF_004361855.1 of Kribbella caucasensis. Classification (GTDB taxonomy): domain Bacteria; phylum Actinomycetota; class Actinomycetes; order Propionibacteriales; family Kribbellaceae; genus Kribbella; species Kribbella caucasensis. The sequence continues at coordinate 264,902 of NZ_SNWQ01000002.1, forward strand.
TGAACGAGGCCAAGCAGGCTCAGGCCGAGGCGAAGGCGGCGCTGGAGAAGTACAACGCGCAGCTGGCGGAGGCCCGCCAGGAGGCTGCCAAGATCCGCGAGGACGCACGTGAGCAGGGTGCGCAGATCATCGCGGAGATGCGCGAGACGGCGAAGGTCGAGGCCGATCGGATCGTGACCCACGCCCGGACCCAGATCGACGCCGAGCGGGCCCAGGCGGTCGCGTCGCTGCGCTCCGAGGTCGGCCACATGGCGACCACGCTGGCCGGCCGGATCGTCGGCGAGTCGCTCGAGGACGAGGCGCGTCAGCGTCGCACCGTCGAGCGGTTCCTCGCGGACCTCGAGGCGTCGGAGTCCGCGCGACAGGCCGTCGGAACGGACGGCTGATGCGCGGCGCGTCGCAGGAGTCACTCGCCCGGGCCACGGAGGCCCTGGCGGGTGTCACCGTCACCGAAACCCTCGGCGAGGAGCTGTTCTCGATCGCCCGGGTGCTCGACGGCAACGGCTCGCTGCGCCGGGCGCTGACCGACCCCGCGCGGTCGTCGGCCCAGCGCGTCGGCCTGGTCCAGCAGCTGTTCGGCGGCAAGGTCTCCGCCCCCGCGGAGCAGATCCTGACCGCCGCGGTCGGCGGTCGCTGGGTCAGCAGCCGGGACCTCGGCAACGCGCTGGACGAGCTGAGCGTGCAGGCCGACGTCGCGTACGCCGACGGCCAGGGCAAGCTGGACGAGGTGGAGGACGAGCTGTTCCGGCTGGACCGGGTGGTCGCGGCCGAGCGGAGGCTGAGCGACAAGCTGAGCGACCGCAACATCCCGGTCGGGCCGCGGCAGGAGCTGATCCGCGGTCTGCTGCAGGGCAAGGCCGATCCCGTCAGCGTACGGCTGGCCGAGCGCGCGGTGGACGGCCGGGGACGCGGCTTCGCGGCCTCGATGCGGGCCTACCAGGTCGCCGCCGCGGCCCGGCGCAGCGCCAGCATCGCGACCGTACGGGTGGCCACGGATCTGAGCGAGGCGGAACGCAGCCGGCTCGCCGAGGTGCTCGGCCGGCAGTACGGTCGGCTCATCCAGCTGAACGTGATCGTGGACCCCGACGTCGTCGGCGGCGTACGGGTGGACATCGGTGACGAAGTGATCGACGGAACGATCGCGGCCAGGCTCGACGAGGCGCAACGGCGCATCGCGGGCTGACTGACCTCAACGACATATCCGGCTTCCAGGCCTGGCAAGTGCCTCGGGAGCCACAACAGGCCAGCTAGGTCAAGGAAGCAGGGAAGCAAATGGCGGAGCTCACGATCAGGCCGGAGGAGATCCGGGACGCCCTGGATCGCTTCGTCTCCAGCTACGAGCCGGAGACGGCGACCCGGGAAGAGGTCGGCACGGTTGTCGACGCGGGTGACGGTATCGCGCACGTCGAGGGCCTGCCCTCGGCGATGACGAACGAGCTGCTCGAGTTCGAGGACGGCACCCAGGGCATCGCGCTGAACCTCGACGTCCGCAACATCGGTGTCGTCGTCCTCGGTGAGTTCGACGGCATCGAGGAGGGCCAGCAGGTCCGCCGGACCGGCCAGGTCCTGTCGGTCGGTGTCGGCGAGGGCTACCTCGGTCGCGTGGTCGACCCGATGGGGAAGCCGATCGACGGCCTCGGTGAGATCAAGGACCTCGAGGGCACCCGCGCGCTCGAGCTGCAGGCGGCCGGCGTGATGGACCGCCAGGAGGTCCGCGAGCCGCTGCAGACCGGGATCAAGGCGATCGACGGGATGATCCCGATCGGCCGTGGTCAGCGGCAGCTGATCATCGGCGACCGCAAGACCGGCAAGACGGCGATCGCGGTCGACACGATCATCAACCAGAAGGCCAACTGGGACTCGGGCGACCCGCAGAAGCAGGTCCGCTGCATCTACGTCGCGATCGGCCAGAAGGGCTCGACCATCGCCGCCGTCCGCGGCGCGCTGGAAGAGGCCGGCGCGATGGCGTACACCACCATCGTCGCCTCCCCGGCGTCCGACCCGGCCGGCTTCAAGTACGTCGCGCCGTACACCGGCTCGGCGATCGGCCAGCACTGGATGTACCAGGGCAAGCACGTCCTGATCGTGTTCGACGACCTGAGCAAGCAGGCCGAGGCGTACCGCTCGATGTCGCTGCTGCTGCGCCGCCCGCCGGGCCGCGAGGCCTACCCGGGCGACGTCTTCTACCTGCACAGCCGCCTGCTGGAGCGCTGCGCGAAGCTGTCCGACGGGTTCGGCGGCGGTTCGATGACCGGTCTGCCGATCATCGAGACCAAGGCCAACGACGTGTCGGCGTTCATCCCGACCAACGTCATCTCGATCACCGACGGCCAGATCTTCCTGCAGTCCGACCTGTTCAACGCCAACATCCGCCCCGCCATCGACGTCGGTATCTCGGTGTCCCGGGTCGGCGGCGCCGCGCAGGTCAAGGGCATGAAGAAGGTCTCCGGCTCACTGAAGCTGGACCTGGCCCAGTTCCGCGCGATGGAGGCGTTCGCGATGTTCGCCTCCGACCTGGACGCCACCTCCCGTCGGCAGCTCGACCGTGGCCAGCGACTGGTGGAGCTGCTCCGTCAGCCGCAGTACTCGCCGTACCCGGTCGAGGAGCAGACGGTCTCCATCTGGGCCGGTACGACGGGCAAGTTCGACGACGTCCCGACCTCGGACGTGCTCCGGTTCGAGCGCGAGTTCCTCGACTACCTGCGGCGCGAGAGCAAGGTGCTCGACAGCGTCCGTGAGTCGGGCCTGTTCGACGACGACGCGGCGCAGGCCGTGACGGCGGCGCTGGACGAGTTCAAGCCGACCTTCCAGACTGGTACCGGCGAGCTGCTGGCCGGCAAGGAAGAGGCCGAGGCGATGGACGTGGCGGACGTGGAGCAGGAGCAGATCGTCCGGCAGAAGCGGGGCTGATCAACCATGCCAGCCAGTCTGCGGGAGCTTCGCGAGCGCCGGGCCTCGGTCTCGACGATCAAGAAGCTCACCCGCGCGATGGAGCTCATCGCGGCGTCCCGGATCGTGAAGGCGCAGCAACGCGCCCAGGCGGCCGGTCCGTACGCACGTGAGCTCACCCGTGCCGTGTCGGCGGTGGCGACTTTCTCGAACGTCGACCACCCGCTGACCACCGAGAAGCCGAACCCGAGGCGGGCGGCGGTGCTGCTGATCACCTCCGACCGCGGCCAGGCCGGCGCGTACTCCTCCAACGTCATCCGCGAGGGTGAGCGGCTGAACCAGCTGCTCCGCGAGGACGAGAAGGAGATCGTGCCGTTCCTGAGCGGCCGCAAGGGGATCGCCTACTACACCTTCCGGCAGCGGGAGGTCCAGCAGCAGTGGAGCGGTGACTCCGACGCCCCGAGCTTCGCCCGGGCAAAGGAGATCGCCGACGCGCTGATCGAGGCCTTCCTGACCCCGACCGACGAGGGCGGCGTGGACGAGATCCACATCGTCTTCACCCGGTTCGTGTCGATGCTGACCCAGCGGCCGGACGTGATCCGGTTGCTGCCGCTGGAGGTCGTCGAGGGCGAGGAGCCGCCGGCCGAGGACGAGGTACTGCCGCTGTACGAGTTCGAGCCGTCCGCCGAGGACGTGCTGGACGCGCTGCTGCCGAAGTACGTCGCCAGCCGGATCCAATACTGCATGCTGCAGGCGGCCGCGTCCGAGCTGGCCAGCCGGCAGCGGGCGATGAAGTCCGCGACGGACAACGCGCAGGACCTGATCGAGTCGCTGACGCGTGAGTTCAACCAGGCGCGTCAGGCGCAAATTACCCAGGAAATCAGCGAGATCGTCGGTGGCGCGGGTGCGCTGGCCGACGCGACCGCCGGGAGCGAGTGAGAGAGATGACTGCCACGGTTACCGAGAAGAACAACGAGGCGCGCACCCCGGGTGTCGGTCGCGTCGCCCGGGTGATCGGCCCGGTCGTCGACGTCGAGTTCCCCGCGGACGCGATGCCCGAGATGTACAACGCGCTCGAGGTGGACATCACCCTGGGCGACACCACCCAGACGATCACCCTCGAGGTGGCGCTGCACGTCGGCGACAACATCGTCCGGGCCATCTCGATGAAGCCCACCGACGGCCTGACCCGCGGTACGGAGGTGCGCGATAGCGGCTCTGCGATTTCTGTCCCGGTCGGCGACGTCACCAAGGGCCGGGTCTGGTCCGTGACCGGCAAGTGCCTGAACCAGGACGAGTCCGAGTTCGAGGTCACCGAGCGCTGGCCGATCCACCGCAAGGCGCCGGCCTTCGACCAGCTCGAGTCCAAGACCGAGATGCTGGAGACGGGCATCAAGGTGCTCGACCTGCTCACGCCGTACGTGCAGGGCGGCAAGATCGGCCTGTTCGGCGGTGCGGGCGTCGGCAAGACCGTGATGATCCAGGAGATGATCTACCGGATCGCCCACAACTTCGGTGGCACCTCGGTGTTCGCCGGGGTCGGCGAGCGGACCCGTGAGGGCAACGACCTGATCCACGAGATGGACGAGGCCGGCGTCTTCAAGGACACCGCACTGGTGTTCGGTCAGATGGACGAGCCGCCGGGCACCCGGCTGCGCGTCGCCCTGTCGGCCCTCACGATGGCGGAGTACTTCCGCGACGTGAAGGAGCAGGACGTGCTGCTCTTCATCGACAACATCTTCCGGTTCACCCAGGCCGGTTCCGAGGTCTCCACGCTGCTCGGCCGGATGCCGTCCGCGGTGGGTTACCAGCCGAACCTGGCCGACGAGATGGGTGTGCTGCAGGAGCGGATCACGTCGACCCGGGGTCACTCGATCACCTCGATGCAGGCGATCTACGTGCCCGCCGACGACTACACCGACCCGGCGCCGGCGACCACCTTCGCCCACCTGGACGCGACCACCGAGCTGTCCCGCGACATCGCGTCGCGTGGTCTGTACCCGGCCGTCGATCCGCTGACCTCGACGTCGCGGATCCTCGACCCGCAGTACATCGGCCAGGAGCACTACGACGTGGCCGTCCGGGTGAAGCAGATCCTGCAGAAGAACAAGGAACTGCAGGACATCATCGCCATCCTGGGTGTCGACGAGCTCTCCGAAGAGGACAAGATCACCGTCGCCCGGGCGCGCCGGATCGAGCAGTTCCTCTCCCAGAACACCTACATGGCGGAGAAGTTCACCAACATCGCCGGTTCCACCGTGCCGCTGAAGGACACCATCGAGTCCTTCAAGAAGATCACCGAAGGCGAGTGCGACCACATCGCCGAGCAGGCGTTCTTCAACACCGGCAGCCTCGACGATGTCGAGCGCAAGTGGGCCGAGCTGCAGAAGGAACACTGATGGCCGACGAGAGCGGCAAGCACCTGGAGGTCGCGCTGGTCGCGGCCGAGCGGACGGTGTGGCAAGGGCAGGCGAAGATCGTCATCGCCCGCACCACCGACGGTGACCTCGGCATCCTGCCCGGCCACGCGCCGCTGCTCGGCCTGTTGCAGGGTGGCACCGTCCAGGTGCGGACCGTCGACGACGAGTTCTTCGTCGCGGCGGCGCCGGAGGGCTTCATCTCGGTGGCGAACGACCGGGTCTCGATCCTGGCCGAGAACGCCGAGATGGGCCACGACATCGACCTCGAGCAGGCCCGGCTGGACCTGGAGCGGGCGCACGCCGCCGGCACCAGCTCCGAGGGCGAGCACGAGGAGCACGTGCGCATCGCTGAGGCACGGCTGCGGGCCGCCGAGCAGGCGGACTGACCGGGGCGGTGGGGTGGGGCCGCATTGGCACTGAACCCACCTGCCATAATTGAACATCGCGTCAGTCAGTACGGTTCGGGGAAGATGCCGCCAAGCCGTCGGCATCAGGAATGAGGTCGGTATATGAGGACAGTCCTCGATGTGGTCGGGGTCTGTTTCCTTGCTGCCGTACTGCTGATCATCGCTTTCGCGTGCCGCCGTCGCTGGTTGTCCAGGGACGGCGGCACGTTCGATTGCAGCCTGCAACTGGCCGAGAAGGACCACGGCCGCGGCTGGGCCCTCGGCCTGGCCCGGTACGTCGGTGACGAACTGCAGTGGTTCCGGGTCTTCAGCCTCGCCTGGTGGCCGAAGCTGGTGGTGAACCGGCACCAGCTGCAAGGCGTCACCACCCGCCGCCCGATGGGTAACGAGCCGCTGGTCACTTACGCCGGTCACGTCATAGTGGACGCCGAGCTGCGGGACCGAACGGTGCACTTCGCGATGACCGAGGAAGCCCTGACCGGTGTCCTCGCCTGGATGGAGTCCGCGCCACCGAACACCCAGACCTACCTCTGACGTTTTGCCCCGGCCGTCTAGGGTCGGTGTATGACGGGCATTCTGCTGGAGCTGGATCTGACCCGGGGCGTGCTGGAAACGCCGCCCTCATCACCGCTGGCCGCCTTCCGGGCCCGCCATCTGCCCACCCTGCGGGAACTGGTCGCCGGCCTGCGTAAAGCGTCCCGCGACGACACGGTCGTCGGCCTGGTCGCGCACGTCGGTGGGCCCGCCTTGTCGTTGGCGCAGGTGCAGGATCTACGTGAGGCGGTCACCGACTTCCGGGCCGCGGGGAAGCCGGCGGTCGCCTGGACCGAGTCGTTCGGCGAGGTCGGCGCCGGCACCGTTCCGTACTACCTGGCCACCGCGTTCGACGAGATCTGGGTCCAGCCGTCGGGGGAGCTCGGCATCACCGGGGTCTCGGTGCAGGCCACCTTCATCCGGGGCGCGCTCGACAAAGCCGGCGTGATTCCCCAGTTCGGCAAACGCCGGGAGTACAAGACCGCGGCCGACACCTTCACCGAGAAGGAGATGAGCGGTCCCGCCAAGGAGATGGCGACGCGGCTGGCCGAGTCGGCGTACGAGCAGATCGTCGAGGGCATCGCCGTCCGCCGACAGCTCGACAGCGCGCGGGTCCGTGAGCTCGTCGACAGCGCGCCGTTGCCGGCCGAGGCGGGACGTGAGGCAGGGCTAGTGGACCGGCTCGGTTATCGCTCCGACGTGTACGACGAACTGCGCAAGAGCCTGGGGGAGACCACCCGGTTGCTGGTCGAGCGGTACCACCGTCGCCCGCCGCGCACGGTCAATGAGGTGATGGACAACCTGCCCTGGCCGCAGAAGCCCGTCGTCGCGGTCATCCGCGTCTCGGGTGCCATCACCGTCGGGCGCAACTCCGGTGGTGGCCCGCTCGGCGGTCCGCGGACTGGTTCCGACACGATCACCGCTGCCCTTCGCCACGTGGCCGACGACGACAAGATCAAAGCCGTCGTACTGCGGGTCGACAGCCCGGGTGGTTCGTACATCGCCTCCGACGCCATCCGCCACGAGGTACTCCGGCTGCGCTCGACCGGCAAACCAGTGATCGCGTCGATGGGGAGCGTCGCGGCGTCGGGCGGCTACTTCGTCGCGATGCCGGCCGATATCGTCGTCGCCCAGCCGGGCACGATCACCGGTTCGATCGGCGTGCTCACCGGCAAGGGCGTCGTCCGGGACGCGCTCGGCCGCATCGGCATCACCCAGGAAGCCGTGTCCCGTGGCGAGAACGCCCGGATGTACTCGGCCCAGGAGGAGTTCTCGCCGGAGCAGTGGGCACGGCTGGAGGAGACCCTCGACCGGATCTACGCCGACTTCGTCGCCAAGGCAGCCCAGGATCGCGGCCTGCCGGAGGAGCGGCTCGAATCCCTGGCCCGCGGCCGGGTCTGGACCGGCGCCGACGCCCACGAACGCAAGCTGGTCGACGAACTCGGCGGCTTCGAACGCGCCCTCCAACTCGCCTGCACCCGGGCCGGCCTGGACCGCGATCACATCGCCCTCACGGTCGCCCCGCACCGCAACCTGCTCGCCCGGCTGAGGCCGCCGACTTCCACCGACGACCTGGCCGTCACTGCCGCCCCGCTGAGCTTCGATGGCGTCACCGAGTCCGTCTACACGGCCCTCGGTCTCCCGCCCACCGGGGTCCTCGCGATGCCGCTGTCGTGGCGCCTCGAGTAACGTCCGAAGAACCTTGGCCTATGACGCAAGGTTCTTCGGACGCAACAGTTGTTCAGCGGACGGCTCCGTAGATGTTCTGGTCGAGGCCGCCGGCGCTCGGGCAGGTGTCGGGGCCGAAGGTGCCGTCGGGGTTGGCGACCCGGCATTGGAGGACGTCGAAGCCGTCCGTGCCGTCGACCGGGTAGCGCGGATCGTTGCCCGGGACAACGTCTCGGTGATCCGTCCAGGCCATGAACACCGTCGAGCCCGATGCCGCGATGTAGTTGTAGTCACCGAAGAACGGCACGTCCCGGTCACCGAACTGCTCGTACTGCGGCATCGTGCGAACCGTGGACACCTCGCTGACCGTCCAACTCGCGCCACCGTTCAATGACGTCGCGTAGAACGCCCCAAGTCCGGGAGCGGCAGCCACCGCGCCCGGCGGATTCGCCGCCACAGCGATGTTTCCGACCGGCACGCTGCGGAAGTCACGCCCGCCTGGACCCGCCGCCGCGTCGTTCCGGCTGTCCTGCCAGACGGCGTGCAACTGGCCCGCCTCGGCCACGATGTCGGGGAAGTACTGGTGTCCGCGCTCCTGCGAGTCGATCCGCGTCGGTGTGGACCACGTCGCACCACCTGTCGTCGTGTTCAGGGCGTAGACCGACGACTGGCTACCGATGCCCTCGGCAATGGTGCCGTACGTCGTACCGGTGGAGGTCTCCGTGCCGGGCACGCTCCCGTCGTACGCCAGGAAGACCTGGTCCGGATTACCGGCCGCGGTCGGGTCAGCCGTGATCCGGACCTGCGAGTTCGCCCGGTGGAACACGTAACCGGACTGGCAGGCAAGTGGTCCGTCACCGCAGTCGCGCGCGAACGCCCGCGGCTCGGGGCTCGCGCAAGTCCCCAGCGTCCCGTCGCCCACCAGACATGCGTCGTACTTCGCCTGGCCGTACGCGGCCGGTGAGACCGTCTGGTCGCCCGGGTCCCAGCCGACAAAGCCTGTCGCCACGCTCGGCTTGGTGAACGACTTGCCGCCGTTGGTCGACTTCACCCAAACAGCCGCGTTGCCCTGCATCTGCCCCTGATCAGGGTTGAACTCGAACTGACGCCACGCGACGTAGACGTCACCGTCCCTGGTGACCGCGATATCGCAGAACTGGCTGCCGTGGACCGAGTCCGAGACCTTCTGGCTGCGGAAACTGCGGCCGCCGTCACTCGAGCGGGCCAGGAACACCCCGTTGTTCGGACCACTCGCGGTGAAGCGAGCCCAGCACACGTAGACGTTTCCCGCATGCGCGCTGTCGGCGCCGCGATCCACCTCGAGCTGGATCTTGTCGTGGAACAGGCCGAGGAAGATCGGGCTCGGCGTCCCACGCTCGACCAGCGTGGTGAACTGGTACGCCGGACTGGCGCCGGCCGGCCATCCGTACCGGGCGACCCAGATCGAGCCGAGCGCCGGTCTGGCCCGGTTGAAGGCGATCCCCGCGTAGTACAGGTTCCCGTCGTTGTCCCACGCCTGCACCGGGTCCCCGGCGTTGTTGACACCGATCCGCTGCAGCGGCGACGCAGTACCGCCTGGTGACGCGTCCCCGGGGTAGCCCGGCAGCAGGCTGTTGGTCCACGACGTACCGCCGTCGGCCGAGTAGTAGAAGCCCGCCCAGTTGCCGCCGATGTTCGGGACCGTGCAGTAGTCGTTGGCCCCCGAGGTCATCAGCGCCGGATTGTGCGCGGCCACGGTCGCCGTCGGCTCGTTCTGCTGCCGGTTGTTCGTCGAGCAGGCGGCCAGCACCGGGTCGGTGCCACCGTCGTAGCGCACATAAGTGCGGTCACTGACCGCCACGTCCCCCGGCGCCGCGTCGGCCGGTACGGACAGCAGCGGTATCACCAGGCCGGCACCGAGAACGCCGGCCACCACGAAACGCTTCACGACTCCACCCCTACTTCCGCTCCACCCCCGAGGAACTCTTCTCACAGAACGCCCGGCCGCTTCGGCTGTCAACAACTCGTGCCGGGTTCTCGTTGTCACGGTATTGACATGCGCATTTAACGTCTCTAAGTTCTTGCGCATACGTAAGAGCAGGGCCCGGAACGAGTTTGATTGCGTGCTCATACGTATGAACATGCAACCGCCCTCAGTACCGGGAGACCTGACATGCGTACTGGAAAGACCCGTGCCCTCGTGGCCGCAGCGGTGGCCGCCGCGATGATCCTGGCGGGCTGTTCGGGCCCCGCGGCCACCCAGCAGACCGGCGCGAAGGCCGGTACCGCCGACACGATCGTGCACGCCAAGACCGATGGTGGGACCACCTTCGTCCGCAACTACAACGTGCTCGGACCGGCCACCGACAAGGCGCCGAACATGGAGCTGGTCTACGAACCGCTGCTCCGGATCGACTACGGCGACGGGGCGGTGGTGAAGCCGTGGCTGGCGGAGAGCTGGACGTTCTCCGAGGCCGGCAAGCTGCTGACGATCGAGCTGCGAAGTGACGTGACGTTCTCGGACGGGCAGAAGTTCACCGCCGACGATGCCGTCTACTCACTTGGCCGGCCGTTGGCCAAGCCTGATTTCAGCATCGCCGGGATCACCTACAAGTCGGTGACGAAGGTGGACGACCGGCAGGTCGCGATCCGGTTCGCCGAACCGGCGTACGCGACGCTGACGCAGTTCGCGAACATCCTGCTGCCGATGGTGCCGAAGCACATCTGGGCGTCGCAGAACCTCAACACCTGGACCAACCCCGAACCGGTCGGCACCGGGCCGTTCACGGTGGCCGAGTTCAAGCCGCAGCAGATCACCCTCAAGGCGCGGGACGGCTACTGGGGCGGCAAGCTGCCGATGACCACATACAAGATCATCCCGACCAGCCCGGACGCGTTGAAGGCCCAGCTGCTCAAGGGCGAGGTCGACTGGGCGTCGAACTCGTGGGCGAACGGCGAGAAGGAGTACGTCGCCAAGGACCCGGAGAAGCACCTCTACCAGCTGTACTCCAACGGCGGCGCGATGTCGGTCCTGTTCAACACCGCGAAGGCCCCGTTCGACGACGTCCACGTACGCCGGGCGCTGGCGCTGACCATCGACCGGACGGCCGTCGTCACCACGTTGCAGCGGCCGGGGACCGAGGCCGGGCCGACCGGCTTGTCGGATCAGTTGTTCGCCGACTGGCTCGACCCGGCGTACAAGGGCAAGGTCCAGACGGTCGACACGGCGGCGGCCAAGGCAGAGCTGGCCGCGGGCGGTTACACGATCGAGCAGGGCGCGTTGGTTAAGGGCGGCCAGCGGTACCAGCCGACCATTTTGTTCAACTCCGACTGGAGTTGGGGCAACTACGCCGACATCCTGATCAACACTTGGAAGCAGACCCTCGGCCTCGAGGTGAAGGGCGCCGGGCAGCCGTCCGCGGGGTACTACGACAAGCAGGGGCTCGGTCAGTTCGATCTGGTCGCCGCGTCGACCGGTGGAGCCGGGGTGTACGGCGTGTACAGCTTCCTGGACAGCTCGTTCCGGGTGCCGATCGGCAAGGCGGCGACGCTGAACCAGGGCCGCTGGAACGACCCGCAGACCGACACGATCATCGCCGCGATGCAGCGCACGGACGACGTGGCGGAGCTGAAGTCGCTCGGCAAGCAGTTGCAGAAGATCGTGGTGGACAAGGTGCCGTTCAGCCCGATCTACAACAACTACTACTTCGTCGAGATCAACGCGACCCGGTGGACCGGCTGGCCGACACCGCAGAACTTCGACCACATCCCGTTCGTCGGGATGGGCCCGGACACCATCCTCACCCTGCTCAAGCTGCAACGCCGCGGCAGCTGACCAGCGACTGCGGGGTGCGCCCCTCCGGCCCGGCGCGCCCCGCAGTTCCCCTTCTGAGAAACCTCTGAATCCCTGCTAGGAAAGGAGACGGCCGATGAAACGGCGCTGGGCGTTCCTGCTCCGCCGGCTCGGGTTCTACCTGGCCGCGGCGGCCGCGGCGATCGGCCTGAACTTCCTGCTCCCGCGGCTGATGCCCGGCGACCCGTCGTCGGCCATCGTCGAGGAACTCGAGCGGGTCAGCGGTCAGCAGGTGCCGGCCGAGACGCTGATGTCGATCCGGGCGATCTTCGGCAACCCGTCGGACAACCTCGCGCAGCAGTTCGTCGACTACCTGCAGCAGCTCAGCCACTTCGACCTGGGCGTCTCGGTGGTCAACTTCCCGGTGCCGGTGGCCGATCTGGTCTGGCAGGCGTTGCCGTGGACGCTCCTGCTGGTTGGTACGACGACCGTGGTCGCCTTCGCGATCGGGACTCTGCTCGGTGTCATCGCGGGCTGGAAGGCGGGCAGCCGGTTCGACGCCGTACTGACGCCGCTGACCACGTTCCTCTCCTCGGTGCCGTACTTCTGGGTGGCGCTGCTGGCCCTGTGGGTGTTCGGTTTCATCCTCGGCTGGACGCCGTTGTCGGGCGGTTACGACGCCGATCTGGCTCAGGGGTTCAGCTTTGCCTACGCGGTCAGCGTGCTGCATCACGGCGTGTTGCCGGCGGCAACCATCGTGTTCTCGGCCTTCGGCGGCTGGCTGCTCGGGATGCGGAACATGACGGTCACCACGGTCCGCGAGGACTACGTGCTGCTCGCCCAGGCGAAGGGGTTGTCGACGGCCCGGGTGATGTTCCGGTACGCCGCCCGGAATGCGATGCTGCCGAGCTTCACCGGATTCGCGATGGCGCTCGGCGGTGTGGTCGGTGGGGCGCTGCTGACCGAGATCGTGTTCAGCTACCCGGGGATCGGCTACCTGCTCTACGAGGCGTTGCAGAAGCGGGACTACCCGATGATGCAGGGCGTGTTCCTGCTGATCACGCTGGCGGTCCTGCTGGCGAACCTGGTCGCCGACCTGGCGTACGTCGTACTGGATCCGCGAATCCGGGAACGGGGGTGAGGCGGACATGCGTGCAAGCCTGCTGACCAGCTGGAAGGTCCGGTTCGGATTGGCCGTGCTGGGCCTCTTCGTCCTGCTGGCGATCTTCGGGCCAATGCTCGGGAGCGATCCGCGAGCCAACGACATCTCGGCGATCGCCGAGCCCCCGAGCAGGGATCACCTGCTAGGCACCACCCAGTTCGGTCAGGACGTGCTGGCGCAGACCATCGCGGGTGCGCGCGGTTCGATGCTGGTCGGGATCCTCGCGGCCGCCATCGGCACGGTGATCGCGATCGCGGTCGGCGTACCGGCCGGGTACTTCGGTGGCGCGGTGGACAACGGCCTGAACTTCCTCACCAACCTGTTCCTGGTGATGCCGGTGCTGCCGCTGATCCTGATCGTGGCCGGCTACGTCCAGGGCACCGGGCTGTGGGTGATCGCCCTGATCATCGGCCTGTTCGGCTGGTCGGGCGGCGCCCGGACGCTGCGGGCGCAGGCGATGAGCCTGAGCAACCGCGACTTCGTGCTGGCGATGCGGATGCTCGGCGAACCCCATCGCCGGCTGATCTTCGCCGAGGTGCTGCCACATCTGTCCGGCTGGATCTCGGCGATGTTCCTGCACGGCATGATCGGCGGCGTGATGGCCGAGGCCGGGCTGGCGTTCCTCGGCATCTCCGACTCCGGCTCGATCAGCTGGGGCACGATGATCCAGTCCGCCCAGCAACAGAGCGCCGTACTGCGGGGTCTGTGGTGGTGGTTCGTGCCACCGGGGCTGTGTATCGCGTTGATCGGTACCGCCGCGACGCTGGTCAACTTCGGCGTCGATGAACTGTCCAACCCCAAACTGCGCCTGGCCCGCCGGTCGGTGGTCACCCGCGCCCGGCTCGTCCCCCGGAGAGGTGAAGTCTGATGATCACCGAGCCAGCTCCCGGCCTGGTGACCGCTGCGACCGGACCGAATTCGACGGTTCTGTCGGTGCGCGGGCTCACGGTCGACTACCTGACGGATGGTGCGCCGGTCCGCGCTTGCGACGACGTGTCCTTCACGCTGCGCCGGGGCGAAATCCTCGGCGTGGCGGGGGAGTCGGGGTCCGGAAAGTCCACGCTGATCACTGCCTTGACGCGGTTGCAGCGCCCACCCGCGGTGACCACTGAGGGCAGCATCGAGTTCCACTCGCGGGACGGCTCCGTCGACCTGGTGTCGCTCAGTGCCAGCGAGTTGCGAGCGCTCCGCTGGACGTCGCTGGCGATCGTGCTGCAGAGCGCGATGGACGCGTTGAACCCGGTGATGCGGATCGGCGCGCAGTTCGTCGACGTACTGCGGTCGCATGACAAGGGACTCGGCCGCAAGGACGCCTGGGCCCGGGCGTCGGAGCTGCTCGGCATGGTGGGGATCTCCGCGGACCGGGTCCGCAGCTATCCGCATGAGCTCTCCGGCGGCATGCGCCAGCGTGCGAGCATCGCCCTCGCGTTGGCCTGCGGTCCCGAGCTGGTCGTGATGGACGAGCCGACCACCGCTGTCGATGTGGTGATGCAACGGCAGATCCTGGCCCAGGTGCTGCGGCTTCGGCGCGAGCTCGGATTCTCGGTCGTGTTCGTCACGCACGACCTGTCCCTGTTACTCGAACTGGCCGACCGGATCGCGATCATGTACGCGGGCCGCATCGTCGAGATCGATACCGCCCACTCCCTATACGCCAACCCCCGCCACCCGTATACCCGCGGGCTGCGCGACTCCTTCCCACCGCTTCGCTCTCCGCTGCGTCGGCTATCCGGGATCCCCGGCAGTCCGCCCGACCTTCGCAATCCGCCCGCCGGGTGCGCGTTTCACCCACGATGCCCCGACCGGTTCGAGGGCTGCGACCAGGAACGTCCGCTGCTGGTGGATGGCGTCGCCTGCAGGCTGCATCAGTCGGGAGAAAATCGAGCATGAGCCAACCCGTTCTCGAGGCCCGTGAGGTCTCGAAGCACTTCCCAGTCCGCATCGGCGCAGGCCGAACGGCCGTAGTACGGGCGGTCGAGGACGCGACGCTCGCGTTGCAGCCCGGCCGGATCGTCGCGCTCGTCGGGGAGAGCGGTAGCGGCAAGACGACGCTGGCGCGGTTGCTGGCCCGGTTCTACCCGCCGACCTCGGGCGAGATCCGCCTGCGTGGGAAGGCGGTTCGGGGCAAGGAGCGCGACTACCACCGGGATGTCCAGCTGATCTTCCAGGATCCGTTTGGCTCGCTCAACCCGTTGCATCGCGTCCGGTACAACCTTGAACGTGCACTGCGCCTGCATCATGGGGTCCGGGCTCGCGCAGAGTTGAACCGGCGGGTGTTGGAGCTGCTCGACCGGGTCAGCCTGTCGCCGGCCGATCAGTTCGTGGACAAGTTCCCGCACGAGCTGTCGGGTGGGCAACGGCAGCGGGTGGTGATCGCCCGGGCGCTGGCGGTCGAGCCGAAGGTGCTGCTCGGCGACGAGCCGATCTCGATGCTGGACGTGTCGATCCGGCTGGAGATGCTCAACCTGCTCGACCGGCTCCGGACCGAGGACGGTCTGGCGCTGCTGTACATCACCCACGACATCGCGAGTGCGCGCTATCTGTGCGACGACATCGTGGTGATGTACGCCGGCCGGATGGTCGAGGGCGGTCCGAAGGACGACGTGATCGCCTCGCCGCTGCACCCGTACACGAAGTTGCTGATCGACTCCTCGCCCGATCCCGACCGGATCGGCGGCGATCGGGATGCGTTGTTCGACAGCACCGCGGAAGACCTGGGGGAGCCGCCGAGCCTGATCGATCCACCGTCCGGATGCCGGTTCCATCCACGCTGCCCCTTCGCGATGGACGTCTGCAAAACGGCCGTACCACCGCGAACGGAGCTGCCGAACGGCCAGTGGACCCACTGCTGGCTTCAACAGGAGGAGACCCGATGAACGGGGTCCCGAGGAAATCCGCGCCGAAGCAATCCGACGTCGCCCGCCTCGCGGGGGTGTCGCAGTCGGCCGTGTCACGGGTGATCAGTGGTGACGTCGATGCCGGCCGGATCCCGCCGGAGACGCGGCAGCGCGTCCTCGACGCGGTGAAGGAGCTCGGCTACGTCCCGAACGCGGCCGCGCGGAACCTGCGGAACAAGCGCAACCGGCTGCTCGGCGTGCACACCTTCGAGGCCGTCTTCCCGCACGCGCGGGACGACTTCTACTTCGAGTTCCTGCTCGGGATCGAGGAACGCGCTGAGGAGATCGGGTACGACCTGGTGCTGTTCACCTCGACCGGTGCCAGCGACGGCCGGCGCCGGATTTACCGGGACGGCACCAACCGGCTCAACCTCGCCGACGGCAGCGTGCTGCTGGGCGTCGCGACCGATCGGGAGGAGCTGGCCAGGCTGTGGCACGACGGCTACCTGTTCGTGCACATCGGTCGGCGGGAGGTCGCGGGCGCGGAGATCCCGTGCATCGTGCCGGACTACGAGAGCGCCGCGGCGCGGATCGTCGAGTCGCTGGCCGCCCGCGGTCATCGGCGGCTGGCATATCTGCGGGAGGGCATCGAGCAGGAGTCGTACGACGACCGGCGTACCGGCTATCGGCGCGCCGTCGAGCGGCTTGGTTTGGTCGACCGGTCGCCGGGGTTCGGCGGTGAGCCCTGGTTGAGCGAGGCGTGGCTGGACGAACTGGCCGGTGGGCCGGAGACGGCAGTGGTTGCCGAGAGCATCCGATTGGCCGAGGGGCTTCGCGCTGGGCTGGCTGCGCGTGGTCTGAGCATTCCGGCCGACATGTCGGTCGCTGTGCTGGAGGGGTCGGGGGATGAACCCGGGCATCGCTGGGACTGTCTGGTGATCCCGCGCAAGGAGATCGGCCGGATCGCGATCGATGCGCTGGTCGCACGGGTGGAGAACCCGGACCGACCGCCGGTCAGCGAGTTGGTCGAGTGCGATCTCGTGGCCGGCGAAACCATCGCCGGGCCGCGTGAAACCCGTTGAAACTAAGGAGCCCGATGGAACTCGCGACGGACGTGCTGGTGGTCGGCGGCGGACTGGGTGGGGTCGCCGCCGCGCTGACCGCGGCCCGGTTGGGCTGGCGGGTCGTCCTCACCGAGCCGACCGACTGGCTCGGCGGCCAGCTGACCAGCCAGGCGGTGCCGCCCGACGAGCACCCGTGGATCGAGGAGTACGCCGCACCGGGGTACGCCGAGCTGCGCCGCCGGATCCGGGACTATTACCGGCGGAACTACCCGTTGCGTCCGGAGGTGGCGGCCGATCCGCTGCTCGACCCGGGCCGGGGGATCGTCAGCCGGTTCTGCCACGAACCACGTGTCGCTGCCGCCGTGATCGAGGAGATGCTGGCGCCGTGGCGGGCCAGCGGCCGGATCACGGTTCGGTTCGAGCACGAGCCGATCGCGGCGTACGCGGGTGGTGATGAGATCGAGGCGGTAACGCTGCTCGACCGGCGGACCGGGGGTGAGCTGACCGTCAGCGCGACGTACGTGGTGGATGCGACGGAGCTCGGTGATCTGCTGGAGCTTGCCGGAGTCGAACATGTTGTCGGCGCTGAAGGTCAGGACACCACGGGCGAGCTGCATGCGCCGCCGGTAGCCGATCCGTTGGATCAGCAGGCGATCTCTTGGTGCTTCGCGCTCGACTACCGGCCGGGGGAGGATCACACGATCGACCGGCCGTCGACGTACGGGACTTGGCTGGAGCGGGCGGCACCGTTTTGGCCTGGGTCGCAGCTGTCGTTTGCCGACGTCGTGCCGATCACGCTGCAGCAGCGGGAGTGGAGGTTGTTCGAGCCCAACCCGGCTGAGCGTGCTCCCTTTGCTTTGTGGGACTTCCGGCGGATCATTGCTCGCAGCAACTTCGCCGATGGTGCCGTCGAATCCGATGTGACTGTGGTGAACTGGCCGCAGATCGACTACTGGGAGACGCCGCTTCTCGGCTCCAGCGACCCGGACGCCGCGCTCGCCGCGTCGCGCGAGCTCTCGCTGTCCTTCCTGCACTGGCTGCAGACCGACGCCCCGCGTCCGGATGGCGGGACCGGATATCCCGGGCTGCGACTCCGCCCGGATGTCACCGGTACGCCGGACGGGCTGGCCAAGTCGCCGTACATCCGCGAGTCCCGGCGGATCGCGGCGGAGTTCACGGTGCTCGAGCAGCACGTCGGGGTCGAGGCGCGGCCGGATGGCGCCGGCAGCGAGGTGTTCGCGGACAGCGTCGGCCTCGGGCGGTACCGGATCGACCTGCATCCGAGCACGGCCGGCCGGACGTATGTCGACATCGAGGCCTATCCATTCCAGATCCCGCTCGGCGCGCTGATCCCGGTGCGGGTGGACAACCTGCTGCCGGCCAACAAGAACATCGGCTCCACGCACATCACCAACGGGTGCTACCGGTTGCACCCGGTCGAGTGGAGCATCGGCGAGGCGGTCGGCGCGCTGGTCAGCTTCTGCCTGGCCAACGGGCTGTCGCCGCGCAAGGTCCGCAACGATCCCGCCCACCTGGCCGACTACCAGCGGTTGCTGGCTGACGGCCTCGGCGTCCGGCTGGCCTGGCCGGACCACATCCGCACGCATCGCGACTGAAGGGAGGCTGTCACCCGGGGCCGGAAACTCCAGGTGGTCAACGCACGAAGGAGAAACCCTGTGTTCAGGAAGTCCTTGCTCGCCCTCACCTCCGCCCTCCTCCTCACCTCGGCGCTCCTGGTGGACGCCTCGGCCGTTGTCCCCGGTCCGGAACCGGCTGCCCCTACCGCTGCCGCTGCCGCGCTGCCGGCCCTCCACACCGAGGGGAACCGGATCAAGAACAGCGCCGGCACGAACATCACGTTGCGCGGCCTGTCCGTGATCGCGCCCGAGCAGAACGACGTCTGCACCGACTGCAACTCCAAACCGATCAACGAGCTGATCGACATGACCGTGTCGAACGGCTGGAACTCGAAGGTCCTGCGGCTGCTGGTCACCGAGGTGCTCGGCAAGGACCTGGCCGCCTACGACGCGCAGTACATCAAGCCCTATGTCGACCACGCGGTCGCGAAGGGGCTGTACGTGATCATCGACCTGCACCTGGTCCGGAACTACGGTGACACCACGGGCGCAGTACCGCAGTCGCAAGTGAAGGCGTTCTGGGACTACATCGCGCCGCGGTACGCGAGCAACCCGAACGTCCTGTTCGAGGTGTTCAACGAGCCGATCAACCCGGACAGCTGGGCCACCTGGAAGGCCTACATCCAGCCGGTCGTGACGTCGATCCGGTCGGTCGCCGACAACGTGATCCTGATGGGCAGCCCGGCCTGGAGCACCCGGCTCAACGGCGCGCTGACGGATCCGATCGCCGGTGGCAACATCGCCTACGTCTACCACCTCTACCCGAACCAGGGGCCGGCCACCGCGGCGAACCTGGATGCGAAGTTCGGCAACGCGTCGGCCTCGATCCCGGTCGTGATGACCGAGTTCGGCTGGGACCCGGCGGCGGCCGCCGGCTCGGTGACGGCCGGTACTACGTCCGGGTGGGGGCTGCCGTTCCGCCAGTACATCGACGCGCGGCCGCAGATCGGCTGGATGGGGTGGATCTTCGACAACTTCTGGGCGCCGGTGATGTTCGACAAGAACTGGAACCTGCTCAGCGGTGAGTATCAGGGCGCCTTCGTTCGCGACTGGCTGG
Source organism: Kribbella caucasensis (assembly GCF_004361855.1). Taxonomy (GTDB): domain Bacteria; phylum Actinomycetota; class Actinomycetes; order Propionibacteriales; family Kribbellaceae; genus Kribbella; species Kribbella caucasensis. The sequence goes on from NZ_SNWQ01000002.1 coordinate 284,349, forward strand.
CCGGTGCCGCTGCCACGTCACCATGCTCGAACCACCTGGCTCGGGGTGCGACGGTGACTGCTTCCTCGACGTACGACGCTTCGTCGGGTGCCGCGAAGGCTGTGGACGGGTCGTGTGTCGACAGCGGCCGGTGGATGTCCGCGGTCGGTGACACCGCGCCGACGTTGACGGTGAATCTGGGGACGTACAAGGATGTCAACCAGATCGACGTCTACAGCGGGTTCGGGTTCCCGAACGTTGCCACCGGCACCGTGCTGTCGGACTTCCGCATCGAGGCGCACACCTCGGCCGGATGGGTCCAGGTCGGGAGCTTCGTCAACAACACGAAGTCGCTGGTAACGGCTACCGGTCCGGCCGCCACGGTCGACCAGCTCCGCCTGGTGATCACCGATCCGTCCGATCACGCGACCGACATCGCCCGCGTGTACGAGGTCGCCGCCCACTGATGTTGTAGGAGGAACCATGAACCGCCGCCCCCGGTCGACCGGTCGCCTGCTCCGCGCGATCGCTGGTCTGCTCGTCATCGTCACTCCGTTGTCCTTCGTCACACCTGCTGTTGGTGCGCCGCCCTTGCGGCTGGAGATCCTGTCCGGCCGTCCGGATACGGTGTCCGGCGGTGACGCGCTGGTCCAGGTCGGCGTACCGGCCGGGGTACGGGCGGACGAAGTACGGGTCACGCTGAACGGTACCGACGTCACCTCGGCGTTTGCCCTGGGCAACGACGCGTTGATCGGGTTGGTCGGGGGCATGCGGTCTGGTTCCAACACGCTGCGTGCTGATGCTGTTGGACGGCCGGGGTCGCGGCTCGACGTACGGAATCACCCGCGGCAGGGGCCGGTGTTCTCCGGGCCGCATCAGCAGCCGTTCGTGTGTGAGACGGCGCGCTTCACTGTGCCGGTGATCGGCGGCACGCTGGGTGAGCCGCTGGACGCCGACTGCACGGTCGCGCCCCGGGTGGACTACTTCTACCGGACGACCGCGGATGCCTGGAAGGCATGGCCGGCGGGCGCGACGTCGTACCCGAGTGATCTGGCCCGGACGGCCACGGACGTGCCCTTTGTGGTGCGGATGGAGACCGGCAGCGCGAACCGGGCCGTGGTGCAGACCAGCATGCTGCATGATCCACTCAGTGATGCGCCGCCTTCGCCTGTCACGCGGTCCGCGGGGTGGAACGGGCGCGCGATCTTCACCCTCGGCGGCGGGTGCGCGGGTGGTTGGTACCGGTCGGGAAGCACCACCGGTGGGGTGACCGACCCGGTCCTGCTGGGTCAGGGCTACGCGCTGATGTCGTCGTCGCTGAACGTCTTCGGGCAGAACTGCAACGACCTGACCGCGGCCGAGTCGGCGATGATGACCAAGGAGATGTTCGTCGAGCACTACGGGAAGCCCTTGTACACCGTGGGTTTCGGCTGCTCGGGCGGTTCGTACCAGGCGCACCAGATCACCGACAACTATCCCGGGATCTTCGACGGCATCATCGTCGGCTGCTCGTTCCCGGATGTTGCCTTTGGCACCGTCACGTTCATCAGCGACGCGTGGCTGCTGAACGAGTACTTCTCATCGGACGCCTCTGTCCCGTGGACCCAGGAGCAGAAGCGGTTGGTGTCCGGCTTCGCGACGTACGCGACTCTGCCCAGTATGGCCGTCAGCGCCGGCCGAATTGACCCACGCCGCAACTGCGACATCGTCCCGCTGCCGCAACGCTACGACCCGGTGACGAGCCCTCGCGGCGTGCGGTGCGACGTTTACGACCACGCTCTGAACGTCTACGGCACTGACCCCGCGACCGGCTTCGCCCGCCGTCCCCTCGACAACGTCGGCGTTCAGTACGGCTTGCGGGCTCTGGAGTCCGGCGCCATTGACGTCGACCAGTTCCTCGACCTCAACGAGCGGATCGGTGGCTTCGACCAGGACGCCAACATCGTTGCCCACCGCACCGTTGCCGACCCCGCGGCTGTGAGTACGGCGTACCGGACCGGCCGCCTCACCAACGGCGGCGGAGGCCTCGCGAACGTCCCAATCATCGACTACCGCGCCTACTACGACACCCAATCCTGGGGCGACATCCACGTCCGGTACCACACGTCCTCGATGCGAGCCCGCCTACTGAAGGCCAACGGCACAACCGCCAACCACGTAAGCCTCCTCGAAGACGCCCGCTACGGCCTCTTCAACACCGCCAGCCCGCTCCTGCAACACGCCATCACCTCAATGGACAAGTGGCTGACGGCGCTCACGGCCGACACGTCCTCCCGCCCACCGATCGACAAGATCGCAGCCACCCGCCCGTCGACCCTGCAGGAAGGCTGCCAAACCCCCGACGGCTTCCTCGCCCAACCCCTCGACCGCAACCCCACCTCCCGCTGCGAACAGCTCTACCCCTCCGCATCCTTCCCCCGCGAGGTAGCCGGCGCCGACGTAGCCGCCGACATCATCAAATGCCACCTCCGCACCCCAGCCCGAACCGACTACGCCAACGTCACCTGGACCGATCCCCAATGGACCCGCCTCCGCACCATCTTCCCGGCCGGAGTCTGCGACCACACAAAGCCCGGCATGGCCCAACAACCCCTCGCAGGCACGTGGCTCCGGTTTGGGGCGGTCAGCCCAAAGTGAAGGTGAAGCGGTGGTGGCGGGGCTGGAGGTCGTAGGGTGGGAGGATCGGAGCGCCGCTGGTCGGGCTGCCGAGGCCGTGCTGGGCGGCGTCGAGTGTCAGCCACACGTTCGGCCCGGGTGCCAGGTCGGCCGGGCGGTCCGCGGCGGCCAGGTCGGCCGTGGTCCAGCTGCGGACGGTCAAGGCCAGGACGGGATCGGCCGACAACCTGACCAACCCGGCGGGTCCGGACAGCTTGGCCCAGCGGACGTCCGCGCGAGCGCCGTTCTCCTGCGGATAGAGGTAGGGGACCTGGAGCTCGTCGATCGACCTGGTGAAGCGGCCTACGCGGGCCGCGGCTCGTGCGTCCGGGTACGCCTGGGCCGGGCCGAGGCCGAACCAGGTGAGATCCCGGAAACCTGCCGGCAGGCCGAGCGTCACGCCGATCCTTGCCCACGGCACCGTCCAGTTGCCGACCGGCTCGACTTCGACGTCGGCCGTCAGCCGGTCGCCTTCCGAGGTCCACCGGTATGTCGCGAGCGCCGCCGCGTCGATCGCGGCCGGCCCCACCAAGGTGGCGACGATCAGCCCACCGTCGCCGGTCTCGACGGAGACGGTGCGGTACCGCAGGCGGTGGAGTCCGGCGGCGGCCCAGCGGGTCTTGCGATCCAGCGTGGTGGCGTCCCAGGTCCGCGCATCATGCTGGGTCGGTGCGCGCCACAGTTCCAGTGGCACGTGCTCGATGTCCCACTCCCGAAGCCGCGTGAGCCTCCCTGTGCGCGGATCGAACCGTCCTGGCCCCACGACGAGTGCCCCGGACTCCGTGCGTACCCCGCTGCGGCTCGGCGTGACCTGCGCAGGCAACGCCTGAGCAAACGCCACCTGTGCCTGAGCAAACGCAACTTCGTGACCCGCCGGCGCCCACTGGTGGTCGGCAGTGAGGACGGCGCGAACGGTCAACCACCGCTCACCGAACCGTCCAGGCAGATCGAGCGCCTGCTTCGGCAGTTCGACCGTCGCCTCCGCGCCGGCCGGCAGAACTGGCATAGCCAACCTCCCCCGCGCGACCGCCACACCGTCGTCGCCGAGCGCCCATTGCAAGACAAGGTGCGAGGTGTCGAGGAAGTCGTACCTGTTCATCACCTGGAGCACACCGGCCGCCGGGTCCACCTTCAGGTGCACTGGCTCGAACACCTTGCGGACCTCGGCGAGCACCGGTTGCGGGGTGAGGTCGGGGAAGACCAGTCCGTCCAGCACGTAGGTCCCGTTGTGCAGCTCCTCGCCGAAGTCACCGCCGTACGCGTAACCGCCGTCCGGCCGGCTGATGCCGTGTTCCATCCACTCCCAGACGAACCCGCCCTGGCACCGTGGATAGCGGTGGAAGAGCTCCTCGTACTCCGGCAGCCCGCCCGGACCGTTGCCGCCGGCATGCGAGTATTCGCAGAGTACGAACGGCATCGCCCGGCGGCGCGCGTCCAGTACCGGATCTGGCAGCGGTTCCTCAGCCCGTCGGCCGATCGCGTCCACCTCGGCGTGCGAGGCGTACATCCGGCTGTACACGTCGACGGCTGCGCACGTCGGGTCACCCTCGTAGTGCACCGGCCGGGACGGGTCCCGGTGCCTGGTCCACGCGGCCATCGCGTCCAGGTTCCGGCCGGTGCCGGCCTCGTTGCCTAGTGACCACATCACCACGCACGGATGGTTCTTGTCGCGTTCGACCAGACGCCGCATCCGGTCCAGCGAGGCCTCCTCGAACCGGGGGTCGTCACTGGGGTTGCCGCGCCACCCGAGCGGCTGGAAGCCGTGCGTCTCGTAGTCGCACTCGTCCATCACCCAGAACCCGAGCTCGTCGCACAGCGCCAGCATCCGGGAGTCCGGCGGGTAGTGGCTGGTGCGGATCGCGTTGATGTTGTGCTGCTTCATGATCAACAGCTCCTGCCGCAGCCGGTACTCCGGAACCACTCGGCCGAGCACCGGGTCGTGCTCGTGCCGGTTGACGCCGTGGAAGAGGATGCGCCGCCCGTTGACGGTCAGCACACCGTCCTCGATCGCGACCGTTCGGAACCCGATCCGCAGCTCGACGGTCTCGGCCGCGGTCGCCACCACCGCGTCGTACAGGCGGGGGAGCTCCGCCGACCAAGGTTCCACACCGGGGATCGTCACCGGTTGGCCGGCCTCGGTTTCCACCCCAAGCTCGGGGATCCTCACCCTGGCACCAGGCACGGAGTCCACCAGCAGCGTCCCGGCGCCAGTGTGGTGGTCGTAACCGGCGTGCGCGAACACGTCTTCGACGCCGCCCACCGGCCGCGCGATCAACGTGACATCGCGGAAGATGCCCGGCAGCCACCACATGTCCTGGTCCTCCAGGTAGCTGCCCGACGACCACTGGTGCACCCGTACGGCGAGCAGGTTCCGCCCCGGCCGCAACCACGCACTCACGTCGAACTCACTCGGCAACCGGCTGCCCCGGACGACCCCGAGCTCCGTACCGTTCAGCCACACCCGCGCGCAGGAGTCCACGCCGTCGAACCGCAGTACGGCGGGCAGGTCCCGCCACGCCTCGGGCAGGTCGAACTCGACCCGGTGGTCACCCGTCGGGTTCTCGTCCGGCACGAACGGCGGGTCGACCGGGAACGGGTAGGGGATGTTGGTGTACGCCGGCCGGCCGAACCCGTGCATCGGCCAGCTGGACGGCACCGTGAGCCGGTCCCAGCCCGAGTCGTCGTAGTCCGCCCGCTCGAAGCCGTCCGGAGCCTCGGCCACCGAGTCGGCCAGGTGGAATCGCCAGGTCCCGTTGAGGCTCAACCGGGGTGCGTCGGACCGGACCGCGGCTCGCGGTGGCAGCGCGCCGTAGCCCGGGCCGGGATCCTCGTAGTAGGTCATCTTTCTCCTTCGGGGTGCCGGGTCGTCGGACGCGATCTGGTCCACTGCCCGGTGCCGCTTGACTGCCGGTGGCGCCGGACGTGGCATGCTCTAGCGAGGACTCGAACCGAGGGACGGAGAGCATGACGACGGCGGGTGTGGGGCGGGCTGGTGGGCGCGGAGTGCAGGGTCACCCGTCGGCCGACCATCTGCGGCTGCTCACCAAGGTCGCGAAGCTCTACCACGAGCAGGGCGTCCGGCAACCGCAGATCGCCGCTCAGCTGCACATCTCCCAGCCGCGCGTCTCGCGGCTGCTCAAGCAGGCCGTGGTGGCGGGCATCGTCCGCACGGTGGTGATCCCGCCCAGCGGCGTGCACACCGAGCTCGAGGACGCGATCGAGCAGCGGTACGGGTTGCGCGAGGTGATCGTGGTCGATGCCAGTGGCGAGGACGACGCGCACATCATCCCTGCCCTCGGCGCGGCCGCCGCGGTGTACCTGGAGACCACGCTCACCGGCGGCGACCGGATCGGGATCTCGTCCTGGAGCTCCACGCTGCTGGCGACGGTCGAGTCGATGACGCCGAGGCAGACCCGGGTCGCCGAAGAGGTCGTCCAGATCCTCGGTGGCGTCGGCAACCCCGAGGCCCAGGCCCGTGCCGCCCGGTTGGTCGGCCGGCTGGCGGACCTCACCGGTGCCGCTCCGGTCCAGCTTCCGGTTCCCGGTCTGGTGGGCAGTCCGAGCGCGAAACGGACCCTGATGAAGGACGGCGTGGTCAGCGAGGTGATGGAGGCCTGGTCCCGGCTCACCCTGCTGCTGGTCGGGATCGGCAGCCTCGAGCCGTCCCCGTTGCTGAAGCAGAGCGGCAACGCGATGTCCGCCGAGGATCAGAAGCTGCTGCGCGACCAGGGCGCGGTCGGAGACATCTGCCTGCGGTTCTTCGACGAGAACGGCAAGCCGGTTCGCTCCGAGCTCGACCAGCGGGTGCTGGGCCTGTCCGCGGCCCGGCTGCGCGACGACGACCTGCGCTCCGTGGGGGTAGCGGGCGGCATGCGCAAGTACGCCGCGATCCGGGCCGGTCTGCTCGGCGGTTGGGTGGATGTCCTGATCACCGACCGCACGGTGGCCGAGCGGCTCGCGGCCGACTCCTGAGGCGTTAGCGGGCATCGATCCAAACCGTCATCGGCCCCACTGACCGGTTCGCCCAGGCGTAGTAGGGGATCGCGGTCAATGTCGTCTCCGCACCGTCCCGCAGCCGGGCCGGCACCGAAACAGTCGTCACCCCACCGAGGACGTCGGGCCGGTCGGTCTCGACCAGGTCGCCGGGCACGACGGCCGTCTCGTCCAGGACAACACCGGTGGGTTGGTCAAGCTGCTCGAAGCAGTACACGAGTGGTCCGCGCTCGATCGCCACGCAGCCGCGTACCGAGTCCACGCGGTCGTCCGGCACCGTACGGCGGGCCCGCACCGGCAGGTCGAGGACAACCTGGTCGCCGCGCTGCCAGCTTCTGTGCAGTGGCACGGCACGGCCGACCGGACCCGTTGGCTCGTCGGCGCCGTTGACGGTGATCGAGCAGCCGGCTGCCCAGGCCGGAAGCCGGAGCCGGAGGGTCCACGGTTCCCGCGGCGACTCTGTGATCGTGACCGTCACGTTGCCCTGCCACGGATAGCGGGTCGTCACCTCCAGGCCGACCGGCTCGCCCTGCAGTTCCGCACGGACCGTGGCTGGAGCGTAGAGATGCAGTTGCAGGCCGCTCTCGTCCGAGGTCGCGAGCAGCTGATCGAGCGACGCCAGCGTCCGCATCACGTTGGGCGGGCAGCACGCCGTGCCGTACCAGGGTTGCCGACCGGCGACGGCGGAGCGCTGGTCATCGGCGTACGCGTCGTTGCGCACTCGGAGCGTGTTCACATAGAAGAACTCGCCGCCGGTCAGCGAGACACCGGAGATCACCGCGTTGTAGAGGGTGCGCTCGATTTGGTCGGCGTACTGGCTCTCGCCGGTCGCGAGCAACAGCCGCCAGCTCCACTGCACGCTCGCGATGGCGGCGCAGGTCTCGCAGTACGCCGCATCCGGTGGGAGTTCGAAGGGATCGCCGAACGCCTCGCCGTACCAGCGGGAGCCGACGCCACCGGTCAGGTAGGTCTGGCTCTCGGTCATCGTTCGCCAGGTCGCCCGCAGCGCGTCGAGCAACTCGGTGTCGCCGGTCTCGATCGCGACGTCCGTTGCTCCGGAGGCGAGGTACAGCGCACGCACGGCATGACCGGCGAGGGTACGAACCGCACGTACCGGCAGATGGTCCTGGAAGTAGGCCGGACCGTGGTGACCGGGTGGAACCAGCAGGCCGTACCCCCGGGCCTCGACGAAGTACCGGGCCAGCTCGAGATAAGACCTGGTGCCGGTGACGCGGTACAGCTCGACGAGTGCCATCTCGATGAGTGGATGACCGTCGATACCTTCGGTGCGCCCGGGGCCGAAGTGATCCGTGAGCAGGTCGGCGAACCGGATCGCGACCGTCAGCAGGGTGCGGTCACCGGTCGCTCGGAACTGGGCGACGGCGGCCTGAAGCAGATGCCCGGCACAGTACAGCTCGTGCCCCTTCTCCAGGTCATTGAACCTCCCGCCCGGAACCGCCAGCCGGACGTGGGTGTTGAGGTATCCGTCCGGCTCCTGGGCGGCCGTCACCAGTGAGCTCGTGGTGGCCTGCCAGCAACCGAAGGTCTCGTCGGGTTCGCGGGCCTGTTCCCACGCCACGGCCTCGAGCCACTTGTAGACGTCGGAGTCGGCGAAGGGCCGCCCGGTGAAGCCCTCGGCGACGGGTTCGCGGCCTGCCGCACGACGCAGGTTGCGCAGTGTTCCGGCCGCTTCGAGGCGGTCGCCGGCGGCGGGGATGGTGGCGGTCCGGTTGACCTCCTGACGCTCTCGCCAGAAGCCGCCGGTGATCTTCGCGGCGCCGATGGCGAGCGGCCGCAGCGCGGTGGCGGCGACGGGTGCGACGGGCATGGGGAGGGGCACCTTCCGTTGGCGGGGCGGCTGGCGGGGATCGTAGCCGCCGTTCCGACGCCCCGGCAAGACTTCGGCACGTTGATCGTGCAAACGATTGCGGCCAGCGATCCCGGCGTTCGGGAACGATTGCGAGTCAGCTTGCGACATGCTCTTGACACCCCTTCGTAACCTCCGCAACCATGTGGGCGTCATTCCATTCGGCAATGACTAGATATTCATCTCACCATCCAGGCATTCGTCACTGGCTCGCCCGGCAGGCCCGCACCCGGCAGTTTTCCGCCCCGTCCGTCGCCCGCTGGGTTTCGCCGCCAAGGCGGGAAGTGAGGCGTAGAAGATGACCGAGACTTCACCCGACGCGACCACCGGCTGGACCCGGCGCGGCTTCGTCGGCACCACCGCTGTGGTCGGCACCGCCGCCGCCGTCGGTATCAGCGGGACCCCAGCCGCGCACGCCGTCCCGACAGGCACGCGGGCCAGGCTCCCGGCGTTCCCCGGAGCCGAGGGCGCCGGTAAGTGGGCCAAGGGCGGCCGGGGTGGATCCGTCTACGAGGTGACCAACCTGAACGACTCCGGTCCGGGGTCGTTGCGCGAGGCCGTCTCCGGCTCCGACCGCACTGTGGTCTTCCGGGTGTCCGGCACCATCGAGCTCGAGACGGGCCTGGAGATCGCCGGCAGCAACCTGACCATCGCCGGCCAGACCGCCCCCGGCGGCGGCATCTGCGTCTCCGGCTACGGGACCAACGTCAAGGGCAGCGCCCACGACATCGTGATCCGCTACCTGCGCTTCCGGCTCGGCGACCTCAAGGCGGTCGCCGGCGACGCGTTCGAAACCAACGTGCCCGGCTCGGTCAGCCCGCAGATCCGCAACCTGATCATCGACCACTGCTCGTTCAGCTGGGCGGTGGACGAGTGCCTGTCGCCGTACGGGAACTTCGACGTCACCATCCAGTGGTGCATCATCGCCGAGGGCCTCGCGCTGTCCGCGCACCCGAAGAGCCGGCACGGATACGGCGGGATCTGGGGCGGCGAGCGCAACTCGTACCACCACAATCTGATCGCCCACCAGGGCGGCCGGCAGCCGCGATTCGGGTACACCGAGAACATCAATCTCGAGGTCGACCACCGCAACAACGTCGTCTATGACCACGGCTACACCTCGGTGTACGGCGGTGAGTGGGCCAACGGCATCAACATCGTCGGCAATTACTACAAGCCCGGTCCGACCACGCTGTCCGACGTCGCCCCGGTCATCCTGAGCGCGAACCGCGGCGGCCAGTGGTACGTCGCCGGCAACCAGGTCGAAGGCCATCCGGACGTGACCGCCCACAACCGCCGCGGCATCCGCTACCCGATCGGCGGCATCAACGAGCTGGCCCGGCCGCAGCCGTTCGCGGACGAGATCGACACGCAGTCCGCGGCCAAGGCGTACGACGCCGTCCTCGCGAACGCCGGCGCCACCCTGCCGCGGCGGGACGCGGCCGACGCGCGCATCGTCAACGACGCCCGCAACGGCACCGGCCGGCTGATCAACTCGCAGAAGGAGGTCGGCGGCTTCCCGGTGCTGACCCAGACCGAGGCGGCGCCCGACTCCGACCACGACGGGATCCCGGACTGGTGGGAGAAGGCGAACGGCCTCGATCCGAACGACCCGTCCGACGCCCAGAAGATCGCGCCGAACGGCTACACCTACCTGGACAACTACCTCAACTCGATCGTCCCCGACCCGGTCGGCAACCCCACGGTCCAGATCACCGGCCCGAAGCACAACGAGGTGATCGCCGGCCGGACTGCGCCGACCTTGACGATCGAGGCGTCTGCCGCCGCGGACAAGGGCGGTCAACTGGCCGAGGTCGAGTTCTTCGTCGGCGACCAATCGATCGGCACGGCGACCAAAGCGCCGTACCAAGCACAGTGGAAAGACGTTGCGGACGGCACCTACTACCTGACCGCGCGGGCGACCGACAGCAACGGTACGGCGACGCAGTCGACATCGGTGCCGGTGCATGTCAACGTGCAGGCCGGGACTCCGGGCTGGACCTCGGCGGCCGTGGGCAAGCCTCCGCTCGCCGGATCGGGCAGCATCTCCGACAACGTTCTCACCATCAAGGGATCCGGCCGGATCCGTGACCGGTCCAGCAACTTCCACTACGTCTATCGCAAGCTGCAGGTGGGCGGACAGGGATCGGTTTCGCAGATCACCGCGCGGCTGGACAAGCTGCACAAGGTGGCGAACGGGTTGGTCGCGGGGCTGATGATCCGCGACAGCCTGGACCCGGCCGCGCCCTTCATGTTCGGCGGGATCGGGTACGGCGTGGCCGGCCCGGGGAGTGTGGCCGACGACGGCGGGATGAAGGCACAGGCGATCCGGATCCAGACGCATGGAGCGGAGCCCAGTGTCGGCCCGTGGCCGTGGAGCGACGACTACATGGATCCCACCAAGCAGTACTGGTTGCGGCTGCTCCGGCGTGAGCGTCCGCAGGCGCGGGAGGTCGAGTTCGAGGCCTTCATCTCCACCGACAAGACCAAGTGGGACCGGTTCGGCTACGAGCGGATCGCGATGCCGAGCCCGACCTTCTACATCGGCTTCGCGGTCGACGGGGGCAAGGAGGACAACGGCCTCGTGGACTACGGAACCGCGCAGTTCAGCAACATCACGGTCGAGCAGTGAGGAAAGTGACGATGTCTGGAGACGTACGCAAGGTCGACCGGCGACGGGTGCTGCAAGGCGGTCTGGGGCTGCTGGTGGCAGCCACGGTGCCCGGTTGCAGCTTCTTCGACACCAAGCCCGCGGGCGCCGGTGCTCAGGCGGCCGCGGCCGGTGAGAAGGAGTCGCCGATGCTGAAGGCACTGGTGGACAAGGGCAGCTTGCCCCCGCTGGCCGAGCGCCTGCCCAAGAACCCGCCGGTCATCAAACCGCTGGCCGGCAAGGCGATGTACGGCGGGACGTGGCGCTCGGCGATGCTGACGCAGGAAGACACCCAGTGGCTGTGGAACGCCCTGCACTACGAGCCCTTGGCCCGCTGGAAGCCGGACAAGACCGGTAAGCCCGGGTACGAGGAGATCGAGGCGAACGTCGCCGAGTACACGGTCAATGCCGACAGTACGGAGATCAGCTTCACGCTGCGGGAGGGCTTGAAGTGGTCCGACGGCAAGCCGTGCACCGCGGACGACATGCTGTTCACGCTGCTCGAGGTGCAGTGCGACGCCGGACTACATCCGGACGGGATCTACGACGCGTTCGCCTCGCCGGACACCGGCAAGATCGCGAAGATGGAGAAGGTCGACGAGCGGACCGTCAAGCTCACGTACACCGCGCCGCAGCCGTCGCTGATGAACCAGATCGCCGACGGCATCTTCCTGCGCGAGGGTGCGTACGGAATGCTGCTGCCGAAGCACTACTTCCAGCAGTTCCACCTCAAGTACAACCCGAACGCGAACGCGTTGGCGAAGAAAGCCGGCGTCGGCAGCTGGGTCGACCTGTTCGCGCAGAAGCAGAACCCGTGGACGAACCCGGACCAGCCGACGCTGGCGCCGTGGAAGGTGACGACCCCGCTGGGCAAGGGCTCCGCGGTCACCCTGACCCGGAACCCGTACTACTGGAAGGTCGACGACGCCGGCCGGCAACTGCCGTACATCGACGCCTGCCGGGTCGAAGTCGTGCAGGACGCCGAGGTCGAGCTGCTGAAGGTGATGAACGGCGAGTTCGGCATGCAGTACCGCAACTTCGGGACGCCGCAGAACAAGCCGGTGGTGGCGCAGAACCGGGAGAAGGGCGGCTACCGGATCTTCGAGGTGCCGACCCAGCTGACCAACACGATGATCATCGGCATCAACCAGAACCACAAGAACCCGGTCAAGCGGGCCCTCTTTGCGAACAAGGACTTCCGGATCGGTCTGTCGTATGCGATCAACCGCAAGGAGATCATCGACGCGGTGTACGCCGGTCAGGGTGAGCCGTGGCAATGCGCTCCGCCGAAGGATTCGCCGTACTACAACGAGCAGCTCGCCACGCAGTACCTGGAGTTCGACGTGGCCAAGGCGAACGAGCTCCTGGACAAGGCCGGGCTGAAGAAGGCCGCGGACGGCCGGCGGCTGGGCGCGGACGGCAAGCCGGTCTCCGTGACGGTGCTGGTGAGCGAATCGTTCCCGGACCACGTCGACGCGATCGAGCTGGTGAAGAAGCGCTGGCGTGCGGTCGGCGTCGAGTTGCGGACGCAGGCGATGGGCGAGGACCTCTACAAGGAACGGGTCAAGGCGAACGAGCACGACGCGGGCACGTGGACCGGTGGCACCTTCGTCCTGCCGACCGGTACCGGTGGCGACCACTACTGGGTGCCGACCAACGACGGCAGTGCGCGGTACGGCATCGGCTGGGCGCAGTGGTACCAGTCCGACGGCAAGGAGGGCATCGAGCCGCCGGCGGAGATCAAGAAGCAGCTGGAGCTGTTCACCAAGGGCCGCGAGGAGCCGGACCCCGTGAAGACGCTCGACCTGGGCAAGCAGGTGCTGCAGATCGCTGCCGACCAGTTCTACTACATCGGCACCAGCAGCGTCCCGAACACCTACGGCATCGCGAAGAACGACTTCCACAACGTGCCGGACCAGATGATCGAGGCCGTTGCCCCCGGCATCGTCCACCCCGAGCAGTTCGCGATCGGGCAGTAGATGCTGCGCTACCTCGCCCGGCGGCTGGGATGGATGGTGGTGACGCTGGCGGCGATCTCGTTCGTCACGTTCGTCGTCATCAAGCTGCCGCCGGGCGACTACACCAGCACGGTCATCGCGAACGCCGAGGCCCGCGGCCAGGCCATCCCCGAATCGCAGATCGCCGAGCTCAAGCGCCACTACGGCCTGGACAAGCCGTTCCTGGTGCAGTACTGGACCTGGATCTCCGGCGTCGTCCTGCACGGCGACCTCGGTCAGTCGTTCGCCTGGAACCAGTCGGTGGCCAGCCTGATCGGCAACCGGGTGCTGCTCTCGATCGTGCTGTCGATCGCGAGCCTGCTGTTCGTCTGGTCGATCGCCTTCCCGATCGGCATCTACAGCGCGCTGCGGCAGTACTCGCCCGGTGACTATCTCGCGTCGTTCCTCGGCTTCATCGGGATGGCCGTGCCGGAGTTCATGCTCGCGCTGGTGATGATGTACATCGGCTTCCGGTACTTCGGCCAAAGCGTCGGCGGACTTTTCTCACCCGAGTACGCCGACGCGGCCTGGAACCTGGGCAAGCTGCTCGACCTGATATCGCACCTGTGGGTGCCCATAGTCGTGGTCGGTGTGGCCGGCACCGCCAGCCTGATCCGGATCACCCGGGCCAACCTGCTCGACGAGCTGCACAAGCCGTACGTCGCGACCGCCCGGGCCAAGGGGTTGCCGGAGTGGAAGCTGCTGCTCAAGTACCCGGTCCGGATGTCGCTCAGCCCGTTCTTCAGCACCGTCGGCTGGCTGCTGCCCGGCCTGATCAGCGGCGAGACGATCGTGTCGGTCGTGATGAGCCTGCCGACCAGCGGCCCGCTGCTGCTCAGCGGGGTGAAGAGCCAGGACATGTACCTGGTCGGCAGCTTCGTCCTCATCCTCAGTGCGCTGACAGTGATCGGCACGATGCTCAGCGACCTCGCGCTGGCCTGGTGGGACCCGCGGATCCGCCACCGGCTGTCGAAGGGATAGGCCCCGATGGTTCAGACAATCCAGGCACAGCCTGCGCCGCCGCCCCAAGCCGAGCCCGAGGTGGTGAAGAGCCTGCGGGACCACGGCGCGCTGCCGCAGTGGCGGTTGATGTGGCGCCAGTTCCGTCGGCACAAGCTGGCGTTGATCGGGCTGATCGTGCTGGTCCCGATCTACTTCATCGCGGTCTTCTCGGGGTTCTTCGCGCCGGCCGCCAGCGACTCGGCGCACACCGCCCTGCCGTACGCGCCACCGCAACGGGTGCACTTCTCCTCCGAGCACGGCCTGTTCGTCTACGGGTACTCGTCGACGCGCGACCAGGAAACGTTCGAGCAGACCTTCACGGTCGACAAGAACAAGATCGTCGACGTCGGCCTGTTCGTCCGCGGCGACGAGTACAAGATCCTCGGCCTGATCCCGTCCGACATCCACTTGATCGGGCCGGTCAAGGCGGGTGATCCGTTCTTCCTGCTCGGTGCCGACCAGTCCGGCCGCGACCTGCTGTCCCGGCTCATCCACGGCGCGCGGGTCTCGCTGTCGATCGGCCTGGTCGGCGTGCTCGCCGCCTCCGTGCTGGGCCTGCTCATCGGTGGCATCTCCGGGTACCTCGGCGGTCCGATCGACAACGCGATCCAGCGGGTCATCGAGTTCATCATGTCGATCCCGACCCTGCCGCTGTGGATGGCGTTGTCGGCGTCCTTGCCCGACAGTTGGGGACCACTCACCAGGTACTTCGCGATCACGGTGATCCTCTCGCTGATCGGCTGGACCGGACTGGCCCGCGACGTGCGCGGCCGGTTCCTCAGCCTGCGCGAGGAGGACTTCGTGATGGCAGCGCGGCTGGACGGGGTCAGTCGCGGCGGGATCATCTTCGGCCACATGGTGCCGTCGTTCGCCAGCCACATCATCGCCACGGTGTCGATGGCGGTACCGACGATGATCCTCGGCGAGACCAGCCTGAGCTTCCTCGGTCTCGGACTGCAAGCGCCGGCCGTCAGTTGGGGTGTGCTGCTCGAAGGCGCGCAGAACATCCGTGCGGTCGCCACCGCCCCCTGGCTGCTCGCGCCGGGTCTCGCGGTCGTGGTCGTCGTACTGGCCATGAACTTCGTTGGCGACGGCCTCCGCGATGCCGCGGACCCCTACAAGTAGGAGCACTCAGATGGCTCAGCCTTTGTTGGAAGTCCGCGATCTCCGGACGCATTTCGAGCTCGAGGACGGGGTGGTCAAGGCCGTCGACGGTGTCAGCCTGACCGTACGGCGAGGTCGCACGCTGGCCGTGGTCGGGGAGTCGGGGTGCGGCAAGAGTGTCACCGCACGCTCCATCCTGCGCCTGGTCGAGCACCCGGCCCGGATCGTCGGCGGCCAGATCCTCCTGTACGGCGACCAGCCGTCAGACGACCCGTTGGACCTGCTGGCCGCGAAGGACAAGCGGCTCCGCCAGGTGCGGTGGTCGGAGATCGCGATGGTGTTCCAGGAGCCGATGGCCTCACTCAGCCTGGTCCACACCATCGGCGACCAGATCATCGAGGCGATCCGGCTGCACGGAGGAGTCGGCAAGGTCGAGGCCCGCCACCGCGCGATCGAGTTCCTCGGCCGGGTCGGCATCCCGGACCCGAAGCGCCGGGTGGATTCGTACCCGTTCGAGCTCAGTGGTGGCATGCGGCAACGAGCGATGATCGCGATGGCGCTGTCCTGCCGGCCGCGGTTGCTGATCGCGGACGAGCCGACGACCGCGCTCGACGTCACCACCCAGGCGCAGATCCTCGACCTGTTGCAGGACCTCCAGCAGGAGCTCGGCATGGCGATCATGCTGATCACCCATGACCTCGGTGTGGCCGCGCAGGTCGCCGACGAGGTGGCGGTGATGTACCTCGGCGAGGTGGTCGAACACGGACCGGCCGCGTCCGTGCTGAGCGAGCCCAAACACCCGTACACGCAAGCGTTGGTCCGATCGGTGCCACGGCTCGGGCAACGCGGACAGGGCCGGCTGGCCGCCGTTCGCGGGACGGTGCCACCGCCGTACGAACGACCGTCGGGGTGCCGGTTCCATCCGCGGTGTGACGCGTTCATGGCCGGGAAGTGCGATTCGACCGTGCCGACGCGGGTGCGGTCCGACGACACAGACGTCGCCTGCCTGCTGTACGGCGAGGAGGAACGATGAGCGATCTGCTGACGGCCAAAGGCCTGACCATGCACTTCCCGTTGCACACCGGGTTCTTCGGCCGGAACCGCGGCGTGGTGAAGGCCGTCGACGGTGTCGACCTGTCGATCAAGGCGGGCCGGACACTCGGGCTGGTGGGGGAGTCGGGCTGCGGCAAGACGACGCTCGGCCGCTGCATCGTGAGGGCCTACGAACCGACGTCGGGCAGCATCCTGTACGACGGCGTGGACCTGGCGACGCTGTCCGAGAAGGAGCTGAAGCCTTACCGCGCGCAGGTGCGGCTGATCTTCCAGGACCCGCATTCGTCACTCGATCCGCGCAAGACGCTGCGCGACATCATCGCCAAGCCGTTGCGGGTGCAGGAGCGGGGTTCGCGCGACGAGATCGACGACAAGGTCGCGGCGCTGCTCAAACGCGTCGGACTGCGAGCGGAGTACGCGCATCGCTACCCGCATGCGTTCAGCGGCGGTGAGCGGCAACGCGTGGTGATCGCCCGGGCCCTCGCGACCGATCCGCGGCTGGTGGTCGCGGACGAGGCGGTCAGCGCGCTCGACGTATCGGTCCGCGCCCAGATCCTGAACCTGCTGAAGGACCTGCAGGAGGAGTCCGGTCTCACCTACCTGTTCGTTTCCCACGACCTGGGCATCGTCGAGCACGTCGCCGACGACGTCGCTGTGATGTACGTCGGCAAGCTGGTGGAGAGCGCTTCGACCGAGGAGTTGTACAGCAAGCCGCTCCACCCGTACACCGAGGCGCTGCTCAGCGCCGTACCCGATCCTGATCCGGCGTCGCGCGGCAAGCGGTCGCGGATCATGCTGCGTGGCGAGATCGCGGACCCGTCCAAGGTGCCGCCCGGCTGTCCGTTCAGTCCGCGCTGCGGCTATGCCGAGGAGCGTTGCCGCACCGAAGTACCTGAGCTGCGGGAGGTGGGCGGTCGCCGCGTCGCCTGTCACTTCGCGGAGCAGCTCGACCTGTTGGGTGTCGCTACGGCAGCGACAGCCTGACACCACCGCCCCATACGAAAGGCCCACCATGTCTGACAACCAAGGTATTTCCCGTCGCGGGTTCGTGCGGAACGGCGCCCTGCTCGGCGGTCTCGCCGCCCTCGGCGGCGCGCTGCCCGGTACGGCCGCCGCCGCGACGACCAGCTCGACCTCCGCCGTCCCGCGTGCGGGTGCGCGCTCCGCGGCCGGCATCGTCGACATCCCGAACAAGTACGGCAAGCCGTTCTCGGTGGCCGACGACGAGCTGTTCATCTTCGCCGTGAACTTCAAACCGTTCGAGCTCGGCGGTGACGACGCCGGCCGGGAGGCGTCCCGGTACTTCAACACCGTCTTCGGCGACGCGATCCGGGCCAAGTTCCCCGCTGTGAAGATCAAGTACGCCACCTGGGACTACCCGATCCGGTACGAGGACATCGCCAGGGCAGGCCGGGTGCCGGATCTGATCATCGAGGACCCGCGGACCCGGATCGACCGCGACCTGGAGCCGCTCGGCTGGGTCCAGGACATGACCTCGATGGTCCAGCAGGCCGGTATCGACCTGCCAGCGCTGAACCTGGGCTCGGTCGAGCTCGTCAAGTCACGTTCCGACGGCGGCTTGTACGGCGTACCGGTGTTCATCGACGAGCACGTGCTGCTCTACAACAAGCTGATCTTCGACAAGTTCGGGGTCCGGTACCCGCGGGTCGGGTCGACGTACGACGACATCTACAAGACCGCCAAGACGCTGACCCGGCAGGACGGCATCGACCACTACAAGGGGTTCATGCAGCACCCGGACAACTACCTGGCGCTGAACCAGCTCGGTCTGTACCCGTTCGTGCCCGGCAGCAGCGAGCAGCCGGTGCCCGAGGACATCAAGGTCAACCTGACCACGGCGGACTGGAAGACGGTTGCCCACAACATCAACCGGTTCCTCCAGCTGCCCGGCAACACCTTCACCACGGTGGACGACTTCTTCAAGGGCGACATGAGTTTCCCGGGCCACCTGGCGATGGCGGTGCACACGCTGTCGAAGCTGAACGCGTATGCGCTCAACCCGCTGTACGTCGAGGAGGACGACGCGGAGGACTACGCCGAGTGGGCCAAGAGCGTGAAGATCGGCGTCACCTCGATGCCCGTGCTGTCCCGCGGCTCCACCGCGATCTACCAGCCGAATGCCCGCGCCGCCTTCATCCCGCCGCAGTCGGCGCACAAGGAGGCGTCGCTCGAGATCATCAAGTACCTGGTCTCGGAGGAGATCCAGACCCGGATCTCGTCGTACGGCGTCAAGGCCGTACTGCAGACGGACGCGGTGGTGAACGCGTTCGGTACGGCGATCCCGCAACTGCAGGGCATCGACACATCGGCTGTGTACTGGGGTGACAACGCCGTGGTGAAGAACTACCAGAACACCGAGTACTGGGACATCCCGCTCTACAAGGTGTTCCGCCAGCACGTGCTCAAAGACGGCATGGACGTCGACTCGTCCCTGCAGGTCGCCGAGCAGCTTGACATCCCCAACTACATCAAGGCGCAGGCCGCCGCCGGGCTCACATGGTGACGTCTCCAGACTCCGGCACGGCCGTCGACCCCCGATTCGACGGCCGGCTCCGGCCGGAGGCCGAGCCGGGCGTGCAGACAGCCTTGCTGCCGACCCTGCACCCCGGTGACAGCCACGCCGCCACCCTCGTCGAGACGCCTGCGGGCGACCTGCTCTGTGCTTGGTTCAACGGTCCTGGCGAGGGTGAGCCGGAGACCAGCATCGTCCTGTCCCGGTTCGCCGCCGGCTCTTCCTCGTGGTCCGTCCCCGAGCCCATGTCCGCGGATCCGGAGCGATCGGAGCAGAACCCGCTGCTGTTCGTGCTGCCGTCGGGTGAGGTCTGGCTGCTGCACACCTCCAACGAGCCGCACGACCAGAGCACCTCGCGGGTGCTCCGCCGGGTGTCGCGCGACGGCGGGCTCAGCTGGGGGCCGAGCGACGTACTGTTCGATCGTCCGGGGAGCTTCATCCGGAACCCGCTCGTTGTCCTGAGCAACGGTGACTGGCTGCTGCCGGCGTACGACTGTGACAAGAACGGTGAGACCACGGTCGTCCAGCTGAGCTCGGACAGCGGTCGCACCTGGACGGCGGGTGAGCTGCCCGAGGGAGTCGGACAGGTCCAGTTGACTGCGGTCGAACTCGCGCCGGGTGAGCTGCTCGGGTACTTCCGCAGCCGGGCCGCGGACCGGATCCACCGCTCGGTCTCGAAGGACAGCGGCCGGACCTGGTCGGCGCCTGAGCGGACAGCGCTGCCGAACAACAACTCCGCCGTCCAACTGCTCCGGCTGGCCGACGGACGGCTCGTCCTCGTCTTCAACGACTCGTCGGCAGAGCGGGACCAGTTCCGGTGGGTTCCGGACGGCAAGGGCGGCATACGGCGGAAGACGCTGCGGACCCCGCTCACGCTGGCTCTGTCAGAGGACGACGGTGCGACCTGGCCGTACTGGCGGAACCTGCAGGTGCAGGACGAGGAGTATCGCGACAACGAGTTCGGCTACTCGTACCCGACGCTGCTGCAGACGCGCGACGGCCGGCTGCACGTCGCGTACTCGTACCTGCGCAAGACGATCAAGCACGTGATCCTCTCGCCGGAGTGGATCGAGGCGGGAGACCGACTGCCATGAGCAGTGTTGAATTGCTTCCCCTCCCCACCGCCCCGGTCGAGCGGTGGGGAGTGCATGAAGTCACCTGGACCGGACCATCGGACGGCAATCCGTTCGCCGACGTCGCGCTGCGGGTCGCCTACCGGTACCGGAACCGGGTGGTCACGGTAGACGGCTTCTACGACGGCGATGGCGTCTACCGGGCCCGGTTCATGCCGGATCGGGTCGGCCGGTGGGAGTACGTCACGAGCAGCTCCGCACCAGAACTAGACGGTCATCGCGGCTCGTTCGAGTGTGTCGCGCCCGGCCCGGGGAACCACGGGCCGGTCGGGGTGCACGGCGCTCACCACTTCGCGTACGCCGACGGCACCCGGTACGACTGCATCGGGACGACGTGCTACCACTGGACCTACGAGTCCAAGGAGATCCAGGAACTCACTCTCGCGTCGTTGCGTTCGGCACCTTTCGACAAGATGCGGATGTGCCTGCTGCCGACCGACGGCATGCGGCCGGAGCGGCTGCCGTTCGTGGGGTCGGCGCCCGGCTCGGTTGATGTCGGTCGCTTCGATCCCGCGTTCTTCCAGCACTTCGAGGCGCGGATCGCAGATCTGCTCGAACTGGGGATCCAGGCCGATCTGATCCTCTTCCACCCCTATGACCGGGGGGTGTGGGGGTTCGACCGGATGACGCCGGACGAGGATGCGGCGTACCTGCGTTACGTGGTCGCGCGGCTGGCGGCGTACCGGAATGTCTGGTGGTCGTTGTCGAACGAGTACGACTTCAATCGGGAGAAGACGATCGCGGACTGGGACCGGCTGCTGCAGCTGGTCCAGCGGTTCGACCCGTACCAGCGGCTGCGGTCGATCCACAACGGCACCAAGATGTACGAGGTCTTCACGCCGTACGACTTCAGCAAACCGTGGATCACCCACCAGAGCGTGCAGCACTGGGACGGTGCCGAGGTCGCCGCGTGGCGGGCCTGCCCGAAGCCGGTGGTGATCGACGAGATCGGCTACGAGGGCAATGCCGGCCGCCGCTGGGGCAACCTCACCGCCGACGAACTGGTGCACCGCTTCTGGCAGGGGATGACGCTGGGCGGGTACGTCGGTCATGGCGAGTCCTTCGTCGATCGCGAGACCCGGGCGTGGATCTCGGTCGGCGGACGCTTGTACGGCGAGAGCCCAGCACGTCTCGCCTTCCTGCGCGACGTGATGGCGGGTCTGCCGCGACTCCCTGATGGCGATGTGGACCCTGACCGGTGTGTCGTGCACTACCTGGGCGACCGCCGGCCGTCGGCTGTCGAGCTGGACCTGCCCGTCGGTCCGCCGTACAGCTTCGAGCTGATCGACACGGTCGCGATGACCATCACACCGCTCCCGACCGCCTACTCCGGGCGTTGCCGCATACCCCTCCCTGCGCGTCCGTACCTAGCCCTGCGAGGAACCCGATGACCGAGGTAGAGCGATGGGCTGTCTTCGAACGGGCTGTAGACGGCGGTCCGGCCGTAGTCGAGTTCCGCCATGAGTCGGGCGAGGGGGCGTACGTCGAGTCCTTCACTGACGCCGACCGACAGATGCTGCGCTTCATGCCGGACCTCGAGGGTTCCTGGCACTACACGCTGGCCGGCGAGGCGCACTCGTTCGTGTGTACACCGCCGACGACTCGCGGCCCGGTACGAAGGGTCGGCAGCGGTTTGCGGTGGGCCGACTGTACGCCATACCACCCTCTGACCACCACGTGGTTCGGGTCAGCGGACAACTGGTCCGAAGCATGCCGGGCGCTGGCTGCCTCGCCGTTCAGCCGCGTCCGGCTTCGCGCACTGCCTTCGATGCTGGATCGCTTGGACGCCCAGGTCCAGGACCTGCTCGCGGTCGAAGTAGGCGCTGAGATCCTCATCCCTGCAGGCGATGCAGCTGTCATCCGCGAGCTCGTCAACCGGCTGGCCGCCTACCGCAACGTGACGTGGTGCCTCGATGCTGCCGGCGACGTGCGTGCTCTGGCGGAGCTGATCGCGGAGTGCGACTCCAGTCGGCACCTGATCTCCGTACACGCGGCCGTCGACCCGGGCGTGCCTTGGCTGACCCATCTCAGCGTTCCGCTGGAGAACCTGCGTGGCGTTTCGGCGCTGCGACGCGACTACGGCAAACCAGTGCACGTGGACGCCTGCGGGTATGAGGGCGACGGCTCCACACCAGCGACCAGCCTCACCGGCCAGGAGATGCTCACCCGGATCTGGGAGGGAACGGTCCGCGGCGCACACGTGGCACACGGGGAGTGGTACGTCGACAGAGACGGCGGACCGTGGTCGGGTGGGGGAGCGCGGCCGACCGGTGTGGTCGCGCAGCGGTTGCGGCTACTGCGTGAGGTTTTGGACGAACTGCCTGATGGTGTGGAGCCGATCGACGACTACCGCGACGCTCCGACGCTCGCCGTACCTGGCAGCTACTACCTGCAGTACCTCGGCGAGCACCGATTTCCCGAGCGCACCTTCAGCCTGCCGGCCGGGACCTACCAGGTGGAGGTCCTGGACGTCTGGAACCACAGCGTCCGCCGTACTCACCAGACAGTCGGCGACACCCTCACCGTCCGCCTGCCCGGAACCCAGTACCAGGCCATCCAGATCCGCAGGACCACCTGATGCCCGCCCTCACCTCAGGCCGTCGCACAGCCGAACTCCGCCGAACCCCCAGTGAAGTCGTGCTCCGCCTCGGACTGGATGGCACGACGTACGTCGAGCGGCCAGTAGCTGACCTGTTGACGTGCTCGGCTGGTCGGCCGTGGCAACCGAATGCGATGCAGCCCGACGGTTGGTGGATCTCCCGCCGGCCCGGCGAGCACCGTGCCGGCTGCCGGACCGGACCGGTCGCTGTGGAGATTCGCCTGTCGTTTGACGCGGCGGACCGCTTGAACCTCGAGCTTCGCTGGCGGAACACGGGGCAACGCAGGCTGGGTGACCTTGCTGTGGGTCTGCTGCTCGATATCGGCCGGCTCACCGACTGTCAGATCACCCTGCCCGGCCTGATCTACAACGACAACCCGTCCGCGGACCCGGCCCGCGCCGTACCCCGGATCGGCCCAGCGCCCGGCGGAGGCTTCATCGCCGAGGAGGATCGCCTGCCGATTCCCGGGGTGAACCTGGAATGGCGATCCGGCCGCGAGCGCCGCTGGCTGAGCGTCTTCTCCCGCCCGGCCCAGCGCCGTTCGGCCGACGGACTCGTTCGGTACGGCTCGCTCGGTCTCATCCGTCGCGAAGGACCCGTTGTCGCGGCGCTGAGCGGCGTACTGATGTTCGACGGCAAACAGGACGTGCGCTACGTCAGCAAGGCCGAAACCGAGTCCACGGATGACGGGTATCTGACGCTGTTGCCGGGTGAGGTGTACGCGCAGCAGTTGGTCCTCGACTGGGGGCCGCAGGAGCATCGCGGGCACGCGTTTCGGCACCTCGTCCGCACTGGGCGCTCGCTCTTCATTGATCCCGGTGCACATCCGCTCGAGCTGGACGAGATCATCGCTCGCAAGACCGTTGCGCTGGACAACCGTTGGTACCGCGATGGGACTGTGGCCGGCTACACCAAGTTCAGCGATGTCACCGGCAACGGTCCGGTCAAGGCGCGACACTTCCTCTACGGCTGGACCGGTCAGGCGCTGAAGCTCGCCTGGTGCGACGCGTGGCTCGGCTTCGAGTCAGGCGACCGGGTGCGGATCGACCGGTGCCGCGCAGCCGTCGAGTTCTACCTGGCCGGGAGTTCGACGCGGACGCCCGGTCTGCGGCACAACGCTTACCAGGTCGGCAGCCGGCGCTGGACCAGCTTCCGCTCCGGCGGCCGTGCGATGGTCTCCAGCCGCGCGTACGGCGAGACGGTTGCGGACCTCGCCGACATCATCGCGTTGTTCCACTCGAACGGTGAACCGGTGCCGCCGTCCTGGCCGGACGCGCTGGTCGCTTCGTTGAAGTTCCTCCGTACGGCGTTGCTTCCGGACGGCACGTTCCCGATCGGCTGGCGACTGGACGGCACGCCTGTGTCCACCGCGCTCTCGGCGGCCGGCATCCCGTGCGTACTCGCCGCCCTGAAGGCGTCCGCCGTACTGGACGACTCCTGGCTGTTGTCCGAGGCAACAACGTGGCTGACGCGGTATCACGGCCAGCACGCGCGGACCTTCGACCGTCCGTTCGCACGGGGGACACTGGACGCGGCCTGCGAGGACAAAGAAGCCGGGCTGTACTACTTCCTCGCGGCGTACGAACTCTTCCGGCTCACCGGCGACGACCTGTACGCCTCGTGGGCCGAGGTCGCCGCGGACTGGCTGCTCACCTGGGTCTACGTCTGGTCCCCCGAACAGGACCTCGACGCACCCCTGAGCGCCGTCGGGTTCAACGCGATCGGCTGGCCGATGGTGAGTGTACAGAACCACCATCTGGACGTGTCCTTCCCGACCTACGAACTACTGGAGTTCGGCACCGTGACCAGCCGGCCCGCGTACGTCGCCGCCGCCGAGACAGCCGTGAACGCCATGGGCCAAGGCATCTGCGGCGCGCCGGGCGACTGGGACTTCCAGATCGTCGGCGAACAGGGCGAGGCCGTCTTCCAGACCCACTGGCAACGCCGGGGCCACGCCAACACCTGGAACCCCTCCTGGGTCATCGCCGTCCCCCTCGCCAACGCCCTCCGCCTCCGCAAGGCCCCCGGATGACCTACCACCTCATCACGAAGTACGGCGCTCGGCCGGGCTCTGACTGCACGGCGGCAATCGATCGAGCCGTGCGGGCCTGTGAGCTGACCGGTGGGCGGGTGGTGGTGCCCTCCGGGGTGTTCCTGTCCGGTCCTACCAGGCTCCGGAGCAATGTCGAGTTGCACCTCGCGGCCGGGGCGACGCTGCGATTCGTCACCAACCCGGCGTCGTACCCGATCGTCCGGACCCGCTGGCAGGGCATCGAGTGCTTCTCTCACTCACCTCTGATCTACGCGTACGACGCGGTGAACGTCGCCGTCACCGGGACCGGGACACTGGATGGCGGCGCATCACCGGACACCTGGTGGCGGGACACGACGCCGGTCGGCGACTGGAACCGGCTGCTGCGGATGGTTCGCGACGATGTCCCGGTGGAGGAACGGATCTTCGAACCGGGGCACGGGTTCCGGCCCAGCTTCATCCAGCCGTACCAGTGCCGCCGGGTCCGGATCGAGGACGTCCGCATCATCAATGCCCCGATGTGGGTGGTCCACCCCGTGCTCAGCTCCGATGTCGTCGTCCGCGGCATCACAGTCGACAGCCGTGGCCCGAACAACGACGGCTGCAACCCCGACTCCTGCCGCGACGTCGTCATCAGCGGCTGTTCGTTCGACACCGGCGACGACTGCATCGCGATCAAGTCCGGCCGCGACGCCGACGGCCGCCGCGTCGGCCGGGCGTCCGAGAACATCGTGATCGAGAACTGCCGCTTCGGTACGGGCCATGGCGCCGTCACCATCGGCAGCGAAACCAGCGGCGGTATCCGCAACGTCATCGCCCGCGACCTCCACATCACCGGCCCCGCCGTCGACCACGCCCTCCGCCTCAAGACCAACTCCCACCGCGGCGGTCTGATCGAACACATCGAACTCCGCGACACGCAGGTCGACTCCGTCACCGGCACCGCCATCCTCGTGGACACCTGCCACGCCGACCCCGACACCACCGGCTCCCACCACCCCACCGTCCGCAACCTCACGATCACCGGCCTGCACGTCCACAAAGCCACCGCAACCCTAGAACTCCGCGACACCCCCCACGCCTCCATCCAAAACCTAACCCTCACCACCACAACCAACACACTCCGTACTCCTACGCACCACCTCCAAACCCCCGCAAAACAAGCCACCCAACCCCAAGCCTGAGACCTAGACCCCGTGCCCGCACGTTCCGCGCTGCCCAATGCACTCCGTTGCCACTGCGCCGTGCCCTCGCGGGTCCGAGCCTGTCGCCAAGCGCAATTACTTCCGGATTGCCGCCCTTGTCCACAACCTTGCTGGGTTGTGGACAACTCGAGATTCCAGATCCCTTTGAAAATAAGGGGTTCTGGGTTTGAGAACTGTCGGTTGGTGTGTCTAGAGTTGTCGTCATGAGAGTCCTGGGTGAGCGGCCGGTGTGGTCGATGAGTGGCGGCGAGATGCTGTCGACTCTCGACGCGGTGAACGCTGAGATCGCCCGCCTGAAGACCTACGGTCTGCATCTCGTCGGCGGTCTCGAGGACACCGGTTACGCCAAGGAGATCGGCGCCCACGACACCGTTCGCCTGTTGACCTTCCGGTACCGCGTCGACAGCATCGAAGCACACCGCGACGTCCGCCTGGCCCGCGCCCTGCCCAAGTACCCGGCCGTCGCCGCGGCCCTGCCTGACACCACTTCGGCAACGTCGGCCGCCGACTTCGACACCACTGCCCATCCCGACGACACCGACCACACCAACGACACCGACGTCGATGGTGCTGCCGCGACTGATGGTGCTGCCGCCGATGGTGTCGCGGAGGAGGCGGCGGCCGGTGGCGCGGGTGGGCGGCCTCTGCACCCGGCCCAGGCGCAGGCGATCGTGTGGGCCCTGGAGCGTGTCGCGGCCAGGGTCCCGGTGGAACATCTCGCGGTGGCCGAGGAACAGTTGGTCGGCCTCGCCGCGCGCCTGTCGCCAGGACAGTTGCGCAAGGCAGGCAAGGAGATCGGCGACCTGTTGGACAGCGACGGTCCCGGACCCGACGAGGACAGGGCCTACAGCCGGGAGTCCCTGACCCTGTCCAACGCCGAGAACGGTGTGAAGTTCCGCGGGTTCCTGGCCAACGACAACGCCGAGCTCTTCCGCGCCCTGATCCACGCCGGGGCTCGGCCCCGCAAGACCGTCGACGGCGAACTCGACCCCCGCCCCCGCGAGAAGCGCCAGGCCGATGCCCTCACCAGCGCCCTGACCATCGCCGCCGCAGCCACCGACACCGGATACACCCCACCCACCAACACCGGCCGCGCCGCAGCCACCGCCCAGGCCGCGCCCACCGAGACCGGTGACGCCACCCCCACCGCCGACTCTGCTAGAGCGGCGACCGACACTGACTCCGCGGGCGCCACGCGCGACGCCGCCACGACCACCATTGACGGTCCCACCGCCGAGACCGGCGGACCTGCGGAGACCGGGGGAAGATCTGGTGGGCGGGTGCCGGGGTTTGGGGCGAAGGCGAACATCACCGTCACCATCGACTTCAACGACCTCAAGGCTGCCACCGCCGACGCCACCGGCCAACTCGTGTACGGCGACGCCCTGTCCGCGGCCGCGATCCGCCGGCTGGCCTGCGACGCCGCGATCCTCCCGCTCGTCCTCGGCTCGAACTCCGAACCACTCGACGTCGGCCGCTCCGAACGCCTGGTCAACCGCGCCATGCGTCGCGCCCTGAACGCCCGGGACAAAGGCTGCGTCGTTTGCGGCGCACCACCCATCCAGTGCGACGCCCACCACCTCCGCTCGTGGATCGACGGCGGCCTCACCGCCATCTCCAACCTCGTGCTGCTGTGCAAACGGCATCACATCGACCTGCACGCCGGCCACTGGACCATCACCATCACCAACGGCACGGTCCACGTCTCGCGGCCCACCTGGGCCGACCCACCACCCGTAACCCGCCGCGCCGCTCAAGGGCACCCGCCTGCCCACGCCCGAGCCGACGCGTCATCACCGAACGGCGACGCAACCAGGCCGGATGCGAACGGTGCCGCACCATGTCCCACGCCGAATCAGTGGGCCAACGAGCCCGCCGCCTCAGAACAGTCCCTCAACAAGGCCGACGAAACCAGCGGGAGTGAATCCATTCGCCCCGACCCGTGGCATGAGCCCGCGGCCTCAGGCGAAGGTCCCCGCTCGTGGTGGCAGGACGACGAGGCCGCTCGCCAGGAAGCAGTTCGCTTCGCCGTCTGGGGTGACGAATCGACGCCTGCTGCGCCCGAGAAGTCCGGCCGCCGTGGCAGACCTGTTGATCCCGCTGAAGCGGCTGGCTTCAATCCCGTCGATCCGTGGGGCGATGCCAGCGTCCCAAGCGACACCGCAGATCTCGCCTCACGTGCCGCGCCGTAGACGAGGGCACCACACCAACCTACCTGTCGGTCCCAGCCTCGCTGCACACAGCTGTGTCCGTCTGGGCTAGGTGCGTGGGCTCGCTCGTTGTGGTGGTGATGCGAGGGGCGCTATGGCGCCGACCGGATCTGAACCGAGTGCGATCGTTGGCGGTTCAGGTCGTGCGGAAGGTTTCGAAGAGGGTTGGGAGGCCGATCTGGCCGCCTTTGAGTAGGACGTGGAGGCCGTTGACGGTGGAGTCCGGGCTGCTGGCTTGGCAGAGGGCGGTGCCTGGGCCAAGGTGATCGGGCGTTGGGAGTAGTTCGAGGGTGGTGGCTCCGAGGTTGCGGACTATGCGTCCGGATGTGTCCCCACCGGCGACGATCAGCCGGCGGACGCCGGTGTCCCGGACGACCTCACGCACTACGACGGCCAGGGCATCACCGAGGGAACCGACCAGGTCGTGAGCTGGACTGTGGAGCTGGTCCGGCTCGTAGGCCGGGTGGTCGCTGTGTCCGCCCGGGTGTAGTGCGGGCTCTGTCTGTTCGGCGGGCTCGGTGGATTTGCCTGTGCGTACGACGACGCCGGTGTGTATGACGACGCCGGTGTGTATGACGACGCCGGGGGCGCCGTCGCGAAGGGCGGCCACAGCGGCGCGGTGCGCGGTGGTGGGGTCGCGCAGTTCCACGGCCAACCAGCCTGCGCTCACGGCGTACGCGATCTGCTCCCTCGTGCGACTCGACTGGCTGCCTGACACAACCAGGACCTGCGGGCTGTCTGGAGCATGTTCCGACGACCGGTGCGCCGAGGCTGGCCAGTGCCGCACCGTCGGCGTGCTGCCCGCGTCGCTGGGCGGGTAAGGCCTGGTAGACGGGGCTGCTGGCGTGAGATTCATCGCCAGGGCGCGGGACAGTCCGCCGGAGCCGACGGCGAAGAACGGGCGGCCGTTGCTGGATGCAACGAGCGTTCGGCCCAGCAGCCGGAGGTCGGCGTCGGTCAGCGTATCAAGGACCACCACGTCGTCGGACGACCGAGCACGGCCGTCGGGGAGGTCGGTGTACGACTGGGCATAGTGGTCGGGGAGCTCGGCGTACGACGTGAGGTGCAGCGCGCCGATCCGGAGGTCGGTCTGGGCGGCGAGGTGGACGCGGAGATCGGCTTCGGTCATGGGGGTGGCGGGGTGATTCGCCATGGTGGGTTGGCGGTCCAGGCGGTGGATCGCGTCGGCTTCGGCGGCGAAGTGGTGACTGAACACGGTGTAGCGACCGAGCTCCGGTTGGGCGGCGAGTACTGGCACGACGGCGGGGCCGAAGACGGATCGGCCGACCTCGAGAGCGCGGCCGATGCTGCCGAGCTGGGGTGACGAGTCGGCTGTCGAGCAGATCTTGTACTGGACGACGCGGGGTTTCAGGTCACGCAGGGCGGTAAGAATCGGCCGGATCTCCGCCTCTTGCTCGTCGGGAGCCAGCGACCGTGCGATACCTGCTACTCCGATGACGTCGTACTGGGTTGCCAGGTCGCGTAGTTCGCCTGTCGGTGGGAGGTCGACCAGTAGGACCGCCCGCAACCCGCACCGCTCGAACTGCAGCAGCGCATCGGTCGACCCGGTGAAGTCGTCCCCGTAGAACGCAGCTTCAAGCACGGTCCGCTCCCGCCACCCGCGCCACGACTGCGCGGCGGACGTCCGCGTGCGCGCGCTCAGCCATGACCTCCTCCGAAGGTCTCGATCGCGCGCCTCAGTGTGGGTTCCTTTTGCGCAGCCGCGTCCAGATCTCCGCCCTCGACGGCGCATTGCCAGGCGGTCCGCATCGCGGTGACGCCAGCACCCGGCCCGTCGGGATGTCCGTGTATACCACCGCCCGCGAGCACCAGCAGGTCCGTCGTACCTGTCTGCCGGTACGTGTCCGGCGCCAATCCGGCCCATTGGCCCGACGACAGCACCGGCAACGTCTCGTACCCGCCCAGCAGCGGCCGGCGTACCGCCGTGATCGAGCGCAGGACCTCCTCGTCGGTCTCGTAGAACTTGTTGGACAAGCCGTTCGTGTGCAGGTGATCGGCGCCTGCGAGCCGCGCCAGTTTCGACCAGGCGACGAAGTCGATCCCCAACCCTGGCGCTCTGGTGAACACCCCGGTCATCGCGCGATGTCCATGGATCGGCAGCTCACATCGCTCACGCAACCACGCGAGGCCCGCGAGGCCGACCAGGTTCACGCACACCATCACGCAGGTACCGCCGGCTGCGCGGACCAGGTCATGGTTGGCCGCCATGCGGTCCAGGTCGTCGGTGATGTTGAACGCGTACATCGGCCGTCGCCCGGTCCGTGCGGCGGTTTGGTCGAGTTCCTCGGTGACGACTGCGACCCGGTCGGCGAGCGGTGAGTGGGGTGGATCGCCCATCAGTTCGTCGTCCTTGATGAAGTCGATCCCCGCCTCGGCGAGCTCGCGGACGACGATCCGCAGTTCGTCGACCGGCAACCCGATGCTGGGTTTCACGATCGTCCCCAGCAACACACCGTCCGGTCGGCTCAACAGTTCGCGCGTACCGGTCACGCCGTACCGCGGGCCTGGATAGCGGTCGGCGAAGGCGGACGGTAGGTCGAGATCCAGCAGTCGGATGCCGGCCAGTTGCCTCAATTCGAAGAGGTTCCCCGCGACGGCTGCCAGTAGGTTCGGCAGGGACGGTCCGAAGTTGTCCAACCCGAACGCGATCCGCACCCGACCGCTCCGGCGCCTCGCACCTGACGGCCGGATCACCCCCGGGAGATCGCCATGATCAGGCGACGGCAGTTCCTCGACCATGAGCACCCGGGCAGCGAATCGTTCCCGTAGCTCGGCGGTCTCCCGCGCCACCGCGACGAACGTCCCCGTCGACTGTTCACCCGCGATGACCTCGGCCGCGTCTTCCAGTGGCAGGTAACTCTCGACCAGGTAGGTTGCCACGACCTCGGGGCGGGCGGTCATCGGGTCGGATCTATCTGGATCTTGAGATGGTCCGCGCCGGCGTCGATCGCGTTCAGCACCTCGGGCGTCCGGTCCAGCGCGACCACGTCGGTGATGTACGGCCGGACGTCCAGCACCCGATCGTTGACCAATCGAGCCGCAGCCCGGAAGTCCGCCGGTGTGTAGATCGTCGACCCCTGGATCCTGATCTCCTTCAGCACCACCGGATTCAGGTCGACAGTCAGCCGGCCGGCGAACATCGGAAGCAGCACCACGGTCCCGCGCGGCCGGCACAGTGCGAACGCCTCCGCCAGGCAACCCGGATGACCGGATGCCACCACGACGACATCGAACCCATCGCCGCAGATCGAGGCACCGACCGCCGGCAGATCATCGGACAACGGATCCACCACCTGGGAGACGCCCTGTTGCGCAAGGAAGGATCGGTTGTACGCCTTCACGTCGCTCACCAGCACGGTCGAGGCCCCGCGGATCTGGCTCACTGCGGCGACCAGGCTCCCGATCGGACCCCCGCCAAGCACCGCCACCGAGTCGCCGGCCGTCACCGCACCACCACTGGTGCAGTGCCACGCCACGGCCAACGGCTCGATCAGGGCGCCCTCGTCGTACCCGATCCCGTCGGCCAGCGGGACCAACACCCGCGCAGGTGCGGCGAAGTACTCGCTGAGCATCCCCGGCCATCCGCCACCCGGCACCCGCTTCGCAGCGCAGAGATGTGGATGCCCGGCCTCGCAGCGGGTGCACTCCCAGCACGACAGCGCAGGCAGTACGGCGACGCGATCGCCCACGCTGCAGGCCGGAT
Organism: Kribbella caucasensis; assembly: GCF_004361855.1. Lineage (GTDB taxonomy): Bacteria > Actinomycetota > Actinomycetes > Propionibacteriales > Kribbellaceae > Kribbella > Kribbella caucasensis. The sequence goes on from NZ_SNWQ01000002.1 coordinate 316,086, forward strand.
CGGCCGATGAGACCACCTCGCCCGCACCCTCGTGACCCAGCACGACCGGTGGTTTTCGGAACGGATGATGCCCACGCCACGTGTGCAGATCCGAACCGCACAACCCGACCGCGCGCATCCTGAGCAGCACGCCGTCCTCCGGGGCAGGGTCCGGTACGTCGACGACCGAAACCTGCCGCGGCTCCTGAAGCACAGCTGCCCTCATATCGACCTCCTTCGATCGGCTCCCGCCAGTCTCCGCCTGCAAACGTCAAGAAAACAAGGCCGATCGGCCAACCTGTGGATGGAGCGTTGACATCGCCCGCTCCAAGGGTAAAGGTTTTCCTCATGGCGACGATTCCGGCGACCCTGCTGCTCGAGGAGCGGGCCGCGCTGGCGATGAACGCGGTGACCGGCCTGGCCGACGAGCACCTGGACGGCATCCCGTTCTTCAGCGCGAACCTGCTGGCCCGCCCTGCCCGGCTCGACCACGGCGACTGGGACTACGGCTCCAGCCATGGCCGGCTGACCGACGCGTTCCTGCTCGCGCAACAGATGACGGGCGGGAAGAACTGGGAGCCACACTGGGAGAAGGTCGCCGACCGCTACCGGCAGACCCTGTTCGACCTGCTGCACGAAGACGGCCTCACCTACCGCCGCGAGCACCCACGTGGTCACTGGAAGGCGAACGCCAACCTGATCGACCAGCGCGCGACCCTGCTCGCCCTGACCACGACAGTCGTTGCGACCGGCGATGCCAAAGCCCAAGCAGCCGCAGACAAGCAGGTCGAGGCGCTGAAGCGGATCGCCATCAAGGAACGCGACGTCTGGTTCTACCCCGCCTCGGAGTACACGACCGACGGCTGGCCATCCGCCAACGCGATCGACCTCCACCTCGCGCCCGACCCGGCGTCGTTCTCCGGTCGCCTGATCATGCCGCTTCTGCGCTACCACCAGGCGACCGGCAACTCCGACGCCCTGGAGCTCTGCGAGTGGTTCGCCCGGCTCATCGTCGACAAGAGCGGTGTCTACCTCCCGGACGGCAGCTTCAACCCTGCCCGCGCCTACCGCAGCGGTCACTTCCACACGCGCGTCGGCACGCTGGAAGGCCTTGCGCGACTGGCCAGGCATACCGGTGACCACGGCCTGACCGAGTTCACCCGACGTAGCTACGACTGGGTGCTCACACAGGCCACCAGGTTCGGTTGGACCCCAGGTGATCTGGCCGACCAGCGCTACGAGCACGAGACCTGCTCACTGGTCGACCTCATCGGCCTCGGTACGACGCTCGCCGGCAGTGGACTCACGTCGTACTGGGCGGTGGTAGAGAGGTTCGTCCGCAACCACCTGGCCGCGTCGCAGTTGCGGGACCTGAGCTGGGTGGAGTCCGCCCCGGACCGGTCGGGGGACGAGGTGGGCTGGCGGACGTACGTTGATGTGGGAGAGCGCGTGCTCGGTGCCTTCTGCGGGTACGGCGCTCCGAACGACTACGTCTCCGACGTACCACTGGGTCGCGGGCACACCAATGACGTCCAGGCGTGCTGTGTCGGCTCCGGCGTACGTGGACTGTTCTGGGCGTGGAACAGCATCGTCACCGGCGACAGCGCGCTGACCCGCGTCAACCTGCTGCTCACTCGCGCACACCGCACAGTCGACGTGCTGAGCCACTTACCGGTCGAAGGCAAGGTGGAGCTGCTCATCAACGAGCCGGTCGACGAGTTGCGCGTCCGAGTGCCGGAGTGGGCCGGGTATGCACGACTGACGCTGCGCCGGGGCGATGAGGAGCGCACCGGTGCGGAGCGGATCTGGGCGCCCGACGGCTACCTGTCCATCCCGAAGCCGCAGCCGGGAGAGCGGATCGTGGTGACCTTCCCGATGGTCGGGCAGACCACCACCGAACTCGCTGCCGGCCACGAGTTCCGGACTACCTGGCGTGGCGATGACGTGATCGCGATCGACCCACCCGGCAAGTCCCGGCCCATGTACGGCGGCCGCCCGGAACACGCCGGTGGTCTGCGTGACTACGAGCTCCACCGACCCGAGACGGAGTGGTCCTGGTGACAACCTGGGTGCTGACAGATCAACCGAGTGCTCCGGCGCTGACGCCGTACGACTTGCGCTGTGAGCACCTGGTCGCGCCGCTCGGTATCGGGACCGACCGGCCGCGGTTGAGCTGGCGGCTGGCGTCTCCGGTGCGTGGTGACCGGCAGGACGCGTTCCGGGTCCGGCTCCAGCGTGACGACGTACAGGTGTGGGACAGCGGGTGGCGGACCGAGGAGCAGACGTACGTCGACCACGGCGGTGCACCGCTGACGTCGCTCACCGACTACGTGTGGCGATTGGAGGTTCGTGACGCGGCCGGGAAGGTGTGTGAGGCGTCGACGACGTTTGCCACCGGCATCTTCCACCCGGAGGAGTGGCAGGCGCGCTGGATCGAGCACGACTACGACACCGATCCGTACTTCGAACCACCGGTCGACCGCAAAGAGCCACGCTCGGAGCGCTCAGCCACGCTGGCCGCACCGCGCTACTACCGCCGGTCCTTCGAGCTCGCCAAGCCAGTCGCCAGAGCACGCGTCTATGCGACCGCCCACGGGCTCTACCAGCTGAATGCCAACGGTCAGAGAGTCGGAATGGACGAGCTGACTCCCGGCTGGACCGACTACCGCTACCGGCTGGCCTACCAGACGTACGACGTCGGTGACCTGCTCCGCGAGGGTGAGAACGTGCTGGGCGCTGTGCTCGGTGAGGGCTGGTGGTCCGGGTACGTCGGCTGGGACACGCGTAGCCAGGCACACCACTACGGCAAGAAGCCCCAACTGCTCGCACAACTCGTCGTCGACCACGCAGACGGCTCGCGAACAGTGATCGCGACTGACAGCCGGTGGGTCGAGCGCACTGGTCCACTGCGGTTCGCGGACCTGTTGATGGGGGAGTCGTACGACGCCCGCCTCGAGCTGGGGGACTGGTCGAGTCCCGGGTACGACGCCACCGACTGGGCGCCGGCGGGTGACGTCGGAGCGGACCTGTCGACATTAGTTGCCGCCAGCGCCGAACCGGTCCGGGTGACGGAGGACCTCCCGGCGGTGAAGGTCGAGCCGCGAGACCCTGGTCGCTACATCGTCGACCTCGGCCAGAACATCGCCGGCCGGGTCCGGCTGCGCGTCCGCGGGGCGCAGAACGGTGACCGGATCAGGCTGCGGCACGGCGAGATGCTCGAGTCCGACGGCGAGCTGTACACCGCCAACCTCCGGACCGCCGACGCGACGGACTACTTCGTCAGCGCGGGTGGCGCGGAGGAGTACTTCGAGCCGATGTTCACCGTCCACGGGTTCAGGTACGTCGAGATCGACGGCTACCCGGGCGAGCTGACCACGGCTGACGTCACCGGCCGGGCGCTGCACTCGAACACTCCGGTCGCCGGCCGGTTCGAATGCTCCGATGCCGGCGTCAATCAGCTGCTGAGCAACATCCGCTGGGGGCAGCGCGGCAACTTCGTCAGCGTGCCGACCGATTGCCCGCAGCGCGACGAACGCCTCGGCTGGACCGCGGACGCACAGATCTTCCTGCCGACCGCGGCGTACCAGGCAGATGTCTTGACGTTCTTCGGCAACTGGCTCGGTGACCTCGCCGTCGCGCAGACGGACGAGGGCGCGATCCCCGACGTGATCCCGCACCTGATCACCGGGCGGCACGGCACGCCCGCCTGGGCCGATGCCGCGACCATCGTCCCGTGGACGCTGTACCGGACGTACGGCGACGAACGCGTACTGCGGCAGGCTTGGCCAACGATGCGACGGTGGGTGGATTACGTCCACCAGGCCAACCCGGACCTGATCTGGCGCAACCGGACCAGCGGCCATTACGGCGACTGGCTGCAGGTCGGCGTACGGACGGATCGCGATGTGCTGGCGACGGCGTACTTCGCTCGTAGTGCCGAGCTCACAGCCGCGGCGGCGCGGGTGATCGGGCTGGACGACGAAGCGACGGCGTACGGCGAACTCCGAGAGCGGATCGGGGCCGCGTTCGTGCGGGAGTTCGTGGATGCCGAGGGCAAGGTTCGCGGGGACACACAGACGGGGTACCTGTTGGCGTTGGCGTTCGGGCTGCTGCCGGACGAGTTCGAGCAGGCGGCGGTGAAGCACCTGGTCGCCGATCTCGAGCGGCGCGGCCGGTCGTTGACGACGGGGTTCGCCGGGGTGGCGCTGCTGTGTCCGATCCTGGCGAAGTACGGGCATGTCGAGTTGGCGTACGACCTGTTGCACGATGACCGGTATCCGTCCTGGGGCTACTCGATCCGGCACGGTGCGACCACGATCTGGGAGCGCTGGGACGGCTGGACGGAGGAGAACGGGTTCGGGCCGGTCGCGATGAACTCGTTCAACCACTACTCGCTCGGATCCGTCGGAGCCTGGCTGTACGGCGACGTCGCCGGCATCGATCAGGCTGAAGACTCGGTGGCGTTCCGGGAGTTGGTCATCAGGCCTCGCCCGGGTGGTCGGCTGACCTGGGCCGAGGGTGCTTACGACACACCGACCGGCAGAGTCTCCACCCGCTGGGAGATCGCCGACGGCACCTTCACCCTGGATGTGGTGATTCCGCCCGGCGCTACCGCAACCGTCCACGTGCCGACGAGTGATGCGGAGTCGGTTCGTGAGTCACGACAGTCGGTCGCCGAGCAGGATGGGGTCGAGCAACTGGAGTCGGCCGACCGCGCGTTGGTGTGCCGAGTGAGCTCGGGCCGCTACAGCTTCACAGCTCAGGCTTGAGAGGTACGGCGGCGGCGCGCAGCGCGGGCTGTGGAGGCTCGAACCACTAGTTCGCCGGTGAGGTGGATGGTGTTGGTGGGCGCCGTTGGGTTGAAGTGTTGCCAGGCCCGACGGCCCAGCTCGACGGTGGAGACGGCGTACGTGGTGAGGCCGGGGTCGATGTGAGCGCTCATCGGGGCGTCGTCGACACCGGCCACCGAGATGTCGTCGGGGACGGTGATGCCCAGCTCGCGGAGGCGGCTCAGAACGCCGACGGCCACGTGGTCGTTGAAGGCGATCAACGCGGTCGGGCGGTGCGTGAGCGCCTCATCGACCGCGCCGTACCCGTCGCGGAGGGATGAGCCACAGGGGACGCGGATGATGGTCTGGCCGGCAGCTTCGGCGGTCCGGAAGCCGCGCTGGCGTTGTTGGTCGGACCAGGCGTTGGGCGGACCCTCCAGGTAGACGATCCGCTTGTGGCCGAGCGACCCGAGGTGCTCACACAGCAGCCGTACGCCGTGGTGGTAGTCGACGACCACGGCTCCCACCGACGGATGCCGTAGTACCCGGTTGATCAGCACCAGCTTGCGGCCGGCCGCGGCGACCTCCTTCAGCCGCGGCGCGCTCATTCGTGGCGCGCACAGCAGCAGACCGTCGACCCAGCGGGCCAGCTCGATCGCCGAGCGGTACTCGCGCTCCGGGTCCTCGTCGGTCCCCGCGACCAGCGTGTGGTACCCGTCGGCAGCGGCCTCGGCCGAGATGCCCTTGAGGATCTCGGCGAAGTACGGGTTGCCGAGATCGGGTGCGACCACTCCGATCGTCCGGCTGCTGCCGCGCAACAACGTCTGGGCGGCCGGGTTCGGCCGGTAGCCGACCTCCTGGGCCGCGGCCCGGACCCGGTCGGCGACCTGGGCTGTGACCGGCTTGCCGCCGCTGAGTACCCGCGACACGGTCGCGGTCGAGACCTCGGCGAGCCGGGCCACGTCGTGGATCGTGGCCCGGCCGGCGCGATCGCTGGTCGCCGCGTGTCTATCGGATCGGTGCTGCCTCACCGGCTCATTGGATCACGCCCGCGGCCGATTCGCTGCCAGCACAGGCGTGTAAACCTTTTCCCGTTCTGCGGCAAGTTCTCCTCGGTGAGCTCTTGACGCGGGCCGATCGCGCTGCGACGGTAGCCGAGGAAAAGGATTACCCGCCCACCGCCCCGGGCTTCTCGGTACGGCGGTCCGCGCGAGGAGACCACCGTGAGAATCACCGCCCACAAGCGTCCGGTCCGTCTGCACGCCGTCAGCCTCTGCCTGACCCTGATCCTCGGACTGGCGGCGTTCGTCGCACCATCAGGTACCGCGGCGACCGCAGCCAACCCAGCCACGTTCGGCCCGTTCGACCCGCGGATCGAGCTGGACGGCCACTGGGGTCGCGACGACGACGTGGCGATCACGGTGAACTCCGGCTCGTCGCTGCGCTTCCGGTTCACCGGCGACCGCCTCGGCGCCTGGTTCGACACCGAGTCGATCACCGTCCCCGCGCAGCTCTACGTCTCGGTCGATCGCGCCGACCCGGTTCTGAGCAAGGTCGACGAGGACCACAAGATCTTCGTCGAGGGCCTCGATCCCACCGTCGCGCACACCGCCGAGATCATGGTCAAGGACGTCGACGAGTACGCGAACCGCTGGATCATGCCGCTGCAGTCCGGCGTCGTCCTCGAGAAGATCGAACTCGCTCCGGCCGCCACGCTGATCCCGCTGCCGACCACGGCCGAGCATCGGATCGAGTTCTACGGCGACTCCATCACCCAAGGCGTGATGGCGCTCTGCCCGCAACTCGGTACCGATTGCGCCGACGGCACCAAGAGCTACCCGCACCTTGTCGGCAACGCGTTCGGCGCCGACACGAACCAGGTCGGCTTCGGCAAACAAGGCATCGTCCAGCCGGGCCACGGCAACGTCGGCACTGCCGCTGAGTCGTTCGGCTGGAACCTGGCCGGCTTCCCAGCCGCCTCGTTCGACCCCGGCGCCGTCGTCGTCAACTTCGGCACGAACGACGCGCCGTACCCGAGCAGCGAGTTCACGCCGAAATACCTCGCGTACCTTCGCCAGATCCGCGCTGCGAGTCCACCCGCGCTCATCTTCGCGCTGCGTCCCTTCAACGGTACGCACGCCGCCGACATCGCCGCCGCGGTCGCGGCGACGAAGGACCGCAGGATCGTGTACGTCGACACGACCGGCTGGCTCGGCCCGGACGACTACAACGGCACCACCCACCCCAACGTCAAGGGGCACCAGGTCGCCGCCGCCAAGCTGACGAAGGTGCTCGAACGCCTGACCGGCTGGACAACCACGCGACCGAGCACCCCTGTTCTCTCCCCGCGAGGTACGGCGGACCCGACCTGCTCGGACACGACCCTCAAGCTGACCTTCCAGGGACCGGTGCAACTCGGTGTCAAGGGCAAGCTCCGGATTCACCGGGCCGGCGGGGAGGTCGTCGACACGATCGATCTTGCCGACCTCACGTCGTACCAGCGCTTCATCGGTGACGCCCGGTCGGACTTCGGTCAGCTGCACACGTGGACGTATCAGGCGGTCACGGTCGACGGCCGCACGGTCTCGATCCATCAGCATCAGCGGCTGGCGCCCGGTCAGGTGTACTACGTCACCGTCGATCCCGGGTTCGTCGCCGGGCATCCGGGGATCGCCGAACCGTCGCGGTGGATGTTCCGGACCCGGCACGACCCGGCGACGGACAGTCGGGTCACGGTCGGCGGACGTGGGGACTTCTGCACGGTCCAGGGAGCGATCGACTTCGTGGCCGAGGGCAATAAGTCTCGGATCGATGTCGCCCCGGGTCTCTATCGCGAGCTCGTCTACGTGCCGCAGACCAAGCCGGGGATCACGATTGTCGGGGCCGGTGCGGGCCGGACGATCATCGGGTACCCGAACAACAACCTGCTGAACGGCGACTACGCGATGGGAGGAGTGCCGATCGAGCAGGCGTACTGCCCGCGCCGCGTGCTCGCCCAGCCGGACCGCTTCAACTGCTGGCGGGCCGCGATGGGCGTCGACGCCGACGACTTCACCTTGACCGACGCGACCGTGCAGAACCTGACGCCGTACCGCGGCTCGCAGGCCGAGGCGTTCCGTGGCAACGGCGAGCGGATCGTGCTCGCGCGAGTCCGGATCCTCGGGTACCAGGACAGCCTGCGGCTGCAGGGCAAGGGGTTCGTGACCGACAGCTACATCGAGGGTGATGTCGACTTCGTCTGGGGAACCGGCGGGGTCTTCCTCCAGGACTCGGAGCTGAAAGCGCTGCACGCCGGCTACGTCAACCAGGTCCGCAACAGCGACAACGGGCCGGGCAACATCTTCGTGAACGTGCGGCTGACCCGCGGTCCGGACGCGCCCGACGACAGCGTGTTCCTCGGGCGGGTGGAACTGAACAGGTTCCCGACCAGCCAGGTCGTGTTCATCGACTCCGCGATGGACGCCCATGTGAAGAAGGCGGGCTTCCAGATCACCAACCCCAACGACTGCGCGGCCGCCGGCCAGGTCCGGTTCTGGGAGTACCGCAGTACCGACCTGTCCGGCCGGCCCCTCGACACCAGTGCGCGACTCGCGTGCTCCCGGCAACTCAGTGACGACGAGGCGGCCTGGCTGCGCGACCCGTCGAACGTCTTCGGCGGCTGGCAGCCGGTCGTCCCTCGTCCCGAAAGGTGAACCGTTCATGAACCCTGTCAACCGTAGGACGGTCCTCGGCGCACTGGCCGCCGGTTTGCCCACGGCGGCCGCGACCGGCTGGCCGACAGCTGCCACGGCCGCTGAGAGTCCCACCGCCGTACAGCCGCATCCGGCGCCTCGGCCGGTCGCTCCGGTGAATGCTGAGGTCGCTGCAGCGCACACTGCGGCCTACAAGACGCTGCCCCAGGTGGTCGTCGGTGTCGATGTCGAGGATCTGATGAAGATCCAGACGGCCGCCGACGCGGATGCCTTGCGCCCGCAACTGGTTGCGCAGGTGTGGAAGGACACCGGGATGTTGCCGAAGGGCCTTCCGACAGTACGACGTGATGTCGGCGTACCGGCCGAGTTGCCTGCGTTGACCGGCGTACGGCGGTATGACCGGCTCGAGGTGGCGATGCCGTTCGGGTATGTCGCCAGCGTGTTCGTGGTGGAGCCTGTGCGGAGTACGCATCGCCGGGTTGCGTTCTACCACAACGGGCATGGTGAAGCGCTGGACACGTTGCAGCGGGTGACGCAAGGGTTGGTGGACCACGGGTACACGGTGCTCCTGTTCGCGATGCCGTTCTACCACTGGAACCCGAAGACTCTGCAGGATCCGGTCGATCCGACGGTGCAGCAGCAGCCGTCGCACAACGATCTCAATCTGTGGGAGTCGGCGTCGTACTCACCGTTGGCGCTGTTCCTGGAGCCGCTCGCGGTGGCGATGAACCACGTCCAGGAGACGTACCGGCCGTCGTCGGTGCAGATGATCGGGCTGTCGGGTGGGGGGTGGGCGACGACGATCTATCCGGCGCTGGATCCGCGGATCACTCGGTCGTATCCGACAGCCGGCTCGCTGCCGTTCTTCGTGCGGCCGGGGTCGCCCAAGCCGAGTCCGACGCGGGGTGACTGGGAACAGCGGGCCGACAAGCAGCCGGGGTTCTATGGGCTGGCGGACTTTCCGGACATCTATGCGCTCGGATCGGTGGGACGTCACCGGCGGCAGCTGCAGATCCTCAACCGGTTCGACGACTGCTGCTTCAACGGAGTGGGGCATCGGGCGTACGAGGCCGCCGTGCGCCACCGTATTACTCTGATCGGCACCGATGCTGTGAGCAACGAATCCAACGGCCATTGGGAGATCCTGGAAGACGCCACCCACGGCGACCACACGATTTCTCCGTATGCGCTGTCAGTCATTCTGTGGGATCTGGATGTGCACTGCGCTCACTTGCCCTGAGGTGCGCGGCGGTTTGGCGTACGTCGGCTTGCCGGGCGAGATGTGGTTGGGGCCGGGGTGCCGCTGGCGCTGAAGGTGCGGGTTGCGGCCCGCCGGCCGCCATCCACGAACAGGTCAGCGGAGTTGGTGGACGTCGGTTATGGGGTGGGTGTTGACGGTGACGTTGTCGAACGTGAGGGTGGCGTGCTGGATGGTGCTGGGGGCGTCCACGGTGAAGGTGCAGTTGATCAGGCGGAAGTCCTGGATGGGGGAGCGACGGTAGCCGCGGAGCATCAGGGCGTTGCGGGCGTGGTGGACGGTGATGTCGCGGAGTTCGACATTGCGGACGGTCGGCGTGAGCGGGCCGGCGTCGCCTTCACCGCGGTGGAAGTTGCATTGGACAACCTCTTTGGTGAGGTTGGAGATCTCGATGTCGCGGAGGTAGATGTTCTCGGCGAACCCGCCGCGGATCGAGTTGGTCTTGATGTAGAGGCCGAAGTACAGCGACGGTCCGCCGATGGTGCAGTTCCGGGCGAAGACGTTGCGTACGCCGCCGGTCATGTCCGAGCCGAGGGTGATCGCGCCGTACTTGACCCGCATCACGCAGTTCTCGATCAGGATGTCCTCCGAGGGTACGTTCACCAGCAGCCCGTCCGCCTCCCGGCCGGACTTGATCGCGATGCAGTCGTCGCCGGCGTCGAACGTGCACCCGCGGATGACCACCGAGTGGCACGACTCCACGTCGACGCCGTCGTTGTTCGGTCCCTGGCTGTCGATGACGACGTCCTGGATCGTCACGTTCCGGCACAGCACCGGGTGGACCTCCCAGAACGGCGACCGGATGATCCGCACGCCCTCGATCAGCACGTTCGCGCACTCGTACGGCTGGATGAAGCTCGAGCGCAGGTGATACCCCGGCCCGTAGACCCTTTCCGAAAGGGGTACGCCGAACGCACTCTGATCACGGAGATTCGTGAAGTCCTCGTCGCATCGGTGGAACCAGCCCCACCAGCTGTCCCAGTCCGCCTGGCCGTCGAGCGTGCCCGGGCCGGTGATCGCGATGTCGGTGCAGCCGTACGCGTAGATGAACGGCGAGTAGTTCAGCACCTCCAGGCCCTCGTAGCGCGTTTTGACGATCGGCAGGTAGTCGGCGGGGTCGGTGCTGAAGAGCAGCGTCCCGATCACGTGCAGATTGACGTACGACTTCAAGTGGATCGCTCCCGTGTGCCAAACACCTGGAGGTACGACGACCCGCCCGCCTCCGGCCGAGTGACAGGCCTCGATCGCTTCGCGGATCGCTTTCGTCGCATCGGTTCGTCCATCACCGACGGCGCCGTACGACGTGATCGGGAAGTCGACGTCCGGGAAGGTCGGCGGTTGGACCTCGGCGAGGATGCGGTGGGCCCGTTCCCAACCCATCGAGTCCCATCCCATCAGTTGTCGACCCGGACGCCGTTGATCCATACCTGGTCGAGGCGGAGGTCCTCGACGTACTGGATCGAGTTCTCCTCCTGCATCCCGTCGAACCGGCAGGCGTGCAGCCGGATGTCGCGGAGCGGGTCGTCGACCAGGCCAAGCAGGTTCAGCGCGCGCGGTGCCGCGGCCGCGGTCAGCCGGGTGATGGTGATGCCGTGGACGTCGGGCGGGTAGGCGCCGGTGATCACGTTCGCATAGTTGAGGACGATCTCGATCACCGCATCAGCGGCCTGGCCGACAGTCACCCGCCGTACGTCGATGTTCGCGATGGTGCCGCCGCGTTGCGGGTTGCTCTTGATCCGGATCGCGCGTTCCAGCCGTGGGCTGCTCATCCGGCAGTCCCGGACGAAGATGTCCATCACGCCGCCGGTCGTCTCGCTGCCCGCCGTCACGCCGCCGTTCCCGTCGGCCATCTCGCAGTCGCGGACGACGGCGTACCGGGCCGGCACGTTCACCCGCCGGCCGTCCGCGTCCTTGCCGGCCTTGAACGCGATGCAGTCGTCACCGGTGGAGATCGTGCAGCGCTCGATCAGTACGTCGGTACACGACTCCGGGTCGATGCCGTCGTTGTTCGGGCCGTGCGGGCTGTCGACGGTCACGCCGCGGATGGTGACGTTGCGGCACAGCACCGGGTGGATGTTCCACATCGGCGAGTCCTTGACCGTGATGCCGTCGAGCAGGATGTTCTCGCAGCGGTGGAACTGCAGCAGGTTCGGCCGGAGGTAGTGACCCTCGCCGAACACGCGCTGCTCAACCGGTACGCCGTCCGCGGCCATCGACAGCAACAGGGTCTTGTCCGGGCCCTCGTTCGGTGGCGGGCCGCCGGTCCAGTCCCACCAGTGCGTGGCATCCGCACGGCCATCGAGGACGCCGGACCCGGTGACGGCGATGTCGCGCTGCCCATAGGCGTAGACGAAGGGGGAGTAGTTGTAGCACTCCGTGCCTTCGTAGCGAGTCTGCACCACCGGCAGATAGGCGGCCGGGTCCTGGCTGAACGCCAGCCTCGATCCGGCCTTCAGATGCAGGTCGACACCAGTGAGCAGGTGTACGGCGCCCGTCCGGAAGTCACCCGTGGGCACGAGGACATGGCCGCCGCCGGCCCGGTGACACGCCTTGATCGCCGCCCGGATCGCGGCCGTGCTGTCCGTCGCATCGTCGCCGACCGCACCGAAGTCGGTCACGTCGAACCAGCGGTCGGGGAAACGCGGCGGCCTGATCCGGCGCAGGATCTCGGCGATCTGTGCATCCGCGGCGGCCTCGTCTGCGGCGGCGGCCGGTCCGGTCAAGGCGGCGGCCGGGGCGGTGCCGCCGCCTAGGACAGCACCGGCTGCGAACGCTCCACCGGTCAGGAGCAGTGTGCGGCGACGGAGCTGTTCGGACATGGGTTTCCTCCCGCGGATGCAAACGATTGCAACCGATCGTGCCCGGGGAGTGGTCGAGGTGTCAACGGCTGGGTGCGATGAAGTCTTGATCGGTTCGGAATCTCTTGGATACTTGCGTGCAAAGGTTTACCCGATCAGCCGAACGGAAGGTGCCGCCCATGCATCCCACCCGTCGTCGCATCCTCGGACTCAGCCTCGGCGGAGTGGTTGCCGCAGGCATTGGTTCACACCTCCCAGCGGCCGCGAGCGTCGCCGGGGAGGAAACGAGTGGTCGAGAGTGGGCGGCGGCGACCAGTGACCGCGAGTGGTCGGTGCGGTCCAGGATCCGGCCGCCGCGATTCCGGGACGCGTGGTTCCCGATCACCGCGTACGGCGCCACGCCCGAGAACGCAACCGCTGGCATCGCGCGCGCCATCCGCACCTGTCACGAGTCCGGCGGCGGCCATGTCGTCGTACCTCCAGGCGTCTGGAACACCGGAGCGATCAACCTGCTCAGCAAGGTCGACCTGCACCTGCGGAAGGGTGCGACGCTCCGCTTCAGCACGGACCCGGCCGACTACCTGCCGGTCGTCCGGACCAGGTGGCAGGCCGTCGAGGTCTACAACTACTCGTCGCTGATCCGCGCCGAGGGCCAGACCGACATCGCGATCACCGGCGCGGGGACGCTCGACGGCGCCGGCGACAACGAGCACTGGTGGTACTGGATCGGCAGTGGTCAGTACGGCTGGCGTCCCGGCCTGCCGAACCAGCGCGCCGACTGGGGCGAGCTCGAGCGGATGAACAACGAGCAGGTTCCGGTCGACCGGCGGGTCTTCGGCGCCGGCCACTACCTCCGGCCGAGCTTCATCCAGCCGTTCCGCTGTACGAACGTGCTGATCGAGGGCGTCACCTTGCTCAACTCGCCGATGTGGACGATCCATCCGCTGGAGTGCCGCAATGTGACCGTCCAGGGTGTCACCGTCGACAACCTCGGCCCGAACGGCGACGGCTGCAACCCGGAGTCCTGCACCGACGTGCTGATCCGCGACTGCACGTTCAGGACGCACGACGACTGCATCGCGATCAAGTCCGGCCGGGACGCCGACGGACGCCGGCTCGGCCTGCCGTCGCGCGGCATCATCGTCGAGGACTGCACCTTCGTGAGCGGTGGTGCCGCGGTCGCGGTGGGCAGCGAGATGAGCGGCGGAGTGGAGGACGTCTGGGTACGACGCCTGCACATGCCGGCCGACCCGGCCGCGGACGAGGCCTACATGCAGTGGGTGCTCTGCGTGAAGTCGACGTCGACGCGCGGCGGTTACGTCCGGAACGTCAACATGCACGACGTCGACTCCCGGGCCTGGATGTATCGTCCCCTCGAGATCACCTTCAGCTACCAGGGCGGTGGCAACCAGTCGCTGTTCCCCGACGTCAGCGACATCCGGTTCGATCGGGTCCGGGTGGCGCGGGCCGAGCGGGCATATCGCATGGTAGGAGCGGAGAGTATGCGGATTCGTTCCGTCGCCGTCACGAACAGCCGGTTCGACGTGGTCGCGGCGGAAGCTGTCGTACAGTACGCCGACGACGTGACGATCCGGAACGTGTGGATCGGAGGCGCCCAAGTGGGGTGACGGCACCCCGCCTGAGCAGAAGGCGAGAGGTGAGCGTGGCGGAGCGGGTTCGGCTGATCGACGTGGCGCGCGAGGCGGGCACGTCGGTGTCGACGGTGTCCCGGGCGCTGAACGGCTCCGACCTGATCTCACCCGAGGTGGTCGCGCATGTGCGGACGGTCGCCGGTGAGCTGGGATACCGCGCGGACAAGCGGGCGCAGGAGTTCAAGCTGGGCCGGCCGCTGACCGTCGGGGTGACCGTGCCGGACCTGACGAACCCGTTCTTCTCCGAGGTGCTGAAAGGACTCGCGGCGGCCGCCCGGGCCGGTGGCTACCGGCTGCTGATCGGTGAGAGCGGCGAGGACCCTGCGGAGGAACTGCGGCTCGTCGAGGAGCTCGTGGACCACGCTGGTGCGCTGGTGCTCTGCAGTTCGAGGCTCAACCGGGCCGGCCTGGAGAAGGCGCTCGCGCTCCCAGTGCCGGTCGTGTGCATCAACCGGACGGTGAAGAACGCCGGCGTGGTCGCGATCGACTACCGCGCCGCTAGCCGGATCCTGCTCGAACACCTCACCGGTCTAGGCCATCGGCGGGTCCTGTACGTCGGCGGTCCGGCGACGTCGTGGTCGGACGGCGAGCGCCGGCGGACGTTGCGTCGTACGGCGCGCGCCCTCGACGTGACGCTGGACGAGATCGAGGGTGGCTGGGCCGGTCATCACGGGTACGACGCCGGGCCGACCGTACTGCGGAGTCGCGCGACCGCCGTCATCACCTTCAACGACCTGGTCGGCGTCGGGCTCCTCAGCTGGCTGCACGACAACGACGTCGAGGTGCCGGCCGAGCTGTCGGTCGCCTCCTACGACGACATCCCCATCGCCGCCTACGCCCGCCCCCCACTCACCTCCCTCCGCAACGAACGCGCGAGGTTGGGCGAGCTCGCCTGGAGCCAACTCTCCGCACGCCTGTCCGGCGAGGACTGGCCCCGCCCGGACCTGCTGACTCCCGAGCTGGTAGTCCGCGCCAGCACCGGCCCAGCCCGCCGCCGAGCCCGCATCCGCGCCACCACCTGACCTCGTCCCGAATCGACATCGCGCGGCCCCTCCTGTTGTGTGCAAACGATTGCATTCGAGAGTGTGTGTGGGTTAACTTCTACGCATGTTGCCGCCGTGGGTTGTGTTGGGGACGGCCTATTACCCGGAGTATCTGCCGCGGGAACTCGGCGATCGGGTGGAGACGGATCTCGACCTGATGGTGGCGGCGGGGATCGGCGCGATCCGGGTGGGGGAGTCGGTCTGGTCGACGTGGGAGCCGCAGGACGGGGTGTTCGAGCTCGACTGGATCCGTCCCGTGCTCGACGGTGCGGCGGATCGCGGGATCGGCGTCGTACTGGGGACCCCGACGTACGCGGTGCCCCCGTGGCTGCAGCTCAAGCATCCAGAGATCGCGGCCGAGCGTCGTACCGGGGAGCGGGTGCCGTGGGGTGTGCGGCAAGAGGTGGACTATCACCAGCCGGCGTTCCTGTTCCACGCCGAGCGGGTGATCCGGCGGATCGTCGAGCACCATCGCGACCACCCGGCCGTGATCGGATATCAAGTCGACAATGAACCCGGTTTGCTACTGCCGCACAACGAGAGCGCGTTCGAGGCGTTCGTTGCGCGGTTACGGGAGACGTACGGCGACGTCGACACCCTCAACGAGGCGTGGGGGCTCACGTACTGGTCGCACCGGCTGAGCGACTGGTCGGAGCTGTGGCGACCGGACGGCAACAGCACCCCGTCGTACGACCTGGCCTGGCGCCGGTTCCAAGCTGAACGGACGACCGAGTTCATCGGCTGGCAGGCTGACCTCGTCGGCGAACTGCGGCGACCTGAGCAGTTTGTGACGACGTGCCTTGCCTACGACCGGGCCGCAGTGGCCGACGTACCGCTGTCGTCGCGGCTGGATGTTGCTGCGGGCAACCTCTATGTCCACGTCCAGGACGGGCTGGAGCGCCCGGCGCGACCACCGCGGTTCGAGCCCGGCTGGATCGGGCGCAGCGTCGCCGACCTGTACCTCGCTGCGGACCGGGTCTACGGCTCGCGCGGTGAACCCTTTCTGATCACCGAGACGAACGCGACCTCGATCGGCGGCTCACACCTGAACCATCCGCCGTACGACGGTCAGCTCCGGCAACTCGCGTGGGCGATGGTGTCGCGCGGCGCGCGGATGGTGCAGCACTGGCATTGGCACTCGATCCACCACGGCGCGGAGACATTCTGGGGCGGGATCCTCGGCCACGGTCTGGAGGCGGGACGTGTGTACGACGAGATCGCAGCGATCGGAGGCGAGTTCGCGGCGGCCGGGGCGTCGGTGGCTGAGCTGCGGCCGGATGTCGATGTGGCGATCGTGTGGTCGACGGAGAGCGATTGGGCGTTGCACTTCCAGCCGCCGCTGGCGCATCCGGGTGGTGCGCCGGACAAGTCGTCGTACCGGACGATCGTCACTGCCTTCTACGCCGGCGTGATCGACGCGGGGCTCCGGCCGGGAGTGGTACCGGTCGAGCGTCTTGGAGTCGATCCGGTTGCGTTGGTGTCGCGGTATCCGGTGCTGGTTGTGCCCGCGCTCTACATCGCATCCGACGCCGTGCTGGATTTGTTGGTGGCTTATGCGCAGGCTGGAGGTCATTTGGTGATCGGACCGCGGACCGGGTACGCGGATCCGGAGGCGCGGGCGCGGGCGGAGGTTGCGCCTGGGCGACTGCGTGAGGCGGCGGGCGTTCACTACTTGGAGTACGAGAACCTGCTGGACCCGCAGCCCGTAGTTGGCCTGGACGGACACGCCACGCGGTGGGCTGAGCGGTTGATCCTGGACGACGCCGACGTGCTCGCGTCGTTCGAGCATCCCGGTGGTGGGCGACGCCCGGTGGTCACCAGCAAGTCGTTCGGGGCGGGCCGGATGACGGTGGTCGGGACTGTTCCGGACGGTGCGCTGGCCCGCTCGGTGTTCAGCCGTGCGCTGGACAGCGTGTGGTCTCAGCTTCCCGCCTCGGTGACGGCTCTGTCGGCGGTGAACCCTGCGGGCGAGCGGCTGTGGTTCGTCCACAACTGGTCTGGCTCGCCGGTATCGGTCGAACCGCCTGCGGGCGTAACTGGCGGCCGGCTCGAGCTTGGGCCGCGTGATGTGCGCGTGTTGGGGGAGGAACGGGCATGACGGCGTACTACGAGGATCTGTCGCCGGGCACCGGGATGCGCGCACCTCGGGCGTGGCTCAGGTCTTCGCAGCCGAAGCTGAGTCTCAACGGGCGTTGGCAGTTCAAGTTCTCGACCAATCCCGCCGAGGCTCCTGCGGACGACGACTGGGACGAGTTGGAGGTGCCGGGGCACTGGGTGCTGCAGGGGTACGACCGGCCGAGGTACACGAACACCGCGTTCCCGTTTCCGATCGACCCGCCGCGTACACCGGAGGCCAACCCGACCGGGGATCACCGGCGGTGGTTCGACCTGCCGGAGGACTGGCCGCGGGATGGCGCCGTACTGCGGTTCGAGGGGGTCGACTCGTGTTTCAAGGTGTGGGTGAACGATGCCGAGATCGGTACGGCGAAGGGGAGCCGGCTGCCGAGTGAGTTCGACGTCGGTGCGCACCTCTGGCCGGGGCGGAACTCACTCGCAGTAAGAGTGCACCAGTGGTCGTCGGGGAGTTACCTCGAGGACCAGGACATGTGGTGGTTGCCGGGCATCTTCCGGGACGTGACGCTGCTGGCCCGGCCGGTGGTCGAGGACGTGTTCGTGCACGCGGACTACGAGCATCTCACCGGTGCCGGGATCTTGCGGGTGGACGTCGATCCGTCGTACGCCCGGATCCTCGTTCCCGAGCTCGGGCTGGAGTTGGCGCCGGAGGAGACCGTGACCATCCCGAGCGTGGAGCCGTGGTCGGCCGAGGTGCCGCGGTTGTACGACGCTCAGGTCGTGGCCGGCGGGGAGACGGTCGAGGTGCGGATCGGGTTCCGTACGGTCGCGATGGTCGACGGGCTGCTGACGGTGAACGGGCGGCCGCTGTTCTTCCGCGGGGTGAACCGGCACGAACATGATCCTCGCCGCGGGCGGGCTATCAGTGTCGAGACCATGCGGCAGGACCTGGAGTTGATGAAGCAGCACAACATCAACGCGGTCCGTACGGCGCACTATCCGCCGCATCCCGCGTTCCTCGACCTGTGCGACGAGCTCGGGTTGTGGGTGATCGACGAGTGCGACATCGAGACGCACGGGTTCATCTACACCGACTGGCGCGGGAACCCGGCCGACGATCCGGACTGGGCGCCGATGATGCTCGACCGGATGCGCCGGATGGTCGAACGCGACAAGAACCATCCGAGCGTGGTCATCTGGTCGCTGGCGAACGAGAGCCACCGCGGCCGCAACTTCGGCACCCTGGCGGAGTGGACGCGGGAACGCGATCCCAGCCGGGCGCTGTTCTACGAGCGGGACCGGAGCTATGAGTTCTCCGATTTCTACAGCCTGATGTACACCCCGCTCGACGAGCTGGAGCGCATCGGGACCCGCACCGAGGATGTGACCATCGACGAGCCTGACCTGGAGGCGCGTCGTCGGGCGTTGCCGTTCATTCTGGCCGAGTACGCGCATGCCATGGGCAACGGTCCTGGTGGACTGGCGGAGTACCAGCACGTGCTGGAACGGTATCCGCGGTTGCAGGGTGGGTTCGTCTGGGAGTGGATCGATCACGGGCTGCTGTTGCCAGGCGCAACGGACTATGTGTACGGCGGCCACTTCGGCGAACGCGTCCACGGCGCGAACTTCTGCATCGACGGTCTGCTGTTCCCGGACCGTACGCCGTCGCCGGGGTTGCTCGAATACAAGAAGGTGATCGAGCCGGTCCGCATCACCGGTCCCAACCCCCTCACCATCCACAACCTGCAGACCTTCGGCCCGCTGGACCACCTGGAGTTCCTGTGGGTGGAGGAGGTGGACGGGGTGGAGGTGGCGGCTGGGAGGTTGGAAGTGCCTGGGGTTGAGGCGGGCGCGCCGGTTGAGGTGGACCTACCCGATCTCACCTCGGATGTTGCTGGGGAGCGGTGGCTTACGGTTCGAGCAGTGTTGGCGAAGGACCAGTCGTGGGCCGCTGCAGGGCATGAGGTTGCATGGGCGCAGTTCGAACTGCCGAGCAGAGTCGTCGAGCAGCCCGATGCATCGACGGAGGCCGTAGAGCCCAAGGTGGAGTGGGGGGACGACAGGGTCTTGCTCGGGGAGGGCGAGTTCGACTTGCGGTCGGGACGGCTGGTTCGGCTGTTCGGGGTTCCGGTGGAGGGGCCGCGGCTGGACCTGTGGCGGGCGCCTACTGACAACGACAACGGGCAGGGTGGGAACAACTCGGTCGCCGTCGAGTGGCGGGCTGCAGGGCTTGATCGGCTCGAGCACCGCGTGGACGAGGTCGTGGTCGAGGAGCAGCAGTTGGTTGTTCGCGAGCGGGTTGCTCCTGACGGGCTCGGCCTGGGCGTGCGGGTGTCCTATCGGTGGCGAGCTGTGGGCGACGGACTGCAGTTGACGGTAGACGTGGTGCCCGAGGGGGAGTGGGAGGGGACTGCGATCACACCGCGATGCAGTAGCTGGCCGCGGATCGGGGTGCGGATGGCCTTGCCGGGCAGCTTCGGGAACGTGCGGTGGTTCGGTGGTGGTCCAGGAGAGGCGTACGCCGACAGTCGTGAGGCTGCACGCATCGGGCAGTACGAGTGCACGGTAGACGACTTCCAGACGCCGTACGTCGTACCGCAGGAGAACGGCTCGCGGATCGACGTCCGCTGGGCCGAGCTGACAGATGCCGACGGCAACGGTCTACGAGTGGAAGGGGCGCCGCACTTCCAACTGACCGCCCGCCGCTGGACCACCGAGGACCTGGAACGCGCCCGCCACCGCTCCGACCCGACTCCAGCCGAACACATCTACGTCAACCTTGACCTGGCCCAACACGGCCTGGGCAGCGCGTCCTGCGGCCCACCCGCCACCCCCCAACACACCCTGGAAGTCGCCGAGCGCACCTTCGCCCTGACCTTCCGGCGAACGCCCTGATCGGTAGATACTGAGGCTCGAGGACGGGGAACGATGGGCCTTGGACGGCGATCGGTCGTGGAAGGGGCCGCGGAGCGGAGGGCCGCGCTGCTGGCTGAGCTTCGCCGCGTCGTCTTCGAGGCGCCGGCTCGATCCAATCTCGCCGTCCGCACCGCCGCTGCGCGTGGTAGCGGCCTGTTGGCCGAACCGATTGGGTCGTACGCCGCCAAGGTCCGTGACGAGTCCTATCGCGTGACGGATGCGGACGTCGCGGAGCTCCGAGCGGCCGGCGTCAGCGAGGACGAGATCTTCGAGGTCACCGTCGCGGCCGCACTCGGCGCTGCCTGTCACCGCCTGGACGCCGGCCTGCGTGCGCTGCGGGAGGAGGCCTGACGATGCGGCTGGCGATCCTGGAGAACGGGCACCGACTCCGCGCCCGCTTGTTCATCCGCTCCGTCCGGCGATTGAGTGGCCAGCGGCTGGATCCGGTCGCGCAGTTGGCGCTCTACCGTCCCCGGTTCTTCGGAGCGCCGATGTTTGCCTTCGGCAGCGACGTACTGCGGGGTCCGTCGTACTGGACTGCCGCCGAGCGCGAGTTCATGGCGGTGTTCACGTCTCGCCTCAACCAATGCCCTTT
This sequence comes from Kribbella caucasensis, assembly GCF_004361855.1. GTDB lineage: Bacteria > Actinomycetota > Actinomycetes > Propionibacteriales > Kribbellaceae > Kribbella > Kribbella caucasensis. The sequence continues at coordinate 336,861 of NZ_SNWQ01000002.1, forward strand.
CTGCGTGCGGATCCACACCGAGACGACCCGGGTCGAGTCGGCCGGGCAGTTGGACGTCGACGACGTCGGCTCCGTTCGTCCGCAGCTGGCGGCGGTCCTGCCACTGCTTGAGAAGACGACCCACCAGCCCGAGAGCATCACCCGATCCGATGTAGATGCCGTCCGTGCGGCAGGTGTGCCCGACGAAGCCATCGCCGACGCCCTGTACGTGAACCTGATCTTCAACGTCATGAACCGGCTGGCCAACGCCTTCGACTTCGAGTGGGACTCCAATGAGCACGTACGGCTCGGCGCACAGGTCATCCACCGGATCGACTACAAGCTGCCACGCCTGCTCATGAGGTGATCCTGGAAGTACTCGTGCAGGCGACGTGCATAAGGCTCCCGCTCCTCGGCGGTAGCGGGCTCCGCGAGGTGCCGCGTGTTGTAGAGCTCATCACCGTCGTACCGAGGAAACACATGCACATGGTAGTGCCACGCATGCTGATACCCAGCCGGCTCGTTGTGCTGCCGAGTCGACACGCCGGCGCAGTCATAGGTGTGCCGGATCGCGACAGCTACCTCTCGTACGACGTCGTGCACCGCGTGACCGTAGACGGCCGGCAGGTCGTACAGGTTCTCGTGGTGCGCGGTCGGCACGACCAGTACGTGCCCACGGTTGTTCGGCCACCAGCGCGCGGAGACGAACGCCATCGCGCGCTCGGTCCGCAGCACGACGTCCTGCTGCCCGGTGTAGCCGTTCTCACCGCCGGCGGCGACCAGGCAGAACGGGCAGTCGTAGTCGTCGGGTTCGTGGTTGAACATCGATGGCCTCCATCGGTGTGTCATCCGGCTCGCTCATCGTCCCATTGGCGGACTGATCACGTCTGCCAACGGCAGGGCCGCCCGTATACCTGCTTTGGGTGCGGTTGGGTGTGTGAGGTTTCCCCTTGTGGATAAGGGAATTCGGGGATCCTGCCGGCTTGGAGTGGGCGGCCATGTGGCGTAGAGTAGAACACATGTTCGAGGGTGACCTGGATGAGCTCGACACCGCGGCACTGCTCGCCGCGGCGTCGGAGTTCGGCGGCGTCCAGGAACGCGCGGCGGTACGGATGCTGGAGGCCGCGCTCGCGTTCGCCGACCGCAACGCAGTCGTCGACACCGGCACCGGTGCCGGTGAGGTGCTGCCCGGGACCGAGCAGATCCGGGTGTACGGCGGTGCCGGGTGTCCCGGGGTGGCCGAGTTCGCTCCGATTGAGTTCGGTGCTGTGATGAGGATGTCGTCGAAGGCCGCGGCGGCGTTCATCGGCGAGGCGTTGGGGCTTCGGCACCGGCTGCCGCGGATCTGGGCGGCGGTGCTGGCCGGGAACGCGGTGGCCTGGCGGGCCCGCAAGGTCGCGCACGCGTGCCTGTCGCTGTCGATGGACGCCGCCGCGATCGTCGACCGCCGCGTCGTCGGCATCGTGAACACCGTGACACCGGGCAAGTTGGGGACCATTGTCAAGGCCGCCGTCTGGGAAGCCGACCCCGAACTGGCCAAGGCCGCGGCCGAGCTCGCGGCAAAGGAACGCGGTGTGTTCGTGGGCCCGTCCGACCACCACGGCACCAAGAGGTTCTGGGTCCGCGCCGCCGCCGGAGACGTGATCCGCTTCGACGCCACGATCGACGACCTGGCCAGGGCACTCAAGACACTCGGCGATACCGACTCGCTGGATGTGCGGCGTGCGAAGGCGATCGGCTGGATCGCCGACCCCGCCGCGGCCCACCAACTCCTCGAGGTCGCCCGCCACCTTGCCCGCACGGTCCCCCACATCAGCACGCTCGATGACCCGACCCACGACAGCCCCGCCCCGGACGCCAATGCCGCAGCGGACGACCGCGAGCCTGCGGGTGACCGGTCTGTTGCGGATGACACCCACGGCCCAGACGACCGGCCCGCTCCGGACGACTGGCCTATGCCCGATCACGAGCCTGACCCCGACGACTGGGACGGCCCGGACGAGCACGGCACGCCGATCGGCGCCGGTGACCCAGGCGAGGCCGACCGCGTGTCCGCGCGCGGGCCTGACCGCGAGACCGACTGCCAGACCGACGACGGGGACGGCGCAGATGCGTTCACGCGATGGATGCTGGCCGGGTCACTCCCGGCACGGCTCGCGGCGATCAAGCAGCACGCCTACAGCCGTGGCCTCGCCGCCGGCAGCGGCCGCCGGTCGAACCGGCACACCCTGTACGTGCACCTCACCGACCAGACGCTTGCCAGCGGCAACGGTGTGCTACGGGTCGAGGAGCTCGGACCGCTCCTGATGAGCCAATTGACCGAGCTCCTCGGCCACGACCAGATCGTCGTCAAGCCGGTCATCGACCTGCACGACCAAGTCAGTGTCCACAGTTACGAGATCCCCGACCGGATCCGCGAACGCGTCCGCCTGCGGCACCCTGTCGATATGTTCCCCTACAGCGCAGCGGAAGCCACCACTCGCATGGACCAAGACCACATCATCCCCTACGACCGAGCCGGGCCACCGGGGCAAACCGGCACCGACAACCTCATACCGCAAGGCCGACTCCACCACCGCGCCAAGACCTTCGGCGGCTGGAAGTGCCGACGCCTGCCCACCGGTGCCATCGAATGGACCAGCCCCCACGGCTTCCAATTCCACGTCGATCACACCGGCACCCACCCGATGCCACCCATCGGCCCGGGAGCTTGCTAGGGGTTTGCTTCCGGGCCCCGGAGGGTCAGGGTTTGGTGACGAAGGTCAGGTAGCTGGAGTTCCCCTTGCCCGCTATGCCTGAGTTGGGACCCAGGGCTAGCTGGCCGACGGGGACTTCACGCTTGAAGAGGATCAGCCGCTGGTCGGTGGTGCCGACGGTTTCGCCTGTTCTGGTGAAGGTGCTGAGCCAGGCGGGCCACCAGTCGTTTTCGCCTCGGGGGTCGTAGGCGACGTAGACGGTGGCTGGGGCGGTGAGGTCCATGGTGATGTAGTCCGCCGGGGCCGTGAGCTTCGAATCTTCGTTGGAGCCGGGGATCATCGCCTGGCCGGTCAACGCAGTTGGTAGGTCGGTGATCTTGTAGCTGCGGTCGACGTAGATCTCGGCGCCGGGCTGTGCTTTCACGAGGTTGGACAGCTTGTCCGGGGTGCGTACGGTGACCAGATCGCTCAGCATCGGCGGCTCACTAGCCGGTACGCCGAGCATGCGAGTGCCGACCGTCTTGACCGCCGACGCGGGCTGTCCGGTCAGTCGGACGTGCGTGAACGACGACAACGGCACAGCCACCCGCTCGACAACGTAAGACTCGTTGGGCAGCACAGGCACCGTCAGGACGTCATCCGCAACTGGTCCGACGACAGTCCGGCCGCGCGAGTCGATCACACGCACCTGCTGACCCGACCACGGGTTGCGGACGCGCAGGGACTCGCGGCTGCCCGCCTGGATGCCCACCAGGCTCGGTACGCCGTCGCGGACCTCAGTGCTGATCCGGTGACCACCTTCGATCTCCACTGACCCAGCAACGTCCCACTCGCTCGGCCAGGCCGGTGCGACCTGCACGACCCCGTCGTACGACTGAACGAGTGCCTCCTGCAGACCGGTCGTCAGAACGCCGCCCCACTCGTTGTAGAAGCTCTGCTGCCGGACAGGCTCACGGCCGGTGCGGTGCACGGTGAAGCCGTTCGGAAAGATCTGGAAGTCCTGGATCCCCTTGAGCATCAGCCGCTTCACCTCGTCGGCCAGTCCGAGCCGCGCGGCCCACGTGGTGTCCATACCCCAGTCCTTGTCCTGTGGATAGACCCGTTGCCGGTACGTCGCCTGCATCAGCTCGGAGGTCTCGTCGAAGAGTCCCCACGGCCAGAGCACCTCCATCTCCGGGTTCTGCGTGTTGTGTGCCTCCTCGTCGGTACCGGACCACGCCAGCACCTCCTCACCACCACGCTGTACGGTCCGGAACGGCGGAAGCTTCCCGACGGCAGTTCGCAGCCGTGCGGCCAGAGCCTCGTCACCGCGCGACGATGCCAGGTCCGCGACGATCGGGAAGATCACCCGCATCGCGGCCAGGTCGGGTGCGGGGTCGTCGGTGTCCCACTGCACTTCGAGCGCGTTCACATGTTCGAGGTGGAGGTACCCATCCTCGCCAGGAGTCAGCGCGGCCAGATGGAACTCCGCGATGTCCCGGATCAGCGGATAGGCGCGATCCAGCAGGGCACGGTCGCCGGTATAGCGGTACTGCCACCAGACGTTGTTGACCAACTCCGGTCCACTGCTCAGAATGCGCTTCACCCAGCCGGGCTCGGACATGTTGTCGCAGCCGTCGCCGGTCCCGTCGTACCGCAGGAACTCCGGTACGCACGTGCCGACAGCGCCGATCCAGTGGTCGTGCGTCCACTTCTTCATCAGGTCGGCGCGGTCGAGGTAGAAGCGGAAGTACGGCGCGTTGAACTCACCGATGCCGGCACCCAGGTTGGTCGAGATGATCATCCGCAGGTTGAAATGCCAGTACGAGTCCTGCGCCCAGTCGGCCTGGTCCTTGGCCGACGAGAACATCCGTACGACGGCGCCGTGCGTACTCGGCACCGGCGACCGCATCGACGCGGCCATCGTGTAGAGCTGCAGCGTCCGCAGGTTCTCGACGTACTCACCGGTGCCGTCGGCCGAGGTGATCCGCATCGGCGCGGCCTTCGCCCAGAATGCATGCCACCAGTCGAGATGCTGGCTCTTCGACTCAACGACAGCACGACGCGCAGCGGTCGCGACGTCACCACCCTTGTACGACGGTACGCCGACAACCAGCCGGAACGAGCCGTCCGCGTTCGGGCGGAACGTGATCCGGACGGTCAGCGGGTCGACGACCGATGTCGAGACGTCGCGGGCCCGAGCGGTCAACGCGGCGACAGCGCCTGTCAGGCTGCCCGAGGCGGTGTCGCGGAAGGTCTCGGCGAGCGAGGCGACGGCGCCGGTCGCGTTGGCGGTCGGCGTACGGCCCTCCCACAGTTTGAGGTCCGCGGTCTGCGACTTGCCGGGATCGGCGCCGGTGACCTCGAGGACGAACTGGTCGGCGTCGGCACGCACGTACGAGCGGGCCGACATACCACCGCCGCGCTGGACGAGTTGGCCGTCGTACATCGCGAGCCGGCCGGTGTAGTCGGACGCGCGCATCAAAGGTTGGAGGCCAGGTACGACGAGACGCCCGGCGGACTTGAGTCCGGGGAAGGTGTCGACGCGGTTGAGCTGGGCACTGAAGCCCTTCTCGGCCCAGACCGCGGCACCGAGGACGCCGTTGCCGAGCGGCATCGCCTGGTAGGCGCGCCACGCCGGGCCTTCCTGAACCAGGTCCGACCGCGAGACGAGGCCGGCCGGATCGGTGCGTAACGCGCCGTCGTGCCAGGCGGTGGTGAGCTGGCCGGCGGGTTGGGCAGGTGCACCGGCTGCTGCGAGTGAGCCGGCGCTGGTGGCGAGAAGTGTCACGAGTAAGGGCAGGGACCATCGACGTACAGGCATGGCGGAGCCTTTCGGGGCGGTTACGTTCGGGGCGGTGGGGCGGGGAAGGTATCTAGCAGCTCAGTGCGGTCCACAGGTCGGCTGGTAGCGGATGCCGCCACAGCTCGACGTTCTCGCGGACCTCGGCCGCGGTGGCGCAGCCGATCAGGACTGTGGTCACCGCGGTGTGCGTGGCCGGGAAGCGCATGGCGGCCGCTTTCAGTGGTACGTCGTACGACGCGCACACCTTGGACAGTTGCTCGACGCGGTTGACGATCTCGGGTGACGCCGGCCGGTAGTCGTAGGTCGAACCGCCGGCGAGGATGCCGGAGTTGAAGACGCCGCCGGCGATCACGGCGACACCGCGGTCGGCCGCCGCGGTGAGCAGGTCGTCGGCGGCCGAACGGTCGAGCAGGGTGTAGCGGCCGGCGATCAGTACGACGTCGACGTCGGTCTCGCGGACGAACCGGGCCGGGATCTCCGGACTGTTCATACCGATCCCGATGGCGCCGATCACGCCTTGGCGGCGCAGGTCGTCGAGCACCGGGTACGCCTCTTCCAGTGCCTGCCGCACGTGGTTGTCCGGGTCGTGCAGGTGCACGATGTCGACCCGATCCAGCCCGAGCCGCGTCAAGCTGTCCTCGACCGACCGCGCGATCCCGTCCGCGCTGAAGTCGTACTCGACCCGATCCCCGACCACTCGCCGCCCGGCCTTCGTGGAGATCCGGTACGACGCCCGCGGCACCCCGGCCAACGCGCTGCCGAGCCGGCGTTCAGCCGACCCGGCGCCGTACAGCGGAGCCGTGTCGAAGTAGCCGATGCCAGTCTGGACCGCCTCTTCAACAGCCTCCCGCGCTCGCTGCTCGTCGCCCGGCCCCTCACCCGCCAACGGCGCGGTGCCTAGTCCGAGTGCAGTCATGGGCGGGGCTCGATGAAGTAGTCGACGCCTTGCCGGGTGCGGAATTCGACGACGCCGTCTTCCGGTCGGGCGAAGGCGACCGCGCCCGCGGTGGATTTCACGTCGACCTTGAGGCCGGTGCGGAGCTTCAGGCGGTTGCCGAGCAGGGAGCGGATGCGGGCCCGGGTCAGTTTGCCGTCGGACCAGGTGAGGTCGAGGTCGAAGCCGCCGCGGGCGCGCAGGCCGCGGACCTGGCCGGTGGGGAAGGCCGCCGGAAGGCAGGGCAGCAGCGCGACCTCGCCGGAGTGGCTCTGCATGATCATCTCGGTGATCCCGGAGACACCGCCGAAGTTCCCGTCGATCTGGAACGGCGGATGCAGGTCGAACAGGTTCGGCGCCGTCCGGCCGGGCGCGAGCAGTTGGGTCAGGTGCTTGTATGCGTTGTCCGGCTCGAGCAGCCGCGCCCGCATGTTCAGCTTCCACGCCAGCGACCAGCCTGCCGTGACCGCGGGACCGCGGAGTTCCAGCGATTTGCGCGCCGCGTCGGCGAGTTCCGGCGTACGGCGTGGAGTGATCTGGTCGCTTGGGAACACCGCCCACAGATGCGAGACATGTCGACTCGACTCCAAGGCGGCCTCCTCCCAGTCGATCAGCCACTCCTGGATCTGGCCGAGGTACCCGATCCGGATCGGCGCCAGCCGTGACCGTGCCTCAGCGACCCGAGCCGCCATCGCGGAGTCCTCGCCCAGCAGAGCAGCCGCCTGGCCGAAGACCTTGAACAGGTCGTGCAGGATCTCGGTGTCCATCGTCGGACCGGCGCAGATACTCACGCCCTCGTCGTCGATCTCGTGGTGCTTGACCTCCGGCGAGTGCGACGGGCTGGTCACCAGATAGCCCGTCTTCTCATCCGTCTGCAACTGGTCGAGGAAGAACTCCACCGACCCACGCAGCACCGGGTAGTACTTCCGCAGCATCGCCAGGTCACCGGTGTACTCGTACCGCTCCCAGAACAGCAGCGACAGCCAAGCACCACCCGTCGGCCACACCCCGTAGTACGCGAAGTCCACCGGAGCAGTACCCCGCCACCCGTCGGTGTTGTGATGCGCGACCCACCCGGGAGCGTTGTACATCTCCGTAGCCGTCCGCGCCCCGGACTCGGCCAGTTCGGCGATCATCTGGAACAGCGGGTCCCAGCACTCCGCGAGGTTGGCCGGACCGGCGGGCCAGTAGTTCATCTCGCAGTTGATGTTCAACGTGAACTTCGACTGCCACTCCGGCAGCATCTTGTAGCTCCAGATGCCCTGCAGGTTGGCCGGCTGCCCCGGGCTGCGCGAGCTGGAGATCAACAGGTACCGCCCGAACTGGTAGTACAGCGCGGCCAGCTGCGGATCGCCGCCGTTGCGGAACGCGATCACCCGCTGGTCGGTCGGCAACGCGATCGAGTCCGAGGTACCGAGATCGATGTCGAGCCGGCCGAACAGCCGCCGGTAGTCCTCGATGTGCGTCTGCCGCAGGCGCCCGTACGCCGGTCGCTCGGAGGGCAACGGGGCCGTCGCCTTCGCCACCTGATCGGCGCTGACATCGAGGTAGTTGCGGTAGCTGGTCCCTATCGACAACACCATGGTGACCGCATCGGCGCCGACGACAGTGAGCTTGCCGTCGGCAACCTTCGTGCTCCCGCCCTCGGTGAAGGCCCGGACCAGTGCGCAGAACTTCACCGACCCCTTGAGCCCTTCGGCATCCCCGCTGATCCCGTTCAGCGCCAGCGTCCGGTCGTCGTACCGATCGACCGTCGCCGCCTGCGGTGTCGTGAACGTCGCGTCGAAGGACAGCGCGCCAGCCTGGTCCGCTGTCAGCCGCATCACCAGCACCTGCGCCGGATGACTGACGAACACCTCACGCGTGTAGCGGACGCCGTTGGCGACGTAGCTCACCGAGGTGATCGCCGTGGTCAGATCGAGCTCACGCCGGTACGACGTGACGCCGGCCTCGGTGATCACGGGGAACGTGAGCATCAGGTCGCCGGCCGGCTGGTACTGCATCTGCTCGGTCGGACGGCCCATGAAGTGCTCGTCGGCCAGGTCCTGCGCGGCGAGGTACTCCTCCGCGGCGATCAGCCGCCGGATCTCCGGCAGCACCTCGCGGCCGGCCGGGTCGTCGTACTGGTGTGGTCCACCGGCCCAGATCGAGTCCTCGTTGAGCTGCAGCTGTTCGGTCGCGATGCCGCCGTACACCATCGCCCCGAGCCGGCCGTTGCCGATGGCAAGCGCCCGTAGCCATTCGGTGGCGGGCTGGGTGTACCACAGCTTCAACGGGTTGGTGTCAGTGTCAAAAGGGGCGGCGACTGCGGTCAGGGGATCGGTGAGGCTACCGGCGACGACAGCGGTGCCGGCCGCGGCGCCGGCGGTCCGCAGGACCTGGCGTCGGGTGTATTCGGTCATGGGGCGGTCTCCCTAGGGGCGGTAGGTGCGCTCGGCGGTGCCGCGGAACACGTCGTTGTGCGCGGCCGCCGGAAGCAGTTCGGTGGTACGGCGAATGGCCTCGGCGCGACTGCTGGAGAGCGTGCATACGGGCCAATCGGAGCCGAACATGACGCGGTCGCTGCCGAACAGGTCGAGCGTCACGGCGATGAGTTCGGCGAGGTCGCCGGATGGTAGGTGGGCGGTGCCGGAGAGCTTGACGGTGACGTTCGGCGCTTCGGCGAGAGCTTTCATCCCGGTGGACCAGTCGGCGGTCGGACCCGAAGGGTTGCCGAGGTGGTCGAGCACGAGGCGGGCGTCGGGTACAGCGGTTGCGAGCCGCGCGGCGCCGATCAGGGCAGGTGGTCGGAGGAGCAGGTCGATGGCGAGTCCGGCGTCGGCGGCGGCCCGCACTCCGCGAACGAAGGCGGGATCGGTGAGCGCGTCGGGGTCGGTCTGGTCGGCGGGCGGGCAACGGATGCCGACCAGGTTGCTGTCAGCCGGAAGTTGGAGATCGGAGTGGAGGTCGAACCAGCCGACGACGCCGAGGACGGAGGATGTGGTCGCGGCGAGGTCGAGCAGGTCGGTGACTTCGAGCGGATCGGCGTCGGCCTGGACGAGGATGGTGTCCGGCAGACGGCCGTCGGAGGCTTCGGTAAGGTCGGGGAGCGAGAAGTCACGGCGGAGGGGGTGGCCGGCGAGGAGCCAGGGCAGTTGCCGGCGGGCGAGATCCCAGACGTGAACGTGGGCGTCAAGTGGATCTGGGCCGGCGAGGGCGTCGGCCGGGGGTGGTGGGCGGTTGTCCGGCGAATCAGTCATGGCGCCCCGCGGGTCTCGTGATCGAGCTTTCGCCGCGGGCGTGGGCCGAGAACAGGCGGGCCGCGTCCTCGGGGTCGGTGCCGGCGAGGACCTCGACCAGGTCGAGGTGACGACGCGCCATCAGGCCCCAGTCACCGGCGTACATGGCGTTCGAGACGACCTGGAGATTCCACAGCGCGGGCTCGAGGGTGCGCCAGACCTTCAGCAGCATCGAGTTGCCGCTGGTCGCGAGGACCTGTCGATGGAAGCGCAGGTCGGCCTCGCGGAACGCGCCGATGTCGTGATGCTCGGCCGCCTCGGTCATCCGCCGCACCTCGATCCGCAGCAGGTCGAGCTCCTCCGGCGGGACGTGACCGGTCGCGCGCCGGGCCGCCGCGGCCTCGAGCAGCACCCGGACCTCACGCGCTTCGCGGGCCTCGACCTGGGAGATCTCCGTGACGAAGTTGCCCAGCCGTGGCCGGTACGTCACCAGTCCCTCGTGGGCGAGCCGTCGTACTGCCTCCCGCGCGGGGGTCTGGCTGGTGCCGAGGACGCGCGCGATCTCGGACTCGACCACGCGCATCCCGGGCGCGAGTTCACCGGAAAGGATCCAGCCGCGGATCGCCTCGTAGACCCGATCAGACAGCAGTTCGTTGTCCGTCGAAGGCGGCGGCGGAGGTTGCGTGGAGCCCAACACCAAACCGCCACCGGTCCGGTACTGGTGCACTTCCTCGCGGCGACGGCGCGCGACGGTCGACTGCGACACTCCGTGAGCGGCCGCGACATCACGCGTTGACAGCTGGTGTCCGGAATCGGCCATCGATCCCGCACCGATCGCACCCAGCTGCACCCGGTCGACCATCCGCGGCCGGCCGCTGCGCATCCCGTCGTCGAGACCGGCCATCCCCATCCGCAGGAACCGGCGCCGCCATTTGCCGACCGTTCCCGGTGTCACCGCGAGCAGATCCGCGACATCCTTGTTCGACTGGCCCTCGGCGCAAGCGAGCACGATCCGGCTGCGCAGCCGCATCGCCGGGCTGGTCCCGTTCTGGGCAGCGAGATGGGTGAGCGCGGCGCGCTCGGCCGACGACAACGTCAGCGGCGACTTGGGGCGTCCGGCATCGGGCATGGCTGCATGGTGGCCCCGCCGACGGCGATCTGCCAACCCCTTATGGCATGGACTTCTGACTCACAGCGTCCAGTTTGCCGTTTAAACGTTGACACTTCAGCGTGACGCTCTGCATTGTCGATCGCTAACGACGCCCGGCCGCCCCCGACGCCGGGACGATCCGAGGAGGACCCGGAAATGGCTCGTTCAATCGGTGCCCTGGCAGCAATCGCGATCCTGGTGGGCGCGGCCGGCTGCGGTGGCGGCTTCAGTGACGAGGGCTCGGCCGGTGGTCCCACCGGCGAGGTGCGGATGCTGGTGAACATCACCCCCAACCTGACCAAGGGCTACTGGGAGGAGCTGGTCAAGCCGTTCGAAGAGGCCAACCCCGGCGTCGACGTGAAGATCGAGGCGCCGACCGGACAGGGCGTGAAGGACACGCTGCCGCAGCTGCTCGCGGCCGGGAACGCGCCGGACGTGGTCGAGACCCTGATGGCGGACAAGACGCTCGCACCGCAGATGCTCGAGCTCACCGACCAGGCCTGGACCAAGGACACCCCGCTGGTCGAGCAGGCCGCCCTGGACAGCAAGGTCTACACCGTCGGTGTAGGCCAGCAGGCGCAGTCGCTGGTGTTCTACAACAAGGAGGCGTTCGCCAAGGCCGGCATCAGCGAGCCGCCGAAGAACCTCGACGAGCTGACCGCCGCGATGGGCAAGCTGAAGACGGCCGGGTACCTGCCGCTGCAGACCGCCGGCGACTACGTGACCGGGTTGCAGCTGCTGCAGCTCAGCGACCCGTCGATCGCGACCAAGCACCCGGACTGGTACCAGCAGGTCAACTCCAAGCAGCTCAGCGTCGGCCAGACCATGCTGCCGCTGCTGCAGCGCTACGAGTCCTGGATCGAGAACGGGTACGTCGACAAGAACGCGCTCGGCCTGGACGACGTCAACGCGCAGACCAGCTTCCTGACCGGCAAGTCCGCGATGTACATCATGGGCAGCTGGTTCGTCCGGACCGCGGAGAGCCAGAAACCCACCTTCGACCTCGGTGTGTTCGCCGCACCGACCGAGGCCGGCCAGCCGTACCCGGGTCCGCAGGGTGTCACGATGGCTGCGCCGTACATGGTGCTGAAGTCGACCAAGCAGCGTGACCTCGCGGTGAAGCTGGTCGAGTGGCTGGTCAGCGACCAGGAGGCCGTCCAGAGCCAGCTCGCCCAGGACGGCAACTTCCGCAAAGGCTTCACCGACAAGCTGACACCGCTCGGCAAGCAGGTGCAGGACATCCTGGACCAGGCGCCGAAGCACGTCGCGCAGGGTGAGGGGTACGGCGCCAACACCCTGCCGCAAGGGTTCAACGGGGAATGGAACAAGGCGGTCCAGAGCCTCTACACCGGCAAGTCCGCGCCGGACGTGGCCAAGCGGATCGACAGCTGGATGGGGTCGAAGTCGTGAGTACCCCCGCAGCAGCCGCCCGCCTGCGGGACCGGCTGACCACCGCGAGCATGGTCGGTCCCGCGCTGCTGCTCTTCGTCGTGATGCTCGTGGTCCCGGTCGGCCTGTCGATCTACCTGAGCCTGACCGACTGGAACGGGTACAGTGCCAACCCGGCGATCGTCGGGTTGCAGAACTACCTCGATCTCGCTCGCAGCGAGGAGGCGATCCGCGCCGGGTGGGTGACCCTGCTGATCGCCGCCGTCGGCACCGTCCTGCTCAGCGTGCTGGGTCTCGGTTTCGCGCTGCTGGTGAACGGTGCGTCCCGGTTGAACGCGTTCTTCCGGGTCGTGCTGTTCTACCCGCACGTGCTGAGCGCACTCGTCGTCGGCTTCCTGTGGAGCGCCGTACTCGGGACGTCCGGCGTGGTGAACGGCTTCCTGACGTCCAAGGGCGCCGAGGTGCTGCCGTTCCTGTCGAACCCGAACTGGGCGCTGGCGAGTCTGATCGGCGTACTGGTCTGGGCCGGGTTCGGCGTCAACGTGGTGCTCTACCTGGCCGGTCTGCAGACCGTGTCGCGTGATCTGCTCGAGGCGGCGCGGATCGACGGCGCCTCACCGCGGCAGACGTTCCTCAACGTCACACTGCCCGCGCTCGCACCGGTGGTGACGGTCAACCTGGTGCTGTCGCTGGTGACGTTGCTGAAGACGTACGACCTGGTCGTCTCGCTGACCGGTGGTGGTCCGGCCGGGTCCACGCAGACGGCGGCGTACCTGATCCTGTGGGACTCGTTCCACAACAACGCGCTCGGCTTCGGTTCGGCGCAGTCCGTCGTACTGATGCTGGTCACCGCGGGTCTCGCCCTCACGGTCGCGCGGCTGCGGTCGCGGGTGGATCAAGGGGTGAAGGCATGAGTGTGATTCGCCTTCCTCGGGTGAAGACGGAGGTGGTGCGGCCGAAGCCTGTGCGGCTCAAGGGCGGCGGGCGGATCGCGTTCCTGGTCGTGACGAGCGTGCTGATGCTGGTGCCGATGTACCTGCTCGTGGTGAGCGCGTTCAAGTCACAGCAGGACATCCTCACCCACCCGTTCTCGCTGTCGCCGGACCTGCTCACGACCGAGTACCTGCAGAAGGCCTGGACCAACCCGGACTTCAACATCGGAAAGGGGTACGCCGTCACCGCGCTGTTCGTGGTCTCGGTGAACATCCTGTCCGTCGCGCTCGCCGGACCGGTGTCGTACGTGATCGCCCGCCGTACCGAGCGCCGGTACCGCGTGCTCCTGCTGCTGTTCGTCGCCGGCACGTTCATCCCCAGCCAGGTGCTGGTGATCCCGGTCGTCTACACGCTGAAGTTCCTCGGGCTGATGGGGACCATCCCGGGGTTCGTGCTGTTCGAGACGACGCTGACCCTGCCGTTCTCGATCTTCCTGTACGCCGGGTACATCATGACCATCCCGGCGAGCCTGGACGAGGCGGCCGCGGTCGACGGGGCCGGCAAGCACCGGATCTTCTGGTCGATCGTGTTCCCGCTGATGAAACCGGCCGTGGTGACCATGGTCATCCTGAACACCTTCTCGGTGTGGAACGACTTCGTGAACCCGCAGATCATCCTCGGCCCGGGCAGCGGCCTCTACACCGTCACCACCGGCGTCTACGCGGCGGTGAGCCAGTACTCGACCGACTACACGGTCGTCTTCCCGACGCTGCTGCTCGCGGTGGCGCCACTGCTGGTGATCTTCGTGCTGCTGCAGCGGCACGTGATCAGCGGCCTCACGGCAGGAGCGACGAAGGGATGACGACGATGACCAGCAGTTCGCGTGTCACAGCCGCAGTCCCAGGCACTGTCACACCCCCGCCGACTGTCGTCGCCCAGACGCCAGTGGGGAGCCCGCCTGCGTGGGCGATCATGCAACGCCGCCTGTTCGACGTGATGGACGAGGGCTGGTGGCTGTTCCGCGAACGCTACTGCCTGCCCGACGGCAGCCTCCGGTACTCCGGACCCGTTGCCAGCCGGGACGGCGCGGACGACTTCTACGAGGCGTTCGTGAACTGGCCGGTGCTCTACCAGCTCGGTGGCGCGGACGACCTGATCGACGTCGCCAAGTGGCACTGGGAAGGTGTCACGCGCCAGCTCACCGACCTGGGCTTCCTGGTCGACGAGTTCGAGCGCGGGTACGACTGGTTCCACATCGGCGAGTCGATGATCTTCTTCTACTCGCTCTGTGCGGCCGACCCGGGCGACGAGGAGTTCCGCGAGCGGGCGTACCGCTTCGCAGAGCTGTATCTGCCCGGCTCGCCGGCCGGTAACTACGACGCGGCCACGAAGACGATCCGCGCACCGCACAACGGTGGCAGTGGTCCGCGCTGGGGGATCAGCGACGAGTGGCGCTCGTACGGCGCCGATCTCACGAACATGCGCATCTTCGGGCTGCCGCTGCCCGGCGTACCGGGGATCCAGACCTGGGACGACCTCAAGGATCCGGCCAAGGCCGACCTGATGGGTGCGGAGATGATCCGGCGGCTCGGCGCCGGCGACGTCGCGGTGAACCTGGCGGCGACCACGCTGACCGCCAACGCCTGGCTCTACGACCACAACGACCGGTTCGCGGCCTGGACGCTGGAGTACCTCGACGCCTGGCAGCAACGCGCCGCGGCCAACGGCGGCCTGCTCCCGGACAACGTCGGTCCGAGCGGTGAGGTCGGCGAGTTGCACGACGGACGCTGGTACGGCGGCAACTACGGCTGGAACTGGCCGCATGGCGTCTACAGCGTCGGCTCCGCGGCCTGCATCGCGGCGTTGAACGGCGTACTCCTGACAGGCGACTCGAGCAGGCTCGACATCGCGCGGAAGCTGCTGGACCACCTGTACGAGCGTGGCACCATCGGCGCAGTCGACGAGACCGAGATGAGCATCCGCGACCGGTGGCAGGCCGAGCTCGGTGAGGACTGCGCGACGCCGACTCTCCTGATCCCGAACCGGCACGGCGACGACGGCTGGTCCGACTACCAGCCGCCGCAGCTGGGTCTGCCGACCTGGTTGTGGCAAGCCTCCTTCGAGTCGTCCGATCGTGAACGGCTGCGACAGCTCAGGGAACGCAGCGGCTACGACTGGCGGACCGTGCGCGACTTCCGGAACAAGGAGGACGCCGGTCACGAGGCGCCCTGGCTCGCCTACCTCGCGGGTGACAACCCCGGCTATCCCGAGGCAATGCTCGGTGTCGCGCTCTCCCAGGTTCAACGCCGGATGGACCTGATGGCCGTCGACACCACCGACCCGGCCGAGATGAACATCCACCACTGGCAACGCCACAACCCGGTCGCGACCGAGGCACTGCTCCAGCTGACCACTGGTACGCCGCAACTCCTCTACAACGGTGGTCTGCTGCCGTTACGCGTGCTGTACCTCGACCCTGAACGCGGTCGCCCCGGTCTCCCCGCCGATGTCGCCGCGCTGGTCGACACGGTCGAGTCCGATCGCACCGGGTTGCAGCTGGTCAACCTGTCCGCGACCCAGACCCGCCGCGTGATCGTCCAGGCCGGCAGCTTCGGCACCGACCGGATCGACGAGGCCGTCGTCACCACCGCGAAGGGTGACTACCCCGGCCCGTCGCCCGCGTACACATCGCCGCCGCCGACGCCGGGGACCGAGACGATCGTTGTCGGCGGCAACCGTCTTGAGGTGACCATGCCACCCGGCCGGACCATCCGGCTGGAGCTGGAGCTGACCCGGAACGCCTACCAGGCGGCCCACGTGGCGCTGCCCGCCGACTGACCTTCCCGATCAAGCCATCACGAGTACTAGGAGACATATCTTGAGCAGCGGTATCGAACAAGCTCCGGCGGTTCCGATCTGGGACCTGCCGGTGCGCGGCGACACTCCGCCGGCGCCCGATCCCGGCCTCGTGTCGCGGCTGTCCGAGATCGGCGCGGCCACCGCCTGCGCCCGGTTGCACGGACAGGGGATTCGCCGGACCTTCCTCGACGGCCCGACCAGCATGTTCCCGGGCAAGAAGGTGGTCGGCCGGGCCCTCACCCTGCAGTTCATGCCGCAGCGCGAGGACATCGCCGACGGCCAGACGCAGGAGTACATCGAGCGCAGTACGGCGCTGTGGGCCGTGCTCGACGAGGTCCAGCCCGGCGACGTCCTGGTGGTCCAGGCCTACGGCAGCCACACCACCGGCTGCTTCGGCGACATGCTGGTCCGCTACTTCAAGCTCCGTGGCGGCGCCGGCATCGTGGTGGACGGCCGGATCCGCGACGTACCGCGGGTCTCGCAGCTCGACGTGCCGATCTGGTCGACCGGAGCCACCCCGCACTACGCGTCCCAGTCCGAGTTGTTCCCCTGGGCGTACAACGTCCCGGTCGCGGTCGGCGGCGTCCTGACCCTGCCAGGCGATCTGGTCGTTGCCGACGACGACGGCGCTGTCGTCGTACCACGACAGCGCGCGGAGGCCGTCGTACAGGCGGCTGCCGAGCACGACGCCTGGGAGAAGTTCAGCCGGCGCCGGATCGACGAGGGCGCACCGCTGCGCGACTACTACCCCCTGACCGAGAAGACCCGCCTCGAGTACGAGAGCTGGCGTGCCCAGAATTCCACCCAGAACGGCAACGCCGGAGACTGATCTGAGAGGACCCCGCCCACATGTCCAGACACAGCAGCAGGCGTACGGCGTTGAGCGTCGGCGCCGGTCTGGTTGCCACGGCCCTGGTGACCGTGGCAGCCGTCAACCTGAACACCCAGCCTGCCGGCGCGGCCAAGTGCGAGAACTTCTACCTGGCGACCGACGGCGACGACGCCGGCAAGGGCACCGAGAAGGACCCCTGGAAGACGATCACCCGGGCCCGTGACGAGATCCGGGCGCAGAAACTCAACGACACCGCCCACATGGGTTGTGACATCACCGTCAACCTCAAGACCGGCGAGTATCCCGTCTCGTCGACCATCCAGTTCGACCAGCGCGACTCCGGGACCAACGGGCACCGCGTGATCTACCGCAGCGTCGACGGACCGGGTAAAGCGACGCTGTTCGGTGGCGAGGAGATCACCGGCTGGGCGCCGTACAAGGACGGGATCTACAAGGCGAAGGTGGATCCGTCGAAGCCGTTCTACACGCTGTTCGAGGACGGCACCCGAGCTACGAACGCCCGATACCCGAACCGCGGCACCGAGGACACCTGGTCGCCGTACCTGACGTCCATCCTCTACGAAGAGGACAAGATGGACGTGCGCAACTGGATGTGGGGCACGCCCGGTGACTGGGACCCCACCTGGGACCTGAGCCAGGCGTCGGTGACCATCTGGTCGGGCGGGTCGTGGTCGTGGTTCACCGACACGATCCCGCTGCTGGATACGAACTTCAAGAAGACGCAGACGACGCTGAAGCACTGGACCCGCTACGCGATGGTCAACAGCCGCGGCGGTTCGCGGTACTTCTTCCACAACTCGCTCAGCTTCCTCGACCAGCCGGGCGAGTACTACCTCGACTACAAGGCCGGCGAGGTCTACTACAAGCCGCGCGGCGGCACGATGGACGGCGTCCGGGTGCTGCGGCCGACCGTGAAGACAGTCCTGGATCTCGCTGGTGCTTCGCCTGATCAGCGGCTGCATGATGTGACGTTCGACGGGCTTGGTGTGCAGTACTCCGACTTCGTCACCTGGTACCGCAACGGGTGGGTGTCCAGTGGGGACGCCGGCCTCGAGCACAAGTACCCGGAGTACGACCGGCAGATCGAGATGCCGCGGAACCGCTTCGGCGCGATCCGGCTGACGAACACGAGCAACATCGACCTGTCGCGGTTGCGTCTGTCCGACACGGGCTTCACCGGGATCTACCTGCTGTTCGCCAACGACCACACCCGGATCACCGACAGCCTGCTGGAGAACATCGGTGCCGATGGCATCAAGGTGGAAGGCGGCTGGCCGGGTGAAGGTGACCTGAGCAACCACCACACCATCTCGAACGTCTTCATCGACCACATCGGCGAACTGGTACCGGGTGACGCGGCCGGCATCGAGCTGATGGACACCGGCAACAACACGATCTCCAACATCGTCGTGAAGCACAGCGCCCGGTACGGCATCAGCCTGGAGTCGCGACCGGAGGTGAAGGACGGCGATCAGTACACGTCCGGCAACAGCTTCAAGTACATCCGGCTGGAACAGGTCGGCCTGGACAGCGGCGACATGGGCGCCTTCTACACCTACGGCATCGACAACCAGGAGCCGCACCCGGTGCAGAACACCGTGGAGCAGGTGGTCATCGGTGACGTGATCCCCGACCCGTCAATGCCGGACGCCGGCGGTACCCGCGGCGTGCACATGGACGCCGGCGGTTGTGGGTTCTCGTTCGCCGACATCGAGGTCGGGAAGGTCTCCGACGACAAGTACCAGTCGTACAAGTGCAACCAGGTCACCAACGCCAACTGGGTGACGGGTTTCGACGCGTCGAAGATGGAGTACGACAAGATCGGCGTCCTGCCCACCTTCCCGTACGACGTGACAGGCCGGTGAGCCGACAATGTCACTCAGTTGTCATCGATCGCTTCGCTGGGGATCAGGGCTGATCATCGGGCTGGCGGTCGGTCTGTTGGTGCCGGCGGCGGTCTTCGGCGGCTCGGCGCTGGGTGCCGGCGCCGCGCCTGGTGCTCACCAGGCCGGTTGCACGTCGTTCTGGGTGTCGCCGGACGGAAACGACTCGGCGATCGGCACCCAGGCCAAGCCGTGGCGGACGGTTGAGCATGCCCGCGACACCATCCGCGCACGCAACCTGAACAAGCACCTGTCCTGCGACCTGGTGGTCAACCTGAAGGCCGGTACCTACAAGGTCGACAAGACGATCACCTTCGACGACCGCGACTCCGGGTCGAACGGCCAGCAGGTCGTCTACCGGAGTGCGGACGGTCCAGGAAAGGCGGTGTTCGAAGGCGCCACCGAAGTCACCGGTTGGACGCCGTACAAGGACGGCATCTTCAAGGCGCCGGTGGACGTGGACCAGCCGTTCTACACGGTGTACGCCGAGGGGCAGCGGGCGACAACCGCGCGGTACCCGAACCGGCGGTCGGACGAGGAATGGGCGCCGTACCTGCGCTCGATCCTGTTCGACCCGACCAAGGAAGCGGTCCGGGACCAGATCGGGTTCAACGCCGGGGACATCGATCCGGCCTGGGATCTGCGGCTCGGTACGTCGTGGCCGGCGCAGGTCACGGTCTGGTCGGGCGGATCCTGGTCGTGGTTCACCGACACGGTTCCGATGCTGGACATCAACTTCACCAAGCGGCGGACGACGCTGGTCTACCCGGCGCGGTACGGGTTCATCAACTCCGGCGGCGGCTCGCGGTACTTCGTGCAGAACTCGCTCAGCCTGCTCGACCAGGCGGGCGAGTACTACCTGGACTACCCGGCGAAACAGCTGTACTACAAGCCGGCCGGCGGCACGATGGACGGCGTCGAGGTCCTGCGGCCGACAGTCACCCAGGTGTTCACGCTCACCGGCGCATCGACCAGTCGCCGGGTGGAGAACCTGACGCTCGACGGCCTGGCGATCCAGCACACCGACTTCATGGACTGGTATCGCTACGGCTGGAACGGCACCGGCGACTCCGGCTTCAAGCACAAGTACCCGAAGTACGACACGCAGATCGAGCTGCCGCGCAACCGTTGGGGCGCGATCACGCTGACCAACACGCGCGGGGTTCGGTTGACCCGGCTGCACATCCAGCAGACGGGGTTCACCGCGATCGAGCTGCTCTTCGCCAACGAGCGCACCACCGTCTCGGACAGCTTGCTCGAGCACCTCGGCAACGACGGCATCAAGGTCGAAGGCGGCTGGCCGGGTGAGGGCGACCTCGCCCACGACAACACCTTCACCAACAACTACATCCACCACGTCGGCGAACTGGTGCCCGGCGACTCGGCCGGTGTCGAGATCATGAACAGCGGTCGCAACGAGATCAGCCACACCGTGGTCGAGCACGGCGCCCGGTACGGCATCAGCATCGAGTCCCGGCCGGAGATCCCGAACGCCGACAACTACACCGGCGGCAACCAGGTCCACCATGTCCGGTTGTCCCACCTCGCCAAGGACAGCGGCGACACCGGTCCGTTCTACGCGTATGGCGTCCGCAACCAACCGCCGTACACCCCGGACGCGGCCGTGTCGCAGCTGATCATCGACGATGCCCACGCCGATCCGTCGATGCCGGACAGCAAGCCGTACGGCGTGCACATGGACTTCGGCGGCTGCGGATTCGCGTTCTCCGACGTGAAGGTGACGAACACCGAGAGCGATCCGTATCACGGGCCGTCCGCGGGACCGTGCTCCACCTTCGCCAACGTCAGCTGGGAGGCCGGGTTCGACGACTCCCGGATGCAGTACGACCGGATCGGCGTACTGCCGTCCTTCCCCTACGAGAAGCCCTGAGGTTCCCAAACTGTTATGGACACCGAACGATTCAAAGGCAAGGTCGCGCTGATCACCGGAGCCGGCTCCGGGATCGGCGCGGCCACCGCCCGCCGGATCGCCGCGGAAGGTGGCACCGTCGTGGTCTGCGACCGCGACGGGGTGGCGGCGGAGAAGCTGGGCGCCGAGCTCGGCGGCCGCGGCTACCACCTGGACGTCACCGACCCCGACCGTACTGAGGAGGTGGTGGGGGCGGTGACGGTCGAGCTCGGCGGCGTGCACGTGCTGGTCAGCGCCGCCGGGGTCGACGTCTGCGACACCGTGCCGAACACCACCCCGGAGCAGTGGCGGACGATCCTGGACGTCGACCTGACCGGGGTCTACCACTCCTGCCGGGCGGTGCTGCCCGGCTTCCTGGACCAGGGCGGCGGCGCGATCGTGACGATCTCGTCGGCGATCGGCACCGTCGGCGAACGGAACCGGTCGGCGTACTGCGCGGCCAAGGCCGGGGTGGAGAACCTGACCCGGGCGATGGCCCTCGACCACGGTCGCGCCGGAGTTCGGGCGAACTGTGTCGCGCCCGGCCTGATCGACACCCCGTTGATCCGCAACGGCAAGGTCGGCGGGGCCGACGATCCGGGCGCCATGCAGGCGATGGTCGACCGGCATCACGCGCTCGGCCGGATCGGGCGGCCCGAAGAGGTCGCGGCCGCGATCGCCTTCCTGGCCAGCGACGACGCCTCCTTCGTCACCGGCGCGGTGCTTCCGGTCGACGCCGGATGGACGGCCCAATGAGCACGGGAATCCTGGCCGGTTACCGGGTGCTCGACCTCTCCGTGGCGATGGCCGGGCCGCTGGCCGCGATGCGGCTCGGCGACCTCGGCGCGGACGTGGTCAAGGTCGAGCCGACCGCGGGGGAGTGGCAGCGGCACACCGCCGCCGGCGGCGCGACCGGGTCCGAGGTGAACGCCTCGTTCCTGTCGCTGAACCGCAACAAGCGCAGTCTCGCCGTGAACCTCAAGAGCGGCGAGGGCCGCGAGCTGCTCTACGAACTGGTGCGCACCGCGGACGTATTCCTGCAGAACTACCGGCCCGGTGTCGCCGCGCGGCTCGGCGTCGACTACGAGACGCTTCGGGAGCTGCGGCCCGAGCTGGTGTACGTGTCGGTCTCGGGGTACGGCGAGACCGGGCCGTACGCCGAGTGGCCGGGTCAGGACCTGCTCGTCCAGGCGATGAGCGGGGCCTTGTTCAGCGCCGGCCGCCCGGGTGAACCGCCGGTGGCCGCACCCTTCTTCCTCGCCGACGCGGTGACGGCGTACAGCGCGTTCGAGGGGGTGCTCGCCGCGTTGCTGCACCGCGAGCGTACGGGCGAAGGTCAGCTGGTCCAGGTGAACATGCTCGACGCGGTGATCGCGATGCAGATGCAGGAGCTCTCCGTGCACACCGTCGGCGGAGTTCCGCAGACCAGGTCGGCGGAGGTGCACGCGCACAGCTACATCCGCGCGCCGTACGGGATCTTCGCCACCGCAGACGGCTACCTCTCGCTCGCCTTTGCCGACCTGTCGGTGCTCGCCGAGGTGTTGGAGGCGCCCGGCTTGGCTGCGCTGGACGCGGAGCGAGACGGGTTCGTCCGGCGCGACGAGATCTCCGCCGTCGTGTCGGCTGAGTTGCGCCGGGAGGACACGCGGTACTGGTTGATGAAGCTACGCGAGCGCGGGATCTGGTGCGGCCCGGTGTACGACTACGCCGACGTCCAGACGGATCCGCAGGTGCTGCACAACGGGTCGTTCGTGACTTACGAGCACCCGACCGAGGGCACGGTGACGACGCCTGGATTCCCGTACAAGTTTGACCGTACTCCTCCAGACGTCCGGCGGTCGGCGCCGTTGACCGGACAGCACACCGACGAACTGCTGACCGAGCTGGGTGTGTCCGGCGAGCGGCGCGACGAGCTCGTACGGCGTGGCGTCGTGCGGGCCGGCGAGGTTCGGCTCGACCCGGCCGGTGACGAGGTCGTGGTGTCGCCGTGACGGTGGAACTGCGCGGGCTGACCTGGGACCACCCTCGGGGCTATCGCCCGCTGGAGGCGTTCGAGGCGGCCGGCGGCGCGCCCGGCGTACGGGTGCAGTGGGATCGGCAGCCGTTGTCCGGGTTCGAGTCCGAGCCGCTGGCTGCGCTGACGGAGCGCTACGACCTGCTTGTCGTCGACCACCCGGGCCTCGGTGCGGCGATCGAGGCCGGCGCCGTTCTGCCGGTCGAGGACGTGTTCGCGGCCCGCGACCTCGAAGTGTGGCGGTCGCGCTCCGTCGGGCAGACCTGGCAGAGCTACCACTTGCACGGGATGACCTGGGCGCTGCCGCTCGATGCCGCGACACAGGTCTGTCTGTTTCGACCCGATCTGTTGACCGGACCAGTGCCGACGACCTGGTCCGACATTCTCCGGATGTCTGGAGTGCTGCTCTGCGTCGCAGGCCCCCATGCGGGGTTGAGTTTGCTGGGTCTCGCCGGTGATCGATCGCGGACGGGGCTGCTGGATCGCAACCGTTCGATCGAGGCGATCCGGCTGCTGCGCGCGATCTGGCGACGCAGCGATCACGAGGCTGCCGAGCTGGACCCGATCGCGATCCACGAGCTGCTTGCCATCAGCAACGAGCTGGTGTGCTGTCCGCTCGTCTACAGCTATGCCTACTATGGCACGGCGTCCGGTGATCGGAAGCCGCTCGCGTGGTCGGCTGCCCCGCGACTCCGAGTGGACGACGATCTGGCCGCGAGCACCCTCGGCGGCACTGGTCTCGCGGTGACGCGAAGGGCCTACGACCGGGTCCTCGCCGTGACGAAGTACGCGCGTGGTCTGCTCGACGTCGGTACCCAGCTGGACGTCGTATCGCCGGTCGGCGGTCAGTCCGCCACGGCCGCGGTCTGGTCGTCCGGCCTGGTGGACGAGGCTTGGAACGGGCACTACAGCGCGACACTGAGCACGCTCGAATCGGCGTACATCCGGCCTCGGTTCGACGGCTGGATCGCCTTCCAGGACGAGCTTTCGGAACGCGTTCGGGAATTACTGGGCAGCGACGGCGACCCGGCCGTGGCGGTGGACAGGATCGAAGCGGACTATCGCGCCCGGGTCCGGGACGCAGTGGAGGTGTGCCATGGATGACGGCCGGATCTGTTTCGAGAGGGACGGTCGCGTCGGCCTCCTGACGCTGGATCGCCCGGCGAAGCTGAACGCGGCGACGCGGGCGATGAGCGAGCAGTTGCTGGACCTGATCCCGCGGATCGACGACGACCGCGACATACGGGCGGTCGTGATCACCGGAGCAGGTGACCGGGCCTTCTCGGTCGGCAGCGACATCGGCGAGCTCGACCGCTACGACGGGCCTTGGCAGTTCCGCAATCGGCGCGACTACTGCGATGCGCTCCGGGCGCTGCGTACTCCGGTGGTTGCCGCGATCAACGGTTACGCCTTCGGTGGCGGTCTGGAGCTGGCGCTGTCCTGCGACATCCGGCTGGCCGCCGACCGGGCCACCTTCGCCGCGGCCGAGATCAAGCTGGGCTGGATCGGAGGTGGCGGGGTGACCGCGCTGCTGGCCGCGAGCCTGGCGGCGAGCGACGTGGCGACGATGCTGCTGACCGGTGATCCGATCGATGCCGCCGAGGCGTTGCGGACCGGACTGGTGAGCCGGGTCCTGCCTGCTGACGAGTTGTTGCCGGCAGCGATCGAACTTGCGCACCGGATCGCGGCGCGGCCACCGATCGCGGCGCAGGCCGCCAAGGCCAATCTGCGGGCCGCCCTGTCGATGGGACTCGAGCCGGCGATTCAGTACGAGCGTGAGTTGCAAGCGGTGGCGATGGGGACGCGGGACGCCACCGAGGGCCGGGCCGCGTTCGCGGAACGGCGTACCGGCAGCTTCGAGGGGCGGTGAGCGATGCCTGAGGAGATCGCGCCCGGAGTGCATCGGCTGGCGACGGACTATCCGCATGTGTGTGGCTTACCGCTGTGGCTGCACGTGATCGACGCAGGCGACGAGCTGGTCCTGCTTGATGCGGGTATCGCCTCGACCCCGGAGGCGGCGACCGGTCCTGAGCTGAGGAAACTGGGACTCGACCTCGCCGATCTGACCCTGGTGGTGAACAGCCACGCGCACCCTGACCACATGGGTGGCAACGCGATCCTCAAGGACCACAGCGGTGCGCGGCTGGCCGCCCCGGCGCTCGAAGCCGGCTGGCTGGAGGACAACGAGGCGCTGCTGGCCGAGCTGTGGGGATCCGATCCAGCGGCGCTTGCTCTGGACGAGGGGGAGCGGGCCGACTTGCTCGGCATGCTCGGGGACCGGGTTCGCGTGGACGTGCTGCTGCGAGACGGTGATCTGCTGCCGAGCGGTGAGCGCCCGTTACGGGTGATCACCACCAGCGGTCACAGTCCGGGGCACATAGCAGTACTGGATGAACGGACGCGCACGCTCTTCGGGTTCGACGACGTCCAGGGGCGAGGCCAGCCGTACCTCGACAGCTCGGTGTGGCTGGCGCCGCTCTATACGGATGTCGAGCGGTACGTCGTAGGGCTGAACCGCTTGCTGGAGTTGGACTTCGACGCTCTGGTCCCGTCGCATGGCGAGGTACTGACCGCGGACCAGGGCAGGCGGCGGATCTCGGAGAGCCTGGAGTGGGTTGACGACGTCCACGAGTTGACGGTCATGCTGCTGCGTCGGCGGGGTTCGCTGACTGTCCGCGAGTTGGCCGGGGCGATCGGGACGGAGCTGGGTGACTTCGGCGGGCTCTGCTTGCAGACCGTGCGGATGGCCCGGGCACATCTCGAACTCCTGGCCCGCCAGGGTGGCGCCGAGCCGCGCTGGCACCACCCCGGCTGACCTCACTCACAGCGCAACCCTCAGGAGCAGCGCAACGTGTCGAGATCGGCGGCGTTGCCCATCGCCAGGTTGCCCGCGTCGTTCGGATGCAAGCCGTCGCCGCCGTTGTACGCGGCCTGCAACCTGGTCGGCTCGGCCGGGTCGCGAGTGGCGGCGTCGAAGTCGACCACACCGTCGAACTCGCCACTGCTGCGAACGAATTCGTTGACCTGCTGCCGAACGGCCTCCTTCTCCTCGGTGAAGACGAATGACCCGCCGACCGGAGTGAGCGTGCCGCCGACGATGCACCGGCCGCTCGCGTGCACTCTCGCGATCAGTTGGCGGTAGCCGTCGATCACCCGGTCCGCGGTCGCCCCGCCGTAGATGTCGTTGATCCCCTCCAGCAGCAGCACGGTCCGTACGCCGGGCTTGGTCAGCACGTCCTTGTCGAGGCGGGCGAGCGCGCTGGCTCCGGCGCTGCCTGGCTTGGCGACCCCGTCCAGCACCCGGTTGCCGGAGATGCCCTCGTTGACGACACCCAGCCGTCGGTGTTCGGGCAGATCACCGAGCCGGTTCGCGAGGATGTCCGGCCAGCGGCGGTTCTGGTCGATGGTCGTCCCGACGGCGGACGTGATCGAATCGCCCAGCGTGGCGACGGCTGCGACCTGCCGCGGCGTGGTGACGATCGCCGCGTTGAGGAAGAACCAAGCAGAAGACTCGGTCTGGAACGGGGTCGCCGACTCGTCCGCCGCGTGGTCGCCGGATACGGACTTGTAGCTGTGCTGCATGGCCCGGTTGTGCGCCGTGATGACACCGGTACCGCCGACCACGTGCAGGCTCACCGTCAGGCTCTCCCGAGCGGCGACCTCCCCGGCCAACGGGTCGCTGATCGCCATCGCCCCCGCCGGAATCCGCACCGACGTCTTACCACCGAAGGTCAACCGCCGACTGGACCCCGCCACGACGGCCGCACCACCCTGGTGCCGTCCCACGTAGACCGAGTCCAGTACCAACGGCTGGTCCCCGTACGCATTGGACAACCGAATCCGCAACTCCCGACCACCCACACTGGTCCGAAGGATGTTACGCACGGTCACATCCCCGAGAGTGCCCCCGGCAACATCATCAGCAGCCCCCCAGGTAGCCACCTGATGAGTCCCACCTTCGCCACCCCCCGATCCCGCCGGCACTGCCGTCCCCGCAAGCTCAGCCGTCCCCGCAGCCGTCGTATTCGGCCCGGCGGCGGTGTCCGCGAACCCCACTGCCGCCATCGCCGTCACCAGAATGCTCGCGCCCACTCGGCGCCAAGAGGAAGTAGTCATGGTGACAAGTCAAGGCTGAATAGATATAACCACAACGGCTCGCCAGACCCACTGCGACGAACGGCCCGATCCCCGAGCCGAGCGGTCACGCTTGGCGGTCGCCGCCGGGGATCCAGAGGACGTCGCCGCCGGAGGAGAGGTTGGCTACGCGGCCGAGGATGAAGAGGAGGTCGGAGAGGCGGTTGAGGTAGGTCAGGGCGAGCAGGTTGACGGACGGGCCGTGGGCTTCGACGGCGGCCCAGCCGGCCCGTTCGGCGCGGCGTACGACGGTGCGGGCGACGTTCAGGTAGGCGGCGCCCTCGGTGCCGCCGGGGAGGATGAAGGAGCGGAGCTTGGTCAGCCGGTGGTTGTACTCGTCGCACCAGCCCTCGAGCCGGTCGATGTAGTCCTGGGTGATCCGCAGCGGCGGGTACTCCGGCTCGGGCACGATCGGGTTGCACAGGTCGGCGCCGACGTCGAACAGGTCGTTCTGGATCCTGGTCAGCAGCACCACCAGCGCGCTGTTCAGGTGACCCGCGGCGATCGCGACGCCGATCGCGCTGTTCGCCTCGTCGACCTCGCCGTACGCCGCCAGCCGCGGGTCGGTTTTGGAAGTCTTGCTCATGTCGCCCAGGCGGGTCTCGCCGGCGTCTCCGGTCCGGGTATAGATCCGGGTCAAGTTCACAGCCATGGAAGGACTCTACGCAGAGTCCAGACCGCAAGCAGATACAGTCGGCGGGTGGAACGGTTTCGGATTGCGGGCGAGGCACGGCTCGAGGGCTCGGTCGAGGTGGCCGGCGCGAAGAACAGTGTGCTCAAACTGATGGCGGCGGCGCTGCTGGCAGAGGGTACGACGACGCTGCGGCAGGTGCCGGGGATCCTGGACGTCACCTTCATGGCCCAACTGCTGGACACGCTGGGCTGCTCGGTGAAGGTCGACGGCGACTCCGGTACGGCGACGATCGCGGTGCCGGCCGAGATCGGGCACCAGTGCGACTACGCGTTGGTCCGGAAGCTGCGCGCCTCCATCTCGGTGCTCGGACCGTTGCTCGGGCGCTGCGGGCGTGCCGAGGTCGCGTTGCCGGGCGGCGACAACATCGGGTCGCGCGGGCTGAACATGCACGTGGCCGGGCTGGAGGCGATGGGCGCGAAGGTGCACATCGAGCACGGTTTCGTCATCGCCGAGGCGCCGCAGGGGTTGCACGGCGCCGAGGTCTGGCTGGACTTCCCGAGTGTCGGGGCGACCGAGACGATCATGATGGCCGCCGTACTCGCCAAGGGCAGCACCGTGATCGAGAACGCGGCCCGCGAGCCGGAGATCCAGGACATCGCCGAGATGCTGGTCGAGATGGGCGCCCAGATCGACGGTGCCGGGTCGCCGCGGATCGAGGTCACCGGTGTTCAGGGGCTGCTGCAGCCGGTCGACCACCTCGTCGTACCTGACCGGATCGTCAGCGGCAGCTGGGCGTTCGCGGCCGCGATCACCAAGGGCGACGTCACCATCACCAACGGCCGCTCCGAGCACCTCGAACTGCCGCTCGACAAGTTGCACAAGGCCGGCGCCGAGATCACCGTGCTGAACCCGGGCTTCCGCGTCGTGATGCCGGACCGGCCCAAGTCGGTGGACGTGGTCACGCTGCCGTACCCCGGGTTCCCGACCGACCTGCAGGCGTTCTGTATCGCGATGAACGCGGTCAGTGACGGAGCCGCGATGGTCACCGAAAACCTGTTCGAGGGCCGGTTCACGTTCGCCCAGGAGCTCACCCGGCTCGGGGCACAGGTCCAGACCGACGGGCACCACGCGGTCATCCGCGGCGTACCGCGGTTGTCCGGCGCGCCGGTCGTCGCCAGCGACATCCGCGCCGGCGCCGCCCTCGTTGTAGCCGGTCTCGCGGCCGAGGGCGAGACGATCGTCGCCGCCGCGCACCACGTGCACCGCGGGTACACGGACTTCGCCGGCAACCTCCGCCGCCTCGGCGCCGACGTGGTAGTCGAGCCCGACGACGCCGGCCCCTACTGGAACTGATGACCCCGCATCCCGGCCGACCGTGATCAGAGCGGTTTGACGGACACCAGTTCCAGGACCAGGTCGGCGGCCTCGTCGGAGGCTGCCAGGTCCACGGTGGCCGAGATGCGCCAGTCGTGGTTGCCGTCGGGGTCGTCGATGATTTGCTGGACTTCCCAGTAGCCGGGGTGTTCCTCGACCAGGAAGAGGGCGGGCCCGCGGGCGGCGGGGCCGGTGCCGACTGTGTCGTGCTCCTCGTAGTACGTCGTGCCGGCTTCGGCCCAGCGGGCGGCGTCCCAGCCGGATTCGGTGTCGAGTTGGCCGAGTTCGGCCCAGCGGTGAAGGGCGAGTAGTTCGACGCGGCGGAACATGGCGTTCCGGACGAGGACGCGGAAGGCCCTGGTGTTCAGGGTGATCCGGCGCGGTCCGGCCGGGACAGGGGCGACCGCCTCCTCTTCCGAAGATGGGTTGGTGAGCTCCTCCCACTCGTCCAGCAGGCTGGAGTCGGTCTGCCGGACCACCTCGCCGAGCCACTCGATCAGGTCGGTCAGGTCCTCGTTCACCTTGTCCGGCGGCACGGTCTGCCGGAGCGCCTTGTACGCGTCGCTCAGGTACCGCAGCACGATCCCCTCGGATCTCGCCAGCCCGTAGTACCCGATGAACTCGCCGAACGTCATCGCCCGCTCGAACATGTCCCGTACCACGGACTTCGGCGACAGTCCGGCGTCCGCGATCCACGGGTGCGACTGGCGGTACATCTCGAACGTTGCCGAGAGCAACTCCTCCAGCGGTTTCGGCCAGCTGACGTCCTCGAGCAGTTCCATCCGCTCGTCGTACTCGATGCCCTCGGCCTTCATCGCGTTCACGGCCTCGCCGCGCGCGTGGTGTTCCTGCGCCATCAGGACGGCGCGCGGGTCCTCCAGCGTCGCCTCGATCACGGAGACCACGTCCAGCGGGTACGCCGGGTCGTCGGGGTCGAGCAGATCGAGCGCGGCCAGGGCGAACGTGGACAGCGGCTGGTTGAGGCTGAAGTCCTTCTGCAGATCGACCGTCAGCCGCAGGGTCCGGCCGTACTCGTCCGGCTCGTCCAGCCGCTCGACCACGCCGGCGGTGACCAGGGTCCGGTAGATCTGGATCGCCCGGCGGATCAGCCGGACCTGGTTCTTGGACTCCTCGTGGTTGTCGCGCAGCAGTTGCCGCATGCTGGCGAACGCGTCGCCGTCGCGGGCGATCACGTTCAGCAGCATCGCGTGGCTGACCCGCATCCGGGACCGCAGCGCCTCGGGCTCGGCGGCGACCAGCCGGTCGAAGGTGTCCTCGCCCCAGGTGACGAACCCCTCCGGCGGCTTCTTCCGCTGCACCTTGCGCTGCTTCTTCGGGTCGTCACCGGCCTTCGCGAGCGCCTTGACGTTCTCCACGACGTGGTCGGGTGCCTGGACGACGACGGTGCCGGACGTGTCGTACCCCGCCCGGCCCGCGCGCCCGGCGATCTGGTGGAACTCGCGCGCCTTGAGGATGCGTTGCCGGCGTCCGTCGTACTTGCTGAGCGCGGTCAGCACCACGGTCCGGATCGGTACGTTGATGCCGACGCCGAGGGTGTCGGTACCGCAGATGACCTTGAGCAGACCGGCCTGGGCGAGCTGTTCGACCAGTCGCCGGTACTTCGGCAGCATGCCGGCGTGGTGCACCCCGATCCCGTGCTTGACCAGTCGTTGCAGGGTCTTGCCGAAGCCCGGGCTGAACCGGAAATGACCGATCAGGTCGTTGATCTTGTCCTTCTCCTCGCGTGAGGAGACGTTGATGCTCATCAGCGCCTGGGCCCGTTCGAGCGCGGCCGCCTGGGTGAAGTGGACGACGTACACGGGGGACTGGTGGGTGGTGAGCAGTTCCTCGAGCGTCTCGTGCAGCGCGGTCGTCACGTACTTGTAGATCAACGGCACCGGTCGCTCGGCCGACGACACGATCGCGGTCGACCGGCCAGTACGGCGGTTGAGGTCGATCTTGAAGCGCTCCACGTCGCCGAGGGTCGCGGACATCAGGATGAACTGCGCGTTCGGCAGCTCGAGCAGCGGTACCTGCCAGGCCCAGCCGCGATCAGGTTCGGAGTAGAAGTGGAACTCGTCCATCACCACCTGGCCGACGTCGGCCGCGGCGCCTTCGCGGAGGGCGACGTTCGCGAGTACCTCGGCGGTGCAGCAGATGATCGGCGCGGTCGAGTTGACCGAGGCGTCACCGGTGAGCATGCCGACCTTGTCGGCGCCGAAGATGTCGCAGAGCGCGAAGAACTTCTCCGACACCAGCGCCTTGATCGGGGCGGTGTAGAAGGTCCGCCGGCCGTTCGCGAGCGCGGCGAAGTGCGAACCGGTGGCGACCAGGCTCTTGCCGGAGCCGGTCGGGGTGGACAGGATCACGTTCGACCCGGTCATCACCTCGATCAGCGCTTCCTCCTGCGCCGGGTACAGCGAGATCCCCTGCGCACCGACCCAGCTGGCGAAGGCGTCGTACAGGGCGTCGGGATCAGTAGTATCCGGCAGCTTCTCGGTCAGCGTCATCGCCACCCATTGTCCCGCATGCCGTTGCGTCCGAAGAACTGTGGCCTACAGCGCTCGGTTCTTCGGACGCAAGGGCCTTAGTTGGGGGACTGGTCGGTGCGGATGGTGTCGAAGTTGATGGTCCAGGTTTTGGCTGCCGTGTCGCCGATTTGGATGCGGCCGATCGGGGTGGTGCCGGTGTTGGTCTGCCAGGGAGTGCCGCGTTGGACGCCGTCGAGGTAGAGGGTCCAGGTTGTGGTGGCGCCGACGGTTCCGCAGAGCTCGATCGTGTGCCAGGTGTTGAGCGCCACGGTCGCGCCGGAGGAGCGTTGGGTGCCGGTCGCGTCCGAGCGGACCCACAGGACCCGGTTGGTCGCGACATAGACCCGTACTACGCCGCCGTCGGCGGCCGTGCGCAACCTGAACAGGTCGATGCTCGCGCCGAGCGACGCGACCCGGATCTGCTGACTGTGGCACAGATTCGGATAGGTGGCGCCGAGATTCCGGGCCGCATAGGCGCGAGCGGCCGACGGGTTGCCTCGGGCGCTCGGTGCGGTCGGTGAGCCCTGGGTGGAGTCCAGGGTCAGCCCGGTGTTGGTCGTCCAGCCGGTGAAGCCGTTGCTGAAGTCGGACTCGAAGATCGCCGACGACGCCTCCTGCACGGTGATCGGCGAAGACGGCCCGGCCAACGGACTGGAGTTGCCCGAGGCATCGACCGCCCGAACCCAGTACGTGTGGGTCGATCCGGCTGCGAGGCCACTCCGGGTGTAGCTCACCGAGGTTGTCGACGAACTGGTCACCTCGGCGACCTGGTTCGTGTCGGAGTCTTCGAAGACCTGATAACGCAATACCGTGCTGACGTTGTCCGACGAGGCTGCCCAGTTCAGCGTGATGGTCGAACTGGAGTTGCTCTGCCCGGTCGGCGTGCCGGGTGTGCTCGGCGGCGTGAGGTCCGGTTCGGTGACGACGTCCGGGACGACTGCGAGGCTGTGGTCGCGGCCGGCCGAGACCTCCGCGGCTCCGGTCAGCCCGATGACCGTGACGGGGCTGGTGCGGTTGGTGGTTGTGCCGTCACCGAGTGCCCCAGTCGTGTTCCAGCCCCAGGCCCGGACGGCGCCGTTCGCGACCACGGCCAGGCTGTGCTGGCGTCCGGCCGCGATCGCGGTGGCCCCGGTCACGCCCGGTACGGCGACCGGCAGCGTTCTACGGGTCGTCGTACCGTCACCGAGTTGGCCGCTGGAGTTCTGCCCCCAGGAGCGGACCGCGCCGGTATCGAGTCGTGCAAGGGAGTGGTACGCGCCCGCGGCCACCGAGGCGACGCCGGTGAGGCCGCTGACCTGGACCGGGCTGAGCCGGTTCGTCAGCGTTCCGTCGCCGACCTGGCCTTGGGTGTTGTCGCCCCAGGACCAGACAGTCCCGTCGGAGCGTACGGCGAGCCCGTGGTCGCGGCCGCCGGCGATCGTGGTGATGCCGGTCAGGTTGCCGACCCGGACCGGCCGGGTTCGCTGGGTGGTGGTGCCGTCGCCGACCTGGCCCGTCGTGTTCAGGCCCCAACCCCATGCGGTGCCGTCCGAGCGGACCGCGTAGCTCATGTCCCGGCCGCCCGCGATCGAGACGACATCGGTCAGCGGGCTGACCACGACCGGAGTACGTTGCGCGCTCGTCGTCGCGCCGTTGCCGAGTTGCCCGAAGGATCCGTAGCCCCAGGCCCGCATCGTTCCGTCCGACATCAGGGCCAGGCTGTGGTAGTGCCCGGCTGCGATGTCGACGACTCCGCTGAGCCCGGCGACCTGGATCGGCGACAAGCGGTTGGTGACCGTACCGTCACCCAACTGGCCCATCTCGTTGAATCCCCAGGTCCAAACGGTCCCGTCGGAGCGGAGCGCGATGGTGTGCTGACGCCCCGCCTCCAGTTCGACGATGTCGGTCAACCCGGTGATCGCCGCGGCCGTCGTGCGGCCTGTAGTCGTACCGGTACCCAGTTGGCCGGAGTCGTTCCCTCCCCAGGACCACCCCGCGCCAGGCTCCGCCGCCACCGCCTCGACCGGCTGCAACAGAACCGCGATCAGACCCCCGACAGCAAGAATCCCCCACCGCTTCATACTGTGCTCTCCCCCCACCCCTTAGCAGCCCTTTGTACCTGTGCCCCGTAGGTCCGTCCAGGGCACAGGCACAACAGAGCGTTACTTCAGCTCGTACGCGCGCAGGATCGTCTGCTTCACCTCGTTGCCCGCCGCGTCCTTCGCTCGAGCTCGCAGTGACACGAATCCGCTGCCGGGTTGGTCGATTGTTGCCGTCCACCCCGACCCCGTACGCCGTACCGGCAGCCGCTGCCACGTCTTCTCGTCCAGCGAAGCCTCGATCTCCAACGAGACCACGCGAGCCACATCAGCGCCGTATTGGTGCTCGACAGTCACCGGTACGGCGAACCGCCCGGCCGCGGCCCTGTTCCGTTCATCGAGCACAGGCGCATACCGCACGGTCATCAACGGCAACGCGGACGACTCCCCATCGGGGGTCCGCGCGGAGCGGAACGTCCACTCCGACGTGATCTCCGTCGACAACCTGAACCGCTTGGGCGATCGCTTGACCTCCTTGGTCAACGTGTACTTCGCCTCATCCGCGGGCAACGCGAACGTCTGCTGCTTGAACGCGTCGGACGCCGCGAGTTCCACGCCGTCGCGAGCCAAGGTGGTCCGCTCGGAATCCGTCAGCGAGTCGCCATACCGGCCCGCACCGCCATCCGCGTGCATGAGCGCCACCACAGTCAAGCTGTCGCCGTCACGGAACACCCACGGCACCGGGTTCTTCCCGGGCAGACCGGCCCGGTTATCCGCGAGGCTCGGCCCGAAAACGCCCTGCTGCCAGCGGATCGGCGTCGTCCGTCCGGCCGGGTAGGCGACGTGCTGCGAGTCGACGATCGAGGTGTACTCGACCTCGTTCTCGGGGAGCAGCTTGAACACGTCGGTCTCGAAGCCCCAGTTGATCCCGTCGGCCGAGTAGTACTCCTGCCGGCGGAACGGCAGGTTCATCTCCACCGCCGGCGTGAACAGGAACAACCCGACCACGTGCCCGCCCTTGTCCTTTCGGGGCAGCGTGGGGAAGCCGTAGTTGTTGGCCCTGGTCCCCGGCTCACCCGCGTACGACGCGTCGAGGTGCGCGTACTTCTTCGTCTTCAGTTCCGGGTTCGCGGGGAAGCGGCCGGGCCAGGCGACGACGTCGTGGTAGAGATACGGACTGTCCAGGTAGAAGCCGTTGTCGGGCGACTGGTCCGGCGGGATCTCGGCCCAGGCGAGATGGGCGAACCCGGTGAAGTTCTTCGCCGTACCGGTCTTGTTCTGCGCGACGTACAGGTCGGGGGAGAAGCCCGGCTGGAACGAGTTGGTGATCGCGATCCCGCCGACGAAGGTCTCGTCGCCGATCGGCCGGGTGAAGCCGACGGCGCCCGAGGCCGGATCGGCTCCTGGTACGGGCGCCTGTACTGCGATCTTGTGCGCGGTCCGGGCGTCGAGGACGAGCTCGCCTTCGCCGTCGATCACGAGATCCGGTTCGCCGAAGTAGGTGGCGTCGCCGTAGCCGAAGCCGCCCGGGTTGACCTTGCCGTACAGCCCGTCCATCACGTAGCGGCCGCGCGGCAGCTTGAGGGTTTCGCCGGCCTCGGCCATGTACGCCTGCTGGTGGTCGACGTCGAGCAGGAAGACCGCGGCGAACTGGTTCTCGTCGTTGGTCACCGGCTTGCCATCGCGGTCGAGGACGGTGACCTTGCGCCCGTAGCTCGGGATCTCCTTGCCGACGCCGACGGTCGTGCGGGTCTCCATGCCGTTGCCAGTAGCAACGAGCCAGCCGGCGTACGCGCCGTCGGCAACGGGCTTGGAGGTGTCTGCGGTGACGTCGATCGTGGCGGTGCCGTGGGCGGGGATGTCGACGACTGAACGGCTCAGCGTGAACACCTGTGCCGTGTCCTTGCCGCCGCGCAGGGCGAGCATCAAGCGGACTGGAGTGGCGCCGTCGTTGCGATATGTGACCGGCTGGGTGACGGGCTTGTCGTCATCGTGCGGGTAGGACTGCAGTCCGAGGTTGAGAGCGCTCGGTGATGCCGTCACGGTCTGCTTGATCGCGCGGGTCAGGTCGACGCGGCCGGCGCCCTGGGCGAAGACGCCGATACCGTTCAGATCGCGGGCGGAGCTCATCAGGGCCGACTTGAGTTCCGGTGCGCGCCAGGTCGGGTGCTGCCGACGCTCGACTCGGAGCCGAAGTTGCCGGCCGCGGCGACGAACAACCTGCCGGTGGTCTCGGTCAGCTCGTTGACGGCCTTGGCGACGATGTCGGTGCCGTCCGAGGGGCCGCCTCCGACGCTCAGGTTGACCACCCGGGCGCCTTCGTTCGCGGCCCACTCCATCCCGGCGATGATGGCGGAGAGTTCGCAGTTACGGCGGGAACAGATCTTGCCGATCATCAGGTCCGCCTCGGGGGCGACACCGCGGTACCGGCCGTTGCTCGCGGCACCGAGGGCGACGGCGTCGACGATCGGGAGTTCGCGGTTGACCTCGGTGCCGGCCGGGAGAGCTTGCCGTACGGCGCGCGGTTGGCCGGCGTACTGGACGAGGAGGGGAAGCTGTGGTGCGGAGGCGTCGTCGAGGCCCAGGTCGGCGAGCAGGGCGACGTCGAACAGACGGGCGTCGACGATGCCTGCCGTGACGAGTGGGATGGCGTCGAACGGGAGCACCGACTGCTGGTTGCCGAGGGCAAATTTGTGGAACATCATGCCGGCCCGTCCGGGGCCCGGGCGGACCTCGGTGCTGGCCGTGCCGCCGGGGGAGCGGCGCAGCGTGACCTTGTCGCCGGTGATCAGGGTGATCGTCAACGGCTTGAGGTCAGCGGGCTGGAGGGCGGTGGTCTGGAAAGCGGCGGTGGTGGTCGGGGAGCCGGCCGGCTGGTTGCTGGTGACCTGATCGCCGGCCGCGGGGACGGCCCAGGCGGCGACGGCCACCAAGGCGGCTGCGACGGCTGCGGCGAGCCATCGGGGGCGGAAACGGGACAAAGGGATGACCTCTCCTGGATGTGTTTCTGGGCAGGGGACAGCACGGCGACGCGGTAGTCACCGGGATCGAGGTGGGTCTGTCAGCGGATGGTGGGTGAAGGTGGGGTGGGGGACTCGTCGGTCCAGCCGGATTCGAGGACGACGCTGGCGCCCTTCCTCATGCCGATCGCCTCTGAGCTGAGCAGCCGGCCGGAGGTCGTGTCGACGATGAAGCGAGTGCCGAGACCGTCAGCAATGGTCGGGCGCGCGATCGGCTGGGATTTCGGCGGCGTCCACGTATAGGTGATCTCGGTACCGGTCCGGCCGATCGGGTCCCGCACGTTCTCCCGCAGTACGGCGCCCGGGAGTTCGGACATCACCCGGAGCGCGGCGCCGCGCAGCTTCGGCGGGGACGGCATCTCGAACAGCAGCCGCCCCGCCGCGTAGAAGGTCAGATAGTCGATCTCGTCCTGGGTCGCCCCAGGCTGCGCGCCCGCCGACAACACGGCCCGCAACTTCGCCGGATCGGTCGGCAGCGCCTGGATCTGCTGGGCCGACACGGGTTTGTCACCGCTCAGGAAGTACCCCGGCGGCACCTCGTCGAACGACATCTCGTTGACCACCGGCCGGCCCGGCGTCATCGTCACCGGATCTTTCTCGTAGCTGAGCTGCCAGGACCGGGGTGACCCCTGCGCCCTCCACTCGGCCTGGTCGGCGGACGTGGCCGGCCGCGATCCGAGGTCGACCCAGCCGAACCAGGACTGCACCTGCGGCCGCATCGGCATCCAGCTCTCCGCGATCCTGCGCTGCTCGAGCTTGTACTTCGCTCCCGTCTTGCCGACCTCGATCGACCGGAGCTGCAGGGTCCGGACCCGGAAGTACCGGCCGGAGACCCGCTCGTCGACCTCCTGTTTGATCGCGAGATCCAGCAGTACCTGGCTGGCCGTCATCAGCCGCGGCGTCGGTGTGATCGTGCTCGGCACCGGAGCCGCATCCGGCCCGGAGTCGGGGGCGAGGAGCAGGGGAGCGCCCATCGCAACCAGGGCAACCCCCGCCGTCGCGGTGGTCAACGCGATACCCACCCGCCCCGACCGCGCCGCGGCGTACCAACGCGCCCCGGCACCCGCCCGCGTGCGCCGTGCGGCGCGGATGATGGTGTGCCGGCGGCTCCGGCGACCTGCTCCGGCGGCCTCGCGGGTCAGCGCTTGGAGCTTGCGGCGGGCGTTGGCGGTTGTCTCGGGAGTTGGGGCGGGCTGCTCCGGGAAGGCGGATCTGATCCGGTCGAAGTCGTCCATCGTCAGATCTCCTCGGGGCGGGTCGGGTCGGTGTGGCCGAGGCTTTCGCGAACGACCCGGCGAGCGCGGGACAGGCGTGAGCACACCGTCCCGTACGCGATCCCCAGGGCGGCCGCGACCTCTTCGTAGGTCAGCTCGCCGAGTGCGACCAGCATCAGCACCTCGCGGTCCTTGGCCGACACCTTGGTCAGCGCCTCCGCCAGTTGACGGCTCGCGCCCTCGGCGGCGACCTGCGCCTCGACCCGTTCCTCATGACCGCCGGTCGGCAGCGGCCGGGGCAGTCTCGCAGTCGCCTTCCACGCCCGTACCTCGTCCCGGCGGTGCCGGCGGATCAGATTGGTGGCGATCCCGTACAACCACGCCCGGACCGCCCCGCTCCGGCGGTCGAACCGCTCCCGCTGCCGGAACGCGATCAGGAACGTCTCCGCCGACAGATCGTCGGCGAGATCGGTACCCAGCCGGCGCGCGACGTACGAGTGCACCTGGGCGAAGTACTTGTCGAAAATGATGGTGAACCGGTCCGGCTCCCGCACCGACGACTCGAGAACGCGACCATCCTCGTTCAGCGCGGTCTCGTCCGGCTGGGCGTCGGCCGGTCGCGCGACCACCGGGCGGCCGGGCAACGCGACGGTCGCCAAGGCGAGATCGGGCGTCATCGAACTCCTCACAGATTCGGTGCCGTTCGGCTCACTCTGTTCTTGTCCGATGTCCCCAGACCCCTTCTCGTACCCCGGCGAACCCCCGCGGTCATGACGCGCGCCGGCCGTCCCCGGAGGACACGGCGGACAGGTTCGGGTCAGGAGTCTTCGAGAATCTCGCGGGCGGCGGGCTCGTCGGTGGGCCAGACGTAGACCGACCAGCCGTCGGTGGTGCGGGCCGCGGTCGCGCGGATCTCCCGCTCGCCGAGCCGATCGACGGTACGCCGGGCGTCGGCGTACGAGGTGAGCGTGCGGACGTGGACCAGTAGTCCGAACTTGTCCTTGGCGGCCGGTCTTCGATCAACACGGCGCACGAGGGACCCGGTGCCGGAGGAGAACGCCCAGCGCAGCAGAAGAATCACCGCGCCGAGGAATGCGAGCGCCACGACCGGGAACAGGAAATACTGGTCACGTAGCACTACAGCATTGTCTCGCGAAGAGAAAGGTCGCGACGTCTTGGCAACCTTCCGGGTCGCCAGGGAGTCTTTACGAACACACGCTGCAAGTGCGGCCGATCTCGGGGGCCGCCGGAAGAGCGGAGGGCACGGACATGCTCGCACCGACCCACAACGAAGAAAACGTGATCCACCTGGCCGGCCTGCTGGACGTTCGCTCGGTCGGCGACGTCCGCCAACTGCTGACCGACCTGATCGACAACTCCGACGGCGACATAGTCGTCGACCTTGAAGCCGTCGACGCCGTGGACGCCACCGGCCTGGGCCTGCTGGTCGCCACCCACCGCCGCACTCAGCTCCTCGGCCGCCAACTGGTCCTACGACACCCCGTGCCCTCAGTAGTCCGCATCCTCGCGGTCACCCGCCTCCACCGAATCCTCCACGTAGAACGCACCCCGCTGCCGATCTCAGCCTGACCGCTGTGACCCATACCGCTGGTGACACCGGTCACGAGCTGGGGACTCACAAGTGCACGGAGTCCTACTCTCGGGTACATGACCGAGAAGGACCGACCCTGGGTGATGCGGACGTACGCCGGCCACTCGTCGGCGGCTGAATCGAACGCGCTGTTCCGGCGCAACCTGGAGAAGGGGCAGACCGGGCTGTCGGTCGCGTTCGACCTGCCCACCCAGACCGGGTACGACGCCGACCACCCGCTGGCGAAGGGTGAGGTCGGCAAGGTCGGGGTGCCGATCGCGCATCTGGGTGACGTACGGGCGCTGTTCGACCAGATCCCGCTCGCCCGGATGAACACGTCGATGACGATCAACGCGACCGCGATGTGGTTGCTCGGGCTCTACCAGGTCGCCGCGCAGGAACAGGGCGCGATGCCGGACGAGCTGACCGGGACGACGCAGAACGACATCGTCAAGGAGTACCTGTCCCGCGGCACCTACGCGTTTCCGCCGGACGCGTCGCTGCGGCTGGCGACCGACCTGATCGCGTACACGGTCTCCACGGTGCCCAAGTGGAACCCGATCAACATCTGCAGCTATCACCTGCAGGAGGCCGGGGCGACGCCGGTGCAGGAGCTGGCGTTCGCGTTGTCGACCGCGATCGCCGTACTGGACCGGGTCCGCGATGCCGGCCAGGTCCCGCCGGAGCGGTTCGTGGACGTGGTGCAGCGGATCTCGTTCTTCGTCAACGCCGGTGTCCGGTTCATCGAGGAGACCTGCAAGATGCGGGCGTTCGTCCGGCTCTGGGACGACATCACCCTCAACCGGTACGGCGTGACCGACGCCAAGGCGCGCCGCCTGCGGTACGGAGTCCAGGTGAACTCACTCGGTCTGACCGAGGCGCAGCCCGAGAACAACGTGCAGCGGATCGTGCTGGAGATGCTTGGCGTCACCCTGTCGAAGAACGCGCGGGCCCGGGCGGTCCAGTTGCCGGCGTGGAACGAGGCGCTCGGCCTGCCACGGCCGTGGGACCAGCAGTGGTCGCTGCGGATGCAACAGGTGCTCGCGTACGAGTCCGACCTGCTCGAGTACGACGACATCTTCGACGGCTCGCACGTGATCGAGGCGAAGGTGAACGAACTCGTCGAGGGCGCGCGCGACGAGATCGACCGGGTCCAGGCGATGGGCGGCGCCGTCGAAGCGGTGGAGAGCGGATATCTCAAGCAGGCCCTGGTCGCGTCGCACGCCGAGCTGCGGCAGCGGATCGAGTCGGGCGAGCACATCGTCGTCGGCGTGAACAAGTTCGAGAACACCGAGCCGTCGCCGCTGACCGCCGACCTCGACACGGCGATCCAGACGGTCGACCCGGCTGCCGAGGCGGCCGCGCTGAAGTCCCTACGGGAGTGGCGGGCGACTCGCGACGAGAAGGCCGTCGAGGACGCGCTGGCCGGCCTGCGCGAGGCCGCGAAGGGAACAGACAACCTGATGCAGCCGACGCTCACCTGCGTCCGGGCCGGCGTCACCACCGGCGAGTGGGCCGGCGTACTGCGGGAGATGTTCGGCGAATACCGCGCACCCACAGGGGTCTCCGGCTCGGTCGGGATCTCCGGCGGGGGCGAGGAGATCGCGGCCGTCCGGGCGAAGGTGGCCACGACGTCCGAGGAACTGGGTGGCCGGCTGCGGTTCCTGGTCGGCAAACCCGGACTGGACGGACACTCGAACGGGGCCGAGCAGGTCGCCGTCCGGGCCCGCGACGTCGGGTTCGAGGTGATCTACCAGGGGATCCGGCTGACCCCCGAGCAGATCGTTGCCGCGGCCGTCGCCGAAGACGTGCACTGCGTTGGTCTGTCCATCCTGTCCGGTTCGCACATGGAGCTCGTCCCGCAGGTGGTCGACGGACTCCGCGAGGCCGGCCTGCACGACGTACCGGTCGTCGTCGGTGGCATCGTCCCCGACGCCGACGCCCGCGCCCTCCGCTCGGCCGGCGTAGCGGCGGTCTACACCCCCAAGGACTACGACCTCACCGGCATGATGTCCGACGTCGTCGACGTCATCCGAGCCGCCAACAACCTCTAACCGCCGGCCTGCTTGGCCGTGATGATGTCCTCGACGGCCTTCGGGATGGTGGTTTCGAAGTCGAGCAGCTTCACCCAGTCCGGGGTGATCGTGATCCGGCACATCTGGTCGTAGAGCGCCGTCACGCCGGCCTTCCACGCCTCCTGCTGATCCGCCGGCACGAGCTTGAAGGACGCCTCGACGTACTCGTCCGGGATGCCGTCGACAATTTCCAGCTCGACACTGCCGCGGATCAGCAGCACCTTCGGCGGATAGGACTCCGTGTCGATGGTGATCGAGGCCCGCGGGTGCTTGCGCAGCGCGGAGACCTTGGCCGAGGCCGGCACCGTGCAGACGACGATGTGCTCGCCGTCCCAGAGGAAGGCGATGGGGATCACCCGCGGGTCGCCGTCCAGGCCGACGTAGGCGAACCGGGCCGGGATGCCGCCGGTGAGCAGGTCCTGGGAGTACGGCTTGGCCAGTACTTCGGCGATCTCTTCCTTGGTCATGTTCCTGATCCTTGTCTCTAAGAGGTGCTCTCACCACGGGGACGAGGCCGGCGCCGGTTTCTCGACATCATGATTCGCTAAGTTGAGAACATGCGCGAGAGGTTCGCCTTCGGGGGCGGCAAGGTCGAGTTGACGGATGACGGTTCGGTGGCGGCGGTGGTGCATCCGGCGCGCGGGCTCTCGATGCTGCTCGAGGACGGCGGGCTGCACGACCCACGGCACTACTGGGGCAAGGGATTCGTCATCACGTCGCGGGGCAGCCATCGGTTCGACGCTCCGGCGTTCACCCGGTGGCGGCAGACCGGGATCGATCTGCTGTACCAGTTCGGTGAGCTGGAGTTGCGGGTCGGCCGCCGGTTCGGGGAGCAGTGGACCGAGACGTACGAGCTGCGCAACACGTCGGCCTCGGCGATCGAGGTCGGGTCGCTGGCGATCAGCACACCGTGGCGCGACCTCTACAGTTCGAGCCGTGAGAGCCTGAACGGTGCCGTGCACGCTCACGTCTGGACTGGAGGTGCCGATGCGTGGTCCTGGGCCGTTCCGATGGACGGCAGTGGGCCGGGGCTCGGGTTGCGACTGACCGAGGGCGAACTGTGGGCGTACTCGGTGGAGTCGCGCGACGGCGGCACCGGCAGCAACGTTCGAGGGCACCTCTACCTGCACGTCACCGACCAGGCTCGCGCTCCGCATGCGATGGGCGGACAGCCGCTGATCGTGCTCGAGCCGGGACAGTCGTACCGCTGGACCTGGCAGCTGGGTTGGTACGACAGTCTCGCGGACTTCCGGGCGAGCTGGCAGCCGTTGCTGGAGGCCACGGAGTTGGCGGCCGAGGTGGGGGAGTCGATCGCACTCGAGTTGGCTCCGGAGGCGAGCGGTCCGTCGAGTGTGTCCGCTGCGACACCCGGAGTTCAGTACGTCGAGGCGAGCGACGGCACGAGGACGTCGCGGATCAGTGTGCTGTTCCACCAGCCGCTGCAGGAGATCGTCGAGCGGCGCGTGCGGTTCGTACTGGATCACCAGCGGCCAGTCGAGCTCGGTGACAGCCGGCGGTTCTCCTTCCTGCCGTACGACACCGAGACCGGGCTGACCGTGTTGTCTGCCGCGTGGCAGGACTGGTCGGACGCACGGGAGCGGATCGGTACGGCGTTGTTGCTCCAGGCAACACGGGATCACGGCTGGGGCGACCGGGCCGAGCTGGAC
Organism: Kribbella caucasensis; assembly: GCF_004361855.1. Lineage (GTDB taxonomy): Bacteria > Actinomycetota > Actinomycetes > Propionibacteriales > Kribbellaceae > Kribbella > Kribbella caucasensis. Next base: position 379,721 of record NZ_SNWQ01000002.1, read on the forward strand.
GAGGCGCTCGTCGGGTACCAGGAGTTCTTGACCGAGCACCTGATCGCTGCCGACGGCACGGTTGCCGACGACAGCCAGCGGCGCGGCCGGGTACGCCTTTACAACTTCCCGTGGTTCGCCCGGTTCCTGCTCGGCCAGGGCGACGTCGCGGGCGCCGTACGGATCATCGACCGGTACTACGAACTCGGCGGCAGCCACTTCCTCGCGTTCGACCTCGGTCCGTTGCTGGAGGAGTTGGCCGCGTTGCCGGGTGATCCGGCCAGGGCCGCACGGATGCGGGATCACCTGGCCGGACATGCCCGGGCCTTCCTCGACTACGGCGACGACCTGCCGCCGCACGAGGTGAACTACGAGCAGTCCATGGTCGCTCCGCTGCTCGAACTCCTCCTCGCGGCCCGTCGGGTGGCGCCGGACTCGATCGACCCCGCGGAGCTCATCCGGCGGCTGCCCTGGTTGACCGCCTTCGCCGCGGACCAACCAGACGTACGACTGCGGCACATCCCGATCCGGCACTGGGACGGCTACTGGTTCGGCCTGCTCCGGATGTGGGGCGACGTGTTCCCGCACTACTGGTCCGTCCTGAGCGCCGCCGTCTACCTGACCTTTCCGGACGATCTCGTACCGGCCGCGGAGGCCGCCTGGCTGCGTTCGGCAGGCGACGCGATCCTCCGCGCCAACCTGGTCAACTTCCACCCCGACGGCTCCGCGACCTGCGCCTTCGTCTACCCCAGCTGCGTCAACGGCCGCCGAGCCCACGTCGCCGACCCCCTCGCCAACGACCAGGACTGGGCCCTCGTCTACGCCCTGCGGTTAGGGCAGGAGCTCGCGTAGTACCTGCATCAGGGCGTTGTGCAGGCTGGTGCCGTAGGTGATTCGGGTGGCGCCGGCCGCGATCAGGTCGGCTGGGGTGGGGCCGTCGGGCTTGGCGTGGGCGTTGATCGGGCCGCCGATCGCCGTTGCGAGGTCCGGTAGTGAACTTGTCGGCGCGAAGATCGGGTAGATGCAGTCGGCGCCGGCTCGGCGGTACTCACGGCCCCGGGTGACGGCGTCTTCGATGGTGCCGCCGAAGAGGAACGTGTCGACGCGGGCGTTGATCACCAGATCCGCTCCTGCGGCCGCGCGGACCTCGCTCAGGTAGTCGGCCTGGCGTGCGGGGTCTTGCAGTTGGTCATTGAGCGAGTCCTCGAGGTTGCAGCCGACCGCGCCGGTTTCGAGCAGGCGGTCGACGAACTCCTTGGCCGGCAGGTCGTAGCCCGCTTCCAGGTCCGCGGTCACCGGTACGCCGACCGCCGCCGCGATCCGGTGGACCGCGGCGAACATCTCGGCAGGCGGGGTCAGCTGTCCGTCGTCGTACCCGATCACCCGCGCGACCGCACCGCTGCTGGTGGCGATCGCGGGGAAACCGGCGTCGGCGATGACCCGGGCGCTGACCGGATCCCAGGCGTTCGGGATGATCAGCGGTTGAGGGCCGTGGTGCAGCGCCCGGAAGGCTGCGGCAGTCATCGGCTCGGGTCGTAGTGGCCCGGTTCCATCCGGCCGGTGACGCCGATCCGGGTCCAGGCGTTGATGGTGATGATGAGGCCGATCAACTGGGCCAGGTCCTTCTCGTCGAAAGCCCCGGCGGCGAGCTCGTACACGTCGTCCGGGACGTGGTCGATGCTGATCAGGGTGATCGCCTCGGTCAGCGCCAGCGCGGCCCGCTCCTGCTCGGAGAAGAACTTGCCGGCCTCGCGCCAGGTGGCGACCAGGTTCACCCGCTGCGCGGAGTCGCCTTCGTACACGGCGTCGAGGGTGTGCATGTCGAGGCAGTAGGCGCAGCCGTTCAGCTGGGAGGCGCGGATCCGGACCAGGTGGGCGAGCTTCGGGTCCAGGCCGGTGGCGGACACGGCGTCCAGCGCGATCATCGCCTTGTAGAAGTCGGGGGCATGGGTGGCGAGCTTGACTCGGCGAAGCTTCGTAGTGGTCATGTCGACTACGCTATGGCCGGATCGGCCCAGGTGCATGGTCCAGTTCTATGGAGGACTCAGGGGCCAATTTCACGACGTGCGACAAACCGCCGACCTCGATGACGAGCTCAGGGGTCGGCGACACGAGTCCCACGACACAGTCGGCATCCAAGCCGATCTCCCGTGACGGCCAATGCCTGCCCGCAGGGGGTCTAACCTCCTCGGGCCGAGCAAATACGGCGCATTTACTGCGCATATATTTGAGCTATACTCGGAGGCATGCATACGACGATGCGGGTATCGGTCCCGACGCGGGACGAGCTGGCCCGCGTCGCTGAGGACGAGTTTGGCGGGATCAGCCTGGACGAGGCACTGAGGATCGTGCTGTTCGAGCACGCATCCGCGGCGGCGATCGCTCGTTTGTCGGCCGATCCCGAAGCGCTCAGCGAGTACCGCGCTGAGGCTGAGGGTCTGGAAGGTGTGGACACGGAGATTGCCGAGTGGTGACCCCGCCCCGGGTCGCCCCGTGGCAGGTCTGGTGGGTTGACTTCAATCCCCAGCTAGGCAGAGAGCAGGCAGGTCGGCGACCGGCCATCGTGGTCGGATCGTCGCTTGCCTGCGGTCTGCCCAACGGGCTCGCGATCGTCGTGCCGATGACCACCCGGAACCGAGGCCTGCCCTTCCACCCGGCGGTCCAGCTCGGGGAGACGACCGGGTACGCGATGACGGATCAGATCAAGTCCATCAGTACCCAGCGACTGAAGAAGCCGCACCCCGATCAGCTAGTGTCCGAGGATGTGCAGACAGTCAAGTTCGCGCTCCGTCGCATGCTGGATCTGTAGGCTCCTGACCTTCGACCGCTGACAGTCTCGGACAGGTTCGAGCGCGGGGTCCTCGCAACCTCGCGCGATTGGCCAACGAGGGCGAGGCGTACGTCGAGTATCGGCCCGCGGCCTGGGTCGATGGCGCCACCCGATCGGCATCTGACGCCGGGGTGCGCGGCACGCCCACCATCCTGCTCGACGGCGAAGTCTTCCAGGATGGACGGGGCAGATCGGCCGGGTTGTCGATTTGCCTCGTGAGCGTGGGCATAAGGTCCACTTTCATGGAAGATCCACGGGCAACCTCGGCGCCGGCCGCCGGCGCGGATCTGCATCTGGACCTGGCGGCGAGGCGCGGCCGCAACGAGCTGGTCCGGGCGCTGCACGAATCGATTCGGACCGGACGGCTGACGCCCGGCACCCGGCTGCCGTCGTCGCGGTCGCTGGCCAAGGATCTCGGGATCGCGCGCAACACGGTCGCCGACGCCTACGGGCAACTCGTCGCCGAGGGCTGGCTGACGGCCCGGCAGGGATCCGGTACCGAGGTCGCCGCGCGCCCGTCCGGGCCTTCTTCGGCATCACCGGTTTCCTTGCCTGAGGCAAAGAAGGCCCGGTACGACCTGACGCCGGGGTCGCCGGACGTGGCGACTTTCCCGCGGAGCGAGTGGCTGGCCGCGGCCCGGAAGGCGTTGCCGTCGGCACCGAACGACGCCTTCGGGTACGGCGATCCGCGCGGCCGGATCGAACTCCGCCGGGTACTGGCCGACTACCTCGCCCGGGCTCGCGGCGTACGGGCTGATCCCGACCGGATCCTCATCTGCTCGGGATATGTGCAGGCGTTGAGCCTGGTGAGCGAGGTACTGCGGTCGCAGGGTGCCGAGGTGATTTCGGTCGAGGAGTTCGGGTACAACCTGCACTGGGACGTGGTCCGGGCTCGCGGGCTGAAGCCGGTGCCGGTGGCGGTCGACGGGCTGGGCGCCCGGACGGAGGAGTTGTCCGGTCAGGCCGCGCTGCTGACTCCTGCGCACCAGATGCCGATCGGAGTGCCGCTGGCTCCCGATCGCCGGACGCGGGCGATCGACTGGGCTCGGTCGAACGGTGCGTTGCTGATCGAGGACGACTACGACGGTGAGTTCCGGTACGACCGGCAGCCGGTGGGGGCGCTTCAGGCGTTGGACCCCGAACGCGTCGTCTACACCGGCACAGCGAGCAAGAGCCTCGCCCCGGGGTTGAGGCTGGCGTGGATGGTGCTGCCGCCGTGGCTGATGGAACCTGTCCTCGCTGCGAAACGGACAGCCGATCTGCAGACGGCAACGCTGGACCAGTTGGTGCTGGCGGAATTCATTGCCTCTGGCCACTATGACCGGCATGTCCGGAGGTGTCGGCTGCACTACCGGAGCCGTCGGGATCGCCTGGTCGAGTTGCTGGCCGTTCGCGCTCCCGGTGTCCGGGTGGCGGGGATCTCGGCCGGCCTGCACGTGCTGCTCGACGTACCGGGTGATGCGGCGGACATGGTCGAGCGCGCCGCTCGTCAGGGGCTGGCGGTGACTTCGCTCGATCGGTATCGGTTCGCGCCGGATCCGTCTGGTCGGCAGGCGCTGATCGTCGGGTATGGCACGCCGCCCGACCACGCCTATACCGGGGCTCTCGATCTGCTCTGTCAGGTCCTCGGGGTCTAGTTGACTGCGGCGGCCAGAGCCTGGATGTCGGCCGGGCCGACTCGGCAACAGCCGCCGACAAACCGGGCCCCGGCTGCCGTCCAGCCCTGCGCGAGCGACGTGCTGTCCGACGCCCCACCAGTCCACCGACGTCCGCCCGCGTCCCACTCCTCGCCGCTGTTGGGATAGGCGACCACCGGCTTCCCGGTCACGGCCGCCGCGACCTCGACCGCAGTCTGTACATCGCCCGGCGCGCAGCAGTTGACGCCGACAGACATGACCGCCGTACTCCGTGCCGCCACACCGAACGCATCCTCAAGCGGCTGACCCGCACGCGTCTTGGCCCCGTCGATGGAATACGAGAGCCAGGCCGGGAAGCCCAGTTCGTCCAGCAACTCGACCAGCACCTCGGCCTCGTCGAGATCCGGGATCGTCTCGACGGCGAGCAGGTCGGGCCCCGCCTCAATGAGCAACTCCAGCCTCGGCCGATGGAACTCGCGCAAGGCCGCCGCGCCCACGCCATACCGCCCCCTGTACTCCGACCCGTCGGCCAGCATCGCGCCGTACGGACCAACGGAGGCCGCCACCCACCGCTCCCGCCCGTCGGCCGCCAACTCGTCCCGCACCTGCCTCGCGATGCAGACGCTGTCGGCGATCAACTTCTCGGCCTCGACGCGGGGGATCCCGGCCCGCTCGAAACCGACCACGCTGGCCTGGTAGCTCGCCGTGGTCGCGACCTGCGCCCCAGCTTCGTAGTACCCGCGGTGCACGGCGGCGATCTCATCCGGCGCGTCCTTCAGCAGCCGCGCCGACCAGAGCGCATCGGACAGGTCGTGCCCGCGATCCTCCAGCGCGTTCGACATCCCGCCATCGAGGACGACGGGACGTTCAAGACTCATCACATGCTCAAACCTACTGCTGCCGCACCAGCTCGACGACCTCGTCGGCGCAGCCCCAGGAGAGGGTGACGCCGGAACCGCCGTGGCCGTAGCAATGCACTACGCGCTGGCCGCCCGACTGGACCAGTTCGCAGCGGACCTGGGGGCGGGCCGGGCGCAGACCCACCCGATGCTTGAGCACCTTCGCCTTGCGGAGTTGGGGGACCAGCTCGATCGCCCGGGCCAGGATCAGCTCGGCGACCGACGGATCCACGGTCAGGTCCCAGCTGTCGGGTTCGCTCGTCCCGCCGACCACGACGTCCTTCTCCCGAGGGATCACATAGGTGAGGTCCTTCGGCCCGCGATCCGCGATCAGCCACTCGGTCAACCCCACCTGCTCGACGGTCATCACCTGCCCGCGAACCGGAGTCACCGTCGGATCCCCGGCGGTCAACCGAGCACCGAGCCCAGTACAGTTGATCACCACATCAGCCGATGTCGGCAGCCCCGACAACGCCGCCCGGGTCAGCGTGCCGCTAGCCTGCTCGAGTCGTTTCACCAACGACCGCAGGTACGCCGGCATCTCGATCACCGGCGCCGTGAACGACCAGCCGTCCTTGAACCCGACCGGCGGCGACCCGACCCGGTTCAGATCGCCCAGCACGTTCGCCCAGGCCGGATCGGGCATCGGCTCCACCAGGAACTCCCGCCCGTGCCGCATCCGCACCGACGGCTCGTGCTCGGCCAGCTTGGTGAACTCGTCGAACGACGTCCGGGACCAGGCCGCGACCCGATCCTCGGGCGCCGACAGGTACGGATACCAGATCGCGGCAGCGACCGCCGACGTGGTCTCCAACGGCAGATCCCGCGCGAACACGGCGACCTCGTACCCCGCCTCGGCCAGTCGCACCGCGCAACTCAGCCCGATCACGCCGGCACCCACCACGATCACGCGCATCTACAGATTGTCACCTGCATCGACGCATCACGCCAGCGTGCGGCTGGTGGTTGCCGCGGGCACCCGTCAGCGCGGGGTCAGCGGCAGCTTTCAGGGCAGGATCAGTGCAGGTCGACCGCGAGAGAGTAGAAGCGGGTGATCTGAGTGGCGCCGTTGTTGTCGTCGGAGAGCAGGTAGAGCTGGCGGCGGCCGCCGGGGAGCCAGCCGCCGAGGGCGAGGGCTTCCACGTTGTCCAGCAGGGGATTCGGCTGCGGCTGCTTGGCGACGGCACCCGACGGCGGGCAGTCGACCAGGTCGAAGACCAGCTTCTTCTGCAGGAACACCTTCTCCGGCGCATCCGCGAGCGACTCGAACCCGGTCACGTCGGCGGCCAGGCGGAGCGACACCGTGAACACCCGGACCGTGTTCCCGACTCCGGGCGTGAACGTGCGCTCCATCGAGATGAGCTCGTTGCGATCCACGACGGCGAGTTCGACCAGGGAGAGCCCGGGATCCGGTTTGTACGCGTACTGCGCGGCGACCCGGTATCCGTGGCCCGGCAGACCGGCGTACCGGATGATGCGGTTGCGGCTGCTGCCGTTCGCGTCGGTGCCGTCGGCGGAGAGCGGTCCCTCCATCCCGGCGTACAGGGTGCTGCCGTCGCGGTCGGCGGTGAGCGACTCGAAGGTCTGGTTGACCGCTGCCTGTCCGGCCGGCGTGACCTGGAACCGCGCGGGCACCGGCAGCGACGCGATCTCCTTGCCGTCGGACAGCCGGAATCGCCGGATCGACGGCTCCCGCTCGGACGTGGCGAGGATCGTGCGCCGGCCCGGCTCGACGACGAGCCCTTCACCGTCGAAGTCGGCACCCGTGTACGGCGTACCGTCGGGGCGGCGCAGGATCGTCACGCCGTCCACGCTGACGGTCGGGCCGCGACCGATTGTCAGATCGAACACGCGCGCCGGTGTGGTCAGCACGTTGTCGACCAACGCGAGTCCACTTCGCGGGCCGGTCAGAGCCAGCGCGGACAACCCCGCCACCGGCAGCCCCTCGAACGTCGTCTTGTCGAGGCTGTCGCTGAACCCGAGGAACTCCGCGTCCGGCGAGCAGGCGCCGAGGCCTCCGCCTGGGTGACCGCCTTCCACGCTGGCAGCGCGCTCGACGGCCTGGCCGGCCGAGGCGGTCAGCGTGATGGTGAGGGCGGCCAGCGTGACGGCCGTGGCGAGTGGGGTCTTCCAGCGCATCAGGATTCCTCCGGTCGAGCGGTTTACCGTCCGATCGAAACCCATCCCGGCCAACGGCAGGTGAACCCCGCCCAAGAAACAAGAACCGAACCGCGCCCAAGAACCGGGGACCGCGCCCACGAACGGGGGACCTCGCACCCGAAACCGGGACCTCGGCCAAGAACGCGGGACCTCGGCCAAGAACGCGGGACCTCGGCCAAGAACGCGGGACCCTGAACATGACGTGCCGTGTTCAGGGTCCCGGGAAGGTGTTCGAGGATCTACTCGACGGTGACCGACTTCGCCAGGTTGCGGGGTTTGTCGACGTCGTGGCCGAGGGCTACCGAGGCGTGGTACGCGAGCAGTTGGAGCGGGATGGTGAGCAGGATCGGGTCCAGTTCCGGCTCGTTCTTGGGGACCACGATCACGGCTGCCGCGCCGTCCGGGACCTCGACGCCCGGGTGGGTGACGACGTACAGCGGGCCGGAGCGGGCGGCGATCTCGTGCAGGGCCCCGATGTTGCGGTCCAGCAGCTCGTCGTCGGGCACGATCGCGACCGTCGGGACGTCGGGCGAGATGAGCGCGAGCGGGCCGTGCTTGAGCTCGGAGGTCTGGTAGGCCTCCGCGTGCCGGTACGAGATCTCCTTCAGCTTCTGCGCGCCTTCGCGGGCGACCGGGTAGCCACGGGTCCGGCCGACGAAGAACAGGCTCTCGTGCTTCGACAGCCGGCCGGCGATCTCGGCCAGCTCCTCTTCCTTGGCGACGATCTCGGTGATCTGGGCCGGGATCTTCTTCAGCCCCTCGATCAGCCGGCGGCCGTCGGCGGGGGAGACGTCGCGGATCCGGCCGAGGTGGATGCCGAGCATCGCGAAGCCGACCGCCATGTTGGTGAGCGCCTTGGTCGACGCCACCGACACCTCCGGCCCGGCGTGCAGGTAGACGCCGCCGTCGACCTCACGGGCGATGCTGGAGCCGACCGCGTTGACCAGGCCGATCACGCGACCGCCCTTGCGCTTCAGCTCCTGGACGGCGACCAGGGTGTCGAGGGTCTCGCCGGACTGGCTGACCGCGACGTACAGGGTGTCCCGCTCGACGACGGGGTTGCGGTAGCGGAACTCCGAGGCGGGCTCGGCGTCCGCGGGGATCCGGGCCACCTCCTCGATGAACTGGGCGCCGAGCTGGCCGGCGTAGTACGCCGAACCGCAGCCGAGGATCTTCACCCGCTTGATCTCGCGGGCCTCCCGGGCGTCCATGTTCAGGCCGCCGAGGTGGACGGTGTGGAACCGCTCGTCGAGCCGGCCGCGGATCGCCCGCTGGACGGACTCGGGCTGCTCGTGGATCTCCTTGACCATGAAGTGCTCGTGGTGGCCGCGCTCGTACTCGTCGGCGGTCCACTCGACCGTCTTCTCGGTCTTGGTGGTGGCCCGGGCGTCCTGGGTGAAGGTGCGGTAGCCGTCGGCGCGGACGGTGGCCAGCTCGCCGTCGTCCAAGTAGACGACCTGACGGGTGTAGCGGATCAGCGCGGCCGCGTCGGACGCGACGTGCATCTCGCCGTCACCGATGCCGAGGATGAGCGGGCTGCCGTTGCGGGCGACGACGATCCGGTCCGGGAAGTCCAGGTCGATCACGGCGATGCCATAGGTGCCGTCGATCCGGCCCAGCGCCGCGAGCACCTTCTCCTCCAGCGTGTCGCCGGCGGCCTGCTCGATCAGGTGGGCGAGCACCTCGGTGTCGGTCTCGGAGCGCAGCTTCACGCCGGCGTCCTCGAGCTGGGCGCGCAGCGCGGCGGCGTTGTCGATGATGCCGTTGTGCACGACGGCGATCCGCTCGTCGGCGCTGACATGCGGGTGCGCGTTGTCCTTGCTCGGCCCGCCGTGGGTGGCCCACCGGGTGTGGCCGATGCCGAGCTTGCCGCCGAACCGCTTCGGCAGCGACGCCTCCAGCTCGCGGACCCGGCCGGCGTCCTTGTGCACCTTCAGCTCGCTGGAGCCGAGGACCGCGACACCGGCGGAGTCGTAGCCGCGGTACTCCAGCCGGGCCAGTCCGTCCACCAGGATGGGCGCGGCCGGCTTGGTGCCGACGTACCCGACGATTCCGCACATGTGGGTGTGGTTCCTTTCCGCGAGAATTCTTGGGTCAGCCGTAGACGATCCGTCGTAGCTGCCGGGCAGAGAGTTCGGGGGAGCGGACCGGCCAGTGCCTCAGTTCCGCGCCGAGCCGGGCGAAGATCTCGTCGTTGCGCGCACCGTAGGTCTGCAGCTCACGGTGCCGGCGGCGGACGTACTCCTCGGTCGTCTCGGTGAAGTAGGCCAGTACGTCCGCGACGACGCGGCGGGCATCGTCCAGGGGGAGCCCGGTGGTGCGGCTGACCTGTTCGACGAGCTCGTCACTCTGGTTCGTCGCCTCACGCATCACCCGACAACTGTGCAGTGCTTCGGGGGTCAACGCAAAGATGTTGCCCGAAATCGGGCAAGATTCCCCTGTTTTGTCAGTGGGTGACCAGGGGCTGCCGCCGGTGGACCTTACTCCTCCCGCCCACCCCTGTCGATGTCGCCGGCCGGGGCCGGAAGTTTCGGTAGTTTTGCCCGGCATGACGGAAAATTACCGGCCAACTCGCTCTTGCGGCTCACGATGGCCGGGCGTAGCACTTTGCGTAGGGCGGCTCTCGGGGACCACAAACAGTCGGCCGCCGGTAGCTCCTGCCGTCTAACCCGGGGGAGGTCCCCAAATCATGAAGCGTCCCGCAGTCATCGCTGTGCTGGCCGTCACCGCGCTGGTCACAGCCGGCGGATTCAACGCAAGCGCACAGCCGTCGTCATCCTCGGCTCCGCCGGGGTCGACCGGTTCGTTCGCCGGGGGTGGCTCCTTCACCCTGACCGGCGCCGACGCCCGCGCCTTCGCCGTACCGAAGGACGTGGCGAAGGTCTGGTCGGCCAAGCTGCCGAACGGCGTCACGCAGACCCGGTACCAGCAGACCGTCGCTGGCGCGAAGGTGTTCGGTGGGCAGTTCACCGTGCTCACCGACCGAGCCGGACGTACCTCGTCGGTCATCGGCGCCTACTTCCCAGGTCTGAAGGCCAAGAACAGCGCAGCGGTCTCCGCCGCCGGGGCCCGCGGTGTCGCGGCGAAGCGGGTCGGGGCCGACGGCAAGTGGTCGTCGACTCTGCGCATCGATCCGAAGACCGGGCGGCTGTTCCACGAGGTCGTCAGCCAGCGATTCGACCACCGCTGGGTGCACTGGGTCGACGCCTCCACGGGCGCGGTGCGGAAGCAGTACGACGCTGTCGCGCACGGCGACGGGACCGGCGTGAAGGGCGACACCAAGACGATCGACACCACCCGGATCGGCAACACGTTCTTCCTTCGGTCGCGAGACCTGCGACAGGAGACGTACGACGCGAAGAACAAGTCGTCGCTGCCCGGCACGATCATGACCGATGCCGACGACCACTGGAACACCAACCTGCCGAACCTCCGGACGCCAAGCCAGGCTCCGGGTGTGGACGCGCACTACTACGCGAACGTCACCGACGATTTCTACGCCGAGATGTTCGGGCGAGACAGCCTCGACGACAACGGCATGCAGATGATCTCGACCGTGCACGTGCTGAACCGCTTCTGCAACGCGTTCTGGAACGGCGAGCAGATGGCGTACGGCGACGGTGACAACAAGACCTGCATCTCACTGTCCGGCGGTCTGGACGTCGTCGGGCATGAGCTCACCCACGGCGTCACGCAGTTCACCTCGAACCTCATCTACCAGGACGAGTCCGGTGCCCTGAACGAGGCGTTCAGCGACATCATGGGCAACACGATCGAGTTCTACGCCGCGGCCCGCGGGCTCGACCCGGCCGCGACGCCGGACTGGCTGATCGGCGAGGACATCATCCTCACGCCCGATGCCGCACCGGGGTTCCGGAACATGGGGGACCCGCAGGAGGACGCGGATCCCGACCACTACAGCGAGTTCATCGTCACCGAAGCGGACAACGGCGGCGTCCACTCCAACAGCGGGATCCCGAACCACGCCTACTACCTCCTCGTCAACGGCGGCAAGAACGCCGGTTGCGACGCGGTGGGATCGAACGGACACCAGCACACGGCCGACTGTGCCGTCACCGTTCCCGCGCTCGGCGTGAACCGGGCGGCGCAGATCTTCTTCGCCGGCTTCACCAGCCTGCCCGAGTTCGCGAACATGTGCGACGCGCGCAACGGCACGGTCGCGGTAGCCGGGGCCGACGCGGCAAGCACCAGCGCCGCGTGGGACGCGGTCGGTATCCACTCCGGTTGTACGCCGGGTGTGCCGCCGCCTCCGCCGTGCGTGAGTGACCCCGACGCGCAGATCCCGTTCGAGTCGCCGCACCCGTACGGCAACAACGGCGACTGCACGTGGACCTACGACAACGGCACCGCGGGCTTCGCGTTCCACTTCAGCCTGCTCGACACGGAGGAAGACTTCGACTTCGTCATCGTGTCCGACGGCAACGGCAACGAACTGATCCGCTACACAGGTCTGTTCCGGCGCGGCGCGACCTCACCGTGCATCCCCACCAGCACCGGCTCGGTCCGCCTGATCACGGACTCGTCGGTGGTCGCCCAGGGCTTCATCGTGGACGCGGTGGTGCCCTGCTGACCTGACCGAGCACCCGGCGCGGCCGACCAAGTTAGGCGGCCGCGCCGGGCGCGTCAGAAGAGGCGGAGGATGTCGGATTCCATCCCACGGAGGGCGTCGTAGTCGACTGTGACGCACTCCAGGCCGCGGTCGACCGCGAGGAACTGGGCCTGGGGCTTGATCTGCTGGGCGGCGAAGATGCCGCGGACCGGGGCGAGCAGTGGGTCGCGGTTCAGGAGATCGACGTACCGGGTCAGCTGCTCGACGCCGTCGATCTCACCGCGGCGCTTGATCTCGACGGCGACGTGCCTGCCGTCCGCGTCGCGGCAGAGCAGGTCGACTGGACCGATCGCGGTCGGGTACTCGCGCCGGACCAGGGTGAAGCCGTCGCCGAAGGTGTGCACGTGCTCGGCGAGCAGTTCCTGCAGGTGCGCCTCGACGCCGTCCTTGATCAGCCCGGGGTCCAGGCCCAGCTCGTACGCCGAGTCGCTGAGGATCTCCTCGATCGTGATCCGGAGCTCCTCACCGGCCTTGTTCACCACCCGCCACTGCCCGTCTTCCTCGGTCAGCGTGCACGGCGGCGACATCCAGTTCAGCGGCTTGTACGACCCGCCGTCGGCATGGATCAGGACAGACCCGTCCGCCTTCACCATCAGCAGCCGTGGCGCCATCGGTAGATGAGCGGTCAACCGGCCGGAGTAGTCCACGGAGCAACGAGCAATCACCAGACGCACGAGGAGACACCGTAGTCGACTCCCGGCCCCGGCTCCATGGCGCCGTGCCGGGTGAATCGGCCTACGCTGAAGGTGTGAGCGGGACCGAGACCGATCTGCTGGTCATCGGCGCGGGGCCGGCCGGACTGTACGCGGCGTACTACGCCGGCTTCCGCCGGTACTCCGTCATGCTGGTCGACTCATTACCCGAGCTCGGCGGTCAGGTGTCCGCGCTGTACCCGGAGAAGGTGATCTACGACGTCGCCGGGTTCGTCGCGATCAAGGGGCAGGACCTGGTCGACGCACTCGTCGATCAGGCTGCGACGGCGAAACCGCAGTACCTGCTGGGCCACCGGGCCGAGGAGCTCGTGGTCGACGACGAGGTGGTCACGGTCACCACGCACCTCGGCGCCGTCATCCAGGCGAAGGCTGTGCTGATCACCGGCGGGATCGGGACGTTCACGCCGCGGCCGTTGCCGGACGCCGACGACTTCGCCGATCGTGGCCTGCGCTACTTCGTCAAGCGGCTGGACGATCTGGCCGGACAGAAGGTGCTGATCGTCGGTGGCGGCGACTCGGCCTTCGACTGGGCGGTGAGCCTGGAGCCGATCGCCGAGACGATCACGCTGATCCATCGCAGGCCGAAGTTCCGGGCCCACCAGGCGACCGTCGACGACGTACTGGCGAGCCGTGTCGAGGTGCTCACGCCGTACGAGGTGGCCCGAATCAACGGCAACGCCCGGGTGGAGTCGGTGGAGATCTTCGACAACCTGAGCGGCGAGCGGCGGACTCTGCCGGTGGACACCGTCGTCGCCGCGCTGGGCTTCACCGCGGACCTCGGCCCGTTCACGCGCTGGGGCCTCGACCAGCGCAAGCGCCACATCCTGGTCGATCCGGCGATGCGGACGAACCTGCGGCGGGTGTTCGCCGCGGGCGACATCGTCGACTACGACGGCAAGGTCAAGCTGATCTCGGTCGCGTTCGGCGAGGCCGCCACCGCGGTCAACAACGCCGCGGGTCTGATCGAACCCGGCGCGAAGGTGTTCCCGGGACACTCCACCGGCGCCGAAGGTGGCGCTGAATGAACCTGATGTGCCCGGCCCGGCTGGTTCTGCTGCCTGCGGGCTCGACGGCCTGGGTCGACGGGTTGGCGGAGGAACGAATCGCGGCGGTCTACACGGGTCCGCCGGTCTTCGAGGGCGCCGAGCAGCTCGCGGAGCGGCTCGGCATACGGCTGACCGTGCTGGACCAGCCCGTACGGCGGGACGCGGAGCTGCAGGAGATCGCGGATCAGCACCGCGGCGAAACCGTCATCGTCCTCGCGCCCGACCTGGACGTCGGCCTCACCCTCCCCGCGATCGTCGAGCACACCGGCGACGGCTGGACCCTGGTGTCGGCCACCGGACCGGGGACGAACGAGGTCACCGTGGACACCTACGAGCAGATGGCCGAGCGGTTCCGCGAGTCGATCCCGCGCGAGCCGAACGAGAACCTGATCAGGCTCGTCGACGAGGCCCTGCCGACCGGCGGGTTCATCCTCGAACTGGGCAGCGCCACCGGGCGGGACGCGGCCGAGCTGGAGCGCCGGGGCCACCGCGTACGCCGCACCGACGTGGCGGGTGCATTCGTCGAGATGCTGAGAGCGGACGGGTTCGAGGCAGACCGGCTCAACGCGCTGACCGACGACTTCGGCGGCCCCTACGACTTGGTGTTCGCCGACGCGGTCTTCCTGCATTTCAACCCCGGCCAGCTCGCCACGGTGCTCGAGAAGGCGGCAGAAGCGGCTCTACTACTCGCCTTCTCCACCCGCGAGGGCTCCGGTGCCGAGTGGTCGACCAGGTTCCTCGACCTGCCGCGCCACTTCACCCTCTGGCAGGAGCAACCCCTTCGCGACCTGCTGGAACGCACGGGGTGGAACGTCCTTCGGCTGAACCGGGGCCAGACTCGCGCCGGCGGCTGGTTCCACATCCTGGCCCGGCGGCGCACGGCAGGACTGCAAGCGCCCGAGCCGTGGGCCGCGGTGTGAGGTTGACCTCGGGGGTGACTCATCTCATGGGCAGACCACTGGTGGGACTGGCACACTGCGAGCCATGGGTCGCGAACTTAAGACGGTCGGTGTGGTCGGGCTCGGCACGATGGGAGCCGGGATCGCGGAGGTGTTCGCCCGGAACGGGCTGACGGTGGTCGGCGTGGAGCGGGACGAGCAGGCGGCCGAGCGCGGCCGTGGGCACATCCAGCACTCGACCGACCGGGCCGTCAAGCGCGGCAAGCTGTCCGTCGAGGACCAGCAGGCGCTGTTCGACCGGGTCACGTTCGCCACCGAGCTGGAGGCGCTGGCCGACTGCGACCTGGTGATCGAGGCCGTGATCGAGCGGCTGGAGCTGAAGCGGGAGATCTTCTCCGCGCTCGACAAGGTGGTCCGGGAGGACGCGATCCTGGCCACCAACACCTCCTCGTTGTCGGTCACCGAGATCTCGGTCGCCACCGAACGCCCGCGCCGCGTGGTCGGGATGCACTTCTTCAACCCGGCGCCGGTGCAGGAGTTCGTCGAGGTGATCAAGACCGTCGTCACCGAGCCTGACGTGGTCGACGACGTGCTCGCGCTGGCCCGCAAACTCGACAAGGTCCCGGTCGTCGCCGCGGACCGGGCCGGCTTCATCGCGAACGCGCTGCTGTTCGGTTACCTGAACCACGCGGTCTCGATGGTCGAGTCCCGCTACGCCACCCGCGAGGACGTGGACGCGGCGATGCGGCTGGGCTGCGGATACCCGATGGGCCCGTTGGCGCTGCTCGACCTGATCGGCCTCGACACGGCGTACGAGATCCTCGACACGATGTACAAGCAGGGCCGCAACCGGCTGCACGCGCCCGCGCCGATCCTCAAGCAGATGGTCACCGCCGGGTTGCTCGGCCGGAAGACCGGTCGCGGTTTCTACACCTACGAGGCGCCGGACTCGCCGGTCGTGGTCGACGACGACCTGACGCCCAAGGCAGGCGCCGACGAGAAGGCGGTCCGGCCGATCAAGCAGGTCGGCGTGGTCGGCTCCGGGACGATGGCGGTCGGCATCATCGAGGTCTGCGCCAAGGCCGGGTACGACGTCTTGTATGTCGCCCGTGGCACCGAGAAGGTCGACCGGGTCCGGGCCTCGATCGAGCGGTCGCTGGAGAAGGGCGTCCAGCGCGGCAAGCTCTCCTCGGAGGAGCGGGATGCGGCGCTTGGCCGGATCATCGGTACGGCGCGGCTGGATGACCTCGCCCCAGCTGACCTGGTGATCGAGGCCGTGGTGGAGGAGCTGAGCGTCAAGCAGGCGCTGTTCGAGACGTTCGACGAGATCTGCAAGCCGGGCGCGATCCTGGCCACGACCACGTCGTCGCTGCCGGTCATCGATCTGGCGATGGCGACCAAACGGCCGACCGACGTGGTCGGGCTACACTTCTTCAACCCGGCACCGGTGATGAAGCTGGTCGAGGTGGTCAGCACGGTCAGTACAGCGCCTGACGTGGCCGACTCGGTCGCCGCGCTGGCGGTTGCCGCGGGCAAGCACCCGGTGCGGTGCGGCGACCGGGCCGGGTTCATCGTCAACGCGCTGCTGTTCCCGTACCTGAACGACGCGGTCCGGATGCTCGAGGCGCACTACGCGGGCGTGGACGACATCGACGCGGCGATGAAGCTCGGCTGCCGGTTGCCGATGGGCCCGTTCGAGCTGCTCGACGTGGTCGGCCTGGACGTGTCGCTGGCGATCCAGCGCACCCTGTACCTGGAGTTCCGCGAGCCCGGCTTCGCTCCGGCGCCGCTCCTCGAGCACCTGGTCACCGCGGGCTACCTCGGCCGCAAGACGGGCCGCGGCTTCCGCGACTACACCTGAGTTCGCGGTAGCGTTGGGTGTCGTCACCGTAGCCGGAGGGAGCCGACGATGCCGGACGGCGAGGAGCCCCGGAAGCACATCACGGAGGCGCTCGGCGGTCGTGCCATCGGGCCGTTGAGCCATCAGGAGCGGGTGGACCGAGAGCGGGTCCGAAATCTGATCCAGGGCGTGCTCTCGTGCTACAACTCGCTGGTCAGCCAAGAACGCGACGAGAACCGCCGAGCCGAGCTTGCGGCGAAGCGCGCCTTCTACACCGACGAGTTCCGCCGCCGCGTCACGATGTCGGCCGAGGAACGCGGTGAGGTGCTGCGCACCTATCCGGAGATCCTGGGACGTCTCCGCGCCGAACTCGGCGAATGACCGACCGGACGCTGACCCCGGCCGAGTCCGAAGCGGTCATCGCCCAGCGACTGGACGAGATCACGCCGCCCCGGCCGCCCGAGCGGGCGCCCGGCGTTCGCCCGATGGCGGTGCTGATCGGCGGCCAGCCCGGCGCCGGGAAGTCGACCACCCAGGATCTGGTCCAGCGGGCCCTCGGTGCGGACACCACCGCGTCGTACGACTTCGACGACAACGCCGCGGCGCATCCCCGGTACCGCGCGATCCTGCGCACAGGCGGGCTCGACGCTCACCGTGATGTCCACGAGAGCCTGCCACCCGACCTGCATCGGCGCTGCCTCGACCACCTTCGCACAGGTGAGACGCAGTACGACGTCGTGGCCAGCGCACCGCTGCAATGGGACGAGGGGGCCAAGCCGTGGGTGGACGGCTTCGCAGGAGAGGGCTATCGGGTGGCTGTCGTCTACGTCGCCACGAACGACGCCAACAGCCTGCTCGGGGTGGCGAACCGGTACCAGCAGGCGAAGGACGACAACGGCGTCGGCCGATGGGTGGCTCCCAGACTTCACGACAGTGCCTACCGGGGTGTGCCGGACGCTGCCCACGCACTCGAGTCGCAGGCCTACGTCGACGACATCTACGTCGTCGACCGGGACGGCAACGTGCTGTTCGAGAACCACCGCAAGGACGACGGCACGATGGAGCACCCGGAGGGGGCCCGGGACGCGATCATTGCCGAGCGCAACCGTCCGCCGACACCGGCCGAACGGGACCACTTCAGGGACGTCGCCGTCCCGTTGCTGCGGCACGACCCGGAGTTGGAGGAGCCCGTCAGGGACGCGGTCAGCGAAGCGATGCAGCGGGAAGTGGCCCGTGCGGCGCCCGAGGATCACAACCGCCAACCGTCACCGGAGCACCGGATCGACCAGCGACTGGCGGACCTGCAGCGGATCACCGGCTCCGGAATCGCGCCCCCGCACGCCATCGGTCCGCCGTCGAGCAGGCCGCCGGAGACCGCGCACGGGTCGGACGGTGGACGCTCCGGGCGGTCGATGGACGGCGGATCGAGAGACAGGTAAGCGGGTTCGAACCGGTGGGTCGCGGCTGACTGGATCTCACGGTTCCGCGCCGGCGTAGTCGCCGCAGGGGCCGCCGCCTACCGCTGCCGGGATCGACAGGGTACGGCGGTCGGGGCGGACGAGTGGGTCGTAGAAGGCGGCGATCTCGGTGCTTGCCTCGGGGATGTAGTGGAAGATCAGCGAACGGCGGAACCGGTCGGTGCTGGTGTTCGGCCTGGAGCCGTGGACCACGCTGCCGTGGAAGAACAGCACATCCCCGGCCCGCATCCTGGTCTGCACCTTCCGCAGCCCGTCGGGGATCGGCACCTCGACATCGGTGAACGACTCGGTCAGGTCGGCCGGCTCCGGGCAGACGAGCTCGGTCCGGTGCGATCCCGGGACCACCGCCAGCCCGCCGTTCTCGGCGTCCACGTCGTCGACCGCGATCCAGGCGGCCAGGCAGGTCTCCGGATCGGCTCGCAGGAAGGTGTTGTCCTGGTGCATCGCCTGGCCCCGAGCACCCGGCGGCTTGAAGTAGAACATCGACTGGGCACCAAGCGGCGGCCCGATCAGCAAGGTCGCGACATCGAGGATCCGGCTGTCCAGCATCAGCTCCAGCGCGAGCCGGCCGGCCTCGACCTCCGGCCGCCGGTGCGGGTGCACGAAACGCGGATAGCGGGCCAGCGGGTCCTCCGCCGGTACGCCGTCGTCGATCGCCAACGAATGGTCGACGGCGACCTGCTCCATGAATACGGTCCTGATCCGGTCGATCTCGGCCGGGCTGAGCAACTGAGGGACCTGAACGATCCCGTCTCGCTGGTAGATCTCGGCAACGGTCATATCAACGAGTCTGCTCGCCGCGACCCTGATCCGGGGATACCGTAAAGAGCTGTGAACCTTCGAGATCCTGCTGTCCCGGACTCGTACACCCCGATCGTACGACGGCTGCTCACCGGCGAGTTCGACGAGGGACCGGGGTACGCGACGTACCGGCGTCGTGGCACCACCGACTGGCTCCTGGTCCAGACCCTCGGTGGTCGCGGGCACTTCAGCGCGGTGATGGCGGACCCAGGCACGATCACGCTGGTCCGACCGGGCACGCCGCACGACTACGGCGTCGAGGAGGAGCTGCGGCACTGGCATTTCCTCTTCGCACACTTCCACCCCAAGCCCGACTGGCTGCCGTTGCTGGACTGGCCGGAGGTTGCCCCCGGCATCGTTCAGCTCCGGCCCGGCGTACCGGCCGCCGAGCGGATCGCGGACCATCTGCGCGAGGCGGTCCGGCATCAACTCAGTGTGCTGCCACAGGGTGAGCTGCTCAGCGTCAACAGCCTGGAGGCGGCGCTGCTCTGGTGCGACACCCAGAATCCGAAGGCGATCCGGATCGACGACCGGCTGCTCCGTGCGATCGAGCTGATCGACCACGATCTGAAGGCGACCCTGGACGTGCCGCGGCTGGCCCGGGCGGTCAACCTGTCGGTCTCCCGGTTCGCCCACCTGTTCCGCGAGCAACTCGGGGTCGGCCCGCAGCAGTTCGTCGAACGCCGCCGGCTGGACGCCGCCTGCCGATTGCTCGAGCTCACCACCCGGCCGGTCGCCTCGGTCGCCGCCGAGGTCGGCTACCCGGATCCGCTCTACTTCTCCACCCGATTCCGCCGCCACACCGGCACCAGCCCCACGGCGTACCGGAACCGCTGAGCCTTACCCTTGCAGGCATGAATCCTCGGTCTCTCGTGGCGCTGGCCACGTTCGCTGTTGTCGGTCTGGTCGGCTGCGCCCCGGAGAACCAGCCGACCGGTACGTCGTCCCCGTCCGGAGCCGATGCTTGCGGCAAGGACAAGCTGGCGTTGAAGGTGCCGGGGACGTTCTCGGCCGGCACCGACAAACCGGCGTACGAGCCGTGGTTCTCCGGCGACGACCCGAGCAACGGCAAGGGGTACGAGTCGGCGGTGACATACGCGGTGGCGGCCAAGCTCGGGTTCCAGCCGGGCGAGGTGAAGTGGCAGACCGTGCAGTTCAACACCGCGTTCGCACCGGGGACGAAGAAGTTCGACGTGGACGTGAACCAGATCTCGATCTCCGAGGACCGCCGGAAGGCCGTCGACTTCTCCACCGGGTACTACGACGTCCGGCAGACCGTGATCACCACGGCCGGCAGCAAGATCGCCACGGCGAAGTCGATCGCCGAACTGGCCGACGCCAAGCTCGGCGCCCAGGTCGGGACGACGAGCTACACGGCCCTCCGCGATGTGATCAAGCCGAAGCCGTCGCCGGCCGTGTTCGACACCAACGACCTGGCCGTGCAAGCCCTGAAGAACAAGCAGATCGACGGCATCGTGGTCGACCTGCCGACCGCGTTCTACATGACCGCGGCGCAGCTCGACGCCGGCAAGATCGTCGGCCAGCTCCCGGCCGGCGCGCAGGCCGAGCAGTTCGGGTTTGTACTGGAGAAGGGCTCGGCGCTGACGGCGTGCATCTCGCAGGCGGTGGACGCGCTGAAGACCGACGGCACGCTGGCCAAGCTCCAGCAGCAGTACCTGACCGAGGAAGGCGCACCGGAGCTCTCGTGAGCGACTGGCAACCCTCGGCGCTGCAGGTCGAGCGGCTCGCGTACCGGCGGCGACGGACGATCCGGTCCGGCCTGATCGCCGGGATCAGCACGGTGCTGCTGGTCGCGCTGGCCGTTGCCGGGATCGGGTCGACGCCGGGCTGGCCGCGGGTGCGGGAGACGTTCTTCGACCTAGACCGGGGTTGGGAGGCGCTGCCGACCGTCGCTCAGGGGTTGTGGCTGAACATCCGGGTGATGCTGGTCTGCGCGGTCCTGATCGTGATCCTCGGGATGACGCTGGCGATCATGCGGACGCTGCGGGGTCCGGTGTTCTTCCCGCTGCGGATGTTCGCCGCCGCCTACACCGATGTGTTCCGCGGGTTGCCGTTGCTGCTGGTGATCTTCCTGCTCGGCTTCGGCGTACCGGCTCTGCAACTGCGCGGTCTGCCGAACGAGGCCGTCATCTGGGGTGGCGCCGCGCTGGTCCTCACCTACTCGTCGTACGTCGCGGAGGTCTTCCGGGCCGGCATCGAGTCGGTGCACCCGTCGCAACGGGCCGCGGCGCGCTCCCTGGGGTTGTCGCACCGGCAGACGCTGCGGTTCGTCGTACTGCCGCAGGCCGTCCGACGCGTGATGCCGCCGTTGCTCAACGACTTCGTCTCACTGCAGAAGGACTCCGGGTTGATCGCGGTGCTCGGCGTGATCGACGCGATCCGGGCCGCGCAACTGGAGACGGCCGAGGACTTCAACTTCACCCCGTACGTCGTGGCCGGGCTGCTGTTCGTCGCGTTGACGATCCCGTTGACCCGGCTGACGGATTGGGTGGCGCGACGACAAGGCTGGTACGGCGGGGGAGGTGGTCCGGTATGAGCCTGTTGTCCATCCGCGGCGTGCGGAAGACGTTCGGGGCCAACGTGGTGCTCGACGGGTTCGACCTGGACGTCGAGCAGGGCGAGTGCGTCGTACTGATCGGCGCGTCCGGCTCGGGCAAGTCGACGTTGCTCCGCTGCGTCAACCTGCTGGAGACGGTCGACGACGGCGTGATCGAGCTCGACGGCACCGACATCACCGATCCACGCGCCGATGCCGACCGGATCCGCTCGGGGATCGGCATCGTCTTCCAGTCCTACAACCTGTTCCCGCACCTCACCGTGCTCGACAACGTCACGCTCGCCCCTATCCGCGTCCATGGCGTACGCCGTGACGTCGCGCGGGCGCAAGCCCTGGAGATGCTGGACCGGGTCGGACTGGTCGAGAAGGCCGGCGCGAAACCGGACGAGCTGTCCGGCGGTCAGCAGCAGCGGGCCGCGATCGCCCGGGCGCTGGTGAACTCGCCGAAGCTGATGCTGCTCGACGAGGTCACCTCGGCCCTGGACCCCGAGCTGGTCGGCGAGGTCCTCGACCTGCTCCGCGAGCTCAAGGCGGACGGCATCACGATGCTGATCTGCACCCACGAGATGAGCTTCGCCCGCGAGGTCGCCGACAAGGTCTGCTTCCTCCACCACGGCCGCCCGCTCGAGGTCGGCCCACCCGGCCAGGTCCTCGCCGACCCGAAGGAACCCCGCACCCGCGAGTTCCTCAGCCGAATCATCAAATCCGGCCGCCTCTAACCGAGGGGGTTGAGTTCTTCGAAGTCGGCTGGTCCCATGACTCGGCGTACGCCGATCGGCTGCTGCAGCGGGACGCCGCCGGGGCCGGGGACCTGCGAGACGAGAGCGGCGATCTCGATCGCGCGCTCCTCGGACTCGACGTCGACGATCTGGTAGCCGGCCAGCAGTTCCTTGGACTCCGGGAACGGGCCGTCGGTCACCACCGGGGCGGAGACGCCGTCGGCGGTGACCTTCTTCGCCTGGTCGGGCCTGGTCAGCGACTCGCCGCCGATCAGCTCACCGCTCGCCCTCAGTCGCTCGTTGAGCTCACGGTAGTAGTCCATGTGCGCCTTGATTTCCTCCGGCGACCACTCGAGCATCGGCATGTCGATCACACCGGGGCTGTAGTCCACCGTCAGCAGGAACTTCGTCATCTCTGGCTCCAATCCGCTCGCGCCCAGTTTGGCGCATTCACCACGGAGACGAAGCCGGCGGCGCGCTCTCGACATCCAGTCAGAACGTGACCAGCGGATCTCCCACGAAGTCGGCGATGAAGTTGATGAAGAAGAACCCGAAGAACAGGAAGTTCAGCACCAGGATCACGTAGTGCCACCAGTGCGGACGCGCCGGCCTGGGCAGTTTGCTGTTCAGGTACATCAGCAGGAACGGATAGATCAGCGCGCCCAGGTTCGACATGTTCGCGGACCACTGGACCAGGCCGACCGGCAGCGCCAGGTGGATGATGACCGAGATCACCACCAGCAGCACGAGCATGAACGGGTAGTAGAACTTCCGCGGGTCGCCCTCGATCCGTGCCCGCAGTCTGGAACTGCTCGCGTGGGAGGCGTCAGTGGTGACCCGGACCATCGCCTCGAAGATGCCGAGCTGGGTGCTGAACAGGATCAGGACGCCCATCAGCAGCGCGATGTAGAAGATGAAGCTGCCGTACTCGCCCTTCAGCACGTCGGCGACGAACGTCGGCACGTTGGCCTGCGTCGGCGTATCGCCGCTGATCTCCACGGCGCGCGTCATCAGGATGGTCGGCAGCAGCATGCCGAGCATCGCGCCGACGAAGAAGACACCCCACATGTCGGTCAGCAGCAACCGGTACCACCGTCGCCACAAGCCGCGGTTCTTCTCGTCGTCCGGGAAGGTGACACCACTGGCGAGCAACTGCTTCCGCTCACCGCGCATACCGGCCAGATAACCTGCCCGGTGGCCCATTCCGTAGCCCTTGTCACGGTAGTGGCCCATCACGTACCAGTTCAGGCCCGAGGCGAGCGCGGTGAAGCCGGCCAGCGCGCCCAGCTGGGTCGCCGAGATCCCGTCCGGCGGCGCCGCCGGAGTGAAGAAGCCGCTGATGCCGTCCCACCAGATCCGGCCGGGGACGATCACGATGTCGATGATCAGCAGGCCGACCAGGATCGAGACGACCATCACCCAGTTCGCCAGCTCCAGCGCACGGCTGATCCGCCGGGCGGCCGCGGTGATGGCGAACACCAGCACGAGCAACAGGATCGCGTAGATCCTCGGTTCCTCGGCGTCACCGGAACCAGCGACCCGGCCGTGGACCAGCGCATAGACCCCTTGCCCGGCCGACGCCGCCCAGCCGCCGGCGATGAACGCGAAGATGATCAGGAAGACCGACGCCGGGACCCAGAAGAACCAGCCCGGCGGCACCCGTCCCCAGCCGACGACCGGTACCTCGCCGGTGGCCACGACGTACCGGGCGCACTCGACGTTGTAGAACGTCTGCAGCAGCGCGGACACGGTGATGATCCAGCCGACGCCGACGAACCCGTACTGACCCACGTTGAGCGGGCCGAGCAGCCATTCGCCACTGCCGATGGAGATCCCGAGTGCGATCAGGCTCGGGCCGATCGCGAACTGGATCAGTTCGCGCGGGCCGATCCGTCTGACCTTGAAGACTTCCTCGGGGGTCGGCAGGTCCTGGACCGCCAGGTCCGGACGGCTGACACCGAGAGGGTACGTGTTCTCCGACTGCACGATATCGGCCATCTGACTCTCCTCTGGCCAAGCGAGACCGGGCGTGAACCGCCGTGCACCTGACCCGATGGTCACGCGCGGTCACGGCCTTGGCAAGGCCTCGCGGGGTCAGCGAGAGGAGAGGTAGGTGAGCACCGCCATCACCCGGCGGTTGTCGTCCTCCGACGGCGGCAGATCGAGCTTCGCGAAGATGTTGTTGGTGTGCTTGGAGACCGCCTTCTCGGTGACGAACAGGCGGCCGGCGATGGCGGCGTTCGAACGGCCCTCGGCCATCAGCCCGAGTACTTCGGCCTCGCGGGGCGTCAGCCGCTGGATCGGTTCGTCCCGGGTGTTGCGGGCCAGCAGCTGACCGATCACGTCCGGGTCCATCGCGGTGCCGCCGGCCGCGACCCGGCGTACCGAGTCGAGGAACTCGGCCACGTTCGACACCCGGTCCTTGAGCAGATAGCCGACCGCGCCTCCGCCGCCGGTGAGGAGCTCGCGAGCGTACAGCTGTTCGACGTACTGCGAAAGCACCAGGACCGGCAGCCCCGGGACCTTCTGACGGGCCTCGATCGCGGCCTTCAGACCCTCGTCGGTGAAGGTCGGGGGCAGCCGGACGTCGACGACGGCCACATCCGGCCGGTGCTCGACGAGCGCGGGCACCAGCCGGGGGCCGTTGTCGACGGCTTCGACGACCTCGAAATCGTGGGCTTCCAGCAGCCGGATCAGGCCGTCCCGGAGGAGGGCGTGGTCTTCAGCGATGACGACTCGCAAGGCAACTCCATGATCACGGTGGTCGGTCCGCCGGTCGGGCTGACCACCGTCAACGTACCGTCGAATGCGGCCAGTCGCCGCTCGATACCGTACAGCCCGCCACCGGGTTTCACCTCGGCGCCGCCGACGCCGTCGTCACCGACCAGGATGTGGAGTTTCTCCTGCTCGTGGGTGATCTGGACCCACGCGTTCGTCGCGGCCGCGTACTTCACCGCGTTCGCCAGCGCCTCGGCGACCGCGAAGTACGCCGCGGACTCCACCGGCGCGGGCGGCCGGCCCGGTACGTCGAAGGTGACGTCGACCTTGAACGGGCAGCTCATCGCCAGTGCCTTGACCGCGCCCTCCAGCCCTCGATCGGCGAGCACGGGCGGGTGGATGCCACGAACCAGGTCGCGCAGCTCCGACAACGCCGTACTGGCTGATTCGCGGGCCTCGGTCAGCAGCGCGGCGGCCTGGGCCGGGTCGCGGGTGACCATCTCCTCGGCCATCCCCAGGTTCATGCTGAGCGCGGCCAGCCGGGCCTGGGCGCCGTCGTGCAGGTCGCGTTCGATCCGGCGCAGCTCAGCCGCCTGGGTGTCGACCGTCTCGGCCCGGGACTCGGCGAGCTCGCGGACCCGGATCGCCAACTGGGCGCTCTCGGTCGGGCCGAGCAGCGACTTGGCCAGGTAGGCGTTCGCCTTCAGCAACCGCTCACCGGACGCGGACCAGATCAGGAACGCGAACAGCCCGAGCGGAACCATCAGGAAGGCGGTCGCCACGTTGAGCTTGAACAGCCCGCCGAACGGCTGGTCGAACACGCCGTCCGGCGTCACCCAGACCAGGAACGGGTAGATCAGGTAGAACAGCGAGGCCAGGAACAGCACGGCCGACAGCAGGTTCAGGGTGAAACCGATCACAGCGTTGACCAGCAGCCAGGCGATGTCACGCCAGGTGGCGGGGTCGGCGAGCGTGGTCCGCAGCCACATCAGCACGCCTGGCATCGGCGGCTTGCGATAAGGCTTGGGAATCCGTACGCCGAGAACGCTGGACATGATCATCCGGTGCCCGTTCGCGAACCAGCGGGTGCAGGGCACGAAGACCAGCAGCATCGGGATCCCGACCCAGACCGCGATGAGTGGCACCGCGACCACGTTCAGGACGAAGAAGGCGATGCCGAGCTCCGCCAGGATCGCCAGCCCGAGCGCTACGAAGGGTTGCGCGAGCCGTGGGAACCGCATCGGCGGCACCGCCGGCGCGGTGGTCTGGATGGTCGTCATCGTGTCTTCTCCCGTGTGGTAGGCCCAGGGGGCGGCCCCGCAGTTCCCATCATGACTGAGGGTGCGGTCCGGCTCAGTGGTGCTAGACCCACCGTCACCAGGCGGATAAGTCCCCCAGGATCCGGGTGATACCACTCATGTGCTCGACCGCTGGGCCGACGAGGGTGGATCTTGTACGCTGGCCGCGGCTGTACGCCTAGGCCTCTCCCCACCGCTCCCGAGATGAGGACCTTGATGGCACAGCCACTTGCGTTTGCCCCTACCCGCCGCCGGACCGCCAAGGGCAGTGACTTCGCCCCACTGCTGCGCGAGGTCAAGGAAGCGGGCCTGCTGGAACGCCGGACCGCCTCGTACGTGATCGCGATCGCACTGAACGTGACGCTGGTCGCGGCGACCTGGGCCGGGGTGATCCTGCTGGGCAACTCGTGGCTGCAGCTGTTGCTGGCGATCCCGCTCGCCGTCCTGACCACGCGGGCCGCGTTCTTCGGTCACGACGCAGGGCACCAGCAGATCGGCAGCTCGCGGAAGCTGCACGACCTGATCGGCAGGCTGCACGGCAACCTGCTGTGCGGGATGAGCTACGGCTGGTGGAACGACAAGCACAACCGCCACCACGCGAACCCGAACCACACCGACAAGGACCCGGACGTCGGCGAGGGCGTCCTCGTCTGGACGCTGGAGCAGGCGGAGGGCCGCACCGGTCTGTACGGCTGGCTGACGAGGCACCAGGCGAAGATCTTCTTCCCGCTGCTCACCCTGGAGGGCCTCAACCTCAAGGTGTCGAGCATCTCGTTCCTGATCGGCCGTTTCAAGCGTCCTGAGGCCCGGCTGGAGCTGGGGCTGATCGCCGCCCACCTGACCCTGTACTTCGGTGCCCTGTTCCTCATCATGTCGCCGGGTAAGGCGATCGCCTTCGCCGCGCTGCACCACGCGCTGTTCGGTCTGCACCTCGGCAGCGTGTTCGCGCCGAACCACAAGGGCATGGAGATGCCCGATGACGACAGCGACTGGGGTCACCTGGAGAAGCAGGTGCTCACCTCGCGCAACGTGAACGGCGGCCTGGTCACCGACTGGATGATGGGCGGTCTCAACTACCAGATCGAGCACCACCTGTTCCCGAGCATGCCGCGCGCCAACCTGCGATTCGCGGTCCCGATCGTCCAGGGGTACTGCGAGCGGATCGGCATGCCGTACCTGAGCACCGGGCTGATCGAGTCCTACCGGATGGGCCTCGGCCACATGCACGACGTCGGCGAGGACCTCCGCGAACAGCGCTGACCTGGTCTGCGGCGTACGCGGTCGCCCGGCGGATTTAGCCGGTCGATAGGCTCGGGGTGTCATGTCACCCCGAAGGCGAAGGCCCTCCAAGCACACGCGGCCGGTCAGCGACCGGCCGCTGCTCGGCGGTACCCAGGACCGGGAGAGCCGTTCCGACGGGGACTGGATCGTCCGGCGGGTCAGTGGATCGGCCGCCGGCAAGGCGTACCGGTGCCCGGGGTGCGACCAGCAGATCCTGCCGAACACGCCGCATGTGGTGGTCTGGCCGGAGAACCCGAGCCTGCTCGCGGTGATCGGCGGCGGCCAGTCGCTGGACGAACGGCGGCACTGGCACACCGCCTGCTGGCAACGCCGTCATTAGTGGGAAGGCAACTGATGGAGCTTCCGGTCACGTCGTACGGCGAGAGTGGTACGCCGGTCGTGGTGATGCACGGGTTGTTCGGATCCGGCCGGAACTGGATGACGGCCGCCCGTAGGCTGGCCGATTCGCACAGGGTGTTCGCCTTCGACCTGCGCAACCACGGCAGCTCGCCGCACGTACCGACGATGAGCTACCCGGAGATGGCCGAGGACGTCAGGGAGACGATCGCCGGCCTCGGAGTCGGCCCGGTCGCCCTGGTCGGCCACTCGATGGGCGGCAAGACCGCGATGCTCACCGCGCTCACCCATCCTGAGGTCGTCGAGCGCCTCATCGTCGTCGACGCCGCCCCGGTCGCCTACCCGCCGGCCTTCGTCGAATACGCCAAGGCGATGCGCTCCGCCGATCTCACCAACATCAAGCGGCGGGCCGACGTGGATGCCCAGCTCGTCGACGCGGTCGAGTCGCCCGGCACCCGCGCGTTCCTGTTGCAGAACCTGATCCTCGATGAGTCCGGTGCCCGCTGGCGCCCCAACCTCGAGGTGATCGAGGCCGCCCTCCCCGCCATCTCCGGCTGGCCCGACGTCACCGGCACCTACACCGGCCCCACCCTCTTCATCTACGGCGGCAAGTCCGACTACGTCCGCGCCGACCACCGCCCCACCATCCAGTCCTACTTCCCCCAAGCCCAGTACGCCGAAATCCCCGAAGCCGGCCACTGGGTCCACGCCGAACGCCTGGACGACTTCCTAACCACCCTCACCCCCTTCCTCACCTGAGGGGCCTGTACCGATCGACATGAGGTAGTCCCCCGCTCGACAGCCCTCCACGCCTGAAACCCACCAACCGAACGCCTCGACCACCGACCACCTCATGTCCATATGCACGCCAGCCGCCTGAGGCCAAGGGTGCTGAGGTTAGGCGTTGCCGGATTGGGGCGGGATTGGGTAAATTTCCTTCCGACCGTTGTTGGTGGTTCGGAGGTGGGTGACTGTGCGGAGATCCGTGCTTGCTGTTGGGGCGCATATCGGGGACATGGACCTGGCGGCCGGGGCGGTGCTGGCGCAGTTGGTGCTTGAAGGGGCGAACGTGACGCTGGTGGCCTTGACGCCGGGGGAGCGGGGGCATCCGCGGTTGTCGCCGGCGGAGTACAAGCGGCAGAAGGTCGCCGAGGGGGAGGCATTCGCGACCGCGATCGGCGCGGACTTCATGGTGCTGGGGCACAGCGAGGGGTTCCTGCCCGACACCGATGAGGCGGCGCTGGAGCTGGCCACGATCATCCGGGAGAAGCAGCCGGACACCGTGATCACGCACTGGAAGCACAGCCGGCTGCGCGATCACGTACACGCCGCGAGGCTCACCGAACGAGCCCGGTACCTGGCCGATCTCCCGATGGATCACGAGCTGCCACGGCACGCCGTACGGACGTTCCTGTACGCCGAGAACGCGGAGGACATGGAGTCCTTCGAACCGTCGGCGTACGTGCCGGTGCCGGACGAGGCGTTCTATCGGTGGGTCAGCGCGATCCGGCACCAGGCGTTCGCGCGGGGCGAGACCGACGGGTTCCGGTACATCGACTACTACACGGCGCTGATGACGATGCGCGGGTGCCTGGCCGGGTACCCGCGAGCCTGCGCCTTCGTCGACCCCAAGGGTCCGGAAGTGAGCAAGCTCGCGGGACCCTGACGCCGACCGGCCGCCGGGACCTGTGGTGCCCCGGCGGCGTTGCGTGGGTCAGGAGGCGTCGGCCTTGCGGACCCAGACCTCGCGGATGATCAGCAGGATCGCGGCCGCGGTCGGGATCGCCAGCAGCGCGCCGACGACGCCGAGCAAGGCGCCACCGAGCAGCGCGGCGATCACCGTGACCGCGCCCGGGATGTCGACCGCGCGGCGCATGATCCGCGGCGCGACCACGTAGTTCTCGATCTGCTGGTAGATGATCCCGTACGCGAGGCAGGCGACCCCGACCCAGAGCCCGTCGGTGAAACCGATCAGCGCGACGATGACGACACCGATCAGCCCACCGACCATCGGGATGAACGCGGTGAACATCACCACGATCGCCAGCGCGACGGCGTACTCGCGCAGGCCTACGATCTGCAGGAAGACGAACATGAAGAACCCGGCGCACAACGCGACCAGGAACTGACCGCTGACGTAGCCGCCGACCCGGTTGAGCACCTCGTCGCCGAGGATCGAGAACCGGGTCCGCCGGGTGGCCGGGACCAGGCTGTACGCCGCCCGCTTCACCGACGGCAGTGAGGCCAGGAAGTACAACGTCAGGATGAGGATCGTGAACGCCGAGAACAGCGCGTTCGCAACCACCCGGCCGACCCCGAGGACACCGCCGAACGCGCGCTGCGCCAGAGCGGGATCCTGGATGTACTCGGTGGCCTTGTCGATGAACTTGTAGCGATTGTTCAGCTCGTTCAGCGTCTCGGACTTGGTGAGCAGGTCGAAGTACTCGGGGGCGTTCCGGATCAGGCTGTTGATCTGGTCGGTGACGACCGGGACGATCGCGAAACCGACACCGGCGACCGCGAGGATCATCAACAGGAACACCACGCCGACCGACAAACCGCGCTTCAGGCCGCGGCGCATGAACCACTCGACCAGCGGGTTCAGGCCGACAGCGATGAACATCGACACGACCAGCAGGATCAGCACCGACTTGGCCTGGCCGAGCGCGTTCCACAGTCCCCACGCGACCAGTACGCCGAGGGCGGCGAAGAAGCCGAAGACGAACGGGTTGGAACGCCGCAACGGCGGACCGGGCGCACCCATGCCCACCGACGGGTGCCGCTCCTCGATCAGCATTTCGCTGACCAGATTCCCGTCCCGCTCCGCTTCCTCCTCGGCCTTCTCAGCCTCGTCCGCCGATTCGTCGG
Organism: Kribbella caucasensis; assembly: GCF_004361855.1. Classification (GTDB taxonomy): domain Bacteria; phylum Actinomycetota; class Actinomycetes; order Propionibacteriales; family Kribbellaceae; genus Kribbella; species Kribbella caucasensis. The sequence continues at coordinate 410,452 of NZ_SNWQ01000002.1, forward strand.
CGTGCTCGGCCGACACCTCCGCATGCTTCGCCGAGGCTTCAGCGTGGTCGGCCGACTCATCGGCGTCCTCGGCCGAGTCCTCCGCCTGATCCGCGGACGTCGCGGCTTGGCCGGCGGAGGTTTCGGCTTGTTCAGCGCGGGTTTCGGCCTTGTCGGCGGCGGCTTCGGCGTGCTCCGCCGCGGCCTTCGCCTGCTCGGCCGCCTCCTGCACGTCTGCGACCTGGGTGTCGGCGTCCTGCGACTCGGCGACCTGGGTCTCGGCCCCGGCACTGCCGCCGGGGCCGCTGGTGTCCTGCGGTCGTTTGGAGTTGTCGTCGCCGGTAGGCGTCACGGCCGATCCTTCGTGGACTGCTCGTCCTCGTCGGCCTTGACATCAGCGTCGGCGGTGCCCTTGTCCTCAGCCTTGTCGTCAGCCTTGAACTCGGCCAGATCGCCGGGCTTGCCGTCCGTCTCGTCGGCCGCCTTCGCCTCCGGTTCCTCGGCTGCCTGCGGCTCCTCGTCCGACGCCGGCTTGAACGGGCTCTCGCCGCCCACCTTGGTGTCCTCGTTCATCAGGTCGTCGAGCCGGAACTCGTCGATCCTGGTCTCGTCCCGCCGCTCCTCGGGCTTGTCCAGCACCGCCGGATCCACCCGCAGGTCGGTGTCGATCCGGGTCTCGTCCACCCGCGCACTACCCGCACTGCTCCCGACGAACGGGCTCTCGCCGCTGAACACCGCGGCCGACGTCGGCGACGAGTCGCTGACCGGGGACTCGGCCGGCTGGTACGACGAACCACTGCTCGACGGACCACTGCTCGACGGCGGAGCGTCGTACGCGGGCTCGCTGTACGTCGGCCCGGCGTGCGCGGTCGGCGCGGCGTACGAGCTCGGCGGCGGCGCGAACGGGCTGCTCTCGGCCGGTCGGCCGAAGCCACCGCCTTCCGTCGGCCGGTCGAAGGGGCTGGTGCTCGACGGGCCGGCGACCGGCGGCGTCGAAGGCAGCGGGTTCGTGGACAGCGGGCTCGGGGCGGCCGGGGGAGTGCTGAACGGGCTGTACGCCGGGGCCGCGGTCTCCGAGTCGAGCTCGGCGGCCTGGCGGGCGATGTTGCTGGCGATGTCGTTCAGGCCGGCGATCTGGGCCAGGATGCCGTCCCGGCGCTTGGCCAGCCGCTCGGTCTCGCGGGCGATGATCGTGCGGGATCGCTCGGCCTCGTCGGCGGAGCTGGCCAGCTCGGCCTCGGCCCGGGTCCGCGCGGCGGTCAGCACCTGCTCGGCCTCGCGGCGGGACCGGGTCAGCGTCCGCTCGGCCGACTCCTCGGCCTCCTGGCGGATCTTCCGCGCCTGCTCGGTGGCCTCGGCGACCCGGCGCTCGGACTGCTCGGCGGCCTCGCGCATCTGGGTGGTCAGGTTGTCGGTGTCGGCCGCGATCTGCTGGTGCTTGTCGGCCAGCTCTTTGGCCTGCTGCTCGCGCTCGTCGGCGAGCCGGGCGCGCAGGGCGGCGGACTCGCGCTGGATCGCGGTGCGGATCTTCTCCGCCTCGTGCAGCGCGCCGTTCTTCAGCGTGCTGGCCTGCGACTCGGCGGTCAGCTGCAGCTGCTCGGCCTTGCGGCGGGCGGCCGCGAGCACCTCGGCGGACTCGGTGTCGGCGGTACGGCGGATCTCGGCGGCGTCGCCCTCGGCGCTGCGGCGCAGACTGTCGGCCTCGTTCAGCGCGACGGTGCGGATGTCCTCGGCCTCCCGCTCACCGGTCGCGCGGACCGCGGCCGCTTCCTTGGCCGCGGTCGAACGCAGCTCCTCGGCCTCGCGCTTGGCCTCCTCCAGCGCCTCGGACGCCTGGTCCGTGGCGAGCCGGAGGATCTGCGCGGCGCGGTCGCCGAGCCCGGCGTACGACGGGTTGGCGCTGGCCTCGAGCTGGCGCTTCGCCTCGTCCAGCTGGCGCTGCAGCGGGGCGTGACCGGACTGGAGCTCGTCGACCCGGTTGCGCGCGTCGGCGAGCTGCGCCTCGAGCGCGCGGACGTAGTCGTCCACTGCATGTTTGTCGTATCCGCGGCGCGCGACGGGGAAGCCCCCGGCAGCGGTCGCCGTACGGTCGAAGAACGGCAGGCTCGACTCGTCAGGCATCCCTGAGTGTCCCTTCTGGCGGCTCGGTTGAATCCCCCAGCGTAAGCCTGTCAGAACACGGGGGCGCACACCTAACCGGGTGTACACCTGGTACTACGTTCCGCTGGTTGCGGGCGGCGGGGATGCCCGGGGTCAGCGGTTGCGGAAGCGGTTGATCTGGGGTTCGTGGGCGGCCCGGAGTTCGGGGTTGCTGATGCCGAGGCCTTCGGTCGGGGCGAGGGTGAGGACGGCGACCTTGCCCTGGTGCAGGTTGCGGTGGACGTCGTACGCCGCCTGCGCGGTCTCCTCGAGCGGGTAGACCCGGCTGACCGTGGGGTGGACCATGCCCTTGGCGATCAGCCGGTTGGCCTCCCATGCCTCGCGGTAGTTGGCGAAGTGCGAGCCGATGATCCGCTTCAGGTTCATCCACAAGTAGCGGTTGTCGTACTCGTGCATGTAGCCCGACGTCGACGCGCAGGTGACGATCGTGCCGCCCCGCCGGGCGACGTACACGGACGCGCCGAAGGTCTCGCGGCCCGGGTGCTCGAAGACGATGTCCGGGTCGTCGCCGCCGGTCAGGTCCCGGATCCGGGCGCCGAACCGCTTCCACTCCTTCGGGTCCTGGGTGTGTTCGTCGGACCAGAACTTGTACCCCTCCGCCGACCGATCGATGATCAGCTCGGCACCCATCGCCCGGCAGATCTCCGCCTTCTCCGGCGACGACACCACGCAGACCGGGATCGCCCCGCCGTTCAGCGCGAACTGGGTCGCGTAGGAACCGAGTCCGCCCGACGCTCCCCAGACCAGGACCACGTCGCCCTGCTTCATGTTGGCGCCGTTCGCCGACACGAGCTGCCGGTACGCCGTACTGTTCACCAGTCCCGGCGACGCGGCCTCTTCCCAGGTCAGGTGTTCCGGCTTCGGCATCAACTGGTTCGACTTGACCAGCGCGAGCTCGGCCAGGCCACCGAAGTTGGTCTCGAATCCCCAGATCCGCTGCTCCGAGTCGAGCATGGTGTCGTTGTGCCCGTCGGGCGACTCCAGCTCCACGGACAGGCAGTGCGCGACCACCTCGTCGCCGGGCTTCCAGGCGTTCACACCGGGCCCGGTTCGCAGGACGACGCCGGCCAGGTCCGATCCGACCACGTGATACGGCAGGTCGTGTCGCGCGGTCAGCGGTGAGAGCTTGCCGTACCGCTTTAGGAACGCGAACGTCGAGACCGGTTCGAAGATCGACGTCCAGACGGTGTTGTAGTTGATCGCGCTCGCCATCACAGCGACCAGGGCCTCGCCGGGACCGAGCTCCGGGGTCGGTACGTCCTCGAGATGGAGGCTCTTGCGCGGATCCTTCTCCTTCGTGCTCAGCCCCTCGAACATCGTCGACTCGTCGGCGTGCACAGTGATCCCGCGGTAGTGGTCGGGTACCGGGAGCTCACCGACGGCGGCACTGTCACCGGCGAGGATCGCGTCGAGGATCTGCTTCACGTCAAAACCTCCAGGAACGGCGGTCGGTGAGCGGAACTTACCGTCGAGTATGCCCGCGTGGCTGTGCCTTGTGACACAGTTCGGGGCCGGTGAGACGACCGTCACTTTTCCAGTCCACCGAAGCTACTGGTCTTATGCCGTGGTTGGCCTTCGATGTCAACGTGACCAGGTGTGCAGGCGGACCTCGGTGAAGTCGTCGCCGGACCTCAGCTGGACCAGGTCGCAGAGCTGGTTGGCCAGCCAGACCCCGCGACCGCCGAGCCGGTCGACCGGAGGCAGGACGCGTCCGACCAGCAGGTCGTCGATCCGCCCGTGGTCGGCGACGTCGCAGATCAGCGCGCCGTCTTCGAGCCACCAGGAAGCCGTACCGCGTCCTCCGCCGAAGCGGACGCTGTTCGTGCAGATCTCGTGCAGCGCCAACTCCAGATCGTCGGCCCGGTCGTTGGACAGCCCCGCAGCCCGCGCCGCCGCGTTCGCACGGCGCCGTACGTCGCCCAGCTCGGCGAGCCCGAACTCCATCCGCTCCGCGTGATCCGGTACGCCGGGCAGCGGCGTACGGAACGTTGTCTCGGCGTCCGCCCGGGCTGCATCGCCGGAGGTGTGCGACTCGACCTCGACCGCCGCCGCATACGAGCACAGGAGCCGGAACGAGTCGGCGTCCTGGAACGCCACGTCCTGGAGGAGCTCATGCAGCACGACCTCGGTCAGCTCGGCCTTGGTCCGCCCCTGGTATGCCGGTTCGGCGAGCCCGCGCATCGGGATGCCAGGGGCCTGGTCGAGCAGCTTGCGCCAGAGCGGGATCAGCCGGGCCGGGTTGCGGCCGAGCTGGGCGATGTCGAGGAAGACCACGTGGGCCGCCGCGCCGCCGAGCTCCTTGCGCAGGATGCTGTTCCAGCTCTCGGGCAGGGCGGCCACGACCGTCTCACCGGCGGCCAGTCCGTCGTGGAGGTACGGCGCCGCCTGGCGAACGAAGTCCTCGTCGCTGGTGTAGACGAAGGCGTCGTGCTGGAACCTGGCAGGCAGTTGGTGCGGAGCATCGGTGGCGCTCTCGATCAGCACCCCAACAGATTAGCTCCGCACTCACACGTTGTGACCAGTTTCGGCGAGTTTTGCCAATATTGTTACTCAGTGTGAGTGGGCGGGTTCGACGAGTTCCACCAGAACGCCGCCCGCGGACTTCGGGTGGATGAAGTTCACCCGGGAGCCGGCCGTGCCGCGCCGCGGCTCGTCGTACAGCAACACCACACCGCGGTCGCGCAGGATCGCGGACACCTCGTCGAGGTCGCGGACCCGGTAGGCCAGCTGCTGGATGCCGGGGCCGGATCGGTCGAGGAACTTCGCGATCGGGGAGTCGTCAGACAGCGGCGCGAGCAACTGGATCGACGAACCGGAACCGCCGACCGAGAGCATCGCCTCCCGAACGCCCTGCTCCTCGTTGGTCTCCTCGTGGTCGACCGTCATCCCGAACGTCTCGGCGTAGAACCGGACCGCCTCGTCGAAATCAGCCACGGCGATGCCGACGTGGTCGATCGCCTCGAAAAGGGTCTTGGTGGCGGTCAAGTGGTCCATGCCGCCAGAGTGGCCCAACCTGTTGTTGGACGCCATGGAAAGTGGCCGATGCGACACTGGTTGATTCCATGAACGTGACGAACGACATCTACCGGCTGCTGCTCGGGCCGTCCTGGTCGCGAGTCGCCTCGGCACGGCTGGAGGCGGCCGTGGGTGACCGCGTCGTCCTGGTCACCGGTGCGTCGTCCGGGATCGGCGCCCGTACTGCGGAACTGCTGGCTGGTGCCGGCGCGAACGTACTGCTCGCCGCCCGGCGGGTTGACGAGTTGACCGTTGTCGCCGACCGGATCATGGCGGCCGGCGGGCGGGCGTCGGCGTACCGGGTCGATCTGGCCGAGCCGGCGGAGGTGGACCGGCTGGTCGAGGAGGTGCTCGCGGATCACGGCCGGGTCGATGTGGTCGTGAACAACGCGGGCAAGTCGATCCGGCGATCGCTGGCCGACACCGCCGATCGGTTCCACGACGTGACCCGGACGAACGCGGTCAACTACCTCGGTCCGGTGCGGCTGGTGTCGGGATTGCTGCCGCAGATGCGGGCGCGGGGCGGCGGTCACGTCGTCAATGTGAGCTCGTTGACGGTGGATCTGCCGTCGGCGCATTGGGCCGTCTACACGGCTTCCAAGGCGGCGTTCGAAGCTTGGTTGCGGTGTGTGGCGCCGGAGATCCGGGTGGACGGGGTGGCGACGACGTCGATCCATTTTCCCTTGGTACACACGGCGATGAGCGCGCCGACGTACAGCACGAGGCTGCCCGGGTTGACGGTGGACGGGGCGGCGGAGGTGATCGGGCGGGCGCTCGTGTACCGGCCGCGGGTGCTGATCCCGTGGTGGGTGCGGCTGGCCGGGCTGGTCGCGGATGTTGCCCAAGGCCCCTATGAGGCGGGCCAGGCCCGGGTACTGCGGATCACCGGGAGGACGTGATGCGGGGCCGGTCGCTTGGTGTCGGCGCGATCGGGTCGCCGCGGCTGCTTGGGGACGGGGCGATCGGGCTGGCGCGGCTGCTTCGTGGGGTCCCGGTCTGGCGGCCTCGGGTCGTCCGGATCCTTCAGCGGGACGGGCTCACGTTGGCCGCGCTGGTGGCGATTGCGGCGGCCCGTCGGCCTGATGAGGTCGCGCTGCTCGACGACGACGGGCCGCTCACGTACGCCGAACTCGAGCAACTCGTCGCCTCCCATGCGGGGGAGTTGCCGCCAGACCTGGGGCGCGTCGAGATCCGGGAGCCCAACCATCGGTCGTTCGTCATCGCCGTGGCGGCCGCGCTGCGGCGGAACGCCGATGTGGTGCTGCTCGATCCGCGGTCACCTCCTGTCGACGTATCAGGCGGGCGGCGGGGGAGACGCGGGCAGATCGTGTTGATGACGTCCGGGAGCACTGGTTCGGCGAAGGGGGTCGAACGTGGTGGGGTGCGGTCAGCGCAGGGGATTCCGATCACGACTATGGTGCGGTTGTTGCCGATCTCGGCCGGAGTTCCATTGGTGGTGACGCCACCGTTGTTCCACGGGTTCGGGCTGGGGTTTCTTGCGTTGGGGCTGGCTTTCGGGATGCCCGTGGTGTTGCGGCGCCGACTGGATCCGGCCGAGATCGCGGATTTCGTGCGGGCTCACCCGGGCTGCCTGCTGGTCGGCGTACCGCCTGTGCTCGCTCGGATCGAACGGGCCGGCGCACCGGCTGAGCCGGGTGCTGTCGTCAGCGGAGCAGGGTCGCTTCATCCGGCTGTGGCGGCGCGGTTGAGTTCGTCGTACGGGCCGGTGGTCTTCAATCTCTACGGATCGAGTGAGGACGGCTGGTCGACGATCGCGACGCCGGCCGACCTGGCCGAGGCGCCCGGCACGATCGGTCGACCCGCGGCCGGTGTGCGCGTCGCGGTACTGGACGAGAGCGGAAAACCCTTGCGGGCTGGGGAGATCGGGCATCTCTGCGTCGCGAGCCGGCTGGAGTTCGCGCAGTACGCCGGTGGTGGTGGGCGCGCGCGGCTCGGCGGGATGGCGGACTCGGGGGACCTGGGGCACTACGACACGGCCGGGCGGTTCTTCGTGGACGGGCGGGCCGACGACATGGTGGTGACCGGCGGCGAGAACGTGTTCCCGACCGAGGTGGAGGACGTGCTGCTCGGGCATCCCGCGGTCGCCGAGGTGATGGTCGACGGCGTGCCCGACGAGGAGTACGGCGCCCGGTTGGAGGCGTTCGTCGTACGGCGGCCTTCGGGCGAAGCTGCTTTGCGGGCGGAGGACGTGCCTCCTTTGCGGGCGGAGGAGTTGATCGCCTACGCGCGGACGCGGTTGGTGCCGGCCAAGGTGCCGCGGATCGTGCACTTCGTGGCGGCCCTGCCGATGACGCCGACGGGCAAACCCCGCCGACGTGTGACCTGATCGACAGGGGCGTACCAGTGCTGTCGCAGGTATCGTGACAGACATGTCTGACGCCACTCGTAGCTCGCAGAACGAAACCGTCATAGTCGCCGGTGCGCGGACCCCGATCGGGCGGCTGCTGGGTGGCCTCAAGGGCTTCTCCGGCGCCGACCTCGGTGGCTTCGCGATCAAGGGCGCACTGGAGAAGGCCGGGGTCTCGCCGGACCAGGTCGAGTACGTGATCATGGGCCAGGTGCTGCAGGCCGGGGCGGGCCAGATCGCCGCCCGGCAGGCCGCGGTCAAGGCCGGCATCCCGATGTCGGTGCCCGCGATCACGATCAACAAGGTCTGCCTGTCCGGGCTGAACGCGATCGCCCTCGCCTCCCAGCTGATCCGCGCCGGCGAGTACGACGTGGTCGTGGCCGGCGGGATGGAGTCGATGACGAACGCGCCGCACCTGCTGCCGAAGTCGCGCGAGGGATTCAAGTACGGCGATGTCACGCTGGTCGACTCGATGGCGTACGACGGGTTGTGGGACGCGTTCACCGACCAGGCGATGGGGTCGCTCACCGAGCAGGCGAACACCGACCGGGAGAAGCTGAGCCGCGAGGAGCAGGACGAGTTCAGCGCCCGGTCGCACCAGCGGGCCGCGGCCGGCTGGAAGAACGGCGTCTTCGCCGACGAAGTGGTCCCGGTCGAGGTACCGCAGCGCAAGGGCGACCCGCTCGTGGTCGACGCCGACGAAGGTGTCCGCGCCGACACCACTGCCGAATCGCTGGCCAAGCTGCGTCCGGCGTTCGGCAAGGAGGGCACGATCACGGCCGGCTCCGCCTCGCAGATCTCCGACGGCGGGTGTGCCGTAGTCGTGATGAGCAAGGCGAAGGCCGAGGAGCTCGGGCTGACCTGGCTCGCCGAGATCGGCGCGCACGGCTCGGTCGCCGGACCGGACTCGTCGCTGCAGAGCCAGCCGGCCAACGCGATCGCCAAGGCCTGCGCGAAGGAGGGCATCGACCCGTCGGTGCTGGACCTGGTCGAGATCAACGAGGCGTTCGCGGCCGTCGGGATCGCCAGCGCGCGTGAGCTGAAGATCGATGAGGACAAGGTGAACGTCAACGGCGGCGCGATCGCGCTCGGCCACCCGATCGGCATGTCCGGCGCCCGCGTCGTGCTGCACCTCGCGCTGGAGCTGCAGCGGCGTGGCGGCGGGGTCGGTGCGGCCGCGCTGTGCGGTGGTGGTGGCCAGGGCGACGCGCTGATCGTCCGGGTACCGGCCGCCGGCTGACGGCGAGCCGATACTGACCTGATGCCACGAAGTACCGCCGCCCCCGTCGCCGAACTCGTCGAGCGCGCCCGGTCCGGGGAGCCCCGGGCCGTCGCGCGGCTCATCTCGCTGGTCGAGGACGCTTCGCCCCGGCTCCGTGAGGTGATGGCCGCGCTGGCGCCGCATGCGGGTCAGGCGCACATCGTCGGCATCACGGGGTCGCCGGGGGTGGGGAAGTCCACGTCCACGTCGGCGCTCGTCACGGCGTACCGGAAGGCTGGGAAGCGCGTTGGGGTGCTCGCGGTCGATCCGTCGTCGCCGTTCTCGGGTGGCGCGTTGCTGGGCGACCGGGTGCGGATGCAGGACCACGCGACCGATGCCGGGGTGTTCATCCGGTCGATGGCGTCGCGGGGTCATCTCGGTGGGCTGGCGTGGTCGACTCCGCAGGCGTTGCGGGTGCTCGACGCGGCCGGGTTCGACGTCGTCCTGGTGGAGACGGTCGGCGTCGGGCAGTCCGAGGTGGAGATCGCAGGGATGGCCGACACGACGGTGATTTTGCTCGCGCCGGGGATGGGCGACGGGATCCAGGCGGCGAAGGCGGGCATCCTCGAGGTTGGCGACATTTACGTTGTGAACAAGGCGGATCGCGACGGCGTGCAGAACGTCACCCGCGATCTGCGGGCGATGCTCGCACTGGCCGAACGGTCCCCCGACGCGTGGTCGCCGCCGATCCTGAAGACCGTGGCGAGTCGTGGTGAAGGCGTCGACGAAGTGGTCGCGGCGATCGATGATCGGCTCGCCTGGATGCGTGCCAACAGCGTACTGGAGGAGCGGCGCAGGAGCCGGGCCCGGGACGAGATCGAGGCGATCGCGATGACAGCCCTGCGGGCGCGGTTCGCCCATCTGCACGGGGACGCGCGACTCGACGTACTGGCGGCCAAGGTGGCGGCCGGCGGGACCGATCCGTACTCGGCCGCGGACGAGCTGATCGACGCCCTTTGATACGTTTGATTACGGACCGCTGCGACAGCTGAACACTCTCTGTCACATCGGTGCTCGTCGGCCCTGGAGCGATGTTCGTCTCACGGCGGCGCGCCGCTGGGTGCCGTGCCCCTCGATCCGTTACAGAATGGGTCTTGTAGCTGGTGGGCATCGTGCTGTGGGCTGTGTTCAATCAGTGACAATTGGTGACCGTCCGTGATACAACACAGTCGACCGAATGGTTGCGAGCGAGGAGTGGTGACATGCCGAAGAAGTTGCTGATCTGGTCAGTGATCGCCTTTGCCGGCTTCTATCTGTTCACTCAGCCGACGAATGCGGCGAACGCGGTGGGCGGTGCGTTTTCGGCCGTCGGTTCCGCGTTCGGGAGCGTAATCACCTTCCTGACCGCGCTGTTCAACTGAGCTTCGCGTCAAGTGTCCCGCACCGCGCCGCCGTGCGGGACACTTGCTCGTAGAGGTCGTGACAGCGGGGTGAACAGGGGAGTGAGTGGATGGCCGGAATAGGCCTGTTCCGGATCTTCGACCCGAAGGTCCGGCGCCATCTGATCTCGGACGAGGGCGAGGTCGTCATCGACGAGGTGCGGCACCACTGGGTGGTGTTCACCGTGCCGATGCTCGAGGTCGTCCTGGCCGCGGCGCTGCTGGCGACGATGCTCTGGATGTCGCTCAGTGGCGCGGGCGTGCTGCTGGCGATCGTGCTGGTGCTGCTGACGCACGCGTTCTGGCAGTTCCTCACCCAGCACCGGGACCGGTTCGTCGTCACCAACATGCGGGTGATGCGGATCCGCGGCGTCTTCTCCCAGACCGTCGCGACCACCCCGATCGCCCGGATCCTCGATATCACCCTGGTCAAACCGATCAATGGCCGGATCCTCGGCTACGGCCACTTCATCTTCGAGTCCGCCGCGCAGGATCAGGGCTTCCGCGAGATCAAGTTCGTCAGCCGCCCCGACGACCGTGACCTGACCATCCAGCGCGTCATCCAGCGCACCGGCCTGCGCGCCTCCGCCAGCGTCGACGTGGTCCAGGGCGACGACGACGATTCCGACGACGACGGCACCGGCCCGATCGGGATGGACTCCGCACAGGAGGTCACCACGACCATCTCCACCCGGCCGGCCACCTCCCACACCCAAACCCGCGTCGGCGGCAGCTCCAAGTCCATCTTCAACAGCGAACGCGCCAACTGGACCGACCCGGACCACGACGACTGACCCGTGGGGTCAACGCGCCTGTGACGTATTGGGGGGTGTGGCGGATAACCTTCCGGCATGGCGAGGAAGAAACCGCTGCCGTTCGACCCGATCGACGAGGCCTCGCGGCAGTGGGGCCGGCGCTGGGGTGCGGTGGAGCAGATGCGGGCCGTCACCTCGCTGATGCGCGCCCAGCAGATCGTCATCGGTGAACTCGACGACATCCTGAAGAAGCACGGGCTGAGCTTCGCCCGGTTCGAGGCGCTGGTGCTGCTGACGTTCTCGCGGCGGGGGTCGTTGCCGCTGGGGAAGATGGGGGAGCGGTTGCAGGTGCACCCGACGTCGGTGACGTCGATTGTGCGCCGGCTGGAGGCCGCCGGCTTGGTGACGAGGACGCCGCACCCGGACGACGGTCGCGCCGTCCTGTGCGAGATCACGCCCGAAGGCCGCGAACTGGTCGAGCGGGCGACGGCCGATCTGGTCGCCGCCGACTTCGCCCTCCGCGGACTCACCGACGACCAACTCAAGATGCTCTGGTCCGTCCTCGAACCCCTCCGCCAAAACGCCGGCGACTTCGCCTGACCCCACCTGCACCCCGCCCGACCCCGCCGCCGCGCCCACCGCCTCGTCTGGGAGTGCTGTTACGGCCGCGCTAAAAGTTCATTTCCTACTGAAACTTCTGAGGGTTTCCTATTGCGGGGCATCGCGAGAGGCTCCAAGATCGGCAGGGTCGGCCTCGTGGATGGGGCCGCAAAGTCCCCTGGAGGTCCGATGAAACGCCGTGCTGCGCGGTCGGCCGCTGTTCTGCTCGCAGGTGCCCTGACCCTGACCGGCTGCTCCGGTGGTGGTTCCGGCGGGTCGGCCGAGGGCGGTACCAAGTCGATCTCGTACGCCGTGGCGGACCCGGTGACGCTGAACCCGGGCCGGCAGACGATCGCGTTCGCCCAGTCCAAGGTGCTCTTCTCGTCGCTCACCTTCGTCAAGAGCGACGGCACCCTGACCTACCTCAACGCCGAGTCGGTGAAGTCGGCCGATGCCGTGCACTGGACGATCAAGCTGCGTCCCGACTGGACCTTCCACAACGGCGAGAAGGTCACCGCGAACAGCTACGTGAAGGCGTGGAGCACCGTCGCGTACGGCCCGAACGCCTGGGAGAACAGCGGCCAGCTGATCAACATCGCCGGCTACGACGCGCTGAACCCGGCCAAGGGCAAGCCCGCCACCACGACGCTGTCCGGTCTCAAGGTCGTCGACGACCTCACCTTCACGGTCACGCTGAAGAGCCCCGACGGTCAGTTCCCGACCCAGTTGTCGCAGGCGCAGACCGGGTTCTTCCCACTGCCCGAGGCGGCGTACGCCGACTTCGACGGCTTCGCCCACAAGCCGATCGGCAACGGCCCGTTCGAGATGGCCGGCAGCTACGCCGAGAACGAGCCGATGACGGTCAAGGCCTACGGCAACTATCAGGGCCCGAAGCCGACCGTCGACGAGATCGTGTTCAAGCCGTACACCGACATGACCACGGCGTACACCGACGTCCAGGCGAACAACACCGACATCCTGTTCGTCCCGGCGGCCCGGATGGCGCAGGTGAAGCAGGACTTCGGCGACCGGGCCTACGTGTTCGAGGGCCTCGGGATGAGCTACCTCGGCCTGCCGCTGTGGGACAAGCGGTACGCCGACGTCCGGGTCCGGCAGGCGATCTCGATGGCGATCGACCGGCAGGCCGTCAGCAACGTGATCTACGGCGGCATCTGGACCCCGGCCACCGCGCTGACCCCACCAGGCGAGCCCGGTACGCCGGTCGGGTTGTGCGGCGAGCTGTGCACCTTCAACCCCACCAAGGCCAAGCAGCTCCTCGCCGACGCGGGCGGCTTCACCGGCAAGATGGAGATCCGGTACCCCGGCGGCTCCGGCCTCGACGACCTCTACAACGCCTACGCCAACCAGCTCCGGCAGAACCTCGGCATCAAGGACGTCACCGCGACGCCGACCACGGACTTCCCGGAGTTCCAGAAACTGCGCAACGACAAGAACCTGAGCGGCCCGTACTTCTCCCGCTGGGGCGCCCTGTACGCCAGCCAGCAGAACACCCTTCGCTCCTTCTACACCAAGGCCGGCGGCTGCGTGAACTGCATCCCGTACTACACCGACGAGGTGGAGCAGCTGCTCGCCAAGGCGGACGCGCAGGTCGATCCGCAGAAGGCGATCGAGGGCTACGTCGGGGTGCAGAAGGAGATCCTCAAGGACTTCCCGGCACCGCCGATGTTCTTTGAGAAGTACACCTACGCCACGTCGGACCGGATCGCCAAGCTGGCCGAGGGCGCGGGCAGCCTGGAACTCGAGAACACCGCCGTGGCCGAGAGCTGATGGGCAGCACCACACCGACGGCAGGCCCGCTCCAGCAGATCCTGGAGCGGGCCCACCGCGTCCCCGAAGTCGACCACTTCCCCGGCGTCGACGAGATCAACGCAACCCTCGACAACCTGGCCGACCGCCACCCGGACCTCGTGACAACGCGCAGGATCGGTACGTCGAGGCTGGGCGAACCGCTGACCATGTACTCGATCGGCGACGGCCCCGACAACGCACTCGTCTACGCCGGCGTCCACCCGAACGAGCCGATCGGTTTCTGGACCGCGATCCGGCTCGCCGAGGACCTTTGCGCCGATGAGGAACTCCGCAAGTCCTGCCGGTGGAACATCATCGGCTGCATCGACCCGGACGGGACCCGGCTGAACGAGGGCTGGTTCGACGGCCCGTGGGACCGGGTGACCTACACCGCCAACTTCTACCGTCCGGCGCCGGCCGAGCAGGTGGAGTGGTCGTTTCCCTTCCAGCACAAGGCGGCGTACTTCGACGCGGTGATGCCGGAGGCGTTCGCCCTGATGCGGGTGATCGACGAGCTGAAGCCGATCATCGCGGTGTCGCTGCACAACACCGAGCTCGGTGGCGTCTACTACTACGTCACCGAGGAGCTCGACGGGTTCGTCGCCGAGTTGCACGCGATCGCCGCCGACTTCGAGCTGCCGCTGGACCTGGGCGAACCCGAGACGCCGGCCGCGAAACCGCTCGGCCCGGCGGTGTACGAGATGATCTCCGCGAAGGCGACGTACGACTACGCAGAGAGCCTGGGGATGACGCCATACACGGGCTCCGGCGGATCGTCGGCGGAGTACGCGCAACGGCACGGCACGGTGAGTCTGGTCGCCGAGTTGCCGTACTGGACGCATCCCGCGATCGACGATCAGTCGCCGACCGACCTGGCCTACCGCGACGCGCTCACGGCCGCGGCGGACGAGCTGGCCGGGAATCTCGAGGCGCTGATGGAGATCTTCGAGGCGGCCCGGCCGTACCTGTCGGACGACTCGCAACTGGTCCGGGCGACGGCCGCGTTCCTCCCGTACTTGGTCAAACGTCCGCAACGCGACAAGCTCCGGGCGGAACAGGAGGACCCGGAGCGGCGAGCGACGGTCGCGGAGGCGTTCGGGCTGCGCGACGTCACCCGATTGCTCCGGCTCCGGTACGGCGGGATGCTGGTGCGCGCGATCGACGGGGAGATCGCCCGGGGTAGCGCGGCCGCCGGACTGCATCCCCTCGCCAAGCGACTGGGTGCCGTCTATCGCGAATGGCAGGACGAGGCCGCCACGCTCGAGCCCGAGTTGCACCGGGTCCCGATCAACCACCTCGTTGGAGTCCAGTACGCCGCCACTCTCGCCCTTCTCGACGCGGTCAGGCGGAAGGGATGCTGAGATTCACGATCCGCCGGGTGATCGAACTGGTGCTGGTCTTCTTCGGCGTCACGTTCGCGATCTACGCGGCGGTCTGGGCGCTGCCGGGCGACCCGATCTCCAGCCTCGGCGGGGACCAGCCCCTGTCGCCGCAGGTGGTGGAGCGGATTCGGGAGCTCTACCACCTGAACGATCCGCTCTGGTCGCAGTACTTCCGCTACATCGGCAACCTGCTCACCGGTGACCTCGGCGTCGACTTCCGCGGCCGGTCGGTCGCAGAACGGCTGGCGACCCGCTGGCCGGTGACGATCCGGCTGGCGGTGACGGCGTGGATCATCCAGGTCGTGATCGGGGTAGGACTCGGTCTGCTCGCCGGGCTGCGGAAGAACACCTGGATCGACCGGGGCGTGCTGATCATGACGATCCTGGTCGCGTCGGTGCCGATCTTCGTGATGGCGGTGACGGCCCAGCTGGTCTTCGGCGTCAAGCTGTCGCTGGTGCCGATCGCCGGGGTGAACGACGGCTGGCCGCTGTCTTACTTGCTGCCGGCAACGGTGCTGGCGATCTACGGACTGGCCGCGGTCGCCCGGCTGACCCGGGGCAGCGTGGTCGACACGATGAGCTCCGACTTCGTCCGGGCGCTGTGGGCGAAGGGGTTGACCAGGCGGCGCGTGATCGGCATCCACGTGCTGCGCAACTCGTCGATCCCGGTGCTGACTTATCTCGCGATCGACCTCGGCGCGTTACTCGGCGGTGCCGTTGTCACCGAGGGCATCTTCAACCTGCCGGGCGTCGGTCAGCTGTTGTTCGAGTCGATCCGGGTGCACGAAGGCCCGACCGTGGTGGGGATCGCGACGGCGCTGATCCTGATCTTCCTGCTGACCAGTGTGGTGGTCGACCTGCTCAACTCGTTGCTCGACCCGAGGATTCGCCATGACTGACCAAGTACTGGCCCAGGCCGTCGAGGAGGACACGCTGGGCGGTCGCGGGGTCTGGGCGACGGTCCGGAAGCGGGTGCTGTTCTGGGTTCCGCTGGCCGTGCTCGCCGTACTGGTCCTGCTGGCCGCCTTCCCGGGCTGGGTCGGGGGCTGGTTCGGCAGTGACGATCCGCGGGCTTGTGACCTGTCCGCCAGCGCGCGGCCGTCGTCGCCAGGGCATCCGTTCGGCCAGGATCTGCAGGGCTGCGACGTCTACACGAACGTCGTACACGGTGCCCGCGCGTCGTTGGCGGTCGGCCTGTTCTGCACGTTGATCGCGCTGGTCATCGCCGTACTGATCGGCACGCTGGCCGGCTACGTCGGCGGCTGGACCGATTCGGTGCTCGCCCGGCTGACCGATGTCTTCCTCGGGTTCCCGTTCCTGCTCGGCGCGATCGTGGCGCTGAACAGTCTGGGTGATCGGTCGGTGCTGTCGATCTCGCTGGTGCTGGCGTTGTTCTCCTGGCCGACGCTGGCCCGGATGGTCCGTACGACGGTCCGCGCGACCCGCGACGCGGAGTACGTGCAAGCGGCGAAGGCGATGGGGTTCCCGACCCTGCGGATCCTCACCCACTATGTGCTGCCGAACGCGATCGGCCCGGTGCTCGCGGTCGCTACGTTGACCGTCGGCGGCGTGATCGTCGCGGAGTCGACGCTGACCTTCCTCGGTCTGGGCCTGCGACCGCCGTCGATCTCGTGGGGTCTGCAACTCGCCACCGCGCAGTCGCGATTCCAGCAGGCACCGCACACACTGATCTACCCGGGCATCTTCCTCGCCGCGACCGTACTGAGCCTGATCACCCTCGGCGACGTACTCCGCGACGCGGTGAACCCGAAGGGACGCTCCTGAATGACATCCACGATCCATGGCCACGACAGAACGGACGCCGCCTTGACTGTCCCCACCCACCCCGCCGCCCCGGCCGGTTTCGGTCTCACCACCGCCCGAGAAGCCGCTCCCGCGTTGCAAAACTGGCTCGACTACCAGCGTCGCTACCTCAGGACGCCGGGAGTGCAGGCAGCGGTCCGAGTCGGTGACGAACTCGTGCTGTCGATCGCGCTCGGCTACAGCGACGAGGTCGCCGGTACGCCGCTGGGCACGGACCACCTGTTCCGGATCGCGTCGCACTCCAAGACCTTCACCGCGACCTCGATCCTGCAACTCGTCGAGCAGGGCAAGGTCCGGCTGGACGACCCGGTCGACGCCCATATCGCCGAACTCGCCGGCAGCGCACTCGGCCCGGTCACCGTGCGGGAACTGCTCGGCCACCAGGGCGGCGTGATCCGCGACGGCGTGGACAAGGACTACTGGCAGCTGATGGACCCGTTCCCGGACCGGGAGGCGCTGATCGCGCTGTGCCTGGCGAACGGCCGGATCTTCGAACCGAACGAATACTTCAAGTACACCAACATCGGCTACTCCCTGCTCGGCCTGGTGATCGAGGCTGCGAGCGGGCTGTCGTACGGCGACTACGTCGAGGCCAACATCATCGGCCGGCTCGGCCTGACCAACACCGGCGCCGAATGGGACCCGCTGCGCGCCGGTGAGTACGCCGCCGGCCATACCGGTCTGCTCGACGGCAGCGACGTACGTCAGACGATCCCGCACGTCGACACTCGCGCGATGGCCGCGGCCACTGGCTTCTACTCCACCGCCGAGGATCTGACGTCGTACGGCGCCGCGCACTTCTTCGGGGCCGAGCAGCTGCTGACGGATGCGAGCAAGCGGCTGCTGCAGCGGGACGAGAGCCTGATCAATGCCCACGGCAACGAGATCGGACGGTACGGGCTCGGGATGATCATCGGCACGATCGGCGACCGGCGGCTGGTCGGGCACAGCGGTGGGTACCCGGGCCACATCACCCGGACCTTCATCGACCCAGTCGACCAGCTCGTCGTGTCGGTGCTCACCAACTGCATCGGGGGTCCGGCCGAGGCGCTCGCGACCGGCGTCGTGAAGCTGCTCAACCTGGCCGCGCAGCCTCCGGCCGGAACTCAGGTGCCTGCCGATATCGATGCGCGGCGGTTCTGCGGGAACTTCGCGAACCTGATGGGCGTGATCAGCGTTTCGCTGCTCGGCGGGCGGCTGGTCGCGTTCTTCCCGGCGGCGCCGAACCCGGTCGAGAGCTACGAGGAGCTCCAGGTCATCGACGAGAACACGCTGGCCGTCGTACCTGCCGCCGGTTATGGCTCGATCGGCGAGAAGGTGGAGTACAGGTGGGACGCGGACGGGCAGCCGTCGGTCGTCCGGTACGGCGGGAGCTCGCGGTGGCCGGTCGAGGTGTTCCGGGCGCGTCGATCGGCGCAGATCGCGGATGCCGAGGTGCACTCGTTGGCAAGGAGGTCGTGATGCCAGACCGGGGCGGTGGGGCGGGGAAGGAGTCAAGGCCAGACCGGGGCGGTGGGGCGGGGAAGGAGTCAAGGCCAGACCGGGGCGGCGGGGCGGGGAAGGAGTCAAACATGGTTGACGACGATGCGTGGGAGGAGGACTCGCGCCGCGCGGACTTCGTCGAGCAGTTCGCCCTGCTGAGAGAGCTGGCCGGCTCGCCGCGGATGGAGGGGCGGGTGCTCGGCTATCTGATGGTGAGCAACAAACCGTACGTGTCGTCGGCCGAGCTGGCCCGGGCGCTGTCGGCGAGTGCCGGCTCGATCTCGAGTACGACGCGCCGGCTGATCGACCTCGGGTTCGTCGCCCGGCACGCCGTACCGGGGGATCGCAGTCACTACTTCAAGGTCGACGACGACATCTGGGGCAGCTTCCTGGCGGGCGAGCGCCGGTCCCTCGGCAAACAACGGCAGCTCTTCGAGGACATGCTCACTGAGTTGCCCGACGGCATGCCCGGTCCGCGGAAGCGGCTGCGGAACGCGCGCAACTACTTCGAGTGGCTGACGTCGTACCACCGGAAGATGCTGGCCGACTGGCAGGAGTACCGGGACAAGCTCGACGCCGAGGAGGGTGAGTGAGCGACGATGTCTTGCGGTTCGAGGACCTGACGGTCGACTTCCAGGTCGGCGGTACGACGCATCGCGCCGTAGACAAGGTGAGTTTCGCGGTCCGGCCGGGCGAGGTGCTCGCGGTCGTGGGGGAGTCGGGGTCGGGCAAGAGCGTCACTTCGCTGGCCGCGCTCGGGCTGCTGCCGCCGAACGCATCCGTCGGTGGGCGGATCAGCTTTGCCGGTGAGGACGTGCTGGCGATGTCGCGCGCGGAGCTGACCGCGTTGCGGGGGCGGCGGGTCGCGATGATCTTCCAGGATCCGGTCGGCGCGCTCGACCCGGTGTTCTCGATCGGGTATCAGCTGATCGAGATGATCCGGGCGCACCAGCCGTCGCTGTCCCGGGCGGAGGTGCGCTCGCGGGCGATCGAGCTGCTGGAGCTGGTCGGGATCCCCGAGCCCGAGGCCCGGTTGCGCTACTACCCGCATCAGTTGTCGGGCGGTCAGTGCCAGCGGGTGATGATCGCGATCGCCGTGGCCTGTGATCCCGAGCTGCTGATCGCGGACGAGCCGACGACGGCGCTGGACGTGACGGTCCAGCAGGAGGTGCTCGACGTCCTGCTCGCGATGCGGTCGAAGATCTCCGGCTCGATCCTGATCATCACCCACGACATGGGCGTCGTCGCCGATGTGGCGGACCGGGTGGTGGTGATGCGGCAGGGATCCGTGGTGGAGACGGCCGAGGTCCACGATCTCTTCGACCGGCCCTCGCAGCCGTACACAAAGGCGTTGCTGGACGCGGTACCGCGGAGTCGGGGGCGCGACAGTACGGCCTCTGGGGTTGACGGTGGCGTCGTGCCGGCGCTGGCGATCGAGTCGTTGGTGGTCGAGTATCGCGGACGTCGGGGCAAGATCGTTCGCGCTGTCGATGACGTGAACCTGGAGTTGAAGCCGGGGGAGATCACCGGGCTGGTCGGTGAGTCGGGTTCGGGGAAGTCGACGATCGGTAAGTCGGTGCTTGGTCTTGCGCCGATCACGGCGGGTCAGGTGCGTGTCGCCGGGCAGCCGATGACGGCGGGGACGTCCGCAGTACTGCGGGAGGCGCGGTCCCGGATCGGCGTGGTCTTTCAGAATCCGACTGGTTCGTTGAATCCGCGGGCCACGATCGGCCAGTCGATCGGGGAGCCGCTCGCCGTACATCGTGGTGTGCGTGGGGTCGAGCTGCGTGGGCGGGTGGAGGAGCTGCTGGAGAGTGTGGAGCTGCCGAGCGCGTGGTACGGGCGGTATCCGCATGAGTTGTCGGGTGGTCAGCGGCAGCGGGTGTCGATTGCCCGGGCGATCTCGCTGGATCCGGCGCTGCTGATCGCGGACGAGCCGACGTCGGCATTGGATGTGTCGGTGCAGGCGACCGTGCTGGAGCTGTTCCGGTCGGTTCAGGAGCGGTTCGATTTCGCCTGCCTGTTCATAAGCCACGATCTGGCGGTGGTGGATCAGGTCAGCGATCGGGTAGCGGTGATGAGCGGGGGACGGATCGTCGAGCAGGGGGATCGAGAGGCGGTACTACGGGCTCCGCAGGATCCGTACACGGTCCGCTTGCTGGAGGCCGCCCCGGTGCCCGATCCCCGCGAGCAGACCCGCCGCCGAGGGTTGCGGCTGGCCGGCTGAGTTCGGCGGGGAGACCATGCGGAACGGGGAGGGTTTCTCCGCCGATCGGGGCGGGTTCTTGGCCTCTGACGCGACATTTCTCTCCCCGGACGGCCAGCCAGTGAGCTGCGGTGGGTTGGAAATAGTTGGACGTCCTAGTATTTTGGGATCAGTTCCCGAGGAGGTCTGACTGATGGATGCCGAGCAGGTCGCCGCCGGCCGGAGCCGGTGGCAGCAGCGGTACGACGCGGCGCGGAAGCGGGAGGCGGACTTCACCACCCTCTCCGGCACCCAGGTCGAGCCCGTCTACGGGCCTCCCGAGGGTGTGGACGACCCGCGGATGGAGCGGATCGGGTGGCCGGGGGAGTTTCCGTTCACGCGGGGGCTGTATCCGACGGGGTACCGCGGGCGGACCTGGACGATTCGGCAGTTCGCCGGGTTCGGGAATGCGGAGCAGACCAACGAGCGGTACAAGATGATCCTGAACGGCGGTGGCGGCGGGTTGTCGGTCGCGTTCGACATGCCGACGTTGATGGGCCGGGACTCCGACGACCCGAAGTCGCTCGGTGAGGTCGGGCACTGCGGGGTGGCGATCGACTCGGCGACGGATATGGACCGGCTGTTCAAGGACATCCCGCTGCAGGACGTCACCACGTCGATGACGATCTCCGGGCCCGCCGTACCGGCGTTCGTCATGTACCTGGTCGCGGCCGAGCGGCAGGGCGCCGACATCACCAAGCTGAACGGCACGCTGCAGACCGACATCTTCAAGGAGTACATCGCCCAGAAGGAGTGGCTGTTCCCGCCGGAACCCCATCTGCGGTTGATCGGCGACCTGATGGAGTACTGCGCCGCGAACATCCCGGACTACAAGCCGCTGAGCGTCTCGGGCTACCACATCCGCGAGGCGGGCTCGACGGCCGCGCAGGAGCTGGCGTACACGCTGGCCGACGGGTTCGGGTACGTCGAGCTCGGGCTCTCCCGCGGTATGGACGTCGACACCTTCGCGCCCGGGTTGTCGTTCTTCTTCGACAGCCACCTGGACTTCTTCGAGGAGATCGCCAAGTTCCGGGCCGGCCGGCGGATCTGGGCGCGCTGGCTGCGGGACGTGTACGGCGCGAAGACGGACAAGGCGCAGTGGCTGCGGTTCCACACCCAGACGGCCGGGGTCTCGCTGACCGCACAGCAGCCGTACAACAACGTCGTCCGTACGGCGGTCGAGGCGCTGGCCGCGATCCTCGGGGGGACGAACTCGCTGCACACCAACGCCCTCGACGAGACGCTCGCGCTGCCGACCGAGGAGTCGGCCGAGATCGCGCTGCGGACCCAGTCGGTGCTGATGGAGGAGATCGGCGTCACCAACGTCGCCGACCCGCTCGGCGGTTCGTGGTACGTCGAGGCGCTGACCGACGACATCGAGCGGCAGGCCGAGGAGATCTTCGCCCGGATCAAGGAGATGAGCCCGGACGGCACGATGACCGGCGGCATCCTGCGCGGGATCGAGGACGGCTGGTTCATGGCCGAGATCGCCGACGCCGCGTTCGAGTACCAGCAGAAACTGGAGAAGGGCGAGAAGAAGATCGTCGGCGTGAACACGCTGACCGACACCGTTTCCGGCGAGCTGGAGATCCTCCGGGTCAGCCATGAGGTGGAGATCGAGCAGGTCGAGGTGCTCGCCACGCGCAAAACGCAACGCGACGAGGACCGGGTGCGTCGTACGCTAACCGCGCTGGTCGAGGCGGCCAGAGGGACCGGCGGCTTGATCGAACCCATGCTGGAGGCGGCGCGTGCGGAGGCCACGATGGGGGAAATCTGTCACGTTCTTCGGGACGAGTGGGGCGAATACCGAGAGCCCGCCCGCTTCTGAGGAACCGGCGGAGGCGACACCCCAGGGACGGCGACGGGGCCGGGCGGCTGCGGTCGCCCAGCAACAGGCGGCCGCCCAGACACACGACGACCGGGGTGTCGTGGTCTGCGGATCGGATCGGGCGATGCTGCGGGTCGTCACCGAGCTGGTCGGTTCCGGTGAGCTGGTGACCGCGGTCGTCAACCCGGCATCGAGGCACTTCGACCGGATCAGTGAGCTGGGCGCCAAGCAGGTGATGGGCGTCCGGGTGGTGAGCGAGTCCGTACTACGCCGCGCCGGGGTCGACGCCGAAGGCAAGAAACCGTCGACCGCGCGGGCCCTCGTCCTGCTCGACGCGGACGACGTGCACAACGTCCATACCGCGTTGACCGCGCGGGAGATGGATCCGGACCTGCGCATCATCGTGCAGATGGTCAACCCCCGACTCGGCGCCCAGCTGAACGAGCTGCTCGGCGACTGTGTGGTGATCTCCGGTCCGCAGCTCGCGGCGCCCGCGTTCGTCGCCGACGCGTTGGAGGACGACGAGCTGACCTGGCTGGAGGTGGGTGCACGCCGGATGGTGGCCGGCCCGGCCGAGCTGATCCGCGACCATGTGACCGCGCTGGCCAACAGCACCGACTCGGCGACGCCCAAACTCCTGCCGACCGAGAGCACCGACCCCACTACCGACGTGGTTCTCGGCCTCGGGCTGCGCAAGGTCTGGCGGACCCGCGACGTCCGCCGGACCGGCTGGGTGATGGCGACCCGTGACGTACTGGATCGCCGGGTCCGGATCATCGCCGCGGTGATGGCCCTCTTCGCCCTGACCGGGACGGCGCTGATGCACTACATCGCGGGCGTTCCCTGGCTCCGGGCGCTCTACCTGGCGCTGGGCGCGGTGACGTCGGCGGGGATCGAGGACAACGTGTTCTCGGACGCCCCGCCGTGGGCGAAGGTCGCGGCCGTCGTGGTCCAGCTGTCCGGCATCGTGCTGGTCGCGCTGCTCACCGCGGTCATCGTCGACTCGCTGATCGGGGCCCGGCTGTCCCGGGTGATCGGTGGCGTCCGCGGCCGGCCGAGGAATCACGTGATCGTCTGCGGGCTCGGCACGGTCGGCGCCCGGGTGCTGGAGATCATGTCCGAGCGCGGTGTCGCCGTCGTCGGCGTCGAACAGGACGACGACGCTCCCGGCGTACAGACGGCGCACCGGTTGCGGATCCCGGTGGTGATGGGGGACAGCAGCCTGGAGGAGACGCTGCGATCGGCCGGGGTGCAGCGCGCGCAGGCGGTGTTGGCGATCACCAACGGAGACATCACCAACCTGGAGACGGCGATGGTGGTCCGGGAGCTCAACGAGGACGCCCGGATCACGATGCGGATGTTCGACCACGACCTGGCCCAGCGGGTCGAGCGGCAGCTCGGGCTCGGGCACAGCCGGTCGGTGTCGATGCTGGTCGCGCCGGCGGTCGCCGCGGCGGTGGCGAACCGGCGCAGCCAGACCACGGTGCCGGCCGGACGGCGCGTGCTGCTGCTGACCGAGGTGACGGTCGAGCGGGACTCGGTCGCGGTCGGCAAACGGCTCGGCGAACTGGACGAGAGCGGCGGCTTGCGGGTGCTGGCCCGGCAGCGTGGCGCGACGTGGGACTGGACGCCGGCGTTCGACGAGGTACTGACCGCGGGGGTCCGGATCGCCGTCGCCGGGACCCGGAGCGGGCTGGCCAGACTGCTGCTGGCGACCCGCGCTCCACACCGGCCGGAGCGGTCGGAGAGGATAGAGCCATGAACCGTGATTTCACTCGACCTGGTGCGATCGACCTGTCGGCTCTGCGCAAGCCGCCGGCGCGACCCGGAGGCCCCGCCGCCGGCCCGGCTCAAGGTGGTCCGTCGGCTGGTCCGGGGGCTGCTGCCGCGGGTGGGGGTGCCGCCGGCGCCTATGTGCTGAACGTGACCGAGCCGACCTTCCAGGCGGACGTGATCGAGCGGTCGGTCCAGCACCCGGTGCTGGTCGAGTTCTGGTCGCCACGGTCGCAGGCGTCCGTGTCGCTCGGTCCGGTGCTGGCCCGGCTGGCCGACGAGTACGCGGGCAAGTTCCTGCTCACCCGGATCGACATCGACGCGAACCCACAGCTGGCCCAGGCGGTCGGCGTCCAGACGGTGCCCTTGGTGATCGCCGTCCTGCGTGGTCAGGTGGTCCCGTTGTTCCAGGGTGCCGTCGCGGACGCCGAGGCCAGGCAGTACGTCGACCAGGTGCTGACCGTGGCGGTGGCCAACGGCATCACCGGGCGCGCCGAACCGGTCGGCCCGGCCGCTCCCGCGGAGGCCGCCGAGCCCGAGCCGGACCCGCGGTACGAGGCCGCCGAGAACGCGGTTGCCGAAGGTGATCTGGACGGCGCGATCGCGGCGTACGAGACGTTGCTCAAGGAGACGCCGAACGACGCCGAGGCGAAGTCCGGGCTGGCCCGGGTCCAGTTGGTGAAGCGGACCCGCGACGTACCGGCCGAGGTGCGGACGCGGGCGGCCGAGAACCCGACCGACGTCGAGGCGCAGCTGCTGGTCGCCGATGTGGACCTGATCGGCGGTCACGTCGAGGACGCGTTCAACCGGCTGATCCGCACGATCCAGGCGACCGCGGGCGACGAGCGCAACACCGTCCGGCTGCATCTGCTCGAGCTGTTCGAGGTGGTCGGCTCCGACGACGAACGAGTCGTCAAGGCCCGCCGCCGCCTGATGACCGCCCTGTTCTGATTCGTTGCGTCCGAAGAAGCGAGCGCTAGAGCGCACGGTTCTTCGGACGCACGGTTTCAGCGGATCAGGCAGGGGCGTTTGGGGTCGAAGGTCCAGCCTTCGATCAGGTACTGCATGGCGATCGCGTCGTCGCGGGCGCCGAGGGCCTGGCTGAGGTAGAGCTCGTGCGCGGCTGCCAGTGCGTCGCGGTCGAGTTCGATGCCGAGGCCGGGCCCGGTCGGTACGGCGATCCGGCCGCCCTTGATCTGCAGCGGTGACGTGGTCAGGGCCTGGCCGTCCTGCCAGATCCAGTGGGTGTCGAGCGCGGTGATCTCGCCGGGAGCCGCCGCGCCGACGTGGGTGAACATCGCCAGCGAGATGTCGAAGTGGTTGTTCGAGTGCGATCCCCAGGTCAGCCCGAAGTCATGGCAGAGCTGGGCGACCCGGACCGATCCGTTCATCGTCCAGAAGTGCGGATCAGCCAGCGGGATGTCGACCGCCGCCGCCCGGATCGCGTGGCTCAGTTCGCGCCAGTCGGTCGCGATCATGTTGGTCGCGGTCCGCAGTCCGGTGGCCCGGCGGAACTCGGCCATCGTCTCGCGGCCGGAGTACGGGCCTTCCGGGCCGCACGGGTCCTCGGCGTACGCGAGCACGTCGTCGCGGCCGGTGCAGAGTTCGATGGCGTCCTTCATCAGCCAAGCGCCGTTCGGGTCGAGGGTGATCCGGGCGTCCGGGAAGCGCTGGGCCAGGGCGGTGACGGCGGCCAGCTCCTCCTCGCCGGAGAAGACGCCGCCCTTGAGCTTGAAGTCCGCGAACCCGTACCGCTCCTGGGCCGCCTCGGCCAGCGCGACCACGGCCTCGGGCGTCAGCGCCTCCTGCCGGCGCAACTTCGACCAGCGATCGCCGTCGCCATCACCAGTTAGATAAGGCAGATCGGTGACGCTCGGATCGCCGACGTAGAAGAGGTAGCCGAGCATCGGCACGCTGTCCCGCTGCTGCCCTTCGCCGAGCAACTCCGCGACCGGTACGCCGAGGTGCTTGCCCAGCAGATCGAGGAGGCCGGACTCCAGACCGGTCACGGCATGGACTGTGGTCCGCAGGTCGAAGGTCTGGGCGCCGCGGCCGCTGGAGTCCCGGTCCGCGAAGGCCTGCGCGACGGATCGGAGCACCTGGCGGTAGCGCGCGAGTTCCTGACCAACGACGAGTTCGGCGGCGTCGGTGATCGTCGCGGTGATCTTCTGACCGCCCGGGACTTCACCGAGTCCGGTGTTGCCGTCGCTGTCGGTCAGGATGACCACGTTGCGGGTGAAGTACGGTCCGTGCGCGCCACTGAGGTTGAGCAGCATGCTGTCGTGGCCGGCGACCGGGACGACCTCGACAGAGCTGATGGTCGGCGTCATGGTCAGTCGATCTTGTTGATGAGGGCAACCAACTGGGCGAGCTCGTCGGAGTCCAGATCCTGGAGCGGCGGCCGGACCGGACCGGCCGGTTTGCCGATCGCGGTGAGGCCGGCCTTGACGATCGACACGGCGTACCCCTTCTGCCGGTCGCGGATGTCCAGGTAGGGCAGGACGAAGTCGTTGAGCTTGCGGTAGACGCTGTCCCGGTCCTGTTTCTGGACGTCGGCGTAGAACCCGAGCGCGAACTCCGGGACGAAGTTGAAGATCGCCGACGAGTAGGTGCTGACACCGAGTTGCAGCAGCGGCAGCGCGAACGTCTCCGCGGTCGGCAGGCCGCCGATGTAGGTGAGCCGGTCGCCGACCTTCGCGTAGATCCGGGTCATCATCTCGATGTTGCCGACACCGTCCTTGAAACCGATCAGGTTCGGATTGCGGTCGACCAGTTCGAGGACAGACACGTCGTTGAGGATCGCGTTGGCGCGGCTGTAGACGATCACGCCGAGATTCGTACTGCGGCAGACGGCGGAGACGTGTTCGACAAGACCACGCTGACCCGCTTCGGTCAGGTACGGCGGCAACAGCAACACCCCGTCCGCGCCGGCCGCTTCGGCTGCTTGCGCCTGGGCGATCGCGGTCGCCGTGCCGCCGGTCGCGGGAGCGAGCACGGGGACCTTGCCGTCGACCTGCGAAACGGCGGCCTTGACCACGCTGTCGATCTCGGCCGGGGTCAGCGAGAACCCCTCACCGGTCCCGCCGGCGGCGAACAGCCCTGCCACGTCGTACTGGCTCAACCAGGACAGGTGCTCGCGGTAGCGGGGCTCGTCGAAGCTGAGGTCTGCGGCGAAGGCCGTGACCGGGAAGGAGAGCAGCCCGGTCTTGAGCCGGCTGGCCAGGGCATCGGGGGAGTATGGCGTCACGCCGTCAGGGTATGGACGGCCGCTGATGCCTGTCCAAGACCGGTTCTGTATCCATTGATGCTCTCAAAGCATCACCGCGCATCGCTGTCGAAGAGGTCCAGCACGCGGTGGAGCAGGGGGCTGACCGGCTGGCGGTTCCAGATCGCGTGCAGTTCGACCGGGCGGCCGGGGATCTCGGCCTCCTCCACTGATTCGCTGCCGCCGTCGATGAGATCGCAGTACTGGACACCGGCGATGCCGAGCGAGCGCGCGGAGTCCGGGACCAGGGCAACTCCGCGGCCGGCGGCGACCAGCAGCACCACGGTGAGGATCTGCTGGACCCGCTGGTCGATCCGGGGGTGCGCATTGGTGAGGAACCGCACGGTGAGTTCGTGGAAGTAGCGAGCCTGGGTCGGGTGGTAGCTGATCACCCGCTCGTTGGAGAAGTCGGTCGGCCGCAGTGGCCGGCGTACCGAGGCCAGGGGATGGTCACTCGGTACGACGGCGATCAGGGGCTCGCGGGATATCACGCGCGAGGCGAGCGCTTCGGAGTCGAACGGCGGACGGGCGAGACCGAGGTCCAGTTCGCCGCGGCGCAGACCGTCCACCTGGGCGGGCGTGACCCGCTCGTGCAGGATCACGTCGACGCCGGGCAGTTCCTCGGAGAGCCGGCGCAGCAGGGGGCCGAGAGTACGGATCGCGGAGGCCGCGGTGAAGCCGAGTCGTAGCGTGCCGACCGCGCCCTGGTCGACCCGGCGGGCCAGGTCGCCGGCGGAGTCGACGAGTGCGATCAGCCGGCGGGCTTCACCGAGGAAGGCGCGGCCGGCCTCGGTCAGCTCCACCCGGCGGTTGTCGCGCTCGAGCAACTTGGCGCCGACGGCGCGTTCGAGCTTCTGGATCTGGCGGCTCAACGGCGGCTGGGTCATGGCCAGTCGCTCCGCCGCCCGGCCGAAGTGCAGCTCCTCGGCGACGGCCACGAAGGCGCTCACCTGGTCCAGCGAGAACATGATTCTCGAAAGGTATCACTCGATGCCCAATCGGCCTTGGACAGGCATAACGAGCCCTCATACGCTCCCTCGGAATCGGTCGGTCTCGCGACGGGGCCCGAAGGAGGGATCCAGAATGAAATCCGTACGGGTAAGAGTGTGTCTCGGCCTGACTGTGGCGGCGCTGCTCGCCGGATGCGGCGGGGTGAAGACCACGTCGTCGGGTGGCGGTGCCGAGGGCAACTATCCGACCGGGAACATCCAGATGAGTGTCGGTGCTTCGCCTGGTGGCAGTACCGACCTGATCACCCGCGCGATCGCCGAGGGTCTCGGCAAGGAGCTCGGCGTCTCGGTCCCGGTGGTGAACAAGCCCGGTGCGAACGGCGCGCTGAACGCCAAGGAACTGCAGTCCGCCCCGGCCGACGGCTACAAGATCGCCGTCCAGAACGCGTCGCTGTTCACCATCACCCCGCTGGCCGTGTCCGCGGCCGAGGCGGTGAAGATCGACGACTTCGACCTGATCGGTGGCGTTTCGCAGGACGACTACATGCTCGCCGCGCACGCCGACTCGGGGTACAAGACGATCGCCGACCTGAAGAAGGCCGGGAAGACGATCAAGTACGGCACGACCGGGGTCGGTACGGGCGCTCAATTGGCGTCCGCGCTCACCTTCAAGGTGGCCGGCATCCCGTCGACCGACGTGCCGTTCGACGGCGGTGCGCCCGCGATGACCGCGCTGCTTGGCCGTCAGGTGGACGTCGCGACCTTCCAGCTCGGTGAGGGGATCGAGAACGTGAAGGCGGGCAAGCTCGTTCCGCTGGCGGTGTTCTCGGGTGAGCGGATCAAGTATCTGCCGGACGTGCCGACCGCCAAGGAACAAGGGTTCGACGTCGTGGTTTCGCAGTACCGGTTCCTCACCGCGCCGAAGGGGACGCCGGAGGAGGTGAAGAGCAAGCTGTTCGACGCGGCCAAGAAGACGTTCGCCACCGACGCGTACAAGAAGTTCAACGAGGCGAACTTCCTCACTCCGATCGAGGTGCCGCCGAGCGAGGTCCAGAAGATGCTGGGCGACTCGACTTCCAAGTACAAGGGACAGGTCGAGCAATACGGCATCAAGCTCGGCAGCGCCTAGGCCATGGACGCTTCGTACGAAGAGGAGCGGCCGGTTGAAGAGGAGCGGCCGCCGCCGGCTGGGGCGTGGTCGCAGCTGACGGCTGCGCTGGTCGCTGCCCTGCTTGGAGTGGCCGGTTTGATTGGGTCGTGGCGACTCGGGTTGGGGCGGTTGACCGAACCTGGGCCGGGGTTGTGGCCGTTCGTCATCAGTGTGGTGATCACTCTGCTGTCGGTGGTGCTGGCGATCATCGGTCGGCAGGCGCTCGACAGCGAGCGGTTCAACCGGGCCAGTCTGCTGGTGGTCGTCGCGGTCGTCACGCTGGTGTTGCTGGCGGTGGCGATGCCGTTGATCGGGTTCGAGATTCCCTCGCTGTTGCTGACGTTCGTCTGGCTGCGGTTCCTGGGCAAGGAGTCGTGGCGGTCGTCGATCGTGATCAGTGTGGTGACGGTGGTCGCGTTCCACCTGCTGTTCGTGACGGCGCTCCAGATCCCCTTGCCGCGGCTGGTGTGAGATGGACTTCCTGAACCCCGTGCTCGACGGCTTCGGCGTCGTCCTCGAACCGGCGAACCTGCTGTACTGCCTGGCCGGTGTCGTCATCGGCATGCTGATCGGCGTGCTGCCCGGTCTCGGCCCGGCGGCGACCATCGCGATCCTGCTGCCGATCACGTACGGCGTGGAGCCGGTGGCCGCCATCATCATGCTGGCCGGCATCTTCTACGGCGCGCAGTACGGCGGCACCATCACGTCCGTGCTGCTCCGCCTACCCGGCGAGGCGTCCTCGGTGGTCACCGTGTTCGACGGGTACGCCCTGGCCCGGCAAGGCAAGGCCGGTACGGCGCTCGGCATCGCCGCGATCGGGTCGTTCATCGGCGGCACGATCTCGATCATCGGGCTGAGCCTGCTCGCCCCGATCGTGGCCGAGGTCGCGCTCGACTTCGGGCCGCCGGAGTACGCCGCGCTCGCGCTGCTCGGAGTCCTGCTGGTCGCGACAGTCGGCCGCGGCGGCAAACTGAAGTCGGTCATTGCCGCCGGCATCGGATTGCTGCTGGCAACGGTCGGCCGGGACACGTTCACCGGGGCGAGCCGGTTCACGTTCGACAGCCTGAATCTTGCCGACGGCATCGACTTCGTGCCGATCGCGATGGGCCTCTTCGGGCTCGGCGAGATCCTCTACAACCTGGAGGAACGGCACACCCGGGTGCAGGTACCGGCGAAAGTTGCCAACGTGTGGCCATCCCGGTCGGAACTACGGCAGGCCCGAGGTGCGATCGGCCGCGGTTCGGTGATCGGCTTCGTCCTCGGAGTGCTGCCGGGCGGTGGCGCCACCTTGTCTTCCCTGGTCGCGTACGCCGTCGAGAAGCGGCGCGCGAAGCAGCCCGAACGGTTCGGCCACGGCGCGATCGAGGGTGTGGCCGCGCCGGAGACCGCGAACAACGCGGCTGCGACGTCGTCGTTCATCCCGCTGCTGACGCTGGGCATCCCGGCGAACGCGACGATGGCGTTGATGTTCGGCGCCCTGCTGATCCAGGGGATCCCGCCCGGCCCGCAGTTGGTGTCTGAGCACCCGGACCTGTTCTGGGGCGTGATCAACTCGATGTACGTCGGGAACGTGCTGCTGCTGATCATGAGCATCCCGTTGGTCGGCGTGTTCGTGAAGATCCTCCGGATCCGGCCGGCGATCCTGGCCCCGATCACCGTGCTGATCACGTTGCTCGGGGTCTATACGGTGAACAACCAGGTGTTCGACATCTTCCTGGTGATCGTGTTCGGTGTGGTCGGGTACCTGATGAAGAAGTTCGGGTTCGAGCCGGGTCCGCTGGTGCTGGCGTTCGTGCTCGGCAGCGTGCTCGAGATCGCAGTACGGCAGTCGCTGTTGATCTTCGAGGGTGATGTGACCGGGTTCGTGACCCGGCCGATTTCCGGGACGGTGCTGGGGCTGTTGGTCGTCGTACTGGTGCTGCCGTTGGTGAAGATCGTGCTGAAGAGGCAACGGAGGAGCTTGTGAGCAGAGTCGCTGGTGTGGTCGTCACCCCGGTCGCGTTCGCCGATCCGCCGCTGCTGAACGTGGTCGGCGTGCACGAGCCGTTCGCGTTGCGGGCGCTCGTCCAGGTGCGGACGGATGACGGGCTGGTCGGGCTGGGGGAGACATATGCGGATGATGCGCATCTGGCTCGGCTTGGTGCTGTGGCCTCGGCGGTTGTCGGTCTGGACGTCTACGACTTGAACGGTCTGCGTCGGATCGTGATCGATGTGCTGGGCAACGGTCGGGGTGCGGCGTTCGGCGGGATGCTGGCGGTGCAGGATCCGGCGGATGTGGTTCTTTCGCCGTTTGAGGTTGCGTTGCTGGACATCCAAGGGAAGGAGCTGGGGCGTCCGGTCGCGGATCTGCTGGGCGGCGTGGTACGGCCTGAGGTGCCGTTCAGCGCGTACTTGTTCTACAAGTGGGTGGCGCATCCGGGGCGTGCGGGCGACTCGTGGGGGGAGGCTCTCGATTCGGACGGGATCGTGGCGCAGGCGCGGCGGATGGTGGACGAGTACGGGTTCACCGCGATCAAGCTCAAGGGCGGGGTGTTCGCGCCGGAGCAGGAGATCGAGGCGGTCAAGGCGCTGGCCGCGGCGTTCCCGGAGCACTCGCTGCGGATCGATCCCAATGGGGCTTGGACGCCTTCGACGTCGGTGCGGGTGGCGAAATCCTTGGAGGGTTTGATCGAGTACCTCGAGGACCCGACGCCGGGGATCGGCGGGATGGCCGAGGTCGCCCGGCAGACGGAGCTCCCGCTGGCGACGAACATGTGCGTGATCGCCTTCGACCACTTGAAGCCGGCCGTGCTTGCCGACGCGGTGCAGGTCGTGCTGTCCGACCATCACTACTGGGGTGGGCTGCGGCGATCGCGGTTGCTGGCGGGGATCTGCGAGACGTTCGGGATGGGGTTGTCGATGCACAGCAACTCGCATCTCGGGGTCAGCCTCGCGGCGATGACCCATTTGGCCGCGGCGACGCCGAACCTCACGTATGCGTGCGACACGCACTACCCGTGGAAGACCGAGGACCTGATCAAGCCGGGCGTTCTGGACTTCGTGGGTGGGAGTGTCCGGGTGCCGTCCGGGCCGGGGTTGGGGGTCGAGTTGGACGAGGACGCTGTTGGGCGGTTGCATGAGCAGTACCTGAGCTGCGGGATACGGGGGCGTGACGACACGTCGTACCTGCGCCGCTTCGACCCATCCTTCTCGCCGAACACCGCACGCTGGTGAGCGATCCCCATTCGCGTCGGTGAGCAATTAGGGCTGTTTCAGGCGGTGCCGGGAGTTGGAGAGGTGGACGCGGACGGCTGCCCGGGCGGCCTCGGCGTCGGCGCGGGCGATGGCGTCGTGGATGTTCTCGTGTTCGAGCGTGACGCGGGTGAAATGGGTGGCGTCGGTGAGCTCGTAGGACGGGTCGAGGCGGGTGCGGGGGAGCATGATCATCATCGGCCCGAGGGAGCCGAGCAGCTCGGTGTAGAAGCGATTCCCGGACGCCGCGGCGATCTTGAGATGGAACGCGAAGTCGGCCTCGACCGCTCGCGCCGGGTTGCCCGCGGCCCGCTTGAAGGTTTTGAGCGCGCGTTCGATCGCCTTGAGCTGGTGTTCGGTACGACGGTGCGCGGCGAGCCCGGCGGCTTCGGTCTCGACGCCGATCCGGAAGTCGAGCAGGTCGAGGACGTCGCGGTGCGAGCGGATCCTGGTCGGCTCGAATGTGGTTGCCTCGGGCAACGCCAGCACGAACGAGCCGCGGCCCTGGAACGTCTCCACCAGCCCCGCCGCCTGCAGCCGCGAGATCGCCTCACGGACCACAGTCCGGCTGACGGCGTACTCCGCCATCAGCGAACTCTCGGCCGGCAACTTCCGGCCCGGCTCGATCTCGCCGCCGAGAATCTTCTCCTTGAGCCGCTCGACCAGCTCCTGCGCAAGCCCGCGCCCGGTATCCCGATCCAGCTCAGTCATCGCGCCTTCATCGGGTCCCGTACTCGACGGAGTCCACGGTCCAGGCTTGGCACTGGTCGCTGGTGGTGAAGCCGAGGCCGGGGCGGTCCGGTACCAGCATCCGGCCGTCCAGCGTCTCCAGCCGCTCGTTGAACAACGGATCGAGCCACTCGAAGTGCTCGACCCACGGCTCCCTCGGGTACGCCGCGGCCAGGTGCAGGTGGATCTCCATCGCGAAGTGCGGCGCCAACTGGAGACCATGGTGATCGGCCAACGTGGCTAGCCGGAGGAACGGCGTGATCCCGCCGATCCGCGGCGCGTCCGGCTGGATGATGTCGGCCGCCCGCGCATCGATCAGCCGCAGGTGTTCGGTGACGCTGCCGAGCATCTCACCGGTGGCGATCGGGGTGTCGAGTTCGGCGGCGAGTTGGGCGTGCCCCTCGGCGTCGTACGCGTCGAGCGGTTCCTCGATCCAGACCAGTCCGAACTGCTCGAGCGTCCGCCCGATCCGGAGCGCGGTGGGCCGATCCCATTGCTGGTTGGCGTCGACCATCAGCGGTACGTCGTCCCCGAGGTGCTCGCGAATCGCCTGCACCCGTTGGAGATCCGCGCGGGTATCGGGCTGGCCGACCTTGATCTTGATCCCGCCGATCCCCGCGGCCAGCGACTTGGTCGCGCGCTCCTTGATCTCCTCGATCGGCGCATGCAGGAATCCACCGGACGTGTTGTACGCCCGAACCGAGTCGCGGTGAGCCCCGAGCAACTTCGCCAGCGGAAGCCCCGCCCGCTTCGCCTTGAGATCCCACAACGCGATGTCGATCGCCGCGATCGCCTGAGTGGCAACCCCGGACCGCCCCACCGATGCCCCGGCCCAGAGCAGCTTGTCGTAAATCTTCCCGATGTCCGACGGATCCTCGCCGATCAGATCGCCCGCGATCTCCTTCGCATGCGCATACTGCGCCGGCCCACCGGCCCGCTTGGAGTAACTGAACCCGATCCCGTGCTGATCCTGCTCGGTACTGATCTCCGCGAACAAAAACACGATCTCAGTCATCGGCCGCTGCCGCCCGGTCAACACCTTCGCATCACTAATTGCCTGCTCCAGCGGCAAAACCACAGAAGCCAACCGAACATGCCGAACCCGATCACTACCACTGGCGGTCATGCCCACAGATCGTACAAGTCCCCCACCTGTACGACAACTAACCACCCACCCTGTACGACCGACAGGCAGTAACCCCTTCCCCGACAGCACCCCACGCCTGACGCCCGCCCCTAAACACCCCTCCGACCGACCACCTCCTGTCCATCCGTACGCCATCATCAGCCACCACCCCGCCGGGCCCAGCCACCACCTTGCCGCCGCGGTGCCGCGGGCGGTGCACCGGACCGCCAGCCCATCAACCGCAAGCCAGGCAGGACTGGATCAGGCTCAGTTCGGGTGCGCGGGAGCGTGGCAGCGCGATTGTGATGGGCTGGCGGTCCGATCACCGCCGCCCGCCGCCTCCCGCCGACCGCCGACCGCCGACCGGCCGACTGCCGCCTGCCGTCCGCCGTCCGCCGTCCGTCGTCGCTGACTGTGCTGCTGCCTGTTGTCCGCCGTCGCTGATCGTCCCGCCGTGCGCCTCGCCGGCTGCTGCCTCCGCCTGGCTTGTCGTCGCGCGAACACCCACCACTCACTAACTGTGCCGAGCCTTCGCCTCCCACGCCTGTGCGGCGTCGCGGAGAGCGGGTTTGGGGTGGTTGCTGAGTGGTGCAGGTACGCCCACTGTCGTCGCCGATCGTCCTGCCGCCCGGCTAGCAGCGGAGTCCCGCCCGCTCGGCTGCGGGTGATCTGGCAGCGGCGAACTGCCCCGTGAGCTGTACCGGTCGACAGCAGGTAGTCCCTTCACCGGCTGCGATTCACGCCTGATGCCTGCCGGTTAACGCCTCGGCGGCCGACTACTTCCTGTCCGTCCGTACGCCAGGCCGCAGCTGGTTCAGGTTGGTTGGGTGGATTGGCCGGTGTAGATGCCTTCGGGGCGGAAGCGGAGGGCGGGTTGGGCGTACTCCTCCAGGGCGTGGGCGGTCCAGCCGATGATTCGGGCCAGGGCGAACAACGCTTCGCCGGCGTCGGGGCGGAAGTTGTGGGCGTGCATCATCGCCGCGACGGCCAGGTCGCTGTTCGGGAAGCCGGGGAGTTGGGCGGTGAGGGTCTGCACGGTTTCGACGACCGGGGTGTCGCCCAGCAGTTCTAGGAGTACTTCGGCTCGGGGGTCGCGGTTCTGGTAGAGCTTGTGGCCGAAACCGGGTACCGGTTCACCCGAGCGCAGCTGATCCGACAGCGCCCGCACGGGATCCTCGAGCGCTCGGCCAAGGAACTCGTACGCCAGCGTGGTCGCCGCCCCATGAAGATGTCCGTCGAGCGCGCCCAGCCCCGCCGACACCACGGCGTACAGGTTGGCTCGAGCGCTTGCCGCGACCCGTGCTGCGATGGTGGATACCGCCAAGCCGTGGTCAGCGAGGAGGATGACTGCGGCATCCAGCAGTTCCGGTCGCGCCGGCCGCTTCGTCGACAGCTTCGGCCACAACCGCCCGCCAAAACTCCCCTTGCCCGCAGGCCCCGGCAACGCCGTCACCAGTACGCCGAGCAGCCGACTCGCCGCCACCTCGACCGAATGCGGCGCCAGATCAAACCGCAACGGATCGCCCGCCCCCAACACCGCCACCGCGATCCGCAACTTGTCCGTCAACCGAGCCCCCGCCGGCGCAACCGCCATCGCCGCCCGAGCCAACTCCACCCCCTCCCGCGGTGCCGGAAACGGCTCCACAACCCCACTACCACCCCCCACCTGAACCTCTCGCGGCTCCGGATCGGCCGAGCCGGTGCGTGACACCCGTGCCGCCTCGCCAGCCCGGCCCTCTCGCATGTCCGGATCGGCCGAGCCGGTGCGTGACACCCGTGCGGCCCCGCCAGCCCGGCCCTCTCGCATGTCCGAATCGGCCGAGCCGGTGCGTGACACCCGTGCGGCCCCGCCAGCCCGGCCCTCTCGCATGTCCGAATCGGCCGAGCCGGTGAGTGGTACTCCGCCAGCCCTACCCCGGCGCATCGCTGCGGGGAGGTCAAGGTCTTGCGAGCCGGGGCGTCGTGTTCCAGCAGCCCCGCCGGCCCGATCTCGGCGCGTGGCGGCGAGCAGTCCGGGGAGCACATCGGTTTCTCGGTCGGGTTCGCCGCTCCAGAGGAGTCTTGCGACGGACTCGACGGTTTGGGTGGTGGCTAGGGCGCGGACGGGGTGGCCTCGGTAGTAGAGCTCATCGTCGGTGAGGAGGGTCAGCTTGGATTCGATGCGTTCGATCGCGCCGGGGTGGTCGACGCTTCGGCTGGCGAGGCGTTCGACATCCGCCTCTGCGAACAGGCTGCCGCGCCGGCCGCGGGCCCGGCGGCTGGTGAGCAGGCCGCGGCTGACGTAGGCGTAGATCGTCTCCGGCTTCACCTTCAGCCGGTCGGCGACCTCGGCCGTGGTCAGGTAATTCTCGTCACTCGACTGCGTCATGCCACGCTCCCGCAGGCCTTCATATTGACTTGATCAACATTGACAATACTTGATCAATAGATCAACTCTGAATCCATGTCAGTCAATGTGGATCAACCTCTTGAGGTTCCGCCCGGGCTGCGCAACGTCATCGTCACCGAGACCGAGCTGGGTGACGTCCGCGGGCAGGAGGGCTTCTACCACTACCGGCAGTACTCCGCGATCGACCTGGCGAAGTCGAAGACGGTGGAGGATGTCTGGTTCCTGATGTTCGAGGGGCGGCTGCCGACGGCCGAGGAGCGGGACCGGTTCGTCGAGGAGTTGGCGCCGTTGCGGGTGCTGCCGTCCGAAGTACGGGAGATCTTGCCGGCGGTTGCTGCGGCGGGGCCGGAGTTCAATCCGCTCGCTGGGCTCCGTACTGCGCTGTCGGTGCTGGCTGCCGCTCGTCAGCTTCCGCCGTTGTGGGATGCCGATGCGGATCGTCGGAAGGCGGACGCGATGCTCGTCTGCGCGGTGACGCCGACGATCCTTGCTGCGCTGTACAGATTGCGCGAGGGCGCGGAGCCGTTGGAACCGCGGGCCGATCTGGCCGCTGCGGCGAACTGGTTGTACCTTGTCACGGGTCGCGAACCCAGTGCGGCTGACGCGCGCGCGATCGAGCACTATCTGATCGCCACGATCGACCATGGGTTCAACGCGTCGACCTTCACAGCGCGCGTGATCGCCTCGACCGGTGCGGACGTCGTCTCTGCGGTTGCCGGCGCGATCGGTGCGTTCTCCGGACCGCTGCACGGCGGTGCGCCGGATCGGGCACTCGCAAGCCTCGACGAGATCGGTACTCCGGACCGCATCGACGAATGGGTCCGAGCGAAGGTCACCGCGGGCGACCGCATCATGGGATTCGGGCACGCCGTCTATCGGACCGAGGATCCGCGGTCGCTGATGCTGCGGGAGATCGCGCAGTCGCTCGGCGGCGAACTGGTCGACTTCGCAACCACCGTCGAACGCCGCATCGTCGAGGTGCTTGCCGAACTCAAGCCCGGTCGCAACCTGTACGCCAATGTGGAGTTCTACGCCGGCGTTGTGATGGAGCTCTGCGGTCTGCCGCGCAGCATGTTCACCCCGACGTTCGCCGTCAGCCGGGTGATCGGCTGGACCGCCAACATCCTCGAACAGTCCGCCGACAACAAGATCATCCGCCCCGCCGCTCGCTACGCAGGACCGCCTCCCCCCGCACCCATCCCCAGCTAGGTGGTACCCGGCGAGCGCGATGAGGCTGGCCAGGTTCGCCGCTGGGTCGGCCACTTTGAGCACCCGGCGGGCACGATTTCGGAGATCTGGCGGCTGACGGGTGCTCAAAGCCGGATCGCGGGGGCGGCTTGAGCACCGGGTGGTCACGGATTCGGCGATTGGGTCGTTGGTGGGTGCTCAAAGCCGGATCGCGCGGGCGGCTTGAGCACCGGGTGGTCACGGATTCGGCGATTGGGTCGTTGGTGGGTGCTCAAAGCGGGGGCGTGTGGTGGGGCGGCGGGCGTGATGGGGCTGAGGGTGTGGAGGCGGGCGGGTGGTGTTCGGGGGCCCGGGTGGTGCGCCGGCGCTGGCACTGGGTGCTGGCTGCGGGGCGGGTGGATGTGCGGGGCTGGCTGGTGTGCGGGGCTGGCTGGTGCGCGGGGCTGGGTGGTTGCCGGGGCGGGTGGGGATCGGGGCGGGTGGTGGGATGGTTGGGGCGGGCGTGGACGTACTGGGTGGGGTGGGATAGCGGAACAGGTCCCAGGTGCCGCCGAGATCCGGGCGCGCTTCGAGTACGGCGTACGAGCGCTGCGGGCTCTGGGTCTGCAGACGGTAGGCGGCGCCGATACCGGACAGGCCCGCGCCGACGACCAGGACATCCAGGTGTTCCACTGATGCCTCCTTGTTGAGCGACTCCTCAACAGTAGCCCGGTACGACGGGTTACGTGGAGCGCACGGAAAGTTGCCGGTGCGGCCTGTCGATTCCCACGGCGGCCGATCGTCAGGAAGATGTCAGAAGAACCCCGAGACAAGGGAGCGCGTGATGGCGCAGTACATGTTCCTGCTGTTCGACAACGAGGACTGGTACGACCAGGTCACCCCGGAGGAGTGGCAGCGGCAGATGGAGCTGCACGGGGAGTTCACGGCGGCGGTGGTCGCGGCCGGGGCGAGCGTGCTGGGTGGGGAGGCGCTGGACCGGTCGTCGACGGCGAGCACGGTGCGGCAGGGTGATGGCGAGCCGCTCGTCACGGATGGGCCGTTCATCGAGACCAAGGAGGGGCTCGGCGGGTTCTACATCATCGAGTGCAAGGACCTCGACCAGGCGCTGGCGCTGGCGAAGCTGTGCCCGTCGCCGAATATCGAGGTACGCCCGGTGATCCCGACCGGGGACGGTACGTCGGCGCCGGCCTGACCGTCCGCAGGCGTCGTGCGCGGAGCGCTGGTGCACAAGGCGCAAACCGCAAGGTGGGGTGCGCACGGCGCCGGGCGCGGTGCGCGGTGCGCCTAGCACGGGGCGCGGGGCGCGGGGCGTGGGGCGTGGGGTGCGGGGCGAGGCGGGAAAGGAGGTGGGGTGGGTGGGGAGTAGTGCTCGGGAGGTTGCCTCCTGGGTGGAGGGGGCGCATCGGGAGTACTGGGCCACGGTGCTGACGGCCGCCGTCCGGGTGACCCGGGATCTGGATCTGGCCGAGGACTGCGCGCAGGACGCGTTCGTCCGGGCGTTGCGGGCCTGGCCGGACGGGGTACCGGAGAATCCGGCCGGCTGGCTGGTCACGGTGGTGCGGCGGTTGGCGCTGGACCGGCTGCGGCGGGAGACGACGCTGCGGCGGAAGTTGCCGTTGCTGATCGAGGATCCGGTCGCGGCGGAGGACGACGAGCGGCCGACGGATCCGTTGCGGTTGGTGTTCACCTGTTGCCACCCGGCGCTGGCGCGGGATTCGCAGGTGGCGTTGACGTTGCGGTTGATCTGCGGGTTGACCACCCGCGAGGTGGCCGCGGGGTTGCTGATCAGCGAGGCGACGGCGGCCGCGCGGATCACCCGGGCGAAGAAGAAGATCGCGGCCGCCGGTATCCCGTACCGGATCCCCACGGATGAGGAGTTGCCCGCCCGGCTGGACGCCGTACTGACGGTGGTGCACCTGGTCTACACGGCCGGTCACGTTGCGGCGGGGCCGGAGCTGACCCGGACCGATCTGACCGGGCGGGCGATCGGGTTGGCGCGGTTGCTGGTTCGGTTGATGCCGGCCGAACCGGAACCGCAGGCGCTGCTCGGGTTGCTGTTGATGACGCAGGCACGCGGTAACGCCCGGGTGAGTCAGGACGGCGAACTCGTCCTGCTCGCCGACCAGGACCGCTCCAGG
The DNA here is from genome assembly GCF_004361855.1 of Kribbella caucasensis. Taxonomy (GTDB): domain Bacteria; phylum Actinomycetota; class Actinomycetes; order Propionibacteriales; family Kribbellaceae; genus Kribbella; species Kribbella caucasensis. The sequence goes on from NZ_SNWQ01000002.1 coordinate 450,478, forward strand.
TGGGACGCGCGGATGATCGCGGAAGGCGTGTCGCGCGCGACGGCTGCGCTGCAGCAGGGACACGGGCGGTTCGCCTTGCAGGCCGCGATCGCCGGGTTGCACGTGACCGCGCCGTCCTGGGAGCGGACCGACTGGACTCAGGTGGTCCGGATGTACGACGCGATGCTGGTCGGCTGGCCGTCCCCGATCGTCGAGCTCAACCGGGCGGCCGCGCACAGCTTGGTACCGGGGGCCGACCTGACCGCCGTACTCCGGGAGCTCGATGCTCTGGGCAACCAGTCGGCACTGAAGTCGTACGCCTACCTGCCGGCCGCGCGGGCCGACGTACTGGCGCGGCTGGGCCGGCCCGACGAGGCGGTGCGGGCGTACGACGAGGCGATCGCGCTGACCGTGAACGAGGCTGAAAGGCGGTTCCTGCACAGGCGGCGAGCGTCGTTGCTGTCGGCCGCGCCGAGTGCTTGACTGGAGTATGAGTTACCCGCGGCAGGGAACTCCGTTGTCGCCCTCCGAAGAGCGGACGTGGAGCATGATCGCCCACATCGGCTCGCTGGTCGCGGCCTGGTTCGCGATGGGGTTCCTGTGCCCGCTGGTGGTCTGGCTGGTCTACCGGGACCGGTCCGACTTCGTCCGCCGGCACGCGCTGGAGTCGCTGAACTTCCAGATCTCGCTGCTGATCTACGGCATCGTTGCGGCGATCCTGGTCGCGATCACGTTCGGCCTCGGCATCCTGATCGTGATCCCGGCGGCGTTCATCGGGGTGATCGCCGCTCTGGTCGTCATCATCCTGGCGACGGTCGCGGCGTCCGGCGGGCGCGAGTACCGATACCCGCTGACGCTCCGGCTGGTGAAATAACCCCAGCTCAGTACGGGACGCCGTCGCGCAGGTTGTGCAGGCTGGTGGGGTCGGCCAGCAGGGTGGGCAGTCGGCGTTGGTTGAGGGGCGAGACCAGGCCGGCCAGCTCCGTGGGTCGGTGCCAGGCGAGGCCGAGGATCTCGCGGCCGTCGGGGTGCAGCCGGTCGATCAGGTCGGGCTCGTGGACGCCCCCGTCGTACAGGATCTCGATCGCGTCGCCCCAGCCCTCCCAGCGCGGCAGCCAGTCGATCGCGAGGACACCGGCGATCGGGAGCGCGACGCCGAGTTCCTCCTCCATCTCGCGGCTCGCGCCGGTCGCCGGATCCTCGTCCGGCTCGACCACGCCGCCGGGGAGTTCCAGGTCCTTCTTGTAGCTGACCTTGCAGAGCAGTACGCGGCCCTCGGTGTCGCGGACCACGACGTGCGCGATCACGCGTTTCTTCGGCAGCACCGAGTCCATCAGCGCGGTCCAACCGGACAGACTGTCGGCACGTGGATCGTCCCAGCGCAGTCCGTAGACGGCCACGTCGCGCCGTTCACCACGCAGTACGGCGCCGCCGCGGAGCAGGCCCTCTCGGCGGAAGCCCGAGCGGATCGCGACCCGGGTGGACGCGCGGTTCTCCGGGTCCACCTCGACCTGCAACCGTTCGAGGCCGAGCTCGCCGAATGCGTAGACCACCAGCAACCGGACCGCGCGCTGGGCGATCCGCCGGCCCCGGTACGGCTTGTACGTCGCCCAGGTGACCCCGCCGACCCCGGTCGCGAGCTGCTGGACCTGGACCGAGCCGACCGGACCGGTCTCGCCGGCGAGCTCGACGACGAAGTTCACCACCGACCGGTCGTCGTCGTACCCCCGCTGCCAGCGCTTGACCGCCTCCGCCAGGCGGGATCGGGGTGCCTCGGCCGGGAGGTCGAACCAGCGGGCCAGCTCATCGTCCGCCAGCCCGTGCGCGATGTCGATGTCCTCGTCCCGCCACGGCCGTAGGGTCAGTTCACCGTCAGTAAGGGTGGGTTGCGGCGGCACACCAGTCACGCCTGAACGTTACACGGCCCCGACCTACCCCCTTCCCGGCCGACGGAGAACCGTGCACACTGGACCGCAACCTTCCCCCCGGGTGACGCATCGAGGCAGAGCAGAGGCGAGAGGACACCCGGATGCTGAAGAGATCTATCGCGCTGGCCGGTTCGGTGGCGCTGCTTGGGGGAGTGACCGGCCAGGTCGCGCAGGCCGATACCCGGAAGGCCGCGGCGATCAGCGCCGTCCAGGTCGAATGGGCGGACGCCGAGCACACCAACATCAAGATCACCTGGACCGAGACCACTCCGGTCGCCAACACGCTCTCGCTGGGGACCAGCGGCAGCCCGGTGACCACCGAGTTCGGCGTGAGCCCGGTGGGGGCCGACAACGAGTTCATCATCGACTCGGCCAGCCTCCTCGATTCGGCCGGCCACAGCAGCACCGCGGACCCGGCCGCGAAGAGCTGGATCGTGGTCGCGGCGGACGGCGAGACATCGGCCAGGTCAGCCGACTTCGACAGATTCCTGTACCAGCCGTCGGGTGTGACGGTGTCGTTCACCGCCGACAACCAGATCAGCTGGTCGATACCGGCCAGCCCAAATAGTGTCCAGGACGACCCGCTCGACGTGCCGAGTCAGCTCCGCTACCTGGTGATCCGCCGGCTCGACCCCGATCCGGCGTCGGCAGGATCGGCGTGCCAGAACGAGGACGTCGCGACTACCAGTACGACGACCGGCGTGGTCGCGCCCAACGGGCAGCCGTACGAGCTGTCCGTGAACCCCGACAACGAATGGGGTGCGCGCCTCGGACCGGTGGCCAACGTCAGGCTGGCCACATCGGCGACGATCAGCGCGCCCGCCAGCTCGCCGTACGGCGGGAACACGACGATCACCGGGCAGGTCACCGGTCGATCGCTCCAGATCAGCGGCCCGCCCAGCGACCCGATCTGCGACGAGGCGACCATTGGAGTGCCGAACCAGTCGGTCGTGCTGCAGCAGCGGACGTCGAGCACGGCGGCGTGGACAGTGGTCGGCACCACCAAGACCGACGCCACCGGCAAGTACACCGCGGTCGTGAAGAACCCGGGCCACCGCGAGTACCGAGTCGTCCCCGCGAACACCGGCGGGGTCGGCGCGGCCGCGCACGGCGCCGCACCGACCGCGAGCAGAGCGGTCCGTGCGATCACGCGCGTCGTGTCGGCGAAGTTCATCCAGCCGGTGATCACCTACGGCACCAAGCCGCAGGCCTACCTCTGGGTCGACCCGGCCGGGACGCAGCAGGCGGCGCTGCAGTTCAAGAACGCCAGCGGTGTCTGGCAGGGCGTCATGTACAAGACCCTGTACGCCGGCCGCGGCATCGCCACGTACTCCTGGAACCGCCGCGGCGCCACCCAGTTCCGCTGGTGGGTCCCCGCCACCCCAACCGCCGACGCCACCTACAGCGGCATCTTCACGTTGACTGTTCGCTGATTCGCAACTTCCGCGCGGGCCCCTGCATCGAGAGAGGAGTAGAGACAGACACCTGGGGGCTTTCATGCTGAAGAGATCATTGGCAGCGAGCGTTGTCCTGCTCCTGAGTCCACAAGCACTGAGCACACAAGCGATGGCGGCCGTCGCGGTTGACGAAGTGACGATCGGGTGGGCGGATGCCACCCACACCAAGATCCGCGTGACCTGGACCGAGACCGCGCCGGTGGCGAACACGCTGCGGCTCGAGGTCGGGTGGTGGGAGGAACCGCTGCCGCTCGGCTCGGTCGCGGCGACGGCTCCGAACGAGGCGCTGATCAACACCAGTTACCTGGGCTACAAGACCAGCAACGAGAGCGCGCAGATCGTGGTCGCGGACCCGGCGGGCAACGAGGCCCGGTCGGTCTCGTTCGACCGGTACCTCCGGCAGGGATCCGCGCCGAACCTGGCCCTGGCGCCGGATCGCTCGCTGCGCTGGACGTTGCCGGCCGAGCAGCCCGACACGACGCCGAACGATCCACTCGACCTCGCCGGCACGACGAAGTACACGCCCAGGTTGGTGCTGGACATGCAGCCGCGCGTGGTCGGGGACTGCGGCGAGCTGAGGTTGCCGACGACGAGCGAGGATTCCGGGCTGATCCCTGAGCAGGGCAAGCCCAGTGACGTCACGATCGGCACCGCCAATGAGTGGAATCCGCGCGGAGCGAGTGATGAATTCGGCGGCACGATCGCCACGACCGGTCTGACGGTCACGGGCCCGTCCTCGACGCCGTACGGATCGGCTCTGCAGCTCACTGGTGAGGTCCGGTACCGGTACATCACGATGAACGCCGCGGACGTCTGCAAGGAGACCAGCTACCTCCTGCCGAACGAGCCACTCGTACTGCAAGGCCGCAACTCCAGTACGTCGCCCTGGTACGTCGTCGGCAACCTCAAGACCGACGTCTACGGCAGATACACCGCGACGGTGAAGAACCCCGGCGGCCGCGAGTACCGGGTGGTTCGGCCCGACACCTCATGGATCAATGGTTTCCAGTACGGCGCTGCCGCGAGCTTGACCGTCCGGGCGACAACCCGCCTCGTGTCGGCCAAGTTCGTCCAGCCGGTGATCTCGTTGGGGACAAGGCCGCAGGCATATCTGTGGGTGGATCCGGCCGGGACGCAGAAGGCGGCGCTGCAGTTCAAGAACGCGAGTGGGGCGTGGCAGGGCCTGACCTACAAGACCTTGTACGCCGGTCGCGGGCTGGTCTCCTTCCCATGGAACCGGCGAGGCAGCGTCCAGTTCCGGTGGTGGGTGCCGGGGAGCACCACGAGCACCGGGCTGGTGGTCGACCCCGTCTACAGCAGCCCCTTCTCCCTGACCGTCCGCTGAGGAAGGACCTGACATGCTGACACATTCCCTCGCGATGCTGGGTCTTCTGGGCAGTCTCGGAGCCACTCCGCCCGCGCCGGTCGACATCTTCGCCGGCGGCGTTCGACTGGCCTGGGCTGACACCACCTACGAGAACATCCGGATCACCTGGACCGAGGCCACACCCGCCCCGAACACGATCACGTTCGAACGGCCGGGTCTGCCGGATCGGCAACTGCGGATCATCCCGGCCGACGCCCCGAACGAAGTCCTTATCGACCGCTGGAGCCTGGTCCCGAACGGCGATCCGGCGGCGGTGGGCCGCATCGTGGTGTCCGAGCCGATGGGTGACGAGGCCCGCTCGGCCGACTTCGATCGCTACATCCGATCGACTCCGAGTCCCAGCCTCGCCTTCACGGCGGACGGCGGACTCCGTTGGACGGTGCCGCCCGAGCCGGGGACGGACACCACCCCGAACGACCCGCTCGACGTCGACCAGCCACTGCGCTACGTGCCGGAGTTACTCCTCGACGAACTTCCACACACGGTGATGGACTGCGGCCAGATCAGGTTGCCGGCGACAACGATCCCGAGCGGGGTGATCGCCAACCGGAACAAGCCATACAGCATGATCCTGCGCACGGTCAACGAGTGGAATCCGGGCGGCCAGTACAACCCGGGAGCTGAGGTCGCCACCACGTCGATCACCTTGACCGCACCCGCCTCCACGCCGTATGGCGCGACGACCACATTGACCGGCACGGTGTCCAGCCGGTGGATCTACCAGTCGGGTCGGCCGCCGGCGTGTCAGGAGGTCGATGGGTGGCAGGGCGGTGGCGATCAGGTCATCCTGCAGGCGCGTAACTCCAGCGCCGGACCGTGGTACGTCGTCGGCCTCACGAAGACGATCGAAGGCGGCAAGTACACCTTCGCCGTCCGCAATCCAGGTGCGCGGGAGTACCGGACGGTCGTGCCTGCCTCTATTGGCGGCAACAGCGCCCGATACGGCAGCACCTCGACCGTGAAGCTGGTGAAGTCCACGACCCGCGTCGTGTCGGCCAAGTTCATCCAGCCGGTGATCCCGTATGGGACCAAGCCGCAGGCGTACCTCTGGGTCGACCCGGCCGGATCGCAGCGGGCCGCGTTGCAGTTCAAGAACGCGAGCGGCGCGTGGCAGGGGTTGACGTGGAAGTCCCTGTACGCCGGTCGCGGGCTGATCGCGTTCAACTGGTATCGCCGCGGCGCGACCCAGTTCCGCTGGTGGGTGCCAGGCAGTACGACGAGTACTGGGCTGAAGGTGGACCCGGTCTACAGCGGCACCTTCTCGGTCACGATCAGGTGATCTCGGAGTCCGGCTCCACCTTTTGAGTCTGCTCGGTCGTCCAACGGGTGCCTCGACTTCCGGGGTGATCGAGCAGACTGGGGGAACAGATGCTGAAGAAGTCATTGGCGGCGTTGGCCGTGGTGGGTGGGCTGACGGTGCCGGGGGTGGCGCACGCCGTACCGACGGGCTCGACCGCGTCGAACGTCCAACTGGCCTGGGTGGACGGGAAGATCCGGATCACCTGGACCGAGCCGGCCGGTATCCCGAACGGGATCGCCATGGAGGCGACCGGCCAGGAGATCAAAGGGCTCGGGACCACCACCGCGGCCGGTCCGAACGAGCTGGTGGTGCCGGCGTCCGCGCTGGACGGTCGGCGCCTCCACCGGCAGCACTGGGCGGCCGGTGGACGCGGCTTACACCTATCCGTTCACGCTGATCGTTCTCTAGTGCTCTGAGGACGACTGGCCGTCGTGGCGTAGCCAGACAGCGCCGAGAGGTGGGACCGAGATCTCGGCGCTGCTGGTGAGGCCGTGCCAGCCGAGGCCGTTCGCGTGGAAACCGCCGAAGTTGCCGACACCCGATCCGCCGTACAGGGTGGCGTCGGTGTTGATGACCTCCTGCCAGAAACCGCCGAACGGCAGGCCGACCCGGTACCCGTGGTGCGGGAGGGCGGAGAAGTTCACCACGCAGGCGAGGGTGGGTTCACCCTCCTCGCCGTACCGGATGAAACTGAAGACGTTGTTGCCGGCGTCGTTGGCGTCGATCCAGGAGAACCGCTCGGGGATGTGGTCCGCGCCCCACAGCGCCTTGGTCTCGCGGTACGTGTGGTTCAGGTCCTTGACCAGTTGCAGCAGGCCCTGGTGGTCGGCGTGGTCCAGCAGCCACCAGTCGAGCTCGCCCTTCTCGGACCACTCCGACTCCTGGCCGAACTCGCCGCCCATGAAGAGCAACTGCTTGCCCGGGTGCGCCCACATCGTCGCCAGGTACGCGCGCAGGTTGGCCAGCTGCTGCCAGCGGTCGCCCGGCATCTTGCGCAGCAGCGAACCCTTGCCGTGCACGACTTCATCGTGGGACAGCGGCAGGACGAAGTTCTCCGAGTACGCGTACATCATCGAGAACGTCATCTCGTGATGGTGGTACTGCCGGTGGATCGGCTCGTGCTCCAGATAGCGTAGCGAGTCGTTCATCCAGCCCATGTTCCACTTGAAGCCGAAGCCGAGACCGCCCAGATGCGTGGCCCGGGTGACGCCCGGCCAGGAGGTGGACTCCTCGGCCACGGTGATCACGCCCGGGACCCGCTTGTAGAGGGTCGCGTTCATCTCCTGCAGGAACGAGACGGCCTCCAGGTTCTCCCGGCCGCCGTACTGGTTCGGCACCCACTCGCCCTCGTTGCGGGAGTAGTCCAGGTAGAGCATCGAGGCGACCGCGTCCACCCGCAGGCCGTCGATGTGGAACTCCTCGGCCCAGTAGATCGCGTTCGCGACCAGGAAGTTGCGGACCTGGGGGCGGCCGAAGTCGAACACCAGCGTGCCCCAGTCCGGCTGCTCGCCGCGGCGCGGGTCCGGGTGCTCGTAGAGCGGGGTGCCGTCGAACCGGGCCAGCGCCCAGGCGTCCTTGGGGAAGTGGGCCGGCACCCAGTCGACGAGCACGCCGATGCCCGCCTGGTGCAGCCGATCGACCAGGTGGCGGAAGTCGTCGGGGTCGCCGAACCGGGACGTCGGGGCGAAGTACGAGGTGACCTGGTACCCCCACGATCCGCCGAACGGGTGCTCCATCACCGGCATCAGCTCGACATGGGTGAACCCGAGATCGGTGACGTAGGCAACCAACTCGTCGGCCAGCTCGCGATAGGTCCTGCCCTTCCGCCAGGAGCCGAGGTGGACCTCGTAGACGCTCATCGGTTCGCGGTACGCCTGGGCCGCGGCGCGCTGCTCGAGCCAGGCCGCGTCGTTCCACTCGTACTTCGACTCGTGCACGACCGACGCGTTCGCCGGCGGAGTCTCGGCCAGGTTCGCCATCGGGTCGGCCTTCTGCCGCCAGACCCCGTCGCGGCCGCAGATGTCGAACTTGTACCGCGTGCCCGGGCCGACACCGGGGACGAACAGCTCCCAGACGCCGCTGGAACCCATCGTCCGCATCGGGTGCGCGCGGCCGTCCCAGAAGTTGAAGTCCGCGGTCAGCCGGATCCCTTGCGCGTTCGGCGCCCAGACCGCGAACGAGGTGCCGGTGACGGTGCCGGTCGGGCCGTCGTACCGGCGTACGTGGGCGCCGAGGACGGTCCAGAGCTGCTCGTGCCGGCCCTCGCCGATCAGGTGCAGGTCCATCTCGCCGAGCGACGGGAGATAGCGGTACGGGTCGTCGACCTCGACCGCGGGCCCGTCGGTGTAGGTGACCTCGAGCCGGTAGTCGGGCACCTTGTCGACCTCGAGTACGCCGATCCAGATCCCGTCGAACTCGTGCTCCAGCCCGACCCGCTCACCGTCGTACACGGCCGTCACCGAACTCGCGAACGGCCGTAACACCCGCAACGTGACCGCGCCTTCCCCCAAATGCGGCCCAAGCACCTGATGCGGATCGTGGTACGTCCCCCCGACCAGGCGCTCCAGCACCCCCCGCTCCACCACCACAGCCTTCCCCACCAGCTGCTCGGCCGGATCCGCTTGCGCCACGGGATCCGCCTGCTCCACCGGGCTCTCCGCCGGCTGGTGTTCAGGCTCCGTCATCTCAGCGGAGATCGGCGTCTCCACCCGGTCACGCTCCGTCGAATCCATAAACCCCATCCTGCCCGATCCAGACGTCCACTTCTGCACCCCGTACCCGACGCTCTGCGAAGTACACAAGGACTTCATCAACGGCCGCTCCGGGGGATCGCATGCCGTCCGGGGACTGTGAACAACAACCCGGGACCTTGAACAGGAAAATTGCCTGTGCAAGGTCCCGGGTTATTGTTCAAGGTCCCGGTTTCTCGCGTCAGTCGCCGCTGAGCTGCGCGGCCGCGGCCAGTGGGATCGGCAACCAGCTCGGCCGGTTCCGGGCCTCGTAGAGCGTCTCGTAGATCACCTTGTCGGCCAGGAACGCGCTCAGCAGCACCTTCTGGTCGCGCGGATCCGCCCCGGCCACCTCGGCGTACCCGTCGCAGAAGGCATCCCGGTTCCGGTCCGCCCACTCGGTCGCCCGGTAGGCGATCTGCTGGTCGCCCTGGTGGTCGGCGAGCAGCGATCGCGCCGCGTAGTCGAAGGACCGCAGCATCCCCGCGACGTCCTTGATCGTGGTGTCCAGCGCCCGCCGCTCGACCAGCGACTTGGCCGGCTCGCCCTCGAAGTCGATCAGCTTCCAGCCGTCGATCGTCCGCAGCACCTGACCGAGGTGGAAGTCGCCGTGGATCCGCTGCACCGGCACGGCCTGGCCGTACTCCGCGAGCGCGGTGAAGGCCCGGCGAAGGCCGTCGGCGTACGGCGCCAGCTCCGGTATGGCAGCCGACGCCTTGTCCAGCCGGCGCTGCATGGCGGCGGCATGTTCGACCATCTGCTCCGGCTCCCAGACGTCGGTGCCGAGCGTCTTGGCCAGCTCGTTGTGCACCTGCGCGGTGCTCGCGCCGAGCCGGTGCGACTCGCCTGCGAAGTCGCCGCCGACCTCCTCGGCGTGCAGGTCCGCCTCGGCGTACAGGTCCCGGACCGAGGTGGTCGCGTACGCCCAGCCGTCGGTCGCGTTCTTCTGGAACGCCGTCATCATCGCCAGTTCGCCGGTATCGGTGCCGCCGCCGGCCCGCGGCCACGAACCGCGGGCCCAGCCGAGCACCTCCGGAACCAGCTCGGAGCCCGCCTCGGTGAGCGCCGACTCGATCTCGACGCCCGGATTGCTCCCGGGCTCGAGCCGGCGGAACACCTTCAGCAGGGCGATGTCGCCGAACACCAGCGACGTGTTGCTCTGCTCCACGGTGAGGACGAGCGACTGCGCGTCGTCCGGCACCACCACGGTGTGGTCCGGCGAGTGGACGGGGTGGAACTCCAGCCCGTCCAGCCGCCTGCCGTGCGTGAGCGCATCCAGCCAGTACGGCGTCGCGGCCTTGTCGTGCAGCGCGTCGTACACCCAGACCTGGGTATCACCGAGATCCGGATCCACCCAGTCACCCACCAGAGCGTGACCGAGGTTGTCGACCGGCTCGCGGTGATAGCTGAGCGGAAGCTGGTACACCCGGATTGCGTTCTCCGCGCCGGGCGGGCCGGCGCAGTAGACGAACCCGATCCGGACCGCGGGCCAGACGCCCCCGTCGGACAGCCACACCGAGGTGGCCATCGCATCGACGTGGACGTCATGTCCCTTCTCACCGAACCACCTCTGGTTCGCGCAGAAGGACTGGACCTGGTCCAGATGGGAAGTCACGAAGAGCTCTCCTCACGATCAGCCAGTTTGTTCACCGGCAGCCGGAACCAGTAGAAGCCGTGCGCGCCGAGGGTCAGCAGGTACGGCAGCTCGCCGATGGTCGGGAAATGCACCCCGCCGAGCAGCTCGATCGGCTCCACACCTTGCCACTGCCGCAGGTCCAGCTCGATCGGCTGCGGGAACCGGGACAGATTGTTCACGCACAGCACCACGTCGTCGCCGAACTCCCGGACGTACGACAGCACGCTCGGGTTGGAACCGCCGAGGTCAGTGAAAGTACCCATGCCGAAACATGGGTGCTGTTTACGGGTCTGGATCATCCGCCGGGTCCAGTGCAGCAGCGACGAGGCGTTCTCCATCTCCGCCTCGACGTTGACCGCCTGGTAACCGTAGACCGGATCCATGATCACCGGCAGGCTGAGCTTGCCCGGGGTGGCCGTGGAGAAGGACGCGTTCCGGTCGGGGGACCACTGCATCGGCGTACGGACCCCGTCGCGGTCACCGAGCCAGATGTTGTCGCCCATGCCGATCTCGTCGCCGTAGTACAGGATCGGCGAGCCGGGCAGCGACAGCAGCATCGCGGTGAACAGTTCCATCCGGTTCACGTCGTTGTCGAGCAACGGCGCGAGCCTTCTGCGGATGCCGATGTTGGCCTTCATCCGCGGGTCCTGGGCGTACTCGCCCCACATGTAGTCGCGCTCTTCGTCCGACACCATCTCGAGGGTCAGCTCGTCGTGGTTGCGCAGGAAGATGCCCCACTGGCAGGTGTCCGGGATCTGCGGGGTCTGGGCCAGGATCTCCGAGATCGGGAACCGCGACTCGCGCCGCACCCCCATGAATATCCGCGGCATCACCGGGAAGTGGAACGCCATCTGGCACTCGTCGCCGCCGGACTCGCGGTCGCCGAAGTACTCCACCACGTCGGCCGGCCACTGGTTCGCCTCGCAGAGCAGGACGCGGTCGGTGTAGTTCGCGTCGACCTCCTTGCGGACCCGGGTGAGGAACTCGTGCGTCCGCGGCAGGTTCTCGCAGTTGGTGCCCTCTTCCTCGAACAGGTACGGCACCGCGTCCAGCCGGAAGCCGTCCACGCCGAGGTCGAGCCAGAACTTCAGCGCCTCGATCATCGCGTCGCCCACGGCCGGGTTCTCGAAGTTCAGGTCCGGCTGGTTGGAGTAGAACCGGTGCCAGAAGTACTGGCCACGGACCGGGTCCCAGGTCCAGTTCGACGTCTCGGTGTCGACGAAGATGATCCGGGCGTCGGAGTACTGGTCGTCGGTGTCGGACCAGACGTAGAAGTCGCCGTACGGGCCGTCGGGGTCGCTGCGGGACGCCTGGAACCAGGGGTGCTGGTCCGAGGTGTGGTTCATCACGAAGTCGACGATGATCCGGATGCCGCGGGCGTGCGCGGCCTCCATGAACGCGGCGAAGTCGGCGATCGTGCCGACCTCGGGCATCACGTTGGTGTAGTCGGAGATGTCGTAGCCGCCGTCACGCAGAGGTGAGGGGTAGAACGGCGGTAACCAGAGACAGTCCACGCCGAGCCACTCGAGATAGTCGAGTTTCTCGGTCAGGCCTTGCAGATCGCCGATGCCGTCGGCGTTCGAATCCTTGAACGACCGCACGAGGACTTCATAGAAGACGGCCCGCTTGAACCACAGCGGGTCACTCTTCGTCAGTCCGTGGTGCTGCTCCGGCAGCATATCGGTCACGCTCACCTCCATCAGGTGCATCCCTCGATCCAAACCTAGCGGTACTGCGTGTTGCGTCCACCGGACCTACCGGCGACGCGCGGGTGGACTTCTCCGGAGGCCTGCTCAGGTGGTCCCTTACCCGTTCGGCGGGTGTTCAAAATGGGCACAGCGGAACAGCCGGAGGTATCCGGTGATAGGTGCTGAAAACGCCGGCGGGATGGGTGGTCCGGAGCGGCGTTCAGCACAGTGTGACGCCGGTTTGCCAGTACAAGCAAATAGGGGCCCGATCCCCGTATCCACCACCCGATTCGTTACCTGAACCCCGTTGCCCGGAGGGGCTCCCGACCGTTGAATACGCTCCGTTTACGTCACCGATTGCCGGACGCCATCAGGGCGTCTCGACGGTGATCGTGATCTGCCGGGGCACGCCGAAGGCCTCGACGAGGCCGGTCAGAGATTCGCGGAGATCCTCCACGGCTTCATCGGGCGTGTCACCGGACCCGTTCGCCCCGACACCCGGTCGCAGTTGCGCGTGCGCGTTCCAGATTCCGTCTTCGTCCTGCTCGACGGTGTAGGGGACGGTGACCTCCTGCTGCACAGTCACCCCTCCATCTACCGACCGTCGCGTCCCTGGCCGCGGCGACGGCCTGATTGGCGGCGGTTCCCGGACTGCTGTTCCGACGATTGCTGTGGCTTCCCGCCGGCCTTCGTGACACCTCGGTTGACCTCCTCTGGGGTCAACTCCCGGGCGCGGCCCTTCTGCTCGGTGCCGTAGAGGTCCTCAGGTGTCTTGCCGGCCTGCTTCGCGATGTTGCGCATGGTTCCGGCAGCGACTTCCTTGCTCCCGTGGTCCGGGACAACAATCGTCTTGCCGTTGCCCTTGAAGATCCGGTGGCTGCCCTTGCCCCTGCCCTTGGCTTCCTTGAACCCGGCGCGCTCGAGGTCCTTTACCACCTCGCTGGCCTTCTTCGGTTTCCAGCCGAACGGCATCAGCTCACCTCGACAGTCACGGTCAGCTCGTCCGGCACACCAACTTCCTCGGCCAGTACGACGATGGCCTCGCGCAGGTCCTCGATCGCGGCTTCTCGTGTATCGCCCTGGCCGTTGGCGAAGGCGTCCGGCAGCAGAGCGGCCTGGGCGGCCCAGACACCGTCTTCGTCCTGCTCGACGGTGTAGGGAACGTGGATCTCGCGCTTCATACCGCTGCCTCCTTCTCCGGGGGAGCGCCAGCGTAGTCGGCGGCGGGGCCAGCCAGGCTGGACCTGGATCGGAGTGTCAGTTGCGGGTGGCGGGGGAGCGGCGGGGTTTGCGGGCGTACTTGGTGAAGCCGGCGTTCTCGGCGTCGGCCTCGGTGCGGAACCAGACTTCGGGCTTGGTCCGGCCGTAGTACGGCGAGTCGGGGGTGTGGAAGAGCATCGACTGCGCGTTGCCCTTGATCGTGAACCCGTCCGGCGGCCCCTGATGCGCCACCGCATCCGCCGACCCCGGCCCAAACCGCCCAGCAGGCACCTCCCGTACGTCGACCGCGGCCACCGCCTGTACCTCGTCCGCGGGCTCGCCGTCGCCTTCGATCGCCGCCAGCTCAACCGTCTCGTCAAACAAAACCGGCGCCTCCATCCGCTGCGAGAACGCGGGTGTGGCCGGCGGCATGGGCGGCGTCGGCGGGTCCGGCTCGATGGGCGGCACTGGCTCGCCGGGCTCGATCGGGGGAACTGGGTCGCCGGGCTCGACTGGGGGTACTGGTTCGCCGGGTTCAACCGGCGGCATGGGCTCGGCTGGTGGTTCGGACCCGGCGGGTCGTTCGGGACGGGCGACCGGACTCGGCCGGGGCGCCGGCGCAGGTCGCGTGCGTGCTCGTGGGCTGAACTCTGTCGTCTGGTCTTCTGCCGGTGCCGAGGTGGCGCCGACGGTGACCAGGATTTTCTGCTCCGCCGGTTGCTCTTCGTGAGGAGCGGTTGCGGGTTGGGAGCGGCGGTTGAGGAGGAGCCAGGTGATGAGGGCGCCGAGGAGGAAGGCGAGGAGTTCCCAGGGCCAGTTGTTGCGGATCAGGCTGCTCATCAGCGGGTGCCCCTCGACGCGATGTTGCGATGCACCAGCCAGGCGGCGACGCTGCCGAGGGCGAACGCGACCAGTAACAGGAACCACATCTGGACGAACAGCCAACTCATCAGATCCCCTACGGCACTCGAATCTCGACCCGGCGGTTCGCGATCCGACCGGCGGTGGTCTTGTTGGACGCCAGCGGCTGCAGTTCGCCGTAGCCGCGGCTGATCATTCGTTCGGCGGGCAGCCCGAGTCGTACCAGCGCAGCCCTGATCGCATCGGCGCGCCGCTGTGACAGCGGCATGCTGGTGGCCGGGTCGCCGAGGTTGTCGGTGTGACCGGCGATCTCGACGCGCGCCTCCGGGCAGGTCCGCAGCAGTGCCGCCACCTTACCGACCGAGCCCCGGGTCGCCTCGTTCACGATGGCTGTCCCGGACAGGAAGATGATCTTCTGCCGGCTCATCAGCTCGGCCAGCCGCGCCTCGAACGTCTGGCACGCCTCGCTCACCGGCGGCTTCTCGGCGCCCGGCACCTTCAACTGGTTGGCGATCACCGCACCCGGCACGGCCTTCGCGGCCGCGCGGGCCGCTGTCGCCTTGGTCGCCTGATCCGCGACCTGACCGCTGAGCGTGATCGTCGTCCCGTCGTACTGGATCGCGGTGTCCTCGGTCCCGGCCGAGAGCGCGCGCAACAGAGCGGTGAACGCGGCCGGATCCAGCCGGCCGGTCGCACCGTCGACACTCACCTGGTCGTTGAACGTGCCGCCCTCGGGCAGCAGCTCGTGGATCCCGGCGGTGATCGCTTCCTTGCTGGCCTGATCCGGTACGGCGATCGTCACGGAGTACGCGTCGCCCGACCGCTCCACCGAGAACGGCCCGATCGCCGGCCCTTCAGCCGGCTGCTGGGTCGTCGGTTCACCACTCGGGGTCGGACTGGTCGCCGGCGACTGAGCGGCATCGCCGTCACGATCATCGGCAGTCGCGGACCGGAGTCCGTCACCCTTCACCCCGACCAGCAACGCGGTCAGCACCAACGGAACGATCAGCAACGCAAGCAGCCAGACGAGACCGGTCCGCCGCGCGAAACCACTGCTCGCGGCGGCCGGAGTGGAGTCGGACGGGCGGCCGTCCGGGGTTCCAGGCACTTGTTCCTCCGTCAAGTACGGCCAAAGGGGCCGTGCGCGAGGACCTTACTCTGTTCACCGCCCACTCCGCACGCACAACGCGCCCCTCTGGTCAGAACCCCTTAAAAGTCAGGCGTTGGGAGTCGACTCGGTGAGGCCGATTCGGGTGTGCAGAGCACGCAGTGGCGGCGGTGACCACCAAGCCCTGCTGCCGAGGAGACGAAGCGCGGTCGGTACCAGGACGCCGCGAATCAGAGTCGCGTCGATCAGGACGGCAAGCCCAGAACCGATCCCGAAGAGCTGAATGAAGCTGACCGAACTCGTACCGAAAGCGAAGAAACTCACCGACAAGATGACCGCCGCCATCGACACGATCCGCCCACTCCGCGCCAGACCCGTCGTCACCGAGTCCCGCAGCGCAACCCCCTCGTCGTGCTGCTCCTTGATCCGGCTCAGCACGAACACCTCGTAGTCCATCGACAGCCCGAAGGTGATGCAGAACAGCAGCACCAGCATGCTCGTGTCCAGCGGCAGCGGAGTGAACCCGAGCCAGCCCGACAACCATCCGTCCTGGAACACCAGCACCATCGCCCCGAGCGTCGCCGACAACCCGACCACGTTCAGCAACAACGCCCGCAACGGCTGCAACAGACTCCCGGTGAACAGGAACAGCAATACGAACGTGGTCAGCGCGATCAGCCCACCCGCCAGCGGCAGCCGCGACCCGATCGCCTCCTGGCTGTCCATGAATCGCGCCGTCGTCCCGCCGACCAGGAACTCACCCGGCCCCGGCAGCGCCCGCGCCGAGTCGACCAGCGCCCGCGCCTCGGCCGATCGCGTGTCCGCCTCCGTCACCACGGACAGTTGCTGGATCCCGTCGGCCGTCAGCCGCGGATTCGCCGGCCCCGCCTGCGCACCGGACACGAACGCCCCGGCGGCGGACTCGACCCGTACGACGTGCGGCAGCCGCGACAGGTTTTCCGCATAGGACCGGACGGCGCTGGTCTCCACCGCTCCGGTGCTGACGAGCTCGACCGCGTTCGTGTCGTCACTGCCGAAGTCGTCGCGCAGCGCGTCACCGACGACGCGACTGGTCGCCGTGGTCGGCAGTACCCGGTCGTCCGGCGTACCGAACTCGACATGCAGCAGGGGAGTTGCCAGCAGCAACAATCCGGCGACCACCGGCAGCGCGACCAGGGCCGGCCGCCGCATCGCGAGTCCGGCGAGCCGGCCCCAGAACGGTGCGACCGTCTTCGGCGCACCCTTGAGCCACGGCAGGCGGCCCGCGTTGACGCGCGGACCGAGCACGGTCAGCAGGGACGGCAGGACGACGAGGGCCCCGACCATCGCGATCACGATCACCCCGATCCCGGCGTACGCGAAGGACCGGAGGAAGAACAGCGGGAACACCAGCAGCGCGGCCAGTGCGACCGCGACGGTCAGGGCGCTGAAGACTATCGTGCGCCCGGCCGTCTCGACCGTCCGGATGACCGCGGCGTGGGATGCGGCGCGGGGGTCGGCCGCGGAGTCCGGGATCTTGGCCAGTTCCTCGCGATAGCGGCTGACCATCAACAGGGCGTAGTCGATCGCCAGCCCGAGTCCGAGGGCGGTGGTCAGGTTGATCGCGTAGATCGAGACGTC
Organism: Kribbella caucasensis; assembly: GCF_004361855.1. Taxonomy (GTDB): domain Bacteria; phylum Actinomycetota; class Actinomycetes; order Propionibacteriales; family Kribbellaceae; genus Kribbella; species Kribbella caucasensis. Next base: position 467,371 of record NZ_SNWQ01000002.1, read on the forward strand.
GGTGACCGAGCCGAGCACGGACAATTCTGCGAAGGTCCCGAAGATAGCGATCACGCCGACCGCGAGCGGCAGCAGCGCGGCGACCAGGCTGCCGAACGCGAGCACGAGCAGCGCCAGGATGATCGGTACGGCGATCGCCTCGGCCACCGCGAGGTCGCGGCCGACCTGCCCGCTGACGTCATGGTTCACCCCGGCCTCGCCACCGATGTCGACCTTGAGCCCGGCCTGCTCACCGCCGTAGGTGTTGATCAGCCGGTCGGTGATATCGGCGCGGGCGTCGTCGTCGCTGCTGCTGGTCGACGCCACGACCAGCGCCTTGGTCCCGTCCGCTGACTTCATCGCCGGCGCTTTGGTGGTCCAGTACGACGCGACGCCGGTGAGATCTGGTTCGGCGGCGATTCGGCGGGTCAGGTCCGTACCGGCTTGGGCGGCACCGGGATCGTCGACGGCCCGGCCGGCGTCGACCACGAAGACCAGGTCGGCCTGACCGTCGAAGCTGTCGGCGAGCTGGGTCGCGGCCCGGCTGGACTCGGAGCCGGGATCGTCGAATCCGCCGCCGGCGAGTTTGCCGAAGGCGCTGACGCCGAGCACGGCCGCGCCGGCCAGCAGCAGCACGGTGACCAGCAGAACGGCTCGGGCGTGACGGGTGGTGAAAATGCCGAGGCGATGCAACATGGCGGAGCTCCACAAGGGCAGGGGAAATGGGGGAGAACGGAAGTCCGGCCCGACTCGGCGCCGAGATGTTGGCGGGCGTAAACTTTACAGGTGTTAACTTGCCAGAGATGTTTGCGAGGGTCAACATCAAGGCCGTGACTGTCCGGACTGCGTACCACCACGGCGACCTGCGGAATGCGCTGGTCGCCGCGGCGGCCGAGCTCGCCGATCAGGGCGGGCCGGCGGCTGTCACGATCCGCGCGGCCGCCCGGGCGGTTGGGGTCACGCCGACCGCGGCGTACCGGCACTTCAAGAACCACCTGGAGTTGCTCGGGGCGGCCCGGGCCTATGCGCTCACCCAGATGGGCGATGCGATGCGAGCCCGGTTGGCGGCCGTGGAGCCGAGGGACGATCCGGCCGAGGCGGCGATTGCGCGGATGGATGCGATGGGGCGTGGGTACGTCGACTTCGCGTTGTCGCGGCCGGGGTTGTTCCGGTCCGTGTTCATCGACGTGGCGAAACCGGCCAACGCGGAAGAGATCGAGGGTCCGCACATGATGCTGGTGCGCGGTGTCGACGAGCTCATCGCGCTCGGCTTCGTCGGCGAGGAGTCCCGGGTCGGCGTCGAGGTCGCGTCGTGGTCGCTGGTCCACGGGCTCGCGCTGCTGATGCTGGACGGACCACTCTCGCGACTGCCCGAGGCCGAACGTCAGGCTGTCGTCGAGCAGACCCTCGACACCTTCGTGCGCACCTTCTGGGCGGCGCGCGCGAACTTCCGCCAGGGCACGTGAACGCTCCGGCATCCCGCTTCATACCCCCACCATTGCCCGGCCGCAGGCCAACAGTTGATCGCGCCGCAGACCATCGGCTGATCTGGCAGCCGATTCCCCGCGTCTGGTCCTCTGGTTCCGTCCGGCCGGAGGACCAGACGTCTGTCCGGTCTCGGACAGGTCGCATATGTGCCACCTGGCGGCGCGGGGTATCCCTTGACTTCGCCCTCGCGGTTGAGCGTACTTGTGGCTGCGCTCGGGTGAAACGTTGAACGGAGGGGGCTCCCATGGAGAAACTGCCGGATTCGTCGTTGATCGTCGGGGTCGCGACATCCACCGCGGAACGGGTCCAACTGGCCCGTCTGCTCAGCGAGGCGGACGCGCTGTTGCTCGTCTCCAGCGCCGACCAGGCCCGAGCATTCCTGGACCTGACCGCCACACCCGACACGGCACCCGTAGTACTAACCCCCGGCGTCCTGGCCCCCGGCGAACTGTCGCCCGTCGACCAGCCGGACCCGGATCTTCCGGGCCCTGCCCAGATCGAGGCAACCCCGCCCAGATCCGGCCCCAACCTAGTCACAACCCGAGCCATCCCCGCCACATCCACCACCCACCCCCACGCCGCCGCGCGTACGGCGCCCGTCGCCACCCGTACTCCGGCGGCCGGAACCCCTACTGCGCAAGGCGGCGCCGATGTGGTCGCGCTACCGACTGGTCTCCGGTTGGACCAGGATCGCCGTGTCGTCCGCTGGCAGGACCGCGAGGTCCCACTGACCCGGCTGGAACACGACTTCCTCCACTGCCTGGTCCAGAAACCCGGCCAGGTCTGGACCTACCAACGCCTCCACCACGCCGTCTGGGGCAACGAACACCTAGGCCATGGCTCCCACATCCACTCAGTAGTCAAACGTCTCCGCCAAAAACTCGCCGACCTGGGCGCCGCCGTCACCATCCACGCAGTCCGAGGCGTCGGCTTCCACCTACTCCCCGCCGCCTGAAACAACCCGTCAGCAGCACAGCCGGCCCCGCCCAAAGGTTCTGGGCGGGGCCGGCGTGGTGCTAGGTGACTACTACTTGATGGACTTCAGGGCGAAGTCCTCTACTACTGGTTCGCCCGCGACCAGGCGCGTGGTGCGCGTCTGGGGCTTGTAGCCGTCCTTGGCGGCGATCAGGGTGAGCGGGTTGTTGCGACGGTCCAGCCAGTGCGCGTACTTGCCGGCGTTGTCGGTGATGAAGGTGTACGACTGCGCCCAGGAGTCGACCTGGACGATGGCGCCCGGGAGTGGGGCCGTCGCGCCGGAGGTGGGTACTCCGGTGACGGTGCCCATCAGCTTGCTCCAGGTGGTCGGCGGGGTGACGGTCATGGTCACAGCCACCGGGGTGACGGAGTACGGGGTGTTCTCCCGGATCGTCACCTGGCCGGAGTACTTGCCCGGCTGGTCGACGGTCGCGCTGAGAGTCACCTTGACGATGGTGCTGGCGCCCGGGGCCAGGGTGGCCTCGGTCTTGTCGATGCCCAGCCAGCTGACATCCGCCGACGACTCGGCACAGTCCTCGAGACCCGGCAGGGCCTCACTGTCCGCGGTCGCGTTGAAGCCGCCGGACGAACCACCGACCTTGTAGAAACCGCACGCCGCCCCGCCGCGGTACTTCGGCATGTTGGCGTTCGGCAGCGCCGCCCAGGTCCCGGCAGCCGGGTCGTAGGCGAAGCCCGCGTTGGTGACGGCACCCGCCTGGACACCGCCGACGACGAGCAGCTTGCCACCGGCGACGGCGTACGACGCCGCCCAGTGGTCGGCCGGGGCGTTGGCGATCGGCGACCACGCGTTGGCGGACGGGTCGTACACGTACCCGTTCGTCAGTGACGCCGATCCGGTGTTACCACCGGCGCAGTACAGCGAGCCGTCGATCGCGCCGCAGGATGCGAACGCCACGTTCTGCGGGTAGTTGGCCAGCGTCTCCCAGGCGTTCGCCGCCGGGTCGTAGCGAACCACCGTGTTGGACATCGGCAAGCAGCTGGAGGTGGTGCACCCACCAACGGCGTACAGCCTGCCGTCCAGTACGGCCTGACCCGCCGCCGCGCGCGGAGCCGGGTTGTTCGCCAGTGCGGTCCAGGCGTTGGCCGCCGGATCGTAGGACCAGGTCGCCGCATCCGGACCGGACGCACCCCAGCCGGAGCTGGCGATGATCTTGCCGTCGACCACGCCGACCGTGATCGCGTTGCGCGCCGCCGGCAGCGGTGCGATCGCGGTCCATGCCAGCGAGGCCGGGTCGTACACGTAGCTGTTCGCGGTCGACGCACTACCGTTGCCACCGGCAATCGAGTAGATCTTGCCGTCCACGTTGACCACCCGGTTGTCCATCACGTTGGCCGGGTAGTCGGCGATGTCGGCCCACGGCGCCGCCTGCGGAAGCGCTGCGGCCGGCGTACCGGACGACTTGCCCGCGAGCAGGTTGGCGAACGAGGTCGGCACCTGCAGCCGCTGCAGCGGAGCACCTTCACCGAAGAGCACCTCGGCCTTGGTGGTGGTGCTGCCGTCCGCGTTCTGGATCTCGAAGCCGCCGTCCTTCTCGCCGAACTTCACGTCCACCGGTGCGCCACCGGTGTTCTTGACGGTGAAGGACTTGGTCACCTTGCCGGTCGGCAGCTTCGCCGTACCTGAGACCACACCCGGTGTGACCACCAGACGGCCGGCCGCGAGGGAGTGGTTCGACGCGGTGACCCAGTCGGCCTCGACGTCGACGGTCTGGGTCGAGCTGACGTAGTTGCCGGCCTTGGCGGTGAAGCCGTGCGAGCCGGACTCCGACGAGTACATCCAGTAGAAGCCGTCGCTCAGGCCCGTGTCGTCGGGCGTCGCGACGGTGGTCGCGGTCTCGGCCGGTGCGTCGTCACGGGTGACGACGGCGCCGTTCACGAAACCGCTGGTGTTGGCGTCCTTCACGTTGCCGACGACGAGACCGCCACCGACCGGGTCACAGCTGATCGCACTGCCGATCAGGACGGAGTCGACCTCCCACCACCACTCGTACGAGGCGTCGTAGTAGTGGAACCGGACCTGTACCGCTGACTGCCCGGCCGCCTGCGGGATGGCGATCTCCTTCACACCGCGGGCGTCGGCGACCTGGCTGACCAGAGTGGTCCAGGTGGTACCACCGTCGATCGACAGGTCGACATTGGCCTTCTCGCCGCCGAGCCAGTTGAGGTCCTGGTTGAACTTGACCACCGGAGCGGCCACGTTCGTCAGGTCAACCACCGGGCTGACGAGCGAGGTGTCCTGCGACTGCCCCGCGCCGTACCGGTCGCTGTCGACGATCGCGAAGCCGCCCGAGCCGCCGGACAGGTTGCCCCGGTTGCCGACGTCCTCGAACTTCCAGACCTGGCCGTTGCCCTTGTTGTCCACCACGGTCCAGCCGCTCGGCGCGACCTTCGCGTCGAACGTCTCGTAGACACCGTCGGAGCCGTACTTGTACCCCGGTGCGGTGGTGCAGGAATCGGCCCGGACCGGCACCGCGACGTTCTTGATCAGGTTGCCCGCACCGACCGTGATCGGCACGCTGACCGACTCGTACCCCGGGTACTGCGCCTCGACCTTCAGCGTGTACGTCGTGCTGGACGGCACCTGGAAGCTGTACCGGCCGTTGGTCGGGGTGGTGTAGTCGAACACGCCGCCAGGACCCTCGACGCTCACCTTCGCGTACAGCGGCCAGCCGTGGCCGGAGCCGTCCGAGATGGTGCCGCCCACGTTGACCGTCGGCGCGGCCTCGAGGCTGAAGTCCTTGGTGGTGGTCGTGTTCGCGGTGATCGTCGCCGTGGCGGTCTGGCTCTTGTAGCCGAACGCCGTGACGCTCAGGGAGTAGTCACCGGCGGGCAGCACGGCCGAGTAGCCGCCGTCCGAGGCGGTGGTCAGCGCGCGGTCCGGCTGGCCTGCGGCGGTGACGGTGACCGTCGCTCCCGGCAGAGCGGCGCCGGCAGTGGTGGTGACCTTTCCGGACAGCGTGCCGGTGTCGCCGATCGGAGCCGCGTTCAGCAGTGCGAGCGCGTCCAGCCGGCCTTCACCGAAGACGTTGTTGTCGTCCGTGGTGCCACCGCACTGGCTGTTCGCCACGTCGATCGCGGTGTTGTCGAACAGCGCACGGGTCGCCGCGACGTCGCCCTTCAGCGCCGGCGAGGCGGCCCACAGCAGCGCGACGGCGCCCGCGAAGTGCGGGGTGGCCATCGACGTGCCGTTGAAGCTCGCGTACGAGCTGCCCGGGATGCTCGACCGGACGTTGACGCCGGGTGCCGAGATGTTCGGCTTGATCACGCCGTTCTGGCCGACCCCGCGGCCGGAGAACGAGGCGATCGCGTTGTTGATGTCGTAGGCGCCGACGGAGTAGTTGCTCTCCAGGCTGCCCGGCGACCCGCTGGTGTTACAGCCGCCCGCCCCGCTGTTGCCGTTGGCGAACGCGCCGAAGATCCCGGACGCGGTCCAGGCCAGCGTGATGTCCTCCATGAACGGGTCGTTGGACGGCTGCTGGCTGCCCCACGAGTTGTTGATGATGTTCGGCCGCTTGCTCGCGTCCGGGTTCTGGCCCGCGAGATTGGTCGGCTCGAGCATCCACTCGCCGGAGGCGATCAGCGCGGCGTCGCTCGGGCAGCAGCCGTTCGCGGCGATCCACTTCACGCCCGGCGCGACCCCGATCTGGTTACCCGCACCGTCGTCACCGGCCATCGTGCCCATCGTGTGGGTGCCGTGGCCGTTGCCGTCGGCCGGCGCGCTCGGCGAGGTGCCGGCCGCGTCGTACCAGTTGTAGTTGTGGTCGAACTGGCCGTTGCCCAGGTTGCCGCGGTACGAGTTCACCAGCGCCGGGTGGTCGTACTGGACGCCGGTGTCGATGTTGGCGATGACGATGCCCTCGCCCTTGTCGCCGTACTGCGACCAGACGTCGTCGGCGTTGATGTTCGCGATGCCCCACTCGAGCGCGTTGATCTGGTGCTCGTCCGTGCCTGGAGTCACCTTCGGCACCTCGAGCACGGTCGGGTTGTAGATCCCCTCGACCTCGGTGTGCCCGGCCAGCTTCTGGGCCAGTGCCAGCGAACCGCTGGAGACGCGGATCGCGTTGGTGCCCCAGAACGCCTGGTACTTCACGTTCTGCGCGTCCAGTTCGGCGCGCACCTTGGCCTGGCTCTCAGCGGCGGTCTTGCGCAGCGCCGCGGCGACCGCGGTACCCCGCTGGTCCCAGTCCGTGATGGTGCTCGCCTTGGCCAGGTCCGCCTTGGCGCTGAACCGGACCCAGTAGTCGGTCGCCTCCTTGGCGTCCTTGCCCTCCAGCTTGGCCAGCAGTTCCGGCTTGATCTTGGACGCCGGTGCGGGCGTCGCTACAGGTTTGGTGGGCGGTGCGGCCTGGGCGGCCAGACCGCTCGCGGCCAGGCCGGTCGTCACGACCGCCAGCGCCGCCAGGGCACCCACCAGTGATCTGGTGAGTCCCCTTCTCCGTTGATGTGACATTGCAGCCCCTCACTTGACATCCCCGAGTCGGCCCCCGAGCCAACGTGCGAGGGTGCCGGGGTCCGCGGCTTTGAACCGGTTCCGCGAACACACCGTGCCCCCCAGGTCGCGGCGTGTGACGCCTGCGACCCGAATTGGACCCTATGTGTCAGATGTGAGGGCTCACAAGCACACTTCGTGAGCAAGTTGTCACTAGCGGTTCGGGCATTCTGGGCAAGTTTTGCCAGAATTTGTCAGTTCGTTGACGATTCGAGGCAGGGGTTGACATCGTGATCAGATGGTCACCGCCCGTGTCCCCGCCCCCGATCCGGCCTCGACCCAGCCGCCGTTCCCACTCCTCATCGCCGTCGCCGCATCCCTGGAGGAACGCGTCCGGCTGGCCGAACTCGTCGACGACGTCGCGCCGCTGCTGCTGGTCTCGTCGCTGGAGGAGTTGCGGAAGTTGATCACGCCTGTGCCTCTTCCGCCTGGTGGGTCTGAGGTCGATCACGAGCCGGTACGTCGTCCTGGGCCGGCCGCCGCGGATGGGGGAGAGGTGCTCACGATCGACTCGGTCCGTGGGGTCGCGCAGTGGCGTGGGGATGAGGTGCCGCTGACGGAACTGGAGCAGAACCTGCTGACCCGGTTGATGACGGAGCCGCTCCGGGTCTGGACGTACGAGGCACTGCATCAGGCCGTGTGGCGGAATGGGCATCTGCGGGGGACTGCGGATGTGCACTCGGTGGTGAAGCGACTGCGCCGAAAGCTCGACGAACTCGGCACAACCATCACAATCGACGCGGTCCGCGGCACAGGCTTCCGCCTCGCAGACCACCAACGCCCAGGCCTCCGCGCCGGTTAGCCCGCCTCCGGGTGACGACGGCCCGGCGTGACGACGGCCCGGCATGACGACGGCCCGGGGTGGCGACGGCCCGGCGTGACGACGGCCCGGCGTGACGACGGCCCGGGGCGGCCGCCGCGAGCGGTGACGGCGGCCCGGGGCGGACGGCCCTCCGCCCACCAGATACCCGGCGGCCCCACCCACCCGCGCCGTCGACTCCGCACCGCCCCGACCCGCCCACCCACCACATACTCGCCCCGCGCTGACCATCCGCCCGGACCGCCGTCATCCGCGCCGTCGTCACCCTCCCGCCCCAACCGCCCATATCTAGTGCGCGGGGTGACGGCGAGGGGCCTGACTTGACAGTAGGCTGTCAAGGTGACGCGGGCGGAGAGTTATCGGTTGCTGGTGGCTGATGTTTATGAGTTGGCTGGGTTGTCCCGGCGGACCAGCGAGGCCACGGCTTCGGCGTACGGGCAGTCGGTGGCGCGGTGGCATGTGATGAGCGTGGTGTCGGAGCAGCCGCTGACGGTGCCGGCGGTGGCGCGGCGGTTGGGGTTGGTGCGGCAGAGCGTCCAGCGGGTGGTCGACGAACTGGTTGCCGAGGGCATCCTCGAGCGGACCGACAACCCGGACCATCAACGGTCGCCGTTGCATCAGTTGTCCACCGCTGGTCGTCAGACGCTGAAACAGCTGGTCGCGGCGTCCGATGCCGACCGCACCCAACGCCTCACCCGTGCCGGTGTCACGGTCGCGGAGTTGGACGCCGCACGCGAGACCCTCCGCAAACTGCTGTCCGTGTTGTAGGCGGGATCGGCAGGGGCGAGTGCGGTCGGGGGGCGCGTGGCTTGTGGTCGCGTGGTTTCCGGGTCGCGTGGTTCGGGGCGTGGCTTGGTGTCGCGTGGTTCCGGGCCGCGTGGTCGGGGCGCGTGGTTTGAGGTCGCGTGGTTCGGGTCGGATGGTCGTGGTCGCGCTGTATGGCGAGCTTCGTTGTGCGCCGGCTCGCATCGGGGGCGCCTGGTCGGGGGCGAACAGTCGGCGGTGAACGGGATCGGGGCCGGGGCCCGGGGCGAACAGTCGGTGGTAACCGGGGATCTGGCCGGGTCGGGGCCGTCGTTGGGACCTCGGTCAGGACGTGGGGGGCTTGAACATGTAATAGCCAGTTCACGGTCCCGGGTTGTTGTTCAAGGTCCCAGGTTCTCGGGCGCGGGCGGACGGGATCCGGGCGCCGGGGTCGTCGACTTCGCTCGGTCTGAGCCACCCGCGGCCGCGACGGCAACCTGTCTCCGCTGTTGCTCGGTTCGGAGAGGTTGGGTCGGAGGACGGTGACAAATTGCCGCAGAGGGATGGCGACCAAAAGTTTCCGCGCTGTGGCAGGTGTCGCACTTTGGGCACCCGGTGGTCGCGATCGGCGTGACTTTGTGGCTGGCGGGTGCTCAAGGTCGGGGATTGGGGTGGGTGTGCGGGGTTGGGGAAGGGGGCGGCGGGTAGCGTCGGGGGCGTGCGATATTCGGGGTTGGGGTGGCTGGAGTGTCCTCGGTGTGGGCGGGCGCATGAGGCTGATCAGGTGATTGGGGTGTGTTCGTGCGGGTCGCCCTTGTTGGCTCGGTATGAGCTGGATGAGGTGCGGGCGGGGTTGAGCAAGGGGGAAGTGGCGGGGCGGGCGCCGGATTTGTGGCGGTATCACGAACTGTTGCCGGTGCGGGATGTGGCGAACGTGGTGAGTCTGGGGGAGGGGATGACGCCGTTGGTCGGCCTGCCGCGGTACGGGCGGGAGCTGGGGGTGGATCGGCTGCTGATGAAGGATGAAGGGCTGATCCCGACTGGGACGTTCAAGGCGCGTGGGGCTGCGGTGGGGGTGTCGCGGGCTCGGGAGGTCGGGGTACAGAAGATCGCGATGCCGACCAATGGGAATGCGGGGTCGGCGTGGGCGACGTACGCGGCTCGAGCTGGGATGGAGGCGTTGATCGCGATGCCGATCGCGGCGCCGGAGATCTGTCGGCGTGAGGTGTCGGTGGTCGGGGCGGAACTGCATCTGATCGACGGGCTGATCGGGGATGCGGGGGCGTTCGTGCGCGAGCAGTTGGCGACTCGGGGCGGGTATCAGGATGTGTCGACGTTGAAGGAGCCGTACCGGATCGAGGGCAAGAAGACGATGGGGCTGGAGATCGCGGAGCAGTTGGGGTGGAAGCTGCCGGATGTGATCCTGTACCCGACCGGTGGTGGGGTGGGGATCATCGGTATCTGGAAGGCGCTCAACGAACTGGCTGAGCTCGTCTGGGTCGACGGTCCGCTGCCGCGCCTGGTCGCTGTCCAGTCAACCGGGTGTGCGCCGATCGTGAAGGCATGGGAGAAGGGTGCGCCCGAGAGTGAGCCCTGGCCCGATGCGCAGACGGTTGCCTTCGGCATCACTGTGCCCAAGGCGCTCGGCGATTTCCTTGTCCTGCAAGCGATCGCGGAAACCGGCGGCTGCGCCGTCGCCGTCGATGACGCGGATATCCTCGCCGCCCAACGCCGTTGCGCCGAGCTCGAAGGCGCGTTCATCTGCCCCGAAGGCGCCGCCAACTTCGCCGCCATCGCCCAACTCCGCGAGTTCGGCTGGATCAAACAGTCGGACCAGGTAGTCGCCCTCAACACCGGCACCGGCCTGAAGTACCCCGAAACCGTCCCGCTCTAGTCAGGTCTGGTTGTGGAGCCAGGTGGTGGCGGCTTGTTGCATGACCTGGTCGAACTTGTGGGGACCGTCGTAGAACAAGCCGGTGTAGGAGCTGGGGGAGGTGGCGTAGTGGGCGGTGATTCGGGCGTGGGCTGCTTGGGCGCCGGCATGGGGGAAGAGTTCGTCGTGGCGGTTGTACTGGACGAGTAGTGGTGCGGGGGTGCGGCAGGCTGCCAGGTCGGGCCAGTCGGCGTGGCGGGCGAAGCCGGCGGGCATGAGCATCCAGGTGTGGTCGACGACGCTGTGGTCCAGCAGGGAGTCGTAGGTGCCCATCATGCCGACGATGACGGCGGCGGAGAGGTGGTCGCTGGAGGCTTGGAGCAGGGCTGAGCGGCAGCCGCCGCCGGATAGGCCGACGCTGCCGACGAAATCGGTGGTGTCGGGGCGGGAGCGCAAGTAGTTCAGGGCGATCCGGTCTTCGCGCGCGACGACAGCGGCGAACGTCGTACCTAGTAGGGAGCAGTATTTCTCGAGTAGGTGCTCGTGATGTGACGCGGCGGCGTTGTAGAGCTCGGCCTCGCCGGGATTGGGGCCGGCCGAGAGGTTGCCGAGGGCTTGGATTCGCGGCGGCATCTCGGGTAGTGGGAAGCGGCGGCTTCCCCAGGCGAAGGCGTCGGTGACGAGTACGGCGAATCCGTCGCGGGCGAGGTCGTTGGCGAAGGCCCGTCCCTCGTAGTAAGTGGAACGCCCAGCGGCGACAAAATCTGGGACGGGATCAGGACCGTCGGCAATCTTCTCCTTGCCGTAGTACTTGTTGCCGTCGTGACCGTGCAACGCAAGCACCCCGGGCAGGGGACGAGTCGCGCCAGCGGGTCGGAGCAACCAGGCGACGGTCCGGGGGCCGAAGCCGACCGAGTAGGACAGCTCCTCGCCGACAATGCCGTCCCTGGTCCACCGGCGTTCCACCCGCAGATCGGCCGGCAACTCAACTGCAACAGGCACAGCGAGGAGGTCCCGGACCAGGTCACGAACCGCAGAAGGCTGAGGCTTGCCGGCCCGGGCGCGCGGGCCGGCAGCAGCCTCTACCCAATCGCTGTAGACACCAAGATGTGCATATTCCGACAAAGCGCGTCAGGCCTGGCCGCGGCGTACGGCGAGGATGTGGGCCGGGTCGCCATTGGGATCCAGGCGGACGTAGTTCTGCTGGCCCCAACGCCAGGTGGCGCCGGTGATCTCGTCGTACACGGTGAAGGTGTCGTCCGGGCGCATGCCGAGCGCGGCCATGTCGAGGTGGACGAGCGACTCGCGGACCGAATGCGGGTCGGTGTTGACGACCACGATGACCGTGTCCGTGTGGCCGTCGGGACCGGTCGTGCGCTTGGAGTAGCACATGATCGCCTCGTCCTCGACCGAGTGCAGGCTGAGGTTGCGCAGTTGCTGCAGGGCCGGGTGCCGCCGCCGGATGTTGTTCAGCAGCGTCAGGTACGGCGCAAGGCTGCGGCCCTCACGTTCGGCGGCCTCCCAGTCGCGTGGGCGGAGCTGGAACTTCTCCGTGTCCAGGTACTCCTCGGACCCGGGCCGCAGCGCGACGTGTTCGAACAGTTCGTAGCCCGCGTAGACACCCCAGGCCGGCGACGAGGTGGACGCGATCGCCGCGCGGATCTTGAACGCCCCCGGACCGCCGTACTGCAGGTACGCGGTCAGGATGTCCGGGGTGTTGACGAAGAAGTTCGGCCGGAGGAAGTGCCCGGTCTGTTTGGTCAGCTCCTGCAGGTACTCCTCCAGCTCCCACTTCTCGTTGCGCCAGGTGAAGTACGTGTACGACTGGTGGAAGCCGACCTTGGCCAGCTCCTGCATCATCGGCCGCCGGGTGAACGCCTCGGACAGGAACACCACGTCCGGGTCGGTCTTGCGGATCTCCCCGAGCAGCCACTCCCAGAAGTTGACCGGCTTGGTGTGCGGGTTGTCCACCCGGAACACGGTGACGCCGTGCGCGATCCACAGCTTCACGATCCGCAGTACCTCGGCGTAGATGCCTTCGGGATCGTTGTCGAAGTTGATCGGGTAGATGTCCTGGTACTTCTTCGGCGGGTTCTCCGCGTACGCGATCGAGCCGTCGGCGCGGACCGAGAACCACTTCGGGTGCTCCTTCACCCACGGGTGGTCTGGCGACGCCTGCAGGGCCAGGTCGATCGCGACCTCCAGGCCGGCCTCACGAGCCCGGCCGACGAAGTAGTCGAAGTCCTCGAAGGTGCCGAGCTCGGGGTGGATCGCGTCGTGCCCGCCGTCCTCGGAACCGATCGCCCACGGCGACCCCGGATCGCCCGGCTTGGGGTCGAGGGTGTTGTTCGGGCCCTTGCGGAACGAGTGCCCGATCGGGTGCACCGGCGGTACGTAAAGGATGTCGAACCCCATCGCGGCGACCGCGTCCAGCCGCTTCGCCGCGGTACGGAGCGTGCCCGATGTCCACTGGCCGGTCGATTCGTCGTACTGCGCGCCTTCGGACCGCGGGAAGAACTCGTACCAGCTGCCGTACAACGCACGGGTCCGATCCACCCACACCGGATAGGTCTCGGACGACGTGATCAGCTCGCGCACCGGGTAGCGCCCGAGCGCGGCGCGGACCTGCGGCGAGATCCCCGCGGCGAGCCGGGCCTCGGGCGGCAACGCGCCGTTGGCCAGCGCCTGCGCGGCATCGGTCAGGGTGGCCCGGTCCAGCCGCACCGCGGGCGGTACGCCGGCCGCTGCGCGGTCGAAGAAGGCGGCCCCTTCGGCGAACATCAGGTCGACGTCCATCCCGGCCGGGATCTTGATCTCGGCGTTGTGCCGCCACGTCCCGTACGGGTCGCTCCAGCCTTCGACGGCGAACGTCCACGCGCCCCGCTCCTGCAGGGTGACCTCGACGGTCCAGCGGTCCGAGCCCTGGCCGACCGGGGTCATCAGCATCCGTCTGGTCTGCCCCGAAGGCGAGGTCAGGACGACGTTGGCGTTCACCGCGTCGTGGCCCTCACGGAAAACCGTGGCCGCGATGGTGAACGTCTCGCCGACTGACGCCTTCGCCGGATACGCTCCGGCGTCGACGGTCGGGGTGACGTCGGTGATCGGGATGCGCCCAGTCATGGTGGTCGATGAACTCGCTTTCCGGCTTATGGATCGGACAAGTCGGGTGACAGGTCTGACGTTATCGGTTCGGAGTGGCCAGACACGCCACGCAGCACTGATTCGATACCCACCCACCGCGAGGTCAGGCATCACGGTCCGGGTTCCGCTGCTGCAAAATCTTGCTCGTCCTGCAAGATTGACGCATCCCGAACGTGTTCCGTGCACCTGTGGCCGGTACGGTGTCCCGGTGCGAGCGATACGACGATTCTCCGTCCGCCCTGTCCTGCCCGAGCCGCTGACCGGTCTCGGCACCCTGGTGAACAACCTGCGCTGGGCCTGGCACCCCGAGACCCAAGATGTCTTCGAGGCTGTCGACCCCCAGCTGTGGCGCACCACCGGCGGTGACCCGGTCAAGCTTCTCGGTGAGGTCCCGGCGGCCCGGCTCGACGAGCTGGCGAACGACCAGGCCTTCCTGCGAAGGCTGGAACTGGCTGTGTCCGACCTGAACGCCTACGTCACCGGCGAGCGGTGGTTCCAGGCCGACGCGGGGACGCCGGTCAGCTCGGTGGCCTACTTCTCCCCGGAGTTCGGCATCACCCACGTGCTGCCGCAGTACTCCGGTGGTCTCGGCATCCTGGCCGGTGACCACCTGAAGGCGGCCAGTGACCTCGGTGTGCCGCTGATCGGCGTCGGCCTGCTGTACCGGCACGGCTATTTCGGTCAGTCGCTGAACCGTGAGGGCTGGCAGCAGGAGCGGTACCCGCTGGTCGATCCGGACGGGCTGCCGATCAGCCTGCTCCGCGACGGTGACGCACCGGCCACCGTCACCGTGACGCTGCCGGGCGGCCGGGAGTTGCACGCCCAGATCTTCATCGCCCAGGTCGGCCGCGTGCCGCTGCTGATGCTCGACTCCGACATGGAGGAGAACGAGCCGGCCGAGCGCGAGGTGACCGACCGGCTGTACGGCGGTACCACGGAGCACCGGTTGCTCCAGGAGTTGTTGCTCGGTGTCGGCGGTGTCCGCGCGGTCCGCACGTATTGCCGGATCACCAGTCACCCGGCGCCGGAGGCGTTCCACACCAACGAGGGCCACGCCGGCTTCCTCGGGGTCGAGCGGATCCGCGAGCTGGCCGAGAGCGGGCACGACTTCGACACCGCGCTCGAGGTCGCCCGCGGCGGCACCGTATTCACCACCCACACGCCGGTCCCGGCCGGTATCGACCGGTTCCCGGTGGAGCTGATCCAGCAGCACTTCTCGCCGGACGTGTTCGGCGACGGTGTCCCGATCGACCGGATCCTCGAGCTCGGCGCCGAGGACTTCGAGGGCGGCGACCCGGCCGTGTTCAACATGGCGATCATGGGCCTGCGACTGGCCCAGCGCGCCAACGGTGTGTCCAAGCTGCACGGTGTGGTCAGCCGGGGGATGTTCTCCGGACTGTGGCCGAGCTTCGACTCGTCCGACGTGCCGATCACCTCGATCACCAACGGCGTGCACGCGCCGACCTGGGTGGCCCGGGAGATCTCCCAGCTCACCTACGCGAACGCCGACCAGGGCGACTCCGAGGGCATGTTCGAGGGTCTGGACAAGACCACCGACGCGCAGCTCTGGGAGACCAAGCGGATCCTGCGGCAGCGCTTCATCGACGACACCCGGGCCCGGGTCCGCGCGTCCTGGATCAACCGGGGCGCCAGCGAGGCCGAACTGGGCTGGGTCGACTCGATCCTGGACCCGGACGTGCTGACCGTCGGATTCGCCCGCCGCGTCCCGTCGTACAAGCGGCTGACGCTGATGCTGCGCGACCCGGCCCGGCTGAAGGCGCTGCTGCTGCACCCGCAGCGGCCGATCCAGATCGTCATCGCGGGTAAGGCGCACCCGGCCGACGAGGGTGGCAAGAAGCTGATCCAGGAGATGGTCCGGTTCGCCGACGACCCGGAGGTTCGGCACCGGATCGTGTTCGTGCCCGACTACGACATCGCGCTGGCCCAGCCGATGTACCCGGGCTGCGACGTCTGGCTGAACAACCCGCTCCGGCCGTACGAGGCGTGCGGCACGTCGGGGATGAAGGCGGCGCTGAACGGTGCGCTCAACCTGTCCATCCGCGACGGCTGGTGGGACGAGTGGTACGACGACGAGTTCGGCTGGGCGATCCCGTCGGCCGAGGGGATCGAGGACACCGACCGGCGCGACGATCTCGAAGCGCACGCGCTGTACGACCTGATCGAGAAGCAGGTCGCGCCCCGGTTCTACGACGGCGAGGTGCCGGGCCGCTGGATCGAGATGCTCCGGCACACGATCAAGGAGCTCGGCCCGAAGGTGCTCGCCACCCGGATGGTCCGCGACTACGTCCAGCGGCTGTACGTCCCGGCAGCCCAGTCGTCCCGGCAGCTCAACTCGACGTACGACGGTGCGCGCGAACTGGCCGACTGGAAGAAGAAGGTCCGGTCCGCCTGGTCTGCTGTTCGCGTGGATCACGTGGAGCTGCAGGGTCTCGGCGACGTACCGCAGCTCGGTACGACGGTCGGCATCCGCGCGTTCGTCACGCTCGGCGAGCTGACCCCGGCCGACATCGACGTGGAGGCCCTGCACGGCCGGGTCGACACCAACGACGAGATCACCGACGCGGTCCGCGAGTCGCTGTCGCTGGCGGAGACCTACGAGGGCAACCGGCACCGGTTCGAGGGTGAGCTGAAGCTGGACCGGACCGGCCCGTTCGGCTACACCGTCCGGGTGGTGCCGAAGCACCCGATGCTGGCCAGCCCGGCCGAACTCGGCCTCGCCGCCGGCCCCTCCGACCCCGAGGACCCCAACACCCCGGACCTCCCCGTCGGCTCGGAGTTCTGAGCACCCTCGGAGTTCTGAGCACCCGTAGTCCGAGCACCCGTAGTCCGAGCGGCTCCCCGTCGCATCTCAGAGGCTAGCCTCCGAGGTGAATGGTTACCCCCCGAGAATCTGAGGGGGCAACCATTACCTGAAGGGCTAGCCTCTGAGATTTCACCCGGGCGGAGCAGGTCTGCGGCGGGGAGGCGGGGTCAGGTCGCTGGGGTCTGCTCGCGCGTTGTGACGTTGACGTAGTACGGCGGGGTGCCGGTGGGGGAGTGGACCTCTAGGCGGTCGGCCGGGTGCCATTCGGGGTCCTCGCGGTAGAGGTCGCGGAGTTTCGTGGTCGCGGCCTCGTCGCCGGCATCGGAGGCGACCAGGAGCGCGGCGACCTCGTCGGTCGGGCCGAGGTCCATCTCCAGGTCGTCGGCCATCCCGCCGAACCCGTCCCAGAGCAGTACCTCGTCGCACTGCAGATGCGCCAGCTGCAGGAACACGTAGTCCCGGATGAACCAGCCACCCTTCAACGGCAGCGACGGATCCACCCCGAACAGGTCCCCGTCCAGCTCACCCGACCGGTACCCGAGCCACACCTCCGCGGCCGACCGGAACTTCCCAGCCGGCATGTCCTGTACGTCGAATCCCCAGTGCTCACCTGGTTCGAGCTGCGCGTCGACCATCACCCATCGGTCGCCGTTCCAGTACTCAGCGACGACGTGATCGCAGTTGAACCCGGGCACGAAGTACGGCGCGAACCCGATCCTGCTGCGAGCCGGAATCCCCTTGTGCCGAAGGGCGGAGACGGTCAGCAGGGTGTAGTCCCGGCAGCAACCGGCGACCCGATCGGCCGGCTCGCGCGGAGTCGCCAACGGGGTGCCGTTGCGCCGCTGGTCGGTCGCGAGCAGGTCGTCGATCCAGCGATGGTTGATCTCCTCCAGCCGCTCGCCGGTGAACTCGATCCCGCCACCGCGATAGTGGATCAGCACATTGCGGACCACGTCGGTGATCCCGGCGACGTCCGACGGCAAGACGTCGAGCAGCGCGGCGTACTCACCGGGGTTGCTGTAGGCGGACTGGGCGGCAAAGCTCATTGGTCGTTCCCCTCAGATCGATGCTGCGATGCGATTCAGGTCGGTCATGGGACTCAGATCGGTGCTGGGATTCAGATCGGTACTGCGATGTCGACGGCCGGCGCTGAACCGGGCAGGTCCTGGAAGCTGGGGTCGTACACCTCGCGGGCGGCGCCGGTCCGGGGCGAACCTGTGCCGCGGACCCAGTCCTGGACCAGGTCGTAGGCGAGCATGATCCGCGGATACGCGCACTCGTCCTTGGTGATCGTGCAGTAGGCCTCGGTATGGGCCGGCTCGACCCGGATCCCGATCGGCCCGGCCGGATCGACGGTCCCGGTGAACGGCACGCAGACCTCGACGGTCGCCTCGTTCTCCGGCGTGACCTGACCGTGGTAGATCACCATCGATCCTCCGGGCAGCGTGGCGCCGGAAGCCACCAAATGGGAGCGCAACATCATCGTCGAGGACACGATCGCCCCGACCAGCGCCTGCTGGTCCGTGTCGTGCCGGATCGAGGCGATCTTGGTCTCCGGTACCTCCCGCACCAGCACCGGCCGCGGACTCAACCCTGGCGACCCAGACCGGATCAACCGGTCCCGCAGGTACTCCAGGGTCGCCTTCCGCGCCTCGCTGGTCGCCTCCGAGGCAGCCCACCAACGGTCCAACCGGATGAGCGCCTCCTCATCGGTCCCGGCCAGCACCTCCGCGATCGTGGTCAACGGCATGTCGAGCTGACGCAGCACACTGATCCGCCGGGCCCGCTCCAGCTGCGCCTCGTCGTACCGCCGGTAGCCGTTGACCGGATCCACCCGGGCCGGCGGCAGCAACCCCGACACGTCGTACAGCCGCAGGGCCTTGTGCGAGAGCCCCGCGCGCCGCCCGAACTCACTGATCGTCAGCTCGACAACCTCGTCCATGCGGGCAAGTCTTCACCTTGCCCCAGGGGCAGAGTGAAGCGGCAAACCGGATCAGTGCTGTGGAACCACTGCGGGCAGCGCGGCGAGAAGGGCGTCCGCGTGGTGGCGGTAGCCGGCGTCGTTGGGGTGGAAGCGGTCGGCGGCGAGCTTGTCGCGCCAGGGTGGGCGGACGTGGCGGGACAGCTCGGCGACCGGGAGACCCCGGTTGGACGCGGCGGCGCGGATCAGGCGGTTGATGCCGGCGACGTACGGGCTGCAGACGCCGCCAATGGTCCAGAACCGGTCCGGAACCGGGAGGTCCATCACCACCGACGACGAGGGCAGTCGCCGGATCAACTCCTGGAGGTTGTTGCGGAACCGTCCGGGCGGCGTACCGAGGATGTCGTTGCTGCCGATGCCGCAGGTCACCAGGTCCGGCTCCACGCCGAGCTGCTGGACGAGGGGGAGTTGGTCGTCGAGCACGTGGCCTGTTTGGGCGCCGGAGCGGGACAGGTTGACCACGCGCCACGGACGATCGGAACGGTCCAGCTTGGTCAGCACCTGGCCGACATAGCCGTGCCATGGGGACGACGCGCCGAGGCCCTGAGCCGTCGAATCGCCGAGCACCACCCACAGGGGACCCTCGGCCGCGAGTGCGGTCTCGTTCTGCTGCCGCCAGAAATCGGCGTAGGTCCGGGCCTGGATGTCGATGGACGCGACGCCGTCACACCACCGCTGGACGGTATGACGTGGGGTCGTTCTCTCGGCATCACCCCAGCGCACCACGACCTGGTGGAGTACGCCGATCGGCGTGGTGTTGTCGGGACGTGTCCGCCGTCGCGGCTCTCGTCCTGATCGCAGGAATAACATCCGGGCCCCCCTCCGGATATCAGCGGCCGCGCAGGTGGCCCGCAAGTGAACAGTTGGTGATCATCGACCGTACAACACGGAGCCAAATCTCACCATCGATTCAGAGCGCGCGGAGCAGGACCAGACATCGGGGAGCAAGCGGTACGACGGCACCCGCCTCGACCTCGGTGACGCCCGAATGCGACGTGTCCAGCACGACCTCGTACGCCGGCGCCCAGGACGCGTCCGGTACGACGACCTCGCGCGCCTCGGCGGTCGCGTTCAGCGCGAGCAGGAACGAGTTGTCGGTCAGCATGTTGCCCTCGGCATCGGTACCGCGGAGCGCGTCGCCGGCCAGGAACATCCCGATCGTGCGCAGGTTCCCGTCGTGCCAGTCCGCCTCGGTCATCTCACCACCGTGCGGCGCGATCCAGGACATGTCCTTGCGGCCGCCGGGCACCACCGGCTGGCCGGAGAACCAGTGCCACTGCCGCAACGTCGGATGCGCCGCCCGCAACGTGATCAGCTTCTTGGTCAGCTCCAGATGACTCGACCATTTGGCCGGCAGCGACCAGTCGAACCAGGAGAGCTCGTTGTCCTGGCAGTAGGGGTTGTTGTTCCCGTACTGCGTCCGCCCGCACTCGTCCCCGGCGGTGATCATCGGGACCCCGGTGGACAGCACCAACGTGGACATCAGGTTCGCCATCTGCCGTTTGCGCAGCGCGAGCACCCGTCGGTCGGTGGTCTCGCCTTCGACACCGCAGTTCCAGGACCGGTTGTCGTCCGTACCGTCCCGGTTGTCCTCGTGGTTCGCATCGTTGTGCTTGTGGTCGTAGGAGACCAGGTCGCGCAGGGTGAACCCGTCGTGGGCGGTGACGAAGTTGATCGACGCGTACGGGTAGCGCCCGTCGTCGCCGTACAGGTCGCTGGAGCCGGACAGCCGGTAGGCGAGGTCCTTGACCCCGTCGGAGGAGGTCCGCCAGATGTCCCGGACGCTGTCGCGAAACTTGCCGTTCCACTCCGACCACGGGGTGCCGAAGTTGCCGACCTGATAGCCGAACTGGCCGACGTCCCACGGTTCGGAGATCAGCTTGACCCGGCCGAGTACCGGGTCGGCGGCCACCTCGGCGAGGAATGGGTGGTTGACGGTGTCGACCTCGTGCCGCTCGTTCCGGATCAGCGTGACGGCCAGGTCGAACCGGAACCCGTCGACGCCCATCTCCTCCACCCAGTACCGCAGCGAGTCCATCACCAGGCGGCGGACCTGCAGGTGCGAGGTGTCGATGGAGTTCCCGGTCCCGGTCACGTCGTAGGTGACGCCGCCGTGGGTGAGCCGGTAGTAGGCGCGGTTGTCGATCCCGCGGAAGCTCAGCGTCGGGCCGTCGAACCCGCCCTCGGCGGTGTGGTTGTAGACCACGTCCAGGATCACTTCGATGCCGGCGGCATGGAACGCGGCGACCATCGCCTTGAACTCGGCGACCTGTTCCCCGGTCGAGCCCGACGACGAGTACTGCGCGTGCGGGCTGAAGAAGTTCAGCGAGTTGTAGCCCCAGTAGTTGGGCAGTCCGCGGGCGGCGATGGCCGGCTCGGTGAGGAACTGGTGGATCGGCAGCAGTTCGACCGAGGTGACGCCGAGATCGGTCAGATAGTTGATCACGGACGGGTGCGCGAGCCCGGCGTACGTGCCGCGCTGGTGCTCGGGGACTCCCGGGTGGAGCTTGGTGAAGCCCTTGGTGTGAAGCTCGTAGATCACCGTTTCGCTCCAGGTCACCGGGCGGCTGATCGGCGGTGGCGGCTCGGAGCCGGCGACCACCACGCCGACCGGGACGTACCCGGCGGAGTCGCCGTCGGAGGAGTCGTAGATCAGCGGGCTGGCGTGGTCCAGGGATCCGTCGACGGCTCGCGCGTACGGGTCGAGCAGCAGCTTGGCCGGGTTGAACCGGAGTCCGTGTGACGGGTCGAACGGTCCGTGCACGCGGTAGCCGTAGCGCTGGCCGTGGCCGACGCCGCCGACGAAACCGGTCCAGTACTCGCCGGTGTGGTTCAGGTCGAGGTTCCGCTGGCTGCCGTCCGGGGCGATCAGGACCAGTTCGACCCGCTCGGCTGCCGGTGCCCACAGCGTGAAAGTGGTGCCGTCGTGATGGACCACGGCCCCCAACCGGTGCTCCGGATCGAGGGGCGGGCCGAGCGCGTTCGGGGCGGCGGTGGCTTCGGTCACCGGCACATTCTGCCTGCGAACCGCCGGAACCGGTTCAGCCAAGGCTTGAGATATCGCTAACCATGTCGGAAGTGCTCGTGAGAGGCTCCTTGCGAACACACACGCGCAATGATACAAACGCACGAGCCGTTATTTACTTACCGATGGCCACTCAGTTTGGTAAGGAGCTGGCCCGGCCGAGGGAGACATGCCGATGCGAATTCCATCCTTCGTGGCCGGGGTGGTCCTGGCCGCCCTGGCGCTGACCGCCCGCGGTAGCAACTCCGATTCGGGGAGCGAGGCGAAGGTCCCCGACAACCCCGCCGATGTGAAGGGCGACATCACCTACGCGATCTGGGATGTGAACCAGCAGCCCGCGATGCAGGAGATCGTCAAGGCCTTCAACACCAAGTATCCGAACGTCAAGGTGTCGATCTCACTGGCCGTCTTCGACCAGTACTTCACCAAGCTGAAGACCCAGGCCTCGTCGGACAACCTGCCCGACGTGTTCTGGATGAACGGACCGAACTTCCAGCTGTTCGCCGCGAACAAGCAGCTGGGCACCCTCGACGGGCTGCTCGAGGCCAAGCAGGTCGACCCGGCCAACTACCCGAAGGCGCTGAACGAGCTCTACTCGCTGGACGGCAAGCAGTACGGCGTACCGAAGGACTACGACACGATCGCCCTTTGGTACAACAAGAAGTTGTTCGCGGACGCCAAGGTGGAACCGCCGACGGCCGAGTGGACCTGGGACGACTACAAGGCCGCGGCCGGGAAGCTCAAGGCGGCGCTCGGCTCGAAGGGGATCTTCGCCACCGCCGACACCCTCGGCAACCAGGCCGACTACTACCCGGCGATGCTGAGCAACGGCGGCTTCGTGATCAAGGACGGCAAGTCCGGGTACAGCGACCCGAAGTCGATCGAGGCACTGCAGTTCTGGTCCGACATGGTGAAGGCCGGCTACACCCCGACCGCCGCGCAGAACGCCGAGTCGCCGAGCCAGGACCGGTTCTTCGCCGGCAAGGCCGCGATGATGTGGAACGGCAACTGGGTCGTCTCGGCCGCGCTGAAGTCGCAGTACAAGGACGACTTCACCGTCGTGCCGTTGCCGAAGGCCCCCAGTGGTGACCGGAAGACCGTGATCCACGGCATCGGCAACGTGATGCGCGCCAAGTCGAAGAACCCGGCCGCGGCCGCCGCGTTCCTGGCCTTCCTCGGCAGCAAGGACGCCGCGCTGATCCAGGCCAAGGCGGGTGCCGCGAACCCGGCGTTCACCGGGACCCAGACCGACTTCGTCAACTCGGCGCCGGCGTACAACCTGAAGACCTACATCGACGCGGCCGAGCAGTACGCCGAGCCGTACCCGGCCTCCAAGGACACCGCGGTGTGGAACAAGCTGGAGACCGACCTGATCGCCCCGGCGTTCGGCGGCGACAAGCCGATGTCGGAGGTGGCGCCCGAGGTCGCCACCAAGATGGACGAGGCACTGGGCAAGGAGAAGTGAGCGGTAAGTCCCGGTCGGCCGATGGCGGGTGGCCGTGGTTGTTCGTGCTGCCGACCTTCCTCGGCGTACTGGTGTTCTACCTGTGGCCGCTGGTCAAGACGCTGTACGACAGCTTCACCGAGACCGGGCCGTTCGGCGGCAGCACCTGGGTCGGCGCGGCCAACTACAGCCAGCTGGTCGGCGACACCGAGGTCTACCGGGCGATCCTGAACACGGTCGTCTACACGGCGATCGTGCTGCTCGGGATCCCACTCGCGGTGCTGTTCGCCAGCCTGCTGAACCGGCCGAACCTGCGGTTCGCGATGCTCTACCGGACGCTCTTCTTCCTCCCGTACGTCGCGATGCCGACCGCCATCTCCCTGGTCTGGCGGATCATCTACAACGGCGATTACGGCGTTCTCAACCAGGCGCTCGGCGTGATCGGCATCGACGGGCCGTCCTGGATCACGCAGGAGTGGTTCGCCCTGGTCGCGGTCGCGCTGCTCGGGCTGTGGCTCTCGATCGGCTTCAACATGGTCGTGTTGTCGGCCGGCTTGAAGAGCATCCCGGGCGAGCTGTACGAGGCGGCGTCGCTGGACGGAGCCGGTGCGGTGCAGCAGTTCCGGGCGATCACCGTCCCGCTGCTGACGCCGTCGATCTTCTTCCTGTCGGTGATCACCACGATCGCCGGATTCCAGTTGTTCGACCAGTTGTTCGCGCTTCTCGGGCCGGTCAACCCGGTGATGCCGAAGACGCAGTCGCTGGTCTTCCTCTTCTACGAGGCGGCCTTCGTCTCCAACGAGCGCGGGTACGCCGCGGCGGTCGCCGTACTGATCCTGCTCGTCGTCGGGCTGCTGACCTTGTTCCAGTTCCGGTTCCAGCGGAGGTGGGTGAACTATGGCCAGTAAGCCGGATCGGCGGCTGGGCAGCAACCGGATCGCGCATGTGGTGCTGATCCTGGGCAGCCTGGTGATGATGTTCCCGTTCCTGTGGCAGGTGAAGATGGCGTTCTCCAGCCAGGCCGAGATCCAGTCGATCCCACCCGATCTGCTGCCGTCGAAACTGCAGTGGAGCAACTTCTCCGAGGTGTTCCAGCGGTTGCCGTTCCTGGACCAGTTCTGGGTGTCGGTGGCGGTCACCGCCGGCCGGACCGTCGGTCAGCTGGTGCTCTGCTCGATGGCCGGTTACGCCTTCGCCCGGATGTCGTTCCGGTTCAAGGGCGTCATGCTGGCGTTGATCCTGTCCATCCTGATGGTGCCGAGCCAGGTGTACCTGATCCCGCAGTACCAGATCATCCAGCAGCTCGGCTGGCTGAACTCGATCCAGGGCATCGTTGCTCCCGGCATCTTCAGCGCGTTCGGCACGTTCCTGATGATGCAGTTCTTCCGGTCGATCCCGGTGGAACTGGAGGAGGCGGCCAAGCTGGACGGCTGCAACCCGTGGCAGGCGTTCTGGCGGGTCGTGCTGCCGGTGGCGAAGCCGGGGCTGATCTCGCTGGCGATCATCACCGTGCTGGCGTCCTGGGCGGACCTGCTCTGGCCGCTGGTGGTCACCTCGGCGCCGGAGGAGATGCCGTTGGCTGTCGGGATGGCCACGCTGAGCGGATACCAGGGCCAGATCTCGCCCGGGGTGATGATGGCTGCGGCGCTGATGGCGATGGCGCCGGTACTGATCCTCTTCGTGATCCTGCAGCGCCGGGTCGTCGAAGGCATCGCATTCTCCGGACTCAAGTAGAGGACTAATGAGCGAAACAGACCTGACCGGGCTGACGGTCGGACTGATCGGCGCGGGCAACATCGCGCATGTGCACGTGGCGGCCTGGAAGGCGCTCGGCGCGCGGGTGCTGGTGCACTCGCACGCGGGCGCGGCCGAGTTGGCCGCGCGGTACGGGCTGGAGGCGGTGGACTCGCTCGATGCGGTCTTCGCGGGCGTGGACTTCGTCGACATCGTGACGCCGTCGGCGACACACAAGGAGCTCGCGCTGGCCGCGATCAAGGCCGGCCGGGACGTGATCTGCGAGAAGCCGCTGACGCTGACCGCCACCGAATCGCACGAGCTGTCGGCGGCTGCCGAGGCCGCGGGCGTGCAGATCTACCCGGCGCACGTCGTCCGGTTCTTCCCGGCCTACAAGGCGGCGTACGACGCGGTCCGGGCGGGCCGGATCGGCGAGGTCGCGGTGGCCCGGTTCTTCCGGCAGGCGAGTTCACCCGCGGGGTCCGGCTGGTACCGCGATGTCGCGCGCTCGGGTGGCGTGATCATGGACCTGATGGTGCACGACCTCGACCAGGCGCGGTGGATCTGCGGCGAGGTGACCAGCGTGTACGCCGTACAGAGCCCGCCGACCGTGGACGGCATCTCCCCGGTCAACGTGGCGGCGCATGTGACGTTGACTCATGCGTCGGGTGCGATCAGCCATTTGCGGGCGACGTGGGGTGCGACCGGGACGCAGTTCAAGTCGGGCTTCGCGATCGCGGGGTCGACCGGGGTACTGGAGTACTCGTCGGCCGAGGACACCGGGTACGCCGAGGAGCTGATGGACGGCGGCTCCGGAGGCGACCTGCTGATCCCTTCGTCGACGCTTGGTGAGAGTCCTTATCTCACCCAGCTGCGGGAGCTCGCGGCCGCGCTTCGCGGTGGGCCTGCACCTCGGGTGGTCGCCGCCGATGGGGCCGCCGCGGTGTATCTGGCCGAGGCGGCCCGCGAGTCGATGGCTTCCGGCCTTGCGATCGACATGACTGCTCTGATTCCTTCGTTGTCCCACCGCCCCGACCCGGCAGGAGTTACCCGATGAGCTTGAAGGTCGCGATCGCCTCGTTCGCGCACACCCACGCGGCATCGTACGTGTCGCTGTTGGCATCGTTGCCTGAGGTGTCTGTGCTCGCGGCCGACCCGGATGGTGCCTCTGCGCCGGATGCGGGTCCGCGGGGTGCCGCGTTTGCTGCTTCTGCCGGTGTGGACTACGTCGACTCGTACGACGAGCTGTTCGGCTGGGGACCGGATGCGGTCGTGGTGACGAGTGAGAACGCGTTGCACCGATCGCTGGTGGAGCGGGCGGCTGCCGTCGGGGCACACGTGCTCTGCGAGAAGCCGTTGGCCACCGAGGTTGCCGACGGGGAGGCGATGCTGGCGGCGTGTGAGGCGGCCGGCGTGATCCTGATGACGGCGTACCCGGTGCGCTTCGCGCCGTCGTACGGGCGGTTGAAGGCGTCGGTCGAGGCCGGGCGGCTGGGTGAGGTCTTCGCCGTGCTGGGGACGAACAACGGAAAGATCCCGTATGCGCAGCGGCAGTGGTTCACCGACGCGAAGCTGGCCGGTGGGGGAGCGCTGGTGGATCACACCGTGCACTGCGCCGACCTGATCGACGGCCTCACCGGCGGGGTCGAGGCAGCCCGCGTTCACGCCGTGGCGAACCACGTCCTCCATCAGGACAAGGGGGTAGCGGTCGAGACGGGCGGGCTGGTCACCATCACCTACCGGAACGGGCTGCTGGCGACCATCGACTGTTCGTGGAGCGTCCCCGACAACGCTCCGACCTGGGGTGGGGTGACGTTGCAGGTGACCGGTACGAACGGGTCCGTCGAGATTGCTCCGTTCCAGACTCACGTGGGCGGCACGGATTCCTCCGGCGAGGTGTATCTCGGGGTGGGCGACAACCTCGACGCCATGATGCTGGCCGAATTCCTGTCCGCAGTCCGTGCCTCGGGTCCCGCCGTACCTGGCCAACCCCCTGCGGTGATCCCCCAACCAGACGGCGCAGTCGGCCTCCGCACCCTTCGCATAGTCGACGCCGCCCGCCGCTCAGCAACCACCGGCCAACCCATAAACCTCTGACCCCCACACACCCCACGCCGGGCGATGCGCCGCCGCCCCACGCGTCCGCCCGGCTGGGGGGGAGGCGGGGCGGTGGGACGGGCGAGGTGGGGTGGGGCGGGATGGGGTGGGCTCCCCGTGGTACCAGGTGGGCTGGGGGTCGGGTAGCGTGCGCGCTGATATGTGACCCACGGGTAGGGCGAAGGAGCGAGGTTATGGGCGAGTTCGTCAATCTGACGGTGGCCGACGGGGTCGGGACGATCCGGCTGGACCGGCCGAAGATGAACGCTCTCAACGTCCAGGTGCAGGAGGAGATCCGCGCCGCGGCGGTCGAGGCCGCCGCCGACGACGCAGTACGCGCGGTGGTGATCTACGGCGGTGAGCGGGTGTTCGCGGCCGGCGCGGACATCAAGGAGATGGCCGACATGTCCTACGCGGACATGGTCAAGCGCTCCGGTCCGCTGCAGGCCTCGCTGTCCGCGGTCGCCGCGATCCCGAAGCCGACCGTTGCCGCGATCACCGGTTACGCGCTCGGCGGCGGCTGCGAGCTCGCGCTCTGCGCCGACTACCGGATCGCCGCCGACGACGCCAAGCTCGGCCAGCCCGAGATCCTGCTCGGCATCATCCCCGGCGCCGGCGGCACCCAGCGGCTGTCCCGGCTGATCGGTCCGTCCAAGGCGAAGGACCTGATCTACACCGGCCGGTTCGTCGACGCCGCGGAGTCCCTCCAGCTCGGCCTGGTCGACAAGGTCGTCCCGGCCGCCGAGGTGTACGACGCGGCCGTTGCCTGGGCCACCCAGTTCTCCCGCGGTGCCGCCCTCGCGCTGCGGGCCGCCAAGGAAGCGATCGACAACGGTCTCGGCGTGGATCTGCAGACCGGGCTGGAGATCGAGCGGCAGCAGTTCGCCGGGCTGTTCGCCACCGAGGACCGCACGATCGGGATGAAGTCCTTCGTCGAGAACGGCCCGGGTAAGGCCGAGTTCAAGGGAATTTGATGACCACCTCCGCTGAGAAGCCCGCCGCCACCGCCGAACAGGTCGAGGCGGCCTGGAACGACAACAAGCTCGCCCAGGTGCTGTACCACGACTGGGAGGCGTCCACGTACGACGAGAAGTGGTCGATCTCGTACGACGAACGCTGCGTCACCTACGCCAAGGACCGGTTCACCGCGATCGCCGGTTCGGACGGCTGGCCGTACGGCAGGTCCCTGGAGATCGGCGCCGGCACCGGCTTCTTCACCCTGAACCTCAAGCTGGCCGGCGTTCTCGCCGAGGCGCACGTCACCGACCTCTCGCCCGGCATGGTCGAGGCCGCGAAGCGCAATGCCGCGACCCTCGGGTTCGCGGTCGAGGGCAAGGTCGCCGATGCGGAGAAGCTCCCGTACGACGACGACACCTTCGACCTGGTGATCGGTCACGCGGTGATCCATCACATCCCGGACGTCGAGCTAGCCTTCCGCGAGATGCTCCGCGTACTCAAGCCGGGCGGCCGGTTCGTCATCTGCGGCGAACCCACCCGGTACGGCGACCTCGTGGCCCGGCGGCTGTCCCGGTTCACCTGGTGGGCGACCACGAACGTGACCAGGATCCCGGCGCTGACCGACTGGCGGCGTCCGCAGGAGGAGCTCGACGAGTCGTCCCGGGCGGCCGCGTTGGAGGCGGTCGTCGACCTGCACACCTTCGACCCGGACACGCTGGCCCGGATGGCGGAGCGGGCCGGCGCGACCGGCGTACGGACGGTGACCGAGGAACTACTGGCCGCTTGGGTGGGCTGGCCGGTCCGGACGTTCGAGGCGGCGGTGCCGGACCGGAAACTCGGCTTCGGCTGGCGGATGTTCGCCTACAGGTCCTGGCTGCAGCTCTCGAAGGTAGACAGGGTGCTCTCGCACATCGTGCCTGACGAGCTCTACTACAACGTGTCGATCACGGGAGTAGCTCGCTGATCGCTGTACATACTGGTTGGATGCGGTTGCTGACGGCGGCGAATCTGCGCTGGGTGGTGCGCCACCGGGCGTGGACGCCGTACTACCTGAAGCGCTACTGGCGGTTCGCCTGGTTCAAGCTCCGGCATCGCCACGTCGTCACCGAGGGATTCGTCTTCCTCGGCAAGAAGCTGGAGATCGTCGCCCGGCCGGGACACGGCCGGATCATCCTCGGCAAGTGGGTGCATCTCGGCGACGAGACCCGGCTGCGCGCGCACGAGGGAACGCTGCGGATCGGCGACAAGGTGGTGTTCGCCCGCGACGTCACGGTGAACTGCTACCTGGACGTCGAGATCGGCGCGTCCACGCTGATCGCCGACTGGACCTACATCTGCGACTTCGACCACAAGACCGAGGATCTGGACCTGCCGATCAAGGACCAGGGCCTGGTGAAGTCCCCGGTCCGGATCGGCCCGAACTGCTGGCTGGCCACCAAGGTCACCGTGACGCGGGGAACCGATATCGGTCGCGGCGCGGTGATCGGCGCGAACAGCGTTGCCCGTGGCAACATTCCTGAGTACGCCGTGGCGGCCGGGGTGCCGGCCGTCGTGGTGGGCGACCGGGCCGCCCGGTACGCCGCGGACGCGGAGCGCCGGGCCTACCTGGCCGGTCTCGCGAACGCGAACGAGCAGGCGGCCGCCAGACTCCGCGCGGGAGCGCGCGCAGTACCGGCGGTGGAGGACGCAGTACCGGCCTTGGAAGACGAAGTGCAGGCGGTGGAAGACGCGGTACCGGCGGTGGGTAGCGAAGCTCCTACTGGCGGTGATAAGCCAGATGCGGTCGAGGACTTCTCAAGTTACTCGCCAGTCGGGCAGTATGTCCCGGAAGTCGTCGGAGAGGAGACCAAGCGTGGCTGACCAGGCGCGGCTGCCCTCCAGGGCCGCGGATGTTGTGTCCGCGCTCGACCAGGCAGCCACCGACGGCTCGATCACGCAGGCGCGCCACCGGGTGATCGATCCGGTGCCGACCGTGACGGACACCCCGGAGCTGGATAGGTTGGACGGTACCGGCCCTGCACCGGGGGGCTTCGCCGGCGTACGGCGCAGGTTGTCGCCCCGGCCGGTTCCGGGCAGCAGACGCAAGCGGTCGCCGGCACCCGGTCAGGTGATTGAGGACAATGCCGCCGAAGTACGGGCGACTGAAGACGGGCATGTGGCGGACGAGGAACCGACCCCGGCTGAGGAGATGGACGACGTGGGTACTCACGACGACAAGGCGGCGAAGGCCACCGATGCCGAGCAGACACCGGTCGGCGCCGAGGAGACGCCGGCCGGCGGCCGCAGTACGACGGCCACCAAGCCGCGGACCGCGGCCGAGATCGTCGCCGAGCAGAAGGCCCGGGAGAAGGCGGCAGCCGAGAAGGCCGCTACCGACAAAGCTGGGGCCGGCAAGGTGGGCGACGAGACCGCGGTGACCAAATCCGTGGTCCGCGAGCCGGCCGCGACAGGTGCTGCGGGCAACAACCCGCCGTCGGGCAATCCGCTGGCGGCGGCCAAGGCGGCGCGGGCCGGCGGCAACAGTCCGGGCGGCAAGGGTGCCGCGGGCAAGGGGTCAGGCAAGGGTCAGGCCGCGCTGTCGCGGGTCGGGTCCGGTGTGAAGCGCTTCCGGAACCTGATCGCCTCGCTGGTCTGGCTGCTCGCCGTTGTCGCGGCCGCGGTGCTCGCGCTGGGCGCGCTGTTCACCGCGCTGGACCAGACCAACCAGAGCAACGAGATCGTCGAGTGGGTGCTTGCCCGCGGCCACGACCTGGTGGGGCCGTTCAAGGACCTGTTCCGGTTGGAGACCGCGAAGAACACCCTGCTGGTGAACTGGGGCATCGCGGCCCTGGTCTACCTGATCGCAGGCAAGATCGTGGAGCGCTTCGTCCGGCCCTGATCGGCCGGCTGCCTACGGCAACGGCAGGAAGGCAAGCCGCTCGTGTACCTCACCACCGATGTGGGTGGTGTCGGAGCCGACCCAGAGACCGGTTGAGGTGAGCAGCAGGTCGTACCCACCGATGCCGCGGTCCTTGGTCGGGTTCCACGAGTAGGCGAGGCCGCTGTGCGGGTTGAGGGCGGCGATCCCTGGCCGGCTGACCGCGCCGGGCCCGGGGGAGTTGTTACCGCCCGGGTTGTTCATCCAGCGCTGATGCCCCTGCACGTAGACGGCCGCGCGGGTGACCTGCACCGACAGCAAGGTGTCGCCGCCGGTGTAGTTCGCCCAGACCGGGTACGTCGTGCGCGAGTCGTTGGTGTTCCAGCGGCTCGCGGAGTCGCAGAGCAGGTTCCTGTTGTTCGGGGAGGTGCCGCCGGTGGTGACGATGACGAAGTACGTGCCGTCGTGGGAGAAGTCGATGTCGCGGGTGTACGTCGGCGTCGCGCTCCAGCAGGCGTTGTCGAACAGCGTCGAGTACCAGCCGCTCGTCCATGTCCCACTCGTGCCGAGGTGGATCATCGCCGCCTGCCGCCGGGGCTGGCCGCCGACCGAGGTGAAGGTGCCGACGATCGCTAGCCGGGTGCCGGCCGGGTTCACCGCGAACCGGAACACCTTGGTCTGGCCGGCGGTCGAGCCGCCGGGCGCCCCGGTGATCGCAAGTTTGAGGTAGCCGGTGTCGCCACCGGTCGCCGGGTTCACGGCGATCAGCTTCTTGCTGAACGTGCCGCCGAGGATGAGCCGGCCCTTCACCAGCGCCATGTCCGTGACCGAGCCGGTCAGCCGGGCGTTGAAGGCCGGGTCGACGGCGCCGGTGTACGGGTTCAGCTTGACCACGCCGGTCCGGGCGAAGCCGTTGACGGAGTTGAATTTGCCACCGACCCACAGCGACCTGCCGTCCGTGGCCAGCGCCCAGACTTCGGAGTTGAAGGTGGCCTTGAACCCGGTCAGGCCACCGGTCAGCGGGTTGAAGCCGAACAACCGGTTGCGGGCGATGGTGCCGGAGTTGTTGTACGGCTTCACCGAGCTGAACTGGCCGCCGGCGAACATGATGCCGCCCAACTGCAGCATCTTGTAGACCGCGCCGTCCTGGACCCGCGGCGTCAGGTCCGACGGGTTCGGCGAGACGACGACGTTGTGCGAGATCGGCGAGCCCGCTGCCGGGCGGGTGAGGAATCCGGCCACTCCCACCCCGGCGGTGGTGACGACGGCTGCCAGTGCCACGACAAGCTTTTTCATGATGAACGTCCCCCCAGCACGGTCATTCCCGGCTGTGACGTGGCGGCCGAGCGGCCGCCAGATGTGGCGAGGACTCTGGCACAATTTCGTGGGGAGGAGAAGACACAGAGCGTGGAATTCCGCAGGTTTTTCTGGAAGGTTATCTCCCCTGCGCGCACATCCGGTCACGTTCCGTGATAAGGAGCCTTCCGTCCGACGAGGAGCAGGTCCAGCGAGTCGGCGGTCCCGGCCGGGTCCGAGTCCTCGATGGTGAAGTCGGCGGCGGTCACCGAGCGGACCAGGTCGGCCAGCGCCGGATCCCAGTGCTCGTGGTCGGTCGCGAGCTGGGCGTCGACGCAGTCGCCGTACTCCTGCTCCCAGGCGGTCAGGCGCGGACCGTGCCGAAGGCCCGCAGTACGGACGATCGTCAGTTCGGCGCCGACCAGGTCGGCCAGTTCGGGGCCGGTCAGCTCGCGGGTGTGGTACCAGTTGCCGGGCGGAAAGGTCAGCCGGTTCGGGGTGGTCAGGATCAGCACGCCGTCCGGTTTGAGGATCCGGCGGCACTCGGCGACGAACCGCGGTTGCTCCCAGAGGTGCTCGATCGTCTGCAACGACGTGACCAGCTCGAAGGTGTCGTCGGCGAATCCGGTCTGGACGAGATTGCCCTGCACCACATTGACCTGTGGATAAACCTTGGCGAGCCGCCGAATCGTCGTACCTTCATAGTCGAGACCGACCACGGAGTCCGCCCCGGCCAGGCGGAGCAGTTCCGCGCCGTAGCCCTCGCCGCAGCCGGCGTCGAGGACCCGGCCGGTCGGCTTCCGGGTGGCCGTGATCCAGTGATAGGCAGCCTCGTGGCGGGCGAACCAATAGTTCTCGTGCCAGATCCCGGGCGCTGTTCTCTCGCCTGTTAGCTCCATGACCTGCGGAAACGCGGCCTCGTGGCTCTCCATCACGGATAGCATAAAGGATGCTCGCGGGATAACCTAGGCCTCGTGGCAGAACATCTGGACGACCTCGCCGCCTCCTGGGTGCGAGACCTGAAGGCCGCCGACAGGTCGCCGAAGACGATCAAGCAGTACATGCTGGCCGTGAACCAGTTCCGGGACTGGCTCGTCGCGCACGACCGCCCGGCGACCGCCGAGTCGATGACGAAGTACGCCATCGCGACCTGGCTCGGCGACCTGGCCGACCTCGGCCGTGAGCCTGCGACCCTGCAGATCCGCTTCAAGGGGCTGCACCGGTTCATCCTCTGGCTCGTCGCCGAGGAGGAGCTCGGCCGCGACCCGATGGCAGGCCTGCAGCCCGCCACGGTGAAGCCCAAGCCGGTGCCGATCATCGACGACGCCGACGTGGCGAAGCTGTTCCGCACCTGCGAGGGCAAGGAGTTCACCGAACGGCGCGACCAGGCGATCCTGCGGGTGCTGTTCGACTGCGGGATCCGGATCAGCGAGTGCGCCGGCCTCGAGATCGGAGACGTGGACCTGAAGCACCACGACGTCGTGCACGTCCACGGGAAAGGCGACATCGACCGCGCGGTGCCGTTCGGCGCCAAGACCGGCCGCGCGCTGGACCGCTACCTGAGGGCGCGCCGGGACCACCGGCTCGCCAACACCACGGACGCTCTGTGGCTGGGTATCCGCGGCGGCCTCACCGACGACGGTGTCGAGTACGCCCTGAAGAAGCGAGCCCGCGAAGCTGGACTTGAGCACATCCACGCACACCAATTCCGGCACGGCTTCGCCCACAGATGGCTGCTGGCCGGTGGGCAGGAACGCGACCTGAAGAGGCTTGCGGGGTGGCGCTCCGACGCGATGCTCGAGCGCTACGGCAACTCCGCGGCCGACGAGCGAGCCCGTGAGGCATTCAAGCGGATGCGGTTGGGGGACAGGCTGTGAAGCCGTACTACTGCGCGCGGAACAAGCACCTGCTCGTTCAGATGGTCGCGGTGGACGGCGAGCCCGCTGTTGAAGCGCGGACCGTGGCGCTGACCCCAGCCGGGATCGTCATCAACACCACCACGTTCACGGCCGCCGACCTCGATGACTACTCGGGGCTGACCACGGTGGTCAGCTGCCCGTGCGGACAGCCGGAGTCCGTCGATCTCGTGGCGTTCCGGCGCGGTGAGCCAGTACAGCGCCGGCGGCCGCTCAGACGGGGGTCGCACGGCGTGTCACACGACCGCCGTCGTAAAGCCTTGTAGCATAAAGGAACGGCCTCGCCGGCAATGGCGGAAGTCCGCTCACCTGGGCAAAGAGCGACGACCCGAACAGGGGTACGTCGCCATGCCAGCAAGAACACCCGAGGAACGCTCGCTAGTCGCGCGCATCGCGTCCGCCGAACGCTGGGGCAGGACGCCCGACCGGACTGCAGCCACCGCACCCGCCCGCGCCGGTCTCCGGGCCAAATTCGCCCGCGAGGTCGACCCTGACGGCACCCTCGACCCCGCCGAGGTGGATCGCCGCGTCGATCAACTGCACCGCGCGCACATGCTGCGCATGACCTTGAAGGCGAAGGCTGCTCGCCGGCAGGCCCGCGAGCTCACCGCCCAGGCTGAAGCCGCAGAGACCGAGCTCGAGGCGGCGGGTGGACCCGATGCTGCCTGACACACGAGAAAGCCGCCCGGACGGGGACCAGGCGGCTTCCAGGAGCGACGGCGAGAAGCTCAAGTCCACTCTAACCCCACTCGGTGGACTAGATGCCGTAGCAGCCGCCGTTGATGGCGCGTTCGTCGTCGTGGTCGAGACGACCGGAGGCAAGTACCGGCGCCGCTGCTTCCTGACCGCGGCATCCGCCGAACGCGCGGCCGGTAGAGCCACTGAGCGTGGCGAGAACGCAACGGTGTACCTCGCCGAGCTGAAGCCCCTGTGGAAGCTCCGCGGCGGTGTCGGGTGAGCGCATACGACAACATCACTGACGCGCTCCGTACCGCGGGAATGAAGGTTACCGAGTCATCGAACGGTGCGCGGTCCCAGTGCCCGTCGCACGGTTCCCGCGGCCTGAGCCTTGCTGTACGTGAGAACCCGCGGAACCCAGACGGACCGCTGCACGTGACGTGCTTCGCCGGCTGCGAGACCGAGGCTGTCCTGGCCGAGCTCGGGTTGGGCTTGCGCGATCTGTACGACAGTTCGCGAACTGTCCACCGCCGTGGACAATCTCGACCCCGGCGGAAGCCGTCGCCATGGGACGCGCTCGGTGACCCCGACCACTTCGCCAGTCGATGCCTGCAGCAAGAAAAGCTCGAGGCGTCGCCTGAGTATCAGCAGCACCTGCGGGATCTCGCCGAGTGGGCGAAGCCTCGACCCGGTGACTACATCGGCCGATCGGGGGTGGCGTGATGGATCCCCAGAACCAGGAAGAGTTCGACGCGTACGTTGCCGAACTGCTGGCAACCGAAGCGACCGGTGCACAGCTGCTCGACGAGCTGCACGCGACGCTCACGCGGTACGTCGTCTTCCCATCAGCCGAGGCGGCCGACGCGGTGACCCTGTACGTGGCCGCCACCCACGCACAGCCCGCGTGGGAGCACGCGACCCGGCTCGTGATCAAGTCGCCGATCAAGCGGTGTGGCAAGAGCCGTCTCCAAGAGATCATCGCCGAGACCTGCCACCGGCCACTGAGAACCGCGAACTGCTCCACCGCTGCTCTGGTCCGGTCGATCGGTGGTGACGACCCGCCAACGATCCTGCTCGACGAGGCGGACACCATCTTCGGCGGGAAGAAGTCCAGCAAGGACGGCGTCGCCGAGGATCTGCGCGGGTTCATCAACGCTGGCCACTCCCGCGGTGTCCCGTACCTGCGCTGGGACATGACCGCACGCCAACTCGAGGAGTGCCCGACCTTCGGCATGGCCGTGCTCGGCGGCATCGGCGACATGCCGGACACGATCGAGGACCGCGCAGTCATCGTGTCCATGCGGCGGCGTGGACCCACCGAGACGGTGGCGCAGTTCCGGCGCCGCAACGTACCGGCGTTGCATGACCTGCAGAAGCGGCTGCACGAGTGGATCCGTCCATGCGTAGAGAAGTTGGCCGCCACCGAACCGACCATGCCGGTACAGGACCGCGCAGCCGACACGTGGGAACCACTGGTCATCGTCGCCGAGCACGCCCGCGGAGACTGGCCGGACCGCGCGCGCCGAGCCTGCCTGACCATGACCGGCGAACGGAACGCGGAGGATGACACCGCCGGAGAACGACTGCTCGCCGACCTGTACGACGTATGGGGTGACGAGGAATACCTGTTCACCACCACGGTTCTCGACCGGCTACAGAACATCGACGAAGCGCCCTGGGCCGACTGGTACGGCAAGCCGTTGACCAACCGGGGGCTTGCTCATCTGCTGAAGCCGTACGGCATCCGCTCCCGAACGGTGCGAGAGCCGGCCGCGGTATCGACGGCCAAGGGGTACGCGCGCGCCGACCTGACCGATCCGTGGGGGCGGTACGTCACAAGCGTCACAGCGTCACAGACCGACGAATCCGCAGGTCAGCCCTGTGACGGACGTGTGACGGATGACGAATCCGCAAGCGTCACAAGCCCTGACCTGCGCAAACACCCCGATCGTGACGCTGTGACGGACGTGACGGACGAGCAAGTAGAACCCGCCATCGACTGCCCAGCCTGCGCGCGCTGGGGTATCGCCTGCTACGAGCACGCCGGGGCGGCATCATGACCCCGGTTCTTTGTGGGGCGGACAGCGGCGAAGCCTCCCGATCCTTCCTCGCTCTATCTATCAAGGAAAGGCGGAACGGTTCTCGTGAAGGTGAGTAAGAACTGCGCGATCTGTGGTGATCCGTTCGAGGCCGCGCGTTCCGATAGGCGCTACTGCTCGGCGGCCTGCCGTAAGTCCGCGTGGCGTGGTGCGCCCGCGATCGAGCAGCCCGCAGAGCTTCCTGGTCCGGTCGCTCGCGAGACGCGGGTGATTCTCGGCCGGCTCGACGTCGATCTCGACCGCGACCACGTCGGCCGCGCTGCACTGAGGTGCGCGGCGGCGCTGGATGATCCGAACACACCGCCAGGCGCCCTGGTCGGGTTGAGTCGTGCGCTACCGGAGGCGCTGGAGTACCTGCGCGAGGTGCGCAGAACGGAGCTGTCGTGAAGAACCTGCTCGACTACGACGATGACGAGTCGATCCTGACAGCGCTCCGGTTGACGCCGGACACCAAGCTGCAGAGCCACATCGTGACCTTGCTGGACCTCCGAAACCACGCGTCCGGCTGGATGGCGGAGCAGTGGCAGTCAGTCCTGTTGCTGGCTGTGCGGGTCCGCGACGAGCGCCGCCAGTTGTCCCGCGCGGTCGACGATGCCACCTGTCCGGTCACGGTCCGGCCGCTGACCGATGCCGAACTGGCTGACGGCGATACCCCAAGTTCAAGTAAGGATGAGATATCGTGATGAGTGTCAGCGGGAAGTTGACCGGGCGCGTGGATTCGCCCCCGGTCAGGGTGGACGCCCCGAGCTGATGGGTCGCCCGTTCGGCGTGGATTCGCCGAGGGCGTGCGGTTGCGGCGTGGATTCGCCGGCCGCTTTGCGGTAGCCCGCCGCGCCTCCCATCCGTTCTGCGACGCCCCTGTGTGCGTCCGCGTCCACCAAAGGAATGACCCTCCCATGGGCGAATCCATGATCATCACGAAGTTGCGCGAGCGCCGCGCTGAGCTCATCAAGAACGCCGAGACGGTCAGTGCGACCGCGGACGCGTACAACCGCAACCTGTCGAGCGGTGAGCAGCGTGTTTTCGACGAGGCGATGGGTGAGATCGACCAGATCGACCAGCGGATGACCTCTCTGGCTGAGGGCGAGCAGCGCGTCAAGGACATCGAGAGCTCGTTCGCTGGCATCGCCGGTAGGCCGGCCGAGCGTGGCGCGCCGGGCCCGCAGGATGCCGAGCTGGACAAGGCGTTCCGGTCGGCGCTCCTGGCGAAGAACCCGGCGCCGATCGACATCGCCCCGACTCGTCGCGGCTACTCGTGGCCCGGCATCGAGCGTCGTGATCTGCTCAAGACGACCGCGACGCAGGCGCTCCCGACGAGCGTCTACGACCGGATCTTCACGCACATGGTCGAGCACTCCGCGGTCCTGCGTGCCGGCGCCACCGTGGTGAACACCGACACCGGCGAGACGCTTGCCGTGCCGAAGTCCACCGCGTTCAGCACCGCCGCACTCACTGCCGAGGCCGGTTCGATCACCGAGTCGGACCCGACGCTTGCTGTGGTGAACCTGGGTGCGTACAAGTACGCGGCGTTCTTCCAGGTCTCCTCGGAGCTCGCGACGGACGGGCACGCCGACCTGCTCGGGTTCCTGTCCCGGCAGGCGGGCGAGGCGTTGGCCTTGGCGTACGGCGCGCACTTGATGACCGGCACCGGCTCGGGTCAGCCGACCGGCGCGGTGACCACCGCGACGGCTGGTATCACCGGTCCGACCGGCACTGCGTCGAGCTTCGGCACCCAGGCCACCGCGGGGCAGGGCACCGACCTGCTGAACTCGCTGTACGGGTCGGTGGCCGAGCCGTACACGTTGTCTCCGGCAACGGCGTTCCTGCTCCGCAACGCGACCAAGACCGCGATCGCGAACCTGAAGACGAGCGCGGGCGAGATCGTCGGCACTCAGTACCTGGCGCAGTCTCCGGCGCCGTTCCTGGTGGATCCGAACGTCGCCGCGATGGGTGCGAGCGCCGAGTCCGTCGTCTTCGGCGACTGGTCTCGGTATGTCGTCCGGATCGCTGGCGGTCTGCGGTTCGAGCGGTCGGACGACTTCGCCTTCCAGAACGATCTGGTGTCGTTTCGCGCGATCATCCGGCTTGACGGTGCGCTGGTCGACGCGAACGCGCTGAAGACCTTCACCCACTCGGCGTCGTGATGAAGGTCCGGATGCTGGAGCAGGTCACGGGCACCCGCAACGGTGTCGCGTGGCCTGCTCCGGGTGGCGTGGTCGACCTGCCGGATGGTGAGGCGCGGAAGCTGCTCGAGCAGGGCCGCGCCGAACCCGTCGATACTGCGAAGAAGCGTGGGCGCGACTGATGGGCTCTCGCCGCGTCGTCATCGAGTTCCTCGGCCAGGACAAGTCCGCCTCGAAGACCGCCGATGACGTTGAGAAGAAGACATCGAAGCTCGGCTCCACTCTCGCCGGAGTGGGCAAGACGGCGGCAGTCGGTTTGGCCGGCGGGATTGTTATCGGCACCGTCGCCCTGGCGAAGATGACGAAGGGCGCGGCGGAGGACCAGGCGGCGCAGGACCGGCTGGCGAAGACCCTGCGGAACACTACCGGCGCGAATGCGGCGCAGGTCGCGTCGATCGAGGATTACATCTCGAAGACCGGCGTCGCGACCGGCATCACCGACGACCAGATGCGGCCGGCGTTCGAGAACCTCGTTCGCGCGACGAAGGACACAGGCAAGGCGCAGGGCCTGATGAACCTGGCGATGGACGTGTCGGCGGGCACTGGAAAGAGCCTGGAGTCCGTGACGATGGCGCTGGCGAAGGCGCAGAACGGGTCGACGGGTGCTCTGGGCAAGCTGGGCATCGCCACCAAGGACGCGTCTGGCAAGGCCCTGTCGTTCGACCAGATCCAGAAGAACCTCGCCGGCACCTTCAAGGGTCAGGCGGCCACGGCCGCGAACACCTTCGAGGGCAAGATGTCCCGGCTCAAGCTGATCTTCGGGGAGACGCAGGAGACCATCGGCGCGAAACTGCTGCCGATCGCGACCCGGCTCGGGGACTGGCTCCTGAATGTCGGCGTTCCCGCGATCGGAAAGCTCGGCGCCTGGCTGAAGCAGAACCTGATGCCGCCGCTCCAGCGGTTCGGCGACTACCTCGCCAAGACCGTGGCCCCGATGCTGCAGAACCTGGCTGCGAAGTGGCTGGCCGGCGCTCGGTCGGCGTTCGACTCCGTGCGGAAATCCGTCCAGGACAACGAGCCGCAATTACGGAAGCTGGTCTCCGCGATCGGGTCCGCGGTGAAGTGGATCGCGGAGAAGCTCGGCCCGGTCCTCGGCTGGCTGGCCGGCACGCAGATGAAGAATGTCGGGAAGCAGATCAGCCTCGTGATCACCGCCATCAGCAAAATGGTGTCCGCGGTCCAGTGGATCGCCAGGGTGGTCGGCGACGCCGCGGGCTGGATCGGCAAGAAGTGGACCGAGATCAAGAATGGTGCGGGCTCGCTGCTCACCTACTTCCGGAACCTCCCCGGCAACATCGCCCGGGCGATGGGCGATACGACCCGGACGTTGGTGTCGAAGGGCTCGGGGTTCCTCACCGGCCTGTGGTCCGGGCTGATGAGCAAGTGGCGCGAGGTCACCAAGTGGATCGGCGGGTTGAAGGCCAGCGTGTCGGCGTGGCTCGGTGACACCAGCAAGTTCCTTGTGCAAAAGGGCAGAAACGTGCTCTGGGGCTTCCTGGACGGACTCAAGGGTGTGTGGACCGAGGTCACCAAGTGGATCGGCGGCATCGCCACGTGGATCAAGGACCACAAGGGTCCGATCTCCCTCGACGCGAGGCTGTTGACGCCGGCCGGCAAGGCGATCATGGCCGGCTTCCTGAAGGGCCTGAAGTCCGGTGCCGGCCCGGCCTGGAACTTCGTCAAGTCCGTCGGCGGCAAGAGCGTCGACATGCTGAGCTCGGTGTTCGGCAGCGGAGGCCAGCAGCTCGGCGGCCGGCGCATCCGCTACCAGGGCCAGCAGCTTGACCTGTCGACCTTCCAGAAGATCCGGCAGGCCGAGAACCAGATCGGCTCGATGCTCCGCGTCACACAAGGCTCGTACGAAGGTGCCAGCTCGTATTCGGGCAGCACCCACACCGGCGGCGGCGTGTTCGACGTCGTCGGCGGCAACCTCGAGCGCATCAACTCGACGCTGCGCTCTCTCGGGTTCGCCTCGTGGGTCCGCGAGCCTTGGCAGGGCCCCTGGCCGCGTCACATCCACGCGGTTGAGATCGGCAACCAGCGCGCGCACCCGAGCGCGCAGCGGCAGGCACAGGACTATCTGCGCGGCGGTGACGGGCTAGCGGGCTACAAGCAGGGCACGCCCTGGGTTCCGAACGACCAACTGGCGTTCCTGCACAAGGGTGAGGCTGTGCTGCCGGCTGAGGTGAACCGGCGCCGGATCACCGGTGGCGGTGACGTGATCATCAACCTCACCGTCAACGGAGCGCTCGACCCGACCGCCGTGGCGAAGCAGGTCCAGACGATGCTGATCAGGTTGAAGAAACTCAACGGCGGGCTTG
This sequence comes from Kribbella caucasensis, assembly GCF_004361855.1. Lineage (GTDB taxonomy): Bacteria > Actinomycetota > Actinomycetes > Propionibacteriales > Kribbellaceae > Kribbella > Kribbella caucasensis. Next base: position 508,313 of record NZ_SNWQ01000002.1, read on the forward strand.
AACTAGGCTTGACCTGATGCACATTCCTGACGTCCACATCACCGACCTCCAGGTCATCACGCAGGAGGTCCCCGATCCGCACGCCGCACAGCTGAGCGTCTATGTGTTCGTGGAGATGGGGTTGGGCTCGGCGAGCCTCACCATCGACCCCTCGGCCGATGATGACCAGCGGGAGCAACTCCTGGACTGGGCACTGGAACGACTCAAGCGACTGGCCGTACACGGCCCGGACCCTGACGAGTGGGGCGGTCGGGAGACGCCGGACGGCATGCTCCTGCAGCTGCACGCACCCTGAACGCGAGTGCCCCCACCGGCTGCTAACGGTTGGGGGAACTCGCTTTCGAGGAGGCTAGTCCTGCGGCTCGTCGGGCAGCTCGACGACTCCGTTGCCACGCTCCCGGAGCAACTTGTCCACCCTGCGCGCCGTCTCGTCGTCGGCCTGCCGCATCTCGGTCACGAGGTCGCCCCGCAGCCTGTGCAGCCGCCGCAGGGTCGCGTCGATGCGCTCGACCGCCTGACTCGCCGCTGCCCGCTCGGCTGCTGTCGGCTGCTCGCCACGGTTCGCCCACATCGCTGCGTACACGCCGATATCGGCGACAGCTTCGGTGATGAATGTCATGGGGTCGGGGGTGCTCACTGCTCGGCCCCCGCTTCCTCGTGGTCGCGGGAGTGGACGCAGGCGAGCACGTCGGCGATCGCCTGCTCGTACCCGGCGTCATAGCCGCTGTCGTAGCCGGTCCGGTACAGCTCGAGCTCGGTCAGGATCTCGCGTACGCCCTCGCGGATCCGCTCGGGTGAGCGGCGCCGCTGGAGGGAGCGGGCGCGGAACACGACGGCCTCCTCCGAGAGCCGATGCGGTTCGGCGGTCAGGTCGTCCAACTCGACGACATCGCCGAGTATCAGGCGAATGAGATCCTCGGCGGTGCCGGTAGCGACGGGCTCGGGGGATACTTCGTTCACGGTCGGAACCTCTGTTTCCGGTCGAGGTCCCGGCCGGCGGTGGAGTCGTCGAGCCGGGACCGCTGATTTCGTCCGATAACCTGAGGCGAGTAGGTTCCGTGAGTCAGGCGTGACAAGCGAGATAGCACATAGGGTTGGCGGTCGAGACCCAATAGTTCTCGTGCCAGATCCCGGGCGCTGTTCTCTCACCGGTGAGCGGTAACGTCTCGGTCACCCGGCGACTGTAGTGCTTGGTGACTGTGATGGGACTCGCACGCGACATATGTTTCTCGCGGGTAACATCCGTGGCAGGCTGGGAGTGACCGTTGACCAGAAGGGGTCCCACAAGACATGAAGATCGTCGTCTGCGCGAAGTTCGTGCCGGATGCCACGGCGGACCGCCGCTTCCGCCCCGAGGACAACACGGTGGACCGCGCCGGTGTCGACGGGCTGCTGTCCGAGCTGGACGAGTACGCCGTCGAGACCGCGTTGACCGTGAAGGAGGCCGGCGATGCCGAGGTCACGATTTTGACCGTCGGGCCGGAGCAGGCCGCGGACGCGGTGAAGAAGGGTCTGCAGATGGGCGCCGACGCGGGTGTCCACGTGCTCGACGACGCGATCCACGGATCGGACGCGGTCGCCACCTCGCTGGTCCTGGCCAAGGCGCTGGGCAAGCTCGAGGCCGACCTGGTCGTGTTCGGGATGGGGTCGACCGACGGCTCGATGGGTGTCGTCCCGGCGATGGTGTCGGAGCGGCTCGGTCTGCCGGCCGTGACGCTGGGCTCGGAGGTGACCGTCGACGGTTCGACCGTGCGGATCCGCCGCGACGGCGACACCGCCAGCGAGACGATCGAGGGCACGCTGCCGCTGGTGCTGAGCGTCTCCGACCAGGCGAACGAGCCGCGGTACCCGTCGTTCAAGGGCATCATGGCCGCGAAGAAGAAGCCGGTGCAGACGTGGTCGCTGGCCGACCTGGAGATCGCGCCGGACCAGGTCGGTGGCGCCGCCGCGTGGACCGAGGTGGTCGAGGTGACCGCCCGGCCGCCGCGCAGCGCGGGCACGATCGTCACCGACGAGGACGGTAGCGGTGCCGGCCGGCTCGTCGAGTTCCTGTCCACCAACAAGTTCCTCTGAGGGGCGATCAGTTCATGTCGAACGTTCTGGTTCTCGTTGACCACACCGGCGGCAAGGTCCGCAAGACCACCGCTGAGCTCCTCACCATCGCCCGCCGCCTCGGCGACCCGATCGCGGTCTACATCGGCGACGGTGTGCAGGACGCGCTGCCGGCCCTGGGGCAGTACGGCGCGACCAAGGTGATCGCGCTGACCAGCCCCGAGCTGACGCAGTACCTGGTGGCTCCGAAGGCCGAGGCGCTGCAGCAGGTCGCGGCCAAGGTCGAGCCGTCCACGATCCTGATCTCCTCGTCGGCTGAGGGCAAGGAGATCGCGGCCCGGCTGGCGGTCAAGCTCGACTCCGGGCTGATCACGGACGCTGTGGACGTGCAGGCGGGTCCGGTCACCACGCAGTCGGTGTTCGCCGGCAACTACTCGGTCCAGGCCAAGGTCACACACGGCACGCCGATCATCACGGTCAAGCCGAACGCGGCCACCCCCGAGGCGGCGCAGACCTCGCCGGAGGTGGAGGAGTTCGACGTATCGATCTCCGACACCGCGAAGACCGCGAAGATTGTGGAGTCGAAGCCGCGGGAGGCGACCGGTCGTCCGGAGCTGACCGAGGCGGCGATCATCGTGTCCGGCGGTCGCGGCACCGGCGGCGACTTCGGCCCAGTGGAGGCGTTCGCCGACTCCCTCGGCGCGGCGGTCGGCGCATCCCGTGCCGCCGTCGACTCGGGCTGGTACCCGCACGCCTACCAGGTCGGCCAGACCGGCAAGACGGTCAGCCCGCAGCTGTACGTCGCGGCCGGCATCTCCGGCGCGATCCAGCACCGGGCCGGCATGCAGACCTCGAAGACCATCGTCGCCATCAACAAGGACGAGGAAGCCCCGATCTTCGAACTCGTCGACTTCGGCGTCGTCGGCGACCTCCACAAGGTCCTCCCGGCCGCCACCGAAGAGGTCACCAAGCGCAAGTCCTGACAGACCCTGGCCCGCTTCCCCCCGCGGGCCAGCCGGCTGCCCGCCATCCCCCCGGCGGCGCGGCCACTCCCGCGGCCCGGCTCGTAACCCCTCACGAGCCGGGCCGCTGTCTGTCCAGGCCCCAGCGATCCGCCCGCCGCGTCTGCTCGCTCAGGCGGACCGCTGGGCCAGCACATTTCGGGCTTTGCGTTCCCGTCCCGGCGTGGTGGGGGCAGGGAGGCGGCGATTGTGATGGGGTGGCGGTCCGGTGACCACGGGTCAGGAGATGTGGGATGGGTGCGGACGAGCGGGTTTGGTACGCCGATGGGTTGGACGCGGAGGAGCTGGCGTTCCAGCGGTTGTACGGGCCGTGGCGGCCGGCTTCGCGTGACCAGGCGCGGGAGTTGTTCGCGGACTTCCCGGGGGAGTGGTGGATCGCCGGCGGGTGGTCGATCGAGGTGTTCACCGGGGTCGAGCGGCCGCACGAGGACATCGACGTATCCCTGTGGCGCAAGGATGTCGGCAAGCTCCGGTCCACGCTCGACGGCCGGTATCACCTGTGGTCCAACGCCGGCGGGCGGTTGCTCCCGTTGACGGCCGAGCGCCCGGATCTGCCGGACGACGCCGAGCAGATCTGGTTGCGCCGGCATGCGTTGGCACCGTGGGAGTACGACCTCGTGATCAACCCCGACCGCGACGGCCGCTGGGTCTTCCGGCGGGATCCGTCGATGGACTTCGCCCTCGACGAGATCACCTGGGTCGCCCCCGACGGCCTGCGCTACATCACCCCGGAGATGACACTCGCCTACAAGGCCCGGCACAGCCGCCCGAAGGACGAACAGGATCTCGCCGCAACCCTTCCACTGCTGAGTCCCACCCGCCGCACCTGGCTGGCCGACCTGATCCACCACCTCCACCCCGACCACCCCTGGGTCAGCCGCATCCGCGAAACCTGAACCGAGTGTGGGCTAGTGGGGACGGGGTGGGTGACCGGGAGGGGTGGGCTAGTGGGGACGGGATGGGTGGTGGGGCTGGGGTGTTGGGGCTAGGACCAGATGGGGAGGCGGGAGTCGGTGCCGGTGCCGTATTCGGGGTCGCGGCCTCGGATCAGGATCCAGTGGGCGGTGGCGCGGGCGCGGTAGAGGCGGAAGATGCCGTCGCCGCGGAGTTCGTCGGGGGTGAAGGCCTTGAGTTCGGGGTAGCGGGACGCGTAGAACGCCGCGGATCGCTCGAGTTCGTCGTCGGGGACCAGGCCGGCGTCGGCGGTCAGGTAGACGGCCTCCGCGTGGCCGATCGCGACACTCGAGTCGAAGATGACGATGCTGACCGCGGGGTGTTCGGCGACGTTCACCGAGTGCTTGGTGGCCGGTGAGGAGACCCAGTAGAAGTCGGTATGGCCGTCCGGGGTGAAGTAGACCGGCGTCGCCCAGGCCAGTCCATCACCGTCCACGGTCGCCAGCGTCATGTACTTGTTCGCCGCGATCACCGCCGCCGCACGCGTTTCCAACACCTTGTCACCCATCAAGCCTCCTAGATCCAAGTAGCCAACCGCACGAGCCGTCCAGCCTCCACTCTCCGACGGAATTTGCCGGACCGCCAGGCCATCACAATCGCGGTCCGGTCGGCTCGGCACGCGGGGAGGTGGGCCGGGGCCGGGGATTGTGATGGGCTGGCGGTCCGTGCAGGGCCGGCCAAGGGCTGCGGCGCGGTGGTCCGGGGAGCTGGGTTCGGGTGGCGGCGGATTGGGCGCGGGGTCGACCGAGGCGCGGGAACAACGTGGTGGGACTTACCCTTGAAGGTGTTATGACTTCAAACTCCCGCCGGACGGTGTACCTGGATCACGCGGCGACGACTCCGATGCTGCCGGTCGCGATCGAGGTGATGACCCAGCACCTCGCCCGGACCGGGAACGCGTCGTCCCTGCACGGATCCGGTCGCGCGGCCCGGCGTACGGTCGAGGAGTCGCGGGAGACGATCGCCGCGGCGCTCAACGCGCAGCCGAGCGAGGTGGTGTTCACCTCCGGCGGCACGGAGGCGGACAACCTCGCGCTCAAGGGTCTGTGGTGGGCCCGGCTGAAGGAAGACCCGCGCCGCCGGCGGATCCTGCTGAGCGGCGTCGAGCATCACGCCGTCCTCGATCCGGCGATCTGGCTCGGGCAGCACGAGGGCGCCGAGATCGAGTGGCTGCCGGTGGACGAACTGGGCCGCGTCCGCCCGGATGACGTCCGGGAGGCGATCGAGAAGGATCCCGGCTCCGTGTCGTTCGTCACGTTGATGATGGCGAACAACGAGGTCGGCACGCTTCAGCCCGTTCGCGAGGTCGCCGCCCTCGCCCGGGAGCATGGCATCCCCGTGCACACCGATGCGGTGCAGGCGGTCGGCCAGGTGCCGGTGGACTTCGCCGAGCTCGGGGTCGATGCGATGACGGTTTCCGCGCACAAGCTCGGCGGGCCGTTCGGGATCGGTGCGCTGGTGGTCCACAAGGAGACCCAGTTGGTGCCGATCGTGCATGGTGGCGGCCAGGAGCGCGACGTACGGTCTGGGACGCTCGACAGTCCGGCGACGGCCGGGTTCGCGGTGGCCATCGAGCACACGGTCAAGCATCAGGCGGCGGAGGCGCAGCGGCTGACCGAGTTGCGGGATGCGCTGATCGCCGGCGTGATCGGCAGGGTTCCCGGCGCCAAGTTGTCGGGGGATCCGGTGCGCCGCTTGCCTGGTAACGCACACTTGTCGTTCAAGGATTGCGAGGGTGACTCGCTGCTGCTCCTGCTCGACGCGCGCGGGATCGAGGTCTCCACCGGCTCCGCGTGCAACGCCGGCGTCGCCGAGCCGAGTCACGTGCTGCTGGCGATGGGGTACGACGACCAGCGGGCGCGCGGGTCGCTCCGGTTCACCCTGGGGCACACGAGTACGCGGGACGACGTGGACGTAGTACTGGACAACATCGTGCCGGTGGTGGAGCGGGCGATGTCCGCAGGTCTGCAGAACGTGGGAAGGAACAACTGATGCGGGTACTCGCAGCCATGTCCGGCGGGGTCGACTCCGCCGTCGCGGCGGCGCGGATGGCCGAGGCCGGGCACGACGTGGTCGGCGTGCACCTGGCGCTGAGCCGCAACCCGCAGTCGTACCGCAGCGGCGCCCGCGGTTGCTGCACGATCGAGGACTCCCGGGACGCGCGCCGGGCCGCGGACGTGATCGGCATCCCGTTCTATGTCTGGGATCTGGCCGAGCGGTTCCACGCCGACGTGGTCGAGGACTTCGTGAGCGAGTACGCCGCCGGCCGGACGCCGAATCCGTGCCTTCGGTGCAACGAGAAGGTCAAGTTCAGCGCGGTCCTGGAGCGTGCACTCGCACTGGACTTCGACGCCGTCGCGACCGGGCACTACGCGCAGATCGTGGAGACTCCGCAGGGCCGCGAGTTGCACCGGGCGGTTGACCCGGGCAAGGACCAGTCGTACGTGCTCGGCGTGCTCACGCAGCAGCAGCTCAAGCACGCGTTCTTCCCGCTCGGCGACACCCCGAAGACCGAGGTCCGGGCCGAGGCCGAGCGGCGTGGACTGTCCGTCGCGGCCAAGCCGGACAGCCACGACATCTGCTTCATTGCCGACGGCAACACTCCGGGCTTCCTCAGCAAGCACCTCGGCGAGGCGCCCGGCGACATCGTCGACAGCCAGGGCAACAAGCTCGGTGAGCACCAGGGCACGCACGGCTTCACGGTCGGCCAGCGCAAGGGGCTGCGGATCGGGACGCCGGCGGCGGACGGCAAGCCGCGGTTCGTGCTCGACATCAGCCCGGTGGATCGCACGGTCACGGTCGGCTCGCGTGAGGAGCTCGCGGTCGAGAGCCTGACGGCGTCGAAGCCGCGCTGGTGCGGTCCGGTCCCGATCGAGACGCTGCACGTCAAGGCCCAGTTGCGCGCGCACGGCGAAGAGGTCGCCGTCACCGCCCGGGTCGAGGACGACCAGGTCCTGGTGGACTTCAACGAACTGACGTCCGCCGTCGCGCCGGGTCAGGCGGTCGTCCTGTACGACGGGACGCGCGTGATCGGCTCGGCCACGATCGACTCGGTCCAGCGTTCCGGCGTGAAGGTCTGATGGGCGTCGTGCTTCGCGACCTGGGACAGGGCTGCAGGTGACGACCACGGGATTGGGTTCGCTGCCGGGTGACGACATCCGGGAGTGGACGAGGGTGGTGCTCGATGCCGTCGACATCCCCTTCCTCCCGGAGCTACCGGGCCGCCCGTACGGCGACATGGTGAGCCGCACGATCGCCGTACTGGCTGAGCTGGCCGCGGACCTGCAGCCGGCCGGGTGGCGGCTCACGGGCGGTTCGGATCCGCGGGCGAGTCTGGATCAGCGGCGGACCCGGTCGGTGTTGCAGGAGGACCTAGATGTCCTGGAGGAGCTTGCCGACGGGTACACCGGTCCGCTGAAGCTGCAGCTCACCGGTCCGTGGACGTTGGCGTCGACCGTGGAGCTCCCGCGCGGCGACAAGGTGCTTGCGGATTACGGTGCACGCCGCGACCTGGCCGAGGCGCTCGCGCACGGACTGAACGAACACGTGAGCGAGGTACGCCGACGAGTCCCGGGGGTTGACCTTGTCGTTCAACTGGACGAGCCCGGACTGCCCGCAGTACTGGCTGGAGCTGTGCCGACGGCCAGTGGGTGGGGGAAGCACCGGTCTGTCGACGGGCCGGGTGCTGTGGAGTTGCTGGCGCGGGTGATCGACGCAGCGGAACCTGCGACCACCCTGGTGCACTGCTGTGCGGCCCGACCGCCTGTCGAGGTGTTCACCAAGGCAGGAGCCGGGGGAGTGGCAGTTGACCTGTCACTACTCACCGAGCTGGCCTGGGAGCAGATCGCGATCGCTGCAGAAGCCGGTACGACCCTGTACGCCGGTGTGCTGGCCACGACCGGCGCCATCCCCGAACCCGACCGCGCAGCCGCCCCGCTGATCCGCCGCTGGCGCGAACTCGGTCTCGATCCGGAACTGCTCAAGAAGGTCGTCATCACCCCCGCCTGCGGACTCGCGGCCGCCCCATCCCCAGCCGACGCCCGCGCCCGCCTGGATCTCCTCCGCAGGATCGCCGACGTCGTCGCCGAAGCCGCCGAATCCGACCTCTGACCCCGTTGCGTCCGAAGAACCTTGGCCTATAACGCAAGGTTCCTCGGACGCAACGGGATCCCGGAATTCGTCGGTGGTCGGTTGTAGGTTCTCACCATGAGTACGGAGATTCCGGAGACGACCGCCGCTGATCAGCCTGCCGCGCCGCCCGAGGTGCGGGAGCGGCATGCCGAGCTGAGCCGGGAGATCGAGGAGCACCGGTTCCGGTACTACATGGCCACGTCGACGATCTCGGACGCGGACTTCGACGCGTTGATGCATGAGCTGGAGGGGATCGAGGAGCAGTACCAGGAGCTCCGGACGCCGGATTCACCGACGCAGAAGGTCGGCGTACCGATCTCCACCCTGTTCGCGCCGGTCGAGCACCCGATGCGGATGGAGAGCCTGGCGAACGCGTTCTCCGCCGAGCAGATGGAGGCCTGGGCGAAGCGGCTGGAGCGCGAGGTCACGGTCCAGCAGATCAACCACAGCGGCTTCCTCTGCGAGCTCAAGGTGGACGGGCTCGCACTCGACCTGGTGTACGAGAACGGCCGGCTGGTCAGCGGCGCGACCCGCGGCGACGGGCGGACCGGTGAGGACGTCACGCTCAACGTGCGGACCATCAAGAGCATCCCGAACGAGCTCGAGGGCGATGAGCTGCCGTCGTTCCTGGAGGTTCGGGGCGAGGTGTACTTCCGGGTCGAGGACTTCGAGCAGCTGAACGCGCAGCTCGTCGAGGCAGGCAAGGACCCGTTCTCCAACCCGCGCAACAGCGCCGCCGGATCGCTGCGGCAGAAGGATCCGCGGGTTTCCGCGACGCGCCCGCTGCGGTTCGTGGTCCACGGCCTCGGCAAGGTCGACGGGTATCACGTCAGCCGACTGTCCGAGGCGTACGAGCAGCTGAAGGCTTGGGGTCTCCCGGTCAGCGACCGGGCCCGCAGGCTCGACACGCTCGCCGACGTCAACGACTTCATCGCGTACTACGGCGAGAACCGGCACTCCGTCGACCACGAGATCGACGGAGTGGTGGTGAAAGTCGACGAGGTGGACCTGCAACGGGCCCTCGGCTCGACGTCGAGCGCACCGCGCTGGGCGATCGCGTACAAGTACCCGCCGGAGGAGGTCACCACCAAGCTGCTCGACATCAAGGTCAATGTCGGGCGCACCGGCAGGGTCACCCCGTACGGCGTGATGGAGCCGGTGCGAGTCGCCGGGTCAACCGTCGAGTTCGCGACCCTGCACAACAGCCAGGAGGTCGAGCGCAAGGGGGTCTGGATCGGCGACACCGTCGTACTGCGGAAGGCGGGCGACGTGATCCCGGAGATCCTCGGCCCGGTGATCGACCTGCGACCGGACGACGCGCACCCGTTCCGGATGCCGACCGACTGTCCGTCCTGCGGGACGACGCTGCGGCCGATGAAGGAAGGGGACGTGGACATCCGCTGCCCCAACGCGCAGTCGTGCCCGGCCCAGTTGCGGGAGCGGTTGTTCCACCTGGCCGGGCGGTCCGCGTTCGACATCGAGGTGCTCGGTTTCAAGGCGGCCGACGCGCTGATCGGCGACGGGCTGATCACCGACGAGGGCGATCTGTTCGGCCTGACCGAGGAGGAGCTGGCCCGCAGCTCGTTCTTCACCACGAAGGCGGGCTCGCTGTCGGCGAACGCGAAACGCCTGGTGGCGAACCTGGAGCAGGCCAAGGCCCAGCCACTCACCCGTGGACTCGTCGCGCTCTCGATCCGGCACGTCGGGCCGACCGCTGCCGCCGCCCTGGCCGCGGCGTACGACCACATCGACGCGATCGAGGCGGCCGGCGAGGAAGAGCTGGCCGAGATCGAGGGCGTCGGGCCGACCATCGCGCACGCGGTGATCGAGTGGTTCGCGGTCGACTGGCACCAGGAGATCGTCCGGAAGTGGAAGGCCGCCGGGGTCCGGTTCCGGCAGGAGCGGACCGGGCCGACGGTCGAGCAGACGGCGACCGGGCTGTCGGTCGTGGTGACCGGGACGGTAGAGGGCTTCAGCCGGGACGAGGCGACCGAGGCGATCGTGTCGCGCGGTGGCAAGGTGGCGAGTTCGGTGTCGAAGAAGACGTCGTTCGTGGTGGTCGGGGATTCGCCGGGATCCAAGTACGACAAGGCGGTCCAGCTCGGCGTGCCGATCCTGGACGCGGCCGGATTCCGGGTGCTGCTGGAGCAGGGTCCGGAGGCAGCGGCCGAGGTGGCCGCGACGCCCGAGCCCGGCGAGGCGTAGTACACACTCTGTTGCGGTGGATCCGCCGGGGCTACTGGCCCGTCGGACTGTTAGTTTGCAACGTCTACACGTGGGTTCTAAGGAGTGAATATGACGACGCCGCCACAGGGACCGTGGGGTCCTGGGCAGCCGGGGGGCCAGCCGGGCGGGCAGCAAGGGGGTCAGGGTCAGGGCGGCTGGGGACAACAGCAGCCGGGCCAGGGTGGTTGGGGCCAGCGGCCGCAGCAGCCTCAGCAAGGCGGCGGCTGGGGCCAGCAGCCCGGTCAGCCGCAACCGGGACAGCAGCCTGGTCAGTCGCAGCCCGGGCAGTACGGGCCGGGTGGGCAGCAGCCGGGTCAGGGTGGACAGCCGGGCCAGGGTGGACAGCCCGGACAGGGTGGTCAGGGCGGCCAGCAGCCGGGGCAGACCGGCTGGGGGCAGCGTCCCGGCCAGCAGAACCCTCAGCAGACCCCCCAGCAGGGCGGCGGATACCAGCAACAGTCGTGGGGCCAGAACCGTCAGCAGCAAGGCGGTTGGCACCAGCAGCAGGGCGGTGGCCAGCAGCCCTGGCAGGGTGGCGGTCCCGGTGGTCCGGGTTCGGGTGGCGGCTTCGGCAAGGACAAGATGCCGCTGTTCATCGGTGGTGGCGTGATCGGTGTCGTACTGATCGGCCTGCTGATCTTCCTCGGCGTTCGCGCGATCGGCGGTGACGACGAGCCGGAGGCCAACCCGACCACGTCGACCAGCCAGCCGACCACCAGCCAGGAGACCCCGGGCGGCGACCCGACCAGCGCTCCGACGGGCGAGCTGGGCAACGCGACCGGTCATGCGAAGACCGCGACCGACAAGTTGCAGGCCGACGGGTATCAGTGCAGCGACCTGTTCAACGGCGCGCAGGGTGCCCACCGTGGCTGCTTCAAGTACAACGGCCCGACTCAGGCCGAGGCGGTCTTCCAGTTCCAGCCGGACGGCACGATCATCGGCGTCATCATCAGCTCCGACGACTCCGACAACGTGAACAACGCGGCGGTCACCTTCGACGCGGCGCTGCAGGCGGTCGGCAACGACACGTTCGGCGGCAGCGAGGTCGCCAAGGTCCAGCAGGCGGTGAAGAACGGCCAGAAGTCGCAGAAGGTCGGCAGCACCTGGGGCGAGTTCGAGCTCCGCAACGACGGCGAGTCGCTGCAGCTGTCCGGCGGGAAGTCCGGGTCCGATTCGTTCGACCTGCCGCGCAAGGAGTTCCAGACCACTTCGGCTCAGCTGCAGGCGACGTTGCGGGCGAAGAAGTACGACTGCCAGGTGCTGTGCCGGAAGAAGGTCGGCGAGTACGGCTCGCAGTCCATCTCCGGGATCGGCGGTTCGAGCAGCGGCATCCGGATCCTGAACGCCCGGGTGTCGGGCAGCGCGGCCGAGGTGAAGACGGCCTACCCGGCGGCGCTGGCTGACGCGTTCGCGTCGGTGAAGACCCCGGACCTGGCGGCGCTGAAGGCCTGGTTCGCGGCCCGCGGCGACGGCAAGTCGTACGCCGGTTACGTGAACGGCTGGAAGGTGCAGATCACCTCCCGCGGCACCTCGGGTGACTACCTGTCGATGGACGCCGAGATCGGCTACGAGTCGTTCTACGTGTGATCGCCCGGGCCGGCCGAGTTGGTGTGATCGGCCGGCCCGTGTGATCGGTCGGACGGCGTGATGGGTGGGATGGCGTGATGGGTGGGATGGGCTTGGGCGGTCGTGGGATGCTGGGCGTCGGAGGCGCGATGATCAAGTTCCAGCCGGAGAAGCGGGAGTCCCGGGAGGTGGCCAAGCCACCCCCGGAGGCGATCCGCCGGGTCGATGGTGGTGGTCCGTGGGGGCCGACCCAGTTCGACCTGCCGGACGCCGACGGCAAGAACACCCAGGCGATCATCATCGTCGCCCTGGTCGGCACGGTCATCCTGCTGATCATCGCCGGCCTATGGACCCTCGCCTACTTCCAGCTGACCTGAACCCACGTCTCAGAGGCCTCCCTCCCCGAACTTGGGGCGGGAGGCCTCTGCCGTTGGTGGAGTGAGTCGCGCACGCACGCGGGCGGGTGAGGGCGGGCGGTGCTGGGGTTGTGCGGTGGCCCGGTGCTGCGGAAGGAGGCGCGCCGGGCGGGCGGCGTACGGGATTGGGGTGCTGTTAGGCGGTGGCTCGGATTGTTACGGCCAGGTTGGCGAGGTAGCTGAGGCGGGCCACCTCGGAGGCGAGGAATTCGGGGCCGCCGCGGCGGCCGACGACGATGATGCGGCGGTTCGACTCGAGTGGGGCGGCGACCAGGACCGATTCGGCCAGGCCCTTGTGGGCCGGGGCCTGCAGGGTCGACGCCTTGTCCAGGGGCAGCCAGTGGTCGACCAGGTCGCCGAACTCCGGCGTCGCGCTCGTCTCCAGCGCGACCTTCACCTCGCCGCCGGTGCCGTCGAGCAGCGCGGCCCAGTCGGCATGCAGCACCGACGGACCCTGTTCGACCAGGATGTCGACCGCATCGGCCGGTGCGGACGTCATCTGCTCCACGGCCTCGAGGTCCATGTGCAGCCCACCGCCGGCGCCGTACCGGGAGAACCAGATCACTTCGACCCCGGGCACGCTGTTGCACGCCGAGACCAGACGGTCGGGCAGCACGCCGTTTGGCAGGTCGACCACGACGTCGTCGACGGCGGTGCCGTTCTCCCGGCGGTGCTCGACGATCTCGATGGCGTGGATGTCGGCGCTCACTCCACCGAGAGCCGTGGCCACGGTGCCGAGTGAACCGGGTCGGTCCGGGAGGATCAATCGCAGCAGGAACACCGAACGATCATCTCCCAGCCCTGTACCACGCAAGTCACGCCCTGTCGCGGCCAATGTTACAGAGCGGAACCCCAGGACACGCCGGGCCTTCTCAACTGATGAGCCCAGTACTTCTCACACCCAACCGGGTTCTTCTCACACCGAACCCGCTTGTGCCGGCAGGCCTGTGCATATCCGTGAGCATCCGGTCAACCCCTCCCACTAAGATGGCCGGGGTCCGGACCGGAACCGCGGTCACGGCCATCCTGCGAACCATTGGATCCCTTTCATGCCATCGATTACCCGCGAAGAGGTCGCCCATCTGGCGCGACTGGCGCGGATCGAGCTCACCGACGACGAGCTCGACCACCTCGCACCCCAGCTGGACCAGATCATCGGCCTGGTCGGGCAGGTCAGCGAAGTGGCCGCCGACGACATCCCGCCGACCTCGCACGCCCTGCCGCTCACCAATGTGATGCGCGAGGACGTGAACGTGCCGTGCCTGACGCCGGAGCAGGCGCTGTCCGGCGCGCCGGCCGCGGAGGAGCAGCGATTCCGGGTGCCGCGGATCCTGGACGAGGAGGCCTGATGACCGAGCTGATTCGCAAGACCGCGGTCGAGCTGTCCGAGCTGATGGCGTCCGGCCAGACGAGTTCTGTGGAGATCGCCCAGGCCCACCTGGACCGGATCGGTGCGGTTGACGGTGAAGTGCACGCGTTCCTGCACGTGGACACCGAGGGCGCGCTCGCGCAGGCCGCCGCCGTCGACGCGAAGCGGGCTGCGGGGGAGAAGCTCGGCCCGCTCGCCGGGGTCCCGCTGGCGCTGAAGGACGTGCTCACCCAGGAGGGTGTGCCGACCACGGCCGGCTCGAAGATCCTCGAGGGCTGGAAACCGCCGTACGACGCGACCGTGGTGCAGCGGTTGAAGGCGGCCGGTGTGGTGATCCTCGGCAAGACCAACATGGACGAGTTCGCGATGGGTTCCTCGACCGAGAACTCGGCGTACGGGACCACGCACAACCCGTGGGACCTGGGCCGGATCCCGGGTGGTTCCGGTGGTGGTTCGTCGGCCGCGCTGGCGGCGTACGAGGCGCCTCTCGCGATCGGGACGGACACGGGCGGCTCGATCCGGCAGCCTGGTGCCTTCACCGGTACGGTCGGCGTCAAGCCCACGTACGGCGGGACGTCGAGGTACGGGTTGATCGCACTCGCGAGCAGCCTGGACACGCCAGGTCCCTGTGCGCGGACGACTCTCGACGCGGCCCTGCTGCACGAGGTGATCGCCGGCCACGACCCGCTGGACTCCACCTCGATCGACCAGCCGGTGCCGGCCGTCGTCGAGGCGGCCCGTCGCGCGGATGTGGCCGGGTTGCGGATCGGCGTGGTGAAGGAGCTCGGCGGTGAGGGGTACCAGCCGGGTGTCGAGGCGCGCTTCCATGAGGCGGTCGAGCTGCTGACCAAGCTCGGCGCCGAGGTGGTCGAGGTGTCCTGCCCGCACTTCCAGTACGCCCTGCCCGCGTACTACCTGATCCTGCCGAGCGAGGCCTCGTCCAACCTGGCCAAGTTCGACGCGATGCGGTACGGGTTGCGGGTCGGCGACGACGGTGCGAACAGCGCGGAAAAGGTGATGAGCCTGACCCGCGAGGCCGGGTTCGGCGCCGAGGTGAAGCGCCGCATCATGCTCGGCACGCACGCGCTGTCGAGTGGGTACTACGACGCGTACTACGGCCAGGCGCAGAAGGTCCGCACCCTGATCGCGCAGGACTTCACCAAGGCCTACGAGCAGGTGGATGTGCTGGTGTCGCCGGCGACGCCGACCACCGCGTTCGCGATCGGCGACCGGGTGGACGACCCGATCGCCATGTACAAGAACGACCTGTGCACGATCCCGTCCAACCTGGCCGGTAACGCGGCCGCGTCGTTCCCGTGCGGCCTGGCCGACGAGGACGGCCTGCCGGTCGGCTTCCACGTGATGGCGCCGGTGATGCGCGACGAGCTGCTGTACCAGGTCGGCTCCGCGTTGGAGGCCGCGCTGGCCGACCAGTGGGGCGGCGTACTGATGACGAAGGCTCCGGAGCTGGAGGTGACCCGATGACCGCTGCTGTCTTCGCGATCGACGACGCGCTGGCGCAGTACGACCCGGTGATGGGCCTCGAGGTCCACGTCGAGCTGAACACGAAGTCGAAGATGTTCTGCGGCTGCCCGACCGAGTTCGGGGCGCCGCCGAACACCCAGACCTGCCCGGTCTGCCTCGGCCTGCCGGGCGCGTTGCCGGTGGTGAACGCGCGCGCGGTCGAGTCCGCGATCAAGATCGGCCTGGCGCTGAACTGCGAGATCGCCGAGTGGTGCCGGTTCGCCCGGAAGAACTACTTCTACCCGGACATGCCGAAGAACTTCCAGACCTCCCAGTACGACGAGCCGATCGCGTTCAACGGCTGGACCGAGGTCACCGTCGACGGCGAGACGTACCGGATCGAGATCGAGCGCGCGCACATGGAGGAGGACACCGGCAAGTCCACCCACGTGGGCGGCGCGACCGGCCGGATCCACGGCGCCTCGCACTCGCTGGTCGACTACAACCGGGCCGGTATCCCACTGATCGAGATCGTCACCAAGACGATCGAGGTGCCGGGGGAGAAGGCCGCCGCCGTCGCCAAGGCGTACGTGAGCATGCTGCGCGATCTGCTGCTCGCGCTCGACGTCTCGGATGTCCGGATGGACCAGGGATCGCTGCGGTGCGACGCCAACGTGTCGCTGAAGCCGTCGGGTTCCACTGTTCTGGGCACCCGGACCGAGACGAAGAACGTGAACTCCTTCCGCTCGGTCGAGCGCGCGGTGACGTATGAGATCACCCGGCAGGCCGCCGTACTGGCGTCCGGCGGGAAGGTCGTGCAGGAGACGCGGCACTGGCACGAGGACACCGGCATCACCACCTCGGGCCGGGAGAAGTCCGACGCCGAGGACTACCGGTACTTCCCGGAGCCCGACCTGGTCCCGGTCGCGCCGTCGCGCGAGTGGGTCGAGGAGCTGCGTGCTTCGTTGCCTGAGGCACCAACTGCCCGGCAGGCCCGGCTGCAGACGGAGTGGGGCTTCACCGACCTGGAGATGCGGGACGTCGTCAAGGGCCGTGCGCTCGAGCTGATCGTCGGCACCGTGGAGCTGGGCGTCACGCCGGCCGCGGCGAAGAAGTGGTGGCTGGGCGAGCTGGCGCGGGCGGCGAACGAGAGCGGCAACGACCTGGGCGACCTCGGCGTCGGCGCGACTCAGGTCGCCGAGGTGCAGAAGCTGGTCGACGAGGGTTCGCTGAACGACAAGCTGGCTCGGCAGGTGTTCGACGGGCTGGTCAAGGGCGAAGGGACCGTCGAGGAGATCATCGCGGCCCGCGGGCTGGCGCTGGTGTCGGACGACTCGGCCCTGATCGAGGCGATCGACCGGGCGCTGGCCGCGAACCCGGACGTGGTCGAGAAGGTGCGGTCCGGGAAGCCGGCCGCCGCCGGTGCGCTGATCGGCGCGGTGATGAAGGACATGAAGGGCCAGGCCGACGCGGCCAAGGTCCGTGAGCTGCTGAACGCCAAGCTCGGGATCTGATTCCTGTCGCTGGGCCCGGGGGTTTCGTCCCTCGGGCCCAGCGTCTTTGTCAGGCCGCTTGGTCCTGTTGCAGGAGCGCGATGGCGACCGAGGCTTCCGCGGCCGGGCAGCGGATCTCGTACCGTGTCGGCACGACCTCGGTGGAGACCGCCTCCGGCCGATTGCGGATCAGGCCGCGGAACAGCCCGACCAGCGCGCCCACGATCACGCCGTACGCGGCACCCCAGAAGACCACGACGAGCCCGGTCATGTTGGTGTCGGCGACGAGCGTGACGAAGATCCCCATCAGCAGGCCCAGTCCGCCGCCGACCCCCGCCGTGACCGCGGTGAGCCGCGGAACCGAAGTACCGGTGCGTCTCTCGGCCAGCCGCAGCTCGCTCCCCACGACCAGCAGACTCTCGCCTGCCATCCCGTACTTCCGCAGGTATTCGACCGTCCCTTGTGCCTCGGCGTAGGTGGCTGCCGATGCGACCAGGCCGTCGTGGACCAGTGGCTGTGCCATGCGTTGCAAGACCTTCCCTCCCGTAGTGTCCCTCCACTAGTACCAGAAAGGGGAAATCTCTAACGGCTGATGGTGATCCGGAGGATGCGGTCGTCTCCGTCGCGGGTGTCGCCGCGGCCGTCCGTGTTCGAGGTGGTCAGCCACAACGACCCGTCCGGCGCGGCCTCGACGGTCCGGAGCCGGCCGAACTCGCCGGTGAAGAACGCCTGCGGTTCCCCGGTACGCCGGCCGTCGGTGACCGGGATCGCCCACAACCGTTCACCGCGCAGACCCGCCATGAAGATGTGACCCTGGGCGAACGCGATGCCGGACGGCGACGCGTCATCGGTCCGCCATTGCGCGATCGGGTCCACCATGCCGTCGAGTCCCGAGATCCCTTCGGCCGCGGGCCACCCGTAGTTCGCCCCGTTGGTGATGGCGTTCAGCTCATCCCACTCGTCCTGCCCGAACTCCGCGGCGTACAACTGGTTCCCGCCGAACGCGACCCCCTGAACGTTGCGATGTCCCTTGGAGAACCATCGCCGCCCGCCGGGGTTGCCGGGTGCGGCCTGCCCCTCGGTAGTGATCCTCAGGATCTTGCCGCCCAGGGACTCGTCGCTCTGCGAGTTGGGTTCTTCCCGGCCGTCCCCGGTGCCGGCGTACAGGTATCCGTCCGGTCCGAACGTGAGCCTGCCTCCGTTGTGGACGGCAGCCACTGGGATACCGTCGAGGATCACTTGCTGCTGGCTGATCCGGTTGCCTTGGTAGGTGAGGCGCGCGATCCGGTTGTCGTCACCGGTCGAGTAGTAGACGTAGACGTACGGCCTGCGTGGGTACTGCGGATCCACTGCCAACCCCAGCAAGCCACCCTCGGAAGACGGATCCACGCCGTCCACCGTCCCTACCTCCGCCGCCTGGCCGCCCGCGACACGTTTGATCCGCCCGCTGTCCCGCTCCGCCACTAGCGCACTGCCATCCGGCAGGAAGTCGAGCCCCCACGGCACCTCGATTCCGGTAGCCACCGTCCCCGCGACCGCCAACCGCACCGGCCCTTGCGGCAGCGCAGTGGTCGTCTCCGGCGTAGACGGCCGCGCCGACGACGGTACGGGCGCAGTCGCCGTAGTCGTTGGATCCGACGCTCCCGCCGACGGCTGCGCCTCCCCGTCGCCTCCGTCCTGACACCCCGCCGCCAGAACGGCAACCGCCACCACAGCCGCAGTACGAGCCCCAAGCTTCACGCCATCTCCCTAGCCACCCGACGACCCGCACCCACTATGTCGGACCCCCACCGAAAACCAACCGAAAGGCGCGCGACCCGCTCGGCCGCCGGGCTGCCCGATGGCTGGTTCGGTCGCCGCTGGCGGGTTGTAACACGTCAGCGGCACGGCAAGCCGTCAGTGGGTGTAGCGAGGCCGACGGGTTAGGCGCCCCAGGTGGGGCGGAGGGGGAAGTGGGCGTTCGCCTCGTCGTCTAGTTTTACGGCGAGGATTTGGTGGAGTTGGGTGGTGTTTTGTTCGAAGCCTACTCGGCAGGCGGCTAGGTAGAGGCCCCAGATTTTGGCGGTGGGGTAGCCGACTTCGGTTACGGCTTCGTCCCAGTGGGACTTGAGGTTGCGGGACCAGGCGGCCAGCGTCAACGCGTAGTGTTCGCGGAGGTTTTCTTCGTGGCGGACTTCGAAGCCGGCGTCCTGGGCGTCGGTGATGATGCGGCCGGAGCCGATGAGTTCGCCGTCGGGGAAGATGTAGCGGTCGATGAACGCGCCGACCGAGCGGTAGCGGTTGTCGGCACGGGTGATGCTGTGGTTCAACAGCCGGCCGCCGGGACGAAGGCGGTCGAGCAGGAAGCCGAAGTACGACGGGTAGTTGCGGACGCCGATGTGTTCGGTCAGGCCGATCGAGCTGATGGCGTCGAAGTCCCGTTCGGCCACGTCTCGATAGTCGCTGAAGCGGACCTCGGCCAGGTCTTCCAGGCCGTCGCGTTTGATCGCGGCCGCGGCCCATTCCGCCTGTGCGGCCGACAAGGTGACGCCGAGCGCCCGTACGCCGTACTCGCGGGCCGCGTGCCGGACCATGCCACCCCAGCCGCAGCCGACGTCGAGCAAACGTTGACCGGCGCGGAGATCCAGTTTCCGCGCGACCAGGTCATACTTCTCGTACTGTGCCTCCTCCAGCGAAGCGTCAGCCGCCGGATAGACAGCGCACGTGTACGTCATCGAGGGACCGAGGATGTACTCGTAGAAGGTGTTCGACACGTCGTAGTGGTGGTGGATCGCGGCCTTGTCCCGGGTCCGCGAGTGCCGCAGACCCTCGAACGTGCGACGCCACCTCGGCAGGTGTTCCTGAGGCGGTGGGGGCGGCGGCTTCAGGTGGTTCCAGCCGAGGCCGCGGACGATCCGGAGGGCCTCCGACGGCGTCGGCCGTTCGAAGTGGACGTGGTTGAGCATCATCTTCATCAGCTCGTACGGGTCGCCCGGGTGGACGCCCTCGATCTCCAGATCACCGGAGACGTACGCGCGGACCATGCCGAGATCGCCGGGCGCGGTCAGGATGTACGAAAGACCGCGCTCGGTCGCCAGGTGCATGTGGATCGGGGAGTCCTCCGGCCCGGTCGCGCTGCCGTCGTACGCGGTGAACCGGAACGGGAGTCCGTCCGGGGTCACCGTGGTGAGCGCTTCCGCGATCGAGACCTGAGTCAGTGTTGCAGTCATCGGCGTGCCACCGCCTTCTCGTAGAGCCCGGTGAGCCGGGCATCGGGGTCGTAGCGTCGTTTCACCTCGGTCAACGCCGGGACGTTGTAGAGCCGGTCGAAGGTGTCGCGGTCGTAGTACGCATCGGAGTACAGGGATTTGTGCCCGCCGAAGTCGGCGACGGCGGCCTCGATCCGACGGTTCATATCGCCGTCCGAGGCGCCGGGGGCGATCGGCACGGTGCCCCAGAAGCCGACGTTCACGTACGTCACGTCGGGCGCGAGTGGGTACAGCGGCCAGGACTCGCCGGAACGCAGCCGGAGCGGGCAGAGCCAGACCGGCCGCATCCCCACCTCGGCGTCGAACCAGCGCAGGAACCCGGCCAGCTGATCAGCCGGAATCTCCACGTCCTGGACGACGCGTTCGCGATCCGGCTGGCCCCGGCGGCGATTGATACGCGCGGCAACCTGATGGCGGTTCTCGAAACCGATGATCTTGTGGAACACGTCGCTGCGCCGGAAGCGACGCGGCCACAGTCGCCGGACGTACCGGTTCTGCGCGCCGAAGGCCGCCGAGCACCAGAACCAGTCGGTGTCCCAGCGCCAGAGGTAGTCGTATGCGGTGAGGAAGTCCATCGGTCGTTGCCGGATCGATCGGTAGTAGATCTGCTGGCCGGTGTAGTCGCTGGTCTTCACGACGGCGTCGCTGTTGCGGCCGAGCGTCAGGTACGCCTCGGTCGGGCTGAACGCGACCCCGTCGACGAAGTGCACGGGCGCATCGTCGTAGGTGCCGGTGGCAACGATCTGCTCGATCGCGGGTGCGAGTTGGTCGAGGCCGAGACGCACGTGCCGGAGTGCGACGTACGGTGAGATCTTGTCGAGCTCGATCCGCAGTCGGGTCGCGTAGCCGAGGGAGCCGTAGGAGTTGGGGAACGTGCGGAACAGGTCAGCGTGCTCGCCGGTCGGCCGGGCGGTGACGACGTCGCCGGCGCCGGTGAGGATGTCGAGTTCGAGGACGGACTCGTGCGGCAGACCGGCCCGGTACGACGACGACTCGATCCCGAGCCCGGTCACGGCGCCGCCCAGCGTGATCGTCTTCAGTTGCGGCACCACCATCGGGACCAGCCCGTACGGCAGGGTCGCGGCGACGAGATCCTCGTACGTGCACATGCCCTGTACGTCGGCCGTCCGGGCAGCCGCATCCACCTCGAGTACGCCGGTCAGGCCGGACACGTCAAGCCCGGGTGTCGCCACATCGGTG
This sequence comes from Kribbella caucasensis, assembly GCF_004361855.1. Lineage (GTDB taxonomy): Bacteria > Actinomycetota > Actinomycetes > Propionibacteriales > Kribbellaceae > Kribbella > Kribbella caucasensis. The sequence goes on from NZ_SNWQ01000002.1 coordinate 529,454, forward strand.
CGCGGGCGGAACAGGTTCGAACTGCGTTTCGCCAGCCGAACCGGTTCGCCCGTGGGGATCCGTCGGTAGGACTCGCGAAGACGTCCAACCGCCTGATCGTGTTCCACCGTCGAGGCCAGACCCGATGTCGAAGGCACCCATTCAGAGTACGACGCCGCTGCCCGGATCGGCCCTGGCAGGAAGCTGTCGAGCCGGACCGGCCGCCGTACCGGTGCCCGGCAATGAGCACGAGTGCCGGCGGGGTTCGCGGGGGCTGACGAGAACTGTCCGGGGGGACGAGTAGGTTCTGGGTATGGCTGATGGGGTTAAGACGTGGCTGCCGTGGGAGGACCCGGAGCGGTTCCTCGGTGGGTTGCCTGCTGGGCTCGACGTGGAGTACTACGCGGGTGGTGAGCGGCCCGCGTCACTGGAGTCCGTCGAGTTCTACGTGCCGAGTTACCTGGGCTCGTCCGAGGTGGTCGAGATCGTCCGGGAGATGCCCGCGCTGAAGGTGGTGCAGACCCAGACCGCCGGGTACGAGAACGTGCTGCCCTATCTGAAGGAAGGCGTCACCTTGTGCAACGCGCGAGGTGTGCACGACGCGTCCACCGCGGAGCTCGCCGTCGGCCTGATCCTGGCGTCGTTCCGGCGGCTGCCGCGCGCGGTGAAGAACCAGGAGCGCGGGTTGTGGCCGTCGTACCAGGGGGAGCTGGACGACTCGCTCGCCGACCGGACGGTGATGATCCTGGGCTACGGCTCGATCGGCGAGGCGCTGGAGCGGCGGCTGGCCGGGTTCGAGTGTGAGATCGTCCGGGTCGCGCGCCGGGCCCGGGAGGGCGTGTCCCCGATCAGTGAGCTGCCGGCGTTGCTGCCGAAGGCCGACGTCGTCGTGCTGATGACTCCGGCGACCGAGGAGACCCGGGGCATGGTCGATGCGAAGTTCCTGGCCCAGCTCAAGGACGGCGCGCTGCTGATCAATGTCGCGCGCGGTGTCGTGGTGGACACGGACGCGTTGCTGGCCGAGCTGACCACCGGGCGGATCAGTGCGGCGATGGACGTGACGGATCCCGAGCCGTTGCCCACCGGACACCCGTTGTGGTCTGCTCCGAATGTGCTGATCAACCCGCACCGGGGTGGTGCCTCGACGGCGTTCCCGCCGCGAGTGGCCCGGCTGGTGCGCGCCCAGCTGGAGCGTTACGTGCTGCGCCGTTCTGGATCGGCGGCGGGCGAACCGCTGATCAACGTGGTGGCGGGGCCGCCGCGGTAAACACATCCGAGGGGAAGGGACAACGATGTCCGAGGCCGTACTGCTGATCGGGACCAAGAAGGGACTCTGGATCGGACGGACCGACGGCGAGCGCCGCAACTGGAAGCTCGACGGGCCGCAGTTCGAGATGCAGGGGATCTACTCGGTCGGTGTCGACACCCGCGACGACCGCCCACGCCTGTTCGTCGGTGGGACCAGTGAGCACTGGGGTCCGGCCGTCTTCCACTCCGACGATCTCGGCCGGACGTGGGACGAACCACCGAAGGGTTCGATCGGATTCCCCGAGGACGCCGACGCCTCGGTCGAGCGCGTCTGGCAGATCCAGGCCGCTTCGGCTGATCAGCCAGGTGTCGTGTACGCCGGTACGGAACCGTCCGCGTTGTGGAAGTCGACCGACGGGGGAGTGACGTTCGAGCTGGTCCGCGGCCTGTGGGACCACCCGCATCGCAAGGAGTGGGGTGCGGGATTCGGCGGCCAGGCGATCCACACCGTGTTGCCGCATTCGACCGACCCCGATCGGGTCAGCGTCGCGATGTCGACCGGCGGGGTGTACCAGACCCGTGACGGCGGCGCGACCTGGGAGCCGGCGAATCACGGGATCAAGGCGAAGTTCATGCCCGATCCGGACCCGGAGTTCGGCCAGTGCGTGCACAAGCTCGCGGCCCACCCGGACGTACCGGAGCGGATGTTCGCGCAGAACCACCACGGCGTCTACCGCACGGACGACGGCGGCGCGATCTGGAAGTCGATCGCGGACGGCCTGCCCTCGGACTTCGGCTTCCCGATCGTGGTGCACCCGCACGAGCCCGAGACGGTGTACGTCTTCCCGTTGATCGCCGACGGCAACCGGATCCCGCCCGACGCAACCCCCCGGGTCTTCCGTTCCCGCGACGCCGGCGCGACCTGGGAGCCCCTGACGAACGGCCTGCCCGACGCCCCGTCGTACGCGCCTGTACTGCGGGACGCGTTGTGCGTGGATCAGGGTTCACCGGCCGGTGTGTACCTGGGTACACGTGATGGTTGCGTGTACGCGAGCGCGGATGCGGGTGACACGTGGACCGAGGTCGCGCGGCATCTCCCCGACGTACTGTCCGTCCGAGCGGCTGTCATCTGATGACCATGGTTGTGGGTGTGAAGCTGCCGACGGTGCTCAGGCCGTTCGCCGGCGGGGTGGAGCGGGTGGAGGTCCAGCCGGCCGAGGACACCGTCGGCGCGGTGTTCATGGCGCTGGAAGCTGACCACCCCGCCCTGCGCCGACGGCTGACCGACGAACAGGGCTCCCTCCGACGCCACGTCAACGTCTTCCTCGTCAACGACAACATCCGCGATCTCGACGGCCTCGACACCAAGCTCTCCGACGGCGACGAACTCCTCATCCTCCCCAGCGTCGCGGGCGGCTGATGATGCTGGGAAAGACAAGACTGTTATTGGAGGAATCGCCTGGTTAAGTGCCCTGAGTCGGGAGTTCGTGCGCAGCTCCGGCGCCCAGGCAGGCACCTCGCGGCGTTGGAGAAGCAGCCACGATGAACACCGCATCGAGGCAGCTTCTCCGCCTTGCGATGCACCTACCTGGACACCGGAGCTACTGCACCAACTCCCGACTCAGGGCACTAACGTCGGGCGGCATGAACGGTGACGTGACACTCCTGACCGGACCACCCGGCGCGGGCAAGACGACCGTGGCAGAGCTGGTCGCCACCAAGGCGGCGAAACCCATGGTGCATCTGACCACCGACCTGTACTACCGGGCGATCCGCACCGGGTTCGTTGCTCCGTACCTGCCGGGCGCCCAACGGCAGAACGAGGTGGTCATCGGGGCGATCGTGGCAACCGTCCGCGAGTACGCGCGTGGCGGGTACGACGTCGTGGTCGACGGGATCCTCGGTCCTTGGTTCCTGGACCCTTTCCGGGCAGCCGCGGCGCGCGACGATCTCGCGCTGTCATACGTCGTACTCCGTCCTGACCTGGAGACCACGCTCGCCCGAGCCAAGCAGAGGGCGGGCAACGAGTTGAAGGACGTCACCGCGATCACCGGACTCCACAACGCCTTCGCCGACCTCGGGGACCTCGAAAAGCACGCGATCGACACCACCTACCTAGACACCGAGCGGACCGCCACCGAGGTACGGCGCGCTGCCGCGTCGACGCAGTACCGCCTCGGCTGATCCGATCCAGCACGATCAGTGGTGGAAGAGGCGGCGTCGACTGGGTGGGAGACGGCGATGAAGTCTCCGTAGGAGGACTTGGGGTCGGCATCCCGGGCTCGGAGGTAGGCGCTGGTCACGGGGGAGATCCGGTCGACGGCGTACGTCGTACGGATGGTTTCGTCGAGTGGACCGGCCAGGGCTGCGCCGGCGGGGGAGACGTGTTTGAAGGAAGTTGCCGCCGGCACCTCGAACGCGCTGCTCGCCTCGCGGACGAGTTGCCAGGCGTTCAAGGCGTCGAGGATGTTGATGTACGACGGGCTGCCGTGGAGCACGGTGAAAGGGGACGCGCCCGAGATCGTGGCGGGCTGGTGCGGGTTCATGCCGTAGCGCAGGTGCATCGAAAGCCTCCGAGAACGTGTCGGAGGCGCCCAGGCGGACGACGCCTTTCCTGCTGTGCCGACCACTCCCCGGTGGTGCTCCACCCTTCGCCAGTCGCGGTCGGCGCCAGCCTACAGGCGGCGGTGGGTCCTAGAGTGATGTTCATGGCTACGAACACCACTGATGCTGGGCCGGATCTCAAGCCGCGGAGCCGGACCGTGACGGACGGGCTCGAGGCGACGGCGTCCCGGGGGATGCTCCGGGCCGTCGGGATGGGCGACGACGACTGGGCGAAGCCGCAGATCGGTGTGGCGTCGAGCTGGAACGAGATCACCCCGTGCAACCTGTCCCTCGACCGGCTGGCGAAGGCGGTAAAGGACGGCGTCCACGCGGCCGGTGGGTATCCGCTGGAGTTCGGCACGATCAGCGTGTCCGACGGCATCTCGATGGGACACGTCGGCATGCACTACTCGCTGGTGAGCCGCGAGATCATCGCCGACTCGGTCGAGACCGTGATGGAGGCCGAGCGGCTTGACGGATCGGTGCTGCTGGCCGGCTGCGACAAGTCCCTCCCGGGGATGCTGATGGCGGCCGCGCGGCTCGATCTGGCCTCGGTGTTCCTGTACGCCGGGTCGATCATGCCCGGCCGACTCGGCGACAAGGACGTCACGATCATCGACGCGTTCGAGGCGGTCGGCGCCTGCGCTCGTGGACTGATCAGCCGGGAGGAGGTGGACGCGGTCGAGCGCGCGATCTGCCCGGGTGAAGGCGCGTGTGGCGGCATGTACACCGCGAACACGATGGCCGCGTCCGCCGAGGCACTCGGGATGTCGCTGCCTGGTTCGGCGGCGCCGCCTGCGGTGGATCGCCGGCGGGACGGGTACGCGCGGCGTTCGGGTGAGGCCGTCGTCGGGTTGCTGGCGAAGGGGATCACGGCTCGGCAGATCCTCACCCGGGAGGCGTTCGAGAACGCGATCGCGGTGGTGATGGCGCTCGGCGGTTCGACGAACGCCGTACTGCATCTGCTGGCGATCGCACGCGAGGCGGACGTCGAGCTGACCCTGGACGACTTCAACCGGATCGGCGACAAGGTCCCTCATCTCGGTGACCTCAAGCCCTTCGGCCGGTACGTGATGACCGATGTCGACCGGATCGGCGGGATACCCGTGGTCATGCGGGCGCTGCTGGACGCCGGTCTGCTGCACGGTGACTGCCTGACCGTGACCGGCAGCACGATGGCCGAGAACCTGGCCGACATCGCGCCGCCGGACATCGACGGGGTGATCATCCGGTCCCTGGACAAGCCGATCCACCACACCGGTGGGATCACGATCCTGCGCGGCACGCTCGCTCCCGAGGGTGCGGTGGTGAAGAGTGCGGGGTTCGACTCGGAGGTGTTCGAGGGGACCGCGCGCGTGTTCGACGGCGAACGCGCTGCGATGGACGCGGTCGAGGACGGCACACTGAAAGCCGGTGACGTGGTGGTGATCCGGTACGAGGGGCCGAAGGGCGGCCCGGGGATGCGCGAGATGCTGGCCGTCACGGGTGCCATCAAGGGCGCGGGCCTCGGCAAGGACGTCCTGCTCCTCACCGACGGCCGTTTCTCCGGCGGTACGACGGGGTTGTGCGTCGGCCACGTCGCGCCGGAAGCCGTCGACGGCGGCCCGATCGCGTTCGTCCAGGACGGCGACCGCATCACCCTCGACGTCAAGAACCGCACCCTCGAACTCCACGTCACCGCCGAAGAACTCGAACGCCGCCGAGAGGGCTGGACCCCGAAAACCCCAGCCATCACCAAGGGCGTCCTCGGCAAGTACGCCCGCCTGGTCCACTCCGCCTCCGAAGGCGCCGTCTGCATCTGATGAACTCGGCCCAGAACTGTTGTCCCGTGCTCTACCGCTGACGGCCGCCTGCGAGGAGGGCGGTAAAGTAAGACGTGGGTCTCACGGAGTGGGACGGATGGACAGCAGGCTTGACCGGATCGAGGGGAGTCGGCAAAGGTGACTGCATGCGATCGATTCTCCTCGTACTTGTGCGGCGCGCCGACTGACGCGACCACGAGTCGAGCGCGCCCCCTTCAGCCCACCCGGCGGAGGGGGTTTTCTGTTGTCAGGGCACGGTTCCACACCCGGAACCGCCCGACGACGGGCCACCGGACCGAGGAGGAATCGGTCGTGAAAGCTACCGTGACAGACAAACAGGGAAGGCACTCATGAGTGAGCAGCTGACCGGGGCACAGGCTCTGATCCGCGCACTGGAACATGCCGGGGTGGACACCGTCTTCGGCATCCCGGGCGGTGCGATCCTCCCGGCATACGACCCGATGCTCGACTCGACCCAGATCCGCCACATCCTGGTACGTCACGAGCAGGGCGCCGGGCACGCGGCCCAGGGCTACGCCTCGGCGACCGGCAAGGTCGGCGTCTGTATGGCGACCTCCGGCCCGGGCGCGACCAACCTGGTCACCCCGATCGCGGACGCGTACATGGACTCGGTGCCGCTGGTGGCGATCACCGGCCAGGTGGCCAGCGCCGCGATCGGCACGGATGCGTTCCAGGAGGCCGACATCCGGGGCATCACGATGCCGATCACCAAGCACAACTTCCTGGTCAACGACCCGAACGAGATCGCCAGCACGATCGCCGAGGCGTTCCACATCGCCAGCACCGGCCGCCCCGGCCCGGTCCTGGTCGACGTGACCAAGGACGCGATGCAGGCCAAGGTCGACTTCCACTGGCCGACCGAACTGTCGCTGCCCGGCTACCGCCCGGTGACCCGCCCGCACCCCAAGCAGGTGCGCGAGGCGGCCCGGCTGATCGCCGCCGCGGAGAAGCCGGTCCTGTACGTCGGCGGTGGTGTGATCCGGGCCAAGGCGCACGCCGAGCTCAAGGAGCTCGCCGAACTCCTCGGCCTCCCGGTGGTGACCACCCTGATGGCCCGCGGCGCCCTTCCGGACACGCATGAGCTGCATTTCGGCATGCCCGGGATGCACGGCTCCGTCTCGGCCGTCGGCGCGCTGCAGAGGTCCGACCTGCTGATCTGTCTGGGCGCCCGGTTCGACGACCGGGTGACCGGCAAGCTCGAGTCGTTCGCGCCCGAGGCGAAGGTGATCCACGCCGACATCGACCCGGCCGAGATCGGCAAGAACCGGGCTGCCGACGTGCCGATCGTGGGTGACTGCAAGGAGGTCATCGGCGACCTGATCGGCGCCCTGAAGACCGAGATCGCGGCCACCGGCAGGACGCCCGACTACGGGACCTGGCGGCACCAGCTGGAGGCCGTCCGGGCGAAGTACCCGGTCGGGTACGACGAACCCGAGGACGGCAGCCTGTCCCCGCAGTACGTGATCGAGCGGATCGGCAAGATCGCCGGGCCGGACGCGATCTACACCAGCGGCGTCGGGCAGCACCAGATGTGGGCCGCGCACTTCCTGCCGTTCGAGAAGCCGATGCACTGGCTGAACTCCGGCGGCCTCGGCACGATGGGGTACGCGGTGCCGGCCGCGATGGGCGCGAAGGTCGCCGTACCGGACAAGACGGTCTGGGCGATCGACGGCGACGGCTGCTTCCAGATGACCAACCAGGAGCTGGTCACCTGTGCGCTGGAGGGCATCCCGATCAAGGTCGCGGTGATCAACAACCAGTCGCTCGGCATGGTCCGGCAGTGGCAGACGCTGTTCTACGACAAGCGGTACTCCAACACCGACCTGCACTCGGCCCGGATCCCGGACTTCGCCAAGCTGGCCGAGGCGATGGGCGGCGTCGGGTTGCGCTGCTCCGACCGGGACTCGGTGGACGCGACGATCGAGAAGGCGATGGCGGTCACCGACGCGCCGGTGGTGGTCGACTTCGTCGTGCACCGGGACGCGATGGTCTGGCCGATGGTTGCCGCCGGCACCAGTAACGACGACATCCGGATCGCCCGCGACATGGCGCCGACCTGGGACACCGAGGAGCTCTAATGTCGAAACACACGCTTTCGATCCTGGTGGAGAACAAGCACGGTGTGCTCGCCCGGGTGGCAGCACTGATCTCCCGGCGCGGATTCAACATCGATTCCCTCGCGGTCGGCCCGACCGAGCACCCGGAAGTTTCCCGGATGACCATCGCGGTCAGCGTGGACGAGCAGCCTTTGGAGCAGATCACCAAGCAGCTGAACAAGCTGGTGAACGTGATCAAGATCGTCGAACTCGAACCCAGCCAGACGGTTCAGCGTGAACTGCTGCTGGTGAAGGTCAAGGCGGACACCCTGACCCGGGGCCAGGTGCTGGAAACCGTCCAGCTGTTCCGTGCGAAGGTGGTGGACGTGGCTCCGGACGCGATCACCATCGAGGCGACCGGCAACCCCGACAAGCTCGAGGCCATGCTGCGGGTGCTGGAACCGTTCGGTGTCCGGGAGCTGGTCCAGTCCGGCATGGTGGCGATCGGGCGGGGTGGCCGGTCCATCTCCGACCGCACCCTGCGCCCGGTCCCGGTACCGCCGCCGCACGTGGCGACCGGGAGCCCAGCCCTGCAAGCCAAGCCCGTCGACCGGACGGCGGATCGACCCCACCACCCGGTGCCGGCGCCGCCGCCGGGTCACCGCGCGGCACCCACCAGCACTGCCCAGACCGCGTCTTCCCAGGCCTGAGCAGCCGAAAATCAAGGAGAGAGTTTTCCAGTGGCAGCAGAAATGTTCTACGACGACAACGCCGACCTGTCGGTGATCCAGGGCCGCAACGTGGCCGTGCTCGGCTACGGCAGCCAGGGCCACGCCCACGCGCTGTCCTTGCGCGACTCCGGCGTGGACGTGCGCGTCGGTCTGCCGGAGGGTTCGAAGAGCCGGGCCAAGGCCGAGGCCCAGGGGCTGCGGGTGCTGACGCCGTTCGAGGCCTGTGAGGAGGCCGACGTCATCGTCGTACTGGCGCCGGACCCGGCCCAGCGGTCGCTCTACAAGGAGGCCATCGAGCCGAACCTGGTCGACGGCGACGCGCTGGTCTTCGGCCACGGCTTCAACATCCGGTTCGGCTACATCAAGCCGCCGGCCGGCGTGGACGTGTTCATGGTCGCGCCGAAGGGCCCGGGTCACCTGGTCCGCCGGGAGTACTCCGAGGGCCGCGGTGTGCCGGTGCTCGTCGCGGTCGAGCAGGACGCCTCCGGCAAGGCCTGGGACCTCGCGCTCTCCTACGCCAAGGGGATCGGCGGTCTGCGGGCCGGCGGGATCAAGACCACCTTCACGGAGGAGACCGAGACCGACCTGTTCGGTGAGCAGGCCGTTCTCTGTGGTGGCGTGTCGGCGCTGGTGCAGGCCGGGTTCGAGACGCTGACCGAGGCCGGGTACCAGCCGGAGGTGGCGTACTTCGAGTGCCTGCACGAGCTGAAGCTGATCGTCGACCTGATGTACGAGGGCGGCATCGCCAAGCAGCGCTGGTCGGTCTCCGACACCGCCGAGTACGGCGACTACGTGTCCGGCCCGCGGATCATCGACGAGTCGGTGAAGGCGCGGATGAAGGACGTGCTGGGCGACATCACGGACGGGACGTTCGCGGCCCGGTTCATCGCCGACCAGGACGCCGGCGCGCCGGAGTTCGCCGAGTTCCGGAAGAAGAGCGAGTCGCACCCGATCGAGGCGACCGGCAAGGAGCTGCGCTCGCTGATGGCGTGGGTCAAGTCGCACGACGACGACTACGTCGAGGGCTCGTCGGCCCGCTGACGGACAACGCGTAGTACCGGATCTGCCCGGGTTGCCAGGTGGCGACCCGGGCAGATCCGTGTTTACTGAGAGAATTGGCAGCGGTGCAGGCTGTTCATGTGGAGGGGGAGTAGGTGATGGGTGAGCAGGGCAGGCGGGAACTGCCTCGGCCGCCTCGTCGTATCCCGAGCTGGGCCGCCGCCGACGATCCGCCGCGCCCGGGAACCACGATCCAGCCTCGCCAGGCCGCGACAGCTGCGACGTCTGGGGCGTCTGGGGCGCAACCGCCGATGCCGCCTCGGTTGCGGTTCCGGTTCCTGGTCCCGCTGATCGTGTTCGTCCTCGTGCTGGGCGCCGGCGCCGGCTGGCTGGTCCGCGAGCAGAGCCTCAGCCTCGCCACCGGCGATGTGATGGACGCGAGCGGGCCGACCGTCGTCCGCGTCCTCGCGACCACCTGCGAGGGGACCGGCCAGGCTGCCGGCGTACTGCTCCCGGACGGCATCGTCCTCACCGCCGCGTCTGCGATCCGCGAGCCCGTCTCGGTAGGCGTCCTCACCGCCGACGGCCGGGTACGCCGGGCCAACGTGCTCGGCGCGGACGCGAACGGCATCGCGGTGCTCAAGCTGACCAGCCGCCTGGACAACCCGACCGCCGCCCTCGCCCCCAACCTTCCCGACGCGGACGCCGACCGCGCGATCATCGGCTACACGTCGGACGGCGACCAGTTCGTCCAGCAAGCCGGTACGGCGAACCAGCCGCGCCGGCTCGCCGAGATCCTCGGCGCCGGGTCGCTCGGCGCACCGTTGTTCGACAAACGCGGCCGGCTGATCGGTCTCGTCACCGGCGATACCGTTGCCCAGAGCAAGGTAATCGGCCTGGACGACCTTGGCGGCCCGTACGCCGGGTCGGGTACCCGGTTCACGCCCGAACCGGTCGGGACCTGCCCCGCACGTGGTCCGCAGCAAACGGTGAAACCCGATCTGGCCGTCGCGAACACCCCAACGGCCGGCGAGGTCCAGCAGTCGCTGGGGGAGTACCTCGACACGTTGAACCGGCACGACTTCGCCGCGATGCAGAAGACGTACTCGGACCGGTTGGAACGGTTGAGCAACGCCGCGGTGGATGCCACCAAGCACGGTACGTCGTACGCGTTCGGCGCCGTCGTCACCGAGGTGTCCGCAGCGGGTGATGATGACGCGAACGCGCGAATGAAGTTCGTCGTACTGTTCTCGCAGGACAACCCCGGCGCCCGCGGCCAGACCTGCAGCCGGCTGGACATCCGCTACCACCTGGTCCGCGAGGAGGGCCGGCTGCGGATCGACAACGCGACCAGCATGGCGCCGCAGGACTCCAGTTGCGACACGGACTGAACAGTTCTGATGCCCATACCGGCCTGTGACACGGGGTGATCGGCGCCAACTGGGGACTGGTAGCATCGACTCAGCGGGCACAGCGCGGTGCTCAGATCCTTAGAGCCCCCTACCGCTTCTGCAGGAGATGTCTGCTCATGACTGACGCCACTCGACCCGTCGTCCTGATCGCCGAAGAGCTGTCCCCGGCCACCGTCGAGGCCCTCGGTCCGGACTTCGAGATCCGGCACGCCAACGGCGCCGACCGCGCCGAACTGCTTCCGGCCATCGCCGATGTCGACGCCATCCTGATCCGCAGCGCCACCAAGGTCGACGCCGAGGCACTGGCCGCGGCGAAGCGGCTGAAGGTCGTCGCCCGGGCCGGCGTCGGCCTGGACAACGTCGACGTGAAGGCCGCCACCCAGGCCGGGGTGATGGTCGTGAACGCGCCGACCTCCAACATCGTCAGCGCCGCCGAGCTCGCCGTCGCACTGCTGCTGGCCGCCGCGCGCCGGGTCCCGGCCGCCGACCAGTCGCTCAAGGGCGGCGAGTGGAAGCGCAGCAAGTACACCGGCGTCGAGCTGTTCGAGAAGACCGTCGGCATCGTCGGCCTCGGCAAGATCGGCGTCCTGGTCGCCCAGCGGCTGGCCGCCTTCGGCATGAACGTGATCGCCTACGACCCGTACGTGCAGGCCGGCCGCGCCGCCCAGATGGGGGTCCGGCTCGCCTCCCTCGACGAGCTGCTCGCGGTGTCGGACTTCATCTCCGTGCACCTGCCGAAGACGCCGGAGACGATCGGCCTGATCGGTGACGAGCAGCTGCACAAGGTCAAGCCCGAGGTCATCATCGTGAACGCGGCCCGCGGCGGCATCGTCGACGAGCAGGCCCTGTACTCCGCACTCAAGGAGGGCCGGGTCGCCGGCGCCGGGCTGGACGTGTTCGCCAGCGAGCCGTGCACCGACTCCCCGCTGTTCGAGTTCGAGAACGTGGTCGCCACCCCGCACCTCGGTGCCTCCACCGACGAGGCGCAGGAGAAGGCCGGGATCGCGGTCGCCAAGTCCGTCCGGCTCGCGCTGTCCGGCGAACTGGTGCCGGACGCGGTGAACGTCCAGGGCGGCGTGATCGCCGAGGACGTCCGGCCGGGGATCGCGCTGACCGAGAAGCTCGGCCGGATCTTCACCGCACTGGCCGCCGGGGTCGCCCAGCAGCTCGACGTCGAGGTCCGCGGCGAGATCACGCAGTACGACGTGAAGGTGCTCGAACTGGCCGCGCTGAAGGGCGTGTTCGCCGACGTCGTCGAGGACAACGTGTCGTACGTGAACGCCCCGCTGCTGGCGGCCGAGCGCGGTCTCGAGGTCCGGCTCGTCACCGACGCCGACAGCCCGGAGCACCGCAACCTGATCACCCTGCGCGGCACCCTGGCCGATGGCGAGCAGGTGTCCGTGTCCGGCACGCTGGTCGGCGTACGGCAGTCCGAGCGGCTGGTCGAGATCGACGGGTTCGACCTGGAGATCGAGCTGTCGGAGCACCTGGCGTTCCTCACCTACGAGGACCGTCCGGGCATCGTCGGCCAGGTCGGCCGGATTCTCGGCGACGCGGACGTCAACATCGCCGGCATGCAGGTCAGCCGCGACCGCAAGGGCGGCAAGGCCCTGGTCGCCCTGGCCGTCGACTCCAGCATCGCGGCGGCCGTCCTCGACGACATCGCCACCGCCGTGGCCGCCGACACCGCCCGCACCGTCGACCTCGAAGCCTGACCTCGTAGCGTCCGAGGAACCGAGCGCTCCAGCGCCCGCTTCTTCGGACGCAACAGTCAGAAGTGACCTGCCGGTCGGTCACACTGGAAGCGCAGGACCGGCCTGCCGCCCGCAGGCGCATGGCGGCCGGCCAGGGCCCGAGCCCCTCCCACCCGGGAGCGAGCGCTCGGGCCCACCTGCATTTCGGGGGCTTGGGGTCAGCGGCGGGTGGCCAGCAGTACGGCGGCGTCGGGGGCGACCATGACCTCTACTGTGGTGAAGCGTTTGTCCTGGAGCCATTCCTGGCGCAACGTGTCCACCCGGCCCTCGTACATCGGGGGCCATACGGCCGACGGGGTGAAGTCGTCCAGTACGACGAAACCGCCGGGCTCGACCACCTCGGCGACGATGTCGCGGGCCGAGATCTTCGCCTCGCGGGCGTCCACGAAGAGCAGGGCGAACGGGCCGCGTTCGATCAGCGCGGTCCAGTCGGCCTCGACGACCTCGATCCGCTCGTCGTCGGCGAACAGTTCGGCGACCGCCTTCGCCAGTTCCGGATCGCTCTCCGCGGTGACGATGTTGCTCCCCTCGGCCGCGCCGCTGCGCAACCAGGCCGAGCCGACTCCGCAGCCGGTGCCGAGCTCGCCGAGGGTGCCGGCCCGGGACGCGGCCAGGGTGGCGAGCAGCCGGCCGGTCTCGTTCCGGGTCGAGCTGACGAATCCGCGGCGGCCGGACAGGCTGAGGGCCGCTGAAACCAGCGGCGGTAGTTCTGGAGGAGCGCTCACCGGGTGAGAGTCGCACAGCTTCGGTCCAGTCCGGTCACCGGCATCTCACATCTCGGGACATGCTGCCCGCATTGTGGCGAAATAGTCGGACGTCAGAGTAAGTTCGGGCCCATCATGCAGTTCGCGGTACGTCTCATTCGCTGCCGCGCCGGGGTTCGCTGAGGCCGACCCACCCGGCGCGGAGTCCGAGGCGTTCCCCGCCCGCAGCTGTCGGCCTTCTCGATCAGCAGACTTCGACGGGAGCAACAGCATGTATGACATGTATCCGAACAACTGGCCGGCCATCGACGGACGTGAGCGCAAGGCCGCCCGCCGTCGCCGCCCGGTCCGCAGGAACGCCGAGAGCGGACCGGAAGCAGCAGCCGTTCAGGAAGCCATCAACCGCCGCGACAACGGGGGAGAACCCAAGAAGTGAGCACGCAGCAGACCTTCACACTGGCCGTCGTCGGGGGCGACGGGATCGGACCCGAGGTGACCGCCGAGGCGCTCAAGGTGCTCGACGCGGTGAGCGCGGTCCACGGTGTGACCTTCGACAAGACCGAGTACGACCTCGGCGCCAAGCGCTGGCACGCCACCGGTGAGACGCTGCCGGACGCCGAGCTGGAGGAGATCCGCAAGCATGACGCGATCCTGCTCGGCGCGGTCGGCGACCCGTCGGTGCCGTCCGGTGTGCTCGAGCGCGGCCTGCTGCTCAAGCTCCGGTTCGCGCTGGACCACTACGTGAACCTGCGCCCGTCGAAGATCTACCCGTCGGTCGGCTCGCCACTGGCGAACCCCGGCGAGGTCGACTTCGTCGTCGTCCGCGAGGGCACCGAGGGCCCGTACGTCGGTAACGGTGGCGCCCTCCGGGTCGGGACGCCGGCCGAGATCGCGACCGAGGTGTCCGTCAACACGGCGTACGGCGTGGAGCGGGTCGTGCGCGACGCGTTCGCCCGGGCGCAGGCGCGACCGCGGAAGAAGCTGACCCTCGTCCACAAGAACAACGTCCTCGTGTACGCCGGACACCTGTGGAAGCGGACCGTCGACGCGGTGGCGACCGAGTTCCCCGAGATCACGGTGGACTACCTGCACGTGGACGCGGCGACCATCTTCCTGGTCACCGACCCGGCCCGGTTCGACGTGATCGTCACCGACAACCTGTTCGGCGACATCATCACCGACCTGGCGGCCGCGATCAGCGGTGGTATCGGTCTGGCCGCGAGCGGCAACATCAACCCGGACCGGACCGCGCCGAGCATGTTCGAGCCGGTGCACGGGTCGGCACCGGACATCGCCGGACAGCAGAAGGCGGACCCGACCGCGGCGATCCTGTCGGCGGCGCTGCTGTGCGACCACCTGGGCCTGACCGAGGCGGCCGCCGCGATCGAGGCGGCTGTGACGGCCGACATCGAGGAGCGCACCGGCTCCCCGCGGACCACCGCGGAGATCGGCGACGCGATCACCAAGCGCGCGGCAGGGTGATGACGTGGCCCCGCTCGACCCCCGCCCGGGCGCCGCGGAGTGTCCGTCACACGCTCGCCTGACGACTTCGGCAAGAGGTACGGTGCGGCTATGAGCGAGCGTAGCGAGCGAACAAGAAACACTGCCGCCATCGCGCTCATGCCGGAACCGAGCGCCAGCGAGGTGCCGGCATGAGCGCCGATCTGCAGTTCACCGTTGAGCCAACCACCCAACCGGCCAGCGACGACCAGCGCGCCGCGATCCTGGCGAACCCGGGATTCGGGCAACACTTCTCCGACCACATGGCGATCGCCACCTGGACCAAGGAGAACGGCTGGCACGACGCGAGGATCACCGCCTTCGGACCGCTGGAGCTGTCTCCCGCGACCGCGGTGTTCCACTACGCCCAGACGATCTTCGAGGGGATGAAGGCCTACCGGCACCCCGACGACTCGATCCACACCTTCCGGCCGGAGGCCAACGCGGCCCGGTTCGCCCGTTCCGCGCGGCGGCTCGCGCTGCCGGAGCTGCCTGAGGACGCGTTCCTCGACTCCTTGCGCCGGCTGATCGAGATCGACAGGGCGTGGGTCCCCAGCGGTGGCGAGACCTCGCTGTACCTGCGGCCCTTCATGTTCGGGTCCGACCCGTTCCTCGGCGTCCGCCCGTCGGCCCAGGTCACGTACTGCGTGATCGCGTCGCCGGCCGGTTCGTACTTCGCCAAGGGCGTGAAGCCGGTCCGGATCTGGCTGAGCGAGGAGTACACCCGGGCGGCCCCCGGCGGTACCGGCGCGGCCAAGACGGGCGGCAACTACGCCGCCTCGCTGCTCGCCCAGGCCGAGGCCGCCGAGCAGGGCTGCGACCAGGTCGCCTTCCTCGACGCGATCGAGCGGAAGTGGATCGAAGAGCTCGGCGGGATGAACCTGTACTTCGTGTTCGACGACAACTCGGTGGTCACGCCGGAGCTGTCCGGGACCATCCTCGAGGGCGTCACCCGGGACTCGATCCTCAAGCTCGTCACCGACCTCGGGTACCACGTCACCGAGCGGCGGATCTCGATCGACGAGTGGCGTGACGGTGCCGCCTCGGGCCGGATCCGCGAGGTGTTCGCCTGCGGGACCGCCGCGGTGATCACCCCGGTCGCCTCGCTGAAGTGGCACGACGGCGAGGTCCAGGTGGCCGACGGCGAGGCCGGCCAGATCACCAGCGCCGTACGGAGCGCCCTCCTCGACGTACAGTACGGCCGCGCGGCCGACCCCCACGGCTGGATGACCCGCATCTGCTGAAGCGTTGCGTCCGAAGAACCGAGCGCCATAGGCCTCGGTTCTTCGGACGTTGTCAGCAGGTCAGCTGTGCTTGACCGTGACGTTGTAGATGACGGCCTCGCCGTAGTTGCTTGCGTCGCAGGGTGAGGACTTCTCGCAGTTCGCCTGGGTGTAGGCGCCGGCCTTGAAGTAGCCGCCGTCGAAGTCCGCCTCCAGCGTGCCGACCTGGGTGCCGTTGTAGTAGGCCTTGACCTCGCCGCCGTTGACCACGAACTTCGCCTGGAACCGCTGGCCGAGCCGGTAGTTCGAGGTGATCAGCTTGTAGTGCGGCTCGTCGCCGTCGGTGAGGTAGAGCTTGCTGCCCTCCAGCCGGAACACGGTGACATCGTTGTCGCCGTGGATCTGGGCGGCGACCACGTGCGGCTTGTCGTTCGGCAGATGGGTGATCGCGGTGTCGACGACCATCGTGTGGGTGCCTTCGGTGGCGGACCAGGCCGCGTTGGTCCGGCCGCCGTCGGTCATCTCGCGCAGTTCCGAGCGGGGGTAGCTGGAACCGCCGGTGGTGACACCGTCGACGGGCGAGCGGAAGCGGACGCCGTTGCCCTGGACAACGAAGTACGGGTTCTGGGCGAAGCCGTCCAGGGCGGGCTGCTTGATCTCGGTGGGCTTCTCGTCCTCGCCGATCGGCAGGGTGACTTTCCAGTTGGCCAGGTTCAGCACGTCGGCCGGCTTCGACCCGGCCGGGAGGACAGGCTTCTGTGCCGGCTTCTGCGGTACCGGCTTCTTGGCGGCCGGTTTCCGCGGGGCGGGCTTGCGGACGGCCGGCTTCCGCGGTGCCGGCTTGCGGACGGCGGGTTTGCGGGTGGCCGGCTTCTTCGTCTGGGGCTTGGCCGGTTTGGTGGTCGTCGGCTTGGTCGGCGTCGGTTTCGTGGTGGGCTTCTCGGGTGCGGGCTTGATCGTGACGACCCACGGCGGACGCGGGTCATCGGTCTGCGTGGTCGTGCCGGTCGAGGCCAGCAACACCGACAGCAACGCGGCGAGCAGATCGTGGAAATTCATTCGGTTCCTCCAGTGGGGCGACTCCCACCGAAGTATTGGCACCCGAGCAGCCGCCCGGGGCCAGATGACCGGACCCTGCCACGCCCGTACTTGCACCACTCACCAACCACGGCGAACCCGCCTCCCGCGACACCGCTCAAGCGTGCGAAGCGGCGGCCCGGCGCACTTGATGAGTGGTGGAGTGACGTTCACAGGATCTTTTCAGGTGCGGGCTGTGGGCAACCGGTCGCAGAGGGGTGGGGAGTTCGATAGGGTCGGAACCACTCGCAAACGAGGGGTGAGGACAGCAGGTATGAGCGGTTTGCCGGCCGAGGTCGAGGCGTACTACGCGGAGCTCGCCGATCGGCGCGGCTGGTCGGCGGAGACGGTGCACGCGGTTCGTGCGACGGTCGAGCTGATTCGCGACCTGGATCGCGGGACGGCGCCGCGGACGTTCGGGGCCAGGGCCGACGACCAGGGCACCGACTGGCTCTACGAAGCGGTCTGGCACGAGCGCGAGTGGGTGGTGGTCCGCCAGCTCGGCGCCGCCGAGGACGGCACGATCACCCGGTACTGGTGGCAGCGGATCGAGGACGACGAAGGCATGCTCACCGACCGGTCCCTCGACCGCGACGAATGGGGTCTCCGCCCGCTCGAGCGCGAAGACTTCTACACCGCCTGGGACGATCCAGGCTGGTCCCTCAGCGCGTAGTACGGCGGGGCGCTCGCACGTAGTACGGCGGTCCCTCAGCACGTAATAGCTGGACTCTTGCGCACGCCGTAGTACTGGTGTGCGTACTGGATGTTCGCGTTTCGAGACAATTCGCCGGGTCCTGGACGCCTTGTGGCAGACTGCCAATTGTCATGAAGAACCACCGGAACATCATTAGCTAGGCGCGCTCAGCAAGCAGTACCTGAGCGCGCAGACCTCTCGCACCTAGGCGGGAGGTTTTTTGTTTGCCGCGACACCCCAGCCCCCACCCGGAAGGCGACCATGAGCAGACCCGATGAGTTCCATGTCTACGACACCACCCTGCGAGACGGTGCGCAGCAGGAGGGGCTGGCGCTGTCCGTGGCCGACAAGATCGCCATCGCGCAGCACCTGGACGACCTGGGCGTCGGGTTCATCGAGGGCGGTTGGCCGGGTGCGGTGCCGAAGGACACCGAGTTCTTCCAGCGGGCGAAGACTGAACTACACCTGCGAAACGCGACGTTCGCCGCCTTCGGTGCGACCCGCAAGCCGGAGGCGAAGGCAGCCGACGATCCGCAGGTCGCGGCGCTGCGGGATTCCGGCGCGGACGTCGTCACGTTGGTTGCCAAGAGCCACGACGCGCATGTCGAGCGCGCGCTGAGGACCACCCTGGACGAGAACCTCGCGATGGTCGCCGACACGGTTCGGCACCTGCGCGAGAGCGGCCAGCGGGTGTTCCTCGACACCGAGCACTTCTTCGACGGGTACCGGGCCAACCGGGCGTACGCGCTGGAGGTCGTCCGGGTCGCGGCGGAGGCCGGTGCCGATGTCGTCGCCCTCTGCGACACCAACGGCGGCACGCTGCCACGTGAACTGCAGGACATCGTCCGGGACGTCCTGCAGACCACCGGCGCGCGGCTCGGCATCCATTGCCACAACGACTCCGGTTGCGCGGTCGCCAACTCGATCGCCGCCGTCGAGGCCGGCGCCACCCACGTCCAGGGCACGATCAACGGGTACGGCGAGCGGACGGGCAACGCGGACCTGCTCGCAGTCGTGGCCAACCTCGAACTCAAGCGCGGGATGAACCTGCTCCCGCCCGGCAAGCTGGCCGAGTCGTACCGGATCGCGCACGCGATCGCCGAGGTGACGAACGTGCCGCCGTCGGCCCGCCAGCCGTACGTCGGCGTCTCCGCGTTCGCGCACAAGGCCGGGCTGCACGCGAGCGCGATCAAGGTGGACCCGGATCTCTACCAGCACACGGATCCGGCCCTGGTCGGCAACGACATGCGGATGCTCGTCTCCGAGATGGCCGGCCGGGCGAGTGTCGAGCTGAAGGGTCGCGAACTCGGCTTCGACCTCGGCAGCGACCGTGAACTGGTCAGCCGGGTGACCGACCGGGTGAAGGAGATGGAGTCGCGCGGCTACACGTTCGAGGCCGCCGACGCATCGTTCGAACTGCTGCTCACCGAGGAGGTCGCGGGATACCGGGCGAGCTTCTTCGATGTCGAGTCGTGGCGCGTGATCACCGAGTCACGCGCCGACGGCGAGGCGGTGTCGGAGGCAACGGTCAAGCTCGTGGCCGGCGGTGAGCGCGAGGTCGTCACCGGTGAGGGGAACGGCCCGGTCAACGCGCTCGACCACGCGCTGCGGACGGCGATCGAGCGCGCCTACCCGGTGGTGAACAAGTTCGAGCTGGTCGACTACAAGGTCCGCATCCTCGACCAAGGGCACGGGACGGATGCCGTGATCAGAGTCCTGATCCAGACCCACGACGGCGAGGCGTCCTGGGTAACGGTCGGGGTCGGCCACAACATCGTCGAGGCATCCTGGGAGGCCCTCGTCGACGGCTTCACCTACGGACTGCTGCGCCACAAGGAGGTCGTCCGATGAGCCTGGGCGTCGCCGAACCCGACCTCGACGTACCGGACTGCGACGGACCGGACGGCGACGTACCGGAACGGGCCGGGCGCACGGTCACCGTCTTCACCGCCCGGGTGGTCGAGACCCGCGGCCTGCTCGCGCGGATCGCCGTCCAGCTCAACCCGTACGACGTCCGCGAGCTGGCGCTGTCCCTCGAGGACAACCAGCTCCAGGTCACCGTGGAAGGCAACGGCTTCGACGCCAACCGGGTCGCCGCACGCCTCGACAAGATCGTCGGCGTCCTCGACGTCACCTACTCCTGATCCCTTGCGTCCGAAGAACCGTGCGCCATAGCGCTCGCTCCTTCGGACGCAAGGAGGTCGCGAGCCACCGCATCCCCGCGCCGAGCCCTTCTTACTTGAGCTTCGTGAAGAAGCTGGTGATGTCGGCCGCGAGGAGGTCGGGGACCTCCAGCGCCGCGAAGTGGCCGCCGCGGTCGAACTCGGTCCACTGGACCACCTGGTAGGTCTGCTCGACGATCGGGCGGACCGCCTGGGTGATGTCCTGCGGGAGCACGGCAACCCCGATCGGTACGTCGCAGGTCGGCGCCGGGTTGGTGGATTCCTTCCGCAGCCGGCTGGCCGAGTTCGCCGTACCGGTGAGCCAGTAAAGCGACACATTGGTCAGCAGATCATCGTCGGAGAGCTTGGACGCCGGGTCGGCCCACTCGTCGAAGCGCTCGCCGATCCACGCGAGCAGCGCCGTCGGTGAGTCGTGCAGACCGTACGCGATCGACTGCGGGGTGGTCGCCATCAGCGTCTGGAACGCCGGCCGCTCGGCGAGCAATGCCTTGATCTTGCCCATCCGGATCTCGTCCTGCCCGGACAACTCGAGCCCGGGGATGGGCGGCGTCGGCAGGTAGTTGAGGTGTACGCCGACCACGTGGCCGGGGGCGATCCGGGCCAGTTCGCGCGAGATCACCGAACCCCAGTCGCCCCCCTGAGCGCCGTACCGGTCGTAGCCGAGGCGGTCCATCAGCGTCGCCCAGGTCTTGGCGACTCGTTCGAAGCCCCAGCCGCCTTCGTGCGTCGGGCCGGAGAAGCCGAAGCCAGGGATCGACGGGATCACCAGGTGGAAGGTGTGTGCGAGGTGCTCGATCAGCGGGACGAACTCGAGGAACGACCCTGGCCAGCCGTGGGTGAGGATCAGCGGCAGCGCGTCGGGATTGGCCGACCGGACGTGGACGAAGTGGACGCGCTGTCCGTCGATCTCGGTCGTGTACTGCGGCAGCTCGTTCAGCCGCGCTTCGTGCTTGCGCCAGTCGTACGCCGTCCGCCAGTGCTCGACGAGATCGCGCATGCGGCGCAGCGGGAGACCGTAGTCGTCGCCGGCGTCGGGGAGTTCGTCGGGCCAGCGGGTCCGGGCGAGGCGGTCGGCCAGGTCGTCGAGGTCGGCCTGCGGGACGTCGATACGGAACGGCTCGATCACTTGAGTCTCCTCAATTCGTTGGTGTCGCCAACAATAGCGCAAGTTTGTTGGTCGCGCCAACGAAAAATCCGCGGGGCGGATCGGATATAGGATAATTTGGCTAGGAAGGTTTACTAAAAGGTGTGGGCTGGGTAGCTTCCTGTGGGTCTCGTCTCGCTCACCGTGAGCGGGAGACCGCCCTTCAAGGAGACAGCGATGATCCGACTGCTCCGCCCACTTCTTCTCTCCGTGTCCATCTTGCTGATCGCTGCCTCGACGACGGTCCCCGTCCAGGCAGCGGAACCACCCGAGCGGCCGAACGCAGCACCTTTCAACCACCCCGGCGTACTGGTGAGCAAAGGCCAGCTCGACCACATGCGCTCGCAGGTGCTGGCTGGTGCCCAACCGCAGACCGCGGCGTACGAGGCGATGAAGGCAAGCGCCTCGGCGTCGCTGGACTACACCCCGAAGCCCCGTGCGATCGTCGAGTGCGGGTCCAACTCGATCCCGAACAACGGTTGCACCGACGAGCGCAACGATGCGATCGCCGCCTACACCCACGCGCTTCTCTGGTACGTGACCAAGGACGATCGCTATGCCAAGAAGGCGATCCAGATCATGGATGCCTGGTCGGCGGTGCTGACGGATCACACCAACTCGAACGCACCGCTGCAGACCGGCTGGTCCGGCGCATCGTTCTCACGGACCGGTGAGCTGATCAAGTACACCTACTCGGGTCCGTGGGCGCAGCGGAACCGTTTCGAGAAGATGCTCCGGGACGTGTACCTGCCGGAGATCCGCAACGGCGCCGGCTGCAAGAACGGCAACTGGGAACTGATCATGATGGACGCCGCGATCGGGATCGCGGTGTTCCTGGACGACCGCGCGGCCTTCGACAAGGCGATCGGGATCTGGCGCGGCCGAGTGCCCGGGTACGTGTACCAGAAGAGCGACGGGCCGTTGCCGAAGGCGCCAACGACCTGTTCGCTGGACACCCGTGAAGAGATCGTCGACTACTGGCAAGGTCAGTCGACCTTCTCGGACGGGCTGTCCCAGGAGACCTGCCGCGACTTCGGCCACACCGGCTGGGGTCTCACCGCGGCCGCACATGTCGCCGAGACGGCCTGGCATCAGGGCGTCAACCTCTACGGCGAGGTCCGGAAGCGGTTGACCGACGGGTTCTACTTCCACACCAGGATCGAGAACGGTGCACCTGTTCCGGCTGACTTGTGCGGTGGCACGGTCAAGAAGGGCCTGGGTGCGGTCACCGAAGTTGTGTACAACCACTACCACAACCGGCTGGGGATGCCGATGCCGACAACCCTGCGCTACACCGAAGGCAAACGCCCGGCCGGCTCCAACTACTTCTACGCCTGGGAGACCCTCACCCACGCCGACAACCCGTAGAAGTCGAGGTCGGACCGGCCGGTGCGGGACCGGCGTTGTCCGACTTGGCTCGATTGTGACCCTGCCTGGGGTGCCGGTGGATGGTGACTGCCGGCACCCCAGGTGCGTCCGATATCAATCCCAGCTGAGGCCGCCGCCGGTCTGGTACTCGATGACGCGGGTCTCGAAGAAGTTCTTCTCCTTCTTCAGGTCCATCACCTCCGACATCCAGCCGAAGGGGTTGCGGGTCTCGCCGAAGATCGGGGCCAGGCCGATCTGCTCTGCGCGCCGGTCGGTGATGAAGTGCATGTACTGCTCGCACAACTCCGCGGTCAGGCCGAGCATGCCGTTCGGCATCGTCGCGTGGCCGTAGGCGATTTCCAGTTCACACGCCTCGGTCAGCATCTGGCGGACTTCGGCCTGGAACGCGGCCGTCCACAGCTGCGGGTTCTCCAGCTTGATCTGGTTGATGCAGTCGATGCCGAAGTTCAGGTGGATCGACTCGTCCCGCAGGATGTACTGGTACTGCTCTGCGATCCCGACCATCTTGTTCCGCCGCCCGAGCGACAGGATCTGCGCGAACCCGGTGTAGAACCACATTCCCTCGAACACCACATAGAACGCGATCAGGTCGCGCAGGAAGTCCTGGTCGGCCTCCGGCGTACCGGTATGGAAGTTCCCGTCCTCGAGGTGCCGGGTGTACTTCAGCGCCCAGGCGTCCTTGTCCGAGATCGACGGGACCTCGCGGTACATGTTGAACAGTTCGCCCTCGTCCAGGCCGAGCGAGGTACAGATGTACTGGAAGGTGTGCGTGTGCACCGCCTCCTCGAACGCCTGGCGGAGCAGGTACTGCCGGCACTCCGGATTCGTCAGCTGCCGGTAGACCGCGAGCACGATGTTGTTCGCCACCAGGGACTCCGCGGTCGCGAAGAAGCCGAGGTTCCGCTTCAGCATCAGCCGCTCGTCGTCGGTCAGCCCGTCGCGCGCGCCCGGTGGACGCCGCCAGAGTGCGATGTCGGCCTGCATGGACACCTCGGTCGGCATCCAGTGGTTGTTGCACGCGGCAAGGTACTTGTCCCAGGCCCACTGGTACTTCAGTGGCAGCAACTGGTTCACGTCGGCCCGCGCGTTGATCATCGCCTTGTCGGCCACCTCGATCCGGGACGCGCCGACCGCGATCGAGCCCAAGCCGGTCGCGTTTGGACCGGTCGCCGTCAGGTCGGACGCGTTCGGGGCGGGGGAGTTGCTGGTCGTCGTCACTGGCAGGCCTCGCAGTCGGGATCTTCGATGGAGCAGCCGGCTCCGGTGGGCTCGGGAAGAGCAATGGGTACGGCGTTGAGCCGTCCGTCCGTTCCTTGCAGAGTGGACTTCTCCACATGGGTGGCTGACTGTGAACGCAGGTAATAAGTCGTCTTGAGGCCATAACGCCAAGCCGACCGGTAGAGCTCGTCCAGCGCCTTGCCGGAGGGCGCGGACATGTAGAGGTTGAGCGACTGCGCCTGGTCGATCCACTTCTGCCGCCGCGACGCCGCCTTCACCAGCCAGAGCGGGTCGATCTCGAACGCGGTCGCGTACAGCTCGCGCAGATCGGCCGGGATCCGCTCGATCCGGGTCAGGATGCCGTCGTGGTACTTCAGGTCCGACACCATCACCTGGTCCCACAGCCCGCGGGCCTTCAGGTCGGCGACGAGGTACGGGTTCGCCACGGTGAACTCACCCGACATGTTCGACTTGACGAACAGGTTGCTGTACGCCGGTTCGATCGACTGGCTGACCCCGCAGATGTTGGAGATCGTGGCCGTCGGGGCGATCGCCAGGACGTTGGAGTTGCGCATGCCGTCGCGGCGTACCTTCTCCCGCAGGGCGTCCCAGTCGAGCCGCTGATCCGTGTCGACGACCAGGTCGCCGCCGCGGGCCGTACGGAGCAGTTCGAGGGAGTCGATCGGGAGAATCCCCTGGCTCCACAGCGATCCGTCGTACGACGGGTAGCTGCCGCGTTCGGCGGCGAGCTCGGTGGATGCCTCGATCGCGTGGTAGCTGATCTGCTCCATCGACGAGTCGGCGAACGCGACGGCCGCCTCGGACGAGTACGGGATGCGCAGGGCGAAGAGGGCGTCGGCGAACCCCATCAGGCCGAGGCCTACCGGGCGGTGCCGCTGGTTGGCGCGCTCGGATTCAGGGGTGGTGTGGAAGTTCACCTCGATGACGTTGTCGAGCATCCGGACGGCCGTCTTCACGGTGTCGCGGAGCAGCTCGACGTCCAGGCCGGTCCCGCTCCCTGCGAGGTGGGCGACCAGGTTGACGGAGCCGAGGTTGCAGACCGCGGTCTCGTCGACGGTGGTGTTGAGGGTGATCTCGGTGCACAGGTTCGACGAGTGGACCACGCCGTCGTGCTGCTGCGGTGAGCGGAGGTTGCAGGCGTCCTTGAAGGTCATCCACGGGTGCCCGGTCTCGAAGAGCACGGTCAGCATCCGCCGCCAGAGGTCGACGGCCTTGACCCGGCGGAACACCCGGATCTCGCCGCGATCCGCACGCCGCTCGTACTCCTCGTACGCCGTGGCGAACGCGGCGCCGTACAAGTCGTGCAGGTTGGGAACCTCGTCGGGGGAGAACAGTGTCCACTCGCCGCCCGCCTCGACCCGCTGCAGGAACAGGTCGGGCACCCAGTTCGCCGTGTTCATGTCGTGGGTCCGGCGGCGCTCGTCACCGGTGTTCTTGCGCAGATCGAGGAACTCCTCGATGTCCACATGCCACGTCTCGAGATACGCACACACCGCGCCCTTACGTCGTCCGCCTTGGTTAACTGCGACAGCGGTGTCGTTGGCAACCTTGAGGAACGGTACGACGCCCTGGGATTCGCCGTTGGTGCCGCGGATCTTCGCGCCGATCCCGCGCACCGGGGTCCAGTCGTTGCCCAGGCCGCCGGAGTACTTCGCCAGCAGGGCGTTGTTGCGGATGCCCGCGAAGATGCCGGCCAGGTCGTCCTGGACGGTGGTGAGGAAGCAGGACGACAACTGCGGCCGGGTGGTGCCGGAGTTGAACAGCGTCGGCGTCGACGACATGAAGCGGAACGAACTGAGCAGCTCGTAGAACTCGATCGCCCGCGCCTCGCGGTCGTCCTCGCGCAACGCCATCCCCATCGCGACCCGGAGGAAGAACGCCTGCGGCAACTCGAACCGCACCTTGTCGATGTGCAGCAGATACCGGTCGTAGAGCGTTTGCAGGCCGAGGAAGGCGAAGTCCAGATCGCGCTCCGGCCGGATTGCCGCCGCCAGCCGCTCGAGGTCGAACGCGGCCAGCTCGGGGTCGAGCATCCCCGCCTCGATGCCCACCCGCACGTACTGCGGGAAGTAGCTCAGGTACGCCGTACTCATGTCCGCCTGGCTCGCCTGCCGGGGCTCACCGTGAACCCGGCCGAGGGCCTCGCGACGGATCTGGTCGAGCAGCAGCCGAGCGGCGGCATAGCTGTACTGCGGTTCGGTCTCGACCGAGGATCGGGCGGCCATCACGAGGGCGAGCTCCACCTCGTGCTGCGCGATGCCGTCGTAGCAGGCGCCGAGGGTTTCGTTCAGGATCAGCTCGGCGTCGACCGCGTCGAGCCCGGCGGCCGCCTCGCTCACGATCACCCGGAGGCGCTCAATGTCGAGGGGCGCGGTGCTGCCGTCGGCCGTGCGGACCGTGAGCACTCTCGGCTCGGTGACTCCCGCCGGGGTGGCCGGAGTACGGGCCTTGGTGCGCTCCTCGCGGTAGAGCACGTAGGCCCGGGCGACCTGATGCTCCCCGGCACGCATCAGGGCGAGCTCGACCTGGTCCTGGATGTCCTCGACCTGAACGCTCCGGCGGGCGTCGCCCCGGCTGGTCAGGGCCACGACCACCCGGTCGGTCAGGTCGGTCACGAGGTCGCGGACGCGGTGGCTGGAGCCCGCGTCTGGTCCTTCGACGGCGAGGAACGCTTTGCTGAGCGCGACCGAGATCTTGGTCGCGTCGAAGCCGGTGCTGTTGCCGTCGCGGCGGACGACGGTCAGCTGAATCTCTGCGGCCGACGGCTGGTCCGCAGTCGGTTGGCCTGCAGCGGGTTGGGATGCAGTCGGTTGGGATGGCGAAACGATGGTCACAAGCGCTGTCTCCACGCGAGTCGGGGAGTCCGCGAACTCGGGAGCATGGGCACGACGGGACGGACAGCACCGGCGACGCCGAACGTGCGCGTCTGGATCGCGCCCTGGTCGAGTGGCTTCGCCCAGCCGACCAGTTGCGGAACTGCTGCCGTCACGCCCTGCGACCCGCCCTCGAGGTCTCGGACAGCGCGCACCGGCGGCACGCGCGCCGATGGCAGGGTGTCGGACTCGCGGAGTGGCCTCCGCACACCGTTGCGGGGCAGTCCCGGCATTGCACCGGATTCCCCTGTTACCTCTGAATGCCCACATCTTGTGGTGTCGGCCACTCAGAACCACCAGCAGTAGTGATGCTAGGTCCCGGCTACGACATCTAGTGGTAGCGACACACCGCGTGTCGCACATGTTGTGATCCCTACGCGGCGAGAGCATGGAGATCCTGCAGGGTCATGATCTCGGAGCCGTGATGGATCAGCTCGCGGTTCAGTCGGAGCACCACATGGCCGAACGGCTCGGAGGCGTCCAGTTCGGTCGCCTGGCTCAGCCCAACCGTCATCACCTGCTCCTCGTCCAGCTCCGCGATCGACTGCTGCCAGGCGTCGACCCAGTGCGTCAGCCAGGCGACGGCGTCGCGGGCGTTGCCATGCAGGGTGATGTCGGCGCGGCCCTGCCGGCTGTCGCCGAAGGTCCACTCCCAGCGCTCGAAGAATGTCTCGGTGAGATGGGCGATCAGCCAGGCGATCGTGCGGGGGCCGCGGTGATCCGGCTCGTCTGGCCACTGCGCCACCCATTCACCGGAGCCGAGTGATCGGAAGCGCCCTGCGTACTGCCTGCGGACGACGGTCAGCGCCTCGCTGCTCGGGCGCCAGAAGTACTCCTCGTCGGTGAGGTTCGCGAGCCGGCCAGACAACACCATCCAGCTGAAGCCGAGCTGACCCCGCACCATCGCCATCGCCGATGGTCGCTGCAGGATGTCCCAGTCGAACGGCTCCGGCATCACAGATCCTCACGCTCCCCGATTTGGCGACACTCTCGAACATGTGTTCGAATCATGTCCTGAGCGGGAGGAGAAAGTCAATGAACAGGGCGTGTCGGTGGTGGTGCGGACGGTACGGGTCTGCTAGGTCGTTCGATCCTGGTGTCCGCTGCCGGGCTGGCGAACCTGCGCTCCAGCAGGGTGAACGCGTCGATCAGCTCGGGCGCTTCGTAGACGCGGTTCCGGCGGCCGTCGGTGAGCTCCCGCAGGACTCGCGCCTCCACCAGGCGGGCCAGCGCCTGGTTCGCCGCCTGCTGCGAGCGGTCGATCAGTTGCGCCGCGGCCGCGAGAGTCAGCACCGGCGCGGCCGGGAGGGTCTCGATCAGCAACGCGACCGCCGAGCCGGCCCGGACCGGAGCCGCCCGCTCCCGCCAGGTCGCCTTCAGCTCGGCCGCGGTCTGCTCGAACCGGAACGCCTCCTCGGTCGCACGACTGCATGCCGTCGAGAACAGGACGAGCCAGTCGTTCGCCGCGGCCCGGGCCCGCGGAGTCGTCGCCTTGCCAACATGACGGAAGGCGGTGAGCGCCTCGACATACCGGCTCGCGTGAGTCGCGAGCGAGAGCGAAACGGGTGGGACTGTGCGCTCCACCAGTCCTTCGGCCCGCAGGATCAGGTGGATCAGCGCTCGCCCGGTCCGGCCGTTGCCGTCGGCAAAGGGATGGATCGTCTCGAACTGCGCATGGGCGATTCCGGTCTTCGCCAGCACCGGCAACGGGGAATCCCGGACGAACTGCATCAGGTCGGCCAGGAGCTCAGGGACCAGGTGCGCCGGCGGCGGGACGTAGTACGCCTCGGCGGGGGAGCGGCCGCCGATCCAGTTCTGCAGGAACCGCACCTCACCGCCGTACTCCGGGTTCGGCGCGTGCGCCATCAACCGCCGGTGCGCCTCGAGCAGGTGTTCCACCTCGAGCTTTTCGCCGGCCCGGACCGAGTCGGTCACCCACGTCATCGCGTCGACCGAGCCGAGCACTTCCTCCGCGGTGACATCGTGATGCCGCGGGCTGTCCCGCAACATCTCCGCCCTCAGCAGTCGCCGCGCCCCCACGACCAGCCCTTCGATCTGCGAAGACCCGACCGCCTCGGCCCGCAACAACAACCGCGCCAGCGCCTCACTGTTCGTCAGCACCGCGGCCGTCACGTCCAGCCTGGCCAGATCCCCCGCCGCATCCTCCAACGCCGCAAGCACCTCGGCGCTGAGGTCGAACTCCCGCCCCACCAGCGGATCCGGGAAGTACAACTCGTACGACCCACCCAGGCGCTCGGCCCGGGTGAACCCATCCGGGTGCCCCGGCCACCTGTGCAACTCGACCCTGGCCATAGGTTCAGTGTCGCTTGTTCAAGGTTATTCCGCAACCTTGAACAAGGTACTCGAAATCCAGTGGGAGAACGGGGGAGGCTACCTCCTACCCCACCCGACGTGTCCTGAGGGCGACGGACGGTGAACCCGCGAGCGGTGAGACTGACGGAAACCCGGTGGCGGTGAGGCTCGCGCGGTGGTGAGACTGACGCGGTCGGCGGACGAGGGAGGTTTGGGTGCGGCTGGATCCGGATGTGGTGGAGATGGTGGCGGCCAACGAGGCGGACTGGGATGCGCGGGCGGCGTTGCATGCGGCCAGTGGGTTCTACAGCCGACAGGCGGAGTACTGGTTTGCTGAGTACGAGTGGGAGGACCTGGGCGAACTCGCGGGGCTCGACGTGCTGCATTTGCAGTGTCATCTGGGGACCGAGACGATTGCGTTCGCGGAGCGGGGTGCGAGAGCGGTCGGGCTGGATTTGTTGGCACGCTCGTTGGACGAGGCTCGGCGGATCGCGGCTGCGGCTGATGCCAAGGTGGAGTACGTCCATGCCAACGTGTACGAGGCGGACGAGGCGTTGCGGGGGCAGGCAGTTTGACGTCGTGTACACCGGTAAGGGTGCGCTGTGTTATCTGCCGGATCTGGTTCAGTGGGCTGATGTCGTCAGGGACCTGCTCAGACCGGGTGGCTTCCTGTACGTCGTCGAGTTCCACCCGCTGCTGAACTCTCTTCGTCCGGTCTCCCTTCCTGGCGAGTCTGACGATCTCGTGCTCCGCAAGGACTACCTCGAGGGTCGCGGTCCGATTGCTCACGAATCCACGGTCACGTACACGGGCGATGAGGTTCCAGGCCGGCAGCGCAGCTACGAATGGATGCACGGCCTGGGCGAACTTGTCACCACGCTCTCCGCGGCAGGCTTCCGGATCGACAGCCTTCGCGAGTCCGAGGTGCTCCCTTGGCCGCGCTGGAGCTCGATGGAACAGACGCCGGGCGGCTGGTGGCGGCTGCCCGACGACGCGCCGCGTATCCCGCTCCTGTTCGCCTTGAAGGCCACCAAGGCGGGGTGAGAGGCCGGTCCGGCTCCGTGTGTTGGTGCGGTGGGGTCAGGTTGTTGCGGGCGCGAGTACGGCGTCGCAGAGGTTGATGAGTTGCTGGCGGAGGGGGCGGGCTCGGGTGGCGAACTCGCGTTGGGTGGCGGCGTAGGTGGCTTTGCCGTTGGGGGTTTCGATGGGAATGGGGGTGTAGCCGAGGGCGGTGAGGTCGTAGGGGGAGGCGCGCATGTCGAGGGTGCGGATGTCGCGGGCGAGTTCGAAGCAGGCCAGGACCACGGAGCTGGGCGTGAACGGCATCAGTTTGCAGGCCCACTTGTAGAGGTCCATGTTGGCGTGCAGGCAGCCGCCTTGTTCGAGGGCGGGCTGGGACTCGCGGGTGGGCTGCAGGACGTTCAGCGGGCGAGCGGGTGTGGTGAAGAAGCGGAAGGCATCGAAGTGGGAGCAGGCGATCTTGTGCGACTCGACGACCTGGTCGGTGCCCTCGGCACCTAACCGTAGCGGCCACTTCTGGTGCCGGATCTCGTCACTGCGGTAGATCATCGCCCACTCGTGCAGGCCGAAGCAGCCGAACTGGGGTTGCCGGTCGAGAGTGGCGGCAAGGAGGCGGCGGATCCACTGGATGCTGTCGGAACGCTTGGCCACGTAGGCCGGATCCAGGTGAACTGCGCCGTCGGAGTACAGGTATCCCTTCATGCCCTCGTACTGCGTGGCGCCGAGCAGGCGGACGCCGGGGCCGGGGTGCCAGATGCGGAGTTGGTTGGGGCGGGTGGGGTAGTAGGTGAAGAGGAAGTCCTCGACGGGGTGGGGTTGGCGGCGTTCGCGGCGGGCGAGGTGGTCCGCCAGCAGCGCGTCCACGCGGTCGGCATGTGCGGCGGCGAGCGGCTGCCACTGCGCGGGTGTCAGCTCGGCGGGAATGAGAGAAACGGTCACAGGTCCAGGGCGAAGGCGTGGAGCCGGACGGTGGGGAGAGGGGACCAGTCTCGGTCGGGGGTGCGGATGAAGCCGAGGCGGTCGTAGAGGCGGTGTGCGGTGGTCATGTACGAGGCGCTGCACAGCACGAGCCGGGACAATCCCAGGTCGCGGGAGCGTTGGATGCAGTGGTGGGTCAGGGCGGTTCCGAGGCCGAGTCCGCGGGCCTTGGCGGATACCGCGAGCATCCGGAACTCGCCCTCGCCGTCCTGGCTGATCTCGCGGTAGGTGGAGCCGGGTGCGCAGTAGGTGACGGTGCCGAGCAGGTCGAAGCCGTCGGCGGCGACCCAGAGTTCGGCGTTGGCGGCGCGGTCGGCGGCGTTGCGCAGGACGTCTCCATAGTCCGATCCAGCCGGGACGAAGCCGTCCGCCGCGTAGGCCTCGGCGGCGAGCTCGCCGGTTGCGGCGTACTCGTCCGGCGCGGCGAGGCGGATGTCGGTGGTCACCGGACAAGGATCTCATCCTCGTCCGGAGCCAGGATCATCCTGCTCCGCCGGTGGTTGTGGGTGGGTTGTCGTGCTCCGGGGAGAGTCCAGGGCGGGGGCGGCGGTAGGCTCGGGCCGTTCAGCTCCTCTACTGAAGGCCGGCCGTGCGTATCGCCAGATTCTCCGTCGACGACGAACCGAAGTACGGCGTTGTCGAGACCGACGACCCGGAGGGACTCGTCGGCACCGTCAGTGTGCTCGACTCGGATCCGCTCTACCGGCCGGTCCAGTTCACCGGCGAGAAGTTGCAGCTGGCCGATGTCCGGCTGCTCGCCCCGGTGATCCCGCGTAGCAAGGTGGTCTGCGTCGGGCGCAACTACCAGGCGCACGCCGAGGAGATGGGCAACGAGGTACCGGCCGAGCCGCTGATCTTCCTGAAGCCGAACACGTCGGTGATCGGTCCGCGGGACGGGATCGTGTACCCGGAGCAGACCAACAACCTGCACTTCGAGGGCGAGCTGGCGATCGTGATCGGCCGGATCTGCCGGGACCTGCCCAAGGAGCGGGTCAACGAGGTGATCTTCGGCTACACGGTCGCCAACGACGTGACCGCGCGCGACCTGCAGAAGTCCGACGGGCAGTGGGCCCGGGCCAAGGGGTTCGACACGTTCTGCCCGCTCGGGCCGTGGATCAGCACCGAGTTCGACGTCGCGGATGTCCGGGTGACCACGCAACTGAACGGTGAGCTGAAGCAGGACGGGCGGACCTCTCAGTTCATTTTCGACGTCCCGGAGGTGCTGGCCTACATCACCTCCTTCACCACGTTGCTGCCCGGCGACGTGGTGCTCACCGGCACCCCGGCTGGGGTCGGTCCGATGCTGCCCGGCGATGAAGTGTCGGTCAGCGTCGAAGGAATCGGAACTCTGACGAACAAGGTGATCGTGCGTGACTGACCGGCCTGCCGCTGCTTCCTTCGACGACGACAGCGGCGTTCTTGGCGGCCTCGAACCGAACCAGGTCCGAGTGCGGTTCCCACCGTCGCCCACCGGGCTGCTGACCGTCGGCAACATCCGCAGCGCGCTGTTCAACTGGGCCTTCGCCCGGCACTACGGCGGCAAGCTGGTACTGCGGATCGAGGACACCGACGCTTCCCGCAACACCCCCGAGGCATTGCAGTACACCCTGGAGTCGTTGCGCTGGCTCGGCCTGAACTGGGACGAGGGTCCCGAGGTCGGCGGTGAGTACGGTCCGTACCTGCAGTCCGAGCGGATGGACACGTACGCCGACGTGGTGGCCAAGCTGCTCGCGGCCGCCCGGGCGTACCACTGTTATTGCTCGCAGGAGGAGCTCGACCAGCGCCGCGAGGCCGCCCGGACAGCCGGGCAGCACAGCGGGTACGACGGTCACTGCCGGGCGCTGACCCCGGAGCAGGTGCAGGCGTACGTCGAGGAGGGTCGTCGTCCGGTGGTCCGGTTGCGGATGCCGGATCGGCCGATCACGTTCACCGACCTGGTCCGCGGCGAGATCACCTTCCTGCCCGAGAACCTGGGCGACTACGTGCTGGTGCGGGCCAACGGCTATCCGCTGTACCCGCTGGTGAACCCGGTCGACGACGCGTTGATGGAGATCACCCACGTATTGCGGGGCGAGGACCTGCTGCCGTCGACGCCCCGGCAGATCGCGTTGTACGAGGCGCTCGCGGAGATCGGGATCGGCTCGGGGCGGACGCCGCGGTTCGGGCATCTGCCGTTCGTGATGGGTGAGGGCAACAAGAAGTTGTCCAAGCGCGACCCGGGGTCCGGCCTCGGCGAGTACATGGAGCGTGGGTTCCTGCCCGAGGGGCTGCTCAACTACCTGGCGTTGCTGGGCTGGTCGATCGCGGACGACCGGGACGTGTTCACCATGGCCGAGATGATCGAGGCGTTCGACATCCGCAAGGTGAACGCGAACGCGGCCCGGTTCGACCCGAAGAAGTGCGAGGCGATCAACGCGTCGCACATGCGATTGCTGCCGGCAGACGAGTTCGCCGAGCGGACGGTGCCGTTCCTGGCGAAGGCTGGCGTGCTGCCGGCCGAGCCGACCACGGAGCAGCGTGCGTTGCTGGCGGCCGCGATACCGCTGGTGCAGGAGCGGATGAACACGCTGTCGGAATCGGTCGACATGCTGGCCTTCCTGTTCGTTCCCGACGAGGACTTCAGCGTCGATCCGGACGCGGGTGCGAAGGTGCTGACCGGCGACGCCGGCGCAGTACTGGAGGCGGCTGAGAAGGCGCTGTCGGAGCTGGGTGAGTGGACGACCGAGGCGATCGAGCAGGCGCTGCGGACGGCCTTGATCGAGGGTCTCGGGCTGAAGCCGAAGAACGCGTTCGGCCCGGTCCGGGTGGCGATCTCCGGCCGCCGGATCTCGCCGCCGCTGTTCGAGTCGCTGGAGCTGCTCGGCCGGGAACGTTCGCTGCACCGGCTCGAACAGGCGCGCGGCCTGCTGGCGGACTGACCTGATGTCGTACGACGCCGCAAAGCTGCCGGGGTCCACCGCCGACGCCGGGGACTCGGGTCCGCAGCCGTACCACCGGCTGCTCCGAAATCCGGTGACGTCGAGCTGGTCGGTGGTCCTCGGGGCGGGCGCGATCCTGGTCGGGTGGATGTTCACCAGCCTGGTGATCCTGTCGATCCAGCAGGGGATCCGGCCGGACGCCGAGGGCACGGTGTCGTGGTTCGGCCTGCTGGCGACGAACCTGTCGCTGATCGTGCTGATCCCGTTGTGCATGGTCGTCGCGACCCGGCTGAACCACCAGACCCCGGGACTGCTGTCGTCGGTGACGGGCCGGCTCCGCTGGCGGCCGCTGGCCTGGTTCGCGGTTGCCGCGGTCGTCGTCGAGCTGATCATGCTCGGGTTCATCGAGGTCGGCGGCGTGGACCTGATCGGCGACGGCGGCAATGGACCGGCGAAGGACGCGGCCGCTGTGATCGCGGTGACGTTGCTCACCTCGACGTTCCAGGCCGCGGGGGAGGAGTACTTCTTCCGCGGCTACCTGTTGCAGGCGGTCGGGAGGCTGGTGCGGAGTTCGGTCTTCGCTGTCCTCGTGACCACGCTCCTGTTCACCATGGCGCACGGAATCTGGCCCTGGGAGAGCCCGGCGTTGTTCCTCGACCGGTTCGCGTTCGGTCTGTTGGCCGGGTACCTCGTGATCCGGACGGGCGGGCTGGAGGCGTCGATCGCGGCCCACGCGGCGAACAACGTGATCACCTTCATCTACGCGGCGCTGACCGACAGCGTGGGCGACAGCCTGGGTGCGACGGATGCGCCGTGGTCGTTGGTGATCGTGGATGTGGTGAAGTTCGCGCTCTTCGCGGGGGTCGCTCTGCTGCTGGCGAGGCGGCAGCGGCTGGGGACGAAGTGTGACCTGCCGTTGGTGCCGGCCGCGTATATGACCCCCGGGCTGGGCGGGCCAGGAACGAAACGCGTGTGACAGGAGTGACAACCGCTGAGGCCCGACCTCGTTTTGGAATCTGAGGGCTTGCTCGGGTAGGCTCAGCGGGCCAGGTTGTGAGGGCGGCGACGCACTCGCAACTGCAGAGAAGTGCCTTGGGGTATGGGGTAATTGGCAGCCCGTCTGATTCTGGTTCAGTTAGTCTAGGTTCGAGTCCTAGTACCCCAGCGAGCGATTGGACCCAACCGGTGAAAATCGGTAGAGTCCTTCCTCGTTGCCCGGCCCGCAAGGACCGTGCGACAACCCTCTGGCCCCGTTGTGTAGCGGCCTAGCACGCCGCCCTCTCAAGGCGGTAGCGCGGGTTCGAATCCCGTCGGGGCTACCAGAGAAAGCGCCTCTCATCACCGATGAGAGGCGCTTTTGGTTGTCCACAGATCCACGGAATCTCACCATTTCGGGGGTTCCGATGGCTACAGTCTTCTCATGAGCGAGAGCTATTCCCTGGCCGATGGGCCGGCTGAACTCGAGGCGCTGGTGGCGCGGGCGGCCGACGCCCACGAGCGGGTCGACCTCACCGAGGATGACACCACGGTGGCCGTGATTATCTCGCTGACCGACTACCAGGAGCTCCAGGACGCTGTCGACCAGGCGGACATCGCCGAGGCCGAAGCGGTCAAGGCTGCGGACGGCCCGTGGATCCCGCACGAAGAAGTCGTCGCGATGCTGGAGCGGGACGACTCAGAGCAGGTATGAGCTACACGATCGTCTGGCGACCAGCGCCGGTCGCCGCTCTGCGCGAATTGCGCCGGCTGGATCCTGACACCGCCAAGGCGCTCGCCGCCACCGTAGGCACGTTGGCGACCGATCCGCGACCGGCCAACAGCAGGCCTCTTGGCTCGGGCCAGTTCCGCCGTCTGCGCCTGCAGAACCTCCGGGTTCTGTACGAGGTCAGCGACGAACAGGAGACCGTCTACATCCTCAAGATCGGGTCTGCCGGCCGCTGATACGGCGTACCGTCTCGGGCGTCGGATCTACCGTGGGGGCTATGGCGCTGGCGGTTTGTTTGTTGGTGGATCGGCGGGCCGAGCGGGTGCTGCGGAACTTGTGGGATCGGCTCGAGGAGCTGGGAGTGCCGTCCCTGCGGTCGCACACGCACGGGCGGCACGTGCCGCATGTGTCGTTCGCGGTATTGCGCGAGTGGCAGCGCGATGAGGTTGCGAAGGCCGTCGAGGGGCTGCCGGTGGGGGAGCCGGTCAGGTTGTACTTCGATGCGCTGGGGACGTTCCGGCGAGGCCGGGCGTGGTTGGTGCCCGCCGTCAGCGCCGACGTACTGCGGCGACAGGAGCAGGTGGTGTCTGCCGTGGTGGAGACGGGGGCCGACTTGCATCGGCATTATCAGCCGGGGGTCTGGGTGCCACATTGCACGATCGCGCCCCGGGTGCCGTTGGCCAAACTGCCGGTGCTGGCGGCGGCTGTGTACGACGTACTGCCGCTGGAGGTGACCGCCGACAGGGCTGCGTTGATCGACAGCGGCACAGGAGAACTCTGGCCGCTCTCACACATCCCGTAGGCGGCGAACCCGTCGGCCCAAATCCCGTCGACACCGTCAAAGGCGAAGGCCCGGACCTTGACGGTCCGGGCCTTCGGCAGGTCGGCTGTGGCGTCAGTCCGCAACCACCGCCTTCAGTACGTCGACCTTGGCAGCGGATCTCGCCGGCCCGATGGCGGCCAGCACACCGGCCACCGCGGCCAGTACCACGTAGAGCGTCACCTGGAGGCCGGGGATCGAGATGGCCTTGATGCCCTCGTCCGCGAGTGCCTGCGAGAGCCCGAGCCCCAGCCCGATACCGAGGGCGGCGCCGGCCAGTGCACCGATCAGGGAGATCACCACGGACTCCCAGCGCACCATCGCGCGGACCTGGGCCCGCGTCATGCCGACCGCCCGGAGCAGGCCCAGCTCACGGGTCCGCTCGAAGACCGACAGCACCAGAGTGTTGACGATTCCCAGCAGCGCGATCAGAACCGCCAGCAACAGCATCACCGTGACGAAGGTGAGCAACTTGTCGATGAAGCCGCTGGCCTCCTTCTCGTATCCCTTGCGATCGAGAACCTTCGCGTCCGGGTGATCGGCCATGGCCGCGGTGATGGCCTGTTGCACGGTCGCCTGGTCTGCGCCCGGAGCCAGCTTGACCAAGCCGGAGGCGGTCAGTTGCTGGCCGGCGGCGGCCGTCTGAGCGGCGATGCTGATGATGAAGTCGTCGCCGATCCAGCCCTTGGTGTTGTAGATGCCGACGACCTTCAGGTCGTGTGCACCGGTCGCGGCGAACTCGCCCTTGATGACGTCGCCCATCTTCCATCCGTGGGAAGTGGCGGCGGACTGCGATACGACGACTCCGTTCAGGCCGAGGGCCGAGACAGAGCCGGCCGACAGTCCCAGGTTCAGCCCTTCCGCGGCGGTCGCCGGATCGACGGCGGCGTAGCTTGAGTCCGCCCCGTTGAAGCGGGCTTCACCCCAGCCGCTGGCCGCCACCGCACCGACACCGGGGACGGCCTTGACCGCGTTGATCACCTCGGGGCTGAAGCCCGGGGCCTGGGTGCTCGAAGGCGTCACGAACAGGTCGGCGTTGACCGAGTCCCCGATCACGTCGCCGAACGAGGCCTTCAGCGACGAGGCGAACACGCCCATGCTGACCACGAGCGTCAGGCCGACCATCAGCGCCGCGGCTGTGGACGAAGTACGGCGTGGGTTGCGCATCGCGTTCTGCCTGGCCAGCTCGCCGGGCAGGCCACGCAGTCGCAGCGGTACACCGATCAGCGAGGCGAGCGGACGGGCGGCGGCCGGCAGCAGCATCAGCACACCGACGATGATGGCCAGCAGGCTGGGGCCGAACAGCTTCATGGTCGCGTCGGCGTACAGGGTGGTGAACAGCCCGGTCAGGCCGGCAACGGTGACGACGGCACCGGAGATGATGCGCTTCCTCGACGGGTTGCCGGAGCCGGGCACTGCCTCACGCAGCGCTTCCACCGGCAACACCTTCGTGGCCCGGTACGCCGGGACGAGGGCCGCCACAACCGTCACCAGGGTGCCGACCAGCAACGACACGATGATGGTGCGCGGCTGGACCTGCATCGACGTGCTGGGCAGGCTGAAGCCGACCACGTCCATGAGCACCTTGAGTCCCTTGGCGACCAGCAGGCCCAGACCGATTCCGACGCTCGATGCGAGGACGCCGAGCAGCAGTGCCTCGACGATCAGGCTCCGGTTCACCTGGCGCCTGGTGGCGCCGATTGCCCGCAGCAGTGCGATCTCGCGGGACCGCTGGGTGATCGTCATCGTGAAGGTGTTCCAGATGATGAACGAGCCGACGAACAGGGCGATCCCGGCGAAGATCATGAACAGGATGCCGACGAACCTGAGGTCCTCGTTCACTGCGTCGGTGGACTCCTTCACCACCGTTGCGCCGGTGACGGCCTCGGTGCCGTCGGGCAGGACCGCGTCGATCCGCTGTACCAGCTCGGCCGGTGCCACCCCAGCATCGGCGCTGACGTTGATCGCGTCGAAGAACCCGGGCGCTCCCAGCACCTGCTGTGCGGTGGCGGAATCGAAGTACGCTCCGGTCGTCCCGCCGAGGTTCTTCTCCCCGCCGAAGCCGACGGTGCCGACCACGGTGAACTCCTGGGTCGGGCCGCGGAACAGCACCTTGATGGTGGAGCCGAGCGCAATGTGGTGCTCCTCGGCACTGGTCGCGTCGATCGCGACCTGGTGCGCTCCCGACGGCGCGTTGCCACTGAGGAGCTTCACGTCACCGCGCAGGGACGGGTCGGCCGGCAGGCTGTAGCCCAAGGTGGGAGCTCCGCCGCTGGTCAGCACGGCCTTGCCGCCGTTGTCGGTCAGCAGCGCGTAGCCGCTGACCGCACCCTCGGCGGTGCGGACACCGTCAACCTGGCGTACCTGGTTGAGGACGGAGGCGGGGATGGGGGCCCGGCTGGTGCTGATTCCTTCGGACTGGCTGTAGGCGGCTTCGGCGCGGACGACCGCGTCGGTGCCGGCGGAGACCTTGCCGAACAGCTGGTCGAACGCCAGCCGCATCGTGTCGGTCAGGACGAGGGTGCCGGCCAGGAACGCGACCCCGAGGGCGATCGAGGCCACGGTCAGGGCGAGTCGCACCTTGTGTGCGAGCATGCCGCGCAGAGTTGCGGTGAACATGGCTCAGGCCCCCAGGTGCTTCATGAAGTCGAGAACGGCGTCAGCGGTCGGCTCGTTCATCTCGTCGACCACATGACCGTCGGCGAGGAACAGGACCCGGTCGGCGTAGCTGGCCGCGGTCGGGTCGTGGGTGACCATGACGACCGTCTGACCGAGCTCCTTGACCGCCTTGCGCAGGAAGCCGAGCAGCTCGGTGCCCGATGCCGAGTCGAGCGCACCGGTGGGCTCGTCGGCGAAGACGATCTGTGGGCGCGAGGCCAGCGCCCGGGCCGCGGCCACCCGTTGCTGCTGTCCGCCGGACAGCTCGGTCGGGCGATGGGTGAGCCGGTCAGCAAGCCCCAGCTTGTCGACGATCGAGGTCACCCAGGCCTGGTCCGGCTTGCGGCCGGCGATGCGGATCGGCAGCACGATGTTCTCCGCGGCGCTCATCGTCGGGAGCAGGTTGAACGACTGGAAGATGAAGCCGATCTGGTCCCGGCGCAGCAGCGTCAACGCCTTGTCGTTGAGCGAGCTGATCTGGATGTCGCCGAGATAAACCTCGCCCGACGACGGCCGGTCGAGGCCGGCCAGCATGTGCAGCAGCGTCGACTTGCCGGAGCCGGACGGTCCCATGATCGCGGTGAACTGGCCGGCTTCGAGCGTGACGTAGACGTCCTTGAGTGCGGCGATGGTGGCATCCCCGGTGCCGTAGAACTTGCTGACGCCCTCGGCCCGGGCCGAGGCCCTGGTCGGAGCGACGGTGCTGGTGGTGGCAGACATGTGATTGATCCCCTTGTAGCTGGTTTCGGCCCCCCGGTCGAGCGGCGTGGTTCCAGCAAAGGCGTTCTGGCTGCTCGCTCCCATCGGGCTGGGCGCACGGCGTCCGGAGGCTGGCCGTGGGTAATCAGCGGACAATCGTGCGGCTGACCCCACCCATGGGGTTCGGGTACTCCCATCCAGGTGCTGCCAGGAGCAGACTGCAGAGGTGAGGTTGTGGGGGCGACGGCGGACGATCCGTGAACAACTCGCTGCTCTGCTGGTGTTGGGCGGGCTCGTGGTGTTCGTGGTGCTGGTGTATGTCCTCGTCGTCCTGGGCGGTGGTGCGCTGATCGACCACACATCATCGCCCCACGTGGGACTGTCGGTGCTGGCCACCGCGGTGGTGGCACTGGGCTTCGAGCCGGTCCGGTCGCGGTTCGAGGTCTTCACGACGCGCCTACTCCACGGCGGCGTGCAGTCGCCGTACGAGGTGCTCAGCCTGTTCTCCTCGGCGTTGACCGGTAGTCGTGAGAACGACGACCTGCCGGCCCGGATGGCCGAAGTACTGGCCGAGGGGACGGGTGCGAAGGCTGCGCAGGTGTGGCTGATGGTGGATGACCAACTGAGACTCGCCGCCACCTGGCCGCCCGCCGCCGACAGCTCGTCCGGAGCGGACGACATGCCTGGTCGGCGGGAGCTTCCGGTCCGCCAGGCGGGCGAACTGCTGGGCGTCCTCGCCGTACAGGAACGCGAGAACGTACCACTCACCCCTGTCGAGGAACGGCTTTTCGCGGGCCTGGCGAACCAGGCCGGCCTCGTACTGCGGGGCGTGCGGCTGCGGGCTGAACTCGTCCATCGGCTCGCGGAGCTCTCCACGTTGGCCGAAGAGTTGCAGTTGTCCCGGCAGCGACTCGTCGACGTACAGGATGCCGAGCGCAGACGGTTGGAGCGCGACATCCACGACGGCGCCCAACAGCATCTCGTCGCGCTCGCCGTGAACCTCAGGCTCGCCCACACACTGGCGCAACGGTCGCCCGACCGGGCCGACCGGCTGATCGCGGAACAACGCGAGGCGGCGACCGCGACCATCGAGACGATCATCAGCCTGTCGCGGGGTATCTACCCGAGCCTGCTCGTCGACGAAGGGCTGACGGCCGCTTTGCGTACGGCGATCGCCCGGAATCCTCTGCCGGTCGAACTCGTCGCGGCCGACCTCGGGCGGTATCCCGCCGGTGTCGAGGCAGCGGCGTACTTCTGCGCACTGGAGGCGCTGCAGAACTCGGCCAAGCACTCGGCGGCGAAAGCGATCCGGATGGACCTCCGGGGTGGTCCCGGCGTCCTGGAGGTGATCGTCCAGGACGACGGTTCCGGCTTCGATCTCGGCGCGACGCACGCCGGCGCCGGTCTGGCCAACATGCGGGACCGGATCGAGTCGGCCGGCGGAAGGCTGACGATCCGGACGGCACCCTCAGGCGGCACGCTCGTCGCGGCGAGGCTGCCGGGTGTGCGCCGGCCGAGCCGTCCGGAAGGATGACATGTACGCGCGCATGGCCTGGCTGCTGACGGCGCTCACCGTGCTTGCCGCCGGCGCGGACGTCTGGGTCACCTCGGCCTACCGGCCGCTGCTGTCCGAGGAAGCCGTCGCCGTGCACGGCTTCCCATTCGTCACCGCCGCGGTCATGGGCTCGGCGGTGATGGGTGCGCTGATCGTTCAACGGTACGCGCGGCACCCGATCGGCTGGCTGCTCTGTCTGATCGGTTTCCTTGCCTCGATCTCGTTGCTGACCGAGGCGTACAGCGTCTGGGTGATCACGGCTGACGGCCCCGGGTCACGGAGCCTCGGGGGTTTCGCCGGCTGGATCTCAGCCATCCTCGGCGGACAGTTGTCACTCGCCGCGTTCGCCATCCTTTTCCTGGTGGCGCCGGACGGTCGTCTGCTGTCCCGCCGTTGGCGCCTTGCCGTGGTTGTGACGTTGGTAGGGCTCGGCTCCTACACCGCGGGACTGCTGACCCTTGCGCCGGCCGAATTCGACCTCGACCACCAAGAGGCCGGGCCGGTCGGCAGCCTCTTCTTCATGGCCGGCATGCCTCTGATCGCCGTCGGCCTGATCGCCGCCATGGTGTCCATGGTCCGCCGGCTATGGGGTAGCCGGGGCGAGCAGCGGCAGCAGTTGCGGCTGATCGCCGTGG
This sequence comes from Kribbella caucasensis, assembly GCF_004361855.1. Taxonomy (GTDB): domain Bacteria; phylum Actinomycetota; class Actinomycetes; order Propionibacteriales; family Kribbellaceae; genus Kribbella; species Kribbella caucasensis. The sequence continues at coordinate 571,367 of NZ_SNWQ01000002.1, forward strand.
CGGCGGTGTTGATTGCCCTGAGCTTCGTCTTCCTGATCGTCGTCCAGCTGTTCAACGGCGGAGTGCAGACCTGGACCGCGAGCCTTCCCCTGTTCGCCTCGTACTTCTGCCTGCCGCTGCTGTTCGCCTTCGCGGTACTGCGGTACCGGCTGTTCGACCTGGACCTGATCATCAACCGGGCCGTCGTCCTTGCCTTGGGCACCGGTTTCGCCGCGATCGGCTACACCGTCCTGGTGGTGGCCGTCGCCGCACTCGTGAACACCCGGACCAGCGGATTCTGGTTGTCGCTGCTCGCCACCGCCCTGGTCGCCCTGGCCTTCCAGCCGCTCCGCCGGCAGGTCGTCCGGCTGGCGAACCGGCTCGCCTACGGGGCAAGGGCGTTGCCTTACGAGGCGCTCTCCGAGTTCAGCCGTCGCCTGGCGGAGACCCCGTCACCGACATCGCTGCTGCCGGCTGTCGCAGAGGCCGCGGGGCGGGCCGTTTCGGCCCAGTCCTCGACCGCGGTACTGCGTGTGCCCGGTGCCGAGGCCATCGTCAAGGTCTGGCCTGCCACCGCCAACGGAGCACCGGAGTACGAGGTGCCGGTTCGGCACGGCGGGGTGACCCTCGGCAGCATCGGCGTCACCATGCCGAAGGGGCGCGGGTTGCGCGCCGCGGACGAGCGCCTGCTGCATGATCTGGCCGACCAGGCGGCGCTGGCTTTCCGCAATGCGGCGATGGAGTCCGAGCTGGCCGCGCACGTGGCCGCGCTCGATCGGACCACTGGCGCGCTCGCCGAGTCCCGGCGAAGGATCATCGCGGCCGACGACGCCGCTCGGTATCGGCTGGAGGCCGCGATCTCCCGCGAGGTGTTGTCGCACGTCCAGCCGTTGCCGGAGCGGCTGAACAGCCTCAGCGTGGCCAGGTCCGGGACCGCCGCGTCGGCCGAGCTCGAGCAGTTGGTGACCCGGACGAACACCGCACTCGAGTCGCTGCGGGAACTGACCCGCGGGGTGTTTCCCACCCAGCTGGCCCGGGCGGGTCTGACCCGTGCGCTCCGGTCGCACCTGGCGAGGAGCGGTCTGGCCGCAACCTTGTCGGTCGATCCGGCGGCCGATCGGCGGTTCCCGCCGAGGGTGGAAACGGCGGTCTATTTCTGCTGTGTCGAAGCCTTGCGCGCCGGATCCCCGGCCGCCCGGATCGACCTGCGGATCGTCGGAGCGGACCTGGTCGTGCAGGTCCGTGGCGTCGCCCGCGACGAGATCGACGTCCAGGCGATCGTCGACCGGGTCGAAGCGGTGGGCGGATCGCCGTCGTTGGATGACCTGCGCCGGTTGTCCGTCAGCATTCCGGTCGGCGCCGTCGAGCCTCCGTCGGCGCCGGTGGCGGTCTAGTCCGGCAGGCTGGTGCTTCGGGATGGATCGGCGGGCTCGTGGCGGCGGCCCATTCGGCCGCGAGCCGGTCCGGGCCGAACGCGGCCTTGGCGAGGTACGCGGCGGCACCGCAGCCGGAGAGGTCGAACTCGTCCTGGTCGTAGGTCGAGAGCAGTACGACGACCGGCGGGTCGGCGGCCAGGGTGATCCTCCGGGTGGCCTCTATACCGTCGATGCCGGGCAGGTTGACGTCCATCAGCACCAGGTCCGGCCGGAGCCGCGCGACGGAGAGCAGCGATTCCTCGCCGGATGGGCTGGACGCGACCACGACGAAACCGTCCGTCTCCGCCACGACGGCGGCGATCGCCCGGCGAAAAGGCTCCTGGTCATCGACGACCAGCACGCGTACATCGGCCACTGACCCACCTCCTGGCGTCAGCATGACGCGGCAGCTGGTCGCGGCGACATCGTGCTGCCCGCTCGGATGGGTGGGGTTGTCCCCACCATCGAGCCGCCGGGCGGTCAGCGACCGGCCGGACCACCGGTGGCATCGAGGAAGGCGAGCACGGCCATCACCCGGCGGTTCACATCGGACTCGTCAGTCAGCCCGAGCTTCTGGAAGATCGCGCTGATGTGCTTCTCCACGGCGCGTTCGCTCATGAACAACGCCTTCGAGGTCGCCGCGTTGCTCCGCCCGGCGGCCATCTCCTGGAGCACCTCGCGCTCGCGGTCGGTGAGCCGGAGCAGTGGCGATCGCGACTCCTGGGCCTTCCTCGTGAGCAATCCCTCGACGACTCTCGGATCGAGGACGGAGCCACCCCGCGCGACGTCGTGCAGGGCCCGGACGACTTCGTCGAGCTGCGAGACCCGCTCCTTCAGCAGATACCCCAGTCCGGCGACGCCCTCGGACAGCAGGTCGAAGACGTAGTCCTCCTCGACGTACTGGGACAGTACGACGACTCCGGTCGAGGGGTGTTCGGCCCGGATCCGCTTGGCCGCGTCGATGCCCTCGGCCGTGAACGTCGGGGGCATCCGGATGTCGGTCAGGACGGCGTCCGGACGGTGCACGGCAACGGCCCTGAGCAGGGCGTCCGGCGCGGCGACAGTTTCGACCAACTCGATGTCGTCGGCTTCCGTCAGCAGTGCGGAAATGCCTTCGCGCACGAGAAAATTGTCCTCCGCAAAGACGACTCGCAGCGCCATGCTGCCACTCTAGTGTCCAGTGTCCAGCCCTGGTGTTCGTTGGCGAGCGGCCCTCTGGCGGGATTACTCGGAGGCGCGGCGGAGGGCTTCGGAGAGGCGTTCGGCGGCGGCCATGACGGCGGGGGCGTGCATCCGGCCGGGCTGGCGGGAGAGGCGCTCGATCGGGCCCGAGACGGAGACCGCTGCGATCACCTTGCCGCTCGGCGACCGGACCGGGGCGGAGACCGAGGCGACGCCTTGTTCGCGTTCGCCGACCGAGTGGGCCCAGCCGCGGCGCCGTACGCCGGCCAGGGCGGCCGCGTTGAAGGTCGCGTTGTGGAGGCCGCGGTGCATCCGCTCCGGGTCCTCCCAGGCGAGCAGTATCTGCGCGGCGGATCCGGCGGCCATGGTCAGCTGGCTGCCGACCGGGACGGTGTCGCGCAGGCCGGACGGACGCTCGGCGGCGGCGACGCAGACGCGGTACTCACCCTGGCGGCGGAACAGCTGTGCCGACTCGCCGGTGATGTCGCGGAGCCTCGCCAGCACGGGGCCGGCGGTGGCGAGCAGCCGGTCTTCGCCGGCCGCGGAAGCCAGTTCGCTCAGCCGGGGGCCGAGCACGAACCGCCCTTGCATGTCCCGTCCGACCAGGCGGTGGTGCTCGAGCGCGACGGCGAGCCGGTGGGCCGTCGGACGGGCCAGACCCGTGGCCGCTACCAGGCCGGCCAGGGTCGCCGGCCCGGACTCGAGCGCGGACAGAACGAGGGCTGCTTTGTCGAGAACGCCGACTCCGCTAGAGTTGTCCATGGGACGATATTGCCGTCTCGAATCGTGGAACGCAAGTCGCTCGGACGCACCAATACGGAGCAGTGTGAGCGATACAGCACCACAAACCATCCTCGTAAGGAGAAGTCTGATGGGCAGGACGTTGTCGGAAAAGGTCTGGGATGCGCACGTCGTGCGCCATGCCGACGGGGAACCCGACCTCCTCTACATCGACCTCCATCTGGTTCACGAGGTGACCAGTCCACAGGCGTTCGACGGGCTCCGGCTGGCCGGCCGGGGCGTCCGCCGCCCGGATCTGACCATCGCCACCGAGGACCACAACGTCCCGACCTTCGACGTCGACAAGCCGATCGCCGACCCGGTCTCCCGGACCCAGGTGGAGACGCTGCGGAAGAACGCCGAGGAGTTCGGTGTCCGCATCCACACGCTGGGTGACCCGGACCAGGGCGTCGTGCACGTGATCGGCCCGCAGCTCGGCCTGACCCAGCCCGGCATGACCGTGGTCTGCGGTGACAGCCACACCTCGACCCACGGTGCGTTCGGCGCGATCGCGTTCGGTATCGGCACCAGCGAGGTCGAGCACGTGCTCGCCACCCAGACCCTGATGCAGGCCCGCCCGAAGACGATGGCGGTCACCGTCGACGGCGTACTGCCGGACGGCGTCTCGGCCAAGGACCTGGTGCTCGCGCTGATCGCCAAGGTCGGCACCGGCGGCGGTCAGGGCTACATCGTCGAGTACCGCGGCGAGGCGATCCGCGCGCTGACCATGGAAGCCCGGATGACGATCTGCAACATGTCGATCGAGTGGGGCGCCAAGGCCGGCATGATCGCGCCGGACGAGACCACGTTCGCCTACCTGCAGGACAAGCCGCACGCCCCGCAGGGTGCGGACTGGGAGGCCGCGGTCGAGTACTGGAAGAGCCTGGCCACCGACGAGGACGCGAGGTTCGACCGCGAGGTCGTACTGCGGGCCGAGGAGATCGCCCCGTTCGTCACCTGGGGGACCAACCCGGGACAGGGCGTGCCGTTGTCCGCGACCGTCCCGGCGCCGAGCGACTTCGGCACCGAGAACGACCGGATCGCCGCCGAGCGCGCGCTGGAGTACATGGGCCTGACCGCCGGTACGCCGATGCGCGAGATCAAGGTGGACACCGTCTTCCTCGGCTCCTGCACCAACGGCCGGATCGAGGACCTGCGCGCGGCAGCCGGCGTACTGGCCGGCCGGAAGGTTGCCGAGGGCACCAGGATGCTGGTGGTGCCGGGCTCCGGCCGGGTCCGGTTGCAGGCCGAGGCCGAGGGCCTGGACGTGATCTTCAAGGACGCCGGCGCGGAGTGGCGGGGCGCCGGGTGCTCGATGTGCCTGGGCATGAACCCGGACCAGCTGGCCCCGGGTGAGCGCAGCGCGTCCACCTCGAACCGGAACTTCGAAGGCCGGCAGGGCAAGGGCGGCCGGACCCACCTGGTCTCGCCGCTGGTCGCCGCGGCCACCGCGGTCCTGGGCACCCTTGCCGCACCGGCCGACCTGGCGCCGGTAGAGGTCGCCGTACCCGAGAACGTCTGACCGCCGAGAACGCCTGAGGACAGAGGAATCATGGAAGCCTTCACCCAGCACATCGGCACGGCGGCCCCGCTGCGCCGCAGCAACGTCGACACCGACCAGATCATCCCCGCCGTGTACCTGAAGCGGGTCACCCGGACCGGGTTCGAGGACGGGTTGTTCGCGGCCTGGCGCAACGACCCGACGTTCGTGCTCAACCAGCCCGAGTACGACGGGGTCTCGGTGCTCGTGGCCGGACCGGACTTCGGCACCGGATCGTCCCGCGAGCACGCGGTCTGGGCCCTGCTCGACTACGGATTCCGGGTCGTCGTGTCGGCCCGGTTCGGCGACATCTTCCGCGGCAACTCCGGTAAGTCGGGTCTGCTCGCGGCACTGGTCACGGAGGACGTGGTCGAGCGGTTGTGGACCACGATCGAGGCCGACCCGGGGACCAAGGTCACGGTCGACCTTGAGAACAAGACGATTTCGGCGGGCGAGCTGGTCGCGCCGTTCGAGATCGACGACTACACGCGGTACCGGCTGCTCAACGGTCTGGACGACGTCGGCATCACCTTGTCGCGCGAGGCGGACATCGTCGCGTACGAGGCCACCCGGCCGTCCTTCAAGCCCGCGACGCTGCCGGCCAAGGCCTGAGTTTCACCAGCATCAGCAGCTGTGGTTGGGCATCTGCCCGGCCACAGCTGCTGTCGTTTCCGGAGGTTCTCGCAGTACCCAGGAGCCAGCGGCCGGAAACCTCGGCGTAACGGATTGCACATCCGGACCGATAACTCTGGTGTTACCCTTGGCGAGTTGTCCGAACAAGGCCGCGAGACTCTGGAGGTGAGGCGCTAGTGAACAGCGAACCCTCCAGACATACCGATCTCGCTCGGCCTTGAGGCTCTAGTTCCTCTTCCAGGTCAGGTCACCCCGGCGCGATCGCGTGGGGTGGGCTGTGCTGTGGTGTGCGACGTCCACGTCGCGAGGCCGGGCAGATGGTTGCCCCTCACACCACCTGACCTCGCACCTGGAGGACCATCATGTCCGACCGTCGCCTGCGCACTCTGCGCGCCTTCAGCCGCACCCCTTCGCTTCGCGCCGCCGCCCGCCGGTACGCCGGTGGCGTCGCGCCCGCCATCGAATCGGCCGAGCAACTGCCGAACGAGCATGCGGTGGACCTGAAGCCCAGAGGCCACAGCGTCGTCGACAGCGCGATCTACTGCGACGGCATGCGGGTCGCGTCGCCGGGTTCCCTGGCCGACACCTACCAGGTCCTGCACGAGGCGCCGAAGAGCCTGGCCTGGATCGGCCTGTACCGGCCGGACCGGCGTGAACTCGCCTCGCTGGCCAAGGAGTTCGACCTGCACGAGCTCGCCGTCGAGGACGCCATGGAGGCGCACCAGCGGCCGAAGCTGGAGCGCTACGGCGACACGTTGTTCGTGGTCCTGAAGGCCGCTCGCTACCGGGATGCGACCGAGGAGGTCGAGTTCGGCGAGGTGCACGTGTTCGTCGGCCCGGACTTCGTGGTGACGGTCCGGCATGCCGAGGCGCCGAACCTGGCCGCCGTACGCCGCCGGGTGGAACGCGATCCCGAGTTGCTCCGGCGGGGTACCGAGGCCGTTCTCTACGCGATCATGGACAAGGTCGTCGACGGGTACGCGCCGGTGGTCGCCGGGCTGGAGAACGACATCGACGAGATCGAGACCGAGGTGTTCCGCGGCGACCCGTCGGTGTCCCGGCGCATCTACGAGCTGTCCCGTGAGGTGATCGAGTTCCAGCGCGCGACCCGGCCGCTGGTCGGCATGCTGGACAACCTGCGGGCCGGTTTCGACAAGTACGGCGTGGACGAGGAACTGCAGCGTTCGCTTCGTGATGTGGCCGACCACGTCACCCAGGTGGTCGAGCGGGTGGACGGATTCCGCGAACTGCTGCGCGACATGCTGACCGTGAACGCGACCTTGGTGGCGCAGCAGCAGAACGAGGAGATGAAGGCTCTCACCGTCGCCAGCAACGCGCAGAACGAAGAGGTGAAGCGGATCTCCGCCTGGGCCGCGATCCTGTTCGCGCCGACGCTGATCGGCACCGTCTACGGGATGAACTTCGACATGATGCCGGAACTGCATTGGCGGTGGGGTTACCCGTTCGCGGTCGCCATGATGGCGGTCGTGTGCGTCAGCCTCTACCAGATCTTCAAGCGCCGCAGCTGGCTCTAGCGGGCCACCAGCTTCGGACCTCGCTACTCTGCTGGCACGACAGCGAGGAGGCTGAGATGTGGTTGTTCCTGCGGCGACGGCTGATCATGTGGGCGGTGCTGGCGATCGCGGTGCCGTTGCTGGACTGGTTGCTGGGCAAGGTGAGCGAGACCCTGCGGGCGCGCAAGGGTGAGACCGCGGTGACCCGAGGTCTCGACACCGCCCGATCGGGGGTCCGGACATTGCGCGGCAAACGCCGCTGACCGGTACTTCGGGGCTGTGGCGGGGGTTGCGTCAACGGTGCGGCGGGGTTGTGATTAGGGCTGTGGTGGGTTGTGGCATGGGTCACCGAAGGTCGCCGGATCGTTGCTCTACAGGGAATCCAGAGCCCTCCAGAGGTCGATTCGGGGCCAATTTGGGCCCAAATCGCCCAAAACAAGGCCGAATTGCCGCGTTGGTGTTTGTGAACTCACCCGTTAGTCCATAACGTTCACGAGAGATCGAGCGCTGTGCTCGACGTCTACGTTCACGGAGGGAAGCAGTGAACAAGAGCCAGTTGGTCGAAGCGCTCGCAGTGCACTTCGACGGAAATCGCCGTTCGGCCCAGCACGCCCTGGAGTCGGTGATCGACACCGTCCAGCGCGAGCTGACCAAGAAGGGCGGCAAGGTCGCCATCACCGGGTTCGGCGCGTTCGAGGCCATCGAGCGCGGTGCTCGGATGGTCCGCAACCCGCGGACCGGTGAGACCAAGCGCGCCAAGAAGACCGTGGTGCCGAAGTTCCGCGCGGGTGCGGAGCTGAAGGCCGTTGTCTCCGGTGCGAAGAAGCTGCCGAAGCTGGTTGCTCCGAAGCCGGCGACAGCCACCAAGACCGCCGCGGCCAAGAAGGCTGCCCCGGTCAAGGCCACAGCCACCAAGGCCGCCGCGACCAAGACCACCGCCAAGAAGGCGCCGGCCAAGGCCGCCGCGACCAAGACGGTGGCCAAGAAGGCGCCGGCGAAGAAGGCCCCGGCCAAGGCCGTTGCCAAGAAGGCGGCTCCGGTCAAGAAGGCCACTGTGGCCAAGAAGGCGCCGGCCAAGAAGGCCCCCGCCAAGAAGGCGCCGGTGAAGCGCGCAACCGCTCGCTGACCTTCAGCACTGCAGCACCGCAACACTGCACTACCGCAACACCAGCGAAGGCCGGTCACCCCGCACCAGGGGCGACCGGCCTTCGCCGTACCCGGTGTCGTCGGCCGGGACGATGTCGTCGGCAACTTGTCCCGTACTGCTTTGTCCCGTACTGCGGGGCGGCGGGCTACCGTATTGGTCATGCAAGCCACCGTGAGTCGCTACGACGCCGAGACGCGTTCGGGTGCAGTGCTGACCGACAAGGGGATCGAGCTGCCGTTCTCCGCGGACGAGTTGAGGTCGCCGGTGCGATTCCTGCGCGTCGGTCAACGGGTTCGGCTGGACACCAGTGGTTCGGGTGCGGGGATGGCGATCACCGGCGTCCACTTCATCACACTGCCGTAAAGCGCAGCATCACGTTGCCGTAGTAGGCATCACGTTGCCGTCGTACAAGCGGCTAGCAGGCGATGCCTTCGGTGCCGGTGGCGGCGCCCAGGACCAGGGACATGACGTCGGCGGTGCGGGGGCCGACGCCGAGTTGTACTGCGTGCGCGAGGTCCGCGGCGGTGTCGACATCGCGGCGGAGCGAGTCGATCGACGTGAGCTCGAGCGGAACGGCCCCGGATGCCTGATGCGCCAATGCGGAACCGACGCCGAAGCGGGGATCCAGTCCGACGCCCGGGCCCGCGGCAAGCATCGTCGTACCGGTCCCTGGCAGATCGATGACGAAGCTGCGATCGGCGACGGAGGCGGCGAGGGCGGTGGTGAGTTCGAGGGGACGCAGCGCGGGCAGATCGGCCGACAACGCGGCGACACCGGACTCGGGGAACTCCGCGGCAGCGACCGCCGCACCGTGCTCGAGGGCTTCGTTGAGGCCCACGCCGGGCAGGTCCGGGATCACCCGCGCACCGGCCTCGGTGACGTCCGCGGCGACCACCGGATCGTCGGTGACGACCAGTACGGCGCGGACGAGAGGAGAGGACAGGGCGGCGGCAGTAGTGTCGACTGCGAAGGCACGGGCCAGCTCCGGACGGTGCTGGGGGTAGGCCGCAGCGAGCCGGCTCTTCGCGATCGCCGTACGCTTCACCGGGATCACCACGATCCAGGGAGCGACCTGTAGGTGTGCCATCAGGCAGGATTCTCCCATGACCGACGGCAACGACGAGCACCAGGAGGCAGCAGTGGAGGGCCAACGCAACGATCCCCGGCCACCGCGGGGCTTCTGGTTCGGCCTGGTGGTCGCGATCGTCAAGCCGTTGCTGCTCGTCTTCACCAAGCAGGACTTCCGCGGCCGGGAGAACATGCCGCGGCAGGGCGGGGTGGTGTTCGTGACGAACCACATCTCGCATCTCGACCCGTTCGTGCTCGGGTTCTACATCTGGGAGTGCCGGCGGATCCCTCGGTTCCTGGGGAAGGCGTCGCTGTTCAAGCTGCCGGTGGCGGGGCGGATCATCACCAGTGCGGGACAGATCCCGGTGTACCGGGACTCGATCCAGGCGGCGGACGCGTTCCGGGATGCGGTTGCCGCGGTGGAGCGGGGGGAGTGCGTCGGGGTCTATCCCGAGGGGACGATCACCCGCGATCCGGACATGTGGCCGATGACCGGGAAGACCGGGGCGGCGCGGATCGCGTTGATGACCGGGTGCCCGGTGATCCCGATCGCGAACTGGGGTGCGCAGGAGATCTTCGAGTCGTACGGCAAGGTGCGGATCCGGTTGCTGCCGCGCAAGACGCTGCAGGTGAAGGCAGGGCCGCCGGTGGATCTGAGCGCTTTCCAGGGCAAGCCGATCACCAACCAGCTGTTGCACGAGGCAACCGACGTGATCATGACGACGGTCGCTGCCGGGCTGGCCGAGCTGCGGGGTGGGACGCCGCCGAAGGAGCTGTACGACGTCCGCAAGGCCCGCGCCGAGGCCGCCGCCGAACGCCGGGCGGAAGCGGAAGCCGGTGCGCGGAACGCCGACGGGGTAGACGCCGACGGGCCGGATGGGGTGAACTCCGGCGGGGCGGATAAAGCCAGCGGCGGCGGGGACGAAGTACAGGGGAGTCGTGGGGACGAAGTGCCGGTGAAGCGCGAGGACGAGGAGAACGCATGACGAAGGTCGCGGTGTTCGGTGCCGGTTCGTGGGGGACGGCGTTCGCCACGGTGCTGGCGAACGCGGGCAACCAGGTCTCGATCTGGGGCCGCCGGGAATCGCTCTGCGAGGTGATCAACAGCCAGCACGAGAACCCCGACTACCTCCCCGGCCTGCGCCTGCCCGACGCGATCACCGCGACCCACGATCCCGCGGCCGCGGCCGACGGTGCCGAAGCCGTCGTACTGGCCGTGCCGAGTCAGTCGCTGCGGGCCAACCTGTCCGAATGGGCCGGCGTGCTGCCGTCCGCGGTACCGCTGGTGAGTCTGATGAAGGGCGTCGAGGTCGGTACGACGAAACGCATGAGCGAAGTGATCGCGGAGCTCACCGGCGCCGGCCCGGAGCGGATCGCGGTCGTCTCCGGCCCGAACCTCGCCCGCGAGATCGCCGAAGGACAGCCGGCCGCGTCCGTGGTCGCGTGCGCCGACGAGGGGACCGCCACGCGGTTGCAGAAGCTGTGCCACTCGCCGACGTTCCGCCCGTACACGAACAACGACGTGATCGGCTGCGAGCTCGGCGGCGCGACCAAGAACGTGATCGCCCTCGCGGTCGGGATGGCGATCGGCCTCGGCTTCGGCGACAACGCGCGCGCTTCGGTGATCACCCGAGGCCTGGTCGAAACGGCAAGACTCGGTACGGCGCTGGGCGCGGACGAGCACACGTTCTCAGGGCTCGCCGGCTTGGGTGATCTCGTCGCCACGTGTTCGTCGCCGCTGTCCCGCAACCGGACCTTCGGCGAGAAACTCGGTCAGGGCCTGACGGTCGCCGAGATCGCCGGCGCGACCCGCCAGGTCGCCGAGGGCGTCAAGTCCTGCTCGTCGATCACCGACCTGGCCCACCACCACGACGTCGAGATGCCGATCGCCGAACACGTCACCAGGGTCGTCGCCGGCGAGATGACCCCGAAGGACATGCTCTTCAGCCTGATCTCCCGCTCCGCCAAATCCGAACGCTGGGGCTAGACCGGGACCGTCACGCTGGTTCCGGTCGGTAGCCAGCTGAGGCTGGTGCTGACGTCCGCGGGTGCGGCGGCGAAGGCCTGCTCGATGGTGTCGCGCCCCTGGGTGAAGTGACTCCAGCCTTCGTAGTGCACGGGCAACACCGTGCGCGGTCGCAGTTGCCGGCAGAGTTCGACACCGTCCGGGCCGGACATCGTGTAGCGCAGTGGCCCGGTGATGCCGAACTGGACGGCGCCGAGGTGGAGCAGCACCGTCCCCACGTCGAACCGGTCGCCCACCTGCCGCAGGCCGTCGTACAGGACTGTGTCGCCGGAGATCCACAGGATGCCGTGTTCCTGACCTTCCCAGCGCAGTGCGAAGCCGACCACGTCACCGGTGATCCGGCGGCTGAACGGCGGCCCGTGCCGGCAAGGCGTCGCGGTGATCTCCAGCGTCGGCAGTCCGGGCTTTCGCAGTGAATGCACCGACCACGGCGTGAGGCCGACGGCACCAAGTCGACGTGCGCCGACGGCCGTTGTGATGACGGTGCCGACGGCCGGCAACAGTGCTCGGCCGGCGTCGTCCAGGTTGTCGGCGTGCTGATCGTGGGTCAGCAGTACGGCGTCGATCGGTGGCAGGTCCGCAACGGCGACGGTGGGGCCCGACATCTTGGTGGAGGCCGAGCCCCAGCCGAACGTGTACCTGCGTCCTGGTGGATCGAAGGTCGGATCCGTGAGCAACCGCCAGCCCTCGATCTCGATCAGGGTCGTCGGTCCGCCGATGTGAGTGATCCGGACGTCAGTCACGAACAGCCGCGAGCGCCCAGTCCAGGACCTCGTCCGCGATCTTCTCCCATCCCGCCTGAGCCGGGAGCAGGTGCGCGTAGCCGTCGTACTGCTTGTGTTCAGTGACGGTGTTCGACTTGTAGTGCTTGGCGTTGGAGCGCTGTACCTCGGGCGGCATGATGTGGTCTTCCGAGCCGGAGACGAACAGCAGTGGCGCGCGGTTGTCGTTGTGGTAGTCGACCCAGGTGTCCTGATGTCCGGGCTGGAAGTTCGCGAGCACACTGCCCCACAGGATTCCGCCGTTCGCCGGGATCGCGTACCGCTCGTACAGGGCGTGGGCCTCGTCGTCGGTGAACGTGTTCGTGAACGCGTAGTTCCACTCGTCGAACGACAGCGGGATCGCCTTGTGCCGGTTGGCCGGGCTCTTCAGGACCGGGAACGTCGACTTGACCTGCGAGATCGGTACGACGCGTACGCCCTCCGTCGGGGCCGAGTTCAGGGCGACCCCGGCCGCTCCGAAACCGTGGTCGAGCAGGATCTGGGTGAACGCCCCACCGGCCGAGTGGCCCATGATGATCGGCGGCGTCTCCAGTTCGCGGACCACCGCTTCCAGGTGCTCGATGATCTGCGGGACAGTGACCTTGAGGATCGGCGTCGGGTCGGCGTTGAGCGCCTCGACCTCCACCTCGAAACCCGGGTATCCCGGCGCGAGCACGCGGAACCCACGCTGCTCGTAGTGCGTGATCCAGTGCTCCCAGCTGCGCGGTGTCACCCAGAAGCCGTGAACGAGAACGATGGTGTCAGGTGTCATGACTGGTCCTTCTGTCGAGGTGAGGTCATCAGGAGGTCTGCTCGGCGGCATCGACGATGAGGTCGGTGGTCGGGCCGGGCCTGGAGATCATCGCGACGTGAGACGCCTTCACCTCGGCGGTGTGGGCGCCGGCCCGTTGCGCCATGAAGCGCTGGGCGGCGGCGGGAATCACCAGGTCGTCGCGGGCGACCAGGGTCCAGGACGGGATCGACTTCCACGCCGGGACACCGGACGGTTGACCGAGCGTGTTCAGTTCGGCCGGTCGCTGACTCCTGGCCATCACGGCGGCGGTAGGCGGCGTGACGTCGGCTGCGAACACCTCCCGGAACAGCGAGAGCTTGATGTAGCTGTCCGTGCCGCCCGGGTACGGCCGGAAGTCCAGGGCGTCCGGGCCGAGGCGGCTGCCCGGGAACTGCATGGACAGGCCGCCGACCGTGTCGCCGGCATCCGGAGCGAACGCGGCGACGTACACCAGCGCCTTGACGTTCGGGTTGCCGGTGGCGGCGTTGGTCAGCACGAAACCGCCGTACGAGTGACCGACCAGCACGATCGGGCCGGTCACGGTCGCGAGAACGCTGCGCAGGTACGCGCTGTCGGAGTCGACGCCGCGCAACGGGTTCGCCGGCGCGAGTACCGGATAGCCCTTGCGTTGGAGGCGGTGGATCACGTCGTTCCAGCCGGAGGCGTCGGCGAACGCCCCGTGCACGAGGACGACGGTCGGCTTCGGGCCGTGATCCGAACCGGCGGCAGCGGATCCGGCGACGCCGAAGACCAGCGCGAGCGACAGCAGGAGATGGGCAACGGGCCACTTGCGCACGAACATGTTCTTCCTTCGCGGTCGATCGATCGGAGGGAGGGAAGACTGCGACAGCTGCAGTGGGGCGCCTGGTTGGCGAAAACGTAGCTCGGCTTCGGACGTGGACCGTAGGATGTGGCTGCACGGAACTGGGTTGTGAGTGCACAATCCGGTCGGTGGGTGCAGGCCCGGGGGTGGGCGCAGTGTCAGGGGGTTTGGATGGCCGTTCTGCTCGACACTGCGGAGCTGCCGCGGCACGACCGGGCCGAGGCGTTCTACGCGGCGATGATGTCGGCGAGTGTGCCGTCGCGGGTGGAGCATGAGGATCCGCACGGCGACGTGCACGCGCGGATGGATTACTGGCTGCTCGGTGCGCCCAATCTGTTCCGCAACGAGGGATCCGGGATCCGCCTGGTCCGTACACCGAAGCACGTGCGCATCGGTGGTCCGGAGCGACTCGCGCTCGCCGTCCAGGTGATCGGGTCCGGTGTCTTCAGCCAGAGTGGCGCCGATCAACGCGTGCACACCGGTGAGTTGATGCTGGTCGACCTGACCGCGCCATACGACTTCGCCTGGAGCAGACACGCGGCGTCGCAGGCATTCCAGATCGACTATGCGGACCTCGGGTTGAGCGTCGAGACGGTACGCGCGGCAGCGCAGCGGTTACCGAGCAGCCCTGTGTACGGTCTCGTGCTTCATCATCTGACCGTGCTGCCGGCGATCATCGACTCGCTCCAAGGCAGTCAGTCGGCCGACATACTCGGTGCTGCCACCACGCAACTGGTTCGGGCGTTGCTGACGTCGGCCGCGGATCAGGACGACCGGCAACCGCCGATGGCCGACGTACTGTTCACCCGCATCACTTGGTACGCCCGCCGGCACCTGGCCGATCCGGATCTCAGCCCGTCCCGGATCGCCGCGGAGCACAACATCTCGGTCCGGTACCTCTACAAGCTCTTCGCCGAACACGAGCTCAGCCTCGAGCAATGGCTGATCAGCCAACGCCTCGAGGGCGCCCGCCGCGAGCTGGCCTCACCCACCAGCCGCCACCGATCGATCGCCACCATCGCCGCCAACTGGGGCTTCCTGGACCCCGGCCACTTCACCCGCCGCTTCCGCCAGGCCCACGCGATGACTCCCCAGGAGTGGCGCCGGTTGCAGCAGTCGGGATGAGCTTGGGTTACCAACCCAGGGCGTGGTGGAGGACGAGGGTTGCGGCGCCTCGGAGGGCGGAGTCGGGGGTTGAACGGGAGCTGGTGACTACTAGTTCGGTGGTGGCTAGGGGCAACGATCTGGCGTAGATGGATTCTCGGAGGCCGGCCAGGAGGGCGTCGCCTGCTTGGGAGAGGGAGCCGCCGACGACGATGACCGACGGGTTGAGGAGGCTGACGCAGGCGGCCAGGACGGTGCCGATTTCCCGGCCGGCTTGGCGGACCGCTTGGGTTGCCGTGGTGTCGCCGGCACGGACCAGGGCGACCACGTCGAGGCTGGTCGCTGCGTCGATACCGGCCGCTCGTAGTTGTTCGGCGATTGCTGCGCCTGAGGCGACGGCTTCCAGGCAGCCGGTGTTGCCGCAGCGGCAGGGTTCGGTGCGGGCGGGGGACTGGATGTGGCCGATGTCGCCGGCCGCGCCTTGGGCTCCGCGGTGGAGGCGGCCGCCGCTGATGACGCCGGCGCCGATTCCGGTGGCGACCTTGACGAAGAGGAGGTGCTCGACGTCGGCGTACTCGGTGGTGTGTTCGCCGAGGGCCATGATGTTGACGTCGTTGTCGACCAGGACGGGGGCCGCGAGGTCGGCGGTGAGGTGGCCGGCGACGTCGTACGAGTCCCAGCCGGGCATGATCGGTGGGTGGTTCGGGCGGCCGGTTCGGTGGTCGACGGGGCCGGGGAGGCCGACCCCGATGCCGGCCAGGTCGGCGGTCGAGCGGCCGGCGGCGGACAGGAGTTCGCGGCCGGCGCGTGCGACTGCGGCGAGCACGATTTGAGGGCCCTCGGCGATGTTCAGCGGTGTCGACGACTGGTCGAGGATGACGCCGGTCAGGTCGGTGAGTGCGACCGACAAGTGCGTCGCACCGACGTCCGCGGCGAGGATCAGGCGGGCGGTCGGGTTGAACCGGAACCGCGCCGGCGGCCGACCACCGGTCGAGGCCGCTTCACCTGACGGTACGACGAGGCCCGCGGCGACCAGCGACTCGATCCGGCCAGTGACCGTGGAACGAGCCAGACCGCTCAGGTCGATCAGTTCGGCACGGGTCCGCGGGTGGCCGTCCAGCAGCAGACGCAGGACAGCACCCGCGCCCGCAGTACCGAGATCGGTCATGGGAGGAGGCTTTCGTCGTCGGGGTGGTGGACTTTTGCTTGACAGGGTTCAAAAGTGTCACATAGCGTCCCGAGCGTGTCCACAGACAAGCTCAGGATCGGGATCGTCGGCGGCGGGTTCATGGGGCGCGTGCACGGGCGGTCCGCGCTGGTCGCCGGGGCGAAGGTGGTCGGCGCGGTCGGGTCGAGTCCGGAGCGGGCGGCGGCCGCGGCCGAGGCGACCGGCGCCGAGCAGGGGTTCGCGACGATCGGCGAGCTGCTTGCCGCCGACATCGATCTCGTCCACGTCTGTACGCCGAACAACACCCACCTGGCGGTCACCCTCCAGGCGTTGGAGGCGGGCAAGCACGTCATCTGCGAGAAGCCGCTGGCCACTTCGCCGAAGGACGCGACCGGATTGCTAGCGGCAGCGCAGGAGACCGGGCTGGTCGGGACCGTGCCGTTCGTGTACCGCTACCACCCGATGGTCCGCGAGCTGCGCACCCGGATCGCCGAAGGTGAAGCCGGACAACTCACCAGCCTGCACGGCAGCTACCTGCAGGACTGGCTCGCGAATCCCGACGACGACAACTGGCGCGTCGACGACACCGCCGGCGGTCCGTCGCGGACGTTCGCGGACATCGGGTCGCACTGGTGCGACCTGACCGAGTTCGTCACCGGCGACCGGATCGCCGCGATCAGCGCGCAGACCCGCACCATCCGGGCGACCCGCGGCGGGGCCGAAGTACGGACCGAGGATCTGGCCACCGCGCAATTCCGGACCGAGGCCGGCGTGGTCGGCACGATCGTGGTCAGCCAGGTCGCGGCCGGCCGGAAGAACCGCCTGTACCTCGAGGTGTCCGGGACCGAGTCGAGCTTCGGTTTCGACCAGGAGGACCCGGATCGGTTGTGGGTCGGCCGCCGGGCCGGTAACCAGGTGCTGACCCGGGACCCGGAGACGTTGAGCCCGCCCGCGGCCCGGGTGAACCGGCTGCCGGCCGGCCACGCCCAGGGCTACCAGGACGCGTTCGACTCGTTCGTCGCCGACAGTTATGCCGCCGTCCAGGGCGATCGTCCGGACGGTCTGCCCGATTTCGCCGCCGGTGCGCGGTCCGCCCGCCTGGTGGACGCGGTGCTGCGGTCCGCGGCGGCGGACAGTTCCTGGATCACCGTCGAAACCTGAGGACTACCGTCGAAACCTGAGCCGGTCGGCCCGGCCCGGTACGGCGACCACTTACGTCAACCCCTGAGACGATCACCGGAGGAGTCCGCGGATGCCACGTCCGATCACCCTGTTCACCGGCCAATGGGCCGACCTGCCGTTCGAGGAGGTCTGCAGCCTCGCCTCGAAATGGGGCTACGACGGCGTCGAGATCGCCTGCTCGGGCGACCACTTCGACGTCCAGCAGGCGATCGATGACGACGGCTACATCGCCGGCCGGCACGAGATCCTGCGGAAGCACGACCTGCAGGTTTTCGCGATCTCGAACCACCTGGTCGGCCAGGCGATCTGCGACGACCCGATCGACTTCCGGCACCAGGCGATCCTGCCGTCCCGGGTCTGGGGCGACGGCGATCCCGAGGGTGTCCGGCAGCGCGCCGCCGAGGACATGAAGAACACCGCGCGGGCCGCGGCGAAGCTCGGCGTGAAGACGGTGATCGGGTTCACCGGGTCGTCGATCTGGCAGTACGTCGCGATGTTCCCGCCGGTGCCGGCCGAGCGGATCGAGGCCGGGTACAAGGACTTCGCCGACCGGTGGAACCCGATCCTGGACGTGTTCGACGAGGTCGGCGTCCGGTTCGCGCACGAGGTGCACCCGTCCGAGATCGCCTACGACTACTGGACCACCCAGCTCACGCTGGAGGCGATCGGGCACCGGGAGGCGTTCGGGCTGAACTGGGATCCGAGCCACATGGTCTGGCAGGACATCGACCCGGTCGCGTTCCTGTGGGACTTCAAGGACCGGATCTACCACGTCGACTGCAAGGACACCCGGATGCGGGTCGGCGGCGGCCGCAACGGCCGGCTCGGGTCGCACCTGCCGTGGGGCGACCCGCGACGCGGCTGGGACTTCTACTCGACCGGTCACGGCGACGTGAAGTGGGAGGACTGCTTCCGGGTGCTGAACGCGATCGGCTACGAAGGCCCGATCTCGGTCGAGTGGGAGGACGCCGGGATGGACCGCCTGGTCGGCGCCGCGGAGGCCGTCGACGTCATCCGCAACCTCGCCTTCGACCCGCCGGCCGCTTCGTTCGACGCGGCCTTCGCCACTGACAAATAACCCGCGGAAGTACGCCCGAAAGCCAACCAGTCGGCCCGGAATGGTCGGCGGGTTGGTGTATGTATGGGTGCCTACGACTGGAGGGGCGAGCGTGGAGCTGGACTGGGGAACGGGGAGCTACGAGGAGACCGGCGTACAGCTGCTGCCGGTGTCCGAGGTCGTGGTGGAGCTGGCGAAACCGCTGGCTGGACGCAAGGTCCTGGATGTCGGGTGCGGTACGGGTAACGCGGCTCTGTTAGCGGCGGCCGAGGGTGCCGAGGTGACGGCGGTCGACCCGGCTGCCCGGTTGCTCGAGGTTGCTGGTGAGCGAGCCGCTCAGCGGGGGCTGCAGGTTGAGTTCCTGTCCGGCGACGCGGGTGGGTTGCCGGTTGGGGACGGTACTGCGGACGTGGTGCTGTCTGTCTTCGCGGTGATCTTCGCGCCGGAACCCGAGAAGGCGATCGCGGAACTGGCTCGGGTCACCGCGGAGGACGGGCGGATCATCTTGACGGCCTGGCCGCCGGGTGGGCCGTTGACGGAGATCGCGGTGACGGCCGGGAAGTTCATGGCGCAGGTCTTCGGTCAGCCCGACGGTGATCAGGCCACGTTCGGTTGGCACGATCCGGATGCGTTGCGGGCCGCGTTTGCGCCGCACGGGTTCGAGGTCGAGGTCGAGCGTCGCGAGTTGGTCGTCAACCATCGGTCGCCCGAGGCGTTTGTCGAGCAGTCTTCGAGTCACCCGATGGCCGTCGCCGGGGCGAATGCGTTGGCCCAACGACCTGACGGCGCCGAGTTGGCGCAGGAGCTCGAGGCGCGTCTGCTGGCGGTTGCGCGCGCCGCAAACGAAGACGCCAACGCCTTCCGCGTCACCAACCCGTACGCCGTCGTGACCGCCCGCCGCGCCTGATCTCTACTTCGTTCCGACGCCGATGTTCAGTGGCGCGGTCAGGACGAGCGGGTCCTTGCCGCCGGAGCGCTCGCGGATCATGCCGTCGAGTACGCGGATGATGTCTTCGCGTTGCCGGTCGGTCAGATCGGCGACCAGCTGGCCGGGGATCGGGTTGCTGCCGATGGTCCAGTCCCACAGCTGCTGTCCGGTCCACACGCTGATGCGCTCCTGATTGCTCGTGTCGACGATGACGTCAGTCAGACCTGCGTCGATCAATCGCCGCCGCAAGACCTCCGGATCGGCAACCTGGAACTCGAGCATCGGCTCGTCGTCCGCCGGCCCCTCGAAGTCGGGGACCACCGCTTGCACCGCGCTGATGAAAAAGTGCAGCGCCTGGAACTCGCGGAGGTTCCCGTAGGCGATGAGGAACACGCGACCACCCGGCTTCGTCACGCGCACCATCTCACGCAGCGCCTGCGGTTGATCGGGAACGAGCATGACACCGAACTGTGAGCCCGTGACGTCGAAGCTGTCGTCGGGGACGTCGAGCGCGTGGCAGTCCATCACCCGGCCTTCGGCGTCGAGTCCTTCGGCGGCTACGCGCGCGTTGAAGTGCTCGATCATCTTCGGTGACCAGTCGGTCGCCAGTACTTTCGCGCCGAGCCGCGCGGCCGGAAGGCTCAACCCGCCGGTCCCAGCGGCGACGTCGAGGAACTCCTCGCCCGCTCGCAGACCCGCCAGCCGAAGTCCAGCCGTTGCCAGTTCGGACTCACCCGGCGCGACGTGCTCGTCGTACAGAGCCGCGATCGCATCCCACGCCTCGACGGGCGCGGTGTGTTGCTCTGATTCCCGCTGCAGATCTGTCATGGCCAGCTCCCCTGTCCTGAGATGTTCGAGGACTCGAACGCTAGGGCGGGCAGGGATCGACGGCTTCGGTCGAACAGCCCAGGACGGGCCCGGAAGGCGTGGGTAGTTCTGCGCACTAGATCAGGTTGTTCTCGTACCCGTAGGCGGTGGCCGCGGCTCGGGACGACACCCCAATCTTGGTGAAGATGTTGCTGACGTGACGGGCGATCGTCTTCTCGGACAGGCCGAGTTCCCTCGCGATCGCGCGGTTGGTCTTACCGGACGCGAGCAGGCGCAGCACCTCCGCCTCGCGCGCGGTCAGACCACCGGGGGCTTCGCCGTACGGCCGTCTCGTCAGCACCTCGAGCCGCTCGAGGTCCGGCTTGGCTCCCAGTTGCTCGAAGAGCCGCCGCGCGGCGTCGAGCTCCAGCGCGGAGGTCTCCGGATCGCCGAGTGCACCGCACGCCTGACCGATCAAGACCCGGACGCGCGCCGTCTCGTAAGGGGCAGTCAGCTCTCGCCACGCTGCCGCGGCGACGCGGAGTGTCCGCAGGGCCGATCGAGCGTCGCCTTCCGCGAGCTGAACCGCTCCCTGCGCCGAGGCGGCCACCGCCCGTAGGTAGAGCACATCGATGGACTCCGCGATCTGGCCGAGCTCGTCGGCGCCTGTTCGGGCCGAGAGCACATCCCCTGAGGCGAGCATGGTCTCGATGTAGGCGGGGAGGATGCGAGACCGGGCCGACGGCTCCTGCGGCTCGTTCAGCGCGCGCTGCAGGACGCTGGTCGCGACATCGATGCGCCCTTGTGCCAACCGGAGCAACGCCAGGCCGGGTTCAGGTTCGCGACCGGACTCATTGGCCTTGCGGTAGCTCTCCTCGGCTTCGGCGAACTCGCCACGCAATCGCTGCAGTTCGCCGAGCTGGTAGTAGGCCGAACCGAGCGTGTCCCACCTGACCGGGCCGGACAGGTGCTCGCACGCCTGCCGGGCGGCCGCGACCGCGTCGGTCCACGCGCCCTCCAGCTGCAAGAGCTCACATCGATGGACCAGGCAGTTTCCACGAAAGGGGACCAGATCGGGCTGGGAGTCGCACCAGCGGCTGAGCGCGGCCGTCCATTCCCTGGCCCGCCGCAGGTCGAAGACTTCCGAGCAGCCGGCGATCACCGTGCAGTACGCGATGCCGGCGTACATCGGCGACACCTCACCGGACGTGACCCCGACCATGACCTCGTCCAGCAGGGCCATCCCGTCCCGGACCAGTCCCTGGATGACCAGACACATTCCCTGGCCCTGGCGCGACATCGCCAGTAGGTCGGTGTCGTCGAAACGTCGGCCCACCGTGACGCCTTCCGCAAAGGCCGCCTGGGCATTCTCGAGGTCTCCGCCCCACATCTGCACATAGGCGTTCCAGGTGAGCAGCCAGCCACGTTCCGCGCAGTCGCCACAGCCTTCGAGTACGCGCTCACCGCGGGCGAACCACCCCATCGCGGGTGCGGACTCACCGCGGAACAACAGGCCGCCCCCGATCAGTACGGCGTTCCGGACAGCGCGCAGCCGATCGTTGCGCCGAACGGCTTCGTGGTGAGCGCGCGTCCAGGCCCGGGTGGATTCCGCATCGAGGCCGGACAGATATGCGGCGAGCGCGAGCTTCTCGAGGTCATCCGGATCGAGCGGCGCCGCGGCATCGGCCGTCGCGAACCGCTGGAACGCGTCGCGCCAGGAGCACTGGGCGAAGGACGCCCGCGCCTGCTCGAGTACGACGATCGTCGTCACAGGCCCATTGTGAGGTCTGGCCGAGGATCCGTCGGGGCGCGCCGCGGATCCGTAGTACAGGGCCAGGTCAGCGGGTCAGGGCGCGGCCGACCGTAGTACGGGGGTGCTCAGCGGGTTGGGGCGCGGCGGCGGGTGGGGTTGAGGACGGGGGCGAAGGCGATCAGGCCGATCGTCAGGGCGGTGACGACGATGAACGAGCTGGTCAGGCTGGACGCTTCGGCGATGCCGCCGATGACGGACGGGGCGACCAGGCCGGACGCGTAGGTGACGGTCGCGACGCCGGCGATCGCCTGGCTCGGGTTCGGGCCGGTGTGGCCGGCCGCGGCGAACGCGAGCGGGACGACGACCGCGATCCCGAGGCCGAGCAGCCCGAATCCGGCCATTGCGACCACCGGATGCGACGAGAGCACCACGAGCAGGCCGCCGAGGGCAGCGATGAGGCCGCTCACCCGCACGGTCGGTACGGCGCCGAACCGGTCGATCACCCGGTCGCCCGCGATCCGCGCGATCGCCATCGTCAAGGTGAAGCCCGTGGTCGCGCCGGCCGCGACACCAGCCGAGGTGGTCAGCACGTCCTCCAGGTAGACGGCCGACCAGTCCAGGCTCGCGCCTTCGGCGAACACCGCGCAGAAGCCGACCGCCCCGATCAGCCACGCCGACTTGGGCGGCAACGCGAAGCGCGGCGGCGCTTCCTCGTCCTCGTGCGGATGCAGGTTCAGCACGTAATGACACGCGAACGCACCGATCAGAGTCAGCACGACGGCCGCCGCGATGTGGTGCAGCTGGGCGTTCACGTCGAGGTGAGCGGCGAGGGTGCCGACCCCCGATCCGAGCAGGGCGCCGACGCTCCACATGCCGTGCAGGCCGGACATGATCGATCGGTTCAGCCGGTGTTCGACCTCGACGCCGAGCGCGTTCATCGCGACGTCGGCCATGCCCGCGGTCCCGCCGTACACGAGCAGGGCGGCGCAGAGGGCAGGCAGGTTCGGGGCGAGCGAGGGGAGGACCAGCGCGAGCGTCCAGAGCGCGAGCAGACCGCGCAGCGCCGCGCGGCTGCCGAATCGGTGGCTCACCCGAGCGGCGAGCGGCATCGCCAGCGCCGCACCGAGGGCCGGGAAGGCCAGAGCCAGTCCGAGCTCGCCGGGGCTGGCGCCCGCGTGGTCCTGGATCCATGGCACCCGGGTCGCGAACGAGCCGGTCACCGAACCGTGCACACAGAACACCACGCCGACCGCGATCCGGGCGCGGCGGACCACATCGACCGACAAGTGGGGGCTCCCTCGGCTGCGCTGGGACTGGGCTGGACTGCGGTTCGGCGAACAGCAGAAACCCTACACTCCAACAATCGGTTTGTTTGAACGATCAGCAGAATGTTAGATTCAGCGCCGTGAAGAGTGCCGAACGTCAGCGGATCATCGTCGAGCGACTGCGCGACGCACCCCGGGTCGCCGTCGCCGAACTGGTCGACGCCACCGGTGCGTCCGATATGACGGTCCGCCGCGATCTCGACTTCCTCGCCGCCCAGGGGGTGCTCAAACGCGTCCACGGCGGTGCGATCTCGGTGCTGCCGGCCGGCGTCGAGCCGCCGTTCGCCGCGCGGTCGACGGCCGACGTCGCCGCCAAGCTGGCGATCGCCCGAGCCGCGGTCGAGTACCTGCGCGACGGCGAGACGATCGTGCTGGACAGCGGTACGACGGCCCTGGAGGTCGCCAGGCTGCTGCGGAACCGCACGATGACGGTGATGCCGCTGTCACTGCACATCGCCCAGGAACTCGCCGACGCGCCCGGGATCCGGCTGCTGATGCCCGGCGGCGAACCCCGCAAGGGCGAGCTCGCGCTGGTCGGGCCGTTGACTACTGCGTCGCTGCGGGCGTTGCGCTTCGACGTCGCCGTACTGAGTCCGTGCGCGTTCGGTCTGGAGAGCGGGCTGACCGCGTTCGATCTCGGCGACGCGGAGGTGAAGTTGCAGGCCATGGAAGTGGCGACGCGGTCGATGATCCTGGCCGACGGCGCGAAGTGGGATCGGGCCGCACTCGCCTACATCTGCCCGGTCGAGCGGCCGGATCTGATCATCACCGACAGCTCTGCCCCTGAGTCGGCCCGAGCCGCCTTGGCCGAACGCGGCGTCTTCGTACACGTCGCCCGAGAGGACGATTTGTGACAGCCGCTCTCCCAAAGGCCGCGCGGGTTGCGACCTGGGTCTACTTCGGCCTGAACGGGTTCGCGGTCGGTATGTGGGTCGTCCACATCCCCGACATCGAACACGCGACCGGCATCTCGCACAGCACCCTCGGTCTGCTGCTTCTCGTCCTCGGCGGCGCCGCGTTCGCCGGGATGCAGATCGCCGGCCCGCTCGTCGACCGGATCGGTCAGCGTCGCCTGGTCCCGGCCGCTGGTGTGCTGCTCGGACTGGCGATGTTCGGGCCCGGTCTGGCGGAGAACTGGTGGACTCTCGGCTTCACCCTGCTGTTCGTTGGCTTCGGCAACGGTTCGCTCGACGTCGCGATGAACGCGCAAGCGGTCGTGGTCGAGCGTGCGTATCCACGGCCGATCATGGCGGCCTTCCACGCGATGTGGTCGATCGGCGGCGCCTTCGCGGCCCTCATCGGCGCCGGAGCGCTCAAGGCCGACGTGCCGGCGGCCGTCACGCTGAGCGGCGCCGGGGTTGTCTGCATCGTCGTCTCACTTGTCGCCGGCCGGTACCTGATCGAAGGCGAGCCGGTTGAGCAGGCAGTTGCCGACGAGCCCGCACCGAAGACGCCGGCCAAGTTGGTCTGGCAATTGGGTGCGCTCGCCTTCGGCCTGATGCTCGCCGAGGGCGTCGCGAACGACTGGGCCGCCCTGCAGTTCCGCGACGTACTGGACACCTCGACCAGTACCGCGGCCTACGCGTACGGCGCGTTCGCGGTCGCCATGACGGTCGGCCGGTTCGCCACGGACCGGGTCGCCGCGGTGGTCGGCCCGGCGGCGATCGTCCGGTACGGCGCGGGGCTGGCCGCGATCGGTCTGACCACGGTGATCGTGGTGCCGTGGGTGCCGGTGGCCCTGATCGGGTGGGCGCTGTTCGGGCTCGGTCTGGCCGGGGGAGTGCCGCAACTCTTCACCGCGGCCGGCAACCTCGATCCGCGAGCGTCCGGTGCGCTGATGGCAAGGGTCGTCGGGCTCGGGTATGTCGGCCTGCTCGCCGGGCCGGCCTTGATCGGTGGGCTGACGCACTGGATGCCGCTCAACGTGGCGTTCGTGCTGCCGGTGATCCTCTGCGTCCTCACCGTCATCGCCGCGCCGCTTCTGAAAACCGGCCAACCCGCGAAGGAAAAGGCCGAGACCCTGAGCGCCTGAGGCCGACAGCCGGCTGAGGTCCGGGCCCGGCTGAACCCGGGCCCGGCTGAGGTCCAGGCGGCCGGCTGACATTCAGAGCTTGAGTGCTTGAGCGAGGTCGGTCCAGAGGTCGTCGCGGTGCTCGATGCCTACCGACAGGCGGATCAGGTCCGCGGGGATCGTCGGTGCCTCACCCGCCCAGCGCCGACGGCGTTCGAGCATCGACTCGACCCCGCCCAGGCTCGTCGCGTGCACCCAGAGCCGCGTGCTCTCACACACGCGCTGGGCCGCCTCCGCATCTCCACCGAGCTCGATCGCGAGGATCGCGCCGAACCCGGACATCTGTACCGCGGCCCGCGCATGCCCGGGGTCGTCCGGTAGACCGGGGTACCGAACTCGGCTAACGCGCGGATGCTCCACCAGCCGAGCGGCCAGGAACCCGGCGGTCTCCTGTGCGCGGTCGAGTCGCAACGCGAGTGTGCGCAGGCCGCGAAGCGCGAGCCAAGCCTCCATCGGTCCTGGGATCGCGCCGAGATTCCGGCGCCTGAGCTCCAGCGCGGTCCAGAGATCGTCGTTCGTGGTGACGATCGCCCCGAGCAGCACGTCCGAGTGACCGGCGATGAATTTCGTTGCCGAGTGCATCACGAGATCCGCGCCCAGGCTCAACGGCTGCTGCAGCAGGGGCGTCGCGAAGGTGTTGTCGACGACGACGGTCGCCCCGGCGGCCCGGCCCGCGGCGGCGATCGGGGCGATCTCCGCGACCTCCATCGCCGGGTTGGTCGGCGACTCGATCCACACGAGGTCCGCTCCCGCGACAGCTGCCACAACGGCGTCGGTGTCCGCGATGTCCACCCGCTCGACTGACAACCGGCCGGCCGCCGCCTGCTGATCGAGCAGAGCCAGTACGCCGCTGTATGCGTGCTGTGGTGCGACCACACGACCGCCGACCGGGACCAGATCGCAAACCGCCGCGGCAGCCGCCATGCCCGACGCGAACGTCAGCCCGCGGCCGCGTTCGAGTGCGCCGAGGGTCTCCTCGAGCGCAACCCAGGAGTCGTTGCCGAACCGGCCGTAGCCGCGATCCCCGCCGGCGATGTAGGTCGAGCTGAACACCGGCGACCCGCCGAGCGGCGCGTTCGGCACCCGCTCCGGCCGACCCGCGTGCACCACGACCGTCGAGGGATCCAGCTCAGGCGTCATACCCGGATTCTGCCGGGTCTGCGGTCGCCAGGGGGTAGTGGGGCGCCGTCGGCGCCTAGTACGAGCGCGGGGTTACTGACAGCAATCTGAAGGGATCTTTACCAAACCCCGGTCAAGTCTTGACGCCGGTGCCGCTATCGTCGAGCCGGTGAGTGAATACTCGAGGGAAGAAAAAGGCAAGCCCCGCGTCGCCGTGGTTTTCGGCGGCCGGTCGAGCGAGCACGCCATCTCCTGCGTGACCGCGGCCAACGTGCTGCAGGCGATCGACCGGGACAAGTACGAGGTCGTGCCGGTCGGCATCACCACCGGCGGGCACTGGGTGCTGGAGAGCGGTGACCCGGAGCGGCTGTCGATCACCGACGGCAAGCTCCCCGAGGTCGACGTGACCGCGCTGCCGGTGCTGTTCGGCGCGGATCGCGAGCTGGTCGTCACCGAACCCGACCAGGTGCCCAGCACGCTCGGAGAGGTGGACGTGGTCTTCCCGCTGCTGCACGGGCCGTGGGGTGAGGACGGCACGCTGCAGGGACTGCTCGAGATGTCGGACATCCGGTACGTCGGGTCCGGCGTCCTGTCCAGCGCGGTCGGGATGGACAAGCACTACATGAAGGTCGTGTTTGCCGCCGCCGGCCTGGAGGTCACGCCGTACGTCGTGATCCGGGACCGGGACTGGTCCCGCGACCCGCAGGCCTGCCGGGAGGCGGTCGACCAGATCGGCTACCCGGTGTTCGTGAAGCCGGCCCGCGGCGGGTCCAGCCTGGGGATCAGCAAGGTGAACAACCTGGCCGAGCTGGACGACGCGGTCGCCGAGGCGCGGGCGCACGACCCGAAGGTGATCGTCGAGGCGTCGGCGAACGACCCGCGCGAGATCGAGGTCGGTGTCCTGGGCGGCCTGGACAACGGGCCGGCCGAGGTCAGCGTCTGCGGCGAGATCAGCGTCTCCGGTGGTGGGCACGACTTCTACGACTTCGAGACCAAGTACCTGCCCGAGGGTGAGGAGTACACCCAGCTCGCGGTGCCGGCCGACCTGCCCGAGGAGATCGTGGCCGAGATCCGGGCCAAGGCGCTGACCGCGTTCGACGCGATCGAGGGCGAGGGGCTGGCGCGGGTCGACTTCTTCCTGGAGTCCGACGGCCGGGTCGTCATCAACGAGATCAACACGATGCCCGGGTTCACCCCGACCAGCATGTTCCCCCGGCTGTGGGCGGCCAGCGGCGTCGACTACCCGGCCCTCGTCGACCGTCTGCTGACCCTGGCGCTGACCCGCCCAACCGGCCTGCGCTGACTCTGCCGGGGGCCGCCGCTGAGGCCTCAGGTGCACGGAGTGATCAGGGTGTTGTGCTGTTTGACGGCGTCCGACACGTCGGTGAGGGCGTTGGCCTCGGGGCGGTACTCCGACGGGACCGCGAGCTCGAGGTAGAGCTTGCGGCCGATGGTGGTGAAGATGACGCCGTTGGTCACCTCCTGCGCGAACCAGCCGACGCCGTTCACCTCGAAACACTGCGACTGTGCCTGCGCCATCCCGGCCGGCGGGGCCACGCCGCAGGTGACCTCGATCGGCGGATCCCCGTACGCCGTGGTGAGCGGGCTGGCCGGTTCGGTATCGCGGCGCTCGGCGTCCAGGACCTTGGCCGGCAGCGCCTTCACCAGGGACGCGCAGGCCTCGGCCACTTCGGGCGCGGGCGACGGTACGGCGACCGGCACAGGGCCGGACCCGCAACCGGCGGCGAGCAGCAGAACCGCGGCGGCGGCCGCGAACAACCGGTTGATGGGTCAGATGTGGACGACGGGGCAGGTCAGCGTGCGGGTGATCCCGGGCACGTTCTGCACCTTGGCCACCACCAGTTTGCCGAGTTCGTCGACGTTGCGGGCCTCGGCGCGCACGATCACGTCGTACGGGCCGGTGACGTCCTCGGCCAGCGTGACGCCCTGCACCTCGGCGATCTGCGCTGCCACGTCGGCCGCCTTGCCGACCTCGGTCTGGATCAGGATGTAGGCCTGGACCACCACGGCGTTCTCCACTCAGTCGTCCTCAGCTGGCTCCGGCCACAGTACTGCCAAGCGGCCGTGCGTACTCGTCGTTGCCTGGTCACCGTACCGCCTAGACTCCACGTGGGTATATGGGAGGCTGGCTGACGTGACAGAGACGTTGGGGAGTACAGGGGAGTTCGGCCTGATCGCGGCCGTCACCCGGGGACTCGCCAGAGGTGAGGACGTCCTGGTCGGGCCGGGCGACGACGCTGCCGTGGTGGCGGTGCCGGACGGCCGGCTGGTGATCACGACCGACCTGCTGGTGGAGGGCCGGCACTTCCGCCAGGACTGGTCCTCGGCGTACGACGTGGGCCGCAAGGCAGCCGCGCAGAACCTGTCCGACATCGTCGCGATGGGCGCCCGGCCGACCTCGATGGTGGTCGGATTCGGTGCGCCCGCGGACCTGCCGACCGCTTGGGCGCTGGAGCTGAACCAGGGGCTGGTCGACGAGGCCGAGCTGCTCGAGGTGAGCATCATCGGCGGCGACACGGTCCAGTCCGACAAGATCGTCGTCTCGGTGACCGCCTTCGGTTCACTCGACGGCAGAGCTCCGGTACTGCGCTCCGGTGCGCGCCCGGGCGACGAGGTGGCCGTGGTCGGCCGGCTGGGCTGGGCCGAAGCCGGGTACGCCGTACTGCAGCGTGGATTCCGTTCACCGCGTTCGGTCGTGGAGGCCCACCGCCGCCCGCAACCCCCGTACGCCGAGGGGCCGCGCGCCGCGATCGCGGGTGCGTCGTCGATGTGCGACGTGAGCGACGGCCTGCTCTCCGATCTCGGTCACATCGCCGAGGCCAGCCAGGTGGTGATCGACGTCCGATCGCGCGCGTTGACCGTGGCGGAGCCGCTGCAGGCGGTCGCGGCGGCCACCGGTGCGGATGCGCTGGGATTCGTGCTCACCGGCGGCGAGGATCATGCCCTGGTCGGCACGTTCGAGCCTGCCGACGTCCCGGACGGCTGGACCGTGATCGGCGCGGTTGCCGAGGGCAACGAGAACGTGCCGGCCGGGACGGTCACGGTCGATGGTGCCGCGTACACGGCGGTCAGCGGCCACGCGCATTTCAGGAGTTGATCAGATGACCA
This sequence comes from Kribbella caucasensis, assembly GCF_004361855.1. Classification (GTDB taxonomy): domain Bacteria; phylum Actinomycetota; class Actinomycetes; order Propionibacteriales; family Kribbellaceae; genus Kribbella; species Kribbella caucasensis. The sequence goes on from NZ_SNWQ01000002.1 coordinate 600,671, forward strand.
CCGCGCCGCCTCGCGTCCTCACCATCGCCGGATCCGACTCCGGCGGGGGAGCCGGGATCCAGGCCGATCTCAAGTCCATGCTGGCCAATGGTGTGCACGGGATGAGTGTGCTCACCGCGATCACGGCGCAGAACAGCATCGGCGTACAGGGTGCGTGGGAGTTGCCGCCGGAGCAGGTGGAGGCGCAGTTCCGCAGTGTGGTGGACGACATCGGCGTCGATGCGGTGAAGACGGGGATGCTCGCGTCCGCGCCGATGGTTCGGTTGGTCGCGTCGCTGCTGCGGACGTTGCCGGCCGGCGTACCGGTTGTGGTTGATCCGGTGTCGGTGTCGAAGCATGGGGACGCTTTGCTGGCCGAAGACGCGATGGCCGCTGTGCGTGCGGAGATCGTGCCGTTGGCGACTGTGCTCACGCCGAATCTCACCGAGCTCGGTCCGGTTGCTGGGATTGAGTTGCGCACTCCGGAGGATCGCGAACTCGCTGCGAAGACGTTGCTGGATGCCGGTGCTCGATGGGTCTTGGTGAAGGGTGGGCACGACGCTGGCCCCGTGTCGGTCGACGTACTGCATGGGCCTGGGGTGCGGACGGAGTACAGCGCGCCTCGGGCGGACAACCGGCACACCCATGGGACCGGGTGCACGCTGGCGAGTGCGATCGCGTCGTACCTGGCCCGTGGGTACGACGTACCGGGGGCGGTCGGGGCTGCCAAGGAGTACATCAGTGGGGCGGTGGCGGCCGGGTTCGCGCTGGGTGGTGGGATCGGGCCGGTCGATCATGCGTGGCGTTTCCGAGGGAGTGCGAGTTGACGAAGAAGCAGCAGCCGCCGGTGGACGGGCTCTGCGAGGAGTGCGGGTTCAACTACGACACGGGTGAGTTGCAGGGCACGGTCACGTTGTTGATCCGGCAGGGTGCCGAGTGCGCGATGGCGTTGACGAAGGCGGCGGCCGGGCCGGATCCGGATGTGGTGCGGTTGCGGCCGGAGCCCGAGGTCTGGTCCGCGATCGAGTACGCCTGCCACGTGCGCGACGTACTGGAGGTGCAGCGGTTGCGGATCGCGCAGTGCCTCGCGGAGGAGCGGCCGGTGTACGCGCCGATGGACCGGACAGGGCGGGTGAAGGAGGCCAAGTACGAGGACCAGAACCCGATCGAGGTGGCGGCGGCGCTGACCCGGTTCGCGCGCGAGTTCGGGGCGGCGGCGCGAGTGCTGACACCGCCGCAGCTGGGGCGGCTCGGGCTGTACAACTACCCGGTCCGGGCACCCCGCACGCTGGGCTGGATCATCCGGCACACGGCCCACGAAATCCAGCACCACCGCCAAGACATCCTCACCATCCTCGCCAAAGTAGAACCCCCGATAATCCCCGCCCCCAAGCCCTCAGAGCCCGCCGCTGAGGATGCCGACACCGCCTCGGCGCCTCTGTCGTAGCCCTGCACGAGTTGCTTCAGGCAACTGTTGGGTCAGGCGTGGATTTCGGACCAGGCGGCGAGGGCTGGTTCGGTGGTGAGGTGGTCGAGGCCGAGGGCGGCCGCGCCGCGGAGGGCTCCGTCGTCCTGGTGCGCCGAGTCGAGCACCGGCGGCGGCGCGTCGCGGTGGAACGCCATCAACCCATCGGCGTAAGCCTCCTCGAACGCCTCAGGAGCCGCGGCCCGAAGCGGGATCGCCAAGCCGCCGAGCGTGACGACCTCTGGATCATGCGCGTTGACAAGACCAGCGATCCCGGCAGCGAGCGCGGTGGTGACCTTGGCAATCGCCTTCGCGGTCGTCTTGCCCGCCGCCCGGCTGAGTACGCTGATCGCATAGCCGTACGGGTCATCCGGTTCGGGTTCGCGCAGGTGCCGGGCCAGCGCGCGCCCATCGGTCTCGAGATCCCAGCAACCGTGCGCCCCGCAGGGACACACCAGCCTGCGATCGCCAAACGGCATATGCCCGTACTCACCGCCGGCGCCCGTCGCACCGCTGGCCGGGATCCCGTCCTGGATGAGCGTCCCGCCGATGCCCACCTCGACGATGAGATGCAGTGCCGTACCGGCCCCGGCCGCCGCACCAGTACGAGCTTCCGCCACACCGCTGAGCGTCGCGTCGTTCCCCACAAGCAGGGGTACCCCCGTGTCGGCCGTGGGCGTGTTCAGGTCCACGTCGCGCCAGTTGAGGGTCGACGCCTGCATGAGGTGGTTGTCGCGGACAGTTCCAGCGATTGCGAGAGCCACAGCGAGCAGGCGGTCGGCGTACTGGTGCTGGGTGGTGAGCACTGCCTCGCGGAGGGTCGACAGTACGGACTCCGGTCGCCTGCTGCGGTGTCGCTTGGACTGCATGGCGTCCAGCGAGCCGTCGAGGCCCACCACCGCGCTGCGCCAGCCACCTTGCCGTAGGTCGAGCGCCAGTACTACGGGACCGCGCGGGTGCGCCTGGAGGAGTGTGGTCGGCCGCCCGCGTCCATGACTAGGTGCGGGTGCCTCGGTGATGAGTTCGAGTTCTCGGAGACGTGCGGTCACCTCGGTCGCCGTACTGGTGCTCAGATGAAGCTCGCGGGCGACCGCGGCCCGGGTGATGCCCGGGTGCCGCCCGAGGAGGCCGAGCACCTCGGCAGCCGTCTGCCAGCGCCCCCGTCGCGCCGTACCGGATGCTGTATTAGCGCTTGCAGTCACGGGGACCTCCTCGGTTATCCTCGTAGGACGAGTTTAATGGAGGGGACGATGGAACTGCGGGAGATCCGCGCGGTCTTGTTCGACATGGACGGCACTCTCGTCTCGTCGGACGCGGCGGTCGAGCGGGCGTGGACCGCGTGGGCGCGGGAGTACGACGCCGACCCGGCCGCGGTGCTCGCCATCGCCCACGGCGCTCCGGCCGATTCCACCGTGGCCCGCATCCTGCCCGCCCTTGACCCATCGGCCCAAGTGACCGCGGCGGCCCGGCAATTGGAACTCCAGTACGACGACCTGTCGGACGTTGCCGCGACTCGTGGAGCGGCCGAGGTGATCGGCGTACTCGAGCGGCTCGGGTTGCCGTGGGCCGTCGTCACCAGCGCGGACCAGCGGCTCGCGAAGGCGCGGCTCTCCGCGGCGGGCATCGAGCCGCCGGTGCTGGTCACGTTCGAGGACATCAGCCACGGCAAGCCTCACCCCGAGGGCTACCTTCGCGCCGCCGCGCTCCTCGACGTACCGGCTGCTCACTGTCTGGTCGTTGAGGACGCGGAGGTCGGGCTGAAGGCAGGCCGCGCCGCGGGCGCGTACACCGCTGCCCTCAAGGGTCTCGTCGGCGACCTGTCGCTGACCGACCTGCAGCAGCTGGCGGACCTCCTCCCGGCTAGTCGCTGACGCCGTGCACGGCGGACTTGTGATGAGCCGGCGCCAAGGCGACCTGTTGGCCAGCCTGTCGCTGGCGGGACTCGGCTTCGCGATCGCCAGCCTCGGCCCGTGCGTAGCCCTGCTTGCGCGTGACCTGGAGGAGCCTGCAGGCGACCTTGCCTGGCTGTCGTCCACGTTCGCGGTCGGCCTGCTGGTCATTGCCGCGGTTGGTCCGCTGGTTCTCCGCACCGACGCCAGAATGCCGGTACTACGGGCCGGCGCCCTGGTCTGTGCAACGGGTGCCGTCCTGCTGGCGGTTGCCCAAGGCCTGATCGTCGCCCTCCTCGGCGGCCTGCTGGTCGGTCTGGGTGGCGCGCTGATGCTGCTGGTCGTCCCTCTCATGTTGAACGGTCCCGACGCAGCGGTTCGTATCGCCCGAGCCAACGCCATCTCCAGCGGCCTCAGCATCCTGGCCCCGCTCCTCATCGGCGCCCTGGACACGCAAGGCCCCACCGGCCGCCTGGCCATCTTGCTCGCGATCCCGCCGCTCGTGGTCCTGGTAGCCCTAGCCCGCCCGACCCCCTCCCGCGCCCTCAGCGCCAGATCCTCACGTCGCACCGACGTCCCCCAAGCCAACACCCTCGAGCCCGCCATCGCGCCGCGCGCTGAAGGGTTCGGGACCACTGGCGCCGCGGCCGGTGTGCCCAATACCGCCGTACCGCGGGCGGATGGGGTCGGGGCCGGCACACCCGACTTCACCAGCCCGGGCCTCGTTGTACTCGGGGCGGCGCAGGGAATGTGGGGGACTGTTGCCGCGCGGTGGGTACGGGTGGTGCTGGCGGTCGGGGTGGAGTTCTGCTTCGTCATCTGGGCGGTGGCCCGACTGGTCGCGACCGGGTTGCCAGCGGCAACGGCCGCGTTGCTGGGCAGCGTGTTCCCGCTCGGTATGGCGATCGGGCGAATGATCGGTCCGGTGCGACTTGGCCGGACGTCTGCGTTGTTGCCTGGTTCCGTGGTGGCCGCGGCGGGCGCAGTACTGGTCTGTTCGGCCAACTCACCAGGGCTTGTCACGATCGGCCTCGCCCTTGCCGGCCTGGGTGTCGCGACCCTCTACCCGATCACGGTCGCCGACCTGATCGGTACGCCGGGCGCCCGCCCCGCCCATCTCGCATCCCTCAGCGCCTTCGCCTCCGGCATCGCGATCCTGGTCGCCCCCGCCGTCCTCGCCGCACTGGCCAACGTGGTCGACCTCCGAACCGCCTTCCTGATCACCTTGCCGTTGCTGGCGATCCTGCTGACGGTCCGGGTCCGACGGCCTGATCCGGCCCTTCCCGACCAGGACAACCAAGGCCCGGACAAGCTCACGAACGAGCACTACAAACAAGCATCCTGACCACGCTCACGCCCCACCGCCGCCGACGCCCTCCACCGCCGCCGACGCCCTCCACCGCCGCCGACGCCCTCCACCGCCGCCGACGCCCTCCACCGCCGCTCATCCCACACCGTTGCCCTCAGCACCGTTCTCCTCAGCGCCTTTCCTCTCCACCCTGATGACCACCAACGCCAGCTCCTCGGTCAACTGCCCCCGCGGCCTCCTGTGGATAGTGGCAGGAGATTGCCAACCCTCACCTCCTTTGGCGCAGCACCATCCTCCCGACGGCTAGCTGCCCTGCGGATATCTGTGGATAGTGGCAGGAACTTGCCAATCCCGAGATCCCTTGTAAATAAGGTCTTCTGAGCCCAGAAACTGTCGGCGGCGCCATCTAGGCTCTCGGTATGGACAGGTGGTACGAACGGCCCGCATGGTCGATGACCGGCAGCGAAAAGCTGTTGGCCCTCGACACATTGCAGGCCGACCTCACCCGCCTGTCCACCCGCCGCCTCGAACTCCTCGCCGCGTTGGACACCGACGGCTACGCCACCGAGCTCGGCGCCCGCGACACCGTCGACCTGATCGCCATCCGCCACCGCCTCGACCCGACGGAGGTACGCCGAGACCTCAAGCTCGCCCATAACCTCCCCAAGTACAGCGCTGTCAACGCCGCCCTCCACGCCGACCCCACCACCACGGACGACGACGATGACCACCCAGCGCCGGACACGGCCGCGGAACCCCCACCCGCGACCCAGCCGGCAGCCGACACCGACAACCCGACCGACACGGACGGCGCCGAACCGGACGGGGACCAGGAGCACGATGGGGAGCCGGCGGCCGAGCCGCTGGTGCTGCATCTGGGGCAGGCGGCCGTGATCGTCGATGCGCTGGACAAGATCCCGTCCTCGGCGCGGGTCTCGGCCGAGAGCCTCCGGTTCGCCGAGGAACAGATGGTCAAAGCCGCCCAGGTGTTGCCGCCCGGCGAGCTGCGCAAACTCGGCCGGGAGGTCCGCAACCGGCTCGACACCGACGGCCCCGAACCGGCCGAGAAACGCGCCGCCGCGAACGAACGGCTGTGGCTGAAGCGGACCGACGACGGCATCAAGTTCGGCGGGTTCCTGGCCGGTGACAACGCCGAGTTGCTGCAGACGATGGTGTTCGCCAACTCCAAGCCCCACAAGACCCCCGACGGGCAGCGCGACCCGCGCAGCCGCGGGAAACTCCAGGCCGACGGCCTCACCGACATCCTGCACACCGCCGCCGCCACCGGTGCCGCCCCGGCCCACGGCGGCATCAAACCCCACATCACCGTCACCATCTCGCTGGCCGACCTGCTCGCCGCCACCGGGACCGGTGACCTGGCCCACGGCGGCACCCTGTCGGCGGCCGCGATCCGCCGGCTCGCATGTGATGCCGGCATCATCCCGCTGGTCCTCGGCGCGAACTCCGAGCCCCTGGATGTCGGCACCGAAGAACGGTTCGTCAACCGCGCGATGCGGCGTGCGTTGAACGCCCGGGACAAGGGCTGCATCGTCTGCGGCGCCCCACCCGCCATGTGCGAGGCCCACCACATTGTGCATTGGGCCAACGGCGGCCCGACCACGGTCGAAAACCTGGTCCTGCTCTGCAAGCGCCACCACATCGACGTCCACCACGGCCACTGGACCATCACCATGCACAACGGCCAGCCCCAACTGTCCCGACCCGGCTGGGCCACCCCCACACCAACCCACACCCCCACACCTACCCGCAGCCCCAGCCCAACCCGGACTCCCGCACCGCCGCCGGATCCCTGGACCGCCAGCCCACCCGACGCGCCACCCGCCCCGAGGCGACGCGGTGGCTCACCCGAGCCTGCACCAGAAACTCCACCAGGTGCCGGGCCAACCACACCCGAGCCCAGGCCAACCACACTCGAGCCCAGGCCAACCACACCCTGGGCCGACGAGCAAACCACACCAACCACACAGCCGGACACCCACACCACCCGGCCACGCCCGCCTGGCACCGGTCCGACCAGCCCAGACCCCTGGCCGGACAACGATTCCACCGCGCCAGCCACCGCCGGCGGGACAGATCACGTCATCGCGCGCCCGCCCGGCCGATCCGCGGATCCGCTCGGCGACAGCCCCCACCCACTCGGCGGTACCGCCCGCCCGCTCCCGATCTACGAACAGTTGCGCCGCGAGTTCGCCGACTCCCCGGATCCCTGGGCCGACCCACCGGCGCCACCACCAGCAGATTGGCAGCCGCACGCGCCTGGCACCAACCCCCGACCAACCACCACACCCGGCCGATGACGACACCGCCCCGAGAACCGCACCACACCCACCGCGCCGCCGGCGGGTGTCGGTCGGTTCAGACGAGTGCTTGGAAGGTCCAACCCCAGGCCCAGATAGACCCCAGGCCCAGATTCACCCCAGGCCGGGAACCGCGCTCACTTGTCCGGGTCGGTATCGGCGATGCCGTCGCCGAATGCGGCTGCGAGCGCCTTCGCGATCAGGTCGGGTAGCTCGGTCCGTCCGTCGTCCTCGGCCCAGCGCACCAATGCCGTATGCATGGCGGCCAGGCAGGCGCTGGCGGCCGCGTGGGCGTGGAACGCGGTGTCGGGATCGGTGCCATCGTCCCCGAGCGCGTCGACGATGGCCTGCTGCAGCGCGTAATTGTTGTCCAGGTGCTTGGCCCGCAACGCCGGCGTCGAGATCATCAGCCGGAGGCGCGCCAGCAGGAACTGCTCGTTCGCCGTCAGGTCGTTTCCGCTGCCGCCACCGGTCAGCGCCTTGGCCGAGTCGACGAGCGCGCTGCCGATTCGGCGTACCAGGGGCTGTAAGGCGGACGTCGCGGTGATCTGCTCGGCGACGAGCTGGACGCGCTGGTCGACGAGTACGAGGTCCTCCTTCGTTGGGAAGTGCCGGTACACGGTCATGGGGGAGACGCCCGCCGCTTCGGCGACGTCGGCCACGGTCGTTGCGTCGTAGCCGCGCTCGGTGAACAGCCGTACCGCGTGCGTCTGAATCATGCGCTGCGTGTCGGATCGCCGTCGCGCTCGCAAGGTTGAGTGTTGGTCTGGCACGTGATAGACACTACCGCAGTGGTAGTCACTAACAGTTTGGTAGTAACTAACATCACGAGGTGGTTGATATGAGTGATCTGACCGGCAAGACGGCTCTCGTGACCGGCGCATCGCGTGGCATCGGGCAGGCGATCGCGACTCGGCTGGCGGCCAACGGGGCAGCGGTCATCGTGCACTTCGGCACGGACAAGGACGGTGCGACGGCGACGGTCGACGAGATCGAACGTGCCGGTGGAACCGCGTTCGCCGTCCGGGCAGAGCTGGGCGTGGATGACGACGTCGAGACGCTCTTCGCGGGAATAGAGACCGGCCTGGCTGGACGGCCACTCGACATCCTGGTCAACAACGCGGCGGCTTTACCCGCCGGCCCGATCGGAGTCACGACGCGAACGGAGTTCGATCACCTCTTCGCGGTGAACGTGCGAGCACCGTACTTCATCATCCAGCGAGCATTGCCACTACTCCGCGACGGTGGCCGCATCATCACGATCTCGTCCGTGGCGACCCGGATGGCCAACAACACGCAGACGTCCTTCGCTATGACGAAGGGTGCGGTCGAGACGATGAGCATGACCTTGGCCAACGAACTCGGGGTCCGGGGAATCACGGTGAACGCGGTCGCTCCCGGCGGCACCCGGACGGCGACCAACGAAGCGGTCCTCGAAGCGCCGGGCGTGACCGAACTCATCACTGGTTTGACGGCTCTCGATCGACTGGGCGAGCCCTCCGATGTGGCCGACGTGATCGTGTTCCTCGCCTCCGACGCTGCGCGCTGGATCACCGGTCAGGTCATCGACGCGAGTGGTGGGCTGTTTCTCGGTCCACGCGTCTGATCGCAGGTTGCCCGGCTCATGACGTCGCGGTTCATGGAAGTGCGGGGGTGATGTCGCTCCGGTCGGTGATGGGGAGGTCGTAGGTGCGGCGGACGCTGCTGCCGGTACGGCGGAGGTCGGTGCCGTAGATGTGCAGGGAGATGCCGACCGTCGTACCGGCGTTGGTGACGCGATGGATGTCTCCGGGGGGAGCGAAACCGGATACGGAACCGGGGCGGTCGAGACGTTCGCCGATCGGGTTGAGGTGTGCGCCGGCCGGGTCGAGCCGGAATCGTTCCTCGCGCTCGATGCCGTCGATCAGGGCGACCACGCACCAGGTGGTGTGGTCGTGGATGCTGGTCGCCTGTCCGGGACGGGTGACGAGGGCGACGATGGAGAAGGTCCCGTCCGGCTCGACGTGCAAGGTCTGGCTGCGATCGTGGCCGCGCCGGGCGCTCTCCGGGATGGCGCGCAGTACGTCCTGCGCCTGCGGCAGACACGGCCGGACCTTGGCGGCGACGGTGTCGACCGTGAGGTCCCAGTCCGCCGGCGTACGGGTCGCGACGCGTACTGCCTGACACAGCTCGTCCAGTGCGCTCGATACTTTCGTCATCATGTCTCCTAGTGACTAGATGACTTGAACGTACGGCGATGACTGGCATGCCGTTAAGGTCCGGTTGTATGGCAGTTGAATGGTCCGGTTTGACGCCGGAGATCATGCTGCAGCTGGATCGCGGTTCCCGCGGCACGCTCGGCGCGCAGCTCCAGGGGGCGCTGCGTACGGCGATCCGGTCTGGACGGCTGCGAGCCGACGAGCGGCTGCCGTCGTCGCGGAAGCTCGCGTCGGACCTCGGGGTCTCCCGCGGACTGGTCCAGAGCACGTACGAACAACTGGCGGCCGAGGGGTACCTAACGGCGACGGCCGGTGGCACAACGCGGGTCGCGCCGGCCGTACGGCAGTCGGCGATCGAGAGGACCGCGGTCGGTTTGCCGGTCGACGTGGGCATCGCCTTCACCCCGGGACGGCCGGACTTGAACAGCTTCCCTATGCGTGACTGGCTGTGGGCCTGTGGTGAAGCCGCCCGGATCGCGTCGCGAAGGGACATCGGGTACGGCGAGGCAGCCGGTTCGTCACGTCTGCGGGAGGTGCTCGCCGCCTACGCCCAGCGGGTCCGGGCCGCGTCGATCGGTTCCCGTGACGTGATCGTCTGCAGTGGTTTCACCCAGGGCGTCGCGCTCACGCTGCGAGTGCTGCGGGAACAGGGCGCCGAAACCGTGGCCGTCGAAGACCCGGGCCACGGCGAGCTGACCATGCACGTTCGCCGCGCCGGTCTTCAGGCAGTACCCGTGCCCGTCGACGCCGATGGTTTGATCGTCGACGAACTGCGCAGTACATCAGCCACGGCCGTCATCCTCACCCCGGCACACCAGACACCCACGGGCGTCGTACTCGGTCCCGGACGTCGCCAAGAGTTGCTGCGATGGGCCGACGAACGTGACGGCATCATGATCGAGGACGACTACGACTCGGAGTTCCGCTACGACCGCCAACCGGTCGGTGCCCTCCAGGGGCTGGCGCCCGACCGCGTGGTGATGATCGGCTCGGTCAGCAAATCCCTCGGACCCGGTCTGCGGTTGGCCTGGATCCTCGCGCCGTCGCGTCTCGCCGCGGCGATCGCCGAGGAGAAGCACCACAGCGACCTGGGGTCACCCAGTCTCGACCAGCTCGCACTCGCCCGACTCCTCGAATCCGGCCGGTACGACGCTCACCTGCGCCGGATGCGCAGGGCGTACGCCGCCAAACGGGTCGCGCTCACCGAAGCGCTGCAGCAGCATGCTCCGCATCTACGGTTGACCGGACTCGACGCCGGCTTCCACGCCGTAGCAGAGCTGCCTCCGGGGACGGACGAGGCCGCGATCATCAGAGCCGCGGCTCGGCGGTCGGTCCACCTGCACGGGATGCAGCGGTACCGGGTGCTTGGTGCGGACGACCGCCCAGCCATCGTCTTCGGCTTCGGTGACCTCAACGAGCACGCCATCCGGTCCGGCATCGCCCGCATCGCAAACCTCCTGCAACCAGCCGTCGACGTCGGCGATGCCTAGTGCCGACGTCAGCCTGAGCCGGTGCGGGGCTGTGTGGCTGGCAGGTTGTTAGACCGACGGCGGGTTGTCGCGGGCTATCGGTGCAACGGGCCGATTGTGGTCCAACAACCCGCCATCGGGCGGGCCGGTACTGCTTATGGGCGGGCGTTGGTGGCAACCATTCTGACCAAGGTGTCGGGTGGGACGATCTTGACGTGTGGGGCGAGGCCGTTGACCACGGTCATCACGCTGTCGACGGACTTGCTCCAGGCGTGCCAGAGGACGACCGAGTAGCCGGCGGTGGAGGACGGGTTGCGGGTGGCGCTGTTGAGTTCGGCGATGACGCTGGTCTCGTCGGCGCCGGGCAGTCCGTCCCAGAGCATCGTGCGCGCGGAGATCACCGGCTTGCCTTCGAACCAGACCACTTGGCCCTTGTGCGTGTCGTAGCGGGAGTACTCGAGATAGATCAGCCCGTCGATCTGCGGGCGCTTCAAGTACGACGACCACAGGCGCGTGTTCGGGAACGAATCGAAGTCGATGATCTGCACAACCGAGAGGTCGGATCGCTCCATCGCCTGGGCCAGGGATGAAGTGTGCTTCTCCAGGGCGCTCGCCGGATAGCGGCTCGGGTACATGTACCCACCACCTGATGGGCCGACGACCCACCTGTCCTTCACTGACTGGTCGTAGTACCAACGCATCACCGACGGCGCGAGATCGATCAGCGACGGCGAGATCCCCCACCCGAGATCGACCTGTCCCCGCAACGGGCTCCCGAACCACCGGCGATCAGTCACGAAGTCGCCGAGCATCCACTGGATGTTGTCCCCGTCGGTGATCAGGAAGGTCACATAATGCGCATCCGGATCGGGCTTCGGCGCTGCTTCTGGGGCCCCACCCCCACCCCCTCCACCGTTTGTGACCGTGCCGGCGGCTCTCGGCCCGTGGGCAGGGTCGTAGAGCCGACCGCGTTGGGTCAGCCGGTCTTCGCTTACGCCGGACAGCACGGACAGGTTGCGGGCGTGGTCGGCGGGGATCGCCTTGACGCCGGCGGTCGAGTTCGTGCCGATGAAGGCATCCTCGCCGTCGGACGCGTCGCCCCAGCCGATCACGGTCGCGTCGTCGTCCAGGGCGCCGACCACGTCCGCGCGGAACTTCGAGTTGCCGTCGAAGAACGTGAACGCGCCTGCCATCGCCGCGTAGTCGCGAAGCCGTTCGGGCCAATCTCCTCTCTGCTCGATCGCCACGTCGTGCCGGAGCCGGGACCAGTAGTTGTCCCGGACCCAGCGGTCGTCCTTGTCCCGGACGTCCAGGACCTTGCGCAGGCCGCGCCGGATCGCGGTCGCTTCCAGGGACTCCTCGATCGCCACCGCACCAGTCAGGCCGGAGAGAGTGGTTGCGACGTTGACCGATGGAGTGCCCTGTCGAAAGAGAAGATATCCGTCCACCTGTGCTCGCCAGACGGTTTTCCACAGGTCGCCGGGTTGGGTGCGGACGCCGTACCGCTTGATCAGGTCGTCGAGCCAGATGTGGTACCCGAGGGAGGGGATATCGAGGTAGATGCCTTCGCTGCTGCGGCGGGCGAGGAGGCCTTGCAAGGTGGTCGCGAGGGTGCGCTCCGCGGGGGAGAGCGAGTTCTCGTCGAAGACGTTGAGGATCCGCGGCCGGACACCCTTGGGGTAGGCGGTGGGGGCCGGCGTCGTACCGGGTGAGCCGCCGGCAGCGGTCGAGGGGCCGGCTGCGAAGGCGTTGGAGCTGAGGGCGTTGGGGCCGAGGGCGCCGAGGCTCGCGCCGAGACCGGCGGTGAAGCCGAGGCCTAGAGCGCGGCGGCGGGTCAGGGCGAGGCGGCGGGGGCGGTGGGGGTGTCGATCGGACATGTAGTGCCTCCCAGGGCGGCGGGGGGTGAGCTGTCCTACGTTGTCAACCGGCCGTGACGATGCCACAGCCGCGCACAGCGGACAAGACCTCAGTCCGAAGAAGACCGCACGATTGCTGTCAGGGAGTCGGGGGGAGGCCGTGGGTGGCTAGGAGGGTGCGGAGGGCGGGGATGCCTTCGTCCAGGTCGTACTGCGCGGCCTGAAGGCCGACGGCGCGGGCGCCTTCGATGTTGGCGGCCTTGTCGTCGATGAAGAGCACCGACGACGCGGGTTTGTCGAGCGCGGTCAGGATCGACTTGAAGTACGCCGTGTCCGGCTTCGCCACGCCCAGATCGCATGAGTAGAACGTCTGGTCGAACCAGTCGCGGTAGCCTCGCTCGTCCTGCATGATCGCTCGCCGGTACGCGTGCTGGTTGGTCGCGAGATGGCAACCGATACCGGCGGCGCGGAGTTCGGCGATGATCGCGACGACCGCCGGCTCGGCCTCGAACCGGTGCCACAGGTCCAGCACCGTCTCCATCGGAGCGGTCGACTCCCAGCGAGCCAGCACATCGGCCACGGCGACGCGGAAGTCGCCCTTGCCGGAAAGCCCCGGCACCTCCGACTCCATCAGATCGAGCACGAACTCCTCGGCCGACTGATCAGGGCGGACGAAAGACTCCAAAGTGGTTCGCCAGTCCACGGTCGGACGCTGGATCACGCCGTCGGCGTCGAAGAGCACGGCCTCGATGGTCATGCCCCCATCCAATCAGGCGCCGGTAACCAGTCGCCGGGCCACATTCAACCCGCGGACTTTCTTTACGGCAAAGGAAAAGTCTTGATCCCGCACGATGACTACAGTCCGTCCTGCGTCGATGGACACAGTGACACAACGGACCCTTGACCGGTTCAGTCGGTATGCGCTTACCTTGGGCCTGGCTCCAACATTTGTGGACAGCTTCTAGCGGAAACGAACACTCACAGCGAACACCCCGCGAACACCCCGGAGAAAGACCCAGGTGAGGCACATGACTGTGACAAGACGGAAGTTCCTGGCGATCGGGGCCGGCGGGGCCGCGGCCGCCGCGGGTCTCACCGGGTGCGGTGGGTCGCGAAGTTCGCTCGGCGGTCCGGACGAGCTCAGCATGTGGACCTGGGTCGGCTCGGTCAACGACACCCTGATCGGTCAGGCCGAGAAGGCGATCCCGGGCGCGGACACCATGCGCCTGTCGATGACCCGGATCGGCACCGGCTACAAGACCAAGCTGCTGACCGCGCTGGCCGGCAAGTCGCTGGTCCCCGACATCGTCGCGATGAACGACGACGTCGCCACCTACTTCCCGAACGCGGACCAGTTCCACGACCTGCGCGACCTCGGTGCCGAACAGCTCGCCGGCGACTACCTGCCGTGGAAGTGGCGGCTCGGCGTCACCCCGGAGAACCGGATGATCGCGTTCCCGATGGACACTGGCCCGACCGCGCTGTTCTACCGCTACGACGTCTTCCAGAAGGCTGGCGTAGAGATCGAACCGGACGACGTCGCCGCCGCCGCGCCCGACTGGGACACCTACATCCAGCTCGGCAAGAAGATCAAGCAGGCCGTCCCCGGATCGGTGATCACCGACAACATCTCCGGCGTCTACCAGTCGGCGCTGGCCCAGCAGACCAAGCGGTACATGACCAAAGAGGGCCAGTACATCGGCGACCAGGACCACGTCCGCCAAGTCTGGGAGCTCGCCGTCCGGATCGTGAAGGAAGGACTGTCGGCCAACGCCCAGTCCGGTACGACGGACGTCAACGCGGTGGTCACGAACGGCAAACTCGTCGCCTACAACTCCGCGGTCTGGTGGGCGCAGCTCGGGCCGAAGAACGCCGCTCCGGACACCAAGGGCAAGTGGCGGGTCTGCCCGGCTCCCGGTGGCGCCGGCAACCGCGGCGGTTCGTTCCTCGCGATCACGAAGTACTGCAAGGATCCCGAGGCCGCCTTCAAGTTCATCACCTGGCTCGAATCGGCCAAGAACCAGGCCGAGGCCTTCCTCGACCCGGTGCTCTTCCCGTCCACGCCGGCCAGCTACACAGACGAACGGATGACCGCCCCGGACCCGTTCTTCGGCGGTCAGCGCATCGTCGACGTGTTCGCCGCGTCCGCGAAGAAGTACCCGGGCGCCTACTTCAGCCCGTTCGACACGATGATCCAGACCCCGATCACGGCCGAACTGGTCAACGTCGAGGTCGGCAGCAAGTCGTCCGACCAGGCCTGGAAGGACGCTCAGACCCAGATCGAGCGCGAACTCACCAGGGCGGGGGCGATCTGAGATGGCTGTCACCACCGAGAAGGTCGACGTACCGGCGGTCAGCACCCCGAAGCATGCCGGCGGCAACAAGCGGCCGAACAAGTACCGCAGCGCGCTGCCGCAGTACGTCGCGATCTCGCCGTTCTTCATCCTGTTCGCGATCTTCGGCGCGTTCCCGGTCTTCTTCTCGATCTGGTTGTCGTTCCACTCCTGGGACGGCATCGGCGCGATGAAATGGGTTGGGCTGGAGCAGTACAACTACCTGCTCGGCGACCCGAAGTTCTGGACCGCGATCAGCAACACCCTGGTCATCTGGGTGCTGTCCACCGTGCCGATGCTGCTACTGGCCCTGGTGATCGCGAACGCGCTGCACAACGCGACCCGGTTCCGCAGCTTCTACCGGATCGCCTACTTCATCCCCAATGTCACCTCCGTGGTCGCGGTGACGATGGTGTTCGGCTCGATCTTCAGCAACAACTTCGGCCTGCTGAACGCGTTCCTGCAGTCGATCGGGCTGTCCCAGATCGAATGGCTCAGCCAGCCGTGGGGGATCAAGATCGCGATCGCCACCATCGTCACCTGGCGCTGGGTCGGCTACAACGCGATCATCTTCCTGGCCGGCCTGCAGGCGATCCCGTCCGACGTCTACGAGGCCGCCAAGGTCGACGGCGCCTCGCCGCGGCAGACGTTCTGGCGGGTCACCGTACCGCTGCTGCGCCCGGTGATCCTGTTCACCGCGGTCACCTCGACGATCGGCGGCCTGCAGATCTTCACCGAGTCCCAGGTGCTGCTCGGCGACACCGGCGGCCCGGGCGGCGCCGGTACGACGATCGTGTCGTTCCTGTACGAGAACGCCTTCGTGAAGAACCAGTTCGGGTACGGCGCCGCGATCGGCTGGGCGCTGTTCATCCTGATCGTGCTGTTCTCCATCATCAACTGGCGCCTGATCGGCGGCGACGAATCCGAACGACTGACCAGCCGGCTCCGTCGGCGGACCCGGAAGGAGCAGACCGATGCGCACTGACCGGATCCGCGACCTCGTCAGCCACGTGGTGCTGATGTTCGGCGTCGCGCTGTCGATCTTCCCGTTCTACTGGATGCTGGTGATGGCCTCGAACACCACGCCGGACATCTTCACCTACCCGCCGAAACTGCTGATCGGCTCGCACCTGTTCGAGAACATGGGCAAGGTGCTGGACAACATCGACTTCTTCGGCTCGATGCTGGTCACCGTGATCGCCTCACTCGGCGTCACCGTGCTGGTGCTGTTCTTCGACTCGCTCGCCGCGTTCGCGTTCGCGAAGTACGAGTTCCCCGGCCGGAACTGGCTCTTCGGGTTGCTGCTGGCAACCTTCATGATCCCGGCCCAGCTGGCCCTGGTGCCGCAGTTCGTCACCCTCGCCGAGTTCGGCTGGATCGGATCGCTGAAGGCGCTGATCATCCCAGGCGCGGCGAACGCGTTCGGCATCTTCTGGATGCGCCAGTACGCCCGCGGCGCCATCCCCGACGAGCTGATCGCGGCCGCCAAGGTCGACGGCGCGAGCTTCTTCCGCCAGTACCTGACCGTCGGCCTGCCGGTACTGCGGCCCGGGCTGGCGTTCCTCGGCATCTTCACCTTCATCAACGTCTGGAACGACTACCTCTGGCCGCTGATCGTGATGACCGACCCGAACAAGCTTCCACTCCAGGTCGCCCTGCAACAGCTGAACGGTGTGTACGGAACCGACTACAGCATGGTGATGGCGGGCGCCCTGATGAGCGTGATCCCCTTGATCGGTGTCTTCATCATCGGCGGCCGGCACTTCATCGCCGACATCGCCGCCGGCGCCGTGAAGTCCTGATCCTGATCGCACCACCCGACGAGGGGACCCTCTGTGCCAATCGAAAAGCTCCGCTGGGGAATCCTGGGCACCGGCAACATCGCCGCCCGGTTCGCCAGTCAGCTCCCGTCCTCGACGACCGGACAGCTCGCCGCGGTCGGCAGCCGCAGCAGCGCCTCGGCCGACGAGTTCGGTGACCGTTTCGCCATCCCGCACCGGCACGCGTCGTACGGCGAACTGCTTGCCGACGACACCGTGGACGCCGTCTACATCGCCACCCCGCATCCGTCCCACGTGGAGTGGGCGATCAAGACGGCCGAAGCCGGCAAACACGTGCTCTGCGAGAAGCCGCTCGCGATCAACCGGTCCTGGGCCGAGGCGATGATCGAGGCCGCGGTACGCAACGACGTCTTCCTGATGGAGGCGTACATGTACCGCTGCCTGCCGCAGACCAAGCTGATCGCCCAGCTGATCCGCGACGGCGAGATCGGCACTGTGCACCAGATCCAGGCGTCGTTCGGGTTCCAGGCGGCGTTCCGCGCCGAGAGCCGGATCTTCGCCGACGAACTGGCCGGCGGCGGCATCCTCGACGTCGGCGGCTACCCGGTCTCGATGGCGCGGATGATCGCCGGCGCGGCCGCCGGAGCGCCGTACGCCGATCCGGCGGCGGTGACCGCGGTCGGTCAGGTCGGCGAGACCGGGGTCGACGAATGGACCGTGGCGACCCTCTTCTTCGACGCCGGGATGACCGCGCAGGTCAGCACCGGGGTCCGGCTCGGCGACGAGAACCGGGTCCGGGTGCTCGGCTCGAAGGGGTACCTGGTCGTCGAGGACCCGTGGTTCGGCGGCGACGGCAAACCGACCCACGTCACCGTGCACAAGGTGGGGGAGGAGCCGCGGGACATCTCCGCGGAGCCGGCCTTCATCTACGCAGCTGAGGCGGACGCCGTCGCGGCCGCGATCGAGCAGCGGCAGGCGCCGGAGATGTCGTGGGCCGACACCCTCGGCAACCTGACAGTCCAGGACGCGTGGCGGAAGGCGATCGGGCAGCAGTACGCGAGCGAGCGCGACGACGTGGCCGTCCCGACCGCGACCGGGCGCCCGCTGACCAGGCGCGACGACGCCCCGATGACGTACGGCAAGGTGGCCGGCCTGGACAAGCAGGTGTCCCGGCTGGTCATGGGCGTGGACAACCAGGAGACCCTGACCCACGCCGCGACCATGTTCGACGATTTCGTCGAGCGTGGCGGCACCACCTTCGACACGGCGTACATCTACGGCGGCGGACGCGGCGAGAAGCTGCTCGGCCAGTGGATCAAGTCCCGCGGCAACCGCGACGAGGTCGTTGTCATCGGCAAGGGTGCGCACACGCCGTACTGCGACCCCGAGTCGATCGCCTGGCAACTCGAGGAGAGCCTCGATCGGCTGCAGACCGACCACGTCGACCTCTACCTGATGCACCGGGACAACGAGGAGATCGGCGTCGGCGAGTTCGTCGACGTACTGGATGAGCAGTTCCGGGCCGGCCGGATCAAGGCGTACGGCGGGTCGAACTGGTCGACTTCACGGTTCGACGAGGCGAACGCGTACGCCGAGGCCAATGGGAAGCAGCCGTTCACGTTGCTCAGCAACCACCTCAGCCTCGCCCGCGCGTACGACGTACCGTGGAAGGGCTGCCGGCACGTCAGCGATGACGAGTCGCAGGCGTGGTTGCGGGATCGGCAGGTCGCGCTGTTCCCGTGGTCGAGCCAGGCGCGCGGGTTCTTCACCGGTCGGGCGAAGCCGGAGGATCGGTCCGACGAGGAACTGGTCCGCTGCTTCTACTCCGACGAGAACTTCGAGCGGCTCCGGCGTGCCCGGGAGCTGGCGGCCGCGAAGGGCGTCGAGCCGACCGCGATCGCCCTGGCCTGGCTGCTGCACCAGTCCTACCCGGTGTTCCCGCTGATCGGGCCGCGGCACATCAGCGAGACGCGGACCTCGCTGCCGGGGCTTTCGGTGCAGCTGACCGACGAGGAAGTGGCCTGGCTCACGCTGTGATCTTTGGACCGGTTCGGCCTCACCTTGTGCGGGTGAGGCCGAATTGGTCGGGGGTCGGAGCCCTGTGTAACATGGTCTGTCGGTGTCACGACCCTGAACACGGAGAATCATGTCTAAGAAGTGCGAAGTTTGCGGCAAGCAGCCGCAGTTCGGCAACAGCGTTGCGCGACTCGGTAAGGGCGCGATGATCCGTCGGGTCAAGGCTCGTACCGCGCGCCGGTTCAACCCGAACATCCAGCCGGTCCGCGCCATCATCAAGGGCACGCCGACCAAGCTGAAGGTCTGCACCTCCTGCATCAAGGCAGGCAAGGTCCAGCGAGTCGTCGGCTAGTACTTCCGGCCGGCCACCCCGGCCGGACCTCCGTACAGGGCTTCGACCAGGCGCCCGGGAACCTCCCGGGCGCCTGGTCGCGTATACCCACAGCTCCACTGCCCCGGCACCCTGCCCCGCCACCCCGCCCCGGCACACCCTGCCCCGCCACCGGACCCGCCACCGCCACCGGACCCCGCCCCCGGCGAATCTCGGAGGCTAACCTCTCCGCTGAATGGTTAGCCCACCGAAATGCCGAGGGGCAACCATTCACCTCGGAGGTTAGCCTCCGAGATTCGCCTGGGGTGGTCGGCGGTTCGCCGGGGTGTGGGGGACCCGGCTGGGGATGGCCGTGCGGGGGACTCGGCTAGGGGAGGTGGGCGATTACGGTTAGTTCGCGGCGGTTGTGGTGGAGTTGGCGGGCGTGGAGTACGGCGTACTCCTTGGCCAGCAGTTCGATGCCGCGGCGGGCCGAGTCGAGAGGATTGCGGCCGCCGCCTTTGAGGGTGACAATCGCGAGGGCGCCGCGGCGGAGGTGGGGGACGGCGTCGAGCATCACCCGGGCGCTCATCACCTGATCCATCCGCATGTCATTGACCACGACGTCGAACCGCACCCGGTTGTCGTGGAAGAACCGGCCGGCCGTCGTCGGTACGTGGTGGATCCCGCGGTCGCCGGCGAGGCGCGCGTCGAGGGCACCGGGGTCGACCGACCAGACCTCCTGCCCGTACTCCCGCAGGATCCTGGTCCACCCGCCCGGACTCGCGCCCAGGTCCAGTGCCTTTCCACCGGGCGCGAGGAACCCACCGGTTGACGGGCGTTCACCGGGTCCGCCGGGCGAGAGGCGCCCGCCGGGTGAGTGGAGCGCACCGGGTGAGGACGGTCCGCCAGGCGAGGGGCGCCAACCGGCGGACGGGAGCTCACCGCGAGAGGGGACCCCACCGGGTGAGGAATGTCCGCCGGGCGAGGGGACCCCACCGGGGGGCGGGTCGCCGGGAGTGGGGTGTCCGGCGGGGGAGTGGGGTTCGCCCGGGGTGAGGGCTAGGTGGAAGGTTTGGATTGCTTCCTCGAGCTTGAACTCCGAGCGGGAGACTCGGTCGTCCGAGCGGGCGAGGCGCATTCGGCCGCCGGGCCAGTCGGAGAGGCTGTAGTCGAGCAGGTTCACGCCGAGGATGACGGTTTTGCGGGAGATGAAGCAGGACACGACGACGTCTTGACCTGACCGGGTGACCTCGACGCCGCGCTCGCCGAGTGCGTCGGCCAGCAGGTGGTAGAAGGATCCGCCGGTCCCGGCGCCGTCGGTCCACGTCTGCACCGCTAGCGCGTTCGGGTGTCGTGGGAGCTCGGCCAGTACAAGGTCGGCCAGTTCGTGCGCGGGCGGGATGTCGTCCGGCGGGAAGGTCGCGATCTCCTGGGTCAGGTGCCGGACGAACATGATCCGGCCGACGTCGCATGCCTTCGCGAGTTCGACGATCGGGGGAGCGTCGGCCACGATCCGGCCGAGGTCGCCGCTGACTCGCTCGATCCCTAGGTCGCGGCCGAACTCCTCCCGCAGTTCCCGGACCGCCAGGTTGTAGCTGTCGGTCGCCACCGAGAAGAGCAAAGGAAGCACAGCACATGGTAGGGCGGGAGGCGAAATCCCCGGCGCGCGCCTCGCCCCCTCCGCGCCGCGCGCCTCGCGCCTCGCGCCCCTCCGCCCTCCGCACCTCCGCCCTCGCGCCCCTCCGCGTCTCGCGCCCGCGCGCCCTCCGGGGGGTGCGAGACCCAGGTAGCTCTCGAAAGTAACGCGGGATACATTGGGGCATGTGACGGCTGATCGAGCTGGGCAGCGCTGGTTGGTACTGGTGATCCGGATCCCGACCGAGCCGTCGCGGCATCGGGTCGCGGTCTGGCGGGAACTGCGGAAGGCGGGCGCGCTCTCGCTCGGGCAGGGTGTGTGGGCGGTGCCGGATCTGCCGGTGTTCGCTGCTGGGATCGAGCATGCGGTGGAGTTGGCCGAGCGGGCCGAAGGGGAGGCGACGATCCTCGCGGCGGCGGGGCGGAGTGAGGCTGACTCGGCTCGGTTCGCGGCGTTGTTCGATGCCGCGCGGGAGGCGGACTGGACCGAGTTCCTGGCCGACTGCGGGAAGTTCGAGGTCGAGATCGCGAAGGAGATCCAGATCGAGAAGTTCACCCTGGCCGAGCTCGAGGAGGAGGAACAGAGCCTGGAGCGCCTGCGCCGGTGGCACCGCGACCTGACCGCCCGCGACGTCTTCGGCAGCCCCCTCGCCCCGGACGCAACAGCCCGCCTGAAGCAGTGCGCGGAGATCTGCGAGGACTACGCCGACAGAGTCTTCCAACACCTCCACGAAACCCCCGTGGGCGGGGTGGAAGTGGGTGCTACCGAAAGGGCGGAGGCGGCGGGGTGTGGGTGAGTGGTGCGCGCGGCGGGGCGGAGGCGGCGGGGTGTGGGTGAGAGGTGCGCGCGGCAGGGCGGAGGCGGCGGGGTGCGGGTGAGAGGTGCGCGCGGCGGGGCGGAGGCGGCGGGGGTGCGGGTGAGTGGTGCGCGCGGCGGGGCGGAGACGGCGGGGGTACGGGCGGGCGGTGTGCAGGGCGAGGCGAGTGGGGCGCGCGGGGCGGGCGCGGGTGGTGGCGGGAAGGCGGCGGGGGCGGCTGGCGAGATGGGGGCGGGGGAGCGGTGACGGCGGTGGGTGAGCGGTGATGGCGGTGGGTGAGGGCCCGGCGTCGAGGTGGCGGATGGCGCCGTTGTGGGCGGCCGGATTCACTACCGCGTTCGGGGCGCACGCGGTGGCGGCGAACCTGGGCGGCTTCTCCGAGGACGCCGTGAGGTCGCTGCTCACCCTGGGCGTCTTGCTAGCGCTGTACGACGGTGCCGAGGTGGTGCTGAAACCGGTGTTCGGGGCGATTGCGGACCGGATTGGGGCTAGGCCGGTGTTGCTCGGGGGGCTGGTTGGGTTTGCGGGGGCGTCCGCGTTGTATGCGGTCGCGGACAGTCCGGGGTGGTTGTGGGCTGCTCGGCTTGGGCAGGGGGCTGCTGCGTCGGCGTTCTCGCCGTCGGCGTCGGCTCTGGTGGCACGGCTCAACCCGGCCGCGAAACACGGGCGCGCCTTTGGGAGTTACGGGTTCTACAAGAGCATCGGGTACACACTCGGCCCGTTGCTCGGTGGGGCGATCGTCTGGTTGGGCGGGCTGCGGCTGCTGTTCACCGTCATGGCGGTGCTGGCGATGGTGGTCGCCGCGTGGGCGTTGGCCGTCGTACCGGCTGTGCCGCCGCTGCCGCGGACTCGGCAGACCGTGTTCGACCTGGTCCGGCGGGTGACTGACGGGCCGTTCCTCAGGCCGACTGCTGCGCTGGCTGGGGCGACGGCCGCGCTGTCGGTTGGGGTTGGCTTCCTGCCGGTGACGGGTGCTGCGGCCGGGTTGGGACCAGTCGCCACCGGTGCGGCGGTATCTGTCCTCGCTGCGACCGCCGCCCTGGTACAGCCTCGCGCCGGGCGTGCTCTGGACGCGGGGCGGCTCTCCATTCGCACGGGGATCACGACAGGTCTACTGCTCTCCGCAGCGGGGCTAGCGGCAGCCACAATCCCCGGACTGGTCGGGGTACTCCTTGCCGCAGTACTGATCGGTGTCGGCACGGGCCTGATCACGCCGCTGGGCTTCGCTGCGCTGGCGGCCTCGACTCCGCAGGCGCGACTCGGACAGACCATGGGGACGGCAGAGCTGGGGCGCGAGCTCGGTGACGCCGGCGGGCCGTTGCTGGTCGCGGGGGTCGCCACTGTGGCGACCCTCGGGTATGGGTACGCCGCCCTCGCGATCGTTCTGGCGGTCGGGCCGGCGGTGGGGCTGATCAGGACCTCCCGACGCCTCCTCATCTCGAATCCGGACCGGAGCGGTTAGCCTTCGGGCGTGGGTGAGCTGACGGTCGAGGTACTGCGGAGCTGGGCTCGTACGGCGCTGGCGGAGCTGGGGCGCGCGCGGGTCGAGATCGACGAGCTGAACGTGTACCCGGTGCCTGACGGGGACACCGGGACGAACCTCTACCTGACCTGGGAGGCCGCCTGCGACGCCTTGCCTGAGGGGGAGCTGACGTTCGCCGAGGCGGTGCAGGCGTTCGGACGCGGTGCATTGCTCGGTGCGCGGGGGAACTCGGGGGTGATCACGTCCCAGCTGGTTCGTGCGTGCGGCCTGCGGTTGGCGGAGAACCTGCCGCGGTACCAGGAGGTCGAGCCGAAGTCCGTGCTGGCCGATCCGCGGATGAGTGAGGCGGTGGCCTTTGCTGACGCGCTCGTGTACGCCGCGGATGCCGCGTACGGCGCGGTCGCGCAGCCGGTGGAAGGCACGATGCTGACGGTCGCCCGGGCGGCGGCGAATGCGGCACTGGCGGCGGCGAATGAGGGGAAGACCCTTGCCGAGGTGTGCCTGGCGGCGGTCGCGTGTGCGCGGCAGGCGTTGATGCGTACGACGGATCAGCTGGAGGTACTGCGGCGGGCGGGAGTGGTCGACGCGGGCGGTGCCGGGCTGGTGGTGATCTTGGGCGCGATGGAGTCGGTGCTGTCGGGTCGGGCTCCCGGCGAGTCGACCGGAGTGCCGCCCCGTCAAGCCGTTCAAGCAGGCACGCCGACAGCGGACGGTTCCGGGGACGCGGGCAGCGCCGGAGACGCGGCGGGGGCCGGACGTACGGCGGGACCGGGGGAAGCCGGCGTCGGCGGCGCGGCGGGTCCGGGGGAAGCGGGGAGCCCCGGCGGTACGGCGTACGAGCTGGGGCCTGAGGGGCCGGCGTACGAGGTCATGTATTTGCTGGATGCGGCCGATGAGGCGATCGGGGAGTTCCGGCGGAAGCTGGACGGGCTGGGCGACTCGGTCGTCGTGGTCGGTGGCGACGGGCTGTGGAACGTGCATGTGCACACCGACGAGGTCGGGCAGGCGATCGAGGAGGGCATCGGGATCGGCCGCCCGTACCGGATCCGGGTGACGCATTTCGCCGATCTCGCCCCGCACGAACCCGTGCCGAGCCGGGCCGTGATCGCGGTCGCGGCGGGCGACGGACTGGCCGGCCTGTTCAGCGAGGCGGGCGCGATCGTCATCCCCGGCGGCCCCGGGCGGCGATGTTCGACCGGCGAGATCCTGAAGGCGATCGAGCGGTCCAAGGCCCTCGAGATCGTGCTGCTGCCGAACGACAAGGACTCGATCGCAGTCGCCGAGGCAGCGGCCACGGCGGCCCGGCAGGACGGCGTACGGGTGGCTGTGATCCCCACCAGGGCGCAGGTTCAAGGGCTAGCCGCGATCGCCGTGCACGATCCCGAGCAGAGCTTCGACGACGTCGTCGTACACGTGTCGGCGGCGGCAGGGCAGACTCGGCACGGCGCGGTCACGATCGCGGTGAAGGACGCCTGGACGATGGCCGGAACCTGCCGGGTGGGCGACGCGTTGGGGGTCGTGGACGGCGACTTCGCGTTGATCACCGACGACCTGACGGCGGCCGCGATCGGCGTCACCGACCGGCTGCTCGGCGGTGGCGGCGAGCTGATGACGATCGTGACCGGCCAGGGCGCCGACCCGGCGCTGGTCGACGGGGTGGTGCGGCACGTCCGCCGGCTTCGCAAAGATGTCGACGTGATGGTGTACGACGGTGGGCAGGAAAGGTACCCGTTGCTGATCGGGGTGGAATGAAGACTGACATCGACCGGTTGCTGCGCGACTTCCTCGGCGCCCGGACGGCCAAGACGTTCGCCGAGGTGCTCGGCATCGAGACCGTCGGCGAGCTGTTGCGGCACTACCCGCGGCGGTACCTGAAGAAGGGCGAGCTGACCCCGTTCGACGAGCTCGAGGTCGGCGACCAGGCCACCGTCAGCGGGCGGGTGAAGAAGGTCACCGTGCGCGATCTCGACAAGAAGATGGAGATCAAGCTCGACGACGTGCAGAAGTACCGGCGGCGCAAGACGCTGACCAAGGTGATCGTCACCGACGGCCGCAACGACCTGGAGCTGGCGTTCTTCAACCAGCCCTGGCTGGCGACCAAGCTGCTGCCCGGGACGGCCGCGCTGTTCTGGGGCGAGGTGACGAAGTTCCGCGACATCCTGCAGCTGAAGACCCCGGGCACCGAGATCCTCGACGAGGACGACCTGACCGAGGCCGAGATCGAGCGCCGGGCCAAGCCGTTCCGGCCGCTCTACCCGGCCAGCGCGAAGCTGCCGACCGCGACGATCGAGCGCAGCCTGAAGATCGTGCTGGACAACCTCGAAGAGCTGGACGACCCGATCCCCGAGCTGATCCTGCGCAAGGAGAAGTTGCTCGGCCTCGGCGAGGCGCTGCGCCGGATCCATCTGCCGGAGACCGAGCAGGACTGGCTGGCGGCGCAGAAGCGGTTCCGGTTCGAGGAAGCCCTGGTGATGCAGACGATCCTGGCCCAGCGCCGGGCCGTCACCGACGCGCTGAACGCGGTGCCCCGCAAGCGGACCTCGGGTGGTCTGCTGGACGACTTCGATACCCGGCTGCCGTTCGAGCTGACCGCCGGGCAGACCGAGGTCTGCGAGGAGATCTTCGCCGATCTGGCCCGCGAGCACCCGATGCACCGGCTGCTGCAGGGTGAGGTCGGCTCCGGCAAGACCGTGGTGGCACTGCGCGCGATGCTGTCGGTGGTCGACGCCGGCGGCCAGGCGGTGCTGCTCGCCCCGACCGAGGTGCTCGCCACCCAGCACCACAAGACGCTGACGAAGATGCTCGGCGACCTGGCCGAACAAGGCATGCTGGGCGGCGCCGACCGGGCGACCCGGGTGGGTCTGCTGACCGGATCACTGGGCGCGGCGGCGCGTCGTACGGCGATGCTGGACGCCGCGAGTGGAGCCGCGGGGATCATGGTCGGTACGCACGCGTTGCTCGAGGACAAGGTGCAGTTCGCGGACCTGGGGCTGGTGGTCGTCGACGAGCAGCACCGGTTCGGCGTCGAGCAGCGGGCCGCGCTGAGCCAGAAGTCGGGTGACAACACCCCGCACGTGCTCGTGATGACGGCGACGCCGATCCCGCGGACGGTCGCGATGACGGTGTTCGGCGACCTCGCGGTGTCGACGCTGACCGAGTTGCCGGCCGGCCGGTCGCCGATCAGTTCGTCGGTGGTCCCGGCCGCCGAGAAGCCGGCCTGGCTGGAGCGCGCCTGGCAGCGGATCCGCGAGGAGGTGGCCAAGGGACACCAGGTGTACGTCGTCTGCCCGCGGATCGGCGACGAGGTGAAGAACGCGGCGGACGAGGAGGCCGAGTTCGCCCAGATGGAGGAGGACAACGGCGGCAAGCCCGGCCGGAAGGAGCTGCGGCCGCCGCTGTCGGTGGTGTTCATGGCGGAGAAGCTCGCCGAGATCCTGGCCGGGCTGCGGATGGAGGTCCTGCATGGGCGGCTGCCGGCCGACGTCAAGGATTCGGTGATGACGCGGTTCGCGGCGGGCGAGATCGACGTCCTGATCGCGACCACCGTGATCGAGGTCGGCGTCGATGTGCCGAACGCGTCGACCATGGTGGTGATGGACGCGGACCGGTTCGGCATCTCCCAGTTGCATCAGTTGCGTGGCCGGGTCGGCCGGGGCAAGGTTCCCGGACTCTGCCTACTGGTGACCGACAGTTGGCCAGTCTCGAAGTCCCGCCAGCGCCTCGACGCCGTCGCCGGCACGACGGACGGGTTCGAGCTGTCCCGGATCGACCTGGAAAGCCGCCGCGAGGGTGACGTGCTCGGTGTCGCCCAGTCCGGCCGCCGGTCCAGCCTCAAACTGCTCAGCGTGCTCCGCGACGAGGACATCATCTACACCGCCCGCCACGTGGCGACCTCGATCGTCTCGGTGGACTCGGAGCTGACCGGCTATCCCGTACTCCGCTCCGTCGTCCGCAGCGCGTTGGAGACCGAGAGCACCGAATACCTGGAGAAGACGTGACCCGGATCGTCGGCGGAGCGGCGGGCGGCCGGCGGATCGTCGTACCGCCCGGAAGTGGGACCAGGCCGACCGCGGACCGGGTCCGGGAGGCGTTGTTCTCGTCCCTGGAGTCGGAGTTCGGCAGCTTCCACGGGTTGTCTGTCCTGGACCTGTACGCCGGATCCGGGGCGATCGGGTTGGAGGCGTTGTCCCGGGGTGCGACGCGGACCGTGCTGGTGGAGGCGGATCGGCGGGCGGCCGAGGTGATCGCGGCGAACATCCGATCGGTGGGGCTGCCCGGAGCCACGCTGCTCACCCGGCCGGCCGAGAAGGTTGCCCAGGGCGACAATTCGGGTGCGGTGTTCGACCTGGTGTTCGCCGACCCGCCGTACAAGCTGGAAACCGTTGAACTGCAGGAGGTTCTGCTCGCGTTGGCCGAGCACGGCTGGCTCGCGGACGACGCGGTGATCGTGGTCGAGCGCGGCAAACGGGAGCCGTGG
This sequence comes from Kribbella caucasensis, assembly GCF_004361855.1. Taxonomy (GTDB): domain Bacteria; phylum Actinomycetota; class Actinomycetes; order Propionibacteriales; family Kribbellaceae; genus Kribbella; species Kribbella caucasensis. Next base: position 628,010 of record NZ_SNWQ01000002.1, read on the forward strand.
GAGTGGCCGTCCGGGTTCGCCGCGCTACGGGATCGCAAGTACGGCGAGGCCCGGCTTTGGTACGGTCACCGCCATGAGTAAGGCGGTCTTCCCGGGCACTTTCGACCCACCCACCAACGGGCATCTGGATGTGATCGCCCGGGCGTCGGTTGCCTTTACCGAGGTGGTCGTCGCGGCCGGGGTGAACGCATCGAAGCAGCGACTGTTCAGTGTCGAGGAACGGATCGAGATGCTGACCGAGATCGCCAAGCCGTTCGGCAACGTCACGGTCGGCACGTTCGACGGCCTGCTGGTGGACTACTGCCGCTCGATCGACGCGGCCGTGATCGTGAAGGGTCTGCGGGCCGGCGGCGACTACGACTACGAGCTGCAGATGGCCCAGATGAACCGCAAGCTGACCGGTGTCGACACCGTCTTCCTGCCGACCGCGCCGGACAACGCCTACGTCTCCTCGTCGCTGGTCAAGGAGATTGCGAGACTCGGCGGTCCGGTTGACGCTTTCCTGCCCCCGGCCGTTCACTCGCGGTTACTCGCGAAACTCTAGACTGCCCCCGAATTGGGCCGAACGGCGCTGAGTTGGTAGTCTTGTCAACCGGTCTCGACGAGACTGAGATTCTGCCTGCCCACGCCTGAAAGGGATGTTCTGAGCGTCTTGGACCCGCGGTCCCCACTCGTGATCGACACGCACGAGTTGACCCGCCGCGCAGGGTCCCAGCGCGAAGTCTCCTTCACGGCACCGGCACCGGCCGATCTCGGGATCGACGTGATCGGCGTCCCCGAAGGCGACCCCATCCAGTTCGATCTACGGCTGGAGTCGGTTGTCGAGGGGGTACTCGTCACCGGGACGGCTGCAGGCCGGCTGACCGGGGAGTGCGCGCGGTGCCTGGTCGATATCGAGGACGAGTTCCTCGCTGACGTCCAGGAGCTGTACGTCTACCCGGAAAGCGAAGCCGAACCTGACGAGGCCAGCCGGATGGAGGGCGATCTGATCGACCTCGAGCCGGTGCTGAGGGACCAGGTGGTGCTTGCGCTGCCCTTCCAGCCCTTGTGTACGGACGACTGTCCGGGACTGTGCCCCGACTGTGGGGTGCGCCTGGCGGACGAGCCCGGCCACAAGCACGAGGACGGCGCCGACCCGCGGTGGTCCGCGCTCAGCGGTCTGCTCCAGACCGACGAACGCCCGCAAGACAACTAGATACTGATCAAGCCAGCCAGCCGGCCGGGTCTCGCAACCCCCGGCCGAACCGAGGAGTCATAACCGTGGCCGTTCCGAAGCGGAAGATGTCGCGCAGCAACACCCGCAACCGCCGGGCCCAGTGGAAGACCAGCGCGCCGTCGCTGGTCACCTGCGTGAACCCCGCCTGCCGCGCGAAGCACCTTCAGCACACCGTCTGCCCGACCTGCGGCCAGTACGGCGCCAAGGGCGAGCGTCGCCAGGTCGTCGAGAGCTAAGAGGCACCAGCCAGTGAATTCGGTCAACCCTGAGTTGATCTCCAACGGGGGACTCTACGCCGAGCTGAACCAGCGGCTCGGCGTATCGCTGGCTGACGAACTACTGGAGCACGCCTTCACGCATCGCTCGTACGCGTACGAGAACGGTGGCCTGCCGACCAACGAGCGGCTGGAGTTCCTCGGTGACTCGGTGCTCGGTGTGATCGTCACCGAGTCGCTCTTCCGGAACCACCCGGACCTGTCCGAGGGCCGGCTCGCGAAGCTGCGGGCCGCTGTGGTGAACATGCGCGCCCTGGCGTCGGTCGCCCGCGAGCTCAAGCTCGGCAAGTACCTGCGGCTGGGCCGGGGCGAGGAGGCGACCGGTGGGCGGGACAAGTCGTCCATCCTGGCCGACTGCGTCGAGGCGCTGATCGGGGCGGTCTACCTCGATCGGGGCTTCGAGGTGGCCGGCCGGGTGGTGCACACGCTGTTCGACGACCTGATGGCGTCGTCGGCACGGCTCGGCGCCGGCCTGGACTGGAAGACGTCGCTGCAGGAGCTGGTCGCGCAGTTGAGCGTCGGCATCCCGGAGTACGTGATCGCCGAGTCCGGCCCGGACCACGCCAAGACGTTCGAGGCGCGGGTCCGGATCGGCGCCGACACGTACGGGCACGGCATCGGCCGGAGCAAGAAGGAAGCCGAGCAGCAGGCCGCCGAAACCGCCTGGAAGGCTTTGCGCGCCGCCCATCCCGACAGCACAGACCCCTCCCAGTAGTCCTGAGGTGCCTGAGCTTCCCGAAGTAGAGGTCGTCCGCCGCGGACTCGCGGAATTCACCACCGGGCGGACGATCGACGCCGTCGAGGTGCTGCATCCACGGCCGCTGCGGCGGCATCTGGCCGGGCCGGACGACTTCGCGGCGCGGCTGAAGGGCCAGACCTTCGCGGAACCGGCCCGGCGCGGGAAGTACCTGTGGCTCCCGCTCACCTCGGGCGACGCGGTGCTCACGCATCTGGGGATGAGCGGACAGTTCCGGGTGCAGCCGGTCGGTGCGCCCGAGGAGAGGCATCTGCGGGTCCGGATCCGGTTCGCCGACGACGGCGGAGAGGTCCGTTTTGTGGACCAGCGGATGTTCGGTGGTCTGTCGTACTCCGAGGGTGGCGCGACGCTGCCGGAGGAGATCGCGCACATCGCCCGGGACCCGTTCGATCCCTTGTTCGATCTGGAGCGGTTCGTGGCCGGCGTACGGCGTCGCAAGACCGGTCTCAAGCGTGCATTGCTGGACCAGTCGCTGGTCAGCGGAATCGGCAATATCTACGCTGACGAAGCGTTGTGGCGCGCCAAACTGCACTACGCCCGGGCCACCGAGACGATGAAACCCTTGCAGATAAGGGAAATCCTCCGGCACGCCCACGAGGTGATGGCCGCCGCGCTGGACGTCGGCGGGACCAGCTTCGACGCCCTGTACGTCAACGTGAACGGGGAATCCGGGTACTTCGAACGTGGGCTAGCGGTCTACGGGCAAGAGGATTCGCCGTGTCCGCGAGATGGCCGGCCGATCCGTCGCGAGTCGTTCATGAACCGTTCCTCGTTCCGCTGCCCGAAGTGTCAGCCCGTCCCCCGACACGCCCGGTGGTGAGCGAGGTATCGTTAATTGGCGTAGCTCAGGTTGACCCGTGGCTCAGCCGGTGCCACCCTGAAAGACGGCACACTTTTTTGAGGCGCTCCTCGGACCAGGGGCGCTACCTGCCAGAACCCTTCCGGAGGACAGCACAATGGCCAAGGCTCTTCTAGGGCACCTTGGAGGCACTGACCCGCGCATGCTCGAGCAGGTTCGTCTGCTCAACCGGCGTGTCGCCGATCTGGAGGCGCATGTGATGCGCCTGCAGGCAGAGAACGACCATCTGGTCGCGGCCGTTCACGACGGCCGGCTGCTAACCGTGGACGAGGCGCTGAGCGCCCCCGCCTCGGTCTGAGGTTTCCGAGCCACACAGCAACAGCGGTTTTCAGAGCAACACCCAGCACCGTCCGCATCACCCACGGCGGCGGCCCCCGTCCGGGCCTCCGCCGCCCTTTTTGCCCGACCCTGATGCCCCCGCCGCATTTCGGCGCCGGATGTCGCCTGACCGCCTTCGCGGTCGGCCTCCACAGGATCAGCCCAGGCAGTCGGTAGACTGCAGGCGGAACACTTCCCCCGGGTAGCGGCAGCGACACCAGCGGTTACGACGGTTCCTTCGGTATCGTCTGTCCTTTCACGGGTTGGAGAGCAACGCTTTGTACCTGAAGAGCATGACGCTCCGGGGTTTCAAGTCGTTCGCGTCGGCCACGACGATGAACTTCGAGCCAGGCATCACCTGCATCGTCGGCCCGAACGGCTCCGGCAAGTCCAACGTCGTCGACGCCCTCGCCTGGGTGATGGGTGAGCAGGGCGCGAAGTCACTGCGTGGCGGCAAGATGGAGGACGTCATCTTCGCCGGCACCTCCGGCCGGGCCCCGCTGGGCCGCGCCGAGGTGGTGCTCACCATCGACAACACCGACGGCGCGCTGCCGATCGAGTACTCCGAGGTGACGATCTCCCGGACGATGTTCCGCAACGGCGGCTCGGACTACCAGATCAACGGCCAGAACTGCCGGCTGCTGGACGTCCAGGAACTGCTCAGCGACTCCGGTATCGGCCGGGAGATGCACGTCATCGTCGGCCAGGGCCAGCTCGACTCGATCCTGCGCGCGACCCCGGAGGGCCGCCGCGGTTTCGTCGAGGAGGCCGCCGGCGTACTGAAGCACCGCAAGCGCAAGGAGAAGGCGCTGCGGAAGCTGGAGGCCACCGAGGGAAACCTGCACCGGCTCGGCGACCTGATCAACGAGATCCGCCGTCAGCTCAAACCGCTCGGGCGCCAAGCGGAGGTGGCGCGCCGGGCTGCGACGATCCAGGCGGAGGTCCGGGACGGCCGGTCCCGGCTGCTCGCCGACGACATCGTGCAGGCCCAGTCCGCGCTCGAGGCCGAGCTGAAGGACGAGGCCCGGCTGACCGAACGGAGGGCCGAGATCGAGGCCGCGCTGCGGGAGGCCCGCGAACTGGAGGCCGACCTGGAGGAGGCGCTGCGCGAGGACGCGCCGGCGCTGCAGGCCGCGCAGGACACGTGGTACCAGCTGTCCGGCTTCGGTGAGCGGATCAAGGGCACCGCCCGGATCGCAGCCGACCGGATCCGCTCGCTCAACGACGAGGCCGACGAGCCCCGGGCCGGTCGCGACCCGGAGGAGCTGGAGCTCGAGGCAGCCCGGGTCCGGGAGACCGAGGCGCAGATCGAGGCCGAGGTCGAGGCGCACTCCGAGCTGCTCGCCGAGGCCGTCGAGCGACGCCAGCAACTTGAGGCCGAGCACGCCGAGGAGGAGCGCCGGATCGCCTCGCTGATCCGGGCCGCCGCCGACCGGCGCGAAGGGCTGGCCCGGCTGACCGGCCAGGTGAACGCGCTGAAGAGCCGCGCGGCCGCCGCCGAGTCCGAGATCGGCCGGCTGGAGAGCAACAAGAGCGAGGCCGAGGCGCGGGCCGCGAAGGCGCAGCACGACTTCACCGCGCTGGAGACCCAGGTCGCCGGGCTGGACGCCGGTGAGAAGGGCCTGGACGAGGAGTACGAGGCCGCCCAGAGCGTGCTCGACGAGCAGGACGAGCGGCTCGCCAAACTGCGGGCCGAGGAGCGCGACGCCGAGCGGGAGCGGACCGGTCTGGCCGCCCGCAAGGAGGCCCTGGAGATCGGCCTCAACCGCAAGGACGGCGCCGGCGCCCTGCTGGCCGCGTCCGAGCAGGTCACCGGGCTGATGGGCTCGGTCGCCGCTCTGCTGAGCGTGCGGGTGGGTTACGAGACTGCCATCGCAGCCGCTCTCGGTGAGGCCGCCGACGCGGTTGCCGTGACGCACACCGAGGCGGCCGTGGACGCGGTCGGGCACCTCAAGGAACACGATCTCGGCCGCGCCGGGATGCTGCTCGGCGACGCCCCTGCCGACGACTACTCGTCATGGCCCCAGTTGCCGTACGGCGCGACGTACGCGACCGACGTCGTGGACTGCCCGGAGACCCTGCGCCCGGCGTTGCGCCGGCTGCTCCGCAAGGTGGCCGTGGTCGACGACGTACCGGCCGCACGGTCGCTGGTCCGGCACCTGCCCGATGTCACTGCGACGACTCGGCTCGGCGACGTACTCGGTGCGCACTTCGCGTACGGCGGGTCGGATGCGGCACCGAGTCTGATCGAGGTGCAGTCCGCGGTCGACGAGGCCGCCGAGAAGCTGATCGAGGCGACTGCCCGGAGTGAGCGGCTGCGGTTCGAGCTGGCCGCCTTGGAGCACGAGCGGGCGCGGCAGAAGGAGCACGTCGAGATCACGCTGGCCCGGCTGCACGAGTCGGACGCGGCGATGGCCGCGGTGGCCGAGCAGCTGGCCCAGTTCGGGTCGCTGGCGAAGGCGTCCCGCGGCGAGGCGCAGCGGATGGCCGAGGCGATCGCGGCGGCCGCCGAGGAGCGGGACCGGAACCTGTCCGGCCTGGCCGACCTCGAGCACCGGCTGACCGAGGCCGAGATGTTCGATGACGAGGGCGACGAGCCGGACTCGACCGAGCGCGACCGTCTTGCCGAGGCGGCCAAGGCCGGCCGTGCGACGGAGATGGAAGCGCGGCTCGCGCTGCGGACCACCGAGGAGCGGGCGCGGGCGCTGGCCGGCCGGGCCGACTCGCTGGAGCGCGCGGCGCGGCAGGAGCGCGAGGCGCGGGCCCGTGCGGTCGCGCGGGCGGCCCGACGTGCTCGGCAGGCCGAGGCGGCGCAGGCCGTGCACCTGGCCGCCGGACACGTGCTGGCCCGGCTGGAGCACTCGCTGCAGCTCGCGGCCACGGAGCGTTCCGCGATCCAGGCGCAGCGGGCCGACCGGGAGAAGGCGCTGGCCCAGGCCCGGTCGGCGACCCGGAACCTCAGCTCCGAGCTGGAGCAGCTGACCAACACCGTGCACCGCGACCAGCTGGCCCGGGCCGAGCAGAAGATGCGGCTCGAACAGCTCTACGAGAAGGCGCTCGGCGAGCTGGGCACCGAGGTGGAAGCGCTGATCACGGAGTACGGGCCGGATCAGCTGGTGCCGCCGCTGCCGAAGGACGGCGAGGAGAACACCCTCGAGCTCGAGGGCGAGCCGTTCAACCGGACCAAGGTGGAGAAGCGGCTCAAGCAGGCCGAACGCGCGCTCAACCAGCTCGGCAAGATCAACCCGCTCGCGCTCGAGGAGTTCGAGGCGATGGAGGAGCGGCACCGGTTCCTGGCCGAGCAGCTTGACGACCTGAAGAAGTCCCGTCGCGACCTGATGGACATCGTCAAGGAGGTCGACGACCGGGTCGAGCAGGTCTTCACCGAGGCCTACCGCGATGTCGAGGTCGCCTTCGAGCACGTCTTCAGCCGGCTGTTCCCCGGTGGTGAGGGACGCCTGGTGCTGACCGATCCGGACGACATGCTCGGCACCGGGATCGACGTCGAGGCGCGCCCGCCGGGCAAGAAGGTCAAGCGGCTGTCGCTGCTGTCCGGTGGCGAGCGCTCGCTGGTCGCGGTCGCGTTCCTGGTCGCCCTGTTCAAGGCCCGCCCGTCGCCGTTCTACATCCTCGACGAGGTCGAGGCCGCGCTGGACGACACCAACCTGGGCCGCCTGCTGGAGCTCTACGAGGAGCTGCGCGAGAACAGCCAGCTGCTGGTGATCACCCACCAGAAGCGCACCATGGAGGTCGCCGACGCCCTGTACGGCGTAACCATGCGCGGCGACGGCGTATCCGCCGTCATCTCCCAACGAATCCGCGAGCCCGAACCGGTGTGAACGGGGACCGTGAACAGGTTGCCGGGGGCGTAGACAGGTCCCGTTGCTGTTCGCAGTCCCGCGTTGGTGTTCAAGCCCCTCAGGCGGTGATTGTCATGGAGGCGATCTGGTCGGCCTGGACGTCGAAGGTGAAGTGGGACGGGCCGTTGAAGCCGTCGCCGCCGACCTGGGTGAGCAGGGTGATCGGGTTGCCCGGGGTGGTCACTTTCGTGTCCGTGAAGGTGACGTTCTTGCCGATCAGCTCGTTGTCGCTCCAGGACCGGATTCGGTCCGGCCCGCGGAACTGCCGGCCCCAGTCGTCCACGTACCCGTCCTGCGCGAAGGCGGCCACGAAGGCGTCGTTGTCCAGCCGGTCGATGGCGTCCAGAGTCCGCTGTACGGCGGCGGGGATGTCGTTGGTCATATCGTGACCTTAAACCTGTCGCCGGGGCTGAACCGGTTGGCGTGAATGTCCGTGTGGGTGGTGACGAGTGGTCAACAACCCGAGGAGTTCAGCCATGAAGCGCATCGCCATCCTTGTCGGCACCGTTGCACTGGGCCTGTCCGTGGTCGCCTGCGGTGACGACAGCACGCCGGCCGGATCGCCGGGAACCACCACCAACACCACGACCAGCCAGCCCGCGGCCGCTGCGGTGAAGCTGGCTACGGCCGACGTTGCGGACTTCGGCAAGGTCGTTGTCGACGGCACTGGCCGCACGCTGTACGTGTTCGACAAGGACACCGCCAACCCGTCCAAGTCCAACTGCGACGGCGAGTGCGCGGCGAAGTGGCCGCCGGTGCTCGCCGGTTCTGGTACGCCGCAGCTGGACGGAGTGGACGCCGCGCTGGTCGGCACCGTGACCCGGACGGACGGGACCAAGCAGGTCACGCTGGCCGGACTGCCGCTGTACCAGTTCGCCAGCGACACCAAGGCCGGTGACGCCAAGGGTCAGGCCGTCGGCGAGGTCTGGTGGGTCGTCGGCGCGGACGGCAAGAAGATCACCACAAAGCCCAAGTCGGGCGACGGCTACTCGTACTGATCAACGATGAGCTCCACCAGTTACCTCCTGCTCGGCCCCGACCTGGTTCGCCCCGACCTGGTTCGGGGCCCCGCGGTCTCGCCCGGGAGGCGATCCCCTATCGTACGATCGACCGCGAGAACCGACCCCGGGAGGACAGCGGTGGGGGAGACGGACCGCCGTCCGGACAGCGCCGAACTGTTGATCCGGTCGCTGTACGCCGAACACGGCCGCAGCCTGCTCGCGTATGCGACCCGGCTGACGGGTGATCGCGCCGCGGCCGAGGACGTCGTACAGGAGACCCTCGTACGGGCGTGGCGGCACGCCGACAAGCTGGTCGAGGGCAAGGGATCGGTGCGGGGCTGGCTGTTGACCGTGGCCCGCAACCTGGTCACGGACCGGGCCCGGGCGCGTGCGGTGCGGCCCGCGGAGGTAGCCGAGATCGAGGACCGCCCGCCGGTGGAGAGCGACCACTCCGAGGCAGTGGTGAACACCATGGTCGTGATGGACGCACTGGAGCAGGTGTCACCGGAGCACCGCGAAGTGCTGGTGGAGCTGTACTACCGGGGCCGGTCGGTGACCGAGGCCGCACAGGAGCTGGGTGTGCCGCCCGGTACCGTGAAGTCGAGGTCTTACTACGCCCTGCGTGCGTTGAGAACCGTGTTGGGTGGACCAGGAAGCAAACCAGGAGCGGAGGTGGCCCGATGAGTGAACACGACCACTCGCAGCTCGGCGCCTACGTTCTCGGTGGGCTGGAGCCGGACGAGATCCGCACTGTGGAGGAGCACCTGGCCGGGTGCGCCGAGTGCCGGACAGAGGTTTCCGAGCTGGAGGAGATGAAGGAGTTCCTCGGTGAGGTCCCGCCGGAGGCGTTCCTGGACGGTCCGCCGCCGGACGGCGATCTGTTGCTGCAGCGCACGTTGCGCGAGGTACGGGCCGAGGCCGCTGTTGCGGTCGAGCCTCCGCCCAGTGTGGAAGCTCCCGCGCGGCATGCGGCGGCGCCTAAGCGGTCGCGGTGGTTGGCGGTGGCCGCTGCGGTCGTGATTGTCGCGGGTGCGCTGGCAGGCGGTGTGGCGATCGGGCGGCAGTCGGTCGACCAGGTGGTCGCGGAGCCGCCGGTGGCCGGGTCGAAGCAGGTGACCACGACGGACCCGACTACCGGTACGACGATGGCGACCACGGTGGAACCACGGGCCGGCTGGAGCTGGATCGACGTCAACCTCACCGGGCTGAAGGCCGGCGCGGAGTGCGAGATGCTCATCACCGACACGTCGGGCAAGACGTGGGTGGCGGGCAGCTGGGTGGTGTCGCCGAAGGCCGCGAAGGAAGGCAGCAAGTTCAGCGGTGGAGTGCTGGTGCCACTGGACAAGGTGAAGTCGGTGGAGGTCCGGACCGTTCAGGGAGAACATGTAGTCACGGCCCAGGTGTAAACGAGTTGCCGCCCTGGGAGAGGATGGAAGGGTGGCTTACTCGACTACCGCTACCTCCGATGATCTCCGGGCTCGACGTAAGGCGGCCGCTGCCGAGTGCACCCGCTGGCTGACCGGACGCAGGCTCCCCGTGGCCGAAACCCTGCGGCAGCTGGCCGACGTGGCGACCGAGGACGAGCGGGACGGGTACGGCAACGGTGGTGAGGTCGCCCTGCTCGAGCAGGAGGTCGCGGAGCTGCTCGGCAAGCCCGCTGCGGTGTTCATGCCGACGGGGGTCGCCGCTCAGCAGAGTGTGTTGCGGGTGTACGCCGACCGGGCCGGGACGCAGCGGGTCGCGGTGCACGGCCTGTCGCATTTCCTGCAGCACGAGTTGAACGCGCTGGAGGAAGTGCACCACCTACGGATCGAGCGGTTGACGTCCGACCCGCGTCAGCCCCGGCCGGACGAGCTGGCGGCCATTCCGGGGAAGCTGGCCGCGGTAACGCTTGAGTTGCCGCTGCGCGATGGCGGATTCGTTCTGCCGACGTGGGACGAGCTGGTCGTGTTCGCCGGCGCCTGCGCGGATCGCGGCGTACCGCTGCACTTGGACGGTGCGCGGTTGTGGGAGAGCACGCCGTACCTGGAACACAGCCTGGCCGAGGTGGCCGCGCTGGCGTCGACCGTGTACGTGTCCTTCTACAAAGGGCTTGGCGGGCTGAGTGGTGCCGCGGTTGCCGGGCCTGCGGATGTCGTCGCCGAAGTACGCCGCTGGCAACGACGGCTGGGCAGCAACGTCTATACCCTCTTCCCGTACGCCGTGTCGGCGCGCGAGGGGTTGCGCAAGGTGCTGCCGTTGATGGGGGAGCTCCACCAGCGTGCGGTCGAGCTGTCGGCCGCACTGCAGGCGAACGGATTCCGGGTGTTCCCGGAGCCGCCGCATACCAACTCGTTCCGCGTCTACGCGCCGGTGCCGGCCGATCGGATCGAGCTGGCCGCGATCCGGCGGATGGAGGTGACCCGGGAGGCGATGAGCTACACGTGGCAGGCGGCCGACGTACCCGGCTGGTCGTGGGTCGAGCTGGTGGTGACTCCGGACACGTTGGCGTGGCCGGTCGACGAGGTGGCGAAGGGTTTCGCGGAACTTCTGGAAGACTGAGTTCGTAGCACTACGAGTGAGGGTAGTGCCGGGGAAACAGGCGGGGAGCGAAGTAACACTGTGCTGACTTTTGTCATCACCATGGTCATTCTGTTGGTTCTGTCGGGGCTGGTGCTGCTGGCCGTCGCACGGGGCGAGGGGAAACACATCGGCCACTGAGCTGGGGTACTAACCTGCTGGGATGAGACGGCTCATCTTCCAGGAATACGTGACGCTGGACGGATACGCGGCCGGGCCGAACGACGAGCTCGACTTCTCGACACGGTCGCGGAGCAGGCGGACGAGGACAATCTCGAGCTGCTCGATCGGCTCGACACGATGCTGCTCGGCGCCCGGACGTACCGGCTGTTCGTCGACTACTGGCCGACGGCAACCAACGAGGTGATCGCGCCTCGGCTGAACGCGCTGCGCAAGGTGGTCGCTTCGACGACCCTGGACGCCGCGCCGTGGGGTGACTGGGAGCCGGGCGTGGTCGTCCGTGATGCGGTTGCGGCGGTGCGGGAGCTCAAGGCCGAGGACGGCAAGGACATCATCCTGTGGGGCAGCATCTCCCTGTTCCACACGCTCTTCACCGAGGGCCTGGTCGACGAGGTCCAGCTGCGGGTATGCCCGCTGGTACTGGGTGCGGGAAAGAGCGTGTTCCCCACCGGCGCCGACTCCGTACCACTCGAGCTGGTCGAGGCCAAGCCCTGGGCGAGCGGCGGCGTACTGCTCCGCTATCAGCGCACCGGTGGGTGAGTGATCACGCCGAGTGGATGAGCTACATCGGCGAGCGGGTGGGTGACATGGCCGGGTGGATCACCCACAGCGCCAGGCTGTGAAGTCGGCAGTGGGTCGTCCTCCCACGGATCTTGGCGTGCGGCGTCGTCACCCCACGGATCTTGGCGTCCGGCCTCGTCACCCCAGGGGTCCTGGCGCGGGGCTGCGGTCGCGGGTTCGGTGACAGGGGTCGTTGGCCATCCGGGTGCCGCTGGTGTGGTGGGTGGGCTTGTGGTCCACGGGTCCGGTGGCGTGGCGGGTGGTCTGGTAGTCCACGGGTCCGGTGGGTCGGCGGTCGAGTGGTCCGGTGGTGGGGCCGAGATGGGGTTGGCCCAGCCGGGGCGGGACAGCCTCGGTTGGCTGTTGACCATGGTGATGGTCCAGTGGCCGTGGTGTACGTCGATGTGATGGGCCTTGCACAGCAGCACCAAGTTCTCGACGCGGGTCGGGCCTCCGTTGGCCCAGTGCACGAGGTGGTGGGCCTCGCACATCGCCGGCGGGGCGCCGCAGACGATGCAGCCCTTGTCGCGGGTGTTCAGGGCGCGGCGCATGGCGCGGTTGACGAAGCGTTCTTCGGTGCCGACATCGAGGGGTTCGGAGTTGGCGCCGAGGACGAGGGGGATGATGCCGGCGTCGCAGGCGAGGCGGCGGATCGCGGCGGCGGACAGGGTGCCGCCGTGGGCGAGGTCGCCGGTGCCGGTGCCGGCGAGCAGGTCGGCCAGGTTGATGGTGACGGTGATGTGGGGTTTGATGCCGCCGTGTCCGGGCGCGGCCGTCCCGGTGCCGGCGGCGACGGTGAGGGCGGTGACGAGGCCGTCGGCGTGGCGTTTGCCGCGGGGGCGGGGATCGGGTTGCCCGTCGGGGGTCTTGTGGGGTTTGGCGCCGGCGAAGATGACGGTCTGGAGGAGTTCGGCGTTGTCGGCGGCGAGGAAGCCGCCGAACTGGATGCCGTCGTCGCGGCGTTTCAGCCAGAGGGTTTCCTTGGCGTGGGCGCGTTTCTCGGCGGGTTCGGGGCCGTCGGTGTCGAGGGTGTCGCGGACGCGTTTGCCCATCTTGCGCAGTTCGCCGGGTGGCAGCACCTGCGCGGCTCGCACCATCTGTTCCTCGGCGACCCGCAGGTTCTCCACCGGCACGTTCGCCGCGGCCGGGACCCGCTCGAGGGCGTCGATGATCGCCTCGGCCTGGCCCGGATGCAGCACCAGCGGGCCAGGCTCCGCACCACCCTCGGCGCCCACGTCGCCGTCGGCGCTCGCGCTCGCGCCAGCGTCCGCGCCCGTGCCCGTGTCGGGCCCTGCGTCGGTGGTGGGTTCGGTGTGGAGGGCGGTGTTGACGGCCTCGTATCTGGGCAGTGCTTTGGCGAGTTTGAGGTCGTTGCGGACGATGGTGGGGTCGAGGCGGTGGCGGATGGCGATGAGTTGGACGGTGTTGCGGGCGCCGATTTCGGTGGCGTGGCCGTTGGCGTCGAGGGCGGCGAGGAGTTCGAGGCGGTGGGTGTTGATCCGGTTGAGGTCGGCCTGGATTCGGTCGAGGGCGGCCAGCATGTCGCTGCCGCTCATCGACCACACGGGCCGTTGCTCCAACCGTTCCATGACTAGAACCCTAGACGAGACCACCGACAGTTTTCGATCCAGAAGCCCTTATCTACAAGGGATCTCAGGATTGTCCGGTTCCGGCCAAGTTGTCCACAGGAACGCACAGGCTGTCCACAACTTCGGCAATTTGTTGTAGGCCAACCCGTGTAGGAGTTGGAGTCCCGTTAGCTGAGGGCGTTTGCGAGTGCTTTGAGGATCGGGGCGGCGACGGTGACGGTGGGCAGGACGAGTAGGGCCGCCGCAGCGGCGTACGTGGTGGCTGAGAGGACTGGGTAGCGGGGCTCTGGGTCGGCTAGTCGCTGCACTCTGAGGACTGTTGACGACTTCGCTGCGGCGAGGCCTGCCTCCGGTGCGGGGGAGCCGGCGAGTGCTACGAGGGCGCGGGCTAGTGGGAGTGGGCCGTTGCGTCTGCGGGCGTCGTCGTCGGCCAGTAGCTCGACCAGAGTGCGTGCCTGCTCCAGAGCTACCTCGCTGCGAACCCAGCGGGGGAAGGCGGTGTGCAGGGCGGTGAACGCTTCCAGCACTAGGTCGTGCCGAGCCCTGAGGTGTGCCTGCTCGTGGGCGAGGACGGCGCGCAGTTCGCTGTCGTCCAACCTGTCCAGCGCGCCGACGGACACGACCACTCGCGCGCCGCGGAGAGCGGGTAGGCAGTAGGCGAGTGGTGTTTGTTCGGCCAGTACGCGCAGGCCGGGGATCAGTCCGTCCGGTGTGGCCAGTACGTCGACCAGGTCGCGGTGGCGTTTTCGCCGTGCTCTGGTACCGACCGCGACTCGGCCCGCTGCCCACAGCAGCTTGATGCCGACCAGCGCGGTCAGCGCAAGTACTGCAGCTGCAGCGAGGTCGCGTGCCGAGGACGGGTCGAACTGTGGTTCGCCGGGCTGGCCCGCGGTCGAGTACGACAAGGCGATGCCCGCCCCAAGCGCAGCGAGTACGGCGGCCAGCGCGATCGCCTGCCACAGGGCGACAGCCGCTCGGGGGATCCGGTAGGGCCAGGTAGACCGCGCCAGGAGGGCCGGTGCCGGTCCCGTCAGCACCAGGGCCAGCGCGGCGAGCAAGACCGGGGCGATCACCCCTCCCGCTCCTCCAACTTCCTGGCAGCCGGCGCGACGCCGTCCGCGTCGACGCCGCCCAGCTCCGTGGCCTCCAACCGGCTGAGCGCCTCGCGGAGGAGAGCGGCCTCCTCGTCGGAGACCTGGCCGACGAAGCGAACCAGTGCCTCGCGCCGGTCGCCGGCCCGGTCCAGGGCGTCCCGCATCAGGTCCACGGCCAGCTCCTCGCGCGGTGCGGCCGCCTTGTAGCGCCAGGCCTTGCCGTCCCGCTCGCGCTCGGTCAGCCGCTTCTTGGCCAGCCGGTCCAGCACGGTCATCACCGTTGTGTACGCGAGCTCACGGGTCCCGGACAGCCGCTCGTGCACCTCGCGCACGGTCAGCGCGCCGTCGACCGCCCACAGCTGGTCCATGACCAGTCGCTCGAGGTCGCCGAGCGGTCGCGGGGCCTTCGGATCACTGGTCACGTGACCAGTATAACTACACCTTGTAGTAGATCTCCGCTAGCATCTACTACGTAACGTCGTAGACAGCTCCGGAGGGCTGACGCGTGGACACCCTGGACCTGGCCCGCTGGCAGTTCGCGATCACCACCGTGTACCACTTCTTCTTCGTCCCGGTGACGATCTCGCTGGTCGCGATCACAGCCGGCCTGCAGACCGCGTGGTACCGGACCGGGAAGGACAAGTACCTGCGGCTGACCAAGTTCTACGGGAAGCTCTTCCTGATCAACATCGCGATGGGCGTCGTCACCGGCCTCGTGCAGGAGTTCCAGTTCGGGATGAACTGGAGCGACTACTCGCGCTTCGTCGGCGACGTGTTCGGCGCCCCGCTCGCACTGGAGGGGCTGCTCGCGTTCTTCCTGGAGTCCACCTTCATCGGGCTGTGGATCTTCGGCTGGGACCGGCTGCCCCGCCGCGTGCACCTGGCCTGCATCTGGATGGTGGTGCTGGGCACGCAACTGTCGGCGTACTTCATTCTCGCGGCCAACTCGTGGATGCAGAACCCGGTCGGCTTCCGCTACAACGCCGACCGCGGCCGGGCCGAGCTGACCGACATCTGGGCGGTGCTGACCAACAAGGTCGTGCTGGTCACCTACCCACACACGATTTTCGCCGCGTTCATGGTCGGCGGCGCGTTCGTCGCCGCGGTCGCCCTCTGGCACCTGATCCGCCGTGCTGGCACCGATACAGAAGCATTCCGTACTGCGCTCCGCATGGGTGCGGTCATCGTGATCGTCGCCGGCGCGGGCGTCGCGTTGAGCGGTGACCAGCAGGGCAAGGTGATGACAGAGGTGCAGCCGATGAAGATGGCCGCGGCCGAAGCGCTGTACGAGTCGGAGAAACCCGCGTCGTTCTCGGTCTTCACGATCGGCACGCTGGACGGGTCGAAGGAGATCTTCTCGGTCAAGGTGCCGTACCTGCTCTCGTTCCTCGCGACCGGGCACTTCGACGCCGAGGTGCAGGGGATCAACTCGCTGCAGCAGGCTTACGAGGAGCTGTACGGACCGGGGTCGTACAAGCCGAACATCCCGCTCACCTACTGGACCTTCCGGTTGATGATCGGGGTCGGGATGTCGGCCGCCGCCGTCGCAGCCTGGTTGCTGTGGGCAACGAGACGCGGGCGGTCGCCGAGCCGGTGGATGGTCTGGCTGGTGGCGCCGCTGCCGTTGCTGCCGCTGGCGGCGAACACGTTCGGCTGGATCTTCACCGAGACCGGGCGGCAGCCGTGGCTGGTGTTCGGCCTGCTGCCGACGTCGGCGGGTGTGTCGCCGGGGACCACCACAGCCGAAGTACTGACGTCGCTGATCGGGTTCACCGTCCTGTACGGCGCGCTGGCGGTGGTCGAGGTGAAGTTGATGACCAAGTCGATCCGGGCCGGGCTGCCGCCGGCGGATGTCGTGCCGGCCGATCCCGACGGGTCCGATGACGGGTCCGGCAAACCGTTGTCGTTCGCCTACTGATTCGCGGACTGAGGGGAGCAGAGATGGAACTCACGACGGTCTGGTTCATCATCATCGCGGGGCTGTGGGTCGGGTACTTCGTGCTGGAGGGGTTCGACTTCGGGGTCGGCACCCTGCTCCGGGTGATCGGCCGGGACGAGCCGGAGCGGCGCGCGGTGATCACCACGATCGGGCCGGTCTGGGACGGCAACGAGGTCTGGCTGATCGTGGCCGGCGGCGCGACGTTCGCGGCTTTCCCGGAGTGGTACGCGACGTTGTTCAGCGGGTTCTACCTGCCGTTGTTCGCGATCCTGGTGGCGTTGATCCTGCGCGGGGTGGCGCTGGAGTACCGGGGCAAGCGCGACGATCTGCTCTGGCGGGGCCGGATGGACACGGTGATCACCATCGGGTCGGTGGCGCCGGCGTTCCTGTGGGGGATCACGTTCGCCAACCTGGTTCGCGGCGTACCGCTGGACTCGTCGTACGAGTACGTCGGGAGCCTGGGGGATCTGCTGAGTCCGTTCGCGTTGCTGGGCGGGGTGGCGTTCACGGCCGTGTTCGTGGCACATGGGGCGATCTTCTTGGCGCTACGAACGACCGGTGAGTTGCGGGAGCGGGCGAACCGGTTTGCGGCCCGCTTCGGAGTGGTTGCGGCTGTGTTGACCGTCGGGTTTCTCCTGTGGGCGTTGGAGTTGCGGGGTGATGTGGCGTCGAGCGTGCTGGCGGGGGTGGCCGCGTGCGCGTTGGTGGCCGGGTTGGTGGCGAACCGGTTCCGGCGGGAGGGCTGGGCGTTCGCGGGGACGGCGCTGGCGATCGGGTTGGCGGTGACGGCGTTGTTCGTCGCGATGTTCCCCGCGGTGATGCCGTCGACTCTTGATCCCTCGTCAACGTTGACAACAGTTGATGCGGCGTCAACCCCGTACACGTTGAAGATCCTGACGATCATCGCCGCGATCTTCACGCCGCTGGTGATGCTGTACCAGGGCTGGACGTACTGGGTTTTCCGCAAGCGCGTCACAGTCGAGCCGGTCGCGGTTTCATGAGGCCGGTTGATCCGCGGTTGCTGAGGCGGGCACGGCCGGCCCGGGTGTTCCTGGCGGGCTCGGTGCTGATCGGGGTCGCCACTGGTCTGCTGGTGATCGTCCAGGCCGTGCTGCTGGCCCGCGGGATCAGTGACGTCGTACTACGGGACGCGGGCGTCGGACCCGTCGCGTGGATGCTTGCGGCCGTGATCGCCGTACGGGCAGGCCTGGTGTGGTTGCAGGAGGTCGTGGCGCAACGGGCATCGGCCGCGGTGAAGTCGACATTGCGGCGACAGGTGCTCGAGCACTCGCTGAAGCTCGGGCCGGCCTGGTTGAGTGGGGAGCGCAGCAGTCGACTGACCACGTTGCTGACCAAGGGCCTGGACGACCTGGACCCGTACTTCGCCCGGTACCTCCCACAGTTGGTGCTGGCGGCAACGGTCCCCGCGGGTGTGATCGGCTGGATGGCGACCGGTGATCTGATCGCGGCCGGGACCGTGCTGGTGACGCTGCCGTTGATCCCCGTCTTCATGGCACTGGTCGGTTGGGCTACCCAGGCGCACAGCAGGCGGCGGCAGCGCGCGTTGGAGGTGTTAGCGCACCACTTCGCCGATGTGGTGTCGGGACTGCCCACGTTGAAGCTGTTCGGCCGGGCGAAGGTCCAGGCGTCCGCAGTACGGCGGGTGACCGACAAGCACCGGGCGGCGTCGATGTCGACCCTGCGGTTGGCGTTCATGTCGTCGATGGTGCTGGAGTTGCTCGCCAGCATCTCGGTCGCGCTGGTCGCGGTGGGGGTCGGGCTGCGCCTGGTCGAGGGGCGGCTCGGGCTGGAGACGGCGTTGATGGTGCTGATCCTCGCGCCCGAGGCGTATCTGCCACTGCGGCAGGTGGGGGCGCAGTTCCACGCGAGTGCCGACGGGGTGGCGGCTGCCGAGGAGGTCCTGCGGGTGCTGGAGACGCCGTTGCCGGTGGCGGGGGAGCGGGCGGATGTGCCGGATCTACGGCGGACGCCGCTGTATCTGCACGACGTGACAGTGCGCTACCCGGATCGGTCGGAGCCTGCGGTCGAGGGGTTCGACCTGGAGCTGTGGCCGGGGGAGGTGGTCGCGCTGACTGGTCGCAGTGGGGTGGGGAAGTCGACCCTGCTGGCGGCGATCCTCGGGTTCGTCACTGTGGAGCGCGGAGTGGTTGTCGCCGGTGGAAGTGCTGCGGATGAGTTCGATCCAGTCCTGTGGCGGCGGCAGTTCGGGTGGGTGCCGCAGCGGCCGGGGCTTCGGGTCGGGACGGTCGCCGACAACGTGCGGCTCGGACGGCCCGACGCGGCCGACTCGCAGGTGCGGCAAGCACTGGATGCCGCCGGTGCCGCGGAGCTCGCACTGGACACGCCTGTGGGTGAGCAGGGCCGGCTCCTGTCGGGTGGTCAACAGCGGCGGGTCGCCCTGGCGAGAGCCCTCATCACCGAGGCCCCCGTCCTGCTCCTGGACGAGCCCACTGCCGGCCTGGACGCCGACACCGAAGCCACCGTCATCGCCGGCCTTCGAGGAACCGGCCGCACAGTCCTCCTAGTCGCACACAGACCCACCCTCCTAGCCGCCGCTGACCGCACAGTCGAAGTCGGCGCACGCAAGTCCCCAATTGACCGGTTGGTTGAACGTGAGTTGGTGACGCCTTGAGTGCGTACGGGATCGCATTGCCCGACCGGCGGTTGGGGTGGCGGCTTGCCCTCGCGTTACTGGCCGGAGTGTTGGCTTCCGCCTCGTCTGTGGCGCTGCTGGCGACCTCTGCCTGGCTGATCACGACAGCGGCTGCGCAACCACCTGTGCTGATCCTCATGGTGGCGATCGTGGCTGTGCGGGCCTTCGGCGTGGGACGGGGCGTGTTCCGGTACGTGGAGAGGCTCGCGGGACACGACGCGGCGTACGGGGTGTTGGGGGAGACCCGGGCGCGAGTGACGGAGCGGTTGGAGGAGTTGGCGCCTGCGGGGTTGTCGTTGCGGCGTGGGGATCTGCTGACCCGGTTGTTGATGGACGTGGACGCAGTACTCGATCTCTGGTTGCGTGTCGTGCTCCCGGTGCTGGTGGCAACGGTGACTGCGACCGCCACGGTCGGGTTGTTGGTGGTGCTGTTACCGACAGCGGGTGTGGTGGTTGCGCTGGCCGTGCTCGTGGCGTGCATGGTCGTGCCCTGGTTGACGGCGACTACCGCGCGGCGGGCCGAGCGGACGATCGCGGGGGCCAGGGGAGAGGTCGCAGCCCGGGCTACTGAGGATCTGTTGACCGCGGCGGATGTGGTGGCGTTCAACTCGGTGGACGACGTACTGAAGGAGTTCGCCGCGGCCGATGCGGAACTCGCTGCCGCGGAACGGCGGTCTGCGTGGAGTGCAGGGCTCGGCAACGCGTTGCTGGTGGTGTGCGTTGGAGTGGCGACTCTCGCGGGACTCGTGCTCGGCAGCGGTGCGGACCTGGCCGGCCCGGCGTTCGCAGTACTGGTGTTGACGCCGCTGGCATTGGCGGATGTGCTCGGTGGGGTTCCATTGGCTGCACAGCTGGCGATTCGGGTACGCGGGTCGCTGGACAGACTGCAGGACGTGCTACGAGCTCCGGCGCCGGTCACAGAGCCAGCCGAACCGGACGAGCTGCCCGGTGGGTGGGGGTTGCGCGTACGGGGCCTGCGAGCCGGGTACGACGGGGCCGACGTACTGCGGGACGTGGAGATCACCATTCCCGAGGGGAGCCGGGTCATCGTCACCGGGCCGAGTGGTTCGGGGAAGAGCACGTTGGCCGCGGTACTGCTGCGATTCCTCGAGCCCAGTGGTGGTGAGGTGCTGCTCGATGGTGTAGCCACGACCAGGCTCGGGGGCGACCAGGTGCGGTCCGTGGTCGGGTTGCTGACGCAGGAGAGCCACGTGTTCGACACGAGCATCCGGGAGAACCTGTTGCTCGCGCGGCCTGATGCGAGTGACCTGCGGCTGTGCAACGCGTTGTACCGGGCCCGCCTCGGGGAGTTCGTCGAGGGGCTGCCGAAGGGGCTCGACACGATGGTGGGGGAGCACGGCGCCCGGTTGTCAGGTGGTGAGCGGCAGCGGCTCGCGTTCGCCCGTCTGTTGCTCGCCGACCACGACGTACTGGTGCTGGACGAGCCGACCGAGCACCTGGACGAGGAGACGGCGCGGATCCTCCTGAAAGACCTGTTCGCCGCCGCGGGCCGCCGTACGGTCGTCCTGCTCACCCACAGACCGGAGCTGGCCCCTCACCCAACGCAACCAGTACTACGTCTCACCTGAAGGATGCGGGGCTGCGACCGGGCGTCTGCGAAGATTGGGAACCGTGTTGACTTCCCAGCTCGTTCCCCTGCTCGCCGACGCGGTCCTGATCGCGATCATCGCGGTGGCCGTCGTCCTCGTCGCCGGTACCGCCGGACTGGTCGTCACCCGGCGCCGTAAGTCCGCCGAGCTGCCCGCGCCGACCCAGCCCGCGCCGCTGGAGACGGCTGAGCCCAAGGTCGGTGAGGACGCGGAGGAGCCGCGGGACACGCCGACGCGGACGCTCGAGGACACCGAGCTACCTGCGCTGGAGAAGCCCGAGTCCGCACAGGGCCGGCTGGTCCGGTTGCGGGCCAAGCTGGCGCGGTCGCAGGGGTCGCTCGGCAAGGGCCTGCTCGCGCTGCTGTCGCGGGACAAGCTGGACGAGGAAGTGTGGGAGGACATCGAGACCACGCTCATCACCGCCGATGTCGGCGTCGCCCCGACCCAGGAACTGGTCGAGCGGTTGCGTACGAGGGTCCGGGTGGAAGGCGTCGGGCCGGAGCAGGCCCGCGCGATCCTGCGCGAGGAGCTGATCGAGCTGGTGAACCCCTCGCTAGACCGGTCACTCAAGGTCGAGCGCAACGGCGACCAGCCGGCCGTCGTACTGGTCGTCGGCGTGAACGGCACCGGTAAGACCACCACAGTCGGCAAGCTGGCGCGGGTGCTCGTCGCGGAGGACAAGCACGTGGTGCTCGGTGCGGCCGACACGTTCCGCGCCGCGGCGGCGGACCAGTTGCAGACCTGGGGCGAGCGGGTCGGCGTGCGGACCGTACGGGGGCCGGAGGGCGGCGACCCGGCGAGCATCGCGTTCGACGCGGTGAAGCAGGGCATCGCCGAGTCGGCCGACGTGGTGGTGGTCGACACGGCCGGGCGGCTGCACACCAAGATCGGGCTGATGGACGAGCTCGGCAAGGTCAAGCGGGTGATCGAGAAGACCGCCGAGGTGGACGAGGTGCTGCTCGTCATCGACGCCACCACCGGGCAGAACGGGTTGACCCAGGCGCGCGTGTTCGCCGAGGTGATCAACGTGACCGGCCTGGTGCTGACCAAGCTGGACGGCACCGCGAAGGGCGGCATCGTGATCGCGGTCCAGCGTGAACTGGGCGTCCCGGTCAAGCTCGTCGGCCTCGGCGAAGGCGCAGACGACCTGGCCCCGTTCGACGCCGAGCAGTTCGTCGACGCCCTCCTCGACTGATCCGGTCCGAGTGTCCCGTGTCGGAGACCCCGATGACCCTGGAAGACCTGTTGCGGGAGCTCGCGCCGCAGGTTCTGGGGGCAGTGGTCCGGCGTACGGGTGACTTCACGGCGGCCGAGGACGCGGTGCAGGAGGCGTTGCTGGCCGCGGCACAGACCTGGCCGCGCGACGGTACGCCGGACAACCCGAAGGCATGGTTGATCCAGACCGCGTACCGGCGGGTGATCGACGAGATCAGGCAGGAACAGGCGCGGCGCCGCCGGGAGGAGCGCGCGGCGTACCGGGAGGTCCCCGCCGGTGAGGTGGAGGAGCGGGACGACACCCTGCAGTTGCTGTTCCTCTGCTGTCACCCCGACCTGAGTCCGGCCTCGGCGATCGCGTTGACGCTGCGTGCGGTGGGTGGTCTCAGTACGGCCGAGATCGCCAAGGCGTACCTGGTGCCCGAGGCAACCATGGCGCAGCGGATCAGCCGGGCCAAGCAGCGGATCAAGACAGCGACCCTCGAGGTGGACCCGAGTGAGGAGCGGCTGCGGAACGTACTGCACGTGCTCTACCTGGTGTTCAACGAGGGCTATGCCAGCAGCGGCGGTGCGGAGCTGCACCGCAGTGACCTCGCCAACGAGGCGATCCGGCTGACCCGGATGGTGCACCGGCTGCTACCGGACAACGGGCAGGTGACCGGGCTGCTGGCGCTGATGCTGCTCAACGACGCGCGGCGGGACGCGCGCACGGGCGACAAAGGCGAGCTGATCCCGCTGGCCGAACAGGACCGCAGCCGGTGGGACAAGGAGTACATCGAGGAGGGGCTGGCGCTGGCCGTCGAGGCGTTCGGCAAGCAGCCGCTGGGGGAGTACCAGTTGCAGGCCGCGATCGCCGCACTGCACGACGAGGCCGAGCGGCCGGGGGACACCGACTGGCCGCAGATCTTTGCCCTGTACGGCTTGCTCGAGGACCTGTCGGGCAACCCGATGGTCACCCTCAACCGGGCCATCGCGGCCGCAATGGTGGACGGCCCTTCGGTCGGGTTGGCGATGCTCCAACCACTCGATGACAAGCTGGCCGGGCACTACCGGCTCGACGCCGTCCGCGGGCACCTGTACGAGATGCTCGGTGACACCGACACCGCGGCCGAACACTTCCGCGCGGCGGCCCGGCGTACGACGAGTCTGCCGGAGCGGGACTACCTGACCACCAAGGCGGCAGCGGTCAGTGGTGCTGCGCGAAAGCCGCAGTGATCTCGTCCGTGCCCTCACCTGTTGCCAGCAGCAACCTCAGCAGCACGCGGGCCTTGTACGGGTCGAGGAAACCGCCGTCGATCAAGCCCCGGCCGAGCAGGTCCGTCTCGGAACCGACAGAGCGGTAGGTGGTGCGCAGGATCGAGCCGGCGCCGGTCCGTGACGTCAGCACGACCGGGATCCGTTCGGCGAGCGCACCGAGCACGGGAGCCAGTGCGGACGGGACATGGCCCCCGCCGTACGCCGCGACAACCAGTCCTTGGTGCGTGTCGGCCAGTCCCTCCAGGAGGAGCCCGTCGTCGTCCAGCGTGACGGTGTAGAGCGCCACCCGCGTGGCATCCAGGTCGGCAGGCTCTGCACGACCCGGTACGCCGTCCTGCCGGGCGGGGCGGGTGAGGATACGGACCTGGCCCTCCACGACGTGGCCGATCGGGCCGGCGTTGGGGGACGCGAACGTCGCAGTACTGGTGCTGTGCGTCTTCCGGACCCAGCGGGCCGCGTGGATCTCGTCGTTGAACACCACCAGCGCACCGAGGTCCCGGGCGGCGGGGGAGTAAGCGACGCGGGCAGCGGCCAACAGGTTGGCCGGGCCGTCCGCACCGGCCAGGGACGGGTTGCGCATCGCGCCGGTGAGGACGAACGGCTGTGCGTGCGGCCAGACCTGGTCGACCACGAAGGCGGTCTCCTCCAGCGTGTCCGAGCCCTGCGTGACGACGATACCGGTGGCGCCGCCACTGATCGCCTTCGACGCGGCGTCGACCACGTCGAGCATCCTTGCGACGGTCAGATTCGCACTGGGCACCGCCTCGACGTCCTGCACCTCCAGGGTTGTCCCCAGCTCAGCCAGGCCAGGGACCGCGGCGGTCAGATCGGCACCGGACAGACGGTCCGCACCGCCGCTCACCGAGATGGTGCCGCCAAGGGTGAAGAGCGCGATGCCCACAACCGATTCCTCTCGCTAGCAACAACCAGCCGCCGCAGGTTACTACCTGCCGGGGAGCGCTCGGGAGTACCTACTTCGAGCGGGCGCGGACGTGCATGCGTTCGCCCTGCGGGCCGTAGAGGCACAGCATCTCGGCCGGCCCCGGGCCGGGGTTGCCGAACCAGTGCGGCACCCGGGTGTCGAACTCCGCCACCTCGCCCTCGGCCAGCACGAAGTCCTTGTCGCCGAGCACCAGCCGGATCCGCCCTGACAGCACGTAGATCCAGTCGTAGCCCTCGTGCGTCTTCTGATCCACCTCGCCGCCCGGCCAGCCCTCCGGCACGATCTGCTTGAACGCCTGCAGCCCACCGGGCCGCCGCGAGAGCGGGATGTGCACCACGCCGTGATGCTTGATCGGTTTGGCGTGGATCCGCGGGTCGCCGGTCGTCGGGGCGTCGACCAGTTCGTCCAGCTGGACCTGGTGGGCGCGGGCGAGTGGGAGCAGCAGTTCCAGGGTCGGGCGGCGCTGCCCGGACTCCAGCCGGGACAGCGTGCTCACCGAGATCCCGGTGTCCGTCGACAGCTGGGCCAGCGTCGTACCCCGATCCTGCCTGAGCTTCCTCAGCCGCGGTCCAACCGCCTGAAGTACATCTTCGTATGTCTCCATGTTGAACTCCTTCCCCGCCCCACCACCCCGGTCGTTGCCATTCTGGCAAAGAAACTTGTCGTTTCGGCCAGGATCGCGGATCTTCGGGTCAGGACTTCCAGAAGGAGACAGCATGTACGACGTGATCGTGGTCGGCGGAGGAGCCGCCGGACTGAGTGGGGCCCTCGCACTCGGACGGGCCCGCCGGTCCCTGCTGGTGATCGATCAGGGCGATCCCCGCAACGCACCTGCCGAGGGGGTGCACAACTACCTGTCCCGGGACGGCGTCGCACCGCACGAGCTGTACGCGATCGGCCGAGAGGAGATCACCGGCTATGGCGGCGAGGTGATCGATGGCACGGTGGTCTCCGCGACCGCACTACCGACAACGGACACCCCGGTCGAAGTACAAGTCCCCGGGTTTGTTGTTGCGCTGGAGGGCGGATGGTCGTTCGAGGCGCGGCGGTTGCTGGTGGCAGCGGGGGTCACGGATCAGTTGCCGGAGGTGCCGGGGCTCGCGGAGCGGTTCGGGCGTGATGTGTTGCACTGCCCGTACTGCCACGGGTGGGAGGTGCGCGACCAGGCGATCGGCGTACTGCAGACAGGTCCGATGGCGATCCACCAGGCGTTGCTGTTCCGGCAGTGGAGTGACGACATCACCCTGTTCCTGCACGAGGGACCAGAGCCCACCGATGACGAGTGGGAGGAGCTCGCGGCCCGCGGGATCTCCGTAGTACAAGGCGAAGTGGACGCAGTCGAGACCGAGGACGACCGGCTGACCGGCGTACGGCTGAAGGGCGGCAAGGTGATCGCGCGGCAGGCTCTGGTGGTGCAGACGTACCTCCAGGCCCGCGCGGACTTCCTGGACACGCTGGGGTTGAAGGCCGTTGATCGGGAGGCCCGCGGCGTGCGCATCGGGACCGCGATCGAGTCCGACCCGACCGGCGCGACGAACGTCCCCGGTGTGTGGGTGGCGGGCAACGTGACCGATCCGATGAGCCAGGTGATCAGCTCGGCCGCAGCTGGGCTGACCGCCGCGGTGACGATCAACGCGGACCTGATCGCCGAGGAGACCCGGCTGGCCGTGGCCGCCCGCCGTCGCTGAAGCGTCAAGGCGTCGAGGCGTCAAGGAGTTGGGGCGCTGAAGCGTTGGGGCATTGAGACGTCGAGGCGTTGAGGCGCCGGGGCGGGGAGGAGTTGAATAGGGGCGGGAGGTCGGATGCGCGACACGGTCGACCCCGAGTTCGCCTCGTACGTGGACGCCCGCCAGGCCAGGTGGTTGCGATGCGCCTATCTGGTGTACGGCGACCTGGACCGGGCTGAGGAGCAACTGCTGCACGCCTTCAGCCGGCTGGCGCCACGGTGGGGCAGGGTGGATGACCCGGACGTGTTCGTCCAGCGCCTGCTGTACCAACCCGCCCTGCCCCACTGGACCGCCGCCCCCTGGAACCACGCCCCACCGCAACCCGGCGACGAGGACCCGGTCCGTACTGCGCTCGCCGGGTTGAGCGCAGTACAGCGCACGGTGTTCGTGCTGCTGTACTTCGAGGAGCTCACCGAGTTCGAGATCGCGGACGTGCTCAACCTGTCCCACAACGCGGTCCACGGCCATGCGCAGAGCGCGATGACCGCCTTCCGCACCGGCCTCGGGTACGGCGACTGGCGGAACGCGGGGAAGCCCCGATGAGACGCGAAGAGGTCCGGCCGCTGCTGGAACGCGTCACCGACGACCTCCCCGAACCGGACCTCGCCGACGCGGCCTGGTCCGGCGGACTGGCCCTCCAGCGCAAACAACGCCGCAGTACCGCGATCGTGGTGCTGGTGGTCGCCCTGGTCGTCGCGGCCACCGTCATCACCGCCGCGATCACCGGTACGAGGCCAGGCGTGGTACCGCCGGATCGGCCGCCGACCCACCCGCCCGGCTACGTGCCGCCGGCCGGACAGATCGCGGGGATGGACTTCTGGATCGCTCCGCCGTCGGGGAGCGAGCGGTTCCTCGACCGGTTGGCCACTCCGCTTGGAGACCCCCTTCGGCTGCCGGACGACCCGAGCGATCTCGCCATCGAGCCGATCGAGCAGATCGCCGCAGTCGTGCTCAGCAGGCTCGGTGACGGATACGAGCCGATCCTGCTCGGCAGCGACGGACTCTGGGCCCGGGCGAACCGTCTACTCGACCCGATCGCGACGGGCGCACCCCTCAGTCCGGGGGCGATCTCGCCCGACGGGCGGCGAGTGGCGTTCCCGCAGCCCGGCCACGTGGTCGTGATCGACTCGATGACGGCGGAGGGTATGCGCATCCCGTTGCCTACCGGGGACGTGCGCAGTGTCTCCTGGTTGCCGGATGGCGAGCGGGTGCTGGTCAGTGGCCCCACTGCCACGTACCGCGTGCTCGTCGGGACTGGTGGGAACGGCGAGCGCCTGATCACGTCGCTGCACACCGGGACGACTCCGGACGCCGCGACAGCGCCGTACCGGCTGGACAACCTCGAGGGGCAGGCGACGCTACTGGACTATGTCGAGAGCGGTTGGACGGCCGACTATCCGCTGCAGCTGCCGGTGGACACGTGGGTCGGGCAGACGTTCACCGGCGACGCCGTGGCGGCTCGGCTGTTCGTCGCGTACCCGTTGCCGCAGGTACCGACAGTCGCGTCCAGGGCGCAGGTCTTCGCGGCGATCTCCACTCTGCGGTGGCAGCCCAGCCGCCTGCTGGTGCTCGGCGAGACCCCGCACCCCACGCCGACCCCCGGATCGCCGACCCCGGCGGCGGTCCGCACCTCGGGCTGCTGTCAGATGCTCGGCTGGTACAACGAGGGGACGGCGCTACTACAGGTCAGCGGCTGGGTGCTCGCCTGGGAGCTGCGGACCGGCCAGGTTCACCGCGTCGCCGCACTCGAGGTCGACGGCCTCGCCGTCGGCCCCGGTATCGACGGCTGAGCGCGCGCCGGCAGTTGTCGTACCGGACCTCTCACCACCTTGTCACAGCGTGCTGGTCGGTCCTCTCACTCCGTGATAGAGCGCATCGTCATCGCGACCAGGTGGTCGACGTCCTCGACCGTCGGCATCGGCTGGTTGGTCAGCATCCGGAGGATGAGGACGCCCGCGAGCCACTCGACCATCAGCACCGGATCCGCGTCGTCGCTGATCGGCTCACCACGCTGCCGGGCTCGCTCGAGCGCTTCCTCGGTCAGCTTGATCCGCCGGTCCAGGAACTCCCGGTATAGCGAAGCGATCTGCACGTCCCGGTTCGCCTCGGTGACCGCCAGCCGGATCAGCCCGCTGCCGCGCGGGCTGTTCACGAAGGCCAGCGCGTCGGTGTAGACCCGGAGCAGGTCACCCGCGATGGAACCCGTATCGGCATCCGGGATCTGGATGTCGAACATCTCCGTCAGCGCGTCGTTGGCCAGCTGTTCCTTGCTGGCCCAGCGCCGATAGATCGTCGCCTTGCCGACGCCGGCCGCTTCGGCCACGTCGTCCACCGTCATCTTGTCGAATCCGCGCTCCAGCAGCAGCTGGACCGCGTACCGGCGGATCCTCGGCTCCGCCTCCGGATCGCGCGGCCTGCCGCGACGCGGCCTCTCCCCGTGAGTCTCCATTTCGCGTCCCCAGTTCGGACGATCGCAGTGGCGCGGCTCCGATCGTGTGATGAGGCCAGAGTGCCACACCTGAGCCGATGTCACCTGGATGTCACTTTCGGGAGTGCTTTGTCACATTCCTGAAACATGAGGACCGATTGGTTGAAACGGCTCGCCGACACCGTTTGCGGTGTGGCCGCGAGCGGGCTTCCCGGCGTTGTGGAGTTCCCCACCGATGAGAACGTCGGCCACCCCCCGATCGATCGAAGGGATGACGTTGATGGAGATCAACGCCGGCGATACCGCCTGGGTCTTGGTAAGTGCCGCCCTGGTGTTACTGATGACACCTGGCCTGGCTTTCTTCTACGGCGGCATGGTGCGTGTGAAGAGCACGCTCAACATGATGATGATGAGCGCCATCACCATCGCCGTCGTCACCGTGCTGTGGGTGGTGGTCGGATACTCGCTCACCTTCGGCGGTGACACCGGACGGGTGATCGGTGATTTCTCCACCGTCGGCCTGAAGGGCCTGCTGGCCGAGGACGCGGTGAGCGGAACCATCCCGACGCTCGCCTTCGTGGCCTTCCAGCTGATGTTCGCGATCATCACCCCGGCGCTGATCTCGGGTGCCATCGCCGACCGCGCGACGTTCCGCGGCTGGATCGTGTTCGTCGCGCTGTGGACCACGCTGGTCTACTTCCCGGTCGCGCACTCGGTGTGGTTCCTGGACGGTGACAACCCTGGTGGCTTCATCGGCACCGGGATCAAGGCGATCGACTTCGCCGGTGGTACGGCGGTGCACGTGAACGCCGGTGCGGCCGCGCTGGCACTGGCGATCGTGCTCGGCAAGCGGATCGGCTGGCGCAAGGACCCGATGCGGCCGCACAGCCTGCCGCTGGTCGTGCTCGGCGCCGGACTGCTGTGGTTCGGCTGGTTCGGCTTCAACGCCGGCTCGGCGCTGAGCGCCGGCGCCACCGCGGCGATCACCTTCGTGAACACCCAGGCCGCGACCGCCGCCGCCGTGATCGGCTGGCTGATCGTGGAGCGGATCCGGCACGGCAAGGCCACCACGCTGGGGATGGCGTCCGGTGCGGTCGCCGGTCTGGTCGCGATCACCCCGGCCTGTGGTGCGGTCACCCCGCTCGGCGCGCTGATCCTGGGTCTGGTCGCCGGCGGTATCTGCGCCTTCGCGGTCTCGCTGAAGTACAAGCTGGGCTTCGACGACTCGCTCGACGTGGTCGGCGTGCACCTGGTCGGCGGTCTGGTCGGCTCGCTGGGGATCGGCTTCCTGGGTACGGCGGCCGCTCCGTCCGCGGTGGACGGCCTGTTCTACGGCGGCGGTGTCGACCAACTCGGCCGGCAGGCGCTGGCGAACCTGATCGTCGGTGTCTACTCCTTCGTGGTCGCCTTCATCCTGGCCAAGCTGATCGACCTGACCATCGG
The DNA here is from genome assembly GCF_004361855.1 of Kribbella caucasensis. Lineage (GTDB taxonomy): Bacteria > Actinomycetota > Actinomycetes > Propionibacteriales > Kribbellaceae > Kribbella > Kribbella caucasensis. The sequence goes on from NZ_SNWQ01000002.1 coordinate 657,515, forward strand.
CTTCCGGGTCAAGGAGGACGACGAGGTCATCGGTGTCGACCAGGTCGAGCACGCGGAGACGGCGTACGACTTCCTCGGCGCTTCCGGCCTGCGCGGTCACGGCCCGGCGATTCGCACCACCGCCCCGGCCGAGGTGGAGGAGGCTTCCTCCGAGGAGCCCACTAAGAAGGAAGGCGCGAACGCATGAAGCTGATCACGGCGGTGGTCAAGCCGCACAAGCTGGAGGACGTCCGGGCCGCGCTGGAGACGTTCGGGGTGACCGGGATGACCGTCACCGAGGCGAGCGGCTACGGCCGGCAGAAGGGCCACACCGAGGTCTACCGCGGCGCGGAGTACGAGGTGGACCTGGTTCCCAAGGTCAAGCTCGAGGTGGTCGTCGAGGACGGCGACAGCGCCGAGGTGGTGGACGTGATCGTCAAGGCCGCGCAGACCGGCAAGATCGGCGACGGCAAGGTCTGGGTCGTTCCGGTCGAGTCGATCGTCCGGGTCCGCACCGGTGAGCTCGACGGAGACGCTCTGTAGATGGTGGATCGAGCAGAACAGCGGCGCGCTCGTGCCGACGAGGCCGACGCGCTGCTGTACCTGCTCCTCTCGAAAGCCTGTGACGCCCTCGGTGTTCCCACCGAGGGCGTCGCGCTGGTCGCCGTCGGCGGCTACGGCCGGGAGGAGCTGTCGCCGTACAGCGATCTCGACGTGATGCTCGTGCACGCCGAGGACTACCCACGGGTGGACGAGCTCGCCGCCCAGATCTGGTATCCGCTCTGGGACTCGCGGACCAGGCTGGACCACAGCGTCCGGACGATCGCCCAGGCCCAGCAGGCGGCCGCGGACGACCACCGCGTCGCACTGGGGTTGCTGGACGCACGGCATGTGGCCGGCGATTCACACCTCACCCTGCAACTGCGGTCCGTGCTGATGGCGGACTGGCGCCGTACTGCGAAGACCCGGCTGCCCGCGCTCGCCGATGCGTGCCGTGACCGGGCAAGGACGGTCGGGGAGCTCGCCCACTTGGCGGAGCCCGACCTGAAGGAGGCGTACGGCGGTCTGCGTGACGCCGTCGTACTGCGTGCTCTGGTGGCGTCCTGGTTGGTCGACGTACCGCATCCGGTGGTGGAGCGGGCCCGGCTCGATCTGCTGGACATCAGGGACGCATTGCATGCCGTCGCTGGGCGGTCCACCGACCGCCTGATCGCCGACGTGGCCGGTGACGTGGCGACCAGGTTGGGGATGTCCGATCGGGACGAGTTGCTGCGGCACGTGTACTCCACCGGCCGCACGCTCGCCCACGTGTGCGATGTGTCGTGGCGGCGGATCGAGAGCCTGATGGCGAGGCCCCCTCGGTCGCGGCGCGGGCGGCGCTCGGGCGGACCGTTGCTGCTGGCACTGGACGAAGGGGTCGCGCAGCACGAGGGCGAGGTCGTCCTGATGCCCGACGCGCGTCCCGAACGCGACGCCGCCCTCGGTCTGCGCGCTGCTGCGGTCGCCGCCGACCGCGAACTGGTCCTCTCACCTGCTGTGTGTGCACGGCTGGCGTCCAGCGCGGCCGCGTTGCCCGAGCCGTGGCCGGGGGAGGCCCGCCGGCTCTTCTGCGCCCTGCTCGGTGCGGGGCCGGGGTTGCTCGAGGTCTGGGAGGCGATGGACCAGGCCGGGTACGTCTCGCGGTTGCTGCCGGAGTGGGACGGCGTCCGGTTCCGTCCGCCGCAGTCCGCGGTGCACCGCTTCACTGTCGACCGGCACCTGCTGGAGACGTGTGTCGAGGCTTCGAAGATGGTCCGGGACGTACGCCGCCCCGACCTGTTGCTGGTCGCGGCGCTGGTGCACGACCTAGGCAAGGCGGTCGACGGAGACCACAGCGTCACCGGCGCCGTGATTGCCGCTCAGGTGGCTCGCCGGATGGGGTTCACCGAGGCGGACGCCGACACGATCACGCTGCTGGTCCGGCAGCACCTGGTGCTCGCGCAGGTGGCGACCCGGCGCGATCTGGACGACCCGATGACGGTGGAGCTCGTCACGGGCATCGTTGGCAATACGGACACACTGGATCTGCTGGAAGCCCTCACGTATGCGGATGCCCGGGCTGCCGGTCCCGCCGCTTCGTCGCCCTGGCGGATGCGTCTGGTCGGTGAGCTGTCCCGGCGAGTGCGTGCGGAGCTGTCCGGTGGGGGTGCGGGGATCTGGACCGAGTCGCCGCCTGTCCCGGTCCCCGAGTTGCACCAGGTGGTCGGAGTGGGGCGGCTGGGTGTGACCGTGTCCGAGCATCACGGCGACCTGCGGATCAACGTCGCCGTACCGGACCAGGTCGGCACGCTGTCCACCGTCGCCGCAGTACTGGCTGTTGAGAGGCTCGCTGTACGGTCCGCGGTGATTACGTCGGTCGAGGGCCTCGGCATCTCGCAGTGGACCGTTGCCGGATCGCTGCCTGACCCCGTGCGGCTGCGGGACCGGCTCGCTGTCGCGCTGCGCGATGACAGCGACCTGGTACGCCGCCTGACCGCGCGCGACTCGTCGGTGAGCAGGGGGCCCGCCAGCCGGGTCGACTTGTTGCCGGAGGCATCCGAGACCGCCACGGTGCTGCAGGTGCGGGCGCACGACCGCCCGGGCCTGCTGTACGACGTCACGGCGGCCATCGCGTCGACCGGGGCCGACATCCGCTCAGCCCACGTCAGCACGCTCGGCGCCGAGTGCGTGGACGTCTTCTATCTCACCGACCAGCACGGCTCGCCTCTGGACGAAGAAGACGCGCGGGTCACCGCAAAGTCAGTCCTGGATCGCCTGACCTTCTAGCCTCGGTGCGTGGACCTTGTAGAGGCTTTCCAGCGCCAGGCGGTTGCTTGCGAGGAGCTCGGCTCACCGCTCTATGCAGAGCTGCTCCGTCGGGTTGTAGACGATTACGAGCTTGGTGGTGTGTCCACGGAGGTGCTGGCCGGGCGTGAGCAGGACCCTGGGCCGTCTGCGCTGGCACTGCGGTTGTTGGGGTCTGTGCACCGGCTCGTGCTGGCCGGTGACGTTCCGGAGCTCGCGGTGTTCTATCCGAGCGTTGGGGGAGAGTGGGACCCGGTGCTTGGCTGGGAGGCGTTCGAGCAGGTGCTGCAGGCACGGGGTAGGGAGCTGCGCACGCTCCTGGACCAGCCACCGCAGACGAACGAGGTGGGACGCTCGATCGCCTTGTACGGCGGCCTGTTGCAGCTTGCCGAGGAGGTTGAGTTACCAGTTCGGTTGTTCGAGATCGGTGCGAGCGGTGGGTTGAACCTGCGCGCCGATCACTTCCGCTTTGACGTTGCAGATGGGACGTCGTACGGGGCGGTGGAGAGCCCGGTGGTGTTCCGGGACGCATGGTCCGGTCGGCGGATCGCGCCGGTGCCGGGGTTGCGGATCGCGGACCGGATCGGGAGCGACATCAACCCGGTGAACCCGTTGTCCGAGGACGGCGCGCTCACGCTTACGTCGTACGTGTGGCCGGACCAGGCCGCGCGACTTGAGCGCTTGCGTGGTGCGTTGGCGGTGGCCCGGGAGGTACCGGCCGACGTACGGCGGGAGGACGCGTTGTCCTTCCTGCGGAACGTGGAGCTGAGCGAGGGACACGTGACGGTGATCTGGCACTCGGTCATGTGGCAGTACTTGACGCCGGACGACAAGGTGGCCGCGGACCGGGCGATCGGAGTACTGGGGGAGCGGGCGACTCGGTCGGCCCCGTTGGCACGGCTCTGCTTCGAGCCGTTGCGCCGTACTGCTGGTAGCCGGCACGAGTTCCTGATCGCGTTGCAGGTGTGGCCGGGCGGCGTACGGCGGATCCTCGGGCGGGCCGAGCCGCACGGGCTGCCCGTCGTCTGGGAGTGAGACTTCCACTCAGCGGCGCCACCGCGCTGACCGCCGGCCTGGTCGCTCCGGCCTCGGCCGCGCCCGGCAGCGCCAGCAACCTCGGCATGACCCTCAACGCCTCCAACGCGACCGGTCTGGCCGCCGCCGGCGAGACCATCACGGTCACCGGCAGCGGCTACAACCCGCTGGCCGGGTACTACGTCGCCCTGTGCGCTGTACCGTCCGACTACAGCTACGGAACCAAGCCGAGCCCGTGTGCGGGTGGCGACGGCCAGGGCGGTACCGGGGTCGGCGCGTCCGCGTGGGTGACGAACGCCCCGATCGGCGGCAGCGCGTCCTACCCGATCGCCGCCGACGGCACGTTCACCGCGCAGATCCACATCGGCGAGGTGAACACCGGCCTGGACTGCAGCGACCCGGAGATCACCTGCGCGATCGTGACCCGGCGCGACCACCTGGCCGCGAAGACCGCACCGGCGACGTCTACATCCCCGTCTCGTTCAGCTGACGGCCCACTGACCACCGCCGGCTGGACGGCCACTCCAGCCGGCGGTGTCTTTTTGGGTTGCGCTCTGTCTTTCGGCGCCGTGCCTATCAGCTGAGGGCGTCCACCAGGGTGTCGGTGAGCTCCGCCGCATAGCGTCCGTCCGGGTCGAGGTCCGGGTCGAAGATCCCGATGTCGATCCCGACGCATTTGTCCGATGCCAGCATCGGTCGCAACAAGTCCTTCAGTTGCTGATGATCCAGCCCGCCCGGATCCGGGCTGTCGACGGCCGGCATCACCTCGGCGTCCAGGATGTCCACATCCAGATGCACCCAGAACCCGTCGAGCTCGTCCCGCTCGAGATACTTCAGTACTCCGGCCGCGGCCGCCCCTGGGTCGTCGATGATCTCCCTTGCCCGCCACAACGGAATCCCGGCGGTCTCCACGTCCCCGGCGTACTCGTCGTCCTCCCGAATCCCCAGCAGTACCGCGTCCGTGTCCCTCGCGTACGGCCCGAGCTTCTCCAGGTCGGTCAGATCCGCCTGCCCCCGCCCGGTCACCAACGCGAGCGCCTCACCGCCTGCGGCCCCGACGTACGGCGAGTTGTCCACGGTCCTGAAGTCCGAGTGCCCGTCGAGATACACCACCCCGAACCGCCCCCGCCGCCGCAACGCCAACCCCGGCCCCAACAGGTTGCTGCACTCCCCACCCAGCAACACCACGAACTTGTCCTCATCGAAGAACTTCCCCAGCCGATCCGCCAGCTTCACGGTGTACCCGGCAATCGCCGCGGCGTTGAACACCCCATCCCCAGGCTTCCAGTCCCCCCGGTCGTACCGAGGCGGCGTCACCACCCCGCCCTCCTCCGCCCCAACCCTCCGAACGAATCCCTCATCCCGCAACGCCCCCGCCAACTTGTAACACCCCGGCACCACCCCCACCCCCGGCGGCCTCAACCCCAAATTGGACGGCCCATCCACCACCACCCGCCGCTTCACCACATCGGCCCCTAACCTCTAGATCACAAACAATCGGTTAGCGAATGCTCCCGGCGCGGCATGGGCATGTCAAACGTTTCGCCCTTGGGCCAACCAGCCACCATCAGCTGCCCGCCGTCGGGTCGTAGTCGTCGCTCCAGGGATAGAACCTGCTGTCCAGGAGTTCCTGTTCGGCGCTGTCCAGCGGGCGGGGCATATAACGAATCCGGGCGGCGTCTTCACCGGCTCGGTCGGCGTTTATCCACAGGCTCAGCTCGCTCTACTCGCGCGGGCGATCCGGAGGTCGCTGCGAGGGGGAGTGAGTGAGGGGCCGTACCGACGTCGCCCCGGTGTCGCGTGCTCCGTCCCCGAGTGCCGGTTTCGCATGTACAGCACCCGTCGGCGGCGCCTGGCCGGCAAGGAACCTCATCTGCTCGGCGCCAGCCACACGATGCTGTACGTCGGTATCCGGTGCCCGCATCTGTACTGGGTTAGGTGGTTCCGCCGGGAAGGGCTGCTGCGGATTCGGCAAGTAGTACCGACGGATCTCGTCGACCTTGGCGTTGAGATGTTGGCGGACCTCGTTCGCGAGGTGTTCTCCCGCGTCCGCGGGACGATGCTGGATGCTCGGCCAATACGCGTGGGTCATCGTTGGGATCAGTGCGGCACGGACGGCGCGCCGGTGCTCTGGATGGTGAGGAACGACCTCCGCCAAGCGGTTCCGGACCACTGCATCAGCCAGTTGATCGAAGTGCATGACTCCCGGTCCGCGGGTCGCCTCTTCAAGGAGCGCAACGGTGGATTTGGCTGGTCCAGTCGCTTGGGCGATCAGACCTTCCGCGGCGGTCAACGCGCCGGGGTACTGCGGCTCCGCCAGGACCAGCCCGGAGTAGCCGGAGCGCTCTGTGAAGAGGTCGAAATCGGCCAGGGTCCGGACTTCGGCGATGCCTTCCATCAATCCCAGCGAGTGCCTGGTCCGTACGGCGTTCGGCTCGTCCGGCGCGTCGGTCAGCATCCCCGCGTGGGTTGCTTCGTGCAGGACGGTGGCGAGCGCTTGGGCCTGCCGGTGCGGTTCGGTCGGAGAAATCGAGCCGGTGAGATGCCGGAGAACCCGGCTCGGGGACAGACGGATGGAGCCCGTCGCTGGGTCAAAGGCACCCCAGTTCTCGGCCGCAACGGCGTAGAGGTCTCCGTTCCAGCGGTCGACGCTGGTCGGACGAAGCTGCCGGGCGACTTGGTACAGGCGGACGAACTCCTGATAGACGACGGAGTCGCGTGGGACGAGCCCATCCCGGTCGGCCATTGTTCACCCCGACTGGCCGGGCGGTTCGGCTGGCCAGTCGGGGTTTCGTAGGCCGTTCTCCAGGTGTTCCAGGGATCTCGTCATGGCTCGGATGTCGGCTTCCTCCTCGTCTGACGCTCGGTCGGCGATCGCCCAGATTTGGCGCCGGGCTGCTTCGAGGGCGGCGAGCTGTTGTTCGGTCGTGCCGCCGGAGTAGAAGGCGGCTGAGTGGATCCGGCCCGCTTCCGCGTAGAGCTCGCTCCGCTGTGGGGGGTCGGGGAGTGGTTCGGCGAGGCGGTCGATCATGCGGAGGGCCCAGTCGCGTTCGTCGTCGTCGGGCTCTTTGGCGATCAGTTCGCGCAGGTACGCCTGGGCCGTGGTGACGTCGAAGTCCGGCTCGGTGCGCTGTCGGCGGCGCGCATCGGAGAACACCGAGTTGAACTTGGCGATGTCCATGTCCTGCCTCCTTGGGGCTGGCTCCTGGGCTGGGGTGACTGATCGTCACGATAGCGATCGGTGGGGTGTGCTGGTGTCGGTTGTCCACAGGGTCCCGCGAGAGGGGTGTGGCGGCGGTACGGCGTACCGGGGGCTGGGGGGCCGGTAGACTCGCTGAGTTGCCGGGTTGTGTGGTGACGATCTGCTCCATCGAAAGAAACGGACTGTTCCTCGTGTTCGACACGCTTTCCGATCGGCTATCCACCGCGTTCAAGAATCTGCGGGGGAAGGGCAAGCTGACCGACGCCGACATCGACGCGACCACCCGGGAGATCCGGATCGCGTTGCTGGAGGCGGATGTCGCGCTGCCGGTGGTGAAGGAGTTCATCGGCGCGGTCCGGGAGCGGGCCAGCGGGGCCGACGTCCGGGGCGGGCTGAATCCGGCCCAGCAGGTGATCAAGATCGTCAACGAGGAACTGGTCAAGATCCTCGGTGGCGAGACCCGTGAGCTGCGGATGGCCAAGCGGCCGCCGACGGTGATCATGCTGGCCGGTCTGCAGGGTGCCGGTAAGACCACGCTGGCCGGGAAGCTGGCCAAGTGGCTGAAGGAGATCAAGCACCAGACGCCGATGCTGGTCGCCGCCGACCTGCAGCGGCCGAACGCGGTCACCCAGTTGCAGGTGGTCGGCGAGCGGGCCGGCGTACCGGTGTTCGCGCCCGAACCGGGCAACGGCATCGGCAACCCGGTCGACGTCGCCCGGAAGGCGATGGAAGAGGCCAAGGCCAAGCAGCACAGCGTGGTGATCGTCGACACGGCCGGCCGGCTCGGTGTCGACGAGGAGCTGATGAAGCAGGCGGCCGACATCCGGGACGCGGTGTCGCCGGACGAGATCCTGTTCGTCGTCGACGCGATGATCGGTCAGGACGCGGTCACCACCGCGCAGGCCTTCCTCGACGGTGTCGGCTTCGACGGGGTGGTGCTGTCCAAGCTGGACGGTGACGCCCGCGGTGGTGCCGCGCTGTCGATCTCGCACGTCACCGGCCGCCAGGTGATGTTCGCCTCCAACGGCGAGAAGCTCGAGGACTTCGACGTCTTCCACCCCGACCGGATGGCGTCACGCATCCTCGGTATGGGCGACGTGATGAGCCTGATCGAGCAGGCCGAGCGCACCTTCGACGCGGATGCGGCCGCCAAGACCGCGGCCAAGCTGCAGAAGAAGGGCGGCAAGGACTTCACCCTGGACGACTTCCTCGCCCAGATGCAGTCGGTCCGCAAGATGGGCCCGCTGACCAAGATCTTCGGCATGCTGCCCGGCGCGGCCCAGTTCAAGGACCAGTTGGAGAACTTCGACGAGCGCGAGATCGACCGGATCGAGGCCGTCATCCACTCGATGACGCCGGCCGAGCGGGCCGACCCGAACATCATCAACGGTTCCCGGCGGGCCCGGATCGCGAAGGGTTCCGGCACCGAGGTGGCGACCGTCGGCGGGCTGGTCGAGCGGTTCTTCGAGGCGCGCAAGATGATGTCCGCGATGGCCACCGGCAAGGGCATGCCCGGGATGCCCGGGATGCCGGGGATGCCCGGGATGGGTGGTGGCAAGCGGGCCAAGCAGCAGGCGAAGAAGGGCAAGGCCAAGCGCGGTTCCGGCAACCCGGCCAAGCGCGCCAACCAGGCCACGAACCAGCCCGCGGAGCCGGCGCCCGGTCAGCTGCCCGCGGCTTTCGGCGGTACGGCGGCCGGTGGCGACGACTTCGAGCTCCCGGACGCCCTGAAGAACATGCTCGACGGAAAGTGACGACCGTCTCGCGGTGGGCGACGCCACCTGGCAGCTAGGTAACAGATAGTCACCATCCTCGGGGGAGGCCTTGACTGCGTCGGTCGGACGCACCGTTACTGGTTGTCGGGGGGCAGCCGGCGGCTAAGATCGTCCCTACGCCCGGAGTTGGTACTGCGGAATACGTCGAGGGACGGTTCGGATGAGGCAGCAGTTCAGAGATCTGGATACGTGGCGGGGGAAACTGACCGCGACGTGGATCTGTCTCGCTCCGCCTGCCGCGATGGTTGCCGTGTTCGTCGCCGGTGGCGTTCCCTCCAACACGTTCGTGGTCGACTCGCACGCACTGTCCCAGCCGCGGCAGGACGCGATCTTCGACGACCTGCTCGAGGACGTACCGGCCGAACCGGGTGTGGACGGCAGCGTCGGCACCGAGAAGCGGTCCTCCATCGAGGTACCGGTGACCGGTGCCATCGACAACAAGCAGCAGCCCGTGATCGGTCCGATCGGTTCGGCTGCCGGAATCCCGAGCACCGTGCTCGCGGCGTACCAGAAGACCGCCCGGGACCTCGCCCTCGCGCAGCCCGGCTGCCACATCACCTGGCCGTTGCTGGCCGGGATCGGCAAGGTCGAGTCCGCGCACGCGTCCGGCGGCCGGGTCGATGCCGCGGGCAACACGCGTGGGCAGATCCTCGGGCCGGTACTCGACGGTGGTCCGGGGATGGCCGCGATCAGTGACACCGACCAGGGGCAGTTCGACGGCAACACCCAGTGGGACCGGGCGGTCGGGCCGATGCAGTTCATCCCGGGGACCTGGAAGTCGTTCGGTGCCGACGGCAACGGTGACGGGCTGAAGAACCCGCACAACATCTTCGACGCGACCCGGGCGGCCGGTGACTATCTGTGCTCGGGCGGCGCCGACCTGAGCAACGCGGCGGGCCTGGTCCAGGCAGTACTCCGGTACAACCATTCGATGGACTACGTGTCCACGGTGCTGCGCTGGATGCAGACCTACAGCAAGTCGACGATCACCACGCCGAACGGTGACGGCGTGATCGACGAGCCGGGCGACGACGGCAACGTGCAGCACGGCGATGACCCGAATCAGGAGCTCCCGAGCGACGACGACACCACACCGATCCCGACAGCGACCGCGACGACCACCAGTACTACGGCCGTCCAGCAGCCGACCAAGTCGCCCACGACGACGCCGACGCAGACCCTCCCGGTCAGCCCGAAGCCCACCAGCCCCAAGCCCCCGTGGACCGTCTCGCCGTCGGACAGCCCCACCAAGCCCCCGCCGCCGACGCTCACCCCGTCGCCCACGACGACCCCGACGACGCCGACGAACACTCAGGACACCGAGACTCCGCCGACCGAGACCCCGACGACCTCGACCCCGACGTCGCCGTCGCCCTCGGACCCGACGATCTCGACTCCGCCGACCTCGACCCCGTCGGACACGCCAACGACGACGGACACCCCTTCGCCGACTTGCGACACCCCACCGGCCGGAACAGAGACCCCGACGCCGGCGCCGACCTGCACCCCCACGGCGCAGGAGAGCACATCCGCCTCGGACAGCGTCTCCGCCTCGGACAGCACCCCCACCGCCAGCTCCTCCTGAACCACCCATCCGTACGCCGCCCGCTCGGCCGGCCGCCGTTCCCGGTGCCGCGTGACTGCTGCGGTCCCACCCAGGGGGAAATCTCAGAGGCTAACCTCCGAGACGACACGTTGGCCCATCAGATTCTCAGGGGGCGGCCTCCCTTCCCGGAGGTTAGCCTCTGAGATTCGCCAAAGTGGCGATCAGGGGGCGGGCGGATGGGTTGGAGGTGGATGTGGGAGTGGGGCGGGACCTGCGGGCGCGGAGGTGGGAGCGCGGCGTACGGGTGTTTTAGGCGGTTCGGAGGCTGTTGACGCGGGTGTTATCGACTCAGGTAACTTTCCGTCGCTCTTCGGTAACTTTCCGGCGCGTCGGTCGTTGAGGGGACTATGCGCCTAACCCGTAGTGGTAATCGTCGGGTCAAAATAATCATCGCTTCACTGTGCACGGCCCCTCTCCTGGTTGGGGCCATCGTGACAGTCGCTTCGGGTGGGACCGGTGCCTCCGGTCAACTCGCGGCGGACAGCCCGGTCGCCCCTTCGCCTGGGGCCGGGCTGAACAGCGGTGAGTTCGACGAACTGACCATGGTCGTTCCGCAGCGTCCCGGAGTGGACGGCCGGATCGGATCTGACAAGCCTGCCCGTGCCGACGTCCCCGTGCAGGGGGCGACCGACGGCCGGTCCGTGGTCCGCCCGGGCCGCCCCGGCGCGGTGAACGGCATTCCGCGCGGAGTATTCCCCGCGTACCGCCGGGCCACCGCCAACCTCGCCGTCGTCCGGCCGAACTGCGGACTCACCTGGCCGCTGCTGGCCGGGATCGGCAAGGTCGAGTCGAACCACGCAAGCGGCGGCCGGGTCGACGTGGCCGGCACCACCCGGGGCAAACTCCTCGGCCCGGTGCTCAACGGCAAGGCCGGGCTCGGCAAGATCCGCGACACCGACAAGGGCCGGTACGACGCCGACCTGACCTGGGATCGCGCGGTCGGGCCGATGCAGATCATCCCGGGCGTCTGGTCCGAGTTCGGCGCCGACGGCAACGGCGACACCTACCGCAACCCGAACAACGTGTACGACGCGGTCACGACCGTCGCGGTCTTCCTGTGCTCCGAGGGCGACGACCTGAAGGCGCCCCGGGACCTGGTCGCGGCCCTGCTGCGGTACCAGCACTCCAAGGACTTCGTGGCCACCGTGCTGCGCTGGATGCGGGTGTACAGCAAGAGCGCCGTGCTGATCCCGAACGCGAAGGGCAACCTGTCCACCCCCAAGCCGGGTGGCAACGCCGAGCGCAAGGTCGACCCGCGGGACGTCCCGGACATCCCGGACGACAAGAAGGCCACGCCGAAGCCGACGACGCCGACCGCCACGGCGACCGACCGGCCGACGATCCCGTTGCCGGTCGAGGAGACGCCGACCAGCCGCCCGACCACCAGGCCGACGCAGAAGCCGACCGACCGGCCGACGACGCAGACGCCGACACCGCGGCCGACGCCGACCCCCACGCCGACACCCACTCCGACCCCAACGCCGACACCGACCCCCACGCCGACACCGACGGACTCTCCGACCGGCTCGCCGTGCGCCACCGAGACGAACCCCACGCCCTGCACCCAGGGCACCGGCTCGCACGGCTGACACCACCCCGGTTACGGTCGGCGGTATGACGACCGGAACCGGGGTACTCAGGCTCGCCGGCATCGTGCTGCCGGCCGGCGAGCGGCAGGACATCCACCTCAGCGGTGGGCTGGTTGTCGACCGGCCCACCGCTGCCGACGTCACCACCATCTGCGCCGACGGCTGGATCGTGCCCGGCCTGGTCGACGCGCATTGCCACATCGGTCTGGACCAGCGCGGAGCCGTCGACGAGGCGATCCAGACCGAGCAGGCGATCGCCGACCGGGACGCCGGCGCGCTGCTCGTCCGCGATGCCGGGTCCGCCGCCGACACCCGCTGGATCGACGACCGCGAGGACCTGCCGAAGATCATCCGGGCCGGCCGGCACATCGCAAGATCCAAACGCTACATCCGCAACTACGGCTGGGAGATCGAGCCGGACGAACTGGTCGCGTACGTCGAGCAGGAGGCCCACCGCGGGGACGGCTGGGTCAAACTCGTCGGCGACTGGATCGACCGGGACGCCGGCGACCTGACCCCATGCTGGCCGGCCGAAGTCCTCGACGCCGCGATCGCCCGCGCCCACGAGCTCGGCGCCCGCGTCACCGCCCACGTCTTCGGCGAACACGCATTGCCTGATCTGCTTGCCGCCGGCATCGACTGCCTCGAACACGGCACCGGCCTGCTGCCCGAAATGCTGGACGAGATGGCCGCTCGCGGTGTCGCGGTGGTGCCGACGCTCGTCCAGCTGGAGAACTTCCCGATGTACGCCGACCAGGCCGAAGCGAAGTTCCCGCAGTACGCCGCCCACATGCGCGACCTGTTCGACCGGCGGCACGAAACGCTACAAAACGCGGTTGAGGCCGGCGTGCCCGTGTACGCCGGGACCGATGCGGGCGGCGTCCTCGGTCATGGTCTGGTGGCGGCCGAGATCCAGGCGCTGACCGAGATCGGGATGACAGGGGAGGAGGCGTTGGCCGCGGGTTCGTGGGCGGCGCGCGAGTGGCTCGGCGTACCGGGGGTGCTCGAGCCGGGTGCGCCCGCGGACCTGGTCGTGTACGACGAGGACCCGCGCGCGAATCCCGCCGTACTCGATCACCCCCGGCTGATCGTCCTGCGCGGCCGAGTCGTCAAAGGCTGAGTCGTCGTCAAAGGCTGAATCACCGATACGTGACCAGGCAAGTTCATGCCGTGACCGGAAGATGTTCACCTGACCCCTGGTATGGAGGGAACATTTTCCCCTACGGTGAGCTGCACCCGCCGACGCCCCTCGGTGGGACGTCCGGTCGCGGGAGGCGCGTGCGGACGGAGCAGGGGAAGGATCCGGCCATGCGCAAGACCGCCCGCATCCCCAGACTGACCGCGGTGCTCGCAGCCGCGGCCGCCGGTGCCCTCGCACTCAGCGGCACCATGCCGAGCAACGCCGCCCAATCACCCGAACCCGCAAGCGCACCCGGCCTGGCCGACGCCTTCCGGACCGCCGCCAGCCAGTTCGACGTACCGCGGGAGCTCCTCGTCGGGATCGGGTACGCCGAATCCCACCTCGACGACCACGACGGCCAACCGAGCCAGGCGAACGGCTACGGCCTGATGCACCTGGTCAGCAACCCCTCCAACCCGACCATGTCGGAGGCGGCCAAGCTCACCGGGCTCGGTGTCGAAAGGCTCGCCAAGGACCCCGGGTCCAACATCCTCGGTGCGGCCGCCGTCCTCGACTCGTACGCCGACCAGGCCGGCCTCACCGCCGAGGCCCGCAAGGATCCGGGCAAGTGGTACGAGATCGTCGCGCAGTACTCGCACTCCGCGGACGGCCCGACCGCACGGCTCTACACCGACGAGGTGTACAAGATCATCGGCACCGGAGTCGGGGCCGAAGGCGTCTCCACCAAGCCGCTGAAGGTGACCCCGGACCGCGGCCAGTACGCGAACGTCGCCCCACTGGGTACCAGGACGCCGGCCTCGATCGCCGCGGTGGACTACCCAGGCGCGATCTGGAACGCGGCCAGCACGAGCAACTACCGGGTCGGCCGGACCGCGGCGATCACCACGATCGTCATCCACGTGACCCAGGGCTCGTATGCCGGCACGATCAGCTGGTTCAAGAACCCGTCGGCCCAGGTCAGCGCGCACTACGTGGTCCGGTCCAGCGACGGCCAGATCACCCAGATGGTGGCGGAGAAGGACACCGCCTGGCACGTCCGCAGCGCCAACCCGTACACGATCGGGATCGAGCACGAGGGCTGGGTCGACCAGCCGTCCTGGTTCACCGACGCGATGTACCGGGCGTCCGCGGCGCTGACCAAGAACATCGCCGACCGGCGTGGCATCCCGAAGGACCGGGCCCACATCGTCGGTCACAACGAGGTGCCCGGTAACGACCACACCGACCCGGGTCCGCACTGGAACTGGAACTACTACATGCAGCTGGTGAATGACGGGAACCCGCCGCCGCAGTACAACTTCAGCACCTACGGCACCGGCGTCCGGGTCCGGTCGGCGCCGAGGTTGTCCGCGTCGATCGTCACCACCCTGCCTGGTCCGACCCAGGTGTATGTCGTCTGCCAGGTTCAGGGCGACACCGTCACCGCCGAGGGCGTCACGCACAACTGGTGGTCCAAGCTGCGCGACCAGGGCGGCTACATGACCAACATCTACATCGACCACCCCAGCGCCCAACTCCCGGGCGTCCCGATCTGCACCTGACCGAACCGCCCCGACCTTGGGGGTCCCGGCGCAGCTGCCGGGACCCCCAAGGCCATGCCCTCAGGCGTGCAGCAGGCCGGCCCACGGGACCAGCCCGATCGGCGGACCGACGACGGTCGAGGTGATCCTGCCGTGCGAGTAGTGATCCTCGAGGACAACCCGATCCTCGCCGAAGGTCTCGGCCTGCTGCTCGGCAACTCCGGCTTCGAGGTCGTCGCCGTCGCTCAGGACGCCGACGCCTTCGCCAAGGCCGTCGAGGTCGATCCGCCGGACATCGCGATCGTCGACGTCCGGTTGCCGCCCACCTTCACCGACGAGGGCCTGCGCGCCGCGATCGAGGCCCGCCGGGTTCGGCCAGGTCTGCCCGTGCTGGTCTTTCGCAGTACGTCGAGGAGGTGTACGCCGCGGAGTTGCTGGCCGCCGGCAGCGAGGGGTCGGGTACCTGCTCAAGGATCGGGTCTCCCGGGTGGACGAGTTCCTGGAGGCGGTCCACCGGGTCGCGGCGGGCGGGACCGTGCTGGATCCCGAAGTGGTCAGCCAGTTGATGGTGAAGAAGAGCAACCCGCTCGAACGCCTGACCCCGCGCGAGCGCGAGGTACTCGCCCTGATGGCCGAGGGCCTCGGCAACACCGCGATCGCCGAGAAGCTCGTGATCAGCGAGGGCGCGGTCCACAAACACGTCGGCAACGTCTTCCTCAAGCTCGACCTGCCACCCACCGACTCCGGTCACCGCCGCGTCCTCGCCGTACTGGCCCACCTCGGGCTGTAACCGCTTGCCCAGCTCCTCCGCTGCGGCAGGGCTCTGACAACGTCGGCACCGAAGTCTTGACGGTTTGTGCCGGATCCAGGACGCTGTGTCGCGAGAGCGCTCTCACCGCACCAACCCGCCCCGAGGTGAGGAGAGTCCCCATGAAAGTCCTGTTGGCCACCGCCGTGGTCGCCGCCATGCTCACTGTTCCCGGCCAGGCCGTCGCGGCCACAACTCCGGAGCAGCCGCCCGCCGGTTCGGAGCTCGCAGTACCGCGCCAGGCAGCCGCGATGCAGAACGATCTCGGCCTGACCGAGCGGCAGATGAAGGAACGACTGACGGCCGAGTCGGCCGCCACCAAGCTGGTGCCGACCGCGCAGCGCGCAGCCGGGTCCGCCTTCGGAGGTGTCTGGTACGACGCCGCCCGGCAGAAGCTGATCGTCGGGGTCACCAACCCCAAGGCAGCGGCTGCGGTACGGGCAACGGGTGCCGAGGCGTCCGTAGTACCGGCGTCGACCAAGCAGCTCGATCAGCGGAAGGCTGCCGTCGACAAGCTGGCCGGCAAGGCTGTGCCGGATGCCGTCAGCGGCTGGTCGGCCGACCCGATGAGCGGCAGCGTCGTCGTGAACGTCCAAGCAGGCAAGCGATCCGCCGCGGTCGATGCTTTCGTCAACAAGGTGTCGAAGGCCGGCGCCGTCACCGTCCGGGAGGTAGCCGCCCAGGCGCCGCGTACCTTCGCCGCCGGCACGGTCGGGGGAGACCCGTACTACGTCAGCAACATCCGCTGCTCGATCGGCTTCTCCGTGCACGGCGGATTCGTCACCGCCGGCCACTGCGGTCGCAGTGGCACGGTCCGCGGCTGGGACGGCTCGGACATGGGCAGCTTCCGCGGCTGGTCCTTCCCCGGCAACGACTACGCGTGGGTCTCGGTCGGCAACGGTTGGTGGACCGTCCCGGTCGTGCTCGGCTGGGGTCAGGTCAGCGACCACCTGGTCCGCGGTTCGTGGGAGGCGCCGGTCGGTACGTCGGTCTGCCGCAGCGGGTCGACCACGCACTGGCACTGCGGCCACATCCTGGCCAAGAACGAGACCGTGAACTACGGCAACGGCCAGCTGTTCTACGGCGCGACCAAGACCAGCGTCTGCGCCGAAGGCGGCGACTCCGGTGGCTCGTTCATCACCGGCGACCAGGCCCAGGGCGTCACCTCCGGCGGCTGGGGCAACTGCAGCAGCGGCGGTGAGACCTGGTTCCAGCCTGTCAACGAGATCCTGTCCGCCTACGGGCTCACGTTGCACACGGCATAGCAGCTGTGCCCGACAAGGAGGCCCGGATCCGCCTTTGGAACAAGGCGGATCCGGGCTTCTTGTCAGCTCAGCAGATCGGGACGCCCGGGAGTTGGGCGGCCGGATGGTCGATGTAGATGTTGGTGATGAAGCCGCCCTGGTCGCGCAGCTTGGACCACCAGTTGTTCGTGTAGCCCTCGGCGGTCACGGTGTCGCCCTGCTTCTGGCAGAGCACGAAGACCTCGGTCGGGCCAGGGATCGTGCCGACGACCGGTGAGCTCAGGTACGCGTCGGAGCGGACCCGAATTCCGGAGCCCCAGGTCATGAACGGCGTACCGCCACCGCCGCCGCATCCGTTGTCGCTGGTCAGGTACTTCTGGTGGTACGAGCCCGGGTACGGCGCGAGCGAGCCGCCGTTGATGACGATCGTCTGGCCGACGCCGTTGTACAGCTGCTCGTAGTGGATGTGCGGTCCGGACGAGTTGCCGGTGCTGCCGGTGGTGCCGATCTGCTGGCCCTGGGAGACGGCCGCGCCGTTGGGGACGGAGTACGCGGCGAGGTGGAAGTAGTACGTCTTCCAGCCGCCGCCGTGGTCGATGACGATGTAGTTGCCGGCTCCGCTGGGCTGGGAGTGGCGGGTCGCCGTACCGGCCGCTGAGGCGAGTACGGGAGTGCCGTTGGTCGTCCCGCCGTCGGCGCGGACGAAGTCGAGAGCCAGCCGGACCTCGGCCGAGTGGTGGCTGTAGGTCCAGCGCTGACCACACGGGAACGGGGCCTTGAAGTTCGGCGCGGCCTGCGCCTCGGTCGGTACCGCCACCAGCGTGGCGGCACCGACTGATTAACCTACGGTCGAAAGGTCAGGCCGTCTCGTCCGGGACCGACTCCAGGGTGGGCTGCTGCCCGTTCGGCTTGGCGCTGAGCGACTCGATCAGCTGCTTGGCCAGCGCGAACCCGGAACCACCCATGGTGATGGTCTTCACCAGGGTGTCCTCGATGCCCTGGGCACCGTTCAGGACGACCATGTTGCCGACCTTCTCGAACGAGCTGGCGGCCGCGGCCACGATCTCCGGGTACGCCTCGGCGAGCTGCTGCGCGACGACCGCGTCGGTGTTGGTGGCCAGCGCCTCGGCCCGGGCCTTGATACCGGCCGCCTCGGCCATCGCCTTCGCCTGCACCGCGGACGCCTCGGCCTTACCGTTCAGCTCGGTGGCCTTCGCTTGCGCCTCACCGCGCAGGGTGACCTCGCGGGCCTGCGCCTCGGCCGCCGCGATCTGCGCGTCGCGGGCGGCCTGGGCCAGCGTGCGCTGCCGGTACGCCTCGGCGTCGGCCGGCTTCAGCACGGTCGACTCCAGCTGCTTCTCGGCCAGCGACGCGTTCAGCTTGGCGGTCTCGGTCTCGGCGACCACGACCTCCTGGCGGGCCAGCGCCTCGGCCAGCGGGCCGGACTGCTGGGCCTTGGAGTTCGCCTGGTCGACCTCGGCCTGGTACCCGGCCTGCGCGATCGAGCTCTGCCGGACCGCGGCCGCCTTCGCCGCCGCGGCGACCTGCTCGCGCTCGGTCGCCTCCCGGTCCCGCTCGGCCTGCGCGATCCGGGCCGCGGCCTCGACGGCGGCGGCCTGCGGACGGCCGAGGTTCTTGATGTAGCCGGACTCGTCGTCGATCTCCTGGATCTGCAGCGAGTCGACCACCAGGCCGAGCTTCTCCATGTCACCGGCCAGCGAGCCGCGGATGTTCGTGGTCAGCGTCTCCCGGTCGTGCAGCATCTCCTCGACCGTGGTGGAACCGACGATCGCGCGCAGGTGACCCGCGAACAGCTCGTGGATGGTGCTCATCACCTGCTCGTCGCTCTGCTCCAGGAACCGCCGGGCCGCGTTCGCGATCGAGCCGTAGTCGTCGCCCACCTTGTACGCCGTGACGCCCTTGATGTGCAGGGGGATGCCCTGACTGGAGACACAGGTGACCGTCAGCGGGGTGGCCCGGATGTCCAGCGGCAGCCGCCGTACGGTCTGGAAGCCCGGCAGTACGGCGGTACCGCGGCCGACCACGATCTTGAAGCCGAGGGTCTCGTTGATCTGCTCGGCGCTCGAGTGCGCGCCGAGGCCGGAGATGATCAGCGCCTCGTTCGGCTCCGCCACCCGCCAGACCATCCGGAACAGGATGAGCAGGACCACCAGGCCGACGGCACCGATGATCAGGTACGTCCAGAGCATTTCCCCTCCAGGGAACGAGTGTTCAGAAGGCGCGAGCGACGTAGACCGTCCGGGGTGGGTCGAAGTCGACCACCACCACCGGCGTACCCACCTCGATCACCTCGTCGGCCGCGGGGTAAGCGTAGAAGGCCTCGGTGGCACCGCGGACCGGCAGCATCACTTCACCGACGATCCCAGGCCCGACCCGCCCGACCACGCGTCCCCTTTTGCCAACCATGTCGACCCCTCCGACGCACACCGATCCACAGCAGTTCCGGAAGCTTATCCGGCCGCGCCGACATCACGTCACGCCTTGTGGTCGAGGCGGCACAAGCCCATCCTTGGAGAGTCGACACGACCTGGGGGATGGGGGAGGCGTGATGGGCGCGGAGGTTCGCGTTGGGGTGGAAGAAGTCGGGTCCGATGACGCACGGCTCGAGGAGCTGGCGCTGCAGCTGCGCCAGGAGTTGCTGACGCTCGACGTCCGCTCGGTCGAGCCTTACCGGGAGGGCGAGGCACCGGAGGGGACGCGAGGCGGCCTCGCCGCGCTCGCCGGCGTGCTGTCCGTCTCGCTGGCGCCAGGCCTGCAGGCTGTCGGCGCCGTCGTGGCGGTGGTGCGCGCCTGGCTGCAGAGGTCCGGCAGTGGGCGGACGGTGAAGATCGCGATCGACGGGGACGTGATCGAGCTGACCGGAGCCAGCGACGCAGTACAGCAACAGCTCGTCGACGCCTGGGTGAAGAAGCACTCGGCGACGGACTGATGAGATGGACGGCTCACGTGTCGCGCTCGTCGTGGCGAACGACCAGTACGACGATCCCGGTTTGCGTCGGCTGGTGGCTCCGGCACAGGACGCGGCCGCCCTGGCGGAGGCGCTGGCCGATCCGTCGGTCGGCGGCTTCGAGGTCCAGGTACTGCGGAATGAGTCGGCGCAGGCGATCCGGTTCGCGGTCGAGAACTTCTTCGCGGATCGGGCGCCGGAGGATCTGTTACTGCTGCACTTCTCCTGCCATGGGCTGAAGAACGGGGCCGGCGAACTGTTCCTCGCGGTCGCCGACACCTTGCCGACCCGGCTGGCGTCCACCGCTGTGGCCGCGGACTTCGTGAACCGGCAGATGGCGGACAGCCGGG
Organism: Kribbella caucasensis; assembly: GCF_004361855.1. Lineage (GTDB taxonomy): Bacteria > Actinomycetota > Actinomycetes > Propionibacteriales > Kribbellaceae > Kribbella > Kribbella caucasensis. The sequence continues at coordinate 677,555 of NZ_SNWQ01000002.1, forward strand.
CGCAGCGGATCGCGTTGTTCCTGGACTGTTGTTACGGCGGTGCGTTCCCGCGCGGGATGGTCGTCCGGGCGGCCGGTGAGGCCCAGGTGCGGGATGCGTTCGCGGGGCAGGAAGGCGTGGGCGGCGGGCGCGGCAGGGTGGTGGTCACGGCGTCCAGTGCAATGGAGTACGCCTTCGAAGGTGGTCAGCTCGCGACCGATGCGTCGGCGGCGACGCCGTCGGTGTTTACCGGAGCGGTGGTCGATGGCCTGACAACGGGCGAGGCCGATCGGGACGGAGACGGGTGGGTCGGTCTGACCGAGTTGGTCGGCTACGTGACCGATCGGGTCCACCGGGTGACGCCGAACCAGAACCCGCAGATGTGGACGTTCGGGTCGCAGGGCGAACTGCTGATCGCCCGCAGCCGGGTACGCCGGATCACGCCTTCTCCATTGGCCCCGGAACTGCTCGAGGCGATGGAGAGCCCGCTGACGGCGACCCGCTTCGGCGTCGTCGACTATCTCCGCGAGAAGTCGCACGAGTCCGACCTGGGACAGGCGTACGCCGCGTGGCAGGCGCTGGGCCGGATGGTGGACGACGACAGCCGGAAGGTCTCCGAGGCGGCCCGGCGCGCGCTCGACCAATCATTGCCCCGGGCAACGCCGGAAGAGCTGGATCTCGGCGCCGGGGACACGCCGGCTGAGCTTCGCCTGGCGGGATCGCCGATCGCGCTCACCGCGGTGGCGACGTCGACCGTGCCATGGATCCGGGTCGAGCAGATCGGCACGGTCATCCGGGTGACCGCCGACCCGCCCGAACCCGGCCCCCACGAAGCCTCGATCATCCTCGCCGGCCCCACCGGCGAGCACACGGTCCCAGTAAGGGTGCAGGGCCCCGAAACCAAGCACCTACCAGAAGCCCAGCCCCCACCCCCACCAGAAACTGAACCGGAACCTCAGCCACAGCCGGAACCCGAACCAGAACCCGAGCCCGAACCGGAGCAGCGGCTCACGCCTGAAGCGCCGTCCACGCTTGAGCCCCAGCCGCCGGCGCCGGTGTCAGACGAGGCGCCACCCGCAGGGGAGGCACCACCTGTCAAGCAGGTGCCATCGCCTGAGCACGTGCCGGTCTCGGAGGTGGGGCGGCCGGTGGGGGTTGCGGCGTTGACTGCTGAACCGGCCGCGGTTGCGGTTCCATGGTGGGTGGCCGGTGCGTTGACCGTCGGTGCGTTGGTGTTGCTGCTGGTGAACTGGCCGGGAGAGGTGGACTCGCGGCTGATGTGGTCCGACGAGTCGACCGGGTGGTCCGTGTACCGGAGCTGGGGCGACACGATGGTCGTCTCGTCGCTAGGCGCGCTCGTGGCGAGTCTGGTCGCCCGGTGGTCAGGACGAGGGGCACCGCTCGTACTGGGTGTGGTCGCCGGCTGCGCGGCCTTCGTCGTCGAGGGCGGCATGCTGGTCCTGGGCGGCCGCATCGCCGGCGAGGAAGTCGGCAACTGGACCGCCGCGACAGCGATCGCCGTCGGCATGTTGGCCGTTCTGCTGGTCCAGCTGGGGCCGGGGCGCCTGCACCTCTGGCCGGTACCGATCCCAGCCGCGGTTCTGGTCATTGCCGGCGGCATCATGCTGCTCGTGAGTACGGCCATCAAGCAGGACAGCGGGTACGCCTTCCTTGATGTCACCAAGCTGGCTGCACTGGATGCGATCGTCACGGTCGCGGTCGCGTGGCCCGCTCTGGCAGCCAGACAAGCCCCGGCAAGACTGTGGCTCAGCGCGACGGCGTCGACGTATGTGCTGATCGGGATCGTCTCCATCATCAGGGGCCTGACCACAGACGCTTCGCGGTCCGCCTTCCTCAGCGCCACGGTCGGCAGCGTGCTGGTGCTGGTGGGAATCGTCTACGCGGCCGGGCGACCGCTGCCGCAAACCGGCATCGAGCAACCGACCGTGCCGGCAAGTATCACCGACTGGCTGAGGCGTAACCGAGCGGTGGCAGCTGTGGTGGCCGGCCTCGGCGCCCTGCTCCTGGCCTACGTGAATCAGAAGGGAATCGCTGACGAACTCAAGCTCTGGTACAACTCGGACATCGGCACACCGGACCTCTACCGGCACGTCGCCGACGGGACCCTGGCAGCGTCGATCATCGCCCTGCTCGGAGCGGCCGTTGCGTGGCGTCCGGGACGAGTCGGGGCCTACGCGGCGGGTGTCGCCGCCGGTGCGGCCGCCCTCTTCGCGACCGCGGGCGTGGTCATCCTCGGCGGCCGGATCCCGTACGACGACAACGTGTACCCCTGGTCGGCATCACTGGCGATCGGCACCGTGATGCTGCTCCTCCTCATGGGCAGCGCAGGCCCCCGCCTCGCGTCGCCATATCGCCGTCCCGACCGACTGACGGGCAGTTTGCTCGCCGCCGGGTTCGTTCTCCTGGTGGTGGTGCAGTTGGTGCCCGCAGAGGACGGTTCGTCCGCAACGACGTACACGAGGGGCCTAGCACTCCTGCTGCCGGTCATCGCCGCCGCACTGGTGCTGCTGGCAACGACGGCGGCCGACACCGCAATGGCGGTCGGCATGGCCGCGTCGTACCTGCTGCTGTTCATCGCGGCGGGGATCTACCCCATCAGCGTGAGTGCGGCGCCCAATTACTTCACAGGGATGCTGTGCGGCCATGTCGTCTTGCTTGCCGCCCTGGCGTCGAGCCTGCGGCCGGTACTACGAATCAAGCCGACCGCGGGGGAGTAGTCATGGCGGAGCTGACAGAGCTGATTCGCAGCGAGCGTCTCGCACTCATCGAGTTCCTGGAGACGCTCGCTCCGGAGGATTGGTCGACGCCGTCGCTGTGTGGGGCGTGGACGGTCCAAGAGGTCGCCGCCCACATCGCCTGGGCGCCGGTCATGCCGCGAGCCCAGACCGCGGTCGGCCTGGCGAAGGCGGGTTTCCGGATCAACAAGGCCAGCGCCGACAGCGCGAGGGTCTGGGCGCGTCGCGGGACGGACGCGATCCTCACGCAACTGAAGGAGAACGCGGAGACGGGTGCCACGCCTCCCGGCGTACCGATTCCGGCGGCCCTGATCGAGGCACTGGTGCACGCCATCGACATCAGGCGGCCGTTGGGCAAGCCCCGGCCGGTCCCGGTAGCCGCGTTCGGACTGGCGGCGGACGCCTCGCTGAGTTTGCGCTGGCCGTTGACGGTCGTCGTCGGTGGCAGCACCCGTAAGCGGGTGGCCGGCCTCAAGTTGGTTGCGATCGGCTACGACTGGTCCCATGGCGACGGCCCCGAGGTACACGCCTCCGGTGAGTGCCTGCTTCGGCTGCTGAACGGCCGCCCGATCGAGCGCTCCGAGCTGACCGGCCCGGGCGCCGATCAGCTCTTCGCGAGGGTCAGCCCCGACTGAGCCTCAGCCGCGGATGGCTCCCTCCGTCGCGCCCTTGATGAACTGGCGGGCGAAGACGGCGAAGACGATGATCAACGGGACCATCGCCATCAGCGCGCCGGTCATCACCATGCTGTAGTCGACGCCGTGCGAGCGGTTCAGCTGGGACAGCGCGACCTGCAGGGTCAGATGGTCGGGGTTGGTCAGCACGATCAGCGGCCACATGTAGTCGTTCCAGGACGCCACGAAGGTGAAGATGCCGAGGAACGCCAGCGCCGGCCGTGCCGACGGCAGCGCCACATGCCAGTACGTCCGGAGGAAACCGCAACCGTCCAGCGTCGCGGCCTCGACCAGTTCGTCGTGGATCGAGTTCTGGAAGTACTGCCGCATCCAGAAGATGCCGAACGCGTTGGCCGCGGCCGGGACGATCAGCGCCTTGAGCGAACCGACCCAGCCGAGCAGCGCCATGGTCTGGAACTGCGGTACGGCGGCCAGCTGTGCGGGCAGCAGCATCGTCGCCAGCAGGATGACGAACAAGGCGTTCCGGCCCGGGAACCGGAACTTGGCGAAGGTGAACGCGGCCAGCGAGTCGAAGAAGAGCACCAGCGCCGTGGTCGAGATCGCCACCACGGCGGTGTTCGTCATCGACTGGAAGAACGCCACGTTCTCCAGCACGTGCCGGACGTTGTCGTCGAACTGGTCCCCGAAGGTGAACTTGGGCGGGAACCGGTAGATGTCGGCCGTGCTGTTCGACGCCATGATCAGGGTCCACGCGAACGGGAACATGAACAGCACGAGCGCGAACACCAGGACGACGTGCAGCGCGATACCGCGCAGTCGGTAGCGCATCACTTCGCGTCACCCCTCACCCGGAAGATCCGCCAGTTGATTGCCGTGAACAACAACACGAGCATGAAGATGCTGAGCGCGATCGCCGCGGCGTACCCGTAGTCGTTGTCGAGGAACGCGGCCCGGTAGAAGTACAGGACGACCGTCATCCCGCTCTGCCCGGTACCGCCGCTGTTGCCGACCATCACCTGTGGTTCGGTGAAGGTCTGCAATCCGCCGATGGTCGAGATGATCACCGTGAACAACACGATCGACCGCATCTGCGGCAGCGTGATCGAGAAGAACGTCCGGACCGGACCGGCGCCGTCGACCTTGGCCGCCTCGTACTGGTCCTTCGGGATCGACTGCAGACCGGCCAGGTAGATCAGGGTGTTGTAGCCGACCCACTGCCACACGATCATCGTCGAGACCGCGATCTTGATCCCCCAGGGCTGGCCGAGCCAGTCCTGCTCGGGGATGCCGAGGGACCGCAGCCCGGCGTTGATCAGGCCGAAGTTGGTGCTGAACACGGCGCTGAAGAAGATCGCCATCGCGACCAGCGAGGTGACGTTGGGGATGAAGTAGGCGATCCGGTAGACCCCGGTGAAGCGCACGGCCGACTGCAGCATCACGGCCAGCACCAGCGCGATACACAGCGTCGGGATGGTCGACATGAAGAACAGCACGACCGTGTTCTGCAGCGACAGCCAGAACGTCGGGTCCTCGAACAGGAACCGGAAGTTGTCCAGGCCGGTGAACCGCCGCGGGCTCAACCCGTCCCAGCGCTGGAACGCCAGCACGATCGTGGACAGCATCGGGTACAACCCGAAGACCGCGAACAGGACGTAGAACGGCGACAGCGCCAGGTAGAACCGCCAGTACGACCAGACCCGCCGGCCGCTCCGCTGACCGGACGAGCGCCCGGTCAGTGGTTCGGCCGACGGTGCCGGCGCAATCGCCGTTCCGGTCACTGCACCCCCTGCCGCTTGGCGATCGCCTTGGCCTTGGAGACCGCGGACGACCAGGCGGCGTCGGACGCCTTGGCGCCGGACTGGACCGACTTGAGCTCGTCCTTGAACGGCTGGGCGACGGCGGAGTCGGCCGGCGCCTCGTAGGCGACCGGGATGTTCTTCGCGGCCGGGCCGAAGACCTCGATCGGCACCTGGCCGCCGAAGAACGGGTCCGCGGCCTTCAGCTGTGGCTTGTCGTACGCCGCCGGCGTGGCCGGGAAGATCTGCGCGTCCGCGAACGCCTTGGCCTGGTTGTCAGCGTTGAGCATGTACTTGATCACCTCGAACGCCTTCGCCGGGTCGGCCGCGTTCTTGGTGATGGTCAGGAACGAGCCGCCGAAGTTCGCCGGGCCACTCGGGGTCGGCGCCAGCCGCCACTTGCCGACGCTCGTCTTGCAGGCGGCCTTCACGTCGAGGGCGACCCAGGCGGCGCCGACCAGCGCGGGCACGGTGCCCTGGTCGAGCCCGGCGTTCCAGTCCGGTGAACCGCCCGGGGTCTTGCCGTCGACCTTGCTGGTCATCATCTTCACGCAGATGTCCCAGGCCTTGCGGATGTGGTCCTGGTCGCCGATGAACTTGTTGTCCTTGTCGATGTACCGGGTCGGGTTCTGGCCGATGATGATGTCGTAGAAGTCGGTGGCGTCGGACACGATCGGCGCCTTCGGGTTCGCCTTCCGCAGTTCCACGCCGGCGGCGATGAAGTCGTCCCAGGTGCTCAGCTCGGCCGCGACCTTGGCCGGATCGCCGGGCAGGCCGCCCTTGGTGAACACGTCCTCGCGGTAGTACAGCGCGGTCGGGCCGATGTCGATCGGGATGCCGAGCACCTTGCCGTCGAGCGTGGTCGCCTGCTTGACCTTCCACTCCAGGTAGTCGCCGAGGATCGCGTCCGCGCCGACCGTCTTGAGGTCCACGAACCGGTTGGCCTGCGGCAGCATCGAGGCGATGTCCTCGCCCTTGATACCGGTGATGTCGGGGATCCCTGTACCGCCGTTGAAGGTGGTGATCAGCTTCTGCTTGAAGTCGCCGCCGATCTCGGAGTACTTGATCGTCGGGTCCGGGAAGTGCGTGATGGTCTCGTCGAGGACCGACTTGCCCAGACCGCCCGGCCAGCACCACAGGACCAGGGTGGTGGCCACGTTCGTCTTGGCGGGGGCGCTGGTGTCCATACCGGACGAGCAGCCGACCATTGTGCCGCCGACAAGCGCGAAGCCCCCTGCTAGCAGCGAACGACGTGAGAGCTCCATGGTTCTACCTTTCTGACTGGTTGCGCCCATCGGCGCTTCCGTTGACTGCACTGGTGACTGCCTCGTTGACTGCACGGTCGTGGTGCGCGCTGAGCAGCGCGGCGAGGGATTGGTCTTCCGGGTGTTTTTGGTGCCAGGCGGCGAGGTCGGACCAGCGCGGCGCCGCGTCGGCGCCGCCCAGCCGGGTCACCGAGATCGCCGCCACGAGGGATGCGAACCGCAACCGCTCGGAGAGCGACAGCTCCCACAACGTCGCCGCGATGAACCCGGCGGCGAACACATCACCCGCCCCGGTGGTGTCCGCCGCCTGGACCTGATGTGCCGGTACCGCGACCCGCTCGCCGGTGCCGGCGTCCATCGCCAGGGCGCCGTCGGCACCGTTGGAGACGACGACGAGCGGTACCAGTTCGGCGAGCCGGACGAGCGCCTCGGCCGGACTGTGGGTGCGGGTGTAGTGCATCGCCTCGGCAGCGTTCGGCAGGAACACATCGCAGTGCTCGAGTTGGTCGAGCACGGCGGGGTCCCACTGCTCCGACGGGTCCCAGCCGACATCCGCGAAAACCACGCTGCCGGCCGCCTTCGCCTTCGCCAACCAATCGTTCGGCCAGGGTCCGATATGGGCGGCGACGGCTCGGGCGGCCGGCGGCGCGGTGATCAGCTCGTCGGCCGACAGCAGGGGAGGGGTACCCCGAGTGACCAGTGCCCGATCACCTTCGTAGGCAAGGGCCACTGTGAGGGGGGTCTGCCAACCGGCGAGCCTGCGGGAGAGGCTCAGATCGATGCCTTCGTCGTCGGCGAGCCGGGACCAGACCCGGTCGCCGAGGTCGTCGGCGCCGAAGGCTGCGGCCAGCCCGGTCCGGAGACCGAGCCGGGACAGCGCGACGGCGAAGTTGGCGATCCCGCCCGGGCTCTCGTTCGAGCCGGTCGCCCAGACCTCGGTGCCGGGGCGTGGCGGGGTGGGCAGCCCGAGCACCAGGTCGTGAAAGACCAGGCCGGACACCACCACATCCAGCTCGCTCATCGTCAGCACACTCCTGCAGGGTCGCTCAAATTCGTGCAGTCAGTTTGGAGCTCTTGAGCAGAGTACGCAATAGCTGCGCAAAGAAATGAGTGAATATGACGGACTTTGCGTGGTACGGTCTCTCTGTGTTGCCGAAGCAGCGTCAGGATCAGATCGTTCGCGCACTCCGGGCCGATGGGGCCGGTGGCGTGAAGGCGCTGGCTGCCCAGCTCGGGGTCAGCGAGGCGACGATCCGCCGCGATCTGGAGTCCCTGCACGAGCAGGGCCGGCTCACCCGGGTGTACGGCGGCGCGCTCGCCGTCGACGGTGGGGACGAGCCGTTCGCCGAGGTCAGCGCGGTCCGGACCGACGAGAAGGACCGGGTAGCGCGGAAGGCGGCGGAGCTGATCGAGGATGGCGAATCGATCCTGCTCGACATTGGCACCACGGCGCTGCAACTTGCCAAACAGTTGCATGGTCGCTCAGTGACGGTGGTGACGAGCAACCTCGCCGTCCTCGAGGAGCTCCAGAACGACGAGCAGATCGAGCTGATCATCCTCGGCGGATTCGTCCGGCGCAGCTACCGCTCACTGGTCGGGTACCTGACCGAGGAGAGCCTGCGACAGCTACACGTGAACACGCTGTTCCTCGGCACCAGCGGGGTCCGCCCGGACGGCCGGGTGATGGACAGCACGATGATCGAGGTCCCGGTGAAGCGGGCGATGATCCAGGCGGCCGACCGGGTGGTGCTGCTGGCGGACGCGAGCAAGTTCCCCGGTCACGGTGTCGCGAAGGTGTGCGAGCCGGGGGAGCTGACGATGGTGGTGACGGAGCCCGACGCCGACGAGGCGACCCGGGCCCAATTGGCTGAGGCGGGGGTTCAGGTGGTGCTGGCGTGAGACTGACCATCCTGGGGGGCGGCGGATTCCGCGTGCCCCTCGTGTATCAGGCCCTGCTCTCGGATCGAGGCGTCGGCCGGATCACGTCCGTGGTTCTCTACGACACCGACCGCTCCCGGTTGTCGTCGATAGGTTCCGTATTGCGGCAGCAGGCCGCGCTCGGTCCTGGTGGGGCCCCGGGATTGGGTGCAGCTGCCGGTGGAGTTGACGGCTGGGAAGCGCCGGTGGTCACCGAGACAACCGATCTGGACGAGGCGCTGCGCGGTGCGGACTTCGTCTTCTCGGCGATCCGGGTCGGTGGGCTCGAGGGCCGCACGATCGACGAACGGGTCGCGCTCGACCTCGGCGTACTGGGGCAGGAGACCGTCGGAGCCGGTGGGATCGCGTATGCGTTGCGGACCCTGCCGGTCGCGGTCGACATCGCCAAGCGGGTGGCTGCGCTGGCGCCCGAGGCATGGGTCATCAACTTCACGAACCCGGCCGGCATGGTGACCGAGGCGATGCTGCCGTACCTCGGCGACCGGGTGATCGGGATCTGCGACTCGCCGTCCGGGCTGGGGCGTCGGGCTGCTCTCGCGCTCGGGTTGGACGCTTCGCAGGCCTTCTACGACTACGCCGGGCTGAACCACCTCGGTTGGTTGCGCGGGTTGCACTCGGGTGGTGTCGATCATCTGCCGGCGCTGCTCGCGGATCCGGCCGCGCTCGGTGCATTCGAGGAAGGGCGGCTCTTCGGGGTCGAGTGGTTGCGCACACTCGGTGCGATCCCGAACGAGTATCTGCACTACTACTACTTCGCCCGGGAGACGCTGGCCGCGGTGCAGTCGGTGGAGCGGACCCGGGGGAAGTTCCTGCTGGAGCAGCAGTCCGCCTTCTACGCCGAGACGGCCGAGCACCCGGCGAACGCGTTGGAGCTGTGGCAGAAGACGCGAGCCGAGCGCGAGTCGACGTACATGGTGGAAAGCCGTGCCGTCGCGGACGCGGGGGAGCGGGACGAGCGCGACATGTCGGCCGGTGGGTACGAGCAGGTCGCCCTGTCGCTGATGCGGGCGATCGCGCACAACGAGCGGGCCTCGCTGATCCTGAACGTGCGCAACCGCGGCACGCTGCGGCACCTGGACGACGACGCGGTGGTCGAGATCCCGTGCACGGTCGACGCGAACGGCGCTCGTCCGCTCACGGTGTCCCAGCTCACCGACCATCAGGCCGGACTGGTCAGCGCGGTCAAGGCGGTCGAGCGGTCGACGATCGAGGCCGCCGCGTCGGGATCGCGGTCGGCGGCGCTGCGAGCGTTCGCCTGGCATCCGCTGATCGACTCGGTCAACACCGCGGGACAGTTACTGGACAGCTACGTCGAGCACCTACCGGATCTGCAGGCGTTCAGGTGATCTGTACGGGATTGGGTCCAGGGCCGCGGATCTGGCACAATGTCAGGCTGAGTCCGTCTGGATTTCGTGCAGCCCTCTAACTCCACGTGCCGGCCGGCCCATTCGAGTGGTCACCCGTTGTCCCCACGACGTCCGTACCGCTCACCCGTTCTGTATTTCCAAGGGAGACCACCCAAACGTGGCAGTCAAGATCCGTTTGAAGCGCATGGGCAAGAAGCGTGCGCCGTTCTACCGCATCGTCGTCATGGACGCCCGGACCAAGCGGGACGGTCGCGCCATCGAGGAGATCGGTAAGTACAACCCGAAGACCGAGCCGTCGTTCATCCACGTGGTGTCGGACCGGGCGCAGTACTGGCTGGGCGTCGGCGCGCAGCCGACCGAGGCCGTGACCGCGATCTTCAAGGCTTCTGGCGACTGGCAGAAGTTCAAGGGTGAGCCGGCCCCGGCGCCGCTGCGGGTCGCCGAGCCGAAGCGGGACAAGCAGGAGATCTTCAACGAGGCGCTCGCCGATGCGCACGGCACTCTGAAGACCGAGGCCGTGACGACCAAGAAGGCGGCCGCCAAGAAGGCCCCGAAGCAGGACGACGCCGCGAAGGCTGACACCAAGGCCGACGCGAAGGCTGACACCAAGGACGAGGCCAAGGCTGACACCAAGGACGAGGCCAAGGCCGCCGCGAAGGACGAGGCCGCTGCGGCCCCGGCCGCCGAGGCTGCCGCTGAGGCCGCTGCCGAGGCGCCGGCCGACGACGCCAAGGCCTGACCATGATGGAGACCGAGGCGCTCGAGCACCTGGTCCGAGGCATCGTGGACAACCCTGACGACGTCAGTGTCCGGTCCCGCAACCTGCGGCGCGGACGCACCCTCGAGGTGCACGTGCACCCCGACGACATCGGCAAGGTGATCGGCCGCAACGGCCGGACGGCGACCGCGATCCGTACCGTGGTCGGGGCGCTCAGCTCCGAGTCCTCGCTCCGGATCGACTTCGTCGACGAGCTCAACCGGCGCCCGCGCCGCTGAACTCGAAGTACTTCCTGGAGGGCCGTACCCACACGGGTGCGGCCCTCCGGCCTATCTTCAGTAGAAGTCAGTTGCAGGGACAGAGAGGGACAGTGCGGTGTTGGTGATCGTCGGCCGGATCGGCCGGGCGCATGGGATCAAGGGCGAGGTCGGGATGGTCGTGCGGACCGACGAGCCGGACCGGAGGTTCGCCGACGGCGCGATCCTGGTCACGGACTCCCGGACGCCGCGCAAGCTGACGGTCGAGTCCAGCCGGTGGCACAGCGGGCGGTTGCTGGTGAAGTTCGCCGAGGCCCCGGACCGGACCGCCGCCGAGCAGCTCCGGAACCTGTCGCTGCAGGCCGAGGTGTCCGACGACGAACGGCCGGAGGACCCGGAGGAGTTCTACGACCGCGAACTGATCGGCCTGGCCGTGCGGACCACCGAGGGCGAGGTGGCCGGTGAGGTCATCGACGTGGTCCACCTGCCGTCCCAGGACCTGCTGGAGATCCGCCGGCCCGCGGGGAACGCCGTACTGGTTCCCCTGGTCGAGGAACTGGTTCCGGAGATCGACCTGGGCGGCCGGTACGTCGTGGTCGCCGACCGCCCGGGTCTGCTCGACCCGGAGGGCGCGGACGTCACCCCGGCGGACGTGGACGCCGACTGATGCGGCTGGACGTCTTCTCGATCTTCCCGGAGTACCTGGCCGCGCTGGACTTGAGTCTGGTCGGCAAGGCGGCTAAGAGCGGGCTGCTGGACGTCCGGGTGCACGACCTGCGCGACTGGACCCATGACCGGCACCGGACCGTCGACGACACGCCGTACGGCGGCGGCGCGGGCATGGTGATGAAGCCGGAGCCGTGGGGTGAGGCCCTGGATTCCGTTGCTCCGGCGGACGGTCCCGCGCAGCCGCGATTGATCATGCCGTCGCCCGCGGGCCGACCGTTCACCCAGGCGATGGCGTATGAGCTCGCGGCCGAACCGTGGCTTGCGTTCGCGTGCGGGCGGTACGAAGGGATCGACGCGCGAGTGGCGTCGTACGCGGGTGAGCGGATGCGGGTGGACGAGGTTTCCATCGGCGACTACGTGCTGAACGGCGGCGAGGTCGCAGTACTGGTGATCGTCGAGGCAGTGGCCCGGCTGCTTCCCGGGGTGATCGGCAACCCGGAGTCCCTGGCCGAGGAGTCCCACTCGGGCGACGGCCTGCTCGAGTACCCCGTCTACACCAAACCGCCGTCCTGGCGCGGCCATGACGTACCGGATGTGCTCTTGTCCGGCAACCACGCCCTCATCGCCCAGTGGCGTCACGAGCAGTCTGTACTGCGTACCACCGAGCGCCGGCCGGATCTGTTGGCCGCCTGGGGCGACGCCGTGTCGCGCAAGGACGACGCGGCCTCGCTGGTGGACATGCAGCCGGCGACGTTGGCCGATGTGGGGGAGATCCACGCTCTGCAGCTCGCGGCGTTCCTGTCGGAGGCGCAGGCGTACGGCGACCTCACCATCCCGCCGCTGGTCGAGGACCTCGACACGAGTATCCAGCGGGTCGCCCAGGGCGGGGTGTGGAAGGCAGTGGCCGGCACGCGCGTCGTCGGGTCCGTCCAGGTGACCGTGGACGGCGCTGTGGCCCGGATCGGCCGGCTGATGGTGGCGCCGGACTGGCAGGGGCGGGGCGTGGGTGCCCGGCTACTGCGGTTCGCCGAACAGACCGCGCCGGCCGACGTCACGCAGTACGAGCTGTTCACGGGTGCGCTGAGTGAGCGGAACCTGGCCCTGTACACCAAGGCCGGTTACCGTGAGGTGAGGCGGGAGCAACAAACGGCGAAGGTCGAGCTGGTCCTGCTCGCCAAGCGGCGGCGCCGACGCTGATTTCGTCGCGACCGCTGCCGTGTGGCAAACTTGGTCGCTGTTGCCATTCGGTGCTCCTGCCACAGGGGGTGACCACCGATCGGCGGCATCTTCGAAACATCCCACCTGAGTTTCGTGGGTGACCTGTGGCACGCGCGGAGAAAGTGAACACCTGATGAGCAACATCCTGAACGAGCTCGACAACTCGAGCAAGCGCGACGACATCCCCTCCTTCCGGCCCGGTGACACCGTCAAGGTGCACGTCAAGGTCGTCGAGGGCAACCGGTCCCGCGTCCAGGTGTTCCACGGCGTAGTGATCCGCCGGCAGGGTGGTGGCCTGCAGGAGACCTTCACGGTCCGCAAGGTCAGCTTCGGCGTCGGTGTCGAGCGCACCTTCCCGGTGCACACCCCGATCGTCGAGAAGCTCGAGGTCGTCACCCGCGGCGACGTCCGCCGCGCCAAGCTGTACTACCTGCGCGAGCTGCGCGGCAAGGCAGCCAAGATCAAGGAGAAGCGGGACGTCCCGGCCTCCTGAGCGTCCTAGCGACGACGGTCAGGTATGGCGCCGAGCACTGCGACTCGAGCTCGCCCGGTAGCCAAGAGGGCACGTCGCAGCAAGGGACGGCATCGCAGGCTCAAACAGCGTAATCCGCTGATGAGCCTGTTGGTCGAGATGACCACGGTGACAGCGCTCGCCCTGGTCATCACGGTCGTTTTGCGGTTGTTCGTGGCCGAGGCGTTCTACGTCCCCTCGGAGTCGATGTACGACACGCTGACCACGAACGACCGGATCCTGGCCGAGAAGATCAGCTATCTGCAACGTGACGTCGACCGCGGCGACATCATCGTCTTCAAGGACCCCGGCAACTGGCTGAACGAGGAACAGAAGGCTCCCGGCCCGTTCCGCCGCCTGGGCGAGTTCGTCGGCATCCTGCCGCGCAGCGGTGAGGGTCACCTGGTCAAGCGGGTGATCGGTATCGGTGGCGACCGGGTGATCTGCTGCGACCGGTCCGGCCGGATCATGGTCAACAAGATCCCGCTGGACGAGCAGGAGTACCTGCTCGAGAACGCCAAACCGTCGCTGCAGCCGTTCGACGTGGTTGTGCCGGCTGGTTCGCTATGGGTGATGGGCGACAACCGGGCCGAGTCGGCCGACTCGCGGGCACACATGGGTGGCCCCGGCGGCGGGTTCGTTCCGGTCGACAACGTGGTTGGCCGTGCCTGTTGCGTAATCTGGCCGTCTGACCGGATGACGATGCTGCGTCCTCCGGAAACCTTCAAGAAGCCGGGGCTGAAGAAGTGACTGAGACACCGACAGCGACGAAAGAGAAGAAGTCCGCCCACCGGTCGGGCCTCGCGGCCGCCGCCCGCGAGTTCGTGCTGATCGTGGTCGGTGCTCTCATCGTCTCGTCGATCCTGCGGGCCTTCGTCGGCCAGATGTTCATCATCCCGAGTGAGTCGATGCAGAACACCCTGCTGGTCGGCGACCGGGTCGTGGTGGAGAAGATCACCGACGTCAATCGTGGCGACGTGGTCGTCTTCGAGGACCCGGGCGGCTGGCTCGGCGCCGAGGAGAGCGGCCAGAAGCGCGGCTCGATCGGCCGTTTCTTCGAGGTCGTCGGCCTGCTGCCCGATTCCAGCCACGGTCACCTGATCAAGCGCCTGATCGGCATGCCCGGCGACAAGGTCGCCTGCTGCGACTCCAAGGGCCGGCTGCTGGTGAACGGCCAGCCGCTCGAGGAGACCGCCTACCTGTACCCGGGTGACGCCCCGTCGGCGATGGAGTTCCAGGTCACCGTCCCGGCCGGCAAGGTCTTCGTGATGGGCGACCACCGGTCCGAGTCCGGCGACTCCCGCGTCCACCTCAGCGACACCGGCCCCGACGGTGGTTCCCCCGGCGACGCCGCCTTCGTCCCGCTGGACAAGATCACCGGCCAGGCCATCCTGGTCGTGTGGCCGGCCAGCAACTTCGCGAAGCTCGGCGTCCCGGAGACTTTCAAGAACATCCCCGCCGCCGCCTCCCCACCACCCGCCAAACCCTCGATCTCCCTCACCTCACCTCCCAAGTGAGCGGAGCCCTCGCCTGTGTGTCGAGTGGACTTGAGCGCGGCGGGACGTTGGAGTGAGCTGGGTTCGACAGATATCCGCGGAACCGACTGTGGGGACCGAAGCTTGACCAACACCCGGCGGAGGCACCAATGACCCCGCCCCCAACCGCAACCACGACCCGGCCAACCACCCGGCCGCCCGCCCATGAGCACGCCCCGCGCCAGCTCGCGCTGCCCCGGCCCAACCCGTGGCCGCTCGCACACGAGCGCGCTCCGCGCCAGCGCGCCCTGCTCCTGCTCGCGCCGCGCTACGTGCCAGTGTCTGCCTCGGAGCTCTTGGGGGCTCGGAAGCGGGGTGGGCGATGAGTGTGTTGCCTCGGGGGAGCACCATCCGGCGGGATGCTGGGTTGTACGGGTATGAGCGGGCCTTGCGCCGGGTTGGGCTGGATCCGATTGCGGGTGTGGACGAGGCTGGGCGCGGACCGTGCGCCGGCCCGCTGGTCGCGGCTGCGGTGATCCTGCCCGACGGCAAGCGCGGGCAGATACCTGAGCTGGCAGATTCCAAGCTGCTGACCGCGAAGGCCCGCGAACGCTGCTACGACGAGATCCGCAAGCGCGCCCTCGCCTGGTCCGTCGTCTCCATCGAGGCGGCCGAATGCGACCGTCTCGGCATGCACGTCGCCAACGTAGAGGCGCTCCGCCGGGCCCTGTTCCGGCTCGACGTGCGCCCGCAGTACGTGCTGACCGACGGTTTCGGGGTGGACGGCCTCGGCGTTCCTGGCCTGGCGATCTGGAAGGGTGACCGCGTTGCCGCGTGCATCGCCGCTGCCTCCGTGATCGCCAAGGTGACCCGCGACCGGGTGATGGAGCACTGGGACAAGGTGTACCCCGAGTACGGCTTCGCGGTGCACAAGGGATACTGCACCCCTGAACACCAGGCGGCATTGGACCAATACGGTCCGTGTCCACAACATCGACGGCGGTTCGAGAATGTCCGCCGCAGTATGCGGACCGACATGGGACAGAATGTGACCAGTCCCACCGGAGTGGAGAGCCGATGAGCGAGCGCAGCGAGCGAACAAACAACACAGCCGCCTTAGCGCTCTCGCCGGAGCCGAGCGCCAGCGAGGTGAAGGCGTGAGCGCTGACGACCTCGAGAAGTACGAGACCGATATGGAGCTGCAGCTTTATCGGGAGTACAAGGACGTCGTCGGGATCTTCAAGTACGTCGTGGAGACCGAACGGCGCTTCTACCTATGCAACGCGGTCGACCTGAAGGTCCGGACCGAGGGCGGTGACGTGTACTTCGAGGTGACGATGGCCGACGCCTGGGTCTGGGACGTCTACCGCTCGGCCCGCTTCGTGAAGAACGCCAAGGTCGTCACCTTCCGCGACGTCAACATCGAAGAACTCGCCAAGTCCGATCTGGAAGTCCCCAAAGACTCCGACTTCGGCCGCTGACTCACCCGCCCACGCCGCGCCCGCTGACCCGGGCGCCCGCTGGCATGCGCCCTGCCCACGGTCGGTCAGCCTGGCCGCAGTAGGGGGCTCCGGCGTGGAGCAGCCGCATCGCAGCAGTGTTCCGCAGGGTGTGGGCGCTGACCCGCTCGGGGTGCAGCCGGAGGCGTTGCGGACATGGGTCAAGCAGGCCGAGATCGTTCGAGGACCTGCTTGAGGTTCTCGACGAACTGGTCGTTGCGCTTGGTGATCATGCGGAGCATCCGCTTCGTCATCCAACCCATGAAGCCGCTTGCGTCGAGGTCGACGTGGCGGGTGAGCCGCACCCCGTTGTCGACCGGCTCGATCGTGCGGATGTCGGTTGGAACCATCTTCCCCATGTCGCCGCCTTTGAGGACGACCTTGTGCGGGGCCTCGTAGGCGATGATCTCCTCGGTGCCGGAGACCTTGGCCTTCACGTCGAAGACGGTGCCCTCACCGAGTTGGCCGTGGCCCTTGATCACGGTCGCTGACTGGACGTCCTTGTGCCAGTTCGGATCGTTGCGCACGTCCGCGACGTACGCGAAGACTTCCTCCGCCGGCCTGGCGATGAACGTGCTGCTTTCCCAGCTGATCATGTCGCTGTCCTCCAGATCGAGTGTTGCATCAAGCGGCCGTCGTGCGGGTGAAACCGGCCAGGTGCTCGGTCACCACGTTGGTGTCCGGGTCGTACTGACGGATGGTGTCGACAATTGGCGCACCGGCTCCGCCATAGACGTGGGTACTCACGGTCTCGCCCAGGTAGTCGTTGAGCGCCGCCTTGATGTGCTCGGCGACCAACTTCATGTGGAACTCCATCGACTCGGGGTCGCGGTGGACCTGCACGATCGACACCGTCCCGGCTGCCTCGTCGGTGAAGACATGGAAGGCAACCAGGCGTGGCTCGTTCGCCTCGATGAACTCGGTGTGCTCCGCGAGCTTCTGCCGGGCGTCCTCGAAACGACCGTCACGAACCTTGTAAGTACCTGTGTAGATGAATGCTGTGGACATTGCTGTTCCCTTCCGGTGTGCTCAGTGGCCCTCGACCACTTCGTAGATGCGGTTGGCGAGGAGCCCGTGCCCCTCGCGGTGGACGGCTGCCGCGGCCTCGGCGCTGGGAGCCTCGACGAGGCAGAAGACCTTCCTTGCCGCAAGACCGACCCAGTACTGCTGGAAGGTGACGCCGTGCTTGGCCTGGTGGTCCAGGTCGACCTGGTGGGCCCGCTCCAGCGCCTCGAGCGTGAGCCCCTCGGGAGCCAGCTCGTGGATGTCCAGATAGAGCGGCATGGCACTCCTCCTTCAGTGCGTGTGACCTGTTTCGCCGATCATCTTTGAGCCCGCTAGAACTTCACTAAGACCGACTGAATGGCACGTAGAGTCGGGACGTGGGCACTCAGGACGGCGGGCCGGCCGACCTCGACGTCCGCCTGCTCGGACCGATCGAGGTGTGTCGAGGGGGCAGGGCCGTTGACGTTCCCGGCGGACGCGCCCGCAGCCTGTTGACGATTCTCGCCCTGCAGGTCGGCCAAGCGATCCCCGCCGAGCGGCTGATCGACGCCCTGTGGGGAGATGAGGTTCCGGCAACCGCGAAGACTGTGCTCCAGGGATTCGTCTCGAAACTCCGCAAGGCCCTCGGCGCCACCGCCCTCGAGACCGCGGGAAACAGCTACCGCCTGGCTGTACCGCGGAGCGCAATCGACGCCAACCGGTTCCACGACCTGGTCAAGGCCGCTCGTGACCTCGACGGAGCCGAACGCATGGCGACGCTGGAACAGGCACTGGACCTGTGGGGAGGACCAGCCTTGTCGGATGTGGCCTATGAGCCGTTCGCCCAAGCCGCCATCGCCGCCCTGGAAGAACACCGGCTGGCCGCGCGCGAGGCCCTCATCAGCGCCCAACTCGACACCGGAATGCACGTCGAGCTGGAACCGCAGCTCGAGGACCTGATCGCAGACAACCCGTACCGCGAACGCCTACGCGAGCAGCTGGTACTCGCGCTCTACCGGGCCGGTCGGCAGGCCGACGCCCTGCAGGCATACCAGCAGACTCGCCAGACGCTGATCGACGAACTCGGCTTGGAACCCGGACCAGAACTACGGACGCTGCACGAACGGATCCTGAACCAGGACCCCGCCCTCGATGCGCCCGCTCCCTCCGTCCCCCGCCGAGCCGAGGCCTCTACCTGGCTCCCCAGCGAGCGCAAAACCGTGACTGTCCTGTTCGTCGATGTGACGCCCACCGATGCTGGCATCGACCCTGAAGCGGGGGAGACCATCGCCGCGGAGTCGCTGGCGCGGGTCACCGAAGCGCTGAGCAGCAACGGAGCTCGCATCGAGGAGTCCGTCAGCGGCGTAGTCATCGGGTGGTTCGGCCTGCCGTCCGCACATGATGACGACCCGCTCAGGGCTGTCTTGGCCGCCGATCAGGCCCGACAGCGGGTTCTCGCCCTGCCCGGAATTTGTCAAGGCGGATGAGGCCAGCGTGAGTTAGGCGGCTAGTTTTGTGTCGGTTTCCTTCTGGGGTGTCGGTGCTGGTCTGTTGATCCAT
>NZ_SNWQ01000003.1 GCF_004361855.1 Kribbella caucasensis
GTCTGACCGGGCGCGCGTTTCAGCACATGCGCCTCGACCGCGCGGGCCGCGGCCTGCGCCAGCGGGCGGGTCGCGATCGAGATCGCGACCGCCTTCGACACACCGATCGCGCCACACCGCAACGCCGACAGGGTCGCGGTCAGCGTCGAGGTCAAGTGCAACGCGGTGTCGACCTGGTTGCCGGCCGATTCCTTCGACAGCTTCAACGCGAGCGCGATCTCGGCGACCCAGCTGCGTTCGGGGTCGACCGGCCGGCCGGCGGCGTCGATCTGGCTGGGGCGCGGGATGTCGCCGGACTGGGCCTGGCGCTGCCGGTAGAACGACGCGATCGCCTCCAGCCGGATCGACTCCGACCACGCCGTCTGCCGGGCGGTGGCCTTCATCACCTCGACCAACGCCATCGGCGACAGCGTCGTCGCCCGCACCTGCTCCAACGCGGTCGCCAGGTCGGCGCCCGGGGGCAGGAACACCCACGCCGGGGCGTCGCGTTCCAGCAGGAACCGCTCGGCCTCGTCCTGGTCGGCACCGGCCCACTCCCGCCACTCGAACGCCTCCACCCGCGACATCCGATAGCAGTCGCCGGTGTCATAGAAGTCGATCTCGTCGATCAGCACCGGACCGCCTGCGGCCTCGGGGTCGTCGGGCGGGACCAGCAGCCCGGCAGCGTCCAGCGCGTCCAGTTCCGCGGCGAGGTCGTGCTCGCCGTAGCCCGAGTTGACCGTGATCGCGTTCATGTGTCTAGATTAGAACGCATGTTCGATCCATTCAAATCGAGAGGCGGCTGTCGTGGGCGGGAATCTGCTGCTCTGGTTGGGGGTTCGAGGCTCTTGGTTGCTCTTAGCAAATGTTGGGAAGGTGGGCTGAATGTGCTGCGGGAGAGAAGGACTGTCCGTGCCTACAGCTAGGGTCCGCTCATGATCAGAGGGCGCATCATCGCTGAAAGCCTGAAGTCCGGCGCAGACCTCCAGGTCAACGACCTCAGGCTGGTCCGCCTCGGCCGCCACGAAGTGTCGACCTCGACGCTGCCGGTAGACGAGCGTTCTGAAGACGCTGACCAGCACGGCGCTGTCGACGGCCAGCCCACCACCTGGACGTTCATCGACTTCGAAGCTCCCGACACCGTCGCCGACGAACTCGCCCAAGTCCTGACGGCAGCCCTTGAGCCACAGCTCGGTTGGTGGGCCGACTTCACCATCAATGAAACCGAACACGCCATCGTCTTCGCCGAACGCGCGTTCCGCTACTGCATCGGCGACGCCGCAGGGCGAGCCGAAGCAGTGGCATGGGGCCGCGCCGCAGGAACACCCGAACACCAGCTCGACTGGGGGCCGTGATGACGACGCGGCTCCGGCCGGGCGGGCCGAGACTCCCGGAGTTACCGACGGACCCGATGTTCACTCATGGGCTACCTCGTCCGCGCAACAAGACCTCGAGGTTGCGCATCGCGCCGGCGTGGCCAGTGTCGGCGGCTGCGCGATACCAGCGCTCGGCCTCTTCCAGGTCGCCCCGGTCCTGCAGCAGGCTCCCCAGGTTCACCATCGCGTCGGCGTCGCCGGTGTCGGCGGCCGCGAGGTACAACCGCTCGGCCTCTACCGGGTCACCACGCTGATCCTGCAAGACGCCGAGGTTGTACATCGCGTTGGCCTCGCCGGAGGCGACGGCTGCGCGGTATAACCACTCGGCCTCCATCACGTCACGTCGCTCCGCCAGCAGGTTCGCCAGGTTGTTCATTGCGATGGTGTGGCCGGTGTCGGCGGCTGCGCGGTACCAGCGCTCGGCCTCCACCAGGTCGCCCCGTGCCGTCAGCAAGTTTGCCAGGTCGTTCATCGCGGCGGCGTGGTCGGTGTCGGCGGACGCGCGGTACCAGCGCTCGGCCTCTTCCAGATGGCCCCGCTCATCCAGCAGGAGACCGAGGTTGTGCATTGCGTCGGAGTCACCGGTGGTAGCGGCTGCGCGAAAGAAGAGCTCGGCCTTCGTCGGGTCACCACGCTCGTACAGGGCGAGCCCGACCACCGTGAGGTCTCCCGATGCGTCGGTTGGTTCCTCTGCGATAGCGTCCCAGGTCTGCGGTGGGATCGTGTCCAGGGAGCGCCCTGCGACGTGGTCCAGGTAGTAGTCGTGGACGGCTAGGCCGGTGCCGTCGGTTTAGGTGAGTCAGCAGGCGTGCCCCTGAGACGGGGGGTGCACGCCCACTTCAGGGACTGCTCGAAGCGGTCGAGGAGCGAGGCGTCGTCGGGGGGTAGGTAGAGCGGGTAGAGGTTTCGGACGAAGTGGAGGGGCGCCGGCCGGGTCATGCCGAGGCGGTACGAGTCCGCGGCGGCTCGCACGACCGCGACGCCACCCGCGGGCGGATCGCCGGACTCAACCCGCTCGATGAGTTCGGGTCCGGCAGCGAGGTACTCGCCGAGTCCCATTCCTCTGTTGAGGGCAGAGACGACGTCGGCTGGTCGGCGTACTGCTGGGCAGCCTGTTCCCGGTCAGGAGCATCCCAGCCGGTGAACTTGATCAGGCCGCGATGAAATCTCGCCAAGTCGACCACGTCGCTGCCGGGTGGCCTCAGTTCGCCTTGCGGTTTGATGTCTTCGTAGGCGGCCGCGCGGATTGTGGCCACGACGATCGCGCCGTCCAGGGCGAGCAACGACTGCAAGACCCCGGCGTCGACACCGGCACCGATATGGCGGTCAACGTCGTCGAGCCACACCACCGTTCGCGGACTGATGACTTTCGCGGTGAGCAGTTCGGTCAACGCGCCCGGCCGAACAGCCGGCACCAGCACCGGGCGTCGCCGTACAAGGCACGAGCCGCCTCGGCCGTCGAACGCGATTTGCCGGAAGCCGAAGGCCCGTGCACGAGCACAAACCGACACTCTCGCAAAGCCGTTCGCAGTTCCGGATCCATCAGACGCCGCGACGCGTAGGGCAACTGGTCGACCGATGCCTGCGCGCTCTCACGTGGGACACGCACTCCCAGGTAGGTCAGTGCCGATGGCTTGGGCGGAATCGACAGGGTCGAAGGGTGTCGCGGCTGAACCAGATGAAGGCCAACGCCCCGACACCAGCTAGCACCAGCAGCCAGCCCAAACAAGACCGCGACCGAGGACCGCCACCAATCCCACACCCGCCCAAGTCTGCCGTAACCACAGGGCGACGATGAGCTACCAGCGTTTCATCAGCCCGCGGCGGACAAGGTCGTTGTCTGGCGGGACGTTGTCCATAGCCAGGCGGACAGCAAGCAGATGGCGAGCGCGAGTGCCAATAGTCCGATCTGGAGGGCGGCCTCTGGTACGGCGGCCCGCAGGGAGACAGGGATCGCCCCGGCGCCGTACAAGAACAGGGCTGCTTTGGGCGGTCCATCCTGTTGCCAGAGCGAGACCGTGAACAGGGCGGTGCCGATCAGGAAGGCGATCGACGTCACCGTCAGCGCGATCCCCAGCGGGCCGGCGCGGAGTTCGGCGACCGTCCCGCTGTCGAGGTGGGGGAACACCAGATTCAGCACGAACTCCACCCCGACCAGGAGTGCAACGGCAGCGAAGTTCAGCGCGAACGCCACGGCGCCGAAGTGGCCACGCCGCCGTCCCGCCCTTAGATACAGGGCCATCACGAAGGCCAGCGCGAGCACCTGAGCCAGCGGGGCCACCAGTTGGGTCACTGCGGTCGCCGGGATCACGCCGGCCCGCTTGGCGGTATTCGTCAGCAGCACCACCGCGCTGAGCAGGCCCGCCACCGCGGCCGTCCGGTACAGCATCGAAGAAGTCATTGCCCCACCCTCCAATAACGCTTGTTATGGATAACGCTTGTTATGGTGGTGTCCCGCGGTCCCCGATCACAAGGGCCGTGACCGACTTGTGTCCTGTCTCCCGGGAGTCCGATGCCACGTACCAGCGACCAGCCCGACATCCGCGAGCGCCTGCTGGCCGGCGCGGCGGACGTGCTGGTGACCGACGGGATCGACGGCCTGACCGTACGGCGGGTCGCCGAGGCGGCCGGCCGATCGACGATGTGCGTCTACACCAAGTTCGGCAGCCGTCGCGGACTGATCCAGGGTGTCTTCACGCAAGTGGAGAACGACCTCGCCGCAGTCCTGCGGAAGGCGAAACCCGTTCGCGGCAGCAATCCGCTCGGGGTCGCGTCGGCGTACCGCCGATTCGCCCGCCAGCACCCCGCGGCGTACGCGCTCCTGTTCGAGCATCCCATCGGCGCCCTCGACCTCGACGAGTCGGCTCGTCGGGACGCCATTGCGCGTGTCGTGGCGCTGCTTGCCGAGACCGGCGCGAACGAGCCGGTGGCCGCGCTCGCCACGATGCACGGCCTGATCACCATCGAGCGCACCCAACCGCCGCCTGCTGGAGGCTGGGAGACCTTCTTCCTCCGAACAGTCGAGCGCACCATGGCGACCGGCTGATCAGCTCTCCGCTCCGTGATGGCGGCGATAGTGGCGGGCGGCGCGGGCGCGGTTGCCGCACGATGTCGAGCACCAATCCCGGCGCGGGTGGTTCTTGACGAAGTACAGGACGCATCCGGGCGCGTAACAAGCTCGGAGCAGGGCGCGATCCTCGCCCGCGAACAGCTCTATCGCCTCGGTGGCGATGGTCGACAGTGACCGCATCGCCGGCGTCGCCGATCCGGCCGACTGGCGCTCGAAGTTGCCCCGGCGGAGGCTGAGCTGTGGCCAAGTGTTCCCGCTGGCTACTGCTTCGTTGACCTTCGTGACAGCCAGCTCGATGTCAGAGGCGGCGGCCGCCGGCCGGGCATCCTCGGTGACCAAGGCCGCCAGTCGGCGCAGTGCATCGCGGAGAACCCGGAAAGCGGCCAGCTCCGACCTGCCCAGTCTTGCGCCGGCCGGCAACTGGATCGCCGCGCCGTCGACAGCAGTCAGCCAGGAACGCAAGTCGTCGACATCAGCCAGCGCGTCGTGAATGCCCTTCCGATCGGCCCAGATCGTGTTCATCAGCCGCACCGGCACCGGCTCGCGTGGAAGCACCTGCGTGTCCATCCGCACCTCCCAGATCTAACGGTACCAGCAGCTTGCATGCGTTAGAACCACGTGTTCTACTTTCTAACGCCAAGCGAGCCAACAATCCGTTATAAGGGGGCGACGATGCAGATCGAGGGATTGTGGCGCTATCCGGTCAAGTCGCTGGCCGGTGAAGCACTTCCCGATGCCCGGCTCACGACCGACGGCGTCGCCGGCGATCGAATCGTCCATGTCCGCGGCCGTCGCGGGCCACTGACCGGGCGGACCCGTCACGGGCTGCTGACCATCCCCGCTGTCACAGGTCCAGGCGGTGTTCCCTGGGTGAACGGCCATCCATGGAACACGCCGGCCGCCACGGAAGCCGTCCAGGCAGCAGCCGGACCGGACGCCGAGCTCGCCGCGTACGCCGGACCGGAGCGCTTCGACATCCTCAACCTGCTCGTCGCCACCGACGGCGCCGTGCGGGAGTTGGGCGCTGACATCCGCAGGTTGCGGCCCAACCTGCTGATCGGCGGCGTACCGGCAGGGGCAGAGCAAGACTGGCCGGGACACGCACTGGTCATCGGCGAGGTCGTCATCGGCCTCCATTCCACCCGCGGCCGCTGCATCGTCACCTCCATCGACCCCGACACCGGCGCCCAGGACCTCGACGTCTTCCGGCGCATCCGCACCGACTTCGGCGGCCGGCTCTGCCTCAACGCCTGGGTGATCAGACCCGGGCACATCCGGATCGGCGATCAGGCCACCCTCGAGCCGACCCAGCTCGAGCCAGACCACCTGGGCGGCTGGATCGTGGGCGCGCCGTACTAACAGAAGTCGTACCAACAGAAGACGAGGTGCCAGCCGACCGGTCGGCTGGCACCTCGCTGGTTCGGTGGCGTTATCAGGGAATGAAGACGCCGTTGAACCACTGGCCGCGCGCGTCGTCGGAGTAGACGTCGACGTTGAAGTTGTAGTTGCCGTGCTTGCCGGTGAAGTACCCGGGCAGGCCGGAGGCCGCATCGGCGTCGCAGATGATGTCGTCGGTGCAGAGCGTCAGCACGGGAATGTCGCCGAAGAAGTTGTCAGCGCCGGACAGCGGCGCACCCACGACAGGAGCGACGAGCGGGTGCGCTGCGGCTCCCGCGTTCCCCGGACCCGCGGCGCGCTTGGGGTCGGCGATCAGGACCGCGTTGACGTTGTCGATGGTCTCGTGGTTCTCGGTGACCCAGGTGTGCACCACGGCGGCACCAAGCGAGAATCCGAGCGCCTTGACGTGCTGGTCCGGGCACGCGTTGCGCTGATCGCGGATCAGCCGGTTCAGTTCGTTGACACCCTGCCGGGCGTTGTGGCCGATCGGCTGGGCCGGGTACCCGACGCGCTGGCTGATGTTTCCCTGCCAGTACGGCGCATTGGAGTCGTTGTCGCCGGTTCCGCCGACCACGATCGTGTACGTGCCGCCGCACTCGGCCGCTTGCGCAGCAGGTACCGCGAACACGTAAACCCCCGCGGCCGCCACCAGAAGGCCGGCCAACAGAGCTGCAAGTTTTTTCATTTACCTCTCGATTCAGATCGCTTCTCTCTGGAGCGACCATGTTGCCGAGAAGGGGGTGCACGGAAAGCGATCAGACGTGTCGCCTCTGTGACAATGTCTCATGTACGTCAGAGTCGCGTCAGACGAAGTGGCAGGCAGCCGACTGCCCGGGACTCAGGGGCAGCAGAGTCGGTGTCTCCTCGGTGCAGCGGGTCTTGTCGCCGGCACTCAACTCACCAGCGAACCGCGGGCAGCGCGAGCGGAACGCGCAGCCGCCGACCGGCCGATCCTGTACGACGTCGCCCGTGAGCAGCACGCGTTTCCTTGCCTCGGGCACCTTCGGGACCGGCACCGCGGACAGCAACGCCTGCGTATAAGGGTGGGCCGGGTTCCGATACAGCTCCTCCCGTGCGGCCTGCTCAACCACCCGGCCGAGATACATCACCACGACCTGATCGCTCAGATGACGTACGACGGCGAGATCGTGCGCGACGAACAGGTACGCCATACCGAACTCGTCTTGCAGTCCCGCAAGCAGATTCAGCACCTGAGCCTGTACGGACACGTCGAGCGCGGACACCGGTTCGTCGCACACCACCAACCGCGGCCGCAAAGCGATCGCGCGGGCGATGCCGATCCGCTGCCGTTGTCCGCCGGAGAACTGATGCGGATACCGGTTGTAGTGCTCCGGATTCAGCCCGACCCGCTCCATCAGATGCCGAACCTCGGCGAGCACCCCACCCGACGGCTGCACACCTTGTACCTGAAACGGCGCGCTGAGGATCGTCCCCACAGTCTGCCGTGGATTGAGCGACGACTGCGGATCCTGGAACACCATCTGCAGCTCCCGCCGGAGCGGCCGCAGTCGTCGTTCCCGCAACCCGACCAGCGAAGTCCCGGCGAACCGGATCTCGCCCGACGTCGGTTCGATCAGCCGGACCACCATGCCCGCGGTAGTGGACTTCCCGCAGCCGGACTCGCCGACCACCCCGAGCGTCTCGCCATCGGCCACCTCGAAGCTCACCCCGTCCACGGCGGTCACCACCCGACGCCCACTGCCATGCCCCCGGACGAAGGTCTTCCGCAGGTCCCGTACTTCGAGCAGCGGGGCCGTCACAGCGCGGGCGCAATCTGGGTGCGCCAGATCTCCTGGCGGTCCGGCACGGGCAGATGACACCGGGCCAAGTGGTCCTCGCTTCCCGCGGCCGACAACTCCGGACGCTCACTGGTACAACTACCGAACGCAAAACCACACCGCGGTTCGAATGAGCACCCCGGTGGCAGATCGATCAGCGACGGCGGCTGCCCGGCGATCGGCGCCAGGTCCCCGCGCGTCTCGTCGATCCGCGGGATGGACCCGAGCAACCCCCACGTGTACGGCGACATCGGCCGCTCGAACAGGTCCACCACGTCAGCTTGCTCGAGGCAACGACCGGCGTACATCACCACCACCCGGTCACAGGTCTCGGCCACGACGCCGAGGTCGTGCGTGATCAGTACGACCGCCGAGCCGAACTCCTGGCTCAGATCCCAGATCAGCTGCAGGATCTGTGCCTGCACGGTGACGTCCAGCGCAGTGGTCGGTTCGTCCGCGATCAGCAGACCCGGATCGCAGATCAACGCCATCGCGATCATCGCCCGCTGCCGCATCCCACCGGAGAACTCGTGCGGATAGGCACCGTACGAACGCGCGGCCGCCGGGATGCCGACCAGCGTGAGCATCTCCACGGCCCGCGCCCGCGCCGCCTTCCGGCTCACCCGGTTGTGGACCCGGTACGCCTCGCTGAGCTGGTCTCCGATGGTGAAGTAGGGGTGCAACGACGACAACGGGTCCTGGAAGATCATCGCGATCTCCGACCCGCGCAGCTGCCGCAACTCCTCCTCGGCGGCCCCGACCACCTGTCGGCCGGCGTACCGGATCTCGCCGGTGGTGACCGACTGCCCGGGTTCGTGCAGGCCGAGAATCGCCTTGCCTGCAACGGATTTCCCCGAGCCGGACTCGCCGACTACACCGAGGATCTCACCGGCCCGGACGTCGAACGAGAGCCCGTCGACGCTGCGGACCAGTCCGTCGGGAGTGGGGAAGTGGACGCTCAGGTCGCGGACTCGGAGCAGCGGCTCATCCGCCATGGCGCACCCGCGGATCCAGGATCGCGTAACACGCGTCGACGACCACATTGGCGACCACGATCAGGAACGCCGCGAACAGCGTCGTGCCCATGATCACCGGCAGGTCCTTGGTCGAGATCCCGTCGTACGCGAGCCGGCCGAGACCGGGGAAGCTGAACAGGTACTCGACGATGATCACCCCACCGAGCAGCGCGCCCAGATCGAGACCGGCGAGCGTGACGACCGTCGGAATCACCGCGCGCAACCCGTGCTTGCCGACGACGGTACGCCGGCGCAACCCCTTCGCCTTGGCCGTCGTGATGAAGTCCTCGGACATCGTTTCGAGCATCGCGGCCCTGGTCCACCGGGTGTAGACGGCCGTGATCAGGAACGCCAGGCAGAACCACACCGGCAGCAGGTTGACGGCCCAGCGCACGGGATCCTGGGTGAACGGGACGTAGGTGATACCGCCGGAGTACCAGCGCAACCAGCTCGGCCCGGCGGTCAGCGCGTAGATCAACAGCATCCCGCTGAAGAACTCGGGGATCGAGACGCCCAGCAACGAGATGACGGTCGAACCCCGGTCGAACCACGAACCACGTCGCGCCGCCGCGATCACCCCAGCAGCGACACCACCGGCGAGCCACAGTACGGCCGCGCCGATCACGATCGACAAGGTCACCGGGAAGGCCTGGACCAGCATCTCGGTGACGGACCTGTTCTGCCGGAACGAGTACCCGAGACAGGGTGCCGCACAGTGCACCGCTGAGACACCGTCACCGAGATCGCGGCCGGTGACGATCCCGCTGAGCCACGTCCAGTACTGCTCCCACACCGGCTTGTCGAACCCGAACCGCTCCGAGACCGCGGCCGCCTGGGCGGGACTGGTGTTCCGGCCGGTGTAGTAGAAGGCCATGTCGACCTTCGTCACCCGGGGCAGCAACTGGAAGATCGAGAACGTCACCACGCTCGCCACCAGCAGCACCCCGAGTGCCCCCAGCACCCGGTTCGCCGCGTAGCGGATCACGAGTTGCCCCTGGGCTCGATCCCCCTGGGCTCGATCACGGAGCCTTGACGCCGATGTTCGCGAGGTCGTAGGTGCCCAGGTCCCCGGTCATGTCCACGTTGGTCAGCGCGGCACCGCGGTACAGCGTCGCCTTCGCGTACGTGACCGGGATGTAGTACGCGGTCTCCATCGTCGCCTTGTCCATCTCCTGGTAGACCCCGGCCAGCTCGTCGCTCGACGCCGTGGCCGCCTTCTCGATCTGCACGTTGATCGCCGGCTCGTCGACGCCGACGAAGTTGGTCGACGAGGTGCTGCCGGTGTAGCGGGCCGGATCGACCAGCAGGGTGAGGAATCCGTTGCCGCTCGGGTAGTCCGGGATCCAGCCCATCAGGCCGATGCCGATCCGCTGGCCCTTCACCGCGGCCGGCGTACTGAGCGTGTTGTACGACGTGGACGCGTCCAGCTGCTTCGGCGTGAGGGTGATCCCGACCCGCTTGAGCGCGCTCTGGACACTCGCGAACACCTGGGGATCGTTGCCGTAGTTGGAGAAGCCCATCGATGTGCTGAAGCCGTCCGGCTTACCGCATTCGGCCAGCTCCGACTTCGCCTTCTCCAGGTCGCCGGTCCAGTCGGCGCCGGACGGGTAGAGGTTGGACTTGTCGTCGTGCCCGGCCAGGCCGCGTGGCATCAACGTGGTGGCGAAGTCGGCGCCGTTCGTCCCGCCGTACTGGATGACGAGATCGCGCTTGTCCACGGCGTACGCGATCGCGCGGCGGCAGTGCAAGTTGGCGAGCGTCGGGTCCGACGGGTAGAGGATCAGCATCGTCGTACTGCGCAGCACGGGGTTGTCGGCGTTTGCCTTGAGCTTCGGGTCCGACAGGATCTGCGACTGGAAGGTGGTCTGCACACCGCCGTCGAGCGACACGTTCAACGCACCGGTCTTGATTCGCGCGTCCAAGTCGTCGGCGTTGCTGAGCACGGTGATGTCGATGCTGTCCGGCAGGGCGCTGCGGATCGGATCACTCGTGCGATCCCACGACGGGTTGCGGGCCAGAAGCACGCTCTGCTTGGGCTTGACGGTCTTCAGAATGTACGGGCCGGACGAGACGAGGTTGGTGCCGGCGCCGTACTGGCTGCCCTTGTCGTTCTTCTTCGGGACCGGGGCCGCCGCGGGCAGGGCCATCAGGTAGTCCCAGTCGCCGAACGGCTTGGTCAGCTTGAAGACCACGGTCTTCGCGTCCGGCGTCGTGATCGAGGAGAGCGAACCCTTCGCGTCCTTGTACGGGCCCTGGTACGTCGGGGTGCCGTCCGGGGCGCACTTGTCCAGCAGGCAGAGGTAGTAGCCCTGGGGACCACCGGTGATGACGTCGGTCGCGTACATCCGCTCGAAGGCGTACTTCACATCGGCACTGGTGATCGGTGCGCCGGTGGAGAACTTGAGACCGTCGCGGAGTTTGTACGTCCAAACGGTCTTGTCCGCGTTGGCCTGACCGAGTGACTCCGCCAGGTCGGCCTGCAACTTGGCGCCGTTACCGGCCGCGGCCCCTTGTCCGGTCTTGCCGAACGACACCAGGTTGCGGCTCAGCAACCGGTGCAGGAACCAGCAACTCCCGCCGTACGTCGTGCCCGGGTCGAAGTTGTCGCAGCTGGCCGACGTGCCGACCTTGAGAGTGCCGCCCTGTTGCTGCGAGGGGTTCACAACTCCTTGCAGGGCAGCGTTGTAGCCCTCCGGTGCCCCGGGTTTGTCCTCGGCGGTGGACGAGGAACACGCTGCGAGGCTCACTGCACAGCAGAGCGCCACCGCTCGGTTGATCAGGTGCCGTTTCATGGTGGTGCCCTTCGTGAGCGGGTCAGGACTTCGTGGACTTCGGGTCGAAGGCGTCCCGGATGCCGTCACCCAGGAGGTTGAAGGCGAGCACGGTCGCGACCATGCACAGACCGGGGAAGAGCATGTAGGCGGGATCGACGACGAACGTCCGGGACGCCGCGCCGAGCAACTGGCCCCAGGACGTGGCCGGCGGCGAGATCCCGACCCCGAGGAACGAGAGTCCGGCCTCGGCCAGCACGGTGGTCGGGATGGACAGGCTGGTCAGGACGATGATCGGGCCGGTCAGGTTGGGCAGCAGTTCGCGGACCAGGATCCGGCGGTTCGTCGAGCCCATCACCCGGGCCGCGGCGACGAACTCGCGGGTCCGCAGCGAGAGCACCTGGGAACGCATCAGCCTTGCTGTGTAAGGGAAACTGAAGAACCCGATGACGAAGATCAGGATCGCCATCCGCAGCCCGTTGCCGGTCAGGAACCAGACCCGGTCGAGGTTGCCGAGTACGGCGAGCAGTGCGATCGAGAACAGGAACACCGGGAACGCCATCAGCACCTCGGTCGACCGGGAGATCACCGTGTCCAC
Organism: Kribbella caucasensis; assembly: GCF_004361855.1. Taxonomy (GTDB): domain Bacteria; phylum Actinomycetota; class Actinomycetes; order Propionibacteriales; family Kribbellaceae; genus Kribbella; species Kribbella caucasensis. The sequence goes on from NZ_SNWQ01000003.1 coordinate 12,008, forward strand.
CCAGCCGCCGAAGTACCCGGCCCAGAGACCGAAGACGATGCCGAGCAGCACCGAGACCGCCGTTGCGCCGAACGCGATCAGCAGCGACGTACGGGATCCATAGAGCAGCAGGGCGAGCAGGTCGCGACCGGTCTTCGGTTCGATCCCGAGTGGGTGGTCCCAGCTCATCCCGCCGAAGCGGCCCTCGGGGAAGCCCAGGTTGGTCAGGCTCAGCAACTCGATGTGCCGCTCGGTGTCGACACCGAGTACGCGGCAGATCAGCGGGGCGAAGACCGAGGCCAGCAGCACGAGCGCGACGAAGACACCCGCTGCGACGGAGACCCGGTCACGCCGCAGGCGGGCGAGCGCGAGCCGGCCGGGCGAGCGGGTGCGGCTGGCCGAGCGGGTGCCGGCGGCCGCGACGGGATCGGTGACTGCGGTCATCGCCCACCTCGCCTTGGTCGCCCGGCATCCTGCGGGTCATACCATCACCGAAGCCGTCGGCAGAGTTCGGTCGTCCGCACGAATTGCGGCCGTCCCCATTGGGGCTGGCCCACTACACCGAGCCCGGGTACCCCCGCTATCACCAGCCGGCGAAGGCGTCGACCTCGTCGGCGCTGACCACGCCGTTGACCGCGTCGGTGATCGCCTGGACGAGGATGGTGACGGCCAGGTCGATCTCGGTGGCGGTGATGGTCAGGGGTGGGGTCAGTTCGATCACGTTGCCGCCTACGTAGAAGGCGACGGCGCCCAGTTGCCAGGCGCGGTAGACGGCCTTGCGGGTCAGGTCGGCATCTCGTTCGAGGCCGTCGCCGGTGACCAGGTCGATGCCCAGGGCCAAGCCTCGGCCGCGGATGTCGGCGCAGCGGTCCGCCACATCGAGGGCTCCGCGGAGTCCGTCGGCGAGGCGCTGGCCCATGGCGGCGGCGTTCTCGACCAGGCCCTCCGACTTGATGGCGTGGAGGACGGCTCGGCCGGCGGCGGCGCTGACCGGGTTGCCCGCGGTGGTGAGGAGAGCGGATCCGGCGGGTTGGTCCAGCAGGCTGGTGGGACCGACCGCGGCCGACAGCGGGAGGCCACCGCCGAGTGACTTGCCGAAGGTGACGATGTCGGGCTGGATTCCTTCGTGTTCGAAGCAGTGCAGCAGGCCGGTCCGGGCGAGGCCGACCTTGACCTCGTCGCAGATCAGCGGGGTCTCGTGCTCGCGGCAGAGCCGGGCCAGTTCGGCGAGGAACCCGGTCGCCGGTACGACGAGGCCGCCGTCGGACAGGATCGGCTCGACGATCACGGCCGCGACGTCACCGGCGGACAACGCCTGCTCCGCGGACCGTAGTACGTCGGCAACTGCTTCCTCGACCGTGCCCAGATGCGGCCGGAGGGGATCGGGGTACGGCAGGAAGACGGCATCGGCGGAGGCGTCCGCACCCGCGTCGACCTGGACCCCGGAGATCCCCTGCGCCAGCCCGAGACCGCCGTGATAGCTGTGCTCGAACGACACGATCCGCCGCCGCCCGGTGGCGTGCCGGCAGGCCCGGAGCGCCACGTCGTTGGCGTCGGACCCCGCATGGCCGAGGTACACCCGTCGATCGTCGGCGCCGGGCACGATCGCCAGCAGTTCCTCGGCCAGTTGGACAGCCTCCGGGTGAGCCGCCGAGATCGCGCCCGCGCCCGGTGCGCTCCGCAGTACCGTCGCCACCGCTTCGGCCACCGCCGGGTGCCCATGACCGAGACCCGAGGCCGACCAGGACGCAGACAGGTCGAGCAGCCGCCGCCCGCCGGGCTCGATCAGGAACCGCCCCTCACCGGCGACGACCTCCAACGGGAAGAACCGGAGCTTCTGCGCAGCGACCAGACTCGCCTGGTCCCGCTCGTACCAGGTCAGCGCCATCCGGCTTCTCCCCTTCGTGTGACGAACAATTCAGTGTGTGACAAACCGTTCAGTGTGTAACAAACCATTCAATGTCTGCTTGAAGTGAGTACCATATTGGATCTGTTACACGCTTGCCGTGGGAGTGATGCGATGCACGACGAGACGCCGCAGCTGTTCACGACGGCCTTGACGCCCATCGCGCTGCCGCTCGGTGCTCAGCCGCTGGCTGATGCGGATCCGCGCCCGATCCAGGCGGTCACGATCGTGGACGGCGCCACCCTGACCTGTCCGCCGGACGCCGTCGTCCTGGGTGTCGGGGTCCAGTCCTCGGCCGTCCTCGCGCTCGTCCGCGAAGCTGTCCGGGTCCGGGCTTCGGCGGTCGTCGTCGGCCGCGCGGTCGACCCTGGCAAGGCCGCCGCGGCGCTGGCCGCAGAGCACGGTACGACGATCCTGCGGCTGGCCGATGGCGTCACCTGGCAGCGGGCGGCGACCGCGATCGCGAGCCTCCTGCAGGGAGTCCGCCGGCCGGTCAGCGGGATCCAGGCGCTCGACGAGGTCCCGGACGGCGACCTGTATGCGCTCGCGGACGTCATCTGCGACCTGATCGACGCCCCGGTCACGATCGAGGACCGCAACACCCACGTGCTCGCGTTCTCCGCGCGGCAGGACGAGGCCGACTTCGTCCGGATCGACTCCATCCTGCAGCGGATGCGGCCGCACGACTACGTCGAGACCTCTATGGACGCGGTCCTCTCGTCGCCGATCCCGGTCTACCTGCCGGCCAGCCGTACCGCGGACGGCCGGGACGTGATGCCGCGAGTCGCCGTGGCCGTCCGCGACGGGATGCACCTGTTCGGGACGATCTGGGCAGTGGTCCCCGGACCGTTGCCGGCCGAGCAGGAGCGGCTGCTCACCGAGGCGGCCCGGGTCGCCGAACATCACTTGCGCCAGGCAACCGCCCAGGAGGACACCTCGTACCTCGAGGACCGCGTCTCGGCCTTGCTGGACGGCCGCGCCGACGCACCCGAGGCCGCGTCGTCGCTCGGGGTGGGGACACCCGCGCTGGTCATCTGCGTGGAGACATCGGGTTCGGACGTTCCCGCGCCCGCAGGTGATCTGGCCGGCTACCTCACCCGGCTCGCTTGGCGGAACCGCATCTGCTCGGCGCTGACGATGCATCTGCAGGGCGCCGGTATCCCCGCGGTCGCCGCGAGCGTCGCCCATCGGGTGTACGCCATCGCCTCGCTGGTGCAGCACGCCGAGACCGAGATCCTTGCCGCGTGCACCCAGTTCAACGGGCTGGTCGGGACCCGGACTCCGGTGTACGTCGGACTCGGGCGGCCGGCCTTGTCGGTGGAGGATTTCCGTCGTTCACGGGAGGACGCCGACGTGGCCGCGCGGACCCTGCGGCACGTCGGTGGTCCGCGCCGGGTCGCGTCGGTGTCGGACCTGCTGGTCGACTCGCTCTTCGTTGAGTTGAAGGGCAAGGTCGAGGCGGGGGAACGTGGTCCGTCCGGTGCGTACGAGCGGTTGCTGGCGTATGACCGCAATCGTGGAGCGCGGTTGGTGGAGACCTTGTGCGCCTGGCTGGACGCGTTCGGGGATGTGACCACCGCGGCCGGGTCGTGCGGCGTGCACCCGAACACGTTCCGCTATCGACTGATGCGGGTCGAGGAGATCGGCGAGGTCGACCTGACCGACCCGGAGGAACGCTTCGCCCTCAACTTCCAGCGTCGCCTCTTTCGAGCTGGGTGATGCGTTCTTTGGAGGTGCGGGCCAGGCGGATGTTGACCGCGGCAACCACTGTCTCGACGACGCTCATCGCCGGTGCGAGTGAGTCGAACGGTCCGACCGCCTCGACCTGTGCCGGGATCACCGCCGCCGCGATCTCCGCGGCCGGGGACAGCCACGGATCGGTGAAGAGCAGCACGCGGGCCCCGTTTTTGTTCGCCCGGCGGGCCACCTCGATCACGTCCGCGTCGTACCGGCGGTAGTCGAAGACGACCAGCAGGTCGCGCTTGCCCAGGTCGAGCAGCGTTGCGTCCCGTTGCAGGCGGTCCGCCGGCAGCACGGCGACCGCGGGCCGCATCAGCACCAGGTGGTTCGCGAAGTACGTCGCCAGCACCTGGCTGAACCGGCCGCCGATCAACGTGATCCGCAGCCGCGAGTCGCTCAGCAGGTCGACCGCGAGGTCCAGTTCCGACTGCGGGATCCGGGCGAAAGACTCGTTGACCGATGCGACGTACGCCGCGGCGACCTCGGTCAGCGAGCCGGGCATTGGCGGTGGGGTGCTGGTGTCGTTCATCCTTCGCAGTGGTGAGCCCATCTGCTCATGGATCTCGCGCATCAATGCCTGCTGCAAGAGCGGGTAACTGGAGTAGCCCAGGCGCGCCGCGAACCGCAGTACGGTCGGTGCGCTCACCTTGGCCCGGTCGGCCAGGTCCGCGACCGTCTCCAGCCCGGCCACCGGGTACGCCGCGAGCAGGGCGCGGGCGACCTTGCGTTCACCGGGACTGAGCGAGCCGAGCAAGTCCCGGGTCCGGTCGGCCACAGACCCCGTGTCCCCCGCAGGCTTCGACATCCTCGCAGCCTAATCCGACAGGTGACTGCGGAGCTGGTACCGGGGTGGGGCCGCGCCGTCGCCGGTGACCAGGTCGGTGAGGAACTCGGCGATCAGCGGGACGAACTTGAACCCCTGGCCGCAGAATCCGGTGGCGACGCTGATCGGGCCGACCCGGTCGATGACGAAGTTGTCCGACGGCGTGTTGTCGTACAGGCAGCTGATCGCGGTCGACTGATTCGGGTCCAGTCCGGGGAACCACTCCTCGACGTACCGGAGCAATTCCCGATCGGCCGACGGTTCTACCTCGAAGTCCCGGCTGTCCGGATCGACCACTGGCCCGGTGGCGTGAAGGCCGACCTTCACGCCGGACCCGGACTCGAAAAGGCCATAGCTCTCCGCCGACCCCAGCAGCCCTGAGCCGCGCCGCCAGTGCACGAAGCTCGGCCACGCCAATCCGGCCGAGACGGGGGTGAAGAACCGGGGCTGCTCCTGCGTGATCCGCAGCGGCGGCAGTGCGACCAGCCCGGCGAGCAGCTTCGGCGCCCACGGGCCGATCGTGACGACCACCTGACGTGCCCGGACCGCACCGCCAGGCAGACCGAGCTCGACCAGCCCGTCCCCGTAACCGTCGCCGGCCGTGACGACGCGCATCGCCTTCACCGGCGAATGCGGCCGGAACTCCGCTCCGAGGCTCGCGGCCACCGTCTGCAGCGCCTGCACCGTGCGATCGGCGTACAACCGTCCCGCACCAGGCTGGAAGAGCACCCGCGACTCGAATCGCATCCCCGGCCAGCGTTCGGCGGCCTCGTCCGGATCCAAAACTTCGTGCTCGATGCCCTGTCCGCCGAACAGGTCGGAGAAGGTCTCGACTGTGCCCTGATCCACCCCGTGATCCAGCCCGCCGGTGATCTCGAGCAACGTCTCGCCCGACTCAGCCTCGAGCTCCCGCCACAGCTCGCGCGCCCGCTCGGCCAGCCGCAGGGTCTCCGGATCGTCCACGGCGAGCCGGAACAGCCTGGTCCCGCCATGCGACCCGCCGCGCGTATGCCCGAGGTGGTACTGCTCCAGTACGACGACCTCGCGCCCCGCCGCAGCCAAGGCCCGCGCAGCGGCGGAACCCATCGCGCCTGCCCCGACCACCGCCACGTCGTACGTCGTCATCCGTCGCTCCCTCCAGAATGCGGCAGACCGTCACCGTCGTACCGGGCCCGCATCAGCTCTTCGACCACCTGGTGATCGCCGCGGGACGACTCCTGCAGTGCGGTCATCACGCCGACCCGGTCGCCGGCGGTCCGGTTCTGTCCCATCTTCACCTTCGCGGTCACGGTCTGCACCTTCATCGTGAACGCCTGCAGTTCCGGCAGCAGTTCGGTGGTCCGGTCCCGGGCCCAGTCGTCAACCTTCCAGCGGGCCTTCGACTCGTCCGGATGCAGACCGCGTTCGTGGTCCGCGACCAGCCGCATCAGGTGCGCCCGGACCGCCTCCGGATCGGTCAGCGGGACCGCCCGGCCGCGCAGCTCGATCGCGACGAAGTTGTACGTCGGCAGCCCGCGGCTGGCGTACCACGAAGGCGTCACGTATACCGACGGACCAACCACGCTGACCAACACCTGCGCGCCCAACCGGATCGACTCGGCGAACGGATCCTGGCCGGCCACATGCGCGGCGATCTCGAGCTCATCCGCCGCGGGCCTGCGCAACTGGACCGGGACATGGGCGATCCGCAGCTCCGGCTCGTCGGTGATCAGGGTCGCGAACGGCTGGGCCTCGATCAGCCGGGCCACCTCGTCCAGGTCGGGTTCGACGTAGTCCGGGTCGACGTACACAGGCGCTCCGTTCGGTTGCTCGACCATCCGAGTATCGGAGACCCCGGTCCGGGGCGGTTCGTGCCAGGCCACAACTTCGGCTGGTCAGTTCCGTGCTCAGCACCGAGCACCGTGGCCCGATTCGTCCGCAGAGTTGGGCGCATGACTTCAGCACCTGACGACACTCTGCTGACTCGTGTCCGTCTCGTCCGGGCCGGCGACCCCGCGCAGGACACCCTGGTCGACGTCCTCGTCACCGACGGAACCATTCGCAGCGTGCGGCCGGCCGGCAGCCTGCAGGACATCAGCGACGCCCAGGTGGTCGACTACGACGGCCGCTACCTGATGAACGGTCTGTGGGACCACCACGTCCACTTCCAGCAATGGGCGCTGGCCCGTCAGCACCTCGATCTGTCCGGTACGACGTCCGCGGGGGAGGTCGTCGACCGCGTCCGGGACCGGCTCGCCACCAACCCACCACCAGCCGGTACGGCGCTGCTCGGGTACGGGTTCCGCGACGGGCTCTGGCCGGACAAACCGCTGAAGTCCTTGCTGGACGACGTGTCCGGCGACATCCCGGTGGCCCTGGCCAGCGGCGATCTGCACTGCGGCTGGCTCAACAGCGCGGCATTGCGCAAGGTCGGCGCGACCGATCGGCCGAGCGGCCTGCTGCGAGAGACCGAGTTCGCCGCGGTGATGAGCCTGATGCAGGCGACCGCGCGCGACGCGGTGACCGGTCTCGTCGCCGAGGCGTCCCGTACGGCGGCCTCCCGTGGAATCGTCGGAATCGTCGAGCTGGAGAACGCCCGCAACACCGACGTCTGGCGTACCCGGTACGACGCCGCCATCCGCGACTTCCGGGTTGAGTGCAGCGTCTACCCCGAGAACCTCGACGGGGCGATCGACCAGGGCCTGCGGACCGGTGACGTCATCGAGGGCACCGACGGCCTGGTCACGATGGGCCCGTTGAAGGTGCTGACCGACGGATCGCTGAACACCCGGACGGCGTACTGCCACGACCCGTACCCGGGACTCGACGAGGACCCGCACGGCCTGCTCGTCGTACCGCCGGCGGTGCTGGTGCCGTTGATGAGTCGCGCCCTCGACCACGGGATCACCAGCACGATCCACGCGATCGGCGACCACGCCAACTCGCTCGTCCTGGACGCCTTCGAGAAGCTGGGCTGCGGTGGTTGTATCGAGCACGCGCAGCTGATCTCGCCGGCCGACTTCCCGCGATTCCGGCAGCTCGGGGTGGCCGCCAGCGTGCAGCCGGTGCACGCCCTCGACGATCGCGATGTTGCAGATAAGCACTGGGCCGGCCGCACCGACCGCGCCTTCGCCTTCGGTGGACTCCTCGCTGCCGGGGCCGATCTGCGACTCGGCTCGGACGCGCCGGTCGCACCGCTCGACCCCTGGCTCTCCATCGCCGCGGCCGTCCATCGCAGCGACGACGATCGCGAATCCTGGCACCCAGAGCAGGAGATCCCGGTCGCAGCGGCCCTGGACGCCTCGACCAAGGGCGGTCGTACTCCGCAGGAGGGTGCGCCCGCGGATCTTGTTGTCCTCGACAACGACCCGGCCAGGGCAACCGCGGCCGAACTGCGTACCACCGAAGTGCATGCCACCATGCTCGGCGGCCGCTGGACCTGGCAGGCCTGAACCGTCATCCTCGCTTCGGCAGGATCACCGGCTCACCGGTCGCGGGATGCGGCCAGACCTCGACATCATGCTGGTACACCTTGCTCAGCAGGGGAGCGGTCAGTACGACGCGGGGCGGCCCGTACGCCGCGAGCGCGCCCCGCGACAGGACGGCCACCTGATCGGCATAACCGGCCGCCAGGTTCAGGTCGTGCAGGACAACGACCACGGCATCCCCTTCGGCCGCACGGCTCCGAGCGAGCTGGAGAACGTCTTCCTGGTGGTGGAGATCGAGGGCCGCGGTCGGTTCGTCCAGCAGCAGCAGTTGGGTGCGTTGGGCAAGAGCCCGGGCGAGTGAGACCCGAGCGCGTTCACCGCCGGACAACGAGCTGAAGACCCGATCGACGAACGAAACCACGTCCGCCAGCGTCAACGCGGTACGGACGGCCTCATCAGCTTGTTCCTCGGCTTCGGTCCCGATCCACGGCGCCCGGCCCATCGCGACGATGTGGCCGACGGTGAACGGGAACGAGATCATTGCCTGCTGCAACATCACGGCCCGGCGCATCGCCATCTCCACCTGGGACCAGTGGTCCAGCGGTTCGCCGTACAGGCACACCTCGCCCTGCCAGGGGACGTCGCCGCAGAGTGCGTTCAGCAGGGTCGACTTGCCCGCGCCGTTGGGTCCGACCAGGGCGAGGACTTCGCCGGTGCGAACGGGCAGCGTGACGCCGTCGAGAATCAGCGCGCCGCCGAGGGTCACCCGGAGATCGCGGACCTGGGCGATCGTCGTACCGGTGCCGAGTCGGTTTGGTGGCCGGCGTCTCATCCCCAGCCTCCTTGCCGCGATCTGGTCCTGCGCAACAGCCAGAAGAAGAACGGCGCGCCGACCAGCGAGGTGATCATGCCGATCGGCAGGTCGGCGTTCCGGATCAGCGTGCGGGCCAGCAGATCCGCGCAGATCACCAGTACGGCGCCGGCCAATGCGCTTGCCGGGAGCAACAACCGGTGACCGGGCCCGGCGATCATCCGGATCAGGTGCGGTACGACGAGTCCGACGAAGCCGATGATGCCGGAGAACGCGACGCTGGCCCCGACCAGCAGCGCGACCGGTTGCCGATGGCAAGCTGGTTGTGGCGGACGGTGCGCGACTTGCCGTCCGGGTCAGCGGGCTTCGCAACAGCCAGGCGAACACCGCGGCGGCGCCGAGTGGGTTCTACCTGCTGACCGCGGTCGACAACGGACCCGGCCAGCAGGCGTCTCCGGCGATCGGCGGCATCGACATGACCGGGGAGTCCGGCTTCTCCCAGTGGATCACGAACTTCCCGTACGCCGGGTCGGAGGATCTGGTGGTTCCGGTCGGGGCCGACCTGGTCGCGCGGAGCACCCTGCAGGTGGTGTCGGCCGATGAGCACACCGACTGCGCCGAAGCACCAAACGGATGCGTGCTCTATCTCCGGACGGATCACCGGTCGACGGGGAACCGTGCATTCGACGTACGGGTGCCACTGCAGTTCACCGCAGCCGGCGCGTCGGCAGCCGCGGCCAGGCAGGCGTCGACGGGGTTGGGGGAGCAGACTGCCGACGCGGCGGGCAAGGTCTCCTTCACCTGGACGGTGCCGGCCGGCTTCGCGACCGGTAAGCACACCCTGACCCTGTCGGCCGGCGCGGGCATCCTCGCCGCCACCACCTTCTCGGTAGCCCCGGCAACGACACCAACCCCCACGCCTACTCCGACACCTACGCCCACCCCGACGCTCACCCCGAGTGCGTCGCCGACCCCGGCCCCAACGGCATCGGCGACCTCGTCGTCCGAACCGCCGGTCACAGACGTGAACACCAAGCCAAGCGGCGCCTTGGCCAGTACGGGCGGAAGCTCACTCTGGCTGGCCGTCGGAGGAACCGTCCTGCTCCTCGCGGGCGCCGCAACAGTCCTGCTCACTCGTCGCCGGAGAATGAACGCATGACCGACCCGTTCACGCCCGACATCGTCGCCGCGGTCCTCCGCCACATGAACGAGGACCACGCCGAGCACTCCCTCGAGATCGTCCGAGTGCTCGGCGCCCGCCCCGACGCCACCTCGGTCCGCCTCACCACCGTCACCCCCACCGGCGCCACGTTCGAAGCCACCGTCCCCGACGCCGATCCGGTCGAAGTCGTCATCCCCTGGTCCACCGAAATCACCGAACGCCCCCAGTTCCGCACCGAGTTCGCCCACATGTACCAGAGGGCCTCAGCCCAACCCCCACACTGAGAGCCACTGGTCGGGATCAAGCCCGAAGCGGGACGACGGTGGTGGCCTGAGCCTCGAGCAGACGGAAACCGCAGGAGACGGCGATCGACACGGCCTGTTCGGCGGCCTTGGTCGCGGACGTAGCGTCGCCGGTGTCGTGCAGCGCAGCGGCCAAGGTGATCAGAGCCTCGGCTTCGAGGTACGGGTAGGTGCCGCGCGCGATCGTGAGGCAGTCCTCGATCCACTCCATGGCGGCGGGAGCGTCGCCGAGGGTGAGGTGGGCCTGTGCGACGGTCGAGGCGGTTTGGGCCTGAGCCTTCGGGTCACGGACGACGTTCGCGAGGTGGTGCGCTCGCAGGGCCGCCTGCAGCGCGGCGGTTCCGTCTCCGCGCTGGCTGTACAACCGTGCCCACTCGTCCAGCGTGGACAGCTCGCCGCGGAGGTACGAGCGGCGCTGATAGGCCTCGATTACGTTGCTGAGCAGGCCGGCCGCACGGTCGGCTTCGCCCAACTGCCGCAAGGCGCTCGCCAGGTTGCCGCAGGTGGTGAGCGCGGCTACCTCCCGGCCGGTCTCGTTGATCTGCAGCGCGGATTCGAACAGGTCGGCCGCCTCCCGCAGATCGCCCTGGTAGAGGCGCGTCATGCCGAGACTGTTGAGCGCGATGGAGCGGACGTGGCCGTGCTGATCGTCTTCGGTCAGTTCGAGGGCACGCCGCATCCACAGGTCGGCGTCGCCCAGCTTGCCCCGCTCCAGCTGAAGCCACCCAACCTGGTGAGCCAGATAGGCAGCGGCTGTGGTGCGGCCTACGGCCAGCGCAAGGGTATGGCCGGCGAGACCGTCGGACAGTGCGTCCTCGTCCCGTCCAACCGCTCCCAACGCCTGGCAGCGGTTGATCAACATCGCGACCTGCGCGATGTCGTCACCGGCCGCGGTGGCGGCAGCCATCCCTGCCTGGGCCGCCGGTAGCCAACCGTCGGCATCCCTGCGAATCAGGAAGTATCCCCGGAGCTGGTCGGCGATTCGCCAGGACAGCGGCCCGTCGCCGGACTGCGCCGTATCCTGCACGACCGCCAGCAAGGCGGGCAGTTCGTCGTCGAGCCAGTCGAGGGCCGCGGTTTCCGTGTTGAAGAAGGCGGCCGGTTCGGGATGGACGCCGAGCCGCACGAGGTGCGGATTCACCCAGTTCATCGCGGCTGTCACCGCCTCGGCGTACCAGGAATACAGCCGGGCCCGCGCAGCCTCCCCTTCGGAGTCCTCCGCGAGAAGCCGATGTGAATAGAGGCCGAGCAGATCGTGGAACCGGTAGCGGTTCTGCGCGTGCTGCATGAGCATGTTGGCCTCGAGGAGGTCTTCCAGGATCTGATCGGCTTCGGCCTTGGGTAGCTCGAGCAGGATGCTCGTGCTGTCGACACTGAAGTCGTCGCCGGGGTGCAGGCTGCACAGCCGGAAGGCCCGCTGGGCATCGGAGTCCAGGTCGGCGTAGCTGAGCTGGAAGCTGTTGAGCACGCTGGACTCGCCAAGGCTGAGCTCGGTGAGCCGCTGGTTGCCGTCGTCCAGCCGGCGGGCCAGGTCGGCGACCGTCCACTCCCGCCGGGTGGCGAGCCGCGCGCCGGCGATGCGCAGGGCGAGCGGAAGCCGGGCGCAGGCTTCCACGAGCGCCCGCACATTTTCTGGGTCGGCATCGAGTCGATGCCTTCTCGCGGTCGAGCTGATCAGCGAGACGGCATCGTCCCGGGGGAGAGGCTCGAGGTTCACGACGCCGACGGTGGCCAGGTCCGGCAGCCGCCGTCGGCTCGTCACGATCACGTCGCTGCGCCCGGCCCCCGGCAGCAGCGGTCGTACCTGAGCCGCATCCTGTGCGTTGTCGAGCAATACCAGCATCCGGCGGTCGGCGAGCTCGCTGCGGAGCAGGGCGGCCGCTTCGATTTCGTCGGTGCCGATTCGCCGGCCGGGTACTCCGAGCGCGCGAAGAAAGCGGCCGAGGACCTGGATCGGCGCAGGGGTCGTCGCGTCGCTGCCGCGCAGGTCGGCGTAGAGCTGGCCGTCCGGATACTCCGCGCGGAGCTGGTGTGCGGCGTTCAGGGCCAAGGCGGTCTTGCCGACCCCGGCGATGCCGTTGATCAGGACGACTCGGGATGAGAGGGCGCCCGGCCGGCCGAGCGCCGTACAGATCGTCGCCAGCTCGTCCGTGCGGCCGACGAAGTCCGGCGGTGCGGACGGAGCTTGCTGGATGACCACTCGCTCTGCTGGTTGCGCTGGATACCCGCTCTGCTGCCGGAGCACCTCGAGATGAACCGCGCGTAGCCGCTCGCCTGGGTCGATGCCGAGCTGCTCGGCGAGCGCGGACCGGATCCGGTCGTACGCCGCGAGGGCCTCGGCCTGCCGACCGCACGCGGCCAGGGACTGGATCAGCTCGACGTGCAGCGGCTCGTCAAGTTCGTGCCGCGCGGTCAGGTTTCGCAGTGGTTCCAGCGCCTGTTCCGGCTCGCCAAGGTCACGCGCCAGCGCGGCGAAGGCCCGGACGGCGGCCGTGTACTCGTTGGAGACCGCTATGTAGAGCGGGTTGGCCGCCATCGGCTCCACATCGGTATCGCCACGCCACAGTGCTACAGCATCCGCAAGCTTCGCCAACGCCGCCTCTGGTTCGGCGCTCGCTGCTTGCGCAATGAGGTCGCGGAACGTGACGAGGTCGACGTCGCCGGTGCTCAGTGCCAGCCTGTAGCCGGCACGGCCGCCGACGACCACCGGGTTGGTCGACCTGCCGTCCTCCAGCAGCCGTCGCAGCCTGGCGACCCGGGTGTGCAGCAGATTCACGGCGTTTCGGGGTACACCGCGCGGCCAGAGGAGATCGATGAGTTCGTCCTGACTGACCGTCGTACCCGCGGCAAGGGCGAGCCGGGCCAGCAAGATGCGCTGCGGACCGGAGCTGACGCGCACCGGGACGTCGCCGTGCCGGACCTCGAGCGGGCCGAGGACATCGACGCGCAGCGGTCCGGCGGTGCCGGCGATCGAAGCGGTGACGAATCGGTGCGCCTTGGCGGCGGCATGGAGAAGACCCGCATCGTGTCCACTCAGCGCCAGGGCGGCCGCGATGGCCGCGATCGAGTCCCGCTTCGGGCTCTTGGTCCTGCCCTGTTCCAGGTCGCGAATCGCCCCCGCGCTGAGGCCTGCCCGGTCGGCGAGCTCCTGTTGCGTCACTCCGGCGTGCCGGCGAAGTGTACGCAGCAGCTCACCGAACTGGCCTCCCGCTCCCTGGGCATGCCGGGTGCCGGGTGAGCTGTCCTGCGACCATCCGGGCACGCTGAGTATCTTACGGGCTCCGAGGTGTCACGGATGTGGGTACTGGGCGGAAATGCTCGGCCGGGAATGTCCCGGCCGAGCAATTCCAGCGGCGGTCTGGATGACCGCTAAAGGTGCCGGATACCCGTCATTCTGTCATCAATTGGCCTGCGGTTCGCGCTGCGCCGGGATTCAGCCGCACGAGCCGCTTTCCCACTTGTGTGAACGGAGCAGGCGGGATGTGTTGAGCGTGCCCTGGGCGCCGCGGGGAATACAGCCGACCGAGGTCTGGTAGTTGATGCTGGTGTAGTAGCGGACGCCGTTGAAGGCGGTGCTGGTGCCGTTGTTGCGCACCGACTCGACGCTGTCGCTCCTGGCCCAGGAGCAGGTGACGGTGCCTGCCAGCCAGTTGTCGTCGGCGCCCGACCATGCGCACCTTTTGCCGGTTCCACCCGAGCCGGAGAAGAAGCAGACAAAGCCGCTGGAGCACTCCCACGCAGCCAGGAACGCCTGCTTCTCCTCGTCCCACGCCAGGTCGACATCTTCGGCGATCTGGCCCATGTCCAGGATGGCGGCTGGTGCGCCGGTGGATGCGGTCTCCGCGTTGGCCTGAGCGGTCGGCGCGGACACCGCCAGCATGATCGCGAGTACCCCCAGAATAGCGAGAACTGATTTCTTGAGGAATTTCATGAGTGCTCCAATCCGAATTCATGAGACTGCCGGGACATTCCGGTGAATCAGCTGATTGGTTCGGCCCGAACGCTAGTGCAGAGATTTGCCTTGCGCAAGCGGCAATCCGCGCCGTTTTGGTACGGGTGAGGTACGGGCAGCGCGCCGTCGTCGACATTCCCTAAAATGCACCACGGCGACCGAAGAAATCCCGCCAATTCGAACCCTTTTTGGAGGATCTCCCATTATGCGCAAGTCCATCGTGGCTGTTGCGGCGGCGCTGACCGTTGTCGCGACCGGTCTCGTCGTGGCCGGAGTCGTCGGGACCGCCCGGCCGGCGTCCGCGGCGCTCAGTGATGTTCCCGCGGACTGCAGTGTGTCCACTGCGGCGTACCGCTCCGACGGTCAGCGGCTCACCTACGTGTACAGCGACAGGCTGACCAGTACTAAGGCCTATGCCAACGACAAGCTTGGCTGGGTGCCATCGGCGCATCAGCAGATCGGCGCAAGCGGCGACGACACTGCCTTCAACAGCAGCGAGTTCGCCGCCCATCCGACCGATGGCTACATCTACCTGCTGAGCCGTCGGGGCGAGCTGATCGACGGCTCCTGGAAGATCACGAAGAACACCTCCACCCGGGTCAGGGCGGGGTTCGGAGGTACGCGCATCCTTGCGCATGGATGGCCGTACCTCTACCGGGTCGTGGGCACTTCGCTCTATCGCTACACGCAGTCCTCCTCCTCAGACGGTGCTCCCACCCTGACGTCACCGGTGAAGCTGGCCGGTACCGGCTGGGACAAGGTCAACACCCTGACCTACGAGCGCACCGGCGGTACGGGCACCGGCACCGTGGACGTGCTGATCGGCACCAAGGCCAACGGCGAGCTCAAGGAATGGCGGATCAACCGCGCCACTCCGACGACGATCAACTCGTCGGTACTGCGCTCGAGCGGCTGGGCATCGTTCACCAGCCTCAGCACCGGCTACTGCGACGCCCATCCCAACGGCCGGCCCCTGCTCGGGATCACCGCCGCCGGCACTGCCTCCGTGCGCTTCGACGCCAAGAAGACGGACTGGGTCGGCACGGACATCAAGGGCGGCTCTCTCGGCTCCCTCGGCTGGACCGCCCATGCCTACGGCCAGTAGGGACAGACCGATGCGAGTTCATCCGGGGCAAGTTGTCGTGAATCGATACGTGGATCCGGTGAGCGTCCTGGGGACGCAGGTTGCCAAGCGAGTCGAGCCGTTCGGGGACGGGCGTCGGTATGTGCGCGCCGGGCAGTGGGCGTGGTTCCTGGCCTGGCTGGTGGACTTCGTGGTGGTCGTGTTCGGTGTGGGGATCGGGCTCGTTGCGCTGGGGCTGATAGACCGCCAGGCGGACCTCGGCAACGGGGCATCGGCGCTCGCCCTGCTCGGGCTGCCGTTCGGGGTTCCCCTGGCGTACGGGTTGTTCTACGGCAACGGCCGGGCCCTGGGCGCTGTGCTGACCGGTACGCAGCTCGTCCGGCTGAAGGACGGTGGCCGGGTGGGCAACTGGGCGCCATGGGCCATGCTGATCCGGGTCTTGCTGCTGCCGCTCCTGCTCGTCGCGGTGCTGGCGAGTGCGTTTGCCGGAGGTGGAGGATCGCCGCCCGGGTCGTTCGTCAGGGTCAGTCTGGATGTCGACGCCAGCCGCCGGCTCTGGGCGGCGGAATCAGCCACCGCCGTTCCGGTCACGCTTCTGGCCGTGGCGCGGCCGGACCTCTGGGCTGCTACGGCAGGGACTTGATGATGTTCTTGAGCAGGTCCTCGGTTTCGCGCGGGGTGCCGGCGGCGATGGACAGGGCGTCCATGGTGACGACGTACTTGTCGACCTCTTCGCGCTTGTCCAGGTAGACCGCGCTGGTCAAGTGCTCGATGTAGACGACGTCGGGCAGGTCGGTGTCGGCGAACCGCATCAGGCTGAACGCGCCGCCGGTCGCGACGTACCCGCCGCGGTCGATCGGGATCACCTGCAGGGTGATGTTCGATCGGCTGGACAGCTCCAGCAGGTGTTCGAGCTGGTCGCGGAGCACCCGCGGACCACCGATCGCCCGGCGCAGCACGACCTCGTCGACGATCGCCCAGAGTCTGGTCGCGCGGCCGCGGGTGAGTATTCGCTGCCGGGCCAGCCGGAGCGCGACCAGCCGGTCCACCTCGGCCTTCGGCAGCGGCGCCTCGGCGTGTCCCAGCTGGGTGACCGCGCGGGCGTAGTCCGGGGTCTGCAGCAGGCCGGGGACGAACTGGACCTCGAAGGTACGGATCAGGCTGGCCGCCTCCTCCAGCCCGAGGTAGGAGTGAAACCAGGTCGGCGTGAGGTCGTCGTACCGCTGCCACCAGCCGGGGTTGTTGGCCTGCTGGGCGAGGTCGAGCAGCCGCGCCCGCTCGGCCGGATCGGTCACCCCGTAGAGGGTGAGCAGGTCGCCGACGTCGCGTGGCTTGAACCCGACCCGGCCGAGCTCGAGCCGGCTGATCTTCGACTCCGAACCGCGGATCGCCCAGCCGGCGTCGGCCCGGCTGATCCCTGCCTCCTCGCGCATCCGGCGCAGGTGGGCGCCGAGCATGATCCGCAGGGCGGTAGGCCCGCCCGGCGTGCCCGGCTCCTCGGTCACCGCTCCGCCTCCCCATCGGCAAATCGCGTCCTCAGCACAGATCTTTTCACGTCAGGTGGCCGGTTGCCGAGTCGCGACCCGCTACTCGGCGTGATGAGGAGCCTCCGATATGGATAAGCTCGGGTCGACAGCCGCTACGTCCCCAGCGAGGTCTCAATGCACCAGCCCACCGTGGCGCCCAGCTCGGTCCCAGTCGGCGTGGACACCACCCGGGCCAGCATTGCCCGCGTGTACGACGCCGCGCTGAACGGCAAGGACAACTACGAGGTCGACCGCGAGGTGCTCCGCCAGGTCGCCACGGTGGCCCCGCAGGTGAAGGATCTGGCCTGGTCGAACCGGAATTTCCTGACCCGGGCCTGCCGGTTCCTCGCCGGCCAGGCCGGGATCACGCAGTACCTGGACTGCGGCTCCGGCCTGCCGACCGCGGAGAACACCCACCAGGTGGTCCAGCGGCTGCAGCCGGACGCCCGGGTGCTCTATATCGACAACGACCCGGTGGTGCTCGCCCACGGCCGCGCGCTGCTGCAGGAGAACGACCAGACCCTGTTCATCAGCGCCGATATCTTCGACCCCGACGAGGTGCTCGGGACGCCGGAGGTGCGGGAGTTCCTCGACTTCGACCAGCCGATCGCGGTGATCCAGAACGGGACGCTTCACCACTACCTCGGCGAAGACTCGACCGAACTGATGCAGCAGTACGTCGATGCGGTGGTGCCCGGGTCGTACACGGTGATCGCGCACTTCCTGGACCCGCAGACGCCGGAGCACTCGGAGATCGCCCGGAAGATGGAGGAGAAGTTCACCCACAGCCCGATGGGCAGCGGGGTGTTCCGCACCTATGAGCAGATCCGGGCGATGTTCCCCGGGCAGGAGCTGATCGAGCCAGGCCTGGTCCTGTGCGACGAGTGGTGGCCGGACGGCCCCCGGGTGACTCCGCTCAACCAGGTGGAGGAATGCATCGCCGGCGCCGTCGGCCGCAAGCTCCCTGCTTAAGAGGTTTCCGAGATCAGTACGGCGGTGGTGTCGGGGGCGAGTGCCTGGAAGAGGTGGGGGAGGTCGCCCGGGTAGGCGATGTAGTCGCCGGGGTTGAGCTCGACCGGGTCGCCGATCAGGCCGATGAGGGCGCGGCCGGTGCTGAGGATGACGTGCTCGACGGTGCCGGGCATGTGCGGCTGCGATTCGCGGCCGGGACCGGGGGCGACGGTGATCCGGTAGATGTCGCGACGGGCGTTCGGCGGGCAGGACGCGACCAGGGTGGCGCTGTAGTCGGCGCGCTCGGAGTGGATCGCCGGGCCCTCGTTCGCCCGGATCACCTGGACCGTGGGCCGGGGTGGGTCGATCAGGTCGGCGAACTGGATCCCGAGCGCCACGCAGAGCGCCCAGAGCGTCTCCACACTGGGGTTGCCGGTGCCGGACTCCAGTTGGGACAGGGTCGACTTGGCCACGCCGGCCCGCTTCGCCACCTCGGTGAGGGACAGGCCGGTCCGGGCCCGTTCCCTTCGCAGCGATCCCGCGATCACATCGAGAGGCGCTCCACTTGATTCCTTTCCCACCCCACCACCCCGGTCATTCTGCATGCCTGTTCGCTCCATCGGTCCACTTGTTCGGCTTGACGAACGCAGTGCTTGGTGTTCATCATAAAACCCATGCGTTCGATTTGGCGAACATTGGATCGCGGTCTGGCCCGGGACATCGCGCTGGTCTGCCTGGCCGACGGCGTCGTCGGCATCTCGTACGGCGCGATCAGCGTCGGCGGCGGACTCGACCTGTGGGTGCCGGTGGTGCTGTCGCTGCTGGTGTTCGCCGGGGCGTCGCAGTTCCTGTTCGTCGGGATCGTCGCGGCCGGCGGGAGTCCGATCGCCGCGACCATCGCGGGGTTGCTGGTGAACAGCCGGCACGTGGCGTTCGGGCTGGCGATCAGCGATGTGATCGGGAGCGGCTGGCGGCGACTCCCGGGGAGTCACCTGATGACCGACGAGAACGTCGCCTTCGCCATCGGGCAGGACGAGTTGCGGCAGAAGCGGGCGGCGTACTGGGCCTGCGGGATCGGGATCTTCGTCTGCTGGAACGTCGGGGTGGTGATCGGCGCGCTCGCCGGATCGGTGATCACCGACACGGACGCGTTCGGCCTGGACGCGGCCTTCCCCGCTGTCCTGATGGCGCTGGTGTTGCCGGCGTTGCGGGATCGGGCGACGCGTACGGCGGCTCTGATCGGAGCTGGTGTGGCGCTGGTCGCGGTCCCCTTCCTGCCGGCGGGGTTGCCGGTGTTGATGGCGTTGGTGGGGCTGCTGTTCTACCGGCCGGTCCGGACGGGTGAGTTGGAGGGAGTGCGGTGAACAATCCGATGCTGGTGCTGGGCGCGATCCTGGTGCTTGCCGTGGGCACCTTTTCGTTGCGGATCGCGGGACCGTTGCTGCGGTCGCGGTTCGAGGTGCCGGTGCGGATCCAGCAGATGATGAGCGCGGCCGCGATCGTGCTGCTCGCCGCGCTGGTGGCGACCGCCGCGCTGACCGACGGCCACACGCACGCCGGCATCGCCCGGCCGGCCGGCGTACTGGTCGGTGCGGTGCTGGCGTGGAGTCGCGTGCCCTTCGTCCTGGTCGTCGTCGCCGCGGCCGCAACCGCGGCAGGATTACGCCTGCTTGGCATCCCCTAGCCACCTTTGCGCGTTAGCGTTCTGGTATGACGAGCTACCCAGGGCAGCCGGCGCCGCAGCGGAGCCGGACGTTGACGTGGATCGCGATCGCCTGTTTCGTCGTCGGGCTGGCGGTGAGCGGGTTCTTCGTCTCGCGGATCGTCAAGAACGTTCCCGAGACGCCGACCGCGGTCGAGAGCGGTCCGGTCCAGCTGGAGAAGGAAGGCCTCACCGTCTACGCCTCCCAGCCGGTGCTCACGCCGCCGTGTGAGGCGAAGGACGCGAGCGGCTCGGACATCCCGCTCAAGCAGCCGTCGGCCTCCGAGACGATCACCCTCAACAGCCGCACCTACTACGTGGTCGCCCGCTCGGTGAACCCGGTGCCGCCGCAGTCGGTCAGCGTCAGCTGCACCGACGGCGACACCAACGCCACGTACTACGTCGGCCCGAGGATGTCCGTCGTCGCCTTCGTCCTCTCCATCCTGGGCGCCGTCTTCGCCTTCATCATCTTCGTCATCGCCGGCGTCATCCTGCTCGTCGTCGACACCACTAAACGCCGCCGCTCCAACCGGCCCGGCAACACCTTCCCCGGCTCCGGCAACCCGCCCGGCAACACCTATCCCGGCAACCAGCCACCCCAGTTCCCCGGCAACACGTTCCCCGGCAACCAGCCGCCCCCGTACCCCACGCAGCCGCCCGGCAACCCGTACCCCGGCAATCAGCCGCCGTACCCCGGCCAGCAGGACTACCCGCCCCGCCAGTAGGACAGCCGCACCTCGGACAACATCACGGGACCTCGGACAGGTTTGTGTCATGTCCGAGGTCCCGCGATGTTGTTCAAGGCCCTAGCGGCTGCGGCAGCTTGCCAGCCAGAAGTAGGTGAGCTCCTCGTACTGGATCTCGGCGGCAACTGGACTGAGGTCGGCGAGCAGTTGGTCCTTAGTGGGGAAGTTCTTCAGTACTTCGTACTCGCGCCCGTCCGCGAGTCTCCTCGCCTGGTAAGTATCACCGGCATCCGTCGTCCGCGTGATCGGGTAGTTGCTGCCCTCGACGTATCGGTTGTCGGCCAGCACCACCAGTCCGCCAGGCCCGACGCGCTCGGCCAGCCCGTTGGCGAAGCGCGGGATGTCCGCACGCAGTACATGCGACCAGAAGAACCCGGCGAAGATCACCTCGACCTCACCAGGGATCGTGTCGAGCCGGTATACGTCGGCCGGCTGAAACCGAACCTCGGCGGGACCGAGCTGGCGGGTCCGGGCGATCGCGAGCGTCTCCTCGTTGACGTCGGTCGCGAGGATCGACCGCGCCGAGGTCGACAGCGCGGCCGTCCAGTACCCGGTCCCAGCGGCCACCTCCAGCACGGATTTCCCGGCAACGAGGTCAACCAGCGCCGATCGGAGCCGGCCCAAGTCGTGTGCACGTTCGGGCTTGGCGTAAACGGCGTCGTACTCCGGCGCACGCTCGCGGTAGTACTCCGTGAGGTCGGCCATCGCCTACCTCACGGCGACTTGCTTCGGGCGGAGGAGGAAGGCGCCGGCGTACAGGAGAGCGGCGACGATCAGGAGGCCGTCGAAGCCGATCAGCAGGGCGGCGTACTCGAGGCAGCCGCCGAGCATCGCGCCGAGCAGGTTGGCGCCGAAGCTGGCGGTGCCGTCGGCGGTGTCGGTGAACCGCTTGGCGAAGATCACGTTCGCCGCGAAGATCGGCAGGAACGCGATCAGCACCGCGACCAGCGCCCGCAACCCGATCGGCATCGAGAGCAGCCAGCCGTCCGGGAAGACCCAGCTCAGCAGCAACCCACCGAACAACACGACGTACATGGTCTTCAACGGTGGTGTCTTGAACCGCCTGGTCACTTCGACCGCGGCCAGGACGGCGACCAGCACGCCCGCGAACACGATCGCGTTGACCACCCACGTCGTACCGAACAGCAACGCGAATCCGGTGATGCTCTTCGTCTCCAGCAGCATGAATCCGGCGCCGAGCAGGAACAGGTCGGCGTACGGGCGCATCCGCCGGTACGACGAGCCGCCGCCCGCGATCCCGACCCCGATCACCCCGGCCACCAGGATCAGCCCGAGCGTGATCAGGTACAGCGACGGGATCCGGTCGGTGAACAGGTACAGGAACGGCCGGTTGTCCGTGGCCGGCGGCGGCGTGATCGCGGTCGGTCCGGCCCATGCGGTGGCGCAGGACTGGTCCGCCTCGGTGAGCCCGACCGTGACCACGGCCTGCTGCAGATCGTCACCCACCTTGTCCACACACGGCACGTGCCCGAACGCCTTCTGTGCCGTCGACGCGAGCCGGTCGATCAGCCAGGTCTCGCGGTAGTAGTTGTACATCGCGAACGCGCCGCCCGGCGCCAGGTGTTCCCGCGCGCTCTTGAACGCCTGCTCGGTGAACAGGTAGCTCTCCAGCCGCAGCGAGCTCGCGCCGTTCACCAGTGTCAGCGAGTCGGGCAGCGCCAGCAGGATCAGGTCGTACTTCTTGTCCGTCCGGGACAGGAACGCCCGCCCGTCGTCGATGTGCGACGTCACCCGCGGGTCCTGGTACGGGTGGTCCGGGTGCCGCTCGCGGCCGATGTCGCGAATCCGCGGGTCGATCTCGACGGCGTCGACGTGCTCGGCACCGTTGCGCAGGGCAACGGCCACGTCGGTGCCGGACCCGGCGCCGATGATCAGCACGTTCTTCGGCGCCTTGCCGGCCACCGCACGCTGGTACGGCAGCCCGTACTGCGGTTCCCACTGCAGCCGCTTCTCCGCCGGGATCGCCTGCTGATGCGGTACGCCGTTCACCGTGATCGTCAGCAACGGCGTGTTCTGCCACTCGAACGAGGACGTCTGCACCTTGTAGTACGGCGACCAGCTGTTCTCCGGGCGGGTGGATTCGTGGAACAGCACGCCGACCATCACCGCCAGCGGCGTGAGCACCAGCGCACCGGTCAGCACGGCGGCCGTCACCCGCGGCTGCGGGACCATCAGCACGAGGAAGCCGAGCGTGACCAGCAGGCCCCACCACACCGGCGGCGCCCCGAGGAACGACAGCAGCGTGAACGTCACGATTCCGGCCAGGCTGCCGATCAGGTCGAACCGGTACGCCGTGAGGCGCGGCAACTCGGCGAAGCACCGCCCGACCAGTTCGGCCGGCCCGGCCAGGACGATGGCCGCGGCGATGAAGACGATCGGCAGGATGACCCAGGTGGGCGGTCCGCTGGTGTCCAGGCTGGTGAAGTAGATGACATTGTCGCCGGACCGGTTCACCGTCACCGGTTTCCAGGCGATCACCGCGACCAGCAGGCCGAGCATCACGGGGGAGTAGTACGGCAGCCGCTTCGCCCGGCCGGACCGGAGGATGCCGATCCCGATCCCGAGGAACGAGCCGAGCAGCACGAAGTTCGAGAAGTAACTCAGGTGGACCACGTTCGACCCGGTCCAGCGGATCAGCGCGAGCTCGAGGAACAGCATCAGAGCGCTGGCGGCCACCAGACGGGTTCTCACCCCCAGCGGGTTCTGCCAGGGGTTCGCTGCGGCCAGAGGGGGCGTTGACGAGTCGACTGCCATGGGCGGCGACCATACCCGATCAGCAGTGGCACGGCGACCGACCGAGCGGTCGCCGTACCACGACTGTGATCGGCTACCGGACGGTCAGTGCCGGGCCGCCGGCTTGGCCAATTGGCAGCCGGCCTTGTTCAGATCGATCGTGCGGGACGCCGTCAGGCAGGTGTAGAGCCACCAGGTCTGCTGCCCGTACGCCGCACCCTGGTCGACCGTGATGTTGCCTTGTTCATCCACCTCGCACGGGTTGTTCACCGTGCACCGCTCGCCGTCCTCGTTACCGGTGTTGTTGACGCCGATCACCTCACCGGTGGAGGTGCTCACCACCGGTGATCCCGACGTGCCGCCGATCGTCTCGCAACCCGGCTGCTGGTACTTGATCGAGCTCTTCCAGGTCCAGTCGCCCTCGCGGAGCTCGGGGATCGTGGCCTGCACCGAGCAGGTGTAGATCCGCTTCCAGTATCCGGACACGACCGCCATGCCGGCGCCGTTCGCGGGGCCCTGCTTGGCCAGGGTCAGCGGGGTGACGCCGAGCCGGGAGTTGATCGACGCGTAGGTCTCGTTGACCTCGTAGACGATCATGTCGGTCTTGGTCATCGTGCCGTAGAGGATCCGGCGCGCGCGGACGGTCCCGGCGCGGCTGGAATCCGGCCGGAGCAGGGTGATCGACCGGGACGTCGAACGGTTCACCAGCACCTGGCCCGGGTCCAGGAACCCGCCTTCGTAGCAGTGCCCGTTGGTGAGCACCAGGGCTCGATCGGTTGCAGGAGATTCGGCGTACCGGACGAGCGAGGCGGAGCAGTTGCTGAGTGCGGCGATGCCGGTGAAGTCGGCGCCAGGTGCGGCGAGCTTCGGAGCTGTCTCGGCAGCTGTGTCGACCGCGAGGGCCTGGTTGCCACCGAGCAGCACTGTGCTCAGGGCGATCGCGGACACGGCAATGGAACGGATGAATCTCATGGGCGGTATTCCTTTGTCCTCACTGAAGCCTGCGACGGGGGGATGCAGACAGGGCGTGATGGCCCTGGGACTGTTCGTATCCGATCCGGCCGCCGGTGTTCCATCACAGGCGCGTGAAAATCACCGTTTCCGGGTCGCAGCAGGGGTTTCCCTCCGCGCGGGTGCGCCGGGGCGGCCGGTTTCGCTGCGTGGCAACACTGTTACGCTTCGTCTCCGGATCCGCCGGCTCGAACCAACGCCTGCACCGGTACGTCGTACCTGTGGGAACAGGTGACATGCGAGTGTCAGTACAGGCGCCGTACGGGAGAACGGGAAGGACGTCATGCCGCAGGAGAAAGCAGACCTGCGAAATCTCAGCGAGCCGGTGCGGTTCAAGCGAGCGCTGACGCTGCTGCTGATGACGCTGGTGCTCCCCGGATCCGCGCAGATCGCGGCGGGCAGCAAACGGGCCGGACGGTGGGCCTGGCGGGTGATCGCCGGGCTGGTCGCGATCGTGATTTTCCTGATCCTGCTGTCCCTGGTCTGGCGGTCCGGCACGATCAACATCCTGGTCTCACCGACCACCCTGCGGTTCGTGCAGATCCTGCTGATCCTGCTGGCGATCGGCTGGGCCGCGCTCTTCGTCGACGCGTACCGGCTGGGCCGGCCGCTCACGCTGGAACGGAATCACCGGCTGACGACGAGCATCGTGGACGGCGTCCTCGTCGTCCTGGTGGTCGGCGCCCTGATCTGGGGCAGCACGATCGTGTCGGCGCAGCGGGACTTCGTCGCCTCCGTGTTCGGCAGCGGGGAGAAGTCGAAGGCGGACAAGGGCCGGTACAACGTGCTGCTGCTCGGCGGCGACTCCGGCGCGAACCGGGTCGGCGTCCGGCCGGACAGCATCACCCTGGCCAGTATCGACGCCGACACCGGCCGGACCGTGCTGATCGGGCTGCCGCGGAACATGGCGAAGGTGCCGTTCCCGGCCGGGACCGAGATGGCCAAGCAGTTCCCGAACGGGTTCGAGTGGGACGGCTGCGGACACGACTGCTACCTGAACGGCGTCTACACCTGGGCGATGGGCCACAAGCAGTACTTCCCGGGCGTCAAGGAGCCCGGCCTGGTCGCCACCCAGCAGGCGGTCGAGGGGCTGACCGGGCTGAAGGTCAACTACTACGTGCTGATCGACATCGCCGGTTTCCAGCACCTGCTGGACGCGGTCGGCGGGATCACGGTCGACGTCGGCAAGAAGGTCCCGATCGGTGGTATCGGCAGCCCGATCAAGGGCTACATCCAGCCGGGCAAGAACCAGCATCTGGACGGTTACCACGCGATGTGGTTCGCCCGGTCCCGGGCGAACGCCAGCGACTACGAACGGATGACCCGGCAGAAGTGCGTGATGAGCGCGATGCTGAACCAGCTGTCGCCGCAGAAGGTGCTGACCAAGTTCCAGGGCATCGCCGCGGCCAGTAAACAGGTGGTCCAGACCAACATTCCGAGCGGCGAACTGGGGACCTTCACCGACCTCGCACTGGACTCGAAGAAGCTACCGGTGTCAAGCTTCTCGCCGGTCCCGCCACTCATCAAGACGGGTGACCCGGACTTCGACCTGATCCGTACCAAGGTCGCCGAGGCGATCGGAAAGTCCGAAGTGCTGGACAAGGCGGCCTCGGACGGGGACGGTAAGAAGCCGAGCACACCGAGTAGCGTGTCCACCAAGAAGCCGTCCAGCTCGACCAAACCCAGTTCGACCCCGTCCAAACCAACAGCCGACGTCGACGACGTCGCTCAGATTTGTAAGGCCTGACCTGAAGATGCCGCTGTCCAACTGGCCCCCGGTCTCCGTCGTGATGCCCGTGCTGAACGAGGAACGCCACCTCGAGGAGGCGGTCGGCCGCGTTCTCGAGCAGGAATACCCCGGCGATCTGGAGGTGGTGCTGGCCGTCGGGCCGAGCAAGGACCGGACCCAGGAGATCGCCGACCGGCTCGCCGCCGACGACAAGCGGATCACCATCGTTCCGAACCCGACCGGCAAGACCCCGGCCGGCCTGAACACCGGGATCGCGCACGCCCGGTACGACATCGTCGTCCGGGTCGACGGTCACGGCGTCCTGACCCAGGGCTACATCACCCGCGCGGTCGAGGTACTGGACGAGAGCGGCGCGGACAACGTCGGCGGCGTGATGGCGGCCGAGGGCAAGACGCCGTTCGAGATGGCCGTCGCGTGCGCCTACCGGTCCCGGCTCGGCCTCGGCGCCTCGACCTTCCACCAGGGCGGCAAGGCGGGCCCGGCGGACACGGTGTATCTGGGCGTCTTCCGGCGGGCAGCGCTGGAACGGGTCGGCGGGTTCGACGAGTCGATGCACCGGGCCCAGGACTGGGAGCTGAACTACCGCATCCGCAAGACCGGCGGCCTGATCTGGTTCAGCCCCGACCTGTCGGTCACCTACCGTCCCCGGTCGTCCCTGTCGGCCGTCGCCAAGCAGTTCTTCCACACCGGCCAGTGGCGCCGCGAGGTCATCCGCCGCCACCCGGAAACCGCCAACAAGCGGTACCTGGCCCCACCGGTCGCCGTCTCGCTCCTGGTGGTCGGCACTCTGCTCGGCATCATCGGCCTGATCACCGGCATCAGCCTGCTGACCCTGGGCTTCCTGGCCCCCCTCGGCTACGGACTCGCCGTCGTGGCCGGCTCTGCCATGGAAGGTCGCTACCTCCCCTGGAAAGCCCTCTTCTGGCTCCCCATGGTGATCGCCACCATGCACGTCTCCTGGGGCCTCGGCTTCATCGTCGGCCTCCAGGAACGCCCCACCGGCCCTGCCTTGACCTCCCCAGGCACCGCTTAGGCGCCGAGGTAGCGGCCGGGGCGGTGGGTCAGGGCTAGGACCAGGCCTAGGACGACTGCGCCGAGGGCGGAGCGTAGGACGTTGATGGGTGTGACTACGGCGAGGGCTGAGAGTACGACGATCGCGTCCAGTGCGAGTTGTACGTAGCCGGCTCGGAGGGCGTATCGCTCCTGCAGGATCAGGGCCAGGATGTTGAATCCGCCGAGGCTTGCCTGGTGGCGGAAGAGGATGAGTAAGCCCATTCCGGCTAGTAGGTTTCCCGTGACTGCTGCGTACGCCGGGTTCGGGTGGAAGTTGGGTGCGGCGAGGGGGTGGATGGATGAGAACGCCGAGACCAGGACGACGGCGATCATCGTCCGGATCGTGAAGTTCCAGCCCTTCTTCAGCACGGACAGGACGAAGAACGGTGCGTTGACCGCGAGGAAGATGACGCCGAACGGGAGCGGTGCGGCGTAGCTGACGAGAAGCGCGAGGCATGCGGTGCCACCGGTCACGGCGTCGCCGGTTTTCAGCAGGTACAGACCGAGGGACGCGACGAAGCTGCCGCTGAGGAGGGCGAGTACGTGGTCGGAGAGGGAGTGCGGGGCCGCCGGGTGTTGGGCCGCCGTACGGGGTGCGGAGATCGTCTGCGGGATCATGGCCGCGACCGTCGCAGTACTCGCAGCACTCGGTCGTTGGATTCGGGGTCGGCCACGGTGATCCGGATTCCGTCGTTGGGGTAGCCGCGGACCAGGATGTCCTCGGCGGCGAAGGCGGAGAGCAGGTGCTCGCGGAGAGCCTCGGTGGTGCGGATCCAGATGAAGTTCGCTTCGCTGTCGGGGATGCTCCAGCCGTACGTCCGCAGTACGGCCGTCATCCTCCTGCGTTCGGCGATCACCGGAACAACCCGTTCGCGCATCTCGTCGTACGCGTCGAGTGAGGCGATCGCGGCCTGCTGCGCGATGCTCGTCACCCCGAACGGGATCGCCGTACGCCGCAAGCCGTCGGCCAGCTCCGACGACGCGATCGCGTAACCGACACGCAGACCGGCGAGGCCGTACGCCTTCGAGAAGGTCCGGAGCACGCACACATTCGGGTGTCGCCGGTACGCCGACAACGCGGTCTCCGGCGTACCGGCGTACTCGAAGTACGCCTCATCGACAACGACCAGGACCTGCGGCGGCACCTGATCCAGGAAGGACTCGAGTTCGCTCGCGGTGATCGCGACACCGGTCGGATTGTTCGGCGAGCAGAGCAGTACGACCCGGGTGCGAGCGGTGATCGCGTTCACCATGGCAGCAAGGTCATGACCTTCGTCGCGCAGCGGAACGGGTACGGCCACGGCGCCCGCGAGGCCGACCACGATCGGATACGCCTCGAACGAGCGCCAGGCGAAAACCACCTCGTCGCCCGCGTCGCACATCGCCGTGATGATCTGCTGGAGTACGCCGACACTGCCGGGCCCGACGGCGATCTCAGCGGCGGTCACCCCGACGTGTTCGGCGATTCGCTCCCGCAGCTCGATCGAACTGATCTCCGGGTACCGATTGAGCCGCCCGGAAGCGTCCGCCACGACCTTGAGCACTGACTCGAGTGGCGGGTAGTGGCTCTCGTTCGACGCGAGCGCCGCCGCGAGCGCCGACTGAGCGCGCCGGCCGGGCACGTACGGCCGAAGGTCAGTGACTGCGGTGCGCAGAGCGGGATTGGTCATGTCAACGATGCTCAGGAGTCTGGAGCTCTGTGCGCAACCTCGCGCCGATCTGCTGGGACGAAATGTCGTTGCTAGGGCGATCTGGTGGCAATATGCACAACGTGGACACCCTTGACTCGCTTGACGCCCGGATCCTGCTGGCGCTCGACGATGACCCGGACGCGTCGATCCTGGCCCTCTCCCGGGCCCTGAAGATCTCCCGGAACACCGTCCACGCCCGGCTCCAGCGACTGTCCCGGAGCACCCTCCTGGGTTTCAGCCAACGCGTACCACCCCAGGCGATGGGCTACCACCTCGTCGCCTTCGTCTCCCTCGCCGTCAGTCAGACCGTTGAGGGCGCGAGCGAGCAACTCCAAGACATCCCCGAGGTGGTGGAGATCCACAACACCACCGGCCCGGCCGACCTCCTGGTCAAGGTCGTCGCCACCGACACCGACGAACTCCACCGCATCACCAAGTCCATCCTGGCCATCGACGGCGTAGAACGCTCCAACACCGCGATCTCCCTCTCCCAATCCATGCCCAACCGAACCCGAGCCCTCCTAGAACGAGCCGCAACCAGCTGACCCGGACGCGCTCCTCAAAGATTGTGATGCTTCATTTGATAGCGATACCGCTATAGTTTGAAGTAGCTATCTAGCGATAGCGCTTCAGTTAGTAGCGATATCGCTATACAATGCAGCTGTGTCCAAGTCGGAGTCGTGGCCGGCCGTGCTGACGGTCGCCGAAGAGCAGTGGGGCCTGGTGACCAAGCAACAGGTCGACGCCACCGGTGTCGCGTGGTCGACGCTGGCCCGACAGGCGCGAAACGGTGCGCTCGAGCACGTGGCGCATGGCATCTACCGGGTGCGGGGCGCTGGGAGCGTGGAGCATGCCGAACTGAGAGCAGCCTGGCTGCAGCTGAATCCCGCGGTTCCTGCGTGGGAGCGGGGTCCGGCTGACGGTGTGGTGTCACATCGTTCCGCGGCCGCGCTGTACGCGATCGGGCACCTCCCGGCCGACGTTCACGAGTTCACTCTCCCCGGCCGCAAGCAGAGCCGCCGCGCGGATGTGCGGCTGCACCGGGGGACGGTGGAGGCATCCGGTTGGACCGTGGTTCGCGGGCTGCCGGCTACTCGGCCGTACAGGATCGCCGCCGACCTGCTGGCCGAGCATGAGGATCCCGGGGCGATGGCCCAGCTCATCGCCGACGCACTGCGGTCGGGTTTCGACTATCCGGCCGCGATCGCTTCCGCAATTGCACCGTACGCCGCGGCGTACGGTCTGCGTCGCGGTGACGGGCTGGGGCTGCTTCGGTGGCTGCTGGACCTCAGCGGCGACCCGGAGCGGCAGGTGTGGCTGACCGACGCGGCGCGGTAGGCCGTGCGCGACAAGCTCCGCACGCAAGCCGAGGACAGTCCTTGGCAGCTGGGCGATCTGCAGCGCCAGTACGCCTACGATCAGCTGGTCGAGCGGTTGTACCGGCTTGACGCTGGCTGGGTGATCAAAGGAGCGACTGCCTTGCTGGCCCGGAGGATCTCGGTGCGGCACACAATCGACATCGACGTGTACAGACCGGGGCCGATCGCGGACGTCGAGCCGCCGGGCGGTTGCCTTGTGTTGAAGGGTTTAGCGTTTGCCGGTGGCTTCTTTGTTGTAGGCGTCTACTACTTCCTTGACGCCGCCGTCCATCCGGAGGACGCCCTTGTCGAGCCAGATGGCGCGGTTGCAGGTGTCCAGGACGACGTCGAGGGAGTGGCTGACCAGGAAGACCGTGCCGGCCTGGTCGCGGAGGTCCTTGATCTTCTGTTCGGAGCGGACCCGGAACTCCGCGTCACCGGTGGCCAGGGCCTCGTCGACGAGCAGGATGTCATGGGTCTTGGCCGAGGCGATGGCGAACTTGAGCCGGGCCGACATACCGGACGAGTAGGTCGACATCGGCAGGTCGATGAACTCGCCGATCCCGGAGAACTCGACGATCTCCGGGTACCGTTCCTCGATCTCCTCCGGTGACATGCCCATCGCGAGGCAGCCGAGGACGACGTTGCGGTCGCCGGTGAGGTCGTTCATCATCGCGGCGTTGACGCCCAGCAGGGACGGCTGGCCGCCGGTGTAGATGGCGCCGGAGGCGGGCGGCAGCAGGCCGGCGATGGCGCGCAGCAGAGTGGACTTGCCGGAGCCGTTGCGGCCGATCAGGCCGATCGCGTCGCCCTTGTACGCCGTGAAGCTGCAGTTCTTGACCGCGTGCACCTCGCGGATGGTCGGGCGGTCCTGGCGCTTCAGGATGCGCCGGAACGCGCTCGCCGCGGTGCCCTTGCCGCCGGAACCGGCCGTCACCTTGTAGATGATGTTGACGTTGTCGGCGATCACGGTGGGGACAGCATCGGACGCCGGCGTCGTAGCCGCCGGGGTCGGAGCTGCCGTTTCAGCCACGGCCATACCTGTCCTCCGCACGCCAGAAGTAGATGAACCCGCCGACCAGGCTGATCACGGCCCAGCCGACCGCGATCGGCCAGGCGTTCGGCAGCGCGTGCCTGGCGTGCTCTTCGAGCAACGCGCGCCGGGCGATGTCGATGTACGCCGAGATCGGGTTGAGCGCGAGGACGTGGATCACCCAGCCGGGGGCGTCCAGCGCGGCCAGCTTGTCCGGGATGGAGAAGAAGATGCCGGACGCGTACAGCCAGGTCCGGGTGATGAACGGCAGCAGTTGGCTGATGTCGGTCAGGAAGGTGCCCAGCCGGGCGAAGATCAACGTCATGCCGATGTTGAACATCGTCTGCAGCAGCAGTGCGGGGATGATCAGGAACCAGCGCAGCGCCAGCCCGTCGGACACGCCGACCATGACCAGCAGGATGCCCATCGAGATGAACATCTGGTTCAGCTCGTTGACCACGTAGGCCAGCGGCAGGGTCGCGCGCGGGAAGTGCAGGGTGCGGATCAGCGACAGGTTCGTCGAGATCGCCCGGGAGCCTTCCGTCATCGACCGCTGGGTGTAGGTGAACACGAACATCCCGCAGATCAGGAAGGCGGGGTAGTTGTGGATGCCCTTGGCGGTGCCCAGCAGGACGCCGAACGCCAGGTAGTACACGGCGGCGTTCAGCAGCGGGGTGAGCAGTTGCCAGATCGATCCCAGCCGCGCGCCCGCGTACAGGGCGTACGTGCGCGCGCGGGCGTAGGTGTAGATGAACTGGCGGCGGCCCCACAGATCACGGAGGTAGCCCCGGAACTCCGGTCGTGCGGAGCTCCTGGACAACCCGTAACGTTCGGCCACTGCCGCCATCTCAGCGGTCTTGGCCGACTCGGCGGCGGTTGACATGCGGGCCAATCTACTGGGCCCCAGCCTTCGACATCACATCGGCGCGCTCTGAACCGTTTCAGCCCGCACGCTGCGTCACGGCCGGAGCCGGTCGCGCAGCAACTTGAGCTGGTACGGCGTCAGACCGCCGTGCCGGAGGTACGCCTCAGGACCCCCGTACCGCGTACCGAGGTGGGCCAGGATCGCCACCAGCGACTCGGCCCGGGTGTCGCGGAACTCGATCATCTCCGGATGCAGCGACTCGTCGGGCTCCGCGGCGAGCTGCTCGGCCATCCAGCCGGCCAGATTCTCCTTGGTGAGGAAGTAGTCCGCGATGATCTCGTCCTCCGGTACGCCGGCCACGGACAGCGCGAGGGCGACCATCATCCCGGTGCGGTCCTTGCCGCCATGGCAGTGCACCACCACCGGACCGTCAGGCGCCTCCGCGATCGCCAGCACAGCAGCCGCGAACAACTCCGGATGCCTGTCCAGCATGTCGATACACGCGCCGACGATCGTGTCCTGCCCGTGTGGCGGATCGGCCGGATCCTGCAGCGGCATCTGCACCGCGACCGGGTCGTTCGCGAACGGCGACGGGAACAGCCGTAGCTCTTCCTCACCTCGAAGATCGAGGATCCGGCTCACCCCGGCGCGACGTACCGCCTCAACGCCTGACGGGTTCAGGAAGTGCAGGTTGTCCGCCCGGATCAGTACCCCTTCGCGGACCACCCCGCCATCACTGGTCGGCAGTCCACCGATGTCCCTGACATTCCTGCATCCCGGCCAGTTCAGCTGCATACGACCAGCCTGCCAGAACGCCCAATCGGAAACGCTCAGATCAGCCGGCCCTCCGGCGTGACCGCTCCGTCCGCGTTGATCCGCGCGAAGACGTGATCGTTGTACTCGTTGACCTTCGCGATGATCGCGGCCGGGCTGAGCCCCAGCTCCTCCAGGATCGTGAAGCGACCAGGACGGGTCTGTGGCGCGTAGTCGACGATCGCCGCGAACTCCTCCAGGCTGAAGCCGAGATCCACCGGCCGCACCGGCAACCCGTGCCGATGGAGACAGTCCACGGTCGCGGTGAACAGTTGCTGATCGCCACGCAGGAACCACGCGAACGCGGCCCCCAGCCCGACCTGCTCGCCGTGATAGACCCGCCGGTCCGGATGCATCAGGTCGATAGCGTGCGACACCTCGTGACACGCACCGGACGACGGTCGTGACGTCCCGGCGACGACCATCGAGAGCCCGGACAGCACCAGCCCTTCCGCCAGCGCGCTGAGGAAGTTGTCGTCGAGGATCCCGCCCGGATGGTTCATCACCGCGTTCGCGGACGTCCGGGCGAGGGATATCGCCAGCCCGTCGATCTCCTCACCGTGCAGCCGGTGGGATGCCTCCCAGTCGGCGACCGCGGACAGGTTCGAGACGATCTCGCCGATCCCGGACCGGATCGATCGCGGCGGCGCCTGGGCGACCAGGTCGAGATCGACCAGCACGGCGATCGGCGCCGGTACGCCGTACGAGCCGCGGCCGGCGTCGTTGTCCAGGGTGCTGATCGGCGACCCGATCCCGTCGTGCGCGAGGTTGGTGGCGACCGCGACCATCGGCAGACCGAGCCGGGCGGCCGCGAACTTGGTCACGTCCAGCACGGTCCCGCCGCCGATCCCGACCACCGCGTCGTACCGGTTCTTGCGAACCTGCTCGACCAGCTTGATCGCGGTGTTGATCGTGCCGCCCTCGACGGTGAACCAGTCCGCGTCGACCAGGTCGTGCTCGAAGGTGTGCTGAACGATCGGCCCGTACGTCGAACCGACCGCGATCGCGACCCGCCCGGACGTCGAGATCCGCTGGTCCGCCAGGATCTTGGCCAGCTCGGCCAGTGCGCCTCGCCGGACGTCGACGACCAGCGGCGCGGTGACGAACCTGGCTAGGAGGGGCATACGATCTCGCGGGCCCGGGCCAGGTCGTCGTGGTTGTCGATCTCCACCCAGTCGACCGAACCGATCGGGGCGACGTCGATCCGCAGGCCCTGGTCGACGAGGTGCTGGTAGCCGTCCTCGTAGTACAGGTTCGGGTCGCGCTCCCAGGTCTTGCGCAACGCCTCGGCGAGGTCGTCGGCGGCGGCCGGCTCGATCAGGGTGACGCCGATGTACTCGCCGGTGGCGTCGGCCGGGTCCATCAGCTTGGTGATCCGCGAGACGCCCTTGTCGGCCGTCCAGATCACTTTCATCTCCTCGTCGGCGAGGGACTTCTCGGTGTCGAGGGCAAGGATGATCCGCCGGTCGTCGCCGCGGGCCTCGAGCAGGGTGCGCTGGACCGAGGCCGGGTGCACCGTGTCGCCGTTGGCCAGCAGTGCACCCTGGCTGAGCAGGGAACGCGCGCACCACAAGGAGTACGCGTTGTTCCACGTCTCGGCCTTGTCGTTGTGCACCAGCTCGAGGCGGACGCCGTACCGGTCTTCGAAGTACGGGACCCGCTCCTCGACGGCGGCCGCGGCATACCCGACGACGATCGCGACGTCGGTCAGGCCGACCTCCGCGTAGTTCGCCAGGGTCAGGTCCAGCACGGTGGTCGGCGGGTCGATCGGAACGAGCGCCTTGGGCAACGTGTCCGTGTACGGGCGCAGACGGCGGCCCGCACCGGCGGCCAGGACTAGTCCGATCATTGCCCGATGGTACCGGCTCAGGCCGGTTTGGCGAGGATGAGAGGATCGGCTCATGACTTGGCTTGTGACCGGTGGTGCCGGCTACATCGGGGCGCACGTGGTGCGCGCGTTCGCGGCGGACGGGATCGACGTCGTGGTGATCGACGACCTGTCCAGCGGGAAGACCGACTTCCTGGTCGACGGCGTGCCGTTCGTCGAGGCGAACCTGCTCGACACCGACGTGGTTCGCAAGACCCTGGACGGCGTCACCGGTGTGGTGCACCTG
This sequence comes from Kribbella caucasensis, assembly GCF_004361855.1. GTDB lineage: Bacteria > Actinomycetota > Actinomycetes > Propionibacteriales > Kribbellaceae > Kribbella > Kribbella caucasensis. Next base: position 46,541 of record NZ_SNWQ01000003.1, read on the forward strand.
GCCGGATACAAGTACGCCGGGGTCTCGGTCGAGAAGCCCATGCACACCTACACGCAGAACGTCACCGCGATGGTCTCGCTGCTCGACGCGATGGCCGGCACGGGTGTCCGCAACATCGTGTTCTCGTCCAGCGCGGGCGTCTACGGCACGCCGACGGACGAGATCGTCACCGAGCAGACCCAGCCCGACCCGCAGAGCCCGTACGGCGAGACGAAGCTGGTCGGGGAGTGGTTGCTCCGGGACCAGGCGAAGGCCGTCCCGCTGAACCACACGTCGCTGCGGTACTTCAACGTGGTCGGGTCCGGCGACCCGAAGGTGTACGACGCGAGCCCGTACAACCTGTTCCCGATCGTGTGCAACATGCTGACGCAGGGGAAGATCCCGCAGATCTACGGCACCGACCACCCGACCCCGGACGGCACCTCGATCAAGGACTACCTGCACGTGGCCGACCTGGCCCGGGCGCACGTCGCCGCGGCCCGGGCACTGGAGTCTGGCAAGACGCTTGAGCCGGTCTACAACCTGGGCAGCGGCACCGGTACGTCGGTCCGGCAGATCATGGACGCCGCCCGCCGGGTCACCGGGATCGACTTCACCCCGACCGAGGGCCCGCGCCGCCCCGGTGACCCGTCCCGCGTGGTCGCATCCGGCGAACTGGCCGCCCGCGACCTCGAGTGGAAGAACACCTACACCGTCGACGAGATGTTCGCCTCGGCCTGGGAGTCCTGGCCCAGCTAGACGAGGGCGGCGGCTTCCTCGTCAGCCACGGGTTTGATCTCCACGGCGGGTTCCGGTTCGCCGGCCATGGTCGGCAGCAGGCGGTCGAGCCACTGGGGGATCCACCAGTTGGCGTCGCCGAGCAGCTTCATCACCGCGGGCACCAGGACCAGTCGCACGATCGTCGCGTCGATGAATACGGCCAGCGCGAGGCCGAGGCCGAACATCTTGGTGCTCGGGTCGTCACTCACCACGAAGCTGAGGAAGACCGAGATCATGATCAACGCCGCCGACGTGATCACCCGGCCGGTGGCCGCGATACCACGGACCACCGAGGCGCCGTTGTCGCCGGTGCTCAAGTACTCCTCCCGGATCCGGGAGAGCAGGAACACCTCGTAGTCCATCGAGAGCCCGAAGAGCAGGGCGAACATGAACATCGGGATGAACGGGATGATCGGCACGGTCGTCTCCAGGCCGATCAGGCCGGCGGCCCAGCCCCACTGGAACACCATCACGAGCACGCCGAACGAGGCGCCGATGCTCAGCAGGTTCAGCAGCGCTGCCTTGAGGGGCACGAGAATCGACCGGAAGACCACGGTCAGGAGAATCAGCGACAGCAGGATCACCGCGCCGATGAACCACGGGAGCCGGTCGCTGACCCGGTCGCCGACATCGGCGAGGCTGGCTGTCTGACCACCGACGTGAGCCTTCGCCGGGCTGTCGCCCAGCACCGGCGGAAAGACCTCGGCGCGGAGACGGTGGATGGTGTCCACTGTCGCGTCATCCTGCGGCCCGGTGGTGGGATAGGCGACCAGCGTCGCGACGCCGGCCTGAACCGATGGCGGGGCGACCGCGGCGATCCCCTTGTCGGCCTTGACGGCGTCGAGGAGAGGCTGGACGACGCTCGGGTCCTTCGAGATGTCGACGGCGATCACCAACGGCCCGTTGACCCCCGGACCGAAGCCCTCGGCAACGAGATCGTACGCCCGGCGCTCGGTTCGATTGGTTGGAAGTGTGCCCTCGTCGGGCGTGCCGACCCGCAACGCCAGTACCGGTGCGGCCAGCGCCAGCAGCAGGACGGTCGCGCCGATCGCGAAGGCGGCGGCGTGCCTGGACACGTACTCAGCCCACCGCTGCCACCCCAGGCCCGGAGCATGTTTGCGGCGCCGGTTGATCCGGTGCCCGGCGAGTCCCAGGAACGCGGGCAGCAAGGTGATCGCGGCGATCACCATGATCAGTACGACGGTCGAGACGGCGATGCCGCCGGCGGTCAGGAACGGGATGCCGGCCACTGCCAGGCCGAGGATCGCGATGACCACGGTGCCGCCGGCGAAGACCACGGACCGGCCGGCCGTTGCGACAGCGCGCCCGACCGACTCCTCGACGGTCAGCCCGCCGGCCAGGTACTCGCGGTGCCGGGTAACCAGGATCAGCGCGTAGTCGATCCCGACCCCGAGGCCGACCATGCTGCCGAGCACGGGGGCCCAGGCGGGAATCTCGATCAGGTAGGTGATCAGGGACATCGAGCTGATCCCGAGCGCGAGGCCGAACAGGGCAAGCCCGATCGGAAGCCCCGTCGCGATCAGCGATCCGAACGCCACCAGCAGGATGATGATCGCGGCGATCACCCCGACCAGTTCGCCGACGCCCGCGTCCGGTTCCTCGAACGCGAAGAAGATGTCGCCGCTCAGCTCGATCCGCAGCGGCGACCCGGTACCGGCCTGGACGCCGAACTCCTTGAGATTCTCGAGGTCGGCCGGCTCGAGTTCCTCCAGCACCGGGTAGTGGATTCGGATGACGGCGACGCGGCCGTCGTCGGGTGAGATCGCGCCTTCGTCGGCCGCGAGTACGTGGGGCAGTTCGCCGGCCGCCGTCTGGACCCGGGCCAAGGCGGCGCGCGCCTCAGCCGAGTTGGGGAACGTCACCTGGTCGTCGCGGGGCGTCGCGACCACTTGAGTGGTCAGGCCCGCCTGGTCCGACCTGGCGGCTGACAGCAGGTCGGTCGCGTGCTGGGAATCGACGCCGGGCGCCTCGAACGTGTCGTGGAGTTTCTGGCCGAAGGCGCCCGAGGCCGCGACCAGGAGAACGGATACGACCAGCCAGGTTCCGATGACCGCCCAGGGACGGCGTGCGGCGTACCGGCCCAACCGGTACAGAGCTTTCGACATCGTTGTTCTCCTTCAGCGCCTCACAGGTACAGCGCCTCATAAGTGATGGGACCTTCATCGTGTCGAGGCAGCACTGGCCGGCGCCTCGGACGAAGAGCCGGAGTTCCCTCGGCCGGACAGCCGATCGGCGTGCCGTACTTCCGGCCGATACGCGGCGCTCTGGCTGTCTCTACGCTGTGGCCATGCTGAGAAACGCGGTCCGCTCGCTGCGGGCTGAACCGCGAGCACCGCAACCACCCAGGCGCGTATGGCGGGACTGGGTGCTCGTCGGCGCGCTGGTGCCGACCGCGATCCTCGAAGGCGTGTTGCGCGAGAACGTGCCCTGGCGACCGCTCGCGATCGTGCTAGCGGTATTTGCCGCCGTCGCTCTGTTGTGGCGGCGGACCCAGCCTCTCGGAGTGGTCGCCACCGTCTTCGGTGCCACGACCGTGATCACCATCGCGGGGGTGATCGGTACCGACGAACCGGTCGGGCTGTACACCATGATCCTGGTGCTGTTGCTCCCGTACTCGCTCTTTCGCTGGGGATCCGGCCGGGAGATCGTGATCGGGTCGGCGATCCTCGTGGTCGCTTCGGTCACCGGTACTGCCGCCGACTTCACCGGGGTTGGCGATGCTGTGGGCGGCAGCCTGGTTCTGTTGTTCTTGGCGACGCTCGGAGCTGCCGTCCGGTACTGGTCGTCCACCCGGCTCCGCGAACTGGACCAGGTGCGGCTCCGCGAACGCGAGCAACTGGCCCGCGAGCTGCACGACACGGTCGCCCACCATGTGTCGGCCATCGCCATCCGGGCGCAGGCCGGCCGGGTTGTTGCTGCAACCCGCCCTGAGGCCGCGGTCGACGCGCTGTCCGTGATCGAGGCGGAGGCCGCCCGGACGTTGGCCGAACTACGCGTCATGGTTGGCGGCCTTCGTGAGGACGAGGCGCCCACGCTCTCCCCGCAACCTGGCGTGGCCGACCTCGAGCGGCTCGCGCGCAGCGTCGGCGACCGGCCTCGGGTCGAGGTGGAGCTGTCCGGCGACCTCGACGATCTCGGGCCGTCGGTCGGGGCTGCCATCTACCGGATCGCGCAGGAGTCGATCACGAACGCCGTCCGCCACGCACGTCATGCGACCCGTATCGACGTCTCCGTCGCAGGCGAGAAGGACTGGGTGCGCTTGACCGTTCACGACGACGGCGATGCCGCCTCGGCTCCCCGGAACTCCTTGGGCTACGGCCTGGTGGGCATGACCGAACGGGCGATGCTGCTCGGCGGGTCGTTCGAGGCGGGCCCCGGCGTGGACCGGGGCTGGACCGTCGAAGCGTTGCTGCCGAAGACGGGAGTGGTTCGATGACGGTGCGGGTGCTCGTCGCCGATGACCAGGACCTCGTCCGTACCGGGCTGTCGATGATCCTCGACGCGCAACCGGGGATCGAGGTGGTCGGGCAGGCGGCCGACGGACTCGAAGCCGTGGCACTGGCGCGTCAGCTCAAACCTGATGTGGGTCTGTTCGACATCCGCATGCCTGGCCTGGACGGGATCGCGGCGACTCGCGAGCTGGCCGGGCCCGGTGTCGACGAACCGCTCGCGATCGTGGTGATCACCACCTTCGACCTCGACGAGTACGTCTACGGCGCCCTCAAGGCGGGTGCCCGTGGATTCCTGCTGAAGGACGCCGGGCCGGAGCTCCTGGTCCAGGCGATCCATGCTGCCGCCAACGGTGATGCACTCATCGCGCCGCGCATCACCGCCCGGCTGCTCGCCGCGTTCTCGGACGCACGCACCGGGCGTCCACCGGCTCAACCCGTCGAGCCGCTCACCAGCCGGGAGGAGCAGGTCCTGCTGACCGTCGCGCAGGGCCGGACCAACGCCGAGATCGCGGCGGAGCTCCACATCAGCCTCAGCACGGTCAAGACCCACCTGGCCGGCGTGATGACCAAACTCGGGGCCCGGAACCGGGTCGAAATCGCCATCTGGGCTTACGAAACGGGCCGAATCAACCGCTAGGGCTCGATGTCGTTGATGTTCCCCAGCTCGTCCGGATCGGGTTCGGCGACGGCGAGGAAGGCCCGCACGCATTCGACGGCGACGTCCGGGGCCAGGCGTTTGAGGCTCAGGGCAACGATGTTGGCGTCGTTCCAGCGCCGCGCGTTGGTGGCGGTCCACGCGTCGGCGACCGTGGCCGCCCGCGCCCCGGGGATCTTGTTCGCCGCGATCGCCGTACCAGTGCCCGTCCAGCACATCAGTACGCCGAAGTCGCAGTCGCCATGAACGACCTGCTCCGCGACCGCGCGCGACATACTCGTCCAGGTCTTGGCGTCGGCCGTCACCACCTCGTGCTCCGATCGCAGGTGGTCGACCACCGCCCGGACACACTCGTTCTCGTCATCCGCCGCGAACGCGATCCTCATGATCAACCCTTCCGATCGGTGAGGTTGAGCGGGTTGGGGCCGAGCAGGATGCCGCCCTCGACGGGGAGGGTGAGGCCGGTGATCCAGGCGGCGTCGTCGGACGCGAGGAAGGCGACGGCGGCGGCGATGTCCTCGGACTCGCCGACGCGGCCGAGCGGGTACATGGTGGCGAGGCGTTCGAGGGTGCCGGGCTGGTTGTCCCAGTTGGGGGTGCGGATCGTGCCGGGGGCGACGATGTTGAAGCGCACCCCGTTCGCAGCGTGCCGGGCGGCGAAGTTCTGGGTCATGGCGACCTGGCCGGCCTTGGCCGCGGAGTACTCGAGGTTGCCGAAGGCGGCGAGCCCGTTGACCGAGCTGATGGTGACGACGTTGCCGCGGGTTTCCAGTAGATGGGGGAGCGCGGCCTGGATGCATTGCGCGGCGCCGATCAGGGTGAGGTCGAGTTGCCGGTGCCACTCCTCGACGGTGGTCTCCTCGGGCGGCGAGGTGACGATGCAGGCGCCCGCGTTGTTCACGACGACGTCGAGCCGGCCGAACCGCTCGACCCCGGCCGCGACCGCCGCGTCGATGTCGGCTCGCTGGGTGACGTCGACCCGTACGGCGAGGGCGTGCTCCGGTCCCAACTCGGCCGCGACCGCGTCGATCTTGTCCTGCTGGAGATCGGTGACGATCACCGAACCACGCTCGGCCGCGATCCGCCGGGCGACGGCCGCCCCGATGCCCTGCGCCCCGGCCGTGACCAGCGCAACCCGTCCTTCGAACCGCTGCACCTAGCTCGCCTCCCAGACGCGATCGACCTTTTCGTCCGCGATCCGCCGCTCCAGCTTCGCCTCGTCGAGGTTGCGGCAGAGCACGATCGAACCACCTCCGGAGATCACCCCGACGAGTACGCCGACTCCCGCCGGCGCGACCAGGTTCGTCGTGACGAGGATGCGGTCGCCGATCGGTTCCGCGGCACGGATCAGGTCGGCATGCGAGGTCCCGTCGTACGCCGGTGAGGTGGCTGCCGGGGGATCGAACGGGACGAACACGTCCGGATGGTTGTACACCTCGGCCCCGTAGTCGTGGATGCCCTCGGGGATGGGCTCGCGGAACCGCCCAGCAAGGGGTAGCAGCGCGGACGCGATCGTCTCGCGGGTCCCGCGGACGCCGAAGTCCGGACCCGTGATCGCGAGATCGCCCGTCCCTGTGGTGACCTCGGCGCCGGCCGACCAGGTGGACAGCGCCCACACCACGCCGAGCCAGTGCGGCGGCAACCCGATCGCGACGGTCTCGCCCGGCTCCAGGTCGTACTCGTCGACCAGCAGGTTCGCGGTCTTGGCGACCCAGTTGGCGGTGGTCAGCGCACTCAGTTCGATCCGCTCGCCGGACGCGTCGTCGTAGTACGTGAGAAACGGACTGGCGCCGTCGCGTCGTACCGCGGAGGCGAACACCTCGGGAATGGTTCCGGCCATGTCTGAACCCTACGTTTTGCAGCTGCCACTCGGTGTCCTCGGGTAGGGTCGCTGCATGCTGATCGTGGTCGGCTTCGTGCTGATCCTGGTCCTGACCGTTGCCACCGGCTACTTCGTCGCCCAGGAGTTCTCGTACGTCGCGGTCGACCGGAACCGGCTGCGGAGCCAGGCCGACGCGGGTGATGCGGCCGCCGCCCGCGCGTTGAAGGTCACCTCGCGGCTGTCCTTCGTACTGTCCGGCGCGCAGGTCGGGATCACCATCACGGCACTGCTCGTCGGCTACGTCGCGCAGCCGTACCTGGGTACGGGCCTGGAGGATCTGCTCGGCACGACCGGGTTGCCGACCGGGGTGAGCCTCTCCGTCTCGGTCCTGCTCGCGTTGTTGCTGGCGACGATCATCCAGATGGTGTTCGGCGAGCTGGCGCCGAAGAACCTGGCGATCGCGCGGGCCGAGGCGATCGCCCGGCGGCTGTCCCGGTCGACGCTGATCTACCTGACCGTGGCCGGGCCCGTCATCCGGGTCTTCGACACCACCTCGAACCGGATCCTCCGCCGGGTCGGGATCGAGCCCGTCGACGAATTGCCCCAGGGCGCGACGGCGCAGGATCTCGACCGGATCATCGCCGAGTCGTACGAGCAAGGCTTGCTGGACCGCGACACCACCCGGCTGCTCGATCGCGGACTGGACTTCCGCGGCCGGATCGCCGAGGAGGTGATGATCCCGCGGGTCGACGTGATCACGGTGCACGCGAGCGATCCGGTGAGCCGGGTGGTGGAGCTGCTCGACACCGGGCACAGCCGGTACCCGGTGATCGGCTCGTCGGTCGACGAGGTGATCGGGGTGATCACGATCGGCGATGTGGTCGGCGTCGAACCCGCCGATCGCGATCACGTCAGCATCGGCTCGGTCGCCGCCGAGCCCGTGATCGTGCCGTTCACGTTGCCGCTGCCCGCCGTACTGGAGTTGCTCCGTACCGCGCGCCGGCAACTCGTGATCGTGATGGACGAGTTCGGCGGGTTCGCCGGGGTGGTGACGCTGGAGGACATCGCCGAGGAACTGGTCGGCGAGATCCGCGACGAGGACGACCTGCCCGAGGCCGAGTTCAGGGCGAACCCGGACGGCTCTTGGACCCTGCCCGGTCGGTGGCGGCTCGACCAGGTGGAGGAGGCGATCGGGATCACGCTGCCGGACAGCGAGGACTACGAGACGGTCTCCGGGTTGGTGATGGCGCAACTCGGTCGTGTGCCGGTGGTCGGTGACGAACTAGCGGTTGTCCTACCGCGCCGATTCGGCCACGACGGCCGACCGGTGCCGAGGGAACGTGTGTCGCTCAAAGTGCTGTCCGTACTGCGACACGTGCCCGGCGTGGTCTTTGTGGAGCGGCTGAAGTGAACACCACGCTCGCGCTGCTGATCTCCGTTCTCTTGCTGGCCTGCAACGGGTTCTTCGTCGCGGCCGAGTTCGCGCTGGTCGCGTCGAAACGGCACCGGCTCGAACAGGCCGCGGCATCCGGGAGTTTCGCCGCGCGGGCCGCGATCGCCGGAGTCAGCCAGCTGTCGTTGATGCTCGCCGGGGCGCAGCTCGGCATCACGTTGTGCACGCTCGGGCTGGGGTCGTTGACCGAACCGGCGGTGGCGCATCTGCTGCATCCGTTGTTCGAGCTGATCGGGCTGCCGGAGAGTGCGGGCCATGTGATCGCGCTGATCATCGCGGTCGGCGGGATCGCTCTGCTGCATGTGCTGCTCGGCGAGATGGCACCGAAGTCGTGGGCGATCAGCGATCCGGAGCGGTCGGCGCTGCTGCTGGCGTTGCCGTTCCGCGGGTTCAGCTGGATCTTCCGGCCGCTGCTGCTCGTCCTGAACTGGCTGGCGAACGCCCTGGTCCGCGCGGTCGGGGTGACGCCGCAGAACGAGATCGCCAACGCGCACGGTCCGGAGGAACTGCGCTTGCTGATCGAGTCCTCCGGCGAACACGGCACTCTCCCGGCACCCGAACAGGCTCTCCTCACCGCCATGCTCGCGCTGCAGAACAAGACCGTCGTACAGGTGATGACCCCGAGCGCGGAGCTGTCCACTGTGCTCGCGACCGCACCCGCGCGCGAGGTCGAACTGATCAGCCAGCGCGATGGCCGGTACCGGCTCCCCGTCGTCACCGGCGGAACCGGTGGATCCGAGATCTGCGGCATCGTCCACGTCCGCGACGCCGCCCGCGCGACCATGTCCGGTGGCGACAAACTCCGCGCCGCCGACCTGATGACCGAACCCATCCGCCTCCCGGCCGCGACCCCGGTGGCCGCCGCCATCCGCCTGATGCAGGTACGCCGTTCCCAGCTGGCCGTGGTCCAGGACGACGCCACCAACCCGCTGGGCGTGGTAGCCCTCGAAGACCTGCTGGAAGAAGTCATCGGCGAGTTCGACGACGAGGTGGCCCCGATCATCGCGGCCTCTCGCCGTACTGAGGAGCCGACCTAGCTACGGTGGTCGCAGACCGTCCCTCTTCAGAGGAGAACCACCGTGCCCGTCAGCCGTCTCGGCCTCGTCGTCCATCAGGGCCGCCCTGTAGCCGTGCAGACGGCTGAGGTGGTCCGTGACTGGTGCCGCCGGCACGACATCGGCTGTACCGACATCGACGTCTGGACCAAGGACGAGTCCCGTCGCAGCGGCGTGGACGAACTGCACCACGCCGGCGATCCGGACCTGGTCGTCACACTCGGTGGTGACGGCACGTTCCTGCGCGGTGCCCGGATCGCGGCGAAGAACGACGCCGTAGTACTCGGTGTCGACCTCGGCAAGGTCGGTTTCCTCACCGAGGTGGCGTGCAGCGACGTCGAGGCCGCTCTGGAAGCCGTCCACCACGGTGGTGCGACCATCGAGGAGCGGATGACCCTGACGATGCGGGCGTCCCGGCCGTTGGAGATCCCCGCGGGCATCGAGTCACTTCTGCGCTACGGACACGGCCCCAAACTCCCGCCGCCCACCGTCCGGCACGAGGCGTCCGACGCAGACGGCTGGGGTGTCGCCCTGGACGTGACCGCCCTCAACGACGTCGTACTGGAGAAACTGGCCCGCGATCACCAGGTGGCCCTCGGCGTCTACCTGTCCGGCCGGCTGCTGGCGTCGTACTCCGCCGACGCCGTCATCGTCGCCACCCCGACCGGCAGTACGGCGTACAGCTTCGCCGCCGGCGGCCCGATCCTGTCCCCGAACACCGAGGCGATCGTCTTCACCCCGGTCGCCCCGCACATGACCTTCAACCGCACCGTCATCGCCGCCCCCGACGAACCCGTCGGCCTCCGCGTCCTCCCGCACTCCGGCCAGGCCGCCGTCAGCATCGACGGCCAGCTCCGCGGCGTCCTCGACCCCGGCGACTGGATCGGCGTCTACGGCTCCCTCCGCCGCCTCCGCCTGGTCCGCCTCCGCCCCACCGACTTCTACGGCCGCCTCCGCGACCGCTTCCGCCTCACCGACGCCCCCGCCACCGCCCTCGACGGCGACCCCGACCCCCTCTGGGCCCCCACCACCCCCATCCCCCCAGACCTGGCCCACCTACGCCTCCCCACCCCAAACCCCAACCCCGGCCCGCCACCCGGCCCAGCCTGCGAAACCTGAGTCCGACCGTAGGGTGCCTACCGGGCGGGTAAGGTTCGTCCTCATGCGAAACGTGGTGATCCTGGCCGGTGGCTCGGGCACACGGCTGTGGCCGTTGTCTCGGGCGGACAAGCCCAAGCAGGTGCTGCCGCTGGCGGCTGGAAACTCGCTGCTACGGGTGGCGTACAACCGGCTGCAGGGCCTGGTCGACCCCGCGAACATCTATGTGTGCACGGTCGCCGCGCATACCGAGCTGGTTCGCGAGGAGCTGCCCGAGCTGGGCGAGCACAACATCATCGGTGAGCCGGTAGGCCGGGATACGGCGAACGCTGTCGGCCTGGCCTCCGCGGTGGTCGCCCGGAACGACCCCGACGCTGTCCTCGCCATCGTCGGGTCGGATCACCTGATCACACCCGAGGCGGAGTTCCGGGCAGCGATCGAGCGCGGGTTTGCACTGGTGGAGCGGCGGCCCCGATCGCTGGTGACGTTCGGGATCGAGCCGACCCACCCGCACACCGGCCTTGGGTACGTCGAACGCGGCGACGCGATCGAAGGCACCGCGGCGTATGTGGTGGACCGGTTCCGCGAGAAGCCGGATCGGGCGACGGCCGAGGAGTACCTCGCCACCGGGCGGTTTTGGTGGAACTCAGGGATGTTCGTCTGGCGGGCCGAGACCGTGCTCAGCGTGCTGGACGAGCTGCTGCCTGAGTCGGCCGCGCAGCTGCGTCAGGTCGCCGCGGTCTGGGACACGCCCGAGCGCGAGTCCAGCCTGGCCGGGATCTACCCGAACCTACGCAAGATCAGCATCGACTTCGCTGTGATGGAGCCGGCCTCCCAGGGCAAGGTGGACGCCGACGTGGTCGTCGTCCCGATGCCAGTGCACTGGCTGGACGTCGGTTCCTGGGCCGCGCTGGCCGGCACCTACGAGGTCGATGCCCACGGCAACCGTCACGACGGGTCGGCGCTCAGCTGCCTGCTCGACTCACACGACAACGTGATCGTCACCGACGATCCCGACCACCTGATCGCCGCCGTCGGCCTCCGCGGTCACATCATCGTCCACACCAAGGACGTCACCATGGTCTGCCCACTGGCCGACGGCGAACGAGTCAAGGACCTGGTAGCCCAGGTCCAGTCCGACCACCCCGAGCGCTACACCTGACGCACCCCGTCAGCAGGCACCCGGGGTCGGAGTCGACCCGGACCCGGGTCAGCCGCCGTTGGGCTCCTGGGCGTCCATGGCGGGGAATTTGTCCATGAACTGGTTCAGGGCTTCGCCGGAGACCGAGCCGCAGAACTGGCGGTGGCCGAAGGCGGTTTCGGTGCCCTGCTGGTTGCCGCTCCAGTGGGAGAAGGCGATGTTCTTGTTGGCCGGCCAGGCGGCGCCGTCGGCTTCCTTGAAGGGGGCGGCGATGAACTTCTGCAGTGAGCTGTCCGGGAGCTTGGCCTTGGAGATCTTCTCGATCTGGTCGATCTGGTCCTTCGGCAGGGTGTCGCGGTACCAGAGGATCGTGTAGCCGTGCTCGAGGTTGTGCACCAGGAACGGGACAGCGGGGCGGTCGTCGCTGTAGAACTTCTTGCCGAACGGCGCCCAGTTCGGGTAGTGCGGGCCGGACGAAGGCGGGGACACCGGGTAGGCGATCGGGGTGCCCTCGGCCTGGTGGTCCTGGGTGCCGGAGGCCTTGTCGTCGACGACGGTGTCGCAGGAGGCGGCCGCGGCGGCCAGGCCGATCTCGGCGATGGGCTGGTTGCGGGTGCGGGAGTCCTGGATCAGGCGGATCGCGGGGTAGGCGATGATCGCCAGGCCGACGAGGATCGAGGCGGCGACGATCATCCAGGTCCGGCGCTTGTCAGCCCGCGCTTGGTCGCGCTGCATCTTCTCGATCAGTGCGCGGCGCGACTGCTTCTCTGATGACGCTTTACCCACGGTGTTCGTCTTCCCCATCCGGGCGGTCCGGCGCCGCCGTGCGGATGCAGTGTACGCAGGCCGGCTGAGAAGTTGCCTAGAAAGCTACGCGGAACGTGAGCCGAACGTGACCGTGGCCTCACTGCCCGGACCGGTCCGGACCGTAACCCCGTAACCCTCCGCATGCAGCAGTACGGCGAGCCGCTCGGCCGTCATGCCGATCGCGACCGGGTCCTCCCCGAAGACGCCGATGGACGAGTCCAGCAGCTCAATGTGTACACCCTCGTCCAGGACCAGGTCGGCCCACAGCGAGGGGTCCGCCGAGCGCGGTCCACCAGGCGGTACGCGATCCAGTACTGCGGCCCGCGCCGCCTCCCGGGTGCCCAGGCTGAACATGTCGTGCTCCGCATCCCGGACCAGGGCCCGCGCACCGGAGCCGTGCTCCCCGACCGGCAGGACCACGTCAGCCAGCCCACGTAGTACGGCGACCGGGACCCCGTCGGCCTTGCCCTTCACGAGTTCGCCCGCGGAGGCGATCTCGTCGGCGATGGCGGGCTCGGTGACGGCGAGGACGTTCCCGTGGGTGTCGGTGGTACCGCGGAGGTCCTCCACCACCCGTACGCCGGCGGCCCCGATCGCCAGGTCGGTCTGGCCGACGCGCCACGGCCGGCCGAGCGTGTCCGTGATCACGATTCCCACGTTCACGTCGTACCGCTGCTTCAACGCACCCCGGAGCCCACGCGCGGACGCATCGGGGTCGACCGGCAGCAACAGGACCGTCCCGGGCGCGGTGTTCGACGTATCCGTGCCCGCCGCGGCCATCACCAGTCCATGCCGGGTCTGCACGATCCGGGTGTCCCCGCGGCTGGCGACAACGCGTACCAGTTCGGCGTCGACGGCCTCTGCCCGCGTCCCGAACGTCAGCCGCCCCTCCGCCTTGCTGACGATCTTCGAGGTGACGGCGATGACATCACCGTCGCGCAGGTCGGCCGTGTCGCCGATCAGCCCGGCCAGGTCGTCACCGGCGGCCACCTCGGGCAGCCCCGTGACCGGGAAGATCTCCAGGTACTTCCTCATCGCCGAACCGCCTCCGCCAAGGTCAACGCCGCGTCAGCCATCGCCGCGGTCTTCGTCTCGTCCGTCATCCACAACGGCACAGCCTGCGCGTGGATTCCGGCCGCGACGATCGCGCCCAGCTGGGCCGCGTCCGACGTGTCGATCAGCCAGCCGTCCAGGACCCCTCCGGCCGCGCGGGAGCCGTAGTACTGCGCGACGGCTGCTGCGGTGGACTGTACGCCGACGGCGGCGAGCACCTTGTCGGCCATCCCGCGGACCGGGCCGGTGCCGATGATCGGGGACAGCCCGATGACCGGCGCGGCCGTCTCCCGGACCGCCTCGCGGATCCCCGGGACGCCGAGGATCGTGCCGACCGAGACCACCGGGTTCGACGGCGGCACCAGCAGCACGTCGCACTCCGCGATGGCATCCAGTACGCCGGGGGCGGGCTTGGCCTTCTCCTGCCCGACCGCGACGATCTTGTGCGCCGTCACCTCCGCGTGCAGGCGGACCCAGTACTCCTGAAAGTGGATCGCCTTGCGGGTGCCCGGGTTGTCCGGGTCGTCCACCACGACGTGCGTCTCGACCCGGTCGTCACTCATCGGCAGCAGCCGGACCGGGAGGTTCCACCGGGTGCAGAGTGCCTCGGTGACGGCGGTCAGCCCGTAGCCGGCGTCCAGCATCTGGGTGCGGACCAGATGGGTGGCGACGTCCCGGTCGCCGAGCCCGAACCAGGTCGGCTCCATCCCGTACGCCGCCAGCTCCTCCTTGATCACCCAGGTCTCGTCCTCGCGACCCCAGCCCCGTTCCTTGGAGATGCCGTCGCCGAGGGTGTACATCACCGTGTCCAGATCCGGGCAGACCCGCAGGCCGAACAACGTGATGTCGTCCGCGGTGTTCCCGATCACCGTGATCTCGGCGTCCGGGCGGGCCTTCAGCAGGCCGCGGAGGAAGGTGGATCCGCCGATCCCACCGGCCAGCACTGTCAATCGCATGGGAAGAGTCTGCACGAGTCGTCAATGCGGCGAACCATCGCACGGATATGCTGCCGGGAGTCCGAAGTTCGCCAACCGTAAGTTGCACTGCCCCACAACATCCCGAGGAGCCCTCGTGGTCACCGACGCAACCAAAAAGCTCAGAGAGCCGGTCGCGTATATCCTGCTCGCCTTCGCCGGCATCGTCGCGCTGGCCTCGCTGATCCGGCTGTTCGTCGGCGGCGTCGGATTCACCGCCGCCGCCGCCAGCGTCCAAAGCACGATCGTCCCACCTGGGTTCACCGCGCTGGTGCTGCTCGTCTCACTGGCGGCCGCGGTCTGGCTGGTGACGGAGGCCGGTGAGCGTACGCCCAACGCCCGGATCGTGACGCTGGCCGCGCTGGCGATCCTCGGGGTGCTCCTGCTGATCGGCGTGATCACGGCGTTCGCGGGGTTCAACGAGCGGGGCACGGCCGGCCTCAAGACCGTCGGCTTCATCTACGCGCTCGGTGGGCTGGTCCTGTACGGCGCCGCCGGGCTCTACATCCTCAAGACCTTCCAGGCGCTGCCCGCCCCGGTCCGCGCCCCGAAGCCGGGCCAGTTCGCCGGCCAGCAGGGCCAGCCCGGCCAGTACGGCGGGGGTCAGTACGGCCAGCAGGGTGGTCAGTACGGCCAGCCGGAGCAATACGGTCAGTACGGCAACCAGTACGGCCAGCCCGAGGGTCAGGGCCAGTACGGCGCCTTCGGAGCGGGCGCGGCCGCCGGAGCCGCAGCGGGTGCTGCCGGTGGGTATGCGGCCGGTCAGCAGGGCGAGCAGCAGTGGCCGCAGGAGCAGAGCTGGAACCAGGGCGAGCAGCAGGCCTGGTCCGCCGGTGAGGCCGGGGGCCAGCCGGCTGAGCAGCAGCCGGCCTGGTCCGGGGAAACACCGGGTGTCGAGCCGACGCAGCAGTGGAGCCCCGAGGGTCAGCAGTGGCCCGGCCAGGAGCAGGGCCAGCAGTGGCCGCAGGAGCAGCAGTGGTCCGGCGCCGACGCCAACCCGCAGCAGCCGTGGGCCGGTCAGGAGTACGGCCAGTCGGAGTGGCAGTCCCAGCCGGAGGGCCAGCAACCGCCGGCCCAGCAGGGTGAGCAGGAGTGGTCGCAGCCCGAGTGGCAGCAGCAGGGTGAGCCGGCCTGGCAGGGCGAGGACGCTCCGGCCACTCCCGCAGTCGAGCCGCAGCCGGTCACCGAGGCTGTCGACGAGACCCGGATCGACCCGGCCGCTACCGCCGAGCCCCCAAAGGACGAGGACGGGCAGCAGGAGGGTCAGAGCGGACAGCAGGGCTGGTGGTCCCAGCCGTCCTGAAAACCCTGTCAGAACAGGGAGAACACGCGCTGGCAACCGGTTCCCGGAACCTGACGCGGCAGTGAGGTAGAGCCCGAGAGGCCTGTTCCCACAGGCCTCTCGTTCTTTTCAGCCGTGTTGCGGATACCGCCAATAGCAGACCACGGCTTGACTTTCGTGGATTGCAGGAATGTAATTTCAACCGTGTCGTTCGTTGGACACTCGGTATCGGGGACCGTTGCAGAGCGCAGGACGGACGAGGTCAGGCATGTGGACCGCAAACCCACATGTACAGGGGAACGAACAGGGTCGAGGAGGTCGTACCGTGACAGAGCTGATGGCGATTGTCGACGGTGAGGCGATCGAGGAGGAGCCGAACTGGCAGGAACGGGCGCTGTGTGCCCAGACCGATCCAGAGGCTTTCTTCCCGGAGAAGGGCGGTTCCACCCGCGAGGCGAAGAAGGTCTGCCTCGGCTGTGACGTCCGGGGCGAATGCCTCGAGTACGCGTTGCAGAACGACGAGCGCTTCGGGATCTGGGGCGGGCTGTCGGAGCGGGAGCGCCGCAAGCTGAAGAAGAAGGCCGTCTAGACACCACCACCGCAGCACACACCCAGTGGGCAGAACTCGTTGGGCGACGGAGGCCCCGGCTGGACATCGTCCACCGGGGCCCGCGCCTGTCAGGCGGGCTGTAAGGTGAGACCTCGCTGTGACCTCCGGGTCGTGGCAGGCCGAACCACTTCCCCTGAGGTGTCATAGCTCCTGATGGAATCCGAAGCACCGGCCGGCTGGGAATTCTTCGACGCCGTCGACTTCCCGACCGACCCCACTCACGACCCGATGGGTCGCGCGCCGGTTCGGCACGTCGTCACCGCGGTCGTGGTCGGCCACGAGGGCGCGGCCTGGCTGCCCCGGCTGACCGAGGCGCTGTGGGCCCTGGACCGCCGGCCCGAGCGGCTGATCGCGGTCGACACCGGTTCCACCGACGAGACGGCCGAGCTGCTGGCCGAGATGCCCAGTGTCGAGCCCGTCGTCAGCCTGTCCGCCCGGACCGGATTCGGTACGGCGGTCGCCCGCGGCCTCGAGACGGCCGGTTTCGCGCCGATCCCGTCCGCGGTCGGCCCGTACGGCGACGACGGGCAACTGCCGGTGGTCGAGTGGCTGTGGCTCCTGCACGACGACTGCGCGCCGGCCCCGAAGGCCCTCGAGAAGTTGTTGCTCCAGGCCACCTTGTCGCCGGAGACCGGGATCTGGGGCCCCAAACTTCGGCTCTGGCCGCGCGACCGCGAACTGCTCGAGGTCGGCGTCACCACCTCGCTCGGCGGCCGCCGCGACACCGGGATCGAGAACGGCGAGCTGGACCAGGGCCAGCACGACCAGCCGCGGCAGGTGCTCGCCGTCAGCTCGGCCGGCATGCTTGTCCGACGCGACGTGTGGACGACCCTGCGCGGCTTCGACCCGCGGTTGCCGATGTTCCGCGACGACATCGACTTCGGCTGGCGGGCCAGCCGGGCCGGTTTCCGCGTCGGCGTCGCTCCGGACGCGGTGGTCTACCACGCGCAGGCGGCCGCGACCGGTGAACGCGCCCTCGCCGGCACCAGGAGACATGCCTACCAACTGGACCGCGCCCACGCGTACTACACCGTGCTGGCGAACGCGCCCGCCAAACTGCTTCCACTGCTGATCCTGCGGTTCCTGATCGGCACAGTGGTCCGATCCGCCTGGTTCCTGCTCGGCAAGACGCCTTCGGGTGCGGTGGACGAGTGGACCGCGCTCCTCGGCACCCTGCTGGCCGGCGGCTGGACCCAGGCCCGCAAGGACCGCCGCCGCCTCGACAAGGTTCCGTACGACGACTTCAAGGGGCTGTTCTCCCGATCGGTGCACGCACTGCGGCACAACCTGGAGGAGACCGGCAGCACGATCTCCGAGCGGCTCCGGGAGGCCTGGGCGGACGAGCCCGAGGAACAGGTCGTCACCACGGCCCGCCGGGCGAAGAGCACCGCCCGCGTCGCCGTGGACCAGCCACGCTGGCGTCGTCAGCTGATCAGGCGCCCGTTCCTGGTCGCGTGGGTCTTCCTGTTCGTCGGTGCGTTCGTGGCCGCCCGCAGTCTGATCGGAGGCGGTGTACTCCGGTCCGCTCTGTTGCTGCCACCTCACGAGAGTCTCGGGGCGCTGTGGCATGCGGCGGCTGCGGCACCGGCCGGCGTGACCCCACCGGCCTGGCTCTCGCAGTACTGGGCGTTGTCGACGATCACGTTCGGTCCGGCGGGTGCGGCGAATGTGTTGCTGCTCGGCGCGGTTCCACTGGCTGCGTTGGCTGCGTGGGCGTTGTTGCGTGCCTTCGTCGTTGACCGAGTCGCACGCGCCTGGGGAGCATCGGCGTACGGGCTTGCGGTGTTCGCCAACGGTGCGGTGTCGCAGGGGCGGATCGGGACGTGTGTCGCGGCGATCGTGTTGCCGCTGCTCGGTGCTGCCGTTCATACGGTCGCGCGGCGTCGGCGGGTGCAGATCCAGGGAAGTTGGCGGGCCGCGTGGTTCGCGGGGATCTGCCAGGCGGTGTTGTTCGCGTTCACGCCCTCGCTGGGGGTGCTGGTCGGTGTCACGTTGGTGGTCGGCGGCGTGCTCGGGCTCGGGTGGCGTCGGCAGGGCCGGCAGCTGGTGTTCTCGGTGGTGCTCGGCCTGTTGCTGGTGCTGCCGTGGACGATCCAGTTGGTGCTGCACCCGTCTCGGCTCGGTCAGGAAGCCGGTGGTCCTCCCACTGCCGCTGTCGGCCCAGGTGACAGCTTGGCCCGCCTGCTCACCGGTACGCCGGTCGGCGCGCCCGCTCCTTGGTGGTTCGCCGTACCGCTGATCGTGATCGCTCTGCTCGCGCTGACGCGGGAGTCGCGCCATCGGTACGAGTTGCTCGGCTGGTTCGCGGCGCTGTCCGGGCTGATCGGCACGTTGGCGGCCAGCCGGCTCGGCGGTGGTAGCGGGCCGCTGATGTTCCTGATGACGGCCGGCTGGATCATGACGGTCACGGTCGCCTGGGATTCGGTCGGGAAGTCGTCCGAGTTGATCGTGCAGGGCGCGCTCGGGGTCGTTCTCGTGTCGACGCTGGTGATCGCCGGGTTCTGGCTGGTGCGCGGTGACGACGGGCCGCTCCGGCGAGGGCCGGCGCAGGACCTCCCGGCGTACCTGATGTCCGCGCAGGATCCGCCGCAGAACGCGTCGATCCTCGTTGTACGCAAGGAGGGGACCAGTCCGACGAGGTTCTCCCTGGTGCGCGACGGCGGTCCGCGGATGGGGGCGCTGGAGGCCGCACCGACGGCCGAGCAGACGAAGCCGATCACTGACGTGCTGTCCGCGCTCGGTGGTGGCGGTACGGGTGAAGAAGGCCGGCAGTTGGCCGCGCTGGCGGTCGACTACGTCTACCTGCCGGCGCCGGTCGACCCGACGCTGATGGCCACCCTGGATTCGCTGTCGGGGCTGACCCGGGCGAGTGCGGACGACGGCGATGCGTCCTGGCTGATCGACCGGACCAAGATCGAGGGCAAGGCGCCGTTGCAGGACGACGTCCGGAGTCTGTGGCGGGTGCTCGGGATCATCGCCTGGATCATCGCGCTGATCTCCTGCATGCCGACCGCGCGGCGTACGGTCGCGACCCCGCACGGGACGCACGCGAGGAGAACGTCGTGACCAGACTGCTGTCCGACGCCCGGGTCCGGCTGGGCGCCTGCGTGCTCGCGCTTGCCGTGGTGGCCGGTGTCGGTGCGGTGACGAACGCGAAGGCGCCGTTGACTCGGGCGGAGGGTGTCGAAGAGCCGACCCGCGCGGTGGTGAACCGGACAGCCCTGTCCTGTCCCGTGCCGGGTGCGGGCGTGAAGATGCAGAACTTCGTCAACGCCGTCTCCCCGGCGCTGCCGGACGACACCCCGACGGCCGAGGGTGACGAGACACCGTTGGCGATCAGGCCGCTGGCCGCGACCTCGAACCCGGTCGGCTCGGTCCTGGTCCGCGGCAAGATCGCCTCGACCGCCGTGACCGCGAAGCTCGATCCGCTGTCGGTGCAGGGGACCGGGCCGCTGGCCGCCGGTACCGTCGCCACCTCCACGACGACCTCCACCGAGGGCGTGAACCGCGGGATCGCGAGCGTGCCGTGCCAGGTGCCCGGGTCGGACTTCTGGTTCGTCGGGGCGTCGGCCGCGCCGGGCCGGCGGGACGTGCTGGTGCTGACGAACCTCGACAGCGTCAACGCCGAGGTCAACGTCACCTTGTACGGCGGCTCGGGGAAGCTGGATGCGCCGAACGCCCGGGGAATCGTGGTTCCGGCGCGCGGGACGGCGGAGATGTTCCTCGGTCAGGTCGCTCCTGGCCAGCGGGATCTCGCGCTGCACGTCGAGTCGACCGGTGGCCGGGTGGCGCCGGCGGTCCGGGACAACGTGACCAACGGCAAGACCCCGGCTGGGGTGGACTGGCTGCACGTGTCGGCGGCGCCGGCGGAGAAGGTAGTCGTACCGGCGTTGGCGCCGGGCGGCGGCGTACGGATCCTGACGCTGGTGAACCCGACCGACCTGCAGGCTACGGCGGCGTTGACGGTGAACGGGCCGAACGGTCCGTTCAAGCCGGCCGGCCTTTCGACGTTGCAGATTCCGGCCGGCTCGGTGAAGGTCGTCCGGCTGGACAAGGCTCTGCACGGCGACCCGGCCGCGGTCACGATCACCTCCGACCAGCCGATCACGGCGTCGACGCGGATGACGGACTCGACGGTCACGGAGTTCGCCACGATGGGCGCGACCGAACCGTTGCGCGGGCCGGCGTACCTGGTGCTGCCGCCGCACACACAGCCGGTCGTCCTGCTGGCCACCGCACCCGACCAGACGGCCGGTGTCCGCTTCGAACTCCGCGACGCCGCGAACAAGGTGATCCAGACCCGCACCCTCGACGTCATCGCCGGCGCCACCAACCTGATCACCTTCAAACCGCAGGCGAAGCCGACCTACCTGATGGTCGAACAGCTCCGCGGCGACCTGCACGCGGGCGTGACCCTCACTCCACCCGCCAAGCCGGCCGAGGACGCCGTCCCCCAGGTGGCCGCCTGGCCGCTGACCACCAGCCTCGTCTTCCGGGCCCAGCTGGGTGCCCAGCCGGACCTCCGGGCCGCCCTGAAATAACGGGGCTCAGTCGTCGTCGGAGTCGAACTCGGGGTCGATCTGTTCAGGGGACAGGGCCAGCACATCGGCCAGTTCCAGGACGAGCGCTGACCGGACCAACCAGGCGAGGCTGGTGCCGGAGCGGTCGGCGCGAAGTTCGATCGGGCGGCGGAAGACGACGATCCGGTAGGGCTCGTGGGAGGTGCCGCCGGTGGAGTGGGTGAGCGGGATCTCGGCCACTTCCGCGTCGAGGTTCGGCACGTCCTCGATCGCGAACTCGACCCGCGCGACCACCTGCGGCAGCCGCTTCTCCAGCCGGGTCACCTCGATCGCGACCACCTCGTCGAACTGCGCGGCAGCGGAGCGCTGCAACGGCAGTCCACGCGGCGCGAAGCTGCTCGGCCTACTGATCGGGCCGAGCATGCCACGGCCGTGGCGGTCGATGTGCCTGCGATGACGGCGAGCCTCGGTCACGCGATCAGCCTAGTGGGGGTAGCGTCAGGTCGTGAGCATCGCCAGGATCTGTTCGCGCGCCGCCTGTCATCGGCCGGCGGTGTCGACGCTCACCTATGTGTACGCCGACTCCACCTGTGTCCTCGGTCCGTTGGCCACCTATGCGGAACCACACTGCTACGACTTGTGTGCGGAGCACGCCGAGCGGCTGACCGCGCCGAACGGGTGGGAGGTGATCCGGTTGGCGCCGGATCCAGCAGCCGCCGGCCCGTCCTCCGACGACCTCGAGGCCCTGGCCAACGCCGTCCGCGAGGCTGCCCGTCCGTTGCCGCCACGCACCTCCGGCCGGCCGGGATCGTCGTCGCCCGGCGCGCCCGTCGAGGTGGCCCGACGAGGTCATCTCCGGATGCTGCAGGACCCGGGCAACACCGCCCAGGACAAGTCCTCCGGCCAAGGCTGAACCTTTCCGCCGTTGTTTGAACCTGTTCCGTAACGTGGGATGAGGTTTGACCGATTGACAACGACGGACAAGGATCGCTGGTGTGAACGATCAAAAACTGCGGGTGGGTGTGGTGGGGCTCGGCTACGCGGGCCGGACCGCGCTGGAGGCCTTCTCCGAACTGCCAGAAGTCGAGGTGGTCGCGTTGGCGGGCCTCGAGACCGACGTCCTGAAGGAGCTGGGAGAGCGGCACCAGGTGCCGAACCTGTACGAGAAATGGGAGGACCTGCTCGCGGACGAGCAGCTGGACGCGGTCAGCATCGGCACCCCGACCCAGCTGCACACCCCGATCGCCGTGCGGGCGCTGGAGCAGGGGCTGCACGTGCTGTGCGAGAAGCCGCTGGCCCGGACCGTGGCCGAGGGCGAGCACATGGTCGCGGCGGCCAAGCAGGCCGGCCGGGTGCTGAAGGTGATCTTCAACCACCGCGAGCGGGGTGACGTCGCCGCGCTGAAGCACCAGATCGACTCCGGACAGCTCGGACGCATCTACTACGCGAAGGCGCACTGGATGCGCCGCAACGGCATCCCGGGGATGGGCGGCTGGTTCACCAATCGCGACTTGTCCGGTGGCGGCCCGCTGATCGACCTGGGCGTGCACATCCTCGACATGGCGCTGCACCTGCTCGGCGAGCCCGATGTGACCACGGTCAGCGCGAACACCTTCGCCGAGCTCGGTCCACGCGGCCGCGGCAGCGACGTACCGAACGCGAACACCCTGGGTTCGGCGTTCGAGGTGGAGGACCTGGCCACGGCGTACCTGCGGCTGGCGGGCGGTGGCGCGCTGCAACTCGAGACCAGCTGGGCCACGTACCGGGCGCCGGGCGACAACTTCGGCATCGAGCTGTTCGGTACCGAGGGCGGCGCCAAGATCGAGGTGCAGAACTACACCACCACCGACACCCTGAAGATCTTCACCGACGTCGCCGGGATCCCGGCCGAGGTGAGGCCCGCGACCGGCGCGGGCCGCGGTCACCGCGCAGTGGTCGCCGAGTTCGTCGACATCGTGAACAGCGGCAACTGGTCCGCGCACAACGGGTCGGAGGCACTCCTCCGGACCCAGGTCATCGACGCCTGCTACGCCTCGGCGAAGGCGGGACGAGAGGTTGTACTCCATGACTGATCCGATTCGCGTCACCGTCTGGGGCGAGAACGTTCACGACCAGCGCGACGCCTCGGTCCAGAAGGTCTACCCGGACACCATGCACGAGACGATCGCGGCCGGCCTGCGCGCGAAGCTCGGCGCCGACGTCGTCGTCCGTACGGCGTGGCTGCAGCAACCCGAGCACGGGCTGACCGACGAGGTGCTGGCCGAGACCGACGTACTCACCTGGTGGGGGCACGCCGCGCACGGTGACGTCGACGACGCGATCGTCGAGCGGGTCCAGCGGCACGTGTTGTCCGGGATGGGCCTGATCGCGCTGCACTCGGCGCACTTCAGCAAGATCTTCATCCGGCTGATGGGCACCACCTGCTCGCTCGACTGGCGGTCCGAGGACGACCGCGAGCTGCTCTGGACGGTCGCCGCCGGGCACCCGATCGCGCGGGGGGTCCCGCATCCGCTGGTGATCGAGCGCGAGGAGATGTACGGGGAGCTGTTCGACATCCCGCAGCCGGACGAGCTGGTGTTCGTCAGCTCGTTCTCCGGTGGCGAGGTGTTCCGCTCCGGGTGCTGCTACCGGCGCGGCCAGGGCCGGGTGTTCTACTTCCGCCCGGGCGACCAGGAGTACCCGACGTACCACCAGCCGGAGATCCAGCAGATCGTCGCCAACGCGGTCGGCTGGGCCGCTCCGACCAGCCCACGGCAGCTCCCCGAGGTACACCACCGGAAGAACCCGGGCTGGTTCCAGGAAGCCTGAAACACAGAGATAACAGTGGGCCAGATAGGGTCCACGCATGGTTGACGTTGCTGCGATCTTCAAGGCGTACGACGTACGTGGGGTCGTTCCGGACCAGTTGGACGAGTCGGTGGCCCGGGCGACCGGCGCCGCGTTCGTCGAGGTGCTGGACGTGCTGACGGGGGCTGGGGCGGTCGTGGTCGGTTACGACATGCGGCCGTCCAGCCCCGCGCTGGCGGCCGCCTTCGCCGAGGGGGTGACCAGCACCGGGGCCGACGTGATCGACATCGGCCTGGCCTCCACCGACCAGCTGTACTTCGCCTCCGGGCGGCTCCAGCTCCCCGGCGCGATGTTCACCGCGAGCCACAACCCAGCGCAGTACAACGGGATCAAGCTCTGCCGTGCGGGAGCGGCGCCGGTCGGCTCCGAGTCCGGGTTGGCGGATATCGCAGACCTGGTCGCCAAGGCGCTGACCGAGACGCCGGTGAGTGTCGCCGTACCGGGCAAGGTCGTCCACAAGGACCTGCTCACCGCGTATGCCGACCACCTGCACGACCTGGTCGACCTGACCCGGATCCGGCCGCTGAAGGTGGTCGTCGACGCCGGCAACGGGATGGGCGGGCACACCGTCCCCGCTGTCTTCGCGACCGGGCCGGTCGAGATCCTGCCGCTGTACTTCGAGCTGGACGGCAACTTCCCGAACCACGAGGCGAACCCGCTGGACCCGAAGAACCTGGTCGACCTGCAGGCGGCCGTTCGCGAGGCCGGCACGGATCTGGGCCTCGCCTTCGACGGTGACGCGGACCGCTGTTTCGTGGTGGACGAGAAGGGCGACCCGATCTCGCCGAGCGCGATCACCGCCGCGGTCGCCGTCCGGGAGCTGGCCAAGCACCCCGGCTCGGCGGTCATCCACAACCTGATCACCTCCAAGGCGGTGCCGGAGCTGATCACCGAGCATGGTGGGACGCCGGTCCGGGCCCGGGTCGGCCACTCCTACATCAAGCAGCTGATGGCCGAGACCGACGCGGTGTTCGGTGGCGAGCACTCGGCGCACTACTACTTCCGCGACTTCTGGCGGGCCGACACCGGGATGCTCGCGGCGCTGCACGTGCTCGCGGCTCTCGGTGAGCAGGACAAACCGGCCAGCGAGGTCTTCGCGGAGTTCGAGCGGTATGTCGCGTCCGGGGAGGTCAACAGCCGGGTGGACGACGCGGCCGCGACAGTCGCGGCGATTGAAGACACCTACGCGGGCCGCGACGGGATTACCGTTGATCATCTCGACGGACTCACAGTGGATGCCGGGGACTGGTGGTTCAACGTCCGCGCGTCCAACACCGAGCCGCTGCTGCGGCTGAACGTCGAGGCCGGGGACGCCGCCACCATGGAGCGTGTCCGGGACGAAGTACTGGCCCTGATCACCGGAGCACCGGTGGAGGAGAAGAACTGATGGCAGTCAACCTGGACCCGGACCTGCTCAGCATCCTGGTCTGCCCGAAGTGCCGGTCGGAGTTCCGCGTCGACGACGAGGCGAACGAGCTGGTCTGCACCAACGCCGGCTGCGCGCTGGCCTACCCGGTGCGGGACGACATCCCCGTGCTGCTGATCGACGAAGCCCGGCAGACCAAAGAGACCGACGACCACTGATGAGCTCTTTCGACGACTCGCGGCTGGACGATCCGGCCGCACTCCAGGCGACCGACCACCTGCTGCGCCGCCTCGCCGGGGCCGGTGCCCGGATCCGGGCCGAGATCGACGCGGCCGAGGAGGCGCTGTCCCAGCTCGACTCGGACGGCTTCCGGCCGCGCGCGATCGTCGCCGCCGGCCGGGACGCCCGGCTGGTCCGGGCCGTGCTGGAACCGGTCTGCCCGGTCCCGTTCGTGGCCTGGCCCGGTCCCGGCCTGCCGGGCTGGACCGGTCCGCTCGACCTGGTGATCGTGCTCGGTGGCAGCAGTGCCGACACCGAGGCGATGTCCGCCACCTCCGAGGCGGTACGGCGGGGCTGCGGGCTGATGCTCGCCTCCCCCGAGGACTCCCCGGTGGCGCAGGCCTCGGCCGGCTCCCGGCACGCGATCCGGTTGCCGTCGCAGTCCGACGACCAGCTTGCCGCGGCCGTCGCGGTACTGCAGGGGCTGCACCAGATGGAGCTCGGGCCGGTCGTGGACGCGAAGTCCGTTGCCGCGCTGCTGGACGAGGTCGCGATCGAGTGCTCGCCGAACAACGACGTCGCGGCGAACCCGGCCAAGGATCTGTCGCTGATGCTGGCCGACGCGCTGCCGCTGGTCTGGGGTGGTTCGGTGCTCGCCGCGCGGGCCGCTCGCCGGGTGGTGGAAGCGATCCGGCTGGCCAGTGGCCGTCCGGCCCTGGCGGCCGACGCCGGCCACCTGCTGCCGGTGCTGAATCAGCCGCCGCGTGACCTGTTCGCCGACCCGTTCGACCAGGCGGACGAGCTGCGGCCGGGGCTGATCATCCTGGACGACGGCGTCGAGGACGCGGGTGTGGCCGAGCACCGCCGCCAGCTCGAGGAGAAGGCCGAGCGGCACGACGTCCGCGTACACGTGGTCACCCAGGCCAACGGGACGGACATCGCCCGGTACGCCGCCCTGACGCAACACGGCCGGTATGCCGCGGCGTACCTGGGCATCGGCCTCGGCCGGTACGGGACCCCGGTCGATGACGTGCCGGTCGTGCCCGGCAATCCCGCGGAGGATCCGGCGTGGTAGCTCTGCTCCGGAACACCATCCGGGACTACGCATGGGGGTCGCCGACCGCGATCCCCGAGCTGACCGGTGCCGAACCGGACGGCAGGCCGCAGGCCGAGCTCTGGATGGGCGCACACGAGTCGGCGCCATCCGTGCTGCCGTCCGGTCAGTCGCTGTACGACCTGGTGCGGACCGACCCGATCGGCACGTTGGGAGTGGAGACGGCCGAGCGGTTCCAGGGCCGGTTCCCGTTCCTGGCGAAGATCCTGGCCGCGGCACAACCGTTGTCGATCCAGGCCCACCCGTCGCTCGAGCAGGCCATCGACGGGTACGCGCGGGACGAGGCCGCGGGGATCCCGCTGGACGCGTCCGACCGCAACTACAGGGACGCCTGGCCGAAGCCGGAGATCCTGATCGCGCTCGAACCGTTCGAAGCGCTGGTCGGGTTCCGGCCGCTGAATCGGACCGTCGCGTTGCTCGACGCCCTGGCCGGCGAGGGGGTGGCGGTCGATGGGTTCGAGGAACTCACCGACCTGCTCCGCAACGGCAAGCTGCAGGACGCTTTCACGCACTTCATGAGCACCGACCGCGACTCGATCCGTCCGCTGGTCGCCGCTCTCGGCGAGGCGTGCAGCCGGTATGCCAGGGCCGAGTTCGCCCTCGAAGTGGAGACCCTGGAGAAGCTGTCCACGGATTTCCCGGACGATCCCGGGGTGCTCGCGGCACTGCTGCTCAACCGGGTCCGGCTGGATCGGTTCCAGGCGGTCTACCTGCCGGCCGGGAACGTGCACGCCTACTTGTCGGGGACGGGGTTCGAGGTGATGGCCAACTCGGACAACGTGCTCCGAGGTGGACTGACCCGCAAGCACGTCGACGTACCGGAGCTCGTGTCCGTGGTCGACTTCGAACCACTGGCTGACCCTGTTTTGACCGCACGGCACGAAACAGGGCAGTACGAGACAGGCTGTCCGTACTTCGCGGTCCGGCGGGTGGATCTCGGTGTGGCGCCGGTGACCGTGGCGGATGCCGTTGGGCCGCGAATCGTCGCCTGTGTTGACGGAACGACCACGGTCGGTACTGCAGATGTTGTCATCGGCATCGACGACGTGGTCGAGCTGTCCGCGGGTCAGTCGGCGTTCATCAAGGGACCCGAGGGACCCTGTACCCTGCGTGGGTCCGGCACGGCGTTCGTCGTGTCCGCTCGCTGAGCCCCCCGATCTGCTGGAGGACTACCGAAATGGCTGGTGGCGGTACCAAGGCCGTCGTCGCGGCACTGCTGGCGAACACCGGAATCGCGATCACCAAGTTCGCCGCCTGGGGCCTGACCCAGTCGGCGTCGATGCTGGCGGAGGCGATCCACTCGGTCGCGGACGCGGGCAACCAGGTGCTGCTGCTGGTGGGTGGCAAGCGGGCGCAGCGGGAGGCAAGCGAGCTGCACCAGTTCGGCTACGGTCGCGAGCGCTACGTCTACTCGTTCATCGTCGCGATCGTGCTGTTCAGCGTCGGTGGGCTGTTCGCGCTCTACGAGGGCTGGCACAAGGTGAACGACCCGCACGCGATCGAGCACTGGAAGTGGGTCCCGGTCGCGGTGCTGGTGGCGGCGATCATCATGGAGTCGTTCTCGTTCCGGACCGCGATCGTCGAGGCGAACAAGATCCGTCACCAGGTCGGCTGGGCCAAGTTCATCCGCAACGCGCGGTCGCCGGAGCTGCCGGTGATCCTGCTGGAGGACTTCGCCGCGCTCACCGGTCTGGTGCTGGCGCTGATCGGCGTCGTCCTGACCCTTGCCACCGGCAACGGTGTGTTCGACGGCCTGGGCTCGATGGCGATCGGTGCCCTGCTGGTCTGCGTGGCGGTCTTCCTGGCGATCGAGATGAAGTCGCTGCTGCTCGGCGAGTCGGCCACCCGGGAATCGCAGGCCAAGATCGTCGCCGCGATCGAGAGCGTGCCGGGAGTGCAGCGGATCATCCACATCAAGACGCTGCACCTGGGCCCGGAGGAGATCCTGGTCGCCGCCAAGTTCGCCGTCGAACCGACCGCCGACGCGGCCGTCGTCGCCGAGTTGATCAACACCGCCGAACGCGCCGTCCGCGAAGCCGAGCCGATGGCCCAGCACATCTACCTGGAACCCGACATCTACGTGGAAGGCCACGTCCCGGACGAGCGCCCCGCGGTCCCCGAGGCCCCGTCCCACTGAGTCCTACTACTCGGGGTTCTACCTCGGGCGGTGGGGTGGCGGCGGGAGTACGCCGGAGCGGCCTAGCCAGCGGAGTGCTCGTTCCCGGTCGATCTCGGCCGGGCTGGGTGGGGCGGACAGACGGCCGGTGCGGTAGCCGAGGTTGCGGAGATCGGCTGCGACCGAGGGTTCCGCGAGTGCCCGCAGGGCGAATGCGAGGGCGGCCGGCGTCACGTCGTACCGGTGTTCCAGTTCGAGGGCGAGCTTGACCGCGGCGAGGTCGCGTTCGTCGTACTGGCGCTGGGAGTTGTGGCCGGACCGGGTCCGGGGCAGCAGTCCCAGCGCCTCCCGGTAGCGGAGCATGCGCGGTGTGGTGCCCAATAGTTTGGCGGCTTCCGTGATGCGCATATGTTTATCCTGACATTTCGGTGTCAGGAATGCCTACCCGGTGTCCACCGCGGGTCCCCCGACCTCTAGGCTCGTCGCCTGAAGACTTCACACCGACACCCTCAAGGGAGCGGGAACCGCATGACGTTCGACTACAAGGTGGCAGACCTCGGGCTGGCCGAGTTCGGCCGCAAGGAGATCCGGCTCGCCGAGCACGAGATGCCGGGTCTGATGGCGATGCGCGCGCAGTACGGCGAGAGCAAGCCACTGGCCGGTGCCCGGATCATGGGCTCGCTGCACATGACGATCCAGACCGCTGTGCTGATCGAGACGCTGACCGCGCTCGGTGCCGAGGTCCGCTGGGTCTCCTGCAACATCTTCTCCACCCAGGACCACGCGGCCGCCGCGGTCGTCGTCGGCCCGGACGGTACCGCGGACGAGCCGAAGGGTGTCCCGGTCTTCGCCTGGAAGGGCGAGACGCTCCAGGAGTACTGGTGGTGCACCGAGCAGGCGCTGACCTGGCCGGGCGACAGTGCTGGTGTCACGGGCCCGAACATGATCCTGGACGACGGCGGCGACGCCACGATGCTCGTCCACAAGGGCACCGAGTTCGAGAAGGCCGGCGCCGTGCCGGACCCGTCGACGGCGGAGTCCGAGGAGTTCGGCGTCGTGCTGTCGCTGCTGACCCGGACCCTGCAGGAGGACCCGCAGCGCTGGACCACCATCGGCCAGGGCATCAAGGGCGTCACCGAGGAGACCACCACCGGTGTGCACCGGCTCTACGAGATGCACAAGGCCGGCGCGCTGCTGTTCCCGGCGATCAACGTCAACGACTCGGTGACCAAGTCGAAGTTCGACAACAAGTACGGCTGCCGGCACTCGCTGATCGACGGCATCAACCGCGCCACCGACGTGCTGATCGGCGGCAAGGTCGCGGTCGTGGCGGGCTACGGTGACGTCGGCAAGGGCTGCGCCGAGTCGCTGCGCGGCCAGGGCGCCCGGGTGATCGTCACCGAGATCGACCCGATCTGCGCGCTGCAGGCCGCGATGGACGGCTACCAGGTCACCACCCTGGACGAGGTGGTCGGGACCGCCGACATCTTCGTCACCACCACCGGCAACAAGGACGTCATCACCGCCGACCACATGGCGCGGATGAAGCACCAGGCGATCGTCGGCAACATCGGCCACTTCGACAACGAGATCGACATGGCCGGGCTGTACAAGACCGCCGGCATCGAGCGGGTCACGATCAAGCCGCAGGTCGACGAGTTCCGGTTCGCCGACGGCCACACCGTGATCATCCTGTCCGAGGGACGGCTGCTGAACCTCGGCAACGCGACCGGTCACCCGTCGTTCGTGATGTCGAACTCCTTCACCAACCAGGTGCTCGCCCAGATCGAGCTGTTCGTGAAGACGGCCGAGTACCCGACCGACGTCTACGTGCTGCCGAAGCACCTGGACGAGATGGTCGCCCGGCTGCACCTGGACGCGCTCGGCGTGAAGCTGACCGAGCTGTCCAAGGAGCAGGCCGAGTACCTCGGCGTCCCGGTCGAAGGCCCGTACAAGTCGGACCACTACCGCTACTGAGTTCCTTCAGTACTACGACGGAAGGCGCCTCACCAACGCGGTGGGGCGCCTTCTGTCATTCCCTGGAGGGAATTGCCGGTGCCACCGGCATCTGAAGCAGTCAGGCCCGCCAGCGGTCGGTCAGTTCGTCACTGCTGGGCGGCGGTCCCGGGAGTTCCGAACCGCCGCCTGGTCGTTCCCCGGGCCGATGCATCGCCTCCAGCATCAGGGTGAGGTACCGATGCCGGAGCTGGTTCGTCCGAGCCTCGTCGCCGAGCTTGATCGACGTGATCTGCTCCAGGATCACCCCGAAGTCCTCGACCACGATCCCCGGCCGGAGGTATTCCTTCGTCCGCGCGTAGATGGCCTGGTTCAGCTCAGCCGCCCGGGCGGCGTCCCGCCAGAGGTCGGGCGTCGGGGTGAACGTTCCCGCCAGCCGCTGGGTCAGTGAGTTGGTGTCAGCGTCGACCAGCGAGTGCAGGAACGCCCCGAACGCAAGCCACGGCTCGCGGTTGTCTGCGAGAGTCTTCTCCGACTCCTCGATGTACCGGGCCAGCCCGTCGCTGCAGAGCCTGCGGAGCAACTCCTCCTTGCTCGCGTACCGCCGGTAGAGCGCGCTGATACCGACGCCGGCGCGCTCCGCCACCGCCGAGATCGGGGCGCCGGGATCGGCGATGAACACCGCCCGGGCCGCGGCCAGGATCACTTCGTCGTTGCGGGCCGCCTGCGCCTGCCGGCCACTGAGAGCTTTCGTCATGTCGTCCAGATTACCACTTGAACGGAATGCTCCGTTCCGCTAGAGTTGGAACAGAACATTTCGTTCCGTTTGAGTCTGGAGTCGATGATGACCGCAGTCGTAGAACTCCCCCACAGCGCAGCACCCGCCGCTGTCCCCGAGGCCGCCCCGCGGCGCCTTCGCAAGCGCTGGCTCGCCTTCTCCGCGGTCATCACCGCGTCGGTGATGGACCTCCTCGACTCGACCGTTATGAACGTCGCCGCCCCCGCCATACGCGCCGACCTCGGCGGCTCCTACGCGAGCCTTCAGTGGATGGCCGCCGGGTACACGATGGCCCTGGCCGTACTGCTCCTCGTCGGCGGACGCCTCGGTGACTTGGTCGGCCGGAAGCAGGCGCTGCTGATCGGTGTCGGCGGATTCACCGTGACCTCGTTCCTCTGCGGCCTCGCGGTGTCGTCCGAGATGCTGATCGCCGCGCGCGTCGCCCAGGGCGCGTTCGCCGCGATCATGTTGCCGCAGGGCTTCGGACTGGCCCGAGACCTGTTCGAACCGGGCGAGCGAGCCAAGGCGTTCGGGTTCTTCGGCCCGGTGATGGGTCTGTCTGCGGTGATCGGCCCGATTGTCGGCGGCACGCTGCTCGACGCGGACCTGCTGGGTACCGGATGGCGAGCGATCTTCCTGGTGAACATCCCGGTCGGCATCTTCACCTTCGTCGTCGCGGCCAAGTACTTGCCGAACGCCCGGCCCACTGGCCGCCGGATCTCGCTGGACATTCCCGGGCTGCTGATCGCCGGCGCCGGCCTGTTCGCCCTGGTCTACCCGCTGGTGCAGGGTCACGAGCTCGGCTGGCCGCTGTGGTCGAAGGCGCTGCTGGTCGCCTCGCTACCGGTGCTCGCCGGGTTCGCTGTCCACCAGTCCCGCCGGCAGCGCAGCGGCGCGACCCCGCTGATCGAGCCCGGGCTGCTGCGGAGCCGCTCGTACCTGTCCGGCGTGTTCTTCGCGGTGGTCTTCTTCGGGGCGATGGCCGGCACGTTCGTCCTGGGCATGTTCCTCCAGGTCGGCCTCGGCTACACCCCGATCCACGCGAGCCTGGCGATGGCGCCTTGGGCCTTCGGGGCGCTGATCGGCTCCGCGGTCTCCGGGATCACGATGCAGAAGTACGGTCGC
The DNA here is from genome assembly GCF_004361855.1 of Kribbella caucasensis. Classification (GTDB taxonomy): domain Bacteria; phylum Actinomycetota; class Actinomycetes; order Propionibacteriales; family Kribbellaceae; genus Kribbella; species Kribbella caucasensis. Next base: position 78,764 of record NZ_SNWQ01000003.1, read on the forward strand.
AAGCTGCTGCACATCGGCCTCGCGCTGATGGCGACTGGACTGATCGGACTGTACGGCGTGCTGGCGCTGACCGGCCTGAACGTCGGGCACTGGGATCTCGTGGTCCCCAACCTGATCGGTGGAGCCGGCATGGGCATGGTCTTCGTCCCGCTGTTCGACATCGTCCTGAGCGGCGTCCGGGACGAGGAGGTCGGCTCGGCCACGGGCATGCTGGGCTCGCTCGAGCAGGTGGGAATCGCGCTCGGTATCGCGGTGATCGGGACCATCTTCATGGGCGAGGTCGCCCACGCCGCGCCCGCGACCCGCGCCCTGGCCGCACTCGACGGCACCCAGGCGGCGCTGCTCGCCACCGTCGGCGGGATCCTGCTCGCGTTCGCGGTCGGCTTCCTGCTCCCCAAGACCGCCCGAGCCGGCACCGAGCACTGATCCAGCCGACCGAGGCCGGTCTCTCACCCCTCCTGGTGCAGGTCCGCGGGGCTAGAACCACTGGTTCGGCTCGTTGCTGCCTGGCGCGTGCCAGCCCTCCGGGTTCACCTGGGTAGGAGGTGTGTCCTGCGGCGGCGCGGGCGGTCCCGGGTACGGCAGCGGGGGACCGTTTGGACCCGGCGGGATGCCGTAGGGCGGGGTGGTGGTGTAGGGGTTGGGTGGGCCGAATGGGCCGGTGTGGCCGGCGGGGCGATGGGCGGCCAGGCGGGCCAGTTCGCGGCGGCGGCGTTCGGCCAGGACCGCGGACAGGAAGGCGGGCGACGCGATCGGCACCGGGGGAGCGGGTGCGGTGACGCCGCCGACGCGGAAGGCCAGTGCGTCGCCGAGGGCGACCTGGGCGGCCGGCTCGAGTTCGCGGTAGCGGGCCAGGTACTCGCGGGACGTGTTCGCCAGGTCGTCGGACAGCCGGGACAGCTCCAGCGACTGCGCCCACTGGACGAGGTGACCCGGCACGAACAGCGGTGGCGACGCCATCGGCTGGTGGCGTTCGCGGATCACCACGGTGCCCGCGACCATGTCGCCGATCCGCTTGCCCTGCTTGTTCATCAGGCTGGCCACGATCCCCGGGCTGGCCGCGAACCACGGCGCGAAGTCCACGAACACCCACAACAGCGCCCGAACCAGCGCATGCCGGAACCGGATCGAGCTGCCGTCGTCGCGGACCACTCGCAGCCCGAGCATCATCTTCCCGAGCGTGCGCCCACGGGTGAGCGTCTCCATCACCACCCGGTACCCGACCAGTACGAGCAGCAAGGTGATGAACACGAGGGCGATCCCGAGCGCCTCGCTGGCCTCGGTGATCAGGAAGCCGAGCAGCGCGGTCAGCACCACCCCGAGCACGATCGACTGCAGGGTGAAGTCGATCGCGCACGCCAGCGCCCGGGTCGGCATCCGCGCGATCCGCACCTGGAGAACAACCGCTTCCCCCGTGACCAGCTGAGACACCCTCGCCCCCTCCCCACCAAAGACACCCGAGACGGCTAGTGTGCCAGCGCAGGTAGCTAAGCGGTGCAAAGGAGGCGGGATGGACGTCGAGGCGTACGTGTCCGTCCATCAGCCGCAGTGGGATCGCCTGGCTCACTTGACTCGTCGGCAGCGGAGGTTGACCGGGGCCGAGGCTGACGAACTGGTGCTGCTCTACCAGCGTGTCGGGACGCACTTGGCGGCGCTCCGGGCGGGTGGGGCCGATCCGGTGGCGATCGGCAGGTTGTCCGGGCTCATCGCCGACGCCCGCGGAGCCGTGACCGGTGCGCAGGCTCCCGTCTGGCGCGACATCTCCCGGTATTTCCTGGTGAGCTTCCCGGCCGCGCTGTACATGTCGCGCCGCTGGTGGCTGACCATCGGCCTCTTGTTCTACCTGGTCGCGGGCTGGGTGGCGTGGCGGATCATCGCGCACCCGGAGGTCCTAGACTCGGTCGCGACGCCGACGCAGATCCAGCAACTCGTCGACGAGGACTTCGCCAACTACTACACCGAGAACCCGGCCCAGGACTTCGCCCTCCGGGTCTGGGTCAACAACGCGACCATCTCGGCCGCTGTACTGGCGATCGGGGTCCTGCTGGTCCCCGTCGTCTTCGTCCTCTGGAGCAACGCGGTCAACCTCGGACTGATGGCGGGCGTGATGATCGGCCACGACAAGGGCGACGTGTTCTTCGGCCTGATCACCCCGCACGGCCTGCTCGAGCTCACCGCCGTCTTCGTGGCGTCGGCGGCCGGCCTGCGCCTCGGCTGGGCCTGGATCGCCCCCGGCCCGCGCACCCGGATGCAGGCCCTGGCCCAGACCGGCCGCGCGACCGTCGGGATGGCGATCGGCCTTGCCGCGATCCTGTTGGTCACCGGTCTGATCGAGGCCTTCGTCACGCCGTCCCCGTTCCCGACGGCCGTACGGGTGGGCATCGGTGTCATCGCCGAGGTCGCCTTCTTCGTCTACGTCTGGACCCTCGGCCGCCGGGCCGCGCAGGCCGGCGAGTACGGCGACGTCGAAGCCATCGACCGCGAGGCCACCGCCCCCGTTTCAGCCTGAGGACCTAACGGTTTCGATCCGGGGTACCGGGTCTCAATGAAATCCGCCGAAGCCGCCCGGCAAAGCCGCCTGTACGACGTGTCGATCACGGCCGGGTTGATCGCGTACGGCGTCGTGCACCTCCTCGTCGCCTGGATCGCTCTGCAACTCGCCTGGGGACGACCCAGCGAAGAGGCCTCGGAAGAGGGTGCGCTCAGGCAACTCGCCGACGAACCCCTAGGCGGGGTACTGCTCTGGGTGGTCGCGATCGGACTCTTCGTACTGGTGATCTGGCGAATCCTCGACCTCGTCTACGGCCACCTCGACCTGGAGAAGAAGCTGTCGGCGGTTGGCCGCGGCCTCGTCTATTTGACGCTCGGGATCAGCGCGATCCGGGTGGCCGTCGGCTCTGGTGGTTCGAGCACCGGCAGCACGCGATCACTGAGCGCCCGGCTGATGGAGAACGGCGCCGGCCGGGTGCTGATCGTGGTCGTCGGCCTGGTGATCATCGCGATCGGCGTTCGCCAGCTCTACAAGGCGGCGACGAAGAAGTTCACCGAGGACCTGACCGGCGGCGTCTCGGACACCACCGTGCTGCTCGGCCGGATCGGCTATGCCGCGAAGGGCATCGCGTTCTTCATCGTCGGCGCGTTGTTCGGCTGGGCCGCGATCGACTACGACCCGCAGAAGGCCGGCGGTCTCGACACCGCGCTGCACACGATCAAGGAACAGCCGTTCGGCGCGATCCTGCTCACCTTGATGGCCATCGGCATCGCCTGCTTCGGCGTCTACTGCTTCGCCTGGTCCCGCAGCCAAGCACTGAGCTCAACTGGCAGTCAGAGGAAAATCAGCTACGGCTTGGGGGCACAGATCGGAAACAAAGATGCGTAACTCGTTGACATAGCACCGGCCTGTGGTGTGGCTTTCTCTCTAAACACAGCTCTCCAGACCTGGGGCGGAAGGTGCGTGGGGCGATGAGGCGTGGACTAGTGGGGCAGGCGCTCGCGGGACTGGCGGCGTTCGGGATGCTGGCGGCGGGCGGTGTCGTGGGCGGTGCGCTGCCGGCGGCCCAGGCGGCCGACCCGGCGACGAAGGTGATTCGGGTCGGGACGACCCAGGCGGTGGACTCGATGAACCCGTTCCTCGCGGTGCGGCTCGTCACCGGGTCGATCCACCGGTGGATGTACGGCTTCCTGACCGTGCCGGACTCCAAGACCCTGCAACCGAGTGCGGACCTGGCCGAGTCGTGGACCACGTCACCCGACGGCCTGACCTGGACCTTCAAGATCCGCGCGGCGAAGTGGTCCGACGGTCAGCCGATCACCGCCGCGGACGCCGCCTGGACGTTCACCAAGATCATGACCGACGACGGCGCCAAGACCGGCAACGGTCCCGCGGTGGAGAACTTCGCCAGTGTCACCGCGAACGGCCAGGACCTGACCATCAAGCTGAAGACCCCGCAGGCGTCGATGCTGGACAACCCGGTGCCGATCCTGCCCAAGCACGTCTGGGAGAAGGTCGGCGACATCGCGAAGTACGAGGCCGACGCCTACCCCGCGGTGACCAGCGGCCCGTACGTCGCGGTGGAGCACAAGAAGGACCAGTACGTGAAGCTCCAGGCGAACCCGAACTACTGGCGCGGCCGGCCCAAGATCGACGAACTGCAGGTGATCTTCTACGACAACCCGGCGGCCGCGATCGTCGGTCTGAAGAAGGGCGACATCGACCTGATCGGCCGGCTCTCCCCGCCGGACTTCGAGGCGTTGAAGGGTGACGAGAACATCGTCCAGTGGAACACCCAGGGCCGCCGGGCGACGTACCTGCAGATCAACCACGGCGCGACGACCAGCGACGACAAGCCGATCGGCGACGGGCATCCGGCGTTGAAGGACCAGCGGGTCCGGCAGGCGCTGCACTACGCGATCGACAAGCAGAAGCTGGTCGACGAGGTGCAGAACGGCCTCGCGGTACCGGCCGACGGGTCGATCGTTCCGCCGATGTACAAGGACTTCTTCTGGCAGGCCGATGGTGATCAGAAGGTCTCGTACGACGTGGCCCGGGCGAACAAGATCCTCGACGACGCGGGGTACAAGAAGGGCGCCGACGGGATCCGGATCATGCCGGACGGATCGCGCAAGCTGCAGTTCCGGTTCAGCATCCACACCGACACCCCGATCGAGGACAAGCTCGCCGAGTACCTGACCGGCTGGCTCAAAGAACTCGGTATCACGCTGACCACGAAGCGGCTCGACTCCAGCAAGTTCACCGAGGAGACCGGGACGACGGCGCTGTTCGACATCGCGATCAGCGGCTGGTCGGTGAACCCGGATCCGGAGGAGGTGCTCGCCACGCACCTGTGCAGCCGGCGGCCGACCGCATCGGGTGAGGGCGGTGGGACCGAGTCGTTCTACTGCGACCCGCAGTACGAGCAGCTGTACCTGCAGCAGCTGAAGGAGCTCGACCGGTCCAAGCGGGCCGACCTCATCAAGCAGATGGAGCAGCGGCTGTACACCGACGCCCCGGTGATCGCGCTGTACTACCCGAACGACCTCGAGGGGTACCGCAAGGACCGGATCGCCAGCATCACGCCGATCCCGGAGGAGAAGGGCCTGCTGTACGGCGGGAGCGGGTACTGGCCGTTCTACACGATCGAGGCCGTCAGTGCTGACGGTGCGGACGGCTCGGCCGAGGACGGCGGCTCGAACACCGGCGTGATCGTCGGCGTCGCGGCCGGTGTCGTGGTCCTCGCGGCCGCCGGGTTCTTCGTCGCCCGCCGTCGCAAGGGTGTCGCGGACGAGCGCGAATGACGGTTGCGCAGTCGGCGACCAAGGCGATCGACGCGGTCGAGGAGCGGCCGGCCCGGCACGGCCTGGTCCGGTACGCCGCGGCCAAGGCCGGCGGGGCGTTGCTCAGTATCGCGATGGTGATCGTGGCGACGTTCTTCCTGTTCCGGTTGCTGCCGGGCGACCCGGTCCGGGCGCTCGCGCAGGGCCGGAACATGACGCCCGAGCAGCTCGACCTGGAACGCCGCCGGCTCGGGCTGGACAGGTCGCTGCCCGAGCAGTTCGTCCATTTCGTCAACCAGACGGTGCAGTTCGACCTGGGCACCTCCTACGAGTACAAGCGTCCGGTGCTCGACCTGATCGGTGAACGCATCGGCTCCACCTTGCTGCTCACCGGTACGGCGCTGGTGATGGCGGTCAGCCTCGGGATCTGGCAGGGCGCCCGGGCAGGGTGGAAACCGGGCAGCCGATTCGACCGGTTCTCCACCGCGATCTCACTGGTGTTGTGGTCGGTACCGACGTTCTGGCTGGGTCTGCTGCTGTTGATGGTGTTCGCGGCCGGTATCGGGCCGATCCCCGGGCTCTTCCCGACGCGTGGGATCGAGAGCGTGGACGCACCTGACGGATTCGCGTACGTCCTCGATGTGGCGAAGCACATGGTGTTGCCGTGCCTGACGATGGTGGCGGTCGTGTACGCGCAGTACCTGCTGGTGATGCGGTCGTCGGTGCTCGACGAGGTCGGGCAGGACTACGTGACGACCGCGCGGGCGAAGGGTTTGCGCGATGACGAGATCCGCCGCAAGCACGCAGTACCGAACGCGCTGCTGCCGACCGTGACGTTGGTGTTTATGCGGATCGGGTTCATCGTCGGCGGGGCCGTCACGGTCGAGGCGATCTTCAGCTGGCCGGGGCTCGGGCAGTTGTTCTACGAGGCGATCCGGGTACCGGACTTCACCCTGATGCAGGGGACGTTCCTGCTGATCACGGTGTCGGTGATCCTGATGAACACGCTCGCCGACGTGGTCTATCACGTGCTCGACCCGAGGGTGCGGTCCGCATGAGCATCACGTGGACGCGGCGGCAGCGGGCGCTCCGGCGGTTCTGGGCGGACTTCCGTACCCATCGGGCCGGCGTGGTCGGGCTTGCGATCCTCGTGGTCGCCGTGGTGCTCGCGTTGGCGGCGCCGTTGTTCATCGACGAGGGCGTGACGAACGTCGTACGGGGAACGGGGGAGAAGCTGGCGCCGCCGAGTCTGGACGATCCGTTGGGGACGGACGAGTCCGGGCGGTCGGTGCTGTTGCTGATCTGGTGGGGTTCGCGGACCTCGCTGCTGATCGGATTCCTCGCGGCCCTGTTGAGCATGGTGATCGGCACCGTCCTGGGGATCGCGGCCGGGCACTTCCGCGGCTGGATCGGCGCGGTCATCATGCGCATCACCGACTGGTTCCTGGTGCTGCCGTCCCTGGTCACGGCGTTGGTGCTGGCGGCGATCCTCGGCGGCAGCACGGCCACGATCGTGATCGCGATCGGCGTCACCTCGTGGCCGTCGACGGCTCGGTTGATCCGGGCGCAAACCCTTGCCGTGGAAGCCCGTCCGTACATCGAGCGGTCCACCGCACTCGGCGCCGGCCACTGGCACATCACCACCCGGCACGTCCTGCCGAACGTCGCACCGTTGCTATTGGCAAGTACGACGCTGGAGGTGGCGAGCGCGATCGTCACCGAGTCGACGCTCGCGTTCCTCGGGGTGAGCGCGAACAAGACGTCGTGGGGGACGATGCTGCGTGGTTCGTACGACTGGGGCGCGGCGACGTCGGGAGCCTGGTGGTACATCCTGCTGCCCGGTCTGTGCATCGTGATCGTCGTGCTGGCGTTCACGTTGTGCGGTCGCGCGCTGGAGACCGTGCTCAACCCGCGACTCCGGGGAGCGACCCGATGAGCCTGCTCGAATTGGACGACGTGTCCGTCACCTACAAGCTTGCGGGCGGCGAGTTGCCCGCGGTACGAGGTGTCTCGCTGAGCCTTGAGGCCGGGGAAGCTGTTGGTGTGGTGGGGGAATCCGGCTCCGGCAAGTCGACGCTGGCGATGGCGTTGCTCCGGCTGCTGCCGCGTGACGCCCGGATCTCCGGCCGGATCCTGCTCGACGGCGAAGACGTGCTCGCGATGAGCTGGGGCCGGCTCCGCGCGGTCCGCTGGGCGCAGGCGTCGATCGTCTTCCAGGGTGCGCAGCACGGCCTCAACCCGGTGCATCGGATCGGCGACCAGATCGCCGAACCGCTGCTGATCCACAAACTCGCGAGTCCGGACCAGGCCCGCCGCCGGGTCGCCGAGCTCCTCGACCAGGTCGGCCTGCCCGGCTGGCGGGCGAAGAGTTATCCGCACGAACTGAGTGGTGGCCAGCGGCAACGAGTGATGATCGCGATGGCGCTCGCCTGCGAACCACGGCTGATCGTCGCCGACGAACCGACCACCGCACTCGACGTGATGGTACAGGCGCAGGTCCTCACCCTGATACGCGAGCTGATCGCCACCGACGACATCTCGTTGCTGATGATCTCGCACGACCTCTCGGTGCTGGCCGACCTGTGCGATCGGCTGGCCGTGATGTACGCCGGCCGCGTGGTCGAGACCGGTCCCGCGGACGGCACGTTCACCCATCCGTACAGTCGTGCGCTGGCGGCCGCGTTCCCGACCATCGGCGACCTCTCCTCACGGCTGGCGCCGAAAGGACTCGGTGGCGATCCACCGGATCCGCTTCAGCTCCCGTCGGGTTGTGCCTTCCACCCGCGGTGTCCGGTCGCGTTGGACACGTGCTCGACCGTGTCGATCGAGTTGCGCCCAGCCGGCGAGCGTCGTACGGCGGCTTGTGTCCTGGCTGGGGAGGCGGTTTAGGTGCTGGAGGCAAACAACTTGGCGGTCGAGTTCGCCGGTCGGGGACGGCGTGCGCGGGCGGTCGATGGGGTCAACCTTTCCGTCGGCGCGGGTGAGATCGTTGCCCTGGTCGGCGAATCCGGCTGCGGCAAGACCACTCTCGCCCGTACCTTGCTCGGCCTCGAACGCCCCACCTCCGGCGAGGTCCGGTACGACGGGTCGGCGCTGAGCCATCGCGGCCGGGCGCTGAAGGCCTACCGTCGGCAGGTCCAGCTGATTCTGCAGGATCCGATGGGCTCGCTCAATCCACGACAGACCGTCTACGAAGCAGTTGCCGAGGGCCCCCGGATCCACGGGCTGCCGGACGAGGAACAGGTGGTCGCCGAGGCGCTGTCCCGCGCCGGCCTCCGCCCGCCTGAGCGGTTCTTCCTGCGGTACCCCCACGAACTCTCCGGTGGCCAACGCCAACGCGTCGTCATCGCCGGCGCCCTCGCCCTCAACCCGAAGGTCCTGATCGCCGACGAACCCGTCGCCTCCCTCGACGCCTCGGTCCGCGGCGAGATCCTCGCCCTCCTGCTCCGCCTCCGCAACGAACTCGGCCTGTCCGCCCTGGTCGTCACCCACGACCTGGGCCTGGCCTGGAACATCGCCGACCGCGTCGCAGTCATGTACCTCGGCCGCATCGTCGAATCCGGACCGGTCGAACAGATCCTCACCGCACCCCAACACCCTTACACACAAGCGCTCCTCTCGGTCCTCCCCGAATCCCCGGACCGCATCGTCCTCACCGGCGAACCACCCGACCCGACCCGAATCCCCACCGGCTGCCGCTTCCACCCCCGCTGCCAACTCCTCGCCTCCGGCAAGGCCGCAGCCGCCGGCATCGACACCGCCTGCCACTCCGAACCCCTCCCCATCCTCTCCTCGGCAGCAGACCCTCAGACCGCCTGCCACTTGACCCTTGTAGATAGTTAACCGATGGTGTAACTATTGCGCCATGGTGAACGAAGTCGATCGGTTCTTCGAGGTGCTGGCCGATCCGACCCGGCGGCAGGTGGTGGAGTTGCTGGGGGAGGGGCCGCGGCGGGCCGGGCAGCTGGCTGAGGCGACCGGGGCATCGGCGCCGGCGATGAGCCGGCATCTGCGGATTCTGTTGTCGGCCGGGCTGGTCGCCGACGAGCGGGTGCCGGACGACGCGCGGGTGCGGGTCTTCCGGTTGCGGCCGGAGCCCGTGGTCGCCGTACAGGCCTGGCTCGACCAGGTCCAGGCGCACTGGCAGGAACAGTTGGGCTCGTTCAAGAAGCACGTCGAGCGGAGGAAACCAGAGTGACTGAGCAATCCGCGTCAGCAGCTGTCGAGGTCGCCGCCGATCCGGCGACGGCGTTCAAGATCTTCACCGACGAGATCGATCTGTGGTGGGTCCGCGGGCCGATCAACTTCTGGGACTCCGGCCGGGCGGTGGCGAGGCGGATCGAGTCCGGGGTCGGTGGCCGGATCCTCGAGGTCTACAGCGGTGAAGACGCACTCGTCCTCGGCCGGATCACCGAGTGGCAGCCCGGCGAGTTGCTGGCCTATCGCAGCGAGGTGGACGATACCGAGATCCGGGTCAGCTTCGAGCCGTCCGACGGTGGCACCCGCGTCACCGTCGTACAGTCCCTGGTCTCCGGTGGCGAGACGGCGTTCTACTACTGGCGGAACGTGATCCACTGGCTCCCCGCCTGGGTCGCCCGGCGGGACGAGGCTCCCCGCACACCGCGCGAACTCGACCGGCTCAGCATCGCCTTGTACTACGAGGATCCGGCGGCCGCGGCTCGCTGGTTGCATACGACGTACGGGCTGGAGTCGTGGGACAAGATCCCGGCCGAAGGGGAGAAGCCGTCGTGGATCGAGTTGCACGTCGGGTCGGCGGCCATCCTGCTGTTCGAGGCGAAGCAGCCGCCGTCCGGTGACGACCACGGGATCTGGGTCTACGTCGACGATCTGGACGCGCACTTCGCCCGGAGTCAGGCGCAGGGAGCCAGGATCGTCTCCGAGATCCACCAGCACGGGTACCGCTGCTACGAGACCGACGACCTCGAAGGCCATCGCTGGACGTTCGTCCAGGCCCGGCCGACGATGATCTAGAGCCTGCCGGCCTTCTTCAATGCCAGGTAGGTGTCGGCGAGGGCCGGCGCGATGTGGTCGGGGTTCTCGTCGACCACGGTGACGCCGGCCCGGCTGAGGATGGCGGTGACGCGTTCGCGGTCCAGCCGGGAGCGGGCCGCCGACGCGGCGCCGTACACCTCGATCAGGTCGGCCTTGGCGGACTCCATCTCCGCGAGCCTGGGATCGGCGACCGACGCCAGGACTACGACGTGCCTCCGAAGGAGCGGACCGATCACCGGCAGCATGGATTCCTCGATCACCGCCGGCTCCAGGCCGGTCAGCAGCACCACCAACGAGCGCTGCCGGAGTCGTTCGAGCACCTGCGACACGACCACCCGGAAGTCGGTCTGCACCAACTCCGCATCGACGTTCGCCAGCGCGTTCACGAACGACGGCAACACGTCCTCCGGAGCAGGCCGGCGTACATCGGCCCGGACCGCGGAATCGCAAGCCAGCAAGGAAACCCGGTCACCGGCCCGGGTGGCCAACGCGGCGAGCAGCAACGCGGCGTCCATCGCGTGGTCGAGTCGCGGCGCGTCGCCGACCCGGCCCGCGGACATTCGGCCGGAGTCGATCACGATGGCGACCTGCCGATCCCGTTCGGGCCGCCAGGTCCGCAGTACGACGCTGCTCCGGCGGGCCGTGGCACGCCAGTCGATCGACCGTACGTCGTCACCGGGAACGTAGTCGCGCAACGAGTCGAACTCCGTGCCCTGACCCCTGACCAGCAAGGCGGTCCGGCCGTCCAGTTCGCGCAGCCGGGCGAGCCGCGACGGCAGGTGCTTGCGGCTGTTGAACGGCGGCAGCGCCCGTACGGTCCACGGCACCCGATGAGACCCCTGCCGCCCGGCGAACCCCAGCGGTCCGATCGACCGGATGGTGACCCGGTACGCCTGCCGGTCACCCCGGCGAGTCGGGATCAGCCGGGTCACGAGCCGACGCCGTTCGCCAGTGGGCAGGTCGAGCTTGTGCGGCGGATCCTGTACGCCGGCAGACGGCGGCCACGCGTCCCGGAGCAGCCCACGGACCCTGCGACCCGGGTTCGCCACCAGCATCGTGACCACGGCCTGTTCGCCGAGCCGGACCGCGTTGTCGCCTTCCCGGCTGAGCTGGAGCCGTCGGGGCGAACCCGCGAGCAACAGGTCGAGCAGACAAACCAGCAGCACCACAGCGACCACCAGTCCGATGCCCGACCAACTGGGCATCACCAGTGCGACGAACAGGACTCCCAAGCCGGCCAGTACGCCGGCTCGGCCGGTGACGACCATCAGCGTGGTACTGGGACCGTGGCGAGCACGCTCTCCAGTACTGCGTCCGCGGTGACCCCTTCCAGCTCCGCTTCCGGCCGGATCTGCACCCGATGCCGAAGGCAAGGACGTGCCATCGCTTTCACGTCGTCCGGGATCACGTAGTCCCGCCCGGACAACCAGGCCCACGCCCGGGCCACCGCGAGCAAGGCGGTCGCACCGCGTGGCGACACCCCGAGCTGCAACGACGGCGACTGCCTGGTCGCGCGGCACAGGTCGACCACGTACGCCAGGACGTCCTCGCGCACCGCGACCCGTCGCACGGCGGTCTGTCCGGCGAGCAGGTCCTCCGGCCCGGCGACCGGACGCAGACCCGCGGCCTCCAGATCGCGCGGGTCGAACCCCTGCGCGTGCCGGGCCAGTACTGCGATCTCGGCGTCGCGCGGGGGAATGTCCAGCGTCACCTTGAGCAGGAACCGGTCCAACTGGGCCTCGGGCAACGGATACGTGCCCTCGTACTCGATCGGGTTCTGCGTGGCGGCGACCACGAACGGCACGGGCAGCTTGCGTGGTTCGCCGTCGACCGTGACCTGGCGTTCCTCCATCGCCTCGAGCAACGCGGCCTGGGTCTTCGGCGGGGTCCGGTTGATCTCGTCCGCGAGCAGGATGTTGGTGAACACCGGTCCCCGGCGGAACTCGAACTCACTGGTCTTCGCGTCGTACACCAGCGACCCGGTGACGTCACCCGGCATCAGGTCCGGGGTGAACTGCACCCGCTTGGTTTCCAGCCGCATCGCCATCGACAGCGCCCGCACCATCAGCGTCTTGGCCGTCCCCGGCACGCCTTCGAGCAGCACGTGGCCCCTGCAGAGGAGGGCGAGCACCAGGGCGGTGACGGCAGTGTCCTGGCCGACGACGGCCTTGCCGATCTCGGTCCGCAGCTCGATCAACGCCTGCCGCGCCCGCTCGGGTGTCACCTCGGCGGTAGTGGTGGTCACGGGTGTTCAGCCTCCTGGATGAGCAGGTCGAGCTCGTAGGACAAGGACATCAGGCCGGCGTCGTCCAAGGGCGGATAGCCGTACAGGAGTTCGTACAGCATCGCCGGGTCGCGGCCGGTCCGGGCGGCGACGGTCGTGACCACCGCGGTCGGTTCAGCGCGCCGGGGGATTCCGTGCAACTTGTGCAGCTTGCCGAGGGTCGACTCGCGCAGCGCAGCCGCGGCCCGGTCCCTGGCCCGCGACCGCCGGTACAGCCGCGCCCGGCCCTCGGTCGTCTCGGCGGCGTGCACGATCACCGGCAGCGGCTCCGGTACGACGGGACCGAGCCGGCGACCCCGCCACAACGCCACCACGAACACGGCGAACGCCAGCGCCCATGCGATGTACCGCACGGACGGCGGCACGACGGGCTGCTCCTCGCCACCGTCCTCCTCGTACGCCGAGGATTCGTACTGCGGCAGGTACCAGACCACTTCGGTGTGCGTGCCGATCAGGTTGAGCGCGAGCGACGCGTTGCCGTTCTCCGCTAGTTGGGCGTTGGTGAACGTCCTCGCCGAACCGATCACGTCGACGATCCGGTCACCGGTCTCGACGCGAACCACCGTGTGGTTGATGCCGTCGCCGTAGCAGGTCTGTGCGGACGGCGGCGCGGAGTACGACGAACCGCCGACGGTCACCGTCCCTGCCTTGACCGCCGCGGGCAGCTCGCAGTCCGGCTCGCGGGAATCGATGGACAGGGTGTCGCTGGCGTCCTCGATGCCGGGGGCAAGTTCCTCCAGGGCCCGGTCGCTCGGCCGGATCAGGACCAGGTGGCTCCAGCCGGCGTTGGCGATCCGGCTCCAGTCGTACCGGCTCAGCGAACCAGTGGGCGCGATCAGCAGCGTCCGGTCCTGCCCACCGGCCACTGCGTCGTCGAGGTCCTCCGTGCCCGTCACCTGGACGCCGTGGTCCTCCAGCAGAGCCGCGAGCGCCCGGGCGCCATTCGGCTCGGCGGAGTCGGGGCTGAAGGGACCGGACGTGCGGGCGGCCGTCGCGATCATCACCGCGATCACGCCGAGCACGATCACCCCGGTGATGAGCAGCGGCGTCCGGAGCACGTGCCAGCTCTCCACGGCGCTCCGCCCGACCGGAGTGCTCATCCGCGCACCAACGCCCGCGTGGAGACCCGGCGAGCCGCCTCGTCAGCCGCGAACACCGTGGCGTACCGCTCCGGCGTGCCCGGACGGTTGCCGTAGACAACCTCGGTGAACACGTCAGCGGCGGGCTGCAGCGTCTCCCGCAACTCCGGTACTACGCGCGCTGCGTCCGCCGCCGCCTCGTACGCCGTCCGGCCGGCCCGTTCATCCAGCACAGTGCGCTCGGTGAGCTCGGCAATGCAGGCACGGAACCGGCTTCGCACCGCGGCTGCGTAGTCTCCGGCAGTGGCCTCCTGCTCGGCCTGGGCCCTGTACTGCGCAGCGGTGCGCGGCTTGTCTGTGTCGAAGACGGTTTGGGCGGCCGAAGTACGAGTGGTTCGCAGGACACCGGCCCGCCAGAGCACCACGATCACGACCAGAACGATCAGTCCGATCAGCATCAACAACCCGGCGTCGCCGTCACTCGTCGGGCTGACCAGACCGTCCAGCAGGTCCGAGATCCACTCCAGGACCTTCAGGATCGCCCGGGAGATCAACGAGTCGCCGGCCTGGTCGTAGACCGGCTTGGACAACTCGCGAGCGGCCTCGGCGGCCGCGTCGTCCCGGGAGATGTCCACCGGCGGTTCGAGCGGAATCACCAGTTCGGTCCAATCTGCTGGGTCGGTCCGAGAGCGGGACGCATCCACAGGTCCAGGCCCTCCCGGCGGACCCGCAGGTCCAGGTAGATCAACGCCTGCACAGCGGACATGAAGGCCAGGCTGGCGATCAGCGTCATCACGGTCGCGATCCCGGCCGCGGCGCCCACGATGACGGCGATGATCACCGCCCCTTCGCTGTCACTGCCGTCGGCCCAGGCACCCAGCGTGAGCACGAGGGTGGTGATGCCGAACTGCAAGGCGTAGCTGACGACGTTCACCACCAGACCGCCGAACAGCAGGATGCCGAAGACCCGCCAGAACCGGCCCTTCACCAGTGTCCAAGATCGCCTCAGCGCACCCCAGATCCCCACCCGGGCAGGGATGTAGAGCCCGATGTCCGGTGCGTTCTTGCCTTCCAGCAGGATCACCGTGCCGGCCAGCACCAACCGGATCCCGAAGATCACCACCAGTAATCCGCCGCCCAGCATCAGCACCAGCGCGACCGCTCCGGCCGCATCGGACGAGATCGCCGCATCCGTCCCGGAGCCGATCCCGAACACGGTGAGCAACCAGCCCGCGATCAGGACGATGAACGACAGGGACTGCAACAGTCCCACCGCAGCCAGTGACGGCAGCGTCGGCCGGACCAGCCGGAGCAGCTCTCGCGGACCGATCCGGTGGGCCAGCTGACTGCGGATCGCGGCCAGCGCGATGATCCCGGCCAGCATGCTCGACACGACCGCGAACAGCACCAGCTGTACGCCGTACGTGAGCAGCAGTGCGGCCCCTGCCTGTCCGAACGGGTCGTCAGCGTTGAAGAAACCAGGGATCCCGCCTGGCACGGCCACCTGGGTCAGACCGGCCTGTACCGCGGCCAGCGCGAGGCCGGCGAGCACCGGCAGGCCCAGCATGATCGTCTTGTTCTCGGAGATCGTCCGCGCCGCGTTGTCGAGCAGGTCGGCGGGCAGCCACGGGCGCAGCGGCTCGCCACCGCTCTCCCGGACCCCAAGGTCGTCCCGCACGCCCCGCCTCCCGTCCTCCACCGCTCACCGGGGTTGTCCCCGGCCACGACTGTGCACCATGATCACCCCCCGGACGGTGCACAGGCCGCGAATCGGGCACATACCGTGATTCAGCCGTACGCGCTCGGCGATCCGGCGTGTGCATTACACCGGAAATGGGACACTATCCGTAGTGCGTACGGCAGCGGACGCCGGGCGCACCAGATCCAGATCGGCAAGGAGCAGGGCGTGGCAGAAGGTAACCGGACGATGCGAGGGCGCGTCCTCATCGTCGACGACGACACCGCGCTGTCGGAGATGCTCAGTATCGTGCTGCGCAACGAGGGCTACGACACCTACCTGGTCGCCACCGGCGACAAGGCGGTGCCGGCCTTCCGCGAGTTCAAGCCCGATCTGCTGCTGCTCGACCTGATGCTGCCCGGGATGGACGGGATCGACGTCTGCCGGGCGATCCGGGCCGAGTCCGGGGTGCCGATCGTGATGCTGACCGCCAAGAGCGACACCGTCGACGTGGTGCTCGGGCTGGAGTCCGGCGCCGACGACTACGTGGTGAAGCCGTTCAAGCCCAAGGAGCTGGTGGCCCGGATCCGGGCCCGGCTGCGCCGGATGGACGAGCCCGGGCCGGAGTCGCTGACCATCGGCGACCTGACCATCGACGTGGCCGGGCACTCGGTCAAGCGCAGCGGCGAGACCATCCAGCTCACCCCGCTGGAGTTCGACCTGCTGGTCTGCCTGGCCTCCAAGCCGTGGCAGGTGTTCACCCGTGAGGTCCTGCTGGAGCAGGTCTGGGGCTACCGGCACGCCGCCGACACCCGGCTGGTGAACGTGCACGTCCAGCGGCTGCGGTCCAAGATCGAGAAGGACCCCGAGCACCCGGAGATCGTCGTCACGGTTCGCGGGGTCGGGTACAAGGCGGGTGCGGACTGATCGAGTACGGGCGCGACGAGGCGTCGCCGGCGGATCCTCCGGACACCGAGCCGGAACCCCGCGGAACCGAGATCGAGCTCACTGCCGCCGGGGCGGACTGGCACGCCCTGCCGCAGGCGTTTTGGCGGACCCACCCGCGGCACTGGCCGGACAGCTGGCGCCGCTCGATCCAGGCCCGGATCGTCACCGGCACCCTGCTGATGTCGACCGTCGTGCTGATCCTGGTCGGCTGGGTGATGATGAGCCAGGTCACCGACGGCGTGCTGGAGTCCCGCCGGACCAGCGCTCAGGCCGAGGCGGCCGCCCAGCTCACCGCGCTGTCCAACTCGATCAACGCGGCCGACCCGGCCAGCATCAACCAGAACCTCTCCCAGGTGATCCAGGGCACCAACCGGGCCGGCCTGTACGACGTGGTGCTGATCCCGACCGATACGTCCGGGACCACCTCGATCCTGAAGACCGGGCTGGTCGAGAGCGACTCGATCCCGCACGACCTGCAGTCCTCGGTGTCGAGCGACGAGAGCAAGCTCTACGACACGTACACCCAGATCCGGTACGACGACCAGCCCAGCCAGCCCGGGCTCGTGCTCGGCTCGCAGATCCGGGTGAACTCCACCGGTGAGCGGTTCGAGGTCTACTTCCTGTTCCCGCTGACCGCGCAGCAGGAGACCCTCGACGTGGTCCAGCGCGCCCTGCTCACCGCGGGTCTGTTGCTCGTCCTCCTGCTCGGCGCGGTGGCCTGGCTGGTCACCCGGCAGGTGGTCACCCCGGTCCGGATGGCCCGGCGGATCGCCGAGCGGCTGGCGGCCGGCAAGCTCGAGGAACGGATGCAGGTCCGCGGTACCGACGACCTGGCCCGGCTGGCGGTCTCGTTCAACAAGATGGCCAGCAACCTGCAGCAGCAGATCCGCAGGCTGGAAGAGCTGTCCCGGTTGCAGCGCCGGTTCGTCTCGGACGTCTCGCACGAGCTGCGCACCCCGCTCACCACGGTCCGGATGGCGGCCGACCTGCTGCACGAGTCCAGGGACCAGTTCGACCCGATCAGCCGCCGCTCGGTCGAGCTCCTGCAGAACGAGCTGAACAGGTTCGAGGAACTGCTCGCCGACCTGCTGGAGATCAGCCGGTTCGACGCCGGTGCGGCCGCGCTCGACCTGGAGGATGTCGACCTGCGCGACATCGTCGCCCGGGTGCTGGAGAACCACGAGACCCTGCTGGAGCGGAAGGGCTGTGCCGTCCAGCTGGACATGCCGCGCCCGTGCCGTGCTCAGGTGGACTCGCGCCGGATCGAACGGATCCTGCGCAACCTGATCGGCAACGCGATCGAGCACAGCGAGGGTCTGCCGATCCGGATCAGCACGGCCACGGACGACGACGCCGCCGCGGTGGCGGTCCGCGACCACGGGGTCGGGTTCCGGGCCGAGGAGGCCGAGATGGTGTTCAGCCGGTTCTGGCGGGCCGACCCGGCGCGAGCCCGGACGACAGGCGGGACCGGGCTCGGACTGTCCATCGCGCTGGAGGACGCCCGGTTGCACGGCGGCCGGCTGGACGCGTGGGGGTCGCCCGGCGACGGCGCGTACTTCCGCCTCACGCTGCCCCGGCGGCCGGACGTCAACCTGTCCGGATCGCCGTTGCCCGCGCGGCCGACGGATGCGACCCGGGTCGTGCCGGACCTGTCCCTGGTCGACGTCGGCGCGCCGTACCAGAAGCTGACGGGTGGTGGCGAGCAATGAGATCCAGGCTGCTTGCGGCGGCGCTTGCCTCCGCACTGCTGGTGACCGGGTGCGGGACGGTGCCGACCAAGGGGCCGATCCGGAGCGGTAGTCAGGACGGGCCAGCGCCGCTGGCTGGCGGGATCGGTGTGGAGGCCCAGCCGCCGAGGCAGAACGCCGCGCCGCTGACGATCGTGAACGGGTTCCTGGAGGCGATGTCGGACAAGCGTGGCCTCGACAAAGCCCGCCAGTACATGACGCCCCCGGCCGCCGCGAGCTGGAAGCCGGAGCAGCGGACCTATGTCTACGACCAGAGCTCGACCAAGGCGGTGTCGATTCGCAGCCAGAACAGCATCGCGCTGCGGGCTCCCTTGATCGGCAGCATCGACGGGCGCGGTTCCTGGACGCCCGCGCCGCGCGGAGCGCTTGCCAGCTTCGACTTCGTACTCGCCAAGGTCGACGGTCAGTACCGGGTCGCCAGCGTGCCGCCCGGGGTGTTCCTGGGCAGCAACCTGCTGGACGCGCGGCTCCGGCCGAGCCCGCTGTACTTCGCCAACCGGGAGCGCGACATGCTCGTCCCGGACACCATCTACCTACCGAACAACCTCCCGCCCGGCCAGGCCGCGACGCAGCTGGTGCAGGAACTGCTGAAGGGCCCGACGGACCGGCTCGGCAACGGCGTCGTCACGGCCGCACCGCCTGGCACCCAGGTGAACGTGTCGGTCCCGGTCGACTACGGCGTCGCCACGGTCGCGCTGAGCGACACGGCGAACGGCCTGAGCACCGCCGACCGGCAGTTGCTCGCCGCGCAGATCGCGTGGACCTTGCGGCCGATCAGCTCCCGGGTCCGGATCACCGTCGGCGGTGCGCAACTGCTGCCGGACCTGGAGGAGGTCCTCACCTTCAGCGACTTCAGCCAGTACGACCCGTCCGTCCCGATCGGCCAGATGAAGGACCTGTACGGCGTTCGCAATCACAAGCTGGTGCGGATCAACCAGGACGGCTCCAACACGATCGACGCCACCCCGCTCGACGGCAGCCAGCTCTACCAGTTCAAGGTGCAGTCGTTCGCGGTTGACCTGCGCGGTGAGTTCGGCGCGGTCGTCACCGAGGTGAACAGCAACCGCGTGATCGCGTACGGGCGGCTGGAGCCGGGGGACAAGGACGGGAAGCCCGAGTTCATCCCGACCGACGGCACGGTGCTCCGGCCGACCTTCGACAACGTCGGGAACCTGTGGATCGTGGACCGGGCCGGCGGTGATTCGCCGCGGCTTCGGATGCGGAACAAGGACGGCAAGGTGACCGAGATCCAGGCCGATTTCCAGGGTCAGCCGATCCAGCTGCGGATGGCCCCGGACGGGGTCCGCGCCCTGCTGGTGATCAGCCCGAAGACCGGCGGCGGCAACGTCGTCAAGACCGCCACCGTCGTCACTGACGACCAGAAGCTCGCGTTGAGCAACTTCCGCTCGCTCGAGCTGCCCCTGGTCGACATCACCGACGCTTCCTGGACCCAGTCCGGCATCCTGGTCGCCGGCAAGGCCCGCATCGGCGCTCCCCGGCAGCCCTGGCAGGTCAACGTCGACGGCTCCCAGCCCCGTCTGATCCAGGGCGCCTCCAACGACTTCCAGGCCACGTTCCTCGCTTCCAACACCAACATCGACACCCTCCCTGTCGTCGAGGACCCGGACGGCCGGCTGCACTGGCAGACCAAGGACCTGGGCTGGGCCACCCTCGACGACAACCCCGCAATCCCCATCTCGCCTGTCTACCCCGGCTGAGCTGTCCACAGGCTGCTTCGGAGGCGGTTGCGGCGGAGCGTGCGGATCGCTCAGGGTTGTGGAGATGTCGCTCCGGGACGCGTTCCTCGATCTCGTGCTGGGTGGGCGGTGTGCGGGATGTGAGCGGCCCGGGGTCTCAGTCTGCGCGGAGTGCTGGAGCGAGCTGACCGGCTCCGTGCCGTTTCAGGCCTGGCCCGAACCTCGACCCGAGTCGTTGCCCCAGCCGACCGCGAGTGCGCCGTACGACGGGGTCGTGCGGCGGGTGATCCTGGAACACAAGGAGCACGCGCGGTACGGGCTGGCCAAACCACTCGGCGTCGCACTGGCGAACGCGGTGAGTGCCGGGCTCGGGCCGAGTCGGGCGGCCTGGCTGTGTCCGGTCCCGTCGACGTGGGCGACTGTGCGGACGCGTGGGCATGACCCATTGCGGCGGCTGGTGATCGTTGCCGTTCGCCACCTCCGCGGCCAGGGGTACGACGTCCGGCTGGCCGACGCTCTGCGCGTAGTACGGAGGCCTGTTGATCAGGCCGGACTGTCCGCAACAGAGCGATCGGCGAACCTGGCCGGGGCGTTCGCGATTCGTTCGCGCTGGGCTGAAACGCTGACAGGTCAACCGGTCCTGCTGGTGGACGACGTGCTGACCACCGGATCCACGCTCGCGGAAGCCTGCCGGGCCTTGGAAACCACGGGAATCAAGGTGTCCGGTTGTGCCGTGATCGCAGCGACCGCTCGGCGCACGATACCCGGTTCATGAGAACTTCCCTACCGGTTTTCGCCGAAGCCGACTAGCGTTGGCCTATGACACCCGCTAGGGCCTGTCGGGCAGTGAAGTGGTGCAGGACCGGATCAGCCGGATTCCTGGCCACGGGGTCCGATCGGTTCGACAGCGGGTGTTCTCGTTTCGGGCGTCTGGACACGAGAACCGGGGGTCCGGAAACGTAAAAAGAAGTCGCCGATCGATGGAGGTTTCCGTGGACGTCGTTGTCAAGGGTCATCACTGCGAGGTCAGTGACCGCTTCCGGCAGTACGTCGAGGAAAAGCTCGCCAGGATCGAGAAGGTCGATCACCGGGTGCTGCGCTGCGAAGTGGAAGTCAGTCTGGAGAAGAACCCTCGACAGCACGATCGGGCGATGCGCGTCGAGCTCACCATGTACACCAAGGGTCCGGTGCTCCGGGCCGAGGCGTCCGGTGAGACGAAGCAGGCGGCGTTCGACGTCAGCCTGGACCGGCTGCGGGCCCAGGTCCGCAAGGCCGCCGACCGACGCCGGGTCCACCGTGGCGAGCACTCCCCGGAGGGTCTGCGCCACGTCAACGCGAAGCAAACGACCAACGGCAACGCACCCGCAACAGAGGAAAGCGCCGCCGAAGAAGAGGTGAGGACGCAGAAGTTCGGCTCCCTGACCGTGACCGGAGACGGTCCGCTGGTGATGCGCGAGAAGACTCACACGGCCAAGCCGATGACTCTCGACCAGGCGCTCTACGAGCTCGAACTGGTCGGACACGACTTCTACCTCTTCGTCGACGCCGACGAGAACCAGCCGAGTGTGGTCTACCGGCGCCGTGGCTACGACTACGGCGTCATCCGCTTGGCCGTCTGACCCGGGAGGAGCCCACATAAAGGGGCCCGGGCGCACTCACAGCCCGGGCCCCGCCCTCCTCTTCAACCGGTCAGCTGATCAACCGTCGATCTGGGCCTGCAGCGCCGCGGCGTAGGTCGCGACCTCGGCGTACACGCCTGGGTTGCCGGCGTCCGCGCAGCCGATTCCCCAGGAGACGACACCGAACAGGCGGCCGTTGAGGATCAGCGGACCGCCGGAGTCACCCTGGCAGGAGTCCTTGCCGCCGTCCTCGTAGCCGGCGCAGATCTCCCCGTCGGCGGTGTAGTCCTGGCTCGCGTACACGTCACCGCAGTACGCGTCGCCGAGCACCGGCACGGTCACCTTCTGGAAGGTGTTCGCCGGCCCGGTGCCCTCGGTCTCGCCCCAGCCGTACACGACCGGCTCGGCCCCGACCGCGTCGGCCGCCGTACTGGTCTCCAGTTCCAGCGTCGGTACGCCGGTGAACGGGGTGGCCAGGGTCATCACCGCGACATCATGTCCGGGCTGAGATCCGTACGCCGGGTCCGCCCAGATGTCGGAGATCGCCGACTCCTGGCCGGTCGAGGTGTCGCTCAGGACGTCGCGACCCTGGATCGCGGTGTAGGTGCTCGCCGCCTCCGTCGCGCAGTGGGCCGCGGTGACGATCTTGTCCGGCGCGACGAGCGTGGCGCCGCAGTACTCACCGGTCGGGTCCGGCGACCAGGCCGAGGGACGCCACCGTCAGCACACCGGCCGCCAAGGCGGCGCGGACCAGCTGGAATCTTCCTGTCATGCCTCACACTCCAGGTGGATAGGGGCCGCGCGGGCGTCGCGGCCTGTCGGCCAGGTTCCCTCGCCACGGTCCGTAGCGAAACTCTCACCTTTGGTCACTCCGGAGTTATGTCGGATTTTGTCGGTGGTGCCGGGCAGACTTCGTGACGTGACGACTACGCAGGTGCTCTCGCAGGCCCAGGCCCGCCGGATCGCGCTGGCCGCGCAGGGATTCGTGGACCCGCGGCCCAAGGGGGTGCCCGACCTGCGGGCGCTCAGCCGGGTGCTGGCGCGGATAGGGCTGATCCAGATCGACTCGGTGAACGTGCTCAGCCGGGCGCAGTACCTGCCGCTGTATTCACGGCTCGGGCCGTACCCGCGCGACCTGTTGGATCGCGCGGCCGGGAAGGCGCCGCGCCGCCTGGTGGAGTACTGGGCACATGAGGCCTCGCTGGTCCCGGTCGAGACGCATCCGCTGCTGCGCTGGCGGATGGCCCGGGCGACGACCGAGGCCTGGGGCGGTCCGCGGGCGATCGCGGTGCAGCGGCCGGACCTGGTGAAGCAGGTGCTCGCCGAC
The DNA here is from genome assembly GCF_004361855.1 of Kribbella caucasensis. Taxonomy (GTDB): domain Bacteria; phylum Actinomycetota; class Actinomycetes; order Propionibacteriales; family Kribbellaceae; genus Kribbella; species Kribbella caucasensis. The sequence continues at coordinate 101,431 of NZ_SNWQ01000003.1, forward strand.
GTCCGCGACCACGGTCCGCTGAGCGCCCGGCAGATCGACGACGACGTCGAGCGCGAGCGGGACAACTGGGGCTGGAACTGGTCCGATGTGAAGCGCGCGCTGGAGTTCCTGTTCTTCGCCGGCGAGATCACCGTGGCCCGGCGGAACGGTCAGTTCGAGCGCCTGTACGACATCCCGGAACGAGTGCTGCCCCGCGCGGTGCTGGAGACGCCGACGCCCACGCCGGCGGAGGCGCACCGCGGGTTGGTGGCGATCGCGGCCCGGGCGCACGGCGTCGCGACAGCCCAGTGCCTGAAGGACTACTTCCGTACTTCGCCCGATCCGACCGCGCAGGCGATCCGCGAGCTGGTCGAGGACGGCGAGCTCGTCCCGGTCCTGATCGACGGGTGGAAGCGTCCGGCGTACCTGCACAGAGACGCCCGGCTGCCGCGGCGGGTGAACACGCAGGCCCTGGTCAGCCCGTTCGACTCGCTGGTCTACGAGCGGACCCGGACCGAGGTGCTGTTCGACTTCAGGTATCGCATCGAGATCTACGTCCCGGCGGAGAAACGCGTCCACGGGTACTACGTCCTCCCGTTCCTGCTCGGCGATCGGCTGGTCGCCCGGGTGGATCTCAAGGCGGACCGGGTCGCGGGGGTGCTGCTGGTCCAATCCGCCCACGCGGAGCCAGGTGCGCCGGCCGAGACGCCCGAGGAGCTCGCCGCCGAACTCGTCCAGCTCGCCACCTGGCTAGGCCTCGACCAGGTCCGCATGGCCGGTCCCGGCGACCTCGCGCCTGCCTTGAGCGACGCCCTCCGCGGCTTCTGAGGATCACCCGGCGCCAGCGCGCCGTGGCGGTCGAGGCGGCCGCGGACCGGCGTACCGGAACTTTTCCTCCCGCCCGGTCGTGGGTCTGATGAGGGGCGGGGCGCGCACGGGAGGGTGGCTTGGATCACCGGGCCCCGTACCATGGGTGACGCCCGCCCGCGGGTTTGACCGTGCCATGCCCGGATCGGGCCGGCGGCGGCGCACCGGTACGACCCGCCTACCAGGCTTCAGCAGCAAGGAGAGAACTCCCCACCATGAAGGTGATCGACAAGGTCCTGCGGATCGGCGAGGGCAAGATCGTGCGCCGGCTCGAGGGCATCGCCAAGCTGGTCAACTCGATCGAGGACGACTTCGTCGGCATGTCCGACGAGGAGCTGCGCGGCCAGACGGCCGAGTTCAAGCAGCGGGTGGAGAACGGGGAGACCCTCGACGAACTGCTCCCCGAGGCGTTCGCGGTCGTCCGCGAGGCGGCCAAGCGGACCCTGCACCAGCGGCACTACGACGTCCAGATCATGGGTGGCGCCGCGCTGCACCTGGGCAACATCGCCGAGATGAAGACCGGTGAGGGCAAGACCCTGGTCGGCACCCTGCCGACGTACCTGAACGCGCTGTCCGGCAAGGGCGTGCACGTGGTCACGGTGAACGACTACCTGGCCCGGTTCCAGGCCGAGTGGATGGGCCGGGTGTACCACTTCCTCGGCCTCGACTACGGCGTGATCCTGCCGGAGATGTCCCCGGCCGAGCGCCGGATCGCCTACGCCAAGGACATCACCTACGGCACCAACAACGAGTTCGGCTTCGACTACCTGCGCGACAACATGGCCTCCAACATCGAGGACTGCGTGCAGCGCGAGTACAACTACGCGATCGTGGATGAGGTCGACTCGATCCTGATCGACGAGGCCCGGACGCCGCTGATCATCTCCGGCCCGGCCGAGGACTCGCAGCGCTGGTACGTCGAGATGGCCAGCATCGCCAACCAGCTGAAGCCGCGGCTCGCCGACGACAAGGTGCCGGAGGAGCAGCGCCCGGTCGCCGACTACGAGGTGGACGAGAAGAAGCGCACCGTCGCCATCCTCGAGCGCGGGATCGAGAAGGTCGAGGACCGGCTCGGCATCGACAACCTGTACGAGTCGGCCAACACCCCGCTGATCAGCTACCTGAACAACGCGCTGAAGGCCAAGGACCTGTTCAAGCGCGACAAGGACTACGTGGTCGTCGACAACGAGGTGCTGATCGTCGACGAGCACACCGGCCGCACCCTGCACGGCCGCCGCTACAACGAGGGTCTGCACCAGGCGATCGAGGCCAAGGAGAAGGTCGAGATCAAGGAGGAGTACCAGACCCTCGCGACCATCACCCTGCAGAACTACTTCCGTCTCTACAGCAAGCTGGCCGGCATGACCGGTACGGCGATGACCGAGGCGAACGAGTTCTCCAAGATCTACGGCCTCGGCGTGGTCCCGATCCCGACCAACAAGCCGATGGTGCGGGCGGACCAGCGCGACCTGATCTACCGGACCGAGGAAGCCAAATTCGACGCCGTCGTCGAGGACATCGTCAAGCGGCACGAGTCCGGCCAGCCGATCCTGGTCGGCACCACGTCGGTGGAGAAGTCCGAGCGGCTGTCCACCCAGTTGCGCAAGCGGAACGTCGCGCACGAGGTGCTGAACGCCAAGCAGCACGCCCGGGAGGCGGCGATCGTTGCCGAGGCAGGCCGCAAGGGCGCGGTCACGGTGGCCACCAACATGGCCGGCCGTGGTACCGACATCATCCTCGGCGGCAACCCCGAGTTCCTCGCCGACAAGGACCTGCGGGCCCGCGGGATCGATCCGGTGGACGCCCCGGAGGAGTACGAGGCGGAGTACCCGAAGGTGCTGGAGAAGTTCGAGCAGCAGGTGAAGGACGAGCAGGTGGAGGTCACCGAGGTGGGCGGCCTGTACGTCCTCGGCACCGAGCGGCACGAGTCCCGCCGGATCGACAACCAGCTGCGCGGTCGTTCCGGCCGGCAGGGCGACCCGGGCGAGTCGCGGTTCTACCTGTCGCTCGAGGACGACCTGATGCGGCTGTTCAAGCGCGAGATGGTCGACTGGGCGATGTCCCGCAACGAGGACGACACGGTGCCGCTGGAGAACAAGGTCGTCACCAAGGCGATCGCGTCGGCACAGTCCCAGGTCGAGGCGCAGAACTTCGAGACCCGGAAGAACATCCTCAAGTACGACGACGTGATGAACCGGCAGCGGCACGTCGTGTACGACGAGCGCCGCCGGGTGCTCGAGGGCGCGGACCTGCACGAGCAGGTGCAGGACATGCTCGACGAGACCATCACCGGTTACGTCCAGGGCGCGACCGCGGACGGGTTCGCCGAGGACTGGGAGCTGGACCCGCTGTTCACCGCGCTGAAGACGCTCTACCAGACCGAGCTGACCGAGGACGAGCTGATCGAGGAGGCCGGCGGCGACCGGTCCGGGCTGACCCAGGACTTCCTGATCGAGCGGATCGGCGAGGACGCCAAGCAGGCCTACGCCAAGCGCGAGGAACTGCTCGGCTCCGAGGCGATGCGTGAGCTGGAGCGCCGGGTGGTGCTGAGCGTGCTGGACCGCAAGTGGCGCGAGCACCTGTACGAGATGGACTACCTGCGCGAGGGCATCGGCCTGCGCGCGATGGCGCAGCGCGACCCGCTGGTCGAGTACCAGCGTGAGGGCTACGACATGTTCGCCGCGATGATGGAGTCGATCAAGGAGGAGTCGGTCGCCTTCATCTTCAACGTCGAGGTGGACGTCGAGGCGATGCAGGCGGAGCTGGCCGCGGCCGCCGAGGTGGTCGAGGAGGCCGAGGACATCCTCACGCCGGGTGCCCCGGTCGCGGAGTTCCCGGGCCGGCAGTCCGATGCCGAGCGGCCGCAGGACACGCCGCGGCTTCGGGCCAAGGGGCTGAGCACCGAGAGCCGGCCGCAGCGGCTGTCCTACTCGGCGCCGACGATCGACGGCGACGACGAGGTCGCGGTGCGGACCGAGGCGGGCGCCGACGCCGACGGGCTGGAGTACGCCGGTACACCGCGCAACGCGGCCTGCCCGTGTGGTTCCGGCAAGAAGTACAAGCGCTGCCACGGCGACCCGCAATCGGACGTCTACAAGCACTGAGCAGCCAACACCATGGGCACGTGGCTGACGGAGAAGTTCGGTCTGTCCGTGCCCGTGGTGGGTGCGCCGATGGCGAATGTCAGCGGCGGAAAGTTGACCGCCGCGATCTCGTCGGCCGGTGGGCTGGGGATTCTCGGTGCGGGCTCGGCGGTCTCGGCTGACTGGATCCGTACCGAGGGTGCCATCGCGGCGGCGAGCGGGAAGCCGTACGGGATCGGGCTGATGGCCTGGTCCGTCAGCGACCACCCCGACCACCTCGAAGCCGTCCTCGAGCTGAAGCCCGCTTTCGTCTCGCTCAGCTTCGGCAACTACGCCCCGTACGTCGAGCCGCTCCGGCAGGCCGGCATCGTAGTGGCGACCCAGGCCGGGACGGTCGCGGACGCGGTTGAGGCGATCGCCGCAGGCGTCGACCTGATCGTGGCTCGAGGCTCCGAGGCCGGTGGGCATGGTCGCAACGCCGTCGGCACTCTTCCGCTGCTCCAGGCGATCCTCGATCTCACCGACCTCCCGGTCCTGGCCGGTGGCGGTATCTCCGGCCCTCGGGGACTCGCCGCGGTCCTCGCAGCCGGAGCCGCCGGCGGCTGGATCGGCACCGCATTCCTCACCACCGCCGAAGCCCTGACCGCGGAACCCGTCCGCGAACGGCTCGCCGAGGCGACCGAGACCGACACCGTCTACGGCACGGTCTTCGATGCCGCGTCCCGGGCCGGCTGGCCGGACGAGTTCGGCGGCCGGGCCCTGCGCAACGACTTCTTCGACCGCTGGGAAGGCCGCGAGCAGACGCTCAAGTCGGACGACGACGGCCACGCGGAGTACGCCGCCGCCGTCCGCGCCGCCGACCCAGCCGCCTCGTCCCTCTATGCCGGCCAGGGCGTCGGGGTCCTCGCCGGCCGGCCAACCGCCGCCGAGGTCCTCGCCGATTTCGCCACCTACAAAGCGCTCCTGAAGGCGGCCGCTACGGCCTGAGCGGGCTCAGCAGGCCTTGCGGACGTAGCCGGGGTTCGCCTGGTTCGCGGTGAGCAGGTTCTTCGACCGGCCAGGGCCAGGGCGGCCGCGCCGATCAGTAGGCGAGGGGTCTGCTCCATCGGTCCCGGAATGCTAACCGCCGCGGCCGCTTGTTTGGCTGAGTTGGGTCTGAGCTCTTGACTGAGGCGCGTTTATACCGGTTTAGTGGCTGCCTAAACCGGTTTAAACCCTCGGCGTGAAGGATCTTGATGAGCAAAGCACGGCCGACGATCGCGGATGTGGCATCCCGGGCCGGGGTGTCCAAGGGCGCCGTCTCGTTCGCGCTGAACGGTCGGCCGGGCCTGGCCCAGGCGACCGTCGACCGGATCCTGGCCGCCGCCGATGAGCTCGGTTGGCGGCCGAGCAACCGCGCCCGCTCGCTGTCGGTCTCGAAAGCGTTCGCGCTCGGCCTCGTCATCACCCGGGACCCGGCCGTGCTGTCGTCGGACCCGTTCTTCCCGGCCTTCATCGCCGGGGTCGAGAGCGTGCTGGCACCGCGCGGCCAGGCCCTGGTCCTGCAGGTCGTCAGCGCGGGTGAGGACGAGGAGGCTGGCTACCGGCGGCTGGCCCAGGACGGTCGGGTCGACGGCGTCTTCCTGTCCGACCTCCGGCACGAGGATCCGCGGATCGACCTGCTCAGCGAGCTCGGTCTGCCCGCCGTCACGCTGAACCGGCCCGAGGGCACGTCACCGTTCCCCGCGGTCATACTCGACGACCGGCCGGGGACGCGGGCCGTTGTCGAGCACCTGCTCGAGCTCGGTCACCGCCGGATCGCGCATGTCGCCGGTCCGCCCGCCTTCGTCCACGCGACCGCGCGGTCCGAGGCGTTCGTCCAGACGCTGGCCGCGGCCGGACTGGAACCGGTCGCGATCGAGGTCAGCGACTTCACCGCGGCCGGTGGGATCGAGGCGACCAAGCGGTTGCTCGTGCTTCCGCAACGGCCGACCGCGATCGTCTATGCCAACGACCGGATGGCGATCGCCGGACTCGGTGCCGCCCAGCAGGCCGGGCTGACCGTGCCGGACGACCTGAGTGTGGCCGGCTTCGACGACAGCGAGCTGGCCGAGTTCGTCCACCCCGGCCTGACCACCGTGCGTGCCGATCCGTACCGCTTCGGCGAGGCGGCCGCGCACACGCTCAACCAGTTGATCGACGGATCCGGCGACGTCGCGGACGTGGAACTCCCGCCGGCCCAGCTCGTAGTACGGCGGTCCACCGCCCATTTGGAGGAGTCATGAAACGCACCTTGACAGCCACCCTTCTGCTGCTGTGTTTGGCCGGTACGACGGCCGCCTGCGGCGACAGCGGTGGCGGCGGTGATGCCGACGCGGCGGCCCAGGCCCGCGGCGAGATCACCGTCTGGTACTCAAACAACGCCGAGGAAGTGGCCTGGGGCAAGCAGATGGTTGCGGCCTGGAACGCCGAGCATCCGGACCAGAAGGTGACCGCGCAGGAGATCCCGACCGGGAAGAGTTCCGAAGAGGTGATCGGCGCGGCGATCGCGGCCGGGAACGCGCCCTGCCTGATCTTCAACACCTCGCCGGCCTCGGTCTCGCAGTTCCAGAAGCAGGGTGGCCTGGTGGCGCTCGACAGCTTCGCGGACGGCAAGTCCTACATCGAGGAGCGCAGCGGCAAGGTCGCCGAGCAGTACAAGTCGACCGACGGCAAGTACTACCAGCTGCCGTGGAAAGCCAACCCGGTAATGATCTTCTACAACAAGAAGGCGTTCGCCAAGGCCGGTCTCGATCCGGCGAAGCCGTCGCTGGCGACGTACGACGAGTTCCTCGCCACGGCACGGAAGGTGGTGTCCGGCGGCGGCGCGCAGTACGCGATCTACCCGGCGCCGAGCAACGAGTTCTACCAGTCCTGGTTCGACTTCTACCCGCTGTTCGCGGCCGAGAGTGGCGGCAAGCAGCTCGTTGCCGACGGCAAGGCTCAGTTCGCGTCGGAGGAGGGCAAGAAGGTCGCCGCGTTCTGGCGCACCCTGTACGCCGAGAAGCTGGCGTCGCAGGAGAAGTACAACGGCGACTCGTTCGTCGACGGGAAGGCGGCGATGGCGATCGTCGGGCCGTGGGCGATCGCGACGTACAAGGGCAAGGTGGACTGGGGTGTCGTCCCGGTGCCGACGTCGGCCGGGAAGGCGGCGGCCGAGACGTGGACGTTCAGCGACGCGAAGAACGTCGCGATGTACTCAGCGTGTAAGAACCGTGGGACCGCTTGGGACGTGCTGAAGTTCGCCACCAGCAAGGAGCAGGACGGCAAGTTCCTCGAGTCGACCGGTCAGATGCCGTTGCGGGACGGTGTGGCGACGGCGTACCCGGAGTACTTCGCGAAGAACGCCGACTACCAGGTGTTCGCGGACCAGGCGGCCCGGACGGTCGAGGTGCCGAACGTGCCGAACTCGATCACCATCTGGCAGACGTTCCGGGACGCGTGGTCCAAGTCGGTCATCTTCGGCCAGCAGGATCCGGGCGCGGCGCTGGACGGGGCCGCGCAGAAGGTCGATCAGCTCGCTGCCCAGTCGTGAGGTTGGACGGCATGAGGTCCTTGCTCGGCAAGCAGCCGGTGGGCACGGCGTTCGTCGTTCCGTACGTCGTGTTCCTGGCTGCCGTGTTCGCGTACCCGCTCGGGTTCGCGGTCTACATGTCCTTCCACGACTACTTCTTCGCGGCGCCGGGTGCGATCGTGGAGCGGCCGTTCGTCGGGTTCGACAAGTACGCCGCTGTGTTGTCGGACCCGGCGGTGCGCCGGTCGTTCGGGAACGTGGGGATCTTCCTGCTGATCAACGTGCCGCTGACGGTAGTGCTGTCGTTGCTACTGGCAACCGCATTGAACACGGCGATCCGGTGGCGGACGTTCTTCCGGGTCAGCTACTACGTGCCGTATGTGACGGCGAGCGTGGCCGTGGTCGGCGTCTGGTTGTTCCTGTTCAACTCCAACGGCCTGGTGAACTCGGTACTGGGTCCGTTGGCGCCGGATCCGTCCTGGTTGGTGAACTCGAAGCTGGCGATGCCGACCGTGGCGTTGTTCGTCACCTGGAAACAGCTCGGATTCTTCATCCTGCTGTACCTGGCCGCGCTGCAGAACGTGTCCAAGGATCTGTACGAGGCGGCGTCGATGGATGGCGCCAGCCGGGTGAAGTCGTTCTGGAACGTGACCGTGCCAGGGGTGCGGCCGGCAACGACATTGGTGGTGCTGTTGGCCACCGTGACCGGTGCGAACCTGTTCACCGAGCCGTATCTGCTGACCGGTGGCGGTGGGCCTGACGGGGCGTCCGCTTCGCCGGTGCTGATCATGTACCAACGCGGTATCGAGCAGGGCAATCCGGACGTGGGCTCGGCGATCGGCGTACTGCTGGTGGTCGCCGTACTGTTGCTCGCGCTGCTGCAGCGGCGGCTGCTGGAACGGGAGTCGTGATGTCCCGGGTCGTGCGGTTCGTGCTGCTGTTGCTGGGAGCGTTCGTCTTCCTGTTCCCCTTCTACTACATGCTGATCGGCTCGCTGCAGACCGAGCCGGACTCGTCGGTCACAGGCGCGTTTCCGTCGCCGGGGAACCTGACCGGTCACAACTACGTGGAGATCAACACGGCGATCAACCTCGGGCGATCGCTGCTGAACTCCGGGATCTTCACCGGCGGGGTGATCCTGTGTACCATGGTGTTCGGCGTGCTGGCCGGGTATGCGTTGGCGCGGTTGCAGTTCCGCGGGCGGGGTGCCGTGTTCAGCCTGATGCTGCTGGTGCAGGTGATCCCGTTTCAGTTGCTGACGATCCCGCTGTATGTGCTGATCGTGCGTGGGTACGGGCTGGCGGATTCGTATCCGGGGATGATCCTGCCGTTCGCGATCAACTCGACCGCGGTGTTCGTGTTCCGGCAGTACTTCCTGCAGCTGCCGCAGGAGTTGTTCGACGCGGCGCGGATCGACGGGGCCGGGGAGCTGAACACGTTGCTCCGGGTAGCGGTGCCGTTGGTGAAGCCCGCGCTGCTGACCGGGGTACTGCTGACCTTCATCGGTCCGTGGAACGAGTTCCTCTGGCCGTTCCTGATCACCAAGCAGCAGGACCTGCAGCCGTTGGCGGTGTCGCTGTCGAACTACCTGACGACGGTGTCCGCGCGGGCCGCGAACCCGTTCGGCGCAGTACTGGCGGGTGCGTGTGTGCTCGCCGCGCCTGCGGTGACCCTGTTCCTGATCTTCCAGCGCCGGTTCATCTCGTCCAGCCTCGAGTCCGGAGTCAAGGGCTAGCAAGTTTCATACGTTATGTAAGGAAGGTTGTTCTCGATGGTTCCCTACACCCTGACCCGTGTCGGCGTGCTGATGACGCCCGAGCCCGGTAACGAACAGGAGTCCGAAGGAGTGCTGAATCCGGCCACCGGTCACACACCGGACGGGACGCTGTACCTGCTGCCGCGGCTCGTTGCTACAGGCAACGTGTCGCGGGTTGGGTTGGCTCGGGTTCGGCTTGCCGATGGAGTGCCGGTCGGCGTTGATCGTGAGGGCGTTGTGCTTGCGCCCGACGAGGGTTGGGAGCGTGGTCTGAACAACGCCGGGGTCGAGGACCCGCGGGTCACCTGGGTGGCGGCGCTCGGCACCCACGTGATGACGTATGTCGCGTATGGGCCGTTGGGGCCGAAGCCGGCGCTCGCGGTGTCGGAGGATCTGCGGACCTGGCGGCGGCTGGGGCCTTTGCACTTCGAGTACCAGGCCGACCTGGACACGGATCTGAACCTGTTCCCGAACAAGGACACGGTGTTCTTCCCCGAGCCTGTGCCCGGTCCGGACGGCGAACCGTCGTACGCGATGCTGCACCGGCCGATGTGGGACCTGGGCTGGTTCCGCGAAGGTGAGGGCGTTCACCTGCCGGCCGGGATCACGGACGACCGGCCGGGGATCTGGGTGTCGTTCGTACCGGTCGCGGAGGTCGAACGCGATCTGCGGAACCTGGTGCACCTGCGGAACCACCGGCTGGTGGCGATGTCGGAGTACCCGTTCGAGGCGTTGAAGATCGGTGCGGGGCCGGCGCCGTTGCGGGTGCCGGAGGGGTGGTTGGTGATCCACCACGGGGTGACGGGCGAGCAGCCGCAGGGGTTCGACCCGACAACGCAGAAGGTCAGCTATGCGGCCGGGGCGTTGCTGCTCGATCCCCTGGACGTCACCAAGGTGATCGACCGGACCGCCGAGCCGATCCTGGTGCCGGAAACCGAGGAGGAGCGGATCGGGACGGTCGGCAACGTCGTCTTCCCGACCGCGATCGAACCGGTCAACGGCGTCCACTACGTCTTCTACGGCATGGCCGACGCCAGAATCGGCGTAGCCAGATTGGACCGATTGCCATGACTGTTTCTCGCCGCGCGGTACTCGGCGGCTCACTCGCAGCGTCCGGAGCGATAGCGCTCTCCACAACCGGTGCAGCCGCGCCCGCTCTCGCCGTCTCTGCTGGGAGGCTGGTGAACCTCGATCACCTCGACTTCCTGGGCGACGTGGTGACCCCACCCGCCACGCCCGGCCACACGACATACGGGACCGGTCCGATGCGCGTGCTGTGGACGTACGCCGATCGCCGGGCGGACGGGTCGTATGCACGGATCGGCGGCGGCACCTACGACCCGGTGACCAACACCTACGGACAAGGCGCGTTCAACGCCGACGACATCACCCGGGCCGCCGTGGTGTATCTGCGCCACTACCAGTCCTACCGAGACACGCACAGCCGCGATACGGCGTACGGGCTGCTCCGGGCCCTGACGTATCTGCAGACCGCAACCGGTCCGAACGCGGGCAATGTAGTCCTCTGGATGCAACCCGACGGCACCCTCAACCCCAGCGCCGAACCAGTCGAGCTCCCCGACCCGTCGGACTCCGGCCCGTCGTACTGGCTCGCCCGGACAGTGTGGGCGCTAGGGGAGGGGTACGCCGTCTTCCGGCGTACGGACCCGTCGTTCGCGGCTTTCCTGCGAGCCCGACTCGAACTGGCGCTCCGTGCTCTCGAACGGCAGGTCCTGAACCACTACGGCGAGTGGAACATTGTGGACGGCCGCCGGGTACCCGCCTGGCTCATCGTTGCCGGTGCGGACGCAACTTCCGAAGCAGTGCTGGGGTTGTCGGCCTACGTGCGTGCTGGTGGTTCGGCGGCGGCACGGCGGGCTCTCGCACGGTTCGCCGAGGCTGTTGCGGCAATGGGAGCAGGTGGTGTGCGGGAGTGGCCGTTCCGTGCCGTGCTGCCGTGGGGCGAGTCGATCACGCTCTGGCATGCGTGGGGTGCGCAGATGCCGTCCGCGCTTGCCGAGGCGTCCGCTGTCCTTGGCGACCGCTCACTACTCGGCCCTGCTCTTGGCGACACCGCCGGCTTCACTCCGCTGCTGCTGACCGCCGGTGGACCGGACAACGGTTGGCTCCCGGTACCCATCGACCGCACCCAGATCGCGTACGGCGTGGACGCCCGACTGCAAGGTCTACTCCGCGTCGCCGATGCGGCCGATCTCCCGGCGCTCCGACAGGTCGCCGCATTCGTCGCCGCCTGGTACTTCGGCGCGAACCGGGCCGGCGTGCCGATATACGACCCCACGACCGGCCGCACCTTCGACGGCATCTCCGGCGACGGCGTGGTCAACCGCAACTCCGGCGCCGAATCCACCATCCACGGCCTCCTCTCCATGCTCGCCCTGGACGACGCCCTGGTCCGGCAGGCCCGCGACCTCGGCGGCGCCACGATGAGCCGGGTCGGCCTCGAGGTGGTTGAAGCCGAGTCCGCCCAACTGGGCGGCGGTGCCACGATCGCAACCCCACCGTCGGCGTGGACCGGCGAATCCCAATGGAGCAACGGATCCTACGTCTCGCTCCCACAAGACGCCAGCGCTACTTGGTCGCTACCTGCCTCCTCCCAACCGCGCCTGGTACTACCTGTCGTCGACCTGGTTGCCGGTAGCAACGGCCGCAGTACCTGGACCTCCGGCGCACGTCGGCTGGGCTCCATCTCGCACGGCTCAATCGGCCCTCAGGGCGTCTCGGCAGCTCCTGGTGCGCTGCTGCCCATCACCCTCCCCGGCCTCCTACCTGCCGGCGCCCAGCAACTCGCCGCAACCGCATCCGGCGCGGACGTGCGAGTGGATGCGCTGCTGCTGATCCCCCTCATCAGCAGCCTCCGCCTAGGCGACACCACCCTGCTGGTCAACCTCGACTCCCACCCCCGCCACTCCCACGGAACCGTGATCCCACCCGGCGGCTTCACCGTCCTCCGCGACTGAGATCAGGCGAGCAGGATTCGGGGCGGTACGCCGGTGAGGGCTTTGATGTCTCGGGTGAAGTGGGCCTGGTCCGCGTACCCGGTGCGCGCGGCGACCTCGGCGAGCGGGAGACCCGCCCGGGCCCGGTCGAGTGCGAGGTTCATCCGGAGCACCCGATCGAGCATCTTCGGGCCGTATCCGAACGCGTCCAGGCATCGCCGATACAACTGCCGCTCACTCAACCCCACACTCCCCGCCAGCGCCGGTACGCCGATCCCACGCCGCACTCCGCGGACGACATGCCGAACCACGCCGTCGGGCGGCACGTCGTACAACGTCGCGACGGCTTCGTCCAACGCAAGGGCCGGATCGCCCGCCCTACTCACCCGATCGGCCAGCCGTCGAGCCTTCCCGGCCGACCACAGCTCCTGCAAATCCACCCGGCTGTCGACCAGTTCCTTCGCCGGAACACCGAGAAACCCCGGCGCGGTCCCCGGCGCAAACCGCACCGCGACGTACCGAGTGCCCGCCTCAGACGTCCCGTCATACGCCTTGGTATCCGGCCCGGCAACGATCAACTCACCTTCGACCCAGATCAGGTCCATACACCCGTCCGGCAAGATCCGCGCCGACTCCCCATCAGCCGTACGCGTCCACACGACGGCCCCAGGCACCCGTGCAACCCGCTCGCGATACGGCACACCACCACTCATACCCCCATCCTGCCCCTCACCATCGACAGTCTCCGCTGCCGTGGGTACCCAACCCCCTGATCTGGCCACCCCATGCGCCAACTCCCACCCCCGTAATCCAATAGACCCACTGGAGAGCGCCCGGGGGGCGGTCGCTCCTCAGCCCCCGAGTGGCCCCGGCCCACCCGCGCCGTGCACCCGCCTCGCACCCACCTGGACCACTCACCCCACCCGCGCCGCGGGTTCCCCGTGTCCTTGGCGGGACCTTGAACAACTTCGCGGGACTGTGAACTAGGTATGTCTTGTTCAAGCCCCCCGCTTCTTGACCGAGGTCCCCGCCTCCGCCGCCAATCCGCGCTCGGCGCCGGTGTGCGGGGCCGGGTCGATACCCGTGGACCCGCGCCCCGTTTGGCATGGGTTCACGGAGGAACGGGGGCGATCGGTGCCGCGTGCCGTCGTGTGGTGGGAGTGGGTGCGGGGTTTGGTGGGTGGGTGAGCGCGGAGGTGGTGGGTGGCGGTTAGGGGTTAGCCGAGTTCGAGGGCGGTGCAGATCCAGCGGCCTCGGTGGACTTCCAGGCGTAGGGCCATGGCACGTGAGCGGTTGCCGTATCGGACGTGTGCCGCGATCTCGGCGACTCGTTCAGCCGGCTGGGAGACGCGTACCGAGCGGATCGCGCTCCGCTCCTTCGCGCCCCGGTGTGTGGCGGTGGTCGTCAGTCCGAGGACTCGGACCCGGCGGTTCAGGTCCATGTAGACCACTGCGTCGGTCCACCGAACCAACTGGCTGAGCGGTCGATCCCCGGCCAGTACCTCCGCCACCGCCTGCGCCAACCGGCTACCCCAGGCCCGCGCATCCGGCAACCCCGCCGCACGACGGACCACACCCACACCTGATCGCCCGGACGATTCCGCCTCCGCACCGGTCGTCTGCAGGCCGGCGGTCTGCGCGGCGGGTTCGGCGGTGGCGGGGTTGGCGCTGGTGGGTTGGGGTGGCGGGTCTAGGAGGCGGACGGTTACCTCGATTGAGGTCACGTGGTCGGCGAGGCCGAGGGGTGGTGTGTCTGCCGGGGATGGTTCGGCTGGGGGTTGCGCGGGGTCGGTGGGGTCTTCGTGGACTTCCGGCAGTAGGCGCAGTGCGGGGCGCGTGGGTGGTTGTGATTCGTCCTGTTCCTCCGCTCCTTCGAGGGGTGGGGCCAGTTGGTTGCTGAGGGCAAGGGTGCCCTGGGTCAGGGTGGTTCGGGGGAGCTGATGCTTCGCCTGTTCCAGGAACGACTGGCTGATCGGGGTGCGGTGGGAGGTGGGTTCGGGCGGTTGTTGGGGAGACGCGTCCGTGGGCGCGAGGGACAGGTCGGGATGAGGGGCGTGCTCGGGGGCCCGGTCCGGGGTGTTGACAGCGGCCTGGTTCGGGTGGTTGGGCATGTCACTTCTCCTGGTGGGTCGGCGGCACGGGGTGGACGGCGGGCGCCGGGGTACGGAGCACCTGGCCGGGGCGGATCAGGTTGGGGTCTGGGCCGATGAGGGTGCGGTTGGCCGCGTACCAGTCGGGCCAGCGGGTGGCGATCTGGGTGTCGGTTGCGTTCGGGCCGAGTTCGGTGGCGGCTATGGACCAGAGCGATTCGCCGGGGCCGACTACCCGCGTGGTGGGTCGGATCGCCTGGCCGCTTCGGAGGTCCGTGTACCGCGTTGGCGCGCCGATGGTCGGGCGGTCTGGCACACCGACGCGACCCGGCGGACGCTCGTCCTCGTTGGTGCCTCGCTCACTGAGCCGAGTCGGGCGGGGTGGGGTTGGTACGGCGACCCGGGTGGTGCCGGCGGTCGGCGTACGGGGTGGGGTCTCGGTGAGGCGGAGGGTGGAGGCCCGCTCGGGGGATCGCCAGTCGGCGGGGGAATCGGGGTGCGGGGTGCCGAGGGAGACGGTTGAGGCGGGTTCGGTGGTTGGCCAGGGGTGGTGGGGGGCTTCGGGGGTTGCGTGGGCTACGCCGATGGTGAGGGGGGCGACGGCGGCTACGCCCAGGGCTGAGCGCAGGAGGGTGCGGGAGGTCTGGGAGGTGATACGGGTGGTGACGGCTGCGGCTGCGCGGCCGAGGGCGCCAGGGAGTTGCTCGAGGGCGGTGGCGAGGACGGCCAGGACCAGCCAGGTGTAGGCGACCCAGGCGACGGCGCCGACTGTGAGCGACGCCATCGAGGTGAGGTCGTGGGTCGACGCGGCCGCGATCGAGCCGGCGGTCACCCAGCGGAGTCCGAGGCCCAGCGCGACGAGTGCGCAGAGGGCCAGGAGTGCTTTCAGTGCCCGGATCATCGCGATCACCTGGTTTCGACTCTGATCTATGAGTTTGCTTTAGTTTGCGTTGGCTTGATTAATATAGACCTGCTTGGACTGAGGTTGGCAAGTCGAAATTGTCAGCGAGTCGCTACGGAGGGTTGAAGATGACCACGGGGAGTACAGGTGGACGGGACGCGGAGTATGTTCGCGGGCATGCGTCTGGAAGCTCTGTTCGAGGACCTGGAGTCGCAGTTCGCGGCGCTGCGGGACGGCGATCTGTACGGCGAGGTCGCGGAGCGGATCCGTGCCGAGGTCGGGAAGTTGACGCTGCTCGACCGGTTGCGCGGGGCGGTCGGGACGGTGATCCGGGTCGAGCTGACGCACGTCGAACCGGTCCAGGGCGAACTCACCCGGGTCGGCAAAGACTGCCTGCTACTGGAGGCCGAGCGGTTCGAGGAGTGGTTGATCCCGGCGGCTGCGGTGACCGCGGTGCATGGGCTCGGGCCGTGGGCCGAACCGGCCGAGGGGGCGGTCGCCGCCAAGCTCGGTCTCGCGCATCTGCTCCGGGGGATCGCTCGGGATCGCTCGCCGGTGACGCTGTTCTGCGCCGGTCCTGGTGGTCATCCGGTCACCGGGACCATCGATCGGGTGGGGGCCGACTTCATCGAGGTCGCCGAGCACGCGCTCGACGCGCCGCGCCGGCGGAGCGAGGTCCACAACGTCCGGCTGGTCCCCACCCAGGCTCTGTCTGCCCTCCGCCGCCGCTGACCCCGTACTGCGAACGCAGGCCGCGCGCCCGCCGACGAGGGGGCCTAGTGCTGGGCGTCTTCGGTCTGGTCGGCTTCCTCGCCGAAGGGGTGGGTGTCGATGAACTGCCGCGTCTCGGTGTAGAGCCGCTCGATGTATTTCTCCAGCTCCGTCGCCTCGACCCGCCACTGACCGCGACCGCCGATCTTGACCGCGGGGATGTCGCCGCGGCGGACGAGTGCGTAGACCTGGTTCGCGGAGATGTTCAGCACCTCGGCGACGTCCGAGAGCTGGAGGAAGCGCGGTGCCGGCATACCTTCTGACGCCTTTCATTCGTCCTGCGGGGTTGCTTCAGTTTGCCACGGTTGGCGTCCGGACGATTGAGTTTGTCCCCAAAGCGCGGGCCTGTGGACAACCGGCCCGCCGCGACCGCCCGAGCTGACACAATCGGAGCGCGATCAGTTCGTCACAGGGAGACAATGCACGTGGTGGAGAGTCCAGTCCGAAGCGGGTTCGCGGCGCCCTCGACGCCGACCAGGCGCAACAGCCGTGCGCGCTGGAAGGACGGGCGGCTGCTGCTCGGCGTGCTGCTGGTCGCGATCACCGCGCTGGCCGGCGCCAAGCTGCTCTCCTCCGCCGACGACACCACCGCGATCTGGGCCGCCGACCGCGACCTCCCGGCCGGCACGAAGCTGATCGCCGACGACCTGACCACCGTCCGGGTCCGCTTCACCAGCAGCGACGAGGCGAACCAGTACGTCGCCGCTGACGCGGACCTCAACGGCCTGGTGATGGTCCGGGCGGTCAAAGCCGGCGAGTTCGTCCCGCGCCAGGCGGCCGTGCCCCAGGCGGACAACGACCGCACCGAGCTCCCGCTGTCGATCGCGACCGGCCGCCTCCCCGCGGACACGGCGGCCGGTGATCAGGTCGACGTCTGGGTGATCCCCAAGACACCCGAGCAGCCGGCGAAGAAGTTGTGGGACACGGTCCGCGTAGTACAGGTCGACACGGTCAAAGGTGTGGCCGGTGGATCGGCGCGTCGGCAGGTGCTGATCGGCCTCGATCCCGCCGATCTGCCCCAGCTCCCGGCCGCGCTGGCCTCGATGAGCACGGGTGAGCCGGTGCTCGTCCGGCGGGGCCGCTGATGGCAGTACCAGTCCTGCTCGCGGTGACCGGCGCGCCGTGGGAGGCAGATGTCGTACGCCGCGCCGAGCGGGCGCCCGGGATCCGGATCGTCCGCAGATGCGTGGACATCGCCGACGTGATGGCCGCTTCGGCGACCGGTCAGGCGCGGGCGGTCCTGCTCGCCGAAGACCTGCCCAGACTCACCGCCGACGCCGTCGCGGCCCTGCACGCGCGAAGGATCGTCGTGCTCGCTCTCGTCGACCCGTCCGACAATGGTGAGCCCAGCGGTGGCGAGGATCGCCTGAGCCGGATGGGGATCGAGCGGATCCTCCCGGCCGACGTGAGCGGTGAGGATCTCGGCCGCGCGATCACCGACGCGGTGGATTCCGGCCCACCGGCCACGATCTCGCACTTCGCCGGCGGATTCGTGCCGCAACCCAGCGGATCCACGGCGCCACCGATCCGCCATTACGACCCATCAGGTGCCGGCCGAATCGTCGCGGTCTGGGGTCCCACGGGCGCACCGGGCCGCAGTACGGTCGCAGTAGGCCTGGCCAGCGAGCTCGCCGCGCGCGGCGTCTCCACGTTGCTTGCCGACGCAGACGTGTACGGCGGGTCGGTGGCTCAACTGCTCGGCATCCTCGACGAGACCTCGGGGCTGGCCGCGGCGGCGCGATCGGCGGGCGGTGGTTCGCTCGACGTGGAAGTGCTCGCCCGGCAGGCCCGGCAAGTCGTCCCGCACCTCCTCGTCCTCACCGGACTCAGCCGCGCGGATCGATGGACCGAGCTCCGCCCAACCGCGGTCGAGTCGGTCTGGGCCACGGCCAGGCTGCTCGCTCCGCTCACGGTCGTCGACGTCAGCTTCTGCATCGAGAGCGACGAGGAGATCTCCTTCGACACCCTCGCCCCGCGACGCAACGGCGCCACCCTGGCCACGCTTGAAGAGGCCGACGAGGTGCTCGTGGTCGGGACGGCCGACCCGGTCGGCCTCACCCGCCTGATCCGGGCGCTGCACGAGCTCCGCGCGATGGTCCCCTCGGCAACCACCCGCGTTGTCGTCAACCGAGTCCGCTCAGGGGCGCTCGGAAGTTCACCGGCCGATGCCGTGACCGAGGCACTGAGCCGGTACGCCGGGGTCGCGGACGCGGTGCTGCTCCCGTTCGACCAGGCGGCCTGTGATGCCGTGTTGACGCACGGCCGGAGTCTCACCGAGGTGGCCCGGTCGAGCAAGCTCCGGAAGGCGATGCAGCAGCTCGCGGCCGGGGTAATCAGGGATCTCCTCAGTTGATCTCCAGGGGAATACCCCACCGACAGCCACCCGGGGATGTGCCAGGGTTGACCCAACGTCACCCGTAGGAGCGCATCATGTCCGAGGTCCAGCGTCGGCCGGCCAGTTCGATCAGCCCCGAGCGGCGGTACGGCATCGCCATCTCAGTCGCGCTGATCCTGGGCGGCGGGTACTGGGCTCTGACCAGCCTGACCGAGGAGGCCAAGGCAACGCAGGGGACGTACCCGGTCCAGGGCACCAGCTTCACCATCGAATCCAGCTCGGCCGACCTCGAGGTGCGCTCGGGGGACGTCCGGGAGGTCACCGTCGATCGCAAGTTCGAGCGCAACGTGTTCGGCTCCGATCCGAAGGAGACGTACCAGGACGGCAGGCTGCAGGTCCAGGACACCAGCTGTGGGTTCCTGTCGTTCGGTTGTGACACCAGCTACGTGGTCACCGTGCCCAGGAATGTCAAGGTGACCGTCGAGAGCACCAGCGGCGACCTCAAGGCGTCGGACCTGCCGGCCGGCGCGAGCCTGAAGACCACCTCCGGGAACATCGACGCGTCGAACGTCGGCGGCCAGCTGTCCCTCGACTCGACCTCGGGTGATGTCGAAGCACGCGACCTGACCGCGTCGGAGGTGAGCGCGAACGCCACCTCGGGCGGGATCGAGCTGACCTTCCAGGATGCGCCCACCACCGTGTCCGCGGAGGCGAGCTCGGGTGACGTCACCGTGCTGCTGCCGGGCGGCACCCAGGCCTACAAGGTCGACGCCGACACCTCCTCGGGCGACGAGTCAATCAACGTCAAGATGGACCCGGCCGCTACCAATACGATCAAGGCCAACACCTCGTCGGGTGACGTCACCATCGAATACAGCAGCTGAACCCCGTCGCCCGAGCGCCGACCAGGTGCTGAGTAGGCTTGCGCGCATGTCGGACGACGAGCCCGTACTGCGCGGCCTGCTGGTGGACTGGGGCGGTGTGCTCACCTCCGGTCTCGAAGACGCCCTCGGGCGCTGGGCCGAACTGGACGGGATCGACTTCGAGACCTACTACACCGCGATCGTCGACTGGCTCGCCGCGACCCCGGCCGAGGTCGAGCTGAACCCGATCCACGCCCTCGAACGCGGCCAGATCGCGGTCCCCGACTTCGAGCGCAAGCTGGCCGCGATCCTGGTCCGCCGCGACGGTACGCCGGTCCCGGCCGAGGGCCTGATCGAGCGGATGTTCGCGCACTTCGAGCACCAGCCGCAGATGTCGGCCCTGATCCGCCGGGCCAAGTCGCACGGGATCAGGACCGCGCTGCTGTCCAACTCCTGGGGCAACGCCTACCCGCGCGACACCTGGGACGGCATGTTCGACGACCTGGTCATCTCCGGTGAGGTCGGGCTGCGCAAGCCGGAGCCGGAGATCTTCCTGCTCGCCGCCGAACGGCTGGACCTCAAACCGGTCGAGTGCGTCTTCGTCGACGACCTGGAGCTGAACGTGGAAGGCGCCCGCGCACTCGGGATGACGGCGATCCACCACGCCTCGTACGACGAGACCCGGCGCGAGCTGGAAACCCTGTTCGGGATCGATCTGACGTGAAAGCTGATCATCGCCGGCTCGTCCTCGTGATCGTCGGCTGTGCCGCCTTCGTCGCGCTCGGCGCCTGGGCGTACGGCCTGTTCGGCGGCATGATCGACCTGCGCGTCTACCGAATGGGCGGCTCGGTCCTGCTCGACCGCGCCGACCTGTACGACGCGCAGCTGCCGGGCTCGGGTCTGCCGTTCACCTACCCGCCGTTCGCCGCGATCGCGATGGTGCCGTTGGCCGCGGTGCCGTGGGGTGTCGCGCTGGTGGTGTGGACGACGATCTCGGTGCTCAGCATCGGCGCGATCTGGCGGAGCAGTCTCCCGGCGTCCGCGTGGAACCTGCTCCCGGTCGATTGGCGTGAGCGGCGGCTCGTCGTACTGGCTGCCCTTTCGCTGGCGTCGTTGCTGCTGGAACCGGTTTGGCAGACGATCCAGTTCGGCCAGATCAACCTGTTGCTGACAGCAATGATCCTGCTGGATCTGGTCCGGTCGAAGGATGCGCGGCTGCGGGGGTTCTGGCTGGGCGTCACGATCGGGGTGAAGCTGACGCCGTTGCCGTTCCTGGCGTTCCTGCTGATCACCAAGCAGTGGAAGGCGTTCCGCAACGCCGTACTCGGGTTGCTCACGACGATGGCGGTCGGGTTCGCCGTCGTTCCGAACCAGTCCTGGGAGTACTGGACGGTCGTGATCCGCAACGCCAACCGGGTCGGCGGGCTGGCGTACACCGCGAACCAGTCGTTCACGGGGTTCCTCCACCGGCTCGGCGACGAGGCGTCCTGGGTGCAGCCGGCGTGGTTCGTCCTGTCGGCGGTCTTCGGCATGCTGGTGCTCTGGCTGGCCCGCCGGTACTGGCTGGCCGACGAACGTGTCGCCGGGTTGTCCGTGATGGCGCTGGCCGTGCTCTACGCGTCGCCGGTGTCCTGGAGCCACCACTGGGTCTGGATCATCCCGCTCGGCGTCAGCCTGATCCGCGCGGTCGACCGCGAATGGGGCCGCCGCGCGGCCGCGATCACCGGCGCCGCCTGGTACTTCCTGTTCGTCCTCCGCTCGATCTGGTGGGTCCCGTACCGCGACGACCGCGAGCTGACCTGGACCTTCTGGCAGTCCATCCCCGGCAACTCCCACCTCATCCTCGGCCTACTGGCGTTCGCGATCCTCGCCTACACCTCCCGCTCCCTCCCCAAACCCCAGTCAGCTCCGAAGGAGTATGTGCGGGAAGGTTGATCGGGGGATCAGTTGAGACTGCGGAGTACGAGGTTCAGCAGATCGTTCGGTCGGTTGGTCGATCCCTGGGCGCCACGGCGGAATGCCTCCTGCCGATGTGCCTCGCTGTTCGATCCGGCATAGATGAAGAACGGTGTTGGGTTACCGGTCTCCCGCAAGGCCTTCAACAGCACGTACCCCTCGGTCGGTCCTTCCTTCCGTCCCATGTCGGAAATGATGGCACCGTACGTTTGGGTTGCATGCCGCGCCAGCGCCTCCTGCGTGCTCAGGGCGATTTCGACGTGGAAACCGAGGTTCTCAAAGGCTTCGCGGAGGTCGGTGTTGTTCTCCGGCCGATCATCTACCCACAGAATGCGTCGGTGGGCGGGCGATGTTCTCGGTATGACTTCCTGCGCCGCCCTGACCGTGGAAGCGGCGTCTTCGACACTGAACGTGCTCGACGGGTCGTTCTGCTCCGACGTTTGCTGAACCTTGAGCAGGGGCGACAGTGCGGAGAGAAAGCTCTTGTCGTCACGGTAGTCGCTCGGACCGTAGAGATGAGTCGGATGTTTGGCGACGAGCCAGGAGAACATCAGCAGAATCAGAACCGGAAAGCCGACGATGAAGATCACCAGAATCCGTCGGTCGCCGGGGCCGAGCCTCGTACCGACTGCCAGGGTCACCGAGGCCAGACAATCGACCAGGAGAACGAACAGGGCGATCAGCCCGAGTGGAGTGCGCGCCAAGCGGATAGCCGACGAATTGATACCTAATGTTCCGGACATGAGGTTCCCCCCTCAATTGAGTTGATTATGGAGGGGAGCCGGTGGTTAGTCCAGATCCGGTTGGTAGCCGCCCTGCCATCCGCCCGAGCCGCGGCAATCAACGCGTCCCGCAGCCGCCCCGCTGCTCAACCGTGAACATCCGCCCACCCTAGAGCCCCGACGTCCGAAGAACCGTGCGCTATAGGCCAGGCTTCTTCGGACGCAAGCGTCAGGTGGAGAAGAGGAGGACGAGGCCGCCGATTGTGTAGCCGACCATTACTACCAGGAGGGGGATCTGGCCTAGTAGGGCCTTGTTGCGGGGGAATAGGGCCACTGCGCGGTCGTGGGCGGAGACAACGCCCATCAGGTGACCCGAGACCACCGCGAGCACCTGGAGGACGGCGATTGTGGTGCTGTGGTTGGTGATGCCGGTGTTCACGGCGAGTAGGCCGGTGCCGAAGACGTTCGCGCCGTTGCTCAGTGGGTCGCTCAGGTAGATCAGCGTCCGCTGGCCTTCCAGGATGAGCAGCGTCAGGTAGTGCGCGACGACATAGCCGAACGCGATCGGGATGACCGAGTGTGCGAACAACCCGGGCAGCTTCGTCCGGGAGCTGTCCGACATCCGCCCCGCGAGCACCGTTGCGGCCGAGTACGTGACGAGCACGAAGACCACGAACGTGATCAGCGCACCCGTGCCGAGGAGGGTCATCGAGTAGTCCGTGTTCTGCGCCCAGCCGATCCAGGCCGACGAGTTGGAGAACCCGTCGTACGCCGTACTGCCGAGCAGGGCGGCCACCATCCCGACCAGGCCGGGTTGTGCCTTCAGACCGTCCAGGTTCTCCAGCGGCCGCCGGAGTACGAGTGATCCGTCGGTCCGCCGGCCCCACGGGGAGAGGCGGGCCATCAGCGTGGCGTAGACCTCGAACGGATCGGCGGTGGAGAACCACTTGTCGCCGAAGAGGATCGCCCCGAACATCGTGATCACGACGTACAGGGCCAGGTAAGCCTGCAGCACCGGAAGGGTGGCCCGGTCCGGGGCGACTAGTTCCAGCCAGGTGAACGCGAAGATGCCGAGCGCGGCCGGCCATAGACCCAGCCAGGACGGCAACTCCAGCACGCCCCTCGACGGCGGCTGACGCAGGAGCTTGCAGAGCAGCAGGTGGATCGTGCGCAGCGGGTTGAGGGTGCGCCAGACCGGGCCCAGGAGCAGCGAGATCGGCACCAGGCCGACCCAGACCAGGATGTAGATGAAGCCGAAGATCGGGTTCGTCAGCCGGTCCACGCCGAACAGCAGCGCGACCATGGCGTACAGGAAGATCGCCAGCCCGATCAGCCGGACCAGCCAGCGGAACCAGCCCGCGTCGACGGTCCGGGTGATTGCGGCCGGCAACGGCTTGCCGGAAGAGTCACCCTTGTACTTCGGGTTCCGCCAGGCCAGCCCCAGGACGACGAAGGACAACGCGATCGCGACCGCGGCGCCGCCGACGGCCAGGCCGAACGGGACGGGCAGGTCCTGCCGGCCGCCGATCCCGTGCAGCGGTAGGAGAAGAGCCGTCATGAGAGGTCAGGAAACGACGAGCTTGGCGACCAGCTTGCCGCTCTCGTGCGTCTCGATCTCGAAGGTGCCCTTCATGTTCGCGGTGAACTTCACCTGGGCCGTCTTGCCCGGCTGCAGCTCCAGCTCCTTGTCGTACCCGTGGATGTGCAGTTGGTCCGCCTCGTCGCTGATCGCGGTGATCAGCACGGTCTGACCGGCCTGCACCTTGATGCTGGTGCCGCTCGGGTTCACCTTGCCGTTGGCAACGGTGACGTTGATGGTCACGTCGGCCTGCTCGCCGGACGGGTCCGCGGTGTTCGACGGCGTGTTGGTCTTCGGCCCGGTCGGCGTCACCGTCGGGGTGGTCGGCAGGTCGGTGGGGGTGGCGGTCGGTACGTTCGACGGGGTCGTGCTGGGACTCGCGCCGCTGCCGGAATCACCGCCGCAGCCGGCCAGAACCAGCATGCCGAGAGTGGGCAGGATCGCGAGCGCGGTACCGCGCCTGAGCGTCGAACGCATGATCTTCGAGGGGCCTTTCACTGTGTCGAGGTACACCAGGGCGTAGGACCTGCCCACTTGCCCATACGAACGCCGGGCTCGCCGGGTTCCCGCGATGTGCCATCGGGCGTGTCAAGATCGCCTTGTGCCGCTGACAAGTGTCGCAGCTCACTGTCGGCGGTGACCGCTAGGGTGACCGGACAGGGAAATCACGGGGCCGAGGGAGGTCGGATGCGGGACCGGTTGTCGTCGTTGGACCTCACCTTCCTCAAGGTGGAGAGCCCGGCCACGCCGATGCACGTCGGCACCGTGGACATCTTCGAGCCGCCGGTGCACGGCGACGACGAGTTCGACTACGAGAGCCTGGTCGCGCTGATCCGGGACCGGATCGCCTTCGTGCCGCGGTACCGGCAGCGGGTCCAGCAGGTCCCGGGCCGGTTCGCCGGACCGGTCTGGGTGGACGACGAGGAATTCGACATCACCTTCCACGTACGCCGCTCGGCGCTGCCCCGGCCGGGGACGCACGCCCAGTTGCTGGAGCTGGTCGCCCGGATCATGTCGCGCCGGCTGGACCGGGCCCGGCCGCTGTGGGAGATGTACCTGGTCGAGGGGTTGCAGGGGGACCGGTTCGCGATCATCTCCAAGTCCCACCAGGCGCTGGTCGACGGCAGCGGCACGGTCGACATCGGCCAGGTGGTGCTCGACGCCACCGCGCATCCGCGGCCGACCCCGACCGACACCTGGCATCCCGCGCATCCGCCGTCCGCGCTGGAGTTGCTCGCCGGGGTGTTCACCGACGCAACCCGGCACCCGACCGCGGTGCTGGAGCTGGCCCGCGCGGAGATGGCCAGCCTGACCGGATCCACCTCGGTCCGGGAGGTGATCGGGGACGTGGTCGGCTCCCTGGTCGCGCAGCGGCACCAGGAGAGCTCGCTGCATGTGAAGACGTCCGGGCAGCGCCGGTTCACCACTGTGCAGACCGATCTGGAGGACTACAGGGCCGTTCGCGCGATGCACGGCGGCACGGTCAACGACGTGGTCCTGGCCGTCGTCGCCGGGGCGTTCCGGGCCTGGATGATGACCCGGGGTGAGGGGGTCGGGCCGACCCGGAGCGTGCGGGCGGTGGTTCCGGTGAGCATCCGCGACGACGAGGACGAGGAGCCCACGTCGCTCGGCAGCCGGGTGATCGCGTCGACCGTGAACCTGCCGGTCGGGGAGAACTCGCCGGTGATGCGGCTGCACCAGATCTCGTACCAGACCAAGGTGCACAAGGACACCGGGCGGGCGGTGAGCGCCCGGTCGCTGGTCGGGATCGCCGGGTTCGCGCCGACCACGCTGCACGCGCTGGCGGCCCGGGTGGCGACCGCGACCGTGCGGCCGATCGACGACGTGGTGATCACCAACGTGCCCGGTCCCCAGTTCCCGCTCTACGCTCAGGGTGCGCCGATGCTGGCGTCGTACCCGGTCGTCCCGTTGATGCCCGGACAGGGCCTCTCCGTCGGCGTCACGTCGTACGACGGGAAGGTGTCGTTCGGGCTGAACGCGGACCGGACGGCGATGCCGGACCTGGCCGTCTTCGCCCAATGCCTGACGGACGCGCTGGACGAGTTGCTGGACACCACCAAAGGCAGCCGGAACCGGGCCTCGCGCGGCCGGCGGAAGCCGCGGAGTACGAAGAAGGCGGGCTCATGAGGGTCTACATACCGTCCACGCTCCCGCTGCTCGACGCGGCCTGCCACACCGGTGAGTTCAGCCCGGCCCCGCTGACGGCGTATGCTGTGACCCCGGCGCTGCGGGAGTGGTACGCCGAGGGTGACGACGAAGAGCTCGAGTACGCCGCGATGTCGCAGGCGGCCCGTGCCTCGGTCGGGCTGCTCGCTGCCAATCCGGATGCCCCGCGCCGCCGGATCGTCGTAGCCTGCGAGGTGAGCGCGGTTCCGCCGCCCGACGGCACGGTCGAGCTCGGTGACGCCCGGCTGGAGTTGCGGGTGGTGGTCCCGTGGTCGGCGGTCGCCTCGGTCCACCTGGACGCGGCCGGCGCCGCCGAGGTGGTCGGCAAGGCGGCGGCGGCGTGGGACGCGGCGCTCGGCGGTGACGAGGACGCTGTTTTCGCGCTCGACTCGTGCGAGGGTGAAGATCTGCTGTGGTACGCGACCCAGGAGATCCCCGATCTGCTGGCCGCGGAGGGACCCCGTGGCGGGCTGAAGAGCTGACAGGGAGCTGATTGGCGATGCAGGCAATCTGGAAGGGCGCCATCTCGTTCGGGATGGTCACGATCCCGATCAAGGTGTACTCCGCGACCGAGGAGAAGGACATCTCCTTCCGGCAGGTGCACGTCGCCGACGGCGGCCGGATCAAGTACAAGCGGATCTGCTCGATCGACGGCGAGGAAGTGCCGTACTCGGACATCGGCAAGGGCTACGAGATGGCCGACGGGCGGATGGTGGTGCTGGAGCCGGACGACTTCGCCGACCTGCCGCTGTCCAGCAAGAAGGTCATCGACGTGTTGGAGTTCGTGCCGGCCGACACGGTCGACCCGCTCTACCTGGGCAAGTCCTACTACCTGGCCGCCGACGGCGGACCCGGCGGGAAGCCGTACGTGCTGCTCCGGGACGCGCTCGAAGGATCCGACCTGTACGCCCTGGTGAAGGTCGCGCTCCGGTCGCGGGAGAGTCTAGGGCTGCTCCGGACGTTCGACAACGTGCTGGTGCTGCAGGTGATGCTGTGGCCGGACGAGGTCCGGGACTCCTCGTTCGCGGCGCCGGCCGAGGACATCGAGATCCGCAAGCAGGAGAAGGCGATGGCGGAGTCGTACATCGACACCCTGCGTGGCGAGTTCGATCCGGACCAGTACCACGACGAGTACCGGCACGCGCTCGAACAGCTCGTCGAGGCGAAGGCGGCCGGGGTGCCGCTGCCCGAGTCGGACGAGGAAGAGACCGAGACCGCCGAGGTGGTCGACCTGGTCGCCGCGCTGAGAGCGTCGGTCGAGGCAGCGAAGGCCCGCCGGGCCGGTGGCGACTCGGCACCCGCCAAGAAGGCCGCGGCCAAGAAGGCAGCCCCCGCGAAGAAGGCGACCGCGGCCAAGAAGGCACCCGCCAAGAAGACAGCCAAGAAGGCCGCGAAGAAGTCGGCCTGACCAGAGCAGTCTGACCGGACCAGTCGGGTTCGTGGTCTGGGGTGGGGGCGTGGCAGCATGAAGGGCGCGCCAGTAAAACCAGAGTCGATGGAGGAGCAGCCCGAACATGGATGCCGTCACCGCCGTACCCACGCCTGCCAACGAGACGGTTCGCGGTTACGCGCCTGGCTCACCCGAGCGGGGCAGCCTGGAAGCCAAGCTCAAGGACTTCACCGCGGCCGGGGCGATCGACCTGACCTGCACGATCGGCGGCGAGCAGCGGATGGGTGGCGGCGCGCCGATCAAGGTGGTCCAGCCGCACAAGCACGCGCACGTGCTCGGCACCCTCGGCAACGCGACCGAGGCGGACGGCAAGGCGGCCGTGGACGCGGCCCTCGCGGCGGCCCCGGCCTGGCGCGCGCTGTCCTTCGACGACCGCGCGGCGATCTTCCTCAAGGCGGCCGACCTGCTGGCCGGCCCGTGGCGCGACACCCTGAACGCGGCCACCATGCTCGGCCAGTCGAAGACGGTCCAGCAGGCCGAGATCGACGCAGCGTGTGAGTTGATCGACTTCCTCCGGTTCAACGTGGCCTTCGCCCGCGGCATCGTCAGCGACCAGCCGATCTCGTCGCCGGGGATCTGGAACCGGGTCGACTACCGGCCGCTGGAGGGGTTCGTCTACGCGATCACCCCGTTCAACTTCACCGCGATCGCCGGCAACCTGCCGACCGCGCCCGCGCTGATGGGCAACACCGTGGTCTGGAAGCCGTCGCCGACGCAGCAATTCGCGGCGCACTGGACGATGCGGCTGTTCGAGGCCGCCGGACTGCCGGCCGGCGTGATCAACCTGGTCACCGGTGACGGCATCGACGTGAGCAAGGCCGCCCTGACCCACCCGGACCTGGCCGGTATCCACTTCACCGGTTCGACGAAGACGTTCCAGAGCCTGTGGTCGACGGTCGGCGCCAACATCGCGGCGTACAAGACCTACCCGCGGCTCGTCGGCGAGACTGGCGGCAAGGACTTCATCCTGGCTCACCCGTCGGCCGATCCCGCGGTGCTGAAGACGGCGATGGTGCGCGGCGCGTTCGAGTACCAGGGGCAGAAGTGTTCCGCCGCCAGCCGCTCGTACGTCGCTCGCTCGGTCTGGGACAAGATCCGTGACGACATCGCGGCCGAGACCGACTCGCTGACGATGGGCGACGTGACCGACCTGTCGAACTTCATCGGCGCGGTGATCGACGACCGTGCGTTCGGCAAGCACAAGGCCGCGCTCGACCGGGCCCGGCAGACCGACTCGATCGAGGTGCTTGCCGGCGGCACCTATGACGACAGCGAGGGGTACTTCGTCCGCCCGACCCTGCTGGTGTCCGCCGACCCGGCCGACGAGATCTTCACCACCGAGTACTTCGGCCCGATCCTCGGCGTCCACGTGTACGACGACGCGGACTATGACCAGGTGCTGCGGCAGATGGAGAGCGCCGCGCCGTACGGGCTGACCGGTGCGGTGATCGCGCAGGACCGGCACGCGATCGCGGCGGCGAGTGACTACCTGCGGTTCGCGGCGGGCAACTTCTACGTCAACGACAAGCCGACCGGTGCGGTGGTCGGCCAGCAGCCGTTCGGCGGTTCCCGGGCCAGCGGCACCAACGACAAGGCCGGCTCGATGTGGAACCTGATCCGCTGGGCCAGCCCGCGTTCGATGAAGGAGACCTTCGCCCCGCCGACCGACTACCGCTACCCGCACCAGGGCTGATCAGGACTTCGTGACCAGGCCGCGCCGGACGGTGATGTAGAAGCTGGTCAGATCGTCGATCAGGTTCTCCACCTGTCCGGCGTCGCCGAGGTCCGCGTCGAGCAGCCAGTCGGCCACCAGGTCGAACAGTCCGCCGACCAGTCCGATCGCCACCGCGCGCCGGGCCGGGTCGTCGGTCGTCTCGTCGAAGCGGTCCCAGAGGGATTCCAGGAAGGTCGCCGTCCAGCGCCGATTGGTCCGGCGCTGGCGCTCGATGACCTGCGAGATGCCGGATGCCTGACCGAAGGTGACCTTGACGACGCGCGGATCGTCGAGCAGCGCGTGAACAAAGGCCGCCAGCAGTTCCGGGGCGACCTGTCGTTCGCTGCCGGTCGCCTGCGTGGCCAGCTCGACCATCCGCGCCTCGAGCCGCTCGGAGACCCGTTGCAGCAGCCCGAGGTAGCAGGCCTCCCTGCTGTCGAAGATCTCGTAGAAACTCTTGGTCCCGACGTACGCCGTACTGCAGATCTGCTCGATCGACGTGGCCAGGTAGCCCTGCTTGGCGAAGAGGTCGAGAGCGGCGTCGAGGAGCTGTTCGCGGCGCTCGGCCCGTCGCTGGTCGGCGTCGAGCCCCCGGATCCGTCGTCCCATGGAACCGACACTACCCACGTCGACGGGTTGGTAACCAGAACCTCGGTCAGGAACACGAGGGCTTGTTCCTAACCCGAAGACGTGCTCAACTGACAGTCACCCGGTCGTCACCCCAAGTCCACGGGAGCCGTCATGCACACCTTAGCCCGGCGAGCCGCCGCAGCCCTCGCGGCCATTTTGCTGCTCACAACGACGGCCACAACAGCATCGGCCGCAACCTCGTCGGGCTTCGACGACTGGTCATGCAAGCCGTCGGCCGCCCACCCCAACCCGCTGGTCCTGCTGCACGGTCTGGGCGGGAACGGCCCCGGCAACTACTCGTACCTCGGCCCGTATCTGGCCGCGAAGGGCTACTGCGCCTTCACCCTCACCTACGGCCAGGCGAGCCCGGCCATCCCGGTCGGCGGGACGGTCTCGATCGCCCGGTCCGCCGCCGAGATCGAGGCTTTCGTCGACCGCGTCCGGACTGCGACCGGCGCCGCGAAGGTGGACCTCGTCGGCCACTCCGAGGGCGGGTTCCAGAGCATCTACGGCCCGAAGGTCCGCGGGTACGCCGCGAAAGTGGGCAAGGTGGTCGCGCTGGCGCCGCCGACGCACGGGACGACGTTCGGCGGGCTCGTGAGCGTCGGCGCCTTCCTGGGACTGGGGCCCTTGGTAGACCAGGTACTGCGCGAGTTCGGCTGCCCCGCGTGCGAGGAGATCATCGTCGGCGGCGCGGCTGTGGATCAGTTGACGGACGGGCCGATCGCCCAGGCCGGCGTGATGTACACGGTGATCGCCTCGAGGTTCGACGCCCTGGTGACACCGCACGAGACCTCGTTCATCCGCGAGCCCGGAG
Organism: Kribbella caucasensis; assembly: GCF_004361855.1. Lineage (GTDB taxonomy): Bacteria > Actinomycetota > Actinomycetes > Propionibacteriales > Kribbellaceae > Kribbella > Kribbella caucasensis. The sequence continues at coordinate 131,620 of NZ_SNWQ01000003.1, forward strand.
TACGGAACGAGTTCGTCCAGGACAGCTGCCCGATCGACCCGGTCGGTCATGTCGGGCTGGCCTTCGACCCCACGGTCGCGCAGCTGGTCGCGAACGCGCTCGACCCGGCCCACGCGACCCGGGTGAGCTGTGGCTTCGGCCCGCCGCTCTAAGCGGTTTCGAGGTGCTGGAGTGGTGGCCCGATCAGCAGGGCGGATCCGCAGGTGACGCAGATCCACTCGCCGGCCGGGTCGTCCACCGGGTGGTCCCCGGCTTCGACCCGTTCGAACACAGCCACGGTTTCACACACCACGCAGTACTGCGTGTCCTCGCCGCTCGCCAACACGATGTCCCGACGCTTGTTCCGCACGACAGACTCACCTCCGGGTGACTCGCCTGATTCAGCCTGCCATTGGAACGACCGACCCCGACGCAACGACACGGGTTTGCTCAGGGACGCTCGGGGTCTTCCCGGGAATCGGCGGTCACCGGGAGTAGAACCGCGCGTCCGGCCGTTACCCCGGTATGCACGAGACCGATCTCCACCTTGAGCCCAACGAAGCCTCCGATCTCTGCCGTGTGTTCGAACCCGACGTGCTCGCCCGCCACGGGTGGGACCGCGCGTTCATCACGGTGCTGGACGAGGCGGTGGCCGAGGACGCGCTCGCGATACTCGTCCATGCCGCCGGCGAACCGCTCGACGAGGCATGGGAGGCGATGCGGGTGCCCGCGGACGCCGGTGCGAGTGCGGGCAAGACGGAGGACGCCGAGGCCTGCGCCTCCCGCAACGGTTTCGTGTACGTCGTCGGCTCCCAGTTCGGGAAGAAGGCGGGTCCGCTCAACGCCAAGCGATCCTGGATCGCGCGGGTCAGTGAGGCGTCGATCGAGAGCGCACTGGCCGGTGGCCGGGCGGACCTGGAGGTCGTACGGTTCCGCTTCGTGCTGCACCGCGCCATCAACGATGCACTGGCCGACGTCGGCGTCCTGGCCCTGGGTCCGCTCGGACGTCAGGCTTACGTCGAGGCCACGATCGCGAAGGGCGCGCGTGACGCCAAGCGCTGGGCCGGCCGGATCCAGCCGACCGATCACCCGATCAACATCGAGGCGGCCGAGTTCCGTCCGGACGGCCGGTTGCTGCTCGGCCTGCGGTATCCGGTGACCGCCGACGGTCACCCGATCCTGGTCGAGCTCGAGAACGTCGACGAGTTGTTCGCCGACCCGAACGCCGTACCGAGGTGCGGCAACGTGTGGGTGTTAGGCGATGTGGGCAGCGTCGAGGCGCCGGCCGGGTTCCGGGCTCTCGACACCACGGGCGGCGACTCGTTCGACGCCGTGATCGGTGACCTCGATGCCTCCGGAAAGTCGGCCACCGTGCTGGCGGATCACCCGGAAGGCGCCCTGGCCGCCTCCGAACATGTGCGCTTCGAGCTACCGCAAGACAGCAACGGCGGCGTGGTCGGCAGCAAGGTCGTCCACCACTTCGGCGACATCCGCCGGGTAGAGGGCGTGTCCGTCGATCACGAGGGACACGCACACTACGTCATCGACGAGGAAGGCCACGTGGCTCTGCGCACCCTGGTCTCCGACTAGTTGGTGCCGTCGTGCCAGTCGCGGCCGAGTTCGTGCTCCTTGGTGAGCCCGGACCTGATCGCGTCGACCACGAACGGCTCGATCTTCTTGCCGATCAGCGGGACGCTGACCTTGACGTCGAGCTCGATCGCCTGAACGGTCTGCTTGCCGTCGGACTCGATCCTGGCGGTGCCCTTGAGCGTGACCGGCGTACCGGTGATCTCACCCTTCACATCCGCGTGCCGGGTGCCGTCCGCCCCGGCCGGGTGCCAGGTCTCGGTCTGCACCACGGTCAACGTCTGCCCGACGAACTTCCGCGCGATGTCGGGTACGTCGTTCGACGGCATCTCCCGCTGTACCCGGACGACGGTGTCGCCACCGGACTCGGTGACCTTGACGTCGTACGACAGCGCCTTGGTCTTCTCGCAGGCCTGCTCGCGGAAGGTGGCGTCGGTGACGATGGCGAAGACTTCCTCAGGGGTGGCGTCGTACGACGCCGACAGCTTCAGCTCCATGCCGCACATCATGGCAGTACTCGCCGGTCACCGGGATCCGAGGCGATCAACGCGACCTGTTCGAACCTGAACGGATCCGATCGTCCCCTGGCTACCGACCCGTGGATCGAGCAGAGTAGGCCGGTGTCACTCCTCCAGCGTTGGCAGGCGCTCGATCCGGCAACCCGTACTGCGGCGATCGGGGCGGCCCGCGACCGGGCGGGCATCCCCGATCTGCGGGACCGGGCCTGCTGGGAATCGCGGGATCGGGTCGCGACCGACTCGATCCTGGCCGAGGCGTCGGCCGATCTGGAGCGGCCCTGGCCGCACACGTTGCTGTCCGATTTTGCCCGCTATTGGCGGGACGGCGTGCGGACGGCGTACGAGGACGAGGCCCGCAAGCTCACCCGGCGTACCAGCGCGGCGGTCCTCGCGGCAGCGCTGACCGGCGACGAGATCTACGTCGATGCGGCCGCGGACGGACTGCTGCTGTTGTGTGAGCAGACAACTTGGTGTTGGGCGGCCCACGAGTCCTTCGCGACGGCCAAGGGTGAGGTCCTCGCGGATCCGGCTCAGCCGTATCTCGATCTAGGTGCGGCCGAGACGGTCGCGGTTCTGGCCTGGGCCGACCTCGTCCTTGCGCCGGCACTGGACGAACGCGTGCCCGGCCTGCGCCGCCGGCTGCGCGAGGAGACCCGCCGCCGCGTACTCCGTCCGTTCCTGACCGACCGCCGGTGGCACTGGCTCGGCCTCGACGGTCACCTGCACAACTGGAATCCGTGGATCCACGGCCATGTCCTCGCCGCGTCGTTGTTCCTGGAGACCGATCCCGAGATCCAGACCGAGGCGGTCGACCTGGTCGTCGAGGGTCTCGATCGCTACCTCGGCGCGCTCCCGGCCGACGGCGGCTGCGACGAGGGCTACTCCTACTGGTGGAACGGCCCGGCCCGGCTCGCCTCCGCGCTCGAACTGCTCGATCGGGTGACCGACCACGAGTTCGCCCCCTGGACCTGTATGCCGCTGGCCGAGTTGGCCCGGTATCCGCAACGAATGACCCTCGGCGGCGGGTGGTACGTCAATGTCGGCGACGGCCCCGCCCACCACGACCCGAAGCAGCCTTGGCAGATCCTGCACACCTGGGGACGCCGGATCGGTGATGCCGAGGTGGTCGCCCAGGCTGCTGCCCATCGGCACGAACCCTTGTCGCCCGACGCCGGTCTCGGTCGTGCGCTGGTCGCGTTGCTCGATGACGAGTGGTGGTCTGCAGTCCCCGCTTCGTCGCCGTTGCCGAGGTCCACCTGGCTCTCGAACGTTCAGCTCCTGGTCGCTCGCGAACAGGCTGCTGGGGTCGACGGCCTGACGCTGGCGGTCAAGGGCGGCCACAACGATGAGAACCACAACCACAACGACGTCGGGTCGTTCATCGCCGCGCTCGACGCGACACCGGTGCTGATCGATCTCGGTCAGCCGACCTACACGGCGATCTCGTTCTCCGACCGGCGGTACGAGCAGTGGGTGGTCCGCAGCGAATGGCACAACCTCCCGGTCGTGGCTGGGCAGGAACAGCCACCTGGCGCGCGATGGCGAGCCACCGACGTCGCAGTACGGCGGGAAGAGGCTTTCGATTCACTCGAGTTGAGCCTTGCCGAGGCTTATCCATCGGGCGGGCTGAAGCGGTCGGCGACGCTGGACCGTTCGGCGCAGGAGATCCGGATCGTAGACGAGTGGGACGAAGGTGTGCGGGTCGAGGAGCACTTCGTGATCGGTGGCGAGCCGACGGCGCATGCGCCCGGTGAGCTACTGGTCAAGACGTTGAGCGGCGGCCTGGCCCGGTTGAGCTGGGATCCCGCACTCGGCACTGGTCGGCTGGAACGACGCCCGGTGAACGACGACCTGCTGGAAGGCGTCTGGGGCCCGTACGTACACCGGCTGATCATCGACACCGATGGGACAACCTTCGAACTGAAGTTCACCCGGGGGAGCACGCATGACTGAGGCGCGCGAGTCCTGGGCCTCGACCGCGGACGGACTGTTGCTGTCCTTGCGACCGTGGGCCTCACCGGATCACGCGCGCATCGACCTGCCCGGACGATCGAGCGCGTACGGCCGGGATAGTGATTCGCTGGAGGCGTTCGCGCGATCGTTCCTGCTTGCGGCGATCCGGTTGCGCGGCGAGGACGGCAACGATCCGCACGATCTGGCCGGCTGGTACGCCGAGGGTTTGCGGGCGGGCACGGATCCGGGTTCGCCGCACGCCTGGCCGCGGCCGGACCAGCTCGGCCAGGCCAAGGTGGAGGCCTGCTCGATCGCCCTCGGGCTTCACTTCAGCAGGCCGTGGCTCTGGGACCGGCTGGCCGACACCGATCGCGAGCGAGTGGTCGCGTGGTTGTCGACCGTGGTCGGCGAGGAGTATCCGCCGATCAACTGGGTCTGGTTTCAGATCGTTGTCGAGACCTTCCTCAAGTCAGTCGGCGGCCCCTGGTTGCTCGCGGACATCGAGAGCGGGCTCGCCGTCCACGAGTCCCTGTACCGCGACCACGGCTGGTACGCCGATGGGCCCGAACGCGCCTTCGACCACTACAACGGCTGGGCGTTGCACGTCTATCCGTTGCTCTGGGCATCGATGGACGGGAGCTTGTGCGAACCTCGGCTCGAGGCAGCCTGGCGCGACCGGCTCTCGGCGTACCTGGACACGGCTGTACAACTGATCGGCGGCAACGGATCCCCTTTGATCCAAGGCCGCAGCCTCACCTACCGCTTCGCTGCGGCGGCACCACTCTGGATGGGCGCGATCACCGGCGCGACGGACCTGCCGATGGGTCTCCTACGCCGTGCGGCCTCTGGCATGCTCGGGCACTTCCTCGACCGCGGCGTCCCCGACGAGCGCGGTCTGCTGAACCTCGGTTGGTACGGCGAATGGCCGGCGATCGCCCAGTCGTACTCCGGCCCGGGTTCGCCGTATTGGGCGGTGAAGGGGATGCTCGGCCTGCTGCTGCCGCCAGACCACCCGGTCTGGGTCGAACCGGAGCAACCGCTGCCGGTCGAGTCGGGCGACTTCACCTTGGAATTGCCGGAACCCGGTTGGCTCGTCAGCGGCACGCAGTCCGACGGCATCGTCCGCATCGCGAACCACGGCACGGACCACTCGAACCCCGGCGACCGGCGTACTGACTCCCCGCTCTACGCGAGGCTCGGCTACTCCACCCACACCATGCCGCCGCTGGGTCAGCGCGCGTGGTCGGAAGCTGTCGAGAACTCCATCGCGCTGGTCCACCCAGACCTCGGCCCGAGTCACCGCAATGGCTTCACCACCATTGGTCCCGGTGTCTCTGTGGCCTCGACGCATTGGGTCCGCACTGCGGAGGACACCGGCCCGGAGCACGGCTCAGGTCGCTCGGGAACCGTGGTGGACGGTCCGCGGATCGTGATGGGCTCGGCGTTGCGCGGCAACCAAGAGGTACGAGCCGTGCTGATCCCGCCGGACGCCTCGCTCGATCGGTCCTGGTCTCTGGAGATCAGCGGCTGGCCCCTCTCCGCTGACGAACCGCCGACTGAGGTGATCGACGGACCCAGTGCCCGTGTGGAGACGAAGACAGGCCTGGCGTCGATCATTGCCGGGGGCATCGGTTTCGCAGACGCCGAGATCCGCCGTCTGGATGCTAGCAGCCCGGTTGGTGAACACACCGCGATCCCGTTGCTACGAACCAATCCCGTCGCAGGCCGTATCTATGCAGCCGTGGTGACGCTCGTGGGCTCCACAACCTCCCAGCAACCTCTCCCGACAGTCAGGCTGACCGGCACGACGGTCGTCGTCGAGTGGGGAGATGGCGACCCCAGCTCGGTCGACCTGGCGCCTCCCGACCGATTCAATTAGTCGGTTCCGGCGAGGTGGGCCAGGTCGGGTGGGTGCCTCGGTGGTCTACCCGGAAGGTGAACCGGTGTGGGCTGGTCCACTCCAGTGCACCGTCGTCGAGTCGGCGGACCTGCCAGCGTCCGTGCGTCTTCAGCCGGTGGGTGAACCGGCGCAACGGCGCGAGGTTGGTGGTGGAGGTCTGCTCGGTTGGTCCGAGGGGATCGTAGGGCTGGATGTGGTCGAGGTCGGTGGTGTTGGTGGTGTGCGCGGTGCCGTACGGGAACTGCTCGACCGGGTAGGTGAGCTTGATCCGTTCCCGGATCCGGGCCGGGATTTCGTAGGCGTCGACGCTGATGTTGTGGTTGAGGTCGATCACCGGTTTCACGATGTAGGGGCGGTGGCCGATGAGTTCGGCGAGCTGGTCGGCGAGGAGTGGGCCGAGGTTCTCCACCCGCAGGACGCCGGTGCCGGTGGCGAGGGTCTGGTGGGTCAGGTGCACGTACACCACGGTCCCGCCCGTGCCCGCGGCCGCACGCCCACTCCTAGCACGCCCACCCGCACCCCCGAGGCTGGTGCCGGGGGCGATGCCGTCGAGCCGGTTGAGGGTGGCGTTGAGGGCGCGGCGTGCGGCGGTGTCCATCGGTTCGGCGTCGTCGTCGTCGATGGTGGTGGGGGTGGGGTTGCCGGGGTCGGGTGGTGGTCGGCGGGGTGGGGTGTCGAGGGGGTCGGGCAGGTCGCTGGTGCTGGGGTGTGGTGCGTCGCGGTCGGTCTCGTCGTCGGGTTCCCGCATCCACCATTCGCCCAGGTCGGTGTCGTCGACGGGGTCGGTCGAGTGCGCGGATTCAGCGGGACCGACCGGGTCGACCGGGGCCGCGGGATCGGCCGGGTCGTTGGTGGCGGCGGGGCCGGCATGGACCGGGGCGGTCGCCAGGTCGTCGGCGGGGCGGGTGGGGCGTGCGGGGTTCGCAGAAGTTGAGGGATCGGTGGCGTCGACCGGGTCAGCCGGGTCGGCGGTGTCGGCAGGATCCGCGGAATCGACCGCGGCCGCGGGGCGCGCGGCCGCACTGGGGCGGTTGGCGGAGGTGGCCGGGTCGGCCGACGCGGCTGGGTTGGCGGGGGCGGTGGCTGCGGTGCGGGCTTCTTGGGCGGCGGTGAGGAGGGCGAGGGTGTAGTCGGGGTCGGCGAGGATGCCGATCGCGCGGGCGCGGCGCAGGCGCAGCGGGTCGGTGTCGCCGAGGGTCTTCAGGGCGTCGGCGATCGAGTTGATGGTGGCGTCGAAGCGGATCACGTCACCGGAGGCGGCCAGCACGTACATGGCCTTGGTGCCGTTGTCGTCGGATTGGGCGACGTAGACGCCGCGTTCGCGTTGCTTCTGCTTCGCGGCGGCCGCGGCGGCCTCGGGGTCGGCCTTCCAGAGGGCGGCCTTGACGATGGTGGTGAGCCGGGCCGGGGTGACCGAGTCGATGATGCCGGCGACTTCGTGGTCGACGAGCGCGGCCGCCTCCAGGGACAGGTGGAGGCAGGCGGTGGCGATCTTGCGGGCCTTCCACGGGGTTGCCTCGTAGGCCTGGACCATGGCCCAGCAGCGGGGGAGGCGGTGCAGCAGGGCCAGGGCCTGGCCGACGAACTCGGCGGCGACGCCGGCGGAGACGCCGAGGACGACGGCGCCGAACTCGGCCGGTGCGAACTCGGCGATCTCGGGGCAGCCCGCACCGCCCAGCACCACACCCCGCTCCCGGCCACGCTGACCACCGCGGTCGCGGCGCGGCAGCGTGTCGACGCTGTGGAGGGCGGCGAACTGCTGGGCATGGACAAGGACACTCACCTCATGCTCGCGGGCCGTGGCGTGGTGCTCGGCGGCCGAGGCGAGCACCTCGGCCGCGGTCAGCCCTGACAAGTCTCCTTCGAACATGCTCTAATTCTATCGAACAAATGTTCGAATCACCAAATCGTCCGACCTTGATATCCCTTGTTTTCAAGGGAAGTTCGGTCGGGTGGGTAGCTCGCTGGGTTCTGATGGGTGGCGGTGCGCCGTTGCTCCTGGAGTTCGCGACGACCGCCGAAACTGCGGCGCCATTCGGTCTTCTTCGGGCTGCTCCCGCTGGATGATCGCTGCTGGTGGCGCCCTCCGGCTGCTAGCGCCGAGCTGCTAGCGCCGAGGTCGATGTTCCAGGTCAGGGCCGACTTATGGAGTGGCGTTCAGGAGGTCTAGGTTTGCAGTCGGGCTGCGTCGAGTTTGTCGATGGGGCCGTACGACGGGGGCCGTACTGGTCCATTCAGGCCGCCCCGGAACCCCTGCCACAGCTCGAGCTCGACGGCAGTACCGTGCGAATCGGGTGGCACGACGGTGAGACGGGCGAGCTCGAGCTCGGCTCAGACTGAGCGGACCGGGACAGGCAGCGGCATCGACGAGTCGCGGATGATCAGCTCCGGAGTGATCAGCACGCGCTGGATCGGACGCCGGCGGCCTTCGTTGAGACGGGCGACCATGAGTTCCACGGCGGTGCGGCCGACCATCGCCTTGGGCGGGCGGACCGCGGTCATCGCCGGCTCGGCCAGCTGGGCCACTTCGTCGTCATAGGCAACGATCGCGAGATCGGCCGGGATCGCCATGCCGAGCTCGATGCAGTACTGCGCGACGGACATGGCGTCCGGATCGGAGTGGATGACCAGCGCCGTCGTACCGGTGGAACGGCAACGGTTCAGCAGGTGCGCGATGGTCTCGCGATGGCCGGGCTCGTTCATCCGGACCGATTCGCGGATCACCAGGTCCGCGTCGATGCCGAGATCGCCGCAGACCAGGTCCCAGCCGCGGGCCAGGTGGGCGGACGTCGGGCTGCCCTTGGACAGCAGGAGTCCGATCCGGCGATGACCTTGATCGTGGAGATGGCGGACGGCGAGTTCGACGCCGAGCGCGTGATCGCTGCGAACCCACTCGAGCTGGGACTTCGTCGGGGTCCAGCGCGGCGGTTGGCGCTCGACCAGGACGACCGGGACCGGCAGGTCGCCGATCCACTGGATCATCTCGCCGACGTCTTCGCCGTCCAGGTTCGGCGCGAGCAGCAGACCTTGCACCTGCTGGGACTCGATCAGCCGGGTGATCTGGCGGCGGTCCTCGGCCCAGTCGTACGTCGAGCCGCGCAGCTGGATCGCGACCCCCTGGGCGGCCGCCGCCGAACGCGCGCCGCCGACGATCGGCGGCCAGTAGTAGTCCAGTGAAGGGACCACCATGCCGATGGTGAAGCGTGGGGCCGCGGCAGTGCGCCGGCGGACCTGGGTGGCGGGAGCGAGCTCGGTCGGGAGGGTCGCGCCGCCGTGGACCTTGGTGAGCAGGTTCTGCGTGGCCAGGGTGGCGATGTCGCGGCGGATGGTCAGTTCGCTGACGCCGAGCAGTTCGGCCAGCTCCTTCACCCGGACGGCGCCGTGCCGGCGAAGTTCGTCCATCACGCGCTCGTGCCGCTGGAGCCCGAACAGACGGTCGTCCGACACTCGGCACACCTCCCAGATTGGTCTGTACGAATCTGAACGTTTTCATTCGATTGTGAATGACCTGTAGATGTCCTGAACAGAGAAGACATCTTATGTTCACATGAGTGCAACGGTAACCGCTTGCCGGACCCGCGGATGACGAGACGACGGCCGAACGCGCTGGTGGTGATGAACCGCGACGCGTTCCGCGCCCACTTCGACCAGTCCCGGCTGGACCGGCTCGGCGCCCTGGTCAGCCTGCCCGAGCCGATCTGGCTGGACGAGCTCGACTCATCCTCGGCCCGGTCCCAGCTGGCCGCGGCGGACCTCCTCTTCACTTCTTGGGGAGTGCCCCGGCTGACGGGCGACCGGCTGGCGGCGGCGCCCAACCTGCGAGCCGTGTTCCACGCCGCCGGCAGCGTTCGCTCGTTCGCCGACGACGCGCTCTGGGCCCGCGATCTGGTCGTCACCAGCGCCGCCGACGCCAACGCCGTCCCGGTCGCGGAGTACACCCTGGCCGCGATCATCTTCGCCGGGAAGAAGGCGCCGTTCCTCGCCGCCGACGCGGATACGGCGTACCGGGGCTGGAGCCACCTGCAGGGCTTCGGCGACCTCTCCAATTTCCAGCGCACGATCGGCGTCGTCGGCTTCTCCCGGATCGGCCGCCGCGTGGTCGAGCTGCTCCGCACCCTGGACGGCCCGACCGTGCTGGTGGCAGACCCGTACGCCGACGCGGGCGCGGTCGCCGAAGCCGGCGGGAAGCTCGTGGAGCTGGCCGACCTCCTGCCGCGAGTCGACGTCCTCTCGTTGCACGCACCCGCGTTGCCCAGCACGTATCGCCTGATCGGCGCCGCCGAGCTGGCCCAGCTGCCGGATCACGCGACGGTCGTGAACACGGCCCGCGGCAGCCTGATCGACTCGGTCGCGCTGGCGGCGGAGTGCCGATCCGGCCGGCTGTTCGCGATTCTCGACGTCACCGACCCCGAGCCGTTGCCGCCGGACTCCCCACTGCGGTCGGCGCGGAACGTCATGGTCACCCCGCACATCGCCGGTTCACTCGGCACCGAGATCCACCGTCTCACCGACCACACCCTCGACGAACTCAGCCGCTGGCTGACCGGCGAACCGCTCCGCACCCGCATCACCGCCGAGGCGTTCCCCCTGACCGCCTGAACCACTCGCACCCTTCCGTCCGCAGTACCACCTCAAGGAGATCGTCGTGAAGCGACACCTCACCACCACCCTCGCCGCCACTGCGGCGCTGGCCCTCCTCACCGCCTGCGGAGGCGGTGGGGACAGCGGCAGCGGGCAGACCGCCGACGGCAAGCAGATCCTCAAGGTCGCGCTCTGGAACTACGCCACCACGCCGGAGTTCAAGGCGATCATCGAGGGCTTTGAGAACGCCAACCCGGACATCGACGTCGAACCGGTCGACATCCTCGCCGACGACTACTCCGAGAAGGTCACCACGATGCTGGCCGGCGGCGACAGCACCGACGTGCTGACGATGAAGAACGTCATCGACTACTCCCGCTTCGGCACCCGCGGCCAGCTGGTCCCGCTGACCGACGAGGCGAAGAAGCTGGATCCGGCCAAGCAGTCCGGACTGGACGCTTACGACCTGGACGGCAAGTACTACGCGTTGCCCTACCGCCAGGACTTCTGGGTGCTCTACTACAACAAGACCCTGCTCAAGCAGGCCGGTGTCGCCGAGTCCAAGCTGCAGAACCTCAGCTGGGACGGCTACGCCACCCTCGCCAAGAGCCTGACCAAGGGCGACGGCGCCAACAAGGTGTACGGCGCGCACCAGCACACCTGGCGATCCGTCGTCCAGGCGACCGCGGCGGCTCAGGCCGGCGGCGACCTGCTCGGCGGCGACTACGGCTTCTTCAAGGACCAGTACCGGATGACGCTCGATCTCCAGCAGGGCGGCACTCTGATGCCCTGGGCAACGGCTTCGAGCCAGAAGATCACCTACGACACGATGTTCGCCACCGGCAAGGCGGCGCTGATGCCGATGGGCACCTGGTACGCCTCGAGGCTGCTGGCCGACACCAAGTCGGGCAAGACCAAGGTGGAGTGGGGGATGGCGCCGTTGCCGCAGCGGGCCACCGACGGCAAGGTGACCACGTTCGGTTCGCCGACTGCGTTCGCGGTGAACAAGAACTCCAAGCACACCGACGCGGCGAAGAAGTTCGTCGAGTGGGCCGCGAGCGAGGCCGGCGCGACCGCGGTCGCCAAGGCCGGTGTCACCCCGTCGCTGCAGACCCAAGCGATCCTCGACACGTACTTCGCCCTGCCGGGTGTGCCGAACGACGCGGTCGCCAAGTCGGCGTTCAAGCCCGGCGAGGTCGTGCTGGAGATGCCGGTCGGCGACAAGTCCTCGGACGTGGACCAGATCCTGGTCGAGGAGCACGAGCTGATCATGACCGGTGAGAAGTCCCTGGACGACGGCCTGGCCGAGATGTCCAAGCGGGTCAAGAACGAGGTCGGCTGACACCATGACGGTCACGCTGCCCGCCTCTCCACGGACCCAGGTGGGTCGGCGCCGGAGCAACACCTGGGTCGGCTGGAGCTTCATCCTGCCGAACTTCCTCGGCTTCGCCGTGCTGACCCTGGTGCCGGTGATCGCCTCGCTCGCCTTGGCCTTCCTCGACTGGGATTCGTACAGCACGCCACGCTGGGTCGGGCTGGCCAACTTCGAGCGGATGATCCACAACGACACGTTCTGGACGGCGCTGCGCAACACCGCCTACTACGCGGTCGGGCACGTCCCGCTGACGTTGTGCGCCGCGCTCGGATTCGCAGTACTGCTGAACCAGAGACTGAGGGGTGTGCGGTTCTTCCGGACCGCGCTGTTCTTCCCGTACATCACGTCGCTGGTCGCGGTGGCCGTGGTGTGGAACATGCTGCTCAGCCCGGAACTCGGGCCGGTGAACCAGTTTCTGCGGGCGATCGGGATCGATCACCCGCCGGGCTGGACCACCTCGACGACGTGGGCGATGCCGGCGGTGATCCTGGCCAGCGTGTGGCGTGACCTCGGGTACTACATGATCCTCTACCTGGCCGGGTTGCAGACCATCCCGGGGGAGCTGTACGAGGCGGCTCAGGTGGACGGGGCGAGCGGTTGGCAGCGGTTCTGGAACATCACCGTGCCGTCGTTGCGGCCGACCACGTTCTTCGTGCTGATCATGCTGACGATCTCCAGTTTCAAGGTGTTCGACCTGGTCCAGGTGATGACCGAGGGCGGCCCGGGCCGGTCGACGCTGGTGCTGTCCCAGGTGATCTTCCGGGAGGGCATCACCCAAGGCCGGTTCGGCTACTCGTCCGCAGTGTCGATGGTGCTGTTCGTCATCGTGCTGACCATCACGGTGGTGCAGTTCCAGTGGCAGCGAAGGAGTGAGCGATGACCCTGACCATCTCCCCGCCGGCGCCGGTCGAGGCCCCGCCGGCTGAGGTGCCGCGACCGCGCCGGCGACCGAGTGTGCGGAGAGCGTTCGCGTATCTGCTGCTGGTGGTGCTCTCGGTCGCGGTGCTGGTGCCGTTCGCCTGGATGGTGTCGTCGTCGCTGAAGCTGGATGCCGAAGTGTTCAGCGTGCCGATCCGGTGGATCCCGGCCGAGTTTCACTGGGACAACTTCACCCGGATCTGGGAGCGCATCCCGCTGGTCACCTATCTGCGCAACTCGGTCTTCCTCAGCCTCGTCATCACTGCGTTGCAGGTGCTGACCGGCAGCTTCGCGGCGTACGGGTTTGCCAAGGTCCGCTTCCCCGGCCGGGACGCGTTGTTCCTGGCCTATCTCGCGACGATCGCGGTGCCCTGGCAGGCATACATGGTGCCGCAGTACATCATCATGCAGAAGGCGGGCCTGGTGAACACGCACCTCTCGCTGATCCTGCTGCAGGCGTTCGGCGCTTTCGGTGTGTTCCTGATGCGGCAGTACTACCTGACCATCCCGGACGAACTGAGCGAGGCGGCCCGGCTGGACGGGCTGTCGGAGTACGGCATCTGGGCCCGGATCATCCTTCCGCTGTCGAAGCCGGCGTTGGCCAGTCTGGCGTTGCTGACGTTCGTGAACACCTGGAACGACTACATGGGTCCGTTCATCTACCTCACCGACAACAAACTGTGGACCATCCAGCTCGGCCTGCGCTCGTTCGTCGGCCTGTACGACGCGGAGTACGCGATGATCATGACCGGGTCGGTGCTGTCCGTGCTGCCGATCCTGGTGATCTTCCTGCTCGGCCAGAAGTACTTCGTGCAGGGCATCGCGACCAGCGGGATGAAGTGATGACCCCGCCACTGACCGGGCCGTTGGCACGGGTCAACGTCCGCGCCGACGCCTGGGACCTGATCTGGTCGTTCGTCCACCGCACACTGGTCATCAACCTCGGCCTGGCGATCGGCGGCGTGCCGCTGTTCTTCGCGCTCGCGACGGTCGCCCAGCCGTGGCGTTACCCGGTCTTCTTCGCCGTCCTCGCAGTCCCACTCGGGCCTTCGGTCGCAGCCGCGTTCGCGTACCTTGCGGGTGAGGACCCGTCGCTGCCGGTCCTCTTCCGCGCCTACCGTGTTCTCGCTGTCCGCGCCGTTCTCCTCTGGGCGGCAGTCGTCGGCCTGATCGGCATCCTCGTCGCCGACATCAGGCTCCTGTACGACGCGATGCCGGGCGCGGCCGTCGTCCCGCTGCTGGCCGTGCTCGTGGTCCTCACGCTCGCCACCGGCCTCGCCCTCTTGGTGCTGTCGGCAACAAAACCCGAGCTGCCGCTCCGGGCGGCGCTGCGACTGGCCGTCTACGCCGCCGTCCGTACCTGGGCCCTCAGCGTGCTCTCCCTGGTTGTGCTCGTGGCCGCCGTGGTGATCGTCAGCCAGGTCCCGCCGGCCGGCCTCGCCACTGTGCCCGGATGCGCCCTGTGGGTCGTCTTCACCAATACCAAACTCCAGTTGTCCCGAGTCCTCCCCGAGGAGTCCCAGTGAAACCTGCCCTGCCACGAAGGACGCGTCGCAGCGTTCTGGCGATCGCGGCGACCACCGCGATCGTCGCCGCGGCGCTGCCGACCACAGCGATCTCGGCACCCCTCACCGACGATGCCGCACCGAAGCGCGGCTCATCGCACCTGCGGTTCGGCGACGACTCCTCACCCTGGAGCACCATCGTCGTCGACGGCGACGACGTCGAGCGGGACGCCGCGGGTAACCCGTTCAACGAGTTCGGCGGCTTCGGCTCTGTCTCGTGCAACAACACCTCGCGCCTGTTGCTGGACTACCGCGAGGAGCACCCGGATGTCTACTGGAAGCTCCTCAACCTCATGTTCAACCAGCGAACGGGCGCCGGGCTGAGTCACCTCAAGGTCGAGCTGGGTGCGGACGTGAACACCTCGTCCGGGGCCGAACCCGCCTCGAAGCGGTCGGCAGACGAGCCGGCGAACGTACTGCGGGGCGCGGGCTTCCGCATGATCGCGGATGCGAAGAAGATCAACCCGCACCTCAGCGTCGAGGCGCTCCGCTGGGCCGAGCCGTCCTGGACCGGCAACCGCTGGGAGGACCGCTACCGCTGGTACAAGGAGACGATCGACGCGGCGTACGACACGTACGGCGTCAAGTTCGACTACCTCAGCCCCTCGCAGAACGAGGTCCACAGCAACTACATGAGCTCCGAGCTCGCCTGGACGGTCTACGTCGCGAAGCGCCTCGAGCAGGACGCCAAGGCCGGCGACGCCCGCTACGACTACGCCAAGATCAAGATCGTCGCGCTCGACTCCTACCGCAACGGCGAACGGGTCTCGGACCACATCCTGAACAGCCCCGAGGCACTGGAGCAGGTCGACGCGATCGGGATCCACTACACCATCGGCGGCGGGCCCAACCTGACCCGGCTCAACAAGGACCACGGCATGGAGGTCATCTACTCCGAGGGCGTCGCCCCGATGATCGACCCGCAGTACCGCATCACGGCCGAACCTGCCAGGGGTGGCGTCGGCGGAGCCGTCTCCGCCGTCGACATCGCCGACCGGTTCATCAACTCCTACCGCTGGTCCGGCTCCGGCGAGAACCCCGCGCACATGACCTCGTTCCTCTTCCAGCCGGCCGTCAGCGCGCTGTACGAGGGGTCGTCCTACTCGCCGAAGCACCTCATCCGAGCCTCCGACCCCTGGTCCGGGTACTACGAGGGCGGCGTGGGCATCGTGCTGGTCCGGCACTTCATGCAATTCATCGGCAAGGGTTGGGAGTACATCGAGGGCGCCAGCTACGGCGACGGGCCGTTCGCCGACGGCGGCACAGCGGTCGATGCCAGTACCCGCACCTACCTGACCTTGCGTGAGCCGGCCCTCCCGGCGAGGGCATCGGTCCCCGAGGCATCGGCCGGGCGTCCCACCGACTTCGCCCAGGTGCACGCCAACAACACCGCGGCCCCCCGCTACTTCGAGGTGAAGGTGGCCGATCTCGGTACCGACTCCGACACCCCGCTCCACCTGTGGCGGACCAAGGGCCCGGACTCGGCCGGGCAGCCGGTGGACGCGAACTGGTTCCAGCACCTTGGCTACATCACGCCCGACCGGACCGAGCGAGGAGCGGACGGCACCCGGTACTCCGTCTACCGGGTCGAAGTACAGCCCTACTCCATCCTCAGCCTGACCACCCGAGAGCGCGGCGTACACCAGTCGGCCGCGCCGTACGCTCCTGGTGACTACGCCGCGACCGCCGAGGACGCGCCGCTCGAACTGCCCTACAGCGACGACTTCGAGTACGCCGGATATCCCACCGAGGACGTCAACGGCGTGAAGATGTCCTACCTGGAGCGCCGCGGCCGCACACCTCGCTACACGGCCGACCAGAACGGCGCCTTCGAGGTCATCGGGACCGATGACACCGCCCACCGCAACGTCCTGCAGCAGAAGATCCACGCCGGCAACCGCGGCTACACCTGGAACGTCTGGGGCAACGGCTCGCAGAACCAGTTGCCGACCGGCGGGACGTCGACGATCCTCGGCGACCACACCTGGGCGAACTACCGCGCGTCGATCGACGTCCGGTTCGACCAGCAGGTACGCGACGCAACGCTCCCCAACTACGCCGGCCTCGGCGTCCGGCAGATCGTCTCGCAGGGCGCGGACCTGGCCGCCTACGCCCTTCGCGTTGTGCCAACCGGTGCATGGGAGCTACGTAAGCTCGACAGTGTGGTCGCCGCCGGCACGATCGACGGCTTCGATCCCGCGGCCTGGCACCGCCTGTCGCTGGAGGCCGTCGACAATGTGCTGACCCCATCGGTGGACGGGCGCCGGCTCACCACCTGGACCGACAGCAGCGCCAACCCGGTGATGAGCGGACGGATCTCCCTCCTCTCCGGGCACTACCAGAACCAGTGGGACAACCTGGACATCGACCCGATCGGCGGCCATGCCTGGCGCTCGGACAAGCTCGACGACACGTCGCCCCGTCTCGGCTACCAGGGCGCGGTCCAGTTCCAGCAGGTCGGCTTCGCCAACCACAACCGGACCCTCCACGTACTACGCAGCGGCGGAGCGGCAGCCTTCTCCTTCAACGGAACCGGCCTCAACCTCTTCGGCGCCACCGGCACGGCCACTCTGAACGTCTCCGTCGACGGCGCACCGCCCACCCGGGTCGCTGTCGGCCCCACCGGCGTCCGCCAAACCTCGTACTGGCTGCGCGGCCTGGACGCCACCAACGAACACACCGTGGAGATCTCAGTGGTCGACGGCTCCTTCACCCTCGACGGCATCGACCTCCTCGGCCCCGTCCGGTGAGTTCATGCCCGGCCTCGTCCCGGACGCAGGGACGAGGCCGGGCCTCGGTCACCCACTTCATGGCGTCGCGTTCAGGAGGTCCAGGGCGCTTTGCTGGCGGGCTGCGTCTAGTTTGTCGACGGGGCCATACCAGCGGAGGCCGTATTGGTCCATCGGTGTGCGGTCGGTTGCGTAGGCGCGGTCGGCCTGGCGTTGGAGGTAGGCCGTGTAGGGGTGGTCGGCGAGGGCGGCGTTGAGTTTGCCGAGGCCGCGGGCGTAGGCACCCTTGAACGACGGGCCGTCGCCGCCGCAGTCGCCGGATTCGCAGGGCTCGCGGAGGATTCCGTCGGACGTGTGCAGGGAGCCGGCACTCGTCGCGGCGTCGGCGAGTTGCCGGGCGCTGGTTAGATACGAGCTGTTGTTGGTTGCCTTAGACAGCTCAGTGAGCGCGCCGATCAGCACCCCCTGGTTGTAGGTCCAGGCCGTATCGCCGTTGTTCCGGCAGGTGGCCAGATCGATGCCGTCGTTGACCAGGTTCGAGCTGTTGATCATCCCGGTCTGCTGGAACCAGGTCCAGCCGCTCTGCGCCCGCTGCAGGTAAACGGTGTCGCCGGCGACCCGGCTGTGCAGGGCGGCGTTCAGCTGGATGTAGAGCGAGTTGGTGATCGCGTTCTTGTAGGTCTTCGCCTGGCTCCACCAGACCCCGCCGCCGCACGTGCTGTCCCAGTACGCCGCCATGTGGTCGGCGTCGACTCGCGCGGTCTGGAGATAGCGCGCGTCTCCGGTCAGGTCGTACGCCGCGACCCAGGCGAGTCCCCACCAGCCAGTGTCGTCGATGTAGTCGTTGCGGAACTGGCCTTGCTGGGCGTTGAGGTTCAGGTCGTAGGTCCGGGCGATCGCGTACTGGTAGCTGCCCATCCCGGTGACCCGGATGTTGTCGATGACCGCGGTCAGGGCGTTCGCGGAGTTCCACCAGCCGGTGGTGTCGAACACTCCCGTCGAGTGGTTGTAGTACTGCATCTGCGCGGTGGCCGCCGCCGTACGGCGCTCGCCCGCGTTCCACGTGGTTCGCGCCCAGGGCGTGCAGGCGATGTCCGGTCGGTCGCCGGCCTTGCCGCAGGCCCGGAGTGCGCCGACGCCGTGGTTGTTCCAGTCGTCCACGTTGTACATCAGCGTCCGCCAGCCGCTCTGGCCGGCCGGGATCGCGGTGTTGCCGAGTCGGCTGCCCGACGCCCAGGTCCGGCCGCCGTCGAACGAGCGGTCCAGCCAGACCTCGTCACCCGGGTTGCCGTTCTCGATCGAGGCCCAGCCCATCGCGTCCGCGTCGTCGAAGTGCAGCCGCAGCGTCCGGCCGAAGATGGTCGCCGACACCGGGGACCGGTCGCCGGGCGACAATGCGGGGTCGCGTGCGTCGCAGTACTTGTTGCAGATGGTCGCCTGCGTGGACATGCTCACCGCCGGAGTACTCGGAGGAGGAGAAGGAGCTGGCGGCGCTCCCAGGGGCAACGTTGTCAGAAGTGCAGCGGACACGACGGCAGCAATCATCGTGGATCTCCCTCGGGGCGGTAGGGAAGAGAGCGCTTCCACGCAAGCTAGGCCGCGATTCGTGACCTCGTCAACACGTCGAGTGACCGGGCCGTGAGGGAAACGTGGGACAGGTGCAACTCTTGACCCTTCGTGTGCATCGACCTAGCGTGCGGCCGGGCGGATCCGGCCGGCCGCGGATTGCGAGGAGAGTGGTGACCGTGCGGCCGATCGCGCAACTCCTCGCGCTGGTGCTGATGTGCGGCGCGGCCGGGTTGATCTCGGGGGTGGTGCCTTCGGAAGGCGGATCGCGCGACGTGTACGCGTACCTGGAGGACCCCCAGCGGGTCGCCGAGGGACAGGTCGCGCCGCACACCAGGCTCTGGCCGTACGCCGATGACGCGGCCGCCGTCCGCTTCGGCGGTGGCACGCCATCGAGTGGCTCGCCGTACGTGCGCTCGCTGGACGGGTCGTGGAAGTTCAACCTGTCCGCCAAGCCGTCCGCGGTGCCGGCCGGGTTCGAGAAGTCCGGGTACGACGCGTCGGGGTGGTCGACCGTGCAGGTGCCGCACACGTGGCAGAGCGACTTCCTCGATCACCCGATGTTCCGGAACGTCCCGGAGGAGCTCTGGCCGGACACCCCGCCGAAGGTGCCGCGCGACGTGAACCCGACCGGCGCCTACCTGCGGACCTTCGACATCCCCGCCTCCGAAAAGGGCCGTCGGCAACTGATCAGGTTCGAGGGGGTGACCAGCGGGTACTTCGTCTGGGTCAACGGGAAGTACGTCGGCTACGACCAGGGCGGTTACAGCCCGGCCGAGTTCGACATCACGGACAAGGTGTCGGCCGGGCGGAACACCCTCGCGGTCCAGGTTCATCGGTGGAGTGCCGGATCCTATTTGGAGGACTACGACCAGTGGCGGTACGCGGGGATCTTCCGTGACGTCTACAACTACTCGGTGCCGAAGGCGCGGATCCAGGACGTCTACATCACCACCGACCTCGACTCGTCGTACCGGAACGCCTTGCTCACGGTCGATGCCGAGCTGATCGATGCCGGGGGCTACAAGTTGTCGGCGACCCTGCTTGATCCGCGGGGAGCGGTCGTCACCACGTTGACTGGTTTGAGTACGACGCTGACCGCGCTGGTGCCGAATCCCGCGAAGTGGTCCGACGAGACGCCGACGCTGTACACGTTGGTTCTTTCGTTGACCGCTCCCGACGGCGAGGTAGTCCACCGGACCAGTCAACGGGTCGGATTCCGTGAGATCGAGGTGCGCGACAAACAGGTCCTACTCAACGGCAAACGCATCCTCTTCAAGGGTGTGAACCGCGCCGAGACCGACCCGCAGACCGGACGGCATGTCACCCGGGCCGCGATGGAGAAGGACGTCCGGTTGATGAAGCGGTTGCACATCAACGCGGTTCGGACGTCGCACTACGAGAGCGACCCGTACTGGTACGAGCTGGCCGATCGTTACGGCCTGCTGATCGCCGACGAGGTCGACATCGAGACGCACGCGCACGAGGCCTGCCCGGCGGTCTGCCTGGCGAGCAAACCGGAATGGCAGGCGGCGTATCACGATCGGTTCGTCGCGATGGTCGAGCGGGACAAGAACCACCCCAGCGTCGTGTTCTGGGACACCGGCAACGAGGCCGGCCTCGGTACGGCACATTTCGCGCTGGCCGAGTGGGCCGACGCGCACGAGCCGACCCGGTTGCTCTACCACCAGTCGAACCATCCGGACGGCGATGCGCCGTACGCCGATGTCGCGGGTCCTCGTTATCCGACCCCTGCCAGGCTGGAGCGGATGGCGCCGGGGAAGCCGATCGTGATGGGCGAGTACGCGCATGCCATGGGCAACGGTCTGGGCAACTTCGACCAGTTCTGGGCGCTGGCGCGGAAGAACCCGTCGATCCAGGGCGGCTTCATCTGGGACTGGGCCGAACAGAACCTCTCCCAACCGCTAGTCACCACGCCTGACACCTCGCAGAAGGGTTTGCAGGCCTTCTTCGTCGGCAAGCCGTCGTTGGCCGAGGGGCGCTTCGGCCGTGGCGTCGAACTCTCCAGCCTCGATGACTACGTGGACGTGTTCCGTGATCCGGTGCTCGACATCGCCGGGCCGCTCACTCTCGACGCGTGGCTGAAACCGGGTTCGTGGACTGGGTCGCTGCCGATCCTGACCAAGGGCAAGCAGTACGCCCTGCAGCAGACCAATGCGTCGACGATCGAGTTCCGCGTCACCCTCAACGGTCGCGAGCAGGCTGTTGCCGCTACTGTCCCGCCGGATTGGCGAACCACCTGGCATCGCGTCACCGGCACGTACGACGGGTCCGCGCTGACCTTGTACGTCGATGGTCGGCGCGCGGCGCAAACCAGAGCGAGTGGCACGATCGAGCCCGGGCTGTGGGAGGTGAACGTCGGGCGGAACGCGCAGACCCAGCAGGACCAGACCAAATCCCGGCTCGCCCATGGCACCTTCGACCGGATCCGGATCGTGCCGCGCGCGCTGACCGCCGACGAGATCGCGTCAGGTGCCGACGCCGATGATGCCGTGCTGGCCCTCGACTTCGAGCGGGCTGTCGATGCCGGGCGGTTCCAGAGTCTGGCGGTAAGCCTGTCCGGGACCGATGGTTTGGTCAGCACAGACCGTCGACTTCAGCCGGAGACCGCGGAACTGGCCTGGGCCCAGTCGCCGCTGCGGTTCTCGTCTGCAGCGCCGGGGCTGGTCACGGTCCGGAACGAGCAGCAGTTCGCGCCGCTCACCTTCGAACTGCGCTGGACGGTCCGGCAGGCCGACGCGGTGGTCAGCCGCGGGAGCATGCCGTTGACTTTGCCGCCGGACAGCTCGCGCACGGTGCGTCTTCCGGTCGCGGCGTCGGCGGTCGAGCGGTTCCTCGACCTGGACGCGGTCTCTCGTGACGGCCTGCTCCAGCGCGACCAGTTCCCACTCGGCGGCAAAGTCGTCGTCAACACGCCAGCCGCCGGAAAGCCCACAGTGACTACATCCGGCCGCCGGATCATCGTCTCCGGCACCGGCTTCCGCTACGCCTTCGACCGCGGCGCGCTCGTCTCGATGGTTGCTCGCGGCAAGGAGTTGCTGAAACGTGGGCCGGAGCTGGACGTCTGGCGCCCGCCGACCTCCAACGAGACCTACTCCTGGGGCACCGCCGACCGCGAACTCTGGAACACTCTCGGCCTCGATCGCCTCCGCACAACTGTCGGAACCCCGCAGCTGAAACCCCTCCCCGACGGACGAATCCAGCTGATCGTCCCCAGCGCCGTGGCCGCCCCGGGCCATGCTGATCAGCTGTCGTTCGCCCAGACCATGACCTACACGATCGACGCCGCCGGCACGATCACCCTGGCCCACCAGGTCACCCCACGCGGCACCAAGCTGACCACGTTGCCCTACCTGCCACGCATCGGCTTCTCCCTGCAGGTCCCCGAATCCCTGAGCAGCTTCACGTATTACGGCCGCGGGCCCGAGGAGTCGTACAGCGACCGGGCATCCGGGACCCGGGTCGGTGTCTATCGGAGCAGCGTGGAACAGCAGTACGTCCGGTACTCGCGCCCGCAGGCCCACG
The DNA here is from genome assembly GCF_004361855.1 of Kribbella caucasensis. Classification (GTDB taxonomy): domain Bacteria; phylum Actinomycetota; class Actinomycetes; order Propionibacteriales; family Kribbellaceae; genus Kribbella; species Kribbella caucasensis. The sequence continues at coordinate 153,837 of NZ_SNWQ01000003.1, forward strand.
GGAACCACACGGGCACCCGCTGGGCGAGCTTGTCGGACTCCCGCAACGGCGTACTCGTTGCAGCTGCTCCGGGGGACACGGTCGACGTCAGCGTCACGCAGTACGACCGGCTGGATCGGGCGGAGTACGACTTCCAGCTCCCGCTGGTCCGCAACCGTGGCTGGGTGACGCTGCACGTGGAGGACGCAGAGACCGGGATGGGCGAGACCCCGAACGGCGTGCTCCCGCCGTTCCGCGTGGACCCGACCCAACCACGCTCGTACTCCGTGACCCTCCGCCCTCTACTTGTTGAGCGGGGTGATGGTGGTGCCGTCGGTCAGGTGGGCGGTCACGCGGAACGTGGTGCGGCCAGGTAGCGCAACCAGGCGGCCCTCAACGGTGTCGGTGCCGACGGTGATGCGGTCAACGTGCCGGCTGCCGGCGGCGAGTAGATAGGTGGTGCCGTTGGGAGCTCGCCAGGCCGCGGTGGCCAGGACGTTCTGGTCGAATCGGCTGCAGATCGCGGTGTTGGTCGCCTGCCCAGCCGACAACCCGGCCGGGAACAGCCGGACGGTGGCGAGCCCATTGCCGTCCCACGCGTCCGATCGGGTGCAGATCCAGCTGGCAGCGGTCTTGTCCGGAAGGATCTGCTCCGCGAAGAGCCAGTTGTTGGCGGCCTTGATCCCCTTGTTCTGCAAGGTTTGCAGGCCACAGACCGTCCGTGCCCAGCTCGTCAGCGCCGCGCCGCTGGTCGCCTCCCGCGGTGATCCGGCCGGTCCTTCCGGTGGTGGCGGCAGGTAGGTGAGGTGAGTCGGACTCAACCCACCAAGGTCCGTCACGAGGACCGAGTGCTTGTCGGCGATCGCTGCGGACGTCCGAAGCTCGATGCCGGGCCAGGACGAGCAGTCGTTCGCAGGTGGCCGCACCGGCGCGGTGACACCGTCATCCTCGGCCAACAGCTGTCCCGGAGCATCCGGCTTTCGCAGATCGCGCACCACTGCCGTCGCGACCCACGGTGCGGTGAGGAAACGAACCCCTCGCGCCGATCGGCTGAGAACCACTGCGCCGGACGTCGTGATGTCCGCGTTGTCGGTGCGCGCGACGACGAGTCCGCCCTCTGCGTACCGGGCGAGCCGGCGTCCGTCGTACAGGAGGACCACGGCCGTGCCGTCCACGTCACCGGCGTACAGGAGCCGGGGTGGTTCGGTGGGCGCGGCCGTGGGTGTCCCGGCGATCCCGGTGACACCTGTCCCGGTGGACCAGGTGGTGAGGGCTTGGGTGAGGAGGGCTCTGTCGTTGATACGGCTGCCGCGGGCCGGCCAGGCGGTGAAGTCCACCCGGGCCGTGTCCTGCCAGCGGTCGGCTCCGGTACGCCACAGCTTGTCCGGGTTGAGCTGGTTCTGCTGTTGCGGCGCGGCCTGCGGTGCCTGGTCGCGGCCGGCGGAGGCGATCAGCGAGATGAGGATCGCCACCGCGAGTACGGCGGTCACTGTGATCGCGACCGCACGGCCACGGGCCTTCCGGCGCATCAGGTCGCTCGGGGCCAGCCGCACCGAACACGGGTCGAACACGGCGTCATCCAGCGGACCGTGGACCCCTGCCATCGCGTCATCGTCCAGCTCCGAGGCCTCGGTGATGGCGGCCTGCGGGTGCTGGACTCCCATCGCGCGCAGCTCGTGCTCGACCTCGTCGATGGGCACCGACTCGGCCCGGACCAGTGCCCAGGCGGCCCGTGCCTCCGGTGAACGAGTCGCGAGCGCCTGATCGAGGGCCAGGTCGTCGGCTGCCCCCGATCGCGGGAACAACCGCAGCCCCCAGACCTGCGGCAGCAACCGCAGCGGCGTACGGCTGTGGGCCTGACGCACCGCGTCCCGGATCACGCGACGGCGGAGGAAGCCGGCGGCACTCAGCTCGCCGGCCAGCTGGCGCTCGAGTCTTCGCCGGTCCGGCAGGGCCCGCTGGACCACCCCATGCGCGGCGAGGATCCGCCGATGCCGCCCGAGCGCGGGCGGCAGCACCAGGTACGCCAGCCGCACCAGCGCGGCGTAGTTCTCCAGCAGGGCGGTCTCGACCTCGGCCGGCCCGACCGTCCTTCGATCCAACGTTAAAACGTCCGCCATAGCGACCCCGTCACATCCTCGCTTTGACCCGCCTACCCCTGTCCCAACGAGCAACTTCCTGCGCGGTCACACATCTCCCGGACTTTCTCCGGCGGGCGTGGCGGTTATCCTCGGCCTCGTGAGCACCACGAGCGACACCAACGGGGTCGAGCCGAACGCCGACGCGGTGACCGGGCGGTGGGACGGCGTCGACGTGCATTTCGGCGAGGAAGGCGGCCGGCTGACATACGGCAGCTACCTGCGGCTGGGGGCCCTGCTCGACCAACAGCGGCTGGAATCCGATCCGCCGGCCCACGACGAGCTGCTGTTCATCACCATCCACCAGGTGTACGAGCTGTGGTTCAAGCAGGTCCTGCACGAGTTGACCGCGTCCCGCGACGCGATGCTGGCCGACGAGCTCTGGCTGGCCGAGCACCTGCTCCGCCGGGTGCACACGATCGAGCGCATCCTCACCCAGCAGGTCGACATCCTGGAGACGATGACCCCGCAGGACTTCGGGGAGTTCCGGCACCGGTTGTCGCCGGCCAGCGGGTTCCAGTCGGTGCAGTTCCGCGAGATCGAGTTCCTGTCCGGCGCGAAGGACCCGTCGTTCGTGAAGCGCTTCCGCGGCCTCACCGACGCCGAACGCACCCGCCTCGAACAGCGCCTGGAAGAACCGACCCTCTGGGACGCCTACCTCGCCGTGCTCCGCGCCGCCGGCTTCCCCACCGATTCGGAGGACGAGATCCGCACCGCGCTGCAGACCGTCGCCGCCGACCGCAGCAAGTACGCCGCGATCTGGGAGCTCGCCGAAGCCCTCCTCCAGCACGACGAGCTGGCTGCCGCCTGGCGAGCCCGCCACGTCGTCATGGTCGAACGCATGATCGGCGCCAAACCCGGTACCGGCGGCTCCTCCGGCGCCGGCTACCTCCGTTCCCGCCTGGACCTCCGGTACTACCCCCTCCTCTGGCGCCTCCGCACAACGCTGTAGCTCGTCAGGCGTCGATCGGGCGGCGCAAGGTGTCGAGGAGTTGGCTGATCACGGTGTCGGGGGATCGGGTCCAGTCGGTGGTGAGGACGTGGTGGACCCGCCAGCCGGTCGTGGTCAGGGCGCGGGGGTGAGTGGTCAACCGCTCCAGCAGTGAGTCGGCCGCCAGCCGTTCAGGGGAGTCGACCAGTACAGCCAGCCGGTGACCGGTGTCGCCTGGCAACTTCAGCGCGAGGTCGCATCGGAAGACGGACTCGCCCACAGCGGTCTCGACCTCGACCCCGCGGGCCTCCAACGCCTGCCGCACCTGCTCGACCACAGCACCCGTCACCCGCGCGGCCGATCTCTCAGCTGACCTGCGGCCCTGGCCCAGCGCATACGGCATCAGGGCGGCCTTGGCAGCGGGGATGTCGCCGCGGGAGACGGCCGCAGCGTAGGAGAGGAACCGGCGCAGGGTGTTCGCGCCGTCGTTGTAGCTGTTGGTGATCGCGTCCGGCTCGATGCTGCTGACCACGACCATGTGCTGCCGGGCCCGGCTGAAGATCACGTTCAGGCGCTTCTCGCCGCCGGCGGTGTTGATCGGGCCGAAGTTCATCAGCATCCGGCCGTCCGGTCCGGCGGCGTAGCAGACGCTCATCAGGACGATGTCGCGCTCGTCGCCCTGGACGTTCTCCAGGTTCTTCACGAACAACCCGACGTCCTGCTCGCCGTGCGTCCTGACCTGTTCGGCCTCGTAACGCGTGCCGAACGCCGGATCGGCCTCGGCCAGCTCGTCCAGGGCCCGTTCGATCTCGCCCTGCTGGGCCTCGGAGAAGGCGACGATGCCGAGGCTCTTGCCGGTCTCCCGGTCGAGCAGCTCCCGCACGAGCGCGGCGATCCACCGAGCCTCGGCAGGATTGGTACGCCGTACGTAGGTGCCGTCGACGAGCTGGACCGACGTGATACTGCCGGCCAGCACGCTGTCACAGACCTGCGGCAGAACGGGGGAGTCGGACCGCAGCGTCCATGGTGGTGCGGCGGGCGCGGGCAGCCGGTCCGGAATGGTTGCCAGCCGGCCCTGGTAGAACGCCGCGTTGCTGAACGAGATGAGGGCCTCCGACCGGCTGCGGTAGTGCCAGGTCAGCATCGTCGAAGCCAGCCGCAACGCGCTGATCGAGAGGAAACTGTCCTCGGTCAACGCGATCCCGACCTGCTCGGCACCGTCGTCCTCCTCCTCCGGTTCGGCCCCGGCCACCAGCTGAGCACGGACCCGGAAGTACTGCGTCGGCGGCAGCTGCATCTGGTCGCCGACGACGATCACCTGTGGCGCCCGGTGCAGCGCCGGAATCGCTTCCTCGACCGGGATCTGACTGGCCTCGTCGTACACGACGACGTCGAAATCGGTGGTCAGCGGCAAGGTGTCCGACACCGACGGCGGGCTCATCAGCCACACCGGCCGGAGCAGCGACGTCACCGCGCCGGTTTCGCCGGACGCGAGATCGCGGATCGACCGGTACCGCATCACCTTGCCGAACTCGTGCTCCAGTTCGCGCCGGCCGGTGGCGAACGTCCCCTTCCGGATGCGGTCCTCCGGCGACATCCCGGTCACGCTCAGCTCGGAGTGCGCCACCTCGGCGAGGAACCGGCGCCGCACCCGGGCGACGACCACCTCGGCGTTGAGCGTCGTCAGCTCGTCGTAGACCAGGCTCAGCTCACCGACGATCGAGTCGACCCGCGCCGACGAGACCTGCAACGGCGCGGCTGCTCGCGACCGCTCCCACTCCGCCGCGCAGACGGCGTACTCGAGCTGCTCTGTCGAGGCATCCAACCGCCGCACCGCCGTCTGTACGGCTTCCGATGCCGAGCCCAGCTCCCGCAGCGCCGGACCAACAGCCCGTACGACGGGTTCCGCCGTCGCCAACGCCTCCGTCACCTCCCGGACACCGGCCACGGTCAGGTCGGTGTACTCCGCCGCGAGCAGGTGCCGGGTGGACTCCTCGGCCTTCGTGAGTGCCTCGGCGATCCGGGCCAGTCGCGCGGGAACCCCGTCCTGCAAGGCGATCCGCCAGTCCGCGAGGTGCGGGTGCTTCCGCAACGCTGCGAGCCGGTTGGCGAGCTCGCGCGGATCGTCCGTGCCCCAATCGCGTTGGGTCCGCTCTGAGTGCTCCGTCACCGCGGCGGTTGCCTCGTGCGCCGCGACCAGGTCGGTGAGGATCTCTGCCACCGATGGCCGCACCGCCCGCGTCGTACCGTCGAAGCGATCCTTCACCAACGATTTCACCCGGCGCCAATCGCCGCTGAGGAAGGAGAGCAGGCCGCCTTCCTTGCTCTGGGCAACCTTCAGTGCGGTCCTGGCGTCCGCCGGCGCCAGCGGGTCACTCCAGCCGGAGGCCGCGTCCCAGCCGGATCGCTCCGCAGCCACCAGTCGCTCTCGTTCGGCACCGGCCGCCGCCAGCCGCTGAGCGGCCGCGGAGTCCGGTGTGATGACGTCGGCCTGGTCGCGGTCGACGAGCGGACCGAGGGTCAGCCCCAGCTCGCCGAGCGCCCTTGCGTGCTTGACCGTCCACCCGCTCTCGGGCTCTGTGGCGCCGGACTCCGCCAATGCACTGGCGACTGCGGCCCAGTCGTCGCGGATCTCTCGCGCCCGATGAGGCACGTCGGTGTCACCCCACCGCGCCGGTGCGAGCAACGCGAGTGCGCTGCGCGCGAGCACCGCACCCGAAGACGGTTCGGCGGCGGCCAGCTCCTGTGCCAGCTGGTGGACGATGGGTCGCGCGGTCCACCATTCACCCAGCGGAGGGATCAATCGCTTCTCGTCCGGTGACAGGTCCTCGCCCCAGCGGTGATCCCGCAGCTCGGCGAGGCGGTCGACCACGTCGCGCAGCCGCGGCGTACCAGCGGCGAGCTTCGCCTCGAACTCAGCGACGGTCGCCAGCAGCCGATCCACCCGCGCGACCAGCTCGGCCCGGCGGGCGGTCAGCGCGTCCAGGTCGTCCTCGGCGGCGAGCCAGCTCTCGTAGGTGTCGCGCAGCTCGTGCACGAACGCCTTCTTGTCGGTCTGCGAGTCGTGGATCAGCGTGCACAGCCCGTCCAGCCGGCGGCTCGCCAGCCGGGCGTGCACGACGTCGAGGGCGGCCCGCTTCTGGCAGACGAACAGCACCCGCTGCCCGCGGGCGACGAAGTCCGCGATCATGTTCGTGATCGTCTGCGACTTGCCGGTACCGGGCGGGCCCTGGATCACGAAGCTCTCGCCCCGCTGCGCCCGCGCGATCGCCGCCACCTGTGAACCGTCCGCCGAGACCACCAGGTGCCGGTCAGCGATCGGCAGCTCCGGCGGCACACTGCTGAGCGGCCGTGGCCGGTCGGAGAACAACTGGTCGAACGAGGGACACGACTGCCCGTTCCCTAGCAACTCGTCGTAGTCCCGAACCAGGCCGAGGGTGCGGTAGTTGAAGTTCGCCAGCGAGACCGCGCAGAGGTCGACGTCCCAGGAGTACGGACCGCCGCCTTCGGTGTCCAGCGTGTAGGTGTCGGTCTCGATCATTCCCGGCAGGCGCGGCGTACCACCGAGGGCGACGCCCAGCGGAAGATCCGGCACCGCCAACTGGGTGCGGAAGATCTGCACTCCCAGTGGGTTGTAGTCGGTCCGCCGGTAGGAGTACGCGTAGTGGCGGCCGCCGAACTCGTTCGCGGTGTTGCCGTGCTGCCTGCGGCGGTAGTTGCGCAGCCGCACCATCGCGCGCTGCCGGACCAGGTCGATCCGCGGCTTCTCCCGCAGCTGCAGCCGCAACCCGGGCTCGGTCGCCTGGATCTCCTTGGCCAGTCGCTCGTGCAAAGCCGCGATCGCCCCCGGCTGGGCCAGGTCCACGGTCTCGGGCAGGTTGATCCCGTACAGCTGGTGCAGGTGGTGACGCAGTGTCGGGTTCACCTCGGCGACCGGATCGGTGACGCGCAACGTGTACGAGTCGCGCACGCCGCGCTTCTTGGTCAGCTCCACCTTCGCCAGCACCAGGGGCGAGGCGAGCCGGGTGTTCGGGTCGTTCTTCAGGTCGTGCCAGCGTAGGAACGCCGGGACCAGGCGGAGCTGATCCTGCCCGTACTCCCTGCGGTCCCGGCGGGCAGTGGCGATCAACTTGTCCAGCGAGTTCGCGGCGTACGGTGCCTCGTCGTACCGGATCCACTTGCCGAGCGGCTGTGCCTTGCCGAGCAACTGTGCGCCGAGTTCGTCGCGCCAGGTGAACAGTTGCTCGGCGCGGATCGTCCGCACGTCGAGCATCAGCGGGACCGACACCTCGGTCAGGTTCACTGTCTGGGCGGTGGGCCGGAAGTTGACCAGCCGGTTGCGCCGGGACAGGTCGAACAACCGGTCCCGCAGCGCCCGGAGCACCGCCGTACGCCGGTCGGCCGCGCCCCGGGTGATCGCCTCGACATCGAAGTCCAGCGGCTGGTCCCGGTAGTTCTCCAGTTGCTCGATCAGGGAACGGAGATCCTGGGCCCGGTGGTGCCGGTCCGGCTCGGCCATCTGGGCGGCCACCGAGACGATCACCGGGTGCAGGCCGGGATCGAGGCCGTAGAGGTTGCCCCGGGCATCGATCAGCCGGGCGACGTCCTCGGTCCGGGACAGGTCGAGCCCGCAGCCGAGCCCGATCAGCAACTGGCCCAGGCTGAAGATGTCGGTCAGCGGGTCGTGGTGGCCGACGACGTGTTCCCAGCTCTGCCAGCCGGCCACGTGCACGGGCGCGGTGATCGCGTCGGGGATGGCGTCGACGACGGTGGTCCGTGGGGTGCCGCCGCTCTCACCCAGATCCTGATCCGTCTGCCGGTGCGCGACGACGTCGACCGCGGTCGCCCGGTGTCCCTCGCGCGTGTCGATCTCATGCTGGGCAAGCTGTGGCCGAGTGGCCAGCTCGGGGGCGAACCCGAGCCGGGTCCGCTCGTCGACGGTGAGCCGGTCGAGGCCCTGCAACGGCGCGACCAGTCCGCGCTCGTGCACGTCGGCGGTCGCGTGGAGCAAGGGCAACACCGCTGCCAGCAGGGCGTCGTTGCCGAGCCCGCCTTGCGAGACGGCGAGTGCGACCAGGTCTTCGGCGCTCACGCGACCACCTCGTCCGCGGACTGGGCGAGCTTCGCGCGGCGCTTGTCGCTCCACCCGAGCTCGTCGTCCGCAAGGTCGTCGTACGTCGTCAGACCCACCCGCCTCGCGATCGCCATCGACGCGACCAGGCCGGCGTCACCGGTGTCCGGGTCGGCGGTGGCGAGGTCCAGCAGCAGATAGCAGAGGTACCGTTTCGTTGCCTCGGTCAACGGTCTTGGCCGTGGCATCGGCGCCCCGTCGATCGGCCGCACCGCCAGCGGCTCGTCGAACCGCCGCACCGCACCACCTGGTACGCCGAGCGGCCCGGGTGGATCCGCGAAGCCGGCCGAGGTGGTCGCGACCGCGTCCGTGCGGAGGCCGTCGGTCTGCGCGATCCGGGCGGCGAAGTCGGTGCTCAGTTCACGCAGCAGCGCCGCGTCCAGCAGGTCCGGCGCATCGACGTCGAGCGGGCCGGTGACGAGGGACTCCACATCCTCGCCGGCCAGCCAGTTCTTCAACGCCCAGGCTCGGGCCACTCCTTCTGGGTGACTTGTGCCCCGGCTGCCCGTGCTCAGGTCCAGTTCGTCCGCCTGCCGCAAATACGCCTCGGGGTCCGCCGAACTCAGTCCCGTCTGGAGTTTGAGCAGTGCGCGCACCGTCGTACTCAGCTCGCCGCAGGCCGTCAGCGCGCCGCGGTCGGCGTACAACTCCGTCGCGAGACGCCAGCGCCGGTAGGTCTCCAGATACTGCTGTGGTGTCCGCGCGTCCCCGGCGGCCGCGTCCAGCAACCGGTCCACCACGAGATAGGCACCGTCCTCCGCCTCCCACAGCAGCCGGTGCGCCAACTCGTGCCCGACGACGGCCGTGAGCTCGTCGGAGTCAAGCCGCTCCAGCAGCGGTCCCTCGAAGACGATGACTGCCGGACCGTCCTGGTGAACGTAGACCGCGTTGGCGTCGCCACCGCCGTGCACCTGAAAGAACTCGACCGCGGCGTCCACGCCCAACGCCTCGGCCGCCCGCCGCCCCGCCTGATGCACACAAGGATGCGCAGCCTCCGCCAACCGATAGGCATTACGCAGCAACACGTCGCCCACCCCACCCACCGGGCCACCCTGCAAAGCCGCCCAGGCATGCTCATCCACCCGGTGCACATAACCCAGCACACCGCGGTGATACCCCAGCGCCGACAACATTCCGCCACCCTAGCTATGCCATCCGACGAAATCCGCCGGGCGAACCCGCTAATGTCGCCCGGGCCGGGTGCCGGTCGGGTGTGAAGGGGATGGTGGGCGTGAAGGTCTACTCCGATGTGGGGGCGCAGCGGTTCGGGCAGGTGCTGGGGGATCTGTTGCTGTTGGGGTGGATCGGGTTCTGTACGGCGCTGGGGCTGGTGGTGTTCCGGATCACCAACGCGTTGGGGTATCCGGGGCGGAAGGCGGCCGAGGCGGGGGACGGGCTGGCGGAGGATCTGCGCCGGATGTCGGAGCCGATCGGCAAGGTTCCGGCGGTCGGGGATCAGTTGCGGGCACCGGTCGACGGGGCCGCGGGGGCGGCTGCGCGGTTGGCCGAGGCGGGGCGGGATCAGGCGCATGCGGTCGAGCAGTTGGCGTATCTGCTGGCCGGGGTGACGATCGGGTTGCCGGTGTTGTTCGCGGTACTGATCTGGTTGCCGCGGCGGATCCGGTTCTCCCGGCGTGCGACGGCGGCGCAGAAGTTCGTCGACAACGAGGCCGACCTGGATCTGTTCGCGCTCCGGGCGATGGCGAACCAGCCGATGCACCGGCTCGCCAAGATCTCCGACGACCCGGTCACCGCCTGGCGCGAGGGCGACACGGCAGTGATCGCCCGGCTCGCCGACCTCGAGCTCCGCAGCACCGGGATCAAGGCACCCCGGCCGCTACCCTCGACGAATGGCGAGGGTGTTGCTGGTTGAGGATGACGACGCGATCCGGACGTCGCTGAGCAAGTCGCTCACGGCGGCCGGGCATGTCGTCACGGCGCTGGCCACCGGTGCCGAAGCGGTCGCGAAGGCCGCCCGCGACCGGCCCGAGGTGGTGCTGCTCGATCTCGGCCTGCCCGATCTCGACGGGCGCGACGTGCTGGCGATGGTCCGCTCGGTCAGCGACGTCCCGGTGATCGTGGCGACCGCGCGGGACGACGACGCGAGCGTGGTCAAGCTGCTGGACGCGGGCGCGGACGACTACGTGATCAAGCCGTTCAGCTCGGCCCAGATCGACGCCCGGATTCGTGCCGTACTGCGCCGGCTCGGCAACGACCAGCAGAACGAGGTGGTCAACCTCGGCAGCCTGGAGATCGATCCACGCAGCCGCGAGGTGACTGTCGACGGCAAGTCGGTGGACCTGACGCGCAAGGAGTTCGACCTGTTGCTGGCGTTGTCGCGTCGCCCCGGAGCGGTGGTCAGCAAACGGGAGTTACTGGCCGAGGTGTGGGGGCTACCGTGGGGCGGCGGCGATCGGACGGTCGACGTGCACCTGTCCTGGTTGCGCCGCAAGCTCGGTGAGACCGCGGCCGAACCGAGGTTCCTGCACAGCGTCCGTGGGGTCGGCGTGAAGCTCGCGGCCCCGGAGAGCAGCTGACCGTGCGGCACCGGATCCTGTTGCTCTCTGTCGGCATGACCACGTTGGTCGTGCTGGCGTTCGCCGTACCGCTGACCCTGCTGATGCGCAACGCGGCGCTCGACGACTCGCTGGAGAAGGCCCGCGTCCGCATTCAGGGCATCGCGTACTACGTGGGCGACAAGAAGAACACCACCGAGGACATCGAGGCCTATATCGAAGGCGTCGCCGGCGACGGGCCCGGCCGGATCGCGGTCCGGCTGGCCGACGGGACGACGCTGGGCGATGCGCCGCCGGGTGGGGTCACGGCGCCCAAGGTCGACCCCAGCAGCTACGGCGACGGCGACGGTGACGACTCGAAGGGCCCGCCGAAGACCTCGGCGGTCTCGTTCCGGTCCGTCGACGGTGGGAAGGCGACCGAGGTCGACGTCGGAACGCCCGACGGACCCGCTTCTGTCTGCCTGTTCCTGACCAACGACGAGCTGTACGACGGGCTCGCGTCGCGCCTGGCGATCCTGATCGCGGGCAGCCTGCTCGTTCTGCTGCTCAGCATCCTCGGCGCTGAACTGGTCTCCCGCCGCCTCGCCCGTCCGTTGGAGGAAACCGCCGGTACCGCGGAACGCCTGGCCCGCGGCGATCTCGACGCGCGAGCCCCGACGACTGGTCCGGCCGAGGTCGCCAAGGTTGGTGCCGCGCTCAACGGTCTGGCAGACCGTATCGACGAGGTGATCGCGGTCGAACGTGAAGCGGTCGCCGATCTCTCCCACCGGTTGCGGACCCCGTTGACCGCGCTCCGCCTCCAGGTCGAGGCGCTCCCGGACCGCGAACGGGCCGAGGAGCTCAACACCCAGGTCACCACCCTCGAACGAACTCTGACCGCGATCATCAAGGCAGCCCGTCGGCCGCAACGCGAGGGCCGGGTCCCGCATTGCGACGCGGTCGAGGTGGTCCGCCAGCGGGCCGCGTTCTGGGAGCCTCTGTTCGAGGACCAGGGGCGCGAACTCACCCTCGATCTGCCCACCCCGCCGGCCGAGGTCCGCGCCTCAGCCGAAGACCTGGCCGCCGCCCTCGACGCCTTGGTCGAGAACGTCGTCGCCCACACGCCCGATGGCACCCCGGCCCGCATCGCCCTCACCCGCGAACAAATCGGTACTACGACCGGCGTCCGCATCACCGTCGCCGACGAGGGCCCCGGCATCCCGCTGGGCGCCGGTGAACGCGGCCGCAGCGACCGCGGCTCGACCGGCCTCGGCCTGGACATCGCCCGCCGCGCCACCGAAGCCGCCGGCGGCCGAATGACCATCCACCCCAACCGGCCCACCGGCGCCCTGATCAACCTGACCTTCGCAGCACCCTAGGAGACTGTGATCCGCTGCTTGTTGTCCTTCAGCCAGTCGGCGAAGGACTTCAGCTCCGGGTTGAGCTCGCGAACCAGGTCGAGGTCGCGATCGCCGGTGAAGCGGTCCGAGTCCTCGGCGTAGAACTGGAACATGTTCGCCATCTCCACCGCCGAGGGGAAACCGAACTGCCGGAACTCGTCCCAGGTGTACGGCTTGTAGACCACCTTCTCGCCCAGCGCCTCGCTCAGCGCCGCCGCGTACTCCTTGCCGGTCAGGTGATCCCCGGCGATGCTGACCGTCCGCCCGACGAACTCCGTGCCTCGCTTGAAGATCCCGAGCGCCGTCTTCCCGATGTCCTCGGCCGCGATCCCGGAAAGCGGCTCGGAATCCATCGGCAGGGTCAGCACCAGTTCACCCTCGGCATCCCGGGCCGGCCAGGTGCCCAGCGTGAACGCGTCGTAGTAGAAGGTCGTCTGCAGGAACGTCGTCGGTACGCCGTACTGGGTGAACAGTTCGTTCGCCTCACCCTTCGCGTCGAAGTGCGGCACCTTGTACCGCCCGTCGTCCAGGCTCGGCACCCGATCGCCCTCGCCGAAGTGCGGCCGGGTGTCCTCCAGCGTCGACCAGATCACGTGCTCGACGCCCGCGTCCTTCGCGGCCCGTGCCGCGTTCGCCGCCTGCTCCAGCTCCATCTCGGCCCGCGTCCGCGCCGCCTCTTCGGCCGGCGTCCGCTGCACCCAGTAGTTGGTCACCACGAAAGCGCCGTACGCGCCGTCGAACGCCTTCCGCACACTCGCCTCGTCGTCGAGGTCGGCCGCGACCACCTCGGCTCCGGCGGCCGCGAGCTCCTTCGCTCCGGCCGACTCCGGGTTACGGGTCAACGCACGTACGGCGAACTCCTGGCCGGCATCGGCGAGGATCGCCCGGACCAGCCCGCCACCCTGCGATCCGGTGGCTCCCACAACGGCGATCAACTTCTTGTCACTCATCAGGTCTCCTCGGAAGTCTTTGAGTTGATGTGTCAACCCGCGACCGAGCATAGCGCGTTTGGTTGATGCGTCAACCCGACCTAGTACGATGGGTGCCGTGGCGAAGGGACCGTGGCTCGACGAGGACGAGCAGCAGGCGTGGCGGAGCTATCTGTTGATGTGGAAGACGCTGGAGGCGCATCTGTCCCGGCACCTGCAACGTGAGTTCGGCCTGTCCTCGTCCGACTTCGAGATCCTGGTCAACCTGTCCGAGTCCGAGACCGGCCGGATGCGCGCGTACGAGCTGGGTGCGGCGACGCAGTGGGAGAAGAGCCGGATGTCGCACCACCTGAGCCGGATGGAGAAGCGCGGTCTGATCAGCAAGGTCGCCTGTGACGCCCGGTATCCGGAGATCGTCATCACCGAGCAGGGGCTGGAGGCGATCCGGGCCTGTGCGCCCGCCCACGCCGCCCTGGTCCGCGAGTTGGTCGTCGACGTCCTCGGCGACGACCGGATGATCGGCATCGGCGAGGCCGCCGACGAGGTGGTCACCGCGGTCCGCAAACACCAGGAGACCTGCTGCCCGCCGGAGGTCCGCGGCGACTGCTGAGCCGCTCCGTTGACTGAGAGCGGCACTCAGCAGACTCTCAGCAGAACTTGATCGGGGCTTGACGTTCCCTTGGCGTGCGCCTGAATCGCCTCCCGCGAGGCTTCAGGCATGGTCACCAACGAAGCCCTCGAACCCCTCAACAAGCGCACCCGCTGGCTGCGGCGAGCCTCGGCGGCCGCGATCGCGACCGCCGTACTCGGTGTCGGCGGCACCGGTCTCGCCGTCGCCGTCCTCACCAACCAGTCCGACTCGGGCGGCACCACGGCCAGTTCCGACGAGGGCACCAGCTCGAGCTCAACCTCCAGCTCAAGCAGTTCGAGCTCGAGCAGCAGTTCAAGTGGACTGGGCTCGACCGACTCGAGCAGCAGCTCGTCGCAGGGCGGGAGCAACGGCTCATGACCCGCAAGACCGCCTCCCGCACCTGGACCGCCTGGAGCTGCAAGGTCCGGCTCACCGTCGACGACCCGGCCGTCCTGGGCGCGGCCTGCGGTGCCCTGAAGGCACTGATGGACCGAGTCGACAAGGCGGCCAGCCGGTTCCGCACCGACTCCGAGCTGTCCGTCGTCAACGAGCGCGCCGGCGCGATGGTCCCGGTCTCGCGGCTGCTGACCGACCTGGTCGACGTCAGCCTGGTCGCGGCCTCGATCAGTGGCGGCGCGGTCGATCCGACCGTCGGCTCCGCCGTGATCGCGGCCGGCTACGACCACGACATCGAGACCGTACGCCGGCGCGCGCCGTTGCCTGGGGATCCGTTCGCGATGCGCCCGATCGTCCCCGGTTGGCAGCAGGTGCAGCTCAACCGCAAACTCGCGATGGTCGGTGTCCCGAAGGGATCCGCTCTCGACCTCGGCGCGACCGCCAAGGCCTGGACCGCCGACCGCGCGGCGCTGATCCTCAGCAAGCGTCATGGGTGCGCTGTGCTGGTTGAGATCGGCGGTGACCTCCGCGCGGCCGGCGAACCCGACAAGCCCTGGGTGATCGAGGTGGCCGAACGGGCGGGCGACCCGGCGGTCCTGGTCACCCTGGCTCACGGCGGCCTCACCACGTCCACCCGGACCGTCCGCCGCTGGCAGACCGCCGAGGGATCGGCCCACCACGTCATCGACCCGCGCACCGGTCTCCCGGCGGACGGCCCGTACCGGACCGCGTCCGTCTGGGCGCCGAGCGCAGTACGGGCGAACACCTTCAGCACGGCGATCATCGCCACCGGCGAGGCCGCTCTCGGCCGGCTCACCCTGGCCGGGCATCCGGCCCGGCTGGTCGCCGAGGACGGCGAAGTCACCGAGCTGGCGGGCTGGCCCACGGCAAGCAGGGTCGCCTCATGACCCTGTGGTACCTGGCCCGGGCCGCCGGGGTGATGTCGCTCGTCCTCTTCACTGTCGCCGCCTCACTCGGCCTGCTCGCAGCCGGCGGACGGCAACCAGGGCGACGGTTCTGGTTCCAGTACGTCCACCGCTCGGCATCCGCCACCGGCCTGGCCCTCCTGGCCGCACATGTGATCGCGGTGATCGCCGACAGCTACGTAGCCATCAACGCGTCCGTGCTGATCCTCCCGTTCACGTCCGGCTATCGCCCGTTCGCCATGGTCGTCGGAGTACTGGCCCTGTACGGCCTGGTGCTCGCGGCCGTTGTCGGAGCGGCCAGAGGACGCCTGGCCAAGTCCGAGCGCTTCACCAAGAGCTGGCGCTCGATCCACATCGCCGCATCGGTCGGCTGGTTGCTGTCGATCGGACACGCACTCCTGGCCGGCACCGACCGAGGTACGCCGTGGATGCTCGCGATCACGATCTCCTGCCTGGCCGCTGTCGGCGCGGCAGCCGCAGTACGCATCAAGAGCCGCACTGTCCGAACGGGTACGCAGCTCAACCTCGCCAGAGCAGCAGGAGCAGGGAGAACCCGATGACGATCCTCCAGGAGACCCCGGTAGTGACTCGGATCATCGGAGAGCCCCGGCTGTTGTCCGGACTCGACACCGGCCGCGCAGACCTGCAGCGACACCTCTGGACCCACGGAGCACAACCACAGCTGACCCGCGAGGCCTACACGGAGCTGGCCGAGGCGGTCGGGCTCCGAGGTCGCGGGGGAGCCGCGTTCCCGGTCTCGCTGAAGCTGGCGGACCTCCCGGCCAACGGGACCGAGGCTGTGGTTGTGAACGGCTCCGAGAGCGAACCGGTGAGCCGTAAGGACAGACTGCTCCTCACCCTGGCGCCGCACCTCGTCCTCGACGGTGCTGTCGGTATCGCGCATGGAGTGGGTGCGAGCACCGTCATCGTCGCCGTTCACGACGCTGCGGCGGCCGCATCGGTCCGGGCTGCCATCAGCGAACGCCCGGACATTATCGACATACAGGTGAGCGACACCCCGGGCCGGTTCGTCGCCGGTGAGGCCCGGGCGGTGCTGAGTGTGCTCGAAGGTGGTCCCGCGGTTCCGCCTGGGCGGAGGGTGTTGCCGACCAGGAAGGGGTACCGACGGCGCCCGACCTTCCTGTCGAACGTGGAGACCTTCGCCCAGCTCGCATTACTGGCCAGGCTCGGCTCCCGTCAGTTCGGCACCACCGGCCTGTCCAGCGAACCGGGGACGCAGTTGCTGACGGTCGACGGTGCCGTCCAGCGTCCCGGCGTCATCGAGACCCCGACCGGGATCCCGCTCGACACCGTCCTGCAGTTCACCGGTGCGGACGCTGGCCCGGTGCTCCTCGGTGGGTACCACGGCCGCTGGCTGCCGCAGACCGAAGGCGTCAACCTCAGCCGGCCGGACGCGTCGGCCGGGATCGTCCTCGCGCTCGGTTCGGACACGTGCCCACTCGGCGAGGTGCACCAGGTCGCCAAATGGCTGGCGAGCCAGTCGGCCGGGCAGTGCGGTCCGTGCGTGTTCGGGCTGGCCGGATTGGTCGACGACTTCGGCCGGATTCTCCGTGGTGATCCCACCGGCTGGGAGGACGCCCACCGCCATCTCGGGCTGGTCCCCGGGCGAGGCGCCTGCGCCCATCCTGACGGGTCGGCCCGGTTCCTGGCGTCGGCGCTCGAGGTGTTCGGTGACGACTTGAGGCAACACCTCGAGACCGGCGGCTGCGGCCGCGTAGTACGAGGGGTCCTTCCGGTACCAGGAGGTTCGTGGTGAACAAGGTGGAGATCGACTGGACCCGGTGCGACGGGCACGGGTTGTGCGGGACGTTGCTGCCCGACGACATCACCCTGGACGAGTGGGGGTTCCCGGTCCTGAGGGGGCGCGAAATCACGGCCGGTGAGGTGACGAACGCGCGCCGCGCAGTACTGGCTTGCCCGGCGTTGGCGCTCCGGTTGAGCAAGCTCCACAGGAGCGTCCCAGCATCACACCAGTGACAGAAGTGGACTAGTCTCTGAGTGACCGCACAAGGGCGTGCGGCCCGGCGCAGAGTGGCGCCGACGTCACGCGTGGAGACGGTGGGGAATGCAGAGCAAGCTGGACGTCCAGAAGGCGGATGTGCTCGCCAAGGCGGTGGCCGCGGGAACCCAGGGACACGACCGATCGGTCGACCCGCAGAAGCTGAAGAGCTTCCTGGAGCGGTACTACCGGTATGTGGCGCCGGAAGATCTCGCCGAACGGCAGCCGACGGACTGTCTGGGCGCCGCGAAGCACCACTACAAGTCCGCGACGAACCGGCCGCAGGGCACGGCCAAGGTGCACGTGTTCACGCCGACGCTGGAGGAGCACGGCTGGTCCGCGGAGGGCCGGACGGCGGTCGAGGTCGTGGTCGACGACATGCCGTTCCTGGTCGACAGCGCGACGATGGTGATCAACGAGCAGGGGCTGGAGCTGCAGTTGGTGATCCACCCGCAGTTCGTGGTCCGCCGGGACGTGACCGGCACCCTGCAGGAGGTGCTCGAAGACGGTTCGACCGCGGACGAGCACGACCTGGTCCGGGAGAGCTGGATGCACCTCGAGATCGAGCGGATCCCCGATCCGGCGGAGCACCGCCGCCTCGAGCAGGCGTTGCAGCGCGTGCTGAGCGACGTCCGCGAGGCGGTCGAGGACTGGCCGAAGATGCACGAGAAGGCGATCACGATCGCGGCCGAGCTGGACGCCTCGCAACTCCCGATCAGTGAGACCGAGGTGGAGGAGGCCCGCGAGCTGCTCGAGTGGCTGGCCGACGAGCACTTCACCTTCCTGGGCTACCGCGAGTACGCATTCACCATGGATGGCGACCAGGGCATCCTCCGCGGCGTCCCCGGCACCGGTCTCGGCATCCTCCGCCCGGACCCGAAGCTCGACGAGAACGCCGGGAAGCTGCCGCCCGAGGTGAGCGCGAAGGCCCGGGAGAAGAAGCTGCTGATCCTGACCAAGGCGAACTCGCGGTCCACGGTCCACCGGTCGGCGTACCTGGACTATGTCGGCATCAAGGAGTTCGACGAGAACGGCGAGCCGGTGGCGGAGCGCCGGTTCATCGGCCTGCTCTCCTCGACCGCGTACACCGAGAGCGTCATGCACGTGCCGGTACTGCGGCGCAAGGCGCTCGAGCTCTTCCGGCTGACCGGCTTCGAGGCGAACAGCCACAGCGGCAAGGGCCTGCTGGACGTGCTCGAGACCTACCCGCGCGACGAGTTGCTGCAGGCGCCGGTGGAGGACCTGCTGCCGATCGTGCAGACCGTATTGCGCCTGCAGGAGCGGCGCGCGGTCAAACTGTTCATCCGCCGCGATGTGTACAACCGGTACCTGTCCTGCCTGGTGTACCTTCCACGCGACCGCTACACCACGGCCGTCCGGCTCAAGATGCAGCAGATCCTCAAGGACGCGATCGGCGCCGACTCGGTCGAGTACACCGCGGCCGTGTCCGAGTCCGTGCTGGCCAGGGTCCACTTCGTCGTCCGGATGAAGCACGGCGAGACCGTCGGCAGCTACGACTCGGAACTGCTCGAGCAGCGGATCGTCGAGGCCACCCGGGCCTGGGAGGACGACTTCACCGCGGCCCTTCACAATCTCGGTGGCGACATCGCGGTGACCCGGCTGAGCAGCCAGTACGCACGATCCTTCCCGGAGGCCTACAAGGAGGACTTCGACGCCCGCGTCGCCGTCACGGACGCGATGATCATCGACGCTCTCCCGGCCGAGGACGGCATGGCCATGTCGCTCTACACCCCGATCGACGAGGAGTGGGAGGGCGAGCGCCGCTTCAAGGTCTACCGGACCGGTACGGCGCTCTCGCTGTCGCAGGTCCTGCCGCATCTGACCCACATGGGCGTCGAGGTGATCGACGAGCGGCCGTACGAGATCCGCCGGCCAGACGACACGGCGTACATCTATGACTTCGGGCTCCGCGCCCCGACCGAGTACGAGGAGCGCGAGGAGCTCCGCACGCTCTTCTCCGACACGTTCCAGGCCGTCTGGGACGGGCGGGCCGAGTCGGACAAGCTGAACGCGCTGGTGCTGCGAGGCAGCCTCAGCTGGCGGCAGGTGTCGATCCTGCGCGCGTACCAGAAGTACATCCGGCAAGGCGGTACGCCGTTCAGCCAGGACTACATCGAGAACACCTTCCTCAATCACGTGGACGTGGCGAGCCTGCTGGTCCGGCTGTTCGAGACCAGCTTCGACCCGACTCTGGGAGCAACGGACGACCCCGGCCGGGTGAACGCGGCCGGCCAGCTGGAGAAGGAGATCCTGGCCGCGCTGGACACGGTGCAGAGCCTGGACGAGGACCGGATCCTGCGGTCCTACCTGACCGTGATCAAGGCGACCCTGCGGACGAACTACTTCCAGCCGGGGCCCGACGGACGGCCGCGCGACTACATCTCGCTGAAGCTCGAGCCGAAGGCGATTCCGGACCTGCCGCAGCCGCGCCCGGCGTACGAGATCTTCGTCTACTCGCCGCAGGTCGAGGGTGTGCACCTGCGGTTCGGCGCCGTCGCCCGTGGCGGGTTGCGCTGGTCGGACCGGCGGGAGGACTTCCGGACCGAGGTGCTTGGCCTGGTCAAGGCGCAGATGGTGAAGAACTCGGTGATCGTGCCGGTCGGTGCGAAGGGCGGGTTCTACGCCAAGCAGTTGCCGGATCCGTCGGCCGACCGGGATGCGTGGCTGGCCGAGGGAGTCGCGTCGTACAAGACGTTCATCTCCGGGCTGCTGGACATCACCGACAACATCGTCGGCGGCGAGATCGTGCCGCCGACGGACGTGGTCCGGTACGACGGTGACGACGCGTACCTGGTCGTTGCCGCCGACAAGGGAACCGCGACGTTCTCCGACATCGCGAACGGGGTCGCCAAGGAGTACGGGTTCTGGCTGGGTGACGCGTTCGCCTCGGGTGGTTCGGTCGGGTACGACCACAAGGCGATGGGGATCACCGCGCGCGGCGCCTGGGAGTCGGTCAAGCGGCACTTCCGCGAGATGGGCCACGACTGCCAGAACAGCGACTTCACCGTCGTCGGCGTCGGTGACATGTCGGGTGATGTGTTCGGCAACGGGATGTTGTTGTCGGAGCACATCCGGCTGGTCGCGGCGTTCGACCATCGGCACATCTTCCTCGACCCGGCGCCGGACGCGGCGGTGTCGTTCGCGGAGCGCCGGCGGCTGTTCGACCTGCCGCGGTCGTCGTGGGCGGATTACGACGCCTCGCTGATCTCGACCGGTGGTGGGGTGTACCCGCGGACGGACAAGGCGATCCCGATCTCGGCCGAGATCCGGGACGCCCTCGGGATCGAGGGCACCCTAGCGACGATGACGCCGGCCGAGCTGATGAACGCGATCCTCAAGGCGCCGGTCGACCTGTTCTGGAACGGCGGGATCGGCACCTACGTGAAGTCCGAGGGCGAGTCGAACTCCGACGTCGGCGACAAGGCCAACGACGCGATCCGGATCAACGGCTCCGAGTTGCGCGCCAAGGCGGTCGGCGAGGGCGGCAACCTCGGCTTCACCCAGCTCGGCCGGATCGAGTACGCCGGTCACGGCGGCCGGATCAACACCGACTTCATCGACAACGTGGCCGGCGTGGACACCTCCGACCACGAGGTGAACATCAAGATCCTGCTGGACAAGGTGGTCGCCGACGGGGACCTGACCGAGAAGCAGCGCAACGACATCATCGCCTCGATGACCGACGAGGTCACCGCGCTGGTGCTGAAGAGCAACTACCGGCAGAACATCGGCCTGGCGAACGCCACCGCCCAGGCCGCGGCGCTGCTGCACGTCCACGCCGACTGGATTCGCCGGCTGGAGAAGCAGGGCCTGCTCGACCGGGAGCTGGAGTTCCTGCCGAGTGTGGCCGAGATCCGGCGGCGCAAGGCCGACGGGCGTGGGCTGACCTCGCCCGAACTGTCGGTGCTGATCGCGTACACCAAGATCGTGCTCGAGGCCGATCTGCTGGAGACCTCGCTACCGGACGACGAGTACCTCGCCTCGAAGCTGGCCAGCTACTTCCCCCAGGTGATCCAGGAGCGTTTCCCCGAGCAGATGGCGGCCCACCAGCTGCGCCGGGAGATCATCACCACCCAGGTGGTGAACGAGTTCGTCAACTCGTCCGGGATCACCGCGTACCACCGGCTCTCGCTGGAGACCGGCGGCACCGTCGAGGACGTGGTCCGCGCCAACCTGGCCGCGTCGCGGATCTTCGGGCAGCCGGATCTGCTCGCCCGCAACGCCGACCTGGACAACATCGTCGACGCCGACACCCAGACCAAGATGCGGCTGGAGACCCGCACCCTGGTCGAACGCGCGACCCGCTGGCTGGTCAGCAACCACCGGCCGCCGCTGGACATCGCCGAGCTGGTCGAGTTCTTCTCGCCCGGGATCTCCAAGCTCACCACGGCGTTGCCGGACGTACTGCGGGGCCGTGAGCTCGCGTTGTTCGAGCAGCGCCGGGAGGGCCTGGTGGCGAAGGGGGTTCCGGCCGAGTTCGCCAACCGGATCGCGATCCTGCCGCCGGCGTACGCGGGCCTCGGCATCGTCGAGACCGCCGACCGCGACGACCTCGACGTGCTGGAGGTCGCCAAGGTCCACTTCGCGCTCGGCGAGCGGCTGCAGCTGGGCCGGTTCCTCGAACGCATCATCGGCCTGCCGCGGACCGACCGCTGGCAGACGATGGCGCGAGCCGCACTCCGTGATGATCTGCACGCCGTCCACGCCCGGCTGACCGCGCAGGTGCTGGCGACCACCGACGCGTCCGCCGAACCGGAAGACCGGGTGATCGCCTGGCAGGACGCCAACGCGGCGGCCCTGTCCCGCGCGGCCACCATGATGGAGGAGATCGTCGACACCGAGGGCCCCGAGCTGGCCCACCTGTCCGTCGGCCTCCGCCTGGTCCGCACGTTGCTGGGCAACCAGGCCTGAGATTGGGGCTTACCGCTCGGAGACGATGACGTCGACGGAGTAGTGGTCGGCTCGGTAGCAGTGGTCGCCGAACTCGACCGCTGAGCCGTCGGCGTCATAGGCGGATCGGGTCATGGTGACCAGGGGCTCCGCCTTGGACATGTGCAGGGTCCGGCGTTCGTCGGCGGTGGCGTTGCGGGCGCCGATCCGTTGCCGCGCGACCATCGGACGGATCCCGCGCGCCCGGAGTACGGCGTACAGGCCGTCTTTGGTCAGCTGCTCGACGGTCAGGTCGTTCGTTGTCGGCGGCAACCAGTTGCGCATGATCGCGAGCGGCACATCGTCGGCGTACCGGAGCCGGACGATCGCGACCAGTGGGGTGCCGGCCGGGAGTCCGAGCACCTCGGCGGCGCGGTCGTCCTGGGCCTCGCAGTTCAGCGACAGCACTTCGGTGCGTGGTGCGCGGCCCTCGCGTTCAAGGTCTTCGTACAGGCTGGTCAGCTCGGCCTTGCGGTGCACCATCTGGTTCGCGACCGTGGTGCCGATACCGCGGCGGCGGACCAGCAGGCCCTTGTTGACCAGCTCGGAGATCGCCCTGCGCACGG
This sequence comes from Kribbella caucasensis, assembly GCF_004361855.1. Lineage (GTDB taxonomy): Bacteria > Actinomycetota > Actinomycetes > Propionibacteriales > Kribbellaceae > Kribbella > Kribbella caucasensis. The sequence goes on from NZ_SNWQ01000003.1 coordinate 176,329, forward strand.
TCGGCCGGGACAGGCTGAGCCGGTCCGACATGGCGATCTCGTTCTCGAACGGGTCGCCGGGCCGCAGCGTGCCGTCGGCGATAGCGGCGGTCAGCTGTTCGGCGAGCTGGTGGTAGAGCGGCACCGGGCTCGTCCGATCGATCTGGATCGGCAAGGCGGCCATGACGGGGATGTTACATGAACGAGGTATGTATGTCTCGACGTCAAAATGTGTTAACAAACTATTGACACTCCTGCCACGGGCGGGAAGGCTGGTCGGGCGTAACCAGGCGGACTTGAGAGGGCAGCGGATGCGGATCGGGTTGGTTGGGGTCGGGCGGATCGGAGCGTTCCACGCCGCGACGTTGAAGGGCTTGCCGTCGGTTGATCAGGTGGTCGTCACGGACGCGGACGTGAGCAGGGCCGAGTTGGTCGCGAAGGATCTCGGGGTCGAGTTCGCCCCTTCTGTTGCGGCGTTGCTGGCGAGTGGGATCGACGGGTTCGTCATCGCGGCCGCGACCTCGGCCCATGCGGAGCTGATCGCCGCCGGGGTGGCCGCCGGGATTCCGACCTTCTGCGAGAAGCCGCTCGCCACCGATCTGGCCGACAGTCAGCGCGTGGTCGAGTTGGTGGAGGCCTCGGACGTGCCCGTGCACATCGGTTTCCAGCGCCGCTTCGACGCCGGCTACCAGGCCGCCGCCGCGCAGGTGCGATCGGGTGAGCTCGGGTTCATCCATCACATCCGGGCGAACACGAACGACGCGTTCCCGCCGCCCGCGGAGTACATCCCGACCAGCGGCGGCTTCTTCCGCGACTGCACGGTGCACGACTTCGACATCATCCGGTACGTCACCGGCCGCGAGGTGGTCAGCGTGTTCGCCACCGGCGCGAACCGGGGTGAGTCCTTCTTCGGCCAGTACGGCGATGTCGACGCGGCCGCTGGTCTGCTTACGCTCGACGACAACACGTTCGTCTCGGTCAGCGGCACCCGGTACAACGCGGCCGGCCATGACGTGCGGATGGAGATCCTCGGCAGCCTTGGTTCGATCGCGATCGGCCTGGACGAGCACACTGCGCTGCGGTCGGTGGAGTCCGGTGTCGCCTTCCCTGGTGGCCAAGCTCACGCGACCTTCATGGATCGCTTCCGCCCTTCCTACGTCGCCGAACTGACCGCCTTCACCGAGGTCGTGTCCGGTCAGCGCGAGGTCCCCTGCACGGTCCGCGATGCGTTGCAAGCCTTCCGGATCGCGGATGCCTGTGAACTGTCCCGTCGAGAGAACCGCGTTGTCGCCTTGGAGGAGATCGGCCGATGAGTGAGCTTGCTACCCGGATCGCGGGGGCCCCGATCTCTTGGGGTGTCTCCGAGGTCCCAGGTTGGGGCTGGCAGTACGACCCGGAGACGGTGCTGGCCGAGATGCGTGATGCCGGGATCGCCGCCACCGAGTTCGGACCGGACGGGTTCCTGCCGGATGACCCGGCGGACAAGGCGAAGACGCTGGCCGATCTCGGACTGCGTGCGGTCGGCGGCTTCGTTCCCGTCGTACTGCATGACCCGTCGTACGATCCGGCGCCTGAGGTCTCTCGGGCTCTGCAGGGATTCGCCGCGGCCGGCGCTTCGACCCTGGTGCTCGCGGCCGCGACCGGCCAGGACGGGTACGACGACCGCCCGGTGCTGGACGCATCCGGCTGGCAGACGCTCCTCGCCAACCTCGACCGCCTGGCTGAACTCGCCGCTGCTCAAGGCATCCTCGCCACCATCCACCCGCACGTCGGCACGATGGTGGAGAACGCGGACGACGTACGCCAAGTCCTCGACGGCTCCACGATCGGCCTGACCCTCGACACCGGGCACCTGCTGATCGGCGGCGTCGACCCGGTCGCGCTGACTCTCGAGTACACCGCGCGGATCAAGCACACGCACCTCAAGGATGTCGACGCGTCCTGGGCCGCTCGAGTGCAATCGGGTGAGCTCTCCTACACCGATGCGGTCCGGCAGGGCATGTACCGCCCACTCGGCGCCGGTGACATCGACCTCGCCGCGATCGTCGGCGCGCTCGAGGCATCCGGGTACGACGGCTGGTACGTCCTCGAGCAGGACACGATCCTTCTCGACCGACCGACCGACGAGGGGCCGGTGGTCGATGTCCGGGCGAGCATCGATCACCTGCGCCGGATCGCCGAGGCGGTCTGATGGCAGACGACGTACTGACGATCGGGCGGATCGGCGTCGACCTCTATCCGCTCCAGACCGGCACGCATCTGGAGGATGTCGAGACCTTCGGCAAGTTCCTCGGCGGCAGCGCGACCAACGTCGCCGTCGCGGCCGCCAGGCACGGGCGCAAGTCCGCCGTGATCAGCCGGACCGGCAACGACCCGTTCGGCACCTTCATCCACCGGACGCTGCGCGAACTCGGTGTCGACGACCGCTACGTCACGCCGGTCGAGGGCCTGCCGACGCCGATCACCTTCTGCGAGATCTTCCCGCCGGACAGCTTCCCGCTGTACTTCTACCGGTTCCCGAAGGCGCCGGATCTTGTCATCAACCCGTCCGAACTGGACCTGGACGCGATCCGCGACGCCTCGATCTACTGGTCGACGGTGACCGGTCTGTCGGCGGAGCCGAGCCGGTCCGCGCATTTTGTCGCCTGGGAGGCCCGGGAGCGTCGTCCGCTGACTGTGCTGGATCTCGACTACCGGCCGATGTTCTGGGCCGATCCGAGTGAGGCCCACGAGCAGGTCAGCCGCGCCCTCGGCCACTGCACCGTTGCCGTTGGCAACAGAGAGGAGTGCGAGGTGGCAGTAGGCGAGACCGATCCCGACAAGGCGGCCCAGGCGCTGCTGGATCGCGGCCTGGACCTGGCCGTCGTCAAGCAGGGCCCGAAGGGGACGCTGGCCCGCACCCGGGACGAACGAGTCGAAGTCCCACCCTTCCCGGTCGAGGTCGTCAACGGCCTCGGCGCCGGCGACGGCTTCGGCGGCGCTCTCTGCCACGGACTGCTGTCCGGCTGGCCGCTGGAGAAGACCATCCGCTTCGCCAACACCGCCGGCGCCATCGTCGCCTCCCGCCTGGAGTGCTCCACCGCCATGCCCACCGAGGCCGAAGTCCTCACCCTGCTGGGTGAAACCGCATGACCACCAACCACCCCACCCCCGCCAACCAGTTGCCAACCGGTCAGGCGGGTGGCTCTTGGGGATCGGCGCAGGCCCTGGGTGACCTGACGGAGCTACGGGTGCGGCATCCGGAGCGGATCACCGAGGCCTGGCAGCAGCGGCGGCGGCGGGAACTGGTCGGCGATGACGGCCGGCTGCTGATCGTGGCGGCTGACCATCCGGCTCGCGGTGCCCTCGGTGTGCGCGACGACCGGATGGCGATGGCGAGCCGGCCCGCGTTGATCGACCGTTTGCTGGCCGCCCTCGAACGCCCGGGCGTCGACGGCGTACTGGCCACCCCCGACGTGCTCGAGGACCTGCTGCTCCTGGGCGCCCTCGAAGGCAAGATCGTCATCGGCTCGATGAACCGCGGCGGCCTGCAGGGCGCATCATTCGAGCTCGACGACCGCTTCACCGCCTACCGTACGGCGGATGAGATCGCCGCGCGCAGACTCGACGGCGGCAAGATGCTGACCAGGATCGACCTCGGCGATCCCGGCACCGTGGCGACGCTGGAAAGCAGCGCCGCGGCCGTCACCGGACTCGCCGAACACAAACTGATGGCCATGGTCGAACCGTTCTGGTCCACCCGCAAGGACGGCCGCGTCACGAACCTGCTCGACCCCGACTCCGTCATCAAGTCGATCCACATCGCCGCCGGACTAGGCGCCACCAGTGCCTACACCTGGCTCAAGCTGCCGGTCGTCGACGATCTCCCTCGGGTGATGGAGGCAACGACTCTCCCCACCCTTCTCCTCGGTGGCGATCCCACGGGCGCCCCCGAAGAGACGTACGCCTCTTGGGGCAAGGCCCTCAGCCTCCCCTCGGTCCGCGGCCTCGTCGTCGGTCGAGCCCTCCTCTTCCCACCCGACGGCAACGTCCGCGCCGCCGTAGACCAAGCCGCCACCCTCGTCCACGGAGGCGCGGCATGACAACTTGGTTCCGGCCGGCCGGATCCACCGCGCGGGACGGCTTCGAGCTTGCTGTCAGCCCTGGCGAGGAGGGCTGGGAGCACACCGGTCTGTACGTCGCGACGTTGCAGCCTGGTCAGTCCGTCGAGTTCGACACCGGTGATTGCGAATACCTGGTGCTTCCGCTCAGCGGATCCGCCGAGGTGATCGTCGAGGGCGAGACCGTGCCGCTCGGAGGCCGCGCGGACGTCTTCGCAGCAGCGACCGACTTCGCCTACGTCCCACGTGGAACCACGGTTGCCGTCGTCAGCGCAGGCGGTGCCCGCATCGCCTTCCCGCACGCGAAGGCCGCGAGCGACTACCCGTTCCGGCGGGTCGGCGTGGAGCAGGTGGAGACCGAACTCCGCGGCGCCGGTGTCGCCTCCCGGCAGGTGCGGAACTTCGGCACGCCGGCGGTGCTCGAGGCGGACTCGATCATCGCGTGCGAGGTTCTCACCCCGGCCGGGAACTGGTCGTCGTACCCGCCGCACAAGCACGACGAGCACAAGCCTGGTAAGGAAAGCGAGCTCGAGGAGATCTACTACTTCGAGCTGCAGCTGTCCGACGATGCCCCCGAAGGTGTCAAGGGCAACGATCCGATCGGCTACCAGCGGGTCTACGGCACCGAGGACCGCCCGATCGACGTGCTCGCGGAAGTCCGCAGCGGCGACCTGGTCCTGGTACCTCATGGTTGGCACGGTCCGGCGATGGCACCTCCTGGCTATGACATGTACTACCTGAACGTGATGGCCGGCCCCGGCACCGAACGCGAGTGGCTGATCAGCGACGACCCCGAGCACGCGTGGGTCCGTAGTACCTGGGCCGCCCAGAAGGTTGACCCCAGACTCCCCTTTGGAGACCAGCGATGACGACAGGGTTGTCACGGACGGTGCGGCTCACCGTCGCCCAGGCATTGGTGCGCTTCCTGAGCGTGCAGTACTCCGAGCGCGACGGTCAGCGGCAGAAGCTGTTCGCCGGCTGCTTCGGCATCTTCGGGCATGGCAACGTGGCCGGCGTCGGCCAGGCTCTGCTCCAGGCCGAGCTGGCCGACCCCGGCGCGCTGCCGTACATCCTCGCCCGCAACGAGCAGGCCATGGTGCACACGTCGGTGGCCTATTCGCGGACGAAGAACCGGCTGCAGACCTACGCCTGTACGGCGAGCATCGGCCCCGGCTCGACGAACATGCTGACCGGTGCCGCGCTGGCGACGATCAACCGGCTCCCGGTTCTGCTGCTGCCGTCGGACACCTTCACCACCCGGGTCTCGGCGCCAGTGCTGCAGGAGTTGGAGAACGTCGGCGCCGGCGACATCAGCGTGAACGACGCGTTCCGTCCGGTGTCGCGGTACTTCGACCGGGTCAGCCGGCCCGAGCAGCTGCCGTCCGCGCTGCTGAACGCGATGCGCGTGCTCACCGACCCGGTGGAGACCGGCGCGGTGACGCTGGCCCTGCCGCAGGACGTGCAGGCCGAGGCGTACGACTGGCCGGAGGAGCTGTTCGCCGAGCGCGAGTGGCACGTGGCCCGGCCCTTGCCAGAGGCAAGCATTCTGGCTCAGGCCGTCGAGCTGGTCCGCAACGCCCGGCGTCCGCTGGTCGTAGCCGGCGGCGGCGTGGCGTACGCCGAGGCCAACGACGCACTGCGGGCATTCGCGGAGGCGACCGGCATCCCGGTCGCGGAGTCGCAGGCCGGTAAGGGCTCCCTGCGATACGACCATCCTCAGTCGGTCGGAGCGATCGGCTCGACCGGGACCACGGCGGCGAATACGCTGGCCGAGGCAGCCGACGTGGTGATCGGCGTCGGTACCCGCTACAGCGACTTCACGACCGCGTCACGCACCGTGTTTCAGAACCCTGACGTGCGGTTCGTGAACATCAACGTGGCTCGGTTCGACGGCGGCAAGCATGCCGGGCTGCCGGTGGTCGCCGACGCCCGCGAGGCGCTGGTCGCGCTCACCGCCGCGCTCGACGGCTGGTCGGTCGACGAGGACTACCGAACCGAGACCGCGCAGCTGGCCCAGGAGTGGGACGCGATCGTGGAGCGGGCGTACAACCCGCCGGCGGAGGTGACCGGCGCGTTGGCTGAGGGCCTGCTCACCCAGGGAGAGGTACTGGGCTGCGTGAACGAGCTGTCCGACCCCCGCGACGTCGTGGTGTGCGCGGCCGGCTCGATGCCGGGTGACCTGCACAAGCTGTGGCGGACCCGCGACGGCAAGGGCTACCACGTCGAGTACGGCTACTCCTGCATGGGATACGAGATCGCCGGCGGGATCGGCGTACGGCTGGCCGCCCCGGACCGGGACGTGTTCGTGATGGTCGGCGATGGCTCCTACCTGATGATGTCGACCGAGCTGGTCACCGCGGTGCAGGAGAACGTCAAGGTGATCGTCGTCCTGGTCCAGAACCACGGGTTCGCCTCGATCGGTGCGTTGTCGGAATCGCTCGGCTCGCAGCGGTTCGGTACGTCGTACCGCTACCGCGGCGAGGACGGCCGGCTGGACGGTGGTGTCCTGCCTGTGGACCTCGCGGCGAATGCCCGCAGCCTCGGCGTCGAGGTGATCGAGATCGACAGCCGGGCCGAGCTGGAGAAGGCGATCGGGATCGCGAAGGCTGCCGCCGGGCCGGTGCTGATCCACGTCCGGACCGATCCGCTGATCGGTGCGCCGGACAGCGAGTCGTGGTGGGACGTCCCCGTCAGCGAGGTGTCGACGCTCGAGTCGACCACGGCCGCGCGGACGGCGTACGACGAGTTCAAGGCAGGTCAGCGCCCGTACGTGGCTCCGGTGACGTACACCAGGGAGGTGGAGGACTGATGGCGACGCGGACCATCGAGCACTGGATCGGAGGGACCGAGACCTCCGGCGCCTCGACCCGCCGGGCGCAGGTCTGGGATCCCGCCGAGGGCCGGGCCCAGGCGGAGGTCGTGCTCGCCGAGCGCGCGGACGTCGACGCGGCCGTCGCCGCGGCGAAGAAGGCCTTCGAGAGCTGGCGCGGCGTGTCGCTGACGCGGCGGGCGCGGATCATGTTCGCCTTCCGCGACCTGGTCGAGCGCAACCTCGACACACTGGCCGGGATCGTCTCCGACGAGCACGGCAAGGTGTTTTCCGACGCCAAGGGCGAGGTTATCCGCGGCATGGAGGTCGTGGAGTTCGCCTGCGGCATCCCGCAGTTGCTCAAGGGTGAGTACTCCGAGCAGGTCTCGACCGATGTCGACGCGTACTCGTTCCGGCAACCGCTCGGCGTGTGCGCCGGCATCACCCCGTTCAACTTCCCGGTGATGGTGCCGATGTGGATGCATCCGATGGCGATCGCCACCGGCAACACCTTCGTGCTCAAGCCGAGCGAGCGCGACCCGTCGGCGTCCAACCTCATCGCGCAGCTGTACGCCGAAGCCGGTCTGCCGGAGGGCGTCTTCAACGTCGTCCACGGCGACAAGCTCGCGGTCGACGCGCTGCTGGACCACGTGGACGTCGCTGCAGTGTCGTTCGTGGGGTCCACGCCGATCGCGAAGTACGTGCACAACCGGGCTTCGGAGAACGGCAAGCGGGTGCAGGCACTCGGTGGAGCCAAGAACCACGCCGTCGTCCTTCCGGACGCGGACCTGGAGTTCGCCGCGAACCACATCACCGCCGCCGGCTATGGCTCGGCCGGGCAGCGCTGCATGGCGATCTCGGTGGTCGTCGCCGTGGGCGATGCGGGCGACGCACTCGTGGCGAAGCTGAGGGACAAGGCCGAGGCGGTGCACGTTGGTCCCGGACGCGACGAGGCCAGCGACATGGGCCCGGTCGTCACACCGGAGGCAAGACACCGCATCGTCGGGTACGTCGACCGCGGCGTCGAGGCCGGCGCGACACTGGTCGTGGACGGCCGCGGCCTCGTCGTCGACGGACGGGAGAACGGCTTCTTCGTCGGGCCGTGCCTGTTCGACCGGGTCACCACCGACATGGACGTCTACACCGACGAGATCTTCGGTCCCGTCCTGGTCGTGCTGCGAGCCGATACCTTCGACGAGGCGATCGACATCGTCAACGCCAACCCTTACGGCAACGGCACGGCGATCTTCACTTCGAGCGGCCAGGCCGCGCAGAAGTTCCAGCGACACGTCAACGTCGGAATGATCGGCATCAACGTGCCGATCCCGGTCCCGATGGCCTTCTACTCCTTCGGCGGGTGGAAGGACTCTCTGTTCGGGGACACCCACATCCACGGGCCGGAAGGTGTCCGGTTCTACACCCAGGCCAAAGCGATCACCAGCCGCTGGCCAGACGTCGAGTACGGCGCCCACCACCGCGCTCACCTGCATTTCCCGACCGCCGTGTAGCCGCGGTCGAAGTACTCCTTGAAGAAAGGAAGAAGAAGATGTTCAGATCACGTAAACGGCTGCTCGCGGCCGTGCTCGCACTGGGCCTGGTGGTCACTGCGGGCGGGTGCAGCGAGAGCGGCGGAAAGCAGGCCGAGGAAGGCGCTGCGGGCGTCGGGGCCGGAAAAGCCAGCACGGCCCGCATCACGATCGCGATGGTCACGCACGGCGCACCCGGTGACACCTTCTGGGACATCATCCAGAAGGGCGCCAAGGCGGCCGCGGAGAAGGACAACGTCGACCTGAAGTACTCGTCGGACCCGTCCTCGGGCAACCAGGCGAACCTGATTCAGAGCGCGATCGACAGCAAGGTCGACGGTATCGCGGTCACCATGCCGGATCCACCGGCGCTGATCCCGGTGATCAAGAAGGCCATTGCCGCCGGCATCCCCGTCGTCGCGATCAACGCCGGCATCACGTCGTTCGCGGAGTCGGGTGTGCTGTCGTATTTCGGCTCCGACGAGAGCCTGGCCGGGGAAGCCGGCGGCACGCGGGCCTCCGAGGGCGGCTACAAGCATGTGCTGTGCGTGATCCAGTTCCAGGGCCAGGTGCAGCTGGAGGACCGGTGCAACGGGGTGAAGAAGACCTTCACCGGGAAGTGGACCAAGATCTACGTCAACGGCGCGGACCGGCCGTCGGAGCAGTCCACGATCGCGGCGAAGCTGAAGCAGGACCCGAGCATCGACTTCATCATCACCCTGGGTGCGCCGGACGCGCTGGCCGCGATCAACGCGATCAAGGACTCCGGCAGCAAGGCCAAGCTCGGGACGTTCGACTTCAACCCGCAGATCCCGCCGAAGATCCAGTCCGGTGAGCTGCAGTTCGCGATCGACCAGCAGCCGTACCTGCAGGGCTACGAGGCGGTCGACTCGCTGTGGCTGTACAAGGCGAACGGCAACATTCTCGGCGGCGGGAAGCCGACGCTGACCGGGCCGTTCCTGGTCGACAAGCAGAACGTCGACTTCGTCGGCAAGTTCGCGGCCGCCGGCACCCGGTAGCCACCTGTCCGGGGGCACCCGAGCGCGGTGCCCCCCGGCGGAAACAGAGACTAGGAGGTCTCCATGAGTCAGACAGTGGCTACCCCTGCCCCACCGGCCAGAGACGAGCGGCTCGGGCGAAGGTCGGCGCTGGCCAGGTTGCTGGCGCGTCCGGAGATGGGTGCGTTGGTCGGCGCGATCGTGATCTACATCGTGTTCTTCATCGTGGCGGCGCCGTTCCGGGAGGCGACCTCGCTGTCGACGGTGCTGTATCAAAGCTCGACGTACGGGATCGTCGCGGTGGCGGTGGCGCTGCTGATGATCGGCGGCGAGTTCGACCTGTCGGCGGGTGTGGCGGTGACGAGTTCGGCGCTGGTGGCGTCGATGTTCAGTTACCAGTTCACCGCGAACATGTGGGTCGGGGTGGTGGTGTCGCTGGTGGTGGCGCTCGCGATCGGTTTCGTGAACGGGTATCTGGTGGTGAAGACGGCGATCCCGAGCTTCCTGGTGACACTCGGCACGTTCTTCATGCTGCGGGGGCTGAACCTGGCGATGACCAAGCAGGTCACCGGCAACGTCGCCACGAACGACGTGTCGAACATCGACGGGTTCGGCTCGGCCCAGAACGTGTTCGCCTCCCAGTTCACCGTCGGCGGCGTGTCGATCCGGATCACGCTGCTGTGGTGGATCCTGTTCGTCGCGGTGGCCACCTGGGTGCTGCTCCGCACACGCGTCGGGAACTGGATCTACGCCGTCGGCGGGTCCGCGCCCAGCTCCCGGGCGGTCGGGGTGCCGGTGAACCGGGTGAAGATCGGCCTGTTCATGGCGGTCAGCTTCCTGTGCTGGTTCACCGGCATGCACACGCTGTTCGCGTTCAACACGGTGCAGTCCGGTCTGGGCGTGGGCAACGAGTTCATCTACATCGTCGCCGCGGTGGTCGGCGGCTGCCTGCTCACCGGCGGGTACGGCTCCGCGATCGGCGCCGCGATCGGGGCGTTCATCTTCGGGATGGCCCAGCTCGGCATCGTCTACGCCGGCTGGAACCCCGACTGGTTCTACTTCTTCCTCGGCGCGCTGCTGCTCGGCGCGATCCTGTTGAACACCTATATCCGTCGACGTGCGGAGGCATCGAGATGACCACGACCACGGAAGCTCCGGCCAAGACGCCGCTGGTCCGGCTCACCGCCTGCGACAAGAGCTACGGGAACATCATCGCGCTCGGTGGGATCTCGCTGGAGGTGGACGCCGGTGAGGTGACCTGTGTACTCGGCGACAACGGCGCCGGGAAGTCGACGCTGATCAAGATCATCGCCGGGCTGCACAAACCCAGCCACGGCAGCTACGAGGTCGACGGCGTGCCGGTCACCTTCGACTCGCCGCGCGAGGCGCTGGAGCGTGGCATCGCCACCGTGTACCAGGACCTCGCGGTGGTGCCGTTGATGCCGGTCTGGCGCAACTTCTTCCTCGGCAACGAAGTACGCAAGAGGCTCGGCCCGGTCCGCCGCTTGGACATCGACTTCATGCGCAAGACCACGAAGAAGGAGCTGCTCGACATGGGCATCGACCTGCGCGACGTCGACCAGCCCATCGGCACCCTGTCCGGTGGCGAGCGCCAGTGCGTCGCGATCTCCCGCGCGGTGTACTTCGGCGCCAAGGTCCTGATCCTGGACGAGCCCACCGCCGCCCTCGGCGTCAAACAATCCGGCGTGGTGCTGAAGTACATCGTCCAAGCCCGCGAACGCGGCCTCGGCGTCATCTTCATCACCCACAACCCCCACCACGCCTACCCCGTCGGCGACCGCTTCCTGCTGCTCAAACGCGGCAAAGCGATCGGCTACTACTCGAAGGACGAGATCACCCGGGACGAGCTCACCGCCCAGATGGCCGGCGGTGCCGAGCTCGACGAGCTCCACCACGAGCTCCAGCGCGGCGGCAAAGCGGCCGCCGAGGCGGCGCACGTGCTGGAGGAGGAGGTGCAGGAGCTCGGCATCACCCATGAGCCGACTGCCGGTTCCTGAGACGCGCTCACCGCGTTGCCCGGGCCGCATGGGCCCGGGCAACCCACCCGTCCGGGATCCTCATGCCCCAGAGACTTCGGAAGGACCCTTTCTGTATGAGCACGACCGATTTCGAGAGCGTTCCGAACACGCGGAGCGTTCCTCGCCTCCGACTGGGCAGCTGCCCTGACTCCTGGGGCGTCTGGTTCGCTGACGACCCCCTCCAGACACCCTGGCACCGCTTCCTCGACGAGCTCACCGAGGTCGGCTACCGCTGGCTCGAGCTAGGCCCGTACGGCTACCTCCCTACCGACCCGGGACAGCTGACCGAAGAGCTCGAGAAGCGCGGGCTCAAGGTGTCGGGGCAGGCCGTCGGCGCACCCCTGCAGCATGCCGGCCAGTGGACGTCCATCCTGGAGGAGGCCCGCAGGGTCGCCGAGCTCGTCACGGCGGTCGGTGGGCGGTTCATGGTGGTCCTTCCCGGTGCCTATCGGGACGAGAAGACGGCCGAGTTCGGGGAGCCGCGCGAGCTCGACGCCGACGCCTGGAAGACGCTCGTCCGGCAGAACGACGAGCTGGGCCGGATCATCGGCGAGGAGTACGGCCTGACCGTCGCCTTCCATCCCCACGCAGACACGCACGTGGAGACCCAGGAGCAGGTCGAGCGCTTCCTCCACGACACCGACTCGCGCTACGTGTCGCTGTGCCTCGACACAGGGCACTTCGCGTACCGCCACGGCGACAACGTCGGGCTCATCGGCAAGTACGCCGAGCGCCTCGGGTTCGTGCACATCAAAGGAGTCGACCCCGAGGTCCTCGAGGTGGTCGACGCCGAGGATCTTTCCTTCGGCGAGGCCGTCAAGCGCGGCGTGATGGCTGAGCCGCCGAACGCCGAGCCGAAGATCGAGCCGATCGCAGCGGCGCTGCGGGGGCTCGACACCGACGAGGTGTTCGTCATCGTCGAGCAGGATCTCTACCCGTGTGACTTCGACGTACCGAAACCCATCGCGCAGCGGACCTACGACTACCTGCGTAGCGTAGGCATCGGAGGTGACGAGTGATGACGGTCCGGGTCGGAGTCATCGGTGTCGGCATGATCGGGCAGGACCACATCCGCAGGCTCACCCACGTGCTCTCAGGTTCGCAGGTGGTCGCGGTCACCGACGTGGACCCGACGCGCGCGCAGGAGGTGGCCGATGGCCTGCAGGGTGCGCGGGTGCACGCGACCGGGCAGGAGCTGATCCGCGACGACGACGTCGACGCGGTCCTGGTCGCATCCTGGGGCGCCACCCACGAGGAGTACGTGCTGGCAGCCATCGAGGCGGGCAAGCCGGTCTTCTGCGAGAAACCCCTCGCCACGACGGAGGAGGCCTGCCAGCGGATCCTCGACGCCGAGGTGGCGAGCGGCCGGCGCCTCGTGATGGTCGGGTTCATGCGCCGGTACGACGCGTCGTACCAGGGCGTCAAGTCCGCCGTGGACGACGGCGCGATCGGAACGCCGCTGCTGATGCACTGCGCGCACCGTAACCCGTCGGTGCCCCCGTACGGCTTCACCACCGAGATGATGATCACCGACTCCGCCATCCACGAGATCGACCTGGTGCGGTGGATGTTCGGCGAGGAGGTCGTCGCCGCCACTGTGCTGAAGCCGCGGCGCAGCAGCAAGGGCAGCGACGACCTGCACGACCCGCTGATCGTGCTGCTGGAGATGGGGAGCGGCGTACTGGTCGATGTCGAGCTGTCGCTGAACATCGGCTACGGCTACGACATCCGCGGCGAGGTCGTCGGCGAGAGCGGCACCGCCTCGCTGGCCGAGACCGCCGCTGCAATGGTCAAGAGCGACGGTCGGTTCTCCGGCGGCGTGCCGGCCGACTGGCGGGAACGGTTCATCAGGGCGTACGACGTCGAGCTGCAGGACTGGATCGACGCTGTGGCGACCGGCGGGTTCACCGGGCCGAGCGCGTGGGACGGCTACGCAGCGGCGGTTGTGTCCGACGCCTGCCTGGAGGCGCTGCGGACCGGCACCCGGACCGTCGTCTCGCAGCGCGAGCGTCCGGACTTCTACACCAAGAGCTAGCGAGGCAGGGACCGATGAAGCTTGCACTCGACCCGTACATGTTCCGTCGTACGCCGCTGCCGGAGCTGCCCCGGCTGGTCGCCGAGCTCGGCTACCAGTGGATCGAGTTGTCGCCACGCGACGACTTCATCCCGTTCTTCAACCATCCACGGGTGGACGACTCGACGGTGGCGGCCTTCAAGAAGGAGCTGGGCGCGGCCGGAGTCGGCATCTCGTCCGTGCTGCCGCTGTTCAGGTGGTCGGGCCCCGACGAGGACGACCGGCAGGCCGCGGTCCGGTATTGGAAGCGTGCCATCCAGATCACCGCCGCGCTCGGCGCCGACACGATGAACTCCGAGTTCAACGGCCGTCCCGAGCAGGCCGGGCGGAGTGAGGCGCAGTTCTGGCGCTCGATGGAGGAACTCCTGCCGGTCTTCGAGCGGGAGGGGATCAAACTTGCGCTCGAGCCGCACCCGGACGACTTCGAAGAGGACGGGAAGGCGGCGGTGGACTTGATCCGGGGCATCAACAGTCCGCTGGTGAGCTTCCTGTACTGCGCGCCGCACACGTTCCACATGGGCAACGACGCCAAGGGGATCATCGACTACGCCGGTGACCTGCTGACCAACATCCACGTAGCGGACTCGTTCGACCACACCGGTTCGTCCGGGCTGCGCTACATCGTCAACCCGCCGGGATCCACCGTCCGGGTGCATCAGCATCTGGACATCGGCCAGGGTGAGGTCGACTTCGGCGAACTGTTCTCCTGCCTGGAATCGGCGGGCTTCGACGGCACGGTCACGACCTGCGTGTTCGCCTGGGAGGAACGCGCCAGGGAGTCGAGCACCTTCATGCTGCAGAAGATCACCGACTACCTCGCGGACTGGACCAAGCCGCCGACCTTCGTCTCCCCGTCAACCCCGTCGCAGTAAGGAATCATCGTGAGTACTGACGTCAAACGCATCACCCACCTGGTCGGTGGCGCGCCCTGGACCGGGGTCGCCGAGCGCACCAGCAAGGTCTACAACCCCGCGACCGGCGCGGTCACCGGCGAGCTCGACCTGGCTTCGTCGGCGACCGTCGACGAGGTCGTGAAGGTCGCCCACGAGGCCTCCCGTGGCTGGGCCCAGACCTCGGTCAGCAAGCGGACTCAGGTGCTGTTCGCCTACCGCGAGCTGGTCAACCAGCGCAAGGAGCAAATCGCCGCGCTGATCACCGCCGAACACGGCAAGGTGCTCTCGGACGCGCTCGGCGAGGTGACCCGCGGCCTGGAGGTGATCGAGTTCGCTTGCGGTATCCCGCACCTGCTCAAGGGTGGTTTCAGCGAGGGCGTCTCGACCAAGGTCGACGTGTACTCGATCCGCCAGCCGCTCGGCGTGTGCGCGGTGATCTCGCCGTTCAACTTCCCGGCGATGGTGCCGATGTGGTTCGTGCCGATCGCCGTCGCATGTGGCAACAGCGTGGTGATCAAGCCGTCCGAGAAGGACCCGTCGGCGGCGAACGCGATGGCCGAGCTCTGGAAGGAGGCCGGTCTGCCCGACGGCGTGGTGAACGTCCTGCACGGCGACAAGGAGGCCGTCGACCGGCTGCTCGAACACCCGGACATCAAGTCGGTCTCGTTCGTCGGGTCGACG
This sequence comes from Kribbella caucasensis, assembly GCF_004361855.1. GTDB lineage: Bacteria > Actinomycetota > Actinomycetes > Propionibacteriales > Kribbellaceae > Kribbella > Kribbella caucasensis. The sequence goes on from NZ_SNWQ01000003.1 coordinate 191,428, forward strand.
CCGATCGCGAAGTACGTATACGAGACCGGGACGAAGCACGGCAAGCGGGTGCAGGCGCTCGGTGGCGCGAAGAACCACATGGTGGTGCTGCCCGACGCGGATCTCGACCTGGCCGCCGACGCCGCGGTCAACGCCGGATTCGGCTCGGCGGGCGAGCGGTGTATGGCGATCTCGGCGCTGGTGGCCGTGGAGCCGATCGCCGACGATCTGGTGGACCGGATCAAGCAGCGGATGGGGACGCTGAAGACCGGTGACGGGACGCGCGGCTGCGACATGGGTCCGCTCGTCACGGGTCCGCACCGCGACAAGGTCGTCGGGTATGTCGAGGCAGGAGTCACCGAAGGCGCCGAGCTGACGGTCGACGGGCGGGAGACCGAGATCGAAGGCGGCGCGGACGGGTTCTGGCTCGGCCCGACCCTGTTCGACAAGGTCACACCGGAGATGTCGATCTACACCGACGAGATCTTCGGGCCGGTGCTGTCCGTCGTCCGGGTCGCCTCGTACGACGCCGCGCTGGACCTGATCAACTCCAACCAGTACGGCAACGGCACGGCGATCTTCACCAACGACGGGGGCGCGGCCCGCCGGTTCCAGAACGAGGTCGAGGTCGGCATGGTCGGGATCAACGTCCCGATCCCGGTGCCGATGGCGTACTACTCGTTCGGCGGCTGGAAGAACTCCCTGTTCGGTGACACCCACGCCCACGGCACCGAAGGCGTCCACTTCTTCACCCGCGGCAAGGTCGTCACCTCACGTTGGCTCGACCCCAGCCACGGCGGCCTCAACCTGGGCTTCCCGACCCACGACTAGGCGAATCCGGGGTTGTGGAGGTGTAGCGTCGAGGGTGACACCCGGGGCACGAGGAGATACCGCGGCGAACAAGGCTCGTCAGAGCCGTCGGTAGTCATCGAGCCCAGGAGTGCGTCATGGCCAAGAACAAAGGCGGACGCGAAGTCCGCAAGCCCAAGCAACCCAAACAGCCGAAAGCGAACCCGAGCGACAGCGCGATCATTCCGCCGACCAAGCAGGGTCGCAAGTAGCGGTCTGCAGGATCTCGCGCCTGCATCGTCAGCCCGTACTACGCTCGCCGGCGTCCGCCAGTACGGCGGCCAGCGTGGTGGCGGCTGGCTCGTCGACGTGGCCGTGCAGGAGTTCGGTGCGATGAACCAGCCGAGGTGATTCGACGGGTACGGCCGCCACGCCGCCGGGCAGGGTGAGCGAAGCCGGCAGTACTGCGAGTCCGTGGCCAGCGGCAACGAGTGCGAGCAGGCTCAGCACATCGGTGCCGGTGTAGGTGAGGGTGGATCGGATGGCGTCCGTCTCGGTCGCCGCACGAAGGTCGGGCAGTGGTGCGGCGACCTCGGGGGCGTCGATCCAACGTGCGTCGAGGAGGTCGTGCAGGTTGATTCGCCGGCGCCGCGCGAGTGGGTGGTCGGTCGGCAGGGCGACGACCAAGGGCTCGTTCTGGACGGCGGTCGTGGTGCCGTGGGCGGTCAGCTTGAGTGGGTCGCTCGGTGCGGCGATGCCGTCGACCAGGCCGAGGTGGTACTCGCCTGCGGCAACGCCTCGGGCGACCTCCTCCCGACCCGCCACCGCGAAGGTGACCTCGATGCCGGGTCTGGACCGCCGGAGTTCGGTGAGCGCACGGGCGACGTGGGGTGACGCGGCCAGCGGTGTCGCGCCGAAGACGATCGACCCGGGCGGTTCCCCGACGACGCGGAGGACGTCTGCGCGGGCGGCATCCAGTCGAAGGAGGATCGGGCCGGCGTGTTCGAGCAACCGTTCACCGGCGGGTGTCGGGACCACAGGGCGGCGGTGGAGCAGCGCAGTACCGAGATTGCTTTCCAGGGCGGCGATCTGCTGGGAAACCGCCGATTGGGTGTAGCCGAGTTCGGCCGCGGCGGCTGAGAACGAACCGCACTCGGCGACCGCCACGAAGGTGCGGAGGAGGTGTGCGTCCACGCCGATCAGTATTGCTTATCGGCTCTGCAGAAATCATCGTTGGCGCTGATCCGGGCAACGGTCGCAGGATGGGTGCATGACTTCAGCTCATGCTTACAGTGCGCGGATCGCGTTGGTCGGGGATCGCTCGCCGCATGTTCGGTCGCATGCTCGGGCGCCCCTGCTGCTGGACGGACTACGCGAGCGGGAGCAGCTCGATCTCGATGTCTACTGGGTGCAGACCGACGAGGTCGACTCGCTCGAGGGGTTCGACGGGATCTGGTTGCTGCCGGGGAGCCCGTACAAGAGCGAGGCCGGTGCTCTTGAAGCAGTCCGCACCGCGCGCGAACGAGGTCTGCCGTTCCTTGGGACGTGCGCCGGCTTCCAGCACGCGATGCTCGAGTTCGCCCGCAACGTCTGTGGCGCCGGCAGCGTTGCGCATGCCGAGAGCAATCCGGAGGCCGACGACCTGCTGATCGTCCCGCTCGCCTGCGCCCTCGACGGCCACGAGGCCGCCGTCCGGCTCCAGCCCGGATCCCTGGCCGCCCGCCTCCTGGGCGCCGAACGTTCGATGGAGCGCTACCACTGCTCCTACGGTCTCGACTCCACTCGCCTAGGCATGCTGGAAGACAAAGGCATGGTCTTCAGCGCCCACGACGACGAGGGCGCGCCACGGGTCGCCGAGCTGCCCGGCCACCCGTTCTTCCTGGCGACCCTCTTCCAGCCGGAGCTGGCGGGCGACGGGACCCGCCCCCACCCCTTCGTCCAGGCCTTCGCCCACGCCGCCGCTAAATGACCGAGACGGGACGCGGTTGCATGCCGGCACCTTGGTAGCAGGCGTCGATGAGCTCCATCGTGGCGACCGCGTCGTCCGCATCCGTCAGCAGCGGCGCACCCGTGCGCAGGTGTGCGGCGAACGCCTCGAGCTGGTAGGCGTAGGACGACTTGGTGCCGAGGTGCTCGACCCAGGTGTCCTCCTTGGTCGTCACGATGACCCGGTCGTCCTTGTGCGGCAGGACGAAGCTCGGTGCGAACGCCTCGCCGCGAGTGCCGACGATCTTGCAGCTGAAGTCGACCTGTTCCGCCGCCATGCTCGTCCGGACCGCACCCGTCGCGCCGCCGGGGAACGCGAGGTCGGCGTTCAGCCACTCGTCGACGCCGGGCAGCCGCTTCCGCTCACCGGCCCGCGAGTTGATCAGCATCGGCGCCCCACCGGCGACGGCGCGAACATCCGCTGCGCGTGCAGGGCATAACAGCCGACGTCCATCACGGCGCCACCGGCCAGCGCGAGCGACCAGCGCGGGTCCTCGTCGGCCGGCGGCGGCATCACCATCGTGGTCTCGACGTGCTGGAGCGCGCCCAGCTCGCCCTTGGCCAGCAATTGGTGCAGCCGCTGTGTCACCGGGTGGTAGACGTAGTGGAACGCCTCCATCACCGTCACCCCACGCTCGCGCGCCGCGTCCCGGACCGCGGTGGCCTCGGCGGCGTTGCTGGCCGACGGCTTCTCCGTGATCACATGTTTGCCCGCGGCAATCGCCTTGAGGTTCCACGGTCCGTGCAGACCATTGGCGAGCGGGTTGTAGACCACCTCGACCTCGGGATCGTCGAGCACGTCGGCATAGCTCGGGTGGACCCGCTCGACCCCGTGCTCCGCGGCGAACGCCTCGGCCCGGCCGGTGTCCCGGGCCGCGACCGCGACCAGCCGGGCGCCGGTCAGGTGGGCCGGATCGACGATCGCCCGGTCCGCGATCCGGGCGGCGCCGAGGATGCCGATGCGAAGCGGTTCCATGCCTTCTCCTTCAGATGTCGGCCGTACGGCGGCGTACGGCGTGCTGGTCGAGGGCGTGTTCCAGACGGTCGGCCGGCCAGTCCTCGTCGAGGGCCTGACGGAGCAGATCCGCTTGGGTCTGGGGTGCGAGTCCGCCGATCGGCTGATCGCGGTCCAGGTTGGTCGGAAAAGCGTATCCCTCGGCGGTCGCGGCGATGACGTTGTCCAGATCGAAGGCGTCATCCTGCCCGAACGCGCGCAGTACGGGGTAGAGCCTGACCGCCATCCGGACCCGGTCGACGCTCTCCATCGCCCGGCCGAAGGCGGACGAGATCTGCAGCAGGTTCGCCATCCGCTTGATGGCATGCGAATGGTTGCTGCCGGCCGCGTGGAAGAGCGCGGGGTTGAAGAAGACCGCGTCGCCCTGCTCCAGCGGCAGCTGCACGTGGTTGGCGACGAAGTGCTCGCCGAACTCGGGCTGCCGCCAGGCGAGGTACCCCAGTTCGTACTTGTGCGAGTGCGGTAGATACAGGGTCGGCCCGGACTCCACCGGCATGTCGCAGTGCGCGACGGCTCCCTGCAGCGTCAGCACGCTGGACAACCTGTGCACGTGGGCAGGGTAGAGCGCGGCGACCTCGTTCGACTGGAATCCCAGGTGGTAGTCCCGATGGACGGTCTGACCTTCACCTCCCGGATTCACAACGTTCACCTGCGAGGTCACCTGGTACGCCGGTCCGAGCCAGGCCTTCGCCACCAGCGCGAGCAGATCGTTGGAGTAGTAGGCCGCGAACACCTCGGGCGCACGGATCGCGAGCTTCTCCAGCGCGTTCCAAACCCGGTCGTTTGCCCCGGGCTTGGCGAAGTGATCGCCGGCCGCGGTCCCGGCCTTGTGCTGGTCCGCGATCATCCCGGCGAACTCGTCGGTCGCGGCGTCGACCACCTCGTTGCCGAACGCCCCTTTCAGGACGATGATCCCGGGTCCCTCGCCCAATGCCGTGGCGAACTCGGCTTGCACTGCGCGCGGGTCCTCGGTGCGGATCCGCGCGGCGTCGTACTGCGGCACCTGCTGCTCGATCCGCTCGGCGTACGGGTAGTCGGCGGGATCGGCCTCCTCCTTGAGGACGGTCAGCAGATCCGCCAGGCGGGCGTCTTCGGGGTGCAGCCAGACCTTGCTCATCGGGTGGCTCCTTTCGTCGAGCATCCGGTCGCCCCTACCTCCGCATCGTTGATCCCCGGGTGATGAGTACTGGGGAGACGGTCTGTTCGGTGGTTGGGACATCTTGAGTCAGTGCGATGATCGCGAGTTTCGTCAGTTGGTGGGCGTCCTGGGCCACGGTGGTGAGGTTGGCGTGGGGGAGGGCTGCGGCTGGGGTGTTGTCGTAGCCGGTCAGGGAGAGGTTTTCGGGGACCTGGCGGCCGGATTGGTGGAGGGCATGGAGGAGGCCGATCGCGCAGCCGTCGTTGAAGGCCGTGACTGCGGTGGTGTCGGCTGGGATGTGGTGGGCGGCAGCGGTGCCGGTTGATTCAGTGGGGCCGCCGGGGATGATCAGCGGGGTCAGGCCGGCGCGGCGCATCGTGTTGCGGTAGGCGGTACGGCGTTCGGCGGCGCCTGGGGCTCGCCCACCATCTATGTGGGCGATGTGGGTGTGGCCGAGGGACAGCAGGTGTTCGACGGCGAGCCGTGCGCCCGCGTCGTCGTCTGTGCGTACTACGTGCACCCCTGGCGCGCGGACCTTGCGGGCGACGACCACCGTTGGCTGGGATTCGGCGAGAGCGGCAAGGGATGAAGGTGTTGAGGTTGGGCCGAGCAGGATCAGGGCCTCGCAGCGGTAGTCGAGCAACGATTGGATCGCTTGTGACTCCGGGCGGGCGGCCGTCACGGCGCTGAGGGTGAGGTCGTAGCCGAGGGATTCGGCTTCGGGGTACAGGGATTCGATCAGGTCGCCGTGGAACGCCCCCCGGACGTCGAAGGTGACACCGATGAGGCGGGTGCGTTGGCGGCCGAGTAGGCGGGCCCGGTGATCGGGGCGGTAGCCGAGTTCGGCACCGGCGGCCAGAACGCGGGCGCGGGTGGCGTCGCTGGCGCCGGGGACATCGCGGTAGACGATGGAGACGAGGGCGCGGGAGACGCCCGCGTGGGCGGCGACGTCTTCCATCGTCGGTCGGGTCATCTCGGTAGTTCTCCACCATGCTCGGGCTCGGGTCTTGACGACGACCATCAAAGCAGTGTTCGCTAGCGATGACTAGAGCGCTCTAGTAGGGACGGTGGATATGCGCAAGGACCATGGCCTCGAGGTGGTCAGAATCGGGCTCGTCGGAGCAGGCCGGATCGGCACCATGCATGCCGGCAACATCGCGCGGCACGTGCCCGGCGCGGAGCTGGCCGCAGTCGCCGACGCACGGCCGGAGGCAGCCCAGCGGTTGGCGGCGAAGTACGGCGCGACGGTGCTCGACGTGGACGAGTTGTTCAAGAGCGAGGACCTCGACGCGGTGGTGATCACCTCCATCGCTGCGGCCCAGGTGGACTTGATCGTTGCTGCCGCCGAAGCGGGTAAGCCGGTCTGGTGCGAGAAGCCGGCCGCGTTGACGCTGGCGGAGATCGACCGGGCGATCGCGGCGACGGTTAAGGCGGCGGTGCCCTTCCAGGTCGGGTTCAACCGGCGCTTCGCCAAGGACTTCGCGGCGGCTCGTCGCGTTGTGGAGGAAGGTGGGATCGGGACGCCGCAGCTGATGCGGTCGGTCACCAGGGATCCCGGCTGGCCGGCGGGGCTCAGCAACGCGGCCGGTGTGCGACCGTGGACGATCTTCCGGGAGACCTTGATCCACGACTTCGACACGCTGCTCTGGCTGAATCCCGGGGCGCGGCCGATCGAGGTCTACACCCGTGCAGATGCTCTGGTGGCGCCCGAACACAGGGCTGGCGGGCTGCTCGACACCGCCGTTGTGATGATCACTTTCGACAACGGTGCGATCGCGACGGCCGAGGCGAATTTCTCAGCGCTGTACGGGTACGACGTTCGCGGCGAGGTGTTCGGCAGCAAGGGGATGGTCGTCGTCGGCACGCTTCCGAGCAGCTCGATGGTGCAGTACGGCGAAAGTGGCCTGCAGCAACAAACGATGCGGAGCGACGAGGAGATGTTCCGCGACGCCTACATCCAGGAGCTCCTCGATTTCACTGAAGCTGTGCGCGGTAACGCAGCTCCGCCGGTTACCGGTGAAGATGCCCGCAACGCCCTGCGGGTCGCGTTGGCCGCGATGAAGTCGCACGAGGAAAGCCGTCCGGTGCGGATCGAGGAAATCGGATGAGGCTCGCGGTCTGTGCGGAGATGGTGTTCACCGATCTCCCATTCCTGGAACGCGTCGAGCGAGTCCACGCCGCCGGCTTCCAGGTGGAGATCTGGAACTGGACGACCAAGGACATCCCCGCGCTCCGCCAGACCGGTGCGGAGTTCTCGTCGATGACCGGGTACGTCAGTGGTTCCCTCACGCACGACCAGGACGAGTTGCTGAAGACCGCGGCCCAGTCGATCGAGGTCGCGCTGGAACTCGGCTGCCCACGGCTCAACCTGCACGGCACCGAGCTCGGCGAAGGCGGCCTGCCCGTCGTCCCGCAGTACGAGGTGACCGGCGAGATGTGGCTCACCGCGGCGCGGACTCTGGAGAAGCTCGCGGTGATGGCGGAGCGCGCCGGCGTGATGTTCGTACTGGAGAATCTCAACACGGAGGTCGACCATCCCGGCGTGCCATTCGCGAAAGCCCGCGACACGCTCGCGCTCGTCCAGGCCGTCGACCATCCACACCTCAGGCTCAATCTCGACCTGTACCACGCCCAGATCGGCGAGGGAAACCTGATCGCACTACTCGAAAAGGCCCTCCCGTACATCGGCGAGATCCAGATCGCCGACGTCCCCGGCCGCCGCGAACCCGGCACCGGCGAGATCAACTACCCCGCGATCGCTGCCGCCCTCCGAAACCTCAACTACACCGGAACCATCGCCCTGGAAGCCTTCGCCGAAAGCAACAGCGACCTCGCCCTCCGTCGATTCCAAACCGCTTTCGCGAACGTAGAAACGTGACCCGCACCACATTCGGGCGTTACAGGGGTTGAGAAATTTGCAGGTTCCTGCAGGTCACTGTGGGTTGTCGCCTGTAACTGATATGGTCCGGACGCCGCTGGAGGGGTCGGGGGACCCCAGGGCCTGTCATAGGTCATCCACGCACCTGGGGGAATCACCATGGGCCTGTCCCGGCCGTCTGCCCGGAATCGCCGTACTCGCGCTCGCATCGTCAAGACGGTGGCCATAGGCCTCGCGCTCGCGCTGCCGCTGGGAGGCTTCAGCTCGACTCAGGTCGCCACGCCTGCTGCAGCCGCCATGCCTCAGGCGGCCATGTCAGGTCGGGGTGAACCGACACCGCCGACGCAGCGATTGGGGTCACCTGATCTCAGCAAGGCCGAGCCGCCGGTGGGTAAGAACACAGTCCGGCCGCCGTCTTTGCGGTCGATGTTCCCGACTGACCAGAGTATTCCTGCCGAGCAGCCTGCGCAGACTCTGCTGAAGGAGCTCCCTGCGCCGACGCCCAAGGATCCCCAGAACAGCTTCAACGAGAAGACCAGTCGTGAGTTGCCGGAGAAGCGCGACCGGTACTCACAGACGTTCGTGAACGCCGACAAGACCGAGACCACGGTCTTCTCGCAAGGTCCGCTGAACTTCAAGAAGGCCGACGGCACTTGGGCGAAGATCAACTCGAACCTCGCGCCCGTCGAGGACAAGGGTGGCTGGGAGGTCATCTCGAACGAGGTGTACTCCTGGATCGCACCGAAGGCCGACAATGTGCCGCTGGTTCAGATGGAGCTGGGCAACGGACACAACGTGGGCTGGAGTCTCAGCGGTGCGGCCGGCGTCGATGGTCAGATGTCGGGCGGCAAGGTGCTCTTTCCCGGCGTCGCCCCGTACGCCGATCTCGAACTCGTCTCACAGCCGACTGGGATCAAGGAAACCATCATCCTCGGCTCGAAGGCCGCAGCCCGGTCGTACACCTTTCCGCTGCAGCTGACCGACAACCTCACGCCGTCGATCGTCGGGAACGAGATCGTCCTCACCGATGAGAACGGCGTCCAGCGGGCGAAGATCCCGGCCGGCTCCATGGAGGATTCCAGTACTGCGCAAGGCGGCCCCGCGACCTCGAAAGCGGTCGGGTACGAGCTCGTCACCATGGACGGCAAGCCCGCGCTCAAGGTGAACATCGATGACGCGTGGCTCGACGATCCTGCTCGCGTCTATCCGGTCCGGGTCGACCCCACGTTCTACTGGACCGAGTCGCAGAAGCCGACCTATGCCGTCAGCACTGGCCTGAACAGTGGGATCGACGGCGGTCAGGAATTGCAGATCGGGTGCCGTCCTGGGGCAGGGCAAACGGTCTGCCCGAGCACCGGCTGGAACGTGTTTGCGACATACCTGTCGTTCCCCGGACTGGTTCCGGCCCTCCGCTATCACAAGGTCTTCACCGCTCGTCTTGACCTGTTGAATTACCAGTCGGGCTCATGTGCCGCGCGTTGGGTCGACGTTCACGGTGTCACGGAGGTATGGCAGAACATCCCGCAGGCGCAATTGAAGTTCCCTGGCCCAGCGGTGACACCCAAGGCCTTCGGTGGTGCTGGCTTCTCCAAGGGCTACATCGCCACCGGGCAGACGACCTCTGCCTGCAAGGCCGGGTATCAGCCGATCGAACTGCAGACCGCCGGCCGTGACTGGGTCCAGAGCTTGGCCGATGGCACACGCGACAACTGGGGCTTCGCTGTCCGGGCGCGGAACCAAACGGATCCGGCTTCCTGGAAGAAGTTCGCCGGCGTGGACACCGCCAACCCGCCGCGGTTGGTGGTCACGCATTCGCCATACCGCGCGAGCTATGTCTTCAAGCCTCAATCGCCTGCGGACTACGTCACGCAGGACAAGCCGGGCAAGTTCCCGATCGAGGTCACCAACCTCGGCGCTTACACGTGGCAGCCGGGCGTGGACTTCATGACGTACCGCGTGTTCGACACGCAAGGAAATCAGGTCCACACCGGCGAGAACGCGCTGAAGACTCAGTTCCCGACGATCGTGTCGCACCTGGGCAGGATGACGTTGCCTGTCGACGTTCAGAAGCTGCCCGGAAGTGATGCTGGAATCAAGTACCGCATCGAGTTCACCATGGTCCACCAGGACGGCAGCATCCCGCGAACCTTCACCGACTGGGGCATCGATCCCGCCGTTGCCGAGATTGTGGTCAAGAACGTCGCTCCGGTGGTCGATCCCGACGGCATCTGGCCACTCAATGGCGCACAAGCAGGCACCTTGACGCCACAGGTATGGGCCGAGGCGGTTGATCCTGACGCGCCTGAGAGCACAGTGCAATTCCGCTTCGAGGTCTGCGAAGTCGTCGGCTCCGATCACCGGGTCGACTGCTTCACCAGTGGCGATTACAGCAGCGCTAAGACGTGGACCGTACCGCGCCTAAAACTGGCCTGGAACAAGGAGTACGAGTGGCGACCGTGGATCCGCGACAACGATGGCACCGTACGTACGATCCAGCCGATCACCTTGTTCACCGACTTGCCGCAACCCGTCATTACCTCACGAATTGCGAACAGCGAAGCTCAGAGCCAGGACAAGCCGTACGATCCGCAAGTCGGGAACTACACAACGGCCGCACTCGATCTGGTGGTCCCGGTTGCTGGTCCCGAGCTCAATGTGGCGCGCACGTACAACAGCCTGGACCCGCGGCGCGACGGTGCCTTCGGCGCCGGTTGGTCCAGTCGCTACGACATGCGAGTTCAGCGCGAGGGCCTATTCAACGCTCTGGTGACGTATCCGGACGGCCGGCAAGTCCGTTTTGCTTACAACCTTGACGGTACGTACTCGGGGCCCAGAGGTTCCAAGGCGATTCTGACGGGCGAGCCGGTCGGACCCTGGACTCTGCAGATCGCACCGGGGACGAAGTACGAATTTGCGAGCAGTAACGGCAAGCTTTCGAAGATCTTCGGAGCACAGGGCAAGCCGCTGGCACTCACCTACCGATCTGACGGCACCCTTGAGTCTGCGGCCAGCCAGGACGGCGCCGGTCGAAAGCTCAGCTTTGCTTGGACGCCAGACAAGAAGCACGTCGCCTCGGTCACCACTGAGCCGGTCGGTGGTGCCCCGCTCACTTGGACGTATGAGTACTCCGGTGATGTGCTGACCAAGTCCTGCAATGCAGAGCAGGAGTGCACGACGTACGGCTCCGAGCAGGGGTCTCACTACCGAAGCGCTGTTCTCGACAGCAAGCCGGACGCCTACTATCGACTCTCGGATGGCGTGACCCAGGTCTTCGCGTTCAACGAGATCGACATCACCATGCGCCGGGAACTCGGGCTGATGGCCGGGGTCCAAACCGACCAGGAGTCCGCGCTGGCCGGCGTCGGAGAGTCCGACAAGTCGGTCCGGTTCGCCGGTTCGGCGGCCAAGTCCTCGGTCGGGTTGAAGAACGGTCTCGTCAACCGCAGCCGCGATGCCGCGGTGGAGATGTGGTTCAAGACTGGCGCCGCTGGCTCGCAGCCGTTGATCGGCTATCAGAACAAGGCGCTCGGCACGACTCCGACTGCGGGCATGCCGCTGGTCTATGTCGGCAGCGACGGCAAGCTTCGAGGTCAGTACTGGCAAGGCGCTGCCTCGCCCATCACTTCAGCAACTGCGGTCAACGACAATCAGTGGCACCACGTCGCGCTCTCTGCGTCGAACGGCGTGCAGACGCTCTACCTTGACGGCGTGTCGGTGGGCACACTGGACACCGGCACGATCAACAACGACTACTTCCCAATCGGTCAGATCGGTGCGGCATCGACCGCCAGGGCATCCGACTGGGCCGGTTGGGGCACCGAGACCACGCGCTACTTCGATGGTCTGATCGATGAGGTTGCCCTCTACTCCCATCCGATCGACGCACGAGACGTGCAAGCGCACAACCAATTGGGCCGGAACCCCGCGGATCAGTTGACGTCCATCACATCGCCGGCCGGTCGTACGCTCGCCCAGCTCAGCTACGTTCAAGCCGATGACCGCGTCGCGGAGTACGTCGACGCGAACGGTGGCTCCTGGGTCATCGGCAGACCACAGATCACCGGCGACAGCACCGATCTACGGCGTACGGTTCGAGTCACGGACCCGGCCAACCGTTCCTACGTTTACGAGTACGACGCACTTGCGGGGTGGCTGCTCCGGACCGGCCGGCCGCTGGGATCGCGGACCCGACCCGAGGACCACTCCTCGTCGCCGGCCCTCGACGTCGCGATCGATTGGCCGCGCTCCGGCTACGGCATCCGCAGTTTCACGCACGACAAAACCGGCAAGCTGACGAAGGTCACGAACGAGGTTGGCGCCGAAGCCAGCATGACGTACGACTCGCGTGGCAACGTGGCTTCGACCAAGACGTGCCGGACGGGAGCCACCGACTGCCGGACGGAGTACAGCGTCTACCACGCCAACACCGCGTGGAGTCCGCTCGACCCGCGCTGGGACAGGTTGGCCATCTTCCGGGACGGGCGGTCCAGTGGTTCGACGGACGACACCTACCGCCGCAGTACATCTCTCAATGCCGCCGGTGACTTCATCACCGAGCGCAGCCCGGACGGGGGCGAAGTCAACTACACCTTCACAGACGGCGTAGCCGCTGGTCCGGACGGCAAGCCAATGCCACCCGGTCTGCTCCGGACGTCAACGAGCAAGGTCACGGCCACCACGACGGCGCAAACGCAGTACCTCTACAACCAGCACGGGCAACTGGTTCAGCTGACCGCGCCATCAGGGCTGGTCACCAGGTACACCTATGACGAAATCGGCCGCAAGCTGACCGAGACCCAGGTGTCGGACACCTACCCGGATGGCGTCACCACCACGTACGCGTACGACAAGATGTCGCGGATCGTCCGCATCACCGGCCCGCTCACCACGGATGCTGTCACCGGCGAGAAGCACCAACAACAAGCAGAGCTCGAGTATGACGACGACGGCAACGTGTCGAAGTCGACTGCCAAGGACCTGCAAACCCAGGACGAACCTCGCACGACCACGTTCGAGTACGACGACCGAGGACGCCTGACTCGCAGCGTCGACCCCGACGGCAAGGAGAGTCAGCAGGGCTACGACCAGTTCGGCAACAAGACCTGGTCGGAGGACGCAAAGGGCACGCGCTGGGAGTATGCCTACAACGACCTTAACCTGCTGACCGAGGTTCGGGACGCCAATCTGCGAGGCGACCCGAACGCGGACCCCGAGACCACTCCTGAGGACGGCCCGACGGAGGGCGTCGACTACACGGTCCGTAAGACGACCTGGTACGACCCGGCCGGGCGGAAGTCCACCGAGATCGACGCGATGAAGCGCGTCACCAACTTCACCTACAACGGTGACGACTCGTTGAAGACGGTGACGCGGACCGGCTTCCACAACCCAGACGGCACCACGCGTGACTTCGTCCTCGAGACCAACACCTACGACGGAGCCGGCAACCGGACTCGTTCGGTGAGCGACAACGGCAAGACCATCACGGACTACACCTTCGACGCTGCCGGTCGTGTGGTGACGACAACGGTCGATCCACTGGGTCTTAAGCGCAAGGCGACGGACACCTACGATCCCGCCGGCAACGTCACCAAGCGCGAGACCACCGGTGGATGGTCCAACGCCGACATCGCCGGACCGACCGCGATCACGGACCTCACCAACTATGTCTTCGACAGTGCGGGCCGGATGCTCGAGCAGAAGGTCCAGAACACAGACGGCTCGTTCCTGACCACCTCCTGGACCTACGACCAGCGTGGTCTGAAGACGTCTGAGACCCGGCCGCGCGGGAATGCGGCTGGTGCCGTCAAAGCCGACTTCACCACCGCGTACGGCTATGACGAGCTCGGTCGGCAGATCCGAACCGTGTCGCCGAAGGTCCAGTCGGAACACGAAGGAGGACAGCCGACCGACGTCCAGCCGACCGCTCTTGTCGGGTACGGCGCGTTCGGCCAGGCAACCTCCAACAAGGATGCACTCGGCAACATTACGAAGTCCGTCTTCGACAAGCTCGGTCGTCCGATCGAGGTTGCCGGCGCCGCCTACACGCCGCCGGGCGGCGGTCAACCGCTCACGCCGAAGGCGCGCTTCCAGTACGACGCGGTCGGCAACGTCCTCGCACAGATCGACGAGCGAGGCAGTGCCACCCGGTTCACTTACGATCACCTCAACCAGCAGATTCAGGTCGACGCTCCCGATAAGACCAACGACGAGCGCGCCCTGACGAAACTGACCTACACACCCAACGGGGATCTCGAGTCCTCGACGGATCCACTCGGAGCCGTCCAGAAGTTCACGTACGACGACCTCGACCGGCTGATCACGTCGACCGATGTCGAACGGAAGCCTGTCGCGGGCAACTTCGTCACCAGACTGACCTACGACGACATGAGTAATGTCGTCAAGGCGGAGACGCCGTCCGGTGCGACAGCTACGAATACCTACGACTCGCTCGGCCAGTTGACGCAGTCGACCGATCCGAACGGGGTCTTGACCAAGGTCGGGTACGACTATGTCGGCCGACAGGTTCGGAACAGCGACGGCCTCGGCCGCAGCAGCGTTGCCACCTACAACAAGGCAGGGTTGCTCGTAGCGGCGAAGACACTCGATGCCGCGAACAACTCCCTCGGCACGAGGCAGCTCACCTACGACGCGGACGGCAACGTACTGACGTCGACGCCTGCGAGCGGCAAGCGACCGACGACCTACACCTATGACGCTCTAGGACGTTTGACGAGGCAAGTCGATCCCGTCACAGCAGCAGATTCGATCACCATCGGCTACGGCTACGACGCCGAGGGGAACCGCACTCGCTACACAGACGGTCGCGGGAACTCAACGATCTACACGGTCAACTCGCTCGGTCTACCCGAGAAGGTGATCGAGCCGTCGACGACCGCACATCCGGCTGTCGCCGACCGGACCTGGACCGCCAGCTATGATGCCGCCGGAAACCCGCTTTCGCTCCTGTCGCCGGGCGGCGTGCAACGGACTCGCTCCTTCGACGCAGCCGGACGCCTGGCCAAGGAGGAAGGCGCCGGAGCTGAGGCCTCGACGGCCACGCGTGACCTCACTTACGACCTCGCCGGTCGACTGAACACCTCGAGCTCGCTGGATGGTGTCAACACCTACACCTACAACGACCGCGGACTGCTACTCCGCGCCGACGGACCCTCGGGCACGTCGACGCACGGCTACGATGCGGACGGGTTGCTCACCCAGCGGATCGACGCTGCTGGCACGGCGGACTTCACTTACACCGACGGTCGGCCGACCACAGTCACCGATCCGGTGACCCGGACGATCCAGACGTTGGGCTACAACACCGCAGGTCAGCTGAACTCGATCGACTACGGCCTCGGTCGTATCCGAACGGTCGGCTACGACGCCTTCGGCCGGTTGAATTCAGAAACGCTGAAGACCGGGGCGACCCAGACTCTGGTGTCATCGATGACCTACGGCTATGACGCCGACAACAATGTCACCAGCAAGAAGACGACCGGCGTCGCGGGAGCCGGCGACAACACCTACGTCTACGACCAATTGGGCCGACTTACGTCCTGGACTGTCGGCTCCAAGACCACCGAGTACGGCTGGGACGAGGCCAGTAACCGTACGAAGGCGGGCACCAAGCTCGCGCAGTACGACGAGCGCAACCGCCTGATCAACGACGGAACCTCGGACTACACCTACTCGCCGCGCGGCGCTCTCCTCTCGAAGACAACCGCGGGCACGACCGAGTCGTTCACTTTCGACGCCTTCGATCGCATGATCCGCAACTCGGACCGCGACTTCACTTACGACGCGCTCGACCGTCCGGTGATGGCCGGCACCGCTCGGATGCGATACGCAGGCTTCAGCGACGAAGTTGTTACTGATGGAACCCAGAGCTTCGGCCGGAGCGCAGGCGATGGCCTGCTCTCGGTCGGCTACGAAACCACGAAGCGCTTGGTCCTGGCAGACCGCCACGGCGACATCATCGGCGGCTTCGACCCAACCGACGGCTCATTGGCGACAGGTCTGCCGGATTCACGCACCTACGACCCGTTCGGCAACTCGACCTCAGCCAACGGCCTGAAGTACCGAGTCGGCTACCAGGGCGACTGGACCGACCCCCGCAGCGGCGACGTCAACCAAGGCGCCCGCTGGTACAACCCCGAATCCGGCACCTTCAACTCCCGCGACACCATGACTTACGCGGCGGGCGAATCTTCGGCGCTTCCGAACCTCTATGCGTACGGCGCCGGTAATCCAGTCACCATGATCGACCCGACAGGCAACAAGGCGATCGATCCAGAAGCTGGTGAGCTCAAGCACATCTGTGAATGGAAAATGCTCGACGGGCCTGTGCTTGTGTGCAAATGGGTCGGTGGAGGGAACGATGGCGGCGGCGGCGGCGGTGGCGGTGGCGGTGGCGGTGGCGGAGACGACGGTGGTGGTGACGACAGCGAGCATGAGGGCGGCTGCGTCCAGAACTGTGATGAAGAAGGGCCTGTGCCCGGTTGCAAGAAGAATTGCGATCCGCCCAGGCCAGGCGATGGCTGCAAGAAGAAGTGCAACTCAGAACCCCCGCCCAAGAAGTGCGACGCCGAGTGCAAGCGCCGCAAGAAGGAAGCCGAAGACCGCAGGAAGACCGAGGAAGCACTCGAACGCCAGGAAGACCGCGCCCAGACCATCCCGGTATCGCCTCCAGGAAAGCCCACCTGCGCCAATGGCAACCCTGTCCTCTGTCCGAGCAGGCCTGATCGTCCGGCCAAGTCTGTCGGTGGGTTCGTCGATCGGACCGGTTCGACCAGCGATAGTTTCGATAAATTGTATGAGGACGCGGTCAAATCGTTGGGCGACACCGTCGAAGACGTCACTGATGCAGGAAAGAAGAACTGGCTGGATGGTCTGCCCGGAGCGCGCATAAATCAATACGATTTAGCGGCGCTGGAGTGGTACACCGCACACCCCGAATTGGTCCATCTTGGCCTTGATATTTTGGGGTTCGTGCCGATCGTCGGCGAATATTACGATGTCCTGAATGCCGGACTTCATGCGTCTGAAGGGAAGTATCTCGATGCCATCCTCAGTGGCGCCTCTGCGATACCGGTATGGGGCTGGATACCTGCAGGCGTGAAACTTGGCCGAAAGGTCCCGAAGTTAGTTGAAAAGGGAGCAGCCAAATGTGCCAACTCCTTTGTGCCTGAAACTCGGGTCCTGATGGCAGATGGATCCTACACGCGCATCGATCGTGTGCGGGTCGGCGATATGGTCATAGCAACCGACCCGGCCACCGGCAAGACATCTCCACAACGCGTGACTCACGTGATTGTCGGCAACGGCTACAAACACCTTGTCGAAATCCACACCAACGAGAGGCGTGTCCTGGGACTGGCCTCCACTGCCACGGTGACGGCTACCGATGAGCACCCCTTCTACGTGTCGGATCGGCATCGCTGGGTGAATGCTGAGGACCTCCAGGTCGGCCACCAGTTCGCCGCCCATGGCCGGAGCGGAGCCGTCGTCACTGTCACAGGTATCCAAAAGTTCCAGCAGGACGCGCTGGTCTACAACCTCACGGTCGCCAACACGCACACGTACTATGTACTCGCAGGTGGCACGCCGGTGCTGGTACACAATTCCGATCCCTGTGGCCCGGACTTGGGCGAGTCCTGGAAGCCGATGCCCGCATCGCAGGTTTGCGGAACTGGTGGATGTGAAAAGGTTGCTGACCATATTCAGTCGGTCATTGGTGGCGACATCATGCGAATCACCGATAGGCATGGCGCACCGCAGCTTGGTAAATATCGCGGCATCGACAGTGGGTGGAATTACCACGATGTTGTCGTCAAGGATGGTCGGGTGTTTGATGCAACAACTGGAAGACGGGGCGAACCGATTGACCAATATCGAGCGAATTTCGAGTATGGTGACGACCTCGTCTTCAGTCCAGCTCCCAGGTAGCAGGTGACGACATGGATCTCCGTGACAGGCTTGCAGACGTGCGTAGACGTCCTAACCTGTATGGCTTGACCACATTCGGCGAGGCGGCGGCATTTGTGACGGGCATGGATGCCGCGACCGAATGGAGGTTCCTCGAAGGATTTCGTGAGTGGCTAGCTGCCAAGTCGGAACTTGGCGCCAATCTCGTGTGGCAGGTTCTGGTAGTCAGAATCGCTTATCCGGATGAAGCCAACGATTACTGGGTTGCGGCCTCGCACGGTGAGAGCAGCGAAGCGGTCGCCGTTCTCTTCGACGAACTTCATTCGTTCTTGACGGATCGGGAAACGCGTAACACGGAATAGCCTCAGCGGCAATGAAGCTGAAGAAGTCCCACCCGTGAAGAAATGCCGGGTGGAGCTTCTGGGGTGCTTGACGGGGCGGTGACGGCAAAGTCAGCGGACTATCCAACGGCCGCCACGAAGGCCTCAACAACAAGGTCCGCCTCATCATCAACCGCGCCTACGGATTCCACACCGCCGAAGCAGCTCTCGCACTCATCATGCTCACCTGCGGACCAGTCGCACTAAACCTGGCATACCACACCGGCCGCCATTCACACTCACGTGAATAGAGCCCATAGAATGCATCGGAGTTTCCGGGCATGTCTGCCAGCGATCAAGGGGCGCATGTCAAGGACGTCATGAGCAATCCCTTCGCGCAAAGGATCTAAGCAATAGTCGGAAGGCATATCTGGGTCAGGATGGCGAGACGATCGTAGTCCATGACCGTCTGCAGGACGACGGTGGAGCCGTCTTTTACCGCGGGGCGGATAGGGTGGATGAGTATTGGAACAACGATCTGGATTGAGAGGCCCAGGCAATGACTAAGAAGTCAGCAGAGGAATTGCTGCTAACAGATGACGAGGTTCAGCTGCTTCGGAGGGGCCTGATGGAATGGAGTGGCCCAGCTCGCTGTACTGAGGAGTTTGCCGTGGCAATGGGTTTCATCAGCGCGACGGACTTGCCCGCCCAGTGCAGTAGGATCCGATCTGCCCTCGTGGCATGGGAATCCCTTGAACCGATGGACTGGGCGCGGGCGCTCCTTGCTACGGAGATTGCATTTTCCAGTGACGTGGTCGGTTCGGGATATGAGTGGCCGACCACGACTGGCTGGTCTGACGAAGTGACAGTCAAGACACTGCGAGCCATTCAGCGGAAGTTGGTGCGTCTGGTAGCCCCGCTCGTCGGAAACAGTCTAGGAACGCGACCGTCGAACGTCTGAGAAGAGTCCGGAGTTAGGTAGCTGATGCGACAGAATTTGTCGATGCGTTCCTTGATGTCGCTGGCGGAGGCGGATGAGGCATCGGAGCCGGCCGGAGAACTCGCGGAGATCCTCGATGCTGGCTGGTACACGGCTGACTGTGGCGCCTTGCTGCTGGTTGGCGTGGGTGGCCATGCGGCAACCTGGCCTTGCGACCCGGCGTCCGTTGGTGAGCGGGAGTATGAGATCAACGATGTCCGCGTACCGGACGGCGACCTCGACGAAGATCGTGATCATTTCCTTCCTGCTGTTGCCGCTCGCGCCGATGGGTTCGCTAGGGCGGCTCTCAGGCGGGCGACCGGAATGCCGGGATCGGACCGAGTTGCGGCCGTGATTAGTGTCGGTGTTGACGACGACTATTTGTCGCACGGGACGACGGTTAAGTTCTTCACATCACGAGGTAGCTATCCGGATTGGTTCGGCGATCTGGAGAGATTCAGGAGTGAGGCGATGAGGGTTTTGGAGATCGCCGATGTCAATCCGGCGGAACCATTGACATAGTCGTGCTCCGGGCCAACCTGCGGAGGTTGGCCGAGGGGGAGCCGTTGCGGTCGGCGGTCAGGTTGTCAGTCGAGTGTGGTGGCGAGGGCGTTTGCTGAGGAGTGCGATGGTGCACCTCGCCGGGGCGGTCACGGGCCAGGGCGCTCGCAACGCGTTGCGGGTCCCGCTGGCCCTGACGAAGTCGCAGCAGGAAAGCAGTCCGGAGCGGATCGGCGAGAGCATCCTGGAGTCAACGGGACGGTGTGTTCCGGAGTGTTCGCCGAAAGCGACAGTGAGCTTGCGCTCCGTCGATTCCGGGCCGCATTCACAAAGGAAGAGATCTGATCAAATGTGGGCTGTGACTCGACGGGTGGGCCTGGACAGCCCAAGATGTGCGCATGAGCACCATCCAGGTCAGTGTCGATCGCAACAGTCGCATACCTCTGCATGTTCAGTTGGCGCAGCAGCTCGAGGCGGCGATCCACGACGGTGACCTTCCGGTCGGTTCCCGGCTGAGTAATGAGGTGGACCTCGCCGAGGCGTACGGGCTGAGCCGGCCGACTGTTCGGCAGGCCATCGCGCGGTTGGTCGACCAGGGGCTGCTGGTGCGCAAGCGTGGGGTCGGGACGCAGGTGGTTGGCAGCTCCGGGCAGGTGCGGCGCTCGCTGGAGCTCACCAGTCTGTACGACGACCTCGCGGCGGCGCACCGCAAGCCGGAGACCGAAGTACTGCGGTTCGGTATCGCCCCTGCGAGTAGTGAGGTCGCGACAGCGCTGCAGTGTGAGGCAGGGGATCGCGTACTGCGCATGGAACGTCTCCGCAGGGCTGACGGCGAACCACTGGCGCTGATGCGCAACTGGTTGCCTGCGGAGCTGCTGGACACGGATCCGAGCACACTGGCCGAGCGGGGGCTGTACGAGCTGCTCCGGGCGGAAGGGGTGCGCCTGAAGGTTGCGCACCAGACCATCTCCGCAGTGCCGGCCACGGCAGAGCAAGCCCGGCTCCTGTCCGAGGAGCCGGGCTACCCCCTCTTGGCGACCACTCGGATCACCTACGACGACCACGGCCGGGCCGTCGAGTACGGGTCACACCTGTTCCGTGCATCGCGCTACGCCTTCGAGCACACCCTGGTGCATCGCTGACTACTTGGTCGGCTTGACCTTGCCGGTGTCTGTCGGCTGCGGCTTGCCGGCAACGGCGGGCGGGGCCTCCCAGAGCTTGCTGACGGCCAGCTGTACCAGAGCGGCTGCGGAGTACACCGGCTTGGGGCGAGTCTGCCCGGCGTTCTTCTCCAGCGGCGCGTTGTAGTTGGTCATGTGCACGGCCGTGCCGTCGGCCCGGTAGACGGTCACGTAGTTGGAGATCACGCCGCCGGGGTTGCCGTCCCGGGGGTACTCCGGGGATTCGCTCAAGCTCACAACGACCGAACCGTCTGCCCGGACCGTGCAACTCCCGGTCGGCGTGTCCGTGCAGTTCGTCTTCGGCTTCTGCTCGACCAGTACGTCGATCAGGGACAGGCCCTTTCCGTCGTCCAGGACCACGCTCGCGGCGACGAAACCGTCCTTGACGCCCCCGCCGCGTGCCTCCGGGCGGGTGATCTTCGCTCCACTCGGAGCAACGAGTTTCTTCAGCGTTGCCAGTGTCTCTTGCGGAGTCACAGCCGGGATCGGCGTGGGCTTGACGGAGGTCATCGGCGTCGGCGGATTCGTCGTACCGGCGACAGACGTGTCACCACCTGCACCGGCGAACAGGGTTGAGCCGCCGACGATGATGCCGGCTGTGGCCAGTACGGCAGCCGCGCCGCTGACGCTGAGCAGGGCGGTACGGCGACGGCGTAGTACTGCGCCACGGCGCATGCCGCGTTCGACCAGGTCGGTGGATTCCGGTTCGAGGTCCTCGGTGGCCCGGCGCATCAGGTCGGGCAGCGTGTCGTTCAGATTGTTCATCGGGTTCTCCTGCTGGTCAGAGAGCGATCAGGTTGACGTCGTCGCCGAGGACCGTGCGCAACCGGTCGAGGGCGCGTGAGGTCCGGGTCCTGATCGCGCCGGCGTTCTTGCCGAGATCGAGCGCGACCTGTTCGACGCTGCGATCTTCGAAGAACCGCAGCACCAGTACCGCCCGATCGAGTGGCGCGAGTTCGGCCAGCGCCTGTTGCAGTGACAACCGCAGTTCATGGTCGCCGGGGCGTTCCACCCGGTCCGGCAGCACCTCGGTCGGCTGCTCGGACCAGCTACGCCGGCGCCGTTGCGACACGAACGTCCGGGCCAGCACCGTCTGCGCGTAGGCCGCCGGGTTGTCGATCCGCTGGATCCCGCGCCAGGCCCGGAACATCTTCGCCAGCGTCTCCTGGACCAGATCCTCGGCGTGGTACCGATCGCCCGCCAGCAACCAGGCCGTCCGGTAGAGGTGAGGAGTCCGCGCTCTGGCGAACTCCTCGAAGTCGTTCGTTGGTCTCATCGCTGCCTCTCGGTCTTGGTCTCACCCTGTACGACGCGGTGGGCGGGCGGACGTGTTACACGGGTTGAGTTGTCCACAGGTTGGGTGGAGTGGGATGGCGCGGTGGACCCCTGGCTTGCGAGGATGGTCGCGCACGGTGACGAACTGGTCGCCGCCGGACAACCACGGGGAGACGGGATGACCGCCGACAGACTCGTCACGCCCCGGCCCGACTGGTCGCCACGAGGTGACGGGGCGGCGCCACCCGACCGGTTTGCCAGGGGCAACGGGGCCGGCCGGGCGGAGCTGGGGGCGGCGGTCGAGCTGATCGACGCGCAGGTGCGGGATGTGGTTCGGCGCGAAGGGATCGATCCGCTGCGGAATCCGGCCTCGGTGCAGAGAATCGTGGCGAAGGTCGTGCGCGAGTACGACGAACGCAGCCTGACCGGGATCGTGCCGCCGATCGGCGATCTCGAGGCGGTCAGCCGCGAGGTGCACGACCGGGTGGCCGGGTTCGGGCCGCTGCAGCGGTATCTCGACGATCCGGCGGTCGAGGAGATCTGGATCAACGAGCCCTCCCGCGTGTTCATCGCCCGCGAGGGTCGGCACGAGCTGACCACGACCGTGTTGACCGAGGAGGAGGTCGGTGACCTGGTCGAGCGGATGCTGAAGACCACCGGGCGGCGGATCGACGTGTCCCAGCCGTTCACCGACGCGCGACTGCCGGACGGGAGCCGCGTGCACATCGTGCTCGGCGGGATCACCCAAAGGTATGCGGCGATTAACATCCGCAAGTTCACCGTGCGGGCGACCAGGTTGGCGGATCTGGTCGCGCTCGGCTCGCTGACGCCGCACGCGGCCGCGGTGCTGGACGCGGCCGTTGCCGTCGGCCTCAACATCCTGGTGTCGGGTGGCACGCAGGCGGGCAAGACCACGATGCTGAACGCGCTGGCCGGCTCGATTCCGGGCAGCGAACGGGTGATCAGCTGCGAAGAGGTCTTCGAGATCAAGCTGCCGATTCCCGACTGGGTGTCGATGCAGACGCGGCAAGCTGGCCTGGAGGGGACCGGTGAGGTCCGGCTGCGCGACCTGGTCAAGGAGTCGCTGCGAATGCGGCCGTCCCGGGTGATCGTCGGCGAGGTCCGGGGTGAGGAGTGCCTGGATCTCCTGCTGGCGTTGAACTCTGGACTCCCGGGCATGTGCACGATCCACGCGAACTCGGCACGCGAGGCGCTGACCAAGATGTGCACGCTGCCATTGCTCGCCGGCGAGAACATCGGATCCCGGTTCGTGCTGCCGACCGTTGCCGGGTGTGTCGATCTGGTCCTGCACCTCGGGATCGGTGCGGACGGGCAGCGAAGGGTGCGGGAGATCGTCGCGGTGAGCGGGCGGATCGAGGACCAGGCGATCGAGACCGAGACGGTGTTCGGCACCTTCGAGGGTGTTCTGCGTCGGGCCGAGGGGCAGTTGCCGCATCCCGAGAGGTTCCAGCAGGCGGGGTATTCGCCGTCCGGGTTGCTCACCGAGTTGCCGCCGGGGGTGAGTTGATGGGACTTCTGCTCGGGCTCTTCTTCGGGATCGGACTGCTGTTGATCATCTGGTCTTTCGTCGCTCCGGCTGAGGACAGGGTGCGGTCCGACGGGCGGCTGGTCTCGAAGGCGCGAGACCTGCTGGCCAGCGCCGGCGTGGAGGGCGTGACACCGGGAGCGTTCATCGGGGCCTGCGTCATCACGGGGTTCGTCGCGTTCGTGCTGATGTTTCTGGTGACGGCCGCGTTGCCGGTGGGTGCGGTGTTCGGGGTGATGGCCGGCGGCGTACCGGTGGCTCTGCTGAAAGCTCGCGCGCGGAAGCGGCTGGCGGAGTTCCGGGAGTTGTGGCCGGATGTGGTGGACAACGTCGCCTCCGCGGTCAGGGCCGGGTTGTCGCTGTCCGAGGCGTTGGCTCAGGTCGGGGAGCGAGGGCCGCTGCCGTTGCGGGAGCCGTTCAAGCGGTTCGGGTCGGATTATGCGTCGACTGGGCGGTTCGCGGATTCGCTTGACCGGTTGAAGGAGCGGCTCGCGGATCCGGTCGGGGATCGCGTGGTGGAGGCGTTGCGGATCGCGCGCGAGGTGGGTGGTGGGGATCTCGGCCGGCTGCTGCGGTCGTTGTCGAGCTTCCTCCGCGACGACGCCCGGACGAGATCAGAGCTGGAATCACGCCAGGCATGGTCGGTCAACGGTGCCCGGGTCGCAGTTGCCGCGCCGTGGTTGGTGCTGGGACTCCTTTCCTTTCAAGGCGATGTGATCCAGCGGTACAACTCACCGATGGGCGCGCTGATCATCGGTGTCGGTGCGGCGGTCTGTGTGATCGCGTATCGGTTGATGCTGCGCATCGGCCGACTGCCCGAGCCGGAACGAGTACTGCGATGAGCCCGGCCGTGCTCGGAGGTCTTCTCGGTGGACTGTTCGGGGTCAGCCTGCTGCTGGTGATCCGGCGATTGCCGTTCCTGCGCAAGCCGTCGATCGATGATCGGATCGGGCCGTATCTCCGTGATCTCGGTGGCGGCGACGTGTTTGTCGGGGTGACCGATTCGGGTTCGCCGTTCGCGGCGATTCTGCGGTTGTTCGGTCCCTCGTTGCGGGCGGGTGCGGTTCGGCTCGAGCGGATTCTTGGCGCGGCCGCGTCGATCCGGCGGCGATTGGCGCGAGCGGGGATCGATCGGAGTGTGGAGGAGTTCCGGATCGAGCAGGTGCTCTGGGGGACCGCTGGGTTCGGGGCTGGGTTGCTGGTTGCCCTGGTGGCGTTGTCGTTCGGCGTCGGCAATCCGGTCGGACTACTAGTGCTTTGCGGATTCCTCGGAGTGATAGGGGTGCTGTCGCGGGACACGTATCTGACCTCCCAGGTGCGGCGTCGGGAGCGGCGGTTGCTGGCCGAACTTCCTACCGTGGCTGAGCTTCTGGCGTTGTCGGTCGCGGCTGGTGAGGGTCCGGCGGCCGCGCTGGATCGGGTTGCGCGGTCGTGCCGGGGTGAGCTGGCCGTGGAGTTGCAGCGGGTGCTGGCCGAGACCCGCGCGGGGGAGCCGTTGGTGCGTGCGCTCGACGGTCTGGCGGATCGGACCGGGCTGGTCGCGTTGTCCCGGTTCGCCGACGGGCTCGCGGTCGCACTCGAACGCGGCACCCCGCTGGCCGACGTACTGCGGGCGCAGGCGGGCGACATCCGGGAGGCGAACCGGCGCGAGCTGATCGAGTCCGGTGCGCGGCGTGAGGTGTCGATGATGGTGCCCGTTGTGTTCCTGGTTCTACCCGTGACCATCGCTTTCGCCTTCTATCCAGGCGCTGTCGGCATCCGGCTGATCGCCGGGTGAATTGAGGAGATGCCATGTCCCTGTTGCTGACCAGAATGCTTCTGGCCTTCGTGCTGAAGCCCAGACCGGCTGCCAGAGAGCGCGGTGACGTGCCCGGCTGGGTGCTGATCACGGTGATGACCGCCGGCCTCGTCGTCGCGATCTGGGCGGTCGCCGCGGATCAGTTGAAGGCCATGCTCGAACGCGCCCTGGACTCCGTCACGAACAAATGAGCAACCGGCGGGATGAGCGTGGCGCGGCGGTGGTCGACTTCGTGCTGGTCTCGATGCTGGTGGTGCCGTTGTTCCTTGGGGTGTTGCAGGTCGGGCTGTTCCTGTACGTGCGGAACACGATGACCGCGGCAGCCTCCGAGGGCGCGCACTACGCCGCCGTGCTCAACCGCGAACCGGCCGACGGCGAGGAGCGCACCCGCGAACTGGTCGCCGGCGTGATCAGCGACGACCTGGTCGAGTCGGTCACCGGCGAGGAGATCGACCTCGACGGCCAGCCTGTCGTACGCGTCGTGATCAAAGCCCACATGCCCGCCCTCGGCCTGTGGGGCCCAGGCTTCGCCTTCGATGTCGAAGGCCACGCGATCAAGGAGACTGGCGAGTGAGCGCGTCGCGAGCGATCCGGCGGTCGGCGCTCCGGGCGGGGCCTCACCCACACCTCCCCCGCGAGCGAAGCGAGCGGGGTAGCGCGGTGGTTGAGTTTTCTTGGCTGGCGTTGCTGCTGTTGGTGCCGTTGATTTATGTGATGTTGGGGGTGTTCGACGTGCAGCGGGCCTCGTATGGGGCGACCGCGGCGACTCGGGCGGCGGGGCGGGCGTTCATCATCGTGCCGGACGGGGTGTCCGAGGAGGATGCGCGGTCGCGGGCGTTCGAGGCGGCGCGGCTGGCGATGAAGGATCAGGGACTCGAGCTCGAACCAGGCCAGCTGAAGATCACCTGTAGCCCGGCCTGCCTCGAGCCCGGTTCGATCGTGACCGTCGAGCTGGACACCGAGGTGCCGTTGCCGTTGATCCCGGACGCACTCGGTGGCGAGCGTCCCGCAGTACAGGTCAGCGCGTCGCATACCGAGCCGTTCGGCGACTATCGCGAAGCCAAGGGTGACGGATGACGGCTCGCAAGCGGGGTGAGGAAGGGCAGATGACGGTGCTGATCATCGGCTTCACGGCGATCGTGTTGCTGATGATCGTGGTGGTGACCGACATCTCCAAGGTCTTCCTGGTCCGGCGGGACCTGGATGCGACCGCCGACGGCGCCGTACTGGCCGCGGCCAACGGGCTGGCGGCCGTCTACAGCCAGCCCGGGGCCGGGTCGAATGCCGAGATCGATCAGGCGGAGGCTCAACGGCTGACCGCCGAGTACCTCGATTCCGTTGCCGCGGGCACCCGGTTCGACGGGCTCGACTGGTCCGCCGACGTCACCGGTACGACGGTGACCGTGCAGCTCACCTCAACCGTCGACCTCCCCTTCGAACCACCCGGTTGGCAAGGCGCCGCCGACATCGCATCCACCGCCTCTGCCCAAGTCCCCATCCGCTGACGACTCGTCAGGTGGCGAAGATGTCGGGGTGGTCCTCGAGCCAGATGGTAAAGGGGCGGGCGGGGTGGTCGGTGAGTTGCTCGACCGTGGGCTCGATCGGGTGTGGGGTGCCGACGCGGGAAGCCCAGTAGAACATGAGGTGTTCGAGTTGCGCCGGGTTGCGCATCGTCTGGCCTAGTTCTTCGCGGGCTTGGTCGGGGGTGAGGTCGACTGGGTCGATTGGGATGCCGGTGGTTTCGCCGATCAGGGCTATCTGGTGCCGGCGCGTCATGGACTCCGGTCCGGTCAGTGCGTAGGCGCGGCTGTCGTGTTCGCTGCCTGGGCCGTCAGATAGGACGCGGATCGCGACGTCGGCGATGTCCTGCTCGTGAATGGGTGCCTCCTCGGCGTCGAGGTACGGCAACCGGACCTGGCCCAGGGCGCGGATCTGGTGTGACCAGAACATCGCGTTGCTCATGAACGTGCCCGGCTGCAGGAACGTCGTCGCGAACGAGCCGGACGCGATGATCCGCTCGGCCAAGGCATGCGGATCTCCCGCGGTCTCCGCATGGATGGCGTGGGTGGACATCGAGGACAGCAGCACGACCTGCTTGACGCCTGCGGCCTCGGCGGCGGCGACGAACAACTGCGCGCTGCCGGGGTCGGCGTAGAGGAAGACCTGGGTGACGTCCTTCAATGCGGTCGCCAGCGAGGTGGGGTCGGCGAAATCGAGGGTGATGGACGACTCCGAGGGTTCGCGGCTGGCGAGGCGGACATCGAGGCCCCTGGGCGGTCAGGCCGGCGTGGACGGCACGGGCGATCTTGCCGCGGCCGCCGGTGATGAGGACGGACATTGACTAACTCCAAAAATGTAGTGACCACAATAATGGTGGGAGTAAAGCATGGCGCACTATGCTCTGTCCATGACGACCGGTGACAGCGCAAGCCCGACGGCCACGGAGGGGCGGCGGCGCGAGCGGAAGAAGTTGCGGACTCGGCAGGCGATCTCGGAGGTGGCGACCGGGTTGTTCTTCGAGCGGGGGTTCGATGCTGTGACGGTGGCGGAGATCGCTGCCGCGGCCGACGTCGCAGTACAGACGGTGTTCAATCACTTCGCTACGAAGGAAGATCTGTTTTTCGATCAGACCGGGTGGTGGACGGGGCCTGCGCAGGCGATTCGGGAGGCGGCGCCGGGGGTCGAGCTGATCGAGGCGCTTGAGGAGCACTACCGGGCAGAGGTTCGGGATCGTGCGGCGGCCGGGTATCTGGTGACCTGGGCAAAGTTCCGGCAGACCATCGAGCAGAGCCCGGCCCTGCTTGATCGGCAGCGCCGTGATGCCGAGCAGATGGAGGAGTTGATCGTCGCCGCTGTCCTGGAACGCGATCCGCGACTGCCTCACCTGAAGGCGCATCTGATCGCCACGCTTTACGCGGCCGCCCAGAAGGTGCTGGAGGCCGAGCTCGCCCGGCTGCTCCCCGTGGACGGCATCCAGACCGATCGCGTCGTCGCCACCTTCGAGAAAGCGATCGGCGACGTCTTCGCAGTACTGCGTCGCGCTGTCGGCTGAAGAGTTCGTTTCGCCCTGCGGCCGGCGGAGCGGGTACGCTGCTTGGTTGTGGCTGGATTGGATTTTGACGCGGAGCTCAAGCAGCTCGACGCGACGCTGACCTCGATCGAGAAGGTTCTCGATCTGGACAGCCTGCGCCGGGAGATCGCCGACCTGGGTGAGCAGGTGGCGGCGCCCGACCTGTGGGACGACCAGGCGAACGCGCAGAAGGTGACGTCTCGGCTGTCCAGCCTGCAGTCCGACGTGGAGCGGGTGACCAAGCTCCGTGGCCGGCTCGACGACCTGTCCGTGCTGATCGAGCTGGGCCGGGAAGAGAACGACTCGGACAGCATGGCCGAGGCGGAGAAGGAGATCGGCTCGCTCGCCAAGGCGATCCAGTCGCTCGAGGTCCGGACGCTGCTCTCCGGCGAGTACGACGAACGCGAGGCGCTGGTCACGATCCGGTCCGGCGCGGGTGGTGTCGATGCCGCCGACTTCGCCGAGATGCTGCAGCGGATGTACTTGCGCTGGGCCGAGCGGCACGGCTACGGCACCGAGGTCTACGACACGTCGTACGCCGAAGAGGCCGGGCTCAAGTCGACCACCTTCGGCATCAAGGCGCCGTACGCGTACGGGACGCTGAGCGTCGAGACGGGGACGCACCGGCTGGTCCGGATCTCGCCGTTCGACAACCAGGGCCGCCGGCAGACCTCGTTCGCCGCGGTCGAGGTCGTCCCGGTGCTCGAGCAGACCGACGAGATCGACGTACCCGACGAAGAACTGCGGATCGACGTGTACCGGTCATCCGGTCCCGGTGGTCAGAGCGTCAACACCACCGACTCGGCGGTGCGGATCACCCACATCCCGACCGGCACGGTGGTCTCCTGCCAGAACGAGAAGTCGCAGCTGCAGAACAAGGCCAGCGCGATGGTGATCCTGAAGGCGAAGCTGCTCGCGCTGAAGAAGGCCGAGGAGCGGGCCGAGATCGACTCGCTACGCGGTGATGTGCAGGGCTCGTGGGGCGACCAGATGCGCTCCTACGTGCTGCACCCGTACCAGATGGTCAAGGACCTGCGGACGCTGTACGAGTCGGGCAACACCAGCGGCGTCTTCGACGGCGAGATCGACGAGTTCATCGAGGCCGGCATCCGCTGGCGCCGCACCGGCCAGACCGTTGCCGAGCACAACTAGCGATAGCCTTCGCGCGGACTGCGGCAACTGCTTCGGCCTCTGCTGCGTCGCGCTGACGTTCGCCAAGTCGGCCGACTTCGCGATCGACAAGCCGGCCGGGGAGCCCTGCCCAAACCTTCAACAGGACTTCCGTTGCGGGGTCCACAGCAAGTTGCGCACTGAAGGTTTCCAGGGCTGCACGGTCTACGACTGCTTCGGCGCCGGCCAGAAGATCTCCCAGCAGGCCGGTACGAGCTGGCGCGACCAGTCCGGCCAGGAAATGTTCGCCGCCCTCCCGATCATGCGGCAACTGCACGAGTTGCTCTGGTACCTGGCCGACGCTCTCGACCGCACCGAGACCAAGTCGATCCGGCCCGAGCTGACCAAAGCCCAGCAACGGATCGAGGCTCTCACTCAGTGGCCAGTCCTAGATGTTGACCTGGGCAACGAACGGCAGTCGGTCAACCAACTCCTGCTCAGGACCAGCGAACTCGTCCGCGGCAACCCCGGCAAGAAGAAGCAGCGCCGCGGAGCCGACCTGATGGGGGCCGTACTCCGCGGCGCCGATCTCAGCCGCGCGGATCTCCGTGGGTGCTACCTGATCGGTGCCGACCTCACCGGCGCCGACCTACGCAAGGCCGACTGCATCGGCGCCGACTTCCGCGACACCGACCTCGGCGATGCCGACCTGACCGGTGCACTGTTCCTCACCCAATCGCAAGCGAATGCGGCGCGAGGAAACGACGGCACCAAGCTCCCGGGGACCCTCATCAGGCCGCCGCACTGGGGTTAGTGCGCAGCTGCCGAGTGACCGGCACCATCAGCAGCGAGATCGCAGTGATCGCCAACGCTACCGCGGTGAGCGCCCCGCCCTGACCCCACGACGTACCGGCCAGCGACAGGTACGCCGTACCGACTGTCGCCGCGCCAAGGGCCAAACACGTCTGCTGGCTCGTCAGCAGGATGCCGCTGCCGAGTCCGGCCTGCGCGGGCGGGACCCGACCGACGACCACTCCCATCAACGGGACCATCACTAGACCGCTGCCGAACCCGGCGACCAGCATCGGCAGGGCCAGCGTCAACGGCGTCACGTCCGGCCAGAACATCGCGGCCGCACCGCCGAGCAGACCGTAACCAACGGCCTGGATCAGCCAACCGCGGACGATCAGCCCGGCGCCGTACCGGATCTGCAGCCGCGGTCCGTAGATCGACGTGACGAAGAATCCGATGGCCATCGGCAACAAACTCAGTCCGCCCTCCAGCGGCGACATCCGCGCCTCGCCCTGGGTGGCCAGCGCGAACACGAACATGAACCCGCCGAAGGTGGTGAAGAACCCGACCGCGAGCAGCAACCCGATCCGCATCGCCCGCAACCGCAGTACGGTCGGCGGGATCAACGGCGCATTCCCGGCCTTCTCCGACCGATGCTGGTGCAGACCGAGTACCACGACCGCCGGGACCACCGCGGCCAGCGATACCCAAGTCCACAACGGCCAGCCGAGCGGCCGTCCTTCGGTCAATGGCAGAAGCAGCAGCACCAGCGTGACCGCCAGCAGACCCGCACCGACGAGGTCGACTCGCTGAGCCCGATCGGCCCGGGTTTCCGGCAACAACTTCACGCCGGCGACCAGCGCGACCAGTCCGACCGGAACGTTGACCAGGAACACGGCCCGCCAGCCGAGTCCGAAGACGTCGGCGTCGACCAGCACACCGCCGAGGATCTGTCCGAGCGCCGCCGCGGCACCACCGGCGACCCCGAACATCGACATCGCCCGGGCCCGGTGTTCGCCGGTGAGCAGGCTGCTGATCGAGGCCAGCACCTGCGGGGTCATCGCTGCGGCCGCCGCGCCTTGGACGACCCGCGCGGCGAGCAGTACGCCGATCGTCGGTGCGATCGCGCAGAGCAGCGACATCACCGTGAAGCCGGTCAGTCCGATCAGGAACAGCCGTTTCCGGCCGAATCCGTCGCCGAGCCGGCCGCCGACCACGAGCAAGGTCGCGTTGGCGATGCCGTAGCTGCCGACGACGAGCTGGAGTTCGCCGGACGACGCCTGCAGATCGGTGCCGATCGCGGGCAGCGCGACGTTGATGATGAAGAAGGAGAGCATCGGCAGGAATGCGCCGAAGAGCAAAGTGGTCAGTGCCACCGGCCCGAGCGGCGACTTGGTGGCGTCGCGCGTGCGGGCAGGGGCGGTCTGGAGCCGGTCAGTCATGGATACCAGCATGCGCGCGGCCGGATCCGGGTAGTGAGAGCCTGCTTATCCTGGTATTCCCACCACCCGGCACCAGCCTTTCGTCCACCCGCCCCGCGGCACCACGATGGAGAGGTGAGCACAGTGACTGCCGAGCCCCAGACCCACCTGGCGCGGGCTGAGCATGGTGAGCGGCGGCGCGAGCTGGCCGCCTTCCTGCGGAGCCGCCGCGAACGGATCCAGCCCGACGAGGTCGGATTCGCCCCAGGCGGCCGGCGCCGTACGCCGGGACTCCGGCGCGAGGAGGTCGCCCAGCTCGCCGGTGTCGGCGTCACCTGGTACACCTGGCTCGAACAGGGTCGCGACATCAACGTCTCCGCCCAGGTGATCGAGGCGATCTCCCGGACGCTCCGCCTCGACCGGCTCGAACGCAACCACCTCTACACCCTCGCCGGCATCCGCCTCGGCCCGACCGAAGGCGAGTGCACCGGCCTCCCCGATTCGGTGCAGAAGCTGCTCGACCAGGTCTCTCCGTACCCGGCCGTGGTGCTCAATTCCCGGTACGACGTGCTCGCGTTCAACGATGCCTGCTGCAAGGTGCTGATCGACCTGGAGAACGTTCCGGTCGAGGAGCGGAACCTGCTCTGGCTCACCTTCGTGGCGCGGGAGTGGCGGTGCACGTTCACCGATGCCGAGTCGATGCGGATGCACATGGTCGCCGGGTTCCGGGCCGCTCTGGCCGATCATCTGACCGACCCGAACTGGCAGGACCTGACTCAGCGGCTGCTGGCCGGTTCTCGGGTGTTCGCCGATCTGTGGGAGCGCTACGAGGTCGCTGCCCCCAGCAACAAGATCAAGCTGCTGGAGTCGCCGACCGTGGGCATTCTCCGGCTCGAGCCGATCAACATGTGGCTCACCCAGCTCGGCCAGATCCGCGCGACCGTCTACACCGCCGTCGACTCCGAGTCCGAAGCCAAACTCCACACCTTGGTCAACGTCTGATCCTCATCGGATCTCCGAGCGCAGTAGCTTGTCGTCGGTGGTGTTGGACGTGCTGATCCAGAGGTCGTCGGCGCCCGGGACCTTCACGACCGAGCGGAGCCGGCCGAAGGTGTTGGTGAAGTAGGCCTGGGTCGCGCCGGCTTCGGTGCCTTCCAGTTCGACCCGCCAGAGGCGTTGACCCCGCAGCGCCGCGACGTACGCGGTGTCGTTGACGATCGCCAGACTGCTCGGCGACGCCTCGGCCGTCGTCCAGGTGCGCTTCGGGTTGTCCATGCCGGGGGTGTCGCACGGTCCTTCGCAGATCGGCCAGCCGTAGTTGTGGCCGCTGACAATCAGGTTCAGCTCGTCCAGCTGGTTGTTGCCGAGTTCGGCCGACCAGAGCCGCCTTTCGGAGTCCCAGGCGAGACCCTGTGGGTTGCGGTGTCCCTTGCTGAAGACGAGGTTGCCGAACGGGTTCCCGGGCGCCGCTTCGCCGGTGGTGGTGAAGCGGAGGATCTTGCCGTTGGGGGAGTCGTTGTTCTGCGGGGTGGACGTGTCCTGGGCGTCCCCGGTCCCGGCGTACAGGTAGCCGTCCGGGCCGAACTTCAGCTGGCCGCCGTTGTGGTACGTGTTGCTGCGGATGCCGTCGACGATCACGGTTCGGTCGGCCAGCGTGGTGCCGTTGAAGGACATTCGGACGATCCGGTTCTCGGTCTGGCCGTTGTCGTTCGAGGTGTGGAAGAAGTAGACCGCCTGGTCGGTGCTGCCGTTCCAGGTCGGCGACACGGCGACGCCCATCAGGCCGCCTTCACCGCCGGTGGTGACGGAGTTGGGCACTGTGCCGACCGTGGTGCGGGTGCCGTCGAGGGTGATTCGGGAGACGCGGAAGCTGTTCCGCTCGGTCACCAACGCCGACTGGCCGTCCGGGAGGAACGAAGTTGCCCACGGCAAAGACAGCCCGGTGACCAACGTTGTGGGTGTCTGAGGTGTGCCACGAGCAGCCCGTACGTCGGCTGGGGCGGACGCGGCGGGGATCGCGAGGGCGAGTACAACGATGGGTACTGCGGTACGGATTCGCATGATTTCAAGGCCTTTCGGGGTGGACGACGGAAGAGGGCGTTACGTCGTACACAGGAGAACCGGGCCGGCGCAGGGCGGAGCGCCGGCCCGTCCTCGCTTAGCCGGTGGGACAGAGTTAGTTGGTGGGGAAGGCGTCAGCGGTCCGGATCCGGTCGCGGACCCAGACACCGGCCGGCTTCAGTACCGAGGTGCCGGTGAAAGAGTTGCCCGCACAGGTGCCTTCCTTGAAGACAGCACCCGAGCGGAAGTCGTCGGAGAAGTTCCAGTTGGTCCAGCCGATCTTCTTCGCGGCCAGCAGATCGAGGTATTTCTGCGAGTAGGTGAAATCGTTGCCGCCGTCACCGGTGTACGTCTGGGTGCCGAACTCGGTGACGAAGATCGGGATCCGGTCCGCCGCCCGGGACAAGGCGTTGAAGTACTCGTCCTGGTGCGACGCGGCGTAGAAGTGGAACGTGTACATGAAGTTCGACGCGTTGATCGGGTTGTTGATGATGTCGGCCTCGGAGCCACCGTCGGAGATCCCGAGCGAGGCCCAGCCGTGGGTCCCGACGAAGACGACGCCGTCGGAGTCCTTCGCCCGGATCACCGGGATCATCTGCTCGGCGTACGACTTGATCCCGGCCCAGCTGACGTTGTTCGGCTCGTTGGCGATGTCGTAGATGATGTTGACCTTGTCCTTGTGCCGATCGGCGATCTCGGTGAAGAACGTCTTCGCCCGGGCCAGGTTGTAGTTCGGGTCGCCGGGGTCGAGCTGGTGCCAGTCGACCAGTGCGTACATCCCGCGCCGGGTGGCCTCCTCGATGTAGTTGTGCACTATGTCGGTGAACTTGCGCGGGTCGGTTTCGTAACCGCCCTCCTGCACATACAGGGAAATACGCAGGATGTCCGAGTTCCAGTCGGTCGCGAGCGCGTCGAGTGAAGCCGTCTTGATGCACTGGCTGTACCACTGGATGCCATGCGTACTCATCCCACGCAGCTGGATCGGTTTGCCGTACTGGTTACAGAGCTTGGTCCCACAGACCCGGAGCTGCCCGTTGATCGCGACCGGTGTGGCGGCTGCGCCGACCGCGTCGATCGTCAACGAATCGGCGTTCGGGCCACCGGCGGCCACGACTGCCGTGGTCTTGATCCGATTGGTGCCGGCGGCAAGCGTCGCGGTGGTGGTGACGGTCTGGTACGACGTCCAGGCGCCGGTGCCGGGGAAACCGAGGTCGTTGACGACCAGGGATCCGTTCACGGCGACGTCGAGGGGCCGGCTGGTGGTGGTGCCGTTGGCGTACCGGAGCGCCAGCGAGTACTGGCCGGCGGACGGGACGTTGACGGTGTACTCCACCGAACTGGTGGCGACGTTGTCGTAGTTGACGAATCCGGTGCCGGTGAAGCCGGCGTGATTCGACTCGACGGCGCCTTGGGAGATCGCGGCGTTCTCGGATTCGTAGCGGACGGGGGCGGCGGTACTGCTGGTCGCCGAGGTGGTGACCAGCGCCGTGGCGGCCAGTACTGCACTGGCGGCCAGCGCGGACCAGCGGGCAGGTCTCATCGCGGTTTGCCTCCTACTTCGCCTGGGGCGGTGGACGGAGCGGGACTGCTACTTAATAGGAAGGTTTCCTAATAGTTTCGCGAAACCTAGCGCTGGAGCTGACGGTTGTCAATCGGTCGCCAAGAGTGATCAAATCCTACCGCTCGGCGTGTCGCGCACGGATATCGCGCAGCAGGAGGTTCTTCAGGCCGTGTCCCGGTCACGCCAGGCGGCCTTGAGTGCGGCGACTGTTGCCGCAACCGCGGGTCGCCGCGCAGTCGCCGTTCGCCACACCGCGTACAGGCGTCGACTAGGAGCCGGCAGCAGCGGTACTGCGACCACCCCGTCCGGCAGCGGACCACGACCGAGCCGCGGCAGCAACCCGATACCGATGCCTCGGGCAAGCATCGCCAACTGCGTCTGGTACTCCGCGACCGAGTACGCCACCTCCGGCTCCACCCCGGTCTGGCGCATCGTCCGGATCAGCCAGTCGTGACAGATCGAACCCACGGGCTGGCAGATCCAGCGTTCGCCGATCAGGTCGGTCGCGCGAACGGACTCCTTGCCGGCCAGCCGATGCGTGGCCGGCAGCAGGATGTCGGCCGGATCCGTACCGAGCTTCACCCGCGACACCTCATCCGGCAGCGCCAGCGGAGTGTTGTGCCAGTCGTGCACCACGGCGACATGAACCTCGCCCCGTTGCACCGCCGCCACCGCATCCGGCGGATCACTCTCCACCACCCGCACGTCGAGCGCCGGATTCTCCTCCATCAACCGTGGCAAGGCGACCGGCAACAACCCCCGAGCAGCAGTCGGGAACGCCGCGAGCATCAGCTCCCCGATCGCCTGCCCCCGCTGCTCCTCCAGCTTCAGCTCCGCCTCTTCGACCAACTCGAGCACCTGAGCCGCCGTGGTCGCGAGCTGCTGCGCGGCATCGGTCAGCACGATGCCCCGACCCCGCTTTTCCAGCAAGGTCGTCCGCGTCTCCCGCTCCAGTTTCGCCAGCTGCTGGGAGATCGCGGACGGTGTGTACCCGAGTGCGTCGGCCGCGCTGCCGACCGAACCGTAGAGCGCCACCGCATGCAGCGCCCGCAGCCGACCCAGATCGATCATGTAGCACTCCTACATCGATACCCATAGCAATCTTCGCTGGTCCTTAACTGTAATCCCGCCCAGACTGGATCACCATGAACCCTCGTCACGTCCTCCTCGCGGTCTCGGTCGCGGTGGTCTGGGGCGTCAACTTCGTCGTCATCGAGGTCGGCCTGGAGAACTTCCCGCCGCTGCTGTTCTCGGCGCTGCGGTTCCTGTTCGCCGCGGTGCCCGCGATCTTCTTCCTCGGCCGGCCGCGGGTCGCGTGGCGGTATGTGATCGCGGTCGGTCTCGCGCTCGGTGTCGCGAAGTTCGGCCTGCTGTTCGTCGGGATGGACCACGGTGTGCCCGCGGGGTTGTCGTCGCTGGTGCTGCAGAGCCAGGTGATCTTCACGTTGCTGTTCGCAGTACTGGTACTCCGGGAGCGGCCGCGACGCGCACAGTTGGCGGGGATCGCGATCGCCTGCGTCGGGATGGTGCTGATCATGCTCGACCGAGGACTGGCTGCTCCGCTGGGCGCACTGACCCTGGTGATCGCCGCCGCCGCGTGCTGGGGTGTGTCGAACACCGTCACCCGGCACGCCAAACCCCAGGACACACTGCGCTTCATGGTCTGGGTCAGCGCGGTCGCAGTACTCCCACTGCTCGCCCTGTCACTGCTGACCGAGGGCGTGCAGGCGGATGCTGCCGCGCTCCGCAGTATCGACCTGACGGGGATCGGCGCGTTGGCGTACCTGGCCTTCGCCGCGACGTTGTTCGGCTTCGGCGCCTGGGGATTCCTGCTCAGGCAGTACGACGCCAGCACGGTGGCGCCGTTCTCGCTCCTGGTTCCTGTGGTGGGGATGGCGGCAGCCTGGTTGCTCCGCGGCGAAGCGGTCGGGTTGCAGCAGGCGATCGCGGCCGCACTGATCATCGGCGGCATGGCCTGTACGGTGATCCGTCGCCGACCCCGGCAGCAGGCAGACTCGTCCGAGTGGATGCTCACCAAGTCGGCGGCCTGACTGGCACGCCCGTCTACTCGTACTGGTTGGTCGGCGGCGTGACTTGGCGGACCTCGGTGATGGTGATGGCGGCGACATCGCCGTCCTGGCGCTTGGTCGGCTCGGCCCACTCGCCGGTCACGGTGACCCACTGGTTCTTCGCCGGGGCCGGCTGGTCGCCGCGGGCCTCGACCATGAACGCCGTACCGTCGGCGACACAGCAGGTCAGGCCGATCCGGGAGACGTACCAGGAGCCGTTCTTGCCGGGCGTGACGAAGCCGGTGAGCTGGAAGTTCCGGCCCTTCATACTGTCCTTCTCCCACACGGCCCAGATCGCGTAGTCGCGGACCGCCAGCGGTACCGGCTTGTCGCTCTGCGCGCTGTCCGCGAGCCAGGACTGATTCTTCGGCGCGACCGGTTTGGCCGCGACCGGTGACTGCCGCTGAGCCGCATCGGCACCGAGAGCGGGTGGGTCGACGACCAGCAGCGCGAAGACCGGGATCAGCAGCAGCCAGGCGGCTCTGGGCAGGCCGTGATGGCCGTGACCGTCGTCGTCGCCGGTGTGCGGCTCGTGATCGTGCTGCCCGTCATCGTGCTGCCCGTCATCGTGCTGCTGGGCGGGCTTGCGGCGGGTGTCGGCCAGGACGTCGGCCACGGCGAGCAGGATCAGGATGACGCCGGCCGCGAGCAGCATCCACCGCATACCGGGCTTCACGTACCGCAGATAGGTGTTCGAGATCGCCAGCTGAACGATCGCCGCGCCGACGAAGACGACGACGAGACCCGCGACGTTGCGCCTCACAGCAACCACCATCCGACGACGAGACTGGACAACAGAGCGATGACGAACGTGGCCGGCGCGAACCGGACGGCGAACTTAGGCCCGAACGTGCCTGCCTGCAACGCGATCAGCTTCACGTCCACGACCGGCCCGACCACCATGAACGCGAGTCGCGCGGTCAACGAGAACTGGGTCAGGCTGGCCGCCACGAACGCGTCCGCCTCCGAGCAGATCGCCAGCAGGACGGCCAGCAGACCGAGTACGACGACCGACAGCAGCAGGTTGCTCGCCACGTGGTCGAGCCATTCGCGCGGCACCACGACATTGAGCGTGGCCGCGGCGGCCGCGCCGATCACCAGGAACCCGCCGGCGTGCAGGAAATCGTGCAACATCGACTCGCGGAAGACGTCGGCCTTGCGGGTCCCCTCGGCGTGCCGGTTCTTCGGCAGCTTGAACCAGGAACCGCCCTTGCCGGTCAGCAGCCACAACCAGCCGAGGATCATCGACACGGCGAGCGAGGTGACCGCCCGGGCGACGACGACCTTCGGCTGCCCGGGGAACGCGACCGCGGTGGAAGCCAGTACGACCGGGTTGATCGCCGGCGCCGCGAGCAGGAACGCGATCGCCGCGGCCGGGGTGACCCCACGGCTCATCAGGGCGGCGGACACCGGCACGGAGGCGCACTCGCAGCCCGGCAGGATCACGCCGGACGCGCTGGCCACCGGTACGGCGAGGGCCGGGTGCTTGGGGAGCGCCTTGGCGAAGAAGCTCGCCGGAACGAACGCGGTGAGGGCGGCGGAGAGCAGTACCCCGAGGACCAGGAACGGCAGCGCCTGGACCGTCACGCCGACGAACATCGTCGCCCAGGTCCGGATCCCGTCGCCGGTGAAGAGACTGGTGAAGATCCGCCGCCCGAACAGCGCGAGCACCACCAGCACGATCAGCGTCACGGTGAACGCGATCGACGAGCCCGCAGGTTCCTTCTCCTCCTTCTCCGGGAGGTCCGCGGGCGGCGGCTGAGGCGGGTCGGATTCGGCCGTCTTGGCGGCGGATTCCGTCGCCTCGGCGGAGTCGGCAGGCGTGCTCATGGGCGGCATCCTGACACAGCAGGGTGCACCTGATCGACTACCAGGGGTGGAACAAAATGAAAATGAGCGTCATTCCGGGAAATAGTCGTGCTGGTGCCTGAGGTCTGGGGTGGGTGCTGGGTGGCAGCTGGGGTGCATGGAAAGTGCACTTTGAGTTCCTGGTGACGGGTTGGGGCCCGTGACAGGGTGAGCACATGGACACCGACGTCGTGAAAGCTGTCACCTCGCTCACCTCCCGCTGGGCGCGTACGCTCTCGCCCGGCAACACGGTCGTCTCCGGTCTTGGGCTCTGGCCATTGCTCGCGTTGCTGGCGACC
The DNA here is from genome assembly GCF_004361855.1 of Kribbella caucasensis. GTDB lineage: Bacteria > Actinomycetota > Actinomycetes > Propionibacteriales > Kribbellaceae > Kribbella > Kribbella caucasensis. The sequence goes on from NZ_SNWQ01000003.1 coordinate 230,971, forward strand.
GCGGCCGACGAGCCAGGCCGTTCCGAGTTGGCCGCGGCGACCGGCGTCCAGGCTGACGGTGCCGCGGCGAAGGCTGTCGAGCTCATCCAAACGGTGGACGACGTCGCCGACCTCCATGCCGCCCTGGGCGTTTGGCTGCATCAGCAATTGAAGCTCAGCGAATCGTTCGACAGCGTGATCCCGACCGACGTGACCGGCACGTTGACCGGCGACCTCGCCGCGGACAAGGCCAAACTCGACGCCTGGGCCGCGGAGCACACCGACAACCTGATCCGCGAGATGCCGATCGAGGTCACCCCCGACCTCGCCGTCGTCCTCGCCTCGGCGCTGTCGCTCAAGACCACCTGGGTCCTGCCCTTCAAAGAACAGCTCAGGCGCCTGTACGACGGCCCGTGGTCCGGCACATCGTCGGGCACGTCATGGCACTGGCTCGAGCGGACCGACCGCGACCTCGACACAGTCCGCCTCTACGACGCGCCCGGGGCCGGCCGGCTCACGGTGATCACCGTGGCGGGCGACGCTGATGTAGACGTCCTGCTGGGATTCGGATCACCTGAGGCGGCGCAGTCCGACGTACTGGGTGCGCTCGTCGAGTCGTCGTACGAGCCGACGGGTGGTCAATCAGGCAGCGTGTTGGTGGAGAAGGGGGAGCGCGGGGATGAGGTGGCGCCCGGGATCAGGATCGGGGCGACGACCGACCCGACGCCGGATGTGAAGTTGTCGCTGCCTTCGTTCAGCGTGAAGGTGGAGCACGACCTGCTCGCCCAGCGGGAACTCTTCGGGCTCACGGCCGTCACCAGCGATCCCGGACCGAGCGGTCACTTCAGTGCGATCAGCCCCGAGCCGCTCGTTGTCGGTCAGGCCAAACAGACTGTCCTCGCCCGCTTCTTCGCCACCGGATTCGAGGCCGCCGCGGTGACCGCCGTCGGGTTGAGGCGAGCCTCGATGCCCACCCACCAGGCCCGGCGCCTGGACGTGACCTTGGATCGCCCGTTCGGCTTCGTCGCCGTCCACCGCGAGTCCCGCCTTCCGGTGGTCGCCGGTTGGCTCGCCGAACCCACCGAACCGGAGTGATGCCCTGTCGAGGGATGTCTGGTCAGGGGAGTGCGAAGAGCTTGTTGAGAAGGGCTGAGGCCTCGTCGACTGCTTTGCGGTCGCCGGTCAGCAGCAGGTCGAAGAGCAGGCCGCGCGACGCGGCCAGCCCGAGACGTGCGTAGGCGGGGGCTTCGTCGGCTGGGATCCCGGCCCGAATGCAGAGGTCGACCAGCGGCGGCAGCCAGACAGCGATGAGGTCGGCCTTGAGCGCTTCGGTGTGGGGGCGGTTCTGCATCGCGTGCGCGGACAACTCGAAGAAGAGCGGTCCGTAGATCAGCGCGGCCTCGGTCACCCGGCGCCAGAACTGCTCGGCTTGCTGCTCGATCGACAGATCCTCGGCGGTCAGTTCGGCGAGCAGGTCACGCTGTTGCTGCTCGACCGTCCGCACCACCTCGGACAGCAGACCCTCGCGCGAACCGAAGTGGTAGATCAGCATCCGATGACTTGTGCCCAGCGCAGTCGCGATACTCCGCAGACTCGCGTCCCCGATCCCGTTCTTCGCAAAGTGCGCGACCGCGTCGCCGAGCAGCGATTCCCGGCTCACCGTGCCGACCCGGTTCCACCGGCGCGCGTGGTACGGCTCACCCGGTCCGGGACGGTTCCGCTGGGGTGCGTCGTACGGGTCACTGGTTTTCGGTGGCCTGTTTCAGGCTTTCGCCTTCTTGTTTGATGTAGCGGCGGGTGAGGTTGGCGTAGAGCTTGCCGAACAGCCAGCCGAGCGGGCCTTCCTGGATGATGATCGACGTCGCCACCGTGCCGTCCGGAGTCGCCTCGACCCGGTGGCCGCCGGTGGTCTTGATGCCCGGCGCGCGCGACACCCATTCGAAGTACTCGCCGTCCTTCAGCTCTGTCACCTCCCAGATCGCCACCGGGAGTTTCGGCTGACGGATCCGGGTCCGCGCGCCGAGGTGGATCGGCCCCTCGTCGAGCCGCTCGACGGACTCGATCGTCGGGGTCCACTCGGGCCACTTGGCGACGTCGCTGAACACCTCCCAGACACGTTCGGGGGAGGCCTGCACGGTGACGGACGACTCGAAGCGCATGTACCAAATGGTACATGCGCACACCGTGGCGGGGAATCACCTGAGCGTGCAAAGTCGGGGTACGGACGGTAAGAGTCGGGTCAGATCGGCGATGGCTTTGCGTCCGCGAACGGTCCCGCCGGTAGGGTCTTCGCCATGGCTGACCAGAACGTCACGAACAACATCGAGAACGACCAGGACCCGGGCGCGAGTACCCAGATGTTCCGTGCCTTCGTCAACGAGGGCGAGGTCCACGCTGCCGAAGAGCCGAAACTCAACGGCCGCACGCTCGCCATCATCGGCGCCGGCATCGTCCTGATCGCCGTCATCGCCGCCGTCCTCGTCTTCTGATCTATCGCCCACACGGCGCCTTCTGACCGACCGCTCCTACGGCGTCGTCTCACCTACCGCTCCCCCGCGACCCAGCCCCACCGGATGCGCACCACCGTGGATCGGGAAGGTCGAGACCTCGGCGGCGAGGTCGTCGTACTGGTCGGGGGTGAGTTGCTCGGTGAGTTTGAGGGCGACCCGGCCGGCCTTTCTGCCCCAGGCGCCGACGATGCGGCCGTCGGCCAGCACCCCGTTGGGGTGAAACGAGTCCGAGGCCGGAGTCAGGATTCGCCTTCCGGGGGCGATGAAGAGGCCATCGCGGTCTCGCCCGAGCAGCCGGAGGTCGGGCTCGACGAGCAAGCGGATTCCGCGGGGCGGGGTCGCCTGGTGGAAGCGACTCTCGTCGGCCTGCAGTATCCAAGCCGGCGTACCCTCGAAGTCCACCTCGAGCAGTTCCCCGGACAGCGAAGCCCAGATCTGCCGGGCGTCGGCAGGAGCTAGCCCGGCCCACCAGGCGAACGTCTTCGGGGTGGTCGGAGCGAAGCGGTGAACGTGACGACGGCAAAGCTCCGTGCGTGCTTCGTCGAGGTCGATGTCCGGCCTCGGCACTTCGCGGACCCGCAGGGAACTGGTGGTCCAGCGCAGGGCGATCCTGCCGCTCAAGCAGGCAGCGCGCAGACCAGGGCGACCGCCGCGGAGCTCGCGCCCGCCCAGTGTTCGGCACACGCTGTCGGCAAGTTCGTCGATCTTTCGAATGGCGTCGACGGCGAGCGGGAGTCGGCCGAGGGTGAAGACGCCGAAGTCCTTCCGGGGTAGGACGTACACCGCATCGCGTGGACTGTAGGTCTGGATCAGCGACGGATGCTCCCAATCGGATGGCTCGCAGCCCTCGATTCGGGCGTGCAGACCCAGGAGAGCGTCCCGAGGTGCGGTGTCCTGGAGGCCGACGTACGCCGCTTCCTCGAACGAGCCCGCCGGGAGTCGATCGACCAGGTGATTCACGTGCAGCCGGTAGGCCACGGCCTGGTCGCGGCCGATCCGGGGGCGGGTCAACGGGTTCTGGCTGAGCGTCATGCGGCCACGCTAGGTCCTTCTGCGGACAGGATCGGTCCGCGAAAGGGCGATAATCGACCTGTGGATACCGCTGCCCGGCTGCTTCGACTGCTGTCGCTGTTGCAGAGTCGCCCGCATTGGGACGGCGCCGAGCTCGCGAGCCGCCTGGAGGTCACTCCCAGAACGGTGCGCCGGGATGTGACGAGGCTGCGATCCCTCGGCTACCCGGTCGACGCCGACGCGGGTCACGGCGGCGGCTACCACCTCGGCCATGGTGGTCGGCTGCCGCCGCTCCTGCTGGACGACGAGGAGGCGGTCGCGATCGCCGTCGGGCTGCGGGTCGCCACCGCCACGACGGTCTCCGGAGTGGAGGAAGCAGCCGTCGCCGCGCTCGGCAAGTTGCACCAGGTGCTGCCGGTCAGGCTCCGCGAGCAGGTTACGGCGATTGCCGGCAGCACGATCCACTTGCCGCGGGGGGATCTGCCTTCGATCGACTCCGAAGTGCTCGTCGCCCTTGCGGCCGGCTGTCGGCGGACCGAGGGCATCCGGTTCGGCTATCGCGATCACGCCGGCCGGGAGAGCGAGCGGTCGGTCGAGCCGTTCCACATCGTCCACACCGGGCGACGGTGGTATCTCGTCGCCAGGGATCGCGATCGGGACGCATGGCGGACGTTCCGCGTCGACCGCATCGTCGAACCCAGGCTGACCGGGCACCGGTACCGCTTCGACGATCCGCCGGATCCGGTCGCACTCGTCGCGGAGGGAACGGGGATCGCGCCATACGAGATCGAGGCACGCGTGCTGGTCCATGCCAACGCCGAAGTCGTCGCCAAGGTGTTTCCGCCCGGTGACGGCGTCTTGGAGCCTGTCGACGCGGCCTCGTGCCTGCTGCGATTCGGGGCGGGCGAGTTGGCCCCGCTGGTGGAGCACGTCGCACGGATTCCCTGGGAGTTCGAGGTGCTCGCCCCGGATGAGCTCCGCGAAGCGCTCCGCGAGCTCGGCGAGCGACTTACCCGAGCCACCGCCCGTACTGAAACCTAGGCCCGGGGGTGGTGATAGGGAGTGGGGCCATGGAGTTCTTCGTCTACCACCGCGATCGGCCCGGGTCCGCGGCACTGCGCAACGAAATGCTGGAAGAGCACTGGTCCTACATGGACCGCTACGTGAAAGAGCTGATCGCCCGCGGCCCGACCCTTGCCGACGACGGCGACACACCCACCGGGAGCGTCCACATCGTCGACCTGCCGGATCCCGCCGCCGCCCGCGCGTTCGCCTTCGACGAGCCCACCTACCAGGCAGGCGTGTACCGGGACGTGCTGATCCGCCGGTGGCGCAACCTGCTGGGCCGCACGATGTGGGACTTCCCCGGCGGCCCGACCGATGGCAACCGGTACCTGGTGCTCGGCCTCGGTTCCGGGGAGACCGCCGAAGCTGTGCCGTCCGACCGGGACGAACTGATCGCGTACGGGCCGCTCCTGTCCGACAACGGCAACACCTGGCTGGGTACAGCGGCACTGGTGCGGGCACCGGACCCGGACACGGCCCGCGCCGTACTGACCCCGGACCGGTACGCCGCCATCGAGGTCCACAACTGGCAGTTCGGCGGGCGACGGTAGCGGCCCGGTCGCCCCGGAACATTACGGTTCAAGCCCGAACGGGCCGTCTTTCCGGTAGTCGTTGACTGGGTCGGGGTGGCGGATGGAGCATGAGGGCTCGGCTAGTCGGGAGGTTGGCATGGCTGGGGTTGTGCGGGCGGCGTTGGTGCAGACGAACTGGACCGGGGACCAGGAGTCGATGCTGAAGGCGCATGAGGAGTATGCGCGGCAGGCGGCGGCCCAGGGGGCGAAGGTGATCTGCTTCCAGGAGCTGTTCTACGGGCCGTATTTCTGTCAGTTGCAGGATCCCAAGTTCTACGAGTACGCCGAGTCGGTGCCGGGTCCGGCGGTCGAGCGGTTCAGCGCGCTCGCCAAGGAACTCGGGATGGTGATCGTGCTGCCGGTGTACGAGCAGGAGCAGCCGGGCGTGCTGTACAACACGGCTGCGGTCATCGATGCCGATGGCAAGTACCTCGGGAAGTACCGGAAGAACCACATTCCGCAGGTGAAGGGGTTCTGGGAGAAGTTCTACTTCCGGCCGGGCAACCTCGGCTACCCGGTGTTCGACACGGCGGTCGGGCGGGTCGGGGTGTACATCTGCTACGACCGGCACTTCCCGGAGGGCTGGCGGGCGCTCGGGCTCGCGGGTGCGCAGATCGTGTTCAACCCGTCGGCGACCAGTCGCGGGCTGTCGTCGTACCTGTGGAAGCTGGAGCAGCCGGCCTCCGCCGTCGCGAACGAGTACTTCATCGGCGCGATCAACCGGGTCGGGGTGGAGTCGGAGTTCGGTGACAACGACTTCTACGGTTCGTCGTACTTCGTTGACCCGGAAGGCAAGTTCGTCGGCGACGTCGGCCACGATCACGACGCCGAGCTGATCGTCCGGGATCTCGACCTCGGTCTGCTGGACACGGTCCGGGACCGCTGGCAGTTCTACCGCGACCGCCGCCCCGACGCGTACGGCGACCTCACCAAGCCGTAAGCCGAGCCGGTACGCCGGGTTCGCCGTACCGCCCGAGCTGAGCCGTACCGCCTGAGCTGAACAGAGACCGAAGGAGCGCCAAGGATGTCGTTGCTGGTCAAGGGTGGGACCGTCGTCGGGCCGACCGGGACCCAGGTCGCCGATGTGCTCGTCGACGGGGAGAAGATCGTCGCGCTGTTCGACCCGGAGTACCGCCAGGTGGTCCAGGCCGACGAGGTGATCGATGCCACCGGCAAGTACGTGATCCCGGGTGGGATCGACGCGCACACGCATATGGAGCTGCCGTTCGGCGGGACCGCGGCGAGCGACACGTTCGAGACCGGGACCCGGGCCGCGGCCTGGGGTGGGACCACCACGATCATCGACTTCGCGGTGCAGCGGACCGGTGAGGTGGTGCAGGACGGACTGGCCGCCTGGCACGCGAAGGCCGACGGCAACTGTCACATCGACTACGCGTTCCACATGATCCTCGGCGGCGTCGACGCGGATGCGCTGAAGGCGATGGACCAGCTGGTCGTGGACGAGGGGATCACCAGCTTCAAGCTGTTCATGGCGTACCCCGGCGTCTTCTACTCCGACGACGGCCAGATCCTGCGGGCGATGCAGACCGCGCGGGAGAACGGCGCGATGATCATGATGCACGCGGAGAACGGCATCGCGATCGACGTCCTGGTGCAGCAGGCGCTCGCGCGGGGCGAGATGGACCCGATCTACCACGGGATCACCCGGCCGGCCGCGCTCGAGACGGAGGCGACGAGCAGGGCGATCGCGCTGGCCGAGGTGGCGAAGGACTGCCCGCTCTACATCGTGCACCTGTCCGCGAGCGGGGCGCTCGAGGCCGTCGCCGCTGCCCGTGACGAGGGCCGGAACGTGTTCGCCGAGACCTGTCCGCAGTACCTCTATCTGACCCTGGAGGACCAGCTCGGCGCGCCCGGGTTCGAAGGCGCGAAGTGGGTCTGCTCGACCCCGCTGCGGACCAAACACGAACCGCATCAGCGCGACCTGTGGAAGGGGCTCCGGAGCAACGATCTCGCGATCGTCTCGACCGACCACTGCCCGTTCTGCTTCAAGGATCAGAAGGACCTCGGCGTCGGCGACTTCTCCAAGATCCCGAACGGGATCGGCGGGGTCGAACACCGGGTGGACCTGGTCTACCAAGGCGTCGTCGACGGGAAGATCTCGCTGGAGCGCTGGGTGGAGACGATCTCGACCACACCGGCCCGGATGTTCGGGCTGTACCCGCGCAAGGGCGTGATCCAGCCGGGTGCGGACGGCGACCTGGTCGTCTACGACCCGAACGGGACCACCCGGATCTCGGCCGAGACGCATCACATGAACATGGACTACTCGGCGTACGAGGGGTTCGAGATCGCCGGACACGTGGACACGGTGATCTCCCGCGGCGCCGTGATCGTGGCCGATGGCAACTACCATGGCCAGAAGGGGCATGGGAAGTACCTGCCCCGCGGCCTGTCGTCATACCTGGTCTGAAGGGGGAAGCCGGTGGATTTCGGAGTGGTGTTCCAGTGTGATCCGCCCGCCCGGGCGGTGGTGGAGCTCGCGCGCAAGGCCGAGGAGGCCGGCTTCTCCTACGTGTGGACGTTCGACTCGCACCTGCTCTGGCAGGAGCCGTTCGTGATCTACCCGCAGATCCTGGCGGCGACCGAACGGGTGATCGTCGGGCCGATGGTGACGAATCCCGGCACCCGCGACTGGACCGTGATCGCGTCCCAGTTCGCCACCCTGAACGAGATGTTCGGGAACCGGACGATCTGCGGTATCGGCCGCGGCGACTCGGCGCTGCGCACGCTCGGCGCGAAGCCGGGGACGATCGACGAGCTGAAGCAGTGCGTCGACGTGGTCCGCGGCCTGGCGCGTGGCGAGACCGTTTCGTACCGCGGCCGGGAGCTGAAGTTCGCCTGGGTGGACGATGGCGCGCTCGACGTCTGGGTCGCGGCGTACGGCCCGAAGGCGCTGGCCGCGACCGGCGAGGTGGGCGACGGGTACATCCTCCAGCTCGCCGACCCCGACATCGCCGCCTGGATGATCGCCGCGGTACGCCGCTCCGCCGAGCAGGCGGGTCGTGATCCGGAGGCGATCAAGTTCTGCGTCGCGGCCCCGGCGTACGTCGGAGACGACCTCGCCCACCAACGGGATCAGACCCGGTGGTTCGGCGGGATGGTGGGCAACCACGTCGCCGACATCGTCGCGCGGTACGGCGAATCGGGCACCGTCCCGGCGGCGCTGACCGACTACATCAAGGGCCGCGAAGGCTACGACTACGCCGAACACGGCCGCGCCGGCAACGTCCACACCACCTTCGTCCCCGACGAGGTGGTCGACCGCTTCTGCATCCTCGGCCCGGTCGAAAACCACCTCACCCGCCTGAAAGAACTCCAGGAACTAGGCGTGGACCAGTTCGCCCTCTACCTCCAACACGACGCCAAAGAAGAGACCCTAGCGGCGTACGGCAGCGACATCATCCCGGTCTTCTGACGAGACCAAGCGGTTTGCAGGGCAGCCGTCGCCGCTCCGCGGACATGACAAATAGGTTATACTCCGAGAGGTGACCTGGGAGATCAGACTTCATCCGGAGGTCGAAGCGTGGTACCTGGCTATTTTCGAGACCGAGCCTGAGACAGGCGACCTCATCGAGGATGCGATCGATCAACTGGTTCACGAAGGCCCGACGGCTGGGCGGCCGCTGGTCGACCGGGTCAAGGGAAGCCGATTCCAGAACATGAAGGAGCTCCGGCCGCCGTCTTCGGGGAAGAGCGAAATTCGGATGCTGTTCGCTTTCGACCCGGCTCGGGAAGCCATCATGTTGGTGGCCGGCGACAAGTCGGGCCGTTGGGAGAGCTGGTACCGGACGGCTATACCGTTGGCGGACGAGCGATTCACCGAACACCTGATCGCGCTGAAGGAGGAGGGGTGACGATGAGCGACTACGCGAACTGGAATGACGTCAAGGCGCGGGCGCGGGCGGTCGACTCCCGGACTGATGCTGAGCGGGCGGCGGGGCAGCAGGCGGCGCGCGAGCGACGCGAGGCCTATGTTCGTGGACATCAGCTCGCGGAGATGCGCAAGGCCGCTGGAGTCACTCAGGCCGGACTCGCGGAACTGCTGGGCGTATCCCAGTCGCGGATCTCGAAGATCGAGAGCGGCGAGATCTCTGGCATCGAGGTCATCCGTGCGTATGTCACGGCGCTCGGCGGCACGGTCGACCTGGTGGCGACTTTGGGCGACCGAACCTGGAAGGTCGCCTAGCAGGAGCTGAGACCGCCATCGGCCCTCGGCTCGCTGGAGTGACTCCTAGGCGTCGGAGAGGCGGGCGATGGTGGCGCTGGCTCGGCGGACTATGGGGACGGGGCCTTCGGGGAGGACGTCGCCGATGAAGGTGTAGTGCTTGAGGATGTCGGGGTCTACGCCGCCGGGGCGGTGTGGGCTGTGGTCGCGGACCCAGTCGATGATGTCGCCCCATCCGGGGGCCGCCAGGGACCCACCGAAGTGCTGGACCGACAGGCCGGCGCACAGGTTCCCGAAGGCGAGGCGGTGGGCGAGCGGCCAGCCGCGCAGTGTGCCGAGGACGAGGGACGCCAGGAAGACGTCGCCCGCGCCAGTCGGGTCGTAGGACCGGACCGGGAGGGCGGGGACCTCTTCCTCCTCGCCGGTGGTGGAGTCGATCGCCAGTACACCGTCCGAGCCGTTCGTCACCACCGCGAGCGGGACGTGTTCGGCGAGTTTGTGCAGGGCGGCCTTGGGGGTGTCGGTCCGGGTGTACGCCATCGCCTCGGTCGCGTTCGGGGTGAACGCGTGGAAGCCGTCCAGTACGTCGAGCACGGTGGGCGACCAGTGCTCGGTGGGATCCCAGCCGACGTCGCCGAACAGCAAGGCGCCGGAGTCCCGTACTTCGGTCGTCCAGTGCGGGAGTTCATCGGCGACCGGGACGATCGCGGACCGGGTCCGCAGGCCCGGGCCGACCAGTTTGCTCGGGTCCCCCGGGGCCTCGTGCGCGTGGGTGACCATCGCGCGGTCGCGGTCGATCGTCATCGACACGGTGACGGGGGAGTGCCAGTGGCCGATCCGGCGGGAGTGGGACAGGTCGACCTTCTCCTGGTCTGCGAGCGTGCGCCAGCAGAAGTCGGCGTACACGTCGTCGCCGAAGACGGCCGCGAGCCCGCTGCGCAGGCCGAGCCGGCTGGCCGCGATCGCGAAGTTGGCGACCCCGCCCGGGCAGGACCCCATGCCCTCGGCAAAGATCTCGGTCCCGGTGGCCGGGGCGGACTCCAGACCGGTGAGCACGATGTCAAGGAACACAGTGCCCTGGACGAACACGTCGTAGGGTTCGGCCTCGTCCGTCATCGGTACTGCCCCCCATGTCGCTGGTACGTGGTCTGCTGTCCTTCGTAACATCATCGTCCGGTCATCACCAGGGATTTGGGAGGAAGCGAATGTCCGCTGGGGTGTGTTCGTGATTCCGACCTGGATCTCGGTGGTCGGTGTGGTCGTCACCGTACTGAGCCCGTTCCTCGCCCTCGGCGGAGTCGCCCTGGGGGCGTACCTGACCCGGAAATCCGACCGTGAGCTGGACGTTTGGCGGCATCGGGAGGAGACGATGCGGATGGTCCGCTGGGCGGTGGAGCAGATTCTGGAGGGCACCGACGCGGGCACGGACGCCGGTGTCGTCACGCTCCGCTCATTGATGCGGTCGGAGCTGTTACAGCCGGAGGACTACGACTTGGTCGCCGCGCTGACGGCCGCTGTTGCGATCGACCGGGTGGGGCAGGCCGCGTACGCTGAACTTGCGGACGAAGACATCGAGGTTGTCGAGGGAGAGGGCACCGATGGCTGAGAAGAAGACCGTGAAGGTCTCCCGGCAGGCGGTCGAGCTGGCCCGGCTGCACGTCGAAGCAGCCCGCCGCGCAGGCCGCAAGCCCGAACCAGGTGTCGCCCGGATCGCCGACGCCCGCCCCGACAACGGCAACGGCCCGGCTCCAGCCCCCGCCTGACCAGTACGCCGCGGCGCCGGGTTCCCGCAGTACGGCGTACGGTGGGTTCACCGGGTATCGGACGGGCGGCGGGCCTGTCTGGAGGACGGGCCATGAACGCCTAGACTGATCGGCGGCCGCTTCGGTGGCGTACGGTGCCCTGGTGGTTACCGCTGCGTCGCCCCCTGTTCCCGACCACGGCCGGAATGTCCCGTGATCCGCTTCGAGAATGTATCCAAGACGTTCGAGGGTCAGTCCAAGGCTGCCCTGCTGAACGTGAACGTCGAGATCGAGAAGGGCGAGTTCGTCTTCCTGGTCGGTACCTCCGGGTCCGGCAAGTCGACGTTCCTTCGTCTGGTCCTGCGCGAGCACCGGACCTCCAAGGGCCACATCATGGTCGCCGGCAAGGACCTGAACCGGCTGGCCAGCTGGCGGATCCCGCAGATGCGCCGGCAGATCGGCACCGTGTTCCAGGACTTCCGGCTGCTGCCGAACAAGACCGTCGCGGAGAACGTGGCGTTCGCGCTGCAGGTGATCGGCAAGCCGCGCGCGCACATCCGCAAGACGGTCCCCGAGGTGCTCGAGCTGGTCGGTCTGGACGGCAAGGAGGACCGGCTTCCGGACGAGCTGTCCGGCGGTGAGCAGCAGCGGGTCGCGATCGCACGCGCGTTCGTGAACCGGCCGATGATCCTGATCGCCGACGAGCCGACCGGAAACCTGGACCCGGGTACGTCGGTCGGCATCATGAAGCTGCTGGACCGGATCAACCGCACCGGCACCACCGTGGTGATGGCGACCCACGACGTGTCCATCGTCGACCAGATGCGCAAGCGCGTGATCGAGCTGGAGAACGGTCATGTCGTCCGCGACGAGTCGCGCGGCGTCTACGGCTACCAGCACTGAGACAGGGATTACTGACTGATGCGCTTGAACTACATCCTCTCCGACCTCGGGATCGGCCTGAAGCGGAACCTGTCGATGACGATCGCGGTCGTCGTCACCATCTGGGTTTCGTTGTCGCTGTTCGGCAGCGCGCTGCTCGCCCGCGAGCAGGTCGAGCTGATGAAGGGCAACTGGTACGACAAGATCCAGATCTCGATCTTCCTCTGCACCAAGGACTCCGGCGGCCGCGGCTGCTCCGGCGCCGAGGTGAGCCAGGAGCAGAAGAACCGGATCCGGCAGGTGATCGAGTCGAGCCCGGACACGGCGCCGGACGGCGTCTTCGGGGAGTCGAAGAAGGAAGCGTTCGACCAGTTCAAGAAGCTGTACAAGGACTCGCCGATCGTCAGCACGGTCACCGAGGACCAGATGCAGGAGTCGTTCCGGGTCAAGCTGAAGGATCCACAGCGCTACCAGAATCTGGTCAGCGCGGTGGCCGGACTTCCCGGCGTCGATACCGTGCAGGACCTCCGGCAGTACCTGGATCCGCTCTTCAAGGCGCTGAACGGTTTGCAAGTCGGTGCGCTGGTGGCCGCCGGGTTGCTGCTGGTCGCCGCGCTGATGCAGATCTCGAACACGATCCGCTTGGCGGCGTACGCCCGAAGACGCGAGATAGGCATCATGCGGCTGGTCGGCGCGTCGAACTTCTACATCCAGCTGCCATTCCTGCTGGAAGCGGTGCTGGCCGCGCTGATCGGCGCGCTGCTGGCCTGCGGCACCCTCTGGGTCGGCGTGTACTTCGTCGTCATGCAGCGCGCGCAGGAGACGTTCCGGGTCTGGCAGTGGGTCGGCGCGACCGAAACCTTCCGGGCGACGGTCATCATGGTGGTCGTCGGACTGATCCTCGCGGTGGTCCCGACATTCCTGACGACGCGGAAATACCTCAAAGTCTGACCTGGGTGACCTATCGTGCAGTAGCACGACAACTAAACCCAGAGCAAGGGGTCGACTGTGGTTTCGCCCTTCCCCGGTGCGGACCCGCGTGAGCGGGCGAGCATCAAGCGAGACGACAGCATCGGCGCCACCGCCACATCGAGCGGACGGTCACGCACGAGACCGCCCGCTCGGCAGACGATTGTCGCCGCTTGCTGCGTTGTCCTGTCCCTGACCGCCGGAGCCCTGGCGGTGGTGCCGTCTGCCCAGGCGGACCCACCGGATCCCCAGGTGCAGAAAAAGCAGCTCGATTCGCAGATCAAGCAGTCCAAGGCCGATCTGCACGAGTCCTACGACCAGCTGGCCAAATCCGTGGCCGCCTACGCCACCGCGGAGACGCAGTACAAGGCTGTCCAGGCCAAGTACGCCGCCGCGCAGGGCAGGCTGGCCGCCGCGAAGGCCGCCGATGTGGTTGCCGCGAGCAAGTTGAAGGCGGCCGAGCAGGCTCTGTCGACGGCCCAGGCCGACGTGGCCGAAGGCGAGCAGCAGATCGCCGAGAAGCAGGCGCTCGCGGGCCGCGCGGTCCGGTCGGCGTACCAGCAGCAGAACAGCCTGGTCGGGCTGACGATCGTACTGCGCGGCGCCTCGCCGGCCGACGTGGCGACCGGGATGCAGGTGCAGCGCAACGTCTTCGGCATCCAGGGCAACGCGATCACCAACCTGAACAACGCGCAGGCGCAGCTCGCGAACCGGCGGGCCAAACTGGCCGCGGCGGAGCGGATCGTCGCCGAGCAACGGGCCGAGGCGGCCCGAACGGTCCAGGAGGTCACCAAGCTGACCCAGCAAGTGGCCGCGGACAAGGCCGAGGCGGCGAAGGTGGCCGCCGCGCGGATGGTCGCATATAAGGCGGCCGAGAAGGAGAAGAACTCCGAGCTGGCGCACTATCAGTCCCTGGTCGCCGAGCGGAACCGGGTGCAGCAGATCCTGGTCGCCCGGGCCCTGGCCGAGAAGGCCGCCGCCGCCCGGCGCAAGGCCGCCGCGGAAGCCGCCGAGCGGGCGAAGGCGAAGAGGGAGAAGCGGCCGCCGCGGAAGATCCCGGACCCGCCGGGCAACGACGGTGGCCTGATCTGGCCGATCAGGACCTACATCACGTCGCCGTACGGGATGCGGTTCCACCCGATCCTGCACTACTGGAAGCTGCACGACGGCACGGACTTCGGCGGCGGCTGCGGTACGCCGATCCGCGCGGCCGCGAGCGGTGTCGTCACGGACCGCTACTACAACGGCGGTTACGGCAACCGGGTTTTCATCTCACACGGGGTGATCGACGGGTCGTCCCTCACGACGGTCTACAACCACCTGTCCCGGTACAAGGCCCGGGTCGGCCAGCGCGTCTCGAAGGGCCAGATCATCGGGTACGTCGGCACCACCGGCTACTCGACCGGCTGCCACCTGCACTTCATGGTCTACCAGGACGGCCGCGTGGTTAACCCAATGAAGTGGTTGTAGCTGATCTGGGATACTGGTCGGATGGTGAAACAGACCGGCCACAAGCCGATCGCGCAGAACCGGAAGGCGCGACACGACTACCACATCGACGACGTGGTGGAGGCCGGACTCGTGCTGACCGGGACCGAGGTGAAGTCCCTGCGGCTGGGCCGGGCCTCCCTCGTCGACGCGTTCGCGTCGGTGCGGGGCAACGAGCTCTGGCTGCAGAACATGCACATCCCGGAGTACACCCACGGCACCTGGACCAACCACGAGCCGCGACGTACCCGCAAGCTGCTGCTGCACCGCGACGAGATGCAGAAGCTGATCAAGGCGATCGAGCAGCAGGGCGTCACGCTGGTGCCGCTGTCGCTGTACTTCAAGGACGGCTACGTGAAGGTCGAGCTGGCCACCGCGCGCGGTAAGAAGGACTACGACAAGCGGCACGCCCTGGCCGAACGGCAGGCCAGCCGCGAGGCACAGCGCGCCCTCTCCGACCGCGGCCGCCCCCGCCGCTGACGGTTTTCACTGGGGTCGGCTCAGGGGTGGCTCCGGGCGGCTCCCGATGGGTTGGGCGGCGAGTGCGGCGCACAGTGGATGTATGTCCACTTCAGACCTGCTGGTGACGCCGGCCCAACGGGACCGCGCAGTCGAGATCCTGCAAGAGATGTATGCCGACGGCCGGCTGACCCACCTCGAGTTCGACACCCGGATCGAGTTGGCGCTGAAGGCCCGGACCCGGTCCGAGCTGAACGGCTGCTTCGACGGGCTGCTGGCCCGCCCCGTCCCGACGTACGCGCCGGTCGCCTTCACCCGGCCCGCCCCGGTCCAGAAGTACGACGGGCAGGCGCGCGGCCTGGGAATGGTGTCCCACTGGCTCGGCTATCCCACCTTCTTCGTCGGCCCGGCCGTGGTCATGGCGACGGCCGGCAAGAAGAACCCGGCGGTCCGCAAGCACGCGGTCGAGGCGGTGAACTTCCAGCTCAGCACACTCGGCGTGTTCGCCCTGATCGGCGTCGTGACCGGCATCACCGAAGGCTTCACCGGCTTCCTGTTCCCGCTGGTCGGCATGGTCTGGTTCGTCCTCACCGGTATCGGCGGCCTGGCCGCCCTGCTCGGCTCCGACTTCCGTTATCCGTTCAGCTTCCGCCTGATCAAGTGACGCTCCCCGCCCGAGGGCGGTCTGGGGAATCTCGTGTGCGGCTGAGCTGTTGGACTTGATAGTGTGGTTCTTCTGCGGACCTTCGGGGACGTAGGAGTTTGACAACTCAACAGGGGGTGAACGGTTTCGACTTTGGACGTACGTTCCAAGGGAAGCGGGCCGAGGATCCAGGGTTATCTCGTAAACGATCTCTGGAAACCAATAACTGCCAACTCTAACGTTCGCAGCAGCTTCGCTCTCGCCGCCTGACGGCCTGAGCACTTAACGAAGCGGTCAGCCCGGGGATGCTTCCGACCCGGTTCCTGGCCTCAGCTAGGGAGCTTGCTTTGCTAGCCCGGTCACGGGGCTAGTACGGGACATTTACAGTGACTGAGCCTGTCAGCAACCTTGTCTGTGGGAGTGCTGAGGCTGAGAAAAGCGACTAACAGACTGCGCCCGGAGAAGTCTTGGAGCGACGCTGAAGGACGCGGGTTCGATTCCCGCCACCTCCACCCCTTTGCGAAGTGCCTGGTCAGAGCGATATCGGCCAGGCACTTCGTCGTTCCGCGACCAATTAACGACCAACTTATGCGGCGCCGGACCTCGGCCGGGATCGTCACCCGCCTCCCTGAGCAGCACCTGCGCTGCCGCGGCGCTGGCGACGCCGCGTCCCATGTACACGTCCTGGGTCATCGACGGCTTCGCGTGTCCGAGGTGGTCGGCGATCTCGCGGGCCGACAGACCCGCCTCGTCCAGTCGGGTCGCGACGGTCTTCCGGCAGGTGTGCGACGTGACCCAGTTGAGGTCCGGGTCGGCGCGTACCATCGCAGCCTTCATGTCGCGGTTCGCGTTGGACGGGTTCCGCACGCTGCCCTTCAGACCGGCGAACAGCAAGCGGTCCGGGTTGTCGATGGCTGCGATCCGGCGCCGGCACAGCTCCACGATGTTCGGCGGCAGGGCGATGATCCGCCAGCCGGCGTCCGTCTTCGGCCGCGGCTGCAGGACCGTTCCCTTGCCGCTGAGCCGAACGGCGATCTGGCACACCTCGAGCGTCCCGGACTCGAGGTCGACCGCGTCCTCAGCCAGGCCAAGCGCCTCGCCGATCCGCAACCCCGTACCGAGCATGAATTCGATGAGGTCGACGACGTCCTGCAGGATCGCCCGAGGATCTGTGCCGGCCTTGGTGATCACTCCATCGGTTTCGACCACTGAGAGGGCCCGCGGGCGCTCCTTGCGGTGCCCACGCTTGATCTTTGCGACATCCCGCACCGGGTTCGTCTTGATCGCGCCGTGTCGCACCGCGAGCCCGAGCAGAAGGCTGAGGACCGTCTTGCATGATTTCGCCTTGCCTGGTCCGCTGTTCTCCCGAACCGCCTTCAGGAAGCGGTCGCAGGCGGGTACATCGGCTTCGCGGCAGGCGAGTGCCCCCATGGCTGGCAGTACCTTCTGGTTCAGGTCGCGCTCGTACAGCTCCTTGCTGCCGTCGCTCAGGTCGGATGCGCTCATCTCCTCGACCCATACGGCGGCCAGTTCACGGATCCGTGTCTCCGCGGTGATCGGTCCCTCGGTCGGGCCGAGCCGATCGCGCAGCGCCTCCTTGAGACGCCGCTCAGCGGCTGCTTGAGTGGGGCCGTAGCGCGTGACCGGGCGGGTGACGCCATCAAAGTCACGCATGTGTGCCCGAGCTCGGACCTTCTTCGGCCCCATGGTCGTGAAGTCGATCCTGCCGTAGGTCCCAACTGGTGTCAGAGGCCTAGCCACGGTCCAGCTTCCGCATGGCGTCGAAGTCTTCCCGCGTCCGGGGTCGATCCTGATTGCCCAGGTCCTTCAAGTCCTCCGCTTCCTCAAGCGCCTGCCTGGAGGTCATCTTCTTGACGTTGTGGATCGTCGCCTCGGTGACGAGCGTCAACCGGATTCCCTTGCGCTCCGCGTCGTCGAGGTAGCGCTGCAGCACATCTTGGGCTGCCGACAGCTCGTGCATCGTCCAGATCGCCTCGTTGTAGAGCAGTCCGATTGATCGGCATTCGCTGGCGATCTCGCTTTGGAGTCCGATCTCGTCGGGCCGCTTCAGCAGGGCCTCGACTGATACGTCGAGGATCTCTGCCAGATCTGCGGCCTCGCTCAACAGAAGCCGACGCTCGCCTTTCTCGATCGCCCAAACCGTCGACTGACTCCACCGATGGCCCCTCTCGCGCATCGCGTTGGCGACTGCCTGCTGGGGAATCGCGTCCCGCAGAAAGGACACCGTCGCCCCGATCAACCGCTCCCTGTCAGCCACGGCCACTCCGTACTATCAATTCTAGTTGGGAACCACTAGGGAACACCATATACTCAATTTGGGAGTCGCTGCCAACTGGGAAATGGGGTAGAGATGGCACGCAAGTTGCTTCACCTCAAGGAGGCCGCCGACCGGCTTCGCCGCAGCGAGTCTCAGCTACGCTGGATGGTCCACAACGGCACAGCACCGCCGTCCGCTGTCATCGCCGGCCGCCGCATGTTCGACGAGGACCTCCTCGACCGCTGGATCGAGGAGCAGTTCGACGCCGAGACCGGCGGGTGACGCGCGAGCCGAGCTTGGCGCCGTCGTGCAGATCGCGTCCAGTCCGCCGGCGTTCGGGGTCCTCGGCCCGCACCAACGGCGCCCATGGTGCGGCGACTCGGCGGCGTGTCGATGGCCCCGATAATCTCATCACCCTGGCTGAGTGGTGCGGCGAGAGTGCCGGGACCTCGAGCGGGTGGGCTGCGGGCCGCCTACAGCAGAAGCTCGGACGGACAGCAGGACTGACCGTGCGAAACCTGCACCAAGTGGTCTTGTTCAAACCCACCGACTCACGTCACAGGCCGGGCCCGCCATTCGACGCCTCTGGGGCGGTCGCCGCCGCTCTCCAGGAACTCCTTGACCGCTGATCGGACCACATCGAGCGACACTCGGAGTCCGATGGGAAGTCCTCCGGATGACCGGCGTACTCGTAGAAGACATCCGCTGCCTGCGGCCGGTCGGTCATGGCATACCAGACGCCAGTCGTACCGTCGCTGGTACCGGCAAACTTCAGCCCGCCAACCTTGCGTTTGGCATTAATGCCGACGCGGAAGTCGTGATCCGGGTAGCCCTGGTCGGTCGTGGGCCGCTCGGCTAGGTATAGCGCTGCCATGGTGTGGTCGCACGACTCAGTCAGCAGGGCGTCGACCAACTGGTCGACATCGGCCTCAGTCCTGAGGATCACCGGCTGATCGTCGTTTCGTGTCGGTAGTACGCCTCGATGCTGTAGGTCATCTCTGTCTGCGTCCTCCTGACTCGGGATACGTCCGCTTGAAGCTGTCGGGGCCGTACACCGTCAGCCGTGCGCCGTCAGGCAGGAACCTCCACAGGTTCCGGTGACAACCGTACGGGCCGGGGCAAGGTCTGTTGTTGATCGTGATCGTCTCATCGGTCAATGCGCGCTTACGCATCAGCATCGCGAACTTGATCTCGACGTGGGAGCCGAGCGTATCGGCGCCCCGGCGCGATCCGGATCTGATGGTCCTCCATGAACCGATCGACGTCCGCGGTGTACTCATCAACCCCGCTGAGGAGGTCGTGTTCCGCTCCAGAAGCATCAATCCAGATACCACGCGTCTTGTCCCTTGGTTGTCGTACCGGCAGTCGTTCGAGGATCTCGCGGGCAACAGGCCCAAAGGGCTCGGGTTCGTCCGGGGCACCTGGTTGGACAGGCTGTGTTCCGGGTGCTGCTCCATCCTTGTTGGTTTGGTCATCGCCGGCTCCAGCGGTGCCGCCCGACTTCCTGCTCGTCGGCTTTGATGAGTCATCATCCCGCCGGCCTTCCGCAGGCGGTGTCCTCCCGGCTGTGCCATCTGGCCTGTTCGCGATCCACCCGCCAGCCGGTTCAGCAGTGCGAATCCCGCTGACCATCTGTTCGACCCAGCCGCGTACCTTCGGCGGCGCCAGGCTGAGGTAGTCCGCGGCTTCCTCGCAGCGCCGGGCGGCTTCGGCCAGCTGCATGGCGGCCATCCGGGCCTGTGCGTTGCTGCCAAGGCTGCCGACCCAGCCAGCGGCCTCGCGGTACTTGCTGGCGCCGTCATGCAAGTACGCCACGACACGTGGGATTTCGTCGAGCGCCGCCAGCACGCCTGGGCGACGCGCTGCAGCTCGGAGGGCATCGGCGGTCGGAGCGGCGGCTAGATTCTGGTTGGCATAGCTGCGGCAGCCCGCCTCGGCTGTCTGCAGCGCCTGGACCGGCTGCTCCACTGACTTTCCGGCTGCCTCGAGCACTGTCGAGATGTCGCGGTCCGCACCGGTGGCCGAACCGGAAATCAGAGCATGGACGTGCCGGCTGGCCTGCTCGAATCGCTGCTTGAATCCCGCCAGACTGCCAGCGCCCGATGGGGTGCGTCAGCGTTCACCCGGAACAGTCGGGACACGGTTGGACCGGGACGGCGGGCTTAGGCCCTGGAGGCGCCGGAGGGCCATATGACGGTCACTGGAAGGTTCTTGTCGTGGGCCGCCTGCACGACGTCGGCAGTGCCGCCGAAACCGCGGGCCGGCTGTCCATCCCATACCGCGAGCAGTTCGTCGGCGATCGCGAGCATTCGGAGGCTGGCGTCCATGTGAGCGTCTGAGTCGGAGTTTGTTCTGTCGAGTGCGACCGTTTCCGATGCCTTGGCCAGCAAGGAGTCGTAGGTCGAGTGGTGGGAAGTTGGCAGTCCGTCGCGGTAGCTGGAGGCTGGGATGACTGCGATGAGTCGGCCTCCGAGGTCGAGCACTGTTTGTGCAAACAGCGCGTCTGCGCCATCAGCCAGGCAGGAGATGCCGGTGACTTCACCTTTGGTCTCAATGATGCGGTGGAGCTCTTCTGTGACGAGAGCTTCCGTGTCTTTGGACAACCCGCGATGTCCAGAGACCGCCAGACGTACCATTAGGCCCTCGCTTCTTGGAGTGCTTGGGACAGCTCCATTGCGCCCCGACTGGATGGCAGGCTACTGGTGAAGTCCGTGACGCGGTTCACGACCCTACGGCTTCGGAGGTCTCGCCCGGTTTGCAGCGCAGCCAGCGCTGCGCTGCAACCCTCCTCTACGTGTCCAGCGACGACCAGAACGGCCGCATGGTCGACGAGAGCCAACGCTCTCGGCTTGGGACCGGTCAGGTGTGGATTGGCTACATCGAACGCCGCGATCGCGCCCTGAGTGTCTCCTAGGCGACCTAGGGCCACCGCCCGGGTCGATGCCAGCTTTGCGCTGTCGAATTGGAAGACCCACGGCCACACCGGTTCGCCCTTGGGATGGTCGGTCAGAGTGTCGGCGAGCTTCAAAGCTGCCACGGTCGACTTTCGATCCCTGAGCTGGCCGGCTGTGACAGCACGCAGGCCGGATAGCCATGCGCGAGCGGAGTCGGGAGCCGACCTGTCAAGAAGAGATTCAGCTTTGGCGATGAACGTGAGGCCAATTCGAGCGTTCCCCGCCTCAGTCTCGAACTGGCCGAGGCTGGCAACCATGTAGGCGGTCAGCAGCGGGTTGCGGGCCTGCTCAGCCCTACGCACAGCCTCTGCGTACCGGTTGCGAGCGGTAGCAAGATCACCTCGGTCGGCCGCGAGCCAACCCGTCATTCCGGCGATCTCCGCAAGCACACTGAACCCGCCTGTCGTCGGTAGGCTCTGCTCGACCGTCACCCGAGTGAGGGCGAGATGCGCCTCGACCGCAGGGGCGAGATGCTCGGACGAAACCGCATGCTCCATGCGCCGGTAGTGGGCAATAGGACCGGCTAATGCTGAGCGAAGGTCGTTGGCGCCTTCATCTGGCAGCGAGATGTAGCGGGTTGCGACGAGACCGGCTCCTGTGCCGAGAGCCAACCGCAGAAACTCTTTGCGCTGCACGTCATCACCTGCCTCATCACCCCCGTGCGTTGCTGGCGGCGACCAGGATGCCCGGTCGCCCAAATCGCCCGGTGCAAGACCCAGTATCTGGCGTTCGCGGACTGGCATCGACAGTCCAGTGGCGACTCGCTCGAGGACGTGTAACCGCGCCACCCGTCTGGTACCCCGAACTATGTCGCTCACGCGTCCCTGGCTGAGGCCTACCGCCAATCCGATCCTGGTCTGGCTGATCCCGCGTGCGCCAACATCGCGAAGAAGGCGGCCAATGTCTCGTGATGTCAGGGCATCCTGGACAGCTTCGCTGCGCCAGAACGACAAGGGCAGGCGCAGCGAGTCGGCGGATTCCTCGCGCATCAGACCCTCCGCTTGCCGCTGGGACTCAGATGGATCGTACCGAACGGTGCGCAGGACCTAACTCTCTGTGCGAGTCGCGGCGGATATCCGGTATCCCCAAAGGGGATGGATCCGACGGCGGGATCTCAGTCATTGTCGTTACGCCACCAATGCGCTTCGGAATGTCGCAGAGCCAGCGAGGAAGTGACTGAGAGTGATTGTGCAGATGTGGGTCTTGATCATAGGGACCGCTGTCGTGACCGGTGCCATGGCGGTCGACGTATTTAGGGGCCTGAGTGACAAGTGATCGGCCGTCTGATGTCCGTCTCGCGACCTTGCCGGATCGTCGGTATTACACCATCCAGCTGTGGCTAGGCGACCACCTGATCGAGGAGCACATCGCACCAACCGAGCTGGCCCAGGAGTACGCCAACGTCATCCAGCTGCGCATCGCCGGGCTTCCCGGTCACCGGCTCCGCTGCATCCCGGCCGGAGACCATGCGCGTCCGGCGTCCCCACCACCCCCATACCGGCGGGACTGGCATCCAACCTCTGGCGCGGAGTGATCGCCGCGCGGTGCCGGTCTCGCCTCACCAAAGCTGGAGCCTTCGGTTTCCCGAGTCCGAAGGCTCCGTACATAGACCAGCGGGCGGGCGCACAGCCTGCAGAGCGGACGCCCGCCCGCTGTTCCAACTCGATCATAAGGAGTGCAGTGGATACCCCCGTTATCCCGGTGGACCGCCCAATCGTCGATCCGGCAATCGAGACCCACTACTCGAGCCGCTGGGACGAGGCCACCCGCCTGAGTTCCACCGTCAAGGGCCGCCTGGAGCGAGCCCGGCTCTATGACTTCCTCGGCCAGTGGTTCCCGCAGGCTCCCGCCCGAGTCGCTGACATCGGCGGCGGGCCGGGCGTGCACGCCGGTTGGCTGCGTGATCAGGGCTACGACGTCGTGCTGCTCGACCCGGTACAGCATCACGTCGACCAAGCGGAGGCAGCGGGGATCTCTGCTCAGCATGGTGACGCACGCGGGCTGCCGTGGCCGAATGAGTCCTTCGATGCCGTCCTGATGGCTGGACCGCTCTACCACCTACCTGAGGCGAGCGACCGCCGCCTGGCGCTCCGCGAGGCACTGCGGGTGCTGCGTCCCGGTGGTGTCCTGGCCGTGGTGGCGATCAACCGAGCAGCCAACCTGATCGGCTCGACGCTGGCGAACACGTTGCTGGCCCGGCAGGGCATCGTGCAGGCGATCCTCGACACTGGCCACAGCGCCGACAACGAGCGGATGGCGCACTGCTACTACCACCACGAGAGCGAGCTACGCAGCGAGCTGGTGAGTGCCGGTCTGCGACCTGTAAACATCTTCGGCCTCACTGGTCCCGGTGGCTGGCTGACGGTCGTGATCGACGCCCACTTCAAGTCGCAGCCGTACACAGACAAGCTCGCCGATCACGATCCGCTGGACACCGCTCTGGAGTGCTCACGCCTGGCTGACCGGATGCCGGAGCTGGTGGCGGCGAGCTCGTTGTTCCTGGCCGTTGGCCGAAAGGGCTAAGCCATGCTGTCCTGCGGCACGGCCGGTGAGGCGTTAGCCAAGCTGGCCGTGCAGTTCGACGTACTCCTGTTCGGCGACCAGCACCTCCGACAGAACGGCATCGGCGCTTGGCAGCGGGTGGAGTGGGAACTTCGATCCGTCCCAAAGCAGCCGACCGTCCGCAGTCGTCGACGGCGGGATGACGACTGGCGTGCCCGATGCGATGTACTCGACGCCAGTGGCGAGCGGACCCAGGTCGCCGTCGGGCTGAAGGGTGCAGGTGATCCAGTCGCCGTCTGGCAGCTTCATCGTCGGTGGCCACACCCCAGGACGTTGCTGTTCGTAGCGACGCTTGCCATACGCGCCGACAATCCGCGGCAGTCTCCAGACGGCAACGGCGGGACACGAGGTGATCGCCAAGTTCGGCGGTTCGTCGACGTCCCAGACTGCATGGACTGCTTCGACATCGCTGATCCAGTCGCCTGCGGGATCACAGCTGATGGTTGCCGCCTGCACCGGAATGCCGCGCTCCACACAAGCGAGTGCCGTCTCCAGCAGGGCGTTCTTGCGTCGAATCATCTGACCGGCGTCCTCCCGTCTCGGGGACATCATTGCCGCGCTACCGCACGGCTTGTCAATCCGGACTTGAGCAGAACGCTGACAGTCCAACCATGTGAGGAGCAACCATGTCCCAGATTGAGCAACTCAAGATGCAGCTGCACGGCCTGGCCGACCAGTCGCGTTCGGGCGCGGGCAGTCTGGCCAGCTTCAAGCAACGCTTCGAACAGGCCAGCCAACACGTCCAAGCGCTCATCTCCGGCTCGGCCACCGGCGCCGACCGCGACATCACCACGGTGCTCGAGGCGGCTGGGAAGTCGGTCGAGCAGGCGGTGCAGGCGCTGCAGATTGCTGAGGCGGGCTGTCGCAGCTATGCCAACCAGATCTAGCCCGCGTTTCCCACACGGATGCCCTCCGAACTGCAACGCGTCGCCCAGGCGTTGCTGGACGCGCTCGACGAAATCCCCCGCATCGTGCCCTACCTGCATGACCAGGCCGGCAGGTACCGCGAGGCCGCCGGTTGGGTTGGCAGCCTCAGTCGCAACCCACCTGCCCAACAGGCCGCGATGCAGTTGGGCGCGCGCCTCGGCTTCGCGGGCCTTCGCCATGCACCGATGGCGGCTACCGGTCCGGCCGCCACCGGTGGTGATGTCGCTGTCCGGGTCCGCGCGTTGCTCGGGCCGCCGCTGCGGCGTCGACCGCTGGCTGCTGCTGTCTGCGGGAGTGGACGCGGGGTTGTGTCCGTCCCATGGGAAACCGTCGCGTCAGACGGATGTCCAAACTCTCGGTTAGCGTGGTGGGTATGGCACGAGGGCTGGCCGACTGGTCACGACTGAGCGCGTGGCTGACCGATCGGGGTGAGGCGGTCATCAGCGTCTCGTGGGCGGAGTTGGGCAATATCGTCGGTGGCCTCCCTGAATCTGCCGTAAATCACTATCCCCAGTGGTGGCACGGCGATCGGCAAAACACTCGCGCCTGGAGGCGGGCCGGGTACGACTTGGAGCGCGTTGATGTCGGCCGATCCGTCACGTTCCGCCGTACTGGCCCGGCGACCATGCCACCTGAGAACCGTCGGTTGTCATCGACCTGGCGCAACAACGTCCGGACGGCACAGACCACCCCGGACATGTCAATGCTCACGCAAATCGACATCAGTCGGACTTAATCGTTCTCCCGTGTTCCAAGGCCAAGGCCCGCGGCGGTGAATCCCGGCTCGAGGAACCTGTCGATTCGTGGCCGCAGCCGCTGCGGCAAGCTCGCCAAGACCTCCAGCGGGAAGCGGCCGTTGATGAGCGACTGCTCCTGCCGGCCTGGCGCCGGTACACCGGCCACTTCTATGCGGCGGCCGGTGACGCCCTGTCCGACGCAGTGGCAAACGGCGCGCACGTCGTGATCTTGAGCGGCGGGTACGGCTTGCTTCGGGCCGAGGAGCTGATCGGCTGGTACGAGAAGAAGCTCCGGCTCGCCGATTGGCCGGCAGGTCTGCTTGAGAACGCGCTGACTGACGAAGCTGTCCGCGTGCGGGCACAATGGGTGGTTGCCTTGGCAAGCACCACGACCGATTACGCGCGACTCATCCGCCGCGTGCCATGGAGCCGTACCGACGCTGCCGAAGCACTGCTTGTGACCCTGGCCGACGCTGGCGCTGGCGCGATGGTGAACGTGCCGCGCGCGCTGGGACAAGCGTTCCGCGCCTTCTGGGAACACCGTCCCGATGGCTATCCACCCGGCCTCGTTGTCGAGCGAATCTCATGACTACGGGAAGGCAAGCCGACCTCGATCGGTTCTATCGCTTGCTGGCGCAGCTCGTCGAGGCATCGCGCGGCCTCCGCCGCCTGCGCGAATGCACCGTCACAAGCTGCCCCTCCCACGGTGTCTATTTCTTCTTCGAGCCAGGTGAGAACAGGATCAACGGATCGTCGCGAGTTGTCCGCGTTGGCACGCACGCATTGACCGCCACAAGCCAAACCACCTTATGGACACGGCTGAAGCAACATCGAGGACACGTTGGTGGCGTCCGCCCCGGCGGCGGCAACCATCGGGGCAGCATCTTCCGACACCATGTCGGTACCGCGCTCCTGGCAACCGAAGACTGGCCCAGCAGCCTGCACATCAGCTGGCGAAGCCGACATGTCGACCACTCAGCCCGAACCGCCGAGTACCCCTTGGAGAAAGCAGTCAGCGACTACATCGCCGCCATGCCAATGCTGTGGTGCGCGGTCACCGACCGCGGCGTACGCAGCGCGGTCGAGCGCAACAGCATCGCCCTTCTGTCCTGCCGAACCGGCGGCCACGACCTGCCGTCTGCCGCATGGCTCGGCCGCCATGCCGACAGCCAAAAGCTCCGCACATCCGGCCTGTGGAACGTCAATCATGTCGACGAACCGTACGACCGTTCGTACCTGGACGTCCTGGAAGGCCTGGTGGAGTCCACGGGCTGAAGGCGACCACTAGTCTTGTCGGCCAGGCGAATCGTCGCCCATGCTCGCAGGGCAACCATCAGAACGTCGCTTGGTCGCTTCGTCGAGTGGTCGACAGTTCTCCCGTGTGTGTCTGGCGGCGAAACCGAGCGCGCTCGGGGCGACAATAGGCATCGTGAAGGTCTTCATCAGTTCGTTGATCAGCGGGTACGAGGCGTATCGCCAGGCCGTTGTCGAAGCGGTTGAGGCACTCGGTCATCAGGTCATCCGCGCCGAGGAATTCCCGGCTTCAGCAGGCACGCCGCAGCAGGCATGCCTAGCTGCCGTCCGCGAGTCGGATCTCGTCGTGCTGCTGATTGGCGAGCGCTATGGCTATCCGCAACCCTCTGGACTCTCGGCGACGCACGAGGAGTACCGGGAGGCCAAAGAGTCCAAGCCTGTCTTTGTCTTCGTCGAGTCAGGCGTCACGCGGGAGCCGCAGCAGGAGACATTCCTTCAGGAGGTGGAGGCCTGGGCTACCGGGCACTTCCGGGCATCGTTCTCCTCTGCCGACGAGCTAAAGACTGTTGTAGTGCGAGCCCTCCATGATCACGAACTCGCGACTGCGGCGGGACCGGTCGACGAGGCCGAAATGCTGGCCAGGGCCAGAGCTCTGCTGCCCAATGGTAGGCATGGCGGCGCTCCGCGGCTGGTTTTCGCCGTGGCTGGCGGCCCACATCAGCAGGTGCTCCGGCCCGTCGAGCTTGAGCAAGATGACCTGGCTCGCGATATCCAACGAGAGGCGCTGTTCGGCGAGTACCCGGTGTTCGATGCCACGGAGGGAACCACGACCTCAATCCGTGGCGGCGCTTTGATCTTGGAGCAGCCGAGTGCATCGGTGGTGATCGATCAGGCCGGATCGATCTGCGTCGTTCAGCCGGCCCGCCGGAACAGGGATGACTACCGTACTGGCATGCCTGCTCTGATCGAGGAAGACCTCGCTGCCGCCCTGGCGCGAGCTGTCCGCTTCTCCGGTTCTCTGTTGGATCGGCTTGACCCGGTCCACCGCCTGACGGACGTTGTTCCTCTCGCGCACCTCAGCGGAACCGGCTACCTGCCCTGGCGCTCGAGGGCCGAGCAGGCCGCCAATCCAAACTCCGCATCGATCCATGCCAACGCGGGTGCTGTAACCGCGACCTTGACGCCGACTCGGAGGCATCGGCAGGCGCTCACGCATGATGCCAACCGCATGGTGGAGGACTTGATGGTTTTGCTGCGTCGGGAGATCCGCGGGTGAACGACACGGTGCGGGAAATGGACTCTCGGCGCGCTCGTTGGCTGCAGTACCGCTCAGGTCAGGGGTTGATGCCAGGCACTGGGGATGAGTTTGCCCGTTGTGGACTGGGCCGCCTCACCGACGGACCTGATCTGAGGCTCTTGTTCCTGCCTGCCGACCCAGAGGGTGATGTCGTTCCGCTCAACCGGGAAGTGCTGGACTGGCTCAAGCAGCCACGCGAGTCGCCATTCGGCGGTCGGTACCCGTCATGGGGCAGCAGCGACCGAGCGACGAACGGCGCCATCGTTTTGTACGACCAATTCCGAGAGGACGCTGGTTGGACGCGGTACCTCGCACTTCACCGCCATGGCGGCCTCGAGGTCGGCATTGGGCGCGCAGCCTACGAGCAGAGAGAAATCCGCATATTTGCGCTGCGGCCGATCGTCGGGTTGGCGTGGTGTGCAGCCGCACTTCAGGCCGAAGTCGCAGACCGGTGGGGACTTGAGGGCATGTTCGAGATCACCGTCGCACTCCGTAACACCAGTGCGGCCACACTCGGGGACTTCGCCGAGGGTTGGAAGCAGCCGGGATTCGGCTTAGACATCGTCAGATGCCTTGACGAGCATGTGCTGATCCGGCGGGAACTGGATGGAATGGCCGACCCTGAGAGTTTCGCGCTCGATCTCGGTGATCGTATCGAACAAGCGTTCGGAACGCTCAATCGTCGCCATGTTGCCCGTCAGGGCGAGCACGAGGGCAGCTTCGATCCGCGCTTTGAGTGGTTCTAGGTCGCCTCCGGCCTTCGAGCTACTAGTGACCTCAGCACCCTGGCTCTACGAACTCCGAATCGCGTCGCGCCGCGCTTTGATCCGTTTCACGATCTCCGCGCGTGACGTGTCCACTCCCCCTGAGTTCGGCCATTCGGCTTAGTGCCTGAGGCGCGACGACTTCAGAGCGTCGAGGATCGCCTGCTGTCGGTGGGGATGGCGGTGGGAATGTCTGCTCGGTGCCGTTGATCGCGATGGTCGCGGACCGTAGTGGCCGCAACTGGCGGACGAGTTTCGGATCGCGAGCCCGGTGCGGTTCTGGACCTCGCGACTGACCGCGAGTGCGGTGAACACGATGGTCAGGTGGGCCTCGATTGCGTCGCGGGTGTGGTGGAACATCGGCCGCGCACGCAGGTCGGTCTTGCTCATCCGGAAGGACTGCTCGACGTGCCACAGGTCGTGATAGGTGCCGATCACTTCGCCGGCGTCCATGACGTCGGCGGGGATGTTGGTGACGTAGCCCTTCAGCCCGGCCAGCCGGCGTGCCCGCGCCAGCGAGGCCTCGTCCAGGGTGCGTGAGCCGTTGGTGGTCTTCACGAACCGCGGGGCACGGGCCGTCTTCTCCCCAGCGACGACCTATCAGCCGGTCCGGCCTGTGGATCAGCCCGGTCAGGAGGTAGGGGGCGAGGATGTTGACCGCCAGTGTCCGCGGGTGTCCGTCTGGGCTGGGGTGGCGATCGCGGTCGCCGTAGACGCCGGCGTTGTGGATGACGGCGTCCATGCGGCCGAGTTGGTTGACCTGCTCGGCGAGGTGGCGGGTCTGCTGAGCGCTGGCGAGATCGCCGACGACCAGGGCCGCACCGCGATCGGCCAGGTCAGTCCAACGCAGCCGCGCGGTTGGTGTCGCGGGCGTGGACGACCACCTGGTGACCTTCGTCGAGCAGGCTGGTGGCGGCGGCTCGGCCGAGGCCTTGGGCAGAACCGGTGATCAGGATGCGAGCCACGAAGGCTCCTTCCGGAGCGCTGGCTAACTCGAAAATGGTGCTCAGCCAGGGCGCGACAGCATGGCCCCGGCGGTGGTCGGGGTTCGGGTGATGGATGGCGCGGTGGGTCAGGCGGCGGCTGGGGTGAGGGTGACCTTGCGTCCGGTGATGTGTTCGAGCTGGCGGATGAGGTCGCGTTCGGGGGGAACAGAGGCGAACTCTCGAGCTCAAGGCATCAATGCCGGGCCCCTAGATCACGCTCCCAGCGATCAGACTAGTTGACGGCCTCCCGGCACCAAGCGAGCACGACGTCGGCGGGCAACCACCCCCATTTTCACGCCAGACGGGCGTCCCGCAAGGACACGAAGACTAGTTGAGGAAGGGATCGACGGGGGCGTTGTCGACGTAGATGCGTTGGTCGGTGAACTTGCCGTCGACGAGGGTGAAGATCGAGCAGGCGTTGATCTTGATGACGGTGTCGTCGTGGAAGCGCCAGATGCTGGTGACCTCGAAGATGACCACCCCATCGTCTTCCTGCCAGACGTTGATCAGCGGGTGGGCCAGCGACGTGACTTTGCCGAGCAGGGTCGTCATTCGGTCCAGCATGGCGTCCCGCCCGTTGATGGTCGGGGCGTTGGCGAAGGTCAACGAGACGTCATCGGCATAGAAGGAGCCGAGCCGGTCGAAGTCCTTGGCCTCCATGGCGTCGAAGTAGTCGGTCAGGAGGTCGATGGTGGCCTGGTCGGCTCGAGGCATCGCAGGTTCCTTTGCTGGTGTTGAAGGGCTGGGCTACTCGTCGAGCAGGGCTCAGGAGGCCGAGCCGGTCGTGGTGGATGGCCGTGCCGGGCCGTCGCCGGCGCGGTGCTCAAAGGCCGCGGGTTCGGCGGCCAACGCGGTCAGGGCGTCCAGCTGGGCCGGTTCGAGCTCGACGTCGGCCGCGGTGGCGTTGACGCGGAGTTCGTCGGCAGTCTCGGCGCCGACGATCGCGGAGGCCACCGCCGGGCGGGACAGCAGCCAGGCCAGCGACACCTGGTACGGCTTCAGGCCCCACTCGCGGCTCAATCGCTCGGCCTCCCGGGCCAGGGCGATCTCGGCCTCACTGAACCCCGCCGCCCCAAAGCGCTGGTCGCCGGAGACCTCCCGGTCGAGAACGGCCAGGTCCGCGAGCAGACCGCCGTGCAGCGGCGCGTACGGCACGATCGACAGCCCGAAGTGATCACAGGCGGGTCCGAGCTCTCGTTCGGCGGTCCGGTCGATGAGGTTGTACTTCACCTGGGCCGCGACGGGTGCGTTCAGCCGGCGATCGTCGGCGATCCAGAGGGCCTGGGTGACCTGCCAGGCGGGATGGTTGGACAGGCCGACGTAGCGGATCTTGCCCTGCCGAATGAGGTCGTCATAGACGGCGAGGGTCTGCTCCAACGGCGTGTCCGGGTCGGGATCGTGGGCGTAGTAGAGGTCGATGTAGTCGGTCTGCAGACGCCGGAGGCTGGTCTCGACCTGGCGGATGATGTGGCGGCGTGACAGCCCCCGGTCGTTGATGTCGTGTCCGACGATTCCGTTGGATTTGGAGGCGATCACCATCTGGTCGCGGCGGTTGCGGAGGGCGTGGCCGAGGATCTGCTCGGCGGGTTCACGGTCGGCGGCGGCGGGGGCGCCGGGCCGGTCGAAGACCGGCATGTTGCCGTATACGTCAGCGGTGTCGACGAAGTTGACGCCCAAGTCGATGGCAGCGCCGACGACCCGGTCGGCGTCCTGCGCAGTGGGGGCGACCCCGAACGTGGCGGTGCCCAGACAGATCCGGGACACCTTCACACCGGTCGTGCCGAGGACGGAGTACTTCATCAGCGGTTTCCTTGTCTCTGGTGGTGGGTGGCGCGGCTAGCGGGCGGCGTAGCCGCCGTCGACGGGGAGGGCGGACCGATGATGAAACTGGCGTCCGGGCTGCACAGCCACAGCACAGCGGCGGCGATTTCCCTCGGGTTCGCCGAGCCGGTTGATGGGCTGGTCGCCAGCGCCTGATCGAGGTCGAGCTCGCCGGTGGCGAGCATGTCAGTGACCATCGGGGTGGCGATGGTGCCGGGGCAGACGGCCGGCGACAGGGCCGCGGAAGGCCGTAGGCCACGCTACGCGGCGAAGGTCCTGCCGGCGGCAAGTGTCAGCGGGGAGATCGCCATGACCGTTCTCACCGCAGGGTCTTGCGGTCCTGCAGGTCCTGAGGCTCGGCAGCCACGTACGACGGTTCCGGGCGCGGTGAGCAGCTGGTCCCATTGCGGAGGAGGTATCCATCGTCGCGGTGACGCTCTGGGGATCAACGCTTCTGCCAGCGGGCGATTGCTTGCTCCACGTGGGTTTCGACCAAGCCGCGGAGGTCAATTTCAGCGCCGAGTAACCACTGCAACTCGAGGCCGTCGAGGACGGCGGTCAGGATTCGGATCTCGGCTTCGATCTGATCGTCGGTGAGAGCGGCGATCTCGCCGTCCTCGACGGCTTCGCGCAGCTTGCCGGTCCAGACCCGGAAGCCGTTGGTGTAGCGCCGGCGGATGAAATCGCGGGCCGGATGGCTGGGGTTCGTCGCCTCCGCGGCGATCGTGATGAACAGTTCGAGCAGGCCGCGGTGGTGGACGTGGAAGTCCATCAGGTCAGGCATTTGCCGGAAGAACGCGAGACCACGCGGGCTCTCCAGCATCGGCGACCGCTTGGTCTGCTCCGTCCAGTCGTCGAGGACCGCGGCGAGCAGGCCTTCCTTGCTGCCGAAGTACTGGATCAGGGTCGCGTGCGAGGCGCCGACCCGTTGGGCGATGCTCCGCAGCGAGCCGCCGACGAACCCGAGCTCACCGAAGACCTCGGAAGCGGCCTTCACGATGTGCTCGCGCCGCTTGATGCCCCTGCGGTACGGCCCACGGATCACCGGCGTCGTCTCTGCTTCCACGAATCCTCCCAGGCTCTTGCTGTCGAACCATTGACGAAACCGTACCACGCGGTTACGTTTGCCGTAATCTGACCGAGTGGTCGGGTTTCGCTCTGGTGAGGAGCCGTGTATGCAGTCCACTCTCGGAGTCGGTTTCGTGGGTTCGGGCCCGGTGACGCAGGCGATTCACCTGCCGACCTTGGCGCGGCTGACCGATGACTTCACCGTCCGCCATGTCAATGACATCGACGCGACACTGGCCGGGACCGTCGCGGCACGCGTCGGTGCGGCGCATTCGACGTCGCTCGCCGCGCTGCTCGACGATCCGCTGGTCGACGTCGTTGCGGTCTGTAGTCCGCACGCTTTTCATGCGGAGCACGTGATCGCAGCGTGCCGGGCCGGCAAGAAGGCAGTGCTGTGCGAGAAGCCGCTGGCGATGTCGGCCGACGAGGGCGCCGCCATCGCAGCAGTCTCTGTGGATACCGGCGTGCCCGTTCTGGTGGGCGCGATGCACACCTTCGATCTGGGGTGGCGGGCCGCAACCGCGAACTGGGGTGACCTGCCGGCTGCCAGCCACACGATTCGGTCGTCGATCGTCTTGCCACCGAACGCGCGCTTCGAGGACCTGGCGACGGAGGTACTCGCCCGCCCCGCCTTCCCCACAGTGGATGTCTCCGACGTGCAGGTACGCGCCAACATGGTCCACGCAGGTGTGATGGGCCTGGCGATTCACGACCTCCCATTGATCCGGAGTTTGCTCCCTCGTCACGATGATCTGCGGGTCATCAGCGCGTCGTTCGTGACGCCCTTCGGGTACCGGATCCTGATGGTTGTCGGCGGCAAGGTTGTGGAACTGCATGCGGCGATGTCGCAGACCTGGCAGCCGAGCTGGGTACTCGATGCCTATGCCGATGACCTAGTGCTGCACACCGAGTTCACCCCGTCGTACGTGCACGCGGGCTCTGCGGTCAGCACCTTGACCACCGCCGAGTCGGCGCGGGTGTTCGGCCCGAGTGCCTCCAACGGCTACGAAGCCGAGTGGCTGGAGCTTGCGGCCATCGTGCGTGGCGAGGACGCGCCGCCTGACTTGGATGGAGTGGTCGACGACCTGCGCTTTGCCGTCGCGGTGGCCGATGCCGCTGCCGACGCCGTCCGCGCGGCCGTCAAGGCGGAGGCGGCCGCATGAGCGCTGTGCAATCCGCACTGGCGACGCTGCCGATTTCGTTTCCGGATCCGGCAAACGTCAAGATCGTCGACGGGTCGAGCGGCTGGCCCGCTGACGTTCGGCGAGCGTTGGATTCGGGTGCTACCGCGGTTGTCGTCCTGCACCCGCGGCCCACCGAGTTCGCCGACCTCCTGGCCGCGGCTGCGCCGGTGATCGTCGATTCACGTTGGGCCTCCAATCCGGTGATCGACAGTGCCGCGCCGGCGTTCCGCGCGGCCGAAAGCAGCCGGGTCGAGTGCCGAGTGATTGTGGAACCCGGGAGCGACTTCGCGAGCGCGCTGCTAGACGAGCTGATGCTGATCCGGGCGCTCCTCGGCCCGGTGCACCAAGCAACGGTCCGGTACCTGTCCGATCATGCGCTGTATGCCGAGGGCTCTACGGACGATGGTCTCGCAGTGGACTTCAGCGTCGTGTGCACCTCCGCCGTACCCGCCTCGGCAACCGTCCGCCTGCTGACCTCCGACGGGAGCGTCGAGCTCACGATTCCCTCCGGCGACACGGCACAGCCCGCCCGGCTCATCACCGTCGGGCCCGATGGCGCAGTACTGGCGCCCACCCTGTACGAGACCGGCCATCGTGCGGCGCTGCGGCGACTGCACGGCACCGCCCCGGCCGATCGACTCACCGATCTGCGGGACCTGTACGACGACGTGCAGGTCGTACTGGCCGCTTTTCGGAACAATCCGCGGCGCAGGCACGAGCCTGACCGCGTCTCCACCGATTCGATCGACCTCACGGAAGGAACGCAGCCATGAATCGAGGAAAAGTCACTCGCCGAGGGTTCCTGGGGCTGGCCGGGGCGGCGATCGCGGCACCGGCGCTGGCGGCGTGCAACGTCTCCGGCAACAGTGGCGGGAGCAAGGCCGGCGATGCGTCCGGCGAGCTCAAGTTCTGGGACATGCCGTGGGGCGCCCCCCAGTACAACGTGCTGGGCAAGAAGATCGTCGACGGCTACACCCCGGCACAGGGCTTCGGCAAGGCCAGTTACCAGATCATCCAGTGGAACGGCTTCTACCAGACGTTCTCGTCGGCGATCGCCTCCAAGACCGGGCCCGCGGTCAGCTCCGGCGCCGGGTTCCAGGCGTTCCAGTTCGCCGAGCAGGGCCAGATCGCGTACGCCGACAACTTCATCGAGGCGCTGAAGAAGGACGGCACGTACGACGACTTCCTGCCTGGCGTCATCGACACGATGAAGACCGACAAGGGGTACGTCGCCGTACCGTGGCAGACCGATGTCCGCCCCTTCTGGTACAACAAGGCGCTGCTCGACCAGGCCGGCGCCAAGGTGCCGACCACCTGGGACGAGCTGCTCACGGCCGGCCAGGCGTTGAAGAAGATCGGCGTCTCCGGCTTTGCCACCGGCTCCGGCACCGGCAACAGCTTCGGCGTCCAGGCCATGGTGGCCATGATGATCAACAATGGCGGCGGCCTGTTCGATGCCGACGGCAAGCCGGACTGCGTGACCGACGCCAACATCCAGGCAATGGAGTTCGTCAAGCAGCTCGCGAACGAGGGCATCATCGACAAGGGTGCGGTGTCGTACACCGTCGAGAACCTCGACGGCCAGTGGAACACCAAGAAGGCCGCCATCGGCATCCACACGCCAGGCCTGGCTGATCGGGCCGCGAAGGTAGCCGACGACCTGCTGGTCGCGGCCCCGCTGAAGAGCCCGAGCGGGACCGCGGCCGGGCTGTTCTACGTGAACAACCTGATGATGTACACCAACACCCCGTCGCAGGAGGCCTCGGAGGCGTTCCTGAAGTACTACCTGGGCCAGCTCCACACCTATTGGGAGAACCCGGTGGGCATGGCGGTGCCGGTGCTGAAGTCGATCACCACCGCCGACTACTACACCAAGGACCCGAACCAGGTGGCGATCGTGGAGAAGTGGATACCGGTGTGCAAGACCTTCGCGGCCACCGGAACGCAGTCCTTTGCCGCCCTGGCCGCAGTGGACGGCGGCCAGGCACTGGTCCAATTCACGCAGACCATGCTGCAGGGCAAGACCGATCCCAAGGCCGCTCTCACCACCCTGCAGCGCGGTCTGGAAGGTGTCGTCAGGCGATGACGCGGCCAACCAGCTTGGAGCAGACTTCCCCACCGGGGACCGTGCCGGCCGGCCGGGCAGCCACAACCGCGGAATCGCTGCATCGTCCGCGGATCAGCCGCACGGCGGTCACGATGATCCTGCTGGCCGCCCCCTGTGTCGTGCTCTTGCTGCTGATCAACGCGTACCCGCTTGTCGTCGCGGCGTCCCAGTCGGTCCGCGACGGTACACTGATCGTGACCGGCGATTTCGTTGGACTCGGCAACTATGCGGACGTACTGACCAGCCCGCGATTCTGGAGCGCCGCCCGGTTCACGCTGATCTTCACGATTGGCGGTGTCTTCGGCAGCTGGCTCGTCGGCCTGGGCCTCGCACTGTTGCTGCGGACCAAGATCCCCGGCAGGACCGCTTTCAAGGTACTTCTGATGCTGCCTTGGGTCGTGCCGATCGTCGTGTCCTCAACAGCCTGGAACTGGCTTGTCGGTACGCCGACCAGCCCGATCCCGACCCTGGTCGCGCAGCTCGGCTTGGGCGAGGTGCACTTTCTCGCCGACCCCACACTGGCGGCTGTCACGGTGTGCGTGTTCAAGGTGTGGGTCAGCTTCCCCTTCATGATGCTGATGACGTCGGCGGCCCTCGCCGCGGTCGACACCACGGTCTACGAAGCCGCAGGGATCGACGGCGCCTCGAGGAGGCAGCAATTCGTCCACATCACGCTGCCGCTGATCTCCAGGACGACGTACATCTCCTGGATCCTGATGACGATCTTCTGTGTCAACGACTTCCCGACCATCTACCTCCTTACCGGCGGCGGACCTGTCGACGCCACCTCCTCGCTGGTCGTGCTGGCGTACCGCACCGTCTTCCAAGACCTGCAGACCGGTCCCGGCGTCGCGATCGCGTTCCTGATGACGCTCGTCCTGGTCATCGTCTCCACTGCGCTCTACCGCCAGATCCGAAAGGTGGACATCGCATGAGCTTGATCGCCTCCCGTGAGATCACCTCACGCGAGCCCGGCACCCGCGGCCAGTGGTGGCGCTTCGCCGTCCTGGTCATCGTCACGCTCGTCGTCCTGGTCC
Source organism: Kribbella caucasensis (assembly GCF_004361855.1). GTDB lineage: Bacteria > Actinomycetota > Actinomycetes > Propionibacteriales > Kribbellaceae > Kribbella > Kribbella caucasensis. Next base: position 267,453 of record NZ_SNWQ01000003.1, read on the forward strand.
CGGTGTTCGCCACGCTCCTGCTGTCGCTCCGCCCGTCCGGGGCGAGCGGATTATTGACATTCGACAATTTCCGCAACGTCTTCGCGAACACCGACGTGCGGATCTGGCTCGCCAACAGCCTGGGCGTCACGCTAGCCACGGTCCTGGTGTCCGTGATTGTCGCCGCGCCGGCCGGCTACGTCCTGTCCCGCGGACGCAGCAAAGCGGTCTCGGGCCTGTCTCTGCTGCTGTTCGTGATCCAGTCACTGCCGGTCATCACCGCGATCATCCCGCTCTTCGTGCTGTTCGCCCGCCTCGGACTCACCGACAACCTCATCGGCCTGGTCATCGTGTACGTCGCCAGCACAATGTCGGTGGCGACCTGGATGATGGCGGCATACTTCGACTCGATCCCGCACGCCCTCGAGGAAGCCGCCTGGGTCGACGGCTGCTCGGTGTTCGGCTCGTTCGCCAAGATCGTGCTGCGCAACTCGCTGCCAGGCATCCTGTCCACCGCGATCTTCGCGTTCTTGCTCGCCTGGAACGACTACCTGGTCGCACTCGTCTTCCTGCGGTCCAGCTCGATCTTCACGCTCCCGATCGGAATGCAGACCTTCTTCCAGCAGAACGCCGTCGACTGGGGTTCGGTGATGGCGGTCTCGGTCGTGATGCTGCTGCCCCCGGCCGTCGTCTTCGCGGTCCTGAACAAGTACTTCAGCGTCGGCGGCATCGGCGGATCCCTCGCCGGCCGCTGACCACAACCTCCCAAGGAGTCACCTGATGCCGAAGCTCCACGTCGGCCTGAACCCCTGCCCTGGGTCCTGACACCCAACGGCTTCGACCTCACTGAGCCGATCTTCCGCGCCGCCTTCACAGAGATCGCAACCACTCCGTTTGGCGTCGACCAGCAGTCGCTACGCGAGCTAGCCGAGTCCACCGCCTTCGGTGCCGCGGCGCCGGCACCGCACGTCTAGCGGTGAGTCGCGAGGACCCTCCGCACAGGGCGGAGCAGGCCGCTCGCGGATCCGCCGCGAACGCGCTGGCTGTTGATCTCCAGTGCCCATCAACCCCAAAGGCCGTCCTCGGACGCCTTCGGAATGTCCCATCGACAGTGCCGACCGGAAGAGAGCCACATCCCGATGAAAGAGCCGATCTTCTTCAGTAGCCGCAGCGGACGCAAGCGCCTGGCAGCCGTTGCTGTCGCAGCCACCATAGCCGCCGCCGGCACCGCACCAGCCCTAGCGTCGCAGGCGCTCCCGCCCGCCACGCAACCGGCGGGGCACACGGCCCTGGGTGACGCCGCATACCAGCGACCCCTCGGAGTCATTGGAAGCACCCCATGTAGCCCTCACAACTGGCAACGGTGCGCAGGCGACGCCTCCGCACCCGACACCGCGCCGTTCGCGCTCGGCAACCCCATGGCCCAGCCCGGCCTCGGGATTCCGCTCGGTGGACTCGGAGCAGGCTCGTTCATGATCAACCAGGCCGGGACCTTCGGTCCGTGGAACATGGGCGGATCCACAAACTCGAACTACGAGAAGCGCATCCTGCCCCAGGCTGCCATCCACATCCGCGAACAGCAGCAAGGCCGAACCGCCTCGACCAAGACGCTCGCCGTCAACAGCTCCGAGTTCGGGTCCGTCCTCCCTGCCTGGTCGACACTGGACGCTGGGAGCGGGACATACAGCGCGCTCTACCCCTTCGGCCGCATCGACTACGCCGACCCCGTGCCCTCCACATCCGTGTCAACAACGTTCTGGACACCCATCGTGGCCGGCAACGACGAATTCTCCTCGCAACCCGTGGCCTACTTCGAGGTGGAACTCACGAACGAAACGAGCAAGACGACGAAGGTGTCGACCATGTTCACCTTCCCCAACGCTCCAGCTCACGTGGGCAGCACAGTGCAGAACACCCCCAGCTCCGTGCCCAGCGTCCGCACGGGCTACACCAGCCACGAGACCGTGGATCACCGTAACAAGATCACCGGTATCACGCTCGGGGCCTCCAGCCCCACCAACACCGCAGACTCGCAGAACAGCGAGTGGACCACTGCTGTGCGAAGTGAACCCGGACAGCGAGTCACGTACGTAACTTCCTGGAACGCCGACGGCGACGGCTCTGACATCTACACCCCCTTCACTGCAACCGGTCGCCTCCCCAACGCTGCCCTCGACGGCAGCAACTCCGCCAGTGCCCTCGCAGTTGAGATGAACCTGCCAGCTCATCAAACGCAAACCGTTCGCTTCGTCCTGGCCTGGGACTTCCCACAGATCACTTTCGGTACTGCGGGCGACACATCCTGGATGCGGCGCTACACCTCCTTCTACGGAGCCCGTGAAGACGCACAAAACAACTACATCGCGGGCAGCTATCCCGGCAACCAGGGCTTCGCCATCGCTGCGCGGAACCTCGCACGCGTGGACGAGGCAGCGGAAGCGGTGGCACGCTGGTGGAAGCCGGTGGCATTCGATGACACGGTGTCGCCCGCGATCCGCATGGCCGCGCTGAACGAACTCAGTCAGCTCACGTTCAACGGCTCCTTCTGGGAAGCGGGCCTCGTCTCCACTCCACACCAGACCGGAGTACCCCGACCAGGCTCGGCGGTCCCTGGCACCCACCTGTTCCACACGCTCACGGGTGGTGGCTGGGCCGACGCCGGTGAGACCGACGTCCAGGGGCAGATGGCGATCGCCCTGCGCGAGCTGTTTCCTTCCATCGAAGCCGACTGGGTCCGCGCGACCTCCGAGATGATTGCCCAAGACCCAAACGGCCGAGTGCCCGGCAGCCCGGGCTTCAACCCTCCGGTCGAGGGCTATCTCTGGTGGCACTTGAGCGCGCCGTGGCTGCTTTGGGAGACCTCCACCAGCCCAGCCGTACCCGAAACCACCTTCTTCGACCGTCCGGTCAAGTACCTGATCCGTGCCTACGGCGCGTATCGCAGCTCGGGCGACGATTCGCTGTTGCGCGACGCCTACCCGGCGATGCTCCGCCTCTGGACGCACGACGTCCTGCCTCGGATACCGCAGGGAGACACGCTGCCCACGGAGCCGGCCACCTTCGCCAGCACCTACGACGTGATGGGGCAGTCCGGTGGAGTGCACGGCGTCTACAACTCCGGCCTGTACATCCTGGCCGCAGAGATCATGGCAGCCGCTACTGAGGACGCCAGACGGCTCGGGATCCCCGCAGCCTCGGCGGTAGATGTCGACGCCCTCAACCACACGCGGGCCAGTTCCCAGGCCGCGTACGAGGCCGCCTTCTGGACCGGGAGCTACTACAAGTTCACCGACGCAGGCGAGAGGTCCACCGACGTCTTCGTCGACGTGCTGTGGCCTCAGCACGTGGCCGAGCAGCTCGGGCTGGCCGACATCAATCCGCCCGAACGCGTGGCCGCTCACCTGACCAACACCTTCGACCATCTCACGCAGGTGAAGGACTCCACAGGACACATGCTCGGAGCGCCAAACCTCGTCCCGAACGGGGGCAAGCCCTACCCGGTGCTGCCTAACCGGCCCAGGGAACTCGGTTTCCAGGCCGCGGAGGTGTGGACCGGGACGAACTTCGAGTTCGCCGGAACGCTCATCCGGGAAGGCCGACGGCTCGGACGGCCCGACCTGATCGCCGATGGCAACGAGCTCGCGGAGGGTCTGGTGCACCAGATCTACAGCCCGACCGCGGCCGCAGGTGGCGCCTACGCCTTCAACACTCCCGAAGCGTGGAACGGCTACGACACCACGACCTACCGGGCGGCCTACTACGTAAGAGCCCTAGCCGCCTGGGACACGTACGCATCGGCCCGCCGCCAGTGACAGCGCACGCATAAGGAGCATGCACCACCTGAGGACGCAGGGTCAGGCCGTGACCCTGCGCCCTCATCCCGCCATGGGCCGAGGTTCCGCCCACCGCCTGCCGCTGCGTGCGCGGTCTCACCCCAGCGTCGTCAGCACTCGTGAGCGGCCGCCCTTGCGGAAGAGACCGGCCCAACTCCCTCAGGTTCCAGCGAGCGCACGAACACCTCAGGCTGTCGAGCCGTCACCACCTCCGCCAGCAAGCCTTCAGACTCACCACCGGACCGGTCAACCCGACACGATTGCAACCCCGACCTTTCTTGGAAAGGCACTAGTAGCGTGTCGCTGCTTAGGTCTGGGGTGTCTGGTTGGGAGGTTAGAGGTCGGCAGATCTTCCTTCCCCTCTGCCAGACAGGACTGTTGTCGTGGGCTCGCAGGTGAAGCGTCCGGTCAGGTTGGCTGACACGGATCGTGAATGGCTGGTTCGGGTGACCACGACGGGGGTGCATCCGGCCGCGGTGATCAGGCGGGCGCGGGTGCTGCTCGCGCTGGATACCTCGGTGGGTGAGGTCGATTCGCAGGAGGTGATCGCGGCCCGGGTTGGTGTCTCGACCGAGATGCTGCGGCTGGTCGCTCAGCGGTTCGCTGAGACCGGCGGCGATGTGGACGCCACGATCTCGCGCAAGCAGCGGGAGCATCCGCCGGTGCCCTCTCCGGTGACCGGCGAGGTCGAGGCCCGGCTGATCGCGCTGGCGTGCTCGCAGCCACCCAAGGGCTATACACGGTGGTCGCTGCGGTTGCTGGAAAAGCATGTCGCGCTGGTCGAGGACATTCCGGACCTGGATCACTCCACCATCGGGCGGGTGTTAAAAAAACGAGGCTGCGTCCTCATCTGAAGAAGTGCTGGACCATCCCGCCCACGGCGAACGCGCAGTTCGCCGCCGCGATGGAAGACGTTCTCGCGGTCTATGCCCGCCCCCACGACGCTGCCAGGCCGGTGGTGTGCATGGACGAGAAGCCCTACCAGCTCCTCGGCCACGCCCGCGACCCGATCCCCGCCACACCGGGACAGGACCTGAAGGAAGACAGCGAGTACGTCCGCCGCGGCACCTGCTCGATCTTCTGCTGGGTCGAGCCGCTGGCCGGATGGCGGCGCGTCGACGCCCAACCACAGCGAACCAGGACCGACTGGGCCCACCAGGTCGAACGGCTCCTGACCCTCGACTACCCCGACGCCGAGAAGGTGGTGCTGGTGATGGACAACCTCAACACCCACACCATCGGATCGCTCTATGAGGCGTTCGATCCGGCCAAGGCGTTCGCGTTGGCGCAGCGACTCGAGATCCACCACACCCCGAAACACGGCTCCTGGCTCAACATCGCCGAGATCGAACTCTCCGCACTCACCCGCCAATGCCTGGACCGCCGGCTCGACGACCTCGCAGTACTGAACACCGAACTCGCCGCCTGGCAGCAAGCCACCAACACCGCCCAACGTCAGGTCGACTGGCAGTTCACCACCCAAGACGCACGCATCAAACTCCGCCACCTATACCCCAACAATTAGACGCGACGGTCTACTAGATCGCAAACTTGCGCTCTGGCGCCCGGACCAATGTCGGCAGGTCGGCCGCCTCCGCCGTCCTGGTCGCGTTCGTGGTGCGGGTCGTGGTGCGAGATCTGCACAGTCGTCGCACCCGAGGCCGTTCGCACCCGCCGCACCACGCCACAACCCGGAGCCTAGGGCACCAATTAGTGCCTGAAACTGGCTACCCTGCGACCATCACCGCAGGTCAGCGCCGTGTGCCAAGCCGAACCGAGCAGACCTGACCGAAGTCAGGTTTCACGATCTCCGCGCGTGACGTGTCCACTCCCCTAGATCGCAGTCGCCCCGTCGCCCAGCTCCACTACCGCGATGGCTAAAGCCTCTACTGAGCGGACCGCAACCACCGCTGGCATCTCTACGAAGGCACCGAGTCGGCCGCGCGGAGCCGACGGCTCTGCTCGATGAGATTGACCGCGACCCAAGCGGCGTGTTTGGGGCTAAGCATTCGACCGTGCCGCACGTCTGACTCTATTGATGAATCACTATTATGCCTCTTGCGTCGCTGCTCAGTGTCTGGTTCGCAGAAGCCCGTTTACTCGGAGAGCTGGTAATATTGCAGACTCATTCACGATGTGGTTAAATATTGTTATCTATGCCCGCCGAGCATTCGCCAACACCGGATTCCAGAAATTGGAGGTCGCCCGATATGTCGGTCGATATTGGTTTCTCGAGCCTGCGGCGACCCAATCCGGCTCTTCGCAGTTGAGGGTGTAGCGGTGGGCGGGGCGGTGGCCGGGTAGGGGTCGAGGTCTCCCGATGATGGAGGTTCCTACGCCGCCCATCTGGAAGACCTCGACGTGCTTCACGCTACCTTCACCAGCCCTGACCTGACCACGTTCTGCCGCCTTGACGAGCTCGGCCTCGAAGTCGTCGGTCAGCGGCTCGAGCCGGACCGTGCGGTGCTGGCCTGCCGGGTGGTCGAGCCCGACGGGTCAGATGAGCGGTGGTGTCGCCGCTGCGGATGCGAGGGCGTACCCCGCGACACCGTGGTCCGGCGGCTGGCGCACGAGCCGCTCGGCTGGCGTCCCACCACGCTGCTGGTGACGATCCGTCGCTACCGGTGCACCGGGTGCGGGCATGTGTGGCGCCAAGACACCAGCAAGGCCGCCGAACCACGGGCGAAGCTCTCGCGCCGTGGGCTGCGGTGGGCGCTGGAAGGCATCGTGTGTCAGCACTTGACCGTGGCTCGTGTCGCCGAAGGCCTCGCGGTGTCGTGGAACACTGCCAACGACGCGGTCCTTGCCGAAGGCAAGCGCGTCCTCATTGACGATCCCGGCCGGTTCGACGGCGTGAACGTCATCGGCGTGGACGAGCACGTGTGGCGACACACCCGTCGTGGCGACAAGTACGTCACCGTCATCATCGACCTGACCGGGATTCGCGACGGCACCGGACCCGCCCGGCTGCTCGACATGGTCGAGGGCCGCTCCAAGCAGGTCTTCAAGACCTGGCTCGCTGAACGAGCCGAGTCCTGGCGCGACGCCGTGGAGGTCGTGGCGATGGACGGGTTCACCGGCTTCAAGACAGCCACCAGCGAGGAACTGCCCGACGCGATCGCGGTGATGGATCCCTTCCACGTCGTCCGGCTGGCCGGCAACGCCCTGGACCTGTGCGCCGCCGCGTCCAGCAAGCCATCCACGGCCACCGCGGCCGCAAGGACGACCCGCTCTACTCGGCGCGCCGGACGCTGCACACCGGCGCCGATCTCCTCACCGACAAGCAGACGCGACGACTCACCGACCTGTTCGCGACCGACGAGCACGTCGAGATCGAAGCGACCTGGGGGATCTACCAGCGGATGATCGCCGCATACCGCGAACCCGACCGCAGCCACGGCCGGAAGCTGATGCAGCAGCTCATCAACTCGGTCAACCACGGCGTGCCCGCTGCGCTCGTCGAGGTTGTCACGCTGGGCCGGACCCTGAAGAAGCGCGCCGCTGACGTGCTGGCCTACTTCGACCGGCCCGGCACATCCAACGGACCGACCGAGGCCATCAACGGCCGCCTCGAACACCTCCGCGGCTCCGCACTCGGGTTCCGCAACCTGACCAACTACATCGCCAGATCCCTGCTCGAGACCGGCGGCTTCAGGCCGCAACTACACCCTCGATCGTGAAGAGCCTGTATGCCTCGACCAGCGCATCCAGCTCACCCTCCGACAATTGCTTGGCGGTCCGAGGGCGTGCACTCCGCGTCACATTAGGCAACGCAGCGCCCAGCTTCCGGCTCTCCGCGAGCTCGAGCAGCCGCTGGGCCCCGAACGGCGCGTTCAAAAGCGATCCGCTTAGGGGCACCGAATGTTCGTATTTGGAACCTGCGCTGAACCAGAGAGCCCGAGGGAGGCTGCTGCGTCCTTGGTCGTTCCAGCGGCTGCCCTCCATTCCATGACGGCCCATCCGGAGAGGTGACCGCTGGGTCTCGGATGCCGCCCGACGGCTCTGAGCGGTCTCGGCCCGGACTGTTGGTGATGTCTACACCGCAGGTCAAGAAGCCCAGGTGTTGACCGAGCCAAGGATGTTGGCACGATTGAATACATGGGCGGCAGCGCGGACTCCAATGGCGGCAAGGTTCCCGCCGAGCAATACGTCTGGGGTATGTACGCAGAGCACACGACGCAGGGTCGTCACCACGAGGCCCAACGCACAGGCGTAGCCACAATTTCGCTGGCGTTGGGCGCCGCGGTCGCCGGCCTCATCGCAAGCAGTGACTCCAAGTCTCTCAACACTATTCTATCGGCGTTCCTCGTCGTCTTCGGCATATTCGCGGCAGTCTTTGCGGCCAAGCAGGGCGAGCGGGCTCGCATGCACATTCGCATCGCGACCGAGTTCCGAACGGAACTTGAGAACACGAGCCGAACGAAGACTCTCAGCGAGATCCGGAACTTGGGCCGGGATGCCCACACAGAGAATTGGAGCTACAGGACAGGCGACAACCGCCCGAAGTCCGCGCGAGAGGGAGAGGACAAGATTCGACTCTACTGGCTCTTCATTGGACTAAATCTCCTCGTTGCCGCGCTCGGCCTGATCTTGCTCGTTTGGTCCATTTTCATGTAGTTGAGGCGGGTACAAGCTCGATCGGATCTGACGCGCGTTGAGCTTCTCGTCCACCCAACTGCGCACCGACGAGTGGGGCTCCGTCACCATCCGAGACTGGCGACCCGTACGAGGCGCGCCGTACGGGGTGTCCACGCTCCGACCCACGTGCACGAGCGATCCGCTGAGAGCCCTCGCCGGATCGCCTGGAACCCGGATTCACTCTTAGGCCGTAGGACCGGCGCCCGATGGCCGGCCGCGGGGTCGGATGTGGCAGCCTGACTCGCGGAGCACGCGTGCGACCGTCCGATCTCCGACGCCGAAGTGTTTACGGAGCGTGTTCATCGACGACCCTTGCTCGTACAGCTGGGTGATCTCGATGATCTGGTCATCAGTGAGCTTGTGCGGTCGCCGCAGTTGGATGCCTGCCTGGCGTAGTGCGAGCCGGACAGTCTCTCCATCGACGTATAGCTTTGCACCGACCTGCTTGAGCGTCAGACCGCCTTCGTAGAGCCGGATTGCCTCATCAACGTCATCACCATGTAGCCCTCGTCGCCGCAGCTTGGCGCCGGCTTCCCGCAGTAGCTTCATGACACTGGCGTTACTCAGGTTGAAGTCCTTCTCCAGCTGAGTGCTCGGTGTCCCGGCTTCGTACTCCGCTACCAGTCGAGCTATCTGCTCACTATCCAGTCGCATGTCCAGCTTGTGGATGCGTCGCACTGGTCGCGTCGATGGTGGCGGAGACACCGGCTGCTCGGTTAGCTCAGGGACAAGATCAAGCAACCGTTTCACCTCCCACCGGAGGTGTGAATAGGCCTCCGTTAGGTCCACCAGAAGTTCCCAATACACACCGTGGTGCGTCTAGCCGTCATCCGGGCTGTTACGTCGCCAGCTCGACCGGACGAGCATGGGAGCCAACAGTGAGTTCAGGATGGCAGTGTCCGGTGGCGATGTAGCAGGGATAGTCCGTTGTCCTGGATCTGGTGATCCCGGTTCTGTGGAGTGCCACTCGAGGTGATCTTCGGTGGCATGGACACAGAGCGAGCGGTTGGCGGCAACGATACGGCGCATGATCCGGTGGCTGCTGTCGTGGATGGTCAGCAAGTGCCTGCGTGGTCAATCCGCAGGTTGATCGAGTTGGTCGACGAGGCGATTGATGCGGCAGGTGCGCAACTGGCACGTTCGGCTGGGCTGTGGGCCGATCCGTCGAGTGGGACGCCGGTGGTCGAGCAACCGCCTCTGAGCATTCCTCGCCGTCGTCCGGTTCGGCGTAGCGCGGCAGGTTCATCGCCGCCGACCGCCGGCTCGCTGACCGAGGACTTCACGGCCGAGTGTGGGCCTCAGTTGCCGTGATCGGCGTGCAAGCGATGGCTAGGACTCGGAGTCCTTGAAGCTGTGATCCGGGTTCTGGTGTGGTCGTTCTGAGGCGATCTTCGAGGCTGTGAGTTTGTCCACGGCCGTATCGGAGAGTCTCGATGAGTGATCAGGGTTTCATGATGTCCGCCGAGGAGCGGAGGCGGTTGCTGGACGCAAATGCCGCAGCCGCTCGGTATTTCCGGCGAGAGTTGCTTCGGGCAACGAATGGCTGGCCTGTGAAGTATCTGCAGTCGTGGGGTGTTGAGGAAGTCCTGTCGACCGACTCGGCCTGGAAGGTCGGGTACGCGCCGGGCACCTGGACGAATCTGGTGGATCACCTGCGAGCACAGGGGTTCGGGTTCGGAACGCTTGTTCGGGCAGGTTTGGTGACCTGGACGGAGGGTGGCGACGCGGTTGATCGGCACCGTGATCAGTTGATGTTCGTGGCCCGTGATCAGCGGTTGTCTCCGGTGGGGTTCGTTGGCATCAGCCAGGGTGGCCACGCACGGACAGTGAGTCCTGTGACCGCGGCTCATCGGCCGTCGAACGTTCTTGTCGGCGTCGAGGAGCAACTGAAGCTTCTCGAGAATGGTGCGATACCGGTGGTCGTCGACAGACCCGTGGACGCGATCGCGATCTCGGCGGTGAGCCGGTTGTCGTCCGGCCGGTGGGTAGGGATCCCGGTGTGTGGAGCTGGATTGTCGACGGCGCAGGCGAGGATGCTGCGTCGGTACAGTACGACCGACCAGGTCATCGTTGCGCTGTCGGGTGACGAGCCGCAGCGTAACCAGGCCGCCGGCTACCTGCTGGATCTCGCGTTCTTCTTCGATCGAGTGCGAGCCGTTGGAATCCCAGCCGGGTACACGCCCGCCTCGCTCGTGCTGACCGACGGTGGGCCGGGCCACCTGCGGGATGTGCTGTCGGCAGCCCGTCCGCTGATGACCTATCGCAACACCGTGAGTCGCCGCATCGCGTCCCCGGCCCTCGATTCGGATCCGCCAGACCGCGGCCCCGGCCTGTGAGGTGGCGTGGAGCTTGATGGCAATGACCGGTCACCAGCATCTCGTCGAGGCGAATTCGGTTGCGGCTCAGTTCTTCCGGCAGGAGTTGCTGAAGCGACCGGATGGTTGGGCTGCCGAGCACCTGAGGGAGCGACGCCTGGAAGCGGCAGTGGCCCCTGATTCGGGTTGGTGTGTCGGGTACGCGCCGGACGGGTGGTCGCGCCTTGTCGGGCATCTTCGACGCGCCGGCTTCGACGACCGAACGATCGTAGCGGCCGGTCTGGCATCACCGACGTCGAACGGCTACCTGATCGACCGCTTCCGCGACCGCGTCACCTTCGTTGCCCACGACATCGACCTGAAGCCGGTCGGGTTCATCGGCCGCGGTCGCGCCGGCCGGGTGAGGTACCTGAATACGCCGAACACGGACATCTATGCCAAGGGCAAGTCGCTGGTGGGGCTCGATGCTCAGTTGGTGCGGCTCGAGGCCGGTGCGGTTCCGGTTGTCGTTGAGGGGACGATGGATGCGCTGGCTGTCAGCCTTGCGGGTGGCGAGTGGGCCGGTGTGGCTTGTTGCGGTACGGCGATCACGCGCGAGCAGGTCCTGATCCTCAAACGCCATGCGCGAGTGGATGTGGCGATCGTCGCGCTGGATGGCAACCTGGCCGGCCGCACCGGCGCGGTACGGAGCCTTGATGTTTTGTCGTCGGCGTTCGGGCAGGTCCTGGTCGCAGAGTTTCCTGATGAGCACGATCCAGCGTCATTGTTCGCGGCCGAACCGGGCCGCCTGCGGTCCGCGCTGAGTTCGCCGCGGTCGCTGATCGATTTCGCGATCGACGTGGAGCTCTCTCGGTGGAGCAGGGTCCTTGACCACATAAGTGGGCAGGTCAACGCCGTACGGGCCGTGGCTCCGCTGGTCGCTCGGCTGCCTGCCGGCCGGGTGGCTGGGGAGATCGCCAGGCTGTCGCGGAAGTTGGGACTGGAGGAGCAGGTCGTGTCGCGCGAGGTGCTCGCGGTGGTCGGTCTGCGGGATGAGCAGCGGGCGACGCGGCGGCGGATGAGTTATCGATCGGCCGACGCGGAGGCAGGTGCCGATCCGCCGGATCTTCCCAGGACTCCTTGATTCCGGAATCCAGGTTCTGGTTCGAGGCAACGGCCAGCAGATTGATGCCATGGATGTTGATCTGGAGGTTCTCATCGCTGAGGCGGCTTCTTCGGGGTGGGCGCCGGGGCCGTCGCGGAGGTTGGCCGACGGGATCGAGTCCCGGATCGTCGTGCCGTTGTCGAGTCGGCTGCGGGCCGCCCTCGGGCATGATGAGGCCGCACAGTTAGCCAGAGTGATCGCGTGGGAAAGGTGCCTCGAGCTCGCGGTCAACCCGCCCGAGGCCGGTGTGTCGTGGGGCTATCTCGCCAACTTGGTTAGGTGGCGGTTGAAGGACGCGGTGCGATCCGAGCTGCTCCGTCGCCAGCGGCATCCGCTGTGTCGGCAGCCTCCGGATCGCGCGATCGTGCAGCAGTTGTCACTGGGATCTCACCTCGAACGGATCATCTCGGAGCTGGAGCTGGAAGGCCTGCCGGCTACCACCGGTCGACGGCTGACTGGAGTTGCCGCGGATGGACCGCCGTACTACCGCGCGGCCATCATCGCCAGGCTCCGTCACGCAGGAGCGTCGGGTGAGCAGGCCGAAGGCCTGGCCTGGTTGCTGCGAGGCGGCGCGGGCGGAGCGTCGGCGCTGGCGAGGCTCGCGCAAGGGCAGAAACCCGAGGAGGTCTTCACGGACCCCGTCGTACGGCGCTGGGTCTGGGCCGCTGCCGGCCGTGACCTGCGGTTTTTCGGCCGGCCAAGCCGCCTCGGCCACCGCCGAGCGGCTGGGCTGGCTCGCCTCAGAGCTGCCTGACGAAAAGTCTCCGGACCTCAACCGTTGAGGCCCGGTATGACGCACAACCACGAGGAAGTACGCCGCCACCACTGGCTCATCCGGTACTACCGCGCGCAGCTCAGGTTCGAACTGCGTGTCCTCACCGCGTTGCGGATCATCCCGGCGCCGATCGCTGCTGCCGTGTTCGCGTGGCTGCGCCGTACTGAAATCCCGAAGAGAGGAACTGACGTGAACCAGTCGATCCGATCGAAGATCGTGATCCCCATCGTGATCCTGCTGGCGGTCACTGCGCTGGCCTTGGCGCTGGTCGCTCGCTGGCAGGTCTCCCCGGAACAGCCCTCCGGTATGCCGGGCTCCGCCGGCACTCCGGTCCCCGGAGAGGTCGAGGACACCGCGGCGCGGTTGGAGGCGTGGAAACGACCGACGACGACCGATGCGAAGGAGTTCGCCATCGCGTATGCCCGGGCGATCTGGACCTACGACACCACCCGGCACAGCTTCTACGACTGGGAGGACGCGGTCAGCGTGTACGCCGACCCGACCGGCGCGGCGCCGCGGGTCGCCAAGAGTCTTCTGCCGCGGTGGTCGGAGTGGAAGCAGCTCGAGCTCCACAAGGCGCATGCCAGCGTCGACGGCATTACGGCTGAGACCACACCGGAGCTGGAGGCGATGGCGCGAGAGCCGGGCGCCCGGAAGGGATGGCGAGGCTTCGTGATCCGTGGGAAGCAGACCACCGTCCTGGACAACGAGACCACGGTCACTGAGCGGCAGGCCGCGGTCGGGATCGTGTGTGCGTCGATCTGCAAGTTCTGGTCCGCGACCGCGCAAGTTTCGCCGTGATCGGCAAGATGGCGCTGGCCGGCTGCCTGCTGGCGACTGGTCTGGGTCTGGTCGCTCCGCTCGCCATCGCGGCAGGCGGATCCGACACCTGCGTGGCAACGCCTACCGAAGCGCCGCCGACGGACTGCCGGAAGCCGATCGATACCGATACGCGCGACATTCCTGGTGCGGACGAGGCTGTCGCGCGGGCATTGCGACTGGTCGGTGGCCACGGCTACTACCAGCTGTGCGCCCGACTGGCGGCGAACATCTGGGGCCGGCCGCGAGCCGGGTACTTCTCGGCCGCCGAGCAGTGGCGCCAGATGGTTGCCGCCGGCAACGCTCGTGCCGGCGACCGGAAGCCGCCGGTCGGCGCGCTCGTGTTCTGGGAGACCGGAGGACCGTACGGGCACGTGGCGGTGTACGTCGGCGACGGTCGAGTCGTCTCCAACGACATCGGCGACCGGGTCCCCGGCGAAGGCGGCGTGTACCTCGTCGCGTTCGGGCTCATCGAGTCCCAATGGAGCGCGACCTACCTCGGCTGGGCGCCGCCGATCTACTCGACTACCTGACCACGAAGGACTTCCACGTGCGTACAGATTCCATTCGACGGCTGGTCATCCTTCAGGATCCAGGGATCAGCCCGAACAGCGATGGGCTTCCGGGGCTGGGCGCTCTTCGGCAGCTGGTTGGGGCGCTCCTGACGTTCAGCCTCGTGATCTGCGTAGCGGCGTTCGTCATCTCCGCAGCCGCCTGGGCGATGGGCAGCTTCAACAACAACGCTCACTACGCCGGCAAGGGCAAGACCGGCTGCCTAGTGGCGGCGGGAGCCGCGATTCTCATCGGCTCGGCCAACGGGCTCATCCGCTTCTTCAGCAGCATCAACATCGGTTGATCGAGGAGGATGATCGTGGCCTGGTCCGAATGTCTTCTCGACCCTGCAAGCTGCCTCGTATCGGCGGGCACGGACGCCGTCACAGACTCGTGGTGGAACTCGTTCCTGAGCTGGATGGCGCGCGGCTTGACCGACCTGACGTCGTACGTGTTCCAGGCCTTCAGTCTGAGTACGGCGCCTCGTTTCGATCAGCAGTGGTGGCGAGACAACCTCGAGTTGATGGTCGCCATCTCACTGCCACTGCTGGTCGGGGTGTTCGTGCTGCAATGTGTGTCGGCCGCGGTACGGCGCGAGCCCAGTCGTCTGGGCCATGCGGTCATGGGTGCGCTGCTGGGCACCGCCGGCGTACCGCTTGCTGTTGCGGCCGTGGCCTCATGCGGCCGGGCCGTCGACGAGATCTCCACCGCGATCCTCGGCAACCAGGCAACCGCGGACGGCCTGAAGCGCATGGTCGACATCAGCGCACTGCTCACCGCGGACACGCTCGGCGGGTTCGCCCTGACGGCCGTCCTGCTCGCGCTCCTGGCGTCCATCTCGCTGTACTTCGTGATGCTGATCCGCGAGGTCGCGATCGTCGCCTTCGTCGTATTCGCGCCCATCGCGATGGCGAGCTGGACGTGGTCGGCGACCAGGCACTGGCTGCGTCGCTGGATCGAGGTCGTGGGTGCGTTGCTGTTCTCCAAGGTTGCGATGGCGGTCATCTTCACGCTCGGGCTCTCGGCGACCGGCAACACCGACGCGAACGGCGAAGCCAGCATCGGGACGTTCCTGACCGGGATCCTGCTGGTCGCGATGGCGGCCTTCGCGCCGTTGGCGACGTTCTCGTTCATTCACTGGGCAGGCGATCAAGGCAGTGCGGCGGCCTATTCGTTGAAGCAGGGCACCGCGGGTCCGTCGGCGTTGCGGGAACGCGTCGAGCAGGCACAGCAGTGGGGTGCGCACCACTTCGGCGGATCCGGCGGCAACGACTCGGGACCGGTCGTCGGTAGCGACAACGATCCAGAAGACGACAAGGCCACCGACGATTCGTCGGCCGGCACAGGTTGGACACCGGATCAAGGTCAGTCAAGCGGCGGCCCGGACGCAGACGCTGCCACCTCGCCGTCCCCTGAGCCGGCAGCGGGCGGCCAAGCCTCGACGGCGATCGCCGTGGCCACCAGTCAGATCTCGGTCGATGGATCCGGCCAGCCCGGCCAGCAGGCAGACGACACAGGCGACCGGGACAACCAGGGCGGTGGAAGCTGATGGCGACTCCCAGCACGCTGTCGACACGATTCCCGCGGCCAGAGCGGAACGCCGTACTCCTCGGTCTTCGACCCCTCCAGGTTGTGCTGCTGCTCATCGCCGTGATCGCCACGACGATCTCGATCGCCGGCCAACTGCCGTCCGTGGCGAAGCTCGGCGGTCTCACGGTGGCGGCGATCTGCGGTGCCGTCGGGTTCGCCCGAGCCGAGGAGATTCCGATGTACCGCTGGCTCGTCCTTCGAGGTGCTCATGTTCTGCGGTCGCTGCGCAAGCAGCGATCGTTCCGGGCCCGAGTGACGGACCCGGTGAGCCACGGAACCCTGCAACTGCCCGGCGAGGGCAGCGCACTGCGAATCTTGACGGCGAGCTCGTCGATTGGTGTTGTCCACGACCCGCGGCGCCGCCGGCTGATTGCAGTCGCCAAGATCGAAGGTCCCGCCCATCTGCTGCAGAACTCCGATGAGCAGGACCGGCGCGTCACGGAGTACGGACGCTTGATAGCGGGCCTGTGCCAGGGCAACAGGATCGCCCGCGCGCAGATCCTCGAACGCACGCTGCCCGATCCCGGCGACGAACTGGGGGAGTGGGCGAGGAAACGCAAGGTCGATCCGCGTACGCCGGCCGGCGCGATCTACACCGATCTCTTGGAGCAGGCCGCGCCGGCTCCGGCGAAGCACGAGACCTTGTTCAGCTTCGCGGTGAACCTCGACGCCGTCTCGCGCGAGATCCGCAAATATGGCGGCGGCATCGCCGGCGCAACCGCGGTGCTCGAGTCCGAGGCACGGGCCTTCCAGACCTCACTGGCTGCGGCTGGGGTGGCTGGCTGCTGGCTCAGCGCGGCCGAGCTCGCCATGAGCCTTCGGGTGGCCTTCGACCCGGGCGCGACCCGCACTGTTCCGAGCCCTGACGGTCTCGATGCGGCAGATGCGGGTCCGTTGGCAGTCGACATCGCGTGGGATCACCTGCGGACGGACTCCTCGTTCCACCGCGTGTACGTTGTCACGGAGTGGCCGCGGATCAGGACCACGCCGTCGTTTCTCAGTCCGTTGTTGCTGAAGCCCGGGATCCGGCGGACGTTCTCGCTGGTCCTGCAGCCGATCCCGATCGCCAAGGCGTTGCGCGATGCCCGGCGGCACCGGGTCGAACGCGTCACGGACCGAGCCACTCGCGCCAAGATCGGTCAGCTGGAGACCGAGGAGGATCGCCAGCACGACGCCGACGTCGCCCAGCGCGAACGGGATCTGGCAGCCGGCCACGGCGACGTACGGTGGCTCGGCCTCGTCGCGGTCTCCGCCGACACCGAGGAATCCCTCGACGAGGCGTGCATGGAGATCGAGATCGCGGCCACCCAGGCGCTGCTCGACCTGCGACGCCTGGTCGGCCAACAGCTTGAAGGGTTCATGGCAGCCGCGCTTCCGTTCGGGATCGGACTCTGATGGCGAGACGACAGTCCGGGTACTACGAGCCGGTCGGCGCCGATCGCGAGACCCGGCGCGCCAACCGCAAGGCGTCGTGCGGTGGTCAACCTGCGCCCAAGGAACAAGCTAACGATCTCGAGGCGAAGGTACCGTACGACGGACGCCGCTTGCGGCTGCTGGTCGACGCTCATCGTGCCACGACCAGGATCCTGCGGGTTGCCTATCCGTTCCTCGCCGAGGGAGGGCTCGGTGCCAACGGCACCTACATCGGCGCCGACGTGTTCAGCGGTGGGTCGTTCGTCTACGACCCGTGGGTGCTGTACCAATCACGCGTCATCACCAACCCGAACGTGCTGCTCGCCGGGGTGATCGGCAGCGGCAAGTCGACAACAGCAAAGGCACTCATCACCCGTTCCATTGCCCTCGGCCACAAGGCCTACATTCCCTGCGATCCCAAGGGTGAATGGACACCGGTCGCCAACGCGATGGGTGGGGCTGCGATCAAGCTCGGTCCCGGACTGCCGACCCGGCTCAACCCGCTCGACGCCGGCCAACGCCCGGCCCTGGTCGACAGCGACGAGTGGGAGCGGATTGTCTGGTCGCGCCGCCGTGCTCTGCTGGGCACCCTGGCCGAGTCCACACTGGGACGCCCACTCGCCGCGGTAGAGCACACCGCCCTCGACCTCGCGCTGGAGACCGTCTCGAGCCAGGTCGAGTCGCCGACCATCCCCGATGTCGTCGTTGCCCTGTTCACCCCCGACCCTGCCTGGGCAGACCGGGCAGGCCTGAAGACCATAAGCCTCAGCACCGACGGACGCGAGGTCGCCCACGCGATCCGACGCCTGGTGCACGGCGACCTGTCCGGGATGTTCGACGGGCCGTCGACGACCGAGTTCGACCCGATGCTGCCGATTGTCACGCTCGACTCGTCGTGGCTGGGAACCGGCGCAAACGACCAGGCGCTGCGCCTCACACTGGCCTGTGCGTCGTCCTGGCTGGAGGCCGCAGTCGCGGATCCCGCGGGCGGCAACCGGTACATCGTGTACGACGAGGGCTGGCGTGTCATGCGAGACCCGGCGCTGCTCCGCCGGATGCAGGAGCAGTGGAAGCTGTCCCGCGCTTGGGGAGTCTCCAACATCCTCATCGTCCACCGGCTGTCCGACCTGGCCGCCGTCGGCGACCTCGGATCCGAAGCACGCGGCCTGGCCGAAGGGCTCCTCGCCGACTGCTCCACCAGAATCATGCTCCGCCAGGAACCCGATCAACTCGCCCAGACCGCCAGCCTGCTCGGCCTCACCGACGTAGAGATCGCGACCATCGCGAAGCTCCCGAAAGGCCGAGCACTGTGGCGGCTGCCGAATCGGTCGTTCGTCGTACAGCTGGTCCGCCACGCCCGCGAGGTCGAACTCTTCGATACCGACGCCCGGATGTGACACGCCATGAATCAGCGACCGCCACGAGACCTGACCGACATGATCTTCATCGCCGGGGGAGTGCTCTTCGCCTGTGCCGGTGTGCTGTACCTGGCCGGCGGCCTCGCCAGTCAGCTGACCAGGGGGCAATGGGTCGCGTCGCCGTGGATCGATGCGCTGCGGGTTCCGTTGCACCCGGGCGACCCGGCGGTGGCCTTTGGGCTCAACGCCGCCCAGCTGAGCCCGGCGGCGTACTGGATCGTGCTCGTGCTGCTGATTGCCGCACCGGCTGCAGTTGCCTACCTGGCCCTCAGGCTGTGGCATGCCAAGCGGGCGACAGCGGCGAATCGCGCCCGCGCGCTTGCGGGCCGTCCGGGATTGGCCACGAAGGCCGATGTCGAGGCCGCGGTCGGACGCCGACACGTCGTACGAAGAGGACGCTCGGCCCGACCACAGGCGCCGACCAGGTCCCCGGCCGACGTCGGAACCCTCCTCGGCCACTCCCGTGGCCGGGAATGCTGGGCCTCCGTCGAGGACTCGATCATCGACGTCGGCCCACCACGATCCGGGAAAGGCCTCCACCAGATCATCGGCGCCATCATCGACGCACCCGGAGCCGTCGTCACCACCTCCACTCGGCCCGACAACCTCACAGCGACCCTCGAACTGCGCCGGGCAATCGGGCCCGTCGCGGTCTTCGATCCACAAGGACTCGCCAAAGGAGAAGGGATCCGGTGGTCACCCGTCCGCGGGTGCGAGAACCCCACCACCGCGATGGTGCGTGCCAGCGGACTCGCCGCCGGCGCAGGTTTCACCAAAGGCGGCGTCACCGATGGGGCCTTCTGGCACGGCCAAACCGAGATGGCGCTCCGCGGTCTCCTGCACGCCGCCGCCATTGACGACGCCGGAATCGCCCAGCTTTACCGGTGGGGTCTCGAACCAGCCTCCGCCATCGAAGCGGTCACCATTCTCAACCGCTCCACGATCGCCGCCGAAGGCTGGGGCGACACGCTCGACGGCATCGTACGCATGGACGGCCGAACCCGCGACGCCATCTGGGCCGGCGTCCGCTCAGCCCTGTCCGCGCTCGCCGACCCCGCCGTACGCAAGGCCTTCGACCCGCCACCCGGCGAAGAACTTGACCCGGCCACCTTCATCCGAGACCGCGGCACCATCTACCTCCTTGGCACCGGTGCCGGTGCCGGCGCCACATCCTCCTTCATAGCCGCACTCCTGGAAGACATCACCGAATCAGCCCGCCAAATCGCCGCCCGGAACCCCGGCGGCCGCCTCGAACCTCCACTGGCATTGGTGCTGGACGAGATCGCCAACCTCTGCGCCGTACCATCCCTGCCATCCCTCATGGCCGACGGCGGTGGAACCGGAATCACCACCCGAGTCGTCATCCAGTCCCTGGCTCAGGCGAGAGACAAATGGGGCGAACAAGCCGCAGCCGCCATGTGGGACGCCGCCACCCTCCGCCTCATCCTCGGCGGCTCCGCCCAACCCCGCGACCTCCAAGACCTCGCCGCCGTCTGCGGCGAACGCGACGAAGAAATCCGCAACTGGACTCGCGGCGCAGACGGCGGCCGCACCATCTCCACCAGCACCCGCCGAATCCCCATCCTCCCACCCGACGTCATCCGCACCCTCCCCTTCGGCACCGGCATCCTGCTCGCCCGCACCGCCCCACCCATCCTCCTCAAGATGACCGCCTGGACCGACAGGCCGGACGCCGACGAGATCCGTCGCAGCATCGACCGCGTGGGTAGCCGCTGATGGACCCGAACGACGAACTGGTCAGAGCACTCGCCCTTGCCGTCGGCACCGATCCGTACGTCGTCTCCTGGCGCGACCTCGACACGACCCGCACCCGCGAAGAACTAGAACGCCTCAGCGAATGGGTCAACTGGGCCATCCACCGCTACCGCCTCGACCACAAAGTCATCCCTCCCTGCTGGCCCGAACACGGCGCCCTCACCGAAGAACTCTCCGCCCTCCGCACCTTCTGGGAAGCCTGCTACCAAGAAGACGCCGCCCCCTCCGACCCCCTCGCCTTCCACCGCGACCTAACCCTCGCCCTCCGCCGCCTCCGGGACTGGAGCTCCCTCCTAGGCTGCACCCGAACTAACCACCGCCCCGAACGAGTCGACTAAGTAGCAGTTGCCGGTCACGGCACATGGCTAGTGCCTCGTCAAGCAACGTTGGGTAGGTAATCGGGTCGGCAGATCTTGGAGTCGATGGCGAAGTGGCGTTTGGGTTGGGCGCGTTTGTTGCGCCAGCGGACGTAGCTGGCGATCGCGTTCTCCTGGGCGGTGTGGCTGGGGTAGTCGCTGCCGTCGAGGGTGAAGTACCGCAGCGCGGTGAACTCGACCTCGATCCAGTTCAACCAGGATGCGTTGCTCGGGGTGAACACCAGCTCGATGCCGTTGGCCTGGCACCAGGTGGCGACCTCGGTCTTCTTGTGGGGCGAGAAGTTGTCGCACACGATGTACAGCTTGCCGGCCGGGAACCGGTCCCGGAGCTGCTTGAGGAAGCCGAGGAACTCCTGCCAGCGCTTGCGATCCCGGAACCGGTAGAACATCTGCCCGGTGGCCAGATCCAAGGCGGCGAACATGTGCCGGACGCCGCCGGTGCGGTTGAACGTAGCCCGCAGCCGCGCCGGGCGTCCGGTGGGAAACCAGCCTCTGCCGGGGCGGGGCTGGAGGTTCAGCGGGCCGAACTCGTCGACGCAGATCACCCGCCCATCGCCCGGCGGGTGATCGTACAGATCCAGAACGCGGGCCATCTTCTGGGCGAAGTCCGGATCCTTGCTGGCCTTCCAGGTCTTGGTCGCCTGCCACCTGATGCCCGCGTCCCGCAGGATCTTGCGGACCGACTCGGCGCTGATGTTGATCTTCTTGCGCTCGGCCAGGTACTCGACCAGCTTCGACAGGCTCCAGGTCGTGAACGGGCGACCGAGCTCTTGCGGCGGGGTTTTGGCGATCCGGCAGACGGTCTCACGAACCGGGGGGCCGAACCTCGCCGGACGGCCCCCGCTCCATTTTGGGTCCAGCGCCGCGAACCCCTGCTCGTTGAACGCGTGGATCACCTCCCGCGCGTATTGAGCCGACGCCGCGAACATCTCCGCAGCCTCCGACGCGCTGCGACCCTGAAACGACGCCAACACGATCCCGGCACGACGAAGCCGCACCCGATCCCGTGCCGTCCGCGTGATCTTCACCAACCGCTGCGCTTCCGCCGGTTCCAACGAACGCACGAACACCTCAGGCTGTCGAGCCATCACCACCTCCGACAGCAAGCCTTCAGACCTGCCACCGGACCAGTCAACCCGACACGATTACAACGCCAACGTTTCTTGGAGAGGCACTAGTAGCGTGTCGCTGCTTAGGTCTGGGGTGTCTGGTTGGGAGGTTAGAGGTCGGCAGATCTTCCTTCCCCTCTGCCAGACAGGACTGTTGTCGTGGGCTCGCAGGTGAAGCGTCCGGTCAGGTTGGCTGACACGGATCGTGAATGGCTGGTTCGGGTGACCACGACGGGGGTGCATCCGGCCGCGGTGATCAGGCGGGCGCGGGTGCTGCTCGCGCTGGATACCTCGGTGGGTGAGGTCGATTCGCAGGAGGTGATCGCGGCCCGGGTTGGTGTCTCGACCGAGATGCTGCGGCTGGTCGCTCAGCGGTTCGCTGAGACCGGCGGCGATGTGGACGCCACGATCTCGCGCAAGCAGCGGGAGCATCCGCCGGTGCCCTCTCCGGTGACCGGCGAGGTCGAGGCCCGGCTGATCGCGCTGGCGTGCTCGCAGCCACCCAAGGGCTATACACGGTGGTCGCTGCGGTTGCTGGAAAAGCATGTCGCGCTGGTCGAGGACATTCCGGACCTGGATCACTCCACCATCGGGCGGGTGTTAAAAAAACGAGGCTGCGTCCTCATCTGAAGAAGTGCTGGACCATCCCGCCCACGGCGAACGCGCAGTTCGCCGCCGCGATGGAAGACGTTCTCGCGGTCTATGCCCGCCCCCACGACGCTGCCAGGCCGGTGGTGTGCATGGACGAGAAGCCCTACCAGCTCCTCGGCCACGCCCGCGACCCGATCCCCGCCACACCGGGACAGGACCTGAAGGAAGACAGCGAGTACGTCCGCCGCGGCACCTGCTCGATCTTCTGCTGGGTCGAGCCGCTGGCCGGATGGCGGCGCGTCGACGCCCAACCACAGCGAACCAGGACCGACTGGGCCCACCAGGTCGAACGGCTCCTGACCCTCGACTACCCCGACGCCGAGAAGGTGGTGCTGGTGATGGACAACCTCAACACCCACACCATCGGATCGCTCTATGAGGCGTTCGATCCGGCCAAGGCGTTCGCGTTGGCGCAGCGACTCGAGATCCACCACACCCCGAAACACGGCTCCTGGCTCAACATCGCCGAGATCGAACTCTCCGCACTCACCCGCCAATGCCTGGACCGCCGGCTCGACGACCTCGCAGTACTGAACACCGAACTCGCCGCCTGGCAGCAAGCCACCAACACCGCCCAACGTCAGGTCGACTGGCAGTTCACCACCCAAGACGCACGCATCAAACTCCGCCACCTATACCCCAACAATTAGACGCGACGGTCTACTAGCTACGAACTAGCCACCATAACGACGAGTCATCGACTCGGGCCTCCTCGGCTCCCAACACTCCTCCACCTTGGCATCTGCGGGTGATCGCGGCATAGTGTCGCGTGGGGGAGCGAACGGCCGCGCTGACGAGCGTGGGTTGGTCGGCGCTCGCAGTATTCGATTGTGGGGGGCCACATGACGGCTGGGCGGGTTGTGTTGGATGCGCAGGCGCTCTGGCAACGACTGGTCGAGGGGGAATATCTCCGTCCGAAGACGTACGACGCTGATCTGCTCGATCAGTTGCCGCTGGCAATGGGGCTGCCGTCCGGCCAAGCGATCGAGGTCGCGCTTGCCGGTGTCCCGGCGCAAGATCTCGTCCGGTGCTTGCTTGAAATCGCCGAGCCCTTCGCGGAGATGTTGGCTGATCTCCTGCGACTGTATGCGGAAGTAGGTGCACGTACCGCGGACCGGGAGAATCTACGGCTGAAGTTCGACTTCGGCAACGGCCATCCGCTCGACCTTCTCTTGAGCGCGTTCCGGGAGCAGGTGGAGCACATCCAGCGAGTCGTGGTCGCGCGACAGGCACGCATTTGGACAGCCGAGACCCTGTGGGACCTACGCGCGATGGTTGATCGCCAACCGGGCTCGCCTCCAGTCGACCACGAGCAGTTTCGCGTGTGGAAGACGGAATACGACGACAGACGGTGGCCAACTAGTGTCCCGCGACCGGATGACACGGGCATCGCAGCGGCCGACGAGGTCGTCAGGCGTTGCGTCGGAGTGGTCGAGTTGTTCCTGCATGATGCGAGGCGCTTGGCGGACGATCGCAACATCCCAGCCGCGAGGTGGGTCGCTGCTTCGGAGGATGCTCTGCCGCCGGCGCCGGGGGTCGTCCTTTCGCTCCGCGATGTGGCCTGGGCCGACAGCGACCACTGGCCAGCGGCGATGCTCGAGGGCCTGTTCCGGTTTGCCGATGTGGTGCGCGAGCATGCGGCTACCGATCGAGATGCCGCCGAGCGCTTCGCCGCTGAGGTGGCTGGAGTTGTCGGTGATCACATCAGCGCCCAGCCGCAGACGAGTCTGAACGTCGAGGAAGACGTCAACCGGTTAGTCGATCTGTTGAGCCTTCCGGTCTGGGGAAAACGGCACGAGATGTACTCGGCATGGGTGCTCACGGAGATCGTGGCCGCCATCGGCGTCAACCGAATCACGGTTCACGTCGTGGGCGGTGTCTTGGAGTTCAACTTTGCAGGCAGTCACCTCGCAACCATTTCCACTGCGGAAGGCCCGGTGGAGTTGTGGGCCGAACTGCGGTCGGCGTATGCGAAACCTGTCGGCCACGGACGTTCCAACGCCATCCAGCCTGACTATAGGATCAGCAGGCCACCAGTTACTGCGCCGGCGAGCGCATTGCTTGCCGTTGAATGCAAACAGTACTGGCAGAGTGTGCGTAAGAACGTCGCGGACGCGCTGGCCGACTACGCCGGCGGCCTCCCTAAGGCCCACGTTGTGGTCGCCTCGCACGGCAAGGTCAGCGATGCAGTCATGGACAAGCTCACGCCCGACCAACGTGACCGATCGATCGCTGTCTCCGGACTCCGACCGAATGCAGGGGCACCGAACACCATCTTTCGACGCACTATTGCCGCCAAACTGCCGGCGAGACCACCCGAACCCGCCGAAGGCGGCGGGATAGCGCCGTCAACCCCACTCACCATCACCTTGACCTGGCCGAAGGTGGGTGTCGACCTCGACCTGCACGCGTGGATGCATTGGCCGGATGGTTCGAGCCAAGAGGTCAACTACAACACTCGCGGAGAGCCGTCGGCATCTCCAGCCTGGCTGGACCGCGACGACCGCGACGGCAGAGCGCCAGAGTGCATCACCGTCAGCAGTCCCGTGACCGCGGCCGACGTCTGGGTACATGCATTCGGTGGGGTAGAGGGCGTCGCACTATCGGGAGCGACAGTCTCCCTGCGTGGGCCGCGGATCGACGTCACCGTTCCTTGCCCGTCTGCCGGTCCAGGCGAAGCGACCCATGAATGGTGGCATGTGGCAACAGTTCGTGGCGGGGCAGCGGTCGAGATCGTCGGGCAGTTGGATGGCGCCGGGCCGAGCTAGATCATTAGGCCGTCCCGACGGCTGTCAGGACGACAGGTACGGCGACGATGATCAGCCAGGTGATGGCGAAGGCGATCAGGGTGAACTTGGTGAGGGCACAGATCTGTCCTGCGCGTGTTTGGGGCTGGAGGTCGTTCGTGGCGTCGTCGGCTGCGGAGAGGGCGGAGAGCAAGAGCAGGTCCTCCGCGATATCGAGCACGCCCGCCAGTACGGCGGCGATGGCAACAGCCAGCCCGATCCCCTCCGCCCAGTGCCACGTCTGGTTTCCGATAGTGTCTGCCGAGACCCAGGCGGGAATCGCGAGCAGTCCTACGTAGCCGATGATGAACGGGAAGTCGGCATAGAGGTTCCGCTTGGCTGCGTGACGACCGGCGAGGCCCCACATGGTGAGGATCTCGCGTGACTTCGCAGTGGTTCCGGCCAGTTCGAAGGCGACGATGCCGGGTCCGCCGGTTTGGCGGAGTGTGGCTGCTTGTTGGGCCATTGACCGGCTTGCCAGCAGCAGGACGAGTCCGCTGGCGACGAGGCCAGCGACCCAGGATGCGGTGAACATCATTGCCTGGGCAGGAGCCGCAGGAGCGGTTTCGGTCGTGGGACGCTGCCTGCGCTCGGTGGGTGCTTCTGTTGAGCTGAGTTGCGTGCATGCTGCATGAGCTTGTCGGTCAGGTCCCTTTCGCGCGTCGTCATCATTGGTCCACTGATGGGGTATCTCTTTGTTCTTGGGCCGTGCTGCGCAACGAAGTCGTGGTAGCCATCGGGTGGGCAGTAGTCGCTGTACATTCTGGTCAGCGCGTCGTCGATCTCCGACATCGCCACCCGGTACCTGATCCAGCGGTGCTGGTCGAAGTCGAAGTCGTCGAATAGTTTGGCCGCCTCGGCGCCGCGGTTTGCCAGGTCCTCGATCACCGTCGACGGCATCTTGAGGTTGATCCCACCCTCGCCGTGTCGTTGCCGGACGACGGCGATGCGGTCACGGAAGCCAGGCATGGTGATCTGGGTGTTGTCGACCCAGTTCTGCATGGTGCGCACCACAGCGGCCAGGAAGCTCGGTACCGAGGTGATCGGATAGCTCGGCGGCAGCATGCCACTGGCGCCGGCGGACGGTCGCCAGACGGGTGCGTCGAAGTCGGGATGAGCTTGGCTGAGGTTGATCCCGAACGTTGGACGGGTTGGCCAGTGCGTATCGAAGAAGTGCATGGGGAAGTTGCTGGAGATGCCGCCGTCGGAGAACCAGACCTCGATCAGCTTCCGCTTGCCGGATTGCCGAGTCCAGTCGACACAGTACAGCGGGACCGCGCTGATCAGGCCGGGGAAGCTCAGGCTGATTCGGGCTGCCACGACGACAGGCAGGTCCCAGGCGTTCGGTACGGCGTACACCGCGCTGCCGCCGTGGTGGGGGCACTTCATTGAGATGTTCACTTTGACCTGCCCGGTGCTGTCGATCTTGTCGGCCGCTGCTGCAGAGCACTGGACCATGTGGTTGACGATGCTGTCCGGGAAGTACGTGCGCAAACATTCGCAGCAGAAAAAGAAGGTTCGGTCGCTGAACGGGAACTTGTACGGTCGGCGATGGGTCAGGTTGGTCGTCATCACCTCGAGGTCGATGGCACGCTCCTTCGCGGCCAGGATCCTCTCCTCCGGCAGTACGCGCCGCTTGGTTTTGTCCTTAGCCGCGATCACCTGCTGCATTGCGACCGCCTGCGGACCCCACAGATGTCCGATGGTCAGCGGGCCGGTGCCTGGTGCCAGGCCGGCGAGGGAGTCGATCTGGGCGCTGAGCCAATCGGTCAGCGGAGCCTGGCCGACGCTCGGGTCGGTGCTGTGGCCGTCGCAGAGTCCGTAGCCATTGGCAACAATTTTCCTGAGGGTTCTTCTGCAGAAGACGACAGCCGCGACCACGAACCCAACCGCAAGCGCTCCCGGGAGCCAGACCACGGTGCCCGCAGCGACGCCGAGCCAGTCGCGCAGGCCGTGCGGTGCGCCTCGGCTCGTGACCGTGACGGCGAACCCCGGAACCAATAGAAGCAGCGTCACGGATGCGAGAACTATGCTCGTGCGCCTGACGACCTGCAGCAGCGACGCCCACACCTTCCGGCTGGTGGACCACGCCGGTTCGAGCCAGGCCGACAGGATCGAGAACGCCGGCTTCGTACCGGGCGACGGCTGGAAGAGCCCTGAGAGGTTGGCCCCCAGTTCCGTCGGAATGTCCTGCAATGCGGCAAAGCCACCTTGGCCCCGGCCATACTCGGCGGCGGCCGTCAACGCGGCGGCGATCGCGCCGGCTGAAGCACCACCGACCCGACGGAGCCGATAGGTCTCCGAGAGTTTCGTAGCGGCGCGCGGATAGATGACTCCGCTGCTGATGCCGCCCTTCATGATCAAGTCGCAGTCGCGAAGTGGCAGTCCACCGACTGCGGCCGTGGCATGCGTGTCGCCTTGTTCAGCCATTTGAATTCCCCCTTGAGCAGAAGTTGGGCCGCGGCTGGATCGCGATTGGCCCGCTGTTCCTCCCCAGCCCCAGACTGCGCTCTGCTCGCAATCCGGTCAACGTCCCGCGTTGGTTCTCGGAGTCCGCTCGGGCCGGCCCGGTCTCCATCGGTTCCGCTTTCATGTGCTTCAGGCCTTGAGATAGTTGATCTGGTGCAGAAAGCATTGCCTCGGGATCTGCCGACGCCCGCCCGAGCTGACATCGCAATAGATGACACATTGTTACCTGGTGCGGTCCAACCATGGCGTTTTGGCGATTTGCTGGGCACCATGCTCAGCATGGCGGACCACTATTCGGCCGAGGCGGCCAGCTTTCGTCTGTTCTCTCGACCCGGCGTGCCTTCGTGGCGTGAGGCGCAGCTAGGTGCGCTCGGTGCTTTGCTGGCGCACTGGTCGATTCATGACAGTCAAGCGGCCCTTGTTGCAATTCCTACGGGAAGCGGTAAGAGCGCGATTGCGACTGCCGTGCCGTACTTGTTGCGTGCCCGTCGCGTGTTGGTCGTCGTGCCGAGCAAGCAGCTGCGCGAACAGTTGGCAGCATCTTTCGAAGGTGAAGACGTCCTTCGAAGGATCGATGCACTCGACGGCGAATGTCGCGCGCGGCCGAAGGTCGTCGAGGTGAGAGGAAGGAAACTGCATTGGGAGGACCTGGCTGAGGCCGATGTAGTCGTTGCACTGCCGGATTCGATCAGCCCCGTGCACCACGAGGGACACCTTCCACCGCGCGATCTGTTCGACGTCATTGTGGTGGACGAAGCACATCACGCTCCCGCGCCCACCTGGCGGGCGATCCTGGATTACTGGACGGACGCGCGAGGAGTGCTCCTGAGTGCCACACCTCGGCGCAGGGATGGCCAGCGCCTGCCTGGCGACGTTGTTTTTCACTACCCGCTGAGGCGAGCGATTGAAGACGGTGCCTACAAGCCGGTTGTGTCGGACGTGTTACCAATGCCCGTTCCCGGGACGAAGTCCGCTTGTGATGACGCCATCGTCGCCCGGATCCTGCAACTACTCGCGCAGCCCGAGCACGGGAGCAGCGCGCTCCTCGTACGAGCAGAGTCGGAGCGGCGCGCTCGCGAACTTGCAGAGATTTACAGTGCGGCGGGACAACCGGTTGAGGTACTTGTCTCTCGACTGCCCGAACGTGAGAAGTCCCGGATCGTGGAGGGCTTGCAAACGGGCTCGATCCGCGCGGTAGCGGTGGTCGGCATGCTCGGTGAAGGCTTTGACCTGGCGCGGCTACGGCTGGCCGCCTATCACGACAAGCACAAGTCCTTGAGCTCCACTGTTCAGTTGATAGGACGGCTGGTGCGTCCCAGCCCGCGGTTCCCCCAGCCTTCCGTGTTGGTGACCGTCCAGGACACCGACGTGTACCCGGCACTGAGGGGTGCGGTGAAGTCGCTGTGGGAGGAAGACAGTGACTGGTCCGTCCTGCTTCCGAGGATTGCAGACGACCAGATTGAACGCACGGTTGCTGACCGTCGGTTCGCCGAGCGGCTCGAAGCTGCGCCGGCAGAGTTGGCTGTCGACGCGATCCATCCGATGGTCGCAGCCAGGGTTTACGAAGCGCGCCAGAACGATTGGAAACCATGCTTCGTGAACGGCGATCTCCCGGATGCCATCGCCGTCGGCCGGATGCTGCGAGGCAAGCAGATCTACTACGCATCCGTTACACCGGACCAGCAGACGCTCATGGTAATCACTCAAGCCGCGACAGGCCCGAGATGGCACATGGATCCCGGACTTGACAGCCACGAATACGAACTTCACCTGATTACCTGGGTTCCGGCAAAGAAGAGCCATGAGCAGGGACTCCTGCTGGTCAACGGCGAGAACGGCCAGGTCACCAACGAACTGTTGAAGGCACTCGGCGTTGAGCGTGAACACTTGCGGATCGCCGATCCCGCGCTTCTGCAAGGCGCCTTCGACACACTTCCCCGACTCTCGGTGTCCAACGTCGGCGTGCGAAACACCTATGCCGGAGGCCGAGGTGCGCCCACATACAAAACCTTCGCGGGCAGTGGAGTCGACCGCGGACTCAGAGAAGCAGACACAGCTCAAGCCGCGATCGGTCACGCGATGGCCCAGGTAGAAGAGGAAAATTCAACCTACACCACAGGTATTGCGACCGCGAAGGCCAAGTTCTGGGAAGCGCGCAACGTCCCACTCCGCCTGTATCAGGACCTCCTGAACGACTTCGCGGAGCGCTACTGGTCGACCGAGCTCGCGGCGAACCCGCTTCTACCCGATGTTGCGCGCGGGCTGCGCCTGGCCAAGTTTCCGTCCGGCGACGTGGTCCTGGTTGAGCTCAACCCCGATCTGATCGGTCGCGGCTGGACTGTGGCGAACGGGACACCGCTGGAAACTGTTGACATCGAGCTGGACACCAGCGCCGCCAGGACCGCCGACGTCTTTCCGCTCAAGGCGACAGATCAACTTCGAAATGAAGTGATCTGGCGTGGTCACCAGGATGTTCTCGGAGACTTCCATGACGCCCAAGACACGCCTCCGTGCATAGCGCAGCGCGGCTGGGCAACGAGGAGATCCTTCTCGGAACTCCTGGATCTGCAGCCACCGAACATCTATTTCTATGATGGCACGACTGTCCACGGCGGGTTGAAGTACGAGCCAGTCTCGCCCATGAGGACGTTGCCTTCGGTGAAGACTCTCAAGCCGAGTTGGGCAGGCGTCGACATCACCGCCGAGACCGACGCCACTGCTGCGGAGCACGGCAATGGAATCTCGGTCCAAAGTGCGGTCGCTGACCAGATCGCGGCAACGCCGACGTCGTACGCGCGGCGCTGGATACTGGGCAACGATGGTGGTGGCGAGCTGGCAGACGTCATCGTCCTGGAGGTAGATCACGGCAGACGGGCAAGGATCGCTCTATGGCACGTCAAGCCGGCAGGCACAGCAACTCCAGCGGTTCGAGTGAGCGAGATGCAGGTGGTTGTGGCACAGGCCATCAAGAGTCGCCGCTGGCTCACCGACCTCTCTCTATGGGAGGAGATGGGCAAGAGGCTGACTGGCGAGGCAAGCCCACGACTTACGATCATCGAAGGCAGTGAACGGCTTCTCCGCGTGCTTCTCGGCATAAACCCGGCGCATCGGTCATGGGCGCTGAACCAGAACACTCGGCTCGTGCGCGGCGAGGTGGTGATCGTGCAGCCTGGACTCTCCTGGGCCGCGCTGCAGAACCGCTTGGGCCATGCTGATCTCAGTGCGCAGCAGGTGCGCGACCTGCTAGCTGTGTTCGATGACGCGGTCGGGCAGAGAGGGGGAACGACCGTTGTTTGTTCGGACTAGCGTTAGTCGATGAATAGACGCAGAGTCAGCCGGCATGCCGGAGCGCGACCGAGTCGGTGTCGGCGTAGTCCGCGAGAGTCGATACGCCAGCGCGGCTGGCGAACGCCGTATCTGCACTCGCATGTACGGCGTGCTACCTGAGCCATCTGTTATCCGGTTGGCATGGCTCCTCCGTTACTCTGGGGGACGTAGGCGTGGACGGGTGCAGGTCGAACGTCACCCGTGCCGGAGCCGCCGGGTCGTACCTGATCGGGATTCGCCGCCCCGCGTGCGGAACCGCTCCGGTGAGCGGAAACTGCACGTCGGTTTGAATGAGTGACGTGCCGACCGAGAAGCGGACCCGCAGGAACGTGCGATTACCGGCACGCAGCGTCGAGCTCACCTCAGCGTTCAACCGGCGCCAGTGTGCGAGCTCGATGTCTGAGTTCGAACTGTCACCACGTCCGGCAGTCCGGCTGAAGATGACCGGCACGCCGACTGCCACACCTAACCCGGCGAAAACTATGAGCTCGCCAGCCGCCAGCCGTCTGCACCTCCTCTGGCGGACAGTGTCACGGCTCCGAGCCGGGTGCGAACTTCCAGGTGAGCGTCGAGACCAGCCACCGTCCTTCTGCGTCCGGATCCAGTCCTAGGGTCACAGCACGAGCATTGGAACGCCGATGTAACGTCGCGCTCCACTTCGGCAATGTTTGCACCGGGGCTTATGGGCCGTCTTCAAGAGGTTGCCGGTGACGGCTGGCCTCGGGCGGTCCGCGGCTGACTGACGTCGAGCGTCAAGGAATGGATCACTGACGATGGCCTTCCAAGGAAAGTCCAAGCGCGTACCGCAGCAGTTTCCTTCACCCGAGGAGCTGTATCTCAGCGGCACCTTGCCCCGTACGACCGAAGCCGTCGATGGCCTCTGGCTGCACCAGGGGGATGTCATCCGGGCCTACGCCGAGCACCCACCTCAGCACCCCTGACCTCGCTCTTGAGCTGCCGACCGGGTCGGGCAAGACGCTGCCGGGCCTTCTCATTGGCGAGTGGGTGCGTCGCATGGGCGAAGGTCCTGTCATCTGCGCGACCCCGACCAAGCAACTGGCGCGCCAGGTTCTCGCGACGGCGCAGCGCGAAGGTGTGCCCGGGGTCCTGCTGATCGGAAGTCACAAGACCTGGGAAACGGCAGACGAAATTGCGGTCGAAGGCGGCGAGGCGATCGGTATCGCAACGTACAGCGCCATCTTCAACAGCAGCCCCAAGCTCCCTGAACCGCGCCTCGTGATCTTCGACGACGCGCACGCCGGAGAGCAGTTCGTTGATGAGGAGTACGGCATAACCATCCGGCGCCACGAGAACGTCGGCGCGTACCTTCTCGTTCTTGAAGCGCTGTCGCCGTTCCTGTCCGGCTTGTTGCTTCAACGGCTCCGAGGCGAGCCTGACCCCGGTGCTCACCACCAGGTTCGCCTGATGTTGCCCGCGGTCGATCCCGGTGCCCTGGCGAAGCTCGATGCCGCTTTGGCTCAACTTCCCGAGCCCTACAAGTTCGAGTTCGCCATGATTCGCTCCGGACTGGCGTCGTGCTGTACGTATCTCTCGTACGGCGGCATCCAGATCCGCCCGATGATCCCGCCGACGTTCGAGAATTGCGAAGAGGCATGCGGTGATTCGCGGCCTGGCAGTTGCGGGCTGCGATCCAAGTCAGCTACTTGGCGAGTCGCCCAGGTCAGCGGGGGGAAGGTTGAGCGCATCTGTGTCCGCGCCGTGATTCGACAACTGGGCTGCTGGGGTGGCGGGTGATGGCGAACTGAGTTGGCTCACGAGTCGAGAATAGTGGGCGAACTGTGCGAGGGCAGTCTGCGGTGGCACGCTGCCCACCGCGCTGAGTCCTTGGACGTTGAATCGCTCTCGATAGGCGGCGACCTGCCGTAGACAGGTTGCCATGTCAGCCTCAGGTCGGGCGGCGACAAGTCGGACGAGTTCCTGGAACCAAGCAGGCTGTTCGCGTGCTGCCTTGTCGGCGAGCCAGTGGGCGCGGTGGGCGATCTGGGTTTCGATTTCGCGGAGTGGGGCGATCAAGGTGGGATCGGTGACGTGGGTGGCGGTGGTGATGAGGCCGGCGATCATCGGCGGGCGCTGGCCGGTGCTGCGGAGGGCTCTGGAGACTATGCGTTCGACTCTGGTGTGGAGGACTGCGGCGAGGTCGTTGGCGTTGGTTAGGGGTGATTGGTTGACGGCTTGGTGGAGGAGTTGGGGGATGCTGAGGTTTGCGTTCTCGGCGCGGCGGAGTTCGGCGATGAGGGCGCCGTAGGCGGGGGAGGCTTGGAGTGCGGCTTGGTCGGTGGGGTCTAGGCCGCTGGTGGTGATGGCTTGGTGGTACCGGGTGCGGGCGTCGAGTTGGCAGAGGTGTTCGTGGATGGGGACCAGGCGGTCGAGGCGGGTGGCGTTGTCTAGCTCTTGGCGCATGACTTCGTGGGCGGATTGTTCGACGCCGGGGTTCTCGAGGACGGCTTCGAGGACGTCTTGCATGGTTTGTTCGGGGTGGGGTTCGTGCATGTCGGTGGTGGATTGGTGGGTGGCGACGTAGGCGCGGTTGTTGTGGCGGCCGCGGGTCATGCCGACGTACAAGAGGGCTCGGGTGAGTTGGTCGGTGACGAGTAGGTGGGCGGTGTCGACGGTGGCGCCTTGTGCTCGGTGTGCGGTGGTGGCGTAGGCGAGTTCGACGGATTCCTGGACGTAGGTGCTGGGGAGGGTGACGGTTTCGTCGTTGTGGCTTTGGACGGTGATGGAGCCGTCGGGCCAGCGGTGGATGACTGTCCAGTGGTCGCCGTTCTGGACGAAGTTGTTGTGGCCGTAGCGGAGGCGGCGGTTGTTGAGGCGGGTGACGATGTGGTCGCCGAGGCCGACGTGGTTGCCGTTGTGGAGTTCGATGCCGTCGGGTTCGACCTCGCCGGTGGTGATTCGGTCGAGGCGGGCGCGGGCGTTGAGGCGGGCGACGGTGGTGTTGTCGGCGGCGATGAGGAGGCTGGTCTTTCCGCCGCGTGTGTCGGCGAGCCAGGCCTTGTAGGCGGCGTCTTCCATGTCGTCGGTTGACCCGGCGGCGAGTCGGCGTTGGTCGTCGTATGCGTCGATTGCGGCAAGGTCGCCGCCGCGGAGGGTGAGGCTTGCTTCGCGTTCCCAGGGGTGGGTGAAGCGCCAGACGTCTGTGAGTTCGGCGGCTTCAGTGTCGCGGGCGATGAGGCGGAACGCTCCGCCGGTGTCGGCGGCTCCGAGTTGGGCGTCGTCGCCGACGAGCAGCAGTTTGGCGCCTGCTGCGTTGGTTGCGCGGGCGAGGGTGGCGAGTTCCATAGTGCCAGCCATAGATGCCTCGTCGATGATGACGAGCTGGTTCGCGCGGAAGCTCCACCGGTCCTGCTCTGCGCGCAGAGCGGCTAGGACGATGGACAGGCGCTGATGGCGGCGCCGGCGACCGGCCCGGTGGGCGAGGTGGGCGGCGTACTCAGCCTGCTGGATCCGTTCTCGGCGTTCTTCGGCTCCCAGTCCGACCGATTCGTAGATCCATTTGGCGATGTTTTCTGTTGGTGTGCCGATGGCGTCGGCGAGGATGGTCGAGGCGGCTGAGGACGGTGCGAGGGCGATTATCGATCCTTCGCTGTGGGCGGCTTGCCAGCTGGTTGTCAGAGCGGACAGGAGGCTGGTCTTGCCGGTGCCGGCGGGGCCGATCAGTGCTTCGACTTTCTGTCCGCTGGTCGCGATTCGGTGGAGCGCCCGGACCTTGTCCTCGCTCAGATCCTTCGCCGGCAGAGCCGTCTCCTGGATGGTTGGCCCGCTGGAATCGCGGGCCAGATCCAGCAACAGCGACTCCGCGCCGAGGATCACCGGTGAGGTGAAGATCTCGCCGTTGTGGATCGTGAAGACGCTTTCGCCGCTCGCTCTCGTGGTCGGAACCGTCACCAGGTCGGGAGCGGTGAGGCTGATCGACTGCTGCTCGGCGCTGTTGACGAT
Organism: Kribbella caucasensis; assembly: GCF_004361855.1. Classification (GTDB taxonomy): domain Bacteria; phylum Actinomycetota; class Actinomycetes; order Propionibacteriales; family Kribbellaceae; genus Kribbella; species Kribbella caucasensis. The sequence goes on from NZ_SNWQ01000003.1 coordinate 302,384, forward strand.
GAACTGCAGTACGGCGAATCGGTGGCTTGAGGAGACGAGACGGATCAGACGAGTTTGGCGGGCGGCTTCGGCGAGGAGGTTCCAGCGTGTCCACGTCGCGCGCTTGTTCTGAAGGGTCAGTACGGTGGCGGCGCCGTACGCTTCGATGGTCTCCGGGCTGAGATCTGCGGCCGCGAGTGGGCGGTCGCCGGCCTGATCGAGGGATCGTCGGATGGTGTCGACGGCGTCGCGGCCGATCGCCTGATCGGCGCGGTTTCGCCACTCGCTCATCATGGCTGCGAGCGGTCGGGCGAGGTGCTTTGGTGGGCGATTCAGCAGGGTCGCTCGTTGGCGGAGGACGTACATTTCGCGTCGGTCCGGTGGATGGATCTCGTCTCCACGTTCCTCGAGAAGTGTCGCGAGGTTGGCTTCGATCTGTTCGGTTCTGGCGGAGAACTCGCGGATGAGTTCGTCGGGTACGGCGTCGATCTCGAAGGCCGGGTTTCGCTGGGAGCCGCGCTCTCGGAGTTCCCAGTTGACGCCGAGGCGCCGGGCCAGATTGTCGGCGAGGAAGACGTTGTGGATCTCCGACATCGCGACGACGGAGCGGAAGAGGACGCGGCCGTCGAGGGTTCGCCACTGTCCGTCCGGGCCTTGGACGCGGTTGGCGACGACGACGTGGGTGTGGAGTTGCGGATCGCCGCTGCGGGTGTCCCAGTGGTCGAACGCTGCGGCTATCAGGCCGCGGGTGTCGAGTTGGGCGATGCCTCCGTGGCCCGTTCGGGTGAACGCTGCGTGCCGCTCGATCAGATCGAGCACGTCGTTGACGGCCTCGTGGTGCGCGGCGACGATCTGCTCCTGCATGCCGACGTCGGTCGTTGCCCAGAGCGCTGAAACGGACTTGGCGGGAGAGAAGGTGAGGTCGAAACCAGCGATGGCCTGCTTCGACTTCCGGCGCATCTCGGTCCTGCGGACCTGTTCGATCGCGTCCTGTCGCGCGGACGGGCTGAGCGCAGGATCGAGGGCTCGGATCTGGTCCTGAATCCGCTCGGACGGAGGCCTGCACACCGGGTGCGGACGGCCCAGTGCACGGCCGGTGACCGGGTCCTCGGCACGACCGAAGAGGGCGGCCATCTGCGCTTCGGTCACCTCGCTTCCAGACAGGAGTTGGCCGTCGCCGAGGCCGTTGAGACCGCGGCCGGTCCATCGCCCAGGTGGGTATCCGGAGGCCGTGTAGTACGACGTCAGCGGGGTCGCCATGCGGCGGTCGACATCGCCAGAAGCGATGTGCCGCAGTAGGTACTTGTAGCCATCTCCGGCCGTCAGCCGATGGATGCTCAGCATGACCGCACGCATCCAAATGCGTGAAGTGATCGATGCGCCAGATGCTCCATGACAGGTCAACGGCGGACCTGTGCAGGCCTGAATCCTGCCGTGTCGGCAGCGCGAGCTCCTCTGGTGCAAGAAGTGTGACAGCGGTCTCCCTGGTCTGAGGGCCGAAAAGCTGTCAGCGGCATCCGTTGAGTGGCTGTGGTTCAGACGAACTCAGGTGCCTGCGGCAAGTACGACGTACGCGGTGTGAGCCTGCCGGGCGACGACGGACGTCCTGGATCACGCGATCAAGGACTGCAACGGAAGGAGTCAGCGTGAACAACAACGTGTCCCACGGCGATGAGGTGCGCCGTCGGGTCTTTGACCTGGTCACTCGGGCCGAGGCGATTGTTGAGGCGATGGAGGTGACTGCCGTCGATGGGCGGTGGGCGATGACGGCATTCAGCAGGTACAGGCTGTGCGAGTTGCTCGACATCACGCCGTACGGGCCGTACGACGGGGATCTCGACGGTGACCCGGCGGCTCTGCTCGAGGAGGCGGTGCTTGCGGTCGACGGGCTCGACGTTCCGATCGAGGAGCTCAGCTGGCGGCTCGCGCTCGGAGACGCGTTGCGGTCGGCCGCGGCGGACATCCGGATGGTCCAGGATGCGCGCGACGTATGATGACCTGCTCCGGACCGCCCGGCGCATCGCGGTTAATGCACACCGCGGGACATACGCAAACCGAGCCGAGTTAATGACCGACTGGCGGGCAGTGCTCGCCGCGACGGTGAGCCACCTGCGCTGGCTGCGCGTCCGCCTCGGTGATATCGGGCGGACGAGGTGGCCAGCAAAGGTGTCCGACAACTCACTGGGCCGTCTGGCGCAGGCCATCGGTGCAGGGGCTGACTTGCTCGCCATGCAGGCTCCGAGTACGGCGAGCGTCCTGGACGATCGCGATGATCTGGTGGCGGCCAGGGCGGAGGTCGCGGCGATCGCGCTGATAGCTGCGAGAGGTGTGAAGCGCCAGATTCCTCGCGCGACACCGGAGTATCGGCGTCTCCTCGCGTTGATGGTGGAGTTCGAGATGCTCGCCCGGTCCGATGTACGGCGCGCTGGGCTCGGAGCGCTCGGCTGCCTCACGGCGGGGGCGCCTTCTGCCCCAGCTGATGCCCTGTCGAGTCTCGCTCGGAGCGCGGCGAGGTGGGAACGCGCGCACGCTTCCGCGGCGCCTCTTACCTTGCTGACTCGAGACCTTCGTTCTGCGACGGCGCAACTGCGCACCGTCTGTTGTTACACGTCGCACCTTGCTGCACATCTCCTGGCCGCGCCGACGGCCGATCTGGACGCCGGCCAGCAGCTCGATCTGAAGACTCTGGAGGCCGGCTTGAGGGCCTTCGAGGACGGGGCCATCCGGGTTGCCATGTCTTGGCACCGTCGGCTGTCCGACCTGAGTGGGCAGAGCAACACGCCTGGTGAGATCGCGTCCCTCGACCTTCAAGCCGCACTTGATCGTGCCGTTCGACCCGAAGGACGGCTGCTGCGGCCGGAAGAGCTGGTGCCGAATAGACGCATAGCCATGGGCCTTCTTGATGCGATGGATGAGCTGGTCTGGTCAGCGGATCAGGTCGCCAGGAAACAGCAGTACGCAGTCGCCGGGCTGATCCTGGAGGGACGCCTGTTCGTGCCACGACATGAGGTCGCGAAACTCGATCTGCAGTATCTGCGCCGGCCAGGTGGTGGATCGAGACCCCTCCAGCCTCGTTGGGTGTCAAGCAATCTCCCGATCTACTTCGAGGATCTGACTGATGCTCTAGCGTGGAGCGCTGGTCATCTGACCGCGTCGGCCGGCGTTGCCCGTCGGCTCGCCGGCACGTCGCACCAGGCCCGCCCGGCAGGCGACGAGCCCATGAGGGTGCCGGCGCCGTACCTCGACGTACCGAACAGAACGCGGCGCACCACCCCGATGAGCACCCGGATTGCCGATCCAGGACAAGACCCCCTGAGCTCAACCGTTGAGCCTCCGTCGACCAGATCTTAGGGAGGTTGCTGTGGGCAATGAACAAGTGAGTGCGGAGGACTTGCATCAAGTACTCCAGACAGAGGTGCGCAAGCTGAGAACCGGAGCTGACTGGGCCAAATGGTTGGACGCGGCGGCGCTGTTCCCGAGCTTCGGTTTCGGAAATGTAGTGCTCATCAATCTGCAGATGCCCCACGCCAACTGGGTCGCACGTGCCCAGGCGTGGGAGAAACTGGGGCGGCGGGTGATCAAGGGGCGCGCGATCAGGATCCTTGAGCCGATCCGTTCGCAGACCGCAATGGGTGCTGCGTTCGAAGCGGCCGCGGCGGACGGTCGGGTCCACCACCAGGTGATCGGGTTCCGGGTGGGGTCCGTCTATGACGTCACGGACACTGTCGGCCCGCCGATCCATCTTCCTCCAGTACCGGCTCGCGGTGGCCACACGCCTCCGAACGGTCTGTGGGACGCTCTCGCGCAAGAGGCATCCAAGGATGGCTTCACGGTCGACGTCCGGCCGACAGGAGACGCATCCGCGGGCTTCACCGACTTCCACGCCAAGCAGATCGTGGTCGCCGACCATCTCGACGACTTGACCGCAGCCACGCGGCTGGCGCACGAGGTCGGCCATATGCGCCTGCACGCGCTGCCGGAAGTGACCGGAGCGGGGAGCGTGATGTGCCAAGGAGTGCGCGAAATCGAGGCCGAATCGGTCGCGTACATCGTGCTCGCACATCATGGTCTCAGCCTCGAAGCCTCATCCTTCGACTACGTCGCCGGTTGGGCCGCGTCGGTCGACCCGCAGCAACCGGAGGACGTGGTCAAGGCGACCGGAGCGCGAGTCGTCAATGCAGCCAGGCAGCTCCTCAACTCCACAAGCCAGTACCTGAAGGCCAATCGGCCATCCCTTCCCCCAGTGCCGGCGCGGGCGCCCGACTCGCTGTTCCTTCCGCCCGACATCGACGGCCCCACGTTGTGAATCCGTTGGAGATGACTGAGCCATGGCAGCCAGCGAGAGGGTCGCCGCGTTGCGGCGAGCACGTGAACGACAGGCGAGAATCGAGGTCGCGACGGCGCGCGCCATCAAGGCACAAGCATCACTGGCCCGCGCCATCGAGACCAAGGCACTCGCGATCCAGCGGTACGACGAACGCGTCGCCAACGCGGAAGCAGCGTCGGCCACAGAGACCGCCGAACTCGCCAGAGTATGCGGATCCGCCGAGGCCGCGGCTGAGATCCTCGGCTGGTCGGTCCGCGACCTTCGACGAGTGGTCAAAGAGGAGCGGGGGCGACGAGCCGCATCCTAGGCCCGCTTTTGCGGGATGGCGCGCAAGCGGCGAGCTCGGCGAGCGCGGTGGATCATGTCGATGTGAGCTGAGTCGAACCACCATTGACCGTCTTGGAACCCTCCCAGAATCTTCTCTGCCGCGGCCATCTGGCGTACGTACGACTCGCTCAACCCGAGTCGCTTGGCGGCCGCGGCAGTGTCGACATGGCCGGATGGTCCCCCTGGCCGGCGGATGGGCAGACCGGCAACGTCGGCTGCGATCGCTTGCACGTCAGCCGGGTACACCAGGCTCTTCGTGCCAGGCACCAGCGGCAGTTTGCCGTCGGCAACCAGTTCGAGGATGGCGCTGACTGAGCGCGCGAGCGACTGAGCGGCCCGCCTTATCGGGATGGGCTCGCCTTTGTCGCGAAGCTCGTGCACGTCGGACAGTGCGATGCCGTAGCGGGTGTTCGGGTCGCCTCGGCGCTGGAGCTGGCCAAGCTGGATCGTCCGATACACCTGTGCCGGAGTCTTGTCTAGTACGACGGCGGCTTGAGTGACCGAGATCCTCGGATCCGCCACCATCCGCGGCTGGCCGAGGAGTGGGTCGATCGCGTCGGCGTCAACTTCGTCAGGCTCGGGTGCCATTCGCATAGCCTCGCATCCGTGGAGGCTCGACGGCGGCAAGTGGTGTGTCAGGCTCCGGGGCGGTAGTGGAGTTGAGTGTCTTCGGCGCTGCGGCGGGTCTCCTGCATGACGAGTGGCCGTTCGTTGTAGGCCGCGATCCGGCGGGTGACGAGCATCGGGGTCCCGTCGGATATGCGGAGCTTGCGGGCATCGTCCGGGGAAGGGCTGCGGGCGGTGATGTAGTCGTTGAATTCGGGCTCCATCCCGGCCTCACGAGCAGCCCTGTAGACCTGGCGGGCGGAGATGTAGGGATGCCGTGCGAGCTTGCGGATCTCGCGGGTCACGAAGGCCGGGAGGTAGGTGCGGACGAAGATGCGCGTTCCGATGTTGTTTTCGAGCAGTCGATCGGACGCGTAGAACGAGGTGCCTTGTGCGACACCCAGTGCGAGGGCCAGCGGTGCGTCGGCGTCCGTTCGGTACTTGTGCAGTGGCTCGATCTCGTGCCATTCGCCGGCGCTGCTCTCGTTGTCGACGTAGTTGCCGTCTCCGTCCACGGTGATGGTGCGAGCGTGAATGTGAACAGGCCAGTCACCCGCGCGCCGGACAAACGCTCCCTTGCCGGGAATGACCTGCACGAGTCCTTCTGAGCGCAACGCGGCGATCGCCGCCCTGACTGTGATCCGTGAAACGCCGTAGACGCTGATCAGCTGCCGCTCGGACGGCAGGACAGCTGCCGGAGCGAGCTGACCGGAGCTGATTTGGTCGCGCAGAATGGCGGAGAGTCGCTCGGTCTTATTGGCAGTGGAGCCGTCGGGGATCTCAGAGTCGCCGGCGGCGTCAGGCGTGTCCCCGGTCCTACTGGCTGCAGCTTTGGCTTCCACTGTTTCTCCCCTTGACGTCAGCGAGTCCTGGATGCTGAAACCACCGGACTCCTGGAACTTTCGATCCAGTACGGCTCGACTATGCCTTCGAACGTTGACCTTGGCAGTCCGGCACTTGCGCCGCAGCCACCATCCCACTGGTCATAATAGGTGGTTGCTCCGCGAAGGTCGAGTGGGCTAATCTCACCGCCACTGGATATGACCAGTGGTCAGAGCGGAGGAGGGTGAGGCGATGAGGGGTCGACGGCATGACGCGTTCGAGATAGCGATGCGGAGAGGGAGCCAGTGGTCGGTCGCCACTGTCGGCTCAGGCACTTTCAGTAGGGTGCCCAAGGCAACGTTCGATGCGTCCGTGTCGGGGCGAGGCCGTGGCTGAACGGGAGCGTCAACCCAACCGGCTGCTCCGCGCCGCGCGAGCCGGTTTGTCGCAGTCCGCGCTGGCTGAGCAGATCAATGCCGAGATCTATCGTTCAACCGGCCGGGTGGCAGCGGTCACTTCGAAGTCTGTCTCCGACTGGGAGCGTGGGTGGTACTCGTGGCCGTCGGCAGACGTGCGCTCGGCCCTGCGTCGCATCCTGGGTGCTGCGACTGATGCCGAACTTGGCTTCTTCAGGCAGCGGGTCCGCCGTACCGAGAGCCGACCACGGGACGTTATCTCGCTTCGCGACTCGACCGCGGGTCGCGAGTCTGTGCAAGTTGGCGCAATCGAGGCTCTGCAGGTGCCAGCTGGGCGGTCGTTCGCCGGTGTCGAGGTCGTCGCGCATCACTGCACTGCTGAGAATGCGGGCACGGAGTGGCTGGTGGTTGAGCCAGGCGGTGACCTGGTCGAGTCGCTACGTCGTCTCGACCGGCGGTCGATCGTGGTGGCCGTTGACCGCGAACGCAACTACTACATTTCCGACGGTCGACGCTTCGCCGGACGTGTTGATCGTCGTACTGGCCCACAGCCGCTGCCATCAGCGAATCTGATCGACGATCTGACAGTCGGCATCATCTGGGCGGTCACGAACACTGACACGGCGCTCCTGGCCGACGACGCCCAACTCGAGGCCAGCCAAGCGCGACTGGCGCATTACGAGGAGCGACATACATCGGAGGCGACGCTCAGCGAAGTACCAAATCTCAACACGGTCTCCGGTCGCTGGCTGGGCTCTCGGTTCTGCGCGCGGCACGTGACGCGACATCTGGATCGACTGACGGGCACTCCGCTGTTCTGGTCCCGGGAACAGCGTGGCGAAGACGCCGCGTCATGGCTGATCTGGACGCACAAGTTCGAGTACCTTCGCAGTACATCGCGGTGGTTTGTGGGGATGCGTCGCGGTTTCTGTGTGCCGGAGAGCGAGATCGCGGCGTCACCAAGATACGAGCGTGTGATCCTGCTGCTCGCGATGGCATTGATAGAGGCGTTCGGCATCAGGGTGGAGGTCAGCGCCCAGCCTGACCTGAGCGACATTGAAGGCTTCGTGCTTGGCGACGACGTGATCGTCGCCGACTGGTTGCGCGCTTCGGGACTCTGGTACGTGGGCGTGGGGGCGCCGCCCTCTCGCAAAGCGATGTACCGGGAGATCGCCGCTCATCTCGCCGCGGAGGCCGTGAGTACCCAGTCGACGCCAGCAGCACGGCTTGAGGCTATCGCCGACTACCTGAATGTGCCCTGGCAGTGGTTTCGTCGACGCTGTGAGGAGCTCGCGTTGGCCGGCGTCGACGACATCGCTCATCCGCGCAGTCGTCTGCTGTCCACTCGCGGCCTGAACACCGCGGTTCGCTACGTCGCCTACATCGACAGCCTCGAAGGAGATGATCTTGCGCGCCGCTGAACTGACCATGGGTCGAACCTTTACCGTCCACTCGGTGAGCGTTGTCCGCCGGCGACGAGTTCGGTGAACTTCGGCTGGGGAGATGACGAAGCCCAGGCCACCGCTGTGACCTGGGCTGATGTGCGCCGCCAGGGACTCGAACCCCGAACCCGCTGAATTCCATCCGAAGCTGATCAGCGTTGCTCAATGATGCTCGGAATCCCTTACAGGTAACGGATTCCGCGGCTGCTTGTCGCGCGTAGGTTCTCATCGGCAACCATGCTCTCGCGCTGATTGAAGTGTGTAAAGAGGTGCGCTGAGAACTCACGCTGGCTGAGATCAGGCCAGGCTGACACCCGTCGCCGTCGCTACTGGTGGTGGTATCTGGTTGCTGTAGTGGGCGACGAGCGAGTGGCGTTAGATCTTGACGGGACCCTTTCGAGTGGTTGCTGGCCGGATCAAGGCGGCCGATTCAAAGGGCTTGGGAAGGGGCGTGCTGCCTAGCCTTGGGCAGCCCCGTAAGCGCGGATGATCGCGTGGGAGCAGCGTCCCGAGGCTTTCACCCATGCTGGGCGGACGACCGCCGGACCGCTGCCTGGTGCGGAGCGTGTTCGGGCGCCAGGTTGGCGAGTTGGTCTGGAGCGCGGCGGATTAGGTCTTCGACGTACGTGAGTAGGTCCAGTTCGCTGATGTCGGTGGTGCGTGCAGTCTCGGTGTGGCCGCCGTACTTCATGTCGGCTGCATCGAGGGCTCTGGGGATGCCTCGCCGGCGCACCCAAGACTTGATCTGCCGCTCGACTTCCCAGGCGTCACCGGCGAGGTCAAAGTTCCAGCGTGCGAGCAGGAGCCAGCCCTGAGAGCGGTGCTGTGCGACTCGATTCTCGAGGTTCGCGATGCCCCACTTGAGTGCTTGGTGCTGCTCGTGGATGACGAGGTACAGATATCCCGGCAAGGTCGGATTGATGCCGCGCTCCGCGCATACGGCGCATCCGCCCTGTCCGCCGCTGAGGTTGTGCAGTCTGGGTCCCGGATCCAGGACGGTTTCGCAGACCGTGCAGCGGGACTTCCAGGGGAGTTCAATGCTGCCCGGGTACGGAACCAGCGGGACGAGACCGCACTCCCGCATGCGGGCCACGGCCTCGATCGGATCGAGTTGCAGAGCCCGCGAGATCTTGTCGGCGCGGCACAGCCAGCACTGGTGGCCCCGGCGGCGGACCTTGGCGTACGTCGGGCTTCCAAGGTGGTCGCATCGTTTGCAGCGGCTGAGCCACGGCTGCAGGGAGCCTGGGTAGGCAACCTGCGGGACGAGGTCCGAGGCGACCATCAGGTTCCGCGCAGCGTCCGCAGTAATTTCGCGCCCACTGCAGCTGGTGCAGCCGCCGGTACCCCTCTTGACATGTGAGAGCCTCTTCTTCTTGATCGTGCCGCACTCGCCACACATGCAGGTCCAAGGCTTCCCTGCTCCGGGGTAGTCCTCGAGTGGCTCCCAGCCCCACTGCACCATTGTGGCGACCGCCTCAGCGGCGTCGAGGTGGCGCGCCTCGGCGATCTTTCGTGATCGACAGCGCCTGTTGCAGGCACCGGTGCCCTTGTTGACCACGTCGTTGTAGCGCGGGCGACTCACGAGCCGACACGTCAGACACCGGCAGCGCCACGGCTTCCCTACCCCGGGGAACGGCTCGATTGGCCGCGTCCCTCGCGCCACCATCGCCTCGACGGCATCAGCCTCGGCAATCCTCCTGGGCACCGTCGCTCAGCTGCCCACGTGGCTTCGGCGATGTAGCATGTCGTACCCCCGCGGCCCGAAGGCGCCACCGATGGCGCCGCGCACAGAATAGAGCAAAGTACCGGCCCCAATGATTCATCCGCGGTCAGAGATCAGCGATCGGGCGTTCCGTCTGCTCCGGTGGGTAAGGGGCGCTCCAGACCCGGGCGGCCCAGACGGTACGTGCCTCGTTGAGGATGGTGCCCATCCGGCCAGCTGAGGCGCGCAGAGAGCGCGCCTAGGACCAGGTGATTCTGATCCACTGAGGCTTGTCTGCTGGGCGCAGCCGGACGTCGCCGTACCCGGCGTCATCGGCTTCGCCGGCCTCGACGAGGTGCTCGAGGAATGCGGTGAAGTCGTCGTAGTTGAGGCGGCTGCGGGTGGTTGCGTCCAGCCGGTTGTAGAGGACCTGCGGGTTGAGCGCGAGGCCTTGGAGGCCGACGGTCGATGTACGGAGCCTGACCAGGAGCTCCTTGTCGCGGTTGCTGAGGCGGACTTTCTCGATGTCGATGATCAGAGGTACGACAGCAACCACAATCTCTTTGGGGATTTCGTCCATTCCCGCGGCGAACATGGCCCCGCCGATGAGCACTGTGGTGAGCACGGTCTTGATCGCTTGGCCCGACCACTTCACCCGCCAGCCTCCGGGGCGCATCTCGAGCTCGCCGCTGAACTGGCCGGACGCGTGCAGGAACAGATCCTCATCGACCTCGGCAAGGTAGGTGCCGGGAGAGACTCCAACGCTGTCGAAGAAGGCCATCAGCCAGTCGCGGTCGACCTCGTCGGGTACCTCGATGGCGTCGACCAGGTCTTGCAGCGAAGCCGTCGGCTCAGCCATTGGCATCTCCCGTGGTGAAGGTGAAGACTCGTTCCTCGAGCAGGATGTGAGCCACCGAGAATCTGACAAGTGGTTCGTCGGCAATAGTTTGGTCCAGGACAGCCCGCTCGGCGAGGTCTGGTGTCTCCGCGAGCCAGAGTTGGAGACCGGACGAGTACAGGCGGCTGATTGGCGCGAGATAGGTCCGGGAGCTGGTCCCGCCTTGCTCTACGCGGAACGCCAGAAACCGAACCCAGCCGGCGTTGCCCTCGACCCCGAACACCGCGTACCGGACTTGTCTCCGGGGATCGGAGAGCCAGGCGCGGAGATTGGTGGACGGACGGAGATCGCAGAGCACGCCGGCCTGAGTGCGGCCTAGGAGCGGCCGCCAGCGATCTACGACTTGGCTAACGGCTAGTGATGACATGGCGATGCTGGTGATGACTGCGCCGACCGCCTGTAGCTCGCTCGGATCGCGGCTGGAGACATCGAGGATCTCGACACCGTCGTCTGTCTGCGCACGCAGTAACGCCAGGTGTTCGCTCGGCGGAAGGTCGTGACCGCTGAGTTGGTACTGCTGCAGGATGCTCGTTCTGGGGCGAATCGCGAGGAACAGGTGAACGCGATCGGTACCACCGCAGAGCAGGTTGCTCAAGGGAGTCGTGGGATCGAGCACGGTTGCAGGTATCGGTGCCGATAGCACCATGGTCTCCGACTCGACCGATAGGAGTGCGGCAGCGGAGGACGAGGTCTGCCGATGCTCGACGGCGGCCGATCTCCCAAGGGATCGATGAAGGGCGTGGACGGTCGGCAGATGGCCGTCGTAGGGCAGCGTGGAGCAGCCGGCCTCGTTCAGCAGCTTTCGGCAGTACTCGTAGGCCTCTTGATTGAGCGCTGCCCATTCCGGATCGTTGTCGTCGGCGAATCGGTCGACGTCCATGGAGTCGGCGTCCCGGGACCAGTCGTGGAGTGGACCCCAGCCGTAGCGCTTGAGGGCAGTGTCGAGCCTGGCCAGGCGGAAGTCTGGTCGCATCGTGCGGTTGATCATGGCCGGTGTGAGGTCACGAAGTTCGGTATCGCGGAGCAGCTCCGCCAAACTGGCGGACTGCATGCAGCTGCGGCTCGCTCCTTGGATCGCGTGCATGGAGTGATACCTCCCGCGGAGAGAGCGAACTCGGTCTGCTGCACCGCTCAGATGCCGCAAGTAGAGCGGAAAGCTGCGGCAGAGGTCTGTCGCGGACCATCCGGTCGGCACCGTCGACATCCATGTCGCGAACTGTTCGTGGACCCCGGTCGCCGGCGTCTGGAAGGCCCGGATCAGACTGAACTGATCTGGCTCCAACGTGTCGTGTAGAGCGTCGACGAGGCAACCATAGACGGTTGTCATCTGCAGCCGGTCGTGCATGGCCTCGTGAATGGACGCCACAAGTACCTCGTCGGCCTCGGCGTCTTGGCCTACCTCGACCATCCAGCCCCTGCGGTGGTAGAGCCCGGACGGCAACCTCTCATCCTGGTCACCGTTCATCTGGTCGAGTAGCGGAGCGCGGACTCGGTGCCCAGCACCGTCGCTGTGACTGCCGACAGCGCCGCATACCAGGCTGTCCAGTCCGCTTTGTCGGCGGCGAGACGTTCGCCGAGGAGATCCACCAGTTGGCCATTGAGAAGTTGGATAGTCAGATCGTCTGCGATTGACATTAGTACGTGCGGGTGTCCATCGACATGCATGACGAGCGCCTTCAGGGACGGGTGGCCGATACCGATCGAGGCCGCGTCAACGCGCTGTTCGTCACCGAGCAGATGCGTCGGTCCGATCATGGCCGCGAAGCCGACATCGGCGAGCACCAACGTAGGCCATGCTCGAAGTGAGCGAGACCATGCATCCTGCCAATCCGGTTCCAGGAAACAGCTCGCGGTCACACAGTTGACGCCTAGCCCGCGGTCGCCCCACGCGGCGACGAGCTCGTCGTACTCGCGGGCGCTGCCGATCTCGGTGTGCAGGACGAAGTCATCCTCGCCGTACTCGGTCAGCGTCCGCACTGCGAAGACAGGTCCCGGCGGACGGGCTTCAAGGTACGCGCGGTCGGCCGACCTGAGCTCGAAGTTGGCCAGCAGGCTCTTGGTGGTTCGTCCGTGAACGACGACGTACGGCGGCTTGTGAGCCGCACAGTGGTCCAGAATCTCTGCGAGGTCAACCCCTTCGCCCGGAGTGACCATCCCGGATTTGTACGGTTCGCGGAGCGGGATCCTGGTCGCGGTGAGGATCCGCTGAACCGATTCGAGATCCGACAACGGGTGCTCACCGGGCTCGTGGGGAGGCTCGATGGTGAGCCCGTCCACGGAGGCTGCCGCGACCAACGCCGCAGCAGCCTCCAGATGCGAGTTCGCGGTAATGGCGGGCAGTCGACTGAGGCGCGCCTGGTTCTCGGCGAGTGCGGAAACGAAGCGCTCTTCCCAGCTCTGCCATGCGCTGTCGAGGGCTTCGTCAGTGAGATAAAGGGTAAGGGCATCGATCGGGTGACCGTGGTGCTCCTGGAAGGCTCGGTCTGCTTCCAATCCAGCGGCAGCGACAACGCGTGCCGATGCACTCGCGATCAACGTGAATCGATGGTCGGGAAGCCAGGCTGTAGGGATGTCCGACAAGCTGATTTCTCTGGGATAGGAGTCGACGAGAAGGTCGAGGATCGGTGAGCTCATGCAGAAGCGCGCGATACCGGTCGCGGCCAGGTCGCGACGATGGGAGTCGGCCAGCGGCGTGAGTAGCCGCGTGAGCCGCCGTGCCAGCGGGCGATAGATGGGGTACTGGTCAAGCACGGAGTCGGCTTGCTCATGTCGAGCTCCGGCGAGCGAGATTGACATGAAGCTGGCGAAGGACTCGTGGACGATGCGGCAGCTGTCGACGAGCAGTGGAGCAAGCCGGACATTCCACTCCGGATGGCTGTCGGCGATGTGAATCGCTGCACCCCAGCTGGTGTCGTCGTTGAGCGCCTTGTGGTGTATTTCGTGCAGGTGCATGACGTGATGCTGAGCAAGGTCATCACCACGGAAGTGCAGGTCGTACGAGGCTGGTCGATACAGCCCAAACGACGCATCGCCGTCGCCATGGAAGAGGAGGCAGCAGGAGACGTGCCGGTGATTAGCAACTGGATCTCTCCGTATGTCCGAGGATCCGCTGTCGCTCACGATGGCATCATGCCCTGGATCGGCGGCACGGCACAGAGCAGGCAGAGTTGCGCATGATCCTGTGAGCCGGTCGGCGCCGACTCCGCCCTCACCGGTCGGTCTCCGCCGCAGACCACGCATCGACCACCTCGGCGGTGACGATCGCGGCGGGCCGGGTCGCTGTGAAGTCGTTCAACGCGGTGATCGCCGCGTCGACGTCGTCGGCGATCAGGACGATCGCCAGTGCTTCGGTCGCGCGCGACGCGCAGACGTAGAGCAGCCGCCGCGTGCGATCGATGGTTGTGTCTTCGCCGGCCGACTGCCGGGCCCGCTCGGCCGGCGAGAGTGGTCTCAGGCCGAAGAGCTTGTCGTACGAGAACTGGAAGTGCCGGCCCTCCTCATCGTCGAGTACGACGAGGACGTCCTTGTACTCCGCGCCCTTGACGCCCTGGTGCGTCGAGTACGGCGACTGCTGGCCGATGTAGCTCCAGTAGCCGTTGAGCTCGGTGACGTCGCATTTCATCATGGCGTTGATGGCGCGATCGAGGCTGTCGGACTCCTCGGACGATCCGGGCGCCTCATCTGCAATCAGGAAGGGGGCCAATCGGTCGTCGAGTTCGATTAGTCCGTACTCGCGACTGACGTTCAGCGCTCGCCTGATGCTGTCCGGCCCGCCCGTGTTCAGCACGCCCAGGACTTCGTCTAGTCCCTTCGAGATCGTCTTGAGCGTCTCGTGGGTCGACGTTCCGACGAGGGCTTCCGGCTGGAGGATCGGGCAGGTGCGCCGGAGCATCGGCAGCAGCGCGGCGCGGTTGCTGCGAGCGGCTTCGGCAAGAGGGAGGATGGTCCCGACGAACGGTCTTAACGGCCACGCGCGACCTTCGTCGAAGTCGTCGCTCAACCGGGAGCCGTGGAAGGCGTCGTACAGGTTCTCGAATCCGAGGCGCCGCGCGGCCATGCGGTGCGTAATGACGAGGATCTTGGTCGAGTCGGCACCGTCCAGCGGTTGCCAGGCCCCGATCCCCGAGTTTGCCGCAAGCCAAACGCGGGCCCGCTCCAGCCGCTCCATGCGCCGATCGTCGGCTGGGAAGACGAAGTAGGTCACCTCGCCTTCGCGTTGCTTTTCGCGCGGTAGGCCGGACACCTGTACCAGGTTGTCGCCGTCGACCCGGATGCCGTTGATGACATCGAGGATCCGCAGTGGCGATCTGAAGTTCTCCGGCTTCTGAACGTCCTCCCAGTCGTCCTCGCGTGCGATGTCTCCAACACCCTGCATGTAGATCTTCTGCATGGGATCGCCGAAGAAGCCGAGACAGAAGTGATCCCGTTCTTCGATAGCGACGTGGCGCAGACACCTGACGAACCGTTCGAACGTGTCCTGGCTCTCGTCGACGAACACCAGGGGAAACCGGCGGGACACCACACGGGTGAAGAGCGGCTTGCGCACAATGAGCTCCGGGACCATCCGCAGGATGTCGTCATGGCCGACGATGCCCTCGCCGTAGCTCCGGGCTACGCCGTATCGGAACCGCGTCACTGTGTCGACTCTGGCCAGACCGTTACGAAGTCGGGCGATACTTCGGCTCAGTTCGGCTCGCCGTTTCGGGCCGACCCGTGAGCTCAGACCAGCGAGCTCGCTCTCTAACTGCGCGAGCCGCTCGGCGCCGTACTCCTGCACCCACAGCCGGATGTCGAGCTGGAAGGGCTCGATCAGGGTCCACAGGAAGCTGTGGATGGTCGCGACGTGGGCGATGGGGTTGTGGGCAAGGTCGCCTTCGATCTCCTGCTTTGCGATCTCCGTGTACGTCACGCAGGCAACTTGCTGCCGGTTCGCCAGGAACTTCTTGCCTCGGGTCGCGATCACGTGGTCGAGGGCCTTCACCAGCGAGGTGGTCTTGCCCGACCCGGCGCCGGCGATCATGGTGAACCCCGAGATCTTCGGGTCGTCGAGGATCCGGCGGACCTCGAGGTCGGATGCGGTGTCAGGATTGAGGAGTCGGCGGTTCATCCGCTGCCTCCAATTCCGCTGGAACAGCGGTGTCCAGGTGTGAGATCTCGTCGGCGAGCCACTCGAGTCCTTCTGTGATGTACGCCGGACAGGTCCAGTTACCGTCGAGTTCGATGACGGTCAGCGCGAAGTCGGTCTTGTCGATGTGGCGGATCCTGTCGAAGATCGCCTGGATCAGGCTGTCGAGATCGCCGCTGCGGGCGTCGTCGTCGACACGCAGCTTGTAGTTGGCGTTGGCAGCGTCTTGGCTCCAGTCGAGATTCTCGAAGGCGAACGCTTCCTCGAACGTGCGGCCGGCGATGGTTTTGGTTGTGCTGTTCCAGGTGATGGAGACCGGCGTCTGGTAGGCCACGCGGGTGGTTGACAGGGGGCCAGCGGCAGCCTTGTCCTCGTACTTGACCGCGAGGAGTTCGTCGATGGCGGCTTTGCCGGGAATCCATTGGCGCAACGTCTGGTTGGCTGTCACCGCGCCGCGCTTGTCCGTCGTGCAGGCCTTGGTGTTGCTCGACGGTCCTACGACGCTGTCGAGATCCGTGATGACCAGACAGTTCATTCCGAGAAAGTCGATGAGTTTCTTGAACTTGTGCGCGAAGGCGCCGCCGAGTTCGAGGATTGTCAGGTGTGAGTTCTCCAGAGGCGGACTGACCTTCGAGATCAGCAACGGCAGCAGAAGGCGCTCGACATTGCCCTCGACCAGCATCGCTGCGTCGGCGAAGAAGAGATCGCAATGGGTGAGCTTGAGGTACTGCAGCAGGAATTTCCGGCTCTGTTCCGCGATGTCGTCGTAGAAGACCGAGAGGTCACGCACTTCGCTGTGGTGAAAGGTGCCTTCAGCACCGATTCGTGCGAAGTACCGGATCGACGTGAAGTCCGCGTGGACGATGTGCGGCGAGTGGGTCGTCAGGATGAACTGGGTGGTGCCGGGATCGCTCTCCGTGCCGGCGAGGATCGAACTCAACTGACCGATGAAGACCTGCTGCAGCTGCACATGGAGATGCGCCTCGGGTTCCTCGATCATGATCAGGTGCACCGGCGGCGTGGCAACCTCTGTCTCGATCCTGGCGCGATGGGCGGCGATGATCTCCACGACCATGTAGATGAGGTTCTTGAATCCCAGGCCGTTGTACCGGTCGGGAAGTGTGATCGGCGAGCCGTCGATCTGGTCCACCGGCTCGCCGGGTACGACGTAGTGCACCTGGGCGCCTGATCTGAGGATGCTGTCGCCGTCCAACTCGGACCGGATCGTCAGTTCGGGATCGGTGAAGCCGGGATAGCCCAGTTTCTGCAACTGCTCGAGTATCGGTTGGAAGACCTTTGTGTAGTGGACGTTCAACTGCTGCTCGGATTGAGCGAGGGCTTGGAGAGCGGTCGCGTCCGGGCTGGGCTTGTCCAGGTAGCGGTCGTAGTACCTGGCGAGCGTCGTCGACAGGTCTTCGTCGCGGCCCCGGCGGTCCATGTCGGACAGGTGTCGTTGGGCCTGCACCGTATCGACGCGGACGATCGAGCGCAGGATGGCTCTGCCGTTGTCCAGACGATGCGGGCCTTCGGCGGCCGGCGTCTCGTCGGGGGAGTCTGCCGCTCGATGATCGAGCTTGTAGTACGTGAGGTGGTACTCGCTGTCGAGACGGCGACGCAGGTAGTCGTACACGCTCTTCGGCCAATGGCTGGTCGCCGAGTCCGCAGCCGACTTCACCGCCAGGTAGTTGCTGTGCAAGGCGACCGGATCCCTGGGCTCGAAGGCGATCCGGATCCCGACCGGGTCGGTCTGCTCCCACTCGAGGTCCGGAAGCAGTTCGATCACCCTATGCAGGTTCGCCTCGTCGACGTCGAACCAGAGATCGAGCGTGATGACGGGGAGCCGGGTCTCCTCGACGGCCGGGTCGAACCGGTCGAACTCACTCCAGCATTCGGCACTGAAGTCGTGAATCGTGAATCGGCCGCTCGTTCCCATGCACAACTGGAGTATGTGCATGGCCGACGTCTTGCCGCTGTTGTTCGCGCCGACGAAGACCGTCGTTTTGTTGGCCAGGTCGATGTGGACATGCCGAAGCCGCCGAAAATTCCTGACGGCAAAAGACCGCAGGTGCATAAGGCATTTCCCCCCTCGTTGCCGATGCCCGCGATTTCGCACACCAGCCGAGGACCAGAATTATGCACCGATCACCCACTGTTGCCAACTGCCTCCGACGAACTGCGCGAAGATCCAGTGTTTGGTTCAGGCCTGATCGTCCAGCAAAATGCACACTGAGCCCGGACCTGCAACCACTGGTCGACGTCATCACGGACAGCATGGCCTGCCGGGACGACCGCTGCACGTTCCGCCTCTAGTGGAACAGCGCGGCGATCCGCCGGCCGACGGGGACTGCGCAGGACGCAATCGATCAGGCCGGTGTCGCGCCGCCGACCCGCTGGCCTGTACTGCAGCGGGGTGGAGTGGGCCACCGGTCGCGATTGGCGATGAGATCGCCATGACTGCACCAAGAACTGCGGCCATCATGAAGATCGCAGCGCGGCGTAGTGCCCAGTTGGTCTCGCCGGTCGGCAGACTTGGGTTGGGACCACCAGCCAGCGATCAGGACGATGCGACGTAACACTCTTGTCGGAATATGCGACATGGCCAGCGGGGGCTGGCGGGTTGGTCAGGTCCACCGAGCGTTGGCTGGATCCCAGGCCTTGTCTCGGGCCTGGCCGCTGATGAGTGGGTCCGCGAAGGCTGTGACCACCGCGACCGTGTCCGCGAAGCTGGTTGGGTACCCGATAGCGGCTGGGCCTTGACGTTGTAGCCATGCGGTGTAGGAGGGCTGTCGCTGCTGGGGGAGGTCGGAGATGCTCGAGCTGAGTGGTCGCAAGGTGATCCGTCGGTGCGCTGCTGTGGCTTCGAGGGCTGTAGATAATTCGTCGCCGCGGAGGACGTTGACGCGTAGCAGGCGGTAGAGGTCGCCGTAGTCACGATCGCGGGTGTTGAGGTCGCCGAGTTCGATGGCGGTGGACAGTTTCTCGGCGATGACGGTGGCGAGTGGATAGCCGAGGATGCTGAAGGTCCCGGCCTCCAGGAGTTGTTGGTACTGGATGAATTGAGGCCCAGGGGTGATGGGATCACCGACACTGACATCGAGTTGGAGCTTCAGTTGCGCACGGGCAATCGAGGCGGGCATCACGAACCGGAGCCCGTGGTAGCGGCCGTCGTCTCGAATCGGCGCGGTTCTCAGGCTTGCGCCGTCGAACGCGACGCCGTCGTCGACCTCGGTATCCGCGATCGTCGTTACCCGTCGGATGATCTCGGTGTCCTCGCCGGCGAAGGCTTGCCCAAGGATGTCGATGTCCCGCGTCGTACGGCGGGCGCCGAACTGGGCCAGGAGCAGACCGCCCTTGAGGACGAAGTGTTCGCGCCCGGCTGGAGATGTGGCCAGCCGGTAGAGAAATCGTTCGAGGACATACTCGACCATGACTTCGTCGGTGGCGCGCCTTTGCCGGCGTGCTGAGTTCCGCAAGTCGTTGTAGACGCGACCGGCAACGGTGTCGCGGGCAGGGTTGACCATCAGGCGAGCACCGCTTCGACGGCCGGCCGGATGACGGACAGGGCGTGCAGTTCGCGCGCGATGTGTTGGAGATTCCCGACCCCGTCGGGCCCACTGGTTCGCAGGTAGCGGCCGAGTGCCGCGAGGGCCAGCGTGTGGCCGATGCGGTTGCGGTGGCGCATGGCATCGACCACGCTCCGGGCTGCGTCGTAGACCGGCACGAACTCCCCTGGCGCCGCCTCGAACTGCTCGATGTTGAGGTCAAAGGTTCTGGCCGCGTACTGCGCGACGACGATGGGCGGGTAGGAGATCGCCGGACGGCGGGTGCCACGCGGTACGGCGATGTGTACGGCAGTTGGTATGTCGTCGATCAGATCGTGCAGCGCGAGTGCGGACTCGCCGCACACGACTGCGTGGGAAGCTCGTGCGTGTACAGCCAGCAGATCGAGGTGTGCAGTCTCGGAGGCGTCGGACCGCCGGTAGACACCGCGCGAGAGCTCCATCGCGGCCCCTTCGCTGACCAGCGTTGTCAGATCCCGTGACGGCACGCCGGCCCGGCGCGCCTGCGCCGTGGTGAAAGTGGGCGGCAGTATCGCCAGCCGTTGGCGTGCGCGAGGCGGCTCCAAGGGCGTCATGCATCAAATCATACCCCGCGATGGTGTTAGAGGGTGCGATTTGATACACGCTGCCTCGAGTCACCGCTTCAAAGATCGGCCGAGGTCCGCGTGGTCAACCACATCTCCGGGTCGGTCAGTGGCAAGGCGCTGCAGGTCGGCGAGATCACGTCAACGTCTCCTCCTCAGACCTGCCGCAAATTTCTCTCCTGACGCCTGCATCTTTCGTCAACGGGGTGACGGGCATTTCGTCACCCAAGATCACGGACAGTTGCACGGATGACTCTGAGTGGCACGTCAGCGGCTGCGCCGTCGAGGATGGTCTCGGCTAGATCGATCACCCAAGGTTCGAGAGATGGTCGAGGACTGCTCGAAGGCGGGCGCGAGGCGTTCGTACACCCGGCGCCACCTGTACGGCTTCTAGGCACGCCGTAGGCCGTCGAAAATGTCGGAGACGACGGTTACGTTGAGCAACATGTCCGATTCAGAGGCCGCCGGGCGGTCGTTCGCGCGTCGGCTGAGGGTGCTCGCGCACCTCCAGCCGTTGCTGGACATCGAGCATGACAAGAACCGGGCGGCCCGTGCGGGTGGAGCGAATCGCTCCTGGGACGCCTACGACATGCGGCTGCTCCAGGTCTCCGCCTTCGACGCCATCGCGGCGGAGTACGGTCTGCATCCCGAAGGCGGTGTTCCACGGACGTCCGTGGAGGCCGCGATCGGTGCGCAGGCGGCGCGATCCGCGCCCGGGCGGACGTCGGCGGAGCATGCCGAGGTCGCGACCTGGCTCATCGATCGCCTGCTGAACGTGGGGTATGCCGCTCGCGGGTTCGACGTTCCCTGGATCAATCCGGCCGACTACACCCGAGCGGACTTGCGCGTCGTGGCCCTCTACGAGACATTGACATCCGACGGCGAGGTCCGGCTGCATGCGGACGAAGCCGCTCTCAATCTGACCCTGGCCGGTCTCGACCTGGATCTCGAGGACCGGCAGATCGCCGCGGAGGCGGTGCTGCGTGCGCAGATCGAGTCCGGCCGGTGGTCACAGGCGGAACAGTCTGCTGCGATGGCTCAGCGGATGGCCGTGGAGTACCGCAATCGCCTCGACCGATACCTCCGATCGGTTGAGCGCGATCTGCGTGACATCGACTGGGAGGCCGATGTCGAGGCCGTGATCGAGGACGCACTGGCCCACATCGAGGGGCGGGTCCGGGCACTCCATCAATTGTCGGATCATGCGACCCAGTTGGCCGAGGACGTCGATCCGGCGTCCCGGACCCAGGCGGCCTCGGTCGTCCGGCTCGTCGGCGACACGCTGCAACATCTGCTCGCTCTGCAACGGCACATCCTGGCAGCGCGGTCGCGCTTCCGGGCCGCTCAGGTCGCCCAGGGATTCGCGATCTCGCTTGCCGTCGGCAAGGTTCACTTGCACGACGATGTGTTCAAGCCGCTGCTCTCGATGCCACCCGTTCAAGTCGCGGAGCTGGCACCGGCACTGGTCACACGGTCCGTCGGCGTGACCGCACCCATTGTGCTGTCACTGGCGGTGCTGGCCGACGTCCTGCTCGCCCGGCCCCGCGAGCGGGAGGAGGCCTTCGTTGACGTGGATCTCGGCGATCTTGAGGAGATCGGGAATCCGTTCGAGAGGTTCGACGACGACACCTGGGCCAAGGCCCGATCGTTGATGGCCCAGCTCGGGCCGGAGCCGCTTGCGCTGTCGGTCCTGGTGTCCGGTGCGGACGACGACGTGGCGCTGCTCGTGGCGCTGTGTTCGATGCGGTGCTGGGGCGAGCGGGGCTCGTCGGAGACCCGCGATCCCATGCTGGTCGGCATCGCCGCGATCGAGAGTGGCATGGACCTGAGCCTCGACCGGTTCACGGTTCCGGATCTGCTGCTGTCCCGTTCGCCAGGAGGTGCTGATGCGGCCAGATGATTTTGCGGACGCGAACCGGCTTCTCAGGTTCTCCGTCGACCGTTCCAGCCGCCCCGGTTCGGATCTCGCGCATCGGGCGTTGCTGGAGCGCTTCCGGACCGACCCCGGCTACGCGAGTGCGGTGCGGTTCGCCGCCGAGCCGCTCGGTCTGCGTGTGCTCGGCGCCGATCCGCAGGTCGGCCTGATCCTTGACGCCGCGGCCGACTCGCCGTTCTCTCTCCGGTCGGACGACCTTGCCCGGGAGTTCAAGTGGACGTCGGCAGCGGAGCGGATCACGTACGGCGTCGCGTTCGTCGGCATCGCGACGTACTGCTATCCCACAGCGAGCTCGTTCGGTGAGTCGGGAACCCGTCAGGTGACGGCCGTCGAGGTCGACGAATGGATCCGGAAGGCCGCGACAGCGGCGCAGTCAGACTCGACGGCGGCCGGGGACGAGATCGCCACTGCCGACGCGCTTGCCGTCTACGTGGCGGAGAAGTCGATCTCCCGGAATAAGGGATCGTCGGCCTTGCGTCAGGACTGCACCGTGTATCGGATCGGCCGGGTGTTGCGCTGGCTGGCCGAGCAGCAATTCATGGTGCGTGATGCCACCAAGCCGGACGTGTTCCGCAGTACCGAACGATTCCGTCTGCACGTCCGCGAGGTGGCCGCGAAGGCGGTCTTCGACGCCGTGCGATCGGCCGCTACGGAGGAGGACGACTGATGTGGCATCTTCGGCGCGTTCACCTGGAATCGGTCGGGCATCCGGATGCCCGCTTCGATCCACTCACCGTGAATCTCACCGACGTCGAGGGGGAGCCGACCTCGTCGGTGCTGTGGCTGGAGAACATGGGCGGCAAGACGTCCTGGCTGTCGCTCGTGTTCTGCACACTGCGACCGGCACTCGACGACTTCCTCGGAAGGCCCGACAAGTATCTGGGCGACTATGTGCTGGCGACAGACACGTCGCAGGTCGTACTCGAGTTCGCTCAGATCGCCGGTGTCCGGACGCTATCGGGCTCGGGCACGCGGCTTTTGCTGGGTCAGGTACTGCAGTGGAAACAGCGCCGCCAGGAGCGGTCTCGCGAGTCCACCCAGTTGCTGAGGCAGCTCTGGGCAGCCGTCGTACCTCCGAGCGGTGGTCGGCTGACGTTCGAGAGCGTCGTACGGCTGATGCACACCGATGACAATCAGCGCCGCCCGCTGTCCGACTTCTCGGCCGGGATCTCGTCGATGATCGAAGGAGATGCGTTCCGGCCGGACAACCACCAGGGGCGCTGGGCGGACTGGCTTCGTCAACATGGGCTCGACCCAGAGGTGTTCGCGGACGAACTGAAGATGTCGGCGGATGAAGGCTCCATCTCGGAGCGGTTCCACTTCCAGAACGGCGACCAGCTTGTGCAGTGGGCGATGCCGTACATCATTCCACCGGAGGTCCCCGACGGTGTCTCGGCTGTGGTCGAGGGCGTGCGGGACACGTTGACACAGCGCCCGAGCCTTCTCGCCCAGCAGCAGTTCTGCCGAACGGTCGAGGGCAAGCTCGAGCACGCCGCTTCGCAGCAGACCCAGCTCGAGGAGGAGCGGTCCGAGGCGACCGGGAACTGGGATGCGGGTCTGCGTCTAGTCGATCAGTTCCGGGCCGCGGTGGTGCTTGCGGAGGAGTCCGTTCGGCTCCACCAGGGACGGGCAGGCCACTTCGAGGAGAAGGCGAAGAAGGCGCAGTCCATCCGTAATCAACGCCAGCAGCAGGGGCGGCAGGCCCAGCTTGTCGCGGCACGACTGCAACACCAGGAGGCTGCCGGGATCCACGAAGAGCTCACTGAGCAGCTGGAGGAGGCACAGGCGCGGGTTGACGCCTGGGAGGTCACCGACCGCTTGCGGTCCCAGGGTGAAGCCAAGTCCCGGCTGTCGCAGATCGATGCGCTGCTCGAGAAATTGGACGACCGGGCTGCGCCTTTACGCATGGCAGTCGCGCAGGCCGAGTCGCGACTTGCCAGCAAGCTCACGAGGTTGCGCGCCGTCGAGCAGGAGACGCTTGACGGCGCGGAGGAGGAACTCGCGGATGCCCGCCAGGCCGGTGCGGTCGCCGAGGACGAGGAGGAGAAGGCCCGGAGCCAGCACCTCCAGGCGACCGGCGCATTGGTGTCCGCTGAGGAACGGTTGCGCGGACTCGACGAGGAGCTGACCCGGGCGATCGAAGACGGCTTGATCAGGTCTGGGCAGCCGCTCGATGACGCTCTGGCGTCGGCTGCGGCCGAGTGCTCCCGCTGGGGCGACGAGGTCGAGCGCCTCGCGTCGGCGGCGGACGGTGCTCTCCTGGCGGTCGGCAAGGCTGAGGACGAGCGTGAATCTGCGCGAGGGGCGTTGAGTGCGGCTCAGGCAGAGTACGAGAAGGCCGCCGCGCGGTCGGAGGCGGTGGACGTCGCACTGAATCAACTGCTGGAGACGCCGGGCCTGGCCGCGGTGTTCGAGGCCGCACACCCCGATGTCTGGCAAGACGGTGAAGCGGCGGCCGATCGGCTCAGACGTGACGCGGACCGGGCGGCGGCCGATCGAGTCGCGGTCGAGCTCGCGGCCGCGACGGATACCCGGGCCGTGGATTGGTTGCACCGCACGGGGTTGCTGCCACCCAGCCCGGATGTTGAGGCAGTCCTGGAAGTCCTCGCCGCGGCGGAGGACGTCGGCCCGGTCTTCTCTGGTTGGGACGTCCTCCGCAGGCGGGTGCCGGTCGATCAGCAGGCGGCGTTCATCTCGCGCTGTCCCGAGGTTGTCAGCGGAGTGGTTCTGGACAATCCAGCTGACCTGGAAGCCGCGGCCGAGATCGCCGGCAGCGTGGTGCTGACCGGCCCGGTCGTTCTGACGACCGCGGCTGCCCTTGGCGGGGACCGGACGGAGCCGTTCACGGTTCTCCAGGGTCCGGCTGCGTTGTACGACGACAACGCGGCTGCGGCCGAAGCGACGCTTCGCGAGACCAGGCTGGACGCCTTCGACGAGGACAAGCAAGCCACGAGGGCCCGAGAGGACGAGGCCAGGTCGGCGCGGGCAGCATTGACCGGTCTTCTTGAACGGCATCCGGCCGACGCTGTCGCTCGCTGGCGCACAGCGGTGGCTGACAGCCAAGTGATTGTGGAGGAGGTTCGCGAGCGCCTCAGGACGGCAGCGGAGGACTACTGGCAAGCCCGGTCAACGGCGCAGGCCGCGACGGAGGCGGTGCAGCCGGCTCGTGATCGACTGGGTGAGGTCGAGCGAGCGCAAGGTGCCCTTCGTCGGCTGAGCGCTAGTCAGGCAGCTAGGCCAGGGGTGTTGGACGAGCTGCGGGAGGCGAGGGATCAGCTCGCGACGGCAAAGCGTCGTTCTCAGCAGGCTGATGCGGACCGCCGATCGGCTCGCGCCCGGGAGATAGCGGCGAACGGGATGATCACGGACGTGCGGGTTCGCATCCGTGGAGTCGACAGCACGTTCACCCACTGGCGGCTGGAGTCCGTGGAGGCTGTACCGCCCGACGACCCCGTCGATAGCTTGGAGCATGCGCTCGAGGCTGCGCGAGCCGAGCTGCAGTTGGCCAGTCCGCCCAGCGAACTGCTGCGCGAGCGCAAGGACCTGCAGACGCAACTCGCGGAGCTGGGGGCGCTGATCCGGCAGGCGAACGGCGAGGTCGTCACCCTCGCTCAGGCCCTGCTATCGGGTCCGGAGGGTGCCACGTTGGAGTCACGCGAGACGGCGCTCAGAGTTGCCAAGGAGCGCCTGATGGAGCTCGGAAAACAGGAGGCACTCGCCGAGCGGGCGTTGTCCCTTGCCCGAGACGACCTGCGGGAGAAGGAGGCGATCCCACCGAGTCGACGGGCGCCGCTCGACGAGGAACCGGCTACCGCCGACCGAGCGCGAGAGCTGCTCGAACAGCTGACGGCGCAGGCCGCTGCCGCGTTCGAGGAACACTCGGAAGCGACAGAATCCCAGGCGCATCACGCCCGAGTGGCAGCGGAGGCCGAAGTCGATCGGAAGGCCTTCGAGCGGGAGGCGGCCGACCTCGCGGTGGTGCTGCGCCGCTGTGCGGTGGTGATGGATCGCCCCGCCGACATCATCGACCTGCCGCGGGAGGTGCCGGCGTGGTCGGGTGGCCCGGAGCTTGCCGAGAAGGCCCGGCGCGGCCGTCAGACCAAGCTCGACGATGCCGCCGAATACATCAGGCTCGCGATCCAGGAACGTGACGGCGCGCTGGACGACGTACGCCATCTCGCCAATCAGTTCAGAAAGCTGCTCACGGACGAGCTGCCGACGCTGCTGCCACGCTTGACGGAGGGCACGGCGGATCAACGCGGCTCCTATGCACGTCAGTTGACTGCTCAGCTGCACACGTTCGCGTTGACCATCGAGAACCAGCTCGCCGATGTCGAGCGGCACCGGAGGATCGTGATCGAGCATTTGGTTGGCAAGGTGAAGGAGACCGTGAAGCTGCTCGAGCGGATGCAGCGACGGACCCGGATGCCGGCCGGGCTCGAGGAGTGGTCAGATCGTTCGTTCCTGCATCTCACCCATCCCAAGCTGCCGGAGACGACGGACGAACTGTCGGGCAAGGTGGCGACGGTTGTGGACCGGGTGTGCGCCGATCCGGACAAGACGGTGCCCTCGGGCATGGACCTGTTGTACGCCGCGGTGTCGGCCTCGATCGGCGGTCCGTTCCACGCGACGATCCTGAAACCTCACAAACGGCTGACGAACGAACGGGTGGACATCGGTGAGATGGCGGTGTTCTCCGGCGGCCAGAAGGTGACCGTCGCGTTGGTCATGTTCGCCGCGCTGACCAGGATGCGTACCGAGGCCCGTTCCTCCGGCCTGCAGACGAACGCCGCGCTGCCGCTGCTGCTGGACAACCCGATCGGCAAGGCCAATCAAGCCACGTTGATGGAGGTGCAACAGCGGGTGGCGGATGCGTTCGGACTGCAGCTGATCTACACAACCGGGCTGCACGACGTCGGTGCGCTCGCCTCCTTCAAGAACATCGTGCGACTGGACGGCCGCGAGAACCCACGCTCAGGTCACGTTCATCTCGTCGTCGACGAGAAAGCTGCCGATCTCATGTACCTGGATTCCATCCGGCTGGTTCAGCACGAGGAACCGGCGCATGACTGACGTGGAGCGCTTCGTGGCCGAGCTCCGCGAAGGCGCGGGGCGGCGTACCCGGGTCGACAACGAAGAGATCTGGCGCATTTTCACCCGACTGTTCGTCGACGCATCCCGGGCCGTCGATGCCAGGAAACAGCTCGCCGACCTCATCGGGGCCGCCGACGGGGCAGGCTTGATCCAGCCGTCAGTTTCGACGGACAACCTCGCTCCGGTTCCGTTGCCCCGCTTCGTGACCCTGATCGACGGCCGGCCGGCGCGGGTCGGCCGCCGCCTGGTTCCTTGGGTGGATGCGCTTGCTTGGGCGTCGGGCGTGGACCTCAACGACGTGCGGTACGACGTACTCGACCGGGTGAACCGCTGGCTGCGAGATGGTGGCGCGGAGCGTCCGATCATTCCGGCCGAAGAGCGATCTGCCGAGCTGTTCGACGATGAGAAGGCAATCGGCCGCCGGATCGGAGGACCTGCGACGCTCTGGCGCCCGGGTCGCTTGTCGCCGACGCTGCTGCGGTTCGAGAACGTGCCGATCCCGTTCGCTTATCGGGTGGTTGGCGACGGCACCAGCCTGCTGATGGTCGAGAACACTGCCGCGTTCCGGACCTGCGCGCGCCTCCTCGCCGCCGAGTCCGGCCACTCGTACTGCGCTGTTGCGTTCGGGCAGGGCTCCTGGGCTCCGCAGACTGTCCCGGCGGCTCTCGACCATCCGACTCCGATTACCGAAGTCCATTACTGGGGCGACCTCGATGTCCGGGGACTCGAGATCACCCGCGACGTCCTCGCCGCGGCGAGGGCGGTCGACCTCGCCGCCCATGTGCACACCTCGCTGTGGAGCCTCATGCTCACGAAACGTCCGATCCCGACAACCAAAGGACCGACGACATTCCATCCAACGCTGGTCGACGTACTGCCCGCGCACCTCCGCCAACGCGCAACAACAGTCCTGTCGGAACGCCACAGAATCCCGCAGGAACGCGTCGGCTACGAAGTTCTGCTCCGCACCCCACGCTGGTGGGACTGCCCAAGTCCTTGACCGCAGAGTCGACCAGTGATGCGCCTTCCGGTATGCAGGCGTCAGGTCTTTGCCAGGTGGATGGAGCGAACCTCTACCTCGATGCGCGCCGACTGCAGGAGTCGAGCGGCCTGGATCAGCGCAACCTGCGAGAACGGAAACAGAGTGCGCGGGGTGATTTCCTCACCGGCCTTGAGCAGGATCCCGAAGACGATCTTGGCCGGCTTGAAATCGGGCGGGAGCTCATGGCCGCGTCCGTGCTGCCGGACGAGTTCCCGGAAGCGGGTGCGTGCTTGCGCGGAACCTTCGAGGCCCTGGATCGCCACGCAGGCCTGCATGAAGAGGTGACTCAACGGCGAGGACCCCGAGGCCTTCTTGACATGGATCAACTCGTTGTCCGGGCCGAGCAGGTCGCACGCCTCGAAGCCCCACTTGGTGTGGAACTCGTCCTGGACTCCCTTGCGGTCCAGACAGACCAGGCGAAGGTCGGGATCAAGTGCAGCGTCTTCGTTGTAGGTGCGTTCGGACTGGCCTGCCCGCCAGTCGGGCAGAACCAGGTCGGACCGGACCTCGAGCAGTTCACTCACCGTTCGACGCAGCCGCTCCTGGTAGTCGGTGTCGATCTCGTACCAGTGGCCGTCCACCAGCGCGAAGTGCCGGTCGTCGATGGTTGTGACCGCCTCGAGCCACTCAATGGCCTTGGTGCCGCCAAGCAGGTGGCTGCCGCCGTCATCGGCGTACGCCGAGATCCGCCCTTCCCGGAAGGCTTGCAGTCTGGTTCCGGCCCGGAGAATGTGCGCCCGGTTGAGGAGGTTGTCCGCGGTGACCTCGGTTTCCCTACCGCTCACACCGTTCAGTCTGACCTTGAAGGCTCGGACGTCGTCGATCGCGTCGGCAAGTTCAATGGGTACGACGCTGCTCAGCCGGTGCCCGACCTCGTTGGCGTTACTGCTCAGCATCACCTCGAGGTCATCGTCCAGGCGGGCGACAGTGTCGGTGTCTTGCAGCGGGCGCATGCGGTCGGCGAACTCCAGGTCTGCGATGCGTTCCCGGTCGAGGACCTGGGCGATGGTGCGGATGTCGGCTACCAATTCGGCTGGGTCGGTGGGCAGCCGTATCCGCAGGCCTACGCCGCCGTCCACTGGCACGGGACGGTCTGGGCGTGTGTGGGTCAGTTGAAGGTTCTCCGATTTTCCGCCGGCGCCGCCCACGATGTCGGCGTATGCGTCGGACACGTCGAATGCGGCCGTGTGCAGACCGAGCCAGTGCTCCAAGGCGTCTCCCCGCCACGGATCTGGCGTGTCGCCCGCGACGTGGTCAACGCGCCGACGACTGGACTCGGGCTGCTCGCGTCCAGAGCCGCAGGCATGAGTGAATGCGCCGGTCCGCCGCTGACGGCGACCTTCTGGGATCCGACGCGCCCGAGCAGCGGCGGCAGCACCATCGGGTCTACATTCGTCGCATGGATGCCAGCAGGCTACGACAGTTCGGCCATTCTCCCGGGAGCAAGCGGCTTCGGATCCGCGGATGACCGACGCAGGCCGGCCGCGCCGTACGTCCGCTACGGTCCCAACATCCCCGGGCCCCGGGCCGAGGAGCTGCGTCTGGCCCGGCACGAGTCCCGGCACACCGACCAATGGGCGGTCCTGACGCTTGTCGGCGGCCCGCTGGCGTTCCCCCTCGCGTACTACACGGACAGCGCGTTCTTCCCAGGATCCCGCAACCACTTCGAACGCGCCGCTGGTCTTGCTGATGGCAACTACCTTCCGCCTCCGGATGACAATCCCGCTCCATTCCCCGGCGCGGTCGCTGCGACCTGCACCGCCCTTGGGCTAGTCCTGCTCTGGGGCATTCGACGGCTCTGCCGGACGCGTCGGCCCGTACCGGCCTTAGAGACAACGAGAGGCACCGACGGAACTGGGACTCCACATCGCGGACTTCACCTGGACCGTCGGTACGCCGCCCGCGACCACGTGATCGAGAACTTGGTCGAGACCGACATCGCCAAGGAACAGGCGGCCATCTTCCCCGACCGCGCTGTCTAGTCGCACCGTGGACGATGGGCTCGTGCCGGCTCAGGATCAGGTCGAGGGCATTGTCCAGAGCTTGCCGTCCAGGTAGATCAACGCGTCCCTCACCTCGACTGACAGCTCGACTCGCTCACCAGGTTGGAAACTGACTGGCCCTTCCCGGAAGGCGAACCACGTGGCTCCGTCGACGTCGAGGACGTATTTGCGACGTCCCCCTTCACTCAACGTCGTCTGTACCAGAGTGCCCGCTACCGAGATGTGGGATCCGCTGGGATCTTGGAGCGTCCCCACGCGGACGCTGTTGCTGCGCACGAACAGACGCAAGGTGGTGCCTTCCGGATGGTGGGACGCGATCTGTTGTCCCCCCATCCTCAGCCCAAGGGCGCTCACGAACTCTCCTCCGCGAACAGTCACGTCGAGCCGGTTTCGGACCCCGAGGAAGTCGGCCGCGTACGGCGAGACCGGACGGGAGTACACCTCTTCGGGAGTGCCGACCTGCTCGATGCGTCCTTCCCGCATCAGCACGACGCGATCGCCCATCTCGAGCGCCTCTTCCTGGTCGTGCGTGATGTGGACCGCGGTGAACCCGAGTTCGCGGTGCAGCCGCAGGAGCTCCGAGCGCAGCGAGATCCGGAGCAGCGCGTCCAGGTTGCTGAGGGGCTCGTCCAAGAGCAGCAGGCTGGGCTCGTAGACGAGTGCGCGTGCCAACGCGACGCGTTGCTGCTGACCGCCGCTGAGCTCAGCGGGAAGGCGCTTCGCCAGGTGGAGGCACTCCACCGCTTCGAGAACCGCCGTCACCTTGGTCCGCCTGTCCTCCTTCGCGACCTTGCGCATCCTGAGCGGGTACGCGACGTTCCGTTCCACATTCAGGTGCGGCCAGAGGGCATAGTTCTGGAAGACCATCCCAACCTTCCGGTCGTTCGGCCTGATGTCGATCTGCGGTTGAACGGAGAAGACGGTCTTCCCTGCCAGTTGGATCCGCCCGGTCGTCGGAGCCTCGAGCCCTGCAACGCACCGGAGCAGGGTGGATTTGCCGCAGCCGCTGGGGCCGAGCACCACTACGTACTCGCCCTGCTCGATCTCGAGGTCGACATCACTCAGCGCGTCGACGCTGCGCCCTTTGGACACAAAGGTCTTGCCCAGGCCGGTCATCGACGCACTGATCGTGCGGTCGCCGTCGACCTCGCGCTCACCAGGCAGTCCCAAGGTCATGGTCTCAGTCATCGCTGTCTCCAACTCAGATCTTTGCCAGGGCCGATCGGCCGCCGGCCCAGATGGTCAATGCGAGCAGAATCCCTGTCACCGCGGACATCACGAGTGACATCACAGCCACCTCCGGGTAGCCGCCGTTCTCCCAGAACTCGTAGATGACCGTCCCCATCACGTGATTCCCCGGTGATCGAACCATCACCGATACCGCGAAGTCGTGGGACAACAGGATGAGCATGATGGCCATCGCCGCTGTCATGCCGCGTCGCGCCAGCGGCAGTGCGACACGCAACACGGTCGTCAACGGTCCCGCACCGCAGATCCGTGACGCCTCGAACAACGACGAGTGCACCCCGATCAGGCTCGAGTACTGCGATCGCAGTGCGAACGGCAGCACGATGAACGCGTAGCCGATGACGAAGAGAGCCGTCGTTCCGTACAGCGAGAAGGGCGGTCGCAGGAAGACGTAGAGGACGGCCATGCCGAGCAGTGCGCGCGGGACGGCCAGCGGTGCGAGGAAGACCGCGTCCAGTACGGCACGCACTCCGCGCGGCACGCGGATGGCGCCGCTCATCGGCACCGCGCCGAAGAACCCCAGCGGCAACACGACGACGGCCGCCAGAAGCGACGTCACCATGCTGTTGACAACCGACTCCGTCACCTGCGGATTGTTGAGGGTGGAGCCAAAGTGCTGGCCGGTGAACGCGATCGAACTCAGGTCCCCGCTCCAGTACGGGGAAACGGCGACGAGCATGATGGCCAGGAGCGGCACCACGGTGGTCACGCACGAGTACGTCACCACAGCGAGGAAGGCCCATCGCGACGTCCGCTCGCCCGCGGTGCGGTCGCTCGACTGCGTGGCGTACTTGCGTTGGTCACCGATCACCCGTCGCTGCAGGACGATCGACAGCACTCCGACCAGGAGCAGCGGTAGTCCCAGCGCCGCGGTCGACCCGTAGTTGATGGGGTACTCCTCGCGCATCCGGAAGATCTCGGTAGTCAACACGTCCACACCGGCCGTCGTACCCAGCAGGAGCGGAGCGGTGAACTGACCCAGCCCGAGCAGAAAAGCGACGACGACTCCGGCCACGAGCGCCGGCCGCAGAAGTGGCAGAGTCACGGTCAGGACGCTGCGCACCATGGAGGCACCCGACAGGCGAGCGGCCGCCGTCAGGCTTCCGCCGATCTCGTTCAACCGGGCGTAAACGAGCGCGAAGACGATGCCGGCCAGTTCGAGGCCGGTGATCACCGTGATCGCCGGCACGGAGTAGACGTTGATCGGACCGTTGGACAGGTGATCGAAGAACGGCAGTTGCCGCAGCGCCACGTTTCCGTATCCGACGCGGGGTGCGAAGATGAACGTCCACCCTACGATCATCGCGACGGGTGGCACCACGAGCGGCAACTGCGGAAGGAACGCTGCGATCCCGCGGACGCGCATCGGAGTTCGCATGACCAGCATTCCGAGCAGGACCGCGAGGGCGGTGGCGACGGCAGTCGATCCCAGGGCGAGCAGCAGCGTCGTGATGAAGATGGACCCCAGGCCGGGAACCTCGGGCAAACCGAGGAGTGGAGCGGCCCCATTCTCAAGGGCACGGGCGTAGTAGATGATCAGCGGCGCGAGCACGAGGACCGCGAGGGTCGCCACGAGAGCGTAGGTCACCCCGGGGCCTGCTTGCCGCTTCAAGAAGGCCAGCGCTGCTGCGCTGGCACCAGGCTCCTCGGGCCTCGTGTTATGTGTGGTGTCGAGCGTGGTGGTTGTCATGATCAACCTCCCCGCGGCGCTGACCGAAGCGGGCCGGCGCCGCATTCACGAAGGAATATCGTCCTGATCGATGGCGCTGTACCTAGCCGAAGTTGCCGGTCCACTCGTCGGCCAGCCACTTGTCCCATCGGGACTTCGGCCAGTCCTCCTCCTTGTAGGTGGCAACGTCACCCCATGGAATGGAGCCCTTGACCTGGACTGGCACCGATCCGGGGGAGTGCTTCTTGATCATCAGTTCCTGCGCCTGCCGGTTGCCCAGCCAGTCGACGAACAGTTGGGCCGCGTTCGGGTGCCGGGCGCTGCTCAGCGCGGCAACGTTGTAGTGCGGACCGGAGAGGTTCTCCGACGGAACGACCCAGTCGACCGATGCGCCGTCGGCCTTCAGCGGCTCCAGCAGCCCAGGGACCATGTTGGCGACGTAGTCCAGTTCACCGGCGGCGAGACTCTGGGCGAGCGTGGTCGCCGACGAGTCCATCTTCACGTCGAGCTTCGAGAGGCGCTCCATGAAGTCAGCGCCGTACGCCTTCAGCCACAGGTCGTACTGGAACGAGACCGCCGTGGCCGCCGCTGCGTCGAGGATCCCGACCTTGGCGGCACCCGCTTGGTCAACCAGCTCCTTGACCGACGACACCTTCTTCGCTGTCGAGCTGTTGTAACCGATGAAGTACGGGAAGGCGTAGACCGTCTTGTACTCGCGATCTCCGAGTCGCTCCGTCCAGCCGGCCTGTACGGCTTCGGCGCTGAGCTTGACGGCCGCCAGGCTTCCGTTCTCCGCGCGATCCCGGTACCACGACGTTTGCGCGTGGAAGGCGACGTCGGCGCCGGGCGCGTTGACCTCGATCTCCTGATCGAGCCGGGAGATCAGATCGGCGGTGGGGGTCTGCTCCACCGTGACGTTGATCTGCGGGTAGGCCTTCTCGAACTGCTCGAACGTTGGTTCCGTTCCACCGAGCGACGTGTAGACGACCAGCTCGCCTTCCTTGGCGGCAGCCTCGACCAGCTTGCCCCACTCGGTTTGCGACACCTGGGTCGGCGGTCCCGATTCCGCGGCCGGCGCTGCATCCGGGCCACCACATGCGCCGAGGGCTGCAAGTCCGACGAGAGCAACAACTGCTACGGCGAATCGGTAGCGTAACGACTGCCGACGAAGGGATTTGCGGGACGTGCTCACGAGGCCTCCCAAGCATGCATAATATATGACTTCCGATGAGCCTAGGGAGATGTGGCAGTCGGGTCAACACCCAAGCCCGTCAGGATTTTGTCGGATTGGACTCGCGGTGGAGGCGCTGCACACACAGAGCCACTGGCCCGGTTGCCGGACCGGCGATCTCCATCGAGAGATAGTTGCCTAGGGCAGCTTTCAGTCCCGTAGATGAGGTGTGCCGCAGCTACTGTGCGGTGAATCCGCCGTCGACAGGGAGGGCGGCCCCGGTGATGAAGCTGGCGCCGGCGCTGCAGAGCCAGAGCACCACGGAGGCGATCTCGTCCACTGTGCCGATCCTGCGCATGGGCAGCGTTTCGAGGATCTCGTCGATGCTGATGTCTCCGGCGTCGACCTGCGTCCTCACCATGGGAGTGTCGAAGGTGCCGGGGCAGATCACGTTCACGCGAACACCGCGATCGGCGTAGTGCAGGGCCACGCTCTTCGTCAGCCCGATGATGCCGAACTTGGTCGCGTCGTACGCCGCCAATTGAGGGTTGCCGATCAGGCCGCTGATGGAGGAACAGTTGACGACAGCACCGCCGGAGTCCTGGCGGCGCATGATCGAGAGTTCGTGTTTCATGGACGCCCAGACGCCGCGCAGGTTGACGGCGTTGATGTGGTCGAAATACTTGGCATCTTCGTCCGCGATGTCGGTGGCAGGCACATGGATGCCTGCAGCATTGAACGCGTAATCAAGTCGACCGAACTCGCTCGCGGCAATCTGAACGGCGTGCGCGACCTGGTCCTCGTCTGCGACGTCACAATGTACTGCCGTCGCGGCGAGTCCTGCGTCCGCCAGCTCCTTGGCGACCGACTGCGCTAGGGCCTCGTGGATGTCGGCCAGGACGACACCGGCGCCTGCGCGCGCGAACCACCGTGCGGTCTCCGCACCCATGCCCGAGCCCGCGCCGGTGACGAATGCGACCCTGCCGCTGAAGTCGTAGGTTGGTTGTGTCATCGTCTTCTCCTGATTGGTTCGCACGTTCAGTGGCTCTGGTCATCGGATGTATGCCGCTTCGCCCCGACCATGACCGAGGAGACCGTGCAGGGCTGAGTGCCCTCGTTCCGCCACTTGTGCCAGGTGCCTCGCATGATGACCACGTCACCCGGTCTCAGCAGGACCTCGCGACGCTCCAGTTCGAGCACCACCTCGCCGGACAAGACGTGCACGAAGTCGACGCTGTCTGAGATGTGCTTCCCAGGCCGTGCCGAGTCGTAGGCGTCGAGGAAGTTCGAGGGTTCGGCTGACTCGTCACCGGAGCTGACATGGGTCGCGGCCGACTCCTCACCGTTGGACATGGGTTGGAAGGTGAAGAATCGGAACCGGACACCGCCGGGCTCGGGAAACCAAGGAAGCGTCACCTCCTCCGGATCCACACCGGAACCGACGACGGGTAGACCTTCGGGCGTTCCCCACAACTGGCTGTTGAGGTAGGCAGGCCGGCCGCTCTCGTCCAGGACGACGTCGCGGTGGACCAAGCGCTCGCGATAGTCCGCGCGGCCGTCGACGTCGACAGTCACAATCACGCGTGTTTGCTCGGGATGGTTCAAAGGAATCGTCCAATGTGGTTGTCGGGGCGGCCCCTTGCCATCGGGCGGTCTGAGGCCCGGCGGTCTCAGAGCGAACGTACTGCGCGGGTCCGGTTCTCGATCGCCTGCTTGGAGATCGCCGCGTCGGGCACGAACGCCTCGAAGGCATGGGCCACCTTCGGATAGATGTGCAACTCGGTGCTTACACCGGCGCTGAAAAGCTTTCGTGCGTAGTCGATGCTCTCGTCCCTGAAGATGTCGAGCTCGCCGACCTCGATGTACGCAGGCGGCAGGCCGCTGAAGTCCCGGAGGCGCGCGGCGGCACCGTAGGGCGACACGTCCGGGCGACCCACGGCAGAACCGAGAAGTGCCGTCCAGCCGGTGATGTTGTCGTCGTACGTCCACGGAGCGAAGGGGGTGAGCAGGGGATCCGGGGTTGTGTTGCGATCGTCGAGCATGGGGTAGACCAGGATCTGCTTGGCGATCGCGGGACCGCCCTGATCTCGCGCGTATATCGCAAGGCTGGCCGCAACGCCGCCTCCGCTGCTGTCCCCCATGATGGCGACGCGCTGGGGATCGATTCCCAGCGTGGCCGCGTGCTCCACGAGCCACTGTAGACCGCGGTAGCAGTCGATGACTGGAGTCGGTGCCGGGAACTCGGGAGCGTAGCGGTATTCAACCGAGAGGAAGGGTACGCCGGTGGCGGAGACGTACCGCATGACGGGAGCGTCGTAGATCTCCACGCTGCTCAAGCACATGCCCCCGCCGTGAAGGTAGAGGACGGCGGATCCAGGGGTGGCGTTGTCCTTGGCATACCACCGCAGCAGCAGCTGCGCACCCTCCTCGGTGCTCGTCTTGTAGTCCGTGATCGTGACGTCGTCGGGAACCGGGGGCATCCCATGGATGACCCTTTGTAGCTCGTCGTACACCGCACGCCGAGCCATGACGTCACCGACGGGCATCGGTTCCACTTCGCCAATGCGTTCGCTCAGAGTTTCAAGGCCCGCAGCGACCTCGGGGTCGAGAGAAAAGGGCATTGCCGGCTCCCTTCACGAGGGTCTGGCGAGCGCTTCATGAGCCGAGTGCTCCCAGTTGAGGGTGCTTTGGGAGTAGAATATATTTCATATGATCGGCGTCAAGACCCCAGCTGCTTCTGGACAAGTCGACCGTCGCCCACGGTCGTGCGTCTCCCTCGAGCATGCTGAGCTCCAGCAGTTGGTCGTGATCATATATTCTGTATTATCTTCTTGTTGACCGCCGACCAGCGAGGAGTTCGTCGAAGAGCCGGCGACCTGCGGCGCTCCTGCGCCGACACCAGACGACCACCCCTGAGAGGTCCAGCATGTCGGTTTCCAAGAGCCACGAGCTCGCGCAGTTCGTCTCGCAGACATCGTTCGATGCGCTGCCGAGTGATGTGGTCCACGAGACCAAGAGGATCCTGCTCGATTCCATCGGCTGCGCGCTGGCTGCCGGTGGTCAGTTGAAGGGACGCGCCGGCATCGAGTATGCACAGCTCCTCGGGGGCATGGACTCGACCGCGACCATCTTCGGTTCTTCGCAGCGGTCGTCGATCCTCGGGGCAGCGTTCGCCAATGGGGAACTCATCAACGCGCTCGACTTCGATGCGGTTCTTCCTCCGGGGCATGTGTCGCCGTACGTGCTGCCCGGCGCTCTCGCTGTCGCCGAGGCCGAGGGCTCGTCAGGTAAGCAGCTCATTACGGCGATCGCCATCGCCCATGAACTCGCGAACAGGTTCGGCAAGGCGATGGACTACATCCGCGACGTTCGCAGGGGGGAGGTCACCATGCCGCCCGTCCTTGGCTACACGAGCACGGTCTTTGGCGCCGCTGCTGCTATCGCCTCTCTCTGGGGTGCCAGCGAGGAGACGACTCGGCACGCCCTCAACATCGCGGGGGCGATCTCGCCGGTGAACTCTCACCGGTCCTGGCTGGAGCACACCCCCGTCGCGACGATCAAGTACACGATGGCGGGTCCTCTCGTTCACAGTGCGCTCACTGCGGCGTACATGGCCTCCTTGGGGCACCGAGGTGACCCGAACCTGCTCGACGACTCCGAGTTCGGATACCCTCGGTTCATCGGGACCAGTCGCTGGCAGCCGGAGGCACTCACAGCTGAGCTCGGTCAGACGTGGTCCTTCCAGCGCGAGAACTCCTTCAAGCACTACCCCCATTGCCGGGCGCTCCACGGCCTCCTCGACCTCTTGGGGGAGACCGTCGAGTCCCACAGCATCGATCCATCGGAGATCGATGAGATCCGCGCCTGGGGTGAAGGCCACGTCGAGCGCGCGTCCTGGCTCACGAACGAGATCAGCGACCCCGTCGACGCCCAGTTCAGCATCGCCCATGGGCTCTCGGTCGGAGCGCACCGGATCCCGCCGAGCAAGGCTTGGCAGGACGAGGACGTGGTGTTCGACGCCAAGGTCGCCCAACTGATGGGTAAAGTCGTCTACGCTCGCCACCCCGACTGGGTGGAAGCCATGGTGACTGATCCCGCCGCTCGGCCGTCGCGAATCGAAATTGATGCGCGGGGAGAGACCTTCGTTGCGGAGCTCCGATACCCGAAGGGCACCAATACTGATGACTCCCTCGGAACCGCCGATGACGACCTCTTTGAGAAGTTCCGGGTCAACGCCATGGGCGTGCTCGACAGCGAGCAGATCGAGCACTGCATCGCTACGGCAATGTCCCTGGAGACGGTTGAAGATGTCTCGACGGTGCTAAAGGAATTCGGGCGCAAGCGCGGCTGATCCACCGCAACGTGCTGGTGAACGACGTCACTATGAAGCAGTCGACCTCTTCGGCAGGGGCCAGGCCAATGGGTTTGCGGGTCTCTCAAAGGATCTCCTGCGAGTCCTATTGCCTCTCGTGATCCCAGAGGCCCCTCTCGCTCAGGACTTCGATCAGACGTTTGCCCTGACTCGTCATGTGTTTGACCATGAGCTCGCGCGCCCGTTCCGCATCGCGGCGTTTGAGAGCCCTGAGGAGCGCGGGGTGCTCCTTGCTCGTGTAGCGCGGATGCCCCGCGGCATAGGTGCGGTTGGGGAGGTTCGCCATGACGGCTTCAACCAGCAGCACCAAGCGATTCGCCTGCGCCGCGCGGTGGATCTCGCGATGGAACTCCATACCGAGTTCCGGCACCAGATCCCACCGCTCCGCTGCGACTGCCTCGTTGTAGGACTTGACGTTGTGGTCGAGCGCCTCGATTTGACTGTCCGACATCTTCGCGGCTGCGCGTGCGGCCAGTTCCCCGGAGAGCACGGCTTGTGCCCAGTACAGGTCAGATATGTCCTGCTTCGAAATCGGTGCGACGATGAAGCCCCGCCGAGGAAGCAGATTCACAATCCCTTCGCTTTTGAGGGCCAACAGCCCTTCGCGCACGGGCGTTGGACTGACTCCGATGGCTTCGGCGAGTCGCTCGATCCGGAGGAAGTCGCCGGGCTTGACCTCGCCGGAGAGGATCATTTCGCGCACGTATTCCGCGACCCGTTCGGGAAGCTGCGCAGGCCCAGGCATTGTGCGGAGCGTGGCGGGGGCGTCGAACCGCCTGCTGGTGTTCAATCGAGCCTCCGAGTCTCAAACCATATGAAATGTATGGTACATGGCGATCCCCTCCGCGCTTGGCGGAACCGGCGTCGCGGGTCGAAGTCAGTATGGCGACGCGATGGAGCGCCCTCGCAGGGTTCTGGGCCGCCTCAGCGCGACTGCACCATAGACGCAGATTACATATTATGTATAAACTATTCACGTCAACGACGTCCGCCGTGACGTGGAGTCACCCCTTACGCTTGGCGGTTGCACAGGCTGTTTGCCGCCTGTGACTGAGAGGCAGCGCGGTGGCGCGGGCGTAGCTGTCGGTGGGCTAGCTGACGCAGCAAACGAATAGGAAGACCATGAATCCCACGTACGACTTTTCGGGGCAGGTCGCTCTCGTCACGGGCGGGGCCTCCGGCCTTGGGCTGGCGACGGCGCAGCAGTTCGCGCTCTCCGGTGCAGCGGTTGTGATCGCAGATGTGAACGCGGCCGCGGTCGCCGAAAGGGAGCAGGCCTTCAAGCACGCTGGCCACCAGGTGCTGGGCGTTGCGTGTGACGTATCGGACGAGGCGCAGGTGGAGAGCATGGTCCACGAGACCGTGCAGATGTTCGGGCGGCTGGACATGGCCTTCAACAATGCGGGAGTCATCAGGCCGGCGATCGACACCGCAGACGAGCGGGCAGAAGACTTCGATCTGGTCAACCGGGTCAACGCTCGCGGCGTCTGGGCATGCATGAAGCACGAGCTGCGTCAGATGCGCGAGCAGGGGAGCGGGGCAATCGTCAACTGCTCGTCGCTGAGCGGGCTTGTCGGTGGTGCCCGGCGTACGACGTACCACGCCGCGAAACATGCGGTGATCGGCCTCAGCACGAGCGCGGCCGTCGAGTACGCGTCTCAGGGCGTTCGGATCAACGCCGTTTGCCCCGGCACGGTCGATACACCGATGGTCGACGGCATGGTCACAAAGGGCGATCTGGTCGTGGCCGACGCGGTGGCCAAAGCTCCGATCGGCCGTATCGGCCGGCCGGAGGAGATCGCCGCGGCCGTTCTGTGGCTCTGCAGCCCAGGTGCCAGTTTTGTGATCGGTGTCGCCCTTCCAGTGGACGGCGGATACGTGGCCCAGTAGGGGTCGTCGCGCAAGCTCAGAGGAGGGAGGCGGCGTGAGGTTAGTCGCCCTGACGCCAGATCAGCTCGTTGGGTCCCAGCATGATCTCTACGAGCAGATCATCTCGGGTCCGCGGTCAGCAGGCCATCAGCTTTTCCCGTTGACTGACGGCACCGGCGCTCTGACGGGCCCATTCGGCATCATGCTGCATGTCCCGGACATCGGACGACCTCTCCAAGAGGTTGGTGCTGCGATTCGGTACCGAACGTCCCTGAGCGCACGCGTGCGTGAGATCGCGATCCTGAGCGTCGCAGCAACGACCTCGTGCGCATTCGAGTCTTACGCTCACGAGCGCGTCGGCCGTGCAGTGGGACTGACGCAGTTCGAGCTCGAGAGCCTTGCCGGTGGCCGGTTCGAAGCGGCGGATCCGGTCGAGGCCGCCGCGTACCGGCTCTGCGAGCTGCTGAATCAAGATCGGTTCCCGGTGGAGGACGCCGAGTTCCAGAGTCTGCGATCCCGCCTCGGCGAGACAGCGCTCATCGAACTGGTCGTTCTTGTCGGGTACTACCGGACCCTGGCGCAACTGCTCAACCTTTTCGAGGTCGGAGTGCCCGCTGAAGAGTGAGCCGCGAGTGTCGTGGCCAACAGCTGCGGAGTGATTCTGCGAGTGACCGCGGGCGACGCGCCTCGCGGCTGAGATCGCCTTCGGCGTCAATGCGCCGTCGACTGAGCAGCTGGACGGGCTGAAGTCGGGGTCACGCTGGTCAGCTTGCTATTACTGGGAATGACCCCAGAGCTGGTGGAGGACCTTGTGAGATGGCGTGTCACGGCGCTGGCAAAAGACGCGGTCCCGTGGATCAGCCGGGCGCAGTCGCCGGCCTCGCGGCGATCGGGGCGGCCGGCTCGTTGGCTGACATCGCCTTGAGGCCCCGACGATCTCGGTCGGATACTCGTCGCGATCCTCCAGCTCCGTGGCGACCGGGAGAATCACCGACTCGACGAACGCGCGGACCGTCTTCAGGATCTCCTCCTGGATGTCGGTCAGCCCCTCGGTCTGCTGCAACCTGCTCATGCGGACCGGGTGTTGTCGATGATGGTCGGCTCGGTCTTCTCGCGGACCTCGTCGACCGTCACGCCGGGGGCGAGCTCGGCGAGATGCAGCCCGTCGGGGCGCACGTCGAGGACGCCGAGATCAGTGATGATGCGTTGCACCACGCGAAGACCGGTGTACGGCAGCGAGCATTCCTCGACGATCTTGTAGCTGCCATCTTTCGCGACATGCTCCATGAGGACGATCACCTTCTTGGCGCCGTGCACCAAGTCCATGGCGCCGCCCATGCCCTTGACCATCTTTCCGGGAATCATCCAGTTGGCGAGGTCACCGCGCTTCGAGACCTGCATCGCGCCGAGGATCGCGGCGTCGACCTTGCCGCCGCGGATCATCCCGAAACTGGTGGCGGAGTCGAAGAAGCTTGCCCCTCGGCGAACCGAGACCGTCTCCTTGCCGGCGTTGATCAAGTCGGCATCTTCTTCGCCCGCGAGCGGGTAGGGACCGACGCCGAGGATTCCGTTCTCGGACTGCAGCACGAGTTCGACGTCGTCGTCGACATAGTTGGGGACGAGCGTGGGCAGTCCGATACCGAGATTGACGTAGGCGCCGTCTGAGAGCTCACGTGCGGCCCTCGCCGCCATTTCCTCACGACTCCAGCTCATGCCGTGCGCACCGTCCTCTTCTCGATCCGCTTGTCTGACGCCTGCTCGGGTGTGAGCACCACGACGCGTTGCACGAACACTCCCGGTGTGTGCACGTGGTTCGGGTCGAGCTCGCCCGGTTCGACGAGTTCCTCGACCTCGGCAATGGTGACCCGTCCGCACACCGCTGCCAGCGGATTGAAGTTCTGAGCTGCGTCGCGGTAGACGAGGTTGCCGTGCCGGTCGCCCTTCCACGCCCGTACGAGGCCGAAGTCCGCGACGATTGCTTCCTCGAGAACAAACTCGCGATCGCCGTCGCGGGTCGCGAAGATCTTGGTCGGCTTGGCCGGTGAGGCGTTGACTACGCTGCCGTCCGGTCCGTATCGCCAGGGAAGCCCTCCGCCAGCGACCTGGGTGCCGACGCCGGTCGCGGTGTAGAACGCCGGGATCCCCACTCCACCGGCGCGCATGCGCTCGGCGAGGGTTCCTTGAGGTGTCAGCTCGACTTCCAACTCGCCGGCCAGGTACTGACGGGCGAACTCCTTGTTCTCGCCGACGTACGACGAGACCATCCGGCGGATGCGCCGAGCCGCCAGGAGACGGCCCAGCCCCCAGTCGTCGATACCGCAATTGTTGGAGACGACCTCCAGATAGGTCGTGCCGGCCGCCAACAGTGCCTCGATGAGAACCGACGGGATTCCGCACAACCCGAAACCCCCCACCGCGAGCGTCGCGCCGTCGGGAATGTCCGCGACCGCATCGGCAGCACCCGCACTTACCTTGTCCATCACAGCTCCCTTCGTCCGAGACGGGACGGATCAACTCACGTCCAACGCCGACTGCTCAAGAGGTGGACGGCCGATGGCCAGAAACTGCTCGTGTCTTGATACAGCTGGTCTTGAACCCGTTCACTGAGTGAACGACCATGCTGGTATGCAAGAGTCGGCGTCGATGGTGGGACGGTTGAGCGTTCTATTTCGCGTGGTGTCCCAGGCCGAACCGGCCGGAGCCAGTACGTCCGCATTGGCGCGGGACAGCGAACTGAGCCGGCCAACGGTTCACCGCCTGTTGACTGCACTGCGGGCGCAAGGACTGGTCGAACGCGACGCAGACACCGGCAACTGGCTCCTTGGGCCGGAGTTCTTCCTGTTGAGCATCACCGCCGCTCCGAGGTACGACGTTCGGTCCGTTGCGCAGCCGTGGGTGCGGCGTCTGGCCGAAGCCACCGGCGAGAGCGCCTTCTTCTCGGTACGCCGTGGCGACGAGACCGTCTGCCTGATTCGAGAGGACGGGGCCTTCCCGATCCGATCGCATGTGCTCTACGAGGGGGCGCGATTCCCGCTGGGTGTCGTGTCGGCAGGTTTGGCTGTGCTTGCCTTCATGCATCCGCGAGAGGTGGACAACTACCTCGCGGGCGCCGATCTGACGGAGCGCTACGGTCCGCGGCATTCGGCCGCGGAAGTCCACCGGCGGCTCGACGAGGTCAGGAGCAAAGGGTGGGCCCTGAATCCCGGGCTCGTCGTCGAGGGGAGCTGGGGCATGGCGGCCGCCGTCTTCGATGCCAATGAGGAGCCGATTGGTGCTCTCACGCTCACCGGCATCGAAGCTCGGTTCGGACCGAAGCGCCAGCGGGAACTCGGCCCACTGCTGCTCAGAGAAGCGCACTCACTCGGCCGGGTGTTGCGGCAACGGGCAGAGCGCCGACCTTCCTGACAGCCCAGGTCGGGCTGCGGCATTCTCCGCAAGCCTATATCGTATATAACTCAGTGCCCAACAGTCGCCACGCTGTGCCACCGCTGTCCACGGTGAACACCAACAGCATCAGGATGCGTCAATGCCGTTGCCCGTGGCCCGCACCCGAACTCTTGACATGGGTGCGTAACACGATGACACTTCCTCGAAAGATATATTATGTACGGCACTCGCCTCAGGAGGCTCGAGTCCAATGGCCAGATCTCGCAAACCAAGTGCACGCCGACCCACCGTGCTTGTGGCGGTCATCTTTGCTGCCTTGTCGTTGGTACTCACCGCCTGTGCCGCCCAGGGTGATGCCGGCCAAGGGGCGAGTGCCGGGAACAAGGGCAACCTGATCGGCGTTTCGCTGTATACGAACCAGGTGGCGCGCTTCAACTTCGAGGAGAAGAAGATGAAGGAGGTCGCCGCGCAGAACGGCGACAGCGTCATCTCCAACTTCGCGAACAACAACCTGGAGACCCAGCTCAGCCAGATCCAGAGTATGTTCCAGCGAGGTATCAAGGTCCTGGTGCTGAACCAGATCAACTCGAAGGCGTTCGCGCCGATCGTGAGCCAGGCGCAGCAGCGGGGCATCAAGGTGATCGCGTACGACGAGGACGTGGCCGGAGCGAATGTCGACTACGTCGTCCAGCGCGACAATGTCGAGATGGGCGCGGTGCAGGCCCAGTCCGTGATCGACCATCTTCCGGCCGGACGCGTCGCGAAGGTTGCCATCATCCGCGGCGACCCGTCGACTCCGGCCATGGTCCAGATGAGCGAGTCCTACGACAAGCTGATCGGGAACAACCCGAAGATCGAGGTCGTGTACGACAACACGACGCCCGGCTGGGATCAGGCCGCGGCGCAGCGGAACGCCGAGGCGGCCCTTCAGAAGGAGCCGAACATCGACGCCTTTCTGGTGATGTGGGACAACGGCGCACAGGCGGTCGCCCAGGCGCTGAAGGCAACCGGCAAGCAGGCGGGCACCGTGTGGTCCACCGGGAGTGATGGCTCTCCGGCGAGCCTGGCCTACATCGCCCAGGGCTGGCAGGGCCAGACGACCTGGACCGCGGTCGACAAGCAGGCGACCAATGCGATGACCATCGCGCACGCGTTCGCGTCGGGAAGCGAGCCGCCCACGCCGGACTCGAAAACGCAGGCCGGGGTCCCGGTCCTTCACACACCGTTGTCCTCGGTGACCAAGGACAACCTGTGTGAGTTCCTCACCAAGAGTGCCCCTACCGGGTGGGTGAAGCAGGAGCAGGTCTTCGGATCCGAAGGGGCGAGCACCTGTGGACAA
The DNA here is from genome assembly GCF_004361855.1 of Kribbella caucasensis. Lineage (GTDB taxonomy): Bacteria > Actinomycetota > Actinomycetes > Propionibacteriales > Kribbellaceae > Kribbella > Kribbella caucasensis. The sequence continues at coordinate 347,302 of NZ_SNWQ01000003.1, forward strand.
TGACCAACCGGTTGCGGGCGCGGTACCGTCGGTCGATGGCCGGGCGACAGCACTGCTCGTCGCTCGGTCCCTGACCAAGGTTTACGGCAGCACCACGGTCCTGAACGACGTGGACTTGACCCTTCACGAGGGGCAGGTTCTGGCGGTGGTCGGCGAGAACGGTGCCGGCAAGTCGACGCTGGTCAAGATTCTCAGTGGGGTGGTTCCCTACGGGGAATACGCCGGCACGGTCGAAGTCGACGGCAATCCGGCGCAGTTCTCATCGCCGTATGCCAGCGACACCGCAGGGGTGGTGATGGTTCCCCAGGAGCTTCACGTCGTTCCGCATCTGACGATTGCCGAGAACATGTTCGCGGCGCACCTTCCCGGCCGGCACGGTCTCTACGACGAACGCGCGGCCGTCCGGGAGGCTCGCAAGGCGCTCGAGACTTTCGGGTTGGAGGTCGACCCACGAGCGCCGGCGGCCGTTCTCACTCCTTCGGAGCGACGCCTGATCGTCCTGGCCGCGGCGCTGCACCGTTCGGCACGGGTGCTCATCCTGGATGAGCCAACTGCTGCACTGACCGAGGCGGAGGCTGGGGTGCTTCTGGATCGGCTGCGTAGTTTCCGGAAGGCCGGCGTCGGAATCATCTACATCACCCATCGGCTGGATGAGTTGAAGCGGGTGGCCGACGATGTGATGGTGTTGCGGAACGGCCGCCTGGTCGCCGGCTACGACTCCGTGCCACGCCAGGCCGAGTTGGTGAGCGCCATGTTGGGCGAGACCCTTCGGTCGATCGAGGCGATTGCCCATGTCGCGCCGACGAAACCAGCGAGCGGTGATCCCGCACTTCGGGTGCGAAACCTCTCCGTCTTCGTGAATGACAAGCAGCAGCGGCCGCGGGTGCTTGATGTGAGCCTCGATGTCTACCCGGGGGAGATTGTCGGTCTCTACGGATTGGTGGGCGCCGGGCGCACCGAGCTGGGGCGAGCGCTCTTCGGCGCCTGGCCTGGCCCTGTCACCGGAGAGTGCCACATCGGTGGGACGCAGGGCCTGCCCAAGAACACCAACCGTGCCCTGAAGAGAGGGCTGTCGCTTCTTGTCGAGGACCGGAAGTCTCAGGGGGTCTTCCACGGTCAGTCCGTGTCTTCCAACATGACGGTCTCGATGCTCGATGATCTCAGCCGGATGCGATTGCTGGTCGACAAACCCAGGGAACGGCATCGAGTCGACGAGTTCGTCCAGAAGCTTGGGGTCAGGCCGCCACGGACGCGAATCGCCATCGATGCGTTGAGTGGTGGTAACCAGCAGAAGGTCTTGTTGGGGCGGTGCCTGATCGATGACCTGAAGGTACTCATCCTCGACGAGCCGACCCTGGGTGTGGATGTCGGAGCGCGCCGCGACATCTACCAGCTGGTCCGAAAGATCGCCCGTGAACTCGAAGTCGGCGTTCTGCTCATCTCGAGCGATGTAGACGAAGTCCTGACAGAAGCTGACCGCATCCTCGTTATGTACAAGTGCCGGATCCGAGGTGAGTTCTCGCGTGGTGCGAGCGCTCACGATCTCATGTCGGCCGCGACCGGAGCCTCGATGCCATGACCCTTCAAGAAAGTTCCCGCAAAGTGCCGCAGACCGCAGATGACCACGATGCTCCGCGTGCAGCCGGTCGTGCGTACAGCCGTGTCGTCGCCGCGCTTCTTTCCCGATCCACGGTACTGACCGCCGCGGCGCTCGTGCTCATCCTGTACTTCCAGCAGGTGTCCGGCGGCTTGTTCCTCACCTCCACGAACGCTTCCTTGCTGCTGCGGCAGACGGCGGTGGTCGCCGTCGTGGCGGCCGGCATGGCGATGCTGATCATCATGGGGGAGATCGACCTGTCGGTCGGCAGCGCCGCGTTCTTCACCGGCCTGGTGGTAGCCCACTTTCAGGTTCAGGGCTGGGGCGTGGTGCCGAGCATTGGTGCCGGCGTAGTCGCCGGAATCGTCCTGGGACTGGTCAATGGTCTCGTGATCACGCGGTTCGCTGTCCCAGCCTTCATCGTCACCCTGGCAGGGTTCCTCCTCTGGCGCGGTCTCGGTCTGCTGTTGGCGAAAGCCACGCCTATCGGGCCGGTCAGCAACGACCTCATCTTCGTCACTGAGGGGCGCATGCCCATTCCACTGGTCTACGGCCTGGGGCTGGCGGTTCTCGCTGTCGGAGCCCGTTGGGCGATCGCGGGACGACGCGGGGCCGAGCGTGCCGGGAGTCTGGTCGCGCTGATCGTGCGGCTTACGGTATCCGTGGCGATCGCGGTCCTGGTGATCGTGATCGGGCAGACACCGACCGGCTTGCCGAACGCGTTGCTCTGGATTCTCGGCGTCGCGATGGTACTGGGTGGAGTGCTGGGCCGGGCGAAACTGGGTCGCCGGATCTTCCTGCTGGGATCGAACGCAGAGGCTGCGGTCTACGCGGGTATCAACGCGAAGCGAACGGTGCTCATCGGCTTCCTGGTGATGGGCGCGATCTACGGCATTGCAGGCACCATGCTCACCGCCCGGGCCGGTGTTGCGAGCCCGGATGCGGGCAATACGTTGGAACTCGTTGCGATCGCCGCTGCCGTGATCGGCGGCACGTCCTTGCGGGGCGGCGTCGGCTCGATCCGCGGAGCCATTCTCGGTGCGTTCCTGTTGGCTACGATGGACAACGGCATGTCACTGCTCGGAGTCCCGACGTACTCGCAGAACGTCGTCAAGGCGATCATCCTGGTTCTCGCGGTCGCGCTGGACGGATACTTCCGGCGCCGGCAGTTGGCGAAGTAGCTGCGGTCTGAGGCCACCGACAGTCCTGGAACCATTGGACTACCTGGTGAGTCGTTCATGGTGGATGCGGGCTCCGGCGACGCCGATGCGACCCGGTCGCCGACGCTGTGCTTGGTCACGGCCGAGCCGACCTCGCGAACGACCCCGACGATCTCGTGTCCGACGACCTGCGGGTAGTTGATCGGACCCCAGTCGCCGCGGACGGTGTGGATGTCGGAGTGACAGATGCCGGCATAGGCGATGTCGATCAGCACGTCATGCGGCCGTACATCACGACGCTGGATCTTCGCCGGGATCAGCGGTTCGGTCGCCGAAGGAGCCGTGTACGCGTTGACGGTGAGCAAGGTTGTTCTCCTCCTGGTACTTGTGGCAGCTGTTGATTGTGTGGCGCCGGCAGCTGGTGCCATCTCTAGCGTGCCCTGCGGTGTGGCGGAGGTGGAAGGCTCTGCCAGCCCTCCCCAGATGTGGTCTGGTTCACCGTAAGCGGCTGAGGCCGACTAGCCTGGGGCTGTGGCGGCTCAGCAGTTGGCGTTCCTGACTGGGGCGACGACTGGACAGCGTTGTGCCGATGAGCGTTGACCCGACGCAGAACTTCGAATGGCTCGTCGAACTGGGGGCTCGAGTCGTGGTGATCGATCGTCCGAAGGCAGCTGTCGACGGCCGGGGCCACCGCCGTGATAACTCCTTGTCACGGGCGAATGTACTTGTACACCACCGTGCTCATGGCCTGGTCGATCTCGGCGACCACGAACTCGTGGTGGGGTGGTCGACTGGTGGCAGCCCGACGTAGGCGCGGTAGGCGCTGATCGTGCGGTACAAGCCCTCCTCCATTGTGTAGGAAGGCGCGATGCCGAGCACCTTCTTCGCCTGGGAGGCGTCGTAGCGGAGTGCCCAGTTGGTTTCGGCGCCCGGCTTGAGGCCGGCGGCTTCGCCTCCGTCGACCAGTTCCATCTCCGCAGCTGGAAGGACCTTGCGAACAAACTCGAACGCTTCTCGGATTGGCCGATAGTCGCCACTGGTTACGAAGCTTTCTCCGCTTCCGTTGCGGGACTCGAGCGCGGTGAGAAAGGAGCGCGCGACGTCCTCGATGTAGTGGAACCCGAGGTGGTGGTCGCCGAAGGGGACGATCGATGGCCCGATGCCGCGGGCGGGATTCTCCACGAGGTTGGCGAACCAGGTGTTTCCTCCGCCACGCCCCGCCTTCACGTGTTCCCCGAAGCCGTAGACCTTGCCGAGCCGCAACCCGACGACACTGAGGCCGGAGTTGTCGTGGTACCGGCGGGCGATCTGCTCCAGGAACGCCTTTGTGCTGCCGTACGTGGACTGGGGATCGAGCACGCTGGTGTCATCGATCACGCCCGCGGGGGAGATCGAGCGAGGTCCGAAGACGTTGATCGAGCTCGCCCACACGACACGTTCCACGCTGTGCTCGACAGCTGTCTCGAAGACGTTGACGCTGCCGCCGATATTCACTTCGATCGCTCGAGGGATGTTGGCCTCGGAGGCGGCCGCTACAAGTGATGCCAGGTGAACGATCCGGGTCACGTCGTGGATCTCGATCGTCCGGCTGAGAAGGTCGCGGTCGCGGATGTCGCCGACAACCACCGTGACCTGTTCCCATCCTGCAGCGCCGACGATGTAGCGCGCATTGTCGATGTCGGGGTACTTGCCGGCGCCGTCCGGGCTGCCGCCGAACAGCCCGAACAGGACGACCCGCTCGCCGGACTGGACCAGGTCGCGCACGATGTAGGCGCCGACGAAGCCGATGCCGGTCACGAGTACTGTCATCGAGACCCTCCTTTGCGGTGGCGTTGGTTACGCCGAGGTCGAGCCCGGCTGGAAGTGGAACGGCCCTGTCGCCACTTGGTCGTAAGCGAAGTCGTCCGGTACGTCGGGATGCGACGAGTCGACGATGTCGAGCTGGGGCACGGTCGCGAAGTCGGCCAAAGCTGCTTCCCGCGTCAAGTGCCAGTAGTCGAGGAGCCGCCATGGGCTGTTCGTCACGACCCGGCCGCGGGAGTTGCGGAAGTAGGTCGACATGCCCGGGTGGCTCCAGATCATCTTCTGGTGCATCGCCTGGATCTTCTCGTTGTACGCGTCGTACACCTCGGGCCGGCACTCGATTTCGCGCAGCTTGTGCTGGGCGATCTGGCGGAGCGCCGAGAGGACGAAGTCGATCTGGCACTCGACGGTGAAGATGAAGCTGCCGCCGTGCCCAAGGGCGGTGTTCGGGCCGTAGAGCATGAAGAGGTTGGGGAACTGCGGAACGACGGTGCCCAGGTACGCGCGCGAGTCGTCGCCGTCCCACGCCTCGCGGATCGTGGTTCCGCCGCGGCCGATCACCTCGACGGGGGAGAGGAATCGCGTCACGTCGTACCCGGTGGCGACGATGAGGACGTCGACCTCGTGTGCCTCGCCACCCGTGCTCGAGACCTTGTTGCCTGCGACGCTTGCGACCCCGTTGTCGACCAGCGTCACGTGCGGCTTCTTGAGGGCCTTGTACCAGCCGTTGTCCAGCAGCATCCGCTTGCCGAACGGTGGAAACGTCGGAGTGACCTTCTCGATCAGGTCCGGACGATCGGCCAGCTGGTCGTGGATGTAGCGGGTGAAGACTTCCCGATGACCCTCGTTCGTGGCGTTGATCGACCGCTCAGGATGCTTCCACTCCGGGTCCTTCAGGAGCGCTTCGTGCACTTGGCTGTCGAAGATCCAGCTCAGGCGCAGGCGATAAAGCCACTGGTAGTGCGGCACCTCACGCAGGAGGAAGCGAACGGCGTCGGGCACCGGCTTCCTGAACTTCGGGAACGGTGCCGCCCACTGGCGCGAGCGCTGGAAGACGGTCAGCGACCTGACTGTGTCGGCGACAGCAGGTACGAGTTGCATAGCGCTCGCGCCGTTGCCGATGACAGCGACCCGTTTGCCCTCGAGCTCGATGCCTGGATCCCATTTCGACGTGTGAACGACCGGCCCGTCGAAGTCGCGGAGGCCAGGGATGTCGGGCCACTTGGGCGTGGTGAATCCACCCACCGCCGAGATCACCGCATTGGTGACCAGAGTCTCCTCGCTCCCGTCGGAGCGCCTGAGCAGCGAATGCCACGTGTAGGTCTCTTCGTCGTAGCGAGTGGTGAGGCACTCGGTGCCGAACTCGACGCGGTCCTCGATGCCGGCCTCTTTCGCAACGCGCTGGAAGTAGCTCTCGACCTCGGTCTGAAGTGGAAAGAACATGGTCCAGTCGCCGTTGGCGAAACTGTACGAGTACAGGTGTCCTGGGGTGTCGACACCGCAGCCGGGGTAGTGGTGTGAGTGCCACACTCCGCCGGCCTGGTCCTGCTTCTCGATGATGGTGTAGTCGACGCCCGCCTGTTGCAAGCGGACCGCCGCGGCGACGCCCGACATGCCCGCGCCGATGATCAGCACCCTGAAACCCTCGGGCAGGTCGATCGGCTCCGGAGTTTCGCCGGCGTACCTCGCAAGCTTGTGGAGCATGAGCTGGGCATAGTCGGCCGGGATGGGTTGCGCTTCCGATACCGTCATCATCTGGATGAGCTCGGCGGCTGTGGGGAGCGGCTTGGCGATCCGTCCTCCGCGCTTCCAGGCGACAATCGCCTCGAACGCAGCCGTCCGGACCTCGTCCTGCATGGCGGACAGCAGGCCCCCTGAGTCGTTGTCGTCCCAGCGGCTCGCCTCGGGCGTGAATGGCGGCAGGAGCCATCGCTCCTCCCCGGTGAACTGGTAGAGCAGGAGCAGCAGAGTAGGAATATTGGCAGCAGGAAGGGCCTTTGCGAGCTCGTGCTCGAAGAGCTCGATGTCGTCGTTGTCGAGAGGCATCGCTTCACTCATTCCTCTTGCCGTACATTAAACATAAAATATGATCAGTGCTTATGTGTCTGGGCAGCACCTGCAGTCTGGACGCCTAGGCCAGCGCGTCGGCGATGGCAGGCGGGATTCCGATGGACTTCAGCTCGACGAAGGGATCGAGGCCTTCCGGCCCGAACTCGCGTCCCAAGCCGCTGTACTTGACGCCGCCCATCGGAGCCTGGAATCCCGCGGAGTTCCCATTCAGCTCGACCGTCCCGGTCTCCAGCCGGCGCGCCACCTCGACGCCTCGTTCGACATCGGTCGTGAAGACCGCGCCGTTCAGTCCGTACGTCGAGTTGTTCGCGATCGTGATCGCCTCGTCCTCGTTCGCGTACGGAATGACGGCGACGACCGGACCGAAGATCTCCTGCTGGGCGATGGTCGCGTTCGGGTCCACGTCCGCGAACACCGTCGGCTCGACGAACCAGCCTCGATCGATGTCGGGCCGGCCGCCACCGTGAGCCAGACGGCCGCCTTCGGCCAGACCGGTCGCGATGTAGCCCTCGACCCGGGTGCGCTGCCGTTCGCTCACCAGGGGTCCGATGTGCGTTGCCGCGTCGCGGGGATCGCCGACCACCATCGAGTCGAGCAGGTCGCCGAGCCGATCGACGAACTCGTCCTGCAGTTCGGCGGGTACGACAAGGCGGGTCTTCAGGGTGCAGATCTGGCCGTTGTTCCGGAAGCTGCCGAGTCGCAGCGCTTCTACGGTGAGATCCAGGTCGGCATCGGGTAGCACGACTGCTGCCGACTTGCCGCCGAGTTCAAGAGTCACTCGCCGAAGGTCCTTTCCGCAGACTTCCGCGATGCGCCGGCCCGCGGCGCTGGAACCGGTGAAGGTCACCTTGGCGACTCCCGGATGGCCGATCAGGTACTCGCTGACGTCACGGTCCGCGGGAACAATGTTGACCACTCCAGGCGGGCAGCCGGCCTCGTCGAGCAGGCGCGCCACGACGTACGCGTCGAGAGGGGTTTCGGGCGACGGCTTGAGCACGATGGTGCATCCCGTGAGGAGAGCCGGGACGAGCTTCTGAATGGTGAGCGACAGCGGGACGTTCCAGGGGACCACTGCGGCAACCACGCCAACAGGTTCGCGAAGGACAAGGGCTTGGCCATGCTCAGAACGCCGTACGGAGCGGAACGGGTAGCGCGTGGCGGCTTCGACATACCCCTCCAAGATCCGCACCGGGTTGACGACCTGAATCGCGCGGGACTGGGAGATCGGACAGCCCATCTCCTCGGTGATGACCTGGGCCAGTTCCTCCGAGTGCTTCACGAGAAGGTCTCGGAGCCGTTCCACGAGGGCGATCCGGTCTTCCAGCGTCGTGGACGCCCACGGGTTCGCGACAAGCGCCTCATGGGCAGCCGTGACAGCGCGGTCGATGTCTGCGCGCGTGCCCGCGGGAACGCTTGCGATGACCTCCTCGCTGACCGGTGAGATGACCGGGATGCGATCGTCGCCGGCGGGCACCACCCACTCGCCTCCGATGTAGAGCCGATCGTGGCTGCTCAGTGCGCCGTCGGTCATCGTGAACCCTCTCAACGTGTGTGCTGGTCCCACGGGTCGAAACATGCCGACTGCAACGCGAAACGGCCAGGCTGTGATTCCTGAAGCCGGCCTATGGGGTGAGCTGACGTACGCATGGCTAGGCGTTGACCTCGGCATCCGTGTTGCATAATATATTTTATGTGCCGTGCCCGCAAGGCCCCGCGGGGCGATGCCAGGAGGAGCGGTCCCTATGCAGGCAATTGTGTTCTACGGCGAGCGCGAGTTGAACGTCGAGACGCTGGACGACCCGGTGCCCGGTCAGGACCAGGTCGTCATCGAAATCAAGGCGTCGGGGATGTGTGGATCAGACCTGCACACCTTCCGTGGCCCGAGACTGCAGGTGCCCACTATCGCGGGACATGAGCCGGCCGGCGTGGTGGTAGCAAGCGGCTCGCAGGTGTCGGGCGAGTGGGTCGGCCGTCCGGTCATGGTGCATCACTACTTCGGCTGCGGCCGATGCGACCAGTGCCGGACGGGCTGGACTCAGATGTGTCGCAACGGTGCAACTGCAATGGGCGCTACCGCACCGGGTTCCCACGCTCAGTACGTCAGTGTTCCCATCAGCGCCGTACTGCCCATGCCCGAGGGATTGACCTACCTCGCTGCAGCGGCGATCAGTTGCGGGACGGGAACAGCATGGGGAGCGCTGAAGCGTCTGCAACTCCGCGGCGATGACACCATCGCAGTGTTCGGTCAGGGCCCGGTCGGGCTCGCCGCGACGCAGCTCGCGTCCGCCCTCGGCGCCCGGGTCATCGCGCTGGACATTTCGCCGGCGCGGCTCGAGCGCGCTCGCGCCTTTGGCGCCTGGGAGACGCTGAATCCCGCCGAGATCGACTCGGTTCCGGAGGGTGTACGAGATCTGACCGGAGGGCGTGGCGTCTCCAAGAGTCTCGAGACTTCGGGGGCATCGTCGGCGGCACAGGCGGCGCTCCAGGTGCTTGACCTGTGGGGCGTGGCGTGCTGGGTCGGAGTCGGATCGACAATTCACTTCGACCTGACCGAGCACCTCTACAAGCAGGTGACCGGTGTTCCGTCGTGGACGCTGTCCGTTCAGGCGATGGACGAGTGCGCGAACTACGTCGTCCAGAGAGGCATCGACGTCGACGCCTTGTTCACCGATCGGTGGCGTCTCGAGGAAGCAGTCCCGGCCTATGAGCTGTCGGAGAAACAGACCTCAGGCAAGGGTGCCTTTACTCCCTGACAGACGGTCCAGCTTGAACTCGGCCCTTGACTGGATCACTCCTCGACGTCGCCCCAGAGCCCGCGTTCGGCGAGGATGTCGATCAGGCGCGAACCTTGGGCCGAGATGTGATCTGTCATGAGGCGGCGGGCTCGCTCCGGGTCATGCTCCTTCAGAGCCCTCAGCAGCTCGGGATGCTCCGCGCCGGTCTGCTTGGGGTTTCCGGCTGCGTAGTAGCGGTTCGGCAGATTCGCCATGACCGCGTCCAGAACCAGCATCAGCCGACTCGACTGAGCTGCTCGGTTGACGTCGCGATGAAACTCCAGCCCTAGCTCGGGGATGATCTCCCAGTCGCCGGACTTGACCGCGGTCGCGTACTGTTTGACGTTCGTCGTCAGCTGCGCGATCTGCTCGTCCGTGATCTTCTCGGCGGCCCTCGCTGCGAGCTCGCCTGCGAGTTGTGCTTGGGCCCAGAAGAGGTCGGAGATGTCCTGCGGGGTGATCGGCGCGACCACGAAACCGCGCCGGGGCAGCAGATTGACCAGACCCTCGCTCTTCAACGCCAGCAGCGCTTCGCGGACCGGCGTCTGACTGACGCCCATGGCCTCGGCGATGGGCTCGAGCCGCAGGAACTCACCCGGCCGTGTCGTGCCGGAGACAATCAGGTCCCGAACGTAAGCTGCGACTTCCTCGGGTAGCTGCGTTCGGGTGGGCGACCTCCGGCGAGGTGGCGGCATGCTGCTCGGCGCGACGTCCACATGATCGTCCTCGGCGCTCTTCATGTGATGTATCATATATTTAGTTGCACTGTATGGCACGTCGGGCGTCCTGTCTGCGTCCGCGCAGTACCGCTTTCACTGTGTGCGTTGTCCGACGCAACAAAGCTCGCGGATCGCGTGAGGCAGTGCCAGCCTCTCGCGGGCTTGGGCCCAGGCAACTGGAAAGGTCATTCCAGTTCGGTGTACACCTACCGCGGGGTGACTAGCGACCGCTCCTGATCCTGCTCGGCCGTCAGGCGATGGGGTAGGCGATGAAAGCGAAGCGGGTGCTGTCCGGCGACCAACTGTTGACGTTGATGGTTCCCTGACCTCCGAACAGCGGGTACCGCTGAAGGATGCTGGGCCAGTTGTCGACGCTCACGACGCGCACCTCTACGTCAAGATCGGCCGGGTGCCCGACTGTGCCCGGCGGAAAGGCGAGATACGTGGCCCACCTCGAGTCGGGCGAGAGGTGCGGGAACCAGTCGACCGTGTTGCCGGCAACGAGGCGCTGCACCGGTCCGCCCGGGTCGGGCATCCGCGCGAGCTGGGCGTGGCCTGGATCATCAGTAAAGGCCTCGGTGTTGAAGTAGATCCAGTTTCCGTCTGGAGACCACTCGGGGCCGTCGACGTGGCCGGGTCCGGTATCGAGGACGGTCGGCGATCCGTAGGGCTCGATGACGGCGAGCCTTCCAGGGACGGCGAAGTCGTCGATCTCGACGTAGGCCAGGCGTTCGCCGTCCGGGGAGACGCCGTGCAGGAAGTGCCACTTGCCGTCGGTCGGTGAGACTCGTTCCACCGTACCGCCGTCCAGACGTCCACGGTAGATGTGACCATCCATCGCCGATAGGTAGATGTGCTGCCCGTCCGGATCGAGCACGTGGTCGTTGTTGAGGTCGGGAAGGCCGTCGAAGTGGATGCGAGTCAGACCGCGTCGCGGCGAGTCGATGTCGAGGCGCCAGAGAGCGCCGTTGCCGTTGACAAACAGGCTGGATCCGTCGAGCGACCAGTTCGGAGCCTCGATCAGTACGTCGGTGGTCTCGAACAGCAACTCTGGCTCCGCCATAGCCGGTCCGCCCAACCAGAACTGTGATCGTTGTCCTGGCGCGAGCACACGGTAGTCCGCCATGATGCATACGCCTTCAGAGGCGTTTGATCGTGAGGTTGCGCCAGCGGCAGGCGGCGTCGGGTGCCCACCGGCGGGTGCCGAGCACCGGGTCGTTGTCGTGAACCTCGAGGGCGATATGGCCGGAAGGACCGAGAAAGTCGGCGACGGCGTCGGCGTCGTAGTTGGGTGCTTCGAGGGTGGCGAGGTCGATCTCCGCGATCTTGACGTCGTTGATCCAGGTGGTGACGTGGGGGCGTTCGCCGATGCAGCGGATGCGGAGGGAGTTCCAGCCGAGCCAGTTCCAGGTGGCGAGAAAGTCCTCCACCGGCGCCGCGTAGTCCAGCATCGCCGCCTTCTCCGGGGTGAAGGGTTCGGCGGAGGTCGCCGGGTCGTCCTCGCGCAGGCCGATCGCGTTGCCGGCGGAGTCGAAGCGAGCGGTCAGGGCGAACGGTACGGCGTGGAAGCTGCCGAGGCCGTTGCCGAAGAAGCCGCCGATGGAGCCGGAGTGGCGGTGGTCGACCAACACTTGGAGCCCATGCCAGGAGTCGCGGCGGCGGTGGAGCATGACGCCGGTGTCGGCGGGCCAGTCGGGGTTCAGCTCGAGGCTGAGCTCGAAGTCGCCAAACGTCTCGTCACTGATGAGGTAGCCGCCGTACCCGCTGCCGAGAGGTTGTTGCCGGCCGACGATGGCTCCGTTCTCGACCGACCAGGCGGCAGGATGCAGTGCGGCCTGTTCGGCGTAGTCCTGCGGGAAGTCCGTCACAACGTCGTGGACGTCCGGGCCGCCGGGCCAGAGCGTTCCGTAGCTGCGTGGAATGACCGACCATCCGGTGAGGTCTTTGCCGTTGAACAGTGGCTCGAAGCCCATGTAACTCGTCTCCTCTAGAAAGTGTGTGCGCGGAGGTGGTCGGTGATCCATTGGGCGGAAAGTTCGGTCGAGGCGAGATTGGTGTCGGCTTCTGGTACGTCGACCTCGACGACGACCCAGCCGTGGAAGGTGTCCGGGAGGCTGTCGATCGCGGCGAGCAGGTCGACGTCGCCGCGGCCGGGTTCGGTCCAGACGGTGAATTGGGTGACGGTGGCCTCGAAGTAGTTCGCGTCGGCATCCCTGGCCGCCTGGGCCTGGTCGAGGTGGACGTCTTTCAGGTGTACGGCGGCGATGCGGTCCGCGTACTGGGTCATGAGTGTCGCCGGCGTGATGCCGGCCCAGGCGAGATGCCCGGTGTCCGGTCCGAAGGACAGCACTGAGTCGGGTACGGCGTCGAACACGGCGCGGATCTCGGACTCGGTCTCGATGGCGCTGCCAACATGCGGATGTAAGGCGGGGGTGACTCCTTCGGCGGTGATGGCCTCGGCTGCCGCGCCGATCCCGTCGATGACGCGCTGGAGTTTCGTGTCGGCGCCGTACCCGATGGATGGATGGGCGATTCGGTCGGCGGTGAGTCCGGTGGCGAGGAAGACTTCGGTGTTGCCGAGTTCGGCCTGGGTCGCGGCGTGCTTCTTGGCGGATTCGACCAGGTCACGTGTGTCGATTCCAGCGGAGAAGTAGCCGGGAGCTGGTTCGAGGCCGTACTCGGCGAGCAGCGCCCGGTAGCCGGCGGCGTCGAGGCCGGCCGGTGGATCGGCGTGGATTCCCTTGAATGGGGTGGTCGCGATCTCTGCGAACGCGGTCCGGAGAATGGGCTCGGTCAGGATGAAACCGTCGGGGGTCAGGACCCACGGCAACGGGTTCATACCGACGCGGATGTTCGGCATCAGCGGGACTCCTCAGATGGTGGGCGGTCAGCGGCCGGCGAGGGAGCCGCCGATGCCGCCGATGCTAAAGTACTTGTTCAGTACGGCGAAGACGATCGCCGGCGGCAGTAGCATGACGACCGAGACCGCCATCACCGCTCCCCAGTCGGTCGCGTTCTGCTGGAAGAATGTCTGCAGTCCGATCGGGAGTGTGAAGATGACGCTGGAGCGCAGGAAGACCAGTGCCACCAGGTAGTCGTTCCAGGCCAGCAGGAACGCGAAGATCGAGGTCGACAAGATGCCGGGCAGCGAGTTTCGCAGCACGATCTTGGTGAAGGAGCCGAAGACGGAGCAGCCGTCCACCCAGGCGGCTTCTTCGAGTGCGTGCGGGATGGTGTCGAAGTAGGCGGCCATCATCCAGGTCGCGACCGACATCGTGCTGCCGACGTACACGATCACCAGGCCGATCAGGTTGTCGGCGAGCCCGATGCGGGCGAACAGCACGAAGAGCGGGATGATCGCGGTGATCACCGGCAGCGACTGGATGACGAACAGCAGCAGTGAGAGGCCGGACACGGCTTTGCTGCGGCCGCGGGACAGCACGTAGCCGGCCGGCGCGGCGACGATGACGGAGACGAACACGGTGGCGAGGGTTACGCCGAGGCTGTTGCCGAGCCAGAGCAGGACCTCGGTGTTGGCGAAGATGTAGCGGAAGTTCTCCAGCGTGAGCACGCCGGTCGAACTGCTCGCGGTGTCGGGACGGATCGCGAGCAGCAACGTGGCGAACACCGGCACCAGCACGATCAGGGTGATGATCAGGAGCGCGGCGAAGCGCCACCACTGACCGCGCGTTCTGGGATCGCTTGCCTGAACGGCCCGCGGGTTGGTCGACGGTACGGCTGTCGGCGTAGCGACTTGATTGGCGGTCACGCGATGTCCACCTTTCGGATCTGGCGGTACAGCGTGGTCGAGATGATCACCAGGACGAGTGTCATCAGGAAGGCGATCGCGACGCCGGGACCGGTCTGCAGATCCTGGAAGACGCTGCGGTACGCGAGCACCACCAAGGAGGAGGTGGCGTCGACCGGTCCGCCGCCGGTCAGCAGGTAGATGGTCGGGAAGTCGTTGACGCAGAAGATCGTCATCAGAATCCAGCTGATGTACGTCGAACGGGAGATCAGCGGCAACGTGATGTGAACGAACTGCTGCCGGCGGCTCGCGCCGTCGATCCCGGCGGCTTCGTACACGGTGGCGTCGACGGCGGCGAGCGCAGCAGATGTCATCAGCATCATGAACGGAAAGCTGACCCACACCTTGAAGACGCAGACCGTGATCGCCGCGAGTGTGGGGTCCGCAAGGAAGGTCAGCTCGCCGAACCCAAGTTTCGCCGCGGCGGTGGGGACAGGGCTGGTCGCCGTACCGACCAGCCAGTTCCATGCGGTCGCGGACACCACGATCGGTACCACCCACGGAAGCATCAGCAGGACCTTGAACAGACCCCGGCCAGGGATCCTGGTTCGCAGCAGCAGGGCCAGGCCCATGCCGACCAGCCAGCTTCCGAACACACCCACGACGGTGAAGATCAGCGTGAATCGGGCGGCCGACCAGAATCGCGGGCTGGTCAGAACGTCGGCGTAGTTGGTGAGGGCGACGAACTCGCCCGTCACGATCAGCGTGCCGTTGTGGACCGACTGAGACGCCGCGACCACCAGCGGATAGGCGTTGATCAGCAGCAGCAGGATGAGCGCGGGCGCGACCAGCAAGATCATCGTGATCGCGCGTCGGCTGAGTCCTCTGCCACCCGCGGACGTAGCCGACCGTGGCGTGGCAGGCGGCCGCCCCGTCCTCGCGGACGGTGCGCCGCCACTGTCGGTCAGCGTCCGCATCAGCGCTTGACAATCGATTCGAGGCCCTGCTGCAAGGTGGTGAGCGCGGCCTTCGGGTCGGTCTTTCCCTGCAGCATGGTCTGCGCGAACTTGGCGAGAGGCTGGCCGCCGTCAACGGCTGCAAGCGCGGCGAACGACTGGGTCTTCTGCGCCGCGTACGTCTTGCAGACCGGGATCCACTTCTCCACGATCGCGACCTGGTTGGGGTCCTTGGCGAAGTAGTCCGCGGAAGCGATCGACTTCAGCACCGGTACGGCCATCCCGACCGGGTTCTCCCAATAGGTGTGGATCTGGCTCAGGTAGTACTTCAGGAAGGCTTCGGACGCCTCTTGTGAGGGGGTGTTGGTGTACATCATCAGGTTGTTCACGAAGTACAACCCGGCGACGGTGCCACTGGGACTCTTCAACGGGCTCATGACGTGCAGGTCCTTGCCGACCTTGCTTGCCCGCGCCGCGAGACCTGGAGAGTGGATCCCGATACCGGCCTTCTTGTTGTTCCACTGGGTGTCGAGGTTGTCGATCGTGTAGGACACAGCGCCTTTGTCGATGATTCCCTCGTTCGTGAGCTCGCGGACGAACGACATGGCCTGGATGTTGGCCTCGGTGACACAGTCCGGCTTGCCGTCGGCATCGAACAGGCCGCCGCCGTTGTTGATCATCATCGCGACCATGTGGTGCGAGCCGCCGGGGTTGTCGGCGCCAGACCCGGTCGCGAAGCCGGACACGCCGATCTTCTTCAGTGCCAGCCCGGCGGCCAGCAGTTCGTCCCAAGTGGTCGGCACCTTGGCGCCGGCCTGGTCGAGCAGCGCCTTGTTGTACCAGAAGGGGCGGACGTCGGTCTGCCACGGTACGGCGACGTAGCCCTTGTCGGTCTTCATCGTGTCGATGACGCCGGGCAGGAAGTCGTCGTACGTGCCGTCCTTCTTCAGCGTCTCGATGAAGTCGTCGGCGTACGCGATCTGGCCCTGGTCGGCGAACTGGAACGCCTGGAAGCCCGCGCCGGAGCTCACCGCCGGACCGGTCTTGGACGCGATCGCCGACGAGAAGGTCTGGTAGAAGCCGTTCCACTGGATGACCTGGTACGTCGCCTTGCCGGAGCCTTCCGGCGGGGTGTAGCCGGTGACGAGCTTCTTGCCCAGCTCGTTGTAGGCGGGCGTTCCCCACGGCATGTCCCAGAACTTGAGGGAACCGCCGCCGCCACCGGAATTGTTCGCTCCGCTGTTGCCGGAGACGTTGCACGCGGCCAACGCTGGTGCGGCGATCGCCGCACCAGCCAATCCTAGGAAACCCCGACGGGTCACGCCACCAGGCGTTGCTTTGTTCATGCTGTGCTCCTCTCGCGATCGCCAGGTCGATCGCGTGGTCGATCGGTCAGGCGGGCGCCTGGACCGCAAGGTGGTCCCCAATGGCAGCGGTCGTCGTCACAACGTCCGCGTGGAGGCGGCGCAGATCGGCCATTCCGTCGGCCGATCGGGTCGCTTGTAGTTCGCACACGCGCCGAAGGCTGGCGCGATGGCCGGTCTCGTACTGCGTGGGCGCCAGTACGGCGCCATCCGGTCCGACTGTGATCAGTCGAGCGGGCTGAGCAGTGTCACCGGACGGAATCGTCAACTCGACTTTCCCGTCAGAGGTCAGCAGCCGGAGGGAGGCCGACGCCGGTAGGGCCGCCGTGCTAACGATGCTGAAGTCGACCGCAAGCGGCAAGTCCGTCAGACCTTCGGCGTGCAAAGCGCGATCGGAAAGGTGCTGTACCTGTACCTTCGTCACCGGCGCGAGCAGCGCGCGGATCAGGACGAGCTGGTCCAGCAAGGCGGTCGCGAAGTCGCATCCGGGGTCCATGACCACCCGGCATTCGAGTCTGCTTCCCTTGACCGCTGCAGCGCGGAAAGCCGGCTCCGCGAGATCCGTCACCGGATTCGAAGCCCACCGCGAGTCGACGACGACGATGGTGGCCGATTTCTCGTCGAGCAGGTCGGCGAAGTCGACAGGCGCCGGATGCACCAGGGCTATTCCGGCTGCGCCTGCCCGCAGCGCGCGCGCCAGCTCGGCGGGCCAGCCGGGATCACCGTCGACGAACACGACTCCGGTGGGATCGGGGAGTGACAGCGGCAAGGTGGCGAGCGTCGTGCGTGCGTGCGTCGTCGGGGCGTTCATGCTGCGGCGTCCGCGTTGTGAGTCGACCGGACGGCCTCGGCGGAGGCATCGGCCACGGCGAGGGCGAAGCGCACATCGTCGACGAGATCGTGTGTACTGGGCGGCGCGACTTCGCCGCGGACGATGGCGGCGAGTTCGCGCCACTCTGCCTCGTAGCCGTTGACGGCGGTCGGACCGAACACCCGTGCCGACTCGGCCGTCGTGAGCGTGCTGACCGCGGATCCGGCATGCACGTACGAGGGCGTGAACTGAACCTGCAGAGCTTGGTCGTCGCTGAACGCCTCGAGTGTCCAGTCAGGCTGCCAGGTCTCTGACATGACCGCGTGCAGTTCAACACTCTTGCCACCAGCAACAAAAAGGATCCGGTAGCCGAAGGGTGCGAGGAACCTCGCGTCGATCATGCGGAGATCGTCGTACCGGGGGAGCAGGCTCCGGACCAGCGGGAGGTCGTGGATCGCCAGACCCATCACGCCGGCGTGGATCATGCCGGCCAGCACCTGTACGTCCGACCAGTCCGGCGCCGGAAACGCGGGCCGCGAGAGGACCTCGGTGGCGACGTCCTCGAATCGAGAGTTCGGCGGGAGCACGATCGAGGACCGGATGGTGTGGCTGCTCGCCGGGAGCTCGCCCCAGTGGGCGGTGGCGGCTCGCCATCCCGGATCGAAGGTGTGCATCGCACCGACGACGATCGGTACGCCGGTCTCCGCCGAAACCGTCGCGATCGCATCGGCTTCGGCGTACGACATCGCGAGCGGCTTCTCGCACAGGACGGCCTTCTTGCCGGCGTGGCAGGCAGCGATCAGCTGCTCGGCGTGGAAGCTGTTCGGACTGCAGATCACGACGACCTCGACCGCCGGATCGCCGAGCAGTGCGTCGATCGACGTCGAGTGAACCGCACCGACGCGGGCCGCGATCGCCTTGGCGACCGCGGGATCGGTGTCAGTGACGTGGCGGATGGCGAACTCGTCGCTCAGCCGGGCCAGCGTTGGCAGGTGAATGGCTTGGGTTACCGGTCCTGCACCCAGGAGTCCGATTCCGAGAGTGGACTGCATCCGTGGCTCCTCACCAGAATGAAAGCCGGTCAGTCGTATAGTTTTGGAACCGTAGGCGTCTGGGGAGGCTACGTCAATAGTACAGAATATATAATCTTCGGGAGGGTGTGTGGCTGGCGACCGGACGACACCAGGGATGCGAGGCCCCTACCGCAAGGGCGTCGAGCGACGGGAGCAGATCATCCGCAGCGCCTCGGAGGTATTCGGGGAACTCGGGTACTTCGGTGGGTCGCTGCGGACAATCGGTGACCGGGTCGGCGCTTCACCCGCCACGTTGACCCAGTACTTCGGGAGCAAGGAGGGCCTCCTGGCGGCCGTCCTGGAGGATTGGCAAAGGCAGGCGGGTCGTGGGTTGCTGCAGGATGATCCGCTGGGACTGGAGTATTTCCGCGCTCTGATCAGGGTGACTGAGTTCCATGTCGAACATCGCGGGCTGCTCGAACTGTTCATCACGATGGCCGCCGATTCGACCAATCCCGGCCATCCGGCTCGCGAGTTCATCCAGCGCCGGTACGCGGACGTCCTGGGTAACTGCACGGCGAAACTGCGGGAGGCTGTCGATCGCGGCGAGGTCGCTCCGATGTCCGATGAGCAGATCGAAGCCGAGGTTCGCATCCTGATCGCGGTACTCGACGGCCTCGAACTGCAATGGCTACTCGGAGCGGACATCGACCTCCCCGCACTCGCCACCAGATACCTCGAGCACGCGATCACCTGCTGGCAGTCCGGTCGTTCCATTTCCTGAGAACCGACCGCTCTATCGCGTGGTGGAGCGTGTGTTTCCGAGATTGAACATGGCGCGGTACAGGGCTGCATCTGTGGGGCTGTCGGGCAGCGCGTCGCGCGCCGGCGCTCGGAACGACTTGATCATGTAGGCGAGGAAGCGGCGCCAGGTGTCCGGGGCGTCGTCGCCGGTGGCGGTGATCACGCCGGCGTTGGCCATCAGCAGCAGGATGCGATCTCGTGCCTCGAAGTCCGCGCGCAAGTGCCCTGAGGCTTTGGCGCGGTCGATGAGCTGCAGCGCGCCCTCATAGGCCTGCTTGCGGCGGTTCTCCAGGGACTTCGCGGTGGGGAAGGTCATCGTCAGTACGTCGGCGAAGCCGCGGTCGGCTGCCTGCATCGCGCACACCGTTTCGAGGTAGCTCGTGAAGCCACGCCAGGGATCGGCGTCGGCCAGCGCGGTCTCGGTGGCCTCGGCGTACGCGTCCATGCGGTCGGCGAAGACGGCCGAGACCAGGTCTTCCTTGGTCGGGAAGCGGCGGAACAGCGTGGCAATGCCGACCTCGGCTTCGCGAGCGACCGATGCCATCGAGGCCCCCAGGCCGTCCCGGGCGAACACGGCGCGGGCAGCGGCCACGACGCGTTCGCGGTTGCGTTCGGCGTCGCTGCGCACGTTGGCGAGGTCCCCGGGAACCCGGTGGTAACGGAGGTGGAGACGCCGAGTCCGGAGGCAGGTGAGGTACTGGTGCGGGTGGAGGCATCGTCGGTGAACGGGTTCGATCTGGCCACGGCGGCCGGGCTGCTCCTGGGCATGATGGAGCACCGCTCGCCGTTGATCCCCGGCAAGGCCTTCGCCGGCACCGTGGTCGCCGTCGGCGCCGGGGGTGGAGGATTTCGCTGTTGGTGATCCGGTCTTCGGTGTGGTGTCCAAGCCGTTCCTAGGCACCGGTTCGCTGGCGCAGTACGTCACCGTTCCGGCCGGCCGTGGCGTCACTGTTGCTCCGGACGGACTCTCGGCTAGGGACGCGGGTGCGCTCGGTGTTTCCGGTGCGGCGGCCTGGGACACGCTGGCCGCACTCGGCCCGGTCGAGGGCAAGACGGTGCTGATCTCGGGGGCGACCTGTGGTGCGGGCGCGTTCGCCATCTCGCCGCGGCGTGGGGTGCTTCCGTGATCGCGACCGCCCGTCCAGGCGCCGCAGCCGACTTCGTCGCGGGCCTGACTACCGAGCACGTGCAGGTGGTCGACTACACCGCCGATCTGGAGGCGCAGGTACGGTGGATCGCGCCCGACGGCGTGGATGCTGTGGTCCACCTGGCCGGTGATGCCGGCCAGCTTGTCGGGTTGGTGCGGGCCGGCGGTGCGTTCGCGACCACACTCGGGGTTGTCCCTGACGTGCCGGCAGGTCGCGACGTCAAGGGCGTCTCGGTGATGACGGATCCTGCCCCGGCGAGGCTTGCACACCTGGCGGACCTGGTGTCCAGCGGTGCGCTGAAGGTGCCGGTGACAACTGTCTGCGACCTCGAGCAGGTCGACGTGGCGTTCTCCGCCTTCGGCGCGGGCACCCTCGGCAAGATCGCCATCTCCTGCGCCTGACCCCTCCCAGCACGAAAGGAAACCTGACCAATGTCCACTCTCGCCATCATCGGCGCCGGTCCTGGCCTGGGACTGGCCATTGCTCGCACCTTCGGCACTCAGGGCTTCGACGTCGCCCTGATCGCCCGCAACCACGGCAAGCTCGATGAACTCGTCGACGTGCTTGCCAAGGACAACATCACGGCCGCGGCGTTCACTGCCGACGTTCGCGACGGCGACTTGCTCACCCAAGCCCTCAAGGACGCTGCGGCCCGCTTCGGTGGGATCGACGTACTGGAGTTTTCCCCGGCCCGCACACCCCGGACGCGAGTTCAACCATGACGAGCCCGTCGGAGTCGACCCCGGCCGACCTTCAGCGGGAAGTCGAGTTCTCCCTGTACGGCGCTGTGACCGCCACGCGGGCGGTGCTTCCGCGATGCGAAGCGGGCGCCGGCACCCTGCTGTTCACTACCGGCGCCGGTTCGATCAATCCGGTACCGATGCTCGGCAACGTCAACGCGGCCGCCGCCGGGGGGAACCCACAACAACCAGGGGTACCCCGCCCCGGAGCGGGCGGAGCGGCCGGGGTGGGCCGGGTGGCCCGACTGGTTGCTGGCGATGGGGGTGGTGATTCTGGGGGGTGGGTCGAAGCCGACGGTGTTGCCGATTCTGATTGGGGCGGTGGGGTTGGCGGCTGTGGCCGCTGCTCGAGCGGATGGGATGACGCGCTCACGCAGTCCCAGAAGGACTTCGAGAAAGATGAGCGATGGCGCGCATGGTGGAACAGCCTTCAGGATGCCGATGAGGTATTCGCGGCGATCTACGTAGAGGATCGACAGCGGGTGTCACATCGTGTGACCCGATCGAAGGACGCATCGACATCAGTCTTGGCGTACCGGAACAGGAAGCCAGGGATGCCGAGGATCTAACGGTCTATCTGCGCCGGCAGCTCATCTTCCTGTGGAGTCGTGCAGCGGAGAAGCTCGGTTGGCCGGAGCCGCCCGACAGCGCACCTGCACGATCCGCATAGTCGAGGGCTGCGTGCGCTTGCAACTTGGGATCAGCGACTGTGGCCCACGGTGTGCGTAAGATAGTGCCCGGCGCGCGAGTACCTACTCGCAAGGTCCTCATCGGGTGGTATTCCCATCCGATGCCCGGCCTTCGTCACCACTTACCCCCTTGGCCGCAGGCCCCTATCCTCCTCAGCTCATGGCTCATCGCGAGGTGCAGGTTCGGATCCCACTCGATGACTCTTATCCGTCGTACGTCGACTCTGTGCTGGATGAGTTCGCAGATCGATTGGACGCGGAGTCGGAGTTCTGTGACGACCAAGAGGAGGAGGGGGATGAAGTCTGCTTCTACCTCTACGGGCCTGATCAGGACCGGCTCATCGAGGTAGCACGGGCCGCCCTCGCTCAACATTCGTTGCTGCGCGACGGTGTCTACGCGGTGAAGACCGCCACTGGACGCGACGACGCCGGCGAAGGCGAGCGCATTTCACTTTGATCTGTCGCTGTGCGCGGGCGGCTGTCGGGGCGCACTCAGAGCTGAAGGCGATCGACTGAGTGCCGGTTGACCGCACTTGCCACGGCGGTCATTCCTGCGGGCCTCTATTTTTGCCGTTGCTCTAGCTAGGCACTCTTCAGCTTTCAGAGCCAGAGATCTGTGTGCAACGGACGGGGCCCCAGTCTGCTGCGGTGGGCCTAGGCGAAGGTCTTCGCGTCGATCACGAACCGGTAGCGCACGTCGGAGGACAGCACTCGCTCGTAGGCCTCGTTGATCTGCGACGACTCGATCAGCTCGGTCTCGGGCAGGATGTTGTGGTCCGCGCAGAAGTCGAGCATCTCCTGCGTGATGGGGATGCCGCCGTTCGCCGACCCGGCGATGCTGCGCCGGTGGGTGATGAGCGACATGGCGTCGATCTTCACGGGTTCGGTCGGTGCGCCGAGGATCACGAGGGTGCCGTCGACCGCGAGCAGGTTGACGTACTGGCTGTAGTCGAGCCCTGCCGAGACGGTGTTGAGGATCAGGTCGAACTTGCCTGTGAGCTTCTCAAAGGTCGCAGCGTCGCTGGTGGCGTAGTAGTGGTCGGCGCCGAGCTCGAGGCCGTCCTTCTGCTTGGCCAGGGTGCGGGACAGCACGGTGACGTCGGCGCCGAGCGCGTGGGCGAGCTTGACGCCGACGTGTCCGAGGCCGCCCATACCGACGATGGCGACATTGGTGCCGGCGCCGACGTTCCAGTGCTTGAGCGGGGAGAACAGGGTGACGCCCGCGCACAGCAGCGGTGCGACCTTGTGCAGCGGCAGCGACTCAGGGACCTTGAGGACGAAGCCTTCATCGACGACGATGGCCTGCGAGTAGCCGCCCTGGGTGATGGTGCCGTCGACGTCGAGGCCGGCGTAGGTCTGCAGGTTGCCCTTGAGGCAGTACACCTCCTCGCCCTTGAGACACTGGGTGCATTCACCGCACGAGCCGGACTCGCAGCCGACGCCGACACGGTCGCCGACCTGGTGCTTGGTCACCGCCGAACCGACCTCGGCGACATGGCCGACGATCTCGTGCCCAACGACCTGCGGATAGGTGATCGGACCCCACTCGCCCCGGAGGGTATGAATGTCGGAGTGACAGATCCCGGCATAGTCGATCTCGATCAGCACATCGTGCGGGCCGACATCGCGGCGTTCGATCGTCATCGGCTCCAGGGGCTCGGTCGCGGACACCGCACCGTAGGCGTTCACCGTACGCATTGACTCTCCTTCGTATTGCAGCGTTCAGGGCACGCATGACGCGTGCCGCGGCTCCAGTCTCCGCCGCTGGGCCGAGGTTTCGGGAGGGCCTGATAGGCCCCGTCAGGCCGGCAGAGTCGAAGCGGACTCGGATCTATCCTGGAAGCCTCATGAGCACCAAAGACGACATCCGCGAGTTCCTCATCGCCCGGCGTGCGAACATCACCCCCGAACAGGCGGGGCTGCCGGCCGGAGTGACCGAGCGGCGGGTGCCGGGATTGCGCCGCGAGGAAGTCGCGAGGCTCGCCGGCGTCAGTCTCGACTACTACACCAAGCTCGAGCGCGGCAGTTCGAAACTGCGCACCGCCTCCGACAGCGTCCTGGACGCGATCGCCCGCGCCCTGCACCTCGATGACGTCGAACGCGACCACCTCTACGTCCTCGCCCGCGGCACTTCCGCGCCCCGGCCACCGCAGCCCGCACAGGACGGCCTGCGCGCGTCGATGCAGCGCGTCCTGGACAGCATGACCGTGCCTGCCCTCGCCTACAACACCTGCCAGGACGTGATCGCCACGAACCTGGTCGGCCGGGCCATGTTCACCCAGTTGTTCGACTCCGATCGGCCCAACCTCGCCCGCTTCATCTTTCTCGACTCCCGCGCTCGTGAATTCTTTGCCGACTGGCCGCTCGCGTGCAGTCTCACCGCCGCGATGCTGCGTTTCCAGGCCGGACGGGACCCGCTCAACAGTGACCTGACCGCGCTCATCGGGGAGCTCTCGACGCGCAGTCCGCAGTTCCGCCTCGACTGGGCAGCGCAAGACGTCCACGAGCACCGCACCGGCAGCAAGACCTACCGGCACCCCGAGGTCGGAGACCTGCACGTCACCTATGACGTACTGGAGATGCCCGGCGAGCACGGACTCTCCATCACCACCTACAGCGCCGAAGAGGGTAGCCCCACCGAGGGGAAGTTCAAGCTCCTCGCGAGCTGGGCGGCCACCCATCCCGCGCCAGACGCAATGTCAGAACCGGCCGACAGTACATCTCGCTGACCTAACACGGTCCCCTCGCTGGTGGAGGGCACCGGCGGCTCCTGGATGGCAACACAACGGGTGCCGCACGTGGCAGCCCGGACGCGGCTGACCTGGTCTACCATCCTCAAGCGCTTAGCGCCGGCGGCTCTGCACCGATGGTCCCCACATGGCTCCGCTGCGGGCAGGGTGGGGCTGGGCTGTGACCGGATCGTGGCGGCTGGATCTCGTGCACCGGATGATCCGGCGCAGCCCGCTTGATGTCGTGGGCCAGCGCGAGTGCCCAGTCCAACTCGGGCCGGATCTTGATCCTGGTACTGATCTCCTCGGAGACATCTGGCTGCATTGAGCGCGGTCGAGTGCGGCGAGCTGGGTCTGCGGTCCCGGCGGACCCGATGGCCCGCATCCGACCACGGATGAGCTCCATCCCGGAGGGGCGTTCGGCCGAGCTGAGCGTCCACGCCTGGCGCTCTCGGGCGCGCCTCGTTTCGGGTACCGGCAGACATGCCGCATCAAGCCCTCTGGCAATCCCGGTGAGCAGCCATTTCGCGTAGCAATGATGGACGGCACCGCGAAGCGGAGCGCGGGCGTCCAGGCGTTGTCTTGACGCAAATCTGTAAGGCAATTAGGCTCACTGCCAGTCTGTTTACTGTCAGATCTATCGATCCGGGATCGCCAGCGGCATCTCCGTTAAAGCCCACGTCCACCATCCGCTCGCCATCGCCGGCTGAAGTCTTGGTCGGCTTCCCCTCCTGATCTCCCGCGAGGATTCATGACCGGCACACTTCCTGTGCCCCGCCTGATCGACCCGTCCGACGTCCCCCCTTTGCGCTGGGGCATCATCGGGACCGGCTGGATCGCCACCAGGTTCACCCGGGCGCTCCACACCCACACAACTCAACGGATCGTGGCCGTCGCCGCCCGCAGCACCGAGCGGAGCTTGGGGTTCGCCGCCGAGCACGACATCGAGAAGGTGTCGCCGACAGCCGAGGCGCTCGTGTCCGACCCGTCCGTCGACGTCGTCTACATCGCCACCCCACACAGCTCGCACCGTGAGTTCGCTTTGCTCGCGATCGCGGCGGGAAAGCATGTATTGGTCGAGAAGCCGTTTGCGATGTCGGCTGTGGAGGCTGGGGAGATCGTGGCCGCCGCGCGCGCCGCGAGCGTCTTCGCGATGGAGGCGATGTGGACCCGCTATCTCCCGCAGACGGACATCGTTCGGCAACTCCTCGCTGACGGTGCGCTCGGCGACGTCCATCTCGTCACCGCGGACTTCGGCTTCAGCGCGCCCTTTGACCCCAGCAGCCGGATGTGGGATCCCGCTCTTGGCGGCGGAGCTCTGCTCGATGCGGGCGTCTACCCGATCTCATTCGCGTCGTTCGCGATCGGCGAACCCAGAGGGGTGCGAGCATCGGGGGCGATGACCTCGACCGGTGTCGACGCGCGAGCGGCAGTCCTGTTGGAGACGGCAAGTGGGGCGCAGGCGCTCCTGGCGACTTCGATGGTGTCGAAGTTGCCCACAAGGGCGATGGTGATCGGTTCCGAGGGGCGAGTCGAGGTCATGAGTTCGTTCTTTGCACCGAGTGGCGTCACGCTAACGGAACACTCGAACGCTACGGAAGAGGCTCTGACCTGGGTCGACGACACCTTCGAAGAGAGCTACGACGCGCTGAGCTACCAGGCGAATGCCCTCGCCTCGTACGTTGCGGCGGGCCTGACCGAGTCCCCATTGCACTCCCTCGATGAGACGGTCTCGGTCCTCGCCACGATCGATGAGGCACGCGCACAGGTGCTGGCGTCCGCCAGGCCACCGGTCGCGGCGTAGGGCAGGGTCGACGCTGATCCCGAGCGCCGGTCCGGCCGTACCGTGGAGCGTCACGTACGCGGGCTCGTAGATGCTGGGGAAACTGTCCATGGACGATCATCCTGCCCTTGCTGGTCAGCTCCGCCGGCCTATACCTGGTGCGGATCCACGCGCAGGACGCGATCCCGGATGGTCACCCTGGAGGGATCCCGGAACAACTACCTCCTGTGGAATGGGGAGTCCGGGCGCGTTCACCGGCGGCGTGAAGGGCTGATTCCCCTTCTATTATTGGAGAAAACACAGTGCGTGGATACTTGAAACCTAGTGCATCAATGAGTGCCCTTCGAACCTGGGTCGGTGTGCCCTCGCTGCCGTTCTTCAGAGAGGGCCCCAGTTGCTAAACAAAGCAGGGAGACAGCAATGACTACTGAGTCGTTCAACGGGGGTTGGGCGGTTCGGCCGAAGGCCAGTATCTTCGCCCAGATTGCCGGGCCACCGGAGGAGGCTGTACCTGTCACGCTTCCGCACGATGCGATGATCTCGATGGAGCGGGCTGCGGAACATGGCGCCGCACGCGCGTACTTCCCCGGGGGATGCTTTGAGTACTCCAAGAGCTTCGACGTTCCCGAAGAGTGGCGGGCACAGCGGGTTCAGCTCGAGTTCGACGGGGTGTATCGGGATGCGGTGGTGTTCGTGAACGACGTTGCCGCGGGTCAGCGTCCGTACGGCTACTCGTCGTTCGTGGTGGACCTCAGCCCGTACCTGCGGTACGGCGAGCCGAACGTCGTCCGGGTGGAGGCCCGATCGCACGATGACTCGCGGTGGTACACCGGTGCCGGCATCTTCCGGGATACGAGGTTGATCGTCACCGAGCTGGTGCATATCGGGTGGCGTGGTGTGCGAGTCACCACGCCGGACGTCGACGCGGAACGCGCAGTTGTCGAGGTCGCGGTTGACGTACGCAACGATGGGCTCAGCACCGAGACGGTCACCGTGGAAGTCGATATCGTCGACGATGTGGGTCTGGTGGTCGCGAGTGGCTCGGCGCCCGTCACGACGCGAGCAGGGGGCGCCGCGTGGTCGCGGATCCGCGCGTATGTGGGGGAGCCTCGGCTGTGGAACGTGGACGATCCTCAGTTGTATGGGGCAACGGTCAGGGTGCGCGCGGCTGACGTTGTCGTCGACGAGCAGCACACGAAGTTCGGCGTACGGACGTTGCGGCTGGATCCGGAGTACGGGCTGCGGATCAACGGCGAGACGGTGAAGCTGCGTGGTGCGTGTGTGCACCACGACAACGGGATCCTGGGAGCGGCGGCGATCGGCCGGGCGGAGGAGCGGAAGGTCGAGCTGCTCAAGGCTGCCGGTTTCAATGCGATCCGGTCGTCGCACAATCCGCTCAGTACGGCGATGCTGGATGCCTGTGACCGGGTGGGGATGCTGGTGATCGACGAGGCCTTTGACGTCTGGACGGAGTCGAAGTCCTCGTTCGACTATTCGCTGTCGTTCCCGGAATGGTGGGAGCGCGATGTCGAGGCGATGGTGCTGAAGGACATCAATCATCCCAGTGTCATCTTGTACTCGATCGGCAACGAGATTCCCGAGACGGGCAATGCGTTGGGTTCGGAGTTGGGTCGACTGCTGGCGGAGAAAGTTCGCTCACTGGATCCGACACGATTCGTGACGAACGGCATCAACCCTTTCGTGTCGACCATCGGCGACTTCGCGGAGCAGCTCCGCGCAGCGGCCGGGGCCGCCGGGGACGACGGCGGAGTCAACGACCTGCTGGGGAGGTTTCACGACGAGATCGCCGGGTCGTCGCTGGTGACGGAGCGGACAGCCGAGTCGTTCGGTGTCCTCGATGTCGCGGGCATGAACTACGCCGATGCGCGCTACGCGCTCGACCGAGAGTTGTTCCCGAATCGGATCATCCTGGGTACGGAAACCTTCCCGGCACGGATCGCGAAGAACTGGGCCCTGATCCTTGGCAACCCTCACGTGATCGGAGATTTCACCTGGACCGGATTCGATTACCTCGGCGAGGCCGGCATCGGCCGAGTGCAGTACACGGACACTTCGCGGAGTTTCGCAGCTCCGTTTCCGTGGATCGCTGCGTGGTGTGGTGACCTGGACATCACCGGTTGCCGGCGGCCGGCGTCGTACTGTCGCGAGATCGTCTTCGGGTTGCGTTCGGAGCCGTACATCGCGGTTCAGCGTCCCGAGCACTACCGCCGAATCCCGACGGACGGCGCCTGGTCCTGGAGCGACTCGATCGGAAGCTGGACCTGGCCTGTCGAGCCGGGTACGCCGATTCGGGTGGAGGTGTACACCGACGGGGACGAGGTCGACTTGGTCCTGGACGGCAAGACCCTTGCACGTCAGACCGTGGGAGGATCGATGCCGCTCACCGCGATCTTCGAGACCGAGTACCAACCCGGTGAGCTCAGCGCGATCGCCTACCGGAACGGATCTGAGACCGGCCGGACGACACTGCGGTCCGCGGTCGGTGCGACGTCTTTGACCGTTTCGGCTGACAGGAACGTGCTCCGAGCGGACGACGCGGATCTCGCGTTCATCTCCATTGAGTTGCGCGACGCCACGGGCACCCTCGTGACGTCGGAGGACCGTCAGGTCGCGGTCTCCGTGGAAGGTGCCGGCGTACTGCAGGCCCTTGGGAGCGCCCGGCCCGACAACGTCGAACGCTACGACACCGGCGAACACGCTACCTTCGACGGTCGAGCTCTCGCGGTTGTACGACCGACAGCGGCGGGCGCGATCACGGTAACCGTCACAGCCGAGGCACTTGAGGCTGTCGTTCTGACACTGACCGCAGAGACGCCACCTCGGCGGCGGGCATCATGACGGAAGCCGAACCGCGCCGACCAGTAGAGCAGCAGCCGGACTTGCTTCCAGTGGGCGGCATGTTGACTCGTATATGTCAGCGTGGCTAATGTCAGGCAGCCAGGCTCCCTGACTCCAGAGCGCCAAGTACGACCGACGATCGGGCAGGCCGCAGCCATCCGATCGCGCCATTCAAAGGAAGCCGACATTGCCTGACGAACCCGACTTCGCCTCCTTCTGTCACGACGATGCCTGGCAGCTCGGCGCCGCGCTGGTCGCCCGATGCCGTGCGGAGAAGCTTGCCGTCACCATCAGCATCCACCTCGGTGCGCAGCGCGTCTTCCACGCGGCCCTCCCCGGCACCGCCGCGGACAACGACGAGTGGGTGATGCGTAAGACCCGCATCGTCCAACGCTTCGACCGGTCCTCCCAAGAGGTCGGGACCCTCGCAGCCGATGACCTGATGAGCTTTCACACTGCCTTCGGGCTGTCCGCCGCCGACTACGCACCCACCGGCGGCGGCGTTCCGATCCGCATCCACGGCACCATGGTCGGCGTACTCGCCATCTCTGGCCTCACCTCAGCCGACGACCACGATTTGGCCGTGACTGCACTTCACCTTGCCGCCGGAACCGACGCAGTCAGCTGATTGTGTTGACCTCTACACGCTGACCGAGTTCACCTGTCCGCGAAGTTACTGGCAGAAAGCGCATCGTCATGTGTGCGGATGTCACGTTTCCCAGCGTGTGCGGCCTGCGGCCGATCGTTCATGGCGCGGTTTCCCGTCTCGGCATCCCTGGTTTGCGATTCAGTGATGGCTCACGTGCTGTGGTGATGGGCAATTCGACAGCGTTCCTGCCTCCCCCACGCGATCGCGTACTGCCAGGCCGGCCGTTCCATGTCCTAGAGGCCAGTTGAAACCGCAGAGCTACGAGCAGACTGGGACAGGGTGCGTGTGCGCGCCGCGGCTCGGAGGCGAATGCTGGGCCGGTAGCGGGGGTCGCGGTACTCCGTCGCCAGCTCGTCCAGCACCTGGAGTACGACGGCTGGCGTCCATTCCTCTGACCAGCGGAACGGGCCCATCGGGTAGTTGGTGCCGAGGATCATCGCTGAGTCGATGTCCTCGGTTGTCGCGATGCCCTGGTGGGCGGCCTCCCAGGCCTCATTGGCGATCATTGACATCACCCTGGCCACGATCAGACCAGGCGCGTCGGCGATCGGGAACGCTGCGACTCCTGCGCGTGACAGCAGAGCGACGAGGCTCGCGAGTAGGTCCGGGTCGGTCGACGCCAGAGCAAGGCGGTCCACCGTGCTGGGATCCAGGCATAGATCGAGTACGGCGACCGGTGCGCCGAGTGAGCTCGACTCGAGCTGAGCCGTACAACCGCGTGTCACGACGACCATGCCCTGCCCGGGGAACTCTACGGATGGCGTCTGCCCCGTCTCGCCGGCCTGCGGCGTGATCCCTGCGCGCTCGAGAAGCGCCGCTAACTGTGGACTGTCGCCGTGCATGACCACTCGCTCGGGGCAGTCCGCTCTCGACGTGGCGGGCGGTGGCTGGGGGCGGTCGGCGTCCAGATCGTAGCGGTAGAACCCTCGACCGGACTTGCGCCCCAGGCGTCCAGCCGCGACGAGTTCGGCCTGCAGTTGCGAGGGTGCGTACCGGGCATCGAAGTTAAAGGCACGCCACACGGTGCTCGTCACAGTGAAGTTGACATCGTTGCCGATGAGATCCATGAGCTCGAAAGGACCCATCCGGAATTGGCCGGCGCCGCGAAGAACCTCGTCGATAATCTCCGCGCTCGCCGTCTGCTCCTCCAGGAGTCGCAGCGACTCGCCGTAGAAGGGGCGCGCGACGCGATTCACGATGAACCCCGGAGCGGACCTCACGTGCGCCACCTCCTTGCCCCATGATCGGGCCAGGGCGGCAACCCGAGCGACCACTTCCTGGTCGGTGTCCAGGCCGCGGATCACCTCGACGAGCCGCATGACAGGGACCGGGTTGAAGAAGTGCAACCCGACGACGCGAGTGGGATCCGCGGTCGCGGCCGCGATCTCCGTGATCGACAGCGACGACGTGTTGGTCGCGAGCAGGCAACCCGGACCGAAGTGGTCCCATGCCTGCGCGAAAACCGTCGCCTTGACGGCGAGGTCCTCCACCACGGCCTCGACCACGAGGGTGTCGGCGGCCGCCGGTACGGCGTCAATGGACTTGGCGCAAAGCAGTCGTGTCTCGAGGTCTGTGGCAAGCTCCGGGTGTTTGCGATTCAGCCGGGACCGAATGTCGGCGACGGCTGCCTGCAGTTGTCCGGCGTCGGGGTCGACCAGACTGACCGCGTGCCCCGCCGCGACGGCGATCTGGGCAATTCCGCGGCCCATTGTGCCGGCGCCGATCACGCACACGTGCGGGTCGAGGAGTGACGCCTTCAGGGCGGTCGGTCCGCTCATCTGTTTCTCCTGTCCGGGAGCCCTTGGCCGGTCGGTCATGTGCCTTGAGATCTAAGTGTAAGACAATGTACCTTCTGTGAAGTGACTGACGATCGGGTAGTGGCATGACAGAGCGAGAACAGGCAGCGATGCACAGCGGTCCCGCGCCGCTCAGCGGGTTACGCGTCGTCGAGGTTTCGTCTTTCGTGGCCGCTCCCTCTGCCGGGCTCGCGCTGGCTCAACTGGGAGCCGATGTGATCCGGGTGGATCCGCCGGGTGGGGGCAGTGATGCCAATCGATGGCCCCTGGCGAGGTCTGGGGCAAGCCTGTTCTGGGCGAATCTCAACAAGGGCAAGCGTTCGGTGGCGATCGACCATCGTTCGCCGGAGGGTCGAGAGCTCCTGTTGGCCTTGGCCTGTGCGCCGGGTCCCGACGCGGGCGTGCTCCTCGACAATCTGGTCGGCCGTCACCGACTGCGGTACGAGGACCTGTGTGAGCGTCGACCAGATGTGATCCATGCCCACATCGAAGGGCACAACGACGGCTCGCCGGCCGTGGACTACACGATCAACGCCGAGGTTGGCGTCCCGACCATGACCGGCCCGGCGGAGACACAGACGCCGGTCAACCACGTGCTTCCGGCGTGGGACTTGCTCTCGGGGATGACCGTGGCGATGGCGATCGTCACCGCGGTCCTTCACCGCTGCCGCACCGGCGAGGGAGCGCGACTCGAGCTGTCGCTCGCCGACCTTGCACTGACCGGGGTGGGAAACATGGGTTGGCTCGCCGAGGCAGACAGCTCTGGCCGCGCGCGGCCCCGACAGGGGAACCACATGTTCGGAGCATTCGGGGTCGACTTCGAGACTGCGGACCGCCGGCGGGTCATGGTGGTCGCGTTGACCGGCGCTCAGTGGCGCGCGCTCCGCGAGGTCACGGAAACCTCTGCGGTCTTCGCCGCGCTCCAAGATGTCCTCGGCGCGGATCTCGACGACGAGGGAGACCGGTACCGGCACCGGGAGACCATCGCCGCTGTGCTCAGACCATGGTTCGCGCAGCGGGACTTCGGCACCGTCGAACAGCTGCTGCGAGCCGCGAAAGTGCTGTGGAGTCCGTATCTCGACATGGCGGAAGTGGCGCACCGGGCAGCCGGTGACGCCAGTTCAGGTGCGTCCCGAATCGACCAACCGGGTATCGGCCCGATGTTGTCCACCGGAAGGCCGCTCCGGTGGAACAGCGTCACGACCGGCCCAGTGCCGGCGCCGGTGATGGGCGAGCACGGCGCCGAGGTGTTGGCAGAGGTTCTCGGTCTGTCGACACGTGAAATCGGGCGCCTGCGTGATCGTGGAATCGTCGGCGGTGCGGACTGCTGCGGCAGCCCGATAGGTGACCTGCCGTGCACGATCTGATCGGGCGCGCCGGGGCGGCGCGCACACTGCTCTTCGTCCCCGGCGACAGACCGGAACTCTTCGCCAAGGCCGAGAGGTCCGGTGCAGACCTCGTTGTGCTGGATCTCGAGGACGCGGTTCACGAAAAGCACAAGCGCGAGGCTCGGGACGCGGTTGCCGAGTACCTAGGGACGGGCACAGTGTCCGCTGTTCGGATGAACGCGTCCGGTACTGCGTGGCACGACGAGGACATCCGGATGGTGGCGTCGCACGACTGCATCGCCATGGTTCCCAAGGCTGCTGCCGACAACCTGATGGCAGTGGCGCAACGGCTGGGCGCGGGGCGCGCGATGATCGCGCTCGTCGAGACGTCGGCGGGTGTCCTTGACGCCCGTCGGATTGCCGAGGTGGCGGGCGTCGAGCGGCTCGCTTTGGGAACGTTTGATCTCGCAGCCGAGCTGGGAGTGACACCCGAGGATCGCGAGGCCATGGCGGTCAGCCGGAACATGATGGTGCTCGCGTCATCGGCAGCCGGGATCGCGCCGCCGATCGACGGGATCACCGCCGCGCTCGGCGAGGAGAATGTGCTCCGCTCGGACCTGGCCTACGCCAGGAGGCTGGGCTTCGGCGGCAAGCTCTGTATTCACCCGGCGCAGGTATCTGTCGCCGCAGAGATGATGATGCCGGATGCGCAGCAGCTCGCCTGGGCAGGTCGCGTGCTGGCTGCCGCCGAGCATGAGTCGGTCGCCGTGGTCGACGGTCAGATGGTCGACCGTCCGGTCATCCTCCGTGCGCGTCGTCTTCTGGCGGCAGCAGAGCAATCGATGGCGGGGCCCACCAATGAGTGATTCCAACCTCCGTACTGAGCTGGGAGAAGTCGGCCCCCGAACCAGTGAGCACGTTCTCGACGCCGCACCGATCCGAGCGCTGGCTGCCCTCTTCGACGACGAACTTCCTTGTCCGGGCTTGGGCGACGCATTGCCCCCACTGTGGCATTGGGTCGCGCTCGCTGAATGGCTCCCGACGTCCACGACCGGTCCGGACGGCCACCCCCGGCCAGGCGACCTGCCTCCGGCGCTGCGAGGGAAGCGACGCATGTTCGCCGGCGGCCGCGTCGACTTCCATGCCCAACTCCATGTCGGTGACCGGGTACGGCGGGAAGACGAACTTGTCCGAATCGAGAGCAAGTCCGGCCGTCACGGTGAATTCCTGTTGGTCGAGTCGCGGACCCGGCTATACGGCGAGCGAGGCGATCTGGCTGTCGACGAGCGTCGCGACTTGGTTTACCGCGACGCTACGGACTCGAATGCGTCGCCCGCCGCCGCAGTTCTACCCGCATCCTCCTCGTCGGCCCCGCGCCTGTTGGCGAAGGTGGACGGCCAATGGCTGTTCAGGACCGATTCAGTGATGCTGATGCGCTTCAGCAGTGCGACCAGCAACGGCCATCGAATTCATTTCGACTGGCCGTATGCCACACAGGTCGAGGGTTATCCGGGTCTTGTCGTGCACGGCCCGTTGATGACTCTCGCGCTGGTGGAAGTGCTCCGGCTCGAGGGAAGCACCTCCGGAGTCCGGTCCGTCATCCACCGGAACACGCGTCCGCTTTTCTGCGGCGAGGCTGCCGAGGTTCGGCACGAGGACCCATCCCGCGCCGCCGCGGGCGATGTCACCCTGCGGCGAGGCGGCGAAGTGCATTCCTCACTGTCCATGCGTTTCTGAGGGCGCTGAGCAGGCATGACTGGTCGCGATAAGGGTAAGACAATGTACACTCCGGCGAAGTGATAGACGCGAGAACCGGTTGGTCTGCGACCGACGGTGAGAGGGAGTCCGAGAGATGAGCGGTGACGTGGCGCGACCTAAGTTCCAGGTGCGGCAGGTTACTCGCCCGCGGGCCCAGGTCGAGGAGCAGATCAGGGAGGCCATCCTTCGGGGGCAGTTCGCCCAGGGGGAGAAGTTGCCGCCCGAGACCGCGCTTGCGGAGTTGTTCGGGGTCAGCCGGCCGACTGTCCGGGAAGCCCTCGGGGCGCTGGTGAGCGCCGGCCTGATCCGGAAGATTCCGGGCGTCGCGGGCGGCAGCTTTGTCAACAGCGTCACGCCGGACTCGCTCGGAAAGATGATCGGCGAGTCGATGGACGTCATCATGCGGCTGGGAGCGCTGCATGTGGGGGAGCTGACCCAGGTCAGGCGCGTGCTGGAGGTTCCCGCCGCGCAATGGGCGGCTGAGAACAGAACAGATGAGCATCTCCAGCAGCTCCGGTCGATCGTGGATCGTCAGCGGACAACGACGATCGACGACCCGGAGATTCCGTCCTACGACCTCGCCTTCCACACCACGATCGGGCACGCCTCAGGCAACCGCCTGTTGGCGGCATTCATCGGTGCGCTTCACGACGCCACCCACCCGGCGCAATACCTCAAGGTCACCAAGACTGTGGCCACGAAGACGGTGAAGCAGCATATCGCCATCGTCAAGGCCATCGAGGCGGGCAAGCCTGACAGCGCTGCCGAGGCCATGGATGAGCACCTTGAGTACGTTCTCCGCTACTCCGCTGAGCGCTCCGAGAACTCTGCCTGACGGGCGCTGTCCCAGCAGCCCGCCGTACTGCGTCACGAATCACGCTCATCCTTCGCTCTGCTGCGGACCCCCTCAGCCGAACGTTAAGCGCAGTATGCTATTGTAAGACAATAGACCTCCACGGGTGAGTCTTCGTGTCGGCGGGCTCGCCTCGACCCCGAGTTGCAGGAGGAGTGCAGATGGTGCCAGAGACCTGGCTGGTGACTGGCAGGCCACGTCTGCCCTGGGAGCCGCTGGCGGAGCGCCACGCGCGCCGCGCGGGGGACTACTTCACCCTGTGCGGCCTGGCAGCCCCTGACTGGCCCCTTTTCAGTGACCTTGACTTCGAACCGGATGATCATCGCTCCTGCAAGGGTTGCGCCCGTGGTGCGTTGGAACGTCGTTACGCAAGGAGCCGACGATGAGCAGGTTGCAGCAGACCGAGGGGCTGACCGACATCCAGGAGGAGATCCTGAAGACGGTCCGCGCGTTCGTCGAGTCGGAGATCCTTCCGGTCGCCACCGAACTCGAGCACCGCGACGAGTACCCGACCGAGATCGTCGAGGGCCTGAAGGAGCTCGGCCTGTTCGGTCTGATGATCCCGGAGGAGTACGGCGGTCTGGGCGAGTCGCTGCTCACCTACGCGCTGTGTGTAGAGGAGATCGCCCGCGGCTGGATGAGCGTGTCCGGCATCATCAACACGCACTTCATCGTCGCGTACATGCTGTTGCAGCACGGCACCGACGAGCAGAAGCAGAAGTACCTGCCGCGGATGGCGACCGGCGACGTCCGCGGCGCGTTCTCGATGTCGGAGCCCGGCTGTGGCTCGGACGTGGCCGCGATCAAGACCAAGGCGGTCAAGGACGGTGACGCGTACGTCGTCAACGGTCAGAAGATGTGGTTGACCAACGGTGGCTCCAGCAACCTGGTCGCCGTACTCGTGAAGACCGACGAGGGCGTTGAAGACACAGCCTCGGTCTACCGCCGCATGTCCACGTTCCTGGTGGAGAAGGAGCCCGGGTTCGGCGAGGTGGACAAGGGTCTGACCGTGCCGGGCAAGATCGAGAAGATGGGTTACAAGGGTGTCGACACCACCGAGCTGATCTTCGACGGCTACCGGATCGACGCCGGCCAGATCCTCGGCGGCGTCCCGGGCAGGGGTTTCTACCAGATGATGGACGGGGTCGAGGTCGGCCGGGTGAACGTGGCTGCCCGTGGTTGCGGGGTGGCGCGGCGGGCGTTCGAGCTGGGGATCTCGTATGCGCAGCAGCGGGAGACGTTCGGTAAGAAGATCGCCGAGCATCAGGCGGTGCTGTTCCGGCTGGCCGACATGGCGGTGAAGGTGGAGGCCGCGCACGAGCTGATGGTGAAGGCGGCCCGGAAGAAGGACTCCGGTTCCCGCAACGACTTCGAGGCCGGTGTGGCGAAGTATCTGGCCAGTGAGTACTGCTCTCAGGTGGTGGAGGACTCGTTCCGGATCCACGGTGGCTACGGGTTCTCCAAGGAGTACGAAATCGAGCGGCTCTACCGGGAGGCGCCGATGCTGCTGATCGGCGAGGGCACCGCGGACATCCAGCGCATGATCATCGGCCGCCGCCTCCTCGAGGACTACAAGCTCTAGCAGCCGGACGGCATCGGGCCAGCGTCAGGACGCGGTGTCGATGGTGAGTCGCGTTGCGTTGGCGAGGACGTCGGAGTCGGCGTTGATGTGGCCCAGGATGATCACGTCGGAGCTGCTGGAGTCGCCGTCGCGGTAGTAGATAGCGATGTTGCCCCAAGGTACGTAGTAGGCCAGGTCGCCGGCCCTGGGTCTGGTCGTCGGGGCGGAGGTTGTCGACAGCCGTCGTGGCGGGTAGGCGATTCGCTCTGTTTGGTGGAAGTCTTCCAGGTTCAGGGTCAGCGGGAACTGGGCGGCGAGGTCGCGGGCGGCGGCACTGTCGTTGAGGGTGGCGTCGACGGCGCGGCCGTCGATGGTGAGCCGGATGTTCATGGCGTTGCTGCTCCTGGAAGGCGTGTTCGGTGTCGGGGCTGTCGCTGTACGCTGTCGGTGCTGCGCGGCGCGTTCGAGCTGGACGACCCGCAGCTGTCGGCGTTGCAGGCCGCGGCCGAGTCCGCCGCCGAAGCCGACCGGCTGCGCACCCCTGCCGAACTATTGGCCGACGGGATCGCGCTCGCCACCGCCGGGCGGACCGCTACCTGGCTGGACGAACTCACCCACGCCGGCGTGCTCAGGGCGGAGCAGCGCAGCACCCTCGCCATCGAGGACGGCGCCGGAACGCTCGACAACCTGCTGCGCCGGACCGAGCTGGCCGGACACGACCCACGCCAGGTGCTGACCGAGGCGATCCAGCGCCGGTCGCTGCACGACGCCCGCCAGGTCAGCAACGTCATCCAAGACCGCATCACGCAAACCGCGAAGTTCGACCCGAGCGGCGACACCTACACCGACCGGCTCCCGCAGATCGATGACCCCAAGTGGTCGGCGTACCTGGCCAACCTCGCCGCCGCCGCAGACGCCCGCACCGACGAACTCGGCGAGCAGGTCGCCGCAGAGCCGCCGCAGTGGGCGATCGAGGCGTTCGGCCGGCCGCCTACCGACCCCGGCCGCGAGCGCGACGAATGGATTCGGCAGGCCGGCACGGTGGCCGCGCACCGCGAGGTCATGGGCCACGACGCCAGCGACGACGCGCTCGGCAACGCACCGAAACCCGGCCAGGTCGAGCAGTATGCCGCCTGGCGCGCCCTGGGACGGCCCGAGGCCGACCGTGCCGAGGCCGAGGCCGAGATGTCGAACGGTCAGCTGCGCGTCCGGGTCCGCGCCTACGAGCGTGAGAAGGCGTGGGCACCTCCCTACGTCGGCGAGGAACTCGCCGGCACCCGCCAGGCCGCCGAACGCGAACGCCGTACCGCCGCGCTGCGCATCGCGGAAGCCGACGCCAGCGACGACGCGGCAACAAGCGAGCGGCTGCGCACGGAAGCCGAGCAGGCCAAGGCCCTGGCCGCGGCGCTGGACGCGCGTGCTGCCGAGTTGCAGGTCGCCGACGACGCCCGCGCCGTCTGGCTGGCCCACACCGCCGAAACCTGCGCCGCCGCCGAGCGTGCCGAGGCGGAGCCAGAGGTCCGCGGCATCGACAACAGCGACGACGGACCAACCCCTGAGGAATTGCTCGACAGCATCGACGCCGCCGACAACGAGGATGAACACCGTGAAGTCACCGATGAGCACGAACTGGCCGACGTCGCCGCACAGCGCGAGACCGACACCGCACAGGCTCAGTCAGCCGAGTTCGTTGAGGCCGCACTGGTCAACGACCAGCTAGCCACCAAGGACGCCGAACCTGACGGTTCGAGCAACGAAATCCCGGTCGAGGGGATCGTTGCCGACGACAACACGCGCACCGCGCAGGCGTCGGCAGAAGTGGCCGAGGCTGTCAAGGATGAGGCGGCCGAGGACCGGGCCGTGCTGGAGAGCCAGGCGCCGGCCGACATCCGTCAGGTTGCCGCGAACGAGGCGGCGGTCGGGGAGTCCGATGTCCCGCGGGTGCCGTCGGCGGACGAGACCGCCGAAGCGGTACGGCGTGCGCAGCGGGCGCTGATCGAGATTCAGCATCGCCGCCAGGCCGGAGACCGCTTCGCCGTCGCGAAGCCGAGGCTCGGGCCGAGGAAATCGCCCGGTGGCAACGCTCACCGCCTTCGGGGTCCGGGGTCGGGCGCGCCCTCGAAGGGGGCTCGCGGTCGAGGACGCCGCCTCGGCCCACCTGACCCACCCCCTCAACGACTCGGGATGGATGTCGAGCTGACCGGCGATCCGAACGATCGCTCCCCGCCGCGTCGACGCATCACGACGGGCTCCACCGCCAGCCGCGTCGCGCGCTCCTTCAGCTCCTCGGGATACTTACGTGCTGCAGGCATGATGCCGAGCCTTGCGGGTCATCAGCCTCCACGAAACCCGGGGTGAATCACCTTCCCGAAGAGCCGTCAAGATGTGGCGGCCAGCGCCATTGCCTGATCCGAGCCGCGTCAGTCGACCGCAGTCACGAGGTAGAGCACCGCGTGATCTGGATCGACATTCGCAGGCATCAGACCGGCGTGCGCCAGGGCGGCTCCGGTCAGCTCGACGCCCTGTTCGCCGTCGGGCACCAGCCGCGGCCGCTCACCGGGGTTCGGCGCCTGGTACTCATCGACGGTCGGCGGCCTGAGTCCCCACCACAGCGGCGGCCGCATGCGTCGCGACAGAAGCTCCTTGACCGGCTTTACCCGATAGCGCCGCTCCGGGTCCAGACCGCGCAGTGGGACCCGTCCCACCGAGACGACCTCGGAGCGGTCGACCGCGACGACCGAGTAGATCGCGGTGCTGCGATCGGGGGCGACGACGCCGTGCACATTCATGCTGGCGTCGGGGAAGTCGACCCGCACCAGGTCACCGGCCAGCAGCAGGCCCCGATGCTGTTTGTAGAAGCCGATCCAGCTCGACAGCTCCTCCATCTCGGCTGGCGACGCCTTGGCCAGATCCCACTCGATGCCCAGATGGCCGAACACGGCCGTCGCCGCCCGGTAGTCCAGGTCGTGTACCCGGCCCGTGGTGTGGGACTCCCCGGAGGCGATGTGGGCGCCCATCAGCTCCGGTGGGATCAGTTGCGTGGTCCATCGGTGCATCTGCTGCCGCTCGTGCGGGTCGATGCAGTCCGACACCCACACCCGCTCGGTTCGCTCCAGCACCCCAAGATCGACCCGGGCGCCACCGGCGGAACACGACTCGATCTCCAGCATCGGGTGGGCAGCCTTGATCTCGTCGACCAGCCGGTAGAACGCCAGTGTCTGCTCCCGCACGCCGGGCCGGCCAGCGGGCTGCGTGCCGGCGTCGACGAGGTCGCGGTTGTGATCCCACTTGATGTAGTCGATGTCGTACTCGGCCAGAATGGCGAAGATGGCGTTCCGGACAAAGGCGTAGCACTCCGGGATGCCCAGGTTGATGACCTGCTGGAACCGTGACTCCACCGGCAAGCGGTCTCCGGTCGCCATCACCCAGTCCGGATGCGCGCGGGCAGCGTCGGAGTCTATGTTGATCATCTCGGGCTCGAACCACAGCCCGAACTCCATCCCGAGCTCCTTGACCTTGTCCACGATCGGGTGCAGCCCGTCAGGCCAGATGTCCGGCGACACCGTCCAGTCGCCCAAGCCGGAGTGATCATCGCGGCGGGAACCGAACCATCCGTCGTCGAGCACGTAGCGCTCAACCCCCAACGCTGCCGCCCGTTCGGCCAGGTCGACCAGCCGCTCCAGGTCGTGGTCGAAGTACACGGCCTCCCAGACGTTGATCGTCACCGGACGATCGGGCGACGGGTGCTGCGGGCGGGCCCGCAGGAACCGGTGGAACCGCCGCGCCACCTCGTCCAGGCCGACGCCGTAGGAGCCGTAGAGCCAGGGCGAGGTGTAGGACACACCCTCGCCGAGCTCGACCTCGCCCGGCAGCAGCAGTTCACCGCCACCGATCACCTGCTCGCCGGTCGACAACCGCTCCGCGTAATGGACGTGGTTGCCGCTCCACCCCGTGTGCACGGCCCAGATCTCGCCGTGCTGGAAGGAGAACCCGGGGGTGCCGGCGTGCAGGACGGTCGCCGCATCCGCTCCGGTGCGGCCCTTACGGTTCTCCCGGAGATGGATCCCCACCGGGAACGGACTGCGCTGGGCGATCCGCTCCTTGCCCCACCGCCCGCACATGTCGAGGATCTCTCGGGCCAGCGGTGGGATTGGGAGGGCCAGTGTCAGCGACGACAGCCCATACAGCTGGGACCCAGTGTTGGTCACCCGGGCGCGCACCCGGAGCACACCACCGGCGGTGAGGCCGATCGTGACGGTCAGAGCGAGCTCTGCGACCGCGTCGACCGCGTCGACCTCGATCTCGGTCGGGCCCTCCGTCGTCACCATGGAGCCATCAGCGGCCGTGGTCGGCTGCCCATCGATCCGCAGCGCGGTGGTGGCGAACTTCGGTGACCAGTCCCGCCCACCGCGTGATCCGCTCAATCCCGGACGGCCGACCCAGCCGGTCCAATGCTCGGGCAGCACCGCCAGTCGCACGGCGTCGTGAGGGAGACTCGGCTCGTGCGGGAACTCGCTCGCGCGGCTCAGCGCTGCGGCATCCGCAGCAGTCAGGTCGCCAAGATCGGGACCCCAGTGAGGGACGGACGGCAGACGCCCACTGGTGAGATCCACCAGGATGGAAACTCCCTCAGTACGCAGCAGGACAAACCCGTTAATGGACACAGTTGAACCTTTCGAAAGAAGTGACATCAAAGTCGAATCGGACCGGCGATCGGCGAGGCGCGAGGCCAAATGCGGGGCGAAATTCTGGGGCCATGCCGGGCGAAGCTCGAGCTCAGCAGCTCGACGCCCTGATCGCCGACCACATGTGTCACCGGAGTCACAGCGCCCGCGCGCCTGGGTTCGCCCATAGGGCTGGCCGCCGCATGAATCCACAAAACTTGACTCAACTGGAAACATCGTCCCCCGGGGCAAGCGGAACTAGCAGCCGGACGGCATCGGGCCAGCGTCAGGACGCGGTGTCGATGGTGAGTCGCGTTGCGTTGGCGAGGACGTCGGAGTCGGCGTTGATGTGGCCCAGGATGATCACGTCGGAGCTGCTGGAGTCGCCGTCGCGGTAGTAGATAGCGATGTTGCCCCAAGGTACGTAGTAGGCCAGGTCGCCGGCCCTGGGTCTGGTCGTCGGGGCGGAGGTTGTCGACAGCCGTCGTGGCGGGTAGGCGATTCGCTCTGTTTGGTGGAAGTCTTCCAGGTTCAGGGTCAGCGGGAACTGGGCGGCGAGGTCGCGGGCGGCGGCACTGTCGTTGAGGGTGGCGTCGACGGCGCGGCCGTCGATGGTGAGCCTGATGTTCATGGGATTGCTGCTCCTGGAAGGCGTAGTCGGTGTCGAGGCTGTCGCCGTTGGTGCCGGGGTTGTTGCGCTCGATGGCGGGCCGCCAGGCGAGGTCGACGCGGAACTCGAAGGCGAGTCCTCGGTGCAGCCGGCCGCGGAGAGCAGGAGCGCGGTGGCTATGACCGAGCGAGCGAGCATTGCTGGGGCAGGTGATTTCACGGAGCTTCCAATGCGATCAGTCGAGGCTGGAGGGGTTCGTGCTGGCGGCAGTCCAGGAGGCGAGTAGGTCGAGGGCTTGTGCCGTAGGTGAGTCGGGTTCGGCCGTGTAGAGGGTGAGGGTGAGACCGGGGTCGGAGATGAGGTCGAGGCTTTCGTAGGCGAGTTCCAGGTCGCCGACCTCGTGGTGGTGGAAGTGTTTGGTGCCGCTTCCGTGGGTTCGGACGTTGTGGCTGCCCCAGCGGTGGCGGAAGTCGGGGCTGCGGGTGGACAGTTCGCCGACGAGGTCGTGGAGGTCCTTGTCGTGCGGGTCGCGGCCGGCTTCGGTGCGCAGGATGGCGACGCAGATGTCGGCGGCGCCTTCCCAGTCGGAGTAGAAGTCTCGAGCGGCGTCGAGTTCGAGGAAGGTGAACCGGGCGAAGTTCGGTGGTTCCCCCGTTGTGGTCGTTGTGGCGGTGTAGAGGGACGAGTGCATCGCGCGGCCGAGATGGTTGCAGGCGAGCAGGTCCATTCGGCCGTTGCCGATGATTGCGGGGGCGGTGAACTGGTCGAGGGCCCCTTGCAGGCTGGGACGTGGAGTCCAACGTTTGCCGGCGCGGCGGCGTGGGCGCATCCGGCTGCT
Organism: Kribbella caucasensis; assembly: GCF_004361855.1. Taxonomy (GTDB): domain Bacteria; phylum Actinomycetota; class Actinomycetes; order Propionibacteriales; family Kribbellaceae; genus Kribbella; species Kribbella caucasensis. Next base: position 390,126 of record NZ_SNWQ01000003.1, read on the forward strand.
GGTCCCGTTGGCGGCCTGTGCCAGGTGGAAGAGGTGGGCCCGTTCGGCGTCATCGAGATGCAGGGTGCGGGCGATGGCGTCGAGCACGGAGGCGGATACGCCGCCGACGGCGCCGCGTTCGAGCTTGGCGTAGTACTCGGTGCTGACTCCGGCGAGTGTGGCGACCTCGCTGCGGCGCAGGCCGGGCACTCGACGGTTGCCGCCGTCCGGCAACCCTGCTTGTTGCGGGGTGACCTTGGCTCGTCGCGAGATCAGGAACTCGCGGACCTCGGCACGGTTGTCCATAGCAACGACGGTACGACGTCGTTCCGCCGGTTGGGATCCTCTGTCAATACACGTCACGACAGAGACTCCCTCAGCTCGCCCACGTCGGATTGACTCAAGCTGGCCGGGCCTGTGCTCGGTCTGCTCCAACTCTCAGCTCGATGCGAGGAGATTCCACCATGCGTGGTGTTGTGATGTACGCCCCCGGCGACGTCCGGGTCGAGGACCGGCCGGAGCCGGCCATCCTGAAGCCGACGGACGCGATCATCCGGCTGTCCGCCACCTGCATTTGTGGCTCCGATCTGTGGCCTTACCGCGGAGCGGACAAGGTCGAGGAACCGATGCCGATGGGGCACGAGTACGCCGGCATCGTCGAAGAGGTCGGCTCGGGGGTGACGTCGGTCAAGCCAGGGCAGTTCGTGGTCGGGTCCTTCTTCGCCTCGGACAACACCTGCGAGATCTGCCGGACCGGCTACCAGACGTCCTGCGTCAACCGGGAGATGCTGGGGACGTCGGGTGCGGCGCAGTCGCAGCGGATGCGGGTGCCGCTGGCCGACGGGACGCTGGTCGCGACCCCGGAGGTCCCCGACGCCGACCTGGTGCCAGATTTCCTGGCGGCTTCCGACGTACTCGGAACCGGCTGGTTCGCGGCCGTCGCCGCCCAAGTCGGCCCGGGGAAGACCGTGGCCGTGGTCGGTGACGGCGCGGTCGGTCTGCTCGGGGTTATGGCCGCGCAGCAGCTCGGCGCGGAACGGATCATTGCGATGTCCCGGCACGAGCCGCGCCAGAAGCTGGCGCTGGAGTTTGGAGCCACCGACATCGTGACCGAACGCGGTGACGCCGGCGTCGAGCAGATCAAAGCCCTCACCAACGGGCTGGGCGCGCACTCGGTGATCGAGGCGGTCGGCACCCAGGAGTCAATGCACCAGGCGATCGGCTCGACCAAGCCGGGCGGTCACGTCGGGTACGTCGGGGTCACCCACGACGTCACCCTGAACGGCGACGAACTGTTCTTCTCCCACGTCCACCTGCACGGCGGCCCCGCACCCGTACGCCAGTACCTGCCCGACCTGATCGACCGGATCTGGAACCGCAAGATCCGCCCGGGCCGCGTGTTCGACCTCGAGCTTCCGCTCGACGACGCGGCGGCCGGCTACCAGGCCATGGACACCCGGCAGGCGATCAAGGTCCTGCTCCGTCCCTGAACGAGAGGCCCGGCCCGCCGCGCGGCGCCTCTCCACTTGCGAATCGGTGCTGCTCCGGGTGGTGGAACCAGCCGGTGGTGTGCAGGGGACAGCGGCCCGGCTGATGGGCGATGGCGCCGGTTCGGCCGGCCGCGAGGATCCGCGAGAACCAGCGGATCCGTCGGCGCAGCACCAGGAGAAGTACGACGCCGACCGCAGCAGCTGCACCCGGTAGCGGCGCCGGCAGATTGTCGGGCGGCGCGGTGTAGCCACCGTCAGAGAGACTTGCGGCGCGCTCGAAGTGGTTGCGGGAGAAAGGGAAGAAGGCGCCGTCGGCGTAGTACGCCGCCGGGAACGCCAACGGGCCGCCGATCAGTGTCATGATGGCCCACTGGTCGGTGTGCCGAGACTCGTGCCGAGCGAGCTCCATCTCGTTGCCCCGGGTGGAGGAGATGTTGGGACCGTATCGGACGTACTGCTGTCCTTCCGTCGCCAGCAGCCCGCGCCCTTCGGCCGCCAGGCCGAAGCCCTGGGCGCCACGAAGAAAGCTTGAACCCTCTTCGCCGGCAGGCATCCACGCCACGAAAATGTCTCCAACGGTACTGCCGCCGCCGCTGACGCGGGGCGGCTGCCAGAAGGTCACCGTCAGCGGCGGGCCGTCGCATTCGCGCATGCCGGCGGTCTTGGACGCGAGGAGCGCGAGTCCGGTAGTCGAAGCGTTGGCGATGTCCCGGGCGATGCCCCACGTTCGTGGCGGGGAAACGTCTTGGAGCCTGGGCTCGCTCTCCACCCGACCGTCGGGATACACGTGGGCGTGGCAGAGCAAGGGTGGAGCGGCCGCGGTGTATGCCGCGGTCGCAGCGCCGAGGGCTTGGAGTATGACGAATCCTCCGATGAAGAGCCTCGCCCGGCCGCGGTGACGGCGGCAGATCGTGCACCTGGCCGCCTTGCGTTCTGAGCGTCGACGCATCCCCGGCAGTGCCCAGATCAGGCCCAGCGCCCCGAAACACACGACGAGCGAGACTGGCCACGCCGCCGTTCGAACCCGGTGCAGCAGGCGCCGCCTGCTCGTCCAGGCGATCGGTTCACGTGCCATCTGAACCACCCAACAGACTCGCAGGTCAGATCGACCGGCCCGCCAGACGCGATGTGCCGCGGCCCGATGGGCGCCGGCACCCGCGCGTTGGCCTGCGCGGCACCGGTTGTGCTGAGGATCTCACGGTGTAGGCAGGGCCGGTAGATCTCGCCGGTACTGCCGGAACTGGAATAACGACGCGACGACGACCTGGCCTCTTCTGCTCGGGGATCGTTTGGTTCGGCCGTGCGTCAGGTGGGGAAGGCGATGCCGGTGTGTTGTTCGAGTTTGCGCATGAGGTCGCGCTGGAACCCCGGGGCGTGAGCGGCGGGATGCGGTCGACGTGGCGTGTGGTGGTACCAGTAGGCGCCCGAGCGTGGACTGATCTCGGACTCGTCGGCGGTTGCGAGCCACGCCTGGGTTCGGTGGCCTTCTTCGAGACTGTCGGTCGCGGCCGGCCCGCCCATCCGTGTCGGGACCCACCCGGGGTCGACGGCATGCGCCATAGAGTCCGGCCACCGTCCGGCACACGTCATTGCCAGCGCTGTGACGTAGAGCTTGCTGTCGGCGTACGCCCGACGGTTCCCTGCACGGGAGAACTCGACAGCGCCGAGGTCGGTTGATCCACTCGAGTGCATCGAGCTGCTGAGGAAGATCGAACGGTTTGGCGGCATCATCATGGCGGTGAGCACGAAGGCGGCGACGATGTTGACCGCGAACACGTCAGGACCGTCGAGGACTCCGGCGTTGTGGATGACGGCATCGAATCGGCCGATGGCGTTCGCCTGCTGGGCGAGTCGAACGACCTCGTCCAGGTGGGCGAGATCGCCGTACAGGACCTCGTGCATGCGGTCGCGAATGCCTTGATCCGCGACGCGATCGGCGTTGCGTGCATGAAGGACGACGTCGTGTTCAGCCTCCGCGAGGGCGGCCGCGGTCGCGAGGCCGAGTCCGGCGGATGCCCCGGTGACGAGGATGAGTGCCATGGGCAAGGTCCAGTCGCTGTATTCGTTGGCGGGAGCTGGCTGATGGGGATGCGAATGATGTGGTCGTCGTAGGGTGACGGGTCGCCGCGTCCGTAGGTGTTGTTGGTCAGGACCCAAAGTGACCCGTCTGGCGCGACGGTCACATCACGAAGGCGGCCATGAGTTCCGGTGAACTGTTCGGCCGATTCGGTGGGGCGTGCGACCGGAACTTCGCGGAGCCGTTCGCGGCGCAGGTTCGCGATAAGATCCTGCCGTCGTGGACCGCGATACCGCTTGGGCTCGCGTCGGCGGTGACCGCTCAGGGCCGCGACGTTCTCGTGTTCTCGTTGCGTTTGCTTGCGCTCATGCAGTCGCTGGGCCGACGGTCACGCGGTAAGCGCCCTTGTCAAGGTGCATTCGCCACAGACGGTCAGCAAGGACTTCTGGCGCGAAGACCGGATCGGCTGCTCGGATCGCGCCGGGAACGATGAGCTGGCCGACGTGGATGTTGCGCTCGGTGAGCGTGTCGTGGAGCATCTGCCCGTAGGCGGACTCGCCGGCGAATGCCACCGATGTTCCGGCCACCTTCGGGTTGGGCGTGACGGCGCTGGAGCCATTGACGAACAGGATCGTGCCGCGGCCGAGTTCACTCATGCCGGGAAGGACCTGCTGGACCGCGGTGACCGGTCCGTAGATGGAGAACTCGACAGCGGTGCTGAGCTCGTCGACGGTCGTTTCCAGCAGAGGAAGCAGGAACTCACGGCGCGGCACAGGACTGTACTGCAGTACCTCAACAGGCCCGAGCTCATCGGCCGCCGCGGCGAGCGCTCGGGTCAACGCGTCCCGGTCGTGCACATCGGACAGGTACGCCGTCGCGGTAATGCCACGTGTGGAGAGACTGTCGACAAGCTCGCCGAGCTTGGCCTGGTTCCGGGCGATCAGCGCCACCGAGAAACCTTCGCGTCCGAACCTCTCGGCCACCGCCGCTCCAAGTCCTGGGCCGGCGCCGATGATCGCAAGCGTGGTCATTGTCTTCCTTTCTCCGAGCGCGAACTCGCATCTGGTCGCTTGTCAGCCACGGTAGGCAGCCCCGTCCGGGTTGTGGGAGACCCTAGGAGTACACCTCTCCGCAGGCAGCCCTTGGCGCCGCCGCCGTTCCTGCCGGAAACGACCGAGTTGTTGTCGTCGGCATCCTTCCGGGAGATGGAAGGCAGGCGGCACTTTCCGCTGGTTTTCGCCGCCTCTGTGTTGGCTGTCCGCATGCCAGACCCACAAAGGAAGGCGGTACTCGTCTGTCCGGTCTCGTCGACAGCCGGAAGGACATGCACCGTGGCGGCCCGGAGCGGGCTCATCGCTCGCGCTGGGTTGCTTGCACTCCTGGGTTGATGCTCCGAGCGGTCGACACGCCTGTCGCGATCATCCTCGTCTACTACGCGCTGCTGTTCGTCTGCACCTTGCCCCTCCTGTCGCTTCGGGCGCGCGCTCTGGTGCCGCTGGCCTTGGCATGCGTGCTGTTCGCGCCGGTCCCCAGCCACCTCGAGCGCTCGTCGATGTACGAATCCGGTGGCGGCAACCCGTCCTTCGGATCGCTTGACGAACCTGGCGCGCTGATCACAGAACTTGTACTGACCGGGTACTACCCGGTGTTCCCGTGGTTGGCTTACGTGCTGGCCGGTTTGGCCGTCGGGAGGCTTGCTCTGAACTCGCCGCGCTTGGCAGCGGGCCTGCTTGTCGGCTGCGCGGGGTTGTCCCTGCTTGCCAAGGCCTTGTCATGGACCCTGCTGTACCCGCTCGGCGGCCTCGACCAGATCGTCAGTAGTCCCGCCGTAGAGCGTCGGTTGTCGACCTCGCTCGGCGGTACCACCCCAACGACTTCCTGGTGGTGGCTCGCCGTGTCTGGGCCGCATTCGGGAACGCCACTCGACCTGCTGCACACGATCGGCACGGCGCCCGGTGTTCTCGGCGCCTGCCTTCTGGTTGCCCGGGTCGCTACGCCTCTACTGGCTCCACTGGTCGCCGCCGGAGGCATGACACTCACGCTTGCACGTCGCCGCACTCGGGGCGGCGGGAAGTGGCGCCGACCGTGCCGTGCTCCTCGCGGTCCACGTCATCGTCGCAGTGGCATTCGCGCTGATCTGGCGGATCTACCACCGACGTGACCCACTTGAAGCCGTGGTCTCGGCGTCCGAGCGAGCCGTCAGAACCTTCATGTACGACGCCGTCCGTCGGGCGGTTTGACGCGTCGACCTGGGCTGAGGTTCGCCCGGCGAAGCCGCGACTGGAGGATGCGCGTCCGCCAATCTGCGGGCTTCGCCGGCTTGCTTAGCCTCAATCCGTGGATCGGCCTGGCCCTTGAGGTGAAATGAGCCGGCGGGCCGGTGGCGGGCTCTGGTGGCTGCGGCTGGGCGTGGTGGGGCTGCTGGTCTGTCCAGCCTTTCCACGTTGGGTTCTGCGGGTTGTGCCTGGGGTTGGCGGGTGGATGGGTCAGACGGTGGCGGGTGGTGCCGGGGTGGTTCCGAAGACGTGGTGCCAGATCGTCAACCATTGCTTGGCCCAGGGCCAGTGCGCGGGTAGGTGCAGGACCGGGCGGCGTTGCGGGCGGGCCAGGCGTGCGGGGATGTTGACGATGCGCCGACGCAGGGTGGCCCCGCGAGCCACCGCGAGCTTGCCGCTGTGTGGGGTGTTGTCGAGCGTGGCGATGGCGCGGAGCAGGTTGTGGGTGATCATCGCGCAGATCGCCCACGCGCTGTTGGCCGCGAACCGGCCGGACGGCAGGTGGGCCAGGGGCCCGTCGATGAGGTCGGCGAACACGGTCTCGACGATCGCGTGGCCGCGGTGGGTGAGATCGGCATCGACGGTCGACTCGGTGCTGTTGGTGAAGAACGGGTGGTGCCGCCAGACAGCGAACAGCTCGTCGAGCTTGGTCTGGTCACGGACCCGGCGCACGATCAGCCGGGCGGTGACCGGATGCTTGGTGGAGGCGAACGCGGTGAACTCGACCTCGGCGACCTCGGCATCACTGATCAGCTCACCGGTGTCGGGATCGAGCACCGCGCCGGGGTAGCGCACCGGCGTCCAGGCGTCGTCGGCGATGGTGTCGATGGCCCGCTGCACGGCCGGGTTCTTGGTCAGCACCACCGAGAACCACACCCCGGCCTTCACACACGCGGCGACGACCGCGCTGTTGCCGTACGCCGAATCGCCGCGCACCAGGATCTCACCGGTCGCGCCGGCCGCGCGGGCGACCTTGATCGCCTCGCGGACCATCGACGCCGCGCCCTTACCTGAGCCGGTCTTGCCGCCGCGCAGCCGGATCCCCGCCACCACCGGGGCGCCCTGCTCGGTGGAGATCGTGGTGGCCAGCGGGGACAGGCCCTTGCGGAGGACCTGTTTGCCGGAGATCTTGGTGTGCCCGAACCCAGCGCCCTGCTTGGCGTGCCCGTACACCGGGCGCAGCAACGAGTCGATGTCCACATACGCCCGGGACTCGATCCCCGGCAACAGGCCGGTCCGCTCGACCAGCCTCAGCAGGTGCGTCCGCGCCACCGACGCCAACTGCAAACAATGCCCATGAGTGAACTCGCGCAGAAACTGCCCCAGCGTGGCCGGCGCATACACCTGTGAACCGCCCCGGGTCAGATGGAGGCTCCGTCCTTGAGTAGAAGAGGATGGATGTATGGCCCGCGTGAAGTACAGCGCCGAGACACGGCGGCGTGCAGTGGAGTTGGTGTTCGAGACCGAGAAGGATCATGAGTCGCAGTGGGCGGCGATCTGTTCGGTCGCGGCGAAGGTGAACGTGACGAGCGAGACGCTGCGGAAGTGGGTGCGTCAGGCTGAGGTCGACGCGGGCCGGCGGGCTGGTCCTTCGAGTGAGGAGTCGGAGGAGTTGAAGCGGCTGCGCCGGGAGAATGCGGAATTGCGGCGGGCGAATGAGATTTTGAAGGCGGCGTCGGCTTTCTTCGCGAGGGAGCTCGACCCTCGACTGCCACGCTCGTAGCGTTTATCACAGATTATCAGAACCGGTTCGGGGTCGAGCCGATCTGTGCCGTGCTGACCGAGTTCGGCCTGAAGATCGCCCCGTCCACCTATTACGCCGCCCTGACGCGCCCGAAATCGAAACGTCAGAAACGCGACGAAGAACTCATGGAAGAAATCAAGCGTGTGCACAAGGAGAACTACTCCGTGTACGGTGCCGACAAGATCTGGCACGAGTTGAACCGCCAAGGCATCAAGGTCGGGCGCGGCCGCGTCGAGCGGCTGATGCGCACGCTGGGCATCACCGGCGCCCTGCGCGGGAAGACGGTGCGCACCACCGTGTCCGACAAGGACGGCATACGAGCAGGCGACCTGGTCAAACGCCACTTCGTCGCCGGCGCACCGAACAGACTGTGGGTGGCGGACTTCACCTACGTCGCCTCCGGTGCCGGCACCTGCTACACCGCGTTCTGCATCGATGTGTTCTCCCGCAGGATCGTCGGATGGAAGGTTAGCATGTCCAAGGAGACCGACCTCGTGCTCGACACCATCGAAATGGGCCTGAAAGTCCGTGACTATCGAGTCATCGACGGCGAGGATAAACTTGTCCACCACTCCGATGCCGGTAGTCAATATACCTCATTTCGGTTCACGACACATCTTGTCGAGGCCGGTATTGACGCGTCAATCGGGACCGTTGGTGACGCGCTGGACAATGCGCTCGCGGAATCGACCATCGGTCTTTACAAGACCGAGTTGATAAAGCCGAATGGGCCGTGGCACAATAGGCGCGAAGTCGAGATTGCGACCGCCGCATGGGTGGATTGGTATAACAATCGACGACTTCACGGGGCCTGTGGATATAGGCCACCGGCAGAGTTCGAAGCACTGTACGAACTGGGCGACCTGATCCCTCTGGCCGCCTGAGAAGACCCCAGTGACGAGTCTCTACCGAACCCGGGGCGGTTCACCTGCTCGAAGAGGCGGTTCATGCCACCGGAACGGATCACCTGCAAGTCATCGATACTGTCCGCCTCCGCGGCCATCCCAGCCACGACCGAGGTGACCTTCCCGGCCGGATTCACCCCCGCCGACTTCACTCCTGTCGCGCCGAGCCCGACCCGCTCGGCGACCAGCTCCGACAGCCCGGCCTGCTCGGCCAGCGTCATCACCGGCACCAAACCCGCACACGACACGAGGTGCTCATCATCGAACAACGGCATGGCCTTGGACCACGTATCAGGTAGTTTCACTTCCAGTGCCTTCTGGGTGCGAAGCGATCAGGACGTCGACACTCCCGATTCTTGTGCCCCAGAAGGCACTTCTACGTCCGCCCCGCCGAAAGAACACCCCTCAGCCGCGGACCCTCCACGGATCGAGGCTTAGCTGCTCACTGTCGTGTCAACGGCCGGAGGTCACCTTGACCGGCTCGGTGTCCGCGGTGGTGTGCCGTGCGGCCCAGTTCTCCAGGGACGTCTTGCAAGCGTGGTCGAGGTGGTGCAGGCCTGCCGTGTGCAACTCGATGGGCCGATCCTTCGGGAGAGCCTCGAGGGCGTCGAGGATCTTCGGGAGGCGCAGGAAGGTGGCGTTGCCGGTCAGTCGCGCCGTGATCGGCCCGGTTCCTTCGTCGGTCACCTCCAGGCGGACGTGTGAGGTGTCCCAGGCCGTCTTGGCGACGGCAAGAGCCAGTCCGATGAGGACGCCCTCGAACATGCTGACCGCCACGATGGCGACTGCTGTGACCACGAGGATCAGCGCTTCGCCACGGTGTGCGCGCCACAGGGGGAGAAGACCATTGGCTGGGATGAGCTTGTAACCAGCGTGGACGAGGACACCTGCGAGTGCTGCGACCGGGATAATGCCGAGCGCTGCCGGTAGGAGCGCAGCGAAAAGCAACAACCAGACGCCGTGCAGCACGCGGGATGCTTTCGTTCTCGCGCCGGCGTGGACGTTGGCAGAGCTGCGGACGATGACTGCGGTCATCGGAAGGGCGCCGAGCAGGCCGCAGACGGCGTTGCCTGCCCCCTGAGCCATCAGCTCCTTGTCGTACTGAGTGCGGGGCCCGTCGTGCAGTCGATCGACGGCGGCCGCGCTGAACAGGCTCTCCGCTGAGGCGATGAGGGTGAAGGCCAGGACGGTGCCGATCACACCGGCCTCGGCCAACTGCCCGAAATCCCCCAAGCCTGGCGGCTGGATCGATTCCAGGAGCCCACGTACCTCGACCTTGGCCACGGGCAGCGCGAAGGCAACCGAGGCGGCCGTCGCCAGACCAACCGCGGCCAACGGTGCGGGAATCACCTGCGCCGCAGCTGGCAGCCTTCTCCACAGTACGAGCACCACGATGGTGCCCGTACCGAGCGCGAGGGCGGTGAGCGACGTGCTGGAGCCGATAGCGCTGACCAACAGGCCGGGCAGTCCGGCGAGCTTGTCGAGGCCACTGGCCGGTGCCTCCATGTCGGCCAGCGCATACAGTTGACCGGCGATCAACACGAGCCCGATCCCGGCGAGCATTCCCTCGACAACCGCAACAGAGATGGCCCGGAACCACCGACCGAGCCGCAACGCACCCATCGCGAGTTGCAACACACCCGCGGCGAGCACTAACACGCCCAGCATCGGTAGGCCGTACGCCTGCACGGCCTCGAAGACCAGAACCGTCAGCCCGGCCGCCGGACCGCTGACCTGAAGGCTGCTACCCGGCAGCAAGCCGGTCACCAAACCCCCGACGATGCCCGTGACCAGACCGAGCTCGGCCGGTACTCCGGAGGCGACGGCAACGCCGACGCACAGGGGCAGGGCGACGAGGAAGACGACGAGGGACGCGGTGAAGTCAGCCCGGAGGTCGGAGAGTCCGCGGTCTTTGCGGCGGCGACCAATGGCCTGCTCGCGGCCCAGCATGAGTCGCGCCCTCACAGCGGAAGGAATTCGTCGGCGTGCGGACGATGTGCCAGCACGGAGCCGGTGTGAACCTCGTAGAACCAGCCGTGGAGACCGAGCCTGCCATCGGCCAGCCGCCGTGCGATGCCTGGATAAGCGCGCAGTCGCTCGAGCTGGTCGAGGACATGGACCTGAACCGCATTGGCAACGTCGGCGTCAGTAGATCCGAGGTCATCCGGCAGGGGCGTCGCTTGCTCGAGCCAGTCGCGGACCTTGGGTGCCGCGGTCAAGTCCTCCCGCCGCGCCATCGCGCCGACGGCGCCGCAGTGCGAGTGGCCGCAGACGACGATGTCGGCGACGCCGAGTACCTCGACCGCGTATTCGATGGTGGCCGCCTCACCGGCGGCGTGCGGCCGGTCATGGCGCGGAACGATGTTGCCTGCTGTCCGCAGTTCGAAGAGCTCGCCCGGGCCGGCTCCGGTGATCAGCGATGGGACGACTCGGGAGTCGGAACAGGTGATGAACAAGGCGAGCGGTTCCTGCCCGCCGGCGAATCGGCTGAGCCCGCTTGCCGCACGGGCGCTGCGAAGTGAGAACGAACGGGCGTTGTCTATCAGGTGCTGCATGTCTTGGTGCCTCCCCATGGGCTGTTGGACATGTCGGCTGTGGTGAAAGTCGTAAGTTGAGACTGCTTGGTCCGATCTGGACTCCTTGAAAGCATGTGGACGCGCCAAATCAGCCGCTCGCCGAGAACGCGGCGGCTGCCAGGGTTGCGCGATCAGCGGGTGCTGCTGACACTCACGATCGTGCCTGACAAGGGCGAAAACCCGCCGAAGCCCAACGTGAACGCCCTGTTACGGGCTTCGCGCACCGTTGATCAGGGCAACAAACCAGAAGACCACAGAGGATGCGGACACGGGAGGGCGCTGGGCACGGCGAGCAGCGCTGGATTTGCCTCTGGCAACTGTCACCTGCAGCCCTGCAGCACACCTGCACGGGACAGGCCTAGCAGCAGGTGGCTCCCGGCGCGTCGCGATGGCGTCAACTCGTCGAGAGCGCCCCGGCCAGCCCTTGGTTCTGGGAAGTCGTGGTCGGTGAAATCTCTCCTCAGAAGGTGATCTCGGAGAACGCGTGGGTCTGCTCGGTGAGCGCTCGTTCGACCGGGAGCCGCTCCATCGAGGAGGCGCCGTAAAAGCCGTGGACACCGGTGGTCTTGCGAAGCACGGACTCCGCGTCGCCGGGCTCCGCCACCGGTCCGCCGTGCACGAGCACGAGGACGTCTTCCCGCACACTCCGGGCAGCCTCGGACCACCCGTTGCTCAGCTGCACACAGTCATCGATCTCGGACGCCATCTCGAGCACGAGTCGTTCGCGTTGCCATAGGCAGCAGGCCGGCCGGCCAGCGAACCACGGCCCGCCATCCGGAATCGCCCGGAGTTGTAGACGATAATTAGATCGATCCCCCGGCCTCCTCGCACTTGGCGGACAGCCCCGTGCCTGCGCCGCCGCCGACGATCGGCTCGTGCCGCTCTACGTTGCCGCGCAACCGCCGCAGGATGTCGTCGCGCTCGATTCGTCCCACACTCAATCTCCCTCATGAACTCGTCCTCGCGGCCCGGTGGTGGCTGCGGCACTGGATACGGCTGTCTGCCGTCTTCCTGCCCTTGCGGGGCGTTTCAGCAATCGCCGTCCAAGGCGGCCCGTTCTACGACCCGGCCGCCGACGAGGCGCTGTTCGACGCGGTCCGGAAGAACGTCAGCCCGAATGTGGAGGTCGTCGAACTGGATCACGCGATCAACGATCCGGCCTTCGCAACCGCCATGGTTGACTCACTTCTCGACTACGTCACCACTGACAGCCCCGCTCCGCACTGACGCGCCGCAGCCTTCCGCGGTCCGAGGGGGCGCAAGACATCCTCGCCGGCGTTCAATGCTGTGCGGCGTCGAGTTGGGTCTGCTCCCGGTGTGGTCACGGTCCCAGTCGTAATAGTCCGGAGGTCGAACCATTGACGAGGGCTCGGTCTTACATTACGTTCAGAGCCCGAACGAACAAATGTAAGACCGATCACGTGCTCACGTGCGTGAAGCCCAGCGATCAGACAGGACGACTTCGATGGCGAAGAATCAAGGGCTCGGCCACGTCGGCGTTTCGCGGCGTGGGTTCCTCGGACTTGCTGGTGGTGTTGCCGGCGCCGCGGCCGTGTCGCCGCTGCTGGCCGCTTGCAGCAGTGGTGCTGCCACGGGCTCCGGCCCGCTGAAGTTCTGGGACATGCCTTGGGGTGGGACGGCTTACTCGCCAGCGGCGAAGCGACTCACCGAGGCCTACCAGCCGGCAACGGGACTGCCGACGGCGCAGTACCAACAGATTCAATGGGCGAATTTCACGCAGACGTTTTCGGCGGCCGTGGCGTCCAACACCGGGCCAGCGGTGAGCACGGGCGGCGGTTTCCAGGCCTTCCAGTTCGCCTCGGAGGGCGCGATCGCCTATGCCGACCACCTGATCGACACCTTCAAGAAGGACGGGACCTACGACGACTTCCTGCCGGGCACCATTGAGGCAATGAAGACGGAGAAGGGTTACGCCGCGGTCCCGTGGGCGATCGACATTCGCGTGTGGTGGTACCGCAAGTCCGTCATGGACCAGGTAGGGGTAGAGCCGCCGACGACATGGCCCGAGTTGCTGTCGACCGGCAAGAAACTGGCGGCTCAGGGATACTACGGATTTGCGGCCGGCGCCGGCGCGGGCCAGCCGATCGGCGGGCAACAGATGCTGATGATGATGGTCAACAACGGCGGCGGGATATTCAACGCGGGCGGCGAGCTCGATCTGCTGAACGACCGCAACATCGAGGCGATGGAGTTCGTCCGCGAGCTCGTTTCGAACAAGATCATCGACCCGCGCGCGGTGGGTTACACCATCGACAACGTGAACTCGCAGTGGAAGAACAAGAAGTTCGTGATGGGAATCGACACGCCGGGCCTGGACAGCATCCTCGGTGACACGTCGGGTGACCTGCTGGTGATGAAGCCGCTCGCGGGACCGCACGGCGACAAGGCCTGCCTCACCTTCATCAACAACATCATGATGTACAGCAATACGCCGTCCCAGGAGGGCTCGGAGGCCTTCCTGACGTACTACGTGAAGAACATGAAGACGTACTGGCAGCAGAACCTCGTCCCCGGTCTGCCCACCCTGAAATCGATTGTCGCGCTGCCCGAGTTCCAGAAGCAGAAGAACAAAGTGGACGTCATCCAGGACTGGCAGCCGATCGGCAAGTCCTTCGCCGCCCAGGCCACTGAGCTGACGCCCGCCCTCGCCAAGATCGACAGTGGCCAGGCGATCAGCTCCTTCGCGCAGACCATGTTCGCCGGCCGCACCGACGCGAAGGCGGCCCTGCGGACCTTCCAGGACGCCCTGAGCGCCCTCATTAAGTAGCCACAGAAGGCGGGTCGCCCCGGCGGACGGCTCCTGTAGTGAAGGCTGGATTGCCAATGACTATTAGCCCAGCGGGCACCGAGCACGTTGTCGCCGGCCTGCACCGGCCGGTCCGTCGCCGCCCGCGGCTCACCTCCGTACGGGTAACGATGCTTCTGCTCGTCACCCCGTCGGCCTTCCTCCTGCTGCTGATCACCGCGTATCCGTTGGGCTACGCGGCGTTTCAGTCGGTGCACGACGGGACGCTGATCACGGGTGGCTCGTACGTCGGTCTCTCCAACTACGGCAACACGCTGACGAGCGCCGCGTTCTGGGACGCAGCCAAGTTCACCGTGGTCTTCACGGTGGTCGGCGTGTTCGGCAGCTGGCTCGTCGGGCTCGGCCTCGCGCTCCTGTTGCGCAGCAAGTTTCCCGGCCGCGGCCTGTTCAAGGTTCTGCTGTTGCTGCCGTGGGTAGTGCCGGTCGTCGTATCCGCTACCTCGATGAACTACTTGGTGGCAACATCGTCGAGCCCGATGCCGAAGCTGTTCCATGCGTTGGGGCTCGGCAGTCCGCTGTTCCTCGCCGACCCGACGTGGGCCCAGGTAACCGTCTGCGTCTACAAGGTGTGGGTCTCGTTCCCGTTCATGATGCTGATGGTCAGCGCCGCGCTGTCCAGCATCGATGAGACGGTCTACGAGGCGGCGCGCGTCGACGGCGCTTCGAGTTGGCAGCAGTTCACCGGCATCAGCCTGCCGATGATTGCGCGGTCGACCTACATCTCGTGGATCCTCATGACGATCTTCTGCGTCAACGACTTCCCCACCATCTACTTGCTGACGGGCGGCGGGCCGGAGAGTTCCACGACTCCGCTGGTCGTGCTCGCCTACCGGACGGTGTTCCAGGACTTCCAGGTCGGCCCGGGGGTCGCCATCGCATTCGTGATGACCCTCATCCTCGTCGTCGTGTCCACGTTGCTGTACCGGCAGATCCGAAAGGCGACATATCAATGACCGCAGTCGATGAACGTGTGCTCGCCGCATCATCGGGGTCCGCGCCCTTGCGGGCGAATCGGATGAGGCCCCGTCGTCAGTGGTGGCGCTTCGCGGCGGCCTTGGGGATCACCGCCATCGCGATGATTCCGGTCGCGGTCGTGGTGTACCTGTCGCTGCGGCCCGGGACTGGTTCGACGAGTACAGCCACAATCACCTTCGAGAACTTCACCAACGTCTTCCAGGCGACGCAGACGTTGACCTGGCTGCGCAACAGCTTGATGGTGACTCTTGGCACCGTCGTCGTTTCCGTCGCCGTCGCCGCACCCGCCGGCTACGTCCTCTCCCGCGGTCGTGGTCGAACTGTCTCCGGCTACTCGCTGCTGCTGTTCGTCGTCCAGTCGCTGCCGGTCATCACGTCAGTCATCCCGCTGTTCATCGTCTTCGCCAAGCTCGGCCTCGTCGACAGCCTGCTCGGCCTCGGCATCGTGTACGTCGGGGTTTCGATGTCCGTGGCGACCTGGATGATGGCAGCCTACATGGACTCAGTTCCGCTGAGTCTCGAACAGGCGGCCTGGATCGACGGTGCGTCGGTGTTCGGGAGCTTCCTCCGCATCGTGCTGCCCAACTCGCTGCCGGGCGTGCTCTCGACGGCGATCTTCACTTTCCTCGTTTCCTGGAACGACTATCTGGTGGCGATCGTCTTCATCCGTACCAACACCGCGTTCACGCTCCCGCTGGGCTTGGAGTCGTTCTTCCAGCAGAACGTCACCGATTGGGGTTCGGTGATGGCGATTGCCGTGGTGATGACCGCGCCACCAGTGATCGTCTTCGGCACGCTCCACCGATTCTTCAGCGTAGGAGGTATCGGCGGTGCCCTTGCCGGACAGTGACCGTGGTTCCGCGGCCGGGACGGGGCAGCCGTGATAGCCGACTGGACGGTCGTAACGGCGTTCTGCGACCGGCTCATCCCAGCTGATGAGCACCCTTCGGCGGCGGCGGCCGGACTCGTCGACGACCTCGCGCGGGATGCCGCCGGCTTCCAGCGGCAACTCTGGGCCGACTTGCTGCAGCCCGGCTTCGAGGCGTTGTCCGCGGAGGTCGCGGTCCGCGACCTGAAGGGCTTCTTCGAGCTCGACGCCACGCACCAGGATGCCTTGATCAAGGACCTGATCGAGGGCCGTACGCGGGCCGAATGGCCAGTCGGCAGCGCGTTGTTCGTGTCGACGATGATTCGGCTGGTCGTGGAGAAGTACTACGGCGCGCGCAACGCGCCCGGTTGGCCGATGGTCGGCTACAACCCGGCGCCACGGCGGAGCTCGGGGTTGGCCGGGACACCGCCCATGGGACTGCCGGTCAGACGGCTGTGCGACGCGAATGATCACTATGACGTGATCGTCGTCGGGTGCGGCGCCGGAGGTGGTGTGGCGGCTTCGGTACTGACGGCGGCCGGTATGAAGGTCTTGGTGCTGGACCGCGGAGAGTATCTGACCTACGAACAGGTCGGCACCGATCATCTGCGTAACTACCGGTTGAGCACTTACGGCCACAACACACCGCCGGGGATCCTGGATGCGGGCCACCGCCTGTCGGTCGATTCGTCCGGTCGGGAGACGCTCGTGCCACCGTGGGCATTCGAGTACGGCGCGCTGCCGCACACCGTGGGCGGCGGAACCCGGCTGTATCAGGGCATGGCCTGGCGGCTGACGCCGGCCGACTTCGAACTCGCGTCCACGCATGGCGTCCCGGACGGAAGTTCGCTGGCCGACTGGCCTTTCGACTACGCCGAGCTCGAGCCGTACTACGACCGAGCCGAGCAGGAGATCGGCGTCTGCGGCGACGGCCGGGCGCACGCGAATCAAGGGCTGCGATCCCGGGAGTATCCGATGCCGCCGCTGCCCGACAACAGTGAGGCGCGGCTGCTTCGGGCCGGCGCCGACAAGCTCGGGTTGAGCACGGGGCCAGTGCCGATGCTCATAAATTCCGAGCCGCGGGCTGGCCGGGGCCGGTGCGCCCAGTGCGGTGAGTGCGTTGGCTTCGCCTGCCCGACTGATGCCAAGAACGGTCCGTACAACACGGTGTTACCCAAGGCGGTGGCGGCCGGGTGCGACCTGGTCACCGGCGCCCGCGCAGTTGAGGTGCGCACCGGAAGTTCAGGACGGGTGAGCGGAGTCTTGGTAGTAGACGTCCGGACGGACGAGCGTCGGGTCATCTCAGCCGGGAACGTCGTACTGGCGGCGTCCGCGATCGAGACAGCGCGGTTGCTGCTGAACAGCCGTTCGGCTCATCATCCGGACGGTCTGGGTAACCACTCCGACCAGGTCGGCCGACACTTGCAGGGCCACATTTACGTCAGCGGCTTCGGTCTCTTTGACGCGCCGGTGATCGACGGCCCCGGACCAAATGTGAGGATCGCCACCTGCGACTACGTCAACGCTCTCCCCGGTGTCATCGGAGGCGGTGTGCTGGCCAACGAGGCGGTCAAGCTGCCGATCCTGCATTGGCATTGGGCGCTGCCGCCGGATGCTCCCCGTTGGGGGCTGGCCGGTAAGCACGCGATGCGCGATCTGTACCGGCGTACCAGCCATGTCTTCGGGCCGATCCAGGAGACGCCGACGCCGGATGCACGGGTAACGCTCGACCGACGGATCGTGGACCGCTACGGGATACCGGTGGCGCGGCTGTCGGGCCAGCACCATCACGAGTCGATCCGCGCTGCACGCGCTCAGCAGGACAAGGCTTTGGAATGGCTCGAGGCTTCCGGAGCGACGCGGGTGTGGCCCAGCCAAACGCCGATCTCCACGCAGGTCGTCGGTGGGCAGCACCAGGCCGGCACTTGCCGCATGGGCGAGGATCCGGGCACGTCAGTGACCGATCCGTGGGGACGCGTCCACGGGCACGACAACCTGTGGGTGATGGACGCGTCGTTGCACGTCACCAACGGGGGATTCAATCCGGTGCTGACTGTACTGGCATTGGCGTACCGCAGCGCCGAGCGGCTCGTGGCCGAATCGGGAAGGCGGGCATGAGCCCGGGAAGCGTTCCATCAACGTCATCGAAGACAGGCACGCGGGACAAGTCCAGACACTGAGGAGATCGCACATGAAGGTCCTGTATGTCGGCGGCACTGGCACGATCAGCTGGTCCTGTGTCGCCGAATCCGCGCGGCAGGGCGCGGACGTGTACGTGCTCAACCGCGGCCGGGCCCATAAGCGTCGGCTGCCCGAGGGCGTGAAGCACCTGACCGCTGATGTCCAGGACGGCGACGCCGTCCTCGCCGCGGTCGGCGACACGCAATTCGATTCCGTGGTGAACTTCTTGAGCTTCGGCGAGAAGGACGCCGCGGCCGCGGTGGAGCTCTGGAGCGGACGCACCGCGCAATACATCCATGTCAGCTCGGCGTCGATCTACCACAAGCCGGTGCACCGGGTCCCGATCGTAGAGTCGACACCTCGACACAACCTGTTTCTCGAGTATGCGCGGGACAAGATCGCGGCCGAGGAAGTACTGGCCGGCGCGTACGAGGAGAGCGCATTCCCGGTGACGATCGTGCGTCCCTCACACACCTACGACGACGCTCACCCGCCGCTGCCCGGAGCCTGGACGGCTTGGGACCGGATCGCCCGCGGTGCCGAGCTCGTCGTCCCCGGCGATGGCACCAGCCTCTGGACCCTCACCCACGCGGCGGATTTTGCGGTTGGCCTTGTTGGCCTGGTCGGCAACTGGGGCGCCATCGGCGAGAGCTTCCACATCACCTCGGACGAGGTGCTGACCTGGGATGACATCTACGACAGCGTCGCGCGCGTCTCGGCGGTGCCGGCGCGGCTGTTGCATCTGTCGTCCGAGTTGCTGCCGGTGCTTGCGCCCGACTGGCTCTGGTCGACGTTGATTCTCGGCGATCTCGCGCACAGCGCCGTGTTCGACAACGCCAAGATCCGCCGGTTCGTGCCGGCCTTCCGCCCGGCGATCACCTGGAGCGAGGGCGTGCGCCGTCTGGCCGGCTGGCGCGATCAGCACCCTGAGGAGACCCGGCCCGACCCGAGCACTGACGCGGTCCTCGATCGCCTGGTGCTCGGTCGCCACCGGGCGGCAGAGGTGCTCGCGGAGCTGGCGCCGTGAGCCGCGCTCCGCACGGATGTCAAGACGTCCACGAATTCGATGGAATGAGGAATGTGAAATGACGACGCTGCTGCCACCGAGGCGAATCCTCGGCTCGACGGGTCTCGAGGTCAGTTCGATCTGCATCGGCACGAGCCCACTCGCGAGCATGAGCCTCCTCTACGGCTATTCGGTGAGCGAAGGTCGAGCGGTCGAGACCGTCGAGTCGGTCTTCAACAGCCCCTTCAACTTCATCGATACCTCGAACGACTACGGCGCTGACGGCGCAGCGGAGCGACGGATCGGCCTGGCGCTCCGGAGTCACGGCGGACTGCCGTCCGGCATGGTCTTGGCGACGAAAGTGGACCCCGACCCGGCAACCGGTGACTTCTCCGGTCGGCGGGTCCGTAGATCACTCGAAGAGAGCATGGAGCGGCTCGGCTTGGACCATATTCAACTGCTCCACCTGCATGACCCCGAGCGAATGTCCTTCGCCGATGCGATCGCACCGGGCGGGCCCGTGGAGGCATTGGTCCAGCTGAAGGACGAGGGATTGGTCGACCACCTTGGCGTTGCCGGCGGATCGGTTGCGCTGATGCAACAGTATGTCGACACGGGGGCTTTCGAAGTGGTGCTGACCCACAATCGCTACACCTTGCTGGACCGCTCAGCATCCCGACTGTTCCGCGACGCGCACGAGCGCGGAATGGGTGTGTTGAACGCGGCGCCCTACGGCGGTGGCATGCTCGCCAAGGGTCCCGACCGGCAACAGCGCTACGCCTATGGCCTCGGTGATGAATCGATCGGGTCGACGGCGGCGGCGATGGAGAGCGTCCTGAGCCGCGCGGGAGTGCCGCTGGCGGCTGCCGCGTTGCAGTTCTCACTCCGCGCCCCATTCGTGCACTCCACCGTGGTCGGGGTCTCGACGCCGGAGCGCGTGCGGCAGACGGCCGAGTTGGCAACGATCGACATCCCGGAAGAACTGTGGGACGAACTCGAGCAGTTGACGCCACGATCGGACCTCTGGCTGGACCCCGCGTGAGCCCACGACCCGAACATCAGGAACCGCTGACCGGAGGAGATGGTCCCGTGCTGAGAATTGGCATTTTAGGCGCCGCAGACATCGCGGTCGAGTCGATGCTGCTACCGGTTAGCCGGCGTAACGACGCCTTGGTTGTTGCGGTGGCCTCGCGTTCTGCCGGCGCCGAATATGCACGGAAGCACGGCATCGATCGGAGCTACGACACCTACGAGGCTCTGCTTGCAGATCCGGAGATCGACCTGGTCTACAACGCCCTGCCGCCCTCAGCGCATGCAGAGTGGTCGATCGCTGCGCTGCGGGCCGGCAAACATGTTCTCTGCGAGAAGCCGTTCACCATGACGGCGGCTGAGGCTTCGCGCGTGCTACAGGCGGCGCGGGCCACCGATCGCCGCGTCGTAGAGGCCTTCCACGACCACTACCACCCATTGAGCGCTTGGATTCGGGAAACTGTGAGTTCCGGCCGACTCGGCGCGGTGCGGCGCGCCGACGCCGTCTTCACCGGTGCCAACGCTTTCGTGCCCAACACCTTGCGGCACGAGCCGGCGCTCGGCGGCGGCGCGCTCATGGATCTCGGCTGCTATCCCGTCCATTGGCTGCGTGCCCTGTTCGGGGATGCCCCGCAAGTGCGTGAGGCCAAAGCCGAACTGAACCCTGCGGGCGCGGACCGGGTCATCGATGCCCGGCTGAGCTTCGATGACGAGGTCGAGGCCACGGTGCACGCCAGCATGGCCGAAGGCGTGCAGTTGCGGTCGTCACTCTCGATCGAAGCCGAACGCGGAATCCTCGAGGTCGACAACATCGTGTTCCCGTCAGCGGGGCACAGCATCCGGTTCGTTCTCGACGACGTGCCCCACAGGTGTACGGTCGCCGGAAGACAGACCTACGACCACCAGCTCGAAGCGGTCGTTGCGGCGCTGCGCACCGGTGACCCGTTGCCGACGGAGGGCGCTGACTCGGTGTCGAACATGACCGTGATCGACGAGATCTACGCGGCAGCAGGGTTTGATCGGCCGTGGATGTAGTCCGGACTCGGGCGACACGACAGGTCCGAGCGGACAAGAGGCGAGCTCCCGGGCGATGAGCCCGGAAGCTCGCCGGCAGCCGGGGTGAGCGCGGCGGCGCCTGAAGCGCGTCCAGGGTCGGTCCTAGAGCCAGCTAGGCACCTGATGGCAGCGGCCGGATCTCCAGGTCGACGACGACGCCGTAGTGCTGGCTGACCGGAGGATCGGTGAGGGCAACCCGGCAGCTGCGGATTCGGGCGGCGTAGCCGGGGTGGGCGTGCCAGGAGCCGACGAGGACGTGGTCGATGCGGCGTGCGTGGGCTGTCTGGCCGACAACCTGTTCGATGACTGGCGTCGCGAGTTCGTTCTCGGAGGTCCAGGTGTAACCGGGGGATCCGTCACCGGCGATGGCCCAGGCATCGTGGTAGTAGACGCTGTGGCCGTCGATGGCGGCCCGTCCGGTGAGGTAGCGCATGCAGTCGGCGTCGGGGGTGGCGTCGAAGTCGCCGGCGATGATCGAGGGCACCGCCTGCCGTCGCCGCGCGTCGAGGTCGGCAATCGCCCGGGCCTGCTTGCATCGGACCGCTTCGGCATCGAGACGCCAGGTCGGTTTCACCGCGAGAAAGGCGAGGCGCAGCCCGCCCGGCAGTGGGATGTCCGCGGCCAGAGCGTTGGCTACGCCATTTTCGTCGCCGGGCAGCTGGATGCCGGTCACGTCGGTCGGTTGCCAGCGGCTGGCCAGCGCGGTGCCGACAGAGGACGCCTGCAGCACGTCGAGCTGGTGTGTCCCGTACAGCGGGGTGTCGCCGAGCAGTTCGGAGAGCTGGTCGCGCTCCTCGGTGCGGGCGACGTTCTGAAGAGCGACGAGATCGGGGGCGATGTCGGCTATGCCCTTTCGTAGCAGTGCCTGGCGCTCCGGGGCGCCGTCGAAGCCCCCAACGTTGAGGGTCAGTATCCGCAACTTGAGGGCGCGTTCGCTGCTCAGTGTCATCCGACTCGGCTCCATTCAATGTGTGCGTTCGCGCGGGCCGGCCCGCGCGAACGCATTCGTTCAGGTAGACAGACCCGGCGCAAGCAGTGTGGTGGCAAGTCCGATGGCGGTTGCGGCCTCTCTGCCCGGATCGCATTGCGGCCTGGGTGAGTAGTTCATCTGCGCCCCTGCGCCGGCCGATCGTGGGTCTCTGCGCATTCTCGCGTTCAGAGCTCGGGCAGGGTCAGTTCGGTTCGCTGGCGGGCGGGGTCGCCGGACCAGGCGGCGACTTCGATGCGGATCGGGCCGGCCGGGATGCGCAGTTGCTGGGTGTCGGGGGTCCAGCGGCCGAGGGGGCGCAGTGATGCTGTGATCGTGATGGTTTGTGATGCGCCGGGTTGGAGGTGGACGGGTGTGAAGCCGAGTAGTGCCCGTTCGCCGGCGCGGTCTCCGTCGAGGCGGACGCCGTAGACCTGGGCGACGTGGCGGCCGGGGCGGTCGCCGGTGTTGCGCACCGTGGTGGTGACCCGGAGGGTTTCGGCCTGGTCGACCTCGGCGTCGGCGCCGTCAAGGGCGAACGTTGTGTAGGAAAGCCCGAAGCCCAGTGGGTACGCTGCTTGCACGCCGAGGCGGTCCAGGAGACGTTGGCCGAACCATCGGTCGTAGGTGATGGCCGTGGCGTCTGGGTCGAAGGCGGGTAAGTGCGCCTCGTCGGTGGGGATCGAGAACGGCAGCCGACCGGTCGCGTCGACGTTGCCGAGGAGGACGTCGGCGAGCGCGTGGCCGCCCTCCATGCCGGAGTACCAGGCCATCAGCACCCCCGGGACGGACTCGCGCCAGGCCTCCATGAGCACCGCTCCGGCGGCGCGAACGGCGACGACTGTGCGGGGATTCGCGGCGGCGCAAGCGCGGATGATGTCCTCGTCGACGGGCCGCAGGGTGAGTCGCGCGCGGTCGCCACCGACGTTGCCGCTCCCAACCAGCGACTTCTGGTCGGCTGCGGGGGCGCCGACCAGCCGTTCGGCGAGTTCGGGATCCGCGGCCGGCGGATACAGGGCGCGCAGCTCGGGCCGTCCGAAGGCCTCGGGGTCGACGAACTCACCTTCGTCCTCGGCGGTGAACCCGGCCACGATCACTGCCACGTCGCACGCCGCGGCCAGGGCAGCCGCCTCGGCTGGATCATCGGCGGCGGTATGGCGGATGTCCACGCCGGGCAGCGCGGCCCGCAGACCTTCGAGAGCTGTCACGACCTCTGGTGCGCGGACATCGGAGGAGCCGTGGTCGCCGGTACCTGGCTCGTCGGCGAGCCGGCCGATCACCGCGATCGACCCGAGGTCCGCCGCCGATAGCGGCAGCACCGGTGCACCGTCGACCGGCTCGTTGCGCAGCAGCACCATGGAAAGCGCTGCCGCTTCCCGGGCCAGCGCCCGATGTTCGGCAGACGCCACGACATCGCGTGCCGGGGCCGTGGCGTCCACGGAGGCCGCGTGGCGCAGCTGCGTTGCGAGGATGCGCACCCCCGCCCGCTCGACATCACTCCAACTGGCCTGGCCCTCGACCAGCGCGCTCGCTAGAAGCTGCGCGCGCTGCTGCCGGAACGGTTCCTCGACGTCAAGACCCGCGCGCAGCGACAGTACGGCGTCACGCAGCCCCCACACGAAGTCGGAGACGACCACCCCACGGAAACCCCACTGGTCGCGCAAGACACCGGTCAGCAGTGGCTCGTTCTGGCCGCACCACTCTCCGTTGACCGAGTTGTAGGCGCTCATGACCGCGGAGACACCTTCCTCGACGACCCGGCGGAAGTGGGGCAGATACACCTCGTGCAGTGTCGCATCGTCGCAGGTGACGTCGACACTGAACCGGGCGTTCTCCATCGAGTTGAGGGCGTAGTGCTTCGCGCACGCCATGACGTGGCGCTGCACACCGCGGGTGAGCGCCGCCCCGAACTCTCCGAGCACCACCGGGTCTTCGCCGTACGTCTCCTGGGCTCGGCCCCACGCCGGGTGGCGGGGCAGGTTGATGCACACGCCACCAAAGAAGTTGGCTCCCTGGGCGCGTGCCTCTGCGCCGATGACCTCCCCGATGCGTTCCTCGAGGCCGACATCCCAGGTCGCCCCGCGCGCCATCGACACCGGGAACGCGGTCGAGTTGCCCATCACCACACCACGTGGGCCATCACTGAAGCGCAGGCCAGGGATGCCGAGACGGGGAACCGCGCCATGAACGATCGGCCGCAGGTTGTAGCCCTCCTCGAAGAACTCCTGCATGCCCGGCCAGAACTCCTGATCCCCATCCAGCAGACCCAGCCGCTCCGCATCGGTCAACTCGGCGTACAGGCCAGCCGCAACCACCTCGGCAACGGCACCCGCACGGACCTCTTCCACCGATTTTCCGTACATGTTGCTGGGAAACGTGACATCCCTACTCATGAAGATTCGCTTTCTGCCAGTAACTATCGCGGATGGACAAGCTCATGTGACGGAGGACCGCTTGGATGCCAGCGGGTCGGCCGGTCGAGCCCACCGTGTCACCGGGCGGTGTAGCCGCCGTCTACAGGAAGTGCGACCCCGACCACCAGGCTCGCACCCGGGCTGCACAGCCACAGCACCGCGGAGGCGATCTCGTCGGCGGTCCCGAGGCGCTTGATCGGCTGGTCCCGCACGGCCTCCTCCATGACGAACTCACCCTTGGCGATCATGGCGTCGACCATGGGGGTCTCTACCGGGCCGGGGCAGACCGCGTTGATCCGCACCCCTCTGGGCGCGTACTCGAGCGCCGCGCTGCGGGTGAGACCGATGACGCCGTGCTTGGAGGCGTGATACGAGGCGCGCCCCGGGAGCCCGACGAGACCGCCCAGCGACGAACAGTTGACGATCGCCCCACTGCCCTGCTTGCGCATCTGGTGGAGTTGGTGCTTCATGCACGCCCAGACCCCGCGCAGGTTGACGGCGTTGACCCGGTCGAACGCCTCGAAGGTCTCCTCGGCCGCGTCGACCGGCGGGATCTGAATACCGGCGTTGTTGAACGCCATGTCCAGACGTCCGAAGGCCGATACGGTCTGCGCGACGGCCGCGGCGACCTGCTCCTCGTCGGCGACGTCGCATCGCGTTCCCGCGACCCGACGGCCCGCGGCGGTCAACTCGGCGACAGCCTTGTCCAGCGCTTCCTGGTTGATGTCGACGAGCATGACCGAGGCGCCTGCCTCGGCGAAGGCCCGCGAGGTGGCGAGACCCATCCCCGAACTCGCGCCGGTGACGAACGCGACCTGGCCGTTGAAGGCATAGATGGGATTCATGCGTATGTCGCTCCTTGTCAGAACTGTTGCCGCCCTGCCTGCCCGCCCCACATCCCCGTCGGATCTCACCGACGCTCTCGTGGCGGGGAATAGTCTTACATTTGTTCGTTCGGGCTCTGAACGTAATGTAAGACAGAGTTCCCGTCAATGGTTCATTCTCCGGACTATTACGATGGGGGCCGTGACCAACTCCCTGCCAGCCGGGCTACACACAGTCCGCCGCCACAACGCCGGGCTCGTGCTGGATGCGATCGCCACACGTCCCGGCATCTCGCGGGCTGGCATCGCGGCACGCACCGGGCTGGCCAAGGCCACGGTGTCCGGCTCGATCGACCGGCTCGTCGCGGCCAACCTGATCGTCGACACCGGGCCTCAAACCCGTAGCGGCCGAGGCCGGCGTGGTACTGGGCTCACGTTGTCCCCCTCGGGACCGCACGGGCTGGGTGTCGAGATCGGTGTCGACTACCTCGCCACCTGCCTTGTCGATCTCGCCGGCACCACGCGCGCTCACCGGATTCGCGCCTGCAACAACCGCACCCGGTCAATGCGGCAGGTGATGGCGCACGTTGCGCGGGCAGTGCGCGCCGCGCTGGACGAGGCCGAAGCCATGGGCGCGCCCGTAGGCGGAATCGGCATCGCCGTACCGGGTTTGGTGGAATCCTCCGGGATGCTTCGCACAGCCCCCAACCTCGGATGGCGCGACGTCGACGTGCGCGCGGAACTGGCCACCCGGGTAGACCTGGCCGACCGGCCGATCATTGTGGGCAACGAAGCCAATTTCGCGGCGACGGCGGAACTCCTGAGCGCAGAATCCGGCGACTTGCGCGACTTCGTGCACATCACCGGCGAGATCGGCGTCGGCGCCGGCATCATCATCAACGGCGCGTTGCTGGCGGGGGTCCACGGGTTCTCCGGCGAGATCGGCCATGTCTGCGTCGACCCCGACGGCCTCCTCTGCGGATGCGGAGCCCGCGGCTGCCTGGAGACCATGGCAGGCCAGGACGCCATCATGTCCAACGCTGGTGTCCCCGCCAACGGTCGCCCACCCGCCCACCTCATCGACACCCTCACCGAACGCCTGGCCCACGGCGATCCCGCCGCACTCGACGCAGCGCGCACGGCCGGACGGGCTCTCGGCATTGCGCTCGCAGCGCTCATCAACATCATCGATGTGCCGGTCGTTGTCCTCGGCGGCAGCTACGGCGCGCTCGAGCCCTGGATCGGGCCGCCAATCTTGGACGAACTCGCCACCCATGTGATCAGCGCCCCTTGGGAACCACCACAGGTGCTGCGATCCCAGCTCGGCGCCGAAGCCGCTGTTCGTGGCGCCGCAGCTGCCGCCGTCCAGGACATCCTTGCCGATCCTGAGAACGCGATGGCGAGCGCACGGTCCGCCACCTGACACGGGCGGATTCGACACAGACCTAGATCTCGTACTGCGATCTGCGTCCAGACCCGCGGGCGTTTAGGTGTTCTCGTCGGCGTTCAGTGCTGTGAGGGCGTCGAGTTGGGTCTGCTCGAGGTGGGTGTTTGCTGCTGCGGCGTTCGCGGTGATTTCATCCACGGTTTCGGCGCCGACGATCGCCGACGCGACGGTTGGCCGGGACAGCAGCCAGGCGAGTGAGAGCTCGTGTGGTTGCAGTCCCCATTCCTGGCTGAGCTGCTCGACCGCACGACCGATCTCGAGCTCGGTTTCGGAGAAGCCGGATCCCGAGAACCGCTGCCAGCCGTAGATGTCCCGTTCCAGGATGCGGGTGCCGGCCAGTAGACCGCCGTGGAGCGGCGAGTAGGTGACGATGGAGAGTCCGAACTGCTGGCAGGCTGGCATTAGCTCCTGTTCGGCCGCGCGGTCGATGAGGTTGTATCGGACCTGAGCGCAGACCGGGGCGTGGAGGCGCCGGTCGTCGGCGATCCATAGCGCCTGCGTGAGCTGCCAGGCCGGATAGTTGGACAATGCGACGTATCGCAGCTTGCCCTGCCGGACGAGATCGTCGTACGCCTGGAGTGTTTGTTCCAGGGGCGTGTCGGGGTCGGGCCAGTGCGCGTAGTAGAGGTCGATGTAGTCGGTTTGCAGTCTGCGCAGGCTGGTGTCGACTTGCTCGATGATGTGCCGGCGGGACAGCCCGGCACCTGGGCCGAGGCGCCGTTCTCCGGACTTGGTCGCGAGCACCACGTTGTCGCGGCGGCCGGCCAGTGCTCTGCCGAGGATTTGTTCGGCGGGCTCGCGTTCGGCGGAGGGCGGAGCGCCGGGCTGGTCGAAGACCGACAAGGTCCCGTACACGTTGGCGGTGTCGAAGAAGTTGATGCCGAGGTCAAGGGCTGCGTGGACGACCCGTTCGGCGTCCCGCTCGTCCGGCGAAACTCCAAAGGTGGCCGTGCCCAGGCAGATCTTGGACACCTCGACACCAGTCGGCCCTAGCAACGCGTATTCCATAAGCCACCTTGCCTTGGTCAGTGGTTTCGCTGGGAAGGACTACTGCGCTACGAGCGGGCTCAGGAGCTTGCCCATTTCCGCGACCAGCCCGGGCTCGTGACCGTTGACGGGCATGTTGATGATGAGTCCGTCCACGCCGGCGCCGAGGATGTCGTCGCCGAGTTGCCCGGCGATCTCGGCAGGACTCCCGATGAACGACTCTGCCTGCAGGAACGGGCTGAGCGACTCATGGACTCGTCTGCCTTCGGCGGCGCTGTCGACCGGAATGGCCGTGGCAAGGAAGCTCGACTTGAGCGTGCCGGGATCGCGGCCGATCTCCTCGCATCGCTGGTGCAGGACCTGGACTTTGTGTGGCAAGACCGGCCGTGGGCAGATCATGTTGATATGGTCGGCGAAACGGGCGGCGAGCCGAAAGGTCTTCCGCTCGCCGCTGCCGCCGAGCATGATCGGCACCGCGTCTCGATAGCGGGGTTCGTTCAGCGCGTTCTGGACCTGGTACCACTTGCCGTCGAACGTGAGCCGCTCGCCGCGGAGCATCGGCGCGATGATTTCCAAGGCCTCCTCGAGCTTTTGGAAGCGTTCGGTGAACGTGTCGAAGGCGAAGCCGAGCTCGTCGTGCTCTTGCTGGAACCATCCTGCTCCGATGCCGAGAATCGCCCGCCCTCGACTGATGACGTCCAGTGTTGAGACGGTCTTGGCGAGCAGCGCCGGGTTCCGGTAGGTGTTGCCGGACACGAGAGCGGCCAGCTGAACGGTCGAACTCGATGCGGCCAATGCGGCGAGAATCGAGTAGGCCTCGAGCATCGGCTCGTCGATGGCGCCGAGGTCCGGCAGTTGATAGAAGTGATCCATCACCAGCACGGTGTCGAAACCTGAGGCTTCAGCTTCGCGCGTTTGCGCCACGACGGTCTCGAACAGGGCATCCGCGCCGCCGGGATAGGTGAACTTCGGTATCTGGTAACCCAGCGAAATTGTCATACACGCGTCCTCTGGTGCCGTGGGAGGGGATCTCAGTCAATGTCACCTGAGCTGGCTGGGGGAGTCTCTGCCGGTAGATGTATTGACAGGGCATCCCTATCCCGATGCCGGCGTGCTAGGGCGACAGGAACCACGCGGTCACGGGCGATCAGTGGTCGTGGACAGATCAGACCATTGGTCAAGCTCGTTGAGTTGGTGTCGCAAGTGGTCTCGGATCATGCTGACCGCATCAGAGCCCATCGGCATGCGAAACGGCAGTTGATCGATCGAGGCGAGTCGCACGATGAGGTCGGCGGCACGATCGGGATCACCTGGCTCCTCGCCAGGTGCCCCGGCGTTCTCCTTGCGCCGCTTGCCGGCGGTGTCGGCGTAGGCGTCAACTGCGCGACCGGGATAGCGGCCGACAAGGTCCTCGAGCTGACGCGGATCCCGCGCCGTGGCGACAACCTTGTGACCGAGATCGAGTGCATGCACGGCGAGTGCCCGTCCGAGACCGGACGAGCAGCCGGTGATGAGCCATGTGGACAACGAGGCCCTCCTTGTCGATGGGGTCCAGCCGGCGGGCTAGTTGATGAAGACGCCCTTGCCCGAGGTCTGCTGGTCGAACAGCTCGTAGGCCGCGGCGTAGTCGGTGAGCTTCCATCGCTCGGTGAACACGGCGTCGACATCGATATCTCGCTCGACCACGAAGTCCGCGCAGCGTGCCATCGATGCGATGGACATGGTCCACGACGTCATCGCCGTGATCTGCTTGTACAGGTGCTCCGTCAAATCGAACTGGATGGTGGAGCCGACACCGACCCAGCACGCTGATCCCCACAGGTCGAGGACGTGCAGAGCGTCGTTTGCGGCCGAGGATGCGCCCGACGTCTCAAGACTCTTCGACACTCCTCGCCCCATTGTCAGCTCCCGGACCGCCAGGTCCACTGAATCGACCTCAGCGGGGTTGACCGTTGCCCAGGCACCGAAGTCGTGTGACCGCGCGAGTCTGCTGGGGGAGATATCGAGTGCGATGACGCGGGCGCCCATCGCGGAGGCCAGCTGGGTCGCGGCCAGGCCGACGGGTCCTTGCCCGAAAATGGCGATCGTGTCCGAGCCAGTCAGTGAGAGACGTTCCAGGGCTCCCCATGCGGTGCCCGTGCCACACCCTATGGCCGCCGCGCCAAGGTAGGACAATCCCGGGGGCATCGGCAGGACCGTGGACTCGGGGACCTTGACCAGATCGGCATGCGACCCGTGCGCCGTGTTGCCCATGGCAGCCGTACCTTCGCGGCAAAGCTGGGTCCATCCCATCCGGCATTGGTCGCAGCGCCCGCAGCCGAAGTAGTGGTGGACCATGACGGCCTGCCCGATCCAGGCTGGATCGGCCCCGCTGCCGACGGCGGCAACGACCCCGGCGGGTTCATGTCCGCCGATCTCGGAGCGGGCGGTCGCCTTGGGCCCGCGGTATCGGTGCAGGTCTGACCCGCACATGCCGGAGGCCATCACCTCGATGACCAGCTCACCCGGTCCTGGTGTCGGATCCGGAAAGGTCGCCAGTTCGAGCTCTCTCTCGCCGTGGAAGACGATCCCGCGCATCTCGCTCCTCGATCTGGTCCCGTGCCAGGAACCGTCGGCTAGGACGCGGCTACGCACCGCTCGCACGCTGAATACTGTCAGACATTAGTTCTAATGTGAACCAAGCCGGAGGTCAATACCCGACCGCACCTTCATGGTGCATCCGGACCCTTGACGGTTTGATGTTACGCGAGTATGAATGTCCCATGACGACCGAGATAAGGTCTGACAATTAGTCTCAGGTTCCGGGTCCGGTGCGCGTCGCCGTCCTAGATCAGCAGGGAGCAGGTTCCCCATGTACGACGTCGTATGGCAGAACGCGCGGTAAGAGCCATGACAACCTCACGGGCGGCCGAGCGATTGCGCTCAGAGTCGCCGCAGTGGATCACTGATCTGAAGTACCGGTGGCCCGCCCGGTATCGGGCGAGCTGGATCGCCCTAGTCGTCCTTCTGCTCATCGTCGGCCCGGTTGTGCCCCGGGCGCTCAGCGCGCCCTCGGTCGAGTTGGTCAGCGCGCTGGCGGGCGTGCTGATCCTCGCCGCGCTCGGCCAGATGCTCATCATCATGGTGGGTGCGCTCGACCTCTCGGTCGGCGCGATCGTGTCTGTGGCGGCTGGGATGGTCGTGCACTACGGCGGCGAAGGCGCCAACGTAGCGGGGGTTATCGCCGGCGCGGTTCTGGTGTCCGTCCTCTTGAGCTTGGCGAACGGCGTCATGATCAGTCTGCTGCGGCTGAACCCGCTGATCGTCACGCTTGCCACCTTCGGGATCATCACCGGGGCGATCCGGCTGTGGACCGGCGTTTCGTTGTCGGTGACCGGCCAGGCGCCCGAGGCCCTGACCTCGTTCGCGCAGCCCGCCCTCACGGTGTTCAACGCTGTCTTTCTCTACGCGCTGGTCGTCGCGGTCCTCCTATCACTGTTGCTGACCAAGACGCGTTACGGCCGGCACATAGCATTCGTCGGTTCGAACCGGCGGGCGGCCCGGGCGCTGGGTATGTCGATCGTGCCCACTGAACTCGGAACCTTCGCGATCGCTGGTTTGCTGTACGGCGTCGCCGGCGTGCTGCTTGCCGGGTTCCTCGGAACCCCTGACGTGCAATCAGGCGCGATCTACCAGCTGTCCACCATCACTGTCGCCGGCATCGCCGGCGTCATGTTCGGCGGTGGGCCTGCCAGCGTCGCGAGCGTGGTCAGCGCCTCCGCGTTCCTCCAGATGCTTGACCAGGGGCTGGCAATCCTCGGGCTGGGCGCCGGGTCACGGGTCATGGTTCAAGGCTTCGTGCTTGTCGTCGCCGTGGGCGCGATCACCTTGGCCCAGTACAGCGCATCCGGTCTCAGCCGCGGCATCGGTCTGCGGCGCCGCCGGCCGTCGACCGGCTGAACCCATTCCATCCGCACGTCAGTTCTGGACCTGGGGTCAGGGCGGCGAGCAAGAACACCTACCAATCCCGAACTGGAGACAATCATGGCAACGGGTACGCGGGTTGCTTTGCGCTTCCCAAGGACAGGCGCGAAGCTCAAGCTCGTCGCAATCACCGCTGCTGCGGCGGCGCTGCTCGCGGCGTGTGCCCCCGACACAGGGGCAAGTGGCAACTCGGCCAACGGCTCGTCGGCGCGCGCTTCGCGGGCACCGGTGAGCGAAGCGGCGGTCAAGAAGATCATCAACCGCTCCTTCCTCAAGGACATCCCGCTGCAGCAGCTCAACCCGGCGATCCAGGAGACCATGCAGGTCGCCGCCGCGGAGTGGACGCCGGCGATGGAGGCGAAGCTGCAGGAGTGCCTGAAGCAGAACGTGTGTGAGACCGGCCGTGGCTCGCTCACGATCGCCTTCCCGAATGACAACATCAACCCGTGGCGGCAGACTTTCCGGGCCGAGATCACCGCGCAGGCGATCGCCTCGCCTGACGTCGCCAAGATCATCTACAGCCTCGGTACCGACACCGCCAGCTGGCTTGCCAACTTCAAGAGCCTCGCGGCCCAGCGGCCCGACGTGATCGTGATCGACTCGATCTTCGGCTCGGCCATCGCCCCCGCGGTTCGCCAGGCCAAGGCTGCTGGAATCGTCGTCGTCCAGGCGGAGACACCCCTGCCACCCGAGGTCGCTTCGCTCGTCGACGTCCAGGCCACATCCGACCTGTGCGCCGCGTACCGCGACGGCGCGAAGCTGGTCACCGGCCTCATCCCCGAGCCCGCTGGTTATGGCCTCTACACCGGCATTCCAGGCAACGCCAGCGCCGCGGCGTGGCAGCCCTGCTTAGTCAAGGGTCTCGAGTCGGCCGGTTGGAAGAAGGTCATCGAGGGCTTCACCCAGTGGACTCCTCAGGGCATGACCCAGGAGGGCAACGCTTTGTTCGCGTCGGGCACCAAGCCGGCGGTCGTGGCCTACGACTACACGATGGAGTACTTCGCCGCCCCGTTCCTGAAGGCGGGCCAGACACCGCCGGTCATGATCTCCGACGTTGTCAACTACTCCTACCTGAAGCAACTGAAGGAGACCCAGGCCAAGGGCATCAAGGCCAAGGCGATCGTTGCCAACAGCAGGGTGTGGTACGGCCGCATTGGTCTGACGGCCGGCATCATGAAGGCGCAGGGTCAGCAGGTCGACCACCAGATCGACATTCCGTACCCGATGGTGGACGCGGACGAGATCCTGCCGTCGTACGATCCGGCGATGCCCGCGAACGCGCCGGTTCCCACCCTGTTCAATGCCGACCAGGAGACCGCGGTCCTCGCGGCCGGGTCCTGACGCTGCTGCTGCGGTGCCGGGTCGGTCTCGTCTCGGACAGGCCGACCCGGCACCGCGCACCGAGCCATCATCGGAAGGGTTCGTGATGGAGGACATCGTGTCGCTGACGAGCGAGATCTCACCCGCAACTGAAACGCCGCCTCCGAATGAAGGGGTACGCCTCCGAGGGGTCACCAAGTCCTTCCCCGGGGTACGGGCTCTCTCCACCGTCGACTTCGACTGCAGTCCGGGCGAGGTTCACGCGTTGGTGGGCGAGAACGGATCGGGCAAGTCGACGCTGATCAAGATCGCTTCCGGGGTTCTGGAGGCCGACGCCGGCACCGTCACGATCAGTGGTCGGCTCCTCGCTGGAGGAGGCGTGAAGCGCGCCAGGCAGTTCGGGTTGGCTACCGCGTACCAGGACACGTCGTTGGTGGCGGATCTCAGCGTCGCCGACAACATCACGTTGTCGCTGAACGCGATCGGCATGAAGAGGCCGAGTGACCTCGACGCCACCTTGGCCCGTTTCGGGCTTCCGTTCAAGCAGTCGGACGTCGTCTCAAGCCTCGGGCCCGGCGCTCGCCAGTTGCTCGAGGTAGCCCGCTCCATGATCACCAATCCACGCGTGCTCATGCTCGACGAGCCCACCGCCGCCCTTGACCTGCGCCTCGCGGCGCAACTCGAGGGGCTGGTGAAGGAAGCTCGTGACAGCGGCATGGCGATCGTCTATGTGAGCCATCGTCTGGCAGAGGTACGGCGGCTGGCGGATCGGCTGACGGTGCTGCGTGATGGCGTGGTTCAGGGCACCTTCGGCTCACAGAGCTGGGAGGTCGAGGAGATCGTCGAGCTCATGGTCGGGGCACCGACAGACCTCGAGTTCCCGCAGCGGACCTCGCCACCAGGCGACTCCGTCCGGCTGGACGTACGTGAGCTGCGTGGCCAGGGCTTCGGTCCGGTTTCCCTCACCGTTCATGCCGGCGAGATCGTGGGGTTGGCCGGCGCCGAGGGCAACGGACAGCGCGCCCTGCTCCGTGGGATCCTCGGTATCGGCCGCCATGGCGGCGGCGTGAGTGTCGATGGGAAGGCCGTCCGCCACGTGACCCCGGGGAGGGCGCTCGCTGCTGGGATCGGCTTCCAGAGCGGCGACCGCGCCGCCGAGTCGATCTTCGCTCCGATGTCGGTGATGGACAACGCGACCGCACAGCTGGGATCACAGGCTGGACCAGCCGGCACCTCGCTCTTGAGCAAGCTCCTTCCGGCCTTCAAGACCGCGACCAAGGACCTGGGCATCGTGTCCGGCTCACCGTTCCAGCCGGTCAGTGCACTCTCGGGCGGGAACCAGCAGAAGGCCGTGCTGGCTCGGCCCGCTTTGCGGCAGCCGAAAGTGCTCATCGTCGACGAGCCGACCCAGGGCGTCGATGCACGGGCTCGCCTGGACATCTACCGGGTCCTGAGCGATTCGGCCGAGGATGGTCTTGGCGTCTTGGTCAACTCCTCCGACTCTGCTGAGTTGGTCGGCCTGTGTGACCGCGTCTATGTGATGTCACGCGGAGTCGTGGTCACCGAGCTGACTGGGCCGTCCACCGAGAACGAGGTCGTGAAAAGCTTCGTCAGCGCGACGGACGCGACGGAGGCGCAGGAGACCGCGGTCAGTCGCGGTGGGTGGCTGGGTCGGCTCTGGGACCGTGGCACCACCCATTTGCCGATTGCGATCCTCCTGCTGCTGATCACAGTTGTCGGCCTCTACGCCCACAGCCGCTCGGACGTGTTCTGGACCACCTTCAACCTGTCGAACCTGCTGCTACTGACCCTGCCCCTCGCTTTCGTTGCGCTGGGACAGCAGTTCAACATGGTCGCGAGGCTCTTTGATCTTTCCATCGGATCGGTGATGAGCCTGACGGTCGTGGTCGTGTCGATGACCCTGCCGAGCCTGGCGTTCGAGTCGGTGCTGTCCACCGCACTTGCCCTGGTTGGGGTTGTGTTGGCGGTCGGAGGCTTCAACAGCGTTCTCATCGTGGCGCTGAAGGTTCCTGCCATCGTGGCGACGGTCGCATCGATGGGAATCGTGCAAGGTGTGGCCATTCTGCTGCGCCCAGAACCTGCCGGCGTCATCGCCCCGGAATTCGTCACTGGAGTGGCGAACGGAATCAGCTACGTCCCCTTCGCTTTCATCGCCCTCGTAGTGCTCACCGTGGCCATGGAGTACTGGCTCTACCGCCGGAGTCGTGGGCTTGCACTGCGCGCGGTCGGCTACGACGGAGAGGCCGCCCTTCGCGTCGGCGAGCGAGTGACCGTGATCCAGACCGGCGCACTGATGATCTGCACATTGGGCGCCGTGATCGGAGGCGTCTTCCTCGCCTCGCAGACCGGCATGGGCTCCAATGCCGTGGGCGCCGGTTACACGCTGCCCTGCTTCGCCGCCGTGTTCCTGGGCGGCGCCGTACTCACCGGCGGTCGCGGATCGTTCATCGGCGCCCTACTCGGGGCCCTCTTCCTTGCGCTGTTGGACAACGTCACTCCGCTGCTCAACATCGCGGACGCCTGGCGGCAGATCATGTACGGCGTCATCCTGCTGGTGGCAATCGCGGCGTACGCATCCTTGGCACGCATCCGCGGTGGCGCCGGCCGGTGACACGTTCCGTTGAGAACCCTTGCGAGGAGGCAGTGGTGGGTGAAAGACCGACGACTCTGATTGACGGACGGACCTTTGTCGAAGCCCCGAGATGGCACGAGAACCGGATCTGGTTCTCCGAGCTGTATACGCACAAGGTGATGTCGGCCAGGGAAGATGGCACGGACCTGAGAGTCGAGGCCACTGTTCCCCAGCAACCGTCGGGGATTGCCTGGCTCCCGGATGGCCGGCTCCTGGTCGTTTCGATGCGTGACAGGAGATTGATGCGTCGCGAGTACGACGGAACGCTGGTCGTGCACGCCGACCTCAGTGAGCATGCGACCGGCTTCTGCAACGAAGTCATCGTTGACGATCAGGGCCGCGCCTATGTCGGCAACTTCGGCTTCGACCTGGTCAAAGGCGGGCCGATGACGCCCGCGTCGATCCATCGGGTCGATCCAGATGGGACGATCACGGAGGTCGCGGACGACATTTGGTTCCCCAACGGCTGCGTTCTGACCGACGACGGCGTCTTCATCGTCAACGAGACGTTCGGGAACCGGATCTCCGCCTTTGACCTCACCGAGGACGGCTGGCTGGTGAACCGCCGGGTGTGGGCGGAGTTCGGCCAGCTCCCGGCAGCGACAACCCTGGCCGAAGCCACCCCTGAGCTCGTGCTGTCTCCCGACGGGATGTGCCGAGATGCCGAGGGGGCGCTCTGGATCGCGGACCTGACCTCGCAAAAGATTCTCAGAATGCGCGAGGGCGGTGAGGTCGTCGACGAGATCGATCCCGGAATGATGCCGTTCTCTGCCGCACTCGGAGGCTCGGACGGGCACACCATGTTCATCTGCGCTGCCCCCGACTTCGACGAGGAGGATCGGCGGGCAACCACGCTGGCCGCGGTACTCCAGGTCCGCGTGGACGTCCCTGCCGCGTGAGCAAGAATGCCGCCGCCGTCGCCGGCGGCAGGGCCAGGGGAGAAGTCTTGAACCTTACTGTATGACAATGTACTGTCTGTAAAGAATCGACTGGATGATCATGAGCCTGACTGTTCGCAATGCCCGCTCTCTGTGTCGCATGATGAGGGAAACGTTGCGCCGGGCACTGAATCCCGGACCCGATGCTGGAGCTGAGAGCAATGACCTACGAAGACATCGAGCTTGCCGTCGAGGACGGGGTAGCCGTGCTGACCATCAATCGGCCGGAGAACGCGAACAAGCTTCGTTTCGAAACCGCCCGCGAGCTGCATGATGCCCTCCGCCTCGTCCGGCAACAGGCGGACATCGACGTCGCGATCCTGACCGGCGCGGGCGACAAGTTCTTCTGCATCGGCGGTGAGCACGAAGAGCTCACCGGCCTCGACTACTCCAGTGTCATGCCGGTGATCGATCTCTACGAGTTCATCGACACCATGCCCAAGCCGGTGATTGCCGCGGTCAACGGGTTCGCCGTCGGTGGCGGGAACGTTCTCCAGGTCGTGTGCGACCTCTCGATCGCCGCGTCGACAGCGGTGTTCCGGCAGGTCGGGCCGATGGTCGGCAGCTTCGATGCCGGGTTCGGAACCTGGTATCTCGAGGAGTCCATCGGACGCCGCCGCGCAAAGGAAATGTGGTATCTGAACAAGAAATACTCGGCCGCCGAAGCGCTGTCGATGGGCCTGGTGAACGAGGTGGTCGAAGGGCGGCCCGTTCTCGAGCGCGCCGTCGAGGTCGCCCAGGAGTTGCGCCGGCGCGGGCCGTTCGCGCTCGCGGCTCTCAAGACTGCTTTCTCGAGCCGCCACACCGGCGTTGTCGGTCAAGCCCGACTGGCGCACGATCTGCTCCTCACCGCCTATCGGGGGACCCAGGAGGCCAGCGAGATGGCGGAGTCCTTCGAGGAGCGGCGCGCTCCCGACCGTGGCAGGTTCAACCGATGAGCGCGGACGCGGAGCTCGACAGCTTCATCGTCGTTCTGGACAAGCAGTTGACGGCGGTTCGCCGGGCCGCCCCGGATCCGTCGGCGCTCGACCCGGAGCTGGTCATCCCGGCCTTGGAGTCGGTTGGTGTCCTCGACCTCGCCCTGGACACGGTCGAGCTGGACAACTCACTCGAATGGCTCTCGTCAGTCATCCGCACCTGTGCTCGTTTCTCACCATCGATCGCGTTCGCCCTTGCTTCCCGCTTTGCCGGGCAGCGGGCGACGCGAGGGATCGGCGCGCTGTCACCAGCCGCCGCCGTCGCCGGCGGGGACGGCGGGGCCGCCTGGCGTGCGACCGTTCCGGGCTTGTTCGCGCCCCAGACCGTGGTTTTGCTCAACCGGGCGGAGGTCGCCGCACGAGTGGTCACCTGGGACGTCGGGGAGATAGGAGCATCCGTGCGACGGACCGGTCTCATTGATGCGGATCTTCGCACAGTCACGGACCCTGCCGCAGCCGCAACCGAGCCGACCTTGACCGGCGAGCAGGCCCGGATCGCGCTGTTCGAGCTGGATCTGCTCAACGCGTCCGTGGGCTTGGGACTGATCGAGAACGCCGTCGCGACGTCAGAGGATTACGCGGCCAACCGCCGTCAGTTCGGCCAACCAGTAGCCACCTTCGCAGGTCTTGCGGCCATCCTCGTCGAGATGCGCCTGCGGTCGTCGATTGTCGCGGGCCTGTTGACCGCCGCGCTCGGCGGCCAGCGCGACGGAGCTGAGCTGGTGGCAGTCACGGGCCGTGCCGGTGTCGAGGTGTGTCTGGACGCGATTCAGGTGCACGGAGGGTACGGATACATCGACGAGTACCCGGTTGCCGGGATGCTGCGTGATGCGATCAGTCTCCGCGCGCGGGGTGGCGGACGGAGAGCTGCCGTGGCCGCAGTCGCCGCCGCCCACCTGCCGTCGAGGTGACCAGGCCGCCGCATCTTGGCCATGTCCTGCGTTACTCCACCAATTCGACTGTTACCGAGGAGCCATGAGCGAGAACCGGGGCCCGCTGCAGGGTGTCAGGGTGGTCGACGTCTCATCGTCGTACGCCGCACCCACCACGTCGATGTACCTCGGTGACATGGGTGCCGACGTCATCAAGGTCGAGCCCATCTGGGGCGACGATGCCCGCGGGTGGGGTCCGCCGTTCCTCAACGGCGAGGCGGCCTGGTTCTTGTCGGTGAACCGGAACAAGAAAAGCCTCTGCCTCGATATCCGTAGCGACAAAGGACGGGAGATCCTGTTCCGTCTGCTGGAGACGGCGGACGTCTTTATCGAGAACCTCAATCCGGCCAAGCTCGAGAAGCACGGGCTGGGACTGGACGGCCTGCGTGAGCGGTTCTCCCATCTGGTCATCTGCGCAGTCTCGGGGTTCGGCCTCGACGGCCCTGACGCCTCGCTTCCCGGCTATGACCTAATAGCGCAGGCGCGCTCGGGGTTGATGAGCGTGACCGGCGTCGACGACGTGCCGCAGCGCGTCAGCACGGCGCTCTCGGACGTGGCCGCAGGCACGGTGGCTGCCTTCGCTGTGGCGTCTGCCCTGGTGCGGCAACGTACGACGGGGCGCGGGGAGATCGTCGATATCGCACTTCTCGAGGCCGACCTGGCGTTCATGGCCCCCCGCATCGCCGGCTTCTTGGCTGGGGGAGAAGAGCCCCGCCCGTGTGGAGGGACCGACTCGGTGATCGCGGTCTACCAGTCGTTCCCCACGGCCGACCGTTCGATCGTCATCGCCCTCGGAAACGACCGGCTCTGGCAGCGTGCGTGCCGGGCGCTCGGCCTCCATGAGCTGGCAGCGGATCAGGATCTGGCCACCAACGCACAGCGGCGCGGTCGGCGATCGGAGGTCGTAGAAGCATTCGCTGGTGCCCTCGCGGAGATGACTTCCGAGATGGCACTCAAGGCGTTGCAGTTGGCCGGGGTTCCGTGTGCCCCGATCAACTACCTGTCGGAGGTTGTCGCGGACCCACAGGTGGTGGCGCGCCAGGCCATTGTTGAGCAGCACCATCCCGTCGCAGGAAGATTCCAGAGCGTCGCTGCCCCGTGGCGGCTCGGGTCCAACGAACCTCGCGAGCCGCGACTCCCAGCACCACTGTTGGGCCAGCACGGTCGTGAGATCCTCACCGAGGCCGGGTACGACGCGGCGGCGATGCAGGATCTGGTCGAGGCAGGTGTCGTATGGCTCCCCTGATTGAAGTCAGCGAAGCTGGTCTGGTCCGCACCCTTGTGCTGAATCGACCACAGCAACTCAACGCGTTGAACAGTGCTGTCCTCGAGCAGCTCATTGAGCAGATCGACTCGGTCGCCCATGCCTCATCAGTGGGGTGCGTGGTGATCAAGGGTGCAGGTGATCGCGCTTTCAGTGCAGGCGCCGACCTGGACGAGATCCGAGGGCTGAATGCCGAGCAGGCGCATCAGTTCATCCGGCGTGGTCACCGGGCGATGGCGTGTATCGAGCAGTCCCCGGTTCCCGTCGTGGCGCAAGTGGACGGCTTTGCTCTGGGAGGCGGCTTCGAGCTCATGCTTGCTTGCCATCTGGTGATCGCGTCGGAGCGAAGCCAGTTCGGTCTGCCCGAATCCCGAATCGGATGTATCCCTGGCTTCGGGGGAACCCAGCGACTCAGTGCTGCCGTCGGCAAGGCGGCCGCTTTTCACCTCATGCTCACCGGGGAGCGGGTTGATGCTGCCCGCGCATGGCAGATCGGATTGCTCTCTGTGCCGCCCGTTCCTCACACCGATCTTGACGCCGAGGTCGAGCGAACTTCCGCGTTGATCGCGTCCGGGAGCCGTGCCGGCACCGCCACGCTGCTTGAAGCAGCACGTGCGGGTTTTGCGGCTCCAGCGCTGGAACAGGAGGCAGCCCTCGCCGCCCTGGCGATCGCGTCCACGGACGGTCAGGAGGGCATCACGGCGTTCGCGGAACGACGCGACCCCGTCTTCAACAAGGAGGACCCGCGATGATCCCTCGGCCACAGGGTGCCGGTGCCGATGAGCGTTCGAACGTACTGGCCAAGGTGCAGAAGGTCGTCGCCGAAGCGGTGGCGCCTGCAGCTGGCGTAACTGATCGGAATGGCACCTTCCCGGCCGAACAGATCGCTGCGCTGGCAGAGGCCGGCGTCGGCGGTCTCTTGATGCCGGAAAGGCTGGGTGGGCTGAACACCTCCACGGCGACGTACGCCGATTCGTTGGCCGCCATCGCCGCTGCGTGCGGCTCGACCTCGACGGTCTACATGACCCAGATGCACTGCGCACACCCGATTCACGTGCAAGGCCGACCAGACCAGCAAGAAGCCTGGATTCCCCGTCTTTGCTCGGGCGACGCGATCGGCGCCATCGCCCTCACCGAGCCGGAAGCAGGTTCGGACATCGCATCGATGCGAACAACCGCGCTCCTGGACGGGGATCATTACGTCATCAACGGCGAGAAGACCTTCATCTCCAACGGCGACGTCGCTGACGTGATCGTGTTGTTCGCCACGGTGGACACCAAACGTGGCAAGGACGGCATCACCGCATTCCTCGTCGACACTGCGGCGGTCGAAGGATTACATGCCGGCGCGCCGATGAAGAAACTCGGCCAGAAGGGCGCCTCAACGGTTGCGCTCGGCTTCGAGGAGTGCCGCATCCCTGTCTCCGCACGGCTCGGAGACGAGGGACAGGGATACGCGCTGCTCCTCCGCTCGGTCACCAAGTCGCGGATCAGCGCCGCTGCCCAGGGGATTGGCTTCGCCCAGGGAGCCTTCGACGCCACCGTGCAGTACTGCGCCGAACGCGATCTGCTGTCTGCGCGCACGCGCAGCGCACAGGATCTGCAGTTCGCGTTGGCTCGGCTGCGGGCCGAGATCGCCGCGGGACGCGCCATGCTGAACGAGGTCTGCGACCTGGTCGATGCGAGCCCTGATGATCCGACCGGCGAGGTCGCGATGGCGAAGCTGCACTGTACTGCGCTGGGCGTCGAGGTCAGCTCGACCTGTGTGGAACTGCTCGGCGAAGACGGCGATCAGTGGGACCTGGGAGTCGAGAGACGCCTTCGCGA
Organism: Kribbella caucasensis; assembly: GCF_004361855.1. Taxonomy (GTDB): domain Bacteria; phylum Actinomycetota; class Actinomycetes; order Propionibacteriales; family Kribbellaceae; genus Kribbella; species Kribbella caucasensis. The sequence goes on from NZ_SNWQ01000003.1 coordinate 431,568, forward strand.
TGCCAAGATCACCGAGATCTACGACGGCACGAACCAGGTGCAGAGCATGCTGGTCGCGCGCGCCATCGCGGCCAGGCCTGAGTAGGGGTGAACGATATGGCGGCCGGAGGGCAGTTCATGGCCGCAGCGCAGCATGCTCATTCGGAACGAACGATGCCGAGCGAGTACTGGAGCACGTAGTCCAGATGGGAGGCCATGGCGTCGCGAGCCGTCTCGGCCTCGCCGCTCTCGATCGCTCGAAGAATCGCCATATGCTGCTTCACGGTCCGGCGGCCGACCTCCTCAGTGACTTCGAGGTACTGAGCTGGGTGAGTCGAATCATGCACAGCAGCAATGAATGCCGCCAGGAGACGGTTCCCCGAGGCGTGCCCGATCGTCGTGTGGAACGCCAGATCGTACGACGGTATTGCTGGGTCGTTGATCGTCGTATCCCGTTGCTTCTGAACGATCGCCTGCAACGTGTCGAGGTGGGAGTCCTGCCGGTTCTTCGCAGCCCATTCTGCGGCAGGGACCTCCAGCATCCTCCGCACGGACGTCAACTCACCGACGTCGAGCGCACCCAGACGCAGAATCGTGTCCATGGACTCCTTGAGCATCTGGCTCAGTGAATCCGGGGTCACGACGTTCACGAAACTGCCGCCGGCCACGCCGGGGCTCTTCCGGATGAGCCCTGCGCTCACGAGCGCGCCCAGGGCTTCTCGCACCGTCGGTCGGCTGACACCGAACTGTTGAGCGAGTTCGGTTTCAGCCGGCAGCTTCTCTCCCTGAGCGAACTGTCCGGTCAGGATCGCCTCACGGATCTGCTGCTCGACTTGGTCCCGGGGTCTGGTGACCTGTTGGGGACGGAACTTCTGGGCGACTGGATCAGTCATGCGGCGCCTCTCGCAATGTCTCGGCCGTGCAAGCCGCATCGGCGGGGCAGTGAGTCTAACGATCAAACAATTGTCGTACAGATATCATACAGGCAATTTCAGCTTCTGGTGTGACGCTCAGTGTCCGCCTGCCGAGCGAGAGACTCTTGCCAGAAGCCTAGTATCTATTGTTTGACATTATGAGAAGTGCTAACTTCTGTCACGTGATCATAGGAGTCCTCAAAGAGGCGCAGCCGGGGGAGACGCGGGTTGCGGCAACGCCGACCACGGTGGTCCAGCTTGCGAAGCTGGGGTACGGCGTCGTGGTGGAGGCGGGTGCGGGTGAGGCGTCGAGCTATCCAGACAGCTCGTACGTCGAGGCCGGCGCCTCGATCGGTTCGGTGTCGCAGTCCGACGTCGTGTTCGGCGTGAACGCGCCTTCGACGGACCAACTGGACCGCTTGAAGCCGGGCGTGACTGTGGTAAGCCTCATCCAGCCGGCGCTGAATCCGGACTTGGTGGACGACCTGGCAACGCGGCCGCTGACGGCCCTGGCGATGGACGCGGTACCGCGGATCAGCCGGGCTCAGTCGTTGGACGTGTTGTCGTCGATGGCGAACATTGCTGGTTACCGGGCGGTGATCGAGGCCGCGTATGTATTCGGGCGGCTCTTCACCGGGCAGGTGACCGCGGCGGGGAAGGTGCCGCCGGCAAAGGTTCTCGTGGTGGGCGCCGGGGTAGCCGGCCTGGCCGCGATCGGCGCTGCCGGGAGCCTGGGGGCGATCGTACGGGCGACGGATCCGCGGCCGGAGGTGGCCGACCAAGTGCGGTCGCTGGGGGGTGAGCACCTGGCGATCGAGTCCGCTGAGGTCGAGGTGTCGGCGACCGGCTATGCCAAGGAGATGGGCAAGGAATACAAGACGCGTGAGGCTGAGCTGTACCTCGCGCAGTGCCGGGATGTGGACATCATCATCACCACCGCGCTGATCCCTGGGAAGCCTGCGCCCCGGATCATCACCGCCGAGATGGTGGAGTCGATGCGGCCGGGCAGTGTCATCGTGGATCTGGCCGCGGGAACCGGCGGCAACGTGGAAGGGGCTGTGACGGGCGAAGCGATCACCACCCCAAACGGCGTGACGATCATCGGCTACACAGACCTGCCCGGCCGGCTGCCGGCGCAGGCCTCCCAGCTGTACGGCACCAACCTGGTCAACTTGATCAGGCTGATGACGCCGGCGAAGGACGGGCAGCTGGCCTTGGACTTCGACGACGTGGTGCAACGGTCGATGACCGTAGTCCGGTATCACGACGGCGCCACTGAAGTGACCTGGCCGCCCCCGCCGGTGCAGGTGTCAGCCACCCCGAGTCTCGCGGCCTCGAAGGCGCCTGCGACGGATTCTCCGGCCAAGGCGCGCCTGTCGCCCGCTCGCCGGCTGGGCCTGGTGTTCGGCTCGGCCGCGGCATTGTTCGTGCTGGTTGGAGTTTCGCCGGCGGCCCTGCAGGTCCACCTGACCGTGTTCGCTCTGGCGATCGTGATCGGCTTCTACGTGATCGGGCACGTGCACCATGCCTTGCACACGCCGCTGATGAGCGTGACCAACGCGATCTCGGGCATCATCGTGGTCGGCGCGCTGCTGCAGATCGGCCATGCCGGCAGAGCTGGTGGCGGCCTCGTCACGGCCCTCTCCTTCGTGGCGATCCTACTGGCCTCGATCAACGTCGTCGGCGGCTTCGCGGTCACCCGACGGATGCTCGCCATGTTCTCCCGGTCGTGATCCGGGCCCGCACAAAGGATCTGACGTGAGTACCGAGACCATCGCCTCGTCGGCGTACATCGTCGCTGCGCTGCTGTTCATCCTGGCCCTGGCCGGCCTCTCGAGGCATGAGACTGCCAAGGTCGGCAACACCTTCGGAATCGCCGGAATGGCGCTCGCGCTGGCAGCGACGATCGCGCTGGCGTTCGAGCACGAAATCGAGGTCGTGGGCCTGGTCCTGCTGATCGCGGCGACTGCGGCGGGGACGGCCATCGGGTTGTGGCGTGCCCGAGCGGTGGAGATGACCGGGATGCCTGAGCTGATCGCGCTGCTGCACTCGTTTGTCGGTCTGGCCGCGGTGCTGGTCGGGTGGAACGGCTATCTGTCCGTCGAGCGCAATCTCGATGGGGAGGAGGCGCACCTGCTGGCTGCTCAAGACCTCCTGGGGATCCACTCCGCGGAGGTGTTTGTCGGCGTGTTCATCGGCGCCGTCACGTTCACCGGCTCGATCGTCGCCTTTCTCAAGTTGTCGGCGCGGATCGGCTCGAGGCCGCTGATGCTGCCGGGCAAGAATGTCCTGAACGTCGGCGCGGTGTGCGCGTTCGCTCTGTTGACGGTCTGGTTTGTGCTCGATCCGCAGCTGTGGCTACTGATCGCCGTCACTGTTCTTGCACTGGCTCTGGGGTGGCATCTGGTCGCGTCGATCGGTGGTGGCGACATGCCGGTAGTGGTGTCGATGCTGAACAGCTACTCGGGCTGGGCTGCTGCCGCGTCAGGGTTTCTGCTGGGCAATGACCTGCTGATCATCACCGGAGCCTTGGTGGGTTCCTCGGGTGCGTACCTGTCCTACATCATGTGCCGGGGGATGAATCGGTCGTTCCTGTCCGTCATCGCCGGCGGTTTCGGCGTCGAGGCGGCTGCCAGTGCTGATGGCGGGTACGGCGAGCATCGCGAGATCACCGCCGAGGGTGTCGCAGAGCTGCTGACCGCCGCCGACTCGGTGATCATCACCCCCGGATATGGGATGGCGGTGGCGCAGGCGCAGTACGGAGTGGCTGAGCTCACCCGCAAGCTTCGTGACCGAGGCGTGGATGTCCGATTCGGGATCCATCCCGTGGCGGGTCGCCTGCCCGGTCACATGAACGTCTTGCTGGCCGAGGCCAAGGTGCCCTACGACATCGTGCTGGAGATGGACGAGATCAACGACGACTTCGCCGCAACCGCCGTCGTCTTGGTCATCGGCGCGAACGACACCGTCAACCCCGCCGCCGTCGAAGACGCCGACTCGCCGATTGCAGGCATGCCCGTCCTCACCGTCTGGGAAGCCGACGACGTCGTGGTGTTCAAACGCTCCATGGCCTCGGGGTACGCCGGCGTACAGAACCCGCTGTTCTTCCGCGACAACGCCGCAATGCTCTTCGGAGACGCCAAAGACCGCGTCGAAGACATCCTGCACGCGATCTGATCGCCCGGCCCACCGCAACCTGATGTCAGCGGCCCGGCGTCATGAGGTTGAAGAGTCGGTCGAGAGAAGACTCGTGCTCCAGACTCCACAGTGCGCGCAGCAGCTCCCGCGCGCGGTCCTCGCCGAGCCGTGGCTCGACCTGGCCGAGGAACTTGGCGGTCAACTCGGCGTCGCTCATGGGGTTCTGCGGGTGACCCTTGGGATTTTCGCCGCGGATCGTCAGGGAACGCCCGTCCTCGGTTCGCACCTCGAACCGGCAGGCCATCTGCCACGGAAAGCTCGCCGTGTACGTCGTGTCCTCGATCAGCTCAATCGTGTCGGTGACCGACAACAGCTTCGGATCGAGGTAACGCCCGGGCTCGAACGTGGCCTCGGTGATCCCTCCGTCGACCAAGGCCGCCGCGATGAGATAGGGGCCGCTGTGATCGGCTGTCTCGCGGCCCGATGGCCGCCACAAGGCCGGCTCCGCCTCGCGTGACGCTACGGACTTGTGTTCGAGGTAGACCTTGAGTGATGCGATCTCTCGCGGATCGACGACCTCACGCAGTTTGAGTGCGAGTTGCACGGGGAGTTGCAGCTCGTAGCGCAAGGGCAAGTGCTTGAAGTAGGTGTTCTCGACGCGGAACGGTCGTCCCTTGCCACCGAAGGGGCCGAGAGAAAACCTGTGGTCGAGCTGGCGCATGAATCCACGGGCGCCTTCGAAGGCCATCTCCGGACCGGTGATTCCCGCCTCGGCGAGCATGGCCGCGAAGAGCCCGTTGCGACTCCCGTTGGGACCGGCCAGGCCCTTCCAGTTCGAGATCGATCCCACCCGGGTCTCGAACAGGCAGATGTTGGCGACCGACGCGATCCGGATCGCGTCGGCCGTCTGTGCCCGGGAGAGCCCAAGGAGTCTCGCCGCGGCTGCGGACGTCGCGATGCTGTGGAACGTGGGGTGGTCCCAGCCGTTCCCTCGCAGGACTACCTCGTCGACAAGCTGACCGCAGACCTCGTACGCGATGATGACGCCGAGCAGGGCGTCGGCGCCGGTCGCACCAGAAACCTGGGCTGCTGCCAGAACGCCCCCCAGGTTGTCGCTGGGGTGCGGCCCGGTATCTCCCTTGGCATTCGACTCATCGGTGCCGAAGTAGTCGTCGTTGAAGTCCAGACACCGGATCGCGGACCCGTTGACGAAGGCAGCCAGGTCGGGCGTCGTTCGAATGGTGGTGCCGAAGACGGTGGCCGCTCGCGAGCTGGTTGCTGTCGACGCTACGGTGCGCAGCGCCCGCATGACGTCGGTCTCCTGAGCGCCGAGGGCACATCCAAGGGCATCGACCAGACATCGTTTCGCAGCCGACACGGCGGCGTCGCCGACATCGGTGTAACGCACCTGAGTCGTGAACGAGGTGAAGTCGCGGATGACGCTGTCCGCGATGTGATTGGGGCTTGCGGCAACTGTCATGGGACGCCTCGCGCGTGTGCGTATTCAGGAGCAGGAGTCTAGGACCGCACCTTCGCGGTTCTCGGTGCACGACAACCTATTACCGATCTTACACAGCCGCAAGTGTTTGACATTTAATAATCGAGATACCTCACCCGTGCGTTTGGACCGACGTGTCAGTTGCATGGTGAGGGTGCTGAGCGGGTGGCGCCGAGATTGACCATGGCGCGGTAGAGGGCGCGCAACCGACTCGGCGACAGCACCTACACCAGGCAGCCCAGCCATCAGCAACTGACTGGCAGGCGGCTGAGAAGATGCTCCAGGCAACGATGCTGACTGCACGTTCGGCAGCTGACCAGCATTGATGGGTGTACTGACAGAGCATCCCAACTGGGTTCGTGACGCCGTACTGTCGTTTGCGGCTTCGACTCGCCGCTGCACTTCGAACGGAGCATCATGACCAGGAACACTGCAGGCGCCTTTGACGGCAAAGTAGCATTCGTCACTGGAGCCGCCAATGGGATCGGACGTGCGACTGCGCTCGCATTCGCTCAAAGCGGCGCGTCCTTGGCGCTCGTCGATATCGACGAGGCGGAGAACGCGGTGACGGCCGAGCTGGTGCGCGAAGCAGGTGGTCAGGCCCTGGCGATCCACGCAGACGTCGTGGTCGAGGCCGAGATCAAAGCCGCCCTCGACGAGACAGTGCGGCGATTAGGCAGCCTTGACATCGCGTTCAACAACGTAGGTCGAGATCAGGAGACCAAGCCCCTGGCCGAGGCGACCGAAGACGAGTGGCGATACATCCTCGACGTGAACCTCACCAGCATGTTCCTGTGCATGCGCAACGAGCTGCCGATAATGCTCGAGGCTGGCAGTGGCGTGATCGTCAACACCTCCTCAGGCGCCGGCCTCGTCGGGACCAAGGGCTCGGCCATGTATGCGACAGCCAAGCATGCGGTGATCGGCCTGACGCGGTCCGCGGCACTCGACTATGCCGACCAGGGAATCCGGATCAATGCCTTGGTACCTGGGATCATCGAGACCGGCATGATGTTGCGAGTTTCCGGCGGTACGGCGCACGGGCGCGCCGAAATGATCGCGCAGGAGCCGATCGGCCGCCTCGGCCGACCCGAGGAGATCGCCTCTGCGGTCTTGTGGCTCGCGTCGGAAGGCGCGAGCTTCGTAGTGGGTAGCTCCCTGGTGGTCGACGGCGGCTTCACGGCCTAGGGATATGCGGGCTAGGGCTGACTGGTCCGCCGCTCAGGAGCGACTCTTGACGGCCCAATCGATCCGGACCGCTACCTGATGGCCGACGTCGGCGATCTCGGCCGGGTCGCCGTCAAGTGTGCCGAGGCGGACCAGTCCCGGAGGTGGGACGCTTTGGCCGAGGTCGTCGTAGTACACAGCGAGTGTGGCAGTGTCCGGCCAGTAGTAGATACCCCCGGGAGTAGGCTCCAAAGTCCGCGCGACGCCGATGACGGGAACTGGACCCGGCAGCCGGGCGGACTTGGCCTGCCCCCAGGTGTCGCGGAAGTCCATCGTCAGCGGCAACCTTGCCGCGAGCTCGCGAGTTGCCGGCATGTCGTCTAAGGTCGCCGGGACTGCACGGTCGTCAAACAACAGCATCACCCGCAGGCCAGGAGTTGCGCTCAAGGCGTCGGGCGTTTGCACGCCTTGGATCGTGTCCATCCCACCGGCCGTGCCTCTACTGACTGAACACACGGTCAACAGTGCCACCAGGACGGTGGCCGGGACCGCCGGGAGCAACCGGCGGCACCATCCAGACGAAGTCGAGGTCATGCGCCAAGCTCACATGAACCTGGCGGCGTGGGAAAGTTACTGCCGATGGGTGTACTACCAGTACAACCCACGGCTCGGTGAGACGTCGTAGTGTCTGATGTGTGGACAACCGAGTCGAGGTGCGTGAGTTCCTGACCTCGCGGCGCGCCCGAATCAGCCCCGAGCAGGCCGGCCTGCCCGTCGCCGGGCAGCGCAGAGTTCCCGGGCTCAGGCGCAGCGAGGTCGCCGCGCTGGCCGGAATGAGCGTCGAGTACTACGCGAAGCTCGAGCGGGGCTCACTTGCCGGGGCGTCCGCCGGTGTTCTCGACGCTGTCGCCCGGGCCCTGCAACTCGATGACGCGGAGCGAGCTCACCTGCTTCACCTCGCGCACGAGGCCGACGGAAGCACCGCGATCCTGCGCCGTGCCCGGCACCCGAAGCACGCGTCGATACACCCAAGCCTGCAGTGGACGCTTGACGCCATTACCAGCGCGCCGGCGATCGTCGGCAACAACCGGATGGATCTACTCGCCGCCAACCAGCTGGGCCGCGCCATGTACTGCGACGTCTACGCCGACCCGGCCAGTCAACCGAACTTCGCCCGCTTCGCCTTCCTCGACTCGGCGGCGCATCGCTTCTACCCTGACTGGGAACTGGCTGCCAACATGACCGTGGCCAACCTACGCACCGCGGCGGGGAAGGATCCACACGACAAAGGCCTGCACGACCTGGTCGGCGAACTGTCCACCCGCAGTGACGAGTTCCGGCGGCGCTGGGGCGCCCACAACGTCCGAACGCACGGCACCGGGGTCAAACAGTTCCACCACCACATCGTCGGTGATCTCACCCTCGCTTACGAGAGCATGGACCTGAGGGCGGACCCCCACCTCACAATGACCGTCTACTCCGCCGAGCCCGGCTCCTCTTCCGAGGACGCGCTGCGGCTGCTCGCCTCCTGGGCAGCCTCACAAGAGGCGGCCGGCTCGACCACAAAGCTGTCCGCTGAATAGAAAGAACCCCGACCTGCTGAGGCAGGTAAGGGTTCTTCTTGTCAGAGGATTGGAGACAGCACTCGGCCCATCTCAGTTACGACGCCGGGCTCGTGTCCGTTGACCGGCAGGTTGATCACGATGCCGTCGATTCCGTGCCCGAGGATGTTGTCGGAGATGTGCTCGGCGATCTGTTTGGGAGTGCCGATGAACGCGAACTGGCGCATGTAGTCGGTCATCTGCTCTCGGACAGATGATGTTCATGTGCTCGGCGTACCGCGCGGCGAGCCGGAAGGTCTTCTTCTCGCCACCCCCGCCCAGCATGATCGGGAGGCGGTGTCTGTACCTTCGGCACTTTCACGGCCTGTTCACTGCGGTACCACCGACCGCTGAAGTCGTGGCGCTCATCGGCCAGCATAGGTGCGATTATCTGGTCGATCCCGCCGACTCGGCTTTGACTGCTTGGTCGATCACGGTCTGGAACAGCCGCTCCGGTCCTCCCGGGTAGGTGAAGTTCGGGATCTGATAGCCGAGCTTGAATGTCACTACTTCTGCTTCCCGGAGGTTGTCAGCGTGAACTCGTGCTTGCCGGCGGGACCGTCGTACTCGATGGAGTTGTCGTCGACGAAGCGGAACGGGACGGGACTGTCGATTCGCACGATGCCGTTGTCCACATCGACGTGAAGCAGCCCGTACGGTGTGGGCACGGACCCGCTCAGCTGGGTGATGCGTCCCGGCCGGGGAGCGATGCGAGCTGTTTCGTAGCCCGGGCTGCCGGGGGTGACGCCGAGGACGTACCAGATGAGGTCCTTGGTCGGGGTCGCGCTCCAGGCGTGGACCGGCGTGCCCCAGCCCCAGCACTCGCCGAAGGTGTCGTACCCGCTCTGAAGGAAGACGCTCCATCGGCGGAGCAGGTCCGGGAGCCGGTCGGCTGCTCCGCCAAGGGCGACGGCATCGTGGACGACGTAGCTGAAGAAGGGTTCGGCCAGAACGATCTCGGTGTGCGCGTCCCAGTCGATGCGGTAGATGCCGCTGGCTTGTTCGACGATCTTCTGCATGTCGTAGCCGCCGTCGGCTCCACCGATCCAGGAACGGATCACGAGCGACTCCGAGTCGGTGATGACGTCGACGATCCGGGCCCATCGCTCGCGTGGTGCAAGACCCGAGACGATCGCGGTCGCTCCCGCCGCCTGCGACATCGCCGGCTTGCGTTCACCTTCGACGATGTGGTCGACGTAGCTGCCACGTTCCTCGTCCCAGAAGTCCTCGAACCCGACCTGCGCGGCCTGGTGGAGTCCGCGCGCCCAGGTCGCCGAGGCGGTGTTGCCCACCCAGTCGGACATTTCGGCGTACTCGCGCAGTCCGCGTGCCCACAACCCGGTGATCAGCGAGGATCGGGCGCTGGAGAACACGCTGGACCAGTCGATCAGGTTCCACTCCGGGACGTCGCTGATGGTGCCGTGTTCGTCGACGAAGTTCGCGTACCACCTCAGGATCCGCTCGACGACCGGGAGCTGCTCGAGCGTCGCTTCGCGATCACCGTCGTGCCGGTACAGGTTCCAAACGCCGTGGATCCAGTGCAGAGCCCAGTCGGGGATGCTGAAACCGCCGCCGAACTCGGCTTCGCCGACGACGGTCATCGGCAGCATCCCGTCCGATCGGGGCGAGGCGCCGAGCGCTATGTAGTTGCGGGCCAGACGCCAGTCCTCATTCGCCACCAGATGAACCATCTGGTGTACGACACCGTCGCCCACCCATGCTCGCTGTTCACGAGTCGGGCAGTCGGTGAAGGCGTCGAAAGAGTTCATCTCCGTGGTGCGGATACCGGCCCGGTACAGCCTCGTGAGTTCGGCATCGCTTGACTCGAAGCGCGCACCGCCGGCGAAGGGGTAGTGGTATTCGTCGACCGCGATGTCGCGGACTTGGATCTCCCCGTCGCCGGCCGGCAGCATGAGGGAGATCCGGCGCAGGCCGTTGATGTCGATGGCTTTGTAATGGTCACCGACGCCGCGCGCGGTGTAGCTGGCGCTGGTGCGAGGTGCCGAGGCGACCGGCCCGGTGGTGGCATCGAATTCGGCTTCTTGGTAGAAGAGGTCGAGTCGTGCGCCGGCCGGAGCGTCCACACCTAGTTCGACATGCCCTGCGACGATCCGTTGGAAGTCGAACGTGACGATCGTGACGGTCTCCGGTGCGAGCGAGACCGTCAGCGGGAGCTCAGCTGGCGTCGGCGTACCCGCAACAGCGAGTTGGGCGACCACGCGTTCGGCGGGATGATCGGTCAGATCGTCGCGGAGCGGAGCTGTCTGTACGACGGCGGTCACCGGTGACACGCGTTCGCCGCCAAGGGTGCCGATCCCTCGCGGCAGCATCGATCCGTAGGGATCGACGGGCGGGCGCGACTCGGCCAGCCCGCCATGATGGCTGGCTTTGACCAGGCTGGCGGTGGTCCATCCCGAGTCGTCGAAGTCAGTAGTCGCCCATGAAGGGTCGAGCTCCCGTGCGTCGAGGAGCTCTACCGGAACCCCGGTCAGTGCGTCGTGGCCCTTGAACGCACGCCACGCGGGCGACCGGTAGGCCCGCCACCGCTCGTCGGTCACCAACCACTCGTCGCCCAGCCGTGCCTCGAGGACAAGTTGCGCATCGCGTCCCATCAGCCCGCTGGACGCAGCAGGCTGCCAGAACGAGTTGGCGTTGCCGTAGTACGTGACCAGAACCGAGATGACGTTGCGGCCGGCAACGAGGTGACTGGACACGTCGTACTCGTCGTATCTCAACCGGCGCGGCTGCGATCGGATTGGGCCGCGGCCGACCTCGGCGCCGTTGACAGACAACAGGTAGCGCGAGTCCGCGGACACCCGAAGTGGGGCGCGGTCGAGCTTCTCTCGCAGGTCGAACGTACGGCGGAACAGCACCCGGGAGAACTCCGCCGGCGGAAGGTCGCGGCCGAACCCGGTCGGACTCATCGTGAACTCGGGAAGATCGGCCACGATCCAATGACCGTGCCAGCGCACTCCGGGGAAGTCGTCGCTCATGGTCTACGGATCCTTTCCGTGAGCGGATCGCCGCTCATCTTGTTCTGCGAATTAGCTGCCAACCACCGGGCGATGCGTCCCACGGATGTGGTCGCGGCGGTCTCGTCTGGTCGATTGAGGTGGCCGTGGGCGGTCCCTGGCTCTGTGATCAGGGTGATCTTCCGCCCTGCATCCCGAAGCGACGTGGCGAAGATCTCGCCGGAAATGCTCAGATCATCGATCTCACTGTTGATCACCAGGACCGGAGGGAACCCCATCAGGTCAGCCGGGGTTGCGAGTCCGGGCGTCACGGGCAGAGGGGCGGTGTCAATTGGGCCACCGAAGTAGGTTTCGTACATCGCCCGGATCCGGGCGGGGCCGAACATCTCGCCGACCGGATGCGCCTTCAAGGCATCCTCGAGCTCCTGATCGGGCGGTGACTGCACGGCCAACAGCGAGGGATATGCGAGGACCAACGTGGACGGTAGCCCGCCTGAGTGGACTTCGAGCATCCTGAGTACGGCGCCGGTGACGAGATTCGCGCCTGCGCTCGCACCGCCAATGGACAAGCCATCAGGATCGATGCCGAGCAGTTCGCGATTGTCCCGCGCCCACGCCCAAGCGGTCAGGATGTCGTCGGATGGCCCGGGGTAGTGGAGGTCATCCGAGGCGAGGCGGTAGTCGACCGAGACGACTGTGATCCCACGCATTGCGAGTGACCTTGCCACCCAGTCGGCTTCGGGCATGTCGAGATCGCCGAATTCGAAGGCTCCTCCATGTGCCCACAGGAGCCCGATACCGGATGCGCGGGAGGCGGGATATACGCGCACAAGTCCGCCGGCGGCGGGATACGGATCAGTCTTCATATCAGCCCTTCATCGATCCAGCGGCGAGGCCGCGCATCACCCGTTGGTTCATGAACAGGTACAGCAGCAGAGTTGCCGAGATGCTGACGACGATCGCAGCGAACAACGGTCCGTAGTCGATCGAGCCGTACTGTCCGTTGAAGCTCAAGAGGCCGACCTGCACCGTACGGAGACGAGGGTTGTTGGTGAAGGTGAGCGCGAAGAGCAAGTCGTTCCACAAGAAGAAGAACTGAACAAGTCCGACGGTGAAGATGCCGTTTCGAACCATCGGGACTCCGACGCTCCAGAACATGCGAAGCGTGGAGGCGCCGTCGATCGCCGCTGCCTCGAACATTCCACGCGGCGCGGCCTTGAAGAAGGTCGCGATCATGAAGACGTTGAGCGGCAGTGTGACGGCCGTGTAGGTGATGATCAGCGGCCAGAGCGTCCCCAGGAGATGCAGCTGGAAGTACATGGTGAACAAGGGAAGTAGGATAATCTGCGCGGGCACCGTGATCCCCACCAGGAAGATCCCGAGCGTCGGGCCTCTGCCCTTCCAGACCAAGACTTCGAGGGCAAAGGCCGCTGCGGTACCGAGTGCCAACCCGATGATCAGCGCGGGTATCACTGTCAGGACGCTGTTGATCAGATAGGTGCCGAGGTTGGCCTTCGCGAACGCCTCGGTGTAGTTGCTGAGATCAGGCGTGCTTGGCAGTGCCCAGAACGGACTGCTCAGGAACTCGTCTTGTGTCTTGAACGACCCGAGGACGAGCCACACGAGCGGGTAGCAGACGATCACCAGCAGCAGTGCAACCACTATGTTCAGCGGCAGGCGGCGGAGAAACCGCGACCTGCGGTTCTTCGGCCGGCGAGTGGCGCGGTTCGTGGCGAGTTGGCGCGGGGCCGGTGCCTGGATAGTCGATGTCATGTTGATCAACTCGCGGTGAGGTGGCGGCGGGTGGACCGAAGGATGAACCACGTGACGATCAGCGAGAGAAGTGTCAATACCATGGCGATCGTGCTGCCGTATCCGTACTCGCCGAATCCGAACGCGGTCTGGAACATGTAGAGGGTCAAGGGAGTGGTCGAGCCGGCCGGTCCACCGCCGGTGAGTGCGATGATCGAGTCGAACACCTTCATCGTTCCGTTGATGCTGAAGACCAGCGCCGAAACAAGGACCGGTAGCAGCATCGGCAGGACGACGTGCCGGACGAGTTTCGACCCGGTCGCCCCATCCAGGCGAGCGGCTTCGATCATCTCTTCCGGGATGTCCATCAGTCCCGCGTAGAGCAGTACGGCGTAGAACCCCATCGAGCGCCACAGATCCATCACGAAGAGGACACCTACCGCACTGGCTGTACCGCCGAGCCAATCGATGCCCGTGCCGCCTAGCGTCTGGATGAGCGCATTCACCGGACCTTCGACCGGGGCGAGGCCGAAGACCCGCTGGAACAGCAGCGCGACCGCGACAGTCGGAAGGACCACCGGAAAGAAGACGAGGGTTCGAACAATCGTCGAACTTCGGCGCAGGTGAAACAAGTAGAGTAACGAGAGCAGATAGCCCAGGGCGACCTGGCCGATCGTCATCGCCACGGCGTAGATGGCGGTGAAGCGAAGGGCGGACCTCGCCTGAGGATCTGTGAAGAACTGGGTGTAGTTGTCGAATCCGGTGAAGGTGAATCCGCCGATCAGACCGCCGTCCATGAACGAGTAGATCGCCGACCAGACGATCGGGACGAGCATGACCGCGGTGTAGATCGCCAACGCCGGCATCACGAGTAGGGCGGTGGCCCGGCGATTCGAGAAGACGCTGATTGCCATGAGAATTCCAGTTCACTGATGCCGGCGAGGGCGATTCGGCCAGGCTCGATTCAATGGGCTACTTACCGAGTGCTGCCTGTACGGATGCCATGAAGTCGGTTCCTGACATCGACCCGTTGGCCAACTGGCCCGCGTTCTGGGTGGAGATGGTTGTGGCCTGGGAGCTGAACAGAGCCTCGAACCACAGCACCGTGCTCGGAGAGCCCTCGACCTGATCGACGACAACCCGCTGCAGCGGAGAGAGGTCATGCTTCTCGCGCATCTGCATACCGGTCAGAAGACCGGATTTTTCGAAGGCGGTGTCGCCGTAGTTCTGGGCGATGCACTTCAGCCACTCGCGGCTGGTGTCGCCGAATGCCGACTTGGCGAACATGAGTGGCTGACCGGCATTCGCCGGCATCTGGTCGATCGCCCCCGCACCGCCGGTCACCGCAGGGAACCTCATGAAGCCGATGTTGGCGGCGCCCACTTTGTTCTGCTTCGGGTCTTCGATGTTCTCGGTGATCCAGGAGCCCATATACATCATGGCCGCGCGGCCGGTGAGGAAGGTGTTGACCGTCTGGTTGTAGTCCGCGGAAGCGACCGCCTTTCCGAAAACACCCTCCGCACCGAGCTTGGCGATCTGATCGGCTGCGGCGACGTATTGCGGATCGGTGAGCTTCGCGTTGCCGTCCGCAACTTTGCGCATTGCATCCGGACCGAGTGCACGGAAGATATAGGCGCCGAGCCATCGCGTGATGCCCCACCCAGGATTTGCGCCGTTCTGCGCGATCGGCTGCACCCCGGCCGCCTGGAACTTGTCAACGGCAGCGAGGAACTGGTCCCACGTCGTGGGAACAGCGATGCCGTGCTGGGCGAAGATCTGCTTGTTGTACCAGATGCCCTCGATGTTGAGCTGGACCGGCAGGGCATACAGGTCGTTCGAGCCGTAGTACTGCTGAACGAGCGAACTCGCGGCCGGTAGTACCGCGTCCTTCAGGCCGGCGTCGTTCAGCACCTGCGACACGTTCACGAGCGCATCGGCGTCGATGAACTTGCGGCCGAGATCGGGTGTTCCAGGGCTCAGGAACGTGCTGGGGAGCCCGTTCTGGCTCAGCAGAAGCTGGAGCCGCTGGTCGTACTGATCCTGCGGGGCGGCGTCGAGCGTCAGCGGCGCGGATGTGTTCTGAGCTTGGCAATCACCGGTGCTCAGCGAGTTCAGGGTGTTGATGACATCGGTCGTCGCAGTCAGTGTCAAACCGCTGAACTTGCCGTCGCCGTTGCCGCCTGCCCCCTGTGAGCCACCGCCGGCGCAGGCGCTGATCGCGAGCAGGCCGCTGATAACGAGGCTCAGTCCGGCAATGCCCTTGCGTGTGATGAATCGGCTGACCACATCTCCTCCTGGCAGTGAGAACCCCGACGCTGAAAGTGAAACGTGAATCGTTTCAGATGCCGTCACGATACGAGCCTGGCCAAGATCCGATCAATGGGACAAGGGTGTACTGACAGTGCATGCTTGCCGGAGACAGCGGACCCGAATCATCCATTGAATCGTCACAATTCAGAACCGGGCGAAGACAGGTGCCTTCGGCAACTATACGTACCGCCTCGACCCCGCCGTGCAGCGGAGTGGAGGCGGTCTTGACGAGCCGGGTGCGCTCTTATTGAAGCGCGACGGCGAGATCCGCGGGGATGCCGATGGCCTTCGTCTCCACGAAAGGCTCGAGCCCTTCGGGGCCGAACTCCCGGCCCAGCCCGCTGGCTTTCACCCCGCCCATGGGCGCGTGGAAGCCGGCGGGGTTTCCGTTCAGCTCGACGGTGCCGGTGTGGATCTGGGCGGCCACCCGGAGACCCCGATCGATGTCGGTCGTGAACACTGATCCATTCAGCCCGTACTGAGAGTTGTTTGCGATCGCGATCGCGTGATCCTCTGCGTCGTACGGAATCACCGACAGGACGGGCCCGAAGATCTCCTCCTGGGCGATGGTCGCGTCGGGATCGACATTGGCAAAGATCGTCGGTTCGACGAACCATCCGTGGTCGAGGTCGGCAGGTCTTCCACCGCCGCGTACGAGACGTGCCCCCTCACCGAGGCCGGCCTCGATGTAGCCCTCGACTCGGGCGCGCTGCCTCTGGCTGACGAGCGGGCCGATGTGTGTTGCTGGGTCGTTCGGATCACCGACCGGCATCGAGTCGACAAGTGCGTCGAGCCGCTCGAGCAGCTCCGTCTGCCGTGGCCGAGGAACGACAAGCCTCGTTTTGAGACTGCAGATCTGACCATTGTTCCGGAATGCACCCAGCCGCAGGGCGGACACCGCGATGTCGAGGTCGGCGTCGTCAAGAATGACAGCGGCCGACTTTCCGCCGAGCTCCAGCGTTACCTTGCGCAGGTCTCGGCCGCAAATCTCGGCAATTCGCCGGCCTGCGGCGCTGGACCCGGTGAAGGTGACCTTGGCGACGTCCGGGTGGGACACAAGGTACTCACTGATCGCACGGTCGGCCGGGACAACGTTGACGACGCCCGGCGGCAGACCGGCCTCGATGAGCAACTCTGCCACCAGGTAGGCGTCGAGCGGAGTCTCGGGGGCTGGTTTGAGCACGACTGTGCACCCGGTGAGCAGGGCCGGGATGACCTTTTGGATCGTCAGGGAGAGAGGCACGTTCCACGGCACCACACCAGCGACCACGCCAACCGGCTCTCTCGTCACCAGGGCCTGGCCGCCCCTGGAGTGGCGGATCTCCCGGAACGGGTAGGCCGCTGCCACCTCAAGGTACGACTCCAGGATTCCGACCGGGTTGGTGACCTGGATGTTCTGCGACTGGGTGATCGGGCAACCCATCTCGTCCGTGATGAGCTGGGCGAACTGGTCGCTGTGCTTGACCAAGAGGTCGCGCAGCCGGGCCACGATCGCCATGCGGTCGGCGAGGCTCATCGCCGGCCATGGACCTGACTCGAATGCTCGCCGCGCCGCGCCGACCGCGCGGTCGACGTCCTCCCGAGACGCTGACGGTACTGAGGCGATGGGCTTCTCGGTCCACGGCGAGACCACTTCGATGCGCTCCTGTGCGACCGCCGGCACCCACTGTCCGTCGATGAAGAGCGTCTCGTGGCTCGTGAGTAGATCGGTGGTCATGGATGCTGCACTCCCGGCTGGAAAGATCGGTTGCGGGCTCAGATCGGTCGCTGGGGCGTGCGTACGCCGCTCCTCCGCCGATCCGCCAGTCTGATTATTGTCAGACTATATTGCGTGACGCAAGAGTTGCTCGCCATCTCAGTCAGCGCGGCTGACTCTGCTTTCGGTGCCAGTTGATGACCGACTGGAGGCCCTCGTCGAGGGTGGTCTCGGGTGCGAACCCGAGGACCTCTCTCATCCGGCCCTGGCTCACCCGCTGGTACCGGGTGCGTTCGCTCTTCCACTCGATCTGGGACGGGTCGTGCCCGTACAGCTCCACGATCCGGCTGCAGAACGTCTCGGCCGTGACCGGCGCTCCGACGACGTTCACAGCCAGGCCCGTCTGCGCCGCGCTCAACGATGCCACGATCGCTTTGGCGACGTCGTCGATGTAGACGAAGGAGTGGACCGAGTCTCTGGCCCAGGACACGATCGGTCGCTCGCTCCGGTCGAGCGCGTGGAGGATCTCCACGGACAAGCTGCCGTTCGACCCGGGGCTGACTCGTGGGCCGTAGATGGGGCCGATCCGCAGGGCGATGTACTCGGGACCGCCCAGCCCTGCGAAGGCTTCGAGGTAGGCCTCGCTCGCCAGCTTGGTTGCGGCGTACATGTTGATGCCTTGGGGCACCCACGGCCTGTCTTCTCTGACCGGTTCCGTGGCCGGGTCCTGGTACGGGCCGTAGATGGTGTTCGTCGAGCCGAACACGAACCGGCGGACGCCGTGCTTCGTGGCCGCAGACAGCAGGTCGTATGTCGTGCCGACGTTGATGTCGTGAGCGTCTTTTGGTCGCTTCTTCGCCGCCTGGGTGCGCACCGCGGCCAGATGCACGATGGCATCGGTCTCGGACACCACTGACTCGAGTGCATCGGTGTCACGCAGGTCCATGGCGCGGAAGTCGACCGCGGGCAGCGATGCCAGCTCGCACAAACGCGGTGACTCCACGACGTCGAGCGCAATCACACGGTGGTCCGTCGTACCTGCCAGCATCTCGACGACCCGAGATCCGACGAACCCTGCGGCGCCAGTCACGAGCACCCTCGCCGTCACGGGATCGGGCACCGGCGTTGCTGCTTGCGACATCTGTTCGTTCCTCTCGTGCGAGCGACAGTCTTCACAATAGCGCTAACGTCTGACAGTATGCGAGGTGTGGCGGCGGGACTTACGCGCCCAGATCCGCCGGCTCGCGGCCGATGATGGACGGCCAGCTGAGGAGCCCGGCATGTGACAGGGATGGACATGACGGAAGGACGATGTGATGGACACGATCGGCTTCATCGGAGTCGGCGCGATGGGCTCGTCGATTGCCAGCCGGATAGTGGCCGGCCATCAACTGCTGGTCAACGACAGCAATCCGGAAGCGGCAGCAGACCTGGTCGCAGCCGGCGCCCGGTTCGCGACGCTGGCAGAGATCGCCGAGGAGTGTCGAACGATCTTCCTGTGCCTTCCCGGTCCAGCGCAGGTGAAGGAGTTGCTGCTCGGCCCGGACGGTTTGGGAGAAGAGTTGGTTCCGGGGACCGTGATCATCGACACCACCACGAGCACACCCACAGTGGACGCCGAGGTGCTCGCTGAGCTCAAGGGTCGTGCGGTGACGTACGTCGACTCCCCGATCGCCGGTGGTGTTCGACGTACGCGCGAGGGCACAGCGACGCTCATGGTCGGCGCCGATCCGGACGTCTTCGCCCGGGTGGAGAAGCTGCTCAGCGAGGTGACGACAGAGGTGGTCAATGTCGGCCCCACCGGCGCGGGCCACGCCATGAAGCTGGTCAACAATCTGCTCAATGCCTGCAACCGGTTCGCCGCGCTGGAGACTATCCGTCTGGGCGTTGCGGCTGGGATGAAGCAGGAGGTCGTGGTCGATGTCATCAACAAGTCGAGCGGCCGCAACTACGCCACGGAGTACACCTATCCCCAACTGCTCTCCGGTGACGCCTACAAGCCGCAAGGGTTCACGCTGGAGTTGATGCTCAAGGACATCCGGCTGGCCACGGAACTCGCCGAGTCCCTCGGGCATCAGACCCCGGTCGGCAAGCTCGTCCAGGGGTTCACCGAGTTCGCGATCGAGCGGTTCGGTCCTTCTGCCGATCAGAGCCAAATGATGGCCGAGTGGTACGAGAACTGACCGGAAGACCTGGCGAACGGAAGAGGAATCATTGTGGATCTGAATCTCGGCGGAAAGACCGCCTTGATCTCCGGAGCAAGTGCGGGCATCGGTCGGGTGACGGCAAAGACCTTGGCCCGTGAGGGCGTCCAGACAATCGTGGTGGCGCGCCGCGCGCAGGCGCTCGAGGAGCTCGCCGACGAGATCCGTGCCGAGGGCAACAAGGCGCCTGTGCTGATCGTGGATGACCTGCTGGACGACGGCTCGTTCGACCGTATCGTCGCCCACGTCATGGGGCAGTTCGGTGGCGTGGACATCGTCGTCAACAACCTCGGTCAGGCGAGGCCTTTCGACCTGGACACTACCGAGGAGGAGTGGGCGGAGGCCTTCCGTCTGAACTTCGTGACTCCTCGACGACTGACGACGCCCTTCATTGCCGGCATGCGAGAGCGAGGCTTCGGTCGTGTCGTCAACTTGACCGCGACCTCGGAACCGCAGCACGTCAGCGGGTCGTTGACCTCCAAGGCGGCCGTCCTGATGTGGGCGAAAGGCCTGTCCCGTGTGGTCGCCAAGGACGGTGTGACGGTCAACTGCGTCTCGCCTGGTTATTTGCTCACGGATCAGATCCGGAACAACTTCATCCCCCAGTTCCTGCCGACCGAAGAGGAACAACAGGTCTGGCTCGACCGGGAAATCCCGGCCGGCAGGTTTGGAGACCCGGCCGACGCGGCCAACCTGATCACGTTCCTCTGCTCCCCGCTGGCCGGATACATCACCGGACAACGGGTGTACGTCGACGGCGGATGGAATCGACACGTCTGAAGGCGCAAGCCCTTCGTCCGGAGCGGCAAGCTAGATGCCGAAATCGGTCTACCCGAGGGCGCCGGTGATCTCGCTGACGTCGTCAATCGTCTCCAGGTCACGACACATGGCGATGATGGTCTCCACTTGATCGGCGGACGGTTTCCGGGCTGCAAGGGCCGCGCAGTCGCGGAACTTCTGCGCGAGGTCGCTCCACGGCGTCGGCCTGGTCACGCTTCCCGGATAGCCGGATCCGATCTTTGAGAAGCGGCGTCCGTCATTCGTGATCACCTCGACACGCCCCGGAGGCAGTTCGAGCTTCCAGTCGAGAGAGGCGTCCGCCACAGGAAGAATCTTCGCTGCAACGGCCCGAACGCGATCGTCGTCGAGCCCGGCTGCGGTGAAATGCTCGACCTTGACCGATCGGTGTACGGCGGCGAGGGCGAGCAGGAACGGGAGGCTGAATTTGGCGTCGACCAGCGTCTGTGGCGCCTGCCTTGTGGCCAACGGCGTGCACATCAGTTGGTGGTAGTCCCCGACGTAGACCCGGATCTCGCGGAGATCTTCACCGGCGAGGGCGTTCTCCGACATGAGTTCGATCATCGCGTGGATATGGCTGTGCGAAGTTCCGACCGACGGCCAAAGCTTGTACAGAGTGCCCGCGCCGCGGTACTCGTGCCCGAGGCCGGCGAGCATCGGCTCTCGATCGTAGTGGCCTCCGAAGTATGTGTTGAAGACGCCGTACGGGCCCTCGAACAGTTGGTCCACACCGGTGAGGCCGCGTTCGGCCAACAGCGTCGCGGTCACAGCGCCGCGGGCGGAGAAGCCGGCGTAGACGGCGCGGAGGTCGCTGCCGGTTCCGGCCAGCACCTCGGCGAGGCCCGCCGACTGCTGGCTTGCAATACCGAGCGCGTGCTGCACCGCTCTGCCTGGCATGCCGAGGATCCGCGATGCGGCGGCAGTCCCAGCGTAAATGCCAATCGCGCTGGACAGGTTCCAGTCCTTGCGCCACCCGACATGGCAGCGAAGACGGGCGAAAATGTCCTGGCCTGCGGCGACGGCCGCGATCAGGGAAGGGCCGCTGACGCCTCCCTTGCGCTCGGCGACAGCGATGGCCGCGGGCACCACCGAGCTCGATGCGTGTTGACCCCACGGCGTCTGATCGTCGAAATCGAGGCAGTGGGCCAGGGCTCCGTTGGCGAACGCGGCGTTCGCTGCCGGGACTCGTTGGCCCAGGCCCCAGATCACCGCTTCGCCGGGACCGCCGTCATCGGCGACGAGGTCAAGCATGGCTTGGACCGCGGGCTCGGTGCCGCTCGCCGCAACGGAAACACCGACGGTGTCGAGGATGCTCATCTTCGCCGCCTCGATCGCAGGATCGGGCAGCGCATCGATGGTGGTCTCGGCTGCCATGGCTGCGAAGTCGTACGAGAGATCCCGTTCGCGCTCGGTCATCCAGTGCCTCATCTCTTCCGGCTACTACTTCACAATACCGTTACCGTCTGACAGTATGCGCCATGTGAAGTTGAGTCACCTCGATGGCAACCCTTGGAGCTTGATATGACGTCCGATGCCGCAAGCTTCTCCGGCAAGGTCGCTTTCGTCACCGGAGCGTCGAGCGGGATCGGCCGGGCGACGGCGCTCGCCTTCGCGCGCGCCGGAGCCTCCGTCGCGGCAGTTGATATCGACGAGGTAGGCGTGGCCGAGACCGTGCGCGAGATTGCGGAGTTCGGTGGAGCCGCCGTGGCGCTGACCTGTGACGTGAGCTCCGAGGGCGACGTGAAGGCAGCGGTCAAGGGCACCATCGAGGCGTTCGGCCGGCTCGACGCAGCCTTCAACAACGCCGGCATCGAACAGCCCGTCGCGCCGCTGGCCGAGATCGGTGCCTCTGACGCCGACCGGCTGATCGCTGTCAATCTCAAGAGCGTGTTCTTGTGCATGCAGAGCCAGGTGCCCGAGATGCTTGCCCGCGGTGGCGGAACGATCGTCAACACCGCCTCCGGTGCCGGCGTCGCCGGCTTCGCCGGTCAGTCGATCTACTGTGCGACCAAGTTCGGAGTGGTCGGCATGACGAAAGCCGCGGCGCTCGACTATGCCCCCCTCGGCGTGCGAATCAATGCCATCTGTCCAGGCATCGTTCAGACCCCGATGATGGACCGCTTCACCGGAGACACCGACGAGGGCCGGGCCCGCGTCGTAGCCCAAGAGCCGATCGGCCGGATGGGTGCACCGGGGGAGATCGCTGATGCGGTCCTCTGGTTGTCCTCGGACGCGTCTTCGTTCGTCGTAGGCCACGCGATGGTTGTCGACGGGGGCCAAACGGTCTGACGAGTTCCGGCCGACAGAAGTCGAACTACGAAGGTAAAGAAGGAAGACAAAATGTCCGACCTCGAGGGCAAGAACGTTCTCATCACCGGCGCGCTGGGCACTATCGGGCAGGCCCTGGTCGCTCGTTACGCGCAGGAGGGCGCCAACATCATCGCGCTCGACGTACCCGACGCGCCCGATGCTCAGCAGACCTTGGATCGCATCGCCGAGGGCATCCGGTTCTTCGGCGCCGACCTGAACGACCTGGCCACTCTGGAGAACAAGGCGACTGCTCTGGCCGACGAGGTCGGCGGGATCGACGTGTTGGTCAACAATGCTGCGTTGGTGATCTTCAAGCAGCACGACCAGTTCACCATCGAGGAGTACGAAAAGCAGGTCCGGGTGAACTCCTCGGCCGTCTTCGTCTTGTCGCGTGTCTGCTCACAGCACATGAAGGCCAAGCGCTACGGCAAGATCGTCAACATCACCTCTCTGACGCTGACCGGTCGTTGGGAGGGGTACGTGCCCTACATCGCCTCGAAGGGCGCCATGTACGGCCTCATCAAAGGCATGGCCAGAGAGCTCGGCGAGCACTTCATCAACGTCAACGGCATCTCGCCTGGCGCGGTCCTGTCGCAGGCGGAGTTCCGTGATCGCGGTGACAAGCGCGAGGAGTACCACCAGTGGATCCTCGAGAATCAGAGCATGAAGCGTCGGATCGAGGCGTCCGACATCGCGAACTTGGCGGTGTTCCTGTCGACGTCCCAGTCCGACCTGATCACGGGCCAGAACATCCAGGTCGACGGCGGCTGGTAAGCCAGAACGCGCCGATCGCGCAGCCGGGGAGCCGCAAGCGACTTTCGTCGCCGCGCTCCCCGGCTGCTTCATCGTCACCCCCGACGCGGTACCCAACGTCGCTTTGCCATCCATCGGACATCGTCCTTGACTGGCTGTAAGATGTCAGACATATTAAAGCCATGTCGAGTCTCAGAGCGATCGTCACCGGTGCGAGCCGTGGACTGGGGGAGGCGATCGCCCGCGACCTTGCCGCGAAAGGGGTTCGCGTGGTGCTTGCCGGCCGCTCGGTCGACGACCTGCACAGGGTGCGCAAGGAGATCGAGTCCGCTGGTGGTCGTGCGCTGGTGCAACCAACCGACGTGACCGACGCCGACTCGGTGGCGCGTCTGTTCGATGCCGCCGTCGCCGAGTTCGACGGCGTCGACGTACTGGTCAACAACGCCGGAATCACGGCGCAGGTCAATCTCGTCGACCTCGACGAAGCGGATTGGGATCGCATCTTCGACACCAACGTGCGCGGGATGTTCCTGTGCAGCCGCGAGGCGGGTCGCCGGTTTGCTGAATCCGGCAAGGGACGAGCGATCAACGTCGCCTCGGTGTTCGGCCTCGTCGGACGTCCTGGGTTCTCCGCCTACTGCGCTTCCAAAGGCGCTGTCATCAACTTCACCCGTTCCGTTGCAGCGGAATGGGCGCGGTTCGGCGCCCAGATGAACGCCGTGGCGCCGGGTTACTTCGCTACGGACATCAACGCAGACCTGCGCCAAGACGGGGTGGCCATGGCAAAGGTCCTCCGCCGTATCCCCGCCTACCGCATGGGCCGACCTGAGGAGCTTGCCAACATCGTGACGTATCTAGCCATCGCAGCGCCAGACTTTCTCACCTGGCAGACCATCGCCGTCGACGGCGGAGAGTCGAGCGTCTGAGGATGGGAGCTCGTGACGTGAGGGACGTTGTCATCTGCGAACCGGTGCGGACGCCGGTAGGCCGTTACGGCGGCATGTTCAAGGACGTCCCGGTGACGACCTTGGCGTCCACAGTCGTCTCCGGGCTGGTGGATCGCACCGGGATCACCGCTGAGCACATCGACGATGTGATCTTCGGCCAGGGCTACGCCAACGGAGAAGCCGCAGCGATCGGTCGGATCGCCGTGCTCGACGCCGGCCTCGCTGTCACCGTGCCCGGCCTGCAGATCGACCGGCGCTGCGGCTCCGGTCTGCAGGCAGTGCTGTACGCCTGCATGCAGGTCGCGACCGGCGGATCCGACCTGGTGCTCGCCGGTGGCGCCGAGAGCATGAGTCAGGCGGAGTACTACGTGCCGAACATGCGATGGAACTCCGGCGGTGCGCCGCGCATGCTCGACCGTCTCGCGCAGCCGCGCACCAACTCCGGCGGGTGGCGCTACCCGGTTGAGGGCGGGATGATCGAAACGGCCGAGAACGTCGCACGTGAGCACGGAATCGGCCGTGAGGAGCAGGATGAGTGGGCGGTTCGGTCCCACGCCCGGGCGGTGGCGGCGATCGAGGCCGGTCTCTTCGACGACGAGACGATCCCGGTCGTCGTCCCGCGGCGTAAGGGCGATCCGCAGACGATCACGCGGGATGAGCACCCGAGGCCGGGGACGACCGTCGACGCGCTCGCCAAGCTGACGCCGATCCTGGCCGCCTCACTGCCCGGCGCGACGGTCACGGCCGGCAACTCCAGCGGTCAGAACGATGCTGCTGCCGTGGCCATCGTGACCACCGCGGCGAAGGCCGAGGCTCTTGGCCTTCGACCGTTGGCGCGGCTGGTCAGTTGGGCCTTGGCCGGCGTCGAGCCCCGCCTGATGGGCATCGGGCCTGTACCCGCGGCCCAACGGGCTCTCGACCGAGCGGAACTGTTGTGGGCGGACATCGACCTGATCGAGCTCAACGAGGCGTTCGCCGCGCAGGTACTCGGATGTTTCCGCGGCTGGGGGCTGACTGATGCCGATCTCGAACGGGTGAACGTCAACGGATCCGGCATCTCACTCGGCCACCCGATCGGCGCGACCGGCGGTCGCATCCTGGCCAATCTCTTGCGGGAGATGGATCGGCGCGAGGCGCGCTACGGCATGGAAACCATGTGCATCGGCGGGGGCCAAGGCCTGGCCGCGGTCTTCGAGCGGGTCGCCTGACATGCCGCGGATCCTCTACCTCAGCATGTCGCGCGAGGAGTACTCACCGAACTACTTCCCGTTCCTGCGCTCCTACATAGAGCAGGTGAAGTCTCCGGAAACCGAGGTGGACCTTCGAGGCACCCGGGTCGGCCGCATCGACAGCTTCCGGTTCTTCGAGACCCTCGACTGGATCTCCATCCTCGACTCCGTCGTCGGCGCGGAGCAGGAGGGGTACGACGCCGTTGCGATCGGCAACATCTTGGACCCCGCGCTCCGCGAGGCGCGGTCGATGGTCGACATCCCTGTGCTCGGCCTCGGTGAGACCTCGATGCTGACCGCTTGCATGATGGGAAGCACGTTCGCCCTGGTCGGCGTGAACCCTTACTTCGGCGGGCGCTTCGAGGAGAACGTGGCCAAATATGGCCTCAAGGAGCGCCTGGCGAGCATCGAGTGCATGGGGCTGACTCCGCATGAGCTCGACGCCTGTTTCTCCGACGAGAGTGGTCGGGACAAGGCCATCGAGTCGTTCACCGAGGCCGCCCGTGCTTCTCTCGCGAAGGGGGCGGAGGTGGTGATTCCGGCCGGCGGTCGGCTGACCGCGTTCCTGAACGCGGTCGGCATCCGCGAGGTCGACGGCGCGCCGTTGCTGGACGGCACGGTCTCCCTCGTCGCCGCCACCGAGGCCGCGATCCGTATCCGAGAGCAGTCCGGGTCGTTCGTGAGCCGGCGCCGTCTGTATGCGAAAGCCGCCGAGAGCTCGATCCGCCAGGCGGCCGTCGAGTACGCCGAGGGCTACAACCTCCCCGCCCTCGGGCGCATCGCCACCGACCTGACCGACTCCGAGAAGGAATGATCCGATGAGCTTCGATTACCCGCTCAGCAAGCAGGAGAACTTCGTCTCGAACCTCGACCGTCTCCGCGATATCGCACCCGACGTCGCGACTGCTTTCCGCGCGCTTCGCGTCGCGGCGGATGCATCCGGGCCACTGGATGCCAAGCAGATCGAGCTCACTCTCCTCGCGGGCTTCGCGGCGACGGGGAATGAGGGCGGGTTTCGCGTGCACTGCACCCGCCTGGTGCAGGCCGGCGGCAGTCTCGCCGAGATCGAGCAGCTCGTGATTCTTCTCCTCGGGACGAGCATCGGCCTTGCGCCCGCGGTCGCAGCGCTGGGGTGGGCGCACGACGAGCTGAGGTAGCGCGGGCGGCGGGGCCCGGATCGTCTGATCTCTCTGGATGACTTGGAGGCAAGTGGTGGAACACTTCGGACAGCTCTACATCGACGGCGAGTGGGTCGTGCCCTCCGGCCAAGGCGCGCGGACCCTCATCGACCCGACGTTCGAGGAGCCGTGGGCCACCGTGACGTCGGGGGCCGGGGTGGCCGACGTCGACCGAGCCGTCGCCGCGGCCAAACGCGCCTTCGAGACCTTCTCGAGGACGTCCGTAGACGACCGGATCGCACTGATCGACCGCATCATCTCCGCGTATGAGCGTCGCGAACAGGAACTGGCGCAGCTCATCGCGCAAGAGGTGGGTGTGCCGGTCTCGTTCAAGGCGCAGGTGACCGGCCCAGCCGGGCACATGAAGGTCGCCCGCGACCTTATCCGTGACTACGCCTTCGAGCAGCAGCTCGCCGACACGATTGTCCGGCGGGAGCCTATCGGTGTGTGCGCACTGATCTCGCCGTGGAACTGGCCCATCCAGACCTCTGTGATCAAGGTGATCTACGGCATCGCCGCCGGCTGCACAGTGGTACTCAAACCCTCGGACGCCTCGCCGGCGTCGGGTGTTGCCCTGGCCGAGGTGATGGACGAGGCCGGCACTCCGCCGGGTGTCTTCAACCTCGTGATCGGCCGCGGCAGCGTCGTGGGCAACGCCCTGTCGAGCCACCCCGACGTGGACATGATCTCGTTCACCGGTTCGACTGACGCGGGCATCAAGGTCGGCGAGTCGGCGGCGCAGACCGTCAAGCGGGTGTGCCTGGAGTTGGGCGGCAAGTCGGCGAACGTCGTACTGACCGATGGAAACCTGGAGAAGGCCGCCCGCTGGAACATCCAGCGCGGCTTCTCCAACACCGGCCAGTCCTGCCATGCCCCCAGCCGGCTCCTTGTGCACGAAAGCCAGGTCGAGGACATCGTTCCTTTCCTCATCGAGGAGATCGGCCGGATGCGGGTGGGTGATCCGCGTGATCCGATCACCACCCATGGACCGCTCATTCACGCCGAGCAGTTCGACAGCGTGCAGAACCACATCGCGGTCGGTCTGAGGGAGGGCGGTCGCCTCGTTACCGGGGGACTGGGCCGGATGGACGGCTTCGAGCGTGGCTTCTTCTGCAAGCCGACCGTGCTGGCTGACGTGACACCCGACATGACGCTGGCCAAGGAGGAGATCTTCGGCCCTGTCCTGGTCGTCATGCCGTACGCGACCGAGGAGGAGGCGCTGGCCATCGCCAACGATTCGATTTTCGGTCTCGGCGGTTACGTCTTCAGCCAGGACCGCAAGCGCGGTTACGAGTTCGCCTGCGGTCTGCGCGCGGGACGGATCGCGTTCAACGGCGCCAACACCAACTCGTTCACCCCGATGGGCGGCTACAAGCAGTCCGGTGTCGGTCGGTCGATGGGTGTGCTCGGGCTGGAGGAGTACCTCGAGGTCAAGTCGATCTACGGCTTCGAGGAAGAGGCTCGCGCATTTCCGCCGCTCGCCTAGGCGGCCTCGTCACTGTCGCACCACGAGGAGAGGACCTCATGTCAGACAACCCTGAGACCCGCGTCGCCCTGGTTGTGGGCGCAGGATCCGGTATCGGACGCGCCACCGCGCTCAAGCTCGCCGCATCCGGGCTCCGCGTCGTCGCGGCCGACCTGAACGACGAGGCAGTCGCCAAGCTGGCTGCCGAGCACGAAGACATCGTGAGCCTGGGCGAGTCCTGGGACGCGATCAGCGCGACGGAGTGCCAGCGGCTCGTCGCCGCCACAGTCGCAGAGACCGGCCGCATCGACCACGTCGTGTCGACCGTCGGCTGGACCGCGATCACTCGCTTCCTCGAAGAGTCGCCCGAGTACTGGCGCCGGATCATCGACGTCAATCTGATGTCCGCGATCTACCTGAGCGCCGCCGCCGGCGAGGCCATGCGTGAGACGGGCGGCACCATCGTGCTCACCAGCTCCGAGGCGGGCATGGTCGGCCAGTCCGGCGAGGCCGTGTACTCGGCGGCGAAGGGCGGCATCGTGGCGTTGGCCAAGGCGCTGGCCCGGGAATGGGCACGCTACTCGATCCGCGTCAACGTGGTGGCGCCGGGCGTTACCGAGACTCCGCTGCTCGAGAGCCAGGGCGGCGAGGCGCTTCTCGCCAGCGTCGTGCGTGCCATCCCGCTGCGGCGGGCGGGTCGCCCGGAGGAGATCGCCGACGCGATCGCCTACCTCAGCTCGGACGAGGCGAGCTACGTCACCGGCCAGACGCTCTGCGTCGGCGGCGGTCTGACGATGAGCTCCTGACCAGCGGCCCATCCACTCAACGCACTCCGTGACACCAGCGGACTACAGGACGAGGCGACAACGATGCAGGACAAGACGATCATCATCACCGGCGGATCGCGCGGCATGGGTCAACGCCTTGCGCTGAAGCTCGGCGCCGAGGGCGCGAACGTCGTGGTCAACTATCGGCGCGACGACGCGGCGGCCAAGCTGACCGTCGCGGACATCGAAGCGGTCGGTGGCACCGCGATCGCCGTACAGGCCGATGTCGCAGACACCGCCGCTGTCGAATCCATGGTCGACAAGGTCGTCGACCGGTTCGGCACGATCGACGTCGTCGTCGCCAACGCCGCAGCGAGCGCCTTCAAGCCGCTGATGCAGATCCGCGGTCACCACATCGAGAAGACGATGGGCATCACCGTGCAGGGCTTCCTCGACCTGGTCCGCGCGAGCGTGCCGCACATGCCGCGGGGCAGCCGGGTGCTGGCTGTCAGCGGATGGGACAGCTTCCGCGCCCTCCCCGGGCACGGACTGCTGGGCGCAGGAAAGGCCGCCATGGAAACGATCGTGAAGTACCTGGCGATCGAGCTCGCCGCCGAAGGCGTGACGGCTGTCGGCGTGTGCCCGGGGCCGATCGACACTGATTCGTTCCGCTACTACGCGGGCGAGGCGTGGGACGACTACGCGAAGCAGTGGCTCGCGCAGACGCCGTCGGGCGCCTACCCGACGCCCGACGAAGTCGCCGAGGTGATGGCATTCCTGTGCTCGCCGCGGAGCGCCGCGATCAACGGGCAGACGATCGTGGTGGACGGCGGTCTGTCGCTGGCGACCATGCCGATCGGGTTCGGTCAGAGCTGATGTCGTCCAGCGTGCATCGCTCGGCGGTCGCCCAGACCGTCGTACAACTGATGAGCCAGGTTCAACGCCGACCCGCCGGAGATGTCGCGGTCGAGGATGTCGCGGGACTCCGCCGCATGACCATCGGCGAGCTCGCCGAGTCCTCAAACCGGCTGGCCAACGTCTTCTTGGGCCTCGGGCTGCAGCCGGGCAACCGCGTCGTGTATGTCGCGCAGAACCATGTCGAGTACGTCGTCCTGGAATTCGCTCTGCTGAAGGCCGGACTCGTCAAGGTGCCGCTGAACCATCGGCTTGCCCCGCAGGAGTTGCGACGCTGTATCGAACTGGCCGAGGTACGGCTCGTCGTCGCCGACGGCCAGTCGGCACTCTCGTTGGACGAGGTGTTGGAGGAACCCGAGATCCTCAAGGTCGTCATCGGTGGCCAGCGCGCGGGATGGCTCACCTTCGACGACCTGGTGGCACAGGGCGCCCCGGCCGCTGTGCAGGTGCCGGTCGGCCCGGACGACCTGTACCACATCCGTTTTAGCTCCGGCTCGACGGGACGTCCCAAGGGAATCGCCATTTCGCATCGCGGTGCGCGGGCGGCGATCCTCGGAAACACCTGGGTCATGAGCAGCAGCGGGCCGGTGGCGACGCCACGAACGCTGCAGGTCGCGCCTTTCGTGTACGCCGGCGGGTGGAGCGTCATGCCGACATTGCTCTGCGGCGGCACCAATGTGGTCATGGATCGGTTCGACGCAGACCAGACCCTCGACGTGATCGCCGACCGGGGGATCACCTGGATGTTCGCGGTGCCGACGATGCTGCGTCGCATGAGTAGTTCCTCGGTGCTGCCGAAGTTGCGGTCCTCGTCGCTGTCCTGCCTGATGCTCGCTGGTGAGCCGGCTGCGCTGCCGGCCCTCGAAGTGGTGGGCGAACACACCGATGCGCTCATCCAGTGCTGGGGACAAACCGAGGCACCTGCCTCGACCACCTTGCTGTCGCGCGCGGAGATGCGACAACCGGAGCTGTGGTCGTCGATCGGCCGCCCGGTGCCGGGAGTGGAGTTCGCCATCCTCGACGGCGGCGTGGTCCTCGACCGCCCTGAGCCCGGGACCGTCGGGGAGCTCGTCATCCGTACACCCAGTGTCGCCACGACACTTCTGGGAGCTGAGTCCGAGCACGAGGAACGGCTGCTCGCCGACGGGTGGTGGCGGACCTCCGATCTCGGCCACGTGGACGAAGCCGGCCGCCTCTACATCGTCGGCCGGGCCAGCGAGACGATCATCACCGGTGGAACGAACATCCATCCGGTCGAGATCGAGCGCGCCTTCGAGTCGCACCCAGATGTCCGCGAGGCCGTGGTGGTCGGGGTGCCGGACTCGGACTGGGGCGAGACCCCGGCTGCCTACGTGCATGTCGCAAAGTTGTCGCCGGCAACGGGCGACGTCCTCGAGGGCTGGCTCAAAGAACAGTTGGCCGGTTTCAAGCGGCCCCGTCACATCTTCTTGTCGGCAGATGCGATCCCCAGGGCATCGGGTGAGTCGAAGATCGCTCGCGGAGACATCAAGCAGTTGGTGCGCGGCTGGGTCGAAAAGCCCGAGAACCTGCCGGCCAACGTGACAAAGGTGGTGACATCACGTGGATGATCTCGACGTCAGCCGCGCTGACGGCATCGGCACGGTGCGACTGAACCGGCCGGAGCGCGGTAACTCGGTGACTCCCGATGTGGTGACCCGCATGGGTGACGCAGTCCAGGACCTCGCCGAGTCGGAGGACATCGGGGCCGTCGTGCTCACCGGCACCGGCTCGGTGTTCTGTGCGGGAGCCGATGTCCGCGAGATGTTCGATGTGTACCACGCCGAGGGATCGGACGGCCTGATGGACTATCTGGCCGAGGTGTGGATGCCCGCGGTGCAGCGAACGGTGCGGCTCCTGTGGAACGCCCCCGTGGCGGTCATCGCGGCGTACAACGGCGCTGCCACCGCGGGCGGGCTCGACTTCGGCCTGTCCTGCGATGTGCGCATCGCGGCAACCAGCGCCAGGTTCGCCGAGAGCTACGTCAACCTGGGCATGGTTCCGGTCGCCGGTGGCGCCTACCTGCTTCCTTCGCTGATCGGAATCGCGCCCGCGTCGCGGATGATCGCGACCGGCGAGTTCATCTCGGCCGAGGAGGCGTTGGCGCTGGGGATGATCAGCGAAGTGTGTGCGGACGATCGCCTGGCGGCGCGGGCGACAGAGGTTGCCCGGGACATGATGCACGGTCCGGCTGCGACGTACGCGCGCGCCAAGAAGGTCGCTCGCGCGGCGGGCAGCCGTGAGCTGGAGGCCGCGCTCGACGAGAGCCTTGCTGCGAACATCGACTTGCTGGCGCGACCGGAGGTGCGGGCGCGCGTGCTGGCGGTCATGGAGCGGTACAGCCTGTCCCGCGGGCGTACAACAGACGTCGGTTGAGCTGGCTGCTCGCCCCTGTGAGTAGCTGGTTCGTGCGTCTCATGGTGGCGACTGCCGCGTCGCAGTTGGTCGTGTTCGCACTGCGACCCGTACTGACTTATCAAGCGCTCTCGCTGCACGCATCGACGGCCCAACTCGGCCTGCTGGTCACCTCGTTCTCAGTGGTGTCGCTCGTGGCCGCCATTCCGGTCGGCCGGGGAATCGACCGTCGCGGAGAACGCGGATACCTCCTTGCGGGGGCGGCGATGCTCCCGTTTGCGGTCCTGGGCATGCTCGCAGCGGACCGCCTTGAGCTGCTCATGGCGGCGAGCGCAGCGCTGGGCCTCGGGCAGCTCCTCACGATGATCGCCTGTCAGACGATCATCGCCAACGGTCGCGAGGCCGGCCGACGCCTCTCGGCGGGACGGCGATGAGATTGCAGATGGCGGGCAATCGCCTCGGTCAGAGCCTCGTCCCGTTGGGTAGCGTCGCTGCGGCATTCATCGGGCCCGCGGCACTACTCTTCCTCGCCGCAACCCTGACGACACTCGCCGTCGGTCGGGACGACGGATCAAGCCGGTACCAACGCGGATCTAGGCGCCGTGACGCCGACGGACCGCTCACGCCTACGACGCGTTGGGCAGTGAGTACTGGAGGACATAATCGAGGTGTTCGTTCATTGCGGCGGCCGCGGCCTCGGGTTCGGAAGACTCGATGGCGGCGACGATGGCGATGTGCTGGCGGATGGTCTTCTTGGCGACATCGCTGGTGACGTCGAGGAACTGAGCCGGATGAGTGGCGTCGTGAACCGCAGCGATGAACGCCCCGAGGAGGCGGTTGCCCGATGCGTAGCCGATCGCGGTGTGAAATCGCAGGTCGTACTCGGGAATGTCGGGGTCGTCGATCGTGGTCCTCTTCTGCTGCTCGATGACAGACCTCATTTTCGCGATGTCCGCGTCGCTCCGGTTGCGAGCAGCCCACTGTGCAGCAGGAATCTCCAGGACCCTGCGGACAGCCGTGATCTCTGCGATGTCCAGCGCGCCGATCCGGACGATGGTGTCCATCGACTCGCTCAGCATCTGGCTCAGCGAGTCCGGTGTCACAGAGTTGACGAAGCTGCCGCCTGCGACGCCGGGGACCTTGCGGATCAGGCCGGCGCTCACCAGCGCGCCGAGGGCTTCACGCACCGTCGGCCGGCTGACTCCGAACTGCTGAGCGAGCTCGGTCTCAGGAGGGAGCTTGTCGCCCTGCCCGAAATGGCCGTCAAGAATCGCCTCGCGGAGCTGCTGCTCCACCTGGTCCCGAGGGCGCGTGACCTGGCGGGCCTTGAACTTGTTGTCGCTGCCTGTGGGCATCTCTGGCTCCTGTCGGACGGCAGCGCGTCACCGTCTCCGGTGCGCGGACACCTGCTGGTCAATTGTCCTACAATATACACCCATCGGGGCGTGCTCCGTGGCGATATACCAGGGTGCGGCGTACCACGACTGACAGCTTCCGAGCGTCGTCACTGCCTTCACCGCCGTCCGTCGACGACGGCTCAGGGGCAACCGACTGCAGAAGAACAGACAGAAATTGCTGCAGTCAGACAGTAGTCTGACTGACACTTCCGGGTTAGGTTCTCGTCCGCCCCGTCCCGCACGCGACCAAGCCGGTGACCGGCATCGCGGATCCACACGTCGAGTTCGCGAACGCCGTGGAGTTCGGTCTGGGCGGCCCCACACCGCCTGGAGCGACGACCACCGGGACGTACGCGGAACGCCAGGCGACCGGATACGGCGTCGTCGGCGGCGAGTTGCTCCTCCCGGCGATGTCCGCCCGCGACTCCGGCGAGACCTACAGCACCCCGGCGGTCTGCCTCTCGTATGGCGTCGGCCTGGACGACCGTCGGTGGTACGGCTGATCGGCGCGGCAGGTGGCAGTGGGGAGACGGCACTAGCCAGGACCGCATACACGGGCCTGGGCACCGGTGCTGATGGGCGCCACCCACTGGCACCCCGCGATGGCGTCCGTTGCCTTCGGCAACGAAATCGACCCGCTCGACGGTTAGGTCGTCACCCGGCTATTCGAGCAGCCTCTGAGCTGGTGGCTGGGGAATGACGATGGATGGGACCGGAGCCGTCGGTAAGGGACAGGCCGGTGCCCTGGTTGGCATGAGCAATGATCTCTGCGGCGATAGCTAAAGCGGTCTCTTGAGGCGTACGGGCGCCGAGGTCGAGGCCGATGGGGGAGTGCAGGTTCGCCAACTGGTGGGTGGGCACGCCGGCTTCGCGCAGGCGTTGCAGCCGATCGTCGTGGGTGCGTCGTGAGCCCATCGCCCCCACGTAGCCGACCGGAAGGCGGAGGGCGAGGCGGAGGAGGGGGATGTCGAACTTGGCGTCGTGGGTCAGGACGCAGATCGCGGTGCGTGCGTCCACTTCGGTGTTGGCCAGATACCGGTGGGGCCAGTCGCGGACGACCTCGTCCGCGTGTGGGAAGCGTGTGGGGGTGGCGAAGACGGGCCGGGCGTCGCAGACGGTGACGTGGTACCCGAGGAAGCGTCCGGCCTGGCTGAGTGCGTCGGCGAAGTCGACGGCGCCGAAGATCAGCATGCGGGGCCGCGAGGCACTGGCGTGGACGAGGATCGATAGCCTGTCCGGACAGGAGTCGGCGTCGCCGCCGACCTCGACCCGAGCGGTCTGGCCTGCTCGAAGCAGGCCGCTCGCCCGGGCCGCCACGATCCCGTCCTCGACCTCGCCGCCCAGGGTGCCGCGGTGCTCGCCGTCGTGGGGGACATAGATGGTGCGGCCGAGAACTTCTTCGGGGCCGTCCACGACGTGCGCGATGGCACCTGGGCGGCCCCGCGCCAGCTCATCGAGGGCCAGGGCCAGGTGCGGCTGAATCGCGGGATCGATGCGCTGCACCAGGATTTCGATCTCGCCGCCGCAGGTCAGGCCGATGGCGATGCCCTCGTCGTCGGCGTATCCGAACGACGCTCGTACGGCGGTTCGGCCGGACTCCAGGATCTCCTGGCACAGGTCGTAGACGGCTCCCTCGACGCATCCGCCGGAGACGCTGCCGACCGCGGCGCCCTCGCTGCTCACGGCCAGCGAGGTGCCCGGTGGCAGGGGTGCGCTTCCGTTGACCTGCACGATGGTGGCGAGGGCGAAAGGGCGCGACTCACGGCACCACTGGAGCAGGGTGTCAACGATGTTCAGCATTGCGGTTCATCCCTGAGCGTGTTCAGAGCAGGGCCTCCGCGGTGATGGGGAGCTCGCGGATCCGGCGTCCAGTCGCGTGGAAGACCGCGTTGGCGACGGCGGCCGCGACGCCGATCATCACGAGTTCGCCGAGGCCTTTGACACCGATCGGGTCGGCCTCGGCGTCGTGGCCGTCGAGGTAGATCGCCCGCAGTTGGGTGATGTCGGCGTTGACCGGGACCAGGTAGTCGGCGAGGTTGGCGTTCACGATCCTGCCGTCGCGGTGGTCGGTCACGGTGTGTTCGAGCAGCGCGGTGCCGATGCCGCCGACCATTCCGCCGATCGCCTGGCTGTCGGCCAGCTTGGGATTGATGATGCGGCCGGCGTCGTACACGCCGAGCATCCGGCGGAGACGGACCAGTCCGAGCTGGCGGTCGACGGCGACCTCGGCGAAGACCGCGCTGTAGGCGTGCAGCGAGAAGCGGTCCTGCGCTGGCCGCTCGAAGCTTCCGAGCGCTTCGAGGTGGGTGCGGTTGTTGCGGGACAGCAGGCGCTGGTAGGTCTCGCCCCGCCTTGGGTTGTTCGTCACGTGCAGGCGGCCGTCGGTGGCGACGATGTTGCCGGGGGCAACGCCGTACAGGGGTGATCGCCCGTCGGCGACGGCGAGTTGGATCGCGAGCTGCCGCACCTGGAGGGCGCCGTCCTGGACGGCGGAGCCGACGCTGGCCATCGTCTGGGAGCCGCCGTGCGGGGGGACCCGTGGCATCGTGGAGTCCCCGAGCCGGAAGTCCACGTCCGGCATGGCCAGGCCGAGGGAATCGGCCGCGACCTGGGTCATCGAGGTGTAGGTGCCCGGGCCCATGTCGCTGGTAGCCGCTTGGACCACGGCGGTGCCGTCGGCGTCGAGCCGGACGTGGGCCAGTGCGTTGTTGCGGCTGGTGTCATAGACGCCGGTGGCCATGCCGGTGCCGATCAGCCAGTCGCCCTCGCGGGTGGATCGAGGCTTCGGGTTGCGCCGCTGCCAGCCGAACTCGCGGGCGCCGACGGTGTAGCACTCGCGCAGCCGCCGGGTGGAGAACGGCAGGCCGCTCGACTGGTCGTTCGCGGGTTCGTTGCGCCGGCGCAGCTCGAGGGGATCCAGGTTCAGCTCGTGGGCGAGCTCGTCGATTGCGGACTCGAGCGCGAAGGAGGTCGTGGCCCAGCCGGGGCCGCGCATCCAGATGGGGGTGTTGACGTCCAGCGGGACCGTCCGGTACTGCTGGCTGACATTCGCCGTGGTGTAGAGCATCTGGCCGGCGCCCATGATGCCCTCGGTGAACGTCTCGTAGGACGACGTCTCGGCTCTGACGTCGTGCGTCATCGCGGTCAGGCGGCCGCTCCGGTCGCTGCCGAGGCGGACGCCGTACTCGTACGCGGGCCGGAAGCCGGTGCCGAAGTACATCTGCCTGCGGGACAGCACCACCTTCACCGGGCGCCCGAGCTCGCGGGCGGCGATTGCGGCGACGACCACGTGCGGCCAGCACCGCAGGCCACTGCCGAACCCACCGCCGACGTACGGCGAGATGACGCGAACCGACGCCGCCGGCAGGCCGAACACGGCGGCGAGCTCGATCTGCGTGCCGGGCACCCATTGGGTCTTGTCCCACACGGTGAGCCGAAGGCCGTTCCAGCGGGCGATCGTCGCGTGCGGCTCCATCGGGTTGTGATGGTTGCGGGCGGTCCGGTACGTCATGGCCAGCTTGACGGCCGCGGACTGCAGAGCCGCTTCGGCGTCGCCCCGCTCGTACGTCATCGGGTCGTCGGCGGGTGCCGATGTCAGGTCGGTGGAAGGCTGCTCGGCGTCGTAGCGAACGTCGACGAGCCTCGCGCCGTGCTGTGCGGCCTCCAGCGTGGTGGCCACCACGACAGCCACTGGCTGGCCGAAGAACTGGACCCGGTCGTCCTGGAAGGCGCGCAAACGGTCGCCCGGCGGATTGTTCGAATTCGCATAACCCGGGTTGGGGTTGTACGGCAGCCGGGGAGCGTTGAGGTGGCTGATCACCCGCAGTACGCCGGGATGGGCCTGGGCGGCCCGGGTGTCGATGCCGGTGATGCGTCCGCGGCCGACAGTGCTGTCGACGATCGCGCCGTACACGGTCCCTTCGATGACATGGTCGGCGGCGTACGGCGCCTTGCCCGTCACCTTGAGTCGTCCCTCCACCCGGGAGTGTGGCGACCCGATGGCTGGCGGCCGGCTCATGCGGTCCCTCCTAAAGTGCTCAGTTGGCGTTCGATGGTGCGTTTCAGCAGGTCGACCTTGAACCCGTTGTGCTCGAGGGGCCGGGCGCCTTCGGCTGCCAGTTCCGCGGCTTCGGTCCACAGCTGCGGTGACGGTCGTTTGCCGACCAGGTGGCGTTCCACCGCGGGCAACTTCCACGGCACGGTGCCCACGCCGCCGGCAGCGATCTTCGCCTGCTGGATGACGCGGCCGCGGACGTGCAGGGCGACTGCCGCTGAGACCAGGGCGAACTCGTAGCTCTGCCGGTCGCGGACCTTCAGGTAGCCCGAGGCCAGCGGGCGGGGATGAGCGGGGATCTCGACGGCGGTGATCAGCTCGCCCGGCCGCAGGGACTGCTCTCGTTCGGGAGTGGATCCCGGCCGGAGGTGGAAGTCGCCGAAGGCGATGGTGCGCGGGCCGTCCGGGCCGAGCACGTGCACGGTCGACTCCAGCGCAGCGAACGCGACGGCGACGTCTGAGGGGTGTGTCGCGACACAGTGATCGGAGGTGCCGAGAATCGCGTGGGTGCGGTTGTGGCCGTTGATCGCCGTACATCCCGAGCCCGGCTCGCGCTTGTTGCAGGCAGCCGTCACGTCGCGGAAGTACCCACACCGGGTGCGCTGCATGATGTTGCCGCCGATGCTTGCCATGTTGCGCAACTGAGCCGAGGCACTCAGCTCCAGGGCCTGAGTGACGACGGGGTAGGCGGTCCGCAGAGCCGGATGGGCGGCGGCCTCGGCCATACTGACCAGCGCGCCGATGCGCAGACCCCCTTGTGGGGTGGCGCTGATCCTGCGCAGCGGAAGGTCGCTGATGTCGACCAGCGTGCCGGGACGTTCGACCGTCTCGCGCATCAGGTCGACCAAAGTGGTGCCGCCGGCGATGTAACGTCCGCCCCGCCGCCCGGCGGCGAGTGCGTCGTCGAGGTCGGCGACCTTCGTGTAGGAGAAGGGATACATGGAGCCGGCCTCAATTCCCGTGCGCGGCCTGCTGGACCGCCTTGACGATCTTCACGTAACAGCCGCAGCGGCAGATGTTCCCGCTCATCCACTCGCGGATCTCGCCCGGTGAACCGGTGTGGCCCTCTTCGATGCAGCCGACGCCCGACATGATCTGGCCAGGGGTGCAGTAGCCGCACTGGAACGCGTCCTGGTCGATGAAGGCTTGCTGCAGCGGGTGCAGTTCGTCCTCGCTCTGGGCGAGACCTTCGATCGTGGTGACCTCGGCACCTTCGAGGCGAACCGCCAGCGTCAGGCAGGCGTTCACACGGCGACCGTCGACCTGAACGGTGCAGGCTCCACAAGCGCCGGCGTCACAACCTTTCTTGGTCCCGGTCAGGTCGAGGTGCTCACGGAGCAGATCCAGCAGGGAAGTCCGGTTGTCAATCGTGACAGTCTGCCGTACGCCGTTGACGATCATCGAAACCTCGCCGCTCGTCGCCTCGGCGGCGGCTTCTACCGGATCAGCCTGAAGAACCTGGGTTCCTACAGCCAGACCCCCCGCGGCGATTCCGGTGGCGGCGATGAACGTACGCCTGGACGGCGCCAAGGACAGCTCGTGCTCGGGGGACGGGTGTGGATCAGGCTGTTCGTGGGGCATCGACACTCTCTCGATTCACTGGACGACTCGGGACGTCACTCGCCTGGTCCACCACTACTCAAGGGAACTCGCGAACGGCGCTTCCGATGACACACGGCGAGCCTAGGACCGCTCGATCGAGCCTGGGAGGTCGAGTTACTACCCCCGCTAGCAGCCCGAGTGGCAATACCGTGGTTGTCGTGGACAACCGAGCGGAGATCCGGGCCTTTCTGACCAGCCGGCGAGCGAAGATCAGCCCGAAACAGGCCGGCCTGCCCGCCGGCGGTGGGGTGCGACGTGTCCCGGGGCTGCGACGTGAGGAGGTGGCCGTTCTGGCAGGGGTGAGCACCGATTGGTATGTCCGGTTGGAGAAGGGGCACATCAGTGGTGTCTCCGAGGATGTGCTGGACGCGGTCGCCCGGGCGCTGCGATTGACCGAGGCTGAGCGAACCTACCTGTTCGACCTGGCCCGTGCGGCCAAGCCGGTAGGGCGTGCCGCGCGGCGACGCAGGCGTGCCGAGCTTCCTCCCAGTGTCCAGTGGATGCTGGACTCGATCACCTCGGCAGCCGCCCTGGTGCGCAACGGACGCATGGATCTCCTGGCCACGAACTCGCTGGGGCGTGCCCTGTACGCGCCGCTGTACGACGACGAACGCCGGCCGGTGAACATTGCCCGATTCCACTTCCTCGACCCCCGGGCGCACGACATGTACCCCGACTGGGACGGCGCGGCCCACACGATCGTCGCTCTGCTGCGCACCGACGCGGGTCGTAACCCGTACGACAAAGATCTGCGGGACCTCATCGGTGAGCTGTCGACGCTGAGCGAGGAGTTCCGGACGCTGTGGGCCGGCCACGACGTCCGGCTCCACTCAATCGGCATGAAGCAGTTCCACCACGTCGACGTCGGAACGCTCGACCTCGTCTTCCATTCGATGGAACTGCCGACCGACGACCGAAGCGCTCTGGACCTGACGATCTATACCGCGGAGCCGGGCTCACCGACCGAGGATGCGCTGAAGCTGCTCGCCAGTTGGGCCGCGACCCACGAAGAGCAGGCGGAAACCACTGACGAGCCGCATCGCTGATCCCGTTACTGCGGCGGGCGATGAGCGTAGGGGAGAGCTTCACCTCAGCTGACGGTTTGTGCCGATTGGCGATCCGGTCCGGCAACAGCCGTGCGGCCGCCTGCGTCAGAGTTGGACGGGATCCCGGCGCCGACACCGAGGATCCGGGCCGGCGGCGAGCACCCAGGCTTCGGGCCGTCGGCGCTGCCGACGGGCTACCTGGGCGCTCGACCCCAGGAATAGGTGCGGCGCCCGCGCGACCCCGAGGGGTACTCCGCTGGTACACCTCTCATCAGTGACTCCCGCACTCGCGCAGGTTCCGGTTTCCTGGGAGCGTGAAACCCACGGCTCGGCAAGTGACCCGCTTCGCGGCCGGCAGTGTCTTGCTGGCCGGGTCTCTGACGGGCTGCGCAGCGAACGCCGACTCGTCGGCAATCTCGCCTGGCGAGTCGGCACGTCCTCCGGCGCCGGCCTCTGCGGCGACGTGGGCGGTGATCGTCGCGACCGCTCGTGGAATGCAGGCGGATCGGTGCAAACTCGACCAACGGCCGACCGGATAGAGCTTGCCGTGGGCAACCCGGCAATTTCTCTGGAAAGGACACGTATGACCGCGTGGTCGCGGGAGCAGCTTGACCTCCTTGCGCGTGCCTCCGAACTGACAATCTCACCGCTTCGCCAGGACAAGGTTCGGTACGCGAGGCCGACGATCATCTGGTCGGTCGTGGTCGGCGACCAACTCGTGGCCCGCGCGTACACAGGCAGGACGGCGCGCTGGTACCGCACCGCGATGGCTCAGCGGATCGGCCGCATCCACGTCGCCGGTCACCACTTCAACGTGGAGTTCGCGCCCGTGGAACGCTCCAGCGACGCCGACGTGGACGCTGCCTACCGTGCGAAGTACGGGAATAGTTCGTACGTCGGACCGATGATCGCTGACGCCGCCCGCGCGGCGAGCGTGCGGATCACGCTGCGGGCGCAGGGAGCGTGACGGCGCCCGACGTGCAGGATGCCGTAGGCACGGACCGGGTGTTGCCGCGGCTGCCGGGTCGGGTGACCTTCGTTGTCGCGGCCGGGTCGTTGTTATGCGTCTTCGTGGCTGCGGGAAGCCCGATTTCGTTGTTCAACCTGTACCGGCACCATGGTCTGTCAGGTGCGGTGATCGCGTCCGCCGCGGTCTTGTACTTCGTCGCGGCGGCGTTCTCGTTGCTCGTTCTCGGCCGCCTGTCCGATCACCTCGGGCGACGCCCGGTCGCCATCGTCGCGGTGCTCAGCTCCGCCGCCGGCACCCTCCTGCTCACACAGGTCGATGGGCCGCAACCGCTCTTGTTGGGCCGGGTATTCCAAGGCCTCGCCTGCGGCGCAGCGTCCGGCACCCTCGGTGCGTTTGTCGTGGACACCGCTCCAGCGCGTCCACGCTGGCTGCCGGCACTAGTTGTCGGCAGCGCCCCGATGCTCGGCATCCCGGTCGGCGCCGTCGGTGCGGGAGTACTCGTCGAGTACGCTCCCGCGCCTCGTGTTCTCGCCTACCTGATCGTCTCCGCCGCACTCGTCCTCGGGGCCGCTTTGTTGCTCGCGGCACCGGAATCGATCAGGCGACGTCCTGGAGCCATCAGGTCCCTGCTGCCGCGCTTCGTCGTACCGGCTGGCTCCGGCCGGCTGATGTTCGCTGCCGGATCGGC
The DNA here is from genome assembly GCF_004361855.1 of Kribbella caucasensis. Taxonomy (GTDB): domain Bacteria; phylum Actinomycetota; class Actinomycetes; order Propionibacteriales; family Kribbellaceae; genus Kribbella; species Kribbella caucasensis. Next base: position 473,291 of record NZ_SNWQ01000003.1, read on the forward strand.
GTACGTCGCGACGTGGGCGGTCGGCGGCTTCTTCCAGGCCTTTGGCCCGACCGTCGCCGAGCAACAGCTCGGATCCGCCAACGCGGTCGTCGCCGCCGCGGTGTTCGCCTCGATCATGATCCTCAACCCGCTCGGCGGCCCTCTCGGCGGCGGCCTGTCGCCGACCGCCGGTCTGCGCATCGGGATCGCCGCCTACTTGGCAGCCATCGCCGGCGTTCTCCTCGCCCTCGAGTTCTCGGCAACTGTCCCCTTCTTCCTGGCGGCCCTCCTTGCTGGCATTGCGCAGGGCGTCATCTCCACTGGCGGCAACCGAGCACTCCTGGCCGCCACGGATTCCGACGAACGTGCCGGTCTGCTCTCCACCCTCTTCCTGATCTCGTACTGCGGTGCCGCGCTGCCCGGCCTCGTCGCAGGCCAGGTCGCCGACCACCTCAGCGTCGTACAGATCGCACTCGGCTACGTCCTTCTGGGGTCCCTCGGATGCCTTGCTGCGTTCATCGGGGCTCCGCCGGGTCGGCGTCGAAGTCGGTGCTGCGGCTGAGGGTTTCCCAAGCGTCGACCTCGCCGCGGAGTGCGTCGAGTGTGGCGCGGAATCCGTCGGACGCGTCGTTGCCGAGCAGCAGCATGTACGGCGGATCGCCGGACTCCACGGCCTCGATGAGTGCCGCGGCGGCCCTGGCAGGATCGCCCGGCTGCGTCCCGTGCGTGGTGTCGTGCTCCTTGCGGCGTCTGCCAGCTGTGCCGGCGTAGTCGGCGATCGGTTCGGCGGACTGAGACAGCGAGCGTCCGGCGAAGTCGGTGCGGAACAAACCGGGCTCGACGACCATGGCAGTGATGCCGAGGGGCGCGACCTCCTTGCGCAGCGACAGGGTGAGTGCCTCGATCGCAGCCTTGGCGGCGGAGTAATAGCCGGACCCTTCGGGACAGACTCGCGCTCCCAGCGACGACAGGTTCACGATGGTGCCGGAGCGGCGGGCGCGCATGCCGGGCAGGACGGCCTTGATAGTACGAGCGGTGCCGAACACGTGGGTGTCGAACAGTTGATGGACGGCGCCGTCCTCGCCCTCCTCGACGGCCGCGCGGTACCCGTAGCCGGCGTTGTTCACCAGGACGTCGACGGCGCCGAAGTGGTCCTCGGCGGCGCGTACGGCTTCGGTGACCTGTTCATCCACGGTGACGTCGAGCGGGAGGGCCAGCGCGGTGTCCGGGTGCCTGACGGCGATCTCCTGTACCGTCGCGACGTCGCGGGCGGTGACGACGGCATTGTGTCCTTGGGCGAGCACGGTCTCGGCCAAGGCGCGGCCGAGCCCGGTGGAGCAGCCGGTGATCAACCAAGTGGACATGTGGTTCCTTTCCTGAACGGCCGCCGGGGTTCCTTCACTGCATAGCCCCTGAGGAGTTGGGGGTGGAAGCCGCTGTGATCTGGATGCGTGTTCCGTCGGGCAGATCGCGGAGAGCCTGCAGGTCGTACGTGAAACGCCCCATCCGCACCAGGCCGGGCCACCGGCCCACTCGCCCGTAGTACAGGACGAGCCCCTGCGATGGGGCGTAGTAGCCGATCTCCCCAGGCATGGGAGCATCGGCGCCCGGCACACCGCGGAGCGTCAGCGGCCGGGCCAGGCGCGCTACCTTCTCCACCTGGTTGAAGTCCTCGAAGACCAGGCTGAGTGGAAGCATTGCGGCGAGTTCGTGCGCCACCGGGTGGTCGAACAGTTCGCCTTTGGCGTTAGTCCCACCAATCACGACCTCAATGTCCATACGATCCCCTGGTTGTCTCCGGTCGGCATCAAATCGGCCAGGTCCAGCGTGAGCAGGAACAGGGCGCCGACACCGATGACGGTACGACGCGTCGCGGCCGGTTGGGATGCACTATCAGTACACGCTTCGATGGAGAACTCTCAGTGTTTCCCGGGTGTGTTCACTTGCTGTCGCCGGGCCGGGGTCGGGCGAGCGAGGCAACGGTCCGCTCGTCGGTGCGTGGCGGATGACCTCATTGGAGGTCGGGACCGAAGGAAATCTGCAACCGGTGCCGTACTCCGGCCAGATTGTCTTCACTAAGTCCGGCACGATTTCGGTGCAGGCCACGAACGCCGACCTCACCGCTGCGGGGCTCGCCGTACACGTTGAACGGGTACGAGGCGTTCTATGGGACCTTCGCTCTCGACCGCGCCCTGGACGTTCGGCGTGACCGTCGAGCCGTTATTGGTACGCAACCTCGTCGGCAGCGCCTGACGCGGGTCTTCGAAGTGTCGCGCGACACGCTGGTCCTCATCCCGACCGACCCGGCAGAAGGCTGGCGCGTCACCTACACGCGGATCTGATCAGAGAGGCCCCGCTCACACCGCGGCGCCTTTCACCGCATGCCGGATCGGCGCTGACCTCGGTGAGGGGTCTCGGCGACCTGCTTGCGGGACATGCTGGTTTCGCGGCGGAGGGCTCGGAGGGTGAGGCCCAGGTCTCGGCGGGCGGTGCTGCCGACGGTGGAGAGGGTGGTGCGGAGGGAGCGGCGGACGTGGGTTGGGTCGCGGAAGCCGCCGAGGGAATCGGGGAAGATCGGGTCGTCGAGGCGGATGCCGGCGGCGTGCCGTTTGCGGAGTGCTGCGGTGGCCCAGTCGGTTAGGCTGAGTACGCGCTGGCCGGCTTTGGACTTGGTGGTCTTGCGGAGAAGCCCTTCGCCTCTGACACGGACGATGGTGTGGGTGATATCGACGGTGCCTGCATCGAGGTCGACTTGGGACCAGAGAACAGCCATGGCTTCGCCGATGGGCACGCCGATGCGGATCTCGCCGAGGGCGGGGCGTAGGTGGTTCTTCATGGCGCGACGGTAGGTGTCCAGCGAGGTGGGGGAGCGTTTCCCGTCGGCGACCAGTCCCTCGAATCTCTTCTCCCAGAGGTCCAGCAGGTGGTTGATCTTTTGCATCGCAGTGAGCTCGCCAGACTGACTGGTGTTGGCACGATCCTGGAACTTCTCGAGCAGGGCGGCCCCTACGCTCCCGACGACCTTCGCGCCGGCTCGCCGGGCCCGAACAAGCTATGACCGCACCAAACCTCCCGCTCAAGGTGCCCTGCCAGTACACCTCATGACAGGAACTCCCTGGCTCCAGCGAGATGAGGTGTGCTGGATGACGACCACCTCAAGCCCTCTCGAAAGTATCGACTCCACATGCGCTTCATGACGATCACCGCAGCACTGACTCGCACCAGCGCCCGTCGCATCAGGCTGGCGACCGCGTCCCTCGTCTCCGCGACCCTGCTCATCCTGGTTTCCCCGGGTACCGCGCAGGCGCATCACGGGTGGGACGACTTTGACACCGACCGCCTCTACTACGTTGCGGGAACGGTCTCGGAGGTCCGCTGGGGTGAGCCGCACTCCTTCTTCACGGTGACCCTTGACGACGATCTGCCTGCTGACACCCCGGAGCGGCAGTTGCCTGAGGAGTTGCAGGCTCCCGAGGACAGCGGCCCGATCAACGTGGCCCCGTCGTACAGCGGCGCCCATGACGCGCTTGAGGTCGTCATCGCCCCGCCGAGTTTCACGGGACCGTGGGGTCTGGACCGCCCGCTGCGCGACGGCGAGCAGATCGAGCTCGTCGGCTACATCGGTGAGAGCCACGACGACGAGTTCCGTCCGGTCGCGTTCTGGTACGAGAACGGCCGACCAGTGAACCAGGTGCTCGGCAGTGAACTGCCGGCGACGCCGCTGCCCGTCCCGTATCCCGAGGGCGGCAGCCGATCCCCTGCTGCCGACGACGATGCCCCGGCCAGCGCCACCGGGCCCGGCACGTCGGCGGCCGTCGTGTGGGCCACGCTCGGCGTCGCGCTCCTTGCCGTTCTCGCGGGTGGGGCAGTCTTCCTGCGGTCACGTTCGCGCCGGGGATGAGGGCGCTCGTCATGGGCGAGGTGTTCGCATGGCTGGAGGACAGCGCGTTCTCCGAGGCGATCCGTGGTACGGCGTACCTGTATCCAATCCTCGAGAGCATCCACATCATCGGCATCGCGCTCTTGGTCGGCCCGGCCGTGGTCTTCGATCTCCGGCTGCTGGGGCTGGGCCGGCAGGCGCTGCGGGTGACGACCGCGGCGAACTGGCTCCTCCCTCTGTCGCATGTCGGCTTCATGATCGCGGCGGGCACCGGCGTCGCGATGTTCCTGCCCGGGGCGAGTGTCATCGCCGACCGCGGCAGCGCTCCGTGGAAGCTCGGCCTCATCCTGCTTGCAGGGCTGAACATCCTGATCTTCCATCGACACACCTACCGGGGTGTCGCTCGCTGGGATGTGGGCCGGTCGACGCCCGTCGCCGCCCGGTTCGCCGCGGTCGTCTCGCTGATGTCGTGGTCAGGTGTCACGGTCGCGGGCAGGCTCCTGGCCTACACCTGACTGCCGCGGTCCTCCCTGACCGTTGGGCGGTGACCGGATACGGCTGCACCCTGGCAGCGTTCAATCCATCCCGCCCTGATCAAGGGATCCTCACGTGAAGGCGGCTACCGCTCCATGAACTTGATGTCGGAGGAGCTGTTCGGGCCGGCCGTTTCGATCCGGCGTTTCAGCGATCTCGACCGGGCGATCGCCGAGGCGAACGAGACGCCGTACGGGCTCGCGGCCGGAATCTTCACCGCCGATGTCGGCATAATGCTCGACGCCGCGGAGCTGCTGCGGGTCGGCACCGTGCACATCAACGAGGCCTCGAGCAACCGGGTCGATCTGATGCCGTTCGGCGGCGTCAAGGCCAGCGGCGAGGGCAAGGAAGGGCCCGCCTACGCGATCACCGAGATGACCGAGGAGCGCCTGATCACTATCGGGCGTCATTGGGAACCGGAACCGGTCAGCGGAATACCACGTGACGACCGGTTCCGACAGTCGTTCATGGTCTTGTTCTCGTATCCGGGACTTATAGCTGGACTTATTACAAGGCGTTGACAAAGGGGTGGTGAGGCGGGAGAGTTTGGGGCAGTCGTGGTCGTGGGGCTTCCCCCGGCCGAGGTTCAAGCTCGAGAGGAACGAGCCCATGAAGAGGATCCGCTGGGTCGCTGCCGCTGTGGCGGCGGCGATGACCGTTTCACTCGCGGCGTGCAGTTCGGGAGGGGGCGAAGCGGCGTCGCCGGCGGGTCCCGGGAAGCTCACGGTCTGGGTCATGGGCGACAGCTCGGCGCACTTCGACGAGCTGGTCAAACCCTTCACGGAGGAGACGGGCACGGCGGTCGAGACCGTTCCGATTCCGTGGGACAGTGTCGATCAGAAGTTCACCACGGCGGTCGCCTCGGGCAACGGGCCGGATGTGCTGCAGATCGGGGTCTCGAAGCTGCGTACGTTCGCGGACAGCGGCGCGCTCCTGCCGCTGGACGACGAGACGTTGGCGAACCACAAGAACCTTGCGTCGTCGAACTTCCTGGACGGTGTCGCGGGTGACGCGACCGCGGTCGACGGCAAGGTGGTGTCGCTGCCGTGGGTGTCGGACACGCGGGTGCTGTTCTACCGCACCGACATCCTGTCCGCCGCCGGTGTCGCCGGTCCGCCCGCGACCTGGGACGAGTTGCGCGCCGACGCGAAGAAACTGTCCGGCCGAGGCGCCGGCAAGTTCGGGTTCCACGTTCCTCAGTGGGACAGCGCCCTGCCGGTGACCATGACCAGGAACTTCGGCGGGGACATCGTCGGGAGTGACGGGAAGATCAACTTCGGTACGCCGGAGTTCGAGAAGGCTGTCGACCTCTACACGGGGCTGTACTCCGACAAGAGCGTCCCGACGAACAGCGACTTCGACCAGGTCCAAGGCTTCGTCTCGGGCGTCACGCCGATGCTCGTGAGCGGCCCGTACCTCGCTGCCGCGATCAAGCAGGCGGCTCCGCAACTGGACGGCAAGTGGATCGTCGCCCCGATGCCGAAGGCAGTCACCGGTACCTCGCTGCTCGCCGGTTCGAACCTTGGTATCTGGAAGTCGACCAAGAACAAGGATGCCGCGCTCCAGTTGCTCGACTTCCTCTCCAGGCCGGACACGCAGGTCAAATGGTTCGGGCTCGACGGTCAGCTGCCGACAGTGAAGGCCGCGCTCGCAGACCCCAAGCTCAGCTCCGACCCGCTCGCCGCGGTGTACTCGAAACAGCTGATGGACTCGAAACTCCTCCCGCTGGTACCGAACTGGGACGGTGAGACCGGCAAGGCCCTTCTCGATGCGCTGAACGCCATCGCACTGACCGGCGCGGATCGCGGGCAGACCCTGCAGAAGCTGTTCGGCGCCACCGGAAACTCCTCCATCAACTGACCGCTCGCCGGGCCGGCCGCGTATCGGCCCGGCGACAGGAGCATCCCGTCATGAAGACACGACTGATCCCGTTCGCTTTCGTCGTCCCCGCCATGCTTCCGCTGATCGCCTTCGGCGTCCTGCCGATCGGCGTCGCCCTGGTCGTCAGCTTCACCGACATGAATCTTGCCGGCCTCGGCGACTGGTCACAGATCGAGTTCGTCGGGTCGGCCAATTACTCCCGCTTGTTCGCGGACGCCGCCTTCTGGCAGGCGCTGGCCAACACTGCGGTGTTTGCTGGTCTCGGCGTACCAGCCGTCATTGTGCTGTCGCTGGTGATCGCGCTCGGGCTCAACCGTGGTCAGGGTCGTTTCTACCGGGCGCTGCGCTCGTTCTATTTCGTTCCGGCCATTACCGGCATCGTCGCAGTCGCGCTCGTCTGGGGTTACCTGTACAACACCCAGTTCGGGTTGTTCAATTATCTGCTCTCGCTCGCCGGGCTGCCCGCCGTACCGTGGTTGTCAGATCCGGGTGTCGTCAAGTTTTCGGTGGTTCTCGTCGCGGTCTGGCGTGGGCTCGGGCTCAACGTCATCATCTTCCTGGCTGCGCTCCAGGGTGTGCCCAAGGAGTACCTCGAGGCGGCCGCGATCGACGGCGCCTCAGAGCTTCGCCGGACCGTCTCGATCGTCATCCCGCTGCTGCGCGTCGCGATCTTCTTCGTGACCGTGACGACGGTCATCGCCTGGCTGCAGTTCTTCGACGAGCCCTTCGTCCTGACCAAGGGTGGACCGCTGGGCGCATCGACATCGATCTCGCTTTTCCTGTATCAGAAGGGCTTTGCGGCCAGCCAGTTCGGTTACGCGAGCGCGGGTTCCGTCGTGCTGTTCGCGCTCATCGCCGCTGTCACCGTGATCCAGTTGCGTGTCAGGAGAACCGATGCTGACTGATATTCCAGTGCAGACTCCACGGAAGCCGTTGCCGCCTCCGGCGCCGGAGGTGAGACGCTCCGCTCGCCGAAAGGGGAGCGCACTTGTCGGGACGCTGCTTCTGGCAGGTGCACTGCTGATCGCGTTCCCGTTCCTGTGGATGGTGTTCGCCTCGGTCAAGCCGCGCAGCGAATCGGTGGCCTACCCACCGGCGTTGCTGCCGAAGAGACCGACGTTCGACTTCTACGTCGAGCTGTTCGTGCGGCTCGACTTCGGGCGGTACCTGCTCAACACACTCCTCATCGTCGTCATCTGCATGTTCGGCCTGCTGGCGATGGCGGCGGCGGGGTACGGGTTCGCCAAGTTCAGGTTCCGCGGCCGGAGCGCTCTGTTCTTCCTGGTGCTGGTGACGATGATGATCCCGGGTCAGGTGACGATGATCCCCAGCTACCTGATCCTGGACGGGATGCACCTGACCAACACGATCCCCGGAATCGCGCTGCCGATGCTGGTCTCCGGGTTCAGCATCTTCTTGTTCCGGCAGTTCATGACCACGATTCCGAACGAGGTCATCGAGGCTGCCCGGATCGACGGTGCCGGAGAATGGCGGATCTTCGCCCGGATCATCCTGCCGATGTCGCGGCCGATCCTCGCCGTGCAGGTGGTGCTGACCTTCATCGCCGGCTGGAACGCGTTCCTCTGGCCGTTGATCATCGCCAACGACCCGAACCTCTACACCCTGTCGGTCGGGCTGTCGCTGCTCAACCAGCAGCTTGCGACCAATCCGTCGCTGCAGATGGCCGCCTCGACTCTGATGATCGTCCCGATCCTGGTCGTGTTCGTCGTTTTCCAGCGCCACATCGTGCAGGGTTTCGCCCTGTCCGGGCTCAAGTAAGGACCACTAGATGACTCGCCTGCACCGCCGTGGCTTCGTACGAGCCGAAGGCACTCAACTGGTCGACGACAGCGGCACCCTGCTACCGCGCGGGGTCGGGCTGGGCAACTGGCTACTTGCCGAGGGCTACATGTGGCTCTTCGGTGACGAGCTCGCCTCACCGCGCCAGATCGAGCACCGCATCGAAACTCTCGTGGGTGCCGATCGAGCTTCCGAGTTCTGGCACCGATTTCGGGACGCGTTCGTCGGTGAGACCGACTTCGCGCTGATCGCGGCACTCGGGTTCGACCACGTCCGGCTGCCCATCAACGCCCGGGGTGTGATGGCCGCGGATGGGACCCTCGTCGAGGCCGGATTCGACCTGATCGAGCGTGCCGTGGCCTGGAGCGAGCAGTACGGTCTCCGCATCCTCCTCGACCTGCATGGCGCGCCCGGTGGTCAGACCGGGACGAACATCGACGACTCCGAGCACGGCCGGCCCGAGCTGTTCATGCGGCCGATCCACCGCGAGCACACGATCGCGCTGTGGCGCGAGCTGGCCCTGCGGTACCGCGATCGCGAGGCCGTGTTCGGTTACGACCTGCTGAACGAGCCACTGCCGAACGAGTGGCAGTACCGGTACGCCGACCACCTCGTCGACCTCTACCGGGATCTCACAACGGCGGTCCGTGAGATCGACGACCGGCATCTGATCATGTACGAGGGCAGTCATTGGGCCACGAACTGGGCTCCGCTGCGGGAACGCTTCGACGACAACCAGGCGCTGCAGTTCCACCGCTACTGGTGTCAGCCCGACGACAGCAGCATCGCGGAGTACCTCGCCGTACGCGATCGGCTCGAGACGCCGATCTACATGGGCGAGGGAGGTGAGAACACACCAGCCTGGATCTACGCCGCGACCAGGCTGTACGAGCGACACGGGATCGGTTGGAACCTGTGGCCGTGGAAGAAGCTCGGAACGCGGACTTCGCCGTTGTCGGCGGGTGTTCCCGATGGTTGGGAACAGATCGCCGACATGTCGGCGCGGCCCGACGCCGACGTGGTTTGGCGGGTACTCGAAGACTTCCTCTCCGCAGTCGAGGTGTCCCGGTGCGAGACGCGCACCCCCGTGCTGGACGCAGTGTTCGCCCGCCCTACGCTGGTGCTTCCGGCGTGGGCCGGCAGGACGGAGGAGGGTACGACGATCGCCGCGATGACCTCGGCGCCGATCCCCGACGGGCTCTGGCACCACACCAGCGGCACGCCGTACTCGCACGAGGAGTATGTTCCCGTGTCGGTGAGCGAGGGTTCCCGCTTGATGTTCGATCTGGCAGCCGCACCGAGCGGGTGGAAGGTCGAGGCCGACGATCCGGATGCCGTCGCGGTGGTGTGGGACGGGCAGTCGCTCGTTCTCGAGGCCAGGTCGTCCACGGTCGTTCGGTGGATCGAGTTGACGTCATGACCGGCGCCGGCCGGAACGACCGGCTGCGGGCCGCTTGGGCGGGCGTTTCGACCGCGCCCGAATCGCAGACGGTCAACTCGCTGCGGCAGCGCAACCGGGCGAGCGCGCTCCAGTTCATCCTCAGGCAACGCGAGGCCACCCGAGCCGACGTGGCCCGGCACTGCGGCCTGTCGGTCGCCTCCGCGACGAACATGGTCAACGATCTGATGGCTGACGGCCTCGTTGTCGAGTCCGGCACCGTCGCCTCCCGGGGCGGGCGCCCGATCACGGTGATCGCTCCGAACTCCGACGGCGCCTACGCGATTGGTGCCGACGTCGGCGAACGAGGTGTGGCGGTCGAACTGTTCGACCTCGGCTTGCAGGTGGTGGACCGCGAGTTCCGGGGCGGGCGGCAGGAGGAGTCGCCCGAGGACATCGAGCAGGACCTTCGGGACGCGATCGGGGCGCTGCGCGCGCGGAACGCGGAACGCTGGGGGAGGGTTCTCGGTGTCGGACTGGGACTGCCCGGAGTTGTGGAGACATCGGCGGACGGGGAGCAGACGCTGTACGCGCAAAGCCTGGGCTGGGCGCCGAGGCCGATCCCCGGTGCCACTAAGGACGGTCTGCCGGTGTTCGGCGAGAACGGCGCGAAGACGCTCGCTCGCGCCGAGATGTGGTTCGGGGCAGCTCGAGACATCGAGCACGCGGCGGTCGCGCTGCTCGGCCGCGGTGTCGGGCTGGCGATCGTCAACGAAGGGAAGCTCTTCCGCGGCGCGTTCGGCAGCGCGACGGAGTGGGGGCACACGAAGATCCGGTACGGCGGCGAGCCGTGCCGCTGCGGCGATCGTGGCTGCCTCGAGGCGTACGTCGGCGCGGACGCACTGCTCGCGGCCTGGCGCCGTACCGGTGGTGCGTTCGAGGGGAGCGGCTGGCAGGCGATCGGCGCGCTGTGCGAAGCCGCGGAGACCGACGATGCCGCAGCCCGGGTACTCGGCGATGGGATCGAGGCCCTGGGAGCCGCGCTCGGAAGCATCGTCAACCTCGCGAACCCGCAGCGCATCGTCGTCGGTGGATGGGTCGGCCTGCGACTGATGGAGCGCCACGGTCAAGCCATCACCGAGGCGATCAGGCGCAACTGCCTGATCCGGGCCGGCGAGCAGTTCGACTTGGTGGCCGCGACCTTCGGGGGAGACACCGTCGCCCTCGGATCCGCGCTGATGCCGATCGAGGCGCTCATCCACGCACCGCGCAACTAACGCCAAGCCACCACCGGTGGTGCCCGTGCTTCCGCCTGCCCAGAAGAGGTTGCCATGAGCACTGAACTGACGTATCTCGACCCGACGCGCCCTATCGCCGTACGTGTGGATGATCTCCTCGACCGCATGACTGTCGAAGAGAAGGCCGGACAGATGCTGCAACTCGACGCCCGCGGCGACCTCGATGACCAGGTGCTGAGAATGCACGTCGGCTCGATCCTGCACGCCTCGCCCGAGCGCATCGTGCGCGCACACGAACTCACCGCTCGAACCCGACTACGCATTCCACTGCTCGTGGGCGAGGACTGCATCCACGGGCATTCGTTCTGGGAGGGAGCAACGATATTCCCGACCCAGCTCGGTATGGCGGCGTCGTGGGACCCCGAGCTGCTCGAGCGGGTCGCGCGCGCAACGGCCGTCGAGGTGGCGGCGACTGGTGTGCATTGGACGTTCTCTCCGGTGCTGTGTATCGCCCGCGATCTGCGGTGGGGCCGCGTCGGTGAGACGTTCGGCGAGGATCCGTACCTCATCGGAGAACTTGCCGCGTCTATGGTCCGCGGCTATCAAGGCGACGGTCTGCGAGACACAACGGCTGTTCTCGCGACGGCCAAGCACTTCGCCGGGTACTCCGAAACGCAAGGCGGTAGAGACGCCAGTGAAGCGGACATCTCGCAGCGGAAGCTGCGCTCGTGGTTCCTGCCGCCGTTCGAGCGAGCCGCGAGGGAGGGTTGCCGGACGTTCATGCTCGGCTATCAGACCATCGACGGCGTACCGATCACGACCAACAGTTGGCTGCTGAACGACGTACTGCGGGGCGAGTGGGGCTACACAGGCACCCTCGTCACCGACTGGGACAACGTCGGCCGCATGGTGTGGGAGCAGCGCGTTCAGCCGACGTACGCGGAGGCTGCTGCCGCGGCGGTGAAGGCCGGTAACGACATGGTGATGAGTACGCCGGGATTCTTCGACGGTGCGCTCGAGGCGATCCGCACCGGCCTGTTGGAAGAGACCGACCTGGATGCGGCTGTCGCGAGGATCCTCACGGTGAAGTTCGAGCTCGGTCTGTTCGAGCAGCCTCGACACCCGGATCGCGAGCGGATCGAGTGTGTGATCGGCAGCACCGAGCACGCCGCGCTGAACCTCGAGGTTGCCCGCCGATCGCTTGTGCTGCTGCACAACGACGGTGTTCTGCCCCTCGCCGGTGGCTTCATCGCCGGCGCGGACGGCCGAGCGGCGACGGACAGCCGCGCGCCGCGGCGCATCGCGGTCGTCGGTCCGCTGGCCGACGACGCGCAGACACAGCTCGGCGACTGGGCCGGGGGATCCGGTCAGGCCGGATGGCTCGATGGGCAGCCTGGCGAGTTGATCACGACCGTACTGGACGGCCTGCGGGCGCACGTGCCAGTGGACTGGTCGATCACATACGCCGTTGGCGCTGAGATCGTGCAGTTGGCGCCGGACCCGGAGGGTGAGTTCTTCCCGGACGGGCAGCCGCGTCCTCCGGTCGTCGTCCCCTGTGAGCCGAACGAGGCGCAGCTCGCCGGTGCCGTCGCGGCGGCGAGGGACGCCGATTTCGTGGTCGCCGTCGTGGGAGACCGGATCGAGCTGGTCGGGGAGGGCCGCTCGACCGCGACCCTTGAACTGCTCGGTGGCCAGATCACGTTGCTCGAGGCAATCGCCGCGACAAGGACTCCGATGATCGTGGTACTGCTCGCATCGAAGCCGCTCGTACTGCCGTCCGCAGTTGCCGAGGCGGCGGCGCTCTTGTGGGTCGCGAACCCGGGAATGCAGGGCGGCCGGGCGATTGCGGAGCTCTTGCTCGGACTGATCGAGCCGAGTGGCCGACTACCGATCTCGTTCGCCCGTCACGTCGGACAGCAGCCGACGTACTACAACCAGATCCGTGGCCAGCACGGCAATCGGTACGCCGACCTCACACAGCAGCCCGCATTCGCGTTCGGAGAAGGACTGTCCTACACGCGGGTCGAGTACGAAGGCCTCCTGATCGCCGACGACCGGATTACGACTGACGGCGTACTCCGTGCGCGGGTGACGCTCAGGAACACCGGCCGGCGGCCGGTACGCGAAACCGTGCAGGCCTACGTCAGCGATTGTGTGACCTCGGTCAGCTGGGCGGAGCAGGAGCTGAAGGCGTTCCAGCAGGTCGATCTCGGCCCCTCCGAATGCAAAGAGGCCGAGATCGAGATTTCTGTCGGCGACCTCACGATCGTCGCCGCGGATGGCCGGCGCATCGTCGAACCTGGTCAGTTCGAGCTTCGCGTCGGGCCTTCAAGCCTTGCGGCGAGCCAACTCCGCGCCGTGTTCACCGTTTGCGCTAGGAGCACGTGAAGTCGATCAGGAGCGCTTGTACGTCGCGCGCCAGCCTTCGGACGGGTCGGGCGGGGTCAGCACGAGCGTGTCGCCCTTCACCTCGAAGACCCGGGTGAGGCGCTGGCCGACGAGCGCCGGGACCAGGGACGAGTCGACGGTGACGACGAAGGTGCCCGCAGCCCGGTCGACGTCGACGTGTCCGTAGAAGGCCTCGTACCCGTTCAACGTGTACGGCGTGTCCGGTGCGTCGGGGTTGAGGTTCCTCGCCTGGACCGACATGGTGCCGGACTTGGTGAAGACGACTTGGCCGGAGTACGGCACGGGCTGCAGGTTTCCTTCGGTGCCGACCTCCAGGGAGGTCATCTGCCACGCGCCGATGAGCGGCCCGGTGCCCCGGTCGGCCATGCTCTGCTGCGCGAACGGCGGCGCGATCGCCAGGAGGGCGAGCGCGAGTGCGGCCACCAGTACGAGCGGTGTGATCCGCCGCTTGATCGTCATGTCTACAGGCTCCTCTGCTTGGGGATGGAGATGCCGCAGGCAACGGATGCCTTCGACATCTCCAGCCAACACGCTCCGGCCGCCCCGAGGGAGTCTCTTTTCGAAGGGTGTACTTCCAGGGCATCCCTCGCGGTCAGGCGCTGACGACCAGCGCCGTCAGTGCGTCGAGTTGGTCCTGCTCCAGCCCGATATCAGCGGCAGCAGCGTTCGCGGCGATCTCTGTGGTGGTCTCGGCGCCCAAGATGGCTGGGCCAGGGACAGGCTCAGCGTCAGCGGCCGGGACAGCTTGAGGGTGGGGATCGCCATCGTCGGTGTCCCGACGATCATGCCGATCGCGAACACGGTGATCATCAGCCCGGTTCTCGCGACCGGGAGGCCGAGGTCGTTCGCGATATCTGCTCTTCGTTCCGCCCTTCTTCGTGCGCTGCGTGGCTGAGGTGGTCGTGGGCATGGGCTTCGCCAGTCGCCTTCGGTCGCGACTGATTGATGCCTTCCGGGGCATCACGTTTCGTGGTACCGAGGGACTCTCTGTGCAGGGGTGTACTCGTAGGGTCTCCCTGATCCGCGCCGCGGCTGCCTACCGTGGCCTCAGGGCCGCGACCCGCGTGCCCGGAGGGAAGGAACGTGATGAGCACTGTTGCGATCGTCGGCGCCGGCCCAGGACTCGGAGCAGCGGTTGCCGAGAGATTCGGACGCGAGGGCCTCGCGGTCGCTCTGATCGCGCGGAATCTGGCCAAGCTCGACAAGCTTGCTGAAGGCCTCTCGGCACAAGGAATCGCCGCGAAGGCGTATGCCGCCGACGTTCACGACCGTGACGGCCTGTCCCGGGCGCTGGCGGCGGCCGCCGATGAGATCGGCATGATCGAGGTGCTGCAATACAGTCCGGTGCCCCGGAGCGAGTTCCTGCGTCCGCTGCTCGAGACGTCGGTGGACGACCTCGCTGCTGCGGTGGAGTTCTCCGTCTACGGATCGGCTACCGCGGTGCAGCAGGTGTTACCGTGCATGACCGCTCTCGGTCGCGGCACGATTCTGTTCGTCAACGGCTCGAGTGCCGTGACACCGAACCCGAACGTGACAGGTACGTCGGTCGCCTTCGCCGCCGAGTCCGCCTACGGGCAGATGCTGCACGACACTCTGTCTGAACAGAACATCCACGTCGGACAACTCATTGTGCCCGGCGCCATCCGGGATGACGACCCGGTGTTCGCTCCGAAGGTTCTCGCCGATCGCCTCTGGCAGATCCACACCGCCAAGGGCCCGTACCGCGTGACGGTCGGATGAAGGTGGCGAGACGAACCTGGCCGCGGACGTGGGTCGGCGCGCTACTCGTGGCGGTGCTCGCCGGGTGTACGACGGACTCGTCGACCCAGCCGCCCGGGACGGGTATGTCGACGCAATCCGCCAGACCGGCCTCCCCGAGCACCCCAGGGGCTGCGGCTGCCACCGCGGTCGCTGGTGATCTGGAAGCCCCGTGGTCGATCGCGTTCCACGGCAGGGTTCCGCTCGTCAGCGAGCGAGACTCAGCTCGGATCCTCGAACTCGCACAGGACGGGGCGTCGCGCGTGGTCGGCACGGTCGACGGCGTCGCGGGCACGGGTGAAGGCGGTTTGCTCGGAATCGCCGTACGCGACCGCTGGCTCTATGCGTATGGACGGGCCCGAGCAGCCACGGTTCCTGCATTCCACGGCCGCGGACGGGAACCGCATCCAGCGCTTCACCCTCGAGGGAAACCCGGGTGCGCTTCGCCTGGGTGCGCCGGAGACGATCCTGGAACGACTCCCGTCGGCGAGCTATCACAACGGTGGACGGATCGCGTTCGGCCCGGATGGGATGCTCTACGCCACGGTCGGCGACGCCGGCGACCGCGAGAGCGCGCAGGACCTCGACGCGCTGTCCGGAAAGATCCTTCGGATGACCCCGACCGGCGGAGTGCCGCGGAACAACCCGTTCCCCGGGTCGCTGGTCTACAGCTACGGACACCGCAACCCCCAAGGGATCGCCTGGGCCGCGGACGGCACGATGTATGCCAGCGAGTTCGGGCAGAACACCTGGGACGAACTCAACACCATCAGGCCCGGCGCCAACTACGGCTGGCCGATCGTGGAGGGGATCGCGGGGCGACGCGAGTACGTCGACCCGCTGCAGCAGTGGAGTCCGGCCGATGCGAGCCCCAGCGGGATCGCCGTACATGACGACACTATCGTCATCGCGAACCTTCGCGGTCAGCGGCTCCGCGTCGTACCGACCGACAGGCCCGCCACCTCGACCGAGCGTTTCGCCGGTACCTATGGCCGGTTGCGAGATGTCACGAACGCGCCCGACGGGACACTGTGGATCCTGACCAACAACACCGACGGTCGCGGTAACCCACGACCCGACGACGACCACATCTTTCGAACCCCACTGACGTAACCATGGCACTGATCCAGCTCGCGCACCAGGCGAACGAGCTCGGCCGGTTCGACGCCGTGATCCACAACGCGGGGATCCTCAACGGTCCCGACGTGCTTGCCGTCAACATCGTCGCTCCCTACGTGCTCACTGCCATGATGACGCCTTCCGACCGGACCATCTTCCTCAGCAGTTCGATGCACACCGGCGGCTCGGCCGACCTCAGCAGCGTCGATTTCACCCGGCCTCGCGGTCGGGCGTCGACGACAGCAAGCTCTACGTGACCGCGCTGGCGATGGCATTGGCCGACCGGCACCCGGACACGATGGCCCACGCGGTGGATCCCGGCTGGGTGCCGACGCGAATGGGGGGCCCTCGGCGCCGGACAGCCTCGACGAAAGTCACCGAACCCAGGAATGGCTCGCGACCGCCGACGAGTCCGAGATCAGCCCGCGGATCGGCGCAAACTGGTACCACCGCACACCTCGTCGACCGCACCCCGCTACCCGGGACCCGCGGTTCCAGTCGGACCTCGTTCACAGGCTCGAGGAACACACTGGCATCAGCCTCACCACCTGACGCGAAAGGTGGATCCGGATGGGAAGTCGCACGGGTAGAGCGATGTGGCTCCTCGTCGTCACGGTGGGGTATCGCCCGGGACGTCATCAACGCGCCGATCACCGGCCTGGCGCTGCTGAGTGCCAGGGCCGGATGGATGCGCCAGTGCGCCGGAGCGCCGCTGGCCTTTCCGGTCGCGTACTACATTGACGGTGCGATCTTCCCGTTCTCACGCAACCATTTCGAGCGCGCCGCCAGCCTGACCGATGGCGGGCACCCCGAGCCGTCGGGTCATGGTCCGGCGCCGCTGCCTCGCGCGGTCACCGCGATCGCTCTCGTTCTGCTCCTGGTTTTCCGTTGGCTGACGCGTGTCATCGTCGCGGGCCGCGCATCCGCTACCGCGCACCAGCCCGGGCGCTGCCCTCTCCACACCCGCGGCTGGTTGCGTGGACCTACCGTGCGACCTGAATCGTGACGCTGGAGCCTTCGAGGGCTTCCAGTTGGTCGCGGGTAGCCTGGTAGGTGCCGAGGCGGGGGACCTGGTCGGAGTATCCGCCGTGCGCGTTGTAGTAGAAGATGATGTCGCCCCAGGGGGCGTAGTAGCTGAAGTCGCCGTTGCGGGGTTCGGATCCTGGCGTGCCCGCGGTGTTCAGCTTGCGCGGGAGATAGGCGATCTTCTCGCTGTTGCTGTAGTCCTCGAACTCGAGGGTCAGCGGGAGCATGGACACGAAGTCGCGTGCGGCCGGGGTGTTGCGGTCGATGGTGACGTCGATCTGGGTGCCGCCGGACGTGAACCGGACAACGGTGCCGGCCACGTTGCTGCCTGGCGCGGGAGCCGTCGCCGAGGTGGCGGACGACGGGGAGGCAGGGGACGCCGGTGAGGCGGACTGGGTGGCAGGCGTCGACGGCGACGTGGGCGACGGGGCGTCGGCTGTCGTGGGAGGGGCGCTGCTCGAGCGGGTTGCCGGGACCGAGGACGAGTCGTCGGTGGTGCATCCGGCGAGGAGTCCGATGGTCGCGGCCAGACCCGCGAGCGGTGTCGTGAGTTTCTTAATGGTCGTGGCCATGACACAAGGGTTCAGGTTCTCGCGCGCCTGCGGGAGTCTCTGGCGAAGGGTGTACCGGCAGAGCATCCCTCGCTCGGTCGAGGGAACGTAGCGTTGACACCATGGACAACTCGCTGGAGACGACCGTCGACTGGACGCCTGAGGAGCTGAGCCGGGTCGGCCGCGCCGACGAACTGCAGGTCAGCTCCTACCGCCGTGATGGGACGCTGCGGCCGTTCGTCCCCATCTGGATCGCTCGGGTCGGCGACGCGCTCTGCATCCGCTCGGCGCACGGCCCCGCCAACGGCTGGTACCGCCGCGCCCTCGCCGCGGGAGCCGGCCGCATCCGCGCCGGCGGGATCGAGCGCGATGTGCGGTTCGATCCGCTGGACGCGTCCGACCCGGCCCAGTCGGCCATCGACGAGGCGTACCACGCCAAGTACGACCGGTACGGTCCTCGCTACGTCGCCACCGTCGTCGGCCCCTCAGCTCGACAGACCACCCTGAGGATTGTCCCCGCCCAGGGTGCCCTGTGAGAACACCTATCGCTGGTGACTTCCATCGGGGCACGTCACCCGGTTGACTGGCTGGTGGTCTTTTGTTGCCTAGGGCCACAGGATGTTGGAGTAGCCAGTAGGAGTTCGCGATGCGCCAGGTAGTGATGTACCTTCCGGGGGAATGTTCGGGTCGAGGAGCGTGACGATCCGAAGATCCTGGAGCCGACCGATGCCATCATCCGGCTGTCGGCGACCTGCATCTGCGGCAGCGATCTGTGGCCGTACCGAGGTGCGGAGCCGGTTGACCACCAGTGATGGGTCACGAGTACGTCGGTGTCGTCGAGGACGGGGGCGACCAGGTGCGCAACGTCAAGGTGGGCGATTTCGTGGTCGGCTCGTTCTGGGCGTCCGACAACACCTGCGAGATCTGCCGGGCGGGTTATCAGGCGTACTGCGTACACCGCGTGCTGATGGGAACGATCGGTACCCAGTCCGAGCGGGCCCGCATCCCGCTGGCCGACGGCACGCTGGTCGCCACACCGGGGATGCCCGACCCTGAGCTGATCCCGTCCCTGATGGCCGCTTCCGACGTACTCGGCACCGGTTGGTTCGCCGCCGTGGCTGCCGAGGCCGGCCCCGGCAAGACGGTTGCGGTCGTAGGTGACGGGGCGGTAGGACTGCTCGGCGTCCTTGCCGCCAAGCAGCTGGGTGCGGAGCGGGTCATCGCGTTCAGCCGTCATGCCGATCGTCAGGCGCTGGCGCGTGACTTCGGCGCCACGGACATCGTCGAGGAGCGCGGCGACGAGGGAGTGGCCCGGGTCAAGGAACTGACGGGTGGGCTCGGAGCGCGTTCAGTCGTCGAAGCCGTGGGTACTCAGGAGGCCATGATGCAGGCCATCCGCTCGACAAGGCCAGGCGGTCACGTCGGCTTCGTCGGCGTCTCCCACGATGTCGCCATTGCCGGCGGACGAGCTGTTCATGGCCGGCGTTCACATTCACGGCGGCCCCGCCCCGGTCCGCCGGTTTCCTCCGGAGCTGATCCAGCTGATCTGGGACCGCAAGATCGACCCGGGCAAGGTCTTCGACCTCACCTTGCCACTCGACCGGGCCGCCGAGGGCTACCAGGCTATGGACCAGCGAACCGCGACAAAGGTTCTTCTCACGGTCTGAACCGTCCGACAGGCCGACACAGCCAGGAGGCAACATGAGGATCGGCATCACCATCGGTGGCCAGCCGTTCCAAGCGACGCTCGACGACAGCGCCGCGGCGCGCGATCTGATCGCGCAGCTGCCGTTGACTCTCGAGATGCGTGACCACGGTGCGGTGGAGAAGAGAGGACCCCTTCCCTCGCCGTTGTCGCTGGACGGACAGCCGCGGGGCGCAGATCCCGATGTTGGCGACGTCGGGTACTACGCCCCCGGCCATGACTTCGTCCTCTACTACGGTGACCAGTCGTACTACGACGGCATCGTCGTACTCGGACGCATGCTCGACGACGCCGCCGAGTGCATTGCCGAAATGCGGGGATCCGTAACCGCCACCATCACAGCACTCAGCAACTGACCAGGGGTCAGCAGGCTGCTCCGTGCTCACATGAGGGCGGCCGCTGCTGGGATGGACTGGTGGCGGTGGATCGGGCCTATGGTCCGGGAGAGCGGGAGACCGGTGCCGTGGTTGGTGTGTGCGATGATCTCGGCGGTAATGGAGACAGCCGCCTCTTCGGGTCCGTGGCACTGGAATGCGTCCTGATCGATGAAGGCCTGCTGCCGCGGGTGAAGTTCGTCGCCGTCGGCGAGACCTTCGATGGTGATGACGTCGGCGCCCTCGAGACGCACCGCGAGCGTCAGGCAGGCGTTGTGCCGCTCCCCGTCGACGAGGACTGTGCACGCACCGCACGCCCCTGCGTTGCAGCCCTTCTTGGATCCGTCAGACCGATGTGCTCGCGGAGCAGGTCCAGCAGGGAGGTGCGGTTGTCGATGGCAACGGTCACGCGTTGCCCGTCAAGGAGACCCGACTGGTCGGCTCCGTTTCAACGGCGCTTGCTTCCGGTGTGTCGGCGAGCGTGGACCCGCCGATCACACCTCCGGCGACGACGCCCGCGACCGCCGTACTCGTGGCGATGAAGGTGCGGCGACTGGGACCCGAGGGGTCCTCGGCGGTGGGCGTGGATTCAGCGACTTCTTCGGTCATGAGCAGGCCTTCGCATCGTGGATCGAACAGCACAGCGCCCAGTACCGCTTGGTGGTCAGGGTTGAGAGAACTTCGAGGGAGTTGGGTCCGGCCGAGGTCCTAGCGATCGGCCAACGACATAGCCGCCCAGGAGGCGAGGAGTTTGAGGGCGTCGGCGGTGGGGGAGGCGGGTTCGGCGGCGTAGATGGTGAGGGTGAGGCCGGGGTCGGAGATCATGTCGACGCTCTCGTAGGCGAGTTCGAGCTCGCCGACGGCTTGGTGGTGGAAGGACTTCGTGCCGGCGCCGTGGAGGCGGACGTTGTGCGCGCTCCAGCGTTGGCGGAATTCGGTGTTGCACGTGGACAGCTCGCCGACGAGGTCTTGCAGCGCCTTGTCGTGCGGGTCGCGTCCAGCCTCGGTGCGCAGGATGGCGACGGCGACGTCGGCGGCGGTGCTCCAGTCGGGGTAGAAGCGGTGGGAGTCGTCGTCGAGGAAGGTGTAGCGGGCGAAGTTTGGTTGCGCGCCAGGGGCCCGGTCGTAGAGCGACGAGTGCATGGCACGGCCCAGGTGGTTGGTGGCGAGCAGATCCATCCGGCCGTTGCGGACGATCGCGGGTCCCTCGGTGATCGTGTCGAGGACCCATTGCAAGCTGGGCCGGGGAGTCCAGCGTTTCGCCGTACGGCGTCGTGGCTTGGCCAATCTACCGCTGCCGTTGGCTGCCTGCGCGAGGTGGAACAGGTGGGTGCGTTCCGCGTCGTCCAGTTGGAGGGCGCGGGCAACCGCTTCCAGTACGGAGGCCGATACTCCGGCGAGGGATCCGCGTTCGAGTTTGGAGTAGTACTCGATGCTCACCCCGGCCAGCGCGGCGACCTCGCCGCGGCGCAGTCCGGGCACGCGACGCCTGTCGACCTCGGGCAAGCCCGCAGCCTGGGGCGTCAGCTTGGCGCGGCGCGTTGTCAGGAACTCCCTGACCTCCGAACGGTTGTCCATGTCAAACCACGGTACGACCGTGATCGGGAATCAGGGATGCACTGTGAGTACACCTTTCGACAGTGACTCCCCAGGCGCCGACTCACCCGGTTCTCTGGATGCGTGGCCGCCTCGGCCATGACCGATCCGTTCTTCGAGGAGTCTTCGTGCGTGCTGTGACGATGTACGGTCCCGGCGATGTCCGGGCCGAGCGCTGTGACGACGCGAAGATCTTGCGTCCCACCGACGCGGTGGTCCGTACCGTCGCGACCTGCGTGTGTGGCTCCGACCTGTGGCCCTACCGTGGTGCCGACCCGGTGACCGAGCCGGTCAGGATGGGGCACGAGTACGTCGGTGTCGTCGAGGAGGTCGGGCCGGACGTGGCCGCGATCCGGCCGGGGCAGTTCGTTGTCGGGTCGTTCTGCATCGCGGACAACACCTGTGCGAACTGTCGCAACGGGTGGCAGTCCTCCTGCAGGCAGCTCGACTTCATGAACGCGTGCCAGGCCGAGTACATCCGAGTCCCGTACGCCGACGGCATGCTGGTCGCCACCGACGGGCATCCCGACGCGTCACTCGTGCCCAGCCTGCTGGCCGTCTCGGACGTGATGGGGACGGGGTGGTACGCAGCCGTCGCCGCCGAGGTACGGCCCGGTTCGACCGTAGTCGTCGTCGGTGACGGCGCGGTCGGGCTGTGCGGCGTGATCGCCGCGAAGGAACTGGGCGCCGAACGGATCATCGCGATGAGCCGGAACGAGACCCGGCAGGAGCTCGCCCTCCACTTCGGTGCCACCGACATCATTGCCGAGCGCGGCGATGACGGCGTCGCCGGTGTCCAGGAACTGACCGGTGGCATCGGTGCCGACTCCGTGCTGGAGTGCGTCGGCACCGACGAGTCGATGGAGCAGGCCGTACGTTCGGCCCGGCCCGGCGGCAACGTCGGCTTCGTGGGCGTACCTCACGACGTGGCGCTCGCGAGCCACGAGTTGTTCTTCTCCCAGGTCGGGCTGCGCGGCGGTCCCGCGCCGGTACGGCGATTCCTGCCGGACCTGATCGACCGCGTCCTGACCGGACGGATCGATCCCGGCAAGGTGTTCGACCTCGAGTTGCCGCTCGAGAAGGCGGCCGAGGCTTACCGGGCGATGTACGAACGCCGAGCCGTCAAGGTCCTACTGCAACCATGACGTCCGGCGGATGGAGTCGTGCAGGCGTGGCGGTTCGGTTGATCTCGGCGGTTCTCTGTTTCGGTGCCTTGGGTCTGATCTGGGTCTTGGTACGCCGCCCCGGCGCCGGCGGACGTCGGCGAACATGGTCGAGGATCGTCGTCGGAACGTTCGTCGCCCTGCTAGCCGCAGGTGTCGCGACCACAGTGTCCACCGCGGTTGAGCCGCCGGTCCTCTGCCATGCGCATGTGTTTCCCGATGGCCGCGTGCAGACCGAGCCGGAGCTCCAGGACGTTTCCCCGCCACGGATCTGGCGTGTCGCCCGCGACGTGGTCAACGCGCCGACCACTGGACTCGGGCTCCTCGCGTCAAGGGCCGCAGGGATGAGTGAATGTGCCGGTCCACCGCTGACCGTGACCTTCTGGGAGGCGCCGCGACTCAGCGGCGGGGGCGGCACCATCGGGTCCACCTTCGTCGCGTGGATGCCCGCAGACTATGACAGTTCGAGCATCCTGCCGGGAGCAAGCGGCTTCGCACCCGCGACCGATCGGCGTGAGCTGGACGCGCCGTACGTTCGGTACGGTCCCAACATCTCCAGAACCCGGTCCAACGAGATGGAGCTTGCGCGGCACGAGTCGCGGCACACCGATCAGTGGGCTGTAGTGACCCTCATCGGCGGCCCGCTGGCGTTTCCGCTCGCGTACTACACCGACAGCGCGTTCTTCCCGGGATCCCGCAACCACTTCGAACGCGCCGCCGGTCTCGCTGACGGCAACTACTCCGAACCCACCGACAACAAACCCGCCCCGATCCCTGGTGCGGTCCCCGTGACAGCGCTCGTACTCGCGCTCCTGCTAGGCCGGCAAGTCCGTTGGCTCCGGCGAATCCACACAGAGAGGAACGCTCATGGAACTGGCACTTCACATCTCGGACTTCACCTGGACCGGAGGCCCCCGCAAGCTCGGGCCGACGCTTGCGCAACATGTACGTGACGCCGAGCAGGCGGGCATCACCCGGATCACGGTCATGGACCACTTCTGGCAGATCCCACAGATCGGCCCCGTCGAGAACGAGATGCTCGAGGCGTACACGGCCCTCGGATTCATCGCCGCCCACACCGAGAACGTCCAGCTGCACACCCTCGTCACCGGCGTCACCTACCGCGAGCCGGCCCTGCTGGCCAAGGCGATCACGACTCTCGACGTTCTCTCCGGTGGCCGGGCCGGCCTCGGCATCGGCGCTGCCTGGAACGTCGATGAATCCGAGGGCCTCGGGTTCGCGTTCCCGCCCGTCCGCGAGCGCTTCGAGCGGCTCGAGGACGCGATCCAGATCTGCCTGCAGATGTGGTCCGACGATGACGGCGTCTACGACGGTACCCATTACCGTCTTGGTCGGACCCTCGATTCGCCTGGTCCGCTGCACACGCCGTACCTGATGATCGGCGGGGGTGGGGAGAAGCGCACTCTGCGCCTCGTCGCTCAGTACGCCGATGCCTGCAACCTGTTCCCCGGCCCGGAGCTGCCCCGGAAGCTCGACGTGCTCCGGGAACACTGCGACGCGGTCGGACGCGCGTACGACGAGATCGAGAAGACCATCTCGCTGACCCTCGACGTCGACGAGTCCGCGGGCGACCTCGTACGGCGGGCAGAGCAGACGCGCGAACTTGGCTTCACCGTGGCGTACGTGAACGCGATCGGAATCACCGAACCCCGCAAGATCGTCGACACCCTCGCCGAAGCCGCAAGCCTGCTCGCCTGAACGGCGTCAGCCGGCCGAGGCGGTGAGCGGCTGGTTTCCGTGGCGGAGCGCGAGCGCGACCGCGCCGAGGACTTCGGCGCGGTCGCCGAGCGTGCCCTGGACGACTTCGACATCGTGGGAGGCCGAGCGGATCGCGCCCCTTTCCAGGGCTTCGCGGAGCGGGTCGATCAGGATCTCGCCGGCCGCGGCCATCTCGCCGCCGACCACGATCAGCCTAGGGTTGATCAGGTTGCACAGGGTGGCGGCGGCTGTTCCGACCGCCTGACCGGCGTCGGCGATGGCGCGTCGACAGCCATGGTCTCCGGCGGCCGCGAGTTCGAGGACCTCGGCGATGGTCTGGACGTTGCCGTGGGACGGACGCAGGGCGTTGAGCACGGCCCCGCTACCGGCCAGCATCTCGAGGCATCCGCGGTTGCCGCAGCGACAGATCGGCCCGGCGGGGTCGACCACCGTGTGGCCGATCTCGCCGGCCGTGCCACCATGCCCGGTGAATGGTCGACCGCCGATGATCAATCCGGCACCGATGCCGGTGGCCAGCTTGAGATAGATGACTTCGGTGCAGTCGCGTCCGGCGCCCCAGGTCCATTCGCCGATCGCCCCGAGATTGGCATCGTTGTCGACCTCGACCCGCAGCCCGAGAGCATCCGTCATCGCTTGAGCCGCGTTCACGCCGACCCAGCCCGGCAGAATGGTGGAGTCCCCCAATTGCCCGGTCGGGGCGTGGACGGGGCCGGGCAGTCCCATGCCCACGCCCACGACATGACTGAGGTCCGCGGCGGCGTCGCCGAGCGTCTTGTGGACGAGGGCCGCGGCAGCGCGGATCCCTTCGGAGGCCGGCAGGTCCGGAGTGACGTTCTCGGAGCGCTCGGCGAGCAACTGGTGGGCCAGATCGGCGACTGCGACGCGCACGTGCTGCTTGCCGATGTCGATGCCGACGGCAACGCCCGCTGAGCGGTCAAGGGCGACGAGGGTGGCGGGCCGGCCACCCTTGGTTCCGGCGCGCACGGATTGGGTGGCCTGCTCGACCACCAGACCTTCTCCCAGCAGTTCGGAGATGATCGCCGAGACGGTCGACGGGGCCAGGGATGTACGGCGGGCGAGCTCCGCGCGTGACGCAGCGCCGTTCTGGATCAACGCAGTGATGATCCGATCCCGGGCGTCCGCCCGTCCCATGATCGTGATGCCCACGGTCCCCAAGCCTCTCACGCGTCCTCTCCACAGCGTCTGCAGACCAGCGGGAAAGCGAAGGTTATTTCAAAACTGACTTAACCGTATCAGCCAGCCTTTGGTGCTCGCCAGTGCGAACCTTCCCACTCTTGCGCATCCAGGGGACCGCGGATATGGTCTCGTCACACAGAAGTTACTTCGATTTCGCATGAACCATCGGTGTCAGGTCAACAGATCCGGCGACCCCCGTTCAGAGCGAGGCAGCCAACCGCCGCTGCCGGATCGAGCATGTCCGCCGTGCGTGCAGCCGTACCCGTGTCCACCCGCGTGTCAACGCGGCCGTCCCCGTCCGATCGTGTCGCAGTACCGCCGGCACGTCGCTGAGGAGGTTCGAATGAGAGCAGTCCGTCCTCGCCTGAGGTGGAGGCGGCACACAGCCGTCGGCATGCTCGTCGCTCTGGTGGCCGTAGCCCTCGTGCTGCCGGGCCACACTGAGGCGCGTGCCGCCGGCCCGATCTACCGCGACAGCACCCGCCCGGCGGCGGAGCGGGTCGCCGACCTGCTCGCCAGGATGTCGCTCGACGACAAGCTCGGCCAGATGACGCAGGCTGAGCGAGGTGCTCTGACGCCTCAGGCGGACCTGGCGAGGTACCGGATCGGATCGGTGCTCAGCGGGGGTGGCTCCGCGCCGACGCCGAACACGGCGAAGTCGTGGGCGGACATGTATGACAGCTTCCAGCGCACCGCGCTCTCGACGCCGCTCGGGATCCCGATGATCTACGGTATCGACGCGGTGCACGGCCACAACAATGTGCGCGGCGCGACGATCTTCCCGCACAACATCGGGCTGGGGGCGACTCGCGATCCGGCGCTGGTGCAGCGGATCGGCCGCGCGGTCGCGGAGGAGATCTCGGGTACCGGTATCGACTGGGACTTCGCGCCCTGCTTGTGTGTGGCGCGGGACGATCGGTGGGGACGTACGTACGAGTCGTTCGGAGAGACGCCGGACATTCCGACCTCGATGGCGACGTTCGTCACCGGGTTGCAGGGGCCGTCGCTCGGTGGTCCCGCATCGGTGCTGGCGACCGCGAAGCACTGGATCGGCGACGGCGGTACGACCGGGGGCAAAGACCAGGGCAACACCGAGGTCAGCGAGGCGGAGCTCCGCGAGACCCATCTGCCGCCGTTCCAGGAGGCGCTCAAGCGTGGCGTCGGCTCGGTGATGATCTCGTACAGCAGCTGGAACGGCGTGAAGATGCACGGCAACGGCTATCTGATCACCGACGTCCTCAAGGGTGAGCTCGGTTTCAGCGGTTTCGTCGTTTCGGACTGGCAGGGCATCGACCAGCTCGACGGTCAGCCTGGCTTCACCGGTGACGAGGTTCGGGCCTCGATCAACGCAGGCATCGACATGGTGATGGTGCCGAACGACTACAAGCTGTTCATCAGCCTGCTGCGGACCGAGGTGACGTCGGGGCGGATCCCGATGTCGCGGATCGACGACGCGAACCGGCGGATCCTGACCAAGAAGTTCGAGCTCGGCCTGTTCGAGCGCCCGTACACCGATCGCAGCTACACGGCGACGGTCGGCAGCGCGGCGCATCGGGGGATCGCGCGCCAGGCGGTGCGTGATTCGCAGGTGCTGCTGCAGAACAAGTGGGGCGTGCTGCCGCTGCCGAAGACCGCGAGCAAGGTCTTCGTCGCGGGCAAGAGCGCGGACAACATCGGCTACCAGAGTGGCGGGTGGACGATCGATTGGCAGGGCGGCAGCGGCCCGATCACACCCGGTACGACGATCCTCCAGGGCATCAAGAACACGGTCTCTCCGTCGACGACCGTGACATACAACGCGAACGGCGACGGCATCGACGGCAGCTACAAGGCGGCGATCGCGGTCGTCGGCGAGACGCCGTACGCCGAGTTCAAGGGGGACCGTCCTAACGGCTTGGGGCTGGACGACACCGATCTGGCGACGTTGGCCAAGCTCAAGGCATCCGGCGTACCGGTGGTCGTGGTTCTCGTGTCGGGCCGGCCGCTGGACATCGCGCAGCAACTGCCCAACTGGGACGCTCTCGTCGCAGCTTGGCTGCCGGGGACCGAGGGGCAAGGGGTCGCGGATGTGCTGTTCGGCGACTACGCGCCGACCGGCAAGCTGCCGAGCACCTGGATGCAGTCGGCGAGCCAGCAGCCGATCAACACCGGAGATGGCAAGACGCCGTTGTTCCCGCAGGGATTCGGGCTGCAATACGCCCGCAGTCAGGATGCGTTCCAACCGATCGGGGCGGCGTACTACAGCGGCCAGTCCGGCACCCAGGTCGAAGCCTGCACGGACTACTTGTGCGGTCAGAACGTCGGACACATCTCCGACGGCGACCAGCTCTGGTACGACGACGTGGACTTCGGCATCGGGTCTCCGGCCAACGTGGTGACCCGGATTGCCTCCGCGGCGAAGGCCGGGGCGATCGAGTACCGCCTGGACAGCGCGACCGGCCCGCTGGTCGCGAGTGTCCCGGTGGCGAGCACCGGAGGGTGGCAGAACTGGACCACGGTCACGACGCCGATCGATGCGCAGGTGACGGGCAAGCATCGCCTGTACCTCGTGTTCAAAGCGACGGACACGTCGGTGGATCTGGTCAACGTGAACTGGTTCCAGTTCACCAAGTAGCTGGGGTAGCGGCGCCGTGCCGCGAACATTTCGAGAGGTGTCATCAACATGCGTGGTCTTGTAGTCAAGGCGATTTCGGTCGCCGGGGTCGCGAGTCTGGCGTTGACCGCCTGCGGCGGGAACGACGACAGCAGCAGTGGCAGTGGCGGCGACAACAAGGTGCAGGTCTTCACCTGGTGGGCCGACGGTGGAGAGAAGGCGGGCCTGGACGGACTGGTCTCACAGTTCCAGAAGGACTGCTCGCAGTACTCGTTCGAGAACGCCGCGGTCGCCGGTGGTGCGGGCGCGAATGCGAAGCAGGTGCTGGCCAACAATCTGTCGGCCGGTGATCCGCCGAGCACGTTCCAGGCGCATGCAGGCAAGGAACTGCAGGACTACATCACGAACGGTCAGGTCGACGACATCAGCGGCCTCTACAAGGAGTTCGGGCTGGACCAGGCGTTCCCGCAGAGTCTGCTCGACAACCTGACGGTCGACGGCAAGATCTACTCGGTTCCGGCGAACGTGCACCGGGCGAACGTGGTCTGGGCGAACCCGGCGGTGTTGAAGAGGGCGAGTATCGACGGTACGAAGGCGCCGGCGAGCGTCGACGCGTGGATCGCCGACCTGACGAAGCTGAAGGCCGCCGGGGTGGCCGCGCCGCTGGCGGTCTCGAAGGGCTTCGCGCAGGAGATGCTGATGGAGACGACCCTGCTCGCCGAGCTCGGACCGGACAAGTTCACCGGCTTGTTCAACGGTCAGACCGATCCGGCCGGTGGAGATGTGACGGCGGCGCTGAGCAAGTACAGGACGCTGCTGACTTTCACCAACGCCGACCGTGAGGCGATCGACTGGCCGGACGCGCTCGGGTACGTCAACTCCGGCAAGGCCGGGTACACGCTGATGGGTGACTGGGTGGCCGCGCAGCAGGTGGCCGACAAGGTGCCGGACTCGGCGTACACGTACTGGCCGGCGCCAGGCACCGACGGAGAGTTCCAGTTCCTTGCGGACTCGTTCACGCTGCCGACCAACGGGAAGGCCGCTGAGGGCACGAAGTGCTGGCTGAGGGTGGTCGGTTCGGCCGAGGGCCAGAAGGCGTTCAATACCACGAAGGGCTCGATCCCGGCCCGCTCGGACGCCAGCCCGGCGGACTACCCGAAGTACCAGCAGGCCGCGATGGCCGACTGGAAGCAGGACAAGATCGTCCCGTCCTGCGCCCACGGCTCCGCGTGCACTCTCGGACAGAACGAGAGCATCCAGTCCGCGATCAGCCAGTTCAGCGGCAGCCCGGACGTCGCAAAGCTGCAATCTGCCCTGGCCACCGCACTGAAGTCCTCCTGACGAAGGCGACCAGAGGATCTGATTGATCATGTATGGACGGTTCCGCACCTGGGGCCCAGGTCTGCTCGTGCTGTTGCCGACGATCGGCCTCCTCGGGTACTTCGTGTATGGCCTGATCGGGGCGACGCTCAACACCTCGCTCACCGCCCAGCACGCGGCGCGCCGCGGTTCGTACCCGTACGTCGGGTTCGAGAACTACGCGAACCTGTTCGCCGAGGAGCGGTTCCTCAACTCGCTGAAGAACCTCGGCGTGCTCACGGTGGCGTTCATCGTGGGCACGCTGATCTTCGGCCTGCTCTGGGCGCTGCTGCTGGAGAAGGGCGTGCCCGGCGAGAGCATCTTCCGATCGGTCTACCTGTTCCCGATGGCGATCTCGATGATCGCCTCGGGGGTGGTCTGGGGGTGGCTGATGAACCCGTCGACCGGCGACGACGCCCGAGGTATCAACCGGCTCTTCCATCTTCTCCACCTCGGTTTCCTGGAGAACTCCTGGTGGTCGGGGACCAGTCGATGGACGAACATGCTCGCGATCGCGTTGCCGGCGATCTGGCAGCTGTCCGGGTACATCATGGCGCTGTTCCTGGCCGGTTTCCGGGGCATCCCGCCGGAGCTGCGCGAGGCGGCCCGGGTGGACGGTGCGAGCGAGTTCAAGCTGTACCGGCACGTGCTGTTCCCGCAGCTGTCGCCGATCGCGCTGTCCGCGCTGATCATCCTCGGGCACATGTCGCTGAAACTGTTCGACCTGATCTACGCGATCGCCGGCCCCAGCCAGTTCCGAACCGAGGTGCCATCGGTGTACATGTGGAACACCCTCCTGCGCAGTGACATGGCGAAGGCGGCCGCGATCGCGATCGTTCTGCTCGCGGTGGTGGCTGTTCTGGTCATCCCGTACGTCGCGTACACCGTCCGGCAGGAGAGTGCGGAGCGATGACCGCCGTAGCCGAAGCGCCCGCGTCGGAGCTGCTCAAGCGGAAGGCCCGCCGCGGCGCTGTCATCGACGGAACCACGCCGACGAGCCGCACTGTGCGG
Source organism: Kribbella caucasensis (assembly GCF_004361855.1). Lineage (GTDB taxonomy): Bacteria > Actinomycetota > Actinomycetes > Propionibacteriales > Kribbellaceae > Kribbella > Kribbella caucasensis. The sequence continues at coordinate 503,582 of NZ_SNWQ01000003.1, forward strand.
TTCGCGTTGCTCCTGCTCTTCCTGTTGTTCGTACTGATGCCCGTGTACGTCGTTGTCATCACGAGCTTCAAGACGTCCAGCGACACCACCGCGGCCTCGCAGTGGAGCCTCCCACAAACCTGGACGCTCGAGCCGTGGCAAAAGGCCTGGGATGTCTTACAGCCGTACATGATCCGGTCGCTGTCGCTGGCGATCCCGGCGGCGATCATCTCGTCGATGATCGGGTCCATGAACGGGTTCGTCCTGGCCCGCTGGCGATTCCCCGGAGCGAACCTGGCGTTTGCGTTCATCCTGTTCGGGATGTTCATCCCGTACCAGGCGGTGATGCTGCCGCTGCGGAACACCTTCCGCGAGCTGAACGTGACGCAAGGGGTGCCGACGCTACTCCTGGCGCACTGCATCTACGGCATCCCGATCTGCACGCTGATCTTCCGCAACTACTACGCCACGATCGTCCCGCACGAGCTGATCGAGTCCGCACGCGTCGACGGCGCCGGACTCGTCGCGACGTACGTCCGGATCATCCTGCCGATCTCGATCTCCGGGTTCGTGGTGACGCTGATCTGGCAGTTCACTTCGGTCTGGAACGACTTCCTGTTCGCCTTGTTCCTGACGCAGCAACGCAACGGGCCGGTGACCCTGGGCCTGGCGGCGCTGGCCGGCGGCCAGAAGGTCGACTACGCCGCGAGCATGGCGGGCGCGTTGATCACGAGCCTGCCGACGCTGCTCGTCTACATCCTGCTCGGGCGTTGGTTCATCGGCGGCCTGATGGCCGGCGCGCTCAAGGGCTGACCGGTGACGGTCAGCGGGGTCCAGCACGCGGGGGAGCTCTTGGAGCTGTTCACCCCGTTGACGCCGGACTGGGGCGCGACAGACGCGGCGCGGCGGCTGGGCATCTCGAAGTCCCATGCGCACCGGTTGCTGACCAGCCTCGCCGAACTCGGGTTCGTCGAGCGTCAGCCCGGCTCGCGGCGGTACCGACTCGGGTGGCGGTGCCTCGGCTTCGCGGCGATCGTCCTCGAGACCAGCCCAATCGCCGCCCACGCCATGCCGATCATGCGTTCGCTGCGCAAGCAGTACGACGTCGAAGCGGCACTCTCGGTCTGGAACCAGGACGCGGTGGTCAGTCTGCGGCCGTTCGAGGATCCCCTGATCGTACGTCGTCCGCCGGGCGACCGGATCGCGATCACCGCAGTACTCGCAGCGGCTTGTCCGGATACTCCCGCGGCCACCGCACCAGGCCTTGCAAGGCAAGCGCATTCCGTTGCTCATAGCAACATAGCGTCCCAGGATCGGGTCCGCCATGTGCGCGCCGGCGGCCTCGTCGGCGAGTACGAGCCCGGCGCTTGCGGTGCCTTCTGCCTGGCGGCGCCCGTTCTCGACGCCGACGGCGCGATCGTGGCTGCCTTGTCGGTCGACGTACCCAGGTTGCACTGGGAGGCGCACAAGCACGACATCATCCGCGGTCTGCGGAGTGCTGCGCTACGTCTGTCCGCAAGTGTCGCGGCCGGTTGAGACGCCACTGTCCCGCATAGGGGCACAGCCCCGACGTGGCTATTGCAGGCGATTGGAGCCCGGTGTTCGACTCCGTTTCGAGCTGGTCCGTCGCCGGTAAGGAACCGGTGACCAGGTCACGAGGAGGCCTGTATGTCTGGATCTTTGCGGCAAAGAACGCGGCTCCGCCTGCTGGCGATCAGCTGCTGTCTGGCCCTGACAGCGGCACTGGCGCCGGCGAACGCCGTCGCACAGGAGCGACCGTGGATGAACACGTCGCTGTCACCTGATCAACGAGCAGATCTGCTGCTCCAGGAGATGACACTGGAGGAGAAGGTCGATCTGATGTCGGGCAACCAGGAGGACGGCAGGTTCGCCTTCTACAACAGCCCGATCCCCCGGCTAGGCATCCCGGAGCTGGCGATGCAGGACTCGGCATCCGGCATCCACGCGCACGGCTGGAGCACGCCCAACACCGGCTCCGGCATCACGGCCCGTGCCACGGCGCTGCCCTCGGCACAGGCACTCGGCGCCACCTGGTCGCGTGAGGCGACCAAGCGGTACGCGGCACTCGTGGCGACCGAGACCCGGGCCACCGGAGGCAACGTGCTGCTGAGTCCGGTGGGCGACATCCTGCGCAACCCGTACTGGGGCCGCACCAACGAGAGCCCCAGCGAAGACCCGATCATGACGGGCGACTACCTGACCGACTTCACCAAGGTCATCCAGGACAAGGACGTCATCGCTACGCTCAAGCACTACCTGGCCTACAACCAGGAAACCAACCGCAGCAACGGCCAGAACAGCGTCGTCTCCGAGCGGGCCCTCCGCGAGGTCCACGCACTGGGCTACGAGGCCGCCATGGCCGATGCCGACCCCGGCAGCATCATGTGCTCGTTCAACAAGATCAACGGCGGCTACGGCTGCGAGAACCCGCACACCCTGCGCGGGTTCCTCGACAAGTTCGGCTTCACCGGCTTCGTCGGAACGGACTTCGGCGCCGCGCACACCACCCAGGGCTCGCTTGACGGCGGCGTCGACATCGAGACGGGCAACAAGGATGCCTACTCCGAGCACCTGCTCGCGGCCGTCCAGAACGGGAGCGTCCCCGAGTCGCGGCTCGATGAGTCCTGCCACCGCATCCTGCGCACCATGTTCCGGCTCAACGCGTTCGACAACCCCGTCGAGGTCGCCCCGATCGACATCGCCCAGGGCAGCAAGGTCGCCCTGGAGACCCAGGAGATGGCAATCACGCTGCTCAAGAACACGGGCAACGCGCTTCCGCTGACCGCGCAGGCGAAGAAGATCGCCGTGATCGGCGCCGACGCCGACCACAACGCGATCGGCGGCGGAACGCCGTTCGTCAACGCGACGGAGAAGACCTCGATGCTCGACGGCATCACCCAGCGTGCTCAGGCGGCCGGCGCCACGGTTCAGTGGGTGAAGGGCAACGACGAGGCCAACGGTGCGAACATGCTGGAGACCCGGGACATGACGGCCGTCCCGTCGTCGGTCCTGTCCCCGACCAGCGGCCAGGGCACAGGCCTGAACGCCTCGTTCTGGAAGAACAACAACCTCCAGGGCGCGCCGGACGAGCAGCGCATCACGCCGCAGGTCAACTACGACGTCGGCATTCTCAGCACGCTCGACACGCCGGGACCGTCCCAGGTCACGCCGCCGCCGGTGAACTGCCCGGTCTGCCCCGGCTCCGCGGTCTACGAGGGCCACATCACCGCACCGAAGACCGGCGCCTACAAGCTGGCCCTTACCGGCATGGGCGACGCGACCCTGGACATCGACGGTCAGCGGGTCGCCACGATGCAGGGCGAGGACAAGCGCCGTGCCTTCGCCGAGACCCCGACGCTCAACTGGGTCGAGGGGCAGACGCACACGCTGCGTGTCGAGTTCAGGGGAAACCACCCGTTCGAGATCCTGAACGACGGTTCCGTGCTGCTGCAGTGGAAGACCCCAGAGGGTGCGCACTCGCCGGAGATCCAGAAGGCTGTCGCTGCCGCGAAGAACAGCGACGTGGCCATCGTCTACGCAAACACCATCGAGGGCGAGGCCCACGACCGGGTGTCGCTGAAGCTGCCGCAGAGCGGTGACCAGCTGATCAAGGCAGTCAGCGAGGCCAACCCCAACACCATCGTGGTGCTCGCGACCGCGGGCACGGTGACCATGCCGTGGCTGGACAACGTCAAGGCCGTGGTGCAGACCTACTTCGGTGGTCAGCAGCAGGGCAAGGCGCTGGCTCGCGTGCTCTGGGGTGACGTGAACCCGTCCGGGAAGCTGACGATCACGTACCCGACCAGCGAGGACACGTTGCCGCCGGGGGTCGAGGGTCCGTACGCCAACTCCAACGACCTGGACGTGGAGTACACCGAGGGCGTCAACGTCGGCTACAAGGGTTACGAGACGGCGGGCATCCAGCCGCTGTTCGAGTTCGGCCACGGAATGTCCTACACCTCCTTCGCGTACAGCGACCTGAAGGTGCAGGCGCAGCCCCAGTCCGCGGACAAGAAGCCCATCAACGTGCGCTTCAAGATCACCAACACGGGCGCGCGCGACGGTGACGAGGTCGCCCAGGTCTACCTCGGCCTCCCGTCCTCGACCGGGGAGGCGAAGCGTCTGGTGGGCTACGCCCGGGTGAGCACGAAGGCCGGCAAGTCCACGATGGCGAACATCCAGATCGACCCGGGCGCTTCCACCCATCCGCTCGGCTACTTCGACACCGCCAGCGACAGCTGGAAGATCGCGTCCGGCACCTACAAGGTGTACGTCGGCGGATCGTCGCAGAACACGCCGCTCGTCGGATCCTTCACAGTCCGCTGACGGCAAGGCCGGGGGACGCAAGGGCGGGGCTCGCTCAGAGCCTCGCCCTTGTCTGTGCTTCACATCCAGGAGATGGCAAGTTTTGAACACCTCTCGCGAGCTACGGACGGCGAACCGGACAGCTCTTGTGCAGGCCCTGTTCTTCGACGGGCCGGTGACCCGTGCACAGCTCGGTGCATCGTCAGGTCTCAGCCAGGCGTCGGTGAGCACGGTCATTTCAGAACTCGTCGCCGAAGGCGTGGTGACAGAGGTTGGGGCGCTGCGGTCCGACGGCGGCCGCCCCAGGCAACTGCTCAGAATCGCGCCAGACCACGCGTACGTCGTCGGCGTCGACGTCGGTGAACACTCCGTCCGTGCGACGCTCCACGACCTGTCCATGAAGGTTCTGGCCGCCGCCGACGTACCGCTTCCCGACGGGCCAGTGGTCGCCGACGTCGTCCGGGCGATCAGGACGCTGACCTCGGTCACAATGTCCGATGCCGCAGTCCCGTCCGGCTCGGTGCTCGGGGTCGGCATCGGCGTACCGGGCATTGTCACGCATGAGCCCGAGCCGTTCGTCCACAGCCAGGTGATCGGATGGGATGGGGTTCCGCTGCGCCGGTTGCTCGATCTCGGTCTGCCAGTTGCAGTCGGCAACGGGACAAGAGCAATGGGACAGGCCGAACTGTGGTTCGGTGCCGGCCGGGGAGCGCGCAACGTCGTGTTCGCGAAGCTGGACTACGGTGTTAGTGCGTCCTCTGCCGCCGACCGCGGGTCGGAGCGTCTGCCGACGCTCAGGACATGCGAGTGGGGACACACCAGTGTGTCCGTCGACGGGCCAAGGTGCCGGTGCGGTACCCATGGCTGCCTCGAGACGTACGTCGGCGCGGACGCGATCGCACGCCGGTACGCGCGGGCGCGGGGGAAGCGGATCCGCGGTGGCTCCCGGAAGGCGATTGCGACACTGGTGAGCGAGGCGCCGGAAGACCCGACGGCCGCGGGGCTGATCGAAGAGATGGCGGGCTATCTCGGTGTCGGTATTGCGAATCTCGTCAATCTCTTCCAGCCGGACCGCGTTGTCCTGGGTGGCTGGGTGGGACTCGAACTGGGGCCGGCGCTGCTTCCCGAGCTGCGCCGGGTGCTCGCCAGCCGTACTCTCCGGCAACCGCTTGCACGCACCGAGCTGCGCCTGGCCGAACTGCGCACCCACGCGGAAACGACCGGCGCAGCGACGCTGCAGGTCGAACGCTTCCTCGCCCTCGGCGCCAGGCCGGTGCCGGGATGAGTCGACAGCAGACGCAGCCCAGAGCGGAACGGATCATGGACGAGACACCCAGTGACAATGCATCCCGATCGGACGCCGAACGTCGTACCGTCGTTCTTATGGACAACCGTGCCGAGGTTCGCGAATTCCTGATATCGCGGCGCGCGAAGGTCAGTCCGGAGCAAGCCGGCGTCCCAGATGTCGGCGTCCGCCGGGTGCGCGGGCTCCGCCGCGGCGAAGTTGCCATGCTGGCAGGTGTGAGCATCGAGTACTACTCGAAACTCGAGCGGGGCGCCCTCGGTGGAGTCTCTGCCTCAGTGCTGGATGCGCTCGCCCGCGCACTGCAGCTGGACGACGCTGAACGAGCGCATCTCTTCCACCTCGCACATGCGGCCGACGGCACCAGTGCCGCGATGCGGCCGCGTCGACGTCCCGGAAGGCGCTGGACGCCACGCCCCAGCCTTATCTGGGTGCTGGATCAGTACGCCGCACCGGCGATCGTCCGCAACGGCCGGATGGACCTGCTCGCCTGCAACCAGCTGGGCCGTGCGATGCATGCCTCGCTGTACGACGCCACGGCAGGGACACGACCGAACTTCGCCCGCTTCACCTTCCTCGACCTCGAGGCGTCCCGCGACTTCTACCCTGACTGGGATCGCGCCGCCGACACTTGTGTCGCGATCCTCCGTACTGAGGCCGGTCGTGACCCGCACGACAAGGATCTGCATGACCTTGTCGGTGAGCTCGCGGCCCGGAGCCCCGACTTCCGCCGCCGCTGGAGCACCCACGACGTCCGTTACCACGGCGCCGGCACCAAGACCTTCCATCACAGCGAGGTGGGCAACCTCGAACTCGGCTACGAGAGCGTCGACATGCTCTCCGACCCCGGTCTCACCCTGACCCTGTACGTCGCCGAGCCCGGCTCGCCAACTGCCCAGGCCCTCGAACTGCTTGCCTCTTGGACGAGCCCGGCCGCTCAGGTCGAGGCCTGAGCGGCCGGGCTGCTTCAGCCATTCCGGTCGTCCTGCGGGACTGAGCAGGACCGGTTCGTCGGTGTCAGGGCTGGGGTGCGTCGTGCTCCACGACCTTCTTCAGTTGGGCCAGTTCCTTCTGCCCGTCGACCTGGATCCCGTAGGTCCGGTCCCAGGTGAGCGGCGTGATCGAGATGTGGTCCTCGCCGACCACGGCTGCGACGGCCAGTGCTGCGCCGATCGTTGGTTTCCCAACAAATGGCGGCTTGCTCTCCGGGACAAACACCCTCCCTCACATAGGCGCCGTGAGGAACATCTGTGAGAAGATGGGCCATCGTAAGCCGACTGCGGTGATCAGGACCGGTGACGAGACCCCGGCGCTGGTGGATGCGTACTGCACCGTCTTGGATGCCTGCCGAGCCCATGGCAAATCCGTCGGCGTCGGTGGGTTGTCCTCGCGTCTGGATCTGGCCCGCCGCTTCGTCGACGCCCGCGCTCGGCACGTCTCGGTGGGCACTGATCTGTCCTTTCTCATCCACGAAGCCGAAGCAGCCCTCGCCGACCTCTCACTCGAGTGACCTGACTCGTGCCAGTTTCGTCGTTTGCCGCTCTAAACCGGCACGACTCGAGTGACATGGCCTGCGGATGAGCGACTGGACGATGCGACGGGCGATTCCTTCGCCGGGAGTTGATCAGGCAAAGGGTGGTTGGGCCCGCAAGTACGTCGTTCGTGCGGGAGCGCCTGAGGCGCCGGCTCCAGACTCGAGATGGGCGGTCGGCTGCGCGCCGGACGAAACCATCGCGACTGGTCGATCACCTGAGATCACGAGGCTTCAATCTCGAGACCGTCGGCTGGCGTGCTCAATCGCCGAACGCCGAAACCGTCGACCGCTTCCGCACCCACAGCTCTTCGCCCAGCACCGGAGTCGACGCCGATCGCGTTGCTCCGGCCTGTCTTCAGGTGCAGCGCGACCGTACTGGGTCGGCAATCAGCTCCGCGATCGCCTTCAAGACACAGCTCTGACTTTGCTTACCAGATGGTGAAGCGTCCGTCGACGATGAGGTTGGTGCCGGTGATGAAGCCGGCTGCTTGGCTGAGGAGGAAGACGATGGGGCCGGCGACTTCTTCGGGTTGGTCGTTGCGGCCGATCGGTTCCGAGGTCGTGGGCGTCGAGAGCGATCGCACCCGAATCATGTCGTTGCTTGGTCGTCATCTGGACGACCACTTCGGCTCACGGACCTCGGTTGATCGGCTGCGGCGGCTCGGAGTGCGGTGAGCGCGAGGCTGTGGTCATCGGCTGAGGTCAGGCCGGAGACAGCGAGCACTCCGACCAGGGATCCGCTGACGCGGATCGGCACGGCACCACCAGTGGCGGCGTAGTCCCTGGGTGGGTAGCCCGAAGGCGGTGTGGAATCTCATCGGGTCGTCGGCGGCGTAGGTCTGGCCGACATCCTGGGATGACCGGTCGAAGCGTTGGACGATGCGGGTCTTGCGCATGACCCAGTCGTCGTCGTCAGCGCTGGTGCCGGGGAGGGCAGCGTGGAAGACGCGTTTGTGCGCCGAGGTGAACGCTGATGGTGATGGCAGCTTTTGCGTCCGCGACTGGGTGACGAGGTCGACGCCCAACCGCCAGGCATCGTCGTGATCGAACGAGGCAAAGTCGGGTTCCTCAGGCACGGTGGACTCCTTCAGCGAAGACCTTCATCGGCGGAGATGTCTAGAAGGTGAGGAGTACCTTCGTGGCGCGTCGTTCGTCCATGGCCTGGTAGCCCTCGGCCGCCTGGTCGAGCGGAAGCGTGAGGTCGAAGACCTTGCCAGGATCGATCTTCCGGTCCCAGATCAGGTGGATCAGCTCAGGTAGGAACCGTCGTACTGGTGCAGGCCCACCGTGCAGGTGGACGCCGGAGAAGAACATTTCCTCGCCCGGAAGCGCCACGTCGTGGCTCACGCCGACGTAGCCCACATGACCGCCGGCACGGGTCGACCTGATCGCCTGCATCATCGATTCCTGGGTTCCGACTGCCTCGATCACGGAATGGGCGCCGAGACCGTGGGTGAGCTCCTTGATCTTCTCCACCCCTTCATCCCCGCGCTCGGTCACGATGTCGGTGGCACCGAAGTCCAGGGCGAGTTTCTGCCGGGTCTCGTGCCGGCTCATCGCGATGATCCGTTCCGCGCCGAGTTGTTTGGCCGCGAGGACTCCAAGGAGGCCGACCGCGCCGTCGCCAACGACGGCCACGGTCTTGCCGGGGCCCGCCCCGGCGGCGACGGCGGCGAACCATCCTGTGCCGAGTACGTCGGAGGCGGCCAGCGGAGACGGGATCAGCTCCGGGTCAGGTCGGCCGGGGGTCGTCACCAGTGTTCCGTCGGCCAGTGGGATGCGGATGAACTCGGCTTGTCCGCCCGTCGCTGCCCCGGGTTGACGGTTGACACAGTGGGTCTGGTATCCGGCCTGACAGATCTCGCAGGTGTTGTCCGAGGCGAAGAATGAGCCGACGACGAAGTCACCGATCTTGGTGACGTTCACGTCGTCGCCGACCTGCTCGACGGCCCCGACGTACTCGTGGCCCATCGGTGTCGGCTGGTTGACGGGATCCTGGCCACGGTACGGCCACAGGTCCGACCCGCAGATGCAGGTTGCGGCGACCCGGATGACAGCGTCCGTGGGCTCGACGATCACCGGGTCCTCACGCTCTTCGGTCCGGACATCGCCTGGGGCGTGCATTACTACACCACGCATCGATTCTCCTCGAGGTCCAGGCAACGACTCGCGCCGCACCATTCGGATCATGCAGGTGTCCAGGAGTGGTGGACCGCGTCGTACATCCTAGGTATCGAGGCCGTCTCGCTGAGATGCACTATCAGGGTATGTCAGACGGCTCACTAGCTTCGGTAATGTCGGGCTGTTGTGGGGCGGCGCGGCCTCGAGTAATGACTTCCTGAAACGTAAAGGTGCGGACATGCGATTTGGACTCTTCATTCCCCAGGGATGGCGGCACGACCTCGTCGGTGTCGACCCGGCCGACCAGTGGGCGGTGATGCGCGATCTCGCCAGCGCGGCGGATTCCGGCCCTTGGGAGTCGCTCTGGGTCTATGACCACTTCCACACCATCCCAGTGCCGAGCGACGAGCCCACGCACGAGGCGTGGACCTTGATGGCCGCGTTCGCGGCCTCCACCGAGCGCATCCGTCTTGGTCAGATGTGCACCTGCATGAGCTACCGCAATCCGGCGTACCTCGCCAAGGTTGCCGCCACTGTCGACCATGTCTCAGGTGGGCGGCTCGACTTCGGCATCGGCGGCGGATGGTACGAGCACGAGTGGCTGGCCTATGGCTACGGGTTCCCGTCGGCAGGCGAACGGCTGGCGCGGCTTCGCGAAGGGGTCGAGATCATGCGCCAGGCCTGGACGACCGGCACCGCGACGCTCGCCGGAAAGCACTATCAGGTGGACGGCGCAATTGTGCGGCCGCTGCCTCGCCAAGCCGGTGGCATTCCGATCTGGGTGGCCGGCGGGGGCGAGAAGGTGACCCTGCGGATCGCAGCGAAGTACGCCGCCTACACGAACTTCGGCGGTGACCCGGAGACCTTCACCCGAAAGAGTGAGATCCTGCGCGGGCACTGTGCTGATCTAGGCACCGACTTCGACGCGATCACTCAGTCGATGGAGTTCCACACCATCATCGGGGCAACCGAGGCAGAGGCCACCGAGCGTCGGCGGGCCATCGAGGCACGGCTGCTACCGGTGCTCGGTGAGGCGAACACGGCCAGCGCGATGGCGCCGTACGACGGACCGCAGGGCCTTGTCGGCACCCCCGAACAGGCGTACGAGAAGCTCGTCGCGAGCCGGGACCTCGGGATGGGGTACGCGATCCATTACTTCCCGGAGTCGGCCTACGACCGGTCAGGAGTCGAGCTGTTCGAGCGCGAGGTGATCCCCGCGCTGGCGTGAACGGCGGAGGTGGTCGCGCATCTTGAGGGTGAGCGGTAGTTAGCGACCACGTCGCGGTCGTCCGGTGTTGCCTGAAACTGTCCGCGATCGACGCTGATTCCCATCCTCATACCGTCCTCCTGGGTATTCCGGCTCGGAGATAAAGGCAGCAATTAGGTTGCGCGGCTGAACAGAGGGCTGGGGAATCGCGACCAACTAACGACCACTTTATGGCCGTCGGAAGTCAGCGACAGGCAAGCACTGGCAACTACGACAGGCCTGTAAAACAAGGAGTTCGGCGCCTGCCAACCATGCACAACTATGTTGGCTCAAAGGACGGGGGTTCGATTCCCCCCACCTCCACCCTCGAGAACGCGCAGGTCAGAGCACGATTGACCTGCGCGTTCTGCTGTGCGCGACCACTTTATGACCAGTCTGAGCAACAGCGGCTGGGGCACCGTGGCGACGCAACGCTGCGGACCCAGGGGGACATCCTGGGTCAGCGACGGCTTGGCATGGCCGAGGCGGTCAGCGATCTCGCGTACCGACGGACCGGCCTCGTCCAGCCGGGTCACGACGGTCTTCCGGCACGTGTGAGACGTGACCCAGGCGAGGTCGGGGTTAACGCGCACCATCGCTGCCTTCATGTCGCGGTTGGCGTTGGATGGGTTCCATACCCCGCCCTTCAGGCGCTCCGCGCCGTCGCGGCGATGCCCGCAGTGATCCGTGATGGATCCTTGCGCAGCCGCTTTCGCCCACCGCAGTCCCCTGCCGCCGTTTGTCACCGAGGACCTCTCCGATCTGCTCGCTGACGTGGTTGCTGCGCCGTCGCTAGCCGTGCGGTTCGTCGTGGCCGGCCGGTGGTTTGTCCTGGGCCTTGGCGCCGCGGCTGCGGGTGATCCTACGAGCACGTACTGCCTGAGACGGCCGGCGGCCAGCAGGCGCGCGTAGGGGGCGGCGAACGGTCGAGCCGGCCGCGCCGTCGGTGGGATGCCTGGTGAGGGTTCGGCCTCACCAGCGGCGGATTGATACGCAGGCTGTGGCCGAAGACCTGCGGCGCCACTACGTGGCCCTCCAGTTGCTGCAGAGCGACGAACAGCAGCGCCAGCCACAGCGCGGCCAGGGGATCGCCCTGGAACAACGCGACCAGGATCGGCGGAGCCGCACCAAGCACCAGGCCCAGGTACGGGATGAGCTCCATCAGCCCGTAGAAGACACCGAAGAAGACGGCGTAGGTCCGACCGGCGGGGAAGATCCCGAGTGCACCAAGCACCCACAGGGCGGTTCCGGCTTTGAGTCCCATGATGAGGCTGAACATGAGCTGACCGCGCACGTAACCCGACACCGCGCGCTGCACCCGGGCCGGTAGTCGTCCTCGATGCTGCCGTCACCGGGCGGCAGCACTTGCCGGGCCGGCGACCCGATCCGGCCACCATAGATCAGCATGTAGATGGTGATCACCAGCACCAGGATCAGCACGAACGCGGCCCCTGCGATCATGGTGACCAGGTCACTGGTGAACGCCACGACATTGCCGGTGCCCCGCAACAGCGAGGCCTGCAAGGTTTCCAGCGCGGTCTCACCTGGGCGCTTGATCTCGACGCCGATACCCCGCTGATCCAGCCATTGCTGGAACCGCGCCAGCGAGGCGTTGGCCGAGTCGACCAGCCGCGGCAGATCGGCCTGGAGCGCCGACAGTTGCGCAGCGACCTGCCGAACCACCAACACAACGACACCGGCCATAACCAGGAAGAACGCCACGAACACGGCGCCGATGGCGATCCCCCGCGGTACGCGTGCCCGCTGCAGGGCGGTGACCAGCGGATTCACGATCGGCGCTACCACCACGGCGATCAGGAAGACCATCAGCACCGGAGCCGCAGCTCGAGCCAACCCGGTCAGCGCGAACAGTGCGACCGCCACCACGATCGCCTGAACCCACCGCGGCACCACCACTGGCTCAACCGTCGGCGTCGGTGTGGGTTCCGCTGCGATCTTCGGTTCCGCCACGTCTGCTGCAACGGGTGCTGGGGTGTGCTCAGCGTCGAGAGGAGCCGCGTCGTCTGCCGGCGTGGCCGAGGTCAGGTCGTCGTCAGTCGGCCTTTTCCGTCGAGCGGCCTGGGGAGGTCGCCGGGTCGCCGGTGTGTCTATTGCTCATAGGCCCCGCCTCCTTGCCCAGACCCGCGCACGACGGCGCACCGATCAACCCCTGGTTGGCGTTGCACCGGTACCCAACGCCTACACGCCCGTGACTAGTAGGGGTGCCGCCATGCTCGGTAGCGAGCGATGCCCTTGGCCTGGCCGATCAGCATGCCGGCATCGATGGCCTGCCACAGCCCTTCGGCTTGCTGTGCGGTGGCGACCGCGCTCGCGCGCGGGCTGGGTGAGCTGGTTTTCCGGCCAGCCGACGGGCCAGGAAGTCGATCAGGCAGATTGCGGCCGCCGATCGCGGCACCCTACTCTTGGCGGCACCTCACTGGACGGCCTCAGCGGGGAGTGTGCCGGCCAGCACGGCCGCGGTGCGTGGCGGCCGGGTGGATCGGCTGGTCGCTGCGGTGCGGGTGTTCGTGGCCCAGCTGGAGTGCGCTGACCACGAGGGCGAAGTGGCTGAAGGCCTGGGGCGTGTTTCCCAGTTGACGCCGCGTCACGGGATCCCACTCCTCACTGAGCAGGCCGACGTCGTTGCGTAGGGCAAGTAACCGCTCGAAGAGGATCGTTGCCTCCTTGGTCCGTCCGGCGTAGTTCAGCGCGTCCACAAGCCAGAAAGAACAAGCGAGGAAGACGCCTTCGCCGGCGGGAAGGCCGTCCTCGCTGGTCTCCGTGCGATACCTCAGCACGAGCCCGTCCTGGGTGAGATCCCGCTGGACCGCTTCGACCGTCGCGATGACCCGGGGATCTGTGCCGGGAAGGAATCCGACGCGGGGGATGAGCAACAGGCTGGCGTCCAGATCCGTGCTGCCATAGGACTGGACGAAGGTGCCGCGCCTGGCGTCGTAGCCGTTGGTGAGTACATCGGCGTGGATCGCATTGCGTAAGCGTTCCCAACGGCGGACAGGACCAGGGAGCCCGCCGTCACGGACGGCGCGGGCCATGCGATCGGCCGCGACCCAGGCCATCACTTTGGAGTGCGTGAAGTGGCGACGAGGTCCGCGCATCTCCCACAGTCCGTCGTCGGTGTCTTTCCAGTGGCCTCCGAGGTAGTCCATCAAGGCGACCTGGAGGTCCCACGCGTCGTCCGGCTTGCTGAGATCGGCCTGGCGGGCGAGGTGGAGCCCGTCCAGGACCTCACCCCAGACGTCGAGCTGCAATTGACCGGCTGCTGCGTTGCCCGTTCGAACCGGCGTGGATCCCTCGTAGCCGGCTAGCCAGGGCAGGCTGGTCTCAGGCAGCCGGCGGGTGCCGTCGAGGCCGTACATGATCTGTAGTTTGCTGGGATCGCCGGCCACTGCCCGGAGCAGCCATTCCCGCCACGCCGTTGCCTCGTCGACGTATCCGGCTGCGAGGAGCGCCTGCAGGGTGAAGGTCGCGTCGCGCAGCCAGCAGTAACGGTAGTCCCAGTTGCGGGGACCGCCGAGCTGTTCCGGCAGCGACGTTGTCACCGCTGCGACGATGCCACCGGTAGGCCTGTAAGTGAGCGCCTTGAGCACGATCAGCGAACGCTGTACGTCGTCGCGCCAGCGGCCGGTGACCGTTGAGCGCTCCGACCACTGCTCCCAGAAGTCGACCGTCTCGGCCAACGCACGCGCGGCATCGACCGGCTTCGGTCTGCTGAGGTGGCTCGGCGCCCAGGTGAGGACGAACGGCACCGTGTCCCCGGCACGGACCGTGAACTCCGAGATGGTGCGATTGTCCCGGCCCTCCAGCGGAGCCGGCGTACGCAACCACGCCGAATCGGGCCCTGCAACGGCCTCGATGGCGCCGCCCACGTTGCGGACCCATGGGATGATCTGCCCGTAATCGAACCGCAGGCGCAGCTCGCCCACCATAGGCACGGCTCCACTGACACCCTGCACAATCCGGACGATGTCGGGCGCCTGGCCGCGCGGAGGCATGAAGTCGATGAGCCGCACGGTGCCCTCGGGCGTGTCCCATTCCGACTCCAGCACCAGGGTGTCGCCCCGGTAGCGCCTCCGTGTACAGGATCCGCCGGCCGCGGGAGCGAGCAGCCATCGGCCGGCTTCAGCCGTGTCCAGCAGCGCCGCGAAGCAGGCGCCGGAGTCGAAGCGCGGCAGGCACAGCCAGTCGACGGAGCCCTCCCTGCTGACCAGTGCCGCGGTATGGAGATCTCCCAGTAGGGCGTAGTCCTCGATATTCGTCATGGCCCGGCTGCCTCGAGGTCGAGGACCACCTTCACGTCGTCAGGCTGCCGAGCGAACGCTTCTGGATAACGATGAAGCGGAACGGTTCGGGTGATCAGCCGGCTCAACCAATCGCGGTCCGCAGCGGCCAGCGCACGGATCGCCTGCTCGTAGTGCCGCCGGTTGGCGTTGACGCTGCCGAAGATGACCTTGTTGCCGAGCACCGCCTCACGGTTGAGGGCGCCGACATCGAGCGGCAGCCGACTGCCGACTCCGGAAACGCCGGTCAGACAGACGATCGCGTCCGGTGCGCCGTTCGTCATCGCCTCGACGACGACCTCCGGCACCCCCGTGCACTCCATCAGCACATCGGCTCGCAAACCCGAGTCGGGCAGCGAGTCGGGGTGATAAGTGGCGCCAAGCGAGCGGACGAGATCCGGTTTGGGTCCAGCGGTGACGCGGTCGAAGACGTGCACGCTCAGGCCGCGCTGGACACCGAGCAGCGCTGCGAGCAGACCGACTGGTCCGGCGCCGGTGACGGCGACGACCCCAGGCTGCCAGAAGGCTCGCTTCCCGATCCGTTCCACCTGTTCCCAGGCCTTCGCCACGATGGTGGTCGGTTCGAGCAGAACACCGAGTCGTCCAAGCGAGGGGCTCAGCCGCACAACGGCGTCCGGCTCGGTCCGCCACCGCTCGCGGGCGAACCCGTGCAGGCCTCGGATCCCGTGCTCGGTGTATCGGCCGTTGCGACACATGTCCCACTCACCGGCGGCGCAGGCCGGGCATGGCTCAGGATCGGGACGACGCACGATGCCCACAACGAGATCACCCACCGACAGGCCGCTGCCCGACGGAGCCTCCAGGACGCGCCCCAGATTCTCGTGACCGAGCACCAGGAAATCCTCGCTCGGCGGCGCCTCGCCGTACTCGCCGTTGATGATCTCAGAGTCGGTGCCGCACAGCCCGACCGCCAGTGACTGGATCAGCAGCGAGCCCACGTCGGGGTGTGGCTCAGCCATCTCTCTCAGGGTCGACGAACCCTGATCACCAGGCCGAACCGTGAGGGCCAGCATTGTCGCCGCACGCACTCGTGGAAAATGGTGTGCACCCTCGTGCGAACTTACTTCGTTCCTGAGATCGCGCACCGGGCACTCCTTGTCCGATCTGGCGGGTCGTGTACTCGTCCAGCTTCGGGCACGTCCGATGAGAGCGAGATGAGAACGACTGAACGGTTCAGCGACGCCGGCAATCCAGCTGGATAAGGGGTTGTAGTGTCAGAACCGTGCGCAGAATCGTTGTGATTCTTCTCCTGGCCGCTCTGGCTCTGGCAGGTTCCGGGGCTGCCGCCCACACGCTTCGGGCATCACGCGCCCAGGCGGCGCACCGGTCTTCGTCAGGCTTCCGAGCGTCGGCGCCGCCATCCACGAGTGCAACGAACCTCGTGATGACGAACGGTGTACGGAGGCAGTTGATCGCAGCAGCGGCCAAAATCAATGGCGACGTCCCGGTCTCGGAGTTCAAAGGGCTGGAGCCGCAAGGAAGCCACTATGCGTATGACCCGGCGACAGAAACATACTGGGCAGCCGCTTCGCTTCTTCCCCGCGACGATTCCTCCGCCGCGGCGGTCGCCGTACAAGACAACGGCTCCTACAACGTCTTCCGCCGAAGCGTCGGAGAATCGTGGACGGCGTACGACGTGGGGCTGGCCGGTGTCGGTGGAACGGGGTGCCCCATCACCTTGCCACCAACGGTCTTGCGTCTGTGGGGCTGGCCAAGCAACAGCTGCAGGGACAGCCCGCCATCCTGAGCACGACCGCTCCCGCCACGTCCTGGCGATGGCGCCCGATTGCAGCTAGCAGGTACGGCGATTTCCGGCTGGCGGGGTGCGGCGATCGGCGCTGGCCGTGACGACACAAGGTTCCCGCCGGGCGAGCCTGATTGCCTGAAGATGTCCACACATCGGCAGGGAGCGACCTTATGAGTGACTGGCGGATGCGTGGCGCCTGTGTGGGCGAGGATCCGGAGCTGTTCTTCACCATCGGGCACGCCGAGCCTGCGCGGCGGCAGATCGAGGAAGCAAAGCAGGTGTGCCGCCGCTGTGAGGTGATCGAGGCATGCCTGGGATGGGCGTTGGATACTCGGCAGGATGCAGGTGTCTGGGGCGGGCTTTCAGACGACGAGCGCCTGAGCATGATCCGCCGGGCATCCCGCCCAAAGCCAAGGAGCGCCTGAGAACTGCCGGCCCCACGCCCGATCCCCAGGAACAGCAAGGTCCTGCCGCTCGCGGACGATGGTTCCGCCTGACACCCAACCGCTCACCAGCCGCGAAGGGTCAGCGGATGTCGGCTTCCTCCGGTACGACCTCGTCGACCATCTGTTGGATGTGTTCGGTCTGTGGGCTACATGGCGCGCCTCATCATGCGGCCTCGCCTTCAGCGGCGGTCGTCACCATGAATGACTGTGCAACTACCGTGCACGGTTGCATGGCTCGGTCCGGCTCTTTCACGAAGTTCTCATGAACTCGCCGGCAGGGTTGATGGTGACGCCGTACCCGGCGTCGTCCGAAGGAGCAGACCATGCCAACGTCCGACCCCACGACCGATCGGCACCCGCTCAGCGGTTCGCCGGCTTCATCGACTTCCGACGGTCAGCGGCAATCCTCAACGCCGCCGCCCACGCCACCACCTGCGCGGCGTTGGCGGCTCTGGCATTTCATCGTTGCCCTGGGCATCTTCGCGATCCTCTTCTTCGGTCCCGGTGCCGTCACCGCGGCACAAACCGAATCGCTGACCTACAGTGCGTTTCTGGCGGATGTCCAGACTCACAAGGTGTCCGCTGTGGCCGTTGGCGCCAACGGACAGATCACCGGGACGCTCACCGGTGGCACACGTTTCGCCACCCTGGCGCCCACGTGGGCGCTGACCACTGACGATCTGGCCAACCGCCTCGAGAACGCCGGCGTGCAGGTATCGGCCGAGCCGGCTACCGACACTCTGCGCCAACTGATCGACTCCCTCCTGCCCACACTGCTGCTCATCGGCGCCTTCGTCTGGTTCAGCCGCCGGGCCGAGCGGAGCCTGGGGTCGGGCGGCGGGCTGGGCGGCCTCCTGCGGGGCAAGCCGGCCCGGGTGACGGAGGCCGAGCGGCCACGCACGCGTTTCGACGATGTCGCCGGCTACGACGGGGTGAAGGAGGAGGTGCGGGAGCTCGTCGACTTCCTGCAACATCCGGAGCGGTACCGGCGAGTGGGCGCGAGAGGTCCGCGCGGCGTGCTGCTCGTCGGCCCGCCCGGGACGGGCAAGACGCTACTCGCGCGGGCCGTGGCAGGGGAGGCAGAGGTCCCGTTCTACGCGGTCACCGGCAGCAGCTTCGTGGAGATGTTCGTCGGACTGGGCGCATCCCGGGTCCGCGACCTCTTCGCCGATGCCCGGCGCAACGGTCCGGCCATCATCTTCATCGACGAGATCGACGCCATCGGTGGCCGCCGCGGCGTGACCGGCTTCGGGGGGCACGACGAGCGCGAGCAGACCCTGAACCAGCTGCTCGCGGAGATGGACGGCTTCACCGAGGGCGGTTCGGTCGTCGTACTGGCGAACACCAACCGGCCGGAGATCCTCGATCCCGCGCTGCTCCGCCCCGGCCGGTTCGACCGGCAGGTGCAGGTTCCGCTGCCCGTGCTGGCGGAGCGGGCACAGATCCTCGGCGTCCACACTCGCGACAAGGTGCTCACCGGACACGTCGACCTGATGGATGTGGCGAGAGGTACACCAGGCTTCAGCGGCGCTGACCTGGCGAACCTGGTGAACGAGGCGGCGCTCCGGGCCGCCCGGGACGGTCGCGGCGAACTGCGGCCGGCCGACTTCGAGGACGCCCGGGAACGACTCATCCTCGGTCGTCGCGACGGTGCCGCGCTGCTTCCCGAGGAGCGGCTGCGGGTCGCCGTGCACGAGGCCGGTCACGCCTTGGTGGCGGCCTTGTCGCCGACAGCGGACCCGGTCGCGAAGATCACCATCCTCCCTACCGGTCTCGCGCTGGGCGCGACGCATCAGCTCCCGACCGACGAGCGCCGGCTGTACACCGAGCAGTATCTGCGCGAGTCGCTGGCGGTGCGGCTGGCCGGCCGCGCGGCCGAACTCCTCGTGTTCGGGGAGCCTTCGACCGGAGCGGCGGACGACCTCGCCGGGGCGACCGACCTCGCGCTGCGAATGGTCCGGGACTACGGCTTCTCGAAGGATCTCGGACCGGTCGCCTACCCCACCGCGGTGTCGGCTGCCGGCAGCGCCGAGGGCGGGAACAGGCCGTACGCCGAGGCGACCCAGCGGCAGGTCGATCTGGAGGTGGCACGCGTGCTCCGAGCTGCCGAGGATCAGGCCGATCTGCTGCTCGAGCGCCATCGCGCATCACTCGACCGACTGAGCGAGCGGCTGCTGCAGGACGAGACAGTCGACGGTGCGGTCGTCTACGACATCGTCCGCCACCCGCCGACGCGAGTCGCCTGACCGAGGGGACACAACCATGAGGATGATCAAGCCCGGCCGGAGAACGATCCGCTGGCTGCCAGTGCTGCTGGCGATGTTGACGTTGGCCGGCTGCGGCGGGTGGGCACCCTTCCAGGACCTTCCCGGAGGAGGCGTCGACGCCGAGTCGGGCCAGGTTCGCATCGACGACATGTGGGTCGACGGGCCACACGGCCTCACCGCCGGGGGCAGCGCGCCGCTGCGGTTGGCGATCACGAACGCGTCCCCGACCGCCGACACCCTGGTCGGTGTCTCGACGCCGATCGCCGAGCGAGCCGTGCTCGAGCAGAACGGTCAACCGGTAGCAGGTATAGCGCTGCCGGCGTCGGGCTTCGACGATCTCGAGTGGCGGACCGGTGTCGAGCTCGAAGGCCTGCGTACGTCGCTCGCTGCCGGCACGTACATCCCGGTGACCCTGCGGTTCGCGCACGCAGCTCCGGTGACCGTGCGGGCAGCCATCGGACCGCTCGCCGTACCGGAGCCTCAGGACCCTTCAACCTCGGCCTGAGAAGGCCGTAGAGAGGAGCGAGATGAGTATCGCGGAAACGACGGCCACCGGCCCGGTTCGCAGTCTGGTACCGGCCCGGCTGGATCGGTTGCCATGGTCAAGGTTCCACTGGCTGGTTGTCATCGGCCTGGGCGTGTCCTGGATCCTGGACGGGCTGGAGATCCAGATCGTGTCGCAGGCTGGTTACCAGACCACGCTCGGCCTGTCCGCCGGTGCGGTGGGCGCCGTCGGCTCGGTCTATCTGGCCGGCCAGGTGCTGGGCGCGTTGTTCTTCGGGCGGATCACCGACCGGCTCGGCCGCCGGAAACTGTTCATGGTGACGCTGGCCGTCTACCTGGTCGCGAGTGGGATCGGCGGTCTGTCCTTCAGTCTGTGGTTCCTGTTGGTCTTCCGGTTCATCGCCGGGATGGGGATCGGCGGTGAGTACACGGCGATCAACTCCGCGATTGACGAGTTGATCCCGTCGCGCTTCCGCGGCCGGGTCGACATCGCGGTGAACGGGACGTACTGGGGTGGCGCTGCCCTCGGTGCTGTGGCCAACCTGTACCTGCTGTCCGACCACCTTCCCACCAACGTGGGCTGGCGGATCGGCTTCTTCCTCGGGCCACTGATCGGCCTGGTCGTCATCTTCCTGCGCCGGACGCTCCCGGAGAGCCCGCGCTGGCTGATGACCCACGGACGGCAGGAGGAGGCGGAGTGCACGGTGGCGGAGATCGAGCGCCGGGCAGCGTCCGGGGGCACCGAGCTCACGCCGGTTCCAGATCGGCTGGCGTTGGAGATCACGCCGGTCGACAGGGTTTCCTACCTGAAGATCGCGAAGGTGTTCTTCCGCGACTATCCGTCGCGGTCCTTCCTCGGCTTCTCGATGATGGTGACGCAGGCCTTCCTGTACAACGCGATCTTCTTCACCTACGCTCTGGTCCTGCAGCACTTCTACGGCGTACCGAAGGCGCACACCAGCTACTACTTCTTCCCGTTTGCCCTCGGCAACCTTCTCGGGCCGCTGCTGATCGGGCACCTGTTCGACACCATTGGCCGGCGCCGGATGATCCTGTTCACATACGGGGTCTCGGGATTGCTGCTGCTGTCATCGGCCTACCTGTTCCAGGCCGGACTGCTCAACGCCACTACCCAGACCGCCATGTGGTGCGCGATCTTCTTCCTCGCCTCGGCCGGCGCGTCGTCGGCGTACCTGACCGTCAGCGAGATCTTCCCGCTGGAGCTGCGCGGCCAGGCGATCTCGTTCTTCTTCGCCATCTCGCAAGGGGCCGGGGGAGTCGTCGCGCCGTTCCTGTTCGGGCATCTCATCGGCACCGGCGACAGCGCGGCCCCGGACCGGAATCCGCTGACCTGGGGTTACGTGATCGGTGCCGTGATCATGATCGCGGGCGGAGTCATCGCCTGGTACTTCGGCGTCGACGCCGAGCGCCGGTCGCTCGAGGACATCGCCAACCCATTGTCGGCAACCACCAACCATCGGGAGGTCACGTCATGAGTGGATTCATCGTCGTCGCGGTCGATCCGTCGACAGGCTCGAAGGAGGCGCTGAGATGGGCCGCCGACGAAGCCCGGCTCCGCCAGGCGCGCCTGCGCGCCGTGATGGCATGGCGAGCCGCCCGGCCACCGGCCGCCCCCGCCACCCGGCCGCCGGTGGCTCTGAGCCTGAGTCTCGCGGACGCGCAGGCCGATGCCGATGTGAAGCTCGCCAAGCTGGTCGCCGACGCGCTCGGCCCCGGCAACGCCGCCTGCTGTCTCGCGGTGCATGGGCCGACGCTCCCGGTCCTGCTGACCGCCGCTCACGATGCCGACCTGCTCGTGCTCGACCCGCCTCGCCCGAGCGAGCTCACCCGCGCCAAGGCCAGCCTGCTCGTGCCCCAGTTGGTGTTCCGGGTGCCATGTCCAGTCGTGGTCATTCCGCCCAGGGCCGCGTAGGCGGCTACCTCATCTGCTGTGCCGGCGTCTGATGATCAGCGCAACGATCACGAGGACCATCGCGATCAGTACGCCGGACCAGCCGAGGTAGCGTTCGGCTCGCGCGTAGGCCGCACCGGCGAGGAACCCGATGCCGGCTACGGTGACGGCCCAGAGCGTCCCGCCGGCCACGTTGTACGCGACGAAGCGCCGGTAGGGCAAGCCGCTGGCGCCGGCGACCGAGGGGACCAGCGCCCTCAGTAGCGCCACCCAACGACCGAGCAGGACGGCGGGACCGCCGTACCTCTGGACGAACGCCTGCGCGCGGTCCAGACGCTGCCTCGTAGCTTCGGACGCGCGGGAGAACAAACCCGGTCCCAGCTTGGTGCCGACGGCATATCCGATGCTGTCGCCAACGACCGCGCCCAGCGCCGCGACCGCCATCACGGCGAGCAGTGGCACTCGGCCCTCGTGTGCGAAGACTCCGCCGAGCAGTACGGCGATCTCCGCCGGTATCACGACACCCAGCAGGGTCGAGGCCTCGAGCGCGGGCAATGCGAACACCACGAGCAGCAGTGCCCAGGGCGGCACTCTCGCCAGCTCGCGGAGGAGGCTGCTCATTCGGCGTCGGGATCGAGTCGGTAGCCCGCGCCGCGGACGGTGTGGATGGTGTCCCGGCCGAACGGGCGGTCCACCTTGTCGCGGAGGTAGCGGATGTAGACGTCGACCACGTTCGACCCACCGTCGTATGCGAAGTCCCAGACATGGTCGATCAGGTAGCTCCGGCTGAGTGCCTCGCCGGGTCTGCGCATCAGTTCCTGGAGAAGCGCGAACTCCTTCGGGGACAGTGCGACGTCGGCTTCGCCCCGCCGGACGATCCGTGACACCGGATCCAGGGTCAGATCGCCGACCTGCAGGACGACGGGACGTTCCAGCGGTCCTCGCCGGGTGAGCGACCGGACCCGGGCGAACAGCTCCGCCAGGGCGAACGGCTTCGTGAGGTAGTCGTCGGCACCGGAGTCGAGGCCACGGACACGGTCCGGTACGGCGTCCCGCGCGGTCAGCATGAGCACGGGCGCCCACCGGCCTTCGGCTCGCATCCGGCGGCAGACCTCGAAGCCGTCTGGCGCCGGGATCATGGCGTCGAGCACCACGGCGTCGTAGTCGTTCTCGAGCGCGTTCCACAGTGCGTCCGCGCCGTTGGCAGCGGCATCGACGGCGTACCCCTCCCGCTGCAGGCTGCGGACCAGCAGGGCGGCCATGCCGGGATCATCCTCCACCACGAGCAGCCGCATACCTGTCATCGTAGAACTCGGTTGCCTCATGGCTGCGGCTCACCCGCCTCATCGAGTGGCCGCACCGAGGTCTGCACCCGGGCGGTGAGCCGCGCGAGGTCACCACGCAGTCGCTCGACCTCGTCGCGGAGTTCCTCGATGGCAACCGCCGCGCGGCGGTCCGACTCGAGGTCGTACAGCGCGACTTCGGCCGCGGCGTCGTCGAGGCGTTTCGAGGTCATCAGCACGATGGACAGCGCCATCACCCCGAGACCGGACAGTACGACGGTCATGCCGGTGGCGGCGTCGCGTCGTACGGTCAGCACTATCCCCACCCCAACCAGGCCCGCGCCTATCGTGGCGGCGGTCCAGGATCCCAGCAGGTCGCGCGCCAGGTCTGTCCCCCGTTCACGGCGGGTGAGCCCGTCGTACGACCGGACCCCGGGGTGCAGGCTCAAGGTCGGGTTGCGGCCGCGCAGCCGCGCTGGGCGAGGCGAGTGGGTGCTGTCCGGGGTCACGGTGCCAGGATCGGGCCGAGAGGATGAGAGGACGGTGAAAGGGATGCGATTGCTGCCGCGCTCGTTGCGGGGTCGGGTGACTCTGGTGTTCACGGTCGGCGCGGCCGTCGTGCTCAGTCTGTGCCTGGCCGTTCTGTACGTCGCCTTGGACAACCAACTGACGTCCGCTCTCGACGAGGACCTGACGTCGCGCAGCTCCGACATCTCGGCCGCCTTGCGGGCGGGTGACACCGGGGTCGTCGCCCGTGACCCGATAGCGCAGTTGTACGCATCCGACGGCGCCCTGCTGGCCGGCTCACCATCCCTGGGCCAGGGCAGACTGCTCAGCGCGGCGGACGTCAGAGACCTTCAGCGCGACGTCGCCGAGACACGATCGCTTTCGCTCGGCGGCGAGGCCGATCGGTCGAAGGTGCGGATCCTGCCGCGGCGGCTGGTATCGGGCGAGGTCCTGGTGGTCGCCGTCTCCGCGGAACCCTTACAGGCGGCCCGCGAGCACTTGGTGGCCGTCCTGCTGCTGGCCGCACCGCTGCTGATCGGCCTTCTCGGCCTCGCCGGATGGCTGGTCGTCCGGGCAGCACTCCGGCCGGTCGACATCCTGACCCGCGAGGCGGCCGCGATCTCGTCGGTCGAAACCGATCGCCGGCTGCCCGCCGTACCCGGCAATGACGAGATCGCCCGGCTCGCACGGACCCTCGACGGAATGCTCGGCCGGCTCCGGGTCGCCTTCGAGCGGGAGCGAGCGTTCGTGGACGACGCCAGCCACGAGTTGCGGACCCCAATCGCGGTGCTTCGGGGGGAGATCGAGCTCGCCTTGTCCGCACTCGGCGAACCGGCCGAGGTCGAGCGCTCGCTCGTCGCGGCGCTCGGCGAGACCGAACGACTGACCCGGCTCGCCGAGGACCTGCTGCTCCTCGCACGCGAGCGAGCCGGCTCGCTCGTCATTCGCCGTGAGCCGGTCGACGTGCTGGACCTGGCCACCGGCGAAGCGCGGCGCCTGGGCCCGGTACTCGGATCGCGGATCGAGGTTCTTGGCGAAACCGTGGTCGTTGACGGGGACCCCGATCGGCTCCGCCAGGTGCTGACCAACCTGCTGCACAACAGCGCCGCCGCCGGAGCCAGGACCGTCCACGTCCGGGTGACCAGCGACGCGACGACCACGGCACTGGAGATCGCCGACGACGGACCCGGGTTCCCACCCGCCGTCATCGACTCAGCCTTCGAACGGTTCGTCCGCGGCGACGACGCCCGGACACCGGGGTCGTCCGGGGCTGGTCTGGGTCTGGCGATCGTGCGCGCGGTGGTTGCCGCGCATAGTGGCAATGTCGAGGCGCGCAACGGCGAGCCGCTTGGCGGCGCAGTGATCACCGTGCGACTACCGCTCGGTTGACCGCGGTCAATTATCGGACGGATTCCGATGGTGCCAGCCGAAGAGTCGATCGGAGGAGCTCGTTCGCGGATCGGCTCGATCCAAGAACGTCTCGAGTGTCCGCTGTGCGTGGTCTTCACTGACCGCCGCGAGAGGCCAGACGATAACCACATATCCGCTCTGTGCTCATGGCTGGGAGGCGACCGAGCCGCACCCCCGGCCGGAGGGGATCTGCGTGGTCTTGCTGGATGGGCGCCGCCGCGCGTTTTGCCTGGGAAGGTGGCCCGGGCGGCCGGTGAGCCCCCTAATGGGGATCGTAGGTTTTGTCCGGCAACCCGACTACATCTGAGCAGTCGACCCCTCGCTCGCATGTCGCGGCCGGATCAGATACGCGTAGCGCCGTAGGGAAACCACGATGTCGGCAGTCTCGACCGGCTTGTCCTCGACGGGCGGGCTCTGTTGGGGCCACACTCCGGCATCCGGTACGGCGCAGTCGGGCAGTTGCTTTCGGTGACCACCCTGCGGGACTAGGAGCTTTGTCGAAGTGGGGTGAGATCACCATCCTGCGCTCACTTGGACGACGTCGCCGCGCTCAAGCAGACCGACTGCGGCGACCTGTCCAGCCTGCTCCTCGCCGACAGCGGTCGGCAACCCCCGCGGCTCGCGTGCCGGCGAACGGAAGCGCGCCCCCATCGCACGGTCGCGGCGGGGCAGGCGCTCGGCTCACTCCGGGCCATACGCACACAGGCGTTCTGGTCAACGCCGTTGCCTTGGGCATCGGTTCCTCGACGCGGATCGGCACGTACCCGGCGGTGTGCCTGCGGATCGAATACGCAGGGGCCTCGGCGCCCGGGGCGGCTCGGGCTGTTGCCGCCTGGCAGTATGTGAATGACGGCCGTGGATGCGGCTGAGGAGCCGCTGAGCGGGAGGTGAGTCATGCCGGCCGTGAGCCGTGTGGTGGCAGCGATTCGCCGATCCGGCGTTCGTGGCCGGTCCACAGCCGCGGCGATCGTGGTCGTCGCCGGTGCGCTGGCCATCGGTGCGGGCGTGTTGCTGTTGCTTCTGCAGCGGGCGCTGATCACGAGTGTCGCCGATCAGGCCGAGTCGCGAGCGCTCGATGTGTCGAGCCAGATCCAGGAGCAGGGCGAGGACGGGCTGTCGAATGAGCTGGTAGAGAACACCAGGCCGAGCCAGGTCATCCAAGTGGTCGATCAGAACGGCAGGGTGGTGGCGACCTCGTCGCTGCGGTATGACAAGGTGCCGCTGTCCGGGCTCAGACCGCCGACGGGCCAGGTCGCCCGAGACGACGCCGGAGAGATGCCCCTGCTCGATGACGACACCGCTTACCTGGTTATTGCCCGTGGCACCGACTACCAAGGAGCCAGATACACGGTCGTCGTCGCAGCGTCGGTGGAAGCCCAACGGGACACGGTGAGCACGGTCACGACCTACCTGCTGATCGGATTCCCCCTGTTGTTGCTGCTCGTTGGCGGCGCGACCTGGGTGCTGGTCGGTCGAGCGCTACGGCCGGTAG
This sequence comes from Kribbella caucasensis, assembly GCF_004361855.1. Classification (GTDB taxonomy): domain Bacteria; phylum Actinomycetota; class Actinomycetes; order Propionibacteriales; family Kribbellaceae; genus Kribbella; species Kribbella caucasensis. The sequence goes on from NZ_SNWQ01000003.1 coordinate 529,978, forward strand.
AGCAGATCAGGTCCAGGGTGCACGGTATCGGCGTCGGGCAGCTCGCCGATCGGGTGCCGGTGCCGGCCGCGGACGACGAGATCGCGCGGCTCGCGGTGACGATGAACGAAATGCTCGACCGGCTGCAGGCGGGGCAGGAGACTCAGCGCCGCTTCGTGGCCGACGCCAGCCATGAGCTCCGGTCTCCGATCGCCAGCCTGGTGGCCGCCCTCGAGGTGATCGTTGCTGACAGCACCGGCCAGTCAGGACAGGAGCTGCACCGGGTCATGCAGGCCGAGACGGAGCGGATGCGCCGGCTGGTCGAGGATCTACTGCTGCTCGCGAAGGCCGACGATACCGGGTTGCGGTTGCAACGGGCCGACGTGGACCTCGACGACCTGGTCGGCAACGAGCTCCGCCGGCTGCGCGCGGCCGGCGGACCCGAGGTGGAAGGCGTGGTGCCACCCGTGCGGGTGTCGGGTGATGCCGCCAAGCTCAGCCAGGTGATCCGCAACCTCGCCGACAACGCGGTCCAGGCAGCTCACAGCAAGGTCAGTTTCACACTCGCCGAGTACGACGGTCAGGCGACGCTACAGGTGGACGATGATGGGGACGGGATCCCCGAGTCCGAGCGGGACCGCGTCTTCGAGCGGTTCGTCCGGCTCGACGCCAGCCGGGATCGCCGCAGCGGTGGCTCCGGACTGGGCCTGTCGATCGTGCAGGAGGTCGTCCGCGGCCACGGCGGCACAGTGGCGATCACCGAGTCACCCCTGGGCGGTGCGCGTTTCGTGGTCACTCTTCCGGTGCGCGGCCCATCGCCCCCGGCAACCATCGGGTGAGCTGCGCGGCGGTGACGACGATCGCCAGCCAGGTCACCGCGACGGTCCAACCGGCCAAGACGTCGGTGGCCCAGTGGTACCCGAGATAGACCCGGCTCAGGCCGATCCCGGTGCTGAGCACCAGCGCGGCGGACACGGCCGCGCCCTTGGCAACGCGTGACCCCAAACCAGTCCAGACCAGACTGCACACCATCCCCAGGAACACGGTCGAGTTCAGGGTGTGACCGGAGGGGAAGGCGAAGCTGGTGTCGACCGGTCCCAGCACAAAGGTGATACCGGGGCGGTGGCGCTCGACCAGAGCCTTCAAACCGTAGGTCAACGCGGCTGAGCCGGCCATCGCGAACAGGAGCAGCCCGGGTGCGCGCCACGATCGCGTCGCGCGGAAGACCAGTCCAGCGGCGACCAGCATCAGTACGACCAAGACGGGTACATCGCCGAGGAAGGTCAGGGCTCGGGCGAGCACGGTCAACGGCGCGGTCCTGCTGCCGACCGCGTCGGCGGTGAACTCCGGATCGAAAGCGGCCAGCCCGTCGGATTCGGTGGCGCTATCTGCCAGCGCGATGATCCCGAGCGTGCCCATCACCGCGACCGCCGCGCCGGCGACCGGTACTGCATACCGGGTAGCGGCCGGGCGGCGGATTCGCTGGTCGGTCGTCGTCATGCGTCAGCCACCTTCATGGTCGAGTCGGTATCCCATCCCGCGGACGGTTTCGATCGCGTGCCGGCCGAAGGGGGCATCGAGCTTCAGCCGGAGGTAGCGGATGTACACCTCGACCACGTTCGGGTCGCCGTCGAAGGCCGGGTCCCAGACGCTCTCCAGGATCTCCATCTTGCTGACGGTGTCGCCTCGGTGCCGCATGAGGAACTCGAGCAGCCCGTACTCGCGTGGCGTGAGAACGATCTCCTGGCCGGCCCGCTCGACCCGCCGTCGCGCCGGGTCGAGTGTGAGGTCGCCGGCGACCAGGACCACAGGGCGCTCGGGCCCGCCGCGGCGGATCAGTGCTCGCAGCCGTGCTACCAGGACCAGAAAGCTGAACGGCTTGGTCAAGTAGTCGTCGGCGCCGAGGTCAAAGGCGTCCGTTTGATCGTACTCGCCGTCCTTGGCGGTCAGCATCAGGACCGGCGTCCAGACGCCCCGTTCGCGGAACTGCTCGAGCACTTTGTAGCCGTTCAGTTTCGGCAGCATGATGTCGAGCACGATCACGTCGTACGTGTGCTCGGTGGCGGCCCAGACCGCGTCCTCGCCGTTGTGCACGACCTCGACCACGAAACCGGCGTCGGTGAGGCCTCGGCGGACCGTGTCGGCCAGCCGGACCTCGTCCTCCACCATCAGCACCCGCATGTCGTCCAGTGTGCTGCTCCTAGCTGAGAGTCCGCTGAGTGTGCTCGGTGAGGCGTCCGGAGACTCGCAAATAGGTCGTCGACGGGCGGTACGCCGGGCCGGCGTCCATGCTCAACGAACCACTCGCGGCCGAGCACTCGGCGGAAGAGCCAGGGTGGGAGTCTCAGCAGCAGCGCGAGGGTCCGGGCGCCGTCATCGGAGCTGGCCTGGCTGACATGCGCCTCGAAGGAGCGGCGCTTGGCGTCGGAATACTGCCGGACGTCGAGACGATGGGTGATGTCTGAGCGGGATGTGTAGGCATGCTCGTAGTCGGCGGCACGGAGGTCGGGAAGCACTCCGGGCAGGGCGCTGACGAGGCGGATCAGCCGCCGGATCAGCGTCCGGTCGATCGTTGCCTCCGGCACGAGTGGAGTGCCGGCCAGTCGGGCGGCGTACAGACCGGCGGCGTGTACCTGCCTGTGATCGGGGTGGCCGTAGCCACCGGCCGGGTCGTAGATGGTGAGGGCATCGGCCCGCTCTTCGCGCAGAAGGTCCGCGAGGGGAGCTGCCGCCTCCGTCACCGGTAGCCGGCTGAAGGAGCCGGCGGGCGGTTGTTCGGCGCTGGTCCAGCCGGAGTCAGGCAGACCGAACCGTACGACGCGCGCACAGCCGAGAGCGGCCGCGGACCGGTCGAGCTCGTCGCGTCGACGGGCGGCCAGATCGGTGCGGTACGACGAGGCCGCGGCGCCGGCTTCGCCGTCGGTCGCTACGGCGAGCACGACGCGATGTCCCTCGGCGGCGAGGCGGGCGAGGGTTCCACCCGTCAATAGGGCTTCGTCGTCGGGGTGTGCGTGGAAGGACACCAGCGTGAAGGGCATGGGCCGAGCATCGCATGGTCGGTGACCCGACCGAACCGCTCTCAGTCAGCTCTCAGCGACTGGCTCCCAGGATGGCCGGAAAGGCTGGATGGCGGAAGAGGAAGGCTCGATGTGCAACGTTTCCATACCCGACGGGTGATCACCTCGGTGCTGACGGGCTGCGCGACCGCGACGCTGATGGTGTTGCTGCCGAGAGCCGTCGGCACTACCTGGGCAGCCGTCGGCGAAGTGCTCAGAGCAGTGTCGATGCCGGGCCTGGCGGCGTTGACCGTGCTGTGGATCGCCGGATTGTGGTCGCATACGTTCGTGCTGGCGGCCTCGCTTCCGGGGTTGACGAAGCGCCGAGGGCTGACGTTGAGCTTGACCGGCAGCGCCGTGGCGAATGTGCTCCCGCTCGGCGGAGCAGCCGGCACCGGCCTTAACTACGCGATGACCCGTCGATGGGGCTTCAGCCCCGCTGCGTTCGGTGGCTTTCTCGCGGTGACAACGCTCACGAATGTCGTCGCCAAGCTAGGTGTGGTCGCGGTCGCGCTGATGCTCGCGCCGACCATGCACAGCGCAACGGCGCTGCCGATCGGCCGGACCGGCCTGGCACTGATACCCGTGCTGGCGGCGTTGGCGGCAGTGGCCTGGTTCCTGGCCAGACCCTCGGCCGCCGCAACGACCGGGAGGAGGCTCGATCGCCTGCTCGGCTTCTTCCGCCGCCGGCCGATGCTGGCGCTGTCACTGCCGGAGCTGCGCATCTCGGTCCTGCGGGTGTTCCGCCGGGGCTGGCGCCGGATGACGCTTGGCATGGTCGCCTATCTGATTCTGCAGCTTGGCCTGCTCTGGATGTGCTTCCAGTTGCTAGGGACCGCGCTCAGCCTTCCGATCCTGATCACCGGGCTCGCCGTCGAGAGACTGCTGACACTGATCCCGCTCACTCCCGGCGGCGCCGGCGTCGTCGAGGTCGGAACGTCGGCGGCCCTGGTGGCGTTGGGTGGGGATCCTGCGGCGATCACGGCCGGGCTGCTGTTGTTCCGCGGTTTCACATACCTGCTGGAGATCCCGGTCGGTGGCGCCACCCTGGCGATCTGGTGCCTGCGGAACAGGCCGAGAACCCGGCAGGCCGCAGGTACGACAGTATGAGGATCGCCCTCTTCAGCGACTACTACCTGCCGCGCCTTGGCGGTATCGAGCTGCACGTGCACGATCTCGCCGGCCGGCTTCGGCACGCGGGTCATGCCGTCACCGTGTTCACGACGACCGCGGCCCCGGCGGTCGAGACCGGCGTTGTCCCGGTGATCAGGCTTCCCGCAGTCGCCGGCGTACCGTTGCCAGTAGCAACTGAACTGATCAGGAACGTGCTGGCGTCGGGGCAGTACGACGTACTGCACGCGCACGCCTCCCTGGTCTCACCGCTCGCCTGGGCAGCGACCTCGATCGCCGCGAGCAACGGCGTACCGGCGATCATCACGATGCATTCGCTGCCCGCGGCCGGCGGAGTCCTGATGCCCTGGACGCTGGCCCGGCTCGATCGTGGGTTCGGAACGGACGTTCGCTGGAGCGCGGTGAGCCGGGTTGTCGCCGCCGAGGTACGACGGGCGTTGCCGGACCGGCCGGTGGATTTGTTGCACAACGGCATCGATCCAGGACCTTGGCGGCAACTGCGACGTCCGGGCCACCGGTTGACGTTGGTCAGCACCATGCGGCTGGCGCGGCGCAAACGGCCGTCGGCGTTGATTCGCATCCTTCGGGAGGTCCGAGGGCAGGTTCCGTCGAACGTTCCGCTGCGGGCGGTGATCGTCGGCGCGGGCCCACAGGCGACCACGGTTGCCCGCGCGGTGCGGCGCACTGAGATGACGGGCTGGGTGGAGTTGCCCGGTCGGCTGTCCCGCTTCGAGATCCAGCAGTTGTATGCGACGGCTGATGTCTACCTCGCGCCGGCGGAGCTCGAGTCGTTCGGGGTTGCGGCACTGGAAGCGCGCTGTGCGGGGCTCGCGGTGGTCGCGATGGCGTCCGGTGGGGTGGCGGAGTTCGTCCGGCCCGGAGTCGAGGGACTGCTGGTCGATGGCGACCGGGAGATGGCGATCGCGACCGCCGGGCTGCTGACGAATCCTTCGCTGCTACGGCGGATCCAGAACCACAACCTGCGCACCGACCCGGTGATGACCTGGGACGTCGTCGTGGATCAGCATCTGCGTGCATACCAGGGGATCCGCACTCAGCCTGCTCTCAGCACCGACGTCCTAGCGTCGGTGCCGACGCACCTACCGACGATCATGGAGCTGGATCGATGAATCTGCTGGACCCGCACAGTTTGCTGTCCCACCTGGGGCCGTGGGCGGTGCTGCTGGTGATGTTCGCAGAGACCGGTCTGCTGATCGGGTTCTTCCTGCCCGGTGACTCGCTGCTGTTCACCGCGGGCCTGCTGACCACGACCGGCATAAACCTGTCACTCCCGCTCACTCTCGTGCTCGCGCCCTCCGGTGCGCTGGCTGGAGCCCAGGTCGGCTATCTGCTCGGCCGCCGCTTCGGTCCTTCGCTGGTCGAGCGGCCGGACCGACCGCGGCTGACCCTGGTCGCCCGGCGTGCCCGAGAGCATCTCGACTCGTACGGCGTCGGGCGGGCAGTGGTGCTTGCACGCTTCGTTCCGGGCGTCCGCACGGTGATGAATCCGCTGGCGGGCGCGTTGCGGATCGACAGTCGGATCTTCACCACCTGGCAGGCAATCGGCGGTGCGTTCTGGACCGTCGGGCTGGTCCTGGCCGGCCATCTGCTGGGGTCGCGGATCCCGGGCATCGATCGGTACCTGCTGCCGGTGATCGCCGTCATCGTGGTGTTGTCGTTGATCCCGATCGGCTTCGGCGTCGTACGGCAATGGCGCGCCACGGGGTCGGTCGGATGAATCCGGACGAGAGCGTGGTCGCGTTGTCCGGCTGGGGCCGAAGCTCGCATCGGCGGAGCCTGGTCCGGCGGCCGGTGTCGGACGAGGACGTCATCCGAGCGGTGCGCGCGGCCGCCCGGATCACGGTCCGGGGCGCCGGCCGCAGCTACGGCGACGCCGCCCTGCCGGAGCGGGCGACGGTGCTGGACATGACCGCGCACAACCGGGTGGTCTCGTTTGACCAGCTGAACGGCATCATTGTTGTCGAGGCGGGTGCGCTGCTGCGGGACATCATTGACCAGACCCTTCCGATCGGGTGGCTGCTGCCGGTTCTGCCCGGGACGGAACGGATCACCGTCGGTGGGGCGATCGCGAGTGACGTCCACGGCAAGAACCACCCGGGCGCGGGCTCGTTCGGGCAGCACGTGCTCGGGCTGTCCCTGCTCCGCTCCGACGGCTCGGTTGATGACCTGTCGGCTGCCCAGAACCCGGACGAGTTCTGGGCGACGGTCGGTGGGATGGGCCTGACCGGGGTGATCCTGCGAGCCGGGATCCAGTTACGGCGGGTGGAGACCGGCTGGGCCACGCAACGGCGGCTGCGAACGCGGTCGATGGACGAGACGCTCGAAGTTCTGCGATCGCTGGCTGTCCGGCAAGAGCTTGATCCGGACCTGCACGTGGTGGCCTGGCTGGACACGCATTCCCCGGGACGGCGACTCGGCCGGGCGGTCGTCGACGAGTGCCGGCCCACCCGTGCCGCCGAGTTGCCGACTGCCGTCCCGCCGTACCCGGAACGGCGTGGTACCAGGACCGGTCGGACGATCCGCTCGCTCCCCGGACCAGGCTTGGTGTGCGGCGCGACCATTGCCGCCGCCTCGACGGCACGCTGGCACCTTTCCAGGGCCCGCGAGGGTCTGTTGCCGATCGGTGCCGCCTTGTGCCCGCTCGACGCCGCCGAATCCTGGCCCGCGGCGTTCGGGCGCGGTGGACTGATCCAGTATCAGCTCGCCGTTCCGGCCAACGCCGAGAAGGTCCTGACCCAGGTCCTGGCGCACCTGGTCGCGCGCCGGCTGACCCCCGCGCTGAGCACGATCAAGAACCTCGGCTTCGGAACCGCGGGCCCACTGTCCTTCCCGATTCATGGCTGGACCCTGGCCGTCGACCTGCCAGCTCGCTGGCTTGAGAACCGCGATGCATTGCGAACCGTGGACGAACTGGTCGCCGACGCGGGCGGCCGGGTCTATCTGGCGAAGGACGCGGTGGTCGATCCTGTACTGCTGCGGCGGATGTACTCCCGATTGCAGAGCTGGCAGCGTACCCAGCTCCGGCTCGACCCGGATCGCCTGCTGACCTCGGCCTTGGCTGAACGACTGGGGCTTCTCGCATGACTTCCGGTACGGCGCTGCTGGTGGGCGGCTCGTCCGAGATCGGCCTGGCCGTGCTGAAGGAACTGCTCGGGCCGCCACCGCGTCGCGTCGTACTGGCTGGTCGGCCGAGTGGCGAGTTGTGGCGCAACGCGGAGCAATTGCGCGACATCGGTTACTACGTCACGACCGCGCAGTACGACGCATCGCTGCATACGGAGGAGATCGACGGGCTCCTCGCGCATCTGTCCGCGGACCATCAGGTCGACCTGGCCGTCGTCGCGGTGGGAACCATGGCCGCGGACACCTTCGTCGACGGCGTTGTCGTCAATGGTCTGGCGGTGGCGCTGCTCGTTCGCGCGTTGATCGCAAGGTTGTCCGGCTCTGGCTCGGCCCGGCTGGTGTTGTTGTCGTCCGCGGCGGCTGCGCGGCCACGGCAGTCGATCGCGGCGTACGCTCTGGGGAAGCAGTTGGCCGACACCACCGCCGTCCTGTCGGCTCCGCAGGCTGCTGCCGCCGGTGTTCGTGTCGTGGTGGTTCGACCCGGCTTCGTCGCCACCCGGATGACGGCCGGGCTGCCGAAGCCACCACTGGCGACGACTCCGGACAAGGTTGCATTCCGGGTCGTACGGGCCCTGCGTGGTCGTCAGGTGGTCGTCTGGGCGCCGCGGTCGACGGCTCTGGCGGTGTGGGTCTTACGGCGCGTGCCGGTGCGTATGCTGCCGGACTCGCTGCGATGAGGATTCTCTCCGGTTCTTCTCAGCTCCCGATCGATCTACTGGTGGCATGAAGCATTCGCTGACCAGACCGGCCAGGAAGATCCGTCGCCGTCGCCGCATCCAGTGGATCGCGCTGATCCTTTGCGCGCTGCTCGTCGTGCCGGCGGTCTCGTACGTCCGGGCGCTGCTGTACCCCGGCAACGCGAGCTTCGCCGTACGGTCTGTGGAATGGATCCGTGACCACGGCGGCGGCAAGCTGATCGACACCATCGAGACCTGGCGGTATTCCCGCCATGCACCGCCCACGACCGGGACGCCGCAGGACATCCCGTCTGCCGGCCAGCCTGCGCCGACAGGCGGTGATCCGATAGGCCTTCCGGTGATCAGAACCCTCCCGACAGTGAAGACGCTCGCACATGAGGGAGTGTGGAGCGCCGCCCGCCAGGGCCCACAGCGGAGGACCCTGTTGTGGACCACCTGGTTCCGGCCCGATCCCGCTCACCTGCCCGTGACCGCGGCCGCAGCGCTGATCCCACAGACGGTGGACAGCCTGCGGCTGATGCCCGGCACTCGGGAGCCGGTGGTGGGGATGGCATCGAGGGACGGCTATTCGGTGCCAGCGGACGCCCGGTCCCGACTGGTCGCCGTGTTCAACGCCGGCTTCAAGACGGCTGACTCGCATGGGGGTTGGTGGACGACCGAGTCGGCGGCGGTGCCGCTGGTCGACGGTCGTGCGTCGGTGGTGATCGATCGCTCCGGAGTGGCCAGGATCGGTGCGTGGAACCAGACCGTGCGGATGAGTCTGGACGTGGTCGCCGTACGGCAGAACCTGGACCTGGTGATCAGCGACGGCAAGGTCGTCGACGGTCTGAGCGGCAACTGGCAGGGGCGCTGGGGAAGTGCCCGCAGCCAGTTCCAGTACACCTGGCGGTCCGGCCTCGGAACCGATGCCCGAGGCAACCTCATCTATGTGGCCGGTAACGGCCTGACGCTGGCCACCCTCGCCGCCGCGATGCACCAAGCCGGCATCCGCGAAGGGATGGAGCTCGACATCCATTCGGCGATGGTCAGCTTCGACATCGAGCAGCCAACCGGCAACGGCCCGATGACCAGCAGGCGACTGCTCCAGTCGATGACGTCTCCGTCCGATCGCTACCTGATCGACGACCAACGCGACTTCTTCTACGTCGTGACGCGATGACCAACCTCCGCAATTCCTCTGCCGTCGTCCTGCGAACCTCCCGTGCCGCGTCACTGCTCAGGCTCAGCCGGCCGCAGCAGTGGCACAAGGCGGTGATGCTCTTCGCGGCACCAGTGGCTGCCGGAGTGATCGACCAGCCGCACGCGTTGCTGAGGGCAACGGTGGCTGCCGCGGCCTTCATCCTCTTGTCCGTCGGCATCTATGCGTTCAATGACGTACGGGACGCGCCCGATGATCGCCGTCACCCTAGGAAACAGCATCGGCCCGTCGCTTCCGGCGCGGTCAGCCCGATGGTCGCGCTGGTCTGGGGATGTGCAGGGGTCGTCGCCGGGTTGACGATCGCCGGCAGTCTTGGGATTCCGACCTTTCTGATCGGTTTCGGCTACCTGGCGGTCCAGTTCGCCTACGTCTTTGGGCTCAAGCACATCGCCGTCGTCGATGTGGTTGCCGTCGCGCTCGGGTTCGTCCTGCGGGCCGCGGCAGGCGGTACGGCGACCGGCGTGGCGGTCTCGAACTGGTTCCTGCTCGTCTCGCTCTTCGGTGCGCTCTTCCTGGTCGCGGGGAAACGCCGGGCCGAGCGAAGCTCGACGACTTCCGACGCCCGCAGCCGGCCGGTTCTGGCGGCGTACTCCGCGAGCTGGCTCGACCAGTTGACGACAGTCGCCCTGCTCGGGACCGTCCTGTCCTATGGACTGTGGGCGTTCCAGTATCTCGGCGACGATGTCATCCGCCAGTTGCTCACCGTCTCGTTCCTGCCGTTTCTGACCGGATTGCTGCGTTACGGGCTGCTGGTGTCGACCGGTCGGGGCGAGCTGCCCGAGCACGAGATCTTCCGCGACCGAGTCCTGCTCCTCGCCGGTCTCCTGTGGGCCGTCCTGGTCGGCGCGGGCCTTTACCTGGCGTGAACCGAGTCGCACTCAGTGTCCGCTCAGCCGAGTCCGTTCAGCGTCCGGCCCATGACTTCTGACCTGACGCGATCGGCGTCTGCCGGGATCGGCACTCGACTGCTCAGCAAGGTCCCTGAGGTGACCGTGTACTTCTGGCTCATCAAAGTGCTCGGGACAACGGTCGGTGAAACAGCCGCAGACTTCCTGAACGACACTCTGGGGTTCGGCCTCACCTACACCACCCTCGTGGTCGGCTGCGCTACTGGTGATCGCGCTGATCTTCCAGTTCCGGGCCGACCGCTACGGTCCGGCCCTCTACTGGCCGGTCGTGGTGCTGACATCTGTGGCCGGCACCTTGATCACCGACAACCTCACCGACTCGATCGGAGTACCGCTCGAGCTGACCACCGCGGTGTTCGCCGCCGCGCTCGCTGTCACGTTCGCACTCTGGTACGGCGCCGAACGCACCCTCTCGATCCACAGCATCGTCATGGTGCGCCGGCAGGCGTGGTACTGGCTGGCAATCCTGTTCACCTTCGCCCTGGGAACCGCGGCAGGTGACCTGGTGGCGGAGCAGTTCAGCCTCGGCTACTGGGTCTCGGCGGTCGTCTTCGCCGCGGTCATAGCAGTGGTGGCCGTGGCCCACTACGGTTTTGAAGCTCGGCCCGGTGGTGTTCTGGATCGCCTACATCCTGACCCGGCCGCTGGGAGCCTCGATCGGCGATTTCCTCTCCCAGCCCCGCGACGACGGCGGTCTCGGCCTCGGAACGACCGGCACGAGCGCGCTCTTCCTGATCGCGATCCTCGCCCTGGTGACCTACCTGACCGTGACCAGAAAGGACCAACTCAGCGAGCCCCGGTAAGTCCGTCGGCCCCCGCCGGCTGCTCAGGCGTCGGCATCGTGCGTACCGCGGCAATGCCTGACCCGTGCCTCGAAGGGTTCTTGCCGTGGGCAACTTTGACTTGTCGGACGTTGTCACTGCTCACTCAGAGGAGGGTGTGCGGCCGCCGGTCGATGGAGCCAGAACTCCCACCTCCAGAGTCATCAGGGGCTCGGTTGCGATTGATGGGGTTGTCACAGGCGCGGTGTTGTTTGCCGTGGCGCCTGGTTGGGAGAACAGCCAGGCGGCCAGGGGTGCCGCCGGTGTCGCTGGAGATCGAGGATCCCATCGAGAACTTCGGCAAGGTGCAGTCGGCTCTCGCGCAGCACAACGCCGCCGACACCTTCTCGCGTGACCTTGTGAGGAGCGGCATCCGGGCGAGGGGATGATGCGCTATTCGACCGGAGGTGTCCGGGACTACATTCCGAACATGTGTGGCGGTCCCGACCTGCCTGCGACGATTACCGAGGTGCGGGCGTTTCAAGCGTGATACGGGCTCGCTGGTCACTCGGCGGTGTCCACGTGGGAGAACGGCGACGTCTGGGGATCGGATTTCCGCGACGACGGCGGCGACCTTGACCCATCGGGTGGGAGCGAACTCCCCGATGTATACCTGTTCGCCGGTCACGGGGGCTGCCAGAATCCTCCGGCCGCCACCAGCCCGGACTCCGCACTGGCCGTCGATCCCACCACGGTGTTCGATTTCGTCCCCTACCCCGGTGCGCCTTCGGGTGACGTAGATCTGTACCTCAAGCACGAGACCTTCCTGACCTCGTTCGCGACCGGGGTCCACGCCGCGAGGCCGAGCGGCTTGGCCGCTCGCGTCTCCGGGAGGCGATCTGAGCGAATCGCGACCAACTAACGACCACTTTATGGCCATTGAAGACCATTGACAGGCAACCGCCGGCAACTACGAAATCGCTGTAATGCAAGGGGATTCAGTACTTCCCAACCATGCACAACTAGTGCGGTTTGAAGGACGCGGGTTCGATTCCCGCCACCTCCACCCCTCGAGAAGTGCCTGGTCAGAGCAACATCGGCCAGGCACCTCGTCGTTCCACGACCACTTAACGACCAGTGTCCGCGGAGCACCCTGTGTTGCGACGTTGACTAGAACCCGCCGTGCCGTCGACACCACAAGTTCCAGGATTCCTGGAGCTGCGTCGTCAGGCCAGGCCGGGATTCTCACCGGCTTCTCCTGACTTCCTCTGAGTCCAGCGACTCGGAGGTCATCGGTCAACGGGTTCTCCTGCGGATAAGCCGAACCCTCAGCGCCTTGGTGGAGCGGGCACGGACTGCTCCGGTCCAGAGGCCGGCTCCGTAGGCGAGGTCGTCGAGCCGTCGGGCGACGACATACGAGACGGGGCCGATGCTCGACCGGTGAGGCCAATAGCTGGCCAGGTCCACGACGGCCGCAACGAGGACAGCACGGCGTGCTCGCGGGGAGAACATGGCGGCCGCTGCGGCGGCAGGCCACCAGTGTCGAAGGATGAGTGCTGACTCTTGTCGTGCCATCCAGACCAACCCGTCTGTCGCCAGTTGGGCGGCGAGCCGCGAGCGTGCGGGGGTCTCCGGCAGGGTGTGGTTCAGGACGTGGCCGGCCCGAGCGACCGCCGCCAGGGCGACACCGATGGACCAGGGTCGTTGGGCGAGCAGGGCGATCGCTGCCGCGGCATATGTGGGTGACAGCACCGCAGGGGCGACCAGGTCCCCATGTCGCTGGGCGAGTGCGGCACCACCGGTGCCGTACACGAACTTGCGCCCGAGCCACGTACGCACGGTCGACCGGGTCTCGTGGTCGACCACGAAATCGGGGTCGTACCTCACGCGCCAGCCCTTGTCGGTCAGTCGCCAAACGAAGTCGACGTCCTCGCCGACGCGCATCTGGTCGTCGAAACCCTTGCCGATGGCATCGACCCGGGCAACCAGACAAGCGCCCGGCAACCATGCGACAGCGCCACCAGGGCGTACTCCCGAAGCCTTGCCGCCGAGGTCCAGCGACGACGCGATCTCGTCGTACTTCTGGAACCAGCGCGGCTGATCAGACGGGGCTCGGCCCTTCACCAGCGGGGCGACAAGCGCCAGCCGTGGGTCGGCGAAGTGCGCTCCGAGCCGCAGCAGTACGTCGGGATCGGCCATGACGTCGGAGTCGACGAACGCGACCAACGGCGTCGACACCTCGCGAAGTCCAGCATTGCGGGCACCTGCCGGACCCACGTTCTGCTCGAGTACGACGAGTTGCGCGCCGAGTCGCTTGACGACGTTCGCCACCGCCGCGGGGTCGTGGGATGCATCGTCGACCACGATGCAGCGCAGCGTCGGGCGTAGCGCTGAGAGCAGCCGCTCCAATTCCTGGGCCCGATCGCGGACAGGTATCACGACCGTCAGATCGTCCGGCGTACAGCTCTCGGCGGCTCCCAGGATCGGTACGGCGAGATCGGCGTCCAGCAGCCGATCGACCAGGACACGGCTCGCCTTGTCACAAACCTCGACGACCCCGTCCTCGACTATGGTCGCGGCCCGATCGGTGAAGCGGACGGCACGCAACGGTGTCCCGCCGACCAGGGTTCGGCCGGAGTCGGCGACCCGGATGTCGTCGCGGATCCGCACGGTGAATCCATCGGGGAGACTCGCGCTCATGCGTGGAACCCGCCGTCCGCGTGGAGCACGCTTCCGTTGATGACGGCCCCTTCGTGCGAGCAGCAGAATGCGATCGCGGCGGCGATCTCGTCCGGCTCGAGAAGGCGTTTGGCGAGTTGGCTGTCGGCGAACTCTTCCGAGCTGCTGAGGCCGTAGAGGTCGGCGGAGGCGTCGAGCATGTCGGTGCGGGTCGAGCCGGGCGACACGGCCGCCGCGGTGATGCCGGTTCCGACGAGGTCGGCCGCGAGCCCTTTGACCAGGCCGACAACGGCGTGCTTTGCCATGCCATAGCCTGCGAGGCCGTACAGCCCGCGGGTGCCGGCCGCGGATGCGACGGCCACAAAGCGACAACCGGCCGGATCCGAGTTGGCCAGCATTGCCGGCGTCGCCGCAACAGCGGTGTTCCAGACTCCCAGAACGTCCACCTGCCACAGCAGATCGAGTTCCGATTGCGGTGTTTGCCATAGCGGAGCTCCGCCGCGGATCACCGCGGCGCTCGCGACAGCGGCATCGAGTCGTCCCCAGCGGTCGACGGCCATCGTGACGGCCCGCTTGAGGGCGTCTCGGTCCCGTACGTCGGCGACGTACGGCATGACCTGGTCCTGGAGGCCGTCGACGACCTTGGCCAGGTCGTTCCGGGTGGGCATCGGGTACGGCGCACTGCTCTGTGGGTCGTCGCCTTCGCACGAGTCCAGCGCGACAACGCCGTACCCCTGAGCAGCCAGGGTCCGGACGGTCGCCGCACCGATGCCCCTCGCGGCGCCGGTGACCAGCGCAACGCGCGCGGTCATCCCACCACGTCCGCCGCAGCAGTCCGATGCAAGAACCCACGAGAGTCCGGACGACCGCGAACAACGGCGGCGATGTCCCGTGCCATGGTTTCCAGACAACGCGCACCCTCGTTGGCGTTGGCGCCGGTTGGGTCGCCGAGAACCCCGTTGGGGGCTACGGCCCGGACGCCATCTCGTACCAATGCCGGTAGCAGTTCGCTGATGGGCGTCGTGTTGCCGGCCTCGGCCCGGTGTCTTCTTACGGCCCAGGGCTGCAGGTGCAGCATCAGGGACGTCTCGGTGTACCCGGCGTGGGCGTCAATGCCTTCAGTGGCGCAGGCGGCCCAGCCGACGTCGTGCTCCTCTTGGAGGAGTTGACCCACCGCACGCGCCAACGCGCAGGTATTGCCACCGTGGGCGTTGACGATAACGATCCGGTCGGCCCACGTCCGCATCGATCTGACCAGCTCAATGATCACCTGACTCAGCGACTCCGCCCCGATCGAGGACGTTCCGGGGAAATCCTGGTGCTCACCGCTGGCGGTGTAGGCCATGACCGGTGCGACGAACACCTCATCGTTCATGAGCTCCGCCACCCGTCGCGCCACAGCCGCGGCGATCACCGCATCGGTGTCGAGAGGAAGGTGCGGGCCGTGCTGCTCAATCGAGCCGACCGGTACCAGCACCAACGGCCTGTATCCAACCTCGGTCCACGTCGCAGCCGCCAGCACGCTCATGGTGTCGTGCCGACATCCGCCTGGGACGGAAGACCCAGGATCCGGTGAAAGTTGTCAGGCATGACAAGGTGATCGGGCGTCAGGTCGTGAACCGATGGCAGTCGCATGGCCAGTAGGGTGGAGTCCACGCCGCCGCGAAGGATGTCCAGCACGTTCTCTACCCCGGCCTGACCGTTCGCTGCAAGGCCCCACAGATAGGCACGGCCTATCATGACGGCGCGTGCCCCCAGACACAGCGCCTTGACCACGTCGGAACCGCGCCGGATCCCTCCGTCGAGGAGCACCTCGATATCGTTGCCGACAGCATCCGCGATCGGTTTGAGCATCCGGATCGCTGCCGGAGTGCCGTCGAGATTGTTGCCACCGTGGTTGGAGACCGAAATCGCCGTACATCCTGCATCGACGGCGCGATGTGCATCGTCGATACGGCACACTCCCTTCAGCATGAACGGTCCGTCCCACTCCTTACGAAGCCACTGCACGTCGTCCCAGGTCGGCGCCGGGGTCTGCATCCACTCGTAGTAGGCGCCGAAGAACGTCGGCCCGCGGTCACCGGGCTCGGCGAGGTTCGGTGCGGTCAGGTCCGGGATCTGCTTGCTCTTGGCGAAGTCGTAGAGCCATCGCGGCCGACGCAACACCTGCGGCGCGAACCGCATCGCGGCGTGCAGGTCGATCTTTTCCGGGATCTCGGGACTGCCCCAGTCACGACCCATCGAAAAAGACCAGTCCAGCGTGGCGATCAGCCCCACCGCGCCTGCCGCCCGGGCCCGCTCCATCCGGGCCAGCATGTCGTCCTTGGACCCCATCCAGTACATCTGGAAGAAGGTCTTCGGGTTGGCCGAGACAACCTCCTCAATCGGTTTGCTGGCGAACGAGCTGAGCCCCATCGCGGTACCGCGAGCCGCCGCGGCTCGGGCAACTGCCACTTCGCCGTCGGGATGGACCGCTTGTACACCGGTCGGGGAGATCACCACTGGCATCGAGATGTCCTGCCCCATCACCGTGGTGGCGAGCACACGGTCGGAGGACGGCCCAACGATGTGAGGTGCGAAGCCGAGCTCGGTGAAGGCCGCCATGTTGTCCTGATAGGACTGGCCGCGCTCCGACCCGGCGAGCAATGCGCTGTACACAGACGAGGGCAACCTCTTCTCAGCACGACGCTGCGCAACGGAAACGGTCTCAAACCACGGGTTCCGTGCCCAGGGGTTCTTCGGCATGAGTCAGTCGCTCCGGATTTTCGATGGGTGTCCATCCTGGTAGCCCGCGAGTGGGTGCTCGGCGCACGCGGAGACGGGCGGACCGACGAGATCATCGCGCCGGCTCAACTGGAGCAGCACCGGCTCGTTGCGCGTCGGCGTGCGCCTCGAGTGGTCCTGGCTCTGAGCCGGCACCGTGCGCTGTCCGGCGAGGGCGAGCTCGCCGTAGCCCTGCACGCACTCGGGATCGGGGCCGTCCAGTGGGAGACCGGTGAAGAACTTGGCGGCCATGCAGCCGCCCCGGCAGGAGTCGAAGAATGTGCATTTCGTGCAGGCGCCCGACGTCTGCGGAGACCGCAGGTCGGAGAACAGCGACGATGTCTGCCAGACCGTCTGGAACCCGCCGTCGGTCACCACGTTGCCCGCCAGGAAGCTTTCGTGGATCGCGAAGGGGCACGCGTACACGTCACCCACCGGGTCGATCAGACAGACCACCCGGCCGGCACCGCACAGATTGAGCCCGGGAAGGTTCTCGCCGAAGGCAGCGAGGTGGAAGAACGAGTCGCCGGTCAGCACCCCGTCACCATTGGCCAGCAGCCAGTCGTACAGAGTGCGTTGCTGCTCGGCAAGAGGGTGGAGCTCGTCCCACACGTCCGCGCCACGACCTGATGGGCGTAGCCGCGTCAGCCGCAGCGTCGCGCCGTACCGGTCGGCGAGCGCCTTGAACTCGTCGAGCTGGGTAACGTTGTGCCGAGTCACGACGACGGACAACTTGGCGTCCTCGAAACCAGCGTCCGCCAGGTTGCCCAGCGCCCGCACAGCCGTGTCGAAAGACCCCGCGCCGCGGACGTAGTCGTTCACGACAGCCGTCGCACCATCCAGCGACACCTGGACGTCGACGTAGTCGGTCGACGCCAGGAACCGAGCCCGCTCAGGTGTGATCCGGACGCCGTTCGTGGAGAACTTCACGCCCACGTGATGGTCCACCGAGTACTGCAGCAGGTGCCAGAAGTCCGGCCGAATGGTCGGCTCGCCACCTCCGATATTGACGTAGAAGACCTGCATCCGCTCGAGTTCATCGACAACCGCTTCGCACTGCGCGGTCGTCAGCTCCCCCGGGTCACGACGACCTGACGAGGAGAGGCAGTGTGCGCAGGCCAGATTGCACGCATACGTCAGTTCCCAGGTCAGGCAGATCGGGGCATCCAGGCCGTACTCGAACTGCTCCACCAGTGACCCGGTCAGGGGGCGCTGTCCGATTGGAACCTCATTCAGCAGTGTCATGCGGAGACCTCCGCAGTCTTGTTGGGGCAGATCATGTCGGTGGCAGCCAGAGCTTCGAGCGCCTCGACGTACGCCGGCCACTGCTCTTGCCGTACTCCGGCAGCGATCAATGCGGCCCGGACGTCGACATGGTCGGCCAGCAGGTTCACGACGTTCACCAGGTCACGTCGCTTCAAGAAGGTCAACCGGCGGGTGCCGAAGTGATAGGCCAGCGCACCGAACGGTTCGGGGCGGAGCGCCACCGACGCTGACAACCGCCATGGTTGGTCGAGCATCGCACCGATTTCGGGTCGCATCGTGGCTCCCAGCCGCTCAGTACACGCCACACATGCCGTCGATCGAGACTTCTTCGATCAGAGCCTCGACGCTCACCGGCGGCTCGACGTCCACATCGGCGACAGGGGCCTGGGGGTCGTCGATGGCGATGGTGCGGGGTTCGTTGTTCGGCATGTTTGCCTCCTTGGGTGGTGGTGCGACTCAGGGGCCTGTAGAGTAATGGCACTCAGCGCCAAAAAGGAAGGGTTCGTGCACCTGCTAGATTCCGCGGCGATGATCACGAGCAACAACCGCAAGGGCTTGGGGCCTGGACGACCGGTTGCGACCACGCACGGCGAAATCGAACAAGCCGCCTTCCGGCTGTTCGCCGAGCGAGGTTTCGACGGCACGACCATGGCGGCGGTCGCTCAAGCGGTCGGTGTGGGACGGCGGACGCTCTTCCGGTACTACGAATCCAAGAACGACATCCCCTGGGGGCAGTTCGACCGCACGCTGGACAACTTCAGGACCATCCTCGACGAGATGCCGGAAGAGCTGCCCCTCCACCAAGCGGTCCACCGTGCGGTGCTGCGGTTCAATGAGTTTCCCCCCGACGCGCAGCCCCCGCATCGGGAACGAATGACGTTGATCCTCAGGACGCCGACCCTCCAGGCGCACTCCGTTCTGCGATACGGGGATTGGCGCGCCGTTATCGCCGAGTACGTCGCCCGGCGCCAGGGACTCAGGCCGGACGACGTAATGCCGCAGATGGTGGGGCATGTCAGCCTCGCGCTGGCTTTGACCGCCTACGAGCGCTGGCTTGAGCAGCCGGCGGCCTCTCTGCAGGATCTGCTCGATGAATGCATGCGGCAACTTCGAGACTATTTGACCGACTGACCACGCGATCGCGCCGCGCGGGCGTCGCCGGAGGGCATCCATGGGCTTGAGTCAAGTGTTGACTGCTGCGGGACAGACGCGCTGGCTGGACGTTGGCTGTGGCGCTGAGTTCTCTCCAGGCTTCGACTACCTGGACATCCTGCCGGTCGGCACGCTGTCCGACGAGTTGCAGGGTCGGTATCACCGTGCCGACATCGCCAACCTGACCGAACGCGATGTCGAGCAACTCGGAATCTATGACCTCGTCCGGATGCAACACACCTTCGAACATTTCGGATTCGAGGACGGCCTTCGGGTGCTGCAGAACTGCGCTGCGATCCTCAATCCGGGAGGCGTGATCCTCATCTCCGTCCCGGATCTCGTGACGCATGTCCAGGCGTTGCTCAACGGCTACGAAGGCTTGCCCTGGTTCAAGGAATGGGCGCACAACCGCATCCCCGACGACGCGCCGCCGAGCGCATACTTCTCCGTCTTCACCCACAGCCTGGCCTATGAGCCGCACCTGTGGTGCTACGACTACGACGGGCTCGCCTATCAGCTCGAGAGAACCAAGCAGTTCACCGCGATCACCAAGCTGGAGCGAACCGACCTGCTCGCAGAGGTGCCGTTCACCCATAATCGCCCAGACGAGGATCTCTGCGTCTATGCCCGCCGCATCCAAGCCCCTACTGGATAGGCCTGCCCCGAGCTCCCAGCAGGTCCTTCGGTGGAGTCGTCGCCCAAGGTGTCACCCTGGCCCGTTGCGGGACTGCGCACGCTCACCATGCCCGTGCTCTACGCCAACGGCTCCCACGACGTCATGATCGACGCGTTCGCGTCATACTCGGCCGTCCAGGAACTGCCCGACGCCAAGCTGGTCCTCTACAGCGACGCCGGCCACGCCTTCCTCTTCCAGCACCTCGAGGACTTCAGCACCGAGGTCAAGAACTTCCTCGGCGACTGACCCGCCGCCCCGCGACGACGCGGCCCCGGAGGGTTCCGGGGCTGCCGTCTCGACGTGCCCTTCGATGGTGCCGGCACGGGGTGGATCCCTCGATCCGTGGATGTGATGACGATCGTCAGATCACATGGCTAGGCGCTATACATTTCGTATAGTTCCGGGTTAGTGTGCTCGCCATGAGACCTCCGTCATTGCGTCGCCGGTTTCGACTCGACGGCAAAGTCGTCCTCATCACCGGCGCCGGCCGTGGCCTCGGCGCGGCCACCGCCACCGCTCTCGCGCGGCGGGGAGCCCACGTCGTCATCGCGGACCGCGATCTGCTCGCAGGACGCCAGACGGCCGCCGCCCTGCCGAACGGGGCTGGTCGTGCCGTCGAGTGCGACGTCACCGACCCGGATTCCGTCCGCACTGCTGCCGCGTTCGCCCGTGACGAGTTCGGTCGCATCGATGTCGTCATCGCCAACGCCGGCATCCTCGGCGGAGGCGGCACCTTCCGCTCATTGCGGCCCGGCCAAGCCGCCGGCGTGATGGCCGTCAACGTCGACGGCGTCATGAACACCGTCACCGCCACGATCGAGGACGTGATCGCGAACCGCGGGCAGTTCGTCCTGATCAGTTCCGTCTTCGCATACATGAACGGCGCCGGAGCCATCCCTTACGCCATGAGCAAGGCTGCTGTCGAACAGCTCGGACGCGGCCTTCGGGTCGAGTTGGCCATGCACGGGGCGTCGGTCACGACCGCCTACTTCTCACTCATCGACACCGACATGATCCGGGGGGCATCGACGCCGACCCGCACCTGCTGGCCCTGCTGTCGGCGAGTCCGAAATTCATGCTCAAGCGCATCCAGCCCAAGACGGCAGCCGCCGGGATCGCCGCTGGCATCCAGAAACGACGAAGCTCCGTCACCGTGCCGCACCGCTGGCGTCCCGTTTCGACGCTACGCGGCGTCGCGGCGCTCGCCCTGGATGCCAAATTCGCCGGCGACACTGCCTTTCACCAGGCGCTGGCCCAACTTGAAGGTCGCCTGCCGACCACTCACGAGGAAGTCCAGTGATGCCCACCCTCCCGTCAGAAGACCTGGCCTTCGCGCCTGCTCATCAGTTGCTCGCCTCGCTCGAGAAGCGCGAGGTGACCAGCCGCGAGCTGGTCGACATCTACCTCGAGCGGATCGGTCGCATCGACCCGATGCTCAACTCGGTCATCACCCTGGATGCCGACCGTGCTCGCGCCGAAGCAGACCAGGCCGACCGGGCGCGTGCCGGCGGCGGCGCCGAGCTCGGCCCGCTCCACGGGCTGCCGATCACCACCAAGGACAGCTACGAGACCCAGGGCATGCGCTCCTCGTGCGGCCGTGAGGACCTCGCGCACTACGTCCCGACCCAGGACGCCGAGGCGGTCGCACGGCTGCGCAAGGCTGGCGCGGTCATCATGGGCAAGACCAACATGCCGCCCGGCAACCAGGACGTACAGGCAGACAACTCCCTGTTCGGGCCGACCAACAATCCTTGGGACCGCTCTCGCACCTCGGGCGGATCCGCCGGTGGCGGAGCGGTTGCCACCGCAGCGGGGTTGACGGCGTTCGACTTCGGCTCGGAGATCGGCGGCTCCACTCGTATCCCGTCACACTTCGTCGGCCTGTACGGGCACAAGGCGACGTACCGGGCGATCTCGCTCGTCGGGCACCTTGTCCCCGGTCCAGGGGTGAATCGCTGGTCCGAGCCCGACCTCGCCTGCGCCGGCGCCCAGGTGCGTGACGCCCGCGACCTCGTGCCGATTCTCGAGGCCACGACGGGAGCGCTGAAGCGGGACGGTGGCTTCCGGTTCGAGCTGGCGCCGCCCCGGGCGACGCGACTGAAGGACTTCCGGGTCGCGGTCTGGTACGAGGACCCCGACTGCCCGATCGACGCCGACGTCACCAGCGCCATGAGGAGCGCCTTCACCGAGCTCGAGAAGGGAGGAGCCACCGTCGATGTCCACCCGGCCGCGATCCCGGTGACGATCGCGGAGTCGCACCGGACGTTCCAGCCGCTGCTGTTCTCACAGCTGGGCATCGACCGCAGCGGCATGACCCCGGCGTTCGGTGCCTCGATGATGGCGCGCATCGCCCAGAACCCGCGCGGTGACGCCCTGAAGGCGTTGCGGGGCACGTTCCTCTCGCACCACGCCTGGATGGAGGCCGACGCCCGGCGCCAGGAGATGCGTGAGCGTTGGACGCGCTTCTTCGACAGCTACGACATCGTGCTGATGCCGGTCTCTCCCACCGCGGCACCGCCCCACCATGGCAAGGTCCTCGACAAGTTCGGCCGCCGGTTCGAGGTCGACGGCAGGCAAAGACCGTACTGGGACCAGGTGAAGTGGTGTGGCGTCGCGAACATCGCCGGCACGCCTGCCACGACGATCCCCACGGGGCACGGCGCTGTGTCCGGGCTGCCCATCGGCATCCAGGCCATGGGGCCGTCCGGCGGGGACCTGACGACGATCGAGTTCGCGGCGCTTCTCGGTGAGAAGCTCGGCGGGTACCAGAGGCCGTCATGACTACACTCGTGCCGATGGAGAGTCCCCGGGCGTACGGGCAGGCCTGCCCGCTCGCGTGCGCACTGGACGTGCTCGGCGAACGCTGGACTCTGCTCGTGGTCCGCGAACTCCTCCTCGGACCCAAACGCTTCAAAGACCTCGGCGACAGGCTTCCTGCCGCCGGCCCGAACCGGTTGACCACGCGGCTGCGTCGTCTGCAGGGCGCAGGCGTCGTGTCCAAGACCGAAGCGGGCGCCTATGTGCTCACCGCCTATGGCGAAGGACTGCGGGAGCCGGTGATCGGCCTCAGCCTGTGGGGGCTCGGGTTGATGTCGAATGTGGACCCAGCCACAGCTCGGGCCGACATGGTCGCCCTGGCGATGTCGGGCGCCCTGACCCCGGCACGTCTCGAAGGTCTCGATCTGTCGGTCGAGGTTCACGTGGGTGACGTGTTCACGATGACGGTCGGTGGCGGTGTCATGAACGTGCGCTCCGGTCCCTCAGAATCGCCTTCGGCGCTGCGGTTGCGTTGCTCGCCGTCCGCGTTCATCGACCTCTCGCTGGGGTCGACCACGCTCGCCGGCGCCCGTCGTTCCGGTGAGGTGCGCACTGAAGGCAAGGCGCCTGGCCTGCCACGACTCTTCGCCGTGTTCGGCGCAACCGCGCGTGAGTACGCGCCCAATCTCTGACGCTCCGTCCCCAGTTGCTCTCTTCGTCTTGCCATCAGGAGCACGTCCATGCTGAATCTCTCTGTCCTGCTCGAAGACTCCGCGCGGCGATACCCCACTCGGGAAGCGCTCGTCCTCGGCCCCAACCGGCTGACGTACGCCCAAGTGGACGCGGCAGCGAACCAGGTGGCGAACCTGCTCGTCGAGCGCGGCATCCGTACCGGGGACAAGGTTGCGCTGAGCTGCCCCAACCTGCCCTGGTTCCCGATCGTCTATTACGCCGTCCTCAAGGCCGGCGCCGTGATCGTCCCGCTCAACGTCCTACTCAAGGGCCGTGAGGTGGCCTACCACCTGGCCGACGCCGACGTGAAGGCGTACGTCTGTTTCGAGGGCACGGCGGAGTTACCCATCGGTGCTGAGGGCCACGCCGGATTTGTGGCCAGCGACGGTTGCGAGAACTTTTTCCTGATCACCGCGAACCCCGCTGCCAGCAGCCCGATCGAGGGCGTCGAGACCCTTGCCCAGGCGCTCGCGGGGCAACCGACCACCTTCGAGTCCGTGACGACGGAGGGGACCGACACCGCGATCATCCTCTACACCAGCGGCACGACGGGCCAGCCCAAGGGCGCTGAGCTGTCGCACGCCAACACGATGATGAACACGCTCGCCGTGAATCGGTTGTTCGGGAACGAACCGACACGTGACACCCATGCATTGGCCCTGCCCCTATTTCACACGTTCGGTGCCACCGTCCAGATGCACGCCGGATTCTCCACGGCCGCCACCCTGCTGCTCGTTCCCCGCTTCGACGCCAGCCAGGTCCTTGACCTGATGCAGCGAGAGAGTGTGACCTTCTTCGCCGGCGTACCCACGATGTGGTGGGGACTGCTCAACGCCCTCACCGAGGACGTCGACGTCGCCCGGATCGCCGCCAACCTGCGCATCGGCGTCTCGGGTGGTTCCGGTCTTCCGGTCGAGATCATCTCGCGTGTACAGGAGAAGTTCGGCGTCCAGATCCTCGAGGGCTACGGCTTGTCCGAGACTTCGCCCGTCGCCACGTTCAGCGATCCGGACCGCGACCCACGGCCAGGTTCCATCGGCGTGCCGATCTGGGGCGTCGAGTGCAAACTCATCGACCGTGACTGGAATGAGGTCACCGGCGTAGACAAAGTCGGCGAGATCGCTATCCGGGGTCACCTCGTGATGAAGGGTTACTTCGGACGACCCGAGGAAACGGCTGAGGTGATCCGCGACGGCTGGTTCCGCTCCGGCGACCTGGCACGCAGGGACGAGGACGGCTTCTACTACATCGTCGACCGGGTCAAGGACATGATCATCCGCGGTGGCTTCAACGTGTACCCGCGCGAGATCGAGGACGTACTGATGTCGCATCCCGACGTCAGCCTCGCGGCCGTCGTCGGCGTTCCCCACGAGAGTCACGGCGAAGAAGTCAAGGCTTACGTCATCCTCAACCCCGGCGCCACCGTGACCGCGCCCGAGCTGGTCGCGTGGGGAAAGACGCAGATGGCCGGCCACAAGTATCCCCGCATCGTCGAGATCGTCGACTCCTTGCCGATGACGGCGACCGGCAAGATCCTCAAGCGCGAGCTTGCCCTGAGAACCCCGGCGACGCGACCCCATCAAGGAGCACTCGCATGACGTCCCTGCACGAGCCCCTCACCCTGCCCAACGGCCAGGTGTTACCCAACCGCATCATGAAGTCTGCCCTCAGCGAGGCGCTGGCCAACGGCGAGAACTCACCCGACCACCGGCTCTCGCGGCTGTACCAGCGTTGGAGCGAGGGCGGCTACGGGCTGATCATCACCGGCAATGTCATGGTGGACCGCCGCCAGCTCGGTGAGCCCGGCAACATTGTGATCGAGGACGACCGTGACCTGGACGCCCTGTCACGGTGGGCCAAGACGACCCAGGACGCCGGCGTGCCGATCTGGGCGCAACTCAACCACCCGGGACGCCAAGCCAACCCCCTGGCGTTGGGACGCACGCCGGTAGCTCCCAGCCCGATCGCGTTGAATATGCCGGGGGCGAGTACGCCCCGAGAGCTCACCGGTGCGGAGATCCTCGACATCATCGACCGGTTCGCCACCGCGGCCACCGTCTGTGAGATGGCCGGCTTCAACGGGGTCCAGATCCACGGCGCCCACGGCTACCTTGTCAATCAGTTCCTCTCACCGCTGTCGAACCGGCGTACCGACGAGTGGGGCGGCGACCTCACGCGCCGCATGCGGTTCGTCCTCGAGGTCGTGCGAGCGATCCGTGCGCGCGTGTCTCCCGGATTCGCGGTAGCGATCAAGCTGAACTCGGCTGACTTCCAGCGAGGTGGCTTCTCGGAAGAGGAGTCTCGCACCGTCCTGCAGGTCCTTGCGAAGGAGAACCTGGACCTCATCGAGATCAGCGGCGGCAGCTACGAGTCGCCGGCCATGATGGGCTCGGCAGCCGCCTCGACACTTGCCCGCGAGGCCTACTTCCTCGACTATGCGCGCACCGTCCGCGAGGTCGTCGGAGACATCCCCCTGGCAGTCACCGGAGGATTCCGGTCACGGGCGGCGATGGAGTCGGCCGTCGACTCCCGCGAGTGCGATGTCGTTGGAATGGGTCGCCCCACTGCCACGACGCCGGACGCCGCACGAGTCATCCTCACGGGACGCGCAGATGCCGTGCCTGCCCACCAGGTGAAGTTCGGCTTGCGGCGCGTGCTGGACAAGGTCGCCGACCTGAAGCAACTCGACGGCCTCCTCGATCTCGGCTGGCACGCCGACCAGCTTCACCGCCTCGGGGCAGGGCTTGAGCCGGACCCGAACCGTGGACGCCTCGCCACCACCATCGCGCTGATCCGCCGGAACGGCCGCGCTTCGTTCCGCCGTACCCGTGGGGGATGAGTGCTCATTTGCGCGGCAGACGCTCCCAGACCGAGTCCCCGAAGCGACACGCGCCGACCCCGGTCTGGGGTCGGCGCCTGCGGTGCCCTGGTTGCCTCGCGGCACTCATCGGTTGACGTCGACAACGGTCCTTCCCCGCACTGCTCCCGCAAGGACCTGCTGGGCGACTGCCGCTGCCTGATCGAGCGGAACTGTGGTCGTCATGCCTTCGAGCAGACGCTCGTCGAGGTACTCGGAGAGCAGGTCCCAGGCTTCGTCGCGCTTGGTCGCCGGAGCGTTGACCGAGTCGATTCCGGCCAGCGTCACGCTCCTGAGGATGAATGGTGCGACCGAGCCATGAAGGTCGAGCCCTTGGGCGAGGCCGCAGTTGGCGACCACTCCGCCGTAGCGGATCTGGCTCAGAACGTTGACCAGCGTGTGGCTGCCGACGGTGTCGACACCGCCGGCCCATCGCTCTGACGCCAGCGCCTGCTGGGAGGGCGACGCGAGCTCCGTGCGCGCGATGATTTCCGTGGCCCCCAGGGCCTGCAAGTAGTCGGCCTCGCCCGTGCGCCCGGTCGACGCGTGCACCTCGTAGCCGAGCGCGGCAAGTAGTGCGATCGCCACCGAGCCGACACCGCCGGCAGCACCCGTGACGACGACAGGCCCTGCGTCCGGGCTCAAACCGTGGCGTTGCAGCGCCACGACGCTGAGGCCGGCCGTGTAGCCGGCCGTCCCGATCGCCATCGCCTGCCACGTCGTGAATTGCTTGGGAATCTTGGTGATCCACTCGGCCGGTACCCGCGCGCGCGTGGCGAACCCACCATTGTGGTTGACGGCGAGCCCCCACCCGTTGACCGCGACGGCATCGCCCGGTGCCAAGCCCGACCCAGCTGGTGCGTCCACCACCGTGCCCGCCAGGTCGATACCGCCGACAATCGGGAACCGATCGACGACCGGCACGACGCCCGTAACGCCCAGGCCGTCCTTGAAGTTGACCGCCGAGTAGTCGACGGCGATGGTCACATCCCCCTCGCCGATGTCGTCGTCCGGAATCTCGGTGAGCTCCGCACGCTGCCCGGCCTCGTCTTTCACTATCAGTACTGCTCTCATCGTGTCTCCTTCTCAGAACGTCGAATCCAACGTGTCGCCGGCAGGTCCGGTCAGAGCGGTTCAGGCCAGGCAGAACCCCGCATCGATCTTGAGCTCGAGGCCGGTGACGAAACGACCGTCGTCCGACACCAGGAACATGACCGCGTTGGCCACGTCCTCGGCGTCGACCCAGGGAATCGGCATCGGATTCATGCTGGCGAACACGTCCGCGGCCTGCTCGCGAGTCGGGCTCTCGATGTGCGGTACGAAGAGCTTGTACACGGCTTCGTTCTGCACCATGAGCGTGTCCGCGATGCTCGGGTTGACGGTGTTGACGCGGATCTTGTCCGCGGCAAGCTCGAGAGCCAGCGCCCTCATCAGGCCGACGACCCCGGTCTTGGCCGCCACGTAGTGCGGCAGGTTCGGCATCGCCCGGATGCCGAGCGCGGAGCTGGTCAGGACAATCGAGCCACCCGCGCCACCGGCCTTGATGTGCGGGATCGCAGCCTTGGCGGCGTGGTAGACGCCGGTGAGGTTCACGTCGATCATGTCCTGCCAGCTCTGCTCGGGCATGGCCTCGGTCGGAGCAGCCGAAAGGATCCCGGCGTTCGCCACCACGATGTCCAGCCGTCCGAGTTCCGCGACGCCGTGCGCCAAGGCCGCCTCGAGGGCGGAGAAGTCCCGCACATCCGCCTGACTCGAGACGATCCTCCGGCCGAGACCGTCGACCTGCCTGACCGTCTCCTTCAGGTCCGCCTCGGTTGCCAGCGCATAGGGCACCGAGTCGATCGGCGCGCACAGGTCGACGGCGATGATGTCGGCGCCCTCCGCTGCCAGCCGCACCGCGTGCGCCCGGCCTTGTCCGCGGGCGGCCCCGGTGACGAAGGCGACCTTTCCTTCAACGCGTCCGGTCATGATGAGCTCCTCAGATCTTGTTGGCGAAACCGGCATCGACCGACAACGTCGTGCCGGTGACGTAGCGACCCTCGTCAGAGACGAGGTAGAGCACCGCGTTGCTGACGTCCTGCACCGAGACCAGGCCGACCGGCATTGCGTTCGTGATGTGCGGCACGAGTTCGGGGTTTGCCTCGAGGAATGCGTCGATCGAGGGCGTCACGATCATCGGCGTCTCCACCCCGGTCGGATGCACTGAGTTCACCCGAATCGAGTGGGCTGCGAGGTTGTTGGCGTAGGAGCGCATCAGCCCGACCAGGCCGTGCTTGGAGGCGACGTACGCGAGCGCTCCCCGCGACGGGCCGAGGATCCCGCGCAAACCCGCCGTGGAGCTCGTGAGCACGATCGCACCGCCCTGCCCGCGCTCGACCATCGACGGTACGACGGTCTCAAGCGTGTTGAAGACTCCCGTGAGGTTGATGTCGATCGTGTCCTGCCA
Organism: Kribbella caucasensis; assembly: GCF_004361855.1. Taxonomy (GTDB): domain Bacteria; phylum Actinomycetota; class Actinomycetes; order Propionibacteriales; family Kribbellaceae; genus Kribbella; species Kribbella caucasensis. The sequence goes on from NZ_SNWQ01000003.1 coordinate 558,181, forward strand.
AGCCTCGTGCGGTTGGTCGACAGCGAACAGGGCGACACCAGCGTTCGCCACCACGATGTCCACCAGGCCGATCGTGGCGACGCCCTCCCGGAACGCATCGGCAAGCTGCTGCTCGTCCCGGACATCGGCCTCGACGGTCAACACCTTCCTCCCCAACGCCTCGATCGCCTTGCGTGTGTCGGCCAGGTCCTCGGATGTCGCCAAGTCGTAGCGGGCCGATGGAAGCTGCTTACACATGTCCACCGCGATGATGTCCGCGCCCTCCTCCGCCAGCCGCAGGGCGTGGTTCCGGCCCTGCCCACGAGCGGCGCCGGTGATGAACGCCACCTTGTTCTCTACTCGTCGCATGCGATTCCTCCTGGTTGTCCATTGACCGGTACGGGCCATCTGGGCCGTGCCGGTGGATTCGTCGTCGTGCTGGGCACTGTCCAGCGCGCTTCTTGTGGAGTCAGCGGACGGACTGCGCGTCCGAGGTGGGAAAGGCAAGGCGGAGCCGCTCGACGACGCCCGGGTCCTCGATCGTCGGCGGCACCTGTACCGGCCCGCCGTTGGCCAGGTCGCGCAGGGTCCGGCGCAGGATCTTCCCCGAGCGGGTTTTCGGAAGCTGGTCGACGACGACTGCGGTACGGAAGGACGCCACCGCGCCGATCCGGTTGCGGACCATCTCGACCAACTCGTTCTGTACGACGTCGGGGTCACGACGCACCCCGGCCTTCAGAACCACCAGGCCGATCGGTGCCTCACCCTTCAGCGGGTCCTCCGCCCCGATCACCGCGCACTCCGCGACATCTGGATGCGCGGCCAGGACCTCCTCCATCGCACCGGTCGAGAGCCGGTGCCCGGCCACGTTGATGATGTCGTCGGTCCGACCGAGGACCCATACGTCACCCTCGGCATCGACGTACCCGGCATCGCCGGTGCGGTACCAACCGGGAAAGTCGTCCAGGTACGACGCGCGGTAGCCTTCGTCGTCGTCCCACAATGTCGGTGCACAGCCCGGTGGCAACGGCAGCCGGAGCGCCAGGTTTCCCGTCTCGCCGGCAGGCAGCAGGGCTCCGCTGTCGTCGAGGGCGGCAACGTCGAACCCAGGGCTGGGCCTACCACCCGATCCCGGCTTGAACGGTGTCAGCCCAACCCCGCGGAAGCGTGCCGTGATCGGCCAACCGGTCTCGGTCTGCCACCAGTTGTCGATGACCGGACGGTCGATCCGGGACTGCAGCCAAGTCGCTGTGGGCGGGTCGCACCGCTCGCCGGCCAGAAACACCGCCTGCAGCGACGAGATGTCGTGTCGAGCCATCAGGCCCAGATCCGGGTCTTGCCGTCTGATTGCGCGTATCGCGGTGGGGGCGGTGAAGAGGACGTTGACCTTGTGTCTGTCGATCACGCGCCAGAAGGCTCCGGCGTCCGGGGTGCCGACCGGCTTGCCCTCGTACATCACCGAGGTCAGGCCGGCGAGCAGTGGCGCGTAGACGATGTAGGAGTGTCCGACGACCCAGCCGACATCCGATGCCGCCCAGTACACGTCGCCTTCCCGGAGCCCGAAGATCGTCGGGATGGACGCGGAAAGGGCCACCGCGTGCCCGCCGTTGTCTCGGACGATGCCCTTGGGGCGCCCCGTCGTACCGGAGGTGTGGAGAATGTAGAGCGGGTCGGTGGCGGCGACGGGGACAGGATCGTGGGGGGCGGCTGCGTTTTCTGCGGCCAGCAGGTCATGGTCGCGACCCGGCGCGAGCTCTGCGATCGACTGCGGGCGCTGCAGGACGAAGCAGGCCTTCGGGCGATGTCCCGCCACTTCCAGTGCGTCGTCGAGCACCGGCTTGTAGGCCACGACTCTGCCGGGTTCCAGCCCGCATGATGCGGCAATGATCGCCTGCGGCCGGGTGGCGTCGATCCGGGCCGCGAGCTCCGAGGCCGCAAAGCCGCCGAACACCACGGAGTGAACTGCGCCAAGTCTGGCGCAGGCGAGCATCGCGATGGCGGCCTCGGGGATCATCGGCATGTAGATGACAACGCGATCGCCTCGAGTCACGCCCACTGCGGCGAGCGCTCCGGCGACCTTCGCGACACGATCGCGCAGCTCGCGGTAGGTATGTGTGACGACCTCCCCGGTCATGGCGCTGTCCCAGATCAATGCCGGCCGATCGCCCGCACCCGCGTCGACGTGACGATCCAGGCAGTTGTGGCTCGTGTTCAGCCAACCGCCGGGGAACCAGCGACCGTACGGGCCGGCATTCTCGTCGAAGACTGCGGTCCACGGCGTCGTCCAATCGACGCGTGACGCCTGGGCGCCCCAGTAGCTCAGAGGATCGTCACGCCAGCCGCCATAGAGGCTGCCGTAACCGGTCATCGCGACGCTTCCAGATCCCGGGACTCGAGGAAGCGGTTGACCTGTGCAGCCACCGCCTCTGGGTGCTGCTGATGTGGCGCGTGTCCGGCCTGCGGATAGATGGCCAGCTGCGCGTCAGGGAGTTCTCGAAGGAGCAGCCACTGGTTCTTGACCGGGAAGAAGTGGTCGTCGTCGCCGTTGATGATGAGCGTGGGCTGGCGCAACTCGGCAAGCGTCGAGTAGTGGCCGGTCTTGCCACCCATGAAGTCCATGATCAGCCCCGCCATTGCCTGGATGGTCTCCGCGGTGACGACAGGCTCGCGGTCGGTCCGCAGAGAATTGCGCTCGATGTAGGCCTGGGTCTCGGTCTCGCGACCCTCGGCGAAGAACAGGTAACGGACATCTTCGAAGGCGTACTCCGGCTTCAGGGCGATCTCGAAGACGATGTCGGTGTGCGGGTCGGTCTCTGGGTTGCCGCCCGGGCCCGAGCCGATGAGCACGACCTTGCGCACCAGCGCCGGCTCCTGTACCGCGATGGCTTGGGCGACGAAGCCGCCCATCGAGAACCCCAAGACGTCGACGACGCCGTGACCCAGCGCGCGGACGAACGACGCGGCGTTCTGGGCCTTCTGGTCCACGCTGGTCGCCGGCGATCCGGTCGACGATCCGACCGCGGCGTCGCTGAACAAAATCACGTGTCGGTGCTCGGCCACCGTGTCGACGAAAGCCGGGTCCCAGTCGTCGAGGGTTCCCCGGAAGCGGTGCAGGAACACCAGTGGAGTCGTGTCCGCCGGCCGCTCAGGGCCCAGCTCGCGATAGGCGTAGCGGACATCTCCCACCTCGACGTACTGCGTCTCGACCTCCACCGACCGGTAGGACTGGACAGCTCGATCGCTTACCGAAGAGCTCACGGTGCACCTCATCACTTGGCTGGAGTAGAGGGCCTGAAAGTAACCCCAGTCACTTCCATGATGCAAGGCTCTACCATGATGGAAGTTTCTTGCCGTGGCGGAACTCGGTAGGTAGGTGCTCAACTGGCGTCAGGGGTCGTAGCGTCGGCCATTGACATCCGGGGCCTCAGCTGGCTCCCGGAGTGCGCAAGATCGGGCCGTCAGTCGAAACGATCGTTGCGGAGACAACGCGAGGCCGCACGCGAATCGCTCGCGGCAATTCGTTCCGGCGAAGCCAACTCGATGATCAGATCGCCGGATGCGCATTCACGCCCGAGCGGAAGGCAAGCCTAAGAGGCTAGTTCGCGACGCCGGGCGAGAACCGCGCGGAGCCGAGGGTCCGCGGCCGGACCGGGCAGAAACGTGGTGTGCGCGTCATCCAGTGGGTGACCTGTCAAGCGGTCTATCAGCACCGGGTCGACATCGACACCGGACTCGTTGTCGACCAAGCGAACGTTGACCGCGTCAGGAGGAAAGTGCTGGTTGCCCCACGCATACAGAGCTATCAGTACCGGGCGGAACGCATGCCCTGCCGCGGTTAGTACGTACTCATCTCGGGGCGGACGTTCGTTGTAGCGACGTCGCTCCAAGAGGCCCGCCTCGACGAGGGCAGCGAGCCGGCGGGAGAGCGAGTTGGGTGAGATCCCCAGGCTCTTCTGAAACTGCTCGAACCGAGTGAGTCCATGCGTGGCGTCACGCAGGATCAGGATGCTCCACCACTCACCGACTCGCTCCAACGCGAGCGCGACGGGGCAGCTCATGCCTTCGAAGCTCGTATGTTCCATGATGGAAGTGTAGGCACAGGAGCTCTCGCGGGTGGCGACAGTCTCGGTGATGGATCATATGGATTACGGTCGTACGACCAGTCGCCGAACTGAGGGGAGAACCGGGTGGCGCAGTTGCTCGCGGGGTTCGAACCGATCGAGGTCGAGGTCGACGGCATCCGGATCAGTGGTCGGATGGCTGGCTCAGGGTCGCCGGTTCTGCTGCTGCACGGCTATCCGCAAACGCACGTGATGTGGCATGAGGTCGCACCTGTGCTGGCTGAGCGCCATACCGTCGTACTGACGGACCTGCGCGGCTACGGCAGATCGGCCAAACCGGCGGCCGGGCCTGACCACGCCGAATACAGCAAGCGGGCGATGGCCGCGGACCAGGTTTCAGTCATGGCGAGGCTTGGTTTCGACAGTTTCGCGGCAGTAGGCCACGACCGAGGCGCCCGCGTCGTCCATCGGATGTGCCTCGACCACTCAACTCGCGTGACTCGCGCGGCTGTCCTCGACATCGTTCCCACCCGACACGTCTTCGCCAGCGTGGACAGGGAGTTCGGGCTGGCGTACGAGCATTGGTTCTTCCTTGCCCAGGCGCCGGGCTTTCCCGAGCGGCTCATCGGTGGCGACCCCGAGTTCTACCTGCGCGCGAAGCTGGCCGCCTGGTCATCCGCCGGCCACTCGTTCGCCGCGGACGCCGTCGACGACTACGTCACGCACTTTCGCGATCCCGCCGCGATCGCGGCGAGCTGTGAGGACTACCGAGCCGCGGCAAGCATCGACCTGGAGCACGACGAACGCAGCTACATCTCGGGCGAGCGAATCACCTGTCCACTGCTTGTTTTGTGGGGTACGGCGGGATTCGTCGGCCGGCATTACGACGTACCGGCGGTGTGGGACTCGTATGCCGCCAACGTCTCCGCGGGGTCCATTGCCGGCTCCGGGCATTTCCTGGCCGAGGAGGCGCCCGGGGCCACGGCGGCTGCTTTGACGCGGTTCCTCAAGTAGGTCGAGAGCCCTGGCACTCAGAGGAACGCCAGAGCTCGCTTGACGAAGTCCTGGTGGAACTGGAAGACGCCGCCGTGTCCGGCGTCGGGGTAGATGGCGAGCCGGCTGTCGGGGAGTCGTTGGTCGAGGTCGTAGCTGTTCGTGGTGGGGACCATCTTGTCGCTCTCACCGTTGGCGACGAGGACCGGCTGGTGGATGCTTGCGAGGTTCGCCGGCTTCTGCAGCCCGAAGCGGTGGATGGCCTTGAGTTGGGCGCGGAAGGCGCGCACGGTGATGGGCTTGTCGCGGTCCTGCGTGCGCTCTTCCAGTCGTGCCAGGAACTCCTTGCCGGCTCGGATCCCGTTCGGCGTTCTGGTGAAGAAGAGGAACTGCTTGGGGTCCTGGCGGGTGAGCAGTCCGCGTGCGGTGTCGAGGTAGGAGATCCGGGTGACCTTGTCGATGCCTTCGCCGCCGGCGGGACCGGTGCCGGCGATGATCATTTTGCGCACGAGCTCGGGCTCCTCGAGCGCGATGACCTGGGCGATCATGCCGCCCATGGAGAAGCCGAACAGGTCGACCTGTTCGAGGCCGCGGGCGCGGATGAAGGTGACGGCGTCTTGGGCCATCTCTTCGATCGTCGTCGGTGTGGATCCGGTGGTGGCGCCGACGCCGCGGTTGTCGAAGGTGATGACCCGGTGCTTCGCGGCGATGCCGTCGACGACCCGGGGGTCCCAGTTGTCGAGTACGGCGGCCAGGTGGGTGAGGAAGACCACCGGCACGCCGGTGTTCGGGCCGAGCTCGCGGTAGGCGAACTGCACTCCTCCCGCGGAGAGTGTGCGGGTGGGGGCGTCCTTCCAAGACGTGGTGTTGTGCACGGCTGGTGACTCGTTCATGTCCGTTCCTTCCGTCGTTGCTCAGCTGCGGTGCAGTTGCGCGAATGCTTTAGAGTATGGTCATAATACTATCGAGACCGCAACCCCAGACAGGAGCACCGAAATGAACCAGCCAAGCACCATCAGCATCGAGCGTCCCAACCCCAAGATCGCGAACATCACCTTCGCGAACCCGCCTGTGAACCTGGTCGTCGGCGAGACCGTGATGCGGCTGCACGAGCTCGTCGTGGAGCTCGGCGACGATCCCGACATCCAGGTCGTCGTCTTCAAGAGCGGCGTTCCCGACTTCTTCATCAACCACTTCGACCTCGCCGCGGCCGCGGACTTCCCGGCGCTGGAGGGTGAGGATGAGGTGCCGATCTGGACCGACCTGGTGTTGCGGCTGACGAAGGCGCCGTACATCACGGTCGGATCGATCCGCGGTCGCACCCGTGGCGCCGGCAATGAGCTCGCCCTTGCCCTCGATCTGCGCTATGCGAGCCGGGAGAAGGCGCTGTTCGGCCAGCCCGAGGTGGGCAGCGGACTGTTGCCCGGAGGTGGTGGGACCGAGCGATTGCCGAGGTTCGTCGGTCGCGACCGGGCCCTGGAGGTCATCTTGAGCAGCAGCGACTACGACGCCGAGGTGGCCGAGCGCTGGGGGTGGGTCACGCGGGCGCTGCCGGACGCCGAGCTCGATCAGTTCGTGGACACCATGGCGGCCCGTCTGGCCTCCTTCGACAGAACCTCGCTGGCGTCCGCCAAGTCGATGGTCAACCGGGCGTCGCTACCGCCGGACGCAGACCTGGCCGCGGCCTACGGTGAGTTCGCCCACTCGCTGACCCTGCCGGGGTTCCTGGCTCGCGCCGCCGGCGCTCAAGCCCTGGTCGCCGAGAAGGGTCTCGACTTCGAGTACCGGATGGGTGAGTACATCGGGATCGCCAATCAGCAGGCCTGACGGCGCCCTAGATTACGAATGTAATACAATATGCGGAGAGGCCGCGTCGGCCTCTCCGTGAGTGGAGGAGTAGATGGCGCGGTACGACAAGGAACACAAGCAGGCGACGCGGCAGCGGATCACCGAGACGGCGGGCCGTCGGTTCAAGCGTGATGGCATCGACGGGTCGGGGGTCGCGACGCTGATGGCGGACGCCGGGCTGACCAACGGCGCCTTCTACGCCCACTTCGAGTCCAAGGATGATCTGGTCGCGACGATCGTGGCCGACCAGCTCCGCGGGCAGCGCGAGTGGATCAGTGGCACGGCGACCGACCGCGCTGGTGTTGAGCGGATCGTGCGTGAGTACCTGTCGCCGGCTCATCGCGACAACCCTGAGGAGGGTTGCCCGTCGGCTGCGCTCCTCGACGAGATCGGGCGCTGCCCGGACGCGACCAAGCAGGCCTACACCGATGGGGTGCTCGCGTTCATTGACGACATCGCCGCCGTACTGGCGCCACGCGATCCGCAATCGGCGCGGGCAAAGGTGCTGAGTGTCTACGCCCTGATGGTCGGCACCATGCAGCTGTCCCGGGCGCTGGCCGACCGGAAGCTTGCAAACCAGGTCCTCGAGCAGGGCATCCAGAACGCCCTCGCCGTGCTCGACGCGAAGTAGGCTCGGGTCACACCGCGGGGCGCAAGCGGAAGGCGGGGCCGGGGATCGACTGATGTCAGCCGCTTGGACGTGGTGGTCGTGTTCGCAGCGAATCTGGATGTCGACGTGGCCGCCGCAGCCTCGGTGCCGTGCTTCCACGGCTGGGCCCTCGGGGTCTGCGCGGTACCGGTCGCCCCAATGCATGAGTCCCATCACGGCCGGGACCAGATCCATGCCCTTGGATGTGATCACGTACTTGGCCCGGCTGCGCGCCCCGGCTCCTTGTATGTCTCCGTGGCTAGAATCCCTTCCTCCACAAGCATCCGCAGCCGCTCCGCTGTCGTGGGCTTGCGTCGGTCGGCTGCGGTCAGGCCTCTGGGCTCCTTGCCGCCGGCTGGTCGCTGTTGCCGGGTGCAAGTGACGCGAGAATTTCCTTGCGGCAGACATCGAGGATTTCGTCCGCCAGCGGAGAACCGTCCGGGCAGGCCCGAGACAGCATGACCGCGCCGACCGAATGGGCGAGCAGGTCGATCATCATGATGCGGGCCGCGTGCTGGTCCGCATCTCCCGGCGTATCGCTTTGGGCCTGAAGGGCCGTCAGCTGGTTCTCGATTCCGGCTGCGAACTCTGTTCTGATGTCCGCTGGTTGACGTGCGGCATCGCCGCTGAGGGCCGCGATGGTGCAGCCGTCACCGCGCCCGTCGCGATGCTCCCGGGAGACGTAGTACTCGACGAACTCGGCGACGTCCAGACCTTCTGTCCGAGCCGCGGTCTCGGAGAGCCCGCTTGCGGACGCTTCGGCCATCAGGTCGGCCTTGGAGCGGAAGTGCTTGTAGAACCCGCCATGGGTGAACCCGGCGGCTGCCATCAGTTCCGCCACGCCGACACCGTCATAGCCGCGCTCACGGAACAGCCTGGCGGCTGTCGCGACGATGTGCGCACGGTTCTGCTCCGCCTGTGCCTTGGTGACCCGCATGTCCAGCCGCCCCTTCTTCAGTCGACGCTCGACAGCCCAGCATACATAGATGTCGATCGGCATCAAAGTGGTTGACTTTTTAGATGATGATCGTCATCCTATTGCTCACCTACTACAGAAAGGGTCAGGCCATGAATGACACGCACCTGACTGCACCGACTCGTTTCATCGAGGTCGACGGCGACCGATTCGCCTACCGACGCTGGGGCAAGCCCTCCGGCGTTCCGCTCTTCTTCGTCCCGCACTTCCGCGCCGGAATGGACCACTGGGACCCCCTGCTCACCGACGGCCTGGCCGAAGGCCGTGAGGTCATCCTGTTCAACGGGCGCGGCATCGCCTCGTCATCCGGCACGCCGCGTAACCGGATCGAGGACATGGCCGACGACATCGCCGCGGTCATCCAGGCGCTGGGGCTGGAGCAGGTCGATCTGCTCGGCTTCTCGATCGGCGGTGTCCAGGTGCAGGAGGTCACGCTGCGCCACCCCCAGCTGGTGCGCAAGCTCCTCCTGCTCGGCACCGGCCTCCGAGGCGGGGACCAGACAATGGACCCCAAGGTGCCTGAGGTCGCAACGCATCCGGTCCCCGGCGTGGAGGACTTCCTCTTCCTGTTCTTCGGCCGCTCGGAAGCCGCGCGGGAAGCGGGCCGGGCCTTCTGGGAGCGACGTCACCAGCGGGCCGACCAGGACGTGCCGAGCTCGCTCGAAGTCGCACAGGCGCAGCTTGAAGCGTTTGCGACCTATGCGGAACCGCTGCCGGGCGAGAACCCCTACACCTACCTGAGCGCGGTCACCCAGCCGACGCTGGTCCTCAATGGCGAGAACGACGTGATGATCGCCTCGATCAACTCCTGGCACCTCGCCCAGAACATCCCCAACGCTCAACTGCTCATCTACCCCGACGCCGGGCATGGAGCGCAGTTCCAGTATCCCGAGCGGTTCCTGAAGCACGCCGTTCAGTTCCTCGACGAGTAACGTCCGCGGGGCTCCGGTGTGGTCGCTGACGCCTGGTCCGCGATGAGCGGCCAGCTCATCGGAGCCCCGGATTGCTTGTCGCGGGCGCCACCCGCCTGCGCGTTGCACGCACTCATCCCGCCCGATCCCTCGGCGGTCAGGTCCGCAAGGTGCGACCGGACCGATAGCCGCCCATCGTCGGACCACCATGCCGCCACACCCCCGTGGTGTCCAGGCCGTCCTCGCGCTCACCTCGGCCGGCGACTCGTTCAAGCTGGAGATCGCGTTCGCCAAGGCCGGCGCTGCTCACGCGGATGCTTGCTTCACCAGCGGGGTCACTCAGTTCTCAAAGGCCCCTGAGGTAGACCGAGCCGAGGGGATCCTGAGTGAATCGCGACCAACTAACGATCACTTTATGACCGTTGGTCGCCATCGACGAGCAACCACTGACAACATGCAGAACCCTGTATTGCCAGGGGATTCAGCACTTGCCAACCATGCCCAACTAAGGCGGTTGGAAGGACGCGGGTTCGATTCCCGCCACCTCCACGAGTGCGAGGGCGACGTGTGCCTGCGGAAAGCGCAGGCCTCGTCGCCCTCGTCATGTTGTGCGCCTTCGCTTCGCTCGGCGCGAGCGGGGGCTTCGCCACCCGCACCCCCTGCGCCATCGCTTCGCTCGGCGGCGGTGGTTGCGCGCCGCA
>NZ_SNWQ01000004.1:0-227581 GCF_004361855.1 Kribbella caucasensis
GAGACCACCACAGACACCGACATCCCGGCGCTCAGCGCCTAACCAACCAGAGGATCACGCGACACAACCGCTACACCACACGGATGGACTTGACCTGTCGTGGCCGCGTGAGCTGCCGGTGTTGATGACCGAATTCGCTGGCCTGTTCGCAGGGCTGGATGAGCGGCTGGACGGGTTGGGGGTTCCGGAGGGTCAGCCGTTCTTGGTCGGCCCGCGCGGCGAGTACGACCTGAGGCTGAATCGCTACTTCGCGGTGTGGTTGGCGCATTCGCCGGCGAACACGCAGGCCGCGCACGCGCGGGATCTCCGGACTTTTCTGGACTTCTTGTGGTCGGCGCGAGGCGGCAAGGGCTGGCGGGACGCGTCGACGGAGGATCGGGTGGCCTACGAGTGGTGGCGGCGACGCGACGAAACCGGGCCGAGGATCCAGGACTCGACGTGGGATCGAGAGGTTGCCACGGTCAACCAGTTCTACGTCTGGGCGGTCTCGCAAGGTCTGGTGGCGGGCAATCCGATCCGGCAGCGGATCGAGACACGGCAGGGAATTTCGGGCCGGGGCGAGCCGCGGCAGGTGCCGGCTGAGTCGTCGCATGTGGGACCGCGTCGGGATGTGATGTGGCTGCCGCCGCGGTCGTATCGTTTGTGGCGCAACGTCGGGGTGTGTGGCTTCGCATCCGATGACCGGCCGCGGGAGGAGTTCCGGGGTCGGTGGGCGGCCCGCAACGCGGCGTTCGCCGACTTGATGGTGCGCACGGGCCTGCGGCTGTGCGAGCAGGCGTCGTTGACGATGTTCGAGCTTCCGGATGTCCCGTTAGCTGGCTCTGCGGTGGTGAATGCCCGCACGGTGTTGCCGAACTCGATCGCGAAGGGCAGCTCGGGCCGCGCGGTCTACATCCCGGTGACGGTGCTGAAGGACGTGTGGGAGTACGTGCGGTGGGATCGGTCAGAGGCGTTGGCTTATGGCAGGTCGCGGGGTTTCTACGAGCCGACTCGACGCTCGCTGTTGATCGAGGACACCGCTCGGGCGGCGGTGCGGTCGGGCGGGCGGTGGATTCCGGTTGATCGCCTGGACGCTGATGAGCGTCGCCGGTTGCTGGTGTTGGGGCCCGATGGTTGGGAGCCGGCCTGGTTGTGGTTGAACCAGTGGGGGCTGCCGATGTCGATGGCAGGCTGGCGTGAGGTGTTCAACAGCGCGAATGCTCGTTGCCGCAAGCAAGGGCTGAGCCTGCGGGCACGTCCGCATATGCTGCGGCACATTGTCCCCGCTTAGTTCCCGTGTTGCGATTGGCCCGGAAGGGGCGGCTGGCCTGGGGGTTTGGGCGTTGCGTAGCGCGGTGTGGTGTTTCTACTGTGGCCGCTCGTGATCTTGAGCTTCTTCTCGTCGCAGAGCTGGCAGTCCTGGGATGTCGAGCACCGGCCGGTTATCCCCGAGGGGATGCCGTTCCTCGTCGATGACGATCTGCTGTTCGAAGACGGTCCGGCCGCACCGCGGCCAGCGTCGGTGGTGAACCGGTGGTTGCGGGAGCTTCCGGCCAGCGGGGCGCCGGCGCCGAGTTCGTGGGAGAACTACGCGCGGGCGGTCAGGGAGTGGGTGGAGTTCCTCGCCGAGCACGGGGTGGGGTTGTTCGACTCGCGGGAGCGGTTGAAGGCCGGGCTGAGCCGGTACGCCGAGCACCGGGCGGCCGGGCCGGTGCGGGCGCGGTTCGCGGCGACCACGTGGGGCCAGCACATGAGCATCCTGTCGCTATTCTACCGATGGTCGATCGAGGAAGGGTTCGCCGCCGCCGAGCCGTTCACCTACCGGTCGGCGCGGGCGATCTTCGCCGGGACCGGGCGGGACGTGCGGGTGAACCTGGCGGTGCGCCGGACTCCAAAGCCGCACGTGACCATCAAGTATTTGGAGCCGGACTTCGTCGACCTGTTCCGCAACGGGTTGCGGGGCCTGGCACCCGACGGCAGCCCCGACACCGGGTTCTCCGGACGGGAGATGACCCGCAACGCCGCGATCGGCGACCTGGCGCTGGCGACCGGCCTGCGGCTGGGCGAGTTCACCCACCTGCTGCGGTGGGAAATCCCTGCATTGCCGCCCTCGCCGACGGCGATCCCGATCCCTTCCCGGTGCCGGGCGGGATCACCAAGGGCCGCAAGTTCCGCACCACCTGGATCTCCTACGACGCGCTGGCCGGGTTGCACGGCTACCTGCAGTTGGACCGCGCGGCCGTCACCGATGGATCGAGCTGGCGGCCACCACGACGCTGGGGCGAGCCGCTGCAGGTGAGCGAACCGGATGCGCGCGGCGGCCGGATCAATGGCATCCGGCGGTCCTGGGGCTCGCTGACTCCGGCGGAGCGACGGCGGCTGGTGGCGCCCGAGGGCGGGTCGTGCTTGCTGGCAGTCAAGGGTGATGGTGGTCCGTTCACGGCGTGGGCGACGGTGTTCGAGCGCACTGCCGATCGGATCCGCACGCGGTTCGAACCGCGATTCCCGCATGTCCATCCCCACCGGCTTCGCCACTGCTTCTCGATGCGAACCCTGGAATACCTGGTGACCGGCTACTACCGGCAGGCGGCGAAGCTGGTACGCGACACCGACGCCGACGCGGCGCTGGTGTTCTATCTGACCAAGGCCGATCCGCTGCTGGTGCTGCGAGACCTGTTAGGACACTCGACCGTCTTGACCACGGAAAAGTATTTGAAACGTCTGGATATGACCCGGATCTACCGGCATGCCTACGAAACCGCAGGCGTGGCGGCCGGACTCATCGAGGAGGACGCCGCGCAACTCGAAGCCGATGGCGAGTTCGACGACGAGGCAGAGCTCTGATGGCGACGATGGTGGTCGACGATCCGCTGAGCCTCAGGTGTGTGTTCAGCGACGGCAGCCGCGCGGAGTTCGGTCTGGCGGGGTTGCCGAACCCTCGGTTGGCGCGTGATCTGGCCGTCGGGCTGGTGGAGCTGATTCATCCGCATGGCAGTGCCGACTCGGCAGGAACGGTCGATGCCTACGCGGGTGCTCTCCGGGCGATGGTGCGTGCGCTGGCTGAGCAGGGTTTCGCCGGCGGCGCCAGCGAGCTGCGCCGCGGACAGCTGGCGCAGTTCTGGATGGCAGGACCCATACGGTTGGAGGCGTTGACCCGCGCGTTGGTGGAGGGATTCGCCCGATCCGGCGGGAACCTCGGCGATGGGGTGCTGGAGCTGGCGGCGGGCCGGCACTTCAATCTCCAGCCGAACCGTCGGGCGCTGCCGCCTTATCCCGAGGTCGAATGGGAGCGTCTCATCACCGCCTGCCGGGAGGTGGTCAACGAGTCGTATGCGGCGCACCGCCGCGCAATGGCCGCGCTCCCACAGGGCCGCCATCCGGCGGAGTTCGGCTGGACGTGGGAGAACTTCTGCTGGCTGCTGGCACGGCTCGGCCCGGTCGCCACTCCGGTGTTTGCCCGCGCGATCGGCGTGACGCACGGCGTGTTTCACAATCGTCGACCACCGGCGTTCTATGACGCCTTGCGGGCGGTCTTCCCGCACCTGGACGTCGTCATCGCCTACCGGCTGCTGTTCGGCATCTACTCCGGCATCGTCCCGGACGGCATCGCCGATCTGGGGGTCGACGACATCGACTGGGCCGGTGACTCGACGGTCCTGCTGTCCTACGTCAAGCGCCGCACCGCGGCCGAAAGCCTCAACCTGCCGCGTCCGGCGGTCCGGTTGCTCGAGCAGTGGCTCACGCACTCGTCGCTGTTGCGCGGGCTGGTCGCACCTGTCGACCGCGACCGGCTGTGGTTGGGGTTGAGTTACGTCGGCAAACCCTTTCTGATTCGCGAGATCGACCGCGTCGGCATTCAACGATGGGTCCACCGCCACGGCCTGCTCGGCACCGACGGTCAGCCGTTGAAGATCCATCGAGCCCGGATCCGCACCACTCACCATGCGATGCGCGACAAGAAGACGTGGACCGGCAACGCGCGCGCCACGATCGACCCGAACCACACGCCCGCGGTCGAGGGTGACCACTACCTGTCGGCGACGACTGCGACCCAGCGGCACGCCGTTGAGACGGTGATTGAGGATGCCCAGCACGATCTGTTGCGCCGCGCGCACCCGCCCACCGTGATCGCCGAGGAGGACGCTGCCGCGCTGGTCGACGGCTACCCGCAGCTGATCGCGGCGATGAACATCGACGACGACACCATCCGGGACCTGGTCGGCGGCGCGCGGGACGTGTTCACCGCAGCCTGCGCCGATCAACTGTCCGGGATGCACGGCCCGGTGGGCAAGCCGTGTCCGGCCCGGCCTTGGGTCTGCCTGCTCTGCCCGCTGGCGGTGTTCGCGCCACGGCACGCGGTGAATCTGTTGCGGCTCAAGGCGTTCTTCTCACGCCAATGGCAGCAGATGCCTGCGGCGCATTTCATGGCGGTCTTCGGACCCTACGCCGCACGAATCGATCAGATCCTCGGCCGGTTCGCCCCGGCCGAACTTGCCGCCGCCGCTTCCAAGGTCGGCGACACCGACGCCGAAATCCCGCTTCGCCCAGAGGAACTCACCGCATGACTATCTTCGCCGCCGTCAGCGTCCACGAAGACCGGCCGTCACCGTTCACAGGCGACGATGTCTGCCTGCGGGCGGGGCTCTCACTGCCCGAGGGGACTCGCCGCCCCTTGTTCGACGACGACTTGTGGGACTTCACCGAGGTCATCGGGCTGGCGGTCCACATCCCCTTGGCGAACCGCCGCTTCAACTTCGCCGCGATCGGCGACCCGCGATGGCGTCTGGTCGCCAAGGAGCTGATCATGGCCGTGCTCGCCCCGCGGCACCTCGCCGTCGCCGAATTGCCGAGGGCATACCGCACACCGCTTCATCTGCGCAGCTGCATCGGACGGCTCAACGAGCTGACCCGATTCTTCCGCTGGCTCGAACAGCGACACGTCGCGGCGCTGGCCGACGTCGACACCCACACCTGCGAGGCATACCTGGCATTCCGACGCTACATCCTCGACGAGGACGGCAGCGTTGTCGGCTCCCGTCATGAAAGGAATCTTTCCTCTCCGCACCCTAGGAGAATGTATACGCCTTCGAAGCGAACTTATACCAGGACGCTCACTCGTGGTCATTGGAGGAGGGTTTGTCGGTCTTGAAGTTGCTTCAACCGCGGCGCAGTTGGGTCTCTCTGTTACTGTCGTCGAGCCTCAGGCAGTACCGCTTGAGCGACTTTTGGGCCGCGATATCGGAGGTCGGGTTGCGGCGCTGCACGAAAGGAACGGCGTAAGAATCCTCGCGCCCGTATCCGCTCGGCGAGTTCTGGGACGAGGCAAGGTCGAAGCGGTTGAGTTGGCGGACGGTGAGGTCGTCACGGCACACATCGTTGTTGTAGCGATTGGCTCTGTGCCCAACTCGGATTGGCTGGCGATGTCCGCAATTGACGTAACAGACGGAGTTCTCTGCGACGAATACTGTCGAGTGGTTGGCGTCCGGGACGTGTTCGCTGTTGGTGATGTGGCTCGACGCCGCAGGCCTCAGTCTGACGATTTGCAGAGAATTGAGCATTGGACCAATGCGGTGGCACACGCGGACGTTGCTGCAAAGGCAATATTGGGTCTGGGACAGGGCCCGAATTACGCCGCTCTGCCTTATTTCTGGTCAGATCAGTTCGATGTCAAGCTTCAATTTGTCGGCACATTCAACCCGCGCCAGGTCATGACCATCGATGGTTCATCTGCTCAGGGCAGGAATCGTTCCATCACCGTGTTTGGGGATGGGCGGCGTGTGGTCGGCGCCCTTGCCTGGAACTGGCCCGCCGCTATAGGCCGAACGAGGCGGCTCCTTGAGCGCTCAACAGTAACAATGGAGGTGGTTGAAGAAGCCTTTGCGTCTCCCTGGAAATAGTGCCAGCAGCAACGGCGCCTATTCTGATGCCTTGATTTGGCATTCCCGTCGACGAACCGCGACGGTCACCTCTGCTTCCATTCCGACGCCTGCGGACGTCTCTGACAATCAACGGTCGCCGTGATCCGGCAGCGCCACATCGGTGCGGTGCCGAGGAACCAATGCTGCCGCGTCCGCAGCCCGCCAGTGGTCTATGCCCGGGCTACCCCAACAGCCCGTGGCGCAGAGCGACGCTCACCACAGTGTCTGGCCACCGTCGATGATGAGGTTGTGTCCGGTCATGTAGTCGGAGGCCGGGCTCGCCAGGTAGATCACGCCTCCGCGAAGGTCCTCGACATCGCCGAGGCGACCGGCGGGGATCATCGAAAGCCATTCGTCGACGAGCGGCGCGAGATCGGGCGACTGCTCGATCAGCGGCGTGCGGATGATTCCTGGTGACATGCAGTTGACGCGGATGCCGCGGTCAGCCCACTCAGCTGCCAGCGTGCGCGTCAGCGTGACGACGGCGCCTTTCGACGCGTTGTAGGCGACCTGCTTCTGGGGATGCGGAACGATGAGCGATGCCATTGAGGCCGTGTTGATGATCTTGCCGTACCCCTGAGGAAACATGTGTTTGGCCTCGGCCTGGCAGGCAAGGAACACCGCCCGGACGTTCAATCCGAAGACGGTGTCCCAGTCCGCGAGCGTTGTCTCCTCGGCCGACGAGTTGAGGTTGATGCCGGCGTTGTTGATCGCGATGTCCAGACGCCCGAAGCGGCTGACTGTCTCGTCCACGAACTCAGTGATCGCATCCGGATCGGCGACGTCCGCGGCAATGGCAATGGCCTCCTTGCCAGTGCCGACCAGTTCGTCCCTCACTGCCTCGGCCCGCTCCTGCGCGATGTCGATGATCGCGACCCTGGCCCCAGCGTCGGTGAGAGCTTGGGCGAAGGTGCGGCCGATGCCCGATCCGGCGCCCGTGATGAGCGCAGCCTTCCCCGTGAGGTCAAACAGTTTCACGACGTTCATTGTCCCTTCTCAACCAGTCGAACTGCTTGGAGTACAGACCGCGCGCCACTTGTGTAGCTTCTCAACGAGGCCGACACCAGGTCCGGCGACGGTACGAGGAACATGCTTGCTCCGCGCTCTTGCCATCCGCGCACGGCTTCGGTGTGCGCGGCGACTACCGCGAGAGCACAGCCAGGGTGGGTGCCTGCGGCGTCACTCACGATGCTCTCGGCTGCAACGAAGTTTGGGTGATTTGTCGCACCGGGATGTCCGAGGGACATGGACAGGTCACTCGGGCCAAGCCAGACTCCGGTGAGGTTTGGTGTCCTCATGATCGCGTCGATGTTGGCGATCGCGTCGGCATGCTCGATCTGGGCAATGACGACCGTTTCCTCGCTCGATCGGCGCAGGTGCTCTGCCAGCGGGACGGATCCGTAGTGCCCTGCTCGAGTACTGAGTGCCAGACCCCGGGTTCCGCGTGGCGGATAATGCGCTAGCCGCACGGCAGCCTCGGCATCGACCGCGGTGTTCACGTGGGGCACGATAATGCCGTCTGCCCCTGCGTCGAGAGCACGGAGCACCTCGATTGAGGAGGCTGTGCCAACACGTACCAATACCCAGAGACCGACCCCCTGGGCCGCGCGCAGGTGATGTTCGAGTTGGTCGCCGTCACCAAGTCCGTGCTCTGTGTCGATCACGACCAGGTCGAAGTCGCTGTATCCCGCGAGTTCGACCAGGGCCTGGTTCGGCATCTTGACCACAAGCCCGATGAGCGGAGTACCGCGCCGCATGGCCTCGGCCAGCGGCACCCGAGAGATTGTTGTCACGAGGCTTCCTTGCCTTCCAGGATCGACACAACGCTCGCAAGGGCGGTGGGCGACCCGACATTTCCTGGGAACACGACGTACGGGGTTCCCGCGGCAGGGCCGTCCTCAAGCCGCCACACCGGAACTTGCCCGGGGAAGGCTTGCCCGAGGACGGTCGCGCGGCGGCAGCGCAGCGACTTCGCCGCGAGGTCGCTTGAGGTGATGCCCCCCTTGGCGATCACATAGCCCGGAGCTTCCTGCTCGCAGACGTTCCGAACCGCGACGGCAAGCGCGTCGGCGATCCATCGGGTGGTCTCGAGAGCGTTGGCGCTGTGCGGGACATCGTCGCGGCTCGTCTGCAACAGTGTGAGTCCCTGCCGAAGGGCAGTCACGGCCGCGTCGACACTGCGGCGACTTTCGGCCGTCGAGGAGACGGGATCGTCGTCAAGCACCAGGCTGAGGTTCAGTTCGACGACCTGCGGAGCGTGTTGCAGAACGAGTTCCTCGAGTTGTCGATTTGTCAGTGCGGTGTGGCTGCCGGCAACGACAAGCCCATGGCCGGCGATGCCCCTGGACAGGCAAGCATCGCCTGTCGCCGGCTGAGCCTGTCCACTCATTGCCCGTACGGCTGACGGGCCTGTCCGGAAGAGATAGCGAGCCCCCGATTTCTCCCTTTCGTATGCCTCTATCACCTGCTCGATAAGCTCGTGGTAGGTCGTAGCCTCGACAATCGCGACGTCTCGCGACTCTCTCAGCGAGCGCAGGGCGTGAGGCGGCACCGTGAGAACCTGCCCCTGCCGGGTCGCCCAGCGGTGCCGGACCCAGTCACGCAGACTCCGCTCCGAGAAGCCGAACGTGGCGTCGTTGGCGAACTCTGTCTCGGCAGCTGGGCGGGTCCCGCTCTCGTCGGCAACCCACTGCACGTCTCCCTGGGTATACCGCCCCGCCTCGAAGAAGGCCGGCGCGAAGATGATGCCGTCCAGGCTGATGCCAGCCTGAACGAATGCATCCAGCGCGGCGTTGAGCTCGGGTTCGAAGTGTCCGCGCAGGGTGGAGTCGCTTCGGCTGACAACCGTCAGGTGGAGTCCGCTCTGGTCGGCGACCCGCAGCGCGGCCAGCGTCGCCGACTTGACGGCACGCGCCGCGTCTTGGGCGTCCAGGCTGCGGCTGTTCGTCTCGATGAAGCAGAGACCCGACGGATGGCGACCCGCTTCGAGCAGATCGGTGTCCGTCCATTCGCCCAGCAGCACCGGGGCCCCGGCTGTTGTCTGCGTGCCTGTCGGGTCATCGTCGAGTACGACGATCCAGCGCCGCTGGTCCGAGTTGAGGTTTCGGACCACATCGAGCCTCGCCAACTCAGATGCCGCCATCGCGTAGTCCATGCGATCACCCGCGAATCACGTTGTAGCCGCGTCCGCTGTCTCCCGGAGCCTCGTACCCGTCGTGGGTGACGATGAGAGTGTCCTCGAGCTTCACGAAGCCGACGGTCGGGTCTTCGATCCAGGTCTCGATGGAGAGGACGTTCCCGGCCTCGAGGGGAAGGGTCGCGTGGTCCGCAGGGTATGGCACCGGGCCAGTCGCCGTAAGCCGCGGAACCTCGTGGGTGATGAGACCCATGCCGTGGGCGAGGAAGCGCATGTTGGACCGGTGAGCGCACTCTGCGACCGCCGCGCCGGCGACCTCGTAGATGGCGTCGCCCTGTGCACCGGCCTTGACAACAGTTCGTGCTGACTGCTGGACCGACTCGATCTCATCCATCAGTTCTTGCATGTAGTCAGTGGGGTCGCCGTGCACGCCCATGCGCGCGAGATCGCCGATGTAGCCGTGGTACATCCCACCACTGTCGAGGGACAAGACCGCGCCTTCCGCCCAGATCTCGTCCGATGGTGCTCGGTTGAGGCTCGGTCCTGTGGCGATTAGGCAGTAATCGAATACGAGGCCCCGGTTGGTCTGCTCGCGCCGGAACATCTCGACGATCTGCGACCGCGTCATGCCTGGCGAGACCTGTTCGAAGGTGCTCAGCATCGACTCGATGATTCCGGTGGACGCGTCGCGTACCAGCTTCAACTCTTCTTCGCACTTGGCGCCCCGGAGCGACTCAAGGATCGGGTGCGCGTCGACGAAGGTTGCCTCCGGAAGCGCGGCGCGCAGGGCGTCCAGCGCGTCGGCGGGGATGAACGCATACTCGACGGCGATTGTGGAGCGGTCGAGTCCCCGTCTGCGGATGCATTCGGCCGCGACCTCTGCGGCCTGGACACTCGACCAGGAAACGTTGTGCACATCGTCGACCCAGATCGGATGTGCGTCGATACCCCAGTCTTCGTTGCCGGCTCCGACATAGAAGGTGGAGGCGCCGCGATCGCCGGCGTACCCAAGCATGGGCAGGTACCGGCTGACGCCGATGGCGTCCATGTTGGCGAAGAAGAAGTAGCGGTAACCGCCGAGCAGGTATTGGACGTTGTGACGCGTCGTCGCAAGTACGAGCGAGACCCCGCTGTCGTCCATGAGCTGGTCGAGCTTCTGGGTGTTGAACGGTGGCATCACGCACTTCCTTCGTCGGTTGACTGAGCTGTGGTCCCGCCATGCGAATCGTGGAGCAGGGCGAGGTAGGGCTGGACCGCCCTTCGGGTGGCCGCAATGAGTTGGTCGCCGGCGCGCAGCAGGTTCCACCTCGTCGACGCCGAGAAGATGTCGCTCGCCGCGATGAAGTAGGCCCGGCGGAGCTCGGTGTTGACGTTGAACTTCACGGCGCCCAAGCACAACGCGTCCGCTACCTGGTCATCCGGCAACCCGGAGGTCCCGTGGAGCGACAGGGCGACATCCAACGCGCTCAATTCGCGAAGGCGGCCGAAATCAAGTTTGGGAGGGTGTTCATAGACACCATGTACGTTGCCTACCGCAACCGCGAGAACATCCGGTCTGACCTCTTGGAGGAACCGCCTTGTGGTTGCGACGCTCGTCTTCTGCGCAGCCGCCGTGACTGCTGCCGCATCCTCGTCCCCCGGAATCTGCCCGAGCTCGGCTTCAACGGAGGCTTCGTACGACGCGGCTCGAGCCAGCGCCGCCGCAGTCAGGGCAACGTTGTCCTCAAAGCTCATCCGCGACCCGTCCGCCATCACCGCGGTCGCACCGAGGTCCAGCGCCGCCCTGATGGACTCCAGGTTCGTTGAGTGGTCGAGCTGAACGGCAACCGGCACCGCGGCTGTGACCGCCGAATCAACGAGGTAGCGGAGCAACAGCGGCCCGCGCCGGGCGGCGAGGGCGGCTTCTGCCAGGAGCAGGCACACGGGCGAGCCCTGGGCCTCGGCCTCCTCGATGACCGCGTTCGCCTGCTCCTGTGTGTAGCAGGTGAACGCCACGAATCGATGCGGTGCCGGCTCAAGGAGCTCGGTGAAGTTGGCTCTCATGGCGTCGCCTCCGCGCGCATCGATCGTGGATGTGTTGGTCGGTCTGAAGAATCGGGTGCGTGGCGGCCCGGGTAGTCGACGGGTGTCACGCCCAGTCCAGTAGGCGTCGCGGCGTGTTCCTGACGATCTCTTCGATTGCGGACGCATCGACGTCGAACCACTCCAGAAGGGTCGGGGCGATCCGCTTGTGCAGATGGTCGTAGCCAAGGCCACCGAACGAGGTCAGTTGCGTCTTGGTGTACACATCGCAGCCGATCGTCAACTGACGGCCGTAGCCCTCGGCAACCAGCTCGGCGATATGCTGCATACGCTCGTAGTCACTGTTGTTGCGGAGGAATCGTCCAGACTGGACCGAGTAGTTCTCACACCCGAAGTTGTCGAACTCGATCACGATGCCAAGCTCCAACAGCTCACGGTGGTACTCGCGGTCCAGCGCGGTGTTGGAGTCCATGTGGCTGAGGACGACGCGCTCCGGGGGAACCCCTAGCGACGTCAGCCGCCGCGCGATGCCGACTCCCTCACGACCGTACGGCGACACGTGGACATTGACCGGCGCGCCTGTACGGACAGCGGCCTGGCCTGCCGCCTCGAGCACGACCAGCTCGCGCGGTAAGAGCGGGTATCCCGTTCCTATCTCGCCGATGACAGCTGGCCGGATGCCGGTCTCCCGATGCCGGAGTCGAGCTCGTCCACGATGTAGTCGGCGATTTGCTCGGCGGTCATCGCCTGCAGCCACTCAGGGTGGGTTGCGGCGACGTAGAAGCCACACCCGGTCGCGATCATCACCCCAGTGGCGCTGGAGACTGCGGCGAGTCGCCGAGCGGTGTCCGGTCCGCGACCTATGCCGGTTGGGGTGACGTCAACGATCGCGGCGCCCGGCACAGCGCCAAGGGGCACGAGTTCCTTCGTGGTCAGCTGATCATCATCCAGCACGAAGTTGTCCGGGCATGCCTCGTAGTTCCAGCGGATGAAGCCGAGGGTCTCGATGGAGACCCTGTTCGGCGTTGGGGTCTCCTCCCGGGCGGGGAGCACATAGACATCCGAATCCAGGAAGCAGTGCTCGTGCATGCTGACGAACTGGAAGAGGTCGGCGTCCACCTGCCCGAGAACCGTGTTGATCACTGCGTGGCAACCTCTCTTGAGGAGCCCGGCGTGCTGCCGCGCCACCGCTCGGCGAAGGCGATCTCGTCGTCGATGCGCACCTCACCGCTGAGCCACAGAGAGTCGCTGGTCATGAGCGCAGTTACCTTGACGTCGATGGTCTCCCCTGACTGCAGCCGGACGCGTTGGGTGTCGATCGAGGACATGCGAGTTCCTTCGGGGTGTCCGTTCCGCACGGTCGCGGTCTGCTGCCGGGACCGGAATACTTCGTGTCCGCCGTCTGCGGTCAGGTACGTCGACTCTGATCCGACGACAACCTCGATGCCGTCCTGGATGGCATCGCGCGTTATGCGCCACGTCGGTGTAGTGCCGATTGCCAGCGCCAGGGCGATCTCGTCGATTTCATCAAGCATCGGCAAGGCGGCTGGCTCAGACAGCGCGGGACTCGCGGTCGGTATCTCGATCGAGATGCCTTGGATCTCGAGTGGGTCGGTCTCCAGTGCTGGCCACAGCCGCGGAAAGTCGGAGTCGCTCACTGCGACGCGCAGGCGCCGTCCGGACGGGACGCGATGCAGGATCGGGTAGAGGGTGACGTTGTTGGAACCGACGGACGTGCCCATCGCAATCAAGGTCGAGCGGTTGAGTTCGTCGATCTCGGTAAGGCGGACGACGAGGCGCGGAGGCGGGGTGTTGTTTCCCAAAGCGACTTCGACCCGACCGCTGATGGTCAGAGCTTCCTCGAGCGGATCGGTCTCCAGGGTGATCGACCGCACATCGTCGGCCGACTGCTCGATCGGTAGCCCGAACGTTGCGCTCCCGATGCCCCACAGCCCAGAGTGGCTGCCCACGGTGCAATCGCGTCGCGTCGCCCCACGGTAGGGCTGGTCGACGACCCCGGGTACGAGGGTGCCGGCCCTGGTTCCGCTGAGGTGGACCTTCGCGTCAGCTGCCGGCCAGTTGTGGAACCGCTGCCAGCCTTGCTCGTCGCCGGTCTGGTAGAGCACGCAGTCGCCTTGCTCTACGGCCTGTCCGTCCTCGAGGATCGGCCGCAGCCAGTGCTCGGCGATCAGGAGGAAGTCGGTGCGCTCGAACGGGGACCCGTTGGGGACCACGTGCATCCATGGCCCAACGATGAGGGTCTTCGGTCCACTGAGCTGCTCGAAGGCTACCACCTGGGGGTTCCATTGGATGTCTCGCCATCCAGCGATGCTGAGTGTCGGAACACTCACTTTCGAGAGGTCGATCTTCAGCGTTTCGAGCGCGGAGTCGTCTGCTGCCGCCCGGAAGAGCTCGAGCGGTACGAGCGCGGCGGTGTCCAGCCTGCTGCGCCAGCGTTCCTGCTGTCGGGCCGACTGGAAGTCCTGGAGCGGGGGCATCAGCTGGTCAGCGAGTCGTCCGGTCCCCCACCAGACGACTGGCGCGAGGCCGGCGGCGGCGCCGTCTGGCCGGATGAAGTCGCGCCCAGGGTCGGCCATCGCCATCAGCGGCACGATCGCCTTCAAAGCCGGTGGTCGGAGTGCGGCGGTTCGCAGCGCGAGGATCCCTCCGTAGGAGATGCCCCAGAGCGCGACGTTGCCGTTCGACCAGGGCTGCCGGGCCGCCCACTCGACTGCCGAGACACCGTCGTACGCCTCGTCCGGGACGAACGCCGGTCGCGTCGGCCCGTCCGAGACACCCGTGCCGGCGAACTCGACGATCAAGCTGGCGTACCCCTGGGCCGCGAACCACGAGCAGTAAGGCTCGCTCTCGGTCCCCATGCTGAGTTCCTTCCGGTACGGCGTCAGAAGGATCACGGTGGGCAGTGGCCTAGGCGTCTCGCTCGGCAGGTAGAGATCAGCCGAGAGGGTCCAGTCTCCTTCGACCGACGGGATCCGCAGGTCGCGCAGGACGCGCACACCGCGTCGTTGGAGCAAGGCAGTGCTCGGTGAGACCATTGTTGTTCCTCGAGTTCAGGAGGTCGGTGCCGACGGGGTCCTGACAGCCGGTAGGCGGACGTCACGGGACGCCGGTTGCCACCGCTCTGGCTGCTATTGGCTCAGGAATCGCACTTCGTGGTGTAGAAGTACTGAGCGGTCTTCGGATCGTCGACGTTGCTCTTGGTGATGAGGAGCGTGTCCAGGGGCTGGCTTTGCGGAACCGTGGTGCCGTCGAAGAGCTTGTAGGCACTCTGAACGCCGTTGTAGCCCATCAGTTCGGGTGATTGGCCGACGAGCGCGTGGATCTCGCCGTCGCGGACCATCTTGACCTGGTCCTCAGTCGTGTCCCAGGCGATGACGGTGACTTGGCTCAGCTTGTTCGCCCGCTTGAGTGCGTTCACCGCGCCGATCATGTCGTTGTAGCTCGTGGCCCAGATTCCTTTCAGGTCAGGGGTCTTCGCCAGGGCTGCGGCGGTTACGGACGCCGCTGTGGTCGCGTCCTGCTTGGAGTACTGCACTCCGAGGTAGTCGATACCAGGAGAACCCGAAACCGCCTTCTTGAAGCCCTCTTCGCGAGCGGTCAGGGTCTCCTGGCCGGGGAACCCGTTGAGGGTAAGCACCTTGCCCTGACCGCCGAGCGCCTTGACCATCTCCTGGCCTGCTTGCTCGCCCCCGACCTCGTTGTTGGCGCCGATCGCAGTGTCATAGGACTTGGCGTCGGTGAGCGTGTTGTCGACGAGCACCACCTTGATGCCCTTGTCCTTGGCGGCTCGCAGAGCCGGCGAGAACGCCGCTGTGTCGATGGGATCGATCACGATGGCGTCGGGTTTCTTCGCCATGGCCGCGTTGATGATCTGCACCATCCCTGGCACGTCGCCGGGCGTGCTGGGGGCGCTGACCTCGAGCTTGCCGCCCCCGAGTTCACCGAGTGCCTTCTTCGCCCCACACTCCATCGGGCTGAAGAACGGGTTGTTCCGGGCCGCGGTGATCAGCGCGATCTTGTGTTCCGCGGAGCCGGCGGAGGATCCTTCGGCGTTCGAACCACACGCCGATACGTACCCCAACGTGAGTGCACCCAAGGCCATGATGATCGTCACACTTGGGCGCAGACGCCTGCTTGCCATGTTTGTACCTTTCTGAGGATCGCAGCTAGCTCAGCTCTGCATCTCGGCGCGCACGGTCGAGATAGACTGCGAAAATGAGTACGGCGCCCACCGCGACCTGTTGCCAGTACGGCGGCAAACCGGCGATGACGAATCCGTTCTGAAGAACTGCGGGGATCAGAGTCCCGATAACGGTTCCAAAGACTTTGCCAACGCCTCCGTACAGGCTGGTTCCGCCGATGATCACGCCGGTGAGGGCGTTCATGTTGTCCAGGTTGTGGCCGGCGATGCTGGTGGTGCCGAAGCGAGCCAAGGACAAGAAGCCGGCCAGGCCGGCCAGGAGTCCGCCCAGCATGTACACCTTGATCAGGTGACGGTCGACCGCGATGCCGGCCCGCTTCGAGGACTCACTGTTGGAGCCGATCGCGTAGGTGTAACGGCCGAACTTCGTCCACGCCAGTACGACGCCGGCGACAAGGGCGACGAAGGCGGCGACAGTGGCGACCGCCGGGATTCCCGGCAGAATGTTCCCAAGGCCAAACCTGTAGACGAGATTGGGCGGAACACCCTGCAAGTCGTTGCCGCCGGCCCACATCAGCGCGAACCCGAGCGCCATGCCGAGAGTCCCCAACGTCACCACGAGCGGAGCTACGCGCATCCTGGTGATGACGAAACCGTTGATGAACCCCCATCCGGCGCCGGCAACCAATGCGGCGGCCAGGCCCCCGATCACGGCGTCGCCGCCCGCTCCACCGAAGTGCTGCATGACCTTGGCCCCGGCGACAGAAGAGAACACGAGAACCGATCCGATGGACAGGTCGACGCCGCCGGTGATGAGGACGTAAGTCCCCCCAACGGCCAGAACCAGCAGGATAGAGGCGTCGAGGGCAATGTTGGACAAATTGGACGCCGTGCCGAACTCGGCGGGGTTCATGATGATGAAGAGGGCGAGAATCAGGAATAGCGCTGCTGTCACCCAGGTGGCGGAGGAAAGCTCGCCGGCATGGATCTTCGAGACCCGTTTACGTGTGACCTCGGCAAGGTTCGTCATTTCACTCCTTCAGTCACGGGCGCGCCGGTCATGGCGGCTACCAGTCCGTTAAGGGTCGCTTCGGCTGACGTGAAGACCCGGACCCGTTGACCAAGGCGGAGGACCTCGATGCGGTCCGCCACCGCCAGGATGTCGTCCATGTTGTGGCTGACCAGGACCACCGACTTGCCCGAGTCCCGGACCCGCCGGATCGTGTCCAGCACCTGTCTGGTCTGGACGACGCCGAGAGCCGCTGTCGGCTCGTCCATGAACACGACTTTGCTCGACCAGTTGACCGCTCGAGCCACCGCCACACCCTGGCGCTGGCCACCGGAGAGCGCGGAGATGGGCTTACGGATGTCCTTGATCTTCACACCGAGATCGGTGAGAACTGCTTCCGCGTTGGTGCGCATCGCCTTGTGGTCCAGCCATCCGAAGGCGCGGAAGATCCGGTTCCGGGTCTGGAGTTCACGTCCTAGATACAGATTTGCGACCGCGTCGAGTTGCGGAGCCAGGGCGAGGTCCTGGAACACGGTCTCGATTCCGGCCGCGCGGGCATCTGTTGCGCTGCGCAGCTTCGTCTCCACGCCTTCGACAAGAATCTGACCCGACGTCGGCGGCTGCGCTCCCGACAGGATCTTGACCAGCGTGCTCTTGCCGGCGCCGTTGTCCCCGATGAGGGCGACGACCTCGTTCTCGAAGACGGTGAAGTCTGCGCCGCGCAGTGCTTCGACTCCCCCAAAGTGCTTGGTGATGCCACGGGCCTCGAGCAACGGCACGCGGGGCGATGATGCAGTCATTGGTCTGGCTTGCCCTTCTCTGGATGCTTCGCGCTGCCTCCGGTGGGCTAACACTAAGAGAACAAAGGCCAACCGGTCAACCAATTTGGCGAAGAGTGATGCTGCCGACATACCAGGCTGCCGACGTCAGTCGGTGCTCTGGTCCGCGATCGACGCCAGGAGCCGGCGTACCGCACGCTCCATGTGGGCGCGCATCGCATCTTCGGCCTTCGTGACGTCTCCCTCGACGATGGCGTTGACGATCGGGGTGTGCATCGCGAGCGAGGTTTCCGTCTCACCTGCCGTCAGGATCACGCGCGTTGCCCAAACCCGGAGTAACGACTGGACGTTCGACAAGATGTTGGCCATCGCGCTGTTGCCCGATGCACGCGCGATCGCCAGGTGCAGGAGGACGTCGGTCTCGATATAGACCGCGGGGTCCTTCGTGAGCTCCATCTGCGTGACCAGGGTTCGAAGTTCAATGGCCTGCTGCTCGGTCCGGCGCGCCGCCGCGAGGCCTGCGAGTGAGACCTCGAGGGTCGTGCGCAGCTCCAGCAGATCGGTGATCTTGCGTTCTCCCAGCAGGAGGCCCCACTCGATGACGCGAGGGAGAAAGTCGGACTCGCGGCTGGCAAGGTAGGTGCCATCTCCTTGCCGCTGCTCGATCAGTCCCAGCAGGGCGAGGGATTTGATCGAGTTCCGGACCGCCGCCCGACCGACACCGAGAGTCTCAGCCATCGCCCGCTCAGGTGGGATCTTCTGGCCGGGTGCCAGGTCACCCGACAACAGGTACCCCAGCAGCTTCCGTGTGAGTTCGACCTCGGGCGACTCGCGCTCGTCGAGCCTGAAGTCGGGAAGCGGTGCGCTACTCACCGGAACTCCTTTGGTTCACCGGAATACCAATTGTCGCATCAGCAGCATAGTCCCCCGATTGCCCTGCGGCCCCGAGCGGCCAGTCGGACAGTGGTGACGACATGCGACTGAGGGCTGGCGTCGATCGCAAGCAGCACATGTTGTCCGCCCCGCGAGTGATCAGAGCTTCGCAACCGCGGCGATCTCCACTACAGCTCCCGATACAGCGAGGCTGGCAACACCGATCGCCGCGCAGGCCGGAAACGGCGGCTCAGGAAGGAACGAGTCCTTGATCGGGTTGAACCAGTCTTCGTTCTCTGCAACGTCGTCGGTGTGGTACGAGATCAGCGAGACGACGTTCGAGAAGGCGGCGCCGGCCAATGCGAGCACCTCCCCAATGGCCCGGAAAGCATTCTCCGCCTGCTCTGCGCGACTGCTCGGAACACTTCCGTCCGGGGCGAATCCGATGTGTCCCGAGATGTGCAGCCACCCGTCGACCACGAGGCCCGGGGAGTAGCAGAACTCCGCCGCATTGGCGGCCGCGGTGGCTGGAATCAGAGGGGTGAAGGTCGGCATAGGTGTCCTCTCAGGATGATTCGATCGGGAATTGCCGCGAGATCTGCTCGGCTGCGGCGTAGCCGGAGCGCACCGCGCCCTCCATGAACCCGTTGTACACAGTCGAGGTCTCTGTGCCGGCGAAGTACACGCGTCCGGCAGGCGCACGAAGCGCGTCTCCCGTAGTGCTGAGCACGCCCGGCGGCATGTAGGTCACTGGTCCGCCGAGCTGCCACTGCTGCTCGGGCCATGCGGTCTCGTGGTAGAAGACCGGTGTCTTCGCTCGGTCCCCGTAGGCGAGCGTGAGTACGTCGACGAATCGGGCGCGCCGATCCTCGGGCGGCATCGACATGTAGCTGTCGTAGTCGCTTCCTCCGGTGAAGCCGACCACCGTCGCGAGGTCGTCCCCTGGCCGCGTGACGTCGATGACCACACCGACTCCGGTGGTGTCGCAGATTTCGCCGCTGAGGCCGTCCTCGCGCCAGAACGGCTCGTCGAATCGAGCCTGTATCTTCACCATCCGGCCGAGCGGCGAGCGTGCCTGGATCTGGCGCCGGTTGACGGGCAGCAACGGATGGAACCGGATCATCTGGGCAGCACTGGGCGGCATCGCCAGGATCACAGCCCGCGCGGTCAAGACCTGGTCCCCGGAGTAGACCGCCACCCTGTCGCCACTGTCATCGATGCGCGTGACTGGCCAATCCAGCACCACTGGCGCATCGAGGCGCGCGGCGACCCCCTCGCTGATCTGCTGGGAACCGCCGATCCACAGTGAGTCGTTGACATCGAACCGGATCGAGTTCACGCCCTCGCACGTCTTGATGTACCACGCCCAATAGAGCATTGAGACTTCGGCTGCAGAGGCACCCATGAGGCCGTTGACCTCAGTCTCGAAGATCCGGCGGACGTCCGGATCTGTCACGTTACGGTCGAGCCAGGTTGAGATCGTGATGCTGTCCAGCTGCGACGCCTCTGGTGTATCCCACGGTGCTTCTGTGCCGACGCGGTCACAGATGGCATCGACAAGGGAGAACGACGTGTAGAGGTCGGTTGCCTTTGGCCAGACAGAGCTCAGATCACCCTCGGGGGCGCGAATAGTTCGGCCGGGAAACACATAGACCATGTCCCCGTGCCGGCGAGCCGACGAGATCTCAAGCCCAAGTTCCCGGCCGAGCTTCGTCGACTCGTCATGTCGAAGACCGATGAACATGCCGCCATAGTCGAGCGCTCCGCCGGGCTCCACCCCGGTCCACGTCCGGCCGCCGACACGGCCATTGGCCTCGACAACTGCGACACGATGACCGGCAGCCGCGAGCCGCTTCGCTGCTGACAGTCCTGCGAGGCCGGCGCCAACGACTATCGCGTCGAAGTGGCCACCACTCGACACCTCGGAAATCATCAAACCTCCTGCAGAGTTCCTGAAGCGGCCGACACTGTGGCAGTTCGCCACCGTCGCCAACCGATTGATCGGCGGATCTTGGCTCAGCCGAGGCGAAGCAACCGGGCTGACTGTTCGCGCATCTCAACCTTCCTGACCTTGCCAGTAACCGTCATCGGGAAATCGTCAACGACGAGGACGTAGCGAGGAATCTTGTAATGGGCGAGCTTTCCTGACGCGAACTGACGGACAGCGGTCGCGTCCAGCGCCGGTGCGCCGGCCCGTAGTTTGAGCCAAGCGCACAACTCCTCGCCGAACTTCTCATCGGGCACTCCCACGACCTGCACATCCTCGACGTCGGGATGAGCGTGAAGGAACTCCTCGATCTCACGCGGGTAGATGTTCTCGCCGCCGCGGATGACCATGTCCTTGATCCGACCAACGATGGCGCAGTAGCCGTCCTCCCCCATCACAGCCAGGTCGCCGGTATGCATCCAGCCGTCGGCATCGATCGCCTCCGCGGTCTTCTCGGGGTCGTTCCAGTAGCCAAGCATCACTGAGTACCCTCGGGTGCAAAACTCACCTGGCACACACCGCTCAACGGTGACGCCGGTCGCCGGGTCACAGACTCTGATCTCCACCTGCGGATGCGCCCGGCCGATGGTCGCCGTACGTCGGGCAAGGTCATCGTCGACCCGGGTCTGGGTCGACACGGGGGATGTCTCGGTCATGCCATAGCAGATCGCCACCTCTACCATCCCCATCTCGTCGATACAGCGCCTCATCACCTCGACCGGACATGGTGATCCGGCCATGATCCCGGTGCGCAGCGAGGAGACGTCGAACGACTCGAAGTCAGGCGCGTTCAGCATCGCGATGAACATCGTCGGCACGCCATAGACAGCGGTGCACCGCTCGTCGGCGATGGAGCGCAACGTCAGGCTTGGGTCGAACCCAGGCGCGGGGATGACCATGGCGGCTCCGTGGGAGGTGCACCCGAGATTGCCCAGCACCATGCCGAAGCAGTGGTAAAACGGCACCGGAATCGCGAGTCGATCCTCGGCTGTGAGCTTGATCAGCTCAGTGGTGAAGTAGCCGTTGTTGAGGATGTTCCGATGTGACAGCGTCGCGCCCTTCGGGAACCCTGTCGTACCGGAGGTGTACTGGATGTTGATCGGGTCGTTCGGGCCCAGCGCCTGGCTGTGCTCAGCCAGGGCCTGCGCGTCGATCCCCGTACCGCCCTCGATGAGGAGATCCCAGTCCGCCGTGCCCACGTAGACAACCCGTTCGAGCGCCACCAATTGGGGTCGCACTTCGTTCACCATCGCTCTGTAGTCGCTGGTTTTGAACGATGTCGCCGCAACGAGCAGCTTCACCCCAGCCTGCTTGAGCACATACGCCAGCTCGTGGGTCTGGTAAGCGGGGTTGATGTTGACCAGGATCGCGCCAATCCTCGCGGTTGCGTACTGCGTGATCGTCCACTCAGCACAGTTGGGGGCCCACATGCCGACCCGCTCGCCCTTTTCGATGCCGGCAGCGATCAACCCACGCGCCAACGCATCGACGTCCCGGCCGAGCTCGCCGTAGGTCCAGCGCCGGCCGGTGGCCATCTCGACAAGTGCCTCCCTGCTGCCATACCGCCGCACCGCCATCTCGAGGTTCGCCCCGATCGTCTGCTCCAACAGCGGTGTACTGACCTCACCCCTGGCATATGACTCCACGCCGCCTCCACAGATCTGGGTTGAGAGTCACGTTAGCCACAATCGGTCGACCGGTCAACCAATTCACTGGTGGACGATCCGCGGGAGATGTTCGCCGATGTCCTCGGCCCGGACGAGAGCTCCATGAGTCGATGGCCTCCGCACTCGGCATCGGACCCGGAATTCGTGGTTGGCCCGCCGCCCTGCCGGATGTGGTCTACCTCGTCGATGACGAGTGCTTGATCCTCACCGCCCACGGCAGCCAGCACACGGGCAGGCCATGACACGGTGTAGCAGGCAAGGTCAGGGGCACACGTCGTTGTCGACGTCGACCAAGCAACTTCAGTCGCGACCGGAGATCGTACCCGTCGCTGTCGTTACGCGTCCTTACGCACATCATTCAACGAGCGCCATTGCGCGACCGTGAGAAGCAGTGCGCGTCTTGGTGTGGCAGACCTGCAGGTCACGAGCTATTTCGCGCGTCATCGGCAACCGATCCGAGCTGGAAATCAGCGGGTTCGGAGTTCGAGATAGCCCCTCCCCCGCGCTCAGACGTGCAGCAGAGGTTCAGGTCAGACTGAGACAGGCTCGGTGGCGGCTGCGGCGTGCTCGGCGTCCTCCACGGCGGCCAGGTAGCGCTCGGCGTCCAGGGCGGCGGCACAGCCGGTGCCGGCCGCGGTGATCGCCTGCCGGTAGGTGTGGTCCACCAGGTCGCCGGCCGCGAACACGCCGCGCAGGTTGGTCTCGGTGCTGTCCTGCTTGACCAGCACGTAGCCCTCGTCGTCCAGGTCGACCTGGCCCTTGACCAGCTCCGATCGCGGGTCGTGGCCGATCGCGATGAACAGGCCGGTGGCCGGCAGCTCGCGGGTCTCGCCGGTGACGGTGTCCTTCAGGGTCAGGTGGGTGAGTTTGTCCTCACCGTGGATCTTGTCGACCGCGGAGTTCCACTGGAACTCGATCTTGTCGTTGGCGTACGCCCGGTCGGCCATGATCTTCGAGGCCCGCAGCTCGTCGCGGCGGTGCACCAGGTGCACCTTCTTCGCGAACTTGGTCAGGAAGGTGGCCTCCTCGACGGCGGAGTCGCCACCGCCGACGACCGCGATCTCGTGGTCGCGGAAGAAGAAGCCATCGCAGGTCGCACACCAGGACACACCGTGCCCGGACATCCGGTCCTCGTCGGACAGGCCCAGCTTGCTGTAGCCCGAACCCATCGCCAGGATGACGGCCTTGGCGCGGTGCTCGGTGCCGGCCGAGTCGGTGACCACCTTGATATCGCCGGTCAGGTCGAACTTGGTGACGTCGTCCGCCACCAGCTCAGCGCCGAAGCGCTCGGCCTGGGTGCGCATCTCGTCCATCAGCGCCGGGCCCATGATGCCCTGCGAGAAGCCGGGGAAGTTCTCCACCTCGGTGGTGTTCATCAGCGCGCCACCGGCGGTGACGGAGCCCTCGAACACCAACGGCTGCAGCGCCGCGCGTGCGGCGTACACCGCGGCGGTGTAACCGGCCGGGCCGGAGCCGACGATGATGAGGTTGCGGACTGCGGTGGAGTCGCTCACCGAGGAAACCCGTTCGCCGAACGTGCAGAACGCAACGCCCGCGCCCACCAGCCGAGCTCGGTCAGGAGTGTCGCGGCCGCGGTCTCGAGAGGCTCTCGCTCGAGTGGGACACCATTCGCGTCGAAGGCGAGGCGTGCCATCGGTATGCACACCGTGTTCCTGACAGTCACGGTGTGCAGTTCGGCGAAGACCAGTCGCAGCTGCTCGATCGCCCGCATGCCACCGCCTACACCGCCGTACGACACGAACGAGACGGGTTTTCCCTTCCACTCGTGGTAGACCGAGTCGATCGCATGCTTCAGCGACGCGGGATAGCCGTGGTTGTACTCGGGCGTGATGACGACGTAGGCGTCCGCCGCCTCGATGCGCTCCGCGAACGCTTCCACCAGGGGCGAGTCGTATGCGCCGAGGAAGGCCGGCTTCTGCGCCTGTGTCTCCGGCAGCTTCACCTCTGCGAGATCCAGCAGGTCCAAGACGTAGCTCGGGTGCGCCTCGACCAGGCCGAGGAACCAGTTGGCAACCACGGGTGCCAAGCGGCCTTCGCGGTTGCTCCCGATGATCACCGCCAGACGCAGTGGATTGTCGCTCACGAGCCATCTCCGTACGGTTGACAGAATGCTATTCTGTAGAACAGATTACCCCGGTTCTTGCCCACCCGCCAAGAGAGCAGCCACACACCATGAACCGTGACGAACGGGACTACCTGGCCGATCTTCGGCGTCGACAGCTGTCGAGCTGGCCGCCGGACGTGCCGACAGCGCCCACCTACCCACTGGGCGAGCAGACCTTGAGCGAGTCCCTCCGTGGCTGGGCGCGCACTCAGCCGGAGCGCGTGGCAGTCGTCTATTACGGCACCGAGCTCACGTACGCCGCGTTCGACGCCGCGGTGGACAGTATCGGCGGCCATCTCGTCGGCGCCGGCGTCCGGCCTGGCGACCGGATCGCCGTGATGCTGCCGAACTGTCCGCAGTTCCTGATCGCCTTCCACGCGATCCTGAGGATCGGTGCGGTGCACGTTCCGGTGAGCCCGATGTCCAAGGAGGCCGAGATCATTCACGAGCTGGACGAGAGCGGCGCCGACGTCCTGATCGCCTGGGACGCGCTGCTGCCCGCAGTCGAAGAAGTGCGCGCCAAGTCGCCGCTGCGGCATGTGATCGTCACCAGCCTGAGCAGCTACCTTCCCGACTCGCCGACCCTGCCGGTGCCGGACCTGGTCCGTACGCCGGTCACGGCACCTCCGCCCGGCATGGTCGGCTGGGACGACGCCCTCACCGCGTCCGCACCGGATCAGCTGCCGACCGTCGGCCTCGACGATCTCGCAGCCCTCAACTTCACTGGCGGGACTACCGGACTACCGAAGGGCTGCGAGCACACCCACCGGCACATGGTCTACACCGCCGCCTGCCTGACCAGCGCCTGGAAGCTCGGTCACGGCGAACGCTCCGGGACCGCGTTGGTGTTCCTTCCTGCGTTCTGGATCGCC
Source organism: Kribbella caucasensis (assembly GCF_004361855.1). Lineage (GTDB taxonomy): Bacteria > Actinomycetota > Actinomycetes > Propionibacteriales > Kribbellaceae > Kribbella > Kribbella caucasensis. The sequence continues at coordinate 24,530 of NZ_SNWQ01000004.1, forward strand.
GGTGAGGTGCTCGCCGCGATCCTGCCGGTCTTCGTCGGCGGCACGTGCGTGTTGCTGGCCCGCTGGTCCCCGGACGCGGTCCTCACCGGCGTCGAGCGGTACCGCGTCACCGAACTCGCTGGGACCGTGGACAGCTACCTGGACCTGATGGACCACCCGGACGTCGGCGAACACGATCTCTCCAGCCTGGCGACGACCGTCGCGGCGTCGTTCGTGCACAGACTGACGATCGAGGTCCGCCAGCGCTGGCGTGAGGTGTCCGGCAGCACCGCCGTCCTGCGCGAGGCGGCGTACGGGATGACCGAGACGCACACCTTCGACACCTTCGTCACCGGGCTGAACGACGGCGACCAAGATCTGCACAGCCGGCCGGTCTTCTGCGGGCTTCCCATGCCCGGCACGGAGTTCAAGATCGTCGACTTCGAGACCCGGACGCTGTGCGCCCTCGGTGCGGAAGGCGAGATCTGTGTCCGCAGCCCTGCTGTCATGCGCGGCTACTGGAACGCCGACGACGACGATCACGACGGATGGCTCGCCACTGGAGACATCGGCATGATCGACGAACACGGGTTCCTGCATTTCCTCGGCCGCCGCAAGGAGATGCTCAAGGTCAACGGGATGAGCGTCTTCCCGGCCGAGATCGAGGCAGTGCTCGGCGGCCATCCGGATGTCGTCGGTTGCGGGGTGGTCGGGACCTCGAACCCGCGCAGCGGCGAACGTCCGGTCGCGTTCGTCGAGATCACACCGATCGCCGCCGGCACGATCGACGCCGAGGCGCTCCGGCAGTGGTGCGCGGAGCGGCTGGCCGACTACAAGGTGCCCGAGGTGCGGATCAGCGCCGAGCTGCCACGCACCGCCTCGGGCAAGATCCGCAAGAACCTGCTCGTCCTATGACGATCGCGGCTGTGGACCTGACCGGGCGCACCGCGCTGGTCACCGGTGCCACGGGCGGCCTCGGACGCGCGATCGCCCACGCACTGGCCAAGGCAGGTGCACGCTTGCTGATCAGCGGGCGGACCGCGGAGGCGTGCCAGACCGCAGCGGCCGAGCTTGGAGCTATCGGCCGATGCAGCCCGCTGGCTGCGGACATCGCGAGCCCGGATGGCGTACGTGCGCTGGCCGACCAGGTGAGCGAGGAGGCAGAGCAGCTCGACATCCTGGTGAACAACGCCGGTACCGCCTGGGCCGCACCATTCGAAGCGTTCCCGGTCCGGGGCTGGGACAAGGTCATGGACCTCAACCTGCGCGCGCCGTTCCTGCTGACCCAGGCACTGGTCCCGCTGCTCGAGTCCACCGGCTCGGCCGACGCCCCGGCCCGGGTCGTCAACATCGGCTCGATGGAAGGCCTTCGGGTCGCGGACCGGGATAACTACTCCTACGCGGCCAGCAAAGCTGGTCTGCACCATCTGACCAGGGTCTTGGCTCGTGAGCTCGGGCCGCGCCACGTGACCGTGAACGCGGTGGCGCCAGGCATCGTCGAGACCCGCATGACCAGCGGGCTCCTGGCCGCCGATGCCGCCGACTTCCGTGCGCGCACCCCGCTCGGCCGGCTTGGCCGCCCGGAGGAGATCGCCGCCGCTGTCTGCTACCTCGCCGGACCTGGTGGCGCCTTCGTCACCGGGGCCGTGCTGCCGGTGGACGGCGGCCTCAGCATGACTCTGTAGCCCCGGCGCGGGTCTGCGCCATCCGCAGCCCGGCCACCAGCCTCGACCGGGTCTCTGCGGGGTCGATCACATCGTCGATCTCGAAGTAGGTGGCCGCATTTATCGCGCTACCGTGCCGATGCGCCTCCTGGACCAATTGATCGAACAACGCTCGCCGTTCGTTGTCGTCGGCGATCGCCTCCAGCTCACGCCGATAACCGAGACGCACCGACCCCTCGACCCCCATACCGCCGAGCTCACCGGTCGGCCACGCCGCGGTGAGAACCGGCGTCCGCCATCCGCCGCCGGCCATCGCGATCGCGCCCAGGCCGTAAGCCTTGCGCAGGATGATCGTGAACGTCGGCACGGTGAGGTTCGCCCCGCAGAGAAAAAGCTGCGCGAAGCGGCGTACCTGCGCCTGCTTCTCGGCCTCCAGCCCGACCATGAAGCCGGGGGTATCGCACAATGTGACCAGAGGCAGCCCGTGGTCCTGACAAAGCCTCACGAACCTGGCCGCCTTATCGGCGCCGTCCGCATCGATCGCACCACCACGTTGCGCGGGGTTGTTGGCCAGGATGCCGACCGGGCGACCCTCGATGCGAGCCAGGCAAGCCACCATCGCTGGGGCGAACGCGGACCGCAACTCCAGCACCGACCCGATGTCAGCCAGACCGTCGATCACCGCATGCACGTCGTAGCTGCGTCGGCGGTTCTCCGGGACGGCGTGCCGCAGCAGCCGCTGGTCGGGCGCCTCCCACACGGCGACAGATCCTTGGAAATAAGACAGGTACTGCCGCGCCACCGCCACCGCCGCCGCATCGTCGTCGACGAGGACGTCGACGACGCCGCTGGCAGTGTGGACATCGACAGGGCCGACGTCCGCGGCAGCGAACCGGCCAAGGCCTCCACCCTCGATCATGGCCGGACCGCCCATCCCGATCGACGCGTCCCGGGTCGCGATGATGACATCGCAGCAGCCGAGCAGTGCGGCATTCCCAGCAAAACAGTGCCCCGACGCGACCCCCACCAGCGGCACCCGGCCGCTCAGTCGCGCGAACAGCGAGAACGTCGGCATGTCGCCGTACCCGACGCCTGGATAGTCGGTCTCGCCTGGTCGGCCGCCACCACCTTCGGTGAAGAAGACCAGCGGAAGCGACAGCCGGTCGATCAGCTCGAAGAGCCGGTCCTTCTTGCGGTGGCCCTGATGCCCCTGGGTGCCGGCGAGCACCGTGTAGTCGTACGACATCACCGCGCACTGCGCTCGCTCCGGTCCGACCAGAACCCCGTTGACGCTGCCGATCCCAGCGACCAGCCCGTCCGCCGGCGTTCGGACGATCAGCTCGTCCACATCCCGCCGGGCCCGTAGCGATCCGATCGCCAAGGCGCCGTACTCGATGAACCCGGTCGGGTCGCAGAGGTCGGCGACGTTCTCTCTGGCCGTACGGCGTCCCTGGCTGTGCCGCGCCTGGACCGCCTCCGGGCGCGCCTCGTCCAGGGTGAGTCGCCGCCGCAACAACAGCTCGGCAAGGTCCGGGCGGATCTCGTCGAGGTCGATCTCGACGAGATCCGCGTCGTCGCCCGCGGCGGCTCCCTCGTCCAGCAGAAGAAGCGGCCGGCCCTCCTGAACCTGCTCCCCCGGCTCCACCAGGACACCGGCAAGAGTCGCGGCGTACGGCGCTCGGACCACGGTCTCCATCTTCATCGCCTCGAGCACCAGCAGCGGCGCGCCAGCAGTGACCGTGTCACCTTCGCCGACCGCAAGCGACAGCACCACGCCGCTCATCGGCGCCCGCAGAGCGCGGTCGTCCGCGAGGTCGGGTACGTCGGCCGCGACCCGCTCGTCCGTGACGGCGGGAGGCGTTGGGTCCGGCGGCGCGGCGGCGACCAGCTCGGCGAGCCGAGTCTCCACGAAGGTCGTGCCCGCCGTTCCCTTGACCAGCTCCGGCCGGGCAAGGATCGCGCGCAGCAGGCCGGTGTTGGTGCGGACGCCGAGCGTGCGCAGGTCGGCCAGCGCACGATCGGCCTTCCGGGCGAGCACATCCATGTCGGCGGAGGCAGCGTGCACGATCACCTTGGCGAGTAGTGAGTCGTAGGCCGGGTTGATTCCGTAGCCCGAGTAGCAATGCGTGTCCACCCGGATTCCAGGACCGGTCGGCGGTTGGAAGACCGCGACCGTACCCGACGAGGCCCGGGCGACCCCGTCCGCTGCGATCGACTCCGCCGCCACCCGCACTTGGATCGCGCGCCCGTGCGGCGCCGGCACCCGTTCCTGGTTGAGCCCCAACTCGGCGAGCGTAGTGCCACCCGCGACGGCCAGTTGGGCTCCGACGAGGTCGACACCGGTGACCTCCTCAGTGACGGTGTGCTCGACCTGGAGCCGCGGGTTGGCCTCGATGAAGACGCAGGAACCGGTCGACCCGACCAGGAACTCGAACGTGCCCAGCCCGCGGTACGAGACCGCCTGGGCAAGCGTGACCGCATGATCGATCAGCGCCTGGCGAACCTCGTCAGCCAAGCCGACCGCCGGCGCGATCTCGATCAGCTTCTGGTGCCGACGCTGGATGCTGCACTCGCGCTCGCCGAAATGAGTGACCGCGCCGGTACCGTCGCCGAGCACTTGGATCTCCACGTGCCGGGCATTCTCGACGATCTGCTCGAGGTACACCTCCGACCGGCCGAACGCGGACCGGCTTTCCGAGCGAGCCCGCTCCAGCGCTTCCTCCAGCTCGGCCAGCGAGCGGACCTCGCGCATCCCGCGGCCGCCGCCACCCGAGACCGCTTTCACCAGCACAGCGGCGTCTTCACCAAGACCTTGGAAGAACGTCCGCGCCAGCTCGACGTCGATGGCCCCGTCCGTCGCGGCGGCGACCGGAACCCCGTGCTCGACGGCGAGGCGGCGCGCCGCGACCTTGTCCCCGAACAGGGCCAGCGTCTGCGCCGGCGGCCCCACGAACACCAGTCCGGCTTGTTCGCACCGGCTCGCGAAATCCGCATCCTCGCTCAGAAAGCCGTACCCCGGATGAACCGCGGCACAGCCGCTGCCCCGCGCCGCACCCAGCACCGCTTCCATGTCCAGGTAGGCGGCCGCTCCACGACCCGGAATCAGCACAGCCTCGTCCGCGTACCCGACGTGCAGGCTGTCGGCGTCGTCCGCCGGGTGGATCGCGACCGTCCGGATGCCGGCGTCCGTGGCTGCCCGGATGATCCGGATCGCGATCTCGCCGCGGTTCGCGACGAGCAGTCCGGCGGCGAGAGGATGTGTCGATGGCATGGGTGGCGTCGATTCTTCCTACGCTGAGGGGATCAGTTGAGGGCCCAGCCGCCGTCGACGTTCAGCACCTGTCCGGTGACGAAGTCGGCAGCATCGGAGACGAGGAACTCAACGACACCGGCCAGGTCCCCGGGTTCCTCGACACGCGGGATCGCCTGCTGACCGACGACGGTGTCGATCATCCGGGCGATGCCCGCGGCACGGTCCGGGTCCACCGCGGCCTTGTCCATCGGCACCAGCCCGGGCGCGACCGCGTTCACCGTGATCCCGAACGGGCCGAGCTCGCGAGCGAGCGTGCGGGTGAGACCGACGATGCCCGCCTTCGCCGCGACGTACGGCGCCGCGCCGGTCGGGTGCCCGAGGGAAACCATCGTCGTGGAGACATTGACGATCTTCCCCTTCCCGGCTCGTTTCATCGACGGCACCACCGCCTGGGTGCACAGCCACGTGCTGGTTAGGTTGACCGCGATCGCCGCCGACCAGGCGTCGAAGGCGATGTCCTCCATCGGTCCCCAGACCGACCGCCCGACGTTGTTGATCAGGCAGTCGATCTGGCCGGACGTCGCGAGCAGGCCGTCGAACACTTCCTTCACTTCATCCGGCACTGTCAGGTCGACGCCGTATGCGTCCGCGGCGCCATCAGCAGCACGGATACGTTCGGCGGCAGCAGTCGCGCCTTCGGAATCGACATCCAGCAAGGCGACCCGGAACCCTGCCCGGGCCAATCTCTCGGCATAGCTCAGGCCGAGGCCGCGAGCGGCGCCGGTAACAACGACGGTCCGTGCCCCGGTCTCAGTCGTCAGGGGCATCTCAACTGGCCGTGATCGTCTCGGTCTCGGGAATGTCGCAACTGGCGGTGCCGTCGTCGCTGAGGACGCAGACCGCACAGTCCTCGATGTCGACCAGTTCGATGCTTGCCGCCTTGACCAGCGCCGAGAACACGCTCGCTCGTTCCGAGACCGGAGGCAGGGCCGGGTCCTTGGCGTGCTTGAGTCCTAGCCCGACAAGCATCTCCAGGAAGCGGTAGCCGGTAGCGCTCGGGTCGACCACGGGCACGCTGGCGCGCTCCGCGAGGATCGGTGCGACCGGGGTCATGCAGTTGCAGCCGAGGATGACGGCCTGTGCGCCGTCCTCGGCAACGGCCGCCTCGATCCCCTGCAGGATGCGCTCGATCATGTGCTGCTTACCTGCCCGCATCTCGGTGTAGAAGTTGTTCTCTTCCGCCAGAGTCGCCTGCTCCGCCGCCGAGGTGACATACCGCACCGACACGCACTGGTCCCCGGCGTGGTTCTCGCTCAGGAGCCGGTCGTAGAGGAACGACTGCGTCTCCGGCCAGATCGTTACGATGCTGTACCGCTCAGAGAGCCCTGCCGCGGTCAGCAGGCTGGCCTGGCCGCAACCGACCACCGGGATGTCCACGGCGGCCCGCGCCGCAGCCAGTCCGTAGTCCGCAAGGGCACCGATCAGCACGCCGTCGTACCCCTCCTGCTGAGCCCGCATCGCCGCCTCGACCGTGGAGATCTCGGTGAGCAGCAGATTGACCGGATCCCCCGGGAAAGGTGCCGCGACCGACTGCACGAAGCCGGTTTCGAAGCCCGGCGAGATCGCCGTCGCGGGGATGCCGCGGCCCTCGGTGGGGCCTTCGGAGATGATGTGCGCAATGCGCTTGCTCATGGTGTAGCTCCGTCCTCTGTGCGGTAAGGAGATTGCCGTTCAGCGCGACGAGCCGAGGCCGCGTTCATTGATCCAGGTGTCGATGACATCGAGAACCGCTTCCTGGTGCCCGGGCTGCCCGGCGAAGAAGTGGAGTCCGCCATCTGACCAGTGCAACTGCTTGTCCGTGGTGCCGGCCGCCTCGTAGAGCGCTATCGCGGCCGAGCGGAAGACACCCTGATCCGCGGTGCCCTGGACGACGAGCACCGGCACCTGGGCGCGGGCCAGGTTCGGTTCGGCGAGGGCATTGGTCGAGCTCAGACCGAACTGCGATAGCCACGATCGCAAGGTCGCAAACCGGCCGAGTCCGATCGCCGCACGGTTGAACCACTGCACGTTGGGGCCGCCGTACCAGCCGAGCGGACGGTCGGAAGGGTCGACGGACGGGTCGAGGAACTCGAGAGCGGCGGTAGTCCGGTGGATCACGAAGCTCTCGTCGTCGTACCCGAGCTCGGCGAGTTCGGCGAGCCGTCGCCGTGCCCAGGCCGTGATCCGCTCGTTCCGCGCGACCTGGGCTGCTTTGTAGCGACGTACGAACTCCTCCGAATACGGCGGACCGTTGCGGGGATCGAACATGTCCAGCTCCGGATCGGTTTCCACCAGGTCCTTCTCGTCGACGACCGACGGATCGAGGTAGCTGGTCAGCACCTGGGCCCGACCGAGGTGCGCGTTGAGCAGCACCAGCGCGTCGGCCGGCGGCAGGTCTGCCTGACGCAGGTCGGGAGGATCCCCCGCTGGGGTGGACGCGACCGATGGGTCCTCTGCTTCGGCCTGGTAGAAGCAGGCGAGCCCACCGCCTCCGCTGTTGCCCAGCAACACCACGCGCTCGCAGCCCTGCTCGCGCAGGTAGCGGACACCAGAGGCGAGGTCGAGCACAGCCTGCTCGACCACCGCGTTGCTGTCGTCGGAGAAGCGCGACCGGACACCCAGCGCGAGGTAACCGCGCTCGGCCAGCGGCGCGAGGGCGTAGTGCTGAGTGAAATCCGCGACCGGGTGCATCAAGATCACGCCGGTCCGCGGCGCCTGAGTGGCACGGTAGGCCAGAGCGGAATGAACAGCCCCGTCCTCGGAGGTCAGCGACAACAGCTCGCGCTCAACACCGGGCGGGAGCGGCGCCTTGAGCTGCGATCCACCGAAGTGACGTCCGCCCGTGGCGGCGGTGTCGGACGGCGAGGCCAGATCCGCCCTCGAGATCAGCTCGCCCTCCGCGTCTGCATGGTTGGATGCAGTCACTGCCCGTCCCTTCGGTTGTGCCGCGTCCACGCGCGGGAGTACAGTCACGATAACAGAATCATGCTCTCCAGAACAGAATAATCTTGAGAAGGGCGCCGACCATGTTCGCGAAGTACTCCCAAGGCACGATCCCCCGCCAGGGCCAGACCCGCTGGCCGGAGCAGTTGATCGAGGAGCACCACGGCCGTGACGGCTTCGCGGGAGACTGCACGGTGCTGCACCGCGAGCACCCGACCACGAAGTGGACCCGAGTCACCGGCCCGCTCCGGCCCCGTGGCCTGCAGACGACCGGACTCACCGTCGCCGACGCCGACGACCCGCGGGCACTGCCGACCGTGCTGCTGTTCAACGACGACGTCAGCGTGGCCGTCTCCCGCCGCCGGACGCCGGCGCCGTACTACCTGCGCAACCTGGACGGCGACACGATCATCCTCGTGCTGCTCGGCTCCGGGCGAATGGTCAGCGACTTCGGCAGCCTGCCGTACGGCCCACGCGAGTACCTGGTGATCCCGAAGGGCACGAACTATCGCCTGATCCCCGACGACGTCGAGCATCTCGCGTACTTCATCGAGACCACCGAGCCGGTCGAGGTCGCCGACCGGACGATGCTGGGCCACTTCCTGCCGTTCGACACCGCGGTGCTCGAGGTGCCCGTCCTGGACGGCCCGTCCGGCACCCCGGCCGAGCAGGACGGCGAGTGGGAGGTTGTGCTCAAGCGCGACGGCGAGCTCACCTCGATCTTCTACGACTTCGACCCGCTCGACGTCGTCGGATGGCAGGGCAACGTCGTCCCGTTCCGGCTCAAGCTGTCCGACATCCGGCCGCTCACCGCTGAGCGTCTCGATGTCCCGCCGGTGACCCACGCGACCTTCCAGACCCCGGGCGCCTGGGTCTGCACCTTCGCCCCGCGCCCGTGGCAGAGCGCCGACGACGCGGCTCGGGTGCAGCCGTTCCATCGCAACGTCGACTACGACGAGGTGATCATCCATCTGGGCGGCGACGAGGGAGTTCCGGGTCCGCCGCCCGGACTGCTGACCGTCACGCCCGGCGGCATGAACCATGGCCCCTCGGCCGCACTGGTCGCCACCCCGCTGGCGCGGCTGCCCTTCTACATACTCAACCTCGACACCCGCCGGGCGCTGCGGGTCACCTCGGACTTCGAGAGCGCCGAGATCCCGGACTTCGCCGGCAAGGTGGCGTACGGCGCCGCGCCGCCTCCGGGCCCGAAAGGCCACTGAGCCACGGAAACAGTGAAGCGGCTCGGCGCCGGACGAGGTCCGGTGCCGAGCCGCTTTCATACGCACGCACCCAGCCAGGCTGCGCAGTCAGGCCAGGAACTCGTCCAGGGCGGTCTGTTGGTCGACCAATCCCCAGTGCTCGGCTACTGCGCCGTCGCGGAACCGCCAGAGCCCGAAGGCGTGCACTCGCAACTGCCGACCATCCCGCTCCACCTCGAGTTCGGACGGAACCAGGCCCCAGTGATCGTCAGCGAGGAAGGTCGTGGTCAGCGTCTTGCGCATCGTGTCGCCGGTCCACCGACCCATCGCGCGCACATGCTCGGCGTGGCCTTCGGCGCCGTGATAGCTGCCTGCGGCCCGCCCGGCCCCGGGCACGTGAACCACGTAGCCGGGCGCGAGACGGTCGTACAGCGCCTGGCGGTCCCCGGCGTACAGGCGGCGTAGCAGTTCGGCATTGGGGTGATCGGTCATCGGCTCGGCCCATCTCCTCGGTAGCGGTGGAACTTCAGCGGACAGTTGTGCCGGACAGCTCCTCACCCAAGGACTTGGCTGCGGCCCCGATCGCCTCGACCATCTCGACGATGCGATCGTCGCTGATCCTGGTCATCGGCGCCCCGACCGCCAGGGACGCCAGCGGCCGGCCGCCCTTGCTACGGACGGCGACAGCGACGGACCCGATACCGTCCTCCAGTTCACCGAAATTCGCGGCGTACCCGCGCCGGCGTGTATCGCCGAGATCGATGAGGAGCTGACTCCGGCTCCGGATCGACCGGTCGGTCACCTGCAGCAAGTGCTCGTCTGGGTAGATCTCGAGCACCTCCTCGCGGGTGAGCTCAGCGAGCAGCGCCTTCCCTGCCGACGTGCAGTGCGCGGGACGCAGCGTGCCCGCGCGGGACGCCACCCGCAGCGCCTGCGTCGGCTCCCTACCGTCGAGGTAGAAGACCTGCGCGCCCTGGAGCGTCGCCAGATGAATCGTCTCGCTGAGTGTTGCGCCGAGCTCGTCCAGGTACTTCGCGGCCGCTTGGCGCAGTCCGGAGTGCTGCACGGTGCGCAAACCAATCGAGAGCAGAACAACGCCGGGGACGTAGAGCTTCGAGACGGTGTCCTGGGCGACGTATCCACGGTAGACGAGCATCGCCAGTAGTCGATGCGCCGTCCCGGTGGACACCCCCAGCAATTCGGCCACGTCCTTGACTCGGATCCGTTCCTCGTGACTGAAGATCGCCAGCAGTCTGAGTGCGTTGTCGACCGACTCCAAGGGGTACTTGGGTCCGTCTCCAAAGGTCTGGGCCTCGGGAATGTTTCTCACGGTGCCAGTATCAGATTCCACGATGCAGAATCTATCACTCAGCGCTTTCCGGGCTCCATTCACAGTGACCGGATCCCGGCGACGCCTCCGTCGAGCACGAAGTCGGTCGCGGTCACCCAGGCCGACTCGTCGGACGCCAGGTAGAGTGCCAGGCTGGCGACATCCTCCGGCCGCCCGAACCGGCCGAGCGGGACCGGGATCGCGGTGCTGCCACCCTGAGCGGCGAATGCCCGTAGCGCGGCGGCGGTCGCTGGGGTCTCGATGGCGCCGGGAGAGATCGTGTTGCACCGAATCTGGTGCTTCGCACCCTCGGCCGCGAGTTGCCTGGACATAGCCAGGACGCCACCCTTCGCGGCAGCGTGCGCGAGCATGCCGCCGCTGGCCCGGTGAGCGACAACCGACGCTGTGTTGATGATGCTGCCGCCGCCGCGCTCAACCAGGAGCGGCCAGGCCGCCCGGGTGACTGTGAAGATCAGGTCCAGTTCGTTGCGCAGGGTGAATGACCAGTCGTCGGGCGTGGTCGATTCGATCGATCCGGGCCGCATCGCGCCGGCGTTGTTGTACAGCACGTCAGGTGGGCCGGCCTGCTCGGCGGCAGCAGCGACCCACTGTGCGGCTTCGTCTGCGTCGGCCAGGTCGACCCCGGCGAACGAGTGCATGTCAGCGCCGACCTCGCGAACCAGCGACGCGGTCTGCTCGTTGGCCTCCGCAATGCCGTCGACGCCGACGACGACCGCACCCTCGCGGGCGAACAGGACCGCTGAGGCGCGGCCGTGGGCGCCGCCGGTCCCGGTGATGTACACGGTCTTTCCGGCCAGACGGCCCATCGCACGCCTCCTCGGACACAAGTCCATTTAACGGAATCTTCCTCTGGATAGCCGAATTCTAGGACAGATCTCCTTGCGACGCCACCGCACACCCCGCAGAATGGACAAGCTTGATCTGTTGTGCAGATTTCGATTCTGCTCGCCATTGCACCGCTCCGGGAGGAACCGAATGTCACTGAACGAACGCGAGCTTGTCGCCACGTCCTCGCAGGTACTGGCCCACCAGGGCCACGGCGACCTCATCTGGGGCCACGCGTCGACGCGCGACGCGCAGGGCAGGGGCGTCTGGATCAAGCAGGCCGGCTGCGGCATGGAGGAGGTCGTCGCGGACCGCGTCCACCTGGTCGGCTGGGACGGCGATGTGGCCGACGGCACCGGCACACCGCACAGCGAATACCCGATCCACACCGAGATCATGCGCGCACGTCCGGAGATCCACGGCGTCGTGCACACGCACAGCAGCCACGCCGTGGCGTTGGCCGCGAGCGGCACGCAGCTACTCCCGGTCAGCCACGCGGCCAACTACTTCGTACCGCCCGAACTGCCGCGCTTCACCCACACGGCCGACCTCATCCTGACACCCGAACTCGGCAAGCAGGTGGCGCTCGAGCTCGGTGACGCCGCCGCGATGTTCCTGGTCAACCACGGCATCGTCACCGTCGGCCGGACGCTGCAGCAGGCAACCGTGGCCGCGGTCCTCCTCGAGCAGGCCTGTCTACAGCAGCTACGCACCCATCAGTTCGGCGGCTGGCCGCAATGGTCGAACGAGAGCGAAGGACTCTCCAAGCGCGAGCACATCTACTCCGACGGCGCCTTGACGGACGTTTGGAGCTACCTGGTGCGGCAGCTCGCCTCCGATTGAGCATCGTACGACGAAGGCGAGCATCCGATCCGGATGCTCGCCTTCGTCGCTCTCAGCGCCCGTAGAGCCAGTCGATCCTGCTGAAATCGTCGACCGATCGCTCCCGCAGCAACGCGTTCCGCTGCTCCCGCTCTTCGCCGTGGCAGTGCCAGAACTCCCCCCACGCGCGCGCCGTACGCTGAACCTCCGCGGTCCGTCCGGCCCGCGCTGCGGCGTAGTTCGTGAGCACGTGATCCCAGTCCACTGCCGCTTGGCCGGTCGCACGGTCCTCCACCAGATCCGCCAGCGCAACCGCATCCTCAAGCGCCTGGCAGGCACCTTGGGCGAGGTACTGCAACATCGGATGCGCAGCGTCGCCGACCAGTGCGAGACGGCCGTCCACCCAGGTGCCGATCGGCTCGCGGTCGAACATAGGCCACCGCCGGTCGCGCCACAGGTGTCGCAGCGCAGCCTGGACCTGCGGTGCGGTGTCCGCGAAGGCGCCGTCCAGCTCCTCTGGCGTGCCCCACGTGTCGGCGCCGGCCAAGGCCGCTGCCGACTGAAAAACTGCGACCTGGTTGAACATCGTGCCGCCGCGCAAGGGGTACTGCACGAGATGGCAGCGCGGCCCGACGTACACAACCACGTCGGTGAGATCGAGGTCGTCGCGGTCGTCGAACTCCTCGAGTGGCCTGGCACCGCGATAGGCGACGTACGTCGAGTTCACCGGGCGATCGGCGCTGAGCCGCTGCCGTAGGCGTGAGTCGAGCCCGTCGGCGGCCAGCACAGCCGCTGTCCGTACGGGGTTGTCGACGGAGCGAACCGTGGCTTCGCCATCCGCGAGGTCGACCGCCTCCACATCGGCGCCGGTGACCAGCTCCACACCCAGCCGGACGCATTCGGCGAGCAGGATCCGATGCAGGTCGCTGCGATGGATCACCACGTACGGCGCCCCGTAGCGTCGGCCCACCTCGGCCAGGTCCAGGTGCGTCAGCTCGGCGCCATCCAGCGCATCCTTCATCACCAGCCGGCGAGGCAGGACGCCCTGGTCGATCACCTCGTCGAGGAGCCCCCAACGATCCAGGATCCGGGTCGCGTTCGGCGCCATCTGCAGGCCGGCGCCGACCTCGCCGAACGCCTGCGCTCGCTCCAGCACCCGGACGCGTACGCCCACGCGGGCCAGGCCGAGCGCGCTGCCCAGCCCGGCGATCCCACCACCCACCACGACCACCTCAGGGTCGCGGACCAAGGCACGTGCGGCTGCCATCTCCTTCTCCTTCGCTGTACGAGCTGTCACGCCGGACGAGCCACGCTAACGAGAGCAATCTCCAATGTGCAATCTTGTTCTGCTCATCAGAACTCAGAGCGCTCACGCGCGTGGCTACCCGGCTCCGCTGCCGATCTATTGACAGTCTCAAGCTTCGTATCTAGCGTGCAGAATTACTTTCTGGACAGCCGAAGGAGCCTGGTGACTTCTACTCGAACGTCTCCCTCACCGACGCAGCCTGTGTTGGCTGTCGCGGGAGTGTCCAAATGCTTCGGTGCCCACCGGGCCCTGGACTCGCTGACCTTCGACGTCAAGCCAGGCGAGGTACATGCGCTCGTCGGCCACAACGGCTCCGGCAAGTCCACGTTCGTGAAGGTCCTGTCCGGATTCCACACGCCCGAGCCGGGCTACCGGGCGGCGGTCGCCGGCGTACCGATGACCCTCGGCAGTGCACGGGCGGCACACGACACCGGCCTGCGGTTCGTTCACCAGGAGCTCGGCCTGGTGGACAACCTCAGCGTGGCCGACAACGTACTGCTCGGCTCGGCCTTCCCGACCCGCCGCCTAGGCCGGATCGACTGGACGCGGGCCCGGCGACAGGCGGCCGACCTCCTCGACCGACTCGGCTACTCCCTGGACGTATGCCAACCGGTAGCCGGCCTCAGCCCCATCCATCGCACGGCCGTCGGGATCGCCAGAGCAATGCACGGCGATACCCCGCCACACGTCCTGGTGCTGGACGAACCCACCGCGGCCCTCCCCACCTCCGGGGTTGCCGGGCTGTTCGACGTCGTACGCCGGCTCCAGGCCGACGGGATCGGCGTCATCTACATCTCGCACCACCTGGACGAGGTCTTCGAGATTGCCGACCGCGTGACAGTGCTCCGTGACGGACAGCACGTAGCGACAGTGCCGATCGACGAGCTCGACACCGATCGACTGATTGAGCTCATCGTCGGTAAGACCGTCGACCTCGGGCGGACCGCGGCCAAGGTCGGCGTCGATCAGGCCCCTGTGCTCGAGGTGCGCGACCTGTACGCAGCGGGACTGGCCGGCGTCGACTTCGGGGTATCGGCCGGCGAAGTCGTCGGCATCGCGGGCATCGCCGGATCCGGGAGGGAAACGGTCGCCGGGGCCGTCTTCGGATCGCTGCCGCGCACCGGGACGGTGTCCGTCGACGGTGCCGAGATCCGGCCGGAGCGACCCGAGCGCGCGATCGAGGCCGGTCTGGGCTACATCGGCGCGGACCGGGCCGTCACCGGGCTCATCCCGTTCCTCTCGATCCGGGAGAACCTCACCCTGCCACGCCTCGACGCAGTCCTCCGCGGCTTCTTCCTCAGCCCGCAGCGCGAGGCGCGAGACGTCCGGCAGTGGCTGCAGCGTGTCGACATCCGGCCCGCCGACCCCGAGAAGCGCGCCGACCAACTCAGCGGCGGCAACCAGCAGAAGGTGCTGCTCGCGCGCTGGCTGCGTTCACTGCCGCGTGTCCTGCTGATCGACGAGCCGACCCAAGGGGTCGACGTCGGTGCGGTGGAGCGCATCTACCAGGTGATCCGCCAAGCCGCCGCGCGCGAGGTGTCGTTCGTGGTGTCCTCGTCGAACTCGGACGAGCTCGTTGCTCTCTGCAACCGTGTGCTGGTTCTCAGCCGCGGATGCGTCGTCGGCGAGCTGTCCGGGACCGCGCTCACCCGTGAGGCAATCGATCGCGCCTGTCTCACCGGCGCCCTCACCGACCCGATGGAGAACCTCCGATGACCATATCCCGGATCAGCCCGACCGACCTTGCCGATGCTCGGCCACCCGAACCCGACGCCCGCTCCCGAAATTGGCGCCAGCTGTTCGCTCGGCGGTTCGGCGGCTTCTGGGTGCTGGCGGCGATGGTGGTTGTGTTCAGCATCGTCATCCCGGACATCTTCCTGACCCCGCTGACGCTGCAGACGACCCTCGGAGACAGCGCTATCACCGGGCTGCTGGCTCTCGGCGTGATGCTGCCGCTCGTTGCGGGCATCTTCGACCTGTCCATCGCACAGGTGGCCGGATTCGCGATGGTGTTCGCCTCCTGGCTCCAGGAGCGTCACGCGATGGGGACCGTCGAGATCTTCGTGATCACCTTGTCGGCGTCGGCACTGTTCGGCGTGGTCTCGGCCCTGCTCGTAACCAAGCTCTCCGTGAACAGCCTGGTCGCCACCCTCGGAGTGAGCACAGTCGCTCTGGGCGTCACCGAGATCATCGCCAACGGCAACGCGATCCAGCCGGACTTCGATCCCTCGTTCGTCGAGTTCGGCCGCGGCGTGATCGGCAACATCCCGCTGCCGTTCATCTATGTGCTGCTGATCGCGTCCGTGACGTACTACGTCCTCGAGTACACGACCCTAGGGCGGCGGTTGCAGGCAACGGGCTGTAACCCGGTGGCCGCACGACTCGCCGGCATCAACACTCAACGCCTCCAGGTGCTCGTGCTGCTGATCTCGTCGATCATGGCGGCCTTCGCCGGGCTCGTCCTCGCCACCAAGGTCGGCGTCGCCACCGACTCGACCGCCGGCGCGTTTCTGTTCCCGGCGGTGGCGGCACTGTTCCTCGGCGCCACCCAGATCAAGGACGGCCCCAACCCCTGGGGCACCGTCCTCGGCGTGATCATCCTCGCCGTCGGCATGAAGGGCCTGCAACTGATGGGCGTCAGTCCCGGCGTCGGGAACTTCTTCAGCGGGGCAGTCCTGCTGATCGCGGTCGCCATCTCCGGACGCGGCCTCGAGCGACTCCACTGATCCGCCCCGCACCCGTCTCGCATCGAACCGAAGGAGTAGTCATGCCCAGAACATCCCGTTGCGCAGCAGGGCTGGTCGCTGTACTCGCTACGGCTCTGCTCGTCGCCTGCGGCGCCCCGGCCTCCGGCGACGCCGGCGGAGGCGCGACCGGACAGAACGCGGCTGCCGCCGCGGCGCTCGCGCCGTACCTGAAGAAGCCGAGCGTGCTACCCAACCTGAAGCCGCTCCCTCAGCGGCCTCCGACCGGGAAGACGGTCTACTACGTCAACACCGGTAGCGGCAGCGCCGCCGAGATCGCCCACGGCGTCGAGGCGGCTGCGAAGGCGCTCGGCTGGTCGTACAAGCAGCTGACCTACAACGTCGCGAACCCGGCCACCGGCAACTCGGCGTACCTCGCCGCCATGAACGCGGGCGCGGACGGCATCATCTCGACGGGTCTCCCGCAGGCCGCGATCCGAGACGCCCTGGACAAGGCGAAGGCAAAGGGCGTCAAGGTCGTCCTGATCAACCCGACCGAGTCCCCGGAGGGCACCGACATCGGGCACGTGGGCAACGTGCAGGTGCTCGCCACGGCGTACGGCAAGGTGAACGCACTCGCTATCGCCGCGGACTCCGAGAAATCCGGCAAGAAGGCCAAGGTCGCCGTGGTGTCGAGCTCCGGTATCCCGATCCTCACCACGCTGACCGACGCGATGATCGACGGCCTCAAGGAGAACTGCCAGGGCTGCGAGGTCGACAACGTCGACGTCTCCGCCGCGGCCATCACCAGCGGCCAGGCCTCGACGGAAGTCATCTCGTACATCCAGCGGCACCCCGGCACCAACTACGTCAACCTGGCCGTCGGCGCTTTCGAAGGCGGCATGCGGTCGGCCCTCGATGCCGCCGGGCTCAAGGACGTCAAGATCGCGGGTACGCAGCCGACGGTGGCACAGAACAAGGAGATCCAGTCCGGTGACTCGCTCTTCTGGCTGCAGGTCCCGTACGGATACGAGGCGTGGGAAGCAGTCGATGCGCTGGCTCGGTCCTTCACCGGCGGCGAACTGACCACCCACAACACCGAGGAGATCCCGATCTGGGTGGTCGACAAGACGAACCTCGACTTCGACCCGAAGAAGCTCCCCGAGTTCCCCACCGACTACCAGTCGCAGTTCGCCAAGCTGTGGAAAGTCTCGCCGACGTCATGATCGGAACCATCAACCTCCAGGGAGCAAGTTGTGCGTGATGCAGTCATCGTCGAAGCAGTCCGAACCCCTGTCGGCAAGAGGAACGGGGAACTGTCAGAAGTCCATCCCGCGGACCTGTCGGCGGTCGTGCTCGATGGTCTCGTTGCCCGCGCGGGTCTCGATCCCGCGATGGTTGACGACGTCGTCTGGGGATGCGTATCGCAGGTCAGCGAGCAAACCTTCGACATCGCTCGCACCGCCGTACTGTCGGCCGGCTGGCCCGAGTCGGTCCCCGGCACCACCGTCGACCGGCAGTGCGGCTCGTCCCAACAGGCCATCCACTTTGCGGCGGCAGGCCTGATCGCCGGCCAGTACGACGTTGTCGTGGCCGGCGGTGTCGAGTCGATGAGCCGCGTTCCCATGGGCTCGGCCAACCAGCCCGGCACCCCCTGGGGACCGCGCTACCGGGCGCGTTTCGGGCCCGAGGACCCCAATCAAGGCATCGGCGCAGAGCAGATCGCTGCGCAGTGGGGGCTGAGCCGCACCGAGCTCGACCAGTTCGCCCTCGAGTCGCATGTCCGGGCCCAGCGCGCGGTCGATACAGGCCTCTTCGCCTCCGAATACCTCCCCGTGACCACCGACGGCGGCACGCTGAAGGAGGACGAGGGCATCCGGCGCGACAGCTCCCTCGAGACGCTGGCGACCCTGCGGACCCCGTTCCTCGAGGACGGCGTCGTCACCGCCGGCAACGCGTCACAGATCTCCGACGGCGCCGCCGCGCTGCTGATGACCACCAGCGAGCGGGCCACGGAGCTCGGCCTCACACCGCTCGCACGCGTGCACACCGCGACCGTCATCGGCTCCGCCCCGATGCCCATGCTGACCGGGCCGATCCCCGCCACCAAGAAGGTGCTGGCCAAGGCAGGACTGGCACTTGCCGACATCGGCGTATTCGAGGTCAACGAAGCCTTCGCAAGCGTCGTCCTGGCCTGGGCCGACGAACTGGGCGCCGATCTCGCCAAGGTCAATCCCCGAGGTGGCGCGATCGCACTCGGCCACCCACTCGGCGGTTCCGGCGCCCGCCTGATGACCACGATGGTCCACCACATGCGCGACGAGGGCATCCGCTACGGCCTGCAAACCATGTGCGAGGGCGGCGGCCAGGCCAACGCGACCATCATCGAGCTCCTTTGAGAGGAGGAACCATGGGAACCTGACGTTCGACTTCACCGGCCGGACGGTCATCGTGACCGGCGCCGGCCAGCGCATCGGACGCGAACTCGGCCGACGATTCTCCGCCGACGGCGCCACCACCTACCTCATCGACCTCGACAGAGATCTCCTCGAGGAGGCGGCCGGCCATACCGCCGGCCACCCCCTCCTGTGCGATGTCAGCAGCACTGCCGACGTCGAGCGCGTCGTCGAGACCGTCGTGAACGAGACCGGCCGCCTGGACGTCGTGTCAACAACGCGGGCATCCTGCGCGACCGAGTGGTCTGGAAGCTCACCGACGACGATTGGGACGCCGTCATGACAGTCCACGCCGGCGGCACCTTCCGCTTCATTCGTGCAGCGGTCCGTCAGTTCCGCGCCCAGTCCTACGGCCGCATCATCAATGTGACCTCCTACAGCGGACTTCACGGCAACACCGGCCAGGCCAACTACGCCACCCGCCAAAGCCGGCATCGTGGGCCTCACCAAGACGACGGCCAAGGAACTCGCCGGCTTCGGCGTCACCGTCAACGCCATCTCCCCGAACGCCGAACCCCGGACGGTCGCCGCGATCCCCGAGGACTCGGCTTCCTTGCCTCCGAGGACGCCGGCTACGTCACCGGAGCGATCCTTCCGGTCGACGGCGGCCTGGCCATGTGATCGGCGCCGGCCCGCCACGCCACCATCGACGGCGAACCAGCGGTGCTGGCCTGGTCACCTCAGGCCGGCCGGCGGCCTCGACCAGCCGCGAGGTCAGAAGCGGCCGGGGGCGCGGCCCAGGACCGCGGTGGGGTCGCCGGGGTCGGCGCCGGTGACCGGGCCTACGTACAGTTCAAGCTGGGAGCGGAAGCGGTCGACCGCGGCTTGGTCGCTCATGAATCGGGGGAAGGCGAAATCCTCGCCCGACTCAGCGGCGCCCCACGGCGCGAGCTACGTATGACAGAGCTCGCCGAGTCCGTCTACAGCTCCCAAAGCGGCATCACCTACCAGATCACCCAGCTGGAAAAGCACGACCTGGTCCAACGCCGCCATGGCGACACCGGACCCCGCGCCGTGTACGCCGTCCTCACCGACGCCGGCTCGAAGACACTGAAGCGAGCGGCCCGGGCCACCTAGCCGAAGTTCGCCACCTTCTCATCGACGTACTGAGCGCCGACGAACTCACAGCCCTCGCCAACGGCCTCGGCCGCGTCCGCGATCACATCCTCGACCGAAACGACTGACGCACCCCCGCAGCCCTGCTCTGACCCGGAGGCGCGCAAGATGTAGGCGATCATGTCGTCGATTTCATCCAGCCGCGGCGGGGCTGGGAGATAGCCGCTCCCCCCGGCTCAGCCGTTGAGCACCACGCGTGTGGTTAAGGTGCGTGTTCCTCCTCGGACACGCATGTTGGCCACATGTGCCGTGATCGGCGGAGACGACCACCGCAAAGCGCCAGCCGCATCAGCGAGAAGTACGAGCAGCTCACCACTCATCGGATGCTCCCTCTCCGCTGGCCGGACCGTGCTCACAGTCCTCGATGGATTGGCTTCGGAGCTTGACCCGTAGAGCAGTTGAAACGCCCTTCGTTTCCAACGAGAGTTGACCCTGTGACCGAAGCTGCGCACCTCTTTACGCACCTTTATCAACGAGCATCGTCGAACAAGGATGACAAGCATTGCGAGACTCGCACCGGCAAACGTGCAGGTCACGGTGCAAATCGCCAACTGACGCCAAGTGTCGACCAACGTGGGCCGATAATCCGCGGGTTGTGGGTTCGAGTCCCACGGGCCCTACCAGCACAGGCTGTTTGAGTCCGGGTCATCCTTGAGGGGTTGGCTCGGGCTCTTGCTTTACGCAGCCGCCTACAACCACGGGGATCGTGCCGCTGTGTAGGCGATCGGAAGCGCTGTGGAATCAGCCGTCCGAAAAGCGGAGATTATTCGTCGGATCACGTTGAGACGGACTGTCACGGAAGGGTGGGCGCAGCGTTCGGTTATCGGCGCCGCGCGACGGACAGTGATGAGTTCAGCGGCGGTGGGCCGTCGTGGTTGTCACGCTGTGCCGACCGCCCGCTCCGGTTGTCGCGTTACGTAGTCATCCTGTGTCGTCGTTACCGATTTGAGACCTCGTGGCGGGTATGCGTATGCTCACCGGCGCCTGCCCTCGGTACTGGGGACCGGATGCAGGCAGCAACGAACACCCGCCGACCCGAAACGCCGAGTTCCGCCCTCCGAGTCGGTGGCCCCTCCCACCTAGCACCCGAGGGCGGAAGTGGGGAACCCAAGGTTCCCGGACTCGCTGTCGCGCCTGCGCGCGCTTCGGCGCGGTCCTTGGGGCGAAGTCGCGCCAGCGACCGGGCAAACTTCCCGCCCGAGCCCGACAGCTAACCTCACAGGCGTGCAGGAAGGACTGTCCCCATGCGGGATGAATTCTCCCGTAGGCATGCACAACACCGTGCTGCCGTTCCCTCCGACAAATTGAAAGAACCGGCCGCCAAGGCCGGCCGCCGGGCGCTGATCCCGATCATCGCCGGCACCTCCCTGCTCCTCACCAGCGCCGGGCTCGGCGTGGCGGCGCTGACCTCTGACAGCGTCCCGGCCCCGGTCAGCCTCACGGCCACAGCCGACGCCTACGTGCACACCAAATCGCCCTATCAGAAGCATGGCTGGTCCACCCGGCTGGTGGCGAAGCTGAACGAGTCGACCAGCCTCATCCGCTACTCCGTGCCCCCGGTGGCGGACGGCTACGACCGCAAGGCCACGCTGGTACTGAACCGGCTGACCACCAGCAACCCGGCCAAGATCGCGGTGTCGAAGGCACCGGGCAGCTGGACCGAGGCCGTCACCTACTCGACCGCTCCGAAGCCGGGCACTCCGTACGTGACCGTGGCCGACGACGGCAAGTCGGCGCAGCTGCGGATCGACGTCTCCCAGGGCATCACCCAGGCAGGCGAACTGAACCTGGCGGTGACGCAGCCGGTCGGTGCCGGTGGCACCGTCTTCGGTTCGCGCGAGTCCGGGCTGAAGCAGTCGAAGCTCGAGATCAGCTATGTCCGCGAGGGCACAACCGGCCCGGTGCCGTCGATACCCACGTCGGCCCCCACCTCGGCGCCGACGACGGCAACGCCCAAGCCGACCGTGACGCCGACGACCACCACACCGACGGCGACCCCCACCACGACCAAGCCGACGGCGACGCCGACGACCGCGTCACCCACGCCCACCGCCACTGCCTCGTCGAGTACGACGCCGACGGCCTCGCCCACCACGGCGAGTCCGACGTCTACTCCTTCGACGACTGGCCGTGCGCCGTCATGGAGCCCGACGGGTTCGTACCGAATGACGTTCCAAGACGAGTTCAATGACACCGCGGTCGACACGACCAAGTGGGAGCGCGGCTGGTTCAAGGAAGGCATCTCGGACGGTGTCAACAGCGACAACCTCCAGTGCTACGACACTCGACAGGTCACCGAGTCAGGCGGATTCCTCAATCTGTCTCTCGCTCAGCGCCAGGCGTCCTGCCGAGGTGGCACCAAGCAGTACGTGTCCGGCTTGGTGAACACTCGTAACTCGTTCAACCAGCGGTACGGCTCGTTCGAGGCCAGAGTCTGCCTGCCTGACGGTAACGGCGACGGCAGGGTCGACGGCTTCCCGGCCTGGTGGACCAATGGACCTTCGTCGGTGCCGTGGCCGGAACACGGTGAGATCGACATCGTCGAAGGCATCGGCGGCGGCACCAAGGCTTCGCTGCACTATGCCAACCCGGAATATCACGGCGGTGTCTACTCGTCCGCGCCGCTGGCCGGCTGCCACAACTTCGGCTCGCAGTGGACAAGCAGCGGAGTCACGTTCTACTACGACGGCAAGCCGATGTGGACTCGCGCCTTCAACGGTCCGGATCCGCAGTTCCTCATCTTCAACTACGCGGTTCGTCCGCACTCGGGCGAGGCGATCACTCCCGGCACTGCTGTTCGAGTCGACTGGGTCCGTGTGTGGGCGTGATGCGCACACTGATTGCATTCCTTGCGGCCTCGCTCCATCGGCTGCACGGAGTGAGCTCCTGAGGTAGCAACACCGCGCGGGTGCACTCCCACGGCTCAACCTGGGGAGTGCACCCGCCGGCCGCAGACGCTGCCGGCGACGCTCCAAGTCAACACAGTGCGGTGTCGGCGCAGTACTCCGCCCGTCCGCCGACAATCGTTGCGAGCACCTGGATGTCCAGCAACGAGTCCACCGCGACGGTCGTCGGATCGTCGGAGAGGATCACGACGTCGGCGTACCTGCCACGGGCCAGGCTGCCCTTCACGTCCTCCTCGAAGGTGCCGTACGCAGCGTCGACGGTGAACAATCGCAACGCCTGATCGACCGTCAGGCGCTGCGCCAGCTGCCAGTCCTCCGGAGGACGGCCGCGGTAGCTCTGCCGGGTCACCGCCTGGTGGATCGCCTCAAGGGGTGATCCGTGGGGCAGCTGGGGGCCCACGGCAAGCACCAGCCACGGCATGTCGGTGCTGCCGATGGTGCGAACATCGCTTTCCACCAGATCACGCCATCGGGCGATCCAACGGGTCTGACCGCGAGCCACCAGTTCCGGGAATCCCGCCTCCGCCGCCAGATCCCCCGGGATCCCGGGCTGGATGGATGCGATCATCCTCAGCTCGCCCATCCTGGTGAGTTGATCGTCGCGGAGCTGGATGACGTGCTCGGCGCGGTGGCGTTCGTCCGGGCTGGGGTGCGCGGCCTGTGCCCGCGCCACCGCCGTCAGATACTGGTCGTGCGCCTCGGCACTGATCGTGTGCGCCGACACCTGCCAGCCGAGGCGATGCGCTGAGAGCACATACTCGTCCAGCTCGGCCTGGTCCCAGTGGAACTTGGTGCCCCAGTCGTGGTCAAGGAACAGCTTGATACCACCCAGCCGAAGGTGCGGGCTGTACGCGTGGCGCGGCTCGAACCCGCGGAACCAGTGGCCGAACTTCTCGTCCTCGAAGTTGACCGCAAGGTAGGCATTGACCCGCAAGCGGAGCCGACCGGCCGCGTCAAGCGCACGCAGCTCCTCTAATCGCTCCCCGTTGACGAACTGCTCGTTGATGCTGGTCCAGCCCCGGCTCAAGGCCGCATCGACTGCCAGATCGGCGTTGTAGCCGACCATGCTCCCGTCGCCGATCCAATGCGCGTGCGAGTCGATGAAGCCCGGCAACAACGTCCGCCCACCGAGATCCACCACGCGCGTACGACGTTCCCGCAACGCCAACACATCTTCGTCGTCGCCGACCGCCAGAATCCGTCCATTCCGGACCGCAACCGCCTCGGCCCGCGGCAGCCCGTCCTCCATGGTGACCACAACGCCGTTGTGGTAGATCACCTCAGGCGGAGTGGGAAGCGTTGCGGGAAGCGGCAGCAGCAGAATCGCCACACCCTCGACCAAAACCACCCCAAGGCGCCAAGACATCCGCACGCCCCATCGTCCCACCCCGGCCCTCGTTCTCAGGGGATTCCTAGCGAGTTCTTACCGTTGTGCGGCCTGATTTCGGAACATCGTCTGGCGGCGGTGCGTTGGTGGACGAAAGCTGGATTTCGTTGACTAGAGGATGGGGACGCTGCCGTGGCTGGCCTGGGGATTGCCGAAGCGCCGGACATCCGCTGGGGCCGGCGCGGGTTTTACAGCGATGAGTTGCGGTATCCGGCAGACTCGGTGGTTGTGTTGGGTGGGATCCCGGGGGCTGGGAAGAGCACCTTGCTTCGGCGTTTGTTTCCTGGAGGCACCGAGGACGGCGGGGTGCGGGTGTTTGACTCCGGGTGGGTTCGGGATCGGTGGAGGCCGGTGCTTGGGGGTGTGCCGTATTCGTGGTGGCGGCCGGTGTTGCATCTGACGTACTACGGGTTGGTGCTGCGGGCGATGAGGGCGGGTGGGCCGTTGGTGGTTCACGACTGCGCCACGAGGCCTTGGGTTAGGCGGCTGATTGGATGGCGGGCTCGGCGGTCGGGGTTGGCGGTGCATCTCGTTCTGCTGGACGTACCGGAGGACGTCGCGCGGTCCGGGCAGCATGCGCGCGGGCGGGTGGTGCGTTCGGGGAGCATGGACAAGCACAGTCGGCGGTGGCCGCGGTTGCTTGAGCGGGCGGCTGAGGAGCCTGGACGGGTCGTGCCTGGTGCGGCGTCCGCGGTGGTTCTGGATCGGCGCGGAGCTGACCAGCTGGAGAAGATCTCCTTCGAACCGAACTGAGGGCCGCGGAGGCGTTGATGTCGGCGGTGTCGGTTGTAATGGGGTTATGGAGATCGATCTGTTTGCTGGGGTGCCGGTTCGGGAGTATGCGGCGGCGGTGGCGTGGTACGAGCGGTTCTTCGGTGGGCCGCCGGCGTTCTTGCCTAATGAGGTCGAGGCGGTTTGGGAGATCGCTGAGCATCGGTACATCTACATTGAGGAGTTGCCGGAGCAGGCCGGCCACGCGCGGCACACGATCTTCGTCGGCGACCTGGACGCGGTGGTCGAGGGGATCGCGGCGCGCGGCATCGAGCCGGTGGAGCGGGAGACGTACGAGAACGGCGTCCGGAAGATCATCTATCGCGACCCCGACGGCAACGAAATCGGCTACGGCGGCGGTCCGGTCGGATCGGAGGCCTGACCACCGGATCCCGGCCGGCTTGCTGTCAGCCTGGGGAGAGCAGGCTCCGTAGGTGCGGAAGGCCATGGAGGTAGCCCTCGGCTTCGGCCAGCTGAATGGCTTCCGCCACGAGAGCTGTGGCGTTGCCGTCACCACGGGCCGCGGCCAGCTCGCAGCGCGCCAGGCGGGCGTCGAAGTGGTCTATCGGCGGCCCCGTCTCCAGCGCCTCCTGAACATGGGCGGCCGCCGGTACCAGCGTCCCCTGGGCGATCTCGGCCATGGCGAGACCGGACAGGGCCCACGAATGGAACAGGGGCAGGTGCGCCGACCTGTCGAGGGCCGCGACGAACGCCTGGTGGGCGCCGTCGAGATCGCCGCGGGCCTGACAGACGATGCCGAGACCCCGTTCAACCTGGTCCTCGAAGCCAGACCGTGACGAGCCGGTGGAGTCGCCGCTGTGAGGGGGGTACTGCGATTACATGTATTGCCAGTGACTCCCACCGCTCGCCGGGTCTGGCTAGCGTCGGCGCTATGGACAAGCGAACCCTTGGTACCAATGGCCTGGAGGTCTCCGCGATCGGGCTCGGTTGTATGAGCATGACCGGCGGTTACAGCGACAAGCCCGATCGGCAGGAGATGATCGCGCTGATCCGGAACGCTGTGGATCGCGGCGTCACCTTCTTCGACACTGCTGAGATCTACGGTCCGTACGCGAACGAGGAGCTCGTCGGCGAGGCACTCGCGCCGTACAAGGACCAGGTTGTGATCGCCACCAAGTTCGGGTGGGACATCGATCCGGTCGAACGGAAGCCGCGGGGGCCGGTCACCAGTCGTCCCGAGGTGATCAAGCACGTCGTCGAAGGTTCGCTCCAGCGGCTTGGCGTCGACACGATCGACCTCTATTACCAGCACAGGGTCGACCCGCAGGTCCCGATCGAGGACGTCGCGGGTGCGGTCAAGGAGCTGACCGAGGCCGGCAAGGTGAAGTACTTCGGCATGTCCGAGGCGGCCGCCGGGACGATCCGCCGGGCGCATGCGGTCCAGCCCGTGACGGCGGTGCAGAGCGAGTACTCGCTGTGGTGGCGGCGTCCCGAGGAAGAGGTACTGGCCGCGTGCGAGGAACTGGGGATCGGGTTCGTCCCGTACAGCCCGCTCGGCAAGGGGTTCCTGACGGGCACCATCACCGCGTCGACGAGTTTCGATGCGGGCAACGACATCCGCAGTACGATCCCTCGCTTCGAGCCGGAGGCGCTCAAGCACAATCAGGCCGTCGTCGATCTGCTCGCGAGCATCGCCGAGCGCAAGGGCGCCACTCCGGCCCAGATCGCGCTCGCCTGGCTGCTGGCCCAGAAGCCCTGGATCGTCCCGATCCCCGGTACGCGCAAGCCGCACCGTCTGGAGGAGAACCTCGGCGCCGCCGATGTCGAGCTGACGGAGGCCGAGCTCACCGAAATCGAGGACGCCGCCGCCAAGATCCAGGTACAGGGCGGCCGGTACGCCGAGGCCGCGGAGCAGATGACCAACCTCTAGCCCGCAACCGACTTCAAGCAGGGCTGAAACGGTTGCCAGTACGGGTGATGCGTGCCAGCGTGAGCGGCTGATGGGTGCTCACAAGCGCTGGGAGGGTTGGCATGAGTCTGTCGGATGGAGTTTCGGTCGAGGACCTGGTGATCAACCGGGCCGACGGACGGGACGACGGCGAGGACTGGACCGAGAACTACGAGGAGCTGCCCGGTGCCGCCGGGATCTCCATCATTCTCGAGTCGACGTCGAAGGAGGGTGTCGGGCCGCGGTTGCACAAGCATCCGTACGCCGAGACGTTCATCATCCGTCGTGGGTCGGCGACCTTCACGATCGGCTCGAACCAAGTGGTCGGCCGCGCGGGGCAGGTCCTCGTCGTACCGGCTGATACGCCGCACAAGTTCGCGACCGGTCCGGGTGGATACGAGGCCGTGCACATCCACGCGAACTCGCGCTTCGAGACCGAGTGGCTGGAGTAGGCCGTAGTCAGCCCAGTTCCTCGAACAGGGTCAACTGGATGCCGCCGGGGGTTTCCAGTCGGGCGTTGAGGGAGTTCCATGGCGTACGGGTTGGCTCGGCGATCACCGTCGCGCCGGCGCCCTCGAGCGTCCGGGTGAGGCCGGTCGCGTCGGTGACCTGCAGGGCGACGCGGAACTGGCCGGCCACCCGGCGGCCGACCTCCGTCTGATCGATGTAGGCGGCGTGGTTCGGATCGGTGATCTCCAGCGTGGCGCGACCCGCCTCCAGGATGGTGACGTTCCCGTCCTCGGAGGAGAAGGCGGCTTGCTCGGGCAGACCGAGGACGTCGCGGTAGAAGGTGACGGCCTCGGCGTAGTCGGGTGCGGTGACGACCAGGCGCAGTTCGGTGACTTCGTGACTCATCTCCGGATTCTCTCAAGGCCGTGTGTCGAGATCGGGATCGCCCGCTCGACGCATGGGCAAGAGAGAGGAGCTGGACATGTCGTTTCAGGCGTATCTGGACAAGATCGAGGAGAAGACCGGGCTGACGCCGCGGGAGTTGGTCGCGCGGGCGGCCGATCGCGGGTTCGCGGGGCCGGGGGTGAAGGCCGGTGAGGTCGCGGACTGGCTGAAGGACGAGTACGGGCTCGGCCGCGGGCATGCGATGGCGCTCGTCCACGTGATCAAGAACGGGCCGAAGATCAGCTCGAAACACGTCGGCTCGACCGGCGTACACCGGGACGAGTCCGACACTCTCTGGCTGGACGGCAAGGCCACCAAGCCAAGCTGACCCGGCTGCGCAGTACTGATCCGGCATCATGGGTGCTGTGAGCAATGACCTGACGCCGGAGCTGGCCGCGACGATCGAGGCTGCGTTCGCCCGGAGGGACCGGGCGAACATGCAGCCGACCATCGACTTCTTCGTGGATCTGCTGCGGCAACACCCGGGCAACCCGTACGTGCTGTACGAGGTCGGCGGCTCGTACGACACCGACGGCCAAGAGGACAAGGCCATCTTGTACTACGAACGCGCGCTGCCCGGGCTCGCGGGCGACACCAAGCGCCGGTGCCTCCTCCAGTACGGGAGCACCCTGCGCAACCTCGGCCGGTACGACGAGTCGCTGGCAGTCTTCACCAAGGCGTGCCAGGAGTTCCCCGAATCCGACTCACTCCGCGTGTTCAAGGCCCTGACCCTGCACGCCGCCGGCCGCAAGGACAAGGCCCTAGCCACCCTCCTCCTGGTCATCGCCGACCGCGTAGACACCCCCGACCTCCGCCGCTACGAAGCCGCCCTCCGAGGCAACGCCGACCACCTAGCCAACCTCTGACACTGTCCTCGTTCGAAGACAATCTCGTATTGTCCTCGTTCGAAGACAGTGGGGTCAGGGTTTGCGTGCTACGGCGCCGTAGAGGAGGTGGGCGGCCGCGGGGCGGAGGTCTGGGAGGTCTTCGTCGGTTTGGTGGCGCCAGTCGAAGAGGCGGACGAGGCCGGGGTCGACCAAGTCGAGGCCGTCGAACAGGGTGGCGATCTCGGCGGGGGTGCGCGGGGTGAGGGTCGGGAAGAACGGCTTGAAGCGGGCCTCGATCGCGGTCGCGAGTCCGTCGGCCTCGCTGCCGTCGCGCGGGTTCACCGCGTGGCTGATCGCCAGGTAGGAGCCGGACGGGAGGGCATCGGCGTACTCCGCGACGATGCGGCGGGCGTCCTGGATGTCCTCGATGTGGTGCAGGACCATCGCGAGCAGCACGGCGACCGGCCGGTCGAAGTCGATCAACTTGGTGACGGCCGGCTCGGTCAGCACCTGGCAGACATCGGTCAGGTCGGCCGCGGCGAACTGGGTGCTCTCGTTGTCGACCAGCAACGCCTGACCGTGGGTGATCACGGACGGGTCGTTGTCGACGTACACCACCTTGACCTCGGGATCGTGGCGCTGGGCGATCTGGTGGGTGTTCTCGGCGGTCGGCAGACCGGATCCGGCGTCGAGGAACTGGGAGATCCGGGCCTGGCGGGCCAGGTACGCGATCACGCGGCCCAGCCAGCGGCGGTTCTCCCGGGCCCAGACCGGTGTCTCCGGCGCGATCTCGACGATCTGCCGGTACAGCGCCCGGTCGCTCTCGTAGTTGTCCTTGCCACCGAGAAAGAGGTCGTACACCCGCGCGATGCTCGGTCGGGTCGTATCGATCCCGGGCGCGATCAGTCCGCCGCCGTCGGACCCGCGCTCCGCCACCACCAGTCGACCTCCTCAGGAGTTTCGCCTTCACAGTGAGGCTATCCGACCGTTGCCCAAGGCTCCCAAACGACCTGTGTTTCTTTGCGATCCTCGAAGAGTGCACCCTCGGTGACACGACGACTTCACCCCGGTGACACCAGGATGGTCGCCGACTCTCAGCAGGCGCAGGCGACGTCGCGTGGCGCGACCAGGGTGTCGATCGCGCGCCGCGTGGTCCCCGCCGACGTCTCGACCGGGAGTCCTTCGCGGGCCCAGTACTCGAACCCGCCGATCATCTCCTTGACCGGATACCCGAGCTTGGCGAACTCGAGCGCCGCCCGCGTCCCCCCGTTGCACCCCGGCCCCCAGCAGTACGTCACCACCGACGTCCCGGCCGGTACGACGTCCGCCGCGCGCGCCGCGATCTCCCGGGTCGGGAGGTGGATCGCACCCGGCACATGACCCTGATCCCAGCTCTCCTTGCTCCGGCTGTCGACCAGGACCCAGCCGGTCAGGCCGGCCCCGATGTCGGCGGCCACGTCGGACGGGTCGGTCTCGTACGCCAGCCGGCCGGCGAAATGTGCGATCGCCAGCTCAGCGGCGGCGGGCGGGACCTGCAGCACCGAGGACATCATCGAACTCCTTCACGAATCGGGAGCCCTCAGGTTGCAGGAGGCGGCAGACCCAGCAACAGTGGCAGAAATGACGTACTACTACAAGATTCTGCCGCTACGCGTTGCGGCCGATCCGAGCCCGGGCCCGAGCGACCTTGATCGCCGCGGTCAGCGTCTCCACGTCGTACGCGCCGTAGTGCCGTTGCCCGTTGACGAAGAACGTCGGCGTCCCGGACACCCCGCTCAGGTCGGCCGTCTCCACATCGCGCGCGACCCGAGCCGCGGCGACATGCCGTTTCACGTCATCGTGCAGGCGTTGCGTGTCCAGCCCGAGCTCCTCGGCGTACCGCAGCAGGTCCGCGGGCTGCAGGTTCTCCTGGTTCGCGAGCAACACATCGTGCATCTCCCAGAACGCCCCCTGCGCCGCCGCGGCCTCCGCCACCTCCGCCGCGATCTGCGCCCGCGGGTGCACATCAGACAACGGCAGGTGCCGCCACACGTACCGAAGATCGTCGTCCTTGAGCAGATCCCGTACGACGGTCTCCGCCCGACCGCAGTACGGGCACTCGAAATCGCCGTACTCGACCAGCGTCACCGACGCGGTCTCCGGTCCTCGGATGTGGTCGTACTCCGGGTCGACAGGCTCGACGAGATCGACCAGCTGCTCCGCATCCCCGAGCATCGCGACCGCCTTCTTCGGCGGCGACAACAACGCGGCCACGCGGAACACGAGCCAGGTCAGCACCGACGACACCACCACCGCCGACAGCAGACCCAGTTTCGCCTCGACCAGCTGCGGACCCTCGAACGCGATGGTTGCGATCAGCAACGAGACGGTGAACCCGATCCCGGCGATCGTGCCGCTGCCGGCCACCCCGGCCCAGCCGACCAGGGGACGCAACCGGCCGCGGGTGGACCGGGCGATCAGCCAGGACGCCCCGATCACGGCGACCGGTTTGCCGATCGAGAACCCGAACAGGATGCCAAGCGTGATCGGCGACGTGTACGCCTCGGCCAGGAAGTCCAGGTGGATCGGGAAACCCGCGTTCGCCAGGCCGAAGAGCGGCACGATCAGGTAGCTCGTCCACGGGTGGAAGACGTGCTGGAGCCGGTCGTTCGGCGACAGGGTCGAGGTCAGGCCGACAGTCGCCGTACGGGCCAGCTCGGGCGTCGGCTGCTCGCGGAACAACCGGAACAACCCGGTCGCCTGCTCCAACTCGTCGCGCCCGGGTGAGTACGCCGGCGCCGTCAGGCCGATCGCGAGGCCGGCCACCACCGGATCGACGCCACTGGTCATCAGCGCGGCCCAGGTGAGGATGCCCAGGACGACGTAGACGAACGGTTTGCGGACGCCGAGGATCGACGCGGCGAGCAAGGCGCCGAAGGCAACGACCGCCATCAGCAACGGCATGATCGCGATGTCCTCGCTGTACACGACCGCGATCACCACCAGCGCGATGATGTCGTCCACCACGAACACCGACAGCAGGAACACCCGGACCCGATCCGGGACTCCGCGGCCGACCAGCGCCAGCAGACCGAGCGCCAGCGCGGTGTCGGTCGACATCGCAGCGCCCCAGCCGTGCGCGCCGTCGCCGCCGAAGTTGAAGGCGAGGTAGACGAGCGCTGGCAGCACCATCCCGGCGACCCCCGCGATCAGCGGCAACACGAACCGACTCCGCTCGCGCAGATCGCCGAGATCGAACTCGCGGCGCGCCTCCAGCCCGACCACCAGGAAGAACAGCGTCATCAGGCCGCCGTTGATCCACTCGCGCAGGCTCAGGCCGAACTCGTCGGACCCGAGCCGCAGCGAGAACTCGGCGTGCCAGAGTCTTTCGTACGACTCCGGTGCGACGTTCGCCCACAGCAACGCGGCCACGATCGCCCCGGCCAGCACACCGGAACTGCCCGCCTCGGTCCGCAGGAACGACCGCATCGGCGCCGCGAAATCCCTGGTCCAGGCGGTCCGCTGACTCAGCCGCCCGCTGAACTCCGACACCTCACCCAACCCGTACTACGGACGCCAGGCTCACGGGTCCAACCGTAGCCCTCGTTGCAAGCCGACTGCCGGAGGTGCCCAGCAAGTGATCGATTGACGCGAGCTGCCGCATTGATTTTTCGTGCTGAGGGGCGCATACCTGAAAAAGAAGTGGGTACCGCCTCCTCGTTGGATTTCGACGCCGGGGTGAGTGCGGCCAGTGGCGCGGGCCGGGTCTCGCCCCGGCGGCCCACGTCTCAAGCTCCTTTCCCGCACTTGCGTACTGCGCCCGGCGCACACTCGAACCCTTGGCGAACCGGTTAACCTCGGCATCGCGGTGTCCGGGTCCTCCGGTGTGTCGGCGTACGGATTGCGTATCCTGCGGGTGGCGGCGTGGGTTAGGAGAGATGTCTTGGTGGCTGGTGCTTGGCAACCGTTGACGGGAGCGTCGCACCAGGTCGCGCTGGAGATCCTGCTCGACGGCCCCCTCTCCCGGGCGGAACTGTCCAAACGGGTGCGCCTCTCGCCGGGCA
The DNA here is from genome assembly GCF_004361855.1 of Kribbella caucasensis. GTDB lineage: Bacteria > Actinomycetota > Actinomycetes > Propionibacteriales > Kribbellaceae > Kribbella > Kribbella caucasensis. The sequence goes on from NZ_SNWQ01000004.1 coordinate 56,904, forward strand.
GCCTGACCCGGTTGACCAAACCGATGCTCGAGTCCGGTCTGCTGGTCGAGGTCACCGCCGGCCAGTCCGATCCCCGCGTCGGCCGCCCGTCCCAACCACTCGACATCGTCCCGACCGCCCACCACTTCGTCGGCATCAAGCTCACCGGCGACACCGCGGTCGGCGTACTGACCACCCTCCGCGCCGAAGTCATCGCCACCGAGGAACGCAAACTCCCCGACCACGCACCCGAATCCGTGGCCAGCACGATCACCACGCTCGCCGAGTCGCTTGCCCAGGGCGCCTCGATCGACGGGATCTCCGGGATCGGGATCTCGCTCGGCGGGCAGGTCGTGGAGCGGGCCACGGTGCGATGGGGGATGTTCCTGGATTGGGAAGAGGTGCCGCTCGGGGACCTGTTGCGCGCGCGGACCGACGTACCGGCGGTGGTGGCGAACGACATCACGGCGTTGACCGAGGCGACGCACTGGTTCGGGGCCGGCCGGGGCGTGAGCCGGTTCTGCCTGCTGACGATCGGGGCGGGGATCGGGTACGGGCTGGTGGTCCACGACAAGCTGGTGGACAGCGGGGACGCGAGTCTGGGGTTGATCGGGCATCATCCGCTGATTGCGGGTGGGCCGCGGTGCGATCGGGGGCACGAAGGGTGTGCGAGTGCGCTGCTCACCACGGACGCGGTGGTCACGCAGGTGGGCGAGGTCCTCGGGCGGGCGGTGGGGTATGAGGAAGCCCTTGATCTGGCGGCCCAGGGAGACGACGGCGCCAAGCGGGTGATCGACCGGGCCGGGTTTGCGCTCGGCAAGCTGGTCGCCGCGGCCGCGAATCTCACGTTGCCGGAGCGGATCGTGATCGGCGGCGAAGGGGTCCGGCTGGTCGAGGTCGCTCATGACGCCCTGCTGGACGGGCTCCACGTCGACCGGCATCCGGCCGCGACCGATCCAGAACTCGTGCTGCTCGATCCCGACTTCAGCGAGTGGGCTCGCGGTGCGGCCGTGATCGCGATCCAGACCTTCGTCCTCGGCAGCTGAAGATTTGGTAACTGCCTACTCCATGATAGACAGTTATGTATGGATGAGCTGTTGCGCCGTTGGCAGCGTGGGTGGGGGCTCTGCCGTGGACTGTCGCCGGCCGAGGATCGGTCCACCGCGCTGGAGGTCACGCTCGGGTTGCCGGAGCGGGATCGTGAGCTGTTCGCCTTCCCGTCGAGCGAGTTCGGGGCGCTGATCACCGAGACCGTTCAGGCGACCAGGCCGACCTGGCTGACTATCACGACGCACGAGCCGGATGTGGTCGACGAGCGACTCCGGTACGCCGGGCTCACGGTGTTCGCCGAGCGCAAACTCCTGATGACGTGCGACCTGACGAACCACCCGCGCCCTGCCCTGCCGGCGCAGTACGAGTTGGAGAGCGCAACGGACGGGGCTGTGTACAGGGTGAAGTTGCTCGATCGGCAAGGGGCGATCGCTGCGCGCGGGATGATGGCCGTGGTCGGTGGGGATGCGGTGATGCACGACATCCATACCGATCCGGCGCATCGGCGACGCGGTCTCGCCAGCGTCGTGATGGGTGAGCTCGCGCGGATGGCGGTAGAGCGCCGGGCGATCAGCGGGATCCTGATGGCGACGATCGACGGCGGCTACCTCTACGCCAAGCTTGGCTGGTCGTCGGAGGCAACAATGCTCACCGCAACCACGCCCAGCCGCGCGGCCTGAGCCCCAAGCGCCGGGCCGGTCGGCGGCGGCAGGGTCGCGGACGGGTTTAGCGGCCTAGGCGCTGCGGGCGCGGTGGGCGGCGACTTTGGTGCGGTTCTGGCAGGCGGGTGAGCAGAATCGTTGTGTGCGGCTCCGGGTCGCGTCCAGGAACAGGTTGTCGCAGCGGTCGGCATCGCAGATCCGCAGGCGGGCCCGCTCATCACTACCGAGCAGCATCGCGGTCGCAGTGGCGAACTCGGCCAGCCAGCCGGTCGCCGCCGAGACGCCGGGGCTGACGAAATGCAAATGCCACGGGCCCTCACGGCGGACGAGCCGCGGCGCCGCGCGAGTGCTCTCCAGCAGGTCGTTGATTGATGTGGCCGCGGCGTCGACCTCACCCTCCGCAATCCGCCGTAACGACGCATAGAGATCCCGCCCGCCGACCGCGAACGGCTGCAGCTCGATCTCCGGCAGGCGGTTGGTCGTCAACCGGAGCGCCGCCTCGACCGCCGCGGCATCACCGGCCGGGCGCGGCCGCCCCTGGGCGAATTCCCCGCCGAAACTGTTCGCCAACGCCACCGCCGCGTCCAGCGAAGCCCTCAGATGATCGGTTGCATCCACCCAGCAAGTATCCCGGGAACCGCGCCACGGTGGTGGTGCGTACATCTCGACAGTAGGTAGTCGGCAAATCGCCGCCGGCCTGCGCTCAGCGCAGGTGCAGCTTAGCCGGAAACGGCCACTACCTCATGTCGAGATGTACCGCCTGAGGCGCGGGTGCAGCACCTTTGGAGGAGGGTGGCGGGGCAGGACACCCGGGGGGGCTCATTCATGTGGACGAGGCGACTCAGACCGCGGCACGGCTCTCGCTACGACCACGGTCGTACGCCACCCGACGGCAACCTCCGACTCCGAACCGATGTGCGGGTTCGTTGCCGGAAACAACAATAGCGGCCATGAAACTGCGGACCCGCTGCCTCGGCCTGGCCGAAGCGGTCGTCGATCTGAGCGCCGTCGAGGCCAACGTCCGGCAGATCCGGCAGCGGCTCCGGCCCGGTACCGAGGTCCTTGCCGTGGTCAAGGCGGACGCGTTCGGTCACGGCGCCGTCCAGGTCGCCCGAGCCGCGATCGGGGCCGGCGCGACCTGGCTCGGCGTCGCCCGGGCCGACGAGGCGCTCCAACTCCGCGCGGCCGGGCTGACCGCACCGATCCTGGTCTGGCTGTACGACGCATCGGAGCTGATGTTGCTCGCCGACGTCGACGTGAGCGTGTCCACGGTCGCCGAACTCCAGCAGGTGATCGACACCCCGTCCGTCCACAACATTCACCTCAAACTCGACACCGGCCTGCACCGCGGCGGCAGCAACCCCGAACAGTGGATCGAACTCACTCGCACAGCCGCGTACTACGAAGCGCTCGGCGCGATCAAGATCCGCGGCATCTGGTCCCACCTGTCCCACGGCGACGAGCCCAACGCACCCCAGAACCAAAAACAACTCGAACTCTTCCGCACCGGCCTCACCCTGGCCCGCCGCGCCGGCCTGAACCCGAGCGTCATCCACCTGGCCAACTCCGCCGGCGCACTCACCCTCGACGCCCCCGACTGCAACCTGGTCCGAATCGGCGCCGCCCTCTACGGCATCGACGAACTCGGTATCGAGCTGACTCCACCGATGCGACTCGTCTCAAAGGTCGCCCAGGTACGCCGAATCCGGGCCGGCGAAGGAATCTCCTACAGCCATGACTACGTGGCGCCCCACGACACGACCGTCGCGCTGATCCCACTCGGCTACGCAGATGGCATTCCGCGCAACACGACGGGCCAGGCGAGCGTCCTGATCCGCGGTGTCCGGATGCCCATCCGCGGCCGGATCGCGATGGACCAGTTCGTCGTCGACGCCGGCGACATCCCCCTGGAACCAGGCGAACCAGTCACCATCTTCGGCGACGGCAGTCAGGGCGAACCGACCGCGGCCGACTGGGCCGAATGGGCCGGCACCATCCCGCACGAGATCTACTGCGGCCTCGGCCCCCGCATCCCCCGCCGCTACGAGGAGACGACCCGATGAAGGTGGCAGTGATCAGCGGCGGCGCGAGCCCCGAACACGAGGTGTCACTGGACAGCGGCGAAGGCATCGCCGACGCCGCGGAAGCTCTCGGCCACACGGTGCTCAGACTCGTGATCGATGCCGACGGCAATTGGTACGACGGCCAGCACGAAGCGATCGCTCTGCTCCAGGACTGCGATGTCGTCGTCCCCGCCCTGCACGGCGAAGGCGGCGAGGACGGCATCCTGCAAGGCTTCCTCCAGCACCTGAAGATCCCGTACGTCGGCAGCGGCGTCGCGGCCAGCGCCGTCGGCCTGGACAAGCACCTCACCAAATCCGTACTGCGTGCCCACGGCATCCCCGTAGCGCCTGGGATCACATTGCACAACGACGACGCCGAGTCCACGATGCAGAAACTCAAAGCGGCCGGCCTCGACTTCCCCGTCTTCGTCAAACCCGCGAACGGCGGTTCGAGCTTCGGCGTCACCCGTGCCACGGATCTCCCGTCCTTGACGCAGGCCATCGAGACCGCGGCCGCTGTGGATCACGACATCCTGGTGGAACAAGAGATCCGCGGCCGCGAGATCGACCTTGCCGTGCTGGAGTTCCCCGACGGACGGATCGACACCGCGCCCGCGTTGGAGATCCACGCGGACCCGGCCGAGCCGTTCTTCACCGCCACTGCGAAATACGCCAGCTCGGCGACGGAGTTCGTCGTACCGGCTGTGTTGGAGACCTGGCTCGCGCGGCGGTTGCGCAGTACGGCGATCGAGGTGTTCCAGACGCTCGGGTGTGCCGGACTGGCTCGGGTGGACTTCTTCGTCCCGGCTGGCGGGGAGCCGGTGGTCAACGAGATCAACACCTTCCCCGGATTCACCCCGGCCTCACAGTTCCCGCGGATGTGGGCCGCGGCCGGGATATCCTACGCCGACGTCGTACAGAACCTGCTGGAGACCGCCCATGCCCGTGCCACCCAGTCCCGTAAAACTCATGCCCGTACTGCTCAGTGACGACCGGATCGCCCGGATCCCCGCGATCGAGTGCGGCGAGCCACTGGTCGACCTCACCGACTGGGGCATCTCGACGGCGGATCGGCAGTTCGTCCGCGAAGGGCTGGCCGATCGCCTCGCCATCGCGGACAGCTTCCTGCCCACGGGGATCAGGTTGCACGTCGTCGAGGGATTGCGCGAACTCAAGCTCCAGCAGGAGATCTACGATGGCTACCGCGCCGAACTGGTCCGACTCAACCCGGGAATCTCACCCGAAGAAGCACACGTCCTGGCCAGCCGATTCGTCTCGCCGGTCGAGGTCGCACCGCATGTCGCGGGCGCGGCGGTAGACCTGACCTTGATCGGTGCGCACGGCCCGCTCGACCTCGGTACGCCGATCGACGCGACCCCCGAACAGAGCAACGGCGCCTGCTTCTTCGACGCCACCAACATCAGCCGCGAGGCCCGCGCGAACCGGTCACTCCTGGCCGACATCCTGTCCTCGGCCGGCCTGGTGAACTACCCCACCGAGTGGTGGCACTGGTCCTTCGGCGACCGCTATTGGGCCTACACCGAACAACACCCCCACGCCATCTACGGCCCACTTGCGCAAAACCAAATAGGCCAGAATCATGTGCTGTAAATCCGATCCGGTGAATACTGGATATTGATAGGAGCTGCCTATTGCGTGATAGGCAGCTTTGCTTTGACCCGGGCCGGTGTGGCCGGGACCGTTGGGTTATGACGATGGAAGTCACGGATTCCGCCCCGCCACCGGCCGCCGGACGTCCCCAGCGCGTGCGCGAGCTCGCCACCGAACGCAAAAGGATGCGCGGTGCGTTGATGCCGATCCTGCATGCGGTGCAGGAGGAATTCGGCTGGATAAGTCAGACCGACATCCCCGTGATCGCGGATGTACTGAACTTATCCGTTGCCGAGGTGCACGGCGTGGTGACGTTCTATCGGGACTTCCGCCGCGAACCGGTGGGCCGGACCGTCGTCCGGATCTGTCAGGCCGAGGCGTGCCGCTCGGTCGGCGCCGTCGACCTGGCCGAGCACGCGAAACGCAGTACCGGCCTTGGGTTCGGTGAGACGACGTACGACGGACGGCTGACCGTGGATGAGGTGTTCTGCCTCGGCAACTGCGCACTCGGTCCGGCGGTCCAGGTCGGCGACAAGGTGCACGGCCGGGTCACGCCCGCCCGGCTGGACGCGATCCTCGGGGAGGCACGATGAAGGTGTTCGTACCGCGGGACGCGGCGGCCCGGTCCGTCCGCGCCGATGAGGTCGCCGAGCGGATCGCTGCCGTAGCGGCCGGCGCCGATGTGGACGTGGTCCGCAACGGATCGCGGGGCATGCTCTGGCTGGAACCACTGGTCGAGGTGGAGACCGCCGAAGGACGGGTCGGGTACGGACCGGTCGCGCCCGAGGACATCGACGGACTGGTCGCCGCCGGGATGCTGACGGGTGGCGCCCGCAGTGAAGGCGCCTATCTCGGACTCGTCGACGAACTCCCGTGGATGAAACGCCAGCAGCGGTTGACGTTCGCTCGCGTCGGCGTCGTCGATCCTCGTTCGGCCGACGACTTCGCGCAGTACGAAGGAAACCAGGGACTGAAGCAGGCGCTGACCATGTCGCCGGCCGACGTGGTCGAGGAAGTCGTGAACTCCGGACTGCGGGGTCGCGGCGGCGCGGGGTTCCCGACCGGGATCAAGTGGCGCACGGTGCTCGGGGCCGAGTCGGACCTGAAGTTCGTTTGCTGCAACGCGGACGAGGGAGACTCGGGGACGTTCGCCGACCGGATGCTGATCGAGGGCGACCCGTTCGCGTTGATCGAGGGGATGACGATCGCGGCGTACGCCGTCGGCGCGACCGAAGGCTACGTGTACCTGCGGTCGGAGTACCCGGATGCGATCGAGACGCTGAACGCGGCGATCGTCACCGCCCGCGAGCGGGGCTGGCTTGGGCCGAACATCCTCGGCTCGGAACTCAGCTTCGACCTGCATGTCCGGGTCGGCGCCGGCGCGTACATCTGCGGTGAAGAGACGAGCATGCTGGAGAGTCTCGAGGGTAAGCGTGGGATGGTCCGGGCGAAACCCCCGATCCCTGCCCTGGAAGGACTTTTCGGCCGCCCGACCGTGGTCAACAACGTGTTGTCGTTGGCAACGGTCCCGACGATCCTGGCGAACGGCGCGGCGGCGTACGCGGCGTACGGGATGGGCCGTTCGCTCGGCACCAACGTGTTCCAGCTGGGCGGCAACGTCGCCCGCGGCGGGATCGTCGAGACCGCGTTCGGGATCACGCTCGGCGAGTTGGTGCAGGAGCTCGGTGGCGGTGCCGCGTCCGGCCGGCCGGTTCGCGCGGTCCAGGTCGGCGGACCGTTGGGCGCCTATCTCCCGGTCGAGCAGTTCGACCTGCCGATGGACTACGAGTCGTTCGCCGCGGCCGGTGCGATGGTCGGGCACGGCGGCATCGTGGTGTTCGACGAGACCGTCGACATGGCCGCGATGGCCCGGTTCGCGTTCGAGTTCTGCGCCGAGGAGTCGTGCGGGAAGTGCACGCCGTGCCGGGTCGGCGCGGTCCGCGGCGTCGAGACGATCGACCGGATCACCGCCGGCGTCGACCGGGACAAGAACCTCGTCCTGCTCGACGACCTCTGTGACCTGATGACCGACGGTTCGCTCTGCGCGATGGGCGGCCTCACCCCACTGCCGGTACGCAGTGCCGTCCGCCACTTCGGAGAGGACTTCCAAGCATGACCCTGCTCAAGGAACCCGATTTCGGAACTCCGGCCCGCGACGGCGAGGCGACCGTCGAGCTGACCATCGACGGGATCGCCGTCGCCGTCCCACCTGGGACTTCGGTGATGCGCGCGGCCAAGCAGGCCGGGGTCGACATCCCCAAACTGTGCGCGACCGACAGCCTGGAGGCGTTCGGGTCCTGCCGGTTGTGCGTGGTCGAGATCGACGGCGCGCGCGGTACGCCGGCCTCCTGTACGACGCCGGTCGGGCCGGGCATGGCGGTGCGGACCCAGAACGAGAAGCTCGGCAAGCTCCGCCGCGGGGTGATGGAGCTCTACATCTCCGACCACCCGCTCGACTGCCTGACCTGTTCGGCCAACGGCGACTGCGAACTGCAGGACATGGCCGGGGTCACCGGACTGCGCGAGGTCCGGTACGGCTCCGGGGTCGAGGCCGGCGCGAACCACATGGACGCGCCGACGGACTCCTCGAACCCGTACTTCGACTTCGACGCCTCCAAGTGCATCGTCTGCTCCCGCTGCGTCCGCGCGTGCGACGAGGTCCAGGGCACGCTCGCACTCACCATTGACGGTCGCGGCTTCGACTCGAAGGTTGCCGCCGGCATGGATGTCGGCTTCATGGACTCCGACTGCGTGTCGTGCGGCGCATGTGTCCAGGCCTGCCCGACCGCGACCCTGCAGGAGAAGTCGGTCGTCGAGCTCGGCATGCCTACCCGCTCGGTCGTCACCACCTGCGCGTACTGCGGGGTCGGCTGCTCGTTCAAGGCCGAGCTCCGCGGCGACGAACTCGTCCGGATGGTGCCGTACAAGAACGGAGGGGCGAACGAGGGGCACAGTTGCGTCAAGGGCCGGTTCGCCTTCGGGTACGCGAGTCACCCGGATCGCGTGCTCGAACCGATGGTCCGCGACGCGATCACCGATCCGTGGCGCAAGGTCTCCTGGGAGGAGGCGATCGGCTTCACAGCCCGCCGGCTGCGTGAGATCCAGGCTGCCCACGGCCAGGGTTCGATCGGCGCGATCACCTCATCGCGGACCACCAACGAAGAGGTCTACGCGGTGCAGAAGATGGTCCGCGCGGTGTTCGGCAACAACAACGTCGACACCTGCGCGCGGGTCTGCCACTCGCCCACGGGGTACGGGCTCAAGCAGACCTTCGGCGAGTCGGCCGGCACCCAGGACTTCCGCTCGGTGGAGAAGTCGGACGTGATCCTGGTGATCGGCGCGAACCCGACCGACGGGCACCCGGTGTTCGCGTCCCGGATGAAGAAGCGGCTTCGCCAGGGAGCCAAGCTGATCGTGGTCGACCCGCGGCGGATCGATCTGGTCCGCTCGCCGCACATCGAGGCGCAGCACCACCTCCAGCTCGCGCCCGGGACGAACGTTGCCGTGATCAACGCTTTCGCGCATGTGGTCGTCACCGAAGGTCTGGTGGACCGTGCGTTCGTCTCCCAGCGGTGTGAGGACTTCGATACTTGGGAGCAGTTCATCTCCGCTCCGGAGCACAGCCCCGAGGCGGTTGCGTCGGTCACGGGTGTGGACGCGGAGGAGTTGCGCGCGGCGGCCCGGCTCTTCGCGACCAGCGGCAACGCGGCGATCTACTACGGTCTGGGCGTCACCGAACACAGCCAGGGCTCGACCATGGTGATGGGGATGGCGAACCTGGCGATGGCGACCGGCAACATCGGCCGCCGTGGTGTCGGCGTGAACCCGTTGCGCGGGCAGAACAACGTGCAGGGCTCCTGCGACATGGGTTCGTTCCCACATGAGCTGCCGGGGTACCGGCATGTGTCCGACGACGGCGCGCGGGACGTCTACCAGCAGCTCTGGGGTACGCCGCTGCTGAACGAACCGGGTCTCAGGATCCCCAACATGTTCGACGCAGCGATCGACGGTTCCTTCCGGGCGCTGTTCGTGCAGGGCGAGGACATCGCGCAGTCCGACCCGAATACGCAGCATGTATTCGCCGCGCTCTCCTCGCTCGAGTTGCTGGTCGTGCAGGATCTGTTCGAGAACGAGACCGCCAAGTTCGCGCACGTGCTGCTGCCGGGAACGTCGTTCCTGGAGAAGGACGGCACTTTCACCAACGCCGAGCGCCGGATCAACCGGGTCCGCCCGGTGATGGCGCCGCAGACCGGTAAGCAGGAATGGCAGATCATCTGCGAGATCGCCCAGGAGATGGGCTATCCGATGCACTACGACTCGGCCAGCCAGATCATGGACGAGATCGCGCTCACCACCCCGACGTTCATGGGAGTGTCGTTCAAGAAGCTCGACGAGGTCGGCTCGGTGCAGTGGCCGTGCAACCTGGAGCACCCCGATGGGACGCCGATCATGCACGAGGAGGAGTTCACCCGGGGCAAGGGCCGGTTCATGGAGACGGTGTACGTGCCGACGACCGAGCGGTCGACGCGGAAGTACCCGTTGATCCTGACGACCGGGCGGATCCTCTCGCAGTACAACGTGGGCGCGCAGACCCGGCGTACGGCGAACGTCGCATGGCATCCGGAGGACATCCTGGAACTGCATCCGCACGACGCGGAGGTGCGCGGGATCGAGGACGGATCCACGGTCGCGTTGTCGAGCCGGGTCGGGCGGACGACGTTGCGGGCTCGGTTGTCGGAGCGGATGCCGGTGGGGGTCTGCTACACCACGTTCCACCACCCGGTGACGGGGGCGAACGTGATCACCACGGACAACTCGGACTGGGCGACGAACTGCCCGGAGTACAAGGTGACCGCGGTACAGGTCGATCTGGTGGTCGAGCCGTCCGCGGCATCGCTGGAGACTGTTGCGGTGGGCAACTGATGAGCGGAGTGGGGCTTCCGCCGCAGGTCCGGCTGGCCAACGAGATCGCCCGCCAGTTCGCCCACCGTACGCCGGCCGACGCGGCGACTGCGATCGCCACTCACATCAGGGCCGTCTGGGATCCGCGGATGAAGGCGGCCCTGATCGCTCATCTGGATGCGGGCGGCGAGGACCTCGACCCGGTCGCGGCACTTGCAGCCGCCCAGCTCCGCCCGGTTGACGCACAAGGAGCCAAGTAGTGCAGACTGCGGGGATGCGTCGTCGTCATGCGGCGGCGGCGCTTCCCTGGGATGCAGCGAGGGAGTTGGCGCACGCCGCAGCCGCACCGTTGAAGTGTCGGCCCCAACCGCTGGCCGACACGTACGGCTGCACGCTCGCCACCCCGCTCGTCGCACCCGCTCCGGTCCCACCGGTGGACCGCGCCGCCATGGACGGCTACGCGGTCTCCGGCGCCGGCCCTTGGCGCCTGGTCGGGGTTGTGTCGGCCTCTTCGGGACAGGCGGCTCCACTGGCAGACGGCGAGGCATGCGCCATCGTCACCGGCGCCGCCATCCCGACTGGCACTACAGCAGTACTACCGGACGAAGAAGCTCTCCTGCCTTCCTCTGACACTGTCTCTGGTGAGGTTTCGCCGGGGCGGCACATTCGGCGGGCTGGGGAGGAGTGTGTTGCCGGGGAGGTGTTGTTGCCTGCTGGCGTTGTCGTGCAGCCGGGTGTGCTGGGGCTTGCGGCGACGCTCGGCCTCGACCGGCTGACGGTGATTCCGCAGCCCCGGGTTGCTTCGCTGGTGACGGGTGACGAACTCGTGCACCGAGGACCTTCAGGACCCGGCAGGGTTCGCGACGCGATCGGGCCGATGCTGCCTGGTCTCATCGGTCAAGCCGGCGCCATCGCCCTGCCCGTCGTGCACCTGCCGGACTCGCGCAGGGATCTGGTCAACGCCCTGACCGACACCCAGGCCGACCTGATCCTCGTCTCCGGTTCCTCCGCCTCCGGGCCGGCCGACCACCTGCGCCCCGCATTGGCGGAACTGGGGGGCGAACTGATCATCGACGGAGTCGCCTGCCGCCCCGGGCATCCCCAGGCACTCGCCAGGTTCGACGACGGACGGCTGGTACTCGGGCTGCCGGGGAATCCCCTCGCGGCATTGACCGCCTTCCTCACTCTCGGGGCAGCGGCTCTGCACCGGCTCCGGGGATTACCGTTGCCCACTCTCCCGATAGCGCCAGTACCCGGTGGGCTCGCGTGTCATCCGGATAGCACCCGTCTAGTGCCAGTCCGCGTCGGCCCGCAGGGCGTAGTACCGGTTGGTCATGGTGGTTCCGCGATGCTCCGGGGAGTCGCCAGCGCGGACGCCCTCGCGGTAGTCGACCCCGGACCAGCAGAGGCGATCGCCGCCCGCCTGCTCTTCCTAGGCCGTGTCTGATGGTTTCCTGCAGTCGCGAGCAGGTGCTCGGTGCGGTAGCTCGGTGTGCTGGAGTGAAGGCCTCGATGCGGTGTTCATCGTGGCCTTTGCTCCAGTGCAGCGAGATGCCGTGCCGAGTGCCGCGCAGCACGCAGGAAACCATCAGACACGGCCTCGACCCAGGAGCACAGTTGTGGGGCGTCTGATCGCACGCAAGCCTGTACTGCGACTCGGCCCGGCCGGCGAACGCACCCGCCCGGACTCCATCGCCGTCGAGGAACCACTGGAGATCCGGGTCGACGGCAAACCCCTCGCGGTCACCATGCGAACGCCCGGTCACGATGTAGAACTCGCTCACGGCTTCCTCCACACCGAAGGCGTGATCGGTTCACCCGACGACATCCGCGACGCCCGGTACTGCGATTCGCGCGACGACGAAGGCCGCAACACCTACAACGTCCTCGACCTCGGCCTGGCCCCCGGCGTCCCTTCCCCGACGGTTGGAGTCGAGCGGAACTTCTACACGACCTCCTCTTGCGGCGTCTGCGGCAAAGCTTCCCTGGACGCGGTCCGCGTGAAGACCCGTTTCTCCCCCGCCGACGACCCGATCCGCGTGCCCCTCGACGTACTGGCGTCACTGCCGGACCGCCTGCGCGAACACCAACAGGTCTTCGATCGCACCGGCGGCCTGCATGCCGCCGGCCTGTTCACGCCAACCGGCGAACTGCTCGTGGTCCGGGAGGACGTAGGCCGCCACAACGCCGTCGACAAGGTCGTCGGCTGGGCCCTCCTCGGCGGCCTGATCCCCGCCCGAGGCTGCGTCCTGATCGTCTCCGGCCGCACCTCGTTCGAACTGGCCCAAAAGGCAGTCATGGCCGGAATCCCAGTCCTGGGCGCAGTCTCCGCCCCCTCCTCCCTGGCCGTCGACCTGGCCGACGAATGCGGCCTCACCTTGGCCGGCTTCATCCGCAACGGCTCCATGAACGTCTACGCCCACCCGAACCGCATCACCGTCCCGGCTCCCGTACAGATCTAGTGGCCAGTGTCCGACACGGGCCACTAGTTCGTGCCGAGGCCGGTGGTGCGGGCTCGGACTATTGCTTCGGCTCGGGTGGTGACCTGGAGCTTGGCGAAGATGCTGGTGATGTGGTTGCCGATCGTCGCGGTGGCCAGGTTGAGCCGGCTCGCTATGGCGGCGTTCCCCAGTCCGTCGGCGATCAGCGCCAGTACTTCGCGCTCCCGCGGGGTCAGCTCCGGGAAGAGCGCCTCGTCCGTGCGCGGGCGGGACAGATAGGCCAACGTCCGGCGCGCGATCCCCGGGCCGAAGATCGCCCCTCCGTCGGCGACGGCGGCGATCGCACGGATCACGTTGTCCCCCGCGGCGCCCTTCAGCACATAACCGCGTGCCCCGGCGCGCATCGCGGCGAACACCGACTCGTCGTCGTCGAACATCGTCAGCATCAGTACGGCGACGTCCGGCGCGACCCGGGCGATCTCGCGAGTGGCCTCGATCCCGGTGACCTCGGGCATCTGGATGTCCATCACGAGTACGTCCGGCTTCAGCGTGACGGCAGCCCGGACCGCCTCCGACCCAGTCGCTGCCGTACCGACCAACTCGAACCCGTCGCGAGCCGACAGCAGCGCCGCGAGTCCTTCCCGGACGATGCCGTGGTCGTCGGCGACGACAATGCGAACCGTCATCCGCCTGCTCCCAACTCCGACTCGGCCGGCGACACCCGGACCGGCAGCGGCAGCGATACCCGGACTTGGCCGCCGGTGCGGTCGTACCGGATCTCGCTCTCGCCGCCGAGTTCGGCCGTGCGCTCGCGGATCGAGGTCAGGCCGACCCCGGGCTGCCAGCTGTCCTCGGCGTTCACGCCATTGTCACGGACCTCCACGCGCAGGGCCGTCTCCGCCACGCTGAGCGTGACGACAGCCCGCGACGCCGTGGAATGCCTGATCACGTTGGTGAGCGCCTCGGTGACGATGCGATAGGCGGCAACCTCAACCGCTGCGGGAAGTTCCGGCAGCTCGACCGGTGCCTCGACGGTGACCGTGAGAGCACCCTCACCAGCCCGACCGGACAAGACCGTCCGCCCGGACAGAACCGCCGCGTGCTCGCGAAGCGCGCCGAGGAGTCCCATCCCGTCCAGCACGGGCGGGCGCAGATCGTAGGCGAGCCGACGGATCTCCTCGATCGCACCGATGGTCTGATCCCGCAGGTTCGCCAGCAGCTCGGCACTCCGCGCCCGGTCGGCTTCGAGCAGCCGCAGGGCCGCATCGGCGTTGAGGACCACCCCGGTCAGAACCGGCCCGAGACCGTCGTGCAGATCTCGCCGGATCCGGCGCCGTTCCTCCTCCCGGCCACTGATGACTCGCTGCCGCGACACCTGGAGTTCGTCCGCCAACCGCCCGGCCTGAACAGCCACCGTCAACGGAGCTGCAAGCAACGACAACACCCGCTCGTCGGCCGCGTCCAACCGATGCTCGCCGGAGCGCAGCCCAACCACGAGCTCGCCGATCCGCTGCTCCCCCGAATGCAAGACGATCGCCTGCCGAGCGGCCGGAAGCTCCCCATGGCCGGCCACCACCAGCTCGCCGACGACGATGGACGCCGCCGGGAAGTGCATCACCCGGCAAAGCGCTTCGAGTACTCCGTCCAGCCCTGCGCCGGCCCCGACACCTTCCCCCGTACCGGTGCCGATCTCGCCGAGTCGCTCCCCGATCGCGGCGATCGCACGGACCGGATCCCGTCGTGCGCCGTAGAACGCCCGGTGGATCAGGCTTTGCAACCACAACCTGACCGGGTTGAACGCCAACGCGATCAGCAAGGTGGCAAGGACCGAAGACCCGAGCGACACCTGGCGTCGTACGGCCTGGTCCATCAGGGCCACCAGGCCCAGGTACGCCGCGATCACGCCGCCGGTGAGCAACAGGTAGAGCAAGGAACGGGAGACCACCAAGCGGATGTCGAGCAGCTGGTACCGCAGTACGGCGATCGTGATCGACAAGGGAATCAGCACGATCGGCAAGATCCCCAGCAGCAACGACTCGGTACTCAGTACGGCCTCGAGCGTGAACGCCGAGACCACCACGACCATCGCCATCACCAGCCAGAGCATCCTCCGCCGGACCACGTCGTCACCCCGGCGGTAGGTGATCACCAGAATGACGAACGCGCCCAGGTAACTGGCCAGCAGGCCGATCCCCCAGATGGCGTTGAGCCAGGACGGCTGACCCGTCCACGGCGGCGCCGGATACGCCTGGATCCCGAGCTCGGCAGACATGCCACCCAGGGGATCGAGGACACCGGCAACCATCAGGCCACCCGTGTTGACGAGCAGCAAGCCGACGAACCACCGCAGGCGACTCCGCAACCGCCCGTCGGGAAACAGCACCAGAGCCAGCGGGATGAAGAACGCGACCGCCCAGTTCCAGCCGAAGCCGTTCACGACCGTCGCGAAAACCCGCCAGCCCCAGCCGTCGCCGGCAGCCCAGGCAAGAACCGCCATCCCGGTTCCGGTGAACGCATAGCAGCAGCCGCCGAGCAGCAGCACCCAACCGATCAGGTTGCGCGGACGGTAGAAGGCGATCGGCCAGCCGGCCACGGCCAGCGCCATACCGAGGATCGTGTTGCTGACCACAAGTAAGTCGACCAGGCGTGACCACGGCAACCCCGACAGTGCCGACGCGACGACCGTGAGCACGGCCTCGGCGACCGCCACCCCGAGCAGCACCGTGGCCGCCACACTGCGGCGGTGGTCGTACTGCGCTTCGAGGTCGCTGGTCACGTCCTCATCATCAGGACCTCGGGCCCCTGTCGCATAGGGGCCTGGCCCTGGACAACCCAGGAAATCCCACCGCCAGAGGGTGGGTCAGCACTCTGCGAACCAGGGGCAGGTCCGCCACACGCTGAATCGGCAAGCAACCATCGATTCGAGGAGTCCCCATGTCGACCACCAGTGCCGCGGCAGCGGCGACCACCCGGAAACCGCTCCGCGACGTGCGCGGCTTCTGGCGGATCCTGCTCGCGATCATCGCTCCGCTACCGATGCTCGCCAACGGCATCTACTACCTGCTGAGCCCGACCAGCGGCAACGCTCCGTTCGACGAGAGCGTCGCCGCCGCCGTCGCCCACGGTGACCGGGTGAGCCTGCTGGAGTGGATCCAGATCCCGTTCGTGACGTTGCTCATCCCAGCTACGTTCGCCGTGGTCTGGGTGGCCCGGCGCGGTGCTCCACGGCTGACCACGGCCGGCGCCCTGCTGGCACTCACCGGGTTCTGCGCGGGCCTCGGCAACCTGCCCGGCACGGTGTCGCTGGCCAGCCTCACGGTGAAGGAAGGCCTCGACGTCACGACCGTCGGCAAGCTTGCCAAGGCGATGGAGGAGAACCCGATCTTCCTGATCTCCGGCCTGCTGTTCATCATCGGCGTCACGTTCGGCCTGTTGCTGCTCGGGCTCGCCCTGTGGAAGAGCCGGGTCGCGCCGGCCTGGATGGGCATCGCGCTGGCAGTCGGCGGCTTCACCCACCCGTTCATGCCCACCCACGTGGTCGCCGGCGTCGGTCTGCTCGTTGCGGCCGCCGGATTCGCCGGCGCCAGCTACGCACTCCTCCGCACCAGCAACCAGGAGTTCGACCTGCCGCCGCAATAAGTCGCAACAAGTACTGCGAGTTGGTGCGCGAGTGATTCGCGCACCAACTCAGACTGCCTGGTCCGCCTGGTCCGGATGCAATGTCGACGGGGCGACCCAGAGACAGTCGGCGGTGCCTTGGGCCAGGCGGTCGGAATAGATCTCGACCTTGTGGGTGATGACGTTGAGGCACTCGGTGAGTTCGGCGAGCTGGGTCTGGATGTGTTCCTGGTGGCCACGGAGCAGGGCGAGCCGGTCGTGTTCGTTGCCGGGGCCCTGGCGGACCAGATCGGTGTAGCGGCGGATGGTGTCGAGCGGCATCCCGGACGAGCGGAACTTGATGCACATCTCCAGCCAGTCCACATCGTCCTCGCTGTAGACGCGACGGCCGTTCGACTCCCGGCGTACTCGGTCCGCCAGGATCCCCTCCCGCTCGTAGAACCGCAGCGCGTGCACGCTGAGCCCGGTCCGCTCCGACACCTGCCCGATGCTCAACCCCTCGCTCATACCCGCCACCCTAACCCGATGAGCTAGAGCTGGGTCTAGCTCACCGGGTCAGATGTTCTTGAGGGCGCGGAGTGCGAGCTCGACATCAGCCGAGGTGCTGTAGACGTGGAAGGACGCACGGAGGTTGCCGTTGCGGACGGCGGCCCGGATGTTGGCGGCTTTGAACGCCTCGTCAGCGCCCGGGAAGCTGGTGGACACGATCGCGGAGTTGCTGGGCGGCAGACCGAGGCCGGCCCGGAACTCGTTGGCCAGGGCGAGGTTGTGCTCGTGGATCGCCGGGATGCCGATCTGTTCGAGCAACTCCAGCGCCGGTGCCGCCCCGACGAAGCTGAACCAGGCCGGCGACTGGTCGAACCGCCGCGCGTCGGGAGCCAGATCCATCCGCGTCCCGTAGTACGAGCTGTGCCGGTCGTTGCCCGCGTACCAGTTGGCGAAGATCGGCCGGCAGCGCTCCTGGAGTTCGGGTGAGAGGTAGCCGAGGGTCGCGCCGCGTGGCGACATCAACCACTTGTACGTGTGCGCGATCAACGCGTCCACGCCGCGAACGTCCAACGGCAACCATCCCGCCGCCTGGCTCGCATCGAGCACCAGCAACGCGCCGATTTCCTTGCTCGCGGCAACGACCGCCGGGAGGTCCAGTACGTCGCCGGTCGCGGACTGGACCGCACTCACGGCAACCAGATCGATGCCCGGCCGAATCGCTTGAATCAGCTCGGCTGTCGGCGCGGACACCACCTCGACGCCACGGTCGGCGTGTGCCTGCCACGGGAACACGTTCGAGGTGAACTCGACATCGTCGACGAGCACCTTCGCGCCGTCCGGCAACGCGGCCGCAATCGGCGCCACGCCCGCGGCGACCGTACTGCCGACGAACACGTCCGCGGCCGGCGCACCGATCAGCCGCGCGAACGACTCCCGCGCCCGGGTGGTCGACTCGTCCCACGGCTCCCAGCTGGTCGCGCCCACATGCCAGTCCGCGAGCGCCGCCTGCAACGCCTCCCAGGCCGGGCGCGGCGGCAGCCCGTACGAAGCCGTGTTCAACCACCCCGGCTGCGCCTCCCACAGGTGCGCGTAATCGGACACAGACGTCATCGGCTCAGCTCCCCAGCTCACGGACAGTACGTCGCCCTATCCTCCGCTGGTTCACCACACCGGCCACAACCACCCCGGCCAAGATCACACCAAGCAACTCCGCAAGCACGGAAAATCATCTCGATCCGATCTGACGATCCGTTGCGACAGTAAGGGTATGAGCACGCCGACCGACTCGGATCTCCTGCGGAACATCGCCGCGGGTGACGAGGCGGCGCTCCGGCAACTCTACGAACGGCACGCCGGCTGGCTCCTCCTCCGCTTGAAGCGCCGCTGCGGCAACCCCGACCTGGTCGCCGGCGCGTTGCAGGACACGTTCGTCGCCGTCTGGAAGTCCGCGGGCCGGTACCGCGGCGAGGGCGATGTGGCGGCCTGGCTCTGGGGCATCTCGATCCGCCGCCTGGTCTCCGCGCTCCGCGGTCGCCCGGCCGCGGATCCACTCGGCGACGAGGTGATCAGCGCGGCCACCCCACTCGTCCACAGCGCCGAGGACGAGCTGCTGCTCGGAGTCGAGTACGGCGATGTCGGCTGGGCCCTCCGAACCCTGCCGCCCGAACTCCGCGCCACCGTCCAGGCGACAGTGATCGACGGTCTCACCGCCAAGGAGGCGGCCAAGTTGCTCGGGCTTCCGCAGGGCACGGTCAAGAGCCGCCTCCGGGTGGCCAAGGTCCAGCTACGGGAACGGCTGATGCCGGCCCGGGACGGGAGGATCTGATGGACTGGCACCTCGGTTCCGAACTGCTGGACCGCTACGTCACCGGTGATCTCGACCTCGCTCGTCAGGCGGCGGTGGAAGCGCACGTCCTGACCTGCGCGGACTGCCAGGCCCTCGCCTCCGAGCAGGCGCCCCAGCCGACACTCGACGAGATCTGGGCAGGCGTGGTCACCGCGACGGCCCGGCCCAAGCTGCCATGGCCGCTCCGGTTTCTGCAGCGGCTCGGACTCACCGAGACGGATGCGGTGATCCTCCGGTCGTCCACCTCGCTCTACCGGCCCTGGCTGCTCTCGCTCGTCGGCGCGTTCGTCATCGGTGTCGGCGGGAGCATGCTGTCACCGACCGAACAGCGCGCCTTCTACCTGCTCGTCGCTCCGTTGCTCCCGGCAATCACCGTGGCCGCGGCGTACGACTCCACGGACCCGATCCGCGAGCTCGCCAGCGCCACGCCGTTCAGCAAACTCCGGATCGCCTTGCTGCGAACGGCTCTGGCCGTCGCGGTCGCGCTACCGATCGTGCTGATCGCGGGGCTCATTTTGCCCTTCGTCGGCGCCGAGGCCTTCACCTGGTTGCTACCGGCCCTCACCTTGACCCTGCTCGCTCTCACCCTGCTGACCTGGTGGAACGCACCGATGACAGCCGGCGTCGTCGCGGCCCTCTGGCTGCTCGTCGTCGGGCTGCTCCGATCCGCCGACCAGCTCACCGCGGTGGACACCCCCTTCGCCCAACTGGCCTTCGCTGTCACAGCCCTCCTGGCGCTGGCCGTCCTCACCATCCGCATCACCACCCGGCACGCACCAGGAGGCTACGCATGAACAGCCAGATCGCCGTCCTCGACGGCGTGACCAAGTCCTACAACGGCACCGAGGTCCTGCACCCGACCGATCTCGGCTTCGGCCGCGGCGTGATCGGTCTGCTCGGCCCGAACGGCGCCGGTAAGTCCACCATGCTGCGGCTGCTCGCCACTGCGATGCCGCCGTCGTCCGGCCGGATCGTGGTCAGCGGCCACCTGGTCACCGGCGGAATCGCCGAGCGGACCGCCGCCCGCCGGCGGCTGAGCTACCTGCCTCAGGAGGTCGGTATCCCGCGACGGATGATGAGCTTCGGCTTCCTCGACTACATCGCCGTCCTCAAGGAGTGGAAGGACCGCGACACCCGGCACCGAGAGGTGATCCGCGTACTCGGCCTGGTCGGGCTGGCGGACCGCCGGACCAAGCGGGTGTCCGCGTTGTCCGGCGGACAGCGTCGCCGCCTCGCCCTCGCGCAGGCGTTGATGGGCGACCCGGACCTGGTCGTCCTCGACGAACCCACGACCGGGCTGGACCCCGAACAGCGCGCCTCGCTCCGCGGCATCCTCTCGTCGTACGCCAACCGCGGCTCCGTGCTGCTGGCCACCCACCAGACCGAGGACGTCTCGGCGTTGTGCGACCGGGTCATCATCCTGGACGAGGGACGGATCCGGTTCGACGGGACGGTCGCCGAGTTGATCCGGCTGGCCGAAGGTCAGGTCTGGGTCGGCGCCGAGGCGAACACGCGCGCGCTGTCGTCCTGGCGCACCGGTACCGGCGAGATCCGTTCCCTCGGGGGCGTCCCGGCTCCAGGCAGCCGCCCGGCCGACGTCGCCGTCGAAGATGCCTACCTGCTGGTCCGCAGCGAGATCACTGGCGCGACCAAGATCGGAGAGGTGCGATGAACACCGCGGCAGTCCCGTTCACGCCCGCCCGGACCGAGTCCATGCTGACCCAGTTGGCCGGCAAAGAGACTGCCCGCTACGCGAGGCATCCGCTTTTCCTTGTCGGCGTCGTCCTCGTGGCCTCGTCCTCGATCGGCAAGCCCGACGGCTTCAGTTCGTCGCTCGGCAATGTGATCGCCCCGGCCGCCGGCCTCGGCGTGATCGGCCTGCTGGTGATGGCGTCCCTGACCCGTACGTCGGACCAGGTCGCCACCGCCGCCGGCACGGTCGCCGTGAGCGAACGCACTCGGACGATGGCGTTGGTCTGCGCGATGATCGTCCCGTTCACGGCCGGCCTGATTTGGTTGCTCTGGGCAATCTGGGCGTACCGGCACTGGCCGCCGGCTGCCAACGGAGCGCCCTTCGGCGGCGTGTCCGACGGCTGGGCGTACGCGAACCTGATCGCCCTCGGTCTCATTCCGTCGCTGGGCGGACCGGTCCTCGGGCTGCTGCTCGCCCGATGGGTTCCGCGCCGCGGCGCCGCACCGTTGTTCGCCGTACTGGTGGTGGCCGAAACCATCATCATGCAAGGCCTTTTCGAGCCGCTGCGCTACGCCCGCCTCGTCGCGCCATGGACCTATTTCACCGGCCCGTACGGCGTGCCAGGTGACGCCGATCGCATCATGATCCTGACCGGATCGCCGCACTGGTACTGCGTCTACCTGCTCGCCCTGTGCGCCCTCGGAGTCGTTCTGGCCCTGCTCCATGATCGCGAACACCCCCGCAACCGGCTCTTCGTCGCGCTAGGCGTGATCGCCGCGGTCGCCGTGATCACCTGCGTCCTGGCCATCACGACAGGGGTGCAGGACGTGATGATCAACCCGTTGCCATCGGGTCTGTCATGATCCGGTACGCCGCCCGCGCCGTGCCCTGGGGACTCCTTGGAGCCGGCGCGGGCCTGGTGATCGGCCTGCTCCTGTTGGTCGAACGCTGGCCGTACACGCTCTGGCCCCTCCAAGGAGCGGCCGTCGGCCTGCTCGCGGGAACCGCCGTCTGGTGCTTCAACGAACCAGCCGCCTCCCTCGTCGACACCATGCCCCGCAGCCTTCGCTGGCGAACCACCGCACGATCCACCGGCACCTTGGCACTCGTCGCGATCTGGCTTATCGCCTTGCAGCAAACGCGATCCGGCTACTTCGGCCATGCCGAGGATGTCGCCTGGCAAGGCATCGCGCTGGCGGCCGCCGCTTCGGCGTACATGACCTGGCAGCGGTGCCGCGGTTCCACCGGGCCGGCGCGGGCGCTGTCGGCCGGGATCGTGGGGATCACTCTGTTCGTCGCTCTGGCCAGACCGTTCGACGAGGTGCTGCCGATCTTTCCGTACACCGCCGGCGACGACTGGGCGACCAGTCGCCTGATCTGGGCAGCGGTCCCCACCGCCGTTCTCCTGCTGACAGCCCGCCTCCCCGTGTTTCACCGGCTCACCTGACCTTGTGGGCTGAGGACGTGCCAGGTGCCCTTCACGCCTTCGCCGAGGACGTCGCCTGGCTTGGTGTCCTTGGCGAAGCGATACAACGGCCAACCATTCAGCGTCGCCTGGATGTCCTCGTCCGGCCGGACGACCGTGCCGAGCTTGTCCTGGCTGACCCCGGCTCCCGCGACGATGCCGGACTTCTTCACGTAGACCGGTTTCCACGCGGCCAGGCAGGTCTTGCTCACACAGACGGACTTCGACGGATCCCGGCTGTCGAGCACGGACATGTAGAGCGTCATGCCGTCGGCATCGACGGCGACCAGCCCGAGCTTCGTCGTACCGTGTTTGATGATCACCGGAGCTTCAGCCTCCGCCGACGGCGGTTTGGATGGCTGCGGTTCGGACGGCGGTGGTTTGGAGGCCGGCGCTGGGCTTTGTGCCGACGCCGGCGGCGGTACTGCGGCCGGCGCGGTCGTCGCGACATTGCCGACGACCGGGCTCAGCGCAGCGACCGCAACCGTTGCCCCGATCACCCAGAGCATGGTCGGCAGGCTCTTCAGCATGACAACCGTCCTACGCCTGGAAGATCGCGCCGTCGCGCTGCTGAACCGCCACCGGCGGCAGTGGCTTCTGCGCAGGACCTTCGACTCGTTCACCCGTGGTGGCGTCGAACTTGCTGCCGTGGCACGCACAGTTGATCGTGCCGTCGCCGACCCCCGTCACCACGCAGCCCTGGTGCGTGCAGATCGCCGAGAACGCACAGACCTTGCCACTCGCGTCCTTGGTCAGCACGACGTTCTGGTCCTTGAGGATCACCCCACCGCCGGCAGGAATGTCGGCCACCTGCGCGAGAGCCGCGGCACCAGTCGTCCCCTGTTTGACTGGTGCCTTGCTCGTCGGCTGGGTGCCCGCTGCCGGCGGTGGCGCTTGCTGCACGATGCATCCGGTCAGTACTACGGTCGTGGCCGCCGCGCCTCCGGCAAGGAGCACTGTCCGGCGTTCCACCTGTAATTTGCTCATGGTCATGTCTCCTTGTTCGATCAACGCAGCGGAACGCCGGATTGGGTGAGGTACCACAGACCCGCGGTAGCCCAGGCGCCGATGAGCAGGGCGAACAACATGCCGCCCGAGATCGGCAGAGCCCAGCCCGGCAACTTGTTGGCCCGCAGAGCGACCATCTTGGTCGTGAACGCGCCGTAGAACGCACAGCCGAACAGCGAATGCAGCGCGACTCTGGTGTCGAAGGTGCTGTACCCGAGACTCCACAGGCAGTGGTAGGCCACGGGAAGTGTTGCCACAAAGGCGATCGCGCCACTCCACCGGTGCCACTGCGACAACACCGCAGGCGCCTTCCGCTTGATCGGCAGCCGCCCGTACATCCACATCGCCGACACCACTTGGAACACACCCAGTACTACGGCCGCGGTCGCAAGCCACGCCTTCATCGGAGTCAATCCGGTGAACCCGACCAGCAAGGCCAGCGGCCGGCCAGTCGGCGTATGCACCCGCCCGTAGATCCCCAGTGACAACGCCACCAAGGCCCCGACGATCGCGAACCCCAGCAGCACAACGGCTCCCGGAACACCTCGCCGCGGCTCGGCTCTCGACTCCTTCCCCACCCCACCACCCCGGTCAGGCACAGGTGTCTCCACGTCCGTTTTCATGGCGCTCCACCCTCTTCGGCAACAACTCGTATGACCGCCATACGTGGAGATCCGCGGACCGGTTCAACGGAAGTTTTGGTGACTTGACCTAGAGGGCGCTCTAGCTCCTATGTTCTGTGGGTAACCACGGACCTAGGAGCTTCTTCATGCGCTACCGCACACTCGGCGGGACCGGTATCGAGGTGAGCGTGCACTGCCTCGGCACGATGATGTTCGGCGCGGTCGGCAACCCCGATCACGACGACAGCATCCGGATCATCCACACAGCTCTGGACCAGGGCATCAACTTCGTCGATACCGCCGACATGTACTCCCGCGGCGAGTCCGAGGAGATCGTCGGCAAGGCGCTCAAGGGCCGCCGCGACGACGTCGTACTCGCCACCAAGGTGCACTTCCCGCTGAGCGACGAGACCCGCAACCGCAGCGGCAACTCGCGGCGCTGGATCGTCCGGGAGGTCGAGGACAGCCTGCGTCGGCTGGACACCGACTGGATCGACCTTTACCAGATCCACCGGCCGGATCCGAAGACCGATGTCGAGGAGACCCTGTCGGCCCTCACCGACCTGGTCACGCAGGGCAAGATCCGCGCGTTCGGGTGCTCCACGTTCCCGGCCGAGGAGATCGTCGAGGCGTACCACGTCTCCGAGCGGCGCGGGTACGGGAAGTTCCGCACCGAGCAGCCGCCGTACTCGCTGATCGCCCGCGGGATCGAGCGCTCGGTGCTGCCGACCTGCGCGCGGCTGAACATGGGCGTGCTGACCTGGAGCCCACTGGCGTCCGGGTTCCTGTCCGGCAAGGTGCGCAAGAACCAGCCGGTCGACCTCACGACCGGCCGGGCTGCGCTCACCCCGTTCCGGTTCGACCCGTCGATCCCGGGGAACGCGGCGAAGTTCGACGCGCTCGAGCAACTGGTGGAGGTTGCCGACGGCATCGGATGCACACTGCCCGAACTCGCGCTGGCGTTCGTCGTCGCCCATCCCGCGGTCACCTCGGTGATCAGCGGCCCGCGCACGATGGAGCACCTCGACGCCCTGCTCAAGGGCGCCGAACTCACCCTCGACGACGAGACCCTCGACCGGATCGACGAGATCGTCCCACCCGGCACCGACCTCTACCAGCCCGACGGCGCCTGGCGACCCATCTCCCTGACCGACCCCACCAACCGCCGCCGCCCGATCCAGGACCGCTCCGCCGCCTGACCTCACAGGGCAAGGGCGGACCGCCAGGCCATCAAATCGCTGCTCCGTCGGCGCCATCCACGCTCAGCCGGGCCGGATCGGGTCCGTTGTGATGGCCTGGCGGTCCGGGCTTTCGTATCTGCAGCACTCACCAAGTGCCGCGAGACACCCGTCGGCGACCGGGTCGAGCGTGGGGACGGGGAGTCCAGCGTGGTTAATGAGTGCTGGAGGTACGGTCCGGTCGACTACCGTTTGCGTTCTGACGGGCGGAACGGAGGTGGCGGCGTGGCGGTGACCATGCGGGACGTGGCCGGGCACGCGGGCGTGTCGCCGAAGACGGTGTCCAACGTGATGAGCGGGTACCCGTACATCCGCGAGGAGACCCGGCGCCGTGTGCTCGCCTCGATCGACGCCCTCGGCTACCAGCTGAACATCTCGGCCCGGAACCTGAAGTCCGGCCGCACCGGCATCATCGGCCTGGCCGTCCCCGAACTGAGCCTGCCGTACTTCGCCGAGCTGGCCGACGCGGTGATCACGGCCGCCGAGAAGCACGGCCTGACGGTGATGATCGAGCAGACCGGCGCCGTCCGCGAACGCGAACTCGCCGCCCTCGCCCGGCCGCGCGGCCACCTCGTCGACGGCATGCTGTACAGCCCGCTCGCGCTCGGCCCTGACGATTCCGAGCAGCTGCGCACCCAGCACCCGATGGTCCTGCTCGGTGAGCGGATCTTCCACAGCCCGGTCGACCACGTGATGATCGACAACGTCACCGGCACCCGGGCAGCCGTACAGCACCTCCTGGACACCGGCCGGCGCCGGATCGCGGTGCTCGGCGTCCACCACGGCGAGAAGGTCGGCACGGCCGCGATCCGGTACGACGCGTACGCCACCGCACTGGCCGACGCCGGCGTCCGGCCGATCCAGAAGCTCGCGATCCCGGCCGGGAAGTGGCATCGGGACACCGGCGCCCAGGCGATGGAGACGCTGCTCGCGTCCGGGGCGAAGTTCGACGCCGTGCTCGGCCTGAACGACACGCTCGCGCTCGGCGCACTCCGGGTGCTGATCAAGCGCGGCATCCGGGTCCCGGACGACGTCGCGGTCGCCGGGTTCGATGATATCGACGAGGCGTCCTACAGCACCCCGAGCCTGACCACGGTCGACCCCGGCCGCGCCCAGATTGCCACCACCGCGGTCGAGCTGCTGGTGAAGCGGATGAACGGCGACGACTCCGACCACCAGGAGATCGTCGCGAAGTACGAGCTGCACGTCCGCGAGTCCACAACCGGACGCTGACCGACCCCAACCTCTTGACCCCTGCGCGGGGTCCGGGCATCATCCTTCTACACCGATGTAGAACACCGATGTAGAAACCGTACCGGCGGTCCTCACCCTGGAGCTGGTGCGTCCCCAAGCCCTGCCCCCCAACCGTGATCCACCACCCGCCGGGAGGACACGTCGATGCCCCATGCCGCCCCACCCCCACCGCCCGGAAGACCGACCCGAAGAACTCTGCTCGCCGGCGCACTCGGCCTGGCCGGCGCCACCACCCTGACCGGCTGCGGCACCTTCAGCCGGGACGCCCGCGTCCGCGAATGGAACCTGTTCGGCGGCGGCGACGGCGCCCGGCTGCTGCAGATCCACGACAAGTTCGTTGCCGAGCACAAGGACATCGCGTTCGAGGCGTACACGCTCGCCTGGGGCCCGCCGTTCTACACCAAGCTGGCGATGTCCGCCGCCGGTGGCCGTGCACCCGAGGTCGCGACGCTGCACCTGTCCCGGCTGAAGGGATTCAGCCCGACCACGATGCTCGATCCGATCCCGGTCGACCTGCTCGCGAAGGCCGGCATCACCGAGCAGGACTTCATCCCCGACACCTGGAGCCGCTGTCAGGTCGACGGCCAACTGTACGCCGTACCGCTCGACTCGCACCCGTTCGTCCTCTACTACAACACCGAGATCTGCCAGCAGGCCGGCCTGCTCGGTCCCGACGGCCGGATCAAGACCGTCAAAGGCGTGGACGCGTTCCTCGACATGCTGCGAGCGGTCAAGGAGGTCACCGGCAAGTTCGGCGCATCGGTCGAGACGACCAACCCGTGGAGGCTCTGGTGGACCCTCTACGGCCAGCTCGAGGGCAAGTTCTTCGACGAGTCCGGCACCCAGCTGATCATCGACGACGCCAAGGCGATCGAGGCCCTGGAACTGATGGCGAAACTCGCGGCCGACGGCCTGACCCCGAAGTCCTCCGACTACCCGTCGCTGGTCGCGCAGTTCACCAACGGTGACGCGGGTCTGAGCTTCAACGGCGAGTGGGAGGTGACGACGTACCAGACCGCGAAGATGCCGTTCAGCATGGCGCCGTTCCCGGTCGTGTACGACGTGCCGAAGTTCGCCGGCGACGCACACACGTTCGTGATGCCGCACCAGGCGGACCGGAGTACCAAGGACACCGAGGCCACGGTCGAGTACATCGCCTGGATGCTCAAGAACAGCGCCGAATGGGCTGCCGGCGGCCACATCCCGGCATACCAGCCGGTGGTCGCCAGCCCGGAGTACCTGAACCTCAAACCGCAGGCCGAGTACCGGTCGGTCGCGCCGGACGTGCTGTTCGACCCGGACGCGTGGTTCAGCGGATCGGGTGCCCAGTTGCAGAACGAAGCGGGGGCCGCCTTCTCGGGGGTGTACGCGGGCCGGATGACGCCGAAAGCGGCGCTCGACCAGTTCAAGGCCGCCACCCGGAAGCTGCTCGACACCCCGTCCCCGGTCTGACAGGAGCTGACCCCGATGGCCGTTCAGACACCGACCCGTACCGGTACCACCGAACCACAACCGACCCGCCAGCCACCCAGAAATGGGCCGCCCTGGACCGAGAAGTGGGGTGGACTCTTCTTCGTAGCGCCGTTTGGCGTGCTGTTCGCCTTCTTCCTGCTCTGGCCCACCTTCTCCGGACTCTGGAACAGCTTCTTCAACACCAGCCTGGCCGGAGTCCAGCAGGAGTTCCTCGGCCTGGCGAACTGGCGCGAGATGTTCGGCGACCCCGCGGTCTGGGACTCGCTGCAGAACACCCTCGTCTTCACCGCTATGAGTACGCCGCCGCTGGTGATCATCGCCCTGGTGATGGCGCTGCTCGCCAACCGCAAAGGCCTGCTCGGCTGGTTCCTGCGATTCTCGTACTTCGCTCCGTTCGTCATGCCGGCGACCGTCGTCACCCTGATCTGGGTGTGGATCTACCAGCCCGGCTTCGGCCTGGTGAACGGGCTGCTGACCGCCGGCGGGTCCGCCGAGATCGACTGGCTGAACACCGAGAACCGGGCCATGCTGGCGGTTGTGATCACCACGGTCTGGTGGACCGTGGGGTTCAACTTCCTGCTCTATCTCGCCGCCCTGCAAGGGATTCCGGACCAGGTCTACGAGGCGGCCGCGATCGACGGCGCGAGCGGACGGCAGCAGTTGTTCCGGATCACGCTGCCGCTGATGAGCCGGACCACCGGGCTGATCGTCGTACTGCAGCTGGTCGCGTCGCTGAAGATCTTCGACCAGATCTACCTGATGACCGACGGCGGCCCGAACTACGCGACCCGGCCGATCATCCAGTACATCTACGAGAACGGCTTCACCAGTTACCGGATCGGCTACGCGTCGGCGATCTCGTACATGTTCTTCCTGGTGATCGTGATCGTCTCGATCGCCCAGTTCAGGCTGTTCGGCGGCCGGAAGGAGGCGAACTGATGGCCACGCTCACCCTGTCTTCACGGGCTTCACGGGCTTCACGGTTTTCGCGGGGCAGCGGACCGGTTCAACCCCGCTTCACGTTTGCCAAGGTCGCGATCACGGTCGGCTCCGTGCTGCTCGCGCTGCTCTGGCTGGTTCCGTTGCTGTGGGCGATCGACACGTCGCTCAAGCCGGAACCCGAGACCACTCAGACGCCGATCACGTGGTTGCCGGGGGCACCGACCATCGACGCGTACCGGAACGTGCTGGATCAGGGTTCGATCCTGCGCTGGTTCCTGAACAGCACCATCGTGGCGTGCCTGGTGACCACCTTGACGCTCGTGGTTTCCACGCTCGCGGCGTACGGGTTCTCCCGGACGACGTTCCCCGGCCGGCGAGTGCTGTTCGGGATCCTGATCGCGGGCATCCTGGTGCCGCCGCAGGTGCTGATCGTGCCGTTGTTCCAGGAGATGACCGGTCTCGGTCTGGTTGACACGTACTGGGGGATCGTGCTGCCGCAGGTGGTCGCGCCGGTGATGGTGTTCGTGCTGAAGAAGTTCTTCGACGGCGTCTCCCGCGACTACGAGGACGCCGCCCGGGTGGACGGCGCGACCCGGTTGCGGATCGTCTGGAGCGTGATGGTGCCGATGTCGCGGCCGGTGCTCGGCGCGGTCGCGATCTTCACCTTCATCGGGGCCTGGAACAACTTCCTCTGGCCGTTCATCGTGACCACTGATCCGGCGATGATGACGATCCCGGTGGGGCTGGCAAACGTACAGGGGTCGTACGGGCTGCGGTACGCGCAGATCATGGCGTCGGCCGTGCTCGGCGGGCTCCCCTTGCTGGTCGTCTTCGCCCTGTTCCAGCGGCAGGTCGTCCGTGGTGTGGGCGACGCGGGGATCAAGGGATGAGGCGGGTCGCCGCGCTGGTTGCGGCCTTCCTGTTGCTGTTCACCGGTACTGCGCAGGCCCGGTCTGCGCCGGCCGACCAGCCTGCGCGCAACGCCCCGGCCTTGAGTGGTGATCTGCGCACCCATGACCCTGCGCTGATTCGCGACGGCTCCGACTGGTACGTCTTCTCGACCGGAGACCCTGCGGTAGCGGGCGGCGCAATACAGATCCGTAGGTCGACGGACGGCAAGCACTGGATCACCGACGGGACGGTCTTCGACGGGATTCCCGCGTGGTTGCAGGCGGAGGTCCCAGGTGTGTCGAACCTCTGGGCACCCGACGTGATCGAGCGCGACGGGACCTTCTACCTGTACTACTCGGCGTCCACGTTCGGCTCGAACCACTCCGCGATCGCGCTCGCCACCAACACGACGCTGGACCGCACCGACCCGTCGTACCGGTGGGTCGACCGGGGCCTCGTGCACCGCTCGGTGACCACTGACGACTACAACGCGATCGACCCGGGTGTCGTGGTCGATCGCGACGGGACACCATGGATGGCGTTCGGTTCCTTCTGGAGTGGGATCCGGATGATCCGGCTGCAGTGGCCGTCCGGTCTGGCCGCGCCGTCCCAGGGTGCGCCGCTCCGACTGGCCGACCGCCGCGTCCCACCGAACGCGATCGAGGCTCCGTACGTCGTCCGGCGTGGTGACTGGTACTACCTGTTCGTCTCGTTCGACTTCTGTTGCCGCGGGTCGGACAGCACGTACAAGATCATCGTCGGCCGTTCCCGCAACGTCACCGGCCCGTACGTCGACCAGTCCGGTACTCCGATGCTGCAGGGCGGCGGCACGGTGATCCTGTCCGGATCCGGTTCGATGGCCGGTCCGGGTGGCCAGTCCGTGTACGGCGGCTGGCTGGCGCACCACTACTACGACGTCCAGGCTGGCGGGGACTTCCGGCTCGGCCTACGGCGGATCCAATGGGGCTCAGACGGCTGGCCCCGTGTCACCTGAACCACCCTCAACTCCCAACCCTCACTACAGGAGCCACCTCGTGACATCTGCTTCACTCGTCCTCGACCCGGCCTTCACTGTCGCACCGGTCCGCCGCCGGACCTTCGGCACGTTCGTGGAGCACATGGGCCGTTGTGTCTACACCGGCATCTACGAACCCGGTCACGCAACCGCCGACGAGGACGGTTTCCGCAAGGACGTCCTGGAGCTGACCCGGGAACTGGGCGTGTCCCTGGTTCGCTACCCGGGCGGCAACTTCGTCTCCGGTTACCGCTGGGAGGACGGGGTCGGACCGCAGGACCAGCGGCCGCGCCGGCTCGAACTCGCCTGGCACAGCATCGAGACGAACCAGTTCGGCCTGGACGAGTTCATCCGCTGGTGCGCGAAGGCCGGCGTAGAACCGATGATGGCGGTCAACCTCGGCACGCGTGGCGTCCAGGAGGCGCTCGACCTGCAGGAGTACTCGAACCACCCGAGCGGTACGGCGTGGTCCGACTTGCGCGTGCAGCATGGCGAGGAGTCGCCGTACGGGGTCAAGTTGTGGTGCCTGGGCAACGAGATGGACGGGCCCTGGCAGATCGGGCACAAGACGGCCTCGGAGTACGGGCGGGTGGCCGCCGAGACGGCTCGGGCGATGCGGATGGTCGAGCCGGATCTGGAACTGGTCGCGTGCGGCTCGTCCAGCTCGGCGATGCCGACGTTCGGGACGTGGGAGCGCGAGGTGCTCCGCGAGTGCTACGACCTGGTCGACCAGATCTCGTGCCACGCGTACTACGGCAACGACGATGGTGACACGGCGTCGTTCCTGGCGTCGGCGGTGAACATGGACCGCTTCATCGACGCGGTGGTGGCGAGCGCGGACCACGTCGGGGCGGAGCTGAAGAGCAAGAAGCGGATCGACATCTCCTTCGACGAATGGAACGTCTGGTACGGCGACCGGTCCCGGCGTACGGACGGGCCGGGCGACGCGTGGGAGGTGGCGCCGCGACGGATCGAGGACGAGTACAACCTGACCGATGCCGTTGTAGTGGGCAACCTGCTGATCTCGTTGCTCCGGCACAGCGACCGGGTGGCCGTGGCCTGTCTGGCGCAGCTGGCGAACGTGATCGCGCCGATCATGACCGAGCCGGACGGTCCGGCCTGGCGGCAGCCGACGTTCCACCCGTTCGCGATCACCTCCCGGCTGGCGAGCGGCGACGTACTGCGGGTCGAGACGTCGTCCCCGTCGGTGGAGACAGCCAAGTACGGCGAGATCCCGGCCGTCGACGCGGTCGCTACGTATGACGCCGCTTCGGGCAAGCTGGCCGTCTTCCTGGTCAACCGCTCGGTGGACACGCCCGTCGAGGTGACCGTCGACCTCACCCGCACAGGCGCTACCGAGGTCCTCGAGGCGCTGAGCATGTACGACGACGACGGCCTCGCTGTGAACTCGGCGACGCAGCCCGACCGCGTTGTCCCCAAGCCGAACGACTCGGTGCGGTTGGCTGACGGTCGGTTGACCGTGACCCTGCCCGCGATCTCCTGGACGGCTTTGAGCCTGTCCTGACCATCGAAGCCCGGGCGGGGTACTGGAAAGTTCCCTGAGGATTCCTGTTGAGTGCCTTGCCCGGGCACCCGGTCGGCGGCGAGGCTGAAGGTGCTTCATTCGGCCGGCCGAGGAGATCCGATGTACGACTACGACCTGTTGGTGATCGGCTCGGGTCCGGGCGGGCAGAAGGCGGCGATCGCCGGTGCCAAGCTCGGCCGGCGGGTCGCGGTGGTCGAGCGCGGCTCGATGATCGGCGGCGTCTGTGTCAACACCGGGACGATCCCGTCCAAGACCCTGCGCGAGGCCGTGCTCTACCTGACCGGTATGGCCCTGCGCGACCTGTACGGCGCGAGCTACCGGGTGAAATCCGATATCACCATCGCCGACCTGATGGCGCGCACCCAGCATGTGGTCGGCCGCGAGGTCGAGGTGGTCCGCGCCCAGTTGCTGCGCAACCACGTCGAGATCCTGCACGGCACCGGCACCTTCGTCGATGCGAACACGGTCCGGGTGACCGGCTCCGGCCGCGGCGAGACGAGCACCGTGACCGCGGAGAAGATCGTGATCGCCACCGGGACCAGGCCGGCCCGGCCGCCACAGGTCGAGTTCGACGACCGGTATGTGCTCGACTCCGACGCGATCCTGAAGCTGGAGAAGGTGCCGGGATCGATGGTCGTGGTCGGCGCCGGCGTGATCGGGATCGAGTACGCGTCGATGTTCGCCGCGCTCGGCACCCGGGTGACCGTGGTGGAGAAGCGCGACAGGATGCTGGAGTTCTGCGATCCCGAGGTGGTCGAGTCGCTGAAGTTCCACCTCCGCGACCAGGCGGTGACGTTCCGCTTCGGCGAGGAGGTCGAGCGGGTCGAGGTGTCCGACCGCGGCACCATCACCTCACTGGCCAGCGGCAAGCGGATCCCGGCCGAGATGGTGATGTACTCCGCCGGCCGGCAGGGCGTGACCGATGAGCTGAACCTGCCCGCCGCCGGTCTGGAGGCGGACCCGCGCGGCCGGATCAAGGTCGACGACCACTACCGCACCCAGGTCGAGCACATCTACGCCGTCGGCGACGTGATCGGCTTCCCCGCGCTCGCCGCGAACAGCATGGACCAGGGGCGACTCGCGGCGTACCACGCCTTCGGTGAACCCGCCCGCGAACTGGCCGGCCTGCAACCGATCGGCATCTACACCATCCCCGAGGTCTCGTACTGCGGCGCCACCGAGGACGACCTCACCCGCTCCTCCGTGCCCTACGAGGTCGGCGTCTCCCGCTACCGCGAACTCGCCCGCGGCCAGATCCTCGGCGACACCTACGGCATGCTCAAGCTGCTCGTCTCCACCACCGACCGCACCCTGCTGGGCGTCCACGTCTTCGGCACCAACGCCACCGACCTCGTCCACATCGGCCAGGCGATCATGGGCTGCGGCGGCACCGTCGACTACCTGGTCGACACCGTCCTCAACTACCCCACCCTCTCCGAGGCCTACAAGGTCGCCGCCCTGGACGTCACCAACAAGATCAGAGCCCTAGAAGCCTTCGGAACCGACTGATCTCCACCCCCGGAGCCACCTCAACCCGCCCCACTTCCTCAAACCCACGCCCCTCATACAACGCCACCGCCGGCGTGTTCTTAGTCCCCGTGGACACCAACGCAACCGCCCGAGGCTCAATCACATCCAACTCATCCAGCAATGCCCGCCCGTGCCCTTGCCGCGAGTACGCCGGATCCACCACCAACCGCGTGATCTCCACCGTCTCGTCATCCGGCAACTCATACGCAACCGCGCCCACCAACACGTCCCCCACAAACCGCCCCAGCCAGCGTTCTTCGGACGCCATCAGCCCAGCAAGATCCTCTCGCATCGGCGGAATCCCATCGAACCCGATCAGCCCTGCCTCCACCGCATACGCCGCCCGTTGAACCCCCAACAACCGCCCCGCAATCCCCACATCACTTGGCTCAATCACCCGAATCACCCACCCAACCTGTCCACCCCCCCATCCACCCCGCGCCCCCATTTCCCGCACCGGCACAGCGGCCACGTCCCCACTCCGCCTCTCCCGCGTCGCACCCCGTCCAGCACCGCGATCCTTCGGCATCTCGCCCTCTTCGGCACCGCGCCCCTTCCGGGACCGTGAACACGCTGCAGCATGTCCAAGCCCACCACTTGTTGTTCAAGCCCTCCATCCCCGCCGCCCCTCCGCCACCGCCGCCCCTCCGCCACCGCCGCCCCTCCGCCATCGCGGCCACGTCGCCACGGCGCCCCTACGCGGCCGCGCCTCCTCCGGTCCTACGGAACCGTGAACAAGAAACCGGGACCGTGAACATGTTGCAGCGTGTTCACGGTCCCGGTTTGTTGTTCAAGCTCCCCGCAAGAACTCGCTCAGCTTCGTCGTCGACGACACCGCGCGAGCGCGCCCAGCACTTCGCGTTTGTGGCTTCGTCGCACCGTCCCGCGGACTCGCTTCCGTGGTGATGTCAAGACTGGCTGGTTGGCTCCGTCCTTCTCGTGACGGCGCCGGACGGCGGCGCGGATCGAGCGAGGGAGGCTGACGATGAGCAAGGTAGTGCTGGATGTGTCGACATCGCTGGACGGGTTCACGGCCGGACCGAATGTCCACCAAGAGGAGCCCACGGGGAACGGCGGCGAACGGCTGCACAAGTGGTATGCAGGGAAGGGATCGGATGGTGAGGTCGACCTCGCAGTCGGGCGGGAGTCCGAGGGGACGTTGGGGCCGGCCCCAGTCCACCGATTGACCGATCTGATCGACGGCGTCCGGGGCGCCGTGGCCGCGCAAACCGACTGGGCCGCCACGGCCCAGCTCGTCGCCGAGCAGTTGCGCACGCACCTCCCCGCACCGGACGTGCTCACCGCTGAGCAGCGCCTCGGCTCGCCCGACGACTACCGCGGCCACACCCTGTACGTCGAGCCGGACGGCTCGTTCTCGATCGTTGCCCTGGTCTGGCGGCCCGGGCAGATCACCCGGATCCACGACCACGTCACCTGGTGCGTGCTCGGCGTCATTCAGGGAGCCGAACACGAAGAACTCTTCGACGCCGACCTCAACATGATCGGCAGCAGCGACAACCACGTCGGCGAGGTCAGCGGATTCGCGCCGCCTGGCGGCATCCACCGCGTGCGCAACAACACCGAGACAACGGCGATCTCGATCCACATCTACGGCACTGATATCACCCGTCTCGGCTCCAGCGCCCGCCGCTACTACGACTGACCCGATCAGGAACAGCAGGGGAAACCAACACCCCACTATCGAAGGAGCATCAACATGTCACTCGTCCGCGTCCACAACTTCTCCATCTCACTCGACGGCTTCGGCGCTGGTGAGGGCCAGAGCAAAGACGCCCATTTCGGTCACGCCGGGGACAGACTGCACCAATGGTTGTTTGCCACTCGGTGGTGGCAGCAGACCGGCGGCAGCGGCGGCGTCGACGACGCTTTCGCCCACGAGTGGGGTCCGGCGATCGGCGCCGAGATCATGGGGGCAGGGAAATTCGGCCACCCCGGATGGCACGAGGACCCCGAGTGGAAGGGCGCCTGGGGTCCCAACCCGCCGTTCCACACACCGGTCTTTGTCCTCACCCATCAGCCGCGCCCGTCGATCGAGATGGAGGGCGGCACGACATTCCACTTCATCGACGCCTCGCCCGCCGAGGCGCTCGAGACAGCCCGCGAGGCCGCCGGCGGCAAAGACGTACGTATCGGTGGCGGCGCCACCGTGATCCGCGAATTCCTGGCTGCCGGACTCATCGACCAGATGCATGCGGTGGTGGTCCCGATCCTGCTCGGCCGAGGGGTACGTCTCTGGGACGGTCTCGAGGGCATCGAGAAGACCTACGCGATCGAGTCCGTCTCCTCGCCGAGTGGGGTCACTCATGTGACCTTCACCCGTGCGGGCGCCTGACTCGCACGTGCCGACCGTCGCGGATGGCACAAGAAGCCGGGACCGTGAACAAGAAGCCGGGACCGTGAACATGCTGCAGCTTGTTCACGGTTCCGGCTTGTTGTTCAAGCTCCTCCCGATCCTCCGGTTCAGAAGGGTTGGCGGGGGAGGTTTGAGGTGGAAGGTTTCCACCACAAGCGCCACTCCGCCCCGGATTCGTACGCCGAGCAGACTCGGGGCGGATGCTGTCATCGTTTCGGGCGGCGTGGGGTGGAGGAGTTCTCGGTGTGGCCGGGTACCTTTCGCGTGGTGCGTCGACTCCTTGCGACTCTGCTCGTACTCGGTTCCGCGGTCTCCGGCTGCACCTTTCCCGCAGCTGGCGCGGATCCGGGGCGGTCGACGACCCCGCCTCGAACCACGCCCACCGGTAGGCCTTCCACAACGTCGCCGTCCGGCTCGGCCAAGCTGATGCTCACAGAGCTGGGCCGCGTCCGCGTCGTCGCGACTCGGCCCGATTTGCCCGGCTACAAGCGGGATCAGTTCGGGCAGACCTGGAGCGACGACCACGCCGGCCCGGGCGGTCACAATGGCTGCGACACCCGCAACGATGTCCTCGCGGCCCAGCTGGCTGCGGTGCAGTACCGCAGCCGCTCCAGGTGCGTCGTGGTCGCCGGCATGCTCCCGACTGAGCCGTACACCGGTCGCCGGATCGAGTTCCGCAAGGCCGCGGCGGCCAAGGTGCAGATCGACCATGTCTACCCGCTCGCGCGGGCCTGGGACATGGGCGCGGCCGGCTGGCCGAAGGAGCGGCGCGTCGATTTCGCCAACGACCAGGCGGCAAATCTGCTGGCCGTCGACGGGCCGGCGAACGCATCCAAGAACGACGACGGTCCCGGCGAGTGGATGCCGATCAACCGCGGCTACCGCTGCACCTACGTGCTGCGGTACCTGCAGGTCGCCCACAAGTACGCGCTGCCGATCACCGCAGCAGATCGCGATGCCGCGCACGCGATCACCCCATCCTGCTCCTAGCCTCCCGATCCTCCGGTTCAGAAGGGTTGGCGGGGGAGTTTGGGGTGGCGGTTTACGTCTTTGTAGAGGAGGTAGCGGAAGCGGGTCGGGCCGCCGGCGTAGCAGGCTTGGGGGCAGAACGCGCGGAGCCAGAGGAAGTCGCCCTCCTGTACCTCGACCCAATCCTTGTTCAGGAGGTAGACCGCCTTGCCTTCGAGTACGTAGAGGCCGTGTTCCATCACGTGGGTCTCCGGGAACGGGATCACGCCGCCGGGCTCGAAGGTGACGATGTTGACGTGCATGTCGTGGCGTACGTCCAGCGGATCGACGAATCGCTGCGTCTTCCAGCGGCCCTCGGTGTCCGGCATCTCCACACCTTCGACGTCGACCTCGTTGGTGACGAACGCATCAGGGATGTCGATCCCCTCCACCCGCTCGTAGGCCTTGCGGATGAAGTGGAATCGGGAGACCTGCTCACTGGTGTTGCGCAGCGTCCAGTCGACAGCCGGTGGCAGGAACGCGTACCCGCCCGGCCCGAGTTCGTGCTTCTCGCCGGCGACGGTCAGGAGCACGTTGCCTTCGACAACGAACAGGACCGCCTCGGCGGCAGGATCCGTCTCGGGCTGGTCGCTACCGCCGCCTGGGGCGACCTCGACGATGTACTGGGAGAACGTTTCGGCGAAACCCGACAGCGGCCGGGCGATCACCCAGAGCCGGGTGTTCTCCCAGAACGGCAGTTGGCTGGTGACGATGTCGCGCATGGTGCCGCGCGGCAGTACGGCGTACGCCTCGGTGAAGACGGCACGGTCGGTCGTCAGCTCGGTCTGAGCGGGCAACCCGCCCGTCGGGGAGTAGTAGCGCGGCTGGTTCATCGTTCAGCTCCTCGGCTCGGCAGCCCACCCGGTGGGGAGTTGCGCGGCTCGGTCATTGTTCGTGTCCTCGGGTCAGCAGGTGGCCTCGGGGGGCGGCGTCGAGGTCGATGGGGTCGCCGCGTAGCCAGGTGCTGCGTACGACGCCGGCGAGTGCCCGCTCGGCGTACGGGGTGATGGGGTTCTTGTGGTGGAGGGCGTGTACGTCGACCAGGAACGTCTCGTCCGGCGCGAAGACGCAGAAGTCCGCGTCGGCTCCGACCTCGATCCGGCCCTTGTGCCGTAGTCCCGTCTGCGACGCGGGCGCCTGGCACATCCAGCGGGCGATGTCGACCAACGTGAAGCCACGCTGGCGGGCCTGCGTCCACACCGCCGGGAGGCCGAGCTGGAGTGAGGCGATGCCGCCCCAGGCCTCGCCGAAGTCGCCGGTGTCCAGGCGTTTGAGGTCGATCGTCGAGGGTGAGTGGTCCGAGACGACCAGGTCGATCAGGCCGTCGCGCAGGCCGTTCCAGAGCAGCTCGCGGTTCTCGGCCTCGCGGATGGGCGGGCAGCACTTGAACTGCGTCGCGCCATCTGCAATCTCCTCGGCGCAGAACGTGAGGTAGTGCGGGCACGTCTCCGCGGTGATCTGGACGCCCTCGCGGCGGGCCTGCGCCAGCATCGGCAGGACATCGGAGCTGGACACGTGCAGGATGTGCACGCGGCAGCCGGTCCGGCGGGCGAGGTCGATCACCTCCGCGACAGCGGCGTTCTCCGCTTCGCGCGGCCGGGAGTGCAGGAAACCTGGGTAGCTCGCCCCGTGCGCAGACGGGGCACTGTCGATGCTGTGGGCATCCTCGGCATGCACGATCAGCAACCCGCCGAACGAGGCGATCTCGCGCATCGCCGGCTCGACCTCGGCCGGATCCAGCGGCGGGAACTCGTCCACGCCCGAGTGCAGCAGGAAGCACTTGAACCCGAACACACCGGCCTCGTGCAGCGGTCGCAACTGCTGGACGTTGCCGGGAATCGCGCCGCCCCAGAAGCCGACGTCGACATACGCCTGGGATTCAGCGGTTTTCCGCTTCACTTCCAGCGCCGGTACGTCGCAGGTCGGTGGGATGCTGTTGAGCGGCATGTCGATGATCGTGGTGACGCCACCGGCTGCGGCGGCTCTGGTCGCGGAAGTGAAACCCTCCCAGTCGGTGCGCCCCGGATCGTTGACGTGGACGTGGGAGTCCACCAGGCCGGGCATCAGCACCTCGTCGTCGGAGAGGGCCAGCCGGTCCGCGGCGCCGGTGTCGGCCGCGGCCCAGAGCTCGGAGTCGTAGGGCTCGATGGCGACGATCCGGCCGGCCTTGACGCCGACGACGCAGGCCAGCTCGCCCGCCGTACTCACGACCCGACGGGCCCGGATGACGAGGTCCAGCGCGGTCATGCGATGCCCCTCTCGGTTGCGCTCATCGTAGGTCTCCCATTGGCCGACTGGCCGACAGAACACAGCAAACCCCCTCGAGCTCACGCACGAACTGTGCTCGGCAGGTGATCGACGGCGATCCGTTCCCCGAGCCGTCGCAGCAGTGGGGTGGGGTCGGCGATGCAGCGTCGTACGTCGGGTTCGAGGTCGGTCAGCGCGTACGCCGCGACGATGCCGACCTGATTCATCCGGGCAGGGTCGAGCCGATTGGTGCCACAGACAGCAACCACGGGGATACCGGTCGCCCTGGCCGCCGCAGCCACGCCGACGGCCGCCTTGCCGTGCAACGTCTGCTCGTCGAGCGCCCCCTCCCCGGTGACCACGAGGTCGACGCCGCCGAGCTGCTCATGAAACCCAACCAGGTCGAGCACAAGCTCAATCCCCGGCCGCAACTCCGCCCCAAGCAACGCCAACGCCGCAAACCCGACTCCTCCAGCAGCCCCCGCCCCCGCCGCACCCCGGAGGTCCCGCCCTGTCTGGCGGGTGACGAGGTCTGCCCAGTGGGTGAGGGCGGTATCGAGTACGTTGATCTGCACCCGGTCGGCGCCTTTCTGGGGGCCGTAGGTTGCGGCTGCGCCGTGTGGGCCGGTCAGCGGGTTGTCAACGTCGCAGGCGACGATGACTTCTACTCCTGCGAGTCGCTCGTCGAGTGCTGTCAGGTCGAGGGATGCCGCCTCGGACAGGGCTGCGCCGCCCTCGGCGAGGTCCTCACCGTTGCCGTTGAGCAGCCGGGCGCCGAGGGCTCGGACCAGACCGGCTCCCCCGTCCGTACTGGCGCTGCCGCCGATGCCGAGGATCACTCGGGTGCAGCCGCTGTCGATCGCGGCCGCCATGAGCTCGCCGGTACCGCGCGAGGTCGCGGTCATCGGAGCGAACTTGGCGCCTGGCAGCCGGATGAGACCGGAAACATCGGCCAGTTCGACGACGGCCACATCACCACGCCGGGCGAATCCACTGTGGACCGGCTCGCCAGTAGGACCCGAAGCAATCACCGGTACCAGCTCGAAGCCCGCGGCGACGGCGGCGGCGAGAGTCCCCTCGCCGCCGTCCGCAACCGACACCGATCCGACGATCACGTCCGGGCGGACACGTCGTACGCCGTCGCTCACCGCCGCCGCGACCTCGTCACTACTCAGCGTGCCCTTGAACTTGTCAGAGGCAACAACCACCTTCACCATCGCCGGCCCGTCAGCTGAGAGGCGCGAGTGCGGTTGGGGCGTCTTCGGGGCGTTCGGCCAGGTCCTCGAACTCGATCACGTTGTCGATCTCGAGGCCCATGGACACGTTGGTCACGCGCTCCAGGATGACCTCGACGACGACCGGGACCTGGTACTCGACCATCAGCTTCTTCGCCTGGTCGAGAGCGGGCAGGATCTCGTCCGGCTCGGTCACCCGGACGGCCTTGCAGCCAAGCCCTTCGGCGACCTTGACGTGGTCGACGCCGTAACCGTTGAGCTCGGGGCTGTTGATGTTCTCGAACGACAGCTGCACGCAGTAGTCCATGTCCAGCCCGCGCTGCGCCTGACGGATCAGCCCCAGGTACGAGTTGTTCACGACCACATGGATGTAGGGGATGTTGAACTGCGCACCGACCGCCAGCTCCTCGATCAGGAACTGGAAGTCGTAGTCACCCGACAACGCCACCACAATGCTGTCCGGGTCAGCCGTGGCAACGCCCAGCGTGGCGGGCACCGTCCACCCAAGAGGCCCAGCCTGGCCCGCGTTGATCCAGTGCCGTGGCTTGTACACGTGCAGCATCTGCGCGGCCTGGATCTGCGACAGCCCGATGGTGCTGACGTAGCGGGTGTCGGGTCCGAAGGCCCGGTTCATCTCCTCGTAGACACGCTGCGGCTTGATCGGCACGGTGTCGAAGTGCGTCTTGCGCTGCAGCAAGCTCTTCCGCTGCCGGCACTCGTCCGCCCACGCGGAACGGTCGGCCAACCTACCCTCGGCCGCCCACTCACGCGCCACCTCGACGAAGATCGCCAGCGCCGCGTGAGCGTCGGAGACGATGCTGTAATCCGGCGCGAACACCCGGCCGATCTGGGTCGGCTCGATGTCCACGTGGACGAACTTCCGGCCCTCGGTGTACGTCGCGACCGAGCCGGTGTGCCGGTTGGCCCAGCGATTGCCGATGCCGAGCACGAAGTCCGAGGCCAGCAGGGTGGCGTTGCCGTACCGGTGCGAGGTCTGCAGGCCCACCATGCCGGCGGTCAACGGGTGGTCGTCCGGGATTGTGCCCCAGCCCATCAGCGTCGGTACGACGGGAACCCCGAC
This sequence comes from Kribbella caucasensis, assembly GCF_004361855.1. GTDB lineage: Bacteria > Actinomycetota > Actinomycetes > Propionibacteriales > Kribbellaceae > Kribbella > Kribbella caucasensis. The sequence continues at coordinate 98,188 of NZ_SNWQ01000004.1, forward strand.
AACCTCGGCGAACTCGACCAGCAGGTCGGCCGCGTCGGCGTTGACCACTCCACCACCGGCGACGATCAACGGCCGCGAAGCGTCGTTCAGCATCCCGAGCACCTTCTCCGCCTGGGCCCGGGTCGCGGCCGGCCGGGCCACCGGCAACGGCTCATAGGTGTCGATGTCGAACTCGATCTCGGTCAGCTGGACGTCGATCGGCAGGTCGATCAGCACCGGCCCAGGACGGCCGGAACGCATCAGCTGGAACGCCTTCTGGAACGTCCCCGGCACCTGGGCCGGTTCCATCACCGTGACGGCCCACTTGGCCACCGGCGCCGCGATCGACGCGATGTCGACCGCCTGGAAATCCTCCTTGTGCAGCTTGGCCACCGGTGCCTGGCCGGTGATGCACAGGATCGGGATCGAGTCGGCCGACGCGGAGTACAGGCCGGTGATCATGTCGGTCCCGGCCGGGCCCGACGTACCGATGCAGACGCCGATGTTGCCGGGCTTCGCGCGGGTGTAGCCCTCAGCCATGTGCGAGGCGCCCTCGACGTGGCGGGCCAGCACGTGCTTGATCCCGCCGTGCTTCTTCATCGCGCTGTAGAACGGGTTGATCGCGGCGCCGGGCAGCCCGAAGGTCTGGACGGAACCCTCCTTCTCCAGGATCAGGACCGCGGCGTCGACCGCGCGCATGCGTGCCATCAGTCCGACGCCTTCCCGGAGAGACGCTCCACCCCGCGGAGCAGCGCGGAGTGGTCGAGTCCGCCGTCGCCGTTCGTACGGGCCGAGGCGACCAGTTGGGCGACCAGCGAGCCGAGCGGTACGACGACACCCGCCTCCCGGGCGGCCGCGGTCACGATGCCCATGTCCTTGTGGTGCAGGTCGATCCGGAAGCCGGGCTGGAAGGAGCGCGACAGCATGTTCTCCTTCTTCTGGTTCAGCACCGTCGAACCGGCCAGTCCACCACCGAGCACTTCCAGAGCCGCCTTGGTGTCCACCCCGTACGCCTCCAGGAAGATCACGGCCTCGGACAGCGCCTGGATGTTGGCCGCGACGATCAACTGGTTGGCGGCCTTGACCGTCTGGCCGGAGCCGCTCGGACCCACGTGCACGACGGTCTTGCCGACGGTGTCGAAGAGCGGCTTGGCGACGGCGAAGTCGTCCGCCTGGCCGCCGACCATGATCGAGAGCGCGGCGTTCTTGGCACCGGCCTCGCCGCCGGACACCGGGGCGTCAAGCAACCGGAAGCCGAGCGCGCGGGCCTGCTCGGCCAGCTGCTGGGTGACGTCCGGCCGGATGCTGGAGAAGTCGATGATGAGGGTCCCGGTCTCGGCGTGCTGGAAGACGCCGTCCTCGCCGGCGAGCACCTGCTCGACGTCCGGAGAGTCCGGCACCATCACGCAGACCACGTCGGCGCCCTTGACCGCGTCGGCGATCGACGTCGCGGCGCGCCCACCGGCGGCGACCAGAGGTTGGGCCGGCTCCGGACTGCGGTCGAGGCCGGCGACGGTGTGACCGGCGGTGGCGAGATGAACGGCCATCGGGCTACCCATGATGCCGAGGCCGATGAAGGCGATATTCGTCATGACTGAATCTCCAATGGTGGGTCAGCGGGAGGCGGCGCGGCGTTCGCGCGGCAGCCAGCCGAAGCTCTCGACAGTGGTGGTGGACGGCTTGTACTCGAGGCCGACCCAGCCGGTGTAGCCACCGGCCTCGAGGGCGGCGAGCTGGCGTTCGAGCGGAAGCGTTCCGGTGCCCGGCTCGTTGCGGCCGGGTGCGTCGGCGATCTGGACATGTGCGATCCGGCCGGCGTACTCGGTGATCACTCGATCGACGTCGTCGCCGTTGACCGCCAGGTGATAAAGGTCGGCAAGCAGGCCGACGTTCGGCGCCTGGACGCGATCGATGACGGCCTGTACGTCGGCGGCGGTCCGCAGCGGGTACCGCTCTGCCCCGCTCACCGGTTCCACGAGCACAGTGCCCTGAATCCGAGCCGCGGCGGCGGCCGCCAACCCCAGATTCTCGACGGCGAGGACGTCCTGCTCAGCCTCGGAGTGGCCGTCCTCCCGGTTGCCGTAGAGGGCGTTGAAGGCCCGGCAGCCGAGCCGCTCACCGATGCCGATAGTGACGTCGATGTTGTCCCGAAACTCACCGGATCGCTTCGGCCAGGACACCAGGCCGCGGTCGCCGCCGGGCATGTCACCGGCGAAGAAGTTGAGGCCGACCAGCTGTACGCCGGCGTCCTCGATCGCTGTCACGAACGCGTCGATGTCAGTGTCCGACGGCACTGCCGAGGCGAACGGCCACCAGAACTCGACGGCGTCGAAGCCGGCCTGCTTGGCGGCCGCGGGGCGCTCCAACAGCGGCAGCTCGGTGAACAGGATCGAGCAGTTCACCTCATAACGCAGCGCGTGGCTCATGGCGCTCTCCTTGCATTCCGCATCGTGGAAATCTGTTTCTGCTTTGCGAAATGACCATAAGATGCAGTTAGTGAAGGCGTCAAGCGGTGTGGGCGTTGTACGTTCCTCCAAGGACCGGAATCTCGGTCACCGCATCGACCAGAGGAGGTGCGCCGTGCTGCTGTCCGAGCTGCTCGACGCGCCGGAGCTGGGGCTTCGCCTGCTCTTCACCACCCCGGATGCGCTGGACCGTCCGATCGGCCGGGTGGTCACCACCGACCTGCTCGAACCCGGCAACTACCTCAGCGGCGGCGAACTGGTCCTCACCGGTCTGGTCTGGCGGCGTAGCGACGGGGACAGCGAGGTCTTCGTCGCGTCGATGGCCGGGCGGGGCGCCACCACGATCCTGGCCGGCAAGGCGTTGTTCGGGTCTGTCCCGGACGACCTGCTCGAGGCCTGCCGTCGGCACGAGGTCACACTCGTCGAGGTTCCCACGGAGGTCGCGTTCGCTGATGTCGCCGAGCACGTGGCGGCCGCGAGTTCGGCCGAGACGGGCGCCCGGTTGTCCGCGAGTCTCGTCCGTCAGCGGCAACTGCTCTCGGCGATCGCGTCCGGCCGTAGTCTCGATGAGCTCGCGGCCCGGATCTCCACCGAGATCGGACACGACTGCCGGGTGATCACAGCCACCGGTCGGCACGTCGTACCGGGTCCTGGACCGTTGGACGACGAGACGCTCGACGCGGTCACCCGGCGGTTTCTGACCGCGGATCGCACTCCCGCGGTCGCCGACGCCGGCGGCGCGTCGTACAGCCTCTTCCCGGTCGGATCAGGTCTCGGCAACCGGCTGACTGCCTGGGCGCTGGTCATCGAGGGCGACCACACGAAGTGGTCGGGCGACCATGTCGAGGCGGTGCACGAGCTGTGCGCGATCGCCGCCCTGGACCGCGCCCGGCGGGACGAGGGTCGGCTGGCGTTGCGCCCCCTGGTGGCGGACGCGCTGGCGATGGTCGAGTCCGGCGCCCCGTACGCCGAGGTCGCCACCCGGCTTCGGCAAGCCGGTGCGCAGTCGGACCGGCCGATGGTCGTCGCCATCGCCGAACTCCGGGACGACGGGTCGGCCGACGTCGCGATGTCGATTTTCGAGGACGTCGCGCTCACGGTCGGTCCCGCGATAGTGGCGCCGGGACGGGACGGCCTGCTGGTCGGGTTGTTGCCGTCCTCCCCGGAGCTCCCCGACCTGCTGCGCCGTGCGTTCGCCAGGCTCGCGCCCGGCCTCGTGCGCGCCAGGCTCGCGGTCGGCGTCAGCGGCGAGACCGTCATCGATGCGTTGGCGGGCGCGCTCGAGGAGGCACGGTCCGCACACCGGGTCGCTCGGGTCGGCGGTACGCCGGTGTCGGTAGTGACCTCCGACGAGGTCGCCTCGCATGTCCTCCTGCTCGCCACGGTGCCCGACGACGTTCGGCGGACCTATACGAACCGGGTGCTCGGGCCGGTACTAGAGCACGATCGCCGGACTCATACCGAGCTGATCGCCACGTTGCGGGAGTTCCTCGCCTGCTCGGGTTCGTGGTCGCGGACCGCCGAGTCGCTGCATCTCCACGTCAACACGGTCCGCTACCGGATCGAACGCGTAGAGCAACTGACCGGACGGGATCTGTCCAGTCTCGAGGACCGGGTCGACGTGTTCCTCGCGCTCAAGTCGCTCTAACCGCCCGGTTTGGGTGATCGCACAGATCCGGCCCCGCCGGAGCGACCCAAGTTCGGAGGTTCATCGGGTGCAATCCGGTCCCACCTGAGCCCAAGCTGTCGTGCAGGTCACTCCCCCGCGACCCCTTGAGCTTCCGAGGAAGGTGCCCCCGATGGCAATCCTACGACCAGGCCGCCGAGCCACCCGTCACCCTGTCGACGAGGTGCTGCCCGCGGGCAAGCTCGCCGTGTACGGCACCCAGCATGTCCTGGCCTTCTACGCCGGCGCGGTGATCGTACCGATCCTGCTGGCGAACGCGATCGGGCTGAGCACCGAGCAACTCATTCACCTGATCAACGCCGACCTGTTCACCTGTGGCATCGCGTCCATCATCCAGTCCGTCGGGTTCTGGAAGGTCGGCGTCCGGCTTCCGCTGCTGCAAGGTGTGACCTTCACGGCGGTCTCGCCGATGATCGCGATAGGCCTCGCCGCTGGGGGCGGTACGGACGGCCTGTTGGTGATCTACGGCGCGGTGATCGTGGCCGGTCTGGCTACGTTCCTGATCGCGCCGTTCTTCAGCAAGCTGATCCGCTTCTTCCCACCGGTGGTCACCGGCTCGGTCATCACGATCATCGGCCTGGCGCTGCTGCCGGTCGCGGCCGCGGACGCCACCGGCGGCGCCGGTCCGACCTCGGACCCGACCAGCGGCAAGAACCTGGCGTACGCGTTGGGAACGCTCGCCCTGATCGTGCTGATCCAGCGGGTCTTCAAGGGCTTCATGGCAACGGTCGCGGTACTCGTCGGCCTGGTCGTCGGCACCGGCGTCGCGTGGGCCTTCGGGGACGCCCACTTCGATGCCGTCGGCAACTCGAACTGGGTCGGCGTGACCACCCCGTTCCACTTCGGCTGGCCGCAGTTCTCGGTCGCCGCGATCATCTCCATGATCGTGGTCATGCTCATCACCGCGGTCGAGACGACTGGTGACGTCTTCGCAACCGGTGAGATCGTCGAGAAGCGGATCGGCCGCGAGGACATCGCCCGCGCCCTGCGCGCCGACGGCCTGGCCACCACCCTGGGCGGCGTCTTCAACTCCTTCCCCTACACCTGTTTCGCCGAGAACGTCGGCCTGGTCCGGCTCACCCGGGTGAAGAGCCGCTGGGTGGTCGCGGCGGCCGGCGTGATCATGATCCTGCTCGGCCTGGTGCCGAAGGCCGGCGCCATCGTCGCCGGTATCCCGCACCCCGTGCTGGGCGGCGCCGCCCTGGCGATGTTCGCCACTGTGGCCGTCGTCGGCTTCCAGACCCTGGCCAAGGTCGACTTCCACGACCACCGGAACGTGGTCATCGTGGCGACCAGCGTCGGCCTGGCCATGTACGTCACCGCGCAGCCGCAGGTCGCCCAGGCGGTGCCGGGCTGGGCCGAGATCATCTTCGGCAGCGGCATCACGCTCGGCAGCCTGACCGCGATCGGGCTCAACCTCCTGTTCCACCACGTGGGCAAGGACTTCGGCCCCGCGGTGGCCGGGCATCCGGGCGGCGAGACCGTACGGCTGGACCAGGTCAACCGGATGAGCCGCGAGGAGTTCGTGGAGACCTTCGCCGGCCTGTTCCAGGGACCTCGCTGGATGGTCGAACGCGCCTGGGACATGCGGCCGTTCACCGACACCCACGCCCTGCGACGCTCGTTCCAGGAGGCGCTCTTCTCCGGATCGCACGAGGAACAGCGCCAGCTGATCGAGGCGTATCCGCAGCTCGGTTCGCAGTTCGTTGCCGACGGCCTCAGTGGCGAGGCGTCGCTGCGGGACCAGTCCGCGCGCGGCCTGACCTTCCTGGCCGAGTCGGATCGCGACGAGCTGGCGGCGATCACCGAGGCGTACCGTGAGCGTTTCGGCTTCCCGCTGGTCATCTCGGTACGGGACGCGGAGTCCTTCGACCGGATCGTCGAGCAGGGCCGGGACCGCCTCGGTAACTGCGAGAACCAGGAGCACGCCGCCGCGCTGCTCGAGATCGCGAAGATCGCCGGTTACCGGTACGACGACTTCCTGCAGGACGCCAACCCCATCCACAGTGCCCGAACCCGCTGGAGCAGCAGCCGATGAGTACGACGATCCCGGACCGGCGAGTGTCAGCGGTCAAGGTCAACGGCAAGGACCTCGCCTTCGATGGCGTGGCCGTCCACACGACCTTGCTGGACTGGCTCCGCGACCGTGGGCTGACCGGAGCCAAGGAGGGTTGCGCCGAAGGTGAGTGTGGCGCGTGCTCGGTGCTGGTCGCCCGGCCCGGGATCGACACTGCCACCGAGTGGACCGCGGTGAACGCGTGTCTGCTGCCGGCCGCTGCCCTCGACGGTCAGGAGGTCATCACCGCCGAGGGTTTGGGGTCGAGCACGGCCCTGCATCCGGTCCAACAGGAGCTGGCCGTCCGGGGCGGATCGCAGTGCGGGTTCTGTACTCCGGGATTCGTGTGCAGCATGGCCGCGGAGTACTACCGCCCCGGCCGTACTGCGTCCTCGGCCGACCGTACGACGCCCGCAGCCGACCGTACTTCGGCGAGCGCCGACCGTACTGCGGCCGCGGGCGGCGGGTGTGATCACGAGCACGGGCCCAACGGCTTCGATCTCCATGCGCTCAGCGGAAACCTCTGCCGGTGCACGGGTTATCGCCCGATCCGGGACGCGGCGTACGCGCTCGGTGGTCCGGAAGCGGACGACGCGCTCGCGGCCCGGACGTCCACCCCACCACCCCCGCCGGCGCCCACCCGGTTGGAGGTAGCGGGAGCGGAGTTCCTCCGGCCGGCGGGACTCGACGAAATACTCGAGCTACTGGCAGACCGGCCTGATGCACAAATCGTGGCAGGGTCGACCGACCTCGGGGTGGAGGTGAACATCCGCGGCGTACGGGCTCCCCTGGTCGTCGCCGTGGACAGGCTTTCCGAGCTGCGGGAGTTCACGTTCGGGGCGGACGAGACGACCGGGGCGGTGGGGCGGGGAAGGAATCAAATCAGCATCGGTGCAGCGCTCACGTTGAGCGAGATCGAGCGACTGCTTGCCGGACGGGTACCGCTGCTGGCGCAGATGTTCCCCCAGTTCGCCTCCCGGCTGATCCGCAACGGCGCCACGATCGGCGGCAACCTCGGCACCGCGTCGCCAATCGGCGACACCCCGCCCGCGCTGCTGGCCCTCGACGCTTCGCTCGTACTAGCGTCCAGCCGCGGCGAACGTGTGGTGCCGCTCGCGGACTACTTCACCGGCTACCGGCAAACCCTGAAAGCGCCAGACGAGCTGATCCGGACCATCCTGATCCCATTGCCGCTCGCAACTACCACCGCTTTCCACAAGATCGCCAAGCGACGCCTCGACGACATCTCAAGCGTCGCGGTCGGCTATTCAGTCGAGGTGGTGGATGGAGTAGTCGATAGCGCCCGGATCGGGCTCGGCGGGGTGGCCGCGACACCGCTTCGCGCGCGGGCGACCGAGGACGCGTTAACCGGTCGGCCATGGACCGAGAAGACGGTGCGCGAGGCGGCCGCAGTACTGGCTGGCGAGGGCACACCGATGGACGACCACCGCGCGAGCGCGTCGTACCGCTCGGCGATGCTCGGTCAGTCGCTGCTTCGCTTCTACGCCCAAAACCTCGCAGCAGAAGGGGTCAGCGCATGAGCACGCTGTCCGAACGACCGCAGCGAGCCGTCGTCGGCCTGCCGTTGCCGCACGAGAGCGCTGCATTACACGTCACTGGCGAGGCCCTCTACACCGACGACCTAGTCGTACGCACCCGCGACGTCCTGCACGCCTGGCCCGTCCAGTCCCCGCATGCTCACGCCCGGATCACCGCGCTCGACGTGCAGCCCGCGTACGACGTACCTGGGGTGGTCCGCGTCCTCACAGCCGACGACCTGCCCGGTACCAACGACGCCGGTGTGAAGCACGACGAGCCGCTGTTCCCGAACGAGGCGATGTTCCACGGGCACGCCATCTGCTGGGTGCTCGGTGAGACTCTCGAGGCTGCCCGGCTCGGCGCCAAGGCCGTGCAGGTCGAGTACGAGCCGCTCCCCTCGTTGGTGACGGTTCGGGAGGCGATCGCCGCGGACAGCTTCCAGGGAACCGGGCGACACCTTGAGAGCGGCGATGTCGAGACGGCGTTCGCCCAGGCGGCGCACGTGTTCCGGGGCGAGTTCGAATTCGCCGGCCAGGAGCACTTCTACCTCGAGACCCACGCCGCGCTGGCCTTGGTCGACGAGGCCGGCCAGATCTTCGTACAGAGCAGCACCCAGCACCCGTCCGAGACCCAGGAGATCGTCGCGCATGTGCTCGGCGTACCGAGTCATGCTGTGACGGTGCAGTGCCTCCGGATGGGAGGAGGCTTTGGTGGCAAGGAGATGCAGCCCCACGGGTTCGCCGCGATCGCAGCGCTCGGCGCGACGCTGACCGGTCGGCCGGTCCGGCTGCGCCTCAACCGCACGCAGGACATGACGATGTCCGGCAAACGCCACGGCTTCCACAGCGAATGGCGGGCCGGCTTCGACGACGACGGCCACCTGGTCGCACTCGACGCCACCCTCACCGCCGACGGCGGCTGGAGTCTCGACCTGTCCGAACCGGTTCTGGCCCGCGCGATGTGCCACATCGACAACGGGTACTGGATCCCGAACGTCCGCGTCGACGGCCGGATCGCCAAGACGAACAAGACTTCCCAGACCGCCTTCCGCGGCTTCGGCGGACCCCAGGGCATGATCGTCGTGGAGGACTTGCTCGGCCGGTGCGCGCCGCTACTCGGGTACGACGCGATGGAGCTGCGGCGCCGCAATCTCTACCAGTCGCACCACGCCACGCCGTACGGGCAGCCGGTCCGCCACGCCGAGCGGTTGGAGGCGTGCTGGAGCCAGGTGCTCGAGATCGGAGACGTCGAGCGGCGGCGTACGGAGATCGAGCAGTTCAACGCGTCCCACCTGCACACGAAGCGGGCGCTCGCGATGACGCCGGTGAAGTTCGGCATCTCCTTCAACCTCACCGCGTTCAACCAGGCCGGGGCGCTGGTGCACGTCTACAAGGACGGCTCGGTGCTGATCAACCACGGCGGCACCGAGATGGGACAGGGCCTGCACACGAAGATGCTGCAGGTGGCGGCCACGTCGCTCGGCGTACCGCTGGCTCGGGTCCGACTGGCCCCGACCCGTACCGACAAGGTGCCGAACACCTCGGCCACCGCGGCCAGCTCGGGCGCCGACCTCAACGGCGCGGCGATCAAGAACGCCTGTGAGCAGATCCGCGAGCGCCTCGCACAGGTTGCCGGGGGCAAGCTCGGTATCAGCCCGCACGACGTACGGTTCACCGACGGCGCGGTCAGCGGACTGTATGGCGACAGCTTGCGGTGGGAGGACGTCGTCCACGCCGCGTATCACCAGCGTGTACAGCTGTGGGCGGCCGGCTTTTACCGCACCGAAGGACTGCATTGGGATCCGGCCGCCATGCATGGCGAGCCGTTCAAGTACTTCGCGTACGGCGTTGCCGCGGCGGAGGTCGAGGTCGACGGATTCACCGGCTCCTACACGCTGCGCCGGGTCGACATCGTCCATGACGTCGGTGACAGCCTCAGCCCGTTGATCGACGTCGGCCAGATCGAGGGCGGATTCGTCCAGGGCGCCGGCTGGTTGACGCTCGAGGATCTCCGCTGGGACGAGAGCGACGGACCGAACCGGGGCCGGGTCGCGACGCAGGCGGCCAGCACGTACAAGCTGCCCAGCTTCTCGGAGATGCCGGAGGTCTTCAACGTCCGCCTGCTGGAGAAGGCTCACGAGGAAGGCGCCGTCTATGGCTCGAAGGCTGTCGGCGAGCCGCCGTTGATGCTTGCGTTCTCCGTGCGCGAGGCGCTGCGGCAGGCGGCTGCGGCCTTCGGTCCGGCGGGGACGAGCGTGGATCTGGGCTCGCCCGCCACACCGGAGGCCGTCTACTGGGCACTCGACCGAGCCCGGTCACACCCCGCAGCGGAAGGGCTCAACGGTCAGGCCGATGGTCAGGCCCACGGGCGTGTCGACGGGCAGGTCGATGGTCAGGTCGATGGTCAGGTCGATGGGCGGCTCGACGGGATCGAGCGCGACGGCGTCCGCTCCCCCGTCAAGTTGAGTGGAGTGTGACGGCGGAGATGGAATGGATGCGAGCGGTACAGCGGCTGCGCGAACAGCGCCGGCCGGGCGTCCTGGTGACCGTGATGTCGGTACGCGGGCATGCACCTCGTGATGCCGGAGCCAAGATGGTCGTCGCCGAGGATCACGTCTGGGCAACAGTCGGCGGTGGCAATCTGGAGTCCGTCGCGGTCGAGCGTGCACGTGAATTGCTGGCGGCCAGTACTACGGACCCGGAGATGCTGGAGTTCGCGCTGTCGGACAAAGCGCCGTACCAGCATGGGGTCCAGTGCTGCGGCGGTGAGGTGAGGCTGTTGCTCGAGCCGCTGCCTGTGGTTCCGTCTGTCGCGATCTTCGGGATGGGACACGTGGGCCTCGAACTCGCCCGGATCCTCGCCCGCCATGACGTGGAACTGCATCTCGTCGACTCGCGACCCGGCCAGCTGGTGCCCGAGCGGCTGTCCGTACTCGACGACGCCGTGGCGAACGTGCACGTCCACCACGTACCGGTGTTGCCGGAACTGGTCGTCGGCGAACTGCCGCCGGGCACGCATGCGCTGGTGATGACTCACGACCATGCCGAGGACGCAGCCCTTTGCGACGCCGCGCTGCGCAATGGGCAGCTGGCAACGATCGGGTTGATCGGGTCCAGCGCGAAGTGGTCGCGGTTCCGCCGCAAGCTCGCCGACGACGGTCTCCCGGCCGAGGCGATCGACAAGATCACCATCCCGATCGGCCTGCCCGGCCTGCCCGGCAAGGAACCGGCGACGATCGCGGTCAGCGTCGCCGCCTGGCTACTCCAACTCTTCACCGCCGAGCGCAGCGTCCCGCCGGATCAGCTGACCACCGCCGAGCGCAACGCCGCGCCGGCTCCATTGATCACCGCCGATCGTCGCCCCGCGTCGGCCCAGCGTGAGGCGAAGGCATGACACTGTTCCGAGGCACCTTCATCGACACCCCGGAGAACCCGTTCACCGGCGGCGCCCTGCGGGTCGCCACCGACGCCGCGCTGGTGGTCAAGGACGGCGTGATCGTTGCGCGGGGCCCCTATGCGGAACTCCGCGCCGCGCACCCCGCCGAACCGACCGTCGACCTGACGGGAGGCGTGGTGCTGCCCGGGTTCGTGGACACACATGTCCACTTCCCGCAGATCCGCGCGGTCGGCGGCCTGGGCATGCCCCTGCTGGAATGGCTCGACCGGTACGCCCTGCCCGAAGAGGCCCGGATGGCCGACGTCGACTACGCCACCGGGGTAGCCGACGAATTCGTACGTGGCCTCGCCGCCGCGGGCACTACCAGCGCGTTGGTCTTCGGGGCCCACTACTCAGACGCCGTGGACGTACTGTTCACAGCCGCCTCACGCGTCGGCCTGCGGATCACCAGCGGCCTGGTCGTGAGCGACCGACTGCTACGCCCCGAACTGCTCACCAGCCCCGCGCGGGCGTATACCGAATCCCTCGCACTCGCAGAACGCTGGCACGGCGTAGGCCGCAACCGGTACGCCGTGACGCCGCGCTTCTCGCTCTCCTGCACCGACGACCTCCTCGCCGCCTGCCGAACCGTGCTGGACGAGATCCCCGGTTCCCTCTTCACCTCGCACGTGAACGAAAACGAGGCCGAGATCGCCAACGTGACCGAGCTCTTCGGTGGCAGCGACTACGTGAGCACCTACGATCGGCACGGACTGGTCAACCGCCGAAGCGTGCTCGCCCACAACGTCCACCCGACCGATGTAGAGCTCAAGATGCTCGCCGAGGGTGGTGCGACGATCGCCCACTGCCCGACGAGCAACGCCGCCCTGGGCAGCGGACTGTTCCCGCTGGCAAGGCATCTCCAGCACGGCGTCCGCGTCGCACTCGGCTCGGACGTCGGCGCCGGGACGGGATTCTCCCTGCTGAAGGAGGGGCTGCAGGCGTACTTCGTCCAGCGGCTGCTCGGCGAGCAGGGCTGCCCGCTCACCGCCGCACACCTGTTGCACCTGGCAACCACAGCGGGTGCCGAGGCGATCGGCCTGGACGCCGAGGTCGGCGACCTGAGCGTCGGCAAGCGATTCGACGCCCAACTCCTACGCCCGGCCGACGGTTCCCCGCTGGCCGTCAGCGTCGCCCACGCCGAAGACGCCGAAGAAGCCCTGGCCCGAATCTTCACCCTAGGCACCCCCGCAGACGTCCACGCCGTCTGGATAGACGGCCACCTCCTCCACCACTAACCCCGCGCGCCCCCTTGGGACGGCCGCTGGGGACGGGCACTGGCGGCCCCAGGGGCGGGTACTTCGGACAGGATCTGGGGACCTCGGACATGCAATGCCCTGTCCGAGGTCCCCCTGGTTGCCCGAGGTCCCGGCTCGCTGTCCGAGGTCCCGGCTCGCTGTTCGAGGTCCCGCCCCGTTGTCCGAGCTCCCGGCTCGCTGTCCGAGGTCCGGCATACCGGACGGCAGACGCCACCTTGGGCACCCACCAGGCGTCGGCCGGCGCGGAACGTGACGGGCCGGTGCCCAAGGTCGCGCCCCACGGTCCCCTTCACCCACCCAGGCGGGGCCGCGCGATGGACCGGGGTGGGTTTTGACGGCGACCGGGGCGAGGTTTTGCCTCAGAGCGGGCAAGAGGCCACCCCGAACCCCCGCGGCCGGTTGGGGCCGGTACTTCGCACGGGATCTGGGGACCTCGGACATGCAAATGCCCTGTCCGAGGCCCCGGCTTGGTGTCCGAGGCCTCGGCTTGGTGTCCGAGGCCCCGGCTTGGTGTCCGAGGCCCCGGCTTGGTGTCCGAGGTCCGGCTTGGTGTCCGAGGCCCCGGCTTGGTGTCCGAGGTCCGGCTTGGTGTCCGAGGTCCCGGGTTGGTGTCTGAGGTCGCGGGTTGTAGCCGGCGGGGTGGTCAGGTGGTCTTGGCGAGGAGGGTGTGCTGGATTTTCGCCACCTGTACGGCCAGGGTGGACTCGTCGACGGTGAGGACGGTGTCGTGTTCGACTATGGGGCGGCCGTTGACGAGGAGAAGTTCCAGAGGTGGGGGTGTGCCGAGGACCAGTGCGGCGACGGGGTCGGCGATGCCGGCGTGGGCGAGGGTGTCGAGGCGCCATACAGCGAGATCGGCGAGTTTGCCCACCTCGATCGAGCCGATCTCGTCCTCGCGGCCCAGGATGCGTGCGCCGTCGAGGGTCGCCAGCTCCAGTGCGGCGCGGACGCCGAGGGCCTGCGGTCCACCCCGAGCGCGGGCGAAAAGCAGTGCGTGGCGCAGTTCTTCGAGCAGGCTGCCGGCTTCGTTGCTGGCGGCACCGTCCACGCCGAGGCCGACCGGACTGCCGGCCGCCCTGAGGTCGGCGACGCGCGCGATACCTGCCCCGAGGCGAGCGTTTGAGCTGGGGCAGTGCGCGATACCGGTCGCCGTCTGGCCCAGCCGCTTGATCTCCGCGTCGTCGAAGTGGATGCCGTGAGCGAACCACACATCCGGCCCCATCCAGCCGAGCTGCGCGGCGTACTCCAGCGGAGTGCAGCCAAACCGATCCTGACACCACTCGCCCTCGTCGGTGGTCTCGGCCAGGTGCGTGTGCAGCCGGACGCCCTTACGACGGGCGAGTTCCGCGGCCTCCTGCATGAGTTCACCGGTGACGCTGAACGGCGAACAGGGCGCGACCACGATCCGCAGCATCGAATCCGGCGAAGGGTCGTGCCACCGGTCGATCGCGGCCTCGGTCGCGACGAGGATCTCGTCCCGATCCTGAACCACCGAGTCGGGCGGTAACCCACCGTCCTTGAAGCTGAGGTCCATCGACCCCCGCGCCGGGTGGAACCGCAGTCCGACCTCGGCGGCGGCAAGGATCTCCGCCTCGAGCAGGTCACCACCCGATCGGGGGAAGAGGTAATGATGATCGGCCGCCGTCGTACAGCCGGTACGGGCGAGTCGGGCCAGCGCGCCCTGTGCGGCAACGTGGACTGACTCCTCGTCGATGCCGGCCCACACCGGGTAGAGCGCGGTCAGCCAGCCGAACAGGGTCGCGTCGGCAGCGAGCCCACGGGTCACCCACTGGTACAGATGCTCGTGGGTGTTGACGAATCCAGGTGTGACGAGACAGCCGCTCCCGTCGACCACCCGCGCTCCCTCGTACGCCGGCGCGGGCCCCGCGCCGACCGCGACGATGCGGTTGCCATCAGCAACGACATGGCCGGTGGCGAGCTCGCGGCGCTCCCGGTCGAGGGTGACCACGGTCGCTCCGTCGATGACGATCGGCGCTGTGCTCATCGGACCCCTTTGCTGTCTCTCAAGGGAAGCAGCCTCCTGCTCCGCAAGGGAATGCGACCGGAGCCGCACTCGGTGAGGTCAGTCAACTCCTCCGGCCGCCGAGCCGATACCCGCGGAGGACACGAACCCCGGTCCGACCCCAGCACCGCACGTTGGAGGTTCCTCCAACACAGCTCAGCAGAAGCCGGGTACTGCGAGCCACGCGCTACCCGGATCGCTGGCGTCATCACGAACGACGGTCGCCTCGATCAGGCCGTATGGGCGATCCGCGGCGATGAACACCTCACCCGGGTTCTCCACGCCGAAGGGGCTCAGATCCACCAGGAAATGGTGCTTGTTCGGCGCCGAGAACTTGATCTCCGCGACCTCGGGGTGCTGCTGAAGCACAGCCTCACCCATCCCGTACAGGGTCTGCTGCAGCGCGAGACTGTGGATCCGGGCGAACTGCTCGAGCAACAGGCTCTTGATCTCGTCGTACGACTTGTCCCAGTCGACGTCCGTGTGGTCATAACGCCACCGAGCGACCAGCGATGTCGCGAGAATGCGGTCGTCCGTCTCCGCCAGGGTCGTGTACTTGTCCTTGAGGAACCCGTGAAACTCCGACCCCGTGGACTTGAGCACGACCAGGTCGCGGATGCCGGAGACGACGTACGCCGTACGGTCGTCGCCGCGGCCTTCGACGTTGACGACCGTCGTCCGAGTACCGCTCCCGGACCGGACGAAGGAGTGATCATGACCCGCGCCGTCGACCGGGATCCGCTCCCACGGATACTCCTCGATCTCGATCCGGGCACCATCTGCCGCAGGGGTGGCATCAATGAAGTGGCCGCCGAGGGTGAGGGCGAAGTCCTCGATCGCGCCGACGCCTTTCTCCTTGGCGAACGCGAACGCGGTGTTCTTCTGTGTGTCGGTCGGGAGGACGTCACCCTGGTCGCCAGTGGTGTGCGCGTCCTCGAAGCGTCCCCGCAGGGCGGACGAGACGTTCAGGTCGCGGATCTGGTGACGAGCCGTGTCACGGTAGATGCGGACGACGCGGCTCTCGGCCTTGCCGTACTGATTGGCTCCCAAGTGGATGGCCATGGGATCAGCTCCCTCGGTAGGTGGAATAGGCGAACGGGCTGAGCAGCAGCGGGACGTGGTAATGCCGCTCGTCGTTGATCTGGAAGGTCACGGTGACCTCGGGGAAGAAGATGCTCTGGCCGGACGTGATCGCATAGGCGGCGACACCAAACCAGAGCTGGTACGTGCCGAACTCGAGACCGTCGGGCGCCAACTCGGTGACACGACCGTCGTCGTCGGTGCTGCCCGTCCCAAGGACAACAACCTCGTCGTCGGTGATCCAGGACAGCCGGACCGGGACACCTTGGGCAGGTCGCCCAAGCGCGGTGTCGAGAACATGTGTGCTCACGGTGCTCATGCGGGAACCTCCTCGACGACTTTGGCGAGGCGGAGAAGGGCGATCTTGCGCAGTTCGTCGCGCACGACCGCGATCTCGCTGTCCTCGTCGTTGGTCAGCCGCCGGCGCAGACTGGTCAGCATCTCCTCCGCCGACAGGCCGGTGGCGCAGATCAGGAAGACGCGACCGAACCGCTGCTCGTACTCGCGATTGCCGGCCGCTAGTGCAACGCGGATCTCAGGGTCATCGCCGACCCCTGCCTGCTCGTTGCGCGACCATGCGGCCTCGGTACTGTTGCCGTCCGCCCGGTCGCCGATCCGCGGGTGGGCCGCCAGCGCCTGGTCGACCTCACTGTCGTCCAGGTCTCGCACCCCTTGGTCCGCGGCCGTCCTGAGCGCCGCGAGATCGCCGTACGGCCGGCCGGCGAGGACGCCGTCGACCCAGCGCGGTACGTCGCAGCAGGCCGCCAGCATCGGACGCAGCCGGTCGGCCACAGCGGTGTCGAACTCCTGCAGATCCACAGGTCCCCTACTTCTTCTCGAATCACGAAACTGAATTTCCGTATGACGAGAGAGTGGCACGCACCCAAACGCCCCGTCAACAGTTTGTTGAATTCTGTGCCCCCGGCCCTGCCCTAGTCGCGGGCGCGGTTGAGGTAGTTGTAGACGGTGAACCGGGTGACGCCGAGCGCCTCCGCCACCAGCTCCGCCGACTTTCGGTACTCGAACGCACCCTTGGCCTCGAGCAACAGCACCGCCTGCTGCTTCTCATTACGCGACAACTCGTGCAGCGGCCCACCGACTTCCTCGGCGACCTCCGCGAGCAGCGCGTTCACACCACCCTCACCACCCGCAGAAGCCTTGCGGGGAAGGCGAACCGCCGCCACGGGTGACCCTTCCCACAGCAGCGGTACGTCGTCGGCGCGAGCCTCGTCCGGCGGCACGAGCTCGGCGTTCAACCGCTCCACCAGCGGCGTGATCGCCACGACGAGCGGATGCCCCTCGAGCTCAGTCATCGCCGCGCACCTGCAAGGTCACCCGGCTGGCCCCGTGCGCGAAGGCGGCCTCCAACACCGTCGTCAGCGCCGGCAGCAACGTCTCCTGCTCGCCACGCACCAGGGTCCCCAACGGACCGAATTCGCACTCCAACCCGGCCTCCTGGGCGACCCGGAGCGCCTCGGTGGCGTGCGCCGGCGGTTCCCCGTCGACATCGAAGGGCTCCGTGGTGAACTCCGCAACCAGTCGCATACCCGCGAGGCTAATGCCCTAAGACCGCTGCTGCCCTAAGACCGCAGCGGGCGCTTGGCCAACGTCGCCAAACCGACTTCATCCACACCGATCAACTCGTCGACCTCCGATTGGTCGACAGCACCGCAATCCACTCCGCGCAGCACGAAGCCGGCGAGGGCAGCGGCGGTCGCGGGCTCATCGAGATAGCCGGACTCACCCTTGCCGACGTACGCGCGCAGCCGAGCAGCGGCGGACTCCAGACCCTCCCGATAGAACAGGTACGTCGCCGCGAATCGGGTCGGCAGTTGAGCGGGATGCATGTCCCAACCCTGATAGATCCCGCGGACGAGCGAGCGTCGTACGAGTCGCTGGTGAAGCCGCCACGCGGCGCGCACGGAATCGCGGTCACCGACCGGCAGAACGTTGGTCGAACCGTCGGAGACGAACACCCCCGTACCCGCCGCGGCCAGCTGCATCACGTCCTTGGCGTGATCGGCGACCGGGTGCTCCATGCTCTGGTACGCCGCTGCGACCCCGAGCGAGGCCGAGTAGTCGTACGTGCCGTAATGCAGACCGGTGACCCGTCCAGCGCCCGCCCTGATCATCCGGGCGATCAACGCAGTGCCGTCCGAACCGAGAATCGCCTGAGGCGTCTCGACCTGGATCTCGAACTTCAGCGACTCCGCCGGCACCGAGTGCGCGAGCTCGATCGCCGACAGCACGACCACCATCGCCTCGACCTGCTCCACCGACGTCACCTTCGCGAGGGTGATCACGAATCCGTCCGTCAGCGCCCCAGCGCCGGCCAGCTCACCGACGAAGAGATCAAGCGTCCGTACACCGCGCCGACGACTCGGCGCCTCGAGCGACTTGATCCGAAGCCCGTGGTACGGCGGGACCGCGCCGGTCTTGATCGTCTCCGCCAGCGAACGGGCTGCATCGATCGCCGCGGCGTCCTCCTGCTCGTCAGGCCTGGTCCCGTAGCCGTCCTCGAAGTCGATGCGCAGATCCTCGATCGGTTCGCGGTCCAGCTTGGCGCGGACCCGCTGATAGACCTCAACGGCCTGGCCGGGCGGCAACTCCAGCGCATCGGCCAACTCCGTCGCCGACCCGCCATACCGAGCGAGGACAGCCTTTGCTTCCTCCGCCCAATCGCGAACCGTGCCCGCGTCGTACCGGTCGGCAGGCACGTAGACGGTGTGAACTGGTTGCCGGACCCCACGGTCGCCCGGGTAATGCGCGGCCAGTGCGGCGTCGGCATCGGCCAGCCGCCGATCCAGCTCACCAACGAGAGCGTCGAGGTGGCTCATGACCGGATCACCTCCCATAGATTTCGTATTGCGGATAGTATTGTCTACCATGCGGAAGCGACAACGTCCGAGGTCTTCCGGGATCTGGCGCTAAACTTCCGTCATCCGGAAACTTGAGCAGAGTGGGGCCACCGTGGCGGAAGAGAACGGCAGCAAGGGCCGCTCCGGCAGCGTGCAGTCGATCGAGCGGGCCTTCGTCCTGCTCGAGACGATGGCGGACGCGGGCGGAATGATGGGCCTGTCCCAGCTGGCCGCCGCTTCGGGTCTGCCGCTGCCGACGATCCATCGGCTCGTCCGCACGCTCGTAGACCTCGGCTACCTGCGCCAAGAACCGTCCCGGCAGTACGTCCTCGGCCCCAAGCTGATCCGGCTCGGCGAGAGCTCGTCCGACATGCTGAGCGTCTGGGCCCGCCCGCATCTGGCCAAGCTGGTCGACGAGTTCGGCGAATCGGCCAACATGGCGATGCTCGACGGCGATCAGATCGTGTACCTCGCACAGGTGCAGTCCCGGCACTCGATGCGGATGTTCACCGAGGTGGGACGCCGAGTGCTCCCCCATTGCACCGCCGTGGGCAAGGCGATCCTTGCGCAGCTGCGCGAGGCCGAGGTACGTGAACTGCTCCACCGCACGGGCATGGCCAAGCACACCGAGAACACCATCACCGACCCGGATGTGTTCATGACCCAGTTGCACAAGGCCCAGGAGCAGGGTTACGCCACCGACGAGGGCGAGCAGGAGCTCGGCGTCCGCTGCGTCGCGGTCGCCGTGCCCGACGCGCCATCACGACTGGCGATGTCGATCTCAGGCCCGGCCGGCCGGATGTCCGAGGAGCTCGTCGAGCGTGCGATCCCGCTGCTCACCCAGGCCGGCAAGGCCTTCTCCGAAGACCTGCGCTGATTGCGCGGTACCGGTCAGGCGGTTTTCCAGTAGCCGAGCGCCTTGACCCGATCCTTGGGGATCTTGAGCTCCTTGAGCACGTACGACGTGAGCGTGCGGGTGGTGCTGGTGTCGCAGGCGATCCAGATGAACGTGCCGGACGGGTCCTCGACCAGGCCCGGGAGGTTCGCCTTGACGTCGGCGACCAGCTGATCATCCTCGCGCGGAACCGTCCGCAGGTCGTGTCGATCAGGGTCCAGGCGAAGTGGGAGTTCGTGGTCGGAGTCATGGCTGGTCTCGAACCAGATGGTCGCGGGCAGCTTCGGCTCGACCTCGAGGAGCGAGTTGATGGCCGGCAGCGACGCCGGATCGCCGATCACCAGCATCCGCTCCGGCAGCGGATCCGGTACGTCGAAACCCGTGCCCTGGACGGTCGCCTCGATCGTCTGGCCAGGCTCGGCCTTGCGCGACCAGTCGGACGCGCATCCGTCGTGCAGCGCGAACTCCAGGCTGAAGGTGCCCGCCTCGACATCCGGATCGACCAGCGTGTACGCGCGCTGATGCGGCTTGCCCGCATTGTCGAACCACAGCCGCACCCACATCGTCGGATGCGTGCCGATCGCGGCCAGCATGCCACTGTCGGTGAAGTGCACACGGCGATAACGCTCGGTGACCTGTTCGGCACCGGTCACGGTGAACGTGAAGTCCTTACCCCGGAACAGCTTGAGGACCACACCCTCCCAGCCATGCCCCACGACCGCCTCCTCTGCCGAAACCCCGCAAAATAGCCGTTGCGGCTTCGAATTGCTGACTTGTAAGTTAGCGCAGCCTAACCTAAGCGAAGCGAGGATATCGAGTTGAACGCCAAGGTCCACCGCGACGACTGGGGTGTCCCGCACCTGCGAGCCGGCGACCCACTCGCCCTCGCCTACCTCCAAGGCGTCAACGCCGCCGCGGACCGCGGCTGGCAGATCGAACTGGAGCGCCGCCGATTCCTCGGTACGAGCGCGGCCTTCCTCGGCCAGGAGGCAGTCGGCTGGGACACGTTCGCCCGCCAGGCCCGCATCGACGACACCGCGCAACGGTGCTACCAGAACCTCGACGACGACACTCGTGAGTGGATCTCGGCGTACGTGGACGGCGTCAACCACGCGCTGCCCAGCGCCGCAGTACGGGCTCCTGAGTTCGCCTCGACCGGGCTCGAGCCCACCGAGTGGGAACCGTGGGCGCCGCTCGGGATCTGGATGGCCGTGCACATCCTGTTCGCCGGCTTCCCGACGCTGCTCTGGCGCGAGCAGGTCGTCCGCAACCTCGGCGAGGGCGCCGTCACCCTGTTCAACTCCGAAGGCCCAACGACCGCGGGCAGCAACGGCTGGCTGATCCCCGGTGACCTCACCGCCACCGGCCTGCCGATCATCGCCGGCGACCCGCACCGCTACATCGAGAGCCCGAACGTCTACCAGCAGATCCGCCTCTCCTGCCCCGAGTACGACGCCGTCGGGCTGGCCGTCCCGGGCATCCCCGGCATCGCCCACTTCGGCCACAACGGCGAGGTCGCGTGGGGCATCACCAACGCGATGGCCTCCTACCAGGACCTGTACTACGAACAATTGCGCCGCAGTGATTCGCAGGTCGAGGCGCTCGGCCCATCCGGCTGGCAGACCGCCTCGGTCCACACCGAGACGATCGAGGTCGCCGGCTCGGATCCCGTGCCGATCGAGGTGATCGAGACCGAGCGCGGACCGATCATCGTCGGCGGTCCGGACGAGGATCGGGCGATCAGCCTGTGTTACCCGCCCCGGGTGACCGGCCGCCTCGGCTTCGAGACGATCCCCAAGTTGCTCACGGCAACCACTGTGGCCGACGTCGATCGGGCCTGGGACACCTGGGTGGAACCGGTCAACGTGGTGATGGCCGCCGACACGTCCGGAGGGCTGCTGCACCGAACCGCGGGACTCGTTCCCGAGCGGGATCCGGGCAACCTGCTGCGCGTCGTACCGGCCTGGGAGGCGGAGCACGAGTGGCGGGGATGGCACGAGTTGCCTCGGGCAACTGTCGACGGGGTCGCGGTGATGGCCAACAGTCGCGAGATCGCAGAGCCGCTCGGCGAGGAGTTCGCGGCGCCACACCGTTACCTGCGGATCAAGGAACTGCTGACCTCGCGTTCAGGGTGGGCGGTCGAGGAGATGCCGGCGATCCACACCGATACCTACCTGGGGTCGGCGGACCTGCTGCTGGATCTCCTTGCGGGCTTGCCTCATCTCACACCCGCGGCTGCTGAGCTGCGGGCGCAGCTGCAGGTATGGGATCGCCGGATGGATGCCTCCAGCAACATCGCCTCCAGCTTCGCGGCGGTTCGGAAGGCGCTGATCCGGCGGATCGCGGAGCACCCGACGCTGGCGCCGCTGGACCAGGAATCCGGCTGCCCTGAACTGTTCCAGCCGTGGATGGACACGCTGACGCACGTCGCCTTCGCACTGGAGAACCTGCTCACCACCGACCTGCTTCCGTCGATCGACTTCGGCAGCCTCGCTCGCGAAGCGCTCGAGGAGGTTGCTGGCCGCCGACCACGTGGGCCTTGGGGCGACACTCATCAGTTGTCGCCGCTGCACGCGCTGCGCGGACCACTGTTCGCCCCCGACGAGGAGCCGATCGATCTCGCCCTGTCCGGCGACCACCACTGCGTGATGTCGACGTCGCCGCTGCCCGGTCTCACCGATGTGTGCATCCGCGCGTCGGCCGCACGGTTCGCGTGGGACCTGGCGAAGCGCGAGAACAGTTCGTGGATCGTGCCGCTCGGCGCGTCCGGCGTACTGGGCGATCCGCACCACCACGACCAATTGCCGCTGTGGCTGCGCGGCGAGCTCGCGCCGATCGTGACCGACTGGGACAAGCTCACCCCCAAGGAGGACACCTTCGACCAGGACATCGCCGGCCTCGGCCGCGTCCGGATCGTCCCCGCTCAACCGGCTGATGACATCGACCTGATCTACGACTGGGTGACCGCCGAGCGGGCCCGCTTCTGGGGCATGGGCGACAAGTCCCGCGCCGAGGTGCTCGCGATCTACGAGTTCCTCGACTCGCTGCCGACCCACCACGTCTACCTGGTCCATGTGGACGACGTACCGGTCGCCCTCTTCCAGACCTACGACCCCGGCGCCGATCCGGTCGGCGAGGCGTACGACGTCCAGCCCGGCGACATCGGCGTCCACCTCCTGATTGCCCCTGGCGACCCGCGACCCGGTTTCACTGGCCAGCTCTTCGTTGCTCTCGGCACCTTCCTGATCGGCCAGAAGGGGCATCCCCGGGTGGTCGTAGAACCCGATGCCCGCAACACCAAGGCCGTCACCCGCTTCCAGCGCGGCGGCTTCACGATGGGCACCGAGGTCACTATCACCCAACACGACGGCACCACCAAACCCGCCCAACTCGGCTTCCTCACCCGCGAGACGTTCAAGTCTGCTTCGTCAGGACGGTGATGAGGTCGTAGGTTCCGTCCGGGCGCCGGCAGAGCCGTACGCCGAGCTTGAAGCGCCCGGAACCGTCGTTCAGCGGGAACTCGCCGATGATGTCGAAGACCCCCTTGGCGTCGGGTGTGGTGGTCGGTGGCATGGTCAGCAACTGCTGGATATGCCCGTACCAGATGGCGGCATTCCCGTGCGGGTCGATAATCCGGAGCGCGTGTTGACCGATCCCGAAGAAGTGCTTGTTCATGTGGTATCGGCGAAGACCCCACTTCGGGTGCGGTGGCTCGCTCGGGATGTAGCTGACCTCGCGCGGCATGACCGAGGTGCGCACGATTGCGAAGCCGGCTGGCCCGGCCCTCGTCTCCAGCCGGGTGAGGTCTTGCTGGACGTCTTCGGGCAGCAAGGTCCGCCGCTGCTCTGCTCCCTCCTGGCCCTGCGCCAAACCCAGGTGCTCGAGCAGAGCCTCCATCTGCTGCTGCATCAAAGCTCGCCGCTCGGCCCGGTAGTTCGCCGTACGGGGCCCGCTGAGCAGGACGCGCAGCTCGGCGACGCGACCCTGATCGTGCGGGGACAGCACCCGGTCGCTCGGATCGGCGCCGGGCGTTAGGACATCCGCCTTCGGCACGGCGCCGGTCAGCAGCCGGCCAATCTCCGCCAGCTCGTGCGCGACCGTCCGGGTGACGTCGTCGAACTTGATCCGCTCGTTGACCGTGACCGTGACGACCTCGTCGCCGATGACGAACTCGGCCGGATGCCCATCCGCCACGGGGCCGATCCGGAACTCGATCGGGAAGGTCTGGCCGTCCGGTGTAGTCAGCAGCACGGTCGCCCCGTCCTCGTCCAGTGCGATCTCACCAACCTCGGCGGCCTGCCGCACCAGCGGATTGAGCACCTCCCGTAGCACGACTCGCAGCAGCCGGGCGTGGTCCTGAACAGGGCCGTCGGCAACGAACTCTTCGAGCCGGGCCGCATTGCCGGTCAGCTGGTTTGACTCGAGCCGCTGGCTGACATGCTTGCGGACCAGTGCCGCGTCGAGGTTGGTGTCGCCAGGGACACCGGCACGGCGTTGGAGGGCCTTGAAGGCGTTGACCGTGCGGGCGAGTTCGTTCAGGGCCAGCACGACGCCTTGTTTGCGGCCGCCTGCTTCGGCGATTGCGAGCATGCGGTCGAGCGTGTCCAGTGCGACGCGGATGCGGGAGAGTGCGATGACCCGCTTCATCCGGAGCGGAGTCGATCCGGGTTCGGCCTGCAGCCGGCGCCAGGCCTCGTCGACGGCGGCTCTGGTACGAGCGATCGGGTCACCGGTCACGCGAGTTCCGTTGGCCGGATCCACCGATGCGAGATCCGGTAGGCCATCGTGGGCTTTCAGTACGGCGACGAGGTCGGCGCGAGCCTTGCGGAGTTCGGCCCGCGCGCCGGCAGCGCCGCGTCGTACGGCCTCGGTGAGGTCGTCGAGGTGGTCGGCCTGCTGCTCGATCCGATCGAGGGCGAGATGCTGGTCCTGGCGGTCCTGGAAACCCTGGCGCGGGTTCTCTCCCGGGGCCGCCACGATCCCCAGGCGGGCGGCACGTACCGCGGCGCGGACGTAGTTGGTGAACTCCGCGCCGGCCGGACGGATGCGGAAGAACACGTCGATGCTGCGGGCAACGTTCGCCGGGGTGAATCGGCGCGGTTCCGGCCGTAGTGCGTCAGACTTGGCCTGTGCCGCCTGCTGGGTCTGTTCGGTCAGGAAGAGCAGCACACCAAGCTTGTCCGCCAGTTGCTTCTGGTCTGTGGCGAGTTCGTTGTTGGCGTCCGCCGCGTGAACGTCGTGCTGGGCATCCTGCCGGTTCGCCGCCCACCGCGCGATCGGCGTCGCGATCAACTGGGCCAGCGCCGTGAACACAGTCGCCTGGTAGATCGCCGGATCGAGCCCGAGGACGTGGTCGACGGTGTTGACCACACTCAACGTGAGCAGCGGCGGTGCCGCGTTCAGAATGTGCGCCCAGAA
Organism: Kribbella caucasensis; assembly: GCF_004361855.1. GTDB lineage: Bacteria > Actinomycetota > Actinomycetes > Propionibacteriales > Kribbellaceae > Kribbella > Kribbella caucasensis. The sequence goes on from NZ_SNWQ01000004.1 coordinate 122,882, forward strand.
CGGCATCCGCGCCGACGGGTGGTTGCTGCCGGCCACGAGCTCGGGTTGGTCCGGCGCCGTCGGCAGCGGCGTACCGGGGTTGATCGCGGTCGGGGCGTTGCCGCGGAGCCGGTCGAGGATCCGTGGTAGGAGCTTGGCCGTCGCCGGGTCTTGGCGGGACTCGGCCAGCTGTTCGGCCAGGCCGACGAGTTGGACGGCCTTCTCGAGGTCGGCGCGCATCGCCTGGAAGAGCGCCCTGCTCTCGCCGCTCTCCATCGCATCGACACTGAAGGTGACCAGGTCGTGGATCGCCTCGTCGTTCTTCGCCTCCAGGAACGTGTTGACACCGGCTGCCGCCAGTGCGCCGAGCAGGTTGTTGGCGGCGCCGAACAGCAGCAGCTCGCCGTACGTGCTGATCGCCTTCGCCACGTCGGTCGGGTCCAGCTCGTTCGGATCGGACTTGCCGGGCACGAACCGTCGGCCGAGGCCGGGGATCTGCTCGGCCAGTTCCGCCGGCGCCAGCGTCCGGTAGCCGAGGGAGTCCAGGGACCCGTCGGCACGGGCACCGGCCATTGCGATCGCCTCGGTCGCGCCGGCCAGCCGACGGTCGAGCTGCTCGAGGAAGTCGGTCAGCTGGTTCTGGTACCGGGCCGGATCGGTCGCGGCCCGCGTCATCAGCTCCTCGAACCGCAGCATCTTCGCCTTGAGCCGGCGGCCGTCGGCGTACCGGTCGATCATCGGCCGCAGGACGGCGGAGGCACCGAAGAAGATCGCCGGGGCGATCATCGCCGCGGGCGTCGGCGCCAGCGCGAAGGCGACCGCGGCACCAGCGATCGCCGGCCCGAGATGCCGGATCCGGTACCTCGGTTCGGCCGGCGCCATCGTGTCCGGGTCGACGTTCTCGGGCGGCTTGCCGACCAGCCCGAACGGGTCCGCCTCGAGCCGGCCGTACAGCCCCGGGTATCGCTTGGCCACCTCGCCCAGCCGCACGCCGAAGCGGTCCAGCTTGAGCCTGAGCTTGTGCCCGTCCAGCCAGCGTTGGGCGACGGCGTGGAACACCCCGGCCGCGAGCAGCGGCGCCGCCACCCCGGTCGCAGCCACCACACTCCCGCTGACCACGCCGATACCGACCGCCGCCGCGACGGCCGGCAACCCGCCGAACGCGAGTTCCTTGGCGAAGTACACCCGCAGCCGCGGCCGCTCGTCACCCTTCACCCAGCCGCGCGTCTGCTTGTCCACCATCGGACCATCCGGACCTTCCAGCAGAGCCTGCCGGTACTGCGCGTCCTTCTGGCCGCGCGCGACACCGAGATGCTCCATCAGCGCGCGGATCTCGTTGCGGAGGTTCTGCTTGCGCAACGGGTGATGCCTGCGCGTGGTCTCGAACTCCTTGTCGAGCAGCCGCGCCTCGGCCAGTCGGCCCCCATCCTCCCGGGACAGGACCTGCTCTTGCTTGACGTTGCTGCCGAGCCGGAGTACAGACGGCTCGGCCGGCCGGCCGGCGTGTGCCAATTGGTGCAGGAGATTGGCCATCGTCCTTGCCACGCTGGTGTTCCCGCTCCGCGCGGACACACTGATGGTCGCGGGCTGCGACCCGTCCGCCAGTACGACGAACTCGCCCGGGTGACCGTCGTCGACAGTCGCTGCTCGGACGTTCAGCTCGAACGGGGCGCCCACCTTCGGCGTGACCAGATACCTGTTGCCGTCCAGGACTTCCGGCCGACTCGGATCGCTGGGCCTGCGGGTCACCGACTCGATCTCCGCCGCCGCGAGTACGTCGTCCCGGGCCAGGGCCGCGTGGATCTCCCGCTCGACGGCCTCCCAGTTGGCCATCAGCCGGCGGGTTCCACTGAAGAACATCAACGACCGTGCCACACCCCGGATGACGTCCTTGCCCGAGGCATCGTGTCCGGGCGGAACCCCATCCTGCGCAGACGTCGTACCGTTCCCGTCCGCGAACTCCTGCGGGTCCGTCGGGTCCGTCGGGTCCGTGGGATCGGTCGGGTCCGTGGGATCGGTCGGATCGGTCGGATCGGTCGGATCCGTCAGGTCCGCCTGGTCGGTCACGTCCACCGGTGGTCGCGGTACCGGGTTGAGCGCGCGAGCAATAGCGCTGCGCCCGTCCTCGGCCGCCTCCGGGTTGTCCGGGTGATCAGCGAAGTCGGGAGGGGTGTGGGGGAGGATGCGGTGCTTGTCCAGGGTTTCGATCATGTCGGCGATCGAGCGGCCGCGGTACCACCTGCTCCGGCCGGTCTCCGCGTGCTCCAACATGACACTGACTTCGAGCGAAGCCTTGCCATCCGGGCCCTGGACCTTGGTGAGCACCACCTTGGCCGTATGGCCGGACCGGATCATTGCCTTCAGCCCCGATTCCAGCGAGCTCACCCGATAGCGGCCGACGCCCGGCGGGATGAGATTCGGGGCCTTGGGTCCGAACGCCCAGTCGAACGACACCGAGCGCTGCGGCCGGATCGGTTGCCCCGGCTCGAGGTACGTCGGTGGCACGGGCTTCACTTCACGGAGTTCAAGTACGACGTAATCCGGCTGACCGGGTTGCCCGAAGCTCCACTCCGCGCGGTTCTGGTGCTCCGACGAGGAGACCTGACCAACGTCGTCCTGCTTGGGCTCGTCGGGGTTGGGGTCCGGGTTGGAATCGTCGGGGTTCGAATCGTCGGGATTGGAGTCGTTCGGATTGGGGTCGTTCGGGTCCGGGTCGTTCGGGTCGGGGTTGTCCGGGTTGGAGTCGGGTGGGTTGGTGCTGGACGGGCCGTCGTCGGTGGCGTCGGCGATCAGGAGAGGGTCGGGGACGGACGCTTCGGCGGACAGCGTGCGGAACTTCTCGATCGCCTCCTCGAGACGGCGCTCGGCCTGTTCGAGCGGCCGGTGGTTGACGCCTCGCTCCGCCAGCGGGCGCCGGATGTCGATGAGATCAGCGGCCTTCCGGACTGCCCACAACGCGTCGATACGATCCTCGAGCAGTGGTTTCTCGGCTCGCGTCTCGGCACGCAGCAACCGCCTGGCCTCGTCGACAGCAGCCCGCACCCGATCCGTATATCCCCCACGGACGGCCTCGCCCTTGGCCGGATCCACGCCCTCCAGCAGCGGGAAGTACGGCGGAATTCCGGCGTTGTCCGTGATCCGCAGATAGACGGTCATCGCGTGTTCGAGCCGCGCCCGCGCCTCGTCAAGCTCCGGCCCAGACCGACCGTCCGCCTCCAGCCGGTCCACCTCGGCCGCCAGTGACTCGATCCGCTGCAGCCCCCAACTGCGTTCCTGCCGGACACGGAAGTCGACAGCCGGATCGTCCCCAGGCTGATTCGCCGTCCTCGCCTCCCGTACGGCGGCGCGCGCCCGGTCCGTGAAGTCGGGAGCGCTCCGCGACACGGGGTCCGACCAGGTCGGCGTCGTACCGTCCACCACCTGATCGGCAAAGTCGCCGATCTCCTCGAGGAGGTACTGAACGCGGGCGACGGTCCGGTCGATCACCTCCGGATTGGCGACCTGCGCGCCCAGTGCGTGGTTCAGCCGGTCGAAACGCATCAGTTCGGCGTTCTTGAAGTAGAACCTGGACGCCGGGATGCCGGCCACGGCGCCGATCGAGCCCGCGATCGACAACCAATAAGGGAGGTCTTCCAAACTGATCACGGCGTGAACCCCGAGCGTCGTACCGATCGCCAAGGCCGAGACCGCGGCGACCTGCGCGACCCAAGCCCAGAACGGTGTCAACCCAAACGGCTTGGGCCCGGTCGGCGCATCCGGCGGACGAAGCCGTACCCCGGTCTCGAGGTCGGCCCGATCCTGGGTCCGGTCGGCCAGGTCGGGTACTGAACCGGACTGTGTTTGCGCGGCCTCTGCTTCGAGCTGTCCGATCCTGCTGTCGAGATCGGACAGCTGACTCCCCAACGCGTCGAGGATCTCCCGGGCCGACCGCGCGGCCAGCAACTGCACCTCATAGGTTCGACGCTCGTCTCCGGTCGCCTCGTCCTTGCTCATGAACCAGGCATCCGCAGGAGCTCCGGCCAGTGCACCGCCGGCGCTGGGAACGAAGGCTCCGAGCAGACCTTCCCAACTGGTGATCGCCTCGAGGATGGGCGCCAGTGGGTTCACCGCCGGCTGCGGACCGGGCCGACCTGCCGCGTCGGTGTCCTTGTTCCCACCGGCAGAGAGCAACCGCCGCAGGATCGAGGGAATCTGGTCGATGGTCTGCGCGCCAAGGTGCAGGCCGAGCGACGGGAAGCCCGGTTCGTCGCCAAGCTCCGGGACTCGGTGATCCAGACCCAGCCCCTGCATCGAAGCGAGTCGCTCGGCTCTCCGCCGCAGGTCGGCGAGTGCTTCGAGTAATTGGTTCTGCAAGGTGTCGGGGTCGTTCTCCTGCTTCCGCTTCATGTGGTCGACCCGGCGGAGCCGCGCGTCGAACTTGCCCGCGTCGATGCGGCGCTCGGCCCAGGCCCGGAATCCCGCCGCCAGCCCCAGCACCAGGATTGCCGAAAGCGGGTCGACACCAAGTGGCACCAGGGCGAGGGCCGCGCCGATTCCGGCCGTGGCGGCACCGCCGTGCCTGACCAGGTAGTGGCCCTGCTGCGTGGCACGCGGGGGCTGTGGACCGTCGTTCGGCGGTGCCGGCGCGATGCCGAGGAGCCTGCGGAATCCCGGGTAGTCCCGCTCGCGTGCCTCGTCGTCGGCGCGGTAGGCAGGCCGGTACATCAACTCCTTCTTGCCCACCAGCCAGCGATCCAGGAACGCACCGGTCAGCGAGTTGACGAAGGCCGGAACAGCCATTCCGGCGGCGAGCAACGGGGTGCCGCCGGCGAGGAGGACCGCTGCCACGATGGCCGTCGAGTTGACCCCGGAGCTGATCACCACCTTGGCGACGAACATCGCGGTGGGCAGGCGCCGGTCCAGCAGGCTCTGCTGGGACTCGAACGCGTATACCGTCGCCCGCGCGCGACCACCGATCAGGCCACGCAGCAGGTCCACGTCACGCTGGTGGGTCGCCAAGCCCATCGACTCGATCAACCTCGCGATCGCGTCCCTGGTCAGGGCTTTGCGGATCGCGCCCATCTCCCGGCGATCTTCGACCCGCTGCTCCAGATTGGCCAGCCGGGCCTTGTCCGCGATGGTCAGCTCGAGGTCGGACCGCTCGTCCTGGTTCGCGGTCGGAGTGAGGAGCGGCTCTCGGGTCAGCAGACTCGGGTCCGTCACCCCGACGGTGAGGCGAAGGCGGAGTTCCGCGACCGCCTGCGCCATCGTGGGCGCGACGTCGTAGCGGCGTACGTTCTCGGCCACGGTGATCACGGCGGTGGGAACCGCGCCGTCGTGGATCTCGACTGTGTACGACTGCTCTGCCTCGACCTGCCCCGTGGTGACGACGACCTGTACGGCGACATCCTTCGTCACCTGGATCTCATAGCTGTTCGCACTCGTCCGCTGGATCGACTTGACGTCCGCGGAGTTGGCCACCGTCGTACGAGCCATCGCCTCCTGGATGTTCCGCTCCAGCCGAGTGCCCTGCGGAGACACGATCAATTGGTCAGCGGGGCCGTGGACAGCATCGACCAACTCGGCCAGGTTGAATGCGCTGTAAGTCTTGACGGTGGCTCTGTGGTCGACCACCTCGACCGTGAACCTGTACGGCGACGCGTCGGCCGCCGGCCGTGCCACCCGGGTGACGACCAACCTCACCCCATGCCCGGACTCGGCGAGCGCGGTCAACTCTTGCTCCAACGCAGCGAGCGCCTGCGGATCAAGGGCAGCCCGCAACGCGTCGAGCCCGGCCGTCCCAACAAATCTCGGCGTTCCACCAGGCACGTCCGCCCGGAGTACGGCGGTCACCTGCTCGCCGATCCTCAACGGCCCACTCGGTTGAGCACCCCCGATGCCGCCGTACAACCGGGCAGCATCTTGTCGGGAGTCCGGGTTCGGGGTGAACTCGATCTTGCCGTCGACCAAGTCCACCTTCGTACTCGGCGCGGCCGGCGAGTGCCACTCACCACCTGGGGTGCGAACCATCACCCAGAGTTCGGCGAACTTCCCGACGTAGGCCGGCGGGAAATGACCGACCCTGCCAATCTGCATGTCCGCCCAGCGGACCGCGCCAGTGTCATCGACGAACGCGTTGAACCAGTGACCTTCAGTCGGGACGCCAGGACCCCTCGGCGCGAACAATCCCCCGATGATCGCAACCGTGCCTGGCGGCTGACCCTCCAGGCTGGCCCTGATCCGGTCGAACGCGGCTGCGGTGTAAGCCTCCGGGTTCGTTGCGTCCGGAACGACTATCGTGTCGGGCCGGACACCGGTGAACTCGTACATCTCATGCCGCTCACCCGGATTCAAACTGGGTGTGCCGTGCTGGTTGACCGATATGTGCAGGTCGAGGTAAGCAAGCCGCGGCTCGTGGCCCTGCAGCGTGTCTGCAAACGCGCGGGCACTGTCGCCACAGTTGTTCGTCGCACCGGGGTGATCGGATTTGTAGTGCGGGTTGCCGCGCGGGACCCAATCGTCAACATTTCGCAGGGGGTCGTCACCCACCCGATCCGCAAAGTCCCGCGTGAACGAGCCGTCCGGGTCGCCGTTGCCATAGCGGCCGGGCTCCACCTCGTGCCGCTGTTGACCGGGAGCGCCGGCCGGGCTCGACAGCGGATCGGCCGAGGGCTGGCTCGGGTGCTGGATCAGGTCAGCCAACTCCGCGATCCTCGCGCGCGGGTGGTTCACAGACTGTCCGGTCGACGGATCGCGCACGTCGATTGTTGCCTCTAGCAAGGAGGTGACTGGATTGGCGGCGAAGGTCACCGTGACCCGGTTGCCCCTGCTGATCAAGGCAACGAGCCCGCTTTCCAGGCGGGCCAGCTCCCGCCATCGAACAACCGCGTCATCCGGAAAGATGCTGAACGTCCCCATGTCCTTGAACAGCGCCCAACCGGGAATACTCCCATCTTGGTTCAGCATCCGGTCCAACGCTTCAGCCGTCTGCACCCGGACCAGCGCATCCGGCTGCGGATAGACCTCGCTCAGATAGGCAACCATCTCTCCGTTCGGCCCGGCCTCGACCCGGTTGCCCCCCTCGGGCCTCACCACGATCGGATCAGCGACCTGCTCGCTTGCACCGAGCCGAGCTGACGGCCCTACATCGCCCAGGAGCTGATCGGCGGGCGGTGGGGGTGTCGGAGTGGTGTCGTCCACTGGAGGAGGTGTGAGTGGGCCCTGCGGTGGGGTGAAGAGGTCGTCATCGCCGGGCTGGAAGGATTCGATCGACGGACGGGAGTACCGGTTGAAGATCTCGCCGGCCTGGTTGATGAAAGTGCGGCCACTGACCCACACGGTCCGGCCCGACGAGTCCTGCACGGTGTAGGTCACCGTCACTGTGGACGGGCGGATCTGGCCGGGCGGGAAGCTCACGGTGACGTCGAGCTCAAACCCGGCGTTCAGCCACGCGGCCCACTCGTTCTCGACCTTCTTGTAGGCACCGGTGTTCAGATTCTTGTTCTGTGGAAAGAGATTCTCCAGCACCGTCATCTTGAAGAACCGCCAGGCGAGCGCATGCCCACCTTCGTCCTTGGGTACTCCACCAAGCTTGCCCGCGAGCGCCTGGGCCACCTTGTCGGCGTACCGACGCCCGCGCCCGTCGAACGCTCGGACGAGGTGGGCGCGCACCGACCGCGGCCGCCCCTTCGAGTCCGAGATCCACTCAGCCGTATTGCCCCTGTACGTCTGAGGACCCGGCAGGTTGATCGCCCCGAGCCGCGGTTGGTCCTCCTCCGCGATCAAGGGCGAGTCCGGATCGAACCACCCGAACTCAGCTCCCGCCCCCTCTTCGGCCTCCGACACCGGCGGATCACTCGGCGGCGGTGGATCGTCCTTCTGTGCCTGCCCAACAGGCCCAGCCAGCGCCGCGCTCGCCCCGAACCAATGCTCCTCACCAACCGCCGGCTCAAACTTCGCCACCGACTCCGCAGCTTCAGCCGAGGCCGCCAACTCCAAATCAGCACTCGTCGCGTCGTCAACGCTCGGCTCCCCGGCCGGCGTCGCCCCATCGGTAGTGTCTTCGGCCTCCGTCTCCGCACTTCGGTCTGCGGAAACGTTCGGCTTGCCGGAGGTAGTCGGCGTAGTGCCCTGTTGGGTGGACGCGGCCGCTGCGGTGGAGCCGACTGCAGAGTGTACCGGCCCAGCCGGTGTACCAACTGAACTTGGCGCCTGGGTGACCACCGGCGCAGAGGTCCCCGGCGCGACAGGCGCGGCGCCCGACAGCTGGTGGCCGCCCTCCGGGTCGCCAAGTTGCAGCTCGCTGCCCTGCCGGTTCGCTGTCGCGCCATCCGTCGATTCGACGATTTCGTTGCCTTGAGCATCGACGGTTTGGTCGGCGGCGATGCCGTGGTGATCGACGACCGGCTGGTCGACCAGCTGCTGATCACCGGTCTGCAGATCGACCGTCTGCTGGTCGGTGACCTGCTGGTCGGTGGGCTGGTGGTTCTCGGTCAGGGTCGAGGATGTGTCGTGGTATGGGCTCTGGGCTGAGCCGAGGCGGACGGGTCCGGCGTCTGAGTGGGCGCCCGAAGTGGTCATGGGCGGCCTGAGCAGGGACTCACCTTGCTCCGACCGGAGCTGATCAGAGGCCGCCAACTGCTGATCGCCGGACAGGTCGGATCCGGGGTCCGAAAGCCTGGAGGTGTTCGGGTCCGTGACTGACCCGGCATCTGTCAGCGTGCCACCGGCCTGACCACTGCCGCTCTGGAGACTTCCGGTCTGCTCACCTCCGGCCTGCCCACCTCCAGTCTGGCTGGTTCCCCCTTGGCTGTTCCCGAGCTGACCGCTGCCGGCCTGGCCATTCCCGGCCTGTCCCACGTCGGCTTGTCCTCCGGCGACCTTGGCCAGGTCGCCAGGTGGGGTGTTCGGTGGTGGGGTGAAGGTCGACGCCTCCGTGCCGAACCTGTTGATCAAGGCGTTCGATGCCGATTGGCTGAACCCTCGGAAGGTGTCGACGCCGTTCGCGCGCAACGACCCGTTGGCGCCGGCGCTCAGCCACCCGTCCTTGACGTACTGGGCGGCGTCCTGGACGTTCAGCAAGTTGCCGAAGTTGCCACTGTGAACGTCCTCGGCAACCTTGCTGGACAGCGTCGAGCTGAACGCGTTGGTGCCGAAGGACTGCACGAAGACTCGGGTTTGCTGCTTAACCCATCTCGACGCACCGACTCGATCCAGAGCGCGGCTGGTCAGATTGCCGAGTCCCCGGAACGGCTTACCGATGAGGTGCGAGATCGGTTCACCGGCACTGGAGCCCAGGATGGACTTCTCCATCTGTTCGTTGCCGAACTTCGTGCCGAGCCTGCCGGTCTCGTTCAGCGCAAGGCCCGTGGGGATCAAGTCGTCGACGATCTCGGTCGCCACGCCGCGAAGGAAGCGACCCGGTGTCAGGGCGACGACCTGGGGAAACGTCGAGGCGGCCGCGCGGCCCGCCAGCCACTCCAGCGAACCGCTGACCAATTTGGCGGTTCCCCTGGTGATCAAGAACCGCGCGCCCATACCCGCGACCCACCCGGCCGGTCCGGCGGCGAAGGTCGCGGCGTAGATCGGCAGGTTGATCGCGATCTCCCACTTGATCTGGGCTCTGGTGTACTCGACGTCGGCCGCGTAGTCGAGCACGCTCTGCGCGATCCGGCCCGCCGCCGTGGACAGTTCGCCGGTACCGCCAAGACCACCGCCGGCGAAGGCCTTCACCGAAGAGTTGAAGGCACCGCCGGCATAGTCGGGCCAACTGGTCGCCATCTTTCCGGCCTGCTCGCCGGCCGTCGTTCCCATCGCAGTCGCCAGCGCGGCGAGATCCCGCCAAGCCGGCGCGAGGACGTTCCGCAGTGTTTCCTCGTCCGCGTCCGGCCAGCCGAAGACCTTGCCGACCGCCTCGCCGGCCAACCGGAGTACCTCGTATGCAAAGCCATAGATGTCAGTTGGGGGAGGCGGAACGGCCATGACCGGTCAGGCCTGGCCGGTTCGCTGGATGTTCTCGCTCTGCAGCCGGTCTTGTTCCTCGTAGCGGGCAGCGTCCCCGGTCATGCTGGTGCCGAACGCCTTCAGGGTTTCGGCACCCTGTTTGGCCGATTCCTTCAGATCCGTGGCCGGCAGGTTGTAGCCGAGGTGGAAGTTGTCCGCCTCCTTGCCGGTGCCGATGGCGGGCTCGCCGGAGAGGATCCGCTGGACGATCTCGGCGACCTTCGTCCCGAAGTCCCCACCGGCGGCCACCAGGGAGGCGCCACCGGTCCGTACGACGCCGGTGTCCATCTCCATCCGGCCACCATCGATGTTCACCTTGGCCATCACGACGTCCTCTCCGCTCGCAGCCGGATCTGTTCGAGCACTGGGTCGAGTACCAGGTCCGTGGTCGCCCCCGCCCGCGGCAGGATCGTCGCCCGCATCAACCGGATCGCCTGCCGGGTGGCGTCCTCGATCGCCTGGTCGAAGGTCTGCTTGATCTGCTCCGCCAGTGCCACCGAGTCGGCGTTGCGGTAGATCCGCGCATCCAGTTCGAGGTCGATCAGCCGGCCGTCACCATCCACCGTCACCGTCACCAGACCGTCGGCGGAATCGGCGTGGCCGCGAAGCTCCGAAACCGCCCGCCGGGCGGCAGTCACGTCGTCGGCCAACTTTGCCAGGTCGTCGATCATGCAGGCAGCTTGGACGGCCGGAGCCCGCTGTGGATCACGATGACCGCTTTCTGCCAGCCGTCGGAGGCGGCCGCGACCCAGGGCGACGATGAGGCGTGACCAAGAAGATCTTCGCGTGGATTACCGCCGCCGCGCTGACCGGCATTCCGGCGGTCATGTCGTCCCCTGCCCTGGCCGCTCCACCGGACGGTCTGTGCACCAAGGCGGACCCCGCTCGGCCGGTGATCTCGCAGTTGCCGTGGGCGCAGCAAACCCTCGACCCGGCCGCGGTCTGGCCGTACAGCACAGGGGCGGGTGTACTGGTCGCCGTGATCGACAGCGGGGTCGACGTCGATCACCCCCAACTCCGGGCCCGCGGCAAGGTACGAACCGGCGAGGACTTCTTCCAGGTCGGCAAGCTCCGCGCCACCTTCGACTGCGACTCGCACGGTACGGCGGTCGCCGGCATCATCGCGGCGACTCCGCAGCCGGGGATCGGCTTCCGTGGGCTCGCACCCGGTGCGACCGTTCTGCCGGTCCGGGTCAGCGAACGTGCCAGCACCGACGGAGACGCCAACGAGATCGACCCACTGGTACTTGCCCAAGGCATCAGATATGCGGCGGACCAGCGAGCCAAGGTGATCAACCTGTCGATGGCCGGACATCGTGACGACAAGGTCGTCCGCCAGGCGATCGCCTACGCGCAGGCCCGGGACGCACTCGTCGTGGCTGCCGCCGGCAACTCTCAGGGGGACGACGACCGGAGCCTGCCGTCATTCCCAGCGGCATACCCCGGCGTCCTCGGCGTCGGCGCCGTCGACATCGGCGGCAGCCGTGTCTCCGCTTCGCAGATCGGCCCTTACGTCGACCTGATGGCGCCTGGCGCCGAGGTGGTCGGTGCCGCTCGCCGCGGTGGTCACAACTACTACAGCGGCACGAGTTTCGCCGTTCCCTTCGTGGCGGCGACCGCCGCCCTCGTCCGCGCGGCCTGGCCGCAGCTGAACGCAAAGCAGGTGTCCGAGCGGCTGATGGCGACTGCGACACCGGCGCGCGGCGGGTCCGCCGGACCGGCGTACGGCGCCGGCGTGGTCGACCCCTATCGCGCCGTCACCGAGGGTTTGGTGAAGACCAGTCCGGCGAAGATGCCGATACTTGCCCATCCGCCGGTCGACCAGCAGGCACTCGATCGAGTCGCCACCTGGCAGCAGCGCGTGTCACAGGCCTGGTTCCAGGTGGGCCTGGCCGGCACCGCCGCGCTGGTGATCCTGGTTCTCGCCGCCGTCGTCCCAGCCGGACTGCGGAGACGCTGGCGGCCGGCCCGGTCCGGTCCGCTGCCCGCCGATCGTCCGCGCGACGAACCACCGGACCAACTCTTCCTGCTGCCACCCCCGTCAGCGGAGCGCTGAGTACTCGCACACCGCGAAGAGCCCCGGCGCCGTTGTGGCGCCGGGGCTCCCGTACTACGTCGGTTGCTCAGCGTGGGCTGAACACTTCACATCCCAGTGCCGTAGCCGGCCGCGCAACGGTTCACGGTCGCCATGTTGGCGTCCACTGCCTGCATACCGGCACCCGCCAGCGCCCGCTGCATTTCCCCCGAGGCCTCGGTGACCCGGTTGAGGGCGTTGTAGACCTCGGTGAAGGCACCACCCGCGCCGTCCAGCATCTCCATCGAGGAGATGTTCATCTTCGTCAGCCAGTCGTTCTTCGCGATCTCGATCGATGCGTTGACCGACCTCACCGTCTCGAGCAAGCCCGTGACGGTCGGAAACTCACACTTCTGCAGATCTTCCATCGGGTTCTCCTTTCTCTGCTGCTCAGACCGGGCCGCGCATCGCGTGTCCGAGGGTGCTGGGCTCCGGAATCCGGGCGAAACCGCCCGCCCACTCGTCGTCGTTGGCTGCGTACTCCAGCCGGTGCTTGTTCGCGTCGCCGCTCAGCTTGTCCAGGGCCATCACCAGCGCCTCCATCGCTTCGCGCCACTTGTAGTGGGCCTGCAGAAAGCTGGTCGCCTGTCGCATCACCCAGCCGGTTCCGATCACCCCCGTCACGGCGTTGTCCACAGCGTTCTTGTGGATGTGCATCTGGGCGGACGTGTCGGCCGATGCCGTCGATGCCTGCTGGGCGGCGAGTGGGTTCAGGTACATCTGACTCGCGGGGTTCGCCATCCTGCCTCTCCTTCATGGAAGTTGCGGCCGCCTGGCCATCCCGGGCCCGGGACCGGAGTCAGCGAGCGCCGCATGACTCGGATCGACGCTAAGGAGCCTGGACCGGCGCCGGTCGCCGGCGGCACGTTCCTGCCACCACGCGTACCGCTCGCCGCACAGGCCGGACGATCGAACCCGACAGCGAACCAAGGAGGCCTGCGCATGGCGACGGTCATCGTGAAGCGGCCAACCCGCCGCCCGTCCCCCGAACCACCGTCGGGTGAGTTGCTACTGGATGCCCCGCCCGAGATCCCGGTGCCCACCGGGCGGCAGTGGACGCAGGCCCTGATGATGCTGCCGATGGTGGCGATGATGGGCGCGATGCTGCTGACCTTCTCAGGCAGCATGCGCCCGGGCCTGCGACTCGTCATCTACGGTCTGTTCGGCGCAGCGCTGCTGGGCATGGTGGTCGTCGGGTTCCTGGTGGCCGGCGGCACCAGCAAGCGCGATATGGGCAACGCCCGGCGAGTGTACCTGCGCCAGCTGGCCCAGCACCGGCTGCGCCTGAACCGGGCGATCGACCGGCAACGGTCGGCGTTGCGGTACGTCCATCCGGAGCCTGAGTCGTTGTGGAGTCTGGCCGCCAGCTACCGGCTCTGGGAACGACGTCGCGACGATCCGGACTTCGCCGTCGCCCGGATCGGAGTCGGCCGGCAGAGCGCCCCCATCACGCTGGTCCCCCCGGACACCCAGCCGCTGGAACGGCTCGAACCCCTGTCCGCGCTTGCGTTGCGGCGCTTCCTCGCCACCTTCGGCGAGGTCCCCGGCCTCCCACTCGCCGTTTCGATGGGCGGTTTCAGCCGTATCCACCTTCGCGGCGATCGCGGCCGGAGCGTCGCGCTCGTGCGCGCACTGCTGGCACAGCTGAGTGTCTTCCAGGCACCCGACGACCTGCGCATCGCCGTCTGCGCGGGCGGCGGGCAGCAACCCGAGTGGGAGTGGCTGAAGTGGTTGCCGCACGCCCTGCATCCGAGCCGCAACGACGCGATCGGACCGCTGCGCATGGTCGCCACCGGAATCACCGGTGTCGAGGCGATGCTGGACGACCTGATCGCGAACCGGCCGCGGTTCGATCCCGAGATCGACCACCGGTCGTCGGGTCCGTTGATCGTCGTCGTGATCGACGGTGGCGAACTGGCCGGCTCCGATCACCTGATGACCGGCGGCGGCGTCGAAGGCGTCGTACTGGTCGACCTGACCACCGAGCCGCCGCGGGCCCTGGACCCGAGCTGCATCGTCCTGGATATAGATGCCGATGGCAACTTGATCAGCGAGACCATGGACGGCGAGACCGAGCTGGGTGAGGCCGACGGTCTCACCCAGCCGGCGGCCGAGGCACTCGCCCGGCAGCTCGCCCCGCTCCGGCTCACCGCCGGCGTGGTCGGCGAGCAACCACTGAGCGCCGAGCTCGGGCTGGCCGAGTTGCTCGACCTCGGTGACCCGTTCTCGTTCGACCCGGCCCGGACCTGGCTGCAGCGGCCGAACCGCGACCGGCTCCGGATCAGGTTCGGCATCCGCCCGGACGGTACGCCGATCGAGATCGACCTGAAGGAGTCGGCGCAGGACGGCATGGGCCCGCACGGACTGCTGATCGGCGCGACCGGCTCGGGCAAGAGCGAACTGCTCCGGACGCTGGTGCTCGGGCTGGCCATCACCCATCCGCCCCGATCGCTGAACTTCGCCCTGATCGACTTCAAGGGCGGTGCGACGTTCACCCGGCTGGACCACCTGCCGCACACCAGCGCGGTGATCACCAACCTCGCCGACGAGCTTCATCTGGTCGACCGGATGACCGACGCCCTGAACGGCGAGCTGCTCCGACGCCAGGAGCTGCTGCGGGCGGCCGGCAACTTCTCCTCTCTGCGCGACTACGAGAAGGCACGCGCCGCCGGCGCCCCGCTGGACGAGGTCCCGACGTTGCTCGTCATCATCGACGAGTTCAGCGAGCTGCTCAGCGCCAAGCCGGACTTCATCGACACCTTCGTCCAGATCGGCCGGGTCGGCCGGTCGCTCGGCGTCCACCTGCTGCTGGCGAGTCAGCGCCTGGAGGAGGGCCGGCTGCGAGGCCTGGACACGCACCTGTCGTACCGGATCGCACTGCGGACCTTCTCCGACATGGACAGCCGGACCGTGCTCGGCAACGGGGACGCCTTCAAGCTCCCGCGACCGCCCGGCCACGGCTTCCTCAAGTCCGGTACCGAGCCGCTGCTGCGGTTCCGGTCCGCCTACGTCTCCGGCGTGCACCACCGTCCCGATTCACACTTGACCGGTCAGCGGTTCGACAACGCGCCCGAGCTGATGGAGTACTCGACCAGCTACCTGGCACCGCCCGTCGACGAAGAAGAACCGGAGACGGTACCGGACGAGGTCAACGACGACAGCGTCGGCGAGAGCCTGCTGGACATCCTGGTCGAACGGCTCGCCGGGAGGGGGGATCCGGCCCACCAGGTCTGGCTGCCGCCACTCGATCAGGCGCCTGCGGTCGACGAGCTGTACGGCGGTCTCGTCGTCGACCCCGCCCGCGGGCTCACCACGGCGGTACTTGGGCATCGAGGCACTCTCCAGCCCGTGGTCGGGATCGTCGATCGGCCGCTCGAGCAGCGCCGCGATCCCCTGGTCCTCGATCTGGCCGGCGGCGCCGGGCACGTGGTCGTGATCGGCGGCCCGCAGAGCGGCAAGAGCACCGCGATTCAGAGCATCATCACCGGTCTGGCCCTGACCCACACCCCGCAGGAGGTGCAGTTCTACTGCCTGGACTTCGGCGGCGGGTCGCTCGGCACGCTGCGCAACCTTCCCCATGTAGGCGGGGTGGCCGCTCGGCAGAGTGTCGGCGCCGTACGCCGAACCGTGGCCGAGGTCGCCGGTGTACTGGCCGATCGGGAGCGGCGATTCGCCGAGCAAGAGATCGACGGCATCACCGGCTACCGCCAACGCCGGTCCGCGGTGCAGTTCACCGACGACCCGTTCGGCGACGTCTTCCTGGTCATCGACGGCTGGGGAACCTTGCGCAGCGACTTCGAGGACCTCGAACCGGTGATCGCCGACATCGCCGCCCGCGGACTCTCGTACGGCGTCCACGTGGTACTCAGCTGCGCCCGATCCTACGAGTTGCGGATGAACATCCGCGACCTGCTCGGAACCCGGCTGGAGCTGCGCCTCGGTGATCCGATCGACTCGATGGTGGACCGGATCGCGGCCCATGCCGTTCCGGCCGGCCGGCCGGGCCGCGGAATCACCACCAGCAAACATCAGATGCTGGTCGCCCTGCCCCAGCTCGCTGCCACCGGCCTGCCGAACCAGGCGGATCAGTCCGGCCAGGCAGATCGGTCCAGCCCTGAGGGTCGCGCGCGGCTGACGGCCGAGCTTGTCGGCCGGATCGCCGATGCCTGGCCGGGCCACCGCGCGCCCGCCGTACGGTTGCTGCCGGCCACTTTCGAGTACGGCGCCCTGCCGGAGCGGGACCGGGCCGACGACACCGGGCAGCGGCTCTCGATCGGCATCACCGAGAACGATCTCGGCCTGGCGGAGCTGGACTTCGAGGCGGAGCCACACCTGCTGCTGTTCGGCGATGCCGAATCCGGCAAGACGAACTTCCTCCGCGTCCTCGCGCACCGGATCGCGACCGCCTACCGGCCCGAGCAGGCGCGGATGCTGATTGTCGACCATCGGCGCGCCCTGCTCGGCGAGATCACCAGCGAACATCTGCTGGGCTTCAGCGCCGACCGGCAGGCAACGGCCCGGCTGATGCAGGAGGCGGCCGGGTCGATGGCGGAGCGGATGCCACCCGCCGACGTGACGCCGGAACAGCTCCGGCGCAGGAGCTGGTGGCAAGGGCCGGAGCTGTTCGTCCTGATCGACGACTACGACCTGGTGGCCACGCAACTGGAGAACCCGTTTCTCCCGCTGCTCGACTACATCCAGCTCGGCCGCGACATCGGTCTGCACCTGATCGTGACCCGCCGGATGAACGGCGCGAGCCGGGCGCTCTACGAGCAGTTCATCGCCCGGATCCGCGATGTCGGCACCCCCGGCGTGCTGCTGTCCGGTGACCGGATGGAGGGCGCGCTGCTCGGCGGGGTGAAGCCGGAGGCGTTCCCACCGGGCCGCGGCCGCCTGATCCGCCACCGCGGCGAACCACAACTGATCCAGCTCGCCTGGCGCCCACCCCGGGAGGAGGACACCCCGTAACCATCCCCCGCGGTCAGCCGCGGACCTTCCAGCAAACGTGACGAGATCTCAGGAGGGATCAATGAGCCAGATGTACTTGAAGCCCGATTACATCCCGATGTTCGAGGGAGGTGCCCAGTACCCGCCCTTCGCGCACGCCGAGCCGACTTATACAACGAGCGGTATGCCAGGAGTCGGACTCTTCAATCAGGCAGTCCTCGCTGCCGTTACTCGTGGCAAAGATTTCGACAACAAGGCGAGCACCGGTGTCGAGTCCCTCAAAGTGATCACCCGGCGCTGCGGTGCCGAGTACTCGCAGAACGACACAGCCGAAGCCACCAACATAGCCAGGACAGCGGCAACAAAGGGAGACCAGGTCAGGATCATCGACGACGCCAACCGATACCGCCTGGACTACCCAATGCCCAGCGGGGTCTAAGGAGCGCACGACATGGGTCACTACACCGGGAAAGATTTCCCCGAGATGCTGGAAGATCTCAGGACGGCCTCGGCTGCGGCCGGGACCGGCGCACAGCTCCGCACGTGGGTAGAGGCATTCGCGGCACAGACGAACGAGCGTCGGGCAAACGTCCAAAGGAGTGTCGAGGGCCTACACAACGGATGGAAGGATCTCGCCGGCGACGCCTTCGCGACCCGATGGGCTATGGCCGCGTTGTCAGTCGAGCCGTGGATCCGTTGGAGGCTCCCAGATGCGCTGCTCAACCTCGGCTTCGGTCAGAAGGTGAGTGAGACCAGGGAGATCGTTGTTGCTGCCAAGAAGGCCTACGACGCGGCCATGCGGCAACTGGCTATCCCGACAAACCCCAACGCCAGCTTCACCGAGAAAATGCAGGCCAGCGAACCCGGTTTCGTCCAGGGCGTCGCCATCGCGGCGGAAGCGGCGAAAATGCGGGCCCAGGCCGCGATGGACACCCTGAACGAATATGTCACCACGCTCAGCCAAGACGTTCTGAACGGTATCCCGATGTCGGAGTGGAACGGGCCGACTGGGGATGCTGGTCCGGTGCCTCAGACCGGGCCGGGCCAGCGTCCGACCGGCACTGGGCCGGGCGGGCCGGGAGGCGGTCCCTCTGACTTGGGTGACACAGGAGATCAGACAGGCGAGCAGGCCGAGCAAGCGGGTGCGGGTGATGAGGCCGGGGCGGGTGGGCAGCCGGCGGGTGGCGATCCGGCGGGTGGTGGCACGCCGACCGAGGGCGAGGGACCAGGACTGGCCGGGCTGCCGCCGGGGACGACGACGCCCACGCCGACCACGCCGACGTACCCGACCGGACCTGGCGGTGTCGGCAAGCTGCCGACGCCGTCCTTACCACCGGTCATCCCCGGGGGCATCCCCCTCCAGCCCTTGACGACCACGACTCCGAAGAATCCCAAGGGTTTCAAGGTCGGTTCGGGTCTGGGCGGTTCGGGGCTTGGTGGTTCCGGCCTCGGTGGCTCGGGACTGAGCGGCCGGGGCGGCGGCGGGTCGGGCCTCGGCGGGCTCGACGTCGGCAAGGGCATCGGCGACGGGAAGGACGTCCCGGGGCAGGCCGCTCGGCAGATGCCGTCCCGCGCGCTGTCCGCGACCCCGCAGGCCCCGGTTCCGCCGGCGGCCACACCGGCCGTCGGGGCGAACGCTCCGGGCGCCGGTGGAACCCCACCGCCGATGATGCCGCCGATGGGGATGGGAGGCGGCGGCGAGAGCCCGAAGCCGGGCACGGCGAAGCCCGTCGTACAGAACAAGGGGCGTACGACGAACCGACTGCCGGGCGTGCCTCCGAAGCTGCGTGGCCGGTCTGGCAAGGCCGATCCCACCAGTGGGCTCGGGGCGTTCGGGGCGGCCGCATCGGCCACTCGACGCCGGTCGGAGCGGACGGAACCCCTCGACACCGTACAACTCCTGGACGAGGAGCTGTGGGCGGTCGAGTCGAAACCGGAGTCGTCCACCGCGACGCCAACGCGGTGGAAGGGCTTCAGCTCACGCTGATCACGCCCAGAACAAGGGACCCGCTGCCGACCAGGCAGCGGGTCCCTTCACTTTGGTCAACAACCTGTCAGCGCAAGGCGGGGCCGGCCGGCTGAACCGCTGCTGCAGCTGGGTCGAGACCGCTACCGCGAGGGATCCGGGCGACCAGGCCGGCCGGCATCCGGATCGGCTGCACCCCATCGAAGCCGAGAGTGTTCTGTACCTCCGGCCCGGCCAGTGGATAGGCGATGCCGAGATCGCTCACCAGCATCACCGTGCCGATCGGCGCCTGGGTAGACGGCATCGCCTCGACCAGCGCAGCACCGCCCGGCGGAACGATCACCCGATCGGCGAGTGGTGCACCCCGGCCGGTCCGGGCAGCCGTCGTCATCATTTCGTCGCGGACCGGCATACCGACATCGATGGCCAGCCGTGGAACGGTTCCGCCCGGCTCGAAGGTCGCGCACAGCGAGGATCCGCTCATCCTGGGGCCGACGAACTCCGGCCGCTCCGGCGGAAGCTGGCCGGGTGCGGTCGACGGCGCGGGGCCCTGGCGGGACTGGCCGGCTGCGACGAGTCCCAACGGCTTCGCGACCGGCTGCTGACCCTGATATGCCTTTGCGGTCGGTGCGTAGGCCCGCTGGATGTCGTACTGCAGCGGCGTGATCGGGCGCAGTTGGTCAGCCTCGGCCAAGTAGTACTGACTCACCCCGTCGGAGGTTCGGACCACCAGCAACTGTCCGTTCCGCAACGATCCCCATCCTGGCACCGCCTTCGACGGCTGGCCGAGTTTGGCGACGTGGATCGGCCGCAGCGGCGCACCGGACGGCAGGCCGTCGACGAGCTCCATCCCGACCGTTGCCCAGGGCTCCGATCGCAGGGCCAGGCCGACGGTGACCGTGTCGCTCTCCCGGATCCGATGCCGGTAGCCATTCCGCAGCAGGTACTGATCGCCCGTCTCGCCGACCGCCACCAGCAGCGCCTCGTCGGCCATGACGCGACCGCCCGACGGCTCCCGGCCGACCAGCAGGACCGACTCGTCCACCGCCGCGCCGGTCTGATCCTTACCGGGCTGCGAGCACAACGACCAGGATCCACGGAGCAGACCCTTTGCCGCTGGCAACGAATCCGGAGCGTCCGCGATCCCTACCCGCGGGCCGCGCGGCACCCCGGCGAGAGACTTCTCCGACACGTTCATCAGCGGCGCGAAGCTGCCCTTGGCGAGCAACGCCGACACGTAGTTGGCGGCCGGATGGAGCCGGCCGTCGACGTACACGAAGCGGGTGCCGGTCTCCTTCTCCACGATGATCGACTCGCCGTCGCGCCAAGCGGTCTTGCCACCCGGCACGATCAGCCCGAACACCGTGAACCCGGCCAGCACGATCAACGCCAGACCGATACTCCAGTACGCCGCCACAAGTGGCCGCCGGAACGGCGGTTGTTCCGGATCGGACTCCCGCAGGATGAGTGCGGACACCACCCGCTGGATCAGGAACTGATGGGACTGCAGTTGATCCCGCTTGGTCGCCATCGCTCAACCCCCGATCCCGCGCACCACGGAGTACAGGTCCAGCACCGCGCAGCACACCGGGATGATCGCCAGGACGACACCGAGCTCCAGTAGTTCGCCGTACCGGCCGAGGTACGGGCTCAGCGGTCTCGTACTCGCCAGCAAGCCGATCGCCAGAACGAGAGCGGCCGCGACGAGCAGGACCAGGCCTGACACGGCGATCGTGGAGAGCGGCCCGACGGCCAGTGCAACCAGCCCACCGAACCCGGCCGCCAGCAGCGTCAGCCGATGCCGGACGGCCGGATACAGTCGAGCCCGCAGCAGGAACCCGAGACTGAGCAGGCCCACATACCAGATTGCGGCCCGGCTGCCGCTGTTGACGAGGACGCTCAGGCAGACGATGCCGGCAGTAGCGGTCGCGATCAGTAGTCCGGTCAGGAAGGCATCCGCCCGGATGACGGCGAGATACACCAACCGGCGGGGCGGCTGTGAGGCGTCGCTGACCAGATCGGTGGTGGTTCGCGGCAGAACCGGCATCGGCACCCGTCCCAGCCGGATCGACAGCACACCGAACATGGGTGAGAAGGCCAGCAAGGCGCCGGCCAGCAGGGCAGCCGCCTCGTACGGGTCGAGTGACTCCCAGGTCGCCAGCCAGCCACCGACGAGACCGAGCAGCCCGCTCACGATCGCACCGATGAAGAGGGCGGGCCGGTCCGCCGTACCGACCAGGGCGAGCAGGCCGGCCAGCAGCAGACCGGCCGAGGCCGACAACAGCTCGGGCGTCCCGACCGAGGTGAGCGGCCCGTCGCCGGCGAGCAGCAGACCCGTACCGGAGATTGCGAAGGGCAACGAAATTGCGCCGAGCACGCTGCCGGCCGAAGCGTCGCCAATTGCCCGTGAGAACACGGTTCCGGCGGCGAGCAGCAAGATCGCCACACCTAGGAACCAGCCCGAGCTGACAGCCGGCGGTGTCGCCCGGAGCCCATCGATCAGGACAAGGAGCAGAGCCAGCCCACAGAGCACCAGCCCCGTGTGCCGGGTGGTGCGTGCCGCCCACATCCTGCCCGTGCGTCCGGCTCCACCGGCGATGGCGTCCACCACATCGTCGTACTCGAGCTCCGGCCAGTCCACGGAACTCTCGACGAGGTGAAGCACCTCACCGTCGCGAATCCGCTGCTGTCCAAGAGTGAGGCCGAGATCCAGTGCACTGCCATCGGCTCTACGTAGCGCCCAACCGCCGGCTTCGACACCGTCGTCCGCCAGGTGTTCGCCGGCGATGCGGAGCAGGCCCGGAACGGTTTCCGCCACCGCCGAATACTCTGGAAGGGCCACGTCGATACGGCGGTTCGGGGCCGCGACGGTGACCCTGACGAGGCCCGTCATTCTCATCTGTCAGCTCCTCTTCGCGAGTTGTTGGCGTCAGCCTGCCTCAGCCAGGCCGCGTTGTTCCGGCTACGGCAGCTAGCGGACACCGATCACCCGGCCGAGCCCGGATCCGTAGGCTCGAAACGGCTTCGATGGAGGGAGAACCGTGCAAAAGGACGACGTTCTGCTGTTGCCCGTGGGGCATGACCTTGGGGTGCTCTATGCCGAGGGTGGGGGCGAGCGGCGGCAGCAGGTTCGGGTGGGGGTGGAGGTGGTGGAGTTGGCGGATCGGGACTTTGCTGTGTGGTTGCTGGCGCATGGGACGGATGGCGAGGACCGGCCTACCCGGGGGAGTTTGGTGGAGAAGGCGGAGAAGCTGGGGTTGGCGGCCGATCAGGCCGATGCGGCCGTGGAGCGGTTTGTCGCGGAGAAGTTGTTGTTCGAGGTCGTGCCGGACGGAGAGTCGGCGATCGCGTTTGCGGAGGGGCATCAGTTGGTGCCGTTGATGCATGGGCTGGGGCCGGATGCGGATGAGCCGTGGTTGCAGACGATCGGGTTGCTCAACCAGCCGGTGGTGCAGGTGTCCAACGCCTTGTACGACGTGTGGGCGTGGTCGTCGTTGGCGCCGCAGTTGTGGACGGGGTGCCATGACGCAGCGATGGTGGCGGAGAAGATCGGGGTGACGAGTCCCGAGGAGACCGATCCGCGGCAGGTGCTGGCGGGCGTGCTCGGCAACGTCCACGCACTGCTCTGTGTCCGAGCGGCGTACTTCGACCGGAAGAGGCCCCGATGAACGTTTTCCCGATCGGCCACTACTCCGGGTTGCGGCCCGGGGAAGAGCCGGCGCACGTCGTACGGGTTGGGTGGCAGCAGCATCGGTTGAGTGAGGACGCGTTCGGGGTGTGGGTGCTCGCGCATGGGATGACCGAGACCGGCAAGGGCCAGTGGACCGTGACGGATGTGGTCAAGCAGGCCGAGCAGGCGGGAGTTACAAAGGCGGAAGAGCTGCTGTGGGGCCTAGCCGAGAAGGGTGCGGTGGTGCTGGTGGCCGACGATCCGACCCAGGCGACAGCGTTCGCCAAGAGTCACCGGATGGACGTGTTGTTCGTTGGCCTCGGCAACACTCCTGAGCGGCCGGACGGGCACGCGGTCGGCGTACCGGGGCTTGGTGCCGCGGCCATCCTGGACCCGGACTGCTATGAGTTGTGGCAGTGGGGTTCGGTGGCGCCGACGTTGTGGCACAGTTGCGAGGTCCGGGCGACCGTGACGGCCGAGCTCGGGCAGACGCTCGAGCCGGTGGACGCGCTGGGTGAGATCCTCGGCGATCTGCGGTTCCTGATCGCGCACGGATGTGCCTACCTGGACGTGGCGGCCTAGGCAGGTGGAATCATGAGTACTGCGATGGCGACGATTCCGCTGAATGCGCTGGTACCGCGTGCCACGGGGCCGGTGGCGACGGTCTACCTGGTGGCGCCGAACGCTGGTGGCCGGACGGCTGTGCTGAAGGTGTATCCGCAGCCGCTGGACCGGCGGACCTACAACGGGATCGAGGTCGAGCAGGCGAAGCTGGCCGGGTTGCGATCGGTGGCCTCGATCGTGCGGGTCGAGGCGATCGACGAGCTGCCGGACGGGCGGAGCGGGTTGCGGATGGAATTCTGTCCGCAGTCCCTACCCGACCTGGTACGACGCGGCCCGCTGCCGATCGGCGATGTCGTCATCCTCGGCCAGATCCTCGCCACGGTGCTCGCCGAGGCGCACCACATCGGGCTGGTCCACGGCGGAGTCACGCCGGCCAATGTGCTCGAGCGGTCCTCGGGTCAGCCGGCCTTGAGCGACTTCGGGCTCGCGCTGCGGGTGCGGTTTCCGCGCGATCTGATGGCCGACGCGGCGTACACGGCTCCCGAGGTACTGCGGGACGGCGAGCTCTCCGAGCAGGCGGACGTGTACGGACTCGGCGCCGTCCTCTATCTCGCGTTGACGGGCCATTCCCCCTTCCCTGTAAGGCCTGGTGAGACCGCTGACGACGTCGTACTGAGGGTGCTGCGCGAGCCCGTTCCGGAGGTGTCGGGGCGGGACGTGCCGGCCGGGTTGACCGCGTTGCTGACCCGGATGATGGCGAAGGAACCGGATGATCGGCCGGAAGCGGCAGAGGCGGCCGAAGCACTCGAAACCCTCCTGCACGCACCGGAGCAGGAGGCCGACGACGAACTGGATTTCGACGACTTCCGCGACGAACTGGCCGCCGCTCGCGTCACCCACACCACCCCGCCCGCGCAAGCCACAAAGCCGCGCACGAAACCAGCCAAGAAGCCGGGCAAGAAGCGCAAGCGACTCTCCAAGGACGTCATGATCGGCGCCGCCGCGGTGGTATCACTGCTGGCAGTCGTGCCGATCGTCCTGCGGCTGGTCATGAACGACGACGACCCGCAGCGCACCACCCCTCCCCCCGTCGCCTCCGCAACCCCGAGCGTGACGCCGACCCAGACGATCACTCCGGCCGTGAAGGTCGAGGTCAAGCCCGTCAAGGACAACGGGACCTCGCTCTTGCTGCAGTGGACGAGCACCAAGCCGCTGGCCTACTACGCCCACATCGCGGAACAGGGCGGCAAGGGAGTTCAGACCCGGTACATGGGTTCCAGTACTTCGCTGACGGTCAAGGTCAGCCCAGGTCTCAAGTACTGCTTCCTGGTTCAAGGCAGCGACGGCAACGCCGTGTACGTCACCGAGCCGGTCCCCATCCGCGGCGCAACCTGCAAGGGCTAGAAGAGGCTCCGTAGCTCCAAGGCGGCCTGCAGTCGATCGGTCCACGGCCTCGACCGCAGCCCGCGGCGTACCTCGCGGACACCCGCCCAAGCCTGCCGGCCGACCTCATCGCTGACCGGCGCGCCCGACCACAGCGCATGGTCAACCGACCGCGCGACTAACCCGAGCCCTGCCTGAGCGCGCGCATCCGTCACGTCCGAGGACGCCAACGCGAGATCCCTGACCGTCATCCCCGACGTCACCGCAACCCCGTGCGCACGCAGGCGATCCCGCGCCTCCGCCCACGCCCCGACAACCGCCGCACTCCCCGTACGCCGCCGACGCCGCAGAGCGCGAACGAACTTCAGCAGCGGTACGCCGAACAACCACAGCAGCAACACCAGCGAAGACGCGACGAACATCCACAACACCGGAACCCCGACGCCGTCCCAAGTCGAACCGCCGGCCCGATCGGCGGGAGCCGGCGCTACCTCCGGATCCTCGAGATCCTCAACTGGTGGCACCTCCTTCCGCGCCTGGTCCGTCACGTCGGTGTCACTACCCGGTACTGCGGTCTTCCCGGTCGCAGCTTGTCCCGCGGGATCCAGCGGCCACCAACCGACGCCGGCCACGGCCACCTCGGGCCAGGCCAATGCATCGCGGTTCCGCACCGTGTACCAGCCATCCGCATCCGGTTGCGCCGGTGCCCGGAATCCCACCACCAGCCGGGCCGGGATCCCGTTGATCCGGGCCATCGCGACATAGGCAGCCGCGAACTGCTCACTGGTCCCCGGCACCCCGTCGAAGAGGAACCGGCGCAGCTGCGGCCAGCTGTGCCCCGTCGGCAAGGGTTCCTGAACGGCCAGGTTGTAGTTCTTCCGCAGGTACGCTTCCAGCGCCAGCGCCGTCGCGAACGTCGCCCTTCGATCGGCGAGCGCGGACACCGCCAACTCGGTCACCTCGCTCGGCGCGGACCCGAGATCGCCAAGACCACCAGGCGCCTCAGCATCCACGCCCGCGTGCAGCAGGTACTGCGCGTCGACGGTCGGCTTCGACCAGGTCAGCTCGTACTGGCCGGGCGGTTCCTCGGCGAGCAGGGTGCTGCCGATCGGCTCGACCTGCGGCTCGACCGCGCCCTGGACCCCGGACGGCAACAGCTGCCCAGGCAACCACGGACCGCGCAGCCCATCGAGTCGGACCGAAGCGCGTTGCGGGCTCACCGGCACCGTGACGTCCGAATCCGGCGTCAACTGGGAGCCCAGTCGGAGGACCGGATGGCTAGTCGTCCAGTTCGCCCCGTCGAAGTCGTCCAGTGCCACCTGCCGCCATCGCCCAACCGGATCCGACGACTGGTAGCGGAACACGACCGCGTCCTTGTCCGGCCCTTGCAGTCGCCCGGCCAGTTCGTCGAGCGGACTCGTCGGCCGCGCTCCCGGCGCCGTCGCACTCTGCACACGCTGCAACGTGTACGGGTCCCTGCCGACGGGATCGATCGCGCTCACGACGAACCCGCCGATCACCGCCACCACCGTGACCACAGCCGCCGCGATCAACGGAGTCACAGGACTCGTACGCCGTACTCGGTCGGGGCTGACCAGATCGGGTACCAGCAGCGCGGCAACAACAGCGGCGAAACCGAGGGCAACCAGTACGGCGGTCGCACCGGTCAGCGCGATGTAGGTCTGGCTGACCCCGACCACCACCAGCGCGGGGATCACGGCGACCAGGACCGGCGCCCGGTCGAGCAACTCGATCCCCAGCAGACAAGCCAGCAGAACAAGGAGAGGCACGAAGAGCAGCAGCTCGGAGTCGGGCCGAGCCGGCCAGGTGGACTCCAACGTCAGCTGCCACGAGTTCAACCCACGGCCCAGTGCGCGGACCGACTCCAGCGTCGGCAGACCGGCCATGGTGGTTGCCTGAAGCACCGTTTCGATCAAAGCCAGCAGCCCACCAAAAGCCATCAGCAGAGGCCGCCACGGCAGCAGCCCCTGCCAGTACCGGCACAGCTCGGTGACGCCGTAGGCGACCAAACAGATCACGCCAACCGGCAGCAGCAGCGGGGCCACACCGAAAACGGGCCCGAAGCAAAGACCTGCGATCAGCGCGGCGACCACCACCGCCAGAGTCCGCCGCCGCGTGCTCACTCGATCACTCCGCTCCACTGCTGCAACGCATCGGTCGCATCACCGGCGAGGATCACCCGAGCGCCCAGGATCGGCGCGATCCCACGCACCGGCCCGAGGCCGAGCACGGTGACCGAGCCGTACCGAACCAGCAAGGGCGCCAGGTCACTGGCCGTCCCCCGCGCGCCGGTCACGACCACGATCGCTCCACCGCTTGATGCACCGGTCGTCAGCGAAGGTGGAAGCAGAGCCGCCCGATCGTCGCTCTGCTTGGCGAGGCAAAGCTCATCGAGGAACTGCCGCGAAGCAAGGGCACCACCCGGAGCCGCCAGGTCAGCACCGGCCGACGTCAGCAACCGACAGCGGTGCCCGGCCATCGACGCGGCGAAGAGGATCGACGCGGCCACCTCGGCCGCCTCCTCGAACGTTGCCTCCGGCAAAGTCTCGGACCGGGTGTCGAGCAGCACGGTCAACCGAGGCTGGTCGGGATCGACGTAGTCACGCACCATCAGCTGACCGGTCCGGGCCGTCGCCTTCCAATGCAGGTGCCGCACCTCGTCGCCCACGACGTACGGCCGGACGTCGCGCAGGTCGGCCGATCCACGCAGCGAGTCGTCCGCGGTCCGGCCGACGTGGTGGTGCCGGGGCCGACCGGCAACGACCGTACGGGTCGGGTGGCGGCGCGGGTGCACCCAAAGCGTCGCGACCTCACCGGTGGCGAGGCTGTTGCGCGCGAGACCGAGCGGGTCACGCCGTTCGAGGGTGAGCGGGCCGACCGCGATCCGTCCACGCCGCGAGGTCGGCAGTTCATACCGGTACGTCGCTTCGCTGTCCGGGCCGAGTCGCCGGATCCGGACCTGCTCCCGTGCGTCACCGGCCACGTCGTGCGCCGCGAACGCAGGCTGCCACCGGCTGCCCGTGTTCCGCACCCGCAACGTCGCCAACGCCGGTCGCCCCCGCTCGACCCGATCCGGCGACAGATCCCGTCGTACCGAGACCTGCGGTTGCCGGACAGTCAGCACCGTCGCGGCGACCAGCGCTCCGAGCCCAAGCCCGGCCAACGCCCGGAAGAACGCATACCCGGCCCACTCCCCGATCACGTACGCAGCGATCGAGGTCACCAGGACAGCGATACCCCGTCCGGTCAGCCGCATGGTCATTCGTCCGGCCACAGGACGCGGTTCGACTCGAAGTGTCCGCCGGGGCCGTCGACGGTGACCCAGACCTGCTGGCCGACGGCGGAGTTGTGGAACTTGTGCATCGTCAGGTTGCCGTCGGCATCAGTCTCCAACTCGAACCCGCCATCATGCAGTTCGCCCCACTCGCTGGCATAGGCGCGGAACATGTAGGTCGTGTTCGGTGCCAGGTTCCGCGCGTTGAGCAGGATGAAGGCGCAGCCCGACGTGCCTTCGGGGCAGTTCGAGTCGGTGTAGTCGCCCGAGCGTCCGTGGCTGATCTGGATCGTCCCGTCGGCACCGGAGCCAGGCGTCGCCGCGATGGAGGCGTTGCTACCGACCAGAACCCGGCCGTCGGCGCTCCTCGTCACCGCCCGGACCTGGAACGTGTACTGCGAACCGGTGCTGAGCCCGCTCCATCGATAGCTGGCCGCCGTGGTGCTCTCGTTGACGCCACCTTGTGTGACCTCGTACCGCAGCAGGCGTCCGCCGTTCAGATCCGGCTGCCGCCAGGACAGCATGACCTCCTCGGGCCAATCAGTCGTCGTCAGCCCGACCGGCGCATCGGCCGCGCCGCCCAACGTGATCCGCGCGGACGAAACCCCGGCACCGCGGCCGGCCCGGTTCTCCGCGAGCACGGTGAAGACGTACGACGACCCGTTGGTCAACCCGGTCACATTGAGACTGCGGTCCGAATCCTCGACCGTGCGACTACCACCGGACCACGACACGACGTACGACGTGATCGGCGTGCCGTTGGGGGCAGCCGTGGTCCACTTGATCAGCGCGGAACCGTCGCCAGGGGTGGCGGAAACGTCGCCTGGGGCACCGGGTCGGCCGGCCTGGACCGCCGGTTTCCGCGGCGTGTTCCTCGGCTTCGGTTTGTTCGTTTCGGGCTTCTCACGCTCCGGATCGGACCGCTTCGTCTTCGGCGGGTTCGCCGGGGTCGGCGTCTCCCGGCGCTCCTCCTCGGTCGGCTGGACCGTCTTCGTCGGGGTGGACGGCTTGACCGGCTGGGACGGCTTGATCGACTGGGACGGCTTGGCCGACGGCGTGGTCTTGTTCTCGTCCTTCTCGTCCCCTCGCCCGGCCACCTCGACCTCGGTCACCTCGCCGTTGCCCTCGACAACCATCGAGTGCTCGCCGGCCTTGCTGTCGACGTACAGGCGGGAGTCGCCGCCGCGGAACAGGCTCGGGCGTTCGTCCTTCGCGGTCTTCGCGTCCTTCGACGGCGGCGGGATCTTCTGCCGCGTCTTCGGTTCGCCGTCGCGATCCAGGGTCACCAGGCTGTCGTCGGTCGCGTCGATCAGCGCCACCCCGTCCCCCGAGGAGGCGATCTGCTCGTACTTGCCCGGCCGGAGCCTCTTCACCACCGGTTCGGCGGACGGTCGCCCGCTGACCACCTGCGACGTGTCGACCAACTGCAGCACGTTCTTCGACCGGTCCAGAATCGCGATCCGGCCGGCCACGTCGTGGGCGGCCACGATCGCGTCCGCCGGGATGTCCAGCTGGGCGAACGACATCGCGCGGCCGAGCCCGTCGCCGTTGACCGCGCGCAGTTCGCGCACCGTCGTGTCCACGAACACCGGCTGATCGTCGACCAGCGCCAACGCACCCGTGTGCCCGGCGGTCACCTTGGCGACACAGGCGATCCGCTCGGCCCGGAGCGGCAGCTGGCACAGCTCCTGGGTGGACAGCCGGTGCACCCAGAGCGTGCCGGTCGAGGTGACGACCGACTGGCCCAGCGCACCGCCGAGAGTCTCCGTCGCCGGGTTCTCGCCCAGCCGCTGGACCGCGCCCGCCCGCTGGTAGACGGCGAAGGCCGCGCCCGCGGCTTCCATCACGACCGGACGTTCGGTCGCCGGCGCGGGCAACGGGTCAGCCACCTGGAGATCCGACTTGCCGAACTCGATCGTGCGGCCCTGGGCCAGAATGAATCCGCTCTTGTCGGTCTGCACCACCGTCGTGCCTGGTCCGGCCGACGGGACCTTCACCTGAGCGTCGACGTTCTTGGTCGCGCCGTCGATCCGGAACACGGTGCCCAGCGTGCTGTTGTAGATCAGGTGTCCCGTCTGGGCGAACTTCATCCCGACCGGGTTCGCGCCCGCGCCGGTGACGGCGATCGTCGTCACCACCATGCAAGCGGCCACCACCCCCGCCAACGCCGCCCGCCCCCGCCAAACAGCGCCAGCTGCCGCACCGCCCCGGTCGCTAGATTCCTTACCAACTGCAGCACCCCGGTCGCCGGCTTCTGCTGTGCGCCTTGCCCCCAGCAGGGCAATGGATTTCTTTATGCCCATGATCGATGTCCCCAGACCATTGATCGATCCACCTGTCTCAGACCGTACCCATGCTTGCGGTCGGCGCCGGAGTTGCGGCCAGCACCTCGTCGACGACCGATGACGGCGGCCGCTGGCTGAGCTCGGCATCGGGCGTGAGCACCAGGCGATGCGCGAGCACCGGCTGCGCGACCTGCTTCACGTCGTCGGGTGTGGTGAACGCGCGCCCGTCCGTCGCCGCATACGCCCGCGCCGCGCGGACCAAGGCGATGCTGCCCCGCGGACTCGCGCCGTACCGGACGGCGGTGTGCTCCCGGGTCGCGGCCGCCAGCTTCACGGCGTACGAGCTGATCGCGGGATCGACGTGCACCGACCGAACGGCCGCGATCGCGTTGCGCAGCGCCGGTACGTCGATCACCGGGCTGAGCGAGTCCGGCCCGATCCGGCCGGTGTCGCCGAGGACGATCCGTACTTCGGCGTCGTGGTCGGGATAGCCGATCTCGATCCGCATCAGGAACCGGTCCAGCTGCGCCTCGGGCAACCGGTAGGTGCCCTCCATCTCGATCGGGTTCTGAGTCCCGATCACCAGGAACGGATCCGGGACCGCGCGGGTGTTGGAGTCGACCGTGACCCGGCGTTCTGCCATCACCTCGAGCAGCGCGGACTGCGTCTTCGGCGTACCGCGGTTGATCTCGTCAGCGACCACCACGTTGGCGAAGATGCCGCCCGGGTGGAACTCGAACGTCTCGTTGCCCTGGTGGTAGACCATCACGCCGGTGATGTCGCCGGGCAGCAGGTCGGGGGTGAACTGGATCCGGTTCCAGCTCGCGTCGATGCTGCGGGCGATACACCTCGCCAACGTGGTCTTGCCCAGCCCCGGCACGTCCTCGATCAGCAGGTGTCCCTCGGCGAACAACGCGGTCAGCGCTAGTCGCACCACCTCGGGCTTGCCGTGGATGACGCGCTGCAGGTTGTCGGCGACCAGCCGGTACGCCTCGCCGGGCGGGATCGTCGCACTCATTGGCTGCTCCAGGTGAACTTGTTGGA
The DNA here is from genome assembly GCF_004361855.1 of Kribbella caucasensis. Classification (GTDB taxonomy): domain Bacteria; phylum Actinomycetota; class Actinomycetes; order Propionibacteriales; family Kribbellaceae; genus Kribbella; species Kribbella caucasensis. The sequence continues at coordinate 154,070 of NZ_SNWQ01000004.1, forward strand.
GGTCACGGTCTGCTGGCCGTCGGCACTGGCCACCACCCAGACCTGCTGGCCGGGCGCGTCGGTGGCGAACCGGTCGTCGATCAGGATGCTGCCGTCGGACTCGGTGGTCAGCGTGGCGCCCGGGTTGGACGGCTGCCACTGGGTCGTGTACGGCTGGAAGAAGTATTCGGTGTCGGGCTTGAGACCAGTCCCGGTGATCTTGATGTAGGCACAACCCGGCCGCAGGCATGGGTGGCTGCCGTTGGTCGACGTGGCCGCGCCCCGGGCCGCCCGCAACGACGGTGACGATCCGCCGCCGCCGCTGCCGACCTCGACCAGCTTGCTGACCTTCTTGCCGCTGATCAGGTTGCCCTTGGCATCGGAAGTGACCGCGTAGACCTCGACGACGAAGTAGTCGCCGTTCGCCAGGCCGGTGAACGTGTGGCTGGTGTTGAGGCCTCTACCGGCCGGCCATTCACCGGGTCCGGACGCCGAGTACCGGTACTCGACCAGCTGGCCGCCGCGCAGGTTGGGCCGGGCCCAGCTGACGGTGATCTTCCGATCGCCAGGGACCACGCGGAAGTTGGCCGGCGGATCGGCGGGTTGGAGCGTCGGCACGATCCCGCGGGTGTTGCTGCCCGGTCCGGCGCCGACCCGATTCACCGCGCGGACGGTGAACGTGTACGTCATGCCGTTGGTGAGCCCCGTGATCGTCGTACTCCGGTCCGTCCCTGCCAGGGTGCGGGTCCCGCCGTTCCAGCTCACCCGGTACGACGTGACGGTGGCGCCGTTCGACGCGGCCGCACCCCAGGTGATCGTGGCGGAACCGTTGCCCGGTGCGCCGGAGACAGCACGTGGTACGCCGGGGCGGCTCGCCTGGATCGGTGGCTTCGCGGTCTCTCGAGGACGCCTTGGTTGCCGCGTCCGGTCGTCACCAGGTTCATCACCGGGCCGGTCGGTCGGCTCGGTGGTCCGTGGATCGTTCGTCCGTGGATCGTTCGTCCGCGGATCAGTCGTCTGCGGCTGGGACGGTCTGTTGGTCGGCCTGTTCTGCTGTGGCGGATCAGGTGTGGTGGTTGGCGTGTCACTGGGACGTTCCGGCTTGGACGTGGCCGGGCGGCTGGTGTCGACCGAGGTCACGTCCCCGGTGTCGTCGACGACCATCACCTGCTCGCCCGACTTGCTCGCGACGTATAGGCGGGAGTCGCCACCGCGGAACAGTCCGGACCGGTCGTCGCGGCCGACCCTGGCCTTCGCCGACGGCGGTGGGATCTTGCGGACCGCCTTCTCGTTGCCGTCGCGGTCCAGCGTGATCAGGGTGTCGGTGCCGTCGTCGATCAGCGCGATGCTGTTGCCGGACGAGGCGATCCGCTCGTACTTGCCCTGGCGAAGCTGCTTCTTCACCGGCGCCGCACCTGGTTCGCCGCCGTCCAGCTCGGCGGTGTCGACCAGGTGCAGGGTCGCCTGCCGCGGGTCGACCATCGCGATCCGGCCGTCCACGTCGTTCGAAGCGACGAGCGCGGCGCCGGACAACTCCGGCAGTCGCACGGGCACCTTACGGCCGAGGCCGCCCGCGTCCACGGCGTACAGCTCGCGGGCTGTTGTGTCGACGAAGGCCACCTGGTCGTTGCCGACGACAGTGAGGGCGCCGGTGTGCCCGGGCGGCAGCTTGGCCGGGCAGGACAGCCGGTCGGCGTCCATCGGCAACTGGCACAGCTGACCGTTGTCCAGGCGGTTGACCCACAACGTGCCGCTGCTCGTCACCACCGGCTGTCCGAGCCGGGCGCCGACGGTCGCGACGGCCGGCTGATCGTTGAACCGGACCACCCGGCCGCTCTGCCGATAGACCGCGAACGCTGCGCCGGAACCCTCGAGGCCGATCGGCTGCTCGTTCGCCGGGGCCGGCTGCGGATCCAGCACCTTGAGGTCGGACTTGCCGAACTCGTAGGTCCGGCCGCGGGCCAGCACGTACCCGCTCTGGTCCGACTCGACGATCTGGGTACCCGGGCCGGCGCCTGGCAACGAGACCTGGCTGTCGACGTTCTTGGTGCTGCCGTTGACGTGGAAGATCATGCCGAGCGTGCTGTTGTAGATCCAGCTGCTGGACCGGCTGAACTGCACGCCGGGCGAGGCGTTCCCGGCTCCGGCCACGGCGACACCGGTGATCGCCACACACCCGGCCACCACCGCGGCCAGCGCCGCCCGAGGCCGCCAGCCCTCCGCCGCCCGCCGCCCGTCCGCTCGACACCCGTCCGCTCGGGGCCCCGCTCGGCACCCGTCCGCTCGGCACCCGTCCGCTCGGCACCCGTCCGCTCGGCACCCGTCCGCTCGGCACCCGTCCGCTCGGCACCCGTCCGCTCGGCCCGGCGCCGCTGGACGTCACGGATCGTGAGCCGGCGACCCAGATCGGTGATCTTCACAGGCACGAGGCTAGATCAGCCCTGGTCCAGCAGCCATCCAGATCCGGTCCAGCCCGCGTCGGTTCCAACCACTGGACAGTAGCCACCGGTACGCCGCTCCGCCGGGACCCGTTCATGCGCCGAGTTCGTGCGGGTGCGGACAGGAAGTGGGGACCGCGGACAGGAAAATAACGTGTCCGAGGTCCCGGGTTGGTGACCGAGATCCCGGGTTGGTGTCCGAGGTCCCAGTTCGTACCCGCGACAGGATGTGGGGACTGCAGACAGGAACTGGGGACCGCGGACAGGAAAACAACGTGTCCGACGTCCCGGGTTGGTGACCGAGATCCCGGGTTGGTGTCCGAGGTCCCAGTTCGTACCCGCGACAGGATGTGGGGACTGCGGACAGGAACTGGGGACCGCGGACAGGAAAATAACGTGTCCGAGGTCCCGGGGTGGTGACCGAGGTCCCGGATTGGTGTCCGAGGTCCCGGATTGGTGTCCGAGGTCCCGGGGTGGTGACCGAGGTCCCGGGGTGGTGACCGAGGTCCCGGGGTGGTGTCCGAGGTCCCGGGGTGGTGTCCGAGGTTCGGGTTAGGGGGTGGTGGCGAGGGCGGGGAGGTGGAATTCGAAGATGGCGCCGCCTTCGTCGGCGTTGTAGACCTTGAGGTCTCCGCCGTGTGAGAGGGCGACCCAGCGGACGATCGACAGGCCGAGACCCGACGACCCACCCCCACTGGTGAATCGCTCGAACAGGTCGTCCCCGACCGCCGGATCCACGCCCGGCCCCTGATCGGCCACGGTGACCCGCCCATCGGCGACCGTCACGGTGACGACGGCCTGGCCACCTGGACCCCGCCCGTGCCGCAGGGCGTTGTCGAGAAGGTTGCCGATGGCCCGTTGCAGCAAGGCCGGATCGGCCCGGACCTTCGTCGGCGCGGTGACCACCGAGATCCGCGCGTTGCCGGCCGGGGTGTCCTCGACCACGCCGGCGACCAGCTGATCGAGCCAGACCGGTTGCATCGACAGGTGTTCGACGCCGGCCGCGAGCCGGGCCCGGACCAGCAGGCCGTCGATGATGTCACCCATCCGTCCGGCCAGCCGAACCGTTCGGGGCAGCAACTCCTCGCGCTGGCCCGGATCCCTCGCGGCCGATTCCGCCAAGGCCCGCAGCGCCGCGACCGGAGTACGGAGGTCGTGTGCGGTCTCGGCCAGCAGGACTTCCTGCTGTTCCAGGGCCGCCGTCGCCGGCCGGATAGCCCGTCCGGACAGCCAGTATCCGACAAGCGCCGCCGCGCCGATCAGGATCCCGCAGCCGATCAGCACGACGAGGACGAGATTGCTGTGCCGGCTGCGCTCGTCCTCGACATCGGCCCAGGCCACCACGGCGCCGGCGTACCGCCTGCTCGAGTCCATGAACGGTTCGGCCGCGACCCGGACCCGGTCACCGTTGGCCGCCTCGCCGTCGGCGCGCAGGCTGGCGCCGCTCGACACCGCTTCGGTCGCCAGCTGGTCCAGCGCCGCGCGGTCCATCTCCACCCCACAGGGGTTCGCGCTGGCCTGGACCGGGAACGACGGCGCACCGCCCGGCAGCACGATGAAGGATGGGCAGCGGTTGTAGAGCGGATCGTTCGGGATCCGGTCGAGGCCGAGCGAGTTGCTGTCGGTGATCAGCCGCATCACGGACTGCGTCACCACGTGAAGCTCGTTGTTGACGTCGTCTTCACCGTTGTTGCCGTCCAGGGTGATGATCAGCGGCGCGAACACGACCAGGCCGATCGTGTTCATCGCGGTGAAGATCGCGGTCAGCCGCCAGCGCAACCGGCGCAACCGCTCGGCCGCGGGAGCCCTCATCCGGACTCACCCGATCGGGTCAGCCGGTACCCCTGGCCGCGGACGGCCTGGATCAGCTCGGGCTGACGCAGCTTGCTCCGCAGCCGCTTGATCGTCACGTCCACCACGTTCGACATCGGATCGGCGGCCATGTCCCAGCAGTGCTCGATCAGCTCGGAGCGGGACACCGCCTGCTCGGGGCGGACCATCAGGTACTCGAGCACGGAGAACTCCTTCGCGGTCAGGGTCAGCAGGACACCCGCCCGGCGGACCTCGCGGCGTCCGGTGTCGACCTCGACGTCGTCGTACCGCAGGACCGGTGGGCGGCCGGCGCCGGCCCGGCGGCACAGACTGAGCACGCGGACGATCAGCTCCTCCACAGCGAACGGCTTGACCAGGTAGTCGTCACCGCCGTGCTCGAACCCGTCGATCCGTTCGGCCAGCGTGTCCCGCGCGGTCAGGAACAGCACGGGCACCGCCCAGCCCTCCTGCCGGCGGCTGCGAACATAGCCGATCGAGTCGCCGTCCGGCAGCATCCGGTCGAACACCACGCAGTCGTAGGAGTTCACCCACAGCGCCTCGTCGGCCGACGCGATGTCGACGGCGCTGTCGACCGCGAGCGCGGCCGACCGGAGCGCGGCGACGATCGCGATCCGCATGTCCTCGACGTCCTCTACCACCAGTACGCGCACTCGGGTCCTCGCGTGTCATCGAAATGTCATCGTCGACTACGGATCGTATGTGGCATGAACGGTCACTCAGCGCAGACATCGGCCCGGATCGCGTTCCGGGTGCTGGGCCCGCTCGAGGTCGACGGCCCGGACCGGGAGCCCCTCGACGTGTGCGGCGGCAAGCCGGCCACCGTGCTGACCCTGCTCCTGCTGCACCGCAACGCGTGGGTCAGCACGGACCAGCTGATCGAGGCGGTCTGGGCCGGTCTGGACGTGCCCGCCTCGGCCCAGCGCAACCTCAAGACGTACGTCTGGCAGCTCCGTCGCGCCCTCCCCGGCGACCGGATCGAGAGTCGTCCCGGCGCGTACCGCGTGCACGTCCGGCCCGGTGAGCTCGATGCCGATCTCGCCGCCGACCTGTCCGACCAGGCCCGCAAACTCCTCCTCGCCGGGAACTCGGCCGCCGCGGCGGCCAACCTGGTTGAGCAAGCACTCGGCCTCTGGCGGGGTTGCCCGTACGACGGGCTGACGGGCGACGCCACCTCGGCGGTCGAACGGCTGACCGAGCTGCACCGGTCGTTGCGCGAGGATCTTGCCGATGCGCACCTGGATCTCGGCAGGTCCGCGGACGCGATCTCGTTGCTCCGGGCCCTGACCGACGAGGACCCGCTGCGCGAGCTGACCTGGACCAAGCTGTTGGCCGCGCTCCGGCGTACCGGCCGGCGGCACGACGCGCTGGCGGCGTACCAGCGGGCCCGGACGGCCCTTGTCCGCGAGCTCGGGATCGAGCCGGGTGCGGAGCTGACCGCCTTGCATCAGGCGATCCTGAACGACGACGCCCCAGCCGAAGCGCCGCTTCATCAGCAGCCCACCACCACCGATGCCGTCCGCTCGGATCTGCCCGCCAGGATCGCCGGTTTCGTCGGACGCGGCGCCGAGCTGGCCGCCGTGGCGAACCTGGATATGGCAGCCGGCGTACAGGTGGTGACGATCGACGGTATGCCGGGGATCGGCAAGACCGCCTTCGCGCTCGAGGCGGCCGCGACGATCACTCGCCCGGACGGCAAGTTCTACCTGGACCTCCGCACTCACCGCGACCGGCCGATCGACACATTCGATGCGCTGGGCGAGCTGATCCACGCCGCGGCGCCATCAAGCTCGTTGCCGAGCACAACAGCCGGGCGGGCGGCCTGCTGGCGATCGCTGGGCCTGCGAATCCTGCTGGTGCTCGATGATGTCGCCGACGCCGAGCAGGTGCGGCAGCTGCTGCCGAACACCCCGGGTTCTGTGGTTCTGGTGATCAGCCGGCCCCGGCTCGCCGGGTTGGACAGGGACGCCGCGATCACTCTCGACGTACTGGCTGACGCCGACGCAGCTCGGCTCACCGACTCGGAGCCGATCCTGCGGTGCTGCGCCGGTCACCCGGCGGCGCTGCGACGGCTGGCCGAGCGGGTCCGGAACCGGGAGCCGTGGACGGCGGCCCGGCTGACCGCGCGGCTGGACGACCGGACCGCTCCCGGCCGAGAGCTGGCCGACGTCCATGCGCTCTTCGAAGCGTCGTATCGGGCGCTCTCGGAACCGGTCCGCAGGATCTATCGCCTGCTGGGTCTGACACCTCAGTTCGACGTCCGGCGAGCCGCGCGGCTCACCGGTCTCGACCAACAGGAAGTGGAGCCGATGGTGGACGAGCTACTGGACCGGCATCTCGTGGCCGAGCCCGCGCCCGGCCGGTTCGCCCTGCACCCGTTGGTGCGGGACCACGCCCACCGGTTGCTGCTGGCAACGGAGTCCGACGATGACATCGACGCGGCGAGCGCGCGCGTCCGGGTGACGCGTGGAGCCGACCTCGAGCTGGTCTCCCCCGAAGACCCGAGGGTCGCATGAGGCCCCCGGCCGCGACCACCGCCCGCGCTCCGGGTCAGGCGGCTGCCCAAGCCCCGAGCGCCCGTGCGGTCCCGCAGTCCACTTCAGTCGGCACGCCGATCGCCCGCGCCGCGACTGTTTCGCAGCGCCCCGCGGCACGGCCCGTCGCAGTACAGACGGCCGCTATCCCCCCGCACACGACCAGGTCGTATCTGGTGAACGAGCCGCCTGCGCCTGCACCCGCGGCGGACAAGGTGGAGATGCCGGAGCGAGCGATCCGGGTCGGCCAGATCGTCTGCTGGCAGTTCGCTTTGGTGGCCGTCGGTGCTGCTACGGCCGGCTCCCGGATGACCTTGATCCTGACGAGTGTGGCCGCGTTCTCCCTGGTTTTGTTGACCTCTGTACGGTTTCGCGGGCTGTGGCTGTACCGCTGGGTCGGCGTACTGCTGCTGTTCCTGGTACGACGCCGGCGCATCGACCTGTCCGGTGACACCGCGCTCAACCTGGTCAGCGTCTTCTGCGGACGGACCAGCACGAGCTCGGTGACGGTCCGGGAGCAGCCGTACGGGATGCTCAGCCGTCCGCAGGGGGCCAGTGTCACCCTGCGAGTCGGTGCCGACGCGCAGTACGAACTCCTGCCCCGGTTGGCCTCCCTGGCCGACGCAGCGGATGAACAGCCGGTCGCCGTGTCCGTACAACTCGTCCTGCACACCGGCACGAAGCAGAACCAGCCGCCGCGTGCGTGGGTCGCCGTCGCAGCAGCCCGTACGCCGGAGATCGCGACGGACGAGCAGATCGGTCAGGTGCTGGCGAACACGGTCCGCCGACTGGTCCGCCGGTTCGACCGGGAGCAGGTCGAGTGCCTGCCACTGGACGAGTCCGACGCACTCGCGTCGATCGGTGCTCTCGCCCACGCGAATGCGGGCCGTGGGCAACTACGCGAGCGCTGGACCGGCTGGGCCTCCGGACCGGTACACCAGGTCTGCGTCCGGCTCACCGGCTTCGCATCCCTTCCCAATCCGGCCGCACAGGCGCTGGTCGACACCCTGCTCGGCACCGCGACCGGCACCGCTCAAACCCTCGCCGTCACTGTCACCGCCCCGGCCGTGCTGGACAGCGGCAAGCTCCTGACCGGCGACCGGCCCTCAACCCAACCCTTCCAATTCGAACCCGCTCAGTACGACGCCGTACTGCGGGTCGCCGCCGCTCACCCGGGCACGCTGGACGCGGCGATCGACATCCTCACCACGTTGGCTCGCTCGTTCGGAGTCGAGCCGGAACGCCTCGATGGGCGGCACACGTCCGGTGTCGCCGCCACGTTACCTCTGGGGGTCCCATTCTCATGACCGTCACCGTTCTGCACCGCCCCACCGGCTTCCAGCACGTCCCGGCCCAGGACGGTATCGCCGCCCTGCTGGCCCAGGCACGCGACGAGGTCATTGCCATCAGCAACCTGACCCCGGCCGGCCCGGCCTTCGGTCCGCGCGACGTCCGGCCCGGTCTGCGCTATCGGGCGATCTACCCCGACACGGCCCGCACCGCGCCGACCCTGTGCCGGCACCTCGGTGCGATGTCCGTCGCCGGGGTGGCCGTCCGGACGATGCCGCAGGTGCCGTTGAACGCCCTCATCATCGACGGATCGGTCGCGGTGCTGCCGGCCGACACGGCGAACGGGAGCGTCGCAGTACTGCGGCTGAACAGTGTGGTGGCCACTGCGCGCGAGCTGTTCGAACGAGTCTGGCCGGACGCCGTACCGCTGTCCGACAACGACCTCCCGGTCGACACGGACCTGACTCATCGGGACCGGGAGATGCTCCGGTTGCTCGCACTCGGGGCTACCGACGAGGTCGCGGCCGCGCAACTGGGGATCTCGGTCCGGACCGTCCGGCGGATGGTCGCGCAGCTGATGGGCCGGCTCGGCGCCCGCAGCCGGTTCCAGGCCGGGGTGAAGGCGGCCGACCGCGGCTGGCTGCTGGACCGGGCCAGCTGATGCGCGTCCTGACCGTCGCCGCGGATCGCCCCGGCGCCTATCCGACCATCGGCTCCGCCCTGCTCGAGGCGCCCGACGGGGCCACGGTCGCGATAGCCGCCGGGGAGTACGCGGAGACGCTCGAGCTGACCGGCCGGTCGATCACCTTGCAGGCCGAGGCCGGCGCGACCGTCGTACTGGATGGCGATGGCGCCGACTGGCCGACGCTGCGGGCCGTCGACGGTGAGCTCACGCTGCGCGGACTCGACGTACGGGCGGGTGACAACCTGGCGATCTCGGTCGACCGGACCGTGCTGACCGTCGAGAAGTGCCGCGTCGGCAGCCGGACCCGGCCAGCGATCAGCGTGCACGCGAGTACGGCGTTCACCGTCGACGGGTGCACCGTGACGGGTGCGGAGACCGGCATCGTGGTGGAGGGCGCGAGCGGGCGGATCCTGGACACCACCGTCACCGAGATCGCCGGCGACGGGATAGTCGTTGCCCTGGGCTCCGATCCGCTGATCCGCGGCTGCACGATCACGGCCTGCGGCGGGCGCGGGGTCTACGTCTACCAGTACAGCCGGCCGGAGCTGACCGACACCGAGATCGCGCGTACCGGGGCGGACGGCATCGGCGTCGCCCACGGCAGTACGCCGGTCGTCCGCCGGGTGAACGTGCACGATACCCGCGGATCCGCGATGTCCTTCGCCCCCGGCTGCGGTGGCCAGGTCGAGGGCTGCCGGACGGACAACACCGGACAGCCCGCGATCGCGATCGCCGACGGCGCCACGGTCGAGGTGATCGAGAAGGCTGCGGCCCGGCCCGCGGAATCCGGTGGTCCGCTGGAGGAACTGCTCGACGACCTCGACGGGATGGTCGGGCTGCCCGAGGTGAAGGCCGAGGTGCACGCGCTTGTCGACGAGATCCAGGTGAACGAGTGGCGGCGATCGGCCGGGTTGACCGTCGGCGGCGTCAGCCATCACCTGATCTTCGCGGGCGCGCCCGGGACCGGGAAGACCACAGTCGCGCGGGTTTACGGCAAGCTGCTGAAAGCGCTCGGGGTGCTGCCGCACGGCGGATTCACCGAGGTGTCGCGCCGGGACCTCGTCGGCCAGTACATCGGGCACACCGCGGAGAAGACCAGCGCCGTGTTCGAGAAGTCGCTCGGCGGGGTGCTGTTCATCGACGAGGCGTACACGCTGTCCCGATCGGCCGGTACCGGCGGCGACTTCGGCCAGGAGGCGATCGACGCGCTGGTCAAACTGATGGAGGACCACCGCGACGAGATCGCCATCATCGTGGCCGGGTACACCGCCGAGATGGACGACTTCCTGGCCGCCAACCCCGGGCTGGCGTCGCGGTTCTCCAAGACGATCGAGTTCGGGAACTACTCCGCCGAGGAACTGCTGCTGATCACCGACCGGATGGTGGCCGGCGGGGACTACCTGCTCGACCCGGCCGCCGGCCCGCCGCTGACGGCGTACTTCGACCGGATCGCGCACGGCGCCAACTTCGGCAACGCCCGGGAAGCCCGCCGCCTGGTCGAGGGCATGCGCAAAGCCCAGTCCCAGCGGCTTCGCTCACTCGGCCGGATGCCCACCACCGACGAACTGCGCTCCCTCCTCGCAGCCGACGTCCTCTCCGCGGCCGGTTCCTAGCAGGCCGGCTGGCAGGTTCGGGCAGGCAGATCCCGGGCGGGGCGAAACGCCGGTCGGGTTTGGCCCGGCCGGCGGTTCGGCGTTTTAGTGCTTTGGTGCTGGCAAGTTCTGGCGGTACCGGCCAGCGGTTCAGCTCAGGACTTTCTCTTCCTTCGCCCGATGCTCCCGGCCGGCGGCCTGCCGCTCGACCGGTGGGTGCTCCACCGTGCGTGGTGAGGGGCAGACCGGTCCGCGGTGGATCGGGCCACCTCCCAGCCTCCTGCTCTTCCATTGTTTCTCTTCGTAGTCGTAGTAAGTATCGACGCCTCCGACTGTCATAGCTGTCCTCCCGTCGCCACCTGCTAACGCTCCTGCTGGCTGGGATCCACAATCAGTCACCGGAGCCCGCGAAACAAGCAAATCTTGAATCATCCACCGACAAACGGACTCAGACGTCAGATTTCGTTGATTTATCCAGCTTTTTGGGGGTTCAGCGTGGTCCCGGCGACCTCAGACCGCATAGATCGCGACTCCGTGCCCGGCCAATCGCGCGCCCTCGGCAACTATTTCTGCGTCACCGTAAGCGATCACCCTGTCCTGCGGGGCCTGGTCGAGCGGCACCACATCGGTCGCGTCGGACAGATTGACAACGATGCGCAAGGCTCCCCGCGCAACCACCAGCCAGGACCCGTCCACGTCGTACGTCAGGTCGACCGAACCCAGCCGATCGTCGCGAAGCTCGTCGGTCCGGGCCCGCAGCGCGAGCAGATCGCGGTACCAACTGAGCAGCTCCCGATGTGGCGAACGGTCCACCTCGGCCCAGTCGAGCACCGAACTACGCCAGGTCTCCGGGTCCTGCGGATCCGGGATCTCGCCCGCGTCCCACCCGTACGCCGCGAACTCCCGCCGCCGGCCGGTTCGGACCGCCTCGGCAAGTTCGGGCTCCTCGTGGTCGGTGAAGTACCGCCAGGGTGTCGAGGCTCCCCACTCCTCACCCATGAACAACATCGGCGTGTACGGCGACGTGATCACCAGAGCAGCCCCGATCGCGAGCTGCCCAGGGGTCAGCGCGGGCCGGTCCCCGAGTGCGCGGTTACCCACTTGATCGTGGTTCGAGGTGTACGCGAGGAACTCCGAGCCCCGGTGCCGTACGGGATCCACCGGCCGGCCCCACTCCTTGCCCCGGAAGGTCGAGTAGGACCCGTCGTGCAGGAACACCTGGGTCAGCGTCTTCGCGAACACGCCGGGCTGCGCGAAGTCCTCGTAGTACCCGGCTCGCTCTCCGGTGAGCAGCGTGTGCAGTGCGTGGTGGAAGTCGTCGCTCCACTGCGCGGTCATCCCCAGCCCGCCCTCGGCCACGGGCTCGACCATGCGCGGGTCGTTCAGATCGGATTCCGCCACCAACCCGAGCGGCCGCCCGAGCTCGGCCGACAGCGCCGCCGTCTCCACCGACAGTTGTGCAAGTAGGTGCTGCGGGCTGTCGTCGACCAGGGCGTGTACGGCGTCCAGCCGCAGCGCGTCCACGTGGAAGTCCCGGAACCAGCGCAGTGCGTTGTCGCAAATGAACCGGCGGACCTCCACCGACCCCTCGTCGTCCAGGTTGACCGCCGGACCCCACGGAGTCGTGTGCTTACCGGTGAAGTACGGCCCGAAGGCATCCAGGTAGTTCCCGGACGGCCCGAGGTGGTTGTAAACCACGTCCAGACACACGGCCAGACCGACCCCGTGACACTGGTCGACGAACCGCTGCAACGCCTCCGGCCCGCCGTACGGCTCGTGTACGGCGTACAGGTCCACCCCGTCGTACCCCCAGCCGTGCCGCCCCGGGAACGCCGCGACCGGCATCAACGACACCACCTGCACCCCGAGCGCCACCAGGTAGTCCAGATGCCCAGCGGCCGCCTCCAACGTCCCCTCCGCCGTGAACGTCCCCACATGTAGCTCGTAAAACACCGCCCCCCGCACATCCCGCCCGCCCCACCCACCGTCACTCCACCCAAACCGGGACGCATCAAACACCCTGCTGACCCCATGAACCCCAACCGGCTGCCACCCACTCCGCGGATCAGGCATCGCCTCCCCGCCATCCACCGAAAACCCGTACTCCGTCCCGTGCCCCGCCTCCGCCACCTCCAGCCGCCACCAGCCCCCATCACCCCGCTGCATCGGCCGGCTCCCATCGGCCAGTACCAACGACACAGCCCCAGCCCTCGGCCCCCAGACACAAAACGTGTGCATGGCTTCAGCTAACCATCAGCGCTCTATCGTCTTGGCGATCACGCTCCTACGCTGGGCAGCGTGAGCACCAAGATGCAGGAATGGATGTTCGAAAGCTTCCCGCTGCTGCGGTATGAGCCGACCGAGATGCGGATCAGGGTGAGCGACGGAGAGCTCCAGATCGCGGACACCACCCGGGCGATGCTCGTCTGGGAGCCGCGCCGCATCGTGCCGTCGTACGCCGTACCGGTGGCTGATCTCCGCGGCGAACTTGCGGCCTCGACCCTGCCGTCGATCCCCGCGCCGGACCGGATCCTCGATCCTGGGACACCCTTCGTCGCCCACTCCTGCGCCGGCGACCCGGTCGACCTGCTGATCGGTGACACCCGGTTTCCCGGAGTGGGGTTCCGGCCTCAGGACCCCGACCTGGCCGACTACGTGGTACTCGATTTCTGGGCGTTCGACGGATGGTTCGGGGAGGACGAGCGGCTGATGGCGCATCCGCGCGACCCCTATCACCGGGTCGATGTCCGGCAGAGCTCGCGGACGGTCCGGCTCGAGCTGGACGATGTGGTGATTGCGGAGAGCACCCACCCGGTCCTGGTCTTCGAAACCAGCCTGCCGACGCGGTTCTACCTGCCGCCGCAGGACGTGCTCGTCGAGTTGACGCCGACCGAGCGCAGGACAGCGTGTGCCTACAAGGGCCAGGCCTCCTACTTCTCGGTGGCCGGGTACACCGATCTGGCGTGGAGCTACGCCGAGCCCCTCGACGGAGCCACGCAGCTCGCGGGGCTGGTCGCCTTCCTCGACGACAAGCTGGACGTGTTCATCGACGGCCGCCGCCGCGAGCAGGCGCCCTCGCCAGCCGCCGAACTGTTCCGCGACCGATTCGGCATTAAGCAGTGAGGTCTCAGCTCCTGGCGAGGAGGGCCACGGGGTAGTCGGACAGTAGGTCGTCGATCCGGACCGCTCCGCTGCCCACTGAGCGCCCCGTCAACACGTTCTGCCAGGAGCCGTCGGGGAGGACGACCGTGGACGAGCTCCAGCCGCCCAGGCGGTGGAGGGCTACCGGTAGGCGGGTTGCCAGGGTGATAACGGCGTCGCCGCGGGCGAAGGCGACCGCGTGGCCGTTGGAGGTGGGGAGCGGGGTGTAGCTGCCGTGGAAGGCGTCCGGGTTCGAGCGTCGCAAGCGCAGGGCTCGCGAGGTCACCAGGAGCTTCTCGTCGGCCAGGTTCGCGGGCTTGGCGCCGTCGTCCAGCCGGGCCAGCCGGTCGATCCGTTGTCGGTAGTCCACCGGTCGGCGGTTGTCCGGGTCCACCAGAGACAGGTCGACGAGTTCCGTGCCCTGGTACACGTCCGGGACGCCCGGCATCGTCAGCTGGATCAGCTTCTGCCCGAGCGTCGCAGCCCGGACGAATTCCTTCTGCCCGTCGGCGAACCGGCGTACCGAGGTCAGCACGTCGGTGTCGGACAGCACCGCGGACGCGAAGGCGCTAACGGCTTCCTCGTACTCCGAATCCGGTGACGTCCAACTGGTGTGCCGCTTGGCCTCGCGGATCGCCTTGAGAAGATAGGTCTGCAGGCGTTCTTCGGCGAGCGGCCCGTCGTTCCACGTGCCCAGCAACGTCTGCCAGACCAGGTACTCCGTACTCCCGTCGACCAGCGGCCCGCGGTACTCCTCGGTGGCCACGCGCCACCCACGAACGGCCTCCACCCACGCGGCGGGCTGCTCCGACAGTACGGCGAGCCGGGCGCGCACGTCCTCGGAGCGTTTGGTGTCGTGCGTGGACAACGTGGTCATCGTGCGCGGCCAGTCCTCGTTCAGCCGGGCCGCGAACGCGTGGAACTCCTCCGGCGACACCCCGAAGTGCTCCGGATCGCCGCCGACCTCGTTCAGCGAGGACAACCGGAACCACCGGTAGAACGCGGTGTCCTCGACGCCCTTCGCCATCACCGGTCCGCACGTCTGCTGGAACCGCACGATCAACTCGTGCCGCGCGTGCTCGTCGATCCGGCTCGCCGTCCCCGCCTCCCGGCCGAGCAGGAGGTCGCGGACCAGGTCGAGCGTGTCCTGCTGTTCCTCGTCCAGATTGCGCCGGGCCAGTTCGGCGGCGTGCTCCAGCACCCGGACCGCTTCGTCAGGCGCCGGCTCACCCGGTACGACGTACGCGCGGTACCGGTCGAAGTTCACCAGCAGCTCGACCACGACCTCGTGGAACGCGCGCCGGGTGTGGTCGCGCAGCCGGACGTCGTCCTGGCAGATCCGGGCGAGCAGCTCGACGAGCCGGTGGACCTCGGCGTACTGACCGTGCTGCACGACCTCGCGCTTGGCCTGCTCCACGACCGGCGCGAAGTCGGCCGGCTCCCCGGTCAGTTCGGCGTGGTACGCCGCGAGCGGTGCGGCCCCGGCAGGGTCGACGAACAATCCACCGACCCGCAGCAGGACGTCGTACCCGGTCGTGCCGGCGCAGGGCCAGTCGCGGGGCAGTTCCTCGTCGCCCTCGAGGATCTTCTCCACCACGACCCACGCGCCACCGGTCCGCTCGGCCAGGCGGCGCAGGTATCCCCTCGGATCGGCCAGGCCGTCGGGGTGGTCAATGCGGAAGCCGTGGATCTTGCCCTCACGCAACAGACCAAGCAGCAGTTCGTGGGTGGCCTCGAAGACCTCCTGCGTCTCCACCCGGACCGCGGCGAGGGTGTCGACGTCGAAGAAGCGGCGGTAGTTCAGCTCCTCGTCCGCGACCCGCCAATGCGCCAGCCGGTACCACTGCTCGGTGACCAGCTCCGCCACCGGCAAGTTCTCAGTCCCGGGCCGCAGCGGGTACTCGTGCTCGTAGTACCGCAGTACAGGCTCGTCGCCGGCAGTGTCGACGGACAGCTCACCGGCCGCCAGTACCTTGCCGATCCGCTGGCCGAGGACCGCCATCAGCAACGGCTGGTCCCCCGATCCCCAGTCGACGTCGAACCACTCCGCATAAGGCGAGCCCGGGCCGTCACGCAGTACGGACCAAAGGGCCTTGTTGAGCCGCTCCGGTGTCGGCACGGAGACGTGGTTCGGTACTACGTCAGCGATCGCGCCCATCCGGTGGTCCGCAAGCCGTGCGGTCAGCCGGTCGAACGCCGCCTGCCCACCGGCCGGCTCGGACAACCTGCTGTGGTCGACCACGTCGTACCCATGGGTGGAACCGGGCGCTGCCTGCAGGATCGGCGACAGGTAGACATGCGAGACGCCGAGACTGTGCAGGTACGGCACGATCTCGGCGGCCGCGTCGAACCCGAAGGCAGGATTCACCTGCAGCCGGTACGTCGACTGCGGGATCCAACTGGTGCGGTGGGACGGAATCGTCATCCCGCGACCTGCCGGGGACGGGTCAGGACGAGCGTGCCACGGGCCTCCAGCTTGATCGTGCTGCCGGCCGCATGCTCCTCGGCGCTGGCCCCGCCCGTCGCGGTCGTCGTGTCCACCACCACGGTCCAACCCGCGCCGTACGGCGACGGCGGCAGCAGGAACTCCTGCGGCTGGTGGTTGCTGTTCAGGAGGATCAGGAACGAGTCGTCCACCACCGGCTCACCGCGCGGGTCCGGCTCCGAGATCGCGTCGCCGTTGAGGAACACCGCGATCGCGCGGGCGTCGTCCCGGCCCCAGTCGCCGTCCTGCATCTCGGTGCCGTTCGGGGTGAACCAGACCAGGTCACCGAGACCGTCGACACCGGTGTCGCCGTGGAAGAACCGGCGACGGCGTAGTACCGGATGGTCGTTGCGGAGCTTCAGCAGGCGGCTGGTGAACTGCAGTAGGTCCTTTTGTGCGGCAGTGAGGTCCCAGTCGACCCAGGCGATCTCGTTGTCCTGGCAGTAGACGTTGTTGTTGCCACTCTGGGTCCGGCCCAGTTCGTCGCCGTGGGCGAGCATCGGCACACCCTGCGAGATCAGCAGCGTGGTCAGGAAGTTCCGCTGTTGCCGGGCCCGCAGCGCGAGGATGGCCGGGTCGTCGGTCGACCCCTCGGCACCGCTGTTCCAGGACCGGTTGTGGCTCTCGCCGTCCTTGCCGCCCTCACCGTTGGCCTCGTTGTGCTTCTCGTTGTAGGAGACCAGGTCGCGCAGCGTGAACCCGTCGTGCGCAGTGACGAAGTTGATACTGGCCAGCGGCCGCCGGCTGTCGTCCTGATACAGGTCGGACGAGCCGGTCAGCCGGGACGCGAACTCGGCCAGGGTGTACTTCTCACCGCGCCAGAAGTCCCGCACGGTGTCGCGGTACTTACCGTTCCACTCGGTCCACAACGGTGGGAAGTTACCCACCTGGTAGCCGCCGTCGCCGACGTCCCACGGCTCGGCGATCAGCTTCACCTGGCTGACCACCGGGTCCTGCTGGACCAGGTCGAAGAACGCCGACAGCCGGTCGACCTCGTGGAACTGCCTGGCCAGCGTGGCCGCCAGGTCGAACCGGAACCCGTCCACGTGCATCTCGGTGACCCAGTAACGCAGTGAGTCCATGATCAGCTGCAGCACGTGCGGATGCCGCATCAGCAGGCTGTTCCCGGTCCCGGTGGTGTCGTAGTAGTGCGACTTGTCCTGGTCCACCAGCCGGTAGTACGCCGCGTTGTCGATGCCCTTGAACGACAGCGTCGGGCCGAACTGGTTGCCCTCCGCGGTGTGGTTGTAGACGACGTCGAGGATCACCTCGATATCCGCCTCGTGCAGCGCCTGCACCATCGTCTTGAACTCGGTCACCTGCTGGCCGCGGGTGCCGTTGGAGGCGTACGCGTTGTGCGGGGCGAAGAAGCCGATCGTGTTGTAGCCCCAGTAGTTCGACAGGCCGCGCTCCTGCAGGTGACCGTCCTGGGCGAACTGGTGCACCGGCATCAACTCGATCGCCGACACCCCGAGGGTGGTCAGGTGCTCGATCACCGCGGGATGCCCGATCGCGGCGTACGTGCCGCGGATCTCCTCGGGCAGCCCGGGATGGGTCTTGGTCAGGCCCTTGACGTGCGCCTCGTAGATCACCGTCTCGTGGTACGCGTGGCCCGGTGGCCGGTCGTTGCCCCAGTCGAAGAACGGGTTGGTGACCACCGACAGCATGGTGTGCTCGCGGTTGTCCATCGTGTTCAGCTCGTCCGGCTTGGCGAACCGGTAGCTGAACAACGACTCGTCACCGTCGACCTGGCCGTCGATCGCCTTCGCATACGGGTCCAGCAGCAGCTTGGACGGGTTGCACCGGTGTCCCTCGGCCGGGTTGTACGGACCGTGCACGCGGTACCCGTACCGCTGGCCGGGCTGGACCGAAGGGAGGAAGGCGTGCCAGACGAACCCGTCCACCTCGGTCAGCTGGACCAGCTGCTCGGTCCCGTCGTCCCCGATCAGTGCCAGGTCAACTTGTTCGGCAACCTCCGAGAACACCGCGAAGTTCGTTCCGGAGCCGTCGTACGTGGCTCCGAGGGGATAGGGACGACCAGGCCATTTCTGCACCCGACGACAGTAGCCACCCCCACCCCCACCCGGCGCATGGTGGTGGGTTTCGGTACCGGGAATTCACCTGATCCCGCTGCCACAGAGTTACCGTGTCACTACCCCGTGTGGAGCCCCGGACGATGACTGCCGGGTCAGCGAAAATCCCGATAAGATCCCCCGCTTGTGGAACCGTCTTCCGACCAGGCACCGGTGTTCGTCGATTCGTCGGGGCGTCGACGTCGCAGGGTCCGAATCGCCGGTGCGGCCGTCACCGTACCGGTCGTCGTCTATCTGGTGTTGCTCGCGAGCAGTGTGCTCGGTGGGCCGGCGCCTGACAACCAGTTCATTCCGTTGCCGGGGAACGACAAGGCGCAGTCGGAGCAGCGGCCGAAGGTGAAGCCGACGCCGACCGCGGCCACCCCTGACGCCGAGGAGTCCAGTACGCCGGACCCGACGACTCCTACTCCGACTTCAACACAGACGCCAACGCCGACCGGTCCGACGACACCGACGACACCGACGGTCACCCCGACGGCGACCACGAAGACCCCCGGGCCGCCGGCTCGGACGACCGCCACGGCGACGCCGGGACACGGTAAGCCGACGACGCCGCCTGGACGCACCAAGTCGCCGTCCAAGCCGTGAGCCGGCGCGCACAGGCCCGACGCGGACCCGCCCGACGGGCCAAACGAGCGCCGCTCCGCACCCATTGGATGATCCTCGCCCTGCTGCTGGTGGGTCTCACCAACGCCCTGGCGCTGCAGGGGTACACCGACCATCTGTTCGGGCACACGCCCGACGGCGAGGTGACCGCGATCGGCAGTCGAGCGGCCGTGCCTCCGGCCATCAGGTCTGGCGGCCCGGTCATCGATGCCGGGCCGGCCGGCGATCGCTCGTTCCGGCCGAAACCGCGGACGATCGCGCTCACCTTCGACGACGGACCGGACCCGGAGTGGACCCCGAAGGTGCTCGACCTGCTCGCCCGGTACAAGATCAAGGCGACGTTCTTCGTGATCGGCACCCAGGTGGCGGAACATCCCGAGCTCACCCGCCGCATCGTTGCCGAGGGCCACCAAATCGGCGTGCACACCTTCACCCACACGAACCTCGGCACCTTACCGGACTGGCGCCGCTCGTTCGAGTTGCGCCAGACCCAGCTCATCCTGGCCGGTGCCGCCGACGTCGACAGCCCGCTGTTGCGGCCGCCGTACTCGTCGACGCCGGAAGAGCTCGCAGACGCCGACTGGTCGGCGATCCGGTCCGCCCGCGAGGCGGGTTATCTGACGGTGCTGAGCACCCTGGACAGCGAGGACTGGCGGAAGCCGGGGGTAGCCAAAATCGTGGCGAACTCCACGCCGAAGGGCACTGCCGGCCAGGTGCTGCTGATGCACGACGCCGGTGGCGACCGCAGCCAGACGCTGGCCGCCCTGCAGAAGATCATCCCGGCCGCACAGGCCCGCGGGTTCCGGTTCGCGACGGCGAGTGATGCGGTGTCCTTACCGCAACCCGTCACCAAGGCGAGCCTGTCCGAGCGCGGCCGCGGGCTGGCCGTCATCGGGGCGATCCGGTTGAGCGACGGTACGACGACCGTGCTCACCTGGCTACTGGTCGCCGCGGGCGCACTGAGCGTGCTCCGTGCGGTGACGACCGTGATCGCGGCCCGACGGCATGCACGGGAGCGGTACTGGACCTGGGGCGACGGGACTCCGGTGACCGAACCGGTGACCGTGATCGTCCCGGCGTACAACGAGCGGGCCGGGATCGAGGCCGCTGTACGGTCACTGGTGGCGTCCGACTATCCGGTCGAGGTGATCGTGGTCGACGACGGATCGACCGACGGCACGGCCGACCTGGTCGAGTCGTTGCGGCTGCCCGGCGTACACGTCATCCGGCAGGCCAACGCGGGGAAGCCCGCGGCGCTGAACACCGGCCTGCAGGCCGCGTCGTACGACCTGGTGGTGATGGTCGACGGCGACACGGTGTTCGAGCCGGACGCGGTGCGATGGCTGGTCCAGCCGTTCGCCGACCCGGCGGTGGGGGCGGTCTCCGGCAACGCCAAGGTCCACAACCGTGGCGGCCTGCTCGGCCGCTGGCAGCACATCGAGTACGTCGTGGGGTTCAACCTGGACCGGCGGCTGTTCGACCTGGCCGAGTGCATGCCGACCGTGCCGGGCGCGGTCGGCGGGTTCCGGCGGAGCGCGCTGGAACAGATCGGCGGGCTCAGTGACGTGACCCTCGCCGAGGACACCGACCTGACCATGGCGCTCTGCCGGGACGGCTGGCGGGTGGTGTACGAGGAGCGCGCGGTCGCCTGGACCGAGGCGCCTGCCTCGCTGGGCACGCTCTGGCGGCAGCGGTACCGCTGGTGCTACGGGACGCTGCAGGCGATGTGGAAGCACCGTGGGGCGTGGGTCCAGCGGGGCCAGTCAGGCAAGCTCGGCCGTCGCGGTCTGACCTACCTGCTGATGTTCCAGGTCCTGCTGCCGCTGTTGGCGCCGGCCGTGGACGTGTTCGCCATCTACGGTCTGGTGTTCCTCGACCCGGTGCGCGTTCTCGCGGTGTGGCTCGGCTTCCTCGCCATCCAGACAGCCATGGGCTTCTACGCATTCCGGCTCGACGGCGAGCACCCTGGCCCGCTGTGGAGCCTCCCGCTGCAGCAGTTCGTCTACCGCCAACTCATGTACCTGGTCGTGATCCAGTCCGTGTTCACCGCACTGGCCGGCAACAGACTCCGCTGGCAACGAATGGAACGCTACGGCACCCTCACCACACCCCCGAGCAGCCCCGCAGACAACCTGGCCGACGCACCGCGCTGACCAGGTCGTCCGATCGGTGTCAGCTGACGGTGAGTGTCTTTGGGGGGCTGACGGTGGTGGCGTGGTCTGCGTCGGCTAGCCAGACCGCTCGGTAGTTGTAGGTGCCGCGGGCGCCCGGCTTGATGGAGAAGGCGTAGTTGCCGGTGCTGTTCAGCTTGGTTGTGGCGACGGTGGGCCAGGTTGTGCCCGACTGGCGCTGGAGGTAGACGGTTGTGCCCGGATGTTGGGGTCGCATGTACCCGTAGAACGTCGTGGTCTGACCGAGCTTGATCGCCGCCACGGACAGGTTAGCCGTGATCAGCGGCCGGACCTCGATGGTGGCGTTGCCGCTGCGGGAGCCGAGGAAGTCCGCCGACCCGTTGTAGCCCCACGCGTACACCGTGGACACAGTCGGCTTCTGCACGGAGCTGGCCTGGCCCGTGCTGTTCGACGTCACCCGGGCGACCTCACGCCAGGTGGAACTGTTCTTGGCCCGCGCGTACAGGGACAGCGGTACGCCGACCAGCGATGCGCCGTTGTCCTTGCGGGTCGCGCGGGTGTAGAGCGTGACCGCACCGCCGTACGTGATCGACGGGGTGCTGGCGGCCACGGTGGCGCCGGTGCCGACCAGGACGGTGTCGACGCCCGGGCCGATCTTGCCGGAGCTGTCCTTCACCCAGGCCCTGAACGCGTAACTGGTGGAGTTGGCCAGACCGGTTGCCGTCGTGCTGCTCGCCGTACCCGCGTAGACCGGCGTACCGACGTTCGGCATTGGTGGCGGGGTGAGGCCGGAGTTGCGGCGGACGATGACCTGGCCGAGGCTCGTGCCGGCCGGGATGGTCCAGCGCAGGGTCGCGGTGGAGTACTGGCCGGTGGCGTCGAAGCCGGTCACGGGTGCGGGCGGCGCGGTGAGGTTCACGGCGTTGCTGTCGATGTTGATCGTCACCCCGCCGTGCGTCTCGTTGTGCGGACCCGAGTACTGGTGGACCCGCTGGTGGTTGGTCCAGTACGACGCCGGGATGTACCTGTCGTCGGTGGTGTTCGTGACGTTGTTCCACCGGGCGAACCAGAGGTTGTCCGGTCGCGTGTAGGCGGTGTTGTTGTAGTTGTTCGACAGGTCGACGCCGCCCGACGCCGCGCCGGTGTAGACGCCACCGACGTAACCGCGGGTGTTCAGCTCGAGAGTCCAGCCGCTCACGTAGGACAGGACGGCCGCCGTGCACGGGGCGTTCGGCGTGTAGCCCTCGAGGTCGCTGTAGATCGCGCTGCGTGGCGCGAAGCCGAGCGCCTGCGCGGCGCTCACCGCGTTCGCCGCGGCGGCCCGGCCCTGGGCTCGCGCGGTGGCGGGATCCGACGACATCTTCGCCAGGTTGGTCTGGTTGACGCACGGGGCCTGCAGGCTGACGTCGATCAGCAGGAACTGCCAGCCCTTGGCGGCGTTGGTGCTGACCCAGGTCGGGGTCAGGTTCGGCTGCAGGTCGCAGCTGCGCATCTCACCACTGATGTAGATGCCGAGGGCCTTGTAGCCGGAGTTCGGGTAGCGCCAGGCGTCCATCGTGGACTGGCTCGGAGCGTCGCACGCGTCGAAGGCGAACCCGTTCAGGGTGCCGGTCGCCACCACCGTCGGCGCCGCCGCGGCGGCGGTCGCCTGGGGCTCGGCGGTCGCGAACGTCTTGCTGGTCACCCGGCCGGTGCTGAGCACCTTGCGCGCGGTCTCGGCGCCAGCCGGCGCGTAGTACGCCGTCACCAGGACGCCGGCGTCGCGGACGGCCTGCTGGATCCGGCCCTCGCTCGAGCGGGGCGCCCGGGTCAACGGCTCAAGCACCAGGCCCTCACTGCGGCCGACGAGGTGGGACGGGCAGTCGGGTTGGGCGGTGCTGCGGCCCAGGTAGACGGCCGGGCGGTCGAACCGCACGCAAGCGGTCGGGTTCTTCGCCAGATCGACCACCTGCCAGTCGGCGGGAACGGTGACCTGATAGCCACGGTAAGAAATGGTTTGATCACTCACGGCTTGCGCAGGGGCCCATGACTCGAACATGAACAGCCCTGACGCCAGAACCGCTACTGGGACAGCAAGCTTCCACAGCCTCACAAGCAAATCTCCTCACAGTGCCGAATCGGCCGACCGTGAGTATTTCAGAGACTTTGCGGAAGGCGCGTGAGTATTTCCCCTTGTTGCAACCCACCCCCGGGCGGCTCG
The DNA here is from genome assembly GCF_004361855.1 of Kribbella caucasensis. Classification (GTDB taxonomy): domain Bacteria; phylum Actinomycetota; class Actinomycetes; order Propionibacteriales; family Kribbellaceae; genus Kribbella; species Kribbella caucasensis. Next base: position 177,075 of record NZ_SNWQ01000004.1, read on the forward strand.
AAGGTTTTCCCTCGTTCCGCCGATTCCACATCTCGATCGCTTCCCGATCAGGCATGAGGACGCGCAATATTCCGGCACCAGGCCGCCCGCCCAACGCGGCCCGATTCCCGGAGGAGCGCAGAAAATGCGAGCTCTCACAACCCGGCCCCGCGTCCTGGCGGTGCTGCTGGCCGGCACGGCACTCACCTTCAGCCCGCTCGGCGGTCAGGCAACTGCCAAACTGCCCGCGGACCAACTGACCAATCCGTGCTTCACCCCAGCCGGCGCCTCGGCCAAGGGCGGCCGAGCGGCCGACCACCGGGAGATCAGCGCGGCCGAGCAGAAGGCGATCGAGGCACGGACCGCCCAGTTGCTGAAGGCCAAGGCGGCCCGCGGCATCGCCGTACCGAAGGGTGCGCTCGCCGCCGCGACCGTGCCGGTCTACGTGCACGTGATGCGCGACGCGGCCGGCAACGGCGACGTCACCAACACCCAGATCGCCGACCAGATCGACGTCCTGAACGAGACCTTCGCCGGCGACGAGTCCTCGGCGGCCGCGGACACCGGCTTCACCTTCTCGCTGGCCGGCACGTTCCGGTACAACAACAACCAGTGGCACAAGGACAAGCAGAGCGCCTCGTACCGCAAGCAGACCCGCAAGGGCGGCGCGAACGCGCTGAACATCTGGCTGGTCGACTTCAGCTACCTCGGCATCGCGACCTTCCCTTGGGACTACGCCAAGAACCCGGGCGTCGACGGCATCCGGGTGCACTTCGACTCGCTGCCCGGCGGCTCGATCGCCAACTTCAACCTCGGCGAGACCGCCACCCACGAGGCCGGCCACTGGTTCGGGCTGTACCACACCTTCCAGGGCGGTTGCACGACGACGAACGACGAGGTGGAAGACACTCCGGCGCAGAGCAGCCCGACCAGCGGGTGTCCGGTCGGCCGTGACTCCTGCAACCTGCCGGGTCTCGACCCGATCCACAACTACATGGATTACTCGTACGACTCCTGCTACAACCAGTTCACCCCGAAGCAGAGCACGCGGATCAGCAGCATGTGGACCGCCTATCGAACCTGACCCCCACCTCCCACCGAACCGGCCCCGAGCGCTCCCCGGGGCCGGTTCATCGCGTCAGATGACGTAGCGGTCCCCCGGCCGGACGATGCGCAGCCAGCGGCAGTCGTACGCTCCCAACTCGACCCGGAGCGTCCCGTCGGCCCCCACGTCCGTCGTACCGGAGTGCAGTAGATCGACCGCCCGTACGCCGACACCCGCGCCGGCGACCGCGAGCGTCACGGCGGCCGGCTGATCGGAGAAGTTGTGCAGAGCGACGACGCTGCCGCCCTCGTAGTCGGAGCGGTGGGCGAACACCGACGGCGACTCGTGCTCGAGGATCGTGCAGCGGCCCCAGGAGAGCTCGGGCGACTCGCGGTAGCGCTGGACGAGCAGCTTCGTCCAGTTCAGCAGAGAGTCCGGGTCGCGGCGCTGGTCCGCCACGTTGACGTGCGCCGGACTCAGGTCACCTTCGACGACTGGCGCCGCGAGGTCGTCCGGGTCAGCCGGGGAGAAACCGCCGTTGGCGTCCGTGGTCCACTGCATGGGAGTCCGGACCGCGTTGCGCCCCTCTGCCGCCAGGTTCTCCCCCATGCCGATCTCCTCGCCGTAGAAGAGAACCGGTGTGCCCGGCAGCGTGAAGAGCAGGCTGTAGACCATCCAGAGCCGCCGGTGGTCGTTGCCGAGCATGGTCGGCAACCGCCGGCGCAGGCCACGGCCGTACAACTGCATGGACTCGTCTGGACCGAACGCGGCGAACACCTCGTTCCGCTCCTCGTTCGTGAGCTTGTCCAGCGTCAGCTCGTCATGGTTGCGGACGAACGTGCCCCATTGCGCCTCCTCCGGCGGATCCGGTCGCTCGCGCAGCGCCTTGACCAGCTCGGCCGGGTTCTGCCGGGCCAGCGACAGGTACAGCTTCTGCATGCCGATGAAGTCGAAGCACATGGTCAGCTCGTCGCCGTCCTCGTCACCGAAGAACTGCCGGGTCTCCTTGTACGGCAGGTTGACCTCGCCGAGCAGCACCGCCTGGCCGTTGCGCCGGCTGAGGAACGCCCGCAGGTCACGCAGGTAGTCGTGTGGATCAGGCAGGTCCTCCGCCTCGAGAGACCCGGCCGTGTCGAGCAGGAACGGCACCGCGTCCACCCGGAAGCCGGACAGCCCGAGCCGCAACCAGAATCCGATCACCCGGGTGATCTCCTCCCGGACCCGCGGGTTGGCGATGTCGAGATCCGGCTGGTGCTTGTAGAACCTGTGCAGGAAGTACTGCCCAGCCTCATCGTCGTACTCCCACAGACTGGTCTCCTGGTCCGGGAACACGATGCCCTTGTCCCCGCCCGCCGGCGGCTCGTCCCGCCACACGTACCAGTCCCGGTACGGCGACTCAGGGGACTGCCGCGCGCTCTGGAACCAAGGGTGCTGGTTCGACGTATGGTTCACCACCAGATCCGCGATCACCCGCATCCCGCGGTCCCGCGCGAGCGTGATCAGCTCGACCAGGTCACCGTGCGACCCCAATCGTGAGTCGACGCCGTAGAAGTCGGTGATGTCGTAGCCGTCGTCGCGATCAGGTGTCGGGTAGAACGGCATCAGCCACAGGCAGGTCACCCCCAGTTCGGCCAGGTGGTCGATCCGCTGCGACAACCCGCGAAGGTCGCCCCGGCCGTCGCCGTCAGCATCGAAGAAGGTCTCGATGTCGAGGCAGTAGACGACGGCGTTCTTCCACCAGACATCGGCGGTCTCGGTCAGCCTCATGGCCGGGTCACCTCCAGTTGGGGCAGCACCTTGGTGCCGAACACGTCGATGAACTCGGACTGCTCCTGGCCCACGTGGTGCAGGTAGATCGCGTCGTACCCGAGCTCGGCGTACTGGTTCAGCCACTCGGCGTGCCGGCCGGGATCGGACGAGATCCGCACGGTGTGGTGCATCGCCTCGGGTGGCACGTGACGGGCCGCGAGGTCGAACGACTCGACGGTCTCGGTGTCCCAGCAGAACGGCGGCGGGAACACGTTGGTCCGCCACTGCTCGTGCGCGATCCGCAGCGCCTCGTCGTCATCGCTCGCGTAGCTCAGGTGCACCTGCAGACAGAGCATGCCGCGCCCGCCCGCGTCCCGGTACGCCGCGGCCGTCCGGCGCAGGTGCTCCTCGTCGGCATTGACGGTGATCAGCCCATCGGCCCAGGTGGCGCACCACTTCGCCGTCTGCTCCGACACCGCGGCGCCGATGAGCTGGGGTGGTTCGTCAGGCAGCGTCCACAGCCGGGCGCGATCGACCGTGATCAGGCCGTCGTGGCTGACCTCCTCGCCCCGCAGGAGTCGCCGGATCACCTCGACCGAGTGCTGGAGTCTGGCGTTGCGCACGGACTTGCGCGGCCACGGGTCCCCGGTGATGTGCTCGTTGCTCGCCTCACCGGTACCGAGCGCTGCCCAGAACCGGCCCGGATACATCGAGGCCAGCGTGCCGATCGCTTGCGCGATGATCGCCGGGTGATACCGCTGACCAGGGGCGTTCACCACACCGAAGGTCAACCCCGTCGCCTGCAGAGCGGCGCCGAGCCACGACCACGCGAACCCGGACTCCCCTTGCCGCTCGCTCCACGGACTGAAGTGGTCCGAACACATCGCGGCGGTGAATCCGGCCTGCTCTGCCCGCACCACCGCTCGCAGCAGGTCGGCGGGCGGAACCTGTTCGTGCGAGGCGTGAAACCCGAAGACGGTCATGCGTCCCCGTGCCCGGGTGCCGCGGTTCCTACACGCTTTCCCCTTCTGCGAGTGCCGTCGTCAGCGTTTGGCGTTGTTGTTGGCGGCGTCGACCAGGGCGGCGGCGACCTCGCGGAGTTTGGTGTTGGAGGTCTGGGAGAGGCGGACCAGGAACGCGAACGCGCGGTCGGCGTCGAGCGAGTAGCGCTCCATCACGAGACCGACGGCCTGGCCGATCTGGTTGCGGGTCGCGAGGGCCTCGGTCAGGGACTGCTCCTGGCGGGCCCAGCCCATCGCGACCGCCGTCTGCGCAGCGAACAGACTGCCGAGGTGGATCGCGTCCTGGTCGATCGAGCCCGGCTCACCGGCGTACAGGTTGAGTGCGCCGCGGACGTGCGGCTCGGCCCGGAACTGGAAGGCGACCTGCGAGCCGATGCCGAGGTCGGCCGCCTTCGGCCCGAACAGCGGCCACCGAGGATCCGTGGCCAGGTCGTTCACGATCACCACCGGCTCCTCCAGCGCGGCGTCGAGGCACGGTCCCTCATGCAGCTCGTACTGCAACCGGTCGGCCTCGACGGCCAGCGGCCCACTGGGCGCGAGTGTGTCGATCGTGCCGTCCCGCCGGGTGATCGAGATGCTCACCTCGAGGATGCCGGGCACGGTGTCGGCGGTGCCGCGGGTGATCAGCTCCAGCGTCTCGTCCAGCTTCGCCGGTTCCTGCAGCAACTCGGAGACATCGACCATCGCCTCCGCAAGCTGACCCAGAACCGTCTCATCCTGTGCAACCATCGCCACCCCTCCTAGCTGGAGCGCCGATATCCCCCAGAGCGTCAGGCGCGTCTTTCAGCCATCGTAGGCCGGGTCGACCCCGTCGAGAGGGTTGAGCGCAGGCATCGCCTACCGCAACCAATCGACCACGGGGAGTAGGTTCTCTACATGATCCTGAAGCGCGCCGCACTGATCGCCGGAGTACTGATCCTCGCCTCGGCCGGGGCTGCCACCGCATCGACCGGCGCCGACCGCAGACTGATCGTGGGCGGCACGCTGGCGAGCACCTCCGAGGCGCCCTGGGCGATCGCGCTGACGAACTCGAATTCGTCGAAGCAGAGCAGCCGTTGGTGCGGGGCCACCCTCGTCCGGGCGGACAAGATCATCACCGCGGCGCACTGTATGACGAAACCGGCCGACAGCTACACCGCGATCCAGGGCCGTGCGGATCTCCTCGACGACGAGACCGGCCGGACGTCGGCGATCAGCAGGATCTGGATCCACCCGGACTACACGAACAACCGCAACGACTTCGCCGTACTCACTCTGGCTCAGCCGTTCACCGGCGTACCGACGCTGAAACTGGAGACCGATCCGAAGGCCGACCGGAAGGGAGTCGTGCCGACCGTTTACGGCTGGGGCGACACCGAGGACACCGGACCGGCCGACACCCTGCAGAAGGCGGCCGTCCCTGACCTGGGCGACAGCACCTGCCTGGCCGACAAGGGGTACGTCGGCAACGGGTACACGGCCGCCACGAACATCTGCGCCGGCTACCTCGAAGGCGGCCGGGACGCCTGCCAAGGCGACTCCGGCGGACCACTGGTCCTCAACGGCAGACTGCTCGGCACGGTGTCGTGGGGCAGGGGCTGCGCGGACCGCGGCTATCCCGGTGTCTACGCGGAGATCGCGCCGGCCGCACCGATCCTTCGCACGCAACTTGATCGTTGATCAGATTCATCTACCTGAAACGGTCCTGTTCCACAAGCGATCCCGGACAGGTTCGTCAACCCGAAACAATACTGACAAGTCAGCTTTCCCCCGGTCACTGAACCGATATAGCTGCGAAACAGCCCGTCATTACCTTCCTGATCAGCAAGGTCGTCTCTCCCGATCCCGTGCAGTAGCGAGCAAGTGCTCGGTGCGGTAGCTCGGTGTGCTGGAGCGAAGGCAGCGATGCGGCGCATCGTGGCCTTTGCTCCAGTGCAGCGAGATGCCGTGCCGAGTGCTGCGCAGCACGCAGGGGATCGGGAGAGACGACCTCCCTTGAGCTGCTCAGTGAGGAGATGGCATGGCCCAGACCAGAAGGCAGTTCCTCCAGCAAGTCGGTATCACCGGTGGGGCCGGGGTGATGTACTCCGCGATGGGCGCGATCGGCCTGGCCGGCGTCGCCGAGACCCCCGCGTACGCCGCCCCGACGCGGATGGAGTTGAACGGCCGCGGCAAACACGTGGTGATCCTCGGTGCGGGGATCGCCGGCCTGACCTCGGCGTACGAGCTCGGCAAGGCCGGGTACAAGGTCACCCTGCTGGAAGCCCGCAAGCGCCCGGGCGGACGGAACTGGACGGTGCGCGGCGGCACCGAGGAGAAGGACCTGCACGGCAACACCCAACGGGCGAAGTTCTCGTCCGGGCAGTACATGAACGCCGGCCCGGCCCGGATCCCGCAGCACCACGTGACGCTCGACTACTGCCGCGAACTCGGCGTCGCGATCGAACCCTTCGTCAACCAGAACGCCGACGCGTACCTCTACCGCGAGGGCACCACAGCCCTGTCCAGCAAGCCGATCCGGCACCGCACCGCCAAGGCGGACGTGTACGGGTACGTCTCCGAGTTGCTCGCGAAGGCGACCGACCAAGGCGCCCTCGACTCGGCCCTGACCGCCACCGACAAGGACGCGCTGATCACCTTCCTGCGTTCGTTCGGGTCGATCGGCACGAAGGAGGAAGGCTTCAAGTACACCGGCACCAGCGGCCGCCGTGGCTACGAGGTCGAACCTGGTGCCGGACTCGAAGGCGGCACCACCGCAGCGCCGTACGGGCTCAGCGACGTGCTCGCCAGCGGGGTCGGGAACTACTTCTCGTTCGAGTTCGGCTGGGACCAGGCGATGATGATGTTCCAGCCGGTCGGCGGCATGGACCGGATCCCGTACGCGTTCGAGCAGGCGATCGGCCGGGAGAAGATCCAGTACGGCGCCCAGGTGCTCGGGCTGCGCAACACCACCGAAGGCGTCACCGTCACCTACAGCACCGGATCGCGGCCGCGCGAACTCAAGGCCGACTACGCGATCTGCACCCTGCCGCCGCACATCGCCGCGACGATCCCGTCGAACCTGCCCACCGACATCGTCGGCGCGCTCCAGTACGCCCGGCCGACGAACGCGGGCAAGATCGGGATCGAGTACTCCCGTCGCTGGTGGGAACTCGACCACCGGATATACGGCGGCATCACCAACAGCAACCTCGACCTGGTGAACATGTGGTACCCGTCGACCGGGTTCCACAGCGACCGCGGCACCATGATCGGCTACTACAACACCGGCGCCAATGCGACCGCGTACGGCGCCCTCACCCCGGCCGCCCGGCTCGAACGGGCCCTCGCCCAGGGCGCCAAGATCCACGGCGACGTCTACACCAAGGACGTGAAGGCCGCGTTCTCGGTCGACTGGGCCGGGACCGAGCACTCCCGGGCGGCGTGGGTCGGCTGGACCTCCCAGACCGACGGCGTCTACGCCAAGCTGCTCGATGCCACCGGCAACATCTACTTCGCCGGTGACCACCTCAGCCACGCCATCGCCTGGCAGCACGGCGCGATGGTGTCCGCCCGGGCGACCGTGACCGCCCTGCACACGAGAGTGACCAGCCGATGAAGAAGCGCAACCTGATCGCCGGACTCGCCGTCGTCGCCGTCTCCTTCACCGCAGGGGCCGGCAGCGCGGCCGGTTGGTGGGACAAGCCGAAACCGCCCCACCCCGGCACCGTCGTACCGGCGCTGCCGGCCGGCCAGTCGAATCCGATGATCGCCACCGGCGTCGGCATCGGGGCGAACACGCCGTACTACAAGACCTCCGGCCTCGGCCCGAGCGCACTGAACACCGGCGCACCCGCAGGCAGCGAGGCGTCGTACATCGACACCACCGTCTTCCCCAGCGGCGTGCTCCCGGCCGGCGTCACCATCACCGAAGCCCAAGGCATCAATGTCCTCCGCCGCATCGGGGAGAACCTGCAAGCTGCCGGCCTCTCGTACGACGACGTCTACACGATGCGCGTCTTCCTCCAGAACCCCGCCGGCGCCGCCACCGCCGACTTCGCCGGCTGGAACCGTGCCTACCGCCAGTACTTCGCCAACACCGACCTCACCACCGGCCAGTACATCCCCGTCCCCCTGGGCACCGCCGCCCCCACCAAACCCTTCGTAGTCAACAAAGCCCGCCCCTCCCGCTTCGCCCTGGAAATAGAAAACCTCCCCGTCAACGGCTGGCTCGTCGAGGTAGAAGTAGACGCCGCCTACCCTGCCCGCTGATTCCTCAGCTTGGATGCCCTGGCCGGCCTTGTCCCCCGGCCAGGGCATCCGCTTTCCCCCACCGCTGACGGCTTATCGCACCGCTGGCCTACTGCAACTCGCCACCAGTGGCATGACAAGCCAGCGGCCGGCAGGAGCAGACTGGCCCTGGAAACGGTCGCCCGAGATTCAGGGGAGGGTGTATGCGATACGGGGTCTATCTGCCGAACCAGGGAGACTTTGCCGACGTCGGCGTACTCGTCGAGTTGGCGCGGTCGGCCGAGGCGGCGGGGTGGGACGGATTCTTCCTGTGGGACGAGTTGTTGCCGTTGCACCCGCACAGCGACACGGTTCGGGCCGCGTTGGGCGAGTCCGACGACGTGGCCGATCCGCTGGTGGCACTGACCGCGGTGGCGACGGCAACCGAGCGGATCCGGTTCGGCTCGCTGGTCGCCGCGGCACCTCGGTTGCGTCCGGAGGCATTCGCTCGACAGCTGGTGACGCTCGACCGATTGTCCGGCGGACGGGTTGTCGCCGGGGTCGGCCTGGGCGATCCGGCGGACCAGTTCACCGCATTCGGTCTGGAGCCGGACCTTCGGATCAGGGCGGCGATGGTCGACGAGTTCCTCGACCTGGTGAACCGCCTGTGGACCGGCGACCGGGTTGGCTTCGACGGCGCTCACTACACCTGCCATGGCGTCACGCTGCGACCGACACCACTCCAACGTCCACGAATCCCGATCTGGATCGGTGCCGGCGGCTCCCACCGCGCACCCCGCCGCCGAGCAGCCCGCTGGGACGGCTTCGCCCCCGCCAGCGAACAATGGCCGGACGTGGTGATCTCACCCGAAACGTATGCGGAGATCGCCACCGACATCCGCACCTCCCGCACCACCGACACGCCGTACGACGTGGTCTTGATCGGGAACGCGGCCGCCACCGAGCCAACGCCCGCCACGATCTCGCAGTACGAACAGGCCGGGGTCACCTGGCTCCTCACCCAGGCGCTGACCGTGGCCGACGCCCGGGAGCGAATCAGGCTCGGACCGCCCGACCCAGGAGGACGTTATGAGTGAGCCCATTCGTGTGTTCAAGAAGGGCGATTTGGTGGTGGCCGATCCGACGCCGGGGATGTTCCGGGAGCGGGCGTTCGAGCTGCCGATCCTTTGGGCGGGACGGGTCGTGACGGCTCCGGGGGCCGTTTCCGGGTGGCATCACCACGATCGCAACGAGTCGAGTCTGTACGTCGTCTCGGGTGTGCTGCGGTTGGAGTTCGAGGGCGGCGATGGGTACCTGGATGCCGTTGCCGGTGACTTCGTCCACGTGCCGGCGTTCACCGTGCACCGCGAGAGCAACCCCACCGACGAGCCCTCGGTAGCGGTGATCGCCCGGGCCGGCGGCGGCATCCCCACTGTGAACGTGGACGCCCCGAGGAAGTGATGCACGCCGACGGCCGCTCGAAGGAACCGCCCCCGCCAAACCCTTCGTAGTCAACAGGTCCCCCGCTTCGCCCAGCCGGGCGCACCCTCGATCCGAGGTGTTCTGAAATTGGCTTCAGGAGAGAAAACTGCTACGTTTTTCTCTCAGGAGGCTTCAAGTGAGCGTTGCATCGATGGTCCGAGACGAGATCGAGCGTGCCGATACCGGCACATGGTTCGTCGTGCGTGACGTCGTTGATCAGATCGGCTCGCGTCGCGCGGTCGAGCTCGCACTCACGAAAGCGGCACGCGAAGGCCGACTTGTATCCGTTCGCCGCGGCCTGTACTGGAAAGGTGCCAGGACTAGATTCGGCACGACGCGACCAGACACCTTGGACGCGGCGCTGGCGGTAGCTCGCGTCAACGACTTCCAAACCGGTGTCGGGCCCACCGGCTGGTCCGCGAGCCACACCCTCGGGTTGTCGACGCAGATCCCCGCCATGACCCACGTCGCCGTACCAGGCCGCCCTCCGGCCCCGCCTGCCGGCGTGCAGTTCCACTCTCGCTCGCCTCGCGGTCGACTCGGGCTGGGTGTGCTCGACGTCGCCCTCCTGGAGGTGCTATCACAGTTCCCGGACCAGATCGAGGCCTCGTGGGACGAGCTCGTCGCCAAGGTGCAGGCACTTATCGCGGACGGCCAGATCGACATAGCCAAGGTGAAGGCTGCCGCGCTCAAACAGCACAGTGTCGCGACTAGAGCGACCGCCGAGCGCCTCGTCACGGACCTGGCGCGACCCGATCGAATCAGGACCCGGGCGTTTGTCTGAGTCATCACTGCCCAGAAATCCTGGCGTCAAGAAGGAGCGGCTCGCGGACCTGGCCGACGAGCGTAACGCCCTCGTCGGTCAGGCAACTGATTGGTTTGCAGCTGGAGGCCGACGTATCCCGGCCGGCTACCTGGAGAAGGATTTCTGGGTGACAGAGGCTCTCCGGTCACTGTCCAGGCCTCATCGATCGATTCTCCGAGGACATCGACCTCTATATCGTCACCCGTTTCCAGCCTGCCGGCGAGGATCCGCCCATACTGCCTGACTTCCTCGACAGCGATGATGTCAGCAACCAGCGCGCCGACCGGCTTTTCAGCGCCTTGGCCGAACGGATGCAGGCCGATGTTCGGCGTGACGTGGTCAAGGACACCGAGAAGAACCCTCGGACAGGGACACGGCGCGCTTACCGATTGGAGTTTGCGACCGGCGGCGTACCAGTCGCGCTGCGGCCGCATGTGTTGATCGAGCTGACCCGGATGGGCAATCCGGAGCCGAACGCGCCCCACCAACTACGCTCGCTGGTCAACGAGTACGTGATCGCCGCCGGTATCCGGGACGCCGACTTCGCGGAGTTCGAGCCGGTCACCATGGACGTCCTGATGCCGCACCGCACGCTGATCGAGAAACTCTGTGCCTTGGAGTGGTGCGCCCAAGCCCTGGGCGAGCGACCAGATGCACTCTCACACATGGCGCGCCACTTCTATGACGTGCACCAGTTGCTTGGATCAGATTCGGTCATCGAATCCCTGGCAGCCGAGGCAGGCGGAGCGGACTCGATCGCTCGCGACCACGTCGAGCGAAGCAGCACGGTCAGACGAGAGACCGGTCCGCGACCCGATGGTGGATTCGGCAACTCTCGCTGGATCCACGATGCGGGCGTGCAGTCGATAGCGCAGGCGGCATACGAAAGCCAAGTGATCGCCCTGGCCTACGGTGCCATCCCAACGTTCAACGAGGTGTGCCAGCGAGTGGTTGCGCGAGCGGACGTGCTCTAGCAAGGCAGCTCGACAACGGTGGTTCAGTTGACGGGGATCGAGTCGTAGCGGGAGGAGATGGCGGCGCGGGCGGCTGGGTCACGGATGGCGTTGGGAGCCATTTCGCCGAGTTCGATGAACATCTCCTCGAGTCCGCCGGGCACCATCAAGGTGAGGAATCGGCCGCCGCCCGGGGCCGCGGTGATCGTGTGCGCCGTGTCGCGCGGTACGAGAATGTAGGTCCCCTGGTTCGCTTCGACAGCCTCATCGCCGACGGTGAAGGTGAACCGTCCGTCCAGGACGTAGAAGGACTCCTCGAAGCCGCGATGGAGATGCGGAACCGTCCATGCGCCCTCGGCGGTACCCCAGAACTCCGTCAGCGCGAAGGCGTTCGTGGCGTCGCCACTGGCCAGCACCCGCATCCGGGCGACACCGAGGTCCACGGTCCGTCCATTGCCTGACGTCACGACGTACGCGTGTCCCGGCAGAATCATCTGACCCACCCCTTTCACCGAGGGCCGGTACGACGCCGGCCCGCCGGTCTCAAGGTCGCGCCGAAACCGCGGCTGGGCAACATCAAAATCTGAAGTTGCCAACGGTCGCCTGCGGGCGGACGCTGACAGAGTGCGGGATTACGGCCAGTTCTGCCCGATCGCCAGGAGCTCCGAGCTACTGGCGGAGCGCTGGACGCCGATCATCGTCCGCAACCTGCTGAATGGCTGCCACACCTTCAACGAGATCCGGCAGGGAGCGCCGGGAATCTCGACTGCCCTGCTTGCCCAACGTCTCGAGGCCCTGGAGCGACACAGGGTGCTGGTCCGAACGGTGAAACCATCCGGCCGTGGCGTGACGTACGAGCTGACCGAGATGGGCCTGGCGTTGCGAGCGGTCCTGAACGCGATGGGTCAGTGGGGTGCCCAGTGGCTCGAGATCGAGTCTCGTCACGTCGACCCCGCCTACATCCTCTGGGCAACCCTGAAGCTCATCGACCTCGACCGGATCCCCGCGGAGACGACGGTGATCCGGTTCGAGCTGACCGATCGCCCGGCGGACGCCTACTGGCTGCTGCTGCGCCGCCCACAACCGGAACTCTGCACCCGCTCCAGCGGCTACACCGAGGACATCGTCTGCCGTACCGACTCGATGACCCTCATCGACCTGCACCTGAAGCGCCTGACCTACCCCGCCGCGATCCGCACCACCCGCCTCCAGCTGATCGGCCCACCCCACCTCACCCACCAGTTCCAAACCTGGTTCCACACCAGCCCCTTCGCATCCTTCGTCCCACCCACCCCGACAGGAGCGACCCCATGAGGTACGCCGAACTACGTCGGCACACCGACAACGAAGGTGATCACCTCACCCCGCAGGGCATCGCGGACGCCGAGGCGATCAGCCGCAATGAACTGCATCCGCCGTACGCGGCGTTCATCTCGACCGGCGCGGCGCGCGCCACCGAGGCGCTGGACATCTTCCGTCGAGCCGCCGGCCAGGACGACGTTCCTGTCACGGAGGTGATCGGCCTGCGGTCCTCGGTCGAGGATCGCTGGCGGGAATCAGCCAAGGCGGCGGGGAAGGGGGCAGATCTCGAAGCCATCCGGGCCGTCGATCCAGATCTGGTCGAGAAGGAGTCGTCGCTCCTCGGCCAGGTGTTGCGAGGGGTTGTGGACGCACTGCCGGACGGCGGCCGCGCGCTCGTCGTGGGACACAGCCCGACCAACGAGGCCGCCGTACTCGGGCTGACCGGTCAGGTGGTTCGCCCATTGGGAAAGGGCGAAGGCGTACTGCTGATGGAAGACGACGGGCGCTACTGGGCGGAGCCGCTGCACTGAGTATCCGACCGTTGACAGTGTGGGCGACAGGCTGCACGCTGCAGCCAACGCGTGGAGGGGGGCCTCCCGACAGTCACAGCAGCGGAGGTGCTCGATGGCCGACGACGACTCGACGTCCGACGACGAATCGAAGGGCGGATCGACCGGGGAGGACGAGGCGGCCTCGAAGGACGGGGAGGTTGACGAGACGAAGGTTCGTAATTGCACTGCTGATCGCTTGCGGTTGGTCAATGCCAAGGACGAGGCGTTTGTCTTCGCCCCACTCGAGAAGCGGACGCAGCCGGATGCGGCCCGGTGGCCCCTTCAGCAGCTCTTCGATCGCGAGATCCTCGTCGCCGTGGAGCCTTCTCGCAAGCGTGATGTGGAATGGATCCTGCAGCCCGCCGGCGGAGCGGCGGGAATTGCTTTCCTCGTGGCCATCTACGTTGCCGATGCGAATCCGATCCGCCAGGGGTTGGTCTGGGGCATCGTCGCCGGTATCTACGTGTTGCTCTTCGCCATGGCGCTGGTCGTGGCGCTGATCGGCGGTCCGGCCGTCGCCCGGCAGGCGGGACAGTTCGCGACGCTCTTCCTCGTCATCCTGATCAGTGTCGGCGTCCCCGCTGCCGTTGCCTGGCGGTACAGCGTCGAGGGTTTGTTTGCAGGTACTTCGCTGGCGGACCTGGGCCGGTTGCTTCAGGTCAGCTTCGTGAGTCTCGCCTGCCTGGTACCGGGACTGCTTTTCTTCCTGTTCGACCGGCAACGCCTCAGCACTCTTCGGGATCGCTTCGAACAGCAGATCTTTCGCCTCGACCCGAACGTCGACACGCTCGCCGACGCTTACACCCGCTACGGCAAGCAGATCGAGGAAACCTACGGCCACGGCGGCGACCGGACCGAGACCCGGCTGGAACGACAGCGGCGCTGGCCGATCGTGGTCGCCACTATCGCCCTCGCGCTCGGCTGGGTCATCACCCTGCTACCCGTCGGCGAACTGGACGACCCGAACACGCCGGCCGAGGTCGCCGCACTGTTCGTTCCGCAACAGAACGCCGTGGCCTTCGGTTTCCTCGGCGCCTACTTCTTCGCGATCAACCTCATTCTCCGGCGTTATGCCCGGGGCGACCTCCGGCCGAAGGCCTACACCACGATCACCGTCCGGATCCTGGTGGTCGTCATCCTCGGCTGGCTGGTCGATGCCATCGCGCCCGGCCAGAACGACTGGATCCTGGTCGTGGCGTTCCTGATCGGCATCGTGCCGGAAACCGTGCTGACCTTCCTGCGCGAGATCTACCGCGGGCCCACGATCGGCACCTACCTCAAGCCCCTCGACGAACCGCTCCCGCTGCATGATCTTGAAGGCATAGACCTGTACGACCGTGCGCGGCTCCTGGACGAAGGCGTCGCCAACATCGAAGCACTGGCGCACCACGACTTCATCGACCTGCTGCTGGAAACCCGGATCCCCGCGGCCCGCCTGGTCGACTGGGTGGATCAAGCCATCCTCTACCTGCACGTCGCCGGTCCCACAGCCAACGGGAAACACACATCTCCGGCAGCGCGAGCCAATCTCCGGCGGCTCGGCATCCGGACCGCAACCGACCTGCAGACGATCTGCACCAGATATCCAAGCGGCCCGGTCTTCAATCAGCTGGGCCAAGCCGTCTCGGATGGTCAAAATGACGACAACTGCACGCTGAACCTGCTGCTCGCGTCGCTGCAGGACGACGAATGGATGAACTACGTCCACAGCTGGCGAAGCAACGCGGTCATCGGCGACCGCACCATAAACCTGGCCGACAACGGCACCATCACCACCGACAACCGCACCGTGCCCCAACCACCCAGCGGTTAGAGGACCGCTCCTCGGGGGGCTATTTCTACGGCGGAGACGCCTCGGGCGTAGAGGACCAGGAGGCGGCCGCCGTGTAGGCAGCGGAGCATGCCGTCGTTGCCGGCGAGGGCTGCGACGGCGTGATCGACGACCTCGTCGTCGCTGGCGATGTCGGGTTCCTCGTACCTGACGTCCAGGTGATCGCCGCTCACGAGTCGGATCCGCAGCACAATTTCGGCCATGGTCGCAGCCTAGGCGTGCCGGTCATCGGCCGTCACGCACCAGGCAGCGGTGATCCTCAGGGCATGCGGTCGTAGGCGGGGAGCGTCAGGAAGTCGGCGTAATCGTCGGCGATGGCTACCTCGAGGAAGAGTTCGCGAGCGGCTTCAAAGCGCTTCGGGTCGTCGCCGAGGTTGGTGATCTCCTCGTCAGCGATCTGGGTGACAAGGGAAGCGGTGACGGGTTTGCCGGTGTCGAGGGTGACGTCGTTGTGGATCCACTGCCAGATCTGCGAGCGGGAGATCTCGGCGGTGGCGGCGTCCTCCATCAGGTTGAAGATGCCGACGGCACCGGTTCCCTCGAGCCAGGCGGCGAGGTACTGGATCGCCACGCTGACGTTGTTGCGGAGACCGGCCTCGGTGACCTGGCCCGGCGTCGACCCGATGTCGAGGAGGTCGGCGGCGGTGACCGAGACCTCTTCCCGGAGCCGGTCGAGCTGGTTCGGGGCAGAGCCGAGCACCTCGTCGAAGACCTTGCGGCAGGTCTCGACCATCCCCGGGTGCGCGACCCACGAGCCGTCGAACCCGTCGCCCGCCTCGCGGCGCTTGTCCGCCTCGACCTTGGCGAAGGCCTGCTCGTTGACGGCCGGGTCCTTGCTCGGGATGAACGCGGCCATCCCGCCGATCGCGTGGGCGCCGCGTTTGTGGCAGGTGCGGACCAGCAACTCCGTGTACGCGCGCATGAACGGGACCGTCATGGTGACGCTGTTCCGGTCGGGCAGCTGGAAGGCCTTACCCCTGGTCCGGAACGTCTTGATCACGCTGAACATGAAGTCCCAGCGGCCCGCGTTCAGCCCGGCCGAGTGCTCGCGCAGCTCGTACAGGATCTCCTCCATCTCGAACGCCGCCGGGAACGTCTCGATCAGCACGGTCGCCCGGATCGTGCCGCGCGGGATGCCGAGGAAGTCCTGGGCCAGCACGAACGCGTCGTTCCAGAGCCGCGCCTCCAGGTGCGACTCCATCTTCGGCAGGTAGAAGTACGGGCCCTGAACGCGATCGAGCTGCAGTCGTCCACAGGCCACGAGATACAGCGCGAAGTCGACCAGCGAACCCGAGGTCGGTGCGCCGTCGACCAGGAGGTGCTTCTCCGGCAGGTGCCAGCCGCGCGGCCGGACCACGATCGTGGCCAGCTCCTCGTCGGGCTTCAGCTCGTACGACTTGCCCGCCTCGCTGGTGAAGTCGATCTTCCGGGTGATCGCGTCGAGCAGGTTGAGCTGGCCGCCGATCACGTTCTCCCACAGCGGGGTGTTCGCGTCCTCGTGGTCGGCCAGCCACACCTTCGCGCCCGAGTTCAGCGCGTTGATCGTCATCTTCCGGTCGGTCGGCCCGGTGATCTCCACCCGCCGGTCCACCAGCCCCGGCGCGGCCGATGCCACCCGCCAGTTCGGATCATCCCGTACTGCGGCAGTCTCGGCCAGGAACCCCAGATCCGCACCGGCCGCGATCTCGGCGACCCGGGCCCGGCGCCGGTCGAGCAACTCCAGCCGGCGCGGATTCAGCTCCCGGTGCAGTAACCCGATCAGCTCGAGCGCCTGCTCGGTCAGGATCTCGTCGTACCGCTCGTTCATCGGTCCGGTGACCTCGACTGCCACAGCTGACTCCTCGCTACGAGATGACCACGACTTCGTGGTCGGTGATCCGGCCTACTTCGACCGTAGTCCAGCCGTCCGTGGAGCTCACCTCGACCTCCCCACCACCGACCAGGAACGCGGCCGCGCGACCAGTGCCCTTGACCCGGACAGTGAACGGCCCGACCGGCGTGAGTTCCTCCAATCGCCCCCGCCACGCGCCGCCCTGATCGAGGTTGACCAGGTGCACGATGAGCGCGTCACCCTGCCGATAGAGCTGGCAGTCCAGAACGCCGGTCCCGGCCACCTCCAACGGAATCTCCCCGGCAGCGGCCCAGCGGACCAGGTTGGCCAGCACCCGACCGTGGTCCGGGTGGTGATAGCTCGCGTAGAGCCTGTCCAGGTCGGCGGCGAGGTACGCGGTCCGGTCCCGCAGCACGAGCGCCGGTACGTCCGTCCGCGGTTCGACCATCCAGGACTTCTCCGGCGGGTAGATCGGGAACGGCGGTACGAAGGTCAGGGCCGCCCGATCCGACCGGACCACCTGAAGCTGACCGCCGAACGGCACCAGGTCGGTGTCCCCCAACCCGTCGGCGATCGCGCGATCCTCGATCCGCAGGTAGCTGTGACCGTCGAACGTCTCCCAGCTGGCCGCGCTCCCGGTGACACCGCGTCGCTCGCCGGTGTGGTGTACGCCGAGCAGGTCGGCGAGCGCGAAGTCGGCCCGCCGATCACCCCATTCGTCGTACAGGCTCGACTCGCCGGTCACCACCAAACCACGGCCACCAGACGCAAACGCCCGCAACGCCGCACACTGCGAATCGGTCAGCACACCAACGTTCGGCACCACGATCACCGCGCAGGCAGACTCAGCGACATGGTCCGCATGCACGGGCACATACGGGATCCGCGCACGGATCAACGCGTCCACGAATCCCCGGTAAGGCAGCATCGCCGTCTCCGGCCGGTCCTTGCCATGGAAGTCCACGCTGCGCTGACTCCAAAGCAACCCGACAGTCGCAACCGGTTCACGATCGATCAAGTAGGACTCGTGCTCCGAGTGCCAGCGGAACAACGGCTCGGCCGTCGCGTACTGCCGCCGGTCCTCGTGTACCGAGCCGATGTGGTGCCACCACGGCTGGATACCGCCCGCGAACCCCTCGACGGCCCACATCCGCGCCTCCGGCTCCGGCTTGCTCCCGAGCCGGAATGTCGGCGTGCCCGCGTCGTACATGGCCGTGCTCTCCGGGATCAACGTGTCCCACCCGAGCAGGCCGTGCAGCCGTTTCCCGCTGTCCGCGTTCGCCTGGAACCCGGTCTCGTCGTGCCGCCACTGCGAGTCGAGCAGGAAGATCGACGCGCGCCGGCAGATCTCCACGTCATCCCGCAACCGTTTGCTCTGCGCAACGACCTCACCGCCGTTCATGCCGATCCACAAGCAATCTGGACCGCCCACGCGCCGGGTCACCGAGTTGTTGAGATCCCAGACCGCCAGCCGGGTCTGGTAACTCCACAGGATCCACCGCCGGTACGCCGGGTCCGCCCAGTCCGCCCGCTTCGGAAGATCCTCGGTGAAGCCTCGGCGGCAGTGTTCGCAGTAGCAGATGTGGTCCCGATCGAGACCGCTCCAGCTGTTGTCGGTGATGCCCTCCGGTGCGCTCCGCTCGATGATCTCCTCGAGCACAGTGGGTAGAAATTCCTTGTAATAAGGCGAATTGACGCATGCGACGTACAGCTCGCCGGCTCGATAGGGGTTGCCCTCGGCATCGATCGCGAACCAGTCGGGGTGCGCGTCGTAGAAGGACTGGTGCGCGCGGTTCGAGTCCATCCGCGCGAGCACCACCAGCCCCTCCGAACGAGCCGCCGCCACGATCTCGCCGTACAGATCGCGGTCTTCCAGGAAGGCAGCCCGATGCTGCAGCGGAAACTTGCTCGGGTAGTACGCGACGATCCCGCCCGCATTGACGATGACGCCCTGCACCCTGGTCCGGCGCCACTGGTCGCGCCACCAGTCCGCGTCGTACCGGGCCGGGTCCTTCTC
Source organism: Kribbella caucasensis (assembly GCF_004361855.1). GTDB lineage: Bacteria > Actinomycetota > Actinomycetes > Propionibacteriales > Kribbellaceae > Kribbella > Kribbella caucasensis. The sequence continues at coordinate 195,830 of NZ_SNWQ01000004.1, forward strand.
GGTCAGATTGGTCTGTGCCCAACGCAGCGTCCGTCGATACCAAGCGGCCGTCATCCGGCAAGACTCCTCATCGCGTCACCGGCGCCGGACAGGTTGTCCAGCATCATCTCCGAGTACTTGCGGCTCAGTACGACACCCTCCGCGCCGCCCTCGAAAGCGGCCAGCACCGCATCCCGGACGCTGCCCGGCGTACACGTGGTCAGATCGCCCTCGTTGTCGTCCCAGTTGACCTTCCCGACATCCCTGGCCGGCTCGAGTCGTTCCCGCGGACGGCCGACCGGGATGTCGATGTCGATCCCCGGGTAGATCTTGCTCTGGCCGTCGACACCAGCCACGGCGCGAGCGGTCTCGCGTCGGACGTAGTCGGCGGTGAACCCGGTCTGCGGCAGCTTCTCGTACGTGCCCTCGTCCAGCTGCAGCAGCTTCATCATCAACGGGTAGATGTCATCCGGCTCGGCGTCCCCGAACAGTGCGGAGCAGATGTTCTTCACCCAGGTGTAGAACCGCGGCCCGGCGCAGTTGTTGTAGATCACCACCTTGATGAAGTCGGAGAACTTCGCCATCTCGGTGTAGTCCTGGTCCGCCCGGTAGAACGGGCTGAACGAGATGTTGTGATACACGTGCCAGCCGACCTGGACCTGCGGCGAGATCGCCTTCGCGACGCCGTAGATGTCGCGGTACAACTGCCGCTGGCTCTCCGTCCACAACGTCTGCCAGGCCAGTACTTCGGGGAAGTTCAGCAGGATCCGCCAGAACGTCACGAACGCGCCGTCCACCGGACGTTCCCCGGCGCCGACCCGATGGTTCCACTCCACCAACTCGCGGTACCCCTGCTGCGCGCGGGCCACGTCGATACCGCGAGCCCGGCCGAGCTGCTGGCAATGCGGGCAGAAGCACCCGATCTCGGCGACCTCAACCGGCCCCTGCATCAGCAGGTTGAGTGGTCCCGGCCGCTCCGAACACCAGGCGAGCCCGTCCAGTTCATAGCTCTGCACGTAGTCCTCGACGAAGCCGAGATGCCAGTTGCGGTAGTCCGGATTGTTGAAGCACGGCCGGCGACCTGGGCGCGACCACGCGTCCACTTCCAGCACCTTGGCGAAGTTCGGGTACCGCCTCAGCTCCCGGGCGCCACCCGACTCCTCCATCCAGGCGAAGTTCTGCATCCCCCGCTCACGCGCCTTCGGGATCACCTCCTCCAGCAGGTCGCGCTCCGGATGCTCAGGCGCCCGGCCGACAGCGCCCAGCGCCGTGTTCCCGTAGTACTGCGGGTGTGGGGTCGCGTAGTTCCCGCCGACCCAGCCCAGGTCGTACTCCGTCCCGCCGTGGTCCGGGATCTTGTACCCAGGGATCTGGCGTCCTCCGGTGCCCCGGGTCCACGTCGGGGTGGCCAGGAACAACGCGTTCACCGCGCCGCGTTCGGCCAGGATGTCCAACGTCTGGTCGACACCTTCGTCGACGAACGAAACCGCTCCGATCTGCATGGCCACCAGCCGATCCGGCAAGGTGCTCACCCCTTCATTCCTGTCATGGTGATGCCCTGGATGAAATAGCGTTGTGCGAAGAGGAAGACAGCGATCACCGGTACGACGGACACCGTCGCACCGCACATCAGCAGACTGATCTGGGTGAAGTACTCGCCCTGGAACTGCGCCAGCGCCACCGGCAGCGTCTGCAGGTTCTCGGAGTTGATGTAGATCAGCGGCCCGAACAGGTCGTTCCACGACTCCAGGAAGGTGAACACCCCGATCGCGGCCAGCGCCGGTTTGGTCTGCGGCAGCATGATCCGCCAGTAGATGCCGAAGGTGGACGCGCCGTCGATCTTGCCGGCGTCCTCAAGTTCCTGCGGGATGGTCAGGAACGACTGCCGCATCAGGAACGTCGCGAACACCGGCGTCAGCACCTTCGGCACCCACAACGGGTACTGCGTGTCCACCCAGCCGATGTGCCGGAACACGATGTACTGCGGGATCAGGTACGCGATGCCCGGGATGATCGAGGTCGCCAGCAGCACCATGAACGCGATGTCCCGCCCTGCGAATCGCAATCGGGCGAAGGCGTATCCGGCCATCGACGCGACGACCAGGATGCCGATCACGTTCAGCCCGGCCAGTTTCACGCTGTTCCACAGGAACACCGGGATCAGCTCGAAGATCTGCCGGTAGTTGTCCCACTGCGGATCGGTCGGCAGGAACTTCGGCGGCACCGACAGCACCTGCGCCTCCGGCCGGAGCGACGCGCTGACCATCCACACCAGCGGCGCCAGGAAGGCCACCGCGAACAAGATCATCACCACGTACTGCGAAGTCCGCGTCGCCAGCCTCATGAGTAGAACACCCACCTCTTCTGCAGCTTCCACTGCAGATAGGTGACGGCCGCGATCACCGCGAACAGGATCCACGCCATCGCCGAGGCGTAGCCGACCTTCCCGAAGCTGAACGCGTTCTGGTAGATGTTGAAGATGTAGACGCTGGTCGCATGCCCCGGCCCGCCCTTGGTCATCACGTAGATCAGGCCGAACACCTGGAACGACGTGATGAACTGGGTGATCAGCAGGAACAGGAAGTGCGGTGTCAGCAGCGGCAACGTGATGTAGCGCAGCCGCGACCACGATCCGGCGCCGTCGATCCGGGCCGACTCGAAGTACTCCGCGGGCAGGCCCTGCAGACCCGCGAGCAGGATGATCATCGGGTACCCGATGCCTTGCCAGACGCTCACGAGGATCACCGCCGGCATGGCCCAGGACGAACTCGACAACCACTGCGGCCCGGTCACGCCGACCTGGCTGAGCAGTCCGTTGACGACCCCGTTGTCGGGCTGGAAGAACCAGAACCAGACGAACCCGATCGCGACAACATTGGTCACGTACGGCGCGAAGTACGCGGTCCGGAAGAACGCGACACCCCGGATCGGCCGCGCACACAGCAGGGCCAGGATCAGCCCGACGCCGATCGTCAGCGGGATGCTGGCGAGGGTGAAGTAGATGGTGTTCTTGAACGTCTGCAGGAACAACGGGTCGTTGGAGAACAGGTCGGTGAAGTTCTTCAACCCGACGAACTTCGGCGCCGAGATACCGTTCCAGCTGGTCAGCGACGCGGCCATCGAGACCAGGATCGGGAAGAACTGGAAGGCCACCACACCGACCACGATCGGGCTGATGAACAACCAGCCGACCAGGTTCTGTTTCCGGCGTGCACGGCGGGCCTCGGCGATCGCCTCCGCCCGTCCGTACTTCGGCGCGGGCTGCTGTTGGCGGGTCGGCGGAATCGAGCTGATGGTTGCCATGGACATCAACCCTTCAAGGCGGTCTCCACCTGCGGCTTGATCTGCTGCAGGACCTCACCGACCGGCTTCTCGCAGTTGTAGGCCTGGTCCAGGGCGGGCCGGTACAGCTCCCGGGCGCCGAGCGTGTTCTTGGTCTGGTTGGTCGCGGTCAGGTGTTTGGACGCCTCACCGAACAGACCGATGTGCTCGGGCATCTTCCCATTCGGGGCCAGCGCGGCCGCGGCCCTGTTGTTGATCGGGGTCAGCGCGCCACCCTGCAAGAGGATCCGGCCGCCCTCCTCGCTGGAGAGGTACTTGAGCAGCGCCCACGCCTGGTCCGGGTTCTTCGCCGCCTTCGGGATGCAGAAGACGATCACGCTCGACTCGGTCCGTTGCTCGACATCGGCCGGCGGCGGAGCGACGTCCCAGGTGAAGTCCTTGATCGTCGTACGGAGATAAGGCACGGTGCCGAACGTCGCGTACATCATCGCGAGCTTGCCTTGGGCAAACATTTGCGTCTCCGCGTTGTCCTGCTGCAGCATCGACCAGGGCGGCTGGACCTTCTCCTTGCAGGTCAGGTCGGTGGCCCACTGCAGCGCCTCGATCTCCTTCTCCCCGGCCAGGGTGAATTGGTTGCCGTCGGGCGAGAAGATCCCGGTCTGGCTGCCGTGGTTGACGGTGAAGGTCTGCTCGTAGCCGGTGTCGAGGTAGACCAGCGCACCCCAGCGCTTGCCGGGGACGGTCAGCTTCTTCGCCCGGTCGGCGAACGCGTCCCAGGTCCAGTCGGTCCCGGACCACGTGGTCGGCGGCAGCGGTACGCCGGCCTCCTTGAACAGGTCGACGTTGTAGAAGACCAGCCGTGGTTCGTAGCCGATCACCCAGGCGGTGTGCGACCCGTCCGTCTGCTTCGGGAACTCGTACACCTCCTTGGCGAACTGGCCGGTGTCGAGCCCGTCCTTCTCGATGTACGAACGCAGGTCGAGCAGCGCGCCCTGCTCGGAGAAGCCGCGGACGAAGTCGTCGTTGATCCGCATCACGTCCGGTGGGCTGCCACCGGCCAGCAGGGTGCGCATCTTGGTGTCGTACTCCTGGGTGACCGCGGGCTGCACGGTGACGGTCGTCCCGGCCGCCTTCTCGTGCGCCTGGATCGCCTGCTCGAGTGGGGTGCCCTTGACCTGCGCCCAGTTCAGGAACGTCAGGCCGTTCTTGCCGCCCGCCTGCTCACCGCCTCCACCACAGCCGGCCAGCAGCCCGCCCGCGGCGAGCCCGGTCAGCCCGGCGAGCACCCTCCGCCGGCTGAGCGTTGGTTGTCGGTTGAGCATTGGGGAACTGGGATCTGAGGGGATTGTCTGCACCGGAATCTCCCATCCGCGTCGTGTCGAGATGGCCTGCGCAGTCCGTACCTCCCGGCCCGAGGGCGTGCGGGACCAGCCCACCGGCATCGGCGGGTTGACTGGCTTCGGCGGGAGATCTGGGCTATGAATACGTATACACAAGCGCGTTGGCGAGGTCAACGGCGAAGCGTGAGAGTCTCTGTCTTGCAGGCGTTCGGGGAGGAGGCGGGGAATGGGTGAGCGACCACCGACCAGCAGGGATCTGGCCCGGCTGGCGGGCGTGTCCCAGGCGACCGTGTCGCGGGTGCTGACCAATCACCCCCGGGTCAGCCCGGACACCCGCGCCCGCGTGCTCCAGGTACTGGCCGAGACCAACTACACGCCGAACGCGCTGGCCCGGGCGATGAAGACCGGCCGGACCGACACCATCGGCGTGTTCATGACCCGGGTGACCAGCCCGTTCCACGCCGAACTGCTGGACGAGATCGGCCGGCTGCTCAGCGCCGCCGGCCTGCACATGATCCTGTGGAACATCGAGCACGACCCGGACGAGTCGGTCGCCGAGATGCTCCAGCAGCGCCTGGTCGACGGCTTCCTGCTCACGTCGGCCACCTACGACTCCAAGCTGCACACGGCCGCGGTCGCCTCCGGGGCGCCGACCGTGCTGCTGCACCGCGGTATCGACGACTTCGACTGCGACCAGGTCGTCGGAGACAACTGGCAGGGCGCGTACGACGCCGGGCGCTACCTGGTCGAGGCAGGGCATCGCGACATCGGCCTGGTCACGCTGGAACACACCGGGAACAGCTCGCGCGATCGTGACCTCGGCTTCCGGGCCGCCCTCGCCGACGCCGGCGTAACCCTCAAGCCGCGCAACGTCATCACCACGAATGTCCGGCACGCCGACGGTCACGCGGCCGCACAGAAACTGCTCTCCCGGGCGAAGCCACCGACTGCGATCTACACCATCACCGACCTGCTCGCCTTCGGTGTGCTGGACGGCGCGAGAGCTCGAGGGGTCCGGGTTCCCGACGACCTTTGGGTGGTCGGCTTCGACAACACGGACCTCGCGTCCTGGGAGGCGTTCGACCTGACCACGGTCGACCAGCCCATCCACGCCATCGTCGAAGCCGGTATCGACCTGCTCCGCAACCGCATCGCCGACCCCACGGCCGAAACCACGATCCGCCAGCTCCCCTGCAAACTGGTCGTGCGAGGCTCAACCGCCCACACCCCACCGAAACCTGCCGGCAACCACACCACCTGACTCTCCAGGCGTTCTGGCTAGTCAGCCGTTCTTCAGCAGCGTCAGGACATCGCGCAGTACGGCGGCGTGGTCGGCCGGGGTCCGCAGGCCCATCCCCATCGTGTTGACGCACGCATGCGTGGCGCCGAGTTCGCGCCAGCCCTGGACGAACGCAGGCCAGTCGCGCTCCGGGACAGACCCGAGGCTCAGTCGAGCCTCGAAGCCGATCCCGGCCGGATCGCGGCCCGCCTCGACGGCATACGCGCGCACCCGCTCCAGTCGTGCCCGTGCCTCCTCGTTCGGCGGACTCTGCGGCATCCAGCCGTCGCCGATCCGGCCGGTCCGCCGCAGGACGGCCTCGGCACTGCCGCCGAACCAGATCGGGATCTGCCGTCCGGACAACGGATTGAGCCCGGCCTCCTCGATCTCGTGGAACCGTCCGTCGTACGAGATCACCGGCTCGGCCCAGAGCTTGCGGAGTACGTCGACCTGCTCGGTCAGCCGCGGCCCACGCCGCTCGAACGGCACCCCGAGAGCCTGGTACTCGACCTCGTTCCAGCCGATGCCGACACCGAGCCGGAGCCGGCCGCCACTGAGCACGTCCACCTCGGCGGCCTGCTTCGCAACCAGAGCTGTCTGCCGCTGCGGCAGCACCAGGACGCCGGTCACCAGCTCGAGCTCGATGGTGATCGCGGCCAGGTAGCCGAAGAGGACGAAAACCTCATGAAACAAGGACTTGTCGGTGTATCCGGTCCAGCCCGGCCGTTTCGCCGGGCTCGCGCCGAGGACGTGGTCATAGGCCAGCACGTGCGTGTAGCCGGCTGCCTCCACGGTCTCCGCCCAGGCCCTGATCACCGCGGGGTCGCTGCCGATCTCCAGTTGCGGGAACACGGCACCGATCCTCATCGGGCCACCCCTCGCAGTAGCTCGATCATTCCTTGCACGGCCTGCTCGAACGGCTCCTCGTCCGCGGCCGCCCGGGCGAGAACGTAACCACCCTGCAGTACTGCGGCGATGGTGGCCGCCGTCTGTTCCGGGTCCAGCCGATCCGGATACTCACCGGACCGCTTGCCCTCGGCAATGATCTCGGCGAGGCGGTCGCGAAGCCAGCGGAACAGGTCGGCGACTGGCGCGCGCAGTACGGGATCGGCCATCACCTCCGGATCGGCGGTCAGCCGGCCGATTCGGCAGCCCTTGAGGACTTCGCGGTCGCGTTCGAGGTAGCGGGTGATCCGGTCGGTCGCGGTACCGGGGCCGGCGAACTGCTCCTCGACGGCGGCCCGCAACTCGGCGCCTGACCGCTCGATCGCTGCCTTTGCCAGCTCCGCCTTGCCGCTGAAATGGTGGTACATGCTGCCCTGGCCGGCTTCGGCCGCCGCCTGGATGGCTTTCGGACTGGTGCCGACGTAGCCACGCTCCCAGAGCAGCTGCTGCGTGCTCCGGATCAATCGTTCCGCTGTCTCCACCCCACCGATTGTACCGAGAGGTACAGCCGAATGGCTTCGGCTGCCGCCGGGCGGCTAGTCTCGGTCGGCATGAGCACCACCGTCGCCATCGCCGTGATCACGTTCCGGCGGCCCGAGCTGCTGGCGGAGCTGCTGGGCAGCCTGCAGGCTCAGGAGCTGCCCGCGGACGGCGAGTACGCAGTCCGGATCGTGGTGGTGGACAACGACGCCGAGGGATCGGCGGCCGAGGTGATCGCGGCCGCGGCCGAGGTCGGGCCGTATCCGGTCGATTCGGCGGTCGAGCCGGAACCGGGCATCCCGTTCGCCCGGGAGAAGTCGGTGCAGCTGGCCTGGGACGACGACGCGCTGATCTTCGTGGACGACGACGAGGTGGCCCCACCCGGCTGGCTCGCGACCCTGCTCACCGCGTGGGAGACGACCGGCGCGGATGTGGTGACCGGGCCGGTCCAGGGGATCCTGCCGCCCGACGCACCGGCCTGGAACCGGTACAGCGACGTCCACGACTCGACCGGCAAGCACGCGACGGGCGACGTACTGAACAAGGCCTACACGAACAACACCCTGGTCGCGCAGCGCGTCTACCACGCGGTCACACCGGCCTTCCATCCCGCGTTCCGCTACACCGGTTCGAGCGACCTGCACTTCTTTCTGCGGGTACACCGGGCCGGGTTCCGGATCGTGTGGTGCGAGGAGGCCGTGATCCAGGAGGAAGTGCCGGCGTCGCGGACCACATTGCGCTGGTTGTTCCGGCGCGCGTTCCGGTCCGGCAGCGGTGACAGCATCAGCCGGGTGCTGATCGAGCCGGGGGTGGCCAGCAAGCTGAAGGCACTGGCCTATGCTCTGGCGCGGATCGCGTCGGCCTTCGCGTACGGCCTCGGCGGTCTGGTGCTCGTGCGGAAGACCTATCTGCTGAAGGCCGTCCGCCGGTTCTTCTCGGGCATCGGAACCCTGGCGGGCATAGTAGGGATCAACCATGACGAGTACCGGGAACGGCACCGACCAGACGGTGGCGACGCTGTGCCAGGCGATCTGGCAGGTGGAGAAGGAACTGGATCTGCTGAGCTGGCGGATCCAGGGAGCCCACCCGTGGCCGATCATCCGGATGCGCGTCTTCCATGAGCTGACCAAACGCAGCGGCATCCACGGCAACCCGCATCCGGTCCGCCGGACCCGCTCCGACAAGGCCCGCCTGGTCGGCAAGCACGTCGCCGGTGTCGTCGGCAGGAACCCGTTCCTGGCCCCCGGCTCGTACGACGCGCTGGTGATCCCGCATCCGCGCAAACCCGGCGGCGTCGAGATCTACACCGACCGGCTCCGCGCCGAATTGGGCTCGTCCGCGCTGGTGCTCGACTCCGGGATCAACGGCACCCCGCTCCCGGGCAGCCGCAACCTGGACTTCTTCACCTCGGCCGCCGGCGCAGTGCACAGCCGCTCGGCCGACGGCCGCAGCTCGACCATCGCGGACGCTCTGGAGGCCCTGACCGGCGTCAAGGTGCCGATCGGCGCGCTCGTAGCTCGCGAGATCCCCAAACATGTCCGGCTGCGAACGATCTACCGGGCGCTGCTCCGCCGCCACAAGATCAAGACCGTGTACGCCGTGGTCGCGTACTTCCACCAGCACATCGTCGGCGCGGCTCGCGATCTCGGGGTCCGGGTGGTCGAACTCCAGCACGGCGCGATCAGCCCGTACCACCTCGGCTACAGCTACCCGGGCCGCCCCGTCGTCGCGGACCAGCCCGACGAACTCTGGTGCTTCGGCTCGTACTGGACCGACGTCGTCGAACTGCCCGCGGGGATGCGGACCGAGGTCGTCGGTGCTCCGTTCATAGACCGGCTGACGCCTGCGGAGGCCGAGGCGAAGGATCCGCAGCGAGTGGTGTTCCTGTCCCAGGGCACCATCGGGCCGCGGCTGCTCTCCTTCGCGCTGGAGCTGTCCGCCGCCCGTCCCGAGCTGGATGTCATCTATCGGCTGCATCCGAGCGAGCACTCAGATGATTACGTCATCCCGTCTTCCAGCAGGGTTCGGCTGTCGACCGGTTCCGCGGAGCCGACCCTCGACCTGCTCGCCTCGGCGACCTACCAGGTGGGGGTCTCCACCACTGCTCTCTTCGAGGGCATGACGCTGGGCTGCCGGACCGTCGTCGCCGACCTCCCGGGCAGCGAGTACCTGGCGCCGGCGATCGCCCGAGGTGATGCGCTGCTGGCCGAATCCGGCACCGAACTCGCCACCCAACTGACGGCAGCACCGCTCTGCCAGGACAGTAAGGCGTACTACGCCCCTGACGCCCTCGCCAAATTCCTCTGAATTAGCTGCTCAGCCTGCGCGCGGATCGCGCCCGATGAAGCCGAGCAACCGGTCCTGCAGCGGAGCGTCCTCGGGAACGGAGACCTCAGGCCCGAACACCTCGATACCTGGCCCGAACGCGTCGGGCGTCCGGTACTGCTCCATCACCGCGGCCGGAACGGACGTAGTACTGCGCCACAACCGCTCCACATCGGCCGAGTCCATCGCCTCGTCCTGCCCGGTCGCGCGGGCGAGATCCCAGCCGTGCAGCACCAGGTCGTCGCTGACCACCTGATCGATGTGGTCGGCGACCGTCATCTTCCCGCCGGGGGTGTCGACCTGTTGCGCGGCCAACTGCTCGTCCGCGAGCACCTCTTCGACCGCGGCACGCGCTCGCTGGAACGCGTCCAGCGGGTCGGCCTGCACAGACGCCTCTGGGTCGAGCGAACGCCCGAGCGGCATGACCATGACCCCGTGCATCGTCACGATGTGGTCCACGACGTCCCGCGCGGTCCACTTCTCGCACGGTGACTGGTTCTCCCACTGGTCCGCTTTGGTCGCCGCGACCTTCTGTTCGAACGCCTCCGCCCGCCGCCGGTACCGATCCGCGATCTCGCCCATCTCCGCCCCTTTCCAGACGCCGACGCCAGCCATCCTCCAGCGTGGGCAGGAGACACGCCAGAGCTCCGGGCCGCTGACATACGCCGGCCACGCTCTGCGCGGGTGGGTCGCGTCGGGCCCCGGGCCGCTGGCAGCTTCCTGTCAGGTCCCACGAGGCCCCAGATCAGGCCCCTAGCCTCGGGCATATGAGGAGGGCTGCGCTCGTCGCCGCGATCGTGGTGGTCGCACTGGGTTCGGCCGGGTGTGGCGGATCGGCCCCGGATTCCGATTCCGCACCCCCGGCCGGCGCCACCACCCCGTCGGACACCCCCTCGCCGTCGGCCACGCCGTCGGGCCCAGCCATAACTACGCCGAAGCCGACCCCGCAGCCGAAGCCGACTCCGCGGCCGGTGCCGACCGCGACCACTCCCACCGGACCGGTCCTCGTCGCAAAGGGCCAGACCAGCCCCGGCGCCCGGCTCCGGTTCGGACGCAAAGCCATCGTTCCGATCCGCGACTACGACTCGTTCACGCACGACTACACCGTGGGCGTCCTCGGCATCACCGTCGGCCCGATCCAGCGCGTACCCGCCACCCAACTGGAGGGCAACTACGACGCCGCCAGCCGCGCCCGGCTGAAGGGCCGCACCGCGTACTACTCCCGGATCGTGATCACCAACGAGAGCGGCAACGACATGTCCAGCATCGTCAAACCGGCCTTCGACGGCCTCCGCCGCAACGGTCAGAACCCCGACCTGGTCCTCCTCGGCGGCGACATCCCGTCCTGCCCCGAGAACGTCTCGTCCCCCGACACCTTCGACCACAAGGGCGCGACCTGGGTCGTCTGCCATTTCGAGGTCTCGTCCGCGTCCCGGCCCGTTCGCATGATCAGCTACGAAGAGCCGCCGTACGGCCTGGAAATCCAGATCTTCGACAACCCCGCCCCGCGGTACAACCAGTTCTACAACCTCGGCCCGATCACCTGGCGCTGAAAACTGTCGGTGCGATCTTCTACTCTCCCGGGCGTGGAGACAGTGGCGCTGGGGCGGACGGGATTGCGGATCAGCCGACTCGGACTGGGGCTGGCCTCGCTCGGCGGCATGTTCACGGCCGTACCGGATGGCCAGGCCATCGCGACCATCGACCGAGCCTGGGAGCTGGGCATCCGCCTCTTCGACACCGCCCCGGTCTACGGCTACGGACGATCCGAGCAGCGCGCCGGCCTCGCCCTCCGCGGCCGGCCACGGGACGAGTACGTCCTCTGCACCAAGGTCGGCCGACTGATCGAGCGCGACGGCCCGGACCTGCAACCGATCTGGGCCGACCCACCAGCCGGAGTCGGTCCACGACTGGATTACTCGTACGCCGCCGTGATGCGCTCCTTCGAAGACAGCCTCGCCCGGCTCGGAATCGACCGCATCGACGTCCTCCACATCCACGACCCCGAACTGGACTTCGCCACCGCCTCGACTGCCACCCTCCGAGCCCTGATCGAACTCCGCGACCGCGGCACCATCCGAGCCCTTTCCCTCGGCGTCAACCACGCCGACGTCGCCGCCCGCTTTATCCGCGAAACCGCCCCACCCGGCCCCGACTGCATCCTCCTGGCCGGGCGCTACACCTTGCTTGACCAATCCGCCGCAACCGATCTGCTCCCGCTCTGCCACGACCGCGGCATCGCCCTCCTAGCCGCCGGCGTCTTCCAAGGCGGCGCGCTCACGTCCCCCGGCTATCCCCCACTCCCACCAGCCCCCACCGGCCGAGTGGAAGCCCTCCGCACCATCTGCACCCAGTACGGCGTACCGCTGCTGGCCGCCGCCGTACAGTTCCCCCTCATCCACCCCGCCGTACCAGCCGTCATCGTCGGCGCCCGCACCCCCACCGAAATCACCGAAGTCGCCGAGTACCTGTCCCACCCCATCCCCGCCACCTTCTGGCCCGCCCTCCAACGAGCCGACCTGATCCCTGCCCCCACTCTCACCTAATCCGCCACCACCAGCCCCAGACCCGCGCCGGGATCCGCTACAGCCGGGCCGGAATCCCCTACGGCGGGGCCTGGATCCGTTACGGTCGGAGCAGAGGTGGACAGCACGGGAGTCCGTGGCTGAGCGACCGGAGGATGAGCCGATGCGGTACATGCTGCTGCACAAGACCAACGAGAACCTCGAAGCCGGGAACCCACCCGACCCCGAGATGCTCGCCCGCGCCGACGAGGTGCTGGAGGAGATGCGCCAGGCCGGCGTACTGCTCACCGCCGAAGGCCTGATGCCGAGCTCCCGCGGCGCCCGGATCACCTTCCAGGACAGCAATCCCCGCGTCACCGACGGCCCCTTCACCGAGACCAAAGAACTCGTCGCCGGCCTCTCCATCATCCGCGTCGACACGAAGGCCGACGCCATCCGCTGGGCCCTCCGCTTCGCCGAAGCCGACCCCGGCACCGAAATAGACATCCTCGAACTCGCCGACTAACAGCCCCCAGGTTGCCCACACCCTGGGGACACCTGTGGACAACTCGACGAACTCGACTCATCGCGAAACCCCTTATCCACAAGGGCTTTCCGGCCCCACAAAGTGTCGGCGGCATCATCTAGGCTTTTCGCATGGACAGGTGGTACGAACGGCCCGTGTGGTCGATGACCGGCAGCGACAAGCTGACGGCCCTCGACACACTGCAGGCCGACCTCACCCGCCTGTCCACCCGCCGCCTCGAACTCTTGGCCGCGTTGGACACCGACGGCTACGCCACCGAAATCGGCGCCCGCGACACGGTCAACCTGATCGCCATCCGCCACCGCCTCGACCCCACCGATGTCCGCCGAGACCTCAAACTCGCCCACGCCCTCCCGAAATACCCTGCCGTGTCCACCGCCCTCCACACCGACCCCACCACCACGCCGACCGACGCCGAAAGCCCTGCGCCAGCTGAGGAAACCGCGGCCAATGCGGAGACGGCCACGGACGCGGAGGCGGAGGCCGAGCGGGCCGGGCAGGCGGCGGCCGATGCGATCGGGGTGGCAGACGTGGACGGTGCGGCGGACGCGGAGCGGGATGGGCCGTCGGTGCTGCATCCGGGGCAGGCGGCGGTGATCGTCGATGCGCTGGAGAAGATCCCGTCTTCGGCGCGGGTCTCGGCCGAGTCTCTGCGGTTCGCCGAGGAACAGATGGTGAAGGCCGCCCAGGTGTTGCCGCCCGGCGAGCTGCGCAAGCTCGGCCGGGAGGTCCGCAACCGGCTCGACACCGACGGCCCCGAACCGGCCGAGAAGCGCGCCGCGGCGAACGAGCGGCTCTGGTTGAAGCGGACCGACGACGGCATCAAGTTCGGCGGGTTCCTGGCCGGTGACAACGCGGAGTTGCTGCAGACGATGGTGTTCGCCAACTCCAAGCCCCACAAGACCCCCGACGGGCAGCGGGACCCGCGCAGCCGCGGGAAACTCCAGGCCGACGGCTTCACCGACATCCTGCACACCGCGGCCGCGACCGGTGTCGCCCCGGCCCACGGCGGCATCAGGCCCCACATCACCGTCACCATCTCGCTGGCCGATCTGCTCGCCGGCACCGGCACCGGTGACCTGGCCCACGGCGGGACCCTGTCGGCGGCCGCGATCCGCCGGCTGGCCTGCGATGCCGGGATCATCCCGCTCGTCCTCGGCGCCAACTCCGAGCCCCTGGATGTGGGCACCGAGGAACGGTTCGTCAACCGGGCGATGCGGCGTGCGTTGAACGCCCGCGACAAGGGCTGCGTGGTGTGCGGCGCTCCACCGGCGATGTGCGAGGCCCACCACATCATCCACTGGGCCGAAGGCGGCCCGACCCGCGTCGACAACCTGGTCCTGCTCTGCAAGGCCCACCACATCGACGTGCACCACGGCCACTGGACCATCGAGATGGTCAACGGTCGCCCGGTGCTGTCCCGCCCCGACTGGGCCACCCCCACACCAACCCGTACTCCCACCTCCCCGGATCCGTGGGCCGACAACCCGGGCCGAACTCCGACCGCGCCGCCGGATCCCTGGGCGACCAGCCCGTCCAACACGCCACCCGCCGGGTCACCCGCCCCGGCGTCAAGCGGCGACTCGCCCGAAACCCCACCAGGTGCCGGGCCGCCCACACCCGAGCCTGCGCCCGAAACCCCACCAGGTGCCGGGCCGCCCACACCCGAGCCTGCGCCTAACACTCCACCAGGTGCCAGGCCAATCACACCCGAGCCCTGGCCAACCACACTCGACGCCGGAGCCGGCACCACAGCGGCCCGCAGCACGGGGTCGGCCACCACACCCGCCGGATCGTCCAGCCGCGCCACCACCCCGGCCGCCCCGGCCTGGGCGCGCTCCGGCCGCGACCCCGCCGACTATCCAGACCCCCGGGCCGACGAGCCGCCCACCGGAGCCACGCTGCGGGACGCCGACACCACGGGCCTGGCCCGGGAGATGGCCGCGGCGAAGGAGCATCCGGTCGACCAAACCAGTGGACCGGCCGACCACGCGGCCTGGCCAACCGGTTGGAGCCCCACATCGACCGAACGGGCGATCACCCCGCCCGGCGGCGCCACCCGCCGCCTCGGTGGATTCGCCCACCCACTCGGGGATTCCACCGGCAATCTCGACATCATGGTCGACCAGTTACGCCGCGAGGTTGCCGACTACCCAGACCCGTGGAGCGATGACCCATCGCCACAACCCACGGTCCCGCCGACCACGGCTTCTGCCTCACCTCCCCACCCAGGCCAGGCAACCCCAGCCAGATGAACAACCCAGGCGCTCATGCAACTCATTCCGCCACCCCACTCGGAGCGCGAGAAGTGCGGGAGACCGGTGCCGGACGGGTGTCGGTGAGGGTGAGGTGCGGGAGAAGACCGGTGCCGGTCAGGTGTCGGTGAGGGTCAGGTGCAGGAGACCGGTGCCGGTCAGGTGTCGGTGAGGGTCAGGTGCAGAAAACCGGTGCCGGTCAGGTGTTGGTGAGGGTGAGGTGCAGGAGCGGGTAGGGCTTGCCGGTGGTGTCGTGGGCGGAGCGGCCGGTCACCTCGAAGCCGTGGTGGAGGTAGAAGCCGACCGCACCCACGTTCTGCTCGTTGACGTCTACGGATCGTACGCCGAACGTGCGGATCGAATGCTCGAGCAGCAGCCGGCCGCCGCCACGGCCGAACGACTCCGGATCCACGAACAGCATCTCGAGATTGCCGTCGGCCGCACCGGCGAATCCCATCAGCCGACAACGACCATCCCGCAGCCCAATCAGCTGCGGGATCTCCTCGAACGCTCCCCGCACGAGAGGCCGGAAGACATCCAGGTCAGCCTCGGTGACAAACAGATGCGTCGCGCGGACGGACGCCTCCCAAAGTTCCGCGGCTCGGTCGTATTCCTCCGGCCGGATCTCCGAGATCTCCACCGGCCCAGTCAATCCGACAAATCCATCGACGCCCACCGATTAAGGCCCTCGACCGGACCGCCAGCCCAGCCCCGCTCAGTCCGACCAGCGTCAAGCCCCGCGCATCAACTCCCGGCGAGGGTTCCCTCCTCGGCGCTCACCAGGGAGTCGATGGCGGCGAAGAAGCGGGCGATGCCCGGCAGGTTCCCGCCCTTCGCCCGGCTGGCGGCCAAGTCCTCCGCACTCACCCACTCGACAATGTCCAGCCACTCCCCATCCGGCAGCCGCACCAGCCGCGCCCCCAGAAACCCAGCCCGATCCGCCACGAAGTCTGCCAGCATGCCCGCCCGGGCCGCCAGCAGCTCATCGGTCTTCTCAGCCGCCACCTTGAAGCGGGTCAGCTCAATCGTGTTCGACACCAGTCACTCTCCTTGCTCGATCATCAGTCCGACAGATTCGTAGAAGCCCACTGGTTAAGGTCTTCCCGGCGGATCGCAGCCGCCATCAGGTCCGGAAACAGGTCCGGCGTACAAGCGAAGGCCGGCACCCCGAGATCGGCCAGCGCCGCCGCGTTGTCCGCGTCGTACGACGGCGCCCCCGAATCCGCGAGCGCAAGCAGAGCCACCACCTGTACCCCCGACTCCACCAAAGAACGGGCCCGGCGCAACAATTCCTCCCGCACCCCGCCCTCGTACAGATCGCTGATCAGTACCAGCACCGTCTCGCCCGGCCGCGCCACCAGCGACTCGCAATAGGCCAGCGCCCGATTGATATCCGTCCCGCCCCCGAGCTGCGTCCCGAACAGCACATCCACCGGGTCCTCCAACTGATACGTCAGATCGACCACGGCGGTATCGAACACCACCAAGCTCGTCTTCAACGTCCGGATCGACCCCAGTACGGCGCCGAAAACGCTTGCGTAGACAACGGATTCGGCCATCGATCCCGACTGATCGATCGCCAGCACGACATCACGTTGCACACTGTGGTTGCGCCGCGCATACCCGATCAGCCGGTCCGGCACGATCGTCCCCAAAGCGGGCGAGAAATGCTTCAGATTGGCCCGGATCGTCCGATCCCAGTCGATATCCGAATGCCGCGGCCGCGCAGTCCGCCCAGCCCGATCCAGTGCTCCCGTGATAGCAGCCCTGGTCCGCTCAGCCAGCCGTTTCTCCAGATCCGCAACCACCCGGCCGACGACCTCACGTGCGGTCTGCTTGGTCTCTTCCGGCATCACCTCGTTCAGCGCGAGCAACGTGCTGACTAGGTGCACGTCCGGCTCGACCGCGCTCAACAACTCCGGTTCCATCAGCATCCGAGTGATCCCGAGCCGCTCGACCGCATCCCGTTGCATCACCTGGACCACCGAACTCGGGAAGTACCCGCGAATGTCGCCGAGCCATCGTGCAACCCGTGGCGCCGACGACCCGAGGCCCGCGGAGCGCTTCGAACCACTCTCGCCCGGCTCAGCGTCGTACAAGGCGGCCAGTGCGGCGTCGACGGATCGGTCAGCCGTCGACAGCGTCGTACCGGTCTCCGGGTCGGCTTCGCTGCCTAGCACCATCCGCCAGCGGCGCAGGCGTTCGTCGTCCACCATCACACCCCCAGCAATTGGGCGACCACCGGCAACACGGAAGCGGCCAGCTCGTCGTCCAACTCATTGTCCTCAGCAACAACCTGTACTCCGTTGCCGAGAGCACGGGCCCGTTCGCCGATCGAGCGTCGTTCGGGCGACGCGAACGTGCCGAAAGTACGCCGCAGCAACGGCAACACCTCCAGGAACGCCTCGTCCGGAATCGCGGCCAGCCAGGAATCCACCAACGCCAGCAGGCGTTCGTCATGCACGAGCAGCAACCCACCACCGGCAAGGAAGCCCTCGACATACCCGGCCGCATCACTCGTCGGCGTCCCCGGCGACAGCGCCCGCCCGAGCCGCAACGCGACCTCGCCGGCCTCGATCCGCGACGTGTCCAGCATCAACCGGGTCAGCCGCCCCGCGATCAACGGCGGCACCGACGACCGATCGCTCAACCCCTGCAACGTCCGCAACCACTCGTCCCGTACGCCGGACGACAGCAAAGTGGTCGCGTCCTGCACCCCGTCGACGAGTTGCAGCACACCCGCGGCCGCCTCCGGATCCAGCCCATGCACGAACCGCGCAAGACCCACACAAACGCGCGACACCATCCGCTCCGCCACGGACGCGAGGCCAGCCGTGTCGCTGCCCCGCACATCGCCGTACCGCGCGGAGCGGGCCAACGCGGGAAGGGCCTCCATCAGGTGACCCACATCGGTGTCCTTCGCCGCCCGGGTGTCCACACCGGCCAGCAACTCGGGCAACGCATCGGCCAACTCCGCGAGCAGGGACCGCTCGAGCGCCGCCGTCACCTCGGCAAGATTCGCCGACTCCGCGGCGACGCCCAGCATCACCGAAGTCGCGGCTCCGGCCACCGTGGTCCCGTGTGCGCCCGCGGCCACCAGATCGACCTCGAGCCCGGGATCCCAAGTGAGCTTCCACATCTCCCGGAACGTCCCCTGACTCCGCCTCTCATCCGAAGTGGGCAGACCCCAGTCGATCCCGAGAATGCGCAGCCGATGCAGCAGGTGCGACTTCTCCAGATCGTTCGGCTTGCGCAGATCGAGATCGATCACCCGCTCGACCGCGTCCCGCTTGAGCCGAAGCCGTCGCGCCTGCGCAGCCAGATCCGCCGCCACGGGCGCTTGCGGAGTATCGCTCGGCACCGCACCGAGCAACTCGCCGACGACGGCCTCCCTCGTCACAAGATCAAGCAGTACTTCGTTCCCGCCGCACATCACCGCTCGGGTGGCCTCGGTGACCTCGCTCAATCCCGCGAGTGGACGTTCCCGGAGCGCCGCGAGGGTGTCGGCCAGCCGAACCGCCTCGATCACGTGTGCGCTGGACACGGGGAGATCCTCGGCCCGCAGTACCTGGGCGACCTTCGTGAGCCAGCGCGTCGTCACCTGGTCGGGCGTGGTGAACAGGTGGTGGTACCAACCAGGCGAGGTCACGCCCGCGCCGTACCCGCTGGAGCTGGCGAGACGGCCGTGCGTCCACGGGACCCAGGTGCACGCGACCTTCCGCTTGGCCAGGCCCTTCAGGATCCGCTGGTCATGTGTTGCTGGGGGCAACGGTATGGTCAGCGCCGGGACGTGCCAGGCGCCGCAGACCACCGCGATCCGCTCGAATCCTTCCTTGATCGCCTTACGCAGCACGGTTCGCATGTACGCCTCGCGCTGCGCTTCCCGCCCACTCGGCACCTCGTCGCGACGCAGCTCGCCCATCGCCTCCGCGATCACCGTGAACGGTTCGGCCCCGTCCCGCCGGTGCTCGATCACGTCGTCCCACCAGCGCTCGGGATCGTCGTACCCACCGGCCGCCGCCAACGTCGCCAGCGGATCCGTCGCCAGCCCACGCCCGTCCCCACGCGACCCGAACTGGAAGGCTGCAGGCAGATCGCAAAACCGCACCGGTACGCCGGCCGACAGCGCGTGCCGGATCGCCTGCCACTCGGGACTGAACACCGCGAACGGCCAGAACGCCGCCTTCGTCGAATCGTCCACCGCATAGGCCAGCAACGCGACCGGCGGCACCATGTCCGGATCGCCCGCCAGCGCGACGATCTTGTCGGCCTCGGGCGGTCCCTCGATCAGCACGATGTCGGGCCGCAACTCGTCGAGCGCAACCGCCAACGCCCGCGCGGACCCCGGCCCGTGATGCCTGATCCCGAAGAGGTGAACCGTCATCGTCTGGCCCCGACCGTCATCCGTTGATGTCCCTGCAGGCGCGGTAGAAGTCGGACCAGCCCTCGCGTTCGCGCACGACGGTCTCCAGGTACTCCGACCAGACCACCCGATCCGCCGATGGGTCCTTCACGACGGCGCCCAGGATCCCGCCCGCCACGTCGTACGAGCGCAGCACCCCATCGCCGAAGTGCGCCGCCAACGCGAGTCCACCGGTCACCACGCTGATCGCCTCGGCGGTGGACAACGTCCCGGACGGTGACTTGACCGCTGTGCGCCCGTCCTCGGTCCGGCCCGAGCGCAGCTCACGGAACACGGTCACCACCCGGCGGATCTCGTCCAGCGCCGAATCCGGCCGCGGCAACTCCAGCGACGATCCGAGCTGCTCGACCCGGCGGGACACGATCTCCACCTCGTCGTCGGCCGAATCCGGCAGCGGCAGCACGACCGTGTTGAACCGTCGCCGCAACGCGCTGGACAATTCGTTGATCCCCTTGTCCCGGTCGTTGGCGGTCGCGATCACGTTGAATCCCTTGCGCGCCTGGACCTCGGTGGCCAGCTCGGGGATCGGCAGCGCCTTCTCCGACAGGATGGTGATCAGCGCGTCCTGTACGTCGGACGGCATCCGGGTCAGCTCCTCGATCCGGGCGATCTTCGCGCCGGCCATCGCCCGCTGCACCGGACTCGGCACCAGCGCGGCCTCACTGGGGCCCTGGGCAATCAACTGGGCGTAGTTCCAGCCGTACCGGATCGCCTCCTCGGCCGTACCCGCCGTCCCCTGCACGAGCAGGGTCGAGTCCCCGCTGATCGCCGCCGCGAGGTGCTCGCTGACCCACGTCTTCGCGGTCCCCGGTACGCCGAGCAGCAGCAGCGCGCGGTCGGTCGCGAGGGTGGCGACGGCGACCTCGATCAACCGGCGCGGACCGACGTACTTCGGGGTGATCTCCAGGTCATCCGCCTGACCACCGAGCAGATACGTGACGACCGCGGCCGGTGACATTCGCCAGGCAGGTGGCCGCGGCCGGTCGTCGGCGGCGATGAGCGCGGCCAGTTCGGCGGCGTACTCGTCCTCGGCGTGCGGCCGCAACACGGCAGTGGTCGTCATGACAGCTCCTCGTACATCTCGCGACGGAAGATCAGGGTCTCGACAAGTCGCGAACGCCAGGTGTCTTCCTCACCGGTCGGCTCGCGGGTGATCGGATGGTTGAGCGCTTCGTGCGGCACGGCCCTCGCAGCGATACTGGCCAGCCTGGCCCAGTTCCTGGCGGTGCCGGCCTGCTTGAGCTGATCCAGTGCCAGTACTGCGAGCGGCGCGGGCCAGGGGACCGGGAGACCGCCGACCAGGTCGGCAAGGTCGAGCTTGGCGCGCAACTGCTCGATCGCAGCCGGCCACTCGTCATGCGGCAACACCTTCAGCAAGTCCGTGGTCCTGTTGTCGGTCGCCGCGTTATGCCGCAGCAGCGCCCGAGCCCACTCGACATTCCCCTCCCGCACCGCAGCCTCAGCCCACGCCGCCTGCAGAACCTCAGCCGCCACGCCTTCAACCCGGAGCCGCAACACGTCGGCCGCCAGGACCTGGTGCGGGTCGCCTGGCGCGCGTTGCCCGAGGTCCGGGGCGCCGGGCAGCGGTGCGGCGGCGATGAGTTGGCGCAGCCACCAGGCCCGCCGGCCAAGCCCGGGATGCGGTTGGGGGTCGATCCCGTCGCGCTCCATCGCCTTGGTCACGCGTTGCGGCAGGGTGACGGTGAGAACACCATCGCTGACCGCCAGGTGGGACCACACCCGCTCCGCCATGCGCCCGGCGTACTGCGAACCCTCGATCCGCTGGAGGAGTTTCGCCGCGGCTCGCCGTACTTCCTTGGATCGGTCGTCGAGAGCTTGCTCGAGGAACTCCTCGTCCGTCTTGCTCAAGTTGGGCTGGAGCTCGGTCAGAAACTCGGCGCGCGCCTGTGCGTGCTCAGTCGGCCAAACCTCGCGAAGCGCCTCCAGCGCAGCCGCCGGATCGCGCCGACGGAGTTGGCGGAACCAGCTTCGCCGCTGAACCTGATTGCCGTGCGTCCAGTCCTGCGGATCGTCGGTCGCCGCCTGATGCATGAAACGCCACTCGGGGTTGAGATCCGCGAGCCAATGCGCGCGTCGGCCCGCCGCGGCGACGACCAACGGACGGTACTCCGCCCGGCCGCGGGCGTAGTCGGCCAGCGCGGGCAACTGCTCAGGTGGAATCCCCCAGCCCTTCTCGTTGGCGATGCGCAGCCATTCGCCGAGCGCGGCCGTCTGGAATCCGCCCATCATGGCCGCCAACCGCCTGATCGCGTTCGGCCTGGGAAGCGGTCTGTCCTCACCGTCTGCCGCCTCCACCGGCGTCAGACCTTCCAACGGACGTCGACCGGCTCGCTTGTACAGCGTGGCAAGCGCGGCCGCATCCAGCAGCTCCGCACCCTCGTGCAACTGCTCCCGAACCGCCGGCGGGAGCTCCCCAAACTCCGCTGGCCTCCGCTCGGTCCCCAACAACGCCGAGCTCACCAACCCATCCCACCCCCTCACGACGCCCCCACCAGACACCCACTCGCCCCGCCGCACCCCGCGCAGGCGGTCCCCGCCTCGCACCCCGCGCGGAAGGTCCACGCGACTCGGGCTGCATACGTGGTTGGCACGTCGCGGGGTGGAATGGTCGTGATCACAGGATCACCGGGCGAGTGTCGTGCCAGCAGGTCATGGGGCGGAAGCCGGCTCGGTTCCATTCGCCGGCGATCGTCACCGGGTCCCCGGCCGATACCGCAAGCAGCTTCCATGGATCGAACATCGGCAGGATCTCCAGCGCGTCCCCGGTCTCGTCCACCAGCGCCCAGCCGTCGCCGCCGTACCGGGCCGGCCGTACGTCCTGCAGGACCAGCGGCCACCGCTCGTTCCACGGATCCGCTGCCAGCGATTCGACGTACGACGCGAGCGCCTGCTTCGCGGTGAACCCTGTCGGTTTGGGCGCCGGCAGACGCGGTGCCGTCTGGGTGAGCAGCGCCCTCATCGGCAAAGCGCCCGGGTAGAACGACAGCACCGCAGGCACGTACTCCCCTGGTCGCGCCGGCAAAGGGTCCAGCCGTCGCCCGGCCGCCGCGAAGTTCAGGATCAACGCGATCCGCCCAGTCGTTGCCCCACGCAACCACAGTCGCCGGACCGTCAACCGCTCGTCCGGCTCGATCACGCGGCCGAGGACGAGCCAGTCGTCCTCCACCTTCTCCCCCTCGGCGAGCACGCGAGCGGTTTCGACGGTCCACCCGATCCGCGACTGCACGGTATCCGCGAGCGAGGGCGGCAACTCCGCGAGCCGGTTGTGCGCGGACACGGTGAGGTGGATCAGCGACAACTCCTCCAACAGCTCGCCCGGCCAGTCGTGACCGCGACCGACCACACCGGCCGCTCGGCGTACCGCTCCCGCCACGCCAGGTGCCTGGGCGTCGACCATCCGCGCGGCGAGCCGACTCAGCTCGCCATACCCCCGCTGCTCGAATCCGCTCAACCCACGCCGCATCTGATCGTCCAGCCAGCTCTCCAGCTCCGCCATCCCGGCCGACACCCGATCCGCCCGCCGCGCCGCCCGCTGCTGTGCCGCCAACGGATCCGCGACCTCCCCCGGCTTCCGCTCAGCCCGCTCCGCAGCCCGTTCAGCCCAAGAACCCCGCTCGGTCAGCCACGCCCCGACCCAATCCGGCTCCGCTTCTTCGCCCAACTCATCGGCCGCCCAGAGCAGCATCAACCCCAGCGCATGCTTATATAGAAACTTCCGGCTAGGACAGGAACACCGGAACGCCGGCCCACTGAGATCCACCACCGTCTGGTAGGGGCTCTTCCCGCTGCCCTGGCAGTACCCCCAAACCGCCCGCTCAGAGCTCCCCGCCCGAGACCACTTCCCCGCCCGAGCCAACCCTTGCCCGGCCTTGGCCGCGGCAGGATCAGACGCCAGCCCCAGCACCTGCTCCACATCCCAGTCCCCCACCGCCCCTCCAACCCTCAACAAACCCAACCCCGAGAGCATCCCACCCCCCACCGACACCCACCCCACAACCCCACCCCACCACGCCCCTCGGCGAGCCCATGCCACACCCCCACGCGACCACCGACACTGCCGCGCCGACCCGGTCGCCAGCCCGCATCCCCCCAACCCGCGCCCCGCAGCCCCGTCCAACCCGTCCCCCCCGCGACACGCGGGCCCCTTGCCCAGCTCCCCGACGGCGCTCGGACCTTGAACAAGATGTCGGGACCGTGAACACGGCACGACATGACCGAGCACCCCACATCCTGTTCACAGATCCCCACACCCACCCGCGGCACCACCGCGCCGCAGTACGGACCTTGAACAACATGCCGGGACCGTGAACACGGCACGACATGACCGAGCACCCCACATCCTGTTCACAGTCCCCACACCCACCCGCGGCACCACCGCGCCGCAGTACGGACCTTGAACAACATGCCGGGACCGTGAACACCAACACGGCGTGTCCGAGCTCCCGACAACCTGTTCACGGTCCCCACTCGCCCACAGGCGCCACCGCAAACGCAGTACGCGCACTGGTCAGCCAAAGGCCTCGTGCTCAGACTCGTACTGGGCGGGGTAGCCGTTGCCGGTCGCGGGGTGACCGCTGCTGGTGCGGCGGGTGTCGTGGGCCGGCGGCGGCGCGACAGGTGGCGCAGGCGCCGTAGGCGATGCCGGCGCGGCAGCCGGCGGCACGGCAGGTGGTGTGGGCGCGGCAGGTGGTGTGGGCGCGGCAGGTGGTGTGGGCGCGGCAGGTGGTGTGGGCGCGGCAGGTGCTGTGGGGGTGTCGATAGGCCGTCGCGGACTGCGACCAGCAAGCGGTGTTCGACCAGCCGCAGTTCGGTGATCCGCTGACGG
This sequence comes from Kribbella caucasensis, assembly GCF_004361855.1. Taxonomy (GTDB): domain Bacteria; phylum Actinomycetota; class Actinomycetes; order Propionibacteriales; family Kribbellaceae; genus Kribbella; species Kribbella caucasensis. The sequence goes on from NZ_SNWQ01000004.1 coordinate 220,035, forward strand.
ATCGCCTCCTCTTCAGTGCGCGCAGCCGCAAGTAGCTCGTCCGCGTCGGCCTTGGCGACCTGCCGGAGGTGGTCGGCTGTTCGCTGGCTTGCGCTCAGCACACTCAGCTCGTACCGCCGCAGCTCGTCCACCCACGTACCGTCCTCCGGCTGTGAATCCAGCACCGGCGCCATTGGGTGATCCGCGTCGACGCCCGGCAGCGTCCGTTCCAGTTGGGCGATCTGCTGATCCACCCGGGCGGTCCGTGAGACGACCCGCTGCTGAAAGGGCTTGCCCGGGCGTAGCATGCCGCTGCTGTTGAACGATCAACAGCACGAAGCCCCGGCGGAGCGGTCAGGGCCCTGCCGGGGCCTCGTAAACGGCCCGCGCGACTCAGTGGGGTCGGCTCGCTGGACCGTCCCGGTGAGCTGTCGCGAGAGTAGGTTCCCGAGTCATGGAGAGCCGTCGACGATTCCTCGCCAGGACCGTTCCGGTGACGCTCGGAACCGCAGGCCTGCTCGCCGGTTGTGCCGCCGGTACCTCGTCGCGGCCGGCCGGCTCGTCGACCACCACGCCGAGCGGCTCGCCTGCTCCGCCGAAGCCGGCCGATGCCCGCTTTCGCTACGGCAAGCACCCCAACCAGTGGGCCGACCTGTACCTGCCGTCGACCGGCGCGAAGTTCCCGGTCGTGGTGACGATCCACGGCGGCGGCTGGACCGTCGGCGTCGATGCCCGCGAGACCGTGCCGTTCGCCGGCGACCTGACCCGGGACGGGATCGCGGTCTGGAACATCGAGTACCGCCTGCTGGACGGGGGCGGCGGTTGGCCGGCCACCTTCCACGACGTCGCCGCCGCGATCGATCTGTTGCCGAAAGCAAGCAAGGGCCGGCTCGACCTCCGCACCGTGATCTCCTTCGGCGCCTCCGCCGGTGGTCACCTCGCCGCCTGGGCCGCCTCCCGGCACCGGATCCCCGCACAACACCGCGCTCTCCTCGGCGGCGCACCGAAACAACGCCTTCGAGGTGCCGTCGCCTACGCCGCGCCGCTCGATCTCGCCTACGACAGCGACAACTTCGGCAACTCGGTGCACCTGATGGACGGAACCCCGGCCAGACATCCCGACCGGTACGCCGCCGGCTCGCCGTACGCGCTGCTGCCGATCGGGATCCCCGTGGTTTGCCTGCACGGAGACGCCGACCAGGTGATCCCCTACGAACAGTCGAAACGCTATGTCGCGAAGGCGAAACAGCTCGGCAGCCCGGCCAAGCTGATCACTCTGCCCGGCGTCGACCACAACAACACCCAACCCCTCCGCATCGGCGAACCCCTCTGGAACCAGACCAAGGCCGAACTCCACACTCTCCTCGGCCACTAACCAGGGCTCCCACGTCTGTCGTGGGAGCCCTATCGCCTAGATCGACTCCCAGAAGTCGCAGCGGTGTTCGACGCGGAGGTCGATCGGCGCGGTCCGCGCGACGCTGATCGATCGGACCACGTCCTTCTCGTACTCCGTCCAGCCGGCGCCCGGCGAGCCCGTCCGGGCGAACGTCGTCCACTGGTCGAGCAACCGATCGGCCAGCTGCTCCTGCTCGGGAGTCAGCGGAGGCGGCGTCCACGGACCTGGGTTCGTGCTGTCGAAGAAGTACCTGATGTCCACGCCGTGGTGTGCGCCGTACGGGAACTCACCCGGCTGCTGGGTCCGGGGTTCCGCGAACTCGTACGCGTACACCGGGGCACCGCGCTTCATCAGATCGTCCGCCGGCAACTGGGAGCAGGCGCCGACCAGCTTCCCCTCGTCGGTGAGGATCTGCGCGAACGCCAGACTCGGCGTCGGGTACGCCGTCAATGGGTACTCCGCCAGGATCTTCCGCGCCGCCCGCTCGCCGTACATATCCCGGACCACCACCGGATACTGCTCAGCCGTCAGCGGATTCCCACTGTCGTCGTACCGCGATCCGACGAACGACCGGGCCTCGTCCTTCGTCCCACCGTGGATGATCGGCACGTCGGCGGCGAGGCCCAGCCGATGCGCGACCGATGGCTGGAACGGCAGCGCCCACGTCCCGGTGACCGGCAACCAGGGCCGATCGGCGACCTTGCGGTTGACCACGGTCGGATCCTCGTTCAGCCCGGTCAGCTCCTGGAACGGCTTGTTCCGAAGGCATTCCACCGCGGTCCGCGGATCCGCACAGCCGAGGTCGGCCGCGGTCTTCAGCCCTCGTCGCTCGGCCGTCGACTGCGGGACGAAGTCATTCAGACAAGGGGCACTCTGCACGATCGCCTGCTGGAACAGGCCCCGCGCACCAGGCGAGACGAGCTGCGCACAAGTGCTGAACCCGCCGGCCGACTCACCCCACAAGGTCACCCGACGCGGATCCCCACCGAAGGCCACGGCGTTCCGCTGCACCCAGCGCAAGGCTGCCTGCTGGTCGGCGAGGCCGAAGTTCCCGGCGCCCGGATCACGCAGCCCCGGATGATCCAGGAACCCGAGCGCGCCGAGCCGGTAGTTCACCGCGACCACTACGTTGCCTCTGGCAACCATTGCGGAAGGGTCGTACAAAGATCCCGCGCCGGTGGTGAACCCACCACCATGAACGAAGACCAGCACCGGAGCCGACGACGCATCCACCGGCGTCCAGACGTTCAGCGAGAGGCAATCCTCACTCCCGGACACCACGGGTGAACCACTCTCGGACCAGCCGAGTTGCGGACAGATCGGACCAGGTGAGGTCGCGTCGCGAACCCCTGGCCATGGCGCCGCCCGATCCGGAACACGCCATCTCCGCTCACCGACGGGCGGCGCGGCGTACGGAATGCCTTCGAAGACGCGGATGCCGTCGACCGTCTCGCCGCGCACCTTCCCGGCGTCGGTCGCAACCACCTCGCGAGGGGGCGAAGCGGCAGCCGGCAACACAGCGGCGGTACCGAGCGCCGACACCAGCACCAGGACACTGAGGACACTTCCGATTCGTCTCATGACTGAGATCCTCCCGGCTACCCGGCGTAATCGGCATCGTCCAGGCGCGGTATCTTCAGCTACCTCAACTGCGGTATTCCCTTCAGATAAAGGCGTTCACCAGTACGTCGAGGCACGGCGGCGAGTGGTCCGTGTTGATCACCAGTTGCCCGGGCACGCTCAACGCAGGCGCGAACGGCCCCATCCACAGCTCCCCGTCCGACACCTCACAAGCGTTGCCGTAGACAACGGTCCAGGCCGGCGAACCGTTCGTCATCTCGACGATCGCGTCCTCCAGGCTGTCCACCGCCCGTCCCGGCAACGGCTCGAAACCGGCGTCCCGGCAAGCCTCCAGAACCCGATCGGACAGCGCCGGCTCCTCGACCCGAGGCGGCAGTCGCAATGGCAACGCGGCCAGCTCGACCAGCTTCACCCCGTCAGCAGCCTTGTACTCCGATGGGAGTAGCACCGACAGCGGCTCCTCCCACAGCGGTATCCCCCGTACTCCGGCTGTGGTGACGGGTCCGCGTACGAAGGCGACGTCCAGCTCGCCCGATCGGACCGCCTCGACCTGTTCGCCAGGCGGCCGCGAACTGAGCTTGATCTCGATCCCCGGCACGGTTCTCCGCAGTTCCGACAGCCCGCGCTCCAGCCGTTCCCGAAGACCGCTGCTCGTGCCGATTCGCAGTACTCCGGCCTGGCCCGCGACCAACTCGGCCGCCACCTCGGCAGCCCGATCCGCGGCGGCCAGGACAGCCCGGGCCTCCCGGAGCATCCGCTCACCATCGCCCGTGAGCGTGACCCGGCGGGAGGATCGGTCGAGCAGACGCAGCCCGAGTTCACGTTCCAGCCTGGCGACCTGCTGACTGACGGCAGGCTGGACGATGTTGAGCCGCTCGGCGGCCTTACCGAAGTGGAGTTCCTCGGCCACGGTGACGAAGTACCGCAACTGCCGTAGCTCCATGCCGACCTCCCGTGCTGATCGCCGATGCGCACCACGCGATCCACCGGAGTATCGGCTGATCGATCACGGGTCCTTATCGCCGGACAGCGTAACCGGGGCTTGGTCGGCGGGTGGGGCGCTCGTTGACTGGTGGACATGAGAATCGGACTTTGGATCGAGGACGAAGAGCGCAGGATCGACGAGATCGCCGCGGCCGGACGGACGGCGGCTGACAGCGGGATCAGCCGCATCTGGTTCAGCCAGCGCACCGGCTGGGATTCGCTGACGTTGATCGCGGCACTCGGACCGCTGGTGCCGAAGGTGAAGCTCGCTGTCGGCGTCGTGCCCGTCTATCCGCGGCACCCGATCGCGCTTGCCGCGCAGGCGCTCAGTGTGCAGGCGGCGACCGGCAACAGGTTGACGTTGGGGATCGGGTCCAGCCACCAGGTGATGATGGAGGGGCAGTATGGGCTGTCGATGGACCAGCCTGCGAAGTACATGCGCGAGTACGTCTCGGCGCTCACTCCTTTGCTGCACGGCGAATCCGTCGCGTACCAGGGCGAGAAGCTCACTGCTGTTGGGCAATTGAGCGTTCCGGACGCTGCTGCGCCAGAGGTGATCGTCGCTGCACTCGGCCCGCGGATGCTGCGGATCGCCGGTGAACTCACCGACGGCACCGTCACCACTTGGGCTACGCCGGAAGTCATCGCCGACTACATCCGGCCCACGATCGATAGGGCCGCCCTCGGACGGCCGCATCCGCAGGTGATCGCCTGCTCCTGCGTAGCGGTGACGGATGACGCGGACGGTGCGCGGCAGTGGATCGCGGACCACTACGGCCCGGCCGCTGGGCTACCGGCGTACCGCGCGATCATGGATCGCGGCGCGGCAGCGGGTCCCGCGGACACAGCGGTGATCGGCGACGAGGACGAGGTCGCCCGGCAGCTCCAACGCTTCGCCGACGCCGGCACCACGGAGTTCATGTTCGCCCCCGTCGGCGGCCCCGACGTACAGGCACGCACCATCGCCCTCGCCCTCGACTTGGCCCGCACTACGCCCCACCGGGCAACCGCCTGACGTCCTACCCACACCCGTCGACGCCCGACGTACAGGCACGCACCATCGCCCTCGCCCACGACCTAGCCCGCACTACGCCCCACCGGGCAACCGCCTGACGTCCCATTCACACCCGTCGATGCCCCGAAGCACAGGCACGCACCGTCGTCCTCGACCACACCTGGCCGGTACTACCGCCCTCCGGGTGACCGCTTGACGTCCTGTACTCGGCCCAGCAGCCGTACTGCGTTCGCGGTGGTCCGATCGCGCCACCCATCGGCCGCTGTCGATCCGTCGAGTGCTGCGATCTGGTCGGCGACCGCTTCGGCCGGAGTGAAGCAGTGATCACTTCCGTAGAGCAGGTGATCCGTGCCTGCGACAGCCTGGAGGGCCGGCAACTGGTTCGGCACAGGCGTCCCGGCGACGTCGTACCAGAGGTCCTTCAGCTGTCCGGACACACTGGGCAGGTTGCTCATCGGCGCTAACGTATCCCGGAAGCTCTCCAGCCGATCACACAGCAACGGCAGTACTCCGCCCGCATGCGTGACGATGAACCGGATCCGCGGGTAGCGCGTGAACACCCCGGTGAGCACCAGATCGGTCACCGCGCGGGCGCTGTCGAACAGGAACTCGATCATCGGCCGCGGCCGGTCGAGCGAGACCTGACGCCATTGCGGCGGCGAAGTGGGATGCAGAAAAACAACCGCGCTTCGCCGATCAAGAGTTCGCCAGAGCTGTTCCCAGGCGGGATCACCCGGATACTGGCCGGCCGCGTTGCTGTTCAGGACGACACCGTCCGCCTGCAACTCGTCGAAAGCGTGGTCCAGTTCGGCCAGCGCGCCGTCCAGATCCGGCAGCGGCAAGCTCGCGAAGAACCCGAACCGGCCTGGGTGATCCCGACCCAGCTCGGCGGCCGCCTCGTTCATCCTCCGGGCGAGCACCTGCGCCCGGAAGTCGTCGCCGAAGTGCACTCCTGGCGACGACACCGACAGGATCGACCTGGCGATCCCGTTCCGGTCCATCAACTGCAGTTGCCGCAGCACACTCCATCGAGGCCAGCCCGGCATCCCGTCCGGCCGCAAATGCCCCGCCCGCTCCGCTGCCGCCACATACTCCGGCAACACGAAATGCGTGTGCACGTCAATCAGTCCCGTTCCCATGAGACCCCTCCCGCACCAGCACCCTCGACGCCGCCTCGCACCTCGGGGCCTGTTGGCCGAGCAGCCCACTGAGGCGGCCGAATATGGCCGCCTCAGCAGTTAGAAGACAGATCACGCGCTGCCCGGGTGGAAGACAGGCGACCCGTTGCTCGGGTGGAAGACAGGCGACCCGTTGCTCGGGTGGAAGGCAGGTCACCCGTTGCCCGAACGGAGAACAGGTCACCCGTTGCACCGGTGGAGGGCAGGTCACCCGTTGCACGGGTGGAGGGTAGGTCACCCGTTGCACCGGTGGAGGGCAGGTCACCCGTTGCACGGGTGGAGGGCAGGTCACACGTTGCTCGGGTGGAGGAGGTCTTCTAGGCCGATGCGGCGGAGGAGTTCGGTGCGGACCCGGTCGGCGACGGCGTTGACCACCGCGGCGCCGTCGTCGGACGGGTCGACGTGGACCCGGAACGGCCGCTTGCCCTTCTCGGTGCCGACGACAGTGACGATCGCACGGGCGACCTCGGCGACGTCGGCCCACTCGGGTTCGAGTTCGGCGAGCTTCTGGCTGACCTGGTCCATCAGCCCGGCGTACCGGGTTTCGTACGCCGCGACGATTTCGGTGTCGGCCGGCTGACCGCTGTGCGCGAAGTGGTTCGTGCCGTGGGTGAAGGCGCCCGGTACGACGATCGTGGTCTCGATTCCGAACCGCGCGACCTCGAGCTGGTAGCTGACCGCCAACGCATCCATCGCCGCCTTGGCCGCGAAGTACGGCGCGAGGTACGGCGGGGTTCCGCCGCGGGTGCTGGAGCTGCCGACCCACACCAGCAGACCGTCCTGCTGTTCACGCATGTCGGGCAGGGCCGCGCGGTTGAGGCGCTGGGTGCCGAGCACATTCGTGTCGTAGAGGTCGGCGAGTTGCTCGGGGGTGAAGGCCTCGGCGGGGCCGGTGACCATGTGGCCGGCGTTGTGGATCAGTACGTCCAGGCGACCCTGCTCGTCCAGCACGGTCCGTACGGCCTGGCGGGCGGACTCGTCCGAACTCACGTCGAGCTCCACCGCGCGGAGGTCCACGCCGTTGCCCCTCTCGTCATGCCCAGCCCTGTACTGCGCTGCGTCGGCCGCGGCAGTCGCGTTGCGTCCGGCAAGGTCGCGCATTCCGGCGTACACGGTGTGCCCGGCGTCGGCGAGAGCCCGGGCGGTGAGCGCCCCGAAACCACTCGAAGCTCCGCTGATCAGAATTGTCTTGCTCATAACAAGCTCCCTTTCAAATAACAAGTTCGAGTTGGGCAAGCGGGCGCGCTTACCGAGTGCGATTGGGAAGGGGTAACGCCGGCCAGGCGGCAGGGCCGCTGGTGGGGTTAGGCGGCGGAGCCGCTGGTGGGGTTAGGCGGCGGAGCCGCTGGTGGGGTTAGGCGGCGGAGCCGCTGGTGGGGTTAGGCGGCGGAGCCGCTGGTGGGGTTAGGCGCGG
>NZ_SNWQ01000004.1:227677-421315 GCF_004361855.1 Kribbella caucasensis
GGCGGAGCCGCCGTTGGTGTAGATGGTTTGGCCGTTGATCCAGCGGGCGGGGCCGGCCAGGAAGGCGACTACCTCGGCGATGTCGGAGGGCTGGCCGAGGCGTTCGAGCGGGGGCTCGGCGGTGATGCGGTCGATCAGTTCCTGCGACTTGCCTTCGAAGAACAGTGCGGTGGCCGTCGGGCCGGGCGCGACTACGTTGACCGTGATGTCGCGGCCGCGCAGTTCCCGGGCGAGGATCAGGGTGATCGCCTCGACGCCGCCCTTGCTGGCCGCGTATGCGGAGTACCCGGGGCGGGCGAGCTTGGTCAGTGAACTGGAGATGTTGACGATCGCGCCACCGGACCGGACCCGGCGTACCGCCTGCTGGTCGACGACGAAGGTGCCGCGCAGGTTGGTGCGGATCACCTGGTCGAAGACGTTCAGGTCGAGGTCGGCCAGCGGCGACAGCGGCATGATCCCGGCCGCGTGAACCACCACGTCGACCCCGCCGAAGGCCTGCTCCGCCTGGTCGAACAGTGCGGCCACCGAACCCTCATCGGCGACGTCGGCCTGGACCGCGATCGCCTTGCCGCCGGCCTGTTCGACCTCCTTGACGGCTTCCTCGCCTTGGGCCTGGTTGCCGCCGTACGTGACCACTACCGAGTAACCCTCCCGCCCCAGCCGGACCGCGGTCTCGCGACCGATACCGCTGGATCCGCCGGTCACGATCGCGACCCTGTTCTCTGTCATCGCACTTGCTCCTTTGAAGTCTGCTTTCCTGCTGACACCAAAAGCTTCGCGCGGCGGATGCATCAAGTCCAACGACTCAAGTCGATGGGTGAATCAATTCTGTTGATCCACCAGGTCGGCTCCCGGGGACGTCCCGTCGGGGTGCCGGAGGTGCGCGACGACCAGACCGAGCAGGGCACGCAGAGCAGCCGACGGCTTCCGCTTCCGCAGGGTCGCCATGTAGAGCGACCACTCGAAGGTCTCGTCCGTGATCGCTACCCGGCGGATGGCCTTGTCGTCGGCGACGGCGTACCCGGGCAGGATTCCCAGGCCGACGCCGTGCCGGACGAACTGGACTCCGTTCTCGATGCCTAGTGCCTCGACGACCACCTGGCGCTCGATCCCGGCCGCCTCGAACCTCTGGTCGATCAGCGTCCGGGTGCCGAATCCCGGTGGGAAGTCCACGAACGACTCGTCCGCCAGTTCGGCCAGCTTCAGCGAACGTCGGCGGGCCAGGCGATGGCCGGTCGGTACCGCGAGCACCTGCGGCACCTTGAGCAGTTCCCAGGCCGTCAGCTCCCGCGGCACACCGCCGGCGCCGACGCCGAGGAACCCGACGTCGATGTCGCCGTTGCGCAGGCCGACGACGACGCCGGCCGATCCCTCGGGTTCGACTCGCAATTGGAGTTCGACACCTGGATAGCGCCGCCGGAACTCCCCAGCCGCGGCCGGCAGGTCGATCAACCCGAGCCCGGGCAGCAGTCCCACGCGGACCGAACCGCGCATACCCGCGCCAAGTTCGTCGACGACATCACGCGCGCCTTGCACCGCGTCCATGACCGCCAGCGCCTCGGGCAGCAGCGCAGTACCGGCTTCCGTCAGCACCACGCGCTGCGCCGAGCGCTCGAACAGCGTGACCTTCAGATCTCGCTCCAGCGCCGCGATGGCCGCGCTCACCGCGCTCTGCACGACATGCAAACGCCGCGCCGCCAGCGTGAAACTCCGCTCGTGCGCCACCGCCACGAAGTACTCCAACTGCCGCAACTCCACGCCCCGAGTCTGGCAGCCGGTATCACGTACGACGCGCGCCGGGCGACCGACCGACTCCGTGTCGGGTCAGCCGACGTACCGCGTCTCGGGTCAGCCGACGTACCGCGTCTCGGGTCAGCCGACGTACCGCGTCTCGGGTCAGCCGACGTACCGCGTCTCGGGTCAGCCGACGTACCGCGTCTCGGGTCAGCCGACGTACTGCGTGTCGGGTCAGCCGACGTGGACCCACGGGCGGTTGGAGCGGTTTGGTTCGGCTCGCCGAAGGACTTCGCGGGTGACGGGCGGGACATCCCCTTCGCCGGAGATGAGGTAGCGGAACAGGAAGTAGAACGGGTTGCCCTCGGCCCAGGCGAAGTAGACGTGGGGCATCACGCCGGTCTCGTCGCGGATCGCCAGCAGCAGGCCGGCGATCGCGTTCGGCACAGTCGGGCTGGCGACCCGCAGGATGCGGTAGCCGAAGCGTTCCTCGCCGACCACCTCGAGCTCGCTCTCGAACACCGACGCGTCGGTCAGCGTGACCTCGAGGAAGAGGAAGTGCGCGTTCTCCGGCAGGTTGCGGACCTCGCGCTGCTCGGCTTCCTTCTCCCGGTACTCCGCAACGTCGCGCGCGTCGGGTTCGTTCGCGATGATCCGGATGTCGCCGGTCGCGGCCGCCTGGTCGATGATCCGGCGCGCCTCGGGATCGAACCGGACCTGGGTGACCCGTAGTTCGGTCGACCGGGTCGCGCGCGAGATCAGTGAGGTGAGGACGATGGCGAAGATGAAGAACGCGGCGATCTGCACACCGTCGGGGCGTTCGATGATGTTCGCGATCGTGGTGTAGACGAAGACCACGCTGATCACGCCGAACCCGATCGTCTTGCCGCGTTGCCCCCGGCGATACGCCGACAAGGTGACAGCGATCGACGCGGACAGGATCAGCACCAGTACGCCGGTCGCGTACGCACCGCCTTGCGCGTCGACATCCGCCTTGAAGATCACCGTGATGGCGAACGCGATCACCGCGAACACGAGCACGAGCGGCCGGGTCGCACGGGCCCAGTCGGGCACCATGCCGTAGCGCGGCAGGTACCGCGGCACGATGTTCAGCAGGCCCGCCATCGCGGACGCGCCCGCGAACCACAGGATCAGGATCGTGCTGACGTCGTAGATCGTGCCGAAGACATTGCCGAGGTGCTCGTGGGCGAGATACGCCAGCGCCCGGCCGGACGCCTCGCCGCCGTCCTCGAACTCGTCGGCCGGGATCAGCACGATCGTGGTGAAGCTGCTGGTGATCAGGAACCCGCTCATGATCAGCGCGGCCGTGGTGAGCAGCTTGCGGGCGCTCCGGATCCGGGCTGCGGGCGCGGCCGGGTCGTCGTCCGGGGAGCCGTTGATCTGCGGCATCACCGCGACCCCGGTCTCGAATCCGGACAAACCGAGAGCAAGCTTCGGAAAAACAACCAGCGAGATGCCGATCATCACCCAGATGTTGGAGTGCTCGGTGGTCAGCAGGTTGCGCCAGTTGGTCACCAGTTCGGGGGCGGTGATCACGTTCCACAGGGCGTTGACGATGACGACCAAGTTGAGGCTCAGGTAGACCACGACCAGGACGACCGCGATCCCGATCGCCTCGCCGAAGCCGCGCAGGAAGACGGCACCCAGCAGCGCGAGCAGGACCAAGGTGATGAGGACTTCGTTGCCGTGTAACCAGCCAGGGACGTACGGGTTCTCCACCAGGTGAGCGGTGGCGTCGGCGGCCGAAAGCGTCATGGTGATGATGAAGTCGGTCGCCATGAAGCCAAGCAGCACCAGGATGACGAACTTGCCCTTCCAGCGGCCAAGCAGCCGGTCGAGCATGGCGATCGAGCCCTCACCATGCGGACTCTCCGCCGCGACGCGGCGATAGACCGGCAGTGCACCGAGCAGGGTGAGCAGGACGAGGACGAGGGTTGCCAATGGGGAAAGGAGTCCAACAGCTGCTGCCGCGATCGCCGGCTGGTAGCCGAGCGTGGAGAAGTAGTCGACACCGGTCAGGCACATCACCTTCCACCACGGATGCGTGGGATGCGGCGGCGGCCGATGCGGCCCCGAGTGCCCGACGGGCCGGTCGTGCAGCAACCACCCGACAAACCGCCCATGCCGCCCGGGCTCAGCCCCACCCACGGCCGAACCACCCGCGCGGGCGTCCGCCGTACCGCGCTCCTCGACGGCACCGGCTGCTTCCGTGGTGCCGGCGGACGGTTCTGGCTGGTCGGATGGTTGCGTGGTGTCCGAGACGCTCACTGGGTTCTCCTCGGGCCGATCCGCGACCCCCGTCGGACCGCTCTGCCCCGCGACAGTAATCAGGCACCGGACCCCACCCACCGGGCTCTAACACGCCTCTAACAACATGTTCCTCACACCTGACGGCCGCTCGCCTGCGGATGTCAAAGGACGCAGGCCCGCTCCGACCAGAGGATGACAGCGGCCCCCAGGCCCCCGAACTGACAGAGAGTGACCCCGCCGACATGAGCAGCAATCTTCAGCAACTGGTTCAGGATTCCATCGACGAGCTGGTCGGATCAGGCGCCGAGACCGGCGTACAGGTCGCCGTCTACCACCATGGCGACCTGGTCGTGGACGCGGTCGCCGGCGTGGCCGACCAGGAGACCGGGCGCCCGGTCGCCTCGGATACGCCGTTCTACAGCGCCTCCACCGGCAAGGGGGCCTCCGCGACCGTCGCGAACGTTCTGGTCGACCGCGGTGTCCTCTCGTACGATGCGCCGATCGTCGAGGTCTGGCCGGAATTCGGTGCGCATGGCAAGGAGAAGACGACGCTGCGGCACGTGCTGACACATTCGGCCGGGGTCCCCGCGCTCCCATCGACCACGACGGTCGAGAGCATTACCGACTGGACCCAGATGACCGAGGCGCTCGCCGGCGCCGAACCGTGGTGGGAGCCGGGGACGAAGATGGTGTACCACGCGCAGACGTTCGGGTTCCTGGTCGGCGAGATCGTCCGCCGTGCGACCGGCAAGACGATCTCGCAGGTGCTCCGTGAGGAGATCACCGAACCGCTCGGCGTCGCGGACGAGTTGTACTTCGGGGTCCCCGCCGCGGAGTTGCCACGCGTCGCCAAGCTGACCGAGCCGGGTGGGTTCGACGAGACATTCGCGATGGTGGCGGACATGTTCGCCAAGCTCGCGCCGCCGGCGGTGAGCCCGAACGCCGCGTACGCCAACAGCCCGGAGGTGCTCACCGCTGACATCCCATCGGGCGCCACGACGAGTGCGCGCGGGATTGCGAAGATGTACGCCGCATTGCTCGGTGAGGTCGACGGGGTTCGTCTGGTCAGGGCCGAGCGGCTCGCGGAGATCAGCAGTCCGGTGCTGGTCGCGCAGGATGATCTGCTCGGCAGTCCCGCGACCTGGGCGATGGGCTACCTGATCGGCCGGCTCGGGTTGACGCCCGAGGAGACGCCGTACACGTTCGGGATGATGGGCATGGGCGGCAGTGTCGGATGGGCAGACACGAGCAGCGGGGTCGCCTTCGCGCTGACCAAGAACCTGTTCGACCCGACCCAGTCGAACGCGGCGGTGCAGATCGGCAACCTCGTTGCGAAATCCCTTGCAGGGTAGGAAAGAACCCTCGCAGGCATCAGCGGCGGGCGCGTGGGCGCGGCGTGCGTTTGGTCCGGTGGGTCTACGGCTCGCGGATTTGGTGTTGGTTCACCCAGACCAGGTGGCCGTGGTGGCTGATCAGGGCCTCACGGTCGCCGGTGGGGGCGATGCGCCAGGAGAGTGCCTGGCCGGCGATCCAGCGGCCGCCGATGTGGACCTGGACTGCTGTCGGCCGGTCGGTCGGAGTGGCTACAGGCATGGCAGCTGCCTTCTGGACAGGGGCGGAGACGGGTTTGTGGCGCCGTGCGGTTCTGGGGTGATGCTGAAGGTCGGGCATGTCGATCGTCCTCGGGAGGGACCGCAGTCGTCGGCGCATCCAACGCCGGCTGGCTGCTCAACCAAAGGCAACAGTACAACCGCGATATGGACGAACCCTAGCGGTAATTGAGATTGCCTCGAAACGACACGGGTACCGCACTTTCTTTCACTTTTCCCGAACCCGCTCGCATGGCTTGACGCGGAGGTGGGACGGGTACCGGTGTGGTGAGTCAGAGGAGGTAACAATGAGCACCAACCCGATTCCTCCCGTCCCGCCGGTGGTCCCCGGCAGAGACCCGGACATCCCTGACGTGGTAGACCCCGACAACCCCGACGTGACCACGCCGCCCGGCGATGACAGTCCCTTCACCCCGCCGACCCCCGACCCCGAAGAGGAAGACCCCAACGAACAGCTCCCCCACTGGTGACTCCGTCATTTCCGTCGGCGCCACAGTGGCGCCGACGGAAGTCGTTGAGTGCTCAGTTGCCGGCCGGCATTTGCTGCACGGCCCAGGTGTTTCCGTCGGGGTCGGCGAAGAAGACGAAGGTGCCCCAGGGGAATTCCTGGATCTCGGAGACCTCCACGCCTCGGCCTTCCAGCTCCTTGCGGGCCGCGGCGACGTCGGCGACGACGACCTGGAGACCGCGGACGGAGCCCGGCTCCGCCTGCGGCATGCCTGAGCCGATGGCGATCGAGCAGGCGGAACCAGGTGGGGTCAGCTGGACGAACCTGAGTTCGTCGGTGACCCGGTGGTCGTGATCAGGATTGAAACCGATCTTGTCGACGTAGAACTCCTTCGCCCGGTCGACATCCGAGACCGGTACCGACACCAGCTCCAACTTCCAGTCCATCGTTTCCCCTCCTGATCGATCGCCTGAATCCGGATCCTGCGGCCTGCCCGGCAACTTATCGGGCCCCGGCGTTCAACAGCCAGTGCCAGGGCCCCACAACCTCAGGAGCTGGGAAGGTCGACGTCGTCGGTCGTACCGCCGACGGGTGGGTCTTCTTCGGGCCCCCGGGTTTCGTCGATGAGGTCGTCCACCAGAATGGTGCCCCGTTCAGGGATCGTCGGATTGTCGGTCATCGGGTCCTCCTCCCAGACCTCTTCCGGGTACCCAAAGGGCCAGCTGCTCACGCTTTGACGGCGACGATAAGGGCGTCGTTGGAGCGACGCCAGACAGTTCCGGCACGCTCGAAACCATTGCGGCGGAGTACGTCGATATGCCAGCCATCGCGTTCGAGCAGATCGCCGGACCAGTGGGCGAAGAGGCTCCGCCGCTCCTCCCACAGTCCGGCGTACTGCGGCTCGGCGTAGGCCCGTTCGTACCACTCGTCGCAGCTCTCCACCCCCGAGGCGAACGCTTTCCGGAGGTCGTGCTCGTGCAGCCGGTCGCCGGCGGCGCGTAGTACGGGCTCGGCGATCGGGAAGTGGTCGGCGTTCGCGAAGATGCCGCCGGGGCGGAGTAGCCGGGCGACGCCTGCGTACACGTCGGCGAGTGCATCCGGCGGGAACCAGTGCATCGCCGTCGCGGTCAGTACTGCGTCGAACCCGCCGCCCGCCAACCCGTCCGTCCAGTCGGCGGCCGCCAGCTGACGGGATATCACCGAGACCCGCGCATCACCCGCGAAGGCATCCCGGGCGAGATCCAGCAGCACCGGATCGATGTCGACGGCAACTACCGAGGCCGCCGGGAACCGGTCCAGCACCCGGCGGGTGATCGAGCCCGGACCGCAGGCGAGATCGAGCACCCGCTGAGGGGTCCCGGACAACTGCTCCACATAATCCAGCATCAGCCGGAACCGGAGCTCCCGATCCGGTTCGTGGACGGCCTGCTGCTCCTCCCAGCCGGCTCGCAGCTCCGCCCGGAAATTCTCACGCTGTGTCGTCATGCTGTACACGTTCGGCGCTGTAAGGGCTCGACGTCCAAGACACAAGCACACTAACGTCACATCCTCTGGTTATCACTGCAGGTGAGGCCGGTTATGACTGCAGGCGAGGATGGCATGGACGTCGATCTACGGTTGGTGCGGTACTTCCTCGTGATGGCCGAGGAGCTGCATTTCACCGCCGCCGCGCGCCGGCTCTACGTATCGCAGCCGGCCCTCAGCAACCAGATCCGCCGGCTGGAGACCCAGCTCGGCGCCCAGCTGTTCGAGCGGTCTCCCCGCGGCGTCACGTTGACCGCCGCGGGCGATGCGTTCCTCCCGCACGCCAGGGGAGCGATCGCGGCGATCCGCTCGGGCATCGCGGACGCGACCAAGGCGGCCGGGCGCGACCAGGTGCTGCGGATCGACGTGCTGCAAACCGATCTGGTCACGCCGCGGGCGGTGCTGGCTCGGCTTCGCGACAGGCTTCCGACGTTGCGGCTCGAGGTGAGCAGTCGAGGCAGTCGCGACCAGGTGCA
The DNA here is from genome assembly GCF_004361855.1 of Kribbella caucasensis. Taxonomy (GTDB): domain Bacteria; phylum Actinomycetota; class Actinomycetes; order Propionibacteriales; family Kribbellaceae; genus Kribbella; species Kribbella caucasensis. The sequence goes on from NZ_SNWQ01000004.1 coordinate 235,741, forward strand.
GCGTCTGCTCAGCGGCGACCTGGACCTGGCGCTCTGTGGTTCCACTGCGCACCTTCCGGACGGGTTGATGCAGCGCGTCGTCCGGCGCGAGGCGCTCGGGGTTGCGCTGCCGGCGGATCACCCGCTCGCGCAGGCCGAGGCGGTCGCCGTACGCGAGCTGGCCGACGAGACGCACTACCTGCCGCGCGACGACTTCGCGCCCGAGTGGAACGAGTTCGTCCTGAACTGCTTCCGTACTGCGGGTTTCCAGCCGCAACGTCATCCGGCGAGCACCGACGGGACCAGTTCCGCGATGGAACTCGTCCGTGCCGGCGAGTGCGTCGCAGTCGGCCTCCTCTCGACGACTGGTCCCGACGGCGTCGTGGTCCGTCCACTCGCAGCCGGCGTCCCGCCGTACGCCTGGTCCCTGCGCTGGCGCGAGTCGAACCACACCCCAACCGCCGCTCTCGCCGTACTGCGGGACCTCGATCACCCCTGAGCTTGCGTACTGGGATTTGTCTCCATCCGCGACGTGTCCCGAGCAGCGATGGCCTCGCCGACTCGGGTCAACACATCACGGATCAGGTCGCCATATGCGTCATCACCCAGTACTCCGGCGGTGAGGCGCGCCGCGGTCAGGTGCCGCTCTGCGTCGTCGAAACGCGCCAACCGTCTGTAGTCGTCGGCCAGGTTGACGTGCAGCGACGGCATCAACGCCTCGGCCTTGAAGCCCGCTTCAACTGTCTCCTCGTCGGTGACAACGTCGGCCGCCGCGAGTGCACGCAGATCCCACTCGAGTTCATCCTCGGTTGAATCCTGCAGATCGGCCAGATAGTGAGCGATCGTGCACGGTGCGAACGGACCGCGCTCGGCTTCGCTGAAGAAAGCTTCAAGTTTCAAACGGGCGGTGACGCGATCGGTCCGGCCCAGTGACACTACGTCGGCGAGTTTCCCCAGCAGGGACTGTGTTTCCGTCATATCTCGATGCTGAGGGTTGGTGTTGGTTCAAGGTCAAAGGCATAACTTCGTGGCCGCAGGGGTAGGTTTGAGAGCAGATATTGACCGCGGTTCAGAGATGTGCCGCGCCGTGACTCACAGTCGCGAGGTCAAGAATCATGGGTACGAGTGCCAGCTACCTGGTCGACGAGCAGCGCGAATCCGGTCCGAAACAGCGCCGCGACGACACCACCCGGGAACTTCTCACCCGGCGAGCCGCAAGCAAGGACGACGAACTCCGGCAGCGCCTGCTGGACGAAGCCGTCGAACTCAACCTGGGTATCGCCCACAGCATCGCGGGCCGGTTCCGCGGCCGCGGAGTCGAGGCCGACGACCTGGACCAGGTCGCCTACCTCGGGCTGGTCAAGGCCGCCCGCAGCTACCGTCCCGACAGCGGGACACCGTTCCTCGCGTACGCCGTACCGACCATCCGCGGCGAGGTGAAACGGTACTTCCGCGACTGCTCGTGGACGGTCCGGATCCCACGCAGACTGCAGGAATTGCAAGGTTCCATCGCCTCTGTCCGGCCTGGACTCGTGCAGGATCTGCAACGTGATCCCACTACCGCAGAACTGGCCGCCGAGATCGGCTGCGATACCGCCGAGATAGAGGCCGCGATCGCCGCGGACGGCTGCTTCTCCGTGCTGTCGCTGGACCGCCCAGTCGACGGCGACTCGACCGCGAGCCTGGCCGACACGATCGCGGCCGAGGAGGACACCGCGTTCGAGCAGACCGAGGCGGTCGCCGTCCTCGAACCGGTGCTGAGCGACCTGGCACCGCGCGAACGCAAGATCCTCGAACTGCGGTTCGTCGAGGGGCAGACGCAGGCCGATATCGGCGCCGAGATCGGGGTCAGCCAGATGCAGGTGTCCCGGCTGCTCCGGGCCATCCTCGACCGGCTGCGCGACCGGATCGAACCACCCGCCGCCGCGGCAGCCTGATCCGCTGCCGGCCTGATCCCGGCTGCGTGTGACCGCTCTGTCCGTGGTCCGCCGTAGACTCGTCTTGCGGCGGACCACGCACGCAGAGGAGGTTTCCGTTGCCCGAGGCCCCTTTGTTCGTCGTCCAGCTGCACGACGCCCGGCGGTTGCACTACGACGTCCGGCTAGAGGTCGACGGCGTGCTCAAGTCCTGGGCGGTCCCCCGCGGCCCGTCTCTCGATCCGACCGTCAAACGGCTCGCCGTACCGACGGACGATCACTCGATCGAGTACGCGGAGTACGAGGGGGTGATTGCCGACAGCAAGTACGGCAGCGGCGCGGTGATCGTGTGGGACGCCGGCGTCTACACCAACCTGACACTGGACAAGCAACGCCGCCGGATCGACCCGGCCGAAGCGATCGACCGCGGCCATCTCAAGGTCCGGCTCCGCGGCGTCAAGCTGACCGGCGCATGGGCGTTCACCCGGACGGATCAGGACTGGCTACTGGTCAAGGTCCGCGACGACGACGCCGACCCGTCGCTCGACCTCACCATCACCGAACCGCGTTCGATCCTCAGCGGCCTCACCATCGAGGAGATGGCCGCTACCCGAGCCTGATCAGCGCTGTCACGACGATCCCGGCCGCCACCGCCGCCAGCATCGGCACCTTCGCCAGCGCCAGAACACCCGCAGTACCGATGCCGGCCAACTGGGTCCAGTCGATCGCCTTCCCGCCGAGCTCCGTCACGATCAGGCCCGCGAGCAGGACCGGCGCGGTCAGGGCAGTCACCCGTACGGCGGCCGGCGGCAGCTTGCGTTCGCCGATGATCAACGGCCCACTCGCCTTCGTCAGCCAGCTGAGCACCGTCACGGTCAGGGCCGACAACCAAAGCCTCACGCTGATTCCTCCTTCTCCGGCAGTACGCCGATGAGCGCGGCCACCGTGGCTCCGAGCAGGGCATAACCAGGCGTGGTCACCAGCAGCAATGCCCCGGCCACGGTGGCGCCGAGCAAGGCCGCGACAAAAGCCCGCGCCGACCGCCGGACCTCGTCCACCGCGAGGATGAGGAAGAACGCCGGGAACACGACGTCCAGCCCCAGATCGTGCATCAGCGACGGTGACGGAGACGTCAGCGCACCGACGGCGGTCCCGCTCACCCAGAAGATCCACTGCGGCACACTCGCCCCGATCAGCCGGGCCGCGTCGTACCCGCCATCGTTGCGGTGGGCAACGACGAAGGACGCGTCGGCCAGCGCCTGCGTTTGCAACGCGCGGGACAACCGGCCGCCCCGCAGGCTGTTGTTCAGCGCCACGCTCATCATCAGGTAGCGGCTGTTGATCAGCACCGCCGACGTGATCGCCGCCAGCGCGGATCCGCCGGCCAGGGCCGTCATCAAGGTGAACTGCGCCGATCCCGAGAACGCGAACATCGAGAACAGCACCGGCAGTGCGACACCCCAGTCGCGCGCTTGCGCCTCCGCCCCGAAACTCAGCGCCAGCACGAACGCCGCACTCCCCGGCCCGATCCCGAGCCGCACCCCGTCGACGAACGCCTCCCGCCTCATCCGGCCTCTCCGACCGGATGAAGGCGCACCTGGCGACTACCAGGCATCGTGGTGCACTACCTCGTCCAGCGGCTGGCGGGGCGCAGGCTTGAAGTCCGTGCCGATCGTGTACGCCGTGGGGATGAGCACCGACTGCCGGATGTCCGCCGGCAACCCGAGCAGCTCGGCCACCTCGGTCTCGTAGTTCAGGTGTAGCGTGGTCCACGCCGTACCGAGGCCGCGCGCCCGTGCCGCGAGCATGTAGCTCCACGCCGACGGCAGGATCGAACCCCACAGTCCCGCCTGGTTCCCGGCCGGCAACGTCTTCGCTTGCAGACAAGGGATCACCAGCACCGGCACCTGCCCCATCCGCTCGCCGAGATAGGCGACGCTGTTCCCGATCCGCCGCTGGATCGGGCCGCGCTCCGGGTCGTCGGCGTACAGCTTCCCGGCCGCGCCCGAGGATTCGAGGTACCGCGCGACGGCGCGCCGGTAGTACTCGCCGATCTGGGCCCGCAACTCCCGGTCGGTGATGACCAGCCAGTGCCACGTCTGCCGATTGCTGCCGGACGGACCTTGGAGCGCGATCTCGATGCACTCGCGGATCAGCTCCAGCGGTACCGGCTTCTCGAGGTCCAGCTGCTTGCGGACCGTCCGGGTGGTGGTGAGCAGTTCGTCGGGCGTCAGGTCGAGAGTCGTCACGCTCTCACTATGTCAGCAGGTGTAGAGCGAGTTCGGGTGCACCTTCTCGCAGTACCGGACGTGCAGGTGGTTGTCATGCGCCGCCCACGCGGCCACCTGTCACCGCCACCCGCACCCCGCCGCCCTGCTGGAAATCTGGGGGTTGACGTCTCTGATTAATGAGGTCTTCTCACCGGATGGTCGTCGATCTGGGCGGTGTTGTCGGAATCCGCGACTCGACGAACCCGGGACCCCGCTACCGGCCGGCGCGACCGACCTTGTGCACCCGCCGGGCGTATTCCGCCGTCAGAAATGGCCGACCCGTGCACAAGGTCGCCGCCGAACCCGCCGGCCAGACCACCAGGCGGACTGGGGAGGGTTTTGCGCCGCAGCGCGACAAAACCCTCCCCGAACCGCTGAGTCGCGGCGTCGAGGCCGTGCCGGGGAGCGCGGTGGGAAGGCCGGGGGCGGGGTTGGAAGCGAGCGGGGTTGGGAGCGGGGGTGCGGATGGGGGTGGGATCGGGACGGGCGTCGATGGATGAGGTGAGGTGGCTTGAGTGGTTACTCGAAGGGGGTGGGGTCGCCGGCGCCTCGGCGGACTACTTCAGGGAAGTCTTCGGAGAAGTCGATGACGGTGGTGGGTTCGGTGCCGGCCTCGCCGGAGTCGATGACGGCGTCCAACTGGTTGTCGAGTTCTTCCTTGATCTCCCAGCCCTGCGTCATCGGCTCGTCGTGGTCCGGCAGCAGGAGCGTGCTCGACAGCATCGGTTCACCGAGCTCGGCGACCAGGGCCTGGGCGACGACGTGGTCGGGGATGCGCACACCGACCGTTTTCTTCTTCGGGTGCAGCAGTCGCCGTGGAACTTCTTTTGTGGCCGGGAGGATGAACGTGTAGCTGCCGGGCGTCGCCGCCTTGATCGACCGGAACACCGCGTTGCTGATGTGCACGAACTGGCCGAGCTGGGCGAAGTCCTGGCACACCAGGGTGAAGTGGTGCCGGTCGTCGAGCTGCCGGATGGTGCGGATCCGCTCGATCCCGTCCCGGTTGCCGAGCTGGCAGCCGAGCGCGAAACACGAGTCGGTCGGGTACGCGATCAACCCGCCCTCGCGAACCAGGTCCACCACCTGCCCGATCGCGCGCTTCTGCGGATTCTCCGGGTGCACGTCGAAATACCTCGCCATACCCCCGAACCTTAGTGGCCGCCTGCACCTCGCCGACTACTGGTTCGGCGGGTGCAGAGTGGCTCAGGCTGTGGAGGTCAGGACGGCGCTCAGCAGGGCGATGGCGGCGAGGATGGCGATCAGGGTCCAGCGCGCCCGGCGAGCGGCTTGCTCGCTGTCGGTGGTCGGGGGCGCCGGCGGAAGGTTCACAATCCTTATGGTCCGGCCTGCCGCCGACAGAAGGAATGGGTTCAAGCGAGGTTCAGGGTTGGGCCCGGGGTGAGCTGGGTGGAGCACCTGAGGGACGCGGTCAGCGAGCCAGTCCCACCGGAGTCGCCGTCACCACCAGGTTCTTCTCGTATCCACCCCGCGCGGCGTTGTAAGCCCCGGTGCACGTGATCAGCACCAACCGGTGCGCGGTCGTCTGATCGAACGCCCCGCTCTCCGTCGCCAACGCATCCTGAGGCACCGACACCACCGAACTCACCTTGTACGTCGCACTGTGGCCGCCTCCGCGCAAGACGACGGTGTCACCCGGCCCGATCCGCAACAGGCGAACGAAGAACCCGATCCCACCATCCGCCGAGTCCACATGACCCGCGAGCACAACCGAGCCGAACGGATCCCCCGCCTGCGCACCACCGTCCCACCACCCGACCCGCTGGACACGTTCGGGGACGACAAGCTGATCGTTCACGGTGCTGGCCGGCAACACCGGCGCGCGTGCTCCGCCAGGAAGAACCACTTCTGCCGGTACGAACCGAATCCGTTGACTCGCGGCCGGCGTACCGACTCGCGCCGGCGGCACAGGCGTAGTACCAGAGGACTCAGGAGCCCCGGACGGCGACACTGTCGCAGCGTCGCCGTCCCCACCGGAGCTCGGGGCTGCCCTGTCCTGCGCGGCGCACCCCTCCAGGCCCACGCACAGCAGGAACAGCCCGAGCAAGATCTTTCTCAGCGACGGACCACCCTTCGCACCGTCGCCAACTTCCGAACAGTCAGCAACAAAGCACAGCCGAGCAGCAGTCCCAGCGGCACCAGCGACGGCCGATCCTCACTCAGGCCAGCCGCCTGCCCGCCAGTACCGGTGTCCACCTTGCCCGGCTTCCCCGTCCCGGTCGCCGCCAACTTGATCGTCCCGACCGCGACATTCATCGTCTTCGAATTCGGTTCCCCGACCGCGAACACCCGAGTCAGGTAACCGGCCCGTGCCGTTAAAGCCACCGGTCCGAGAACAACCGGTGAGGTGGCCCCGGTCGGCACGATGTCCACCGAGTACGTCCCGGCCGGAACGACGACATCCAGTGATTCACCGTTCGCCACGTTCTGGAACACCACCTGACCATTCACCCGGATATCGGCCGGCCCGACCGCGGCGGTGTGCGCGACGCGGAGGGCGGCCTTGTCCTTCGGTATCGGGGTCAGCTTGTTCGCGTAGCTGGTGATCACCGGCGCCGCCGTCGGCGCGGCCGGCCGATGGATCACCACGTCCAGGTTGCCTCCGGCCCCGACCGTCACCTGGCGCTCGATCACCACCCGGCCGCCTTCGCGCGCGGTGATCCGGCGCTGGCCGGATGCCACAGTTAGCGGCCCGACCACACCGGTTGCCTTCACCCCACTGGCGACGGCGCGGCCGTCGACCTGGATGTCGAGGGTCCGGCCGGGCAGGCCCTGGACCATGTAGATGACCCCGTTGGTCGCCCCCTGGGCTGGTACGGCTAGCAGGCCGCCGCCGAGTCCGGCCGTCACCGCGAGCACCAGGAAAATCACCCTGAGATAATGCGGACCTGACATTCTCGAAATCCGTGCATCACCATTCGAGCGCGCTGTGGCAACTGTTCGAAATTGCCCGAATACGCTGCGTTCCTGCATTCTCCACCCCCTCAGAAATGCAAATCCGGAATTGTCTCGCCCCACCAATTTCGGCGTATCGTATGCGGAAGTCGATCCGGCCACCAGAGGAAGTGGCCGGGTTCCTCTGGGGGGCGATGAATCGTGTCCGGCCGCTTGTCGTATGCCCGGGTGCTGGCGGCGGTCGCGCTGACACTGGGGCTCGGCGCGGCCGCCTCCTGTACATCCGATGCCGGCGGGCCGACCGCACCGAGTCCGGGGCGGCTGACGAGCGGCGAAGGCTCCGGGCCGGCCGAGGCATCACCGACGCCCGAGGGGCCGGGACTGAGCGCGCCCGGGATCCGGCTGACCGCCGTACCGCGAGGCGACGGCAGCTTCGACATCACCGAGGAAGTGGTGCTGCGGGTGGCGACCGTCGTCATCCAGCTGGAGCCGCCGCCGTCCGGTGAACGCCTCCAGGGGATGATGGTCGCGACCTTGCCGCAGGCGACCAACCTCAAGGTGTTCGCGGACGACAATCAACTGCCCCTCGCCAAGACCGAGCTGGACCACGGCGAGGACTTGTCCCTGGACAACGCCGTCACCAAGCTGAAGCTGACCTACCGCCTGAAAGGTTCGTCCGCCCGGAGCCTGCCATCCAGGGTCGGACGCGCCCTGGCCGCGATCAGTCCGTTGACAGCTCGGACAGACGGTTCGCTGCCCACGAACATGACGGTGTCCGGTGGCAGCCTGTTGAACGTCGTCTGCCCACTGCTGCAGGAGACTCGCTGCGCTGTCGGCGAACCCCCGGGACTCGGGATCCAGCAGGGCATCCCGGCCGAGCAGGCGCTCGCAGTACTCCAGCTGGATCTGCCGATGCAGCCCTGAGCTCAGTCCCAGGACATACGCTGACCTGCATGGTCGACGGACAGCCTGAGGATCGGATCAGTTTCGGTACGGCGCGGGCGCGGTGGGTGCTCGCCGCGACAGCCCTCGGCTCCGGGATGGCGTTCCTGGACGGCACTGTGGTCAACGTCGCGCTGCCGGCCATGGGTGAGGATCTCGACGCCGACATGGCCGGCCTGCAGTGGATCGTCAACGGCTACATGCTGATGCTGGCCGCCCTGATCCTGCTCAGTGGTTCGCTCGGCGACCGGCTCGGCCGGCGGCGTACCTTCGTCGCGGGCGTGATCTGGTTCGCGCTCGCGTCGCTGGTCTGTGCGGTCGCGCCCAACCTCGAGGTGATGGTGGCGGGCCGCATCCTGCAAGGGATCGGCGGCGCGCTGCTCACCCCGGGCAGCCTGGCGATCCTGCAGACGACGTTCGCGCACTCCGACCGGAGCAAGGCGGTCGGCGCGTGGTCCGGGCTGACGTCGGTCGCCGCCGCGGTCGGTCCGTTCGTCGGTGGTTCACTGGTCGACAGCGGCTCGTGGCGGTGGATCTTCCTGCTCAACCTCCCAATCGCGCTGGTCACGGTCCTGATCACCCTGCGGCACGTCCCCGAGACGCGCGACGAGACCGCGGCCGGCAAGCTCGACCTCACCGGCGCACTCCTCGCGACCCTCGGCCTGGCCGGCCTCACGTACGGCCTGATCAGCGCCGGCGAACGCGGTTTCGGCGACCCCGTCGTGATGACCACCCTCGTCGCCGGTGTCTTCGCGCTGGCCGTGTTCGTCGAGGTCGAGCGACGCAGTTCGCATCCCATGCTGCCGCCCGGGATCTTCAAGAACCTCCGCTTCACCGGAGCGAACCTCGTCACGGTCGTCGTGTACGGCGCACTCGGGACCGCCACGTTCCTGGTCGTCGTCTACCTCCAGACCGCACTCGGGTACGACGCGCTGACGGCGGGCGCCTCCCTGTTGCCGTTGACGTTGCTGATGCTGACCTTGTCGGGATACGCGGGCGAGTTGTCGGAGCGGATTGGCGCGCGGATCCCGATGACGGCCGGCCCCTTGCTGATGGCCGGTGGATTCCTGCTGATGCTGCGGATCGAGCCAGATTCGGGGTACATCAGCGACGTACTGCCTGGTGTCTTCATCCTCGGTCTCGGACTGGTCGCCACGGTCGCACCGCTGACCGCTACCGTGTTGTCCTCGGTCGAGGATCACCATGCGGGGATCGCGTCCGGGGTCAACAACGCGATCGCCCGGTCCGCCCAGCTGATGGCGGTCGCCGCGATCCCGATGGCCGCCGGGATCACCGGTGAGGTCTATCGCGATCCTGTTGCCTTCAGCAATAGTTTCGGCACGGTGCTGTGGATCTCCGCTGTCCTCGCCGTCGCCGGTGGGGTGATCGCGTGGATCACCTTGGGCACGCGCCGCCCCGTCGCACCGTCGCCGGTCGTGCACCATCGGCACTGCGCACTGGAAGCGCCGCCGCTGTCCAGCACAAGGGCTACCGCAAGGAGCTAGCAGCAACTATTTGCTTCTTGGCAGCGAGAGGTAGTGGCGGCGGGTTTCGGGTGGGAGGTGTTCGATCGCGTAGCGGAGGGCGGTCCGGGGCATCGACGGGGCGTGGGCGTCGAGGAAGGTGAGGAGGTCGGCGGCGGAGACGCGCTTGCCGGCCTCGCGGAGCATCCAGCCGGTGGCTTTGTGGATGAGGTCTTCGGGGTCGTCGAAGACCACCGGGGCCAGGGCGTAGATGTCGGTGGCATCGCTGCGGTAGCGCATGAAGTAGTGGGTCGCGACGATAGCGATGCGGCGTTCCCAAAGCGAGCTTGAATGGATCAGGGTGTACAGGTCGTCGCGTGGCTTGTCCGCCAGGTAGCCGCCGACGATCTCGGACGCGCTGCAGTCGACGAGGTCCCAGTTGTTCACGCGGTCCGTGTTGCGGAGGTACAGGTCGTAGATCGCGGCCAGCTCCGGCGGGTTCGCAGTACGGGGCTTCAACGCCCGCATGGCACGATCGGCCAGCAGACAAAGAACCGCCAGCCGATGCTCGTGGACCGGGCTGCCCAACGTCTCTTCCAGGGAAGCCAAGGACAGATCAGCGCGACCATACGGCTTGAGGATCGTGCGCAAAGACGAGAGCTTGACGCCGATGATCTGATCGCCGAAGCCATAGCCGCCGGGTTCGAGCTTGAAGTACCGCGCGAGGATCGCGGCGGTCGCGGGATCGGCCGCCGCGTCGATGTCGGCGAGGAGGTCTTTGACAGTGCTCAGAGGACCAGCCCTCCGGTGGCGCGGAGGTTCTGGCCGGTGAGCCAGCGACCGTCGGGACCGGCCAGGAACGCGACCACATCGGCGACGTCCGCGGGTTCGCCGACCCGGCCGAGCGGGGTCATGCCGACCAGCATTTCGGCGATCTCGGGCGGGTTGGAATCGCGGAACATGTCCGTGTCGGTGGCGCCGGGTGACACCACGTTGGCGGTGATACCGCGGGCGCCGTACTCGCGAGCCGCGATCTTGGTGAACTGTTCGAGTCCGGCCTTGGTCGCGGCGTACAGGGAGATACCGGGAGCGGGCAGCGCCGTGTTCAGGGTGGAGACGGTGATGATGCGGCCGCCGTCGCGCAGTACTTCGCCGGCCTTCTTGATCGCGAAGTACGGGCCCTTGAGGTTGATCGCCATCAACTGGTCGAAGTCGTCCTCGGTGACGTCCGCGATCGGCTTCACCTGGGACTGTGCGGCGTTGCAGACCAGGATGTCGAGGCCGCCGTCCACCGAAGCGGTGTCGAAGACCGACGACAGCGCGGCCACATCGGACTGATCAGCCTGTACTGCGACCGCCTGGCCGCCCGCCTCCTTCACGGCGCTGACCACCTCTTCGGCCGCACTGGACGAGGACGCGAACGTGAACGTGACCAGGGCTCCGTCGGCGGCCAGGCGGCGGACGATCGCCGCGCCGATCCCGCGCGAACCACCGGCGACGAGCGCCGCCTTGCCATCCAGCAGACCCATTTCAGAGCTCCTTCAATACCGCCCGCATCGTTGCGATCTCCTTGGTCTGGGTGACGGCGACCTCCTGTGCGAGCTCGGTGATCCGGTCATCGGCACCGTTCTCGAGCTGTTTGCCGCCCATCGTCACCGCTCCCTCATGATGCTTGATCATCAGGTTCAGGAACATCGTGTCGAAGGACTTCCCGGTCGCCTGCTGAAGGGCGGCGAGCTGGGCCGGGGTCGCCATCCCGGGCATCGAACTGTGGTCGGTGTGCTCGACGTGTTCGAGCGGCGGTGGGGTCTGCCCGCGCGCGGTGAGCAGCTGCCGCATCGCCTCGATCTCCGGCTCCTGCCCGACCCGGATCCGCTCGGCCAGCGCCTTCACCTTCGGGTTCACGGCCACCGTCCGCGCCCGCTCGGCCATCACCAGCGCCTGCGTGTGGTGGACCATCATGTCCGACAGAAACGCGACGTCGTCCGGGTCGACGGTCGCGCCGGTCGTGGGCAGCGCGGTCATGGTCTTGTTCGGCCCACCCGGCGTCCCCGGCACGATCACCGGCACGGTCGAGGTCGGCGCGGCAGCCGGCGCCGGAGAACTACATCCGGCCAGGCCGGCGACGACACCAAGTACGCATACCAGCTTCAGCACCGCGGCCTCACTCCCAGTGGCAGATCGCTTCCACAGCGTGTCTATCACGATTACCCTGGGCCAATCGATCGATTCAACAAACGAAGGGACCACAGCATGCGCCGCCCACGCACGCTTGCCTGTCTCACCGCTGCCCTCCTGGGGATCGGGGCTCTGACCGCCGGCACCGCCGCCGCGGACGTCCCGGACACCGGTGCCGCCAAGAGCGACAACATCACCCACCTGGCCAGCGACCCGATGACCGGGCCACTGACCGGCGGGGTCAACACCGATATCGCGTTCGCCGGCAAGACGGCGTACGTCGGGAACTACTCCGGGTTCGCCATCTACGACATCGGCGACCCGGCGAACCCGGCCCTGATCAGCCAGGTCTCCTGTCCCGGCAGCCAGAACGACGTCAGCGTGTACGACGGGCTGCTGTTCCTCAGCACGGACAGTTCGCGCAGCGACAACTCGTGCCAGAGCGTCTCCCAGTCGCCGACGATCAAGGAGTCCTGGGAGGGCATCAAGATCTTCGACGTCCGCGACCCACGCAATCCCCGGTACATCGCGGCGGTCGAGACCAAATGCGGTTCGCACACGCACACGTTGATCCCGGACAAGCTGCGCCGATCCGTGTACGTCTACAACTCGTCGTACTTCCCGAACGCGACGTACCCGGACTGCCAGCCGCCGAACGACCGGATCGACATCGTCAAGGTGCCACTGCGGAATCCGGAGCAGGCCGCCGTCGTCGCGTCGCCGATCCTGTTCCCGGACGGTGGATTCCCCGGCAGCGAGACCGGTTACGAGACAAGTGGCTGCCACGACATCACCGCGTTCCCGGCGAAGAACATCGCGGCCGCGGCGTGTATGGGTGACGGCCTGCTGCTCGACATCTCAAGGCCGGAACAGCCGAAGGTGATCGACCGCGTCCAGGACGCCGCGAACTTCTCCTTCTGGCACGGCGCCACGTTCAACGGCGACGGCACCAAGGTCGTCTTCATGGACGAGCTCGGTGGCGGCGGTGGCGCGATGTGCACCCCGGAGGTCGGCCCGAACAAGGGCGCGACGGCGATCTTCGACATCAAGCACCGCAAGCTGAAGTTCCGCAGCTACTATAAGATCACCCGGCACCAGGCGACCAACGAGAACTGCGTGTCCCACAACGGTTCGCTGATCCCGGTCCGCGGCCGCGACATCATGGTGCAGGCCTGGTACCAGGGCGGTTTCTCGGTCTGGGACTTCACCGACTCCGCCCGGCCGAAGGAGATCGGGTACTTCGACCGCCCGCCGCGCGACCCGGCCGGGTTCGGCGGGTACTGGTCCGTCTACTACTACAACGGCGCGATCTACGGCACCGAGGCGGTGAAGGCGTTCGACGTGTTCAAGATCTCGGACCCGCGGACCGACTCGGCTGCCCGGGTGAAGCTGAAGGAACTCAACGTCCAGACCCAGCCCGCGTTCTGGGGGTGACAGCACCGGACACGACAGATCACGCTCCGGGGTCACAAACCGTGCAACCATTGTGACCCCGGAGCCTTCGGGCATACGGTTACACCAGGGCTGTCACCCACCCGCCAGGACCGACCGGCGTCTGGGCCCGCCCGGGGGAGAGACCGTCGTGACACAGCCGGAATCCCAGGACGGCGAGATGATCAGAACAACGTTCGACGCAGTCACCGAAGAACTCACCCCCGGGGTGTTGCTGGTCCGATTGTCCGGCGAGATCGATATCGCCACCACGGAATTCGCGGCCGAGTCGATCCGGGCGGCGGTCGCCCCGCCGGCGAACTTGGTGCTGATCGACGTGTCCGCGGTGACCTTCTGTAGTTCGGCCGGTCTGGGCAACCTGGTCGAGGCCCGGAGGCTGGCCGGGCAGCACGGCATCCAGCTCGCCCTGGTCGGCGTCGGCCGCCCGGTCGACCGGCCGCTGACGATCACCGGTCTAGGCAGGGAGTTCCGGATCTTCGCCTCGATCGAGGACGCCCTGCAACACCGCGACGCGGGGTGACGAGGCCGGCCGGCCATCCGCTATGAGCCGTCCGGGAACGTTCCGGGACCTCGTCGTCATCGGCGCATCCGCCGGCGGCGTGGAGGCGCTCCGCAGTCTGGTCTCCCGGCTGCCCGGAGACCTCGCGGCCGGCGTACTGGTCGTTCTGCATCTGCCGGCCGGCAGCACGAGTGCGCTCGCCGCCATCCTCGACAGCGCCGGGCCGCTTCCCGCCGAGCCGGCCAAACACGGTGCACCGATCGAGTACGGACACCTGTACGTCGCTCCGCCTGACCACCACCTGCTGGTCGAGGGCGACTGCACAGCGCTCGCCGCCGGTCCAACCGAGAACGGGCACCGGCCTGCCATCAACGCGCTGTTCCGGTCGGCGGCCCTGTCTCGTGGTCCGCAGGTGGCCGGGATCGTCCTGTCCGGTGTGCTGGACGACGGCACGGCCGGGCTGGTGGCGATCAAGTCGCGCGGCGGTCTGGCGATCGTGCAGGACCCCGACGACGCGGCGTACCAGGGAATGCCGGAGAACGCGCTGGCCAATGTGAAGGCGGACGAGGTGCTGCCCGCGGCGGAGATCGGTGAACAGCTCGCACGGATCCTCAACACCCCGCTCGGGCTACCGCGGCCCGGCGGGCCTGGTGCGATGATGCGGTATGAGCAGGCACTCGCCCGCGACGTTCCGGCCGGCGAACTTCTCGGCAAGGTGGGGCAGGCGGCCGGACTTGTCTGTCCGGACTGCGGCGCCCCACTGTCTGCGCTCGGATCGGATCGGGAGGGGTTTCGTTGCCAGATCGGTCATGCTTGGTCCGCCGATGCGCTGCTCTCCACCGCCGATCATCGAATGCAGGCCGCGCTGTGGACCGCACTGCGCAGCCTCGACGAGAAGACCGCGCTGGCCAGGCAGATGGCAGCCGCCGCGCGGCAACGGGGGAACCTTGAGCTCGCCCGGCGGTATGCCGGATCGGTCGACGAGACCGGGGCAGCCGCTCGACTGCTGCGGGCACGACTGACTGCGTCCGATCACGGGGCCAGCCCCGGGGTCCGGAGGGAGGTGGACAGCGATGGGTCGCGGCAACCCGCTGCTGATTGACGTCCGGACCGTCGGTGACGCGACGGTGGTGACCCCGGCCGGGGTACTGGAAGTGGCGAACGCACCCCAGCTGCGGACCTTCCTGACGAAGGCCATCGCGGATCAGCCGACGGCGGTGATCGTCCAGCTGCATGACCTCGTGCTGGCCAGATCCTCCACCCTCAGCATCTTCACCACCGTCGCCCGGCAGGCCTCGACCTGGTCGGGTGCGCGGCTGATCCTGGTGACCGGCCGGCAGCAGAGCCGCGAGCTCGAGCAGCAGTCGAGATTCATCGGCAGGTTCCTCCCGGTGTTCACCGATCTGGCCGCGGCACTCGCGTCGATGCACACCCCACCGGCCCGTCAGCTGACCCGGCTGCGGCTGGCCGACGATCCGCACAGCGGTGCGAGGAGGTGGCCGAGGACGCGGTGGCCATCGTCTCCGAGTTCGTCGGCAACGTGGTCCAGCACGCCCACACCGACGCGGACCTCCGGCTTGAACTGCGCCGCGACCTGCTCACCGTGGCCGTCACCGACGGGAACCCGACCCTGCCGGTACGTCGGCCGCCGAGCTCGACCCGGGAGAGCGGTCTCGGCCTCGGCATCGTCACCGCTCTCGCCACCGCCTGGGGCGCGAACCCGACCTCGGTGGGCGGCAAGGTGGTCTGGGCGACGATCCGGGTGCGCAACCCGAACGCGACCGCGGGGATCAACAACAGCTGGCGCAACGGGCAGTAGCGTGACCGGGTGACCAACCAGCTGAGCGCCGCGGCCGACGAAGTCGAGGACCTGCTCGCCTACCTGCGCGAGTCCCGGGGCTTCGACTTCGGCGGGTACAAGCGGACCAGCCTGGTCCGCCGCATCCGGCACCGGATGGGTCAGGTCGGGATCGGCACCTACCAGGCCTACCTCGACCTGCTGCAGGTGGACCCGGCCGAGTTCACCGCGCTGTTCAACACGATCCTGATCAACGTCACCGGCTTCTTCCGGGACCCCGAGACGTGGGCGCTGCTGCGGGCCGAGGTGATCCCGTCGATGCTCGCCGAGCGGAGTCCCGGTGATCCGTTGCGGATCTGGAGCACCGGCTGCTCATCCGGCCAGGAGGCCTACTCGCTGGCGATGGCGCTCGCCGAGGAGCTCGGCCTGGACAACTACCTCAAGCAGGTGAAGATCTACGCGACCGACATCGACGAGGACGCGCTCGCCCAGGCCCGGCAGGCGTCGTACCCGGAGGTGGAGCTGGAAGGGGTGCCGGCCGAGCTGCGGTCGAAGTACTTCGAGGCTCGGGGCGGCCGGTTCGTCTTCCATCCGGAGCTGCGCCGGACGGTGATCTTCGGCCGCAACGATCTGCTCCAGGACGCGCCGATCTCCCGGGTCGACCTGCTGTTGTGCCGCAACACGCTGATGTACTTCAACGCCGAGACTCAGCAGCGGGTGCTGAATCGCTTCCACTTCGCCCTGGTCCCCCGTGGCGTGCTCTTCCTCGGCCGGGCCGAGATGTTGCTCGGCCGGTCCCGGTTGTTCGAACCGATCGACCTCAAGCTGCGGATCTTCCGGCGGGTCGCCAACCGGGCGGTCCCCACCGGTCGGCGAGCGTTCGACCCGCACCACACCGAGCAGCCGATCGACCGGCTGCACGAACATGCCTTCGCGGCGACCCCGGTCGCGCAGCTGGTGGTGGGCAAGGACGACACCCTGTTGCTGCTGAGCGACCAGGCGGCGACCCTGTTCGGACTGTCCCGCCGCGACCTCGGCCGGCCGATCCGCGAGCTCGAGGTCTCGTACCAGCCACTGGCGCTGCGCGGTCATCTCGACCGGGTGCAGGCCGAGCGCAAGCCGATCCGGATCTCGGAGGTCGAGTTCGGCCGGCCGGGCGGGGTTGTGCACTGGTTCGAGGTGCACCTCAACCCGGTGATGGACGGATCCGACCTGCTCGGCGTCTCGGTGGTCTTCCACGACGTCAGCTCGACCCGCGCGCTGCGGCTGGAGATCGACCGGGTCAGCCGGCAACTGGAGTCCACCAACGCGGAGCTGCAGTCGACCAACGAGGAACTCGAGACCACCAACGAAGAACTGCAGTCGACGGTCGAGGAACTGGAGACGACCAACGAGGAGCTCCAGTCCACCAACGAGGAACTCGAGACCATGAACGAGGAGCTGCAGTCCGCGAACGACGAACTGCAGATCATCAACGACGCCGTCCGCGAGCGCAGCGCCGAGCTGAACGACGTGAACGAGTTCCTCGAATCCGTGCTGACGGCCTTCAGCGCCGGAGTGGTCGTGGTCGACCACGAGATGCTCGTGCTGGCCTGGAACGCGGCGGCCCAGGAGCTGTGGGGAGTACGCGGTGACGAGGCGGAGGGCAGACATTTGCTCAACCTTGATGTCGGTCTGCCGGCCGACGTACTGCGTCCGCTGGTACGGGCCGCCCTCGACAACCCGAGCGCGCCGACCGAGGCCCGGATCGAGGCCGTCAACCGGCGCGGCCGGTCGATCACGGTTCGGCTGGTCTGCAGCGCCCTGCGCGCTCCCGACGGCCGCCAGCGTGGCGCCCTACTGGTGATGGAGCCGGTCGACTGATCAAGGCAGCCACACTGGAACTCGGCCATACCGGCGATGCCGACACCGTTGTGCGCCGGGAGATGCGATAGCGTCCGGTGTCCCCGACGAAGGAATTTTCATGGGCGAGAGCTACTCCAAGATCATCGTCGTCGTCCCGACGTACAACGAGCGGGACAACCTGCCGGTGCTCGCTGGTCTGCTCGCGGACCTGCAGGTGCCGGGGCTGCAGCTGCTCGTGGTCGACGACAACTCCCCCGACGGCACCGGCGACGTGGCCGACAAACTGGCCCAGGACGCGCCGGAGCGGGTCGGTGTCCTGCACCGGATGGAGAAGGACGGCCTCGGCCGCGCCTATGTGGCCGGAATCACCCGGGCGCTGTCCGAGGAGGCCGACATAATCATCCAGATGGACGCCGATCTGTCCCACCCGGCCGCGGTGCTCCCGACCATGATCGAGACGCTCCGGACCACCGACGCCGGCGTGGTGATCGGCTCCCGGTACGTCGAGGGTGGTTCCGCGGCCGCCGAGTGGGCCTGGCACCGGCGGGCCCTGTCTGCCTGGGCGAACTTCTACGTGAACGCGATCCTGCGGCTGCACGTGAAGGACGCGACCGCCGGGTTCAAGGCGTGGAAGGCGGACACGCTGCGGGCGATCGACGTCGGCTCGGTGCAGAGCAACGGGTACTCGTTCCAGGTCGAGATGAACACCCGCGCGGTACGCCGCGGCTACCGCATCGCCGAGGTGCCGATCCGGTTCGAGGAGCGCACCCACGGCGCTTCCAAGATGAGCCTCAAGGTGCAGTTGGAGTCGGCCCTGATGCCGTGGAAGCTCCTCTTCCGTCGCTCCTGACGCGGCACGGCGCGCCCGGTCGGGACGGCCGACCGGGCGGAGCGTAGTACGGGCTGGTTTGTGCTGTTTGCTCAGCCGTAGCCGAGTTCGTGCAGGCGGGCGTCGTCGATGCCGAAGTGGTGGGCGATCTCGTGGACGACCGTGATGTTCACCTCGTCGATCACGTCGTCGACCGTCTCGCAGATCGCCAGGGTCGGGTTTCGGTAGATCGTGATCCGGTCCGGCAGTACGCCGCCGTAGTAGTGCCCGCGTTCGGTCAGCGGAATGCCCTCGTAGATGCCGAGCAACTGTGGATCGCCGGCCGGTGCGTCGTCCTCGACGAAGATCGCCACATTGTCGATCAACGCGGCCAACTCCATCGGCACCTCGTCCAGCGCCTCGGACACGAGCACCTCGAAGTCCGCCCGGCTCATCTCGATCACTCTGTCAGCGTAGTAAGTCAGAGCCAGCCCTGCCGGGACGCCTGGACGCCGAGCTGGAATTTCGTCTGCGCGCCGAGCGCCTCCTGCAGCTTGCCGATCCGCCGGGCGATGGTGCGCTCGCTCACGCCGAACTCCCGCGCGATCGACTCGTCGGTCAGCCCGGCGCTGAGGTACGTCAGCAGCCGCTTGGTCTCCAGGCTCGGCCCGGCGGTCACGTCGTTCAGCTCGGTGCCGCCGGTGATCGGCACCGCCATCCGCCACAGCGCTTCGAAGATCCTGGCCATCCCCGCCAGCAACGGGGAGTCGTGGACGACGATCGCCGCGAACTCCGGCCCACGCTGTACTTCCCCGCGCGCCCCGACCAGGGCCCAGCGGTCGTCGACGATCGTGATGTTCAGCGGCACGTGCGGGAACACCCGCGCCTGCTCGCCGGCGTCGATACAGGCCTGCACCTTGTGCAGCGCGGCGGCTGACTGCAGTACGTGCGCCCCGTAGATCACGTCGTACTTGACGCCCCGCTTCAGCGCCTCGAACAGCCCGTCGACGATCTGCACCTCGCGGGCTGCGAGGTTGCCCATCGTCATGGCCCGGACGTGCTCCTGGGCCTCGGTCTGGACGGAGTTCAGCACGGCCTGCGACACGGCGTACGTGGGCAGCACCTCGAGGTAGTCCTGCCGCCCGGCGGCCGCCTTCCAGAGTTCGTTGAGCATCTCGGCGCTGTCCCGCGCGAGGGCGGCCCGCTTCGTATGACGCTCCGCCAGCGCCTCCATCGCGATCCGTGGTGGGCGGACCACCAACGTCTCGCCGATGCGCTCGATCAGCCCGAGATCGGACAGTTCGGCCAGCAGATCGTCGAACGTCGCCGCGATGTGGTCGTGCCGCGCGGCCAACTCGGACAGCGTCGTCTCCGGGTGCTGCAGCAGGTCGAGGAGCACCGCCTCCGCCGCCGTCGAGAGGCCCAGTGCCTGAAGCGCTTCCATGCCTCTGTGTACCACCGGGCAGCCGTTCCTTCGGCGGCGGGCGACAAGTTCTTGACATGCCGGTTTCTGACATCACGACCACTCGTAGCCGCCGTTACCACGTGCTGATACTGATGCCGACCCGCCACCCCACTCCCTGAGGAGAGCTGATGACCAAGCGCATGGCATGGCCGGCACTCGCCGCCCTTGCCCTCACGCTCGGACTCGCGGCCGCACCGGCAGCCACCGCTGCACCCGTCACCGCGACCACGGCCAGCCAGCCGGCCCTGTCCCAGTCGCTGTCTGTCCCGCAGTCGCTGTCGCCGGAACTGCAGCAGATCGTCGACAACCTGCCCGCGATGCGAGAGCACGCGGCCGCCGTCAAGGCCGAGCTCGGGATCGAGGACAACCCGGTGCAGGCCGCTCTCCTCGAGGCCATCGACCCCACGCAGTACGAGTGCTCGTCGGCCCTCCCACCGGTGGTCAGCGCGATCCTTCCGGACGTTTCGAACTGGACGTTCGAGCAGACGCTCGCCGTCCTGCACGTGCTGCTCTTCGACATCGCGCTGGTGGACGCGGCGTACCTGCCGCAGCCCGGTCCGTACACCTACGGCGCGCGCGGTGAGTACACCAACCAGGTCAACCGGAACATCCGCGACCTGAAGACCTTCTGGGACATCCCGTCCGGCGACATAGACCTGGTGCCCGCCCACGGCCGGTCCATGCTCGACCCCGAGGTCAACTATCGCGTCTTCACCAGCGTCTACGGCCTGGCACCGGGTCCGTCCCGGATCTCCGCCGACCTGGTCGCCCGGGAGCTGAACAGCGCGGCGCTGGGCTACGGCGACCTGCCGTTCTTCACCTTCAACGCGTACGCCGCTCCGGGTGGCGAGGACATGCCGTTCGGGAAGTCCCCGAAGCGGATCGCGATGGGCGACGGCGTACTGGACGGCTTCGGCCGGGTCGGCCTTGGCGACGTCGCGCCGCAGGCGATCCTGGCGCACGAGTACGGCCACCACGTGCAGTTCGCCGACGGCCTGATGCGCACCGACCTGCCGACCCCGGAGGCGACCCGTTGGGCCGAGCTGATGGCAGACGCGTACAGCTCGTACTTCCTCACCCACGCCCGCGGTGCGGCCATGCAGTGGAAGCGGGTCGAGCTGTTCGGTGAGATGTTCTACCAGCTCGGCGACTGCGGCTTCACCGCCGACGGCCACCACGGCACCCCGAACCAGCGCATGCGCTCCGCCCTCTGGGCCTACTCCGTTGCCGACGCCGCCCGTCCCCAGGGCACCATCCTCCCGGCCCGATCCTTCTACGACCTCTTCGTCACCCAGTACCCCACCCTGATCGCCCCCGACACCACCAGCTAACCCCCTAGGACCGGTGGGCAGGGCTCCTCCCGCGGCCCACTCCTCAGGGCGCCGTACGCCTCGTCCCCGCGTACGGCGCCCTCCCCCGGCGCCGGCCGACGCCTCCGAACAACTCGTTTTGGAGCCTGGCCCGGTCTCATCTATGCTTACGGCTGTCCCTGGAGCTTCGGCTCCCGCGGGTCCGAGTCCCCATCGTCTAGTGGCCTAGGACGCTGCCCTTTCAAGGCGGTAACGCGGGTTCGAATCCCGTTGGGGATACGGTCGAAAGGCCGGTGCAGGACCGGTTCGAAGATGG
The DNA here is from genome assembly GCF_004361855.1 of Kribbella caucasensis. Classification (GTDB taxonomy): domain Bacteria; phylum Actinomycetota; class Actinomycetes; order Propionibacteriales; family Kribbellaceae; genus Kribbella; species Kribbella caucasensis. The sequence continues at coordinate 256,895 of NZ_SNWQ01000004.1, forward strand.
TGTACCATCGTCGAGCATCCTGGCCCAGTAGCGCAGTTGGTTAGCGTGCCGCCCTGTCACGGCGGAGGTCGCGGGTTCGAGTCCCGTCTGGGTCGCCAGGAGAAAAGGCGGCGGGTGTGCAAACACACCGCCGCCGTCCTTTCTCCCCGGTCAGGTAGCTCAGCTGGTAGAGCGTCCGCCTGAAAAGCGGAAGGTCGGCGGTTCGAGACCGCCCCTGACCACCCTTTCTGACTGCGATTTCTCGCAGTTCCGTCCATCCGCTGGTCCAGCAACGCCGATCATTCTGCGGCAGACGGTCATCCAGTCGAGCCGCTCCCATCCGTCATATCGTGGCGGCTCTGGCATCACGATATGACGGAAACTGGCCCAGTAGTTCGAAGAGCGCCCTAATGACTTGCCTCTTCCTGCTCTGCGGGAGCTCCCACAGGTCCCGCACGTCGCCAAGTGCAAGATGGCGGACCTTGCCGTTCCATCCGTGATTGCAGACGCGGCCAATCCTCGCGACCAACCAGCCGCACCGGCCATCCAGCCCCGGTCCGCGGTGGGCCCACGAATGAGGGCCGTACCCTGCAGTTACGCCTCTTGGCCGACGAGCGTGCTCCGACCCAGGAACATCGCGGGCCTCTTAGCCACCTCTGCCCAGTAGTCGCGGTCGCTCACGCGCATGAGAACCATCCGCGTATCATCCCGCGCGCCACCGATGTCAGCGGGCTGGCTGTCGGCCCTAAGTCGCCCGAGGCCATCGTCGGCGCAGCTGGCACCAACGCCGTGCTCGCGACCTTCACCGGCGCCGGCATCCAGCCGCGTCGAAGCAGCCGTCTGTCAACGTCGGCACGTTGGTGGTGAACCAACTCGACGCGACCGGCAAGTTTCTTCGGCGACGACAAGGTCGAAGGCGTCGCTACCACGGACGGCGGCCGGACGCTGTACCTGTCCAACGACAACGACTTCGGCATCGCCACCATCGCTGCCGATCCCGACGGGAAGTGAACCGTCCACCACAAGATGCTGCCGCTTACGGGCCGGACCGACGACGGCGAGATCCTGAAGATCGACACCATAAGCTGCCGGCCGCCCTCAAGGCGATGACGGCGACGATCCACGTCCGCTGAACGCGCTTGGCACAGCCGGGCCGTCCTCTCCGGAGGGCGGGTCCGACAAACGCCGCACTGCGGCGGGTGAATCACACAGATCTCGGCCTTCAGGAAACCTGTGTCAGGGGCGGAGCTTCCCGAAGAGCAGTCGACCCAGCAGAGCTACCAGAACAAGCGCAACAAGTCCGGCCAGGGCGAGCACGGAAACGATGCAGGCTACGTTTGTGGCCAGCGTCAGCTTGGTCGTCGTCTTCGTGAAACCTTCTGTCAGAAGCGCGAGACCGGCGAGCATCAGGAAGCCGGCGGCGGCACAGGCCAGGACGACCAGGTGGTGACCGCCGAGCGTTGCTGTGGCTGTGAACCGTGACGAATGATCGAGCCACTGCCCGAAGGTGTACATCCAGACAACGGTCATCAGATCCGCTGCCATCAGGCTCCACATGCTGGCGGCGGAGCGAGAGGCACTGCGCGTGGCTGTGTTGTGCCGCGGCATGCGTTGCAACATTGTCACCACCTCCGAACTTCCACGGACGGGTACCAGAAGAGTGGTCGGCCACTCAGCTGATGAGTCATCACCGGGGACGGGCCCACGGGGACGCCGGTTGCCGGCGGTTCCGCTCGCGATCTCGACTGGTGAAGGCGGAGCGAAAGCCCGACGGTGCTTGTCAGTTGAAGACGTGAGGACCATCGAACGCCGGGAGATCAGCGTCGGCATGGACTTGGACGGACGCCCACGAGGATGACGTCGCTCATGACATCTGGTTGGCCAGCAGGTAGATCTGCCCGGACGGACCCGCAAGAGCGCTCGCACGACTGCTGGGTCTCGTCGTCTCCTCTACCGTCAACCACTCACTTCACCTTGAAATGAGTAGATTGGATAGAATTACAGTAGAGCCTGGTGTAGTTGCGTGCAATACGGAGCGGCGAGTTGATCTCAACCGTGAACTGTCGTTACGGTGCGCAAGGCATCCTTTGCCTAGCGTGGAACTCACGTGTGTGCCAGGGACAAGTTTCGGCGCCACGGCCTGATGTTGTGGCGCTACAGGTGTCTTCGGGTGTACATAGGTATACGGTTACCGGCGCGTGGGCACGTGGATCGACAACAATCCGGGAGTGATCTTGGCCCCCTCATCAGAGGCCGCACGACTAGCCAGGAGGCTTCGCGGCCTTCGCGCATCGCATGAGCCAAAGCTGACTCAGGCGGATCTAGCCCGCGCTCTGAGCGAAGAGTCTTCGGTGGCAGTCGCCACCATCAGCTCGTGGGAGTCGCGGACGAATCCCAAGCTGCCACCGGCGGAACGACTCCACGCCTACGCGCTGTTCTTCTCACGGACTAGCGCGGCCGACGGCACTCCGCGTTTACCACGCGAGCGGGATCTGACGGAGGCGCAACGCGATCGCTTCCAAGCGCTGCGCCAAGAGCTCATCGAACTTCGCGACGCGGTTCGCGGCGTGGTCGATTCACCTGCCGGCGGCTCCATCTGGGCCTTCGAGACTGGCCCAATCACGATCATCTGCCCGGAGGTTCCGGCCAACAGTCGTTCTCCGCTGGCCGAGGAAGGAAATCCCAACTACACCGAGACATATCGCTACGCGGACCTCGATGCGCTGATCGAGTTGTGGGGTCAAATCCGTGCCGCCAATCCGGGACTGCAGGTGACGCGCTGGCTGGCAGCAGAGGTCGTTCCGGACCAGCTGACCGGGCATCTGATCGTGCTCGGCGGCATCGGTTGGAACCAGGTCGCCGATAGGGTGCAGAGAAAGCTGAAGGATCTCCCTATCCAGCAGGTCGAGGTCACGGACCTGAAGAATGGCGAGATCTTCAGATTGAGCGAGCCTGGTGGTCGCGAGTTCCGCCCTCAGTGGATGGAGCACGAGAGCGTCATCCTGGAAGCCGTTGGCGCAGAGCAGATCGCCGCAGAGCAGACCGAAGACGCGTGGCGCGACGGCAAACATCGTGCACTGGCCGAGGACGTCGCATTCCTGGCACGATTGCGAAATCCGTACTCGCCCCACGGCACTCTCACCATCTGCAGCGGTGTCTACAGCCGAGGAGTACTGGGGGCGGTCCTCGCACTTACGGACGCCACGGTCAGCGAACGGAACGCGGCGTACATCGCCAGCCGGTTCCCGACCGGATCGTTCGCGATGCTCATGAAGGTCCCGGTGGTGAACGGCAAGGCGGGGGCACCCGACTTGGAGGTCCCCGAGAACCGTCTCTACGAGTGGTCGCCGAACGATGATGCCACCAAGCGAGCCGCCGGCTCTGCTTCGTCCTACTAGTACCCCAACCTCCATCCTCCTGAGGTGCCTCGTGAAGCCTGAAAGTACCGCTTCCCGGCGCACTCGGTCGCCGTACAGAAAGGCTTCTGGTGCAAGACCTTGAAGGGTTCTCCCGAGCACGGACCTCCATCTTTCGCTTGGTCGCAGACGACTGGCAGACCCTCAAGGACTTGCGACTTCAGGCCCTGACCGAATCTTCTGAATCGTTTCTCGGTGACCTGTTGGCCGAGCAAGATTACGATGAGAAGCACTGGCGTCAGGAGCTTTCTCGCAACGTATGGCTTATGGCCACATTCGATACGCGAAAGATCGGTCTCGCAAAACTCAATCACAACGTCCAGCCCGACGACGGCATGCATCTCGAAGCGTTGTGGGTCGCGCCGGACAACCGCCGCCAAAAGGTCGGCAAACTACTGGTATCTGCGCTGGAGAATATCGCAGCGGCGATGGATGCGCCGCAGTTGAAGCTCTGGGTTTTCGCCGAGAACGACTTGGCCCGCGAATTTTATCTACAAATGGGTTACATGGAGACGCTTCGCAAACAACCCATCAAAGCAAACGGTCGAATCAGGCTCGAAGAAGAATACCAAAAGCAGCTTTAGGGGGAGAGCCCGGCACTGCGGGAGATGCACTGCGGTTCGATACGAGGCAGTCGCACTCTCAGGCTAACCCTTTCGGCCTTCGGTGAACTGGTGCATAATTCCAGTTGGCCTACCAAGGCCTGCCTTGACGACATCTCCCCGGGGGTACACCTGTGGCCGCTTCGCCAGAGGCATTGAGACTCGCCGGGGGCCTGAGCGGCTCCTCGACGTGGACCTTCGACAGCGGTCCGATCACGATCATATGCCCGGAGGTTCCGATCGAGACGTGGCCTTCGTTAGCGGATGAGAAGGACCCAAATTACACGCGGATGTACCGGTACGCCGATCTCGATGCCCTGATCGAGTTGTGGGGGCATGTACGCGCGGCGAACCCCACCGCGCATGTCGTCCACCGACTGCCTTCAGAGGTCGTCACCGACGACCTGTCCGGTCACCTGGTCGTGATCGGAGGCATCGCCTGGAACCAGGTCACGATGCGGCTGTTGAAGACCCTGCGAGAGATGCCGGTGTCCCAGGTCGAGGTCGACGATGTGAAGACGGGCGAGATCTTCCGAACCAGCGTAGCTGGCGACCGCGAGTACCGGCCGGTGTGGGACGACGCGGCGAAGAACGGCCGCGAACTGGTCGAAGACGTCGCGCTTCTGGCAAGGGTGCGAAATCCTTTCAACTACAGGCGGACCATCACCATCTGCAACGGCATCCACAGTCGCGGCGTACTCGGATCGGTGCGAGCTCTCACCGATATCGCAGTCCGGGAGCGCAACGAGGCCTTCCTCTCCCGCCGTTTTCCTGGTGGATCGTTCGCGCTGCTATTGCGGGTACCACTGGTGAATGGCGAGGCGATCTCACCCGATCTCGAGAGTGATTCGAACCGGCTCTATGAATGGTCTCCGAGCAGCGAACCGACGGCCGAATGAGCAGCCAGTTCCAACATGTGCCGTCACACGCCTCCCTGCTGCGCGGCGTGTCCGCCATTTCCCCGCCACCTTCAAGCAGTCGCTTGGACGCGATCGTCGTGCCGGCGTCCAGACCGAACTTGCAGCGCGTCATCGCGCTGTCCGCCGTGCTGTCGGTTCCACTGGTGGCGCTGTGTAGCAGGCTGGCGAAGGCAGAGAAGGTAGCGGAACGAGTTGAAGCCACCTTTGGTGCGCGGGCGCTCATCGTCGACGTACCCCATGGATATCAACTGCTTGGGCATCGTCACCTGACCGCCGACGCGTCATTCCGGAGAGCCAACGCCGAGCGTTCCAGCGACCTGAGCGTGAAGCGCAACATCGGTCTGGTCCTGGCCCATCTACGACACTGGAACAAGATTCTCTTCATCGATGACGACATCTACCTCAGCCAACGTGATGTCGCACGCTTCTCCACCTCGCTCGATCGCCATCCCGTGGCGGCGATGGCGAGCAAGTACTTCCCAGACAACTCGGTCGTGTGTCACGCGCGCCGCATGGCGGGCTTCGCGCAGGACGTGTTCGTCGGCGGCGCTGTGCTCGGCGTCAACACGCAGCATCCGGCGGTGTCGTTCTTCCCCGATATCTATAACGAGGACTGGTTCTTCTTTGCTCGGCACGCCGCGGCACGCTCACTGCCGAAGATCGGTGAGGCGCGGCAGGACGAGTACGACCCGTTCGCTGATCCACGGCGAGCTGCACACGAGGAGTTCGGTGATCTTCTCGGCGAAGGTCTCTACGCGTTGTTCAACGGTATGCCTGGGTGGGAACTGAAGGATCACCTGAAGGTGGCGGCCAGCAGCCGCTACTGGCAGCTGTTCATCGAAGACCGACGCTCCATGATCTCCGAGACCTTCCATCGCATCTCGGCTGCGCGGCATAGGACTATTTCGCAGGGGTCTTCCGCGAAGAGGTCGCTGCTCAGAGCCGCAGAGCAACTGGAACTGATAACCCCCGACCTCTGCGTCGATTTCATTCAAAAATGGCAGATCGACGACAACCGCTGGCAACAGATCGTGCCGCGCAGGGGCACTGTTCTCAGCGAACGGGATGCCATGGACGAGCTGGATCTGACGAACTGGATTTCCTGTGGCTATGGCACTGCTTTGCGTTCGTCTGGCTCGCGGACGCCCTCCGCGCGGCCCAGCCTCATGCGCTGTTCCGATCCTTAGTGTCGTGAGTCGTTAAATTCGCGTGCAGTAGGCGGCGAGGGTGGCTTCGAGTTCGGTGAACCTGCGGCGCGCGAAGCGGCGCAGTTTGCGGTTGGTGAGTTCGGCGAACCAGCGTTCGTCGGGTAGCTCCGGCGCGTTGCCGCGCCGGAGCCCCCTCAGAACCGGGCGTGCGAGCTTTCCCCGCACCACGGCTCAAGCAAGCCCTGAAGGCGTGCGGGCTGGCAGAAGTGCTGTTTGGCTGCCACTGCTGGTGATTCGGCGGTGGCAGCGGCTGTGTATGAGGCGGGTTGCGGTGCGTTCGTCCGGCGTGCCTGCTCCCCAGGCGAGCACCGCGTGTTTGCGGGTCGCCTTCTGGGTGGCGGTGAGCCATTGTTCCCATTCCTGTGGGCTTTGCGGTTCACGCTCGGCGTGCAGCAACAGTTCCCGGCAGAGCGGGCAGCGGCCGTGCTGGGCCCGTAGGAGCCGCAGCGTGGTCGTGCCGACCGGGGGTGGGTTGCGGCGGCGCCGCTGGGCCCAGTAGTCGGTCAGGGACGGATCGTCTGTGGACGCCGTTCCTGCCACCATCCGGTGCCGGACGATCGGTGTCCAGGCGAACTTGCGCAGGTAGAAGCCGGTCTCCCGGCTTCCGAATATCCACGTGTCCTGCCTGGCGGGGTTGAACCTGCCGAAGTACCGGGCGATCACCCAGCGCGTCGGCTTGTTCGGATGCGAGAACTTGGCCCACTTGTAGGCCAGTCTCCACATATGCGCGTCCAACGCGTTGAAGGAGCGTTTGGACACCCCGATCCGGTAGTAAGCGGCCCACCCGCGGATGATCGGGTTGATCTTGGCGATCACCGCGTCAGCGTTGGACCCGCGCAGGGCCCTCATCTCGGTGGACAACCGCTTGCGGATACGCCGCATCGCGTCGTTGCTCGGCTTGGTCAGCAGCTTGCCGTTGGGGTAGCGGCGAATGGTGAACCCCACAAAGTCCACGCCCCGGTCAAGGTGCGTGATCTGGGTCTTGGTCTCGTTGAAGACCAGACCCCGGGGAGCCAGCCATTCGGCCAGCCGGGCCTTGACCTGCTCGGCCTGGTCACGGGTGTGACACAAGGCGATCAGGTCGTCGGCATAGCGGACCACGACCGGGCAGTGCGCCATGGTCTTACCGGCGCGCGTCCCGGTGTCGTAGTACCGCACCCCGGCGGCAGCCTCCATCCCGTGCAGGGCAACGTTCAGGAGCAACGGACTGATCACCCCACCCTGAGGCGCACCCTCGTCGGTGGTGGTGAACTGGCCGTCCTCGATCACGCCCGCCCACAGCCACTGCCCCACCAGTTCCCGCGCCGGGAAGTTCCCCAGCGCGTTGAGGATGTGGTCGTGGTTGAGGTGGTCGAACGCGGACGCCAGGTCGGCGTCGAGGACCCACAGACGCTTCGCGTCGGTGCGGCTGGCCGTCGTGTGGATGGCCACGATCGCGTCGTGGCAGCCACGGCCCGGACGAAACCCATACGACCTCGGCTCGAACCGGGCCTCCCACTCGGGCTCCAGCGCGTTGACCACCAGAGCCTGCAGGCATCTGTCGGCAACCACGGGGATCCCGAGCGGGCGACGGCGCCCGTTGCTCTTGGGCACATACACCCGCTTGACGGGTCGAGGCGACCACGGTGCGGCGCGGTGCAGCATCCGGTCGACCAGCGCGGTCTTCTGATCGGCTGTCACCACCACCTTGCCGTCCACCCCGGCCGTCTTGCGGCCAGCGTTGATCTCCGTCACCCGGCGCACCGCGACCAGCGCGTTGCTGCGGGAACGGAGCATCAACTTCTGCAGATTGCGGACCTTCTTCCAGTCCCCAGCCTGCGACGCCGTGAAGATTCGTTGCCGAAGTCGCCGTACGTCCCGTTCGGCCTGGTGCCACCGCACCGCGTCCCAGCCGACCAGGTTGTCCTCGGGTCCGTTCACCACGGCGGCGGCGTCGGCGACCTCGGTCGCCTCCAGCGCAAGTGCGGCGTCCAACTTTCCCCTTCGGTTCCGGCGCATCGATCATCGAGTCCGCACAGGCTCACCCGACCCGCGTCAGCACCCTTTCGGGTCAGGGCACAAACCCCTATCCGGCCGGTTATCCGGGAACGCTGGCGGAGGAGCCAGCATCGTGTTTCCCGGTTTCCCGTTGCCTTTCGGCCACCGGCATTCGCTTCTCGGGTCGTCCTGCGCCCGCCAGGGAATTCAGCCTTCCTCACGGTCAGCCCACCAGGCGACAGCATCGCCTGGACCCCGACGGGGTGGTCACGTTCCGCATGACACAGATACGACCGGGGAGGGCGCCCTCTGTACCCCGGGGACGGTGGTGCGTTCCCGCCCGACCAAATCCCCCCGGGCGGCACCCGCCGCCTCACAACGGCCGGCCCCTATCTCCCGCTGAAACATCCCATCGGCGAGACTGCTAATGACGAGGCGTCAACGAGGGTTCAAGTCCTTCACCCGTCCGGTCTTCCCCAGCCTGTGGCCACCGGATGGAACGGCGACCCTTGGGCCTTACACCCTGGGCTTCGCACCCCGCAGTTACCCGCGACGCACGCCAAGGCGGGGACGGTCCCCACGCACTGGACCGGGCACTACACCTTCGACAACGTCGAACCTCCTTCGATGAGTACCGCTGTACTCATGCGACCTCGATGTCGCACGATCCGGTTCAACCACGACGAGCTGGTCGGGGTGAAGTGCAGGTGGAACCGGGGATCGCGTAGCAGCCCCTTCTTCAGTGCCGGGTCTTGTGGGTGGCCTAGCTGTCCAGCACCAGGTGCAGGTCCAGGTCCTTGGGGACGGCGGTGTCGATGAGTTTCAGGAACCGCAGGAACTCCTAGTGGCGATGCCGGCGGTAGTGGTGGGCGATCACCGAACTTTAGCGAAGGCCAACGCCATTAGGCTCCGCCACTGGGTTCGCGCCTGCTCGGTCCAGCGACTAGTCCAGCAACGCCAGGCGCCAGCCACAACCGCAGTACAACGTCAAGCCCTGCGCTTCGACGGTGCCGACCAGTCCGGTAGCACCGCAACCCCTGCCCAGCGAGCGATCCGCCAGCAGTCGAGCGCCTTCCGCTGCTCGTCCAGGACGCATGGGCAGAGATCGTCATCAGCGGCAGTAGCGTGCGTCTGTGACGGCACGCCAAGTGACGTGAGCGTGTGCCAGGATCACCCAGGCCGCTCCCGTCCACGAGAGTTCGTACGAAAGTGAGGACCTGGTGAAGGCAAACCACTATGACAGTTTCGCCGAGAGCTACTCGACGGAGAACGAGTCCAGCCTCATCAACGGCTACTACGAGCGGCCGGCGATGATTGATCTGGCCGGGGACGTCAACGGTCACCGAGTCCTCGATGCTGGGTGCGGTTCTGGGCCCTTGTCCGCAGCATTACGGGCGAAGGGTGCCATCGTGACCGGCTTCGACTCCAGTTCGGCGATGGTCGAGCTGGCGCGGCAGAGGCTTGGTGGGGATGCAGCCCTGCACGTGGCCGACCTCAGCCAGCCACTCCCATTTGCCGATGGTGCGTTCGATGATGTGGTCGCTTCCCTCGTTCTGCACTACCTGCAGGACTGGCCGGCGCCTCTGGCTGAACTGCGGCGCGTTCTGAAGCCAGGCGGCCGCCTCATACTGTCGGTGAACCCCACCGTCTACAAGATTCTTAAGCCAAGCGACGACTACTTCGCCATCACGGAGCATTCGGAGGAGTACACCTTCAATGGCCAGAACGCGGTTCTGACGTACTGGCATCGACCGTTGCACGCGATGACGGACGCATTCACCGAGGCCGGCTTCCGCATCTCAGTCGTCAGCGAACCGCCCTTCTCCCCCGACGCGCCGCGCGAGCTCTTACCACCCAACATCGGCGACCGAACAGCGTTCCTGTGCTTCATCTTCTTCGCCCTCGAAGCACGCTGAGCCTTGGTGTGCTGCTGAAACACTGTCGAGCATGAGGTCGGTGCAGGTGTTCCCGGGCATGGACGCGTCAGCTGATTTCCCTGCTCGATAGCGTGGGTGAACGCTCAGGGTCGGAATGGTTCGGGGTCGCCGACCGACGGCTTGAGGTTGGCTTGACGCGCTACGAATCTGCCCAAGACCTAGGCTTGGTCACTCGAACAGATCCGGCATGGCAGCCCGAAAGGTCAGACCTTCCGCGCGTGATCGTTCCCGGATGACTGCATATCCGCCTGTTGCAGTCCATCACGTGGGTCGAAGGGCTAGGGCCAGGTGGTTAGGAAGTTGTGTGCTGCTACGGCTTGCCAGGTGTGGCCGTCTGGGTCGGCGAAGGCTCCGTCGTAGCCCCAGGACTGCTCGGAGGGGTGTCGGATGATTTCGGCGCCGGCAGCTGCGGCGCGGGTCATTAGGTCGTCTACGTCTGCGTTGGTGGGCAGGGTGAGGGAGAGGATGCATTCGCTTTGGCCGGGAGGTGCCTGGTTGCGGTCACTGAGGACCCAGCCGAAGCCGGTCGTGGGGATCAGCATGACTCGTACGTTGTCGCCGAGAGTTAGGCGGAGAGGCTCGGGTATGCCGTCGTTGTCGGGCTCGCCGGGTGTGTTGAATCCGAGGCCGGAGCGGTAGAACGCGTAGGACCTTTGGCGGTCTGCGATCGGTAGGGCGATTGTTACGGGCGCTTGTTCGTAGGTCATTTCACGTCCTTCGTGTCGGCTGGGGCCGTCCCGGACTGCCTTCGCCCGGAGGGAGTGGTGATCGTGAGATCCATGGCCGGCCTTTCTCTCGCCTGGGGTTCTTACCTGTACGACGAAGCAGGGAGCCGGAAACGGCCAGCTTCGCCGCAATCAGAGCTGGGTCAGGCGGCCAGTACTGCGAACTGCAGCGCCACGAGTAGGACTAGGCCCGGGAGTAGGCGGAGTAGGACGGCCTTTGGGCCCTTTGCGAGGACTGTGTTGAGCCAGTCGTGGAGGCGATTGCGGCGGGAGACGGCTACGGCCAGGACGATGAGGGATGGGAGGCCCAGGGTGTACCAGCGGGGGGGCGGCGTCCCAGTTGATGTTGTCGTCGCCGGCCGATGCTACGAACCAGGCCGAGCGGCCGGTTTCCTGCATTTCCTCGCGGAAGGCGTTGACGAAGCCGACGATCGCCATGAAGACGATCGCGGTGATCACGAGACGCAGTACGAGCTACCCCACCCCGGCGGGCCGACGCGGGCGACTGTGCGAGCTGGGGCTGGCCGCGACGTCCATGGCGAGCGCTACGAAGCCGAGGAGCAGGACGATTCCGCCGATCAGGCCCCACGACTTGATGGCGAGTCCCCACAGGTGCGCGTCCCGCAGGCCCGGGTCGCCGTCGAGCCACCATGCCCAGGCGTCCGACAGGTCTATTTGCATCGGTGCCCCGGGCCCTTTCGTCGGTTTCGGGGCCAAGCCTAGGGACGCGATGGGGCTGCCACGCGGGTGATGGACAAGAGTTCCCCACGCCGTTACCGGGGTGTGCCGTTCAGCCGCTGGCGTCGGCGTTCAAGAGGTCGTCCAAATCGGCGAACGTCGCCATCGCCCAATCATCCGCCAGCGTGGGACCGGCACCGGATAGCGGCGGGCAGCGGGGCGTCGATCAGTTCGCGGATGAGGTCGGCGTGCCCGGAGTGCTGCGCGGTCTCGCCGACCATACGGATCAGCAGTACGCCTAACGTCGTCGCCTGGTTGCCCTCGGCCCAATGCGCCACGTGACCTGGGCTGTCCAGCTCGAGCTCGGCAACAGTGACGTCGGAATGAGCACAGGCCCGCCGATAGACGCCGGTGATGTACTCGCTCGATTCATCAGGCGTGGCCCACATGTCGATCTCGTCGTACGGGTCGTCTCGGAACCAGGACGGCCGCTCGATCGGTGGGCGGCCGAACGAGTCACCGAGATAGCCGTACTCCAGACCCGCCAGATGTTTGACCAAGCCGAGCAGGTTCGTGCCGGTCGGAGTCAACGGGCGACGCCGGTCGTACTCCGACAACCCGTCCAGGTTGGCGAGCATCACTGCCCGACTACCCCGCAGATCCGACAACAGCTCCGCTTTGAGATCAGTCATCACCGAACCCTACCGACAGACGACCGCAACCGAGGCCGCAGCAGCCAGCCGACGCGGACCGGTGCTGCGACCTCGGTGGTCGTCTTGCGGAGTTGTCAGAGAATGCTGAGACCGATCGTGCCTGGGGCCAGCTTGCGGGTGTCGACGATGTCCCGGCCGGCCTTGGTGTCCACGGTCAGCTGGTCGGTGGGTTCGGCGTGGGTGATCCGGACCTTCGGCTTCAGGCCGTTGACGTCCACGGTGCCGCTGGACCCGGATACGCGGATGAAGTCCCTACGGGCCGTACCGTTGACGGTCACCGAGTCGGTCGCGCCGTCGCCGCCACCGGTCTGCGCGCTGAGATCGACATCGATCTTGCGTACGTCGGTCCCGCGCAGGTCGTCGATCGTGGTGGAGTCAGCGCCGCCGAGCGCCTTGAGCACGACCCGCTCGACGTCGTCGGTGTCCATCACGATGTTGCCGAGGTCGCGGGTGAACCGCAGCCGCGATCCGTTGGCGGTGGCGGCGAACTTCTCCGCACCGTCGCTGCCGTTGAAGAGCAACTGGTCGCCGCCGCGGGCGCCCTCGATCACGTCGCTGCCGTCGCCCGGATCCCAGACGAACGCGTCGTTGCCGTCGCCGAGCAGAGCCGTGTCGGTGCCACGGTTACCGTCGACGAAGTCGTCGCCATCCCCGGTCCGGAACAACTCGTTGCCGCTGCCACCGGCCGCGACGTCGTCGCCCCTCCCCGTGTCGACGACCGTGAACGGCTGGACCTGGGTGCCGAAGTCGATCCGTACGTCGTCGTCGCCGGCCAGGCTGTTCACCTGCAGCTGGCCGAAATCGGCGAGCTTGACCGTCTCGTCCGCCTGACCATCGTTGCCGAAGTCAACCTCCAGCACCGTGGTGTCGGCGGCCGGCACCCGCAGGGCGATCTCGTCCGCCTGGTTGGTGCCGGTGACAATCAGTTGCCGGTTGTCCAGCTGCACGGAACCCTTCGGCCCGGTCGCGTCGGCCGGACCGGCCAGGCTCAGTGCGATGCCCATGGCGACGGCGGCGACGGCAGCCGTGCTGAGGCCCCGCCGGATTCGAGTTGTGTTGCTCATCGTGGTCGTTCCCCCTTGTCGAGTCACGGCTGCCGGTTCCTCCCCGCGCGCCGTGCTTGGTTTGAGCTGTCCACCCCCACACGGCCCCAACCCGCAACCGGTTCAACGCCTCCGAAAGAAATTTGGCACCCGCTGGGCTCACACTGAGCACCCGCCCGGCTCCCGCTTGCAGCCGTTTGCCCTTCTCTACAAGGAACTCAGATTGTTCGGCAAGCAAATTCAGACCGCGCTCTGGACAAGCGCGGAACGCGGGGAGAGTCTCCAAGAGGAGGGGGTCCGGTGGGCTTGGCAGGCGCACCGCATGCATTCAGGTCCGCCGCTGTAGATCAGCGCGAGGGGGCAGGGAAATGAGGATCACCAGACGGTCGTGCGCGCTTGCGCTGGCCAGCGGGTTGACCGCAGCGATGTTAGTGATGGCGGCCACACCGGCCGTCGCGAAGCCGCTGGAGCGGGTCCATTTCAACGAGACGACCAGTGAGGTGGTCAACAACTTCTGCGGCGATCTCAGCGTCCGCATCGACACCGACATCCATGGATCGTTCCTGTTCAACTTCCACGGACCGGACGGACTCGGGTACGGCGCGGAGAAGCTCCACTTCACCACCACGTACACCAATCTGGGAACCGACAAGTCGATGACAGAGGTCCAAAACACCCTGTCCAAGGACCTCAAAGTGACCGACAACGGGGACGGCACACTCACGATCCTGGTCCTGGCCACTGGCTCCTTGAAGGTGTTCGGGCCGGACGGGCAGTTCCTCTTCAGCGATCCCGGGCAGGTCAGGTTCGAGCTCCTGATCGACCACGGAGGCACACCGACCGACCCGAGCGACGACGAGTTCCTCGAGTTCCTCGGCGTCGTCAAGGGCAGTACCGGGCGGAATGACCTCCAGGACCGCGAATTCTGCGACGTCCTCCACGAGGTCACCGGCTGACGGAGCAGCGTGCCGACTCGGCCCGCGGTCGAGCCGGCACGCTGAACGGCCGGGTACGTCTAGCCCGGGCGTTTCCAGAAGGTCTGACGGGTTGGCGCGCCGGTCGGCGGCGTACCAGTGAAGGCGTCGATGACGTCGATGGCGCGTTGCCAGAGGACGTCCAGGTCCGGGTCGGGTGGTGGAGTCGGGCCCTCGCAGGCAGCCAGGGCGGTGACCAGTTCCCGCAGCGGTGCGAGGACGGTGTCGTCGACTGCGGGCGCGAGGTGGTGGACCAGGGCGTCCAGCCGGGTGGCCAGGTCGGCCAGGATCGCGAGCCGTTGCGTCCTCGTCGGCGTACCGGCTGCCCGAAGGAGGCGTGCCTCGTCGGCGAGCTGTACTCGAGCCTCGGCCATCAGGTCACGACCGAGACCAACATGCCGTTTCGCCCTTCCGGACTGCCGGCCGCGCCTTGCCGGGCCGAAGGCGCCAGCCGAGCCGCCTGGGCGCGCACTGAGCCTCATCCCGGCCGGCGGCATCGGCGCGGACGACTCCGACTCCTGCACCATCCAGTGAGCCGCCGATTGAGCCATCGGTGCGAGCGCCAGGCCGGAGAACTGGTCGACGTCCCAGCCCGAGGGCAGTTCGACCGGCTGGATCACGCGATGGGCCGGACCGCCGTCCGCGACGACTCTAGAGTCGACCGCCACCAGAGCGGTGAAGCGGCACAACACCTTGTTTCGTAGGGATACGGCGACGATCTGGCTCTCCAGCTCATGCGGGTTCCCCGTCCCCGCGGCGTACCGGTCCTCGAGGTCGCGCAGATGCCCGCGCGCCCACACCGGCGCGAGGAGACCGCTCGCCGCGGTGACGGCGGGTACAGTCAGTTGCCACGGCTCTCCAGCAGCGGTCGTGCCCTGCAGCCGGGCCGCCGCGCCGGGCGCCGAGCTGCTGTACCGGCCACGGATCACCAGAGGTACGCCGACGAAAGCGTCCGGCATTCGCGCAGGACTGGTCGTGCCGTCGACCAGTGTCAACCCGTCGGCGGACAGCGTCAGGTTGGTCAGCAGCGGGGTGCCGATCCGCCGGTGGATCCGGTCGAGGGCCTCATCGAGCCGGTCCTCGCTCTCCACCAGTTCGCAGCGGCCGCCGCCGACCGCGGCCAGGCGACCGAGGAAGCCGGCGTTGACGGCCCGGTCGATGCCGACGGTGTGGACCCGTACGCCGGCCAGCGCGCCGGTGAGCTCCGACAAGATCTGGTCCTCGTTGCCGACCTGCCCGTCGGTCACCAGCACCAGGACCCGGTCCCGCTCGTGATCAGCCTCGGCAGCAGATTCGGCACCAGAGTCGGCAGCGGGTTTGGCGGCCAGCATGGTGGTGGCCTCGCGGAGCGGCGCGAGCATCTCGGTTCCGCCCCGGGCCGTCACGCCGGCGAGGTGCTCGACCGCGCGGAATCGATTCCGGTCCGTTCCGTCGACCAGAGCGGCCGGCAGGTCGTTCGGGTGCTCGACGACGCTGTCGAAGGTCAGGACAGCGAACCGGTCGGCGTCGGTCAGCGTGTCGACGATCCGCGCCGCCGCGCGTCGAGCCGCGACCATCTTCCAGCCGCTCATGCTGCCGGAACGGTCGAGGACCAGTACTACGTCGCGCGGCCGCGGCGCAGCGGCATCCACAGGCGGCAGCACGGTCAGCTCGAACGTGCCTTGAGACGCGTCCGAATCGTCGGGCTCGACCGTCAACGCGCTCGCGGTCGCCTCCTTCTCGCCATACGCCAGCCGGAGCACGAAGTCACGGTCCACCCGCTCGCCGGGCTCGATGGCCACGCTGGTCACCCGTCCTTCGGCCGAACTGCTGATCGCGTGCAGGCTGGACCGGATGCCGTGCAGGGTCAGACCGCCCGGATCCACGTCGGCCCGGATCCCCAACCTGATCGGGTTCGGGAATCCGGGCAGCAGGATCGGCGGCGTGATCCGGGATGCGTCCGGCACCGCGTCGGTGTCCGGTTCGACACCGTCACCGACACCCCAGCCGAGCAGCAGTTTCCCCGGGATGTAGCGGGGCGCAACCACCAGCGGCAGCCGGTACGTCGCCTCGCCGTCCTCGTACGGGAGCGGACCGACCATGGTCAGCCGCACCGTCACCCGCTCACCCGGCATGAGGTTGCCGACCCGGAGGGTGAACACGTCCGGCCGCTCCTCTTCGGCGATCGAGGCCCGTTGCCCGGCCGCCAGCGCCGCGTCGTACGTCGCCCGGGCCTCCGCGCGTTCTCGCAACTCGGCCTCGATCGTGCGGCCGTCGGCCTCCATCCTCAGGCCGGTGACCGCCGCCCGATCCGGTAGCGGGAAGACGTACGTCGCTTCGAGCGCGACGTCGTACGGGTTGCAGAAGTCCTCGGTCAGCACGGTCCGCGCGACCAGTCCGGTGATGGTCGCGTGCGCGTCGATCCGCTCCAGCGGAAGGTTCCCGCGCTCCGTGCGCAGGGTCCCGAGCCCGCCTTCGTCCGTGCGGTCCCGCAGCTCGTCAGAATGCATGGTGGTGATCGCGGTCATGTCGGGTCTCCAAGTTCTCGCTGAGCGGTCGATCGCGAATGACCGTCTGGATGGTGGGTGAGGCGTTGACGCGCAAGCTCGGCGAGCAAGGGTGCGGCGGCGGAGCGGAGTGCCGACAGCTGCTCAGTGGTCAGATGGGTGGGCTGTATGCCCATGGGGTCGAGCACGATCGTGACGCCGATCGCCAACCGGATCGCCGTCGCCAGCGCTGTCTCGTCCGCATCGGGCGTCGCGGCCGGCCGCTCTGTCCAGAACCGCTCCCGCGCCGGCTGCGGAATGGTTTCCGGAGCCGGTGATCCAGCAGCTGACAAGGGTTCGGCCGGGAGTGCGGCGATCGTCGTCAGCGTTCGATCGGTCGCCCCGGACAGCTCGGCCTGGATGTCGGCCAGCGTGCGGCCCTGGGACTGGAGACGCTTGATCGCAACCAGTTGCAGGAGGTGCCGGCGACCGTAGAACGCAGTACGGCCGCGCAGCTCGGCGGGTCGGTCGATCAGCCCGATGGTCATGTACCAGCGGATCGCCCGCCGGTCCGGAACCGCGCGCACCCGGCCATTGACCTGCCCCGGATAGTCGACAGCCAGCGCCGACCCGACCAGCTCGGTCAGCTCGTCCAACGTCCACAGCTCGCTAGTTCCTACCACCCGCCCATGTTGACACTGTCATATAACACTGTCAACATCGCCTTTGGGCGGCGTCTTCGACCAGACCTCAAGTCCCTTCGGGCGAGCGCGACGTGTCCGACAACTCCTCGACAAACGGGATCTTGCTGACGCACTGGTGATATTGCTCGACGGCCTCCTCCACCGAGAGGTGTCCGAACTGGAGGGACGTCATCACACCTTCGAGTTCCGTACTGCAAACCTCTGCGGCAGTTACGCGGGCTACGAGGTCCTGAGATTTGCTCAGGTTACTGGCAATGACCGACACCAATGAGACGATCAACGCGGCCAGACAGAGAGATCTCCAAACTGCGGCACCGCTGCTGAGTGACAATTCTCGTTTGACGCTGTCTGTGAATGATGTGCCCGCCAAGGCCGGCGGGGCCACGAAAACCGCCGTCATCGCGCTACTGATGATGCTGATATTGGTCAGTCGATTGCGGCGCGGTCGGACTTCGCGCAGAAAGGCAGCGATGCCCGCCCGCCGAGTTTCGATTTGGGCCCGCAACTCCGCACGGGCGCTAGGATCATCGGGCATCCCGCCCCTCCTGCCTTCCCCGGCCGGCCAGGTCCGCGATCAACGGCGGCCGGCGCATGGTGCCAGGTCGTGCAGTGGTCGCAGAGCCGGCGATGAGGGCTCTGTCGTCTATACGAGTCTGGCACCGCCACTTCGTTTCCGCCAGCCGCCATTCGCACAAAGCGGATTCACGCTCACCGGACCGAAGAAATACCTCGATGAATGCTTTCACCTGCGCTGCGAGCAGGCCTTGCGGTGGTCCTTGGGTGGCGGCATCGCGCGACGCGGCTAAACACCTCTCTCCCGGCCGCGATCAAATGTTTGCTGCAAAGGGACGCCGATATGCGAGCGCGATTGGAGACCGCCCCTGGCCACCCGACGATGAGGTCGGCGAGGTGGTTGACAGGTTCCGTGGTGGACGGGGTCTATTGGGGGCATGAGCGAACGAGCACCCAGCGAGACCACGAATCTTGACCGCTACGGCGACGCGGCGCTGGAGTGGAGTCGCGCCCGCGACGCCCTCGCCGTCGAGCCGAGTCCCGACGTCACGCACTTCCTTGGAACGTGCCGGCCAGACGGCACGCCGCACGCTGCCGGCGTCGGCGCCCAGTGGCGGGACGGCTACCTCTACTTCACCAGCAGCCCGAACACCCGCAAGGCACGCGACCTGGCTGTCAACCCGGCCTGCACGATCTCCGTTCGGCTGCCGGGCATCGACCTGGTTCTGGACGGCACCGCGGCCTGGGTGACCGATTCGGAGACCCTCGAGCAGGTCGCCGCCGGCTATCGCGCGGGCGGCTGGCCGGCCGAAGTCGACGGCGACGCGTTCACGGCTCCGTTCAGCGCACCCAGCGCCGGGCCGCCGCCTTGGCACGTGTATCGGTTCACCTTCCACACGGTGATCGGCGTCGCCACCGCGGAGCCGTACGGCGCGACCCGCTGGCGCTTCCAGCACTAGCGAGTCTCGCGGAGCCTGGGTCAGGAACCAGCACCACTGCCGTAGGGACGGGTGATGATCTCGAGGTTGTGGCCGTCCGGATCCTCCCAGTAGAGCCCGCGTCCACCGTCGTTGTGGTTGATGTTGTCCGGCTGGCTGTGGAACGGATCCGCCCAGTACTGGATACCCCGTTCGCGGATCCGGGCGAATATCTGGTCGAACTCGTCCTCGCTCACCAAGAAGGCGTAGTGCTGCGGATGCGGAGTCCCGTGATCGTCAGCGATGTCGAGGCTGACGCCGTTGTCCACCTGGACGACAACGAACGGGCCGAACTCGGTCGGCTCCGGCAGGCCCAGTAGATCCACGTAGTGCCGCGCCGTCCGGTGCTTGTCCCGCGCATGGATGATGGTGTGGTTGAGCTGAACTGACATCGCTGAACTCCTCTCGCTGCAACCCACTGACTGCCACACCATCCTTCCACCGGGTCGTCAGGCCTCGATTCGGCTGCCGGTGAAGGTGCCGCTGATGGATTCGGGGTCGGCGCCGGGGACGAAGATGGTAAAGGTGAAAGTGCCGGAGACCTGGTCGGCTCTCACCTCGCCGCGGAGGCGCAGGCGGGCGGTCGGACCGGGGGTACCCGGGCCGCCTTCGCCTGGGAAACCTGACCACAGGGTCGCGCGCCATTGGTGTGAGTGCTGGGCCCAGCTTCCGGTGAACGGCGGGCCCGCTGGGCTGATGTCGTGGGTGATGGCGACACCGCCGTCGGCGAAGCTGCCGACGCTGACGAGCGTGCTCCCATCGGGCTGTTGAACGTCGACCAGCCAACTGCCCTCCAGCGTTCCGGACCCACCACTCGCGGCGGCCGGCTGCGCTGCCATCACGCCCATCCCGACGACGGCGGCACCACCAGCGGCTGCCCCGGCACCATGCAACAGGCGACGGCGTTCGATCGTCTTCTCTGCCATGATTTCCCCTCCAATGTTCAACTCCCCTTGAACCACCATGCGCGCCGCCGCGACGCCCTACAACCCCATGGCGACAGCAACTCGGTGTCGCTGGTCAGGGACAGGTTGTGCGGTATGACCGGCCCCCGAAGTTCTCCTGCCACTCCTGCGCCGTCAGGTCGCGGCCGGCTGCTGCCGTTGACCCCAGCTGCTGAGAGGTCAAGTGCGGGGAGCGCCGCGGAGGAATGCGAGGACGGCCAGGACCCGGCGGTGGTCGCCGGGGTCGGGGGCGAGATTCAGCTTGGTGAAGATGCTGCGGACGTGGGCCTCGACGGTCTTGGGGCTGAGGGAGAGTTCCTGGGAGAGGGCGATGTTCGAGCGGCCCTGGGCCATCAGGGCGAGCACCTTGAGCTCGCGGTCGGTCAGCGTTCCGACCGGGTCGCCTTGACGCTTCTTGCCGACCAGGCGGGCGACCAACTCGGGGTCGATCACGCAGTCTCCGTTGGCGACCCGGCGTACGTCGGCCGCGAACGTGGCGAGGTCCGAGACACGGTCCTTGAGGAGATAGCCCACGCCGACGTCGAACTCGGTCATCAGCTGTACGGCGTAGTGCGTCTCCACATGCTGCGAGAGAAGCAGCAAGCCGACGTCGGGTGAGATCTCCCGGATCTGGGCGGCCGCTTCGAGGCCTCGGCGGACAAGCCGGGCGGCATCCGGATGTCGATGACGGCCGCATCGGGGGATCCCGCCGGACGAGGTCGAGCAGTGCGGCGGCGTCCGCGGCCTGGCCGATGATCTCGAAGCCGGCCTCGGTGAGGATGCGGGCCGTTCCCTCGCGGAACAGCATCGCGTCGTCGGCCAGGATCACGCGCATGGTATCTCCGCTCGAAGCTGGGTGCCGCCGCCGACCGGGCTGTGTACCGTCAATCGGCCGTCCAGGGTCGCGAGCCGGTCGACCAAACCCTGCAGACCGCTGCCCAGTGTCCGTCGGCCCCGCCCCGGCCGTTGTCGCTGATCTCGAGGCACAGGTCGCGACCCTGGATCGAGCCGCCAACCGAGATGGCGGTCGCGCCCGAGTGCTTCGCGGCGTTCGTCAGGGCCTCGCTCACGACGAAGTACGCGGTCGCCTCGACTTCCGGCCCGAGCCGCCGGTCCAGGTGCAGCTCGATCCGCACCGGCAGCGGCGCCCGTTCGCCGAGGAAGCTGACGGCAGCCTCCAGACCTTCCTGGGTGAGGATCGCGGGATGGATGCCGCGGGCAAGTTCACGCAGTTCGAGCAGGGCCTCGGACAGTTGGTGCCGCGCCGCCCCCACCTGGGCGGTGAGCCGGTCGTCGCCGGTCGACGCGGCACGTTCCCGCACTGCCTGGAGGCTGAGCGCAAGCGTGACC
This sequence comes from Kribbella caucasensis, assembly GCF_004361855.1. Lineage (GTDB taxonomy): Bacteria > Actinomycetota > Actinomycetes > Propionibacteriales > Kribbellaceae > Kribbella > Kribbella caucasensis. The sequence goes on from NZ_SNWQ01000004.1 coordinate 278,020, forward strand.
AGGCGTTGCTGGGCGCCGTCGTGCAGGTCCCGCTCGATCCGCATCCGGGCCTCATCCTGCGCGGCCACGATGCGTCGCGCCGCGGCCTGGAGTTCGCCTGCCTGTACTGCGATCTGCTGGAGCCGGTGCTGCAGTTCCGTACCCAGGCCGACGTTGTCGATGACCAAACCGGCCTGAGCGACCAGGTCGTCCAGCAACCGATCCTCGGATGCCGTCAACGCCTCGCGGGCTTCTTCGTGATGGCGACCGCCCCACGCAGTGTGCCCTGGTGCACGATCGGCCGGACCCTCCGCCGTTCGTCGTCCTCTACCGTCGCCAAGGTCGTCGCACCGGCGGCCAGCGGCGGTTCGCCCGCCTCCCGCGGCGGCCAGGACGCCACCGCAAGCAGCTGGTCCTCGCTTCCGACCCACACGGTCACCTCGGCGGCACCGACCGCGTCGGCAACGGTCGCGGCCAGCACGGAGAACAGGTCGGCCCGCCGATCCAGCCGGCCCACCTCGGCGGACAACCGAGCCAGAGCCTCGTACGGCGACGGTCGGTCGCCGTACACCAATCGGTCGGCCAGCGCCCGCGCACGTTGGCGTACGGGCTCGAAGGCGAGCGCCACGAGCACCACACCGACGTACCCGGCGGTGATGACGGCGGCCAGCGCTCCCAGGACGACGGTCTTGTGGATCACCAGATCGATGTCGTAGAGCCAGTACTTGACGATGGCCGCGCCGGCGACTAGCGGGACGACCGGCACCACCAGCAGACCGAGCGCGGGCGAGCGGAAGACGGCGATACCCGCGATCATCGCCAGCACGCTCACCGTGACGGCGTACGCGAACCACCTGAGCTGGTGCGCATCGTCTCCGATGGCATGCCGGAGCCGTACGACGACAGCGGTGGCCCAGGCGATCTGGAACAACAGATAGCAAGCGGGCGCGATCACCTGCCACACGTCTTGCACCGTTTCGTACCCGGGCACGGTCAGCGGATGCGGCAACTCGAGGGCGTTGTCGGCGTACTCGACCGGCCACAACGCCGACGCGACGGACAACAGCACGCCGGGAACCAGACGCCCAGGAGCCACGTCCGCAGGTTGAATCCCGCGACCCTCCGCCTGAGAGGTGCACTAGGTTCTTGTCATGCCACGTACTCTTCGCGACGGTCAGCGGGCCGAGCTCTATGTCGTCGACGTGACCACTGGGGACAGCCGGCTCGTGTTCGCCTCCTCCACTCTGTTGTTCGAGGCGCCGAACTGGGCCGGCGACGGTTCGCTGATCGTCAACGGAGACGGGCGGCTGTTCAAGACAACGGTTGGCGGTGGTCTTCGAGAAATCGACCTGGGCGGCGTACCGGCGATCAACAACGATCATGTGGTGAGTCCGGACGGGACCACTGTGTACGTGTCCGCCGATGACGGGCACCTGTACGCCGTACCGCTGGCTGGTGGTTCGTCGAGGCGGGTGAGCAACGATCGTGGTCCCGGGTTCCACCACTTTCTGCATGGGGTGTCGCCGGACGGGAGCACGCTTGCGTACATCGGGCTCGAGCAGCGCGGCGACAAGCGGATCACCAACGTGTGGACGATTCCCGCGGCCGGTGGTGACGACGTACAGGTGACGAACGACGAGCACGCGGACGACGGTTCGGAGTACAGCCCGGATGGCAAGTGGATCTACTTCAACTCCGAGCGGGCGTCGACGGAGCCCGGGCATGCGCAGTTGTTCCGGATCGCGGTGAACGGCGGGACGGTGGAGCAGCTCACGTACGACGAACGCGTCAACTGGTTCCCGCATCCCGCGCCGGACGGGTCGACGATCGCGTACGTCAGCTTCCCGCCCGGGACGCTCGGGCATCCCGCGGACGTGGACGACGTACGGCTGCGACTGCTCGACGCCGACGGCCGGATCCGCGAGATCACGTCGCTCTTCGGCGGTCAGGGCACCATGAACGTGCCGAGCTGGTCGCCGGACAGCAAACGGTTCGCGTACGTGACCTACCCGCTGTAGGTTCACCCGCATGTTCCGTCTCGAACGTCTCCGCGACGATCATGCGCCAGAGTTGCTCCGCTTCGAGACGGAGAATCGCTCGTACTTCGCCCGGAGCATCCCCGATCGCGGCGACGACTACTTCGCGGAGTTCGGCGAACGGCACAAGTGGTTGCTCGAACTCCAGGACGCCGGCACCGACCACTTCCATGTCATCCTCGACGGCGACCGCATCGTCGGCCGGGTCAACGTGGTCGAAGCCGCCAATGGCTCCGCCGAACTCGGCTACCGCATCGCCGAATCCGCCACCGGCAAAGGCCTCGCCACTTGGGCAGTCCGCGAAGCCTGCACCCTCGCCCGAACCCAGTACGCCCTGACCCGCCTGACCGCCCGAACCACCACCGACAACCACGCCTCCCAAAAAGTCCTCCACCACACCGGCTTCCACCAAACCGGCGATACACACCTCAACGGCAAACCGGCCTTCACGTACGCACTGGACCTCGGCGAAAGCTGATCGCCGAGGTCCAGGTGAAGTTGCTGGCAGCAACCAAATCAGGCGGCGGCTGCGGCCTCGGCCAGTTGTTCTGTGGTGGGCTGGATTTGGGGGGTGGTGAGGGTTACCAGGACGTTGGCTACGGCGAAGAGGGCGGCGATGAGGATGCCTCGCTGGAAGCCTTCGACCAGAGCCTGTTGCTGGGCGACGCCGTGGGACAGGGCGTCTGTGGTGCGGGTGATGGAGAGGGTGGTGACGATCGCCAGGCCGAGCGCGCCGCCTACCTGGTACATGGTGGTGACGGCTCCGGAGGCGGCGCCGGCTTCGTGGTGCTCGACTTCGGAGACGGCGGCGATCTGGGCGGGGACGCCGACGCCGATGATGCCGGCGCCGAACAGGAGGAACCCGGGCAGCAGTTGCGCGGCGTACGAACCAGTGGCGTCGGCACGCGAGAGCAGAAGCAGACCGAGCACACTCAGGACGGCCCCGGCGAGCTGGACGGTACGGGTGCCGACCCGCTGGACGAGCTGCGAGGCAACGACAGCACCGAGAACGGCAGCACCGCCCATCGGCAGGAAGTGGACGCCGGCTTCGAGGGCCGAGTCACCGCGGACCTGCTGCAGGTAGATCGCAGTCAGGAAGAACATCGACAGGAAGCCCGCACCGTTCAACGCCAGCGACACACTCGACACACTGAGCGCCCGCGACCGGAACAACCGCAGCGGAACCAGCGGAGCCGACGACCGCGACTCCACCCAGACGAACAAGGCCAGCAGGATCACGCCACCGCCAAGGAATCCGACCACCTCGGGCGATCCCCACCCCTTCGGCTCCGCCCGTACGACGCCGTACACGATCGCCAGGAGTCCCGAAGTACCGAGAACCGCGCCGACGGTGTCGAAGGTGCGCGGCCCGTCGGTGTTGTGCCGAGTGTCGGGGACGAACACGGGGATCACCGCGACCAACGCGATCACGATCGGCACGTTGACGAAGAAGACCCACTGCCAACTGAGCGCGTCGACCAGGACGCCGCCCGCGACCACGCCGAGGGTGCCACCGAGTCCGGCGAGGCCGCCCCAAACACCCATCGCGATGTTCCGATCGCGACCGTGCGCGAACGTGACGGTCAGGATCGCCAGCGCGGCCGGGGACAGCAGAGCCCCACCAAGACCCTGTACTGCGCGGGCGCCGATCAGGAAGCCGGGCGAATCGGACAGGCCGGCCACCAGCGAGGTGACCCCGAACAGCAGCAGGCCGGCCACGAACACCCGACGGGGCCCGAGGAGGTCGGCCATCCGGCCACCGAGCAACAGGAAACCGCCGAACAGCAGGGTGTACGCGCTGATCACCCACTGCAGGGTGTCAGCGCTGAAGTTGAGGTCGGCCTGGATGTCGGGCAGTGCGACGTTCACGATCGTCACGTCGAGCACCACGATGAACTGCGCCAGGGCGAGCACCGCGAGGGTGGCCCAGGGACTGCGTCGCATAGCGGATCCTTCACTGGTCTACGTCGTATGTATACGTTGTATGCTGACGTCGTAGACAGTAGGTCTACGGTGTAGACTTGTCAACATGCCCACCCTCAGCAAGGAGACCCCGCGACGCGGCCTCGACCCGGCGAAGGTCATCGACAGCGCACTCCTGCTCGCCGACACCGAAGGACTGGCCGCGGTCACCCTCCGGCGGCTGGCCCAGTCGCACCAGGTCACCCCGATGTCGCTCTACCGGCACTTCGCCGACAAGAGCGACCTGCTGAACGCGATCGCCGACAAGTTGCTCGCCGACATCGACCTGCCCGAGCCGACCGGCGAGCGGTGGGACCGGCAGTTGCGCGCGGTGATGGCAGCGTTCGTCGACGCACTTCGCCCGCACCCGAACGTGGCCGGCCTCACCCTGACCCGGATCCTGGTGGCCGAGTCCGGCCTGGTGATGGCGGAGCGGACGATGGAGTTGCTGATCGAGGGCGGGTTCGAGCCGGAGTACGCGGCGGAGGTGGGCCGGCAGGCGATCTGCTCGCTGATCGTCCTCGTCACCACCGAACCCGGCGCCGGCGAGGACCCCGAACCGGAGATCCGCGAGCAGTCACTGCGGATGAAGCGCGCGACGCTCGGCGCCCTCGACCCCAAGCGCTACCCGCTGATCACCAGCGCGGCCGACACCCTGGTCTGCCCGACCTCAACAGACCGGTACTACACCCTCGGGATCGACCTGATCGTCGCCGGCATCCGCGGCGTACGGCAAGATCCGGACGCATGACCTTCAGTTCGCCCGAGACCGAAGTATCGCGGCCCTAGGGTCGTCGGTATGAGTCGAGAAGCGGTACGGCAGAGATACCTGGAGATCAACGGCGTTCACCCGATGAGCCCGGCCGATGACGCCTATGTGAGCAGGCAGTTCCGGGTCCTGGAAGAGCTTTGCGCGGAACACGGCCGGGACGTCGACGAGATCCGGCAGCTGATGCTGGACGGCGAGTTGCCGCTGCCTGGTTACCTCCGTTCGGACGGGGCCGAGATGGTGCCGGCGGACCAGTTCGAGCTACTCGACCGGTACGGCGACGACCTGCGCGCGTGGTTCGTCGGGCAGTGGTCGGACCCGGTCGAGGGCGAGGCCGAGTGGACCTCGTACTTGACTGGGCGATACGTCTGCCTGCACTCGGTGAACCCGACGACCATCCAGCGAAAAGACCACCTGATAAGGGCGATCGAAGTTGCCCCGCGCAACGAAGTCAAGCCGTTGGTCGACGAGTTGGATGAGTTGGAGCCCGAGTTCACCGGGTACGACCGGTTGCGGTTCGGCGGTCCCGTCTCGCGCGACACCCACATCACGGCGGTCCGGGCGCAGCTCAATCTGTGAGTTGTCGCTTCAGCTCGGCGAGTTCGTCGGCTACGGCGGAGGTATCAAGTCCTTCGATGTCCTTCAGTACTGCGCGGGCACGGTCGGCGTCCCCCGTCCGGAGTACGAGTTCGGCGAGGTAGACCAGGAGCGGAAGGCGTTCGGCGTCGGTCGCGTCGGAGTGGCGGCGGAGACCTGATTCCAGAACGGCGATCGCGGCGGATTCGTCGCCGTGCGAATCACCTTGCCGGGCGGCGTTGAGCAGGACGCGTTCCAGCCGCGATCCGGCGCCTTCGTCCTCGGGGCCGGCGGTGATCCGCAGCCAGTTTCCGCCCGGGTCGACCACCGAGAACCCCGCCGCCGTGCCCTGTTTGCGGCGCGGCCGGGTGATCCGCGGGATCCCTGACAACGGCAACTTCCCGTACGCCGAACGCAGGCCGGCCGCGAACTCGTCGTACAGGATCCCCGTGTCGGAGACGGTGACGATCACGTTGCCGAGGGAGTTCTCCGGGTCGAATTCGGGCAGGCCGAAGAAGTGCAGATCGAAGCCGTCGCCGCGACTCAGGCACAGATACGGGTTCGGCCCGGTCTGCCGGTAGGTCTGGCGGAATCCGAGGGCCAGGTAGAACGGCAGCACGTCGTCGAGGTCGCGGCAGGGCAGTGCGGGAATCGTCTGGACGTCCACCCGCACACAGTACCGTACAGCGTACGGCTCGGGACAGCGTTCGATTCGGCCAGGCCCGCATGTCGCAGCCTGTTCGCCACCCGCGGTGAGGACTACGCTCCGATGCGGAGTCACATACCACCACGGGAGGTTTCATGGCAGGCAAGTTCGAGCTGTACAAGGACAAGTCGGGCGAGTTCCGGTTCCGGCTGAAGGCCGGCAACGGCGAGGTGATCGCGACCAGCAGCGAGAGCTACGAGAGCAAGGCGCGCGCGCTCAACGGCATCGAGTCGATCAAGAAGAACGCCGCCGAGGCGAACGTGGACGACCAGACCTCCTGACCCAAACCACTCGAACTACCCGAACGGCAGGGCTACCGGACCGCACCGGCGCCCTGCCGTTTCAATTGGCTTTCAGAGGCCGACCTCGTGGATCACCGCGCGGACCTCGACCCCGAGGCCCTCGATCCCGGCGTCCGGGATCATCGCGGCCAGTTCCTGGGCTCGCTCGGGCGTCGCACAGTCGACCAGGTAGTACCCGGCCAGGAACTCCTTCGCTTCCAGGAACGGCCCGTCCGTCACCGCCGGCACGCCGTCCCGGACCTTGACCACCGACGTCTTGGCCGGCTCGGCCAGCGCGACCGTGCTGTGGAACTCGCCGGACTCCTGGAGGGTGGCCATGAACTTCTCGTGACCGCTGAAGATCGCCTGCCTCTCGTCCTCCGACAGCGCGTCGAGCACCTCGGGGTTGATGTTCAGGACCAGTAGGTACTTCACGAGGTCTCCTCGGGTTCTCGGCTCCCCCACTGGAAGCCGCTCGTCATCAGTACGGAGCCGCTACGCCCTTCTTGACATCGCGATGCTACGAACTCTGGCGACCAGTGTCCGCTTGTGGCACGGTGAGGTCTCGTAAAAGCCGGTTGCTGGGGGAACCGCGGACGGCTTGGGGGGAAACCAAATGCGCCGTATCGTCCTGTCCTGTCTGACCTTGATCGCCGCCTTGCTCGTCGTAACCACACCGGCCCAGGCGGCCGAGATCACCGTTACCACCACCAACGATGTCGTGAACGGCGCCGACGGAGTCACGTCGCTGCGCGAGGCGATCAACACGGCCAATGCCGCCGTCGACCCGACCACGGTCACCCTCGCCGCCGCGGCGACGTACGGGCTGAACCTGTGCGATGACGACGACACCAACGCCGGCGGAGATCTCGACAGTACGTCGAGCCAGCCGCTGACGATCGACGGCAACGGGTCGACCATCGACCAGAACTGCGCCGGCGAACGCGTCATGGACACGACCAACTCCGCCGGCTCGCTGACCCTCCAGGAGTTGACGCTGACCGGCGGCGACTTCTTCGACGGTGCCGCCTTGAAGCACGACGGTGACGCGATCCTGACCGACTTCACCGCGACCGGTAACAACGGCGGAACCGGCCGCGTGCTGGTCAGCCCGTCCGGTGGCGGGATTCTCACCCTGACGAACTCGAGCATCCACGACAACACCGGTACCGGCGTAGCCCTGTCGCTGGGCACCGTGAACATCAGCGGGACGACCATTACGAACAACACCGGTCGGGGAGTCGGCCTGACCGACGGGAATCTGACCGTGACCGGCTCGACCATCAGCAACAACGGCGGCGACGGCCTGCGGACAACCGGGATGGGCTCCGGGCTGTTCACTGTCACCGACACGACCGTGCACAACAACGGCGGCACCGGCGTGATCTGTTCGGCGTGTGGCGACCTGACCGTGACCGGTTCCACCATCACGGACAACCACCCGGCCGGAACCAGTACAGGCGGCGGCATCCAGGTGCTGTTCGACCAGGACGCACCTGCTGATCAGCCCGTCGTGACAGTGACCGAGTCGACTGTGTCCGGCAACACCAAGACCGGCGCGGGCGGCGGCATCAACACCGGCATCATCGAGAACACCGGTGGTCCGCCCCCGGCGCAGATCCTGGTGATCCGGTCGACGATCAACGGCAACACCGCAACCGGCGACCCGGACAGCCAGGGCGGCGGCATCTACGCGAACACCGGCGAGGTCCGGGTGGACAACTCGACCATCACCGGCAACACCGCCGATGCCGCGGGTGGCGGGATCTACACGCTCGCGCACGACGTCTACCTGCGGCACACGACCGTCTCGGGGAACACCGCGGGCGGCGTCGGCCGGAACGTGGCGACCAACGCCGGGCTGCACACGTTCGGCTCGATCCTTGCCGGCGGCACCGGTTCCAGCGACTGCGGTATCGAGCTGCTGACCGACTCCACCGGCTACAACCTGGACGGCGACGGCACCTGCGACCTGGCCGGGGCCGGTGACCAGAGCAACATCGGCAGCCCACAGCTGGGAGCCCTTGCAAACAACGGTGGTCCGACCCAGACGATGCTTCCGCTGGCGGCGAGTCTCGCGAACGGCGCGGTGCCGGCAGCTGCGTGCACTGTCCTTACTGCCGACCAGCGCGGCATCACCCGACCGCAGGGCGCCAACTGCGAAGCCGGCTCCGTGGAAGTGGCCGAAGGACCACCACCGGCGCCTGCCTGCACGATCACCGGCACCAACGGCGGCGACCTGCTGATCGGCACACCCGGCGCGGACGTACTGTGCGGGCTCAACGGCGACGACCTGATCCTCGGCGGCAATGGGAACGACATCCTGCGCGGTGGTAATGGCAAGGATGTGCTGATCGGCGGCCAGGGCATCGACACTCTCGACGGCGGCCAGGGCAAGGACATCTGCCTCGGCATCGGAGACACCCAGATCTCTTGCTGACCGATAGGTTCTGGACATGCTCACCTTCGAGGATGTCCAGAACGCGGCACAACGGATCGAGGGGACGGCGCACCGTACGCCGGTGCTCACGTCGCGCACGCTGAACGAACGGGTCGGCAGGGAGGTGTTCCTCAAAGCGGAGAACTTCCAGCGGATCGGGGCGTTCAAGTTCCGCGGCGCGTTCAACGCGGTCAGCCGGTTGACCGCGGAACAACTCGGGCGCGGCGTCGCGGCGTACTCGTCGGGGAACCATGCCCAGGCGGTCGCGTGCGCGGCAGCACTGGCGGGGACGAGTGCGGTGATCCTGATGCCGGCGGACGCGCCGTCGACGAAGATCGCCGCCACTCGCGGGTACGGCGCCGAGGTGGTCAGCTACGACCGGTACGCCGAGGACCGGGCGGCCCTGGCGGCGAGGCTGGCCGACGATCGTGGGCTGACCCTGATCCCGCCGTACGACCACTACGACGTGATGGCCGGGCAGGGGACGGTCGCGCTCGAGCTGATCGAGGAGACCGGGCCGTTGGGGGCGCTGCTGGTCCCGGTGGGCGGCGGCGGCCTGATGGCGGGGTGCGCGACGGCGGCGACCGTCCTGTGCCCCGGCATCCGGATGATCGGGGTCGAGCCGTTGGCGGGTGACGACCACGCCCGGTCGCTGGCCGCGGGTCACCGGGTGGAGATCGACGTACCGCGGACCATCGCCGACGGGCAGGCGATCTCCCAGCCGGGTCAGCTGACGTTCGAGGTGAACCGGCGGCTGGTGGAGCGCTTCGAACTGGTCACCGACGACGAGATCGTGGCGGCGATGGTGTTCGCGTTCGAGCGGCTGAAGATCGTCCTCGAGCCGAGTGGGGCGAGCGCGCTGGCGGCCCTGCTGGCCGGGCGGATCGAGGAGCTGCCGAACCGCGTCGGAGTCGTGCTGTCCGGCGGGAACGTGGGGCTGGATAGGTTCGCCGAACTGGTCGGGAAAGGGTCCTGAGTACTCACTGTGTTCGTTGTCACAGACAGCTACCTACGAATGTGATCCAGATCACATCAAACGGCTGTATGCCCGCCTGAATACCGCTCAGACACGCTCAGGACCACTGATGTTCACCTTGGATCCCTGAGCCGTCAGAGAGGCGCTCAGGGCCTTTCCGGAGGGTGCCTGTGGATCTGAGGGTTTGCGTCGTGATCGTTCTGTTATACAGTCGTCGGCGGTTCGACAAATAACGAACTGCATGTGTGTCAAACGCCGAGCCCTGCCAGGGCACACATGTTCCCCTCGAATACCAATGGCAGGGGTGGGGGACCCAGGAGGTTGGGTCTCGACCGTGAGTGGTCGGGTCCCTGGGGTGAAGTCCGCGGGAGCGGACCGGGCTAGTTTCTCAGCCCGAACCCGACAGCTAACTCCGCAGGCGTCGGGAGACAACCATGCCCGTCACTGCCCGACGGACAGCGCTGCTGCGCGCCGTCAAGTCCAGCGAGTCCAGTACCCGGCCCATGGGCCGCACCGTGGGCAAGCACCGGAAGACCAGCAAGACCGCGGCCACCCCAGGTCGCGCCGCCGCCGCCGTTCTCTCGGTCGGCCTGGCGGTCAGCGGTGGAGCCGCACTCAGCGTCGTCACCCCCGCCGACACCGCCCACGCGGGCACCTCGAAGACCACCTCGGCCGCCTGGGCCCGGGGAAACAAGCCGATCGCCACCAAGCCGCTGCTGCGCTACGCGGACGCCGGTTCGGCCGTTCGGTACGTGCAGCGGTCGCTCGACGTGCCGGCCGGCGGCTGGTACGGCTCGGCCACCCGCACCGCGGTGGCGAACTTCCAGCGCCGGGTGGGCCTGCCCCGCACCGGCACCATGACGGTGAACACCTGGCGTTCGCTGTTCTACGCCGCCAGCCACGGTCTGCTGCACGGCGGCACCGGCAAGGCGACCGGCAGCTTCCACACCAAGGTGCTGCGCGAGGCCGCGAAGCTGAAGGGCACGCCGTACCGGTACGGCGGCACCACGACGCGCGGTTTCGACTGCTCCGGCTACACCGGCTACGTCTACAAGAAGGCCGGCAAGAAGCTGCCCCGCACCTCGCGCCAGCAGTACGCCGCCACCAAGCACCTGAGCCGCAAGGCCGCCAAGCCCGGTGACCTGGTGTTCTTCAAGAGCGGTGGCGGCAGCGTGTACCACGTCGGCATCTACGCCGGCGGCAACATGCTGTGGCACTCCTCGCGCCCGGGTCGCCCGGTCGCGAAGGCGAAGATCTGGAGCAGCAACGTGGCCTTCGGCCGCGCCTGACGCTCCGGCCCGTCAGCGAGATCCAATCCCCCTGGATCGCTGACCTGAAACCGGTCGTGGCCGTCGCCCCCCACCCCTCCGACGGCCACGGCCGGTTTCCTTTTGTCTGAAGCCCGCCCTACTGATCCAGCAAACCTGCGTCATGGGCGAGGATCGCTACCTGGACCCGGTTGGTGGCGTCGAGTTTGACCAGCACCCGGGACACGTGCGCCTTCACCGTCGCCTCGCTCATGAACAGCTCCTTGCCGATGTCCGCGTTCGACAACCCGCGCGCGACCGCCGCGAGCACCTCCCGCTCCCGATCCGTCAACGTGGTCAGCCGTTGCCGCGCCACCCGCTGCCGATCGGTCCGGGCATCCGCCGCGAAGTGCCCGATCAGCCGGCGAGTCACGGTCGGCGACAGCATCGCGTCCCCGGCCGCGACCACCCGCACGGCCTGGACCAACTCCCGCGGCGGCGTGTCCTTGAGCAGGAACCCACTCGCCCCAGCCTGCAACGCCCGGAACACGTAGTCGTCGAGATCGAAGGTGGTCAGTACGACGACCTTCGGCGGATCGGGTAACGCCTGGACCTCACGGGTCGCGGCGAGTCCGTCCAGCCGCGGCATCCGGATGTCCATCAGGACCACGTCCGGCCGGTGCTTGCGAACCATCTCGGCCGCGTCGGCACCGTCCTCGGCCTCGGCGACCACCTCGAGATCGTCGGCCGATTCGAGGATCATCTTCAGCCCGGCCCGGACCAGCGCCTCGTCGTCCACGATCAGCAGTCGCGTCATTGCTTCCCCTTCACTTCGGCCGGGCCTTCAACTTCAGCCGGCCCTTCCACTTCGCCGACCCCGCTCATGTCCGGTCCGGCGCCTTCGCGGCTGTCGGACCAGGGCAACCAGGCCTCGACCCGCCAGCCGCCATCGGGGGTCGGTCCGGCCGCCAGCCGCCCGCCGGAGAGGTTGACCCGCTCCCGCAGCCCGACCAGGCCGGAACCGGACCCAGGAAGCAGTGAATCAGCCGCCACCGGCCGGACGTTCGTCACCCGGACCGACACGCCGTCGCCCTCCGCACCCCGGACCAGCACCTCGGTCGACACACCGCGGGCGTGCTTGTGGACGTTGGTCAGCGCCTCCTGGACGATCCGGTAGACGGTCCGGCCGACCGACGCGGGCACCTCGTCGGGCAGCAGCAGTTCGCTGTGCACGTTCACCCCGGCGGCCCGCGAGTCCTCGATCAACCGCTCCAGGTCGGCGGCCTTCGGCACCGGAGCGAGGTCCGCGCCGTCCACGCTCACGTCGGTTCGCAGTACGCCGAGAACCTCGCGGAGATCCTCCATCGCCTGCCGGGCGGTCTGCCGGATCAACCCGGCCGAACTCTCCACCTTCTCCGGGCCGACCGTCGGGTTCACCTCCAGGCCGCCGGCATGCAGAGCGATCAGGGACACCTTGTGGGCAAGAACGTCGTGCATCTCCTGGGCGATCCGGGCCCGCTCACCGAGCCTGGCCTGCTCGGCTCGCAACTCGCGCTCCGCCTCGGCCCGCTCGGCGCGATCCCGGAGCGTCGCCAGCAGGTCGCGCCGGGTCCCGACGTACCCGCCGAACGCGATCCAGGCACCGATGACGAACGGCCCGGTGATCAGCAGCAGCAGCGGTTCGTCGGAGTTCTCCCACTGGGAACCCACGTACACAGCGCACCCGGCGACACCAAGTACTGCAAGCAGGCCGTCGCGGCGGCGGATCGCCAGGCTCAGCAGCGCGAAGCCCATCGGGATGAACGTCCCCCCGACCGCCGTGGCGACGATGGTCAGCAGGGTCACCGAGATCGGGAACCGTCGCCGCCACAGCAGCGCGAGCGAGGCCGTGACGCCGACGCCCAGCACGAACCATTCCTGCGCTCCCCAGCCGCCCGGGCCGGTGCCCTGGCCGGGCTCCGTGCCGGGGCCACCGGAGCTGGCCTGGCCGACGATGCTCAGCAGGCTGAAGGCGACGAAGACGACGTCACGCATCCGGGGAGCCTGTATGGCCCACCACGCGTACCAACGCCGCAACCGTTGCATTCCGTCAGCGTAGTCGCGCTGCGTCCTGGCTTTCGTCCGCCGATCGGCTGCCCTTAGGGGTGTTCCAGGACGACTTTCGTAGGGGGTGAGCGCACCCGGTCGGGCGATGTGGCGAGGGGGTCGCGGACGGAAGAGTTGCGGTCATGATCACCGTCGAGAACCTGACCAAGCGCTACGGCAGCAGCACGGCCGTCAAAGATGTCTCCTTCACCGTCGAGCCCGGCAGCATTACCGGCTTCCTGGGGCCGAACGGCGCCGGCAAGTCGACCACGCTGCGGATGCTGACCGGCCTCACCCCACCCACCTCGGGTACTGCGACCATCACCGGCAAGCGGTACGCCGACCTGCCGAACCCCGGCCGGGTCGTCGGCGTCATGCTCGACGCGGCCGCACAGCACCCGGGTCGCACCGGCCGGGAGACCCTGCAACTCAGCGCGAGCCTGCTCGGGGTCCCCAAGAGCCGGGTGGAGGAGATGCTCGAGGCCGTCGGGCTCAGCTCGGCCGCCAAGCGTCGCGTCGGGCAGTACTCGCTGGGTATGCGCCAGCGCCTCGGGATCGCCGGTGCGCTGCTCGGCGACCCCGCCGTACTGATCCTGGACGAGCCGGCCAACGGGATGGACCCCGAGGGCATTCGCTGGATGCGCGGCCTGTTGCAGGACTTCGCCGGGCGCGGCGGCACGGTGATCCTGTCCAGCCACCTGCTGGGCGAGGTCCAGGCGACCGTCGACCGGCTGGTTGTCATCGGGGGCGGCCGAATCGTGGCGAACGGCTCCCTGGAGGAGCTGCTCGCCGGCAGCGGCACCCTGGTCCGCGGTCTCGATCCGATCGGGCTGAACCAGGCGCTGACCGCGGCCGGGCTGAGCCTCGAGCCGCTGACCGACGGCGCGCTCCGGGTGGACGCAGGAGCCGAGCAGGTCGGCCGCGCGGCCGCCGCAGCCGGCCAGATCCTGATCGAACTGCGCCAGAGCGACGGCGCCGGCCTGGAGGAGCTCTTCTTCCAGCTGACCGCGACCACCGACCTACCCGCCGCCGCCTGAGCGGCCGCAGCCACCTTCCGAACTCGCCTTCTTTCTCTTGGAGCTTTCGCTATGACCGTCACCGAAGTCACCCGTCCGGCCGCCGCCGCGGCCCCCGGCAAGCACCGGGCCGCCGAAACGACCAACCTGCCGCCCGTGCGCGGCCAGTCCTTCGCCAAGCTCGTGGGGATCGAGCTACGCAAGTCCCTCGACACCCGCAGCGGCCGAGTGCTGATCGCGGCCATCCTCGCCCTCGCGGCAGCCGCGCTGATCTGGCAGCTGACCCACCTCGACCCGGGCCCGGCCGCCTTCGACGGCTTCCTCGGCGCCGCGTCCACCGGAGTGATGCTGATCCTGCCCGTGGTCGGCGTGATGGCGATGACGAGTGAGTGGACCCAGCGGACCGCGCTGACCACGTTCACGCTGTCGCCGCGCCGGGTACGGGTCCAGCTCGCCAAGTTCGTGTCCGCGATCGTGCTGAGCGCGGTTGTGCTGACCGTGACCACCCTGATGGCGCTGGCCGCCACCGCGATCGCCGGAGCCACCCACGGCGACGGCACGACGTACGCCGGTATCGGGGGCGCCCTGGCCGGTGCGTACCTGACCACCGCGCTGAACGTCGTGATGGCCGCCGCCTTCGGAGCCGTGATCGCCCAGACCGCGGTCGCGATCCTGGTCTTCTTCATCGCCCCGACTGCCTGGTCGCTGGCCGGACCGGCGCTGTTCAAGGACAACGCGGCCTGGCTGGACGTGTTCGGCGCCTTCGGCCGGATCGCGGAGCGTGATCTGAACGGGATGCTGCCCGAGACGCTCACCTCGGTCGCCATCTGGATCGTCCTGCCGACCGTGGTCGGACTGTGGGCAAGCTCACGTCGCGAGGTGAAGTAGGCGGGGCTGCACAGGCCCCGTCAGGCGGGAAAGACGCGATGGACCTGACCGGTTCGAGGGGGCCGGCCGGGTCCATCGGCCGGTCATCGGAGGTCTGAAGGCATCCAGTCAGGGGGCGGTG
The DNA here is from genome assembly GCF_004361855.1 of Kribbella caucasensis. Lineage (GTDB taxonomy): Bacteria > Actinomycetota > Actinomycetes > Propionibacteriales > Kribbellaceae > Kribbella > Kribbella caucasensis. The sequence goes on from NZ_SNWQ01000004.1 coordinate 293,102, forward strand.
CGTGTGTCGATCCCCGGCTCCGGGTAACCTAGAACCACGATTACTGACGACTGATCCGTGGGCGCCACGCTGCGTACCCGGTTGACTTGTGCGAGGGGGTCGACGCTATGGGGCGCGGCCGTGCAAAGGCCAAGCAGACGAAGGTCGCTCGCGACCTGAAGTACCGCACCTGGGACACCGACTTGGACCAGCTCAAGCGTGAGCTGTCCGGTGACCAGGGTGGCGACCGTTCTGCGAACGGTGACGACGACTCTGACGTCGGCGAAGACGCCGACGACTACCACCCCCGTCGGTAAAGCGACTGCCCGGTTGACCGGCCCGCGGCGCCTGAGGGCGTCCGGGCCGTTGACCGTGCTCTGCTGACGGACCAGTTTCACCACACGGCACACCCGGCGGCTTTGCTGTGCCCGTTTCCGCCGCTCGGGGGCCGATCTAGCGTCCGAAGAACTGAGCGCTACAGGCCACAGTTTTTCGGACGCTCTGCGGGTTCAGCGCGCGTAGTTGCCGTGGAGGGCGACGCCGGTGGACTCGCCGGAAGGGCTGACCTCGCCGCAGACCCAGGCGGGTACGTCGCGGTCGGCCAGGAAGGCGATCGCGCGGTCGGCCTCGGCCGGGGTGAGGACGGCGACCATGCCGATACCCATGTTGAGGGTCTTCTCGATCTCGGGGCGGGCGACTTCGCCGAGGTCCGCGACCAGGTCGAAGATCGGCGCCGGGGTCCAGGTGGAGCGGTCGATCCGGACGGTGAGGTCGTCGGGGATCACCCGGGCCAGGTTGGCCGCGAAACCGCCGCCGGTGATGTGGGACATCGCGTGCAGCGGCTTCTCGTCGCCGTCGCGTTCGAGGTTGAGCTCCTGGATCAGCTCGAGGCAGTGCTTGGCGTACACCCGGGTCGGCGTCAGCAGGGTCTCGCCGAGGGTGCCACCGAGTTCGGGGACCTCCCGCTCGAGCGTCCAGCCGGCCCGGTCGAAGAACACGTGCCGGACCAGGGAGTAGCCGTTCGAGTGCAGCCCGGACGACGCCATCGCCAGGATCACGTCACCGGCCCGGACCCGTTCCGCGCCGATCAGCTCGTCGGCCTCGACGACACCCGTCGCCGCCCCGGCCACGTCGTACTCGTCGGCCTCGAGCAGACCGGGGTGCTCCGCGGTCTCGCCGCCGACGAGCGCGGTACCGGCTTCGACACAGGCTTCGGCGATGCCCTTGACGATCTGCGCGATCGTCTCCGGGACCACCTTGCCGGTGCAGATGTAGTCGGTCATGAACAGCGGTTCCGCGCCGCACACGACCAGGTCGTCGACCACCATGCCGACCAGGTCGAACCCGATCGTGTCGTGCTTGTCCAGCTTCTGCGCGATCGCGACCTTGGTCCCGACCCCGTCGGTCGAGGTGGCGAGCAGCGGCCGCCGGTACCCGGTCAGCGCGGTCGCGTCGAACAGCCCGGCGAACCCGCCGAGCCCGCCGACCACCTCGGGCCGGGTCGCCTTGGCCACCCATTCCTTCATCAGCTCGACGGCCCGGTCCCCGGCCTCGATGTCGACACCCGCGGCGGCGTAACTCGCGCCCTGGCTCACGTTCTTCTCCTTCTCGGCGGTACGACGCCGGCCCAGCCGGTCCGTCGTCCGCGTTCCAGTTTGGGTAAACCTGGGTTACGGGCGGGAAAGGGCGTCGGCCGCGCCGGCGCCGCCCGAGACGGTGGCGAGGCCGTCCACATCGGTGACCGGAAGCTCGAGCAGATGCTTGCCGAGCCGCTCCGGGGCCGGCAGCTCGACCGGGTAGATGCCGTCGAAGCAGGCCCGGCAGAGCTTGTCCTTCGGCACCGTGGTGGCCTCGATCAGTCCGTCCAGGCTGATGTACCCGAGCGAGTCGGCGCCGATCGAGCGGCAGATCTCCTCGGTGTTCAGGCCGTTCGCGATCAGCTCGGCGCGGCTGGCGAAGTCGATGCCGTAGAAACACGGCCACTTCACCGGCGGCGAGGAGATCCGGACGTGGATCTCGGCCGCGCCCGACTCGCGCAGCATCCGGATCACCGCACGCTGGGTGTTACCGCGCACGATCGAGTCGTCGACCACGACCAGCCGTTTGCCCTCGATCACCTCGCGCAGCGGGTTCAGCTTGAGCCGGATACCGAGCTGGCGGATCGTCTGGCTCGGCTGGATGAAGGTTCGGCCGACGTAGGCGTTCTTGACCAGGCCGGATCCGTACGGGATGCCCGACTCCTCGGCGTACCCGATCGCGCCCGGCGTACCGGACTCGGGGGTGGCGATCACCAGGTCGGCCTCGACCGGGTGCTCGCGGGCCAGCTGGCGGCCGACCTGGACCCGGGTGGAGTGGATCCGCTGGCCGGAGATCTGAGTGTCGGGCCGGGCCAGGTAGACGAACTCGAACAGGCAGCCCTTCGGGTCCGCCTCGGCGAACCGGGTCGAGCGCATGCCGTCCTCGTCGATCGCGACCATCTCGCCCGGCTCGACCTCCCGGATGAAGCTGGCGCCGACGATGTCGAGGGCCGCGGTCTCGCTGGCGATCACCCAGCCGCGTTCGAGCCGGCCGAGCACCAGCGGGCGGATCCCTTGCGGGTCGCGGGCGGCGTACAGGGTGCTCTCGTCCATGAAGATCAGGCTGTAGGCGCCCTTGACCTTCGGCAGCACCTTGGCAGCCGCCTCCTCGATGGTCAGATCCGGGTAGCCGGCCAGCATCGAGGTGAGGATGTCGGTGTCCGAGGACGCGCCGTGCTTGGCGTTCGCCTTCGCGTGCTCGACCTCGAGATCCATCCCGAGGTCGAGGTCGTCGCTGCCGTCCAGGGAGGCGGCGAGGTCACCGGTATTGGTCAGGTTGCCGTTGTGCGCCAGCGCGATCGAACCGGTCGCGGTGGACCGGAAGGTGGGCTGCGCGTTCGCCCAGACGCTGGATCCGGTCGTCGAGTACCGGCAGTGCCCGACGGCGATGTGCCCCCGCAGGGACGCCAGGGTCGCCTCGTCGAAGGCCTGGCTGACCAGGCCCATGTCCTTGTAGACCAGGATCTGGCTCCCGTTGCCGACCGCGATACCGGCCGACTCCTGCCCTCTGTGCTGCAGAGCGTAGAGCCCGAAATAGGTGAGTTTGGCGACCTCTTCCCCGGGAGCCCAGACCCCGAAGACGCCACAAGCGTCCTGCGGGCCTAGATCCTGCGGGTCAAGATCATGAGTGAGCCGACCATCGCCACGAGCCACGCGCAACAGTCTACGGGAGGGTTTCCTACCAGCAGACGCCGCAGACCGTGTGGGGGTCATCGGGGTCGGGGACGGCCGATGCCGCCCCGGCGCCCACCGCGAGCAGACCGGCGAGGACACCGCCGGCGGCGACAACGGTCAGAAACCACTTGATCACTGCTAGTCCCTTCGAGATACTTCGAAACGTTCTCCTGAACGCGCTGAATCGACGCAGCTTGTATATGGTCGGTTCCAAACGGGCGTTCGAAGGGTCGGGATAGTGCTGGAACCGCTGGGTCTGGATGAAGACACCTACGCGGTCTACCACGCCCTCCTCCGCGAGCCAGACGGTACGCCGGAGCAGATCGCCGCGCTAGTCAATCGTCCACTGGATGAAGTTCATCGCATCCTGGACGAGCTGCGAGAGCTCGATCTCCTGGTCCCGACCTGGACCAATCCCGAGGTCGAGCACGCGGTCCACCCCCGGGTCGGACTGACCGGGCTCGTATCCCGGCGCCGCAGCGAGCTGCACAAGATGCTCGGCGAACTGTCCGAGGCCGAGGCGTCCGCCGAGATCATGGCCGAGCAGTACAACGAACTCCTCACCGCCCGGACGAGCGGCGACGTCGAGGTCCTGAAGGGCCGGGCCAACGCCTCCCGCCGGGTCGAAGAACTCGGCGCCAAGGCCAAGGACACCTTCTGGGGCCTGATCCCGGGCCACGTCGACGACATCGTCGCCCCGGTCGAGGAGTCCCCGGACCTGCCCCTGCTCGAACGCGGTATCAAGATGCGGACGGTCTACCTGCAGAGCATGACCGTCTCCAAGCAGGGCCTCGAGTTCGCCGCCTTCATGCACAAACAGGGCAACGAGGTCCGGGCCACCCCCACGCTCCCGATGCGGCTGCTGATCATCGATCAGGAGATCGCCGTGATGCCGCTCAACCCCGAGGTCGAGAGCGCCGGCGCCGTGATCCACCGCAGCCCGGCGGTCGTCGCGCTGGCGCTGTCCCTCTTCGACTCCTACTGGTCCCGCGCCAGCGAGCTCTTCGCCCCCGAGGACCGCGACAACGACTCCCCCCTCACCCCGCACGAGGCCGAAGTACTCCGCCTGCTGGCCGGCGGCGCCAAGGACGAACAGGTCGCCCGCCTGCTCGGCATCTCCCTGCGCACCGCCCGCCGCATCACCGCGAACCTCTCCGACCGCCTCGACGCCACCTCCCGCTTCGAACTGGGCGTAGCCGCCGCCAAACGCGGCTGGGTCTGATCCCGCCGGGTCGGGCTACGCCGCGCGGTCGGCCATCAGGTTGCGCAGGCTGTCGCCGATGTAGTGGTTCCACGCGGTCGAGCAGTTGTCGAAGCACTCGTAGGTGGGGACGAGGCCGACGTGGGTGAAGCGGACCTCCGTGCCGGCGCTGTTGGGGGTCAAGTCAAAGGTGATGTCGGTGCCGGTCCACTCTTCCTTGTCGGCTACGAAGCTGAGGTGCGCGTCAACGACGTGCCAGGCGACTCTCTTGCCGGGGACCAACTCGGTGATCTCCTGCGTACTGCGATGGAGGTTCTCGTACCGGTACGTGAACTGAGCACCGAGCTGGTCGGTGACGCCATCGATCTCTCCGGTCCACCAGCTACGGACGTCGTTGATGGCGGCGAAGACTTCATCCGGAGTTCGGTCCACCGTGAAGGTGATGGTGAGATTTTCGTGCGTACCGGAGATCAGGGCGGCGTTCGCGCGCTCGAGCGTCTTGATCGCACCGCTGTCCCATTCCGGCGCCAGGGACGCTGACATGGGGTCGGGGAAGATGTCCTCCTCGCCGCTCTGCAGGCCGTCGAAGACGGCCCGCGCGACGTCTGCCGGAGCGGCCTTCGGGATCTCGAGATCGCGGGACATCTCGGTATCCACCGGACCGAGCAGAACGGCGTGCACCCGGACACCTTGCCCGGCGAGCAACGCCCGCTGCGATTGGGTGAGCGAGTACGCCGCGGCCTTGGAGAGCGAGTACGACGCGATGATCGGTAGGGCTGCGAGGGACGCCAGCGACAGCACGTTGACGACCGCACCCTGGGAGCGAGTCAGCAACGGCAGGAAGGCGTGTGTCACGTCGAAGGGGCCGAACAGGTTGACCGCCAGGTGCTGCTCGAGCACCGCGCGATCGCCGAGCTCGTCATAGATCGCCAGGCCGGCGTTGTTGATCACGACGTCGAGCGCCTCGATGCTTTCCGATGCCGTCTGGATCTGCGCCGCGTCGGTCACATCCAGGGCCAGCCTGGTGACTCGGTCGTCGGGGTGCTCGAAGGGCTGCCGCGTGCCCGCGTAGACGCGGTTGGCGCCTCGGTGCAGTGCCTCCTCGACCAGCGCTCGGCCGATACCTCGGTTGGCGCCGGTCACCAGGATCGTCCGGTTCGCGATGGGGGTGGACATAGTGTTCTCCGCTCTCGTTGGTGCGTGTAAAGGGATTGACACGGCCCGCGCCAGGAATTGGGCGCACCGGGAGCGACCAGTTCCGCTCGCCGTAGGTGTCAGTAACGGGAGAGGATCCGGATGGAGGTTGGCATGACGGTAGATCTGATCCAACGGGCGCGGGCAGGCGACCGGGACGCTTTCGCGGCGCTCGTCGATCCACACCGTGGCGAACTACAGGTGCACTGCTATCGGATGCTCGGCTCGCTGCAAGACGCCGAGGACACGTTGCAGGAGACGCTTTTGGCGGCGTGGCTCGCCCTCGACGGCTTCGAGGGTCGCTCGTCGCTGCGTACCTGGCTGTACCGCATCGCGACCAACCGGTGCCTCAACGTACTACGGACGTCCAGTCGGCGACCGGTGCCGGCAGCACCTCTGCCGATCGCGCCGCCGGAGCCGACCCGCCTCGGTGAGGTGCTGTGGCTGCAGCCGTACCCCGATGTCCTGCTGGACGGGCTCCCCGAACAGGCACCTGGGCCGGAGACCCGGTACGAGTCCCGCGAGGCGATCTCGCTCGCCTTCGTCACCGCCGTACAACTGCTGCCGCCGAACCAGCGGGCCGTCCTGCTGCTGCGCGACGTCCTCGGCTATCGCGCGCGGGAGACCGCCGACCTGCTCGGCCTCACCGAGGACGCCGTCACCAGCGCACTCAAACGAGCCCGCGCGACGATGACGGCCGCCCGTCCACCCGGCCCGCCGCCACCCCCAGCCGGTGGGCCGGAGGAGCGCGAACTGGTCGATCGGTTCGTCACGGCGTTCACCGAACTGGATGTCGACTCGCTCCTCGCCCTGATGACTGACGATGTGTGGGTACGGATGCCGCCTCTGCCGTTCGAGTACCGCGGGACGGAGGCCGTGCACCGCTTCTTCACGGCGGTCGACGCGCATCGGCGAGGGATCGACCGGCTGGTTCACGTCCGGGCAAACGGACAGCCCGCCTGGGGCGAGTACCGCCGTGACCGGATCACCGGCACCCTGCATGTCCAAGGCGTCGAGGTGATCGGACTGGCCGGCCACGGGATCTGCGAGATCACCCGCTTCGAGGCAGCGCTCGCGCCGTACTTCGGCCTTCCGCGCACGCTCGACTAGCGACAACTTCCAGGGGATCACACGTTCTTAAGTGCGGTGATCAGTTTGGTCAGGGACTCTCTTGCGTCGCCGAAGAGGAGGGTGGTCTTGGGGTCGTAGAGGAGCTCGTTCTCGATACCGGCGAAACCGGGGCGCATGGAGCGTTTGAGGAAGATGACGCGCTGCGCCTCGTCGGCGTTGAGGATGGGCATGCCGTAGATCGGCGCGCTCGGAGTGGTCCGGGCGGCCGGGTTGACGACGTCGTTGGCGCCGACGACGAGGACGACGTCGGTGGACTTGAAGTCGTTGTTGATGTCGTCCATCTCGCGCAACTGCTCGTACGGGACCTGGGCCTCGGCGAGCAGGACGTTCATGTGGCCCGGCATCCGGCCCGCGACCGGGTGGATGGCGTAGTCGACCTTGACGCCGCGGCTGTGGAGCTCCTCGACCAGGTCGCGCAGGGTGTGCTGGGCCTGCGCGACGGCGAGGCCGTAGCCGGGGACGATGATGACGCGCTGGGCGTACCCGAGCAGGATCGCGACGTCCTCGGAGCTGCCCGAGATGACCGGCCGCTCCGACGCCGTACCGGCGCCTAGGGTGGAGCCGCCGCGGACCGCGCCGAACAGGATGTTGAAGACCGAGCGGCCCATCGCGTCGGCCATCAGCTTGGTCAGCAACGTACCGGCGGCGCCGACGAGCGTGCCGGCCACCAGCAGCAGGGTGTTGTTCAGCACGTAGCCGCCCGCCGCCACGGCCAGACCGGTGAAGGCGTTCAGCAACGAGATGACGATCGGCACGTCGGCCCCGCCGACCGGCAGCACCAGCATCACGCCGATCGCAAGACCGACCAGGCAGAGCAGTACGCCGACCCAGACGCGCGGGTCCGACACCAGCCAGCCGGCCAGCGCGATCCCACCGAGCAGACCGGCCACGAACAGCACTGGCAGGCCGGGGAACGTCACCGGCCGGGTCGTCATCAACTCCTGCAGCTTGGCGAAGGTGACGATCGAACCCGAGAAGCTGATCGCGCCGATCAGCACGGTGAAGGCGGTCGCGATTGCCGCGACGGTCTCACCCTCGCTGACCTCGCCGAGCTCCATCAACGCGACCAGGGCGGCCGCGCCACCGCCGACACCGTTGAACAGGGCGACCAGTTGCGGCATGTGGGTCATCTGCACCCGCCGCGACCCGACCACACCGCCGACGGTGCCGATCCCCAGCGCGATCAGGATAGGAACCAGGTTGTCCGGCTTGTAGGCGACGAAGGTGATCACCACCGCGAGCACGGCGCCGGCCGCACCGAGACCGTTGCCGGCCCGGGCGGACTTCGGTGACGACAGGGCCTTCAGCGCGACGATGAAGCAGACCGCCGAGATCAGGTAACCGATCTGGGCCCAGGTTGGGATCACTTGTGCAGCTCCTTCTTGCGAGCACCCGGACCGCGGAACATCTCCAGCATCCGGTCGGTGACGACGAAGCCGCCGACCATGTTCACCGTCGCCAGCAGGACGGCCAGCAGCCCGACGATCACCACCAGCGTCGACTCGGCCTGCCCAGTGACGATGATCGCGCCGACCAGGATCACCCCGTGGATCGCGTTCGCGCCGGACATCAGCGGGGTGTGCAGGATCGCGGAGACCTTGCTGATCACCTCGACACCGACGAACGCGGCCAGCACGAAGATGGTCAGCAGCGCGATGGACTCGGTCATGCCAGTCGTCCTTCCAGGAGTTCCCGGGTCGGCTCGTGCAGCACCTTGCCGTCGTGGGTCACGCAGCAGCCGGCCACGATCTCGTCGGTGAAGTCGGGATCGAAGGCGGCGTTGCGGGTCATCAGGGTGATCAGGTTCGCGATGTTCTGACCGTAGAGCCGGCTCGCCGGTCCGGCCATCTGGCTGGGTACGTTCGAACCGCCCCAGACCAGCGCGTCGCCGATCATCAGCTCCGTCCCGGCCACCGAACCCTCGACATTGCCGCCCTGTTCGGAGGCAAGGTCGACGACGACCGAGCCGGGCTTCATCTGCTCCACCATCGCGCGGGTGATGAGCATCGGCGCGGTCCGGCCGGGCACTGCCGCCGTGGTGATGACGGCGTCCGCGGCCGCGACGTACGGCGCGAGCAGGTCGCGCTGGAGCTGCGCCCGCTCCGCAGTCATCTCGCGCGCATAACCGCCCGGACCTTCCAGGGTGCCGAGCTCGAGCTCGATCGCCTGCGCACCCATGGACGCGATCTCCTCTGCCGCGGCCGCACGAACGTCGTACGCCTTCACCACGGCACCGAGGCGTTTCGCGGTGGCGATCGCCTGCAGGCCGGCCACCCCCGCGCCCAGGACGAGCACGTGGGCGGGTGGGACGGTCCCGGCGGCGGTCATGCTCAGCGGGAAGAACCGCGGCAGCCGCTCCGCTGCGACGATGGCTGCGCGATACCCGGCGACCAGGGCCTGCGAGGACAGCGCGTCCATCGACTGGGCCCGGGAGATCCGCGGGATCAGCTCCATCGAGAACGCCGTCAGCCTGGCCGTCGTCGCGGTCCGCACCACGTCGGGCGGATTCGTCGGCAGGAACGACATCAGCGCGGTCCCGGCATGCAGCCGCTGCAGGCGTTCACGTTCCAGTGGCTGCACCGAGGCGACCACGGTCGCCGCGTGATCGGCACCCCAGGCCACGTCGGCGCCCGCGTCCCGGTAGGCGTCATCGGAGTACAGCGCGCGCTCGCCGGCCGCGGGTTCGACCGCGACCTCATAGCCGAGCTGGATCAGTTTGGCGACTTGTTCGGGCACCAGCGCCACCCGGCGCTCGGCCGGTCTGGTCTCTCGCACTACTGCGATCTTCACTCGCCGAAACCTATGCCAAACGGTGGGTCGCCGGAAAGCCCGGTCCGATTCTTCAGGCCAAGTTCTGTAACAGCAGGGCTTCGGCGAGGCAGACCTTGGCGAATTCGGCCAGGTGCAGACCCTCGTCGATCCCGTGTGCTCGGGTATCCGGGTCCTCCACACCTGTCACCAGAATAGCCGCCTGCGGGAACGTCTCCTGGAACTCGGCGATGAACGGGATCGACCCGCCCATCCCCATGTCCACGGGCTCTACACCCCAGGCGGTGGCGAAGGCCGATCGGGCCGCGTCGTACGCCGTTCCGCGGGCGTTGATCGAACAGGGCTGGCCCGACTCGCCCTCTGTCACAGTGACCTGAGCACCCCACGGCGCGTTCTGCTCCAGGTGGTTGCGAAGGGCTTGCATCGCCTTCACCGCGTCGTCACCTGGCGCCACCCGCAGGCTCACCTTGGCCCGCGCGACCGGCACCAACGTGTTGCTCGCGTCGGCGACTCGCGGTGCGTCAATGGCCAGTACGGCGATCGCCGGGCGGGTCCACAACCGGTCGACCAGCGACCCCGAACCGATCAGCCGGACCGAGTCCAGCAGCCCCGATTCCTCGCGGAACCGATCCTCCGGGTAGTCCAGCTCGGCCGCGCGCCCGGCGTGCAACCCGTCGACCGCGACGTCGCCGTGCTCGGTGTGCAGGGTCGCGAGCAACCGGCACAACGCGGTCAACGCATCCGGGGCGGCGCCGCCGAACAGGCCGGAGTGGACCGCGTGGTCCAGGGTTCGCACCTCGACGAAGCAGTCGACCAGGCCGCGCAGCGAAACCGTCAACGCGGGCTGGCCGATCGCCCAGTTGCCCGAGTCGGCGATCACGATGGCGTCGGCGGTCAGCTCGTCGGCGTACTCGTCCAGCAGTTGCAACAGGGTCGGCGAGCCGATCTCCTCCTCGCCCTCCACGAACAGCGTCACGCCGACCGGCAGATCGTTGCCGAAGGCCCGTACGGCGGCCAGGTGTGCGGCGATCCCGGCCTTGTCGTCGGCCGCGCCGCGGGCGTACAACCGGTCGCCCCGCTCGGTCGGCACGAACGGCTCCGAGGTCCACTCCTCCACCGCGCCGGTCGGCTGCACGTCGTGGTGCGCGTACAGCAACACGGTCGGCTTGCCCTCGGGCGCCGCCTTCTTCGCGATCACCGCCGGAGCACCCTCACCCGCCCGGACGATCCGCACCGAGAAGCCCTCGGCCTCGAACAACGCGGCGGTCGCCTCGGCGGACCGCTGGACGTCGGCCGCACGGGCCGGGTCGGCACTGACCGAGGGGATCCGGATGAGGTCCTCGAGATCGGCACGGACGGAGGGCAGGACGCGGTCGATCGCCGCGGACAGATCGGTCATGCGACCTACGGTACGGCTTGCCCTCGGGGCGTCGACGCCCGGAACCAGAGTTAATAGGTCGCGGAGTTCAGGACGTCTTCTAGCTGCTGAGGGTCCGCGCTGCGGACCTGGATCCGGAGCAGCTGGGTGGCGGAGATCTTCACGTAGCGCTCGACCACCGGCGGGTTGGTACCGCATCGGTAGCGGAAGGTGGCGGCCTGCTGCTCGCCGACCTTGTCTGTATTGGGGGCCGCGGTCTGGCAACCGGTTGGCGGGGTGGCAGTCGACGGCAGGTTCGCAGCGTCTACCACGCCCACGAAGACACCGGCCTCCGTCGGACTCGTCTGCCATTCGGCTGTGCTCGTGCTGACCAGCAAGGCATCGGGCTCGGACGAAGCAGCCTTCTCGTCCCACTCGCGCGGCACCTGGACTGAAAGGTTGTTGTGCTCAACCGTGACCGGGCGGCGCATCACCAGTTCGTAGCCGCCGTAGCCACCGCCCGCGGCCAGGATCCCCGCCAGCATGCCGGCGATCACCCAGGCCCGGCCCCTGCGCTGCGGCGGTCGTGGTTGGGTGGCCGCGACCGTCGGCCGGTCAGCGTCGGAGAGCTGGGTCTCCTGGTCGATCGCGCCCGGGCCGGTCGGAACCGGGAGTTCCCCGGCCGGAACCAGGCCGGCCGGGATCTTTCCGGTCTTGTACGCCTCCTCCAACGCCTTGAGGAAGGAGTCGAGGTCTGGCCAGCGCTTGTCCCGGTCGGGCTCGAGCGCGCGGCGTACGACGACGTCGATCGCGTCCGGGATGTCCCCGCGCAACGTGGTCATCGACGGTGGCGGAGCGTCGATCCGCATCACCGCGCCGAGGCTGTTCACGCCGTGCGGTGCCTGCCCGGTGAACGCGGCATACGCGACCGCGCCGAGGGAGTAGAGGTCTGCCCGGTGATCCAGGCGATCGCCCATCACCTGCTCGGGCGCTACGTACGCGGGTGTGCCGCCGGGCATGGTCAGCTGGGACACCGTCTCCAGCGACTTGCCCAGGCCGAGGTCGCCCAGCATCGCGCGATCGCCTGCCGGGTCGGTCCGGAACAGCACGTTCGCGGGTTTCACGTCTCGGTGCAGCACTCCGCGGGCGTGCAACTGCTTCAGCCCGCTGCCGACCTGGCCGACGATCTTGACCACGTCCGCGATCTCCATCGGACCGGCCTTGATCCGGTCCGCGAGCGACCCGCCGTCGGCGTACGTGAGCACCATGTACGGCCGACCGTCCTCGGCCTCGCCGACGTCGTGCACCCCGACCACGTACGGCGAGTCGACCCGGCGCAGGAACCGGCCCTCGGCGAGGAACCGGCGGCGGACGTCGTCCTCGTCGATCCAGTTGTCGGACAGGATCTTGACCGCGACCTCGGCGTCCAGTTGCTCGTCGCGGGCCAGCCAGACGGTCGCGAAACCCCCGGCACCCACCCGGCGGACCAGGGAGTACCGGCCGATCCGGGATGGCTGGTCCATGCCCGCATTATGCTCGATCGCTCCTGCGACCGTGTCGCCCGCGGGTCCCGGGAGCGAACAAAATGCCGGTTTGTGACGTCTCTCATCGGGGATCAGCAGCACCCGGTCCGGCGGTCGGCCGGATGGGAGACGGGACAGACCAACGTGAGATCCAGGAACGTCGCTCCGACGGTGGCGGTGGCAACGGTCGCAGTACTGGCCGTTGTCGCGGGTGCGGTGCTCGCTGCCCGGCAGGGGCCAGGCGATGGGACGAACACCGCCGCACCGCTGCCCGGCGCGACCCCGACCTCCACTCCGCCCACAGCGATCGCCAAGTCTTCCGCTACGCCCGCGCCCTACAGCCTCTCGGCACCGACGCCGAAGCCGGCGGTTCGGGTGAAGCTCGACCTGAGCAAGTTGCCGACCGGCCGGACGCCGCAACTGAGCTACCTGACCGGCCGGGTGATCCGCGGTGGGCTTGGGGAAGACGTCACCGTCCCAGGCGAGCAGAACATCCTCCGGGCCGCCCGGGTCGGCGGCGACCGCGCCTACGTGGTGCTCGAAGTGGGCGAGGGTGGTGCGGAACTGGCCGAGGCCGGCTTCGATGCCTCGACCACCCGGATCCCCGACGTACAGAGTCTGGTGTCGTCGATGGATGAGGACTCCGTGGCCTTCGCGACCGCGCCCAGCAATCCGGACAACACCCGGGCGAAGGGCAGCGCGGTCTACTGGGAGAGCACGCAGACCGTCGGCAGCCGGCGGAAGCTGGATCGCCCGGACGACTGGGGTTCGGCCGTGCTGGCGGTCGTCGGCGAGACCGTGTTCTTCAAGTCGGACACGCATCCCGACGGGTTGACCTCCACGCTGAATTCCTGGAACTCGGCGACCGGCAACGTCACCCGGATCAAGTCCGTCCGATCCCCTGTCGGCGTCGGCAACAGCGGCAAGCTGGCGGTCGACTTCGTCGCGGGCGCGGCTCAGACCTTCTGCTCGACAGTCAACGAACTGGCCGACGGCAAGCAACTGTGGCGAACGTGTGAGTATGCGATCGCCGGTTTCACCCCCGATGGCAAGACCGCGATCGGTACGCCGGACTTCCGCGTAGGCGGCTCGGATCCGTTGGTCGCCGCGCTGAACTCGTCGAGCGGAGCGGTCCAGCGGGAGTGGACCGGCGCGCAGTTCCTGGAAGTGGTTGCCGAGGACGACGATCACCTGCTGATGGTGGTCGACAGCGGCGAAGGGACTCCGGGTGGGATCATCCGGTGCGCGATCGGCACCGGCGGCTGCGAGGTCGCGACACCGCTCGCCAAGACGTCAAGATATGCAACACGTCTGTTAGGAGCCTGGACATGAGGCCGAAGAACGCCCGCCTGGTGGCGCTGGTGGCCGCGGTCGCGGTCGCCGCCGTGGTGATCGGCGGTGTGGTCGCCTACCGTCAAGGTCCGCGCGACGAACAGGCCACGGCCGCCCCGCTGACCGCGCGACCGACTCCGACACCGGCCGTGAGCAAGACCACGTCCACTCCTGTGTCGACGCCGACGGCTACGCCCAGCGGACCGGCGTACACGGGTCGGGCGGAGGTCACGCTCAAGCTGAGCAAGCTGCCGAAGGGGCGGGTCCCGCAGATCCCCTACCTGGTCGGCCGAGAGGTCCGCGGCGGCGCCGGCACGGACGTGACGATCCCCGGTACCCAGCAGGTCTTCGAGTTCGCCCGGCTCGGCGAGCAGGTCCTCGCCGTGGTGATCAAGGGCAACAGCACCGAGCTGATGAAGATCGGCATCACCGGTGAGGTCGAACGCGTGCCCGACGTGGCAACCGTGGTGACCACCGAGGACGAGACGGCCGCGGCGTACTCGGCTCAGCCCCGCCGTAGCGACGGCGCCAACCTCCGGGGCGGCACGGTCTACGCCGAGACTGGCGCCGACGCCCAGGTCCACAAGCTCGAACTCCCGAAGGCCTGGGAGGTCCAGGTCCTCGCGTACGCGGCCGGCAAGGTCTGGTTCCGCGCTTCCGACAAGCAGGACGCGGCGGCCTGGAGCCTCTACACCTGGACCCCCGGCGAGGCCACACCCACCGAGATCAAGACCGTCACCTCACCGACCGCACTCAGCCCGGACGCCACGATCGCCGCATCCCGCAGAGTCTCGGGCGACTACGGCACCTGCTCGACCGTCAACGAGGTCGCCACCGGCAAACAGCTCTGGCGCACCTGCGAGTACGGCGTGGTGGGCTTCACCCAGGACGGCAGCGTCGCGATCGGCGGCCCGGCGTACGAGGACGGCTACGGCCCGGGGGAGACGACCGCCCTGGACGCCAAGACCGGCAACCTGCTCCGCAAGTGGAACGGCGCCACCTTCCTCTGGACCGTCGTCGAGGACGACCAGCACTTCCTGATGGTCGTCGACGACGGCCCCGAAACCCCGCGCGGCGTCATCCGCTGCACCATCCCCACCGGCGCCTGCGAACAAGCCCTCCCGCTCACCAGGACAGAGGTCATGCTCGGCAAGTGAGCTTCTGCCGTCCGCAGAGTTGGTGTTGTTGAGGGAGGGCTCGGCAGCAGACTGGCTGGTATGGGAAACGTTGCGGTGCTGGCGGATGTGCATGGGGTGTTGCCTGCCTTGGAGGCTGTGCTGGCTGAGCCTGAGGTAGGGGCGGCCGAGGTTGTGGTGCTGGCGGGGGACATTGCGAGTGGGCCGCAGCCGGTTGAGGTGCTGGATCTGCTGGTTTCGCTGGGCGAGCGGGTTGTGTGGGTGCGGGGGAACGCGGATCGCGAGCTGGTGTCGATGGCTCAAGCGGAAGCGGTTGTGCCGCCGGATGCGGTGAGTCCGTGGGCCGCTGGGCAGTTGCGGGCGGACCAGGTGGAGCTGCTGGCGAGTCTGCCGACCGCGGTGACGTTGGGGGACGTGCTGTTCTGTCACGCGACGCCGCGGGATGACGAAGAGGTGGTGCTGGTCGACAGCCCGATCTCGCGGTGGGAGACCGTCCTCGGCGGCGTACCGGAGGAGGTGCGGACGATCGTGTGCGGGCATACGCACATGCCGTTCGCGCGGCAGGTGGACAGGCGGTTGGTGGTGAACGCGGGGAGCGTGGGCATGCCGTACGGCGCACCCGGGCCGAGCTGGGCGTTGTTGGGTCCGGGTGGGGTGCAGTTGAGGCGGTCGGCGATGCATCCGGTGAAGGCCGCGGACCGGATCGTGCGGGAGTCGGCGTACCCGGGCCGGGAGGCGTGGGTGGACGAGTACATCCGCACCAACTACTCCGACACCGAGGCCCTGGCCGCGTTCAGGCCGCGCTCGGAGGTCTGACCGGTTACCGTCGTGGGCATGTTCTCGCGGCGGCGGAAGCATTTCGGGACTCCGGCGGACAAGGCGACGTATGCGACCCTGCATACCGCCTCGTTGGCTTCGCCGAGCCTGCGCGAAGGGCTGACGGCGTCCGCGGCCGGCAAGGCGAGCAAACACCTGCGCGACCTGCTCGGTACGGCGGCCATCGCGATCTGCGACTCGTCCGGGGTGCTCGCGTGGGATGGCGTCGGCGGTCCGTACGAGTCGAACCATCGAGTGGACGCGAAGGCCATCGCGGCCGCGACCCTGCGTAGCGGGCGGACCGCGGTACTGGGTCCGCATGACGTGGCGTGCAGTGATCCGCAGTGCCCGATCCGTACGGCGGTGGTCGCACCGATCGTGACGGAGGACCGCGTGGTCGCCGTACTCGTTGCGTACAGCCCTCGTTCGTCGGCCGCGCTGGTCCGGGCGACCGAGGAGGTGGCCCGCTGGGTCTCGGGGCAGGTGGAGCTGGCCGAGCTCAACAAGGAGCGGACCCGGGCGATGGAGGCCGAACTGCGTGCGCTCCGGGCCCAGATCAGTCCGCACTTCATCTACAACGCGCTGGCGGCGATCGCGTCGTTCGTCCGGACCGATCCGGAGCGGGCGCGGGAGCTGCTGCTCGAGTTCGCCGACTTCTCCCGGTACGCGCTGCGCCGGGGCGGTGAGTTCACCACGCTGTCCGACGAACTGCGCAACGTGGAGCGGTATCTGGTGCTGGAGCAGGCGCGATTCGGTGAGCGGCTGACCGTGTCGCTGCTGGTCGCGCCGGAGGTGCTGCCGGTGGCGATCCCGTTCCTGGTGGTCCAGCCGCTGGTGGAGAACGCGGTACGGCATGGGCTGGAGGGCACCACGGGCGCGGGGCGGATCACGATCCGGGCGATGGACCGCGGGTCCGAGGCGGAGATCAGCGTCGAGGACGACGGGGCCGGCAGCGATCCCGAGGTGATCCGGGCCGCATTGGCCGGCGACTCCAACGGCGACTCCGTCGGCCTCGGCAACGTCGACGCCCGCCTCCGCCAGGTCTACGGCGACGCCTACGGCCTGGTGGTGGAAACCGCCGTCGATGCCGGGACGAAGGTTAGTTTCCGCGTACCCAAATACTCCTCAGGCGTGCATGCGTCCGCTTAGTGCCCCCGTAAACGGTCTGGCGCGAGTGCTGGCGGCGTCCAGGTGCGTGCATCGCAAGGCGGAGGCGAGCCCTCGATGCGGTGTTCATCGTGGCCTTGCCTCCAACGCAGCGAGGTGCGTGCCTGGGCGTCGCCAGCGCCGTGCCAGACCGTTTATGGGGCACTAGTCTGTGCCCCATGGCCGAATCTCCCCTGCGTGCGCTCGTCGCGGATGACGAGGAGCCGGCGTTGGCCGAGCTGGTCTACCTGTTGTCGCGGGACGACCGGATCGGCGAGATCAGGACTGCCTCGAACGGGCCCGACGCGCTCAAGATCCTGCAGGCGGCCGACCTCGACGTGGTGTTCTGCGACATCAAGATGCCGGGGCTCGACGGGATCGACCTGGCCCGGGTGCTGTCCAACTTCAAGAGCCGGCCGCAGATCGTCTTCGTCACCGCGTACGACGAGCACGCGGTCGCCGCCTTCGACCTGGAAGCAGCCGACTACGTGATGAAACCGGTCCGCGCCGAACGCCTTGCCGAGGCCGTACGCCGGGTCGTCAGCGCGGGTGGTCCGCAGACGCTGCAGTCCGCCGACGAGACCGACGACGAGGTGATCCCGGTCGAGCTGGCCGGCATCACCCGGTTCGTCCAGCGGTCGACGGTCCGGTACGTCGAGGCGCAGGGCGACTACGCGCGGCTCCACACCGGGCAGAACTCGCACCTCGTCCGGGTCCCGCTCAGCACGCTGGAGGAACGCTGGCGCGACGCGGGATTCACCCGGATCCACCGCAGTACGTTGGTCGCGCTCGCA
The DNA here is from genome assembly GCF_004361855.1 of Kribbella caucasensis. Taxonomy (GTDB): domain Bacteria; phylum Actinomycetota; class Actinomycetes; order Propionibacteriales; family Kribbellaceae; genus Kribbella; species Kribbella caucasensis. The sequence continues at coordinate 310,731 of NZ_SNWQ01000004.1, forward strand.
CACGTGGACGAGATGCGGGTGGACGGCGGGCGGTGTTCGGTCCGGGTGGGTGACGACTGGCTCCCGGTCAGCCGGCGGCACACCCGCGAACTGCGCGACCTGCTGGTCCGCTCGACCTCGCTCCGCGGCTGACATGACCACCCCGGACGCCCCCGACCGCGTCCCACCCGAGGACCTGGTCGCTGACGAGAACCCGCGTCGGGTCCCGGACGAGAACCCCCGGCGCGTCTCGGCCGAGCCCCCGCGCCGGGTGCGGGTGACGAGTCCGCGGACCAGTGCGGCGCGGCGGATCGCCAGTCCGACCGGGACCCGGGAGATCGACGAGCAGACCCGCGTCGGCGAGGTGTACATGAGCTCGCTGATCCAGTCCCAGCTCCGGCTCGCCCTGGTCGTGATCGGCGGCACCGTCGTCGGCATCGGCGGACTGCCGCTGCTGTTCTTCCTCGTCCCGGCGACCCGGACCCTGCCCGTGTTCGGTCTGCCGCTGCCGTGGCTGCTGCTCGGCGTCGTGATCTACCCGGTGGTGTACGTCGCCGCCCGCATCTACGTCCGGCACGCGGAACGGATCGAGACCGAGTTCACCGAGTTCGTGGGACGGCAGTAGATGTCACCGGCGATGAGCCTGACCGCGATCGGCCTGGTGATCGCGGCCACCATCGGGATCGGCCTGTTCGGGCTGCGGATCTCCCGCACCACCAGCGATTTCTACGTCGCCAGCCGGGTGGTCAGCCCGCGCTGGAACGCGTCCGCGATCAGCGGCGAGTACCTGTCGGCAGCGTCGTTCCTCGGTGTCGCCGGGCTGGTCCTGGTCAACGGTGCCGACATGTTGTGGTTCTCGGTCGGTTACACCGTCGGTTATCTGATGCTGCTGGTCCTGATCGCCGCACCACTCCGCCGCTCCGGCGCCTACACCCTGCCGGACTTCGCCGAGACCCGGTTCGAGTCCGCCGTGGTACGCCGGATCTGCTCCGGCCTGGTCGCCGGGATCGGCACCCTCTACCTGCTCCCCCAACTCCGCGGCGCCGGTCTCACCGTCCAGACGGTCACGGGTGCTCCCCCAGCCCTCGGCGCTGCCCTGGTCGCGATCATCGTGGTGATCAACGTCGCCGCCGGCGGGATGCGGTCGATCACCTTCGTCCAGGCGTTCCAGTACTGGCTGAAGCTGACCGCTCTCGCCGCGCCGATCTTCGTGATCCTGATCGCCTGGCGGTCGATGGAGCACCCGGTCGGCGTACTGGAATCCCTGCAGGGCGCCGGTTCCGAATGGGCTCAGCCACTTTCCCGTGAGGGCGGCCGGGACCATCCGTTGTACGCGACGTATTCGTTGCTCTTGGCCCTTTGTTTCGGGACGATGGGTCTCCCGCACGTACTGGTCCGCTTCTATACGAACCCGGACGGCCGCGCGGCCCGGCGTACCACGGTCGTCGTACTGGCGCTGCTCGGCACGTTCTACCTCTTCCCACCCCTGTACGCCGTACTCGGGCGGTCGTTCGCACCCGAGTTGGTCACCGGGGCCGCGGACACGGTGGTGCTCGAGCTGCCCAGTCGCGTTTTCCCTGGTACAGCAGGGGATTTGCTGGGCGCGTTGGTCGCGGCCGGGGCGTTCGCGGCGTTCCTGTCGACCTCGTCCGGGTTGACGGTCGCGATCGCGGGCGTGATCGACCAGGACCTGCTACGGCCGCGGTTGCACAAGTTGACCAGCGGGGACTACCTGGCCGTGAACAGCTTCCGGATCGCGGCGTTGCTGGCGATCGCGGTGCCTTATCTGGCGTGGAATCTGACCGGTTCGCTGAGCCTCGCGGACACGGTGGGATTGGCCTTCGCGGTGGCCGCGTCGACGTTCTGTCCCCTGCTGGTGTTGGGGATCTGGTGGCGGCGGATGTCGACGGTGGGTGCCGCGGCCGGTCTGATCGTCGGTGGTGTCGCGGCGATCACGGCGGTGGTGGTGAACGTCGTCGGACCACCCCAAGGCGGTTGGGCCGGGGCGCTGGTCGGCCAGCCCGCGGCGTGGACGATGCCGCTCGCGTTCGTCACGGTGATCGTGGTGTCGAAACTGACCCCGGACAAGATCCCGGCCGGCACCGCCCGCAGCATGGTCCGCCTACACACCCCCGAAGCGGTCGACGTCGATCGCGGTTTCGCCCGGCCCTGATTCAAACCGCTCGTCGTGCGGTTCCTACCGCTCGTCGCAAGGGTTTGGCCCGCCGGTCGAAGGGTGCGGGCCGCTGAGCGCTCGACGCGTGTGAGTGCTGTCGGGGCGCGGTGAGCTGGACCACAGTACGACCAGCACCACAAGCGCGCCGGACTCCGCCCGGCCCGACCATGTCTGGAGGTCCCGCGATGAGCGATACGCGCCGCGCGGGCGATCCGGAACTGACGACGTACCGAGATGTCCAGCTGTCACCGGACTTCTCCGAACTACGTCGCCGGTTCCGGCGCTTCGTGTTCCCGATGACCGGCCTGTTCCTGGCCTGGTACTTCCTCTACGTCCTGCTCGCCGACTACGCCCAGGACTTCATGTCACAGCGGGTGGCCGGCAACATCACCGTCGGGCTGCTGTTCGGCCTGGGGCAGTTCGTCTCCACCTTCGCGATCACCATGATCTACGTCCGGTGGGCCGACAAGGAGATCGACCCGGAAGCGGAGAAGATGCGCAAGCTGATCGAAGGTGAGGACCAGTGACCGCTCCGCTGATGGTGCCGCTGGCAACGGTCGGCAACCCGACGGTCAACATCGCGATCTTCGCGCTGTTCGTGGTGGCCACCCTGGCGATCGTGATCAAGGCCTCGCGCAACAACCGGACCGCGGCCGACTTCTACGCCGGTGGCCGCTCGTTCACCGGTCCGCAGAACGGCATCGCGATCGCCGGTGACTACCTGTCCGCCGCGTCGTTCCTCGGTATCGCCGGCGCGATCGCGCTGAACGGGTACGACGGCTTCCTCTACTCGATCGGCTTCCTGGTGGCCTGGCTGGTCGCCCTGTTGCTGGTCGCCGAACTGCTCCGCAACACCGGCCGGTTCACGATGGCCGACGTACTGTCCTTCCGGTTGAAGCAGCGGCCGGTCCGGATGGCCGCGGCGATCTCGACGCTCGGCGTCTGCTTCTTCTACCTGCTCGCCCAGATGGCCGGCGCCGGCGGCCTGGTGGCGCTGCTGCTGGGCGTCGACGGCCGCACCGGGCAGAGCATCGTGATCGCGGTGGTCGGCCTGATCATGATCACCTACGTGCTGGTCGGCGGGATGAAGGGCACCACCTGGGTGCAGATCATCAAGGCCGTCCTGCTGGTGATCGGGGCCGGCCTGATGACGCTCTGGGTGCTGGCCAAGTACACCTTCAACCTGTCCGGGCTGCTCGGCGCTGCCGTCGACCGGAGCCCGGCGGCCGGCGAGCGGCTGCTCAGTCCCGGCCTGCAGTACGGCGCGACGGGGATCAGCAAGCTCGACTTCATCTCACTCGGTCTGGCCCTGGTACTCGGTACCGCCGGTCTGCCGCACGTGTTGATGCGCTTCTACACGGTGCCGAACTCGAAGGAGGCCCGGCGCAGTGTCAGCTGGGCGATCTGGATCATCGGGATCTTCTACCTGTTCACCCTGGTACTCGGGTACGGCGCCGCCGCGCTGGTCGGCCCCGACGTGATCCGGGCCGCACCGGGCAAGGCGAACTCGGCGGCCCCGCTGCTCGCCTACGAACTGGGCGGCGAACTCCTGCTCGGCCTGATCTCCGCGGTCGCATTCGCCACCATCCTGGCGGTCGTGGCCGGTCTGACCATCACCGCGAGCACGTCGTTCGCGCACGACATTTACGCCTCGGTGATCAAGAAGGGCGAGGTGAACGCGGACGGCGAGGTCCGGGTGGCCCGCATCACCGTGCTGGTGATCGGCGTGGTCGCGATCGTCGGCGGCATCTTCGCCAACGGCCAGAACATCGCCTTCCTGGTGGCGCTCGCGTTCGCGGTCGCGGCCAGCGCGAACCTGCCGACCATCCTGTACTCGCTGTTCTGGCGGCGCTTCAACACCCGCGGCGCACTCTGGAGCATCTACGGCGGCCTCGGCTCCGCGATCATCCTGATCGCGTTCTCGCCGGTCGTCTCCGGCAAGGTCGACGCCAAGACCGGCGCCAGCCTGTCGATGATCACCGACCCGTCGATCGACTTCCACTGGTTCCCGCTGGACAACCCGGGCATCGTCTCGATCCCGCTGGCCTTCTTCCTCGGCTGGCTCGGCACCGTCACCAGCAAGGAGGGCACCGACGTCGACAAGTTCGCCGAGATGGAGGTCCGCTCCCTGACCGGCGCCGGCGCGGAGAAGGCGGTCAAGCACTAGTTGGGTGGGGGGTGTCTGGCGGCATCCCCCACCCACTCAGACCCTGTCAGGCAGGTCCTGCTAACCACCGCGAACCTGCCTGGCAGCACCAACCGCCCTCCAGACGGGCCCGGTTCCCGAGCCGGGCCCGTCCCGCTTTGCCGGTACAGATCGACGGGAGGTAGTCGTGCTGAGGAGCCGCTCCCCCGCCTGGGCGGTCGTCCTCATCGCCCTCCGCGAGGCACACCTCCTGTCGATCGGTACGTTTGCCTAGCGCAACCAGCCGGGGAGGTCGTGCAGCGGTACGCCGCCGGCGAGGTCGGTCATGGTGGCGAGATCGTCCTCGAGGGCGCGGACCCGGTCGGCGCCGAGCTCACGAACCCACTCCCGGCGCAGACTCTCGAAGATCTCGGCGGACCGGCGCAACGAATCCCGGCCGCGGGGCGTGATGGTGACGTGGACGGCGCGAGCGTCGGCCGAGTCTGGCGCGCGGTCGACGTACCCGAGCTCGGCGAGCTTGCCCACCGTCTTGGTCGCCGCCTGCTTCGAAACCCCCAGCCGGCGGCCGATCTCGGACATCGTCGCCCCGTCCGGACCGATCGCCTGCAACGCGAACCCGTACGCCGGGCGCAGGTCGGGGTGCCCCTGCTCGGCCAGCCGGCGGTGCAACTCGTCGATCAACTGACGGAACGCACCGGCCAGCAGCAGCGGGAGCTCGAATCCGAACCGGTCCATGGTGTGCGCCATTCTAGTGGACAGATCGACAACCTGGTGTACTATCTTCGACAACCAGGTTGACGATTGATCGTGAGGAGATCCGCCTATGTATCGAGTGACCGAGACGCCCAACGCGGTGATGACGACGTACGCCTCGCCGACCCAGGGCAGCGCCGAGCTGAGCCTGTGGAAGGTGGAGATGAAGGAGGGCGCTCAAGGGCCGCTGCACGTGTTCGACAGCGAGCAGATCTGGACGGCGCTGAGCGGGACCGCATCCGTCGAACTCGGCGACGAGAAGCTGGAGCTCACGGCTGGTTCGACCGCGGTGTTCCCCGCCGGCGTGACTCGCAGAATCACCGCCGACCAGGACTTCACCGCCGTCGTAGCCGGCTACGGCGCCGCGACCGTCACAGTCCCCGGCGAATCCACCGACCGAGGCACCCCACCCTGGATCAGCTGACCCCGCCACCAGGCCGAGCCCAGCCGCCGAATCCCTGGCGAATCTCAGAGGCTAACCTCCGAGGTGATTGGTTGCCCGCTCGGAATTCGGTGGGGCAACCATTCAGCGACGAGGTTAGCCTCTGAGATTTCGCCGGGTGGCGGGTGCTGAGCTCAGCGGTTGGGGGTGAGGTGGAGGCGGCGGAGGAGTTGGGCGTTCAGGGCGACGACGATCGTCGAGGCGGACATCAGTACCGCCCCGATCGCCGGGCTGAGGGTGATTCCGGCCCAGGCGAGCGCACCGGCGGCCAGCGGGATCGCGATCACGTTGTACCCGGCGGCCCAGGACAGGTTCTGGATCATCTTCCGGTACGACGCCCTCGACAACCGGATCACCCCGGTCACCCCACGCGGATCCGACGAGGCGAGTACGACTCCCGCCGACTCGATCGCCACATCCGTCCCCGCACCGATCGCGATCCCCACATCCGCACGGGCTAGCGCCGGCGCATCGTTGACCCCGTCACCCACCATCGCCACGGTCAGCCCACGGGCCTGCAACTCACTCACCGCCTTGTCCTTGTCGGCAGGCAGAACCTCGGCGAACACCTCGTCCACCCCGTCCCGGAACCCAAGATCCGCCGCCACCGCCCGCGCTACAGGCTCCGCGTCCCCGGTGATCATCACCAGCTTCCCGACCCCGATCTCGCGCAACTGCTGAACCGCCTCCCGCGCCTCCGGCCGAACCTCGTCCTCCAATGCGATCGCTCCCTTCACGATCGCCTTGTCCCCTTGGAGCTCCAGCAGGTAAAGAACAGCCGCACCACGGTTCGACCACTCGTCCGCGTGCTCGGCGAACTCCCCGGTGACCTCCGCATTCAGCTCCCTCAGCAATGCGGGCCCACCGACGGCGTACGTGACTCCGTCGACAACCGCCTGCACCCCGCGACCCGTGAGCGAACGGAAGTCAGTCGCCTTCGCGCGATCACCCCGTTCGTCGGCTGCACGGACGATCGCCCTGGCCAACGGGTGCTCACTGTCCGACTCCACAGCACCGGCGATCCGTAGTACCAGCTGCTCGTCACCAGCGACCCCGGTCACGACGTGTTCGCCCTTGGTCAGCGTCCCGGTCTTGTCGAACAGGACGGCGTCGACGGTCCGCATGCGTTCGAGGGCCAGCCTGTCCTTGACCAGGATCCCCGCCTTCGCCGCGACCGCCGTGGACAGCGCGATCACCAATGGGATGGCGAGACCGAGAGCATGCGGGCAGGCGATCACCAGGACGGTGACGGTCCGGACCACCGACTCGCTCAAATTGCCGACGGCCCACCAAGTCACGAACGTCACCAGCGCCGCGGCAGTCGCGATATAGAACAGCAGCGCCGCAAACCGATCCGCAAGCACCTGCGCCCGCCCGCTCGACGCCTGCGCCTCGGACACCAACCGCTGAATGCCGGCCAACGCGGTGTCGTCGCCAACAGCATCCACCCGCACCCGAATCGCCGAGTCCGTCGCCACCGTCCCCGCGACCACCCGATCGCCTGTACTACGAGAGACCGGCCGCGACTCACCCGTGATCATCGACTCATCCAGCTCGGCGGCTCCATCGACGATCGCGCCATCGGCCGGTACCCGCGCCCCAGAACGCACCAGGACGACATCACCAACCCGCAGATCGCCCACAGCCACAGGCTCGACCTCATCGCCGACCACTCGCTCAGCCTCATCCGGCAACAACGCCGCGAGCGCGGCCAACGCGCCCTGCGCCTGCCCGATCGCCTTCATCTCCTGCCAGTGGCCGAGCAGCATGATGCTGACCAGCGCGGCCAACTCCCACCAGAAGTCGAGGTCGAACACGCCGATCGTGGTCGCCATCGAAGCGACGTACGCGACCGTGATCGCCATCGAGATGAGCAGCATCATCCCCGGCGCCCGGTCTCGGGCCTCGCGCACCCCGCCGACCAGGAACGGCCAGCCGCCATACCCGAACACGATGGTCCCGAGCACCGGCCCGACCAAACTCATCCCCGGGAAGTCCAGCGAGTAGCCGAACCAGTCCATCACCATCTCCGACGTCACCACGATCGGCAACGTCAGCAGGAAGCTCAGCCAGAACTTCCGCCGGAACATCTCCGGATCATGCCCCGCATGCTTGTCATGCCCCGCATGCCCTCCGTGAGCCCCATGCTCATCGTGCTCCCCGTGTCCGCCGCGGGGGTCGCCGTGCCCGGCGTGCTCCCCGTGCCCCGCTCGTTCCTCCAGTACCACGTCCGCTCCGTGCGCGCGCTGATCGTGCGCTGCATGTCCACCATGAGCCGCCTGCCCAGCGCCTGATTCCGCCATGACCATCCCCATCACTCGGTCGTCCAGTGAAGCACCACCAACACCATACCCCCTAGGGGTATTCCCAGGACAATCGAATTCGTCCCCGGCGTACGGATCGACAGGTAGTAGTGCCCATGACGGCACCCCTCCACGCCTGAAACCCACCGCCCGAACCCCCCAACCACCCACCACTACCTGTCGATCCGTACGCCAAACACCCCCATGAACCAGCCGAGGTCGGTTGGCGCCGGGGGTGGTGGGGTTGTGGGGGGTCAGGGGGCGGTGAGGGTGGGCCAGAGGGTGTAGAAGGATTCGCGGGAGGCGGCGGCTCGGTGTTCTTCGGCGGCGTGGAGGCGGCCGTAGGTGAAGGTGTTGCCGCCGTCGAGGTTGACCTGGACGGCCAGTTGGCGGAGGAGGTCCCGTGCGACGACGCTGTCCTGGTGGGCTCCGAGGACCTCTTGGACCTCTTCGGCTTCCGCGGTCAGGTCGGCGGCCTCTTGACCCAGGACCGGCTCGGCGGATTCGGCAGCGTAGCGGAGGCGTTTGGCGGCCTTGCGGACCTCGTGGAGTTCGTGGTCCTCCTCGGCGGTGGTCTCGGCCGACTTCGCTCGGCGTACGGCCTTCCGCATCCGCTTCCAGTCGTGGGTCAGCAGGTCGTGGATCTGCTTCTTCGCCTTGGTGTCCGCGTCGACCAGCGGAGGTGAGGTGATGAGTTCGTCGAGGGTGTCGAGGAGGCGGAAGTAGCGCTCACCCTCCAACGCGGCGAGCGCCTCGGTCCGGGCCTGCTTGTAGACGCCGCGCAGGTGGTCATCGATCATCCCGCCGACGCGGCCCATCACCAGTTCGGCCGGCTGCTCGGACACCGCGACCTGGAAGTGCTCGCGCATCACCTCGGCATCGCGCGCACCGCCGAGCTCGCCCGCGAACCACTTCAGCTCGTCCCGAATCCGGTCGCCCGCCTCACGATCCACCACCGGCCGGTACGTCGCCAGCGCGGACCGGAGCCGCCGAGTCGCCACCCGCATCTTGTGCACCGAGTCGGGCAGATCCTTGCGAACCTCCGGGTCGCGTTCGCGAATCGCCTGGACCTGCGCTGAGGCGTACTCGCGGAACAGATCTGCCGTCGTCGGCTTCTTCGGCAGCGTCCATTCCTCGCGCGAAGGGACCCGGTCGCCGAGTGCGCGAGCCAGCTTGCTCGGACCCGACGCAGGCTCCGCACCCGCGGCACGCAGTACGGGCTCGACGGCTTCGAGCAGCTCAGCGGAGCCGTTGACGAGCTCGACCTCCCACTCGCGCCAGGTCTCGGGGTCGTCGTCGGCCTCGAGCGTCGCGGTCACGTTGTCGTCGCAGACCTCGGCCAGGACCTCGCCCTCGTCGTCGAGCAGCCGGTACACGAGCCGGCGCGTGTTCAGCGTGACCACCGGGGCAAGCTCGTTGTCACGGACATGGACACGGACCAGCCGGACCACCTGGATCGGCACCTTGCGGACCGAGCGGCCGAGCGGGTGCCGGATCTCCATCCGCTCGCCCTTCGACACCGGCAGTTTGACGTGCCAGCCGTCGTCGTCCCCACCAGTACGGCGGCGCAGGGTGACCTTGTTCATCGCTAGGTCGAACCCGGCCGTGTCGAAGTACACGGCCTGGAGCTCCTGCTCGACCGGTTGCTCGACCTGAGCCACACCGGGCAACTCGTGCAGCTCCGGCAGGACAGCCTTCTCGTCGACTTCGTACTTGGTCTCGATCTCCAGCTGCTCGGTGGGGGACATGCTGCCTGTTTACCAGTTGGCGCATCTCTGGTCAGCCATCGCGCGCAGATCGACGACCAACCTTTGCAGATCCCGATCCGGTACGTCGGTACTTCCCGGCCCAGGGTCGCGCGGCCAGCACTGGCGGCGACGATTGAGCTCGAGACCGACGATCACCAGCGCGATGATGACGAGCAGGGTGATCATCGGAAACCCACTGCTTTGAAGAACGCGTAGTGGAAGGTTCCGCCCGGTTCGGCGGCGCGCTCGAGGTCGCGGATGCCCTGTTCCCACTCGGCCTGCGTTCTCATCCCGGTCGCGAGGGACTTCCCCCGTACCGACTCGACCATCGCGATGAACGTCTTCCGGGTGAACCCGTCGACCAGGTGCGGCAGGGTCTCGTCGGCGTACACCGTGCACGGCCGGGCGGTGACCTCGCGGATCCCTGCCTCGGTGAGCAACGGTTGCAGACGTCGGCCGATGAGCGCGTCCCCGCCCGCCTCGGCCTGGAGCACGTTGAGGCACTCGATCACCGCCTGCGCGGCCTCGCTCCTCGGGTGGAAGAACGCGGACCCGTGATCCCCCTCGATCACCGTGATCGAACCGCCCGGACGGACCAGGCGGCACAGCGTCCGTAGTACCTGGACCGGATCGGGCAGGTGTTCCAGCACGAAGCAGATGAACAGGTGGTCGAACGAGCCGTCCGGCCAGGGCAGATTCAACAGATCGCCGTGGTGCCACTCGACCCTCGCGTCCGGTGCTTCGGCCGCGACCCGGGCCTTGGCCGCCGCAAGCGAATCCTCGGCGATGTCGACCGCGGTCAGTTCGATGCCTGGGCTGCGCGTCACCAGTTGCACGGTCTGAGCGCCGACGCCGCAACCGGCCTCGAGCACCTTGCTGCCCGGCTCGTACTGCGTGCCGCCGTGCAGGAGGTCGGCCAGAGTTCGCGCCTGGTCGCTCAGGCGCCGGGTCTCGGCCGGGGTGTACCCGTGGACGTAGTCAGTTCCCATAGCTCCACGGTGGCGGCACAATGGTCCAGTGAACAGGTCCAATCCGGGCGATTTTGGCAGGTCCATTACCGCGGGCGCCGACTTCCTCCAACTCTCGGTGGAGGACGCGCCGGCTGGCGGGCTGTCCGACTGGCTGGCGGGCCGGTTGCGGGCCGCGATCTCCGACGGGCGGCTCCCGCTCGGCAGCAGGCTCCCCGCCAGCCGCGTCCTCGCCGCCGAACTCCAGGTGTCCCGAGGTGTCGTCACCGAGGCCTACCAACGCCTCACCGAAGACGGCCACATAGCCGGCCGAGGCCGCTCCGGCACCGAAGTAGTCGCCACCCCTATCAGCACGATGCCCACCAACGGGGGCACCACCAACCGCGTCACTTCGAACAGCCCCGCCTTAACCTCCAGCTCCACCCCACCTGCACCCACTCGGCGCGAGCGCGCAGTTGTGGTCGACGAACCCGGGCTCGACATCTTCGATGTGATGCGGGCCGTGCCGGCGCGGATCGACCTGACGCCGGGAGTGCCGGATCTTGCCGCCTTCCCGCGGGCGGCCTGGCTAAAGGCTGAGCGGTCCGTGCTCACCGACCTGTCCGCAGCGAGCTTCGGCTACGGCGACCCAGCCGGTACGCCGGCCCTGCGGGTTGCCGTGAGCAACTGGCTGGCCCGCAACCGTGGTGTCCAGGCGAACCCCGACGACCTCATCATCGTCTCCGGTGTCGCCCAGGCGATCGGCCTGATCGCCCAGGTCCTGCAACGCGACGGCATCACCACGATGGCCGTCGAGGACCCGGGCTCACTCGGTTCCCGCCAGCACCTACAGAACTGGGGTCTACGCACTCCCCCGATCCCGGTCGACACCGAAGGCCTCCGAGTCGACGAACTCCGCCGGAGTACGGCTCGCGCGGTGATGGTGACGCCGGCTCACCAGTTCCCGACGGGCGTCGTACTGGAAGGGGAACGGCGGCGAGAGCTCATGCAGTGGGCCGCGGACGGTGGGTTGATCGTGGAGGACGACTACGACGCCGAACACCGGTACGACCGGCCGCCGGTGCCGGCGCTTCGGGCGATGCTGTCCGATCACGTGATCTACACCGGCAGCATCTCCAAACTCCTCGCACCCGCCTTGCGGATCGGCTGGATGCTGCCGCCCGCGCAGTACCAGGATGCTCTGGTCGACGCCAAACGGCTTGCGGATCTCGGCAACGCGGCGCTCCCCCAGCTCGTCCTCGCCCAGCTGATGGAGTCCGGCGAGCTGGAGAAACAGCTCCGGTTCGTCCGCCGGCGCCACCGGCAGCGGCGGGACGCGATGATCGATGCCATCAGCAACCACCTCCCCACCGCCACCGTGCACGGCGCCGCCGCCGGCCTGCACCTGACCATCACCTTCGACAGTCTCGACGACGTCGCCCTCGCCGCGGCGACCCTTGAGCGCGGCATCAAGACCCAACCCCTCAGCTGGCACAGCCAACGCCCAGGTCCGCCCGGACTCGTGCTCGGTTACGCCGCCCGCACCCCGACCGAGATCACTGAGGCTGTCGCGATTCTCGGCGAGCTGGTACGCCGAATCTGACGGCCGGCATCCACCAGTTCGCCCTGCCGGCCAACTTCATTGCTGCGGGCAACAGCACACCGCGGATCACGGTCGCGTCGACCAGCACCGCCACGGCCATCCCGACACCGATCATCTTCAGGTACACCACCCCACCGGTCGCGTACACCGCGAACGACAACGCCAGCACGGCGGCCGCAGTACTGACCAATGGCGCCGTCCGCTGCAGCCCGGTCGCCACCGCGAGCGAGTTGTCGCCGGTCCGCAGGTACTCCTCCCGGATCCGCGACACGATGAACACCTCGTAGTCCATCGACAGTCCGTACACGATGCAGAACATCAGCAACGGCATACTCGCCTCGAGCACCCCGGTCGGCGTGAATCCAAGCACGCCGGCCAGATTCCCGTCCTGGAACACCCAGACCATCACGCCGAACATCACCCCGAGGCTGAGCAGGTTCAGCACCGTCGCCTTCAACGGCAGCAGCACACTTCCGGTCGCGAGCTGCAGAACGGCGAAGCTCAGCACCAGGATCAACCCCAGCACCAACGGGATCCGCTCGGTCAACGCGTCCCGCCAGTCCAGCATCTCCGCCGGACTCCCGCCGATCATCACGTCGTACGGCGAACCGACCGCGCGCAGGCGATCCACCAAGCCGACATCCCCTTCGAGCACGTCCTGCGTCGGCGTCGCCATCAGATAGGTACCGCCGTCCCGGGTGAAGCGGTCGGTGGTCGGCGGGATGCTCCGGTCGGTGGTCGGCGGGGCGGTCCGGTCGCCCGTCGGCGGGATGACCCGGTTGCCGTCGACGAAGACCCCGGCTGCCGAGTCGACCTGCGCGACCCCGTCGACCCGGGACAGCTGTTCGGCGTACTGCGGGAGCCGGTTGAGGTCGTTCGCCTGGCGGGCGACGAGGTAGATCGCGTCGGACTCCTCCTGGCCGAAGTTCGAGCGGATCTCGTCGGCGGTGATCCGGCTGGACGCGTCGGCCGGGAGGATCCGGGCGTCGGGGAGGCCGAAGCGGAGTCCGATCGCGGGCGCGGCGAGGAGCAGTACTACAGCGAGCACGGCACCGCCGGTCACCAGCGGCCGCCGCATCACGAGTCTGGCGATGCGGAACCACCAACCGCTCTCGACTTCGCGCTCCACGGTCGGGCGTGCGGCCCGTCGTCCGAGGATCGCCAGCGCGGCCGGAAGCATGACGAGAGACCCGATCAGGGCGGAACCAACCACGAGGACGCCCGCGTAGCCGAACGATCGCAGGAAGGACAGCGGGAACAGGAGTAAGGCAAGCAGGGAACACGCGACGGTCAGGCCGCTGAAGAAGACGGTCCGGCCCGCTGTTCGTACTGCGGTCACGACGGACTCGGCCACATCGTTGCCGGCAGCAAGTTCTTCGCGATAGCGGGAGATGACGAACAGGCAGTAGTCGACCCCGAGCGCGAGACCCATCACCAGCGCGAGGTTCGCGGCGAACGTCGAGACCTCGGTGAACGACGCGATCACGCGGAGTCCGGCGAGTGAGCCCGCGGTCGCGAATACGCCGACGCCAAGGGTGATCAGGGCGAGCGCCACCCGACGGTAGATGAGGATCAGGAGCAGCAGGACGAGCGGGATCACGATGGCCTCCGCGCGGAGAAAGTCCTGCCGTGCTTGGGCTCCGATCTCGCGGAACACCTCATCCTGGCCGCCGGATCGGACGTTCAGCGGGCCGCGTTGTCCGGCGTACTGCGTCGCGAGCTCGCCGACCCGGGCGCGGGCCTCGTTCACCTCGCCCGGTACTCGGATCAGGATCAGAGCTTGGCGTCCATCCTCACTGCGGAGGGCGGGGCTGTTGCCGCGAGACCAGTACGAGCCGACCTCGGCGACGCCTGGTTGAGCTGCGATTTCTTGACCGAGTTGCTCGGCGGCAGTGCGGGTGGCGGGGTCGTCGACGGTGCGGTCGCCTGCGTCCACCAGGAAGACGAGGTTGGGCGGGCCGGTGCGGAACTGGTCGGCGAGGATCGCGCGAGCCTGGTCGGATTCGGATCCGGGGGCGGCGATCCGGGAGAGGGAGAGCACGCCGAGAGCGCCTGCGGCGACGGCGAGTGTGATCAGGGTGAGCGCGACAGAGACGGCCGCGACCAGTCGACGCCGGCGGACGAGGAAGCGGGCGTAGGCGAGCGACGCGGGCGGGCGGCCCGGCGGTGCGCTGTCGAGCGGATGCATGGTGAAGCCCTCCGGGCGTTAGGATGGCGAAACACGAGCTATGACTCGCAAAAGAAAATACGAGCATTTGCTCGCATTTGTCAACGCCCCTTGCCCTGAGGAGAACTGCGCATGTCCGAGAAGCCGCAGACGCCCGCGAAGGCGGAGGCGGAGGTAAGGCGGAGCGCGGGGCAGCCTTCGGAAGCGCACGCTGCGGGGCGAGGCGGAGGGCGAGCCGCGGAGGAGGAGCGGGGCGGGGAGCGCGGGCTGGAGGTGCGGGCTGCGGAGCGGGCAGGGCGGCGGCGGCAGGCTCGTGGGGAGAAGCGGATGGAGGAGTTGACTGACGCTGCGGCGGTGGAGTTTGCCGAGGTGGGGTATGCGAAGGCGACGACGAACGCGATCGCCAAGCGGGCTGGGGTTTCGCCGGGGACGCTGTATCAGTTCTTCGCCAACAAGGAGGCGTTGGCGGCGGCGTTGTCCGAGCGGTATCGGGTTGCTCTCCAGGAGGCTCATGGGCGCGCGTTCGATCCGTCGGCCGCGAAGCTGCCGTTGCCGGAGATGGTCGAACGGATGATCCGGCCGATGGTCGAGGTCAACCTCGCGAATCCTGGTTTCAAGGCTCTCTTCGCCGGACCTGATCTGCCTGAGCACCTGACCGCGCCGACCCGCGCACTGCAGGCCGCGGTCGTCGGCCGCATCGCCGAGGTGATCGCGATCCGGCTCCCCGATCTCCCCGCCGAAAGACTAGAGACGACCGCGGCCGTCGCGACCCAGATCTTCGCCGCCCTTCTCGGCACCATCGTGTCGGTGCCAGCGGCGGACCGCGAACGCTGGATCGACGAACTCAAGCGCGCCCTGGTCGGCTACCTCGCGCCCCTCGAATCCGAGAACTGATCCTCACCTCCGCGGACCGCCCGGACATCGGCTGTACGTGGTGAGCAGCATGTTGATTTGAGGTCGTCCGCCTACACGAAGTCGGCGTACCAACTACCAGGCTGTGCACAACCTGGGGACGACTGTGGACAACTTGGCCGAACCTGTCCGATCCCCAAACCCCTTATCCACAAGGGGTTTCCGGGCCCAGAAATTGTCGGCGGCATCGTCTAGGGTTCTAGCCATGGAACGGTTGGAGCAACGGCCCGTGTGGTCGATGAGCGGCAGCGACATGCTGGCCGCCCTCGACACACTCCAGGCCGACCTCAACCGGATGAACACCTACCGCCTCGAACTCCTCGCCGCCCTCGACGCCAACGGCCACGCCACCGAAATCGGCGCCCGCAACACCGTCCAACTCATCGCCATCCGCCACCGCCTCGACCCCACCACCGTCCGCCACGACCTCAAAACCGCCAAAGCCCTCACGAAGTACGAGGCCGTGAACACCGCCCTCCACACCGACCCCACCACCAACGCGAACGCCGACGACGACGCGGGCAGGGGCGCGGACTCGGACTCGGGCTTGGGAACGGACGCCGGCGCATCCACGGGCACCGACGCGGACCCGGGCGGCGGCACGGACGCGGGCACGGGCTCGGACGCGGGCTCGGACGCGGGCACGGGCACGGACGCGGGCACGGGCACGGGCGCCGACGGTGACGTGGGTGCCGCGGCCGCCGCCCCGGACGGCGGCGCCGAAGGCGGTGCGGAGCCTGGCCCGCTGGTGCTGCATCCGGGCCAGGCCGAGGCGATCATCGACGCCCTCGAACGGGTCCCGGCCGCGGCGAACGTGCCGGTCGAAAACCTGCGGGTCGCCGAGGAACAGATGGTGCGAGCCGCGCAACTACTCCCACCGGGCGAACTGCGCAGGATGGGCAAGCAGGTCCGCGACCGGCTCGACACCGACGGCGCCGAACCGGCCGAGAAACGCGCCCAGGCCAAGGAAACCCTGTGGCTGAAACGCCGCGACGACGGCATCCAGTTCGGCGGCTTCCTCGCCGCCGACAACGCCGAACTGCTGCAGACCGTCATCTTCGCCGGCGCGAAACCCCACAAGACCCCCGACGGGCAACCCGATCCCCGCACCCGCGGCAAACGCCACGCCGACGGCCTCGTCACCGCCCTCACCGTCGCCGCCGGCACCGGGACGGCCGCGCCCGGACACGGCGGCATCAAACCCCACATCACCGTCACCATCAACCTGGCCGACCTGCTCGCCGGCACCGGCACCGGCGACCTCGCCCACGGCGGCACCCTGTCCGCCGCCGCGATCCGCCGGCTGGCCTGCGACGCCGGCATCATCCCCCTGGTCCTCGGCGCCAACTCCGAACCCCTGGATGTCGGCACCGAAGAACGCTTCGTCAACCGCGCCATGCGCCGCGCCCTGAACACCCGCGACAAGGGCTGCATCGTCTGCGGCGCCCCACCCGCGATGTGCGAGGCCCACCACCTCGTGCACTGGGCAGAAGGCGGCCCGACCCGCGTCGACAACCTGGTCCTGCTGTGCAAGGCCGACCACATCGACGTCCACCACGGCCACTGGACCATCACCATGCTCAACGGCCGCCCGGTGCTGTCCCGCCCCGGCTGGGCCACCCCCACCACCCGACGACCCGGCACCGCCCCACCCCACACCAGCACCACCCCACACCCCTGGGGCGGCGATCCACCCGACACCAGACTGAGCCGGCCACCCCGCGACACCGCCGCACACCCAACCCCCACAGGTGACGACCTGGCGCGCCGAGACCCCTGGGGCGACAATTCACCCGACCCCCAAACCAAGACAACTCCTGTCCCCGTTGCCGATCCGGCGATCCCACCGGGATGGCCAGTCACCCCTGCCACCGAACCGGCCGCCGTAGCAGCAGCTGCCCCATCGGTCGGTCGACCACGGCACTTCGCCGACACCCCGAAGCCCGCACCCCGCCGGCGGCCGGGCCGCTCACCCTCTCGGCCACACGGCCCGCCCTCTCGGCAACCCCATCGCCGACCAGCTGCATCGCGACCTCGCCGACTACCCCGACCCCTGGTCCGACGACCCGCCCCCGCCCACACCACCGCTGCCAACACCGCACGACCAGCACCCAACCAAACCGAGCGCACCCTCTCGACCAGCCAGATGAGCAACGCCGCACCACACCCGGCCGCACCCGGCGCAGGGGCAGCCGCGACGGAATGAACGCGACGCACCCCGCCAGCTGAGCGCCGAAGCATCCGATCGACTCCCGCCAACCCCAGCATGGTCGGGCCGGAACCCGTTGAGCCCGTCAGGCGCCGAGACGGGGTCTGGTGAGCACAGAAACACCCGGCCGACCCCGCCGGCCCCACGAACCCCCAGCAACGCCCGGCCCGAAGGCCCGAACCCTCGACCCGTCAACGACCAGGCGGAGTCTGGCGAGTCCCTGAAACACCCGCCCGGCCCGACGAACCCCAGCATCGCCCGCCCCGAACCCCTCGACCCGTCAAACACCGAGGTGGCGTCTGGCGAGTCCCTGCAACACCCGCCCGGCCCAACGAACCCCAGCATCGCCCGCCCCGAACCCCTCGACCCGTCAAACACCGAGGTGGCGTCTGGCGAGTCCCTGCAACACCCGCTCGGCCCCACGAACCCAGCATCGTCCGGCCCGGACCCGTCGTCGCCGTCGTAACGCAGAGGCGGGGTCTGGCTCTGCCCGCCGCGCCAGGCACCCCGCCCCGGCGCGGTCGCGGCCCGGGCTACAACCTGGTCCGGCGGCCGGCGCCCTCAAATCCGAGAGCCGATCCGGCCGCCCCTCGATAGAACTGATCCAACGACCCGGCGCCCTCGAATCCGGAAGCCGACCGGCGGCCGACACCCTCGGTTCCAGAGCTGACCGGCCGACACCTCGAATCCAGAGCTGACCGGCGGCCGGCGTTGGAGATGGGCCGGCCGACACCCTCGGTTCCAGAGCTGACCGGCGGCCGGCGTGGACGTGTGCCGGCCGCCGGGTCGATGTCAGCTTTGGCGGAGGGTGTGGGCGGCGGTGATCAGGTTGCGGAGGGCTGGTTCGACTTCGGCGTAGGTGCGGGTCTTCAGGCCGCAGTCCGGGTTGACCCAAAGGCGATCGGCCGGGACCGACCCGAGTGCGGTCCTGAGCAAACCGGACAGCTCGGCAACCTCCGGCACGCGCGGCGAGTGGATGTCGTAGACCCCCGGCCCGACACCTCGCCGGAACCCGCTGTCCGCCAGATCCGCGAGCACCTCCATCCGCGACCGCGCCGCCTCGATCGTGGTGACGTCCGCGTCGAGCCCGTCGATCCCCGCGATCACCGCCCCGAACTCCGAGTAGCAAAGGTGCGTGTGGATCTGCACCGCCGTCGGCGCCCCCGCGGTCGCGAGCCGGAACGACCCGACCGACCAGTCCAGGTACGCCTTCCGATCCACCTCCCGCAGCGGCAACAATTCCCGCAACGCCGGCTCGTCCACCTGGATCACCTGCAACCCCGCAGCGACCAGATCGGCGATCTCGTCCCGCAACGCCAACGCCACCTGGTCGGCCGTCTCGGCCAACGGCTGGTCATCCCGGACGAACGACCATGCCAGGATAGTCACCGGCCCGGTCAGCATGCCCTTCACCGGACGACTGGTCAGCCCCTGCGCGAACGACGCCCACTCGACCGTCATCGGAGCCGGCCGCGCCACATCGCCGTACAGGATCGGAGGTCGCACGCACCGGCTGCCGTACGACTGGACCCAACCGAGTTGCGTAGTCGCGAAACCGTCGAGCTGTTCGGCGAAGTACTGCACCATGTCGTTGCGTTCCGGCTCGCCATGTACGAGGACGTCCAGCCCGAGGTCCACCTGGAGCCGGATGACGTGTTCGATCTCGGCCCGCATCCGTTCGTCGTACGCCGCCTGATCTATCGACCCCTTCCGCAGTTCGGCCCGGGCCCGGCGTACCTCGGCGGTCTGTGGGAACGACCCGATCGTCGTGGTCGCGAGCTCCGGCAACCCGAGCGCGTCCTGCTGCGCCGCGGCCCGTTCGTCGTACGGCGCCCGCTCCCGATCCGCCGGCTGCAAACCTGCCACGCGAGCCCGTACTGCGGCGTTGTGGCCGAAATCGTCAGGCCGGCAGATTGCGTCGCTCTCTCTGCCCGCGAGATCAACGTCGACGCCGCTGTCGTCCCGCAACGCGCGCCCGAGCAGAACCACCTCGTCGACCTTCTGCCGGGCGAACGAGAGCCGCTCCCGGACCCGTGGTTCGAGCCCGGTCTCCGCGTCCACGTCGTACGGGACGTGCAGCAGCGAGCAGGACGTGGAGACGACGAGTTGACCGACCGAGCCGAGCAGTACGGCCGAGCGGGACAACGCGTCGCCGAGCGCCGTCCGCCAGACGTTGCGCCCGTCGATCAGGCCGGCGACGACCGTTTTCCGCTGCAGTTCAGGCCGTCCGGCGATCCGCTCGACCACGTCCGGCGCGGATACCAGGTCGACCGCGAGGCCCTCGATGTCCGTTGCTGCGAGCAACGGAAGGGCCGGGCCGAGATCACCGAAGTACGAGGCGACCAGGATTTTCGGGCGATTCGGCAGGGCCGCCAGCTCTTCATAGGCCCGTTTGAGTGCCGCGAGTTCGTCGGCAGTCCGGTCCTGCACGTACGCCGGTTCGTCCAGCTGGACCCAGTCGGCCCCGGCCTGCGCGAGCTTCGCCAGCAGCTCGGCATACACGTCGAGAAGCTGGTCGAGTAGCGCGAGCGGTTCGAAGTCAGCCGATGCCTCCGCAGACGGCTTGGACAGCAGCAGGAATGTCAGCGGCCCGATCAGCACCGGCCGCGCGGCGACACCTGGTGTTCCGACACGGGACACTAGAGCACGCGCCTCTGCGAAGTCCTTCAGCGGCTTGTCGCCGGCCAGCCGGAACGTGGTCCGGCCGTCCAGCTCCGGCACGAGGTAGTGGTAGTTCGTGTCGAACCACTTGGTCAGCTCGAGCGGCGCGACCTCGTCCCGGCCGCGGGCCATCGCGAAGTACGTGTCCAGCTCGGACAGTCCGAGGGCGCGATACCGCTCGGGGACGGCGTCGAAGAGCTGCGCGTGGTCGAGCAGTTGGTCGTAGTACGAGAAGGTGTTGGCCGGGACGGTGTCGAGGCCGCGGGCAGCAAGGTCGGTCCAGGTCGAGGCCCGCAACTCACTGGCGACCTCTTCCAGCCGGTCCGCGTCGATCTCGCCGGCCCAGTACTTCTCGACGGCTTGTTTCAGTTCCCGCCGGGGCCCGATCCTCGGGTAGCCCAGCACGGTGGTGGTCGTGTTCACGTCTCTCTCCTCGCGAGCGTGCCAGTGGGCGCGGACGCTTGCGCGGGCAGACCTGACGACAGGTCTGTCGACAGCACGGACCGAAGTCCGGGCGAGCCTTCCCGCGAGGCTTCCGATCCCCCGCGCACCGGGCGGCGCGCGGGCCGAGGGCAGGTCTTCGGACTCGCGGGCGGATCAGCCAAGGCTGATGGACCTAGGCTGATGGATCTACCGGCCGTCGCTTCCCAGACGTCGTGTCCAGTGCTTCTGACGGCTTTCGTTCCCGCTCACCGCTGCGGGGCAGTCCCGGATTCGCACCGGGTTCCCTGTTGCCTCATCCCGGAACCAGCCCGGGATGAACCATCGGCACCACGAGCCTACTGCTTCCGTACGACGCTGCGCCGTGGTCGGGGTAACACGAGTGCGCGGGGGTCAGCGGGTGTAGAGGGGAGAGATGGCCAGGGCGAAGGCGACCATGTCGTCGGGTTTTGTCTTGCCTGCTGGGAGCGGGACCAGGTCGACGATCTTGTCGGTGCCGACTCGGATGGTGCCGCGGCCGGTCGCGGTGTCGACGTAGCCCTCGTCGCCGAGCGGTACGGACTGGGAGGTCGGTGCTTTGCGGATCGCCGACATCGCCTGTTCGGCGTCGGGGACCCGGCGGGCGGTCGAATAGAGCACGCTCGTCGCCGTGATCCAGCCGCAGACCACGTCACCCGCGGCCGTCGCGCCGTCCCGCCGGACCATCGCCTCAGCGCCCATCACCTTCGCCGCCGCCGACGTCCCACGCTCGCAGTCCGGCCGGGTGATCAGTGGCGCCGCCTCCGGTACGCCGGGCGCCTGGCGAGCCGCGTCCTGCGCGAGTGCGACGTACTTCGCCGGCGTCGCAGCCGGTCCCTCGACCTTGTAGAGCCGCCCGGTCAGCAGGAACACCGCGAACCGGCTGGTCCCGTAACCACCCTGACCGACCGCGATCGGCTTGGCCGGCTCCCCACGGGTCGCGGCGTACGCCTTCTGGGCCGCGGCGAGATCCGCCTTAGTCGCGGGCAGAACCGACGTCCCGACCTTCAGCACCGGACCGGTCGGGCTGGTGCTCAACGCGAGCTGGCAGATGTCGTACGTCGGGATGCCGATGTCGGCCGGGACCGGCTTCTCCTGGATCGTGACGACCGGGGCAGCCAGGGACCGCTGCACCAACGGCTGGTCCATCCGCGCGCAGATCGTGTCCGCAACCTTGGCCGTCGCCGGGCCGCTCGGAGTCGCGGAAGGCGTCTCAGTCGGCGTCTCGGTGGGCGTCGTGGGCACGGACTGGAGCGGCGGAACGTTGGGCGCGGTCTCGTTCCCGGACCCACCGCAACCGGACAGCCAGGTCAGACCCATGACGGACACGGCTGCGACTACTGGACGGATGCGCATGGTGACTCGACTTTAGTCGACGGTTCAACCGGTCTCGTGGGACCGCATCTAGCCTGCGGTTGTGCGGAGTTCGCGTTCGCGGACCGCGTGCTCGTCCGTGCGGGCGTCGTACCCCCAGAAGTCGCGCAACCAGATCGCCGTGGCGACCACGCCGGCGACGCAGAGGACGCCGCCGCTGACGATAGACGTACGGACGCTGGTGAGGTCGGCGACCAGGCCGGATCGGGTCTGACCGCCGAGCGGGCCGAGCGAGTAGGACAGCATCTCGATCCCGGCCAGCCGGCCGCGCATCTCGTCCGGGATGGTCTGGTTCCAGATCACCGCGCGGAACAGCCCCGAGATCATGTCCGCACCACCGGCGACGGCGAAGAACGCGATCGCGAACCAGATGTTCGGCGCCAGCCCGGCGATCCCGACCGAGGCGCCCCAGGTGATCGTGGCCAGCACGACCGCACGCCCGTGGTGGTGCACTCGTCTGGCCCAGCCGCTGGTGAGGGTCGCCAGCATCGCGCCGATCGCCTCCGCGCTGTAGAGGAGACCGAGCAGCTTCGGCTCTTTCAGTACTTCGGTCGCGAACGCGGGGAACAACACGATCGGCATCGCCAGGAACATGCCGACCATGTCGACCGCATACGTGCCGAGCAGGTCGCGACGGCGGAACGCGTAGCCGATACCTTCCCCGATCGCGCGCAGACTCGGCGGCGTACTGTGCTCCCGCGTCTTGTACGACCCGAGCCGCAGGTAGAGCAACGTGGCGACGACCAGACCGATCAGCTCGACCGAGAACGCCCAGGTCACGCCCACGGTGCCGACCAGTACGCCGCCCATCGCGGGCCCGGCGAGCTGGCCGATCTGCATGGTCAGCGAACTGATCGTCACCGCGGCCGGCATCTGCTCGTGCCGGACCACCCGGGGGAACAACGCCTCCCGGCTCGGTCGCTGCAGCGAGGACGCGATCGCGTTCAGGGCTCCGCTGACGTAGATGATCCAGATCTGCGGATCGGCCAGCCGGGTGTTGCCGAGCAGGACGGCGCAGATCAGGATCTGGGCGACGCCGGTGATGACGAGCATCTTCCGGCGATCCACATGGTCCGCCAGCGCCCCGCCGTACAGGCCGAAGATCACCAGTGGCGCGATCGTGACCAGGCCCATCGCGCCGACGGCGAAGTTCGACTCGGTCAGTTGGTAGAGCTGGAACGGTAACGCGACGTAACCGACCATGCCGCCCAGGTAGAAGACGGTGCCGGAGATCACCAGGATGCGGAAGTCCCGCGAGGCCCGCCAGGGAGTCAGATCGACGCGGAGTCTGGCCAGCCGGTCGCGGAAACTTGTTGCCACTGGCACATGGTGACATCTGCGTCCGACCTCGACGACCCTGTTTTCACTCTACGGTCTACCTGGTGAGCAGCGGCAGGAGGGCGCTGAGGTCGGTGCGCTCCCCGCTGGCCCGGACCTTGCCGGTCGCGCGGGCCGCGGACCACTCGACGCGGCCGAGAGCCAGGTCGATCCACATCTCGGCCGGCATCTCGATCACCGCACCCGGTGTGCCCCTGGTGTGCCGCGGACCCTCGATGCACTGGACCGCGCCGTACGGCGGGATGCGAACCTCGACCGCATGCCCGGGCGCCTTCACCACCAACAGTTTCAGCAGATGTTTCACCAGCAGTTTGAAATCGGCCCGCTCGGCTTCACCCGCGTCGTAGCGGCGCAACGCGTCTTCGAACTCCACGACCGGCAGGGTACGCCGCATTTGGCTTTACGCCCCTTTCGTAGCCGATAATCAGAAACTGCGGCCGAGAACGGAAGCGGAGGTCCGGATGCTCACGCCCAGGCACCAGGCGCTGGTGGCGACACTGGCGGGAATGACTGTCGGTGTGGCCGTCTTCGGCTCGGTGCTGGCGATCAACGACGCGAGAAGCTCCGACGACGACCAGGCGACGGTGGTGACGACCCCGACCACCACGCCGACGTCGAACGCGTCCGGTGGTCTGCAGGCCGGCGCGTTGCAGTTCGTGCCACAGACCTTCGGCTCCGACCGGTCGCCGGTCAGCTCGGACGTCCCGACCGGCTGGACCAGCACCCAGCTCGGCACCCGGCCACGGTTCGTCGACCCCACCGGTGTCTGGCAGCTCCGGTTCGACGCGCGCGGCAGCAAGCAGTCGCCGGACGAGCTGGTGGACGCCCGCGCCGAGAGCATCGACGAGCAGAACCTCCAGGTGGTCAGCCGGGATGACGGCACCCTGGTCTACACCTACACCGACAAGACCCGTGGGCCGCGGATGGGGATCTCCCGCTGGCTGCCCGCCGAGGACGGCGACCGCTCCGTCATCGAGATCACCGTCGGCGGCCGCCCTCAGGACGAGGCCGGCCTGCGCGCCGTACTCGACCGCGCCACGAACTCCCTGATCCTCCCCGAAGGCGACAACCGCCCGAACTGACCCCGCAGGGTCAGCACTTCAGGCCGTCTTCCGGGGTGGTGCCCCGGAGGAGGAAGCTCTCGACGGCGTCGTCGACGCACTCGTTGCCCTGGTGGTAGCCGGTGTGGCCGTCGCCGTCGCGGCTGATCAGGATGCCGCTGTCCAGCTGGTTCGCCAGCCCGACCGCCCAGTCGTACGGCGTGGCCGGGTCGCGCGTCGTGCCGATCACGACGATCGGCTTGGCTCCGGACGCCTTGATCGGGTGCGGCGTGTCCTTCGCCTTGGCCGGCCAGTTCGCGCAGGCCAGCGACCCCCAGAGCAGGTACGCCCCGAACCGGGGTGAGGCCGCCTTGTACTTCGGCTCCTCCGCCTTCGCCTGTGCGACCGAGGTGATGTCCGGCCGATCGACGCAGTTGACGGCGTAGATCACCTCGTTGGAGTTGCTCTCGTAGCCACTCGGGATGCGATCGGTGTATTCGTCGGCCAGCGCGAGCAGCCGCGCCCCGTTCCCGCTGAGCGCGTCGATCACGGCCTCCTCGAGCCGCGGCCAGTACTCCTTGACGTACAGCGGGAAGATGACCCCGAGGACCGCGATCGCCTGGGTCACCTCGCGGTCGCCGTTGCCGGGCAGCGGGGTCGCGTCGGTCTCGGTGAGCACCTTGTCGACCTTCGCGAGCACCTCCTGCTTCGTACCGCCGAGCTGGCAGGACCGCTGCGCGCAGTCCTCGGCGAACGCCTCCAGCGCCGTGTCGAACCCCTTCGCCTGGGCGATGTTGTTCTCCTGGGTCGTCTTCGACGGGTCGACCGCGCCGTCGAGGACCAGCCGGCCGACGTTCTTCGGGAACAGCTCGGCGTACGTCGCGCCCAGGTAGGTGCCGTAGGACGCGCCGAAGTAGTACAGCTCCGAGTCGCCGACGATGCCGCGCAGTACGTCGATGTCGCGGGCGGCGTCCTTGGTCGAGACGTGTGGCAGGAGTTTGCCGGAGCGCTGCTCGCAGCCGTTCGCCAACGTCTTCGTCTCATTGTCCAGTGCGGTGATCTCGGCCTCGTTGTCCGGGCTGCCGTCGGCTGCGACGAACTTGTCCAGCTGTTCGGTGTCGAGGCAGCGCACCGGGGTCGACTCGCCGACTCCGCGCGGATCCCAGCCGACGATGTCGAACTTCCGGAGCAGTGAGCCCCCGAACACGAGCGCGGCGGCCGCGGCGTACTGCTGGCCGGACGCGCCGGGACCGCCCGGGTTGACGAACAGCGTGCCGATCTTGCCGGTCCGGTCGCGGGCCGGGACCTTACGCGCGCGCAGCTCGATGGTCTCGCCGTCGGGCTTGCTGTAGTCGAGTGGCACGGTGATCGTCGCGCACTGACTGCCCTGTCCGCAGCGCTGCCAGTCCGGCTGCTGCTGGTAGAACTTCTCCAGCCCCGCGGGAACCGGTCCGGCCGGTCCCCTCGTCGGGTTGGTGCCCGGCTGGACCACGCCCCCCGAATCCGCGTCCTGCGCCCTGCTGGCCACGCCACACCCGCTAGCCACCACCGCCAGCGCACTCAAAGCCGCCACCAGCGAGCTCGTCCTCCGCGTCATCACCGCGAGCCGTCTCCCATATCCTCATCCGGCCTGTCGTCATCCGGTATGGCGCCACCCTGCTCACCCACACCTACAGGCCCCGCCTGCTCGCCCGGGCCCTGGTTGCTCAGCCGGCGACGTCTGCGGGGTTTGCGCCGGGGCCGCGAGGCCGACCCGGCCTCGTCCGCCTGCGTCTGCTGCTCTGCTTGCTCGGTTTCACCGTCCGACCGCTCGGCGACGTCTGCGGAGCGGACCGACTGTTGTTCAACTACAAGTGGTTCTGCGAGTGCCTCGGGTAGTGGGGCGTCCGGGGTTGTCGTCGGCGACGCCTCGTACTGCTGCCTCGGCGAGCACACGTCCGCTCGACTGCACGCACAGCGCCGGCCTGATGCGGCCAGACGGACGACCACCGTGTCGCTCGGGACGTTGTGCCCGACGACCACCCCGTCCCCCGCGGGCGTCTCGACCGGCGTACCGGTCGGCGGGGCCTTCGCGTTGAACTCCTGGTACAGCGGGTGCTCGTACTTCAGGCAGCACATCAGCCGCCCACAAGCCCCGGAGATCTTCAACGGGTTCAGCGGCAGATCCTGGTCCTTCGCCATCCGCACACTGACCGGTTCGAAGTCCTTCAAGAACGTCGCACAACACAGATCCCGGCCGCACGGCCCGATCCCGCCCTGCAACCGGGCCTCGTCCCGCGCACCCACCTGACGCAACTCGATCCGCGCCCGCAGACCGCGAGCCAGATCCCGGACCAGGTCCCGGAAGTCCACCCGATGCGGCGCGGAGAAGTACACGATGACCAACTGGTCCACATCCGGCCGGCGGTCCACGAAGTCGATGCCGACCACCTTCATCGGCAGACCGTGCTCGCGGATCAACCGTTTCGCGGTCAGCCTCGCATCGGCCCGGCGCTGCCGGTTCTGCTCGTCGCGCTCCAGGTCGGTCGTGGACGCGATCCCCTCACACAGCGGCAGCCCGCCGATCTCCTCGGTGACGACCTGTGGCGCCCACACGCACTCGGCGACCTCGGGACCGTCGTCGGTCGGGACCAGCACTTTGTCCCCGACCCGGGGACGATGCGGGCCGGGGTCGAGGTAGTAGAGCCGTCCGTACCGCTCGAACGACACAGCCATCACCATGCCCACGCGGCCAGACTAGGGCATGCCTGGTCACGGCCCGTGTCACGCGTGGGCGGGGACTATCGCCTCGAGTTCTTGACCGTCTTGTCGAGGTCGTCGCCGTCCGGGCCGTAGGCGCCGCAGTAGACGTTCCGGTCGCCGCTGCTCCAGGTGCTGAGCTCGGGGTACCAGATCATCGGTTCCAGTTCCGAATCGTCGACGCTGATCCCGACGTACGGCTCGAACGCCCTGTCGCAGGCGGCTTCGGACAGGTCGCCGATCTCCTTCTCGCCCGGCCAGGTCTGCGGCGGCAGCGTGACGACGGCATACAGCTCACCTTGGTGCGGCTCGTCGCACGGTTGCCGATCGACCTCGTCCTCGTCGAAGCCGGCCTCGTCGAAGCACTGACCGACGACGAGCTCGTCGATGTACGTGCCCGATCCCGACGAGGTGGGCTGGCCGCTCGAGTAGTCCTCGTCCGACACATCGCTGCCGACCGCGACCATCAAGACCACAATCCCCGCCCAGAAGAGGGTGGTCAGGCTGCCGACCACCAGGCCGGCCACCGCCTGCCCGGTACCGCGCTCCGGCCGCCGCTTGAGCTGCACCAGCGCGGCGATCCCCAGCCCGACCGCGACCGGCGCCGCGATCCCGAACACCAAGCTCCCCAGCCCGACGGCCAGGGCCGCGATCGCCAGCCCGTTCGTCCGCCGCTCCAGATATCCCGGATACCCATAGCCATAGCCATAGCCATGCCCGTACGGCGGTGGCGGCGTCCCGTACGCCGACGGATACCCGGGCTGCTGGTACTGCGTCCCCGGCTGGTACTGCGTCCCCGGCTGATGCTGCGTCGGCGGGTACTGCGTCGGCGGGTACTGCGTCCCCGGTTGGAACTGCCCTGATTGGGGCGACGCTGACTGGTACGGCGGTGACTGGGGCGGCACCCACGGTCCCGGCTGTTGGTGTCCCGGTTGGACGGGTCGACCGTAGGACCGGGTGGGAGGTTCTTCGGGGCGACCGTAGGTGGGAAAGGCGCGCGGGGTGTCCTGCGGCCGGTTCGGGTCCGGCGGATATGGCGGATAACTCACATGCCCCCCTCGCGCACTACCGCTGTGATCCGCGCATGGTGCCGGTCAGTTGGCGCTCCGGTTGCCCGACCATGCACAGTACGTTGCCATCAGCAACGGCACGATCTTCCAGCACCACGTAGTACATGTCCAGCGACGACTGCTCGTACGACTTGCCGACGAACTGGTGGAAGGCGTTCGCGCACTGCTGCGTGGCCACCGTCCCCTTCTGCTCCGCGGTCAACCCGGTCAGCGCCGCCTTCACCTTCGCGTACGCCTCTCCGGAGTGGGCCGTCGCACAGTCGGCGATCCTAACCATCCGGAGGGTCTGGGCCTCCAGGTCGGCGTCGAAGCACTGGTTCACCTGTACCTGGGCGACCGGCACCGACCGCCCGATCCCGGCCCGCTGGTCGCCGTACAGCCCGAGCGCGACCGCGACGCCGATCGCGATCACCCAGCACGCGCTGATCGCCAGCGCCGCGTACGCGAGCCCGCGGCCCCGGGTCTGGGCCTTGTGGATCCGCGGCAGCGCGATCGCGGCCAGGATCGCCGCGATCGGCGCGAGACCGGGCAGGCTGAACGCGAACGCCGCGACGGCGTACCGGTCGAGCCGGCGCTGGTCCGGGACCGGCACGCCCGTGAGCCAGGACTCGGCCGAGGGCAGCGTCCGCCCAGGCGGTCCAAGCGGAGGCGGTTGGGTCATGCGTCCTCCGGGATGGGCCACCAAAGCTGGCAAGTCCAGCCAGCCACCTCATCGGCCCCACCCCGCCCCGCGTTACACGCCCGTCCACCCACCAGACCCCGATCTCACCCACCGGGCACGCAGATCGAGCAGTCCGGGCGAGCCGGGAGGTAGGCGGGCGCCGGTGCGCAGGGCGCGGGGATGCGGGCGCAGGGCGCGGATGCGCTGGGGACGGGTGCGCGTGGGCGGGTGGGTCAGCCTTCGAAGAGGGCGATGGTCAGGGCTTCCAGGGCCAGGAGGGGGGCGACGTTGGTTTCGATGGCCTCGCGGCAGGCGGCGAGGGCCTCGATCCGGCGGAGGGTCTGTTCGGGCGTGGTCCGGGTGGCGAGCTGGTCGATGTTTCCGTGCAACTCGGCGTTGATCAGCTCCGCGCCGGCGGCCGTCTGGAGCACCAGGACGTCGCGGTAGAGCGCCATCAGGTCGACCAGCGAGCGGTCCAGCACGTCGCGTTCCCAGCGTTTGGCGCGGGCCTTCTGCTGGTCTTCGAGCTCCTTCAGCGCCGCGTTCGCCTCGCGCGGCTTGGCGCCCTTCGTCCCCACCCCGAGCGCCTGCTCCAGCTCCGCCCGCTCGCGCTCGTCGACGGCCGCCGCACTTGCCTTGGACTCCTCCTTCGCCGCGTCGACCAGCTGCTGGGCCGCGGTCAGGCAGGCCCCGAGATCACGCAGCGCGAACGGGACCTGGAGCACCCTCGTCCGCCGATCCCGGACCGTCTCGTCGCGAACCAGTGCCCGCGCCCGCCCGATATGCCCCTGCGCCGCCCGCGCCGCGAATCCGGCCAGCTCCGGCTCGGCCCCGACCTTGCGGACCAGCATCTCGGCGACCGCGTCCACCGGCGGAGTGCGCAGTACGAGCAGCCGGCAGCGGGACCGGATCGTCGGTACGACGTCCTCGACCGTCGGCGCGCACAACACCCAGACAGTGCGCGGAGCGGGCTCCTCGATGCTCTTCAGCAACGCGTCGGCGGCCTGCTCGGTCAGCCGGTCGGCATCCTCGACGACCATCACCTGCCAACGGCCCTGGGTCGGGCTCATCGCGGCCCGGCGGATCAGCTCGCGGATCTCGCCGACCCGGATCGACAACAATTCGGTCCGGATCAGCGAGACGTCCGGGTGCGCCCCGCTCAGCGCAGTACGGCACGAAGAGCACTCGCCGCAGCCCTGGTTCTCACACTGCAACGCAGCCGCGAAGGCCCGACCCGCGTTCGACCGGCCGGATCCGGGCGGCCCGGTGATCAACCAGGCATGCGTCATACCCGCCGTGGCCGCCCCGCTCTCGCCCCTCAGCCGTGCGGCCGCGCCGGCGACTGCGCGCTGCAGTACGCCGACTGCTGGTTCCTGGCCGACCAGGTCGTCCCAGACCGTCATAGCTCCACCTTCGGCAGCATCGGCAGCAACCGGGCCTGGATCTGCTGGGCGATCTGCTCGCGTTCCTGGGTGGCGTCGATGACGAGATAGTGCTGCGGTTCGGCAGCCGCGAGCTCGAGGAAGGCGGCCCGCACCCGCTCGTGGAAGTCCGCGGACTGCGCCTCGATCCGGTCCCGCTCCTCGAACCGGCCGAGCCCACGCTTCGGCGGCAGGTCCAGCAGGATGGTCAGGTTGGGCCGGAGGTCGTCGGTGGCCCAGCGGTTCACCCGCTCCACGTCGGCGATCTCGAGGTCCCGGCCGGATCCCTGGTAGGCGAGCGCGGAGTCGACGTACCGGTCGGTGATGACGACGGCGCCGGCCTTGAGCGCGGGCCTGATCACCGAGTCCACGTGCTCGGCCTTGTCGGCGGCGTAGATCAGCGCCTCGGCCCGGTGCGAGATGTCGCCGGTCGCCGGGTCGAGGACGATCTGGCGCAGCGTCTTGCCGAGGTCGGTCGCGCCGGGCTCGCGGGTGAGCAGCACCTCGTG
The DNA here is from genome assembly GCF_004361855.1 of Kribbella caucasensis. Classification (GTDB taxonomy): domain Bacteria; phylum Actinomycetota; class Actinomycetes; order Propionibacteriales; family Kribbellaceae; genus Kribbella; species Kribbella caucasensis. The sequence continues at coordinate 341,388 of NZ_SNWQ01000004.1, forward strand.
ACCGCGCTCCTGCAGCCATTTCACCAGGAGTGCGGACTGGGTCGACTTGCCCGCGCCCTCACCGCCCTCGAGCGCGATGAAGAAGCCCGTGGTCGGGTACACACCCGGAGTCTTGCCGAAGCTGCGGCGAACGTCACGCCAGAACGGCACCCCGGGCCGATCGTCCATCTGCCGCCAGGCGACCAGGCCGATCACACCGGCCAGGATCGCGGCGATCAGCATCGTCAGCGCCGCGCCGTTGTAGCTCAGCGAGCGGTCGCCGACCGTCACGGTCCGGCGGCCGATCGCACCGGCGATGAACGGCGCCACCGCGAGGGTGACCGCGAGCACGGTCCGGACCGCCGACTGGACGAACGCGAACGTCCGGCCGCGGACCGCATCCGGCACCTCGAGCCCGAGCAGGGTGTACCCCGAGACCCAGGAGGCGCCCGCGCAGAAGCCGAGCACGATCGCGATCATGGTGGCGATCTCGAGTTGCTGGATCAGCGCCAACCCGGCCAGCCCGATCCCGGAGCCGACCAGCCCGGCCGCGAACAACCGGCGCCGGGACAGCCCGGAGAACAGCCGCGGCGCGAACCCCATCCCGAGCGCGAGACCACCGAAGACAGCGCCGAACAGCACGCCGTACCCCGGATCGCCCGCGTCCAGATCCTCGACGTAGGTGCGGCCCAGTCCGATCACGACAGCACCGGCCGCGAACGCTCCGGAGATCCCGACCACCAGGCCGCGGACCACCGGCGTACCGGTGACGTACGACCAGCCGTCGACCATCGTCCGCCACAGGGTCGGGTGTTCCTCGTGCTCGTGCACGGCGCGGCCGATCTCGGCGACGGAGACGATCGCCAGCCCGCTGACCAGGAAGGTCGCCGCATTCACGTACACGGCCAGGTCGATCGAGAACTCGCCGAGCCCACGCGTCACCAGCGTGATCGCGGTGAAGATCACCGCCGCCGGCAGCGCCGACCCGTACGTCGTGATCAGGCTGAGCTGGTTCGCCGCCTCCAACCTGTGCCGTGGCACCAGGTTCGGCACGCTGGCGTCCTTCGCCGGGCCCCAGATCAGGCTGACGATCTCGATCAGCACGGTGGCGATCAGCAGCCAGGTCAACGTGCCGACCAGCGGGATGGTGACGAAGAACGCGGCCCGGATCAGGTCGCCCAGGATCATCGTCCAGCGCCGGTCCAGCCGGTCCGCGATCCAGCCCGCCACCGGACCCATCACCAGCGCCGGCAACACCCGCAGGAACAGCACCCCGCCGATCGCGAAGTTCGCCATCTGGTAGTCGTCACCCGCGAACGCCTTCGCCATCGCGGTCAGCGCCAGCAACCCGATCCAGTCGCCCAGGCTGCTCAGCCCGAACGCGATCCACAGCCGCCGGAACGCCCGGATCCGCAGCACCGCCCGCAGATCATGCGCCGGTGCTGGATCAGTCAACGGGTCATACACCTCCGGCACGCCCCGAAGCCTATCCGCCGCCCCCGACAGCGCCACGCTCGGTCAGCTTCTGGACCTCCGACTAGCGAGCTCGGCGGAGGGCGGTTGTCAGGGCCTCGAGGGCGGCCTTCAACTCGACAGCGGGGAGGTAGCCGAAGCCGAGGCGGAAGGTGCGGGGCTCGTCACCGAACCAAGTGCCGTTGGCGACCCGTACACCCTCGTCCGCGGAGACCTCGTAGAAGCGGCCGACTGCGGCGTCGTCGAAGGCGGAGGGCTTGAGGCGTACGCAGCAGAGTGCACCCGCGTCCGGCCGGATCCATTCGACGAGGTCCTCGTTCTCGCGCACCCACACGTCGGTCGCGGCCAGCCCATCCGCGAGCTGACGACGTCGTACGGCGAGGAGCTGGTCCTCCAACTCGAACACCCGGACGGCCAGCGCTTCGGTCACCGGCGGCGCGGAGACCACCGTGTTGAACTTGCCCAGCATCACCTGATCGACGAGCGCGGCATCGGTGCTGACGATCCACCCGATCCGCAGCCCGGCCGCACCGTGACACTTCGACAGCGACGCCACCGACACGGCCTTGGGCCCTAGGTGGACGGCCGTCTCCACCACCGGATCATCGCCGTACGCCGCCGTCCGATACGTCTCGTCCACCATCAGATACGCCTCGGGACAGACCTCCTCCATCGCGGCCACGATCTCCCGTAGCGTCCCCGGCGAGACGGCAACACCAGACGGATTCTGCGGCGTCGCAAGACTCACCAGCTTGGTCTCCGGCGTCAGCTGAGCCCGTACGTCGGCCGCGGTCAGCCGATAACCACCGTCGAAGGACACGGGGATCACCCGTACGTCGGCGCCGACGGATTCGTAAGCGTTGCGGGCCAACGGGAACAACGGCGCGGTCGTGACGACCTGGCCGCCACCATCGGCCAGCAGATACGCGAGCAGGAAGATCGCGTGCATCCCACCGACCGTGATCACGACCTGGTCGGCCTGAACTCCATGGGACGACGCGATCGCCGCCCGCAACCGGTGATCGCCGGAAGCCGTGCCGTACCCGAGCAGGAGCTCGCCCAGCTCAGGGGTCAACAGGTCGGCCAGCCGCAGGTCCGGCCCGTAGCTCTCGCCGAGTTCGTGCCGGGGCTGCTCGTCGGTCAGGGAAAGGATCTCGTTGCGGGGGAAAGTGGCCATGCCGTTCATCGTCCCGGCCGGGCCCTGGCGACCCCAGAGCCAATCTGGCAGAATTGGTTCGCGAATGAGACCAATCGAGCTGCTCGACCGATTGGGCCGCTGGTCGTCCGGCCGCGGCCCGCTGTACGTGCTGCTCGCGGCCCGGATGCGCCAACTGATCGACGACGGCGAGCTGCCTCCCGGCGTACAGCTGCCGCCCGACCGGGCGTTGGCGGGCGGGCTCGCGGTCGGCCGGACCACCGTCGTCGCGGCGTACGACCTGTTGCGCGCCGAGGGCCGGATCACCCGCCGGCAGGGCAGCGGCACCCGGGTCGCCGGCGCGCCATCCTCGGCAACTGTGGAAGACGCTCCGGTCGACCCGATCTTCCTGGATTCGCTGGAGTCCCGCGACGACGGCGTACTCCTCGCCATCTGCGCCGCACCCGGTGATCCACCGCCCGAACTGGCCGAGGCATACGCCAACATGCTGCCACTGCTCGCCAAGATCAGCGGCGACATCGGCTACTACCCGTACGGCCACCCCGTACTCCGGCAGGCCATCGCCACCCGGTACTCCGACCACGGCGTACCGACCGCTTCGGATCAGGTCCTGGTGACCAACGGCGGCCAGCAAGCACTCACTCTGTTGGCACGAGCGTTCCTACGACCCGGCGACCAGGTCCTAGTCGAGGCCCCCACCTATCCGGGCGCACTGGAAGCCTTCCGGGAGGAGGCCGCGGTACTACGCGGTCTGCCGGTGGGCCTGGAGGGTTTCGAGCCGGCCGTTCGCGAGCGTCGGCCGGCCCTCGCGTATGTGATCCCGACCTATCACAACCCGACCGGTTCCGTGCTGTCCGCGTTGGCCCGGCAACGGCTCGCGCGGTCCGCGGCCGCTTTGGGGGTGCCGCTGATCGAAGACGAAGTCCCCGCCGACCTGGGCTTTCCTGGCGTACCTCGGCCGCGGCCGCTCGCCGCTTTCAGCGATGCCGTGCTGTCGATCGGCTCACTCAGCAAGAGCGTCTGGGGCGGCCTGCGGATCGGCTGGGTCCGCGGCCCCACGCCGATCATCGCGCGGCTTGCCCGGCTCCGCGCGGTGTCCGACCTGGGCGGCAACGTACCCGCCCAACTGGCCGCCGCAGAGTTGGTCGCGCGGCTCGACTCCCTGGACCTCGCCACCGAGCTGAAGAGCCGCCACGACCAACTGCGCTCCCTGCTGGCCCGCGAGCTGCCGACCTGGGAAGTCCCGCCGATCCGCGGCGGCCAAACACTCTGGGTACGGCTACCGGAGGGCGACGGCAACTCCTTCGCCCAAACAGCCATGCGCCACGGCATCGCCGTACTACCGGGCGCAGGCCTGGACGTGACCGGCGACAGCGACGCCTACCTCCGCCTCCACTTCCGCGCCCGCCCAGACGAACTCACCGAAGCCGTCCGCCGACTGACCTCCGCCTGGCACTCCTACCACCCACCAGCCGGCCGGGTCTCCACCCGGCCGGCCATCGCGATCTGACAATCAGCTGACAAACTTGATCGACAGGGTCGCCGGGGCGGTGTGGAGCTTGTACTGGTCGGGGAGGGCCGGGCCGCAGGAGTTCGAGCCGATGCCGGCCTGGGCCAGGTCGAGCGTGACGTACGTCGGGTCGCCGGGGATCACGTCGATCGTGTGCTTGGCGTTCTCCAGGTCGGCCGTGGTCCAGTTCCGGACTGTCAGGCCGAACAGGTCCGGCGCAGCCTCGATCCGGAGGGAACCGGCCGAACCGGTGAGGGCGGCCCACCGGGTATCGATGCGGTGGCCGTTCTCCTGCGGGCGGACGTACGGGGTCTGCAGTTGGTCGACGGTTGCGGAGTACTTGCCGACCGCGGCCGCTGCGCGGGTGTCGACGTACGCCTCGTTGGGACCGGCGCCGAACCACTCGACCTGGTCGACCTTCGGCAGTTCGAAGGTGATGCCGAGCCGCGGAAGGGTGTCGGGGAACTGTCCGTCCGGCACGACCTTGAGGTCCAGCAGCACGCCGTCGTCGACGGTGGTCCAGCGCCAGGTGGCGACGAGACCCCACTGCAGCGCGGGCGGCGCAGTACGGGTGACGACCTCCCAGGCGCCGTCCTTGACACCACTGGAGACGATCCGGTGCTGCACGCGATGCAGGCCGTTTTCCTTCCAGGCGTTGGCGACACCCGGGATCGCGTCGTTGTCGATCTGGGCGCGCCAAACGTCCAGGCGGGCGTTGGTGATACCGGCCAGAGTGATGCCGTCGATGCCGACAGTCCCTTCGGCCGGACCGCTGCCTGTCGGTGCGGTGGCCTCGGCAGGAGTGTCGAGCCGCAGCTGACCCCAGGCGACCCGATGGCCGGCCTCGGCCCACGCGGTCCCCTCGGTGAGCTCGGCGGTGACCGTCGCCCAGGTCTCCGGCTGGTTGGCTTCCCGCTGTGCAAGGATCCCCGGCGGCAGCTCGACCGAGACGGTCTCACCTGGCGCGATCGCCGGCACCGGCAAGTTGCCGCTGCCGACGACCTCACCGTTGATCTCGGTGACCAGCTGGAACGTCAGGTGACTGGTGTCCAGCACCTCGTAGCGGTTGGTGATCGACACACCACCCTTGCCGTCAGCAACGATCACCAGGGGCTCGATCACCTTGATGTACTCGAGCATGCCCGGCGACGGCGTACGGTCCGGGAACAGCAGTCCGTCGCAGACGAAGTTGCCGTCGTGGATGGTCTCGCCGAAGTCACCGCCGTACGCGTAGAACTCCTTGCCGTCCACAGACGTCCGCAGCCCGTGATCGATCCACTCCCAGATGAATCCGCCCTGGCAGCGCGGGTACTTCTCGAACAGCGCGCGGTAGTCCGACAGCCCGCCCGGCCCGTTCCCCATCGCGTGCCCGTACTCGCACAGGATGAACGGCAGTCCCTTGTGCGACGCCGGATCCGCGCCGATCTTCTCCACGTTCTCCAGCGAGGTGTACATCTCGCTGTACACGTCGACGAACTCCGCGCCCCGGTCCCGCTCGTAGTGCACCGGCCGGGAGGGGTCGCGGTCCTTGGCGAAGTCGTACATGGCGCGCAGGTTCTCGCCCATTCCGCACTCGTTGCCGAGCGACCAGAGCACGATGCTCGGGTGGTTCTTGTCCCGCTCGACCATCCGGCGCATCCGCTCGACCAGGTCGGGACGGAACCGCTCGTCCATCACCGGGTTCGGCAGGTTCGGCGGTTCGGGCTCGTAACCGAACCCGTGCGTCTCCAGGTCGCACTCGTCGACCACGTACAACCCGTGCAGGTCGCAGAGGTCGAGGAAGTGCGGGTGCGGCGGGTAGTGGCTGGTCCGGACCGCGTTGATCCCGGCCCGCTTCATCAGCAGCACGTCGTCGAGCATGTCCTGCTCGGTCAGCGCGCGACCGCGGTCGGGGTGGAACTCGTGCCGGTTCACCCCGTTGAAGAGGACCCGGTTCCCGTTCACCGTGAGAATGCCGTCCACGATCGCGACCGTGCGGAACCCGATCCGCAGCCGCACCTCACCGCCCTCGCTCCGCAGCACAGCGTCGTACAGGCGCGGGCTCTCGGCGCTCCACGGCTCGACCTGCTCGATCCGCGTGTGCTCACCGGTCGGCAGCTCGAGGCCGAGCTCTGGGACGACGACGGTGCCCGGTACGTCGGACTCCACCAGGAGCGTGCCGGCGCCGTCGACGTGGTCGAAGGCGGCCTTCACGAAGACGTCGGTCGGGGCGGACGGCTTCAGCGCGAGCAGGTTGACCTCGCGGAAGATGCCGGACAGCCACCACATGTCCTGGTCCTCGACGTAGCTGCCCAGCGACCACTGGTGCACCCGGACCACGATCCGGATCTCCTTGCCCGGAGCAACCAGGCTGGTGAGGTCGAACTCGCTCGGCAGCCGGCTCCCGGACGACCAGCCGACCAGGTTCCCGTCGACGTGTACGGCGAACCGCGAGTCGACCCCCTCGAACCGCAGCACCACCCGGGCGCCGTCCCAGTCGGCCGGGACGATCACCGAGCGCACGTAGTCGCCGGTCGGGTTGTCCGTCGGCACATGCGGCGGCTCGAGCGGGAACGGGTAGACCACATTCGTGTACGCCGGGGCGCCGTACCCACTCAACTGCCAGTGGCCCGGCACGCTGATGGTGTCCCAGGACGACGTATCCGGGTCCTTCAGGTCGTCGGGCGCGTCGGCCAGGCTCGGCGAGAGCCGGAAGCTCCAGTCACCGGTGAGCGCGATCCGGGCGGAATCGTCGTCCAGCCAGGCGCGCGGCGGCAGCACTCCAACGGCAGGGGCGAAGTCTTCGACGTAACTGTGGTCATAGGTCACAACCGTTGAGCCTACGACCAACCCGTTCACCAATCCACATCGATCAACAGATTTGGACACAAATTCTGACCGATTCCGGCCACGATGCTGCGTGGGCGACCGTAGTACTTAGCTTGCGCAGTCCGCGCAGACCCCTACCAGGGCAACCTGTTCGGGGGCCAGGCGGAAGCCCAGGTCTCGCTGGAGTTTGCGGCGGACTGGGTCGAGGATGTTGCCGGCTACGTCGAGGACTGAGCCGCATTCGCTGCAGCGCAAGTGCAGGTGGCTGGGGGCCAGGTCGCCGGCGAGGTGGTACGTCGTCCCCGCGCGGCCGAGGTGCACGTGCGTCACCAGACCGAACTCACCCAAAGCGTCCAGAGCCCGGTAGACGGTCGCCCGGTGGATGCCCGGCCGCAACTGTTCAGCTCGTTCGCCGATTTGTTCGGCGCTCAGGTGTTCCTCGGTGTTCGCCAGCACCTCGACGACGGCGAGCCGGGCCGGGGTGACCCGCTCGCCCCGCTCGCGCAGCCGCTCTGCGGTGACCTCCGCCGGACCCTTCGCAGTCGTCGCCATACCCCAGTCTGACCTATCTCACGACTTCTTCGCGGCGGCCTTCGTGGTCTTCTTGGCCGCGCTCTTCTTGGCCGTCGTCTTCTTAGCCGCTGTCTTCTTAGCGGCGGTCGTCTTCTTCGCCGGAGACTTTTTCGCCGTCTTCTTCACCGGCCCACGGGCTCGCTTGTCCGCGAGCAACTCAGCCGCACGCAGCAGCGAGATCGACTCGACCGAGTCGTCCTTGCGCAGCGTCGCGTTCGTCTCCCCGTCGGTGACGTACGGACCGAACCGGCCCTCCTTCACCACCACCGGCTTACCGGACTCCGGGTCCTCGCCCAGTTCCTTCAGCGGCGGCGCGGCGGCCCGGCGACCCCGTTGCTTCGGCTCCGAGTAGATCTTCAGCGCCTCGTCCAGGGTGATGTCGAACATCTGGTCCTCGGACTGCAGCGACCGCGAGTCCGTACCCTTCTTCAGGTACGGCCCGTAGCGCCCGTTCTGCGCGGTGATCTCCTCACCTGACTCCGGATCCTTGCCGACCACCCGTGGCAGCGACAGCAGCTTGAGCGCGTCGTCCAGGGTGATCGTGTCCAGCGACATCGACTTGAGCAGCGACCCGGTCCGCGGCTTGGCGCTCTTCGGCGCGTCCTCCGGCAGCACCTCGGTCACGTACGGCCCGAACCGGCCGGCCTTGGCGACCACCTTGAGCCCGGTGTCCGGCGTCGTACCGAGGTCGTGCTCGACACCCGACGGCTGGCTCAGCAACTCCAGCGCCTTGTCTACCGTCAGCTCGTCCGGCGGCAGGTCCTCCGGCACGTTGGCGCGAGCCTCTTCCGAACCCTCGACGTACGGGCCGTAGCGGCCGACGCGGACCACGATGCCGCTGTCCGGCGGGCCGACCGGGAAGGTGGACATCTCCCGGGCGTCGATCTCGCCCAGGTCGTTGACCATCGAGTGCAGTCCCTCGACACCGTCGTCGCCGAAGTAGAACCGGCCGAGCACGCCCTCGCGCTGCAGGTGGCCGGCCGCGACCTCGTCGAGAATGTCCTCCATCCCCGCCGTGAACGCGTAGTCGACCAGCCGGGTGAAATGCTCCTCCAGCAGCCGGACCACCGCGAACGCCAGCCAGGCCGGCACCAGCGCGGTGCCCTTCTTGTAGATGTACCCGCGGGCCTGGATCGTGCCGATGATCGACGCGTACGTCGACGGACGTCCGATCTCGCGCTCTTCCAGCTCACGGATCAGCGTCGCCTCGGTGTACCGGGCCGGCGGTTTCGTCTCGTGCCCGGACGCCAGCACCTCGATCGCCGGCAGCACGTCGCCCTCGGCCACGTTCGGCAGCTGGGTCTCGCGGTCGTCGGTCTCGGCCGACGGGTCGTCCGCGCCCTCGACGTACGCCTTCAGGAAGCCGTGGAAGGTGATCACCCGGCCGGACGAGGTGAACTCGCAGTTCTCCCCGGTCGAGGCGCGGGCGTCGATCTTGATCGAGACGCTGCGCCCCTCGGCGTCCTTCATCTGAGACGCGATCGTGCGCATCCAGACCAGCTCGTAGAGCCGGTACTCCGCGCCGGTCAGCCCGGTCTGCGCCGGGGTCTGGAACACCTCGCCGGCCGGCCGGATCGCCTCGTGCGCCTCCTGCGCGTTCTTCACCTTGGAGGTGTAGACCCGCGGCTTGTCCGGCAGGTACGACGCGCCGTACAGCTCGCGCACCTGGGCCCGGGCCGCGGTGATCGCGGTGTCGGACAGCGTGACCGAGTCGGTACGCATATAGGTGATGTTGCCGTTCTCGTACAGCCGCTGGGCGATCTGCATCGTCTGCGACGCGGACATCCCCAGCTTGCGCCCGGCCTCCTGCTGCAGCGTGGTGGTCCGGAACGGCGCATACGGCTTGCGGGTGTACGGCTTGGACTCGATCGCCCGGACGGTGAACTGCGAGTCGCGCAGCGCGGCGGCCAGCGCGGTCGCGGTCTCCTCGTTCAGGTGGACCGTGGTGCCACTCTTCAGCTCACCGGTCGCGGCGAAGTCACGACCCTGGGCGACCCGGCGGCTGTCCACCGAGACCAGCCGGGACGGGAACTGCCGGGGCGTCCGGCCCTCACCGGCGTCGAGGGTCGCGTCCAGGTCCCAGTACGACGCGCTGCGGAACGCGATCCGTTCGCGCTCCCGGTCGACCACCATCCGGATCGCGACCGACTGGACCCGGCCGGCCGACAGCTTCGGCATGACCTTCTTCCACAGCACCGGCGAGACCTCGTAGCCGTACAGCCGGTCGAGGATCCGGCGCGCCTCCTGGGCGTCGACCAGGGCCTCGTTGATGTCCCGGGCGCTGCTGACCGCGTCCTGGATCGCCTTCGGGGTGATCTCGTGGAAGACCATCCGCCGGACCGGGACCTTCGGCTTCAGCTCGTCCAGCAGGTGCCACGCGATGGCCTCGCCCTCGCGGTCCTCATCTGTGGCCAGGTAGAGCTCGTCGGCGTCCTTCAGCAGGTCCTTCAGCTTCCGGATCTGCGCCTTCTTGTCCGCCGGTACGACGTACAGCGGGTCGAAGTGGTCGTCGATGTTCACCCCGAGCCGGGCCCAGGGCAGTCCCTTGTACTTCGCCGGGATCTCGTCGGCGCCCTTCGGCAGGTCCCGGATGTGGCCGAAGCTGGACTCCACCACGTACCCGGACCCCAGGAAACCGGCGATCATCCGCGCCTTCTTCGGCGACTCGACGATCACCAGCCGGCGTCCGGTCGTCGTCGACGACGTACTACCGGACGATGTCTTCGTTCCAGTTGCCCCTGCCACTGCGCTCCTTGCCTGTCACCCTCGTCATGCCGTCAACGCCTGCGGCCGGACTCCTTGTTCCCCCAGGTTCCCCCGAGCGCAAACCGACCTGCCGAGGACAGAGTACGGCCGACAGCAACGCATTTCTCAACGCACGGTAACCGGTCGCGACGCCACCCGACGTATTCAGGTGACGGAAAGCACCGGAAACCCCCGCCCATCCGGTCACCACAGAGCAGTGTTTGACTCCTTCCCCGCCCCACCGCCCCGGTCGTTTGATTCACCCCGCCCGGACGACCAGCCTCTCAAGATACGTCATCGAGGCGGCGCGCAAGGGATCAGCGAGCGAACCGGACCTCCGGGAAGCGCGGCGACTCGGACCGCAGCAGCGACCGCGGCCGGTTCTTCAGGGTCTGGTCGAAGAAGGCGGCCAGATAGGTCCGCTGAGCGAACACACTGCGGCCCGGATCGACCCGGCCGACGATTCGCTCGATCAGCATCGGCCCGGCCGGCTCGTCGCCGTACACGGCCCGCATTGCCTGCGGAAAGATCACCTGGTTGTCGGAGAACGCCTGATGCTCGGACCCGGGCAGCTGCAGGTCCAGCTTCCAGCCGCGCTGCGCCTCCCAGAAGGCCGGCCAGGACCGGTCGTAGAAGTCCTTGTCCGGATCGGTCCGCTGGTTGGTGTCCGAGCCGAACAACAGGAACGGCCGGTCCAGCCCCCGCTTCGCGACCTCGCCGAGCGGGCCCTCTTCGAGGTTGTACTGCAGCATCCCGTCGAGATCCGCACCGGCCGCGAACCGCCCGTCGGCCAGCATCGTCTCGGCCCCGGTGAACCCACCGGCCGAGAACCCGAAGATGCCGGTCTTGCGCAGATCGAGCGCACCACCCAGCCCCTCGGGCAACCGCCTGCCGTCGACGTCCGGGTTCTGCCCAGCGGCGAGCCGCTCGAGTTGGCTCAACACGAACCGCGCGTCGGCGACCCGGGTCGCGATCGCCCGCTGGTACGCCGCTGCGTCGGGCTCACGCGTTACGCCGGGCACGAACCGTTCACCGGGGAACTCCACCGGGCTCTCGTGGGTGTGGTCCATCGTCACCACGACGTACCCGTGACTGGCCAGGTCCTCGACCAGCGCGGTGTTCTGGAACCGGCTGTACGGGTAGCCGGGTGAGAACAGCACCACCGGGAACCGCCCGTACTGGACGGTGGCTCCGACGCGGGAGTGAGTCAGCGTGTTCGCGTAGTCGAAGGTGCCGATCGGTTGCTCGAAAGCCTCGGCCCAGGGCGCGTCGGTGAACGCGGCGGTCTTCGCCGGCATGTATTTCGCGATCGGCTCACGCGCACCGGTCCTCGCCGGGTACCAGACGCTGATCATCAGCTCGCGCTTCCCGCCGGGCGCGGACAGGTCGTCGCGGGCCGGGTCCACCAGGTGCAGCTCCGTCGTCCCCAGGTTCTTCCGCCCGGTCGGCTCGGGCAGCTCGAAGGTGATCGGCTCGATCGCCCTAGCAGTGCGCTCAGCAGTGCGCTCCGCGCTGCGCTCGAGCGGCTCGGCGGCGTGCGCGACAGCGGGGACAGCCAGCAGGACAGTCAGGCACAGAGCCGCGGCCAGCGGCCGGCGAGCCACCCGATGGTTCGTCATGCGAATCATCGTCGCCGCCACGAACACTCGCGCGGGCCGCCGTCCGATGGAGACCACGTCTCAACTTCATGACAGCCGAGCTAGTGACAACAGCTGAGCAGGTGGGCTATCAATGAGCCAATCTTGTTCATTGATGCGTGAAGTGAGGCAGTCGTGAGCATTAGTGTCCGCGTTAAACGTTCAGCCCTTGTCACCGGGTCAGCCCTCGCCCTGATCGCGGGCGCCCTGACCACCACCGCCGCCGGTACCGCCGCGGCTCTCCCCGGAGACACTTCGCTCGGCGCCGTCACGGCCTTCGAAGCGGACTCCTCGACGTACACGCTCACCGCCGGCTCCGCGAAGGTCCGGGTGGCGTTCCTCAAGGACGACGTGTTCCGGCTCTGGCTGGCCCCGGACGGGACGTTCACCGATCCCGCCAACACGCCGCCGACCGACCCGAACGCGCCGGCCTCGAACATCGTCGCCAAGACCGACTACGGCGCGCCGCGCACGTCCTGGCGAGACCACGGCGGCTACTACTCCCTCAAGACGGACAAGATCGAGGTCCGCGCGAACAAGTCGCCGCTGCGCTTCTCCCTCTACCGCTCGAACGGCCAACTGGTCTGGTCGGAGACCGCGCCGCTGTCCTGGAACGACACTTCGGCGAACCAGTCCCTCGGCCGCGGCGCGAATGAGCAGTTCTTCGGCGGCGGCATGCAGAACGGCCGCTTCTCCCATCGCGACCAGACCATCCGGATCTCCCGCGACTTCAACTGGGAGGACGGCGGAAACCCGAACGCCTCGCCGTACTACATGAGCACCGCCGGGTACGGCGTACTCCGGAACACGTTCAGCCCGGGGAGCTACAACTTCACCGATCCGGTCGTCACCACGCACGACGGGAAGCGGTTCGACGCGTACTACTTCGTCGGCGACCTGAAGACCTCGCTCGACCGGTACACCGAGCTCACCGGCCGGCCGTTCATGCCGCCGATCTACGGGCTCGAGTACGGCGACTCCGACTGCTACAACCGCGGCCACTACGCGACCGATCCGGATCCCTCCAACGACTGGAAGGTCCACCCGGACAAGGTGACCACGCTGGACGCGGTGAAGGTGGCCCAGCGGTTCCGCGACGAGGACATGCCCGGCGGCTGGATGCTGGTCAACGACGACTACGGCTGCGGCTACTCCGACGACACCGAGTCCGAACAAGTCGGCGGTACGTGGTGGGGCAAGCGGGAGATCCCGCCGCTCAAGCAGACCGGTGACGAACTGCGCTCGCGGAACATCGAGATGGGCCTGTGGACCCAGTCGTCACTCGACCGTCAGCCGGCCGAGGTCGGCGAGGCCGGGGTCCGTGTGCGCAAGCTGGACGTCGCCTGGGTCGGCCCGGGGTATCGGCACGCGTTGAGCGCCTGCGACACCGCGCACGGTGGCATCGAGCAGTACAGCAACGCACGTGGCTTCGCGTGGATGGTCGAGGGCTGGGCCGGCGCCCAACGGTGTGCCGTGCAGTGGACCGGTGACCACAGCGGTTCGCTGGACGCGATCAGGTGGCAGATCCCGGCCATCACCGGCTCCGGCAACTCCGGGATCGCGTACAGCGCCGGTGACGTCGACGGCATCTTCGGCGGCTCCGGGACGAGCTACACGCGGGACCTGCAGTGGAAGGTGTTCAACCCGGCGTTCATGACGATGTCCGGTTGGGCGACCCCGGCGTACAAGCACCCGTGGACGTACGGCGAGCCGTACACCTCGATCAACCGCAAGTACCTCAAGCTGCGCGAGCGGTTGCTCCCGTACTTCTACTCGTACGCCGCCGAGGCGCATCGGACCGGTGCTCCGCTGAACCGATCCCTGGTGCTCGAGTACCCGAACGACCCGAACACCTGGGGTGACGCGGCGAAGTACGAGTTCCTTGCGGGCAAGGAGTTCCTGGTCGCGCCGATGTGGGGCGCCGACGAGGTGAAGAGCGGGATCTACCTGCCGAAGGGCCGCTGGATCGACTACTGGTCCGGCAAGGTCTACCAGGGCCCGACCACGGTCAACGGGTACCACGCGCCGCTCGACACTCTGCCATTGTTCGTCAAGGCGGGCGCGGTGGTCCCGATGTGGAAGAGCGGCATCAACGCAGCCGCCGAGCAGGCTTTCGGGGATCGGGTGACCGTTGACATCTATCCCGAGGGCAAGTCGTCGTTCAGCCTGTACGAGGACGACCGCGTCACGCGTGATTACAAGGAAGCGAAGTCGGCCACGCAACGGCTGGAGGTCGACGCCCCGATCGCAAGCCGCGGCGACATCACCGTCAAGATCGGAGCCAGCCGCGGTTTGTACACGAGCAAGCCGGCCACCCGTCCGTACGAGCTGACCGTCCACACCGGCACCGCCCCGAGCAACGTGTCGATCGGGGATGGCAAGCTCACCAAGCTGGCCAGCAAGGACGCGTACCTCGCTGCATCCACCGGCTGGTACTACGAGAACGGCGTGGTGCTGGTGAAGACCCCGTCGATCTCCACGTCGGGCGACGCCACGGTCCGCCTGTCCGACACCACGTCGGTCGGCGGCGGCAAAACGGTGACGGACACCTTCGGCATCCCCGAGCTCGTCACACCGTCCCTGTGGAACGCGCCCGGCCAAGCCACCGAGGTCACCGCGTCCTTCAAGAACGCCGGTACGACGACGATGCGCGACGTACGACTGGTTCCGAACCTGCCGGCCGGGTGGACATCGACCGGCACGAGCACGTTCGCCGCGGTAGAGCCGGGCAAGTCGGTGACGACCAAGTTGCAGGTGATTCCCGGCGCCGACGTGAAGCCGGCCAGCTTCACCTTGCGCCTGGACGCGTCGTACCGGGTGCATGACAACTCCTACGTCAACAGCGCGGTCGCAACGGCACAGTTGCCCTACGCATCGTTGTCGCAGGCGGCCAACGTGGTCGGCATCAGCAACGCGTCGACCTACGCCCAAGGCAACTTCGACGGCTCCGGCAACAGCTTCTACGGCGAGGCTCTGGCCGCAGCCGGCTACACCCCGGGCGCCACCCTCACCGTGCAGGGAGCGGAGTTCACCTGGCCGACCGGAGCACCCGGTACGCCGAACCTCGTGAAGAACCAGTCGGCCCCGATCCTCGTCACCGGGACCGGCTCCCACCTGGCCTTGCTCGGCGCCGGCGCCAGCCTCAACGCCAAGGGCAGCGTCACGATCCTCTACACCGACGGCACGCAATCCCAAGCACCACTGCAACTCCCGAACTGGTGCTGCCAGGATCCGACCACCGGTGGAGCCAAACTGGCCGTCGGGGTGAAGGGCCGTTACACGCAGGCCGGGTTGGCCAACACCACCACGGACTACCGGGTCTTCTACACCGCGGTCCCGCTGACGCCGGGCAAGACGGCGAAGGCGATCAAGTTGCCCGGCGGCGGACTCGGCTTCTTCGCGGCAACGCTCGCCGACAAGCCGTTGCCCCCGGCACCGACCGGTCAGCCATGGGTCAGCGACCTCGAGTGGATCGACTCGACGAACGGCTGGGGTCCGGTGGAACGGGACCGCAGCAACGGCGAGGACGGGGCCGCTGACGGCGGACCACTGACGCTCGACGGCACGCAGTACGCCAAGGGCCTGGGGACGCACGCGCCGTCGACGGTGAGCGTCCGGCTGGCCGGCAACTGTTCACTGTTCACCGCCAAGGTCGGGGTGGACGACGAGATGGAGGACCGTGGCAAGGTGAGCTTCAAGGTGCTGGTGGACAGCGTGACGAAGTACACATCGGAGCTTCTCACCGGAACCTCCCCGACGGCGCCCGTTTCGGTCGATGTGAGCGGCGGCCAGACCTTGACCCTGCAGGTCACGGACGCCGGTGACGGGATCACCAGCGATCATGCAGACTGGGCGGAGGCACGCCTGACCTGCGCAAACCCCTGACGTAACGGTCGAAAGCCCGGAGCGCATCCGACTTTCGGCTTGTCTGACCCTGATCGATCCCCGGAACCCACCTACCGCCCTACCAGGGGCGGGAACAGGTGGGTTCCGGTGGCATCGGGCCCCTTCGCCGTGACACTCTCTGACTCGGTACAGCCATGGCCCCCTCCCATGGTGGTGCCAACGCCACCATCAAAGTGGTGCCAACACCATCAGATCCGGTCATCGCTCCGGCTAGTTTCGTGACAGACGAAAGCCGTCGGGGGCAGCTGTTTCAGAGAGGGCGCGTGGGAGCCAATGGTTGCGACATACCTGAAGAAGTGGGTCGGCGGCCGGCTGTTGAACAGGACCACTCGAAAGGGTGGTCTTGATCTGTCGAAGATGCGGATGTTCCCGCGGCAGGTCTCGATGCCGCTGCGCCGGACCGGGGTCGACCCGGTGCCGGAGCTGGGCCGGATCCGCGAGGCCGAGCCGGTGCACAAACTGGCCCACCTGTTCGGGCTGAACGTCTTTGTGGTCAGCGGTCACGCCGAGGCCAAGGCGGTGCTGGCCGACACCGCGAACTTCTCCAACGACATCCGCCCGCTGGTCGGCTCCGACCCGAACAAGCCGTCCGAAGGGATCGGCGGCCTGGGCTTCACCGACCCGCCGGACCACACCCGGCTGCGCAAGCTGCTCACGCCCGAGTTCACCAAGCGCCGGCTGGCCCGGCTCGAACCGGCGATCGAGAAGATCGTCAACGACCAGCTCGACCTGATGGAGGCCAAGGGCCCGGTCGTCGACGTGGTCGCCGACTTCGCCTTCAACGTGCCGTTCCTGCTGATCGCCGACCTGCTCGGCGTCGAGGAGTCCGACCGCGACCGGTTCCGCGCCCTCGGCCCGGCCCGGTTCGACCTGTCCGGCGGCGGGATCGGCGTCTTCGGCTCGGCCAGCGAGTCCCGCGACTTCCTCTTCGAGATCGTCCGCAAACAGCGCAAGGAACCCGGTGACGGCCTGATCGGCTCGATCATCCGCGAACACGGCGACACCATCGACGACATCGAGCTCGGCGGCCTGGCCGACGGCGTCTTCCTCGGCGGCTACGAGACCTCGGCCAGCATGCTCGCGCTCGGCACCCTGGTACTGATGCGCGACCCGGACAACTTCGAGCGGATCCGCACCGAGCCCGATGCCGTCGACTCCATCGTCGAGGAACTGCTCCGCTACCTCACCGTCGTCCAGGTCGCCTTCCCGCGATTCGCCCGGCACGACCAGGAACTGTTCGGCCACCAGGTGAAGAAGGGAGACCTGGTCGCGGTGTCCCTGTCCGGCGCCGACCGCGACAAAACCGTCTTCGGCCTCGACGCCGAGGACTTCTGGCCCCGCCGCGCCGCTCCCGCCGCTCACCTGGCCTTCGGCCACGGCATGCACCGCTGCGTAGGCGCCGAACTGGCCCGGATGGAACTCCGTGCCGCCTTCACCGCCCTGGCCCACCGCTTCCCCAACCTCTCCCTGGCCATCCCCGAAGAACACCTCCGCTTCCGCGACTTCTCCATCGTCTACGGCGTCGAATCCCTCCCCGTCCAACTCCACCCCGCCGCCCAATCCCAACAGGCCGCCGGCTAACCCCGGACGCCGCTGTCGGCTGACACTCCGTCGACACCTCGCTGTCAGCTTGAACACCATCGCGGGACCTCGGACAGGCTGTTTCGTGTCCCACCTCCCCAGTTCTTGGTGACACCCCGTCGCAGGAACACGTGCCGAAGGGCTGGCGATGGGCGCCGTACCAATCCGCGCGTGAGGCTGGTTCGGTTGCTGGGTGTGTGTGGGTGGTTTCACATGGTCAGGGCTGGATTGCGGTTGGCTGGTGACAGGGGCGGTTCGCGCGACCACAATGGGCGGTCCACCCGGGCGGCGGGTGATTGACCGAGCAGGAGGCCGGGGGCGAGCGATGGGGATGGACTCCGGTCCGCTGACTCAGCGGATTGCCGCGGCGATGACGCTCGCGCAGTCGGGCGGGCATGCGGTCGCGGCTGCCGAGATCGACGCGATCCGCGCCGAGCTGGGTCCGGTACCGAGGTACGAGCTGGCCGCGGCGGAGTACGTCCGTGGGGTCACCGCGCATCACGCCAGCGACGCCGACGAGGCGCTGGCCGCGGTACAGGACTGCCTGCACGTGGCCCGGGCGATCGGCGAGCCGGGCTGGGAGGCGAACGCGCTGCCGATCCGGATCATCAACCTGGCCCGCAGCGGCCGCGGCGGCGACACCGTCAACGACCTGGTCGCGGCCGAGCACGCGTTGAACCGGACCACCGATCCCGGCCTGATCGCGTGGGCGCACACGGGTCTCGGGTACGCGTACGACGTACTGCGGCTGTTCGAACTGTGCATCCCGCACTACGAACTCGCGACCAAGCTCGAAGTCGACGTGTTCGAGCTCGCCGAGTCGCCCGCGATCGACCGGCTCAATCTGGCCGAGACGTATCTGCGCTGGGCCCACGAACTCGAGCGGCTCGGCGACCCGTCGTACGAGCGGGAGATCCAGGAACGACTCGCCTCCGCGGCGTACTGGGCGGCCCAGGCCGAGCAGGTGATCGTGGACGACGAGAGCCAGGAGTACTGGCGGCTCAGCGCCCGGCTCTGGCTCGCGGCCGCGGCCACGAACGACGATCCGGCCGCCGCGGTGACCGACCTGATGGAGTGCCGCGACCAGATCAGCAAACTCGGTGAGACCGAACGGCTCGCGATCGCCGGTGCGTACCTGGCCAGGGCGCTCGCCGCGGCCGGCGAGATTCCGGCCGCCCAAGCAGCCGCCGAGCGAGCCACGGATGACCTGATCCCGTTGGCCGATCCGTCCACCCAGTTGCTCGTCCTGCACACCAGATCGCAACTCGCCGCGGTCACCGGCGGCCGGGGAGCCCTTACCGGGTTGGCTTATGCGCGATCTGTTGCCCGCGGCTGGTGGCGGGAACGCCAGCGCGCGCTGAACGCAGTACGGCATGCGCTTGCCGTGCACGATCTGTCCGCCCGGCACGATGCGGAGTGGCACGCGGCCCGGCAGGATCCGCTGACCGGAACCGGCAACCGCCGGGCGATGGACGAGCGGCTCACGGCGGCCCGCGATTCCCAGCGTGCGGTGACGTTGCTGGCCATCGACGTAGACGACCTGAAGATCGTCAACGACACCTACGGGCACGCCTGTGGTGACGAGTTGTTGCAGGTTGTGGCAAATCTCCTGATAGAACAGGCGCGAGCCACCGATGCCGTGATTCGATCGGGCGGCGACGAGTTCTTCGTCGTGCTGGACCAGCCGGACGCCAAGGGCGGTCATTCGCTGGCCCAGCGGATCCGGGCCGGTGTGGCCGGGATCGCGGCCGGGACGGACAAGCCCTGGCTGGCCGCGTTGAGCCTGAGCATCGGGTACGCCGCGACCGCGGAAGGGATCGCGGTGGACCAGTTGATCGGGTTGGCAGACCGCCGGTTGTACAAGGACAAGCGCCGTCCCCGTTGAGGGAACGGCGACAGGGGAGATGTGGTGCGGCAGACCTCGGGGGTGACAGCGCGGATCGCGGCGGCGATGACGCGCGCCCAGTCGGGCAGTCCGGCCGAGGCGGCCCAGGACATCCGCCGGCTGCTGACCGAGCTGGGTCCGGACCCGACGCCGGAGCGGGCGGCGGCGGAGTACGTGCGCGCCGTGGCGGCTCATCACGGCACCGACGCGGAGGAGGCGCTCGACGCGGTCGACGCGTGCATCCGGGTCGCTCGCGCGATCGACGAACCGGGCTGGGAGGCGAACGCGATCGCGCTGCGGATCGTCACGCTGATCCGGACCGGCGAGGGCGGCGACTCCGTGGCGGACCTGGTCGCGGCCGAGAACGCGTTGTCCCGCACGCACGATCTCGCCCTGGCCAGCTGGGCCCACACCGGCCTGGGATACGCCTACGACCTGCTCCGCTTGTTCGAGCTGTGCATCCCGCATTTCGAGCTCGCCGCCGCGACCGACGGTGATCCGCTCGACCTTGCCGAGGCGCCGGCGATCGACCGGCTCAACCTGGCCGAGTCAAACCTGCGCTGGGCGCACGAGATGGAGCGCCTCGGCGACCCGTCGTACGACGATCAGATCCGGCACCGCAAGGACGAGGCGCGGCGGTGGGCGGCCGAGGCGATCGAGGTGATCGTCCGCGACGACCTGCTCGGCTACTGGCCGATCGCCGGGCGGATGTGGCTGGCCGCGAGCAACGGCGACCGGGATCCGGTGCAGGCCACGGTGATCC
This sequence comes from Kribbella caucasensis, assembly GCF_004361855.1. Classification (GTDB taxonomy): domain Bacteria; phylum Actinomycetota; class Actinomycetes; order Propionibacteriales; family Kribbellaceae; genus Kribbella; species Kribbella caucasensis. Next base: position 361,404 of record NZ_SNWQ01000004.1, read on the forward strand.
TGAAGGACTGCCGCGACCAGCTGGTCAAGCTCGGCGACCATGAGCTGGCCGCGATCGCGGGCGCCTACCTGGCCAAGGCGTACGCCGCGCTCGGCCGGCTCGACGACGCCATGGAGGCCGCCGACCGAGCCGGCACGGATCTGCCGCCGACCTCAGATCCGCCCGTCGAGGCACTCGTCCGGCACACCGCCGTCCAGATCGCCGCCGACGCGGGTGATGTCGGCGCCGCGGCCGGACTCCAGTACGCGCGCGCGATCACCCGCGGCTGGTGGGCCGAACGCCTGCGCGGCCTGTACGCCGTCCGCAGCGCCCTCGCCACCCACGAACTGTCCATCCGCCACGACGCCGAATGGCGAGCCGCCCGCGAGGATCCGCTCACCGGCGTCGGCAACCGGCGTGCCCTGGACGAACGGATGAACGCCGCCCTCGACTCCGGCCGATCCATCGCGGTGGTCGCGATCGACGTCGACGATCTCAAGGTGGTCAACGACAACCACGGCCACGCTCGCGGCGACGACGTACTACGCCTCGTCGGGCAACTCCTGACCGAACAGTCCCGCGCCGAGGACGTCGTGGCGCGAGCCGGCGGCGACGAATTCGTCGTGGTGCTGGACAACCCGGACGAACGCGGCGCCCGCGAACTCGTCGACCGGATCCGCAAGGCCGCCGACCGGATCGCGGCCGAGGCCACCGACCCGTGGTTCGCCATGCTCCGGCTCAGCATCGGCCAGGCCTCCAGCACCGACGGCACCCCCATCACCGACCTGCTCACCCAGGCCGACATCCACATGTACACCGACAAACGCCGCCGCCGCACTCCCCCAGCCACCGCCTGACCCTTAGTAGTCGAGGAACCCTTCGACGACGAGCCGGCGGATCTCTGGCAGGTAGTCGGCTCGGAGATCGTCGCGGTCGAGGAGTGTGGCGAGGGCGTCGAGGATCTGGCCGGCCGTGAGGTCGCCGTCGCAGGCGCCGACGAAGCCGGCCAGGACGGTGTCCACCTGTTCGGCCCGGCGCATGCCCCGCTGGCGCCGGAGCACGATCGTCGCCGGATCCTCCGCTCCCGGTGGGCCGGCCGTCTCCTGGATCACGTCGTCGGCCACCTTGAGGAACAACTCGGTCAGCTCCGCCGGAACACCTTCCATCCGCTGGAACCGCTCCAGCACATGCGGCCCGATCGGCTGCTCGATCTCGTACGGCCACTCCTCCGCATCCGTGCTCCCCGCGACGTTGTGCAAGGTGATCCACCCCATGCCGATCGCCTCGACCTGCTGTTCGTCAAGCCAGCGCACCCATTCGTCATACCGACTCGGGTACTCCGGCCGCCCGTGCAGGCCCGCATCGCGCAACCACAGCTCGACGTACTCGGCCGGGTCGAGCTGCTCCCGTTGCACCGCCCAGCTGGACCGATCCCCCGTCCAGCCCGCGATCCGCTCCTGCCAGTCCTGGCCGCGAACGCAGGTCCAGTTCGCGAGCAGCTGACACCACCCGCCCTCACTCAGGTACTGCGGCGCCTGGCGCACGAGCTGCTCGACCACGGAGTCCCCCGCGAACCCCGTCTCCCGATACGTCAGCTTCCCGTCCGTCGGCGGCGCGATCACGTACGGCGGGTTGCTGACTATTAGGTCGAACCTCTCCGATTCGACCGGCTGGTAAAGACTTCCGCCACGAACGTCGAGCTCGACCCGGTTCAGGGCGGCCGTCCATCGGGTCAGCCGCAGGGCACGGTCGTTCACGTCCGTGGCGACGATGTGGTTCGCCCGGTCGGCCAGATGCAGAGCCTGGATCCCGCAGCCGGTGCCGAGATCGAGCGCCTTCTCCACCTTCAGCGGGACGGTCAGCTTCACCAGACTGAGGCTCGCCGGCGCGATACCGAGGACGTAGTCGGGCCGCATCGGTTCGCGGCGGCCGTCCAGCCCCGGCGTGAGATCGGCGACCACCCACCAGCTCCGGTCGTCCTCCGCGTACGGCCGGATGTCCACCGCCGCCCTGAGCTCGCCACCATCGGCCACGAGGATGCCTAGGGCAAGTAATTCGTCGAGTGGAATCGCCTTGCGCGCAAGGGTTTCCGGTACCGGGCGCTGCAACAGGAAGAGACGGATCAAGGTGTCGAGGGCATCACCACCGGCCGTCTGACGGTAGGCGAGCGTGGTCTCGTTCCGCGTCAGTGCGGCGTTGGCCTGGGGTCCGAGGCGCTCGGCAACACCCTCGACCGTGTACCCCGCCGCCTCGAACGCAGCACGCAACCGGTCCCCGCAGGCGATCGTCAGCTCTTCCATGCCGACCATCCTCGCAGGCCCAGTGTTTCGCCTTCGTTATCAGAAGTAGTACGGCGTCGCGGTACGGAAGACCTCGGCGAGTTTGGCCTTGACGGCGGTACGGTGCGGGACCTTCTTCTTGACCTGATCGATCCGGACGCCATGATCGAGCAGCAGGTAGACCACGCGGAGCGTCCGCAGGGTGTTGGACACCTCGGGCCGGATCCCATCGGCCGGGTGGTTGCCGACCGCCCAGAGCGCGGGGTCGAGCCAGCCGGTCGCGTCCGCCTCGGTCAGGTCGGAGCGGGTCAGCGTCGCGGCCAGGGCGAACCCCAGCCGGTCGTCCTCGAGATCGCGCAGCACGAACGAGGTCGGGGTCAGCAGCCGGCCGATCCCGAGCCGCAGCATCTCGACCGGCTCGACCGCCGGCATCAGGCCGAGCGTGCCGAGCAGGTCGCCGCCATGGGCGACAGCGTGCAGCCAGCCCAGTTTCGGGTCGAAGCCGCGCAGGTCCTCCTCGGCGACGTACCAGCGTTCGAACGGCGGCACCCAGCTCGGCTCGAACACGCCGGCCGTGACGATCGAGTCCAGGATCAGCGGGGCGAACGTGCGCGCCTGGACCTCGGCATCACCGAGCCTGGCGACCATCTCGTCGCCGAGCTCACGCAACTGGTCCTTGCCGAGCACGCCATTCCCGATCCAGGTGGCCAGCGTCGAGTACGCCTGCGCGTCCCGGACCACCGGGTCGGGTGACCGCAGCATCGTGGACAGCTCCGCGACGAGATCGGTGAGCGGACGATCGGTCGGAACGGCGAAGCCGTCGGTGCGCACCCGGGCCCAGTCGGTCATGCGCGCACGCTAACCGGTTCATCAACAAACCCGCCACCCCCGTTCCGCAAACGCCCACCGGATACATGGGAAACGGCCCGTGGTGCATCCGATGGATGCGCCACGGGCCGAAGCGGCCAGGACCCCTCAGCCCGGCCGGGCCCTCACCGCCGGATCGCTGCACCATCCGGCGGTTGCTTATTAGGCGTCGCGCTTGCTGGCACTGAACAGGGCCAGCGTCATCAGCGCGGCTGCCCAGCCCGCGAAGTAGAGCAGCGCCCACCAGGGACCGAGGGCGAAGCTCGAGCCGGCCGCGTCACCACCGGCGAGCCCGAAGTCCTGACCCTGGTTGAGGAACGAGCTGCCGTTCGCGAACGGCGACCACTTGGACAGGTCGTCGCCGACCTTCGGGATCAGGTTGAACAGGTTCTCGACCAGCAGCGGCCACAGGATCAGGATCGCGATCGCCCCGGCGCTCTGCCGGATCAGGATGCCGACCGCCACCGCGATCACCGCGGACAGCGCGAAGATCAGGCCCTGACCGGCGATCAGCCGCCACTCCGCGCTGGTGTTGATCGCCAGGTCGGCATTGGCCGCGAACAGGTTGCCGATACCCCAGCCGCCGAACGCCGCGATCAGGCCGACCACAGCGGCCAGGAAGGCGACCACGGCCGTCTTACCGAGCAGCAGCGAGGCACGCTGCGGCACCGCCTGGAAGCTGGTCCGGATGGTGCCGAACCGGTACTCGGTGGTGACGGCGAGCGCGGCCATCACCATCATCACCATCTGGCTGAGCTGGGCGCCCGGCTGGGTGATGAAGATGGTCGCCTGCTGCTCCTCCTCGGCGTTGAGGAATCCCGTCGTCAGGGCGGCGAAACCGACCGTCAGCACGGCGGCGATGATCATGCACCACCACGGTGAGCGGGTGGAGAAGAGCTTGATCCGCTCGACTGCGATGACCGACATGTCAGTTGTCCTCCTTCGGCCCCGCGGCCACCTCGGTGCCGGACAGCGCCGGTACGTTCACGTCCGTGACCTCGGCGATCTCGTGCGCGTGGTACTCGACCGAGTCGCCGGTCATCTGCATGAAGGCCGCCTCCAGCGAACCGCGCTGCAGCGTCAGCTCGTGCAGGACGATGCCCTGGGCGGCGGCCAGCTCACCGATCTGGTCGGTGGTCACGTTGCCCTCGACGAACAGCGCCTTGCTCTGGTCGTCCGGCTCCTCGACCCGGGTGACCAGGTTGTGCTGCTGCAGCAAGCCCTGGAACTGGTCGAGCTGCGGGCTGCGGACCTTGACCGTCGTGCCGCTGGCGCGGTCGACGAACTCGGTGGTCGAGCTCTGCGCGATCAGCTTGCCGCGGCCGATCACGATCAGTTCCTCGGCGGTCAGCGCCATCTCGGACAGCAGGTGGCTGGAGACCAGCACGGTCCGGCCCTCGTCGGCCAGCCGGTGCATGAAGGTCCGGATCCAGACGATGCCCTCCGGGTCGAGACCGTTCACCGGTTCGTCGAAGAGCAGGATCTCCGGATCGCCGAGCAGCGCGCCGGCGATGCCGAGCCGCTGGCTCATACCCAGCGAGTAGGCGCCGGCCCGCTTGTTCGCGACCGAGCTCAGGCCGACCATGTCGAGCACCGTGTCGACCCGGTCCTTGGGCAGCTTGTTGGACGCGGCCATCCAGGCCAGGTGGGCGCGGGCCGATCGGTTCGGGTGCACCCACTTCGCGTCCAGCAGGGCGCCGATCTTGGTCAGCGGCTGGTGCAGGTCGCGGTAGTGCTGTCCATCGATCCGGACGTCGCCGGAAGTGGGGGTGTCGAGACCGAGGATCATCCGCATGGTGGTCGACTTGCCGGCCCCGTTGGGGCCGAGGAAGCCGGTCACCTTGCCTGGTTTCACCTCGAACGACAGGTTGTCAACGGCAACGGTTGCGCCGTATCGCTTGGTGAGGCCTTTTGCCTCGATCATCGCCGTACTCCTCGTTCGGTAGCGCGCCGGATGTCAGGGCGGGCAGTCAACTCAGTATCGAGGCCGAGCCGGGTCACCACATCGGACCCCGGTCTGATCCGGTGTGTCCACCTCACGATGGAGTCTCCCGGCCGGCCGGTGCCCGACACCATCAGGCAACCCCCTGACACTGCCCCCGAGCATCCCCTACTCGGGCGTGCACCCGCATCCGACGAAAGTCGACGACACCCTGACCAAAGGGGCAAAAGGTTTGCATCCAGATGGAAAGGGTGCGGGCAAACGGAAGGCCCACCGGGAGGGATCTCCCGGTGGGCCGAGCGTTTGATCGATCAGGCCGCGGCGTTGACCTCGGCCGGCGTGTCGGAGATGACCGACTCACGGCGCTTGGAGACGACCACGGCCCCCGTGAGGATGGCCACCGCCACCAAGGCGATGATGATCCGCAGCGGGGTGTTGGTGTCGTCACCGATCGACGACATACCGACCACGGCCGGCGCGATCAGCACCGAGACCAGGTTCATCACCTTGATCAGCGGGTTGATCGCCGGGCCGGCGGTGTCCTTGAACGGGTCACCGACGGTGTCACCGATGACGGTGGCCTCGTGCGCCGGCGAACCCTTGCCGCCGTGGTTGCCGTCCTCGACCAACTTCTTCGCGTTGTCCCAGGCACCACCGGAGTTGGCCAGGAAGACGGCCATCAGGGTGCCGGATGCGATCGCCCCGGCCAGGTAGCCGGCCAGCGCCGGGGCACCGAGGCCGAAGCCGACGGCGATCGGTGCAGTGAGCGCGAGCAGACCCGGAGTGGCCAGCTCCCGCAGCGAGTCCTTGGTGCAGATGTCGACAACCTTGCCGTACTCCGGCTTGCCGGTGCCGTCCATTATCCCCGGGATGTCGCGGAACTGGCGGCGAACCTCGTACACGACCGCACCGGCGGCGCGGCCGACGGCGTTGATCGCGAGGCCGGAGAACATGAACACCACAGCGGCACCGATGATGATGCCGACCAGGGTGCTCGGGTTGAACACCAATGCGTCCGCCTCGAACTTGGCGTAGTTCTCCGCCAGCGAGGACCGGATCGAGTCGGTGTAGGAACCGAACAGCGCGGTCGCCGCGAGCACCGCGGTGGCGATCGCGATGCCCTTGGTGATCGCCTTGGTGGTGTTGCCGACTGCGTCCAGCTCGGTCAGGATCTGGGCCGCCTCGCCGTCCACGTCACCGGACATCTCGGCGATGCCCTGGGCGTTGTCGGAGACCGGGCCGAAGGTGTCCATCGCGACGATGACGCCGACGGTGGTCAGCAGACCACAACCGGCCAGCGCGATCGCGAACAGCGCGACCACACCCGACCCGCCGACCAGGAACGCGCCGTACACGGCGGCCGCGATCACCAGGGCGGTGTAGACGGCCGACTCGAAGCCGACCGCGATGCCGGACAGGATCACCGTAGCGGCACCCGTCAGCGAGGTCTTGCCGACGTCCTTGACCGGCTTGTCCTCGGTACCGGTGAAGTAGCCGGTCAGGGCCAGGATGACCGCGGCCAGCACGATGCCGATGATCACCGAGACGGTGGCGATGACCCGCGGGTCGCCGTCGTTGGCGGCGATCGCCTCGGTGGCGCCGGTCAGCTCCCGGAAGGTGCCCGGCAGATAGACGAACGCCGCGACCGTACAGAGCACCGCGGAGATCGCCGCGGAGATGTAGAAGGCCCGGTTGATCGTGCGCAGACCGTTCTCGCCGGTGCGCGGGCGGGTCAGGTAGACGCCGACGACCGCGGTGAGCGCGCCGATGGCCGGCACGATCAGCGGGAAGATCAGGCCCTGCTCGCCGAACGCGGCCTTGCCCAGGATCAGCGAGGCGACCAGCATGACGGCGTACGACTCGAACAGGTCGGCCGCCATACCGGCGCAGTCACCGACGTTGTCGCCCACGTTGTCGGCGATGGTCGCCGCGTTCCGCGGGTCGTCCTCGGGGATGTTCTGCTCGACCTTGCCGACCAGGTCGGCGCCGACATCGGCGGCCTTGGTGAAGATACCGCCGCCGACCCGCATGAACATGGCCAGCATGGCGGCACCGAAACCGAAGCCCTCGAGCACGGTCGGAGCGTCACCCTTGAACAGCAGCACGACCACGGCGGCGCCGAGCAGGCCGAGACCCACGGTCGCCATCCCGACGGTCCCACCGGTCCGGAACGCGACCCGCATGGCGGGCTCGCGGCCCTCGTCCCGTGCCGCGGCGGCGACCCGGACGTTCGCCCGCGTCGCGAGCCACATGCCCAGGTAACCGATCGCCGCGGAGAAGCCCGCGCCGACCAGGAAGAAGACCGACCGGAAGATCTTCAGCACGGTCTCGTTGTCGCCGTCACTGTGCGCGGGCAGCAGGAACAGCAACAGGAATGCGACCACAGCGAAGATCGACAACGTCCGGAACTGGCGGCTCAGATAGGCGGATGCGCCTTCCTGGACCGCCGCGGCGATCGTCTTCATGTTCTCGGTGCCATCGTTCGCGGCAAGCACCTGACCGCGGAAGACCATCGCGATGAGGACCGCGAGAACCGCGATCACCCCGACGACGACAACCAGCGTGGTGTTGCTCGACGAAAGATCCACCGCTTGTGCAGCAAGCAGCGCGGACATCCGTCCTCCTTGTTGGCAACCCCTCAGGGCTTGACGGCCCTCGCCCTGCCACAACCGAAGGGTTGGGAAAATACGACACAGCGCCAATGGCCTGGCGCGGTGGGTCACTCTAACCGGTATCCGACCAGACCTGACGACAGGGTGGTCTACGCCATACCCGAGGCCTCAGGCAAGCGGATCACCCAGGGTGATGACAGGGACACCTTTTCGGATTCGGCTGGACCGGTTCAGGTGGCCGAGGCGACGTCGGGGTGGATCTCGAAGACCTTCGTCAGCCCGGTGATCCGGAAGATCTTGAGCAGCCGTTCCTGGGTGCAGACCAGGGTCAGCGAACCCTCGTGAGTGCGTACCCGTTTCAGTCCGCCGACCAGGACGCCGAGACCGGTGGAGTCCAGGAACTCCACGCGTTCCAGGTCGACGACCAGGTCGTACTGACCCGCGTCGACGAGCGAGACCAGGGTCTCGCGGAGCTTGGGCGCGGTGTAGACGTCGATCTCCCCGCCCACTTCGAGGACGGTACGTCCGCCCTCAGGACGTGTCGTCAGCGACAGATCCACTTCGGCCTCCGATCGGCATGAACTGCTGCATTCAACCATGTACGGACCGTGAGAAGGGCCGTGTCCGAAAACTCTTTCATCCCAGCTCATCCCACGTCGACCTACCTGGCCGAAATCCCTTGTGCATCAGCACACGCACCGGACCTGTGCATTCGACCGTGCATCCGGCGCCCGTCGACGCATTGTCCGAGCAGCCTATGACGCGGGGCGCTAGGGTCGTTGCCATGGGTAGTGAGGCGGCCACTGTGCTCAAGAGGCTCGCTGCCGGACCAGGCCGCGCCGAGCGGCTGACGCACGTGGAGTCCGTGCCGCCCCGGGCAGGGCAGACCGGGCCCTGGCCACGCTGGGTGCCGCCAGATGTGCTCGCCCAGCTGGCTGATGCCGGTGTGGTCGAGCCGTGGAGTCATCAGGTCGCCACCGCCGAAGCGGCGTACAGCGGGCAACACGTCGTTGTTGCCACCGGCACGGCTTCGGGGAAGTCACTCGGCTACCTGCTGCCTGCGTTCGCCACGCTGAGCATCGCGCAGGCCGCGTCACCCCATCGGCGGACCGCGTCCGTCTTGTACCTGTCCCCGACCAAGGCATTGGCGCACGACCAGTTGCGCGCGATCTCGCAGTTCACCGTGCCGGGCCTGCGGCCGACGACACTTGACGGCGACTCCGAGCGGACCGAGCGCGACTGGGCCCGCGACCACGCCACCTATGTCCTGAGCAATCCGGACATGCTGCACCGATCCGTCCTGCCGAACCACCAACGCTGGGCCCGCTTCCTCGCTTGCCTCCAGTACGTCGTGGTCGACGAGTGCCACCACTATCGAGGTGTGTTCGGCGCCCACGTGGCCGGCGTATTACGCCGGCTCCGCCGGATCTGTGCCCACTACGGCGCGCACCCGATCTTCGTCTGCGCCTCCGCGACCGTCGCCGAGCCGGCCGTCTCCGGTGAACGCCTGACCGGCCTGCCGATGGTCGAGGTGACCGAGGACGGCTCCCCGCGCGGCGGCATCTCCTTCGGCCTGTGGGAGCCGCCGCTCACCTCCCTCACCGGCGAGAACGGCGCCCCCGTACGCCGCTCCGCCACGGCTGAGGTCGCCGATCTGCTGACCGACCTCGTGGTGTCAGGAGTCCGGACGGTCGCCTTCGTCCGGTCCCGGCGTGGGGCCGAAACGGTCGCATTGACCGCCCGGGACAACCTTGCCGAGGTGGATCCGTCGCTGGTCGACCAGGTCTCGGCGTACCGGGCGGGGTATCTCCCGGAGGAGCGCAGACGACTCGAAGGCATGCTGCAGAGCGGCGAGCTGACCGGGGTGGCCGCGACCAACGCGTTGGAGCTGGGCATCGATATCGCCGGGCTGGACGCGGTGCTGCTGGCCGGCTGGCCCGGGACTCGGGCGTCGCTCTGGCAGCAGGCGGGACGGGCCGGGCGATCCGGAGGCGACGCGCTCGCCCTGTTGGTGGCGCGCGACGACCCGCTGGACACGTTCCTCGTCCGGCATCCACAGGCGATCTTCGGGCGTCCGGTCGAGGCGACCGTGTTCAACCCTGAGAACCCGTACGTCCTCGGCCCGCAGTTGTGCGCCGCCGCGCAGGAGTTGCCGCTGACCTCGGCCGACTACGAGATCTTCGGCGCGACGACCGAGTCGGTGATCGGCCAGCTCGTCCGTCAGGGTCTGCTCCGCGAGCGGCCGCACGGGTGGTTCTGGACCCGGCGGGAGCGCGCCGTCGACGCCATCGACATCCGGTCGGCCGGCGGTAAGACGGTGCAGATCGTGGAGGACCAGACCGGCCGGCTGCTCGGCACGGTCGACGGCGGCTCCGCCCACGCATCGGTGCACACCGGCGCTGTCTACGTCCACGCGGGCGAGTCGTACCTGGTCCGGAGTCTCGACCTCGAGGGCCACGCGGCGATCGTCGAACAGGCCTCACCGGACTACACCACCTTCGCCCGGGATGTCACCGAGATCAGCATCCTGGCCACCGAGGACACCACCGCCTGGGGATCGGCCGAGCTGTCCCGCGGCTGGGTGCAGGTGACGAGCCAGGTGATCTCGTTCCAGCGCAAGCAACTCGTCACGGGTGACGTCCTGGACGAGCAGCCCCTCGACCTCCCCGAGCGCACCCTCCGCACCAAGGCTGTCTGGTGGACCATGCCGGACCCCGTCGTCGCCCAGCTCGGCCTGTACGACGTACCGGGGGCCGCGCATGCCGCCGAGCACGCGTCGATCGGGCTGCTGCCGTTGTTCGCGACCTGCGACCGGTGGGACATCGGCGGCGTCTCCACCGCCCGGCACCCCGACACCGGCTGCCTGACCGTTTTCGTGTACGACGGCCACCCCGGCGGCGCGGGATTCGCCGAACACGGATACGGAGCGGCCCGCGAGTGGTTGACCGCGACACGTGAGGCGATAGCACACTGTGAGTGCGTGGACGGGTGCCCGTCGTGCGTACAGTCGCCAAAATGTGGGAACGGGAACAACCCACTCGACAAGGGCGGCGCCGTGGCGCTGCTCACCGCATTACTCGGCAGTGAGGCCTGACCGCTCCAGCACCAGTTGCTGGGAGAGAGGCAGCAAATCATGGTCGTTCTCGGAATCGTCCTGATCGTTCTCGCCGTGCTGTTCGGCCTGGGCGTCTCCGTCTCGTCCGGCGCCTCGACCAAGATGGAGGTCTTCGGCGTCGACTTCGGCGTCGGGGTGACGACGGTGTTCTTCCTCGGCGCGGCTGTCGGGATCGCGGCCGCCGTCGGGCTGTGGCTGACCAAGCTGGGCCTCGGCCGCGGCTGGCGCCGGCGCAAGGAGGTCCGCGAGCTCCGCCAGCGGGCCGCGGCCGGACCGGAAGCCGTCGAGCCCGCACCCACCGGCGACACAGCCGTCGACACGACCGGCGACACGGCCCGCGACACAGGCCCCGACTCAGGCCGCGACAGCGAGGCCGAACCCACTGCCGAGGCGGATGACGAGCCGCGCATTGTTGCCGACGGCACCGAAACCAAGCAGCCGCACTGAAGCCCTTTCACCTTTCCCTTCAAGTACCTGCCCACAGGAGTGTCTCGAACAACCCACAGCGACAACACAGCGACCCGACGACCAGATTTCGATGCCTTGCGCAACGAAATATCGCTGGCAGTTAGTTGCCATTGGCATCAAGTGACGCGGGATAGACGTACCCACCTCCGGCAGGCCCGTGCATTACTGGTCGTGGCGTCAACGTCGCGCTGAGTCACAGCCGGCCTTCCGGGCCATACCGCCTCCTCACGGGGGATCGACCCGTGGTTCGCCCTACGCGCAAAGGGTGTATCCGCGGTTCCCGGAAGCCGCTCCGCTCCGCGTCACGGGGTCCCGACGACCTGACGCCGCGAGATGGCACGACCTCTGGAGGTTGTCTTGATCATCCGTAGATTGTTGAGTCGCACCGGCGTGGCGGTTCTCGCCGTCAGCGTCGCACTGGCCACGGCCGTACCGGCCCAGGCCGCGACTCCGGCACCTGAGCCACCGTCCGGCGTTGTCCAGGTCGGCGCGGTGAAGCAGATCGCCAGCAGCGCCGACACCCGCTACTGCCTGACCTTCGTCGCCGCCGAGAAGGTCCCGATGGCGGTGATGATGGCCTGCGCTCCGGGGAAGGAGGGCAAGACCCAGCAGTGGATCTACACGCCGAAGGGCCAGCTGCAGGTCGCGATGAGCAAGAGCGTCGGTGGCGCCCTTGCCAAGACCGGGGCCTGCCTGGACACCGGCTCCGACCTGGTCGCCACGCCGGCGAACGCGCCGGTGCTGGTGCTGCCGTGCCGTGACGGCGACGGCCAGAAGTGGAACTACGACGAGGCCAGTGGGTCCTTCGTCAACGCGGCGAGCGGAATGGCACTCAGCTCGCTGCTCGGCAAGGGCATGGAGAAGAACGCCCAGCCGACCGGCAGCTTCTCTGCCGCGGGCACACCGAACCAGGGCTGGAAGGCACTCCCGCTGCCCGGCCTGGACATCCTGGGTGCGGTTCTGGCACTCGTGAACGCGCTGCTGGCGTCTCTGGGCCTGGCCCTGCCGCTGCCGATCGCGAACGCCGCGTCCAGCCTGCTGGAACTGGTCCGGGGCAAGACCCCGATCCCAGGCCAGCTGGAGGTGCTGCCGAAGCAGATGATGGAGCTGGCCCGGCGCTGATCGGGAGGTTCATCTGCCGCACAGAGGAGGGCGGCCCCGACGATGTCGGGGCCGCCCCTTTCCTTTCACTCGACGGATGAACCGTCCTTTCACTCGAGGGATGAACCGGGTGGAGCGGTGGTTCCGGTTGCCCGCTGCTTGCGCGTCAGCGGGAGCCCGTGGTCACCGCCTCGGGATCACCACCAGCAGTGCCAGTAGCAGTGATCGAAAAGGTCGTCGAGAAGGCAAGCGAGTCCGTGTACGAGCCCCATGTCCGTCACCTCCGTTCCACTGATCCGATCGGCTTTGACGGTACCCGCCGCTGTCACGGTGTGTATCTAGCGAGCTACTCTTTGACGCGAAACTGCGAGTGAGCTTTAACTATTTCGCAATGCTTGCCGCCTGCATCCGACTTGACACGGTGGCCGACGGCAACGGAAGTGCAAGAAAGTTGACAACGTTTTCTTACGCTCCATGGAAAAGTCTTCACAAAGCCGCCTCCGAGTGCCATCGTGAACCGGCACTGCACAGACCCCCGCTAGGAGTTCCCCTGATGCGACGAATCTCGCGGTTGACCCCGCCGGCCCTCCTGGGCGCGGCCGCCCTTGTCCTGCTGACCGGCTGTCTCGGGTCGTCGGACTCGGGCAGCGGGGACCAGGACGCGAACCGCAACGCCGAGGCGACCAAGGTCGAGCTGACCATCGGCGCGAACTCGGTCAAGGGTGGCAAGAACAGCGCCGGCGCGACCTTCACGCAGGACGTGCTGATCCCCAAGTTCGTCGAGGCGCAGAAGGCCAAGGGCGTCGACGTCACGGTCAAGTTCCAGGGTGACGGTTCCGACGACGAGGTGTACAAGCAGAAGCTGTCGCTGGACCTGTCGAACAAGTCCGGTCCCGACCTGATCAACATCGACGGCATCTGGGTCGGCGAGTTCGCCCAGGCCGGATACATCAAGCCGCTCACCGACACCGTCGGCGACGCCGCCAAGGTTGACGAGTGGGACGGCTGGAAGCAGATCCCCGAGTCGGTCCAGCAGCTCGGGATGTTCGAGGGCCGGCGGTACGGCGTACCGGGTGGCACCGACGGCCGGGTGATCTACTTCAACAAGAAGCTCTTCCAGCAGGCGGGTCTGCCGGCCGACTGGCAGCCGAAGTCCTGGGCCGACATCATCGCCGCCGGCCAGGCGCTGAAGAAGCTGCCGGGCGTCACCCCGATCCAGCTCAACGGCGGTACGGCGATGGGCGAGGCGACCACGATGCAGGGTGTGCTGCCGATGCTCGTCGGCACCGGCGCGACAATCAACACCGACGGCAAGTGGCTCGGCAACAGCGCGCAGATCCGCGAGGTGCTCGACTTCTACAAGCAGATCTACGGCAGCGGTCTGGGTGACCCGGTGCTGCAGCGCGAGGCGAAGGGCCGGGACAAGTCGTTCGCCGAGTTCGCCGCGAACAAGATCGGCATCCTGTTCGAGGGCGACTACTTCTGGCGCAGCGTGGTGGAGCCCAAGGAGGGCGTCGCCAAGATGGCCGATCGCGACACCGCCGTCGGCTACGCGCTGATCCCGGCCAGCAAGCCGGGCGCCGGGGTCAAGGGCCAGGACTTCGTCTCGATGTCCGGTGGCGGTGCGACCGCGATCAACCCGAACACGAAGTTCCCGCAGCAGGCGTGGGAGTTGCTGCAGTTCATGAACTCGGCCGAGATGGTCGAGGCCGGGCTGGACGGTGCCGCCAAGATCACCCAGCGGACCGACGTCAACGCCAAGGTGCTGGCCGGTGACCCGATGCTGAACTTCGTCGCGACCAAGGTGCTGCCGATCACGCAGTACCGGCCGGGCCTGGCGGAGTACCCGAGGATCTCGGCGGCGCTGCAGCAGGCCACCGCGGACGTGGTCGGTGGCAAGTCGGTCGACGACGCGGGCAAGGCCTACGAGACCGCCGTCGAGGCGGCCGCCGGCGGCAAGGACAAGGTCACCACCAACTGATGTCAGCCACAACTGAACCCGTGCCGGGGCGCCCGGCACGGGTCCGTGGCCCGGCCCAGGACGTCGCGGGACTCGGTATCGGCCGGGCCTTCGGCTTCGTCGCGCCGGCCCTGCTGCTGATCGGCGCGTTCCTGGTCTTCCCGGCCCTGTGGACGATCTACATCGGCATCACCAACTACCGGTTGACCGGAGTCGAGGCCGTCTCGCCGTCGATCGTCGGGCTGTCGAACTACACGAGGGCGCTGAACGACGCGCTCTTCCACAACGCCCTCTGGCTGACGTTGCTGTTCGTGCTCGGCTCGGCGATCATCGGGCAGAACTTCCTCGGCTTCGCGTTGGCCTGGACGATGCGACGCGCGCGGCCAGTGGTACGGCGTACCGTCGAGGCCCTGGTCTTGCTCGCGTGGATCCTGCCGTCGACGGTGGTCGCTTACCTGTGGATCGCGTTCTTCGACCGGGACACCGGGACGTTGAACAGCATCCTCGGGACGCAGGGGACGGCCTGGCTGATCGAGTACCCGATGGCCTGCCTGATCATCTTCAACACCTGGCGGGGTACGGCGTTCTCGATGATGCTCTACTCGTCGGCGCTGCAGGCGGTACCGCCGTCACAACTGGAGTCCGCCCGGATGGTCGGGGCATCCGGATGGCAGACGTTGCGCGATGTGGTGTTCCCGCACATCCGCGGCCACGTGCTGACCAACACGCTGCTGATCTCGCTGTGGACCGCGAACGACTTCTCGCCGTTCCTGCTCACCAAGGGTGGGCCGAACCACGAGTCCGAGACGGTGCCGGTCTACATCTACAACGTGGCCCTGCAGGGCGGTGAGCTCGGCTACTCGTCGGCGATCTCGTTCCTGCTGCTGATCGCGAACCTGCTGGTCGCGCTGCTCTACCTGCGGCTGCTGAGGAGGCGCTCGTGACTCCGGCCTACGTCGTCCGGCGGATCGGGTTCTACGTCCTGATCTGCGCGATCACGTTGTTCTTCGCGATCCCGATGCTGTGGATCGCGTCCGCGCCGTTCGACTCGTCGCCGGGACTCGGCGTACGGTGGCCGGACTGGACGCTCGACAACGTCCGCAAGACCCTGTCGCATCCGTATGCGCTGCACTCGATGGTGAACTCGCTCATCATCTGCGTGACGACGGCTGCGGCTGTGACTGCCTTCGCCGCGCTGGCGAGTTATGCGCTGTCGCGGGTGCGGCTCCCTGGTCGCGATGCCTTGCTGTACGGGCTGTTGCTGCTGTCGTCGGTGGTGACCGGGACGGCGGCGATGGTGCCGATCTTCGTGATGATGTTCCAGCTCGGGCTGATCGACTCTCGGTTCGGGGTGGCGCTGGTGATGACCGGCGGGCTGTTGCCGGCGGCAATCTTCATCCTCAAGGACTTCGTCGACGCGGTGCCGAAGTCGTACGAGGAGTCGGCGCGGGTCTTCGGCGCTTCCACCGGGCAGATCCTGCGGGACGTGGTCCTGCCGGTCGCGCGGCCAGGTCTGGCGACCATCATGGTCTGGGCGTTCGTGAATTCGTGGGGCAACTTCCTGGTGCCCTTCCTGCTGATCCGGTCGATCGAGCTGCAACCCGGCGCGGTGCTGCTGCAGACCTTCACCGACGAGGGCGGCAGCGCCAACCTCACGGTGATCCCGGTCTTCTCGCTGCTGTTCTCGATCCCGGTCGTCGTGCTGTATCTGCTGGTGAACTCGCGATACGGGTTCCGCTTCCACGGAGGGATCAAAAGTTGAGGCATGGCGGGATGCTGAACCGAGAAGGGCTGCCGAGTCGAGAAGGGATGGGGGGCTGATGGCCGGCATCGACATCGAGGGCCTGGCGACCGTCTACCCGAACGGCGTGCGCGCTGTCGACGGCCTCGACCTGCACGTGGCCGATGGCGAGTTCTTCGCCCTGCTCGGGCCGTCGGGGTGTGGCAAGACCACGTTGCTGCGGACGATCGCCGGGCTGGAGAACGCGTCCGAAGGCACAGTCCGGATCGACGTGGCCGACGTGACCCGGATGGAGCCGGGCAAGCGCGGCGTCGCGATGGTCTTCCAGGACTACGCCCTGTTCCCGCACATGACAGTGTCCGAGAACATCACCTACCCACTGAAGGTACGCCGAGTCGCCGCCGCCACCCGTACTGCGACCGCCGGGCGCACGTCCTCGGAGTTGTCGTTGCAGGGGTTGCTCGAACGGCGACCGGGCCAGCTGTCGGGCGGTCAGCAGCAACGTGTCGCGCTGGCCCGGGCGATCGCGTCGGAGGGCAAGGTGCTCCTGCTGGACGAGCCGCTGTCCAACCTGGACGCGCGGCTGCGGCTGGAGGCGCGGACGTTCCTGAAGAAGCTGCAGCGCGATCTTGGGATCACGACCGTGTTCGTCACGCATGACCAGGCCGAGGCGCTCGCGCTGGCGGATCGGATCGCGGTGATGCAGAACGGTCGGCTGCGGCAGCTCGGTTCGCCGCGGGAGGTGTTTGCCCGGCCGGCCAACACGTTCGTGGCGAACTTCATCGGGTCGACGCCGATGAACCTACTGGACGGGGCTGTGGCTGCGGTATCCGATGGTGGTTCGGTGTCCGTCGCCAACGGGTCGTTGCCGGCTGCTACTGGTTCGGTGCCGGCCGGGGCGGAGGTGACGGTCGGCGTGCGGCCGGAGTACCTGACGTTGTCTGACGGTGACGTGAATGGGCCGTCTCTGCGGGGCGAGGTGGTGGTCGCGGAGAACCTCGGTACTTCGTCGCTGGTGTCGGTGGACTGCGGCGGCACGTTGATCGGGGTCACGGTGCCGGAGGAGAGCGAGCCGGCGCCCGGGACGTCCGTAGTACTGACAGCTCCGGAGCAACGGGTGCTGCTGTACGACCGCGAGTCCGGTGAGCTGCTTGCCAAGCAACCGGCAGCCGTTGGCTGATGGCTGTCACCACGTATCGGCGACGCTGGACCCTGGACGACCGGGCGGAGTCGGTGTGGCACTCGCTGCCGGTCGACGTACCGCCTGACTGTCCGGGGTTGTTGGTCATGTTGACAGTGCCAGCTGTCGAGGGCGTGGTGATCGACCTCGGATGCGAGGGTGCTGATGGTTGGCGCGGTTGGTCGGGTGGTGCTCGGCAGACCTTTGCGATCACACCGTCCGATGCGACGCCTGGGTACTTGGCCGGCGAGTTGGAGGCGGGCACCTGGTGGGTCGTACTCGGTCTGCATCGTCTGCCGGTCGAAGGGGTTGAGCTGATCGTCGAGGCCGTCACTGGGCCGGTTTCGGTGGTTCCAGGGCTCGCGGAGTACGAGGCTGCCGCGGCCGCGGTCGCAGTACCGGCTCGGCCGCCGCGGCGCGAACTGCCCGCTGCCGATGGTCTGCGGTGGATCGCCGGGGACTTCCACGCCCACTCCTTGCATTCCGACGGCTCCACCCCGATCGCTAACCTCGCAGCGCTGGGCGTCGCCGCCGGCCTGGACGTCCTCGCCTGCACGGACCACAACACGTCGGCACACCACCGGGAGCTTCCGTCCGTCGGCTCGCGCTTCGGCATCGGTTTGATCCGCGGCCAGGAAGTCACCACCGAGTCCGGCCACGCGAACGCCTTCGGCCCCATCGGCAGCATCGACTTCCGCCGCCCCGCAGCCGAGTGGGTCGCCGAGGTGGACCGCCGCGGCGGCCTGCTGTCGATCAACCACCCCCTCGGCGGCGACTGCTCCTGGCGCCAGCCACTCGGCGCGGCTCATCCCTCACTGGCCGAGATCTGGCACTCCTCCTGGCTCGACCGCCGCTGGGGTGGTCCCATCGCCTGGTGGGAAGCGTGGGGCCTCACCACGACCACCCCGATCAGCGGCAGCGACTGGCACAACCCGTCGTCACTCAGCCCACCCGGCACCCCCACCACCTGGATCGCGATCGACGCCGCCGCCTCCACCCCCGACGAGTTGGTCACCGCCACCCTCGAAGCCCTGGCCGCCGGCCGCACCTCAATCTCCGCCGGCTACCTGGCCCCCGTACTCCTCCGCAACGGCGACGAATTCGTTGTCCTCGGCGCCCCCAACACCGTCCTGATCTCCCCTGACGGCACCCGCCACCCCATCCACACCCCCGCCGAGACCCTCCCCGCCGCTCACCGTGGCGGCCACACCTTGGTAGACCACACCGGCAACTTCATAGCCCTCAGCAACTAGCCCCCTCCACACCTGAACCAGCGCCGACCGCACGTGTACCGAGTGCAGGTAGTCGGCGGGACTGAGGTTGTTGATATTTGATCTGACTCAGTCGAAGAGCCAGCCGTTGCGTTCGGCGATGGTGATGGCGTCGGCCCGGGTGCGAGCGCCGGTCTTGCCGATGGCGGACCAGAGTCGGTTGCGGACCAGGCGTTCGGAGACGTCGAGCTTCTGCGCCATCGTGGCGACGGAACCACCTTCGCGGGCCGCGCGCAGGGTATCCGTCTCGCCTCTGTCCAAAGGAGTTTCGGTATAGGTCAACGTCTCGGCGGCCAGGTTGGCGTCGACGACCCGAAGCCCGAGGTGCACCCGGCGTACCGCGTCGGCGAGCTGCGGTACCGGGCTGGTCTTCAGGGCGATCCCCTTCGCACCCGCTTCCAGACCGCGCCGGAGGTGTCCGGGCCGACCGTACGTGGTCAGCATGACGACGCGGCACTCGGGCATCGACGTCCGCAGCTCGGTCGTCACGTTGATGCTGTCGTACCCCGGCCCGTCGGCGTCCACGAGAGCGATGTTGGCGCGATGTCGTTTCGCGGCTCCCACCACATCCTCGGTGCGTGCCAGTTCGGCGACTATCTCCAGATCTCGCTCGCGTTCCAGACCGCTTCTGAGAACGCCGCGACTGAGGATCTGGTCGTCGACCAGCAGCAGCCGGATGCGGTCGGGCAAACGAGCCTCCGGGGTGACCGTCCGGGCGCCGGGGAAGTGCGTCCGGGAGGGATGAGAGCAGGACTTCGGTTGACGATGATGGAGCCGCACCACATGTCCCGTCCACATCAACGCGGTATCTCTACCAGATTGCGACCAGATCGCGACCCAACACCCCGACAGGTCCACAACCCCCACCGACGTAGGACGTGTCCACCCGGCTCTGTACCCCAACCCCCTCCCACAATCCGGCGCGAAAGCAACTATCCAGGCAACAGCAGACCAACCACGCGTACCGGTGCTTAGGGTGCGTGGGCTGCTCCGCCGACGCGGATGCTGAACCGTTGACCGGCGTTGGGTTACTGCAGGCGATCAAGGAGCCAGCGGGGTCCTGCGGCGGTGGCGCCGAGGGCTTCTACCCGTGCGCGGAGGGCTCGGTCGGCGGTGACCACGGAGATCGGGCGACCCTGGTGTTCGTCGGCAGCGGCACGGACGACGTCGACGATGGTGTCGTCGCCTGAACCGGATGCCAGGACGATGTCCAGCTCGCCGTACGGCTGGTCAGGCGAGCCGGCGCTTGGCGGCCTGCCGACGGCTGGAGGGCCGGCGGCAGATGGACGGTCGGCGGCGGTCGGAGGGTTGGCGGCGGCTCGGGCGGCTCCTTCGAGGATGACGGTGATATCGGCGTGAGTGTCGGGGTGCTGCTGGTACACGGTCAGGCTGGTCAGGAGGCGGCGAGCCGCGCCGGCCCGGTCGCGCCACCAGCCGTCGGGCCGCGAGCCGATCACGTTCGCCGCGTCGACCACGATCAGGTGGAGGTCGTTATCCGTCATCTGCCCAGTCTGCTCCACCAGGATCCGCCGCGATCTCGGTCACTGGGCCGGCGCGTGAGTTGGTGTGGATGGTGGGCGTCCCTAGGGCACCTAGGCGGAGGTGTACGGCGACCGTGAGGCTGACCACTTCTCCGTTGACGGCACATTGGGTTACCTCGGCGTGGTGGACCGTGGCGATCTCGCGGGCCGTCTTACAGGCGTCTGGGTCGCCGGATTGGATCGCTTGGGCGGCGCTGAGGGCGGCGAGGTCAGCGGCGGTGTTGGCTCTGTGGGAACCGAGTGAGACGACGATCCAGGGGACGGCGAGAAGGCCGGCGCCGAGGAACGCGAGGGCTACCCAGAGCATGAGCAGCGTGCCCGCGCCGCGCTCGTTGCGAACGCGATGACGGTGTCGCTGCCTGAGGTAGTGGGTCATGGGAGTTGGTCCTCACCTGGTTCGCTGCGGATGGTTGCTTTGGCTTCGACGGGGATTGCGGGGAGCTGCTTGAAGAGGGGCCAGTCGGGCGTCTTGCTGGTGGTGACGGTGACGTGGATGTAGTCGCCATCGCGGGTGATCTCGACCAGGGCGCCTGGTGGTGCGGCCCGTTCGCCGATTGATCGGGCGGCCTCGGGGGACTCGCCGCGGGCGACCGCGCGGGCAACATCGCGGGCTGCGTCCACGCTGCGGACGTTCGCCGTCACGACGCCGACGACCCAGAAGCCGAACACGATTGTTGCCATCAGCATCGGTAAGAGGATCGCCACCTCCGCGGTGACGGTGCCCTCCTCGGCGCGGCGGCGTCCTCCTTGACGGGCCCGACCTCCTCCGTGACAGGCGCGACGTTCTCCGCCACGTGCCCAACGGCCTCCGCGACGCGCCCCGTGTGTTTCTTGCTTGCGGTTCATCTCATCGCCTCCGTTCGCGGCGACTGCCCGGCCGCGCGGTGAGGGGCCGCGCGGCCGGAGTCGCTGGGCATGTCAGACCTGGACGCCGTCTACGCCGGCGGCCTGGAGAGCCCAGTTGATGATTGCCTTCAGCACCGAGATCATCGCTTCGGACTTGAGCAGCGCGATCAGGATGCCGCTGAACCCGCAGGCCGCGGCCAGAGTGACCGCATACTCGGCGGTGATGGCGCCGCGCTCGGTGCGCCGGCGACGGGATACGGGGACGAGGACCTTGGACATTTGCCGAACCTCCCGGTCTGCCATCCCGGCCAGTCCGGAACGGCTTACTGACAAGGTGCAGTCGGAAATGCCCTTGTGCAGAAGGAGATTTCGAACCTGGGGACAACTATCGGCCGAGCGAATCCAAGCGGGACAGGTGATCCGCCGTCAGCCGAAGAAGCCCAGCCCGGACGTTCTCGTCGAGATGAGCCGCCGAACTGGTGCCGGGGATCGGAACCACCGCAGGTGAGCGATGCAGCAGCCAGGCCAGCGAAACCTGGGCCGGTGTGGCGTCGAGCTCGGCCGCGATCTTGGTCAGCAGCGATGAGGTCGCGTGGCCACCATTCGCGATGGGAAGCCAAGGAATAAAGGCGATTCCCTCAGCGGTGCAGTAGTCGAGGACCTCGTCGTGCTCGCGATCGGTGAGGTTGTAGCGATTCTGCACACTGACGACCTCAATCTGCCGGCGAGCCTCCTCCAGTTGAGCAACCGTGACCTCGGACAGTCCGAGGTGACGCACCTTGCCCTCTGCTTGCAGCTGGGCCAGTGCACCCAACTGATCGGCCATCGGGACCTTGGGGTCGAGACGATGGAGCTGGAGCAGATCGATCCGGTCGAGGTTCAGTCTGCGCAGACAGAGCTCGGCGGCCTGGCGCAAGTACTCCGGCCGGCCGAGCGGGATCCACTCGCCCGGCGACGGACGGGTGTGACCGATCTTCGTCGCGATCACCAACCCGTCGGCATACGGATGAAGGGCTTCGGCGAGCAGTTCTTCGTTGGCCCCGATGCCGTAGGCGTCGGCGGTGTCGATGAAGTCGACGCCGAGTTCGACCGCTCGGCGGGCTACCCGGATCGCGTCGGCGCGGTCGGCGTACGGGCGATAGCCGGTCAGCCGCATCGCGCCGAAGCCGAGGCGGTGCACGTTCAGTTCGCCGATCTTCAGGGTGGCTTGGAAGTCCATGGTGATCCTCTCCTCGGGGCCGCGCGGCGACGGGAGCCACGCCGCCCATACCCGGCCATCGTCGGAGCCGGACCGATGGTCCGGAATTGATTTAGGCTGAGCTAAATCATCATCGGAGGACGGCAGATGCTGACAATCAGCTTCACGGTCGAGGATCTGGCGCGGACACGGCTGGCGATCTCACCGCTCTGGGAGGTCGTCGCCAGCATCCGGCTGCTGAAGACACCCCGGGCTCACCGGTTTCACTCGGGGTGGGCCGAGAGCACGAAGACACGGCTGGGCCAAGCCGGGGTCGAGCTCGGGTTGCTGTTCGATCTGGTCGATCCGCGGGTTTGGTACGTGGCGGATTTCCTCACTCCGCCGCCGCAGAGTCCGTTGCCGGATCTCATGACAGACCTGGCCGCGCTACGGCGAGTGCCGGGTCACCAGGTTCGCGCCGATCTCGACGTACTGGCCTACGCGCGTCGGAATCCGATCGGGTCGTTGGAAGACGCGACAATTCCGAGACGCCTCCAACGGGCCAGACCCGGGGAACTGCCGTCTGCTGCCATTGTCGACCTGTACGACGATCCGGTGGCGGGCGTGGATCGGCTGGCCGGTGAGTTGACGGCGTACTGGGAGCTGGCGATCGCGCCGTACTGGGGGCGGATCCGGGCGTTGCTGGAGGGGGACGTGTTGTATCGCGGGCGGCGGTTCGCGCAGGCGGGACCGGCTGGGTTGTTCGATGATCTCGCGGAGTCGGTGAGGTGGCGGGCGGGGGCGCTGCATATCCGGCATCGGCGGTTCAAGGGGGTGCGGCAGCTGGCCGGGGAGGGGTTGCTGTTGACGCCGTCCGCGTTTGTGTGGCCGACGGTGTACTCGAGCACGATTCCGCCGTGGCAGCCGACGCTGACCTATCCGGCTCGCGGGATCGGCACGCTGTGGGAGGCAGGCCGGGCCGGCACCGGGGTTGGGGGCGGTGGGGTGGTGGGGGTGTTGGGGCGGTCGCGGGCTGCGATTCTGGGGCGGCTGGATGGGCCGCGGTCGACGACAGAACTGGCGGAGTTGGTGGGGCTTACGGCGGGTGGGGTGTCGCAGCATCTGGGGGTGTTGCGGGCGGGTGGGCTGGTGACTGCGCACCGGGTTGGGCGCGTCGTTCTGTATGCGCGGACGAGTGTGGCGGAGGTGCTGCTGGCTGCGGGCTCGGAGTCGTCAGCGGGATAGGCCCGGGATCGTGGTCTCCAGGGTGTGGGCGATGGTGGGGACGATGCCGAGCAGGATGAACGCCGGGAGGAAGCAGAGGCCCAAGGGGAGAACGGCACGGGTTTCCACTGTGCGGGCTTGGGTTTCCATCGTCCATCGGTGGGCTTGGCGGGTGTCGTCGGCTTGGAGCTCGAGGGTCTTGGCCAGTGGGGCGCCGGAGTCGAGGGCTCGGCGGACGGCACGGGCGAAGGGCGCGCAGGGTGGTTCGTCGAGGAGGGCCGACCAGGCGTCGGTGGGGCCGACGCCGAGGGCCAGGCGGCGTTCTACTTCGGCCAGGAGGTCGGCGAGTGGGCCGTCGAGAGCTCGGCTGACTGTTCCTACTGCTGCTTGGGGTGGGCGGCCGGCTCGTAGGCAGGCAGCGAGGAGGTCGACTGCGAGTGGGAGGTCGGCGGAGATTTGGGCTTTGCGGCGGCGGACTGCGGCGGGTTCGAGTCTGCTGAGCGCGAGGGGGATGAAGTAGTACGCAGCTGCTGCGGCTAGCGCGCCGAGTGGAAGGCCGAATAGGAGCAGACCGCAGATGGCGCAGGCGGTGGCGACCAATCGGTGGTTGCGGGGTACGGCTGCTGACTTGCGGAGGCCGGTGGGTAGCTGCAGACGGGTTGCAGGACTTCGCTTGCGACCGAGACGGCGTGGACCAGGTCTGCCGGGTAAGAGAAGAGCAATCGCGAGCCCGGCGGCGAGTGCGGCAGGTAGCGCGGAAGTAGACAAGGTCGTCTCCAGACAGGTCAGCGGTCGGGGGCCTCGGGGCAGGGTGGGTTAGCGGAGGGTGGCTAGGTGGTTGGTCCAGTGGAGGCCGGTGGTGGCTAGGGCCAGGCCGAGGGTCAGACAGAGGTAGCCGGGTGGGGTGGTGGTGAGGAAGGTGAGAGGGTCGGCGCCTAGGGTGTAGCCGAGAGCGGTGCCGAAGAGGGGCAGGATCGCCAGCAGGCGGGCGGTGGTGCGGGCACCGGCCAGGTTGGTGGTGATTTGGCGGCGGATGGCTTCGTCGGAGCGGAGGGTGGTGGAGAGGCGTTCGGTGGTGGCAGCGAGGGAGGCACCGGACTCTTCGGCTACTTGCCAGGCTGCGGAGAGGGACTTGAGCGACTCGGCGCCTGGGGATTCGGCGGCCAGGTCCAGGACTGCGGGTACGTCGCCGCCCAAGCGTGCCGCGGTGGCGGCAGGGGTCAGGTCGGGGCAGATGGTGGCGGCGCCTTCGAGGGCTTCGGCGGGAGGGCGGCCTGCGGTGAGGTCGGCGGATAGGACGTCGCAGGCTTCGATGATCTGGGTCCTGCGCTGAGTTGCCAGGGCGCGGTGTCGGGCGGCGGATCGCTGGGTGGTGATCACGGCGACGATCGCGCCGACGGCCAGGGCGGAGACGACCAACTGCAGGCCGAGGGACAGGCCGATGGCCAGAGCGATGATGATGGCGGCGGCCACTACCTGGAGGCGGCGCTTGGCGGAGCCGGCGAACGCGGCGGCGCCGCGGGATGGGCGTCGGGTTGGGGTCGAGGCGGCAGCCAGACGGTGTAGTCCTCGGCCTCGGGGCGGTATGAGTGCCAGCACTGCTACGAGAACCATCAGGGCGGCGAGGAAGCGAGCGTTCATGCGGCACTCACCCGGCGCCGAGGACGGTGGGCGTTCATGCGGCGCCTGCCAGGAGTTGGGTGAAGCGGGAGGCGCCGTCGCTCAGTTCTAGATTGCCTCCGGCAATGAAGCGGACGGCGGGGAGGGTCAGCACTTGGCCGTCAGACGAGCGGGTGATCACCCGGATCTCGGCGACGCGGCGTATGCCGTCCCGGCCGCGCGACAGGTGGATCACCGCATGCAAAGCGGACGCGACCTGGCTGTGGACGGCATCTCGCCCTAGCCCGGCCAGTGCGCCCAGAGCTTCCAGGCGAGCCGGTACGTCGGAGGCCGAGTTGGCGTGGACCGTACCGCAGCCGCCCTCGTGACCTGTGTTCAAAGCACCCAGCAAGTCCACGACCTCGGCTCCCCGGACTTCGCCCACCACCAGACGGTCCGGACGCATTCGCAACGCCTGCCGGACCAGCTCGCGAAGGGTGATCTCGCCCGAGCCCTCGACGTTCGCCGACCGGGCCTCCAGGCGGATCACGTGCGGGTGATCAGGTCGCAACTCGCTCGCGTCCTCGACCACGACCAACCGCTCGGACGTGTCGACCATGGAGAGCAGGGAATTCAGCAACGTGGTCTTACCCGAACCAGTACCCCCGCTGATCAGGAACGCCAACCGTGCGTCCAGCAGATCGCGCAGTACCGGAACACCCGCGGCAGGAAGCGTCCCCGCCGCGACCAAGTCCTCCAGCCCGAACACCTTCCGCGACGGCACCCGCAGCGACAGACACGTACCGGGCGCGGCCACAGGCGACAACACCGCATGGAACCGGGTCCCGTCCGGCAAGCGCACATCCACATACGGCGTGGCGTCGTCCAACCGGCGACCGGCGGCAGCCGCCAACCGAGTCGCGAGGCGTCGTACCGCGGGTTCGTCGCCCGTGCGTAAGTGGATCCGCTCGAGCCCGGCACCACGATCGATGTAGACCTCGTTCGGACCGTTGACCAGGATGTCGGTGATCCCGGGCTCGGCCAGCAGCCCGTCGAGTGGACCCGCACCCAGACTCTCCCGGCGCAGTTCCTCGACGACGGCAAGCACCGTGGAATCACCGAAGACCTCGCCGTCGGCCCGCAACGCAGCGGCGACGCGAGCCGGCGTTGGTTCGGACCCCTGCGCGGCCAACGTCCCGCGCACTCGCTCCAGGAGTTCGCCCGGGACGTTCATGCCGCGGCCAATCCGTGGAGACCGAACAAGTCCAGCAACTCTCCAGCCGTCCGCCCGAGTGCTCCCCTCGGCCGTGGATCGAAGCGGCCCTGATCCATCAACGCCGGCAAATCCCGGTCGAACCGCAACCGCGCCGCGAGTGGCAACGACAGGTGCTCCGCCACGTCGACGGCAGACAGACCACCGAGACCTGGCTCGCGAGCAACCACCCGCAGATCGGTCGCCACCTCCCGGAGCGGCCGGACCAGGCGAGCCGCAGCCGCACAGGACCGGACATCGCGAGGCACCACGAGCAACGTGCATCTCGACCGAACGAACGCCTCTTCGGCCGCAGGATCAGCGCGGCGAGGTAGATCCACCACGACGAGATCACTACTTCGCTGGGCCGCGCTGAGCACCGATCGCATCGCCTCCGGCGGCAGGGCCGTCACATCCGAGCGATCCCACGACAGCACGGCAAGCCCATCCACCGTTGGCAATGCAGCCCGCAACGCGGCGGCGCTGACTCGGCCGGCGGCATTGAGCAAGCCAGGCCACCGCGCTCCGTCACCCGTCTCGCTGCCGAGCGCCAGATCGATCCCGCCACCCAGTGGATCGCCGTCGATCAGCATCGTCCGCAGCCCACGTCTGCTCCCGGTCACCGCGACCGCCGCGGCCAACGTGGTCGCACCCGCACCGCCACACCCGCCGACGAAGGCGAGCGTCGTCGCGGCCCGGACCCCGCCGTCCAACGTGTCGGCGAACTTGTCCCCCAGCGCGGCCTCGTCGGCCGGCAGCAGGAGGACATTCTCGGCGCCGATGGACAGCGCCCGTCGATAGATCTCCGCGTCGTCGGCGTCGACCGCTGCCACCACCACACCTGGCCGCCGGACGGGCTGGGTGCGGGCGAACGGTTCGGCCAAGTCCTGGCCGACCACCACCAAGACGGCGGACTGCCAGCAGCGGCGCAGTCCCAGCAGGTCCATCTCCACCTGTGGGGTCACCTCGGCCGCGGCGGTGAGGCGAAGCAGATCGTCGAGCAGCATCTCGTCGGCAGTGGCCAGCAGGACCGGCGACACCGGCGTCAGTGAAGTCTCCATACCTAGAAGGTGCCGCGACAATCCGTTTGCTCAGAAACCATCTGAATCCCTGTGGACAAAGGAATCCCGGCCCGGACGATGGCAAAGCGCCGCCGCGGCTCCCGACACCCTGTCGGGTTTCCGTCAGCAGCGGCAATCCGCCACAGTCAGCCGGAGACCCGCGCGCCCAGAACGGCTACGGTTCCTTTCGAAGCGTCTTTAACTAAATCCGCTCCGGAGGAGCCCGCCCATGAGCCGACTGCGTACCCTCGCCGCCACGGCGGCAGTCGCCGCCACCGCACTGATCGCCGCCGCCGGCATCAACGCGGCGACAGCCGGAACAGCAACCCAAGCCGCCCCCCAAGCAACCAGTGGCGGGGTCAAGACCGCCTACTTCACCCAGTGGGGCATCTACGCGAACGGGTTCTACCCGAAGAACCTGATCACCACCGGCGCCGCCGGGAAGCTCGACTTCCTCAACTACGCGTTCGCCAACGTCCACCCGACCGACCACACCTGCAACATGTCGAACAAGGCCGCGTCGCAGGACGAGAACAACCCGAACGCGGGTGACGGCGCCGGTGACGCGTTCGCCGACTACGGCAAGTCGTACGGCGCCGACATCAGCGTCGACGGCGTCGGCGACGTCTGGAACCAGCCGATCCAGGGCAACTTCAATCAGTTGCGCAAACTCAAGGCGCAGTTCCCGAACCTGAAGATCCTGATCTCGATCGGCGGCTGGACCTACTCCAAGTACTTCTCCGACGCCGCCGCCACCGATGCCAAGCGGAAGGCGTTCGTGAGCTCCTGCGTGAACATGTTCCTCAAGGGCGACCTGCCGGTGATCGACGGCTTCGGCGGCCCGGGCAGCGGCGCCGGCATCTTCGACGGCATCGACATCGACTGGGAGTACCCGGGCTCTCCGAACGGCCACGTCGGCAACCACTACAGCCCGGCGGACAAGCAGAACTTCACCCTGCTGCTGGCCGAACTCCGCGCCCAACTGGATGCCTACGGCAACCAGACCGGCAGGCGCTACTACCTGACCGCCGCCACCCCGGCCGGCCAGGACAAGATCGCCACCATCGAGACCGACAAGATCGGTCAGTACCTGGACTACAACAACGTGATGACGTACGACATGCACGGCGGCTGGGAGGCGACCGGGCCGACCAACTTCCAGGACCCGTTGTACGCCGCCCCGGACGACCCCAGTACGCCGATCCCGCCGGGCACGGCCAAGTACTCGATCGACGGAGCCGTGAAGGCGTGGACCACCGGCGACCTGGCGTACGGGATCCCCGGCGGGTTCCCGGCGAACAAGCTGACCATCGGATACCCCTTCTACTACAGGGGATGGAAGGGTGTCCCCGCGACCGCCAACGGCAAGTACCAGACCGCCACGGCACCCGCGGACGGCAGTGCGCTGAGCGGTAACGTCCCCGGTGTCTCCTTCTACAAGGAGCTCGTCGGGTTCGTCGACAGCCCATCGGCAACGTTCTTCGACGAAACCACGAAGGCGTCCTGGTTCTACCGCAACGGAACCTTCTGGACCGGGGACAACGCCCAATCCATCAAGGCGAAGGCCGACTTCCAGCACTGCAACGGCCTGGCCGGCGCGATGATGTACTCCCTCGAGGCGCTCGACCCCGCCGTCACCCTGTTCAACGCCGTCGTCAACTCGGTCAACGCCGAGACCCCCGGCTGCAGCGGCCCGCCCACCACACCGCCCACGACGCCGCCGACCACGCCGCCCACCACCCCACCGACGACACCGCCCACCACTCCCCCCACGACACCACCGACCACCCCGCCCACCACCCCACCGACGGCGACCCCGTGGGCGCCCAACACGGCGTACGCGACCGGCGCGCTGGTGTCCTACGACGGCCTCACCTACAAGTGCATCCAAGGTCACACCTCGCTGACCGGATGGGAACCGCCGAACGTCCCCGCCCTCTGGGGTCGGGTCTGATCACGTACCGCCCACTGATCGGAGCACCATGAAACGCAAACACATCGCCGCCGTGATCGCGACTGTCACAGCGGTCGTCCTGTCAGTCCTGGTCGCCCCCGCGGCCCAAGCAGCAACAGCAACCGCGTCCTTCACCAAGGTCTCGGACTGGGGCAGCGGCTTCGAGGGCAAGGTGACCGTCACCAACGGCACCAGCAGCCCACTGAGCACGTGGAGTGTGGCCCTGGACTTCCCGTCCGGCTACACGATCTCCAGCTCGTGGGACGCCACCCGGAGCAGCAGCGGCCAGACCCACACGTTCACGCCGCCCGGCTGGGCCGGACCACTCGCGCCGGGCGCCACCTTCACCTTCGGCTTCAACGGCAGCCCCGGCAACTTCCCGGGTCTCGCCGCCTGCCGTCTCAACGGCGGTTCCTGCACAGGCGGCGGACGCGGAACGGTCCCCGGAGCACCTGGAGGACTCACCGGTACTCCGTCCTCGTCATCCGTCAGCCTGTCGTGGAACGCGGCGAGCGGTGCGACGAGCTACAACGTCTACCGCAACGGTACGAAGGTGGGCAGCCCCACCGGTACGTCGTTCACGGACTCCGGGCTGACCGCGAACACGACGTACAGCTACCAGGTGAGTGCGTCCAACAGCGCGGGTGAAGGCGCCAAGAGCGGCAGCATCTCCGTCAAGACCACAACAGGCGGCAACGGTGACGGCACGCGAAGGGCCGCACCGTACCTCTACATGGGCTGGGGCGACCCGCCGAGCCCGTCGACGGTGATGAGCGCGACCGGCATCAAGTGGTTCACGATGGCCTTCATCCTGTCGTCCGGCGGCTGCAACCCGGCCTGGGACGGCAGCCGGCCACTCCAGGGCAGCGCCGACGCCAACGCGATCGCGGCCATCCGCGCGGCAGGTGGCGACATCGTCCCGTCGATCGGCGGCTGGAGCGGTAACAAGCTCGGCCCGAACTGCAGTACGCCGGAGGCCCTGGCCGGGGCCTACCAGCAGGTGATCAACGCCTACAACCTGAAGGCGATCGACATCGACATCGAGAACAGCGACGAGTTCGAGAGCGAAGTGGTCCAGGACCGCATCCTCAACGCACTCAAGATCGTCAAGCAGAACAACCCCGGGATCCAGACGATCCTCACGTTCGGCACCACCACGACGGGTCCGAACTACTGGGGCAACCGGCTGATCGAGCGGTCCGCGGCACTCGGCGCGAACATCGACGTCTTCACGCTGATGCCGTTCGACTTCGGCAGCGGCAACATCTACAACGACACCGTCGGCGCGTCCGAAGGCCTGAAGAACAAGCTGAAGGCGACCTTCGGCTGGACCGACGCCCAGGCGTACGCGCACCAGGGCATCTCCGGCATGAACGGACTGTCCGACCAGCAGGAGCTCACCACTCCGGCGACCTGGCAGAGCATCACCGACTGGGCCAGGGGCAAGGGCCTCGCCCGGCTCGCGTTCTGGTCGGTGAACCGCGACCGTCCATGCCCGGGCGGCGGCGTGGTCTCCAACTGCAGTGGCATCGCCCAGGACAACTGGCAGTTCACCCGCATCACCGCCGGCTTCTGACAACACCGGCAAGTGCGGCGGACGGCACCAAGCCGTCCGCCGCACTGTCACGCCTTGATGTCCTGCACAAAGGCACGGAACCGCTCGGCCGCCGGAGACAGCTCCGCCTGCCGCCGCCAAGCCATCCCGATCTCCCGGCGAGCCCGTACTCCGGCCAGCGGCACCGGCACAGCCCCACTCTCACTCCCCCGTACTGCGCCCTCCGGGAGCACCGCGACCCCGAGTCCGGCGCCGACCAGACTGTCGATCGTCGCCAGGTCAGTCGCCTCGAACGCCAGCCGCGGGGTGAACCCGGCCGCCCGGCACAACTCGTCGGTCACCCGGCGGAACCCGAATCCCGGCTGCAGCCCGATGAACGGCTCCGCAGCGGCCGCCACCAACTCCACTCGTCGCCGCCCCGCCAGCGGATGGCCGGGCGGTACGTGGAGACACAGCCGCTGCCGCTCCAGCGGATGCCACCCGAAGCGATCGGGATCCGGCCGGGGCGCAGTGATGGCAATCTCGGCATCCCCCGACTCGAGATCCCGAACGATGTCGTGCGCCGGTTCCTGCCGCAGCGCGAACCGGACCTGAGGCGCAACCTCGCGGAACGCCTTCAGCAGATCCGGGACCAGCCCGGTCGCGACCGAATGCAGGAACGCCAGCCCGACGGTGCCCGAGTCCGGGTCGAGCAAGGCATCGATCCGGACTTGGGCCGAGTCCACCGCAGCGACGCTGGCCCGAGCAGCCGAAAGCGCCAACCGGCCATACGGGTTGAGCCGGATCCCGCGGTGCTCGCGCTCGAACAGCCGGACTCCAAAGGCGCTCTCGACCCGGCGGAGTGAGCGGGACAGATTCGGCTGGCTGGTCCCCAGCAACGCGGCCGCCTCGGTCAGATGCTCGGTCTCGGCCAGCACGGCGAACCACCGGAGATCTTCGACATTCATACCGTCAGCGTATCGATCTCCGTCGTCGGCGGCATTTTACGTATGTAAAAACATCTGTCACCGTCGAAGGCATGCACACAGCGGTCGCCGTCAAGGCTGGCTATCTCCCTGGTGATCCCGGGTATCGCAGGCTGTCCGTGGCGTTGTTCGCCGCCGGGCTGGCGACCTTCGCCATGCTCTACAGCACCCAGGCGTTACTGCCGGAGCTGGCCGAAGCGTTCTCGGTCTCGGCCAGTCAGAGCGCGTTCAGCGTGTCCTTCGCCACCTTCGGCCTGGGCATCGCGCTGCTCATCGCAGGGCCTGCGTCCGAACTGCTCGGCCGCACCAACCTCATGCGCTGGTCAGTAGCCGCCGCGGCCGCGATCGCCGTGCTCTGTGCCTTCGCACCAACCTGGCAGACCCTGCTGGCCCTGCGAGGCGTGCAGGGCATCGCACTGGCGGGCCTTCCCGCCATCGCGATGGCCTACCTCCGCGAAGAGGTCCACGAGCAGACCCACGCGAGAGCGAGCGGCCTCTACATCGCCGGAACGGCCGTAGGCGGCATGGCTGGTCGCCTGGTGGCCGGCGGCCTGGCCGATGTCGGCGGCTGGCGGGCAGCACTAGCAGGGATCGCGGTGCTAGGCATTCTCTGCGCCGTACTGACGGCCGTCCTCCTGCCGGACTCACGCAACTTCGTCGCAACCAGACCAAGTGCGCGCGGCCTACTGCAGGTCGTCAAGGATCCCGGCCTGCTCGCTCTGTACGGAGTCGCCGCCACCGCCGTGGGCGCGTTCGTCGCGGTCTACAACGCGACCGGTTTCCGCCTGTCAGCAGCGCCGTACGGGCTTGGCCCTGGACTGGTGGGGCTGGTCTTCACTGTCTACCTGCTGGGGTCGGTGGCCTCGGCGACTGCCGGTCGGCTGGCGGATCGGTATGGTCGCCGCACAGTGGTCCCGGTCGGCTGTCTGGTGACCCTGGCCGGAGTGGCAACAACCCTGGCGCATCAGTTGCCCCTGATCGTCCTCGGGCTGGGGATCATGACGGCCGGCTTCTTCGCCGTACACGGTGTGGCCGGTGGTTGGGTAGCAGCCCGAGCCCACGCGACCGGCGGCGGTACAGCCCAGGCCTCCAGCCTCTACCTGTTCGCCTTCTACCTGGGCTCGTCCGTCTTCGGCGGTCTCGGCGGTACTGCGTGGACCCACTTCGCGTGGCCGGGTGTCGTCGCCGAGGCGGGCGTGCTCTTCCTGGTCGCCCTCCTCCTGACACTGCTGCTCAAACGCGTTCCCAGCCGTTTGCGAAACTAGCCAGGTGACCCGAGCCACCGAAGCAGCAGACGCCCTCGGCCTGACCTACGAGGAGACCCGCCACGGCCGGGTGAACTCGCTGGAGGAGGCCGCCGCCGCACGCGGGATCGACCCGGCCCAGCTGATCAAGACGATCGTGGTCCGGCTCGCGGACAACGACTACCGGTTCGTCCTGGTCCCGGGCGGCCGGGAGATCGCCTGGCCGAAGCTGCGTGCCCTGCTCGGGGTGAACCGCATCTCGATGCCGGACGCCGACACCGCCCTGCAGGTGACCGGCTACGTCCGCGGCACGATCACCCCGCTCGGCAGCAACCACCCCTGGCCGGTGATCGCCGACGAGCGGGTGACCGGGACCACTTCCATCGGCGGTGGCGAGCACGGCGTCGGCCTGACCGTGGACGCCGGGGCTCTGGTGAAGACCCTCAACGCCACGGTCGCCGACGTCACCGACTAGACCAGCAACCCGCGCTGGCCGGCCCGGAGACCAGCCTGGAACCGGGTCGTCGCGTCGAGTGCCTTCAAGATCCGCTGCATCCGCCGCTCGACCGTTCGCTGCGCAACCCCGAGCCGCCGCGCGATCGCCTGATCCGTCAACCCGGCAGCCGCCAGCGCGAGCAACTGCTGGTCCTCCGCAGTCAACGGCCCGTCCGACGGCTCGACCGACAACGGCGTCGCCTGCTGCCACAACAGCTCGAACAACCGCAGCAACCCATCCAGCAGACTGCCCGACTCCACCTCGACCAACACGTCCGGTCCCGTCTGCAACAACCCAGTACGCCGGTCCACGACGACCAGCTTCAGCGGTACGTCGCGCAGCACCCTGCAACTGCTCCCCGCAGACCGAACCACAGCCACGTCGGCCGGGTTGCCCAACGCCGCGACGTCGTAGATCGTCCGATAGCCGACCCCACGGGAACGGCGCACCTCGATCGGCAGGACGGCATGCGGTGGCTTGTCGAGCACCAGTACTTCGTCCTGCGCGCTCTGCTGAGCCTGGAAGAACCGCTGGGCGACCGCCTCGGCCCCACGGATCACCATGAACGGCTCGGCCTCCCGCCGGGCCCGGAACTCCGCCGTCAGCACCGAAGCTCCCACCCGGGCCTCCACGATCGCCGCCTGCTTGCGCAGCGCGAGGAGTTCGACGGCGGCCTCCGGGACGGCCGGCGTGTACCGGGCCGGGCGCCCCGGTGTTCGGAAGGCCAGTCCAAGAGACAGCACGGATCGAAGGTGCCGGGTCACCCGGGTGACGGCCCACCCAGTGTCGGCGGCCAGGTCGGTCGCGGTTGCTTCCGGCCGGGCCAGCAGCGCCCGGTAGAGCTGCTCGTCCTCCGAGCAGACACCGAGCGCCGCAAGCACCGGCGAAGGGCGATAGCTGTGCATCAGGGCAGCGAGTGGACGTGCGGGCCGACCGTGTTCGAGAACGCGTTGCCGTTGGTCGCGTCCCAGTTGGTCGACCACGTCATCGCACCACGCAGCGTGGGCCAGGTGGTGCTCGGCTTGAAGTTGCCGCAGTTGGTGCCGCGGGTGAGGCAGTCCAGTGCGTTGTTGACGATCGTCGGCGACACGTAGCCGCTCCCAGCCGCCCGGCTCGACGCGGGCAGTCCCAGACCGACCTGGTCCGGCCGCAGCCCGTTCTGCAGCATGATGCAGGCCTGCGCTGTGATGAAGTCGACCGTGCCCTGCGAGTAGACCTGGCCGTCGCAGCCGTTCATCGAACCGGAGTTGTAGTACTGCACGTTGACGACGGTCAGGATGTCCTTGATCGCGATCGCCAGCTTGAAGTACTCGAACGAGGTGCTCTGCATGTCGATCGTCTGCGGGGCCATCGCGATGATCAGCCCGGCGCCGAACTGACTCTGCAGACTCCGCAGTGCCTGACCCATGTACTGCGCGTTGACCCCGTTCTCCAGGTCGATGTCGATCCCGTCGAACCCGTACTCCCGCAGTACCGAAAGCGCGCTGTTGGCGAAGTTGGTGGCCGCGGTGGCGTTGCCGACCGAGATCGTGCCGTTCTGGCCGCCGACCGACAGGATGACCTTCTTGCCGGCCGCCTTCTTCGCGGCGACGTCGGCCTTGAACTCGGCGGCGGGGTAGTTCAGGCCCTGGTCGACGGTGAAGGTGATCCCACCGGGCCGGCTCGGATCGGCATCGGCGAAGGCGACCGCGATCACGTCGTACTCCGCCTGGACGTCGCGGATCCGCTGGACCGTGGCGCCGTTGTCGAAGTTCTGCCAGTAGCCGGTCAGGATGTGCTTCGGCAGGGTGGCCGGCGGATCGACCGGTCCGCTCGAGGTGGTGCCGGACACCGTCGCGCCATACGGCGAGCAGTTGCCGGACGGGTCGCAGGCCCGGACCTTGAAGCTGTAGGTGGTACTCGGGCTCAGACCAGTCGCGGTCCAGCTGGTCACGTTGCCGACGCGCTGGGCGGGCTCAGACCCGCGCACCACGTCGTAGTGGTCTATGCCGTTCGCGTCGGACGCGGCAGACCAGTCGAGCCGCAGGGAGCTGGACGTCGGGCTGCCCACCGTGAGACCACCCGGAGTGGTCGGCGCTGTCGTGTCCGGTGGCGGCCCGGTCCCGCCCGGCCCATCCAGTACGACGTCGTCCGCCTGGTACGCCGGGAGTCCGTACCACCCGTGCAGGTAGATCGTCACCGTGGCGGCCGACGCACTCGTGGTGAAGGTCGTGGTCAGCTGGTTCCACGCGGTGTTCGTGCTCCACGTGCTCGTGTACGCGTCGGCACCCAGGTAGACGTTCGAGCCCTTGACCCAGGCGGACAGGGTGTACGTCGAGCTGGGCTGGACCGAGACGGTGTAGCCGCAGCGGGCGTTGTCGCCGGCGGTCGGGCTGCCCTGGAGCGCCCAGCTGCCGGTGTGGGCGGATGCACTGACGGCGCCGGTCCCGGCCGAGCACGACCAGCCGGCCAGGTTGCCGGTTTCGAAGGTTCCGTTCGTGACGAGGTTGGTGGCGGCGGAGCTGGAGCCGGGCACCAGCAATAGGCCCATTAGGGCGAATAGAAGCGTGAGCAGGACGGTGATGATCGCGGCCTCGGGGCGGCGGCTTCGCGGGTTCATAGGACACAAACTGTGACCGCGCGACTACATTGTCAAGACCCTGCATAAAGTGGAAACGCTCTCACGCCCGGCGAAAGTGAAGAAAATACATTCTTTTGAGGTTTCTCGATCGGAATCGGCAACCAAAACCGAGATCGCCGCATCTAGAAGTCCGGGGGGAACCGTGCCCAGGAAAGGCGACGGCCCCCGGCGGGGGGGTGACCGGGGGCCGTCTTCGGCCACGGGCTCGGGGGGAGGAGCCGGGGGCCGATCAGGAGGCGACAGTCTGCCACTGTCAGGAGGTATGTACCCCCCGATACCGAAGCTCACACATCTCAGTTCTGTTGCGAACCGGGACGTCTGACCCCCGGGTCCGGGCCCTCTTTCGAGGCTCCCAGGCCAGTGTCACTGTCACACTGCTCACCAGTCTAACGGGATAGCAGGCCACACGAAAGGCCGGGCCCCGGCGTTTCGCCCACGGTCCTATGCTCGACGTCA
Source organism: Kribbella caucasensis (assembly GCF_004361855.1). Lineage (GTDB taxonomy): Bacteria > Actinomycetota > Actinomycetes > Propionibacteriales > Kribbellaceae > Kribbella > Kribbella caucasensis. The sequence goes on from NZ_SNWQ01000004.1 coordinate 397,909, forward strand.
TGGAGCACCTGGCGACGCCCCGCGCAGCTGCCTTTTTCGACCTCGACAAGACGATCATCGCCCGCTCCAGCACGCTGGCCTTCTCCCGGCCGTTCTACGCCGGCGGCCTGATCAACCGGCGGACGGTGCTACGCAGCGCATACGCGCAGTTCGTCTACCTGCTCGGCGGCGCGGACCACGACCAGATGGAGCGGATGCGGGAGTACCTGTCCGCGATGTGCACCGGCTGGGACGTCGCCACGGTCCGGTCGATCGTGGCCGACACGCTGCACCACATCGTCGAGCCGATCGTGTACGCCGAGGCCGTGGCGCTGATCGAGGAGCACCACGCGGCCGGCCGGGAGGTGGTGATCATCTCCTCGTCCGGCTCCGAGGTGGTCGAGCCGATCGGCGCGATGCTCGGCGCCGACAAGGTGATCGCCACCCGGATGGTAGTTGCCGACGGCAAGTACACCGGTGAGATCGAGAGTTATGTCTACGGTCCACAGAAAGCGATCGCGATCACCGAGCTCGCCGCCACGGAAGGCTATGACCTGCAGGCCTCCTACGGCTACTCCGACTCGATCACCGACGAACCGATGCTGGCCGCGGTCGGGCACCCGGTCGCGGTGAACCCGGACAAAGCCCTGCGCAGATTGGCGATCTCCCGCGACTGGCCGGTGCTCGACTTCACCGAACCGGTGGCCCTGGCCGACCGCGCCCGGCTCCGCGAGGCGCGTCGTCCGGCACTCGCCGCAACCGCCTTCGGGGCCGGTCTGGTGGCCGCCGGAGTCGTTCTGTACGCCGCCCGCCGGCGGGTCCGGCCAACCGAAAGCTGACTTCCCGGCCGAACTTCTCAGCTTGATGAAGGTCCGCCAAACTCTTCCCAGAAAGGGCTTTCGGGAGTACAAAGGAATGCACAAGGGACCTCGGTTCCTGTAGAGATTGCACACCATCCCGGCACCCACGCGGCGACCAGCCCATCCCAAACGGGCAGCTCGACCCAGGCTAGTCCTGGGCGGCAGACAAGGTGCACGCTTGGTAACCAGGATGATGTGCCAGCGACCGGCGTTCTCGTGAGAGAGCGCCGTTCGCATGTCCGGACCCGTTGCTCACTTTCCTTCCGGGGCGGAGTTGTTGAGCGGTGAACGTTCGGCGGCGAGGGCAAGCACTTCACAGCTCCGGAGCAACCAGCTCTGGACTCCGGTCACCCCCTGCTCTGCGTAATCGGTCAGGCCGCGCACATATGATGCCGACAACTCCCAGTGACCGGCCTCGGGCACCGTGACCGCCACCGGATCGATGCCCCGGGCAACCAACAGGACGCGCTCGGCGGCCCGGGCGACCAGGCCGTTGGCGGTCGGGAACGGCCGGAGTACGGCGAGCTCGGCGTGCACCACGGCCGCGACGACGAGACCGGGGGCTGTGGTCGGCTGGGTGAGCGCCCGGGCCAGACCGCTCAGCCGCTCCCACATGATGTCCGCGGGTGGAGCCGCCGGGAGGCCGGGGATGTCGTCGGGCAGCGGCTCGCGGCTGGTCCGCAGGTGGCCCAACTGGTCCGCCGGACCCAGCTCGGCCGCGGCCAACTGGTGCAACCTGGTCCAGACCTGTATCGGGGCCGTGTCCGCCTGAGGCGCCAGGCTCATCAGCTCCCCGGTCATCCGGACCGCCCCCATCGCCATTGGGTCGGCGGAGCCGCGGCGTACCTGGTCGAGGGTCGCCGGGCTGCCGGCCAGCAGCGCGGATGCGTGGGCGCCCCGGAGCAGCGCCTCGGCCGTCACGTCGGCGCTGACCCTGCGCAGGCCCCGGTCGCGCAGCAGCACGTCGACCGCGTCCCGGGCAGCCCGAGCCGCCGAGCCGACCCCCTCGAGTCCGGCCAATGGCTGGAACACATCTGAACTCATGGATACAGACCCTAGGATGACCTCCCATGACCGCCAGCAGCACCGTCCCCCGGTTCAGCATCGTGGTCCCGTGTCACAACGTGCGGGCCTGGTTGCGACCGTGCCTTGACTCGGTGCTGGGTCAGTCGTTCACCGACTTCGAGATCATCGGGGTGGACGGGGCGAGCACGGACGGTAGCGGGCGGATCCTGGACGAGTACGCCGCCGCCGATCACCGGATCCGGGCGCTGCACCTGACCGAGGACGTCGGCGTCGGACCGACCCGGAACGCCGGGCTGAAGGAGTGCCGCGGCGACTACGTGCTGTTCCTGGACGCGGACGACCTCTACCTGCCCGGTTCGCTGGAGGCGCTGGCAGACCGGATCGACGCCACCGACCGGCCGGACATCGTGATGTTCGACTACGAGCGGATCTTCTGGGACGGCCGGGTGGTCCGCAACCAGCGGCACGACGCGTTCGCCCGGGACGGCGAGGGGGTCTTCACCGCGGCCGAGCGCCCCGTCTTCCTCACCTTCCTCGAGGTGGTCTGGAACAAGGCCTGCCGGCGCGACTTCCTCACCCTGCACGGCTTCCTCTTCACGGCCGGGTACTACGAGGACGCCCCGTGGACGTACTCGACCATGCTCACGGCCGAGCGGATCGCCACCCTGGACCGGGTCGTCGTGCACTACCGGCAGCACCGCACCGGCGGCAACATCCACGGCACCCGGTCCGGGAAGCACTTCGACATCTTCGACCAGTACGACCGGGTGCACGCGTTCATCACCTCCGACCCCGAGCTGGCCGGCTGGCGGCGGTTCGCCTTCGACCGGTCGCTGGACCACGTCCTCGCCGTACTGGCCAGGCCCGAGCGGATCGGGCCGGAGACCCGGGCCGAGTTCTTCCACACCGCCCACGCGTTCGCGAAGCGGTGGAAGCCGGAGGGGTACACGGCGGATCGAACCGGCCGCGGATTCAAGCGGTGGATGCTGATCCATGACGACTACGCGACGTACTCGACCCTCAAGCTGAGCTCGAAGATGCTCCAGGTCGGGAACCCGCGCAAGGCCGTCGGCAAACTGCTGAACCGCGCCGACCTGGACCCGAACCTCGCCCTGTACTGCGCGTACTGGTTCAAGCAGTACGCCTGCAACCCGCGCGCGATCTACGAGAAGGCCGCCGAACTGGCTCCGCAGTTGCGGGGGGTCTGGGTGATCGACGCGGACCACGTCGCCGCGATCCCGGAGGGCGTCGAGTATGTGGTCGCGGGCTCGCCGGCGTACGAGCGGCTGGTGCAGCGGGCGACGTACTTCGTCAGCAACATGAACCTGCCGAAGGAGCTGGAGAAGCGGGAGGGGCAGGTCCACATCCAGACCCAGCACGGGACGCCGTTGAAGACGATGGGGACGGATCTGCGGCACTTCCCGGTCGCGGCGAAGGACCTCGATCTGGACGAGCTGATGCGGCAGGCCGACCGGTGGGACTTCAACATCTCGTCGAACCGGTACTCCTCGGAGATCTGGGAGCGCACCTATCCGGCGCACTTCGAGGAGCTGCAGTACGGCTTCCCCCGCAACGACCGGCTGCTGACCGCCACGGTCGACGAGGTCCGGGCGATCCGGGCCGGGTTCGGGTTCGACGACTCGCACCTGGTCGTGTTCTACGCGCCGACCTGGCGGGACGCGACGGACGCGATCCGGACGCCGACCGGGCTGATCGATCTCGGTGGCACCGGGGTCCACCTGGACCTGGACCGGCTGGCCTCGGCCGTCGGGGATCACGGGCGGGTGCTGGTCCGGACGCACTACTCGCTCGCCAAGGGCGCGCCTGACCACGGCTCCGACCGGGTGATCGACGTATCGGATCATCCCCGCGTCGAGGATCTGATGCTCGCGGCCGACGTACTGATCTCGGACTACTCGTCGATCACCTTCGACTACGCGAACCTGGATCGGCCGATCATGTTGCTGGTCGACGACAAGGGATCGTACGACGACACCCGCGGCACGTACTTCGACATCACCGAGTTCCCGCCCGGCCTGGTCGCGCGGTCGGCCGAGGAGTTGTTCGCCGCGCTCCAGACCGGCCGGTTCGCATCGGCCGAGGCGGCCAAGCACCGGCAGCTGTTCCGGGAGAAGTTCTGCGAGTTCGACGACGGGCACGCGGCCGAGCGGGTCGTCCGGCGGGTCTTCCTCGACGAGACCGAGCTGCCGCCGATCGTCCCGCCGTCCGAAAGACGGCCGGCTCCGTCACCACATCAGCTGTAAAGAACTCAAGATCCATGGCGCGGACGTGCATAATGGTCCGCATGTCGACGAGCCCGGTGATCGTGAGCGCCCTGTGCGCCTGCGCCGGCCTGCGACGACGACGCCGCACTGTCTGAACACCCCAGCTCCCTGTTCCAGTGCCTCGTCTTTGAAGGACTCTGCCATGTCCGCTGTCCTGCCCGTCCTGTCTGCCCGGCTCACCGCGGCCGTCGAGACCACCTTCGGCCTGCCCGGCGTCGATCCCGAACTCCGGCCCGCGACCAAGCCTGAGTTCGGCCATTTCCAGACCAACCTCGCGCTGCGGCTGGCCAAGATCGTCGGCCTGCCGCCGCGGGAGATCGCAGTCCGGCTCGCCGCCGCGCTGGAGGTCAGCGACCTCTGCGCACAGCCGGAGATCGCCGGTCCCGGATTCCTCAACCTGACCTTGCTGCCCACAACTCTGGCGGCCGGAGTGAACAAGATCGGTGGCCCGCTGCGGGAGCGGGGCGAACGGGTGGTGGTCGACTACTCGCAGCCCAACGTCGCCAAGCAGATGCACGTCGGCCATCTCCGGTCGACCGTGATCGGTGATGCCCTTTGCAACGTACTGCGGTTTGCCGGCTATCAGGTGATCCGGCAGAACCACGTCGGCGACTGGGGCACCCAGTTCGGCATGATGGTCGAGCAACTTCTGGACGAGGGGACCGAGGTGGATGCCCTCGACCTGGACGGGATGCAGCTGCTCTACCAGCGGTCGCGGAAGCACTTCGACAGCGATCCGGAGTTCGCCGATCGGTCCAGGTTGCGGGTCGTCCTGCTGCAGTCCGGGGACTCGCAAACCGTGGAGATCTGGCAGCAGCTCGTCGAGTATTCGCTGACCGAGTTCGACCGGGTCTATGCGTTGCTCGGCTCACCACTCACGCGGGCGGATGTGGTCGGCGAGAGCGCGTACAACGACGCCCTGCAAGGGATCGTGGACGAACTGGCATCAGCTGGTCTGCTCACCGAGTCGGGTGGTGCGCAGTGCGCGTTCCTGCCCGGGTTCACCGGCCGGGACGGCTCGCCGTTGCCAGTGATCGTGCGGAAGTCGGACGGCGGGTTCGGCTACAGCGCGACCGATCTGGCCGCCGTGAAGCACCGGGTGGACGACCTGCACGCCGATCGGATCGTCTATGTCGTCGACCATCGGCAGTCGCTGCACTTCCAGCAGATCTTCGCGCTCGCCCGGGCCGCCGGTTGGTTGCCGCCGACAATTCCGGCCGAACACGTCGCCTTCGGCACCGTTCTCGGTCCGAACGGAAAGCCCTTCAAGACAAGGGATGGCGGCACCGTCTACTTGGTGACACTGCTCGACGAGGCGGTCGCCCGGGCCGCCGCTCTTCTTGCCGACAGACCCGGGCTCGACCAGGACACGGTCGCGCGGGCCGTCGGGATCGGCGCGATCAAGTACGCCGACCTGTCGAACGACCGGTCCAACGACTACGTGTTCGACCTCGACCGGATGGTCGCGATGACCGGCAACACGGGTCCGTACCTGCAGTACGCGCATGCCCGGTTGACCAGGATCCTCGACAAGGCCGGCGACTCACCGACGTTGGTCACCGTCCTGACCGAACCGGCCGAGCAGAGACTGGCGTTGCTCCTGGGTGGTTTCACCGACACCGTCGTACAGGTCGCTGAGACTCTGCAGCCGCATCGGTTGTGCACCTACCTGTATGACGTCGCGACCGCGCTGTCGTCGTTCTACGAGACGTGTCCGGTGCTGTCCAGTTCGGGTGAGGTCCGGGCCAGCCGGCTGGCCCTGTGTGCGGCGACCCGGAAGGTGTTGCACGATGGGCTCGGCTTGCTGGGCATCACCGCACCGGCTGCCATGTGACAAGGAGGTCACCGCATGCTGCCCTGGTCTGCCGAACTCGCCGGCCGCTTCGAGCAATCGACCTTCGACAGCACCTTGCTCCGCGGCAATCCCCTGGGCGATCCGCACGAACGACCGGTCCTCGTCTACCTGCCACCCGGGTACGACGAGTCGGAGCAGCGGTATCCGTCGATCTACGTGGCGATGGGCTACACCGGGCACCTGGGGATGTGGTGGAACCGGACGCCGTTCCGGCAGCCGTATCCCGAGTTGCTGGATGCCGTGTTCGCGACTGGTGACGTGCCGCCCGCGATCGTGGTGTTCGTCGACGCGTGGACGCGGCTCGGCGGTTCGCAGTACCTGGACTCGCCGGGGACCGGGCAGTACCACTCGCACCTGTGCGACGAGATCGTGCCGTGGGTGGACGCGAAGTACCGGACCATCGCGGATCGGGACCATCGGGCGATCACCGGTAAGTCGAGCGGCGGCTACGCGGCGATGGTGACCCCGTTGCTCCGGCCGGACGTGTTCGGGGCGTTGGCGACCCATGCGGGCGACGCGGCGTTCGAGTTGTCCTACCAGCCTGAGTTCCCGGTGCGGGCAAGGCAGTTGCGGGATCGGTACGACGGGTCGTACGAGAAGTTCTTCGCCGATATCGAGGCTCGGGCCGGGCAGACCAGTCACCAGGATCTCGAGCTGCTGGAGATGTACGGGTACGCCGCCGCGTACTCGGCCGAGGCGGACGGGACCGTCTTGTTGCCGTACGACGAGCTCGGCCGGTTGATCCCGGAGGTGTGGGAGCGATGGCTCGCGCTCGACCCGGTGGTGATGGCCGGCCAACCGCAGTACGCGGAGGCGTTGAGCTCGATGCGGGCTGTGTGGATCGACGCGGGCAAGCAGGACGAGTACTTCCTCGATCTGGGTGCGACCGCGTTCCATCAGGTCGTGCGGGAGGCCGGCGTACCGGCTGTGCAGTTCGAGTTGTTCGAGGGCAAACACGGCGGGATCGAGTACCGGTATCCGCTGGCGGTCCGGTGGTTGTGCGAACAACTGGCCGGGTAATTCGGATGCTCCCGGGCGAAACCGCCTCTACCGTCTGTGGGTATGGGGACGACTGAGGGGTGGCCGGCCCGGCTCGAGGCGCGGCCGATCGACAAGGCGGACGCGGACGCGTGGGCGGAACTGCTGGCGGCCAAGGAGAAGGTCGACCAGGAGATGGAGAACTACGACGCCGACGACCTGCTCGAGGAGCTGGCGGATCCGAAGCTGGACGCCGCGCGGGACAGCATCGGGCTGTGGTCCGGCGATCAGCTGGTCGGGTACGGCGTGGTCCGCACACCCGACCACATCGTCGACGTGCACCGGGTTCGTACCGAGGGCGCGGTCCATCCGGAGTGGCGTGGGCGTGGTGTCGGTGCCGCGTTGGTGCGCTGGCTGAACCACCGGGCCGCCGCGATGCACGAGGAACGGCAGCCCGGGACCGTCGGCGAGATCAACACCAGCGCGATCGCCTCGAACACCGGTGCGGACGAACTGCTGACCGGCTTCGGCTTCGAGCCGTGCCGGTACTTCTTCACCATGGAACGCGGATTCGGTACGCCGCTGACCGAGCTCCCGGTTCCGGACGGACTTCAGTTGGTGGCGTTCGACCCGGCGTACGACGAACCGCTGCGGCTGACGCACAACGAGGTGTTCCTGGACCACTGGGGTGCGACACCGAAGGACCCGGATTCGTGGAAGACCTGGTTCACCGGATCGCGCGCGTTCCGCGGGGACCTCTCGTATCTGGTGCTCGATGGCGAGGAGATCGTCTCGTACAGCCTGGGCTACGAGTACCTCGCGGACGCCGAGGCAACCGGGGTCCGCGAGGTGTGGGTCGGAACGGTGGGCACCCGCCGGTCGCATCGCGGTCGCGGGCTGGCCGCGGTCACCGTCGCCCGGTTGATGGTCGAGGCCGAGCGAGCCGGATACGAGCGCGCGGCGCTCGGCGTGGACGCGGAGAACCCGACCGGCGCCCTCGGCCTGTACGAGCGCCTTGGCTACGAGGTGCAGAGCAGGTTCATCACCTATCGGCTGCCGATCCAGAGCTGACCTCGAGGCCACCACCCCACCGTGGTGGCCTCGATCGTTGTGGGTCAGATGTGGGACTCGGCCACCGCCGGCTCGGCGGGTGCCACCTCGGTTGCCAGGGACTTGCCGCGGTTCCAGGGACGGACGCCGAGGACGATCACCGTGAGGGTGAGGGCCGCGTAGACCGCCGCGCCGATGAAGGCCGCGTGCACGCCGTCGGTGAGGATCTCGACCGGGTTGCCTGCAGTTGAGTTGCGGCTCGCCGTACCGAAGACGGTGACCAGGATGCCGAGACCGAGTGCGCCGCCGACCTGCTGCAGGACGTTGAGCAGACCCGATGCCGCGCCGGCGTCCTCCGGCTGGACCCCGGCCAGTGCGCTACCGGTGAGCGGGATGAAGATCAGCCCGGCGCCGGTACCGAACAACACAAGCGGGCCGACAACAGCACCGAGGTAGCTGCTGGTCGCGGTCGCCTGGGTCAGCCAGAGCATGCCCAGCAGAACCAGGACGGAACCGCTGACCATCAACTTGCCGCTCGACACCCGGCCGACCAGCCGCGGCACGATCCGGGAAGAGGCGAACAGCAGACCGGTCATCGGCAGGAAGGCCAGACCGGCCGCCAGCGGACTGAGTTTGAGCACACCCTGCAGGAACTGGGTCAGGAAGAAGAACATCCCGAACATCGTCCCCACCACGAGGAACATGGTCAGGTACGCCGCGACGCGGTCCCGGTTCGCGAACAACCGCAGCGGCACGATCGGGTGGCTCACCTTGCGCTCGACGAGCACGAACGCCACCAGCAGAACCAGGCCGGCCGCGAACGCGGCGATCACCTCGGTCGAGCCCCAGCCCGCCTCGGCGACGCGGATGAAGCCGTAGACGAGCGCGGTGATGCCGAACGTCGAGGTGAGTGCGCCGGCCACGTCGAACTTGCCGTGCTCCGGCTCGGTCTCGGACATCACCGCGCGGGCGGCGATGACCAGGCCGATACCGATCGGCACGTTGATGAACAGACCCCAGCGCCACGACACCCAGTCGGTAAGCATGCCGCCGACCACCAGGCCGACGCTGGCACCACCGGACGAGACCAGGCTGTAGAGACCGAGCGCCTTCATCCGCTCCGGACCTTCGCGGAAGGTGAGCATCAGCAGGGTCAGCGCGGCCGGTGCCGCGATCGCGCCGCCGATGCCCTGCAGGACGCGGGCGGCCAGCAGCAGTTCGGCGTTCGGGGCGATACCGCCGAGCAGCGACGCGGCGGTGAAGACGGAGACACCGGTGATGAAGACCCGGCGGCGGCCGAGCAGGTCGCCGGCCCGGGCGCCGAGCAGCAGTAGTCCGCCGAAGGCGAGGGCGTACGCGTTCTGCACCCAGGACAGGTTCGCCGGGCTGAAGTCGAGGGCTTGCTGGATCTTGGGCATTGCGATGTTCACGACGGTGCCGTCGAGGATCACCATCAACTGGGTGACCAGGATGACCGCCAGGACTACGGCCGGGCGACGCGCGGCCGGTTGTCCGCCTGATTTGGCGCCGGCCGGCGCCGCGGCTGTTGCCGACATATGAGAACTTGCTCCTTCCCCCAAAGGGGCTAGAGTGGTGACAGCGAAAAGTGGAGCGCTCCTCCGGATACGATACGGAGGCTACCTCCGCTTTTCAAGCGAATTTCAGGATGCCTTTTCGATTGGGCACTTTTCGGCTGGGCTGGTGAGGAGGTCCGGATGAGCGCGGCACGCACGGCGGCGACAGGCGCCAAGCCGGCCACGCGGGGCGACCTGCCTCCGCTGCCGGCTGCCAAGCCGACCAGGGCGGACGCCCGGCGGAACTACGACCTACTGGTCACGGCGGCGCGAGAGGCGTTCGCCGAGCACGGGACCGACACCTCGCTGGAGGAGATCGCCCGCCGGGCCGGGGTCGGGATCGGCACGCTGTACCGCCGGTTCCCGAGCCGTACGGCGCTCCTCGAGGCCGTGTACGTGGACGAGATCCAGTCCGTCTGCGACCGGGCGTACGGGTTCCACGAGAAGCTCGAGCCGTTCGAGGCGCTGGCCGCCTGGATGCGCAGCTTCGTCGGCTACAACGTGTCCAAGAAGAGCCTGTCCCACGAGCTGATGACTGCCCTGGGCAAGGACTCGGAGTTCTTCAAGTCCTGCAAGCTGAACGTCAGGGACGCCGGCGAGTTGCTGCTGAACACTGCCAAGGAGGACGGCGCCGTCCGGTCCGACCTCCGGCTGGAGGACGTGTTGCGACTGATCGGCGGCTTCACCATGCTCCCCGACATCGCCCCCGAGCAGGCCAACCGGATGCTCGACATCGTCATCGCCGGCCTGCGGAAGACTGACTAGCCCTGGTCGTTGGCCAGGTACTCCGCAAGTGCCGCGCGCCAGTCGCGCATGGTGATGCCGGCGGACTCCAGGGCCGACAAGTCGAGTGCGCTGTTCGCGGGCCGGGGCGCGATGTTCGGCTTGCCGGCGGCGTACTCGGCCGAGCTGATCGGCCGCACCTTGCACGTGGTCCCCTCGAGGATCGCGGCCGCGAAGTCCGCCCACGAAACCACCTCGCCGGCGCCGGTCGCATGGTACGTCCCGGACGGCGCATCCCTGTCCAGCAAGGCGATCAGGGCCGCCGCGAGGTCGACCGTGTACGTCGGACGCCCATACTGGTCGTCGACAACGGTGAGCTCGTCCCGATCCGCACCGAGCCGGAGCATCGTCCGGACGAAGTTGGGACCATCGCCGAAGACCCAGCTCGTGCGGACGACGTAGTACTTCGGGGCCAGTCGTGCCGCGAGTTCACCGGCGGCCTTGGTGATGCCGTAGACGCCCTGCGGATCGATCCGCTGGTCGACGGTCAGGAATCCCTCGGCGCTGTCGAACACGTAGTCCGTGCTGACGTGGACGAGCGGGATGCTGAGCCGGCGCGCGTGCCAGGCCAGGTTCGCCACGCCGCTCGCGTTCACATCCCAAGCGGACAAGGTGTTTCCGGCTTCCTCGGCCTTGTCGACTCCGGTCCAGGCGGCAGCGTTGATGATCGCCGTGACACCGGACCAGTCGAAGGAGTCGAGCGCCGTACGGTCGGTGATGTCGAGGTCGGCCGAGGTCACCGACCGAGCGGCCGGCAGTTGCGCGGCGAGTGCCTTGCCCAGCTGACCGCCGGCCCCCGTGACGAGCACGCTCATCAGCTTTCCCAGTCCGGCCGGATCGGGGTGACGGCCTCGAGCATCGGGTGCCCGGCGTCCTTGTCGCTGTAGATCAGCTGCTCCTTCGGGAACGGCCACGGCACGTTGAGCTGCGGGTCGAACAGGTTCACCAGGGTGTACTTCGCGTCCGGCGACCAGTGCGCGTTGACCAGGTAGTTGTAGACCGTGTTCGGTTCCAGCGTGCAGAAGGAGTTGCCGCAGCCGCGCGGGATGTAGAGCCCTTGCCGCGGGGTCAGCTCGAACGTCTCCAGCTTGCCGAATCCCGGGCCCTCACGCAGATCGACGATCGCGGTGAACACCTTGCCGAACGCGGGCGAGACGTACTTGTCCCACGGCTCCGCGTGGATCCCACGAGTGACGCCCGCCTCGGCGTTGTAGGAGACGTTGTTCTGTACGACGTCCAGGTGGGGCAGGCCGAGTTTCTCCAGCTTCTCCTGCTGGTAGCTCTCCTTGAACCAGCCCCGGCCGTCGTCGAACACCTGCAGTTCGACGAGCAGCACGCCCGGGATCGTGGTCTCGGTCAGGGACGGTCCGGTCATGATCCCGCCGGCGGCATCTCATAGACGGCGGCCTCCTGGTTGCGCATCCGCTCCTTGGCGAGCGGCTCCAGCGTGGTGGCGTGGGGCCGGGTGAAGTCGACCATGATCCAGCGAACACCCAACTCCTGCAGTCGGTGCGCCTTTTCGGAGTCCGGGTGCGCGACGAAACCATCGTTCAGCGCCAGGATGTCCGGTTTCCAGTAGTCGACGAAGACCGAGTCGCGGCCATTGGGACCGGCGTCGTTCGCCTCCACGGTCGGGGTCCAGGCCTCGACCAGCATCTGCCGCTCGGAGAACGCGCCGACGACGAAGCGCCGGCTGTCGCACCTCTTCGGCTCGATCGGCGTGGTGCAGTGCCGGTTCGTCATCACCAGGTCGTTGATGTCCGAGTGATCCCGAATCCAGCGGGCGGCCTCGATCTGACCCCTGCCGACCGCCTGCACCTGATTTGCAGCGACCGGTTGGAGCGGCGGGCGCACACCAGTGGTGAACTGGCCCTTCACGGCGATGGTCACCCCGCCGGCCAGGATGGCGCAGGTCACGGCGGCCGCAATGGCCGCACCCCGGAGCCGCGGCGTGATCGCCGCGGCGACCGCCCCGATCACCAGCAGGATCAGCAGCGAGAGCCCAATCAACTTGCTCGCATGGATGAGGTCACCGTGGTTCGGCCTGATCTCACCGACGAGCGCGACGGGCAACAGGATCATGGCCGGACCCAGCACCACTCCGAGCGCGATCGCCCACCGGCCACGCTTGCCGAGATCGTCGACCATGACGACCAGACCAAGCGCCGAACCGAGAGCCAGCAGCGGCCCGCCGGTGCGGGCGAAGTACCACTGGCTCAATCCCGGGTGCGTGAACACCGCGACGGCGAACGCACCGGCGAGACCGCCGCCGAGAAGCACCCAGGTGATCGGATCGCGCCGCCCGGCCGCCGTCTTGAGGCGCCACAGCAGTCCGGTCCCGCGGGCCATGATGGCCAGCACCGCGAGCAGGGAGGAGATTGTCATCGTCGTCGTCGTGACGGCGCCGAGCCGGGTGATCGAGGGGGTCTGCATCGCCGCGTCGTGGAACTGGACGTGTAGGCCGGAGGACGATCCCCGGAAGACGAACACGTAGGCCACGACCAAGGTGCCGACGCACAGCACGCCGTCCACCAGTAACGTGCGCAACCGCGACCGGTCGACCAGGATCATCGCCACGAAGGCCAGGCCCAGCCCGGCGACCAGCAGCGGAATCGTCGAGCCCTTGGTGCCGGCGGCGGCGATGCCCAGCAACGGGATCATCACCAGCCCGACCCGCGACATCTCGCCCCGCGCGTGCAGCCAGAGCAGCACCACGATCGCGATCATCAGCGGGATCGACGGCGCGAGGCTGGGCGAGATCGGAGAGACCGGGAAGGCCGGCGTGTACATCCCAAGCAGGTTCAGCTCGGAGCCCGCCATGGTCAGCAGCGCGGCCACGGGTCCGGCCCAGGCACGCCCGGTCAGCCGGACGGCGGCGGCGGCCACCACCAGCACGATCGTCAACGGCATCAGGGCCGGCAGGAAGCGGAAGATCACCTCGTCCAGGCCGGCGCCCGAAACGGTCGCGAGCTGGGCGACGTGGGCGTGGCCGAACCAGTGGTACGCCATCTCGGTGCCCTGCACCCACGGGAAGCTGACCGGACCGCGGTGCTGGAGCTCCGCGGCCATCGCCAGGTGCAGGTAGGCGTCGACGTGCGGCGACCGGTACCCGGATGCCCAGGTCAGCGGCACGTAGTTGTAGTACCCCAGCAGATCCTTCAGATTGAACAGGGGAATCAAGCAGACGAGCGGCATCCACCAGGAGGGAAGCCGCGAGGTGCGCACCCGGCTGATCCGGTTCCGGGTCCGCCGGATCCCCAGCAGCGCGACCACGATGACGATCGGGACCGCGAGGTCGATCCAGGGCTGCTGCGTCCAGCCGGCCACGATCTGGGAACCAATCGCCAGCATGAAGCCGATGGCGAGGCCGATCATCACGTCCTCGATCCACCAGCCCTTCACCGGCCGGATCGTCCGCCAAATCAGTGCTCCCGGCAACAACTGGGTGAGCACCAGGCCCGCCAGCGCCGCGAGCGCGCTGCCCACCGGCAGGTCGGCCCGAATGGCTGTGCCCAGGTAGAAGGCGGTCGCGACGAGGAGAACCAGAGCGCCGGTCCAGTCCGAGATCCGTCGGCCGATCCGGCCGTCGGTCTCCGGAGGAGCCGCCGCCACCGGCGACGACAACTCAGCGGTCTGTGACATCGGGCTCCTAACGAACACAGGGTTTGGCGACCGGGCAGCAGCATAGCTCCACCGCCGCGCACCCCAGTGGAGTGTCGCGGCCGAGAACCGCGGCGCTGATACCATGACCGGCTGATACACGCCCAGTGACGGTGGGTGGACCCTCCCGCCATCCTCATCTCGATAGGTGCAGCACGTGTTCAACGGTAAAACCCTGTCCGTGGTCCTTCCGACCTACAACGAGAAGGACAGCATCGCCGACGTCATTCACCGGTTCGACAAGCTCGGCGTGGTCGACGACATCCTGGTGATCAACAACAACGCAGCGGCAGGCACCTCCGAGGAGGTCGCCGCCACCAGCGCGCGGGAGATCATAGAGACCCGACAGGGCTACGGCGCGGCGATCCAGCGCGGCCTGCGCGAGGTCGACACCGACCTGGTCTGCGTCTGCGAACCGGACGGAACGTTCAACCCCGAGGACCTGACCAAGCTTCTGTCGTTCTCGGCCGAGTGCGACGTGGTGGTCGGCTCCCGGACCGTCTCCAATTTCATCTGGGACGGCGCCAACATGGGCTGGTTCCTGCAGTTCGGCAACTGGGCCGTGGCCAAGTTCCTCGAGGTCGTCTTCAACACCGCCTCGTTGAGCGACGTCGGCTGCACCTTCCGGGTGATCACCCGCGAACACGTGCAGGAGATCCTGGACCGCTCGACGCTGCCCGGTTCGGCGTACGGGCTGGAGATGCTGCTCATCTCGGTCGTCACCCGGGCCCGGATGGTGCAGATCCCGGTCAACTACCACCCGAGGGTCGGCGTCTCCTCCGTCACCGGCGACTTCGGCAAGACGGTCACCCTCGGCCTGGAGATGATCGGCCTGGTCATCAAGACCCGCCTGAAGACCATCGGCCGCCGCCCCCGCCGCCGCGTCGCCACCACCAGCGCGGAAGCCTGACCTTCCCGCGCCGCGCGAGACGGGCGGCAATGTCACCAGAAGCGCCATAGCCGGGGGACAGAAACAGTCATCAGCGGGAGAGCGGGCGGCTGGGAAAGTTGGGCGTGGGTTGGCGGCGGTCAGGCCTGCGGTCCAGCCGGCGTTGTTGGTGACTCTGGTGCGGCGGGTGAATGTTGTTGGGAAGAGTTGCGTAGAGAGGGCGTCGACTCGGTTGCTGGCGTCTGGTCAGGGCTGGGAGGAGGCCGTCTTGGTATCCTTCCGGTACGGCGGCGTGGATGGCTTACGTGTCGAACTACTTTGAAACGCGTCTGGCGCGCAGCGCGAACCGGACCAAGATCTGGCAGCACCTCTGCAACTACCTGCAGAGATGGATCCGTACGGACGCCGAGGTCCTCGAGCTCGGCGCGGGCTGGTGCGACTTCTCGAACAACGTGACGGCCAAGCGGGTCGTCGCGATGGACCTGGACAGCACGGTCGACCGGGCCGCCGCGGAGCACGTCGAGCCGGTGATCGGCGACTGCACCGACCTCGGCAAGTTCGAGGACGGCAGCTTCGACGTGGTGTTCGCCTCCAACCTGCTGGAGCACCTGGAGCGGGAGGCCTCGAACCGCCTGCTCGCGGAGGCCAAGCGGGTACTGCGTCCCGGCGGCCGGCTGATTCTGATGCAACCCAACTTCCGGCTCAACCCAGGCCGATACTTCGACGACTTCACCCATGTCTCGATCTTCACCGACCAGTCCCTGCAGGACTACTTGGTCGCCGAGGGCTGGAAGATCGACGCGGTCAAGGCGAAGTTCATGCCACTGACGCTGAAGTCCAAGGGCGGCAACCTGACCTTCGTGGTCCCGTGGTACCTGCGCTCCCCGATCAAGCCGCTGGCCGGCCAGATGCTCGTCGTCGCGTCCCGCTGACAAACTCTCCGGAAAACCCAGTAGTGCAGAAACGCGTTCAACCGGAAACCCGGTCCGTGGTCCTTCGACGTACAACGAGAAGGACAGCATCGCCGACGGCCACAATCAACCCCGGACTCCGGCCCGACTCGGTACAATCCAGTCTGGTCAAGGACGAAGACCCCCGCCGTTCCGCGAACCTCTCGCGTCAGACCCAGGCCGGACGATGCCGACGAACTGGGCCAGGTAGTACGGCACATCGCTAGAGCAGACGGCGGCCTCGATGTCTCCAGCAAACGCGACCGCGAGTACTACGGATCCTTCAAGGAATCCACGACGAAGCAGCCGGCCGGGCTACGCCTTCGGGCCAGTCCGTGGAGACGAGCCGAGGGTACCGAATCGCCCATCGGCGAGGACACCTTCGACCTCACCATCTTCGAGGATTACGACAGACCAGTTACCCGCGCGACAGCAGCAGCCGCTGGCGTCGGATCCTCGGTCGGCGCAGCCACCGCCGGTTGCCGCGCCTCCAGCGCCGTCGCCTGCAACGCCAACGACACCACCGCCGCAACCACCCGCGGGAACCTCTGGACACGAGCACGCTGAGAACGATCCAAAACAAACACGGGCGACTCCCCAGGCCTCACGCCGACCGCGGCACGCCGGCGGATAGGGCGGGTCCCCGGGCGGGTCAGCGCTCGCTACATCCTTGTCCGAGCCCTCAGCGTTACAAAGTTGCAACAAGCTCCAACCTGCTGGCAGGCCATTGACATCCCGTACAGCCCTTGTTACGACACGATCGGAATAGGTCATCTGCGCCAGTACGCCTGACATTCCACGACCATGGGGCGGTTGTCCCTGCCCCACGCCGACCGCCCCGATCGTCATCGGCCGCCGCACTGGCCGCAAGCCGCAAAACGTCAGCACCGCCTGACCTGACCGTCGGCCCCCTCCTGCCTGGACCAAGCGGCGGCCGAGGGCCTGCGCGGCCTCGGCGAGTTCTGCGGGGCTGATGATGTGGAACGGCGCTTCGACCAGCGTGAGGCGGTTGGCGTACCACCCCGGCTCGTCGGTGCTGCCGATCAGGCGGGTGTGATCGTCGTCGATCTCCTCCAGCCGGCCGAGGTTGCGCGGGATCCACTGCGCGACGGTCTTGAGCGGGGCATCGACAACGACTTCGACCTGGTACTTCCAGCCTTCCGCGAGGTGCTCCTCGATCGTCCGGAACGGGTCGAGCTGAGCCGGTGGGACGAACGTGTCCGGCAGGGTGTCGATTTTGGTCATCCGGTCGATTCGCAGTACGCGGCGGGCTTCCTTCGTGTGTGACCAGCAGAGCAGATACCACCGTCCGTGGCGCACGGAGACCGCCCACGGATCGACCTCCATCGGATAGCCATCCCCTGTGCCGTAACGGATCCGAACCCGATGGCGTGCCGCTGCGCTCTGCACGAGAACGGCGGTGATCTCGGGATCGGGGTTGGTTGCCCCGGCGCCCGCGCGGGGCGTGATCATCTGCCGGATCGCCTCGGCTGGATATTCTGGTCCGGCGGTACTGCGGATCCGGCGCGCGTGTGGTGCGCCGTACCGGGAAGGGGGAAGAGGCGGGCCAGGCCGGCACTGCAAGCTCGAGGCCGGTGTGGAACCGTTGCTGCTTGCAGTGATCGCCGCCGAACACCGCTCCTACAAGGCAAAGCCGGCCACATTACCCGAGCATGTGTGCCTCTCCTCGGCTTCCTGTGGGTCTGCCAGTCGTCGGGGTGGGGGTTCTTGTTGTCTGCTTGGGTTCCGCCGTGTCGGCCGGTCGAACAGGGGACGCGCACGTGTTCGCGCCCTAGGTTCGGGAGTTGCTGAGACAACCGAACGAGGAGCGACGCATGTGCGCGTCACAACAGTATTCAACAGGGTCCTGAGGCTGGATGGCGCGTCGGCGGTGGGCGTTGCGTTCACCGATGACGGGGCGGCCGTGACGCTGCGCCGCCGCGCGACGTTGCAGCGGGTACGGGTGCTGAAGGCGGCCACAGGATGATCCCGCGAGGTATCGACCGTCCCGATCCGTTGCCCAATCGGGACCCAGCTGTCCACCGTTTGTACGTCGTTCTTGGATCTACTCACTCACCCGCGCGGCGCTCCTGTGGTGGCCGAGGCCAGCGCCTTATTCGGCCCAGGGTCCATTCGGCGCCGTCATCCTCATCATCCAGTAGCTCGATGGGATATGGGTGGCATCATTGATGACCTTGCCCTCGACCTGGCCGAAGGACTGCATGGCGAGCTTCTCGAACGCCGCCGGCTCCCGGACGTACTCGCCGCGGTCGTTCGCCGACATCCACCGCGAGATCCGGCCCTGGGTTGGCTCGAAGCAGGTGTCGACGCTGATCACCCGGCCGCCGGGACTCAGCACGCTCGCGGCCAGGTTGAGCAGACGTGTGCACTGCTCGTCCGACAGGTGGTGCAGGAGCCCGAGCAGCAGCACCACGTCGATCGGCGGCAGCGACCGGGCAGCGGCTTCGTCGAAGTTGCCGCAATGGAAGCTGGCGTTCGCACCGCCGAAGTGCTCCTCGGCCCAGTCGATGTACCGCGCATCTGTGTCGAACCCGTGGTAGTCCAGCGGCTGGGGCAGACGCGGGAAGTAGTACGCAGGGCCGCA
Source organism: Kribbella caucasensis (assembly GCF_004361855.1). GTDB lineage: Bacteria > Actinomycetota > Actinomycetes > Propionibacteriales > Kribbellaceae > Kribbella > Kribbella caucasensis. The sequence goes on from NZ_SNWQ01000004.1 coordinate 416,403, forward strand.
GCCGACGTCCAGGACGGTTTCACCCGGACGGATCTCCTCGATGCAGCGGTATCGCAAGCGGTCGGCGCCGACGATGCGCTGCAGCAGGACGTAGGCGGGCACATGCCTGAGAAGGCCTTTCAGACCCTCCATTGGTATCTCCTCGGTCGGGGATTGACCATGCTTCATTGTCTCGGCACGCTAAGTCAAACGAACTGACTCAGTCCCTCAGCTCGTAGACGATGACTTGCCCTCGGGTATAACGCCGGTCGGCGAGCCGGTCGAGAGTGCGCTCGGCGACGACCCTGTGGGCTCGCTTGTCCGCGAAGACCCAACGGACGCCGTGATCGCGGCGCAGGGTCTCCAGCAAATCAGGCGTTGGCGCCGTGAGTGCCTTCCTTGTCAGCTCCACCCGGTCAGGCCAGGGCGACGGCAGCAGGCTGGAGCCGACGTTCCCCTCGCCTTGGTTGGCCAGCGACTGCTGCGTGTAGGCCCAGCCCTCCATCAGCGTTCGGTGACCGCCGACACCGCTGACCAGGTAGCCACGCGCGTCACAGGCCGGACGAGGTTGTTGTCGCGACAGGCAGGCGGTGTTCGTCACGACCACGTCGTACCGTCCCGCGTTGCGCTCCAGCCACAGCGCGGCTTGGATCTCGTCCGTGGTGAACAACGGTACCGCCGGAATCTGCCGGGGCTCCCCGGTGAGCGCGTCCGCGGCATTTCGCCACTCCGACCAGGGCCGGCTGGGCAGGGCGAGGCCGACCGCGACGCACATCAGCAAGGCCAGGCCGAGGCCACGGACCTGCGGACGGACGGCGCGAAGGACCAGCCAGCCGAGCAGCCCGACCGCGAGCGCCGCCGCAAGCAGGAGCATCGGCACAGTTACCGCCCGCGTGATCTCCGCCGGGGAGACAGGCCGGGCTTCGCTGTTGCCGAACGCCAGGATCGCCAGAGCGAGCGCCGCACCGGCCAGCAGGCCACCGGCGATGATCACCCGACGGGCCACGCGGCGGCGTCCGGTGACTGCGCCGTGGACCACGTATCCCGCTGCGACGCCGGCGAAGGGCAGCGCGCCGCCGAGGAAGTAGTACTGACCTAGGCTCGGATGGTCGACCACCAGGAATCCGAGCATGGAGGCGATGAGCGCGCCGACCAGCCACCACTGCGCCGGATCGGTACGGGTCCGGCGCTGTGCCAGACCCAGGAACGACACGGCCACCACCGCTCTGCTCACCACGACGGACACAAGGATCGCGATCGCCCAGGTCAGCGTCTGCTGGTCAGCGTCGCGGAGCCCTGCGATGATCCATCCGCCCGGCGCCGGAACGGCGGTGTCACCGGTCAGAGCGGTGTATCCCGGGACGGCCCGCAAGAACCCGAACAGGCGCAGCGGAGTACCTGCGGTGCTGCCCGCCACAGTCAGCATCGACGCCACCATCACACCGACCAGTGCGACGCCGAAGCCGACGGCCGGCCACGGGATGCGCCTGTTCCGCGCCAGCAGGAACAGGGCCGCCAGGCCGGTTCCGCCGAGCAGCAGCGGCACAGCGGTGGGTTTGGAGCCGGCGGCTACGCAGACGACCAGCAGCACGAGCACCCAGGACCGTCGCGGGGCACCGCGGTACAAGGCGCCGATCAGCAGCGCCGCGGCTCCGACGCTGACCGTCGTCCCGAAGGACTGCGACGGGCTCAGGAAAACGAGTGGTGAGCCCCCGACGCCGCCGACGTACTCCCAGATTGCGACCCGCTGGACGACCACCGTCAGCGCGACCGCGAGCGGGGCGGTCCACCAGGCACCGCTGACCTGGCGCGCGAGTGCAGCCACCGCGAGGACGAGCCCGATGATGATCGGGGCGAACCACAGCCTGAACAGCACGAATCGGGGGTCGATCCCGGCGATCTGTGCGGCCGACGCCAGGTGTGCGTCGGCGAACCAGTGGTACTGCATCGTCTCGCCCGCCACCTGCGGAATCTGCGGCGGGACGGAGCGGCCGAGCTCGTACACGATGCTCAGGTGCCAGAGCATGTCCTGGTAGTAGTTGCCGCCGTACTTGGGGACCGGCGAGGCGCTGACCGAGGAACCGTAGTACATCAGCAAAGTCGCCGACATGAGGAGCGATAGCGTGGCGCCCCAGGCGAGTGGCAGCCGCGGCGCGTTCTGCGCCCGCCAGTGGCGCCGTAACCGCGGTACCGCGGCGAAGACGACCAGCACCGCCGCAGGCCACACCACCAACCACTGTTGCATCCCAACGGCCGTGAACAAGGCCCATCCCGGCAACTCGTAGGAGAGCCCCACGACGATGCCGATGCCCACGTCCTCCGGCCAGGTCCGCCGGCCCGGCGCGAAAGCTCGCAGCAGCAGCACTCCCGGCAGCACCACACAGCCTGTGAAGTAGGCCGAGTAGCGGAGGATGTGGCCGTCCCCCACCCCCGTGCCTGCCAGTACCCAGTACAAGGTCACCGCGGGGAGCAGCCAGACGAGCGCACCCACGAACGGTGGCCCGGTAAACCTGCCAGACCCGTCCGTCATGGCGCGGAGTCGCTACGCCCAGCGGTCCCCTTACGGTCGGTGACAGACGCGGCGACCTGGTAGGACAGAACGCCGTCGACGACCCGGCCCTGCTCTTCTGCGGTCAGCTGGGTGAACCGTGGCAGCCGGACCAGCGACCCGCTGACCCGGTCGGTCACCGCACAACGCCCGGGCCCCGGCCCCGCTCCCGGCGGCGAGGTCGCCATCAAACCCAACGACCCCAGCGGATGGCCATCATAGGAACTACCAAAGCCATGTGCACCCTTGGTGAGAGGAATCAGGTCGGACATAGTGGTGAAGCCTAACCGTTGCTGACAGCTGTTAGGCGAGTACGCGGAGTCTTTCAGGATCCAGGGTGCTTGCATGTCGATGTGATGCCCGGCCGCGACCCGGGCGTTCAGTTCGGCAGCCAGGCTCTCCGCGTCGGCCTGCTCGAGGTCGTCCGGGTACACGCGGCACTGGCCAGGTCGACCACCACGTACCCGTCAGGCGTGGGTTGCGCAGAGAGCCGTTCCACTCCTCGATTCGAACATGTGCGCCTCTCTGGATGGCGCGTCGGCGGTGGGTGTTGCGTTCACCGATGACGGGGCGGTCGTGAGGCTGCGCCGCCGCGCGACGTTGCACCGGTGCCCGTGCGGTAGCAGAGCCCCCACCCTCTCAGGCACCACCGCCTGACCCACCGAACCATCGCAACCCCGGGCCGTCTCTACCGCCGAGGCGTCACGGCCTGGGGTTTGCGCTTGCCCGGACAAGGCGGTCCCCCAAGGCCTGGGCTGCCTCGCAGAGTTCTGTGGGGCTGAGGATGTGGAACGGGGCCTCGATCAGGGTGAGGCGCTGGGCGTACCAGTCCGGCTCGTCGGTGCTGCCGATCAGCCTGGTGTGCTCGTCGTCGATCTCCTCCAGCCGGCCGAGGTTGCGCGGGACCCACTGCGCGACAGCCTTGACCGAGGCCTCGACGACCACCTCCACCTGGTACTTCCAGCCTTCCGCGAGGTGCTCCTCGATCGCCCGGAACGGGTCGAGACCGGCTGGCGGCTCAAACGTGTCCGGCAAGGTGTCGACACGGCTCACCCGGTCGACTCGTAGTACCCGGCGGGCGTCCTTCGTGTGTGACCAGCAGAGCAGGTACCAACGTCCGTGGCGGACCGAGACGGCCCACGGATCGACCTCCATCGGGTACCCCTCCCCCGTGCCGTAGAGGATCCGCAGCCGTTGGTGGGCGGCCGAACTCTGCACGAGAGCGGCGGTGATCTCGGGATCCGGGTTGGTCGCGCCGGCACCCGTACGCGCCGGGATCATCTGCCGGATCGCCTCGGCCGGCTTGGCGACCGGGGCCGGCAGGACGCGGAGGATCTTGTCGAGCGCGCTGCCGGCCGGATCTCCCGCGTCGGCGGCCCGGCGATTCCCCTCCAGCGCCGCCATCATCAGTCCGAGTGCCTCGGCGGTGGAGAACATCAACGGTGGCAGCCGGAATCCCCGGCCGATCCGGTACCCGCCGTACCGGCCCGGGGTGGACTCGATCGGGATGCCGGTCTCGCGCAGGATCCCGACGTACCGGCGGGCGGCCCGGTCGGAGACGCCGAGCCGGTCGGCCAGGCGTTCGCCGGAGATGCCGGGCTGGTTCTGGATCAACTCGAGCGCCAGCAGGGCACGCGCGGTCGGGCTCGACTCCTCCATGATCATCTCGCCTTCCCGGAAGTGGATCGTCCGGAATAGAGGATATCTTCTCCGCCATGACTGACAACGGGAATGTTCTCGCCGATCCGCCGGTCGCCGGCAACGAGATCGACACTCTGCTGGGCGCCCTGGCGCGCAACCGGGCCACCTTCGCCTGGAAGTGCGGCGACCTGGACGCGGCCGGCCTGCAAGCGCGGCTGGCCCCGTCCACCATGTCCCTCGGCGGACTCGTCAAGCACTTGGCCGAGGTCGAGGACGACATGTTCTCCCGCCGCCTGCTCGGCGAGGAGCCGGCCGAGCCCTGGAACACCGTCGACTGGGACGCCAACCCCGACTGGGCCTGGACCTCCGCCGCCGACGACACCCCCCGAGCAGGTCTACGCGATCTGGCAGCGAGCCGTCGACCGCTCCCGAGCCGCCGTCGACAAGACCCTCGCGAACGGCGACCTGGACCAACTCACCCCCTGGTCCAACTCCCGCGGCGAATCCCCCAACCTCCGCCGAATCCTCGTCGACATGATCGAGGAATACGCCCGCCACACCGGCCACGCCGACCTCATCCGCGAATCAGTAGACGGCCTGACCGGCGAAGACAGCCCCCGCTGACGGGTTCTTGGACCGATGGCGGGTTACAGAGCCTGTTGGGAAATGGTTTGGCTAGCGGAGGTCAGGGGTGTGGTGGGGTCGTGTCTCTCCGGGGGGTGCCCCCGGGGGCTAGGTGGTGCAG
>NZ_SNWQ01000005.1:0-165510 GCF_004361855.1 Kribbella caucasensis
TGTTCGCGGTCCGACAGCCCGGGGCAGGTCAGGAGTTCGCCGTTGGACAGGGCCGCCGAGACGGTGACGCCGCGGTCCACGCCGACGACCTCACCGGTACCGGGTGCGGGGATCGGCTCCGGGATGGCGGCGAACGCGAGGTACCAGCGACCCATCCGGTCGCGGGTGATCCGGTACGACTTCGCGTCGGGAATGGCACGGGACAGCCGGAACCGGACCGAGCCGACCTTGGGCACGTTGACCGCGGCCCACTTGCGGTTCAGCTTGACGATCCGGGACGCCTGGCCGCCGACGATGCGGAACCCCTCGTGCACCCCGGCTTCGCGCCAGGTCGGCCGCCGGTGGGTCCCGGCGTAGAAGTTCTTGACCGCCTGGTCGAAGTCCCGCAGCGCCTGCTGTTGCACGGTCTGCGACCCAGCCCGCAACCACCCGAACGCGGCTCGGGCCTCGGTCAGTTGCCGGGCCTGCTCGACATACCCCGGTGTCGGGCGTTTGTCGGGGGTCCACATCGACCACTGCTCAAGCGCCAGGTTCCACACGTCCCGGGCATGCCGGCATTGCGCCAGCAACGCAGCTTCCTGCGCGGGCGTCGGGTACAGCCGGTATCGGGACATGCCGAGTATCCAATCAGCCGGGACCGACAGTCCCCGATCTCCGAAGGGAGGCAGTCGCGGTTCCTCCCCGCCCTGAAGGACGGGGCTTCCCTGCGACCAATCCGATGAGCGACGGCCCGTCTCTGCGGGTGCTGTCGTACAACGTGCATCGCTGGGGTGACGATCGCGAGGCACTGGCGCGGCTGGTGCGGGCGTGTGCGCCCGATGTGGCGCTCATCCAGGAGGCGCCGACCTGGTGGGGCACTCGCCGGAAGCGCCGCGCGATGGCGGCGAGCTTCGGCCTGCAGTACGTCGCCGCGTCGGCCCGCAACGCGATCTTGGTTGCTGACGGCACCGAACTCGGGGAGACGGTGGGGTTGCGGATCTGGCGGCCCTTCGTGCGGCGACGGTTGCGTTTGATCGCGACTCAGTTGCCGGGTGGCGCGGTGGGGGGTCGGACGACTTTGGGTGGGGTCGAGCTGGCGCTTGTCGTGTGCCACCTTGGCCTGCACATCCGTGGTCGCCAGCATGAGCTGGATCAGGTCCTGCGGGGGTGCAAGTCTTTTGGCCTGCCCTATCTCCTGGTCGGCGACCTCAACGAAGAACCAGGCGGCCCCGTGTGGGACCGCCTGGCCGTTGAGGGTTTGGTGGATCTAGGTGTCGACGCGGGGCCGACGTTCCACTCGGACAACCCGGTCAAGCGGATCGACGGGGCTCATCTCTCACCTGAGCTGAGCGGCCGGATCATCCCGCTGGACTCGGTCGACGGCGTCACCCGCGCCGACCTCGCCGTGGCGTCCGACCACCTACCGATGCTGGTCGAGCTGACTAGTGGCGAAACTCCACGAGCGGATTCGTAACGGCTTCTCGCCAACGTTCCCGGTGACCGGTGGCGTGCAGGCGGTAGTAGACGGTCTCGCGGCGCTCGTCGTTCGCTGTACCGGAGTGTCCGCCGATGTTGTGCCCGAGTAGGTAGTGCGCGAAGAGGACGCTGCCGGCGGGGCCGCTGACCTGGATCTGATCGCCGAGGTCGATCTTCGGGTAGGGGCCGGGACTCATCTCGTCGAGGCGCGTCAGGGCGTCGGCGCCGTGCTCGCGCAGGTACTCGCCGAGGCGCAGATGCGTGCCCGGCCAGACGTGGAGGTTGCCGCGATCGAGCTGCTCGTGATCGGTCAGCCAGATCCCGGTGAGCATCGTGAACGTGCCCGGCGTACCGTCCGGAAGGGTGGGAGTCACGCCGTCCACGTGGGGGCCACCGGGGCGATGCGGCCAGGGTGGAATGGTCACCGCCAGCTGAGCGAAATCCGGCTCGTCGACGCCGAGATCCGGCCGGAGCAGCTGACTCGCCAGCTTGGCGATCCCTGCCTCGTCGTAGAGGTTCAGCAACGGATTGCCGCCGGCCTCGAACCTCGGCCAGAGGAAGTGGAACCCGACGTGGTCCGCCGGCGGCGGCTCCTTGGCCAGCAGCTCCGCCACCACGGCGCGCGCCCTTGTCAGCTGGTTCGCGCCGAGTACGTCCGGCACGACCACGAATCCCTGCTCGCGAAAGGTCGTCCGCATCTCGTCGTTGATCGCCGGCACCACGTCAGTCCACCAACCTCGGCGCGTAGTCGGCAACCGAATAATGCGTTGCGACAGCGGCCATGGTTCACGGCAGGATGGGTGGATGAGCTCAGCTAAGCGACCGGTTGCGTTGGTTACCGGAGTGGGTCGGCGGGTCGGGATCGGGGCGGGTCTGGCTGAGCGGTTGGCGGCGAGTGGGTGGGACGTGGCTTTTACCTACTTCGCTGGGTATGACGACCGGATGCCGTGGGGTCGCGATACGGCCGCGCGGGACGAGATCACCGAGTTGCTGGAGAAGCATGGGGCGCGGGTGGCGGCGGTCGATGCGGACTTCGAGGACACGGCGGCGCCGGCTACGTTGTTCCGGGCGGTCAACGAGGCGCTCGGGCCGGTTCAGGCGTTGGTGATGGCGCACTGCGAGAGCGTGGACAGCGGAATCCTCGACACCTCGATCGAGAGCTTCGACCGGCACTTCGCGGTGAACGCCCGGGCGACCTGGTTGCTGATCAAGGAATTCGCCGGCCAGTACGACGCGCCGTACGGCGACGGGCGGATCATCGCGTTGACCAGTGACCACACTGTCGGCAACCTCCCGTACGGCGCGAGCAAGGGTGCCCTCGATCGGATCACCCTGGCCGCGGCGCGGGACCTGAGTCACCTCGGCATCACCGCGAACGTGATCAACCCCGGCCCGATCGACACCGGCTGGATGACGCCCGAGATCAGGGAGATGCGGATCGCGCAGACCCCGCTCGGCCGGCTCGGGCTGCCCGCCGACACCGCGAACCTGGTCGCCTTCCTCTGCTCACCCGAAGGCGGCTGGATGAACGGCCAACTCCTCTACAGCAACGGCGGCTTCGCGCCCTAGCTCTTCTTGCGATTCAGGAAGGCCAGCATCGCTTGCTGGGCGGCTTCGGAGCCGAAGAGGCCGGCGGACAGTTCTGCGAGGTCCTTGCCTCGGGCATCGATGTCGGCGAGCAGCTCGCGGGTGAGCAGCTTCTTGGTCTCGCGGAGGCCCTGCGGGACACCCTTCAGCAGCGACTTCAGGATGGCGGCGAGGGCGGTGTCGAGTTCGTCCTCGGGTACGGCGCGGGTGACCAGGCCGAGCCGGGCGGCCTCGGCGCCGTCGAAGGTGTCGCCGGTCAGGAACGTGAGCGCGGCGGCGCGGTCGGTGAGCCGAGGGATCACGGTCAGCGAGATCGTCGCCGCCGCGAGGCCCAGGCGGACCTCGGTGAGCGCGTAGGTGGAGGTGTTCGCGGCGATGCTGATGTCGGCGGCCGCGACGATCCCGATCCCGCCGGCCCGGACCGGTCCCGCGACGCGAGCGACCACCGGCTTTGGGTTCGCCACGATCGCCCGCTGTACGTCGACCATCCGCTGCGCGCCGACCCCCATCCCGACGGTCGTCGCCTCGGACAGATCGGCCCCGGAACAGAACACGTCACCCGCCGACCGGATCACGATCACCCGCACCGCGTCGTCCGCACCCGCCGTCTCCAGGTGAGCCAGCAACTCCCCGGTCAGCTGCTGCGACAACGCGTTCTTGTTGTGCGGCGAATCCAGCGTGATCGTCCCCACGCCGTCATCCACCCCGAGGTGCACCAGTTCCGTCATACCCATCTCCTACTTGGTGGAGGCGTAGTCGGGGGCGAGTTCGCGGGCCAGGTGTTCGATGAAGAGGCCTACGTCGGTGACTATGCCTCGGGCTTGGGAGGAGCCGCGGTCGGCGAGTTTGGTGACGGTGGCGGGGTTGATGTCGATGCAGGTGAGCGGGATCGAGGCCGGCAGGATGTTGCCGGTGGCCACCGAGTGGAGCATGGTGGCGGCCATCAGGCAGTAGCCGACACCCGGCAGCTCGGCCCGCATCGCGCGTTGGCCGGCCAGTACGTCGGTGTAGACGTCGGGGAGCGGGCCGTCGTCGCGGACGGAGCCGACCAGGACGAAGGTCTTGCCGTTCTTGACCAGCGAGTGCATCACGCCCGAGGTGAGCACGCCCTGCTCGACGGCGGCCGCGATCGAGCCGGCCTTGCGGATCGTGTTGATCGCGCGGATGTGATGCTCGTGACCGTGTTCGACGCCGCGGCCGCGGGCCAGGTCGACGCCCAGCGAGGTGCCGTACAGGGACGACTCGATGTCGTGTGTGGCGAGCGCGTTGCCGGCGAACAGGATGTCGACGAAACCGGCCTCGACCAGCGCGACCATCGCCGGTGCGGCGCCGGTGTGGACGATGCCGGGGCCGCCGACCCAGAGCACCTTCTGGCCGTTCGCCTTGGCCTCGCGCATACCGTCCGCGACCTGCATGACCAGCACCCGCTGCGGCTTCTCACTGGACACGTCCGAGTCCATGAAGCCGAACGCTTCCTCGGTGTTCGCCACGATCGGCGGTGTGACCTTGACCCCCTGCGCGCTGCTGATGATCCGCATCCCGGCCTTCACGTCGGACATCGGAATCGTCCGAACAGTACTGCCGCCCTCGGCCTCCTCAATCACGAGCCCGCAGTCCATCTCCGGGTTCTGCACCTGGACCCAGTGACCGCCGAGCCGAACGCTGGTCGGCAGGTTCGTGGTCGAGTAGAACCCGTCCGGGAAGACACCGTCCTGGATCACTTCGGAGATCTCCGGCTCGCCCGGGTTGACCAGGTTCGCGCCCTTGGTCTGGATCCGCATCAGCAGCCGCTGCAGCGCCTCCTCGTCCTCGGCGCCGACCGTCATCCGGACTGTGGACGGGTCGTCCTTGTCGTAGCCGAGGTCGAACTTGTCCAGCGTGTACTCGCCGCCGTAGCCGCGGATGTCGTCCAGGACCCGGGACAGCAGCCCGGAGTCCATCAGGTGGCCGGTGATCTCGACCGTCTCGGTGACCTGCACGGGTGCCTCCCTCGAACCAGATTCGTCGGATTGTCCGACGATCGGAACTCTAGACCACGGCCCCGTCGTCCGGGGTGTCGTCCGGTGGAAGACGGTCATTCATCCGGATGACCAGGGTGAGGAAGCCGGCGATGAACGCGACCACGCAGAGCAACTGCAGACGGCTGGAGCCGAAGTCGAGGATCGCGGCCAGGATGAGCACCACCGGGCCGCCGAGCAACCCGAGCCAGGCGGCGCGGCTGATCCAGTCGAGCCGGGGCGCACGGGGTGGTTCCGGCGGGACGAAGTGGTCGTGCGGGTCGTCCTTGCGCCGGGCCGGTGGTGGTTCCTCCGGCGGCTCCTCGTCGGTGTCGCCGACCACCAACCCGGCCGGTACGTCGATGAGCGGTTCGTAGGTCTCGTCCACGTCCTCGGTCGCCGGCCAGCGGGGTACCGGTGGAGCGTCGTGCCCGGGAGCCGACGGCGCGTTGTACTGCTCGACCAGCGACTTCCACTCGGCGTCCTCGGTGCTGCGGTCGATCACCCCGCGCGCCGCCTCCACCGACCCGGAGTCCACGAAGATCTCCTCGAACCCCACCGGGATCTGCTGGACCGGCTCGTCCGCCTTGGCCGGCGCCTCGGCCTTCGCCGGTCCCTCGGACTCGGCGGCCGCCGGATCCGGGGAGGCGTCGGCAGTCGGGTCCGGCGCGGTCTCCGCCGGGCGCCCGGGTGTGGGCTCGCCCGACGGATCGGACTCGCCCGGCGGAGCGCAGTACGCCGCGATGCCGGCCTCGGCCAATGCGGCCAGGACCGGGTCGGCGACGAGGGGATCGATACCGCCCATCGACGTGTACGCCGGGGCGGTCAGGCCGTTGTCACGCATCGGCCGTGATCCGTCGGATGAAGGCGGTCGAGTCCGCGAAGATCCGCGGTGCGTCGTTGTCCAGAGTTGCCACGTGATAGCTGTCCTCGAGCAGGGTCTCGGTCACATCGCGGGACGAGATCCTGGCCAGCACCGTCCGGCCCGAACTCGGCTCCACCACGTGATCGACAGTACTGCGGAACATCAGCAGCGGCTGTGTGACCTTGGCCAGATCGTCGCGGGTGATCTTCCACAGCAACGACAACTGGTACAGCGCGCGCAGCGGCATCCGGTCGTACGCGCCCTCGTCGACACCGGGCTTCTTGATGTCGTTCGCGATCCCCGGGAACGACGGGAGCACCCGCTGCAGCACCGGCAGCACCGCGAGCCGCTTGTCGTCGGTCTGCACGGATGGGTTGACCAGGACCACGCCGGAAACGTCCGCGCCGTGCTCCTCGGCCATCCGCAACACCAGGCAGCCGCCCATCGACAGGCCGGCCAGGAAGACCTGGTCGTGCTCTTTGCGGAGCCGCTCCAGCTCGTTGTCGAGTACGGCGTACCAGTCCTGCCAGGTGGTCTTGTTCGCCTCCCGCCAATGCGTGCCGTGGCCGGGCAGCCGGGGTACGGCGACGCCGAAGCCCTCGGCCGTCAGGTGCTCGGCGAACGGGCGCATCGCCTTGGGCGATCCGGTGAAGCCGTGGGACAGCAGTACTCCGGTGGCGGCTTCGGGGCCGTGGCCGGGACTGCGGAACTCCTCGGCGTGGGCTTGCACTGGCACAGGTCGCTCCTCGGCGTTCGCGTGTTTCCGAGCTAATGGTCGCAGCCGGACGGCCCCCCGCCCAGACCGCTTCGGGTGCGTGACAGATATCGCATCCAGTCTGCAATCACAGATCAACACAGAGTGCAACTCCAGAATCCCTGGCGGTGACATTGCCTGAGGAGGAAGCTGGAACGTAGTGTCCTCCCCGGCGGTGCCTGCCACCGTCTTGCGCGGGACATACTGGGCATGGCCGAGCGGCGGAGGTGAAGGGCGCGTGTTGTACCTGTTCCTCAGACGATTTTTCGTCGCCCCGCTGGTGAAGTTGTTGTTCCGGCCCAAGGTCACCGGACTGGAGAACATTCCCGACGACGGACCGGCCCTGCTGGTGAGCAACCACCTGGCCTTCTGCGACTCGATCTTCCTGCCGGTCGCCGTACCGCGGCAGATCGTCTTCCCGGCCAAATCGGAGTACTTCACCGGTCCCGGGCTGAAGGGCAAGCTGGTCGCGACCTTCTTCCGGTCCGTCGGGCAGATCCCGATCGACCGGTCCGGCGGGCGCGCCTCGCTGGCCGCGCTGAACACCGGCCTGGAGATCCTCGGCAAGGGCGAGCTGTTCGGCATCTACCCCGAGGGCACCCGGTCACCCGACGGCCGGCTCTACAAGGGCAAGACCGGGGTCGCGCGGATGGCGATCGTGGCCGGCGTACCGGTCATCCCGGTCGCGATGATCGACACCGAGAAGCTGCAGCCGCCGGGCACGATGAAGCCGCGATGGCTGGTCCGTGAGCCGGGTCGCCGGCTGCCGCGGCTGATCCGCCCCGGCGTCGCGATCGGCAAACCGCTCGACTTCTCCCGCTACGAGGGAATGGAGAAGGACCGGTTCGTCCTCCGCTCGGTCACCGACGAGATCATGTACGCGCTGATGGGGCTGTCCGGCCAGGAGTACGTCGACATGTACGCCGACAGGGCCAAGGAACTGATCAAGGCCGGCGAAAAGGTCGACGACCATCTCAAACCCCGCCTCGACGACACCAAGGCCTCCTGACCTTGTACTACGCCCCGCCGGGGTGAAGATGTCCTGGTGGAGAGCGAACTGAACGTGCTCGGGGAACCGCTGGAGGAGTGCGGTACGGATCCGGTGACCGGGTTCTTCCGCAACGGGTGCTGCAACACCGGACCGGAGGACCTCGGCAGCCACACGGTCTGCGCGGTGATGACGGCCCAGTTCCTGGCTCACCAGCAGTCGGTTGGCAACGACCTGGTCACCCCGAGACCGGAGTACGACTTCGCCGGCCTCCACCCCGGCGACCGCTGGTGCGTAGTCGCCGTCCGCTGGCTCCAGGCCTACCACGACGGCGCCGCGGCCCCCGTAGTACTGGCCGCCACCAACGCCCGTTCCCTGGACACCATCCCACTCGAGGTCCTCCGCGAACACGCGGTGGACGTCCCACCGGACCTGAGCTCCATCACCTGACGGCTGGGTGAGACGGGCGGGCGGGGGCTGGAGGCGCTCGAATAAGGTGGGGGTATGCAATTTGCGACGTTGAGCGCGGGGGTTGTGCCGGGGGTGCCGGGGCTGGACGAGTTGCGGGCGTTGAAGCCGCTGCAGCAGCCGGAGTGGCCGGACTCGGAGGCGCTGGAGCAGGTGATCGGGCAGCTGCGGAGCCTGCCGCCGCTGGTGTTCGCCGGTGAGTGCGACGACCTGACCACGAAGATCGGGGCCGTCACGCGCGGTGAGGCGTTCATCCTGCAGGGCGGCGACTGCGCGGAGACGTTCGACGGGGTGACCGCCGAGAACATCCGGGCCAAGCTCCGGGTGCTGCTCCAGATGGCCGTCGTGCTCCAGTACGCCGCGAGCGTGCCCGTCGTGAAGGTCGGCCGGATCGCGGGGCAATACGCGAAACCCCGCAGCTCCGGCGAGGAGACCCGCGACGGGGTCACCCTGCCGTCGTACCGGGGTGACGCGGTCAACGGGCTGGACTTCACCCCCGAGGCCCGTATCCCGGACCCGCAGCGGCTGCGTGGCGTCTACAACGCGGCCGCCGCGACGCTCAACCTGACTCGTGCGTTCACGACCGGTGGGTACGCCGACCTGCACCAGGTGCACGCCTGGAACACCGACTTCGTGAAGTCCTCGCCGGTCGGGCAGAAGTACGAGCGGCTGGCCACCGAGATCGAGCGGGCCCTCGCCTTCATGCGCGCCGCCGGGGTCGCCTCGGACGAGATCAAGACCGTCGACTTCTACGCGTCGCACGAGGCCCTGATCCTGGAGTACGAACACGCACTGACCCGGATCGACTCCCGCACCGAGCTCCCGTACGACGTGTCCGGGCACCTGCTCTGGGTGGGGGAGCGGACCCGTCAGCTGGACGGTGCGCACGTGGAGTTCCTGGCCTCGCTGAGCAACCCGATCGGCGTGAAGATCGGGCCGACCACGACGCCGGAGTACATCAAGGCCCTGATCGACAAGCTGAACCCGAAGGGGATCGAGGGGCGGCTGACGTTCATCACCCGGATGGGTGCGGGCAAGATCCGGGAGGCGCTGCCGCCGCTGCTGGAGGCGGTCCGGGACCACGGGTCGCCGATCGCGTGGGTGTGCGACCCGATGCACGGCAACACCTTCGAGACGCCGAACGGCTACAAGACCCGCAACTTCGAGGACGTCATGCACGAGGTGCAGGGCTTCTTCGACGCGCACGAGCAGGTCGGCACCTGGCCGGGCGGCATGCACATCGAGCTGACCGGCGACGACGTCACCGAGTGCCTCGGCGGCGGTGAGGAACTGGTCGCCGAGGACCTGGTCAACCGGTACGAGACGGCCTGCGACCCGCGGCTGAACCGGCACCAGTCGCTCGAGCTCGCGTTCCTGGTCGCCGAGCGTCTGCACAGCGCACGGGCATGATCGATCTCCGGTCGGACACCGTCACTCGTCCGTCGGCCGGGATGCTCGCGGCGATGACGAGCGCGCCGGTCGGCGATGACGTGTACGGCGAGGACCCGACGGTCACCGAGCTCGAGGAGACGGTCGCCGGCCTGCTCGGGCACGAGGCCGGCCTGTTCACGGTGTCGGGTTCGCTCGCCAACATCCTCGGCGTACGGGCTCTCTCGGCGCCCGGCACGGAGGTGCTCTGCGAGGCGAGCGCGCACATCGCCCGGGCCGAACTCGGCGCGCACGCCGCCGTCTCCGGCATCACCACGCGGACCTGGAGCGCACCGGCCGGCCAGATCGACCTCGCCCAGATCCGCGCGCTGATCTCCGCCGACCTCGGCCCGTACTTCGTGCGCACGGCCGCCGTGTCCGTCGAGAACACGCACAACTTCGGCGGCGGTTCGATCCAGCGCTCGTACGACGTACTCGCGGACGAGCTGGACGCGATCGGCCTCCCGCTGCACCTGGACGGCGCACGCCTGTGGAACGCGTCGGTGGCGTCCGGCGTACCGGTGTCCGCGTATGCATCCCGGGCCGCGGCGGCCAGCGTCTGTCTGTCGAAGGGATTGGGCGCACCCGTCGGCTCGGTCCTCGTCGGCTCGACCGAGCTCATCCGGGAGGCACGAGTCTGGCGCAAACGCCTCGGCGCCGGCTGGCGTCAAGCGGGCGTCCTCGCCGCGGCCGGCCTCTACGCGCTGCAGCACAACGTCGACCGCCTGGCCGAGGACCACGCCAACGCCCGCTTGATCGCGGAGATCCTCGCCGACGCGGCCCCCGGCTCGGTCAAACCCGACCAGGTCGACACCAACATCGTCGTCGCCGACCTCGCAGCGACCGGCAAGTCGGTCCCCGAGGTGGTCGAGGCGGCTCGTACGGAAGGCATCCTGGTCGGCGGCGTAGGCCCCACCCAGCTGAGGTTGGTCACCCACCTGGACGTCTCAACATCCGGTTGCCGTCGTGCCGGTGAAGTGGTGGCTGGTCTGCTCCGCTGATCTCACCAGTTAGGCTTTCGGTGTCGTGGTTGCTGCGTTCGGGGAGAGCCGTGCGAGAGATCGTCGTGTTCAGCGGAAGTGCCCATACCGCGCTGGCGGAGCAGATCTGTGCCGATCTCGGCGTGGAGTTGTCGCCGGTGGAGATCCATCGGTTCAGCAACGATTGCCTGCAGGTTCAGTTGCAGGCGAACTGCCGGCAGCGGGACGTGTACATCATCCAGCCGCTGGTGCCGCCGACCCAGGAGCACCTGATGGAGCTGCTGCTGATGATCGACGCGGCCCGCGGCGCCTCGGCGGCCCAGATCACCGCGGTCATGCCGCACTACGCCTACGCGCGGTCCGACAAGAAGGACGCCTCCCGGATCTCGATCGGCGGCCGCCTGGTCGCCGATCTGCTGGTCGCAGCCGGCGTGGACCGCGTGCTGACGATGGCCTTGCACGCTCCGCAGGTGCACGGGTTCTTCTCGGTACCGGTCGACCATCTGACCGCGATCGGGGTGCTCGCCGAACACTTCAGTACGGCGGACGTCCGCAACACCGTGGTCGTCAGCCCCGACCTGGGCAACGCGAAGACCGCGACCCAGTTCGCCCGGTTGCTCGGTCTGCCGGTCGCGGCGGGCAGCAAGCAGCGGCTGGCCGACGACAAGGTGGTGATCGACGCGATCGTCGGTGATGTCGTCGGCAAGCGGGCGATCGTGCTCGACGACGAGATCGCCACCGGCGGCTCGATCATCGAGCTGCTGGACCGGCTGAAGGACTTCGGCTGCACCGAGGCCGCGGTCGCCTGCACGCACGGGTTGTTCGCCGGGCCCGCGGTCGAGCGGCTCCGCACGCACCCGTCCATCACCGAGGTGATCAGCACCGACACCGTCCCGCGCCCGCCCGGTTTCCCGGAGCTCAAGGTGCGGTCGGTCTCACCGCTGTTCGCCGAGGCGATCAAACGCATCCACTACGGCGAATCGGTCAGCAGCCTCTTCGACGGCGTCGACCCGACCCACGCCCCGCCACAGCCGAAGCTCCCCTTCTAGCCTTCGCAGCAGGCCCGGTGCAGCCACTCGGGCTCATGCCACCAGTACGCCGCGTCGTGGGCGTGCGCCTGATCCCTACGCAGCGGCGCCGGACCCGCCGCGGCCTTTGTAGTGCTCTCGAATGGCCCCAGCAACTCGTCGACCGTGTGCAACCTCCCAGCGATCATTACCTGCTGTACTGCGGCCGCGTGCTTGATGTCCGCGAGCGGATTCCCGCGGACGAACGCCAGATCGGCCTGCGCACCGGGTTTGATGACCCCGATCTTGTCCTCCAGGTTCAGCCACTTCGCCGGATTCCGGGTCGCCGTGCTCAGCGCTTCGTACGGCGTGAATCCGCCGCCGACCATCGCCCGCAGGTTCGCGTGCAGCGACACAGCGATGTTGTCCAACGGAGTGTCCGTACCGGAGATCACCAGGCCGCCACCCCGATGGATCCGCAGCACCATGTCGACGTTGCCCCGCAGCAGTTCGCGAGTCGTCACCCCGGCCGGCCCGGACGCGGTGTTCACCTCGGCCTGGAGGGCGGCGTACTCCCAGGCCGGGAAGAGCGTCGTCGTCCGTCGGTCGGTGACCAGGGACGGATCGTCGACGTGCGCCATCGTCGAGTTGAACAAGGTCGGCGTGACGGACATCCCGGACTTGGTGAACAGCGTGATCACATCTGCATAGGCGCGGCCGAGCCGGCTCACCGTGTGCGAGTAGCCGAGCCGGTTGGTCGCGCCGGTGTGCTCCATCCCGTCCATGCCGAGGTTCTCGGCCGGGTAGAGGTAGTGCGACGACAGTTGCAGGCCGAGCCGGTGGACTGCGGCGATCGCGCGCCGCTGGTATTCGACCGGCAACCGCACATAGGTCTTCACCAAGTCGTACGCGAGCCCCTCGACCCGGTCGATCTCCAGTTCGAGCTGTCGCAGCGACAAGGTCGGCCGCATGAAGTTGTAGTAGACCCGCGATCCGTCGATCGCCTCGCCCGTCGCGAAGTACCGCGGTCCGAGGAGCGACCCATGTGCGAGGGCTTCGCGCGTCTCCTGCATCTGGTAAACCGGGTCGCCGGGAGACCGCGTGGTCGTGATCCCGAACGCGAGCCATAGGTTGCCCTGCCGCGCACCCCACGCTCGTCCGCGCAGATGCCAGTGGTTGTGCGCGTCGATTAGCCCCGGCATCACCGTCAGCCCGGACGCGTCGATGTCGGCATCACCCTGGTGCGGCCGGACCGCTGCGATCTTCGACCCGTCCAGTACGACGTCCACGTCGTGCCGCAGTTCCTCGGCCCGCCCGTCCCACAGGGCGGAGGCGTGGATCGTGACGTGCTGGTTCACCGTCGCGCGTTGCCAAGTGAGATCGAGCGGCACGGTCCGCGGACGGGATCCGGCGAGATCCGTACGACGCAGCTTGCCGTTGCTGAGGTAAAGCAACGTCCGCTCGTCCTGCCAGACAGGCGAATCGGTCACCTCTGACGTGATCGCTTTCGGGTCCCCGACGTACCGACCACGGGCGTCCACCGGTACGACGTACAGTAGGCTCTCGACGACGAAGGCGAGCCACTTGCCGTCGGGGGAGAACACCGGTCCGTCATCGCCGCGCGTTGCGAGTGACCGGAATGGCATGGGCTCGACGTACTCGAACGCGGTGCTCGCGACATCGACGTACAGGAGCTGGCTGGTGCCTTCGCGGAACCGCCTGGAGAATGGCTTGACCGCGGCCAGCACGATCGTCTTGCCGTCGGCCGACCAGCTGACCCGGCCGGGCTGGAACAACGTCGGCGTGAGCTGGCGGACCTGGTTGGTGGCGAGGTCGAGGACCCAGGCGATGCCGTCCTGGTCCTGGTACGCGACCTGCTTGCCGTCCGGGGAGAACCGCGGTGCGGTCTGGGCCCCGGGCAACGAAGAGAGCTTGCTGTCGGCACCGGTCGCGAGATCGTGCAACCAGAGATCCGCAGTACCGTCCCGGTCGCTTGCGTAGAGCAACTTCTCGCCGTCGGGGGAGAAGTCCGGGTCGGAGTTGAAGTAGCCGTCGGCAACGATCTTCCGGGGTCGGCCGCGCCCGTCGGTATTCGCGAGCCAGAGGGCGTTCAGAGCCCGGAAGGCGACCAGCCGGCCGTCGGGGGACACGGTCGGGCCGGCGATGCCGAGTACGGGCCGGCGTTTGGTGGATTCCAGATCCGGCGCCTTCGGTCGCGGTCGGCGCGACGTGACGGGAACGCTTGCGGTGAAGGGGATTGCTTGATGTACGCCGCCCAGTTCGTGTTTCATCACGTGCCCGTCGGCGGTGTAGTAGAGCGTCGTGGCGGATGCCCATGACGGCGGTACTGCGAAGACGTCCTTGCCGCTCGTGACGGCCTGATCGCCGACCACCAGATTGCAGACCGGTCCGGCCAGCCGTACGTAGGCCAGCTGGCCCGCGGGGGAGTACGCCGGACCGTAGACGCTGCTGCCGGTCTGAGCCGGTACTGCGGTACGCCGCTGGCCCGTCGTCAGGTCGAGCTCCACGATCGACGAGGCGTCCACGGTGAACGCGATCTTGGTGCCGTCCGGCGAGAACGCAGGCTCGGCCTCCTCGGTCGGGTCGTCGGTGAGCGCGACGATGCTGCCGGTGGACAGGTCGAGCCGGTGGATGCCGTAGCTGCCGGAGCTGCCGCGATCGGACGAGAACACGACCGACCGGCCGTCGGGGGAGAAGTGCGGTTCGCGGTGGTCGTACCGGCCGGTGGTGAGCTGGCGGAGCCCGGTGCCGTCGGGGCGGATCGTCCACAGGTGGAAGTTGCCATCGCGGTATGACTGGAAGACGAGCTGCGATCCGTTGGCGGACCAGCGCGGGCGGGTGGCGTCCTGCAGATCGTCGGTGAGCCGCCGGGACCGTCCACCTGCGGCCGGCGTCACCCAGATCGCGGTGACCAGATCAAACGCGAGCCAGTTCCCGTCCGGCGACACCGCAACCATGAAGTTGGTGCCCTCGGTGAGAGTGGCTTCGTTGGCGCTACCGACCTCCCCGGCGGCGGCGCTGACTGCCGGCAGGGAGCCGGCGGCGGCGATACCGCCCGTCAGTTGCAGCGCGGTGCGACGCGAGAAGCTCCATGGTCTAGGCGTATCTGAGTTCACAGCTCGTCTTCCAATCCTTCGGGGGCGGGGGCGGCAGTTCGGACACCAATTTGCCAGGAGTGTCGGCAATAAATGGCCCTGAACGGCGTGGCGAAACAGGCTCGCAATATCGTCTGGGGTCATGACTTCTGTCTCTCCGCGGGCCCGGGCGGGTCTTGCTGCTCTTGGCTGCCTGGTGATCGCGATCGTCGCAGCGCTCGCGGTCGACGTCCGACTCGACCGGCACTGGGTGCTGCGCGGGCTCACCTTGCTGCTCGCTCTCGGGTGCGCCGCCGTACTCGCGGTCGACCAGGGCAGGCGGGCCCGGCAGATCATCGGGGTCGTCGGGATGCTGATGTTCGGCCTGGTGTTCCCGGTAACGACGACCACGTGGGCGACCCCGCCGGAGATCGACTTCGCCCTGGCGGTCGCCACCGATGCCGAGGCCGCTGCCTTCAAGGACGCCCGCAGCGTGGTCCTCCCTGGCGACGTCCGTGCCGCGGCCGAGGCTCGAGGCGGAGCGGTCGGCACCCTCAAGACCGACCGCACCCCCGAGGTCCGAGGCGCCGACTCCTTCCCGGTGATCGTCCGCCCCACGCCCAGCCAGGGCCGCCCCCGAGCCTGCATCACCTTCGAGAACGGCTTCGACGCCAAGGTCCGCCCCTGCTAGGCGAGGCCGCTGGATGCCCACAACCTCGCAGCACGGTTCCTGGGAAATCGATTTCTTGCTAGGGTCGCGGGCATGACTCTTGGGAAGCTGACCGGAATCAGTGCGATCGCGGAGGTCGAGTCGCGGTCCATCAGTGCCGAGAACCCGACCGGCGAGCGCGGCCAGGGCGGACGTCGTACGGAGGGGACCGGTGCCAGGGCCGCGCGGGACCTCGGGGTCGGGTGGAAGGTGTCGCCGTCGATCGAGATCGCGGCCGGCGAGACCGTCACGCTGGCGGATATCGCCGGGCCCGGCTGCATCACTCACATCTGGCTCACCACCCACGTGGACCACTGGCGCCGGCTCGTCCTGCGGGCCCACTGGGACGGTGACGACGCGCCCGCGATCGAGACGCCGGTCGGGGACTTCTTCTGCTCGGGGTGGGGCCGGTTCGCGCAGGTCAACTCGCTCCCGGTCGCGGTGAACCCGAACGGCGGTTTCAACTCCTACTGGGAGATGCCGTTCCGCTCGCAGGCGCGGATCACGCTGGAGAACACCCACGACGAGCCCGTGATCGTTTACTTCCAGATCGACTACTGGCTGGGCGCGGTCGCGGAGGAGTCGGCGTACCTGCGCACGCAGTGGCGGCGCAGCAACCCGCTCCCGGCCAAGACCGTGCACACCCTGCTCGACGGCGTCGAGGGCCCCGGCCACTACGTCGGCACCTACCTCGCGTGGGGCGTCAACAGCACCGGCTGGTGGGGTGAGGGTGAGGTGAAGTTCTACCTGGACGACGACGAGGAGTTCCCGACCATCTGCGGTACCGGTACCGAGGACTACTTCGGCGGCGCCTGGAACTTCGACGTTCCAGGAGGTGGGTACACCGAGTTCAGTACGCCGTACCTCGGCATGCCACAGGTGATCCGTCCCGACGGCCTGTATGCGAGCCAGCAACGGTTCGGCATGTACCGCTTCCACCTGCCCGACCCGATCCGCTTCCGCACCCGCCTCCGCGTCGACGTCCAGGCCCTCGGCTGGCGTTCCGGCGGCCGCTACCTCCCACTCCAGGACGACATCAGCTCCACCGCCTTCTTCTACTCCACCCGGACCAGCACCAACCGCCCCGAAGCCCCCACCCACGACACGATCGAGATCTGCTGACCGTCAAGGAATGGGCAGCGGGCGATCGAGTGCGGCCGTGGTGAGGACGACGAGGGCCGAGGTCCAGCCGAGCGGGGCCTCGCCGGCCGGTTGAAGGTCGCGGTTGACCTTCTCCGGGATGGCGCCGGACGGGGTCCGATGGGTATCGATCCAGTGGAGCAGCTCGGTCGCGGTCTCGCGGTCCCCACGGGCCGCGGCGCTGAGCGCGAAGAGGACGGTCTGCGGGGTCCAGGCAACTCCGTCAGCCCGCCACTCCTCGCCCGGTGTCACACCGCCGTTCGGTTGAGTCAGTACTGCGTGCGCTCGGTTGATCGCCGCTGTCGTCTGCGGCTTCTCCGGGGCGAAAGGCGGACCGAGCACCGCGACGATCGCGTCCGCTCCGCCGCCGATCCCGGTGCCTGCGCGGCCGGGAGTGCGGGGGTAGTCAGGACCGAAGGCACGATCGGTGGCGGTCGACAGGCGGGACAAGGCGTCTTGCCAGCGGGGCAGTTCGGTGGTGCGACCAAGCGACTGCGCGATCGCGACGGCGGAACGAAGGCCGGTCAGCAACGGGGCGATGGTGCCGAGGGTGACCTCGGATTCGGGGCGCTCCCAGTAGTCGGGGGAGGGGGCGGGCAGGCCGTCGGGTCCGAGTTCGGCGACGATCTGGTCGGCGGACTCCTGCACCATCGGCCAGTACCGGTTGAGATCGAGGCCGGCCGAGGCGCAGAACCAGGTTGCCCAGAGCACCCAACCGGAACCGTCGAGCTGATCCTCCCGGCCGTCCTGTGGGATGGCGCCCGTGTCGGCGAAGTACCGCGCCGCCCAGCGTCCCGACGACGGCCTGACCCGGTCGAGGAACCCCAGTACCTTGGCGGCCTCGGCGTACTGGCCGATCGAGCAGCGGGCGGCGGCGACGAACGACGCGTCGCGCGGCCAGACGAAGCGCCATGGCCCGTCCCACCCGGCCAAGGTCCCGCCGTTCGGGAGGGTGAGGGCGTCGAGGTCCGCGAGAGCGTGCCGCGCCAGGTCCGCGAAGGCGCAGTCCGTCGTACTCAAGGTGGAGCCCGGGCAGGTGCCCGTTGTGGTGGGCAACGGACGGCCGGGGATGCCGTCGGCGACGAGCTGCGGTTGTGGATTGCGGCGCACGTTGGACGCCGTACCGGCCGCCAGGAACGCCAGCAGGACCACGATCACGACGGCCGGAAACCACCGGATCCGTCGCGCACCGTCGTCCCGCATGGCACCTCCCCTTACTGGGCGAGGTGCTGGACCTCGGCCTCGAACTTCCGTCGCGGCGCCAGCTCGACCAGGTACATCGCACTGACCACCAACGCACCGCCGATCAGCAGCCGCCCCGTCACACTGTCCGACCCGAACAGTACGGCGAACGCGGACGCGAACACCGGCTCCATCGTCATCGCGATCGCCGCCCGCGTCGGGGTCAGATGGGCCTGTGCCCAAGTCTGCACGATCAACGCGAGCGCACCCGCGATCAAGGCCATGTAGACCACCCGAACCCAGTCCCCACCGTTGTCCGGTACGGCGAAACCACCCGGCACCGCCCCGATCGCGCACACCGCCGTGATCACGATCATCTGCAACGACGAGAGCCCGAAGGCGTTCGACGGTGTCGACCACGCGCCGAGCCCGATGATGTGCAACGCATACAGGCCCGCGGACGCCAACGTCAGCAGCTCACCCGTCCCCAGGCTGAGCCCGCGCAGCGAGAGGACGCCGAGCCCGATCGTGGCGAGCGTCACGGCGATCCAGGCCCAGCGGCCGATCTTGTGCCTCAGGATCACGGCGGCCAGCAGCGGCGTGAACACGACGTACATGCCGGTGACGAAACCGGACACACTCGCCGACGTGTGCCGCAGGCCTTCGGTCTGGACGAGTTGGGCGACCCCGTAGGTGATGCCGAGGGCAACACCCCGGCCGCGATCGAGCCGGCTCAGCCTCGCCATCGCGGGCGGGTGGACCATGATCAGCACGACCGAGGCGATCAGGAAGCGCAACGCCAGGTAGTCGGCGACGTCCATCCGGGTGAGCAGATCCTTGGTCAGGAAGAACGTCGATCCCCACGCCGCCGCCACCGCGAGCAGGGCCAGAACAGCGATGCGCGGGTGATTCACCGGCCAAGCTAACCAGACGCCTTGGCTTCGCTGGAAATCAGACGATGGTGACGATCACTGTGCTGCCGGGTTTGGCCTTGCGACCGGCCGCCGGGTTCT
Source organism: Kribbella caucasensis (assembly GCF_004361855.1). Classification (GTDB taxonomy): domain Bacteria; phylum Actinomycetota; class Actinomycetes; order Propionibacteriales; family Kribbellaceae; genus Kribbella; species Kribbella caucasensis. The sequence goes on from NZ_SNWQ01000005.1 coordinate 18,669, forward strand.
GACCGGCGACCAGGTTCAGGCCGAGATGGAACGGCGCCTGCTCGACCTTCACCTTGAAGCCGGCGTCGGTGAGCATCTTCCGCGCCTCGGCGAGGTTCTTCCGCCGGACGTTCGGCACCTCGCGCAGCGCCGGGCCCTTCGACACCACCAGCTTGACCTTGTCCTTGGCGAACAACGTCCCCGTGTTCGGGGTTTGGCTGATCACGTTGCCCTCGGGCACGGTCTCGTCGTACTGGTCGGTGCGGTCGATGCGGAAACCGGCCTTGCGCAGCGCCTTGGTCGCCTCGCCGACCTGCTTGCCGGTCATGTTCGGTACGTCGATCGGCCGCTTGCCCAGCGAGACCCACAGGTTGACCGTGTTCCCCGGCTTCATCACGGTGTCGAACTTCGGGGTGAAGGTGATCACCCGCCCGGCCGGCACCGTCTCGCTGTAGGTGTCGGTGATCTTCCCCGTGACCAGGGTGATCGAGTCGAGCGCGCGCTTGGCCGAGTCCAGGTCGAGCCCGGCGAGCTGCGGCACGCGGTACCGCTCCGGCCCCTTCGACACGATCAGGCCGATCTCGCCGCTCTTCCGGATCCGGTCGCCGGGCGCCGGATCCGTGCCCATCACCTGCCCCTTCGGCACGGTCTCCGAGAAGCCCTGATCGCGCAACGTGGTCCGAAGGCCGACCTCGCCGGCCTTGGCCGTCGCGTCGGTCGGCGACAGGTTGAGCAACACCGGCGTGGCCGTGTACCGATGGATCCCGTAGTACCAGCCGGCTGTCCCGGCCCCGATCGCCAACGCGAGCACGGCGATCAGCGCGATCAGGCCACGCCAGCGCCGAGGCGGTCGAGCAGCCACTCGTGCGGGTGGGGAAGCCCCAGGAGCCCCGGACTCGATCGGTACGACGATCGTGTCGTTGCGCAGCTTGACGTAACCGGTGCCCCGCTCGTATCCGCCGTCGTCGTACTCGGACTCGTCGCGGAGCTGCTGGATCGGCACGGTCAGGTCGCCGGTCAACTCCGGATCGTCGGGCAGGCCCTCCTCGAGCGCGCTGCGGACCCGGCGTACCTGGCGGCTGAGTACTCGCGCATCGGCCGGCCGAAGATCCCGGTCCCTCGCCGTGGCCCGCTGGACCAGCGCATCGACGTACGGCGGGATGCCGGCCTGCAACGCGGACGGCGGCGGTACATCGGCGTGAACGTGGGCGTATGCGACCTGGATCGGGGTGTCGCCGGTGTGTGGCTTGGTCCCGGTGAGCATCTCGAAGAGCAGGATGCCGGCCGAGTACACGTCCGACCGGGCATCGGCGCTGCCGTCGGTGACGAGCTCGGGCGCGAGGTAGGAGACCGTACCCATCAGGAGTCCCTGGGTCGCGGTCTGGCCGGTCGGCTTGACCGCCCGGGCGAGGCCGAAGTCGGCGACCTTGACCGTGCCGTCGTGGGCGATCAGCACGTTCTCGGGCTTGATGTCGCGGTGCACGATGCCGGCGTCGTGGGCCGCGGAGAGCGCGGACAGCACGGGCATCAACAGGTCGAGCGCGCGGCCGGGGGCGAGCGGCGAGGACTGCCGGATCACGTCACGCAGCGTGCGGCCGGGGACGTACTCCATCGCCAGGAACAGGGTGCCGTCGTCCTCGCCCTGATCGAAGACGGCCACCACGTTCGGGTGCGACAACCGCGCGGCGGCCCGGGCCTCGGCCACGAACCGGCGGCCGAACTCGGCGTCGTCACCCATTCCGAGGTGCATCACTTTGAGCGCGACGACCCGGTCCAGCCGCATGTCCAGCGCCTCGTAGACGGTGGCCATGCCGCCCTTCGCGACGCGCGCACCCACGCGGTACCGCCCGTCGAGCACACGCCCGACAAGGCGGTCGCTGACCTGGGTGTCTACGTCGTCCGTCACGTGCGGTGAGCCGCCTCTCGAAGCCTGTCTGCTCTGAGAGTGTAAATAGGCGGCCCAGTCGCGCCTTCCCCGCCGCGCCGTGCCACGGTCTGTGACGCTCAGCTTGCTGGATTCCAGCCGCTCTCCAGTTGCGCCTTGATCCGCATCACGTTCTTCACGTACAGCTTCGTGTCCGGATACATCCCGTTCCGCCGCACTCCGCCGAGGCCCTGGTAGTAGCCGGCCACCGCGATGTCGAGCTGGGCAGCCCCGGTCAGCCGGTCCAGCAACACCACACCCGCGGTGACGTTGTCCTGCGGCTTGAGCAGATCCAGCTTGCGGCCGACCACGTTCGACGCGAACCGCCCGGTCGACGGGATCACCTGCATCGCGCCGATCGCGTTCGCGGGGGACACCACCCGCTGCTTCCAGCCGGACTCCTGCCAGGACACGGCCAGCGCGAGTTCGGGATCGACGCCGTACCGCTTCGAGGTGGTGATGATCATCGCCCGCATCTGGCCGCGGGTCGGGAGTTTGCGCTGCTTCAGGATCGCCCGGTTCCGGTCGGCGGCGTCGACCACGTGGTCGGCGTACTTGCGGCCGGCGAAGGTGTTGTTCTTCCTTTTCTTCCTCGGCGTCGTCTTCGGGACCGGCACCGGGACCTGGAGCGGCTTGCCGATGTAGATGTGGTCGGTCCGCGACAGGCCGTTCACCGAGAGCAGGTAGGCCTGAGTCACGTGGTACCGCTTGGCGATCCGGCCGATCGTGTCACCGGATTTGACGACATACGTGATCCGGCCGCGGCTTGTCTGCTGGCCGGCGCCCTTGGTGCCGGCCTTGCCCGGCAGTTGCAGGAGCTCGCCGGCGTAGATCGCGTTGCCGTTGCCCGGCAGGTTGTTCAGCAAGACCAGGGTCTTCACGGTCGTGCCGTACCGCGCGGCGATGTGACTGAGAGTGTCACCCTGCTTCACCTTGTACTGGCCGAACCCCGGCGATCCCGCCGTGATCACCCCGGCCGCCACCACTGGTACGGCGATCCCGGTGAGGATCCGTAGTACTACGGTCCTGCGCCGTCGCGTGTCGCTCATCATCCATCTCCCCGTGTCAACGTCCCATGACCGTAAGTGGTGGTGCTGATGTGACAACAGAGGCGAATGGGTCACTTGTTACGGCTGTTACCCAATGTTTACAGTTGACGACTGAACTACATCACTGTGATTCACAAAGCGACACGCCCGGGCATGCTGATTGGCGCGGCTGATTCCTTGCCGGGAGCAACTGATGCCTAGGGTGTGTCTGCTCATCCCCTGCAGTCGCGAGCAAGTGCTCGGCGCGGTAGCTCGGTGTGCTGGAGTGAAGGCGGCGATGCGGCGCATCGTGGCCTTTGCTCCAGTGCAGCGAGATGCCGTGCCGAGTGCTGCGCAGCACGCAGGGGATGAGCAGACACACCCTCGGGCAATCAGAGGTCTGCGCGGCCCTCTAGTGGCGAGGATGCCTGGGCTGCGTGGTAGCGCCGCGGGATGCGTCCGGCGAGTCGGGCGTTGCGCCCGGCGACCACCGCGTCACGCATCGCGGCGGCCATCAGGGCGGGCCGTTCGGCCCTGGTCACGGCCGTCGCCAGTAACACAGCGTCACAACCTAGCTCCATCGCGAGCGCCGCGTCGGACGCCGTACCGATCCCCGCGTCCAGCACGATCGGGACCTGAGCGGCCTCGACGATCATGCTGATGTTGTGCGGGTTCCGGATCCCCAGGCCCGACCCGATCGGCGAGCCGAGCGGCATCACGGCCGCACAGCCGACCTGCTCCAACCGGCGGGCCAGGATCGGGTCGTCGTTGGTGTACGCGAGCACGGTGAACCCGTCGGCGGCCAAGGTCTCGGCGGCGTCCAGCAGCTCGACCGGGTCCGGCAGCAGGGTGTGGTCGTCGGCGACCACTTCGAGCTTGATCAGGTCTGTCTGCAGTGCCTCGCGAGCCAGTCGAGCCGTGAGCACGGCTTCGCCCGCGGTGAAGCATCCGGCCGTGTTAGGTAGTACGGCGATGTCGTGCTTGCGCAGTACATCGAGGACCGAGCCTTGCTGACCCGGATCGAGCCGTCGAAGCGCGACGGTGGTCAGCTGGGTCCCGGAGGCCACCAGGGCTTCCTCCAGCACCTCGAGACTCGGCGCTCCACCGGTCCCCATCACCAACCGGGACGTGTACTCGCGTCCGGCGATCACCAGGGTGTCGTCGCTCATCCGTCCTCCTACCCGCCCTGGACCGCGGTGAGAATCTCCACCCGGTCCCCTTCGGTCAGCGCGGTACCGGTCCACTCGGCCCGGGTCACCACCGCTTCGTTCACCGCGACCGCGACACCGATCGGGCTGCGGGCCCAGCGGTCGACGACGTCGGCGACCGTGGTTCCGGCTTCGAGTTGTTCGGCATGGCCGTTGACGAGCACGTTCATGGCCTCACTCACCTCGCTACCTTAGGCGTCTGCTCACCGTTGTCCGGTACCCGGTGGGCGAACCGGTCGGCGAGGAAAGGCTCGATCAGCTTCGGTACTCCGCCGGTACGGATCGACTCCGCGATGAGATCGGCGGTGATGGGAGTCAGCAGTACGCCGTTGCGGTAGTGCCCGGTCGCCCAGAGCAACCCGTCGATCCCGGACGGTCCCAGGATCGGCGCGTTGTCCGGAGTCGCCGGCCGCAACCCCGCGACGGACTCCACCAGCTCCAGCTCGTCCGTGATCGGCAGCACCGTGCGCGCATCCCGCAGCAGGCTGAACACCCCACCGGCCAGCACCCGCGTGTCGTAGCCGAGCTCCGATGTGGTTGCGCCGACCACCAGTTCACCACCAGGCCGGGGGACGAGGTACACGCCGAATCCCCGTGCCGTGGCCCGCACGGTGTGGGTGAGCGCGGGCCGGTATGCCTCGGGGACACGGAGCCGGAGGATCTCACCCTTCACCGGTCGGACCGGCGGCCGGAGTTCGTCCGGGATCCCGCCGAGCTGCGCCGACCAAGGGCCGGCCGCGGCGACTATCTGGGACGAGGTGATGGTGTCCCCGTTGTCCAGCTGGACGCCGACGGCCGTCGTACCGGAGACGAGCACGCGGGCAACGTGTTCGCGGACCAGGTTCACGCCGACCTTCTCGACGGCGCGGAGGAGAGCGGCCACGGCCTGGCGGTTGTCGACCGAGTGATCGCCGGGAACCCAGACGCCGGCGGAGATCCCCGCGGCCAACAGGGGCTCGCGTTTGCGGGTCTCGCGGCCGGTGAGTTCTTCGACGTCGAGGCCGAGCCGGCGTTGGTAGTCCGCCAGTCTGCGAAGGGCGGCCGCGTCGTCGGTGTCGTAGGCAACGGAGAGGGTGCCGGTCCGATGGAGGCCGGCCGGGACACCCGCGACGGCTTCGAGCTCCTCCGCGAAGGCAGGCCAGGCGGCCACGCTGGCGAGGTTCAACGCGAGCAGGTCGTCCTCGCCGAACTCGACCTCGGTGATCGGGGCGAGCATGCCGGCGGCGACCGAAGACGTCTGAGTGCCGGGTGTCGGATCACATACCGTCACCTGCATACCGTCTGCCGCGAGCCGCCAGGCAACAGCCAAGCCGATCAGCCCGCCACCGACCACCACGACATCAGCCACGCCCCCAACAGTACTAATTTCTTTCCCCACCCCACCGCCCCGGTCAGGACGACGGTATACACCTGGCAAGCTGTGACCTGTGACTGAGCACACCGCGGGACTACGTGACCGGCTCGAGGCGGCCCGGCTCTACCTGTGCATGGATGCACGGGAGAAGCAGGGTGACCTGGAGCAGTTCCTCGACGCCGCGCTGAGCGGTGGTGTCGACATCGTGCAGTTGCGCCAGAAGGAGATGGAAGCGGCGGACGAGCTGGCCGCGTTGGAGGTGTTCGCGGACGCCTGCAAGCGGCACGGCAAGCTGCTGGCCGTGAACGACCGCGCCGACATCGCCTTCGCCGCCGGCGCCGACGTCCTCCACCTCGGCCAGCGGGACCTGCCGGTGCACGCCGCCCGGGCCATCACCGGGCCGGAACCAATCGTCGGCCGGTCCACGCACACCTTCAGCCAGGTGAACGCCGCAGTCGCCGAACAGGGTTCGGACTACTTCTGCGTCGGCCCGACCTGGGAGACCCCGACCAAGCCCGGCCGGACCGCCGCCGGTCTCGAGCTCGTTTCGTACGCCGCGAGCCGGCCGCAACCGAAACCGTGGTTCGCGATCGGCGGGATCGATCTTGGCCGGCTCGACCAGGTCCTCGAGGCCGGTGCGAGCCGGGTGGTCGTCGTCCGGGCGATCACGGCGGCCGACGACCCGGCGGCCGCGGCCGGTGAGTTCGCCCGGCGGTTGCGGGGTGCCGGGTGATCAACAACCCGAAGATGGCCCGCATCATCGCGGCCGTGGTGATCGCGGCGATGGTCATCACTCTCGCCGCCGCGCTGTTCGGGTGCGCAGCGGAGGAGAAGAGCCCTGGGAAGGACCCGGCGAGTGGTCTGACCATCGTCGCGGTCGAGGACTTGCCTGCTGGGGGGACCAAGGGATGACTGAACTGCGCGCGCTGCTGGACGAAGGGCTGCGTCCGGGCGTCTATCGCTGGCGGTCCGACCTGCCCGCCGAACAGGTGCGGGGCGGTGTCGACGCTGCCGGGTGGGGCTTCGTGCTGCTGGACACCACGGCCGTGCACGACAAGGCCGGGCTGCTGGATGTGTGTGCGACCGCTTTCGACCTGCCGCGCTGGTTCGGCCGCAACTGGGACGCCCTGGCCGACTCGCTCAGCGACCGGTCCACCGGTGAGCCCGAGCTGGTCCTGTGGGAGGGCTGGCGCGAACTGCTCGACCATGACCACGACACGGTCGACGTGGCCTTGCAGATCTTCGCCGAGGACGCGAACGAGTCTGGTCAGCTGCGCGTGTTCCTCCGCGAGGCCGCCGACGTTCCGGACCTCGTCACCGCAGTACCGCTCGTCTAGGCGTTTCCGCCCGAACCGGCAGCCCGAACCGTGCCGCTACGCCGGCGCTGAAGGCGACGTGGTCGGGTGGGCGGTCGCCTAATCCGATGGGCGCCAGCAGGCCGTGATCCTCGAAGTCGACGAGCTCGGCCGTTCGTAGTACCCAGGTCGGGTGGTCGTTGGGCAGGTACCACGTCCTTCCGGCGCGGGCCACGTGCAATCCCCAGCGGGCGGTCAGGAAGTGCTCCAGTGGTCCGGGGATCAGGGTGGTGCTCGGGCGAACCGTCACCGTGCTCGCGGCGGCCGGCCCAGGCCAGCGCAGTACGGACTCGTAGGTGTGTAAGCCGTTGTGTTGTTGGTAACTCATCCGGGCCCAGCGGTAGGGGAGACCGAAGGCCGTCCGAGCCGCGGCCACCACGTCGAGGCGGTTGGTGTCGAGGCTGAGGAACACGACGCCGCGGCGGCCGGTGCGGTCGACCGAGTAGAGGCGGACGTTCGTCTCCAGGAAGGTGCCGATCAGGGCCGGGCCGTGGGGGAAGCCGGTGTTGGCCATCTGGAACGGCACCAGACCGACGTACGTGCGGCCCTCGAAGGTGTCCGGCTCGGTCCCCGGTGGGAAGAAGTGCACGACGCTAGGCGGGTCGACGGCCCAATGCAGGAAGGACAGGTTGAGCCAGTCCTGCCGCAGGATTCGCGGCTTGGGTAGGTATGGCGCGTCTGGGGTCACCGCTTCCCGCATGGCCGCAATCTAGCCCTGCCGAGCCCCAAACTAGCGCCGCCGCTCCTCGAACGACGCCAGGTCCGGCACGAACCAGACGTCCTTGCCCCGGTTGGTCTCCCGCACCCAGTCGCGGAACGGCTTGCTGGCCGCCTCATGCGCCGAGACGTCGCCGACCACGGCCAACCGCATCCGGTAGTTCACGAACTTCTGCACGATCGCCCCGGCCACCCCGCTGCTCAACGTGAAGAACTCCGCGGGCAGTTGGTCCCTCTGCAGAACGACCCACTCAGCCTGGTGAAGGTGGTACGCATCCGCGATCAGATCGAGCGCATCCTGCTCGCTGCCGATCGCCCGATCGCTGACGAATAAGCTCATAGGCCCTAAACTACCGTAAATGGTCATATCTCGTCATCTATAGGGAATTCTAAGGAATCGGATAATGGTGACCGTTAGCCTGAGAGCCCGCGAGGAGAGGTGGCCGATGCCGCAGGAGCTGTACTCGGTCGAGCAGGTTGCGGACCGGCTCGGTCTGCACGTGCGCACGATCCGGAACTACGTGCGGGACGGCCGGCTGAAGGCGGTCCGGATCGGCAAGCAGTACCGGATCGCCCGCGAGGATCTCGACGCGTTCACCGGCCTGCCGAGCGCGCCAGGAGGCACCGAGTCGGCGGCCAGGCAGGTCGAGGTGTCGAGCATCGTCCAGATCGACGCGATCGACCGCGCCGCCGCCGACCGGATCTCCACCTACGTCACCGCCTCCCTGAGCCAGGGCGGCCTCGGCCACATCCGGGTCGAGATCATCTACGACGAGACCCGGGCCGTGCTCAAGCTCATCCTCCTCGGCGACCCCACCATCACCGCCGACCTGCTCCGGCTGATCGCCATGCTGGCCAGCCCTGAGTAGTCCAGCCCTGAGCAGTCCAGCCCCGAGCAGTCCAGCCCTGAGTAGTCCAGCCCCGGATCCAACCTCAGAGGGTGCGGGCAGTGGCGGCGATCGCGAGATCGGAGAGAGCCTTGTGGGCGGCATCGTCGGCGAGGGGAGCGCGGTCGAGCGCCTCCAAGGCGTCCTCGGTGCGCTCGGTGATGAGGTCTTCGCAGGCCCGGACGGCGCGGCTGTCCTGAAGGATCTCGCGGAGCAACTGGATCTCGTCGTCGTCGAGGTCCGGGCGGCCGAACAGCCGGTCGAACTCGGTCAGCTGGACCTCCGAGGCGTGCTCCACGGCATACGCGACGAGCACGGTGCGCTTTCCTTCGCGCAGGTCGTCGCCGGCCGGCTTGCCTGTGACGGCCGGATCGCCGAACACGCCGAGCAGGTCGTCGCGCAGCTGGAACGCCTCACCGACCGGCAGGCCGTACGCCGACAGGGAGTCGATCAGGTGCTGCCCGGCACCACCAAGTGCGGCGCCGATGTGGAGTGGGCGCTCGACCGTGTAGGTGGCGGACTTGTACCGCAGTACTCGCAAAGCGCGGTCCATGTCGGCTTCGCCGCTCGCCTGCGCGACCAGGTCCAGATACTGACCTGCGGTCACCTCGACCCGGACCGCGTCGAAGAACTTGGACGCCCGGGCCAGCGCGGCCGCGTCGAATCCGGACGTGTGCAGCATCTCGTCGGCCCAGATCAGGCAGAGGTCGCCGAGCAGGATGGCCGCGCCGATCCCGAAGCCGACCGGATCACCGCCGACCCCGCTCGCCTCCGACCGGGCCCGCTGCAGTGCCTCGAACCGCTTGTGCGCGGCCGGCGCGCCCCGGCGTACGTCGGACGAGTCCATCACGTCGTCGTGCACCAGCGCGCTGACGTGCAGCATCTCCAGGCTGGCCGCGGCCTTCAGGATCGGCCGGGCCGGATCGCCGCCCGCGGCCCGGAAACCCCAGTAGCAGAAGGAAGGCCGCAGCCGTTTGCCGCCACTGGTCGCGTCCCGCGCGGCCTGTACCTGCTCGGCCAGCTCGGGGCCGATCTCCGCCAGCCGTTCCTGCTGGATGTCCAGGAAACCGGTCAGGGCGCGCTGGACCTCGGTCGGGATGTCTACGTCGGCATGCACGTCTCGGAGGGTAGTCGGTCGGTCCGGTTGCGCCCATGCCCCGGTAGCCTTGGGGGATGGTCACCGGTCTTCCCTCGACGCGCCCCGGCAGCACGCCGACGATCCGTGAGCTCCTGGCCGCGGGCAACCGGTCCTTCTCCTTCGAGTTCTTCCCGCCGAAGACACCTGAGGCCGAAGAGGTGCTCTGGCGGTCGATCCGCGAGATCGAGCAGCTCCGGCCGACGTTCGTCTCGATCACGTACGGCGCGGGCGGGACGACCCGGGACGGCACGATCCGCGTCACCGAGCGGGTCGCGCAGGACACCTCGCTCACCCCGCTCGGCCACCTGACCTGTGTCGCGCACTCTCGCGACGAGCTTCGTTCGGTGATCGGCGCGTACGCCGGCTCCGGGGTGCGGAACATGCTCGCGCTGCGCGGTGACCCGCCGGGTGGTCCGTCGCAGCCCTGGGTCGCGCACCCGGAGGGGATGAACCACGCGATCGAGCTGGTCGAGCTGATTCGTTCACTCGGCGACTTCTGCGTGGGCGTCGCCGCGTTCCCGGACAAGCACCCCGAGGCCGCCGATCTGGACGCCGACGCACGCGTGCTCGCCGAGAAGGCGGAGGCCGGTGCGGACTACGCGATCACCCAGATGTTCTTCGGGGCCGACGACTACTTCTCCCTGGTCGACCGCGCGGCGGCGTACGGGTGTGACATCCCGATCCTGCCGGGCATCATGCCGGTGACGAACATCAAGCAGATCAAGCGGATGGCCGAGCTGACCGGGATGGCGCTGCCGACCGCGGTCACCGATCGGCTGCACGCGGTCGAGGAGGACCCGAAGGCGGTCCGCGAGGTCGGGATCGAGATCGCCAGCGAACTGTGCGAGAAGCTGCTCTCCGGCGGCGCCCCCGGGATCCACTTCATCACCCTGAACCGCTCGACGGCGACCCGTCAGGTCTACCTCAACCTGCAGGGCACAACCGTCTGAGCCGGACCGCTATCGTGACCTGATGGCCGACCCATCCGATCTGCTGATCGACCACACCCTGGTTCTGCTCCGGCACTCCAAGGCGGTGCCGCCCGAGACGATGCCCGACCTGGATCGCCCGCTCGCCGACCGTGGTCGCGCCGACGCGGCGGCGGCCGGCCGCTACCTCGTTGCCCAGGGCATCGAAGCCGACCTGGTCCTGTGCTCGCCGTCGACCCGGACCCGGGAGACCTGGCAGTACGCCGCCGAGGCCGGTGCGGTCGCCGCGGACATCTGGTACGACCGCCGCATCTACAGCTCCGACACCGACGGGCTGCTCGACGTGATCCGCGAAGCCCCGGCCGAAGCGCGCACGGTGATCCTGGTCGGCCACGGACCGGGCGTCCCCTGGCTCGCCGACGAACTGGCCCTCGACGGCACCAGCCCCGAACGCGTCGAGCTCACCAAGAAGTACCCGACCAGCGGCCTGACCGTCCTCCACCACACCACCCGCTGGTCCGCCTTAGCCCCCGACGACTGCGATCTGGTCTCTTATGTCATCCCCCGCGGCTAGGGCAGCCACTGGGTCGTGCTGTTGACGGTGATCATGCGTTGGGTGGCGCGGGTGAGGACGACGTACAACGCGCGTACGCCGCCGAGGGTGTCGCTGACGATGCGGTCGGGTTCGACCACCACGACGGCGTCGTACTCGAGGCCCTTCGACTCCAGCGGCGTGAGCGCGACCACTCGGGGATTGTTGAGCTCGGCAAGGGTCGCGTCGACCGCGGGTCGCAGCCCGGGCGGCACGATCACCCCGACCGTGCCTTCCACCAGTTGGAGGAGTTCGCCCGCGGCGTCGGCTGCAGCCTCGGCGACCTTGGCGGCGTCGAACACGCGGTGCTCCGGCTCGACCCCGGTACTGCGAACCGCGTTCGGCAGGTCCGCATCGGGGATCTGGCGCCGGATCACCTCACCCGCGAAGGCGTAGATCTCGGCCGAGTTCCGGTAGTTGGTCGACAGCCGGAACGCGTGCCGCTGCAGGTGGGACAGCATCGACTCCATCGCCTGCCGCGCTTCGTCCGGGTCCGGCCACGAGCTCTGGGCCGGGTCGCCGACGATCGTCCAGCTGGCCTGCGGACCGCGCCGGGTGACCATCCGCCACTGCATGGGGGAGAGGTCCTGCGCCTCGTCGACCAGCACGTGCGCGTATTCCTCCGGCTCGTCCGCATCCGCCGCCGCGGCCGCCCGGGCCCGCCGCTCGGACGTGGTGAGCACCTCGTTGACCCCGTCCGACAGCCCTTCGAGCCAGTCGAACTCCTCGTCCTTGCCAGGCTCGGCCACCGGTGGCCGGCCGAGCAGATGGCTCAGTTCGTCGAGCAACGCCACGTCGGCGATGGTGAACTGGTCCGTACTGCGAACCGCCGCGGCCAGCGCGTCCACCTCGGCCGGGCCCAGCTCGTTCCGGGCCCATCGGGTCAGCCGACGCGGGTCGCCGAGCCAGCGCAGTACGGTCTGCGGCGAGAGCGTGGGCCACCAGGAGGCGAAGAACGACCGGTACGCCGGGAGGTCAACGACGATGTCCCCGAACGACTCCCGATCGGCGTACACCCCGTTCCGCAGGTCGTCGGGGAACCGGCTCCACAGGGCGGCGACCAGTCCCTTCCGGGCCTCCGAGGCAGCGCGGTTCCGCGGCGTCCGCCGCAACGCGTTCCGCCGGACGTTGTCCAGCTGGTTCGCATCGAGCTCGATCGTTGCCCCGCCGACGAACACGCGCAACGAGGTCGGCGCAGCGGGAACCCGGTCCCGGGCAGCGCGAGACAGCACTCCACGCATCCGCAGCGACCCCTTGATCGCGGCAGCGTCCGCCTCGTCGACAGCGGTCGCGCGAACCCCGTCGACCAGTTCGCCGACGGCTCGCAGCGACACGGTGTTCTCGCCGAGGCTCGGCAGCACCCGCTCGATGTACGCCATGAACGCGGCCGACGGACCGACCACCAGCACCCCGCCCCGCTCGAACCGGCGGCGGTCGCTGTAGAGCAGGTACGCCGCCCGGTGCAGCGCGACCACGGTCTTGCCCGTCCCCGGACCGCCACCGATGATCGTGACGCCGCGAGCAGGAGCGCGGATCGCCAGGTCCTGCTCGGCCTGGATCGTCGCGACGATGTCCCGCATCGTGTGACCACGCGCCCGCGACAGCGACGCCATCAACGCGCCCTCACCCATCACCGGGAGATCCTCGGGCGCACGCTCCGGTGCGAGCAAGTCGTCCTCGATCCCGACGACCCGCGCACCCTTGTTCCGCAGCACGCGGCGGCGTACGACGGCCAGCCGGTCCGCCGCCGTCGCCCGGTAGAAGGGCTCCGCCGCCGGCGCGCGCCAGTCGATCACCAGCGGCTCGTACTCCGCGTCGCGCACCCCGATCCGGCCGACGTACAGGCTCTCCAGATCCTCGGCGCGCTCGACCGCCGGTTTGTCTTCGCCGTGGTCGGAATCGAGCCGGCCGAACACCAGGCCCTCGTGCTCGGCGTCCAGCTCGGCGATCCGGCGGGCCGCGGCGAACACCAGCACGTCGCGCTCGTACAGACCGGTCTGCTCCTCCTCGCGGACCCGGCCGACGTTCTGCGCCTGGGCTCGCTGATGTCCCTCGACCGCGATCCGGGAGGCGGATCGGGCGGCCTCCGCGACCCGGCCGTAAACCCGGTCCACGTGTTGCTGCTCGGCCTCCAGCTCAGCCTGCTCGACGACGACGCTCTCCGGCTGTTCGACTTTCCCGGAATGGGGCGAAGTGGGGGATTGATCCACCGGGGTCCTCTCTACTGCCGGGCCTACTGCCCCGACACGGAACACAGGAACGATCAATCTTAGTGTGCCTTCCTCGCCGACCCCAGGCCGGTCCGTACTGCCGGTCCGGATCAGGCTTTTCCGACCGCTTCGGCGACGATCGCGGCACCAAGGGTCGTCGCCGGGACACCCGAGCCGGGATGGGCGCCCGCGCCCACGCAGTACAGGCCTTTGACGGGGGAGATGTTGCCTGCCCGGCGGCGCGCGGTGCGGTACCCCTCCCAGGCGACGCCGGCCCACCAGGACGCGGAGGTCTGCCGGGAGACGACCTTGTCGCGGACATGCAGACCACGGGCGACCAGCAGATCGAGTACGTCGTCCGTCGGGTAGCCGTGGACGAGGACGGACCAGGCCTGATGCCCGGCCGGCGCCTGACCGCCAGTGCGGATCGTCACCGTCGGACTACCGTGCAGAACGGTCTCGAACGGCAGCGTCGGCACGGGGTCACGCAGCCCCAAGTGGACGACGTACGCCGCCTGCGCCTGATGGGTCTGCTCCACCCTCTTGCGGATCTTCTTGGCCGCCGGATCGTTGACGAGCTGGGCGTACAGCCGGCGTGGATCGAGATCGCTGACCACGATCTCGGCCGGCAGTTCGGTCCCGTCGGCCAGCCGCACGCCGGTGACCGTGCCGCCGGACGTGCTCACCGACACCACTTCGGCTCCGGTCCGTACGTCGATCTTCCGCTCGGTCGCCCGCTGCGCCAACGCGTCGGCCAGCGCCCCGAATCCACCCGCGATCGTCCATCGGCCGAAGGTCCGCTCGAGATACGACCAGACCCCGACATACCCAGGCGTGAGGCGCGCCTCGGACCCATGCTGCGTGGCGTAGTACTTCAGTACTGCGCGCGCTCGGTCGTCGTCCAGGTTGCGCTCGGCGACGCGCTCGAGGGATTGCCAGGGCTTCAGGCCACGGATCGCGTTGAGTGGCAGCTTGTCGATCAGCGGCGGTTCGAGCGAGGTCTTGCGCAGGATCTGCCAGGTCTCGCCGTAGCCGTCGACCAGGGCGGTCCAGCGATTCGCGGTCTGCTCGCCGGCCAGGTCGGTCCACGCCTGGAGTTGGGCGGCGCGATCACCGACCGGGAGGTCCAGGATCGAGCCGTCGGCGAACAGGTGCCGGCGAGGTTCGCTGATCGGTTCGAGTTGGACCAGGCTCTCGATCGGCCGGCCGGACTTTCGGAACAGGTCGCGCAGGGCGGCCGGCAGCGTCGTACTGGCTGCGCCCGCGTCCCAGCTGAAGCCGTCGGCCTCGACCCGGCCGAGTGCGCCGCCGAGCCGGTCCTCGGTCTCGCACAAGGTGACCTCGTGGCCGAGCTTGGCCAGCCGGACGGCGCTGGCGAGACCGGCGAGCCCGGCTCCGATAACGATCGCGCGCGCCATTACCTTTCCTTCCCCGTCCCGCCACCCCGGTCAGGCGAAACGGTCCCTGTCGCAGGGTCGCCGCGTTTCTCTCGCCAGGCTTTGAACCGGGCGTACCCGCGTTTGATCGCGCGGAAGGCGAAGAAGACCGCGACGATGCCAATGAGCAGCAGGATGCCCGCGATGATCAGCGCCACGGTCGGGTGGAACGCGGCGAGCGAGACGACGCTGAGCACGGCCACGTCCTCACCGGATGAGGCTGCGACGTTGGTGACCGGTTCGGGGGAGGTGTTGATCGCCAGCCGCAGGCTCGACTTGACCAGATGCGAGAGCAACGCGACGAGTCCGCCGGTGGTGGCGATGAACGCTTGCTCCAGGTTGCTCGCCTGGCCGGACATCAAGGCGGCGATGATGGCCCCGACGGTCGGCCGGATCAGCGTGGAGATGGTGTCCCAGGCCGAGTCGACGTACGGGATCTTGTCGGCGACGAACTCGAACAGGAACATGGCGCCGGCCGCGATCAGCACGCCGTTGGAGGTCAATGCGGTCGGGACGTCGTCGACATCGGCGAAACGGCCGAGCAGACCGAGGACCAGCACGCACGCGTACGCGTTGATACCGCTCGCCCAGCCCGTCGTGAACGCCAACGGCAACGCTTCCATACTCCCGCTCCGTAACCCTCTGCTGTGCCCCGTCGGACGACTGTCACCGTCATTATCGAACTCGATGGCCCGACTTTTGGTTAACCGTTGACATCGACCCTGCCGCGACTCATTGTGAACGAGGCTGCCAGGCTTTGTGACCGGCACCCCAGATCAGGGAGATCGAACATGCGTCGTCGTCCGAAGATTCTCGCCGCATTGGCAGTGGTAGCGCTGCCGATCGCGGTGAACGGCGTGTCGTCCGGCAGTCAGCCGACGGCCGTCGCCTCCATGCCTTCGCCCGGGCTGGCCTCCGCGTTTCAGGCCGCATCGCAACAGTACGGCGTACCGGAGTCCGTGCTGCTCGCGCTGTCGTACGCCGAAACGCGGTGGGACGACCACCAGGGCAAGTCGAGCACGTCGGGCGGTTACGGCCCGATGCACCTCACCGCGGTCGACCCGAGCACCACGGTCGAGCGCTCCGACGGCAAGAAGGTCGCGAAGGCCGATTCGCAGCGCACGTTGTACACGGCATCCGACCTGACCGGCCTCGACCCGGTTGCTTTGCGCACCGACCCGACGGCCAACGTGGCCGGTGGCGCGGCCCTGCTCGCGTCGTACCAGAAGTCGCTCGGGCTGCCGGTCGGTTCCGACACCTCTGCGGCCGACTGGTACGCCGCGGTCGCCAAGTACTCCGGTGCGTCCACCCGCGTCACCGCCTCGGAGTTCGCCGACGACGTTTACGCGACCCTCGCCCGCGGCGCGGCCCGTACGACGAACACCGGGCAGGAAGTCGCCATGCCGGCGGAGAAGGTGGCTCCGGCGAAGGCACAACTGTCCCGGTTGGCCTTGCCTGCTGGGGCTTCCGGTGGGACGTCGGACGTCGAGTGCCCGAAGTCGCTGGCCTGTGAGTGGTTGCCAGCGCCGTACCAGGACCTGGGCGCCGGCGACTACGGCAACCACGACCTCGCGGACCGGCCGAAGACCGGCAAGATCGACTACATCATCATTCACGACACCGAGGGTGGCTGGCAGGGCACGCTCAACCTGGTCCAGGACCCGACCTACGTGAGCTGGCAGTACACGATGCGGTCGTCCGACGGCTACACCTGGCAGCACGTCAAGGCCAACGACGTCGCCTGGCACGCCGGCAACTGGTACGTGAACATGCACAGCATCGGCATCGAGCACGAAGGTGTCGCCGCTCAGGGTGCGACCTGGTACACGGAGGCGATGTACCGCAACTCCGCCAAGCTGGTCCGGTACCTGGCGGCCAAGAACAACATCCCGCTGGACCGCGCCCACATCATCGGGCACGACCAGGTACCGGGCACGATCCCGGCGAACGTCCGGGGCATGCACTGGGACCCGGGACCGTACTGGGACTGGGAGCACTACTTCGACCTGCTCGGCGCGCCAATCTGGGGGAAGACCGTGTTCCCGGTGAAGGTCGGCTCGATCGTGACCATCAAGCCCGGGTTCGCGGGTAACCAGCAGGTCCTCACCAACTGCACGGGCGCCGGGACGACCTGCACCCCGCAGGGCACGAACTTCGTCTATCTCCGGCAGGCGGCGGACGACGCGGCCCCGCTGGTGAAGGACATCGGGCTGCGGCCGGACGGGTCGGACTCGACCACCGTGGTGTCGGACATCGGGGCTCGCGCGGCCGCCGGTTCGCAGTACGTGGTGGCGCAGCGGTCGGGGGACTGGGTGGCGGTCTGGTACCTCGGGGCGCTCGCGTGGTTCAAGAGCCCGGCGTCGGCGCCGGACGCGTTCGCCAAGCCGGGGCTGGTGGTGAAGCCGAAGGCGGGGAAGACGTCGGTACCGGTGTACGGGCGGGCGTATCCCGAGCAGGCCGCTTACCCGGCCGGGATTCCCTACCAGACGGTGACTCCGCTGCAGTACTCGATCGGGGCGGGGCAGGCGTACCCGGTGGGTGACGCATCGATCGAGACGGACTACTACCGGGCTGTGACGTTCGCCGGGGAGCCGCCGGCCGATCACGTGCAGGTGCTCGGGACGGACAAGTACTACCAGATCTGGTTCGGGCACCGGATGGCGTACGTCCGGGCCGCGGATGTGGACCTCCGGCCCGCCGTTTAGTCACTGATCGACGAGAGCCGCCCACTGTCTGGTGGGCGGCTTTCGTCCTTCCCGAGGTCTTGTCAGCGGGTTTGTTTATCGATATACCTCTTGGGCAACGGATCTAGCCCGGGAGGTCGTTCCGGTGTCAGTTGGTGTGGGGTCTGGTGGTCTGGCGCTCGACCAGATGGGCCGGTACGACGAGCTCCTCGGGCTCGTCGGTCGGGCCGTCCTTGAGCTGCCGGATCAGCAGCTCGCAGATGGCGTCGGCCATCTCGTCGTGCCCGGGGTTGATCGAGGTCAGCGACGGCACCAGGAAGCGGGCCTCGTCGACATCGTCGAAGCCGACCACCTGGACGTCGTCCGGGACCCGGAGCTTGGCGTCGGCGAGGGCGCGGATCGCGCCGATCGCCACCACATCGGTCAACGCGAACACCCCGTCGAAGCCGATCTTCCGGTCGAGCAGGGACCGGATCGCGTCGTACCCGTCCTCGAAGCGGAAGCTGGACCTAACCACCAGGTCGGGGTCCGTCTCGATGCCGGCGTCAGCGTGGGCGAGCGAGTATCCCTCGGCGCGCAGGCCCGTCATGCTCGCACCACCGTCCGGATCGCCACCGAGCAGGACGATCCGGCGCGACCCGGTCGCGAGGAGATGCGCCGTGGCCTGCCGGGCGCCGTCGATGTTGTCCATCATCACGTGGTCGAACTTGGACGGCAGTGCCCGCTCACCGATCATCACGACCGGAGCGTCGGTGCGCATCTGGGTCAGCTCCGCCGGGTCGAGGTCGACCACGCTCAGGATCAGCCCGTCGTACATCCGCAGCCGGGAGAACACGACCGCGTCCAGCTCACCCTGCCGGCTGGCCCCGGTCCGCTCCACCACGATCCGCAGGCCGTGGGCCTCGAAGCGGTCGGCGAGCCGGCCGGCCAGCTGGGCGAAGTACGGGCGCTCCAGTTCCGGTACGGCGAGGCCGACGACTCCGGTCCGGCCCGCGCGCAGATGCCGGGCGGCCAGGTTCACCTGGTAACCGAGCTCGGCGATTGCCGCCAGCACCCGCTCGCGGGTCTCGGCGCCGACCCGGGGGCGGCCGTTGATCACGTTCGAAACGGTCATCGTGGACACCCCCGCGGACCGCGCCACATCGGCCATCGTCACCACGGTGGACGTCTTCTTCATGGTCCTTACCTTAAGCATCTCTTGGAGTTGTGATGAGAAAACGCCGCACTCTCGCCGCTCTCGCGGCTGTCGCGCTCGCTGTCCCGCTGGTCGCCTGTGGTGGTACGCCGGGGAGCGGCGGTGACAGCAAGAAGCTGACCTTCTTCTCCTGGGACGGGGAGGAGACGATGAAGCCGCTGATCGCCAAGTTCGAGCAGGACAATCCCGGTACCAAGGTCGAGTTCTCCAATGCGCCGCCGGTCGCGGAGTACATCTCCACCCTGCAGTCGCGGATCCTGTCCGGTACGGCGGCAGACGTGTTCGTCATCGCCGCGGAGAACAAGACGAACCTGATCAACGGCAAGCACGTGGTCGATCTGAAGGACAAGCCGTTCCTGAAGAACGTGCCGAAGTTCAACCAGGCCACGTACTCCGGTCCGGACGGCGCGGTGTACGGGATGTCGGTCGCGTCCTGGGGTGCCGGCATCCTTTACAACAAGGACCTGCTGGCCAAGGCCGGTGCGACCACGATCCCGCAGACGTGGGACGAGTTCCTTGCCCTGTGCAAGAAGTTGAAGGACGCCGGCGTCACGCCGTACCTGGAGTCCGTGCAGGGTATGTCGACGCCGCTGTCGGCGTTCCTCGGCGCCGAGAGTCGGGCGAGCGGGGACACGATGGACACGAAGATCTTCGATGGGTCGGCGAAGTTCAAGGACTACTGGGTCGAGCCCCTGACGCAGTGGTCGCGGCTGTGGACCGAGGGTCTGGTCACCCGCAACGTGGTCGGCCTGACTGGTGACCAGGTCCGGACCGAGTTCGTCACGGGCAAGGCCGCGATGATGATCGCCGGTCCGTGGGACGTGCCCGGCGTCCGCAAGGCGGCGCCGAAGCTGAACATCGAGATGGCCCCGATTCCCGGGATCAGCGGCGGTAAGCCGTACCTGGCCGGCGCGGCCAGCCCGGGCTACGCGATCAACGCGAAGGCGAAGAACCCGGAGGCAGCGGAGAAGTTCCTGACCTTCCTGGACACCCCGGAGGCGATGGCGATCTACCAGAAGGCGACCGGCGCGATCACCGTCACCACCGACTTCCAGCCGACGCTCGATCCGGCACTGACCCCGATCGTGAAGGACGTCCGGGCCGGCAACGTGTACCTGCCGCAGATCGCGTGGAAACGGGCCGAGGACATCCTCAACGTCGAGGCGACCGCGCAACTGCAACTGCTGGTCCAGGGCAAGGCGACGCCTGAACAGGTCGCGAACGCCCTCGACACCAAGCTCGCGAGTACCTCGTGACCGCTGGCCTGATGGCTCCGGCCGAGACCTCCACCGAGGTCTCGGCCGGAGCCGGCCGGCCACCCCGGATCAGGTGGGCGCGGGCGCGCGAGACGTCCGCCAACCAGCTGTTCCTGGTCCCGGTCGCGCTGGTCTTCGTGGTGCTCCTGGTGGTGCCGCTGACGCAGACGTTCTACTGGAGTTTCACCGACTTCACCGGCTACTCGGCCGAGGTGAAGTTCGTCGGGCTGTCGAACTACGGCAAGGTGCTGACCGACCCGTCGATGCTGGCCGGTCTCGGTTTCACCCTGGCCTTCACGATCGGTTCGGCCGTACTCATCACCGTGGTCGCGATCCCGCTGGCCGTCGTACTGAACAAGAAGTTCTTCGCCCGCAACTTCGTCCGGTCGGTGTTCTTCTTCCCGGCCATCCCGAGTATCGCGATCCTGGGCCTGGTCTGGGGCTACATCCTGTCGCCGCTGGGATCCGGTGTGCTGAACTCGGTGCTGGAGAGCCTGTTCCACGCCGGGCCGTACCCCTGGTTGTCGGACGCGACGCTGGCGCGGGTGTCGGTGATCGTGGTCGCGGTCTGGGGCGGCGCCGGCTGGCACGCGATGCTCTATCTCGCCTACCTGCAGTCGATCCCGTCGGACTACTACGAGGTGGCGACCATCGACGGCGCATCGGCGCGGCAGCAGTTCTTCCACATCACGCTGCCGCTGCTCACCCCGGCCATTGTCATCAGCAATTTCCTGCTGATGACCGGCGGGCTCAAGGTCTACGACCTGCCGTACACCCTGACCAAGGGCGGTCCGGGCTTCGCGACCTACACGATCACGCAGTCGATCATCACCAGCGGTGTCGCACAGGGGCGGTACGGGCTGGCCTCGGCACTGGCCGTGCTGTTCACGATCGCGGTCGGCATCGTCGCCGTCGCCCAGCTGTGGGTGTCGCGCCGAATCGAACGGAGAGTGCTGTGAAACAACGACGTTCTCCGATCACCAGCGTGGTGATGATCGGGCTCGCGTGTCTGGTCGGCGTGCCTCTGTACTACATCGTCGTCAACACGGTGAAGACACAAGAAGAAATGGCCCGGTCGCCGTTGGCGCTGCCGACCAAGCTGTTCCTGGACAACTACCAGCGGGTCTTCGAGACGGTGCCGCTCGGCCGCAGCTTCCTCAACACACTGATCCTCACCGTCGCCTCGATCCTGGCGATGCTGTTCGTCGGCTCGACCGCGGCGTACGCGATGGCGATGCGGGCCAGCCGGTTCAACCGGTTCTTCGGTGCCCTGCTGCTGCTCGGGTTCATCGTGCCTGGGCAGTCGACGCTGATCCCGCTCTACCGGATGCTCGTCGACGCCGAACTCGTCGACACCCTGCGCGGGCTGGTGGTGATCTACACCGGCGGCTCGATCTTCGTCTACTTCCTGATCCAGGGCTACATCAGCCGGCTGCCGTTCGAGATCATCGAAGCGGCCCGCATCGACGGTGCCGGACCATTCCAGATCTACTGGCGAATCGTGCTCCCGCTGATCCGGCCGATCCTGGCCACCGTCGGAGTGTTCCAGACGATGTGGATCTGGAACGACTTCATCACTCCGAGCGTCTTCCTCAGCTCACCGGAAAAACAAACACTCGTCATGCAGGTCTACCGCTCAGTCGGCGAATTCAGCACCGACTGGCCCGGCTTCATGACCATGAGCGTCATCGTTCTGATCCCGATGGTCGTCTTCTTCATCCTCACCCAACGGCACATCGTGAACGGCCTGCTGGCCGGCAGCGTGAAGTCGTGACCTTTACCGACGTTTCCACCCACTTCCCAAGGAGTCGACTCTTGTCTACGGAGCCCACCAGCGCCGCCCGGATCGTGATCGATCTGGACGTCCCCGGCCCCACCATCAGCAGGCATCTCTACGGCCACTTCGCCGAGCACCTCGGCCGTTGCATCTACGAGGGCTTCTACGTCGGGGAGTCGTCCGAGCTGCCCAACGAAGCCGGCATCCGGCTCGACGTGGTCGAGGCTCTGCGCGCGCTCGACATCCCCAATCTCCGCTGGCCGGGCGGCTGCTTCGCCGACGAGTACCACTGGATGGACGGCATCGGCCCGAAGTCCGAACGGCCCGGAATGATCAACACCCATTGGGGAAACGTCGAGGAGAACAACCATTTCGGCACCCACGAGTTCATGGCATTGTGTGAACTGCTCGGCGCCGAGCCGTACGTCAACGGCAACATCGGCAGCGGCACCGTCAAGGAGATGAGCGACTGGGTCGAGTACCTGACCCGCGACGGCGACAGCCCGATGGGCCGGCTGCGCAAGGCGAACGGTCGCGACGAGCCGTGGAAGATCCCGTTCTGGGGGCTGGGCAACGAGGCGTGGGGCTGCGGTGGCAATCTGCGCGCCGACGCGTACGCCGACCTCGCCCGGCAGTTCAGCACCTTCTGCCGGGATCACGGTGACAACAAGCTCTACAAGATCGCTGCCGGCGCCGCCGATGACGACCTGGCCTGGACCGAGACGTTGATGAAGGCGATCAGCTGCCTCGGTTGCAAACGCGACCCCAAGGGCTTCTTCCAGGGCATCTCGTTCCACTACTACACGGTGCCCGGACCGTGGGAGCACAAGGGCAGCGCCACCGAGTTCGACATCGACGACTACTACCGGACGATGATCAAGGCGGCCGACATCGACCGCGTCATCGCCGGTCACAGCGCCGTCATGGACGCGTACGATCCGCAACGCAAGGTCGGCCTCGTCCTCGACGAATGGGGCACCTGGTGGGACGTCGAACCCGGGACGAATCCCGGCTTCCTCTACCAGCAGAACGCGTTGCGCGACGCCCTGGTCGCCGGTCTGCACTTCGACATCTTCCACCGGCACGCCGAACGACTGGTGATGGCGAACATCGCCCAGACCGTCAACGTCCTCCAGGCGATGCTCCTCACCGACTCCTCCGGCGGCCTCGTCCTCACCCCGACGTACCACGTCTTCGAGATGAACAAGGGCCATCACGACGCGACGTCGGTCCCGGTGCACCTGGTCGACCGGCCAGCGCCGTACACCATCGACGGTCAGAGCCTGGAGTTGCTCTCGGCCTCGGCCAGCATGAAGGACAACCGGGCCCTGATCTCGCTGACGAACCTCGATCCCAGCTCGCCCGCGGACATCACGCTCGACCTTCGCGGCGCGACCATCAACAGCCACTCCGGCCGACTCCTCACCGCCCCCAAACCCCAAGCCCACAACACGTCGACCGACCCGTCGGCCGTCACCCCTGTGCCCCTCACCACCATCACTCCCGTGGCTGGTGGCCTCCAGGTGACCCTCCCACCCCACTCCTTCGCCACTGTTGCCCTAGACCTGTGAACTAACCTCTGCCCCAATGACCGACGAAGCCGTCCAGACCCTGCTGGACGGCTTCGTCCGTTCCGTCACCTACGGCGACCACCGCTTCCCTCCCTGCTCTGGCGCATTCGCCGTGGGGAGCTCACCCGCACCTATTTCCACACCCAAATCCCCGCCTTGGCCACCTGACCTATTCCGTTGAAAAGGTCCGCGGCGTAGAACGGCCAGTGCAGGCACATCTCTGGGAGGGGTCATGTTCGGACGTTCAAGCATCATCGCGGCAAGCGCCGCCCTGGCGATTACCACCACCATCGCACCGGCCGCGACCGCGGCACCAGCCATCCCGCTCAGCGGCGGCCAGGAAACCGCCGCCGCCGACGACGACGGCCACGGCTTCTTCACCTACTCGATCGACGGAACGACCTTCTGCTGGACCCTCAGCTGGCAGGACATCGACGCCCCGTTCGCCGCGCATATCCACGTCGGTCCACGGCACGTCGCCGGCCCCATCGTCATCGGCCTCGACGTCGACGGAGTACCGGGCCCCGACACGTCCGGCTGCACCACCATCGCCGCCGACCTCGCCGCAGCCATCACCGCCAACCCCAACGGCTACTACGCCAACGTCCACAACGCCCCCTTCCCCGGAGGTGCCATCCGAGGCCAACTGAAGTAACCCAACAAACGTTGGAACTCGAGACGGCCGGCTCCGCGCCGAGAGCCGGGGGGAGGGCTCAATCGGAACGCGAAGTCGACCGCCTACTGCAAGTGTGCCTCGGAGCGCAACCGCCGACGAGGGCGCGCCGGGAAAGAGATTTCCGTGGTCAGTTGACGACGACCGGTGTGCCGTTCGTCAAGTGCAGGAGTTCCTTGTACGTGGTGGGAAAGACCGTGTGCGCGATCCCACCCGCGGCCCAGATCTCGTCGTACTGTTCGAGCGCTGTGTCGACCAGTGTGCGGACCGGAGCGGGGTGACCGACCGGGGCGACTCCGCCGATCGCCTGCCCGGTGTGCTGCTTGACGAACTCGGGTGTTGCCCGACGCAACTTACCGATCCCGAGCTCCGCGGCGAGCTTCTTGGTGTCGACCCGGTGCGCACCCGAGGTCAGGATCAGCACCGGCTCGCCGTCACCGTCGAAGATCAGGCTGTTCGCGATCGCGCCGACCTCGCAGCCGAGCTCCGCCGCCGCGGCCGCCGCCGTCGGGACCGCCTCGTCGAGGATCCGGATCTCACCGGTCGCACCGGCTGCCGCCAATGCGTCGGCGACCTTCTGGACGTTGGGATGTGTACTCACCATCACACCTTATTTCTCGTAGATCTTGACCAGCCGCCGGTAGGCGGCCGTCGTACTCAGCAGGTCGGTGTTGTCCGCGAACTGGTCGATCCCGCCCACCAGCTCGAGCCGCCGCAGCAACGGATCCCGCACCCGCGCGACACACGCGGCCACGAATCGGTCCGCCCCGAGCACCGTCGCCGGCCTGTCGAAGAACTGCCGCACGTCAGGATCCACCTCCTCCGTGACCCCCAACGCATTGTGCCGCCGAGCCATCAACCCGTACGCCGTAACCAGGGCGCGCTCACGATCCACCAACTCGTCCGCGGCCAGCACCTCGGCCAGGACCCGGTCGAGCCCATCGTCATGCCCGAGCCGAGCGAACGCAGTACCGAGCCATTTCGTGTACGGCGCGTAGGTGCGCTCCATCAACAGGGCGAGCCGCATCACGTCCCGAACCAGTCGCGCCGCCACCACCCGCGAACCGAGGTGGTCCCCGACCTCGTCGGTGCGCTGGACGAACGGTTCCTCCTGGGCAATCCGGGACCACTGACAGGCGAGCAACCAGATCCACACGTCGTCCGGATACCACTGGAGTGCCTCGCGGATCGGTTGCAGCCGGCCGTCATCGGCGTACACAGCTCCGGCGACGACACCGAGCAACTGCTGCTGCGGCGTGATCAACCAGTCCTCCGTGCCGACCCCCTGCGCGGCGTCGAAGCCGAGGTGATCGGTCAGCCAGTCGGACAGTGACGTCACGGTGACGTGGTGCACCGGCTCCTGGGTATCCCAGCCGAACCGGACGGCATACCCCCTGTACTGCGCGGGGAGGTTGTCGTCGACGAGTTTGGCGACGGGTGCCACCTGGTCGGGATCGACGAAGATGTGCAGCCGTGGTCCCCAGCCGTGGTCGGTGGAGCGGGCCGTGTCGTAGCCGAGGACGTCTGATCCCCAGCCCAGCAAGCCTGCCGCGTAAGGGAGCCGGCCGAGCAGGGGACGGATCACCTCGGTGTGGAAGCCGGCGCCGAGGTCTCTCGCCGAGATGAAAGTCGTCATGCCGGCGACATTAGTTGGGCCGGTGGCCGTGGAACATGTGGTTTTCCGCAGTCTTCGACTGTGGTCTACCTCAGGTCTTGCTGAGGTCGGCCGCACCGAAGGAGACGTTGAACCGGTCGCACCAGATGGTCACGCTGGTGAAGTCGGCCAGCTCGACGTCGGTGGGGATCACGTAGTTCTGGTTGCCGTGGTTGCCTTTGAGGTCGCCGAGGTTCCGGTAGCGGCCGTCGTCGAAGACGTGCCAGCCGGCTCTGCCTTCGAGCACCGGCGCGTTGGTGAGCCAGACCTTGAGGTCGGGGCCGTCCGAGGTGTCGAGGTTCTCGAGCCGGAGGACTCGTGAGCCGTCCGGCAGGCGGAAGATCGCGACGCTTCCCTGGGTCTCGTGTTCGTGGCTGATCAACCGTCCGGCGGCCAGTCGCTCGGGCTCGGCCGGCTGCGAGGGCTTTGTCGTGGCCGGCTTTGGAGTGGGCGGGGCCGGGGTGCTGGTGCGGTCGCCGGAAACTGTCGGTGGCACCGGTGAGGATGAAGTCATGGACACACCGGGAGCGCCGGGCAGCGATTCATCGACGACCTTGTCGGTGAAGAGCCGCCACGGCTGGAAGAGCGGCAGCGCCACTGCGGCGACGACCGCCGCCATGGCGATCGCGCTCACGCCGACGACACGGCGACTGGGCAACGACATGGTGTTCCTCGCTCTCTCGCGGTCCGCCTGCAGGCGGCTCCGGGTGAACCCAGTGTGGCGGGGCGAGCGGTCCGGCGGGACGGTCCAGGCCTTACGGCACGTTGACGTTTGTCGGCAGCCGAGGCTACGCTTTCAGTGTTCGAACAGATGTTCGATTGGTTCGGGTCCGGTGTCGTCGGGAGACCGGGGCGGAATCAGGACCGCTGTTCGGCCTCGGTGCGGAGTTGCGGCCGCATCGGGAATCGGTGGTCCCGGTGGGCCGGGCGCCGTGGTGGACCTCGACCCCCACCTGGCGTCCACCCACCGGGCCGCTATCCAGGGGAAGCTCGCGTACAGGAGGCGATGGAGCATGTGGGAGTTCGACGAGGCCGTTGAGGTGCGTTCAGGCGTCGTGGACGGCATCGAGACTCCAGAGCAGTTCCTGTGGCGCGGCCGGCTCTGGCGGGTGTGCGCAGTGCAGGCCCGCTGGGTGGAGACCGCCGCGTGGTGGGAGCGCGGCGTGATCGGCTCAGGAGTCGGTACGGCGACCGCGATCGCCGCTGCGGGTTCTTCCGCGGCGGTCGGTGTGCTGGACGCCGATTGGGGACCGCGGCGCGCGGTCTACCGAGTGGAAGCAGGCTGCGGCCGGCACGGTCGTCGCGAGCTGTTCGACCTCGCGCACGACCCGGACTCCGGCCGCTGGCAACTGGAGAGGGTGACGGACCGATGACTGTTTCACCGGTTTCCCCGGCGGCCGCGGGTTCGGCCAGCCGCGACCTGTCCCGGGCGCGCCTGGCGCTCGCCGAGGCGCGCGAAGCCGACGACCATCTACTCAAGTACTCGAGCGCTCACGTCGCCGCGCTCCGGGTGGCCGCCGCGGTGCTCGCCGTCCGGGCCCGCCCGGTTCGCTCCGGTCCTCGACGCCGCGTCCAGCGCAACGCCTGGGTGCTGCTCGCCGAGGTTGCCCCCGAGTTCGGCGAGTGGGCCACGTTCTTCGCCGCCGGTGCCACCCAGCGCGCGGCCGCCGAGGCCGGCCTGGAGCGCGCCGTCAGCACCCGCGAGGCCGATGACCTGATCCGCGCCGTGGAGACCTTCTACGACCTGGTCGAGACCAGCCTCCGCATCCAGGCCCACCCGGTCCTCCCCGCCGCCTCCGACCCCCAGTCCGTCCTGGCCCAGTCCTGGATGCAAGCCAGCTGACAAGCCCCACATCCACTCACTCGGCCGTCGACGCCGCCCCGTCGGCGGCCGAGATCCGTCGGGCGAGATCCGTGGGCCGGTTGCCGCGATCGGTCGAGGTCGGGAGCGAACCCCCGGCTGGTTGGTTCAGCGGGTGGCGAGGATGTGGAGCTGGGTGGCGATGGCCCGGAAGGCAGGGTGCTCGCTGGCGGCGCGCTCCAGGTCGGCCAGGGATTCGGCGGCGCCGGGCTCGGAGTCGACGAACGCTGCGGGCACCAGATCGGCGAAGGTCCGTACGCCGTGGATGGTGTGGACCAAGAATCCGGCTTCGGCGAGCTGAGTGGTGATTCCGGCTTCGTCGAACCGGCGAGGCATCGGGTCGTTGGTCCCCCAGCGGCCGTCCGGGTCTTGAAGGGCGACGCGCGCTTCGGAGAGATGACCGGCCAGCGCCCGCGCCAGGACGACAGCGTTGCGTTGGGCAACCAACAGACTCAGCACGCCGCCTTCGCGCAGAACTGATCCCATCGCCAACAGAGCCTGAGCCGGGTCGTCCACCACTTCCAGCACACCGTGACAAAGAACTGCATCGGCGCTCGCCTTGCCGGCCAGCCCGGGGAGTTCACCTGCGTCTCCCTGGATACCTCGCACCAGTTCGCTGACACCTTCGTCCCGAGCGCGGCGCTCGAGAGAAGCGAGGGCATCCGGGCTCGGATCGACAACCGTCACACGGTGCCCATCGGCAGCCAGTGGCACCGCAAATCCACCGGTACCGCCCCCGAGATCAACGATGTCGAGCCCACCACTGGGATCGGTCCGCACCCGGCCGGCCAAGGCGACCCGCAGCGCCTCCGCAACCAGCGCCGTACGAACCGAGCGGCGACGTCGGTCAACCATCGTGAGTGCCCTCCTCGCCAAATTCCAATGCCGCCCACACCCTACTTCCCACCCCACCCACCCCGCCGACCACTATCGGGTTGCTCCTGCATCGACCGACCGTGAGGATGACGCAGTGAGCGGGGGACGAGCGACGGGGACCACGGAGTGGCTGGAGTTCGTCCGCCAGGAGTACCCGCTCGCCGAGGTCACCTTCGTGCGCGACCTCGGCGGGAACTTCAACCTGAACCTGCAGGTCTTCACCGACCAAGGCGCCTTGGTTGTTCGGATCTCACCGCAGTGGGTCGAAGCGGACCGACTGGCCGCGGTGCAGGCGGTTCGTCAGTATCTCCGGGACCGGGGCTGGCCGATTCCCCGGACGCTCCGCAGCCGATCGGGCAGGACCTTGGCTCAACTCGACGGCCGCGTCGTGGAGGTCGAGCAGTACGTCGAACCGTCGGGCACGAGCATGACCACCTGGCCTGCGATCAGCGCCGGCATCCAGTGGCTCGCCCGTCTCCACGAAGACCTTCGAGCCGCGCCGACCTCGACGGCAGCGGCCCATCCGCCGATGGCGAACCACATCGAAGCCGATGCCGAGTTTTCGTCCACGATCGCCGACATCCGCAGCTGGTCCCTCTCCGCGGAGGAGGCGACGTACGTCGACGCTGCCGAGCAACTGGCCGCGAGTCTTGCCCACGAGTCCCCTGACTGCGATCTTCCCCGCCAGCTGGTCCACGGCGATTTCTGGGCAACCAATGTTTACCTCTCAGGCGACCAGCTCACTCTGCTCCTCGACCTGGACTTCCTCGGCGAACGTCCACGGGTCGACGACCTGGCCCTCACCCTGTTCTTCATCAACGACCACCTGGGCCGCAGCGACACGAGCTCCATACGCATCGCCAAACTTCGCAACCTGGTCAACGACTACGACGCTGCCCTCAAGACTCCACTCAGTCCGACCGAACGCGCGGCCATCCCGTACGCAGTCGTCCGCACTCCTCTGACGTTCCTGCGTGACCTCGCCTACCTCGGTCCCTCGAGTGGCCCCGAACTGACCACCCTCCGCGGCCCGCAGTACGAATGGGCCCTCCGCCTGCTGAGCAACCCCGAATGGCGGACAGCCTTCAGCTGACGTCCGCCCGTCAGACGAGCGAGGCTTACTGTTCTGCTCTTGCGTGGATGCGGATCAGGGTTTGTTGGCCTGTCGCGACGAGGGATCGTTGGGTGCCCTGGACGCCGAACACTTCCAGTTGGCAGACGGTCAGCGTTCGTCCGGATTTGAGGACTTGTCCGATGGCTTCGATGTGTTCGCCTTCGGCTGGCGCGAGGAGGTTGATCTTGTACTCCACCGTGAGCACAGAGGTGTTCTCCGGGAACAACGTGAAGGCCGCGTAGCCGCCTGCGCTGTCAGCGATGGCGCTGGTGGCTCCCGCGTGGAAGTACCCGTGCTGCTGGGTGACCTCGGGTCGGCTGGGCAACAGGATGTGCACGCGCCCTGGGCCGATGTGCCCGAGCCGTGCGCCAAGATGCCCCATCAGTCCCTGGCGATCGAAACTGTTCCGGATCCGCTCCTGCACCGCGGGATTTGCCGGTTCTGGTTGTCTCTCGTCTTCCACAACTCTCCCTCGAGCGGAACATCACGGGCAGGTCTTGATGATGTCGCAGCGCCTGGTCTAACGGATGAGTTGCTCGACCAGTAGCGCCACGCCGATGACGATCATCGCGCCGCCCGAGACACGGCTCACGATCCGCGCTGCGCCGGGTCGTGCTCGGAGTACGAATCGTGCGCCGGAGGCGACGCAGAGATAGATCACCGCGCAACTTGCGACGTGCACCAAGCCGAGTGCCACGATCTGGATCGCGAGCGGCCAGTCCGCGTCTGGGTCGGTGAACTGCGGCAGCAGTGCCAAGAACAGCAGGAACAGCTTCGGGTTGAGTCCGCTGACCGCCGCACCTCTCACCGCGTGCCGCACCCATGAGCCCGACGGCTGCTCCGTGCCGGCCTGCGGCGAGGACGGGTGGGTGATGGTCCCGATGCCCAGCCAGACCAGGTACACCGCACCGATTGCGGTGAGCACGGTCAGCAGTACCGGTTCGCGGGCCACCAGGGCGGCCATTCCGGCGGCCACCACCGCGGTCGCCGTCAGATGGCCGGCCAGCAGCCCGCCAATCGCGGGCAGCACCGTCCGATGCCGCAGTCCGGCGGCGATCGCGTAGGCCCAGTCCGACCCGGGCGTCACCACGAACAGGAGCGACACCGCCCAAACGCTGCGAGTGTCTCGACCGGCATGACCTTCGCATCCCTACCCGCTGCTGGAGTTCGTGGAGGGTCTGTGGACCCTCGGCGGGAAGACTAGGCGCGATTGGCCGGGATGTGTTTCCAATCTTTGCGCCACAGATGCCGAAATGGGGGAAGATCGACCTCATGGACCAAGTAGACCGCGAGATTCTTGCCGAACTGCAGCAGGACGGGCGCCTGACGGTCACGGAACTCGCCGAGCGAGTCCGGATCAGCGTCTCCCCGTGCCATCGCCGGCTGCGAGCCCTGGAACGGTCAGGGATGATCAGCGGGTACCGCGCCTATCTCGACGCTCACGCGCTCGGTCTGACCTTCGAGGCCCTGGTCTTCGTCACCATGGCCACGGCAAACCGTGACACCGTCGCCGCCTTCGAACAGGCCGTCGCCGAGATCCCTCAGGTACTACGGGCGCAACGACTCTTCGGGGACCCCGACTACCTTCTCCGCGTCGTCGCCCGCGACCTGCCCGACTTCCAGAAGCTGTACGACGACCGTCTCGCCACCCTCCCCGGCGTACAGCGCCTCAGTTCCACCCTCGTCATGAAGAGCGTCGTCGAGGACCGCCCACTCCCGCTGTAGGAAACCGGCCGACCCCTAGGGGAGTGTCGGTGGCTGAGGTGGGACTGATTACGGGCCGTGTGTGGGGCGGGGGATGTGAGTGGTGGTCGGGGAGGAGCGTGGCGTGGCGAGGCTGGGTGGGGAGTCGGGAGCGGAGGGGGTCGGATCAGGCGGGATGGGTGGGATTCGGGGTGGGTGGAGGCGGGGAATCGGCTGGGAATCGGGTGTGGCGGGGCTGGAAAAGGGGTAAAGGGCGGCGGCTACGGGGTGGAGTTGTGGGACCGTGACGCGCGGGACAGGCGGTCAGGGTTTCGTCGGGGACAGCGGCGGCCTAGACTGGAGTCGGCCTATCGAGATCGCGCTCATCATGGAGGGATCGACGGTGCCCCTCTCGGAAGAAGAGCAGCGCCAGTTCGAGCAGCTCGAACGTGCCCTTGCTGCGGAAGACCCGAAGTTTGTTTCCGCTATGCGAGGCACCAATGTGCGCTTGTATTACAAGCGCCGGGCAGTGCTTGCCGGCGTTGGATTCGTGCTGGGAATCGTCATATTGATGACCGGTGCGATCATCCCCAACACCATCATCGGAGTCATCGGCTTCGTGGTGATGGTGGCCTGCCTCTACATCGCGGCGCTGAGCATGAAGCGGATCAGCAACGCCGGGGACTCCGACGACGCGCCACCGCCGCCTCCACCGCCGCCGACCAAACGGCATCGGACGAAACACGACTCGTCCGGGAGCTTCATGGAGCGGATGGAAGACCGCTGGCGGCGCCGGCGGGACGAAGACCTCTGAGCGCAAGCTACCGACGGCCGTACTGAGCCACTCCGAACCACATCCGCGCCTCCGTGCCGGATGTGGTTTGTCGTATGTCCGCGCACCCGCGCGGCGCGGGGGGCTCCCCATGGGTGGGATGGCATGGGAAAGGTCCGGCTCTGCGGTGGGAACCGCGGGGAGCCGGACCTTTGGTGGTGAGGACCAGGTGGGGTTAGTTGGCTTGGCGGTGGGGGAGTAGGCGGGAGCGGATCCGGGCCAGCAGGAGGTCGAACTCGTCCAGGAGGTCGGAGGCTTCCGCGCTGCCTCGGTTGAGGTACCAGCGCCACGAGGGCGGGAGCACCGTCGCTCGGATGCGGCGAAGGAGCTTCGCTCGGGTCCACAGGGCCTTGCGGACTGTCTGGACGTCGTCGCGGAGGTCGACCGTGGTGTCGTCGGTGAGGCCGGCGTAGCGGACTGCTTCCAGGCCGCGGGCCAGTCCGCGGGCCTGTGGGTGCAGGTCCGGGGGGAGTTTGCCGACGAGCCATTCGCCGAGTTGGCGTGGGGTGGCGCTGTCGGACCAGTCGAGGCCGAGGTCGCGAGCGGTGTCGCGGAGTTCGGCCCAGAGACCTTCGACGCCGGCGCGGCCCGGCAGGCGGGCGAAGCGCTTGCGCCGGAGCAGGAATCGGATCAGCCACGGGATCGACAGGACGATCAGGCCGGCCGCGACGCCACCGATGATCCGGGCTCCGCCGTTGGTGAACCAGTTGCCCTGGTCAACCGTCGCGGAACCGCTCTCGCTGGGGAGGTTGCGGTCCGGGTTCGCCGTGGGGTCGTCGGTCTCTTCCGTCTGGCCGGGGGTGGTCGGCGCGGTGGTCGGGTTCGTGGTCGGGGTGATCGGGGCGGGCCCGATCTGCTCTGTCCAGCTCGGCGTGCTGGCGACCCGGGCCGACGGGGTGGGCTCGAAGCGGACCCAGCCGATACCGCCGAAGTACAGCTCGGGCCACGCGTGCATGTCGTGCATCCGGACGATGTGCTCGCCGTTCTTGCCGGCCTGACCGGGCAGGAAGCCGATCCCGACCCGGGCCGGGATCCCGAGGATGCGGGCCATCAGGGCCATGCCGGTGGCGAACTGTTCGCAGTACCCGGTCTTGTTCACCAACAGGAAGTTCTGCAGTGCTCGCATCCCGCTCTGGCTGTCGGTATCGGTGCTGTAGGTGAACTCGCCGCTACGGAAGTAGTTCTGCAGCAGCACCGCCTGCGCGAACGGGTTGCCCTTCGCATCCGCGGTGACC
Source organism: Kribbella caucasensis (assembly GCF_004361855.1). GTDB lineage: Bacteria > Actinomycetota > Actinomycetes > Propionibacteriales > Kribbellaceae > Kribbella > Kribbella caucasensis. The sequence goes on from NZ_SNWQ01000005.1 coordinate 51,837, forward strand.
TCGGAAGTCAGGTTCCTGATCCGCTCGGGGGTCCGGGACGGGACCTCACTGGTGTACTGGTCGGGCTCGCCCGTCGGTACTGCGTCGCGCAGCTGTTCCGGCGTGGGCTGCAGGTCGTACACCTGGAGGTTGTAGTTCTTACCGGCCACGCCGCGGCCGTTCGTGGAGAGGACGTCGAGGACGTTCGGGTCGTAACTCCACTGGTCCTTCAGTGAGACCGACCGCAACGGGTAGGGCACCGGGGCGAACTGGGACCGGAAGTTCCGGGTCACCTCGATCTTCAGCTTGCTGGTCGTCACCTTGGACAGGTCACCGGTGTACCCCGGTGGCGTGGTGAGGTCCGCGTTGGTGATCTTGCGGCCGCCGTCCCGGCCGGAGACCCGCCAGGTGTTGCCGTCGAACTGGTCGAGCGCCGTGAGCCGCAGGTACGTGCCGCCGGCGGGACCGCCGGAGTACGTCAGTGCGGTGACGTTGTCGCCGCGTTTCAGGTTCTTGCCCATGTCCAGCATCGGGTCGGTCGAGGAGATCGACGCGCCCACTCCGGTACCAGGCCCTGAGCCGGCCAGACCGTTGCCCACGACACCTTCCGGCAGGGCCGGCAGGAGGGCGGGCAGCAACGCGGCCAGGGCGACGACGCTGAGCCCGATCCGGCGGCCGGCCTGACCGAGCGCGGACGCCTCGATCGGCTGGGACGCGTCCAGGTGCGAGACACCGGAGATCCGCCGGCCCCAGCGGCTGAGCCTGGTGCGGCCCTCGGCGGACAGCAGCACGATGTAGCCGATGGCCGGCGGGATGAAGAGCAACGCAGGCAAGCCGCCGTGCACGGTCGCGGCCGGCACGGTGTACATGGTCAGCAGCAACAGCCCGGACCAAGCGGCCTGCCGGAGCTGTACTGCGATCAGGTGGATCAGCAACCCGGTCGCCGCGATCACGGACGCCGCGAACAGGGTCAGGTGATCATCCGGAGGCAGCGGCGCGCTGAACCGGTTGATCGAGTCCATCGCGTTCACCATCTGCTGGTTGAACTCGAGCGCCGTCTCCTTCCACGGCACCAATCCGTACCGCAGTGTGTCGCGGAGGAAGATGAACGAGATCAGCTCGACCAGGACGATCAGCTGCACGACCGGTACGACGGCCCGTGGCGTGCGCAGATTCTGCAGGGCGATCCCGGTGCCGGTGATCGCGGCGCAGAGGAACGCACTGATGAAGAGGAACGGCCCGGAGAACACGGGCGTGAGCACCAGGGCGCCGAGCACTGTCGCCGCCCAGGCGGCAAGCGAGATCCTCGCGTGGCCGGTCATGCGATCCTTCCGCTCCGCAGTCCGAGGCTGGACCACACGGTGGGCAGGTGATCACCGCGACGGACCCGGGCGACCCGCCAGCCGTTGCGGCGCAACTCTCCTTCGGTGGCGTCCGTGGCGGCAGTCAGCCGGGCCACCTTGTCGGTGCCCTCGGCACCGACCTCCCAGCTGGCCGCGTCCAGTACCAGCGCGACACCGGTCGCCTGGCCGGTCCGCCAGCGGTTCAGCGCGATGATGTCGTCGGAGTTGCAGGCGCCGAGGATCGCGATCGCCAGACTCGGGTCCTGCGCGTGCCGGTCCACGGTCAGCAGCGGGCCGATCTCGGCGTACTTGTGCTCCTCCACCGTGGCGCACTCGGTCAGCAACTGCTGGTTGGTGAGCGGCTGGTGGATCGCGGTCGAACTGCGATGCGTGATCGCGGCCAGTGTGGTCGGCCCGCCGAGCAGGGTGGTCACGTACCCCCGGCGGATCCGGTCCGCGCCGACCGATGCGGCCGCGCTGACAGCCCACTCCAGGCTGGACGACGGTCCGTGCCCGTGGTGCGAGACGGTCCGGGCATCGAGGAAGATCGCGCACTTGCTCTGCCAGGGCTGCTCCTCCCGGCGGACCATCAGTGACCCGCGACGGGCCGTGGACCGCCAGTGCACCCGGCGCAGGTCATCGCCGTCGCGGTACTCGCGGACGGTCGCGTCCTCCTCACCGGCCGATGCGATCGCGCGCGGCCGGTTCTCGCCCGAGCCCGCCCGGTCCGAGCCGAGCCGTACTTCGGGGAGCCGGTGCACCCTCGGCGTCACCAGCAGATGCTGGCTGCGGGCGAACGTCCGGCTGGTCTCCACCAGACCGAACGGGTCCGCGACGGTAAGCATCAGCGGCCCGACCTGGAACAGCCCCCGGACGTCCGACTTCACCGGATAGGTGACCGTACGCCGCCAGTTCGGGCTGACCCGGTCGACCACGAACCGCGGCCGGTGTCCGAGCACATACGGAATCCGGTCCTCGAGCAGCAACAGTCCGGCCGGCATCCGCCCTTGGTTGCTCAGGGCAAGCTCGACGGTGGCCTGGGTGCCGACCGGGACCTGGTCCGGGGTCAGGCTGCGCCGCACCTGCAGCCGCAACCTGGTCCGGCCGACCACGAGTGCCGCGACCACGGGCAGCGCGACCAGGAGGATGCCGACGCGGAGCAGATCCTTCTGGCCGAGCAGCAACGCGCACAGCGACGCGGTGATGCCGGCGGCGACGAACGCCCGCCCTCGGGTGGTCAGTCCGCGCAGTGCCTGCCGCATAGTTCAGTCCCGACGGGTTCGGGGCAGTGGCACGGTGGCCACCAGCCCGGCGATGATCTCGGCCGAACCACGCCCGCCCAGATGGGCTTCGGCGGCAGGCAGGACCCGGTGGGCCAGCACCGGTACGGCGAGCTCCTGCAAGTCGTCCGGCAGGACGAACTCACGTGAGTCCAACGCGGCGGCGGCACGGGCTGCCCGGATCAGGTGCAAGGTGGACCGAGGGCTCGCGCCGAGTCGCAGCTCCTGCGAACGGCGAGTCGCCCCGACCAGCGCGACGGCGTACTCCTTCACCGACTCGGACACGTGCACGGACTGCACGGTCTTCACCAGGCGGAGGATCTGCTGACCGTCGGTGACCGGCTGGAGATCGGCCAGCGGGTCGTGGGCCGAGTGCCCGTCGAGCATCCGGAGCTCGGCGGCCGGCTCGGGGTACCCCATCGAGACGCGGGCCATGAACCGGTCCCGCTGCGCCTCGGGGAGGGGATAGGTACCCTCCATCTCGATCGGGTTCTGCGTCGCGATCACCATGAACGGCGCCTCGAGCTGGTACGTGGTGGTGTCGACGGTGACCTGCCGCTCCTCCATCGACTCCAGCAACGCGGCCTGCGTCTTCGGCGAGGCGCGGTTGATCTCGTCGCCGACCACGATGTTCGCGAACACCGCGCCCGGCCTGAACTCGAACTCGCGGTTCTCCTGGTTGAAGACCGACACACCGGTGATGTCCGACGGCAGCAGATCCGGCGTGAACTGGATCCGCCGCATGCTGCAGTCGATCGACCGGGCCAGCGCCTTGGCCAGCATCGTCTTGCCGACGCCCGGCACGTCCTCGATCAGCAGATGTCCTTCGGCGAGCAGCACGGTGACGGCTGTCTCGACCACGTCGGGTTTGCCTTCGATCACTGTCTCGATGGCTCGGCGGACCCGTCCCGCCACCTCCGACAGCTCGTCGAAGTCCATAGCCGAGCTGGTCGCCATGGTGCTCACCCTGAGTCCTCCCCATTGATTGATAGCCGACTCATTCTCACCTGGGCCCGGGGTCGGGCCTAGATCTGCGGGGATTTCGTTACCAGTCGTTTCGGCACTCATCGAAAACCGCCCTCACCCGACGTTGCGGATCTGTGACCTCAAGCGTACGGGGGAGCAAAACACTACGCATTTGGTTGACGGTGGGGGAAAGTGGAGTAAGGTGGAGCGCAGTGGTACTGGAATGGTGGAGATAGCTCGACCTGAGACGGAGAGTCCGCAACGGGGAGGTGGAGCGTGTTCCTCGGAACGCACTTCCCCAAGCTCGACGACAAGGGGCGGCTGTTCCTGCCGGCGAAGTTCCGGGACGAACTGGCGGAGGGTCTGGTGATCACCCGCGGACAGGAGCGGTCGCTGTTCGTGTGGCCCGAAGCGGAGTTCGTCCAGCTGACCGAGCAGTTGAAGCAGGCTCCGATCACCAACAAGGGTGCGCGGGACTACCTGCGGATGCTGTTCGCCGGCGCCTCGAACGAGGTACCGGACAAGCAGGGCCGGGTCACCATCCCGCCGATGCTGCGCGATTACGCCGGACTGGATCGCGACTGCGTCGTCATCGGGGCGATGAACAGGGTGGAGATCTGGAACACGGAGAACTGGAACAGGTACTCAGCGGAGCAGGAGCAGGCGTTCGCCGATCTCTCCGAGGAGGTACTGCCCGGGATCTTCTGAGCGAGAACAGGCAACTGCAGAGCGCGGCACGAGTCGTCCGGTGAGATCACGGGTCCGACTTCCGACCTGGGTGTTGACGCCACTTCCCCGGCGCCAAGGCCACAGGTACTTCCCCGGAAGGCGTACCCGCGATCTGACCGGACGAACGCGTCGCTCCACTTTGCTCCACTCCACCGCCGTCGCTCCACTTCGCACCACCCGCCCCCGCAGTACCGAAGGACAAGAGCAGTCACAGGTAGTCGAGAACCCGCGGGGGCAGGGTCGCTCCCGCGGCTATGGAAGGGTCGAGATGGACGGTGCGGAGCGCTCTGAGCGGCACATCCCGGTCATGCTGGACCGGGTTGTCGCCCTGCTCGCGCCCGCGCTCCAGCACCCCGGTGCCGTGCTCGTCGACGCCACCCTCGGCCTCGGTGGGCACTCGGAAGCCTTCCTTCGGCAGTTCCCCGACGCCCGCCTGATCGGCCTCGACCGCGATCCCGACGCACTCCGGCTGGCCGGCGAGCGCCTCGAGCCGTACGCCGGCCGCACCACTTTCGTGCACGCCGTGTACGACGAGCTGCCGCGTGTGCTGGCCGAACTGGGCGTGCCCGCGATCGACGGGATCCTGTTCGACCTCGGTGTCTCCTCGATGCAACTGGACGAGGCGGCGCGCGGTTTCGCCTACGCCCAGGACGCGCCGCTGGACATGCGGATGGACTCCAGCGCGCCGACCACGGCCGCCGACATCCTGAACACCTACAGCGCGGCCGATCTGGCCCGGATCCTGTTCCAGTACGGCGAGGAGAAGTTCTCCCGGCGGATCGCGGACCGGATCGTCAAGGCCCGCGAGGTCGAGCCGTTCACCAACAGCGCCCGGCTGTCCGAGCTCGTCCGCGACGCGATCCCGCAGGCGGCCCGGCGGACCGGGGGACACCCGGCGAAGCGGACCTTCCAGGCGCTCCGGATCGAGGTCAACGGCGAGCTCGACGTACTGCGCCGCGCCCTGCCCGCCGCGATCGACGCGCTCGCGCTGCACGGCCGGATCGTGGTGATGAGTTACCACTCGCTGGAGGACCGGATCACCAAGCAGACGCTCGCGGCCGGCACCAGGACCGACGTACCGGACGACCTGCCGGTGATCCCGGCCGGGCACGAGCCGTACCTGAAGTTGATCACCCGGGGAGCCGAACGGCCGACCGAGGAGGAGGTCGTCGCGAACCCGCGAGCCGCATCGGCCCGGGTGCGGGCGGCCGAACGAGTCCGGGAGAGGGGGCTGGTGGCCTGATGAGTACCGTTTTCAGCCCGTCCAAGGCACGGGTCACGCCGGCGCCTGCGCAGCGGCCCGAGCCGAAGCTGCGGATCGTGTACGGCGCGCCGTTCCGGCCGCCGCGGATGCCGTTCGTCATCTTCGTGGTGTCGTTGCTGGCGGCCGGCCTGGTCGGTCTGCTGCTCCTCAACACCGAGTTGCAGCGCGGCGCGTTCCAGGTGACCGCGCTGAACCAGCAGGCGGATCAGCTGCGGGATCAGCAGGAGCAGCTGGAACGGCAGGTCCGCACGCTCGAGTCGCCGCAGAATCTGGCTGACCGGTCGCTGCGGATGGGCATGGTGCCGAACCCGAACCCGGTGTTCCTGCGGCTGTCCGACGGGCAGGTGCTGGGCGTGCCGGCCGAGGGCAAGGCGGGCACCGGCGCGGCGATGTTCGGCCCGGGTACGACGAAGCCGTCCACGCCGGCAGTCACCCCGAAGCCGCCGGTCGTAGCGGTCAAGCCACCGGCCGCGACGACGACCAAGCCACCGGCCGCGACGACGACCAAGCCGTCGGCGACGGGGGCGACGAAGCCGACGACCAAGCCGACGACCACCAAGCCGAGCACGACCAAACCGCCGGCCACCACGAAGCCGCCGGCGACAAGAACTGCGACATCTACTGGGGGATGATCGGATGACGGAGAGACGGGGTAACGAACCACCACGCCGTGGTGGTCGATCGGAACGGGGCAACCCGTCCCGCAACACCTCGTCTCGCCGTCCCTCCACTACAGACAGCGGCCGCCCCAGCGCACAGCGTCCGGACCGCCCTCGCCGGCCCCCGTCAGATGACCAGCGCCCGCGCAAGTCGGCGGCAGGGCGGGATGACGTCCGCCGCAGACCCCCAGAAGACGGCAGACGGCGTGCACCTGAGGAACGGCGGGTTGCGAAGAAGGCCGCTCCTAACAAGCCGAGGAAGACAGCCGCAGGAGACGCGCGGCCGGCGGCTCGGCGTACCGGGCCTGATGGGCGGGCGGTTGCGGCCAAGAAGGCGGCTGCGCCTAGGAAGAGGCCGCCGCAGAGTAGGCGGCCGCCGGCCAGGAAGCCTAAGCCGAAAAGGCCGCCGCGGACGTTGAAGCTGGGGCGGCCGGCGTTGCGGCTGCGGGTGACGTTCGGCGTGATGGCGTTTGTGTTGTCGCTGTTCGCGGGGCGGCTTGTGCTGTTGCAGGGGGTCGACCCTGACTCGTATGCCCTGGCGGCGTCGAGGGAGAACACCAAGCCGTTCGTCCTGCATGCGTCCCGCGGCGCGATCCTGGACCGGAACGGGGTGCCGCTGTCGGTCTCCGAGGATGCCGTCGCGATCACCGCCGACCCGACCCAGACGAACAAGATCGCCACCCAGCTGGCCGCCGTACTCGCGCCCAAGCTCTCGTCGACCACCTACGCCAAGCTGGTCGAGGCGATGACCCGCAAGGGCCGGTACGTGATCCTCGCGCGCCAGGTGAGCCCGCAGACCTGGAACCAGATCACCGACGAGCTCAAGCAGCGCAACACCCAGATCAAGGAGCAGAACAAGGACCTCGCGGCCGACCAGAAGCTGCCACTGCTGACCGGGCTCTACACCGAGCAGGACCCGATCCGCAGCCATCCGAACGGCACCATCGCCGCCAACGTGGTCGGCATCGTCGGTGCCGAGGGCAAGGGCCTGGCCGGGCTGGAGTACGGCCTGAACGACAAGCTGTCCGGTTCCGACGGCAAGGCGATGTACGAGGTCGATGCCAAGGGCAACAAGATTCCGAACGCCGACCACACCGTCGAGGAGCCGAAGCCGGGAGTGTCGGCGCAGCTCACCCTGGACGCGGATCTGCAATGGTTCGCGGAGAAGCGGATCGAGCAGGCGGTCAAGCAGTACAAGGCCACCTCCGGCACCGTGGTCACGATGGACCGGACCAACGGCGAGATCCTGGCGATGGCCAACTACCCGACGTACGACCCGAACAAGCCGGTCCAGACGAGCGCGCTGAAGAACCCGGCGCTGGAACAGGTCTACGAACCGGGCAGTGTGCAGAAGGTGGTCACGATGGCCGCGCTCGCCGACGCCGGCCTGATCTCGCTGGACACCAAGCTCAAGGTGCCCGGCTCGTACACCGTGCAGCGGCGCACCATCAAGGACCACTTCTCGCACGGCACGCTGAACCTGACGATGGCCGGCGTGATCGCCAAGTCGTCGAACGTCGGCACCATCATGGCCGCGCAGCAGATGCCGGTGCAGGACTTCGTGCACTACCTGAAGAAGTTCGGATTCGGTGAGCCGACCGGGCTGGACTTCCCGGGTGAGAGTCGCGGCCTGATGCCGCCGGGCGACGAGTGGAGCGAGCTGACCCGGTCGAACGTCGCGTTCGGCCAGGGCCTGTCCGCGAACGCCGTCCAGATGACCGCCGCGGTGAACGCGGTCGCGAACGGCGGCGTCTACGTGCCGCCGAAGCTGGTCAAGGACTGGGTCGACGCGGACGGGAACAGCACCCCGAACCAGGCCGGCGCGTCCCGCCGGGTGGTCAGCGAGTCGGCCGCGAAGCAGGTCTCCACGATGATGGAGTCCGTCACGGCCAAGGGCGGTACCGCGACCCAGGCCGCGATCTCCGGTTACCGGGTCGCGGGCAAGACCGGGACCGCGCAGGAGGTCGACTCGGCCTGCGGCTGCTACCGGAAGTGGGCGACTTCTTTCGCCGGATTCGCGCCGGCCGACAACCCACGCTTCGTTACCTACGTCGTACTGCAGAACCCGACGAACGGGCGCAGCGGTGGAGGTCAAGGAGGCCCGGTGTTCCGCGATGTGATGAGTTACGCCCTGCAGAAGTACGCCGTCCCGCCGACCGGTGCGAAGCAGCCCGTCGTGCCGCTGACCTGGTGAGGGCCTGCGGTAGCGTGCCGGGCGTGCGTTACTTTGCCCAGTACCGGGCGGGGCTCGGTGAGCTCGTGATCGACTGTTTGCGGCACGATCTCTCCGGGGTGAAAGTGGTCGGCTCGGACGACAGCAGTGTGCTGTTCGACAGTCGCAGCGAGCAGTCGAAGGTCGGTTCGCTGGGATACCTGAAGAACGCCTTCGCGGTGCTGGCCACGGTGCCGCGGTCGACGCCGCAGCGCGCGGCCGAGCGGGTCGCGGACCAGGTGCTGTCGACGCCGATGCTGCGGGGTCAGCGGCGGGTGACGAGCTTCCGGACGATGGTGAGCGTGGACGGCAAGCTGGTCGGGTTGCCGAGGCCGGCCAAGGCCAAGCTCGAGTCGGCGATCGGGCGCGCCACCGGGGCACGGCTGAGCACGCGCGGCGGCGGCGCGGAGTACTGGCTGGTCGGCCGGCGTGACCTGCAGTCGATGCTGTTCTGTCAGCGCCTGACCAGCGGCGTGAAGAACGGTGCAGCCGGCAGTCTCGGCGCGGACCTCGCCAGCTTGCTGGTGACGGCGTCCGATCCGCGGCCTGACGACGTCTTCCTCGATCCGTTCGCCGGCAGTGGTGCCATCGTGCTGGCCCGGATGAGCCTGCCCTACGACCGGGTGATCTTCTCCGACCTCGCGGGTCAGCCGGTGCCGACGGAGATCCGGCGCGGTAGGCGGGTCAGTGTGCTCGCCGAAGATGCCCTGGAGTTGCCGTCCGTCCGTACTGGTTCGGTGACGAGCGTGGTCACCGATCCGCCGTGGGGTGAGTACGACGAGCTGGGCACCGACTTCGCCACGTTCGCGGCGCAGATGATGACCGGTATGGACCGGGTGCTGGACCCGCGGCGTGGCCGACTGGTGCTACTCCTTTCCCGGCGGGCTGCCTACGTGACGGAACGTCTCTGGCAGCCGGCGAACCTCAAATTGCGGCAGTCCCACCAGCTGCTGGTGAACGGACATCCGGCCACCGCGCAGATCGGTGGCAGACCGGGGAGTGGTAGCTGACGGTGCCCGCTCAGCGCAGTGGAATAGGAGTCACAGGTCCAGGAACGGTAGCCTCTGGGGCCGTGTCCTCCCCTACCGCCGCAGGCGGTGCCGTTGCCGCGATCAGGCCGCGGCACACCGTACCGGTTGCCCTCACCGACATCGCCGCAACAGCCGGAGCCAAGGTTCCCGCGGGCTTCGCCGACGTCGGAGTAACCGGTGTCTCGCTCGACTCCAGGTCGATCCTTCCGGGTGACCTGTACGCCGCTCTGCCGGGTGCTGTGACTCACGGTGCGGCCTTCGTCGCCGGTGCGCATGCGGCCGGGGCGGTCGCCGTACTGACTGATCCGGACGGTGCGGAGCGAGCGCAGGCCGCTGGGTTGCCGGTGCTGGTGGTCGCCGATCCGCGCGGGGTGCTCGGTGCGGTCGCGGCCAAGGTGTATGGCGAACCGACGAGCGAACTGCGGTTGCTGGGCGTGACCGGGACCAACGGGAAGACCACCACGACCTTCCTCCTCGACGCCGTACTGCGTGAGCTCGGCAAGGCGGCCCTGATCGGCACGATCGAGACGCGGATCGGCGACCAGATGGTGAAGAGCGCGATGACCACCCCGGAGGCGACCGATCTGCAGGCGCTCTTCGCGGTGATGCGCGAGCAGTCGGTCGCGTGGTGCGCGATGGAGGTGTCCAGCCACGCGCTCGCCAAGGGCCGGGTGGACGGCGCCCGGTACGCCGTGGCCGGGTTCACCAACCTGAGCCAGGACCACCTGGACTTCCACAAGACGTTCGAGGAGTACTTCGCGGCGAAGGCCTCGCTGTTCACCCCGGAGCGGTGTGATCTGGCCGTGGTGAACATCGACGACGAGTACGGCCGCCGGCTGGCAGCTCAAACGCTCGTTCCGCTGATGACGGTGTCCACGGTCGGTGAGGCCGACTGGACGGTCGCGGCGACGCACCAGTCCGAGCACGGCACTACGGTGCTGGACATCAATGGGCCTGGGGAGACGTTGACCGTCGAGATCGTGCTGCCCGGGGACTTCAACGTGGCCAACGCCCTGCTCGCGGTCGCGATGCTGCGGCAGCTCGACGTACCGGGTGACAAAATCGCCAAAGGTCTGCGGACCGCGCGAGTGCCGGGCCGGATGGAGACGTTCACCCGCGAGGACGGCCTGGCCGTGATCGTCGACTTCGCCCACACCCCGGACGCGATCGAGCTCGCGCTGACGGCGGCCCGCGGTACCACGAAGGACCGGTTGTTCGCCGTGGTCGGTTGTGGCGGCGACCGCGATCCGTCGAAGCGGCCGCTGATGGGCGCCGCCGCGGCCCGGAACGCCGACGTGGTAATCGTGACCGACGACAACCCGCGCAGCGAGGATCCGGCGACGATCAGAGCGGCCGCGCTCGACGGTGCCCGGGCCGCGGTCCCGGGTGTCGACTTGCGTGAGGTCGGCGACCGGCGCAAGGCGATCCGGACCGCGATCGAGCTGGCCGGGCCGGGTGACACCGTCGTGGTGCTCGGCAAGGGCCATGAAACAGGCCAGGACATCGGTGGCGTGATCCACCCGTTCGACGACCGTGAGACCGTGCGTGAGCTGCTGGAGGTAGCCCGGTGATCCCTGTCAGTTGCGGCGAGATCGCCGAAGCGGTCGGCGGTGAGCTGACGGGTGTGGACCCGTCCGCCGTCGTCGACGCGGCGGTGGTGATCGACTCGCGGGCCGCCGTACCGGGCGGGCTGTTCGTCGCCCTGCCCGGAGAGCGCGTCGACGGGCACGATTACGTCGGCGTCGCGACCGAGGCGGGCGTGACGGCGTCGCTCACCACCCGGCCGATCGAGGGCAGCCCCTGCATCGTCGTCGCTGACGCGCAGGCCGCGCTCGGTGCGCTGGCCCGGCTCGTCGTCGGCCGGCTGCCGGACCTGACCGTCATCGGCCTGACCGGTTCGTCGGGCAAGAGCAGTACGAAGGACCTGATCGCCCAGCTGATCCGGCCGTACGGCGAAACGGTGTCGCCGGAGGGCTCTTTCAACAACGAGATCGGGCACCCGCTCACCGCGCTGCAGGCCACGGCCACGACGAAGTACCTGGTCGCCGAGATGGGCGCCCGGCACCTCGGCGACATCACTTACCTGTGTGACATCACGCCGCCGCGGGTCGGCCTGGTGCTGAACGTCGGCACCTCGCACATCGGCGAGTTCGGGTCCCAGGACAACATCGCGCTGGCCAAGGGTGAACTGATCGATGCGGTGATCCCCGGCGGGACCGCCGTACTGAACGCCGACGACCATCGGGTCGCGGCGATGCGGAGCCGTACGAAGGAGCAGGTGCTGACCTTCGGCGAGGCACCGGAGGCCGACGTACGGGCGGAAGGCGTCAAGCTCGACGCCGAGGGACGGCCCGCGTTCACGCTGCAGATCGGGGGCTTCAGCGGGGATGTCCAGCTGCAGCTGATCGGTGAGCACTTCGTGTCGAACGCACTCGCCGCCGCCACCGTCGCGTCGGCCGTGGGCCTGACGCCGGAGCAGATCGCCGCCGGGCTGAACGCGGCCACCCGCGTCTCGGCGGCGCGGATGGAGGTCACCGAGCGCGCGGACGGCGTGACGGTGATCAACGACGCCTTCAACGCCAACCCGGATTCGGTCCGGGCCGCGTTGAAGGCGCTGGTCGCGATCGGCCGGGCTCGCGGCGTACGGACCTGGGCGGTGCTCGGCGAGATGCTCGAACTCGGTGACACCTCGACCGAGGAGCACGACGCCATCGGCCGGCTGGTGGTCCGGCTGGACGTCAACCGGCTGCTCGTGGTCGGTGAGGGCGCCCGGCCGATCCACCTGGGCGCGTCCCTGGAAGGCTCCTGGGGCAACGAGTCCGCGTTCGTCGGGAGCATCCCGGAAGCCCTCGAGGTGCTGCGATCGGAGTTGCGCGCGGGTGACGTCGTACTGGTCAAGTCCTCGAAGGCGGCGAAGCTGCGAAGTCTGGCCGACACTCTGATCGCGGAGGGCGCGCTGTGATCTCGATCCTGTTCGCGGGCGCCGTGTCGATGGTGCTCACCCTGCTCGGCACCCGGCTGGCGATCAACGTGCTGTCCAAACGCGGCTACGGCCAGGAGATCCGCGACGACGGCCCGACCTCGCACCACACCAAGCGCGGTACGCCGACGATGGGCGGCACCGTGTTCATCATGGCGACCATCATCGGGTACTTCGCCGCGAAGCTGTTCACCATGACCAGCCCGAGCGCGTCGGCGCTGCTGGTGCTGTTCCTGTTCGCCGGGATGGGCGCGGTCGGCTTCCTGGACGACTTCATCAAGATCTTCCGGCAGCGCAGCCTCGGCCTGCGGAGCAAGGCGAAACTGGCCGGCCAGACGATGATCGCGGTCATCTTCGCGGTGTTCGCGCTGCAGTTCCCCGACGAACGCGGCCAGAGCCCGGCCTCGCCGTTCATCTCCTTCATCCGGGACATCAACTGGCTGCACCTGTGGCCGGTCCTGGTGGTGATCTGGATCCTGCTGCTGATCGCGGGCATGTCGAACGGCGTCAACCTGGCCGACGGTCTGGACGGTCTGGCCACCGGCGCGTCGATGATGGTGTTCGGCGCGTACACGCTGATCTGCATCTGGCAGTTCAACCAGAGCTGCGCGACCGCGCCCGGCTCCAAGTGTTACGAGGTCCGAGATCCGCACGACCTGGCCGTCGTCGCGGCGGCGTTGACCGGCGCGCTGTTCGGATTCCTGTGGTGGAACGCATCTCCGGCCAAGATCTTCATGGGTGACACCGGATCGCTGTCGCTCGGCGGCGCGCTGTCCGGCTTCGCGGTGATGACCCGGACCGAGCTGCTGGTGCTGCTGCTCGGCGGGCTGTTCGTGATCATCACCGCCTCAGTCATCCTGCAGGTCGGCTACTTCAAGCTCACCAAGGGCAAGCGGCTGTTCCGGATGGCCCCGTTGCACCATCATTTCGAGATGCTCGGCTGGGAACAGGTGAACGTGGTGATCCGGTTCTGGATCATCTCCGGCCTGTGCGTGGTCACCGGCCTCGGCTTGTTCTACGCGGAATGGGTGGCCGGTTGACGTCCTCCTCGTCCTGATGGACGGGGATTCCAACTACTACGCGGAGGTAGCGTGTTGAGGTTCACGCTTCGGCGAGACCCGTACGGGCGTCTCTCGGCGTGCGCTGACGGCCCGTCCGGCCGCGATGTTCACTGCCGCGTTCACGTCCGCGTTGGCCTGATGTCCGCAGGCTACGCACCGGAACGCCGCTTGGTTCTCGCGGTTTCCCGGTGCGCAGTGCCCGCAGACGCTGCAGGTCTGCGACGTGTACGCAGGATTCACCTTCTCCACGCGCCCGGCGGCCTTGTGCTCCAGGCGCTGGACAAGCAGTCCCCAGCCGTTGGCCAGGATGCCCCGGTTGAGTCCGGCTTTGGCGCGGCGACGGTTCGGCAGGTACCTCCCTGGTCGTTCGAGGTCGGGTTTGGCTTTGGGTCGCCGGGTCATCGGCGCGATGCGCAGGTCCTCGACGCGGATGACGTCGAACCGACGGGCGAGGTCGGTGCTGGTCTTCTCCACCCAGTCCTTGCGCCGGTCGCCGGCCCGCGCCTGAAGCCTGGCGATCGCGGCCTTCGCCCGCTCGCGACGATTGGAACCGTGACGGCAGCGGGCCAGGCGGCGTTGCAACTGCTTCAGCCGCGCCTGCTCGGTCTCCGACAGGCCGGGGCAGGTCAGGAGCTCACCGGTGGACAGGGCCGCGGACACGGTGACGCCGCGGTCCACACCGACGACCTCACCGGTACCGGGTGCGGGGATCGGTGGCGGGATTGCGGCAAAGGCGATGTGCCAGCGGCCCAGCCGGTCGCGGGTGATGCGGTACGACTTCGCGTCGGGAACAGGTCGGGACAGCCGGAACCGTACCCAGCCGACCTTGGGCGCCAGTACCCGCGCCCACTTACGGTTCAACTTCTCGACACGGCCCGCCTGACCACCGACGATGCGGAACCCCTCGTGCAGGCCTGCTTTGCGCCAGGTCGGCCGCCGGTGGGTCCCTGCGTGGAAGTTCTTGACGGCCTGGTCGAAGTCTCGCAGTGCCTGCTGCTGCACGGTCTGCGACCCGGCCCGCAGCCAGCCGGAAGCGGCCCGCGCCTCGGTCAACTGCCGCGCCTGCTCGACATACCCAGGTGTCGCGCCTTTGTCACAGGTCCACATCGACCACTGCTCAAGCGCCAGGTTCCACACGTACCGGGCCTGCCGGCACTGCTCCAGCAACGCAACCTGCTGCGCGGGAGTCGGGCACAGCCGGAACCGGGACATACCACCTACCCAATCAGCCGGGACCGACAATTCCCGATCCCCGAAGGGAGGCAGTCGCGGTTCCTCCCCACCCTGAAGGACGGGGTTTCCCCGCGACCAATCCGATGAGTCTCACCACACGCACCGACGACGGCTGGGCGGCGACCCGGTTCGCCGTCCTGGGCTTCGGTACGGCGGGTTACGCGTCCGCCGACTCGTTGCTGCAGGCCGGAGCCGAGAACGTCCGCGTGCTCGACGACCGGGACAACGAGCAGCTCCGCGAGAAGGCGCAGATCCTGGAGACGTTGGGCGCGACCGTCACGCTCGGCCCCGGGTCCACGGCCGAACTGCCCGAGGGCACCGAGATCGTCGTCACGTCGCCGGGGATCCCGCCGCACGCGCCGTTACTGGCCGCCGCGGCGGCGGGCGGCGTACCGATTTGGAGCGAGATCGAGCTGGCCTGGCGACTCCGCGATCCGGCGAACGCGGCGCCCTGGCTGTGTGTCACCGGGACCAACGGCAAGACCACGACGGTTCAGATGCTGACCGCGATCCTGCGCGCTGCCGGTCACCGAGCGGTTGCCGCCGGCAACGTTGGGTTGCCGCTGCTCGAGGTCGTGATGGACCCCGAGCCGTACGACGTGATCGCGGTCGAGCTGTCCAGTTATCAGCTGCACTTCACCCATTCCATGTCGGCGCACTCCGCGGTGGTGCTGAACCTCGCGCCGGACCACGTCGACTGGCACGGATCGCTGGAGGCGTACGCCGAGGACAAGGGCCGGATCTACCAGAACTGCCAGGTCGCCTGCGTCTACAACGTGGCCGACCCGGCGACCGAGAAGCTGGTCGAGGAAGCCGATGTGATCGAGGGCTGCCGGGCGATCGGCTTCACCCTTGGCACTCCCGGCTTGTCGATGGTCGGGATGGTCGACGACCTGCTGGTGGACCGCGCGTTCGTGGAGCAGCGGGCGACCTCTGCGCTCGAGTTGGCCTCTTTGAAGGACATCACGCCGCCCGCTCCGCACAACGTGGCGAACGCGTTGGCGGCTGCTGCCCTGGCCCGTGCGTTCGGCGTACCGGCGACCGCGGTACGGGACGGGCTGCGCGGGTTCCGGCCGGACGCGCACCGGATCGCGCAGGTCGCGGAAGTTGCCGGGGTCAACTATGTGGACGACTCGAAGGCCACCAACCCGCATGCCGCGCAGGCTTCGTTGCTGGCCTACGAACACGTCGTGTGGATCGCCGGCGGACAGGCCAAGGGCGCGACGTTCGACGAGCTGGTGATCGCCGCCCACAAGAGGTTGCGCGGTGTGGTGCTGCTCGGTCAGGACAAGGCGGTGATCGCCGAAGCACTTGCCCGACACGCGCCAGATGTCCCGGTGATCACGATCGAAGCAACGGACACTGGTGTCATGGAGACAGTGGTGGGGGAGGCGACGAAGCTGGCCCAGGTGGGGGACACCGTGCTGCTCGCGCCCGGCTGCGCTTCCTGGGACATGTTCGCCAACTATGGAGCCCGCGGAGACGCGTTCGCCGCAGCCGTGCACCGGCTGGGCGACCACTGACCCGGGGGGTGATCGCGTGTCAACGTCGATCGCGGATCAGCCTGAGTCGAAGACCGGTGAGCGCAGCTGGCTGGTGGCGCTGAAGAACCTGCTGGACCGCCCGCTCACGTCGTATCACCTGGTGCTCGGCGCGACCGGGCTGCTGATGGTGCTCGGCCTGCTGATGGTGCTGTCGGCGTCCAGCGTGCTGTCGTACAAGGTCAACCACGGCAACCAGTACGCGATCTTCTACCGGCAGCTGATCTGGGTCGGCGTCGGCCTGCCGATGGCGTACGTCGCCTCCCGGATGACCGCGCGGCACTTCCGGATGCTCGCGTACCTCGCGCTGCTGGGGTCGGTGTTCCTGCTCGTCCTCACCTACACGGGGCTGGGTAAGAACGTGAACGGCAACACCAACTGGCTGTCGCTCGGCGGTCCACTGCAGATCCAGCCGAGTGAGTTCGCCAAGCTCGCGCTGGTGATGTGGTGCGCGGATCTGTACGCCCGCAAGCAGAAGCTGCTCACCCAGTGGAAGCACCTGCTCGTTCCGATGGTGCCGGTCTGCGGCCTGGTGATCGCCCTGATCGTCGGCCAGCGCGACCTGGGGACGGCGCTGGTGCTGATGGCCGTGATGATCGGGATGATCTGGGTGGTCGGCGCGCCGACCCGGTTGTTCGTCACCACGATGGTGGTGGTCGGCTCGATCGCCGCGTACTTCGTCACCACCGCGCAGCACCGGATGGACCGGGTCGAATCGTTCATGAACCCGTTCGCGGACCCGAGCGGCGTCGGCTGGCAGGCCTACCACGCGTTCTACGCGCTCTCCACCGGCGGCTGGTGGGGCGTCGGGATCGGCAACAGCCGGCAGAAGTGGGGCAACCTGCCCGAGGCGCACACCGACTTCATCTTCGCGGTGATCGGTGAGGAGCTCGGGCTGATCGGATCACTGACCGTGCTCGCGCTGTTCCTCACCCTGGCGTACGCCGGTGTCCGGATAGCGACGCGGACCACCGAGCCGTTCATCCGGTACTGCGCCGCCGGGATCACCATCTGGATCATGGCCCAGACGCTGGTCAACCTGGGCGCTGTGATCGGACTGCTACCGATCGTGGGCATCCCGCTCCCGCTTTTGTCGTACGGTGGGTCCGCACTGCTGCCGACGCTGATCGCGATCGGCATGCTGCTGTCCTTCGCGAAGGCCGAGCCCGGCGCGCAGGCCGCCCTGAAGGAACACCGGCGGCCGTTGTTCGGGTGGATGTCTTCGTGGCGTACATCTGGTCCTCACGAGAACACGCGGGAGCGTTGAAAGCTGTGCCGAGCATCGTCCTGGCCGGTGGCGGAACCGCCGGCCATACTTCCCCCCTGATCGCCACGGCCGACGCATTGCGCCGGATCGACCCCACCATCGAGATCATCGCGCTCGGGACCGAGCGCGGCCTCGAGACCCGGGTCGTGCCGGAGGCCGGGTACCGGCTGGAGCTGATCCCGCCGGTGCCGCTGCCGCGCAAGCCGACGCCCGCGCTGTTCGCCGTACCGGGCAAGATGCTCGCCTCGGTGAACGCGGCCCGGAGGGTGCTGGACGAGGCGAAGGCGGACGTCCTGGTCGGCTTCGGCGGCTACGTCTCCACCCCGGCGTACATCGCCGCCTGGCGCCGGAAGACGCCGATCGTGGTGCACGAGGGGAACGCGGTGCCGGGGATCGCGAACAAGTTCGCCGCCCGGTACTGCACCGAAAATGTCGCGGTCTCGTTCCCGGGGACCGACCTGCCGCACGCGTCGTACGTCGGGCTGCCGATCCGGCGGGCGATCTCGACGTTGGACCGGGCCGCGTCCCGGGCCGAGGCACGGCAGTTCTTCGGGCTCGACCCGGAGGCGCCGACGCTGCTCGTCACGGGCGGTTCGCAGGGCGCGCAGCGGCTGAACGAGGCGATCGCCGGGGCTGCCGCGGATCTGCAGGCGGCCGGCGTACAGGTCCTGCACGTGATCGGGCCGAAGAACACTCTTGAAGTCCCGCAGACCGGGCACTTGCCTTATGTGGTGCTTTCGTACGTCGACCGGATGGACCTCGCCTACGCAGCCGCGGACCTGGTCGTCTGCCGGTCTGGTGCGAACACGGTCACCGAGGTCTCCGGGGTCGGCCTGCCCGCGATCTACGTTCCGCTGCCCCACGGTAACGGTGAGCAGGCGCTGAACGCGAAACCGGTGGTGGACGCGGGTGGCGGCCTGCTGGTGAACAACGCTTCCGTGACTCCGGACTGGGTTCGTGCCACGGTTCCGCAACTTCTGCACGACAGCGCGCGTCTGGTTGGTATGTCCTCAGCGGCCCAAGGCCTGATCCGGACGGATGCCGACGACCGGTTGGCGCGGATGATCCTCGATGTGGTGAGGTCTGCGTCGTGATTGTCGAAGTAACAATGCTAGGCCCTGACGCCGTCATTCTCCCCGCCGAGAAGCTCGGCCGCGTCCACTTCGTCGGTATCGGCGGCGCCGGGATGTCCGGGATCGCCCGGATCATGGCGTCGCGCGGGATCGAGGTGTCCGGCTCCGACGCCAAGGACGGCAAGGTGCTGGGCGCGCTCCGCGCTCTCGGTGCCACCTGCTGGGTCGGCCACGCCGCCGAGCACGTCGCCGATGTGGACACCGTGGTGGTCTCGACCGCGATCCGGGAGACCAACCCCGAGGTGGTCGCCGCCCGGGCCGCCGGCATCCCGATCCTGCCGCGGGCGGCCGCGCTCGCCTCGGTGATGGTGGGCCGCCGGACGTTGGCCGTGGCGGGCACGCACGGCAAGACCACGACCACGTCGATGCTGACGGTCGCGTTGCAGCACTGCGCCGCCGACCCGTCGTACGCGATCGGTGGCAACCTGAACGAGTCCGGCTCGAACGCCCACGACGGTACCGGCGACCTGTTCGTCGCCGAGGCGGACGAGTCCGACAAGTCGTTCCTGACCTACAGCCCCGAGGTGTCGATCGTCACGTCGGTGGAGCCGGATCACCTGGACAACTACGGCGACGAGGCCAGTTACCGCCTGGCGTTCGAGGAGTTCTGCGGCCGGGTGCTGCCCGGTGGGTTCATGGTGATCTGCTTCGACGACGCGGGTGCGCGGCGGCTGGCCGAGTTCGCGGTGGCGCGCGGGATCGACGTCCGCACGTACGGCGAGTCGGTGGACGCGGATCTGCGGTTGACCGAGATCACCGCGACGGGGGCGACCCAGACCTTCGTACCGATCTACCGCGGCCGGAGGTTGCCGATGGTCCAGTTGCAGCAGGCCGGCAAGCACAACGCGCTGAACGCGTCGGCGGCGTTGACGGTCGGGCTCGGCCTGGGCTTCTCGGCAGCTGACCTGGCAGAGGGGCTTGCGTCCTTCACTGGGACCGGCCGGCGGTTCGAGTTCAAGGGCGTGGAGGACGGCGTACGGGTCTTCGACTCCTACGCCCACCACCCGACCGAACTGGTCGCGGACCTGACCGCGGCTCGTCAGGTCGCAGGGGAGGGTCGGGTGATCGCCTGCTTCCAGCCGCACCTGTTCAGCCGGACGCGGATCTTCGCCGCCGAGTTCTCCGATGCGCTCGCGCTGGCCGACGAGGTCGTGGTGATGGACGTGTTCGCGGCCCGTGAGGATCCTGAGCCCGGCGTCACCGGTGCGCTGATCGCGAACCACGTGCCGCTGAAGCCCGACCAGGTCCGGTTCGAGCCGTCCTGGTCCGCCGTACCGCGAGTGGTCACGGATCTCGCCCTGCCGGGTGACCTGGTCGTCACCCTCGGGGCGGGCGACGTGACGTTGATCGGGCCCGAGGTCGTCGGGTTGCTGGCCGAGCGGGCGGCGCTGAACGCTGCGCTGATCGAGTGATCCGCGGATCGGGATGAGTCAGATCGACCGGGGTGAGGTGAGTGACCGGGGCGGTGGGGCGGGCAAGGAATCCGACACAGCTCTAGCCAAAGCTCAGCAGCGGTTCGCCCGCAGGCAGCGGTTGGTGCGCTGGCGGAGCTGGCTGCCCTGGGCGATCGGCGGCGGCATCGTACTGGTCGGCGGGATCGCCGCGTGGTCGTTCTACTTCTCGTCCGTCCTCGCGGTCGACGGAGTCCAGGTCAACGGCGCCGATACGGTGCCGACGGCAACGATCATGTCGGCGGCCGACGCCCCGATCGGTACCCCGCTGGCCAAGGTCGACCTGAACGCGATCGCCGATCGGGTGCGCACGCTGCCGGCGGTGGCCGACGCGCAGGTGACCCGCGCCTGGCCGGACCAGCTCGTCATCGTGGTGACCGAGCGGGTGCCGGTGGTCGTGGTGACCGACGGCAGCCGGTTCGAGTTGGTCGACGCGACCGGGGTGTCCTTCAAAACCGTGCCGAGCAGGCCCGAAGGGTTGCCGGAGGCACTCGTCGTCGGCAGCCGGCGGGACGTGACGATCCGGTCGGTGGTGACCGTTTCGGCTGCGTTGCCGACCGGTTTGCGGTCCCAGGTACGGTCGATCTCGGCAGCGTCGCCGGACTCGATCGCCCTCAACCTCCCGGCCGGGGTGAAAGTCGTCTGGGGCAGTTCCGATGACAGTGCGCGCAAGGCCGAAGTACTGAGCGTGCTGATGCGCCGCCAGGCCAAGGTGTACGACGTGTCGGCGCCCGATCTCCCTGTCACCAAAGGGGAAAAGAAGTGATCGGTCTCATCCCGGCACACGGCGGCGAGGCGCGTGGACTTTGCCCGGGAGCGTCCCGTAGCGTGCGGCGTAATCTAAAGTTGACATAACTCTAAGCATCCACTTGAGGTTCAGTCTTTTCGCTGGAACTTTCGCTGGAACAAGGCCTCCGGGCTACAACGGGACAGAACGAGGCGAGAGGCGCGGACGTGGCGGCACCGCAGAACTACCTGGCACTCATCAAGGTCGTCGGTACCGGCGGCGGCGGCGTCAACGCCGTCAACCGGATGATCGAGCACGGTCTCAAGGGCGTCGAGTTCATCGCCATCAACACAGACGCCCAGGCGCTGCTGATGAGCGATGCCGACGTCAAGCTCGACATCGGCCGCGAGGAGACCCGCGGTCTCGGCGCGGGCGCGAACCCCGAGGTCGGCCGCAAGGCCGCCGAGGACCACGCGGAGGAGATCGAGGAGGCGCTCAAGGGTGCCGACATGGTCTTCGTCACCGCGGGTGAGGGCGGCGGCACCGGCACCGGCGGCGCGCCCGTGGTGGCTCGGATCGCCCGGTCGCTGGGAGCGCTGACCATCGGTGTGGTGACCCGGCCGTTCTCGTTCGAGGGCAAGCGCCGCGCCACCCAGGCCGAGGACGGGATCAGCATCCTCCGCGAGGAGGTCGACACGCTGATCGTGATCCCGAACGACCGGCTGCTGACGATCTCCGACCGCGCGGTCTCCGTGCTGGACGCCTTCAAGCAGGCCGACCAGGTGCTGCTGCAGGGCGTCTCCGGTATCACCGACCTGATCACCACACCCGGCCTGATCAACGTGGACTTCGCCGACGTCAAGGCGGTCATGTCGAACGCCGGCTCCGCGCTGATGGGGATCGGCTCCTCCCGTGGCGAGGACCGCGCGGTCGCGGCGGCCGAGGCGGCCATCTCCTCGCCGTTGCTGGAGGCAAGCATCGAGGGTGCGCACGGCGTGCTGCTGTCGATCGCGGGTGGGTCGGATCTCGGCCTGTTCGAGATCAACGAGGCGGCGCAGTTGGTGTCGGAGTCCGCGCACACCGACGCGAACATCATCTTCGGCGCGGTGATCGACGACGCACTCGGTGACGAGGTGCGGGTGACGGTGATCGCGGCCGGCTTCGACGGCGGGATGCCGAAGCGGCGAGAGCAGCAGATGAACTCGGCCCGGCCCCAGACCCGGCCGCCAGCGGCACCGCCGGAACCGACTGTGACGCAGCGGCCCGCAGTACCGGAGGGCGGTGCGTACTCAGCGCAGATGCATCAGCCGGCCACGCCTGCGCAGGCACCGGGTCAGAGTCCGGGGCAGCAGGTTCCGGGTCAGGCTCCGGTCGGTGCGCCGGGGGCTCAGCCCGTGAGTGGGCAGACGGCGGGTGCGCCGTCGAACGGGCAGACGCCAGGCATGCAGCCGTCGTCGAATGGGCAGGTGCCGGCTGGACAGGGTGGCTCGCACCCGGCGGGTGCTCCGGTGCAGCCGCCGGCGGGGACGGACGACACGGTTCCGGTGCCGACTCCGGACGAGAACCGGCCGGGCGGCGTTGGTACGACACATTCGGCTCGTCCGCAGGCCGGTGAGCCGGTGCGTACCGCGCACCAGCCGTCCGAGCAGTCGCCGGCTCCCCACATCCCGGCCCCGCCAACCCGCTCCTGGCCGACCCAGGGCCCAAGCAACGCCACACCGGCGAACCCCCCGGCCTCGTCCCAGCCAATCAGGCCGGCCCGAAAGCCAGAACCAGAAGAAGACCTAGACATCCCCGACTTCCTGAAATAAAACACACCCCCGGCCCCCACCGCCGGGGGTGTTCCACGTCCGGGGCACGGCCACGGGCACGGGGCAGGGGCACGGGGCAGGGGCACGGGGCAGGGGCACGGGGCAGGTGGCACTCGCCCACCCGGCGCGCGGTGTGCCGACCGTGTTCGGTTGAACAGTTGGTGGTGATCGTGATCGGGGCCGGGTCGGGCCGCCACTGGGGACCTCGGTCAAGAAGCGGGGGGCTTGAACTGGAAATAGCCAGTTCACGGTCCCGGGTTGTTGTTCAAGGTCCCGGGCGTGGGGCGGTTGGTTGTCGTGTGGTGGGTGGGGCTGGGTAGCCTTCGGGGGTGTTCGGTTATGACGAGGTTCGTGATGGGGTCCGCTTCGCTTTTACCGATCGGTATGGGGGTGCGAGTCGGCCGCCGTACGGGGAGTTCAACCTGGGGGGTTGGGGGGAGGAGCCGGAGGCGATCGCGGAGAACTTCGGGCTGGTGGCGGCCGAGTTCGGGGTACGGGACGACGCTGTTGTCAGGGTCAGTCAGGTGCATGGCAGGGATGTGCATGTGGTGGAGGCGGGGGATGAGGTGCCGGCCGGGTCGCTGCCGGCTGACGCGTTGGTGACTACCCGGAATGATGTGGTGCTCTGCGTTCGTGCGGCCGACTGCCTGCCGGTGTTGTTGGCGGATCCCGTCAATGGGGTCGTAGGCGCGGCGCACTCGGGGCGGCGGGGGCTGTACGTCGGGGTGGTGCCGGCGACTGTTGAGGCGATGCGGGGGCTGGGGGCGGAGCGGATTACGGCTGTGCTCGGGCCGTATGCGTGTGGGAAGTGTTACGAGGTTCCGGCGGATATGCGGGCCGAGGTGGCCGAGCGGGTGCCGGCGGCGTACGCGGAGACGAGTTGGGGGACGCCCTCGATCGATGTGGCGGCCGGGGTGATCGCGCAGCTTGGTGAGCTCGGGGTCGAGGTGATCGACGCGACCAGCTGCACGATCGAGTCGGAGGACCTGTACTCGTACCGGCGGGAAGGTGCTGTCAGCGGGCGGATGGCCGGGTTGATCAGGTTGGGTCGATGAACACCGGGCCGACAAACACCGGGCCGGCGACCACCGGATCGGCGAGGATTGGGACCGTGGATCGCGAGCGGGAGCTGCGGGACAACCTCGAGCGGGTGCGGGAACGCGTTCAGGCGGCCTGTGAGGCGGCTGGACGGCCCGCGGAGGAGGTAACCCTGGTCGCCATCACCAAAACCTTCCCAATCAGCGATGTACGGGCGCTGGCGGCCCTCGGAGTCCGGGACCTGGGGGAGAACCGGGAGCAGGAGCTCAAGGCCAAGGCGCCGGACTGCCCGGAGGCCACCTGGCACTTCGTCGGCCAGTTGCAGACGAACAAGGCCCGCTCGGTCGTCCGGCATGCCCAGGTTGTGCACTCCGTGGACCGCTCGTCACTCGTCGCAGCCCTGTCGAAGGCGGCTGTCGCCGAGGAGCGCGTCGTACGGTGCCTGCTCCAGGTGAGCCTGGCGTCGTACGGGCCGGACGGTGCGGCGACCGGGATCGCGCGAGGGGGTGTCGAGCCGGCCGACGTACCGGCGCTGGCCGCGGAGGTGGCGGCGGCGGACGGGCTGGAGCTGGGTGGGGTGATGGCGGTGGCGCCGCTGGGTGCGGATCCTCGAGATGCGTTCGCCGGGCTCCATGCAGTAGCCTCCCGACTACGCTCCGAACACCCCGGTGCCGGCTGGATCTCGGCCGGGATGACCGGCGATCTGGAAGCCGCGATCTGGCACGGGGCGACACACGTTCGGCTCGGGCGCGCATTACTCGGAACGCGTCCTCCTCTGGGCTAGGGTCGACTTCGAGCAGGTTTTCGACTTGCTCGACTTGTCGGCGTTGGAGACCGGACCGAGGGGCTGGAGGGCCATGAGCGGCGCGTTGCGCAAGATGGGTGTGTACCTCGGCTTGGTCGAGGACGGTGAGCGCTACAACGCGCGCTACGACGACGAGTACGACGACTACGACGAGTACGAGGACGAAGTCGTCGACGGGGAGTCCCACGAGACCGAGCCGGTGCCTGCCCGGGACGCTCGCGACCTGCGGGACAACCGCGACAGTCGCGACTCGCGGGACGCGCGTGACATTCGCGACGAGCAGGTCGGCACAGTCAGCAAGTTCCCAGATCGGCGTGGTGTCGTACCGTCCCCGGAGGTTACCGAGTTGGCCCGCATCACCACCGTGCACCCGCGCAGCTACAACGAGGCGCGAGTCATCGGTGAGCACTTCCGCGACGGCACCCCCGTCATCATGAACCTGACCGAGATGGACCACGCCGACGCGAAGCGGCTGGTCGACTTCGCGGCCGGCCTGATCTTCTGCTGCCGTGGCTCGATCGAGCGGATCACCACCAAGGTGTTCCTGGTCTGCCCGCCGAACGTGACGGTCGCCGCGGAGGAGAAGGAGAAGATCGCCGCGGACGGGTTCTACAACCAGAGCTGACCGCGGGCTTTTCCGGTCTTCTACACTCATTGCTGACATGGTTGCTCTAGCGCTCGTCCTCAGTGTCCTCAGCTGGGTGCTGC
The DNA here is from genome assembly GCF_004361855.1 of Kribbella caucasensis. GTDB lineage: Bacteria > Actinomycetota > Actinomycetes > Propionibacteriales > Kribbellaceae > Kribbella > Kribbella caucasensis. Next base: position 77,055 of record NZ_SNWQ01000005.1, read on the forward strand.
TCGCCTTCTTTCTCGTTCTGGTGGCGCGCTTCGTCCTCAGCCTGATCGTCATGTTCGCGCCCCAGTGGCACCCCAAGGGGCCGTTGCTGCTGATGTTCGAGCTGGTCTACTCGATCACCGACCCCTTCCTGCGGCCGCTCCGGCGGATCCTGCCCCCGATCGGGGCCGGTGGCATCCGGATCGACCTGTCCATGCTGATGTTGTTCGTCCTCGTCTCGCTGGCGATGTCGATCAACTCCACCGCCCTCAGGTCTTTGTGAGCCGATCGGCAGCGATGATCGATGGGTTGGCACCCGGCCTCACCTGGTGGAGTCGGAGCGTGAGACGGTGTTCGAGCGTGAAAAAGGCGGGACGGGGGTAGGACCAGACCGAAGTACGGGGGAGACCGGGGAACGTTATCGCCCGCCCGGATTCCGTCAGAACACAACGAAGCGATAACGTGATCTACTGAGTCGCCGAGGTTGAGGCCTTGGGGACTCCGCCAAGACACAGACAAACGAGGTGAAAGATGCCGCTGACGCCGGATGACGTCCGCTCGAAGCAGTTCACGCCCGTCCGATTGCGGGAGGGCTACGACGTCACTGAGGTCGACTCCTTCCTCGACGAGGTCGAGGCAGAGCTTGAGCGCCTCCTCGCCGAGAACGAGGAGCTGCGCGCGAAGCTCGCGGCGGCTCAGCGCGCCGGCGCCGGACAGGAGCGGCCGGTCGACCAGACCGCCGCGCTCCCGCCGGTGGTGCAGCAGCCCAAGCCCGCGCCGATCGTGGAGAAGCCCGAGGAGAAGCCGCCTGTCGTCGCTCCGGCTGTAGCGGCCGCGGGGGCTGCTGCGGCAGCGGGAACCGTGGGAGACGCTTCCAGCTCCGCGGTCCGGCTGCTGGAGATGGCCACCAAGCACTCCGACGACCTGGTCCAGGAGGCGAAGGACACCGCCGACAAGATCATCGGCGAGGCCCGCGCCAAGGCCGAGCGGCTGGAGAACGAGGCCCGCGGCAAGGCCGACCGGATGACCGGCGAGGCCCGCGCCCGCGCCGAGAAGCTGGACGGTGAGATCGCCGAGCGCCGCGCTCAGATGCTGGGCACGCTGGAGAAGCAGAAGGGCCAGCTGGAGCGCACGATCGACGACCTGCACGCCTACGAGCGCGAGTACCGCAGCCGGCTGAAGACGTACTTCACCGAGCAGCTCAAGGCGCTGGGCAACGGCGACGACACGCTCAGCCCGCGCAACGGCTTCCGTCCGGAGGCTCGCGCCCAGGCTCACGGCCACGGCGTCTGACAGACACCTCTGACTCAGGGGCGGTGCAAATCCGGCGGCACCGCCTCTTCGTCATGTCTGGGCACCTCTGACAGAGGGTGCCCTTTCTGTGACGTAGCGTCCGAAGAACCGAGGGCTATGGCGCTCGCTTCTTCGGACGCTACGACCAGGTCAGGCCTTGGTGAGCCAGTAGGTGAGGCCTAGTTCCTCGTCGGTGCCGGTGGTCAGGCCGTTGGTTGCCGAGGGCGCGGATTGGGTCAGGGAGGTGGCCAGCACCTCTCGGGCGACGTCGTCCGCATGCTTGCCGAGGGCATCGGCCAGGTCGGCGTCGGTGGCGGTCAGCCAGACGGTGATCCGGTCGGACACCTCCAGACCCGCGTTCTTCCGGGCCTCCTGCAGGGTCCGGACCACCTCGCGGGCCAGACCCGCCTGGCGGAGCTCCGGAGTCACCTCGAGGTCGAGCGCGACCGTCTCGCCCTGCTCGTTGACGACCGACCAACCCTCGCGCGGACGCTCCGACAGGATGACGTCGTCGGGGCCGACCTCAACGTTCTCGCCGTCGACCACCACAGTCGCAGTACCGGATGCCTTGAAGGATGCGGCCAGGGCGGCCGCGTCCGCCTCGGCGATCGCCTTCGCGACCACCGGGGTCTGCTTGGCGAACCGCTTGCCGAGCTCGCGGAAGTTCCCCTTGGCCGAGTACTCGACCAGGTCGGCGCCGGCGGACGACAGCGGTTCCACCGTGCCGACGTTCAGCTCGTCGGCGATCTCCTGCAGGAGTTCGGGATTCAGGTCCGCGATCGCGGCCGAACCGACCAGCGCGCGGCTGAGCGGCTGCCGGGTCCGGACCTTCGCCTCGGCCCGCGCGGACCGGCCGAGCTCGACCACCCGGCGCGCCATCGACATGTGGGTCGCGAGCGTGTCGTCGATCAGCGACGCGTCGTACGCCGGGAAGTCGGTCAGGTGCACCGATTCCGGCAGCGACGCGCCGACCGGGCGGAACACGTCCTGCCAGACCCGCTCGGTGACGAACGGGGTGAGCGGCGCCATCAGCCGGGTCAGCACCTCGAGGGTCTCGTGCAGCGTCGCGAGCGCCCCGGCGTCACCCGCCCAGAACCGGCGGCGGGAGCGCCGGACGTACCAGTTCGACAGCACGTCCACGAACGAGCCGATGACGACGCCGAGCTTCTGCGTGTCGAACGAGTCGTAGGCCTCGTCGGCATCCCGGACCAGCCGGTGCGTCTCGCTGACCAGCCAGCGGTCCAGCACCGACCGCTCCGCGACCGGCGGCACGTCGGCCGGATCCCAGTCGGCCAGCCGGGCGTAGAGCGCGTGGAAGGCGACCGTGTTCCAGTAGGTCAGCAGCACCTTCCGGACGATCTCGTTCAGCACGTTCGGCCCGATTCCGCGCGCCTTCCACGGCGAGCCGGAGCAGGCCATGAACCAGCGCACCGCGTCGGCGCTGTGCGCCTCCATCAGCGGGATCGGCTCCAGGATGTTGCCCAGGTGCTTGGACATCTTCCGGCCGTCCTCGGCCATGATGTGCCCGAGGCAGACGACATTGCGGTACGACGACTCGTCGAACACCAGCGTGCCGATCGCCATCAACGTGTAGAACCAGCCACGGGTCTGGTCGATCGCTTCGGAGATGAAGTCAGCCGGGTACGCCTGCTCGAACTTCTCCTTCGACCCCTCGGCCCACGGGTATCCCCACTGCGCGAACGGCATCGAGCCCGAGTCGTACCAGGCGTCGATCACATCGGCCACCCGGCGGGACTCCTCCCCACAGGTCGGGCAGGCGAAGGTGATGTCGTCGACGTACGGCCGGTGCGGGTCCGAGGCGCTCAGGTCGCGGCCGGCCAGTTCGCCGAGCTCGGCCAGCGAACCGACACAGACCTGGTGGTCCTCACCGCATCGCCAGATCGGCAGCGGCGTGCCCCAGTACCGCGATCGGGAGACGGCCCAGTCGATGTTGTTGCGCAACCAGTCGCCGTACCGGCCCCACTTGACCGAGTCCGGGTACCAGTTGGTCTTCTCGTTCTCCCGGAGCAGCGCGTCCTTCACCTGGGTGGTGCGGATGTACCAGGACGGGAGGGCGTAGTACATGACCGGGGTGTGGCAGCGCCAGCAGTGCGGGTAGGGGTGCTCGTACGGCACGTGCCTGAACAGGAGGCCGCGCGCGCCGAGGTCCTTGACCAGGTCCTCGTCCGCCTTCTTGAAGAACTGCCCACCGACCAGCTCCAGGTCGGCGTCGAACCGGCCGTCCGGTCCGACCGGCTTCACCACCGGCAGCCCGTACGCCCGGGCGACCTGGAGGTCGTCGGCGCCGAACGCGGGGGACTGGTGGACCAGACCCGTACCGTCCTCGGTGGTCACGTACTCCGCGAGCACGACGTAGTGGGCCGGCTCGTCGAAGGAGACCAGCTCGAACGGGCGCTGGTACGTCCAGCGCTCGAGCTCGCGGCCGACGTACTCATTGGTGACCGTCCAGCCCTCACCCAGTACGCCGAGCAGCGGCTCCGCGAGGACGACGGACTCCTCGCCGTTCGTGGCGACGACGTACGTGACGTCGGGGTGGACGGCGACGGCGGTGTTCGAGACCAGGGTCCACGGGGTGGTCGTCCAGACCAGCAGGGACGCCTTGCCGGCCAGCGGACCCGACGTCAGCGGGAACCGGACGTAGACCGACGGGTCGATGACGGTCTCGTAGCCCTGGGCGAGCTCGTGGTCGGACAAGCCGGTGCCGCAGCGCGGGCAGTACGGCGTGATGCGGTAGTCCTCGACCAGCAGGCCCTTGTCGTGGATCTGCTTCAGCGACCACCAGACGGACTCGACGTACTGCGCGTCCATCGTCCGGTACGGGTGATCGAGGTCGACCCAGTAGCCCATCCGGACGGTCAGCTCGTTGAATGCGTTGACGTGCCGCAGCACCGACTCGCGGCACTTCGCGTTGAACTCGGCGATGCCGTACGCCTCGATGTCGTTCTTTCCGCTGAAGCCGAGCTCCTTCTCCACTGCGACCTCGACCGGCAGGCCGTGGCAGTCCCAGCCCGCCTTGCGCTCGACCGAGAAGCCCTTCATGGTCCGGTAGCGCGGGAAGACGTCCTTGAAGACGCGGGCCTCGATGTGGTGAGTGCCGGGCATGCCGTTGGCGGTCGGCGGTCCCTCGTAGAAGGTCCACGGCTTGCCGCCGGCCGACTGCTCAAGGGTCTTGGCGAAGGTGTCCTGGTCCGCCCAGTGCGCGAGCACGTCGCGCTCGATCGCGGGGAGGTCGACCTGAGCCGGGACCTGCCGCCACGGGGTGCTGGGTGTGTCCGCCATCTTTCGTAGTCCTTCGTCGCTTCAACAGACGAAGGGACGAGGCGCCGGCGAGGTCGCCGGGCTCCGCGGTACCACCCTCCTTGGTGACCACGTGCCGGCGTCACCCACTTCGTTGTGCTCCGCTGCCGGTTCTAATGGGTCCTGAGGACCGTTCTTCCGGCGGCTCCGGGGTGATGGCCCCATCACTGCCTTGCGGTGGCGAAAAAAGTGTACGACTTCACACCCGGCGACTACGAATCGTTAATCACTGGTCAGGAGACACTACGGCGGTGAGAATTGCGCTGCGGGTGAAGCCGGGGGCTTCCAGAACCGCGGTCGGCGGCCGGTACGACGGTCCGTCCGGGCCGGCGCTGGTGGTCGCGGTGGCGGCCCGTCCGGTCGAAGGGCAGGCGAACAAGGCCGTCGTTCAGGCGGTGGCGGCGGCGTTCGGACTGCGACGGTCTGCGGTCACTCTGGTGCACGGTGCGACCGGCCGGGACAAGGTGGTCGAGGTGGCGGGGGACGAGGGCGCGATCCGGGCCCGATTCGAGCACTTGCTCGAATGAACGAAACCTTGCTGTGACGCGCGGAACATCGAGCGGGCTTGAAGAAGCGACTACCGTATGTCCACGGTCTGCGCGTCGGGCTGGCACGTGGCCGCTACGTGTCCTACTGTCTTGCGACCAGTCCGCTTCAGTCTCCGACGAAGGCAGGGGGTAGTCGAGCATGGCTACATCGGCAAAGAAGTCCGCCCCCAAACGCACTGCCGCGGCCGACAAGACAGCCGCGAAATCCACTGAGCCTGCCAAGAAGACCCCGGTCAAGAAGGCCCCGGTCAAGAAGGCGACGGCCAAGAAGACCCCTGCCAAGCAAGCTCCGACGAAGAGGGTGGCCATGAAGACGAACGAGAATCGGACCCCGGCGACGGCGCCGGCCAAGTCGCCCAAGAAAGTCGAGAACCTGACCGTCCGGGAAGGTGAGACGCCGTGGACCGCCGCCGAGCTGGCGGAGCTGCGCAGCGAGCTCGAGGCCGACGTGGTGCACCTGAACAAAGAGATCCACGACGCCGAGCAGGAGATCGTCGGGCTGCTCCGGGACGGCGGTGACGGGGCCGGCAACGACCAGGCCGACGTCGGGTCGACCACGCTCGAGCGGGACCACGAGATGTCGCTGGCGAACAACGCCCGGGACATGCTGGAGCAGATCGAGCGGGCGCTGGCCCGGATCGACGACGGCACCTACGGGATCTGCGAGAGCTGTGGCAACGCGGTCGGCAAGGGCCGGTTGCAGGCGTTCCCGCGTGCGACACTGTGCGTGTCATGCAAAGAACGCGAAGAACGCCGCTGAGCGAAACCGACCCGTCCCACGCCACCGGGGACGAGCCAGGCGAAGACCGTACGGAACCGGCCGACTCCACGTCGGCCGGTTCTCCGTCGTGGAGATTGACCGCCGTGTTCGCGGTGGTCGGCCTCGTGGTGCTGGGGCTGGATCAGCTGACCAAGGCGCTGGCACTGCGGCACCTGACGCCGGGGGATCCGGTGGACGTGATCGGCACGTTCCTGCGGTTCAACCTGATCCGGAATCCGGGCGCCGCGTTCAGCCTCGGGTCGGACTTCACCCCGGTGATCAGCACGATCCAGATCCTGGTCGCGATCGCCGTCGTGTGGTTCTCCCGTCGGCTCGGGTCGGCCGGCTGGGCCGTCGCGTTCGGTTTCCTGTTCGGAGGCGCGGTCGGCAACATCACCGACCGGGTGTTCCGCGAGCCGTCGCCCTTCCACGGGCACGTGGTCGACTTCCTCCAGCTGCCGCACTGGGCGATCTTCAACGTCGCGGACATGGCGGTCACCTCGGCCGCCGTACTGCTGGTGATCCAGACCCTGCGCGGGATCAAGCTGGACGGCACCAGGGACATAGCCAGGGACGCGGTGAAGAAGTGAGCGGTGACTCGCGCACGGTGATGGTGCCGGACGGCCTCGCCGGTGAGCGCCTGGACGCCGCGCTGTCCCGGCTGTTCGGCGTGTCCCGGACCAAGGCCGCCGAGATGATCGAGTCCGGCCTGGTCCAGGTCGACGGATCACCCGCGCTCAAGTCCGCCCGGGTCGCGGCCGGTGTTCTGCTCGACGTCGAGCTCCCGCCCCCGCCGGCCGAGGTCACCGTCGTACCGGAGACCGTGGAGGGCCTGCGGATCGTCCACGACGACGACGAGATCGTGGTCGTCGACAAGCCGGTCGGGGTCGCGGCGCACCCGTCCCCGGGCTGGACCGGGCCGACCGTGATCGGTCACCTCGCCGGCGCGGGGTTCAACATCTCCACCAGCGGTGCCGCGGAGCGCAAGGGGATCGTCCACCGCCTCGACGTCGGTACGTCGGGTCTGATGGTGGTCGCGAAGACGGAGTACAGCTACACCGTCCTCAAACGCGCCTTCAAGGACCGTACGGTCCGCAAGATCTACCACGCGCTGGTCCAGGGCCACCCCGATCCGTTCACCGGCACGATCGACGCCCCAATCGACCGGCACCCGCACCACGACTACAAGTTCGGCGTGGTCGCGGGTGGCAAGCCGAGCATCACCCATTACGAGACGCTCGAGGCCTTCCGGTTCGCCACGCTGCTCGAGATCACCCTGGAGACCGGCCGCACCCACCAGATCCGGGTGCACATGTCCGCGATCGGTCACCCGTGCTGCGGCGATCTCACGTACGGCGCCGACCCGGTCCTCACCGAACGCCTCCAGCTCGGCCGCCAATGGCTGCACGCGATGCGCCTCGGCTTCGACCACCCCGGCAGCGGGTCGTATGTCGAGTTCACGTCCGAGTACCCCGACGACCTCGATCACGCACTCGACCGCCTCGCCGACGCGCAGTGAAGCTGTACCTCTCCTCGTTCCGGCTGGGCGACCATCCCGAGCGACTGGTCGCCCTCCTTCCGCCGAGCGCGCGGGTCGCGGTGATCTGCAACGCGATCGACTCCGAGGACCCCGAGATCCGGCGGGAGAAGGTCGCGGACGAAATCACCTGGCTGACCGAGCTCGGCCTGCGTGCCGAGGAGCTGGACCTCCGCTCAGCAGACGACCTGCGCACCTGGCTCACCCAGTACGACGGGGTGTGGGTCCGTGGCGGCAACGTGTTCGTACTGCGGGTCGCGATGGCGCGAAGTGGTGCCGACAAGATCCTGCCCGACCTGATCCGCTCCGAGCAGGTCGTGTACGCCGGGTACAGCGCCGGGCCGTGTGTGTTGGCGCCGAGTCTGCGGGGGCTCGAGTTGTGCGACGACGTCACCGCGGTCGACGGTGAGGTCATCTGGGACGGCCTCGGCGTAGTCGACCACGCGATCGTCCCGCACCTGAACTCCCCGGGCCACCCCGAGATGGAGCCCTCGAGAAGGTGCAGACCCTGTACCAGCAGACCGGCGTACCGCACCTACCCATGAGCGACGGCCAGGCCCTCGTCCTCGACGGCGCCACTCGCGAACTCGTCTAGCGGCTTACGAGGTGGTGCCGACTTGGTCGGCCAGGGCGATGACGGTCTCGATCAGTGCTCGGCCATGGAGTAGTTCGGGGTCGTTGTGGTTGGCTCCGGGGATTTCGACCTGGTTCTTGAGCGTTGGCGCTGCCTCCGCGACTGCCCGGCTCTGTTCCGGCGGGACGATGGAGTCGTCGCTCCCGTAGATCACCGCGACCGGAGCCTTCACGGTCGACAACTGTTCGGCCAGCGGATATCGGTCGCGGAGCAGCAGTCGGACGGGGAGGAACGGGTAGTGGACCTGACCGACCGAGGCGAGGTCGACGAAGGGGGAACGCAGGACGAGTCCGCCCGGCTCGATCTCGGTCGCGAGTTCGGTGACAACGGCGGCCCCGAGGCTCTCGCCGTAGTACAGGATGCGGCTGGCTGGTACACGGAGTTCCTCGACCAGGTACCGCTGTGCCGCCCGGGCGTCCTTGGCCAGCCCTCGTTCGCTGGGGCCGCCGTCGTTCCCGCCGTACCCGCGGTAATCGAACAGCAACACGGTCAGGCCTTCGGCCGCCAGCGCACGCGCAAGCGGAACCCGTGCTGCCCGGTTCCCCGCGTTGCCGTTGGCGACCAGCACGACCAAACCACGATCAGGCTCCTCGGCCGGGATCAGCCAAGCACCCAGCCGTACGCCGTCGCTCGCCTGGAGCACCACATCCCGTGCACCGGGCACGACGACTGCCGCCGACGGCACGGCAGCCTCGTCCGGCAGATAGATCAGACGCCGCTGGAAGGCCCACACCGCAGTCAGCAGCAGCAGGACCACCGCCGCCGCAATCACCGCGAAGCGCACCACAGGATCAGTGTGCGCTACCACCGCGGTCGAGCTCGTCCAACGCCGCGGACAGCTTCCGGAGGGCATCGACGGCTGCGGCGAAGTCCTCCTGGCCGAGGATGCCGCTCAGGCGTTTGGCCTGGCGGGCGTGATCCGGTCCGATCGCCTTGATGGCGGCCAGGCCCGCCTCGGTGCCGGCGACCAGCTTGGCGCGGCGATGGGCTGGGTTGTCCCTGTACTCCGCCAGGCCGCGGTCCACCAGTACGTCGGCGGTGCGCTGGACGGCCTGGCGGGTGATGCCCATCTCCCGGGCGATGGCCGACACGGGTAACGGGGTGTGGAGCACCGCGCCGAGGACCTGCCACCAGGCTGCGGTCAGGCCGGCCGGGCGGGCGAGGCTCTCGGCCAGGTCGAGGAACTGGCCGTTCAGCTTGAAGGCGGTCAGCGCCGCCGCACTGAGCAGGTCCTGGTCGCGGGTCACGGTGTGGGCGCCTCCTGTCAGGCGGACATCAGCTCGTAGAAGCCGGCCGGGTCCTGCCGACCGTACAGCTTGTACCAGGAGTCGAGCACGGCCGGTTCGAACACCTCCAGCCGGGCCATGATCGCGCGGGCGAAGTCGATCGGCGCCTGCGCCTTACCGGTGATCAGACCGCGGTCGGTCACCACCGGCTCCTCGCGGTACAGGTGCCCACCCGCGTACCCGACGCCGGCCAGGAACTCGGCCGCGTTGCTGGTGTGCTCGCGGTCGTCCAGCAGCCCGGCCATCGCCAGTCCGCCGGTCGCGCCGCAGATCGCGGCAACGCTCACACCGGCGTCGAGGAACTCGCGCGCCTTGTCGGTGAACGGCCGATACGCATCGGTCGGGAAGAGGTCGTTGCCGGCCAGGATCAGCATCACGCTGTCGGCCGGCTTCAGCTCGTCCAGCGCGATGTCGGGGATGACGCGCATGCCGCCCATCGTGGTGATCGGCTCCCGGGTCGCGCCGACGGTCCGGACCTGGAACCGGCCCGGCGTCTGGTGCCACATCGGCTTGTTGATGTGGGCGGTCGCGAAGCCGATCTCCCAGTCGGCGAAGGTGTCGTAGACGGCGACGTGGACAGTGGCGGTGGCAGTGACTGCAGTGGTCTCGATCATGACAAGAGCTTGTCATATTGACAAGATGTTGTCAATGGATCGGATCGGCTGCCGCCCGGATATCGGGCGGTTCGGGCTCTGGTCGGAGGGCGCACGGTGGGTTGGTCGGAAACTGTCCATCGGCCCGCATAAGCTGATCCCCGTCCCGCTCACTCACGCCCTGGGAGGTCTGCGAAGACATGGCGTCCAGCGACAGTTTCGTGCATCTACACGTGCACACCGAGTACTCCATGCTGGACGGCGCCGCGCGGATCGACGAGTTGTTCAAAACCGCCCAGGAGATGGGCATGCCGGCGATCGCGACGACCGACCACGGCTATGTCTTCGGCGCGTACGAATTCTGGAAAACGGCGAAAAAGTACGACGTCAAACCAATAATCGGAGTAGAGGCCTACTTAACACCGCACACCCACCGCAGCGAGCGGAAGCGGGTCAAGTGGGGCGACGCCAACAGCGGCCGTGACGACGTCTCCGGTTCGGGTGCGTACACCCACATGACGCTGCTGGCGAAGAACACCTCCGGCATGCACAACCTGTTCAAGATGTCCTCGCTGGCCAGCCTCGAGGGGTACTACTTCAAGCCCCGGATGGACCGCGACCTGCTGAACACGTACGGCCAGGGCCTGATCGCGACCACCGGCTGCCCGTCCGGCGAGGTGCAGACCCGGCTGAGGCTCGGGCAGTACAAGGAGGCCGTCGAGGCGGCCGCGGAGTTCCGCGACATCTTCGGCGCGGAGAACTTCTACTGCGAGCTGATGGACCACGGCCTCGGCATCGAGCGGGACATCCAGAAGGACCTGCTGAAGCTGGCCCGCGAGCTCGGCCTGCCGCTCGTCGCGACCAACGACCTGCACTACACCAAGCCCGAGGACGCGACCGCGCACGCCGCGCTGCTGTGCGTGCAGTCCGGCTCGACGCTGTCCGACCCGAACCGGTTCAAGTTCGACGCGAACGAGTTCTACGTCAAGACCGCGGCCGAGATGCGCGAGGTGTGGAAGGAGTTGCCGGAGGCGTGTGACAACACGCTGCTGATCGCCGAGCAGTGCGACGTCAGCTTCACCGAGGGCGAGGGCCGGTTCATGCCGCGGTTCCCCTGCCCGCCGGGGGAGAACGAGGACTCCTGGTTCGTCAAGCAGGTCGAGGTCGGGCTGCACCAGCGCTACCCGGCCGGCATCACCGACGAGATTCGCAAGCGGGCCGACTACGAGATCGAGATCATCGTCTCGAAGGGGTATGCGGGCTACTTCCTGGTGGTCGCCGACTTCATCAACTGGGCCAAGAAGCAGGGCATCCGGGTCGGCCCGGGCCGAGGCTCCGGCGCCGGTTCGATCTGCGCCTACGCGATGCGGATCACCGACCTCGAGCCGTTGGCGCACGGCCTGATCTTCGAGCGGTTCCTGAACCCCGAGCGGATGTCGATGCCGGACTTCGACATCGACTTCGACGACCGCCGCCGGGCCGAGGTGATCCGCTACGTCTCCGACAAGTACGGCGACGACCGGGTCGCGATGATCGTCACCTACGGAACCATCAAGGCCAAGCAGGCGATCAAGGACGCCGGCCGGGTGCTGGACTACCCGTTCGCGATGGGCGACCGGATCACCAAGGCGATGCCGCCGACGGTGATGGGCAAGGACATCCCGCTGTCCGGCATCTTCGACCCGCAGCACAAGCGGTACTCCGAGGCCGGCGAGTTCCGTCAGCTGTACGAGGCGGATCAGGACGTCCGCAAGATCGTCGACACCGCCCGCGGGCTGGAGAACCTGAAGCGCCAGTGGGGTGTGCACGCGGCCGGCGTGATCATGTCCAGCGAGCCGCTGATCGACCTGATCCCGATCATGCGCCGCGAGCAGGACGGCCAGATCATCACCCAGTTCGACTACCCGAGCTGTGAGACGCTCGGCCTGGTCAAGATGGACTTCCTCGGCCTGCGCAACCTGACGATCATGGACGACGCGGTCAAGAACATCGAGGCCGCGCACGGCATCACCATCGACCTCGACGCGCTGAGCCACACCCTGGACGACGGCCCCACCTTCGAGCTGCTCGGGCGGGGCGACACGCTGGGTGTCTTCCAGTTCGACGGTGGCCCGATGCGGGCGCTGCTGCGGTTGATGAAGCCGGACAACTTCGAGGACATCTCCGCCGTCGGCGCGCTCTACCGGCCGGGCCCGATGGGTGCGAACTCGCACACCAACTACGCGCTCCGCAAGAACGGCCAGCAGGAGATCAGCTACCTGCACCCGGAGCTGGAAGAGGCGCTGAAGCCGATCCTGGGCCCGACGTACGGCCTGATCGTGTACCAGGAGCAGGTGCTGAAGATCGCCCAGGAGCTCGCGGGCTACAGCCTGGGCAAGGCGGATCTGCTCCGCAAGGCGATGGGCAAGAAGAAAAAGGAAGTACTCGACGCCGAGTACGTCGGCTTCGAGGCCGGCATGCAGTCGAACGGCTTCTCGGCGGCGTCGATCAAGGCGCTCTGGGACGTGCTGGTCCCGTTCTCCGACTACGCGTTCAACAAGGCCCACTCGGCGGCGTACGGGCTGGTCTCGTACTGGACGGCGTACCTCAAGGCGAACTACCCGGCGGAGTACATGGCCGCCGTCCTGACGTCCGTGAAGGACGACAAGGACAAGATGGCCATCTACCTGAACGAGTGCCGCCGGATGGGTATCAAGGTGCTGCCGCCGGACGTCAACGAGTCCGACTCGAACTTCACCCCGATCGGCACCGACATCCGGTTCGGCCTGTCCGCGATCCGCAACGTCGGCGTGAACGTGGTGGCCGAGATCGTCGTGGCCCGGGAGGAGAAGGGCCGGTTCACCGATTTCGTCGACTTCATCGACAAGGTGTCGCTGCCGGTCTGCAACAAGCGGGTGATCGAGTCGCTGGCCAAGGCCGGTTCGTTCGACTCGATGAACCACGCCCGCCGGGCCGTCGTCGCGGTGCACGAGCAGGCGGTGGACGAGGCGATCGACCTCAAGCGGAACGAGGCGCACGGCCAGTTCGACCTGTTCTCGATGGGCGACGACGACGCGGACGAGGGCGAGGGCAACTCGCGGCTCACCGTGACGGTGCCCGAGATCGAGGAGTGGGACAAGGCGACCAAGCTCGCGCACGAGCGGGACATGCTCGGGCTGTACGTGTCCGACCACCCGCTGTTCGGCGTCGAGCACGTGCTCACCAACGGCTCCGACTGCACGATCGGCCAGCTGCTCGCCGACGAGGACCGGCCGGACGGCAGCAACGTGACGATCGGCGGCCTGGTCACCGCGGTCCAGCGGAAGGTGAACAAGCGCGGCGACATCTACGCGATCGTCACCATCGAGGACCTGGAAGGTTCGATCGAGGTGATGATGTTCTCCTCGGCGTACCAGCTGCACGCGCACCTGCTGAGCAACGACGCGATCGTGCTGATGAAGGGACGGTTGCGCCGCCGCGACGACCGGGTCGAGCTGAGCGGGTCCGAGGTGATCGTGCCGGACCTGACCGTGGGCCCGACCGGTCCGGTCGTGATCACCATGCCGGTGAACCGATGTACGCCGCCGGTGGTCGAGCAGCTCCGGGACGTGCTGCGGTCGCACCCGGGGATGACCGAGGTCCAGCTGCGGTTGCAGGCCCGGCAAAAGACGACGGTGATGCGGATCGGCGACCGGTTCCGGGTCACCCCGACGTCGTCGCTGATGGCCGACCTGAAGGCCCTGCTCGGCCCGTCGTGCCTGGCCAGTTGAGGCGCCGGTGGACACTTCATCGGACCGGGGCGATGGGGCGGGGTTGACAGGGATGAGCCACACTGGCGAGGTGAGTCAGTCAGTGCAGCCCGGCCCGTACACCCAGCAGCCGTTCGGTTCGCCGTACGGACAGCGGCCGGAGCCGGAAGCGAAACTGCCGTGGAGCAAGGCGATCGCGCTCACCGTGGCCGGGTTCCTGGTCGCCGGCGCGATCGCGGGCTGGGCCTGGCAGCAGTTCGCACCGCTCGCGCAGTACACCGTCGACGAGAACGGCGGGTCGCTCGGCGAGGAGCAGATGACCCGGGTGTTCGGCCCGGACGGCATGTTCACGGCGATCGGGTTCCTGACCGCGCTGGTGCTCGGGGCCGGGCTGTTCTGGTGGTTGCGCAACTACGGTCCGTGGGCGGTGGCGATCGTTGTGCTCGGCGCGTCGTTCGGATCGTCGGTGGCGTGGGGTGTCGGCATGCTGCTAGGTCACGATCCGTTGCAGCCGCGGCTGGAGGCGGCCAAGCCGGGTGATCTGCTCGCGGCGCCGCTGGAACTGCACACCTGGACCCCGCTGGCGGCCTGGCTGGTCGGTGCCGCTCTCGCCACCGCGATCATCGCCACCACGAGCTGGCGGGCGGAACCAGTTGCAACCACATCGGTATCTGGCACGTCTGAATCGGCGCCGCAGGTGAAATAGCCTGTTGCGGCCCGGTGGTGTGAGGCCATCGGCGACGTGAGGGAGCCTGATGTCCGACCAGACCAATCCGCCGGTCAACCCGCGCCACCCCGGTGCGGCCGGTGGTCCGCAGCCCGGCCAGTACCCGACGCCCGGTTCCGGTGCGCAGGGCAACCAACAAGGCCCGTACTCCGCGCCGCAGCAGCAGCCGCAGCAGCCGCCGTACGGCGGTCCGCAGCAGCGCCCGGGCCAGTACGCCGGTCCGCAGGGTGGGCAACCCCAGTACGGTCCGCAGGGGCAGCCTCAGCGTGGTCCCCAGGGTGGGCAACCCCCGTACGGGCCGCCGCAGCACGGACCTCAGGGCGGGCAACCTCAGCACGGGCCGCAAGGCGGACAGCCGCAGTACGGGCCGCAGGGCGGGCAACCTCAGCGCCCGCAGGGCGGGCAGCCGCAGTACGGGGCGCAGGGCGGGCCGGCGCAGTACGGGCAGTCGGGTGCTCAGCAGTTCGGGCAGCCGGGCCAGGCGCAGTACGGGCAGGGTGGGCAGCCGCCGTTCGGGCCGCAGTACGGGCAGGCGCAGCAGTGGCAGCCGGAGCCGAAGAAAAAGCGCGGCAAGCTGATCCCGCTGGTCGCGATCGTCGCGGTGCTCGCGGTGATCAGCGGCGGCGCGGTGTTCGCCTACGCGCGGCTGAACGGCGGCGGCGACCAGCCGGCCGCGGTGCTGCCCGGTAACTCGATCGCCTACGCCCGGATCGACCTGAACCCCTCGGCAGGCCAGAAGGTCGCCGCGATCCGCTTCATGCTCAAGTTCCCGTCGGCCAAGGAGAATCTCGGGCTGACCAGCGACAACGACGACCTGCGGCAGAAGCTGTTCGAGCTGATCAAGAGGGAATCCGGCGACGACCTGGCCGACGTCGACTTCGCGACGGACATCGAGCCGTGGCTCGGCGACCGGGCCGGTGCGGCCGCGGTTCCGGCGGCCGACGGCGACGACGAGCCGGACGCCGTGGTTGCGGTTCAGGTGAAGGACCAGGGCAAGGCCACGGCCGGTCTGGACAAGCTGTTCGCCGAAGCGGAGGACAAGCCGGGCCGCGCGTTCACCGAGGGGTACGTGATCCTCGGTGAGAACCAGTCCGTCGTCGATGCCGCGGTGTCCGCCGCGAAGAACAGCCCACTGAGCGAGAACTCCAAGTTCGACGCGGACATGTCCGCGCTCGGCGAGCAGGGGTTCGCCTCGGTCTGGGCGGACACCAAGGGCCTGGCCGAGCTCAGCGGCCGGTCGCTCACCGACGAGCAGCGGTCCGCCCTGCCGGGCGGGAGCATGGCCGCGGCGCTGCGGTTCGATGCCTCGTACGTCGAGCTGAAGGGCGTCGTGAACGCCGACCAGAGCGTCAAGGTGAGCTCGTCCGACGCTGGTGACCTGATCGCGCAGCTGCCGGACACGACGGCCGGCGCCCTCGCGTTGTCCGACGGCGAGAACCTGGTCAGCACGATGTGGTCCCAGCTGGAGAAGAACTCGGGTGGGCTGGATCTGAAGGAGCTGACGGCGAACTTCGCGGACGAGTACGGCCTGGCCATCCCCGACGACGTGAAGCCGCTGCTCGGCAAGAACGTCGCCGTCGCGATCGACAAGGACGACAGCGACGGGCCGAAGATCGCGGCCCGGATGGAGACGGATGTGGCCAAGGCCGAGGGTGTGGTGGACAAGGTGACGAGCCTGCTCCGCGACCGGTCCTCGGCGAACATCCCGATCGAGAAGGCCAAGGACGACGACACGCTGGTGGTCGCCACTGACCAGGGGTACGCCGAGCAGGTGCTCAAGGGCGGCAACCTCGGCGACACCGAGAACTTCAAGCAGGCGATCCCGGACCGCAAGGGTGCGGTGATGGTCGGCTACGTGGACTTCGAGGCGGCCGGCGGGCTGAGCGAGGACTTCAGCTCGAACAAGGACGCCGCGGCACTCCGGTCGGCCGGGTACACCATCCGCGTCACCGGCGACGGCGAGGCCGACTTCACCTTCAGGGTGGTCGCGAAGTAGCACACCGCGCGCAGAAGGCCCGGACGGTTCTCGCGTAACCGTCCGGGCCTCTTGATTGATCCAGTGCCCGGTGCCGTCGAAGCTCACCAGCTCGGTCGCGGCCTCAGCCCCTGACGCCGTAACGCAGGTAGACCACACCGTTCCCGAATCGTCGCTCGTCCCACAGCTCGAGATCGACGCGGACGTCGTCCGGGAAGAACGGATTGCCACCACCGACGATCACGGGTGTGACGAAGAGTTGGTACTCGTCGACGAGCCCGGCGCGGATCGCGTGAGCCGCCAGGTGTGGACCGTCGACGGCGATGTCGAGGTCGGACTCGGCCTTCAACTTGCGCACCGCATCGGGGTCGAACGTCCGCTCGATCCGGGTCCGCGCGCTGGCGACCTCGGTCAGCGTTGTGGAGTAGACGATCTTGTCGGTGCCCTGCCAGATCCGCGCAAACTCCAGCTCGAACGGCAGCTGCTCGGGCACCGTGTGCGCCGTCTCCCAGTAGACCATCGTCTCGTACATCCGCCGGCCGTACAGGTTCGTGCCGATCGATCGAAATTGCTTGTTGACGAACTCGTGCACCTCCTCCTCTTCAGCACCCCAGCCGAAGTTGCCGGCTGGATCGCTCACGAAGCCGTCGAGTGAGGTGGCCAACGAATAGATCAGCTTGCCCATGGTGCCTCGCCCTTCCGTAGAAACCGTTGCCAGTTGCCTGGCGCTGTTCATGAAGACGAGCGACCGCCCGAAAACTCATCGCCGCTCTGTGTCGAAGGTGCGCGGACGGCTTCTACCTAGGGGTGACAGCAACCTTCGAGGAGGATCTCATGATCACCGCCATCAGCACGGTCGCCATCCCCGTCAGTGACCAGGACCGGGCCGTTGACTTCTACGTCGGCACGCTCGGCTTCGACAAGCACCTGGACGCGCCTCTGCCGCAACTCGGTGGGCGCTGGATCGTCGTCGCCCCGCCCGGTGCCAGCACCTCGCTCGCCCTCATCCCCGCGAGCGCGGAGACCCCGGTCGGCACAGACACCGGCATCAGGTTCACCACCCCCGACGCCGCGTCCGCCCACGCCGCCCTCACCGCCCAGGGCGTCACCACCTCGGACCTCATCACCTGGCCCGGTGTCCCGCCGATGTTCACCTTCCAGGACCCCGACGCCAATCGGCTCTACCTGGTCGAGGGATGATCCTCAGAGCCGTACCCCGGTGAGCTGCTCGCACGCAGTCAGGAACGCATCCTGTACTGCGGGGTCGGTGGCTGCCGGGTGGGTCCGGTGCGGGCGGCGATGGTAGAAGTACGTGCCGGTGACGGGGTCGTCGGTAGTCGCCAGCCAGACCTGGGTTTCGGGGCCCTGACCGAGATCGCCGGGCGCGCCCCGACCGCCCATCCTGGTCGCGACCCAGCCGGGATCGACGGCGTTCGACCGGACCTCGGGCCATCGCCGGGCCACTGCGAACGCGATCAGCACGTCGTGCAGCTTGGAGTCGGAGTACGCCCCTGCTCCGCTCCAGCGGCGACGGGTCCACTGCAGATCGTCGAACGCGACCTGACCGCCTTCGTGCATCCCCGAACTCAGGTAGATCAAGCGATCGGGGCGATCGATCAGGGCGGTGAGCAGATACGGCGCGAGCGAGTTGATCGCGAAGACGTGCTCCAGACCGTCGACGGTTTCGCGGCGCGGTTCCTGTTCCCCGACCGCGGCGTTGTGCACCACGACGTCGAATCGCCCGTTCTCGTTGGCCTGCCGGGCGAGATCCTTCGTCTCGTCGATGCTGGCCAGCTCGCCGGTCAGTGCATCGCTCGCTCCCGGTACCGCGGCCAGCGCGTCCCGCGCCCGGGCTGGGTTGCGGCCGTGCAGGACGACTTCGTGGCCCTCGGCCACTAATCGCTCAGCCACCATCCGGCCGAGCCCATCCGCCGAGCCCGTGACCAGCACCCGCATCTTCGCACTCCCTCCGCGCCGCGCCCCCCACTCTGCCAGCCCCCGCAAGGCCTGGCGAAGGGTCGACAGGGGAGAGGGATGGCGGCAGGATCGTGAGATGGGCATGATTCGGCCGGCGCTGGTTCTCACGGCGCTGGCTCTGATCGCGCCGGTCGCGTGCACCTCCGACGACGACGGCACTGTCGAGCCGACAGCTGCCCCAACTGTCTCTGGAAAACCGACTGCTGTTCCAGGCACACCGACAGTCCGCCCGCAGAATCGCACGCCCGCCCCCTCCACGAAGGCACTCGACCCTGCCAAGGCGGCCGCGTTGCAGGCGGTGCTCGCGAAGGTGGTCAAGCTCAACGCCACCATCCCGGACGCGTACGTCGCCGCGCGGGGAATCACGGCAGCTGTGGTGACCGACAAGTGGATGTGGTCGGGAGCGGCCGGCGTGGATGCTGCCGGCACCACTCTCGTCCCGACCACGATGCTGGGTGCCGCGAGCATCACGAAGACGTTTGTCGCCGCCGAGGTCATCCTGCTCGCGTCGGCAGGCAAGATCGACCTGGATGCACCGCTCTCGCAGTACGTGCGGCATCGGCTCACCGAGAACGACGCGCCCATACGGCAACACCTCGCCATGCGGGCCGGCGTACCGAACTTCCGGCCGGAGGAGTATGCGCAGCTGGACAAGGCGATCGCGGCCGCGCCGGGCAAGCACTGGACGGCGGAGGAGGTGCTCGCGTACAACACCGGGCCGCTGCTGCCGCCCGACAGTCCGTACAGCTACAGCAATCCGAGCTATCTGCTGCTCGGCTTGCTGATCGAGAAGGTCACCGGCCAATCGCTGGCGACCGTACTGCGCCGCGACCTGGCGCGGCCGGCCGGGCTGGAGCGGGCCGCGTTCCAGGACGCCGAGCAACCACGACCGCCGCTCGCGGAGGACCGCAATCCGTTGTGTGGCAAGGCCCGCGACGGATTCGTCCCGTGCCGGGCGTTCGCCAGTTCGCTGGGCGCGAGTGCGAGCCTGGCCGCCGATGCGCCGACGATCGCGCGCTGGGGCTATCAGCTGTACGGCGGACGCGTCGGGCCGGCGGAACTGGTGCGGCAGATGTCTCTGGGCGAAGGGAATTTCGGGCTCGGCACGATGCTCTTCTCGTACACGTTCGGAAACTTCCTGGCCTTCGGGCACAGCGGTCAGCTGCCCGATCACACCAGCATGCTCGTCTCCGTTCCCGAGTTGAGGCTCTCGGTCGCGGTACTGGTCGCGGCCGGCGGCAAGGACGCGGACGAGCTGGCCGGCGAACTGATCCGCGCAGCCGTCCCACTCCTCGACGGCTAGCGGCACCTACTCCGCGGCCAGTGTTTCCAGGACGCCGTCGCCGTACTTCGCGAGTTTGTTCTCGCCGACCCCACTGATCCGGCCCAGCTCGGCCAGCGTCGTCGGCAGCTCGGTCGCGATCTGCCGCAACGTCGCGTCGTGGAAGATCACGTACGCCGGGACGCCCTGTTCCTTGGCGACTCCGGCTCGCCAGCCGCGCAGCCGTTCGAAGGTCGGCGCGGCCTCGGCCGGCAGGTCGACGGTCTTCTTCTTGCCGCCGGACGACGAGGACTTCGACCGGGCGACCCGCTCGGGTTCGCGACGCATCATCACCTCACGCCGGCGGCCGAGCACCTCCGCGCTGTCCTCGGTGAGCACGAGCGTGCCGTAGTCGCCTTCGACCGCGAGCAAGCGCTGGGCCAGCAGTTGCCGGATCACACCGCGCCACTCGGCGTCCTTCAGCTCGGTGCCGATGCCGAAGACGCTCAACTGGTCGTGCCGGAACTGGGTCACCTTCTCGGTCTGCTTGCCGAGCAGGATGTCGATCACCTGACCGGCGCCGAACTTCTGGTTCCGCTCGTTCTTCAACCGGTACACGGCGGACAGCAGCTTCTGCGCCGCGATCGTGCCGTCCCACGACTCCGGTGGGGTCAGGCAGGTGTCGCAGTTGTCGCAGGCCTCGCCCTGCTGGCCGAAGTACGCGAGCAACTGGGTGCGGCGGCACTGCACGGTCTCGCACAGCGCGAGCATCGCGTCGAGGTGAGCACTCAGCCGGCGGCGATGAGCGAGGTCGCCTTCGGACGTGTCGATCATCTTGCGCTGCTGCACGACATCCTGCAGCCCGTACGCGAGCCAGGCCGTCGAGGGCAGCCCGTCCCGGCCGGCGCGACCGGTCTCCTGGTAGTACCCCTCGACCGACTTCGGCAGGTCGAGATGCGCGACGAACCGGACGTCCGGCTTGTCGATCCCCATCCCGAACGCGATCGTCGCGACCACGACCAGCCCGTCCTCGCGGAGGAACCGGGCCTGGTTCTTCGCGCGAGTCCGGTTGTCGAGTCCGGCGTGGTACGGAACGGCTTCGATCCCGTTCTGGGTCAGGAACGCGGCCGTCTTCTCGACGCTGTTGCGGGACAGGCAGTAGACGATGCCGGCGTCACCCGCGTGCTCGGTGCGGAGCAGGTCGAGCAGCTGCCGTTGCGGGTTGTCCTTCGGCGCGATCCGGTACTGGATGTTCGGCCGGTCGAAGCTGGCGACGAAGTGTTTCGCCTCGGACAGGTTCAACCTGGTCGCGATCTCCGCGTGCGTGGCCTCGGTCGCGGTGGCGGTCAGCGCGATCCGCGGTACGTCAGGCCAGCGCTCGTGCAGCTCCGACAACATCAGGTAGTCGGGCCGGAAGTCATGCCCCCATTGGGACACGCAGTGCGCCTCGTCGATCGCGAACAACGAGATCTTGCCCTGGTCGAGCAACCGCACGGTCGCCTCGACCCGGAGCCGCTCGGGCGCGAGGTAGAGCAGATCCAGCTCACCGGCCAGGAACGCCCGCTCGACCTCACGCCGCTGCTCGTAGTCCTGGGTGGAGTTGAGGAATCCGGCCCGTACGCCGAGCGCGGTCAACGCATCCACCTGGTCCTGCATCAACGCGATCAGCGGCGAGATGACTACACCCACACCGGACCGGACCAGTGCGGGGATCTGGTAACACAACGACTTCCCGCCGCCGGTCGGCATCAGCACCAGCGCGTCCCCACCGGCGACGACGGTCTCGATGATGTCGCGTTGCCGGCCGCGAAACTCGTCGTACCCGAACACGCGGTGCAGGACCTGATGAGCTTCCGACTCGGGCAACGCGGTTGTATCGGCCACCCGGCGATTCTAGTGAGGTCCAGGGACAACCGTTGGCACCCTGTGGATTACGTGATCTCGCCCTTGTAGGTACCGACACTCCAGAGGTTGCCTTCGGGGTCCTTCACGGTGAAACCGCGGGAGCCGTAGTCCTCGTCGCGCAGGCCGCGTACGACGACCGCGCCGGCGGCGATCGCCTGCGCCAGCAACCGGTCCGGGTCGCCGTCGACGACGAGATAGACCGACTGCGGATGGTCGGCCAGCCAGGAGAAGTCGTCCGGCACGTGGTTTCGGCCGACCGAGCTGACCATCACGCCACCGCCGGCCGGCCAGGCCAGCTCGGAATGGGCGATCGATCCTTCGGTCTCACCGGCATACAGGCAGACCTGGGTGAAGCCCAGTCCCTCGGTGAGGAACTTCAAGGCTGCTTGGCCGTCGTGGTAGATCAGTGTCGGCCAGACACCGACGACGATCTTGTTCTCGGTTGTCGTGTTCATACCTCCGACTCTGCGCCCGCACCGACCGGCACGTCTTGAACGTTTGGGAGCAGTTCCTCGGTCATCCACTGCCGCGGAGAGCAGCCGGCGATCGCGTTCCACTCCCGGGTGAGATGGGCCTGGTCGGCGTACCCGAGCTCAGCCGACAGCTCCGCCAGCCTGAGCTTCGGATCGCGCCTCAGCCGCCCGACCGCCTGCTCGAACCGCATCACCCGGGCCGCCACCTTCGGTCCCAAGCCGTACTCATTGGTGAACCGGTCCGTCAGATGCCGACGGCTCCAACCGATCTCGGTCGCCAGGTCCTCCACGCCGACCGCCCCGGCCGTCTCGCGGAGGCGCCGCCACGCCCAACCGAGCTCGGCTCGCGTCTCCGGTGCGGGCTCGTCCGCCCAGTGCTCGAGCAGCAGGCTCTCGACCAGGTCGAAGCGCTCGACCCAGGTCGGCGCCTCCCGTAGCCGCCCGCTGACGGCGCGGGCCGGGCTGCCGAGGATGTCGTCCAGCTCCACCACCGCCGACGCGAGCTCGCCGGGCGGCAGGCCGAGCAGGGCCCGCGCCGCGGCGGGCCGGAGGGCGAGCTGGATCCCGGACCGATTGGGCGACTGACCGATGTGTACGGCGGTCGAGTGCAGCCCGCCGACGACGGTGCCGAACGTGGTGACGGGGGAGCCCGGCCAGGCGATGCCGAGCGGCTCGTCGAGGGTGATGACGAGGGTCAGGTACTGCGAGGGGAGGCCGCGGTGGAGCGCGGGCGGCTCACCGGGATACGCGTAGCCGGTGACCTCGGCGACGTACGGGCGCAGGGCGGGGTGCACACGCCGCCAGTGAAGCTCGAACCCCGTCATGCTCACAGGCTAGATCTGCCCATGGACAGTTTCACGCCCTCCGGAATGCGGGACCGCCATACCGCCATCTGGACGACCATGGCACCATGTTGATTCGCGCCCACCCCACCGCCCCGGTCAGGCGGTGGAGTCGTCCAGAACGCAAGGAGATGTCGTCGTGCCTGCTTTGAGGTCCCGTACTGTCACCCACGGCCGCAACATGGCGGGCGCTCGCGCGCTCATGCAGGCCTCCGGGGTAGCCCGGGAGGACTTCGGCAAGCCGATCATCGCGGTGGCGAACAGCTTCACCGAGTTCGTCCCCGGGCACACCCACCTGGCACCGGTCGGCCGGATCGTGTCCGAGGCGATCCACGCGGCCGGCGGGATCGCGCGCGAGTTCAACACGATCGCGGTCGACGACGGGATCGCGATGGGTCACGGCGGCATGCTCTACAGCCTGCCGTCGCGGGACCTGATCGCCGACTCGGTCGAGTACATGGTCGAGGCGCACTGCGCCGACGCGCTGGTCTGCATCTCGAACTGCGACAAGATCACCCCGGGCATGCTGATGGCCGCGATGCGGCTGAACATCCCGACCTTGTTCGTCTCCGGCGGCCCGATGGAGGCCGGCCGGGCGACCCTGGTCGATGGCACCGTGCGCAAGCTCGACCTGATCGACGCGATGTCCGAGGCCGTCAACGAGAACGTCTCCGACGCCGACATCCTGCGGATCGAGGAGAACGCCTGCCCGACCTGTGGATCCTGTTCGGGCATGTTCACCGCGAACTCGATGAACTGCCTGACCGAGGCGATCGGGCTGTCGCTGCCCGGCAACGGTTCGGTGCTCGCCACCCACACCGCCCGCAAGGCCCTGTACGAGCGGGCCGGAGCGACCGCCGTCGAGCTGGCCCACCGGTACTACGACGGTGACGACGCGACCGTGCTGCCCCGGGCCATCGGCTCGCGGGCCGCGTTCGAGAACGCGATGGCGCTGGACATCGCGATGGGCGGTTCAACCAACACGATCCTGCACCTGCTCGCGGCCGCGCAGGAGGCGGAAGTCGACTTCGACCTGGACGACATCAACGCGGTCTCGCGCCGGGTGCCGTGCCTGGCCAAGGTCGCCCCGAACGTCGCGCCGGGTGGCACCTACTACATGGAGGACGTGCACCGGGCCGGGGGTATCCCGGCGATCCTCGGCGAGCTGCACCGGGCCGGTTTGCTGAACGAGGACGTCCACACGGTGCACAGCGACTCGATCGACGAGTGGCTCAAGACCTGGGATCTGCGTGGCGGCTCACCGTCGCCCGAGGCTGTCGAGCTGTGGCACGCGGCTCCGGGGGGCGAGCGCTCGGCGACCGCGTTCTCCCAGTCGAAGCGGTGGGAGACCCTCGACACGGACGCCGCTGGTGGGTGCATCCGGGATCTCGAGCACGCGTACTCCGTTGACGGCGGCCTCGCAGTACTGAAGGGCAATCTGGCCGAGGACGGCTGTGTGGTGAAGACCGCCGGCGTGGACGAGTCGATCTGGACCTTCCAGGGCCCGGCCGTCGTCTGCGAGTCGCAGGACGAGGCGGTCGAGAAGATCCTCACCCAGCAGATCCAGCCCGGCGACGTCGTGGTGATCCGGTACGAGGGTCCGAAGGGCGGACCGGGGATGCAGGAGATGCTGTACCCCACCTCGTACCTGAAGGGCCGCGGCCTGGGCAAGGTCTGCGCCCTCATCACCGACGGCCGCTTCTCCGGCGGGACCTCGGGACTGTCGATCGGCCACGCCTCACCCGAGGCGGCTTCCGGCGGCACGATCGCGCTGGTCCACGACGGCGATCAGATCCGCATCGACATCCCCAACCGCTCCATCGACCTCCTGGTCGCCGAGGACGAATTGGCAGCGCGCCGCGAGGCGTTGGGTGGCGTGTACGCCCCACGCGATCGGGACCGGAAGGTTTCCCAAGCCCTCCGCGCCTACGCCGCCATGGCCACCAGCGCCGACAAGGGCGCAGTACGGGACGTCACCAAGCTCGGCTGATCCCCTTCAGACGGAGTCCAGGTCGAAGGCGAGGGTGATGGCTTCGGTGAGGCGGGGTTCCTGGGCGGGGAGGAGGTAGCCGATCAGGCGGCCCAGCTGGACCTTGGGGATGGTCTGGATGTTGTCGCAGCTGACGGCGCTCGGGTGATCGAGGCCGTTCTCGGTGCCAACCAGGACCTCGGTGGACAGACCGCGGATCGTGCTGGTGATCGGGGCGACCGTGACGTTCTTCAGCCGCGGGCGGATCAGCTCGCGGGTGAGTACGACCACCGGCCGGGGTTTGTCCAACCGCGCGATGTGGATCGGCCGCATCAGTCGAGGTCGGACAACACGGTGCCACTGGCCGCGGCGGCCAGCCCGTCGAGATCGTCGTACTCGCCGTGCTCGGTCAGGATCGCGAGATCACGTTCGGCCAGCTGCCGCCTGCGCTCACGCTCCATCGCCCGGGCGACCACGGAGGCCCGGGACGGTGCTTTGTGATCGTCGACCAGCTGGTCCATGAACTCCACCAACTCGTCCGGCAACCGCACAGTGATCTGCTTGCTCATACCAACACCATACCACCCAGGGATTCACTCCAATACCACAAGTACCGGCGGGTGGGTTAGTTGGGGTGCATGGAGGACCAGGGGAGGTCGGTGTCGGGGAGGGAGGGGAGGGCGGCGATGGCGGCCAGTTCGGTGTCGAGGAGGCCGACCAGCTGGGCCAGGCGGGTGGTGGTGTCGGGGGCTTCGAGGAGCTTCTGGCGTTCGGGGGTGAGGAGGGTCGTTGCGGCCGACATCAAGTAGGACAGCGTGCTCGGGTCGTCCGGCAGGGGGCCGAGGTGCAGGCCGGGGCTGCTGATCTCGGTCACGGCCGCGGCGTACCGGCGGAAGCGGGCGATCGCGATCGTCGCCGTACCGAGTGGGTCGTCGCCGAGCTCCTCGGGCAGCCACTCGACATCGGCGACCAGGTAGTCGCCGGTGCTGTCGAGGGAGTCGACCTTGAACCGCCGGTTGCCGGTCAGGGTGACCTCGACCGGTCCGTCGTCGCCCGCCTCCAGGGTGATCTCGGAGATCGTTGCCGCGCACCCCGTGCCGTAGAGCGAGCGGAACACCCGGTCGCCGAGCTCGTACCCGTCCCGCACCGCCACCGCGCCGCAGGCCATCTCCCCACCGTTCTCCACCAGATCGCGAATCACCGAGCGGCCCTGTACGTCGGTGATGGGGATGGGGAGCACCAGCCCGGGGAAGATCACCGTGTCAACGGTGAGAAGCGGCAGGCGCGAATCCATGCGCCGAGCCTAGTGCCAACCACCGACTCCCGTACGCGCGCCGGTGGGTGGCCGGGAGGGAAGACGGGGTGGCGGTTGTCCACGCTCCCGGATGCGCCGAGGCTGTGGACAGGGGACGGAGCAGGGCAGGCCCGGCCACTAGACTGAGGGCATGATTCGTCGTGTCGACCTGCGGGGGCGGGTGGCGGCTGGAGAGGTGGTTGAGCTCCAGGCGCTGGTTCCCCGTGCCGTGTTCGACGTCGAGAAGGCTCTCGACGTCGCCCGACCGATCTGTCTCGACGTCCGTCATCGTGGCCTCGAGGCGATCCGGGAGTACGGCGAGAAGTTCGACCAGGTGCGGGTGGACGACCTCCGGGTGCCGGCCGAGGCGTTGAAGACGGCGCTGGAGGAGCTCGACCCCGAGGTGCGGAGCGCCTTCGAGGAGTCGATCCGGCGGGTCCGCGAGGTCAGTGAGGACGAGCGCGGCGCCGACGTCGTGTCCGAGCCCGCGAAGGGCGGCCGGGTCACGCAGCGGTTGGTGCCGGTGCAGCGCGTCGGGCTGTATGTGCCGGGCGGCCGCGCTCCGCTGGCCTCCAGCGTGGTGATGAACGTGGTGCCGGCCCAGGTCGCGGGCGTCCCGTCGCTCGCGGTGGCGTCGCCGCCACAAAAGGAGTTCGGTGGCCTGCCGCACCCGACTGTGCTCGCCGTGTGCGCACTGCTCGGGATCGACGAGGTGTACGCGATGGGCGGCGCGCAGGCGATCGCCGGGTTCGCCTATGGGTTCGAGGGGTGCAAGAAGGTCAACCTGATCACCGGCCCGGGCAACATCTACGTCGTCGCCGCCAAGCGGTTCCTGCTCGGCGAGGTCGGGATCGACTCCGAGGCCGGTCCTACCGAGATCGCCGTACTGGCCGATGACACCGCCGACCCGGCGCATGTCGCGGCCGACCTGATCAGCCAGGCCGAGCACGACCCGATGGCGGCCAGCGTTCTGGTCACTCCCAGCGAGACCCTGGCGGCCGCGGTCGAGGCCGAGTTGCCGCAGCAGGTCGTGAAGACGAAGCACCAGGACCGGGTCAAGGAGGCGCTCGCCGGCCAGCAGTCCGCCGTCGTGCTGGTCGACGATCTGGAGCAGGGGACCGCCGTGGTGAACGCCTATGCGGCCGAGCACCTGGAGATCCAGACGGCCGACGCGGAGGAGCGGGCCGGGCTGATCACCAACGCGGGAGCGATCTTCATCGGCGGCTGGTCGCCGGTCTCGCTCGGCGACTACTGCGCGGGCTCGAACCACGTGCTGCCCACGGCCGGTTGCGCGTGCCACTCGTCCGGCTTGTCCGTGCGCAGCTTCCTCAAGGCCGTACACGTCGTGAACTACTCGCGCGAAGCCCTCCAAGAGGTCGCCGGTCACGTCGTTGCGCTGGCGCACGCCGAGGACCTGCCCGCCCACGGTGCCGCCGTGTCGGTGCG
The DNA here is from genome assembly GCF_004361855.1 of Kribbella caucasensis. Classification (GTDB taxonomy): domain Bacteria; phylum Actinomycetota; class Actinomycetes; order Propionibacteriales; family Kribbellaceae; genus Kribbella; species Kribbella caucasensis. The sequence continues at coordinate 104,598 of NZ_SNWQ01000005.1, forward strand.
TTTCCCCGGGGCGAGCTGATGGGGCGCTTCGACGGGCTGCCGATCCGGGATGAGCTGAAGAGCTTCGAGCCGTACGGCGCGCCGCAGCTGGACGTCCCGGTCCTGCTCAACGTCAACGAGAACCCGTACCCGCCGAGCGAGGAGACCGTCGCCGACATCACCGCGTCGGTCGCGGAGGCGGCTCGCGGGCTGAACCGGTACCCGGATCGCGAGTTCCTCGACCTCCGGGCCGACCTGGCCGCGTATCTCGGCCGCGAGTCGGGCGCCAACCTCACCGCCGACCAGGTGTGGGCCGCCAACGGGTCGAACGAGGTGATGCTGCACATCCTCCAGGCTTTCGGCGGACCAGGCCGTACCGCACTGTCGTTCGCGCCGACATACTCGATGTACCCGGAGTATGCGCGGGACACGAACACCGGCTGGGTCACGGGTCGCCGGGCCGAGGACTTCACCCTCGACGAGAGCAAGGCGCTGGCCGCGATCTCCAGGCACCGGCCGTCCGTCGTACTGCTCGCTTCGCCGAACAACCCGACCGGGACCGCGCTGCCGATCCAGTTGGTGGAGGCGATCGCGGCCCGGACCGCGACGATCGGGGCGGTCCTGGTGGTCGACGAGGCGTACGCCGAATTCCGTCGTACCGGGACACCGAGTGCGGTCAGCCTGCTCCCGGCGTACTCGCATCTGGCGGTGGCGCGGACGATGTCGAAGGCGTTCGCCCTGGCCGGCGGGCGGGTCGGATACCTTGCCGCGAGCAAGCAACTGGTGGACGCGCTGCGGATCGTGCGGTTGCCGTACCACCTGTCCGCCGTGACCCAGGCGGTTGCGCGGGCCGCGCTGCGGCATTCGGACGAGTTGCTCGGCCGGGTCGACCAGCTCCGGGTCGAGCGGGACGAAACCGTCGACTGGCTGCGGGCGCAAGGGCTGCGCGCGGTCGACTCGGACGCGAACTTCGTCCTGTTCGGCACGTTCGCCGACCGGCATGCGGTCTGGCAGTCGCTGCTCGACGACGGCGTGCTGATCCGCGAGACCGGACCGGACGGCTGGCTGCGGGTCTCGATCGGCACCGGCGCCGAGATGGCCGCGTTCCGAGCCTCGTTGGAGCGAGTTCTCAAGACAGACGTGGGAAGGCATTCATGACCAGGACTGCCCGGATCGATCGGGAGACCAGCGAATCGAAGGTGCTGGTCGAGCTCGACCTGGACGGCACCGGCCGCGCCGACATCTCCACCGGCGTCGGCTTCTACGACCACATGCTCAACGCGCTGGCCAAGCACGCGCTGCTCGACCTGCACGTGAACACGGTCGGCGACCTCGAGATCGACGCGCACCACACCGTCGAGGACACCGCGATCGGCCTCGGTCAGGCGCTCAAGCAGGCGCTCGGCGACAAGCGCGGCATCCGCCGGTTCGGTGACGCGACCGTGCCGCTGGACGAGGCGCTCGTGCACTGCACCGTCGACCTGTCCGGCCGGCCGTACTGCGTGCACACGGGTGAGCCCGAAGGCCAGGTGTACGCGATCATCGGTGGCGACTACGCCGGTTCGCTGACCCAGCACGTGTTCGAGACGCTCGCGTTCAACGCCGCGATCTGCATCCACATCCGGGTGCTGTCCGGGCGCGATCCGCACCACATCGTCGAGGCCCAGTTCAAGGCGTTCGCGCGAGCGCTGCGCGACGCGGCCGAGCACGACCCGCGGCAGCCCGGTATCCCGTCGACCAAGGGCGCTCTGTGAGCAAGACGGTTGTCCTGCTCGATTATGGGTCGGGCAACATCCGTTCCGGCGAGCGTGCGCTGCAACGCGTCGGCGCCGACGTGACCGTGACGGCCGACTTCGACCAGGCGCTCAACGCTGACGGCCTGCTGGTTCCGGGCGTCGGGGCGTTCGAGGCCTGTATGACGGGACTGCGTGCGGTGCGGGGCGACGTACTGGTGGACCGGCGCTTGACCGGTGGTCGGCCCGTGCTCGGGATCTGCGTCGGCATGCAGATCCTGTTTGCCAAGGGCATCGAGCATGGGGTCGAGACCGACGGCTGCGAGCAGTGGCCGGGCACGGTCGAGCGACTACAGCCGCACAACAACGAGCCAGTTCCGCACATGGGCTGGAACACGGTCGACGTCCCGTCGGGAAGCGCTCTCTTCGACGGCATCGAGAAGGACCGGTTCTACTTCGTCCACTCGTACGGCGTACGGACGTGGGAGCTGACCGAAACCCGCGCCTCCGTGACCCCGGCCGTGACCTGGTCCGAGTACGGCGGCGACCGGTTCGTGGCCGCGGTCGAGAACGGTCCGCTCGCCGCAACCCAGTTCCACCCCGAAAAGTCCGGCGACGCCGGCGCCGAACTCCTGTCGAACTGGGTCCGCTCCCTGTAACCACGGCGCGAACCACGAAACTGAGAACCCTGAACAACAAGCCGGGACCTCGGACAGGAAAATAACCTGTCCGAGGTCCCGAGTTGTTGTTGAAGGTGCCGGTGAGTTGGCGGCACGGGCCCGATTGGGGTGGGGTGGGCGTCCGTGGGGGTAGCGGGCGGGGGGGCGATGTGGCGGTGTGGGGCGTTTGGGGGGTTTGGTGCTGACCCTCGGCGTGGAGGCGTCCGTTGTCGGTCACGGTTTGGGTGACAGCGTCCGATTTTCGGGGCGTCGCTCTTCAAAGATGACAGAGCCGGTGTCACACTCACTCGCCAGGACGGTGGAAACCCTCGGGGATCCAGGAGGCCGGACGTGCTGGCGGCGAAGAATCTCGAGGTCGTCTACGACGACGTGATGCTGGTCCTGCGAGGCGTCAGCCTCGAGGTCCCGCGGGGGCGGATCGTCGCCCTGCTCGGGGCGAACGGGGCAGGCAAGTCCACTTTGCTGCGCGCGATGTCCGGTCTGCTCGACGTCCACGACGGCGAGGTACGCCGCGGCGAGATCACCCTCGACGGTGTACCGATCCACCACCTCGGCGCGAGCCGGATCGCCGCGCGAGGGGTCAAGCAGGTGATGGAGGGCCGGCGGATCTTCGTCGACCTCACCGTCGAGGAGAACCTCCGGGTCGGCGCGCACGCCCGGCCCCGCACGGTGAAGGTCAACCTGGATCGCACCTACCAACTGTTCCCGGTGCTCGCAGACCGGCGGAAGAAGGTGGCCGGCTACCTGTCCGGTGGTGAGCAGCAGATGCTGGCGATCGGCCGGGCGCTGATGTCCGATCCGGAGTACCTGCTGCTGGACGAACCGAGCCTCGGGCTGGCACCGCTGATCGTGCAGCAGATCCGCGACGTGATCGTCGAGATCAACGCCGCCGGGACCACCGTGCTGCTGGTCGAGCAGAACGCGGCGATGGCACTGGCGATCGCTGAGCACGGCTATGTGCTGGAGAACGGCGCGATGGTGATGGACAAACCAGCCGCCGACCTACTGGCCGACGGCGACGTACGCGAGTTCTACCTCGGCCTCGGCGCGGAGGGCGCGGCCCGGTCGTTCCGCGACGTGAAGCATTACCGTCGACGGAAGCGGTGGCTGTCGTGACCGCCACCGAGACCCGCTCACCAGAGGCCGAGCCGACGGCGACCCCGGTGCTCACCTTCGAGGACGTGGTCCTCGGGTTCTCCGGCGTGACCGCGCTCAACGGCGTGAGTTTCACCGTCGGACCAGGTGAGCTGTTCGCGGTGATCGGCCCGAACGGCGCCGGCAAGACGTCGATCTTCAACGTCCTGTCCGGGGTCTACCGCCCCCAACGCGGCACCGTCCGCTTCGGCGCGCAGAACCTGATCGGCATGAGCCCGCACGCGATCGCGCGACTGGGTATCGCCCGGACCTTCCAGAACATCGAGCTGTTCTCCAACCTGACCGTCCTCGACAACCTGATGCTCGGCCGCCATCACCACCACCCGTACGGCGTACTCGCGGCGCTCGGCTGGTTCGGCAAGGCCAGGCGCAACGAACTCGCCAACCGCCGGGCCGTCGAGGAGATCGTCGACTTCCTCGACCTCGCGCAGTGGCGGCGACTGCCCGTCGGCCTGCTCCCGTACGGCGTCCAGAAGCGCGTCGAACTCGGCCGGGCACTCGCGAGTGAGCCCAAGTTGTTGCTGCTGGACGAACCGGTCGCCGGGATGAACCTGGAGGAGACCGAGGACATGGCCCGGTTCATACTTGACATCCGGGACGAACTAGACGTGCCGATGGTGATGGTCGAGCACGACATGGGCCTGGTGATGGACCTGGCCGACCGGATCATGGTGGTCGACTTCGGCCGGGCGATCCGGACCGGCAGGCCCCGGGAGGTGGCCACCGATCCCGATGTGGTGCGCGCCTACCTCGGCGAGGAACACCGGGTGGTGGACCGGCCATGAGTACCGTGACTGCCGCGACAAAGGTGACCACGATCGCTGCCCGGATCAAGGAGCGCGCCGTCGCGAAGCCGAACGTGATCGCCTTGCGGGAGAAGGATCTGGGCATCTGGCAGGAGGTCAGCTGGTCGCAGTACTGGTACACGGCCGAGCTGGTCGGGCACGCCTTACTTGCCCTCGGCATCGAACCGGGCGACCGAGTCGCGATCCAGTCGGAGAACCGGCGCGAGTGGCTCTACACCGACGTCGGTACGGTCGCGGTCCGCGCCGCCACCGTCGGGCTGTACCCGACCAACCCGGTCGCAGAGGTCTCGTACCTGTTGCGCCACTCGGGTGCCCGGGTACTGATCGCCGAGGACCAGGAGCAGGTCGACAAGGCGCTCGCGGTTGCCGACGAGCTGCCCGATCTGGAGCGCATCGTGTACCTGGAGCCGCGCGGCATCCGGTACCGGTACGACGACCCGCGGTTGCTGGCCTGGCCCGATTTCCTTGCCCTCGGCCATGAACACCGTGACGCCAACCCGGGTGCCGTCGAGGAACGGATGGCGCAGACCCGTCCCGACGATGTGGTCACGCTGATCTACACGTCGGGCACCACCGGGCCGCCGAAGGGCGTGATGCTGACCGCGGCGAACGTCGAGTTCGCCATCCACGAGCTGGTCGAGCACGGCGGATTCACCTCGCCGCCGCCGTCCTCAAAAGACAGCGTGCTGTCCTACCTGCCGTTGTGTCACGTGGCCGAGCGGATCTTCAGCTGCTGGTTCGGCGCCGGTGCCGGGGTCTGCGTGCACTTCGCCGAGTCGATCGAGACCGTCGCGGCGAACCTGCACGAGGTGCAGCCGACGATCCTGTTCGGCGTACCGCGGATCTGGGAGAAGATCGCGGCCGGCGTACAGATCCGGGTCGAGTCGGCCAGTCCGGTGAAGCGGATCGTCGGCGGCTTCTGGCTGCGTCAGGCGGATCGGCTCGGCGGCTTGCTGGCCGAAAACCATGGTCGTCACACACCGAAGACCCGGCTGCTCTACGCGGCCGGCTACCTCTTCAGCTATCGCGCGCTGCGGGACCGGATCGGCGTACGGAAGGTCCGGTACGCCGCGTCCGGGGCGGCCCCGATCGCCCCGGAGGTACTGCGCTTCTTCATGGGCCTGGGGCTGCCGATGCACGAGGTGTACGGCATGACCGAGAACACGGCCGTGGCGACCGCGAACCGCCCGGGCCGGGTCAAACTCGGTACGGTCGGCGAAGCGCACACGGGCGTGGAACTGCGGATCGACGAGCAGACCGGCGAGATCCTCACCCGGCACGCCGGCACGTTCGCCGGGTACTGGCGCGACCCGGACGCGACCGAGCGCGTGATCGACCCCGATGGCTGGCTGCACACCGGCGACGTGGGGGAGTTGGTGGACGGTACCCATCTGCGCATCACCGACCGGATGAAGGACATCATCATCACCGCGGGCGGCAAGAACATCGCGCCGTCGGAGATCGAGAACGCGCTGAAGGCGTCGCCGTACATCAAGGAAGCCGTGGTGATCGGCGATCGGCGGAAGTTCCTCACCGCGTTGATCGGGATCGAACCGGACACGGTCGGCCACTGGGCCCAGCTCCGCCGGCTGCCCTACTCGACGTACCGCGATCTGTCCGAGAAGCCCGAGGTGATCGAGCTCGTGCAGCAGGTCCTCGACGAGGTCAACGAACGGTTCGCCACGGTCGAGCAGGTGAAGTCGTTCCGGATGCTGCCGAAGCTGCTGGATCACGAGGACGGCGAACTGACCGCGACCCAGAAGGTGAAGCGGACCGCCGTCGCGGGAGCGTTCGCCGAGCTGGTCGAGTCGATGTACGGCGGAGGTGGCCGGTGAACGAGTTCGTCGCGACCGTGGTCCGCGGCCTCGGCAGCGGCTCGATCTACGCGTTGCTGGCGCTGGGGTTCGTGATCATCTACAAGTCGATGCGGGTGATCAGCTTCGCCCAGCCGGCCTTCATGATGGCCGGTGCGACGCTGGTCAGCCACCTGGTGCTGTCGATGAACTTCTTCCTCGCTGTGCTGGTCGCGCTGCTGCTGACGGCATTGCTCGGCGCCGGGGTGGAGCGGCTTGCGTTGCGGCCGATGATCGGCCGGCCGGTGTTCGTGATCGCGATCATCACGCTCGGCGTCGACATCGTGATCCGGACCGTGGTGAACTCCTTCATCGGCCTGGACATCCGCCAGATGGGCGATCCGTGGGGCCTCGAGCAGGTCGGCGTACTCGGCGCGAACATCGATCAGCGGCACCTCGCCACCCTGATCACCACGCTGATCGTGGTCGCCGCGCTGTTCGCCTTCTATCGCTGGTCCCGGACCGGCCTGGCGATGCGGGCAGCCTCCTCGGACCAGGAGGTGGCGCTCGCCCAGGGCGTGTCGGTCGGTCGGGTGTTCTCGCTGTCGTGGGCTCTCGCGGCGATGCTGGCCGGACTGGCCGGGGTGTTCCTCTCGACCGGGATCGGGCTGGAGCAGAACCTCTGGCTGACCGCGTTGAAGGCCCTGCCGGTGATCATCCTCGGCGGGCTCGACTCGCTCGGCGGGGCAGTGGTCGCCGGCCTCTCGATCGGCGTGGTCGAGGCGCTGGTCGGCAGTTACGGCGGCGACCTCCACCCGGTGTTCGGCGGCGACTTCTTCCTGGTCGTGCCCTACCTGCTGATGTTGCTCGTCCTGCTGGTCAAACCGTACGGGCTGTTCGGGACCCGGGAGGTGGAGCGGATATGACCACCCGCATCGGCAGACCACTGCTCTACACGGCGTACGAGCAGGACATGTCGTTGCTCAACACGCCGGCCAAGCGCGGCTGGACGTTGATCCTCGGCCTGGTCGCGGTGTCGCTGCCGTTCCTGCTCCAGGACGACCTGCTCGTCGTCATGGCGACCGCGTTCGTCGCCGCGATCGGTGCGATCGGCCTGAACATCGTCACCGGGTACGCCGGTCAGGTGTCGCTCGGGCACGCGTTCTTCCTTGCCATCGGCGCCTATACGGCCGCGGCGTTGTCGGGTGATCCGGACAGCACCCGGCTGATCGGGTTCGGCATCACCTCGCTGCCGATCTGGTTGCTCGCGGCCGGACTGGTCGCGGGACTGGCCGGGCTGATCGTCGCACCGTTGGCGGCCCGGTTGCGTGGGTTGTACCTGGCCGTGGTGACGCTCGGCCTGGTCTTCATCGGGGAACACATCTTCAAGCACTGGCGGGACCTGACCGGGGGAGTCGGGGTCGGCCGCCCGGCCGCCGTACCGGAGCTGTTCGGGATCCAGTTCGCGGTCGACGGCGCCACCTTCACGAAGGCGCAGAAGCTCTATCTGCTGATGTTCGTGCTGCTGGTGATCTTCGGCGTGCTGGCCCGGAACCTGGTCCGGTCCAGGATCGGCCGGGCGCTGGCCGCCGTCCGGGACCGCGACCTGGCCGCCGAGGTGATCGGCGTCGATGTGACCCGGTACAAGATGATCGCGTTCGCGGTGTCGTCGTTCTACGCCGGCGTCGCGGGCGCGCTGCTGTACGTGATGATCGGCTTCGTCGAGCCCGGATCGTTCAACCTCGCGATGTCGGTGCAGTACATCGCGATGATCCTGATCGGCGGCGTCGGCACCATCTCCGGATCGGTGCTCGGCGCGCTGTTCATCACCTTGCTGCCGCGGGTCACCCGCGAGCTGCCGGCCGTGCTGCCGTTCATCAGCGCCAGCTCGGCGGCCGGCGGCATCACGGTCTTCCAGGTCGAGACGATTCTGTACGGCCTGTTGATCATCGGCTTCCTGATCTTCGAACCGCGAGGGTTGTTCGGGATCTGGATCCGCGTTCGCAATTACTGGAAATCGTGGCCGTTCTCGCACTGACCCTGCACGTCCGGGGCCCGCGCCCAACAGGCCGGAGAAGGAGATCCGATGAGAGTACGCAGCGGAGTCGCCGTCGCACTGGTGGCGGTGCTGGTGGGGGTGTCCGGGTGCCGTAGCGACGCGCCGGAGGCCCAGCAGGGTGGCGGAGACGTCAAGTTCGACGTCGGCGTCACCAAGGAACCGTGCCCCGAGGCCGTCGACAAGGCCAAGGGGTGCATCTACCTGGGGTCGATCTCGGACCTCACCGAGGGACCGTTCAAGGCGCTCGGCGTGCCGATCACCGAGAGCCAGAAGAAGTTCTGGAAGCGGGTCAACGCGGCCGGCGGGATCGGCTCCTTCGAGGTCGACGTGACGAAGTACGTCAAGGACAACAAGTACAACCCGCAGATCCACAACGAGGTGTACGCCGAGATCAAGCCGGACGTGCTCGGATTGGCCCAGACGCTGGGCTCCCCGACCACCGCGGCGATCCTCGCCGACCTGAAGTCGACCGGCGTGATCGGCGTACCGGCGTCCTGGACGTCGGCCTGGGCGTTCGAGGACGTGATCCTGGAGTCGGGTACGAACTACTGCTTCGAGTCGATGAACTCGGTCGACTTCGGGGCCGAGACGCTGAAGGCCAAGAGCGTCGCAGCGCTGCACTTCCCGGGCGACTACGGCGACGACGCCGCGGCCGGCACGAAACTCGCGGCCGAGGTGAACGGGATGACGTTCACCGACATCCCGACCGCGCCCGGACAGGAGAACCAGGGGGCGGCGATCCAGAAGCTGATCGCGGCCAAACCCGATCTGGTCATCCTGACCACCGGTCCGACCGAGGCGGCGACCATCGTCGGTGGCGCCGCGCAGAACGGGTTCAAGGGCCAGTTCATCGGTACCAGCCCGACCTGGAACCCGGCGCTGCTGAAGAGCCCGGCCGCTCCCGCCCTGACCGCGCTCTACCGGCAGTCGGGACCGTGGGCGCCGTACGGTGCGGAAACAGCGGGCCACAAGGCGCTGGCCGAGTCGCTGGACCAGGCGATGTTCAAGGCCGCGCCGAACGACGGCTACACGGCCGGCTGGGTCTGGTCGTACCCGATGAAGGCGGCGCTGCAGAAGGCGGTCGACGCCAAGGACCTCACCCGGGCCGGCCTGCTGGCGGCGGTGAAGTCGCTGGAGACCGTCGACTACGAAGGGATGCTGCCCGAGGCGGCCGGCAAGTTCAGCGGTGAGCCGAACGAGCGGGTCTTCCGGCAGAGCATCATCTCCAAGGTGAACCCGGCCGCGCCGACCGGTGTCAGCGTCGAGAAGGACTTCTTCACCGGCAAGACCGCGGAGGCACACCAGTTCGCCAAACCCTGCTACCAGTAGATAGCTGAATTTCGCGGCACGTGCGGGCCTTCGGGTCCCGCGCGTGCCGCGACGCGCGGTTCACCTTGTCGCTGCTTGCCGTTCACCATACGTTCACTGGTGACCGGCAGATCTTATCCGCCAAGGAGGCATCCCGTGTCCGTGGAACCGCAGTCGAATCCCCTGTCCAGGCGTCAGTTCGTCGCTCGTGCGGCCGCGGCGGGTGTTGCCGTGAGTGTAGCGGGGTCGGTGGAGGCCTTGTTCGCCTCCCAGCCGGCCCTCGGTACGTCGGGGCCGAAGATCGGGTACGGCCCGCTGATCCCGGATCCGGACGGCATGCTCGATCTGCCCCGCGGGTTCAAGTACAAGATCCTGTCGCGTGAGGGCACGGTCCGGTCGGACGGCCTGCAGGTGCCGTCCCGGTTCGACGGGATGGGCGCGTTCGCCGACCGCGACGGCGGCAGCCGCCTGGTACGCAACCACGAGTGCAGCCCGACCGCGACGATCCCGGTCAAGGCGCCGGCCGACCGGACGTACGACCCGGCTGCCGCCGGCGGCACCAGCACCCTGGTGGTGGACCGGCACAACCACACCACGAGTGAGTTCGTCAGCCTCGGCGGTTCGGCGATCAACTGCTCGGGCGGTCCTTCCCCGTGGCGCACCTGGCTCACCTGCGAGGAGACCGAGCTCAAGGCCGGCCAGAGCGGCTACACCAAGGACCACGGCTTCATCTTCGAGGTCGACCCGTACGACAACCGGCGCAACGTGGACCCGACCCCACTGACGGCGATGGGCCGGTTCCAGCACGAGGCGGTCGCGATCGATCCGCACACCGGCATCGTCTACGAGACCGAGGACGCGTTCGTGGCGCCGCTGGGCAGCTTCTACCGCTTCCTGCCGAACCGCCCGCGGGGTGGCTGGGGCAGCCTGCGCGCCGGCGGCGAGCTGCAGGCGATCCGTGTGCCCGGCCTGCCCGACCTGTCCGTGGTCCAGGAGGCCGGCCCGACCTTCGGTGGCGTCGAGTGGGTGAAGGTGCCGGATCCGCTGGCCACCACCGAGTCGGTCCGGGCGCAGGACTACGGCAAGCAGATCACCGGCGGCTACAAGATCGAGGGCGCCTGGTGGGGTGCGCGCGACCGCTGCGCCTACTTCGTCTCCTCGTTCGCCCGGACCGAGCTCGGCCCGGCCCAGGACCACGACGGCCAGGTCTGGAAGTACGACCCGCGGCAGGCGACGTTGCGCCTCGAGGTGATCTTCACCAGGCCGGCCCCGGGCTCCGACAACCCGGAGTACGACGCGCCCGACAACATCACCATGTCGCCGTACGGCGGGCTGATGATGTGCGAGGACGGACTCGGCGACCAGCACATGCTCGGCACCACCGAGGACGGCCAGGTCTTCAAGTTCGCCAAGAACCGGGTGAACAACGGCACGCCCGAGGCCCCGGAGTACGGCGAGCTGGCCGGCGTCGGCTTCTCTGCCGACGGCAGGACGATGTTCTTCAACATCTACAACCCCGGCATCACCTACGCGATCACCGGCCCCTGGCGCCGCCGCCGCTGAGCTGTCGCCGGGCCGGGTGGACCCTCGCGGTCCACCCGGCCCGGCCCCTACTGGGCGACCTTGAACAGGTCGTTGAGCTGTCCGTTCAGCTTCGTCAGGGAAGTGATCGGCGAGCTGCCGATGTAGACGGCATCGAAGCGGGGAGCCATCAGCGCCGCGATGTCGGCGGCGTTCGTCGTCACGGGGAAGAGGAACGTCGTCTTCTCCTCGACCTGCTGGGTGAACGGGGTGACGTCGAGCTTGCGCTCGTTCTTGTTGAAGGCGATGGCCAGCTCCGTACCGGCGGGCCGGGCCGGGAAGACGACCCCGGACTGGCCGATGATGTTCTGGCACTCCTCATCAGAGAGGAACTTCACCCATTTCGCCGAGTTCTCGGGCTGCTTGGACAAGGTGGTGACCGAGTCGGCGAGGCCGTTGAACATCGACGCCCGTTTGCCGGTGGGTCCGATCGGGGTGGGCGCGATCCCGATGTCCAGCTTCTTGCCGCCCGCGTCGGTGAGCTTGCTGAAGGTCGAGATCATCCACGAGCCGCTCAGTCCCATCGCCGCGGTCCCGGACTGGATCTGCTTGTCCGTGCCGATCGCGTTCGCGCCGCCGATCTCCTCGTAGCTGGCCATGTAGCCCTTCTGCACGAGCCCGAAGTACCAGCTCAGGGTGTCCTGCAGTTCGGGCTGGTCCAGGTTGAACCGGGTGCCCCAGGGGTTCTTGTCGGTGGCCTGCCAGCCCGCGCTGCCGGTGAACGCCGACCACTGGGTCTGACCCCAACCACCACCGCCCGAGCCCTCCGAGGCCAGCCCATGCGTCTTGACGTTGCTCTTGTCGAAGCCCGGCTCGTCGCCACGAACACCCTTGGCGTCGATGGTGAGGTGTGCGACGAGCTTCTCGAACGTCCCGCCGTCCTGCGGGTTCCAGGTGAGGCTCTGCAGCTCGGCGGGATCCACGCCGGCCGCCTTGAGGGCCGCGCCGTCGTAGAACATGGCGATCGTGTCCCAGTCCTTCGGCGCGCCGTACCGCTTGCCGTCCTGGCCCTTCCACAGCTCTGCCAGGCCCTCCTGGTAGTCGCCATCCTGGATGTCGCTGGTCGGGCCGAGGTCGTCGAGCGGGCGGAGCACCTTCAGGTCGACGTACTGGGCGAACTTCGACAGGTGGTCGGTGAAGACGTCCGGTGCGGTGTCGGCGATGAAGCCGGCGGTGAGCTTGGACCAGTAGGCGTCCCAGCCGTACTGCGAGATGTGGATGCGCAGGCCGGGGTTGGCCTTCTCGAAGGCGTCGGCGCACTTCTGGTAACCCGGCTGCTGCGCAGAGTCCCACAGCCAGTATTCGATGGCGTCGTTGCCGCTGCCGCTGCTACCGCCGCACGCGGTCAGCGCGCTGAAGGTGAGTACGGCGACCGCCGCGGTGCGGATTCGCTGCCGGAAGGTGATCATGGCCGCCTCACTTGATCCCGCTGAAGCCGATGGAGTTGACGATGCGCTTCGCAAACAGCATGAACAGCAGCAGCATCGGGAGCGCGGCGACCAGCGTGGCCGCCATCAGGCCGGACCAGTCCGGGCCGGTCTGCGGGGTCTGTGACTTGAACACCCCGAGCGCGACGGTGAGGACGCGCGACTTGTCGGTGTAGCTGACCATCAGCGCCCAGAAGTACTCGTTCCACGCTGCGATGTAGGTAAGGATCGCCAGCGTCGTGATCGGGGCCACCGACATCGGCAGGATGAGCCGGAAGAACACCCTGACCTTGGACGCGCCGTCCATCAGCGCCGCCTCCTCCACCTCGCGGGAGATGCCGAGGAAGAACTGGCGCAGGAAGAACACCGCGAACGGCGTCATGAACATGGTCGGCAGGGCGATCCCGAGCAGCGTGTCCACCAGGCCCAGCTGCTTGATCAGCACGAAGTTCGGCAGCAGTGTGAAGATCGCCGGGATCATCAGGCCGGCCAGGAAGAAGGCGAAGACCTTCTCACGGTGCCGCCACTGCAGCCGCGCGAAGGCGTACGCCGCCATCGCGGAGAAGAACACCTGCCCGACGGTGATGAGCGTGGAGACGACGACGGAGTTGAACAGGTAACGCCAGAAGTTGATCGCCTGCCCGGCGCCGCCGGCGTCGATCGCCTCCTGCCCCGTCTGCAGGCCGAAGACACGCTCGAATCCACCGCCCGACGTCTGCACCGGCAGCAGGTTGTCGGAGCCGGCGTAGAGGGCGTTGTTGCTGGACAGGGCGGTGCGCAACATCCAGTAGAACGGGAACAGGCTGACGAGGATCACGAGGATCATGAAGGTCCAGGCGAGGACCCGGCCGAAGTTCAGCCGGTGTGGCTCGGGCGGAGCGGGTTCGCGCCGTATGAGGGTCGGCAGTGCCGTCGCGACCGGTGGGGTGGTATCGGTGGTCATTGGGTCCCTCCTCAGGCCAGGTCGGAGGACTCGGCGCGGGTGAGCCGGTACTGGATGAACGTGATGATCACCAGCACGGCGAGCAGAGCCACGGACATGGCCGACGCGTAGCCGAACTGGAAGCGCCCGAACGCGACGTCGTAGATGTAGTACTGCAGCACCCGGGAGGAATCGACCGGTCCGCCCTTGGTCGCGATGGCCACGGTGTCGAAGACCTGGAACGAGCCGACCACCGTGATGATGAGGACCAGCGAGAGGATCGGTCGCAGTAGCGGGACCGTGATGCTGCGGAACATCCGCACCTCGCTCGCGCCGTCGATGCGGCCCGCCTCGTAGACGCTGTCGGGGATCGTCTGCAGGCCGGCGAAGATCAGCAACGCGGTGTAGCCCACGTGCCGCCAGACGTTGATGAAGGCGATCGTCGGGATGACCCAGGCGCTGTCCGACAGGAACGGGATCCGGTCGAGGCCGACGGAGGCGAGGATCGTGTTGCCGATGCCCAGTTGGTAGTCGAGGATCCACAAGAAGACCATCGCGGCCACCACGTTCGAGACGAGGAACGGCGTGAGGACGATGCCGCGCAGCCAGGTCCGCTGGGTCAGGCGCTGCATCATCACCGCGATGACCAGGGCGAGGACCGTCTGGAAGCCGATGTTCAGCAGGACGTAGTAGAGCGTCACCTTCATCGCGTTCCAGAACACCGGGTCCTGCACCATCCGGATGTAGTTGTCCAGGCCGTTGAACTCCGGCGGCGTGAGCAGGTTGAACTTGGTGAAGCTGAGGTAGATCCCGCGCAGGGTCGGCCAGACCAGGAAGACTCCGAAGCCGATCAGAGCGGGGAGGATGAACAGCAGCGCCAGGCGCGTGTCATCGCGCGGGCCCTTGCGGGCGGGACCGGCCTTCACCGGTTCGATCGAGGTCGTCGTGGCCATCATCTCTCCTCCCGGCGAAGTGCTCGCAGGGGCTGCTCGAAGGCGGGGGTATTTACAGTCAGATTGAAAATAAGCCATGCTGGAGGGTGTGACAAGGCTCACTTTGTAAACTGGGTGGATGGCAGTGAGCGGTACGTCTGAACGACCGGTGAGCGAGCGGGGGCTGACTGCGGGGGAACTCGCCGTGACCCGCCAGCTGCTGATCCACGGCCCGGCGACCCGAGGAGACCTCGGCGACCGGCTCAACCTGTCCTACGCGTCGATGTCGCGGCTGGCGCGGGCCCTCATCGGCGGCGGCATCGCGTCCGAGGACCTCGAGTCGGCGGCCGCGATCGGCCGGCCGCGCCAGATCCTGGCGGCCGTGCCCAGCGCCCGCCACGTCGTCGGCGTCAAGCTCACCGCGGACACCGCCTTCGGCGTCGTCTGCGACATGTTCGGTGACGTCAAGGCGACCACCAAGGCAGCACTGCCGGAGCCCGGCGAAGACGGCGTGGTTCCGGTCGGTGCGACGGTGAAGGTCGTCACGCAACTGGCGAACCGGCTCGCCCGGAAGGTGCCCAGCCTGGACGGCATCGGCGTGGCTGTCGGAGGCGTAGTCGCCGACCGCTCAGTCGTGCGGGAGGGGACATTCCTCGGCTGGCGTGAGGTCGACCTCGCCGGCCAGTTGAAAGACCGCACCGGTCTCCCGGTCATCGTCACCAACGACGTCACCGCCCTGGCTCGCGAGCAACTGTGGTTCGGTGCCGGCCGCACCCACTCGACCTTCGGCGTCATCACCGTCGGCGCTGGGTTCGGCGTGGGCGTCGTCCGCGAGGGCGTCGCCATCGAGGAGCTGATCGACAACGGCCACCTGCTGGCCCACGCTCCCATCGACAGCAGCGGGCCTCGCTGCGGCATCGGCCACAGCGGGTGCGCGGCCGCCTACCTCAACCGGGAGGACCTCGAACGCAACGCCTCGGCCGCCGTCAACCGTCCGGTCACCCTGGACGACCTCGTCCGGGCCCGTGCCGTCGGGGACGAGGTGGCCACCCGCTGGCTGGACGGCGCCGCGCGAGCACTCGGACACGTCGTCGCCTCGTTCGCCGGGGCGCTCCAGACGACCTGCATCGTGCTGGCCGGCGAGGACGTCGCCGCGTTCGCCGATTCCGCGGCCCTGCGCGAAGTGATCGCGGATCGACTCCGGCCGGGGCCGCTGGAGACGCAGCGGTGCACGCTCGACATCGTCACCACCCCGCTGACCTTCACCGACTGGGCCCGCGGCGCCGCGGTGGCCGGCATCCAGAACGTCCTGGGCGCCTGACCCGAGGCCGCGCACTCGTAGTACAAGAACCCGGGCACGGGCGTTTGGGGGAACGTCCGTGCCCGGGGCAGGGGTCGTGCGGGCGGTTCAGCGGATGATCTGGGGGATCGGAAAGCTGAGCTGAGCGCCGCCCGGATCAGGGTTCGTCGATGACGATCGCCGCCTCCATCTCCAGGACTCGCCGGTAGTCGTCGTCGAGGGTCTGGGCATCGCTGTGGATCAGGATCACCCAGGCCAGGCAGGTGAACAGGTCGACCGTCTCGGGGACGATCGCGTCCTCTTCGTGCAGGATCTTCATCCAGTGGAACGACTTCAGTTCCTCGATCCCGTCGAAGACCTCGCGGCTGCGGAAGTAGCCGTCCCGGTAGGCGGAGATGAAGATGCCGCGCAGGTGCTGGACCAGGTCGAAGCTGTCCCGCACCTCACCGCGGACCCGGTGCGCGACGGTCCGCTTGATGTGGTTGTCGCCGGTGGCCAGCTCGCTGACCATCTGGTGACCACCACCGGCCGGCCGGGCCGCGACCTCGATCAGCCGGGGGCCGGCCGCGGTCAGCATCACCTCGGCATGTCCGCAGCCGATCCGGATCCCGACCGCGTCGAGTACCTGCTGGGTGTACGGCCAGATCGCCAGTACTTCGGGGTCGTCGGCCGCGAGGAAGTCGATCCGGTGGTAGATCCCGATCTTGTCGCCACGACTGATCTTGGTGTACCGGCACACGTCGACGAGCGAGTGCTTTCCGTCGACCGTGTAGCTGTCGACCAGGTACTCCGTACCCTCGGCGTACTCCTGGATCAGTACCGCGTCGTTGACCAGGCCCATCTTGTTGGTCCGGCCGAGCACCCGGTCGAACCGCTCCCGCCAGTCGCCGTCCTCGAAGACGACGTACACCTCGTCACCGGCGGCACTCTTCGGCGGCTTGATCACCAGCCGCCGGCCGAGCAGGTCGTTCTCCTTCAGCCAGTTCTCGGCCTCGACCGGATCGGCGGTCTTGAGCTGCCGTAGCCGGGGGACACCCGCAGCTCGCAACGCCTCGGCCATCTGCCACTTGTCCCGCCGGGCCGCCGCGAGCTCGGGCACGTTGCCGGTACCGGGCACGAGGATCTCGATCAGCTGATCACACAGCTCGGTCCCGCTCTCGGCGCCCGGGATCAGGTACTCCGGGTCGTACTGCCGTAGTTCTTCTGCCAAGGAATGAACGTCCCCGGTGAAGTAGTGGATGTGCTCGAAGACCTCCGGGTGCCAGCTCCCGGTGAACGCGGGCGGCGGCTCGAGCCCACTCAGTACGGCGACGGGAATCTGTCCTGCTTCTGTGAAGGCGGCAGGGTATTCCTGCCCAGTGGACAACGGGTCCACGATGATTGTGTATTTCGACATTGCGTCCTCCTACGAGCTTTCGCTCGGCAACGGCTCGGCGGCCGGGGTGATGTCCACTGCTGGTTCTTCCGTCTGGGCGCCGCTCGACATCCCGAAGTACGCGAGCACGATCCCGACCGCGCCGGCCAGGCCGCACCACACCCACACCTGGGTGCCGGCCGAGTTCCACAGCCACACCCCGAGGAACGGCCCGAGCGCGGAGCCGAGACCGAACATGGCGTGCGCCGACCCGACGTACCGACCGAGCAGTTGCGGCGGCGCGGCCATCCCCGGGTAGGCGAACATGGTCGGGCCGCCGATGATCTCGGCCAGCGTCCACAGCAGGGTGCCGATCACGAAGATCGCCACTCCGCCCGGCAGTGCGTAGAACGCGAGCCCACCGCCGAGCAGCACGAACCCGATCATCGCGACCATCCGGGCCGGCCAGTGCTGCACCACCTTGGTCACCAGCAACTCGCAGGTGATCACGATGAAGCCGTTCAGCGCGACCACGGCGCTGAACCACCAAGTGGACAACCCATCCGACTTCATGTGCAGCGGCAGCACGGCCAGGTACTGCATGTAGATCGCCGCGTTGATGAACATGCAGAGCAGGAACAGCACGTACTTGTAGTCCCGCAGTACGGCGACATAACCGGCGCCGCCGGTCGCCGGCTCCTCGGTGACCGCTGTCTGGACGTCCTGAACCGGGGCCGGACGACGCTGCGGCAGCGCCACGATCGCGACCGCCGCGTAGGCGAGTGCCGCCAGGGCTTCGCCGATGAACAGCAGGTTCCACGAGACGGCGACCAGGGCGGCGCCGATCAACGGGGCCGCGGTGGTGCCGAGGTTCATCGCCAGCCGGTAGACCGCGAAGATCATCACCTGGCGGTTCTTCGGTGTCAGCTCGGTCAGCAGTGCCGCCGAGGCCGGCCGGTAGAACTGCCCGACCGCACCGGCCAGCGCGACGACGACCACGACCGCCCCGTAGCTCGGCACGTAAGCGATCGCGAGCACGAACGCCGCCATACCGAACATGCTGATCATCACCGCGGCGCGCGGTCCGACCCTGTCCGACAGCGAACCGCCGATGATCAGACCGACGACCGAGCCGGCGCCGTAGATGCCGAGCGCGGTGCCCGCCTGGACGTCGGTGAATCCCTTCGAGGTGGTCAGGAAGAGCACCAGGAAGACTTGCAGGAACCAGCCGAGCTTGTTCACGAAGACGCCGACCAGCAGCGCCTTCACCGGTAGCGGGGCTTCCCTGATGGTCGCCCAGATGCCGGTGCCTTCTTCGGTGGTGGCGGTCATTGCCCGGCCTCCTCCGGCTCCTTCTCGTCCGTGGCGGGCAGCTTCACTGCACCGGACCAGTGCAGCGCCTTCTCGGCGGCGTCGAGTCCGGCGCGGCACTCGTCGACCGAGCCGGCGACCACGGTCGCGTACGCGATCCGGCCCCACAGCGTGCCGGCCGGCGGGGGACTGGTGGTCTGCCCGGCCGTCATCAGCGGGACCAGTTGGTCGATCGTCTCCGGTAGCCCGGTCCGGTCGAACTCGACCGACTCCAGCACCGTGTCGTTCTCGTCGACGTAGAAGAACCGGACTCCGCCGACCAGCGTGCGGTCCGGCGTGACGTCCGGCTTCCGCCCGCACGCGACCGCCGCGGCCGCGAGACCGGGGTCGGCGCCGGTCGCCTTGAGGCCGAGGTACGGGATCATGTCACCGCCGATGCGGGCGTTGATCTCGATCAGCTTCGGGCCGTCGGCCGTCATCATGATCTCGGTGTGCGTGACGCCGTCGGTGAACGCGATCGCCTGGTGCGCTTCCACGAGCACCCGGATCAGTTGTTCATCGGCCAGCAACGGATCGGCCGCGTCGACGAAGTGGCCGACCTCCTCGGCGTACGGCGGGTAGCCGATCTCCTTGCGGGCCAGGCAGAACGGTGTCACCTCGCCTTGGTAGACGGCCGAGTCGATGCTGATCTCGTAGCCGTCGGCGAACTCCTCGACCAGCACCTTGACGTCGTAGTGCGGCGCCTCGGGCACGGTCGTGTCGTGGGCGAAAGCCCAGTTGTCCTTCAACTCCTCGGCCGAGTTCACCTTCACCACCCCGAGGCTCGCGGCCAGCGCGCGCGGCTTGAGGATCACCGGGTAACCGAGCTTGTCGGCCGTCACGAGCGCCTCGTCCACGGTGTCCACGAGTACGGACTCCGGCTGCGGAACCCCGTGCTCGGCGAGCGCCGTACGGGTGAGGTGTTTGTCGCGGCAGCGGTTCACCATCGCGACGTCGCCGCCCGGCAGGCCGAGGGCCTGGGCCACGTGAGCCGTCTGCAGGATGCGGGCCTCGTCCCAGCAGAGCACACCGTCGATCGGCTGCTCGTCGTGCAACTTGCGCGCCGCCTCGACCAGTACGTCGGCGTCGAGCGTGGTCTCCAGTACCGTCCACGCCTCGATGTAGTCCTTCTCCCACGTCGGTTCCGTGTGCAGGAACATGTGGATCCGGTACTGCGGGGCGATCGAGCGCAGGATGTACTCCCGGAACAGCCGCATCCCGGTGGCCACGACCAGCAGGTGCGGCCGTTCGGTTGTCTCGTTCATCACGGCGTTCATCTAGGCCTCCCTGGGGTCGGGGATCTGCTGGATGTAGCTGATCCCGGTGGTGCCGTCGCTGCGGCGGAAGTGGTCGGCGATCCGGATGTTGCCCCGGGCATCGAACTCGGGGACGCTCAGGCATTCGCCGCTGACCAGGTCGCCGGCCGCCGTGAGCAGGCAGTAGACGGCCCGGATGGATCCGTCCGGCTGCAGGTAGCCGACCAGCCGGCCGCTGCGCAGGGTGCCGCCGGCGTAGAACTCGGCCCAGACCAGGTCGTCCTGCCGGTGGTACTGCCCGTACGGCGCGCCTGCGGCGGGGTCGTCGACCACGAGTTGGAACCAGAGCCCGTCGACATCAGGAGCGACGGGTTCTCCGATGGCAGCGGCGCTCACCACTGCACCGCACAGAGGTCGTCGTTGATCGGGTAGATCTCCCGGTCGAACATGGAGTTCAGCACCATCGCGGCCCGGACCGGCAGCTGGGTGAGCCCGGCGTTGGTCAGGCCGTGGCTGTACCGGCTGGCGTTGAACGAGTAGATCCGGTGCCCGTTCATCCCCTTCCAGCGAACCGAGTAGTCGGGCTCGACCAGCATGTCGCCGTCATCGTCGTAGTCGATCCGCTCCCGCAGGTCGTCGTCGAACGGCGCCTGCACGTGCTCGCGCCCGGTCGCCACCACGACATGCCGTACGTCGTACTCCTCCGGCGCCTGGGTAGTCGTGCAGCGCAGCCGCAACAGGCCGTCCGGCAACGCTTCTGACGACGTGACGTCGCGACCCGGCAGCAGGGTGACGGGGAACCGGCCCAGTTCGAACAGGCCGTCGTAGTTGCCCTGGTAGAGCGCCCGGAGTCCACCGGGAGTGATGGCGTCACCGCTGTAGCGCGCGTCGACGATCATCTCGCGCCGCTTGCCGCGGTTCAGGCCCTGCAGGTACTCGATGTGCGACGGCCGGTAGAGGTCGTTCGCCATCGGGGAGTCGTCGATACTGCGGAACCACTGGTTCCGGCCGAGCCAGCGGATGTCGGTGAACCCGGTGCCGAGCAGTCGCAGTACGCACTCCAGGCCGGTCTGGCCGCCGCCGATGACGGCGATCGGGTCCGCTTTGGACGCCTCCATCCCCGGCAGCCGGGAGCCGAGCTCGTCCGCGATGAACGCACTCGTAGGCGGCAGACCACGCAGGTACTCCGGCCATACCGGCCTGGTGCCGAGTCCGAGCACCAGGTGCTCCGAGACGGCCGCCGGCTCGCCGTCGACGGAGATCTCGAACCCGTGCTCGGTGATCGAGATCGAGTCGACCCGGGAATCGAACCGGACCACGCCGAGCCGTTCGGTGGCCCAGGCCAGGTAGCGCTCGTACTCGATCCGTGGCAGTGCGTCGAACTGGGAGTTGATCAGCGCGTAGAGCCGCCCGGAGGTGACCAGGTAGTTGAGGAACGTCAGCTCGTGCCGCGGATCGACCAGCGACACCAGGTCCTTCATCCAGCCCGTCTGCATCCGAACCCCGGGGTACAGCAGTGGCGTGTGCCAGCCGCTGCCCGGGCGGGAGTCGAACAGGGCGAGCTTCTCGGTGGTGACGTTCTTGTACAGGGCGGCCAGGGACAGGTTCGACGGACCCGCCCCGATCCCGATCGTGTGGTACCGGGTCAGGCTGCTGGTAGTGCGTTCCGTGGTGGGTTCGATGCCGGGTTCCATGATGGTCATCCGCTTGTTCTCCGTCCGCGAAGTGGTGGTGCGCGTGTCCCCACCGGTGACGAGCGGCCCGAGCAGGTCGCTCGCTGCCGTCCGGCTCGCGGCCAGCGCGGTTTTCACGCTGCCGCCGGACCCACCGGTGAAAGTGAAGAGCCGATGTGTGCTGCCGAGCACCGACCAGAGGGTCAGTACCGGCGGATCGGCATAACAGTCGGCGTTGTTGACCGTGTGCGCGGTCTCCAGCAGCCGTAGGTGTGGCAGTCGCTCGCCGGCGATCCGGACGGCCCTGGCCGCCAGATCGTCGACCGGCTCGCTGCTGCCGGGTGGGACGGACCAGCTGTGGCTGTCGACTCCCAGCAGCAGACCGCCGTCTGCCGTCGGGCGCCCGTACAGGTCACTGGTCTCGTCGACGAACATGGTCGGCAGGGCGCCGGCCACTTTGTACACGGCGACCTGGATCGCCTTGGTCCGGTACGGCTCGGCAGGCAACGAGTTGCCGGCGAGCAGTCCGGGTGTCCACGGACCGGCGGCCACCACGACCACGTCGTACCGGGTGCTGTCGCCGGGGAGGCGGCAGCTGACCGATCCGTCGGGGTGGGGGACCAGCCCGAGCACAGGGCCGGTGACGACCCTGCTGTTGTGGCCACAGGCAAGCTGGTCCATCACCAGTGCCCGCAGCTGATCAGGCCGGATGAACCCGGCCCGCTTCTCCAGGACGCCGACCGTCCCGTCGGGGAGTCCGTGCCAGCCGAGGCTGCGCAGCGTGCTCCCATCGACGAGCTCGGTGGAGCCGGGGTGCATGTGCTCCACCTCGGCAACGGCGTCCGCCAGCCCTGCCCAGGGCGCCATCAAATAGGTCGAGCCGGTCTCGGTATAGCCGGCCTGATCCAGTAGGGCAGGAGTCTCGAACAGTTCCGCCAGGCTCTCGATCGCGAGCCGGCGTTGCTCCGGGTGGCTCTCGAAGCCACGCACCCCACCACCGGAGGCGGCGGTGGCGTCGGTGCCGGGCAGCCCGGTCACCAGGTCCACCGACACGGCCGGATAGCCGCTCAGTCGCCAGGCCAGCAGCGTGCCGGCGATGCCGGCCCCGATCACGCAGACTCGCATGGCTCTACTCGCCGCCCGCCCCGGTCAGGGCCGCCTGCAGGTGACCGGTTTCCCGGACGCCACCCGCGAGCAGGGTGAGCAGACCGCGTACGGCGAGGGCGGGGTCGAACCCGGCCGGTCGCAGGGCCGCCTCCGCCCGGGCGAGTTCACGCTCGGCCAGAGCCGGGTCGAGCGATTGGGTGACCTCGTGGGTACCGGCCAGCAATGGCCCCACCTGGTCGGCGAAGGCCCGGAATGAATTCCAGGTGAAGTCGCTCTGATAACGGTCCGGCCGGTCCCAGGCGAGGAACAAACGCACGATTGACGGATCCTCTTTCGTGAGCAGTTCGTTCGCCCAGACGGCGTGATTCCGGCTGGTCGAGAACTTGCTTCCGTCGAGGGTGTAGAACTCGTTGACCACCAGCCCGGAAATTGGTAGTGGATTCACGCCGGCGGCGGCCCAGACGGCCTGCCAGTAGATTGCATACCAATACGCGTTGTCGAGTCCGAGGAAGTGCCACAGACTGCCGACCCGGCCGAGCGCGGCCCGGTAGCCGGGCAGGTCCGAGGCCGCCGGATCGACCGCCTTGGCGATGTTGTAGAGATCGGTCAGCGCGACCTCCGTGTACGGACCGATCCGCAGGCCCTCGAGTGCGTGGTCGCCCTCGATACCCCAGTTGGTCGGGTAGGCAAGTGCGATCTCGGGCAGGTCGGCGTCGAGTTGGCGCCCGATCAGGTCCCGGACCGCGGGTGGGAACTGCGCCCGCAACCAGGCGGCCGTCATCGCGTCGCGGTGATCTTCCATCCGCAGTACAGGCACGGTGGCCTGGAACGGACGGGGTTCGCCGCCGCAGCGACCGCAGACCGGATCGACCATGGTGTCGACCTGGGTGAAGCTGCCGCATTGCTCGCACGCACCACCGGCGGCCGGAGCATGGCACGTCCCGCACAACCCGGTCAGGTAGGACTCGTGCAGGGTGCGGCGGCAATCCGCGCAGGCGTGCAGGGTGACCTCGCGCATCGGGGCGACGCCGCTGGCGACCAGGTGGTTCATCAGCTCGCGGATGATCGGGGCATGGTCATCGGCGAGTGGATCGCTGAACCGGTCGTACCCGATCCGCGCTTGCTGGTAGGTGTCCTGGATGTCGGCGCGGAAGTCGGACATCATCACGCCGACCTCGACACCCTCGCGTTCGGCCCGAGTCAGCACGTAGTTCTGGTGGGCGTCCAGGCCGGTGGTGACGACGACGCGTTCGCCCCGGGCTCGCGCAGCCCGGGCGGCGACGTCGGCTGCGAGATACGGGCCGGACAGGTGCCCGACGTGCAGCGGACCGTTCGCCGTCGGCTGCGGATAGGTGAAAACGGTGACGGTTTCGGCGGCTGGGTTCGTGACCGGATCAGTCATGGCCGGCCGCCGCGGTAGCTACCTGCCTCTCGGCCGCGGCCAGTGCCGCGGCCGCCGCCTCGGCAGCTTCGGGGTACCAGTAGGCGCTGAAGACGGTCAGTACTTCGTCCTCGGAGCGGTTCTGGACGACATGGGCTTCCTTGCTGTCCAGCAGGAACGCGTTGCCGTGCCGGATCTCCTGGACGGAGTCGCCGATCAGCACGTGGGCGGTGCCCGCGACGACGATCGACAGTTCCAGCTCCGGGTGCTGGTCGACCGGGCTCTGGTCACCCGGTGGGATGGAGTACCACATGGCTTGGAACGGCAGGTTCGCGCCGAGGCCGTACTGCTCCCAGCGGACCACTCGGAGATCGTTCACATAAAGGCTTTCGCCGGTGTCTAAGTCGAATGTACGCATGCTTCACTACCCTCCGTAGCCGACGCAGGGCGCGGCTCGAGAAGTTTCGGCAAAACAAATGAAGGTACGGAACAGACGCTTTTGCTTCAGCCTTGGATCATCACCCGCGACGCCGCGGCGAATGCCCAGCGCACAGCGATCGATGCCGCTGTGGCGGGTGAAAGTCCGGCGACCCCCCAGTCTCCGTGACCGGAAATATAGGGAAGGTCACGCTCGGAGTAAAGGGGAATACGCAATGAAATCCAGAAACCCCGTAACCGCACAGGAAATTATTCGTTAGTGCAGCGATTTGGCTGCGCACGGTCCTGGCCCGGCCACGGATCGCAACCGGTCCAGACAGCTATCCGGGTCTTGAGCGCTCAGCGGTGTCAGACCTGGCCCGGCCAGCTGGCCGGCGTACCGCCCCAGCTGAGCTGGTCACGCGCGGTGGCGATCAGCGCCTGGACGGCGAAAGCGCGCACCTTGTCCTGCTCGGCCGCCTCGACCAGATCGCCATAGACGGCTCCCAGCCGGCGCTCGATCCCGAGGATCAACGCGCTCGCGGTCGCCGCGTTCGTCACGGCCTGTGGCAGGTCGTACGCCGCTTCGGCCGCCGCCGGAGTCTGGCCGGCCTCGACCAGGTACGCCGCCAGTTGATCCCGGCGTTTGCGGTGCTGTTCGTACAACGTCGTAGCCGTCCGGAATCGCGCACCGCTGAGTTTTCCGCCCGCCACGCCAACGCCGTACAAAGCAGCGTGTTCGCCGGAAATCGCCGCTTGGAGCGCGTCCGTCTCGCTCATTGGGCTGCCTTCTTCTTGACCACCAGGGTGGCGGCGAGCTGGCTCTCGCTGGCGGCCAGCATGGCCAGCAGGCGCGCGGGCTCGCCGGTCAGCTTGGTGGCGGCGGTGGCGTGGGCCACGGAGAGCTTCTGCTCGCGGCCCATCAGCTCGGCCAGGGCGGCCGCGGCGGTCTTCGGCAGCGCCGGGGGCTTGACCGGCTGCGGCGTCTCGAACCCACCGACCTCCGTCAGCTTCGCGAGGTGGGCGGCCCGGCACTTCATCGCCGTCGTGAGCTGGGTGCGCAGCGCCGGGTAGGTCTTGCTCACGCTGCCGTACCGCTGGGCGATCTGCACCACTTGCGCCGCCGCCGTCGTCAACGCGGCGACCACTGCCGGATCAGTGCTCGGCGTCGGCGACTCCACCGACCCGTCCGGCCCGGCACTGGCCCCCGGCGTACCGGCGGTCTGAGCGGGCGCGTCGTCGCAGCCGGCCACCAATACGACCCCAGCGGCGAGGGCAGCGGACTGTAGCGCGACACGGCGCGACAATAGGAGTGGAGCGTTGAGCACGGCCGAAACCCTATCCCGCCCCACCCGCTCCCGGGATCGCCGCGGTCGGCCGGATATGGTGGGCTACTGCCCTCGGCCGGACCGCCGAGTGCAACAACGGGTGCACAACTGGAGAGAGAGGCAGGTCTACCGTGAGCCGAAAGACCGACCACACGGACCCCACGAGCCTCGAGAACTTCCTGCGGCCGATCGTCGAGCAGTTCGGCTGCGACCTGGAGGCCGCCGACGTCACGCCGGCCGGCCGGCGCCGGTTGCTGCGTGTCCTGGTGGACCGCGACGGCGGGATCAGCCTGGACGACGTCGCCGACGTGACCCGCGCCATTTCCAAGGCGCTGGACGTCGAGGACATCATGGGCGGCGGCGCCTACACGCTGGAGGTCTCCAGCCCCGGAGTGGACCGGCCGCTCACCCTGCCCCGGCACTGGCGCCGCAACCGCACCCGCCTGGTCGCGGTCACGCTGGCCGACGGCGAGAAGCTGACCGGCCGGATCAAGACGGCCTCGGACGACGCCGCCGAGCTGGACGTGGACGGAGCGCCGCGCACGGTCGGGTACGCCGACGTGGCCAAGGCCAAGGTCCAGATCGAGTTCAACCGGGTTGCCGGCAACGACGAACCTGCCGCTGACGGCACGGTGGAGGAGAACTGATGGACATCGACATGGCCGTGCTGCGGTCGCTGGAGCGGGAGAAGGACATCGCCTTCGAGGTGGTGGTCGAGGCGATCGAGCAGGCGCTGCTGGTCGCCTACCACCGGACCGAGGGTGCCCAGCAGCACGCCCGGGCCGAGCTGGACCGCAAGACCGGGCACGTGACCGTCTTCGCCCGCGAGTTCGGACCGGACGGCACCCTGCTCCGCGAGTACGACGACACCCCGGCCGACTTCGGCCGGATCGCCGCCACCACCGCCAAGCAGGTGATCCTGCAGCGGCTCCGCGACGCCGAGGACGAGGTCCGGTACGGCGAGTTCTCCGGCAAGGAGGGCGACATCGTCTCGGGCATCGTCCAGCAGGGCCGCGACCCGCGCTCGGTGATGGTGGACCTGGGCAAGATCGAGGCCGTGCTGCCGGCGCCGGAACAGGTGCCGGGGGAGAAGTACGAGCACGGCTCCCGGCTCCGGGTCTACGTGGTCGGCGTCCGGAAGGGTTTCAAGGGCCCGCAGATCACCGTGTCCCGGACGCACCCGAACCTGGTGAAGAAGCTGTTCGCGCTGGAGGTCCCGGAGATCGCCGACGGCACCGTCGAGATCACCGCGATCGCCCGCGAGGCGGGGCACCGGACCAAGATCGCGGTCCGGACGCTGAACCCGTCGGTGAACGGCAAGGGCGCCTGTATCGGTCCGATGGGCCAGCGGGTGCGCAACATCATGCACGAGCTGCATGGCGAGAAGATCGACATCATCGACCACAGCGACGACCCGGCGACGTTCGTCGGGAATGCGCTGTCGCCCGCGCAGGTTTCCTCCGTAGAGGTGGTCGACGCCGCCGCACGCGCCGCGCGGGTCGTGGTACCCGACTACCAGCTGTCACTGGCGATCGGCAAAGAAGGGCAGAACGCCCGGCTGGCCGCCCGGCTCACCGGCTGGCGGATCGACATCCGGCCGGATACCGATGTGACTCGTGGAGACGAGAAGGTAGACTGATCTCTCGGTCGGTCGACTGAGTCGCAACCACACCCTGAGGATCACCTGACAGTGACGGTGGACGCGCGCCCCGGGAAGGTCCGGGAGCGTACCTGCATAGGGTGCCGGAAGCGGGACAGTCCGTCCGGCTTGCTGCGGATGACGGTTTCCGAGAGGCAGGTCCTCCCGGATCCCGAGCATCGGGCACCCGGCCGTGGGGCGCATCTGCACCCGGTGACCGAGTGTCTCGACCTCGCCGAGCGGCGCAAGGCGTTCCCACGGGCCTTCAAGGTCCAGGGGCCGCTCGATGCGGCCGCCGTGCGGAACTGGATCGAAGGATCCGGGGCCGAGCAGCGCAGCAGTGCAATTGGTAAGGAAAGTGCGGCCACCCGGCCGCCCGCAGCGGTCGAAGGATCGTCGCGACGACATGAAGGCGGGTCATCGACTCATGACCACTCGATGAGTGTCGAACGATGAGTGCAATGCGATGAGCATGTACGTCAACTAACGGTCCGCGCCCAGGCTCGGACCAGAGGGAGAGTAGTGGCAAAGGTCCGGGTCTACGAGCTCGCGAAAGAGCTCGGAGTTACCAGCAAGGTCGTACTGACCAGGCTGAACGACATGGGAGAGTTCGTCCGATCGGCGTCCTCGACGATCGAGGCACCCGTAGTCCGTAGGTTGGCGGAAGAGTTCGAGAAGAACCCGCCGAAGAAGCGCGCGGCCAAGAAGGCCGCCGCAAGTACCTCCGCTGCGCCGCAGGCGACCGCACCGGTCACCCCGGCGGAGCCCGCCGTGCGGAAGGCTCCTGCCCCCGCAGCTCCGGCCGAGCGCCCAGCTCCGGCCGAGCGCCCCGCTCCTGCCGTCGAAGCGCCGGCCGCCCGGGCCGAGTCGCCTGCCCCGCGGGCCGAGGCGCCCGTCGAGGCGCCGGCCGCTCCGAGCGGCCCCGCTGTCTCGGTGCCTGACACCGCCGGGGAAACGCCCGCGCGTGGCACCGGTTCGGCACCGTCCGGCGGCGCCCGTCCGGGCCCGCGGCCTGGTCCCAAGCCCGGCCCGCGCACGGAGACCCCCGCTCCGGCTCGTCCGGGCGACTCTGCCGGTTCCGGCACTGTCGCTCAGCCGGCGTTCGAGGCTCCGGCCGCTCGCGCCGACTCGGTGGAAGCTCCGGCCGCCAAGGCCACGCCGGCGCCCGCCAAGCCGGGTGCTACCCCGGCACAGCAGCGTCCCGCGGCAGATGGTCCGGCCAGGCCGGCGCCGCGTCCCGGCGCACCGGGTGGGTCCGCGCGGCCGGGCAGCAGCCCGCGTCCGGGTGCGCCCCGTCCGGGTGGTGGCCAGCGTCCGGGTGGTTCCGGTGATTCGCGGTCCGGGGGTCCCCGTCCGGGCGCCCCGCGTCCGGGTAACAACCCGTTCAGCTCCACTCAGGGCATGCAGCGCGGTGGCGCGCGCCCGGGTCCGGGCTCGTCCGCTCCGGCGGGCGCCAGCCCGTCCGGGATGTCGCCGCGGCCGCCGCAGGCCCGTGGCGGTGAGCGTTCCGACCGGCCGCGTCAGGGCGGCGTGCCCGGCGCGCCGCGGCCGAACCCGGCGATGATGCCGAAGTCCTCGGCCGGCACGTTCACCGGTCGTCCGTCCGGCCCCGGCGGTGGCGCCGGTGGTGGCGGAGGCGGCGGTGGCCGCGGTCGTCCAGGTGGCGGCGGTGGTACGGGTGGACCGGGTGCCGGTCCGCGCGGTGGTGGCGGAGGCGGCGGTGGCGGTTTCCGTCCCGGTGGCGCCGGTGGTGGCCCGAGCGGCCCTCCCGGTGGTGGCGGTGGCGGTCGTCCAGGTCCGGGCAACCGGGGCCGTGGTGGCACCCAGGGTGCTTTCGGTCGTCCGGGTGGCCCGGCTCGCCGTGGCCGCAAGTCGAAGCGGGCCAAGCGCCAGGAATTCGACAACATGCAGGCTCCGGCCGTCGGCGGCGTACGGGTCAAGCACGGTAACGGCGAGGTCGTCCGGCTGGCTCGCGGCGCGTCCCTGACGGACTTCGCCGAGAAGGTCGGCGCGGATCCGGCGTCGCTGGTGCAGGTGCTGTTCCACCTGGGCGAGATGGTCACCGCGACCCAGTCGGTGAACGAGGAGACCTTGCAGCTGCTCGCCACCGAGCTGGAGTACGACGTCCAGATCGTGTCCCCGGAGGACGAGGACCGCGAGCTGCTGCAGTCGTTCGACATCGACTTCGGGTCGGACGAGGGCGGCGAGGGCGACCTGGTCAAGCGGCCGCCGGTGGTGACCGTGATGGGTCACGTCGACCACGGTAAGACGAAGCTGCTGGACGCGGTCCGGGAAGCCAACGTCGTGGCCAAGGAAGCCGGTGGCATCACCCAGCACATCGGTGCGTACCAAGTGACCACCGAGGTGGACGGCGAGCAGCGGGCCATCACCTTCGTCGACACCCCGGGTCACGAGGCGTTCACCGCCATGCGGGCCCGTGGTGCGCAGGCCACCGACATCGTCATCCTGGTGGTCGCGGCCGACGACGGCGTGATGCCGCAGACGATCGAGGCGCTGAACCACGCCCGGGCGGCGAACGTCCCGATCGTGGTCGCGGTGAACAAGATCGACGTGCCGAGCGCGGACCCGGCCAAGGTGCGCGGTCAGCTGACCGAGTACGGCCTGGTGCCGGAGGAGTACGGCGGCGACACGATGTTCGTCGACGTCTCGGCGAAGTCCCGGATCAACATCGACGGGCTGCTCGAGGGCGTCGTACTGACCGCGGACGCGGCACTCGACCTGCGGGCCAACCCGAACATGCCGGCCCAGGGCATCGCGATCGAGGCGAACCTGGACAAGGGCCGTGGTCCGGTGGCGACCGTGCTGGTGCAGCGCGGCACGCTGCGGGTCGGCGACTCGATGGTGGCGGGACCGGCGTACGGCCGGGTCCGGGCCATGCTCGACGAGCACGGCGACGCTGTCGAAGAGGCGACCCCGTCGCGTCCGGTGCTGGTCCTCGGTCTGACCGCGGTACCGGGAGCGGGCGACAAGTTCCTGGTGGTCGACGACGACCGGATGGCCCGGCAGATCGCCGAGAAGCGGGAAGCCCGCGCTCGTGCGGCGGCCAACGCCAAGCGGCGCGCGCGCCGGACCCTCGAGGACTTCATGGCCTCGATGGAGAAGGGCGAGACCCAGGAACTGCTGCTCATCCTCAAGGGCGACGTGTCCGGTTCGGTCGAGGCGCTGGAAGACGCGCTGGTCCGGATCGAGGTCGGCGACGAGGTCAACCTCCGGGTCATCGACCGTGGTGTCGGTGCGATCAACGAGAACGACGTCAACCTGGCCATCGCGTCGAACGCCGTCATCATCGGCTTCAACGTGCGGCCGGCGGGCAAGGCCGGTGACCTGGCCGAGCGCGAGGGCGTGGATGTCCGGTACTACTCGGTCATCTACTCGGCGATCGACGACATCGAGGCGGCCCTGAAGGGCATGCTCAAGCCGATCTACGAAGAGGTCACGCTGGGCCAGGCGGAGATCCGGGAGATCTTCAAGTCCTCGAAGGTCGGCAACATCGCCGGTTGCTGGGTGACCAGTGGCCTGATCCGCCGCAACGCCAAGGTCCGGTTGATCCGGGACGGTGCGGTGGTGGTGGACAACACCGAGTTGTCGTCGCTGAAGAGGTTCAAGGACGACGCGTCCGAGGTCCGCGAGGGCTTCGAGTGTGGTCTGACCCTCAACGGCTACAACGACATCAAGATCGGCGACGTCGTCGAGGCGTTCGAGTTGCGCGAGAAGCCGCGCAGCTGATCGGCGCCTCAGGCCGGTGAGTGGGACACCTGCTCACCGGCGTACGGCACGCGGAGTAACGTCCGGAGTGGCGGAGCTGAACCGTCACTCCGGACGTTACGCATGAAGAGGCAAGGAACGAGGGAGTGAGCCCGGATGGGTGAAGCAAGGGCGAAGCAGCTGGCCGACCGGATCCAGGTCCTGGTCGCGGAACTGCTGGAGCGCCGGGTCAAGGATCCGCGGCTGGGCTTCGTCACGGTGACCGACGCCCGGCTGACCGGTGATCTGCGCGAGGCCAGCGTCTTCTACACGGTGTACGGCGACGAGCAGTCCCGCGCGTCCACGGCGGCGGCGCTGGAGTCGGCCCGCGGACTGATCCGCAGCGAGGTCGGCAAGGCGCTCGGCCTGCGGCACAGCCCGAGTGTGGCGTTCTTCCTGGACGCCGTCCCGGAGACCGCCGGCCACATCGAGGACCTGCTGACCAAGGCCCGGCAGGCCGACGCGGAGGTCGCCAAGACCGCCGCCGGCGCCAAACCGGCCGGCGAGGCCGACCCGTACAAGCACCGCGAGGACGATGACCCCGACGACGAGTAACCAGAACGGCGCGGACCTCGGCGCGGACCGGCCGGAGGCGGAACGGCCGGAGGCGGAACGGCCAGAGGCGACTGGGGCCGACGTGACTGGGGCCGAGGTGACGGGGGCGGACGTGGCTGGGGCCGAGGTGGCTGGGGCGGACGTGGCTGCGGCCGAGGTGACGCAGGCGGAGGGGACGAGGCCGGAGTTGGCGCGGGGTGGGGTGGTGGTTGCTGATGGCATCGTCATCGTCGACAAGCCGGCCGGGCTGACCTCGCACACGGTGGTGGCCCGGATCCGCAAGCTCGCGGGCACCCGGAAGGTCGGTCATGCGGGCACACTCGATCCGATGGCCACCGGCGTACTGGTGGTCGGCCTGAACCGGGCGACCCGGCTGCTCGGCCACCTCCAACTGGCCGACAAGTCGTACGACGCGACGATCCTGCTCGGCGCGACCACGTCCACCGACGACGCCGAGGGCGACATCCTCGACGTGGCGCCGGCCGACGCGATCGCCGGGATCACGGCCGAGGCGATCGAGGCGGCCGTGGCCGGATTCCGGGGCGAGATCTCCCAGGTCCCGTCCAAGGTCTCCGCGATCAAGGTCAACGGCCGTCGTGCGTACGAACGCGTCCGCGCCGGCGAAGAGGTAGCCCTCAAAGCCCGCAGCGTCACAGTCTCCCGCTACGAAATCACCGACGTACGCCCGCGCCCGGCCGAGGCCCACGCGCACCCGGCCGCGACCCCGGCGGCCGGGATCGAGGTCGACATCTCGGTCGACTGTTCGAGCGGCACGTACATCCGTGCGCTGGCTCGCGATCTCGGCGCCGAACTCGGCGTCGGCGGTCACCTCACCATGCTCCGCCGTACCCGTGTCGGCACCTTCGACATCAAGTCGGCGCACACCCTGGAGGAGTTCGCGGACGACTTCACCTGGCTCCCCATCGCCGACGTCGCCGCGGACACCTTCCCGCGGTACGACGCCGACGCGGACCAGTCCGCCGCCATCCGCACCGGCCGCCCCTTGCCCGGCCTCAAACTCCCCGCCGGCCAGACCGCCATGTTCGCCCCCGACGGCACCTTCCTGGCCCTCTACGAACCCCACGGCCCCCTAGCCAAACCCACCGCCGTCTTCGTCACCTAGCCCCACCACACCGCCCACCCCCACCACTCACCACCCCCCGCCCCACCCAGTCCGCCCACCGAGCCCGGTCGGGCCCCCTCCGCCCGGTCCGGCGGCGGCGTTTGGGGCGGGTTTCTGCCCGTTCCGAGCCATTTCCCCGCCCCGGTCACCGCGAAACTCTCCCCGGAGCACCCGCCAGCGCACCTGACCCCAGCCCACCCGGCCCGGTCCCCTCCGCCCGGTCCGGCGGCGGCGTTTGGGGCGGATTTCTGCCCGTTCCGAGCCCGTTCCGAGCCAATTCCCCTCCCCGGTCACCGCGAAAACCCTCCCCGGACCATCTGCCAGCGCACCTGACCCAGCCCGCGGCCGCGCTCGGATAGGCTCGCCGGCCGACGCGCCGCAGGCGACCTTGGGCACCGGCCAGCCACGTTTCACCCCACCGCCTGACTGGTGGGTGCCCAAGGCGGCTTCGCGCGGCCCGGCCCACTTCGCCCGGCCCACTTCGCCCAGCCCACTCCGCCCGGCCCACTCGCCGGGCCCGGCCGCGCATCTCGTGGGCTAGCCTCCCGGGTGAGTGGCCGCCCCCTCGGATTCTGGATGGGCAACGATGCATCTCGGAGGTTGGTCCACGAGATTCGGCGTGGCCGGGCGGTTCCGCGGCGGGCGGATTTTGTCGGTGGCGGTGATTAGGGTGCGGGGCATGAAGTACGGGTTCGTGATGGCGTATGGGGATGCGCGGGCGGCGGCTGAGTTGGCGGCGCTGGCTGAGGAGCACGGCTGGGACGGGTTCTTCGTCTGGGAGTCGATCTGGGGGATCGACGCGTGGGCGATGCTGGCCGCGGCCGCGATGACGACCGAGCGGATCAGGCTTGGCACGATGCTGACCCCGCTGCCGCGCCGAAAACCGTGGGACGTGGCCGGCCAAGCCTCGACCGTCGACAACCTCAGCAACGGCCGGGTGATCCTGTCCGTCGGTCTCGGCGTCACCGGTGAGGACCGGTTCTGGATCTTCGAGGACGACCCGGGTCGCAAGGTCCGCGCCGAACTGATGGACGAGTCCCTGGAGATGCTGCAGCACCTCTGGCGCGACCAGCCGTTCGCCTTCGACGGCAAGCATTACCGCTCCCGGAAGCTCGAGTCCCTCGTACCACCCGCGCCACCGCCCCCGGTCCAGCAGCCGCGCATCCCGACCTGGGTGGTGGGAGCCTGGCCGCGGACGAAATCCATGCGCCGCGCCGCACTACAGGACGGCTGGCTGCCGCACTACGCGCCGATCACGGCACCACGCCAGCAGACAGGTGAGTCGCACGGCGAGCCGACGGGGGAGCAGCCGGGCGCGTCTCTGGGCGCGCAGGTGGGCGAGTCGAGCGGTGCGCAGGTGGGCGAGTCGACGGGTGGGCAAGCGGGGGAGCAGACGAGCGAGTCGCCTGGGGAGCTGACGCCGGAGTTGCTGGCCGAGGGCGTCGAGTGGATCCGCCGGGAACGTGCCGCCCACGGCCTGACCATGGACGGCTACGAAATCGCCACCGAAGGCACCACCTCGGCCGACGACCCGAACGCGGCCGAGCAGGTCAGGCCCTGGGCAGACGCCGGCGCCACCTGGTGGATCGACGCCGACTGGTCTTCCCTCGACCCGATAGTCGTCCGCGAACAAGCTGAACGCCGCCTCACCGCAGGCCCACCCCGCATCGACCCGTGAACCAAGAATTCGGGACCGTGAACAAGAAGTAGGGACCGTGAACAAGAAGTGGGGACCGTGAACAAGAAGTGGGGACCGTGAACAAGAAAGTGGGGACCGTCAACAAGGCACGGCCCAAGCTGGCTAGCTCCCGCTTTCTTGTTCACGGTCCCCACTTCTTGTTCACAGCCCGGCCCGTGGCGAAGGTGCAGCCGGTGCTCACGGTCCACGCTGGTGTTCACGGGTCCCAGGCGGTGGTCATGGTCCGGTCGGTGTTCACGGCAGATGGTCACGGCGAAGGCGGTGTTCGCGGTTCACGGCTGGTAGTCGTGGTCCGGCCGGTTTCAAGGTTCACGGCAGATGATCACGGCGAAGGCGCTGTTCGCGGTTCGCGGCTTGTGGTCACGGTCCGGCCGGTTTCATGGCTCGCGGCAGGTGGTCACGGCGTGGGCGGGGTTGACGGTCCGAGGTCTTGTTCGCGCTTGCCGGGCGGGTGGGCCGTACGCTGGAGGGGTGCGTTCGCGGCCTACGTTGAGTTGGACTCCGGGTCCTGAGGTGCTTGCGCTTGAGCCTGGTACGACGGATGTGGGGCCGGTGGCCGACGTGGTTGCCGGTGGGGGAGTGGTGGTGCTCAGCGGGGCGGGGATCTCGACCGAGTCGGGGATCCCGGACTACCGCGGCGAGACCGGCAGCCTGCGGACCCACACGCCGATGACGTACGGCGATTTCGTGGGGAGCGAATCCGGGCGGCGACGGTACTGGGCACGCAGCCATCTCGGCTGGCGCACGATCGCCCGCGCCAACCCGAACGACGGGCACCACGCGGTCGCCGTACTCCAGGCCCACGGCTACCTGAGCGGCGTGATCACACAGAACGTCGACGGTCTCCACCAGGCCGCCGGCGCCCGCGACGTGATCGAACTCCACGGCAACCTGGATCGGGTGATCTGCCTGGTCTGCCGCCGCACCTCGGCCCGCGAAGAGCTGGATCGGCGGCTGCGCAAAGCCAACCCGGTGTTCGCCGCGGAGGCGACGCGGATCAACCCGGACGGCGACGTCGAGCTGGCGGAGGACGCGGTGACCGGCTTCCGGCTGGTCGACTGCAGTTCGTGTGAGGACGGGATCCTCAAGCCCGACGTGGTCTTCTTCGGCGAGAACGTCCCCAAGTCACGGGTCGAACGCTGCTACCGCCTGATCGAGGACAGCAACGCCGTCCTGGTCCTGGGCTCGTCCCTGACCGTCATGTCCGGCTTCCGCTTCGTCCGGCACGCGGCGAAGGCCGGTAAACCGATCCTGATCGTCAATCAGGGCCTGACCCGAGGCGACCCGTACGCAACGCATCGGGTGAGCCTGCCGCTCGGACAGGCGCTGACCGAGCTGACCGACGCCCTGGCCTGAAAAGCACCGGGCCGGCCCACGCGTGAAGTGGGCCGGCCCGGCGTCCGCCGTACGGGTTGGAAAGGGTCAGCGTTGCGCGCTGGTCCGTAGGCGGTCCATGGAGGCCTCGTAGGCCTGGGGGAGATTGGCCTTGACAGCCTGCCGGCTCAGCTCGCGACCCTGCCGGGCGAAGCCGATCTGCTCAGCAGCGGAGATCGTCTCCGGCAGACCGGTCAGCTTCTTGAAGGTCAGCGCCGCCACCCCGGCCTGGCCCTCGAACCGCGGGTGATAGCTCAACGCCCGCAGCAGATTGATGTCCTTCCCCTGGATCCACGCCTGACCGTCCGGAGCGCAGGCATCGTGCCCGGTCGACGGTCCGAACGTGTCCAGGTAGAGCACACCCGCCGCCTCGGCAGCCGTCTCGATCGCCAGGTTCAGCTCCTGCTCGATCGAGTAGAGATACGCGTAATCGCCGTCCGCGAACGGCAGGATCGCCGGACAAGTCCCTTGCGCAGGCGCGATCTTCGGGTAGCCGATCAGTACGACCGTCGCGGAGGGTGCCCGCTGCTTGATGCCCTGGGCAACTTCCGCGATCCGCATCCGGGTCTTCGCGATGTCGGCCTTCAACGTGTCGACCCCGTCCACCGTGAACTTCTTCTTGCACGGCGCACCGGTGGGGTCCTCCGCCCGCACCGCCGGACAGGTCTCGATGATCCGGCCGAACACCCCGAAGTCGTTCCCGCCGATCCCGACCGTCACCAGATCGGTGTCCGGCGTCAGCGCGCTGAACTGCGGCGGGAACACTCCGAGCGGCGTGCTCTGCGGCTGAGTCATGTTGGTCGTATCCGCGCCACCACAGCTCACATCGGTGAACCGCGACACCCGGAGCAGCCCCGCGAGCAGCTTCGGATAGTTGCTCGTCGACCGGACACACCCCAGCGACAGCAGCTCGGGCAACGGCACCAGCGGCGCGGAGGAGTACGAGTCGCCCAACGCGACGTACATCCCGTACGCCGGTCCCGAGGCAGTCCCGTACGTCGATCCCCATGCACTCTCGTATGCCGATCCCGTGGCGGGCGCGGTCTCGACGGCAGCCGGCGCGGTAGCGGTGCTCGCGACCGACAGCAGGCCGACCAAAGCCGACGCGATGAGTGCCGCGACAACGCGATGCAGCTTCACAGGACCTCCCATGGGCGAAGTTGCGCGGCCTCACCCTGAGTTGTGTCACCAACCGATTACAAGGGGTGATCGTGGACCTGATGCAACGGCCCGACCGGAGACATGGAATCCTGCTCCCATGCGTGTCTGGCACGGTTTGACCGAGGTGGGCCCCGATTTCGGCCCCTCGGTCGTCACCATCGGCAACTTCGACGGCGTCCACCGCGGTCACCAGGAGGTACTGGCCCACGCCCGCGCCCGGGCCGCCGAGCTGGGCGGGCTGCCGGTGGTCGCGCTCACCTTCGACCCACACCCGATGGCCGTACTCCGTCCGGACCGGGCACCGGCACCCATCACCGCGCCGGAGGAACGCGCCGAGCTGCTCGGTCAAGCGGGCGCGGACGCGGTACTGATCCTCCCGTTCGACAAGGACGTCTCGAACTGGTCGCCGCAGGAGTTCATCGACCGAGTCCTCGTCGGCACGCTGCACGCCAAGGCCGTTGTAGTCGGCGAGAATTTCCGCTTCGGCCACAAAGCCGCCGGCCATGTGGACACCTTGGTCGAGGCCGGCGCAGCGGCCGGATTCCAGGTGGAAGGCCTTGCCCTGCAGGGCGATGCGCAACCTTGGTCGTCGACCTTGGTCCGCGAACTCATCGCGGCCGGTGACGTCGAGGGCGCCGCCACGATCCTCGGCCGGCCGTTGCGAGTCACCGGGATCGTCGTCGAGGGCGACAAGCGCGGCCGCGAGCTGGGGTACCCAACGGCCAACATCCCCGCGGATCCCGGGGCCGCCATCCCGCTGGACGGTGTCTACGCCGGCCGGCTGACCGTGCTGGAACCCGCACCCGGCGCCCCGCAGTACGGCGAACCGTTGCCAGCCGCCATCAGTGTGGGCAGCAACCCCACCTTCGACGGCGTCGACCGCCGGGTGGAGTCGTATGTGCTGGACCGCGACGACCTGGAGCTGTACGGAGCCCGGATCGCGGTCGACTTCGTGGCCCGACTCCGCGGCACCCAGATCCGCTTCGACACCATCGACGAACTCCTCGTCCAGATGAAGGCCGACGTAGACGCGGCACGCCGCATCCTGACCGAGTGATCCCTCGACGACACCCCGCAGCGTCACGAATTAGCTCTGGTTGTCCACAGGCTGATACTCTTGGCGCTGCCGTCTGAACGGCCGCGGATCGAGAGTGCCCGGGTGACAAATGCCCCGGTGCGCCGCGCAACGGAAATCGAGAGGAACTCCGTGTCATCTGTTGATGCTGCGACGAAGAAGAAGATCATGGGTGAGTACGCCCTGACCGAGGGTGACACTGGTTCTCCCGAGGTCCAGGTGGCGCTCCTGACACACCGGATCGCTCACCTGACCGAGCACCTGAAGGAGCACAAGCACGACCACCACAGCCGTCGTGGTCTGCTTCTCCTGGTCGGTCAGCGCCGCCGGCTGCTGAACTACCTGTCGAAGAAGGACATCAACCGCTACCGGTCCCTGATCGAGCGGCTCGGCCTTCGCCGATGACGTCGCGAGGAGCGGCCTCCCGAACTCCGGGTGGCCGCTCCTCAGCGTATCCACCGGTTCGCAAGAACAACTGAACCGGAACAACTGAACAGAGCACGTAAAGCACGACAAACGAGACGACGCGGAGCGCGTTGCGGGCCGACGACCGGTCCTCGGTAGTGGCTTTCGGGTGCAGGCACCACAGCACCCGCGGGCCTCGATCGAAGACCGGCACCCCGGAAGCTCGCGCCTCGCAGTCGTCGACAGTGGAACAGTCAACGAGACTGTGAGAAAGGGGTATCCCGTGTCGGGATCCACCAGCACGCCCATGGAGGGCGCAGATTTCGCCGAGGCCGTGATCGACAACGGCAGCTTCGGCACCCGCACCATTCGCTTCGAGACGGGCCGGTTGGCCCAGCAGGCCGCCGGTTCGGCCGCCGCGTACCTCGACGGCGACACGATGGTGCTGTCGGCCACCACGGCCAGCAAGAAGCCCAAGGACCAGTTCGACTTCTTCCCGTTGACGGTTGACGTCGAGGAGCGGATGTACGCCGCGGGCCGCATCCCCGGTTCGTTCTTCCGCCGCGAGGGTCGTCCCTCGGAAGAGGCGATCCTGACCTGCCGGCTGATCGACCGCCCGCTGCGGCCGTCGTTCGTGTCCGGTCTGCGGAACGAGATCCAGGTCGTCATCACCGTCCTGGCGCTCAACCCGGACAAGCTGTACGACGTACTCGCGATCAACGCCGCGTCGATGTCCACCCAGCTCGCCGGGCTGCCGTTCTCCGGTCCGATCGGCGGCGTCCGCGTCGCGCTGATCGAGGGCCAGTGGGTGGCGTTCCCGACCCACACCGAGCTCGAGGACGCCGTCTTCGACATGGTGGTGGCCGGCCGGGTGACCGACTCCGGTGATGTCGCGATCATGATGGTCGAGGCCGAGTCGACTCCGGGCACGTTCGAGAAGGTCGCGTCCGGCGTACAGGCGCCGACCGAGGAGATCGTCGCCGAGGGCCTCGAGGCCTCCAAGGCGTTCATCAAGGCGCTGGTCGAGGCGCAGGCCGACCTGGCCTCCCGGGCCGCGAAGCCGACCGGCGAGTTCCCGGTCTTCCCGGACTACGCCGACGACGCGTTCGCCGCGGTCGAGGCCGCCGCGACCGAGGAGCTGGCCCAGGCGCTGACCATCGCCGGCAAGCACGAGCGCGAGGACGCCACCGACGCGGTCAAGGCCGCCGTGGTGGACAAGCTGGCCGCCGACTTCGAGGGTCGCGAGAAGGAGCTGTCCGCAGCCTTCCGTTCGCTGACCAAGAAGCTGGTCCGGCAGCGGGTGCTCAAGGACAAGGTCCGCATCGACGGTCGCGGCCTGGCCGACATCCGGCCGCTCAAGGCGCAGGTCAAGGTGCTCCCGCGGGTGCACGGCTCGGCTCTGTTCGAGCGCGGCGAGACCCAGATCATGGGTGTCACCACGCTGAACATGCTCCGGATGGAGCAGCAGCTGGACACGCTGTCGCCGGAGACCCGCAAGCGCTACATGCACAACTACAACTTCCCGCCCTACTCGACCGGTGAGACCGGCCGGGTGGGTTCGCCGAAGCGCCGCGAGATCGGTCACGGCGCGCTGGCCGAGCGGGCCCTGGTGCCGGTGCTGCCGTCCCGCGAGGACTTCCCGTACGCGCTGCGCCAGGTGTCCGAGGCGCTCGGCTCGAACGGGTCCACCTCGATGGGTTCGGTCTGCGCCTCCACCCTTTCGCTGCTGTCCGCCGGTGTGCCGCTGAAGGCCCCGGTCGCCGGTATCGCGATGGGTCTGATCTCCGGTGAGGTCGACGGCGAGACCGAGTACGTCGCGCTGACCGACATCCTGGGCGCGGAGGACGCGTTCGGCGACATGGACTTCAAGGTCGCCGGTACGAAGGACTTCGTCACCGCTCTGCAGCTGGACACCAAGCTGGACGGCATCCCGGCCAGCGTGCTCGCGGGCGCGCTGACCCAGGCCAGGGACGCCCGGCTCACCATCCTGGACGTGATGGCCAAGGCCATCGACGCGCCTGGTGAGATGAGCGAGTTCGCGCCGCGGGTGATCTCGGTGAAGGTGCCGGTCGACAAGATCGGCGAGGTGATCGGGCCCAAGGGCAAGATGATCAACCAGATCACCGAGGACACCGGCGCCGACATCTCGATCGAGGACGACGGCACCGTCTACATCGGCGCCACCGACGGTCCCTCGGCCGAGGCGGCCCGGGCCGCGATCAACGCGATCGCGAACCCGACCATGCCGGAGAAGGGCGAGCGCTACCTGGGCACGGTCGTGAAGACGACCAACTTCGGTGCGTTCATCAGCCTGCTGCCCGGTAAGGACGGCCTGCTGCACATCTCGAAGCTGCGCCCGCTGGCCGGCGGCAAGCGGGTCGAGGCGGTCGAGGACATCCTGTCCGTCGGCCAGAAGCTGCAGGTCGAGATCGCCGAGATCGACGACCGTGGCAAGCTCTCGCTGATCCCGGTGGTCGAGGGTGAAGAAAAAGACGCTGCAAAGGGCGACGCCGACACGGCTGAGGCCGCAGCCGCCGAGTGACCCGAGCGATCACCAGCACACTGCTGAGCCCGGAGCAGGGCGGTCCGGTGAAACGGACCGTCCTTCCCTCCGGGCTTCGTGTGCTCACCCAGTCCGTTCCGGGCTTCCGCTCGGTCACTTTCGGCGTCTGGGTCGGCGTCGGTTCCCGCGACGAGCCGGTCCACCTGTCCGGTGCGACGCATTTCCTCGAACACCTGCTGTTCAAGGGCACCGAGCGCCGCGACGCACTCGAGATCTCCGCCTCTCTGGACGCGGTCGGTGGCGAGATGAACGCGTTCACCGGCAAGGAGTACACCTGCTACTACGCCCGGGTGCTCGACTCCGACCTGCCGCTCGCGGTGGACGTCATCTGCGACATGATCACCTCGGCCACGCTGACCGAGGAGGACGTCGAGAGCGAGCGGGACGTGATCGACGAAGAGATCGCGATGCACGCCGACGAGACGTCGGACCACATCCACGACCTGTTCGCCGAACAACTCTGGGGCCCGACCCCACTCGGCCGCTCGATCACCGGTACGCCGGAGTCGGTGGCCGGCCTGACCCGTCGCCAGGTGGCCGGCTGGTACCGCCGTCGCTATCTGCCCGCGAACATGGTCGTCTCGGTGGCAGGCAACGTGGAGCACTCCGACGTAGTTCGCCTGGTCCGCAAGGCATTCGAGCGGCACTGGGTCAGCACTGACGCGGAGCCGGCTCCGGTACGACGAGGCTCGCGGCGCCGCGTCCCGACGTACGGGGGAGTGCGGGTGCATCACCGGGACGCCGAGCAGGCACATCTGGTGCTGGGCATGCCCGGACTGGTCCGGAGTGACAATCGCCGATTCGTGGCCGGTGTGTTGCACGGGATCGTCGGTGGCGGCATGTCGTCCCGGTTGTTCCAGGAGGTGCGGGAGAAGCGCGGGCTGGCGTACTCGGTGTTCACCTTCGGCTCGGCGTACGCGGACTCCGGCATGGTCGGGGTGTACGCGGGCTGTCTGCCGAAGAAGGCTCCCGAGGTGCTGGACGTGATCCGGACCGAGCTGGAGTCGATTGCCAGCGGCAACATCACCCCGGACGAACTGCTCCGCGGCAAGGGCCAGATGCGTGGCTCGGTGGTGATGGGCCTGGAGGACACCGGTGCCAAGATGACCCGGATCGCCAAGGCCGAACTCGTGTACGGCGAACTCCCCACCGTCGACACCCTGCTGCACCGCATCGACGCCGTCACCCTCGACGACGTCCGCACCCTGGCCGCCGACCTCTACGCCGGCGCCCCCGCCTTGACCGTGATGGGTCCCTTCGACGAAGACACCACGACCTTCGCGCTCTGAGGTCCTCTCCTCGACAGGCCTGGTGCGCAGGCGCACACTGTCGAAGTGGGAGGACCTGGGGGAGGGGGAGGTCAGCCATGGGCACCATCACTTGGGACACGAACGCAGTCAACGATCTCGCGCTGGACTTTCGGGGCGATCTCGTCCACCCGGGCGATGCGTCGTACGACGAGTTGCGCCGAGTCTGGAACGGGTCGATCGATCGTCGGCCGGGCCTGATCGCCCGCTGCACCGGCGTCGCCGACATCCGGTCCGCGCTCGCGTTCGCCCGCCGTACCGGTGGGCCGGTGGCGGTCCGCGGCGGCGGCCACAGCTTCCCCGGTCACTCGACCTGCGACGGGGGTGTTCTGCTGGACCTGGCGCTTCTGAAGGGCATCCGGGTCGACCCCGTACGACGTACCGCGCGGGCTCAGGCCGGCGTGCTGCTCGGGGAACTCGATCGCGAGACGCAGGCGTTCGGGCTCGCCACACCGTCCGGCATCGTCACCCACACCGGTCTCGCCGGTCTCACGTTGGGCGGCGGGATCGGCTGGTTGATGCGCAAGTACGGGCTGAGCATCGACAACCTGATCTCGGTCGACGTGGTGACCGCCGAGGGCGAGCTGGTGACCGCGAGCGAAGACGCCAACGCCGATCTGTTCTGGGGGATCCGGGGTGGCGGCGGGAACTTCGGCATCGTCACTGAGTTCGAGTTCCGGCTGCATCCGGTCGGGCCGATCGTTTATGCCCGCCCGGTGATGTGGCCGATGGAGCGGTCGGCGGAGTTGCTGCGCTTCTACCGTGACTGGATCACCGACATTCCGGACGAGCTGACCACCGCGGTGATCCACCGATGGATTCCGGCCCTGCCGACGATCCCGACCGAGTTCCACGGCCGCCCCGTCGTCGTGATTGTCGCCTGTTACGCCGGTGCGGTCGAGGACGGCGAGCAGGTGATCGCGCCGCTGAAGGCCTTCGCACCACCGCTGCTGGATCTTTGCCTGCCGAAGCCGTTCGTGGCCCATCAGGCGATGTTCGACCCCAGCTTCCCGCACGGCTGGTGGTACTACATGCGGGCCTGCGATGTCGCCGAACTGTCCGACGAGGTCGTCGACATCGCCGCCGCGCGCGGTCTGGCGATCAACTCACCGCTGACGTCGTACCCGATCTTCCACCTCGGTGGCGCGATCTCCCGGGTGCCTGCGGACAGTACGGCGTTCGGCGACCGATCGAGCGGCCACACCTTCAACTTCGTCGGTGCGACCACGGGCCCGGACGGATTCCCCGCGGAGCGCGAATGGGTCCGGGACTCCTGGCGGGCGATCGAACCGCACCAGTCCGGCGCCTACGTCAACTTCCTCACCGACGAGGGCGAGGACCGGATCCGGTCCGCGTACGGCGCCTCGACGTACGACAAACTGCAGGACCTGAAGCGAAAGTACGACCCGGACAACCTCTTCCACCTCAACCAGAACATCCCACCTCACTGAGCCGGGCCGCTGGCGCATCCCTACCGCCGACGATGCGCGGCTGCGTTCCGGCGGCGAGCCCGATGGGTCGGAAGGGAACGAGTCGGCGTGACGGGTGACGGGCGGGTGTACCCGGGTTTACCGCCTGGGCTCGGCGTGGGTTCTCCGGCGTGTGGTAACCGCCTGTCGACTTTGCCGCCGGTCAGGCGTCGGCGGGTTCGGCGTGGATGGTGTCGCGGGTTACCGGCTGGCCACAGTGGTGACAGAGCAGGTCGACTTCGAGCGGCTGGCCGCAGGAGTGCCGACGGGTGAGGGCCGGGGTGTCCACCGCCCACCTGTCGCCCCACTGGGAGAGAGCGAGCATGACCGGGAAGAGTTCCCGGCCGGCCTCGGTGAAATGGTATTCGTGGCGGGGCGGGTGTTCGCTGTACGGCCGGCGTTCGATGACGCCGGCAGCCTCCAGCTTGCGGAGTCGGTCGGCGAGGATGTCGCGGGACACCCCGGTGTAGCCGGCGATACGGGCGAAGCGGTGCACGCCGTAGCCGATCTCCCGCAGGGCCAGGAGCGACCACCGCTCGCCAAGGACGTCCAGAGCGCCTGCGAGTGAGCAGGGACGGACCTCCAAGGGTTGCTCGGCCATGCGGATGCTGGGGCGTGGGTCGGGATCGGTCATCACCTCACGTTAGCCCGGTGTGTTGCGATTTCCAACTCACTGGTCTACCGTTACGACCTGTCGGTAGGAAATCACAACACACCACTTCTTCTTTGAGATCCGGAGTTCATGATGACGACAGCTCGCCCGGTGGCACTCGTGACAGGTGCGTCCTCCGGCATCGGGAAGGAAGCCGCGCTCGCGCTGGTCAAAGCGGGTTACGACGTGGTCGGCACCAGCCGCGACACCTCGCGCGTCACCCCGCTGGAAGGGGTGACGTTCCTCGACCTCGACGTGGCCAGCGACACCTCGGCCACCGCCACAGTCCAGCAGATGATCGAGCGGTTCGGGCGGATCGACGTCCTCGTCAACAACGCCGGCATCGGCTCGATCGGCGCGGCCGAGGAAAGCTCCATCGCGCAGGCCCAAGCGGTCTTCGAC
This sequence comes from Kribbella caucasensis, assembly GCF_004361855.1. GTDB lineage: Bacteria > Actinomycetota > Actinomycetes > Propionibacteriales > Kribbellaceae > Kribbella > Kribbella caucasensis. The sequence continues at coordinate 149,328 of NZ_SNWQ01000005.1, forward strand.
ATCAACGTCTTCGGAGTCATGCGCATGGTGAAGGAGGTCCTGCCACACATGCGAGCCCGGGGACGCGGGCGCATCATCAACCTCTCGTCCGTACAGGGATTCATCCCCGCGCCCTTCATGGCCGTCTACGGCGCCTCCAAACACGCGATCGAGGGCTACTCCCAGTCCCTGGACCACGAGGTCCGGGAGTACGGCATCCGAGCACTGCTCGTCGAACCTGCCTACACCAGGACCGGATTCGAGGCCAACAGCACGCAGCCCGACATGCCGCTGCAGGTGTACGCACAGCAGCGGCAGACCTTCGGCCGCGTGATGGCGGCGGCGATCAAGGACGGCGACGACCCCGCCATCGTCGCCAAGGTGATCGTCGCGGCGGCGACGGACCCGAAGCCGAAGCTGCGCTACACCGCGGGCACCTTGGCCGGACGCGCCAGCACATTGCGCCGCTTCGTTCCCGCCTGGGCCTTCGACAGTCAGATCCGCAAGCTCAACCAACTGGCCGGCTGAACACACGCCTACCCCGAACCCCAGCACTCCGTTCAGACCGGGAGAGGCTCATGCCAGAAACCACCAACACCGCCGCCGCGACCGTCGCGCGCTGGTCCGCCGCCGCGGAAAACGGTGACGCCGACGCCGCCGTCGCCTGCTTGAGCCCGGATATCGTCCTCAGCTCGCCGCTCACGGAGCAGTTCCGCCTCGAGGGATCTGACCAGCTACGCGACTTCCTGGACTCGGCGTTCACCGCGATCGAGGACATTCGCTTCCACACCCAGATCGGCCAGGGCGACACGTACGCGCTGGCCTACCGGGCGCAGGTAGGGACCCAGCCGTTCGAGGAGGCGCAATAGCTGCGGCTCGACGACAAGGCACAGATCAGGGAGATCACACTCTTCGGGCGTCCGATGCCGGCCCTCACCGCCCTGATGATCACCCTCGGGCCGGAACTCGCCCGCCGGCAGGGCCGCCGCGGCCTCGCGGCGCTCATGCGCGCCAGTACCACACCGGTGCACGCGATGGTCACCTTCGGGGACCGCCGCATTGTCCCCCTGACCCGGCCCCCCCAGCCCTGAACGGCACAAGGACGAATGAGGCGATTCGCCGTACCGGGTTCTCCGGACACCCTCGTTCAGTGGCTTCCCGTCAGAAGACGATCTCGTTCACACCCCGATCCTGGAACGGCACAGATTGCCTCCACATAGCTCTCCAGCCCGATGGTCCCGAACTCGTTCAGCAGCATGTCGGGGGTCTTCGAGGCCCTTTCACGAGCTCCAGAGACGCCCGGCCGACGATGTCCTGTCGCGATCGGCGACGACGGAGAACTGTGGAGATTCGTGATTATGGCCGCGAACGCCATCCTGGTCGGAGTGGTTGGCGGGCTCGTCTTCATGTCCGTGAGTGCTCCGACCAGTCCGCGGTTTGTCGCCAGCACCTGCGGGTGCGGGTGGCGAGGTCGTGTTCGACGGCATGATTTCAGGTGTCGTAGTCGACGGTGACCGACGGCGTGATGGGGTGGGCTTGGCAGGTGAGCACGTAGCCGGCTTCCACAACGGCCGGCGGTAGGGCGAAGTTTTGTTCCATCGCGACCGACCCCAGCAGTACCTTCGCCTTGCAGGTGCCGCAGGCTCCGCCGAGGCAGGCGTAGGGCGCCTCCAGTCCGGCCTTCAGCGCGGACTCGAGGACGGTGTCGCCGGCTGACAGCGAGACCTCGTGCTGACGGCCGCGCAGGCTGACCGCGACCGTCGCCGGGGCGAAGCCGTCGGCGACCTTGGGCTTCTGGTAGCCGTGGAAGAGCTCCACGTGGACGCGGTCCGGCTCGGCGCCGCGCTCGATGAGCAGTCCGCGCAGGTCGGTCACCATCTCGACCGGTCCACACAGGAACCATTCGTCCACCGAGGCCGCGGCCAGGTCGGAGCCGAGCCATTGTTCGAGCTTCGGGCGGTCGACGCGACCGCGAAGATGTGCCGGGTGTCGCGGATCGCGCGAGCGCACGTGGATGATCCGGAGCCGGTCGGCGTAACGCGCCTCGAGGTCGTCCAGCACGTCGCGGAACATCGTGCTGTCCGCGTCCCGGTTGCCGTAGAGCAGGGTGAAGCAGCTTTCGGTCTCGACGACAAGTGCTGTCTGCAGGATCGAGAGCACTGGGGTGATGCCGCTGCCAGCGGCAATCGCCACGTAGTTCTTCCTGGCGAGTGGGTGGAGCGGTGTGCCGAACGAACCGGACGGTGTCATCAGATCGAGGGTGTCGCCGGCCCGGAGTTGCTCCATCGCGAAGGTGGAGAAGGCCCCGCCAGGAATGTGCTTGACGGCGATCGCCAGCGTGTCGGAGGTGGCCGAGGAGCAGATGGAGTAGTTGCGCCGTACGCCCTCGCCTCCGAGGTCGGTGCGGACGCTGACGTGCTGACCGGGCTCGAAGGAGAACTGGTCGCCCAGGTCGACGGGCACCCCGAAGCGGATCAGCACGCTGTCATCGGTCAACCGGTCGACGCTGGCGACCCGGACCGGGTGGAACACCGCGGCACGGGCGGAGGAACGCTTCGGCATCCGCACTGGGAGGATCCGGGCCAGTTTGCCGTTCAGCCGCTTCCACTCGCGGTACTCATTCGGGTCGAGCTGCTGGCCGAAGACGGTGCCGATCGCGGCATCACGCTCGAGGTAGGCCTCCTCGTTGCGTCGCCAGGCTGCGACGTAGCGGTGGAACGGGATCGAGGGGTGCAGGTGGTGGACGAGGTGGTAGTTCTGCGAGAGGAGCAGAGGTGTGAGGATCCACTCAGAGCCGACGCGGTTGCGGGTGGCGCGGTAGCGGTTCTCCTGCTGAGTGTCCTCAAGGTCGTGGTGCGGCAACCAGTCGAACCACCACGCCAGGACGAACATGGCGACCCGCTCGGGGATCAGGTACAGAACCGCCAGCGTCCACAGGTGTCCGGTGAACGCAGAGGTGACGATCACGGCGACACTCATCACCAGCAGGAACGAGGTCTCCAACACCTCTGCCCGGGGACGGCGCCTCACGTTGCGCACCAGAAGGGCCAGGTACGGCACGTCCATCAGCGCGAACCGAACGGGGACCTGCCACAACGGCGCGCCGCTGACGAAGTGGTCGGGGTCGTTCTCGTCGTCGTTGGTGTTGCGGTGGTGCTCGATATGGATGAACGCGAACGACTTGAACGAGATCAGCGGCGAGACGAAGAGCATGGCGACCCGGCCGAAGGCCACGTCGACCCAGCGGTGGGTGCTCACCGAGTAATGCGCGGCGTCGTGCAGCACGGTGAACAACACGAAGATCGCGGTCGCGCTGAGCAAGACCGTCGCCGGGGCGGGAAGCCTGTCGGCCAGCGCCGCCCACGTGGAGACAGCGAAGACCGCGATGGCACCGGAGAAGATGCCAACAATGGGCCACGAGATCGCCGGGACCCCAACGCCGGGGTCAGGAAGCGCGTGTGGCGAGGCTGCGGGCGCGGGTTGCTCCGTGGTTCCTGACATGCTCCGCAACATACGAACCGCGAGCTACCCATGCCAGGGGTACCGAGCCCACGCCGGTGTGCGCACAGCACATACCGGTCAGGTTCGGCCGGGTTCCGAGGTGAGCACCACTGGGCCGAGCACATGGACCAGCCGCAGCGCTGCATGCAGCTCGGCAACACGCTCCGTAGCGGGACGCCCTCGATGTTCCTCTGCCCGGCGCATGCGCTGCAGCACAGTGTTGCGGTGTACCCCCAACTCCGCGGCGGCGGCTGCCAGCCCTCCCTGTGCGTCGAGCACTGCCAGCAGCGCCCGTCGTTCCTCGTCCTCCCGGCGCCCCTTGACCGCCAGGGCACCGAGCTCGCTCGCGACGAAGGCACGGGCAAGGTCCAGGTCGCCGCTCATCGTGTCCACGAGCGCCACCTCGGCGTACGACGTCACCGGAGCTCCCCGGCCGGAGAGCTCGATAATCCGACAGCCGCGCTGCGCCTGGGCGTGGGAGTCGCGGAAGCCGCCGGGGCCCTGCGCCGGCGTGCCGATGGAGATCCGGACCATATTGGGGATCTGGTCGGCCAATGCCGCCAGGTCCGCTGGCGCCACATCGGGAGCGCGCGTGGTGGAGACCCAGCCCCACAGCGCCTGGGAGCCGTCCGGGACGAGCAGGGGATGAAGGGAACCGAAGTGAGCACCGACCGCTGTACCAACGCGCGCGAGGTCGGCGTCATCGCGATCGGTCCAGCAGACGAAGGCGGTCTGCCATCCGGTGAGCCGGTGGGACAAGGTGTGCTCGGCACGCCCGAGGTCGATCTGGTCGCCGGCGATCAACCTGCGGACCGCGTCAGTCCTGGCCGCGCGGACTCGGTTCTGCATGCGGTCGAGCTCGGCGATGTACTCGGCGGCGACCTCGCTGGAGATGCGGTCGACGTATGCGAAGGCGTAGCGCTGCAGGTTGGCCACCACCGCAAGGGTGAGGGTCGGGTCGGGCACCACGTCGGCGATCCCGGTGAGAATGCGCGCGCTGAAGTAGGCGTGGCCGAGCCGGTAGAAGCGCAGCATCACATCGACGCTGTAGCCGCGGGCCGCCATGGCGCGCGCATGCTCGAGGGCGGTGACCGGCGCCGTCGCGGCGCTCACATCGATACCGTGCCGGACCATCGACAGCGCTGCCTCAAGGTTCGACGAGCACGACCCGAGCGTCAGGCCGCGGAGATCGTCATCGGCACGGGCCTCGGGGATACGTTCGAGGATGTAGTCGAGCATGTCATCGGCGTGCGACGACACGTTCCCCAGCAGTTCAGCGGCAGTGCGGCGCAACTCGACCACTGCCGACTCGGGAAGGTCTGCCGACTCACCCGCCCTCTCACCCATGCCGGAAGACTATCGACTGGCCGGCTGACACCCGCCTACCCCAAACCCCACCCGGCGCGCGTCACTGTACGGGGTATGCGGTACACGCGGACCGTCGAAAGGCCGGTATGCGCGTGGCCTGCGGCGATGGGGAACTGGCTGACGACTCGCTCCCGCGGTGGGTGGATGACGCGCGAACCACTTCCGGTTTCGTCTCCGTTGAGGACGCGCGCGGTTGCTCGGCCCGGCTCGAGTTCGACCACCTGCTCGATGCACACACGTACGGCGGGATCGGCACCGTCAATGACAGCGTGGAAGCCTCGCCCGGCGATGGCGAAGGTGTCGTCGCCCAGGTCGAGGATGATGCCGTATCCGTGCGAGCCGGCGTCGTCCACGCCGAATCCTGATGCCCGATTGACATCGATGCGTACGTCGCCGAAGTCGAACGTGACCGCGGTCCGGTCATCGGTGAGGTGGAACCCCCGCGTCGGCACCCGCGTGCCGTCCGCTGCGGTCATCATCTCTGCGACGCCTTCGAGGATCCGGTACGCGTCGGCGAGCGCCGCGACCTCGGTCTCACTTCGGGAGTCGACTCCGAACGGCGAGACGCCGATCGCCTGATACTCCCCGAACGCCAGGAAGGCGGCACCGACACCGTCCTCCCCGCTGCGCTGTTCGGGGATGAACAGTCCGCCGGACATCGCGGAGAAGGATGCATAGATCGCCTCGGTGTCGCCGAAGTACACGTCCGGCGCGAACAGGTCGACGTCCGTGGCGACGGTCGTCCACACGTCGGCAACCCGTGGAAGCGGGCCGCCGCTGGGGTACATCCCCGGCAGCTGCCCACCGGCGACTGTGAATCCGGGGATGTTGAGGTCGATGTCACTGTCGAGCCAGGCGTTGACGAACAACGGCAGCGACGAGTGCGCGCGGGCGGCGGCCGCGAGTTTCTGCACGTGAGCGGCGTACCCCCACGCCATGAACGCCTCGTCCCGGCCGAGCGGGTCGTCTTCCACATCGGTCCATCGCAGGTGCGGGATGCCGGTCGAGAAGCCGGCCCGCGCTCCGAGGGGGCCTCGCAGCGACGGCGGGATCGGCTGCTCGAAGGCGACGGAGGCCGGTGTGGAGTGGTCGCGGGATGAGCCGAGTAGCCCGACCTCGTTCTCGATCTGGATCATCAGCACGGTGCGGTCGTCGGCGTCGAACTCTTCCACGAACCGGACGAGCGCGACGAACGCGTCCCGGTCGAGGTCGGTGTCGCCGAAGGGCGTCAGGGTGTCGGAGATGCTTCCGTCCTCGAGTACGCAGCGGGCGAAGCGGCGCCAGTCCCGCTTGACCCATGCCGGTGCGTAGCTCGACGTCCCGTTCTTCCATGCGCCGAACCAGAGCAGGACGAGGCGTGTCCCGGCGGCACGGGCGTCGAGGATGAGGCGCTCGACGGACGTGAAATCGAATCGGTTCGCCTCCGGTTGAAGGCCTTCCCACGTGACACTGGCGAGGACTGTGTTCGCGTGCACGGCGGCCGCAGTGGCAAGGCCGTTCCTGAACGCGGCGGAGGATGACGACGACGAGTTGTGGAGCTCGACTCCGCGCACGTGGTACGGCGAGCCGTCGACGATGAGACGGGCTGGTCCGGAAGAACGGTCGATGGTCGGCACTGGCCGTCTCGCCGTGGACACAGTGGTGGAAGGCAGGTGGGGAAGCGTGGTCACATTCGTCCGTTCGCAGATCGATGGGCCGACTACTTGATGCCGGTGCTGGCGATGCCCTGAATGAAGTAGCGCTGCAGGCAGAGGAAGACGGTCACGATCGGGAGGACAACGGCGACGGAGCCGGCGAGCAAGAGGCCGTAGTTGGTCCCGTTCGCCCCGACCGCGAAGAGCGCGAGCGCGACCGGCAAGGTGTACATGTTGTCGGTCTGCGCGATCACCAGTGGCCAGAGGAAGTTGTTCCACTGGAAGAGGAACGTGAGGATCGCGAGGGTCGCCAGGGCGGGTCCGGACAGCGGCAGGATGATCCGGAGGAAGATGCGCACCTCGCTCGCCCCGTCCAGTCGCGCCGCTTCGAGTAGTGAGTCGGGGATCTCGCCGATGAACTGCCGCATGAGGAACACCCCGAGCGGCGTCACGAGGTACGGCATGATCAGACCGAGGTAGCTGTTGGCCAACCCGAGGTTGCTGACCTGGACGAACAACGGCACGAACGTGGCGATACCGGGAACGACCAGCATCACGAGCACCAGGCTGAACAGGATCCGCTGACCGGCAAAGTCGATCTTTGCGAGGGCGTAGCCCGCCATCGAGCAGAACAGCACATTGCCGACCACGCAGGCGCCCGCCACCAGGATGCTGTTGACGAAGTACAGGCCGAAGTTCTGCCGTGACAACAGGTCGGCGAAGTTGCCGAGGGTGGGGCTCTTCGGCAGCCAGGCCGTTGGGTCGGCGATGATTTCGCCGGTCGGTTTGAGCGCTCCGAGCATCATCCACGCGAATGGGGCGAGGGTGACGACGAGGCCGAGGACGAGCAGCACGTACGTGCCGATGCGTAGTGCGACGCGCTGACGTGCAGCGCTGGGAGCGATTACCGTCGTCATCTCAACTCCGGGTGCGGAAGAGTCGGAACTGGAGGAAGCTGAGCAGCGCGATCACGAGGACCAGCACGTAGGACGCGGCGGATGCCAGGCCGTAGAGGCCGAAGCCGAACTGCTCGTAGGCGTAATAGCCGATCGAGATGGTGCTGTCGAGCGGGCCGCCCCCGGTCATCACGAACGGCTCCTCGAAGAACTGCAGGTACGAGATGCTCAGCAGTACGGCGACGACGAGTGTGGTCGGCCGCAGCAGCGGGAGGGTGATGCTCCGGAAGGACCTCCAGCGCGAGGCACCGTCGACGCTCGCGGCTTCATGGAGCTCGGGGGCAACCCCCTGCAGTCCGGCGAGGAAGATGACCATGGGGATGCCGAAGTTTCGCCACACCGCCATCACGATCATCGCCGGCATCGCCCAGACCGGGTCGTTCAGCCAGTCCGGCCCGTGGATGCCGACGAACGCGAGCGCGCCGTTGATCAGCCCGTCGCCCTGGTACATGTAGCGCCACACGACGGCGACCGCGATGATGCTCGTCACGACGGGAGCGAAGTACCCGACACGGAAGAAGCCCTTGAGACGCTGGATTCCGGAGTTGAGGGCGACCGCGATGACGAGCGAGATGACCATCGTGACCGGGATGCCGACGACGACGAAGTACAAGGTGTTCAGGAGGGCACGGACGAACGTCGGGTCGTCGAACAGCGTGACGTAGTTCTCGAGCCCGACGAAGCCCACATTGACTGGTGTCCGCAGATCCCTGCTGCGGATGTCGGTGAAGCTCATCAGGAGCGAGGCGAGCACCGGCCAGAGCCCGAAGGCGAGGAAGAACACCATGAACGGAAGGCAGAACGACCAGGCGACGAGGGTACGCCGCCGCCTGGCCGGATCTCCTCCGCGGTTCGCAACGATGGATGTCATGCGTCAGTTTCCTGTCCCGATCTTGGCGGCACCTGCCTGAATTGCCGCCAAAGCCTCTTGAGGAGTCGAGACACGCTTCGCGACCTTCTCGGCTTCGGAGTCGACCAGGGCACCGACCTGGGTCCATGTCGTGACGGCCGGCGCGTTCTGGGCGTTCTTCAGCTGCTCACGGAAGACAGCGAGATTCGGATCCGCGCTCAGCACATCGGACTCCCAGGCGGACTGCGCTGCGGGGAGATCGCCGGAGATGGTGAACCAGTCTGTCTGGGTCTTCGGCTTGGACAGCCAGCGGATCAGCTTCCACGCGCCGTCGCGGTTCTTCGCATCCTTGAACACCGAGAAATGCCCACCACCGATGTAGGAGGTGTTCGCGTGCGGCCCGGCCGGGATCTTCGCGACTCCGACGTTGGCGAGGAACTTCTTACCCCCTGCCTGGTTCAGCAGCCCGATCTCCCACGGACCGGAGATGAACGAGCCCACCTCGCCCGAGACGAACTTCGGCTCGACCTCCCCGAGGTTCACCGGGCCGTTGGGGCTGGCGATTCCGTCGGTGAACAGCGACTGGTAGCGCGTCAGGCCTTCGAGCCCTTGCTTGCTGTCGAAGGTGAACTTCGAGCGCTCGGCATCTGTCAGTTCGGCGCCGGCCTGCCACAGGTACGGCAGTACGCCCTGCCAGGTGTACGGCGCCCCCGTCGCGACGGAGAAGCCCCACTTGGCACCCTGCGCTTGCAGCGCCTTCGCGAACGGCGTGAACTCGTCCCAGGTCGTCGGCGCTTTCGCTCCGGCCGCTTGCGCAAGGTCCTTGCGGTAGAAGAGCACACGCGTTTCGACGTACCACGGCACGGCGTAGGTAGCGCCGTCGATCTCGGTGCTCGACCGAGCGCCGGGGTAGAACGAGTCCACATCGACCAGCCCGGCGGGGACCGGCTCCAGCCCGCCGCCGGCTACGAACGAGGCGAGGTCGGAGGAACCGACCAGTGTGGCGTCCGGTGTGGAGCCTGAGGCGACCGCCGTCTCGATCTTCTTCGCATAGTCCTGCCAGGGCACCGCGGTGACCTTCACGTCGGCGTCGGGGTTCTCCTTCTCGAACTTGGCAACCAGTTCGGGGAGTTTCTCCCCCTCTGTCCCCATCGCCCACACATCGACCGTTCCCGTGGCGGGACCGTTGTCGACGGGAGCTCCTGCTTCCACTGCTCCACCGCTCGTAGCGGCACGTCCGCATCCGGTCAGGACGAACGCGGTGATGACGCCGCCGGCGATGGCGGCTAGCACTGTCTTCCGCGACATGGCGCTCTCCTCTTTCGAGTCCACTCTGGTCGGGGCGGCCCGAAATGAACCGTAATCCGAAAACGCACCAGTTGCAACATTTTGGGACCTGGCAATCGGTACGATGTCTTCATGACCTCGGCGCACACCACAACACCGGCAAGGCGGGGGCCGTACGCGAAATCTGCTCAGCGCAGGGCCGAGATCATCGAGGTTGCGACGAGGGTCTTCGCGTCACGCGGATACCACGGCGGCTCGCTTCGCGACATCGCGCGTCAGCTCGGTGTCAGCCTGAGGGGCGTTGTTCACCACTTCCCGTCGAAGAGCGAGTTGCTCGAGGCCGTGCTCGAGCACGCCGACCAGACCGCCGAGCCATGGTTCTCAGAGCACGCCGACGAGCGGGGGATCAGGAGCGCGATCGTCGAGCTCGTCGAGGTGAACTTCACGCGCACTGAACTGCTGCGCCTGCTCGCGATCGTGTCGTCGGAGGCCTCGGCGCCAGACCACCCGGCCCACACATGGTTCGTCAAGCGGTACGAGAAGCTCACCCGCAACTTGACGACGATGATCGACAGAGATGTCTCAGCCGGCCGGATCCAGCCCCCGGCCGATCCGGAAGCCGTGGCACAGGCCATCGTCGCAGCCTGGGACGGCCTGCAGCTGCAATGGCTCCTCGCCCCGCACACCGACATGGTCGGCCGCATGACTCTCGTCCTCGACAGCCTGCTCCCAGCAACAGACGACTGACCCTGGACCGGTACTCGGGTACGGCGCTCCGACCGAGCACGCGTGGCCGGGAACACTCAGTGCACTCGTCGCCGCACTCAGAGCTAGCAGTGATTGAGCATTTGTGCGCACAAATGGATCCGACCAAGATCTGCGGTTTCGTCTGATGACTGGGCGTGGTTATCGGATTAATGTCAGGCGGTTGTGCCGTTCGGGTCCGATGGTCGTCTGAGGTCTTGGGAAGTTACGCCTGAGTTACGCGCCGCCGCTTTGCGCCTGACAACGTTGACATGCGCAGTTATGACCAGCGACCATGGCGCTTGATCCGCCCGCCTAGCGGCCCTCCCGCCGAGGAAGTTGGTTCGACCGTGCGACGTCTGACTGGGGTTCTGGGGGTGACGCTCAGCCTCGCGCTGGTGCTCTCCTCGTGTGGTGACGGGAACGGCGACGGGAGTGGCTCCGGCACCGGCGCGAAGAGCGAGATCATCGCCATCGCCGCCGACCCGCTGGAGTACATCAACCCGCTGAACGACAACGGCAGTCCGGGGATCCAGGTCGCGATGGCGATGTTCTCGCCCCTGGTGACCACCGACCCGAACACCGGCAAGACCGTCAACGTGATGGCCGAATCGGTCACGCCGGACAAGACCAGCCAGACCTGGACGGTCAAGCTGAAGGCCGGCAACACCTTCCAGAACGGCCAGCCGCTGACCGCGAAGGACTACGTGGACAGCTGGAACCTGACCGCGCAGGGCTCGAACGCCTGGAAGAACAACGGCTTCTTCTCCAAGGTCGACGGGTACGACGAACTGAACCCGCCGACCCCGGACGGCGCGACGCCGAAGCCGACCGCGGTGAAGGCGATGAGCGGGCTGAAACTGATCGACGACCTGACCTTCTCGGTCAAGCTCAAGGTGCCGTTCTCCCAGTTCGGCCTGACCCTGCAGTACCTCGGTCTGGCCCCGCTGCCGGAGGAGGTACGGAAGAACCCGGACGCGTACAAGCGCAAGCCGATCGGCAACGGCGCCTACAAGCTCGACGGTGAGTGGAACGCGGGCGAGGACATCAAGCTGGTCAAGTGGGACGGCTACAAGGGTCCGAACGCACCCGAGGCGGACTCCATCACGTACCGGTTCATCCCGAACGCGGACACGGCGTACAACGAGTTCCTGGCCGGCACGGTGGACTTCGTCGATGTGCCGCCGACCAAGATCAAGACGTTCAAGACCGACGCGCCCGACGGCTGGGTGACCGGGGTGAGTTCCGGTGCCAACTACCTGGTGATGCCGGCCTGGGACCAGCGGTTCAAGAATCCCAAGCTGCGGCACGCGTTCTCGATGGCGATCGACCGGAAGGCGTTCGCCGACCTGGTCGGCCTGGCCACCCCGGCCAGCGGCCTGATCGCGCCGGACATGAACGGCTACCGCGAAGGCGCCTGCAAGTACTGCTCCTTCGACGCCGCCAAGGCCAAGCAACTGCTGCAGGAGGCCGGTGGGTTCTCCGGGCCGCTGAACATCAACTACAACACCAGCTCGGCGACCGGCCAGATCTTCGCCGAGGCGATCGGCAACATGCTCCGGCAGAACCTCGGCCTCGAGGTCAAGTACACCGGCAAGCAGGGCTCGGAGATCGGCGAGCTGGCCGACACCCGCAAGCTGGACGGGCTGCGGTTCAGCGGCTGGGGCCACGACTACCCGTCGATCGAGGACTACCTGACCCCGATGTTCAAGTCCAACGGTGACGCGAACTTCTCCGGCTACAGCAACCCGGCGCTGGACAAGGTGCTGGCCCAGGGCGATGCCGAACCGGACCCGGAGAAGGCGATCGCGATCTACCAGCAGGCCGAGGACATCGCGCTCGAGGACATGCCGCTGATCCCGCTGTACACCAAGTCGAACGCGTACCTGCACTCGGCCAAGATCGAGCCGCGGGTGTCGAAGTACGTCGGGGTGTCGGCGCTCTACGCGACCTTCAAGTGATCCGATTCGTCGCCCGCCGCGTGCTCGCGGCGATCCCGATCGGCCTGATCGTCACGCTGGGGGTCTTCGCGCTCGTCTTCGCGATGCCCGGAGACCCCCTGCGGGAACTGGCCGGCGACAAGCCGATCCCGGCCGCCGTGCTGGCCGCGAAGCGGGCGCAGTACCACCTGGACGATCCGTTCATCGTGCAGTACCTGCTGTCGATGAAGGACATCCTGACCGGCAACTTCGGTACGACGTTCGCCGGGGCCGACATCGCCGATCAACTGCGGTTGCGGATCCCGGTGACGCTGAAGCTGACCCTGCTGGCGAACGCGTTCCAGTGGACGCTCGGGTTGTTCTTCGGGATCTACGCCGGCTTCAAGCGCAACGGCCTGGTGGACAAGTCGTTGCTGCTGGCAACCCTGGTGCTGCTGGCCGTGCCGGGGCTGGTGGCGTACTTCGCCGCGCAGTACCTGTTCGGCGTCGAGCTGAAGTGGTTCCCGGTGTCGGGGGTGCTCGAAGGGTTCCCCCGGTCGTACCTGCTGCCGGCGTTGGTGATCGGCCTGCTCGGGTTCGCCGGGCTGGCCCGGCTGATGCGGACGTCGATCGTGGAGACGGTGAACGCCGACTTCGTGAAGACCGCCCGGGCCAAGGGGCTGGGTGAGCAGCGGGTGCTCTGGCGGCACATCCTGCCGAACGCGTTGCTGCCGGTGGTGACCTTCATCGGTATCGACCTGGCCGGCATGTTCGGCGGCGCGATCATCACCGAGTCGATCTTCAACCTGCCCGGGCTCGGCCAGTTCATGTTCCAGGCGATCAAGCTCAAGGAGGGTGGTGTCGTGGTGCTGCTGTCGACCCTCGCGTTCGTGTCCTTCATCCTGATCAACCTGGCCGTCGACATCCTGTACGGCGTACTGGATCCGCGGGTGCGCCATGTCTGAGGTGCAAGCGGTGGTCGGGGCCGAAGCGCAGGAACTCGGTGACGGCCGGACACTGTACAATCGCGAACTACTGCGGGCGTTGCTGCGAAAACCCCAGTTCGTGGCCTGCTCGGTACTGCTGCTCGTGTTCTTCACGATGGCGGCGTTTCCGAAGCTCTTCACCTCGGCCGATCCACGGTTCTGCGAGCTGACCAAGAGCCGGCAGAGCGCGGCCGACGGGCACCCGTTCGGGTTCGACATCCAGGGCTGCGACTACTTCGCGAACGTGATCTATGGCGCCCGCCCGTCGGTCCTGGTCAGCATCGTCGCGAGCTTCGGGATCTTCCTGCTGGCCGGGACGTTCGGGCTCATGGCCGGGTACTTCCCAGGGGCCGTCGACGCGCTGATCTCGCGGACCGCGGACGTGCTGTTCGCCGTCCCGGGGATCGTGCTGCTGATCGTCATCCTGAACTCGGTGCCGAACCGCAGCATCTGGGTGATCGTCGGGGTGATCCTGGTGATCGGCTGGCCGGCCGGGATGCGGTTGATGCGCTCGACCGTGTTCTCGGTCCGCAACCGCGAGTACGTGCTCGCGGCCCGGTCGATCGGGGTGCCGCCGCTGCGGATCCTGCGCAAACACGTGTTCCCGAACGCGATGGCGCCGCTGCTCGCGATGACCACGCTCGGCATCGGCGGCATGGTCGGCCTGGAGGCGGCGTTGACCTTCCTCGGGGTCGGGTTGCAGCCGCCGTCGATCTCCTGGGGGTCCCAGTTCGGCGTAGCCGCGCAGTACCGGGACACCCCGCACCTGTTCATCTGGCCGGCGCTGTTCATCTCGACGATGACGATCTCGTTCATGATCATCGGCGACTCGATCCGCGACGCCCTGGACCCGAAGTTGATGCGATGAGCGACATACTGCTGAAGGTCGAGAATCTGAGTGTCGAGTTCGACACGCCGCGTGGTCCGGTGCGGGCCGTTGACGGGGTGTCGTGGCAGGTCCGGGCGGGGGAGACGCTGGCGATTCTGGGTGAATCCGGGTCCGGGAAGAGCGTGTCGACGCAGGCGCTGACCGGGATCCTGGAGATGCCGCCGGGGCGGATCGTGTCGGGGACGGCCTCCTATCGTGGTGAGGATCTGATCGCGATGTCGGTCAAGGAACGGCGTCGCATCGTCGGCGACCGGATCACGATGGTCTTCCAGGATTCGTTGTCGGCGTTGAATCCGGTGCAGTCGGTCGGCAAGCAGATCGCCGAGTGCTATCGGGTGCATCGCGGGCTGTCGAGGTCCGAGGCGATGAAGCGGGCCGCGGAGATGCTCGACCGGGTACGGATCCCGGCCGCCGCGAAACGGGTGAACGACTACCCGCACGAGTTCTCCGGCGGGATGCGGCAACGGGTGATGCTGGCGATGGCGCTCGCGCTCGATCCCGACGTACTGATCGCGGACGAGCCGACGACCGCGCTCGACGTGACCGTGCAGGCGCGGATCCTGGAGCTGATCGAGGAGTTGCAGGCTGAGCGGGACATGGGTGTCGTCCTGATCACCCACGACCTCGGCGTGGTCGCGGATGTGGCCGACAACGTGGTGGTGATGTATGCCGGTCACGTGGTCGAGCGGGCCGCGACGGCCGACGCGTTGGAGCATCCCGTTCATCCTTATACGGAAGGGCTTCTGGGGTCGATGCCGTCGGCCGATCTGAAGGGGCAGGAGCTGCCGACGATCCCGGGTACGCCGCCGTCGCTCCGGTCGATCCCGTCGGGCTGCGCCTTCCGGACGCGGTGTCCTCACGTTGTGGAGGAGTGCGCGGACGAGGTGCCGCCGTTGCTGACGGTCGCGCCCGGACGTGATGCCGCCTGCATCCGGCGTACGACGATGCCCGCGAAGGAGGCGGTCTGATGGCCGACGAGTTGCTGGTGGCAACGAATCTGGTGAAGTACTACGACATCAGTCCGGCGCTGTCGTTCGGGACCAAGACCCTGGTCCGTGCGGTGGACGGCGTCGACCTGGTGCTGCGGAAGGGCGAGTCGCTCGGCATCGTTGGCGAGTCGGGCTGCGGCAAGTCCACCTTGGTCCGGCTGCTCGCCGCACTGGAGAAGCCGACCTCGGGGGAGATCCGGTACGGCGGGGTCGACGTGTCCAAGTTGAAGGCACGGGAGCTGCGTCGATGGCGGCGGAATGTCCAAGTGGTGTTCCAGGACCCGTACTCCAGCCTCAATCCGCGGATGCGCGTCGGCGAGGTCGTCGCGGAACCGCTCGAGGTGCATCCCGACGTGTCCCGTGGCGTGGACATCCGGGCCCGCGTCCGCGAACTGCTCGAACTCGTCGGGCTGCGGGAGGAGGACGAGACGAAGTTCCCGCACCAGTTCTCCGGTGGCCAGCGGCAACGGATCGGGATCGCGCGCGCGATCGCCTTGAACCCGGACGTCCTGCTCTGCGACGAACCCGTGTCGGCGCTGGACCTGTCCGTCCAGGCGCAGGTGGTCAACCTGCTGATGCGCCTGCAACGTGAACTCGGCCTCAGCATCATCTTCGTCGCCCACGACCTGTCCGTGGTCCGTCACGTGTCGGACCGGGTCGCCGTCATGTACCTCGGCCGAGTCGCCGAACTCGGCGAACACCACCAGGTGTACGACGTACCGGCCCACCCCTACACCCAGGCGCTCCTGTCAGCCGAGCCGGGTCTCGCTCGCAAAGGCCGTCGCCGAATCGTCCTCGCCGGCGACCCGCCCTCCCCGGTATCACCACCCTCCGGCTGCCGCTTCCACACCCGCTGCCTGCACGCCGAGTCCCGCTGCACCACCGACGAACCCGAGCTCCGCCTCCTCGACTCAGGCCAACACACCGCCTGCCACTACGCCGAATCCACCCAAACCACCTACACCACCCCCACCCCCACCCACTCCTAGACCCCGCACACCCCGCCCAACACGACCCCCACCCAACCCGCACGGCGTGCTCGGGGCCGATCGGGTGCGCACGTTGGGCACCCACCGGGCGC
>NZ_SNWQ01000005.1:165609-414968 GCF_004361855.1 Kribbella caucasensis
CCGGCGCGACGATTCCGTGGCCACCCCGTGCTCAAGGTCGCCGAACGCGACCGCCGTCCGCCGGCCCAGCTCGTACGGCGTGCGCGGGGCCGATCGGGTGCGCACGTTGGGCACCCACCGGGCGCCGGCGCGACGATTCCGTGGCCACCCCGTGCTCAAGGTCGCCGAACGCGACCGCCGTCCGCCGGCCCAGCTCGTACGGCGTGCGCGGGGCCGATCGCATCCGCACCTTGGGCACCCACCGGGCGCCGGCGCGACGATTCCGTGCCCACCCCGTGCTCAAGGTCGCCGAATACGAGCGCCAGCTGCGGGGAGTGGCCGATGGGCTTGCGCCGTGCGGATGGACGGCTCGCGCCGTACGGATCGACAGGTAGTAGTCGTCGGACCGGGAACTCCTTACGCCTGGCCGCTAGCGAATGTGGCGCCTGTAGGCGACTACTACCTGTCCATCCGTACGCCGGCTGCCCAAGGTCGAGTGGGGGGAGGGAGGGGTGGGGTGAGATCCTGGGGCGGGTCTGGTGTGTCTAGGAAGGGTGCGGATGATCAAGGTCGGGGTGCTGGGGGCCAAGGGGAAGATGGGGGCTCAGACGTGTCTGGCGGTCGAGGGCGCGGACGGGCTCGAGCTGGTGGCTCGGCTCGACCAGGGGGACGAGCTCGACGAGCTGACCAAGGCCGGGGCTCAGGTGGTGGTCGACTTCACCCGGCCCGAGGTGGTGATGGGCAACCTGGAGTGGTGCATCGAGCGCGGGATCCACGCGGTGGTGGGGACGACCGGGTTCGACGACGAGCGGCTGGCCACGTTGCGCGGGCAGCTCGAGGCCAGCCCCGGGACCGGCGTACTGATCGCGCCCAACTTCTCCATCGGCGCGGTGCTGATGATGCAGTTCGCCGCCCAGGCAGCCCCGTACTACGAATCCGTCGAGATCATCGAGTTGCACCACCCGGACAAGGTCGACGCGCCGTCCGGTACTGCGCGTCGTACGGCGGAGCTGATCGGCGCGGCCCGTCGTGAGGCGGACTCGGCCCCGATCCCGGACGCGACGACGACGGAGCTCGAGGGTGCGAGGGGCGCCGAGGTCGACGGGATCCGGGTGCACGGCATCCGGTTGCAGGGGCTGGTCGCGCATCAGGAAGTGATGTTCGGCCGTACCGGCGAGGTCTTCACGATCCGGCACGATTCGATGAACCGTGAGTCGTTCATGGGCGGCGTGATCCTCGGTATCCGCCAGATCGGCGACACCCCGGGACTGACCGTCGGCCTGGAACACTTCCTCGACCTCGGCTGACCGATGACGTGCGCTGACCCGTCGACCTCGGCTGCCCCGTCGACGGTGGCTGCCCGATGACGGCGAAGCGAGCGGCGATCGTGATCGCGGTGGTTTTCATCGCGTACGCCGGGCTGCTCGGCTGGCGGGGTGTGTTGCTGATCGGGACCGGTGATCCGGTGGCGATCGGACTCGGAGTCGCCGTGCTGGTGATCCCGCTGATCGGGGCGTACCTGGTCTGGCGGGAGTTCCAGTTCGGCCGGCGGACCGAGGTACTGGCTCGCGAACTCGAGCGCGACGGGCTGCTCCCGGTCGACGATCTGCCGCGCCGCCCGTCCGGCCGGATCGAACGATCGGCGGCCGACGCGGCCTTCGCGAAGTACAAGCAAGAGGCCGAGGCGGCGCCGGGGGACTGGCGGGTCTGGTTCCGCCTCTCCACCGCGTACGACGCGGCCGGCGACCGCAGACGCGCCCGAGCCGCCATGCGCACCGCCATCACCCACCACGACCACATCTGAGCCGACCGCCGTCCACACAGCCAGCTCTGAGCCGACCGCGGCCGAACGCCTGCAATAGCTGAGGAATCCTCAAGCGCTCGTTTGGTTCCACGACGTGCTTCCTGGGAGTTTGCCGGGAGTTGGCCGGGATCGCCGAAGAGTGCCTGACAACGTGGGTGGGAACGGCTAACGTCAGGGAATACGTGGCGACCGCCACGTTGAGGTCGGAGACTGGGTGGAGCCGTCCTTTGCCATCAGACGGGTCTCGCCGCGGCTCGGACGACGTGCAGGGGACGGGATTCGGTGATCTGCTCCGGCGGCACCGGCGTGAGGCCGGTTTGTCCCAGGAGCGGCTGGCCGAACTCGCCGGTCTGAGCGTCGACGCGATCGCGGCGTTGGAGCGGGGTCGTCGACGTGCACCAAGGCCACACACGCTGAGGTTGCTCGGAGACGCACTCCGGCTCGGCACGCCCGATCTCACCGAGCTCGCCGCGGCCGCCCGTCGGGACGGCGACACTCCCCGCTCGCCGATGCGGCCGCTGCCGGTCGCCGCCAACGAACTCCTCGGCCGCGCGACCGAGCTCACCGACACCAGCCGGCTCCTCGGGGAAAAGGTCACCCGGTTGCTCACCCTCAGCGGTCCGGGGGGCGTCGGCAAGACGCAGCTCGGGATCGCCGTCGCCGGTGCCGTCCGGGACAAGTTCGCCGACGGGATCTGCTGGGTCCCGCTCGCCCCGATGGCGGAAGCGGCCGCGGTCGCACCGTCGATCGCGGCGTCGACCGGACTGCACCCGCTGGACGGCGGCCGGCTCGTCGAGGAGATCGCGGATCAGATCGGCCGCCGGCATCTTCTGCTCGTGCTGGACAACTGCGAGCACGTGATCGGCGACGCGGCCCTGGTCTGCACCGCCCTGCTCGAGCAGTGCCCCAATCTCTCCTTGCTGACCACCAGCCGGGAGCTCCTGCGCATCCCCGGTGAGACCGTGTACGTCGTACCGCCGCTGGCGTTGCCCGAATCCGACCAGCAGCTGGAGGCGTCGCCCGCGGTCCGGTTGTTCGTCGATCGCGCGACCGCCCGCGGACACGAGCCGACCGAGCAGATCGACCAGGTCGCCCGCGTGGTCCGCCGGCTCGAGGGGATGCCGCTGGCGATCGAGCTGGCCGCAGCCCGGACGAATGTGCTGACCGTCGAGGAACTGGCGGTCGAGCTGGAGAGCTCGTTCGGCATCCTCAGCGGCGGATCCAGTACTGCCGGTCCGCGGCAGCAGTCCCTGTCGGGTGCGATCGGCTGGAGCTACGACCTCCTGGCGCCGCCGGAGCGGGAGTTGTTCGGCCTGCTGTCCGTGTTCGTCGGCGGGTGGACCTTGAACGCGGCCGCGGCCGTGCTGGCCGGCAAGACGAACCCGGGCCCGATCGAGCGAGCGGCGGCGCTGGACCTGACCGGCCGGCTGGTCGACAAGTCCCTGGTCCGGGTCAGCCGCGATCGCGGGATCGCGCGGTACGACATGCTCGAGGTGATCCGCGAGTTCGCCGCCGGCCAACTGGCGACGGCCGGCCGTACCGACGAGGCCGCCCGGCACCACGCGGCCTTCTACCGGACCCTGGCCGAAGAGGCCGAGTCGCACCTGCGCGGCGCGAACCAGGGGGACTGGCTCGACCGGCTCGACGGCGAGCTGGACAATCTGCGAGTTGCGATCGCGTGGGCGTTGCGGGCCCGGGCGACCGACGAGGCGGTTCGGCTGTCCGGTGGTTTGTGGCTGTTCTGCTACCTGCGCGGTTACTACGCCGAGGGCAGCGAGTGGCTCGTACGGGCGCTTGCTCTGGCCGGCGAGTCACCCACCCCGACGGCCGCGACCGCGAAGGCTTCGCTGGGCGCGGGGATGCTCGCCTTCCTGCAGTGCGAGTACGACGAGGCGACCGCCCGGTTGGAGTCCGCGCTCGCGCAGTACCAGGAGCTCGACGACACGGCCGGTACGGCGCTCGTGATGCAACGTCTCGGCGGGGTCGCCCGGGAGCGCGGCGACTACGTGACGGCGGAGAACCTGCACTGCCAGAGCTTCGATCTGTACGAAAGCCTGCGCGACCGGTCCGGGATGGCGTGGGCGCACAACCACCTGGGTTTCGTCGCGTGGTTGCGCGGTGATCTGGAAGTCGCGGCGAGGCGGTGCCGTAAGGCGCAGGACAGTTTCCGCGTGCTGGGTGACGGTGAAGGGCTCGCCTGGTCGCTGATCAGTCTGGGCACGATCGCGCAGTACAGCGGCGAACTGACCGAGGCGGAGGACCTGCTGCAGGAGAGTCTGGCGCTGTCGCAGCGACTCGGGTACCGCGAGGGCGTCGCGTGGTCGCTGAACCAGCTCGGTATCGTCGAACGCCGTCGCGGCCTGACCGAACGTGCGGTCCACCTGCTCGACGAGAGTCTGGCCGAGCACCGCGATCTGGGTGATCGCTGGCGTTCCGCGAGTGTGCTGGAGGAGTTGGCCACGGTCGCGAAGCAGCGCAACCGTTCGGAGTACGCGGCCTTCCTGCTGGGTGCGGCGGACGGGATCCGCGAGGTGATCGGCGCGCCGGTGCCGGAGGTCGAGAAGGCCGACCACCAGGCGACCCGGCAGGCGATCGAGCAGAGCCTGAACCGCCACGCCTTCCGCGCCGCCTGGTCCGCCGGCCGGGCCACCCCGCTGTCGGCGGTCGCCGACGGCTACCCCGGCCCTGCCACCAGCCCGGACCGCTCCAGCCGCCTCTGAGTTCCATGTCGTGATCGCTAGTGGGACCTGTGGGTTCCGCCTGGCGGGAATCGGTTTCGACCACGCCGGTAAGCGCTTGCCAACTGATCTGCTGGAACCCAGACTGAGCCTCCTGATCCGCCCATCAGGAAGGCTTTTCGATGTCCAGACAGTTCAGTCGCAGGAGAGTGCTGGGTGCCGGTGGGGGCGTCGCTCTCGGCGCATTCGGCCCGCTCGGCGCCGGCACCGCAGCCGCCACCCCGAACGGAACCAACGCCCCCATGAGCATCGAGAGCAACGGCCGCTGGCAGTCGGAACTGGTCCGCTACGACTCGGAGTACCGGCTGGTCTACGCCGAGGACGCCGAGGGGAACCGGATCCCCGACTTCAGTCACGCTGGTTACCGGCACGGCGACCGGCCGATCCCGCACGTCCGCACGGTCAAGACCGTCTCGCCGGTCGACGGTGACAACACGGCCCACCTGCAGGCCGCGATCGACGAGGTCGGCGCCCGTCCGCGGGACCAGCGTGGCGCCGTACTGCTTGCTCCTGGCAACTACCCGGTGGCCGGGACCCGGACGGACATCACGACCGACTGGGTGCAGGTCGGGTCGCGATCGTTCGAGGTCGCGGACGCGAGCCGGTTGAAGCGCGGCGACAGCATCATCGTGGTCCACCCGTGTACCGAGGCGTGGCTGGAATCGGTCGATTACGGCGGTACCGCGACCGATGCGGCCTGGACGGTCGGGAGCCAGCCGATCACGTACAACCGCCGGATCACCGCGATCCGCGGCAACACCGTGACGGTCGACGTACCGGTGTTCGAGCACCTCCGACGGGTCCGGTCGCAGTCCTACTTGTACGTCTGGGATCGCGCCGGCCTGGTGACCGACGTCGGTCTGGAGAAGCTGCGGATCGACATCCAGTTCGCCGGGGACCCGAACCAGGACGAGGCGCACGCGTGGATCGCGGTGAAGGTCCGGCAGGTGGAGGATGCGTGGGTCCGGGATTCCACCTTCCTGCACTTCGCGAAGGCCGGCGTGGAGACGACCGAGGCGACCCGGGTCACGGTACGCAACTGCCGCGCGCTCGATCCGGCGTCGGTGATCACCGGCGGGCTGCGGTACAACTTCAACTGCGAGGGGTTCTCGCAGCAGGTGCTCTTCGTCGACTGCTACGCGACCAAGGCGCGGCACGCGTTCATCTCGAACGGCACCAGCAGCGCGTCGGGGATCGTGTTCCTGCGCGGCACTTCGGAGGGTGCGCTGGCGTCGAGCGAAGGTCACCGCCGGTGGAGCCAGGGGATGCTCTGGGACAACCACCGTGACATCGCCCCGCAGGTGGACCTCGTGCTCGGCATCTACAACCGAGGCGACTACGGGACCGGTCACGGCTGGGCGACCGCACATTCGGTCGGCTGGAACTGCGACACCGGCACGGCCGAACTCGTCGTCCAGAAGCCACCGACCGCCCAGAACTACGCCATCGGCTGCCATGGCGTCATCACCGGCGACGGCCCGTTCGAGCAGCCCGTCGGCTACATCGAAGGGGCAAATCGCCCCGGCCTGTTCCCACCGTCCCTCTACCAAGCCCAGTACGCGGACCGTCACCGCTGAGGACACAACGAAGCCCGGGTGGTGCGTCCACCAGATCGCACCACCCGGGCTGTGACCGCTGCCGAGGCGGCACGCAGTGCAGCCCTCGGAACGGAGAGATGAGCCTCGCGAGGCACCACGACCTGGGGGATCGAAGGTACCCCGCGAGGGATTCAGGGGCGGGATGGACCGACGACTAACGGGTCCCGGCCGGCTGTGTGCCTGTCTGACCCCCCAGGCAGTCCCCCCACCCACAGCCGGCCGAAAACCGCGTCGGCGAAAGTCCCTCTCCCGTCGAGCCCTCCCAGACGACGGTTGGTCTCCCGCGCTGACTCAAGGTTGTCCTGGTCACGCTCTGTCAAACAGGGACGGAACCCTGACATCGCCCTGACAATCATGTCCTGACAACGAAAACCCCAGCCGGATTTCGCCGACGGTGACGGAAGCCTGTCGGTGTGTACCCGGAAAACGGCCGAATTCGGCCGAACTCACCGTCGAATACAGGTCAATTGCAGCGGCAATCAGGGCAAATATCCGGAAACCGCTTTCGTGAATCCTGCGATCCGGTGCAGCGGTGCCCCGGTGGCCGTCCCGTCCAGGTTGTTTCCGTCCAGGTTGTGCGTTGGCGGTGCCGGGATGCCCTCGCCCTGACAAGTGGTGTCGGCGGCCGGCGCCCGGCCCGTGGTCAGGAACGTGTTGACCAACTTGTCGACGCACTTGTTCACGCCGCCGTAGATGCCGTGGTCGCCTTCACGCGTGACCGTGATCAGCCGCGACCCGGCGTACCGGCTGTGTGCCGACGCCGCCAGTGACATGTTGGTCGCGGGGTCGTGCACCGACTGCACCATCAGCGTTGTCGGCAGGCCCGCGCCGGTCGGGGTCGGGGCAGTGAACTGCGGGCGATTCCAGTAGAAACAAGGGTTCTCGCTCATGCCCCAACCGAGCAGCGGGTAGTGCGGGCCGAGTCGCGCGGACAGGAGTTCGCCGTACTCGCGGCCCTGCGGCCATTCGGTGTCGTTGCACGTGACCGCGGTGAAGGTAGCGTTCTCCGCGTCCTCGGCGAACGGCCGGCCGAACGTGGGCAGGCCGAACGGGGCGAGCCCGACCGGGCGCCGGGTCGCGCGCTCGACGAGCTGCTGCTGGCGGGCGAGCGGAAGCGCGTCGACCTTGCGTTGCGCGGCGCGCGGTCCGCCCTGACGCTGGGCGGCCGCGAGATCGCGGAAAAAGGCGAGATCGAGGGCCAGCGAGTAGAAGTCGAGCTTTGTATACATATCCCCGGTGACGATCGCGTCCAGGGTGTTCTGGTCGTAACTGATCTTCACCGAGCCGTCGAGGAATTCTTCCACCGCGGGCTGTTTCTTCAGATCCGCCCGGAGCCGCTCATACGTGCGGATCACCAGGCGTGGCGTCCGGCCGAGGCCAAGCTGATCGTCGTACCTGGCCGCCCACCGAGCGAAGTCCTCGCGGAAGCGCCGCTCGAACGCCTGCGGCTGGGCGGTGAAGGTGTCCAGCCAGGGCCGGGTGAAGTCGGTGTTCGAGTCGAGTACGAACCGGCCGACGTGCTCGGGGAAGTAGGTCTGGTAGTACGCACCCATCCAGGTGCCGCCGGAGTACCCGACGAAGTCGATCTTGTCGTAGCCGAGCAACCGGCGGATCAGGTCGATGTCCTGGACGGTCTGCGCGGTCGTCACGTAGGGGAGCAGACCGCGCGACTGGCGTTCGCAGTACGGGCGGACCAGGCTGGAGGCCTCGGAGATCAGGTCGAGGTTCGGCCGGTCGCGGTCGCGGGCGTCCATCGAGTAGCCGGGGGAGCCGGCGCAGGTGACGTTGGTGCTGTCGCCGGTGCCGCGCGGGTCGAAGCCGACGGCGAGGTGGTCCTTGGCGAGCGGCTGCTGGCTGGCCAGGTATGGCGCCATCCCGAGCCCGGCACCGCCCGGTCCGCCCGGGTTGCCGAACACGACCCGGCTCGGCTTGCCCTTCACCGGCGCGACCTTGCTGACCGCGAGCTCGATGTCGTTCCGGTCGGCCGGGTTCCACCAGTCGTGCGGCGCGATGATCTTGGCGCAGTACGTCCGCAGCTCGGGGTCGCCGCACTGCCGCCAGGCGGGCTTCTGGTCCAGGTACTTCCCGGCCACGTACTTCGGTCTCTGGCCGCCCTGGGCGGGCAGGTCGACCGTGGCGGTGGCGCCGGAGCCGGGGATGATCATCAGGGCGGGAAGGCTGATACCGAGGCCGAGGACGGCCAGGGTACGGAACTTCATACATCCTCCAACGGATGGCCAAGCGTGACTGGACCGTCGCAATCTGTCATAGCAACGTGTCCCGGTCGAGCACCACCCCCGGCCCGTCGCGGGCTCGTCCGGGTGATAGGGCGTTTTGTCGGCGACGGCTTCTAGGCTGCGGGAGTCGACTGGACTGGGGAGGGCTGGATGAGCGGTGAGGTGCTGATCTCGCAGCTGGAGTTCTACTGGGACGCGCATCTGCGGCCGCGGCTGGACGGGCTGACGGATGCGGAGTATCTGTGGGCGCCGGCCGAGCCGAGTTGGACCGTGCACCCGGACGCGACCGGGAAGATCGTGATCGACGAGGAGGATCAGGTGTCCGATCCGCCGCCGATCACCACTATCGCCTGGCGGATGGTGCACATCGGGGTGGGCTGCTTCGCGATTCGGTGGAACACCTTCTTCGGGGACGGTCCGGCGGATGCGGACATGTTCGATCCGCGGCAGCTTCCGTCGGAGTTGCCCGGCACTGCGGACGCCGCGCTCGCGTTCCTGGATCACTGGTACGGGCGGTGGATAGGGGCGATCAAGGGGCTCGACGAGGAGGCGCTGAACGAGCCGCTCGGGCCGAGGGGCAACATCTTCGCCCAGGACTCGATGCTCGGACTGATCGCTCACATCAACCGCGAGACGATGCACCACGGTGGCGAGATCTGTTTGCTGCGGGATCTCTACCGGGCGGGAGTCGGCCGGTGACGGTGGCGTTCGATGTGCACGTGGTGTTCGACTGCGCGGATCCGGATCGGCTGGCGCGGTTCTGGATGGAAGCGCTGGGTGGGTACGACTTTCCCTTCGGTATCCCCGAGGGGTTCGCGAGCTGGGACGAGTGGGCGGACGCCAACAACATGCCGGTGGACCAGCGCAACGCCGGTCGCACCCTGGTCGATCAGGAGCGGGATCGCCCGGACATCTTCTTCTTGCAGGTGCCGGAGGGGAAGGCGGTCAAGAACCGGGTCCACCTCGACATCAAGGTCGCACCCGGACTGGACGGCGACGACCGCCGGACGAAGATCGAGGCCGAGGCGGAGCGCTTGATCGCGTTGGGCGCGACGGTCGCGATCCGGCACGAGGAGGATGGCTTCCACCTGGTGATGCAGGACCCGGAGGGCAACGAGTTCTGCCTCGCGTGAGCGCTCAGGCGGTGGACGTCGATCGCCGGGCGGAGGTGCTCCGGAGAAGGAGGGCGTGATGTGGACCTGCGCGCGGTGCGGCCGGACGTTCGCCAACACGAACCAGTCCCACACCTGCCGCCCGCTCGGCAACCTGGACGACCACTTCGCCGGCAAGGACGCGACTGTCCGGGAGACCTTCGACCGCATCGTCGAGATCGTCCGGGGATTAGGCCCGGTCGAGATCCTCCCCGAGCAGACCCGCATCGCCCTGCACACCCGGATGAGCTTCGCCGCCTTCACCCCACGCCGCCATTGGCTCGACGGCCACGTGGTCCTGGCGGAGCGCCTGTCCAGCCCGCGCTTCACCAGGATCGAGGTCTACTCACCCCGCAACATCCTGCACGCCTTCCGCCTCCATACCCCCGCCGAAGTCGACCCCGAGGTCGCCGACTGGCTGACCCGCGCGTACTCCGTGGGCCGCCAAGAACACCTCCGCTGATCAACCACAGAGCGACCCGGTCAGCCGCAGAGCCGAACTCAGGCCGGCCGGCCACGAGCATCCGCAACCCGGTGTCGTTGATCGCGGCAACCACCAACCCGGACGGGTGGGTTCAGACGGGTAGGCCGGTGTGGGTTTGGATGTGGTCGGGGAGGGGGTCGTGGCGGTCGCCGGTGGTGGGGATGCCGGCGGGTTCGATGACGACGATGGAGGCGCCGCCGTCGGAGTACGGGCGGTGTTCGACGCCGCGCGGGACGACGAAGACGCAGCCGGGGGACAGAGTCACCACGCGTTCGTCGGGGTCGCGGACGGCGATGCTGAGTTCGCCGTCCAGGACCAGGAAGAACTCGTCCGTGGTGTCGTGCACGTGCCAGATGTAGGAGCCGGCCACCTTGGTGACGCGGACGTCGTAGTCGTTGATGCGCGCGGCGATCCGTGGGCTCCACAGGTCGTCGAAGGTCTTCAGGACAGCGCGGAGATCGACAGCTTCGGTCATACGAACAATCGTCGGCGCTCGCCAGACTGCCCCGTGAGTGCTAGGAATGACACATGTCGAAAGAATCCTCGCAGAGCGGGCTGCGGGCGGAAGCGCAGTCCCGGCCGCACCGCGTCGTCGTGATCGTCGACGAGGGCTCCAACCCGTTCGAGCTCGGTGTCGCGACCGAGTTGTTCGGCCTGCGTCGTCCGGAACTCGACCGGGAGTGGTACGACCTCGCCCTCTGTACGCCGTCCCCTGCCGTCGGCATGCACCACGGCTTCTTCACCCTGACCGACGTCGCGGGCCTCGACCAGGTCGATCAGGCCGACACCCTGATCGTCCCGAATCGCCCCGACCC
This sequence comes from Kribbella caucasensis, assembly GCF_004361855.1. Lineage (GTDB taxonomy): Bacteria > Actinomycetota > Actinomycetes > Propionibacteriales > Kribbellaceae > Kribbella > Kribbella caucasensis. The sequence continues at coordinate 176,416 of NZ_SNWQ01000005.1, forward strand.
CGAGACCCCGCCTTCACCCGAAGTACTCGATGCTGTACGCCGTACTGCGGATCGTGGGGCGCGCCTGGTCAGCTTCTGCACGGGCGCGTTCACGCTCGCCGCGGCCGGAGTACTCGACGGCAAACGAGCGACAACGCACTGGCGCTGGGCCGAGCTGTTCGAGCGGATGTTCCCGCATGTGCATCTCGAGCCCGATGTGCTGTTCGTTGCGGACGGCAACGTGTTCACCGCGGCGGGGAGTGCGGCCGCGCTCGACCTTGGGCTGCACCTGATCAAGCGGGACCACGGTGCCGAGATCGCGAACGCGGTCAGCCGGCGCCTGGTGTTCACGGCGAACCGCGACGGCGGTCAGCGCCAGTTCATCGACCAGCCGGTACCACCGGTCGCCGACACGTCGCTCGCCCCGCTGCTGGATTGGGCCCGCGCTCAGCTCGACGGCCCGCTCACGGTCGGCGATCTCGCGGCCCGGGCGGCGGTCAGTCAGGCGACCTTGCACCGCCGGTTCCAGGCCGAGCTCGGCACGACCCCGCTGACCTGGCTCACCGGCGAACGAGTCGCCGTCGCCTGCCGGCTGCTGGAACGCGGCGAGGTCCGGCTCGACAAGATCGCCCGGCAAACGGGTCTCGGTACGGCGACCAATCTGCGGATCCAGCTGAAACGCAGTACCGGCCTCACCCCGAGCGACTACCGCCGCCGCTTCAGGCTGGAATCAGTCGGCTGACCCCGGGTCGGTGTGCAAGCGGATCTGCTTGATTCGGACGGACTCGTCGCCGTACAGGTCGAGCTCGCGATGCGCGCCGTCCGGACTCCAGCCGGCTTCGGTGTAGAAGGCCCGCAACACGTCGTCGGTCGAGTTGACCCAAACCGTCACCCGGGTGAACCCATCCGCGCGGACCGTGTCGACCACGGCGTTCAGCAGCCGCGACCCGTGGCCGGCCCGGGTCGCGGCGGGATCCACGGCCAACTCGGCGATCAACGCGTCGGACTTCGGATCCGCGTCAGGATCGTCCGACGGGGTGATCGCCGCGAAGCCGACCAGTTCGCGTCCGGCCAAGGCGACCATCACCCGGTTCCGCGCCTCGCCGGGGGAGAGGAGCGCGGCCCGCCACTGTGCGGCGAACTGCGCGGGGTTGAGGTCGAGCAGTACGTCGGCCGGCAGCAGACCGTGGTACGTCGCGCGCCACGCGGTGACCTGGATCTCGCCGATCCGGTCCGCCTCGGCGGGCAACGCCAGCCGCACACTCGACTCGGCGATCGGGTCCTCACCCATGGCCGACAGACTGACCGGTTCCGGTACGCCGAACTCGCTGCTCATATGCCCCATCCTCGCAAAGCCCGGCCCGGCCACCTCCGGCAGGACCGGTACCGTGTCCGATCTTGTGACACTTTTCGTCGGAATGGCGTTGTGGTGTCACATCTGGGCTATGCTGGCCGGCATGGACAGCTTCCAGGCCACCATCGACGCCGACGGCCGGATCGAGCCGCGCGACGCGATGCCGGAGGGGTACCGCAAGACCCTGATCCGGCAGATCGCGCAGCACGCGCACTCCGAGATCATCGGCATGCAGCCGGAGGCGAACTGGATCAGCCGCGCCCCCTCGCTGCGCCGCAAGGCGATCCTGATGGCCAAGGTCCAGGACGAGGCCGGCCACGGGCTCTACCTGTATGCCGCGGCCGAGACGCTCGGCGTGGACCGGGCGGACCTGCTGGACCGGTTGCACAGCGGCAAGCAGAAGTACTCCAGCATCTTCAACTACCCGACTCTGACCTGGGCCGATATCGGCGCGATCGGCTGGCTGGTCGACGGCGCCGCGATCGTCAACCAGGTCCCGCTCTGCCGCTGCTCGTACGGTCCGTATGCGCGGGCAATGGTCCGGGTCTGCAAGGAGGAGTCGTTCCACCAGCGGCAGGGGTTCGAGATCCTGTACACGCTGTGCAACGGCACGCCCGGGCAGAAGGCGATGGCGCAGGACGCGCTGGACCGTTGGTGGTGGCCGAGCCTGATGATGTTCGGCCCGCCGGATGCCGCCTCGACGCACTCGGAGCAGTCGATGGCGTGGGGGATCAAGCGGCACAGCAACGACGAGTTGCGGCAGCGGTTCGTCGACATGACCGTGCCGCAGGCGGATGTGCTCGGGCTGCGCGTCCCCGATGACGGTCTGCTGTACGACGAGGAGACCGGGCGCTACAGCTTCAGCGAGCCCGACTACGAGGAGCTCTACCAGGTGGTCAAGGGCAACGGGCCGTGCAACCAGCAGCGGCTGGCGAACCGGGTGAAGGCGCACGAGGACGGCGCCTGGGTCCGCGAGGCGGCGGCCGCCTATGCGGAGAAGCAGGAACTGAAGAAAGAGGAGAGTGCCGCATGATCGAGCCTCTCTGGGAGGTCTTCATCCGGTCCCGCCGCGGGCTGTCGCACACCCACGTCGGCAGTCTGCACGCGCCGGACGCGACGATGGCGCTGCGCAACGCCCGCGACGTCTACACCCGCCGGCAGGAGGGCGTCTCGATCTGGGTCGTCCGGGCCGCCGACATCACCGCGTCCAGCCCGGACGAGAAGGACGAGTTCTTCGACCCGGCCGGGGACAAGGTCTACCGGCACCCGACCTTCTACCAGGTCCCGGAAGGCGTCGACCACCTGTGAGCGACCTGTTCGAGTACACCCTCCGGCTCGGCGACGACGCGCTGATCGCGGCGCAGCGGACCGCCGAGTGGATCGCGGCCGCCCCACAGCTCGAGGAGGACGTTGCTCTCGGCAACATCGGGCTCGACCAGCTCGGCCAGGCCCGGTCCCTGCTCCAGTACGCCGGCCAGGTGGAGGGCGTGGGCCGGTCCGAGGACGACCTCGCCTACTTCCGAAACGAACGCGACTTCCGCAATCTCCAGCTCTGCGAACTCCCGAGCGGCGACTTCGCCCACACGATCGCCCGGCTGCTCTACTTCGCGACCTATCAGCACCTTCTCTACGAAGAGCTGCGGATGTCGTCCGACGAGACCCTCGCGGGCGTGGCCGGCAAGGCCGTCAAGGAGGTCGCGTACCACGTCGACCACGCGACCCAGTGGGTGCTCCGACTCGGCGACGGGACCGAGGAGAGCCATCGGCGCATGCAGTCCGGCCTCGACGCGATGTGGCCGTACACCGCGGAGATGTTCGCCTCCGACGATCTGGTACGACGGCTCGCGGGCATCGCCGTCGACCCGTCGACCTTCGCGGACGAGTGGTCGCGCCGGATCACGCAGGTGATCGACGAATCCACGTGCAGCCGGCCGGAGTCGTCGTACCAGCACGACGGCGGGCGCGATGGGCGGCATACCGAACACCTCGGCTACCTCCTCGCCGAACTCCAGCACGTCGCGCGCTCGCACCCGGGGGCGACATGGTGACCCGTGAAACTGTTGCGTCCGAACACGGGAGCGCTATGGCGCACGATTCTTCGGACGCAAGGATCTGGGCGGCGGTGGGGGAGGTCGCGGATCCTGAGGTGCCGGTGCTGACGATCGCGGATCTCGGCGTGCTGCGGGACGTGCGGCGCGAGGGGGACGAGGTGGTCGTGACGATCACCCCGACGTACTCCGGCTGTCCGGCGATGGACCTGATCCGGCACGAGGTCGAGCTGACCCTCAACTACCTCGGCGTCGAGGGCCGGGTCGAGACGGTGCTGTCGCCGGCCTGGACGACCGACTGGATGAGCGATGCGGGCAAGGCGAAGCTGGTCGAGTACGGGATCGCCCCGCCAACAGGAAAGCGTGCGGTGGACGGGCCGATCCCGTTGACGCTGACTGTTCGTTGCCCGTTGTGCGGCTCGCCGGACACGTCCGAGCTGAGCCGCTTCGGGTCCACGTCGTGCAAGTCGCTCTGGCGGTGCAACGCGTGTCGTGAGCCTTTCGACCACTTCAAGAATCTCTGAGGCCTCTGCGATGACGACGACGATGACCCGGCGGCGGGCCAGCTTCCATCCGCTGAAGGTGAAGGCGATCGAGGAGATCACCGACGACTCGGTCGCGATCACCTTCGACGTGCCGGCCGAGCTGGCTGCGGAGTACGAGTTCGCCGCCGGCCAGCACCTGACCGTCCGCCGCCCCGGCGAGGAGGTGCGACGGAGCTACTCGATCTGCGCGCCCGCGGGATCCGGCGTACTGCGGATCGGCGTCAAGCGGATCCCCGGCGGGGAGTTCTCCTCGTACGCCGCGGAGCGGTTGAAGGTCGGCGACACGATCGACGTGATGACCCCGCTCGGTCGGTTCGGCACCGAGCTGGATCCGGACAACGAGAAGCACTACGCGTTCGTCGCCGCGGGCAGCGGGATCACGCCGGTGCTGTCCCTGGTCGCGACCGTCCTGCAGGTCGAACCGCGCAGCCGGGTCACCTTGCTCTACGGCAACCGCTCGGCCGGGTCGGTGATGTTCGCCGACGAACTGGCCGACCTCAAGGACCGGTACGCCGAACGGCTGCACCTGGTGCACGTGTTGTCCCGGGAGACGACCGAGGTCGAGTTGTTCAGCGGCCGCATCGACGGTGATCGGCTGCGTCGGATGATCGATGCGATCCTGCCGGTGAAGACCGTCGACGAGTGGTTCCTCTGCGGGCCGTACGCGATGGTCGTCGGGGCGCAGGACGTGTTGCATTCGGAGGGCGTACTGCGTGAGGCCGTGCACGCCGAACTGTTCCACGTCGGCGACGAGGTCCCGGTCGCGCGGGTCCCGGAGACCGCGGTCGACGAGGACGCCGCCGAGGTCACGGTGATCCTGGACGGGCGCCGGTCGACGTTCCCGTTGGGCGAACACGCGAAGGCGGTGCTCGACGCGACCCTCGCCGTACGGTCGGACGCACCGTTCGCCTGCAAGGGCGGCGTCTGCGGCACCTGCCGAGCCAAGGTCATCGAAGGCGCCGTCCGAATGGACACCAACTGGGCCCTGGAACCCGACGAAATCCAGGCCGGCTACGTCCTCACCTGCCAATCCCACCCCACCACCCCCAAGGTCACCCTCGACTACGACGCCTAAGGATTTCTTGGGCCTGCTCGTCGTGCCTGATGAGAACTGTCGGTGGGCGCTGCGATACTCAACCCTTCACAAAACAAGGGGGTTCGCGGCGGATGATGGGGCGATCGCACGCGTTGTCCGGATGGTGCGCCGGGTTGGTGGCGGCTCCGCTGATCGGTCTCACCAGTGTCGCCGAGGTGGTGCCGTTCGCGGCCGCGACCGCCGGGTATGCGCTGGTGCCGGACCTGGATCACCCCGGGGCGAAGGCCTCGAGGTTGCTCGGGCCGATCACGCGGATCGTGTCCGCCGCGGTCCGGACCTTCTCCAGTGTCCTCTACCGGATCACCAAGGGTCCGCGCGACGAGGACAGTACGGGTAAACACCGGCACGCCACGCACACGGTCGCCGCGGCCGCTCTGCTCGGATTCCTCGCGGCGGGTGCCGGTGCCAAGGGTGGACGATGGGCCGTGCTCGCGGTCGCGCTCGCCGGGTTGCTCCTGGCCGCGGATGTCCTCGGCGACTGGATCATCACCGCGGTCATCGGCGCGGCGGTGTGGTCTGTCGCGGGCGGCGTGATCCCGGGCATGACCGCGGCCGATGCGGTCCAGGCCGGTCTGGCCGAGATCGGCAGCTGGATCGGTGTGGCGGTTGCCGTTGGCATGTTCGTGCACTGTCTCGGCGACAGCCTGACCCGGTCCGGCTGTCCGTGGTTGTGGCCGCTGCCGATCCGCGGCGAGACGTGGTACGAGATCCGCCTGCCCCGACCGCTCCGGTTCAGCACCGGCAGCTGGGTCGAGCGGCTCATCATCGTCCCGCTCCTGCTGGTCGGGAGCTTCCTGCTGATGCCCGGCGCTCTCGAGCTCGTCCGCAACTTCATCTCCACCACCTCGGTCTGGGTGGCCGGCCAATGAGATCGGTCAACCTCGGCGAGACCGGCCTCCGCGAGGTCGCACCGGGGGTCCGCCGGCAGACCGGTCTGCGCGAGCTGTACCTACACGGCAACCAGCTGACCAACCTGCCCGACTGGCTCGGCGACTTCACTGAGCTCCGGATCCTCGATGTCAGTCACCAACCGCTCGTGGCCCTGCCCGACTCACTCGGCCGGCTGAAGAGCCTTGAGTTCCTCTACGTCAGCGAACTCGCGATCTCGAGGCTGCCCAGCACCCTCGGCGACCTCGGTTCGCTCGTCTACCTCGGCGCCACGGACAACGGCCTGACCGAAGTCCCCGAATCCCTCGGCCGCCTCACCTCACTGGTCGAGCTCCGCCTGTACGGGAACCGGCTCACCACTCTCCCCGACTCGTACGGCGAACTGACGGCGCTCCGCGAGCTCCACCTCGATCGCAACCCCTTGACCCGGCTGTCCGACACGTTCGATCAGTTGACCGAACTCCGCGTGCTCAGCCTGCGTGCGAACACGTTGACCGACTTCCCGGTCCAACTCGCCCGCCTCCCACGACTCCGGCACCTGGATCTCCGCGCGAACAGGATCACCCGTCTCCCCGATCTCGCCCCCGACGCCTTCCCGGCTCTGGAGAAGCTCGATCTCCGCTGGCTCGACCTCCCCGTCGTACCGGAGTGGGTCCATGACCTGGAGCGCCGCGGCTGCCTGATCTACCGAACCGCCGCCGGCTAGCGCAGGTCGTATCCCTCCAGTCGACGCCCTCCACGCCTGGGGCCCACCGAACGAACGCCCCGACCGCGGAATACTGCCTGTCCGTCCGCACCCTTGCGTGAGATCCGGGCGCTGAGTTGGAACCGTGCATACCCTTCGGGGACCTCGGTCACGGCACGTCTTGTTCAAGCCCACCGTTTGTTGTTCAAGCCGCCGGTTCGGGACCGGGGATGGGGGGCGAGGAGTTGGAGATGGGCTCGGATCGGGGATGCGGGGCGCGCGTGGATAGTGGTGGGCCGAGGATGCGGGGCGCGCGTGGATAGAGGTGGGCCGAGGATGCGGGGCGCGGGTGGTTAGGGGTGAGCTCGGGGCCGGGATGCTGGGTGAGGGACAGCTAGAGGTGGTCTTGGGGGCGGCCGGGGAGGTAGGAGGGGACGCCTCGGGCTTCGAGTGCGGCGGCGAAGCGGCGTTGGTTGCGGGGACCGGGCCAGACTTCCCAGGTGAGGAGGGCAAGGCCGAGTGCGGCGCCGACCAGGACGATCCAGAAACTCTGGGTGATGATTCCGAGCGGAACGGAGATGAGGAACACCGCCTCACACACCGCGAACCGGACGAAAGTCGACGTGGTGAAGCGCATCCAGGACGCCGCCTCCACCTCGTGCGGCTCCCCACCGTGCTCGAGCGGTGCCGTGCGGAAGCCGACGTACTCGCAGAACGCGTACGCCCCGACCGCGAGAGCCAGGATGGCCAGAGCCCAGGTCGCGGGGAAGTCGCCGAACCCGTCGTCGGTGACGAGCACGAAGTACAGAGTGAAGGTCATCAACGGCACCGAGAGCACCATCGCGCCCACAGTCGTCGTCAGCGTGGCAGCGGAGGGCGGCCGGGAAGAGTTAGGCATCGACACCAGGTAGACGCTAGTGGACCAGGCGTCCACAGGGTGGATTATCGGCGCTGGGTGACCACGGTGTCACCGAGGGTATTATCAGAAGTTTTTCCGGATTTTCTTGGCCAGAGCTGTAACGCCTGCAGGGGCTGGGCCGATATGACCATTGAGCCTGGTGGCTGCCCGGACCCCCGAGCGGACAGCCACCAGGCCTACCCATTTCTCGAGGGTGATGGAGCGGTAATCTGACCCCCATGTCCTCTGCAGCAAGTCATGCCCCGGCGGCACCGCCTTTCGGCCGGTTGACCACGGCGATGATCACCCCGTTCCGGCCCGATGGCGCCCTTGATCTGGCTGCTGCGCAGAAGGTGGCGACCCACCTCGTCGACCAGGGCAACGACGCGCTCGTGATCAACGGCACCACCGGCGAATCGCCGACCACGTCGGACGCCGAGAAGGTGCAGCTGCTCAAGGCCGTGCTGGAGGCGGTCGGCGATCGGGCGAAGGTGGTCGCCGGCGTCGGGACGAACGACACCGCGCACACGATCGAGTGCGCGAAGGCGGCCGCGGCTGCCGGCGTACACGGCCTGCTGGTCGTCACGCCGTACTACAACAAGCCCCCGCAGGACGGCCTGAAGGCGCACTTCACCGCGGTCGCGGACTCCACCGAGTTGCCGGTGATGCTGTACGACATCCCGGGGCGCGCCGGTGTCCCGATCAAGACCGAGACGTTGCTCGCCCTCGCCGACCACCCGCGGATCATCGCGGTGAAGGACGCCAAGGGCGATCTCGCCGCGACCACCAAGGTGCTGGCCAACTCCGGCCTCGTCTACTACTGCGGCGCCGACGAGCTGAACCTCGCCTCGCTGGCGATCGGCGCGGTCGGCATCGTCAGCGTGGTCGCCCACGTCGCCAGCCCGCAATACCGGCAGTTGATCGACGCCGTGCTGGCCGGCGACCTCGCCACCGCCCAGCGAATCGACCGGCAACTGGTGCCCGCGGTCGAGGCGATCATGACCAGGACCCAGGGCGCCATCATGGTGAAGGCCGCGCTCAAGCTGGCCGGTGTCATCGAGCACGCGACGATGCGGTTGCCGCTGATCGAGGCGACCGCCGGTCAAGTGGACTGGCTCACCACCGACCTCAAGACGGCAGGACTGATTGCATGAGCCACCCCCATCCAGATCTCGACGCGCCCGGACCACTGGTACCGGGCGCGCTGCGGGTGATCCCGCTCGGCGGCCTCGGCGAGGTCGGCCGGAACATGACGGTCTTCGAGTACGACGGCAAGCTGCTGATCGTCGACTGCGGCGTGCTCTTCCCGGACGAGAACCAGCCCGGTGTCGACCTGATCCTCCCGGATTTCCAGCCGATCCGGGAGCGTTTGGACGACATCGTGGCGGTGGTCCTGACGCACGGCCACGAAGACCACATCGGCGGCGTCCCGTACCTGCTCCGCGAGCGCGGCGACATCCCGCTGATCGGTTCGCAGCTCACCCTCGCGCTGCTCGAGGGCAAGCTGAAGGAGCACCGGCACCGCAACGTGCCCCAGCAGATCGTGGTCGAGGGCGAGAAGATCCAGCTCGGCCCGTTCGAGTGTGAGTTCGTCGCGGTCAACCACTCGATCCCGGACGCGCTCGCCGTGGCCATCCGTACGCCGGCCGGCCTGGTCCTGCACACCGGTGACTTCAAGATGGACCAGCTCCCGCTGGACAACCGGATCACCGACCTGCGCGCGTTCGCCAAGCTCGGTGAGGAAGGCGTCGACCTGTTCTGCGTCGACTCCACCAACTCCGAGGTCCCCGGCTTCACCACCCACGAACGCGACATCGCGCCGGTGCTCGACCGGGTCTTCACCAACGCGCGGAACCAGCGGATCATCGTCGCCTGTTTCGCATCCCACGTGCACCGGGTCCAGCAGGTGATGGACGCCGCGGTGAAACACCGCCGCAAGGTCGCGTACGTCGGACGTTCGATGCTGCGGAACATGGGCGTCGCCCGTGATCTCGGCTTCCTCAACGTGCCCGGCGAGACGCTGATCGACATGCGTGAACTGGACAACTACCCGCCGGAGCAGGTGGTGCTGGTGTCCACCGGTTCACAGGGTGAGCCGATGTCCGCGCTGTCCCGGATCGCGGCCAACGACCATCACGTCGTCCACATCCAGCCCGGCGACACCGTCGTACTGGCGTCCTCGCTGATCCCCGGCAACGAGAACTCGGTCTACCGGGTGATCAACGGCCTGACCCGGCACGGCGCGAACGTGATCCACAAGGGCAACGCGCTCGTGCACGTGTCCGGACACGCGTCGGCGGGGGAGTTGCTCTACTGCTACAACATCGTCAAGCCGCGCAACGTGCTGCCGGTGCACGGCGAGGTCCGGCACCTGCACGCGAACGCCGACCTGGCCCGGCAGACCGGCGTACCGGCTGAGAACGTCGTGGTGGTCGAGGACGGGGTCGTGGTCGACCTGGTCGACGGCAAGGCCGTGGTGGCCGGCAAGGTCGACTGCGGGTACGTGTTCGTGGACGGCTCGACGGTCGGCGACATCACCGAGAGCTCGCTGAAGGACCGCCGGATCCTCGGCGACGAGGGGTTCATCTCGGTGATCGCGGTGATGGACTCGGTGACCGGCAAGCTGACCGCCGGACCGGAGATCCACGCCCGCGGGTTCGCCGAGGACGACGCGGTGTTCGACGAGCTGAAACCGCGAATCGAGGCGGAGATCGAGAAGGCGATCGGCGGCGGCGTGGACGACATGTACCAGCTGCAGCAGGTGATCCGCCGGGTGGTCGGCAAATGGGTCAGCGACACCCACCGGCGCCGCCCGATGATCATCCCCGTGGTGGTCGAAAGCTAGGCCGTTGCCGGCGTACCACGTACGCCGGGAGGCGGCTGTTCCTGCGGGTTTACTGCCTCCCGGGCCGGGATCGCTCTAGGATCTCCACCACCGGGCAACCAGCAGGGAAGGCGGGACCGGTATGACGATCAACGTGAACGGCACCGGGCAGCGTCGGCCGACGATGAAGGAGGTCGCGGCGCGGGCGGGTGTGGCGCTGAAGACCGTCTCCCGGGTGGTCAACGAGGAGCCGAACGTCAGCCCGGAGCTGACCGCGAAGGTCCAGGCGGCGATCAAGGAGCTCAACTACACGCCGAACGAGAGCGCCCGGATGCTGCGCCGCGGCAAGACCGGGACGATCGCCGTGGTGATCCGCGACATCGGCGACCCGTTCTTCGCCTCGCTCGGCCGCGCGGTCGAGTTGTGGGCCCGCAGCAACGGTTCGGTGGTGATGATCGGCCTCACCGACGAGGACCCGGAGCGGGAGCGCGACGTCTGCCTGGAGTTCGTCGCCCGCCGCCCGGACGCGTTGATCATGGCCCCGATCGGCGAGACCCAGGACTACCTGGCACCGCATGTCGACGCCGGGATGGCCGTGGTCACGATCGACCGCCCCGCGCACGGGATCGAGGCCGACGCGGTCCTGGCCGACAACGCCGGCGGGATCGACCAGGCGATCGACCATCTGGTCCGCCAGGGGCATCGCCGGATCGCCTACCTCGGCGACGACGAGCGCATCTTCACCGCCCGGGAACGGGTGGTCGCCTACCGCGCCGCGATGGCCCGGCACCGGATCGACGTGGACGAGGACCTGGTCCACCTGTCCGAGCCGACCACCGAGGGGATCGGGATCACCCTGTCCGCCGTACTGGACCGGCCCGAGCCCGCGACCGCGTTGCTGTCGGCCAACAACATGACGACAGCCGAGGTACTGCGTGGGCTGGCGGGCCGCCGCGATCAGGTGGCCCTCGTCTCCTTCGACGACCTCGCCCTCGGCGATCTGCTCAGCCCGGGGCTCACCGCGGTCGCCCAGTCGGCCGACGTGATGGCCCGTACCGCCATCCAGCTGATGACCGAGCGCCTCCCCGAACCACACCGGCCCGGCCGAACCGTCCGAGTCCCGGTCAAGCTGACGATCCGCGGCTCCGGCGAGATCCCACCGTCCAGCTGAGAAGCTGTCTAGCTGAGGAGCTGTCTAGCTGAGGAGCTGTCTAGCTGAGGAACTCCAGGACGCTCGCGGCCAGCTCTTCGCGGTGGTCGGACAACGCGTGGTCGGTGTCGAAGAGGCGGTGCTCCAGCTTGGCCTCGGCGTACGCGTCGACGAGCGGTAGGAAGTTCTGCTCGTACGGCGCTGCCGTGTCGCGCGAGCCGCCGACCAGCAGCACCGGGCGGCCGGCCAGCTTCGGCGCGAGACTGGCCAGTCGCCAGTTCGGTCCGTGGGCAACCATCTCGTCGACGAGGGCGGCGGCGCTGGTTCCCTGGAGCGGGAGGAGTTCATCCTCGAAGGCCTCGGTGTAGGCCTGCTGCGCAGCCGGATCGGCGGCGATGGCGACACCCGCCGCGCCGAAGTCGAACGGGGTGATCGCGGCGACTTTGATGAGACTCGGATCGGCCGCGGCCGTGTGCAGTGCGGCGAATCCGCCCATGCTGTGACCGACGATCGCGACCCGCTCAGCATCGACGTACGGCGACTCGCGCAACGCCGCCACGCCTGCCACCGCGTCTTCGAGGACGTTGCTCCACGACCACGATCCGGCCGCGCCCCACGAACCGCGGTAGTGAAAGACCAACGCGGCGAACCCCGCGCGCCGTAGTACGTGGGCCAGATCGAAGTTCCGCTCGTAGCCCGGGAATCCGTGCAGCAGCAGAACCCCGGGATGCGGCCCGTCGCCGGCCGGAAGGTAGAGCACGCCGGGCAAGTCAAGTCCGGCACTACGAACGACGAAGGCAGGCGTGCTCGCGTAGGTCATGCGTCAAGAGATTAGTTGCCACTGACGCCCGCGACGCGCCACGTCCGGATCGCGGATGCCACGGGCCTCTGAGCCGGCGGTCGGTCAGTTTCGGTACTGGGTGACCAGTGGGCACTGGAAGGGGTCGCGGGCTCGGAGGCCGACGTTGTTGAGGTAGTCGATGACGATTCGGTAGGACTCGACCAGGCCGACTTCGGTGTATTTGACGTCGTGCAGTTCGCAGTACTCGCGGACGATGGGCTGCACCTTCTTGAGCGTGGGGCGGGGCATGCTGGGGAAGAGATGGTGCTCGATCTGGTAGTTGAGGCCGCCCAGGGCGAAGTCGATCATCACCCCGCCGCGGATGTTGCGGGACATCAGCACCTGGCGGCGGAGGAAGTCGAGTTTCATCGTCGCCGGTACGAGCGGCATGCCCTTGTGGTTGGGCGCGAACGACCCACCGAGGCAGATTCCGAACACCGCGAACTGGAGCCCGAGGAACGCGCCGGCCTTGCCGACCGGCAGCAGGATCAACAGCACCGTGAGATAGCCGCCGAGCCGGGCCAGGACGATCGCGGCTTCTATCCGCTCGACCATGGTCGCCGTACGCCGGAGTAGGTGACGCAGGCTCGCGACGTACAGGTTCAGCCCCTCGAGGGTGAGCAGGGGGAAGAAGAACCAACCCTGGCGCTGTGCCAGCCAGGTGCCCAGACCATTGCGGCGGGCAACGGCATCGGGGGTGAAGGCAACCACTCCCGGCCCGATGTCCGGGTCCCGGTCCAGCTGGTTCGGCGCCGCGTGGTGCCGGCTGTGTTTCGCGCGCCACCAGGCGGCGCTCATGCCGGCCAGCACGCCGCCCAGTAGGCGCGCGGTCCAGTCGTTCCAGGCGTTGGAGGTGAAGATCTGCCGGTGGGCGCCGTCATGACTGAGGAAGGCGACCTGGGTCAGTACCAAGGCGAGCGCGCCGGCCATCAGGAGCTGCAACCAGGAGTTGCCAAGCAGGCCGACGCCGACCCAGACACCCGCGAAGGCGGCCGTCACCAGGCCGATGCGGGTCCAGTAGTACCCGCGGCGCCGACGGAGCATCCCGAGCTCCCGCACGGTCCGGGAGAGGTCCGTGTAGAGGCTGGTGTGCCGCTGTTGCGGCCCGTGCGGCTGACTGTCGTCCGCGACGAGTTGTGACATGAGAACGCCCCGCTCCGGAGTGCATCGGTCGAGATGCGCTACCGGGTCCGGGGCAGCGCCACGAGAAAGTGGCTGACACCTCTACGGAACCACGGCCGGCGGCCATGCACAACCACCGGGCCGGCAATTACCGGGCCAGCGATGAGATTTCCAGTGACCCGTCGAGTACTCCCTGCGCCACCACACTCAGGCCCTGCCCGGTACCGCGGGCGTACGAGCGCATCGCACCGAAGGCGTCCGCTGGGCTCAGGCCGGCTCGTTCCGCCAGCATTCCTTTGGCCTGCTCGATCAGGATCCGGCTGTTCAGCGCGTGCTGGAGCTGTTCGGCCAGGACCTGTTGCCCCCGGATCTGCCGCTCGTGCAGCAGGCCGATGGTGGCGATGTCGGACAGCCCCTGGCCGAGTGCGGTGTCATCGTCGGTGAGTGGTTCCGTACTGGTACGGAACAGGTTGAGCGCGCCGATGACGTGGCCGCGGAGGCGGAGCGGCAGCGCGTGGCTGGTGGCATACCCCCCGGCGGCCGCGGCTGAGGCGAACTCGGGCCAGCGGGCCGGATCGACGTTCACCACCGGCGCGCCGGTACGGAAACACTCGGGGCAAGGTCCCTCGTTCTGCTGGAGCTCGAACAGTTCCAGCAGCTCGACCTGGTCGTCCGAGGACGCCATCACATGCAGTACGCCGTCGTCGTCGGCCAGCATCAGACCGGCCGCGTCGACATCGAGCAGCTCCACACTCACCTCGGCGAGCGTGTGCAGGAAGTCGACCAGATCGAACTCGTCCACCAAGGTGTCGGCCAGTTCGATGAAGACCTGCGTGATGCGTTGTTCCCGTGACATTCCCACCGTTGCCCTTCGGTCCGGCAGCCCTTCCATCATCGGGCATCACCGGCCGTACGTCAGCAGGGCGGGTCAGTTCCGGTACTGCGTGACGAGGGGGCACTGGAACGGGTCGCGGGATCGTAGGCCGACGTTGTTCAGGTATTCGACGACGATCCGGTACGACTCGAACAGGCCGACCTCGGTGTACTTGACGCCGTGCAGTTCGCAGTACTCGCGGACGATCGGCCGCACCTTCTTGAGCGATGGGCGGGGCATGCTCGGGAAGAGGTGATGCTCGATCTGGTAGTTGAGCCCACCCATGGCGAAGTCGACGATCACTCCGCCACGGATGTTTCGCGACATCAGTACCTGACGGCGCAGGAAATCGAGTTTCATCGTCGCCGGTACGAGCGGCATGCCCTTGTGGTTCGGCGCGAACGAAGCGCCCAGGCAGACCCCGAAGACCGCGAGCTGGATCCCGAGGAAGGCACCGGCCTTGCCGATCGGCAACAGGATGAGCAGGGCGGCCAGATAGCCGGCGAGCCGGGTGATCACGATCGCGGCCTCGATGCGTTCCAGCCGGGTCGCCTTCCGGCGCAACAGGTGCTGAAGACTCGCCACGTGCAGGGCCAGCCCCTCCAGCGTCAGCAGTGGGAAGAAGAACCAGCCCTGGCGGTCGCCTAACCACTTGGTCAGGCCGCGACGTTTGGCGAGGGCGCCGGGGGTGAAGGCGAGCGCCTTCATGTCGATGTCGGGGTCCTTGCCGATCTGGTTTGGGGCGTTGTGGTGCTTGTTGTGCTTGTTCCGCCACCAGCTGGCGCTCATCCCGGCCAGTCCGCCGGCCAGGGCGCGCGCGGTCCAGTCGTTCCAGGCGTTGGAGGTGAAGATCTGCCGGTGGGCGCTGTCGTGACTGAGGAACGCGACCTGCGTCAGTACCAGGGCCAGCGCGCCCGCCAGCAGCAGTTGGTACCAGGAGTCGCCGAGCAGGATGACTCCGGCCGCGATGCCCGCGAGGGCGGCGACCACCATCGCTATCCGGACGACGTAGTAGCCCTGCCGCCGCCGGAGCAGACCGAGCTCACGGACGGTCTGGGCGAGATCGGTGTAGAGACTGGTATGCCGTTCCTGTGGTCGCTGCGGGTAGGCGTCGTCGGCGACGAGTTGTGACATCGGCAAGCCCCATCCTGGGAGTGCATCGGTCGAGATGCGCTACCGAGGTCCGGGGCAGCGCCACGAGAAGTGGTTGCTGCCCCCTAGTATCCAGATCCACGCAACGGGGCCGTTAAGCCGGTCGTGCGATCAGGTTGCCCCGGGAGGTCGGCTCGGCAAAGCGTGCGGCGGGTGGCTTGGGTGGAAGGCATCATCAGGGGTTCACCCGGGCGTCACCGGCGGGGTAGAACCTGACGGTATGAACTTGAGTCGCCGCCAGCTCTTGGCCGCATCCACCGCCGCGAGTGCATCGCTCGCCCTGCCCGGCGTCGCCGCCGCCACAACCACCGCCTCGCCGTCCGTCGTCCGCCGCGACCGTCCCGGCCTGCCGTCCGGGATCGCGACCGGCGATGTGACGTCGCAGTCCGCGATCGTCTGGTCCCGGACCGACCGCCGCGCCCGGCTGGTCGTCGACCTGACCAGTCACGGCCGGTTCGACAAGGCGATCCGGTTGCGCGGGCCGATCACCGGGCCCGACGCCGACTTCACCGCGCAGCTGCCGTTGCGAGGTCTGCGCCCGGGCCAGCAGTACGACTACCGCGTCGCGTTCGAGGACGAGTACGGCCGCCGGGGTGAGACGCAGACCGGATCGTTCAGTACGCCGGGCCGCAACCGGGGCGTGAGCTTCGTCTGGACCGGTGACACGGCCGGTCAGGGCTGGGGGATCAACCCGGACTTCGGCGGCATGATCGCGTACAAGGCGATGCACGACACGCGGCCCGACTTCTTCCTGCACTCCGGCGACAACATCTACGCCGACGGACCGCTGCAGGCCGAGGTGGTACTTGCCGACGGCACCGTCTGGAAGAACGTGGTGACCGAGGAGGTCGCCAAGGTCGCCGAGACGCTCGCGGAGTACCGGGGCCGGTACAAGTACAACCTGCTCGACGACAACGTGCGCGCGTTCAACGCCGACGTGCCGATCGTCAGCCAGTGGGACGACCACGAGACGGTCAACAACTGGTACCCCGGCGAGATCCTGACCGACACCCGGTACACCGAGAAGCGGGTCGACGTACTGGCCGCGCGGGCTCGTCAGGCGTTCCTGGAGTACCTGCCGATGGAGCACCCCGGCGGCCGGGACCGGATCTACCGCAAGGTCAGCTACGGCCCGCTGCTCGACGTCTTCTGCCTCGACATGCGGACGTACCGGGACAAGAACCCGGCACCGGGCGTCGCCGGTGACGTCGCGATCCTCGGCGAGGAGCAGGCGAACTGGCTGGTTCGTGAGGTCGCGGCCTCGAAGGCGACCTGGAAGGTGATCGCCAGCGACATGCCGATCGGCCTGCTCGTCCCGGACGGTACCGAGATCGAGGCGGTCGCCAACGGCCTGGCCGGCGCGCCGGGTGGTCGCGAGCACGAGATCGCCTGGGTGCTGAGCCAGTTCAAGCGGCGCAAGGTCCGCAACACGATCTGGCTGACCGCCGACGTGCACTACTGCGCGGCGCACCACTACGACCCGTCCCGCGCCGCGTTCACCGACTTCGACCCGTTCTGGGAGATCGTCGCCGGCCCGATCAACGCCGGCACGTTCGGGCCGAACACGCTCGACCCGACGTTCGGCCCGAAGCTCGAGTTCGTGAAGGCCGCCGACTTCCCGAACCAGCCGCCCAGCGACGGCAACCAGTTCTTCGGCCACGTCGAGATCGACCCGCGGACCGAGGTCTTCACCACCTCGCTGCGCGACCTGTACGGGAAGGTCCTTTGGAGCAAGGACCTGAACCCGGCCCACTGACCATCTCTGGGGAAACGTCCCACTCACCGAGGCCCCGGCGCCTGTGCGGGATGCCGCCCACCGGCGGCCCGGTGAGTGGGACGTGCGGTACGAAAAACGGTCGCCCGAGGGGTTGGGCTCGGGGATAGGTTGTCCCCATGTATCCCGAGAGCCGCCGCGGCGATATAGCGGAGACCTTGCACGGCCGCCGGATCGCCGATCCGTACCGCTGGCTGGAGGATCCGGACTCGACGGAGACCAAGGACTGGGTGAGCCGGCAGAACGCGTTCACCGAAGCCGAGCTGGCGAGCTACCCCGAGCGGGCCTGGTTCCAGCGGACGATGACGGCGATCCTGGCCCGCCCGCGAGCCGGCGTACCGGTGAAGAAGTCGGGCTGGTACTTCGTCGGCCGCAACGACGGCACCCAGGCACAGGACGTCGTGTACGTCGCGGACTCGTTGCCCGGGCTGCTCGAAGGCGGCCGGGTGCTGATCGACCCGAACAAGTTGTCCGACGGCGGCACCGACTCGCTCGGCAGCTTCACCGTGAGCCCCGACGGACAGCACTTCGCGTACGGGATCAACGAGAGCGGCAGCGACTGGATCACCTTCCGGCTGCTCGAGGTCGCCACCGGGGCCGAGGTCGATGATGTGGTGACGGAGGCCAAGTTCTGTGTGGCGACCTGGCTGCCCGACTCATCGGCGTACCTGTATGTGCACTACCCGTCCAGTGGGCGCAGCGAAGGCACGGAGACGCAGGCGCTCGGGATCGCGGAGCTGAAGCTGCACCGGATCGGCACGCCGCAGTCCGAGGACGAGCTGATCGTGCGGATGCCGGAGAACGAGCGGTTCTACCTCGACGTGGAGATCTCCGACGACGACCGGTACGCCGTACTGCACATCTTCGAGGGCACCGATCCGCGCACCCGGCTGTGGCTCTACCCGATCGAGGGCAGCGCGCTCGGCGAGCCGGTCAAGGTGATCGACGAGTTCGCCTATGAGGCGTTGTTCGTCCGGATGCATGGCGATCGGCTGGTCCTGCGCACCGATCGCGACACCCCGCGCGGCCGGGTGGTGAGCAGCTCCCTGACCGCCGATTTCGTCGACCTGATCCCGGAGGGTGAAGGGGCTCTACTGGAAGCGCGCGGGACCGAGACCGGCCTCGCGACCGTCACCGTCGTGGACGCGCAACCCGTCCTCACCCTGTACGACCTGGACGGCGGCAACCCTCGCGTCGCCGACCTGCGTGGCGGCGGCATCGTCGGCATCAACGCGAGCCCCAAACACGACGAGGTCTTCGTCGGCTTCTCGTCCACCACCGACCCGACCCTCTCGTACGTCGTGTCGGCGGCCTCCGGATCGGTCCGCGCGCTGCCGGAGCTGGTGCCGTCCGGCGGAACGGGCTTCACTTCACCGGAGGTCACCGTGACCCGCCGGATCGAGCCCGGCCGCGAGGTCCCGTACTTCGTGATCTCGCGCGCGGACCTGGACCTCAACGAACCGCGGCCGACGCTGATGTACGGGTACGGCGGCTTCCGCATCCCGATCTTCGCGGACTACAAGCCGGGCTGGCCCGGATGGCTCGCGGCCGGGGGAGTGCTGGTGATCGCCAACCTCCGCGGCGGCGGCGAATACGGCGCCGCCTGGCATGACGACGGCCGGCTGAAGAACAAGCAGAACGTGTTCGACGACTTCATCGCCGTTGGCGAGCATCTGGTCAAGTCGAAGGTGACGACGCCGCAGCAGTTGGCGATCCACGGCCGCTCCAACGGCGGCCTCCTTGTTGGCGCGGTGATGGCGCAGCGCCCGGACCTCTTCGCCGCGGCGCTTCCCGGCGTCGGCGTACTGGACATGCTCCGCTTCCACCTCTTCACGGTCGGTGCCGGCTGGGCGTCGGACTTCGGGCTGCCGAGTGACCCATTGCAGTTCGAGGATCTGCTCGCCTACTCCCCGCTCCACAACCTTCGCGATGGCACGGAGTACCCGGCAACCCTGGTCGTCACCGGCGACCACGATGACCGGGTCGTCCCGTTGCACAGCCACAAGTTCATCGCGGCCCTCCAGCAAGCCCAGGTTGCCGACGCCCCGGTCTTGACCCGTATCGAGGTCGACACCGGCCACGGCTTCGGCAAACCCGCCGCCATGATCGCCTCGGAATGGGCCGACCTGCTGGCGTTCGCCGCCCACCACACAGGCCTGGACCCGACTTCCTAGATCCACGCCCCGGGCGATTCACCGCTGTGTGGACGCGCACCTGCAGGCGTCAGCCGCTCACCACGCAGGCGTGTGTCCGCACCACTCACCAACCCTGTTCTTGACAGCCTCGCCGAGCGGTGGGTCGGCCTGTTCCAGGGGTTTGGTTGAGTGCTGGAGGTTCACCAGATGTGCGGTGCCTCGAGGTCGCGGGGGTCGTTCGTGGGCTGGCAGCCGTGGGCGGACTCCTCGTACTGCGTGCGCGGGCCGCTCGTGGCGAGGGTGCGCACGGCGGCGACGAGGCGGTCGACGTGTTCGCGGGTCGTGCCGAGGCCGAGGCTCGCGCGGACGGCCGTACCGTTCTCGGGGGAGTCCTCGAGCAGGCGACCGACCAACGGGTGCGCGCAGAACTTGCCGTCCCGCACACCGATTCCGTACTCCGCCGACAGCGCGGCCGACACGAGGGTCGAACTCACGTTGTCGACGGTGAAACAGACGGTGCCGACGCGATCCGCGTCCTCGCCGAAGATCGAGTAGGTGGTCACTCCAGGGAGCTGCGCAAGACCGGTCCGGAGCCGGGCGAGCAGGCTGCGCTCGTGCTGCTCGATCGCGTCGCGGTGCTTGGCAATCGCCGCACACGCCGCGGCCAGCGCGATCGCACCGATGACGTTGGGGGAGCCGCCCTCGTGCCGGGCCGGGCCGTCGTTCCACACGGTCGCGTCGGTGGAGACCGATGCGGTCGCGCCGCCGCCGTACAGGTAGGGGTCGGCCTCGTTCAGCCAGTCTGCGCGGCCGATCAGGGCACCCGCGCCGTACGGGGCGTAGAGCTTGTGACCGCTGAGTGCGACCCAGTCGACGTCGAGCTCGGCGATGTCGACCGGACGGTGCGGCGCGAGCTGGGCGGCGTCTAGGCAGATCCGCGCACCGTGGGCGCGCGCGACGGCGGCGAGCTCGGCGATCGGGAAGATCTCGCCGGTGACGTTGGACGCGCCGGTCACGACGACCAGCCGCGGACCCTCGGGCGCCTGGCGGAGCGCGTCGGCGACCGACGTGACCGCGTTGGTGGGGGAGGTGGGCGCCGCGAGCCGGATCGTGCGCTCGGTCGGCCACGGGAGGAGCGCGGCGTGGTGCTCGGACTCGAACACGATCACAGTCGCGTTAGCCGGGACCGCACGGGCCAGCAGGTTGAGGGCGTCGGTGGTCTGACGGGTGAAGATCACCTGGTCGTCCTCGCGCGCGCCGACGAACTCGTGCACCTGCTTACGGGCCCGCTCGTACCACTGGGTGGTGATCCGGGAGGCGTACCCGTTCCCGCGGTGCACCGACGCGTACGACGGCAGGGCGGCCTCGACCGCGGCTCGCACCGACTCCAGACACGGCGCGCTGGCCCCGTGGTCGAAGTTGGCGTAGTCCGTCACGCGACCGTCGGCCAACGGTACCAACAGGTCGGCGCCGACCGTGGCGGGGATGCTGCCGGTGCTGAACCGCGCGATCGCCGGCCGCGGGGTGACGGTTGCGTTGGCAGGCTCGAGGATGGACAGGATCGACATGTTGGCTCCCGGGAAGTCCGCACTTGCCGAACGGGGTATCCGCACGGCCTGGTCCTCACCCGGGGCACCCCACCGCGGAGGAGGGTTGCCGGCCAGCAAGCCGGGGCTTCGCGCTGACACTCATGACCTGCCGAAGACCGTAGCCAAAGGGACGCTCGTCGCGCCAGCAGCAATCTCACTAAATGAGACTTCGCGACGCATCATGAGACACGACCCCGTTGGCGCGGCGTCTTCGGGGCTGAGGCAGGATGCGGCAATGACATGGATCGCGCCCGAGGTCGAACGTCCGGACGGCTCGCTGGTCGCCCCCGAGCACGAACTGCTCGCCGGCTACCTGAACTTCTACCGGACCACTCTGCTCTACAAATGCGCCGGTCTGACCGCGGACCAGTTGGCCGAGCGGCCGTCACCGCCGTCCAACCTGTCGCTCCTTGGCCTGATCCGGCACCTGACCAAGGTCGAGCGCATCTGGTTCCGCATCCACTTCGCGACTGGCACCCCGGCCGAGCCGCTTTTCGCCCCCGAACTGGGCAAGGACGCCGACTTCGACCTGATCGACCCGGCCCACGCCGAATCGGAGTACGAGGGCCTGATCGCCGAGTGGAAGCTGTCCGACGAAGCAGCCGCCGACCACAGCCTGGACGACCGCTTCACCTTCAACGGCACCGAATCCACGCTCCGGATGATCTACATCCACCTGATCGGCGAATACGCCCGCCACTGCGGCCACGCCGACCTCCTCCGAGAACACCTGGACGGCACCACCGGCGCCTGACCCAGGGCCGACCTTCCGGCCCTACGGCCGTGCCGTTCACCCTCGCTCGCCAGCTGGCACGTCGCCCGACTGCGGAGGCTTGGTAGTGGAGTGGCGAGGCTGTGACGCTACGGATGGGGCGGCGTGATCGGCGTGTGACACGTGTGACTCGAGTGGTCCTCGGGGTAGCCTGCTAGACATGGCGACCCGCACGTCTTCCCCGACGCGGGCGCAGAAGTCGGCAGCCAGCCGCCCGGGAACGGCGCGGTCGGCTGCTGGTGGACGCTCCCGTCCGTCAGGCGCCCAGAAGCGTGGGCAGAGCGCGAAGCGCGGTGGTGGTACCTCCGCGCGGACCCGCACGCCCAAATCCGGCGGGGGAGCGGGACCTTTCGCCGCCGCCATGCTGGCTCTCGGCCGCGGCCTGATCAAGATCTGGATCGGTATCGCGCACCTGCTCGGCAGCTTGGTCCGCGGCGTCGGCAAGGGCGCCCGTGACCTGGACCCGGCCCACCGCCGCGACGGTGGTGGCCTCGCCCTGATCGGCCTGGCCGTCGTGGTCGCCGCCGCGATCTGGTGGGAGCTCCCCGGCGCGGTCGGCAACGGCATCCGCACTGTCGTCAGCGGCAGCGTCGGCATGCTCGGTTGGGCCGTCCCGCTGATGCTGCTGTTCGTCGCCCTCCGCACGCTGCGGCACCCGGACCGCAACGGCCCGGCCGGCCGCCAGGTGATCGGCTGGACGTCGATCGCCCTCGGCGTACTCGGCCTGGTCCACATCGCCAACGGCATCCCCCGCCCGAACGACCCGGCCGACGCCCCGCTCCAGGAAGCCGGCGGCGCGATCGGCTACGTCGTCTCATCGCTCCTGTCCGACCTGCTGACCAAGTACGTCGCCTCGCCGCTGCTCGTGCTGCTGGCGATCTTCGGCGCACTGGTCGTCACCGGTACGCCGATCTACGCGATCCCGCTCCGGGTCCGTGCCGCGTTCGACGTACTGCTCGGGCGGACCGAACTCCCCGCCGACGCGCCCTCCGTGACCGCGGCGACCGACGACACCGTGCGCCTGTCCCGCAAGGAACGCCGGGCCAAGGCCGCTCTCGAAGAAGACGGCGAACCCACGGTCAAGCCGTACGACTCGCCTGTGCTGGAGGGCCGCGAGCTGTCCAAGCGCGGCCGGAAGTCGAAGGCCGCAGCGGAAGAGGACGCCTACGACGTCGACGCGGCCGCCGGCGAACCGGCCTCCGGGTTCAGTAGCGCAAGCCCCGTGGTCGCCGCCCCCGCGAAGCCGGAGTCGGCCGCCGAACCGCCGCCGCACACGCCGCTGCCCCAGCGCGTCGAGCAGCTCAGCTTGTCCGGCGACATCACCTACACGCTGCCCGACGGCCAGACGCTCAAGCCCGGTTCGGTGCACAAGGCCCGGACCAAGGCGTCCGACCAGGTCGTCGACCGGCTGACCGAGGTGTTCGAGCAGTTCGGCATCGACGCGCAGGTCACCGGCTACACCCGAGGCCCGACGGTCACCCGGTACGAGGTGGAGCTCGGCTCGGCGGTCAAGGTCGAGAAGGTCACCGCGCTGAGCAAGAACATCGCGTACGCCGTGGCGTCGGCCGACGTCCGGATCCTGTCGCCGATCCCGGGCAAGTCCGCGATCGGTATCGAGATCCCGAACACCGACAAGGAGATCGTCAGCCTCGGCGACGTGATCCGGTCGGCGACCGCCCGCAACGACCACCACCCGATGGTGGCCGGCCTCGGCAAGGACGTCGAGGGCGGTTTCGTCGTCGCGAACATGGCGAAGATGCCGCACCTGCTGGTCGCGGGCGCCACCGGTTCGGGGAAGTCGTCGTTCGTGAACTCGCTGATCACCTCGGTTCTGATGCGGTCCACCCCCGACGAGGTACGGATGATCCTGGTCGACCCCAAGCGGGTCGAGCTGAACAACTACGAGGGCATCCCGCACCTGATCACGCCGATCATCACCAACGCCAAGAAGGCCGCCGAGGCGCTGCAGTGGGTCGTCCGCGAGATGGACATGCGGTACGACGACCTGGCCGCGTTCGGTTTCCGCCATGTCGACGACTTCAACAAGGCGGTCCGCAACGGCAAGGTGAAGCCGCCGCCGGGCAGCGAGCGGGTGCTCACGCCGTACCCGTACCTGCTGGTCATCGTCGACGAGCTGGCCGACCTGATGATGGTCGCCCCGCGCGACGTCGAGGATTCGATCGTCCGGATCACGCAGCTCGCCCGCGCCGCCGGTATCCACCTGGTGCTGGCCACCCAGCGGCCGAGCGTCGACGTGGTCACCGGTCTGATCAAGGCCAATGTGCCGTCCCGGCTCGCCTTCGCCACCTCGTCGCTCGCCGACAGCCGCGTCATCCTGGACCAGCCGGGTGCGGAGAAGCTGGTCGGCCAGGGTGACGGGCTGTTCCTGCCGATGGGCGCGAGCAAGCCGATGCGTATCCAGGGCGCCTGGGTGACCGAGAACGAGATCCGCAGCGTCGTCGAGCACTGCAAGGAACAGTTGCAGCCGACGTACCGGGAGGACGTCACCGCCGTCGCCGGACCGAGCAAGGACCTGGACGACGAGATCGGCGACGACCTCGACCTGGTGGTCCAGGCGGCCGAACTGATCGTGTCGACCCAGTTCGGCTCGACGTCGATGCTGCAGCGCAAGCTCCGGGTCGGGTTCGCCAAGGCGGGCCGGCTGATGGACATCCTGGAGAGCCGGGGCGTGGTCGGGCCGAGCGAAGGATCCAAGGCCCGCGACGTCCTGGTGAAACCGGACGACCTAGAGGACTTCGTCGCCACCTTGCGAGGAGAGTGACCGTGACCGCCCACAGCACGATGCCCCGATCCGGTCGGCACGAGCCCGACCGGCCCGAGAGCGGTGCCTACGAGGACAGTCCGAACGAGCCCCGCCGCCCCGCGCGCGACTCCCACGGACCCGGTAACGGCGCACCCGCCAACAACGCACGTGGCAGCGGCGTACGCGGCGATGGTGGAGCCGACAACGGTGCAACCGACAGCGGCGCACCCACCAACCGCGGACCCGTCCGTAGTGGACCCGTCCGCGGTGGAGCCGGCAGCGGTGGGGGCGTTCGGGTTGTGGAGAGCGTTCCGTACGAGACTGCCTTTGACGTGGCTGGGTTCGAGGTCGAGCCGGATGGGGTGGCGCAGGAGTTCACCATCCGCTCATCGCAGAAGGTGCACGGCGGCCTCGCGGTCGGCGCTGCACTGGTGGCGATCGGCTTCGCGGCCTCGGCATCGACCACCCCGACCGGCGTACTGCGCTGGATCGGCGCGGCCGCGTTCGCCGTACTGGCGGTGATCTGTGCCCGGGCTCTGACGGTCGGGGACATGCTGGTCGCCGACCAGGTCGGGATCCGGCTGCGGATCCGGGACGAGTGGATCGGCACCCGCTGGGAAGAAATCGAGGAGGTGACCGTACTGCGTCGCCGCCATCCGCTCGACGACGGACGGATCGCGGTGCATCTGGTAGACCCGGGGCCGGTGCTGAGCACCATGTCGGCCGCGACGCGCAAGACCACGGACGCGAACCGGCGATTGACGGGCTCGTCACTCGCGGTACCGTTCGGGTTGACGGCCAGACCGTCGAACGGGGAAGTGGTACAGGCGTTACACATGCTGGCGGATGCCAGGTGTCCTGTGCGGGAACAGCTCTGATCTTTCCGTGACCCCGTCGGCTCAAGGCCGTTGACTGTGATGTCAACGGATCCGAGCAGTGTGCAGACGGTGGAGAGGCGGTGGGGACGTGAGCATCGGCAGCGAGCTCACGGCGGCCCGCGAACGGGCTGACATGACGATCGAGCAGTTGAGCGCCGCGACCAGGATCAGAACCGGCTTGCTCGTCGCCATGGAGGCCGATGACTTCTCCCGCTGCGGCGGCAACTTCTACGCCCGCGGCCACATTCGCTCCATCGCCCGGGTGGTCAAGGCCGACCCGGCCCCCCTGCTGGCCGCGTTCGACGAGGAGCACCAGCCGGCAGAGCCCGATCGCGGCCGACGCGAGGAGCGCGCAGAGCTGAAGACGCCCACTCTGCACCCGGCGCGTCCGCGTTGGCCCCTCGTGCTCGGTGCGATCCTGGTCGGCCTGATGGGGTGGGGAATGGTCCGCCTGTTCACGCTCCCCAGCGATGTCGAGGCGAACGCGTCCCGCACCACCCCGACCGTCGCGGTCACCACACCGACGCCCAAGGCCCCGGTCGCCAAACCACCGCCGAAGTCGGCGACCAAACCCAAGGCCCCCGTCTCCAACCGCGTGGTCGTGAGCCTCAAAGCCACCCGCGACGGCTCGTACGTCACCTTGCGGAACTTCCACGGCCTCCGTCTCTTCCAGGGCCTCCTCGGCCCCGGCTCCACCCAGACCGTGACCTACCCCGGCTCGATCCGCGTCAGCCTCGGCGTCCCCGGCAACATCTTGGTCTTCGTCAACGGCAAACAGATCCAGCCCAAGACGGCCCGCTTCATGATCACCCCCACCGGCGCCATCCAGAAGGCCACCTGACGTCCCCAGCGGCAGGGCGGCTGGATTGGGCTCGGTTTCTGCGGGGGAGACGGAGCAGTCATACTCGGAGTGATGACTAAGACTCCGACGACCGTTGCCCTGGTCACGCTGGGCTGTGCCCGCAATGATGTCGACTCCGAGGAACTGGCCGGCCGGCTCGAGGCCGGTGGCTTCCGGCTCGTCGACGACGCCGCTGATGCGGACACCGTGGTGGTGAACACCTGCGGGTTCGTCGAGGCCGCGAAGAAGGACTCGGTCGACACACTGCTCGCCGCCTCCGACTACAAGGAGTCCGGCCGGACCCAGGCCGTGGTCGCTGTCGGGTGTCTGGCCGAGCGGTACGGCGAACAGCTGGCAGAGGCGTTGCCGGAGACGGACGCGGTGCTCGGATTCGACGACTACGCGGACATTTCGGACCGGCTGCGGTCGATCCTCTCGGGTACGAAGCACCAGTCGCACGTACCGCGCGACCGCCGCAAGCTTCTCCCACTGGCACCCGCCGACCGCGCCCACGCCCACGGCGTCGCCCTCCCCGGTCACGGCGACTCCTCCACACCCGCTGGGGCTGAGCTCCCGGCGGGCGCTGAGCTCCCGGCGGGCGCTGAATTCCCGGCGGGCGCTGAGCTCCGCACGGACCAGGTGTCGTCCAACGGTTCGCAGTTGAAGGGCCGGATCGTGCAAGGGACGAGTGCCGGCGGGCTCACCATCGACGCGCCTGACCTGATGGCGGCGCCGGCGAGCGGGCCCCGAGTGGTCCGGCGGCGGCTCGACGGCGGACCGATGGCCCCGCTGAAACTTGCTTCGGGATGCGACCGGCGCTGTGCGTTCTGCGCGATTCCGTCCTTCCGGGGTGCGTTCGTGTCGCGCCGTCCGACCGAGGTTCTCGCCGAGGCCCACTGGCTCGCGGAGAACGGCGTCCGCGAGGTCTTCCTGGTCTCCGAGAACTCGACCTCGTACGGCAAGGATCTGGGCGATCTCCGGCTGCTGGAGACCCTGGTCGCGGAGATCGCGGAGGTGCCCGGTCTGACCCGGGTGCGGGTCTCGTACCTGCAGCCGGCCGAGATGCGGCCGACCCTGATCAAGGCGATGGCGTCGACGCCCGGTGTGGTGCCGTACTTCGACCTGTCCTTCCAGCACGCATCCGGTTCGCTGCTGCGGCGAATGCGCCGGTTCGGCGATGCCGAACGGTTCCTGGAGCTGATCGAGCTGGTGCGCGCCGAGGCCCCGACTGCCGGGATCCGGAGCAACGTGATCGTCGGCTTCCCGGGGGAGACCGAGGAGGATGTGGACATTCTCTGCGACTTCCTTTCCCGCGCCGGCCTGGACGCGATCGGGGTGTTCGGGTACTCGGACGAGGACGGCACCGAAGCGGAGACGTACGACGGCAAGCTGGACGAGGACACCATCGCCGCGCGGCTGGACCGGGTGACCCGGCTGGCCGAGGACGTGACGTCGGTGCGGGCAGAGGCCCGGATCGGCGAGACCGTCGAGGTCCTGGTCGAGTCGATCGACGGCGACACCGCCGAAGGACGCGCCGCGCACCAGGGCCCTGAGGTGGACGGTTCCACCACGCTGACCGGGCTGCCCGAGGACGTGACCGTGGGTGACCTGGTCACCGCCGAGGTCGTCGGCAGCGAGGGAGTCGACCTGATCGCGGAGTACGCCGCGCACGAGAGTCCCCGGGAAGTCGTCCCGGCAGCTAACCTGACCGCGTGACCAACCCGCCGACGAATCCGGTGCCGCCCGCGGCCACCGGTCCGATCAGCGCGCCGAGCGCCTGGAACGTGGCCAACGCGCTGACCGTGCTGCGGCTCGTCCTGGTGCCGTTGTTCGTCTGGCTGCTCCTTCGCGACGGCGGCGCCGACGACGAGATCCGGTTGCTGGCCACGGCGGCCTTCGTCGTCGCGATCGTCACCGACCGGTTCGACGGCGACCTCGCGCGCCGGTGGAACCTGGTCACGAACTTCGGCAAGATCGCCGATCCGATCGCCGACAAGGCACTCACCGGTGCCGCCTTCATCGGGCTGTCCATCCTCGGCGAGCTGCCCTGGTGGGTGACGATCGTCGTGATGGTCCGGGAGTGGGGGGTGACCGCCCTCCGATTCTGGGTGATCCGGGTCGGGGTGATGCCGGCCAGTCGCGGCGGCAAGCTGAAGACGGTGCTGCAGGCGATCGCACTTGGTCTCTACCTCCTTCCTTGGCAGTCGGTGGCTGTCCTGCACTGGACTGCCGTCGCGTTCATGGGCGCCGCTCTGCTGGTCACGATCGTCACCGGCCTCGACTACGTCCGCCGGGCGCTCCGCCTCCACGCCGCCGCCAAACGCCCTCTGCCGTAGTACGAGGGTGGAACGCCGGGAACACGCAAACCGCGGGCGTCTGAGCTGGTTGTGCTGGAGGCTGGACTGGTGAGCGAGAACGACGCCGATGCGGCACTTCAGACGTTGGTAGGGCTGCTGAAGCAGCGCGGCGAGACCGTGGCCACGGCCGAGTCCCTGACCGGCGGCATGGTCGGCGCCGCCCTGACCGACGTTCCTGGCGTCTCGGCGGTCTATCGCGGCGGCGTGGTCGTGTATGCCACCGACCTCAAGGCGACCCTGGCCGGCGTCCCTGCGGATCTCCTGGCAGCTGCCGGCCCGGTCCACCCCGACACGGCAGCTGCACTGGCGAGGGGCGTCCGCGAGCGCCTGGGAGCGACCTACGGACTGGCGACGACCGGTGTGGCGGGCCCGGACCCGCAGGGGGGCATCCAGGCCGGCACGGTGTTCGTCGCGGCTGCCGGACCTGCATCAGTACGAGTCCAGCAGCTGTCGCTGACCGGTGATCGCACGGCCGTCCGCCGGGCCACCGTGGACGCCGTACTCCGTCTGGCGGCCGAACTGGTGGCGGAAGAACCGGGCTGATCGGAGTGTTGAGACCACCATGGGCACAGGTAGGGCAGACTGGCACGGCACACCGAAGGTGGACATTGCGACGAGTAGTGACCCGGCAACAGGTACCGTTGATCCTCACGGGCGAGCTACGGTGCGAGTAGATTCGGTCCGACAGGCGGAAGGGAGAAACCTCATGGTGCTGGTTCGTGGCCTTCTGGGCGACGTGCTGCGGCGCAAGCGGCTGCGCCAGGGGCGCACTCTGCGTGAGGTGTCTGCCGATGCCCGGGTCAGTCTGGGCTACCTCTCCGAGGTGGAGCGCGGTCAGAAGGAGGCCTCCAGTGAGCTGCTCGCGGCCATCTGCACGGCGTTGGACGTCCCGCTGTCGGCGATCTTCGCCGAGGTGAGCGAGGACCTGGCCCGCGAAGAGGCGCTGATCCTGACGCACCCGACCACCATCGAGCAGGCCGAGGTCGTCGCTTCCGCAGCTTGATCCGGGCTCGAGGTCGCGCACCTGCGAAACAGCTGGTGCGCTCACTGCGTGGGTGCTCATCGTGCGTGTCCGCTCTCGGCCGGGCCGGCCGGTCGGTCCCGAAGGAAGGCGAGTGGGTCAGGCCAGAGGAGTTGCAGGGCGGGGAGCGGTGGTTCGCCGGGACGCCGGTAGAGGTCGTTCGCCGTCAGCAGGTGGGTCGACGAGTCCGGGAACCGGAGCAGCTCGGCCCGGTCCGGTGGTTGGTAGAACCCGCTGAGGTCGTCGCCCTCGTCGAAGTACATCCCGGTCATGATCGGATACGCGAGCTGTCTGAGCCCGTGGTACGCGTGGTCGGGTGAGCAGTCGAAGACGATGATCTCCGGATGCCGCACCCGGCTCAGCCCGACGGTGTAGGCGAAGCTCGGGTTCCGATCGCCCTCGCCCTCCACGTACTGCACGGTCCAGCCCTGCCGGCGGATGGACGTCATGATGCTCTCGAGGTGCTCCTGCTCGGACATCCCGTTGCACAGTTCACACACGGCTCGTCTCCTCTCTGGTTCGAACAGATGTTCGATCTGTCAGAGAAGATATCCGGGTTCCGGGCTGGGAAAGACGTTGTCCACAGGTCAGTTCTCGGGTTGGCAGCTGGGGCACCAGTAGCTGATGCGATCGCGTGGCGGTTCTCCGATCGGAGCCGTCAGGATCGTGGCGCCACAGCGGCGGCAAGGTTTCCCGGCGCGCTCGAAGACCCACGAGCGCTGCCCCGGCCGGTCGACCCCCGTGCTGACCTGGCCAGCGCGCCCGAGATTGGACTTCATCAGCCGCCGGGCCAGGCCGACGGTTGCGCCCAGATCGACCGTCGAGACCGGCTTCCACGGATGAAGGCCGAGGAGGAAGCAGACCTCGGTACGGTAGAAGTTCCCGATCCCGGCCAGATTCCGCTGGTCGAGGAGGGCCTCGCTGATGGTGCGAGAGGGGTCGGCGGAGAGGTTCGCGACAGCCGCGGCACGGTCGAAGTCAGGCGATAGCAGATCGGGCCCCAGATGACCCACCACGCTCTCCTCGTCGGCGGTCGCCACCAGTTCGAGCACCGGTAGCCGATACCCGACGGCGGCCCAGTCAGCGTTCTCGAGGACGACGCGCACCTGATGGTCGGGTCCGCCCTTCCAGCGCTCGCCTGGCCGGTACAGATGCCAGCTCCCGTCCATCCGGAAGTGGCTGTGGATCGTCACGCCGCCGGACATGCGCATCAACAGGTGTTTGCCGCGCGCAACGACCTCGAGCACGCTCTGCCCGGCGAGATCGGTCGTCGCCAGCGTCGGCACCCGAAAGTCGGTCCCGGTCAGCTCCTTCCCGGCCAACGCCTGATGAAGCCGCTTGGCAGCCCGCCAGACGGTGTCCCCCTCAGGCATCGCTCACCACCTCAGCCAACCCCTCAGGCGCGCAGCCGCAGTCCTCGTGGCGTCGCGTGGAAACCGGCCTTGGCCAACGCATCCCCGAACGCCGTATGCCGCACCTGCTCGCCATCAGCCGTCTCGACGCTGAGCTTGCCCAGATGCCCATCCCGGATCGCCAGCGCCAACGCATCCACAGCGGGCTGCAAGGACTCTGGCTCCTCGGTGAAGCTCAGCACCGTCCGCCCGCCACGCTCGACGTAGACGATCAGCCGCCCGTCCACGAGCACGACCAGCGCACCCGCCTTCCGCCCAGGTCTGTGCCCACCCGCGTTCTCCCGCTCCGGCCACGGCAGCGCGGCACCATACGGATTCGCCGGATCAGACGCAGCCAGCACGACGGCGCGCGCAGCCGGTTCCTCCTTCTTCCCACGACCACGTTCAAGCGGACGTACCACGGAGCCTGGATCAACCCCAGTCGGCAGTTCCGCCAACGCACGCAGCCGATCAACAGCCCCAGGCAACGCGAACTGGGCCGCCCCCAGCCCGGCCACGAAGTACCCCCGCCGACAACGTCCCGACTCCTCAAAGGCACTCAGTACCTTGTAAACGGCCGCAAACCCACCCGGCGTTCGCTCGGTCATCACCGACCCGCGGGTGACGATCCCGTACCGATCGAGCAAGGTCTCCGCCGCCGCATGTGCTCGCCGAGTCGCATCCGGATTCCGCGCGGGCAGGAGCGACCATCGACCTCCAGCAGTCGGCGGACCACTCCGCGCGGGCATCGCCGGACGCCCCGGACGAATCGGCCGCCCCGGCCGCGCGCGCGGCGTAGTACGGCGGGTCCGGTGACTGCCTCGGCCGCCCCCGACCAGGGAGCGGATCGGGGCCAGAGTGTCGTTCGTCAGATGCCCGGCCCAGGCGAGATCCCACAGGATCCCGGCCAGCGTCTGGTCGTCCACGGTCCCGACAGACGAACCGACCACATCGCTCAACTGCCGGAAGAAGAACGCTCCACCGCCGGCCAACGCGTCGAGCACCGCCTGGTGCGTCTCGCCAAGCTCCAGAGCCGGATCCGGATCAGGCAAAGTCAGATCGCAGTTGTCGGCCAGATGCAACGACACCCACCCGTCCGTCCCCGGCAGCGAACCCGACCCGGCCCACACCACCTCACCCGTCGCCGTCAGCTCGTCGAGCATGGACGGCTGGTACCCCGGCACTCGCGACGGCAACACGATCGACTCGAGCGCGGACGCCGGCACAGCACACCCGGCCAACTGCTCGACGGCTCCCAGCAGTACGTCGTACCCCCGGCCGCGGCTGCTCGTGATCCCTTGCCAAGCGGGCAGGAATCGCGCCAGCGCAGCGGGATCGACCGGCTCGACCTCCTTCCGGAGCGCGGCCAGCGACCGACGCCGGAGCAAGCGCAGGATCTCGGCATCGCACCACTCCAACGCGATCCCACCCGGCAAGAACTCGCCCTCGACGACCCGGCCTGCCGAACTCAACCGGCGCAACGCATCCGTCACCACGGCAACGCCGATCCCGAAATGCGTCGCAAGATCGATCGCCCGGAACGGCCCATGCGTCCGCGCATACCGCGACACCAGGTCGCCCAGCGGATCCGCAACCGGCTCGGCATGCGCCTCGGCAACTCCAGGCGGCACCGGCACGCCGAGGGCGTCGCGCAAGCGGGCGACATCTTCGACCACTGCCCACCGGTGTTCGCCGGCGATACGGACTCGAACCACCCGACGCGCGGCAGCCAAGTCGGTCAACCAGGACTCCGCGTCAGCGCCATCCGCACAACGCTGGGACGCCTCGGCGACCGACAGCGGCCCGACCAGCCGCAGTACGTCGAACAGTCCCTCCGCATCGCGCGCGCGACGGTCCTCGGCCAGCCGCTGGAGCTCGGCCTCGGTCCGCAACACCACTTCGGCGTCGAGCAGCTCGCGAAGCTCTGTCCGCCCGAGCAACTCGGCCAGCAGGCTCTGGTCCAACGCCAGCGCGGCCGCGCGCTTCTCGGCCAGCGGCGCGTCGCCCTCGTACATGAAGGCGCCCACATACCCGAACAGCAACGACTTCGCGAACGGCGACGCCTCGGCCGTCTCGACCTCGACGACGGAGATCCGGCGCTCGCCGACCCCGGTGAGCAGATCCTTCAACGCATCGAGGTCGTAGACGTCCTGCAGCACCTCACGCAAGGTCTCCAGCACGATCGGGAACGACCCGTATTTGCTGGCCACACTCAACAACTGGGCCGATCGCTGCCGCTGCTGCCACAACGGCGACCGGCGACCCGGATTGCGCCGGGGGAGCAACAGCGCACGAGCCGCGCACTCCCGGAAGCGAGCGGCGAACAACGCCGACCCACCGACCTCGGCCGTGACCAGATCCTCGATCTCCGCGGGATCGAAGAGCACCAGCTCGGCACCGGGCGGCGGCTCGTCGGTCTCCGGCAACCGCAGCACGATCCCGTCATCACCCGAGACCGACTGCGCATCCATCCCGTATCGCTCGCGCAGGCGCGCCGCGATCGCCAGCGCCCACGGTCCGTGGACCTGACCGCCATACGGCGAGTGGATGCACACTCGCCAGTCGCCCAGCTCGTCGCGGAACCGCTCGACCACGATGGTCACGTCGTCCGGCACCCGGCTGGTCGCCTCGCGTTGCTCGCGGAGATAAGAGACCAGGTTGTTCGCCGCGAACTCGTCCAGACCGGCGTCGAGCGCCCGTTTGACCGCCTTCGCCGGTGGCAGCGAGGCCATCGTCCGGACGAAGGCACCGGTCGCCGCCCCGAGCTCGGCCGGCCGCCCGACGGCATCACCCTTCCAGAACGGGAGCCGCCCTGGCTGACCGGGCGCGGGCGAGACCAGGACCCGGTCGTGGGTGATGTCCTCGATCCGCCAACTGGACGCGCCGAGGGTGAACACATCGCCGACGCGGGACTCGTAGACCATCTCCTCGTCGAGCTCGCCGACGCGGTGGTTCGTGGATTCGCCGACCAGGAACACGCCGAACAGCCCGCGATCCGGGATCGTGCCGCCACTCGTCACCGCGAGCCGCTGCGCACCCGGCCGCCCCGAGATCTCGCCACTCACCCGGTCGAACACGATCCGCGGCCGCAACTCGGCGAACTCGTCCGACGGATACCGCCCGGACAACATGTCCAGCACCCCGTCGTACGCCGAACGGGGCAAGCCGGCGAACGGGGCGGCCCGGCGTACCAGACTGAACAGCTCGTCGACGTCGAGAGTGTCGAGCGCCACGATCGAGACGACCTGCTGGGCGAGCACGTCGAGCGGGTTCGCCGGGATGTGCAGGCTCTCGATCAGGCCCTCGCGCATCCGCTGCACCACGACGGCCGTGTCGACCAGGTCCCCGCGGAACTTGGGGAACAGCACACCCCTCGACACCGCGCCGACCTGGTGGCCCGCGCGCCCGACACGTTGCAGACCGCTGGCCACCGACGGCGGCGCCTCGACCTGGACGACGAGGTCGACGGCGCCCATGTCGATCCCGAGCTCCAGACTGCTCGTCGCGACCACGCACGGCAGCCGCCCGGACTTCAGGTCGGCCTCGATCAACGCGCGCTGCTCCTTGCTCACCGAACCGTGATGCGAGCGGGCGATCAACGTCGGCGCCGCGAGCGATGCACCCGATTGAGCCATCACCTGTGCGGGCTTGCCGAGCTCGGGGAGCTCCAGCTCGGCCCGCTCGGCGGCGATCTCGTTCAGCCGGGCTGTCAGCCGCTCGGCCAGCCGGCGGGAGTTGGTGAAGACGATGGTCGACCGATGAGCCGAGATCAGGTCGAAGACATGCTCCTCGACATGCGGCCAGATCGACGCGTGCTGGGGCGGACCCGCCGCCGGCCCGGAGGTCTCGACCTCGGTCGCCGCCAGCTCGGCCATGTCCTCGACCGGCACGACGACGCTGAGGTCCCACTGCTTCGTGTACTTCGGCTGGACCACTTTCACCGGCCGCTCGCCCCCGAGGAACCGCGCGACCTCGTCGACCGGCCGCACGGTCGCGGACAACCCGATCCGCTGCGCCGGCTTGGGCAGCAACGCGTCCAGCCGCTCCAACGTCAACGCCAGATGGGCGCCCCGCTTCGTCCCGGCGACAGCGTGCACCTCGTCGACGATCACGGTCTCCACCCCTCGCAGCGACTCACGGGCCTGCGAGGTGAGCAGCAGGAACAGTGACTCCGGGGTGGTGATCAGTACGTCGGACGGCTTGGTCGTGAACCTCCGCCGCTCGTTGGCAGGCGTGTCCCCCGAGCGCACCGCGACCTCGACCTCCATCGGCGCCTCGCCCAGCCGTCGTGCGGTCTCGCGGATGCCGATCAGCGGAGCCCGGAGATTTCGCTCGACGTCGACCGCCAGCGCCTTCAGCGGGGACACGTAGAGCACCCGGCAGCGCAGCTTCGGGTCGTCCGGTGGGGGAGACGTGGCCAGCCGATCCAGCGCCCAGAGGAAGGCGGCCAGCGTCTTGCCCGAGCCGGTGGGCGCGACGACCAGTGCGTCCCGGCCCGCGGTGATCGCGTCCCACGCCTCGAGCTGGGCCGGGGTGGCCGCCTCGAAGACGTCGCCGAACCACGCCCGGGTGGCGGGCGAGAATCGGCTCAACGCGGTGGACTTCTGCACGTCCACTATCTTGCCGGGTGGCTCCGACAGTTTTTCGCGGACGGCTCCGGAGGCGTTGTTGTCCCCCTCTTCTGGAATGATCGGCGGCATGAAGAACCGCGTGCGCATCGCGCTCGTCATCGTGGCGTGCCTGGTCAGTCTGACCGGCTGCGTGAAACTCGATGCCGACCTCAAGGTGAATTCGGACGAGACCGTCTCCGGCAACATGCAGATCGGGGTCGACAAGCAGCTGGTCCAGTCCAGCGGGCAGTCGCTCGACGCGGTCCGCGAACAGGTCGAGAAGCAGATCAAGCAGACTGCCACCGACGGGGTCACGTGCGAGGCGTTCGACGACGACAAGTACATCGGCTCCAAGTGCGACTTCGACAAGGTGCCGTTCAGCGAGATGGGCAGCTCGACCGGCGACGGCGTCGGCTTCCGCAAGGAGGGCGACCAGTTCAAGGTCACGGTCAAGGGCGGGGACCTGGGCAGCCAGGTGCCGGACAACGTGCAGCCGGTGATCAACTTCAAGATCACCATGCCCGGCAAGATCGTCGAGCACGATCCCGGCGCCGACGTGAGCGGGCGCACCGCGACGTACGACAGCATCGACGAGCTCGGCAACGTCTCGCTGACGTCCGAGGCCGGCGGCGGCTTCCCGATGTGGGCGATCATCCTCATCGTCGTGTTGGTGCTGATCGCGGCCGCCGCGGTGGTGTTCTTCGTGATGCGTGGGAAGAAGGGGGGCGGTCAGCCGTTCCCCGCTCAGTACGGTCAGTACCCGGGCCAGCCGCAGCAGGGCCAGTGGGGCGGCCAGTACGCCGGTCAGCCGGGCCCGGGTGGTCCGTACGGTCAGCAGGGTCCCCAGGGACCGCAGTACGGGCAGCAGGGTCCGCAGGGGCCAACGGGACCGCAGTACGGTCAGCCGGGTCAGGGGCAGTATCCGGGTCAGCCCCAGCAGTACCCAGGTCAGCCGCAGCAGGGCCAGCCTGGTCAGGGTCAACCGGGTCAAGGGCAGCCAGGCCAGTGGGGCGGTGGGCAGCAGCAGCCGCCACAGGGACCGCCGCAGCAGGGCGGTTGGGGACAGCCGCAACAGGGCCAGCCGCCGCAGCAGCAGGGTGGTGGATGGGGCCAGCCGCCACAGCAGGGTCAACCGCCGCAGGGACAGCAACCGCCGCAGCAGGGGCGACCCCCGCAGCAGGGCCAGCCCCCGCAGGGACAGCAGCCCCCGCAGCAAGGGCAACCGCCTCAGGGGCAGCCGCCGCAGCAGGGCGGCTGGGGACAGCCGCCGCGGGACGACGGGCGGGCATGAGGCTCACCGAATTCTGGGAACGGATGGACCGGCACCTCGGGTCGGCCTACGCGCGGACCTGGGCCGAGACCCAGGTCGTCCGCGAACTCGGCGGCCGCACGGTCACCGAAGCCCTGGCCGAAGGCGAATCGGCCAAGGCCGTCTGGCGCGCCGTCTGGGCACACCTCCAACTCCCGCCCAGCGAGCGCTGACCGCCACGACCGCACCCGTCACCAGTTGGTGATCGGGCCGGCGGTCAACGCGCTGGATGGGTCGGCGTGGCCGGTGGTCAGCTGCCGGCGAGGGTGCTTTGCGGCTCCTGGAGCGGGACCTCGGGTTCGGGGTCGCGCTTCTGCGCGAGCTTGCTCGGCCACCAGAGATGACGCCCGATGTCGAGGTTGAGCGCGGTCACCAGTACGGACCGCACCACGATGGTGTCCAGCAGTACGCCGAGCGCGACCGCGATCCCGATCTCCGCGAACGCAACCACCGGCATCGTGGCCAAGACCGCGAACGTCCCAGCCAGCACGAGCCCGGCCGACGTGATCACCCCACCAGTGGCCGCGACCCCGATCAGCGCACCACGCCGTGTCCCGTGCGTCTTGGCCTCCTCGTGCACCCGGGTCATCAGGAAGATGTTGTAGTCGATGCCCAGCGCAACCAGGAAGACGAACACGAACAACGGCAACGAGGGGTCGGCCCCCTCGAACCCGAGCAGGTACTTGAACACCAGAGCGCTCAGTCCCAGCGCGGCCCCGAACGACAGCACTACGGTTGCCACCAGCAACACAGGGGCAAACAGGGACCGCAGCAGTACCGCCAGGATCAACAGCACCACGAGCAGCACGACCGGAATGATCACCTTGTTGTCGTCGTTCGACGCCCGCTGTGTGTCCAGGATGATCGCGGTACCGCCCCCTGCCTTCGCGTCTGCTCCTGGGACATCATGTACGACGATCCGTACGCGATCGACCGTGTCCTTGGCGGCCTGACTGTCCGCGGGGTCGGCGAGGGTCCCCTCGAGGTACGCGAGCCCGCCCGCGGTTTGCGGCTCTGCCACGGAGGCGATCCCCTGGGTCGATGCCATCGCAGTACGGACGGCGCCGGCCTGATCGGCATTGCTGACCACGACGAGCGGATTGCCCGCGCCCGCCGGGAAGTGCGCTGCGACCACACGTTCACCGATCACCGAATCCGGCGTACCGGTGAACGACTCCTTGTTGGACAAGCCGTTCGCGTCGAGTGTCAGCATGCCGAGTGCTGCGACCCCTAGCAGGACGGTTGTGGTCACCCAGGTGAGTCGCGGCCGGATAGCGATCTTCCGGCCGATCCGTCCCCAGACGCTGGTCTCGGTGTGGTCGTCGGAGCCGTACGTCGGCCGTAGTGGCCAGAAGACCCAGCGGCCGCAGATGACGAGCAGCGCGGGCAACAGAGTCAGCATGGCGAGCAGGGCGATCACGATGCCGACAGCGGCGACCGGTCCCAGACCACGGGTCGAGTTCATCGATGCCAGCAGCAAGCAGAGCATTCCGGCGACCACTGTCGAACCGGAGGCCACAATGGCGGGCCCGGCCCGGTGCAGTGCGAACGCCATCGCCTCGTGCCGATCCTGGTGTCGGCGGAGTTCTTCCCGATAGCGGGCGACCAGTAACAGGGCATAGTCCGTCCCCGCGCCGAACACGAGCACTGTGAGGATCCCGGCGCTCTGTGCGTTGACGGTGAGGTCCGCCCTGGTCGCCAGCAGGTACACGACCGCCTGTGCAGCAAACAGAGCTATTCCTGCCGAGATCAGCGGGAGCAGCCAGAGCACCGGGCTGCGGTACGTGAGCAGCAGGATGACGATCACGACCGCGGCCGCCGAGTAGAGCAGCTTGCCGTCGATGCCGGCGAACGCTTCCTGCGAGTCGGCGGCGAATCCGCCCGGCCCGGTGATGTGGAACGACAACCCGTCCGGCCGGTCCTCGGCGATCCCGCGGAGGTCGTCTGCGCGTTCGCCGAGGACCTCCCAGCCGCCGTCACCCGCGTTGATCGGGACCAGGACCTGCAGAGCCTTGCCGTCCTCGGACGGGATCGGGCCGACGACATCGCGATCGACGTTCGCAAGGTCGCCGTACGCCCTGGCGTGACCCGCGACGGCCTGCTGATCCGCCGGCGTGATCCCGGAGTCCCGTTCGTACACCAGTACTGCGGGGATCTCGTCCGGCGAGGAGAACTGCGCGGTGGCCTTCAGCACTTCGGTGGACTCTGCGTTGCCGGGCAGCCAGGACACCGCGTCGTTGTCCTGTGCACCGGTCAGCTTCCCGGCCGGTCCGACGGACGCCGCTATCGCGACGATCCACAACGCCAGCACGATCCACTTCGATACTTTGCCGCACGGCAGCGCCGCGAGCCGTCCTACTCCACCCATCCGGAACCACGCCCCCTAGCCGGGGAGCCGCCCGCCCGCCGTACGCCGGGTCAAAGGACGACGGCACCCCTCGCCCAGCCTGTAGGTATGTAACGCGAAACGTCAACGAGCGCTGCGTAGTACTCCAGTCACCGTCTGCACGACTCGGGTGTGGTGTGGATCAGGAGGACCAACCCGTGCGGGCGGCCCACTCCTCGGCCGGCAGGTAGATCAGGTCGCACACGGGATCCTTCAGATCGGCGTACTCGCCCACTGTCTCGATCGGCAGCGTCGCCGCCTGCCGCTTGAACGCCCCGTACGCCGCCGCGGTGTCCGGGTGAGCCCGCAGGTAGTCGCGGAAGAGCAACGCGTACCGCTGGTTGGCGCGGCCCTCGACGCGGATGTGCAGGTTCACCCGTCGGCGGTACATGGGCTCCACGACGAGCCGTTTGACCCACTGCAGCTCGTCCGAGGGCAGCCCTGGTACTGCGTGGTCGCGGCGAGGCGGGCGGAGTTCCCAGTCGGCCTCCACCAGCAGTTGGGTGGCGTCGTCCAGCTGCGGTTCGCTGGACACGGTCGCCTGGATGTCGAGGATGTCCTTGGCCACCAGCTGTGGGACCGAGGTCGAGCCGATGTGATCCACCCGGGTGACGACCTCGCCGAGGATGCCACGCAGCACCTTGGCGGTCTTCTCGTACTGCGCGGCCCAGGTCGGGTCCGGCCGGACAATGGTGATCGAGCTCATGCGCCAGATCATTCCAGTGCCCGCACCACCTGGCCCAGTCCGTTTCGGTGCGACCGGCCCGACGCCGACCGGTTCACACTGGTTTCACCCGGAATGCTCTGGTTGTGAGGAGGTCGGCGGCGGCGTACGCGGCCTTGCGGATGCCCTTGCGCTCGTCGAAGAAGCCACCGACCACGCCGACGCCCGGGAGCTTCCCGAGCGCCCGGGCCGCGAGACTGCCGCGCGGACGCTCCTCGAAGACCTCACCGAGCCCGCCGAACAGCTTGGAGATCCGCCAGACGAGCCGGATGCCCCTGCGCAGCCCTGCTTCTCCTGCCTCATCTGAGTCGTCGGCGAGGCCCAACTGCTTGGCGACGTCCTGCCCGGCCGCCGTGGGATCGTCGTACTGGAGCACCTCGTCCGGAGTGATCGGCCGCGCCGTCAACACGCGCGCCATGATCGCCGTACGGTCCGCGTGCGCCTCCACGCCGTACTCGCGGCAGACAGCACCGATCACCATCGCCTGTACTGCGGCGCCGAGGGTGTCCTTGATCGGGAGGCGGTCGGCGGCGGCCCCGCTGATCCGGGGGAGTCCCGCGACCACAGCGGCGAATCCGCCGAGCCGTTCCACCCACCAGTCGCACCGGTCGGCCAGTGGCAGCGTCGGCCACTCGGTGTGCCCCGGGACCTTCATCCGCAACAGCCGGTCGATGGCCGCGATCAGAGCCTTCTCGGCGAGGTTCGGGTGCTCCTGGGCGGAGTACTCGGTGAGGATGCTGCGGATGAAGAACGGGTCCTCGGTACGGAGTGCGTCGAGCACCGAGTCGATGCCGAACTCGACCCGGCTGAGCGCGAGGACGACGGCGGAATCAGGGATGTCGGGACGGTCGGTCACGCCCGCCAGGGTAGGTAGTCGCGGGTCCAGTGCCCCGCGTCGGGGTACTGGCGCAGCTGTTGGGTGGGTTCCGGCGTGTCAGTTGTGATTCGAACACGTGTTCGGGCTAGTTTGTCTCTTACAAGTCCGGCGGACCGGGCCCGGTTGTCCACAGCTTCAGGATTCATCCGGAAACTGTCCGTCGAAACCAATACCGTCTCTGGCGACAACGAAATTCCGGGCGGCTGGCACAGCGGCCCCGATCACTAGATGGGTTAGGTGGCAGTCACATGGCTGGTGCAGCGAGCGCGGAACGGGTCGCGGCGGATCGTGAGAAGGCGCTGGCGACCGCGCTGACGCAGATCGAGCGGCAGTGTGGCAAGGGTGCCGTGATGCGCCTCGGCGAGCAGGGCAGGGCTCCGATCGAGGTGATCCCGACCGGCGCGATCGCGCTCGACATCGCGCTCGGGATCGGCGGTCTGCCGCGCGGCCGGGTGGTGGAGATCTACGGCCCGGAGTCCTCCGGTAAGACGACGGTCGCGTTGCACGCGGTTGCGAACGCCCAGCGCGCCGGCGGGATCGCCGCCTTCATCGACGCCGAGCACGCCCTCGACCCGGACTACGCGCGCAAGCTCGGGGTGGACACCGACGCCCTGCTGGTCTCCCAGCCGGACTCCGGTGAGCAGGCGCTGGAGATCGCCGACATGCTGGTCCGCTCCGGTGCGATCGACATCGTCGTGATCGACTCGGTGGCCGCGCTGGTGCCGCGGGCCGAGATCGAGGGTGAGATGGGTGACAGTCACGTCGGTCTGCAGGCCCGGCTGATGAGCCAGGCGCTGCGCAAGATGACCGGTGCGGTCAGCGGGACCAACACCACCGCGATCTTCATCAACCAGCTGCGCGAGAAGATCGGCGTCATGTTCGGCTCACCGGAGACCACGACCGGTGGTAAGGCGCTGAAGTTCTACGCCTCGGTGCGGCTGGACGTGCGCCGGATCGAGTCGCTCAAGGACGGCACCGACGTCGTCGGCAACCGGACCCGGGTCAAGGTCGTGAAGAACAAGGTGGCCCCGCCGTTCAAGCAGGCCGAGTTCGACATCATCTACGGCGAGGGCATCAGCCGCGAGGGCGGTCTGCTCGACCTCGGTGTGGAGCAGGGCTTCGTCCGCAAGGCCGGTGCCTGGTTCACCTACGAGAGCGACCAGCTCGGCCAGGGCCGGGAGAACGCGCGGAACTTCCTGCGCGACAACCCGGATCTGGCCAACGAGCTGGAGAAGAAGATCAAGGAGAAGATGGGCATCGGCCCGACCTTGGACCAGCCGGCCGAGAAGCCGGCCGAGGTCGATGTCGACTTCTGACCACCCCGCCACCGGTAACAGTGCTTCCCAACGGCCGGGCACCTTGCCCGAATCCGACCGGCCAAGCACTCCGCCCGACTCCGACAGGCTGGCTCTGGCGCGCCGACTCCTGGCCGCCGGTACTGCGACCTCGGGGCGCCCCGCTTCCAACGACGGAGCGCCCGAGGCCGCAGCGCCGGACAGCGAGGCACTCGGAGGGACTGCGTTCAGGAGTACCGCATCCCCCGACGGCATGACCGCGGCTGGTGGTGCCGCTACCTCGGTCACCACGACCGCCTCGCGTGCCTCGGGTATCTCCGGCGGCGCGGACATTTCGCGTGGCGCGGACGCACCGGATGGTGCTGATGTACGGGGTGGTGCTGACGGCTTCGGTGCTGCTTCTGGGCGTGCTGAGCGGGGGAGTGGTGGTGCGGGGGCGCGGCGGAGCGGGCGGTTCGGATCCGGCCAGTCTGGGTTCGGGTCTGGTCGGTCCGGGTTCGGGTCTGGTCGGTCTGGGCGGAGGCGGTCTCGGACGCAGGATGAGCCTGAGGTGCCGGCGGATCCTGAGCTCGATCAGGCGGCTGACCCACATTCGGCCGCACGGACGATCCTGCTCGACAAGCTGACCGGCCAGCCGCGAACCCGGGCCGAACTCGCCGACCTGCTGGCCGAGCGGGAGATCCCCGACGACGTCGCCGCCGAGGTCCTAGACCGTTTCACCGATGTCGGCCTGATCGACGACGCCGCCTTCGCCAACGCCTGGGTCGAATCCCGTCACCGCGGCCGCGGACTCGGCAAACGCGCCCTCGCCCAGGAGCTCCGCCGCCGCGGCGTCGACGACGAACTTGCCCGCGACGCCCTGGACGAGCTCGATCCCGTTCAGGAGGAGGAGACCGCCCGGGCACTGGTCCGCAAGAAGCTCCGCACAATGCGTTCCCTGGACCGGCAGGTCGCCATGCGCCGCCTCCTCGGCCTGCTCGCCCGCAAGGGCTACCCAGCCGGCCTCGCCCTCCAGATCGTCAAACAAGAACTCGCCGCCACCGACGAAGAACTTCCACTCCTCAACGACTCAGGCCTCGGCCCGGAGTAGCCCCGTCACCAGGGGACGTGCTTCAGGCCTCGACCCCGGAATAGCTCGGCCACCAGGAGCGCCTCAGCACTCGGCCCCGGATTAGCTCCGCCACCACGAGAGCGCCTCAGCACTCGGCCCCGGAGTAGCTCCGCTACCGGGAGTTCAGAGGTGTGCGCCGAAGAGGTGGTTGATCTGCTGGAACCACTCCGGGTACATCGCGGCCTTGCGGGCATGCAGGTCATAGACCGATTTGCCGACGTCGGGATCGAGATCGTCGGACATGCGGACCGCCGAGATCTTCGCCAGGTAGTCGAGCATGCGATCGTCTCCGTCGAGATGGAGCGGATCGTGCATGTACCGCTCGAGCGCCGCGAGATCGGAAACCGCCGTCACGTAGGTATGCGTGAACCCGTCCGCCGGATCCCCGAGGTCCTGCCCGACGACACCGAACGCCACCGAATCCAGCGAGGCCGTCCGCCGCATTAGCGCGAGCACCTCCTCCTGCTGAGCAACGGCAATCCCGTCCTTGAACCGGAACCGCAACACGTTGACGAACACGCGCACTCCTCACCTGTCGATTCAATATGCACTTACTGGTGCAATCTAACAGACCATGGAGTCTCGTCGATGGTGTGGGAGAGAGCGGGACGAGGCGGGACGCGAGCGGGGAGGGCCAGTCGGGGTGGGGCGGGGCGCGGGATGAGGCGGGACGAGGCGCGGCGCGGGATGAGGCGGGACGAGGCGCGGCGCGAGCGAGGCGGGCGAGGGCAGCGTGGGGTGGGCGGAGCGCGGGGCGAGTGGGGTGGGACGAGGCGCGCTACGCGAGCGGGGCAGGGTGGGGCCAGGCGGGATCGGATGCGGGACGAGGCGGGATGGGGTGTGGGACGAGACGGGGCGGGGGGCGCTACGAGCGGGGATTGGGGCGGTGGCGCGAGGGCGATTCGGGTGGCGGCCTGTGGTGGTGTGGGCGTACAGCCGGGAGGGTCAGTCGTGCGCGGCTAGGATCGCTCGGGCTGGGCGGGCTCGAGATCGCGAACGCGTGGATCCGGGTTATCCACGAGCAGGAGAGGCGGGGGCGGGATGTCCTATGTCGGCTCGTATGTCTGGCGCCTTCGGCAACGGGTTGGGGCTGAGTTGCTGCTGATGCCCCGGTGCTCAGGTGGTTGTGGTCGACGCTGAGGAGCGGATCCTGTTCCAGCGGCGACGGGATTCCGGGTACTGGGAGTTTCCGGCGCGTGCTGCTGAGCCGGATTCCGGGTTTCGCGGTACTGCGGTTCGTGAACTGCAGGAGGAATCCGGGCTCCTCGTACGGGAGGACGATCTCGCTGCGTTCGCATCGCTGTCCGATCCGGATGTGCATGTGATCACCTATCCGAACGGTGATCGGATGCACT
The DNA here is from genome assembly GCF_004361855.1 of Kribbella caucasensis. GTDB lineage: Bacteria > Actinomycetota > Actinomycetes > Propionibacteriales > Kribbellaceae > Kribbella > Kribbella caucasensis. Next base: position 221,061 of record NZ_SNWQ01000005.1, read on the forward strand.
GCTTCGCCCTCTGTTTCGAAGCTCGAACGTGGACCGGCAGCCTCGCGCCGAACTCTGATGAGGTCCTCGAAGCAGCCTTCTTCACCATGACGAGTCCACCCGAGCCGCTGCAGCCGCAAACCCGCGCTGTTCTGGACTTGTACATCGCCTACCGGGGTACCGGCGTCTTCCAGACTCGGTGACCAAGGCAACCGATTCGAGCCGCTCGGTGTGGTCTGGGCTGCTCGTCCTCGGGCAGACGTCGAGAGCCGACGCCGGTGGGCCGTCGGGGGTCACCGATAGATGCTTGTGTCACCACCAGCGGATGCAACACGCCAGCGGTGACACGAGCCGCCAGCGGCGCCGCCAGGCGGCGGCGCGGTGAGGCGGTGGCGCGGTGAGGCGGCCCCCCGCCGGCGGACCTCGGGCGCTCCACGCGCCGTGGCGGACCGCCAGACCATCAAATGCACCCGATTCCTCGCCCGGCCACGCTCAACCAGAACGGCTGTCCGCCAAATGTGATGGCCTGGCGGTCCACATAGCTGGACGTATCCGCTCCGGGCGCGACCGCCTCTACCAAGCTCAGGTCCGACGAGTCGGGGTGGCGCCGTAAGTGGGGTGATGGGGCAAGCGGTTGGATGTGGGCAACGGTTCGAGGGTCTGGGGCAACCGGTTTGTGATGGGGAAGGCGGTCCGGGGAGGGTCACTCGGCGGGGCGAGGGGGCCGCTTGGTGATTGAGGCAACCAAAGGGGGTGGTGCCGGTGGAGAACTGGGGGAGCGGACGGCGAGGGGCGTTGACGGGTTGGAATCGACGGTGTGTTATCCGAAGTAGGCCGGGTTTTACGGACCGGTGCGTACGCTGGGATTTTCGTCGTCGATCCGCCCCTGACACCTCTCGGAGGGTCCAATGAACGATTTCCAGGAACAGGCGAAGAACTGGCTCCGGAACGTCGTCAAGCAGAACCCGGACAAGATCAAGGCCGGTGTCGAGAAGGCCGGCGACCTGATCGACAAGCAGACCGGTGGGAAGTACGCCGAGAAGGTCGACACCGTTCAGGAGAAGGTCGGTCAGTACGTCGATTCCCAATCCGGTCAGCCGTCCTCCGAAGACGCGCCAGAAAGCACCGAAACCACCACCGACCCCACGTCCTCGGGCAACACACCAACCCCCGGCGGCGGAGACCCCAGCCCCTACCAGCCAGAGTCCGACCCAACCTCAACCGACCCCGAGTCAACAGACTCCGAGTCAACCGAGCCCGCCGACTCCAGCTCAACCGAGCCCGCCGACCCAACCGACTCGGTCCCAGCGGATTCCGACGCTGCGGACCCTGGTACGGCGGACGCCGGCACCGCCGAGTCCAGTTCGGTTGACTCCGACTCGACCGACCCGGGCCCTGCTGACTTCGCGCCTGTTGACTCGGATTCGGCCGACCCTGACTCAGTCGACTCCGGCCCGGCCGACCCAAGCCAGGCCGAGGGTGAAGCGGATCCGGCCGGTGAGGCGTCTGTCGGAGATCGAGGCGACAGTGCTGGCGATCGGCAATCCGGCGGCACCACCTGATCGGTACCTACCCGCCAGCCCGGCTAGAAACCGCCGAGTGTCGAGGGGTCCTGCCGCGGGAGTCGCAGGGCGAGCCGACAGGCAGCAGCCGGGCGCGGCTCGTCGCGGAAAGTGACGAGGTGACTCTAGATTGTCACGCGGATGCATGGCGTGGGCAGATCGCGGAGTCGGTGGCGTGAGCCGGAGGTCGGGGCTGACGATGCCAACGGGTGACTGTGGACGCTTGGGTGGGTGCGGGAAGTTACCTTCGAGTCGGTGGGCGGGTGTTCGTCTTGACCGTGTGGATGGGCGCGCTTAGCCTCGGAACCAGTAAGGGAGCTGTCCACCCGGACGGTTGACATAGCAATCGGGCGGCTGGTTGACCACCGGCCGACCGGACCCGACCGGGCCACGACCCGTCGTGACCCGGGACCACGAGATCGACGCTCGACCGAGCTGAACCGATGGCGGCGACAGTTTCGCCGTTGGATAGGAACGGAACCCGGCGCCCACCGGGTGTTCCGGCATCTGCCGGACCTGGTCGGCGCGTTTCGGCGTACCGTTTTCTCGACCGCTGTGTGGTGATTCCCTTCGACCAAGAGCTGGTCACGCCGTGCGCGTGGCTCGAAGAGGGGAGACGCCGATGCAGCAGCTTTCGGCCCGGCCGGCGATTTCGTTCGCGGCGATGCCCACTGTGACCTCCGTCGGGCTGGTCCTGATCGGGTTGCTGATCGTCGCTCTGCTCGCCTGGATCGGGTTCACCCTCTCGCGCCGCAAGGCCGCCGATGTGACCGCAGCTGTAACCGCGGCCGCGACCGCCGCTGAGGCGAACGCCAAGCTGGAGGCGGCGCATGCGGTCGCCGAGGCGAAGTCCGCCGGTGACCGGGTCCGCCGCGAGGCCGAGGAAGAGGCGGCCGCGCTCCGGAACCGCGCGAAGGATGCCGAGCAGCAGGCCGACGAGTCGCGCCGGTTGGCCGAGGAGCAGCGCCGGCAGGCCGAGGACCGCGCGTCGGAGATCCGGCGGGAGGCGGAGCTGCGGGCGACCGAAGTACGGCGCGAGGCGGAGGGCGAGGCACAGTCGATCCGGGAGGATCTGCGCGAGCAGCGCCTCGAGATGGAGCGGCGCGAGCACCGGTTGACCGAGCGCGAGGAACGCCTGGACGAGCAGCACCGCGGAATCGAGGAACGGCAGAACGAGCTGACCACCCAGTTGGCCGAGCTCGATCGGCAGCGGGCCGAGATCCGCAACCTCGAGGAGGAGCGCCGGCGCATCCTCGAAGGCGTCGCCAACCTGACCAGCGAGCAGGCGAAGGCCGAGCTGGTCGCCTCGCTCGAGGCCGAGGCGAAGCGGCACGCGCACACGATCGTCCGCGAGATCGAGCGGCAGGCGCTGGACGAGGGCGAGACGAAGGCGCGCAAGATCATCACCGGCGCGGTGCAGCGGCTCGCGTCGGAGCAGACCAGCGAGTCGGTCGTGTCCGTCGTCCACCTGCCCAGCGACGACATGAAGGGCCGGATCATCGGGCGCGAGGGCCGCAACATCAGGTCGTTCGAGCAGACCACCGGCGTCAATCTGATCATCGACGACACCCCCGAGGCCGTGCTGCTGTCCTGCTTCGATCCGGTACGCCGGGAGACGGCGCGGCTGACCCTCGATTCGCTGGTGCTGGACGGGCGGATCCATCCGAGCCGGATCGAGGAGATCTACGAACGCAGCAAGGGCGAGGTCGCCGAGTTGTGCGAGCGTGCCGCCGAGGACGCGATGGCCGAGGTCGGGATCACCGATCTGCATCCGGAGCTGATCCGGACGATGGGCCTACTCCGGTACCGCACGTCGTACGGGCAAAACGTCCTCAAACACCTGATCGAGTCGGCCCACATCGCCGGGATGATGGCGGCCGAGCTCGGGTTGGACCCGAAGCTGTGCAAGCGGGGCGCGTTCCTGCACGACGTCGGCAAGGCGCTGACGCACGAGTCCGAGGGCAGCCACGCGATCGTCGGCGCGGAGCTGGCCCGCAAGTACGGCGAGAACGACGATGTCGTGCACTGCATCGAGGCGCACCACAACGAGGTCGAGGTGCGAACGGTCGAGGCGGTGCTGACGCAGGCGGCCGACGCGGTGAGTGGTGGCCGGCCGGGGGCGCGGCGCGAATCGCTGGAGGCGTACGTGCAGCGGCTCGAACGCCTGGAGGAGATCGCCATGCACCACGACGGCGTCGAGAAGGTGTTCGCGATGCAGGCCGGCCGCGAGATCCGGGTGATGGTGCTGCCGGACGCGGTCGACGACATCGCCGCCCAGGTGATGGCGCGCGACATCGCCAAGCAGGTCGAGGAGGAGCTCACCTACCCCGGCCAGATCCGCGTCACCGTGGTCCGCGAATCCCGCGCCACCGAGGTCGCGAAATAGTCTTCGTGTCCCTGTGGAGGACGCCCGTCGTGCGTGAAAATGGGGGTGGTTGCCCGCCGACGTCGTACTCGCTTGGTGCCGGGAGGCCGTGAAATAGTCTGATCGCTGGGAGCGTGTTCTAGGGGCCCGGCATTGATGCCTTGAGCTCGAGAGTTCGCCTCTGTTTCCCCCGTTTCGCTCCCGCGGGCAGCCGCCTGTTCGCGCTGTGAGGGATGGAAGGCGGTGGCGTTGGTGGAGGAGATCACGGCGGAGTCGGAGCGGGTGGTTCAGCGGGTGTGTGCGCTGGATCTGGGTAAGGCGGGTCTGGTGGCGTGTGTGCGGGTGCCGCATGAGACGCGGCCGGAGCGCAGGTTGCAGGAGGTCCGGGAGTATTCGACGGTGACGCGGCAGTTGCTGGAGCTGGCGGACTGGCTGCGGGTGCAGCAGGTCGAGCTGGTGGCGATGGAGTCGACCTCGGATTACTGGAAGCCGGTGTTTTATCTGCTGGAGGCTGAGGGGTTCACGTGCTGGCTGCTGAACGCCACGCATGTCAAGCACCTGCCGGGGCGGCCCAAGACCGATCGGCTGGATGCGGTGTGGCTGGCCAAGGTGGTGGAGCGGGGGATGTGCCGGCCGTCGCTGGTGCCCCCGAAGCCGATCCGGCAGCTGCGCGACGTGGTGCGCTACCGGCGGTCGCTGATCCGAGACCAGACGCGGGAGAAGCAGCGGCTGGAGAAGCTTCTGGAGGACGCCCAGATCAAGCTCACGTCGGTGATCAGCGACCTGCAGGGGGTGTCCGGGCGCCAGATGCTGCAGGCGATGATCGACGGCGAACGCGACCCCAAGGTGCTGGCGCAGATGGCACACGGAAAGATGCGCCGCAAGGTCGGGGTCTTGGAGGAGGCCCTGACCGGGTTCTTCGAAGATCACCACGCCGACCTGTGCCGCCGGATGCTGCGGCGCATCGATGACCTGTCGGCCGACATCGCCTCGCTCGACGCCCGGGTGGAGGAGCTGATCGCCCCTTTCGCCCACGCGGTGGCCACCCTCGATGAGATCCCCGGCGTCGGCGTCCGCGCCGCCCAGGAGATCATCGCCGAGACCGGGGTGGACATGACCGTCTTCCCCACCGCCGCCCACCTGGCCTCCTGGGCCAAGTTCACCCCGATCGACCACAACAGCGCGGGCCGCAAGAAAGGCGGCGGCACCGGCAAAGGGCAACCCGTGGCTGGCCGGCACCCTCGGCGAGGTCGTCGCCAGCCTGGCCCGCACCGACACCTTCCTCGGCGAACGCTACCGGCGCCTGGCCCGACGACGCGGCAAGAAACGCGCCATCGTCGCGGTCGGCAACTCCGTCCTCACCATCGTCTGGCACCTACTCAACGACCCCGACCAGCACTACCAAGACCTCGGATCCGACTTCTACGAGTCCCGGATCAACAAACGACGCCGCGAACGCGACCTCATCCGCCAACTCGAACACCTCACCGGACACAAGGTCACCCTCACCCCAACCGCCGCCTGAACACCCCCGACCACCACCCCAGCCCGAACCCACCGGCCCGGCCCTGCTGCCACGCCCTGGCTGAGCATCATTTTCGAGTTAGCCGGTACCGCGGACGCGGCGCGCGCGTAGTACTGGTGTTGGCCGGGTTAGCTGCCGTACTTCGCTCGCCAGGCGGGGGGTTCGAACGGCGCGCCGTAGATCCGGGTTTCCCGGGCGATCCGGCCGTCGCGGAACTCCACGACATTCGCCACGTAGAAGATGTCGCCACCGTAGTCGGACCGGCCGAACACGACGAAGTGGTCGCCCTCGCCGGTGATCCGATGGATCTCGATCGACGGCGGACTCGGGTACACCTGTTGCATCGCCCGCATCCGGTCCCGCCCCACGATCCGCTCACCGGACTGCGGCATCTCCAGCACGTAGTCCTCGGCCCGCAGTTCGTGCTCAGCCTCCGCCGACAACGCCAACTGCCCATCCATCGGCCACAACCGCTCCAGCAACTCCCGATTCCGATCGGTCATCGTCACTCACCCACCCCTTCGTCAGTTCAGTCTGCGCCAGGAGCGTTCAGCCAGCCTTAAAGCCACTCGCCCACGGTCAGCTCATCGAGTCATACGGCGTCAGCTTCTCCGTCGGATCGCGTCGGCGGCGAGCGCGAGGCAATCGTCGAGATGGCCCCACTGGGTTGCGCCCCAGCGGTCGAGGCCGTCCAGGGCGTCGGTGGTTTCGGCGGCGGAGAGGGCGTGTTCGTGGAGGCGGATCAGGCGGGCGGCGAAGTCTTCCACGGCTCGGCGGAGGAGGAAGAAGGCAAGGAGGTCCTGGTGGACGGGGTGCGGGTAGTGCTCGAGAACAGCCTCGAAGGCCGTCGGCTCGACGGGTTGCTCGCCGTGCAGGAGTAGCGCGAGGTCTTGTTCAGGGGGTGCCAGGTGAGCCGTGTCCCAGTCGAGGACGGCGAGGCGGCCGTCGGGGGAGACGAGGATGTTGTCGCCGGTCAGGTCGGTGTGGCAGACGACGTACCGGCGGGCCAGCCGTCTGGCCGATTGCTGGAGGGAACGCAGCCGGTCGAGTTGGTCGAGGAGCTGGGCACGATAAGGCAGGGCGGCCCGGTCGTCGAAGTGCAGAAGGATCTCGTCGGCGACCGCCACCGAGAAGCGTTCGCGGTACGGGACCGTGTCGCCCGGAGCGAAAGTATGCAACTCGGCCACGACCTGACCGAGCTCTTGCAGCACGTCTTTGGGCCAGGACGGCCAGTTCGGCGGGGTAGCGCCGGACAGATAGGGGAACAGGGCAACAACTCCTGCTCGCACAGCTGCGGACAACATGCCGGAACGGGTCGGCACGGGGTACGGCACTCGGGCCCGGAAGCCGTGCGCGTGGAGTCGTCGTACCAAGGGAAGTCGTCCGACCGCGTCACCGGCGCCGCGTCCACCAGGCCAGAGCTTGACGAAGTACAGCTCGTCGCCGGTCCGTACGACGTAACCAGCCGCGACCCAGCCCACCGGGACGAATTCGAGCGAGTCGATGGCCACGCCGTAGGCGAGCTGGAGGTCGGTCAGCAGGCGAGTTCGATCCACTCGCGGTTCAGTCAGCATGGACTATCAGGCGGGCGTCGCGGCGGTATGCGTCGGCGGCGGCAGGTCAGCGGAAGGCGGCGTGGCCGGTGAGGGCTTGGCCGATGACGAGTTGGTGGACTTCCGAGGTGCCTTCGTAGGTGAGGACGGATTCCAGGTTGTTGGCGTGCCGCATGATCGGGTACTCGCCGCTGATGCCGTTGGCGCCGAGGATGGTCCGGCATTCGCGCGCGATCGCGATCGCCTCGCGGACGTTGTTGAGCTTGCCGACGCTGACTTGTTCCGGGCGGAGCGCGCCCTTCTCCTTGAGCCGGCCGAGGTGGACCGCGAGCAGGATCCCCTTGTTCAGCTCGACGGCCAGGTCGGCGAGCTTGGCCTGGGTCAACTGGTACGCCGACAGCGGTTTGTCGAACACCTGCCGCTCACCGGCGTACGAGATCGCGGTCTCCAGGCAGTCGCGGGCCGCACCCATCGCGCCGAAGATGATCCCGAACCGGGCCTCGTTCAGACAGCCGAGCGGACCCGACAAACCCCTTGCCTCGGGCAACATCGCGCTGCCCGGCAACCGGACGTCGGCCAGCACCAGCTCGGATGTCACCGAGGCCCGCAAGGACAACTTCCGGGTGATCTCCGGCGCCGAGAAACCGGGGGTGTCCGTCGGTACGGCGAACCCGCGCATGCCCTCGTCCGTCCGGGCCCAGACGATCGCGACATGGGCGACCGAGCCGTTGGTGATCCACATCTTCGAGCCGTTCAGGATCCAGTCGTCGCCGTCACGGCGCGCGTTCGTCCGCATGCCGGCCGGGTTCGAGCCGAAGTCGGGCTCGGTCAGGCCGAAGCAGCCGATCGCCTCGCCGGCGGCCATCCGGGGCAGCCACTCCTTCTTCTGCTCCTCGCTGCCGTACTTCCACAGCGCGTACATCGCGAGTGAGCCCTGTACCGACACGAGCGAGCGCATCCCCGAATCCGCTGCCTCGATCTCCAGGCAGGCCAGGCCGTAGGCGACCGGACCGAGACCGGCGCAGCCGTACCCGGTCAGGTGCATACCGAGCAGACCGAGTGACCCCAGCTCCTTGGCGAGATCCCGCACCGGGATGGTGGCGGACTCGAACCACTCCGGCAGGGACGGCCGCAGCCGCTCGTCCGCGAACCGGCGAGCGGTCGCCCTGATCGCGAACTCCTCCTCGGTGAGCAGGGAGTCCACATCCACGAGATCCAGCGAAACGGTCATGGCGTCACGCTATCCCTCACTTGCGGTACCAGGGCCACCACCAGTGTCGCTTGCGGGGATGGCGGATCGTCAGTGAGCTGTGCTGGACGCGACCGGTCACGAGCAGGTGGACACCGCCGGGCTGCGGAGCGGTCACCTTGTTCTTGGTCGAGCTGTGCGACAGGTCGACGTCGTCGACGGTGACGCTCCAGCCCTGCGGCACGATCATGACCACCGAACTGTGCTGCGCGTTCGTCTCCACCTGGACCTCCCGCCGGTGGACCGCCGCATCGGTGAAGTCGAGCCGGACCGAGGAGTGCTCGGCCAGTGCCACCACACGTTCCGGCACGACCCAGGCGCCCTCGCGCTTCTGGGCGCTGTGCGAGGCGCGGATCGTCACCACCGGCGCGCTGCTGCTGTGCGAGATCGGCACCAGGTCGGCGGTCGCGGTGCTCAGCTCCAGCTCCGTCTTGGCCGAGTAGATCTGGGTCAGCCGCTCGTCCAGTTCCTGGAAGTCCAGCCGCCCGTCGCTGTGTGCTTCCTGGACCACGGCGGCGGCTCGCTCGCGGTCGCTGTCAGATGCCCGTCGACCGGGCGGCGGCTGTTCCAGACTCATACGCACAAAGTAGCCCTCCTCAAGGCCCGGTACGCCGACCCGCCGGTCCCGTCGGGCGTCGTACTGACGGTCGCGGGTTATCCACAGATCGCGGTACGGCGGATCGCGGGCGCGACGGGTTACCTGGGACAATGACCGGGTGAACCCGCGAACCGTCGTCATTCTCGGCTCGACCGGCTCCATCGGCACTCAGGCCCTGGAGCTCATCGGGCGGAACCGCGACCTGTTCCGGGTGTGCGCGATCTCGGCCGGCGGGGACAACGTCGGGCTCCTCGCGCAGCAGGCGCTGGCGTTCGGGGTCGAAGTGGTCGCGGTGTCCAAGGCGACCGTGGCGCAGGATCTCCAGCTCGCGTTCTACGCCGAGGCGCAGCGGCAGGGATATGCGCAGGGCGAGTTCCGGATCCCGAAGATCATCACCGGCCCGGACGCGTCGAGTGAGCTCGCGGCGATGCCGTGTGACGTCGTTCTCAACGGCATCACCGGGTCTGTCGGGTTGCAGCCGACGCTGGCGGCGCTGGACGCCGGCAACACGCTCGCGCTCGCCAACAAGGAGTCCCTGGTGATCGGCGGACCGTTGGTCACCAGACGGGTGAAGCCGGGCCAGATCGTGCCGGTCGACTCGGAGCACAGCGCGATCGCCCAGTGCCTGCGCGGCGGCTCGGCCGACGAGGTGCGCAAGTTGCTGCTCACTGCCAGTGGCGGCCCGTTCCTGGGCCGGGCGCGGCACGAGCTCGAAGAAGTCACCGTCGAGCAGGCCCTGGCGCATCCGAACTTCGCGATGGGCCCGGTCGTCACGATCAACTCGGCCACCCTGGTCAACAAAGGGCTGGAGCTGATCGAGGCGCACCTGCTGTTCGGTATTCCGATGGACCGGGTCGACGTCGTGGTGCACCCGCAACAGGCCGTCCATTCGATGGTCGAGTTCTACGACGGGTCGACGCTGGCCCAGGTCTCACCACCGACGATGACGCTGCCGATCGCGCTCGGACTGGGCTGGCCCGACCGGATACCGGACGCCTCGCCGCCGTGGAACTGGGCGGAGGCGAGCAGTTGGCAGTTCCTGCCGCTCGACGACGAGGCGTTCCCGGCGGTCCAGCTGGCCCGCGAGGCCGGTACCCGGGGCGGCACCGCTCCGGCCGTGTTCAACGCGGCGAACGAGGTCTGCGTGCAGGCGTTCCGGGACGGCCGGCTGCCGTTCCTGGCGATCGTCGACACCGTCGCCCGGGTGGTGACCGAACACGACGTACCCTCGTACGAGGAACTGTCCATCGACGACGTGCTCGCCGCGGACGCCTGGGCGAGGGCCCGGGCCCGTGAGCTCACCGCCGCTACAACCGACCAGCGCCAGGAGACCACACAGGCATGACCGCACTGCTCACCCTCATCGGCGTGGTTCTGTTCGTCCTGGGCATCCTCGCCTCGGTCGCTCTGCACGAACTCGGTCACATGCTGCCGGCGAAGGCCTTCGGAATGAAGGTGACCCAGTTCTTCGTCGGCTTCGGCCGGACGGTCTGGTCGACCAAGCGCGGTGAGACGGAGTACGGGCTCAAGCTGATCCCGGCCGGTGGGTTCGTCCGGATCATCGGGATGATGCCGCCGGCCAAGGGCGAGGACCCGTCGAAGGTCCGCAAGGCCAACACGGGGCCGATCCAGTCGATGGTGGAGAACGCCCGCACCGCGGAGTACGAGACCATCACGGCCGAGGACAACGGCCGGCTGTTCTACCAGAAGGTGTGGTGGAAGAAGCTGATCGTGATGGCGTCCGGGCCGCTGGTGAACGTCGCGATCGCGTTCGTCCTCTTCGGCGGGCTGTTCATGTTGTATGGCGCGGGCGTCCCGCAGACCACGATCGCCACTGTGACGGACTGCGTGATCCCGGCGTCGCAGGCCTCCGCGGATCGCAAGTGCCAGGACGGCGACCAGGAGTCGCCGGCGAAGACGGCCGGGTTCAAGGTCGGGGACAAGATCCTGTCCTTCAACGGGACCAAGATCGACAGCTGGGACCAGCTGACTCCGCTGATTCGGGCGAACACCGACAAGCCCGCCGAGATCGTCGTCGAGCGCAACGGTGCGCAGGACACACTGCGCACCAACACGATCATCAACCAGGTGCGGGAAGAGGCCGGCTCGGACAAGTTCGTCTCGGTCGGTTTCCTCGGCGTCTCGCCGGAGCAGAAGGTCGAGCGGCAGGACTTCGCCTTCGTCGTCGACAAGATGGGCGAGCTGACCGTCGCAACGGTCAAGGCCCTGGGCAACTTCCCGGAGAAGCTGGTCGGCGTGGCCAAGTCGATCGTCGGCGGCGAGCGCGACCAGGACAGCCCGATGAGCGTCGTCGGCGCCAGCCGGGTCGCCGGTGAGGTCGCGTCGAACAACGAACTGACCGGTGGTGAGCGGATCGCGTTCCTGGTCTCGCTGCTCGCCTCGCTGAACCTCTTCCTCGCGCTGTTCAACTTCATCCCGCTGCTGCCGCTGGACGGCGGGCACATGGCCGGCGCGATCTGGGAAGGGATCAAGCGCGGGTTCGCCAAACTGCTCGGCCGCCCGGACCCGGGCTACGTGGACGTCGCCAAGCTGCTCCCGATCGCGTACGTCGCGGCCAGCGTCATCGTGGTGATGGGTGTGCTGCTCGTCATCGCCGACATCGTCAACCCGATCCGGCTGTTCAACGGATAACTCAACGGTTAAAGGAAAAATGAGCATCAACCTGGGCATGCCCGCGCTGCCTCCGCCGACCCTCGCCCCGCGCCGCAAGACCCGCCAGATCAAGGTGGGCAAGGTGCTGGTCGGTGGTGACGCGCCGGTGTCCGTGCAGTCGATGACGACGACGAAGACTTATGAGGTCGACACGACACTGCAGCAGATCGCGGAGCTGACCGCGGCCGGCTGTGACATCGTCCGGGTAGCTTGCCCGCACCAAGAGGACGCCGACGCGTTGGCGGAGATCGTGCAGCACTCGCAGATCCCGGTGATCGCCGACATCCATTTCCAGCCGAGGTACGTGTTCGCCGCGATAGACGCGGGCTGTGCGGCGGTTCGGGTGAACCCGGGCAACATCCGCAAGTTCGACGACCAGGTGAAGGAGATCGCCGCCGCCGCGAAGGACCGAGGTACGTCGATCCGGATCGGCGTGAACGCCGGCTCGCTGGACCCGCGGCTGCTGAAGAAGTACGGCAAGGCGACCCCGGAGGCGCTGGTCGAGTCGGCGGTCTGGGAGGCGTCGCTGTTCGAGGAGCACGACTTCCACGACTTCAAGATCTCGGTCAAGCACAACGACCCGGTCGTCATGGTGAAGGCGTACGAGCTGCTCTCCGAGCGGGGCGACTGGCCGCTGCACCTCGGCGTGACCGAGGCGGGGCCCGCGTTCCAGGGCACGATCAAGTCGTCGGTCGCGTTCGGCGCGCTGCTGTCCAAGGGGATCGGCGACACGATCCGGGTCTCGCTGTCCGCGCCGCCGGTCGAGGAGGTCAAGGTCGGCCTGCAGATCCTGCAGTCGCTGAACCTGCGCGAACGCAAGCTCGAGATCGTCTCCTGCCCGTCCTGCGGTCGCGCCCAGGTGGACGTCTACACCCTGGCCGAGCAGGTCACGGCCGGTCTGGAGGGGATGGAGGTCCCGCTCCGGGTCGCGGTGATGGGCTGCGTCGTGAACGGTCCGGGCGAGGCCCGCGAGGCCGACCTCGGCGTCGCCTCCGGCAACGGCAAGGGCCAGATCTTCGTCAAGGGCGAGGTGATCAAGACCGTCCCCGAGTCCGCCATCGTCGAGACCCTGATCGAAGAAGCCATGCGCATCGCCGAGGAAATGGGCGAGGCCGCAGAAGGCGGCGAACCCACCGTCACCGTCAGCTGACCCTTGCCGACGTTCGGCGTACTCCACGACTTCCGGCAGAAGCTGCCGTGGTCGGTCTCCACGGCCACGTACTACGAGGAGTGCCTCGGGCTGATCTCGGAGGCCGAGGAGCTCGGGTACTCCGCGGTGTGGTTGTCCGAGCATCACGGCACCCCGGACGGCTTCCTGCCATCACCGTTGGTGGCAGCCGCCGCGATCGCCATGCGGACCGAGCGGATGTCGATCGGCACCAACGTGCTGATCCTCCCGCTGCACCATCCCCTGCGAGTGGCCGAGGACGCGGCCGTGGTGCATGCGCTCTCCGGCGGGCGGTTGGTGCTCGCGGTCGGCCAGGGGTACGCGCCGCACGAGTTCGCCGCCTTCGGGATCGAGCACTCGCACCGGCCGTCCCGGCTCGAGGAAGGGATCGAAGTGATCCGCCGGGCCTGGCGGGACGGGACCACCGGGTTCCAGGGCCGGCGGTTCGACGTACCGGACGGGCCATTCGAACCACGCCCGCCTGCCGGGGCGCCGATCTACGTGGGGGCGGTCGCACCGACAGCGGTTGATCGCGCGGTGCGACTTGGTGACGGGTTGGTGGTCTACGTGACCGAATACGACGACCTCGCCGCGCGGTACGACGTACTGCTCGAAGCGCTCGCGCAGAACGACAGGGACCGGGCGAGCTTCCCATTCGTGTGGACGACGATGGTGCACCTGGCGGACAGCTCGGACCAGGCCTGGGAGGAAGCCGCGCCGGCACTGGCCTACCTGGAATCGCCGCTGCGTGACGAGCACGTTCAGCCGGCCGATCTACCGCGGGACCGCCTCCTGGTCGGCACGCCGGACGAGGTAGGCGACCTGCTCCAGGAGATCCACGCCGAGGTCCCCTTCGACCACCTGGCCTTCTGGGCCCGCCTCCCCGGCCTCGCCGTCCCCCAATCCCGCCGCTCCCAACAACTGTTCGCCAACCACGTCATCCCACGCCTGACCTGATCTTCTCAGCGGTCTCCGATTGGCCTAGGGTGCCAACGGCCCGCCTCTTCGGGTGGGCCGTCCGTCCGGGAGGCTGACCATGAGAACCAAGATCCTCGCCGTACTCGCCACGGGTGCTGCCGCCTGCGCGGCCACCCTGCCGGCCGCGGCGATCAATTCCTACAACGCGACGCCGGCGCCGGAGCGGACCGAGGTGGGGGCGTTCATGGCGCTCTGGGACAACACGGACGACGGCGTCCCGGACCGGTTCGACTGGGTGTGCAGCGGGACGATGGTCGACCGCGACACGTACCTCACAGCGGCCCATTGCACCGATGACTGGCCGGCCGGGACTCGCTTCTACGTCTCCCTCGAGCAGGATGTCCAGTCACTTCTGGACCAGGCCGCCGCCAACGGCCTGACTCCTGCGCAGACGGCCGCCGCCTTCGTCCAGGCCGGCCATGCGGTCGAGGGCGACCCGCACCAGGATCCCGCGTACCCGGGTAACTCGGCCGACTCGCACGACATCGGCGTCATCGACTTCGCTGGGCGGCAGACGGATCCCGCTGACGTCTGGAGCTTCACCTCGGCGACCTTGCCGACCGCGGGACAGCTTGGTCAGCTTGGGAGTCGCGCTCTGGATGCGGCGTCCTGGGTCGTGGCCGGCTACGGCACACAAGAGGCGCAGCGCGGGCCGGGTGGTCAGACCCATCCGGGTGGTGGCGTGCGGATGAAGGCGCCGGTGGACTTCGACGCGCTCAACAAGACCTGGGTCCGGCTGGCGATGACCGCGCCGCAGGGCAACGGCGGCGCCTGCTACGGCGACTCCGGCGGCCCGAACTTCGTCACCCTCGGCGGCAAGTTGGTACTCGCGGCGACCACCATCACCGGCGACACCCCTTGCTACGCGACCAACGTCACCTACCGCCTGGACACCCCCTCCGCCCGAACCTTCCTCGCCCCCTACGTAAACCTGCCCTGACGGGAGATCCATCCAGCGGCATCAAATTGCTGCTGGTTCAGGTGTACGAACACAGCGTCAGTTGGTGCCTGATGTGTCAATCGCTTGGGGCTTCGGTGAAGCCTTCCTTGGTGTATCCTTCAAGTCATGACGCGCATCTCAGTAGACGTGAATGACGAGTGGCTCGACGCCGCTCGTGAGGTGCTGGGCACCGACAGCAAGGTGGCGACCATCAATGCCGCCCTCAGGGAGTTCGCGGTCCGCAAGCAGGCCAAGGAGCTCATCGCGGCACTAGACGCCGTCGAGATGGACTTCACGGGCTCGGCGGAGGCCTGGCGGTACGGCGGCGGGCGTGACCTCAGCAAGCTGGCGGAGCGAGCCCGTGAGGACCGCTCCGCATGATGGCGGCCGCCGCCTACCTGGCAGACACCTCGGTCTTCGTGCTCCGATCCCGGCATCAGGCGGTCAAGGAACGGTTTGATCGGCACCTCCTGGAAGGGCGCTTGGCGTTTTGTCAGATGGTGCTGCTCGAATGTCTGAACAACGCACCGGACCCGAAGGCTTACGCAAGGCTTTCGGGTCTCCTGAAGAACCAGCGCTGGGTCGACGTCACCGCTGAGGTTATGGACCGGGCCGTCGAGGTGCATGGCGAACTGGCCAAGCGGAGCCAGCATCGGAGCTTTGCGCTCCCCGACCTGATCATTGCGGCGACTGCCGAGCTTGCTGGGCTGACAGTTCTGCATTACGACGAGGACTACGAGCGGATCGCCAAAGTGACTGGGCAGCCCGTTGAGTGGGTGGCTCCCAAGGGTTCCCTGTGATGGTGATCTCGTGACGGCTACCCTCTGCGGGTGAGTCGGTACTTGGTGGTCAGTGCTATTGCGGGTGAGGCGAAGTATGTGCCTGAGGGGATTCCCGTGGTGGTGACGGGAGTGGGGAAGACGGCGGCTGCGGTGGCGACGGCGCGGGCGTTGGCCGGCATCGACACGACCGACCTGGTTGTGCTGAATGTCGGTACTACGGGGGCGTTGCGGGACGGGTTGAGTGGGTTGTATCTGCCGAGTGAGGTGATCAACCACGACCTCAACGCGGACGCGATCCGAGCGATCGGGCTGGATCCGATGGAGTCGTTGCCGATCGACGGTGGGGACGGGACGGTGTTGGCGTCAGGGGATGTGTTCGTCACCGATCCGGCGATCAGGGCGCGGTTGGCGGAGCGGGCGGATCTGGTGGACATGGAGGCGTATGGAGTCGCGTTCGCCTGCCGTCAGTTCGGCGTACCGGTTCGGCTGGTGAAGCATGTGTCGGACGCTGCCGACGAGGCCGCGATGGATTGGCCCGCACTGGTCGACGCCAGCGCCAAGGTCCTGGGGGAGTGGGTCCGCGCCGAGACCAGCCGCTCGGCGTAGGCTGGGTTGACCTTGACCCTGGGGGCAAGGTTTAGCGTCGGGGTGAGGAGGCGGGATGCATATCAGCGACCTGGCGGCCGAGGCCGGGGTGACCGTGAAGGCGGTTCGGTACTACGAATCGCAGGGGTTGCTCAAACCGCGGCGGGAAGCCAACGGGTACCGGGCCTACACCGAACGGGATGTCGTGGTGGTCCGCGAGGTGAAGGCGTTGCTGAGCCTCGGGCTGACCGCCGAGCAGACGTATCCGTTCATCGAGTGCCTGCGGGCCGGGAACGAACGGGCCGATGTCTGCCCGGCGTCGCTGACCGCGTACCGGACCCGGATCGCGGAAGTGGATCAGCGGATCGTCGAGCTGACCGAGTTGCGGGCCAAGCTGACCGATCTCCTCGCCGATGCCGAGAGCTGGAGAACGGGAGCAAGATGACGAAACTGCAGTCGGTCGACGACACGACCTTCGACGAGCTGGTCCTGCGTGCGGACAAGCCGGTACTGGTGGACTTCTGGGCCGAGTGGTGCCCGCCGTGCCACCAGATCGTGCCGGTGCTGGAGCAGATCGCCGCGGAGCGCAAGGATCAGTTGACCGTCGTGAAGCTGAATTCGGACGAGAATCCGGTGGTCCCGTCCCACTATCGGGTGATGGCGCTGCCGACGCTCATGCTGTTCCACCGGGGCGAGCTGATCTGGTCCGTCGTCGGTGCCCGGCCGAGGGCGTGGCTGAACAAGGAACTCGACGACGCCCTGCTGACCGCCGTCTGACAGCAGCGCGACCACAGCCCTCTGACGCCGGGCGCCGTCAGAGGGCTGTGTGCTGGAAGAAGACCGCGCGCCACTCGCCGCCGGAGCGATTCCACACCGTGCTCGCATACGCCGGCAGTTGCATCTCGTTGCCCTGGACAAGGGCCGTGACGTCGACCCGGTAGGTGACGATCGCGTTGTCGTCGTCCAGTTGGATGACGCGTTGCTCGGACAGCTCGGTCTTGAGGTAGGGGTTCTCGTTCGCGGCGGCCAGCGAGACCGCCTGCGCCTTGTCCAACGTGCCGTACTTGCTCACCCCGAACGCGTCGTCGCGCAGGTACTGCGCCCAGAAGGCGGCGTCACCCTCCCGGTTGGCCTGCCACATCCGCTCCTCGAGTTCCAGCAACGTCTCCGTGATCGTCATCGCACGCCTCCTGTAACTGGTTATACCGGTATCCAACACCGAATATAGTGGTTACATGACGCCAGGAGCAAGACGGTTGACCTCGCGGGACGGGGGCAGTCACATCTTCGATTCGGGCAGCTTCGCGCTCGAGTTGTTCCTCACCGGCGGCCCGCCGCCGTGGGACCGGTACGAGATCCTGCATGAGCCGGCCGACCTCGCCGCGTGGTTGCCCGAGTCGCATCTCGCCCTGGAGTTGCCGCTCGGAGTCGACGACTTCCGGATCACGGCCAGGGACTTCGCCAAGTTCAAGGAGTTCCGGCAGGCGTTGTGGCGGATCGTCCCGGGTCTCACGGGTAGCCCCAAGCAGCTGCCTGGAGTAGACCCGGCCACCGCCGCGGATCTGCAGATCGTCAACGACGCGGTCGGCCCGATGCCGCGGCCGCAGGTGTCCAGCAACGGTGAGAAGCGCTGGGAGACCCCGGTCACCGGGGCTCAGGTGCTCTCGATCGCCGCCCGCGAGATGGTCGACTTGATCGGCACCGACAAGGCCAAGCGGGTCCGGATGTGCGAGGGGGGCAACTGCTACCTGATGTTCTACGACACCTCACGCCCCGGGAACCGGCGCTGGTGCTCGATGCAGCGCTGCGGCAACCG
The DNA here is from genome assembly GCF_004361855.1 of Kribbella caucasensis. Classification (GTDB taxonomy): domain Bacteria; phylum Actinomycetota; class Actinomycetes; order Propionibacteriales; family Kribbellaceae; genus Kribbella; species Kribbella caucasensis. The sequence continues at coordinate 238,834 of NZ_SNWQ01000005.1, forward strand.
CCACAAGGTCGGCAACTACCGCAGCCGCCACTACGAGTGATCGCTGAGCTGATACAGCTCGACCAGGACGCCGTGCGGTCCGGCGATGTACGCGGATGTGCTCGATAGCTGTCTAGGATGCTAGCATCCTAACCATGACCGGAGAGGTTGCCAAGAAGGCGCAGTTCAACGTCTATCTGCCGCCGGACCTGATCCGCCGGGTGAAGCACAAGGCGATCGACGAGGGTGCGAGCCTGTCGGCACTGGTCGAGCAGGCCCTGACCGAGTACCTGGACAAGCACGGAGAGGCGCGAGGATGAACGACGTGGTGATCCGTCCGCTGCGGTTCAGCGATGACATACAGGCGATGCGGGCGTTCCTGGAGACGCTCGGACTGCGCTCGCGGATCGAGTCCGAGCGCGGCGGCTGGGTCGACATGGTCGCCGGCCGTGGCATGGTCGCGCTGCACGATGCCGCGACCAGTTCCACCGGCGGCAAGGCCGGCGACACCCGGTTGTCCTTCGAGGCCGACGACATCGACGAGCTGATGGAACGCCTCCTCGCCGCCGGATACCAGGACACGAACGTGTGGGATGAGGCGTACGGCCGGGTGCTCTCGGTCGTCGTTCCCGGCAACCTCACCATCTGGGTCGACGAACGCAACGACGATCTCTACGGCTACAAACTGCATGACGCGCACCCCGACAGCCGCTGGTCCGTCAAGCCGTTCCTGACCGGCGCCGAACAGCCGACCTGCCAGCGTTTCCTGGAGGTCCTGGGCAGCGCCGATGACGTGTACTACGGACCGCCCGCACCCGAGTTCGGCGTACGGCTCGACCTCCAAACGACGGAAGACCTCGACGAGGTACTACGGCGGCTCGCGGCGACGGGGTACGAGGCCAGGCTGGACGAGGACGGCCTCACCGCGACCGATCCGGACGGCCAGATTGTGCGGGTGCACCGATGATCGCCGTACGACGGGCCGGGCGCGACGACATCGACGCGGTTCGTGAAGTCGGGCTGAAGACCTGGCCGGCCGCGTACGCCGGGATCGTGTCGCCCGAGTTCATCGTCGACGGGCTCGCGCAATGGTGGTCCGTCGAGGCGGTCGAGCGCGGGATCGCCAACGGCATCACGCTGATCGCCGAAGACGAAGACGAAGACGCGGACGAGGATCGAGCCGTCGGCATGGTCGGGCTCGGTCAGGAGGAGGGCTTCTGGGTGATGTGGAAGCTCTACGTCCTGCCGGAGTACCAGGCGAGGGGTGTCGGCAAGGCACTCCTGGATGCGGCGATCGAGGCACTCCCCGAAGACGCGAACGAGTTGCTGCTCGACGTACTGGTCGGCAACGCCAAGGCGATCGGCTTCTACCGCAAGAACGGATTCGGACCGGCCCAGCGCAAGCCGTCCAGAGATCTCGGTGCCGACCTGATGTGGATGAGCCTTGACCTCTAGTGTCCCGTTAGCGCGTGTCGCGTGGAGCTCGCCGGTGCGGCGACTCGCGGGAGGGGGTGACCCTGTCCGCGCCTGAGACCGCGGAATCGGCTAGGTTCTGCCCGTGGGTGTACGGGTACTGGGTCCTCGCGACCTGCCGGCAGCAAGGGCCGTCATCGCCCGGGATCCGGTCGTGAACGTGTTCGTGGACAGCCTGGTGCAGGCGTCCGGGCTCGATCCGCGCCGTGGTGCGGAGGTCTGGGGATACGTCGAGAAGGGCGAGATCGAGGCGCTCTGCCACGCCGGCGGCAACATGGTGCCGGTCGGGGCCGACGAGGCCGCGCTGCGGTCCTTCGCGGCGTACGCGCTGCGCCGGGGCCGGAACTGCTTCCAGATCCTTGGTCCGGCGCGTGCGGTCGAGCAGCTCTGGACCGCGCTCGAACCACAGTGGGGGCCTGCCCGCGAGGTGCGCGACGACCAGCCGTTCATGGTGATCGACGGGCCGCCTACGATCGCGCCGGATCCGCTGGTCCGGGCGGTCGAACCCGTCGACCTGTCGATCCTGTATCCGGCCTGCGTGGCGATGTACACCGAAGAGGTGGGGGTGCCGCCGCAGACCGGGCCCGACGGTACGTTCTACCGGTCCAGGGTGGCCGAGCTGATCCGGGCCGGCCGGGCGTTCGCGCGGATCGAGGACGGCAAGGTTTTGTTCAAGGCCGAGGTCGGTTCGGTCGGGACCGGGGTGTGTCAGATCCAGGGGGTCTGGGTGGATCCGTCGCGGCGGGGTGAGGGTCTGGCGGCGCCCGGGATGGCGGCCGTGGTGGAGATGGCGCGGCGGATCGCGCCGGTGGTGACGTTGTACGTGAACGCGTTCAACACGCCCGCGCGGGCGGCGTACGAGCGGGTCGGGTTCCGCACGATCGAGACGTTCGCGACGATCCTGTTCTGAGGCTGAGGGCTCACCGTGATGCTGCGGTGACTGTTGGTGAGGTTTGCTGAACGGCAGCGCCGCCCCGCCCAGCGGAAGGAACCTTCAATGCGAAGAGTTGCTGTCGTACTCGCCTGCCTGGCCGTAGCCGTCTCGGTCCTGCTCGCCCCCGGAAGCTCTGCCGCCCCCGCGGACGTCGGTCCGTCGTACTACGCGTTCAAACTGCCCGCCGGTACTAGTCCTAATACCTTCCCCGCCCCACCGCCCCAGTCGGTCGCGGCCCTGGTGCGGGACGGATTCGACATCAGCCACGGTCACGTGTTGGTGGCCACTCGGGCTGAAGTCGATCAGCTGCGCGACCGTGGGGTGCAGCTGACCAAGATCGGCAACGTGTATCAGCCGGTCGCGCGGGCGGCTACCGGTACGACGTACTACGGCGGGTATCACACCGTGCTCGGTCATGAGCAGCACAACGCGTCGGTCGCCGCGGACCACCCGGAACTCGTGCGGCTTTACGACATCGGTGACTCGTGGAAGAAGACTCGCGGGCAAGGCGGTCACGACATCCAGGCGTTGTGCATCACCAAGTTGGCGGCGGGGGACTGCGCGCTCAACACGTCGGGGAAGAAGCCTAAGTTCGTGCTGCACGCGCAGATCCACGCGCGCGAACTGTCGACGGGTGAGCTGGCGTATCGGTGGATCGACCTGCTGGTCACGTCGTACGGCAAGGACCCGGAGATCACCTCGCTGCTGGACACTCGCGAGCTGTGGGTGATCCCGATCGCGAACCCGGACGGGGTGGACGTGGTCGCCGCGAAGCCGTCGGAACCGGTGCTGCAACGGAAGAACGTGGACAACAGTGCTGGTGGTTGCCCGGCAACCGATGCGGGCGTCGACCTCAACCGGAACTCCGGCTTCCAGTGGGACGCGGCTCAAGGTAGGCCGTGTGAGGAGACCTATCCCGGTACCCGTGCGGTGTCCGAGCCGGAAACCGTCGCGGTACAAGGGCTTCTGGAGAAGATATTCCCGGACACGAAGGGCGAGGTGGGATCGCCGGCCACGGCTGACACGACCGGGGTGTTCCTGACCCTGCACAGTTTCGGCAACGACATCCTCGCGCCGTACGGGTACACGAACACGGACGCGCCGAACAAGGCAGCGCTGGTTGCCCTGGGCAAGAAACTTGGTGCGTCGAACGGGTATCCGGTCTACACCGGCGACGGCGGTGTCGGGTACTTCGCCCCGGGCTCGACCGACGATTGGCTGTACGGCACCCGTGGCGTCCCGTCGTACACGTTCGAGATCGGCCCGGACACAGGTGCCTGCGGCGGCTTCTTCCCGGCGTACTCGTGCATGGACTCCACGTTCTGGCCCGCGAACAGGCCGGCCTTCCTGTACGCCGCCCGCGCCGCCGCCACGCCGTACGGCAAGCTGCCGTGAGGGCTACCTGCCAGTAAGGTCCTCCTCATGAGTGGACGGAGTAGAAGCACCACCGGTCTTGCGGGGCTGTTCGCCGTGCTCGGCATCCTGCATTTCGCCAAGCCGAAGCCGTTCGAGCAGATCATCCCGCGGGCTCTGCCTGCCAAGAAGCAACTGGTCTACGCCTCCGGGGCGGCCGAGCTGGCCTGTGCCGCCGGTCTGCTGCACCCGCGGACCCGGCGCGCGGCCGGGCTGGCGAGCGCGGCCCTGCTGGTCGCGGTCTTCCCGGCCAACGTCCAGATGGCGCTCGACCTCAACCGCAAGGGTTCGACAACCGCGGCGGCGATCGGCTTCGCCCGGCTGCCCCTCCAGCTCCCGCTCATCCGTGCCGCTCTGAACGCTGCCCGCGAGACCCGCTGACCCGTCACCCTTGCCCCCTGTGGAAAAGTGGTGAGAGCAATCGCCTGAGACGGATATCCTCTTGGGCGACCGTTGTTTTCCTTTCCTACTGGTATTTGCTGGAGATTCCCGTGATTCTGCGCATGTCGTCGTTGTTCCTCCGCACCCTTCGCGAGGACCCGGCGGACGCGGAGGTCCCGAGCCACAAGCTGCTCGTCCGCGCCGGGTACATTCGCCGCACGGCCCCGGGGATCTACACCTGGCTGCCGCTCGGCCTGAAGGTGCTGCGCAACGTCGAGCAGATCGTGCGCGACGAGATGGACGCGATCGGCGCGCAGGAACTGGTCTTCCCGGCGCTGCTGCCGCGCGAGCCCTACGAGGCGACCGGCCGCTGGACGGAGTACGGGCCGAACCTCTTCCGGCTGAAGGATCGCAAGGGCGCCGACATGCTGCTCGGTCCGACCCACGAGGAGATGTTCACCCTGGTGGTGAAGGACCTGTACTCGTCGTACAAGGACCTGCCGCTGTCGATCTACCAGATCCAGAACAAGTACCGCGACGAGGCGCGGCCGCGGGCCGGCGTGCTGCGCGGGCGCGAGTTCGTGATGAAGGACTCGTACTCGTTCGACGTGGACGCCGACGGGCTGCAGGCGTCGTACGAGCTGCACCGCAAGGCGTACATCAACATCTTCGACCGGCTCGGCTTCGACTACGTGATCGTCAAAGCGATGTCGGGCGCGATGGGCGGCTCGGCGTCCGAGGAGTTCCTGGCCATCGCGGAGAACGGTGAGGACACCTTCGTCCGCTCCCCGGGTGGGTACGCCGCGAACGTCGAGGCCGTCGTGGTCCCGCAGGCGCCGGCCGTCGACGCGTCGGCCGTGCCCGCCACCGAGGTGGTGGACACGCCGGACACGCCGACGATCGACACCCTGGTCGACGCGCTGAACGCGAAGCACCAGCGGACCGACGGTCGCGAGTGGACCGCCGCGGACACGTTGAAGAACGTGATCGTCATGCTCGTGCACCCCGACGGGACGCGCGAGCCGCTGGCGATCGGCGTACCGGGGGACCGGGCGATCGACGAGAAGCGGCTCGGCGCGCAGGTGGATCCGGCCGAGGTGGTCGCGTTCGAGGACGCCGACTTCGAGAAGAACCCGGCGCTCGCGAAGGGGTACATCGGTCCCGGCGTGCTCGGCTCCGAGAACGCCTCGGGCATCCGGTACCTGCTCGACCCCCGGATCGCCGAGGGGTCCGCGTGGGTGACCGGTGCGGACAAGACCGGGTACCACGTCATCAACCTGGTGCATGGCCGCGACTTCACCGCCGACGGCACGATCCAGGCCGCCGAGGTGCGCGACGGTGACCCGGCGCCGGACGGATCCGGCCCGCTGTCGTCGGCCCGCGGGATCGAGATGGGGCACATCTTCCAGCTCGGCAAGAAGTACGCCGAGGCCCTCGACCTCAAGGTGCTCGACCAGAACGGCAAGCTCGTCACCGTCACGATGGGCTCGTACGGCGTCGGCGTGACCCGTGCGGTCGCCGCGATCGCCGAGGGCAACCACGACGAGCTCGGCCTGGTCTGGCCGCGCGAGATCTCGCCCGCCGATGTCCACCTGGTTGCCACTGGCAAGGATTCCGAGGTGTTCGAGAAGGCGGCGTCGATCGCGGCGGAGCTGGAGTCCCGCGGCCTGTCGGTGCTGTACGACGACCGCGAGAAGGTGTCGCCGGGGGTGAAGTTCAAGGACGCCGAACTGATCGGCGTCCCGACCATCGCCGTCGTCGGCAAGGGTCTCGCCGACGGCACCATCGAGGTCAAAGACCGCCGCACCGGCAACCGCACCGACGTCCCGGTCGCCGAAATCGTCGACCACTTGGTCGCAGTCGTCCGCAGTTGACCCCACCGGCCGTCTGACAACTGGATCGACCCACCCGCTCAGCCCCGGAGTCCCCACCTTCCAAACGGAGGTGGGGACTCCGGCGCATGCGGCGCGCCCCCGGACTGCCACACCACTCACTGGATCGGGGAGCCTTCTTCGCGGCGACTGGTGCGGCTTTCTTACCGCTATACGTGCATTTCCCTCGCACGATCCGCCACAGAGGTAGGCCGGTCTGTGCGGGTCCACCTTGGGCACCGGTCAGGCGGCTCTTTGGGTGATGCGCGACTGGCCCGTGCTCAAGGTGCGGCTGGACAGCTCCAGTGACCGGCGTGGCTTCGAAGGAAGAACCCTGTCGCAGAAAGACGTGGCCCCGGCGACATGACCTAGGTCAGCGGTCCACCGGGGCTTTCATCGGCATGCTACCGCCGAGAGGAAGTCACGGGCGGACCCAGACGGTCCAGCGTTCCAGGCGGTGGTAGTTGAGGCGGGCGTAGACCGGTTGGCCGTTGTCGCTGGCGATGAGGGCGGCGGGCTGGTCGGGGTACTGCGTGGTCGCGGCCCAGGTGATGGCGGCGCCGGCTCCGCGACCACGGGCGGCGGGCAGTACGGCGACGTTCTCGACGATCGTGATTCCTGCGGCGGAGTGGGCGACCGAGGTGGCGAGCGGGATGTCACCGTCGTACCCGAGCCAGATGGTGGACGGGCCGTCGAGGATGGACGGGTGGTAGATCAGGCCGGGCTGATGCGGTTGCAGTTCGGGGAAGGGGTAGCCCTCGATCAGGACGCGTTCGGCTTCCGCGAGGCCGGCCTCATCGGTCACAGCACGGAGCTGCAGATCGGTGCTGGGCGGCGTCGTCATGGTGGAGGGGAACCGCAGCATCAGCGGGGGATGGCCGGCCAGGGCGAGCCCGTGTTCGCGGAGATCGCGGGTCGGCCAGGCGCTGACGAACAGGTAGGGCACGTTGTTCGGCAGTTCGCGGGCGGCGTCGGCGATCACCTCGGCCGGATCCACCGGCTGCTTCGGCACGATCCAGTTGGTCAGCGGCCCGCGATCCCCGAGAATCCCGCCCGCCCAGACGTCCCCGTCGTACCAGGGCCGGCCCGCTCGCCGCGCGGCGTCGGTCGCCCAGGAAGCGTGCGCGAGGACCGCCTGCCGGACCAGCGAGTCGGCCGCCTCAAGGTCGGGCTCCCAGCCGGTCGCGAGCTGCTCACCCTCGGGCGGCAGGATCGAAGAGGCCATCCATTCACTGTTCCACCGCCCGGGCTGACGCACCACCACCCGCCTTCAGCATCTCCAGCACGCAGCGATCTCCTCACCAACCGCAGCGGGGCGCCGTTGTTGTTGCTGTCACAGCTTGTAAGGGTTGAGCTGAATAATGCCCTTACCTGATCATCGATGCGTGATCGTATTCTGCCTGGTGCGCCGCTGTGCCTGACGTAACTCTCTGGACCCTGATCTTCCTGGTGATCGCGGCCTTCTCGGCCGGGTGGATCGATGCGGTCGTCGGTGGCGGTGGGCTGATCCAGTTGCCGGCGATGCTGCTGGGGTTGCCGAACGCGTCGCCGGCGCAGATCCTCTCCACGAACAAGATCTCCTCGTTGTGCGGTACGACGACGAGTGCGGTGACGTTCGGGGTCAAGGTGCGGCCGGATCGGCGTACCGTCCTGCCGCTGACGATCCTGGCCGGGCTCGGGGCGGCCGCGGGGGCGTTGGTGGCGACGAAGATCCCGATGTCGTGGTTCAAGCCGATCGTGCTGGTGCTGCTGGTGGCGGTTGCCGTTTACACCGCGATGAAGCCTTCGCTGGGAGCCCGTACTGCGTTGCGGTTCGACGGGCAGACGCACTACGCGGTGGCGGGCGCGGTCGGTGTGCTGATCGGGTTCTACGACGGTGCGGTCGGGCCGGGGACGGGGTCGTTCCTGATCTTCGCGTTGGTCGGGTTGCTCGGCTACAACTTCCTGCAGGCGAGCGCGAAGGCGAAGATCGCGAACGTCGCGACAAACCTCGGGGCGATCGCGGTCTTCGCGGCACACGGCTCACCGCTCTGGGCACTCGGCCTGACGATGGGCGTCGCCAACATGCTCGGCGGCCTGCTCGGCGCCCGAACCGCAGTCGCCCGCGGCAGCCGCTTCGTCCGCATCATCTTCCTGACCGTCGTCTCCGCCCTCATCCTCCGACTCGCCTACGACATCTTCTTCGCCTGACAGTGAAGGCGTCCTGGGCCTTGGTCGGCGTACCAGTCGACAGGCGGTGGTCGGTTGTGAGGCGCAAATTTCGGTGGGTTCAGGCGTGAAGGTTTGCCGATGAGCGGACTACCTCCTGTCCATCGGTACGCAAATACCCCGGCTGTGTCGGCAGCAGACCCCGGACGTGGAGCGGTCGGGGTGGTTGGAGAGGGTTGGGCATGGTTGATTACGACGGGCGGTTGCATCGGGTTTATGCCGCGGGGCGGGGGCTGGACACGGAGAGTCTGCGGTTGTGGATGCGGGAGTTTGCGCGGTTGGTGCCCGCGGAGCGACCGTTGGCGGTGCTGGATCTGGGGGCGGGGATCGGGCGGTTCACGCCGGCGCTGGCGGAGGAGTTCGGTGGGCCCGTGTACGGGGTGGAGCCGTCCGCGGGGATGCGGGAGCAGGCGATCGCGGGAGCAGCCCATCCACGGGTGACGTATCTGGACGGGGCGGCGGAGGACATCCCGTTGCCCGACGACAGTTGCGACGTGGCGCTGGTCTATCTCGCGTTCCACCACTTCGCCGACCAACGGCGCGCGCTGCGGGAGTTGAGACGAGTACTACGGCCTGGCGGCGTGGTTCTGTTGCGGACCCAGTTCGCGGACTCGATGCCGGATCTGCCTTGGTACAAGTACTTCCCCTCGGCACGGGCCGTTGATGCGGGGATGTACCTGACGCTCGCGGAGACCCGCGCGCTGGCGGAGGCGGCCGGGCTCGTGCCGGACGAGGAGCCGGTTTGGGCGACCGTTGAAGGTCCGCGGACCTTGCAGGCGTCGTACGAGAGGGTGCGGACGAGGGCGCTGTCCACCTTCGAACATCTGCCGGCGGAGGAGATCGAGGCTGGCTTCGAGGAGTTCGAGCGGGACGCGTCGGCTGACCCCGATCGTCCGCTGCCTTTGTTCCCGGCTGCGGTGCTCGTGCTCAGGTGCCCAAGCGGATCCTGAGTGCTCAGGTGCCCAAGCGGATCCTGAGTGCTCAGGTGTCCCAGTGGACCTTGACTGCGGAGGGTTTGCGGAAGACGAGGCCGTGAGGGGCGGGGGATTCCGGGTCAAGGCGGAGGTCGGGGAGTTGGAGCAGGCGGGTCAGGGCGGTGAGGGCTTCGAGGCGGGCCAGGTGCATGCCGAGGCAGATGTGGGGGCCGCTGGCGAAGGCGAGGTGTCGGCGGGCGTTCGGGCGGCGTACATCGAACGTGTCGGGGTCTGAGAAGACGAGAGGGTCGCGGCCGGCGCCGGCCAGGGAGACGATGACGAAATCGCCTCGGCGGATCGAGGCGCCGGCCAACGAGATGTCGCGGGTGGCGTAGCGGTCCACCACCGCGGCGGCCGGCTCCAAGCGGAGGGATTCTTCGACGGCATTCGCAAGCAGCGACGGATCGGCCAGAACCAGGTCGAGCTGCGAGCGGTGGTTGAGGAGATGCCAGAGGGCGTTGGTGATCATCCCCTCGGTGGTCTCGATGCCGCCGAACATCAGCACCGCGGCATTCGCGACCACCTCGTCGACCCCCAGACCCGCGCGCGCCGCCTCGGCGACCAGTGAGGGGGAATCGATGCCCGCGGCAACATGTGCGTGCAGAAGGGCGAACGCCTCCGCACCTTCCGCGGTGACCGGCCGCCCGGCCGAGACGCCCGTGACCGAATCCGAGATCGCCTCGTACCACCCGAGCACCGTCGCGGCCGAGGCAGGCGGCAAACCGAGAGAGTAGGCGACCACCGCCACCGACAACGGCCCGGCGACGGTACGACGCAGGTCGGAAGAGCCGGAAGCCACAATCGCGCCGACCAGATCGTCCACGGTCTGCGAGACCACATCCGCAAATCGAGCTCTCGTCTCCGCCAGCCCGAACGGCTTCTCAAAAGGAGCCCGGTGCGCGGCGTGCGCAGTACCGTCCAACGACAGCATCGACGGCCCCACCACCTGCGCCGTCGAGAATCGCGGATCGTCGACCGTGAAGGTCTCTGGATCACGCATCACCTGCATCGCGTGCTCCCGGCTGCTCACCACCCAGCCGTTCAACGCGTCGACCCACCCGACCGGCCGCAGCGCCGCCAGCGCCGGGTGCGGGTCGTCTTCCAGCTCGGCGAGAGTCGTCATCGAGACCGAGCGTACGATGCAGACCACAGGCTCAACTGGTATTGCTGAGACAGATTGGAGGCCAACGACTCAGCGAGGCAGCGGGTTACGGAAGGGGAACTGAAGCCATCTAGGGTGTGGGCCATGTCTGAGAACCTGGTGCTGCTTCCTGCCGTGGATGTGGCGGATGGTCAGGCTGTCCGGCTGGTGCAGGGCGAGGCCGGCAGCGAGACCTCGTACGGCGATCCACTGGCCGCCGCGCTGGCCTGGCAGGAGGCCGGGGCCGAGTGGATTCACCTGGTCGACCTGGACGCCGCGTTCGGTCGCGGCAGCAACCGTGAGCTGCTCGCGGACGTGACCGGCAAGCTCGACGTACACGTGGAGCTGTCCGGCGGGATCCGCGACGACGACTCGCTCAAAGCGGCCCTCGCAACCGGTGCGCGCCGCGTCAACATCGGCACCGCCGCGCTCGAAGACCCCGAGTGGTGTGACCGGATCATCCAGCAGTACGGCGACCGGATCGCGATCGGCCTGGACGTCCGCGGCCGGACCCTCGCGGCCCGCGGCTGGACCAAGGAGGGCGGCGACCTCTACGAGGTGCTCGAGCGCCTCGAGGCGGCCGGCTGCGAGCGGTACGTCGTCACCGACGTGACCAAGGACGGCATGCTCCAGGGCCCCAACCTGGACCTGTACCGCGACCTGTGCGCGCGCACCGCCAAGCCGATCATCGCCTCCGGCGGAGTCTCCAGCCTGGACGACCTCAAAGCACTCGGCACGCTCGTCAAGGACGGCGTGGAGGGCGTGATCGTGGGTAAGGCACTGTATGCCGGCGCGTTCACCCTGACCGAGGCACTCGAACTCACCCGTGGAGGCGACAAGTGAGGCTTGCCGACAAGCTGGCAGGTAAGAAGGTCCTGGTCACCGGCGCCACCGGGTTCGTCGGTGAGGCGCTGCTGCACCGGATCCTCGGCGAGCTGCCGACCACGACCGTGGTCGCGATCATCCGGCCGAAGGGCTCGCTCAAGGGCACCGACCGGATGGCCCAGTTGCTGAAGAAGGACATCTTCAAGCCCTTCTACGGCGAGAACACCCCGTACGCCGACGCCGAGGCGCTCACCAACGCCCGGATCGAGGTCGTCGAAGGCGACCTGTCCGACGTGCCGGAGTTGCCGAAGGATCTCGACATCGTCGTGCACTGCGCCGGCGACGTGAGCTTCGACCCGCCGATCCACGAGGCGTTCACCACCAACGTGCTCGGCACCAAGAGCCTGCTCGAGCGGATCGTCGAGACAGGCAGACCGGTTCACTACGTGCACATCTCCACCGCCTACACGGCCGGTCGCCGCCGCGGCGCGATCCCCGAGGCCCCGGTCGAGCACAACGTCGACTGGCGGACCGAGGCCGAGGCCGGGATGGCGATGAAGGCCCGGATCGAGGAGGCGTCCCGCGGCGCCGCGATGCTGGTGAAGTTCCGCAAGGAGTCGGAGAAGCTGCACCGCCGGGCCGGTCACCTGACCGCGGCGGCCGACACCGAGCGCCGGCGTACCGAGTGGGTCGCGAAGAAGCTGGTCGAGACCGGCACCGAGCGGGCCCGCAGCCTCGGCTGGACCGACTGCTACACGTTCACCAAGGCACTCGGCGAGCGCGTGGTCGAGGAGTTCTCGAAGACGCTGCCGACCTCGATAGTCCGGCCGGCGATCATCGAGTCCGCGGTGCAGAGCCCGCACCCGGGCTGGATCGAGGGCTTCAAGATGGCCGAGCCGCTGATCCTGGCGTACGGCCGCGGTGAGCTGCCGGAGTTCCCGGCCAGCCCCGACTCGGTGGTCGAGATCGTGCCGGTCGACCACGTCGTCGGCGCGATCTGCGCGGTGATGGCGACCGAGCCCGAGCTGTCGAAGCCGGAGTATTACCACGTCAGCTCCGGTGCGCGGAACCCGCTGACCTTCGAGCAGCTGTACGCCGGCGTGCGGGCGTACTTCTCCAAGCACCCCTTCGACCTGGGCGAGCGGGGCGCCGTCCGGCTGCCGGTCTGGAAGTTCCCCGGTGGCGAGACGGTGGAGACCCTGCTTCGGCACGGCGAACGCGCGCACAAGATCGCCGACCAGATCATCACCCACGTCCCGCGCGGCGAGCGCACCCGCAAGTACGCCCGCGAGCTCGACGTACAGAAGCGCCGGCTGGACTTCCTCCGCCGCTACATGGACCTGTACGCCGAGTACGCGCAGGCGGAGCTCCAGTTCATCGACGACAACGTGCTCGCGTTGCACAACGCGCTCGAGGGTGACGACCAGGAGAAGTTCTGGTGCGACACGTCGATCGTGGACTGGCAGTACTACCTGCAGGAAGTCCACTGCCCGAGCGTGACGGACTCGCTGCGCCGGCTGGACGTCGTACGGAAGAAGCGGAACAAGGCGCTCGCGGAGTCCGCGGGCTCGTTGAAGAAGCTGGACCCGTCCGACGGCGGCGAGATCATCGCCGCGTTCGACATGGACGGCACGCTGCTGTCGTCGAACGTGATCGAGACCTACCTGTGGATGCGGCTGCCCGAGCTGGACAGCCACCAGCGGGTCGGCGAGATCGGGGCGATGCTGCGCAAGCTGCCGAAGCTGATCGCGGCCGAGCGCAAGGACCGCGGCACCTTCCTGCGCACGATCTACCGCCGCTATGAGGGTGCCGATCTGGAAGAGCTGAACCGCATCGTCGACGAGGTCCTGGCCGAGCACGTACTGGAACGGCTCAGTGGCGCGGCCGTCCGGCGGATCCGCGAGCACAAGGCCGCCGGTCACCGCACGATCCTGATTACCGGCGCGGTCCGCCCGCTGACCCGGCCGCTGGAGCCGTTGTTCGACGAGATCGTCGCGGCCGAGTTGGCCGTCGACGACCGAGGTCGCTGTACCGGGTTCCTCACCGGACCTCCCCTGGTCGGCGAGTCCCGGGCCGCGTGGATCAAGCACCGCGCCCGCGGTACGAACATCGACCTGTCCAAGTCCTTCGCCTACGCCGACAGCCACTCGGATCTCCCGATGCTGCAGGCCGTCGGCAACCCGGTCGCCGTGTCGCCGGACGTGCCGCTGTTCCGGGCCGCCCGGGCCGCGCGCTGGCAGATCGTCGACTGGAAGACCCCATCCACCTCGTCCCGCCTGGAGATCCCTGGGGTGAACGCCCGATGATGCTCGCACTCGAGATGTACCGGTCGCCGGCCAAGTTCCTGGCCGCGAAGGCGATGGGGAGCCGGATCCCCGGCATCCTGACCGGCCCGGCCGCGCCGCTGCGACTCGTCACGATCAACGAGCCGAAGGCCGACAAGGAGGGCTGGGCGCGGATCCGGCCGATCCTGTCCGGTATCTGCGGCTCCGACCTCGGCATGGTCACCGGTCACACCAAGCTGTACTTCTCGGCGCTGGTGTCGATGCCGTTCGTCCCCGGTCACGAGATCGTCGGCGAACTGCTCGACGACTGCGAGGACCTGCCGAAGGGCACCCGCGTCGTGATGGACTCGGTGCTCACCTGCGCGGCCCGCGGCGTCGAGCCCTGTGCGGGCTGCGTCTCCGGCCGCACCAACCGCTGCGACCGGATCACCGTCGGCCACGTCGCGCCCGGACTCCAGACCGGCTTCTGCCAGGACACCGGTGGCGGCTGGGGCAACGTCATGGTCGCCCACCGCAGCCAGCTGTACGCCGTACCGGACGGTCTGTCGGACGAGCGGGCGGTCCTGACCGAGCCGCTGTCGGGCGCGGTGCACACCGCATTCAGGGCCAAGGTCGAGCCGGGGCAGTCCGTCCTGGTGAGCGGTGCGGGCGCGGTCGGGCTGTTCGCGACTCTCGCGCTGCGCGAGCTGACCCAGGCCGGCCGGATCACCGTCGTCGCCAAGCACCCCAAGCAGCGTGAGCTGGCTCGGGCGTTCGGCGCGAGCGACGTGGTCGCGCCCGACGAGGTCTTCCGCGGCGTCCGCCGGGCCACCGGCGCCTTCCGGCTGAAGCCGGAGCTGAACGCCAAGGAGTTCCTGCTCGGCGGTGTCGACGTGGCCGTGGACGCGGTCGGCAGCAAGGACTCGATCGACACCGTGCTGCGGGTGACCAAGGCAGGCGGCCGGGTGGTCCTGGCCGGCATGCCGTCGACGGGCGCGGACCTGTCGCCGGTGTGGTTCCGCGAACTGGAGCTGACCGGCACGTATGCCTCCTCGCGGGTGGAGCCGAACGACCGGCCCGCCTTCGAGACCGCGCTGGAAATCGCCGCGAAGGCCCCGCTGGACGGGATCGTCGGGGCGCGGTACCCGCTCTACCGGTGGCGTGAGGCGCTGGACCACGCACAGTCCGCCGGCCGTTTGGGGACCGTGAAGGTCGCTTTTGATGTGAGGGCTTCATGACTGGCCCGTCGAACGTACGACGAGAGAGGTTCTGACATGTCTCGGCCAGGGTTTGTGCTTGAGGTGGACGACCGGACGCCGCCGCTGCTCGTGCACAACGGTGAGGGATTCCTGCTGGAGCGCTTCCCGCTCGGCACCCGGGTGGTGTACCCGCCGGAGGCGCTGCCGCCGGTGCGCGACGTGGAGGAGGCGATCCAGAACGCGTTGCTGAACCCGCTCGAGTCGGAGCCGCTGCCGGAACTCCTGTACGCCGGGATGCGGCTGACGATCGCGTTCGACGACATCTCCATCCCATTGCCGCCGATGAAGAAGCCGGACATCCGGCAGCGCATCATCGAGGCCGTGCTGACGATGGCCGCGGACGCCGGGGTCGACGACGTCGAGCTGATCTCCGCGAACGCGCTGCACCGCCGGCTCACCCCGAACGAGCTGCGCGACATCGTCGGCGAGCGGGTGTTCCGGTCGTTCTTCCCCGACGGCAAGCTCTACAACTTCGACGCCGAGGACCGCGACAACCTGACTCACCTGGGCCAGACCCGGCACGGCGAGGACGTCGAGATCTCCAAGCGGGCGGCCGAGTCCGACCTGCTCGTCTACGTGAACGTGAACCTGGTGGCGATGGACGGCGGCCACAAGTCGACGTCGATCGGGCTGGCGTCGTACAAGTCGCTGAAGCACCACCACAACAGCCACACGATGATCCACTCCCGGTCGTTCATGGACCACAAGGCCTCGAAGATGCACGAGTCGGCCTGGCGGATGGGCGAGGTCCTGACCCAGCACGTCAAGGTCTTCCAGATCGAGACCTCGCTGAACAACGACATCTTCGGCGGTCCGCTGGAGTTCCTGCAGAAGCGCGAGTGGGAGTGGTCGATCAAGGACCAGGCCTCGATGCTCGCGACCAAGCGCGGCCTCGACCTGGCCCCGGCCAAGATGCGGCACAAGATCTTCACCGACGTCCGGTCGAACTACGGCCTGACCGGGATCCACGCCGGCAAGATCGAGCCGGTGCACGACAAGACCCTGGATAACGTGCACCGCCAGCACCTGGTCGAGGTGCAGGGTCAGTCCGACGTCGCGATCATGGGCGTGCCGTTCATCGGCCCGTACAACGTGAACTCGGTGATGAACCCGATCCTGGCCGCCTGCATGGGACTGGGCTACTACTTCAACTCGTACCGGGGCAACCCGATCGTCCGCAAGGACGGCGCGGTCATCCTGTACCACCCGGTCGACTACGAGTTCAGCCAGCTGCACCACCCGTCGTACGTGGACTTCTTCGAGGAGGTGCTGTCCGAGTCGACCGACCCGGCCACCATCGAGGCGAAGTTCGAGAAGCAGTACGCCGAGGACCCGTGGTACATCCACCTGTACCGGACGTCGTACGCGTACCACGGCGTGCACCCGTTCTACATGTGGTACTGGATCTCGCACGCGCTGGACCACTGCGGCGACATCGTCTGGGTCGGCGCGAACCGCAAGACGGTCGAGCGGATGGGCTTCCGGTCCGCCTCGACGCTGCCGGACGCGCTGGAGATGGTGAGCCACTCGGTCGGCCGGTCGCCGTCGATCACCTACCTGCACAACCCGCCGCACCTGCTCGCGGACGTGCGCTGACATGGGTACGAATCTGGTGAAGTTCAGCCGGGACACCGCGCGGGACGTTCGGGTGGTTGCGCGCGGCTGGCGGTGGGGCCGTCGGCCGCAGGTGCCGCGCTCGGCCGAGCCGTACGTGATCCCGCGGGAGAAGTCGGTCTTCCCGACCAAGTGGGCCCGGACGCCGGCAGCGATCGCCGTCCGGGAGGTGCTGCAGAAGGGCGCGCTGAACTCCGTCCTGCGGTTCGAGGTGAACCCGCAGGTCAGCGGGCTCGACTCGTTGCTCAAGCTGGACGGGCCCGCGCTGATCGTGGCGAACCACTCGTCGCATCTCGACACCCCGCTCGTGCTTTGCACGCTGCCGGACGCGATGCGGCGAAAGACCGCGGTGGCCGCCGCGGCCGACTACTTCTTCGACACCTGGTGGCGGGCGACGGCTTCGGCGATCGTGTTCAACACGTTCCCGATCGAGCGCCGTGGCGGCAAACTCAGTTCGCAGCCCGGCGATCTGCTCGCGGACGGGTGGAACGTGGTCGTCTTCCCTGAGGGCACCCGGTCGCCCGACGGGTGGATGGAACGGTTCCGGATGGGTGCGGCGTACCTGGCCGTGGAGCACGGCGTACCGGTGGTCCCGGTCGGCATCAAGGGCTCCTTCGCCGCGATGCCTCGTGGTCGGGGCTGGCCGGTGCCAGGTCGACCTACGGTCGCGGTCCGGTACGGCGATCCGTTGCGGCCGGCTGAGGGTGAGAGTGCGCGTGACTTTGCGCCTCGGATCTCGGCTGCGGTCTCGGCCTTGCTGGACGAGGAGTCGACCACCTGGTGGGAGGCCCGCCGCCGGGTCGCCGCCGGCACGTCGCCCTCCCAGTCCGGCCCGGACGCGGCCCGCTGGCGCCGAGTCTGGGAGTCCACCGCCCCCATCAAGCCCGCCGCCACAAAACGCCGCGCCTGGAAGTAAGCGGCGGAGTGTGGTGCTGGGCTTGCGGTCTGTGCAGGTGAGGCGGTCTCGGCGGCCGTCGGGTGGTCCGGACAAGGTCGGCGGATCGGTAGGCTTGGGCGCATGAGCCTTGCCGTGCGAGTGATTCCCTGCCTGGATGTGGATGCCGGGCGGGTGGTCAAGGGTGTCAACTTCGCCGACCTGCGCGACGCCGGGGACCCGGTCGAGATGGCCCAGGTGTACGACGCGGAGGGGGCCGACGAGCTGACCTTCCTCGACATCACCGCATCGTCGGGATCACGCGAAACGACGTACGAGGTGGTCCGGCGGACGGCCGAGCAGGTGTTCATCCCGCTCACGGTCGGTGGCGGCGTACGGGAGGCGGCCGACGTGGATCGGCTGCTCCGAGCCGGTGCGGACAAGGTCGGCATCAACACCGGCGCGATCGCGCGGCCCGAGGTGATCCGGGAGATCGCGCACCGGTTCGGCAACCAGGTGCTCGTGCTGTCCCTCGACGTACGGCGATCCGCGGAGCAGCCGAGTGGGTTCGAGGTGACCACGCACGGCGGACGCCGGTCGGCCGGGCTGGACGCGATCGAGTGGGCCCAGCGCGGTTGCGAACTCGGCGCGGGCGAGATCCTCCTCAACTCGATGGATGCCGACGGCACCAAACAGGGCTTCGACCTGGAACTCATCCGTGCGGTCCGCGCGGTCGTCGACGTACCGCTGATCGCCAGCGGGGGAGCGGGCGCGCCCGAACACTTCCCGCCGGCGGTTGAGGCGGGCGCGGACGCAGTACTGGCGGCGAGTGTCTTCCACTTCGGCGACCTGCGCCTCGCCGACGTCAAGAAGTCCCTCCGCGACGCAGGCATCGTGGTCCGGTGAGCGACATGCTGGCCCAGAACCACCCAACCTCGGCAGACCGGGAACGCCCGGAGAGCAGCAGCCTGATCGCGGACGTCGAACAGGAACTCTCCGTCCTCCTCCGCCGCTCCCGCTCCGCCTCGATGCAACTCGCCCGCCGAGTCCACCCCGAGATGGACGCCGCCGGCTACGCCCTGATCTCCCAGATCGAACAAGGCACCTCCGCCGGCGGCCCCGGCGTCCGCGCCTCCGACGTCGCCCAAGCCCTCGGCCTCGACAAATCCACTGTCAGCCGAGGCCTCACCCAACTCGAATCCCTCGGCCTGATCGAACGCGTAGGCGACCCCGACGACGGCCGAGCCCGTCTCCTCCGCCTCACCGACTCCGGCGCCGCCTCCTTCGGCGCGATGCGCACCCAACGCCGAGCCCAGTTCCGAGCCATCCTCAACCGCTGGGACCCCCCAGACCTCGCCGATCTGGCCCGCCTACTCTCCCGCTTGAACTCCGACCTCAGCTAACGGGGCCGAGAGGACCTTGAACAACAACACGGGACCGTGAACTAGCCACAGGTTGTTCACGGTCCCGCGTTCTTGTTCAAGCCACGTGATTCTGTGCCCGATCA
Source organism: Kribbella caucasensis (assembly GCF_004361855.1). Lineage (GTDB taxonomy): Bacteria > Actinomycetota > Actinomycetes > Propionibacteriales > Kribbellaceae > Kribbella > Kribbella caucasensis. The sequence goes on from NZ_SNWQ01000005.1 coordinate 257,551, forward strand.
GGCATGGTGGGGGGTGGTCTTGGGGCACACCTGGGTGGGACTGAGCTGCTATGACAGCGGCGCCTCGACCGGCGCCGCTGTCATGGCAGGCGGCTCCAGGTTGTCCAGCGAACGCGTGTGGATGATGGGGGAGCGCAACAACCACAGCACCGCCAGGAACCCACCGCAGGCCGAGATCAGTAGCGTCTCCCGTACGCCGATCCACGTGCCGAGGAGTCCGCCGATGACAGCCCCGAGCGGCCGTACGCCGTAGTTGATACTGCTGAACGCCCCCGACACCCGGCTCCGCATATGGTCGTGGATAACGGCCGCCTGCAAGGAGTTCAGCGGTACGTCGAAACACATCACCGCGAACGCCCCCACGAACTCCGCCACCGCCAAAGCCGCCACCCTGACCCACACCGGACCCGTCGCGAACGCGGCCAGCGCGATCGAACCCGGGAACACGATCGCCCCGAACGCGATCAACCGCCCAGCGCCGAGCAGCCGGGTCAACGGCGCCGCCGCCACCGCGCCCAGGAGGCCGCCCGACGCGCCGATCCCGAACGCCAGCCCGATCGTCCCGGCCGACAACTCCAGGGTCCGGCTCGCGAACAGCACCAGCAGCGCCATCCCGATCAGGTTGAAGAAGTTCACCGTCGTCGCGCAGCCCAGACTGGCCCGCAGATACGGATGCCGCAGTACATAGCCCATCCCCGCCCGGGCCCGTCGCAGCAGCGGCTCCTTCACCTCGTCGGCCTCACCGGCAGGCGTCTTCAGCCGCGCCAGCTGCACTGCGGAGAACATGAACGACAACGCGTCCACCACGATCGCGACCGGCGCCGTCAGTACCTGTACCAGCACACCACCGGCCGCCGGCCCGGCCATGAACGAGATCGACCGGGTCGCCGACAACTTGCTGTTGGCCTCCAGGAAGTGGTCCCGCGACACCAGTCGCACGAAGAATGCGGAGTACGCGGTGTTGAAAACGACGTGCGCGGTCCCGGCCAGGATCGCGATCACGTAGAGCTGGGTGAGCGTGAGCAGGTCGAGCCAGTACGCCGCCGGCAGGGTCAGCAACAACACCGTCCGGCTCAGGTCGGCCGCGATCATCAGCGGACGTTTGTCGCGGCGCTGGTCCACCCACGTGCCGATGAACAGCGACAGCAGATTCGGCAACCACACCGCCGCGGTCAGGAAGCCGACCTGACTCGGGGACGCGTCGAGCATGGTGACCGCGATCAACGGCAAGGCCAGCTCGCTGATCCGGTCGCCGAACTCCGACACGGCCTGCGCCGACCAGAAGGTGCGGAACGGGCGGTTACGCCACAGGCTGGTGGCAGGCAAAGTCCTCACAGCTGTTCTCCCTACGAAGGGTCGGTCGGTTGCGTCCGGCAACCGCGAAGGTGATTCGGTTGCGTCGAGCAACCGCGAAATCGGTTGTGTCGAGCAACCGCGAAGGCGTATCGGCTGCGGCCGGCAACCGCGAGGTCAGTCGGTTGCGCTCGGCAACCTACGAAGGTCGGTCGATGGTGTCCGGCAACACCATGCGGATCATCCGGACCGGCCGGGCGTCGGCCGGCGCGCCCTCATCGCCCCGTTGCACGTACGGCGCGATCAGGTCCTGTATTGCGTTCTCCAATGCCTCGAGTTCATCGATCGTGAGGTGGACCCGGGTGTTCGCCGAGCCGGTCACGCGACTCCATTCCGGATCAAGTGTCGGCTCGGTCTCGGCCAGCCAATGGCGTGCCGAATCCAGCGCCTGGTTCATCATCGTGGCCATCAACTGCCGCCCCGCCTCGGCGCCTTCGAGGGTGTCCGGCATCTCGAACCGGAATCCGCGGGCGACCGCCTGCCACCAGCGCTGCCGTCGATCGGCAACCCCGTCCGGCGGCGGTCCGTCGCTCACCAATCCGAACGACGCGAGGTGCCGCAGGTGCCAGCTGGTCACCGACGGCGAGGCGCCGACGTGCTCGGACAACTGGGTCGCGGTCGCCGGCCCGTTCTTCTGCAGATAACTGAGCGCGGCCAGCCGGACCGGATGAGCCAGCGCCCGCATCGCCTGCGGATCGGTGACCTCGAAATCGCCGTACGGATTTCTGAGAGACATGTTTCGAGAGTAATCTCTCAGATCTCGGGAAGGCAACCCTCGCGGGAAACCCGAAGCTTTCGATCCACTCGTTCCACCGCCGGGAGATCGGCGGGACCGGGGTGGTGGGGTAGGGAAGGAAATTGGAGGGAACCTGATCGGGTGGCTGCGCGTGTTACCGGTGTGAGGGACCCCGAGGCGGATCCGAATGCGGAGGTCGCGGCGCTCTATGCCCGCACCTGGCCGCGTCTGATCGGCGTACTGGTGTCCATCGGCGGGTCCCGTGCCGACGCCGAGGAGGTCGCGCAGGACGCGTACGTGAAGTTGCTCGGCCGGTGGAGCAGCGTCCGCCGGTACGACGATCCGGAGGCCTGGGTGCGGGCGGTCGCGGTACGGACGCTGATCAGCCGGTTGCGTCGTCAGCAGGTGGCGGCGAAGGCCTCGGCCAAGTTGCTGGGAAGGACTGGGGAAGTGCGGGAGCCGGACGGGGAAGCCCTGGATGTCGCGGCGGCGTTGGCGAGGATCACGCCGGCCCAGCGAGCCGTCGTGGTGCTGCACCACGTGATGGATCTGTCGATCGAGCAGATCGCCGACGAGCTGCAACTGCCCCCGGGCACCGTGAAGTCCCGGTTGGCCCGGGCGCGACAGGCGCTGGCCCCGCTGCTCGCTGTCGAAGAGGAGGTGCCGCGCCATGCCTGAGCTCGGGCCTGAGGTGAGAGACCTGCTGGTCGAATACGTCGACGAGCAGACGCCGCGGGAGGCACCGCCGTTCGCGGGAGTGGAGCGGGTGGTTCGGCGGCGGAAGCGCCGGCGCAATCAGCTCGCCGTCGCGGCCATGGTGGTGCTCGTGGCCGGGATCGCCCTGATCGGCTCCAACCTGCCGCAGGCGGAGGAACCCGCGGCGCCGACGGAGACGCCCACCGTCAGCGTGCTCGACGACGGGCCGCCGCCGGCTCAGTTCAAGTTCGGTACCACGTTGCTGATACTGCAGAAGGAGATCCGGGTGTCGGCTGTGCGGCCGTCGCCGGATTCACCTTCCGTGCTGGTGGTCGAGACGGTCCGGGATGAGGCGGCGGGGGAGACCTGCCTGCCGCACACCGTGGTCCGGATCCTCTCCCAGGACGCGGCCACGGTCCGGATCGCCGCGTACCGGTACTCGGTCGCACCGGACCAGCCCGAGACCCAGGAGTGCTTCAAGCCCCAGGGCGGACCGTTGCGGATTCAGCTGGACCTGCGCTCGTCCCTCGCCGGCCGGACGGTCCTGGCCGGCAGCACAGGCGACCGAGTGGTGCTGAACTGACGTCCTCGCCGGGGCGGACCGCGACCACCCCGGCGAGGACGTCGACCGCAATGTATCTCCGCCGCGGAGCACCAACGCGAGCTTCAGCGGGCCGGGATCACCTGCGTCCAGATGTCGCTGGTCACGGTCGGGCGCATGCCGACGCCCAGGTACAGGCCGACCGCCGGCGTCGGATTCGAGTTGTCCACATGCAGCATCGTCCCGCTCCGCCCGGCCGCCGCATCCAGTGCGAACTGATCCCGCAGCAAGTACTTCGCCAACCCCCGCCCACGAGCCTCCGCGAGTACGGCGAGCCGTCCGATATACCCGCAGTCCTCACTCGCCACGAAGTTGTCGCTGCACTCCCGCGCCGCGACGGCCCGCCCATCGATCTCCAGCAACGTCATCAGCGACCAGTCGAAGGTCGACCGCGCTTCCCGTGACGCCAGCCAATCGTCGTACGGCGGCGGCACCGCCCCGGGCTGATCCGCGAACGTCGTCGCGATCACCTGATGAGCAGCCCGCCGCGTCGCGTCGTCGAAGGTCCCACGCCGTACTGCGACCCCGGCCGGCGCCGGCGGAGCCTCGAGCGTTGGCTCGTGGTCGATCCGCATCCGCTGGTGCGAGGTCTCCAAGGTCATCCCGCGCTCGCTGAGCAGCGCGACCATCGCCTCGTCCTCGCGCAGCACACCGACCTTGACCGTCACCTCATCCAGGCCGGTGGACATCGTCGAGCAGTGCGCGGTGCCGTTGTCGAGGAGCCAACCCGCGACTACCCGGTCGGCGGCGAAGACGTCCAGGCTGATGCGATCCGTGCCGATGTGCAGGAGTGCTGAGCTGGTGCCGACGATCTCGGTGCCGTCGAACACGAGCCAGCTGTCGGTGGCGAGGCTGAGCGCGGGGTTGCGGAGGTAGTCCGCAACATTGTCCAGACTGTGCTTCGGATAGCCGAGCAGCCTCGTCGTGTACGCGGCCATCTGGGCGTGGATCGCCTCGATGTCATCGGGCCGGATCGGCCGGACGGTCAGCCCGGCGGGCAGGTTCCCGGGCAGGTTCGCAGGCGTGTTTGCGGGCATCAGTCGATCGCCAGTTTCAGGCGCCAGACGTCGATCACGAGGACGGCGCGCATGCGGACCGACAGGTAGAGATCGAGCGCCGGTGTTGGGTTGTTCGTGTCCACATGCAGGATCGTTCCGGTCCGGCCGACTGCGGCGTCACGGGCGAACGCGTCACGCAGGAGGTACTTCGCGAGACCACGCCCGCGCGCCTCCCGGAGTACGCCCAACCGCCCTATGTAGTTGCAGTTCTCATCCGGAACGAACTCGTCCGTGCACTCCAGGAAGGCAACCGCCCGGCCGTCGACCTCGAGCAGCGTGATCTGCGACCAGTCGAACGTCGACCGCGAGTCATGCGCCTCGAACCACTCGTCGTACGGCCGCGGGATGAACCCGAACTGCCCGTCGAAACTCGCATTCAGTACTGCGTGCGCCGCGCGCCGGCTGGCGTCGTCGGGTGCGCCGCGGCGAACCACCACACCGGGCGGAGGTTCGGGGACCGGCGGCCTTTCGGTGTGGTCCACGCGCATCCGGTGGTACGTCGTACCGGGGGTGAAACCGCGATCCGCCAGCAGGACGCGCTTGCTCTCATCGGTCCGGTACGCACCGGTGTCGACGGAGATCTCGGTATGGCCCTCACTCCGGCCGAGTTCGGCGGCGCGGACCAGGATCCGGTCGAGCAGCCAGTCGGCGACCACGCGTTCTTCGGCGACCACCTCGATGTCGACGATCTGGCGATCTCCCTTGGCGAAGACAGTCCCGTAGCCCGCAACCCGATCGCCGTCGTACACCAGCCAGCCGTCGGTTTCGGGGTCGAACCCGGGCTCGGCCAGTTCGTCGACCATGTCGTCGAGGGTGTAGTCGGCGAACCCGACCGCCGCGATGTTCCGGGCCGCGACCAGCTCGAAGATCGCCTCCGTATCGGACACGGTCGGCCGGCGGAAGGTGTGGTGAACGGGCAGTACGGCGGTCATGCGATCAGCCTGGAGAACGACCGCCGTACTGTCCATCGCATTAGCAGGCCTTGTCCCACTCGCCGCATTCGTCGGCGACCTGAACGGAGCGGGTCGTGTCGGGCGCGATGGCGGCGACGGGTGCCTGCGAGGTCCACGAGGCGAGGGTGACGCCGACCGCGTCCTCGACCGAGCGCGGGCTGACCAGGTAGTTGTTGCTCATCATCGCGAACACCAGCTTGCGGCCGTCCCTGTCGGTGACGTAACCGGAAAGTGACGTCACGCCGGTGAGCGACCCGGTCTTGCCGTGCAGGTTGTCCGCCGCGGGCGTGTTCCGCATCCGGTTGCGCAGGGTCCCGCCGACGAATCGGTCCGGGTTGCCGGCAATCGGCAGGGCGTCGTACCACTGCTGGAACCAAGGCTCCTTCTGCGCGGCCAGTAGGAGGTCGGTGATGCTGTCCGCCGTCACGTTGACCTTGCGGGACAGGCCGGACCCGTCGGACAGACGGATCGTGCTGGTGTCCACGCCGACGCTCTGCGCGTATTGCGTGGCGACGGCGAGGCCGGCGGACCAGCTTCCGTTCGCGGCGGCGACGGCCCCCATCGCCTTGACCAGGGTCTCGGCGTGCATGTTGTTCGACAGCTTGAGGAACGGGGTCATCAGTTCGCCGACCGTCATCGACTCGTCCCGGGCGAGCTGCCGGGCCTGGTCGACCGGGGTCGCGCCGATCTTGATCCGGCCGTAGACCAGCACGCCCTGGGCAGCGAGTGCGCGCCGGAAGACGTCGGCGGCGTACACCTCGGGCTCCCAGACGGTCACCCACTCCACGCCGGCGGTCGTGTCGTCGACTGGGATCGAGCCGGTCACCCGGACGAGGTTGGTGCCGTGGTCGCGCTCGATGCTGAGCGTGTTCGCGGATCCGGCCGCGCCGGTGGTGGCGGTGTTGACGAGTTTGAGGACGCCGTTCGCGGGGACCAGGGTGAGCTTGACCGGCTTGCCGATCGCGGATCCGGGCAGGCTCTCGACGATCGCCGTACCGGAGTCGTAGTCGGCGTTCGGTGCGAGGGTCAGCGCGGAGATCTGGGCCGAGTAGTAGAACGGCTCGTCGTCCCAGGCCCAGCTGTCGCCGAGGCGGACGTGGTCGAAGTAGGTGTCGTCCGCGACCAGGTCGCCGTCGATCCGCTTCACCCCGGACTGCGCGACCTGCTTGGCGAGGTCGACGTAGTCCGACTCGAGCGCGGTCGGGTCGCCGTATCCCTTCAGATAAAGGTCTCCGCGCAACTTGCCGTCCCGGACGGGCGCGGTCGCCAGAACGTCGGTGTGGAACCGGTAGTCCGGCCCGAGCGTGTGCATCGCGGCCGTCGACGAGAACAGCTTGGTGTTCGACGCTGGGAGCATCCGCGTCCCGCCGTTGCGGTCGTACACGGTCTCGCCGGTCGTCGCGTCCCGGACGACGAGGGCCACCTGCGACCCCTGGAACCGCGAGTCGCTCAGCAACGTGTCCAGCTGCTGCGGCAATCCAATCGCCTGCACGCCGACCTGCCCTCCGCCGACCTGCCCTGCGCCGACCTGTGCCGCGCCGACCTGCCCGACGCCGACCTGTGCTGTGCCGACCGGCTGGCTGACGAGCCCCGCGCTCGCCGCCACGGCCGCCGCGACAGCGACCACCCCACGCCGCGACATCCTTGGTAGAAATTTCACAAGAACTCCAACCCCTCAGGCGGAAACCAACAAGCGGAGTCAACACCCGCGCGAGCCTGCGGTCCAGCGATCAGCCCAGGTTCCTGTGCAGCTCGACATGAGGTAGTGCCCAAACCGAACCCCCGGACCCCTCCCGCCCCGTGGGGGAGCGCCTATACGTACATGACTACGTCCTGTCGAGCTGCACGCGGCTGAGCTCTCGCGCGTCAGGTGAATCGATGGAAAAGTTCGGCGCGACAGGTTCCGCCCCACCTGAGGAGTTGTGTGATGCGCAGACGAATTCTGGCGGTGATGACTGTCCTGGCCGCGCTGGTGGTTTCGGTACCGGCGGCGGCCGGGGAGCTGAAGACGACAGCGGCGGTGTTTCCGGGTGTGGTGATCGGGGAGGACTTCCCGGATCCGGACGTGTTCCAGCACAACGGCACCTGGTACGCCTACTCGACGAACAACGGCCGCGGGCATGTGCCGGTGGCGAGCGCGCCGGCCGCGAACGGCCCATGGACGATCCGCGGCGACGCGATGCCAGGCGGCCCGTCGGCTGGCTGGGCGCAATCGGGCCGCACCTGGGCACCCGATGTCCACCCGAACCCGGACGGCAGTTTCACCCTCACGTACACGGCCTGGCACAAGGCGTCCGGGAGGCAGTGCATCGGCGTAGCGACCGCGAGCTCGCCGCTTGGCCCGTTCACCCCGGTCGGGAGCCAGCCGCTGATCTGCCCGCTCGACCTCGGCGGCGCGATCGACGCCAACACCTTCGTCGCCAACGACGGCACCCGGTACCTGGTGTGGAAGAACGACGGCAACGCGATCGGCGTGAACTCCACCCTCTGGCTGACCCGTACGGCGAACAACGGCACCACGCTCGTGAGCGGCAATACCGCGTTGCTCTCGTCCAGCGGCGTCATCGAGGCGCCGGATCTGGTCCAGCGCGGCAGCCAGTTCGTCCTGTTCTTCTCCGGCGGCGGGTACACCGACTGCAACTACCTCACCTCGTACGCGACCTCGCCGTCGCTCACAGGCCCGTGGACCATCGCGTACCGGCCCCTCATGACCACGGCCAGCTTCGACAACCACGTCTGCGGCCCGGGCGGCGCCGACTTCACCAGCGACAAGGTCTTCCTGCACGGCTGGGTGAACGGCTCGAGACACCTGTACGTCGCCGACCTCGGCTGGGCGAACGACTTCCCGGTGGTCCGCGGCAGCCGGGTCCGTACCGAGGCCGAACGCGGCACCCTCAACCACTGCGTCGTCCGGACAGGCGCGGCGGGGGCCTCCCAGGGCGCGGTCGCGGCGTATATCGACTACGCCGACTCTTGGGTGGAGAACACCGTGTACGCACCACGTGCGGGCGGCTACACTCTGTGGGTCGGCTACGCGAACGGAACCAGCACCACCGCCAGCCACGGCGTGGTTGTCAACGGCAACAACCAGGGCGCGGTCAGCTACCCCGTGACCGGCTGGGACAACTGGCAGCAGACCTCGGCCCCGATCACCCTGAACGAAGGCTGGAACACCATCCGGCTGACCAAGGGCAACTCCTATACCGAGGTGGACTACCTCGAGCTCCAGTGAGGTTCAGGGCGCCCGGAGTCGGGGATGACCCGGGCGCCCACCCCGTTCGGACCCGGGAAGCACCCGTCCGCCGCGTGGCGCAGTAGCAGCGCTGTCGGCGTTGCCTCGTACTCTCGGAGATGCACTACCGCACTCGAACGGGAGTCCGAAGGTTGGCAAAACCACCTGAACAGGTCTCCGGCGACCGGCGCCGGCTGCCGATCCAGCTGAGCCTGCGCCGTACCACGGTCGGCCTGCAGGCGCTGCTGTACGGCGGCCTGGCGTCCCTGGTCTCGCTGGTCATCACCTTCTGGACGCTGCCGCAGATCAGCAGCGACGGCACCGTGCCGGTACTGCGGCTGGCCGTGCTGCTCGCTGTGATCGGGCTGCTGATGCGCTGGCTGCTGGCCGCGATCGCGCTGCTGATCGGGTCCATCGGCGTCCTGGTCGGCGGGTTGTTGTCCCAATTCGGCGTCGTGTACCTGGGCATCACCCTTGACCCGGGGGTCAACCTGCACGGTGGCGTCGAGGCGGTGTGGCTGGTGTCGATCGTGATGTCGTCGGTGAGCGCCTTCGTCGGCTGGGTCGCATACGCCGGCAGCGACGACGCGTATGCGGCCGAGGTGATGCGCGGGGTACGCCGGAAGGCGCGGCGGATCCAGCCGGCACCGAAGACCGGGATGCTGATCATCCAGCTCGATGGGTTGTCGGCGCCGCTGCTGAACTGGATGGTGCTGTCCGGCAACCTGCCCCACCTCGGTGGCTGGATCCGGGACGGCAGCCACTCGCTGGTCGGTTGGCACACCGGAGTCCCGGCCACCACCCCGGCGAGCCAGGCGGGCATCCTGCACGGCGGTTCCGGTCAGATCCCGGCCTTCCGGTGGTACGAGAAGGAGACCGGCCGGGTGATGGTGACCAACCGTGGCCGGGACGCGGCCGAGCTGGAGAAGCGGATGTCGGACGGCCGCGGCCTGCTCGCCGACGGCGGGGTCAGCATCAGCAACAACTGGTCCGGCGACGCGCCGAACTCGATGCTCGTGTTCAGCCGAGCCGCGCTGCCGCCGACCCGGAGCCGCGGTTACGTGCGGTTCTTCTCCAGTCCGCAGGGTGCCGCCCGCGGTCTGGTGCTGTGCGTCGCCGAGATGGTGAAGGAGCTCCACCAGGCCCGCCGGCAGCGCCGCCGCAAGCTGGTCCCGCGGGTCAAGCGCGGCGGTTCGTACATCTTCCTGCGCGCCGTCTCGAACGTGCTGCTCCGCGATCTCAACGTCTCGCTGATCACCGACGAACTGGTCAACGGCACCCCGGTGATCTACTGCGACTTCGTCGACTACGACGAGGTCGCCCACCACGCCGGCCCGACCCGGCCGGAGTCCCTGCAGACGCTGGAGGGACTGGACCGGGTGCTCGGCGCGCTGAAGCGGATCATCGAGATCCTGCCGCACTCGTACGAGATCGTCGTGCTGTCCGACCACGGCCAGAGCCAGGGCTCGACCTTCCTGCAGCGGTACGGGCGGACTCTGCCGCAGGTGGTCGACGACCTGGTCGACACCACCAAGGAGCCGGTCGCGGCGGTCGGTAAGTCCGAGGGCTGGGGTCCGGTGAACGCGTTCCTGACCGAGCTCAGCCTGCGCCGCAGCGTGGCCGGCGCGGTCACCCGGAAGACCTTCCACGGCAAGGCGTCGCGCGGCGAGGTCGAGCTCGGGCCGGCCGACTGCGATCCGCCGGTCGCCGCCGACGAGCAGATGGTGGTCACCTCGTCCGGCAACCTGGCGCTGATCTACCTCGCGACCACGCCCGGCCGGGTCCCGCTGGAGGAGATCGAGCTGCTTCATCCGCGGTTGATCCCGGGACTGGCGACCCATCCGGGGATCGGGTTCGTCGTGGTCGACTCGCTGGCCGAGGGGCCGGTCGCGATCGGTCGCGCCGGAGTCCGCGTACTCCGGACCGGGCGGATCGAAGGAATCGACCCGCTCGCGGAGTACGGGGCGCAGGCGGCGGCGTCGATGCTGCGGCATGCGGAGATGCCGAACAACGGCGACATAGTCGTGATCAGCCGGCTGGACGAGTACACCCACGAGGTCGCGGCCTTCGAGGAACTGGTCGGCTGCCACGGCGGAATTGGCGGCTGGCAGACCGAGGCCGTACTGGTGCACCCGCGCCGCTGGATCGTCGACGAGCCTCCCGTAGGCTCCGACGCGGTGCACGAGCTGCTGATCGGCTGGCTCGACCAGCTCGGCCAGCGCAGGCACCCGGCCGAGCTCACGCAAGCCGACGGGCACTTCCCGGACAGCCGGCTGACCACCGGCAGGCGGGCAGGGGAGCGCGTGCCCAGCCCGTCGGATGCGAGCGTGGAGGCCTGAGGCGTGCGGATCACCTGGTGGGGGCACAGCACCACCACCATCGAGGAGAACGGCACGCGGTTGCTCACCGACCCCGTGCTGACCTCCCGGATCGCCCATCTGCGCCGCCGTCGCGGTCCCGCGCCGCTCCCGGAGGCCGCCGACTGCGACGCGATCCTGGTCTCCCATATGCACGCCGACCACTTGCACCTGACCTCGCTCCAGCTGGTCGCTCCAGGAGCCGCGCTCGTCGTACCGCGCGGTGCCGCGAAGCTGATCGAGAACGAGTGCGGCAAGGAGTTCTCGGACCGCTGCATCGAGGTTGCGCCGGGCAACCAGATCCGGATCGGCGGGCTGGATGTCACCGCCGTGACGGCGCACCATGACGGCCGCCGGTTGCCCTGGTCCTCGTACGCCGGACCTGCGCTCGGCTACCGGATCGAGGGTTCGCCGAGCGTCTGGTTCGCCGGCGACACCGACCTGTACGACGGACTGGCGGCGGAGACGGGCCCCGTTGATCTCGCGCTGGTACCGGTCGGCGGCTGGGGGCCGTCGCTCGGGGCGGGGCACCTCGATTCGGAGCAGGCTGCGGAGGCGGTTCGGCGGGTGCAGGCCAAGGTCGCCATACCGGTGCACTTCGGGACGTTCTGGCCGATCGGGTGCGACTGGCTCAAGCCGGAGATGTTCCTGCCGCCGGGGGAGAGGTTCAAGGTCGCGATGGCCGAGCTTGATCCGGCCGTGAAGGTGGAGCTGCTGGCGCCTGGGGAGTCGGCGGAGGTGGTGCACCGATGAGTGGTGAGCCGCGGTTCGACCTGTGGTACCTCGTCGTGCTCGCCGGTGCGGTCCTGCTCGGCGCGGTGCTGCCCGTTCTCCCGACCGGTGCCGCCGTTTCGGCGGGCGCGGTACTGGCCTCCCACAGCAATCCGATCGGCCTCGTCGGGGTGCTGATCGCCGGTGCGGGCGGGGCGTATCTGGGCGACTTGATCGTGTACGCCGGGTGCCGGGCCGGCGGGGAAGGTCTGGCCAAGCGGATCGGATGGCTCCGCGACAACGCCTCGCTGGACGTGCTCCGCCAGCGGCTCGCGGAGCGTGAGATCACCGTGTTGCTGACGTCGAGGCTGATTCCCGGGGGACGGGTGCCGGTGTTGCTCGCGGCCGGGCTGGCGGGGTATCCGTGGCAGCGGTTCGCCTTGGTGGACCTGACGGCGTCGTCGTTGTGGGCGGCGGTCTACATGGCGATCGGGCTGCTCGGGTATGCGCTGTTCGACGAGCCGTGGCAGGGGGTCGTGGCCGCGATCGTGCTGGTGCTGCTGACGACGGTGATCAGCAGCGTGGTCCAGCGGATCCGCCGCCGCCGGAAGGAAGCGGGCGGTCCGTCTGGAGAGCCGGTCCCAGACGCCGAATGACCCCGTTTTGCTCAGACGCCGAATGAGGTGGTTCGGAGGCGCTCGACCAGGTCCGCGTCGCCGTCGAGGTCGACCTGGGCGACCGACTGGCGGCCGAAGCAGAAGAGGACCAGCTCGGCCGGTTCACCCGTGATCGTGACCGAACCCTGTCCCGTCGGCTTCTTGGCGACCGACTCGCGGCCGTCCGGCAGGCGTAGTACGAGACCGCTGGGCGCCTTCCGGGTCATGCCCTTCGCGGCGAGCCGGACCGCCTTCCACAGGCCGTCCTGCTGTTCGGCCGGAAGCTGCCGGGGCTGCCAATCGGGCTGAGCGCGCCGGACATCCTCATGGTGGACGAAGTACTCGGTCGTGTTGAGATTGTGGCCGAGCCCGGGGAACGAATAGATCGAGAACGTCGGCGGCCCGGTGCGGACCTTGTCGACGATCTCCGTGAAGGAGTAGCGCGCCTTCGCTTGCGCCATCCGCCGCTCGGTGGTGTCCGACAGCGCCGGAATCATGATCCCCGGCCCAGCCATCGGATCGGCCTCGCGCACATGCAGATGAACGGCCAGATCGTACGTCGTCCACCCCTCGCACAGAGTCGGCCGATCAGGGCCGAGCTGGTCCAGCAGATCACACAGAGCAAGTCTCTCTACCCGGCTGTAGTCCGTCACAACTCGATCGTAGTTGTCGGCGCCCAGTGGCAGAATGTCAATCGTTGTCAGCCCTGTGGCTGGTGATCGCCCCTGACACTGTTGTCGCCGAAAGGATGTGCTCCCGCGTGCCGCTGCCGAGAGTCCCGGACAAGGGGAGCGTGACCCGGCGTGGGTTCGCGGTCCTGCGGGTCGCGATCTACGAGGAGCCCTGGGTCTTCGCGTTCTCGGTCGCCGCGAGCATGTTGTACGGCGCGATGACGGTGGCCGACGGCTGGGCCCTCGGCTGGGCGACGGACCATGTGATCCGGCCGGCGCTGGAGCGCGGCGACACCACCTTCGGCGCGGTCGCGTCCCTGGTCTCGCTGTTCCTCGGCATCGCCATCCTGCGCGCGATCGGGGTCGTGGGCCGCCGGATCGGCGCGGGCGTGATGCAGTTCCGGCTGCAGGCGACGTACCGGCGGCGCGTCACCAGGCAGTACCAGAAGCTGCCGCTCGAGTGGCACCACCAGCACCCGACCGGGCAACTGCTGTCCAACGCGAACGCGGACGTCGAGTCGGCCTGGTACCCGATCGCCCCGCTGCCGATGGCGGTCGGGGTGATCGCGATGCTGGCGTTCGCGACGGCGGCGATGTTCGCGGCCGACGTCTGGATGGCGCTGGTCGGCTGCCTGATCTTCCCGCTGGTCTTCGTCGCGAATGTGATCTTCCAGCGCACCCTGCAGCCGCTCGCCACCCGGGCCCAGGAGCTCCGTGCCGACGTGTCCGAGGTCGCGCACGAGTCCTTCGACGGCGCGCTGGTGGTCAAGACGCTGGGCCGCGAGGCCGCCGAGACCGAGCGCTTCACCCAGCCGACGAACGCGCTGCGGGATGCGAACATCGCGGTGAACAAGGCTCGCGGCATGTTCGATCCCGTGATCGACGGACTGCCCCGGGTCGGCATCCTCGCGGTACTGCTGGTCGGTGTCGGCCGGGTCAGGTCGGGCCAGGCCGATGCGGGTGACGTGGTGCAGGTGGCGTTCCTGTTCACGCTGATCGGGTTCCCGATCCGGGCCCTCGGCTGGGTGCTCGGCGAGCTCCCGCGCTCGGTCGTCGGCTGGGATCGGGTCCAGCGGGTGCTGACGGCGAGCGGCGGTCTCGAGTACGGCGAGGAGAAGCTGACCTCGACCGGTGCGGCCCGGCTCGACGTCACCGGCATCCGGTTCGGGTACCTGCCGGAACGTGACGTGCTCGCCGGGGTCGACTTCACCATCGAGCCCGGCCGGACCGTCGCCATGGTCGGGCCGACCGGTTCCGGCAAGTCGACGATGACCACCATGCTGACCCGCCTGGTCGATCCCGAGGAGGGTGCGATCAAGGTCGACGGGATCGACCTGCGATCGCTGGCCCGCGGCGAGCTGGCCGACTCGGTCGCGCTGGTCGCCCAGACCGCGTTCCTGTTCGACGACACGATCCGCGGCAACATCACCCTTGGCGGCGACTACCCCGACGAACTGGTCTGGGACGCGCTCCGGATCGCGCAGGGCGACGGCTTCGTCAAGAACCTGCCGAGCGGCCTCGACACCAAGGTCGGTGAACGCGGCACCACGTTGTCCGGTGGCCAACGGCAACGGATCGCACTCGCCCGGGCGTTGGTACGCCGCCCCCGGCTGCTCGTCCTCGACGACGCGACCAGCGCCGTGGATCCGCAGGTCGAAGCGCGGATCCTGGCCGGCCTGCGGAGCGCCGTACAGGGGGAGCGGGCGGAGACCACCGTGCTGGTGATCGCCTATCGGAAGGCGACGATCTCGCTGGCCGACGAGGTGCTGTTCCTCGACGAGGGGCGGATCGCGGCGCAGGGGACGCACCTGGAGCTGCAGGAGAAGTCGCCGGAGTACCGCGAGCTGGTGGATGCGTACGAGAAGGACGCGGAGCGGCGCCAGGAAGAGGCCGAGCTCGCCGCCGAACTGGACGACCTGGACTCGGAAGGAGCATCCGCGTGAGCGCCGCAGAGGCCACGAGGCTCGATCACGGTGACGACGTCGGTGGGATGGAGACGCTGCGTCAGGGGTTGCGGGTCTCGCCCGAGCTGGCTCGGGGCTGGCTGGTCACCGGACTGCTCGCGCTGACGATGACGGGCGGGCGGATCGTCATCCCGATCGCGGTGCAGCAGACGATCGACAAGGGCCTGACCGGAGCGGGCGGGCCCGACATGTCGTACGTCGCGTGGATGTGTCTGCTGTGCATGGGCGGGATCCTGGTGACGGCGTTCGCGTCGTACCTGACGACCGTTCGGCTCGCGACCAACTCCGAGCGCGGGCTGGCGACGATGCGGATCAAGGCGTTCCGGCACGTGCACGATCTGCCGGTGCTGACGCAGAGCACCGAGCGGCGGGGTGCGCTGGTCAGCCGGGTGACGTCCGACGTGGACACGGTGTCGCAGTTCCTGCAGTTCGGCGGGTTCATCTTCCTGGTCAGCCTTGGGCAGATGTTCCTGGCGACCATCGTGATGTTCGTCTACTCCTGGCAGCTCGCGCTGGTGGTGCTGGTCTGCTTCCTGCCGTTGTTCGCGAGCCTGCGGTACCTGCAGCGGAAGATGTCCGCGGCGTACGGCGTCGTCCGCGCGAAGGTCGGCGAGATGCTGTCCGCGATCGCGGAGCCGGTCGTCGGGGCGCAGGTGGTGCGTGCCTACGCGATCGAGAAGCGGACCCAGGAGCGGATCGACGCGTCCATCGACGACTACCGCCGTACCGCGACCCGGGCGCAGGCGATCACCGGGATCACCTTCTCGATCGGTGGGCTGGCGGCCGGTCTGGCGAACGCGGGTGTGTTGACCGCCGGCGTGCTGCTGGGGGTGGACCGGCAGGCGACGCTGGGGGAGATCCTCGCGTTCATGTTCCTGGTGGCGCTGTTCTCGGATCCGGTGCAGATCGCGACGCAGGTGCTGACCGACGCGCAGAGTGCGTTCGCCGGGTGGCGTCGGGTGCTCGGTGTGATCGCGACGCCGGCCGATGTGGTCGACCCGGGCGCCGACGGTGTCGTGCAGCGGCGTGGGCCGATCACGGTGGAGTTCTCGGATGTCGATTTCGCTTACCCCGAAGGCGATTTGGTACTACGCGACGTCGACGTACGGCTGGAACCGCATCGCCGGGTCGCCGTGGTCGGTGAGACCGGATCGGGGAAGACGACATTCGCCAAGCTGCTCACGCGGTTGATGGATCCGACCTCGGGCGCGGTGCTGATCGACGGGGTGGATGCCCGGTCGATCGCGTTCAGTTCGTTGCGGGAGCGGGTCGTGATGGTGCCGCAGGACGGGTACCTGTTCGACTCGACGCTGGCCGACAACGTGCGGTTCGGGCGGCCTGACGTTAGTGACGCGGAGTTGCTCGACGCGTTCGAGTCGCTCGGCCTGACCGATTGGCTCGAGTCGTTGCCGGATGGGTTGATGTCGCCCGTCGGTCAGCGTGGCGAGTCGTTGTCAGCCGGCGAACGTCAGTTGGTCGCCCTGGTCCGCGCGAACATCGCCGACCCCGACCTCTTGGTATTGGATGAGGCGACCTCCGCGGTCGACCCCGGCACCGAGGTCCGCGTCAACGCCGCCCTTGAACGCCTGATGTCCGGCCGCACCTCGGTCACCATCGCCCACCGCCTCTCCACCGCCGAAGCAGCCGACGAGGTCCTCGTCTTCGACCAGGGCCGAATCGTCGAACGAGGCCCCCACGCCGACCTGGTATCCGCAGGCGGCGTCTACACCCACCTCCACGCCTCCTGGATAGCCCAACGCTCGGCCCCCTGACCACCGAGGCGGGCCGGGGGATCACCCCCGGCCCGCATCAAGCAACAGGCGCACTGGTGAGGCAGCACGCCCAGGCTCAACTCCGCCGCCGCACCCACCGCAAACCGCACAACATCCGCCCGTCTTACGCCGCGCGCTCACGCCGCATGGACGCGCATTGCGCGCTCCGTCTTGCGGTGCGTCGCGTCTGAGCGCCGGCCGGCGCGTCGAGGTGGTGTGTGGACTTATGGGGTCGGTGCGGCGCCGTTCTCGCGGCCGGTGCCTGGCTGCGGTACCAGCAGGAACTCGACGCTGCCCTTGTCGTCCACTGCCGCGTCGAGGATCTTGTCGTCGAGCGTGACCGCGGCGTTCTGCTCCAGGAACACCCGCGCCCCGCTCTCCTCGACCACCTGATCACCCGGCTTCGGCGCCTCGGTGGTGGTGACGGCCAGGGACGGGTCGGCCGGATTCTCCTGCGAGATCCGTACCCCGGCTCCTTCCGGCGCCCCGTCGGCGCCCGTGATGCGCTTGATCACCAGAGTCGCGTTCTCCGTCAACGTCAGCACACTTACTCCCAGTCTCGATCAATACGGTGAGCCCGCCCCGTGCCCGATCCCCCCAACCCCAAACATCCGGACTGTCCGCCCCACCCACCCCGGCTCCCCGCCCCACCGACCCCGGCTCCCCGCCCCTCCCGACCCCGGCTCCCCGCCCCACCCACCCCGGCTCCCCGCCCCTCCCGACCCCGGCTCCCCGCCCCTCCCGAGCCCTTCATTCCCCGGGCCGTGCCCTGGCTCCGTCCTGACCTTGAGCACCGACCAGC
Organism: Kribbella caucasensis; assembly: GCF_004361855.1. Taxonomy (GTDB): domain Bacteria; phylum Actinomycetota; class Actinomycetes; order Propionibacteriales; family Kribbellaceae; genus Kribbella; species Kribbella caucasensis. The sequence continues at coordinate 275,113 of NZ_SNWQ01000005.1, forward strand.
AGGAATCCACCCCGTTCGCTGCCCACCGGGTGCCCAATGTCGGCAGTTCGCTGGTCGGCTGCAGCGACGATGGGCACGAACCAGCGACTCCACAGCCCACAGACGGCGGCGCGTGCCCGAGGCGAAGTGCGCGACCTTGGGCACCGGTCAGTCGTCGATTGAGGTATTCGAGCGACTGGTGGGTGCCCAAAGTCGGAGGTCGATGGCCGGGCGGAACGACTTTGGGCACCGCCCGGTCGCCGCTTGGTGGATTGACGCGACTGGTGGGTGCTCAAAGTGGCGTATGGCGTGATGCGATGGCGGGCGTGGTGTGGCGGTTCGAGGTGAGCAGAGGGATAGGAATCCTCAGGCGGAGGCGGCGGGCCACGTGTGCGATGTCAACCAGAGGTCGGGATCTGTGGGGTCGGGCGCACGCCAGAGTGGTTCGTCGCCGGTACGGCGTTTCCCGCGCTGGAACGCACTCCGGAATCGCTCGACGAGTGCCGTGGCATCGCCGACGACGTCCTCCCAGCCGAAGTGGATCAGCTCCACGTTCAGATCGCTGAGCCGCTGATCGCGTTGGTGACTCCGGCGCCAGAGTCGTCGTCTCTCCTCGAAGGTATCGGCGTCGAACTTGGCCAGGCCGTCGGCCTCACCAACGGTCCGGAAACCGGGCCACCAGAGGTCCACTCGCTCCGGCATCCAGCGGGAGCCATCCCAGAAGCTGGCCTGTAGAACCGGTGGCGGCAATCCCGCTGCCGCGAAGGCAGCCCGTGCGATCGACTCCAGGGCGGACTCGGCGCGCGGATCGCCCAACGAGATGGCCGTGCGGGCCTTGGCAGCTCCGGGCCAACGGTATTGGCGATCGAGAACAGCCTGCAGTTCCGTCTTGGTCACATCGATCCGCAGTGCATGGTCGATCGTCACGAGTGCCTCGGCAAGGGGGAGTTCCCGAGCTAGATCCACGACGGTTCGAGCCAGAGATGTGACGAGGAACCCATACTGCCGCGTGAGATCGCCCGTGCTGAGGCCGGCTCGGCGGAGGACGACGTCTTCGCGGCGCTGGTTCCGGTTGGCTGTGGGCGGCCTGGTCAACCAGACAGCGTCCACGAACGGTGCGCCTCTGCGTCGCCGATCCGTCCACGTCCGCAGATCCGCCAAGCGAGCCGCCGTGAAATGGCTGATCGCCGAACCCGGGTACGCAGCCTGCGCACAGATGATCCTCGCGAGCTCGGGGTCGGCCGCCCCGTCGAGGTAATGCTTGCGGACCAGCTGGAGGTGGCCCCGTCGTACCAGCCTCCGCAGATCGTTGTCGAGCACGCCGAGCCGCAGCAGCTCGGATCGCCTGCGCGGCCGTCTGCGGGCCACCTCCAAGAGCGCGCTGATGTCTTCGTCGAGTCGATCCACGCTGTCAGCCTGCCGCCTCCGCACCCGCCACCGCGACCCACATCCGCCCTTCTGTGGATAACCACGCGCACGCCGCAGCCCCGCCGTACGCGTCACTTTGAGCACCCACCGGGCAGGATCTCGGCACTTCCGCGACCGGCCGGTGCCCAAGGACGAATCGCGCGGTCACCTTGAGCACCGGCTGGTCGTGATGGTGGTGGTTCGGGTGGCTGGTGGGTGCCCAAGGTCGCGGCGGCGTGGGCGCGATGGGGTTGAGGGTGTGGGGTGGTTAGTGGGTGCTCGAGGTTGGTGGTCTTGATGGGGACCTTGGGCACCGGGTGGTCGCCGGTTGGGCGTTTGCGTGGTTGGTGGGTGCTCAAGGTGCGGGTGGTGAGGGAACCGTCAGCGGACAAACCCGGACGGCCGGTGCGGAAAGTCGCGTGCGGAGGTGTGGTCGGGTGGTGTGGGATCGGGGGTATGACGATTGAGTTGGGTGTGCCGGGGGTTGTGGGGCTGGAGCGGGTGGTGGGGAAGTTGGGGGAGTGGCAGTACGACGGGGGTGGGTTTCAGCTGCATCCGGGGGACGTGGGGTGGTACTGGCGGTTCGGGGCGGAGCAGACCGCGAACGCGGTGCGGACGTGGGGGCGCGACGGGGAGATCGTGGCGGTCGGGTTGCTGGATGAGCCGGATCTCGTACGGTTGGCGATCGCGCCGGGGGCTGAGCAGGACGATGAGCTCGCGGAGCAGATCGTCGCCGATGCGAAGGACCCGGCGCGCGGCGTACTGATCGAGGGCAGGGTTTACGTGGATGCGCCGATGGAGTCGCGGGTGCAGGAGCTGTTGTTCGAGGAGGGGTGGGAGGCGGATCAGCCGTGGCAGCCGTTCGAGCGTGATCTCGCCGACGCGGTCGAGGATCCTGGGGTTCGGGTCGAGGTGGTGACGGCGGAGCAGGCGTCGACGCGGACGGCGGTGCAGCGGGCGTCGTTCGACGGGTCGACGTTCACCGATGAGCGGTGGCATGCGATGGCGGCGGGGGCGGCGTACGGGCAGGCGAGGTGTCTCCTGGCGTTCGACGGGCAAGGGGAGGCGGTGGCGGCGGTGACGGTGTGGTCGGCCGGTCGCGGGAAGCCCGGGTTGATCGAGCCGATGGGGGTGCATCGGGACTTCCGCGGGCATGGGTACGGGCAGGCGATCACCGTGGCGGCGGCCGCCGCGTTGCGGGAGCTCGGCGCGTCGAAGGCGGACGTCTGTACGCCGGGCTTCAACACGGGCGCGATCGCGACCTACCGTTCCGCCGGATTCGAGCCGCTCCCCGAGACCCGAGCGCAGTACCGCAAAGGCTGAGCGCGCCGAAACGCCAACCGGCGGCGAGACCGGCCCGCAAGCGGCGAGCGCCGGCGGGTCAGATGTCGTCGGCTGCCCGGAGGACTCGGAGGATGTTGCTGCCAGCAAGTTTCACCAGGTCGTCGTCGGACCAGCCGTGGTCGGCGAGGGCTGTGAAGAGAGTCGGGTACGACGCCACGTCGTCGAGGCTGGTGGGGAATTCGGGGCAGCCGTCGTAGTCGCCGCCGATGCCGATGTGGTCGATTCCGGCGACCTCGCGAACGTGTTCGACGTGCGCGACCACATCCTCGAGCTTGACCTCCGGCTTCGCCACGTCGTACACCGATGCGAGCTTCTCCTGGTCGGCGATCTTCAGCGGATCGAGATCGGGGAACGCCTCCCGCGCACCGGCCACCCAGTCGACGTACGCCTGCGACACGAAGTACGGGACGAAGGTGACCATGCAGACACCCTCGTTCCCGGCGAGCTTCTCCAGTACGTCGTCCGGCACGTTGCGCGGTACGTCGCACACGGCGCGCGCGGACGAGTGGCTGAAGATCACCGGCGCCGATGTGACCCGGAGGGCATGCCGCATCGTGTCGGCCGAGACGTGGGAGAGGTCGACGAGCATGCCGATCCGGTTCATCTCGCGGACGACTTGCTCGCCGAAGTCGTTGAGACCGCCAAGCACCGGTTCGTCGGTCGCGGAGTCCGCCCAGGACACGTTGTTGTTGTGCGTGAGCGTCATATAGCGGACGCCGAGCGCGCGCATCATCCGGAGTACGGCGAGAGACTCCCCGATCGAGTGGCCGCCCTCCATGCCCATCAGCGAGGCGACTTTGCCCGCCTCGAAGGCCGCCGCCACGTCCGAGGCGGTCGGCGTCAGCGCGAGCGATTCGGGGAAGCTGGCAACGAAGCGGTGGACGAAGTCGATCTGCTCCAAGGTACGGCGTACCGAGTCGGCGTCCTGCGGAACCCACAGGGACCAGAACTGCGCGCCCAGGTGGCCCTGCCGGAGACGAGGCAGATCCGTGTGCAACTGCGGAACCGGTCCGCTCAGATCGTGGGCGTCCAGGTCGTACCCACACAGCTCGTAGAACGCGATCGGGAGGTCGTTGTGACCGTCGACCAGGGGGTTGTCCCGCAGCAGCGCCTGCACCCGTTCCACGCTCGTCGTCATGGCGTCATCCTGTCAGGACTGCTGAAACCGCGCGCCTGGAAATCCAGCCGGGGCCGGACACTGGTCAGGACCGTACCGTTCATCGGCGACAATGGGTGAGTGAGTATCGAGGATCTGACCTTCGACGCGGCCGGGCTGATTCCGGCGGTGGTGCAGCAGTACGACACCCGCGAGGTGCTGATGGTCGGCTGGATGAACGCCGAGGCCGTCCGCCGTACCGCGGAGACCGGGCGGAGCACGTTCTGGTCCCGCAGCCGGCAGGCCTACTGGGTCAAGGGCGAGACCAGCGGCAACCGTCAGCACGTGAAGCAGATCCTCGTCGACTGCGACGCCGACACCCTGCTCGTCCTCGTCGACCAGGAGGGCCCCGCCTGCCACACCGGCACCCGGAGCTGCTTCGAACACGGCGAGATCGACGTCAAGCCGAGCGAGGTCCAGGCATGAGAGAGACGGACCAGCCAGTGAACGCGGTCCCCAACCTGGAGACCTTCCGCGAGTACGCGAAGGACCGCCGGGTCATCCCGGTGACCCGCCGGCTGCTGGCCGACGCGGAGACCCCGATCGGCGTCTACGGCAAGCTCGCCGCCGAGCGAGAGGGCACCTTCCTGCTGGAGTCCGCGGAGAACGGCGGCGTCTGGTCCCGCTACTCCTTCATCGGCGTCCGCAGCGCCGCGACCCTGACCGAGCGCAACGGCGAGGCGATCTGGACAGGCAACCCACCGGTAGGCCTGCCGCAGACCGGTGACCCGTTGCGGGCGCTCCGCGAGACCCTCGAGATCCTGCACACCCCGCGGCTGCCCGATCTGCCCCCGCTCACCGGTGGCATGGTCGGCTTCCTCGGGTACGACGCGGTCCGCCGGCTCGAGCGGTTGCCGGACACAACCGTCGATGATCTCGGCCTGCCCGAGCTGACCTTCCTCCTTGCCACCGACATCGCCGCGCTCGACCACGAGACGGGCGAGGTCTGGCTGATCGCGAACGCGGTCAACTGGGACGACTCCGACGAACGCGTCGACGAGTCGTACGCCGATGCGGTTCGCCGGCTCGACGCGATGGAGAAGGACCTGGCCCAGCCCACCCCGTCGTACGTGGTGCACGCGGATCGCAGCGCGAAGCCGGACCCGATCCGGCAGCGGTCGAGCGCGGAGTACAGGGAAGCCGTGGAGCACGCGAAGGAGGAGATCCGCGCGGGCGAGGCGTTCCAGATCGTCGTGTCGCAGCGGTTCGAGCTGCAGACCACGGCGAGCGCGCTGGACATCTACCGGGTGCTCCGCCGGTCCAACCCGAGCCCGTACATGTACCTGGTCCGGCTCGACGGTTTCGACATCATCGGCTCCAGCCCCGAGGCCCTGGTCAAGGTCACCGAGAACAAGGTGATCCTGCACCCGATCGCGGGCACCCGCCGGCGAGGTGCGACCCCGGAGGAGGACCACGCGCTGGAGGAGGAGCTGCGCGCCGACGCCAAGGAGCGGGCCGAGCACCTGATGCTGGTCGACCTGGGCCGCAACGACGTCGGCCGTGTCTGCGCACCCGGCACGGTCGAGGTGGTCGACTTCATGGACATCCGCCGCTACTCCCACGTCATGCACCTGGAGTCCACCGTCACCGGGCAGCTGGCGGCCGGCAAGACCGCGTTCGACGCGCTGACCGCGGCGTTCCCGGCCGGAACGTTGTCCGGGGCCCCCAAACCGCGGGCGATGGAGATCATCGACAAGCTGGAGGTGACCCGGCGCGGCGTGTACGGCGGGGTGGTGGGCTACCTCGACTTCGCCGGTGACGTGGACACCGCGATCGCGATCCGGACCGCCGTACTGCGCGGGACGACCGCGTACGTGCAGGCCGGTGCGGGCATCGTGGCCGACTCGGATCCGGCCGCAGAGGACGCCGAGTGCCGGACCAAGGCAGCCGCCGTCCTGAACGCGATCGCCGTCGCCGGCACCTTCTCCGAGGTCTGATGCGACCACAACGAATTGTTGATCTGCTGGCCGTCGTCGCGCTGGCCCTGCTGGCGTTGTCGGCGTATCTGACCTGGTCCCACGCGGATCCGGGCAGCGGCCGGCCGACGGTCGACTTCAACGGGTACGCCGTGACCCGCGCCCCCGTCACGTTGGCGTTGGCGGCAGTGGTCGCCGTGGTCGTCACCAAGCTCGCCGGTACTGCGCTGCGCCGGGTGCTGGCCGTCTTGGTTCTGCTGATGGGCGTGGCCGCGATCGGTGTCGCACTGCAGGTCCGTCCGGACGCGGGCGAGCTGAGCCGGCTTCGCCCCGAGCTGAGTCAGGCCGTCACGGACCAGGTCGCGCTGTCGACGGGACCCGCGCCTTGGTTCGCCCTGGCCGGCGGCCTCGCGTTGTCCGCGGCCGGTCTGATCGGGCTGCTGACCGCACACCGCTGGCGGCGGCCGACGATGCGTTACGAGCGGGATCCGGCCGCCACTCCCGCTGATCAGTGGAAGGCGATCGACGCGGGTGAGGACCCGACGATCTGATCGCGGCGGGGTACCGCCACAATAGGGACGGGACGACAAGAGGGAGTGGCACAGGGATGGACAACACGACCGCTGGACAACCGGTGACGTACGAGAGCGAGGACGCCCACGCGGGCGGTCTGCACGGCAGCACTCCGGCGGCCTGGACCGCTGTGGTCATCGTGCTGGTCGGCTTCACCCTGGGCGCCATCGCGATGGTGATCGGCCCGAACTGGGTGCTGTTCTGGATCTCGGCGGCAATCGCGGTGGCCGGCGGCCTGGTCGGCAAGGTCATGCAGTTGCTCGGCTTCGGCGCCAAGCCTGACGCGCACCACTGACGGACGGACCTGATCATGACTGTGCTTGACGACATCCTCGCCGGGGTCCGGGAGGACCTCGCGGAGCGCCAGGCGCGGGTCAGCCTGGACGACCTGAAGCTCGAGGCGCACCGCAAGCCCGACGCGAAGGACCCGATGCCGGTGTTCCGCGGCGACGGGATCGCGATCATCGCCGAGGTGAAGCGCTCCAGCCCGTCCAAGGGCCCCCTGGCCGAGATCGCCGACCCGGCCGCGCTGGCCGCGGAGTACGCCGAGGGCGGTGCGGCCGCGATCTCCGTGCTGACCGAGAAGCGCCGGTTCAACGGCAGCCTGGACGACCTGCGCGCGGTCCGCGGCCGGGTCGACGTACCGGTTCTGCGCAAGGACTTCGTGGTGTCCTCGTACCAGCTGTGGGAGGCGCGCGCGGCCGGTGCCGACATGGTGCTGCTGATCGTCGCCGCGCTCGAGCAGGAAGCCCTGGTCTCGCTGATCGAGCGGGCCCATTCGATCGGCCTGTGCCCGCTGGTCGAGGTGCACGACGAAGAGGAGACCCGGCGTGCGGTGGACGCCGGAGCCCAGCTGATCGGCGTGAACAACCGCAATCTGAAGACGCTGGACGTCGACCGGGGGACCTTCGCCCGGGTGGCGCCGCTGATCCCGTCGAACCTGGTCCGGGTGGCCGAGTCCGGCGTCCGCGGTCCGCATGATGTAATCGAGTTCGCGCGCGCCGGGGCCGATGTCGTCCTCGTCGGCGAAACCCTGGTGACCGGCAGCGATCCCCGCTCCTCGGTCGCCGACCTGGTCGCTGCCGGATCACACCCCGCCATCCAGCAGCGGCACTGACAACTTACGGGGCCCGCTTCCAACCCGGGCTCGCGAGCGGGTTCAACGGTCGTTGAACCCGCTCGATCGGTTTTTCCGACCTTCGGGTCACGGAAGGCGACACATCATGACCGCAGTGCTGCCCGACCAGCTCGGGCACTTCGGCCGCTTCGGCGGCAGGTTCATGCCGGAGGCGCTGATCGCCCCGCTGGACGAGCTGACGAAGGCCTGGCAGGAAGCCATGGCCGACAAGGAGTTCACCGGTGAGTTCGAGCGGATGCTGCGCGAGTACGCCGGCACCCCGAGCCTGCTGTACGACGCGACCCGGCTGTCCGACGTCGCCGGCGCCCGGATCCTGCTGAAGCGCGAGGACCTCAACCACACCGGCGCGCACAAGGTCCGCAACGTGCTCGGCCAGGCGCTGCTGACCAAGCGGATGGGCAAGACCCGGGTGATCGCCGAGACCGGCGCCGGTCAGCACGGGGTCGCGACCGCGACGGCGTGTGCGTACCTCGACCTCGAGTGCGTGGTCTACATGGGCGAGGTCGACACCGAGCGGCAGGCGCTCAACGTGGCCCGGATGAAGCTGCTCGGCGCCGAGGTGATCCCGGTCAAGACCGGTAGCCGGACGCTGAAGGACGCGATCAACGAGGCCCTCCGCGACTGGGTCGCCAGCGTCGACAACACCCACTACCTGCTCGGTACGGCGGCCGGTGGGCACCCGTTCCCGGCGATGGTGCGCGACTTCGTCCGGGGCATCGGTGACGAGGCCCGGGAGCAGTCGCTGGAACTCCTCGGCCGGCTGCCCGACGCCGCTGTCGCGTGTGTCGGTGGCGGGTCGAACGCGATCGGCCTGTTCGCCGCGTTCGTACCGGACACCGAGGTGAAGCTGTTCGGGATCGAGGCCGGCGGCGACGGGTACGAGACCGGTCGGCATGCCGCGACGATCACGGCCGGCCAGGTCGGCGTACTGCATGGCGCCCGGTCGTACCTGCTGCAGGACGAGGACGGGCAGACGATCGAGTCGCACTCGATCTCGGCCGGGCTCGACTACCCGGGGGTCGGCCCGGAGCACGCGTGGCTGGCGGAGACCGGCCGGGCGTCGTACCGGCCGGTGACGGACGCGGCCGCGATGGAGGCGTTCCGGCTGCTGGCCCGGACCGAGGGGATCATCCCGGCGATCGAGTCCGCGCACGCGATCGCCGGCACGCTGGAGATCGCGGCCGAACTGGGGCCGGAGGCAACCATTCTGGTGTGCCTGTCCGGTCGCGGCGACAAGGACATGGACACGGCCGGCGAGTGGTTCGGCCTGATCGACGGGGAGACCCAGGCATGAGCGACCTGATGGCCCTGGGCAACGCCGGTACGGCGATCCGGCGGGCGAACGAGGCCGGCCGGGCCGCGCTGGTTGGATACCTACCGGCCGGCTACCCCACGATCGACGGCGGGGTCGACGCGATCAAGGCGCTCGCCGACGGCGGGGCCGACGTGATCGAGGTCGGCCTGCCGTACAGCGACCCGGTGATGGACGGCGTCACCATCCAGCGGGCCGCCGAGATCGCGTTGGCCGGCGGGCTGCGGATCCGCGACGTCATCGCCACCGTCGAGAAGGTCGCCGCGTACGCCGGGATCCCGGTGCTGGTGATGACGTACTGGAACCCGATCGAGCGGTACGGCGTGGACCGGTTCGCCGCGGACTTCGCGAGTGCCGGGGGAGCGGGGCTGATCACGCCCGACCTGATCCCCGAGGAGGCCGCCGAATGGGCCGCCGCCGCGGACAAGAACGAGCTGGACAAGGTGTTCCTGGTCTCGCCGTCGTCCACCGACGAACGCATCGCGCTGACTACCCGGAGTTGCCGCGGTTTCGTCTACGCGACCGCTGTGATGGGTGTCACCGGGGCCCGGGAGCAGCCGTCCGACCTGGCCGCTCCGCTGGTGGCCCGGACGAAGGCTGCGACGAGTCTGCCCGTCGGGGTGGGCCTTGGTGTGTCCAACGCGGAGCAGGCGGCGGGCGTCGCAGCGTACGCGGATGCCGTGATCGTGGGGTCCGCGTTCGTGAAGCAGCTCGAGGCAGGGAACGGGCCGGCCGGCGTACGGGAGCTGGCGGCAAGCCTCGCCCAGGGTGTCCGGCGGGAACCCTGAGCGACCGTCGATCGTTGGAGTGCAAGTGAGTCGAACCAGGAACGCGGCCGTTTTGCTTGCCGCGGTGGCTCTGCTTGCCCTCGCGGGCTGCAGTGGCGGTCAGAAACCAGAAGCCAACAACCCGGGCGGTGCGATCATCCGCACCCCGGCCGGCGACGCGAACGGGTTGCGCGGGGCAACACTGGACCGGCCGTATGCACTGCCCGCCAAGTCGCTCACTGATACCTCGGGCAACGAGTTCAACCTGGTCACGTCGACGAAGAAGCCCGTCACCCTGATCTTCTTCGGTTACACGAACTGCCCGGACGTGTGCCCGACGGTGATGGCCGACGTGGCTTCGGCGCTGACCAAGCTGGACAAGTCGGTCCAGGACGAGATCCAGATGCTGTTCATCACCACCGACCCGGCGCGCGACACCGGTCCGGTGATCCGCAAGTACCTGGACCGGTTCGACCCGTCGTTCGTCGGCCTGACCGGCTCGCTGACCGAGATCAAGGACATCGCCAAGGCGGTCGGCGTGCCGGTCGAGGGGATGAAGAAGCTGCCGTCCGGCGGGTACGAGGTCGGGCACGGCGCGCAGGTACTGGGGTTCGGCAACAACGACAAGGCCACCGTGCTGTGGCTGTCCAACGCCGCGATCGGTGACCTGGCCCACGACTTCGGCAAGCTGGTGGAGGACAACCGGTGAGCCGGCCGCCCGTATTCGAATCGGACCCCTCGACAGGAGCAACCGCGTCGTGAGCAAGACCAAACAGCCCGTCAACCCGTTGCTGCAGCAGAAGAAGCGCCGGATCGGGCCCGGCGTCGTCATCGTGATCGTGCTGGTGCTCGCGCTGGGCGGCGGCGTCGGCGTGCAGTACTGGCGGAACAACTCCGCGGTCGAGGTGAGCTCGAACGGGCAGGCCGAGCCCACCGTGATCACCGGCCCGGGCGCCAACGGCAACGGCGTCACCGTCGGCAAGGCCGGTGCCAAGGCGCACATCGACCTCTACATCGACTTCCGCTGCCCGCACTGCAAGGAATTCGAGGACGAGTCCGGCGCGACCATCAACAAGCTGGTCGACGACGGCACCGCGACCGTGACGTACTGGCCGATGATTTTCGTGGCGGATTCCTCGCCCCGGCTGGCGAACGCGTTCGCTGCGGCCGCAGCGGAGGGCAAGGCCCGCAGCTACGCCGACGAGCTGTACTCCGACTTCGCGAAGAGCTGGACGAACGACCAGTTGATCGAACTGGGCAAGCAGCTCGGCGTGGACAACTCGAAGTTCGAGGCCGCGGTCACCGGCAACACCTACGCCGGCTGGCTGACGTCCGTCGGGCAGGCCGCGACCGACCGCAAGGTCGAGGGCACGCCGACCGTCTTCGTGAACGACAAGCTGCTCAACGCCGACCAGCTGACGCCGGACGGGATCACCAGCGCGGTCAACGCCGCGGGTTGATCGGTGTTCGCTCACCCGAGTCCCCATCGTGACCACGGGTTTGTGGTCGCGCTGGGGGCGGTCGAGTAGCGTTCGTCCTTGCCATGATTAGTTCAGTGCCCGCCGTGATCGTGCCGGCGTTCATCCCCAGTCCGAGCCAGGGTGTCTGGCACCTCGGTCCGATCCCGTTGCGGGCCTACGCGCTGTGCATCCTGGCCGGTATCTTCGCCGGCTACTGGCTCGGCCGGAAGCGCTGGGTCGCCCGCGGCGGCTCGGCCGAGGTACTGCTCGACATCATCTTCTGGGCGGTGCCGTTCGGCCTGGTCGGAGCCCGGATCTACCACGTGCTGACCGACTGGCAGCGGTACTTCGGCGAGGGTTCGCCGGACGACCCGATCGACGCGCTGAAGATCTGGCACGGCGGTCTCGGTATCTGGGGCGCGATCGCGTTCGGTGCGTTCGGCGCCTGGCTCGCCTGCCGGCAGAAGAAGGTGCCGTTCCTGGCCGTCGCGGACGCGATGGCGCCGGGGATCGCGCTGGCCCAGGTGCTCGGCCGGGTCGGGAACTACTTCAACCAGGAGCTGTTCGGCCGGCCGACCACGCACTTCTGGGGGCTGGAGATCGACCCTGGGCACCGGCCGGACGGGTACGAGCAGTTCGCCACCTTCCACCCGACCTTCCTCTACGAGGCTGTCTGGAACCTTGCCGTGGTCGCGCTGGTGATCGTGGCTGACCGGCGGTTCAGGCTGGGACATGGGCGGGCGTTCGCGTTGTACGTCGCGGGGTACACGGCCGGACGGGGCTGGATCGAGACCCTGCGGATCGACGAGGCCGATCACATCGCGGGCCTCCGGCTCAACGTGTGGACGTCGATCATCGTGTTCGTGGCCGCGGTGATCTACTTCGTCATCAGTGCCCGACTGCGGCCTGGTCAAGAGGACATCACGGCAGGACCGTCCGCAGGCAAGCCCTCCGACTCGGCCGCCGCTGAGGTTTCTGCCGGGGACACGGCGGAGACGGACGCCGCTGAGGGTGCCGACACCGCCGTCGACGAGGCTGCTGCGAAGCCCGCATCCGAAGGCGATCCGAGCACCCGCGACACCGCCAAGCCGACGGTCGACGCGAACGCCGTCGCGGCCCCGGGCGATCCCGGGGCTCTCGGCGACGCAACCGACGACGGGCCCCGTGACTGACGACACCACCGACCCGGCCGACGGCGAACGAACCACGTCGCCGCCGGCCGAAGTACGGGGTGAGCCCGCAATACCGGCTCAGCCCGCGGTCGTCGTACGGGGTGTTTCGGCGGAGCATTCTGGGGATCACACGCATCGGGATGTGACCGGGGGATGGTTGCGGCCGGCCGTGTTCGGGGCGATGGACGGGCTGGTGTCGAACTTCGCTCTGATCGCGGGCATGGACGGCGGTACCGAGTCCGGTTCGCGGTTCATCGTGCTCGCTGGTCTGGCGGGTCTGGCCGCAGGAGCGTTCTCAATGGCGGCGGGGGAGTACACCTCGGTCGCGTCGCAACGGGAACTGGCGCGGGCCGAGATCGAGGTCGAACGGCGCGAGATCGAACGGCACCCCGTCGATGAGGAGTACGAACTCGCCGAGACCTACCAGGCGAAGGGCCTCGACCCCGACCTGGCGGAGAAGGTTGCCGAGCAACTCCACGCCGACCCCGAGCAGGCGCTCGAAGAACACGTCCGCGAAGAACTCGGCCTGGACCTCAACGACCTCCCGTCCCCGGTCACCGCGGCCGCTTCGTCGTTCATCTGCTTCGCCGCCGGCGCTTTCGTCCCACTCCTGCCGTACCTCCTCGGCGCCGCCAACGTCATCCCCGCCCTGATCGTCTCCCTGACCGCCCTCTTCGCCTGCGGCGCCATCGTCAGCCGCGTCACTAGCCGCTCCTGGTGGTACTCCGGCCTCCGCCAACTCCTCCTCGGCGCCGCCGCGGCCACCCTCACCTACTTCGTCGGCACCTTGGTCGGCCCCGGCGTCGGCTAACCCGCTCGCGCGACGTCTGGCCGCTCAGTAGCCTCGGAGAAATGTTCCCTGGGGAGATCCACGAGCAACCCATCGACTTCATCCAGCAACTCGGCACAGTGTTCGCGAGGTTCGGCGCGGACACCCAGGACTCCGGCAACGTCTCGTACGGCGTGGACGCGGGCGGGCAGCGGTACTTCGTCAAGACCGCGGGCGATCCCACCGCCAAGCCGTTCCTCGACTTCGACGAACGCGTGGCCCTGCTCCGCAACGCGGCGTACCTGGCCGAACACGTCCGGCACCCGGTACTCCCGGCGTACCACGGCCTGATCGAATCGCCTGGCGGACCGTTGCTCGTCTACGAATGGCGCGACGGCGAGCACCTCGGCACCACGCGCGAGCGGCGAGAAGACCCCGACACCGCCTTCCAACGCTTCCGGGCCCTGCCGGCCGAGGAGATCCTGGCCGCCCTCGACCAGCTCTACGACCTGCATGCCGGGCTCACCGAGGTCGGCTGGGTCCAGGGCGATTTCTACGACGGCGCCCTGCTCTACGACTTCGCCCGTCGCCGGCTCACCGTGGTCGACCTGGACAGCTACCACTTCGGTGCCCACCGCAACGACATGGGCCGGATGTTCGGCTCGACCCGATTCATGGCCCCCGAGGAGTTCTCCCTGGGCGCCCCCATCGACGACCGCACCACGGCGTACGTGATGGCCCGCACCGCCCTCGTCCTCCTCTCCGACGGCACCCTCGACCCCACCGCCTTCCGCGGCACTCCCGCCCAGTACGCCGTACTCCAGGAAGCCACCACCACCCGCTACTCCACCTACTCGGCCTTCCATGAAGCCTGGCTCGGTGCGTGAAAGATCCCGGAAAGTTCAGCCTCAGTGCATGGTTCCGGAGGGCTGGTGGGGGGAATATGGGTGGGGACAGTGAGCGCTTGCTTACGAAAGGTGAGCGTCAGGTGTGAACGGCGCGTTGAATGGTGGAATGGCAGTCCACCAGGCGGGCGTCATGAGGTAGTCTCGGGACTCCCGGCTTGGGCCAGTGTTGTCCCGCGGCCAGTTGTTGACCGTAGGACGACGGGAGCCCCTGAATGTATGGTCGCCCCCCCTTTTCGATCGGGCACAGGCCGAGCGAGGGTCTGTACGACGGACAGCACGAGCATGACGCTTGTGGTGTCGCTTTCGTCGCGACCCTGACCGGTGAACCGAGCCACGACATCGTGGCGAAGGCCTTGACCGCCCTGCGCAACCTCGAGCACCGCGGTGCCTCCGGCGCCGAACCCGATTCCGGCGACGGCGCCGGCATCCTGATCCAGGTCCCGGACGCGTACTACCGCAAGGTGTGCGACTTCGAGCTGCCCGTGCAGCGCGGCTACGCGACCGGTATCGCCTTCCTGCCGCAGGACGCCGACGACGCCGCCAAGGCCGTCGCGCGGATCGAGGAGCTGGCGGACGAGGAGAACCTCACCGTGCTCGGCTGGCGGGACATGCCGACCGACGACTCGATGCTCGGCGCGACCGCGCGATCGGTGATGCCGGAGTTCCGGCAGCTGTTCGTCGCGGCCAAGGCCGGCCGGGTGCTCGGCCTCGGGCTGGAGCGGATGGCGTTCCGGCTTCGGAAGCGGGCCGAGAAGGAGACCGAGACCTACTTCCCGTCGCTGTCCGGCCGGACCATCACCTACAAGGGGATGCTGACCACCGACCAGCTGGACAAGTTCTTTCCCGAGCTGACCGACCCGGATCTCGCCTCCGCGATCGGCGTCGTGCACTCGCGGTTCTCCACCAACACGTTCCCGTCCTGGCCGCTCGCCCACCCGTACCGGTACATCGCGCACAACGGCGAGATCAACACCGTCCAGGGCAACCGCAACTGGATGCGGGCCCGCGAGGCACTGCTGGCCAGCGACCTGATCCCGGGTGACCTGGAGCAGCTGTACCCGATCTGTACGCCGGAAGCGTCGGACTCGGCCACGTTCGACGAGGTGCTGGAGCTCCTGCATCTCGGTGGTCGCTCGTTGCCGCACGCGATGCTGATGATGATCCCGGAGGCGTGGGAGAACGCCACCACGATGGACCCGATGCGGCGCGCGTTCTACGAGTTCCACTCCACCCTGATGGAGCCGTGGGACGGCCCGGCGTCGGTGGTCTTCTCCGACGGCAACCAGGTCGGCGCCGTGCTCGACCGCAACGGCCTGCGCCCGTCGCGGTACTGGGTCACCGAGGACGGGCTCGTCGTGCTCGCCTCCGAGGCCGGCGTACTGGACATCGACCCGGCCACCGTCACCCAGAAGGGCCGGCTCGAGCCCGGCCGGATCTTCCTGGTCGACGTCGAGGCGCACCGGATCGTCACCGACGCCGAGGTGAAGTCCCAACTCGCCGAAGCCCACCCGTACGACGAATGGCTGCACGCCGGCCTGATCCGGTTCGAGGACCTGCACGAGCGCGAGCACGTCGTCCACAGCCACGCTTCGGTCACCCGGCGCCAGCAGGTGTTCGGGTACACCGAGGAGGAGCTGCGGATCATCCTCGGCCCGATGGCGAGGACAGGCGCCGAGCCGATCGGTTCGATGGGCACCGACACCCCGATCGCGGCGCTGAGCGACCGGCCGCGGCTGCTGTTCGACTACTTCGCGCAGCTGTTCGCGCAGGTGACGAACCCGCCGCTGGACGCGATCCGTGAGGAGCTGGTGACCTCGCTGTCGTCGTCCCTCGGCCCGGAGGCGAACCTGCTCAACCCGGGCCCGGCGTCCTGCCGTCAGGTGGTGCTGCCGTTCCCCGTGATCACCAACGACGAGCTGGCCAAGCTGCGGCACATCAACCTGGACGGCGACATGCCGGGCCTGGCGACCACGGTCCTGCGCGGCGTGTACGACGTGGAAGGCGGCGGTACGGCGCTGCGCGAGCGGCTGGACGAGATCTGCGCCGAGGCGTCCGCCGCGATCGCGGACGGCGCCCGGATCGTGGTCCTGTCCGACCGGCACTCCAACGCGGACAAGGCGCCGATCCCGTCGCTGCTGCTCACCTCCGCGGTCCACCACCACCTGGTCCGGGAGAAGACCCGCACCCAGGTCGGCCTGGTCGTCGAGGCCGGCGACGTCCGCGAAGTCCACCACGTCGCCTTGCTGATGGGGTACGGCGCGGCCGCGATCAACCCGTATCTCGCGCTCGAGTCGGTCGAGGACCTCTGCCGGCAGGGCACCTACCTGCCCGGGATCGAGCCGGAGCAGGCGGTCCGGAATGTGGTGAAGTCGCTCGGCAAGGGCGTGCTCAAGGTGATGTCCAAGATGGGCGTCAGCACCGTCGCGTCGTACACGGGCGCCCAGATCTTCGAGGCGACCGGGCTGGCTCCGGATCTGGTGGACACCTACTTCACCGGGACGTCGTCCAAGCTCGGCGGTGTCGGGCTGGACGTCATCGCCGAGGAGGTCCGCCGCCGGCACCTGCGCGCGTATCCGGCCGACGGCATCCTGCCGGCGCACCGCAAGCTCGAGATCGGCGGTGAGTACCAGTGGCGCCGGGAGGGCGAGCCGCACCTCTTCGACCCGGAGACCGTGTTCCGGTTGCAGCACTCCACCCGCACCGGGCGGTACGACGTCTTCAAGCAGTACACCCAGCGGGTCAACGAGCAGTCCGAGCGACTGATGACTCTGCGCGGGCTGTTCGCCTTCAAGTCGGGCCGGCAGCCGATTCCGGTCGAGGAGGTCGAGCCGGTCAGCGCGATCGTCAGGCGGTTCTCCACTGGTGCGATGAGCTACGGCTCGATCAGCGCCGAGGCGCACCAGACGCTGGCGATCGCGATGAACCAGCTGGGTGGCAAGTCGAACACCGGTGAGGGCGGCGAGGACTCCGACCGGCTGCACGACCCGTCCCGGCGGAGCTCGATCAAGCAGGTCGCGTCCGGCCGGTTCGGCGTCACCGCGGAGTACCTGACGAACTCCGACGACATCCAGATCAAGATGGCGCAGGGTGCCAAGCCCGGCGAGGGCGGGCAGCTGCCCGGCCAGAAGGTCTACCCGTGGGTGGCCAAGACGCGGCACTCGACGCCGGGCGTCGGGCTGATCTCGCCGCCGCCGCACCACGACATCTACTCGATCGAGGATCTGGCCCAGCTGATCCACGACCTGAAGAACGCGAACCCGTCGGCCCGGATCCACGTGAAGCTGGTCTCCGAGGTCGGGGTCGGCACGATCGCCGCCGGGGTCAGCAAGGCCCACGCGGACGTAGTACTGATCTCCGGTCACGACGGTGGGACCGGCGCGGCCCCGCTGACGTCGCTGAAGCATGCCGGTGGTCCGTGGGAGCTCGGGCTGGCCGAGACCCAGCAGACCCTGCTGCTGAACGGTCTGCGGGACCGGATTGTGGTCCAGACCGACGGCCAGCTGAAGACTGGCCGGGACGTCATCATCGCGGCCCTGCTCGGTGCGGAGGAGTTCGGTTTCGCCACCGCGCCGCTGGTGGTGTCGGGCTGCATCATGATGCGGGTCTGCCACCTCGACACCTGCCCGGTCGGCGTCGCGACCCAGAACCCGGTACTGCGTGAGCGGTTCGCCGGGAAGCCCGAGTTCGTGGTCAACTACTTCGAGTTCATCGCCGAGGAGGTCCGCGAGTACCTGGCGGAGCTGGGTTTCCGGTCCCTCGACGAGGCGATCGGGCACGCCGACGTAGTGGACATCCAGCGCGCGGTGGACCACTGGAAGGCCGACGGGCTCGACCTGACCCCGATCCTGCACGTGCCGTCGTTGCCGGAAGGCGCAGCCCGGCACCAGACCGTGCTGCAGGACCACGGGCTCGACAAGGCCCTCGACATCGAGCTGATCCGGATCTGCTCGCCGGCCCTGGAGTCCGGCGAACCGGTCCGCGCCCAGCTGCCGATCCGGAACGTCAACCGGACCGTCGGAACCATGCTCGGCCACGAGATCACCAAGCGGTACCGCGCGGCCGGGCTGCCGGACGGAACGATCGACCTGACCTTCACCGGGTCGGCAGGCAACTCGTTCGCCGCCTTCGTGCCGAGCGGCGTGACGCTGCGGCTGGAGGGCGACGCCAACGACTACGTCGGCAAGGGCCTGTCAGGTGGCCGGGTCGTCATCCGGCCGGACCGGCACGCGCGGTTCGACGCGGCCGACCAGATCATCGCCGGCAACGTGATCGCGTACGGCGCGACCTCGGGCGAGCTGTTCATCAGTGGTGGGGTGGGGCAGCGGTTCTGCGTCCGCAACTCCGGTGCCACCGCCGTGGTCGAGTCGGTCGGCGACCACGCGTGCGAGTACATGACCGGTGGTCGCGTCGTGGTGCTGGGCGCGGTCGGCCGGAACTTCGCGGCGGGCATGTCGGGCGGCGTGGCCCACGTGCTCGACCTGGACCCGACCTTGGTCAACCCGGAGCTGGTGGATCTGCACCCGCTCACCGAGGCGGAGTCCGACCTGTTGCACGACCTGGTCCGCAGGCACCACGAGGAGACCGGTTCGGAACGGGCGGCCAAGCTGCTCGCCGACTGGCCCGAGGCGGCCGCCAGGTTCACCACGGTGATGCCCCGTGACTACGCCCGCGTGCTGGCGGCCAAGGCGGCCGCCGAACGGGACGGGCTGGACGAGGACGCCACAACGCGAGCGATGATGGAGGCCATCTGATGGCTGACCCGAAGGGATTCCTGACCACCCCACGCGAGGTCGCGGACCGCCGTCCGGTGACCGAGCGCGTACAGGACTGGAAAGAGGTCTACCCCGGTGGGCCCGGCAAGGCGTTGCTGCCGATCATCACCAAGCAGGCCGGCCGCTGTATGGACTGCGGTATCCCGTTCTGCCACTCGGGCTGCCCGCTCGGGAACCTGATCCCGGAGTGGAACGACCTGGTCTGGCGGGACGACTGGTCCGGCGCGATCGAGCGGCTGCACGCGACGAACAACTTCCCGGAGTTCACCGGCCGGCTCTGCCCGGCGCCGTGCGAACCGGCCTGCGTGCTCGGCATCAACCAGGAGCCGGTGACGATCAAGAACGTCGAGGTCGCCATCATCGACAAGGCCTGGGAGTCCGGTGACGTCCGGCCGCAGCCGCCCGAGTGGCTGACCGGCAAGACGATCGCGGTCGTCGGCTCCGGGCCGGCCGGTCTGGCCGTCGCCCAGCAGCTGACCCGCGCCGGTCATACCGTCGCGGTCTACGAGCGGGCCGACGCACCGGGCGGGCTGCTCCGCTACGGCATCCCCGAGTTCAAGATGGAGAAGGTGCAGGTCGAGCGCCGGATCCAGCAGATGAAGGAGGAGGGCACGGTCTTCCGTTCCGGCGTCAACGTCGGCGTCGACGTCACCGGGACCCAGCTCAAGCAGCGGTACGACGCGGTCGTGATCGCCACCGGCGCCACGGCTGCCCGGGATCTGCCGGTGCCGGGACGCGAGTTCGGCGGCATCCACCAGGCGATGGAGTACCTGCCGCAATCGAACCGGGTGGCGCTCGGCGAGACGGTGCCCGACCAGATCGTTGCTACCGGCAAGGATGTGGTGATCATCGGTGGTGGTGACACCGGGGCCGACTGCCTCGGCACCGCGCACCGGCAGGGTGCTCACAGCGTCACCCAGCTGGAGATCATGCCGCGCCCCTCGGACGACCGTCCGGCCGGGCAGCCGTGGCCGACGTACCCGATGATCTACCGGGTCGCCTCGGCGCACGAGGAAGGCGGCGAGCGGGTCTACTCGGTCTCGACGGTCGACTTCGCCGCCGATGCCGAGGGCAACGTCTCCGGCCTGAACCTGGTCGAGGTCGAACTGGTCGACGGCCGCTTCACCCCGATCGAAGGCACCGAGCGCACCATCCCCGCCCAGCTGGTGCTGCTGGCGATGGGCTTCCTCGGTCCCGAGCGGGAGGGTTTCCTCGAGCAGCTCGGTGTGGACCTGGACGAGCGCGGCAACGTCAAGCGCGACAAGTCCTACCAGACGTCGGTCCCCGGCGTCTTCGCCTGCGGCGATGCCGGCCGGGGCCAGTCCCTGATCGTCTGGGCCATAGCCGAAGGCCGCTCCTGCGCCAACGGCGTGGACGCCCACCTGACCGGCTCCTCCACCCTCCCCACGCCCATCCCCCCAACCGCCCGCCCCCTCGTGGTCTAGACCGCGCGGGAGTCGGGGCAACCTGTGAAGACAACCCCAACAACGACTGCTTACGTTTGTTCTTTCTCACCCGGCCGGACCCGGGAAAGTTGCCCACGGCCCGCACAAGGGTGAGAAAGAGCAAGCGGAAGCTACCCGCACCAACCGACCCACGCACCGGCAGTAGCGGGTGTCCGCAGTACGAGACCGCACCGCGCGCCCGGATGCGCCACCTTGATGAGCGCAATACCTTGGACACCGTGTCTCGACGGCTGGTCATACAGGCCCGGGTGCGCAAGGCCGCACCCTGGGCCGCGCT
This sequence comes from Kribbella caucasensis, assembly GCF_004361855.1. GTDB lineage: Bacteria > Actinomycetota > Actinomycetes > Propionibacteriales > Kribbellaceae > Kribbella > Kribbella caucasensis. The sequence continues at coordinate 295,529 of NZ_SNWQ01000005.1, forward strand.
GACCCTGCTCTTTCTGATCGTCTCAACCGCCGTCGCCCTGGTCGGCTTCCTGAACGACTCCGAGCGCGTCACCATCGGTGCCCACGCCGCCACCGTCTCACCCACCCTGGACGGCCACGCCACCCTCGATCTCGGCGCCGTACTCCCGCGCCTCCGCCTCCCCACCGACCTGCCTTCCGACCTCGGCGTCCACATCGACGTCCAGGAGACCGACGCGAACAGCCTCACGGACCTCCTTACCCGTGACGCCCTGATCGCTTCCCAGCCCGACGGTGAGATCGCCCGGATCCAGCAGGTCGTCCAGGAGCTGGCCGTCGACAACGCGGTCGCCGGCGTCGGCACCGGGCTGCTGGTCGCGGTCGTCGTCGCGACCGGCTGGACGATGCTCGGTCCCCGTCGCCGGCGCGAGCTGTTGCATCTGGTCCACTCGCACGAGCGGCGCGTCCAGCACCGGGAGATCGTCGTCCTGGTCGCGATGCTGATCACGATCGCCTCGATCATCGGGCCCGGCCAGATGCGCCCGGCCCAGGCCCCGCCGACCCAATGGCGCCCGCTCGCCGAGCTGCTGCCGGAGCTGTCGTTTGACGAGCGCCTGCAGAACGTCGAGGTCGCGACCGGCTTCTCCACCACGGGCGGAATCGGCATCATCCGTACGGCGGTCGAGACGTACGAGCGGTCCACCGAGTTCTACGGGCGGCTGCGCGACCAGGTGCCGCGGATCGGCGGCCGGATCCGGCAGGCGGCCGACGGCGAGACCGTGGCACTGCTGGTCTCGGACCGGCACGACAACATCGGGATGGACCCGTTCGCGGCCGAGGTGGCGAAGGTGGCCCGCGCCAAGGTGCTGATCGACGCCGGTGACGACTCTTCGTCGGGCCAGTCCTGGGAGGTGTTCAGCATCAACTCGCTGGCCGAGCACTTCAAGGACCTCAAGGTGGTCGCGGTGGCCGGCAACCACGACTCCGGCGGGATCATCGAGGACGCGATGCGGAAGAACGAGTTCACCGTGCTGGACAGCAAACCGGTAGAGGTGGAGGGGATCCGCTTCCTCGGCGACAGCGATCCGACCCGGACCGGGCTGGGCAGCGCCGACACCGCGGGCGACGAGACCACCGCCGAGCAGTCCAAGCGATTGGCGGACGTGGCCTGCAACCAGTCGGAGGACCAGCGGATCTCGACGTTCCTTGTGCACGACCCGGCGTCGTACCAGGACACGGCGACGCGGGGTTGCGCGACGTTGCTGCTCTCGGGACATCTGCACCGCCAGATCGGGCCCGATACGAAGACGGTGGACGGCAGCCCGGTGACGACGTATACGAACGGCACGACCGGGGGAGCGGCGTACGCGTTCGCCCTTGGCTACACCTTGCGCCGCCCTGGTGAGGTCACGCTGATCACCTACTCGGACGGCCAGCCGATCGGCATGCAGACCGTGACCGCGGAGCTCACCGGCGAGGTCACGGTCGGCACGTACCGGCCGCTACCTTCATGAACTGCACGATCGCCACGAGGTGTTAACCGTCCAGTAACGGGGGCGGACCAGCAACCGAGTGGTCTTGTAGGAGTAGGGTTTTGTGACGTGCGTCGCGCAAAGATCGTTTGTACGCTTGGCCCGGCTACGGCCGCCCCCGAGCGCATCCTGGAACTCGTCCAAGCAGGCATGGACGTCGCCCGGCTCAACTTGAGCCACGGCGCCCACGCCGAGCATGAGCGCATCTATCAGCGGATTCGGACGGCCGCGGCCGAGACCGGGCAGAACGTCGGCATCCTGGTCGACCTGCAGGGCCCGAAGATCCGGCTGGCGGAGTTCGCCGAAGGCAAGGTCACGCTGACCTACGGCGAGCGCTTCACCATCACCACCCGGGAGGTCCCGGGTGACGTCACCATCTGCGGTACGACGTACGACGGGCTGCCGGGTGACGTGAATCCCGGGGACCAGCTGCTCATCGACGACGGCCGGATCGCGCTCGTCGCCGAGGAGGTGACCGAGACCGACGTGGTCTGCCGGGTCACCGTCGGCGGTCCGGTCTCGAACCACAAGGGCATCAACCTCCCCGGTGTGAACGTCAGCGTGCCGGCCCTGTCCGAGAAGGACGCCGAGGACCTGCGCTGGGCGCTGCACCTGCCGGCCGACATGATCGCGCTGTCGTTCGTCCGGGACGCGGCCGACATCCAGCTGGTGCACAAGATCATGGACGAGGAAGGTCACCGGGTGCCGGTGATCGCCAAGATCGAGAAGCCGCAGGCGGTCGCCAACCTGGACGAGATCGTCGACGCGTTCGACGGTTTCATGGTCGCTCGTGGCGACCTCGGCGTGGAACTCCCGCTCGAGGAGGTCCCGCTGGTGCAGAAGCTGATCATCGACCAGGCCCGGCTGAACGCGAAGCCGGTGATCGTCGCCACCCAGATGCTGGAGTCGATGATCTCCGCCCCCCGGCCGACCCGGGCCGAGGCGTCCGACGTCGCCAACGCGGTGCTCGACGGCGCCGACGCGGTGATGCTGTCCGGTGAGACCAGCGTCGGCCGGTTCCCGATCGAGACGGTCAAGACGATGGCCCGGATCGTCAAGACCACCGAGGAGCAGGGCCTGAGCCGGCTCAAGGAGATCGACTGGGAGCCGCGGACCAAGGGCGGCGTGATCGCCAAGGCCGCGGCCGACGTGGCCGAGCGGATGGAGGCGAAGTACCTGGTCGCCTTCACCCAGAGCGGTGACACCGCGCTGCGGCTGGCCCGGTACCGCACCGAGATCCCGGTGCTCGCGTTCACCCCGGTTCCGTCGGTGAGCGCGTGGCTCAGTGTGGTGTGGGGGATCGAGACGCATATCGTCCCGACCGTCGACCACACCGACGACATGGTCCGCCAGGTCGACCAGCGCCTGCTCGAACTCGGCAAGCTGAAGAAGGGTGACCTGGTCGTCATCGTGGCCGGCAGCCCGCCCAGCATCCCCGGCTCCACCAACGCCCTCCGAATCCACCGAATGGGCGACGCCATCGAAGGCATAGCCCCCGGCTACCGCAAGTAGAACCGAAGTACTCGATCGAGGCGGGCACCCACAGGCTGCCCGCCTCGCCCCCTTTGCGGGAGGCGCGCGGCCGGCTTCAGTCCGGCAGGTTGTAGGCGACCGGATGCATCGGCTGGTACACCGGCAACCTGGCGCCGCTCGGCAGGGTGATGGACGCCAGCCGTCCCCAGCCGGCGTCGGTGATCTCTCCGGAGACCGACGCACCGGCCGCCGACACCTTGGCCAACGCCGCCTCAATGTCCTCGCACATCAGATAGAACTCGTGCGCCTCGTCGCCCTCGGTCGGATGTACGGCGATCTCAGCCGGCGGCAACCGGAAGATCAGCCAGCCTCCACCTGCGTCAACGTGCGGAAATCCCAACACGTCGGCAATGAACGCCCGATCCGCCTCAGCATCCCGGCTGTAGATGATCACGTGCGACCCGACGAACATGACCCACTCCTCTCCCGGTCGACCCCGCTCAGACGACGACTTTACGACTTCGGCCCGACATACCCGTCGACCTTCCCAACTGCCTCCCGCCGAGCCGCCCAGTTGATCACCCGGCAACCATCGGAGTTGAACACCCCACTCACGAACGGCTCGGGGCACCCGGCAACGATCTCCCGCTGCCAACCGGCCAACTCGATCCTGCGCTTGTGCTTCGGCCCCACACCCATGCTGCGGAAACAGACAAGGCCAGCGAGTAGACGTCCTTCTTCAGATTCGACAGACAACAGCACCGAGGTACAACCCCAGCAGATGCGCGTTGGGCCCCACCGGGAGCTGCCCCTTGGCGCACCGCGGACAAGCCGTCGGGTCGTTCTGAGGAGCCCGCCGGTCCCGCCACTACGGAGAGTGGCGGTCGTCATCCCCCGTCGCCGGCTGGTTGAACTCCAGCCTCCAGCCTCCAGCGCACCAAGCGTGGCCAGACGCACCCGAACGTCATACATGAGATGAGATTCGCAGCAACGACCGACAGATTCCGATCGAATGTGTGCCCTGGGTGCCCTGGGTGGGACTCGAACCCACACTGTATGGTGTTTGAGACCATCATCTCTGCCGAAATTGGATTACCAGGGCGTGTGCCCGAAGATCGTAGCCCACCGAGTGGAGCGCTGCCTGGTTGGGCGCGCGGTCTCAGTGAACTGATCACCTCGAGGCGACTGCTTCGACTCGGACTATCTTCTTGTTTTTTAGGGCTTCTGGCAAATCCGGGTTGGACTGAGACTGTCGGCGGCGAGCGCGAACATGAGACATGCCACATTTCAGGTCGCGGGAGACGGTGGAGTCGGCGCTGCGGATGTCCGATGACGGGGTCAGCGATCGGGTGAACGCCGAGATTCACGGTGTTGCACTACGGACCATCCGGACCTGGCGGCGGCGATACCAGGTTGAGGGGCGGACTCGCGGGGGTGCCGGGTGTCCACGGTGTGATGGGGCTGAGCTGGACGAAGCTGCATACGCCTTGTTGTTGGGGTGGTACCTGGGCGATGGGTCCATCGCACGCGCGCGGCGAGGCGTGTTCACGCTGCAGATCGCGAACGACCAGAAGTATCCAGAGTTAAACCAGGAGATCGCCGCGACGATCAAGCTCGTGAAGCCGAACGCGAGTCCGTGCCTGCGGGGTGGATCGAGCGCGATCCGGATCGAGGCGCGTTGGAAGCATTGGCCGTGCGTGTTCCCGCAGCATGGCGTCGGACGGAAACATCTGCGGAAGATCGAGCTGCACCCCTGGCAGCGGGAGATCGTTGCCAAGTACCCCGAACAGCTCCTGCGCGGGTTGTTCCACTCCGACGGGTGCCGGGTCGTCAACTGGGCCAGCAAGACCACAGCGGACGGCGGGTCCAAGCGGTACCACTACCTCAGATATCAGTTCTCGAATGAGTCTGAGGACATTCGGAACATCCTGACGGACGCTCTGGATCTGCTGGGGATTCCCTGGCGGCAGCCGCGGCGGAACGCGATCGCGGTGAGCCGGCGGGAAGCGGTTGCTGCACTCGACACGTTCGTTGGTCCGAAGAGGTGACAGGGGATCGATAAGGTGTGGCTGTGACTGGGAAGCGTGTGGTGATCGCTGAGGACGAGGCGTTGATCCGGATGGATCTGGCCGAGATGCTGCTGGAGGAGGGTTATGACGTCGTCGGGCAGGCGGGGGATGGGGAGGAAGCGATCCGGCTGGCGACGGAGCATCGGCCCGATCTGGTGATTCTGGACGTCAAGATGCCGAAGCTGGACGGGCTCAGTGCGGCCGAGAAGATCGCCGGCGATCGAATCGCACCGGTGCTGATGCTGACCGCGTTCTCGCAGCGGGAGCTGGTTGAGCGGGCGCGGGATGCCGGCGCGATGGCGTACCTGGTGAAACCGTTCTCCAAGGCGGACCTGCTGCCCGCGATCGAGATCGCCGCGAGCCGGTACGTCGAACTCGCGGAGCTCGAGCGTGAGGTGGCCGACCTGGCGGAGCGGTTGGAAACGCGCAAACTGGTGGATCGGGCGAAGTCGGTGCTGCAGACGAAGTTCGGGCTGAGCGAGCCTGATTCGTTCCGGTGGATCCAGAAAACCGCTATGGATAAAAGAGTTTCCATGCGCCAGGTCGCTGAGTTGGTCGTTGACGAGGCGGGTAGTAGCGATTGATTTACTGTGCGCGAAGGGAGCCCAGGCGGGAAACCATGCTGTACAGCTGTCACTGATCCTCATGCTGCTTACGGCGGTAACGACCTCGCAACACACGCAGGGTGACGTTCGCCGGATGAGGTTCACTGGGTCTAACCTGCGGGTGCTCGCGGCATTCGCGAGGATCCGGGGTATCGCTCGGATTATCCAGACATGGGAGGAACAGTGCAGCAGCGTTCCGTAGTACGGGTCGGCGCGTCGCTGATCGTTGCGTCGTTGGCCCTGACTGCTTGCGGCTCACGCAGCGAAGACGGCGGCGGGGGCACCGCAACGAAGACCGCCAAGATCGGTGTGATCGCGCCTCTGTCGGGAGACCTGTCGGCGCTGGGTCTGGGTATCCAGCACTCGGTGGAACTGGCCGTCAAGCAGGCCAACGACTCGAACGCGATCCCGGGCTGGAAGCTCGAGGTGGACGCCAAGGACGACGAGGCCAAGCCGGATGTCGGCAAGACCGCCGCGACGTCGCTGTCTTCGGACAAAGACGTGATCGGCGTGGTCGGCACGCTGAACTCGAGTGTCGCCCTGCAGGTCCAGCCGGTGCTCGCGCCGAAGAACATCGTGCAGATCTCGCCGGCCAACACCAACCCGAGCCTGACCCAGGGCGCGAACTGGCAGAGCGCCCCGAAGCGGGCGTACCCGACCTACTTCCGCACCTGCACGACCGACGCGGTCCAGGGTCCGTTCGCGGCCCGGTACCTGTTCGAGAAGGCCGGGATCAAGAAGGTCGCCACGATCCACGACAAGAAGGCCTACGGTCAGGGTCTGGTCGGCACCTTCACCGAGGAGTTCAAGGCGGCCGGCGGTCAGGTCGTCGCGGCCGAGACGATCAACCCGGAGGACTCGAACTACCAGGCCGTCATCTCGGCCGTGAAGCCGTCGGCCCCGCAGGCTGTGTACTACGGCGGTGAGTACCCGCAGGCCGGTCCGCTCTCGCAGCAGATGAAGGCCGCCGGGCTGAACGTCCCCCTGATGGGTGGCGACGGCATCTACGACCCGAAGTTCATCACGCTGGGCGGCAAGACCAGCACGGGCGACCTGGCCACCTCGGTCGGCGCGCCGGTGGACACCCTCGAGTCGGCGAAGAAGTTCATCTCGGACTACAACGCGGCCGGCTTCAAGGACCCCTACGCGGCGTACGGCGGCTACTCCTACGACGCGGCGAACGCGATCATCAACGCGCTGAAGGAGTCGCTGAAGGACGCCAGTGACGTCGAGTCCGCGCGGCCGAAGACGGTCGAGGCCCTCGGCAAGGTTTCGTTCGAAGGCGTCACCGGCAAGGTCGCCTTCGACCAGTACGGCGACACCACGTCTAAGGTGCTGACCGTCTACAAGGTCGCCGGTGGCAAGTGGGCCACCGAGCTGACGCAGGACCTGGCAAAGAAGTAATTAGGTCGACCTGATGGCCTCGGGGGTGGGAACCCGATTCCCACCCCCGAGGCATGTCGGAACTGATTCGGTTTGGAGGTCGACGTGGACCAGTTCTTCCAGCAGCTCGTCAACGGGCTCACCCTCGGATCGCTGTACGCCCTGATCGCTGTCGGGTACACCGTGGTGTACGGCATCGTGCAGCTGATCAACTTCGCCCACGGCGAGGTCTTCATGATCGGTGCGTTCGGCGCGCTGAGCACCTACCTGCTGTTCTTCGACGGTCAGACCGGTGTGTGGATCCTGCCGATCATGATCGTCGGCGCCATCATCGCGTCGGTCGTCACCGCCGTCGCGATGGAACGTGTCGCGTACCGTCCCCTGCGGAACGCGCCCCGCCTGGCGCCACTGATCACCGCGATCGGCATCTCGGTGTTCCTGCAGGAGCTCGTCCGGGTCTTCTACGACCGGATCCCGTTCGCGGACTTCCCGAGCGCGAAGCAGCGGATCCCGTTCCCGCAGCTCGACGGGGTCAGCGGCAAGGCTGTGGAGGTCGGCGATGTGACGATCCAGCGCTCGGCCATCTTCACGGTCGCGGCCCTGGTCGTCTGCGCGATCCTGCTCTGGTACTTCATCAACCGGACCAAGTTGGGTCGCGGCATGCTGGCCGTCTCCCAGGATCCGGACACCGCCCGCCTGATGGGCATCAACGTGGACCGGATCATCGTGGTGGCGTTCGCGCTCGGCGCCGTACTGGCCGCCGTGGCCGGTGTCTCGCAGGGGCTGCAGAACAACAACATCGACTTCAAGATGGGCTTCATCGCCGGTCTGAAGGCATTCACCGCCGCGGTGCTGGGCGGTATCGGGAACATCCAGGGGGCCGTGTTCGGCGGACTGGTTCTCGGCGTGGTCGAGTCGATGGCCACGCAGTACGTCCCGGGCCAGTTCGGTGGCGGCACCTGGAAGGACGTCTGGGCGTTCGTGCTCCTGATCCTGGTCCTCGTCTTCCGGCCGCAAGGCCTGCTCGGAGCAAGGGTGGTGGACCGCGCATGAGTATTCCGACCCTTCCTGACGCGTTCGTCGAGAAGCACGCGGCCAAGGGCTGGCCCGTCGGCCTGGCCGGCGTCGCGCTGGTGATCATCGGCACGTTCATGTCCTGGAGCTTCGACCCGAACATCCTGGGTGACCTGTCGGTCTACGGATATCCGGGTGGGCTGCAGATCCTCGCGATCATCCTTTCGCTGCTGGCGCTCGTCCTGCTGCTCACGGTCAAGGGGCCGCTGGCCTCCCGGCTCGGTCAGTGGCTCGACGCCGCGCTCGGTCTGCGAGCGCTCGGCCTCTGGCTGCTGATCTACATGGTCGGCGTGATCCTCGCGATCGCGACCGACTCGAGTGGTCTGGTCAACGTCGACCCCGGTGGCTGGATCTCCTTCGTCGGCGCGGTGCTGGTGTTCGCCGGCTCCCAGGTGATCCCGCTGCGGGAACTTCGCGACCTGGGCCGGGCCCGGCTGCCGGGCTGGTTCGAGATCGCGGCCGTCGCCGTGGTGATGGCGGGCGTCCTCTTCGGCGCGGCGTACGCGCTGGCCCGCGAGGACGCCTGGTCGTTCGTGCTGGTCCTGGTCTTCGCCGGCGGGACCGTCGCGGCCATGTTCCGGACCGGGACGATGGGCTGGTTCGGTCACGTCGCCACCCGGCGCAGGAAGGTGCTCACGCTGGCGGCGTTCGCGGTCGCGTTCTTCTTCCCCTTCACCCAGCAGGGGTCGGACGCGAACATGTCGATCGCCACTTCGGTGCTGATCTTCGCGGCCACCGCGATCGGCCTGAACATCGTGGTCGGTCTGGCCGGTCTGCTCGACCTCGGCTACATCGCGTTCCTCGGTGCGGGCGCGTACGTCGCGTCCTCGCTGTCGCGGTCGGCCTTCGCCACCATCGACTGGCATCCGCCGTTCCTGGTGATCGTGCTGCTCGGTGGCTGCGTGTCGGCGACCCTCGGCCTGATCATCGGTACGCCGACGCTGCGGGTCTCGGGTGACTACCTGGCCATCGTGACGCTGGGCTTCGGGGAGATCTTCCGGTTCTCGATGTTCAACCTGGACGGCAACAACGGCCCGAACCTGACCAACGGCCCGAACGGCATCCCGGGCATCCCGGAGCTCGCGGTCGGCGGCTTCAACTTCGGTGACGAGCACGTTGTGGCGGGCATCACGCTGGGCCGGTTCTCGAACTACTACTTCCTGCTCCTGCTGCTGATGGCCTTCGTCATCCTGGTCTTCACCCGGCTGAACAACAGCCGGATCGGCCGTGGCTGGGTCGCCATCCGCGAAGACGAGAAGGCCGCCGAGGCGATGGGCGTCAACGTGTTCGGCCTGAAGCTACTGGCCTTCGCCGTCGGCGCGTTCCTGGCCGGCCTGGCGGGCACCATCAAAGCGCACCAGGACGGTGCGACCAGTCCGGACCAGTACATCTTCCTCGAGTCGGCGTTCCTGCTCGCGGCGATCGTCCTCGGCGGTATGGGCACCATCGCGGGTGTGTTGCTCGGTGCAACCATCCTGAAGCTGCTGCCGGAGAAGCTGCGGTTCTTCTCGGAGTACCGGTTGCTGCTGTTCGGCCTCACCCTGGTGCTGATGATGCGGTTCCGGCCGGAGGGCCTGGTGGCCAACAAACGCCGGCTGCTGGAGTTCCACGAAGAGGACGAGAAGCTGGCAACGGCCGTCGAGAGCGAACTGGTCGAGGAGGCGAAATGACCGTCACGGACGAGGTACGCAGCCCGGCCCGGGCGAGCGGGCAACCCTTGCTGGAGGCATCCGGCGTGACCATGCAGTTCGGTGGTCTGCTGGCCGTGAACGATGTCAACCTGAGCGTGCACGAGGGGGAGATCCTCGGTCTGATCGGCCCGAACGGTGCCGGCAAGACCACCTTCTTCAACTGCCTCACGGGCTTGTACAAGCCCACCCGGGGGCAGGTGCGGTTCAACGGCGTACCGCTGGCACCGAAGCCGCGGGCCGTGGTCGAGGCGGGGATGGCGCGGACGTTCCAGAACATCCGGCTGTTCGCCAACATGACCGCGCTGGAGAACGTGATGGTCGGGCGCTACTGCCGGACCAGTTCGATGGCGCTGACCTCCATCCTGCACGGACCGAAGTACCGCAAGGAGGAGGCGGCCACCCGGGCCCGGGCCCAGGAGCTGCTGGATTTCGTCGGTCTCGGCAGGTCCTCGGAGCACCTGGCCCGGAACATGCCGTACGGCGATCAGCGGCGGCTCGAGATCGCCCGGGCGCTGGCCACCGACCCGAAGCTCATCCTGCTGGACGAGCCGACGGCCGGGATGAACCCGCTGGAGACCCGGCAAGCGAGTGACCTGATCTTCAAGATCCGGGACTCGGGCCTGTCGGTGGTGGTGATCGAGCACGACATGCGGTTCATCTTCGGTCTGTGCGACCGGGTGCTCTGTCTGGTTCGTGGCGAGACACTGGTCGAGGGCACCCCGATCGAGGTGCAGTCCGACTCACGGGTGATCGAGGCCTACATCGGCACCGGCGAGAGCGATGACGAGGATGCGGGGCAAGACACCCCGGCCGGTGGCGACGAGGAGGGTAAGTCGTGACCGCGATGCTCGAGGTCAAGGACCTGGAAGTTGCCTACGGCAAGATCGTCGCCGTCAAGAAGATCAGCTTCTCGGTGGAGCAGGGCCAGGTCGTCTCGCTGATCGGTACCAACGGTGCCGGCAAGACGACCACGCTGCGCACCATCTCCGGGCTGCTCCGGCCGAACAGCGGCCAGATCAACTTCATGGGTCAGCCGATCCACCACGTCCCCGCGCACGACATCGTGAGCATGGGGCTGGCTCATTCGCCGGAGGGCCGGCGGATCTTCCCCAGGCTGTCGGTGGAGGAGAACCTGCTGCTCGGCGCGTTCGCCCGCAACGACACCGCAGCGATCCGGACCGATCTGGACGCGGCGTACGCCCTGTTCCCGATCCTCGGGGAGCGGCGCAAGCAGCCGGCCGGGACGTTCTCCGGTGGTGAGCAGCAGATGCTCGCGATGGGCCGGGCGATGATGAGCAAGCCCAAGCTGCTGATGCTGGACGAGCCGTCGATGGGGCTGTCGCCGATCATGATGAAGGTGATCATGACCACAGTGACGGCGCTGCAGCAGCAGGGCACCACGATCCTGCTGGTCGAGCAGAACGCCCAGGCGGCGCTCAAACGGGCCGACTACGGCTACGTGCTGGAGGTCGGCAAGATCGTCCTGCACGGCAGCGGCCGCGAACTGCTGGTCAACGACGAGGTCCGCAAGGCCTACCTCGGCGAGGACTAGGACACAGGTAGTTGCCAAGAGCCCCGGTCTCGTTGAGAGGCCGGGGCTCTTGCACGCAGGGGGTTTGGGTGGTCAGCTGCGGATGACGATCAGGAGCTGGACCAGCAGTGGGGCGACGATCAGGGCGGGGAGCAGGTCGGCGACGGCGACCTGTTTGATCTTGAGCAGGCGGAGGCCGACGCCGACGAGCAGCAGGCCGCCGGTCGCGCCGAGAGCGGTGACATGGGCCTCGGGCAACACATCGCCGAGGACGAAGCCGACGGCCGTCATCAGGCCCTGGACGACCAGTACCACGAGTGCGGACGCCGCGACGCCCCAGCCGAGCGAGGCGGCGAAGGCGATCGACGCGAACCCGTCCAGCACCGACTTCAGGAACAGCTGATCCGCACCCCGGCCGAGCCCGTCCGACAGCGCGCCGAGGAATGTCAGTGGCCCGACGCAGAACACCATCGACGCGGACACGAACCCCTCGACGAACGTGCTCTCCCCGTCGCCCCGGCTGAACCGGTGCTGCAGCCAGGCCCCGAATCCCTCCAGCCGTTGTTCGATCCGCAGCAGCGACCCGGCGATCCCGCCGATCAGCATCGCGCCGAGCACGATCAGTACCGGTGCGGAGTCGCCGACCGCGGTACTGAGCGCTTCATCGCCCACGGTCAGTGCCGAACTGATCGCGATCAGCAGCGTGACCAGGCCGAGCGCGTCGGTGACCAGATCGCGGGTTCGATGGCTGAGCCGGTGGCCGACCAGGACGCCGAGGACGGACCCGGCGAGTACGGTCCCGACGTTGACGACCGTACCGATTCCGATGAACAAGCGTGCTCTCCGATCGCCGGCGGTGACCGCCGGTGTGGGGGACGCGGACGGGGTGAGAGCGAGAGGTGTCGTCGCTTTGCAACGGACCTCCGAAGCCCTACTGTTGCGCGAGGATGAGCGTATCCGCCCGTCCCGTTCACCTCGGGGGTGGACCAAGATCAGGAGGCTGACGTGGCGCCAGCCATCGAGGTGCGCGACGCTCGCCCGGACGACGCGGACGCGTTGGTGACGATGTGGGGGGAGATGTCGGCCGGCGCCGGCCATCATCGGTTGCTGCCGACACCGACGGCGGAGTCCGTCCGGGCCTCGATCGAGCGCCTGCGGGACGATCCGGGCGGCCGGCTGGTGGTCGGCGAACTCGACGGCCAGGCCAGCGGAATGGTGTATCTGCGCCGGACGCCGATCAGCCCGCTGCACAACGAGATCACCGTGACGATCGAGTACCTGCACGTGACCGGCCAGGCCCGTCGGCACGGCCTGGGCAAGGCGCTGATCGCCGAGGCGACCGGGTGGGCCGAGCACGGCAACTGTCCGCATGTCGGGGTGGTCGCCCCTGCGGCCGCGCGCGAAGCCAACCGTTTCCTGGCCCGCCTCGGGCTGGGACAAGCCGCCGTACTGCGGTTCGCCGGCACCCACACCGTACGGCGCAGGCTGGCGGCCGAGCACGCCCCGAACCTGCTGGCCCTGCTCTCGTCGCGGCGCTCGGTGATCGCCCGGCGGGCCCAACTCGGCCGCAACCACTCGGGCGAACCGTTCACCGTCGAGCCGGAGGACTACTCCGACCCGATCAGCTTCCCGGCGGAGCCTGAATCAGCTGGCAGGTGATCCGCGCGGTGCACACCCGGCGGTCCCGCTCGTCGGTGATCACCACCTCGTACGACGTCGTCGTACGGCCCAGGTAGATCGGTGTGGCGACCCCGGTGACGAGGCCCTCGCGGACGGCCCGGTGATGGGTCGCGTTGATGTCGACGCCGACCGCGACCTTGTCGAGCGGGGCAGCGTGCAGGGCCGAGCCGATCGATCCGAGGCTCTCCGCGAGCACACAGGACGCCCCGCCGTGCAGCAGCCCGTACGGTTGGGTGTTGCCCTTGACCGGCATGGTCGCGACGACCCGCTCCGGGGCGGCCTCGGTGACGGCGATGCCCATCAGGCTCAGCAGGGTGCCCTCCATGCCCATGCCCGGCCCGAGGTCCATACTCTCGGCGCTCTGATCACTCACAGGGGGTCTCCTCGGGCTCGCACGTCGTGTCCAGACGCAGACTACGTCAGGCATCCCCGCCCCACCGATGCATTGTGACGGAACTGTCCATGGGACCCACTAGAGTCGGATCGTGGCTGCTGAGACCAACTCCTCGACGATGACCAAGGACCCGAGCCCGGCGGTGGGCGACACCCCGAGGCCGCGGATCCTGCTGCTGGACGGGCACTCGCTCGCGTACCGGGCGTTCTACGCGCTGCCGGTGGAGAACTTCTCCACCACGACCGGTCAGCACACCAACGCGGTGTACGGGTTCACCTCGATGCTGATCAACATGCTGCGCGACGAGCAGCCCACCCATATCTGCGTGGCGTTCGACGTGTCCCGCAAGACCTTCCGCTCCGAGCAGTACACGGAGTACAAGGCCGGCCGGTCGAAGTCGCCGGACGAGTTCAAGGGCCAGGTCTCGCTGGTGAAGGAGGTGCTGGAGGCGCTCCGGATCCCGACCACCGAGATCGACGGCTGGGAGGCCGACGACGTCATCGCCACTCTCACCACCCAGGCCGCCGAGCAGGGCTTCGAGGTGCTGATCAGCAGCGGCGACCGGGACGCGTTCCAGCTGGTCAGCGACGACGTCACGGTGCTGTACCCGAAGCGTGGCGTGTCCGAGATCGCCCGGATGGACCCGGCCGCGGTCGAGGACAAGTACGGCGTCACCCCGCGGCTCTACCCGGACCTTGCGGCGCTGGTGGGGGAGCAGAGCGACAACCTGCCGGGCGTTCCCGGTGTCGGGCCGAAGACTGCGGCCAAGTGGCTGAACCAGTTCGGCTCGCTGAACGACGTGGTCGACCGGGTGAACGAGATCAAGGGCAAGGCCGGCGATTCGCTCCGCGAGCACCTGGCCGACGTGATCCGGAACCGGCAGATCAACGAGCTGGTCCGCGACCTGACCCTCGACGTCACCGTCGACGACCTGGCCCGGCAGCCGTGGGACCGGGAGAAGGTGCACACGCTGTTCGACAGCCTGGAGTTCCGGGTGCTGCGCGAGCGGCTGGTCGCCGAGCACGAGCAGGTGGACGAGACCGTCGACCAGGGCTTCGAGCTGCAGGGTGCGCAGCTGAAGCCGGGCGAGGTGGCCGCCTGGATCAAGGAGCACGTGAACACCGGCGAGCGGGTCGGCGTCGCGGTCCAGGGGAGTTGGGGCCGCGGGACCGGGGAGATCACCGGGCTCGCGCTGGCGAACGCATCCGGCGCGGCTGCCTGGTTCGACCCGACCACGGTGACGCCGGACGATGATGCCGCCTGGCAGGCCTGGCTCGCGGATCCCAAGCAGCCGAAGGCGTTGCACGACGCCAAGGGCCCGCTGCTCGGCTTCCTGGAGCGCGGCTGGACGTTGGCCGGGCTCACCTCGGACACCCAGCTGAGCGCGTACCTGGTCCGCCCGGACCAGCGCTCGTACGATCTGGCCGACCTGACCGTGCGATACCTGCGCCGTGAGCTTCGCTCCGAGGACGCGGGTGATGGCCAGCTCAGCTTCGACGACATCGAGGGCGGCCCGGCCGCGGACGCGACGATGCTGCGCGCCCGTGCGATCGCCGATCTCGCCGACACCCTCGACGCCGAGCTGGACAAACAAGCCGGTACGGCGCTGCTGGCCGACGTGGAGCTCCCGCTGATCGACGTGATCGCGGCGATGGAGCGGGACGGGATCGCGGTCGACCGGCCGTACCTGGAGGAGCTCGAGGAACGGTTCGCCACCGGAGTCCGGGAGGCCGCGACCTCGGCGTACGACGTGATCGGCAAAGAGATCAACCTTGGTTCGCCGAAGCAGTTGCAGGTGGTGCTGTTCGACGAGTTGCAGATGCCGAAGACGAAGCGCACCAAGACCGGGTACACCACCGACGCGGACTCGCTGCAGGCGTTGTTCGAGAAGACCGAGCACCCGTTCCTGGCCTACTTGCTGGCGCACCGGGATGCGACCCGGCTGCGGCAGACGGTCGAGGGGCTGCTGAAGACGATCAGCCCGACGGACGCCCGGATCCACACCACGTTCAACCAGACGATCGCGGCGACCGGCCGGCTCAGCTCGACCGACCCGAACCTGCAGAACATCCCGATCCGGACCGAGGAGGGCCGCCGGATCCGGCAGGCGTTCATCGTCGGCGACGGGTTCGAGTCGCTGATGAGCGCCGACTACAGCCAGATCGAGATGCGGATCATGGCGCACGTGTCCGAGGACGAGGGGCTGATCAGCGCGTTCAACTCCGGCATGGACTTCCACTCGGTGACGGCCGCGCGGGTGTTCTCGGTCGAGCCGGCCGAGGTGACGCAGGAGATGCGGGCCAAGATCAAGGCGATGAACTACGGCCTCGCGTACGGCCTGTCGGCGTACGGGTTGAGCCAGCAGCTGAAGATCGGCGTGGACGAGGCCAAGGGCCTGATGGACGAGTACTTCGAGCGCTTCGGCGGCGTCCGCGACTACCTGCGCAGCATCGTTCTCGAGGCTGGGAAGAGCGGCTACACCGAGACGATTCTGGGTCGTCGGCGGTACCTGCCAGACCTGACCAGCGACAACCGGCAGCGTCGCGAGATGGCCGAGCGGATGGCCCTGAACGCCCCGATCCAGGGCTCGGCCGCCGACGTGATCAAGCTCGCCATGCTCAAGGTCGACACCGCCCTCCGCGAGGCCGGCCTGAAGTCCCGGATGCTCCTCCAGGTCCACGACGAACTGGTCTTCGAGATCGCCCCCGGCGAACGCGAATCCCTCGAAGCTCTGGTCCGCCAGGCGATGGGCTCCGCAGTGGAAATGGCCGTCCCCCTGGACGTCTCGGTAGGCGTCGGCCGAACGTGGCACGAGGCCGCCCACTGACACCCGCTTACCGCCCCGAAATCCACGACTCAACACCCATCGGCGCCGCGAGACCTCACCGACCCCGCAGTACGGTGACGAGTTGCCACATGGCGGCGAATTGTTGCCGTCTTGCGAGGGCGGGCCGAACGCCGGGGTGCGGCGGGTGTGGCTAGGTGGTCGCGTAGATGGGCGTGGGGGTGTTGGTCAGGGCGTTGGTGATGCAGGTTTGTTCGCGGGGGGATAGGCGCGGGTGGTCGGTCAGGGGGAACCAGGCGACTTCGAGGGACTCGTCGTCGTTGACTCGGGGTTCGCCGCGGAGCGGGTGGCAGCGGAAGCAGAGGTCCAGGTACTGGACCTGGTCGCCGTTGGGGTAGCTGGACGGTGGCAGGGCCTCGATGCTGACCAGGCGGTCGACGGCGGCCTCGACGGCGGTCTCCTCGTGGATCTCGCGGACGACGGCGATCGCGGGTTGTTCGCCGGGTTCGAGGATGCCGGCCGGCAGGCTCCAGCGGCCGTCGTCGGCGCGGCGGACCAGGAGGATTCGCTCGGTGTCGTCGAGCACCACCGCAGTTATTCCGGTCAGCCAGAGCAAGTCGTGACCGATCTTCTCGCGCAGCTCGAGGATGAACTTCGGGGTCGCCATGCCGAAAACCCTATGCGACACCCCGATAACGTTGTCAGTTTGCCTCGCCGGACCCGTACAGCTCCGCGGCGGAGCGGTACGCGACCGGCCTGACAGGGTGCCAGTTTCCCTTCCGTTCCGACCTTACTTATGTCATCCTCACTGAAATTGCATGGATCCTATCGGATTTTGTCCCCGCCCCCAGGAGGAACCGATGCGGAACAACGATGTCAATGCCAGGGCCGGACTGAGCCGTCGATCGCTGCTGAAGGGCACCCTCGGCGTGACAGCAGCGGCAGCCGGCGGTGGGTTGCTCGCCGGTTGCAGCGGATCCACGAGTGCGGAGACCGGCCCGTCGGCCGCCCCGGCTGCAGCCAAGGTGACGCTGGGCACGAAGACGGCCGGGGTGGTGTATCCGGACGGGTACGTCGGCCCAGTGGCCCGGGAACTGAAGCCGATCACGACCGAGAAGGTCACCTTCAAGATCGTGGTACCGCAGGACCTGACGGTCGGCGACTGGAAGACCAACGCGTTCACCAAGTGGCTGGAGCAGAAGACGGGAGTCCACATCGAGTGGAACCAGGTCGGCGGCACCGTCGACGACGTGATGACCAAGGTCAACGCGATGATCGCGGCCGGCGACATTCCGGACGCCTTCATGGGGATCGAGTTCACCCGGTCGCAGCTGTTCCTGTACGGCCAGCAGGGCCTGTTCACCGACGTCAACCAGTACATCGACGGCTATGCCCTCAACCTGCAGCAGGCGATGAAGGACTACCCGGACGCGCGCAAGCTGGTCCAGGCGCCGGACAAGAAGATCTACTCGTTCCCGCACGTCAACGACTGCTACCACTGCCGGGCGAGTAACGGGCGCGCGTACCTCAACACCGACTGGATCAAGGAGGTCGGGCTGGACCTCCCGAAGACCACCGAGGAGTTCGCCGAGGTACTGCGCGCCTTCAAGAAGGCCGATCTCGGCGGCAACGGCCGGACCATCCCGTTCTGCGGCTACAAGGAAGCGCCGTTCGACACGTACCTGATGAACTCTTTCCTCTACACCCCCGGTGATCCGTGGCTGGTCGTCAATGACGGCAAGGTCGACGTGACGTTCGACAAGGACGAGTGGCGCGAGGGGGTGAAGTACATCCACGGCCTGTACGCCGAAGGGCTGATCAACAAGGACGTGTTCACCGCCGACCAGGACCAGATGCTGCGCTACGGCAACTCGCCGGGCAAGCCAATCGTCGGCGGCGCCCGGGCCACCTACTGGGGCGCGTTCCTCGACATCGACCAGAAGGATCCGAACGCCCGGTGGCGCAAGTATGTCGCGCTCCCGCCGCTGGAGGGGCCGAACAAGGTCCGGTACGCCGCCTGGAACTACCTCGGTGTCGGTGTCGGGGTGGCGAAGCTGGTGATCACCAAGAAGTGCGCCAAGCCCGAGCTGCTGGTCCAGTGGGCCGACGCGCAGCTGGAACTGGAAGCGATCTTGCGTGGCTACAGCGGCTCGAACTTCGCGTGGGCGAAGAAGGGTGAACTCGGGATCAACGGCAAACAGGCCGTCTATGGGTACACGCAGACCGAGATCGCCGAGAAGAACGTCAACTGGTACCAGTTCAACCCGATGTACCGCTCGCAGGACTTCCGGCTGGCCGAGCGGGTCAACCCGAAGGACCTCACCTTCGAGAGCCCGCTCTACCAGCAGACAGCGGACAGCTACTTCCCGCACAAGCAGCCGCAGGAGATGCAGTTCCCGCCGGTCACCCTGGACCAGGACCAGGCCGCGCAGGAGGCCGAGCTGAAGACGAACCTGACCAGCGAGGTCAACCTGTCGTTCTCCAAGTTCGTCACCGGCCAGCTCGACCCGAACGACGACGCCGCCTGGAACGACTACAAGGACCGGGTCGAGAAGATCGGTGTGAAGACCTATCTGGACCTCGAGCAGGCTGCCTACGAGACCTACAACTCATGACCACCGCCGGCACCCTGCCGCCGGACGAGCAACGGCTGGCGGTCGGCTCACCGATCCAGGACACCCGCGGCGACAAGATCGCCCTGGCCTGTATCTACACCGCGCTCGGGCTCTTCTGCCTCGCGGTGCTCTATCCGCTGGTCTACGTCATCAGCGCCTCGGTCAGCAACACGTCGAAGGTGTCGGCCGGCGAGGTGTGGTTGTGGCCGGTCGGCTTCACCCTGGACGCCTACAAGGCGATCTTCGACTACGACGCGATCGTCAGCAGCTTCGGCAACTCCGTGTACTACGCGGTGGCCGGAGCTGTCGTGGCCACGATTCTCACGCTGCTGGCGGCGTACCCGCTGTCGCGGAAGGGGTTGCCGGGCAAGGGCCTGATCATGGCGCTGTTCGTGTTCACGATGATGTTCAGCGGCGGCCTGATCCCGACGTACCTGGTCGTGGACCAGCTGGGGCTGCTGAACACGCGGTGGGCGATGATCCTGCCGACCGCGCTGGCGGTCTGGAACGTGATCATCACCCGGACCTACTTCATGGTGACGATCCCGGAGGAACTGGTCGAGGCCGGCAAGGTGGACGGCTGCAGCGACTTCGGTTTCTTCTGGCGGATCGTGCTGCCGCTGAGCAAACCGATCATCGCGGTCAACCTGCTGTTCTACGCGGTCGCGCAGTGGAACTCGTTCTTCAACGCGCTGATCTACCTGACCAACGAGCATCTGTTCCCGTTGCAGGTGGTGCTGCGGCAGATCCTGATCCAGAGCAGGGTCGATCCGTCCCAGATGCCCGACACCAGCAAGCTGGCGCAGCTGAAGGAGCTGCAGCAGCAGCTGAAGTACTCGCTGATCGTGATCGGCATGATTCCGCCGTTGCTGGTCTATCCCTTCGTGCAGAAGCACTTCGTCAAGGGAGCCATGATCGGCTCGCTGAAGGGGTGACGAGATGACCGCATCGACGGAAACCCGGGCCGGCGATCGGCCGGCCACGCAGCCGCCGGCCGGGCGCCGGTCTCCCAACGGCCACCAGAAGGGCCGGGTCAAGGCGTCGAAACCCTCGGTCCGGCTCGGCCTCCGGATGCGCCGGAACTGGCAGTTGTACGCGATGCTGGCGCTGCCGCTGATCTGGCTGGCGATCTTCGCCTACTGGCCGATGTACGGCGTCATCATCGCCTTCAAGGACTACAACGTGGTGTCCGGAATCTGGGGCAGCCCGTGGGCCGGGTTCAAGCACTTCGACCGGTTCATCGAGTCGTACCAGTTCTGGAAGCTGATCCGGAACACGGTCTATCTGCACGTGTACGAGCTGGTCGCGACCTTCCCGTTGCCGATCATCCTCGCGCTCTGCCTGAACACGATCCGGAAGAAGTGGTTCAGCCGGTCGGCCCAGCTGATCACCTACGCGCCGCACTTCATCTCCACGGTGGTCGTGGTGGGTCTGGTCGTCGTACTGACCAACCCGAACACCGGGGTGGCGAACAAGTTCATCGGACTGTTCGGGTTCGGCCCGGTCGACATCATGGGTGACGCCGGGATGTTCCGGCACATCTATGTGTGGTCGGGTGCCTGGCAGACGATGGGGTTCGCCGCGATCATCTACCTGGCCGCGCTGACCAGCGTGCCGCCGGAGTTGCACGAGGCGGCGATCGTGGACGGCGCGTCCCGGTTGCGGCGGATGTGGCACATCGACCTGCCGGCGATCGTGCCGGTCGCGGTGATCCTGCTGATCCTGAACATCGGCTCGATCCTGTCCGTCGGCTTCGAGAAGGTGCTGCTGATGCAGAACAACCTGAACCTCGACACGGCCGAAGTGATCGATACCTACGTCTACAAGATCGGGCTGGCGTCGGCGGTTCCGCAGTTCAGCTATGCCACGGCGATCGGGTTGTTCCGCTCGGTCATCGGCCTGGTCCTGCTGGTCCTGGCCAACACTTTCGCCCGCAGATTCGCGAAGTCCAGCCTTTGGTGAGACAGGCCAGCCTCTGGTGAGAGCTACTCCGTGGCTGCGCCGTCAGGGACCGTCTGGCGGTGCAGCCCGGAGGCCAGGGCGGCAGAGAGGGCCAGTGCACAGGTGCTGGTCATGGCGACCAGGACCTTCACGCCGGTCATGCCGGTGGCGATGTCGGTACCGAGGATGATGAACGTGGCCACGGCCAGACTGACCAAGCCGACCCAGATGAGCAGTGCGGCCCGCTTCTCCTGCTGCGCGATCGCGGCGTACACGACCAGCTGGAGTACGGCGTACGAGGAGCCCGCCAACGCGAACAGCCACGCGATCGGGCCGACCGGGGCGTAGTCCGAGCCGCCGACGATCTTGACGACCAGGTCCGGCAGGATCAGCGCGCCAAGAACGCAACAGATGCCGAGGGCACCGACAGCCTGGATCGCTCGCCGCAACCGCAGGGTGTCGCCCGGGTTCGTGGCGAGCGACGGGAAGACCACTACGATGACGAACTGCGGCAGGAAGAGGCACGCCTTCGCCACGATCACACCGGCCGCGTAGTACCCGCTGTGCTGCTCGTCGAGCAGACCACGGGCAAGCAGCACGTCCGCGTTCGCGATCACGAAGAACGCGAGCAGCGTGTGCGTCCCGTGCACCGTCTCCCGCAGTACCTCCTTCACCTGCTCCGGGGTGCCACCGGTCGAACCACGCAACAGGAATCCACCGAGCAGAGCCGGTACTGCCGCGCCGAGGGCGAGGCCGATCATCGCCGCGGTCAGGCTCTGGTGGACGAACAGCGCTCCACCGCCGAAGACCAGCCGCCCGATCCCGGTCGAGGTGTAGACGGCCGCCAGTTCGGTCCAGTTGTGACCGCCCTGCAGTACCCCGAGCTGCGACCCCATGATCGTCAGGCAGCCCAGCGTGGGCGCGACCAGCAGCGCCGCGACCAGGGAGTCGATGTGCAGCAGCCACATGAACAACGGCGTCAGCAGCAGGCTGAGGGCCGTCAGAGCGAGCGCCGCCCGGCGACCGGCCTTCAGCATGGAGTCGGCCAGTGCCGCCTCGCCCGGGCCGGTGTGGGTGGCGATCCGGCGGGCGCCGGAGGCCTGCAGACCGAGGGAGGCCACGTTCCCGATCAGCAGCAGCCCGAGCAGCGCCGTGACGGCGCCGAACTGGGCCGGTACCAGCCGGTGCACCGCAATCAGGGTGAAACCGTAGGCGGCCACGTTCATGATGGCCATACCGACGGCCACCACGGTGGCACTGCGGAGGAAGGCCAGCTTCGGCGCCGCGGACTGCTGCTCGGGAGTGGTCTCTGAAGTCATCCGGCTTCTGTTCTGCTGGTGGGTCGGTTCGGCAGGTAGGTTGCGCTGGAACAGTACTGCGAGGAGGCGGTCGTGGCGGGGGGAGCCAGCCAGGCGGGGCGTGACGGGGAGGGCGACCTGTCGCTGGAGCCTGCGCTGAGGCCGGTGGCGCGGGTGCTGCCGTGGGCCTGGCCCGTCCTGCTCACTGTGCTGATCACCGCTCCGCTGCTCGCTCCCGGCTTCGTGGTCGGCTACGACCTGGTGTTCGTGCCGGACCTCACGCTACGGCGTGATCTGTTCGGTGTCACAACTGCCTTACCGCGCGCAGTTCCCTCCGACGTGATCGTGGCGCTACTCGACGAGGTCACGGGCGGGCAGGTACTGAACAAATCGCTGCTCATAGCGGTGCCGTTACTGGCCGGCCTGGGCATGACCGTGCTGTGGCGCGACCTGCGTCTCGGCGGGCCGCTCGCCGGCGCGGCAGCGATCACACTCTTCGTCTGGAACCCCTTCGTCGCCGAGCGGCTGAAGCTGGGCGCCTGGGCCCTCCTCCTCGGGTACGCCGCTCTGCCGTGGCTCGTCCGCTCGGCCCTGAAACTGCGCAACGGCGACGGATGGGTCGGGTTCCTGCTCGCCTCGGCAATGTGCGCGCTGTCCGCAGCGGGCGGAGTGGTCGGCCTACTGGTCGGCGCGCTGCTCCTGCTCTGGCCGAGGCACACCCGCAGTGCAGCCGAGCCGCAGCCCCGCAGGTGGCCCCTGCTCGGTGCAGTGGCCCTGAACCTGCCATGGATTGTCGCGGGCCTGGCGAGGACGTCCGCAGCTACCACTGACCCGGCCTCGGTCGCCGCCTTCGCAGCGCGGGACGAGGGCTACGGGGGAGTGCTGCCCACTCTGCTGACCCTCGGCGGCGTCTGGAACGCGTATGTCGTCCCCGGCAGCCGCGGCGATCTGGTGCCGCTGGTGTTCGCCTTCGTGATGCTGCTCGCGTCCGTGGTAGGCGCGGTGCTCTTGTGCCGACGGGACCGGGCTGCGATGGCGCTGGTCGTGGCCGGTGTCCTCGTGCTCGGCATCGGGATGGCCGGTGTCGTCGCGGAAGGCGCATTCGCCTGGGTGGTCGAGGAGGTTCCCGGGGCCGGTCTGTTCCGAGACAGCCAGCGCTACCTCGGCCCGTTGGCGTTGCTCGAGGCCGTGGGGTTCGGCGCTGCCCTGGCCGCGCTGCTGCGGGTAGTACCGCTGAAGTGGTTGGTCGGGGCGACGGCTGCGCTGATGCCGATCGCTGCGCTGCCGCAGTTGGTCGGGAGTGGGCTCAAGGTGTCGGAGTACCCGGATGACTGGGCGCAAGCGCGGGCTGTGCTGGCGGCGGATCCGCAGCCGGGGGAGTTCATCCCATGGCCGTTCGAGTCGTACCGCGTGCCGCTGTGGAACGGGCGACGGCCAGTGCTCGACCCGATGCCGCGGTACTTCAGCCGGCCATCACTCGTCCCCGATGAGCTGATCGTCGGTGGGCATCGGCTGGCCGGGGAGGACCCGCGCGCGGCCGCGGTGGCGAACGCGCTCCGGACCGCGGTACGGACCGGCGCGGACCCCACTCCGGAGCTGCTGCGCCAAGGTGTCGGCTGGGTGGTCGTCGACCGCGAGGCCGGGGGACCGCAGCCGCGGCAGCTCATCCCGCAGCTCACCGAGGAGTACAGCGGCCCGAGCGTGTCCGTCTACCGCATCGAGGGCACGCCCGCCGAGCAGCGCCTGCGACCGTGGTCCGTCGTCCTCGTGTACGCCGCGTGGGTGGTTGCGGCCGGCGTGCTGGTGACGGCCGTGGCCGGTGCCGCAAGCGGTCTGAGACGAGTCCGTTCCAGGCTCTAGCGGAGTTACCGGCCCGTTGTTACTCTTCGGTTCACTTGTCGAGGAGGGGACGTTTCATGGGAACACTGATCGGTGCGGCCATCGCCGTGCTGGCCGGGCTGGCCGTAGCCACCACCACTGTCGTCGGGGTGGTACAGACCGTGCAGGACGAACCGGCGCCGCCGGCCCCTGGTCAGATCAATGGCCAAGCGGACGTCCCGATCGTGAACTACGGCGATAAGTAAGCCCGTCCTGACCCCGGGGCGGTGGGGTCAGGAAACCGCGCTTCAGCGGCCGGTCAGCGATGCTGGCCGGTCGTTCTGCTGCCCGCTGTCCGCTGCTTCCTGGCCGGTCAGTAGACGGTCGAAGGACCGCACGGTCGCTGTCCACGTGAAAGCACCCGAGGCGGTGACAGCACCCGCTGACAGCTCTCGTCGCCGTGCCTCGTCCTCGAGCAGCGCGGTGATCGTCGCGGAGAACTCGGCCGGGTGGTTCACCAGAACACCCGACAGCCCGTCCCGCACGGATTCGGTGGGACCACCGGCACTCCGGTAGGCAACGGTCGGTACGCCGTGCCCAGCCGCCTCGCCGACCACGAGTCCCCAGCCCTCCTTCAGGCTGGGCAACGCCAGCACCCACGCCTCGTCGTACGCCGCGTGCTTGTCCGCCTCACTGACGTGCCCGCGGAACTCAACAGCGTCGTCGAGCCCGCGCTCGGTCACGTAGCCGCGCAACGAATCCTCCCACCAACCGGAGCCGACAACGATCAACCGTGCATCCGGCAACACCTCGCGGGCCGCACCGATCGCGTCCACCGCGTGCTCGACCTGCTTGTGCGGCACGATCCTCCCCACGCACACGACTGTCGGCACGGCGGCTTGCGGGACCTGCCGGGCGGGCGCGGGATCAGTGCCGTTGTGTACGACGTCGATCCGGTCCGCGTCGACTCCGAGTCGCAGCAACTCGTCCTGGGAGGCCGACGAAACCGTGACGTAGCGACAGTCCCGGTAGACCCGGGGAGCGACCCAGGACTCGAGCCACCATCCGACCCGTCCACGCCAACCCGGGTACACCACCTGCCACTGTTCCTGGTGGACGTGGTGCACGAGCACGACGACTCCGGTTCGACGTACGAGGCGGGTAAAGAATGGCAAGCCGTTCTGCACGTCCACCACGCGATCGGGGCGGTGCAGAAGGGTGTGCAGCAGCCCGCGGAGGTACACGGTCACCTTGCTGCCGCGGTACAGGTAGCGGACGTCATCGCGGCGAGCCTCCCGGGGGCTGCCGGGGTAGGCCGCACACAGCACGGTGACCGACCAGCCCAATCGCGCAAGGCCTTTCGCCACCTCCTCCACGTACCGCTCCGAACCGCCACCCTCCGGATTCGTCGTGTCACGCCAGTTGACCAACAGCACGCTCTGGGCACGCACCCGCAAACCCCCACCCTCACTAGATCTACCCCCGGGTAATGGGGCGGGACGTTACCAAGGAGTAACGATGTCCGCCAGACCTCGCGAGATCGGTTATCGTCCCGCCTGTGTCCCCAGCGAGTCCGAGTCGATCAGCAGCCACCGAGTGGTCTGCCGACTTGGGTCGTGCGGTGCGGTTGTTCCGGGCGTTCGGGGTCGAGCAGACCGACCCCGATCTCTTCTACGGCACCCTCGCCGCGGACTCGGTCGGCCAGCTCTCGGCGTACGCCGACCTGCGGGGTGCGCGGATGCTCGATGTCGGCGGCGGCCCCGGGTACTTCGGCGACGCGTTCCGCGCGGCCGGGGCGACGTACTACGCGATCGACTCCGATCTCGGTGAGCTCAGTGGTCGCGGCGAACCCGTCCCCGGCACAGTGCTCGGCAGTGGGATGGCCCTGCCGATCGGGGACGCGCAGGTCGACATCTGCTTCTCGTCGAACGTGCTGGAACACGTCCCGGATCCCTGGCTGATGGCCGACGAGCTGGTCCGGGTGACCCGGCCGGGTGGCACGATCTTCCTCTCCTATACGGGTTGGTGGGGCTTGCACGGCGGTCACGAGACGGCGCCCTGGCACTTCCTCGGCGGACACCGCGCGGCCCGTCGGTACGAGAAGCAGAAGGGGCGTCCGCCGAAGAACAAGTTCGGTGAATCGCTCTTCCCGATTACCGTGGCCGGCGGACTCCGCTGGGCCCGGGGCTGTACCGACGCGGAGCTCGTGGCCGCTCTGCCGCGGTATCACCCGCGCTGGGCGTACGGCGTACTGGCTGTTCCGGGGTTGCGGGAGTTCGCGACCTGGAACCTCGTGCTGGTGCTCAGGCGGAAATGACCGGGGTGGTGGGGCGGCGAAGGTATTCAATGCCGACGGCACTGACGAGGCTGGCGGCCGGGAGTACGCAACAGGTGGTCTGGCGAGCGAGGCTCGTGCTGGGCTGCCTGGTCCTGGTCGCCCTGTGCTTCCACCAGGATCCCGGCAAAATCGTGCCGGACACCAAGCTGGACCTGACGGCCGGACCAGGCGGGTTCCTCGCGCGATCACTGCACCTGTGGGATCCGCAGGGCGCATTCGGGCAGTTGCAGAACCAGGCGTACGGCTACCTGCTGCCGATGGGCCCGTTCCACTGGCTGCTGGACTCGGTCAGCGTGCCGGGCTGGGTGATCCAGCGGCTGTGGTGGTCGCTGGTGCTCTGCGTCGCCTTCCTCGGCGTGTGGAAGCTGGCCGGTGCACTCGACTACGGCGCACCCTGGGCACGGTTCGTCGCGGCCCTGCTGTACGCGCTGAGTCCGCGGATGCTCGGCGAGGTGGCGATCACCTCGATCGAGGTGTGGCCGATCGCGATGGCCCCCTGGGTTCTGCTGCCACTGGTGACGCCACGGGCTCGCTCCGGGTGGTGGCGGGTCGGCTGGTCGGCGGTCGCCTTCGGACTGGTCGGGGGAGTTAACGCTGTCGCGACCGGGGCGACGTTGGTGCTGCCTGCGCTGTGGATTCTGACCCGCAGGCTGGACAAGTCGACGCTGAAGCTCGCGGCCGGCTGGTTCGGGTGTGTGGTGGGCGTTTCGTTCTGGTGGCTGGTGCCACTGGTGTTGCTGGGCCGGTACAGCCCGCCGTTCCTCGACTGGATCGAGAACGCCGGTGTCACGACCGGCACGGCCAGTGTGTTCGAGTCGTTCCGCGGGACGTCGCAGTGGTTGAACTTCCTGTCCGGCGGCAACGGTCCCAGCTGGCCTGCCGGCTGGCTGTACGTGACGCAGCCCGCCCTGATCCTCACCACGGCAGTGGTCGCGCTACTTGGGCTGGTCGGCCTGGCGATGGGGTCGCTGAAGCATCGCGGCTTCCTGCAGGTCTCGGTAGCGGTCGGCCTGCTCCTGTTGACGCTCGGGCACGTCAGCTCGCCCCTGTCCGGTCCACTGCAGGAACTGCTCGACGGACCACTGGCTGCACTGCGCAACACGCACAAGTTCGAGCTGGTCGTGCGACTGCCGCTCGTCCTGGCCGCTGCCCATGCGCTGACCCGGCTGACTGCCTGGGCGTCGACTCGCGGCGTGCACCGCCGCGTCGTACCGGTGTTGGCCGCCTGTCTGGCCGTGTCGGTAGCGACTCCGGCGATCTTCGCTCAGCTGCCGAGGCCGGAGGGGTACGAGGCGATCCCTGCTCATTGGAGTGAGGCGGCTACCTGGCTGGACGGACAACAGACCAGCGGCAGCGTGCTCGTCGTACCGGCTGCGTCCTTTGCGGACTTCACCTGGGGGTCGACCAAGGACGAGCCGTTCCAGGCGTTGCTCAAGCGCCCGATGGCCGTACGGGACGCCGTGCCGCTCGGGTCGGCCGGTGCGACGCGGTGGCTGGACGAGGTGGAGCGGCGGCTGTCGTCGGGTGTCGGTGACCGGACTCTGCAGCAGGCGCTGGTGCGGGCCGGTGTGCGATACGTCGTGGTCCGCAACGACCTGCGTGTCGATGCGCAGGTGACGCCGGTCCTCGCGGTCCACGAGAGCCTGGCCGAGTCCGGCATCCAGCGTGCGGCGTACTTCGGTCCGCCGACAGGCAGTGATATCGAGCAGCCGGGGCTGACCCTGGACGAGCGGACCCGGCTGCCATACCCGAGTGTCGAGATCTTCGACGTCGGTGCGGTCACCCCTGCCCGGCTGGTCCCGCAGTCGCAACTGGTGGAGGTCCGCGGTGCACCCGAGGACGTACCGTCGGTGCTGACCTCGCTCGGTGGTGATCGCGAGGCCGTGCTCAGCGCCGACGCCGGTGGGCTCAACCTGCCGCTGGTCCAGACCGACGGGCTGCAAAGGCGTGAGGTGTCCGTCGGCCGTCCTGCGGACAACTACTCGCCCGTCCTCACCGCGACCGACCCCGGCCGGCAAGGACGCCGCACGCTCGACTACGCCATCGCCAAAGCATCAGCGAGTACTACGAGGTCGTGGGCCGGCGGGGTCGCCGACGTGCGGGCATCCTCCTCGGCGGCCGATGCGGGCGCGACCTTGCGGACCGGGCCCGGCAACGGCCCGTTCGCGGCGGTCGACGGCGATCCGGCGACCCGGTGGATCTCGGGTACGTTCGGGCGGAGCAGCGGCGAGTGGATCGAGCTGAACTTCACGGCCCCGCGCAAAGTGGAGAACCTCAAGGTCCGGTTCTCGTTGGCGGCGCCGACCACCGATCCGGTCCGCACGCTGAAGGTGGACACCGACGCGGGCACGGTGACCAGCATCGTGGCCGGTTCGGACCAGCCGCAGACCATTCAGGCGCCGGACGGGTTCACCCAGCGGCTGCGGTTGAGCGTGGGGGTCACGGACGGCAAGAACCCGAACGGGGTGTCGATCTCGGAGATCACGCTGCCCGGGTTGACCCCGGTCAGCCGGTTGTCGGTACCGGGTGGACTGGAGCGCCAGCCCGAGGCGTTGGTGTTCCGGAACGAGCAGCTCGGGCGTTCGGGTTGTCTGCACGCCGGCAGCCGGCCGTTGTGCCGGGCCGGCTTCGCGAAGGACTCCGAGGAGCCGACCGGGTTGTACCGGAGCGTCGACCTGCCCGACGCCGCGTCGTACGAGCTGCGGGGGACGGCCTTGCCGCGGGACGGGGCCTCGCTGGAGCGGCTGCTGGTCGTCCCCGGGGCGATCACGGCGACCGCATCCTCGCGAGCGGTGACCGCGCCCGAAGGACGGCCCGGTGCGGCCGTCGACCGGGATCTCGGCACCGGGTGGATCGCCTCGCCGAACGACCAGCAACCGAAGCTGACGGTGAAGTTGCCGCAGGCAAGGAAGCTGCAGGGGTTGCAGTTCCTTGCCGACCCGTACCTGGCGGCCTCCCGGCCGAGTGAGGTGTCGATCCGGTTCGACAACAGGGAGCCGACGACGCTGCCTGTGTCGGGCGAAGGGTTCGTGACGTTCCCGGACCGGTTCAGGCGGGTGCGCGGCTTCGAGGTGACCTTCACGGCGACGAAGGACGTGGTCGACGTCGACTCGGCGACCGGGATCGCCCGGCGGTTACCTGTCGGGGTGGCCGAGCTCCGGATCCTCGGCGCGGACGATCTCCGCAAGGCCATCGCCCCGAACGCCCGGACCGGGGCCGCCTGCGGGTTCGGCCCGTCGGTCCGCGTCGACGGCGTACCGGCTGCCACTGAGATCGACGCGACGATCCGGGACGTACTGCAACGACGGCCCGTGACGTACAAGCTGTGTGACTCCGACGCCGTCCCGTTGCAGGCCGGGCGGCACAGCGTGGATGTTGTGGCGAGCAAGGACTTCGTTCCGGTCGAGGCCAAGCTGACGAGGCCCGGTCTGGCTACTGCTTCGACTGCGGTGAAGGGCGTGGACGTGTGGCGGCCCAATCCGGCCGAGCTGACGCTGGAGGTGCCCGCGACGGACCAGGCGTCGGTGCTGACGGTCGCGCAGAACTACAGCGAGGGGTGGGAGGCGTACGACGGGAGCGGGCACCAGCTGGTCCCGATCCGGATCGGTGGATGGCAGCAGGGCTGGCTGGTCCCGCCCGGAGCCGAGCAACTTGTCACGGCCCGCTTCATGCCGGACCGGAACTACCGCGCGGGACTCCTGGTCGGCCTGGCCGGGTTCGTGCTCGTCATCGGGCTCGCGATCTTCTCCCGCCGCAAGGCCCGGCACTCGGGGCACCGGTTGCGCGAAGCAGCCCGGCTGAACCCGTGGCTGCCCCCGGTGCTGTTGGTTGCCGCAGGCACCTTCATGGCCGGCTGGGTCGGCCTGGTCGCCACTGTCGTCGCCGCGGCGCTCGTGTGGTTCCTCGGGGATCGACCCGACCGGGGCGGTGGGGCGGGGAAGGTCAAGGGAAGACTCGTGCTGATCGCAGTACTGGGTGGGGTCGTGCTGGTGGGGACGCTGGTGGCGGTCGTTCAGCCCTGGCCGGATGGGGGAGCGGGCGTGACGTCCGGGGTCGTCCAGGGGTCGATCTTGTTCGGCCTCGCGGCGGCTGTGCTGTCCCGGCCGACGCCGGAGACGTCGTAGGTCCGATCCCGCCGGCCGCGCCGCATGATCGGGCGCTCCATCAGGTAGTAACTCGCCGAGGCCACCGCGACCGACAGGATCAGGGTCGGCCAGAACAGCAACGCGAACTGCCCTTTGAACAACTCGATGTCGAAGACCTGCTCGACCACGCTCAGCACGATCAGGTGGTAGCAGAACACGCCGTACGAGATATCTCCGGCGACGTGCCCGACGCGACCGCCGAGGACCGCCGCGACCTTGGGCCTCGGCGTGATCGCCGGGAACACCACACAGGCCGCGATCGCGGTGTAGAGCAGGCTTTTGACGAACGCCTGCCCGGGAGTGGGCGTGGTCAGGTTGTACGGACCGGCGATCGGGCTGGACGCGACCAGCAGCAGGGCGATCGCGATACCCCACACCGTGCCGGGGATCGTGGTCAGCGTGTCGAGCGCGGACGGGCCCAGCCGGCCACTGCTGCGAGCGACCTGCCACAGCGCGAACCCCATGCCGACGGCGAACCACCCGAGGTACCCGGGCAACCAGAGCCCGGCCCGCGCCTCCTCTGTGGTGTTGACGCCCGCCATCCAGA
This sequence comes from Kribbella caucasensis, assembly GCF_004361855.1. GTDB lineage: Bacteria > Actinomycetota > Actinomycetes > Propionibacteriales > Kribbellaceae > Kribbella > Kribbella caucasensis. The sequence goes on from NZ_SNWQ01000005.1 coordinate 326,426, forward strand.
TCGGCCCGAGCAGGGTGAAACACGCCAGTACTGCGAGCCGCCAGCGAACCGCACGCCGCGTCGGCCGCTCGTAGTTCGTCAGCAACCTGGCCAGGAACGGCAGCAACAGGTAGAACGCCACCTCGGTCGCCAGGCTCCACAACTGGGTCAGACCATCCGCGGCCGGTGAGTCCACATAGATCTGCGTGAGTGTTGCCTGCCGCAAGTACGACGCCCACGTCACCGCGTCGCCATGCGGAACCAGCAGGACAGCAAGCAGTACTGCGACCCACAGGGCGGGCAGGATCCGCAGCGCCCGGTTCCGCAGATACGGCAGGGTCAGCGGCGGATCCGTGTGCTCGAACCAGGCCACGGCGTACGGCCGGTAGAGCAGGAAACCGGAGATCGCGAAGAAGATCGCCACCCCGACGTCCAGCCGCGACAGGACTCCCGCGAAGGGACCGTTGAGCGCGTCGCCACTGTGGAAGCCGACGTGCGTCGTCAGCACCGCCAGCGCGCCGACGGCCCGGAGCCCGTCGAGGGCCGGGAACCGCTGCCGTCTCATCCGCCGCTCACTTTCGGTAGTCCGATGTCGATCGAGCCGACACACAGGTTCGTGTCCGGATCGCTCGTCCGCAACCGAACCGACGTGGCCAGCAGCTTCGGCGCCGGGCCGAGGTACATGGTGCCAAGGTTGGCGGGCCACGCGTCGGGCGGCTCGGGCATCGCCACCACCCTGCCGTTGTCGTCGAGGAACTCCAGCCGCAGCCGGGGTTCGCGGACCGAGAGGTAGCCGACCCTCGCGAACCAGCCGCCCTCGCTGAACTCCGGCAGCGTCGACTCGAGGGGCAGCGTGACCTCGTCGACGCCCCGCATCACCAGGCTGCCGCACAAGGGGTTGCCGGTCTTCGGGAGGACCGCCCGGGACCAGACCGCCAGTTCGGCCGTGCGGAGTTTGCCGGTGTTGTCCACGATGTATGGGTCACTTCCGGGGCCCTGGAGCCGGAACGGGATGCCGGCCATCCGCAGTACAGGCGAGAGCCGTGAGTCGGCGGCGAGGACTGTGGTGATATTGCCCGGCATCGGGGTGTCCCAGAGGTTGACCGACGGGCCGGCCTTGTCGAGCTCGGCGCGCACGGTGTCGAAGTACGGGCGGGCCGGGTTCTTGCCCCAGAGGCTGGCGAAACCGGTGTCGGAGATCACGACGCCGGCCGTCCATGCGAGCAGGCAGCACAGGGCGACGGCGGGCGCGACCCGCACCATACGCACTCGAGGCTTGATCGAACGAGCGGTGAGTACGGCGGCGAGGGTCAGCGGGATCGAGAGGTCGGACCAGTAGTGGTAGTGCACGGTGAACGTCGAACCGAAGGTGTCGAACCGCCCGTACGCGACCAGGAACAACGTCACCAGCGTGTAGACGAAGACCGATCCCCAGAGCAGGAACGCCTTCCGGTCCTCCCGCCACGCGATGAAGAGGAGGAACGCCGCCACGATCGCCCCGAGGATCACGGCCGCGACCGGGGCATCCGCAGTACCGAACGGGGCCGCGATCGGACTCCAGGTCCACGGCCCACCGGCCAACGCACCCAGCGGTACGGCGAACGCGCGGCCGCCGAGTTCGACCATCCGGCCAGGACCCGGGAGATTGCCTTCGGACGGGCTGCCGTGGGTCGCGTAGAGGATGCCGAAGGCAACGACTGGGAGGACCAGGGCGACTGCGAACGGCCAGGTCTGTCGAAGCCAGGTCCGGAGCGGAGATTCCCGGAGGTAGAGCGCCAGCGCGAGCACGGTGACCAGGATCAGGCCGGACTTTTCCCAGCAGGCCAACGAGATCAGCAACGAGAGCGGGCCGATGGCAACGGCTCTGCGGCGGTGGCCGGAGTACCAGTCGACGGTTGCGTGTAACAGCAACAGGCCGAAGACGTGGGCGGGGAGGTTGTTCACGCCGCTCGACAGCGACATGAAGGACGGCATGCTCAACGGTGTCAGGGCATAGAAGAGGGTGCCGGTGACGACCCACCAAGTCGCGCCGAGCAGGCGGATCAGGAGCAGTCCCATCATTGCGATCGCGATCGCCTGCAGGAGCATCCGCCAGCCGACGGTGAAGTCCCAGTTGAGCGGAGCGACCTTCGCGAAGACGGCATAGACGAAGCGGAGACCGGGCGCGATGTGATCGTTCAACGGGGTCAGCAACTCGCCGGGCGCGAAGCCGCGGCTGCCCTGGACCATGAAGTCGAGGTCGTCACTGAGCCAGGAACCACGGCGCGCGAGCAGGCCGAGAACGCCGGCCTGGACGACCGCGATCGCGAGCACGACCGCCCGCAGTACGGTCTCGTCGGGCCTGCGCCGAAGCTGCCCGAACGCGGTCGCCCGCGTGGTTTGGGTCCCCCTCATGGGGCCGGACTATATGACAGTTCGGCCACCGGGGGATTTTGGCTGGATTCGGGTCTGTTCAAGTTGGCTACTCGCTGGTAGCGTCCCGCGGACAGACCGGGAGGGGTTGTTGTGGGGAATCGCAGTCGTGCCCTGGTGATCGCACTGGGAATCTTCTTTGTCGGGGTGGCCGCGCTGGCCAAGTTCTACGCGTATCCGACGCTGGCGGTGGCGCCGGCCGACCAGGTCGCGCATACCGTGTCCGCCGGACCGGACGCGACCATCTTCAGCGTCGCTGACCTGGCCGAGAAGTCGCCCGTCGAGCTGGAGGCGCGCCGTACCGTCCGCGGTGACGTGGTCGCGGCCGAGCGGATCAGCAAGGCGCTGAACCGCAAGGTGGTGGTGTTCGACACGGCGGTGGTGACCGACGACTCGCCGGACTACAAGTTCCCCGACGACGCCTCGAACACGGAGGACGCGCCGCTGAGCTTCGTCCAGGAACGCGTCGTCCTGGACGCGCACACCGGCGAGGCGGTGCGGTTGAACCCGACCGACCCGAACGACAAGAGCGGCGAGTACATCACCACCACGCTGAAGCCCGAGGACCGGTTGCGGCCGGACCCGGCCAGCCCGTTCTTCAAGGGACACGAGGGCCTGGTGCTGAAGTTCCCGTTCGGCACCGAGAAGAAGACCTACAACTTCTGGGACACCAGCACGCGGAAGGCGTTCCCCATCCAGTACAAGCGCGAGGCCGTGCTGAACGGGTTGAAGGTCTACGTCTTCGAGCAGGAAGTGCCGAAGCAGGACATCCCGCTGGCCAAGCCGCTCCTGGTGCCGGGCAAGCTGGTCGACGAGCCGGGCAAGGACTCGGCCGAGGTGCAGCGCAGCTACCAGAACACCCGGACGCTGTGGATCGAGCCGATCACCGGCGCGATCATCAAGGGCGAGGAGAAGCAGCTCGCGACCCTCGACTACAACGGTGAGCCGAAGGTGACCGCGACCCGGGTGACGATCGCGTACGACGACGCGACGGTGAAGAAGAACGTCGACGGCGCGCGGGAGGACGGGCGCGAAGAGGGCGGCTACAAGGACAAGGCCGCTCAGCTGAACCTGATCGGGTTCTGGGTGCCGCTGGTGTCGTTGATCGTCGGCTTGCTGCTGCTCGGGTTGGTTGTGGCGCTGTCGGTACTTCGGAGCTCGGCCCGGCGGGCTGCTGCTTAGATCCGGGTGGGCTGGTCAGCTTTTGTGGGCGGACCAGATCGCGGTGCCTGGGATCAGGCGGCCGCGGTCAGGTCCCCAGCCGCCCCAGACCTGGTCGTGACCGGCCGGCCACTCGGGTTCGATCAGGTCGTCGATGACGAACCCGGCGCCGGTGAGGGCCTGGATCCAGTCGCCTAGGGTCCGGTGGTGCTCGGCGTACACGGCCGTGCCCTGGGCGTCGACTTCGACGTACGGCGTGCGGTCGAAGTACGACTGGGTGATCCGCAGGCCGGCCGGGGTCGGGTCGTCCGGCAGGCTCCACCGGATCGGGTGGGTGACCGAGAAGACCAGTAGTCCTTGGGGTTTGAGGGTCCGGGCGATCTCGCGGAGTGCGGCCTCGGCGTCGGCGACGAACGGCAGTGCGCCGAAGGCCGAGCAGGCGAGGTCGAAGGTCGCGTCCGGGAACGGGATCGCGGTCACGTCGGCGGCGACGGTCCGTACGGCGGTCCCGGTCCGGCGGTCGAGGTCCCGGCCGATCCGGAGCTGCTCGACGGAGATGTCGAAGGCGACCACGTCGGCGCCCTGCTTGGTGAGCCACCGCGCACACTGGGCCGCGCCGCAACCGACCTCGAGGATCCGTTTGCCGCGGGTGCTGCCGAGGAGTTGGGCCTGCTCCTCGTCGACGCCCTCGGGACACCAGATGAAGCGGTCGTCACCGAGGAACGCGCCATGTTCTTCGAGGTACTCCCCGGCCGCCGAATCCCAGTAGGTCCGGCTGGCCCGGGAACTCTGCGCCTCGGTCAGCTCGGTGCGTTGCGGCTCGACCACCCAGTCACCTTAGCTACTCGGCTCGGCTACTCGGCCGCGGCGCGGGTGGCGAGGGCCTGGTTCATGGCCTCGAACTGGGGCCTGATCGTGTCGTTGAGCATTCCGGTGGTGAAGGGGATCGCGACACCGCGGAAGTGTTCCTCGTGGATCAGGCGGGAGCGGCCGTCGGTGAGCGGCTCGATCCGGAACGTGTGCTCGCCGTCGAAGATGCCGCCGAAACCGATCTTGCCGATCCAGCGCAGTTCCTTGCCGGGCTCGACGGCCAGCAGTTCGGGGGTGAAGGTGGTCTCTTTGCCGTTCGTGTCGCGGAGGGTGTTGCTGATGATCGCGCCGGTCTTCAGCTCACCGGACGCGGCGATGATGAACGGGTTCCACTCGGGGTAGGCGGCGCGGTCGGCGAGCACCTTCCACACCTGGTCCGGTGTCGCGTCGATCTCGATCTCGGTGTGCAGGACGTACGGGCGGGCGATTGTGAAGACGGTGTACCCGGCGAGGAGGAGGACGAAGACGCCCAGGCCGGCCAGCAGCTTGCGGCGTACGGGGGTCTTCTTGGTGGCGGTGGTCATCAGGACTCCTGGTCTGAGCGGCTGGGGCCGAGGACGCTGGTCACGAGCGTCCGGGCGTATTCAGGGGTGAGCGGCTCGCCGGTGACGAGGAGCCGGTAGTACAGCGGGCCGACCAACTGATCGACCAGTACGGCGGGCGCGACGTGGGTCAGGACGAGCCCGTCCTGTTGCGCCTTGGCCACGACTTCGGTGACTGCGCGGTGTCGTGCGGCCCAGAGGGTGCGGACGCTTTCGCTGATCCGGGGATCGCGGGCGGCCGCCGCGGCGAGGTCGGCGACCAGGGTGGTCGGGGTGCTGGTGAGGCGGGCCGCGATCGCGGTGACGAGAGCGGTGAGGTCGCGCCGGGAATCGTCGCCTGGTTCGAACGGGACGTCATCGCGGAGATGGGTGATCAGCGCGACGACGAGCTCGGCCTTGGAGGACCAGCGCCGGTAGATCGTCGTCTTGGCGACGCCGGCCCGCTCGGCCACCCGGTCCATCGCCAGCCCTTCATAACCACGCTGGCGCAACTCGGCCACCGCGGCCTCGAGCACCTTCCCCTCGACCTCGGCGTCCCGTGGTCGTCCTCGCCCAACCATCGCGCTCCCTTTCCGCTACTGCGGTTTCGTAAATCATAGCGGACGCCCAGCACTCATCAACGCCCCGGATCGGGGTTGCCGCACGCTCAGCGGTCGCGGCGTCGGGGCCGTTGCACGAGTTTGGTGAGTGGTGGGAGTACGGCTCCGCGGTCCATGTGCGGGTGTAGTGGTGGCGGTCCGGGGCTTGTCGGGGCCGTCCGGCAGGATCGGGGTGTGGATGGGTTCGAGGCGATCGCGGCGAGTGCTGTTCCCCTGACCGGCGGCTACGGCGGTGAGACGTATGCGGTGAGCGCTGCCGGGGAGGATGCCGTGTTGCGGCTGTACGTGCGGCAGCCGGAGCGGGCGGCGGTCGACGTGTCCCTGATGGAGCTCGTCCGCGGGCTGCTGCCGGTTCCCCGCGTGCTGGACGCGAAGCCGGAGGGGTCGCCGGACGATCCGCCGTACGTGCTGACGGAGCGGTTGCCGGGGGCGAACCTGGAGGTCTACCTGCAGACGGCGGGTGAGGCCGAGCGGCGACGGGTCGGGCAGCACCTGGGCGAACTACTCGTCCGGTTGAGCGGGATGCCGTTCCGGGTGGTCGGCGAGTTCGTCGGCCGGGAGTTGACGGTGCGGCCGTACGACTTCGGCGATCTGCAGCAGTACGTCGATGCGCACGTCGCGGACCTCGAACTGGACGAGAAACAGGTCTCGAACCTCGGGGACGTGGTCGGCCTGGCCGAGGACGTGCTGGTCGGGGGAGTGGATCGGGTCTGCCTGGTGCACAGCGACTTCAACCCGAAGAACCTGCTGGTCGACCCGGACACGCAGCAGATCACCGGGCTGATCGACTGGGAATTCGCGCACGCTGGTTCGCCCTACACGGATCTCGGGAATCTCCTTCGGTTCTGCACGGATCCGGCGCTCGGCGGGGCCGCTCTTCGCGTCGTCCGCGAGCACGCGCCCGGGCTGGGTGATCCACGGCTGCAGGATCTCGGCCGGGCCGCCGATCTGTGGGCGCTGATCGACCTGGCGACACGCCGTACGGCGAATCCAGTGGCGGCGGCCGCTCACGCACTGATCACCCGGATCGCCGACACGGCCGACCTCGCCGGCGACAGGCCGGATCTGGACGTCGGGCCGCCGGCCTGAGCTGGGCGTCGTACATTGAGTACAAGTGGCACGTCGGGTGACCTCGGCGGGCGGCCGGTACGACCGGGTGCCCCGGGTTGCCGTGCCTTCGTCAATACCCGTATTCTGTGAGATGCGCTATGGGCCCGCGCGACCTCGGACGGAGCAGGCCCGTGCTCGCAGCAGGCGGTGGTGACTCTGTCCTCTTCAGGCTTTCCAGCGGTTTGGTGCGATCAACGGTCCATGACGCACCCGTACAACACCATCAGCCCACGGAGCAACCCACCACATGACGGCCAGCATCGAGGCACCTCTCGACCCCGCAGTACGCACCACCCCGCAGGTAGCGGTCAATGACATCGGGTCGGAGGAAGACTTCCTCGCGGCGATCGATCAGACCATCAAGTACTTCAACGACGGCGACATCGTCGAGGGCACCATCGTCAAGGTCGACCGGGACGAGGTCCTGCTCGACATCGGTTACAAGACCGAAGGCGTGATCCCCTCCCGCGAGCTGTCGATCAAGCACGACGTCGACCCGAACGAGGTCGTCAACGTCGGTGATCACGTCGAGGCCCTGGTTCTCCAGAAGGAGGACAAGGAAGGCCGTCTGATCCTGTCCAAGAAGCGCGCTCAGTACGAGAAGGCGTGGGGCACGATCGAGAAGATCAAGGAAGAGGACGGCGTCGTCACCGGCACCGTCATCGAGGTCGTCAAGGGTGGTCTCATCCTGGACATCGGCCTCCGTGGCTTCCTGCCGGCCTCGCTGGTCGAGATGCGCCGGGTCCGCGACCTCCAGCCGTACGTCGGCCAGGAGATCGAGGCCAAGATCATCGAGCTGGACAAGAACCGCAACAACGTGGTCCTGTCCCGCCGGGCGTGGCTGGAGCAGACGCAGTCCGAGGTGCGGATGAACTTCCTCACCCAGCTGCAGAAGGGCCAGATCCGCAAGGGTGTCGTCTCCTCGATCGTCAACTTCGGTGCGTTCGTGGACCTCGGCGGCGTCGACGGTCTGGTGCACGTGTCGGAGCTGTCCTGGAAGCACATCGACCACCCGACCGAGGTGGTCGAGGTCGGCCAGGAGGTCACCGTCGAGGTGCTGGACGTCGACATGGACCGCGAGCGCGTCTCGCTGTCGCTGAAGGCGACCCAGGAGGACCCGTGGCAGCAGTTCGCCCGGACCCACCAGATGGGCCAGATCGTGCCCGGCAAGGTCACCAAGCTGGTTCCGTTCGGCGCGTTCGTCCGGGTCGAGGAGGGCATCGAGGGTCTGGTGCACATCTCCGAGCTGGCCGAGCGTCACGTCGAGATCCCGGAGCAGGTCGTCCAGGTCAACGACGATGTGATGGTCAAGATCATCGACATCGACCTCGAGCGGCGCCGGATCTCGCTGTCGCTGAAGCAGGCCAACGAGGGGGTCGACCCGGTCTCCGACGACTTCGACCCCACGCTGTACGGCATGGCGGCGACGTACGACGAGCAGGGCAACTACGTCTACCCGGACGGCTTCGACCCGGAGACGGGCGAGTGGCTCGAGGGCTTCGACAAGCAGCGTGAGGAGTGGGAGCGGCAGTACGCCGAGGCCCACGCGCGCTGGGAGGCCCACAAGAAGCAGATCGAGGACGCCAAGACGGCGGACGTCGAGGCCGGCGAGGCCTCCACGTACTCGTCCGCGGCCGCCCCGAAGGACGACGCTCCCGTCGAGGGCGCGCTCGCATCCGACGAGGCCCTGCAGGCGCTCCGCGAGAAGCTGACCGGCCAGGGCTGATCCACCGGCTGAGCTCAACTGATCGAGCCCGAGACCCCCGCACCCCCGTACTGGGTGCGGGGGTCTCGCTCGTTCGGTGACCCATTTCGGCTACTGAACAGGCGCTGCGGCAGCTGAACAGGCGCCGCCGGCTACTGAACAGGCGCCGCCTCGATCACGAACACGGCGCTCCCGGTCGGCACCGTCCGGATGAGATCGAAGCCGGCCGCCGCGAGCAACGAGCGGTACTCGTCCGTCGTACGTTCCCGGCCGCCTGCGATGGCGAGCATGGTGAGGTCGGAGAACGCCGTCCGAACGGGGTCAGGAGACTCGTCCGGCAACTGCTCCACCAACAGCAGGCGACCGTCCGCCGGTATCGACCGCCGGCAGGTGCGCAGGATCTCCACGGACTCCGCCTCCGGCCAGTCGTGGATCACTGCCTTCAGAAGGTAGGCGTCCCCACCCTCCGGGACTGCGTCGAAGAAGCTGCCCCCGACCACCCGGCAACGCGGCGACACTCCGGTCGCCGACAGCAGTTCGTGTGCGCCGGCCACGACATCAGGCTGGTCGAAGAGCACGCCGTTGACCGACGGATAGTGGGACAGAATGGTCGCCAACAGGATCCCGTGGCCGCCGCCGACATCGACGATCGTGCTGAACCGGCTGAAGTCGTAGGCGGTCACGACGTCGTCGGCCACCGCCTGGGACAAGGCCGTCATGGCGTCGCCGAAGATCTTCTGCTCGTCGGGACGCTTGGCAAGGTAGTCCCAAACCGACTCGCCGTGGACAGCGGCGAACGCGTTTTCACCCGTGCGAACGCTGTGCTCCAGCGAGCCATACGCCTGCCAGTGGTACGGGCGGCCGACGAATCGCGCCCAGCCGGCGACCGAACGCGGCGCATCCGTCCGGAGGGCGTCACCAAGCTCGGTGTTCGCGAACCTGTCGTCGCCGTCCCTGACGTACAGCCCGACCGTGGCCAGCGCACGCATCAGACGAGCCAACGAACGTGTGTCCGCTCCCGTGGCATCGGCGAGCTCGGCCACGCTTCTCGGACCGTCGGCGAGCAGGTCGGACAGGCCCAGGTTTGCGGCGACGTGTACTGCCTGCGAAACCTGGTACCCGGTGACCAGGCGGTGGAGCTCTCGGGAGGCGTCCATGGGGGCATTGTGCTCCCTGGGGTGCGGCTGGTTCGAGGTGTGAGCAGCACCTGGATAGGGTGCGGGGGTGCTGAGAGTCGGGCTTACCGGGGGTATCGGGTCGGGGAAGAGTGCGGTGTCAACGCGGTTGGCGGCGCGCGGCGCTGTGGTGATCGACTCCGATGTGCTGGCGCGGGAAGTGGTGGCCAAGGGCACCGATGGACTGGCCGAGGTGGTGGCGGCCTTCGGGGAGGTGCTGACGGCGGCGGGGGAGCTGGATCGGCCTGCCGTCGGGCGGTTGGTGTTCGGGGATGAGGCGGCCCGGCGGAAGCTGGAGGCGATCATCCATCCGCGGGTCCGGGCCCGGGCGGCCGAGATCGAGGCTGCGGCGCCGGACGATGCGGTCGTGGTGCATGACATCCCGTTGCTGGTGGAGACCGGACAGGCCGGGGAGTTCGATCTGGTGCTGGTGGTCGACGTACCGGTCGAGGTACAGGTCGAGCGGCTCGCGGAGCAGCGGGGGATGACTGACGAGGAAGCGAAGAGCCGGATCGCCAGTCAGTCGTCGCGTGAGGACCGGCTCGCGGTGGCCGATGTGGTGATCGACAACTCCGGCTCACTTGACGAACTCGACCGCCGGATCGACGAGGTGTGGAGCGCTCTGCGGGCGCGGGCAGGCCACGGTCCGGACACGAAAGCGTGACCCCTGCGCGGTAAATGATGAATCCGGGCCGGGCTGTACAAGAATCGCAGCCGGTTCGACGGGCCCGGGTCCGGTCGGCCCCCGGCGCGTCCCCCGCGCCGGTCCGCAAGTCCAAGGTTGGGAGGATGGCGTGGACTGTCCGCGCTGTAGCTCTGAAGTCCCCGAGGTATCGCATTTCTGCCATCACTGTGGCACTGATCTGCAGTCCGGGGACGCGGGGCGGAAGAAGGCGTACGCCGCGAAGCCGGATGAGCCGGTCGCGTCGTTCCGGCTGGTCTCGACGATCATGCCGCAGGGCGCCGGTCGGCAGCCGTACACGTACAAGGTGGCGCTCGGCATCGCGCTGCTGCTCACGGTGGTGACCGCCGCGCTCGGCGCGCTGCCGGTCGCGATCATGGTGGCCGCCTTCGCCATTCCGATCGTGTACATCCTCTACTTGTACGACGTGAACCTGTGGGAGGACGAACCGGTACCGGTCGTCGCCGCCGCGTTCGTGCTGACCGGTGTGCTGGCCGCGGTGTTCACGTGGTTGTGGTCCGACCAGGTCGGCCTGTCACTCGGCACGATCGGTGGCAACGAGGCCGGCCCGTCCGGCCGCGACCTGCTGATCCTGGTGCTGCTGGTCCCGGTGGTGTCGGAGCTGATCCGGCAGGTCGGCCCGCTGTACCTCGCCTCCCGCGCACGGTACGACGACCTGATGGACGGGTTCACCTTCGGCGTGGTGGCCGGAGTCGGGTTCGCCTGCTTCGAGACGCTGGTACTGCACTGGGGCTGGATCAGCGGCGGGTTCGCCGGTCCGGGCAGCAGCGCGGGCACCTGGATCTCGGTGGTCGTGCTGCACGGATTCCTGAAGCCGCTGATCTACGGATCGGCAACCGGTCTCGCGGTCGCGGAGTTCTCCGGCCTGGGTGAGAAGTACGACGGATTCACGCCCCGCTGGGCGGCCGGCCTGCTCCAGGCGATGCTGGTGAACGCGCTGTTCCACGGCGGCGTCTACCTGCTCGGCTTCGTCGGCGGTCACGGCTCGACGGTCGGCGCGATCCTTGGCGTGGCCTGGGGCCTGGTGTTGCTCGGCGGGCTGATCGTCCTGGTCCGGACCGTGTTGCACAAAGGTCTGCTGGAGGCGGCGCTGGAGTCTGCCGCCCGCGGCGGGTCCAACCACGCGTCCGGTGAGCTGGCGTTCTGCTCGCGCTGCGAGATGCCGTTGCTCCCGCACTCGGACTTCTGCTCCGCCTGCGGCAACTCGGTGCGATCCGTGCCGAAGTCCGACCGTGGTGTGGCTGTGCAAGGGAGCGCGCCGGCAGCAGGCTACGAGGGAACTGGGGAGATGCAGGCATGAGCAACCAGCAACCGCCGTACGGTCCGGGTGGACAGCCGCCGTACCAGGGCCAGCCGCCCCAGCAAGCGCCGTACCAGGGGCAACCGCAGCAGGGGCAGCCGTCGTATCAGGGGCAGCCCCAGCAGGGTCAGCCTGGGTACGGCCGTCCGCCGCAGCAGCCGCCGTACCAGGGGCAACCGCCCCAACAGCCGCCGTACCAGGGGCAGCCACCGCAGCAACCGCCATATCAGGGGCAACCGCAGCAGGGGCAGCCGCCGTACCAGGGCCAGCCCCAGCAGCCGCAGTACCAGCAAGGGCAGCAGTACCCGGGACAGCAGCAGCCCGGTTACCCGACGCAGCAGCAGACCTTCCCGGGGCAGCAGCAGTACCCCGGACAGCAGCCGCCGCCGTGGGGTCCGCAGGGACAGCAGCAGTTCGACCGGCAGCGCGGCAAGGGCAACAACAAGATCCTGTTGCTCGCCGGTGGTGCGCTGGCCGTCGTGGTGGTGATCGGCATCGTGCTCGCGCTGATCTTCGGCCGCGGTGACGACAACAACGTCGAGCCGAACCCGACGCCGACCAGCGAGCCGACCGGGCAGCCCACGGCAGACGTGGACGAGGGCATCGAGGTCGCCGAGGGCGTCTACGTGAAGCCGGCCGCGGGCTACATCCGCAAGACCATGGACAAGTTCACCGGTGTGTTCCTGCTCAAGCAGGGCGAGGCGTACTTCATGGTGAACGCGATCAAGGCAGAGGGCCAAAACACGCAGACGGTCCTGCCGCAGCTGCTCGAGATCGAGAAGAAGGCGACGCCGGGCGGGTTCAAGGCGAAGGAGCCGCGCGAGCTCAAGCCGGGCGCCGACGACAAGACCGAGGTCAAGCTGGTCACCACGCAGGCCTTCGAGGCGACCGCGACCAGCCAGAGCGGCAGCTTCCCGGTGATCGGGTTCGTCGGCGTGATCGAGCGCAACGACGGCGTGATCACGATCATCCGGGTGTTCGGCCGCAAGGACAAGGCGAGTACGATCCAGCCCGACTCGACGGCGATGATGAAGTCGGTGATTGCGAGCCAGTGAACAACAAGCGCGACAAGGGCCAGCCCGCGAACCCATGGGTGAAGCAGACCGGGCCGACCGAGGAGGAGACGGCAGCAGCCGAACCGGAGCTGCCGCCGTCCCCCTGGTCGCTCGAGGTTCCGCCACGCCCATCTCCGTGGACCGAAGGCGGTTCAGCAGGCGCCGGTGACGCATGGGGCAACACCGGTACTGCGGACGCGGGCGCTGCCTGGGGCGACACCGGTACTGCGGGTTCGGGCAGTGGTGGCTGGGGTGACACCGGTGGCAGCGGAGGACCGGCGCCTGGTCCTGCGACGGAGACCAGTTCGGCGTGGGGCACCAACGTGGGGCCGCCGTCCTTGCGACGGCCCGAGCCGGTCAAGAAGAAGAAGTCGGGGCTCCCACCGCTGCTCATCCCGATCGTCGCCGGGGTCGCCGTCGTCGCACTGGTTGCTCTCGGGCTGGTCGTTCTGACCAGGGGTGGCGACAAGGCCACACCGCAGCCCAGTCCGACGGCGATCGTGACCACGCCCTCTCCGTCGACGTACAGTCCGCCGCCCAACGCGATCGCTGTGGAGCACGGCGTGTACGTCGTACCGGTGAACGGCTGGAGTGTGCTGGCCAGTGAGACGAAGGGCAAGCAACTCGTCACGTATGCGCCGAACCGCGAGCCGCGGGCGTTCCTGTGGGTCCGGCAGAAGCAGAACACGACCGCCCGGACGTTCCTGCTCGGCATCGTCGAGGGGGAGACCGAGAACGAGATCGCTCAGCTCGGCAACATCCGGAACCTGGCCTGCCCGAAGGACGTCTTGGTGGAGTGCGTCGCGATCACCTACACGTCCACGTCCAAGGGCATCAAGGTCCAGGGTTTCGTGGAGGCGTACCGGCGCAAGGACGGGGTCGTCACGGCGCTGGACTTCCGGACCCGGTCGGACTACGCGGCGAAGGCCGAGGCCGACGCGGCGCCGATGAAGCAGTCCGTGATCGACAGTCTCTGACCCCACACCGCTCAACCAGTTCAGTCATCGCGAGAGGCGCAGATGAGTCAGCAGTACGGACCTCCCCAGGGACCGCCCGGGCAGGGTGGCTGGGGTTCCCCGCCGCAGCAGTTCCGCAGTCCGCAGCGGTCCGGCAAGACGCAGTGGATCGTGATGGGTGGTGCGGTGCTGGCAGTGCTGCTGATCGCGACCGGCACGGTGCTGCTGGTGACCAGCGGCGGCAAGAAGGACGAGCCGGCCGCTGCGGCGCCGACGGAGACGGTGACACCGGAGCCGGTGGGGACGCTGTACACGCCGCCCACGCCGGCGCCGACTCAGCCGGTGATCACCAGGGGGCCGTACGACAAGGGTGTCGAGGTCGGCGGCGGGGTCTGGTTCACCCCGGCCAAGGGCTGGATCAAGGACCCGGACACGTCCCGCTCGGGGGTCAGCTACCTGCTGCCCGAGCCCGGCCGGCCGGGGGCGATCGACGGGTACTTCTGGATCCGGCAGACCAGGCTGATGGGCGCGAAGGCGTTCGCGGAACACCTGGTCGACGTGGAGTCGAACAACCTGCAGCACGTGGTGATCGGCAAGGGCAGCTTCCGGAAGTGCCCGAACAAGACGCTGAAGGTGTGCTACGCGACCAACTACTCGGCCGTCGTGCCTGTCAAGGGCAAGAAGCCGGTGGTGTTCTCCGGGTTCGTGCAGGCGTTCGAGGACCACAACGGGCAGACGACGGCGACGGATTCGGCGCTGCAGCGTGAGGTCTGGGCCAAGCGCAAACAGGAGATCCTGAACATGAACGGGACCCTGGTCCGCTCCTTCTGACCCCCTGTACTCCGGCAGCCTGACCCCCTGTACTCCGTCCGCCTGAGCCCCCGTACTCCGTCCGTGGCGGGCGCCGATGGGCTCGTATTCGAAAACTGTCGGCGGCTGGCCGTACGGTGGGGGGCATGAGACAGGTCTCGGATCTCCAGCGGATGGTCGCGCCGCTCAAGGTCGTGTCCGACTTCGACCCGGCGGGTGACCAGCCCGCCGCGATCGACGAGCTCGAGCGCAGGATCAACGCGGGCGAGCAGGACGTCGTGCTGCTCGGCGCGACCGGTACCGGCAAGACCGCGACGATGGCCTGGCTGGCCGAGCGGATCCAGCGGCCGATGCTCATCCTGCAGCCGAACAAGACCCTCGCCGCCCAGTTCGCGAACGAGTTGCGCCAGTTCTTCCCCGCCAACGCGGTCGAGTACTTCGTCTCGTACTACGACTACTACCAGCCAGAGGCGTACGTCCCACAGACGGACACCTACATCGAGAAGGACTCCTCGATCAACGAGGAGGTCGAGCGGCTCCGGCACTCGGCGACCTGGTCCCTGCTCACCCGGCGCGACGTGGTCGTGGTCGCGACGGTGTCGTGCATCTACGGCCTGGGGTCCGCCGACGAGTACCTGAACCGGATGATCCACGTCAAGGTCGGCACCGAGATGGACCGGGACGGCCTGCTCCGGAAGCTGGTCGGGGTGCAGTACGCCCGCAACGACCTGGCCGGGACGCGGGGCACCTTCCGGGTCCGGGGCGACACGCTCGAGGTGTTCCCGGTGTACCAGGAGCTCGCCGTCCGGGTGGAGTTCTTCGGCGACGAGATCGAGCGGGTGATGACGCTGCACCCGCTGACCGGCGAGGTGCTGAGCGAGGAGGACGAGGTCTACATCGGCGCCGCGACGCACTACGTGACCGCGCCCGAGCGGATGGAGCGCGCGATCACCTCGATCGAGGCCGAGCTGGAGGAGCGGCTGGCCGAGCTCGAGCGTGGTGGCCAGTTGCTGGAGGCCCAGCGGCTGCGGATGCGGACGACGTACGACATCGAGATGATGCGGCAGATCGGCACCTGCTCGGGGATCGAGAACTACTCCCGGCACACCGACGGCCGCGAGCCGGGGACGGCGCCGCACTGCCTGCTGGACTACTTCCCCGAGGACTTCCTGCTGGTGATCGACGAGTCGCACGTCACCGTGCCGCAGATCGGCGGGATGTACGAGGGCGACATGTCGCGCAAGCGGACGCTGGTGGAGCACGGGTTCCGGTTGCCGTCGGCGATGGACAACCGGCCGCTGCGCTGGGAGGAGTTCCTGGAGCGGATCGGGCAGACCGTCTACCTGTCCGCCACCCCGGGGCAGTACGAGCAGGACAAGTCCGACGGGTTCGTCGAGCAGCTGATCCGGCCGACCGGGCTGATCGATCCCGAGGTGCTCGTCAAGCCGACCAAGGGCCAGATCGACGACCTGATCCACGAGATCCGGATCCGGGTCGAGAAGGACGAGCGGATCCTGGTCACCACGCTGACGAAGAAGATGTCCGAGGACCTGACCGACTACCTGCTGGAGATGGGGATCCGGACCAGGTACCTGCACAGCGAGGTGGACACGCTCCGCCGGGTCGAGCTGCTCCGCGAGCTCCGGATGGGCGAGTACGACGTACTGGTCGGGATCAACCTGCTCCGCGAGGGGCTGGACCTGCCCGAGGTGTCGCTGGTCGCGATCCTGGACGCCGACAAGGAGGGCTTCCTGCGGTCGGGCCGGTCCCTGATCCAGACCATCGGCCGGGCCGCGCGAAACGTGTCCGGCCAGGTGTTCATGTACGCCGACAAGATCACCCCGTCGATGGAACAGGCGATCGACGAGACCAACCGCCGCCGGGCCAAGCAGGTCGCGTACAACGAGGCGAACGGTGTCGACCCGCAGCCGCTGCGGAAGAAGATCGCCGACATCACCGACATGCTGGCCCGCGAGGACGCCGACACCGCCGAACTGCTCGGCTCCGGCCGGACCCAGTCGCGCGGGAAGGCCCCGGTCCCGGGCGGCGGGAAGCAGAAGGCCGGCGAGAAGGCGAGGGAGCTGGCCGGTGGTCTGCCGTCCTCCGACCTGGCCGACCTGATCCAGCAGCTGACCGACCAGATGCACAACGCCGCCGCCGAGCTCCAGTTCGAGGTCGCCGCCCGCTACCGCGACGAGATCTCCGAACTCAAGAAAGAACTCCGCCAAATGGTCAACGCCGGCGCCAAGTAGTCAGAGGCCTGGCGTACGAAGGGGAGGGGGAGACATGCTCGACCACGTGTCGGTGCAGTGTGATGATCTGGCGGCGAGCAGGGCGTTCTACGAGCGCCTGCTCGCGCCGCTCGGTGTCACGGTCGCGATGGATTACGGCGACGCGCTAGGGCTGGCCGGACCGGACGGTTTTCCGCGATTCTGGCTCGGGAAGGCGCAGGGCGGCGTGCAGCGGGAGATCCACGTCGCGTTCGTGGCGCCGGATCGGGCCGCGGTGGACAAGGTCTTCGAGGCAGCCCAGGAGCTGGGGACCGAGATTCTGCACGAGCCGCGTGAGTGGCCGGAGTACCACCCGGGGTACTACGGCGTGTTCGTCCGCGACCCGGACGGCAACAACGTCGAGGCCGTCACCCACAGCTGACCTGGGGAGTTGTCCGGCGTGACGGGTGATAGGGAGTGACGGATGAGACTGGACGGGGCTGAGCTGCTGGAGCACTGCCTGACGAAGCCGGGGGCGTGGCAGGACGAGCCGTGGGAGGGGGACGTCGTCGCGAAGGTGGGGGACAAGATCTTCGCGTTCCTCGGCGGCGGCGACTCGGTCGGGATCAAGTGCGGCGCGAACCGGGATGAGGCCGACGAGCTGGTCGCGACCTATCCCGGTGATGTCGCCAAGTTGGCCTACATCGGCCGGTCCGGCTGGAACTCGGTCAAGCTCGGCGGCGCCGTACCGGACGACGAGATCCTCGAGCTGGTGGATACGTCGTACGAGATCATCGTGGCGAAGCTGCCGAGGAGCCGGCGGCCGTCGTAGGACAGCCGGCAGAGCCTTGACGGAGTACAACCCGATCACTCAGTGAGATTATTCCGCTGACGCGACGTGATCATTCCGACAGCTGGTACGCCCGTCCCCGATTTGGATACTCGGTCACCGACCCGACAGAATAGGGGTGGTTGAAGGGGAGTATTCCTTCGCGGCGGTATCGTCATCACGGTAGGGAGCTCGTCTCCGCGCCCGGTGCCGCCGGCCAGGCTGAGATTCGAGCCAGGCGGAAGAGACCTTCGGAGTCCGTCTTTCACGTCTGAGCTCCGGAGGTTTGCCTGTGCACGTTCACGACTACGTCTGGTACATCACGGTCGGGCTGATGCTCGCCGTGCTGGCATTCGATGTCTTCATCATCGGTCGGCGCCCGCACGAGCCGTCCACCCGGGAATCCGCGACCGCGATCGCGGTCTACGTTGGTCTCGCGATCGTCTTCGGGCTCGGGATCTGGGCCTTCTCCGGCGGGCAGTACGCGGGGGAGTTCTTCGCCGGCTGGCTGACCGAGTACAGCCTCAGTGTGGACAACCTGTTCATCTTCCTGATCATCATGTCCAGGTTCCAGGTGCCGAGGAAGTACCAGCAGACCGCACTGCTGATCGGCATCATCCTGGCGCTCGTCTTCCGCGGTATCTTCATCGCCGTCGGCGCGGCCGCGATCAACCAGTTCTCCTGGGTCTTCTACCTGTTCGGCGCTTTCCTGGTCTACACCGCGATCCACCTCGCGATGCAGGGTGAGAACGACGACGAGGACTACAAGGAGAACGCGGTCATCCGGTTCGCCAGAAGGCACCTGAACGCCTCCGACGAGTACAACGGCGTCAAACTGACCGTGATCAAGAACGGCAAGCGCCTCGTCACCCCGATGGCGATCGTGATCGTCGCACTCGGTACGACGGACCTGCTGTTCGCGCTCGACTCGATCCCGGCGATCTACGGGCTGACCCAGGAGCCGTTCCTGGTCTTCACCGCGAACGTGTTCGCGCTGATGGGTCTGCGCCAGCTGTACTTCCTGCTCGGTGACCTGCTGCGGCGGCTGATCTACCTGTCGCTCGGCCTGTCGGTTGTGCTCGCGTTCATCGGCGTCAAGCTGGTGCTGCACGCGATGCACGAGAACGAGCTGCCCTTCATCAACGGCGGTCACCACATCGAGTGGGCGCCGGAGATCCCGATCTGGGTGTCGCTCACCTTCATCATCATCACGCTGGGCATCACGACGGTCGCGAGCCTCTACAAGTCCCGCAACTTAGCCGCGGCCGAGGCGAAGGCGAACGGCCAGGAGTCGGCCGCCGCGGCCGCCGGCGGCGGCGAGCTGGACGAGGCCACCCCGATCGAGCTCGACCCGGCCACCCGCGCGGAGCTCGAAGATCTCCAAGAGCCCCAGCCCGAGCAGACGGACTCCAAGAAGGCCTGACGTAAGAAGACTGGCTCCTCATCGGTCAGGGTCGATGAGGAGCCAGTTGCCTTTTGCGAGGTACTACGGAGTGCCGCCGAAGCGGGCGAAGCCGGGTTGGGTCTTGCCGCCGACCTTGAGGAAGTCGCCGCCGATGGTGACCGTGGAACCGGTGACGCTGATGGCCCAGACGCCCATGATTCCGTCCGGCCCCGGATCCCAGGCCGTCGCCGTACCGGTGCTGACCGAGAAGGCGGCGGCGTGCATCCGGGCAAGGTGTTCGACCGGCAGGTTGGTGAAGTGGCCGCCGACGTAGATCTCCGTCGCCGAGGCGCCGATCGCCTGGACGTCGCCGCCGGTACGGATCGTGTGCACCGGGTTGTTCGGCGTAGCTCCGGCCGGGTCGTAGGCGTACGTGCGGTTGGACGTCGTACTGAAGTAGAAGCGCGAACCGTCGGGCGTCAGCGCCGCCGCGATCCCGGCGCCGCCGGCGCTCGGGGCGAACGACGTGAGGGCACCGGTGGCCGCGTCGAGCTGGGCGGCACCCGGTCGACTCGATGCACCGACCGCGTTGAACCCGCCCACGGCGTACAGCTTGGTGCCGTCGGGTGAGGTCAGGAGCGCCTTGACGGTGTTGTTCGGAGCCGCCGCCGTGAAGCCGGGCACTGGTGTGCCGTTGGCGACCGTGAGGGCTGCGATCCGGATGGCGTCACCGCCGCCGGCCCGGGTGAAGGAGCCGCCGGCGTAGACGACCTGTCCGGACACGGCCAGCGCGCGGACCGTGTTGTTCGCGGCCTTCGTCCAGTTCGGGTCGGTGGCTCCGGTGACGGCGTCGACGGCTGCGATGTACGTGCGAGCCGACGGGCCGACCGAGGTGAACGTGCCGCCAAGGAAGACGCGGGTGCCGTCGGCCGTCGCGGCCACGGCGTACACGGTGTTGTTCGGCGACGGGTTCCAGGACGGGTCTACGCTGCCGTCGCCACGGATGGCGGCGGCGTTGGTGCGCGGGTAGCCGTTCAGCATGCTGAAGTTGCCGCCGACCATCACCGCTCCGCCGGACAGCGCGACCGTGGTGACGGTCGCCTCGGCGCGCGGATCCCAGCCGGTCAGTGCACCAGCCGACGTGAAGGCCGCGGCCCGCAACCGGGTCTGCCCGGCAGCGGAAGTGAAGGTGCCACCCGCGTACACGGTGGTGGCGGTCGAGTTGACCGTCAACGAGGTGACCGAACCGTCCACCCCGCCAGCGAAGGACGTCACGGAGCCGGTGGCCATGTCCAGCGCGCCGAGGTTGGATCGCGCGAGCCCGCCTACCAGGCTGAACTGTCCGCCCAGGTAGAGGGTCGTCGAGGTGTTGGCGAGAGCGTTGACCGGTCCGTCGGTGTCGGCGCTCCACGGGAGCGCAGTACCGGCGGCGTCCAAGCCGGCCAGGTTCGTACGGGCCGCACCGCCGGCGCTGGTGAACGAACCACCTGCGTAGACAGCACTGCCCTGGACGGCCAGCGCGTTGACCGGACCGTTGACGCCCGGCGCCCAGGAGCTGACTGTGCCATCGGTGCCCACGGCACCGAGGTTGGCCCGGGACTGCCCACCCAGACCGCTGAACGATCCGCCGACGTACACGGTGGTGCCGTCAGCGCTGACCGCCAACGCGGAGACTGTTCCGGAGACGCCTGGGTTCCAGGGGAGTAGCGCGCCGGTGACCCGGTCGACCGCGGCCAGACCGCTCCTCGACGTACCGTCCATCGCGGTGAAGGACCCGCCGAGGTAGACGACGTTGCCCACGCTCGCGATGGCGCGGATCTGGCCGGTCGGCTGCGGGTTCCAGGACGTCACCACGCCCGCGGAGGTCACCCGGGCAGCGCCGTTGCGGACGAAACCGCCGGCGAACTCGAAGACCCCGCCCACATACCAGCCGCCGGACCCGTCGCGGGCGGCGGCATTTACCGTACCGTTCACCCGAGGCATCGAGGTCCGGACGCCGGTAGTGCCGTCGACCGGTACTGCGCCCGCGGTGGACGGTCCCGCCCACGTGAAGGAACCACCGATGATCGTGCGATCGCCGATATGGGTGCTGGCGTAGACGACGCCGTTCACCCCGTCCGTGACGGTCGCCGTCGAGCTCGCCGAAGCGGAGGCCGACGACATGGACACCGACACAGTCGCGACCGCCAAGGCCGGCGCCGCCACGGCTACGATCAGGCGCTTCCGGGCGCGACTCCGTCGCCCCGCGCGCGACTCACTGATTGACACCACAAACCTCCAGTTGGCCATGACTCGGCAACTGGGCAAGGCCGGTTTCGCTCTGGCTCCCCACCGCGTCAGCGACCAATTACGCAGGTGGATCGATGCCCCCCTCCCCAGCGCACCCCCCCGGGCGCTGGCCAGACGGTAGCAGTATTGCGCCGCTCACAACAGAGCGTGAGTCAAGAAACGGACGGTGATCACTGAGTGAAAGTCGCCCGTGTCTGAAGCGTGGTCAGAGCCGGGCGGCGGCGACCAGGGTGGCCCGGCGTTCGGGGGTGAGGGCCTCGTTCTCGAGGCGCTTGCCGGTCTCGGAGGCGTGCAGCATGCCCTGCGCCGAGACGAAGCCGACGTGGTGGATCTTCTGGTCCGGGCGGGCGAAGAAGTAGAGGTCACCGGGCTGCACCTCGTCCACTGGCAGCTGCTCCAGCGCGGCCGCCTGGTCGTGCGCGTCGCGCGGGATCCGCTGACCGAGCACGCGGCTGACGGCGTGGATCAACCCCGAGCAGTCCAGCCCGTACGCCGACGTACCGCCCCAGAGGTACTCGAGTCCCAGGAACAGCGATCCCAGCTGGATCCGGTCCTCGGCCTTGGCGGGCTCCTGGACCGCGCGGGTCGCGTCATCGTCCAGCCAGCCGAATCCGCCGTCGGGCAGTGCCACCTTGGTGAACCCATCCGCATGGTCGACCGACGCGAGGACGGTGCCGAAGGAGAGCTCGGCCACCGCGCCGGCACCGGGCTCGGCCATCAGCGCCGCGGTCGGAACGCGCACGGCGATCGGGTCGGTCGCGGCGACCGGGAGTTCGCCCAGGTGGGCCGACGGCACCCAGCCCGGGTAGCCGAGCTCATCGGCTGAAGACGGTTGCCACGGTGCGAGGATCTCGGACCAGCCGTCCCGTTCGGCGCGAACCATCACCGGTTCGCCGAGCAGCAACTGGGTCAGGGTCCGGCCGTGCAGGCCGAGGCGAGTCTCGGTGTCCATGGACTTGGCCCACGCGGCGACATCGGGCGCGGCGGCGACCGCGGGAGCATCGAGGTCACGGGGAGCGTCGGGCGAGGTCCAAACGGTGCTGACCGGGACCTTGGCGGCGGCTAGCTTCATACGGTCAAGCCTGTCACGCCGAGTCCAGGATCGGACGGCAAGTGGATGTCGGGCCCGTCGTACCGGATCCCGCCGGTGACCGGTGCCTCCTTCAGCCACCAGGCCGCGTCCAGGTCGTTCACCGCGGAAGTCGGGTACGCCGAGACGAGTGCGGCCGCCGCTCCGACTCCGACGTGGCTCTCCATCATCGAACCGACCATGGTGCCGAGTCCGTGTTCGCGGGCGAGGTCCAGCAGGGTCCGGGCCGGTCCCAGTCCGCCACACTTGGCCAGCTTGACGTTGACGAGATCGGCCGCGCCCAACCGGATCACGGCAACCAGATCTCGTACGCCGTACACGGACTCGTCGGCGAGGATCGGCGTACTGACTCGATCGGTGATCCAGGCCATGCCTTCCAGATCGGCGGCCGCGACCGGCTGCTCGACCAGTTCGACATCGCAGCCGGCGTCCTCCAGCGCGCGGATCGCGGTGACGGCGTCGCGCCGGGTCCAGCCCTGATTGGCGTCCAACCGCAGCCGCGGTGCCGGGCCGACCGCCTCGCGGATCCGGCGGATGCGCTCGAAGTCCGCGGTCGCGTCACCCGTTCCGACCTTGACCTTCAGTACGTCGAACCCGTCGCTCACCCGGTCGATCGCGGCCTGCGCCAACGCCGACGGATCGCCTGCGGACAAGGTCACGTCGGTCCGGATCACATCGACCGTCGATCCCAGGAATCCGTGCAGCGTCTTCCCGCAACGACGAGCCGCGAGATCATGCAGAGCGACGTCGACGGCGGCCTTCGCGCCGTGGTTGCCCTGGACCGCCCCTTGAACCCGGCGCAACGCCTCGGTCAGATCGTCGGGTCCCAAACCGTCCAAGGCGGAGGCGATCGGCCCCTCGACACACGCCTGCGCACCGGCCAGCGACTCGCCAGTCACCTTCCACACCTGAGGCGCTTCGCCCCAACCCGTCTGGTCGCCGTCGCTGATCGAGACCAGCAACGAATCGGCGTGGGTGGCGGTCCGCAGCGCGGTCACGAACGGCGTGTGCAGGGGAGCCGAGACGAGCTGGGTGCTGATCTTCATCGGATCGCCTCCAGGTTGTTCCGGTGGTTCCACGCCCCGGTCGCGATCGACGCGATCAGCCGTTGCGCCTCCGCGTCGGGCAGCTCCGACGTCGTACACACCGTCAGCACGAACGGTTCCGCGTCCGGCGGGTAGACGATGCCGCCGTCGTGCCGGATCCGCGTGTCCCAGCCGTTCTTGTGCTCGACCCGGGTCCCGGCAGGCACGCCGGCCGGGATCTCGCCGTTCCACTGGTTCCCGGCCAGCAGGTCGCGAACGTACTCCCCGCCCGCCGTCTTGTCATTGCCCACCGCAACCAGTACGGCGGCCAGGTCGGCCGGACTCATCTCGTTGCTGATCCCGGCGGCCTGCGCGACCCGATCGTCGATCCCACGCCGGATCGCGCTCCGCCCGGACCCGTACTCCGTGAGCACCGCATTCGCCGCGTCCACCCCGACGCATTCGAGCACCAGGTCGGTCGCCAGGTTGCTGGACAGCGTGATCATCTCGGTCGCGAGCCAGCCGAGCTCGACCGGCGTACCCAGCTTGGTCCAGGTGGCCGGCGCCTCGTCCTCGTCCTGGTTCACCCCGAACCGCCCGTCGGCCGCCGAGGCGAAGTCGTTGCGCACGATCACCGGCTGGTCCAGCGCCAGCTCACCGGCTGCCACCTTGCGCATCAACGCGATCGCCACCGGCAACTTCATCGTGCTGGCCGAGTAATGCGTCCGCTCAGCCTGATGCTCGAACACCGCCACCCCATCAAGCCGCCCCAGCCAAACCCCGAACTCCCCAGCCCCGGCAACCCCACCCAGCAGGTCCGCAATTCCCATGCCGATCACCCTTCCACACCCCACGTCCGCCCCACCCTCCCGGGCTGCCCAGCCCAACGTCCCCCGCCGCCAACCCCTCGACCCAGCGACCTTGGGCACCGGCCAGTCGTCTTCTCACCCGGAAGTCGACTGGCCGGTGCTCAAGGTCCTTGCCGGCGACCACTTTGAGCACGGGCCAGCCGTCTGCCCGCCCGGATCGTGCCTGGCCCGTGCCCAAGGTGTCCGCTGGACCACCTCCCCGGGGCTGCCCCGCTTCCCGAGCCCACCCGCCGATGCGCCTCGTCTCAGCGGCGGCTTTGGGCACCGGCCAGCCGTCATCCGGCCCGGAAGCCGACTGATGGGTGCTCAAGGTCCCTGCCGGCGACCACCTTGAGCACGGGCCAGCCGTCTGCCCGCCCGGATCGTGCCTGGCCCGTGCCCAAGGTGTCCGCTGGACCACCTCCCCGGGCTGCCCCGCTTCCCGAGCCCACCCGCCGATGCGCCTCGTCTCAGCGGCGGCTTTGGGCACCGGCCAGCCGTCATCCGGCGCGGAAGCTGACTGGTGGGTGCTCAAGGTGGGGTTTGGTGGGGAGGGAGTGGTGGGGAGCTGGCAGACTTCGGGGGGTGTCGAGAGCACTTGGGTTGATTCTGGGGTTTGCGGCTGATCGCCTTCTTGGTGATCCGCGGCGGTATCACCCAGTGGCGGGTTTCGGTCGGGTGGCCGGGCGGCTGGAGGCGCGGGTGTATGCCGACTCGCGGGGAGCTGGTACGGCGTACGCGGGGGTGCTGGTGGGGACGACGGTCGCGGCCGGTGTGGTTGCCGAGCGGCTCACCAAGGATCGGCCGGTCGCCCGGACGCTGCTGACCGCGATCGCCACGTGGGCCGTGCTCGGCGGACGGAGTCTGGAACGCGAGGCCGAGGTGATGGGCGGTCTGCTCGAGGACAAGGACATCCCGGCCGCCCGATCCAGGTTGAGCCACCTCTGCAGTCGCGACGCCACCGAGCTGGAGGCGGACGAATTGGCCCGCGCCACGGTGGAATCGGTCGCCGAGAACACATCCGACGCGACCGTGGCGCCGCTGATCTGGGGCGGGCTACTAGGGATCCCCGGCCTGATCGGCTACCGGGCGGCGAACACCCTGGACGCGATGGTCGGCTACAAGTCGGCCCGTTACCGGAACTTCGGGTGGGCGGCCGCCAGGTTCGATGATCTCGTCAACCTTGTTCCGGCACGTGTTTGCGCATTCCTCACCGGTCTGACGTCGGGCCGCATGGCGCACGTGTGGCGGATCTGGCAGCGGGATGCGGGCAAGCACCCGAGCCCGAACGCGGGACCGGTCGAGGCCTCCTTCGCGGCCGCGCTGGATCTCCGACTGGGCGGGACGAACACCTACGGCGACGAGGTCGAGGATCGCGGCACGCTCGGCGATGGACTCACGCCTGGGGTCACCGACGTACGCCGTACCGCGGCCCTCGCCCGGCGCGTCTCCTACGCCGCGGCTGCCTTCGCCGCAATCCTTGCCTTGCGTCCGAAGAACCGAGGGCTGGAGCGCTCGCGTCTTCGGACGCAACGAGAGGATCGCGAGCGCCGATGAACCTGAGTCAGCGGCCGATGCGGATCGCGTTGATCCGGCATGGGGAGTCCGAGGCGAACCTGGACAAGTCGATCTACGAACGGGTGCCCGACCATGCGGTCCTGCTCACCCCGCATGGTCACGAGCAGGCGGCCGAGGCGGGTAAGAGACTGCGCACGTTGTTCGAGGACGAGCCCGTCCGCGTCTACGTCTCGCCGTACCTGCGGGCCCTGCAGACGCTCGACGCTCTCGGCATCGACGACCTGATCGGGATCGCCCGCGAGGAACCGCGGTTGCGCGAGCAGGACTGGGCCAACTTCCAGGACACCGACGACATCGAGAAGCAGGAGAAGCTGCGCGACTCGTACGGGCACTTCTTCTACCGGTTCACCCACGGCGAGTCCGGCTCGGATGTGTACGACCGGGTGTCCAGCTTCCTGGAGACGATGCACCGGGACTTCGAGACGCCGGACTCGCCGCGGAACGTGCTGCTGGTGTCGCACGGGTTGACCATGCGGTTGTTCTGCATGCGCTGGTTCCACTGGTCGGTGAAGTTCTTCGAGACGCTGCGCAACCCGGACAACGCGGAGACGCGCGTCCTGCTGAGGCAGCCGAACTTCCGCTACAAGCTGGATCGCCCGTTCGAGCAGTGGACCGACTACAAACCGACCGAACGGGAGCGCTCGGCCTGGCTGTAAGCGAGTTGTACGGTGAGATGTGTTGCCGGGGAGGGACGCGGAGCGAGCCCGGATCGACCGCCTGCTGGCGAGTGCGCGGGCCGGATCCGGCGGCGGGTTGCTGGTGCTGGGCGAGCCCGGTATCGGCAAGACCGCGCTGCTCGATGACACCGCCGCCCGTGCGGACTCCTTCCGGGTTCTCCGCGCGACCGGTGTCGAACTCGAGACGGAGCTGGCCTACTCCGGGCTGTTCGAGCTGCTGCGGCCGGTGGCGGCAGGGGTCGCCGACCTGCCCCCGAGGCAGGAGGCTGCGCTGCGTACCGCGTTCGCTGAGACGCCGGTCAGGGAGCTAGACGGATTCGCTGTCGCCGCTGCCGTCCTGACCCTGCTCTCAGAAGCCGCGGCAGTGCGGCCCGTGCTCTGCCTGATCGATGACACGCAATGGATCGACGCCGCTTCGGTGGCTGCCCTCGCCTTTACGGTTCGCCGGGTCGAGTCCGAGCGGGTGGCCATGGTCTTCGCAGCGCGCGAGCAGGACGGCACCTCCGACCTGCCGCGCGGGATCCCGGCGCTACCGCTCCCGGGCCTCGACGGCGCTGCGGCCCGCGAGGTGCTCACTGCCCAGGCGGGACAGGAGCTTCCGGGGCCGGTGGCATCAGCACTCTTGCGAGCCGGCGGTGGCAACCCGCTCGCCCTCCGTGAGTTGGTCGGCTCCGTCGGACCCGAGGAGCTCAGGGGACGGGCGCCGTTGGCCGAGCCGTTGCCGGTCGGCGGCGAGATCGCCGGCATCTATCGCCGCAAGCTGGCCGCGTTGCCGGCGACTACCCGGGCCGCGCTGTTGGTGCTGGCCGTCAGCGAACGAGCCGGACCGGAGCAGTTGCTGCCGGCGATCACGGCTCTCACCGGGGATCCGTCAGCGCTCGATCCCGCCGAGCGGGACGGGCTGGTCCGCACCACCCCGTCCGCACTGACCTTCCGGCATCCCGTACTCCGTTCGGTGGTCCACCAGGAGGCGACACTGTCCGAACGGAAGTCCGCGCATCGGTGTGTGGCGGCGAACCTCCCGGCCGGGCAGGCGGAGATGCGTGCCTGGCATGCCGCGCTGGCCGCACCGGGCCCGGACGAGACGGTGGCCGCCGAACTGGCCCGTACGGCGGACCTCGCGCGGGCCCGCGGCGGGCGGTGGGCGGAGAGCCGTGCCTTCGAGCTCGCGGCGCGCCTCAGCACCGATGCCGAACCACGCGCCGAGCGGACGTATCTCGCGGCTGTGGCGGCGTTCCGCGCCGGGCGTCACTCGATCGCGGAGCAGTACCTGGAGGCCGTGCTCGCGCTCACCACGGATCCCCTGCTCCGCGCGGATGCGGAACACGAACGCGCCCGGATTTCGCTGTGGCGTGGCCGGCCCGAGCCACCGGAACGGTTACAGCGGGCGGCCGACCGGGTCGCGGCGTACGACGTCGAGCGGGCCGCCAAACTGCTGGCATACCCAGTCGTCGGTCTCGGTGCGTCGTGCCGGCCGGCCGCGGCGTTGCCTTACGCACGGCGGGCCTGGGAGCTGATCGGCCGCCGGGCTCAGCCGCTCGTGGTGAGCTTCAAAGTCGCCTACATCTTGGTCATGGCCGGCGAGACGGTCGACGGTGCGCAGCTGACGGCAGCGGCGACAGAGGTTGCCGAGGGCACTGATGACGTCACGGCGCTGGCGATGCTCGGTCCGGTGCTGGGCTGGCTGGACCGGTCCGCGGATGCCGAGCGGGTGCTCAGCCGGGCGGTCGAGCTGTGCCGCGCCGATGGTGATCTGTGGATGCTCACCAATGCCCTGACGAACGCGGCCGAGGCCTCGCGTCGCGCCGGTCGCCTCGATCAGGCTCTGGTCCAGGCGGACGAGGCCCGTGCTTTGGCCGAGCAGCTCGACGAGCCGGTT
The DNA here is from genome assembly GCF_004361855.1 of Kribbella caucasensis. Classification (GTDB taxonomy): domain Bacteria; phylum Actinomycetota; class Actinomycetes; order Propionibacteriales; family Kribbellaceae; genus Kribbella; species Kribbella caucasensis. Next base: position 354,612 of record NZ_SNWQ01000005.1, read on the forward strand.
CAGCTCGCGACGGCCGTTGCCGGGCTTGCCAGAGTCGAGGCCGATCTCGGCCGGGGGATCGACTGCAGGGCGCACGCCGAGCAGGTCAGGCGGGCCGATCCACAACCGGCCGCGGAGCTCGAAGTCACCTGTGCAGCTGCCTTGGGCACCTTGGCGCTCGCTTCGGGCCGGTACCAGGACGCCGTCGACGAGTTGGCGCCGGCGGTGGATTCGCTGGCCGACGGCGGCGTGACGGAGCCCCGGACCTTCGCGGTCGAGGGTGATCTCGCCGAGGCCTTGGCGCGTTGCGGTCAGGTCGAGGAGGCGATGCGTCTCGTCGAACGTCTGGAGGCTTATGGTCGGCCCCGGAAGGCTGCGAGCGTGCTGGCCGTTGCCGCCCGCTGTCGCGGTCTACTTGCGTCGGACGGTGAGTTCGAGGCCTGCTTCGGCGACGCGCTCGCGGCGTACGGGAGCGTCGATGCGCCGCTCGAGCAGGCGCGCACATTGTTGTGCCTGGGGGAGCGGCTGCGCCGGCAGGGCAGACGATCGGCCGCACGTGATCACCTCCGCACCGCGTGGACGATGTTCGAGCAGCGGGGCGCGGCGTACTGGGCCGATCGCGCGCGCAGCGAGCTGCGGCTGACTGGTGAGACTCTGCAGCGGCGTACGGACGACCCGCGGCGCCAGTTGACGCCGCAGGAGCTGCAGATCGCCCTGTTGGTGGCCGACGGGGCACGCAACACCGATGTCGCGATCAGCCTTTTCGTCAGCCCGAAGACCGTCGAAGCTCACCTGACTCGCGTCTACCGCAAGCTCGGAGTCGCCTCCCGCACTCAACTCGCCGCTCAACTGGCGCACGCGGCGCAGCGACAGGCGTAGGGGTTTCCCCGACGCGAGCGGCGGGGTCGCGCTCCTAGCTTCGAAGGAGTCACCGGCCACCCGGGCCGATACAACTGAAGGAGTTCCCCATCATGCGCATCATCACCCGCGCGATCCTCACTACCGCGGCCGTCCTCGGTCTGGGGCTTGCCGCCCCGGTCATGGCTTCCGCGGACACCCCGGCGAACGACTTTGCCGTCAACTACTCCGGCTGTCTGGGCCCGCTGCGCAGCGCTATCGCCAGTGGTGCGCTGGACGGCGCGACCCTGCCGGACGGGGCCGCGCTGCCCGGCGGTTTCGGCGGCTCGTTCAACCCCGGCGGCCACCTCGGAACGGTCGCGGAAATGGAGTTCCTGATGAGCCACGGGTTCACCGAGGAGCAACTCGCCGCGTTCTGCGCCTCGCTCGCCACGCACTGACCGGCACCACCATCGACGCAGCGCCCGTGCGCAGGCAGGGGCGCTGCGTTCGGAGGAACCTCCCAGCCGGGACTTAGCCGGCGGACAGGCTGCCTCCGTAGCTTCATGGTCATCGGCTCCCAACCGGGGTCGCTGAGCAAGGAGGACGAACATGATCGGTCGGCGACGATTCATTGGCGGGGCTGTGGTGCTCGCCGCCGGCGCAGCGGTTGCCGTCGGCCCCGGTCGCGAGCTGCTCACGGGCGCCAACGGCAGCAGCGCGGAGACCGCCGCCGAAGCCGGCGCGACCGCCACGACACCCGCGACCTCCACGACTCCTTCAACCGGTGCAACCTCAGCGCTGGCAGCCGCCTCCATCGCCACGTCGATGGTCAAGTTTGGTGCCAACACCGAGCTCGCCTTCGCGACGGGGCTCCAGCAGAACAGCACCGGCGAGGCCGCACCGATCAAGGCCGAGTACGCCCTCGCCGCCAAGCTCGTCACCAACGCGCAGTGGGCCGAGTTCGCTGGCGAACCACCAGACAGCCACTTACACCGATCGTTCGACGCGAGCTGGTGAATCGGTCGAGCTGGCGTCGATCCTGTCCATCGGCGCGGACGGCTCAGTGTCGGGCTGGATCGACCACTCGGACAACACCGGATTCGTGTACACCGACGTCTACCAGACCATCGCGGACAAGGGCGGGCACACCACTGCCGTCGGCGCCTATCCCGCCGGGGCGACCACATCTGGGCTGTACGACCTGGCCGGAAACTGCTACGAGTGGACGAGCAGCACGATCATCGCGACCAATGGCGCGGAGGCCGGGCTCGACGTCAACGCAGTACGCGGCGGCTCGTGGTACGCGACCAGCCGCAGCTGCCGTACGACGTACCGCGGCGAGGGCCGTGATCCATCAGGCGGTTACGCCACCATCGGCCTCCGCGTCGCCGCCACCGCGAAAGCCTGAGCGTCGGCCGCGAGCGGCGGGTAGGGTCCTGAGGAAGGGCTACTCGACGGGAGCGATCGCATGGTGGTGGACCAGATCCGCGCGGCAACCCAGGACCTGCTGGCCGCGCTGACCCCGGAACAACTGAAGAAGATCTCAGCGCCCTTCGACACACCCGATCACCAGGTCTGGACCTACCTGCCCGGTGCCGTCCCGGGCCTGCCGCTGACCGAGTTGACCGCGGCGCAGGAGGCCCTCGTGGTGCGCCTGCTCGAACTCGTCTACAGCGAACGCGGCCTGGCCGATTTCCGCGCCGTGATGGCGGCCGAGATCATCGTGCGCGGCCTCGCCGATCCGATGGAGGTCGCCGAGATCGGGGGCTGGGCCGGTTCGACGGTTGGCGGTCGCTACTACCTTCGCGTGCTCGGCGACCCGGCCGGATTCGAGCCGTGGGCCTGGCGGCTCAACGGTCACCATCTCGCGCTGCACGTGACGCTGGTCGACGGCGCCATCTCGTTCACCCCGCAGTTCTTCGGCTCGAACCCGGCCGAGGTCCGCACCGGCCCGTACGCCGGCCGCCGGTTCCTCGCCCCCGAGCAGGATCTGGCCCGCGAACTGCTCGCCGCCCTCGAACCCGGCCAGCGGGAGCTCGCCATCGTCGCCGGCACCGCGCCCGACGACATCCTCACCCGGCACGACCCGGTCGCCGACGCGTCGCTGCTGCACCGTGGTCTCGCGTACGGCGACATGTCCGCGGACCAGCGCCAGCTCCTCAGCCTGCTGATCGGCCAGTACGTCGGACGCGCGGCCGGCCCGATCGGCCTGCAGACCTGGCAGGACATCACCGCCCACGGCATCGAGCGACTCACCTTCGCCTGGGCCGGCTCGACCGAACGCGGCGCCGCCCACTACTACTCGATCGCCGGCCCCACCTTCCTCGCGGAATACGACAACACCCAGGACAACGCCAACCACATCCACTCCGTCTGGCGAGACCTCCACAACGACTGGGCCACCGACCTCCTGGCGGCCCACTACGCGACAGGTCGCCACTAACGCCTCCCGATCGAGCCATTGCACCTGGTTTTCACGAGGTCTAGATTCTTTGCTGGGTTTCGTTCGGTTGACCGTCCGGTGGCGGATCTCCAGAGCGGGAACGAGGTGTACAACCGGCGAACGTCACTGGCGACTCAGCGATCCTGCGGCATGACGCTCTCGCACGTGAGCCGAGGAAGTCTCCGCCTCGGTAACGCCGACGCATTGACGACAAGTGGCAGAGCCACAATGGGCGGGTGTCGCGTCGGGTAGCCATCTGGTCACCATGGCCGGCCGTGTCGATTTTCGTCTGCCGTGAGCACGCCATCGACCTGGGGGGTCGCCATACGCTGCGTAGTCGCGTGCAGGCTTCCGTGTGGACAAGAAGGGGGTAAGCCATGAAGGGCACACGGCTGCTGGGCTTGATTGCCGCAGTCTCCGTCGCACTGGTGCTGCTCACCGGTGCATCCGGATCAGCCAAATCTGACGACAACGGGAAAATGCGTTGGGACATCGTCAACATCAACTTCACGACAGGGACGGTGTTCGCGGGCGGAGAGGCCTCGGCCCGGGCGAGTGATGGTTCCAAGATCACCTTGACCGGCTCCGGTCGGTTCGACGCCGACTCGCGGGTCGGAAAGCGCGCCACCGGCGGCGGGACTTGGACGACGTACGACAGTGCTGGCGTGGTCACCGGCACCGGCGACTACGACGTGACCCGGTTCGTGTCGTTCGCTTCGGCCCCTGGGACGCCGCCAGTCCCGAACGACGACATCGGATCGCCCGGTACGTCCCGCGCTGGGCTGCTCGTGGTGGCTGTCACGTACTCGTCCGGCGAGAAGGGCGTGCTGACCGTCAGCTGCCACTTGGTGGGCTCTCCCGACACGCTCTTCGAGGGCATCACCACGACCAAGGGAAACGCGGCGTACTGGAACCCGGAGCCACCTCCCGCGCCACCGGGCAACGGCAACCGCACGCTGTTCCACGTGCTGGACAACAACTCCGACGACTGATTTGAAGACTCAACTTCAACAAGACCGTAGAAAGCGGGTTTACCGATTTCATCCCTGAGTGATGGCAGAGTAGGCGGGCACGGGGCCGGCTGGGCTGGCCTGCTGACCCGGTGTCCGCCAGGGCTCTGACGTGCTCCTCGCGCTGGGGAGGCGCAGATGAGACGAGTGTTGGCTTTAACCGCCGTGGTCCTGGCCGCGGTGATGCTGGTGGCGGCGCCGGTGCAGGCAGCGGCGCCGGAAATGGTGAACGGGGGCGGGCGGGGCACCGTCGACGGTGTGACGCCGTTCTCGCAGTTCGGTTTCCAGGTGTCGCGTCACGCCGATGGGTCGGTGACCGGGCACTTCAACTGTCTGATGGCCGGCGCGTCGGAGTTTCCCGGCTTCGATCTGATGGCCGTGCGGGGTCGGGTGACGGACGCGACCTTCGCCGGCGACGAGGTCACCTTCGAAGGCACTGGCATGTTCCAGACTGGCAACCAGGGCAAGTCACCGGCGACCTTCCTCGTGGTCGTCACGGAGGGCGGGCCGGGCGAGGGCACGCTCCAACTCACGCTGCTTACGCCGTTTGAGTTCGTGCTGCCGACGGAGTCCGTTCTCAATGGCCGGATCGACGTCCACTGATCCGCCGGCGGTCCGACCAGGCTCGGAGGTCGGTGATGGTGAATCACAAGTCATGGCCCAGGCGATGCGCCTCGCTCCGCACCGCCGGGGTCATGGCGACGGTGTTGTTCGGCCTGACGACTACCGGCGACGCCGGCGCGTCGACGCCTGACAACGTCGTCCTGCTGTGGAATGAAGCGGCGCTGCAGGGTGTCCGCGACTCCCAGCTCGGGCCGCCGATGACTGCCCGAGCGCTGGCGATTGTGCACACGTGCATGTACGACGCGTGGGCGGCCTACGACCGGGTTGCGGTCGGCACACGCTACGGCGGCGGGTTACGTCGTCCAGCGGGCGAGCGGACGCTGAAACATCAGGTCGAGGCAAGCAGCTTCGCGGCCTACCGGGCGGCCGTTGATCTCTTCCCCGCGTCCCGCGTATCGGTGTTCGACCCGCTCATGGCGCGGCTCGGGCACGACCCGGCGAACATCACAACCGACCTTGGTTCGCCGGCCGGGGTAGGGAACGTGGCATGCGCCGCCGTTCTGTCTTTCCGCCATCGCGACGGCTCCAACCAGCTCGGCGACGACCCCGCCGGCACACCGGGCGTCCCCTACTCCGACATCACCGGCTACCGTGCCGCGAACGAGCCGATGGATCTGACCCAGCCCTTCGACGCGTCGACCGTACGCGATCCGAGCCGCTGGCAACCGCTGCGCTATGTCAACTCACGAGGCGATCTCGTCACTCCGGGCTTCGTTGCGCCGCACTGGGGACACGTGCTTCCGTTCGCTGTGCGATCGGGGTCGTCGATGCGGTCGCCGACCGGGCCTGCGGTCTACGGCACCGCGGCGTATCGGGAGCAGGCTCTCGAGCTACTCGACATCAATGCACACCTCACCGACGAGCAGAAGGTCATCGCGGAGTATTGGACTGATGGGCCGTCCAGCGCATTGCCCCCGGGCCACTGGAATCTCTTCGCGCAGAACGTGTCCCATCGAGACCACCACGGCATCGGCCGGCACGGCATCGCGGCCGACATCAAGATGTTCTTCGCTCTCAACAACGCCATGTTCGACGCGGGCATCGTTGCCTGGGACAACAAGCGTTTCTACGACTCGGTGCGTCCGATCACGGCGATCCGCTACCTCTTCCACGGGCAACGTGTGCGTGCCTGGGCCGGCCCCTTCCGAGGAGTCCAGCTCATCGACGGCGGTGACTGGTGGCCGTACCAGTTGCCGACATTTCCGACCCCTCCCTTCGGTGAGTACGCGTCGGGGCACAGCAACTTCAGTGCTGCCGGCGCGGGAGTCTTGCGGCTCTTCACCGGCAGCGACCGGTTCGGCTTCTCGGCCGTCATCCCGGCCGGCTCATCGACCGTGGAGCCGAACGCGGTCCCGGCGCGCGACGTAACCCTTCGGTGGGCGACGTTCACCGACGCCGCCAACCAAGCCGGGTTGTCGCGACGGTACGGCGGTATCCACTTCCAGCAGGGCGACCTTGACGCCCGCGACACCGGTCGGGCCTGTGCCGAGATTGCCTGGCACCTGGCGCAGCGCTACTTCGCAGGCGCGGCTTGACCAAGGTGAACGCCGCCAACCGTCGGGATCGCAGGCTCACCTGGCGCAGCCACACCACAGGTCCGCTAGCATCGGCTCGTCATCGACGGCGTACAGCAGGAACCCGGTGTGAGTCCGGGGCGGTCCCGCCACTGTGACCGCGTTCGCGCGGGAGTCAGGAACTGCTGCCGTCGTACTGCCCACCCGGGGCGTGGACACCCCGAGGAAGGACCGGCCGCGCATGCCCGCGAACTTGTTGCTGCTCTCCACCGCCGACACCGATCTGCTGGCCGCGTCGCAGGCCCGGTCCGGATGGAAGGTCGCGAACCCGGCCCGGCTCGACCTCGGTGACCTGCCCTCCCTGATCGACGGCGTCGAGGTCGTCGTGGTCCGCCTGCTCGGCGGCCGCCGCGCCTGGGAGGAGGGCCTCGACGCCGTCATCTCCACCGGTATCCCGACGGTGGTGCTCAGTGGTGAGGCCGCCCCCGACGCCGAGCTGATGTCGCTGTCGACGGTCGCCGCCGGTGCCGTGACCGAGGCGCTCGCGTACCTACGCGAAGGCGGCTCGGAGAACCTCCGGAACCTGGCCGGCTTCCTGCGCGACACCCTGCTGCTCACCGGTGACGCGTTCGACCCGCCACAGACCCTCCCGTCGTACGGCATCCGCGCGGGCCGCGAAACCAGCGCAGCCAGCGAAGAACACGGACGCCCAGTGGTCGGCATCGTCTACTACCGCGCGCACGAGATCTCCGGCAACACCGCCTTCGTCGACGTCCTGGCCGACGCCGTCGAGTCCGCCGGCGCTCGCGCGCTGCCCGTGTACTGCGGGACGTTGCGCGGCCTCGATCCGTCGAGCGAGGAGAATGCCGGGCTGTTCGACCTGCTCCGCCAGTGCGACGTGCTCGTCACCACCCTGCTCGCGGCCGGTGGCACCGTCGCTGCCAACGCGAGCGCGGGCGGTGCGGACGACGCCTGGGACGCGGGCGCGCTGGCCTCCCTCGACATCCCGCTGATCCAGGGCCTCGCGCTCACCTCGACGCGCGAGCAGTGGCTGGAGAGCGATGCGGCGATCAGTCCACTGGACGCCGCGACGCAGGTGGCGATCCCGGAGTTCGACGGCCGGCTGATCACCGTCCCGTTCTCCTTCAAGGCCTACGACGCGGAGGGGATCGCGAGCTACCAGCCGGACCCCGAGCGGTGCGCCCGGCTGGCGGGCATCGCGGTCGCGCAGGCCCGGCTGCGACACGTTCCCACCGCGGAGAAAAAGCTCGCCCTGGTCCTCTCGTCGTACCCGACCAAGCACGCCCGGATCGGGAACGCGGTCGGCCTGGACACACCCGCCTCGGCGGTCGTCCTGCTGGGCAAGCTGAAGGAGGCCGGGTACGACCTCGGCCCGGACCTCGACCTCGACGAACTGCAGGGCGCCGAAGGAGCCGACGGGCTGATCCACCGGCTGATCGCGACCGGTGGACACGACGTCGACTGGCTGACCGACGAGCAGTTGGCGGGTGCGGTCGCGAAGATCCCGCTGTCCATCTACCAGCAGTGGTTCGGCCGGACACCGGAATCGTTGCAGGAGGCAATGACCGAGGCGTGGGGTGAGGCGCCTGGTTCGCTCTATGTGGACACGTCCGGCCCGGAGCCGGCGATCGCGTTGGCCGCCTTGCGGTTCGGCAACGTAGTACTGATGATCCAGCCGCCGCGGGGGTTCGGGGAGAACCCGGTGGCAATCTACCACGACCCGGACATGGCGCCGTCGCACCACTACCTCGCGGCGTACCGGTGGCTGGAGGCATCGCCGGAGGAGGGCGGGTTCGGGGCGCACGCGGTGGTGCACCTCGGCAAGCACGGCACGCTGGAGTGGTTGCCGGGCAAGGGCATCGGGATGGCCGCGGACTGCGCGCCGGATGCCGTACTGGGGAACCTGCCGCTGGTGTACCCGTTCATCGTCAACGACCCGGGCGAGGGGACTCAGGCGAAGCGGCGGGGCCATGCCGTAATCGTCGACCACCTCGTACCGCCGATGGCGCGCGCCGAGACGTACGGCGACATGGCGAAGCTGGAGTACCTGCTTGACGAGTACGCGACCGTGCAGGCGCTCGACCCGGACAAGGTGCCGACGCTGCGGGCGCAGATCTGGACGCTGATCCAGGCTGCCCAACTGCACCATGACTTGCACACGGACGAGAAGCCGGACGACGAGGAGTTCGACGAGTTCGTCCTGCACCTGGACGGGTATCTGTGCGAGATCAAGGACGTGCAGATCCGCGACGGGCTGCACATTCTCGGTGGTGGCCCCGACGGTGAGGCGCGCGTCAACCTCGTGCTCGCCGTACTGCGGGCCGCGCAGATGTGGGGCGGCAAGGCGGGCGCAGTACCGGGTTTGCGGAAGGCGCTCGGCGAGACGTTCGGTGTCGACGAGGCTGCGATGCTGGCCGATCCGGGCAAGCCGGTGCCGGAGTTGGCCGAGCTCGCGACGCTGGCCGACCTCCCGGCCGTGTCCGGCGCCGATGGGGTCGATCTGCTGGAGGCGGTCGCTCGCAAGCTCGTTCTCGGCATGGAGACGCTGAGCTGGGATGCCACCAAGGTGCTTGTCGTGATCGCCGAGGTGCTCGGCCGGGAGTCCGAGGCTGTCGCCGCGTCGCTGACCTTCGCCGCGACGGAGGTCGTGCCGCGGTTGGCGCGGACCGGTGACGAGCTGACCAACGTACTGCGTGCGCTGGACGGGCGGTTCGTCGAGGCGGGCCCGTCGGGGTCGCCCACGCGCGGTCTGGTGAACGTGCTGCCGACCGGACGGAACTTCTACGCCGTCGACCCGAAGGCGATCCCGAGCCGCAACGCGTGGGACGTCGGGGTCGCGTTGGCCGACTCGCTGCTGGCCCGTCACAAGGCCGAGACAGGGGAGTGGCCGCGATCGGTCGGCCTGACGGTCTGGGGCACGTCGGCGATGCGGACTCAGGGCGATGACTTGGCTGAGGTCCTCTGGTTGCTCGGTTGCCGCCCGGTGTGGGACGAGGCGTCCCGGCGGGTGACCGGGTTCGAGGTCGTACCGATCGCCGAGCTCGGCCGGCCGCGGGTCGACGTGACCGTGCGCATCTCCGGCTTCTTCCGGGACGCGTTCCCGCATGTGGTCTCGCTGCTCGACGAGGCGGTCCGCACAGTGGCCGGGCTGGATGAGGATGCGGCCGACAACTACCTGCACGCCCACGTACAGGCTGACGTTGCGGAGGGCAACAACCTGCGATCGGCCACCGCCCGCGTCTTCGGCTCGAAGCCCGGCTCGTACGGCGCCGGCCTGCTCCCGCTGGTCGACGCGCGGAACTGGCGGACCGACGCCGAGCTCGCCGAGGTGTACGCCGTCTGGGGCGGCTTCGCCTACGGCAAGGACCTGGACGGCGCGGAGGCACGCGGCTCGATGGAACGCGCCTACGCCCGGATCCAGGTCGCCGCCAAGAACGCGGACACCCGCGAGCACGACATCATGGATTCCGACGACTACTTCCAGTACCACGGCGGCATGGTCGCGATGGTCCGGCACCTGACCGGGTCCAACCCGAAGGCCTACATCGGCGACTCCGCCGTCCCGGCCCAGGTGAAGACCCGGTCGCTGGAGGAGGAGACCAAGCGCGTGTTCCGGGCCCGGGTGGTCAACCCGCGCTGGATGACCGCGATGCAGCGGCACGGGTACAAGGGCGCCTTCGAGATGGCCGCGACGGTCGACTACCTCTTCGGGTACGACGCGACCGCGGGCGTGGTGGACGACTGGATGTACGAGACCCTCACCACCGAGTACGTCGCCAACGCCGAGGTCGCCGAGTTCTTCCGCAAGTCCAACCCCTGGGCCCGGCACGGAATCGCCGAACGCCTCCTCGAAGCGGCCCAACGCGGACTCTGGTCATCACCCAGCGAGGAAGCCCTGAACACTCTCCGCACCGCAGTCCTGGAAACCGAAGGCGACATCGAAGACCGCGGCTGAAAGAACGGCCGGCAACTGCACCGCGCTGTTGGCTCCCGGCCCGTTGTCTCGCGGGGGTCGCGGTGCAATGGTGATGGGGTTGGCGTACTGCCCGAAGGGAGGGCGGAGATGCGCAGAATCATCGCTGTGGGGGCGGCCTTCATGCTGCTGCTCGCCGGGCTCGTGACGGTGGGTCCGGCTGCAGCTGTCGCTTCGCGGGTGAATGTGGATGTGGCCAAGGTCGGCAGGTTGACCGACGGCGGCAGGACGGTGACCTTCCGTGCCACCGCCCGGTGTGAGCCGGGTCTCGAGGTACTCGAAGCGTTCGTCACGGTTTCGCAGGGCAGCTTCGTCCAGGTGGGCCTGCCGCTCACCTGCGACGGCCGGAACCAGGTCTTCAACCTCGCGGGAACGCTGGTCGACGGCTTGTTCCAGCCCGGCGCAGCCCAGGCCAGCGCCTTCGTGCTGGTGCTGGATCCGGCAACCGGCCAGACCACCCAAGCTCAGGACTCGGAGCAAATGCGCCTCCGCTGACCGTTCCGGAAACAGAAGGTGACATCGCGGACGGTGGTTGATCCGGTGTGATTGGGTGGGGGTATGGCCCCTCTGCGAGTCCTGATCACCAACGACGACGGTTACCAGGCCCCGGGGATCCGGGCGCTCGCGCCGGCGATCGCCGAGCTCGGCCACGAGGTGCTCGTGGTGGCGCCGATGGACGACCAGAGTGGCGTCGGATCGGCCCGGGCCGGGATGGTCGGGCGGCCGATCCGCACAGCCCTGGAGGAAGAGGGCGGCATCACCTACCACGGCATCGACGGTACGCCGGCGCTCGCGGTGACACTGGCATCCGTCGGGGCGTTCGGGGCGGCGCCGGACCTGGTCGTGTCGGGGATCAACCGTGGCCACAACATCGGCGTACCGATCTTCCACTCCGGCACCGTGGCCGCGGGCCTGACCGCGGCCGGCCAGGGTACGTCGGCGGTTGCCATCAGCATCGACTCCGACGACCCGGACCACTGGGCGACCTCGGCAGCGGTTGCGGCCGAGGCGTTGACCTGGATCGTGCCGGAGCCGGCCGGGACCGTTCTGACCATCAACGTGCCTGACCGTCCGCTCGACCAGTTGGCCGGTGTACGGCACGCTTCGCTGGCCCCGATCAAGCGGTCCCGGATCAGCGGCGCCACAGCCCCGACCGGCGAGCCGATGATCGTGCTCGAGCCCCGCCGCCCGGACCCCGTCCCGGACTCGGACGAAGCCCTCCTGGCCGCGGGCTTCGTCACGGTCACGCCGATCATCGGCATCCGCGAGGTCAAAGACGACGCCGCCGCCACCGCCCTGGCCAAACGTCTCTCCAGCTACCGGTGATCCCTTCCTGACCGCAGGGGTCGCCGGCAAGGTGACGCGGCGCCGGGTCACGTCGTTGGCCAACTCACCGGGACCTTGGCCAACTCGTCGGGACCTTGGCTCACCGTGACCTTGAACAACTAGCCGGGAGCTTGAACAAGAAGCCGGGAGCTTGAACTAGCTGTGCCTTGTTCAAGGTCACCGCTTGTTGTTCAAGCTCCCCCGATCCGTCCCCGCTCCGCCGGCCCGACCGCGGGTGGGGGGCTGGATGGAGGCGGCGGTGGGGATTGGGGAGTGGTGTGCCATGATCGGGCGGACGGTTGTGGAGGAACACCGGTGACCGGCTTCGGCCGGGAGTCCGGGGCGGTCCCGCCACTGTGACCGGGGTACGACCCCGGAAGCCAGGACATCCGCTGCCGTCCGCCGGGGAGCGCGGTCTGCGTGCCCGGCGTACCAGGTGCCGTTGCGGGCGTGGACACCCGCTGGACGAAGGGATACGCCGCTGATGCGGTCTGCTCCGGCCAATGGGTTTCCGTTCACCGCCGTCGTCGGGATGGCGGACCTGCAGCTGGCTCTCGTGCTCGCGGCGGTCTCACCGGCGATCGGTGGCGTGCTGATCCGCGGCGAGAAAGGCACGGCGAAGTCGACCGCCGTCCGGGCGCTGACGGAGATCCTTCCCCCGGTCGACGTGGTGGCCGGCTGCCGCTTCTCCTGCGATCCAGCTCACCCAGACGCGACTTGTCCAGACGGTCCGCATGACTCGTTGAATGCTGTGGTGCGGGCGGCTCGGTTGGTGGAGTTGCCGGTGGGGGCGACCGAGGATCGGGTGCTCGGTTCGCTGCATCTCGAACGTGCGCTGGCCGAAGGCGTCACGGCGTACGAGCCGGGGTTGCTGGCGGCGGCGCATCGCGGTCTGCTCTACGTCGACGAGGTGAACCTGCTGCACGACCATCTGGTCGACGTACTGCTGGACGCCGCAGCGATGGGCCGCGCGACCGTCGAGCGCGACGGCGTCTCGGTCACCCACCCCGCCCGATTCGTCCTCGTCGGCACGATGAACCCGGAGGAGGGTGAACTCCGGCCGCAGTTGCTCGACCGGTTCGGCCTGACCGTCGACGTGGTCGCGAGCCGGGACCCGGCCGTCCGGGTCGAGGTGATGCGCGCGCGACTCGCGTACGAGGCCGACCCGGTCGCCTTCGTCAGCCGGTACGACGCCGCGCAGCGGGAGCTGGCCGAGCGGATCGTCAAGGCGCAGAACCTGCTGTCCGAGGTGATCCTCACCGACGCGGCGCTCCGGCAGATCGCGGAGATCTGCGCGGCGTTCGACGTCGACGGCATGCGCGCCGACCTGGTCACCGCCCGTACTGCGGTCGCCCACGCCGCCTGGTCCGGCCGGACGGTCGTCGAGGTGGACGACGTCCGCGCGGCGGCGAAGTTGGCCCTCCCGCACCGCAAACGCCGCAACCCGTTCGACGCCCCCGGCCTGGACGAAGACCAGCTGGAGCAGGCAATCAACGACAGCATGCCCCCCGAAGACCCAGACGACGATCCAGACCCAGACGGAGGACCGGACGGCGGTGAGTCGCCGGACGACAGCGCATCCGAGCCCAGCCGGGCCGACGATCGCGCCGACGCCGATCCGGCCGATCGGGCAGCCAACGGCGCCCCCGACGACCAGGCGGACCGCCCCGATGCGCCCGGTTCTGCGCTGGCTGGGCAGGTTGCGGGGAGCTCCGAGCCGTACAAAGCTCGCCTGCTGAGCGTCCAGTCCACCGGGTCGGGCGTCGCGGGACGGCGCTCTCGGGCGATCACCGACGTCGGGCGGGTCGTTGGGGCCCGGGCTCGGGTCGGCCGCGAGTCGGGCCGTCCGCACCTGCTCGCGACGATCCGCACCGCCGCGCCCCACCAGCACAGCCGTGGTCGCTCCGGCCCGGGCCTCGCGGTCCGCCCGGACGACGTACGGCTGGCCGTCCGCGAAGGCCGCGAGGGCAACCTCGTCCTCTTCTGTGTCGACGCGTCCGGCTCGATGGGCACGAAGAAGCGGATGGGCGAGGTCAAGACCGCGATCGTCTCCCTCCTCCTCGACGCCTACCAGCGCCGCGACACCGTCGGCCTGGTCACCTTCGCCGGCGCCACCGCCACGGTCGCGCTCCCGCCGACCGGCAGCGTGGAGACCGCGGTACGCTGCCTCGAGACCCTCCCGACCGGCGGCCGCACCCCCTTGGCCGAAGGCCTCCTGCAAGCAGCCGACGTACTGCGAATCGCCGCGATCCGCGATCCCCGCAGACGTCCGCTGCTCGTGCTCGTCACCGACGGCCGCGCCACCCACGGAGAGAGCGCCTTCTCCCGCGCGAAGCTGGTCGCCGCCCGGTTCGGCCATCAAGGGATCGCATCGGTCGTGGTGGACTGCGAACCACGCCGGGGGGTCCGGCTCGGCCTGGCCGCGGAACTCGCCGCCGACCTCGGCGCGGAGTACCTGGATCTCGGTGAAGTTGCCGCAGGCAACCTGGTCCGCGCGGTCACCGAACGGAGGGCGGCCTGATGCCGAAGGGGCAGCCGAACGTCGTACCGCAGGACGGTCTGACCACCCGGCAGCGGCGCAATCGCCCGCTGCTGATGGTGCACACCGGTGAAATGAAGGGGAAGTCGACGGCGGCGTTCGGGATGGCGCTGCGCGGCTGGAACCAGGGCTGGAACGTCGGCGTCTTCCAGTTCGTCAAGAGCGCGAAGTGGAAGGTCGGCGAGGAGAGCGCCTTCCGTGCTCTCGGGAAGTTGCACGAGGCAACGGGTGAGGGCGGCCCGGTCGAGTGGCACAAGATGGGCGAGGGCTGGAGCTGGTCGCGCAAGGCCGGTTCCGAGGAGGATCACGCCGCCGACGCGTTGGAGGGCTGGCGGGAGATCCAGCGCCGGATCGCCGCGGAGACGCATGATCTCTATGTGCTCGACGAGTTCACCTATCCGATGAAGTGGGGCTGGGTGGACGTCGACGAGGTCGTTGCCACGCTCACCGATCGCCCGGGTCACCAGTACGTCGTGATCACCGGCCGGAACGCTGACCCGCGACTGCTCGAAGCGGCCGACCTGGTCACCGAGATGACCAAGGTCAAGCACCCGATGGACGCAGGTCAGAAAGGCCAGAAGGGAATCGAGTGGTGATCCCGCGGACGGTTGTTGGCGCCTTGCGGAGGGGGATCGCATGCTGATCCCGCGGATCGTTGTCGCCGCGCCCGCTTCGGGGGCCGGCAAGACGACTGTCGCCGTCGGGCTGATGGCGGCGCTGCGCCGGTCCGGGCACACCGTGGCCGGTTTCAAGGTCGGCCCCGACTACATCGACCCCGGCTTCCACGCCGTCGCGACCGGCCGCCCGGGCCGCAACCTGGACCCGATGCTGTCCGGCGAGGAACGCGTCGCACCCCTGTTCGCACACGGTCTCGCCGCCTATGGGTCCGCACCCGCTGCCGACATCGCCGTCGTCGAAGGTGTGATGGGCCTGTACGACGGAGCGCTCGGGACCGAGGGGTTCGCCTCGACCGCGCACGTCGCAAAGTTGCTGCAGGCACCGGTCGTGCTGGTCGTCGACGCATCCGCCGCCGGTCGAAGTGTTGGCGCCGTCGTCCAAGGTTTCGTTGCCTTCGACACCGAAATGCGGATCGTCGGAGTGATCCTGAACAAGGTCGGCTCGGATCGGCACGAGGCGGAGGTCCGAGCCGGGGTCGCGCCGACCGGAGTACCTGTCCTCGGTGTGCTCCGCCGCGATCCCCGCTTGACCGTGCCGAGCCGGCATCTCGGGCTCGTACCGGCCGACGAGCAACGCGCGCAGGCCTCGACTGCGGTCGACGCGGCAGCCGAGTTGGTCAAGGCCGGGGTGGACCTGGAAGCGTTCGTCGCCGCTGCGCGTTCGGCCGTCGACCTGGACGTCGAGGCGTGGGACCCCGCCGCGGAGGTGACGCCTGCCGAGGAGAGGCGGCCGGTGATCGCGGTGGCCGGCGGTCCGGTGTTCTCGTTCCGGTACGCGGAGACGGCCGAGCTGCTCACCGCTGCGGGCGCCGACGTGGCGACCTTCGACCCGCTGCAGGACTCGTTGCCGGAGGCCACCGCCGCGCTCTACCTCGGTGGTGGCTTCCCCGAGATGCACGCGGAGGCGCTGTCCTCGAACACCCGCCTGCGGAAACAGGTCGCCGATGCCGTCGCCGGTGGGTTACCGGTGATAGCGGAGTGCGCCGGACTGCTTTATCTATGCCGTGAACTCGACGGCCACCCGATGACCGGAGTACTGCCTGCCACTGCGCGGATGACAGACAAGTTGACCCTTGGGTATCGGACTGCAGTCGCGGCGTCCACGACCGCGTTCTTCGACGAGGGACGACGGGTCCGCGGGCACGAGTTCCACCGCACTGCTGTCGAGTACGACTCGGACGACTCCCCGGCCTGGTACCTGCCGGGCGGCGTGCTCGAAGGTATCACCCGGCCGTCCGTGCACGCGTCGTACCTGCATCTGCACTGGACGGCGACCCCCGACGTCCCCGCGCGACTGGTCGCGGCCGCCCGGATCCACGCCGGACTAGAAAAGTGATGCTGGTCATCGGGATCGGCCTGCGCTCCGGTACGTCGTACCGGGAGCTGCGGGACCTTGTCGACACCGCGCTGGACGGGCTGGATCGTGGTGCGGTCGGGCGGGTGGTCACGGTCGACGGCAAGGAATCCGAGACGGGACTGCAGCGGTTGGTCGCGTCCCTGGGAGCGGAGCTGTTCACTGCGTCCGCGCTGGACTTGTCGCGGCAACCAGTGCCCTCACCGAGCGACCAGGTCGGCCACCTGATCGGTACTGCGAGTGTGGCTGAGGCAGCGGTCATCCTGAGCGGTGCGGAGCTCGTAGTACCGAAGCAGCGGTCGGCGCGGGCCACGGTGGCGGTTGGGAGGCTGCCGTTCGTCGACGGGACTGCGGCTGCGCCGGGATATGCGCTGCGGGACCGGGACGTCGTACATCGGGTGATCGCCGAGCGGAGGGACGTACGGCGTGGGTTCCTGGACCAGCCGATCGCGGACGATGTGCTCACCAGAGTGCTGGAGTCGGCGCACCGGGCGCCCAGCGTCGGTCTGAGTCAGCCGTGGGACTTCGTGCTCATCCGGGACGTCGCCACGCGGCGGAAGATCCGGGACCTCGCCGTGGCACAGCGGGATGCGTTCGCGGCGTCGCTGCCGGTGGACCGGCGGGCTGCGTTCGACGGGTTGAAGGTAGAGGCGATTCTGGATACCCCGCTGAACATCGCGGTCACCTGTGATCCCGGGCGAGGTGGACGGCACGTACTGGGGCGTCATGCGGATCCGCGGACTACCTGGTTCTCTGCTGCGATCGCGGTGCAGAACCTCTGGCTTGCGGCTCGTGCTGAGGGTTTGGGCGTGGGCTGGGTGTCGTTCTTCGAACCTGGCGAGGTTGCGGCCGTGTTGGACCTGCCTGCACACGTCGAGCTGCTGGGGTACCTCTGTGTGGGGCAGGTGGACGAGTTCGCGGCCGCGCCCGAGCTGGTGCGTTCTGGGTGGGCTGCACGGCGACCGTTGGCTTGGGCTGTTCACCATGAGGCTTGGGGTCAGCGGGGCTTGCCGGGGGAGACGGCGAGCCGTGCGACCGCGGTACAGGCTGCTGTTAACGCAGCGGTAGATGCAGTGGGTGAGGCTGTGGCGACTGACAGTCGGCGGGTTGCGCGGGTGGTTGTGGTTGAGGGCGGGGCTGTTGAGGATTACCTGACTTCTGCCGAGGTGCTCGTTGTGCAGGTGGGAGCTGAGCGGCCTGCGGCGGACTTCGGGGTGCTTTGGCGGCCGGCGCGTCAGCCGGATGAGGCCGTGGAGCTCGGGGTCGAGGTCGCTCGGGACCTGGTCCTGCAGGGTGCCGGGGAGCTACTTGTGGATTGCCCGGGCGAGTCGGAGTTGGCCGAAAGTCTTGCGCAGGGGCTCCGTTGGGGTGGACTTGCGTGTGGAGTGGCCGTCAGGCGTGTGGATGAGCCGGGCCGGTGACACACTCCTCGGCATGACGGTTCCTCCTCAAGGCCCAGCGCCGATGTACGTGCCCGCGTTCTCGATGAAGCAGCGGATCACGATGATGGCGAACAAGTACGAGCTCATCGCCACCAACCCGGACGGCACGGACGGGCCGCTGCTGGCGTTCGCGCAGCAGAAGCGAATGGCGTTCAAGGAAGAGGTCACCTTCTACACCGACGACCGCAAGGCGCAGGTGGTGTTCTCCTTCAAGGCGCGCAAGCGGCTCGACCTGGGCTCCGGGTACGACGTGTTCGACGCCACCGGCCAGCCGATCGGCTGGTTCAAGAAGGAGTTCGGCAAGAGCCTGCTGCGGTCGAGCTGGCAGCTGTCCGCGGCCGGGATCGAGTCCGACGGCACCGAGCGGAACCCAACGATCGCGATCGTCCGGCGGGTCTGGCAGTTCGTCCCGTTCGTGGGCGAGATCCCGCTGCCGTTCATCTTCCACTTCGACTTCACCGACCGGACCACCGGGCAGCCGGTGCTGTCGGTGGAGCGGAAGGTCTCGGTGCGTGACCGGTACCGGGCCACGGTGCACGACAACCGGCTGGACTTCCGCGTCGCCGCGGCGATGACGGTCGCCCTGGACGCCTTGCAAAGCCGCTGATCCTGGCTCAGTTTGTGCTGCGGTGGGAGTACACGTGACGGGCTGTGTACTACCACCGCAGTACGGCGCGTGGCGGTAGGCTCACTCTTTTGGGTGAACGGACCCTGAGGCACTTGGTTCGGCGCGGCGGCGGTGCGAGTCTTGAGGACATGGGCACAACGAGGCGGGGTCGACGGTGGTTGGTACCGGTCACGACAGTTGCGGTGGTCGCAGGCGTGGGGGCGTTCGGGCCAGTGGTCGCCGACGCGTCGCCCGACCTGCCAGGGATCACCGCACAGGACTTGCTCGCCAAGGTGCAGACCGCCAAGGTCGACGGCCTGAGCGGCACGGTCCGCTCGGCGGCTGATCTCGGCCTCCCTGCCCTCCCTGGGATGGAGGGCAGCCAGTTCCCCGACCTGCTGAGCGGTGAGCACACCGCGCGGGTCGCCTTCGCCGGCCCGGACAAGGCCCGCGTCTCCGTCCTGGACAACATGGCCGAGCGCGTCCTGACCACCGATGGCAAGACCGCCTGGGCGTATGACTCGTCCGAGCGCGAGGCCGTGAAGTACGTGCTGCCGGCCCGCTCCACCAAGCCTGCCCAGCCCCGACCGGAGAAGGACGCCTACGACCCGCAGGCGGTGGCGAAGCAGTTCCTCGACGCGATCGACCCGACCACCAAGGTCGAGGTCACCGGCACCGAGCGAGTCGCCGGCCGGGACGCCTACAAGTTGCGCCTGGTCCCGCGCACCGACAAGACCACGGTCGGCTCCGTGACGCTGTCGATCGACTCGAAGACCTGGGTCCCGCTCGACGTCACCGTGATGCCCCGCACCGGCGATGATCCGGCCATCCAGGTGGGCTTCTCGTCCGTCTCGTTCGACGTACCGGCGGCGAGCACCTTCGCCTTCACCCCACCCCAGGGCGTCAAGGTCACGGAGGAGACCGTCCCGGCCTTCAAGCCCCACTCGGTCACCCCGCCGAAGTCGGTCACTCCCAAGACGACGCCGCAGACCCCACGGTCCGGCTCGGCAGACGACCGGCCCGACGTGGTCGGCCAAGGCTGGGAGAGCGTCGTCGTCCTGCACAACGCCGACCTCACCCCCGGTACCAACGGCCCTCTCGACCAGTTGCTGGCGAACGCCCGCACCGTCCAGGGCGCGTGGGGCTCGGGCAAGATCCTGACCAGCAAGATGGTCAGCGCCTTGATCACCGACGACGACCGAATCCTGATCGGCCTGGTCACCCCCGACACGCTGGTCGCCGCCGCCCCCAAGGCCCCCCGCTAACGTGCCCACCCCGGACCCCCACGCCGCGGCTGGGCCCACCCCCGCGGCGGGGCCCACCACCCCCCAAGCAGGGCCCCCCGTTCCCGCGGCCGGGCCCACCAACTCCACACCGCCCCGCACCACCCTCGCCGGCCCCCCGGTGTACCCCACTGCCGACAGCGCTCGGCCCGCCACCGCCGAAGTACCTGCGGGTGGGTCAAATGCGTACATTGCTCAATCTGTTGGGCCTACGTATGTGCCTCACGGTGGGGTGGCGCCGGTGGTCACGCGGGGGTTGACGAAGCGGTTCCGGGGTGGGCAGGTGGCGGTGAACCAGGTTGATCTGGAGGTGCCGGCCGGGAGCATCTTCGGGTTCCTGGGTCCCAACGGGTCGGGGAAGACGACAACGATCCGGATGCTGCTCGGGTTGATCGCGCCGACGGCCGGTACGGTCGAACTGCTCGGCCAGCCGATGCCCAAGGCGCAACTGTCGGTCTTGCCGCGAGTAGGCGCCCTGGTGGAAGGCCCCGCGTTCTACCCGTTCTGGACCGGGCTCGCGAATCTCCTCCGGTTCGATGCCGCCGACGCCATGGCCGATCCATGGACCAGGAAGCTCCGCGCCGGCGAGGCCCTCGAACGCGTCGGGCTGTCGAACGCCGCGGGCAAGAAGGTGCGCGCGTATTCGCTCGGCATGCGGCAGCGCCTCGCGATCGCGGTCGCGTTGATGCAGCGCCGCGAACTGCTCGTCCTCGACGAACCGACCAACGGCCTGGACCCGCAGGGCACCCGCGAGGTCCGGCTGCTGATCCGCGAACTGGCCGGTGACGGCACCACGGTGTTCACCTCGACCCACCTGCTGGCCGAGGTCGAGCAGGTCTGCACCCACGCCGCCGTGATGAGCCAGGGCCGCCTGGTCCGCCAGTCCACGGTGGCCGACCTCCGCGCCGAACTCCGCCCCCGCCTGATCGTCCGTACGCCGGACCTCGGGCTGGCCGCGCAGACCTTGAGCGGCCTGGGTGTCACCGATCTCAAACAGTCCGCCGACACGGTCGACGGCGACCCCGGCGAACTGCCCATCGACAAACTCGCCGCCGCCCTCGTCACCGCGGACGTCCGTCTGCACGGCTTCACCCTCGAACGACCCAGCCTCGAAGAAGCCTTCGTCGCCCTGACCGGGGAGGGCTTCGATGTCGCCGAATGAGGAGGTGTGCGGTGAGTGCTGAGGTGATGGAGGTCGGCGGAGGGTCAAGCCCATCGACGGCTGTGGCGCGGGGTCGGCATGGGACCGCGTTGTTCTGGTCGGAGTTGCATCTGGTGTTCGGGCGGGCCCGGACGTGGGTGTTGCTCGGCGTGCTGGCCGTCGTGCCGGTGATTGTCGGCGTGGCGATCCGGTTGTCGGGATCGGAGGGGGACGCCCAGGGGTTCCTCGGACAGGTCGCCGGGAACGGGTTCTTCCTGATCGTCGCGAGCCTGGCGTTGTCGTTGCCGTTCTTCCTGCCGACGGCCGTGACGGTGATCTCGGGGGAGTCGCTGGCCGGCGAGGCGAGCCTCGGGACGTTGCGGAACCTGCTGACCGCGCCGGCCGGACGGTCGCGACTGCTCGCGGCGAAGATGGTCGCGCTGGCGGTGTTCTGCCTGGCCGCGACGCTGACGGTCTGGTTGGCGGGGTTGATCGCCGGATTCGTGCTGTTCCCGGTCGGCGATGTCGTGCTGCTGTCCGGCTCGACGGTTTCACTGGCCGACGGGTTGGTCCGCGCGCTCGGGATCGCTGTACTGATCGCCGCATCGCTGATCGGTCTGGCGGCGATCGGCCTGTTCGTGAGTTCACTGACCTCGACCCCGCTAGCGGCGATGGCGGCCACGTTCAGCGCGTTCATCGTGTCCGGCATCCTCGGCGCGATCCCGCAGATCGACGTGATCCACCCGTGGTTGCTGATGTACGGCTGGACGTCGTTCGCCGACCTGCTCCGCGACCCGCCGTACTGGGACGAGATCGTCCGCAACCTGCTCATGCAGGGCGCGTACCTGGCCGTCTTCTACGCCGCCGCCTGGGCCCGCCTCACCAGCCGCGACATCAACGGCTGAGCGCCGCAGCGGCACCCAGCGGCAGAAGTCCGGCTGGCGCGGGGGAGAATGACGCCGTGCGCCCAGACCTGGTTTCCGTACTGCGCTGTCCGGTGTGCGGCGAGGACCTCGGACTGCACGGGCGTACGGCGAAGTGTGAGCGTGGGCACTCGTACGACCTGGCCAAACAGGGCTATCTCAATCTGTTGCCGTCGGCATCGACCGGTATCGAGGGCGACACCGCCGAGATGATCGAAGCCCGCAGCACGTTCCTCGCGGCCGGCTCCTACAGCCCCATCCGCGACGCCCTGATCGCCAACACCCCTGAAGAACTGGATCTTGCCCAACTCGATCGCGGTGATGGTGAGTTGGTGGTGGAGGTGGGAGCCGGTACGGCGTACTACCTGGCCGGCGTCGTCGCGGCGCGCACGGGGTGGCGGGGGATCGCGTTGGACGTGTCGCGGTATGCGGCGCGGCGGGCGGCGAAGGTGGATCCGCGGATCGGGGCCGTCGTGTGCGACGCGTGGCGGGAGCTGCCGCTGCGGGACGAGGTGGCGCAGGTAATTCTCAACGTGTTCGCCCCGCGCAACGCCCAGGAGATGGCGCGGATCCTGGCCCCCGGCGGCACCTTGCTCGTGGTGACGCCGAACCAAACCCACTTGGGGGAACTGGTCGACGTTCTCGGTCTGGTCCGGGTCGACCAGGAGAAGGAACGCCGGTTGACGGAGTCGCTCAGCGGGTTCCAACGGACGACCGACGAGGCCGTCGAGGTGACGATGCGGCTGGATCACCGGTCGATCGAGCGGCTGGTCGCGATGACGCCGAGCGCGCGGCACCTGGATCAGACCGAGCGGGCGGAGCGCATCGCAGTACTGGCTGATCCGGCCGAGGTGACGCTGTCGGTCACCGTGTCGGCCTGGCAGGTCGTCGCCTGATCCCTGGGCGCCGGCTCGAGCTCGGCACCCGCGGGAATCTCAATTTCAGGCAAACACCTTCAGACGGCCAACTTCAGGCAGCCGACTTCAACGCGGCCGGCTTCAGGCGGTCAGGCGGCCGCGTTGGTGAGGCGGCGGGCGATGACGGTGGCGTGCTGCTCGGCGTGGACGTGGGCTTCCTTCTCGGAGGCCTTGGACGCGTCGATCAGGCCCTCCATGCCCGGGGTGATCGGAGCCAGCGTGAGCTCGGCCTCGGCCTTGCGGAGTTCCATCTTGAAGAGGTCGCCGAAGATCCGCTCCAGGTACGGCGTGGCGTGGTCCCAGCCCTCCTTCGGCGTCCCGGGGCCGTAGCCGCCGCCGCGCGCGAGGGTCAAGATGATCGGACGGCCCGCGGCGGCCTCGCCGGACAGCAGTTCCTGGTCGGTCAGCAGCAGGTCCATCCAGATCTTGACATGACTGGCGAGACCGTAGTTGTAGAGCGGTACGGCGAGCAGGACGGCGTCGGCCGACTTGAACTCGTTGACGACCTCGGCGGTCAGGTCCTTGGCCTGCTCCACCTCGGTGAACTCGGCGCCGTCCGGAGTCGGCCAGCCGAACTTGTCGGTGGCCAGGGCCGGCCAGATCGCGGGGGACAGCGGGTGACGACCAAGGTCGCGCCGGACCACGACGCCATCCGGGTGTTCCGCCCGCCAGGCCGCCTCGGCGCTGTCGGCGAGTGCGCGGCTGACGGAGCCGTCGACCCGGATGCTGGCGTCGACGCGTAGCAGGGTGGTCATGTCGTTCCTTTCAGAAACGTGAGGGGTGCGCTCGGTTATGAGCTGTCACGAAGATAATCTGTCGAGCAGAACATATTCAAGGCAGATCGTATTCCGAGTGGCATACACCACGTACGATGGGGAGGTGACCAGTTCTTCGCCCGAGGTGCGCCACCGTGGCGCCGCTGGTACGTCCGTCGAGGCGGATCTCGGCTGGGCGCTGGGTGTGGTGTTCAAGCGGTACGCGAAACAGGCGGCCGCGGCGCTGGATGACGTTCCGGGTGGACCGCGGGGGTACCAGGTGCTCGCGACGACCATCGCCGAGGGCCCGAAGCGTCAGCTCGATCTGGCGGCGCAACTCGGCATCGACCGCACGGTGATGACGTACCTGCTGGACGATCTGGAGAAGGCCGGCCTGGTCCAGCGGCACCCAGATCCGGCCGACCGCCGGGCCCGGCTGATCGATCCGACCGAGCTGGGCCGGAAGACCCTCTGCGATCTCGAGGCCCGGCTGGCCGAGGCCGAGAGCGACGTCCTCGGCAACCTCGACGAAGGCGAACGCCTGGTCTTCCGGACCCTCCTCCAACGCGTCGCACTCCGCGCCAACTCCGTCGACCCGCTCCACAACGCCTGCGACGTCGCCGAAGACGAGGAACTGTTGTAGTGCGGTCGGATCAGTGCAGGGGGACGAAGCCGGATTCGTAGGCGAGGATCACTGCTTGGGTACGGTCCCGGGCGCCTAGTTTGGCCAGCAGGTTGGCCACGTGGGTCTTGATCGTCTGGACGCCCAGGAAGAGTTCGCCGGCGATCTCCGCGTTCGACAGGCCCTTGGCCATCAGGCGGAGGACCTCCTGCTCGCGATCGGTGAGCTGGTACCGCTCCAGGCCCGTGAGTCGCGGTTGTTCGGCGACGTGGGCCAGCGCGAGTGCACGGATCGCCTCGGGGAAGAGGAGCGACTCGCTGCCCGCGACGGTCCGGATCGCGGCGATGATGTCGTCCGGGGGAGTGCGCTTCAGCAGGAACCCGGACGCGCCGGCGCGCAGCGCGTCGTACACGTAGTCGTCGTTCTCGAACGTGGTGACGACGAGTACGCGCGGTGCGGGGTCTACGCCGTCGAGCAGGAGGCGGGTCGCCTGGATGCCGTCGACCGCGGGCATCCTTACGTCCATCAGTACGACGTCGGGTCCGGTGCGCCGTACCAGCGGGAGCACCTCGGCGCCGTCGCCTGCTTCGCCGACCACGGTCAGGTCCGGTTCCGCGTCGATGATGGCTCGCAGACCGCTGCGGATCAGTGGTTCGTCGTCGACCACGACCACCGAGATGGTGCTGGACGGGATGGTGCCGGACATGTTCAGTGTGATCCTTTCGTCGTCACTGCGACCGGGAGCGTCACCGCAAGCCGCCAGCGGTCCGCGGCTGCACCAGACGAGGGCCCAGACAAGGGGCCGCCGTCGGACAGCGGTCCGGCCTCGACCGTGCCGCGCAGTACGGCGACTCTTTCACGGATCCCGGCCAGGCCCCGGCCGCCACCGGAGTTGTCCGACGTACCGGCGATCGGGTTCACGAGTTCGAGCAGCAGGCCGGCCGAATCCAGGCTGATGGAGAGGTCGACCTCGACCTGGTCCGCCGGACGGCCGGCGTGCCGGATCGCGTTGGTGAGGCCCTCCTGGACGATCCGGTACGCCTCGCGGGAGATGGCCGCCGGGAGCTGCGCGAGGTCGCCGGATCGGTGTACCTCGACCGTGATCCCGCCAGCCCGGGTCGCCTCGACCAGGCGGGTCACATCGCCGAGGGTCGCCTGCGGCGCGGTCTTCGAACCCGGACCACGGTCGTCGCGGAGCAGTCCGAGTACGTGGTCGAGGTCGGCCAGCGCGGCCCGGGCGGACGTCTCCATCGCGGCCAACGCCGTCGCGGCGAACTCGGGGTCGGTGGCCAGCACCCTTCGAGCAGCCGCGGCCTGGATCGTGACCAGGCTCAGCGCGTGGCCGACGCTGTCGTGCAGTTCCCGGGCGAGACGGTTGCGTTCGGCAAGTGTCGCCGTACGGCGCTCGAGCAGCTCGATGCGCTCGGCCGCGGTCGGGCCGAGGACGCGCGGAGCGGAGTACGCGAGCAGGGCGCCGATCGCGGCGGAGAGAAGGAAGAGGAGGGCAACCCCGGCGATTGCGGCCACGGGCATCCACAGGTCTTGCCAGTTGCCGGTGACGCGGTAGTGGAGCTCGGGGAGCAGTTCGTACGAGTCCGGCGCCCGGAAAGGGGCCGCGAGCAACACCGCGCCGAAACCGAAGACCGCGGTCGTGATGATGCCGACGAATCCGCCGGCGGTCAGGTGCAGGCAGAACCAGGCGGCGGTACGGCGGCGCTGGGCCCAGGTCCGCGCGGGGCCGAGCGGGCGTTCCTCGAACCGGACCCCGAGCAGCGACTCCACCGCGATGCCCTCGACCTCGCGCACCGCGGGCAGGATGCCGAGCAGCACGGGCGGGCCGACCACGACGAGGGTGACGATGATGCCGGTCGGGATGCTCGGCAGGTTGAGATCGTCGATCAGGGCGACCAGGCCGCTGTCGACCAGGATGAACGCCAGCACCAGGGCAGCACCCAGCAGCAGGTAGACCCACCGCAGATACGTCGACCCCCGAACCAGCACCCTCACCCACCCATCCTGTCAAACCCCACCCGCCACCCACCTCCCTCCACCGGGTGACCCCCAACCCTCACCCGAGGGAATGGCAAGGCCCACCTTGAGCACCGGCCGGTCGCCTCAACCCGTCGCGGCCGCCTGGCTGGTGCTCAAGGCCGCCGAGGTGGGGCGAAGTACGGGAGCCGACCGGGGTGGGGGCGGGGTGGGGTGGGGGCGGGGGGTGGGGTCATGACGTGGATCACAGGTTTGGGGGGTTTACACAAATTTGTCCTGGAGGGGACAGGTTCGGCACGGCCGGACGTCGCGATCTGCTGTCCGGACAGGTACGGTCTGTGGTCGGGGCGGGATGCCCGTCCGGTCGGACTGGCATGGGGAACGGCTCCAGGACGGGCGGTGAATGGGCTCCATGGGACCCGGCGCAGTGCCATGTAAGAACACTGTGAAGTCCCCAGGGCCCGATTGACCGGCCTTCCATATTTGATGTTTGATCAAATATCGGAGAGGAGATATCCGGCATGAAGTTCAGACGTACGGCCGTCGCTGGGGTGGCGGTCCTCGCACTCGCTCTACTGAGTGGGTGCAACGACGGCCAGGCGGGCGGCCAGGGCGGAGACGGCGCCGCTCTGGAGAAAGTCAACTATCTGACCTCGTTCAACACCTTCGGCCGCGAGGCCTATGCCTATGTCGCCCTGGAGAAGGGCTATTTCAAGGACGCCGGATTCGACGTCACGATCACGCCGGGCTCCGGCACGGTCGACGTCCTCAAGCTTGTCGCCGGCGGTCAGGCGGATTACGGAATCGGTGACTTCACCGCGACCGTGATCACGCTGGGCAAGCAGAAGCTCCCGGTCACCACGGTCGGGATGATCCACCAGCGATCGCTGGCCGCGATCGTGGCACTCGAGGGCGGCAAGATCAGCAAGCCCGAGGACCTGCCCGGCAAGAAGATCGGCGACCAGCCGGGCTCGACCAACACGCTGATGTTCCCGCTCTACGCGAAGGCGGCGGGCATCCCGTCCGACCAGACCAAGTTCGTGCCGAACCCGCCGCCCGCGCTGCCGCAGTTGCTTGCTGCCGGCACCGTTGACGGTATCGGCCAGTTCGTGGTCGGGGTGCCGCTGGTGGAGAAGGCGGCGAAGAAGAAGGCGATCGTGCTGCCGTACGGCAAGCTGCTGCCGGACCTTTACGGCAACGCGATCATCACCCGGGCCGACCTGGCCAAGGATCACCCGGATCAGGTCAAGCGGTTCACGGGTGCGCTGCTCAAGGGTCTGCAGGACACCATCGACGACCCCGAAGCGGCCGCGCAGACGCTGAAGAAGTACGTGCCGAACACCGACGTCGCGGTGGCGACCGAGGAGCTCAAGCTGATGAAGCCGTACGTCAAGCCGGACGACTTCAGCGGCCCGCTCGGCGACGTGGACACCGCCCGGGTGCAGAAGGTGATCGACGCGGTCAAGGGCGCCGACAAGGAAGTGAATCCCGCTCTGACGCCCGCGGACGTGGTCGACGGCGCGTTGGCACCGAAGGGCTGAGCATGATCAAGCTGGACGGTGTGGGTCAGGTCTTCGAGGGACGCGCTGGCCGGGTCCAGGCGCTCGACGGGATCGACCTGCACGTCCAGGAGAACGAGTTCGTCACGTTGATCGGCCGGTCCGGTTGTGGCAAGTCCACACTGCTCCGGCTGATCGCCGGCCTGCTGCCGCCGACGTACGGCGGGGTCGCGGTGGCGGGGGAACCCGTCACCGCGCCGCGGCGGGACGTCTCGTTCATGTTCCAGCGCCCGGCCCTGCTGCCGTGGCGGTCGGTGCTGTCGAACGTGATGCTGCCGGTGGAGATCTCCGGCGGCGACCTGGACCGCAAGAAGTACGTCGAGCGGGCGCACGAACTGCTCGAGCTGGTCGGCCTGGACGGGTTCGAGCGACGGCTCCCGCATGAGTTGTCCGGCGGGATGCAGCAACGCGTCTCGCTCTGCCGGTCGCTGATCCGGCGGCCCAAGGTGATGCTGATGGACGAACCGTTCTCGGCGCTGGACGCGCTGACCCGGACGGAGCTGTCCGAGGAGCTGCAGCGGATTCAGATGGAACTGGCCACCACCATCGTCTTCGTCACCCACTCGATCGAGGAGGCCGTCGTGCTCGCCGACCGGGTGGTGGTGCTGACGCCGCGGCCGGGCCGGCTCCGCGAGGTGGTCGAGATCGACATCCCGCGGCCGCGCAGCCTCGGCCAGAACGCACACCTCACCGAGGTGGCCCAGATCAGCGCGCACCTACACGCCCTGCTTGCCGAGAAGCAGGCCGAGATCCGCCCGGTGGACGCCAGATGACGAACCGTTCCTGGCTGACCACCTCCCGATCGGCCGCGGTGCTGCTGCCGATCCTCGGTCTGGTCGCGGCGATCGCGCTCTGGTGGCTCGCGATCGTGGCCTTCAGCATCGAATCGTTCCTGCTGCCCACGCCGGGCGCGGTGGCGGCCAAGTTCCTGGAGCAGCCCGGTTACCTGCTGCAGCAGACCTGGGTGTCGTTCCTGGAGACGATCCTCGGCTTCGGGCTGGCGATCGTCGCGGGCGTGCCGATCGCGCTGCTGATCGTCCGCTCGGTCATCCTCGAGCGGCTGGTCTACCCGCTGCTGCTGGCGGTGAACGCGATCCCGAAGATCGCGATCGCGCCGCTGCTGGTGGTCTGGTGGGGGTTCGGCCAGCTGCCGAAGGTGCTGATGGTGCTGCTGGTCTGCTTCTTCCCGATCGTCATCTCGACCGCGCAGGGGATGAAGTCGACCCCGGCTGAGCTGGTCGAGCTGCTCCGCTCGCTCAAGGCCGGCAAGGCCCAGGAGTTCTTCAAGCTGCGGCTGATCTACGCGCTGCCACAGGTCTTCACCGGGCTCAAGGTGGCCATCTCGCTGGCCGTGATCGGTTCGGTGATCGGCGAGTTCGCCGGCGCCACCGAGGGACTGGGGTACGTGATCACGTCATCCGGTGCGACCGCGGACGTGGCGCTCGCGTTCGCCGCGATCGCGCTGCTCAGCGTGATGAGCATCATCCTGTTCTACGGCCTGGTCCTGCTGGAGCACCTGTTGTTGCCCTGGGCACAGGAGACGCGGTGACGACCCAGGCCTCGGACGCCGACCGGCGCGTGCTCGTCCGGCCGGCCTGGCTGGAGGCGACCGTCTCGGCCGTGTTCACCGCCCTCGGCTTCGAGCCCGACGACGCCGGCCGGATCGCGACCGCGCTGGTCGAGGCCGAGCTGCGCGGCGTCAGCTCGCACGGCATCCTGCTCGTCCCCATGTACGTCGAACGGCTGAACGCCGGCGGGGTCACCCGGGAGCGGGAGCTGGACATCCTGCACGACGCGGGTGCGGCCGTCGTCGCCGACGCACGCGGCGGGATGGGCCAGCTGTCCAGCCCCCAGTCGATGGGCCTGGCGATCGAGCGCGCCGGCCGGTACGGGATCGGTATGGTCTCGGTCCGCAACGCGCACCACTTCGGCGCCGCGAGCCGATGGGCCATGCAGGCGGCCGACGCGGGCTGCCTCGGGATCGCGATGTCGAACACCACTCCGCTGATGCCCGCGCCAGGTGGTGCCGAGCGGCTCGTCGGCAACAACCCGCTCGCGATCGCCGTGCCGACCGAGGCCGGCCCGGAGATCGTGCTGGACATGGCCCTGTCGGCCGTTGCCCTGGGCAAGATCCGGCTGGCGGCGTCGGCGGGGCGGCCGATCCCGGAGACCTGGGCGACCGACCGGTCCGGCGTACCGACGACGGATGCCGAGGAGGCGGTGCTCGGCATGCTGTTGCCGGCCGCCGGTCACAAGGGGTTCGGGCTGGCGTTGATGATCGACGTGCTCACCGGGGTGCTGAGCGGCGGCGGCTGGGGCGACCAGGTGCGTCCGCTCTACCGGGAGCCGGACCGGCCGAACGACTGCGCGCACCTGTTCCTCGCGATCGACCCGGAGTTGCTGGGTGGCGTCACCCGGTTCCGGCGCCGGTCGTCCGAGCTGGCTGCGCGGGTGCGGGAGAGTGCGACCGCTCCAGGGGTGGATCGGTTGTACCTGCCGGGTGAGATCGAAGCGGATCGCGCCCGCCAGCAGCGGCATACCGGCGTACTGATCGAGCGGTCGGCGCTGGACGGGTTGCTGACCGCGGCGCGGACGGTCGGTGCGGTGGTTCCGACGGGAGGGGTGCAGGACTGATGCCGAAGACACAGCTGACCAGTACGGCGTTACGAAACCCGAACGGGGTGTTCTCGCAGGCGACCGCCATCGAGGCGACCGGGCGGCTCGTGTTCGTGTCCGGGATGACCGCGCGCAAACCGGACGGCACGATCGCCGGTGTCGGCGACATCTCCGAGCAGACCCGGCAGGTGTGCGAGAACGTGCAGGCCGCGGTCCGCGAGGCCGGCGGCACCCTGGACGACGTGTGCCGGGTGGACGTGTACGTGCGCAACATGGAGGACTTCGCCAAGATCCACGCGGTCCGCGCGCAGTACTTCGCCGAACCGTTGCCCGCCTCCACCATGGTCGAGGTCAGCAAACTGGCGCACCCGGACTACCTGATCGAGATCTCGGCGATCGCGGTGATCCCGTGATCAACCGTGGCGTCGAGTGGGTATGACATGACCAGCCGGCTGGAGTTGTTGCCGGGTGGCGGTCGCGGTGGGCGCCGGACGCTCGCGGAGACGGCCGCGGCCGAGTTGCACCAGCTGATCCTGTCCGGTGAGCTGCCGAGCGGTACGCCGCTGCGGCTGGTCGAGCTGGCCAATCGGCTGGACATGAGCCAGATGCCGGTTCGCGAGGGCCTCCGCCGGTTGGAGGCGCTCGGGCTGGTCGACATCATCCCGCACAAGGGTGCGTGGGTCCGTGAGCTGTCGCTGGACGATCTACGCGACACCCACGAGACCAGGCTCGCGCTGGAGAGTCTCGCAGTACGGGCGGCCGCGGAGCACTTCGATCAGGAGGACGAGCAGACGGCTGTCTCGGCACTGGCCGAGCACATGCGGCTGTCTCTCGCCGACGACTCGATCGGTGCCCGGCAGGCGCATGCGGATTTCCACTTCGCCCTGTACCGCGCGGGCGGGTCGCAGTGGCTCGCCCGGGCGATCGAGCCGGTCTGGCAGAACAGTGAGCGGTACCGGTTCGGCAGCCGGCAGACCGCGATCCAGATCGAGCGGAACCGGCAGGAGCACCAGGCGATCCTGGATGCCTGTGTGGCTCGCGACCCGGACGCCGCCGAACAGGCGTTGCGCAACCACTTGGCTGGCGCTGTGCAGCGAATCACCGAGACGATGACCTCGAAGCAGCAGAGGGAGACGTCATGAAGGTGAGCTTCGACGCAACCGGCGAGGTTGTCGTCATCACAGGTGGTGCCCGCGGGATCGGCGCCGCGCTGGCCGCCGCTGTCGTGGCCCAGGGCGGTACTGCGGTCGTCTTCGACGTAACCAAACCAGAGGTGCCCGATGTCGAGTACGTCGAGGTCGATGTCTCCGACCGGGACGCCGTACGGGCCGCTGTCGGTGATGTGGTCGCGCGGCACGGGCGGATCGACGGACTGGTCGCGGGAGCCGCAGTACAGCCCCGGGGCGCAGTGGTCGACCTGGACCCGGCCGAGTGGACCCACACGCTCAAGGTGAACCTGGACGGCGTGGTGTGGGTGTGCCAGGCCGTCGTACCGCACATGGTCGAGCGGGGGAGCGGTTCGGTCGTTGTGTTCACCTCGGGGATGGCGGCAACCGGGTTCCCGCACGCGGCGGCGTACGCGTCGAGCAAAGCGGCCCTGACCGCCTTCGCCCGGACCCTGGCCGCCGAGGTGGCCGAGCACCGGGTCCGGGTGAACATCATCGCGCCGGGGGTGATCGACACGGACCAGTTCCGGTCGGCGAACCTGGGTGCGGACCTAGAGCACTGGCGGGAGACCACCGGGGTTGGCGAGCCGGACGACGTGGTCGGGCCGTTGCTGTTCCTGCTGTCCGACGCAGCCGCGATGACCGGGTCCCTGCTGACCCGGGAACGCGCCTTCGCCAAGCTAGCGACCTACACGGGGTGACGCGTGCCTCCTACTGACCAGCAGCTGCCCGTCGCCGTCGTCGGTGCCGGTCCGATCGGGCTGACGACAGCCCTCGGCCTGGCGCACTATGGCATCCCGTTCGTCCTGCTCGAAGAGGACGCGGTGCTCTCCTCGGACACCAAGGCCGGTACGACGCTGACCCGGACGCTGGAGATCTGGAACCGCTACGGCTGCGTCGACGAGATCCTCGACGCCGCGTTGCGGATCGACGAGATCGGTGACATCGACCGGGCGACGAACACGCCGCGCGCCTCGGTCCAGCTGGCCGAGCTGGTGAACGACACGCAGTTCCCGTTCGTGGTGAACCTGCCGCAGCAGCGGATGGAACCGATCCTCGCGGCCGCGCTGGAGCGCTCCGGGAACACCGTGCAGACCAGGCACCAGGTGGAGTCCTTCGAGATCCTCGACGACCGGGTCGTGCTGCAGGTGTCGACACCGGACGGTCCGCGGCAGCTGGAGGCGTCACATCTGCTCGCCTGTGACGGCGGCCGGAGCAAGATCCGGGACGGGCTCGGCGTGGTGGTGACCGGGGAGACGCTGCCCGAGCGGTACATGCTGATCGACGTCGTGGTCGACCTGGACGTCAACAACGCCCGCGACTACCCGTACCTGGCCTACTTCGCGGACCGGTCCGAGTGGATGGTGCTGATCCGTCAGCCGGACAACTGGCGGTTCCTGTTCCCGCTCGCGGCCGGGGCCGAGCCGCCGGGTGACGAGGACCTGCTGGTGAAGGTGAAGCAGTTCATCGGCGAGGTCGACCGGATCGAGTTGCTGGGCTCGGTCGTCTACAACGTGCACCACCGGGTCGCGGACGAGTGGTCCCGGGACCGCAGGGTGTTCCTGATGGGCGACGCGGCCCACCTGATCACGCCGATGTGGGCGCTGGGTCTCAACACCGGGGCCCTGGACGCGTCGAACCTCCCATGGCGTCTGGCCTGGGTACTGCGGGGCTGGGCCGAACCGTCACTGCTCGACGGGTATGAGCAGGAGCAACGGCCGGTCGCGATCAACGGGTCCGGCGAGATGGCCGAGGCGGCCCGCAAGTACATGTCGCACCAGCGTGGTGCGGTGACATCCGCCGGGAGCGACTGGGCGACGGCGTACACCCGCACGCTGCTCGGCGTACGGCTGGATGTGGACGGTGAAGGTGACTGGTCGATGGTGATGACCAGTGCGGAGCCGCCGGCTGTCCGGGCGGGTGACCGAGCTCCCGACCTCGCCCTGCACGGACCACTGGGCCGCGAGACGATCCACGGGCTGTGCAGGCACTCGTTCGTCGCGCTGTACTTCACGGATGTCCGGCGGCGGCCCGAGATCCCGGTGAACGACTCGCCTGCGTTGAAGCACTACGCGATCTCCCGGTGGGACGCGCCGCACGACTCGGGACTGCGGGACCGGTCGCTGTTCGATCCGGGCAGCATCGCGACCAACCGGTACGGCGTACCGCCCGAGACCGTCGTACTGGTTCGTCCGGATGGGCACATCGCTGCGGTGGCCCCTCTGCGTCCCGGTGTGGCCGAGGAGTTGTACGCCGGGATCACCGGCCGGCCCGTACCGCGGGAGGAGGGGTGATGGCGTCCTTCGACGAACCGCTGCGCGAGGTGCTGCTGCAGACGGACGATCTGGAGTGGGTGGAGAAGTCGCTCGCCGGGTTGACGCACAAGATGCTCTGGCGTGATCCGTCGACCGAGGCGTCCATCGCGCTGGTCCGCTTCGAGAAGGGCTCGGGGATCCCGTCGGAGCACCAGCACGCGTCGAACCAGTTCATGTTCTGCCTGTCCGGGCGGTACGTGTACCTGCCGACCGGGACCACCCTGACCAAGGGCAGCTTCTACTGGAACCCCAAGGGCTGCGTGCACGGTCCGACGCTCGCCGAGGAGACCTCCATCCTGCTGGAGGTGTACGACGGGCCGCACTATCCGGAGCGGCCGGCGTTCTACGACAACGACGAGGACGCGCGCTGATGGCCGGCTGGGACGTCCACACGCACCTGATCCCACCCACTGTGCTCGCCGCGGCACAGCGCGGGGACTATGGCCTGTCGGTGGACGAGGGCTTCCTCGTGGTCGATGGTGTCGAGCGTCTGCCGTTGCAGAAGCTCGGTGATCCGTCTGCGTTGGTGCAGTGGGTCGAGGAGCAGGAACTGGACGGCGCTGTCGTTTCGGTGCCGCCGGCGCTGTTCCGGTACGACCAGGGGATCGAGTGGGCCACCCTGGTCAACCAGGGACTCCGCGAACTGGTCACACCTCAGCTGCGCGTGCTCGGTCATGTTCCGCTTCGCAGTGCGACCGCTGCGGCGGTTGCCGCGGCTCTGGCGGAGGAGGGCGTCTTCAGCGGCTACGCACTCGGTACGCCGGGCTACGGCGGACTGGATGCGGTGTGGAAGGTGCTCGACTCGGCGGAGGCGTTCACCCTGGTTCATCCGGGCCACAGCACGGACCGGCGGCTGGACGCGTTCTACCTGTCGAACCTGCTCGGAAACCCTTATGAGACAGGGCTTGCGGCGGCCGAGCTGGTGTTCAACGACGTACCAGCGCGGTTCCCGGGGATCCGGTTCTGCCTCTGCCACGGCGGGGGAGTGACCGGGATCCTGGCCGGGCGCTGGCAGCGGGGGATCGACACCGCGCGACCGGGGATCGAACCGCCTTCGCTGCCGGTGCTGGAGACTCTGCAGCGGTTCGCGGTGGACGACCTGGTGCACGATCCCGCGGTGGTTGAGTTGCTGGAGGCAACGTTCGGGCAGGTCCTGGCCGGCAGCGACTGGCCGTTCCCGATGGGCAGTGACCGGCTCGATCGGGGCCGAGCGGTTGCGGCCGAAGTACTGACCCGGCCGCTCGGGAAGGGGGCGAACCTGTGATGAGACAGGCTTTTCCGCAGCCCGAAGATGTGATCAGATATCAAACCTGGGGCCGGGCGTGAGTGAGACAGGCATAAGTGGGGTGGCGGGATGAACGCGCGACTGGGCACGGTGCTGCGATGTCACGGACCAGGGGAGGAGTTGAAGGCGGAGGACGTCGAACTGGTCGCCGGTCCGGGGGAGACGCTGGTCGAGATGCGGGTCGCTCCGGTCACCCAGCTCGACCGGACCGTGCTGGCGGGCAAGCTCGCGCAGCAGGTGCGGCCCCCGTTCGTCCCGGGCTCCGAGGGAGCCGGTGTGGTGATCAGTTCGGAGACGTTCGCGGCCGGTTCGCAGGTGGTGATCCGTGGCGCCGGAGTCGGGGTCTCCCGGTCGGGGACGTGGGGCACGCTGGCCGTAGTACCGGATGCTTCGGTGCACCCGTTGCCCGAGGAACTGGATGCCGCTGCAGCCGTGGCGCTGCTTGCGTCCGCCCTGACCGCCCACACCGCAGTACGGCGGGTCGCGCAGGTTGTGGCAGGCGAGACGGTCGTGATTACGGGGGCGACCAGTCTCGTCGGTCGGTTGTGTGCGGCTGTGGCTCGTTCCGCCGGTGCGTCGAAGGTGATCGGTCTGGCGCGGTCCGTGGAGCCGGTGGAGGCTCTGTCGGCGCTGGTCGACCAGGTGGTCCGGGTGGATGAACTGGGGCAGGTCGGGCGGGAACTTCCGTGGTGTGACGCTGTCATCGACACAGTGGGCGGCCCGGTGATCAGTGGGGTGATGAGTCACATCACACCGGGCGGACGGGTCGCAGTACTGGGCTACACGGCCGGGGAGTTCGCCACGCTCGACCTGCACCAGTTGATCGGCCGGGACCTGCGGGTGCTGCCGGTGAACATGCAGCGCACCACGATCGAGCCGGGGGCGGTGTCACAGGTGCTCGTGGACATCGCGCCGGCCCGCATCGCACCGGAGTACGAGCTGGTCCCGGGCGCGCGGGTGGAGGAGGCGCTGGACCTGTTGGCGCGACATACTGCAGACCGCCGGGTGTTACTGGATCTGACCCGGTTGCGGTGACCGGTCCATTGGGGGGACGCGTACGTTGCAATCCATTGTCGGAACGCCCGTGAGCGCCGTCTCCCCGCTACGGTTCTCCCAGACGTGTGTGCAGTGAAGCAGAGAGGCAGCCCACACCAGATGACCCGACGACTCGAGCTCACGCCCGGGGGGCCCAGCGGCCGGCGTACCCTCGCCGAGGAGGCTGCCGCGGAGTTGCACGAGCTCATCCTGTCCGGCGAACTGCCGAGCGGGACCGCCCTGCGGCTGGAGGAACTGGCCAAGCGGCTCGACATGAGCCAGATGCCGATCCGCGAAGGGCTGCGCCGGATGCAGGCGCTCGGGCTGGTCGAGATCGTCCCGCACAAGGGCGCCTGGGTGCGAGAGCTGTCGCTGGAGGATCTACGCGACACCCACGAGACCCGGCTCGCGCTGGAGACGCTCGCGGTCCGGGCCGCGGCGACCCGGTTCGCTGAGACGGACGCGACGGTGGCGCGGGCGGCGCTGGCCGAACACGTCCGGCTGTCGAAGGTGGGCGACATCATCGCCTCCCGGCAGGCGCACACCGAGTTCCACTTCGCGATCTACCGGGCCGGTGGGTCCCGCTGGTTGCCGCGCGCGATCGAGCCGGTCTGGCAGAACAGCGAGCGGTACCGGTTCGGATCCCGGCAGACCAAGGCGCGGATCGAGCAGACCCGGCGCGAGCACCAGGCGATTCTGGACGCATGCGTCGCCCACGACGAGGCGGGCGCCGAGGCCGCACTCCGCGAACACCTCGAAGGTGCCATGCAACGCATCACCCAGACGATGGAACGCCGCTACAACAAGGCCTGATCCACTTCCACCCGGCCTGTCCTGGCCCACGTGGTGCGCGAGTGGGGGCCGTGAACATGATGTCAGGGGTTCGGACAAGCGATGCGGTGTTCACGGTGCCGCGATGTTGGTCAAGATCGCTGTGTCCGGCCCGCGTCTGGATCGTGCGATCCACTTTGAGCACCAACCCGGACCCCGGAGCGCACCGGGCGCGCGGCTGCGGGCCAACGGTGCTTGATCAGTCGGCGAGGCGGGCCGGGAAGCCGCCGGTGGCGATCGGGCTCCAGCGGGTTGGGGTGATCCGGACCAGGCACTTGGCCTGCTTCACCATCGCCTCGCGGTACTCGTCCCAGTCCGGGTGCTCGCCGGAGATCGACCGGTAGTAGTCCACCAGCGGCTCGACCGCGTCGGGTAGCTCGATCACCTCGCCGGTGCCGTCCACCTGGACCCAGGCGCCGTTCCAGTCGTCGGACAGCACCAGCACGCTGGTCCGCGGGTCCCGCTTCACGTTGGTGCTCTTGGCGCGCTCCGGGTACGAGGAGATGACGATCCGGCCCTCGGGGTCGACCCCACCGGACACCGGCGACGCCTGCGGCGAACCGTCCTGCCGGTGGGTGATCAGCAGCATGTGGTGACGCGGACGGATGAACTCCAGCAACCCGTCGAGGTCGACGCGGGTGTTGGTGGCAATCGTTCTCGGCATACCTCCACCCTATGTGGTCGCGGTCAGAGCACCGGCGTCTCGTGCACGCTCAGCCACCGCACGCCGTACTGGTTCTGACCGCTTTCCGGGTGGGTTGTGGACGGCCGGATTGACATGTTCGAACAGGTGTTCGAACATGGTTCTGTGACGGGGACTCCAGCAGTTGACGACGCGCGACCGGTTCGCCCGAACCGGGTCACCGCGCTGGACCAGGCACGCACCCTACTGGCCCAAGCCAAAGCCCAGAAGGCCACGCGGGAAGTCCAGAAGGCCACGCGGGAAGTGCCGGCGCCGCGGACGACGGAGACGCGGGTGCAGCAGGCGCTCGATACCGCGACCGTCGACCGGGCTCTCCCCACCCTGCCGGCCATCGCCGAGCTCCTCTCCGGCGCCGCACTCCGCACCGGCGCGGTGTACTCCGTCCGTGGCTCCACCGCCCTGGTGATGGCGATGATGGCCGGCCCTTCCGCCGAGGGTGCCTGGTGCGGTGTGGTCGGGGTGCCGTCGTTCGGTGCCGAGGCGGCTCGCGGGCTGGGTGTCGACCTCGAGCGGCTGGTCCTCGTTCCAGATCCGGACCGTGACTGGCTCAGCGTCGTCGCCGCCCTGGTGGACGCCCTGACCGTGGTCGTCGTCCGTCCGCCCGGCGAGGTGACCCCGGGCGAGGCCTCCCGGCTGGCGGCCCGGCTGCGCACCCGCGGCGCCATGCTGATCACGGTCGGCTCCGAAGAAAACAGACACTGGCCCGGGAGTGAAGCTCGACTGGAGGTTCAGGGCAACACCTGGTTCGGACTGGGAGCAGGCGAGGGCTACCTCACCGCCCGTCAGGCGACCATCACCGTCACCGGCCGCGGCGCCGCCCGCCCCCACCGGCACCACCTCTGGCTCCCGGCCCTCGACGGCGAAATCCGCCCCGCCACCCCGCTGACCAGCCAGCTCACCAACCCATTCGCCGACACCCTGTCCACCCCGCTCAACCCGTTCACCGACCCGCCGACCAGCCCGGTCACCCCGTTCGGCGACCCGTTGGTGGAGGAGCCGGAGTGGCAACGCGAGGCGGCCGGCTGATGACCACCCCAACCTCCACCTCACCTCGCCCACCTGCTTCTCGCCCACCCGCTTCGGGGCGCGGGCTGATCCGGACGATGGTGGTGTGGGTGCCGGACTGGCCGGTGACGGCGGCGGCGGTCACCGCGGGGCATCCCCCGAACGCCCCCGTCGCAGTGCTGGCGAAGGGCCGGGTGCTCGCCAGTTCGGCCGCCGCCCGGGCCGAGGGAGTGCGCCGCGGGTTGAGAGCACGGGACGCCCAGGCACGCTGCCCGGAGTTGGTGGTGCTCAAGTACGACCCGGTGATCGACGCGCGCGCCTTCGATCCGGTGGTCGGTTGTCTGGAGGCGCTCATCCCGGGCATCCAGGTGATCCGCCCCGGCATGTGCGCGCTGAAGGCCCGCGGCCCGAGCCGGTTCTACGGGAGCGAACCCGCCGCCGCGGAGAAACTCCTCGACCGGCTGGAGACGTACGACGTACCAGGGGGCCGGGTCGGGATCGCCGACGGCCCGTTCGCCGCCGAACAAGCAGCGCGGGCGGCGCCGGACCACACCCGGGTGCACGTGGTCCCACCGGGCGGTTCGGCCGAGTTCCTCGCGCCGATCACGGTCGACGCGCTCGAACAACCCGAGCTCACCGACCTGCTCCGGCG
The DNA here is from genome assembly GCF_004361855.1 of Kribbella caucasensis. Classification (GTDB taxonomy): domain Bacteria; phylum Actinomycetota; class Actinomycetes; order Propionibacteriales; family Kribbellaceae; genus Kribbella; species Kribbella caucasensis. The sequence continues at coordinate 393,758 of NZ_SNWQ01000005.1, forward strand.
GCTCGGGTTGCGCTCGCTCGGCGCCTTCGCGCGGCTGCCGGCGACCGAGGTGCTGGCCCGGTTCGGCCCGGACGGCGCGTTCGCGCACCGGCTCGCCCGCGGCGCCGACGACAGACAGGTGGTCGCCCGGCAGGCGCCACCCGAGCTCGCCCGCCAGCTCGACTTCGAACCAGCGGTGGACCGGGTCGACCAGGTCGCGTTCGCCGTCCGGGCGGTCGCGGACGAACTGGTCGGCCGGCTGGCCACCCTCGGCCTGGTCTGCACCACGTTCCGGATCGAGGTCGGCACGGAGGCCGGCCGGATCCACGAGCGGGAGTGGTTGCATCCACGCTGGTTCAGCGCCGCGGACGTGGTCGACCGGGTCCGCTGGCAGTTGCAGGGCAACGGTACGGCGACCAGCGAACTCGCCTCGCCGGTGGTGAAGCTCCGGCTGATTCCCGAACAGGTCGACCCGGTCGGCGCGCACGTCGACGGCCTGTGGGGCGGCGGCCCCGACGAACGGATCCACCGGGCCCTGTCCCGAGTCCAGAGCATGCTCGGCCACGGTGCCGTCGTATCCCCGGTGATCGGCGGCGGCCGAGGCTACGCCGACCGCCAAACCCTGATCCCCTGGGGCAACCCACCAACCCCCGCCCGCCCCTCCGACGCCCCCTGGCCAGGTTCCCTACCAGCGACCTTCGGTACGTCGGCTGGCTCGGGTATGTCGGCCGGATCCGGTGCGCCGAACCAGTGGCCTACTCCGGTGCCGACCACGGTTTACCCGGTTCCGTTCCCGGCTCGGGTCCTGGCCGCGGACGGGCGCCCGGTTTCGGTGAGCGCCCGCAGCGTGCTGTCCGGCGAGCCGGCCGGCTTCCGCCTCGATCCCGCCCCTCAAGTTGCCGACAGCAACAAGCTGCACTCGATCATCGCCTGGGCCGGTCCCTGGCCGGTGGAGGAACGCTGGTGGGACGAGGACACCACGAACCGCCTAGCCCGCTTCCAGTTCGTCACCGCGGACGGCCGTGCCTGGCTCTTCGTCGTCCGCAGCAACCACTGGCAGCTAGAGGCCGCCTATGACTGACCACAGAGCGACTGACCACCAAGCGTGTCTGGGGCGGGGAGGTGAGGGCTGATGGGTTGGGACAATCCGCCGGTTCCGTGGTCGGAGCTGGAGCGGAAGCTGTCGGACCGATCGCGGCCGCCGGCGCCTGCGGACGAGTTGCTCGACGCGGACGGCGGTGACGGACCGGCCTGGTCGCGCCACCGCGCGCCGTACGATCCGGCGCCGGCGGACAAGCCACAGCCACCGGAGGGACCGGTGGTGCCGTATGCCGAGCTCCACTGCCACTCGTACTACAGCTTCCTCGACGGCGCGTCCTCCCCGGAGCACCTGGTCGAGGAGTCGGTCCGGCTCGGGTTGCACGCGCTCTCGCTGACCGACCACGACGGGTTCTACGGCGTGGTCCGGATGGCGGAAGCAGCGGAGGAGTACGAGAACCTGCACACCGTGTTCGGTGCCGAGCTCTCCCTGGACCTGACCAAACCGCAGAACGGCATCGCCGACCCCGAAGGCAGCCACCTGCTCGTCCTGGCCGAGGGACAGCAGGGGTATCACCGATTGGCCGGCGCGATCACCGAGGCGCAGTTGCGCGGTCAGGAGAAGGGCCGCCCGAGCTACGACCTGGAGGAGCTCGCCGCCATCGGCGAGGACAGTTGGCTGATCCTGACCGGCTGCCGCAAGGGCCTGGTACGCCGTGCCCTCGAGCTGGGTGGCCACGCGGACGGACCGGCCGCCGCTGCAGGGGAGCTCGACCGGTTGACGGCGCTGTTCGGCAAGGACCGGGTCGTGGTGGAGCTGATCGATCACGGTCTGCCCACGGACAGCGCGCGCAACGCCGTACTGGCCCGGCTGGCCGCGGCCAAGGGGCTGCCGGTCGTTGCCACGAACAACGTTCATTACGCGCAACCCCGCCGGCACAAGCTGGCCGCCGCGATCGCCGCGGTCCGGGCCCGCCGGTCGCTGGACGCGATGGATGGCTGGCTGCCACCCGCCGGCACGGCCCACCTGCGGTCGGGGGAGGAGATGCTCGCCAGGTTCCGCCGGTACGACGGCGCCGTCGCGCGCACGGTGGAACTCGCGGACCAGCTGGCGTTCAGCCTGCGCGCGGCCAAGCCGAACCTGCCCCACCAGGAGGTGCCACCCGGGTACGACGCGATGGGCTGGCTGCGGAAGCTCTGCCGCGACGGGGTGCGGAAACGCTACGCGGACAAGCCGGAGAAGCTGCGGTCGGAGGCGGAAGCCCGGGTCGAGCGGGAACTGCAGGTGATCCACAGCCTGGAGTTCCCCGGGTACTTCCTGATCGTGCGCGACATCGTCATGTTCGCGAAGCGCAAGGGCATCCTCTACCAGGGCCGCGGCTCGGCGGCGAACTCGGTGGTCTGCTACGCGCTGGAGATCACCGCGATCGACCCGGTGTTCTACGACCTGCCGTTCGAGCGGTTCCTGTCCGCGGCCCGGGACGAGGAGCCCGATATCGACGTGGACTTCGACTCCGACCGGCGCGAAGAGGTGATCCAGTACGTCTACGGCAAGTACGGCCGCCGCAACGCCGCACAGGTGGCCAACGTGATCACATACCGCCCGAAGCTCGCAGTACGGGACATGGCCAAGGCACTCGGGTTCAGTACCGGTCAGCAGGATGCGTGGTCCAAGCAGGTGGATGCGTGGGGCGCGGTTCGCAGCAGCGTCGACCACGACATCCCGGCGCCGGTGGTGAAGCTGGCCGAGGAGCTGCTGAAGTTCCCGCGGCACCTGGGCATCCACTCCGGCGGCATGGTGCTGACCGACATCCCGGTCGGCCACGTGGTGCCGATCGAGCACGCCCGGATGGAGAACCGGACCGTGCTGCAGTGGGACAAGGACGACTGCGCCTGGATGGGACTGGTCAAGTTCGACCTGCTCGGGCTCGGCATGCTCGCCGCGTTGCAGTACGCGATGGACCTGGTTCGCGAACACCTCGGCGAGGACTGGAACCTGGACAGCATCCCGAAGGAGGAACCCGGCGTCTACGACCAGCTCTGCAAGGCGGACTCGGTCGGCGTGTTCCAGGTGGAGAGCCGCGCGCAGATGAGCACCCTGCCCCGGTTGCGGCCGCGCAGCTTCTACGACCTGGCGATCGAGGTGGCGCTGATCCGGCCAGGCCCGATCCAGGGCGGCGCCGTGCACCCGTTCATCCGCCGCAAACTCGGCGACGAGCCGATCACCTACCTGCACCCCGCGCTCGAATCAGTGCTGAAGCGCACCCTTGGGGTCCCGCTGTTCCAGGAACAGCTGATGCAGATCGCGATGACGGTCGGCGGCTGCAGCGGTGAGGACGCCGACCTGCTCCGCCGCGCGATGGGCTCCAAACGCGGCGTGGAGAAGATCTCGTCGCTGAAGACCAAGCTGTACGACGGGATGGCGGCCAACGGGATCACCGGGGACACCGCGGACCAGATCTACGAGAAGATCGAGGCGTTCGCGAACTTCGGGTTCGCCGAGTCCCACTCGATCAGCTTCGCGTTGCTCGTCTACGCCAGCACCTGGCTCCGGCTGCACTACCCGGCCGCCTTCCTCGCCGCCCTTCTCCGCGCCCAGCCGATGGGTTTCTACTCACCCCAGTCCCTGGTCGCCGACGCCCGCCGCCACGGCGTCACCGTCCATCGCCCCGACATCCAGCTGTCCCTGGCGCATGCCAACCTCGAGCCCTTCGCCGCGGAACCAGTAGTTGCTACCGGCAATGACAAGTGTCTGGAGCGGGAGCAGCCGGAGGTGGGGAAGTTCGATCCGGAGGTGCCGTTCGACCCGGATGCGCATCGGCGGGACGGGCGGTTGGGCGTGCGGCTCGGGCTGGCCGGGGTGAAGTCGATCGGGACCACTGCGGCGGAGGGCATCGTCGAGGAACGCGAGAAGAACGGCCGGTACGCCGACATGGCCGACCTGGTTCGCCGTACGGGGCTGACCGCGGCTCAGATGGAGGCGCTGGCGACGGCGGGGGCGTTCGACTCGTTCGGGTTGTCCCGGCGGCAGGCGTTGTGGTCCGCGGGCCGGGCGGCCGAGGAACGCCCGGGTCATCTGACCGGCGTGAGTACTGCGGGTCCGCCGCCGATGCTGCCCGGGATGAGCGGGATGGAGACCACGATGGCCGATCTGTGGGCGACCGGGATCTCACCGGACGATCATCCGATCCGGCACGTCCGCGCGGATCTCGATGCCCGCGGCATCCTTCGCGCGAACCAGTTGCCCAGCGCCGGGGAAGGTACCCGGGTCCTGGTCGGAGGAGTGGTCACCCACCGGCAACGCCCGGCGACCGCGGCCGGTGTCACCTTCCTCAACCTGGAGGACGAGACCGGCATGATCAACGTCATCTGCTCCGCCGGGGTCTGGAACCGCTACCGCCGGATCGCTCGCGAATCCAGCGCGATGATCATCCGCGGCCGCCTCGAACGCTCCCAAGGCGTCACCAACCTCGTCGCCGACAAACTGGAACGCCTTCCTCTCGCCGCGCGCACGACATCGAGAGACTTCCGCTGAGTGGGAACAGACGTCAGCCGATGACCGAGAGAATCCGGTCGCAGAAGTTGTCGTCGGTGAGGGTTGCTTCGTGCCCGGTGACCTTGACATCGCCCAGGAACTCGATGAACTCATCGTCGGACGGGTCAGTGGGCGTACCGTTGTGGTCCACCAAGACCTCGAACCACACACTTCCGCCGTCCTTGAAGACCACCTTGCCGTCTGAGTCGTACCACCGGTCGCCGCCTGTCTCACCGACCATGATTGTCAGCGTGCCGTCCCCGTTGTCGGTCACCTTCCTGTCCTTGTTCAGGATGTTGAGCACGTGGGTCACGAACTCGCCGTTCGCCGGGTTGGTGAGGGTGTTGGTGAGATGGGAATTCTCCTGGAAGTACACGAGCCCGTCCGGACCAATCGCGCGCACCTGGAATGATCCCTCGACGTGGAAGTCGAAGTTCACGGCGATTCCCGCGCCACAAAAGTCCTCGATCACTCCGGTGCCGGAGTCTTCGAAGTGCACGTGCTCGAGCGGTTCGGCCGAGGCTGGCACGACCGCCGTCATCAGTGCGAGCAGCAGCCCCCCGCCCGCTATCGTCATTCTGCGTCGCAGTTTCACGGAGCTTCCCCCTCTATTCAGGTGTTGTCCTGGTCGCCGTACAGAAATCCCCCACGCAGCCGCCCCGTTCCGCAACACGTGACCTCTGCCACCGTCGCAGACCCTGCCCCGCCCGTACAGAGCGAAGCCGATGTTGTCTCTAGGATCCGGTGATGGCGCCGATTCGGCTGGCTCGACCGGCGCAACGACCGGGGACCGAGCGGCCCTGGACGGCCCAGACGTCCTGCACCTGCGCTACCGCGTAAGCCGCCCGTAAATCCGCGAGATCAGTTGGCGTGAAATCGGCTACGGTCGGGCGTATGGATCGCCTGTCAGAGATCACCTTTTGCTTGCCTGCGACAACGGAATCACGCGCCTTTCTCCGCGAGTTGCATCTGCTGTTGACCGACGTGCCGTACGCCGTGTGCGCGCCGGCTGCGGGAGCCACTGATGGAGCGTCTGCGGGAGCGTCTGGTGGGGTGATCGATGGAATGGTCGACCGCCTGACCCTCAGCCCGCCGCAACCTGCCGGTGCCCTTCCGGTGACGACGATCGGGCTGGCCGACGTGTCCGCACCTGAGGTCACTTTCGACACAGGTCTTTCCCTGGGCGTCTGGAGTGGTGGCACTCTCGACTCGTCGGCAAGGGTGGAGCTGGCGGACCTGACCCGACGGCTCGCGGGGCACGTTCGGCGGGTTGATCACACGGGCGTGAACCTGCCGGCCGACTCCACGTCCGCCGAGCAATGGCAGTCTCTTCTGAGCGCACTCGGGTCGACGTCGACGATGTACCGCTATCCCGACGGCGAGGAGTGGCCGTTCGTCCTGCCATCGACCTCGGACGAGTTGTTCGACGACATCCGTGACTTCGTGGTCGGCCGTGAACCCCGGTTCGAGCTGGTGTACGCCCAGGGGCTGGAGCGGACAGAGTGGCAGTTCGCGCTCTGGACCGACCTGACCCGCGCGGAGCTGGAGCTGCTGTTCCCCGAGCCCGAAGGGATCACGTTCCCCGGCCTCGATGACATCTTCCGCGTCGTCGAGATCCAGCACCCCTGGCCAGGGCTGGGTATCCGCTTCGACCTGTGTTACCGGATCGAAGACGGCCCGTCCGACTGGGAAACGGGCGAGTGGCTGGTCACCGAAGGCGGCCGCATCCGCTGACCTCGCGGATTTGATGTTCACAGCATCCGGATGTTTAGAGTATCCGGATGATGTGAGTATCCTAGACGCTGTGAGTGAAGCGATGGGGTGGCGATGGTCAGGCTGAGCCGGGCGCAGCAGCAGGAACGCACGCGGTCGGCGGTGCTGGCTGCGGCGAGGGAAGAGTTCGCCGAGCACACGTACGCCGAGGCGAAGGTCGACCGCATCGCGGAACGGGCCGAGTTGACTCGCGGCGCGGTCTACTCGAATTTCCCGAGCAAACGCGCCCTCTACCTCGCAGTCCTCCTCGACTCGATCGAGCAACCAGCCCCGACCCCCGCCACCCGCAACCGAATCGCAGCACCAGCACCCTCGCCGATCCGGCCTGCCCCGCCGGTCGAGCCGACCTCAAGCCTGGGTCCCTCGCCGATCGGGCCGACCCCAGACCCAGTTCCTTCGTCGGGCGCGCTGGGGGAGGCGTTGGGGGCCGTTGCGCGGGTTTGGCTTGAGCGGTTGCCGTTGGTTGGTGATTCGCCGGCTCGGGGGAATCTTCAGTTGCGTTCGCTCACGGGTGTGATCGACGACGGGCCGGGTCGCGCCGCGCTGGCCCAGGTCACCAGGGTGGAGGCCCTGCTGCTCGGTCTCGCGCTGGAGTCATGCGTAGCGCGGCGAATGCGTCCGCAGCGACCACGTCCGCAGCCGGCCAGGAAGGTGCGGTTGGCTGCGATGGTTCTGACCTTGTTGAACGGGGCCGGCCAGCTGGCCGAGAGTGCGCCCGGAGTCGGCGATCCCTTCGATGTGGAACGTACTTGCGAACATCTCGCCGGTCTCGACCTCGCCGACACGTGGGATCGGCCGCTCCTCGCGTACGTCGTACCGGCCCGACCTGCCGACGAGGTCTGGCAACCGCCCACGGAAGCCGGCGATGGCTTCGGCCTTCAGGGCGGCGACTTGGCGGATCAGCTCACAGGTCATGATGTCGACTTCGACCGCGACGGGGTGATCGTGGTCCTTGGGACCGGTCGGCTGGGGGCGGCCGAGGAGGCCATCCGCGCCGTCCGTGGGACGAGTCCGCGAGGGCTCAGTGGGGGAGCGGTCGAACCGGCGGACGATCAGGTCATCGTGGCCGTGGTGACGAGCGATCCCGCCGAGCTCGGACGACTGGTACGGCTCCGGATCGGGGACCTCACCGGTTGCCTCCGGCAAGTGTTCGGACCGGACGCTTGGCCAGGCATCCGGATTGTTCTCGACGACCATGCCGCCATCGCGTCGGCCATCGGAGTCGAGGCAACCGACGCGACCGAGGCGGCAGTGCGCATCCAGGGCGGCAAGATCATCGCCCGAGCCGAGGGACGAGGCGCCGCCCACGCCGCGGCGACCGCGGTACAGAACCACAAGACCGCGGTGCAGGACCAGAAGAGCGCGGCGCAGGACCGGAAGACCGCGGCGCAAGGCCAGCAATCCGTGCACGAATAAGAAGGGCTGCCACGTGCCGCACTCGTCCCGTCAGACCAGCTCCAACCTGCTGGTGCTCCACTCCCTTCGCTGCATCGGGTTCGCCGGCCTGGCCCGAATCGCCGACGCCGCAGGACTCCCCGAATCCGATGTCGAGTCCGAGCTGATCGATCTCGCAAGGGCCGGCCACGTCTCGCACACTCCCGGCGATTTCGGTGGCTGGGGGCTCACCGAATCCGGGCGCGCCGCCGACGCCGTACGGATCGCCGGCGAGCTGGACACGGTCGGCGCCCGAACGACGGTGGCCCAGGCCTACGACGCCTTCACCCCGCTCAACACAGAACTGCTCGATCTTTGTACGGCGTGGCAGCTGCGAATCGTCGACGGTGTCGCGCGACCTAACGAGCACACCGACCCGGTGTACGACTCCCGGGTCCTGGACCTCTTCACCGATTTCGGCCATCGTGCCGATGTCGTCTGCGCCGAACTGTCCGCAGCCTTGACCCGATTCGAGCGCTATCGAGTCCGCCTCACGGAAGCACTGACACGCGCCCGATCAGGTGAGCTGGACTACCTGGTCGACCGCTTCGACTCTTACCACACCGTGTGGTTCCAGCTACACGAAGACCTGCTGGTCACGCTGGGAATCCCACGAGACTGGGCCGCTGCCGACCGATGACCTGGATTCATCCACTCTCGGCGGAGGTCGAGGAGACAGCGAATGTCCTTGGCAGCAAGGGATACGGCCTGGTCGTACTTCACCGCCTCGGCATGCCGGTTCCACCCGGCTTCGTGATCAACACTCAGGTCTGCAGCGACTTTCTCCAGAACGGGCGATTCCCCAACGGCCTCGATGATGAGCTGACCAACGCCGTCGCCGACCTCGAAGCCGCAACCCGTCGGCGGCTTGGCGGATCCGAACGGCCGCTCGCGGTCTCGGTCCGCTCGGGCGGCAGCGTGTCGATGCCGGGCATGATGAACACGATCCTCAACCTCGGTCTCACCACCGAGGCGACCGCAGGACTGGCCGTCGAGACAGGCGACCCGCGGTTCGCGATCGATTCGCGCGAGCGGTTCTTGTCCAGCTTCGCCGCAGCCTTGGGCCCGGGTCGAGCGGAAGTCCCGAACGACGCGAGGCGCCAACTGGACCTCGCCATCCGGGCCGTGTTCTCGTCCTGGGACACCCCGCGCGCCAAGACGTACCGCGTCCTGCACGACATCCCACACGACCTCGGTACGGCGGTGATCGTACAGGCCATGGTGTTCGGCAACCGGGGCGATCACAGCGGTACGGGTGTCGCGTTCAGCCGCAATCCCAACACCGGTGAGAGAACCCCGTTCGGCGAAGTCATGTTCGGCCGTCAGGGCGAGGACGTCGTCTCCGGCAGATCGATCACCCGACCGCTGTCCGAACTGGCCGAACGAGAACCAGCAGTGTGGGCGGCACTCCTGGAAGCCCTGCAGCGAATCGAGGGCCACTACCGCGACGCGTGCTCGGTGGAGTTCACCTTCGAGCTGGGCCGGCTGTGGATTCTGCAAGTGCGATCCGGCGGCCTCGACGGGCGCGCTGCCCTTCGAGTCGCGGTCGACCTGGCCGACGAGGGCCTGATCGACCGTCGCGAGGCACTGCTCCGGATCTCACCGCGGCACCTCGGATCCGCTCGTACGCCGCGAATCGCAACCGACGCGGCCGACATCCTCACCCGCGGCCTCGGCGCCAGCCCCGGTGTTGCGATCGGAAAGGTCGCGACTACCGCCGACCGGGCAGCCCGGATGGCCGCCGATGGTCCGGTCATCCTCGTTCGCCCGTACACCTCGCCGCTCGACATGCACGGCCTGGCCGCCGCGGCGGGAGTCGTCACCGCGCGCGGCGGACCGACCAGCCACGCAGCCGTTGTCGCGCGGGCGTTGGGTAAACCCGTCGTCGTTTCGGCCGCAGACCTCACGGTTGACGTCGATGCTGCCTGCGTACGAGCCGGCGGACGTATTGTCGCCGAAGGCACATTCATCACCATCGACGGAACCGGGGGAGAGGTCGTCATCGGCAGCCCCGACATCCTCACCGGAACGACGGACCCTCAGCTGCATCGCCTACTGGCATGGGCGGACGAGCTCTCGGGCAACAACTCGCACCGCGACGAAGGAGAACGCCTGGCCGCGGCCCACGCAGTCCTCTCCAGGCAACCCTAGGAGCCGGCGACTGGCGGGATGGTGGTCGGCGAGCTGGCGGCAGGTGGGGTGGTGGCTCGGGCGATGAACTGTGGAGCCAGGCGGACGCTTCGCGGGCTGGGGCTTTGGTTGCGGACCAGGCGTACTGCTTCGCGGCCGATGTCGCTGAGCGGTTGGCGGACGCTGCTGAGTCCGATGAGTTCGGCGGCCGGGCTGTCGTCGTACCCGGTGACCGCGACGTCTTGTGGGCATCGCAGGCCGGCGGCGGTGAGTTCGGCGACCACGCCGAACGCGAGCAAGTCGTTGGCGCAGACGATCGCCTGCGGTCGCGGCGTACCGGCTGACAGCAGCTCCCGCGCAGCCTGGCGCCCGGCAGCGACGTCGGTGTCGGTGACGGTGACGGCAGGTAGGGCGGCGATCCCGTGGGCCTGGCAAGCGGCGGTGAAGGCCTGGGCCCGCTCGGCGATGCTGGAGATCCCGGCCGCGATGCCGACGAAGGCGGCGCTGGTGATGCCGTTCGCAGCGAGGTGAACGACGACCTGGGCGATACCACTGGACTCGTCGACCCCGACGAAGTCGACGTTGTCGACGGCATGACGGTCGATTTGCAGCAGCGGCACCTGGCCGGCGATCGACCGCAACGCGGCGGCACTGCGCTCCGTATCGACCGGGCAGATGATCAGCGCATCGACCCGGCGACGCAGCAGCGTTTCGAGCCGGTGGGCTTCGGCGTCGACGTCGTTGCCCGAATCGCACAGGATGAGGTCCACGCCGACGCCCGCGAACTCCTGCTCGACACCTTGTACTACGGCGGGGAAGTAGGGGTTGGTGATCTCGGGGACAAGCATTCCGACGACGCCGGTCGACCTGGTCCGCAACGACGCGGCGGCCGCACTGGGCCGGTAGTTGAGGCGCCGGCTTACCCGTTCCACTTCGCGTTTGGTGGCTTCGCTGACGCCGTACTGGCCGGACAGCACGCGGGACACCGTGGACACGGAGACGCCCGCGGCCGCCGCGACGTCCCGGATGGTCACCATGACGCGGTACCAGGCCTTTCGGGATCGGTTGCTGCCTGGAGGCTAGCAGCCTGCCGGGAGGCCGCTGACCGTTGCGGGCGCACCACCACCTTGCGAGTGGCCGGGTCGGCGTCTCGCGCGCGGGTGAACGCGTCGGTCGCTTCGTCGAGGGCGAACTCGTGGCTGACGATGGTCGATGGCAGCACCCGGCCGGTCGCCACCAGGTCGATCACCTCCGGCCAGACGCCGGGGCTGCCGAGGCTGCCGACCATCGCCAGATCGCGCAGGACGAGGCTGTCCAGATCGACCGGTACGGAGGGCCGTCCGCACAGGCCGAGCACCACGATGGTGCCGCCGTCCGCGGTTCCTTGGACGGCGGCCGCTGTTCCTGAGGGCGTCCCGGTCGCGTCGATCACCTGACTGAAGCGGTGCGGCACGGTGGCGACAGCATCGAACCCCAGGCCGGCCGAGAACCGGCGACGAGCGGCGTGGTGTTCGACCAGGAGCACCGGTCCCATACCGATGGCCCGAGCGGCCAGTGCGCACAGAAGCCCAATGGTCCCGGCCCCGACGATAGCGATCGGTCCGATCGGTGCCGCAGGCAAGCGATGCAGTCCACGGTAGGCCACCGCGAGGGGTTCAATCAGCGCGGCGTCCAGCGGATCGACGCTCGGTGGAAGGCGATGGGCCGCCCGGGCCGGAAACACCAGCGTGGACGCCATCCCCCCGGCGCGATTGAGGATCCCTGTTTCCGTACGGTCCGGGCACAGGTGATACCTACCCGCGGCACACACACCGCAGACTCCGCAACCAATCGAGCACTCGCCCACGACGCGGTCACCGATCGCGAAGCCGTTCACACCTGGACCCACCGAATCGACCACGCCGGTCCACTCGTGCCCGGGGACGATCGGGTACGTCGCGCCGCCGTCGGTCAGGTAGCCCATCGTGCCGGCGAGCAGTTCGAGGTCGGTACCGCAGACACCGACCGCATCCGGGGTGATGAGCAGTTCGCCGGCACCCGGCGTACCGCCCGTCTGAGTCCGGACGCGCAGGTCGTTCGGGCCGATCAGGACGGCCTGTCGATGTGCGGCGGAGTTCACGTCGGGAACGATACCGGAAATCTGCTCAAACCGTCCCGAAGAGGATCGCAATATTCGCGTAATTTGCCTGTTGCCTAGCGAGAGTTGTGCTGCCATGCTGCTCGGTATCGTTCCCGAAGATGGAGCATTCGATGCCAACTCTCAACGGCACCCAGCGGCTGCGTCGCGACCGCTCGATGCTGCTGATGGTGCTGCCGGCCGGGTTGTTGCTGCTGGTCTTCACCTACGTGCCCCTAGTGGGCAACGTGATCGCATTCCTCGACTACCAGCCGTACCTGCCGATCGAGCAGTCGCCCTGGGTCGGTCTCGGGAACTTCCAGCTGCTGTTCGCGGATCCGGCCTTCTGGCGGGCGGTGTCCAACACCCTGCAGATCACCTTCCTGCAGGTCGTGTTCGCCTTCCCGGTACCGATCGCGCTGGCGATCCTGCTGAGCTCACTGATCAGCTCGCGGGTCAAGAAGATCGTGCAGACCGTCGTCTACCTGCCGCACTTCCTGTCCTGGGTGCTGATCGTGGCGCTGTTCCAGCAGGTGCTCGGCGGCTCCGGCGTGATCAACCAGTTCCTCACCCAGCAAGGGCTGCATGCGGTCGGCTTCATGACCACTCCGGAGACGTTCAAGCTGCTGATCGTTGCCCAGGGCGTGTGGAAGGACGCCGGCTGGGGGACGATCATCTTCCTCGCCGCGCTGACCGCGATCGACGACGCGCTGTACGAGTCGGCCGCGATGGACGGCGCCGGCTGGTGGCAACGGCTGTGGCATGTCACCCTGCCCGGCATCCGGCCGATCATCGCGATCCTGCTGATCCTGAACCTCGGCCAGGCGCTCAACGTCGGATTCGAGCAGATCCTGCTGCAACGCTCCAACGTCGGCCCGGACGCCGCCGAGGTGCTGGACACCTACGTCTACTTCCACGGCATCGGCGACGGCAACTTCGGCCTGGGTGCCGCGGCCGGCCTGTTCAAGGGCGTCGTCGGCCTGATCTTGATCCTGGCCGCCAACAAGGTCTCGCACCTGCTCGGCGAACAGGGGGTGTATTCGAGGCAATGAGTACTACGGACGCAAGGCCGGCGTGGGCCGGCAAGCCTTCGGTTCCGACGAGTGTGATCAAGGCGATCGTGCTGGTCATCGTGACGGCGGTCGTGCTGTTCCCGTTCCTTGTGGTGATCTCCACCAGCCTCGCCACCCAGGCAGACCTGACCGCCAACGGCGGATTCATGATCGTGCCCGAGAGCTTCACCCTCGACGCCTATCGAGCGGTGTTGTCCGGCGGCGTGGTGACCAGAGCCGTCGGAGTCAGCGCGTTCGTCACCGTCGTGGGGACTGCCCTGAGCCTGGTCTGCACCGCGCTGGCGGCGTACGGACTGACCCGGCGCGACTCGTTCGGCCACCGGCCGATCCTGACGTTCTTCCTGCTGACGTTCCTGTTCACCCCGGGAATCATCCCGAGCTATCTGATGGTCAAGCAATTGGGCCTGATCGACAACGTGTGGGCACTCATCCTGCCGTCGGCGATCAGCGCCTTCAACCTGGTGATCGTGCGCGGGTTCTTCATGGGCATCCCGGATGAACTCATCGACGCGGCGCGCATCGACGGCGCGGGCGAATTGCGCATCTTCGCCACCATCGTGTTGCCGTTGTCGAGGGCGGTACTGGCGGTGGTCGGCCTGTTCTACGCGGTCGGCTACTGGAACGCCTTCTTCAACGCGATGCTCTACCTCAACGACACCAGCCTGTGGCCACTGCAACTGGTCGTGCGCACCTACGTTCTGCAGGCCAACCCGATCCTCGACGCGTCCGGCGACGCGGGCGCACAGCCGCCGACCCAGGCCATCCAGATGGCCGTCGCCGTCCTCGCTCTGTTGCCCATCGCAATGGTCTTCCCGTTCCTGCAACGCAACTTCACCAAGGGCGTTCTGACCGGCGCGATCAAAGGCTGATCTGTTTCACCTTCACCGAAGGAGCAACCCAATGACCACACCCCCGCTCACCGAAGGTCTGGGCAGACGCGGCTTGCTGGCCGCGGGCGCCGGCCTGCTCGCGACGGCCGGGCTCACCCTGCCGGCCAACGCCAAGCCGCTGTCGGCGTACAGCAAGAACGATCTCGGTCCGGGCTCCACGCCGGCCGAGATCGAGGCCGCGCTCGACGCGTTCTTCGACTCGGCCGAACCGGTGCTGAGCATCCCGCCGATGAACCTGCCGATCAGCTACGAGCGGCAGCTCGCGCACGGCACCCGCAAGGCGATCATCTTCGAACCCGGTGCTCAGTTCTACTTCGACACCTTCACCGCACCGGCCTTCATGCTCTACACCGAGCCGCTGTGGACCGTCGCGGTCACCGGCATCACCCAGGTCGACAACATCAATCTGGTCGACGATCCCGCTCACGACCCGGCCAGCTTCAACACCGTCGCGCGGGTCACCCTCAGCACCGCGCAGACGGTGCGCAAGGGCGACCGGTTCCGGCTGATCTCCGACGACGAGGTGTATGAGTCGCTGCATGGTGGCACCCCGCCCGGAGGTGCGAAGCGGGCTCGACTCGGGGAGGTGGTCACGGCCGGCCTCGACAGCACCGGTACGACGGTCACCTTCACGTCCCCGCTGAAGGAAACCGGCTACCAGACGAACGTACGACTCTGCCGGCTGGCCGACGCCAGGGTGGACCTGATCGGCGGGGGCTGCGACTACAACGACCCCGCTGCCGCAACCAACGGCATCCATCCGGTCGTCCAGCTGGAAGGGCTCACCGGCTGCCGGATCGTCGGATTCTCCTCCCAGCGTTCGATCGCGTCGGTCTTCTACCTGATCGGCTGCATCGACACGCAGGTGATCGCGCCGACCTTCCGCAACGGCAGACTCGAGGTCTCCCTCAACCACTTCAGTTACGGCATCGAGGACTGGAGCGGCCTCGGGACGACTGTCATCGGCCCGAACAGCCTGAATGTCCGTCATGCCGTCGACAGTGGCACTTATGCGCAGGAGGCCAACCTCCCCGGCCGTCGTACCCATCGGCACGGGCGTACTCGCGGCCTCACCGTGTCCGGCGGCACCGGTTCGGCCGGTCCGAACTCGCCCACGTCGACCCATGACGAAGCAGACGGTGCCACCGTCACTGGGTACACGGTGTTCGACATCTACCAGGGCGCCAGCTCCGCTGGGCCCGCCTTCACCATGCGGGGCAAGAACACCTCCCTGACCGGCTGCCACGCCGCCAACACCCGCGTCGGCGTCTACCTGGCCACATACCTCAATGGCTCGGTCAAGGACTGCGACATAGTGGACTGTCAGACCAGGGCGTTGATGTTTGCCTCTGGCAACTGGCAGGTACCGCTCGACACTCACGGCGTCGTCAAGGGGAGCCGGTTCTCCGTCCTGAACAGCGATTCGCCTGTCTGGTACGTCAACACCGCGGCGTACGGCGCCAGCATGCACGGCGAACTGGAAGACGTCGTACTGGCGGCCCGTTCCACTCGCCAGCAGGTGTACAGCCGGGTCGCCCAATTCCTTGCCCCCGGCAACTGGCGGATCCGCGACCTGACCATCGACCTGCGCGATCTGAACCCGGCGACGCTCAACGGCGCGAGCACCGGGTTCACCGGCGCCACCGGCATCGTCCCGTTCTACTTCCAGGTGGACGGCGTCAACCTCGACATCGAGAACCTGACCATCCTGGCCGGGCGGAACAGCATCACCCGCCTACTCGACGGCGCACCGGCGACACTGCCCAACACGTCGGTACGCATCCGCAACCTGTACTACGAGGGCGACGCGGCGATCACCAGTGGCGGCGGACTCTCGGCGGGCAACAAGTTCGGCATCAACTGGTCGAAGTTCACCTCCGGCCGGGTCTCAGTCAGTGGTCGCAGGCTCTGGGGCACCGGCGGGGACAAGCTGCACGGGCGTACCAACGACGAATACACCAAGTTCTTCGCCCAGAACGCTGTCGCCGCGGTGGTGCCGGACCTGCACGGCCTCGACGACGATCACGTCACCCTCCGGTTCGGCGGTACGGCCGGTGACCTCACCTTGGCCGGCTGGCCCACCACGGCCATGCGATCAGCGCAACGAGTCACGATCATGAACGGCTCCAACGGAGTCATCACCTTCCCCTTCCCGGCGTACTCCATCCCGGCCGGCGGCACGGCCACCTTCGTGCTGTCCGACAACCGCAATCCGCTGCTGGAGTCCACCTCGTGACCGTCACCTCGGCACCGTGACGATCCACCTCGACCGCAAGAACCGATCGCAAAGGAACACATCATGTCCACTCACGAACCGGGACCGGCCGGAGTCGCCCGGCGCTCCGTGCTCCTCGGCGGGATCGCCGGCCTCGGCGCGGCAGCCTTCGGCGGCACGCTGCTGTCCGGCTGCTCCGCAAAGTCGCCGACGTCCACCGCTGCGAGCCGCGGTCTGAAGAACGCACTGCCCGCCTATCTGCCGATCGCCTCCGACGCCCGTCCGATCCGGCCGGGGAGCGACGACGGCCTCGTGATGGCGGTCTACGACGCCTACCCGAAGGACCCGTTCTCCCGCCTGCCCGGCCCGGTCGGCGACGGCAAGCCGACCACCGCGTTCATGGTCACCTACAGCGCTCTGCCGCCGCCGAAGGAGCAGAACGCCTATTGGCAGTCGATCAACAAACAACTCAACACCGACCTCAGCCTGAACATCGTGGCCGGCTCCGACTACCCGACCAAGATCGCCGCGTTGATCGCCGGGGGGACGCTGCCCGACATCGTCCAGGTCCAGACCAACACGGCGGGGTTGCAGCGGCTGGCCGACATCGCCAACGCGAAGTTCGTCGACATGGGGCCTTACCTGTCTGGTGACAAGGTCAAGGACTACCCGTATCTGGCCAACATCCCCACCCAGACGTGGAAGGCCTCGGTCTGGGGCGGCCGGCTGTTCGGCGTACCGACGACCCGGTCGCTGTTCGGAACGGTCAACTACAAGAACGTGGCCGTGCTGGAGGCCGCGGGAGTGACGGAGGATGCGACCGATCTGGACGGATTCACCGCCTTGTGCCAGCAGGTCACCAATCCGTCGAAGGGCATCTACGCTCTCAGCGGCGAGACGGGCGTGGGCTTCCCGGTCTCGTTCTCGATGTTCCTGACCACCTTCGGTGTCGCCAACGGGTGGGCGGAGGATGCGGCCGGCGCGCTGACCCTGCCCGCGCTCAGCGATGAGTGGTACGCCGCCATCGAGTACACCAAGAAGCTGTGGAAACTCGGCGTCTACGACCCGAACACCCCGGCCATGACGAATGCCGCCAAGGCCAGCGCGTTCGAAGGCGGCCGGCTCGCGTTCATCGACGACGCGCTGGCCTACTGGAACACGGCACTCAAACGTACGCCGGGCCTGCGGCTCGACATGCGGACGCCGTTCGGCGCCGACGGGGCGAAACCGGTGCACTGGCTGGGCCTCGGCACCTACGGCACGAGCGCGATCCGCAAGGAGAACGAGGATCGGGTCCCCGCGCTGCTGAGCATGCTCAACTACCTGGCCGCCCCGTTCGGTACGAAGGAGTTCCTGCACAAGGAGTACGGCGAACAGGGCGTCACGTACAAGGTCGATGCCAAGGGCAACCCGGTACGAACCGAGCGCGGCGACCTCGAGACGACGGTCAACATCAACCGTCTTGCCAACGGCCCGCTCGTCCTGTTCGACACGGCTGTCGCCACCGAGAACCTGATCAGACAGCAGGAAGCGCAGAAGAAGCTGGCCGCAATCGCCCTGCCCAACCCGTCGGCTGGATACGACACTGCGGCGGTGCCTGCGCAGGGGAGTGCCGCGGCGATGCAGAACATCTACGACACCCAGACCGGGTACATCCTTGGTCGCAAGAGCCTCGCCGACCTCAAGACGGCCGTCAGCGGTTACTGGGACAAGTACGGTAAGTCCGTCGCCGAACAGATCCAGCAGGCCAAGGCCGCCGATAAGTGATGGCCCAGAGGGAGCTGAGCGCAATCGCCGAGGTGCGCCCGATCGACCAGGGTGAGAGAGGAGATGGGTGATGCCTGCCGACCGCGCCGCCCTCCGAGTCGCGGTGATCGGACTCGGAACGATCGCCCGCATCGCCCATCTGCCCACCCTGCACGAACTCGACGACGTCGAAATCGTCGGTCTCTGCGACACACCCGAAGTCCTCGCCAGGCACCGGTTCGCGCCCGGGTTCGACGATGTCGAGAAGCTCCTCGAAGCCGTCGAACCGGACGCGGCCTTCGTCCTTACTCCGGCCGATACCCACCTCGACCTGGCGTCGAAGTTGATCACGCGCGGAGTGGCCACCTTCTGCGAGAAACCCTTGGCCTCGACGGTCGAGGAGGCCCGGCGGATCGCCCAGCTCGCCGAGCTCCATCACGTCCCCGTGATGGTCGGATTCAACCGCCGCTTCGCACCCACCTACCTCAAGGCCAAGGCGGCCCTCGACACCACGCCGGCGACGATCGGCATCTTCCAGAAGACCCGGCGCGACCGCTACTACCGCGCCTCCCTCGACAACCTCATCCACATGATCGACCTGGCCAGGTTCTTCTTCGGGGAGTGCGCTCATGTCACCGCCGAGGCGACCTTCGACGACCCGTACTGGGAGGAAAACCTGTCGGCGACCCTGCGCTTCGACTCCGGCCAGCTCGCCACCATCATCGGCAACCGCAGCTGCGGCATCTGGACCGAACGCGTCGACCTGCACGGCAACGGCCAGACGATCACCGTCAACGCACCCAGCGAAATCCGCATCGCCGCCGACGACACCGAGCGAGTCGAACAACTGTCGCCGGCGGCCTCCGGTTTCGACCACCCCATCGATGCCCTCGGCTTCGCGGCCCAAACCCGGCACTTCCTCGCCGCCGCCCGAGCCGGCCACGACGTCACCCAGAACAACGCCCGCAACGGCCTAGCCACCCAAGAACTCATGGACCGCATCCTCACCGCCGCCGGCCTACCAACCCACGACCAACCAACTGCGTAGACCCACCCCGGTAGACCCCCAGCCGTCCTCAAGCCACGCAGAACTCGTTGCCCTCCGGATCAAGCATCACGACATGCCCGAAGTCCTCGCCGTACATCTCCTCCCGTACGACGGTCGCCCGCGCGACCACCAGCTCAGCCACCTTCGCGCGGATCAGTTGCTCGCGCTCGGCCATGTCCCACGGCGGCTTCCCGGCGACTCGGATATCGACGTGCATCCGGTTCTTGGAAGTCTTCGGCTCCGGAACGCGCAAGAACCCGATGGCCGGCCCAACACCGTCCGGGTCGACGATCGAAGCACCGTCGTCGTCCTCGTAGCCAGGCTCGCTCACATAACCCAGCGCCTGCGCCCAGAAGGCAGCGAGCAACTGGGGATCGGCAGCATCACAACCCAACGTCCAATGCGTCCCCATCCCGACACCCTACGACGCGGCTGCCGCCGGCGGAGACAGCCAACTGCGGATGGCGGAGCCAGCCAACCGCGGAAGCGAGGTGCTGCGTCGGCAGCCCGAGTGGGTCTCGCGTTTTGTGGCGCAACAACCTGCCACCCCGCTCGGCGAGATCAGTAGCGAGCCGCCAACCCAGACAGAGGGCAGCTCGGCCAACGGCGAGCGGCTGAGGTCGGGCAGGCGGGGTGAGCGCAAGCACCTGCTTGGCGGGTGCCTCAGCGAGCCGATCTGTTGGCGGTGGCGGGCGGCTGGGGTCGGGTGCGCGCAGGCAATTGGCTTGCAGGTGCCTCAGTAGGCCGGTCGGTTAACGGCGGGCGGCTGGATCAACGAGTCCCTCGGGTCAAAAGGTCGGCAGTTCGTCGGCCGCCGCGGTGACCGGGGGCAACAGGTTGGCTGGCCGATCGGCTGCCCCGTAAACGCCGCGGGCGGCAATGACCGGTGGGCATAGATGGTGGTTCGGCGGCCGCGAACGGCGGCGTTGTGCTGGCGGCCGGGCTCAACAGTCGTGGGGATCAGACGGGTGGTGGTTCGTCGGCTGGGGTTTGGGCTGTGCTGGCCGAAAGCCCAAGCGGGTGGGTTCCCGAGTGGTGGTCAACGACCGGTGGGGCTAGAAGGGGGGTGGATCGTCAGGTGCGGGTGGGGTGGGTGGTTGGGTGATGGGGCCGCGGGCGGGCGGAACGGTGGTGTGGCGGTGCCCGGTCGGCGTAGTCAGGGTGATGGAGCCGTCGGGGTGGTTGGTGGTGGTCCAGCCCCAGGCCGGGGTGTCCTTGATGACGTGGTGGTACTCGCAGTACGGCGCCATCCCAGCCAGGCTGGTCGTGCCGGTTTGGGCGAATGGGGTGCCATGGTCGCGGTCGCATTCCCGCGACGTCCGGTTGCAGCCGGGCCAGGCGCAGACCGGGTGCCGGGCCAGCAGAGTTTCGGTGACCAGGGCGCCGGGGTCGTGGCGGGTGGTGGAGGCCTCGAGCACGGCGCCGTTGATCGGGTCGGTGAGGAGCCGGCGCCAGGTGCCGTCGGCGGCGATCCGCCGGGCCAGGTCGGCCGGGATGGGTCCGTAGCCGGTCAGTTCGGCGGGGTCGTCGTCGAGACCGAGCAGGGTCGAGAACGGGACGACGACCTCGATGTGCGGGCGACGCTTGTGCTGGTCGGGCAGCCGGCGGCCAAGCCAGTCCAGCCCGTTGCGCAGCATGTGCTCGAACAGGTCGGCCACCGCATCGGCGCGCCGCTGATCCACATTCCGCCGATCCTTCTCTCGTTCTGGGCGGGGGTCGTGGTCGGGCGGTGAGCCGGTTGCCCCGGTCGCCGGATCGCTGCCCGGG
Organism: Kribbella caucasensis; assembly: GCF_004361855.1. Taxonomy (GTDB): domain Bacteria; phylum Actinomycetota; class Actinomycetes; order Propionibacteriales; family Kribbellaceae; genus Kribbella; species Kribbella caucasensis. Next base: position 414,502 of record NZ_SNWQ01000005.1, read on the forward strand.
TCGGTGATCTGTCCGCCGGTGCCGCCGCCGGGGGTGGGGTCGGTTGTGTCGCGGCTGGTGGTGTCGGCGCTGTAGCCGGTACCCGCGGCGGAGGTGCCGGTGGAGCCGGTGGAGGAGGTGCTGGCGGCGCCGGTGATGTCGCCGGTGGTGCCTGGATCCGGCGAGCCGGAACCCGCGGTGGTCGTGCCGCCGGTGGAGGCAGTGCCTGCGGAAGTGGCGTCTGCGGAAGTGTCTGCGGCGGAGGCGGAGGTCTCGGCCGTGAAACCGGTGCCCGTCGAGCCGGAGCCGGTGTGCGCGGAGCCGGTGTGCGCGGAGCCGGTGCCCGCGGCGGAGGAAGTGGTGCCGCCGGTGGGGGCGGTACCCGCGGTGGCGGTGTCTGCGGAAGCGGATCCCGTGGAGGTGGCGGTGTCTGCCGTGGAGGTGGCGCCATCCGAGCCGGTGCACGCGGCAGAGGCGGTGGCGGTGGC
>NZ_SNWQ01000006.1 GCF_004361855.1 Kribbella caucasensis
ATTTGCCGCGACGAGTGCACCCGGTTCGCGTAGGCATACAGCAGCAACGTGAGCAGCATGTCGGGGTTATACGCCGCCCGGCCCTGCCCCGACTGTGCCCGGCCGGCATGGAACGCGTCCGTATCCATCGCCTTGACCATGTCGATCATGAACCACGCCAGATGATCGCCCGGCAACCAGTCCGCCATGTCCGGCGGCAACAAGAACGCCTGATCACGATCAACCGGCCGATACGAATTCGCCATATCCCAATACTCGAACACCCACCCGGTTATCCACATCACCGCCACGCCCATTTCCCAACAGGCTCTACAACCCGCAAGCGGTGCAACAGGCCGGCAGTCGTCGTGGAGGTGGCGACAGTGCCTGCGGCGAGCGGTGGCGAGACCCGCGGTTGGCGGGACGGGGGTGGGCTGGGGAGTGGTGGGGGCCGAGGCGTTGACAGGGGGTGGGGGTGCGAGTGAGACTGCGGATTGTTTTTAACGTTCAAAATGCTGTGGGCTGGGGAGGTAGTGATGGCTACGCTCAAGCAGGTTGCGGCGCATGCGGATGTCTCTGTGCAGACCGTGTCCAACGCGCTGAACGCTCCGCACCGGCTCAAGCCGGACACCCTCCGCCGCGTGACCCGGTCGATCGAGCTCCTCAACTACAAGCCGAATCGTAATGCGCGTAGCCTGCGAACCAGCGCCGTCGAACTGATCGGGTACTGCGTCCCCAGCTGGCCGCACGGGCAGACCCACCTCGTGATGGACCAGTTCCTGCACGCCCTCTGCACCGCGGCCGAGCGGACAGGGCGACACATCCTGCTGTTCACCGCGCCGACCGGTATCGACGGCATGCCGGTGTACGACGATCTGCACGCGCGCCGACTCGTCGACGGATTCGTCCTCTCGCAGACCGAGACGCACGATCCCCGGCACGGCTGGCTCAAGGAGCAGCGGATCCCGTTCGTGTCGTTCGGCCGGGTCTGGAAGGAGACCACCCAGCCCGGCCCGTACGTCGATGTGGATGGCGCAGCTGGATGCGCGACGGCCGTCCGGCATCTGTACGAGACCGGGCGTCGCCGGATCGCATTCCTCAGCTGGCCGAGGACCTCGGGTCTCGCGGAGGACCGGCTGGCCGGCTGGCGCACGACCTGCAAGGAGCTCGAGCTGCCGACCAAAGACCTCGCGATCCGCTGTCCGGAAGACATGATCGACGAAGGCGCGCGCGCTACCGCCAAGCTCCTCGATGCCGGCCTCGAAGCCGGTACGCCGGTCGACGGGATCGTTGCCATCAGCGACATTCTCGCGCTCGGCGCACTCCGCGAGCTGACCGCGCGCGGGCTGACCGCCGGCGTGGAGGTCGGGGTGACCGGATTCGACGACTCGCCGCTCGCCTCCGTCGTCTCCCCCGCCCTCACCAGCGTTCGCCAGCCGATCGACCGGATCGCCACCGAGCTGATCGCCCTCCTCACCGACTCCCCCGCCCCAGCCGACCCCGCCACCGGCGGGACCGAACGTCTGCTGCAACCCGAACTGGTGATCAGGGGCAGCTCAGCCCCTGGCTGATCCGGCGCCATAGGAGCGCCGTGAGAAGGAGGTAACACCGCCATGACACCTCACCCCACCGCAACCGTCGCCAGACCCCCAGGACGACGACTACGCCGAACTCACACGAGCGGGATCGGCCTGCTCGCCGCCGCCACCATCCTGGCCGGCGTCGCGTCGACCGCTACCGCCGGACCCCCGACCCAAAGCTCGGCCGCACCCGCGTACGGCGTACAGCAGGACGGCGGACCGAACGAACTGTCCGAAACGACCAGGTTGCAGGACCGGCGATCGCTCGTGGTGGGCGACCGTGCCTACGCGATGGGCGACGAGTCCGGTCTCTATCCGGCCAGCGGTTGGCACATCCGTGGTGAGATGGCCGGCTTCTGGTCGCAGCCGATCAAGTTGCTCGACGGCCTGTGGTTCGGCGTCGACGGCGCCTGGCTCGGCAAGGACGTGCAGGCCGCGAAGTACACCAGCGGCCACGGCTACCAGCGGATCGACTACCCGGGCGACCTCGGCGTCAAGCGCACCGACTTCGTCCCCGACGGCCTCCGCGCCACCCTCGTCGGCCTCACCTTCACGTCCCCCACCGCGAAGACGGTCAAGCTCGACGTCGACGCGCACTCCGAACTGATGCCGTCGTACCCGTGGGGGTGGACGACACCGAACGCGGGCACGGCCAATCTCCCCGACACCGGCTCGTACGGCGACGGCGTGCTGCAGTTCCGCGAGCAGGGCACACCACCGTTCACGAACGCGCAGCCGCACGACTACACCGCGCTCGTCGGATCGTCCCTGCGTCCGACGGCCCACGCGCTCGGCCCGAACCACCGTGGACCGCAGGACCCGGCCGTGATCTGCCCCGCCGACGGTCTGACGCCGGCCAGGTGCGACGACTCCCTGGTTGGCAAGGGCACCGGCGGCCGCCTCACGTACTCGCTTGATCTCAAGCCCGGCAAGAGCACGACGGCATGGTTCGCCGTCGCCGGTTCGGACCAGAGCCGGTCGGAAGCGAGCCGCGAGTTCCGCCGCGCGATCAGCGCACCGGAGAAGTTGCTAGAGGCAAAGCTCTCGGACCGCGCCAAGATCGCGTCCATGACCGCAGTGGACCTGCCTGGTGACCGGCTACTGCAGCAGAGCGTCGAGTGGAGCAAGCAGAACCTCGCCGACTCGGTCCAGGAGTCGCGCGACCTGCAGATCCGCGACGTGAACGAGGGCAAGGACTACCCGGCACCCGCCGGAACCGTCGACTCCGCACGCTGGTTCGGCGCGGGCTTCCCCGACTACCCCTGGCTGTTCGCGACGGACGGCGAGTACACCGCGTACGCCGCGGTCGCGGCCGGCCAGTTCGCCGTGGCGAAGGAACATCTGCGGGCGCTGCGCGAGGTCAGCGACCTCCTCAACAACCGCAGTGGCAAGGTCGCACACGAGGTGATGCCGACTGGTGACGTCTACTTCGGTTCCAACCAGAGCGCGGGCAACACCGACGAGACGGTGAAGTTCCCGAGTGCCGTCGCCCTGCTGTGGCGATGGACGGGTGACAAGCGGTTCGTCGACGAGATGTACGACTTCGCCGTCCGCAACCTGCAGTACGTCTACCGTGAACTGGACGACGACGGCGACGGCTGGCCCGAGGGACTCGCGAACGTCGAGCGCGCTGGGATGGGTGTCGAGAAACTGGACAGCACCGTGTACCTCGCGCGCGGCCTACGCGATCTCGCCGACCTGGCTGCCGCCAAGGGTGATCAGCAGACCCGGCAGTGGGCGACCGCGAAGGCTGACGACCTCGAGTCTCGGTTCGAGACACAGTGGTGGGTCGCGCAGGCCTTCGGGTACGCCGACTCGGTCGACGACGCGGCGAATCCCGCGAACGACAACACGCCGATCTTCCAGCGGCACTGGATCGGCGTCACCCCGATGGAGGCGACCCTGGTCCGGCCAGGCCGGCCGGCCTCTCCGCTCGCGTCGCCGGAGCACGCGAAGATCGCTCTCGACCAGCGCGAGAAGCCTTGTTACACAGGAGAATTCGGCCTGTTCCACACCGGCACCGGTCCGACCTCCGACCCGGCCGGCAATCCGCTTCCGCCGTGCGACCCGGTGGTCTCCACGGTGAAGAGCGAACGTGCCATCTTCGGGCTGAACACCGCCATCATGGCCGTTGCTGAAGGCAACTTCGGTCGACTGGGCACCAACCAGCAGCGGGTGTACACCACCGGCAACGCGCGGATTCAGCTCGACCCAACGGTGTGGGAGACCCCGGGCGCGATGCCGGAGATCGCTCCGTCCCCGGACGCGCCGGCGAACATCAACCGCCCGTTCTACGACCGGTCGATGGCGCTCCAGGCGTGGGGCGCGTACGGCATCCTGTGGCCGGTCGTCGCTCAGCAGCTTGGAGTCTCGCCGGATCTCGGGCACGGCCGGCTGGCGATCGTGCCGCAGCTCCCGGAGGGGCAGAACAAGATTGCCGGGAGCAACATCAGGCTCGGCAGTGGATCCGCGGATGTCTCCGCAAGCCTTGTAAACAAGGAGTTGCGGACCAACGTGCGGATCGAGGGGATCAAGGCGAACGTCACGATCGGGGCGGTACTCCCGGCCGGCGCCGAGGTTGCCCGGGTCGCTCTCGACGGACGCGGTACGGCGTACAAGCTGGTGCCGACGGCCCGTGGTACGGAGGTGCAGGTGGTTGCGCGCGGAACTTCTTCGAGCTTGAAGATCACGCTGCGCTGATCAAGTAAAGAGGCCGGTGGGACGGGAGCGCTCTCTCGTTCCACCGGCCTTTGTTGTCCGGACCAACTACGTGTTGTCATCCGGACCGGGGAGTTCCGCAACAAAGAAGCCGGGCCCTCCGAGTATGAGTCGGAGGGCCCGGCGAGTAGCTGAAGGAAAGTGACGTCTCCAGCCTCCCGAACGGGGCCGTGGGTCCGGCAAACCCCGTCACCGGTCTACCTCAGTGGGGATCCCCACCGCTAGGGGCCTCGGTTTCCGTTCGACCCGCCGATTCAAGAGAACCGGCGTGTCGACCTTTCTACCGCCGCGGCCCCGAACCGCACAACCCTTTCCAGCAAAGAGATCCCGGCAATTCGCCACCTTCAGCGTGTCGTCCACAGCGAGTGCGCGGCCGTCCACAGAAATCACCCAAGTTATACACACCCCCTGTGCATAACACCCCCTCCTGTGCTCGTCCGATCACCGAACGGCGGGCAACAAACGCTTGGGACGGACTACTCCCAGCGGAAGAAACGCGCGGCGACACCGATGCTCACCGCGGTCACGGCGAGCATCGCGATGACGTGGACGCCGTCCGGCCAGCCACCCGACCAGGAGTCCTGCAGACTGCTCATCCCGGCACCCATCGGAGTCACGTCGCGTAGCCAGCGGATCGACTCGGGCATCAGATCACCGGGCGTCCAGACGCCGGCGAAGAACATGCTCGGGAAGAGCAGCACGTTGCCGACGATGCTGGCCGCCTTGGCGGTCGGAACCAGGCCGCCGATCAACAGACCGAGGGCCAGCTGCGACACGCAGTACAGGAGCGCGGCCACGGTGAAGCGCAGCGGTGAGCCGGGCAGCGCCGCGTCGAAGAAGAGACTGCCCACGCCGAGGATCAGCACGATCACCAGTGCGGCGGCGGCCAGGTGCAGCAGCAGTTGGGCGATCAGCAGCTTCACCGGGCGGACCGGCGTCGTCGACAACCGGCGCAGCACGCCCTTCTCGCGGTAGCCGGCCAGCATCATCGGCAGCGTGCCCAGTCCGAGGATGCCGATCCCGATGCCGATCGCCATCGACGGCAGGAAACTGACCGGGATCCCGTCGCTGCCGTCGTTGCCACCCAGCAGCGAGAAGATGGTCAGCAACCCGAGCGGCAGCGCGAAGACGAAGAACAGGCCGGACCATTCGCGGACGAACAGCTTGGTCTCGATCCGGGTCAGTGCAAGGGTCTGGCTCATCGTTCTACTCCTTCGAAGTTGCGGCCCGCCAACGCGAGGAAGGCGTCGTCGAGGGTGGTGTGTTCGGTGTGCAGATCGATTGGGGCGAGGCCGCGACCGGCCAACTCGGTGACGACCGCGACCAGGAGCTCGTCGGTGCCGGTGGCAATGAATCGGTCCTGCTCCCGGGTCAGCGTGCGCACCGCGGGCAGCGAGGTGAGGATGGCGTTGTCGGGCAGCTCGGCCGGCAGCCGGAAGGTGATTCGCTGTTCCGACCGGGCCGCGTCGACCAGGCCGGCCAGGGTGTCGAGTGCGACCACGCGGCCCTTGTCGATGATGGCGATCCGGTCGCAGAGGTACTCGGCCTCCTCCATGAAATGGGTGACCAGGATGATCGTCACGCCCGCATCGCGGATCTGCCGGACCAGTTCCCAGGTGTCCCGCCGGGCCTGCGGGTCGAGCCCGGTCGTGAGCTCGTCCAAGATCGCCACCCGCGGGTTGCCGATCAGCGCGAGGGCGATCGACAGTCGTTGCTTCTGACCGCCGGACAGTTTCGCGAACTGGGTCTCCCGGACCTCGGTCAGCCCGAGCTGCTCGAGCAACTCGGCCGGGTCCCGCGGCGACGGGTAGAACGACGCGTACAGCTCGAGCGCCTCGCGGGCCCGGATCTTCTCCGGCAACTCGCTCGCCTGCAACTGGACGCCGATCAGCGAGGTGATCTCGGTACGCCGGGTGCGGGGGTCGAGGCCGATCACCCGGACCGTACCGGCATCCGGTGACCGCAGGCCGGCGATGGACTCGACGGTAGTGGTCTTGCCGGCGCCGTTCGGGCCGAGGATGCCGAAGATCTCGCCTTCGCGCACCGTGAGGGACACGTCGTCGACGGCCACGGTGGCGCCGTAGGTCTTGCGCAGGTTCTGCACGACGACCAGGTCGTTTTCGGGCATGGCGGAGCCTCCCTTACTGCTCGTGAGTGATTGGAGTGGATCAGCCCTTGGCCGGTTTCAGGCCGAACGGGCGGATCAGCAGGTAGCCGAAGTACAGGCCGAGGGCGCTCACGGCGAGCACTCCCGGGATACCGACGGCCAGCGGTGGACGGTGGTAGCCGGTGTTCTCGATGGCTTGTGCGAGCCATTGCACGACCAGCAGGAATTCCGCGGCCGCGGCCGGGATCAACCCGATCGGCAGCAGTGCGAGACCCTTCCAGAAACCGAAGCGGTAGAAGCCGATACTGATCAGCCAGCCGGACGCCTGATGGGCCAGCACCATCAGGAAGAACTCGACGCAGACCAGCCCGGCCTGTGACGTCCTGATGAACAGATGCGGGTTCTCCAGTACCTGGCTCCAGCCTTGCCAGGCGTAGATCCCGCGCTCGAGCTGGTACACGAGCACCCAGATCGTCGCCGTACAGGCCGCAGCTCCGACCAGAAAGATGCTGGCGGCAACGGCGAACATCCGGCGGGTGATGCCTTGCGCGATCAGCAGCGTCAACGTGGCCGGCACGAGAGTGATGCCGACGGCCGAGGAGAAGTACTTCGGCGACTGGGTGCCGTAGTCCCACATGCTGTTCCTGATCGGCCCGCCACCGATCACGGCCGTGGACACGATCGCCACCACGACGAGGAACACCATGATGAGCCAGTAGGCGCCCAGCATCGGCAGCAGCCCGACGACCATCGCCCGCAGGACCCGGGTCAGCCGCGAGGTCGAGGTGACACCCCTCGGCAGGGTGGCTGTGGTGGCGGTCATCGGTCCCCCTCCTTCGAATTCGTGGCAGTCAGGTGCACGAACAGGTCCTGCAGGCCGACCGGTCCGATCTCCAGACCGGCCGATCGCGCCTGCCGGACCAGAGTCTCGTCCAGGTCGCCCAGCACGGTGCTGGACTTGGTGCCGCCCAGCCGTTGTTCCGCAAGGACGGCCAGGCCGGTGGTCAGCTCGTCCACGGCCGCGGCCGGACCGACGATCGACGCGCCCCGGCCGCGCAACGAGTCGACCGGCGACTGGGTGACCAGGCGGCCGCGATCGAGGATCACCACTTCCTCGAGCATCGGGCTGACCTCGCTGACCAGATGGGTGGACAGCACGATCGTCCGGGGCACCTCGGCGTAGTCCGCGAGCAGCGCGTCGTAGAACAGCTGGCGCGACGGCACGTCCATCCCGAGGTAGCTCTCGTCGAAGATCGTCAGCGGCGCCCGGCTGGCCAGCCCGAGTACCACGCCGAGCGCGGACTTCTTGCCCCGGGACAGCTTCTGGACCCGCTTGCGCATCGGGATCTCGAACCTGTCCAGCAGGTCACCGGCGAGGTCCGCGTCCCAGTACGGCCGCAGGCTCGCGGCCAGGCCGAGCATGTTCTTCACCGGCGCCGCGTCGTACAGGTCGCCGGACTCGCGGATCAGGCAGACGCGGCTGGTGACGACCGCGTTCTCGTACGGTTCACGGGCCTCACCCAGGTCGCCGCCGTCCAGCAGTACGCGCCCAACGCCTGGTTGCCGGAACCCGGCCAGTACGGCGGCCAGCGTGCTCTTGCCGGATCCGTTGCGGCCGAGCAGCCCGTGGATCTTGCCCGGCGCGAGCCGCAGGTCGAGGCCGTCGAGAGCGACCTGGTCGCCGAAGGTCACGGTCAGGTTGTCCGTCCGTACTCCGAGCCCGGTCACTTGTCCTCCTTCTCGATGTGCTGGACGACATCCTTGAGCGGTACGCCGATGGCGCGCGCCTCGCGGATCATCGGGTCGACCACCTCGCTGAAGAAGGCCTTGCGCCGACCGGTGCGGAGCAGTTCGCGGGCGTTCGGGCTGACGAACATGCCGATCCCGCGCTTCTTGTAGAGCACGCCCTCGTCGACCAGTTGGGCGAAACCCTTGGCCGCGGTGGCGGGGTTGATCCGGTAGAACGACGCGTACTGGTTCGTCGACATGACCTGTTCGTCCTCGGCGAGGGCACCCGTGACGATGTCGTTCTTGATCTGGTCCGCGATCTGGAGATAGATCGGGCTGCGATCGTCGAACACCACGGATTCCTCCTGGCTCGGCTGCGGGCGGGTGGCTCGGATTCTCGAGGTTCTTCGGTTCGTAGGTTCATTACTTGACTAATGAACCGTAGCACCTACTCCCCGCCCGTCGTCAACCCGCCACCTGGCGCTCTCTGATCAGCCGGCTGCGGCCGAGGCGTGCTGGGATTGGAGCGCCTTGCGCAACTCCGGCACGACCGGGCCGACCCGGACGGCGAGCTGGGCGAGGCGGTCCTTGTGCCGCTTCCGCTGCTCCTTGCTGAGGACCGGGCGAAGGTCGGCCGTCGCGGCCAGTACGACGAGGGCCGCGTCACGCAGATCGACCCGGGTGACCAGTCGAGCCGGTCGCAGCGTGTCGGTCTCGGCCTGGACGAGCTTTCGTCGTACGAGCGGTCGGCGGAGCGTGATCCGGTGCACCGGGAAGAGACCGAGCACACGGTAAGACTCGACCCTGATCAGGTGGGCCCGCTCGAGTTCGTCGCGCACCTCGCGGATGATCGCACCATGCCGGCGGGCGATCCAGTGCCCCCACTTGCGCGGTGATTTGGCGCGGATGTCGGCGAACAGTTGCGCGATGACCGGGTCGGCCGGAATCGCCGCGTGCGGCAACAATGGATGCGCGCCGGCGATCGCGGTCGGCGCCGTTCGTACAGCTGGGCGAGTCGAGACAGGATGGCGCGAGCGGACCAGCGCGCGGTCACCCTCAGCGGCGAGGTAACCGTTCAGCTGAAGGTCGATCAGCGCGGCCGCGCGAAGCATCGGGCCGAGCTTTCCGGCGGTGGGCATACGACCCTTGGCCGGATCGTAGGCGAGCAGGAAAAGCCTGGCGGGCAAGGATTCCGGCGGCATTCCCTTGCTGGCGGCAACCGGCTTGCGGGCGAGCTGCCGGGCCGGCCGGCGGACCGGCAGCGAACGGACGGTGGCGAGCGTGCTCGCGGGTGAGCGGTCCATCACGTCTCCTCCTTGGGAGGACGGCCCGGGCGGCGCATCTGGCCGACGTTGCCGGGGAGCCGGCCGGCGTCGGCGAGCGCCCGCCGGAGCAGGAACTCGATCTGGGCGTTGGTGCTGCGCAGGTCATCGGCGGCCCAGCGGGCCAGTGCGTCATGCACCACGGGATCCAGCCGGAGCAGGATCTTCTTGCGTTCGGTGGCCACTGGCCGGCCTCACTGATAGAGCGTGCCGGTGTTCACGACCGGCTGGGCATCACGGTCACCGCACAGCACCACGAGCAGGTTGCTCACCATCGTCGCCTTGCGCTCCTCGTCCAGCTCGACCACCTGGTGCTCGGACAGCCGGTCCAGCGCCAGCTCGACCATGCCGACCGCGCCCTCGACGATCCGCTGCCGGGCGGCGACCACGGCACCCGCCTGCTGGCGGCGCAGCATCGCCTGGGCGATCTCCGGCGCGTAGGCCAGGTGGGTGATCCGCGACTCGATCACGTGCACCCCGGCCGCCTGGACCCGGGCCGCGATCTCGGCCGACAGCTTCTCGGTGATCTCGTCGGTGCTGTCACGCAGGGACAGACCGCCGTCGTCGGTGTGCACGTCGTACGGGTAGGAGTTCGCCGTATGCCGGACCGCGGTCTCGGTCTGGATCGCGACGAACTCGACGAAGTCGTCCACCTCGAACGACGCCTGCGCGGTGTCCTCGACCTGCCAGACCACGACCGCCGCGATCTCGATCGGGTTGCCGTCGGCATCGTTGACCTTGGCAACGGCCGTCTCGTGGTTCCGGATCCGGGTGGAGATCTGCTTGCGGGTGGAGATCGGATTGACCCAGCGCAACCCGTCGGTCCGGATCGTCCCGGCGTACCGGCCGAGGATCTGCAGGACGCGGGCCTTCCCCGGCGACACCGGCGTCAGCCCACCCGCCACGAGCCCGCCGACCATGGAGATCAGGATCGAAACGATGACCAAGGCTTCCTGCGTGTTCGCGATCCCGGCCACGAACAGGACCACCCCCAGTGTGATCAGCACGAACGCCAACGCCGCCATCGGCCAGCCGTTCAGATCCCACGCCTCGCGCTCGGTCACCTTCGGCTTCGGCATCTCCACCATCACATCAGCATCCACACTCATGTCCACTCCTCCTCGAACCGTATGTCCCGAAGGTATCATACTGATATCACTTTTCGCCACGAGCTTCCGCCGAGATCGACCTTGAGCACCGACCAGCCACGTCCGGCCCCGGGCGATGACTGGCGGGTGCCCAAAGTGGAGGTCGCTGCGGACTGCGGTACGACCTTGAGCACCGACCAGCCACGTCCGGCCCCGGGCGATGACTGGTAGGTGCCCAAAGCGGAGGTCGCTGCGAACTGGGGTACGACCTTGAGCACCGACCAGCCACGTCCGGCCCCGGGCGATGACTGGCGGGTGCCCAAAGTGGACGCCGCTGCGGACTCGGGTTCGACCTTGAGCACCGACCAGCCACGTCCGGCCCCGGGCGATGACTGGCGGGTGCCCAAAGTGGACGCCGCTGCGGACTGGGGTACGACCTTGAGCACGGGCTGGTCGCGTTCTGGGCCGGAAGATGTCGAGTGGGTGCCCAAAGCCGGATCGCGTGGGTCAGACGACGTCTGGTGGGTGCTCAGGGTGGGGTCTCGCGGGTCGCGGTCGCCGGGAGTAGCGAGCGCCGTACGACGCTCGGCAGGGCTCATGTGCTCGCGGAGGGACCGACGTCGGGACCTCGGACAACATCGCGGGAGCGTGAACAGTGCACCAACCTGTCCGAGGTCCCGGCAACCTGACCGCGGTCACCACTCGCCTACTCGACCTCAGTTTCAGCCCCAACAACCCCACTCGCCGGGACCTGCTGGGTGTGCTCGGGTCCGGAGAGGGTATTTGCCCCCTCTGAGCCAAAACCCCACCCCGGTCGCCGCGGAAACTCTCCCCGGTCGCCGAACCCTTCCCTGTCGGCGAGTGGAACGCAGGTGACCGAGACGCCGGGTCAGAGGTTGGGGCGCGGGAGACCAGGTGGTTGAGGTCAGAGGGGTCGGGCGCGGGGACCGGGTGGTTGAGGGTGGGGCGCGGGGACCGGGTGGGTGGGTTAGAGGGGTTGGGCGAGGGTGGTGAGGGCCTGTTGCCAGGGGGTGGAACGGGAGAGCGGGAGGGGGTCGATGGGGCCGGCGTCCCAGGCGTGGACGGGGCGGATGCCGTGCAGGGCGTTGAGCAGCCAGACCTCGTCGGCGTCGGCGAGTTCGTCGGGAGTGCGGGTGCGTTCGGCGGTCTCGGTGTCGCGAGTCGCGGCGAGAGAGCGGAGCAGTTGCGCCGTGACGGACGGGAGGATCGGGCGGTCGGCGGGCGGGAAGCAGAGGACGCCGTCCTCCCACCAGGCCAGGGCGGAGTAGGCCCCTTCCAACGCGATCCCGTCGGAGTCCACCAAGAGCACCTCGTCGGCGCCGACGGACGCGGCCGCCTCGGACTTCAACGCACCGAGAGCGTCCAGGTCGGGCCCCTTCACGCGCGGATTGGTACGCGGATCCGGCCCCTTGTGGATCGAGACACGAACCCGGTCACCCGGAGTCGGCGCCGGGCGGAGCTGAAGTGCCGGGCGCAGCGTTCCGTCTGCGTCCGACCACAACTCGAACCGCGGGAACCAGCGACCGAACGACGGCAACCGCCCGACGTGTTCGTCCCAGAACCCGGCCGCGGCGGCGCACCCGGCCGACATACAGGAGCTGACATACCGCTTCCTGTGCAGGTCGACGCCGCGAACCTTGCCGTCGGCAACCAGGAACGAATCGGCGACCAGAAGTGAGCTCACGTGGACCTTCCCAGGGTTGCTGTTGCCTTGAGCACCATTTCGTCGTACTCCGCGGCCGGGTCGGAGTCGAGCACGATCGCCCCACCCGCACCGATCACGGTCTCCCGCGGCGTCATCACCGCGGTCCGGATCACCACACTGAGATCGGCCCGGCCGTCGACGGTCAGGTAGCCGAGCGCACCGGAGTACACGCCGCGCGCGCTCGACTCCAGTTCGTCCAGGATCTCCATCGTCCGGATCTTCGGCGCACCCGTCATCGATCCCGGCGGGAAGCAGGCGCGGACGGCGTCGAGGGCGTCCACCCCGTACCGCAGCCGGCCGCGAACCGTGGTGACCAGCTGGTGCACGGTCTGGTAGCTCTCCACCACCATCAGCTGCGGGACCTGGACGGTACCGGGTTCGCTGACCCGGCCGAGGTCGTTGCGGATCAGGTCGACGATCATCAGGTTCTCGGCGCGCGTCTTCTCGTCCTCGGCCAGCGCCTTCGCGACCAGCTGATCCTGCGCCGGATCCGCCGACCGGGGCGCGGTCCCCTTGATCGGGCGGCACTCGGCCCAGCCGTCGGCGTCGACCGTGAGGAACCGTTCGGGTGAGGAACTGGCGATCGCGAGGTCGCCGTACCGGAGGAAGGCCGAGTACGGTGCGGGGTTGTTCGCGCGCTGCCACAGATAGAAGTCGAGCGGATCCGGGACGGGTGGGAGGCGGACCCGGTTCGTCAGGCAGACCTCGTACGACTCCCCCGCCTCCAGCGCGGCCGTACACGCGGCGATCCCGTCCAGGTACGCCGGCCGGTCCTGCTCCAGATACGCCTCGACGTCGAGCAACGCGATCGCGGGCGGATCGATCCACCCCATCCACGCCCCGGCCACCACCTCGGCCCGATCCAGCCACTCGGCCGCATCGGAGTCGGGCTCATGTACGGCGACCAGGTGGGTCTCGCCGCGATCGTGATCAATTACGACGAAGCGGTTGGCCCAGATCCACAGGGCATCCGGCGTCGCCGCCTCGTACTTCACGGACCCACCGGTCAACGCCTTCAACTCGTAGCCGAAGTACCCGACGTAGCCGCCGCAGAACACATCCCGCAGCTCCTCCGGTACTACGGCCCTCCGGGCGTCGAGGAGCCCGCGCAATTCCGCGAAGACATCGCCGTCCGCCACGTCCCGCAGGACCACCTCCGCGTCCGCGCCGGCCGTCGTACCGAGTACTGAGACCCGTCGCGCGACCCGGTCGGTCAGACTGCCGTCCAGCCAGAAGGCGACCGGTTCGGCGGCCAACAGCTCGCGGTAGACCGTCTGCCCGTCCAGCGCGCGATCGAGCGTGCGGACAGACCAGACAAGTGCGGACACACCAGAACCGTACCTATAAGTGCCGACAGCCGCTGGGCGCGGACCGCCAGCCCATCACAATCGGCCCATAGCGCACTGCCCTACGCTCAGGACGACCCGCCAGGTCGCGTTGTGATGGGCTGGCGGTCCACCCCTCGACGCTGGTGAGCGCCACAGGTCAGCTGGCGAGTGGTGGAGGTACGCGGGTCAGCTGGCGAGGGCGAGTTTGGTGCGCATGGCGGTGATACGGCGGACCGGGATGGCGACCTCCAGGCCGTCGCGGGACTCGGCGCGGTCGGCCAGCCAGTGGGCGGCGGTCTCGCGGCGGTCGAGTGACGTGCCGGGCAGGTAGATCGCGGCGATCACGCGGCGGGCATCGTCCAGGGTGTGGACCGTGTACGCGTACCGCTCGCGCTGGCTCTCCATCACGTCGAAACCGGCGGTCTGGAGTTGTTCCTTCAGGCCGGCCAGCTCACTCGTCCCGGGGAACTGCGGGGTTGAGCGCAGCCGGGTGGTGAGACCGGTCAGGGTGCGGATGTCGCCGCGGCGCAGCGGGCGGACGGCGAGGACGGTCGCGGCGAGCACCCCGCCGCGGCGTAGTACACGGGCTGCCTCGGCCAGGGCGTCGGGCAGCGGCTGGAGGACCATCAGGCCCATCGAGCAGGTGACGACGTCGAAGGCCTCGTTCGCGAACGGCAGGTGCAGCGCGTCCGCCTGGACCCGCGGACCGGGCGCGCCGGCGAGCTGGGTGGGGTTGTTGTCCACCCCGACCACCCACCGGCCCGACAGCTCGCGGGCCACCGGACCGCTGCCGCAAGCGAGATCGAGGACGCGGCGGGCCTCGCCGGAGACGGCTCGGACCAGCCAGCGATAGGGCGTGTGGTCGCCGGCCACAGCTCGTGACAGCAGCGCTTCGGTGCAGCCCGGGGCGGCGGTATGGAACTCACGCAGGTAGCCGGGCCAGTCATAGTTCTCAGACATCGCGGACAGACGTTACCGGGTGGCCACGGTCTGTACAGCATCGAGCGCTGACCGTGGCCATTCTTAATGCAGGTCTGAACTGCCGAAAGCGACTGCGCGCAAGGCCGGTTCAGACCCGCGCCGGCTCAGACCAGGCTGACGAAGATGTGGCCGGCGGTCTCGTCGCTGATCACGCCGCCGGCGTCGCGGCTGCCGAGCAGCACACCCTCGCGGTCCAGCGCCGAGTCGACCTCGCGGCCCGGCAGCGCCCCGGCCCGGCGGAGCACCGCCATCGCGGTGTCGTCGGTCTGCACCGGCTCGGCGATCCGGCGGACCAGCACCCGCACCTGGTTCCCGGTCGCGGCGTCGAGCACCTTGTCCAGCGGCTCGACACCGCTGCGGAACTCGCCGATCGGCGTCACATGGCCGTCCTTCTGCAGCTCCTCCAGGCCCGGGATCGGGTTGCCGTACGGCGACTCGGTCGGGTTGTCGAGGATCTTCAGCAGCCGCAGCTCGACCGCGTCGCTCATCACGTGCTCCCAGCGGCAGGCCTCCGCGTGCACGTCCTCCCACTCCAGACCGATCACGTCGACCAGCAGCCGCTCGGCCAGCCGGTGCTTGCGCATCACCCGGGTCGCCTGCATCCGGCCCACCCCGGTGAGCTCGAGGTGCCGGTCGCCCTCCACCGTGACGAGCCCGTCGCGCTCCATCCGCGCCACCGTCTGGCTGACCGTCGGACCGGACTGGTGCAACCGCTCGGCGATCCGCGCGCGCAGCGGGAGGATGCCCTCTTCTTCCAGTTCGTAGATGGTCCGCAGGTACATCTCGGTGGTATCGATCAGCTCGCTCACGACAACCATTCTCACCTATGTAGGCAACCCTCACCGAATCGCCGGGCTCAGTGACATCTTGACGAACATTTGGACCATCCCTCTATAGTGCTAGTTACCTAGATGAATGGGGATTCCAGATGATCGAGTTCCACCTGGACGGCCGGTCGGGGGTGTCGCCGTACCAGCAGATCGTCCAGCAGGTCCGGAACGCGCTCCGGCTGGGTCTGCTCCGCGAGGGGGACCAGTTGCCGACCGTGAAGGACGTGGTCGCGAGCCTCGCGATCAACCCGAACACGGTGCTGAAGGCGTACCGCGAACTGGAGCACGAGGGGCTGGTCTCGGCCCGGCCCGGCCGCGGCACGTTCGTGACCAAGACGCTGACCGACAACTCGCTGGCCGCGCACGGACCGCTCCGGCAGGACCTGCGCCGCTGGATCGGCAAGGCGCGCAAGGCCGGACTGGACGACGAGAGCATCGAGGCGTTGTTCATGACCACGTTTCGGACCGCCGCTCAGGAGGACATAGCATGACCGCCGCCGTACTGCGGGCCGCCGGGCTCGGGAAGAAATACGGCCGCCGCTGGGCGCTGACCGACTGCAATCTCGAAGTTCCGGCCGGACATGTGGTCGGCCTGGTCGGCCCGAACGGCGCCGGCAAGAGCACGCTGCTGAACCTGTCCGTCGGGATGCTCACCCCGACCGCCGGTTCGGTCGAGGTGCTCGGCGCGCCGGCCGGAAAGCAGCTGGCCAAGGTCGGATACGTCGCGCAGGACACCCCGACGTACAGCCGGCTGAGCGTCGCCGAGCACCTGAAGATCGGCGCCCATCTCAACCCCGGCTGGGACCATTCGGTCGCCGAGCGACGGATCCAGAGCATCGGCCTGGACCCGAAGCAGCGGGCCGGCCGGTTGTCCGGCGGCCAGCGGGCCCAGCTCGCGCTCACCCTCGGCCTGGCCAAGCGACCCGACCTGCTGCTCCTGGACGAGCCGGTCGCCGCACTCGACCCACTGGCGCGGCGGGAGTTCCTGCAGGACCTGATGGAAGCTGTCGCGGAGCAGGAGCTGAGTGTCGTCCTCTCCTCGCACCTGGTCTCCGACGTGGAGCGGGCCTGCGACTTCCTGATCGTGCTGGTCGACTCGCGGGTCCAGGTGAGCGGTGAGATCGACACCCTGCTCGCCACCCACTACCGGCTGACCGGTCCGCGGAAGGACCAGAAGTCGATGCCGAAGGACCAGCACGTGATCGCGGCCAGCCATACCGATGTGCAGTCCACCTACCTGATCCGTACCGAGATGCCGATCCTCGACCCGGCCTGGTCCGTCAGCCGGCTCACCCTCGAGGACCTGGTGCTCGCCTACATGGGCCGGGCCGCGCAGCCTGAGCAGACCGGCCGCCCGTTGCTGGAGGTGCAGCGATGATCTGGTTGACCTGGCGGCAGTTCCGCCTGCAGGCATTGGTGATCGTCGCCGCCGTGGCCGTGTTCGCGGTCCTCCTGGCGGTGACCGGCCCCGGTCTGCTGAACGACTGGCAGGCCCAGCACGAGAGCTTCCTGAGCCGGATCAAGTTCGACCGGATCAACGAGTACCTGTACATCGCCGGCCAGGCTCTCGTGTACGCCGCTCCGCCGGTGATCGGGGCGTTCTGGGGGGCACCCCTAATCGCGCGCGAGCTGGAAGCGGGAACACATCGGCTGGTGTGGAACCAGAGCATCGGCCGGACCCGCTGGCTGGTCACCAAACTGGCCGTCACCGGGCTGGCCGCGATCGCCGTGACCGGATTACTCAGTCTGGCAGTGAGCTGGTGGTCCAACCCGATCGACGACGCGATCGACGGTGGTCAGACGGCCGGGATCTACAACCTGCCGCGAATCATGCCGGCGGTCTTCGGAGCGCGCGGTGTGGTGCCGATCGGCTATGCGGCGTTCGCGTTCGCACTCGGCGTCGCCGTCGGCCTGGCCACGCGGCGCAGCGTGGTCGCGATCGCCATCACGTTGACCGTGGTGATCGCGGCGATGATCCTGTCGCCGATCTTCCTGCGGCCGCACCTGATGACGCCGGCCGAGGCCAGTGTGATCGTGACGGCCGACAACATGCGCGGACTGCAACTGTCGGGTCCGGAAGAGAATCCGGAAGTGATGCGGATCGAGGCGGCGCTCGAGGGCAGCGGGTTCTGGAAGATCTCCGAGGTCACGGTGAACGCCGCCGGCCAGGTGCAGAAGACCCTGCCGAGCTGGATGGCGGGCTGTGGCCCGGGCCGGCCGAACGCGCCGGCGGCCGAAGCGGCTGCGCGGCCGCCGCTGAGCGAATGCTTCCAGCGGCTGGCCGATGAGGGCTACCGGCAACAGATCAAGTACTACCCGGCCGACCGGTTCTGGGCCCTGCAGTGGCGGGAGACCGGGATCTTCCTGGGCCTCGCGCTCGGGCTGACCGGGTTCTGCTTCTGGCGGATCCGGCGCGACCTGACCTAAACCGCCTGTAGGACCGTCAGCAGACGAGCTACCTCGGCCGCGACCGCAGTACGGGCGGGGCCGAGGTACTTGCGGGTGTCGACCAGATTCGGCTGATCGGCCAGGATCTCGCGGACCACGCCGGTGAAGACGTTGTTGAGGTGGGTCGCGATGTTGACCTTCGTCATCCCGGCCTCGACCGCCCGGGTCAGATCCGCGTCGGCGACACCCGACGAGCCGTGCAGCACCAGCGGAACCGGTACGGCGGACCGCAGTGCCGCGATCAGCTCGAAGTCGAGTTCGGCGGTCCGCTCGGTCATCGCGTGGGAGGAGCCGACCGCCACGGCCAGCGCGTCCACCCCGGTCGCCTCGGCGAAGGCGAGCGCCTCCTCCGGCTTGGTCCGTGCACCGGGCGCGTGGACGCCATCCTTGCCGCCGACCTCACCGATCTCGGCCTCGACGAAGACGCCGTGTTCGTGGCAGAACGCGGCCACCTCGGTCGTCGCCGCCACGTTCTCGGCGTACTCGAGCTTGGACGCGTCGTACATCACGGACGTGAACCCGAGCGACACGGCCTCGGTGACGAGGTCCCGGTCCATCGCGTGGTCGAGGTGCACGACGACCGGTACGGTGGCGGCCGACGCGGCAGCGAGTGTGGCCACGCCGATCGGCTTGAGCGACCCGTGGTACTTCACGGCGTTCTCGCTGATCTGCAGGATGACGGGAGCGCCGACCTGCTCGGCTCCGGCGATCAGCGCGGTCGCATGCTCCAGCTGGATCACGTTGAACGCGCCGACTCCCCGGCCTGCCTTTGCGGCACCCAGTACGACCTCGGCTCCGGACACCAACGGCATGACGAACTCCTATCTACTGGGCGGCTACAGCGCCTGGACGTCGACCTGCGGCTGCCACCGCCGGTACGCCGCCAGATCGAGGTCACCGGCCATCGGGGTCAGCACCGCCGCGGCCGACGCCGCCACCGCGCTCTTCAGTACTACGGACCAGTCGGGCTCGGTGCCAGTGCCGGCCGACGCAGCCGCGACGGCGGCCGCCACGACCGCAGTACAGGCGTCACCGGCCCCGGTCGGATTCCCGGCGACGCGTTCGACCGGCAGCGCGCGCCAGACGCCCTTGTTGCTGGCAGCAACCATTCCGCGGGATCCGTCGGTGATCACTGCGGCTCGCGCACCCAGCTGTACCAGTTGTCGCGCGCCTTCCTCGACGTCGACGGGTCCGACGGCTTCGTGGAGCTCGGCCGCGTTGGACCGGACCACGGCACCGGCCTTCGCGGCCGACAGCAACGCATCGCCGCCCGCGTCGATGACGGAGAGGACGTCGTGGTGGCGGGCGCGGACCGCGATCTCGGCGTAGGCATCCGCGGGCAAACCGGGTGGCAGGCTGCCGGAGCAGGCGAGCACACCCAGGCGGCCCCATGGCATCCGGTCGTGGAACGCTCGCCATTCGTCGGCTGTCACGACCGGGCCCGCCTCGTTGAAGATGGTCGCGTCGCCGTCGGTTTGGTTGACGATGGCAACGGTTCGCCGGGTCTCGCCGGCGATCGGGGTGAGCAGCGCGGTCAGGCCGGCGTCGAAGAGTTCCTCGGCGACCAGTTCACCGGTCAGGCCGCCGACGAACCCGAGCGCGAGGACCTGGTGCCCGAGGGTGTTCGCGACCCGGGCGACGTTCACGCCCTTGCCGCCCGCACGCTGCCGGATGGCGGCGACCCGGTGGCTGCCACCGACGACCAGCTCGCCGACCTCGTAGGTGACGTCGAGCGCGAGGTTGAGGGTTACGGTTCCGATCAAGCCAGCCACGACCCGGCTCGCATCACTTTCTGGACCGCATACTCGTTGTCCAGCACAACCAGATCGGCCCGCTTGCCGGTCTCGATCCCACCGACGTGGTACCAGCCGAACGCCTCGGCCGGAGTGGTAGACGCCATCCTGCTCGCGTCCACCAGGGAGACACCGGCCTGTACTGCGTTGCGGTAGGCAACGTCCATCGTCAATGTGCTGCCGGCAATCGAATGGGATCCGTGCGCCAGCGTCGCCAGACCGCCCTTCACGTCCACCTCGAGGTTGCCCAGGGTGTACCGGCCTTCCGGCATCCCGGTCGCGATCATCGCGTCGGTGATCAGCGCGATCCGGGACACCCCGGCCGCGGCCAGCGCGACCCGGACCACCTGCGGATCAAGGTGCATGCCGTCGTTGATCACCTCGAGCAGCAACCGCGGATCGTTGAGCGCGGCCCCCACCGGCCCGGGATCGCGATGGTGGAACGGCCGCATCCCATTGAAGAGATGCGTGGCCACCGTCGCGCCCGCATCCGCACCCGCGACCATCTGCTCGTACGTCGCGTCGGTGTGCCCGAGTGCGGCGACCGCCCCGGCGTCGACGACCTGCCGGATCGCGTCCAGGCCGTGCTCCAGCTCCGGCGCGATCGTCACCATCTTGACCACGTCGGCGAGCACCTTGGCCACGTCGCCCTCGACGGGATCGCGCAACAGGCTCGGCTCGTGCGCGCCACAGCGGGCCTCGGAAAGGAACGGCCCTTCCAGGTGCACCCCCGCGATCACGCCATCGGTGACGAGATCCGCCAGACAGGCCGTCTGCGAAACGATGTCGTCCAGCGGCGCGGTGACCAGGCTCGCCATCGTCGTCGTGGTGCCGTGCTTGGCGTGGAAGGCCGCCGCATTGCGGGCTTCTTCGGGATCGGTGGTCGAGTACGTCGCCCCACCGCCGCCGTGGGTGTGGATGTCCACGAACCCCGGGACCACGGTGACGTCACCGAGTTCCTCCGGCCGGCGCCCGTCCGCGGGCATCCCCTCGGATCGCCGCCCGAGCGCCCGGATGTCACCGTCCTCGATCTGGATCCACGCGTTCTCCAGCAGGTCGTCCGGGGTCACCAACCGGGCCATCCGGTACGTCGTCATGCCGTCTGCTCTCCGCTCACTGCTCTCCACTCACCAGGTCCCACGCCATCAACGCGGCGCCGAGGCAGCCCGCCTCCTCGCCGAGTACCGCGGCCACGATCTCCGGCTCCCGCTGGAAGGTCAGCCGCGCGTGAACACCTTCGCGCAAGGGTGCGAGCAGCGTTTCACCGGCCCCCACGAGTCCGCCGCCGATCGCGATCCGGGTCGGCGCCACCAGGGTCGTGTAGAGGACGAGCGCGTCGACCAGGACGGCGAGCGCCTCGTCCCACACCGCCTTCGCATCGGGGTCGCCGGCGGCCAGGAGTTCGAGGACTTCGCGTGCTCCGTCGACCGACTTGCCCGACCGTACGCCGTACCGACGGGCCAGGGCGGCCGCGGACGCGACGGTCTCGAGGCAACCACGTTGGCCGCAGGCGCAGAGTTCAGCGTCGTCGCCGTGGACGAATCTGGTGTGGCCGAGCTCGCCGGCGTACCCGTCGCCGCTGACCAGGGAACCGTCGACGACCATGGCGGCCGCGATCCCGGTCCCGAGCGGGAGGAAGAGGGAGTTGGTGGTGCCGCGGAGTGCGCCCTGGCGGAACTCGGCGTATCCACCCGCGCGGACGTCGTGCGCGAGGATGACCTGCTGGTCGGGTCCGACGGCGGCGCGCAGTTCCGCGAGCACCGGCGTACCGACCCAGGCCAGGTTCTCCGCGCCGACGGTGCCGGTTTCGGCGTCGATGATGCCCGGGACGACGACGCCGACCGCGCGCACCCGGTGGCCCTCGGCGGACGCCTTCTGCTCGAGCTCGACGACGGTTTCGAGCAGCGCGTGGAGCACCGCGCGGCCACCGGCGTCCCGGGGCGTGGGCCTGGTCTCGCGGTGCACGACGGCACCGTCGGCGGCGACCAGGCCGCACTTCATCCGGGTTCCACCGAGATCGACGGCAACCACGACATCACAGGGCTCCACGGAGCGCCATTATGCAGCGTTACCCAGCGGTTCGAACATCCGTGAGCAATCCGTGGACAGTCACGATAAGACCAGTGACCCCGCTGGTGGTGGATCGGCGCGCGGGCACAGGGACGACTCGCGCGCCGATTCGGTCAGGATCTGAGGCCGCGATCGAAGGCCGCCACCAGGAAGGCGACCAGGTTCTCGGCCAGCTTGCTCGGGTCGTCCGGGTCTTCGGTGCCAGGCGCCCGCGACAGCGCCTGCGACTGGTGCAGTGCGAGCAGCCCGAGCATGTTGACGAAGCCGAAGGCGACGGCCGTGGGCGCCGCATGGGGCAACGCCCGTTGCAACGCAGTCAGATATCTCTTCTCGATCGGTTCCGACTCGGCCGCGTACAGCTCGCGGATCCGCGGGCTCGGGTCGAACGCGACCCGGCCGATGAACCGCGCGACGATGGCCCCGCGCTCGCCGCGGCGCAGTACGAGATCCAGACCGGGCTCGATGAACGCCCGGATCAGCTGCTCGGGCGCCGGCTGTCCGGACCCCTCCAACTGGTCCAGGCGGCGCCGCCGTTCGGCGTTGACCGGCCCCGCCGCCCGGGCGACCGCGGCCCGCAACAGCGCTTCCTTCGAGCCGAAGTGGTAGTTGACGGCCGCGATGTTCGCGGCTGCCGCGACCGTGATGGCCCGGAGCGACGTTCCTTCGTAGCCAGCCTCGCCGAACCTCTGCTCGGCGATGTTGAGCAGCCGCTCCCGGGTCGATTCCACGGGTGTGTCCACAGAGTTCTCCTTCCCCCCGGCTACCGCTCGCGCAGGCACCCCACCTGCTCACTCGCCGTAGCCTTCAGCCAGCATAGTTCAAACGGACGTTTGAATGAGAGTGGTCGGACCCGTAAATCTGATGAGAATCGGGAAAACCCTTCACAATCCGCCCCAACCGGCCCATTTCTCGCTGTTTCAAGCCCCGCTGCCGGTGGTTGAGGTGGGAGCGGCGGGGTGGTGGTTAGGGTCGGGAGTATGGCGCGGCGTGAGGTGGTTCGGATTGGGCGGCGGTTTCAGGGGCCGGCTCAGTCGGGGAATGGTGGGTATACGGCCGGGTTGGTCGGTACTGCGTTGAGAGAGGTGGCGGCTGCGGGGACGGTTCCGCAGGTGACTCTGCGGTTGCCGCCACCGTTGGAGGTCGACCTGAATCTGCTGGTCGACTCGGACGAGGCCAAGCTGGTCGGACCCGAGTCGCTCACCGCCGGCGCGATCCCGGTCCCGGCCGACGTACTCGCCGACGCGACGATCGACCCGGTCTCGCCGGAAGAGGCGCACGCGGCCGAGTCGCTGTACAGGGGGTTGGTCAATCACCCGTTCCCTGGTTGCTTCGGCTGTGGGCCGGCGAACCCGGAAGGTCTTCAACTGCGACCGGGTCTGCTCGGTGACGGGCGGACCGCCTGTACCTGGCACCCAGCCAAGGATCTCGTCGCCGCCGACGGACTGGTCGACCCGGTGTACCTGTGGGCGGCGCTCGACTGCCCAGGCGGCTGGTCCATCGACCTCGAGGGCCGCCCGTCGGTCCTCGGCCAGATGACGGCCGCCATCGACGGCCGCCCATCGCCCGGCGAACTCTGCCTCATCATGGGCCGCCACCTCGCCGAAGACGGCCGCAAGACCTACACCGCCACCACCCTGTACAACGCCGGCGGCCTGGTCCTCGCCCGAGCCCGCCACACCTGGATCACCGTCGACCCCGCAGTGTTCAATTAGCGCGCGAAGTCGAGGGAGTTGGTTGAGGGCTGCGCCAGTTGGTTAGGAGTTTCAGGGCGGCTTCGGAGGGGGAGTTTGGTTCGGCGGTGTAGATGCAAAGGGTTTGGTCGGGGTCGGCGGGGAGGACGACGGACTCGTATTCGACGGTGAGGTCGCCGACCAGGGGGTGGTGGTAGTACAGCTCGCGGGTGGACTCGTCGAGGAACGTGTACCGCATCAGGTTGCGCTCGCGCGGCGGGAGCGCCTCGAAGTCGGTCATCAGCGCCCGGGCCAGCCGGTTGGCGGCGAGTACGTCCAGCCGGCGGCCGAACACGAACGCCGGGGTCACGTCGTCGAGCGTCTCGAGGATGCGCCGGATGCCGGGGCGGACTCGCTGCACCCGAGGCGGCGTACGACGACGGGGCCGGCGAGTCGACCGGGTGATTTGAACCAAGTAGGTGCGCTCGGCGGCGTCGAGCTGGAGGGCCTGGGCGATGGCGTCGAGCACCTCGTCGGAGACGTTCAGGTAGCGGCCCTGTTCCAGCCGGCTGTAGTAGTCGACGCTCACCCCCGCGAGCCGCGCGACCTCTTCGCGCCTCAGCCCCGGCACCCGTCGTACGCCGCCGTCCATGTCGAGGCCCAGCTCGGCCGGATCGAGGCGGGCTCGCCGGCTCCGCAGGAACTCCTTCAACTCGGCGTTCTGATCCATGCCTACCAGTCTGCCGCCGGCGTCGGGACGAACGGGCCCCGAAGGTGGTTCTGCTGGTCCTGGGTTCAGCCTTCCAAGGTCGAGCAAGGCCGGATTTGGCCCGCCGCGCCCCTCTCCCGGCTGGTTGCCTGAAGTGGTGCGGCCGACCGGCCGCAGCAGAAAGGATCACAACCCTCATGACCGTCCAGAACCCCACCCTGACCGGCCGCGTCGCCGTCGTCACCGGCGCGTCCAGCGGTATCGGCGCGGCCACCGCCAAGCGCCTCGCCGCGGGCGGCGCCGCGGTCGCCCTACTCGCCCGCCGCACCGACCGGCTGGAGAGCCTGGTCAAGGAGATCGAGTCCGATGGTGGCACCGCGCTGGCCTTCGCGGCCGACGTGACCGACGCCGCCGTACTGCGGAACGTCGCCACCGAGGTCGAGTCGAAGCTGGGCACCGTCGATCTGTTGTTCAACAACGCCGGGGTGATGCTGCCGGCGCCGATCGACGAACTCCGAGCCGACCAGTGGCAGCGTCAGATCGACACGAACATCTCCGGTCTGATGAACGCCATCGGCGCCTTCGTCCCGCAGCTGATCAAGGCCGCCGAGGCCAAGGGCGTCGCCGACCTGATCAACACGTCGTCGATCGGCGCACAGAACATCTTCCCCACCTTCGCCGTTTACACCGGTTCGAAGGCGTTCGTCACCCACCTGTCCCGCACCCTCCGGGCCGAACTGGGCGCCAAGTTCGTCCGCGTCTCGGCGATCGAGCCCGGCATCGTCGGCACCGAACTCCAGGACCACGTCACCGACGAGGGCGCGCTTGCCTGGCTGGCCGACTCGAAGGAGGCCATCACCTGGCTCACCGCCGAGGACATCGCCGAGTCGATCGCCTTCCTGGCCGCCCAGCCGGCCCGGGTCAACTTCCAGCAGCTCACCATCATGCCGACCGGCCAGCCGTCCTAGCGGGTGCGGGCGGCGTGGGCTCGGACCTTGGCCCGGTTGCCGCAGGTGGACATGGAGCACCAGCGGCGGCGGCCTCGGGGGTCGAGGAAGAGCCAGCCGCACGAGTCGCCAGGGCAAAGGCGGATGTGCGGACGGTCGTCGCCGGTGAGAAGGTCCGCGGCAAGTAGGGCCAGGTGGTCGAGAGGAAGGCTGAGGTCTTCGGGTAGCTCCCAGGACGCTTCGAGACCTGGCGAATCAGTTGGTACTGCGATGAGTCGTCGGCGGGCGCTGGCCTTTTGGGTGACCCGGGCGACGGCTTCGAAGGATGCGGTCGCCGTGGAGTCCGTGAGTACGTCGTACAGGTCGGCCCTGAACTCCACGGCGGCCGCCAGCCGGCGAGCCGCCTCTACCGGTTGGGTCGACGCCTCCGTGACCAGGCGGCCAACGGTCGCGTCGGGGAGCAGGCCCACGTACCCGGTCCACAGGGCGAGGGCCTCGTAGTTGGTCAGCCACTCGACCCGGGCCGGGCCGCGGCCGACCCAGCCGGCCCGGGTGTTGAGGAAGTCCAGCACCGGGTCCGCGCCGACCGGTTTGGGCAGCACGATGCCCTGAACGAGCTCGAGATGCGACGGCAGCGCGGACACGGCAACTACTCCGGCAGGATCAGCGTGGGGTCGTCGGGGTCGGGGTCGGGACCGGGATGCTGACGTTGCCGTTCTGCGGGATCACCATGAACTGGATCTTGCCCGACTCGATCGCGGTCTTCAGCAGGTAGCCGTTCGCACCCAGCATCGCGACCTGCTGCTTGACCGACTGCAGTTCGACGTTGACCTGCTGGTTCTTCTGCTCCTGCGCCTGCTTGGCCAGCTCGGCGCGCTGCTTGGCCTCCAGCCCGTCGATGATGCCCTTGTCCAGCGGGGTCGGCTTCTGGATCGTGAACGACAGCTCGCCGCAGGCGTTGTTGCCGGTGTACGACGGGCCGCAGAAGTAGTCGCCGCCGACCGCGGCCGGCAGCAGCCGGGTGAACTCCTTGGCCGCGGCGGTCTGGAAGGCCGACTTCTTCGCTTCGTTGTTGTAGAGCTCGGCCCAGTTGTAGTTGGTCCCGACGGCGGCCAGCGCGCGGTCGATCTGCGGCCGGAAGTACGACTGCAGCATGGCGTCCCAGCCGGCCGGCTCGTACGCGTCGGTCTTCAGCCCGATCCGCTCGTGGAAGGACTGGATCACGGCCTGGTCCCGGTTGAGGGTGAAGTAGACCTGGACCCGGACGCCGAGCCGGACGTTGTCCTTGCTGACGACGGTCACCTCGTCGGCGTTCTCGGTGTCCGCGCCGGCGCCGCCGATGATGTAGGAGCGCTGGTCGATCGGGTAGTCGTAGACCGTGTCGCCGGGACCGATCAGCTTGTTCGTCGCACCGGGCGGGATGATCGACTTGAACTTCTTCTCCTCGACCACGCCGCCGCCGTAGTGCAGGCCGATCTTGTTCGCGTCGGTGTCGGCGAAGTTGAAGATGTTGAACAGCACGATCAGGAAGATCACCAGCAGGATCAGCCCGCCGATCACCTTGGCCTTGACGCCACCCCCCTTGCCCGGTGCCTTCAACGTCGAGGTCCCCAGTTTTGCCATCAGGTGTCGAGCTCCTTGCGTTCGGTCAGTCGCCGGATGTCGGCGAGCGTCAGGTCGGCGGTGACCGCGACGTCACGCGGTACCGATGGATGCGAGCTGAGCGTACGCAGACCCTGCTCTGCGGCCGCGACCGCCTTCTCGAGCGCCCGGACCTCCTGGATCAGCGCCTTGTTCTCGCTGGTCAGGTCGATCAGGGCCCGTTCCGCGGCGGCGGCCCGGCGGTACGACGACCACGCGAACCAGCCGGTTCCGATCAGCAGGATGAGTACGGGTAGTCCGAGCCTGAACACCATGGTTCCAATGGGACCACGAGCCGCCGTTCATCTGTTGGCGAAAACTAGTTGAAGGTGTTCGGTTTGGGACGTAGGTTTCTGTGTACACGCGAAGGGAGGTGGTCCAACGCATGAATTGCTATCGGACTCGTGAGGTGGCGGCGGGCTGACCGCCAACCACTAGTTAGTGGGCAAGTGGTCGGCCAGTTCAACGCCAGCCACCGGGCCCGCGGGCAGTCAGGAAAGTCCGCCTGACCCAGCGTGCGATCACCCGATCGTGTCTCTGGAAGTGTCCGCGGGTCTCTTTTTTTGCGCTCATCCCGGTGGGCAGTCCAGGCCGAGCGCTTGGCCGATCTCCCGCAGCTGGGCGTCGAAGTACGCGCCGGCGTCCTCCAGCGCCCAGTGCAGCTGGCCGAACACCTCCATGCAGATCAGGCCGTAGAGCCTGGTCCAGTAGGTCAGCGACAGGTAGATCGCCCCGGCCGGCATCCCGTCGAAGAACTCCGACTTCTGCTCGAGCTGGGCCACCAGTTCGGGCCCGAGCTCGGCGTCCGGAGGGCTCGGGAACGGCCGCTGCCAGTACACCTGCGCGACCAGATCCTTGAACACCGCGCCGAACCGCATCGCCGCCTGATGGCTCGGGGTCAGCTCGTGCTCGACGGCCTCCGGATCCGGCACCGGCGACCCGAACATCAGCCCGAACTCAGCCGGATGCGCCAGCGCCCAATCCCGCAGCCCGCCCGCGATCAGGAACAGCTGCTCGCCGAGATCAGCGCCGGTGTCGCGGAGCTCGATCAGGAACGCCGTGAGCTCGTCGTACAGGTCGGCAACCAGTGCGGAGACGAGGTCGTCGTGGCTGGCGAAGTACCGGTAGAGGGCCGGTGCGCTGAGGTTGAGCTCGCGGGCGACCGCGCGCAGCCCGATGGCCGGGGCGCCGCCTTCGACCAGCAGCTTGCGGGCCGCGGACTTGATCTCCACGACCGCCTCCGCGCGCCGCCGATCGCGCCGGGTACTGAGTTCCACGAAGACCTTTCTTGACAACGAGACCGGGTCGTCGCCTACAGTGAACACTGTTAACCGTTAACACTGTTCACTCCCGCGACTTCTGTTCAATGTACCCGCCCTGGGGAGGGTTTGTGTTCGAATCGCTCGGCCGGTTCAGTTACCGTCGCCGCCGTCTGGTCCTCGCCCTGACCGGCATCTTCGTGGCCGCCGCGATCGCCTGGGGGACCGGCGTCTTCGACTCGCTGGCGAACGGCGGGTTCGAGGCGCCCGACACCGAGGCCGGCCGCGCCGTCCGGACGATCGAGCAGTCCATCGGCCGGGTCGGCACCGACGTGATCGTGCTCTACCGCAGCCCTTCCGAGGCGGTGTCCTCACCAGCTTTCCGGCAGAGCGTCGACAGTCACCTGGCCGCGCTGCCGGCGACCGACGTGGTCGGCAAGGCGACCTTCTGGACCACCCGCTCCCCCGCGTTCGTGTCCGAGGACCAGCACTCGACGTACGCCGTACTGACGCTGTCCGGCGACGACCCGATGCAGCGGCTCGACGCGTTCCACCGGATCGCGGACCAGTTGCGCCAGGCACCCAACGGGCTGGACGTGCAGGTCGGCGGCGAGATCGCGGTGTTCGACGAGGTGAACACGCAGACCGAGCACGACATCGTCCAGGCCGAGAGCATCTCGATGCCGATCGTGCTGGTCCTGCTGGTGATCGTCTTCGGTGGTCTGGTGGCCGCGAGTCTGCCCTTGTTCGTGGGGGGTTTGGCGATCCTGGGTGCGTTCGTGCTGCTGCGGGCGCTGAGCCAATTCACCGATGTGTCGATCTTCTCGATCAACATCGTGACGATGATCGGGTTCGGCCTGGCGATCGACTACGCGTTGTTCATCGTCACTCGGTTCCGCGAGCAACTGGCGGCCGGTGACGACGTCGAGACTGCGTTGATCACCACAATGAGCACGGCCGGCCGGACCGTCGCGTTCTCCGGGATCACCGTGGGCGTGGCGATCACCAGCCTGGTGCTGTTCCCGGTGATGTTCCTGCGCTCGATGGCGTACGGCGGCGCCGCGGCCGTCGTGGTGGCGATGGTTGCCGCGCTGACCGCGTTGCCGGCACTGCTCGCCGTACTGGGGCATCGGGTGAACAGGCTGAAGGTGCCGGGTCTCGCGCGCCGGGCTGGAACGACCGAGCACGGCGCCTGGTACAAGCTGGCGCAGAGCGTGATGCGCCGGCCGATCCGGTACGTCGTGGTTCTGGTTCCGCTGTTGCTGGTGCTCGGGATTCCCTTCCTGCGGGTCGAATTGGGCGGGGTCGACCACCGTGCGTTGCCGGCCGGGGCGACGAGCCGGACCGTCACGGAGACGTTGCAGAACGACTTCGCCGGCGCGGGCGGTTCCGACGTACTGGTTGCCGTCCGGTTCGCGTCGGCGCCGGCGGATCCGACGGCCGCGCTCGCGCCGTACGTGAGTGAGCTGAGTCGGGTCAGTGAGGTGGAGAGCGTCCGGATCGGCGGGTACAAGGACGGGGTTGCCTCGATTGTGGTGCACACTCACATCACAGGGCAGGAGTTGCCGGCCCGGGACGTCGTACGTGACGTGCGTGCGATCGCGGCGCCATCCGGGACCTCCGTTGAAGTCGGTGGCGAGACCGCGTTGCTGATGGACCTGTTGCACGTGCTGGCCGAACGAGCGCCGTGGATGGCCGGGTTCATCATCATCGTGACGTTCCTGCTGCTGTTCGTTGCCTTCGGCTCCGTTGTGCTGCCGGCTAAGGCGTTGCTGATGAACGTGCTGTCACTGGCGGCGTCGTTCGGCGCGATGGTGTGGATCTTCCAGGACGGCCATCTGTCCGGGCTGCTCGACTTCACCCCAGCCGGGTTCCTGGACGCGACGAACCCGGTGCTGCTGTTCGCGGTGTTGTTCGGGTTGTCGATGGACTACGAGGTGTTCCTGCTCAGCCGGATCCGGGAGGAGTACGACCGGACCGGCGACAACACCCGCGCCGTCGCCCTCGGGCTGCAGCGAACCGGCGGCATCATCACGTCCGCGGCCCTGCTGCTGATCATCGTGGTCGCCGCGTTCGCCACCTCGGGCATCGTGTTCGTGAAGATGATCGGTGTCGGCCTGGTGCTCGCGATCCTGATCGACGCCACCGTGGTCCGGGCGTTGCTGGTGCCCGCGACGATGCGGCTGCTCGGCCGGGTCAACTGGTGGGCACCGGCGCCGCTTGCGCGTTGGTGGCAGCGGCACGGGTTCCGCGAGGATCAGGGCTGGAGCCGGATCAGCTCCCAGGACTCCGACGACCAACTGGTCCGGCGGTAGGCGAGTCGGTCGTGCAGGCGCCCGGTCCGGCCCTGCCAGAACTCGAACGCCGTCGGCTCGATCCGGTAGCCGCCCCAGAAGTACGGCGCGGTGATCTCGGTCCCCTCGGGCCATTGCCGCTCGTACGACTCGTACTGCAGGTCCAGCTCTTCGCGCGATTCCACCGGCTGGGACTGCTGCGAGGCCCACGCGCCCAGTTGGGACTCGCGCGGCCGGGTCGCGAAGTACGCGTCGACCTCTTCTGCCGGGAGCTTGGTGGCGATGCCTTCGACCCGGACCTGGCGTTCCATGGCGTGCCACGGGAACACCAGAGCGCAGTACGGGTTGGTGGCCAGGTCGTCGGCCTTGCGGGACTGCTGGTTGGTGTAGAAGGCGAAGCCGCGTTCGTCGAGTCCCTTGAGCAGGACTGTCCGTGCGGATGGGTGGCCGTCGGCGTCGACCGTCGCGAGCACCATCGCGTTGGGCTCGGCGAGGCCGGCCTCGGTGGCCTGGGCGAGCCAGACGCCGAACTGCTTGATCGGATCGGGGTCGACCTGGTCCTCCAGCAGTTCGCCGAGTCCGTAGGTCCGCCGCATCTCTGCTAGGTCCACGCTGGCAACTCTAGTCAGGCACGTCTGGACGGTTGGGCGGGGCGGGCGCACGCTGAGAGGGACAGCTGTTTTGGGGAGGTGCACCCATGGACGCACGGAAGTCATTCATCGTGTGCGGGGTTGACGGTTCTCCCGCCGGACGGAAGGCGCTCGACTGGGCCTTCGACGAGGCGCGCCGCAGGGACTGCCGGCTGCGCGCGGTCTCGGTGTGGTGGTGGGACGGCCTGCATTCCAGTAACTCAACGAGTCCGGAAGAGGCCCGGCAGCATGCCCAAGAGGTGCTGGACCGGGTCATGGACGAAGCCCTGGCCGAGCTCGACGACCCGCCACCCGAGACGGAGCGCCTGGCCGTCGAGGGGCGGCCCAGCGAGCGGCTCTGTATGGCGGCGGTGGACGCGGAACTGCTGGTTCTCGGCAGCCACGGCCACGGCTCCATCCACGACGCGCTCGTGGGGTCGACCAGCCGGCACGTCATCCGGCACGCGACCTGCCCGGTGGTGATCCTGCCCGATCCGCGGCACGCCGAGCGGGAGCTCAAACGGGTCCGGACCCATCGGCGTCAGGCAGCCGCGCCGGGCCCGGCGCCCATGTTCTGAGGAGCGACCGTGCCGGTCACGAAGAGCTGGACCGTCGAGCTCCGGATCACCGAGGAGGATCAGCAGACCACGGCCGAGGCGCGGTTGACCATCGACGACCTGGAGGCGGTGATGGGGCATGGGTCCGCGCGGCGCAGTACGGCCGACAGCAACGTCCCGGTGATCGGCGACGAACTGGCGGTGGCGCGGGCGCTGTCGAACCTGTCGCACCACCTGCTGGACACCGCGGTGCAGAAACTCGAAGGGACATAGGTCAGCGCGGCGGCGGGAAGTTCTGCTGGCCTGGGTGCTGCCCTGGCGATTGCTGGCCTGGCGGTTGCTGGCCTGGGTGGGCGGGCCACTGACCAGGCTGTTGCTGGCCGGGGTGCTGCTGACCGGGCTGGTGCTGGCCGGGCTGCTGCTGGCCTGGGTGAGCAGGCTGTTGCCGGCCGGGCTGGTGCAGGCCGGGCTGCTGGCCGGGCTGGTGCAGGTTGGGCTGCTGGGCGGGGTAGCCGGGGTGTTGCGGCTGGGTCGGGTAGCCCGGGTAGAAGTTCGGGGTGTCCTGGATCTGCTGGGGTTGCTTCGGCGTCCGGCGGGCGTCGGAGATCCAGCGGCCGATCCCGGCGACCAGCAGGAGCATGCCGAAGAACAGCACGGAGCCGTCCCACATGATGTAGCCGAACGGTCGCTGGCCGGGCAGGTCGAACAGCCTGGCCAGGTCGATGGCGGTCCGGATCGGCAGCACCTGGACGGCAAGACCGGCCGCCGCCATCAGCCCACCGGCCCCGACCATCACGCCGGCCCCGATCGCCCGGATCGCCATCAGCAGACCCATCACGGCCGCGGCGACCAGCAACAGCACCACCCACGGCAGGCTCTCGGCCAGATCGGTGTTGAGACGTTCGGTTCGCACGACGTTCACCTTCGCCCCGGCGTACGAGGCGACTGTCGTGCCCAGCCAGCCCACGACCAGACCGACGGGGATACCGAGGAGCGGCTTCGGCTTGTCCATAGCACGAGGTTAGGGCCTCGAACGGTCACGGGGCTGTCCGTTCCGGCGGGCCGTGTCTGCTGGTCCCGCGCAGTCGCGAGCAAGTGCTCGGCGGAGTGCCTCGGCGTGCTGGAGTGAAGGTCTCGATGCGGAGCATCGTGGCCTTTGCTCCAGTGCGGCGAGGCGCCCGCCGAGTGCTGCGCAGCACGCGCGGGGCCTGCAGACACGGCCCTCGGCCGCGAACTATGCTGCCTGGGCGCCTGACGGACACAAAGGAGTGGCATGTCGGATCCGAGAACCGAGGTTCAGCACGGTCTCGAGGGAGTCGTCGCGTTCGACACCCAGATCGCCGAGCCGGACAAGGAGGGGTCGGCGCTGCGCTATCGCGGGGTCGACATCGAGGATCTGGTCGGCCGGGTGCCGTTCGAGAACGTCTGGGGCCTGCTGGTCGACGGTGCGTTCACCCCGGGCCTGCCACCCGCCGAACCGTTCCCGCTGCCGGTGCACACCGGTGACATCCGGGTCGACGTGCAGTCCGCGCTGGCGATGCTCGCGCCTGCCTGGGGACTGCGGCCGCTCTACGACATCGACGACACGCAGGCCCGCGAGGACCTGTCCCGCGCGGCCGTGATGGCTCTTTCGTACGTCGCCCAGGCGGCTCGTGGCATCGGGCAACCGATGGTGCCGCAGCGCGAGGTGGACAAGGCGCAGACGATCACCGAGCGGTTCATGATCCGCTGGCGCGGCGAGCCCGATCCGAAGCACGTGAAGGCCGTCGACGCGTACTGGACGTCGGCCGCCGAGCACGGCATGAACGCGTCCACCTTCACCGCCCGGGTGATCGCGTCGACCGGCGCCGATGTGGCCGCCGCGCTGTCGGGTGCGGTCGGGGCGATGTCCGGCCCGCTGCACGGTGGTGCGCCGGCCCGGGTGCTGACGATGATCGAGGGCGTCGAGAAGGGCGGCGACGCGCGGGCGTACGTGAAGGGCTTGCTCGACAACGGTGAGCGGCTGATGGGATTCGGTCACCGGGTCTACCGGGCCGAGGATCCCCGCGCGCGCGTGCTCCGGCGTACGGCGCAAGAGCTCAACGCGCCGCGCTACCAGGTGGCCGAGGCGCTGGAGCAGGCCGCGCTGACCGAGCTCCGCGAGCGCCGGCCGGACCGGGTGCTGGAGACGAACGTGGAGTTCTGGGCCGCGATCGTCCTCGACTTCGCCGAGGTCCCGCCGCCGATGTTCACCTCGATGTTCACCTGCGC
This sequence comes from Kribbella caucasensis, assembly GCF_004361855.1. Classification (GTDB taxonomy): domain Bacteria; phylum Actinomycetota; class Actinomycetes; order Propionibacteriales; family Kribbellaceae; genus Kribbella; species Kribbella caucasensis. The sequence goes on from NZ_SNWQ01000006.1 coordinate 33,655, forward strand.
CCGGACGGCCGGCTGGAGCGCGCACGTGCTGGAACAGAAGCGCACCGGCCGCCTGATCCGCCCGTCCGCCCTGTACTCCGGCCCCGCGACCCGCCCGGCCAACTCCGTCGAAGGCTGGAACCCCGCCTGGACCTGATCCTTGCGTCCGAAGAATCGAGGGTCATAGGCCAAGTTTCTTCGGACGTTAGGGTTCATCCCGTGACGGATGATCTGCTGGTGATCTCGCCGGTGAAGGCGTTCACCTGCGCCGAGTGCGGGACCACTGACGCCGACCTGATGCGGTTGGAGGACGACGCACCGCATTGCCTCGCCTGTGTGGATCTCGATCACCTCGTGTTCCTCCCACGCGGCGACACCGCCCTGACCCGGCGGGCGCGGAAGGCCAGCACATTGTCGGCGATCGTGGTGCGGTGGAGCCGGGCGCGCAAGCGGTACGAACGCCAGGGCGTGCTGGTCGAGCAGCCCGCCCTGGAGCTGGCCGAGGAACAGTGCCTCGCGGACGACGACGTACGCGCCCGGCAACGTGAGCGGGCCCGGGAGATGCGCGCGGTCGAGGACGTGGAGTTCCAGCAACGCATGGCCACCGAGATCGTCCGGCTGTTCCCGAACTGCCCACCCGGCCGCGGGGAGGCGATCGCCCAGCACGCGGGGACCCGCAGCAGCGGCCGGGTCGGCCGATCAGCGGCGGGCCGAGCGCTCGAGGAGAACGCGATCACGCTCGCCGTCGTCGCCTCCATCCGCCACGAGGACACGCCGTACGACGAACTCCTGATGGCCGGCGTCCCCCGCCAGCAAGCCCGGGACCGGATCCGCGACCAGCTCGACGAGATCCTGGAGCGCTGGCGGGCGTAGGCGTCAAGGAGCGTATCTGCACCACTCACTAACCACCGGCGGCGCCGCACCCCCACGCCTGAACCCCCGCGCCGAACACGGCCCCGCAGCGGTTACTGAGTGGTGCAGATACACCTCCGACCCCTTGCTCGACCGATTCGCTCAGGCTGAGCGGGTGTTGCGGGGGGAGGCGCCGGTGCGTTGTTTGTATTGGCGGCTGAAGTAGGGGACGTCGGTGTAGCCGAGGGCGGCCGCGATCTGGGTGACGGACATCGTGGTTTCGGTGAGCAGTTGGTGGGCTCGGTCGATCCGGGCCTGGATCAGGTACTGCGCCGGCGGCATCCCGACTTGCGCGACGAACCGCCGGGTGAACTGGGCCCTCGAGAGCGCGGCCAGCGCGGCCATTTCCTTCACGCTCCAGTCGCGCCCCGGATCCTGACGGATCAGCTGGGCGACCTCCTCGATCGCCGTGTCGGTCGCCGTCTTGCCCGGACTGTGGGCCGCTTCCCAGATCTCACAGAGCAGTTGTTCCAGGTACAGCTCGGCCTGCCGCTGCCCGAGCGCGTCCTGTCTCCGGTACGCGGCATCGGACGCCTTCGCGAGCGCACCGAGCAACACCCGGTCCGGGAGGTCGCACCACCGCTCCCCCGGTACTACGGACTCCGGGTGCAGGCTGCTGCCCGGCTTGGGCTCGAAGTGCATCCCGAAGACGAGCAGGCGCCGACGCGGGTCATGGGTAGCCGTCGGGGCGTCCCCCGGCGCGAAGACCGCACACGCCCCTGGCCCCAGCTCCCGCGTCCTGCCGTCGAGTTCCATCCGGCCGATTCCGTCCAGCACACACCAGAGCAGGTAGTCCGGCAGCGGGCGCGACACCCAGGACCAACTCGGCTCACAGCGCCAGAAGGTCGGCGGCGACAACAGCCGCAGATCCAGCGGGACGCCATCGGCCAGACCTCGATTCTGCGTCAAAAGTCCAACTCCCTGCGCCGTTCATCCGTCGCCCGAATAGTGCATGGAACCTCAGACTAGCTGTATGGACGGGATCCGCTTGGACGGATCGGCCGGGATCTAGCGGAGGTTTGGATGAGCGTTTCGTTCAAGGAAGAGTTCGACGCCGACGGGTACACCCTGGTGCGCGGGCTGTTCGGGGCGGATGAGGTCGAGAAGCTGCGGGACCACTACATGGTGCTGCGCAAACGGGGCTCGTACGGCGGCGACGTGGTCGGTGTGGAGGCGAGCAGCCGGGATCCGTTGAAGCGGTACCCACGGATGGCGCAGATGCACCGGTGGGACGAGGTGTCGCTGCAGTGGATGATCGACGACCGCCTGGACGACGTGATGACCGCGTTGCTCGGCCGGTCGCCGTACGCGGTGCAGACGATGATCTACTTCAAGCCCCCGGGTGCCCGTGGTCAGGCGCTGCACCAGGACAACTTCTACCTGAAGGCCGAGCCTGGTACGTGTGTCGCGGCCTGGATGGCGCTCGACAAGGTGGACCAAGAGAACGGCTGCCTCGAGGTCATCCCCGGCAGCCACCGGTGGCCGATTCTGTGCACCGAGAAGGCCGACACCAAGATCAGCTTCACCGACGTCACCGTGCCGCTGCCGGACGCGGACGCCGCCGTACCGGTGGAGATGGAGGCCGGGGACGTCCTGTTCTTCCACGGCGCGCTGGTCCACGGCAGCGCCCCGAACATCACCACTGACCGGTTCCGCCGGGCCCTGATCGGCCACTACATCCAGGGCGAGGCCGAACAGGTCGCCGAGTACTACCACCCCGCCCTCCACATGGATGGCAGCCCGCTCGAACTGGCCGTGGCCGAAGGCGGCGGCGCCTGCGGCGAATGGACCGACACCCCCGAGGGCCCCGTAGCCGTCCTCACCGGCACCCACAAGATCACCCGCAAACACGAGTAACCCCCGGGCGCATCTCAAAGGCTGACCTCCGAGGTTGATGGTTGCCCACCGAGATTCCGAGGGGGCAACCATCAACCTGAAGAGCTAGCCCTCGAGATGTGCGCGGCGGCGGAGTCCGGGGGGCGGGCCTGGTTACGGGGGGCTTCGGCGGATGTGGAAGACTTGTGGTTGCTGACAGCGTCGTCGGCGTGGATTCAGCCAGACGACGAAAGGGAACCGCTGGTGACCAGCGACATCACAATCCCCGCAGAGCTCAAGCCCGCCGACGGCCGGTTCGGTGCCGGTCCGTCCAAGGTGCGCCCGGAGGCCGTCGCCGCGCTCGCGACCGAGGGCGCCAAGCTGCTCGGCACCTCGCACCGCCAGGCGCCGGTCAAGAACCTGGTCGCCCGCGTGCAGCAGGGCGTGGCCGACCTGTTCCAGCTGCCCAACGGGTACCAGGTGGTGCTCGGCAACGGCGGCTCGACCGCGTTCTGGGACATCGCGACGTTTGGGCTGATCCGGGAGAAGAGCCAGCACCTGAGCTTCGGCGAGTTCTCCTCGAAGTTCGCCAAGGCCGCGCAGCTCGCGCCGCACTTGGGCGAGCCGAGCGTGCTCAAGGCCGACCCGGGCAGCCGGCCGGTCGCGGTCGCCGAGGCGGGCGTGGACCTGTACGCCTGGCCGCACAACGAGACCTCCACCGGTGTGATGGCGCCGGTCAAGCGGGTCGAGGGCGCCGACGAGGGCGCGCTAGTCGCGATCGACGCCACCTCCGGCGCGGGCGGCCTGCCGGTCGACCTGAACGAGGTCGACGCCTACTACTTCGCGCCGCAGAAGTGCTTCGCCTCCGACGGCGGCCTGTGGATCGCGATCCTGTCGCCGGCCGCGCTGGCCAGGGTCGAGGAGATCACCGCCGGCGGTCGCTGGATCCCGGCGTTCCTGGATCTCGCCACCGCGATCGACAACTCCGGCAAGCACCAGACCTACAACACCCCGTCGCTGGCGACCCTGTTCCTGATGGCGGAGCAGACCGACTGGATCAACAGCCAGGGCGGTCTGAACTGGAGCGTCGGGCGGACCACCGACTCCAGCAACCGGCTTTACACGTGGGCCGAGAAGTCCGACTACGCGACCCCGTACGTCGAGGACCCGGACGCTCGCTCGCTCGTCATCGGCACCATCGACCTGGACGAGTCGATCGACGCCGCCGCGGTCGCGAAGACGCTGCGCGCCAATGGGATTGTCGACACCGAGCCGTACCGCAAGCTGGGTCGCAACCAACTGCGGGTCGCGATGTTCCCGGCCGTCGACCCCGACGACGTCGAGAAGCTCACCCAGGCCATCGACTACGTGGTCGACGCCCTCCGCTGAAGCACGTTTTCAGAGCCCCCGCACCGTTCACGGTCGCGGGGGCTCTGGCGTGTCGGGGGCGGGCGTGGCGGGGCGGGTCGGCCGGGGTCCCGGTGGTGCCCGGCTGGCGTGGGGTGCGGCAAGCGCGGGCGGGCGTGGCGGGGTTGTTCGGCCGGGGTCCCGGTGGCGCCCGGCTGGCGTGGGGTGCGGCAAGCGCGGGCGGGCGTGGCGGGGTCGGCCGGGGTCCGGGGTGCCTGGTGGGGTTAGACCGGGGTGCGGCGGCGGGGGGTGGGTGGGGGCTGGCCGGTGAGGCGGGCGTTTTCGGCTTGGCGGTCGAGGCGTTCGCGGCGGCCTGGGGGGAAAGTGATGATGGTGATGACGAAGGCGAAGAAGGCGGCGCCGACGAGGATCCAGCGGAGGTTGTTGCTCTTCTTGGTTTCGTCAGTGTCGCCGGACGCGGCCGCGGTGGGGGTTGCGGTCGGCTTGGGCGTGGCGGCTGCCTTGCGGGCCGGGGCCTGGGCCTCGTACACGGCCGAGTTGCTGCCTTCGCTGCCGACGAGGACGGTGTTGGTGGTGGTGCCGACGGCGACCGATTCGCCCTGGGCGAGGGGCATGGCGGCTCGGCCGACGACAGCGGGTTTCGCGCCCCAGGCAACAGTGGCGATGTCGAGGTAGGTGCGCAGTACGACGCGCTGGCCGTCGGGCATGAACGTGCCGTCGGTGATTCCAGCCGGCGCGTCAGCCAGTTTGGTGAGCTCGTTGGTGCCCTGACGGGACGCTTCCTCCGGTGCCGCGTAGAAGCCGCCCTTGCCGCTCTTCACCTTGGTGACGAAGTACATCTGGTTCGTCTCCGGCGCGATCAACAGGGTCTCGGCGTCGTGCGCCCCGTCGGGGTACTCGAAGTCGTACCGGCGGTACTTCACGTTCTCCTCGTCGGCCAGCTCGGCCGGCTCGGGGATCGTGTAGACCTCGATCGTCTCCCGGGTCGAGCGGTTGTCGCCGATGTCCGCGATGTAGATGGTGCCCTCGCGGTCCACCGAGATCGCCTCGACGTCACGCACCGGCGCATTGAAACTGAGCACCGCCTTGACCTTGCCGTTCGCGTTGATCCCGAACACCCGGGCGGTGTCACCGGAGTCGTTGACCGTCCACCAGATGCCCTCGTACTTCTGGCTCTTCGCCAGCCCCGAGGACTCGTCCACCCGGTCGTCGCGGATCGTGAACAGCTTCTTCGGCTCCGTCGGCGACGGGTCCGCCGCTGAGGCCGAACCGACGGGAAGGGCGACCCCCGCCAGACTGAGCAGGGTGATCGCGGTCAGGGTCAGGACTTTGCGCAGCAAGCTCAAGACACCGCCTTGCGCTCGGGATCCAGGACAAGCGCCGCGAGTCGTGGCTTGACCTGCCACTCGCCGACCAGCGCCTCGTACTCCGACCGGACCTCGGGCCCGGCCGTAGCTCCGGTCCGGGCGGCGCGGAGGAGCAGGTTGCGGGGCGTGTGCTCACTGTCCACGAACTGAACCACCTCCACCCGGTATCCGACCTGACGCAGCACCGCCGCACGCAACGCATCCGTCAACATGTCGGCGAACCGCTCCCGAACGATGCCATACCTCGTCATCAGCGCATAAGGCGCCGGTGGTTGGACGCTCTTGAGCTGCTTTTGGATGTCGTGATGACAGCACGGAGCCGCCAGCACCAACGGCGCCTCCCAGTCAACCGCCCGCGCCAGTGCGTCGTCGGTCGCGGTATCGCACGCGTGCAACGCCAGCACGACATCCGGCTGGAGCTCGACCTGCGCGTCCGCGATCGTCGCGTCCACGAAGTGCAGGTGATCCTGCCAGCCGAGGGCGGCCACCCGTTTGGTGTTCCGCTCGCGGGCCGCCGGGTTGTGGTCGATACCGGTCATCCGCACGTCGTGGCCCGCCGCCGTGAGCAGGTGGTACGCCGCGAGGGTGAGGTAGGCGTTGCCGCAGCCCAGGTCGACCACGTGCAGCGGCCGGTCCGCCGCGATCCGCCCGGCCGAGATCGCCTCCTCCAGGGCAGGGGCGAGCAGCTTGCAGAACTCCTCGATCTGCTTGTACTTCGACTGCCGCGACGGCTTCACCCGGCCGTGGTGGTCGCTGATCCCGAGCTCGATCAGGAACGGCGCCGCCGGGTCGAGCACCCGCTGCTTCACCCGGTCGTGGTCGGTCCGCTGCTCCCGGCTGGCGTCCTCCCGGTGCAGCAGCAGCTTCCCCTTCTTGGTGTAGCGCAGGCGCAGGGTCTGGTCCGTGGAGTCCACGTGCCAGCTCCCGTACCCCGCGGTCAGCAACTCGGCTACCACCGACTCGGCCTCCGGCACCTGGTCGGCGCCGGCGGGCTCGAGGTTGAGATTGCGGGTATGGGCCTGGCGTTCGTCGAACTCCGTCAGCTGAAGCCGGCGCACGCCCTTGAGGTCGACGTACCGGAGCTCGACCCGCTGGAACTGCGGTGCTGCCGCACCGCGGCGACGACCGGAGCCGATCGCTCGCACCAAGGTTACCGGCGAGAGGAGGGCGGACCGGATCGCACTCAGGGACGCGGACTCGTCGTCCGGTGCCTGGGCGGGGGGCTGATCCAGCGCTGCTTGCATCGCGCCATTGTCTCCGACCGCGGGACCGCATCACAAAAGGGTCTCGTCTTCCGGGGTCGCCGGGGTGTCCCCTGGTCATCTCGGGGTCACCGCCACCGGTCATCTCTGGGTCACCGCCCGTCATCTCGAGGTCACCGGAGTTTCTCGTTTTCGCCGAGGAGGCCCAGCTGGCGGAGGCGTCTGGCGATGCCGCCGGGCTGGCGACCGAGGGCGGCGACGAGCTGGTCCCGGGTGGCGTGTTCGGCGAACAGTTGCTTCAGCTCGTCCTCCTCTTCCTCCGTCCAGCCGCGGTAGGCGTTCGGGTAGGTCTTCCGGGTTTCCTCGATCCGGCGGCCCATCGAGCGGGAGCCGATGAGTTCGAGGGCGCGGATCCGGGCCTGGCGGTGCCGGCCGACCTCCTCCCCGTCGCGCCAGAAGACGACGACGCCGTCCTCGAAGGACATCAAGTCGGCTGGGACATCGCAGTAGTCGGTGTCCTCGAGCATCACCCGCAGCATGGTCAGAACCTCTCTGTCAGTTCCCGGCCCGGCCAGGTCGGTCGGGTCTCTTTGGTCTCACCAGAGAAGATGCAGGGCTCTCGGGCAGGTGCTGAGGACGACTTCTGGAGTTGTGGACAACCGATCGCAGAATCAATTTGCAAATACTCTTTGCAAACTGATTGTGCAGTCGTAGCCTCCTCGGCATGAGTGAGGGACAGGCGGAGAAGCAGGAACGGGCTCAGGGCGAGGCGGGCGAGAGCCGGGGCGCCCTGGGCGGAGGCGGGAGCGGCGGAGGCGGGAGCGGCGGGGGCGGGAGCGCCGTGGGCGGGGGCGGGGGCGGACGTGGGGCCGGTGGGGGGTCGGTTCGGTTGGACGGGGGGTTGTTGCGGGCGTTGGCGCATCCGATGCGGAATCGGATTGTCGGACTGTTGCGGGTTTATGGGCCGCAGACGGCGACGACGCTGGCGGGGCGGTTAGGGGTCAACACGGGGGCTACGAGTTATCACCTTCGGCAGTTGGCCGATGCGGGGCTGGTGGTGGAGGACGCGGACCGGGGGAACGCCCGGGACCGGTGGTGGAAGGCGGCTCACCAGGGGACCGAGTTCGATGCGGCGGAGATGCTGCAGAGCGAGCCGGAGCTGGCGCTGGGGTTCCTGCACGGGATCGGGCAGACCTACGCCGAGAACATGTTCCGCGCGATCGACGAGTGGCAGACCCTGGAGCCGGAGTGGCGGGAGGCGACGCTGCTCTCGGACTACGTGTTCCATCTGACCGCCGCCGAGTTGAAGGCGATGATGACCGAGGTCACCGCGGTGCTGGACAAGTACCGGGCCGATCTGACCGCGCCGATGCCCGAGGGCGCCTCGCAGGTATCCGTTCAACTGCAGGCATACCGCCGGGACCTCGGATGACCCAACAAACTACGGCCACCCCCGGTACGCCGTACAGGGTGCCGCTGGTCGCGTTCCTGGTGGCGAATGTGGTGTCGATCTGCGGAACCAGGGTGAGTGCGATCGCGATCCCCTGGTTCGTGCTGGTCAGTACCGGGTCACCGCTGAAGACCGGACTGGTGGCGATGGCGGAGATGTTGCCGCTGGTGGTCTGCAAGGCGGTCGGCGGACCGGTGATCGACAGGGTCGGGCCGAAGCGGGTCAGTGTCACTGCCGACACGGCGAGCATGGTCGTGGTTGCACTGATCCCGTTGCTGCACACCTTGCATGTACTGCGGTTCCCGGTGCTGCTCGCCTTGGTCGCAGCGGCCGGGGCGTTGCGCGGACCGGGTGATGCGGCGAAGGGCACGTTGATCCCGGACATCGCCACGGCTGCGAGGGTGCCGTTGGAGCGGGTGACGGGGCTGGAGAGCACTACCGAACGGCTGGCCGGGTTCATCGCGTTCGCGGTGGCCGGCGGGCTGATCACCCTGGTCGGCGAGGTCAACGCGCTATGGGTCGACGCCGCGTCGTTCGGGGTGTGCGCCCTACTGATCCGCCGCTGGGTGCCGAGCAATCACCAGAAGCCGCAAACCCCAGAGGAAGACAGTTATGTACAGCGCCTGAGGGAGGGCTGGCGGTTCCTGCGGACGGACAAACTGATGATGCCGCTGGTCCTGATGATCGCTGTCACAAACCTGCTCGACGCAGCCGTCGCCGCGGTCTTACTGCCCGTTTGGATCAGGGACCACGGCTACGGTCCCGGCCACACCAGCCTCATCCTCACCTCGTTCGGCCTCACAGCCACCGCGTTCGCCCTGCTTGCGTCGGCGATCGGGCACAGGCTGCCGCGCAAACTGGTCTTCACCCTTGCCTTCCTGATCTGCGGTGCGCCGCGGTTCGTCGTGATGGCGTTCGACGCACCCGTCTGGGGCGTGATGCTCGTCTACGCGATCGGCGGTATCGGCGCGGGCTTCATCAACCCCGTGCTCGGCGCGCTGTTCCTCGAGCGGATCCCCCGACCACTGCTCGGCCGGGTCAACTCGCTCGCCGACGCCGTCGCGTGGATCGGCGTACCACTGGGCGGCGTTGTCGCAGGCATGGCGATCACCGGCATCGGCCTGGTACCAGCACTGCTCGCAGCGGGTGCCGTGTACTTCGTCGCCACCATGACACCGCCACTGTTCGGCCGCCGCGAGGACTGGGGACCTACAAAGGATTACTAGCGGCAGCAGCCTCAGCCTCCCGGCGCAACCGGTCGCTCTCCGCACCGAGCAGCCCCAGCAACACCAGGTCAAGCAGCATCCCGCCGACTGCGGCGAACTGCGTGCCGGCGAACTGGAACACCTGCGTCACCAGCAGCGAAGTCAGGACGGCCAACTCGAACAGCCGAACCGCCCGAGCCCTGTCCTGGCGTCGCAGCCGCAACCAGCCCCGCAGCGTGAAGTGGGCCGACAACACGCTCCCCGCGGCCACCCCCAGCACAGCCAGGTCGGTCAGCAATTGCCCCCGGTCGAACCGGATCCCCGCAGCGATCGCCGGCGCCCCGAGCGCCTGCAGTGCCAGTACCCCGACCGCTATCCGCGGCGCCAGCGGATGCGTCGCCAACCGGTCGAACCCCGACTGCAGGGCCCGCCACGCGGCGTCCACCGGCGCCGCGAGCTCGACCTCGTCCGGCGGGACCGCACGGAGCAGAGCCCTGGTCTCCACTCGCCCGGCGACCTCGGAATCGATCTGCCGCAGTTGCCCCGCGGCCTGGGCGAGCCGTCGCCGGGACAACCCGCCGACCACCCCCTCGACCGCGTAGTCGACCACGTTCGCCAACTGCTCGCGCGGATCGATCGGCCGCCGATTGGTGAGCCACCGGCTGCCGAGCACGATCAGCACGAACACGACGTACACGATCGCCGCGGTCGGTTGGTAGAAGTAGTTGTTGTCCGAGGTGACGAACTTGCCGACCTCGTCGATGAACAGCCCGAACCCGACACCGCCGATCAGCGCGGCCGCCGGCCGGACCACCGGACCGACGTACGCGAGCAGCAGATAGATCGCGACCAGCATCAGCAGGCCACCGGGCAGGACGTGCGCGATGTGCAGGCCCTTGCCACCGATCTGCGGGTAGCCGCTGAGGGAGAGAAACGCCCGGGTGATCAGCACCGTGGCCACCCCGGCCACGACGAACGTGGTCAGATGCTCACCGCTGCGGACATTGCGGACCAGTCCGGCCCGCATCAGGTACGGCGAACGCGTGGCGGTGGTGGTCATGGCGTGACGTTACCCGGCTCCCTGAGTACCGAACAGGGCCCGTGCGCAGTAGCTCATGAATACGAATCCATGAACTATTGCGTATCAGGATCCCGCGGCCTAATCTCTCGCTGACAGCCCCGTTCCGGCGAGCACCCACCCCACTCGCCGAGCACTTCTGCTTGCCCATAGCAACTAACAGCCGCCGTGCACCCCGGCGGCCGATCCAGCACGCCCCGATCCAGCACGCCCGACCCAGCACACCCCGAATCCGGCAGAGGGGGAGCAATGACCGCCACCGCCCTCCGTCCCGCCCGCCCGCAGACCAAGACCAAACGCAGGACAGCCGGTACGCCGCCCCGCCGGCGCCGGCGGCAGAACCTGGCCGGCTGGCTGTTCGTCGGCCCGGTGATCTTCGGCGTCCTCTTCTTCCAGCTCGCCCCGGTCGCCGCCTCCCTGGTGGTCTCGCTGACCAACTGGTCCGGGCTGAACCAGCCGAAGTTCCTTGGCCTGGGCAACTATGTCGAACTGTTCCGGGCCGACGACACCTTCTACGACTCGCTGCGCAACACGGTCGTCTTCACGATCGCCGTGGTCGCGAGCACGATCATGCTCGGCCTCGGACTCGCCGTACTGTGCAACCAGAAGGTGAAGGGCATCGGCATCTTCCGGACCCTCTACTACTCCCCCGTCGTGACGAACGTCGTCGCGATCGGCTTCGTCTGGTTCTGGTTGTACGAACCGGACAACGGGCTGTTCAACTCCACGCTCAAGACGATCGGCATCGACGGCCCGGCCTGGTTGTCCGACACCAGGACCGCCCTGGTCGCCGTGATCGTGGTGGCGATCTGGCAGGGCGTCGGCTATCCGATGGTGATCCTGCTCGCCGGTCTGCAGTCGATCGACCAGTCGCTGCTCGAAGCGGCGACGGTGGACGGCGCGACCGCGTGGCGCCGGTTCTGGTCCGTGGTCGTACCGCTGCTCACCCCGAGCCTCTTCTTCCTGACGATCACGCAGTTCATCTCGTCGTTCCAGGTGTTCGGGATCATCTACGTGATGACGTCGGGCGGGCCGAACAACGCCACGTCGGTGTTCATCTTCCACATCTACGAGGCCGCGTTCGGGCACGGCCGGCTCGGCTACGCCTCGGCGATGGGCTGGGTGCTGTTCATCATCGTCGGGTTCGTCACGGCTGTCCAGTGGAAGCTGGAGAAGCGGTGGGTCCACTATGACAACTGAACGGACAACTGAACGGCGGATTCCACGGCGGGTAGTGCTTTTCGCGGTAATGCACTTCCTGGCCGTCGTGTTCGCGCTGCCGATGTTGTGGATGGTGAGCGCTTCACTCAAGCCGGAGAACGAGGTACTGCGAACGCCGCCGACCTTCATCCCGACGACGTTCCTGTGGTCCAACTACACCCAGGCCGCCGACGGATTGCTGCCGTTCTTCCTCAACAGCGTGAAACTGGCCAGCCTCAACGTCGGGTTCCTGTTGTTCTTCGCCGCGCTGGCGGGGTACGGATTCGCCCGGCTCGACTTCGTCTTCAAGCGGACCGCGTTCGCGTTGCTGCTGAGCACCGCGATGATCCCGAGCATGGTGTACCTCGTCCCGCAGTACATGTTGTTCCGTGAGATGGGGTGGATCGACACCCACTATCCGTTGTGGGTGCCCAATGTGCTCACCCCGGTATTCGGCACCTTCCTGCTCCGGCAGGCCTTCCGCGGCATCCCGAACGAACTCGAGGAGGCGGCCAAGCTCGACGGCGCCTCCGTCTTCACCACCTTCTGGCGGATCATGCTGCCGCAGGTCAAGCCCGCCCTGGCCGCAGTCGGCGCGCTCACCTTCATGGCCTCGTGGAACGACCTGTTCGGTCCGCTGATCTTCCTCAACTCGACCCGGCTGCAGACGATGCCGGTCGCGCTCGCCTTGTTCAAGGGCGAGTACTTCACCCAGACCAACCTGATGATGGCGGCCGCCACCCTCACCATCCTGCCGCCGCTACTGCTCTTCCTGGTGGCACAGAAGTACTTCGTCCAGGGCATCACCATGTCCGGCCTGAAAGGCTGAGTATGCGGATCACCGAGATCGAATCCATCATCCTGCTCGACCGGATCCACCTGGTCCGGGTCCTCACCGACGAGGGCCTGACCGGGATCGGCGAGGTCAGCCCGATGAACGCCCACGTCACGCACAGCATTGTCGAGCACGCCCTCAAGCCGCTGCTGATCGGCGAGGAGGCGAGCGACATCGAGCGGCTCTGGCGCCGCCTCTACACCAAGCCCTACAAGCTGGGTCCGTCCGGCGCCCAGCTGAATGCGATCGCCGGCATCGACATCGCGCTCTGGGACATCCTGGGCAAGGCCGCGAACCTCCCCGTCTACCAACTCCTCGGCGGCAAGTACCGGCCGGCGGCGAAGGTGTACGCGAGTTCCATGTCGCGCAGCATGACTCCGCAGGAGGAGGCCGAACGCGCCCTTGGGTACAAGGAAAAAGGCTTCCACGGCTACAAGATCCACTCCGCCACCCCGTGGATGCACGACGACGGTTTCGACCAGACGATCGCCACCGTGACCGCGGTCCGGAACCTGGTCGGCGACGACTTCCCGATCCTGGTCGACGTCAACAACGCGTACTACGAGCACACCGCGATCAAGGTCGCCCACGCGCTCGAGGAACTCGGTGTCTGGCATTTCGAGGAACCCCTTGCCGCCCACGACTACGCGGCGTACGGGCGGCTGGCGGACGCGGTCGACATCCCGATCGCGGTCGGCGAGCAGGAGTACACCACCTGGCAGTTCCGGGATCTGATCACGCAGGGCCGGGTCGACATCCTGCAACCCGATGTGATCAAGTGCGGCGGCATCACGGAGTTCAAGAAGATCGCCGTACTCGCCGACACGCACACCAAGCCGATCACCGTGCACAACACGCAGCAGACGGTCGGCACCTCGGCGCACGCGCATCTGTGGGTCAGCACCCCCGCGTGTGTGTATCCGCAGGAGTACAACATCGAGCACAACCCGATCCTGGACGACACCCCGATCTGGCGGAACCCGCTCGTCCCGGTCAACGGCGTCATCACGCCCTGGGAACTGCCCGGCCTCGGCATCGACCTCGACGAGGACGCGATCGCCAAACTCCGCACGAACTAGGAAGGACTTCACCATGACCGGTCAGAACCTCTCCCGCCGATCGTTGCTGAAGGGCATCGGCCTGGCCACCGGTACGGCGACGCTCGGGCTCCCCATGACGGCATGCAACGGCAACGGATCCGGTGCCGGTGGCAACGTTTCGTTCCTGACCTGGGACACCACGTCCGGCTCCCCGCTCTACACCGTCGCGGAGAACTGGGCCAAGGGCGCCGGCCGGAGCATCGACATCCAGTCCGTGCCCGGCGACGACTACGACACCAAGCTACGGACCGTACTCGCGTCCGGTTCCGCGCCGACCGCGATCCGGATCAACGACGACTACGTGGCCGGATACCACGCCGAGGGCTCGCTGCTCGATCTCCGGCCCTACCTGGAGAAGGACGGGATCAAGCCGGACGACTACTTCCCGGTCGCTTTCAACTTCCCCAAACAGCAGGACGGGGCGCACGCTGCCTGGCCGATCATGACCAACCCGGGGGTGATCTACTGCAACGTCGACGCGTTCGCCGAGGCCGGCGTACCGCTGCCGCCGAAGGAGTGGACCACATCCGGCTGGACCTGGGACGACTTCCTCGACGCGGCGAAGAAGCTGACCAAGCCGAACGGCGAACGCTGGGGCGCGCTGATCTTCCCGGACACGTCCCTGGAGACCGTCTGGACCGTCAACAACGGCAGCGACGGGATCTACTCCAAAGACGCGACCCGGTTCACGCTGGCCGAAGGGCCGGCCGCCGAGGCAGTGCAGTGGATCGCCGATCTCGCCTTGGTCCACAAGGTGCATCCGGACTTCGCCACGGTGACCGCCGGCCGGCAGACCCCGAACTGGGCCCTGTCCCAGCTCGGCACCGGCAAGGCCGCGATGCTGCTCGCCCTGACCAGCGGCATCCCGTACCTGCGGACCAACGCGAAGGTGAAGTGGGACATCTTCCCGCCGCCGATGAAGGTCGCCCGCAAGACGGTGAACACGATGACGGTGCTAGCGGTCCCGAAGGCCTCCAAGGACCCGGACGCCGCCTGGGAGTTTCTCAAGTACTGCGTCGGCGCGGACGCGTCGAAGTTGCTGGCGGAGTCGCGCGGGTTCATGCCGGTCAGCAAGACGTCGTCGTCGCTTTTCGTTGCCGATGACAAGGGTCCGGCCAACCTCGCGCTGGTGACGCAGGCGTTGGCGAACGCGGTGAACGAGAACTTCAGCCGCTACATCGAACGGGCCCGGACGATCTACCGGCCGGTGCTGGACGATGTCTGGAGCGGCAAGCAGACCGCGGCCGCGGCGCTCGGTGGCGTCAAACAGAAGGTCGAGGACGTCTTGGCCGGAAAGGGCTGACGAATGAAGATCACCCGGATCACCGTCGACGTGGTGTCCGAACCGAAGGAGCACCCCGTCCGCGACGCGATCCAGTTGCTCGATCGCAACGGCCGTACGCGGGTCATCGTCGAGACGGACGAGGGCGTCTCCGGGGTGAGCGACTCGCACTTCGGCCGGGTGGTGAGTTCTCCGGCCGTGCTGGCCAAGATCGTGACGGATCAGCTCGCGCCGGTGATCATCGGCGAGGATCCGACGCTGATCCGGGGGATCCGGAAGACGTTGCGGGAGTTGACCGACTACCAGGGCACGGCCGGACTCTCGTCGTACGGGATCTCGGCGATCGACCTGGCGCTGTGGGATCTCCTCGGCAAGTCGTTGGGGGTGCCGGTCTGGAGGCTGCTCGGAGCGCAGCGGACCACGATCCCGGCGTACGCGATGGTCGGGTGGCTGGAGCTGGACGTCGCCGGGTTGGAGGCGGTATCGGCGAAGGCGATGGAACAGGGGTTCCGCGGCGTGAAGATGAAGGTCGGCGGCGGGCCGTTGACCGAGGACGTGAGCCGGATAAGGGCGGTCCGGGCGGTGATCGGGGCGGACGCGCCGCTGATGGTGGATGCGAACCAGGCGTTCGGGTTCAGCGAGGCGCTGCGGCGTGGGCGGGTGTACGAGGAGCTGGACTGCCGGTGGTTCGAGGAACCGTTGCCGGCTGGTGATACGGATGGGCATGTTCGGTTGGCGGAGAAGCTGGACATCCCGATCGCGACCGGGGAGAACCGGTACGGGCAGGAGGCGTTCCGGGATCTGCTGGCCGGTGGTGGGGTGGGGGTGGTTCAGCCCGATCTGCGCCGGGCCGGTGGGTTGACGGATTGCCTGGAGATCGGGTTGATGGCGGCGGGATTCGGGGTGCCGTACGCGTCGCACGGGGGTGGGGCCCACATCCACGTACTGGCCGCGCTGCCGAACACGATCTACGTCGAGAGCGGCCTACTCCCGGCGGACGGCCGGGTCGAGCTGGTGGACGGCTGCTATCCCCTACCGCTCGAGCCAGGCCTGTCGTCGTGGCACTGACATCAGCGCAGGATGGCGGCGACCACGACGATGGCGACGAGGGACAGCAGTACTAGAGAGGTGACGAGCCGCCTGGTCCGAGGGTCCACTGCCTCAGGCTAGTTGACTCCGATGGAGGGCAGTGCAACCAGGGGTTCGGGGCGGTGGACGCCTCGGGGGCGGTAGGCGAGGGCGTCGGAGTAGCCGAGGTAGTCGGTGAGCAGCCAGATGATGGCCAGCCACATCTCGGTGCCTTGCAGGCCGGGGATCGCACGGTCGTCGGTGCCGTCGGGGGCGAAGGCGAAACCGGCGCCGTCGACCCAGCGGTCGAGGATGCCGGCCAGGACGGTCTCGGCCCAGCGCTCGCCCTCCGCGCGGCCGAAGCCGGTCTGCTTTCGGGCGAGCCAGAGGGGGTGGATGACGTCGAGGATGTTGCAGGCGTTGTACCCGTCACCGGTGAAGGTGGCGCGATCCTGGGTGTGCGCGAGGACGGTCTTGATCGCAGCCTCGGGATAGGGCAACGGAAGGCCGAACTGGGCGTAGGTTCCGCGCGTCAGCCGGTAGAAGCCGTTGACCACCTGGAGCCAGCCGTCGTCGGGGTGTGGGCGTCCCCACATGCCTGTACTACGGTCGGCGCGGGCCAGGAGCCAGCCGAACATACTGTAGACGGGGTCGGCGGATTCCTTGTGGTCGTTGAGGTTTCGGGTGATCGCGGTGCCGAGGGCATCTATTCCCGAACCGGCACTCCAGGCATTTCTTGCCCAGGGCAACGCGTCGAGCCGGGCCTCGAGATTGCCGAGTCGATGGGCCGCCCGGATCGGGTGCTCGAAGCAACTGTCGAGGACCTGGAGGGCATAGCCGACACAGAGGATGTGGTAACTGGCTGGCCCTCGGAGAACGTCGAGGTCGGTGGGGCGCTCGAGGTCGCCGTCGGACACGTCGGCGAGTTGCTCGAGGGCGCGGTCGGACAGGTCGCCGGGGGCGACGAGGCCGGTCGACGGGTCCTGGCGAGCGCGGAGGCGGCGTACCAGGTCGTCGCGGGTGTGGCCCTCGGGGGCGCGGCGGAGCAGGAGGTCGGAGATCTCGATGGCGTCGCACCAGGGGCGGATTGCCGGTTCGTGGTCGAGTCCGGGGCGGTCGACGAATCGCTCGCCGTCGTAGCACCGGCTCAAGATGTCACCGACCTGCTCCCGCGCCCGGCCGGCGAACGCGGCCGCCCGCTCAGCGAGGTCCGCGGTGGGATGGGTGGTTGCGTCCGAAGAAGTGAGCGCTCTGGGGCTCGTTTCTTCGGACGCAACGGTTGAGGGGCGGCGGTCGCGGAGTTTTCGGGCGGGGTTGCCGGCGACGATGGACCAGGGGTCGACGTCTTTGGTGACTACCGCGCCGGCGCCGACGATGCTGTGCGGGCCGATGGTGACGCCGTCCAGGACTATCGCGTTCGAGCCGATCCAGACGTCGTCGCCGACGGTGATCCCGCGGGCGGTGTGTGGCTGGCGGAAGATCGGCTGATCGGGCGCGGTGCCGTGGTTGAACGCGAGCAGCGAGGTGTGCGCGCCGATCCGGACTCCGCCGCCGATCGAGACCTTGCCGCGGACCACGCAGAACGGGTTGACGGTGGAGTCCGCGCCGATCTCGATCTCCCCGGTGACGTAGGCGTGGGCGGCGAGATAGGAACGCTCCCCCATCCGCAGTACGTCGCAGAAGACCGCCGCCGTCGAGGCGATGTAGACGTCCGCGGCCAGCTCGGTCTTGCCTGCGTCGGCGAGCCGGCGATGCCGCTCGGCCTGCCTCCCGCGATCGGTCTCAGTCCCCCGGCGGGCGTACTCCCAAGGCAGGAAATCGAGACGTTCGACGGCTTCTCCGGAGTACTCTTGGACCATTGGATAACGCTATCCAACTCCAGCACGGAATGGCAGTGACCGGCCTGTCGCGGCAGACCGCTGCTAGCCTTCCCGCCATGCGGGGTGGGAGCGAGAGATGACGACACCCGGATCCCTGAGCGGCGAAGAGGCTGCGAGCGACGGTCCGGCGGGCGGTGGCGCGCGCCGGAGCCATCGGGTCACGATCAGCGACCTGGCCCGCCGGCTGGACATCTCCAAGGCCTCGGTCTCGTACGCGCTGAACGGCCGTGCCGGGGTCAGCGAGGAGACCCGGCGACGGGTGCTCAACCTGGCCGAGGAGCTCGGCTTCCACCCGAACTCGGCCGCCGTCGCGCTGTCCGCGAGCCGGACCCGGACGATCGGCATCGTGATCGCCCGCGACCCCGCGCTGATCTCGACCGAGGCGTTCTACATGCGCACCCTGGTCGGCATCGAGCAGTACCTGAACGAGGTCGACTCATCCCTGCTGCTCCGGCTGACCGGCGAGCACGGCGAGGATCTCGACGTACTCCGGCGGTGGAGCCGGCAGGGCCGGGTGGACGGGTTCATCCTGTTCGACGAGCACAACGAGGATCCGCGGATCCCGTTGCTCAAGGATCTCGGCGTGCCGTGTGTCGTGGTCAGCTCGAACGCGCCGTACGACGGGGTCGGGCGGTTGATCAGCTCGCCCGAGGAGACGGTGACGCTGCTGCTGGACCACCTGGCCGAGCTGGGACACGAGAACATCGTGCATGTCAGTGGGCCGTTCACCTTCGTACACGAGCAGCTCCGGGTCCGGTTGCTGCAGGAGCACGCGAGGCGGCGTGGGATCCGGGTGACGCATTTCGAGGGCAGCTACCGGTACGAGGAAGGTGCCGAGATGACCCGGACCGTACTGGCGGCCAAGGAGCGGCCGACCGCCCTGGTCCTGGGCAACGACCTGATGGCGGTCGCCGCGTTGCGGGTGGCGACCGAGCTCGGAACAGCGGTGCCGGACGAGCTGTCCATCGTCGCGTGGGACGACTCGCCGCTGTGCGAACTGGCCCGGCCGGGGATCACCGCGGTCGACCAGAAGACGATGGAACGCGGCCGTGCCGCGGCGGACCTGCTGCTGAAGATCGCCGCCGGCGAGAGCGACCTCCACCACGATGCCCCGCCCGGCGAACTCCGCCCCCGCGATTCCTCCGCCGCCGCGCCCCGCTGACTTGCGCAGTTGTGCGCGAAGCGGGCCGGTAACCTGCAGCGGCCTGCCCGCCAGGTCACGCTCCAGTAACGAACCAACACCAACTGAACCGGTTCGGGTTTACGTACTTAACCGGTTAGGCCACTATGGGCGCGACCAGCCTCCGCTTCCCTGCCGGAGGCTCGAGGGACGAGGGAGTCCGACGTGAGACTGCGTTCGCTTGTAGCCGCAGCAGCGGTGTCCGCCCTGGGAATCAGCCTGGCCGCTTGCGGTGGGAGCGACTCGGGCGACTCCTCTGGCGGCAGTGGTGGAGACACGACGCTGACCTACTGGGCCAGCAACCAGGGCACCAGCCTGGACAACGACAAGCAGGTGCTGACCCCGGTACTGGAGAAGTTCACCCAGGAGACCGGGATCAAGGTCAATCTGGAAGTGATCGGCTGGAACGACCTGCAGACCCGGATCCAGACCGCGATCACCTCCGGTCAGGCCCCGGATGTGGTGAACATCGGCAACACCTGGGCCGCGTCGCTGCAGGCGACCGACGCGTTCCTGCCGTTCGACGGCGACGCGATGACCGCGATCGGCGGGAAGGAGAAGTTCGTGCCGACGGCCCTGGCGACCGGCGGCAAGGAGGGCACCGACCCGACGTCCGTACCGCTCTACGGTCTGGCCTACGGCATGTACTACAACAAGGCGATGTTCGCCGCGGCCGGGCTGCAGCCGCCGAAGACCTGGGAAGAGATGGTCGCGGCGGCCAAGAAGCTGACCAACCCGGCGAAGAACCAGTACGGGATGGCGCTCGCGGCCGGCAGCTACACCGAGAACGTGCACTTCGCCTTCATCAACGCCGCGCAGAACGGCGCCGCCTGGTTCGATGCCGACGGCAAGCCGACCTTCACCGGTGACGGCAACGTGCAGGGCGTACTGCGGTACCTCGACCTGATGCAGAAGGACAAGGTCGCCAACCCGTCGAACGCGCAGTACGACAACGGCACCAAGTCGGTGAACGACTTCGCCACCAAGAAGGTCGCGATGATCATCAACCAGAACAACGCCGACTCCTCGATCGCCGCCAACGGCATGAAGAGCAGCGAGTACGGCGTGGTGGCGTTCCCGGCTCCGCAGGGCTCGGCCGACCAGACCGCGAGCCACGTCGCCGGGATCAACCTGTCGATCTTCAAGAACACCAAGAACAAGGACGCGGCGCTGAAGTTCGTCAAGTACATGACGGACGCGACCACGCAGAGCACGCTGGGCAAGCCGTTCGCGTCGCTGCCGGTGCTGAAGGACGCGAAGCCGGTCTTCACCGACAACGCCGAAGAGGCCGCGATCTTCTCCGACATCTACAACACCAAGT
This sequence comes from Kribbella caucasensis, assembly GCF_004361855.1. Lineage (GTDB taxonomy): Bacteria > Actinomycetota > Actinomycetes > Propionibacteriales > Kribbellaceae > Kribbella > Kribbella caucasensis. The sequence goes on from NZ_SNWQ01000006.1 coordinate 53,897, forward strand.
CCAAGCCGCTGCCGCTGGTGCCGGCCGAGGACCAGTACGAGAGCACTGTCGGTAAGGCGATGAACAGCATGTTCGCCAAGATCGCCACCGGCGGCACAGTAACCGCTGAGGACGTGAAGGCGGCCCTCAAGACCGCCGAGGACCAGGTCGCCGCAAGCAGCTGACAACCGACGCCTTGCGTCCGAAGAAGTGTGGGCCATAGGCAACACTTCTTCGGACGCAACGTCCGTGTCAGCCGCGATTCGAGGACAAGGAGGCGACCTGGATGTCCGTCGCCACGCACGAGGCCCCGGCGGAGCCCGCCGCGAAGCCCGGGAACACCAAGCGCGGCCTGGAGCGCCGGCCCGGGCTGGGCCGGTGGCTGCCGTATCTGCTGCTGGCTCCGGCGGTGCTGCTGGAACTGCTCATCCACATCATCCCGATGCTGGTCGGGATCTGGATGAGCTTCGTGAAACTGACCAAGTTCTACATCGCGAACTGGTCCGCCGCGCCCTGGGCCGGGCTCGGCAACTACAAGGTGGCGGTCGACTTCGACAACGCCATCGGCGAGGGACTGCTGAAGTCGTTCGGCGTCACCGTCGCTTTCTCGCTGATCACGGTCGCGCTCTCCTGGGTTCTCGGGATGGCGGCCGCCGTCGCTTTGCAGCCCCCGTTCCGGGGAAGGAGTTTCGTCCGGACGCTGTTCCTGGTGCCGTACGCGTTACCGGCGTACGCGGGCATCCTGACCTGGAACTTCATGTTGCAACGCGACACCGGCATCGTGAACCACATCCTGGTCGACAACCTCGGCCTCAGCACCGACCGGCCGTTCTGGCTGATCGGCTCGAACGCGCTGATCTCGCTGATCACCGTCGCGACCTGGAAGCTGTGGACGTTCGCCTTCCTCACCCTGATGGCCGGTCTGCAGAGCATCCCGCGCGATCTCTACGAGGCCGCGTCGGTGGACGGCGCCGGCAACCTGCGGCAGTGGCGCAACATCACGTTGCCGTCGCTGCGGCCGGTCAACCTGGTGCTGGTGCTCGTGCTGTTCCTGTGGACGTTCAGCGACTTCAACACGCCGTACGTGCTGTTCGGTACGGCGCAGCCGCCGGCGGGTGACCTGATCACCTTCCACATCTACAACGCGTCGTTCCTGACGTGGAACTTCGGCACCGGTGCGGCGATGTCCGTGCTGCTGCTGATCTTCCTGATGATCGTCACCGGCATCTACCTGCTCGTCACCGGAAGGAGGTCGCGTCGTGCGTGAGACCAAAGGGTTCAAGATCTACCGGGCCGCCGTACTGGCCGTGCTCGGCCTGTTCGTGCTGATCCCGCTGTACGTGATGGCCACCTCGTCGCTGAAACCACTGCGGGACGTCCAGGGCCCGTTCACCTGGTGGCCGTCGAACCTGACGCTCACCCCGTTCGTGGACATGTGGAAGACGGTGCCGCTGGGCCGGTACTTCGTGAACAGCACGATCGTCTCGGTGGTCGCCACCGTCTTCTCGGTGGCGATCGCGATCCTGGCGGCGTTCGCGGTGTCGCGGTTCCGGTTCCGCGGGCGGACGGTGTTCAGCACGACCGTGTTGTCCACGCAGATGTTCCCCGGTGTGCTGTTCCTGTTGCCGTTGTTCCTGATCTTCGTGAACATCAACAACTCGACCGGGCTGCAACTCGTCGGCACCAGGATCGGGCTGATCATCACGTACCTGACCTTCAGCCTGCCGTTCTCGATCTGGATGCTGGCCGGGTACTTCGACAGCATTCCGCGCGAGCTCGACGAGGCCGCGATGGTCGACGGCTGCGGCCCAATGGGCGCACTCGGCCGGGTCGTGCTGCCCGCGGCCCGTCCGGGTGTGATCGCGGTGGCCATCTACTCGTTCATGACCGCCTGGGGTGAGGTCCTGTTCGCCTCGGTCATGACCACGGAGGCCAACCGCACCCTGTCCGTCGGCCTCCGCCAGTACTCCACCCAGACCAACATCTACTGGAACCAGATCATGGCCGCAGCCTTGATCGTCAGCGTCCCTGTCGTCATCGGCTTCCTCCTGGCCCAACGCCACTTCGTAGCCGGCGTAACCTCCGGAGCCGTCAAGTAGCCGGATACAACCGGAAGCCGGTGAACTTAGGGTGGTGGGTATGCATCGGAGTCGTGTGTATGCGTTGTTGATCGATACGCCGAAGGATGAGGCTGGGCAAGCGACGGCGTTCTGGGCGGCGGCGTTGGGGGTTGAGGCCCGGCCGCTGCCGGAGGAGCCGCAGTTCGTCTCGTTGCCGGGGGCATTGGCCGGGATGGAGACCGCGGTGCAGTCCGTTGACGACGCACCGCGGTACCACCTCGACATCGAGACGGACGACGTGGAGGCGGAGACCGCACGGCTCATCGGTCTCGGAGCCGTACAGGTCAACCAATGGCAGGAGTGCCGGGTACTGCGGGCGCCCGGTGGTCACCTGCTTTGCATGCTTCCCGTCGAGAGCGAGGTGTTCGACCGGGAGGCCAAGACCTGGGAGTGAGTCAGACGAAGAGTTTTTCGCCCCAGAAGGAGCCGGTCTGGACACCGGGTGGGCAGGCGAAGATCCCCGATCCGACGTGCCGGATGTACTCGTTCATGACGTCGGAGCGGGCCAGCTGGCGCTGGACCGGGATGAACTGCTTGCGCGGATCCCGTTGGTAGGCAAGGAAGAACAGGCCCGCGTCCAAGCGACCCAAGCCGTCCGAGCCATCGACGAAGTTGTAGCCGCGACGGAGCAGCTCGGCGCCGTTGTTGAAGGACGGGTGGGCGAGCCGGACGTGCGCCTCGGTCGCCACCTTGAGCTCGCCGTCGGATCCCTTGGCCTCGAAGTCGATCGCGTCGAACTCGTCCGCCTTGCCCAGCGGCGCACCGGTGCCCTTGCCCCTTCCGACGATCCCCTCCTGCTCGCTGAGCGACGTCCGGTCCCAGGTCTCGATCATCATCCGGATCCGCCTTGAGACCAGGTACGCGCCGCCGACCATCCACTCCGGGCCGTCCTCCTGCTGGACCCAGAGCTGGTCTTCCAGCTTGGCGGTGTCCTCCAGCTTGAGGTTGTTCGTGCCGTCCTTGAAACCGAACAGGTTGCGCGGCGTCGTCTGCGCCCGCGACGTCGACGACGTACGGCCGAAGCCGAGCTGGGAGTAGCGGACCGATGTGGTGCCGAAGCCGATCCGGGCCAGGTTGCGGATCGCGTGGACCGCGACCTGCGGGTCGTCGGAGCAGGCCTGGATCGCGATGTCGCCACCGCTGCGGGCCGGGTCGAGGTTGTCGCCGATGAAGTGCGGCAGATCGACCAGCGCGGCCGGCCGGCGATCCGCAAGCCCGAACCGGTCGTTGCCCTTGGCATCGACGAACAGGCTGGTCCCGAACCCGATCGTCAGGGTCAGCCGGGCCGGCGGCAGGCCGACCGCTTCCCCGGTGTCCTCGGGTGGCGCCTGGGCCGGGCCGTTCATCGCGCCGTACTGGCCGATGTCGCGGCCGGCCGTGATCAGCGCGGCCGCGGCGGTCCACTTCTTCAGCAACGAGATGAGCTCGTCCCGCTTGGTCGTGGTCAGGTCGAAGGTGGCGAAGTGCAATCGGTCCTGGACCGGCGTGGTGATCCCGGCCTGGTGCTCGCCGTAGAACTCGACCGGTCCGGTCGTGTCGGTCGCCTGCGACTCCGGCGTCGACACGATCGAGTGTGCGGCGTACCCGGCGACGCCGGTGGCCACGGCCGCACCCGCCGCACCGATCAGACCGCGACGCGAGATCCCGGCACGCTGCTTACCAGTGTTCTTCTGACCGGTTTCCTTCTGATCTTCGCTCATCACTTCTTCGCAATCACTCCGGCGACCTTGCTGACCGGCTCGGCCAGCGCGTCGATCACGGTGCTGAGCTCCTTGCGCTCGGCCTCGGTCGGCAGGTACGGCTTGAAGCCGTCGCCCACCCGGTACTTGTCGACGGCCGCGAAGACCGCCTTGAAGTTCGTGTCCAGCGTCGTGACCAGTGCGGGATCCCGCTGCTGCAGAGCCGGCCGGAGTGCCTGGATCGCGGCCTGCGATCCCTCGACGTTGGCCTCGAAGTCCCACAGGTCGGTGTGCGAGTAGCGGTCCTCCTCACCGGTGATCTTGGTGGTGGCGACCTCGTCCACCAGTTCCTTCGCTCCGTTGGCGAGCTGCAGCGGGTTGAGCTTGACCACCTTCGCCTTCGCCACCACGGTCTTCACGTCGACGAGCAGCTGGTCGGCGTATTTCTCCATCCCCTTGGTGGTGTTGGAGACCCACAGCGCCTGCTCGATCCGGTGGTAGCCGGTCCACTCGGTGCCCGGCTCGACGTCGTTCACCCGGGCGTCGATCTTCGGGTCCAGGTCGCCGAACGACTCGGCCACCGGCTCGATCCGCTCCCAGTACGTCCGCGAGATCGGGAACAGCTCCTTCGCCTTGGCGACATCGCCGGCCTTCACGGCCGCGACGAACTCGGTCGTCTTCTCCTCCAGCGCGACGGCCTGGGAGTTCACGTACCGCTGGTAGCTCTCGGTCGCCTGCTTGAGCGCGGTGTCGGTGTCGATCTGGGCGGTGGCATCGCCGGTGACGTTGAGGTCCCCGCGGATACCGTCGCCGACCATGCCGGGCTTGCAGACCGCCTGGTACTTGCCGGTCGGCAGCTCGACGATCAGGTCGCGCTTCAGGCCGGGGCCGATGTTCTCCACCTCGCCCATCACCCGGTCGCCCTCGGCGTACACGTAGAACTCGGTCACCTTGCTGCCGCCGTTGGAGACCGAGAAGGTGCTGGTTCCGGACTTCACGTCCCGGCGGCTCAGTTCGCACTCGGATTCGGTCGCCTTGACCGCGACCGGGCCGGTGGCGTCACCGGGCGTGACCTGTGGGGTCTCGTCGGCGCATCCGGCGAGCAGCAGAGCGGCCAGCAGCGGTACTGCGGTCGCCGTGGCGCGGCGGGTGGTGAAGGTGATCATGCGGGTTTCTCCTGGGGACAGGTGAAGCTCGGGCTCAGGTGGCCTCTGCCTCGGCGGGGACGACCGGCGGCGGTGTACTGCGCTTGACCGGACGGAGGTTCAGCACCATGACCGGGATCAGGTAGACCAGCCAGGCGGTCAGCTCGATCACGGTCGGCGCGGGGTTGAAGTTGAAGATCCCCTTCAGCAGGACGCCGTACCAGCTGTCCGGCGGGATCACGTTCGAGATGTCGAAGGCGAGCGTGTGCAGACCGGGCAGGATGTTCGCCTCCTGCAGGTCATGGAACCCGTACGCGAAGATGCCCGCGGCGACCAGGATCAGGACAGCGCCGGTCCAGTTGAAGAAGACGCCGAGGTTGATCCGGACCGCGCCCTTGTAGATCGCGAAACCGAGTACTACCGCGGTCCCCAGCCCGAGCAGTACGCCGATGAACGGGGTCGCCGTGGTCGCGGTCGCGGCCGACGCGTACACGATGAAGGCGGTCTCGATGCCCTCCCGGAACACGGCCAGGAAAGCCAGCAGCACCACCGCGAGGGGGCCGATCTGCAGAGCCTGGTCCATCCGCTCGCGCAGTTCCTTGGCGATCGTCCGGGCGGCCTTCCGCATCCAGAAGATCATCCAGGTGACGAAACCGACCGCGATGATCGACATGATCCCGCCGATCGTCTCCTGGGTGGTGAACGACTTCGCGGTCAGCGCGGTGATGAACTGCAGCAGGGCCCAGCCGGCGACCGCGACGGCGATCGCCGCGGCCACACCGGCCCAGACCAGTTTGAGCTGATCCCGCCGCCCCGACTTCACCAAGAAGGTGGCCAGAATACTGACCACCAGGGACGCCTCGAGCCCCTCCCGGAGACCGATCAGGTAGTTGGCGAGCATGGCGGTACTCCACTGCGGACGGGAACGTTAGGGTTGTCTAACCTTCCGAAGGTTAGCCTAAGAAGTCCCATTCGCCCACAGTGTCGTACGCCGCACCGTGGCTCGGCCCCTGGCCCAGCCGGGACGAGATCAACCGGATCCCCTCGGCCGTCCAGCCTGGGCTCTGGTACTCGTCGAAGACCCGGACATACCGGACCACGTCCATCGGCCGCCGCAACCGCGCCAGGGTCACGTGCGGGTTGAACTTCCGCCCCGCCACCTCCACGCCGGCCTTGTTCGCCGCTGCCCGCGTCCTCATCGCCAGGGGGCGCAACGCGTTGGCCTCGTCCTCCACCCCGGTCCACAGCACCCGGGCGTCGGCCACACTCGGAAACGCACCCGCTCCGGACAGTCGCAGGTCGAACGGTTTCTGCCGCCGGGCGGCGCGCTCCAGCCGCTCGCTCAGGTCGTCGGTCTTCCACTCCGGCACCTCGCCGAGGAACGCGAGGGTGATGTGCCAGTTCTCGTCGGCCGCCCACCGGATGTCCTCGTCCGGGTGGGACCGCCGCGGTTCCACGAAATCAGTCAGATGCTCGACAACCTCCACAGGCGGCACCACCGCCACAAACAGTCGCATTCCAGCACCTTACGGCGCACCACCGACCAGTTCCCCGCTTCGACGCCTCGCCGGGGCAGACTGAAGCATGGAGTTGAGCGAGCGGAACCTGCCTGCGCCGTGTGTCGTGGTGCTGGTCGGGCCGGGGGCGGCGGGGAAATCGTCCTGGGCCGCGGAGCGGTTCACCGCGGACGTGATCGTGTCGAGCGATCGGCTGCGCGCGCTGGTCGGTTCGGGTGAGGACGACCTCGCGGCGAGTGTGGACGCGTTCGCGCTGCTCGAAGAGGTGATCCGGCAACGGATCGGGCGGCGGCTGACCACCGTGATCGACACGCTCGGCCTCGACCGGGATCGCCGGCTGAACTGGCTCGCCCTGGCCCGGGAGCACGGGATCCCCTGTGTGGCGGTCGCTTTCGACACCCCGGCGGCCGAGTGCCGGCGGCGGAACCGCGAACGGATCAAGCGGATCCCGGCCGATGCGCTCAGCGCGCAACTGAAGACCTGGGCACGGGTGAAGAAGGAGCTGCCCGAAGAGGGGTACGACGGGATCCTGCGGCCGGGCGCGGTACGCGTCGTACCGGAAGCCTTTGTCGCAGCGGAAGCGGCTGCGCAACGGCAGGAGGAAGCGCCGGCTTCGTTGCGGTTCGGGCTGCAGTTGAGTAGCTACACCCACAAGGCGGGCCGGAAGACGACCGGCGAGTGGATCCGGCAGGTCGCGGTCAAGGCGGAGGCGGCCGGCTTCGACGGGATCTACGTGATGGACCACTTCCGGCAGATCCCACAGGTCGGCCGGGCCTGGGACGACTTCCTGGAGAGCTGGACGACACTCGCCTATCTCGCGGCCTGCACCGAACGCGTGCGGCTCGGGACACTCGTCACCGGGATCACGTACCGGAACGTCGCGCATCTCGGGAAGATCGCCGCCACGCTGGACGTGCTGTCGGGCGGGCGCGCGGTCTGTGGGCTCGGGCTCGCGTGGTTCGAGGCGGAGCACAAGGCGTACGGGTGGGACTTCCCGCCGGTCAACGATCGCTATGCATTGCTCGAGGACGCCTTGCAGCTGCTGCCGGTTTTATGGGGACCGGGCAACAAACCCTTCCACGGCAAGGTGCTCGACGTTCCCGACACGACCTGCTATCCCCGTCCGCTCCAGGAGAAGTTGCCCCTGCTCGTCGGCGGCAGCGGGCCGCGCACGCTCAGACTGGCAGCCCGGTACGCCGACGCCGCGAACGTCTTCGGTGATGCGACGAAGGTTCGGCAGAAGGCGGACTACCTGCGGGCCGAATCGGCGAGGCTGGACCGTCCCACCATCGCGGTGACCCACCTCTCGACCACCCTCGTCGGCAAGGATCACCAGCACGTCGACGACCTGGTCAACCGGCTCCGCCCGCGTAACCAGGACCCGGCCCGTTACGCCGCCTCGGTCAACGCCGGCACCATCACCGACCAGGTCGGCCGCTTCCGCGAACTCGCCGAGGCCGGCGCCACCGAGGTGATGCTCAGCCTCCCCAACCTCGACGACGACCTCGACCCCCTCGACACCATCGCCGAAGTGATCTCAGCCTTCCGCTAGCTTCAGGTCGAGCAGAGCGTTCTCGATGATCTCGGGCAGCGCGGGATGGATCCAGTACTGGCCGCGGGCCATGGCGGGGGCGGTGAGGCCGAAGCTCATCGCCTGGATGACGGGCTGGATCACGGTCGACGCCTGCGGGCCGATCACGTGAGCTCCGAGCAGCAGGCCGGTGTCCGGGTCCGCGAGAATCTTGGCGAATCCGGTGGTGTCCTCCATCGCCCAGCCGTACGCGATCCCGGCGTACTCGGCCCGGCCGACGACGTACCGGATGCCCTGCTCGCGCGCCTCCTCCTCGGTGAGCCCGACGGATGCGATCTGCGGTGAGCTGAAGACCGCGGACGGGACGAATCGGTGGTCGGCCTCGATCCGGTCGTCCGGGTGCAACAGGTTGTGCTGGACCACCCGGGCCTCGTGGTTCGACACGTGCTTCAGCTGGTACTTCGACGACAGGTCGCCGAGCGCATAGATCCCGTCGACCGCGGTCTGCTGGTATTCGTCCACGACCACCCGGCCGGCCTCGTCCACCTCGACACCGGTGACGCCCGGGTCGAGCAGGTCCGAGTTCGGCCGCCGGCCCACGGCCACGAGCACCTCGTCCACGACCAGCTCGTCGGTCCCCGACTGACTCAGCATCTCGAGAGACACGGCCCCGTCGTCACGTCGTACGGCGCGGACCGTGTCGTGGTTCAGCCGTATGTCGTACTGCTGCTGCGCCACCTCGGTGTAGCGGGTCGCGATCTCGGTGTCCTCGTGCCGCAGCAGCAACCCGGACCGCGCGATCAAGGTCACCTCGACGCCGAACGAGGAGAACACGTGCGCGAACTCGGCCGCGACGAATCCGCTGCCGATGATGCCGAGCCGGCGCGGTAGCTGGTCCAGCCGCATGATCGTGTCGGAGGTTTGGAAACCGACCTCGTCGAGACCGGCGACGGACGGCACGATCGGCCGGCTCCCCGCGGCGAGCACGAACCGGTCCGCCGTGAGCACCCGGGTCTCGCCGTCGGCCCCGGTGACGGTCAGCTCCTTCATCCCGGTGAACCGGCCGGTGCCGTCGTAGACGGTCACGTTCCCGTTGTCGGCGTGCTGTCTGCGGTAGGTCGAGCCGCCCGCCGCGATCGGGTCGATCCGGCCGAAGACGCGGTCCCGGATGTCGGTCCAGCGGACCCCGGTCAGCTCCTCGTCCACGCCGTACCGCGAACTCTTGGCCGGGGTGGCGGCCAGGTCGGCGGTGTGCACGAACATCTTGGTCGGGATGCACCCGACGTTGAGGCAGGTGCCGCCGAAGGTGCCGCGCTCGACGATCGCCGTCTTCCAGTCCGCGAACTCCGGACTCAGGATCGAATTCCCGGAGCCGGTGCCGATGATGACCAGGTCGTAATGAGTCACACCCCATTCTGACCGTTACCACAACTAGGCGACCCGGGGATCGGGCTTCTTGGGCCGTTCGCGCTCGGTGGGGATGGCGGCCGGCTCGGCGAGGACCTCGGCCGGTTGGAGCATTTCGAGCCGCGGGAGCACCTCCAGCCGGGGGCGGGGTAGCAGGCGGGGGCGGATGGCGAGGCCGCTGCGGCGGGAGAAGTAGAGCACGGAGGCGAGCGTGCCGAGCAGGGTGACGCTGCCGCCGACGATCAGGGACCAGCGGGCACCGAACTCCTGCCCGACCCAGCCGATGAACGGCGAGCCGATCGGTGTACCGCCCATCAGCACGGTCATGTAGAGCGCCATCACCCGGCCGCGCATGGTCGGCTCGATCCCGAGCTGCATGGTCGCGTTGGCCGCGGTGAGCATCGTGAGCGAGGCGAATCCGACCAGCGGCAACACCGCGGCATAGGTGAGGTACGTCGGCATCAGACCGCTGACGACCACCATCGCGCCGAACGTCACGGCCGCGCCGATCACCAGGCGTCCGCGGACCCGAACCCGCCTGGCGGCCAGCAGCGCGCCGGCCAGCGAACCGATGGCGAGGATCGAGCCGAGGATGCCGAACTCCCCCGCGCCCTTGCCGAACGTCGCGGTCGCCATCAGCGCCGACGTCAGCTGGAAGTTCAGCCCGAAGGTGCCGGCGAAGAACACTGTGGTCAGCACCATCATCAGGTCCGGCCGGGCCCACAGATAGCGCACCCCGTCCCGGATCATGCCCTTGTCCCGGGCCGCGACCTTCGGCGTGAACAGCTCGTTGACCCGCATCAGCCGCAGCGACAGGATCACCGCCGCGTAGCTGAAACCGTTGATGATGATCACCGGGCCGGTGCCGATCCAGTGGATCAGCAGACCGGCGAGCGCCGGGCCGATCAGCCGGGCGGCGTTGAAGGAGGCCGAGTTCAGCCCGACCGCGTTGGACAGCTCGTCGCGGCCGACCATCTCGACCACGAACGACTGCCGGGTGGGTGCGTCGAAGGCGGTCCCGACACCGAACAGGAAGGCCAGCGCGAACACGTGCCACGGCTCGACCAGTCCGGTGACGGTCAACCCGCCGAGGACGAGAGCCACGGTGGCCATCGCGATCTGGGTGCAGGTGAGCACCTTGCGCTTCGGGAACCGGTCCGCCACCAGCCCGGCGTACGGGCCGAGCAGTAGGGCGGGCAGGAACTGCAGGCCGGTCACGATGCCGAGCGCCGTGCCGGAGTGGGTCAGCTCCAGGACCAGCCAGTCCTGGGCGACCCGCTGCATCCAGGTGCCGGTGTTGGAGACGATCGCACCGGAGGCGTAGAGCCGGAAGTTACGGACTTTGAACGCGCGGAAGGTCGGGCTCACTGGGCCGCCAGGCGTTCCAGAACAGGTGCTGCTTTGCGCAGGATGTCGCGCTCCTCAGGGGTCAGTTTCTTCAGTTTGGTCTGCAGCCACTCGTCGCGGCGCCGGCGGTTGGCGGCGATCAGCGTGTGCGCGGCGTCGGTCAGCTCGACCACGACCTGGCGCTTGTCGGTCGGATGCGGGCGGCGGACGACCAGGCCCGCCTCCTCCATGTTCGACACGATCCGCGTCATCGACGGCGGCTTGACCTGCTCGTGCGCGGCCAGCTCACCGATCGTCATCGCCTCGTGCTTGCCGAGCGCACCGAGCACGCTGAGCTGGTTGGCGGTCAGGTCGTGCCCGTCCTCACGCTGTCGCCTCAGCTGCCGGGACAGCCGCAGCACCGACGATCGCAACGCGGTCGCCAGACCGACATCACTCTTCACCTGCTGCGTCACGACGGAGGGCATACCGTTAGTTTAGCTCATTACCTTTGCTAACGAAAATGATTTACCCCGGTACTACGCTCCGCCGCCAACCGGACACGACCCGCCGCGTGCGGCTAGGGCCTGTCTGACGGTTCTCTGCAGTAGCGAGCAGGTGCTCGGTGCGGTAGCTCGGTGTGCTGGAGTGAAGGCCTCGATGCGGTGTTCATCGTGGCCTTTGCTCCAGTGCGGCGAGATGCCGTGCCGAGTGCCGCGCAGCACGCAGAGAACCGTCAGACAGGCCCTCGCCGGGCGGGGGCGTTAGGCTCCGCTGCCATGGGGACACCTCCTGAGGTCGCGAAGTACGAGCAGCGGTTCCGGCGGGCCGGGTTGCCGTTGTTCATCGAGGACTACTCGCCGACGCACGACATCTTCAACCGGGCGACGCCGGTGCTGGTGCTGGTGTTCATCGCGGAACTGGTGGGCGCGACCTCGCTCGAATGGGAGCCCTGGCAGAACCTGCTCGCCGGCCTCGCCGGACTGGCGATCCTGGTGGGCGGATTCGGGCTGCTGAACAAGCTCCGCGGCCGCCGGTTCTGGTCGTTGCCGACCCGCTTCGGCATCCCCGAGCTGGCCGTATTCGTCCTGCTGCCGGCCCTGCTCCCGCTGGCGTCCGAGGGTCAGTGGCGCCAGTTCTTCGGCGTGGCCCTCGGCAACCTGGTGCTCGTCGGCGCGGTGTACGCCGTGGTCGGCTACGGCCTGATCGGTACGACGGTCTGGGGGATCCGCGGGATCGTCGCCGAGCTGGCGAACTCGCTGGCCAGCCTGGTTCGGGCGCTCCCGCTGCTCCTGGTCTTCTCGCTGGTCCTGTTCGTGAACACGGAGATGTGGCAGGTGTTCTCCGGTATGCCGGTCGCGTTCATCGTCGTCCTGGCGATCGCGTTCGCCCTGCTCAGCGACGCCTTCCTGGTGCTGCGACTGCCGAAGGAGCTGGACCAGATCGAACGCGAGGCCGGTTCGGGGCCGCCGCTTCGCCGGCTCCAACGGCTCAACCTCAGCATCAACCTGGTGGTCCGGCAGTGGTTGCAGGGCCTTGTGGTGAGTGCCGGTGTCGGGGCGTTCTTCGTTGCCTTCGGCATGCTCGCGATCAGCGAGCACATCTACGAGAGCTGGGGAGTCGAGGCGGGCGGCTGGTCGCACCAGTTCACGCTGCTCGGCCATCCGCTGCTGATCAGCGCGGCGCTGGTGAAGGTCGCGGTCGGGATCGCGAACTTCACCGGCCTCTACTACTCGATCGCGCTGATGACGGACGCGACGTACCGGGAGGAGTTCCTCGACAACGTCGCCGAGGAACTCCGCGACCTGTTCGCCGCGCGGGTCGAGTACCTCGAACTCCGCGCCCGCCTCAGCCCAGCTGGCCGTTCCTAAGAGCCCAGAGCGTCCTGGAGGAACTGCAACTGGTGTCGCATCAGGCCTTCGACCGCCGCTTCCTCGGTCGGCATGTGTGTTGCCCCCGACAACGGCAGCACCTGATGCGGACGGCCGGCCGCGAGCAGCGCCGCCGACATCCGCAGGGCGTGTGCGGCGACCACGTTGTCGTCCGCGAGACCGTGCACCAGCAGCAACGGCCGCCGCAGCTTGGCCGCATCACTGATCGGCGACGACCGGTCGTAGGCCTCCGGGTTGTCGTCCGGGTGTCCGAGGAACCGCTCACGCCAATGCGTGTCGTAGAGCCGCTGGTCGCTCGGCGCGGCACCCGAAATCGCCGCGTGGAACACGTCCGGCATCCGTAGCACCGCGGCCGCGGCCAACGTGCCGCCGTAGCTCCACCCCGTGATGCCGACGCGGTTCAGGTCGAGGTCGGGACAGTTCTCCGCCGCTGCGCGTAACGCGATCGCCTGGTCTTCCAGCGGAGCCGTCAACGTGTCGCCGTGCACGGTCTTGTCCCACGCCGGACCACGTCCCGGCGTACCCCGTCCATCCGCGATGATCACGGCGAACCCGGCCTCGGCGTACCACTGTGCTGTCGTGAACCACGCGCCACTGGCCCGCAGTACGAGCTGACCAGCCGGACCGCCATACGGGGCCATCAGGACGGGAAGGGATCGGCCCGGCTCATACCAGGAAGGCAGGAGCACGGCAGTGCGCAACTCCTGTGCACCGGCGCGCAACCAGGTGATCCGCGGGGTCAGCACAGGCTTCGCGCCGAGCGACGTGATCTCCCGATCAGGCGAGCCTTCCTTCCGTACTACGAACGCGCGGCCCGCCTCGGTGTTCGACGCAACGAGGACCGTGTCGCCTGCCCTGGTACCAGTGTGGACACCGGGCTCATCGGTCAAGCGCCGCAGCCCGGATTCGTCGTACAACCAGAGGTGGTGCTCGGTCGGTTCGTCGATCGCTTCGAACAGCACCGACTCGCCCGATACCTCGAGGACCTCCCTGATCTGGAGACCTGCGGGCGTGACCGGTAGACCGTCCATTGTCAGCCTGCGAGTGTCGACCGTGGTGTCGTCGACGGTGTGGACGACCTTGCCCGATGCGGTGCGTGCCGGCGTACCGGGGACGATCTCCACCCACGCCGGGTCGCGTTGTTCGTGCAGGACGGACGTCTTGCCGCTGTCCGGGTCGGCGGCGAGAACCAGCAGGGTGCGCTGGTCGCGGGACTGGACGCTCGCAAGTGGTCCGGTCGTGTCCCAGCCGGCGGAAACGACGTACTCGAAAGCCTTTCGATCCCAGTCGAGCTCGATCGCAGTACCGGACAGGTCGAGAACATGCAGCGAGACCAGGGCGTTGTCGGAGCCAGCGGCTGGGTACGGAATCTCGCGGGGCGGGCGGTCCGGGTTCGCGGGGTCGGCGATCCACCAGCGCTGCACCGGCGTCAGATCGACCCGGGCCGCGAGCAGGCGGGTACCGTCCGGCGACCACCAGTGCCCGCGGGTCCGGTGCATCGACTCGGCCGCGACGTGTTCGGCCAATCCCCAGCTCACCTCGGGATCGTCCTCACCGGCCACCAGCCGATCGTTGCCATCGGCAAGCTCTACTACCCGGAGCGACCGGTCGCTCACGTAGGCGACACGTCGGCCGGTCGGGTCGATGCGCGGATCGACGACGGAGCCTTGGGTCGGGATCAGCCGGGGTGTCTCACCGACGACCAGCGTCCAGAGCCGGCCGTTGACCGCGAAGACGATCGTCCGTACGGCGGCGTCGGCGGAGTAGGCGACCACTCCCCCGGACCGTTCACGCGTCCGCTCGCGGCGGACCAGCTCGGCCTCGGGAATCGGGCCGTCGGCGCCGAGCTGCTCCGGTGCGACCAGGAGCTGCTCACCGTCGCTGTCCACCATCCACAGGCAACTGGCCCGGTCCTCGGGGCCGCGGGTACGGAGGAACAGCACCCGCTCGCCGTCCGGGGAGAGGGTGAAGGATCGGGGGACGCCAAGCGTGAACCGCTGGGTCCTGGCTGATTGGGTCGGGTACTCAGTAGTGTCCATAACCGAGAGCCTGGGCGTCCTATCCGTGCCGTGGGGGAAGGGTGATCAACGCCTGCACCGGGCGGATCGAGGAGAGTAACGCCGGAGAGCCCGGACACAAGGTAGTTTATCAACAGTCAGGCGGGCGGCTTGCGCCAGGTCATGATCTCGGTGGGCGGCAGGTGCTCCGCGAAAAGGTTGCCGGGCGCCACTTCCTGTAGCAGGGCCCGCAGATCCCGCTCGAAGTCCGCCAGCCGATCGCCGAACAGGTGCGGGGCGGAATCGGACCGCGAGAACACCCACGCCACGACATCATCCGCCGGGCGATCGACCACGTCGCCGGCCGGCACGACATGCCGTTCGAAGTTCACGAACCCGGCCCGCGCCAGGACGAGATCCTCCCGACCGGGCGTGCCGTTGACGATCGTCCCCTGCCCCGCCCGGCGTACCGGACCGAGGTAGGAACGCACCAGCTCGCTGATCTGCTCGTACGGCGGCGCGAGCAGCGGCAACGGAGTCGGTGCGGCCGGCGGGTTCTTCAGATCGCTCAGGTGGACGAACGCACCGCCCGGCTCCAGCATCTCCATCACAGTCGCGGCGACCTGATCACGATCCGTCCAGTGGAACGACTGCGCAAACACCACCACCCGGAACTCGCCCAGTCCGGTCGGCAGATCCTCGGCCCGGCCCGCCACCCACCGCGCGTTGGTCACGCCGCGACGCCCGGCCTGCCGCTCGGCCTCGGCCAGCATGTCCTTGTCCGGATCCATGCCGACCGCCTCGGCGAAGTACCGCGCCAGGGCCAGCAGCACGATCCCCGGCCCGCAGCCGACATCGAGGAGCCGGCCCTGGCCGTCCAGGTCGAGCGCATCAGCCAGAGTTTCGGCGAAGCCCGGAGCGTAGGGCAGCCGGCCGCGTTCGTAGTGCGCGGCCGATCCCTGGAACAGGGTGCTGTCCCACTGCCAGCCATCGATCATGTCAGGTGAGCCAGTCGCTGAGCGGGCCGATCGCGAAGTAGACGACGAACAGCGCGGCCACCACCCACATCAGCGGGTGCACCTGACGGGCCTTGCCGCGGACCACCTTGAGTACGGCGTACGAGACGAAACCGGCGCCGATCCCGGCCGAGATCGAGTAGGTGAACGGCATCAGGATGATGGTCAGGAAGGCCGGGATCGCGACCTCGAGGTCGTCGAAGTCGATCCCCTTCACCTGCGCCATCATCAGGAACCCGACCACGACCAGCGCCGGCGTGGCCGCTTCGTACGGCACCAGCGTGACCAGCGGCGCGACCACCATCGAGATCAGGAAGCAGATCCCGGTGACCACGCTGGCCAGGCCGGTCCGGGCGCCTTCGCCGACACCGGACGCGGACTCGATGTAGGACGTGTTGCTGGACACCGAGGCGGCGCCACCGGCCGCGGCGGCGACGCTGTCGACGATCAGGATGCGCTGCGCGTTCGGCGGGTTGCCGTCGGCGTCGAGCAGCTTTGCCTCGGCGCCGATCGCGGTCATCGTGCCCATCGTGTCGAAGAAGTCGGCCAGCATCAGGGTGAAAATCAGCAGCAGCGCGGAGATCACCCCGACCTGCTCGAACGAGCCGAACAGGTTGAACTCGCCGATGGTGTCCAGGTTCGGTCTGACGAACCAGTCGTCCGGCAGCTTAGGCACGGTCAGGCCCCAGCCGCCTGGGTTGTCAGCTGTCCGGGCGCCGATCCCGCCAATCGCCTCGACGACGATCGCGAGCACGGTCGCAGCCAGGATGCCGATCAGGATCGCGCCCTTCACCTTGCGCGCGTACAGCGTGATGATCAGCAGCAGGCCGAACACGAAGACGAGCACCGGCCAGCCCCGGAGGTTGCCGGCAACACCGAGCTCGACCGGCGGACCGGCGGGTGCCACGGGACGGCGTACGAAACCTGCGTCGACCACGCCGATGAACGCGATGAACAGGCCGATACCGACACTGATCCCGATCTTGAGCTGCAGCGGCACCGCCTCGAAGACGGCTTTGCGGAACCCGGTCAGCACCAGGATCAGGATGATGATGCCCTCGATCACGACCAGGCCCATCGCGTCCGCCCAGGTCATCTTGGTGGCGATCGAGAAGGCGACGAACGCGTTCAGGCCGAGGCCGGTGGCGAGCGCGAGCGGGAAGTTCGCCACCAGGCCCATCAGGATGGTGACCACCCCCGCGACCAGCGCGGTCGCCACCGCGATCTTGGCGATGGACGCGGCCGGATCGGTGCCACCACCAACGAACTGGCCGGTGCCGTCCTTGACGGTGCCGATGATGAGCGGGTTCAGCACCACGATGTAGGCCATCGTGAAGAAGGTGACCAGCCCGCCGCGCACCTCACGGCTCAGCGTCGATCCACGCTGGCTGATCTTGAAGAAGGAGTCGAGGAAACCGGCGCCTGACCTGGCGGTGGCAGCTTGGGGCGAGCTCATGACCGAATCGTGCCAGCTACAGCCGACAGGTTGCGAGCGATCCGGCAAAGCCGCGCGTCGGCGGGCCGGTCTAAGGTGGTGGCGTGGCAGAGGAGACGCCGGGACCGGCGGCGAAGAAGCGGAACGACCCGACCAGCCAGCTGGCCCGGGGCGAGCTGGTGCACGCCGAGGTGAAACCGCTGGAGCTGTCCGGGATCAAGACGGTGCTCGTCGGCATCGTCGCCTGGGCGGTGGCGTTCGTCGTGGTGCTGATCTTCCGCGACGAGCTGAAGAAGGACGGCGACGACTGGTGGTTGTGGGTCACCGTGGCCGGCTTCGGCCTCGGCTGGATCGGTCTCGCCTACTGCAAGCGCCGCTGGTCCGCCATCCAGGCCGGCCACCGCAGCGAGATCGAAGACTGAGCTCAGCGCCCGATCAGTCCTGGTCGGCGGTCTCCTCGACCAGTGCGTCCGCGGTCTCCTCGACCAGCTCGTCGTCCGAGGTCGGCTCGGCGGCCGCCTCGATCTCGGCCTGTACCGCGTCCGCTTCGACCAGGTCGTCGTCCAACTGGCCGGCGCTGATCGCGAGCTCGTCGTACCCGGTGGTGTCGAAGGCGTGCTCGGTGGACGGCTGATCCGGGGACTCGACCACCACGTCCGAGTGAGCGCCACAGCCGTAGTCGTAGGCGACGATCCGCCCCTCGCCCGGCGCCATCTCGTTCGTGCAGCCGCCGAACGCCTGACCGAGACTGTCCGCCAGCCGGATCCAGTAGCCACAGCTGTTGCACTTGTACGGCACCGCCTGCGCGATCGGCGAGGCCGGACCGAAGTCCCCGGCGTACCAACGCTCGGCCGCATCTTCCCGCCCGTACTGCGACAGCACGCGCTCGCGGCCCAGACCGAGCTCCTCGACAACGGTGAGCACCTCTTCGGGCGCACCCGTCGTGTCGGTGAACCCAGGCTCCAGCCGCGGGTCGTCGGGCAGGCTCGGGAACAGGTCACCCGGCCGCAGATCGCCCGGCTGGACTCGATCGGACCACGGCACCCACTCCGGCGCGACGATCGCCTCGTCGCCCGGGAGCATCACGACCTCGTTGACCGTCACCGTCTTCGCCCGCGACGCCCGGGTCAGGGTGACGGCCCACCGCCAGCCGCGGTACCCCGGGTGGGTGGAGGCGAAATAGTGCGTGAGCAGCCGCTCGCCCTCGACCAGATATCCGAGATGCTCTCCCACCCGCGCGGCGCCGGTCTCGGCGATCGCGGCCTCGCGCGCGGGGTCCACAGCGGCCGCGAGGACCGCGTCGGGCTTGGCGCGGACCGATTCGGAAGCCTTGACGGGAGTCACAATCGACAATTCTCGCACGCCCGGCACCAGGATCCGAACCGTGCCGCGACTGCGGTCTGTCCCCCGCACAAGGCAGGATGGTGACATGGAGAGTCCTGACCCGGCGGACCGGCGGCACACCGAGCAGCCAAGGCGTCCCGGCACGGACTCCACCACTGGTAAGACGCCACCACCCGGGAGCGGTCCGAGCGGTGCCGGTAAGACGCGGGGCTCGGCGAGTGAGCGACTGGGTACCGCGAGTAAGAAGCTGGGGTCGGCGAGCAAGAAGGTCGGGCGCGCTTCGAAGGTCGGCGCCACCGGATTCGCGGCCGCCTCCAAGAAGACCGCCGGCGTCACCGGCCGGGCTGGCCGTGCGACCGGGCGACGGATCCGCGGCCTGACCAGCGCACAGGGCGCCGGCGAATCCGGCCTGTCCCGCCTGATCGAGCTCGGCGCGGTGAACGCCGCGGGCGACACCGCCTTCGCGGTTTCCCTCGCCGGCACCGTGTTCTTCGCCGTACCGAGTGAACAGGCCCGCGACCGAGTCGCCCTCTTCCTGCT
This sequence comes from Kribbella caucasensis, assembly GCF_004361855.1. Classification (GTDB taxonomy): domain Bacteria; phylum Actinomycetota; class Actinomycetes; order Propionibacteriales; family Kribbellaceae; genus Kribbella; species Kribbella caucasensis. Next base: position 72,825 of record NZ_SNWQ01000006.1, read on the forward strand.
ACTGACGATGGCTCCCTTCGCGTTGATGGCTCCGCTGATCGGCCCGATCCTGGACCGGTTCCGGCATGGCCGCCGCTGGGCGATCGGGGCTACCCTCGGCCTGCGCGGATTCCTCGTCTGGAGCCTGGCCGCGTCGATCGACAGCGCGACCTGGTTGTACCCGGCCGCCCTGGGCTGCCTCGTCGCCTCGAAGGCGTACGGCGTCACCCGCGCGTCCGCCGTACCGCGGCTGCTGCCGAAGGAGGTCAGCCTGGTCACGGCCAACTCGCGCATCTCCCTGGCCGGTGTCGCCGGCGCGACCGTCGGCGCCGGTATCGCGGGCGGGTTCGCGGCGATCGGGCCGGAGTGGTCGCTGCGCTGGGCCGCGGTCGTCTACACGATCGGCCTGATCCTCGCGATCCGGTTGCCAAGCCGGGTCGACTCCCCCGCGGGTGAGGAGATGGTCGGCACCGCCGGCCGCGAGGCCCGTCGCCGGGCGATCACCGCGGCCGTGGCGCGCGGGATCCGGTGCAACCTCGGGCTCCGGTTCGTGTCCGGCTTCCTGACCATGTACCTGGCGTTCCTGCTTCGGGACAAGCCGATCAGCGGCCTCGACGGAGCACTCGCCGCGGGTGCCGTGATCGCCGCGGCCGGTATCGGGAACAGTTCCGGCACCCTGATCGGATCGTTGCTCAAGGCAAGAAGACCCGAGGGCGTCGTACTGGTCGTGCTGCTGGCCGATGCGGCCGTGGCGGTCGTCGTCGCGGTGTTGTACGGGTTCCCGACGTTGATCGTGCTCGGCTTGATCGCCGGGTTGTGCAGTTCGCTCGGCAAGCTGTCGCTCGACGCGATGATCCAGCGGGATGTTCCGGAGACGGTGCGGACGTCAGTGTTCGCCCGCTCCGAGACGGTGTTGCAGCTGGCCTGGGTGCTCGGCGGCGGCTGCGGGATCCTGATGCCGCTGGTCCCCCGGCTCGGATTCGGATTCCTGGCCGTGGTCCTGGTCGGCCTCGTCATCTTCGTCATCCGGCAAAAACCGACAGCCCGGACCGGCCCCGCACCAGGCGGCCCACGCGGACCTCGTACGACCGGGGCGGCGGGGCGGGGAAGGAATCAAGCCGAGCCGCCGGCTGAGCCGAGATCGTCTACACGCACGGTCATGACGAGCCCGACCGACCCGACGACCCAGCGGATCTCCGAGCGTCGCGCGGCCGGGACCCGGGTCGAGGACAACGCCCGGTACCACGAGCCGACGGTCGAGTTCCGCGCCGATCCCCGGGCCGACTCCCACGTCGATTCCCGGGGCGGGGACCAGCAACGGCCGGCGCCCGCTCAACCAGTTGGACGCTGGTGGAGCGGGCAGCCGGACGACGACGAGGACGAGACGGTCGAGGACGAGGCGTCCTGGGCCAAGGAACCTACGGTCGAACGGGCTCCTGATCGGCGGGACGGACTGTTTCGCCGTCGGAAGCCGGATCGCTGATCCGCTGCTGTGTACCGCGGAGGACGAAGACGACCGCCACAGCGGTGGCCGTCAGCATGATCGCGCCGACCAGAGCGACCACGTTCATGCTGTGGCTGAAGGAATGCCGGGCGGCGGTCAGTACCAGATCCTGAAGCGGAGCGGGCAGGCTGGAAGCGACAGCCGTGGCGGCCGGGAGCCCTTCGCGAGCGGCGTCAGCAGCCGAAGCAGCCAGCCCGGCCGGTAGCTGCCCGTCCAGATCCGAGCGGTAGGCGGCCGTTCCGATGCTGCCCAGTACGGCGATGCCGAGGGCGCCGCCGAATTCGCTGCACGTCTCCATCAGGGCGGACGCCGAGCCGGCCCGCTCCGGCGCCACCGAGCCGACCACAGCCTCCGTGACCAGCGACATCACCATGACCAGCCCGGCCGCCAGCAACCCGGACCCACACAGCACCACCCAAAGCCGCGACCCGGCCTCGACCTGGGTCAGCACGACGAACCCCGGACGCCGCGACCAGGAATCCGAAGCCGAGGACACACGCGCGATCCAGCTTCTGTGCGAGCGCAGTGCCAAGAGGCGCGGCACCGCCGACCGCCACGGAGGGGAGCAGGGCCCACAACGCCGACTCCAGCGGGCCCATGCCGAGGACGAGACGGACGGGCTGCAAGTACTGCGTCTTGACGTCCTCCCCGCCCCATGAGGGATGGGGATTCCAACCACTACGCGGAGGTAGCGAGTTGAGGTTCACGCTTCGGCGAGACCCGTGGTGGCGTCTCTCGGCGTGCGCTGACGGCCCGTCCGGCCGCGATGTTCACTGCCGCGTTCACGTCCGCGTTCGCCTGGTGTCCGCAGGCTGCGCACCGGAAGACCGCTTGGCTCTCGCGGTTCTCCGGTGCGCAGTGCCCACAGACGCTACAGGTCAGCGACGTGTACGCAGGATTCACCTTCTCCACCCGTCCTGCGGCCTTGCGCTCCAGCCGCTGCACGAGCAGCCCCCACCCGTTGGCCAGGATGCCCCGGTTCAGACCAGCCTTCGCCCTGGCACGGTTCGGCAGGTACCTCCCTGGTCGTTCCGGATCGGGCTTGGGTTTCGGTCGCCGGGTCATCGGTGCGATGCGCAGGTCCTCGACGCGGATCACGTCGAACTGCCGGGCGAGGTCGGTGCTGATCTTCTCGACCCAGTCCTTGCGACGATCGCCGGCCCGGGCCTGCAGCTTCGCGATCGCGACCTTCGCCCGCTGGCTGCGGTTGGAGCCGCGACGGCACCGGGACAGGCGACGTTGCAGCTGCTTCAGCCGTGCCTGCTCACGGTCCGACAGACCTGGGCAGGTCAGGAGTTCGCCGGTGGACAGGGCGGCCGAGACGGTGACGCCGCGGTCCACCCCGACGACCTCGCCCGTGCCGGGTGCGGGGATCGGTGGCGGGATTGCGGCAAAGGCGATGTGCCAGCGGTCCGCCCGGTCGCGGGTGATGCGGTAGGACTTCGCGTCGGGAGCAGGTCGGGACAGCCGGAACCGTACCCAGCCGACCTTGGGCACGTTGACCGCGGCCCACTTGCAGTTCAGCTTCACGATCCGAGACGCCTGGGAGCCGACGATGCGGAACCCCTCGTGCAGCCCGGCCTTGCGCCAGGTCGGCCGCCGATGGCTACCGGCGTAGAAGTTCCGGACGGCCTGGTCGAAGTCCCGCAGCGCCTGCTGTTGCACGGTCTGCGACCCGGCCCGCAGCCAGCCGAACGCGGCTCGCGCCTCGGTCAACTGCTTGGCCTGCTCGACGTATCCAGGTGTCGGGCCTTTGTCGCGGGTCCACATCGACCACTGCTCAAGCGCCAGGTTGTACACGTACCGGGCCTGCCGGCACTGCTCCAGCAACGCAACCTGCTGGGCGGGAGTCGGGTACAGCCGGAACCGGGACACGCCACTGATCCAATCAGCCGGGACCGACAATTCCCGATTCCCAAGGGGAGGGAGTCGCGGTTCGAACATGCTGAACGATCACGAGCACGCCCGCGAGGCCGACCGGCTGTACAACCGGCGACTGACGCGCTGGCGACACCGGACCGCTATCCGACAATCGCCGCCGGCCTCGCGGCGTCGGACGACCTCGGCCTCGACTACGACACCGACGAATTCCAGACCGGCCTCGACACCGCCCTCGACGGCATCGAAGCCCTGATCACCCGCCGAACCACCCCTGACCGGCGCGGCGGGCGCGGCGTAGTACGGGGGTTCCGGCGCGGCGGGGGCGGCGCCGTACGGCCTAGATGTCTAGTTTGTCTGCTACGCCGCGGAGGACGGTGGCTACCTGGCGGGCGGCCTTGCCGTCGGGGTGACGGCCGCGGCGGTAGCCCTCGCCGATGTTGTCCAGCAGCTTGATCAGGTCCTCGACGACCAGCGCCATCTCCTCCGGCTTCGGCCGCATCGCCTTCGCCACCGACGGCGGCGGGTCGATCAGCCGGACCTGGAGCGCCTGCTCACCCTTGCGCCCCTCGACCACCCCGAACTCGACCTTCTGGCCAGGTTTGAGGCTGGTCACTCCCGCCGGCAGGGCCTCCGCCCGGACGTAGACGTCCCCGCCCTCCTCCTTGCTGAGGAAGCCGAACCCCTTCTCGGAGTCATACCACTTGACCTTGCCAACAGGCACGGGAACCTCTTCGATGTCAATCGTCGGAACAGGACGGAGGGGGTGACCGGACGGGCTGCCCGGGCCGGTTACCCAGCGTACGTGAACCGGGTCCTCACCGCCTCTGGGAAACTATCTGATCGGGCAGCGACTCGCACTCCCCGGGCCTCGGGATCCGCCGGAAATCAGCGGTACTTGTCCGGGTTGGCGAGGCGTTCGTTCATCGACCCGGATCTGAACCCGCGCGGGTCCACCGCGGCCGCCGTGAACCCCTCGGCCCGGACCAGTTCGACCAGCGCCGCGGAGTCGATCGTGCCGAGCAGGCCGGCGTCGATCTCGATGCTCGCGGACTCGCCGAGATCCCGGACCCGGACGTTCTGCACGCCGTACGGCGCGAGGTGGGCGCGAACGGCCTGCTCGGCGCGATCGACCCGGGCGAGCAGGTTCGGCGTGATCCGGATGCCGTACGCGATCCGGCTGGACAGACAGGCCGCGGCCGGCTTGTCGGACGTCTCCAGCCCCCAGCTCCGGGACGCCTCGCGGATCTGCGCCTTGGTCAGCCGGGCGTCGCGCAACGGGGTGAGCGCGCCACGCTCGAACGCGGCCCGGATGCCCGGCCGGAACCCGGCGATCGCGTCGTCCGCATTGGTCCCGGTCGCGATCGCGTCGATCCCGAACTCGTCCGCGATCGGCTGCAGGGTCTCGATCAGCTCGGCCTTGCAGAAGTAGCACCGGTCGCCCGCGTTCGCCTGGTAGCCCTCGCGGTCCATCTCATGCGTATGCGGGGTGACATGCCGGACCCCGATGCTGTCCGCGAAGTGGGCCGCGGGCTCGAGCTCGGCGACCGGCAGGCTGGGGCTGACCGCCGTCGCCGCGACCACGTTGGCGGGCCCGATCGCCCGCGCCGCGGCCGCCAGCAAGAAGGCCGAGTCCGCGCCACCACTGAAGGCGACGACCATGCTCGGATAGCTCGACAGCCGCGCCATCAACGCTTCCAGCCGCTGCTCGAGGACGTATGCGTCCAGCCAGGCGGGGAACTCGGTCAGATCGTTCAGTACGACGTCCGCTCCGTACGCGCGCAACTCATCCGCGGTGAACGGCCCAGTGGCCACGCTCACCGCAACGGCACCGGCAGCACGAGCTCCGTCGATGTCGGCCGTGTGGTCGCCGACGTAGATCGTCGCCTCGTGCTCCCGCAGCGCGATCCCCTTCTCGGCGCCATGCAGGTCACCGACGGGCTCGTCCACATCCAGGCCGAGGTGGTCCAGGTGCAACCGCACACTCGGCTCGTACTTCGCCGACACGACGACCGTCTTCCCGCGCAGCGCCCGGATCGCGGCCAGCGACTCGGCCACACCGGGCATCGGCAGGCTGCTGGTGATCGCGTGTTCCGGGTAGTGCTCGCGGTACCGCGCGACCATCGCATCCACCTGGTCGGGCGGGAACCAGTTCGCCATCTCCCAGACCAACGGCGGGCCGAGCCGGCTCACCACCAGGTCGGTGTCGATCGGCGTACCGGTCTTGGCGGCGAGCAGATCCCAGACCGCCTGGATCCCCGGCCGGGAGTCGATCAGGGTCATGTCCAGGTCGAACCCGACCACGAGCTCCGGCACATCGGTGGTTGCTTCCCTGGGCTGGATCTCGGCGGTCGACACGTCCCCAACCCTACTTCTTCGGACTCCCAGGCGGCCGGGCTGTCTCGGTCTCGCATCCCGGACAGACCTCAAAGTCTAGTAATTCAGTAGGAAAATAGAGATTACTCAGACCCCAGCTCGCAGGGAGACAGACCATGACCACACAGCTCGCGGAAACCGCACCCGAGACCGCCGGCGTCACCGTGACCAAGTACGGCGGGGCGCTCGGTGCTGTCATCGGCGGGGTCCGGCTCGGCGGCGACCTCGATCCCGGGGCCGTCGCCACGATCCGGCAGGCCCTGCTCACCCACAAGGTGATCTTCTTCCGCGGCCAGCAGCACCTCGACGACGCCGGCCAGCTCGCCTTCGCGAAGCTGCTCGGCACCCCGACCCTCGCGCACCCGACCTCGAAATCGCTGGAGAACAGCGAGCACGTGCTGCCGATCGACGCCGACTACGGCAAGGCGAACAGCTGGCACACCGATGTCACGTTCGTGGACCGCATCCCCGCTATCAGCTTGCTCCGGGCGGTCACACTCCCGTCGTACGGCGGTGCGACCAGCTGGGCGAACACCGTCACGGCGTACGCGAACCTCCCGGTCGCACTACAGGCGTTGGTCGATCGGCTTTGGGCGGTGCACAGCAACGTGTACGACTACGCCGGGAGGGTCGACGAGACGCGGATCGGCGGCGTGGACGTCAAGGTGCAGACACATCGTGAGCAGTTCGTGTCGACGCTGTACGAGACCGAGCACCCGGTGGTCCGTGTACACCCGGAGACCGGCGAACGCTCGCTCGTCCTCGGTCACTTCGTCCGGCGGTTCGTCGGTCTCACCTCGGCCGAGACACACCAGTTGTTCCAGCTGCTGCAGAACCGGGTGACCAACCTCGACAACACCGTCCGCTGGCAGTGGCAGCCCGGCGACCTGGCCATGTGGGACAACCGAGCGACCCAGCACTACGGGGTCGCCGACTACGACGACAAGCCACGCCGGCTGCACCGGGTCACGCTCGCCGGCGAGGTCCCGGTCAGCGTCGACGGCGTCCGCAGTACGCCGCGCACCGGCGACGCGAGCCACTTCTCCAGCCTGTAAGCCCGGTTGCCCACTTCCGCTCTGTAAGTAACTTGCTTGACATTTTCGGACCCCCTGTCCGATCTCTTGACATCTGTCACCAAAATGTAAACCCTGGTCGGCATGGACACCTTCGCGGAGCGCACCAAGCGCCGGCTTCGCGACGAACTGCTCGACGCGGCGTACGACGCGCTCGTCGCGGGCGGGTACGACGGGCTCCGGATGGTCGAGGTCGGCCGCCGGACCGGGGTGTCACGGCAGACCGTCTACAACGAGTTCGGCGACAAGTGGGGTCTGCTGGAAGCGGTCGCGGCGCGCGAGGCCGAGCGGTTCCTGGTGGACGTGAACGACGCGCTCGCCGAACAGGACGACCCGATCGACGGTCTCCGGGCCGCGATCGAGCGCGCCCTGGTCCTGGCCGGCGACAACCCGCTGATCAAGGCGGCTCTCGGGCAACCCGGTTCGGACCAGGCCAGTCAGCTGTTGACCACACGGGGGCAGCAGTTGCTGGAGTTGAGCCACCAACGGCTGGACGCGCACGTTCGCGAGCACTGGCCCGAGGTACCGGCCGAGGACGCGACCACTTGTGTCGACGTCGCGCTGCGCGTCGTACTGAGCCACATCGTCAATCCCGGCGCCGCCGCCGCGGTGGTCGCCGAGCAGGTAGCGCGTGTCCTCGGTCCGTTCCTGACCAGCAGGAGGCAATGATGACGAATCCTCTTCACCGGCAGGGTTTCAGCTCGCTTCGCGCGGGCGGCCTCAACTGGGAGGCGCTACCGCTGCGGCTGTTCGACAAGGGCAACCGGAAGTTCTGGAATCCGCGCGACATCGACTTCAGCAAGGACGCCGCGGACTGGCAGAACCTGACCGACAACGAGCGGGACAACGCGCTGATGCTGTGCGCACAGTTCATCGCCGGCGAGGAGGCGGTCACCGAGGACCTGCAGCCGTTCCTGCAGGCGATGGCGGCGGAGGGCCGGTTCGGTGACGAGATGTACCTGACCCAGTTCTGCTTCGAGGAGGCCAAGCACACCGCGGTCTTCCGGCTCTGGCTGGACGCGATCGGCGTCACCGAAGACCTGCACCGGTACGTCGAGAACAACCCTGGGTACCGCGCGATCTTCTACGAGGCCCTCCCGGTCGCGCTCAAGTCACTCGCCGACGACCCGTCCGCGGCGAACCAGGTGCGAGCCTCAGTCACCTACAACCACGTGGTGGAAGGGACTTTGGCGCTCACCGGCTACCACGCGTGGAACCTGCTCTGCACCGCCCGCGGCATCCTGCCCGGCATGCAGGAACTCATCCGCCGGATCGGCGACGACGAACGCCGGCACATGGCCTGGGGCACCTTCACCTGCCGCCGCCACGTCGCCGCCGACGAGTCCAACTGGAAGGTCGTCACCGACACGATGGAGGAACTGCTGCCGCACGCCCTGGTCCAGATCCAGTGGGCGCTGGAGAACTCCCCCGAGATCCCACCCGAGATCGACCCCACCGCCCTGATGACGTACGCCGGCGACCGAGCCACCCGCCGCCTCGGCGCCATCGAATCCGCCCTCGGCGCCGACGTGGCCGGCATAGACCTCGACTACTCCCCCGAAAAACTAGAGGACGTCTTCGGCGCCGAAGACACCGCCGCCCTCGCCGCCGTCCGCTGAACCGCGTCAGGGGGCGAGGTTGCGGGCGGCGGGGAGGAGGGTGCCGGTGAAGTCGAACAGCGCCTGGTTCTCCCAGGCGTTACCGGATGACGGGTCTTCGGGATCCCAACCCGCTCCAGCGGCCGAGGTCCAGGCAGGCTCCCAGTAGACCGTCCCGATGCCCCGTCCGCCTTCGGCTGAGGCGACTGCATCCTGGACGGCCCTGAAGGCCGCGGCCTGCCCGGTCGGGGTCGCTGGATAGCCGGGTACGAGTTGGTCGGGCTGGCGGATGATGTTCTCCCAGGTGGGGGTGTCGTCGGCCAGGGTGAACGGGTACGCCGTCTCGACGACCAGTACGTCGCGGTCGTACCGGCTGGACAACGTGGTGACGGCCTCCTGGAGATCGGCCAGGCTGCCGTGCCAGTAGCCGTAGTACGACAGGCCGATCTGGTCGAAGGGGACCTGCCGGGCGACGACCTCGTCGAACCACCAGGTCAGGCTGCCGATCCCGTTGTTGATGTTGGTCAGGTGCAGCAGCACCTTGGTCGAGGGACTGATCTCCTTCGCCGCGCGGGCGCCTGACGTCAGGAACGAGGCCAGGTTGTCCCACTGCGCACCATCGACACCGTCGGACGGGTCGACGTCCCAGGTTTGTCCCCATGGCCACAGCATGCCGGGGTTGATCTCGTTGCCGACCTGTACATAGTCGGCGGTGGCGCCGGCTGCTTTCAGGGCCGCGAGTACGTCGCGGGTGTGCGCGTAAACAGCGTCCGCCAACTGGGCCGGGCTCATCCCGCGCCAAGCATGTGGAACACCCTGCGCACCTGGATCGGTCCAGCGGTCCGAGTAGTGGAAGTCGACCAGCAACTTCATCCCGGCCGACTTGATTCGCTTGCCGGTGGCAACCACGTGGGCCTTGTCGTTGTAGCCGTCGGCCGGGTCGACCCAGACCTTCAGCCGGCCGAGGTTCATCCCGGACCGCGCCAGGATCCGGACCGCGTCGCCGGATCGGCCGTCGGCATCCGCATAGGTCGCGCCGAACGCTTCGTTCTTCGCCAGACCGGACAGGTCGCCGCCGCGGATCGACCGGGCAACTCGGCCGCGGGCGACTGCGAGATCGTCGAAGCTCGCCCAAGTGCCGCCCGGTCCGGCCGTGGTCAGGTCGATCGTGCACCGTTGGCGCCTCGAGACGTACACCGAAGCGGCGGAGCGAACCCAGGCGTCGTCCTGTTCGGTCAGCGCCACCACGGTCGAAACCGTCCGGCCGCAACCGGCGACCGACAACGTGCTGCCGCTGAGCGAACCACCGGACTTGGCCCAGACGCTGACCGTCCACCAGCCACTCGACGGCAGTTCGATGCTCTGCCGCGTCGTCACGTGGTAGTCGGCCGCCACCCAGTGGGTCAGCCGGTCACCAGTCCGGCCGCCGCCCTCGATCTTCGCCGCGCCCGCGTCCCCCGACACCTTCCAGCCGTCCAGCCCTTGCTCAAAGCCGGGGTTGGAAGGACCCACACCGCCGACCGATCCGAGGGCGGGAAGGGAGCTGGTTGCGGCGAGCAACAAAGCGAGGCACATCAGTGCGGTACTTCGGGCGAGCTGTCGCATGGCGAAACTCCTCACACAGTGGTCAGATCCGGATCACGCGGGCGCCGCCGGCCTCGAGCTTCAGCGACTCACCCGACTCTCCGGAGAGCAAATCGGTGCCGCCGACCGGCAGATCCACCGGCCGGTTGCTGTGGTTAATCGCAATCAGGTACTCCGAGTCCCCGTGACGCCGGATGATCTCGACGTCTGCCGGCCCGAAACCCGGCTCGATCCCGGCATCCTGATACGCCCGGCGCAGTACGACCGACAGTTCGTCCACACCCAGTCGGGTAGACACATAGAAGGCAGAACCAGCACCCAACGAGTTCCGGGTAATGGCCGGTTTCCCCGCCCCAGGGCCGTCCTCGAAGGCGGCGATCACCTCAGCCCCGTCCAACGCGACGTCGTCCGCCCAAACATCACCGCTGATCCCGTCAAGACTCAGCCGGACTGTCTCCCCCGAACGCAACGGCAGGAACTCCTCGACCGTCAGCCCGAGCACGTCCCGCAGCGGCGCCACATAACCACCGGCATGCACAGCGTCGTACTCGTCCACGATGGCCGAGAAGTACGACACCACCAACGTGCCACCACCCTCGACATAGGAGCGAAGGTTGCTAGCGGCAACTTCAGTGAGCAGGTACGACGCCGGCGCGACGACGAGCTTGTACGCCGACAGGTCGGACTCCGGATGCGCGAAGTCGACCGTCAAACCGTCACGCCAGAGCCGGTCGTAGAAGGCGTCAACCCGTTCGCGATGGGACAGGTCCTCGCTCGGTCGCCACTCCAGATCCTGCGCCCAGAAGGACTCCCAGTCCCACAGCACGGCCACCTCCGCCCGCACTTCGGAACCCAGCACCTCATCGAGCCGGCCGAGCCCCTGGCCAAGTGAGCAGACCTCCGACCAGACCCTGCTACTCGTCCCCGCATGAGGAAGCATCGCCGAGTGGAACTTCTCCGCGCCGGACCGGGATGCCTTCCACTGGAAGAACATCACCGCGTCGGCGCCTCGACCCAGGTGCGCCAGAGCGTTCCGGGCCAGCTCCCCCGACCGCTTGGCCAGGTTGCGGGGCTGCCAGTTCACGCCCGAGGTCGAGTGCTCCATCAGGATCCATGGACGGCCGCGCGCGATCGACCGGGTCAGATCGGCCGACAACGCCAGACCGACGTGGCTGCGTGGATCCGCGGCGACCAGATAGTGGTCGTTGGCAACGATGTCGACCTCGTCGGCCCACTTCCACAGGTCCACCGACGGACAGGTCCCGGCCATGAAGTTCGTGGTGATCGGCACGCCTGAACACTCGGCCCGGATCGCGTCCCGTTCGGCGATGAAGCACTGCAGCAGGGCGTCCGAGGTGAACCGCGCGAAGTCCAGCCGCTGGGCCGGATTCACCACGCTGGCGGACACGGCCGGCGCCGACACGTGTTCCCATTCGCCGTACCGCTGACCCCAGAACGTCGTACCCCAAGCTTGGTTGAGCGCGTCCAGCGAGCCGTACCGATCACGCAGCCAAGCACGAAAGGCGCGGATGCTGGCCGAGGAATAGCAGTCCGACACCGGCGCGCCGTACTCGTTGTGGACATGCCAGACGGCCAGCGCCGGATGCGTGCCGTATCGCTTGGCCAGTTCGCGGGCGATCGACGTACTGGCCTCCCGGTACGCCGCTGAGCTGGGGCTGGCCATGCCGCGGGAGCCGAAACCGAGGACGGTCCCATCCCGTGTGACCACGCGCGCCTCGGGGTGCTGGTGGAAGAACCAGGCGGGCGGCGACGCGGTCGGCGTACCGAGGCTGATCCGGATCCCGGCGTCGTGCAGGAGCTCGAACAAACGATCCAGCCAGCCGAAGCCGTACTCGCCCGGCCGCGGCTCGATCAGGGCCCACGAGAACACCCCGATGCTGACCAGGTTGACGCCCGCCTGCCGCATCAGTTCGATGTCGGCCGGCCAGGTCTCCTCGGGCCACTGCTCCGGGTTGTAGTCGCCCCCGTAGCTGATCGCGCCCACACCGGGCAGCCAGCCCCGCCCGTCACCCTGGGATGTCACTCGGACTCCTTCACTCTGTGCACGCACACAGCCGGTCAGCTCGGTGCAACAGCAAGGAAACAGGATGAAACCTCCTGTTGACAAGAGCCGGAATCCGCCATCACTGTGAACGTGCACAGCCCAATCGGCCCGCAGTCAGCGCGGCAACGGCTACGGGCGCTCCCTGAGGAGGAGAAAGCAATGCGACGACACATTGGCCTGGGGCTGACGGCATTCGCCGCGGCCGCCGCGCTGCTGCTGGCGGGATGCTCCGGCAGTGACGAGCCGGCCGCCGAGCAAGGGCCGAAGGAGAACGTCAAGCTCACGTTCTGGACCTGGGCTCCGAACATGGACAAGGTGGTCGCGACCTGGAACGCCGCGCACCCCGAGATCCAGGTGACCGTGAACAAGCAGGACGGCGGCGACCCGGCCGTCACCAAACTGCTCACCGCGATCAAGGCCGGCAGCGGCGCCCCCGACGTGATGCAGGCCGAGTACCAGAAGATCCCGACCCTGGTGTCCGCCGACGCCCTCGCCGACCTCACCGGCAAGCTCGACCAGGGCACCGCCGGCCACTTCCCGGAGACCGTCTGGAAGTCCGTCACCCTCGGCACCGACGCCGTTTACGGCGTACCGCAGGACTCCGGGCCGATGCAGTTCTACTACCGGACCGACATCTTCAAGCAGTACGGCCTGCAGGTGCCGACCACCTGGGACGAGTACGCGCAGGTGGCCCGGAAGCTGCATGCGGCCGACCCGAAGAAGTACCTGGGCACCTTCTCGGCGAACGACCCCGGCTGGTTCGCCGGGCTGGCTCAACAGGCCGGTGCGTCCTGGTGGAGCATCGACGGCGAGTCCTGGTCGGTGTCCGTCGACGACGAGCCGACCGTCAAGGTCGCCGACTTCTGGGGTGGCCTGGTCCAGGACGGCGTGATCGACAACAAGCCGATGTACACCCCGGAGTGGAACGCCGCGCTCAACAACGGCACTCAGGTCGGCTGGCTCTCCGCCATCTGGGCGCCCGGCGTACTCGAGGGCAACGCCGCCGCCACCAAGGGCAAGTGGGCGATGGCACCGATGCCGCAATGGACGCCGGACCAGCCGGCCACCGGCAACTGGGGCGGCTCCGCGACCTCGGTGACCTCGCAGTCCAAGCATCCCGCCGAAGCGGCCAAGTTCATCGAGTGGCTGAACACCTCTCCCGAGGCCGTCACCGCGCTTGCCAAGGTCAGTGGCGTCTACCCGTCCGACCAGCCTGGTCAGGCGGCTGCGCTGTCGGCGCCGCCGGCCTTCTTCGCCAACCAGCCGGACTTCTACCCGAAGGCCGCCGAGATCGCCAAGACCGCCCGCAGCTTCACCTTCGGTCCCAACGTCAACGTCGCGTACTCCGCCTACACCGACGAGTTCGGCAAGGCCGCGCAGGCGAAGTCCAAGGCTGGGTTCACCGCCGCGATCAAGGCGATGCAGACCACCACCCTGGAGAACCTCAAGAGTTCCGGGTTCTCGGTCAAGTGAGCACTGGTCAGGTGAGCACCGGCAGCCGGGCGGCAACTCGTCGCCCGCGCCGGTCGCTCGCGCCGTACGCGTTCCTCGCCCCGGCGGTCCTGCTGTTCGCCGCGTTCCTCGCCCTGCCGATCGGGTACGCCGTGTACCTGAGCCTGCGTACCGTCAAGGTGCGCGGGCTCGGGCTCGGCAAGGGATCGCGCGAGCAGGTCTGGGCCGGGCTGTCGAACTACTCCAAGGCGCTGACCGACCCGGACTTCGCCGCCAGCGTGCTCCGGGTCGCGGCGTACGGCGTGATCGTCGTGCCGACCATGCTCGGTCTGGCCCTGCTCTTCGCGTTGCTGCTGGACACTCCGAGGGCCCGGGCGCGGAAGTTCTCCCGGCTGGCGATCTTCCTCCCGTACGCCGTGCCGGCCGTCATCTCCTCACTGCTGTGGGGTTTCCTCTACCTGCCGTCGGTGAGCCCGTTCCATCACGTCGCCGATCGGCTCGGGTGGCCCCTGCCCGACCTGTTGTCGTCCGGCAACGTGATCTTCGCGGTCGCCAACATCGCTGTCTGGGGCGGTGTCGGGTTCAACATGGTGGTGATCTACACCGCGCTGAAGGCGATCCCGAGCGAGATCTACGAGGCGGCCGAGCTGGACGGGTGCGGGCAGATCGCGATCGCCTGGCGGATCAAGGTCCCGGTGGTGCTGCCCTCGCTGATCATGACGTTCGTCTTCTCGCTGATCGCCACTCTGCAGGTGTTCGCCGAGCCGGTGACGTTGCGGCCGCTGACGAACACGATCTCCAGCACCTGGACACCGCTGATGAAGGTGTACCGGGACGCCTTCACCCGAGACGATCTGCACTCGGCGGCGGCCACGTCGGTGATCCTCGCCTTCGCGACGTTCGTGCTGTCGTACGGCTTCCTGCGGCTGGTCCAGAGCCGCGCGTTCGGTCAGGAGAACCGATGACCACTCTCGCCCCCGAGCGGACCATTCAGCCGGTGAGCACCCCAGTACGCCGCCCGACGTCGCGCAGTCCGGTCGCGACGGCGATCCTGCTGGTCGGAGCGGCGTACTGCCTGCTGCCGGTGTTGTGGGTGCTGATCGCGTCGTCCAAGAGTGGCGCCGAGTTGTTCTCCACCTTCACGTTCAGCCCGTCGACGCATCTGTTCGACAACATCGCCGACCTCTCGGCGTACCGGGGTGGCCTGTTCTGGCGCTGGATGGCCAACACGACCCTGTACGCCGGAGTCGGCGGGCTGCTGTCCACGATCGTGTCGGCAGCGGCCGGGTACGGGCTGGCGAAGTACACGTTCATCGGTAAGCAGGCGACGTTCAACGTCCTGCTGGCCGGAGTCCTTGTGCCGAGTGTGGTGCTGGCGGTCCCGCAGTACCTGTTGCTGGCGAAGCTCGGGCTGACCAATACGTACTGGGCCGTGCTGCTGCCGAGCATCATCAGCCCGTACGGCATCTACCTGGCCCGGATCTACGCGGCCGCGGCCGTTCCCGACGATCTGGTGGAGGCGGCTCGTACCGACGGCGCCGGCGACTTCCTGATCTTCCGGTCGATCGCGGTCCCGCTGATGGCGCCCGGTCTGGTGACGGTGTTCCTGTTCCAGTTCGTGGCGATCTGGAACAACTTCCTGCTGCCGTACATCATGCTCGGCAACGACCAACTGTTCCCGCTCACGGTCGGTCTGTCGGGGCTGCTGAACCAGGGCGCGTCCCAACCCAGCCTGTACACCTCTGTCGTAACCGGGTCGCTGCTGTCGATCGTGCCGTTGGTCGCCCTGTTCCTCACTCTGCAGCGGTACTGGAAGGTCGACCTCGCGGCCGGCGCGGTGAAGAGTTGAGGTGGAACTAAACTCTCGGCGTGTGGAGCAGAACGGCAGCCGCAGGCGACCGACCATCAAGGACGTGGCCGCCGTCGCCGGCGTGTCCCGCGGTACCGTCTCGCGGGTGCTGAACGGCGGCCACTGGGTCTCCCCGGAGGCGCTCACCGCCGTCCAGGCGGCGATCAAGTCGACCGGATACGCCGCCAACCGGCACGCACGCAGCCTGGTCACCGGACGGGCGAACTCGGTCGCCTTCCTACTGACCGAGCCGCAGCAACTGCTGTTCGAGGACCCGAACTTCTCGGTGCTGCTACGCGGCGCCGCGGACGCGCTGGCGAAACGCGACATGCCGCTGCTGCTGATGGTGGCCGGTACCGCGGAGGAACGACGCCGCGTCACCGACTACGTCACCGCCGGCCACGTCGACGGCGTACTGCTGATCTCGTCGCACGCCGGCAACCCGGTGGTCGGCTCGTTGTTGCGCGAGGGAGTCCCGACCGTCGCCTGCGGGACGTCGCTCGGCCACGAAGGCAAGATCGGGTACGTCGCCGCCGACGACGTGGCCGGGGCGCGGGAAATGGTCCGGCACCTCCGCGACACCGGTCGCCGGCACATCGCAACGATCACCGGACCGCTGGACACGCCTGGCGGAGTCCAGCGGCTGCAGGGGTACCGCGAGGAGCTCGGTGACGCCTACGACGAAGGACTCGTTGCCAACGGCGACTATTCGAGGCTCGGCGGACAGCGTGCGATGGCGGACCTGCTCGCCGCCCGGCCGGAGATCGACGCGGTGTTCGTCGCCTCCGACCTGATGGCGGCCGGTGCCCTGACCACCCTGGCCGCGCAGGGCCGACGAGTCCCGGACGACGTGGCAGTCGGCGGCTTCGACGACTCCTATCTCGCCGCCGCGCTGAGTCCGGCCCTCACCACGATGCGGCAACCCTTCGAACGAATCAGCAGCGAAATGGTCCGCCTACTAGGCGACGTCATCAACGGCGAACAACCAGCCGCCGTGATCCTTCCAACCACCCTGGTCCGCCGCGACTCGACCTGACCACCCCGGACGTCGTTGGCGCAGGATTACGACTGAGCCTCGCCGTGTAGATGGGCAGCTGACCCGGGTGGGGGCGAACGGCCGGAATGCGTTGTGGGCGTGGAGATTCGGGGCCACCGACGCCGCGTGGCCGCCGGCCCGCCTGGGCGCACAGCCAGCCTAACTGGCCTGCGCCGTCGCGTTTTCCCTTGTGGATAAGGAGAAATTTGGTGTGGTCACGGAACGTGACTTATAATCGACAGTATGTTCGAGACGGATCTCACCGAGTTGCCGACGGCCGACCTGCTGGCCTCGGCCGCCGAGCAGCGCGCCGAGGCGAACCGGCGCGAGGCCAGCCTCCTCGAACACGCCCTGGTCTACGCCGACCGGCACCACCCCGACACCTGCCCACCCCGCCCGGGCCGCTCCAGCTGGCAGGGCCGCGAACGCGCCGTGGTCCTGGGTGGTGACGGCTGCCCCGAGGTCGCCGAATTCGCGGCCGCCGAGTTCGGCGCCGTCCTCGGCATCTCGGCCGGCGCCGCCGCCAACCTCATCGGCCAGGCCCTCGCCCTGCGCCACCGGCTCCCGTTCACCCTCGCCCGGGTCCGATCCGGGGACGCGACACCGTGGCGGGCCTGCCGGATCGCCACCGCCTGCCTCACCCTGTCGGAGGAGGCCGCGGCGTTGGTGGACAAGCAGGTCGCGGCGGTCGTGGACAGCGTCACCCCGGAACGGCTCGAGAAGATCGTCAAGGCTGCGAAGTGGCGCGCCGATCCCGACGCCGCCCGCGCCGAGGCTGAGCAGAAGGCGCGGGAGCGGGGCGTCTATGTCGGCCGCTCCGACGAACATGGCACGAAGAGGGTCTATATCCGCGCGGCGTCCGGGGATGTGATCCGGTTCGACGCGAGCATCGCCAGTATCGCCGAGGCCCTGAAGATCCTCGGCGACACCGACACCCTGCCGCATCGCCGCGCCAAGGCGATCGGCATCATCGCCGACCCCGTCTACACCGAAGAGCTCCTCCGCCAGGCCCGCGCCCAGCTCCTCAATCAGACCAACCCCGGCCCCGAGCCCGCACCGCAGGCAGCACCCGCCCCCCGCCCCGGCCCCGGCCCTGAGGCCCGCCCAGGCCCTGACCCCGGCCGTGAGCCCGAGCCCGGCCGTGAGCTTCAGCCCGAGCACGGCCCTGAGCCCGAGCATGGCCCTGAGCCGGCGTTCGGTCCTGAGCTCGAGCCGGATGACGAGGCCGACCGGGACGCGCCCCACCCGAGCCACAGCGACCTGCCGGACCCGCTGGACACCCCCACCGGCGCCCCGGGTGAGCCCGGCTGGCCCGGCCAGCGCGTCGACCCAGACGCCGCAGACCCCGACGCCGGTGAACCGCTGGACGCGGCCGCGCAGCGCGCGTTCGACGCGCGCCTGGCCCAGATCAAGCGCGACGCCCACGCCACCCACGGCACCCACGCCGCCCACGGCGCAGCGCCCGCGAGTGGTGCTGGCCGGGCGGCGGGTGGGCGGATGCGGCCGGGGCAGACCGAGATTTACGTACACCTGACCGACCACACGCTGGCTACCGGTGACGGGATCCTGCGGGTCGAGGGCCTCGGCCCGTTGCTGGCCAGCCAGTTGGCCGAACTCGTCGGCCACGGTCCGTACGTCGTCAAACCGGTCATCGACCTGAACGACGCCATCGGTGTTGACTGCTACGAGATCCCCGACCGGGTCCGGGAACGGGTCAAGCTGATCCACCCGGTCGAGCAGTTCCCCTACGGCACCCGCGAAACCGACCGGGCGATGGACCTGGACCACATCCGGCCGTATGACCCCCTCGGGCCACCCGGTCAGACCGGAACCGAGAATCTCGCACCCCTGCGGCGCTACGCCCACAGGGTCAAGACGTTCGGGCGCTGGAAGGTCCGGCGCCTGGACCGCAAGACCCTGGAATGGACCACACCCCACGGCTACCGGTTCCACGTCACACCCACCGGAACCCACCCAGTCACCGACCCCACACCAGACCCGTGAACCCAACCACGCCCACCGCCTCCGGCTGGCTCCGTCAGGCGGCGAGTGATTCATATAGGCCGACATGCGCGGCCGCCGCAGCCTCCCAGGTGTAGCTCGCCGCGAGAGTCTGGCCGGCAGTCCGTCTGGCGGGGTGGTGGCGCGCTGTGAGCTGCGCCGCCAGTTCGGCTGGGTCACCGGCATAGGTTGCGGCGGGGCCGAAGATTTCGTGGAAGACGGGGAGGTCGGAGACGACGAGTGGTACCCCGGCTGCGAGGGCCTCCAGCGGCGCCAGACCGAAACCCTCTTTGACTGAAGGAAAGGCGAAGACCTCGGCGGCCGCGACCAGCGACGGCAGGTCGGGGTCTGGGACCGGGCCGAGGACGATCGGGGCGACGCCGAGCTCGACAGCGCGTGCCTCCCACCGAGCGCGGTACGAGCGGTAGTCGAACAGCGTCTCGCCCCCAGCGATCACCAGCCGGAGGTCCGGGTCGCCGATCTGCGCAAAGGCCTCGAGCAGGTCGAGAGAGCCCTTGCGGGGTTCGATTCCGCCGACCGTGAGCACGTACCGTCCGAGCTCATTCGTCCACCGCGTCCGGGCGGCAACAGCAGCCGGTTCGTCAGCGGCGGCCGCCGAGAACCGAGCCGCCGCGACGCCGTTCGGGACGACCGTTGCCTTGAGCCCCCATCCGTCGGCGAGTTCGGCGGCGACTGCCGCGGAGACGCAGATGTGCGCGTACGGCGTGACGATCGCGCGCTCGTGGCAGGCGACCAGCTCGGGCGTGCTGAAGTGATCGATGTGGTGCACGGTTCGTACGCAGCGCCCGACCGCGTTCGCGCTGATGCAGTCCTGGGCGTGCACGATGTCGTACCCGGACGCGTCGAAGGCGTCCCGCAGTACGGCGATCGACCGCAGGATCCGCGCGCCGACCTCCTCCCCGGGCAGGTCCGGAAACGGAACTACCGCCAACCGCACCCGAGGATCCACCGAACGGTAGAAGCCGGTGTCACCACCTCGGCCGAGCGACCACACCGTGACGTCCTCACCGCGAGCGGCCAACGCCTCCGCCAGCGCCAGGGTGTGCACGACGCCACCGCGCGGCTTGGTCGAGTAGCTCAGTAACGCGATCCGCATCAGTACACCTCCGGACGGCGCTCGGCCAGGTGATGCAGGACCCGGCGCGCGGTGTCGATCTCGGCCCGTACGTCGAGGTCGGCGACCGCGATCCCGGCCTTCGACCAGGTCCGGGCGACGATGTCACCGCCGGGACCGACCACCTTCGACTGGCCGAGGAACCGCATCCCGCCTATCGAGCCGGTCAGGTTCGACGAGACCAGCACGACCTGGTTCTCCGCGGCGCGGGACCGGTCGTACAGGTCGAACAACCGGGACTGCCGGTCCTCGTTCATCCGCGGGGCCCGGTTGGTGATGCTGGTCGGCCAGGCGTTCAGGCAGGCGATCACCTCGGCGCCGTCGACCGCGAGCGCCCGGGCGGACTCGGGGAACGTCTTGTCGTAGTCGATCATCATGCCGAGCCGCCCGATCGGGGTTTCGAACGCCTCGAACCCGTTGCCCGCGGCGTACACGGACCGCTCCCCCGGTGGTTGGTGCACCTTGCGATGCCGGCCGAGCACACCGTCCCCGGTGACGCACAGCGCGGTGTTGTAGCGCTCGCCGCCGTCGGCCTCGCAGAAGCCGAAGCAGACCACCATCTCGCCGGCCATCGCGATCACCTTGGGGATCAGCGGATCATCGAGTGACAACGCGGGCGGCAGGTCGTCCGGCGACGGCCGGCTCAGGTCGGACAGGTAGCCGCCCAGCGCCGCATCCGGCAGCACCAGCAACTGGATCTCCTCGCGCCGGCCGTGCCGGATCAGCGCTTCCACCCGGGACAGATCGAACTCCAGATCCCGGGTGAAACCAGCCGCGACGGCACCGATCTTCAGGCTCATACCAGCTCGGGCGTCCCGTACGTCTCCGGCCGGCGGTCACGTAGGTGGCCCATCGATCGGCGAGCCAGTTCGAGCGCCCGGGATACGTCCACATCGGCGATCGCCATTCCCTCGGTCACCCCGGTGTCCGCGAGGATCTCGCCGCCCGGGTCCACCACCTTCGCGCTGGCGACGAATCTGAGCGAGCCGAACATGCCGGACTGGTTCGCGGACAACCAGACCACCTGGTTCTCCAGCGCCCGGGCCCGGTCGAACAGATCGAACCGCCGCTTCCAGCGGTCCCGGGACAGATCCGGATCCGGGTTCGTCCGGGCACCCGGCCAGGCCGACAGGCAGGCGATCACCTCGGCGCCGTCCAGGGCCAGCGTCCGCGCGGCCTCGGGGAACGCCTTGTCGTAACAGATCATCAAGCCCATCCGCCCGACCGGAGTGTCGAACGCCTCGAACCTGTCGCCCGCCGCGTAGTGCTCGTCCTCGCGCAACGGCTGGTGCACCTTACGGTGATGGCCGAGGATCCCGTCGCCGGTGACACAGACCGCGCTGTTGTAGATCGAGTCGCCCTCGGCCTCGGCGTACCCGACCGCGACGACGAGATCCCCGGCCAGCTTCACCATCCGGGCGATCTCGGGACCGTGCAGGTCGAACGCGGGCGGCGGTTCGGCCGTTCCATCCAGGCTGAGCAGGTAGCCACCGAGGGCGCCCTCGGGGAGGACGAGCAGCCTCACGCCGGCGGACCGGGCCTGCTCGATCAGAACCTGGACCTTGGCGAAGTCCGCCTCCAGGTCCCGGTCGAAGTTCGCGGCGACCGCCGCCATCCGCAGAGTCGTCATGCCGCTCCCATCCCGGTCACCCCGGCGGCCAGCGCCTCGGTGATCTCTCCGTCAGGCCAGCGCAACCGCACGCCCTGCCCGGTGGTCAACTCGCCGCAGACCGCGCTGTCTGCCGGCCCGGCGGACAGTTCCTGCCTGCCGGTCGTGAGCATCGCGAAGCCGGGGAAGCAGGTGAGCCAGTCCCCCATCGACGCGTCGCCGGGCTTCGGTACGGCGGCGACGTCGAGGGTCGCCGCGCAACCGCTCGCTTCCGCGAGCATCCCAAGCGTGCCGACGACTCCGGCCATCGAAACGTCCTTCGCAGCTTCCGGCCGGGCGTTGCCCACGGCACCGATCATCGCCCTCAGGTCCTCAGTACGCCGTCCGCTGGTCGAGTCCCACTGCCGTCCGGCATAGCCAGATCGCCAACCTCCGGCGAGGTCGGCCGTCAGCCGGACCGGCTGTCCGGGACGTCCGCCGCCGCCTGGCACCGGATGCGCGGTCCGCCCGAGCGCGGTGACACTCAGCGCCGCCGGTACGCCGAACTGGGTGTGTCCGCCGAGCACCGGTACGCCGTACGCCGTCGCGGCCCGGCGCAATCCGCTCAGCACCCGCGTCGCGAACGACCGGTCCCGTGCGCCGAGCGCATCCAGCAGGCCGACGGGCTCCGCACCCATCGCGGCCAGGTCGTTCACGTTCACCAGCACCGAGCACCAGCCGGCCCACTCCGGATCCCGTTCCACCATCGACGGCAAGATCGCGTCGCAAGCCGCCACCAAGTCACTCCCCGGCACCGGCGCGCCGTCGTCGCCCACGAACCCTTGCGGCCCGAGGCCGGACAGCAGCGGGCCCAGTTCACTCTTCGTCGCCGCGACCAGCCGAGCGACCCGGTCGATCGGCCACCGCATCAGCAGATGCTTGCTCCCAGCAACCTCCACCGGTCGGATCGTCTCCCACCCGAGCCGCTGGAAGAACCGATGCGTCCCAGTCTGGACAGTGGCGTCAAATCGCAACGCGCCCGCAGCCTCCGCCCGAGCACACGCTGCCCGAACGAGAGCAGCGCCGACGCCGGCGGAGCTCCCGGTTGTGACGAGACGGCCGCCTTGCCACCAGCCGATGTCGGGACCCGCTGTCGCCGGACCCAGGCGCACCCCGCCGATAACCGCACCGGTGGAGTCTCGTGCGATCAAGACGATCGTGCGTGGGTCCTCGTCGCGGTCGTCGAGATCGCTCCCGTCGAACAGCCCTTGGTCCTCGACGAAGGCCTGGTGTCGCAACCGGCGATAGGCCAGCACCGCCCGCCCGTCCGCCTCCTCGATCAGAAACCGTGGAGCGCCGGCCGGTGGATCGCCCAGCAACGCAGCCACGTCCGCCGCCCGACGGACCCCAGTCAACTGCGCGACCGTAGTACTCATGATCCCGCCGCCGACAACAGACTGCAGGCCCCACAAGCCGCGCACCCAGCACCCTGATCCGCGCCCCGCATCCCCGCCTCCGCGAGCAGCGCCGCAACCCGCGCGGTGACCTCCCGCACGACCCGCGCGTCCGGCGGCGTCACTCCATCGGCCCGGGCCAGCGTCCCGAGCATCGGCCGCAGCGGTACGACGAACGGGTACACGCCTCGATCGATCAACCCAGCGGCACCGCGCACCAACTCGTCCGCGGACTCACCCATCCCGATCAGCAGGTACGTCGACACCCGGTTCCACCCGAACACCCGAACCGCCTCGTCCCAAGCGGCCTCGTACTCCGCCAGGCTCACGGTCGACTTCCCCGGCATCCACCGCCGCCGAACCTCGTCGTCCAGCGACTCCACGTGGATCCCGATCGACGTCGCTCCGGCCTCGCGAAGCTCCGCCAGCACCCGAAGGTCACCTGGCGGCTCGATCTGGACCTGGATCGGCAACCCTGGAACGGCTTGCAGGACAGCCTTCACACAGCGGACGAGATTCCGCGCACCCCGATCCGGCCCGTTCGTGGTCCCAGTGGTCATCACCATTTGCGTGACCCCGTCCAGCCGGACTGCTGCCTCCGCGACCTCGGCCAACTGAGCCGGTGTCTTCGCCGCCACGGTCGCACCCGATCGCAGCGACTCCTCGATCGAGCAGAACCGGCAGCGCGTCGACTCGTCGTACCGGATGCAGGTCTGGACGACCGTCGTGGCGAGCACGTCCTTCCCGTGCAGCAAAGCGATCTGGCGGTAGGGGATGCCTTCGGCCGTGGTCAGGTCGTAGAACTTCGGCCGGCTGACGGGCTCGACCGATAGGCCCAGGTCGAGCCCGTTGCGATAGACCGATCCGTCGCGCACCTGGTACGGGCTGTCCGCGACGATCGGGAGGGTGGCGTTGGCACCGTCGACGACCAGGTGCCCGTCGTCGCTCGGACCGGCCCCCTTGCTCCGGCGAACCGGGGCGTCCACCTGAACGCCGTACACGGCCATCTCGGCCCGGATCGACAGACCCTCGTCCACCAGGTTGCCCTGAGCAACTTCGGCGCCAACGCTCACGGTCATCCCTCAGAACATGTACGTCGAGTTGATGATGGCACCCTTGCGGGCGTAGTGGATCAGCGCGTCCTGCACGTCCAGCGGATGCGTCGGGATGACCCCCTCGATCAGGTCCTCCTCGCGGGCTCCGTGCAGGGACAGGCCGAACCGGCAGCAGTACACCTTGCCGCCTTCGCTGATGAAGGTCTTCAGCGACTCGTTGATGTTGTGCTCGCCGGGGAAGGCGGAGTTGCCGGTGGTCGGGAAACCCCGGGTGGCCAGGCAGTTCAGCGAACCGGGACCGTAGAAGTAGATCGCCGACTCGAACCCCTTGCGCTGCGCCCGGGTCGCCTGCAGGATCGCGACGAAGCTCACCGAGGACTCGTGCGCGATCCCGTGCACCAGGGTGAAGTAGGTCTCGCCGTCCTCGGCCTGGTAGTCCGGGAACACCTTCGTCCCGCCGTAGATGCTGGAGCCCTGCGGCAGCGACGGGTGCGGGATCTCCTCCAGGCTCTTGGTCTCGAGCTCGGTCAGTTCGGGCATGGCTGCTCCTTGAGGTGTGGTGATGTGTCAGTCGTACAGATGGCTGAACGTGCGGTGGAAGACGTGCTCGCCGAGCTCGCCGTCACCCATCGCGGCGCGCACCCGGGCGAACTCGCCGGCGTGGTCGCCCCACGGCTGGTCGCTGGCGAACAGCACCCGGTCGTGACCGATGCCGCGGCGCTCGATCTCGGCGGCCAGCCAGCCCGGGGCGAAGCCGATCGCCCAGGACAGGTCGGTGTAGACCCGCTTCCCGGCCTCGATCCAGTCGAAGAACCGGGAGCCGATCAGCTTGATGTGCCCACTCATCCCGCCACCGAAGTGAACGAGATGCACCGGGACTTCGTTGGCGTAGGTGTCGACCAGGTGACCGACGTGGTCGATGTCGGACGCGGCGCCGGGCGAGGTGTGCACGTGCACGACGAGGCCGTTGTCCCTGGCCGTGGTGAAGATCTCGTCGAGCTGCGGTCGTACGGCGTCGTCGGTTGGATGACCGCCGAGCAGGAAGCTGAGTTTGAGCGCCCGCACGCCAGGTTCCGTCGCCAGCGTGAGCGCCTTCGCGGTGAGCTCGGCGTCCTGCGGTCGTGGGGAGACCCAGAGCCCCGCCCGGATCCGGTCGTCCCGCGCCGCCGCCTCGACCACGAGGTTGTTGAAGGCGAACGAGACAGCGACGTCCGGTACGCCGTAGTTCGGGATCACCAGCGCGCGCTCGGTGCCCTCGGCATCGAGATCCTCGAGCAGTTCGCCGATGGTCGCGCGAGCGGTGGTGTCGGGGTTGACCGGTGGACCGCCGTAAAACGGATACGCGGGCAGCTTGCCGAGGTGCCGGTGCGCGTCGGAGATCTTTGTCGACATATCCATTGCCTCACGCAACCGTCTTCCTGGGCAGGCCGGCGATCCAGTGCATGCCCGCCCGCTGCTCCGTGATTCGTTCGACCAGGTACCGCGCGTCGTCGGCAACCCCACCGAAGCGGCCCGAGCCCCACGTGTACTGCCAGGGCAGACCGATGAAGTAGAGCCCCGGGACGCTCGTCACACCGCGATGGTGGGTCGGGTAGCCGCGGCCGTCGAACACCGGCAACCGGATCCACGAGTCGTCGCGGCGGAACCCGGTGCTCCAGATAACCGTGCTGATCCCTTTGATTTCAAGGGCTTCCGGCTCGCTCGACGGCTCCCAGACAGGCCGGTAGCGATCCTCGTCCGGGGCGTCGATCCCGTTCGCCGCGACGAAGGCGTCGATCGAGTCCTTGATCCCCTCCGACACCGCGTCCGCGTGGTCGAGGTTCTTGCTCAGATCCTGGGCGAACCGCAGCGACGTCTGATCCGCGTCGACCAGCCGCCCGTACAGCTTCATCCCCTCCAGAGCGAACTTCCGCAGGTCGATGTCGCGGCCGCCATCCCGTCCGGTGACGTAATGGTTCACCCGGAAGCGCACCGCATCGACATCGTCGAACTCGTCGATTCCCTTGGCGTAGTAGCCCATCAGGTCGAGCCAGGCGACGACGTCCCGCCCGCGGTAGAACCTCGCCACTCGCGGAGCGCTGCCGGTGACCAGGTGCACGGTCCGTCCCGCCAGGTGCAGATCCTCGGCGATCTGGCAGCCCGACTGTCCGGTGCCGATCACGACAACCTCGCCTGCCGGCATATGGTCCGGGTTCTTGTACTGCGAGGAGTGGAGCTGCGTGACCGTCGTCGGCAAGCGCTCCGCCATCCGGGGAATCCGCGGCACCTGATACGGCCCGGTCGCGAGCACCACCTGGTCGGCGGTGACCGCCCCTTGCGTGGTGGCGATCCGGAATCCGTCGTCCAGGCCGGTCGCCCGAACTCCTTCGACCAGCGGCACGTCGTACGAGCGGGAGTAGTCCTCCAGATAGGCCACGATCTCGTCGCGCAGCATGAACCCGTCCGCCGCCGGCCCGTCGTACGGGAAACCCGGGAGCCGGCACTGCCAGTTCGGCGTGACCAGGCAGAACGAGTCCCACCGCCGGTTCCGCCACTCGCTGCCGACCCGATCCGCCTCCAGCACAAGGTGATCCACTCCGCGCCGGGTCAGGTGCCAGCTCGTCGCCAGACCGGCCTGGCCGCCGCCGACCACGACGACGGGGTAATGCGCACCGCCTGTGAGTTGCATGCCGACTCCCGGATTCGGTCCGTCTGGATGTCATCCAGTGAAAGACCGCCCGATTGCCGCACCGTTGCCTCCGGAACAAACTCCCGTTTCCGAATCCCCCTCCCACGTTTCGCGTGGATAACCACGACGAGGAGGGTCGCGACCTCAGCCGGGCTGGTTCAGGCCGAGTAGCTCCACCGACTTCTCGCGCATTTCGACCTTGCGGATCTTGCCGGTGACGGTCATCGGGAAGTCGTCGACGAGGAGGACGTACCTCGGGATCTTGTAGTGCGCGAGCTTGCCGGTGGCGAACTCCTTGACCTTGGCCGCGTCGAGTGGGTCGGCGCCTGGTTTGAGCTTGATCCAGGCGCACAGCTCCTCGCCGTACTTCGGGTCCGGGACACCGATCACCTGGACGTCGGCGACACCGGGATGGGTGTAGAGGAACTCCTCGATCTCGCGCGGGTACACGTTCTCGCCGCCGCGGATCACCATGTCCTTGATCCGGCCGACGATGGTCACGTAGCCGTCGTCGCGCATCACGGCGAGGTCGCCGGTGTGCATCCAGCGGGCCTGATCGATCGCTTCGGCCGTCTTCTCCGGCTCATTCCAGTAGCCGAGCATCACGGAGTATCCGCGGGTGCACAGCTCGCCCGGTTCACCGCGCGGGACGACGAGTCCGGTCGCGGGATCGACCAGTTTCACCTCGACGTGCGGCATCACCTGGCCCACGGTCGACGTACGGCGGTCCAGGTCGTCGTCGCGACGGGTCTGGGTGGACACCGGCGACGTCTCGGTCATGCCGTAGCAGATCGCGACCTCGGCCATGTGCATGTCGGCCACGCAGCGCTTCATCACCTCGACCGGACACGGCGAGCCGGCCATCACCCCGGTCCTGAGGGACGTCAGGTCGTACGACGCGAAGTCCGGTAACCCGAGTTCGGCGATGAACATGGTCGGTACGCCGTACAGGCCGGTGCAGCGTTCATCCTGAACCGCCTGCAACGTGGACTTCGGATCGAAGGCCGGGCCGGGGATCACCATGCAGGCGCCGTGGGTGGTGCAGCCGAGGTTGCCCATCACCATGCCGAAGCAGTGGTAGAAGGGGACCGGGATGCACAGCCGGTCGTCTTCGGTGAAGCCAATCAGCTCGGTGACGAAGTACCCGTTGTTGAGGATGTTGTGGTGCGAGAGCGTCGCGCCCTTCGGGAATCCCGTGGTCCCGGACGTGTACTGGATGTTGATCGGATCGTCGAAGCTCAGCTCGGCTTCCCGCTCGCTGAGCTGTTCTTTGCTGATCCCCTCAGCGGCGGCGACCAGCTCGTCCCAGTCGGACGTGCCGATGTAGACCGTGTCCTCCAGCGCCGCGCAGTCCTTGCGGACCTCGTCCACCATCGCCCGGTAGTCGCTGGTCTTGAACTCCGTCGCCGACACCAGCAGCTTCACGCCCGACTGGTTCAGCGCATACGCCAACTCGTGCGTGCGGTACGCCGGGTTGATGTTCACCAGGATCGCGCCGATCGTCGCCGTCGCGTACTGCGTGATCGTCCACTCCGCGCAGTTCGGCGCCCAGATCCCGACCCGATCTCCCTTCGCGATCCCCCGCGCCATCAACCCCCGCGCCACGGTCTCCACGTCGGCCCCGAACTCGCCGTACGTCCACCGCCGCCCACTGGCGACCTCGACCATCGCGTCCCGATCCCCGTACGCCCCCACCGCCCGCCGAAGATTCCCCCCGATCGTCTCCCCCAGCAAAGCAACCCCGGACACCCCGAACGCATACGAAGGCAAGCTCATCCCGTCATCGTGACCGCGCCCCACCCGCCCGGCAAGAGCACGGAGATGATTGCCCACTCAGTCGGTCATATGTTTGGTTGAGTGGGCATATGACCTCTATAGTGGGCATGAGGAGGTGCGCCATGCAGTTTCCCGAACCGATCTCCACGGCCATCCCGGGCCTGCACGGTCGGGTCCTTGGCGTCTTGACCAGGACCGATCGACCACTCACGGGTCGCGCAGTCGCCGGACTGCTGAGGACGCCGGCCAGCGCCAGCGGAGTCCAGAAGGTCCTCGACGATCTGGCGCGCAACGGGCTGGTCGATGTCGAGCCGGCCGGGCGAGCCAAGCTCTACAGGCTCAACCGCGATCATGTCGCCTACCCAGCGATCCACGATCTCGTCAACCTTCGCGAGATCCTGCTCGCCCGACTTAGAGCGGAAGCCGAGTCCTGGGAGGTGCCCGCCGCCGCTGTCTGGCTGTTCGGTTCCAGCGCACGCGGGCAGGCCGGTCCGGACAGCGACCTCGACCTGCTGGTGGTCCGGCCGGACAAGGTCGACGAATCCGATCCACGGTGGCTCCGACAGATCGAGGCGTTGACCGAGCGCGCCGCCCGCTGGTCCGGCAACACTTGCGAGGTCGTCGAGTACAGCGCGCAGGAGCTCAAGCGACTGGTCCGCCGCGGTGAACGCCTCGTCGGCGAACTCCGCCGCGACGCGGTACCGGTCGCCGGCGCAGCACCACGCCCGAGCCTCACCCGCAAGGCCAGTTGATGGGAGCACTGGAAGACGCGCGCGCCCATCTGGCCAAAGGCGCGGGAGTTCCTGGAAGCAGCCGAACTCACCCACGACCTCGGCCTGTTCAACGCGGCGACATCGAGCGCCGTCACCTCCGGCATCAACTCCAAGGATGCGATCTGCCTCGCGTTGACCGGCCGAACGAAGAAGGGCGACAACCATTTGGAAGCCGTTGCCGAGCTCAAAGCGTCTGGGCCGGTTGGCCGGGAGACCGCCCAGACGTTCTCGCGGCTGCTCAAGCTGAAGTCGAAGTCGCAGTATCAGGCGTCGTCGACCTCGGCGGCGGATGCGGCGAAGAGCATCGACTGGGCGGCTCGGATGGTCGATTCGGCTCAGGTTGTTGCCGGCAATGGATCCTCGCGCGCCTGAAAACGCTTGTTTTCGGTTGGGATCGGGCCGCGCCGGGAACCCTGCTGGGTGTTCGTACAGTATACGCGGGCGTGTGTTCGAATTCAGGGAAACCGGGGGTGGACGGCAAGCAATCGCCGGGATAACTCTGCGTCGTGTCCCGTCGCGGAGCGTGGCTGGGTGGCTACGCTGGTAGGGAAAGGTGTGAGGCCATGGGCTGGTCGGGCGATCGGGTTGCCCGCAGCGAGCGTCCGCCGGGTCGTACCGCCGAGGCGGCGCAACGGACCGCTGCGGTGCGGGAGCGTGTCCGGGAGTTGCAGAGTGTGCTGGCCGAAGCGCTGGCGATCGAGGTGCACGGGACCGACCTGCAGACGTTGAAACGGGCGCCGCGGCGGGCGCCACCGTTGGTGTCGGCGGCGGAGCTGGAGCCGCACCCGGGGCCGGTGTGGGCCGCGTTCCTGCCGAGTCCGCCGGGGCCGTTCGCGAGCTGGGTGGGTGGGAACAGGCGGTATGCGCGGCGCCTGCGGCAGGCCGAGGACCGGTTCGCCGAGGCGATCGAGCGGCACCGGGCGGCCGAGGAGACCCGGCGGGAACGGGTCGCGCGGTCCTCCCGGGAACAGGCCGAGCAGCAGCGCCGGCTGGACGAGACCACCGCGGAGCAGCACCAGCGCGTGGACGAGTACCAGCGGTGCGTGGAGAACCGGGACCGCAAGGCAGTGACCCGGTACTTCCAGAAGGCGCTGGAACGGACCGCCGAGCCGCACGACTTCCCGCGCCGCCGCAAAGTCGGCTACGTGCCCGAGTCGACCCTGCTGGCGTTGGAGTGGGACCTGCCCGACGTCGGCGTCGTACCGCCGGAAGCGTCATACCGGTACGACGAGGAGCAGGACGCCGTGGTCGCCGTACCGCGGCCGGAGAAGGAAGTGCGCCTCCTCTACCAGCAACTGGTCGCACAGTGCGCGTTGCGGGCGCTGCACCTGGTCTTCGGGCACGACCGGTACGGCGTGGTCGACACAGTCGTGTTCAACGGCATGGTCGAGTCGGTGGACCTCGCCACCGGCCGGACCGTGCGGCCGTGCCTGATCACGTTGCGGGCCACCCGCGAGCAGTACAAGGCCCTCGTCCTCGACCAGCTCGACCCGGTCGCCTGCGTCCGGCACTACTTCGGCGCCGAGGTCTCCCGGCATCCGGAGGAGCTCCAACCGGTGGAGCCCGTGATGGACTTCGACCTGGCCGATCCGCGGACGGTCGAGGCGACGGACATCGTCAGCGAGATCGACTCCCGGCCGAACCTGCTCGAGCTGACCCCGACCGAGTTCGAGCACCTGGTGCACAACCTGCTCACCCGGATGGGCCTGGAGACCCGCCTGTTCCGCAGTGCGAACGACGGCGGTATCGACTGTGTGGCACACGATCCCAGGCCGATCACGGGTGGCATGTTCGTCGTCCAGGCGAAGCTCTACACGAAAACCGTGCCGCCGTCCGCGGTACGGGATCTCTTCGGCACGGTGGTGGACGCGGGCGCGACCAAGGGCATCCTGATCACCACCAGCGGCTTCGGCCCGTCCAGCTACCAGTTCGCGAACGGCAAACCCCTGCAACTGATCGACGGGACCGGGCTGCTCGCGCTGTGCCACCAACACGACATCCCGGCCCGCATCGTCCCCCGGGCTAGCTGATGACCGACTCGTAGATCAAAATCTCGGTGCCCTTGACCTCTTCGCCGTCATCGGGCGCGGTGAACAGCCGCAGCTTGTTGCCGTCGACCTCCAGCGCCACTGGGTTCCGCGTCGCGCTGTGCCCAGCCGCCGAGAAGGCAGGGAACGGGATCTCGTGCAGGATCCGGTTGTCCTTCAGGTCGAGCAGCGCCAGGCCGCCGAGCTCGTAGTTGCCCCCGGTCGCGGTCGCCAGTCCTGTCACTCCACCACAGAGCTGCTTGCTCCGGCTCACGTAGTCGCAGTCCTGGTAGTCGAGCAGGTGGCTCTTGTTGGCCTTGGCGTCCAACTGCTTGCCGGCCGCGGTCCACTCGTACAGCGTCCGCGATCCCCAGCTCACCCCGTGCACCATGCCCGTACGCCGGTCGCGCACGACTCCACCGACGTGGTCACCGACCCGGAACTGCTCGCTGACCTTGAACGTCTTCGGGTTCACCTTGTAGACGATGCCGCGCGAGTTCGGCCGGTACTCCGCGACCGGGACCCACACGTTCTCGCCGTCGAAGTCGATCCCGCCCGGGTGGTACACCGTGCCCTCGCCGAGCGTGATGTCCTTCTTCAGGTTGCCCTGCCGGTCCAGTACGAACAGGTGCCCGATCCCCTTACCCGGAGTCCGGTCGTACCCGCCCACCGGCGCCGGGTACTTCACCGGCGCCTACAGCACCTCCACGCTGGACAGGAAGATCGTGTCGCCGACCACGGCGAAACCCTGCGGGTGGTACGTCGGGAACTTCAACGGAATCCGCGCCACCTGCGTCCACGCCGTACTGCGTGTGGTCGCCTCGAAGGCACGGGCGACCTGGTCGTCGCGCCCGGCGGCATCGGCGCCGGCCACGGTCGTACCGGCGAGCAGCGCACCCGCCAGGATGGTGGCGAGTATGGTCTTCCTACGCATCGTGTCTCCCTGGTCGTTGTTGACTTGGCAGCTTTCGCCCGGCAGGCGACGCGCGGCCCACCAGTAGCTGACCAAAGGCCATGCGCCGGGTGAAGTGTCAGACTGGCCGGCATGGACTCTGGGATCACCGTCACCGGGACCGGTCAGGCCACCGCGCCGGCCGATCTGCTCCGCCTCACGCTCAGCGTCGGCCAGGACGCCCCCGACGTAGCGGCCGCGGTCGCGCTGGTCGCCGAACGCACCGACGCGGTCAACGCCGTACTGCGTGACCTGGGTGTCGGCTCGTCCGATATCCAGACCAGCTCGGTCAACGTGCATCCGCAGTACGGCGAGTCGATGGCGGTCGCCGGGTATCGGGCGTCGCACTCGATGACGGTGACCACGAAGGACCTCACCGGATTCGGCCGGTTGCTGAACGCGGCGGTGTCGGCGGCGGGCAACAGCCTCGGGCTGGACTACCTGCAGTTCGATGTCGAGGACAAGACCGCGCTGCTGGTCCGGGCCCGCGAACTGGCCTTCGCGCAGGCTGCCGAGAAGGCCGCTCAACTGGCGCGGCTGACCGGTCAGGAGCTCGGCTCGATCGGCGCGGTCTCGGAGACCTTCGGCCAGGTCCCGATCCGGGAAATGGCGATGGCCAAGTCGTCCGCTGCCGGTTACGACCAGAGTCTGACGGTCACGCCGGGCGAGCAAACCATCGAGGTCACCCTCGAAGTACGCTGGAACTGGGCCTGAGGCAACTGGATTCCGACTACTCTTTCCTGGCATGTCTGGTAGCAACCGCCGTCACGGCGCTCAACGTCGTCGTACTGATCGTGCTCACGCTGCGAGGTTGGCGTGACCGCGACGTACGTGGTGAGCGACGTCCACGGGTATCCGGACAAGTTCGCCGCGTCGTTGCACGAGGCCGACCTGACCGACGCCGACGGCAACTGGTCCGGCCAGGATGCCCGGTTGTGGTTGCTCGGTGACCTGTTCGACCGCGGCCCGGACGGGATCGGCGCGCTGCGGCTGGTCCGCCGGCTCACCGACCAGGCGGCCGCGAGCAGCGGCGAAGTACGGCTGCTGCTCGGCAACCACGAGATCCTCGCGCTCGGGATGCGCAAGTTCGGCGACACGTTCGTGCCGCACGAGGGGATCACCTCGCGCAGCTTCGAACGCAGCTGGGCCCTGAACGGCGGCCAGGACCGCGACCAGGAACTGCTCACCGACGACGACGTCGCCTGGCTGATCGACCAGCCCATGCTCGGCCTGGACGCGGGGCACCTGCTGATGCACTCCGACACCATCGAGTATGTCGAGTGGGGCAGCACCATCGACGAGATCAACGCCGCCGCCCGCGCCGAACTGCACTCCGACGACATCACCGTCTGGTGGGAGATCTGGCGCCGGATGACGTCGCGCTACGCCTTCCGCGGCCCCGACGGCCCCGAACTCGCCCGCACCCTCCTGCACCACCTCGGCGGCGAACGCATCGTCCACGGCCACAGCATCGTCGCCGACCAACTCGGCATCGACCCCGCCTGGGTCAAGGAGCCACTCCTCTACTGCGACGGCCTGGTCCTCGGCATAGACGCCGGCACCTTCGACGGCGGCCCCTCCCTCCTGGTCCCCCTCACCCCCCTCTGACAGATCCCTCGTTCTTGCCGAGCACAGGCAGATCCGAACGGCTGAAGTCGTCACCAACACACAGGATGGGGAAGCCGGTCTCCTCGGCCAGCGCATACGTGAAGCAATCGCCGAGATTCAGCCCGGCCGGATGCCGTCCCTTGCCGAACCTCCGCCAGGCGTCTATCGCCCGATCGGCCAGGTCGGCGTCGAACGGCACCACGGTGATCTGCGCATCGCGCAGCACCCGATGCGCGATGCCGACCGCGCCGGGTGCTCTGGCTTCCAGCACGATGCCGAGCTCCACCGCCGTGGGCGCTGCGATCAACCGGCTTTCCGCATCGCCCAAGCAGTCGAGAATCCACTCGCAGCCTGGCTCGGCGGTGAGCACCGCAACCATCGCCGAGGTGTCGACAACGACCGAGGTCACGACGGCAGGCCGGACTCGTCGTACCCGAGCAGTTCGTCGGGACTACGGCGGTCCGCCACGGGTTGTGCGCTGTACTCCCGAGCAAGGCGTTCGACCTTGATCACCAGGCCGGGCCTGCGTTGTGCTCGGACGCGGTCCAGCCTCTCCCGCAACGCGACCGTGATCGCCTCGGTGAGGGACTCGTGTGTCTCCGCCGCCAGCTCGCGAGCCAGCCGGTCGGCCTCGTCCGTCTTGATGCTGAGCGCCATGTCTAGAAGCATAGACAGAATTCTAGATAGGTAGAAGGGTGTTCTGCAGATCGTCCTGTGGACAACCACCTCATGCGGCTCAGAGCGGAATGGGATCGGCCACGCCGGGGTTGTTGAAAAGTGGAGGATTGTCTTCGGAGTGGAGAGCAATATGGCTGAGAAGCCGGTGAAAGTGCCTGGGCCGGATCATCCGATCACGGTGGAGAAGAATCCGGATCGGGTGGTGGTGACGGTCGCCGGGAAGGTGATCGCGGACACCCGGGACGCGTTGTCGTTGCAGGAGGCGAGCTATCCGGCGGTGCAGTACATCCCGCGGACCGACGTCGACTTCAGCCAACTGGAGCGGACCGAGCACGAGACGTACTGCCCGTACAAGGGCGACGCGTCGTACTACAGCATCATCCCGGCCGGCGAGCGTGGCGTGAACGCGGTGTGGACGTACGAGCAGCCGTACGCCGCGGTCTCGGACATCCGCGAACACGTGGCCTTCTACCCCGACCGAGTCGACTCGATCGAGATCATCGCGGACTGATCTGTCAGCAGGGCGGCGACGTACCGGGCGGGCGCCGCCGCCCTGCTTCACGCCTGGCCACCCTGTTTCCCGCCCAGACGCCTTCTTTCACACTGTAAGGAAGTTGCGCAGGACCGGGGCGAGGACTTCTGTCGGTACGACGTGGTCCTGGCCTTCGAGTTCCTGATAGCGGCCGCCGGGCAGCGTCTTCGCGACCACGCGCGCAGCGTCGATCATGAACTCCGGACTCGCGGTGCCACACAGCGCGAGCGTCGGCTGGGTCACCTTCGCGATCAGGTCGAACGGCACGGTCCCGCCCTTCGTGGTGTTGCCGACCACCGCGAAGTCGTACTCGAGCGTCGGCGCGAGCTCGTCCATCCCCGGCTCCCCCGCCCACTGCTTCGCCGCCTCCTCCGGCATCCCCGCCAACTGGAGGAACGTCTCAACGGCCTCCCGGCGACGCCCTTCGTCCAGCAGCCGTATCACAGCCTCACCGCCCTCGTCGGACTCCCGCTGCGACTCCTCGTCGTCAGGCCCGTACGGCGGTTCGTGCAGTACCACCTTCGTGAACGGCAACCCACTCGCGGCCGCCTCCGCGACCAGAGCGGCTCCGGACGAGTGCCCGTAGATCGCCGCGACACCACCAAGAGCCGTTACCAGGGCCCCGATGTCCTCGACCTCACGGGCAACGGCGTACGGGGTCGCGTTGCCGCTGTCGCCCCGTCCGCGCCGGTCGTACGTGACCGCCGTGAAGTCCGCGGCGAGCGCCTTCGCCAGTTCGACGTACGCCGCCCGGTCGCACAGCGCACCGCCGACCAGGATCACCGGCTGCCCACTTCCGTACCGTTCGTAAGCAATCGCCGTCCCGTCCGCCGACGTGACCTTCTCCATGACTGACCTCCTTGTCGGATGGACCTTCACCTCCGAGGTCGGCGCCGATTCGCGCTTCTCGACATATTCGGTTGTCGGGAACTCGGGCGGGCTGGTCTACTGCGGGCGATGTCTGAGCTGACGAGGGTTGACGAGTACCTGCATGCGGTTCCGCTGTCCGGCGCGACCGGGCGGCAGATCGGGCCGTTCACGTTGTTCCGTTCGACCACGATCTGGCCGTACTACGCACGCCCGGTGCCGGGCGCGGGGGTCACGATCGAGGCGGCCGACATCGAGCGGCTACGGGACGAGTGCACCGCGCTGGAGCTGCCGCTCAGCCTGGAGTGGGTGGTCGAGACCTGTCCGTCGCTCGGTCCGGCTGCGGCCGCGGCGGGGTTGAAGGTGGTCGAGTACCCCCTGCTGATCATGGAACGCGCCGACTTCAAGCGGTTCGACAGCACCGAGCGCTGCGAGATCCTGCCGGCGTCCGAGGACGTGCTGCGCGAGGGCCGTGCGGTGGCCAACGTCGCCTTCGGGGATCCCGGCACTGCCGTCGGATCAGGCGGACCGGCCGAGCGCGACGCCAAGGCGGACGAACAAGCACCGGAGCACGGCCAGGCCCTGCTCGAACGCCACCGCGCTGGTGTCACCGTCACCGCTGCGGTCTACACCGACGAAGGCATCGTCGCGGTCGGCTCGCACCAGCCGGTCGGCGACGTCTCCGAGATCGTCGGCGTCGGCACCCTGCCCGCTTTCCGCCGCCGGGGCCTGGGCGCCGCGATCACCAGCCGCCTCGCCGAACACGCCTTCGCCAATGGCGTCGACCTGCTCCTGCTCTCCGCCCAGAACGACGCAGTAGCCGCCGTCTACGAACGCGTCGGCTTCCACCGAATAGGCCACGCCGGCGCCGCCGAGTAGACCGCCGGAACACCAACCTCGAGACTGGCGCCGCCAGCCTCCACCACTCACGAACACCTGCCGGCGCGGACCCCCAGCACATCACAATCGGCCGTTCGCAGGCATGCCCACGCTCAGGGCGCACGGCTGATGCGCGTTTTGATGTGCTGGCGGTCCGCGCCGACGCGCGTTGGTGATTGCTGGGCGTCCGGGCGGTTCCGGTTGCGAGTCGTCTGTATGGGGGTTCGGGCCGTACCGTTGGAGGGATGAGCACTGACGAGCGGAGCCGCCCACGTACCCTCGCTGAGGCGTTGCGTACCTGGGACGACGCCGCTCTCGGACGCGTACTCCAGCAGCGACCGGATCTGGCGACCCCGATCCCGGCCGACACCGGCCAACTCGCGGCCCGCGCGACCACGAACGCCTCCGCAGCACGGGCGATCAACCGACTGGACGAGTTCGCGGTCGACCTCCTCGAAGCCCTGTCCGCCTTGCCCGAACCGGTCACGCTGGACGCATTGGCAGCAGGTGTCGGGCAACCCGTCGACGTCGTGCGGCCAAGGACCAAGGAGCTGCTGGCGCTCGCACTCGTCTGGGGCAACGAGGACGATCTGCGGCTGATCCGGGCGGTCCACGAACTGCTCGGTCCCACGCCGGCCGGCCTCGGCCCCGTCACCACGCGCCACTTCGGCGACCTGGACCGCCTGATCGAGGAGGCCGGCCCGGACGCCCGCGAGGTGCTCGCCAAACTCACCTGGGGTCCACCGACCGGAAGCGTCGAGAAGGCCGACCGCCCGGTCACGATCGCCTCCGCAAGGACCCCGGTGGAACGCTTGCTCGCCCGCGGCCTCGTAGTACCGAAGGACGCCAACACAGTCGTCCTGCCACGCCAGATCGGCCTACACCTGCGCGGCGGACGAGTGCTCGCCTCGACCCGTCCCACCCCGCCCCCACTGGATGGCAAAACCGTCTCGATCGCCGACCGCGCCGCCGCCGGTGCCGCCCTCGACCTCGTCCGCCTGGTCGACCGCGCCCTGGAACAGCTCGGCACCGAACCACCCCCAGTACTACGGACCGGCGGCATCGGCGTACGGGAACTCCGCAGCCTCGCCAACAAGGCCGGCATGGAAGAGCAGGTCGCCGGAGCCGTCCTGGAGATCGCGTACGCCGCCGGCCTGGTCGCGGCCGTCGAGGTGGGGACCAACGAACTCTGGTTGCCCACCGGTTCGTACGACGACTGGCTGGAGCTGGACACGTCGCACCGGTGGGCCCAGTTGGTCGTCGCGTGGTTCACCGGTCTGCGCGCGATCGGTTTGATCGGTCGCCGTGACACCGGTGGCGCGACCGCCGCAGCGCGTGAACGCCTCATCAACGCCCTCGCCCCCGACCTCGAACGACTGCTGTCCCCAGAGATCCGCCTGCTCACCCTGCAGGCCCTCGCCGAGGCCGGACCGGGTAACGCGCCCACAACAGAAGCGGTTACCACCTGGGTCGCGTGGCACCGTCCGAGACGCGGCGGCCAGTTCCGCGACGACCTGGTCGAGTGGACCATCACCGAGGCCGCCCTGCTCGGACTGACCGGCCTGGGCGCCCTCGCCTCGCACGCGACCGCAATCCTCAAGCAGGAGCCGACCGCAGACGACCTGGCCGAAGCGATCGCGCCACTCGTACCGGCGCCCGTCTCGGAGTTCCTTCTCCAAGCGGACCTCACCGCTGTCGCACCTGGCCCCCTGGTCCGCGCAGTCCAGGACGAGCTGACCGTGATGGCCGACATCGAGTCGCACGGCGGTGGTGGGGTCTTCCGGTTCAGCGAGAGCTCCGTACGCCGCGCCTTCGACGTCGGGCGGACCAGCGAGCAACTGCACAAGTGGTTGGCCGAGCACTCGCGTACGCCGGTCCCGCAACCACTCACCTACCTGATCGATGACGTCGCCCGCCGGCATGGAGTACTGCGGATCGGCACCGCGTCGACGTACCTACGCTGCGACGACGAAGCCGTCCTCACGGGCCTGATCAACTCGAACCTGCCAGGCATCCGGTTCCGCAGACTCGCGCCGACGGTGGTGGTCTCGCCATCGCCGCCCGACATGGTCCTCGCCCGGCTCCGTGAAGCCGGCCTGGCCCCGCTGGCCGAGACGTTCGACGGTGTTGTTCAGGTATCCATGGCCGGCACCCGACGGGGCGAACCACCAAGGCGGCGTACCAGCCGGGACTTCGTCGACAGCCCGGCCGAGCTGACCGACGACCAGGTCCGCGCCGTACTGGAGAAGATCCGCGTGGGCGACCGGATCGCGGCCGAACGCCCCGACGAGCTGGTCGGTGAACCGACCGCGCCCGCCGAGACGATCACCATCCTCACCAACGCCGCCGAGGCCGGCACCCGCACGTGGATCTCGTACGTCGACCACAACGGCACCGCCTCCGAGCGAATCGTCGAACCGGTCCGGGTGGCCGACGGCTGGCTCACCGCCTACGACGACCAAGCCGACCAGCCCCGGACCTACGCCCTGCACCGCATCTCGACGGCCCGCCCGGTGGAGAACTAGTCAGCACCCACCACCAGTACTTCGGCCTGCGTGCTCATGCGCGCGTCACCGGAGCAAGCAGCATCCCCACGATCGCGTCGATCAGCCCGGTGCCCACGTCGTGCCAGTTGGCCCGTGCGGTGGGACGACCGGTCGCCATCGCCAGCTCATGCTCGGCGATCATGTGCACGAGCAACTGGCGCGCCATGTGACTGCGCTCCATCCGTACTTCGAGGGGCAGCGCGGGGAGACTCCGGTTCAGCCCCTCGAGCACTTGCTGCAACGACCTCTCGGCCATCGCCTCCTCGACCACCACCTCACGCAGTACGGGGTCGGTCATCACCTGAGCGCCGAACCGCGCATACCAGGTCGGATTGCCGAGCTCGGCCAGGTGATCGCAGATCGGCCTCACCAGGCAGCCGACCCAATCCCGGACGTCGGTACTGTCCCCCGCCTCGGCCAGCAACCGGCGGCGGATCGCGTCGATCGGCTCGCCGTGCTTGCGGACGATAGCCCGGATCAGGTCCGTCTTGGTGCCGAAGTGGTAGCCGACGGCCGTGTTGTTGCCCTGTCCGGCGGCCTCACTGACCTGCCGGTTGGAGACCGCGAGCAGGCCGTGTTCGGCGAACAACCGCTCGGCCGCGGTCAGGATCAGCTCGCGCGTCTCGTTCACCCGCTCGGTCCGCACCACCCTGCCCGCCATCACGACCACCTCACCGGGCCCACCACTGCTTGATCACCCTCGGTCATCGGGCATCACCTCCGCGTCGACTTTCACCCAGCCTGCCCAATCAACTTGCTTAAGTCAACCGCCTGACTTAAAGTCGGTTGCAGAACACAACTATTTGCTTTCGGAGGCTTTCCCATGTCCGCTGTCCCCGCCGAACCCGAGGCGTCAGCGCCGCCGCGCCCGGGCGCCGTCGTCGCGGTCCTGGCCTTCGCCGGCATCACGGTCGCGCTGATGCAGACCCTGGTGATCCCGCTCGTCCCCCAGCTCCCCACCCTCCTGCACGCGTCGGCCTCCGACACGACGTGGGCGATCACCGCGACCCTGCTGGCCGGCGCCATCGCGACGCCGATGGTCGGGCGGCTGGGTGACATGT
This sequence comes from Kribbella caucasensis, assembly GCF_004361855.1. Classification (GTDB taxonomy): domain Bacteria; phylum Actinomycetota; class Actinomycetes; order Propionibacteriales; family Kribbellaceae; genus Kribbella; species Kribbella caucasensis. Next base: position 112,819 of record NZ_SNWQ01000006.1, read on the forward strand.
ACGGCAAGCGGCGGATGCTGCTGCTCAGCCTGGTGCTGCTGGTGATCGGTTCCACCGTCGCCGCGCTGAGCGACTCGCTGCCGCCGATGATCATCGGGCGGACCCTGCAGGGCCTGGCCGCCGGGGTCATCCCGCTCGGGATCAGCATCATGCGCGACGAGCTTCCGGCCGACCGGCTCGGCACGGCGACCGCGATGATGAGCGCCTCGCTCGGCGTCGGCGGCGCACTCGGCCTGCCCGCGGCGGCGCTCCTGGCCGACAAGACCGACTGGCACATGCTGTTCTGGACGTCGGCGGCCCTGGGTGCCGTCGTCACTGTCCTCGTGCTGGTGCTCGTACCGGAGTCCAAGGTGCGGTCCGGTGGACGCTTCGATCTAGTAGGCGCGGTCGGGCTCGCGGTGGGCCTGTTCTGCCTGCTGCTGGGCATCTCCAAGGGCGCCGACTGGGGTTGGACCAGCGGCTCGACCGACGCGCTGTTCGGTACTGCGGTCCTGGCACTGGGGTTGTGGGGCTGGTGGGAGCTGCGTACCAAAGAGCCGCTGGTCGACCTGCGGACCACCGCTCGCCGTCAGGTGCTGCTGACCAACCTCGCGTCGGCGGTGTTCGGGTTCGCGATGTTCGCGATGTCGCTGGTGCTTCCGACGCTGCTACAGCTGCCGAAGACGACCGGTTTCGGCCTGGGCCAGTCGATGCTGACTGCCGGTCTGGTGCTCGCACCGTCCGGCCTGGTGATGATGGCGACGGCGCCGCTGTCCGCGACCATCTCGAAGACCCGCGGCCCGAAGATCACCCTGATGCTCGGCGCCCTGGTGGTCTCCGCGGGGTACGCCGTCGGCATCGTGCTGATGGCCGAGGTCTGGCAGCTGATCATCGTGTCCGCCGTGATCGGCGCCGGCATCGGTCTCGCGTACGGCGCGATGCCCGGGCTGATCATGGCCGCCGTCCCCGTCTCGGAGACCGCCGCCGCGAACAGCCTGAACACCCTGATGCGCTCCATCGGCACGTCGATCTCCAGCGCGGTGGCCGGCGTCATCCTGGCCCAGATGACGATGAGCCTTGGCCCCGTCACCGTCCCGTCCCAGAACGGCTTCCGCCTGATCCTCGCCATCGGCAGCGGCGCCGCCCTGGTCGCCCTCGCCATCGCCGCCTTCCTCCCCAACCGCACGCCCGCCACCACAACCCCCACCCCCGACCGCCAACTAGAGGCGGATCCGGTCAGCTGAACCCGTCGCTGGGGCCCGCCGGGTCACCGAGCCGGGAGCTTGATCAACAAAGCGGGACCGCGAACAAGAAATATCCAGTTCACGGTCCCGCTTTCTTGTTCACGGTTCACCCAGAGCCGACAGGGCGGGGTGGTCCTCGGTGCGGAGGTGGTCCGGCGCGCGGGTGAGGTCGAGCCAGGAGAAGTCGTACGGGTTGTACGGGTCGGGGCCGGAGGACGGGTCGGATTCGCCGTGGCGCCAGGCGATCGGGGCATCGGCGGGGGCGAGCAGGTGGTAGCACCAGCGATCGTGGAGCTCGCGACGACCGTACGGGCGCATGTCGACAACGTGGTGGTCGAGCAGTCCGAGCAAGGTGAACCCCGTCAGGCCGGTCTCCTCCTCGGCCTCACGGACCACCGCCGCCTCGGGCGTCTCACCTGGCTCGACGGTGCCGGCGGGGACCTGCGTCCCAGTTCCCGGGTGGTGAGGCTTGCGGAAAACCAGGAGCTTCCGGTCGCGGGTGACGAACGCGGCCGCCTTGCGAACGGTCGGCAGGTCGCCGCTGGAGTCCGTCGGGTGAGTGTAGTTCCGATGGTGTTTGGCGGGAGGAGGCACAATGGAGGGTCGGGTTGGGTTGCCCGACCTTCCCAAGTGCAGGTGACAGGAGAAGCAGCGTGACTGATGGGCCGTTGATTGTGCAGTCCGACAAGACGCTGCTGTTGGAGACCGCTCATCCGGAGGCGACCGAGTGCCGAAAGGCGATCGCGCCGTTCGCGGAGCTGGAGCGGGCGCCGGAACACGTGCACACCTATCGGTTGACGCCGTTGGGGTTGTGGAACGCACGGGCCGCGGGGCATGACGCGGAGCAGGTGATCGACGTACTGCTGCGGTACAGCCGGTATCCGGTGCCGCACTCGTTGCTGGTCGACATCGCGGAGACCCTGGATCGCTACGGGCGGCTCCGGTTGGAGAAGCATCCGCAGCACGGGCTCGTCCTGGTGACGACGGATCAGCCGGTACTGGAGGAGGTGCTGCGGTCCGCGAAGATCAAGCCGTTGGTGGGCGCGCGGCTCGACGACGACACCGTACTGGTGCACCCGTCGGAGCGTGGTCACCTGAAGCAGACGTTGCTGAAGTTGGGCTGGCCGGCAGAGGACCTCGCCGGGTACGTCGACGGTGAGGCGCACAAGATCGAGCTGGCGACTGACGGGTGGGACCTGCGTCCGTACCAGCAGCAGGCCACGGATGCCTTCTGGCACGGGGGTTCCGGGGTCGTCGTCCTGCCGTGTGGGGCGGGGAAGACGATTGTCGGCGCGGCCGCGATGGCCGAGGCGTCGGCGACCACGCTGATCCTCGTCACGAACACCGTGGCCGCGCGGCAGTGGAAGGACGAGTTGCTCCGCCGGACCAGCCTGACCGAGGACGAGATCGGCGAGTACTCCGGTGCGCGCAAGGAGATCCGGCCGGTCACGATCGCGACGTACCAGGTGATGACGACGCGGCGGAAGGGTGTCTACAGCCACCTCGAGCTGTTCGACGCGCGGGACTGGGGGCTTATCGTGTACGACGAGGTGCACCTGCTGCCGGCCCCGATCTTCCGGATGACGGCGGATCTGCAGACGCGGCGACGCCTCGGTCTGACCGCGACCCTGGTCCGCGAGGACGGGCGCGAGGGTGACGTTTTCTCGCTGATCGGGCCGAAGCGGTACGACGCGCCGTGGAAGGACATCGAGGCGCAGGGCTGGATCGCGCCGGCGGACTGCATCGAGGTACGGGTTGATCTGGAGCAGACCGAGCGGTTCGTGTACGCGACCGCCGAGCCCGAGGACCGGTACCGGCTGGCCGCGTCGACGCCGGCGAAGTCGCGGCTGGTACGCCGGATCGCGGAGCACCACGCAGACGAACCGCTGCTGGTGATCGGTCAGTACATCGACCAGCTGGACGAGCTCGGTGAACGGCTGGAGTGCCCGGTGATCAAGGGCGAGACCACGGTGAAGGAGCGGCAGCGGTTGTTCGACGCGTTCCGCAAGGGCGAGGTCAAGCGGTTGGTGGTGAGCAAGGTCGCCAACTTCTCCATCGACCTGCCCGAGGCGTCGGTCGCGATCCAGGTCTCGGGGACGTTCGGCTCCCGGCAGGAAGAGGCGCAGCGGCTGGGTCGGGTACTACGCCCCAAGGGGGACGGGCGCACCGCGCGCTTCTACTCGATCGTGGCCCGGGACACGGTCGACGCCGAGTTCGCCGCGCACCGCCAGCGCTTCCTGGCCGAACAGGGCTACGCGTACACGATCGTCGACGCCGAAAACCTCTTCGCCTGATTCAGTCGCCGAGGCGGGTGTGGATGCCGTTGAAGTGGGTTTTCATGGAGCGGGCGAAGTCTTCGGGGCGGCCGGACTTGAGGGCGTCGAGGAGGTCTCGGTGCCAGGCGGCCGCGTCGGCGGGGGTGTAGCGGGCGCCGGGGAGGCGGGCGTCGACCTGGGCGAAGGTGCGCCAGAAGACGGACAGCAGGTCGATGATCAGGGCATTGCCGAGCGGCTCGTACAGCGCCTGATGGAAGGCCCAGTCCTCGTCCGGGAAGTACTTGCCTTCGGCCGCCTTCGCCTCCATCCGGGCGACAATCGCGTCCAGGTCGTCGAACGAGTGCTTGCGGAACGTCGCGACCACGTCATCGGCCAGGCCGACCTCGATCGCCTGCCGCACCTCCAGCACGTTCGCCACGTCCCGCAGGTCGCCGGCCATCGACTGCGACATCCGGAACGCGAGCCCGTCCTCCAGCGACTGCAGGGTGACCTGGCCGACGTAGGTGCCGTGGCCGTGCCGGATCTCGATGATGCCGACCGCCTGCAACGCCTTCATCGCCTCGCGCAACGGATGCCGGCCGACCCCGAGCTGCACCATCAGCTCCTGCTCGTTGGGCAGCGGGTCACCCGCCTTCAGCCCGCGTTCGAGGATGTACGACTTCATCGCGTCGCGGATGAAGGTCTGGTTGTCCGCGGCACCCCGTGCCCGGCTGAGCCCACCCGTGGTCACACCAGCCTCCTTCGTTCGGATCGCTCAGTCTAGTAGCCCGGCGCGCTCCAGCAGCGAACGGATTCCCGCGATCTCCTCGTCGCTCAATGGCACCGACGGGTAGGCCGTGACGGGGCAGGCGATCACCCCAAGGACGTACAAGCCGGCCTTGAACGCACCCAGCGCCGCCGAGCTCGCCCCCATCCGCCGCCGGTCCGCGACGTCGATGATCTCGAACAACCGGAACAACCGGTCCTGCTCCTGTCGCGCGCCGGCCAGATCCCCCGAGCGAACCGAGTCGAAGATCTTCACGTAGCCGGCCGGATCCACGTTCCCCAGCCCAGGCACCACTCCGTCGACGCCGAAGCTCAATGACGTGTCGACCGTCAGTTCGGACCCGGTCATGATCGTGAACCCGTCCAGCGCCGCGGCCGCGCGGTCCAGCACCAACTGCCGCAGACTCGTCTCCTGACCACTGGAGTCCTTCACCCCGGCCACGATCCCCTGCCGGCCAAGCTCGATCATCAACGCGGAGTTCAGTTTCGTCCCGACCCGCGACGGGATGTCGTACGCGAACATCGGCGTCTCCCCCGCGACCGCGGCCAGCCGGGTGAAGTGCCGCTCGATCTCGGCCGGATGCGTCGCGGCGTAGAACGGCGCGGTCGCGACCACCCCGTCCACGCCCGCCTTCTGCGCCGCGGCGATGTGCGCACCGGCTCGCGCGGTCGAGGTGTCGATCGCCCCGGCCAGCACCGGAACCTGTCCCGACACCTCGGACACGGTCGTCTCCAGCACGGTCTGCCGCTGCTCGTCGGTCAGGAAGGTGCCCTCACCGGACGTCCCGAGCACGAAGACGCCACTGACCCCACCGGTCAGCTGGTGGTTGATCAGCCGGGCCAGCGAGGCGGTGTCGACGTCGTACTCGGGGGTGAGCGGGGTGACCAGCGGCGGTACGACGCCGGTCAGGTGTTGGGCGGAGGTGGTCAAGGGGTCTCCCTGGGTCAGAGCGTGGACGGATCGAAGGTGCTGAAGCGCAAGGTGGCGAAGGACGACGTCTCGCCGGCCTCGTAGAACAGGCCGACGCGGCCGTCGGGCAGCGGCACCAGATCGGAGTACCCGGCCATCCCCGGATGGACGACGAGACCCGGCCGCCAGGACTCACCGGCGTCGTCGCTGACGAAGACGGTCAGCTCGCGGCGGATCTCGGGATGCACCGGCGTCGTCAGCAGCAGGCGGTCACCACCGACCCGCAGTACGGATCCCTGGATCCCGGGCGCGGTGATCTCTTTGATCCCCTCGTACGGCGCGTCGAGGGTCGCGCCGCCGTCGGAGGACCACGCGTGCACCCGGGCCGGGCCGGTGCCGCGATGGTTGCGGGCGTTGAAGTACAGCCGGCCGTCCGCGAGCTCGGTCACCGTGGTCTCGTTCGCGTTGATCTCCGGGCCGTCGTTGCGGTCGACGAAACCGAGCTGCCAGGTGCGGCCGCCGTCGTCGCTGTAGATGCAGTGGCCGCCGTTCAGCCGGATCGCGTCGGTCGTGTCCAGGCTGTCGAAATCGGCCGGCACGAGCGAGTGGTTCGCCGGTACTACCAGCCGGCCGGCGTACAGGCCCTCGGTCAGGGCGATGCCGTGGCAGGGGCCGGTCGCGTACCAGCCCCAGTCGGCCGGTTTGACCTGCTCGGTGATCTCCTCCGGCTCGGTCCAGGTCGCGCCGTCATCCGTACTGCGCTGTAGCCAGACGCGCCGGCCGTCCTCGGGATCGATGCCCCGGGCAACGTAAATCTCGACCGCCTCGGCACCGTTCTGCACGGTGAGCAGGACGATGTCGCCGGTGGCCGGGTCGACGATCGGCACCGGATTCCCGCAGGTCTTGCCGGGCACGGCGCAGACCACCTGGAGCGGGAGCCAGGTCCGGCCGGCGTCCAGCGAGCGACGGAGCACGAGCTCGATCTCGCCCGCGTCGGCGGCGGAGTTCAGCCGGCCCTCACAGAACGCGAGCAACACGTCACCGTGTGCGGTGATCGAGGGGATCCGGAAGGTGTGATAGCCGCTTTCGGCCGGGTCGAAGACGATTTCGGCGGTCCCGACTCTTGAAGACATAGGACGTACTATGTCATTGTCAGGCATTGTCTTCAATCAGTACTTCCCCGCAACTAGTTTCCAGTCCCCCGCTGGAAGCGCCGGCACTCCCCTGGAAGTGAGGCCTCATGCCTGTCAGCAGAAGAACGTTCCTCGGCGGTGGACTGGCGGCCGCCGCTGTCGCGGTCACCGGCACGCCGTTGTTGGCCGGCTGCGCGTCCGACAAGAAGAACTCGGCCGCGGTCAACGCGGCGGTCAAGCTGCCGACGTACCAGAAGTACGGCGCGATCAAGCCGGACCTGCCCGGAAACGACGCGGTCCTGGACGCCTTCCTGAAGTACCCGGCCAATCCGGTCAAGGCGATCACCGACAAGCCCGGCGACGGGCAGCCGATTTCCTTCATCACCAACATCCCGGGCGCGATCCCGCCGGCGGCCGACAACAACCAGTTCTGGCAGGCCGTGAACGAGCGGCTCGGCTCCGAACTGCAGATCAGCATGGCGTCGAACGACGAGTACCCGGACAAGCTCGCGACCCGGATCGCCGGCGGAGATCTCCCCGACATCATCAACATCCCGCCGACCACGGTGCAGATCCCCGGTCTGCTCAAGGCCAAGGCGATGGACCTGACCGAGCAGCTGTCCGGCGACGGGGTGCTGAAGTACCCGTTCCTGGCGAACATCCCGACGGTGTACTGGAAGGGCTGCGTCTTCAACGGCGCGATCTACGGCGTACCGGTGCCGCGCGGGATGTCCCGAACCACGCTGCCGCTGTACCGGGCGGATCTGCTGGCGGCCAAGGGGATCAAGGACCCGGCGCCGAAGAACTTCGAGGAGTTCCTCGCCCTGGCCCAGGAGATGACCGCGGCCAAGGAGAACAAGTGGGCCTGGACCAAGCCGCCGCTGCCGTACATCCGGCAGATGATCGGCCTGCCCAACCAGTGGAAGGAAGAGGGCGGCAAGTTCACCTCGTTCTACGAGGCGGAAGGCTCTTCGGAGGCGCTCGAGGCCGGGCGGAAGATGGTCGAGGCCGGCGTGGTCAACCCGGACACGTTCAGCGCGAAGGCGAGCGCTCGCAAGCAGTGGTTCAACGGTGGCATCGCTTCGTTCGACATCGACAGCTTCGTGGCCTGGAACCAGTACTACGCCGACAACACCGCGGGTGACGCGTTCTCGGTGAACATGCTCGACGTGCCAGGTTTCGACGGGGGACAGGGCAAGCCGTGGATGGGCTCGGCGCTGAACAACGTCACCGCGTTCAGCAAGGACAGCAAGCACTCGGTCGAGACGCTGCTCAAGATCGCCAACTGGATGGCCGCGCCGTTCGGCACCGAGGAGTACCTGTTCCGCAAGTACGGCCTCGAAGGACGGCACTACACGCTGAACGGAACGGACCCCACGCCGACCAAGACGGGAGTGGTGGAGACCGGGATCGGTCTGCAGTACATCAGCGACTCGGCACTGGCGCTGTACTGGGCCGGCAAGCCCGACGTACCGCAGAGGCAGCACGCCATCCAGGAGAAGATCGCGGACCGGCTCGTGTACGACGCGTCGTACGGGCTGTACTCGGAGACCTTGTCGAAGGACGGGGCGCGCCTCACCAAGCAGATGACCGACCTGGAGAACGAGATCATGTCGGGCAACAAGCCGGTGTCCGACTGGGCGCCCGCGGTGAAGAACTGGCTGTCGTCCGGCGGCGAGAAGATCCGCGGCGAGCTCCAGCAGGCCTTCACCGCCACGTCAGGGAAGTAGATGCTGCAGCGTTCCAAGACGCGCACACAGCAGCTGAGCCTCGGCCGGCGGTTGCTCCGCGATCGGGTGCTGCTGCTGTTCGCGTTGCCCGGTACGGCGCTGATCGTGGCGTTCCACTATCTGCCGCTGCTGGGCAACGTGATCGCCTTCAAGGACTACCAGCCGTTCCTCGGCATCGGCGGCAGCGACTGGGTCGGCTGGGAGAACTTCGCGGTCATCTTCAACGGCGACCCGGCGTTCCTCCGGGCATTGAAGAACACGCTGATCCTGACCAGCCTGCAGTCGGTGTTCGTGTTCCCGGCGCCGATCCTGCTGGCCCTGCTGCTGAACTCGTTGTTCTCCGAGCGGATCAAGCGGATCGCGCAGAGCATCCTCTATCTGCCGCACTTCATGTCCTGGGTGATTGTGGTCGCGTTGTTCCAGCAGATGCTGGGCGGGAGTGGGTTGCTGAACAACTACCTGCGCTCACACGACCTGGCCACGCTCGACATCATCGGGAACTCCGAGCTGTTCCACGTGCTGCTGACCTCGCAGATCATCTGGAAGGACACCGGCTGGGCGACGATCCTGTTCCTCGCCGCGCTCTCCCAGATCGACTCGCAGCTCTACGAGGCGACGAGTGTGGATGGCGCGAGCCGGATGAAGCAGCTGTGGCACGTCACGCTGCCGGGGTTGCGCGGGATCATCATCCTGCTGTTCATCCTGCGGCTGGGTGACTCGCTGACCGTCGGGTTCGAGCAGATCATCCTGCAGCAGGCCGCGGTGGGTCGCGACATCAGCGAGGTACTGGACACGTACGTCTACAACAACGGCGTGATCGCCGGCGCCTGGGGCGTCGCGGCCGCGGTCGGCCTGGTGAAGGGGATCGTCGGCGTGATCCTGGTGCTGGCGGCGAACAAGGTCGCGCACATCTTCGGGGAGCAGGGAGTCTACAGCCGGTGACGCGGACAGTGCAGCGCAGACTCGTGAACGGCGTACCCATGCCGGGCTGGCCGATGCGGATCTTCAAAGGCCTTGTTCTGCTGGTGTTCTGCGCGGCGGTGATCGTCCCGTTCGTCGGGGTGATCTCGACCAGCGTCGCGCCGAACAAGCAGATCAACGAGTCCGGCGGCCTGGTGCTGTTCCCCGACTCGGTGAACTTCAACGCGTACAAGTCGTTGTTCGCCGGTGGGGTGGTGACCCAGGCGCTGTTCGTCAGCGTCTTCGTCACCGTCGTGGGCACGCTGCTCAGCCTGACGGTGTCCTGCCTGCTCGCCTACGCGCTGGCCCGGCCGGGGTTCTCGGCCGGGCGGCCGATCCTGCTGGTGGTGCTGTTCAGCATGCTGTTCTCGCCCGGCATCATCCCGACCTACCTGGTGGTCAAGGGGGCCGGACTACTGGACAGCATCTGGGCGCTGATCGTGCCGACGATGGTCAGCGCGTTCAACGTGATCGTGTTGCGGGCGTTCTTCATGAACCTGCCGAACGAGATCACCGAGAGCGCCCGGATCGACGGGGCGGGTGAGCTGAAGACCTTCGCCTACATCGTGATGCCGCTGTCCAAGGCGGTGCTGTCGGTGATCGGCCTGTTCTACGCGGTGGCGTACTGGAACGCCTTCTTCTCGGCCCTGCTCTACCTGAACGACAGCAAGCTCTGGCCGCTGCAACTGGTCTTGCGGACATACGTCATCAACGACACCCAGCTGGGCAGCGCCGAACTGGGGACCGAGTTGCTGCCGCCGCAGGCATCGATCCAGATGGCCATCCTGGTGATCTCGATCGTGCCGATCCTGCTCGTCTACCCGTTCCTGCAGCGGCACTTCGCCAAGGGCGTGCTGACCGGCGCCGTGAAGGGGTGATCGGCTGGTCGCGGAGCGTGGCTAGGGGGTTGCCCAGGGCAACACCAGGGTTAAACCTGGGGCGATCCGGAGGCAGCGTCCGGTACCGTCGAATGGCATGGGGATACAGGCGCTGGAGCGGGTGGGGCAGGTTCGGAAGCGCGTCCCGGTGGGGGCGGGGTTCTGGCGGGTGGTCCGAGAAGTAGTCCTGCTCGCCACGCTCTTCCTCGTCTACACCGTCGGCCGGCAGATCGCCGCGAAGCACACCGGCTCGGCCTTCGATCACGCTGGCGAGGTGCTTTCACTCCAACGTTGGTTGCACCTCCCCGACGAGGCCGCGATCCAGCACGCCGCCCTGCAACTCCCCCATCTGGTCGAGCGCGCGAACCTGTACTACGCCGTCGTGCACGCGCCGCTCACGGCCGGCGTGCTCCTCTGGCTCAGCATCTGGCGGCCGCAGGCGTATCCGCGGGTCCGCTGGACGATGGTCTCGGTGACCGGACTCGCACTGATCGGGCACATCGCGTTCCCGCTCGCGCCGCCGCGGATGATGCCCGGTTTCGTCGACACCGGACTGCGGTTCGGCCAGTCGGTGTACGGGCCGGACATGTCCAGTGGACCGGCGAACCAGTTCGCGGCGATGCCGAGCCTGCACGTCGGCTGGGCCGCCCTGGTCGCGGTGTCGATGATCCTGATCACCCGGACCAAGTGGCGCTGGTTGTGGCTCGCGCATCCGATCATCACGTTCGCGGTAGTGGTCGTCACAGCGAACCACTACTGGATGGACGGCATCGTCGTACTGATCCTGCTGGCGGCCAGCCTGCCGTTGCTGCTCCGTCCCGGGCTACGCGACGACGCCCGGCCGCATGCGCGTAATTCGGTTTCGCCGCGTCGGGTCCTCAAGTAACGTAGCGGGGCTCCCTCGACCGTCGACCGCTTTGCGGAGGTCTTGCCATGTCTGCTGAAAGGCCCCCTGATATCTCCGACGAAACCCTGCAAACCGAGCGAGACTATCTCCGTACGTCGCGTGCCGCGCTGGCCGTGATGCGGGAGAAGACCGGCGCGCTGGAGATCCACAGCGCCGACCGGGTGAACACCGAGTTCCTCAAGGCCGCGATCTGGCGGCGGATGAAGGAGCTCGAGGACGATCCCGAGGTCCCGCTGTTCTTCGGCCGGCTGGACTACCTCGAACCCGCCGAGGAGACCTTCCACATCGGCCGCCGGCACGTGAACGACACCGAGGGCGAACCGCTGGTGGTGGACTGGCGAGCAGACATCTCGGTGCCGTTCTACCGGGCCAGCAAGACCGAGCCGATGGGCGTCGGCAGCCGCCGCCGGTTCGGGTTCACGCACGGCGAGCTGACCGCCTTCGAGGACGAGGACCTGACCGCTCCCGGGGTCACCGATCAGCACAGCGACATCCTGGACGCGGAGATCGAGCGGCCAAGATCCGGGCCGATGCGCGACATCGTGGCGACGATCCAGCCCGAGCAGGACGTGATCGTCCGGGCAGGGGTCGACGACACGATCTGCGTCCAGGGTGCGCCGGGGACGGGGAAGACCGCGGTCGGCCTGCACCGCGCGGCGTACCTGCTCTATGCGTACCGTGACCAGCTCAGCCGGGCCGGTGTGCTGGTGGTCGGCCCGAACGCGAGCTTCCTGCGCTACATCGGCGATGTGCTCCCCGCGCTCGGCGAGATCGAGGCGAAGCAGACCACCGTCGAGGAACTCGTCGCCCGCGTGAAGATCACCGGGCCCGGCCCGGCCGCGGTCGACGTACTCAAGGGTGACGCGCGGATGGCGCAGGTGCTGCACCGCGCGGTCTGGTCCCAGGTCCAGTTGCCGAAGGAAGCCCTGGTCGCCCCGCGCGGATCGCATCGCTGGCGCGTCCCGGCGTACGAGACCGAGGAACTGGTCAACGAGCTCCGCACCCGCGGTATCCGGTACGGCGCCGGTCGCGGGATGCTGCCGCAACGGCTCGCGCACGCGGTACTGCTGCGGATGGAGGCGGCCGGGGACTCCCCCGACGACCGAGTTCAGGACGCCGTGGCTCGGAGCCGCCCGGTCAAGCAGTACGCCGATGCGCTGTGGCCGGCCGTGGATCCGGTCAAGCTGGTGTTCCGGTTGTTCACCGACGCCGAGTGGCTCGCCGAGCACGCCGACGGGATCCTCAGCGACGCGGAGCAGGCCTTGTTGCTGTGGGACAAGGCGCCGCGGTCGGCCGGGGCGGCGAAGTGGTCCGTCGCGGATGCCACCTTGATCGACGAAGTGGCCGACCTGGTGGATCGCACGCCGAGCCTCGGACACGTCGTACTGGACGAGGCGCAGGACCTGTCGGCGATGCAACTGCGGGCGGTCGGGCGGCGGTGTTCGACGGGATCGATGACCGTGCTCGGCGACATCGCACAGGGGACCACGCCGTGGGCGACGCCGTCGTGGGACGAGGCGCTGACGCATCTCGGGAAGACGGGCGCGCACACCGAGGAACTGACCGCCGGCTTCCGCGTCCCCGGCCAGGTGATCGAGTACGCCGCCCGCTTGCTGCCCGTGATCGCGCCCCACCTGACCCCGCCGACCGCAGTACGGCGTGCTCGCGGTGAACTGGCGATCACCCAGGTCCCCGACAGCCTCGCAGCGGCCCTGTCCGTCCTGGACGAGGTGACCACGCGCCCCGGATCGATCGGCCTCATCGTGCCGGACGCATTGGTCCCGAACACCCGAAAAGCCTTGCAGCACAAGGGAATCCCCTTCGCCATCCTGGGCGACGAAGACGACGTCGACGCGCACCTCGACGTAGTCCCCGCCAGCCTGGCCAAGGGCCTCGAGTTCGACCACGTAATCCTGGTCGAACCAGCCGCCATCGTCTCCGGCGAAGCCGATGAACGCACCGGCCTGCGCCGCCTCTACGTCTGCCTGACCCGCGCAGTCACCTCCCTGGCCGTCCTCCACACCGACAACCTCCCCGCCGTACTCAGCAGCTAGCCCGACTTGAGCAAACAAAACCGGGACCTTGACCAACAACGCGGGACCTCGAACATGTCGTGCCTAGTCCACGGTCCCCGTTTCTTGTTCAAGGTCAGGGCTATCGCACGCACACCTGGTGTCGATGATCCGCCTGGTGAGACGGCTCGGGTCTGGGACCGTAAGACGGTGACTTTTGGCGCAGAGGGTATGTGGCCATTTGTTGCCGTGCTGCGGAGTTGGTGGGTTTTCGCGGTGCCGGTCGGGCGCTGGAAAGGCGATCGCGTGTGCTGGTGAACCGGGGAATCACCTGGCCCTTGTCGCCACACCTCCCGGCGGCTCCGCGACAGCCGCGTCCCACCCCGACCAGCACCCTCAAGCAGCCGGAGACGCCAACCACACCAGCCCCGCCCCCGCGCAACCGCCCCCTGCAAGGGCTTGAACAACAACGCGGGACCTTGAACATGTCGTGCCTTGTTCACGGTCCCCGCTTCTTGTTCAAGGTCAGGGGGAGGGGTAGGGGGCGGGAAGCGGATGGGGTTAGAACCCGCGCGAACCGCCTGAGCGGCGGGAGGAGCGGCGGCTGGAGCCGCCGCCGCTGGAGCGGGTGCGGGAGGACCAGGAGCTGCGGCGCCTGGAGGACCCGGACGACCAACCACTGTCCGTACTGTCACCGGACGAAGCAGACCAACTCCCGACCGAGCTACCCACGTCGGAGCTGAAGCGACGGAAGCGGGCACCGGGCCGGCGGGAGTGCCACCGCGCTCGCATCTGCTCCCCCGCACGCCGGGCGTCGTCGTCAGGGAACCACCAGCGGCGCCCATCGCCCTGTGACCAGTAACCGTCAATGTAGGAGGCCAGCTCTTCCCCCAAGGTCCAATACGGCCGGGGCCGATCCCGGACCGTGACCATGCGGATGTCGGGTTCCTGGTCGGCGCCGACCCGCGCGGCGCACGCGGCACAGACCTGCACCGACCGCTCGGCACCACGCTCGGGCGTCCAGTCCGTCGACGTCGTACTCGGACCATGCCGAGGATCGAAGAAACAGGGCGGTGTCGGTTCCGGCATCGGCTGACCAGCACGCAACGCATCCAGACAGAGCAGGCCGTAACGCGCCGAGCCCAGCAGCGTCGCCACTGCCTCGGTGTCGGCGTCCCCATTGACCTTGTCGAGCCGGTGCCGGGCCTTCTCGACAGCGTCGAGCACGTCCTTGGACAGCTTCGACTGCTGCGGGTCGGGCGTCGTCGGCAACGCGGAGACCTGCTCCGACAGCGCGATGATCTCCTCCGTGAGCAGCGGCCGGGACACCTCCAGGTGCGCCTTCTCCTCGGCCCGGCGAGTCCGTCGCGCACCCAGCGCGGTCACACCCCACCAGAGCCCGGCCAGCCCGGCAGCACCACCGGCCCACGGCGCCGCATCGACATAGAACGGCTTGTCGACCACCTGTGCTCGCGCGATGAACCGGGCGAGCATCTCGTCGTACTCCGGCGCACAGCAGTCGACAGCCTGGTCCACCGCATCACCCACGTAGTACGTCGGCCCCTTGTCCGCCCGCTGCACCGCGTGGAGGCCGCGCCCTTCGGACTGCGAGTCGGCGTCAACCAGTACGGCGTACACGCCCTCCACGCCAACCCGGTCGTACAGCTGATCGGCGATCTCCTCGCCCTCCCAAGCGAGCCGGGTGAGGTAGACGCCGTCCGGAGCCGTGTCGATCTCCTCGGCCGGGATCACCGCGATCCGGATCGGCGCGGCGGCCGTCTTGGCCGCCTGGTCCAGCCGCTCGGCTTCGGTGGCAGTGAGGTTCTTGACCGCCGCGGGATCCACCCAGAGGCCGGGATCACCGAGCTTGGCGGCCACCTCGTCCATGTACCGCGCGGCGGCGGCCTCCTTCTCCCGCCGGTCAGCGCGCAGGTCCGGCGGGGTGTAGCGGAAGGTCGGTCGCGTAGAAGCAGTGGTGGGCGCAGGGGTAGGAGTAGGCGTTGCAGCGTGAGCCGACATTGTGAAAGCACCGGTCAGGGCAAGAACTGCAAGCAGCTGGAAGTAGTACTTCACTTGGTACCTCCCGAGAGTCTGGTCTGGCATGCGGCACAGACAGGGATCTCCCGGGACTTCCCGCCCGGCGGGGTGTACATCCAGTCGGTCACGGACGTCCCGTGCGCTGGGTCGAAGAAACAGAGCGCGCGCCTCGGCGGTGTCGGCGTACCGGCAACGAGCGCTTGCGCACAGGCCAATCGCCAGCGCCTGTACTCGACCGTCGCGCGCACCTCGCGCAGCTGCTCGTCACTGAGCTCACCGTCGACCACCCGGCCTGCGTCCGCATACGCGTCGAGCGCCGCCTGCACATCCGCCCCCGTGTCCACGCCGTCCAGACGCACATCCGCAGTGTCCAGTTCCTCGCCGAACCGCGTGACGTCCTCCCGCGCGAGAGCCCGCCGCTCATCCACCGTGTCCGCTTCATCCGGCAACACCTTGTACGACGGCCGATACAGCGCAGGCCCCTCGTCCTTCCCGGGTCGCCCCCTCCACCACCGCAACCCGAACCACCCACCGACAAGCAGCACGAGCACAACCAACCCGGGCCACACCCACCCCGGTACGCCGCCACCGGGCGACCCCTGTACGTCCAGCTCATCCAGTACGCCGTCCAGCAACCCCACCGGATCCGACCGGCTGTGCTCGTCCAGTTCGTCGGTCAGGATCCCCGCGAGCGGCGTATCCACCCCGACCGCACTCCCCCAGGTGATCGCCCCGCCGAAGACGACGAGGTAGATCCCGTCCTCCTTCTGCAGGTCCACCACCTGGTCGACGTACGCGCGCGCAGCCTGCTCCCGCGAACCGGTCGACCCGAGCGCCGCGGCCGGGACAACGGCGATGTGGATCGCCGGATCGTGCCTCTCAGCCCGTTCGGCCAACCGGGCGGCCTCCTCGACCGGCACCAGTGACCGCTGCGACGGCTCGACGTACACCGGGCTCGAGTTCCAGCCGTCGACCACTGCCGCCGGATCGCCCGGGGACACAGCAGACGTGAGCAGCAAGAGCCCAGCCAGAAGACGCATGGGCGCTAGCCTGCCGCATCCCCGGCTCAGCCCCGCTAGTACACGGATAGCGTGGCGAGCCGCACCAGGCCGCGCGACTGGGTGATCCGCACCCGCAGCTCATCCGCCACAACCGGACTGTCGAGCGCCAGGATCCGCTTGTGCCCGACCGTGCCGAAGGCCACCACCTGCCTCCAGTCGCCACCGGCCTCCCGTGCCTCGACGACACCACTCTCCACCTGCTGACCGAACCGGATGTCCTCGCCGAGCGCGACCCGCCGTACCGTCGTACGGGCAGGCAACCGCACCGACAGAGTGCCCCCAGCCGGCGTCACCCAAGCGGTGTCAAGTTCGCCATCCACCGCCGCCCGCGGATTCGACCCGTCACCACTGACCCGTGCACCCCGTGCCAAGTCGCGCGGCATGTCGGCAGCCAACTGCGCACGCCACTCGGCGAGCCGCGTGACATCCCGGGCGTCGAACCGGCCAGTCCGATCAGGCGGAATGTTCATCAGCAGCACGGAGTTCCGCCCGACCGACTTGTAGTAGATGTCAGCAAGCTGTTCAACCGACCGCGGCTCCTGCTCAGCGTGGTGGAACCAGCCCTCCCGGATCGACACGTCCGACTCCGCAGGCCACCAGGCGAGCCGGGTGGCTCCGGCGTCCCGTCCGGCCAGCAGTGCCTTCCGGCTGCCCTGATCGGCAGCCGCATACCCCAGCGCGTACTCCGGTGCGCCGTTCGCCTTGGTGATCGTCGGTACGACGCTGAACTCGTCCGGCCGGGCCAGACCCGACTCGTTGCCCACCCACCGCACATCCGGACCACTCACCGCGATCGTCGCCTGCGGGGCCAGCTCACGGATCAGCTCGTACCAGCTCGGGAAGTCGTACGTCTCCACCTTGTCCGGCGGGATCCGCCCCTGCGCACCGTCGAACCACACCTCGTCCACCGGCCCGTACTCGGTCAGCAGCTCGTACAACTGATTCAGCATGTAGGCGCCGTAGTCCGACGCGGTCAGCGTGTACGCCGGGAGGTCGCGGCCGGTCCGGTCGTCGCCGGGGACCAGGGTCGGGATCGTCCGCGGGGTGTGCGCACTGCCGTTCGCGTAGACGCCGTCGAGGTACTGGTTCTCGTCGGCCGGTGACATGTAGAAGCCGACCTTCAGCCCGTACCTGCGCATCGACGTGGCGAACGCCCGGACCACATCGCCCTTGCCGTCCAGCCACGAGCTCGCCGCGACGCTGTGGTCGCTGTACCGGGACGGGTAGAGGAGGAAGCCGTCGTGGTGCTTCACGGTCAGGATGGCGAGCTTGAACCCGGAGTCGCGTAGCGTGCGGGCCCACTGGTCGGTGTCCAGACCGGTCGGCTGGAACAGGTTCGGGTCCTCGTCACCGTGGCCCCACTCCAGTCCGGTGAAGGTGTTCACGCCGAAGTGCAGGAACGCGGTCTGCTCCATCCGCTGCCACGCCACCTGTCGCGGCTCCGGCCGGATCGCCGACGCCTTGGCCACCAACGAGGTCACGCACTCCCCCGTCTCGACCGGCATAGACTGCGCGGGCTTCAGCCGACCCACCACACACGGCAACGCCCGCAGCACCTGCACATCCGCCGGCGGCTTACCGAGGAAGGCACTCACCCCGATCCCGTACGCCGTACCGCGCGCACCGAACAACCACCGCACCTCACCGTTTCGCGCAGTCGGTGCAACAGTCCGCCGTACTGCGACCTCGGCGGGCCTGGTCAGCACAGTGACGGCCCCATCTGGTTCCACGGCCAGCCCGAGGTATTGGTACCGCACGCCTTCCTTCACAGACGCAGGCGGGAACTCGACGCGGGTCGTCTCACCGCCGGTCTTCAGCTCCACCGCATGATTGCCAACAGCAACAAGCTGGGCAAGGCCAAGCAGGTCGATCAGGTTGGTACCAGCTTGGAGCAAATCAGGTGACACGACCGTCTCCGCCAGGACACCGCTGTCTTCACTCAATCCCGATGCATCCCAGGTGATTCCGGTGCTCGCGTCGTTGAGTCGCAGTCGACCGGGCTCGGCGACTGTCCCGCCGGAAACCACCGGAGCGGGATCGGCCTTCTCGCCAAGGGCCAACTGGTAGGTGCCACCGGCACCGACCGCGCCCTCGAAGCCGACACTGACCTTCGCGGTCGACACCACCGGCCGCGCGAGCCGCAGATCGGCCGGATTGAACGCCCCGCTGAACGACGCCAGCCGCACCTGCCGCACCGAACCGGCCAGCCCGCGCTGCAACGCCGACGGGTGCACCTCGTTGCCGATCCCGATCTCCGCACCAGCGGTGGGATGCCACGTCGCGGCCCCATTGGAACTCACCGCCGCCGGCAACTGCTGACCGTCGAGGAACGCATGCAGCGTCGCGCCTCCACCACCGACCTCGTACGCAAGAGCCAGCACGTGCTGCTCGCCCGCCGACGGCACCGGCACGGTCTGCACGACGTCGCGCCACTCACCGCCGACCTCGGTGCTGAAGCCGTACTGCAAACTGCTGCCGGTGTAGCGCCCGAAGATCGCACCACCGATCGCGACCACAGTCGCCAGGTTCCCCTGGGTGGCAGTCGCCGGCGTGTACGCGGCCTCGATCAGGAACGACCGCTCCACGTCACCACCACTCAGCGGCGTCCCCGGCTGGAAGACCGCACCGTCGAGCCCACCCGCAAGGACCAGACCACGCGCAGGATCGAGCGACTCGGCACCGGTACGACGGGTGACGGTGCCGCCCATCACCTCACCCGTGGCAGCGGTGTAGGTGTTCCCACTGGAGAAGGACCCACCGAACGAGACGTCCAGCACGTCAGGATCAGCCGCGTCGGCCGGCACAATGCTCACCGCACCGATCGCAAGGCCGAGGGCGAGCAATACGGAAGCAGGTCGGTGTCCACGCATGACATCCTCACTCACTTCGCGTCGACGGTGATCTCGGCGGCCGTGCCGAACGGGTTCCCACTCGCCTCGCTGAGCTGCACCAGCCGCAGGTACCGCGCGGTGGTCGCCTGGATCGGCACCCACTTCGCGTCCGGGCTGTTCGCGAACGTCCCCTTCGCCACCGGCTTACCCCAGTTCGTGCCGTCGGCGCTGAGGTAGATCTCGTAGTCGGCGATCCGGCCGTTCGTCGCGCCCTGCCGGGTCAGGTAGGTGATCGCGCACACCGACTTCGAGGCACCGAGGTCGAGCTGGATCTCATGCGGTGGCGGGGTCTGCTTGGCGTACCACTCGGTGTGCCAGAAGGTCGCCGGATTCCCGTCGATCGCGTTGGTCGCAGGGCCGTTCTCGCCGATGGTCTCCTCGCTGTCGACGAACGTGACCGCGACCGGGCTACTCGCCGCCGTTACGCAACTCAGTCGTACGGCGGCGGTGGTGGCAAGCTCGTGCGTCGATCTGGCCTGCTCAAAGTTTGCGGTGGCGCCGAGAGCGGCCGTCCCGGCCGGAGCCTCGGCGGGTGGCGTTGCGGTGAAGGCCATGGTCCGGGTCGCGCCCGCCGCGATGGTTCCGATGGTCTGGTTGCTAGGAGCAACGGTCCAGCCGGCCGGGACCGTCAGGGTAACGGTGACGCCGGTGGCCGATGCGTTGGTGGTGTTGGCGACGGTGACCGTGAGGGTTGCGGATTCGCCCGGGACCACCGTCTGACGATCCACGGCCGCCACGACCCGCAGTACGGGCTTGAGGGTTAGCGGGGTCGCCTGGTGGCCGTCGGGGAGTTGCTGGACGAGACCGCCGGTGGTGTCGAAGGTGGCGACCATGCGGGTGATGGCGTTGACCAGGGTGATGGTGTCGCGGTTCTTGGTGAGCTGCCAGCGTTGCAGGCGGTTGGTGGCGTCGCAGGTCTGCGCGGTGATCGGGGTACCGGGCTCGAGTGGGGTGTTGAGGTAGCGGGTGCCGAGCCGGGACTCGGCGCAGCGCCCGGTCGCCAGGTTGGTCAGCGTGTAGTAGCCGTCGGTCGTGGGCGTGACGTCCCAGGCCGACTCGGTGTTGCTGAGGGCGAGTTGTGACCCTTCAGCGGTATCCTTGGGGCCGAGGAATTTCTTGCCAGCGGCAACCGTGTAGGTGCCGGCCGCGATCGGCGTACGGTTGACGTTGTCGAAACCCGGTGCGCGGCCGACCGCATCGGCGCGCGCGGCGAAGTCGGCGTACGTGGCGTCCGGCTTCGGATCACCCCAGGTCGTCTGGGCGATGTAGCGGAGCGGCATCCGGACCTCGGCCTCGATCTCGTTCTCGGTGTTCCCGGAACCGTTGTCCGGCCAGAGGGTGATCTTGGCGCCGGTGATTCCGTTGCGATCGGCAACGGTCTCGCCGTCGAACTTCAGCGGCGTCCAGCCCGAGTCGAAGAGCTGCTGGGGATTGGTCTTGAACCCGCCGCGGACGTTGTAGAGCGCGTACGCCGAGTTCATCACCTGACGTCCTTCGGCCAGCAACTGACTCGGCTTCACGCCGCTGCCGAGCCAGTGCTCGACGACGATGTCGCGGTCCAGTGGGACGGTGGTGGCGCTGGTGATCCCGTCGTTCCAGATCCGCAGCGTCTTGCCCTTGGCCTTCACGTAGGCGTTGACCCGGTTGATGAAGTCGACGAACGCGTCCTGCGGTACGGCGTCCGGGCCGAACTTCTCCCGCGCATAGGCCAGCATCTGCGGATAACGCGCATAGTCGGAGCCGAGCATGTACTCGTCCGCGCCCATGTGCCAGTACGGCGTCCGGAACACCTCGAAGTACTCGTCGATCAGGTCGGTCAGGAACGTGAACGCCTCGGGCTTGGTGATGTCGAGGCGGCTGACCTGCTTCGCGCCGGTGTTGTCGGTGAGCTGCAGGTCGGGACGATTGCGGATCCACGGCTCGATGTGTCCGGGCGAGTTGATCTCGGGAACGAGGGTGAGGTGGTAGCGGTCCGCGAGCCGTTGCAGGGCGGCGATCTGGGCCTTGGTGTAGTAGCCCCACTCGACCGACTCGGGGTGGACGTCACTCTTCACTTTGAGTTCGACCCAGAGCTGGTTGAGCTTCAGGTACGCCGCGTCCTTGATCAGCCGCTCGAACCACTCGGTCGACACGTTGATCAGACAGGCGCACACACCGACCCCGCGCTCGGCGTACGACGGGACGTCGGTGACGTGGCCCGCGGGGATCGACTGGCCGGATCGGAACAGCTGCAGGACCGTTCGGGTCCCGTAGAAAGCGCCAGTGTCGGTCTTCGCGGTGATCGTGATCGTCCGGCCGACGTTCAACTCGTAGCCCTCGGCCCCTAAATCATCGCGACTCCCGTCAAGAGCAAGCGTGATGTCGCCGAGGCGTGTGGACGTGGTTTGCACAACGGGCACGCTCCGCCCGAGGAGCTCCTTCGCATCACCTGCAAAGGTGTTCGCGTCGTCGTGGACGGACGTCTGCCGGGGCTGCACGACGATCCGATTCTGCTTGCCGAGCTGGAACTGACCGGCTGCGGGCTGCCAACCCGTCAGCGCAGGTATGGCCGGCGGCGCAGCAAGGGAAGCGGAGGCGGGCGAGGCGGAGGCGGGCGGGCCGGCAGCTAGGCCGGTGCTGAGCACCAGCACGGCGGACAGGGCGGCGGCGACCCAGCGCCGATGCGAGTGATGGGGGCGGAAGAGCTTCATCGTCGGTCTCCTCGGGGCGGCGAGTGGGACGGAGTACTTGGTGGCGGGGCGGACGGAGTGCTTAGTGGCGGGGGCGGCGAGTGCGGACGGAGTGTTTGGGGCTGATTTCTTCGGTGAGGTCGATGGCGCGGGCGGCTCGGTCCGAGGTCAGCTGGGCGACGCGGATGTAGAGGCAGTCGGCGACCACCAGCTGCGAGTGCCGCGCGGCCAGACCTCCACTGCGGAAGGAGGTTTCCAGTACTGCGGTCGCCAGCACCTCGTCGGCTACCGCGGCAAGTGGCGAACGCGGGTCGCTGGTGATCGCGATGATCGTCGCGCCGCGATCGCGGGCGAGTTCGACCGGCTCGAGGACTTCGGCGGTCGCGCCCGAATGCGAGACGGCGACGACGACATCGTCACGAGTGAGCAGCGCGGCCGACGTGGCGGCACCGTGTACCTCGGACCAGGCGCGGACCTGCGCACCGATCCGGAACAGCCGCATCTCCAGCTCGGTCGCGATCGTGGAGCTGCCGCCGACGCCGTACACGTCGATCCGGGACGCCGTGGCCAGTATTTGCGCGGCCCGGTCAAGTGCGTCGAGATCGAGCTGCTCGACGGTCTGCGTGATCGCCCGGATATCGGCGTTGGCGACGACCGTGGCCACTCGCCCGACCGTGTCGTCGTCGCTGATCAGCGGGCCGAGATCGGTGCTCCAGCCCGGTACCTCGGCCCGCCCGAGCTGAGTGGCGAGCGCGATCCGCAGCTGCTGGTGACTGGTCAGCCCGAGCGCCTGGGCGAACCGCGTCACACTCGCCTGCGACACCCCGGCCCGGGCGGCCAGCGCCGCGGTCGACAGTTCCGCGGCGACGGCCGGCTCAGCCAATACGGTCTCGGCCACCTGCCGCAACGCCCCGGTCAGCCTCGGCAGAGTCGCTCGCACCCGGTCCGCGATATCGGGACCACTGGTGCTGCCAAGAGACCGGGACTCGGACATCTGAATCAACCATTCACCGATTGGGTAGATCGGTGAAACAGTGCGTCAGAGCCCGAAGCATGTCAAGAGCTAACTGCAACCCGCGCGACGCGGCTTTGGGCACGCACCAGTCGTCGTCGAAGGCGAAACGTGACCGGCCGGTGCCCAAGGTCGACCGTGGCGCGTCGGTTGGGGCTGACTCATTCCGCGAGCGCGGGAGCTTTCTCTAGGTCCTCGATTTGCTCCAGTTCGGGGTTGCGGCGGAGGACCAGGATCAGGCCGAGCACGATTACGCCGAGGACCGCGCCAATCGGCGGGAGGGCCTGGACGCCGAGGAGGTGGATGACCACCCCACCGACGATCCCGGACAGCCCCGCGCCGAGGTAGATCGCGGAGGCGTTGAGCGCGAGCAGCAGTCCGCCGCCCGAACCGAGCTCGAGCAGCAGGTTCTGCACCGGTGGGTTGAACGCCCAGGTGAATCCACTCCAGACGAACAACGCGACCGCCGCGCCGCCCACACTGACCGCGGTGACATCGAACGTGCCGACCACCACGATGAATCCGATCATGGCGACCGTCAGCGTGCTCAGGCTGCCGTAGCGGTCGGTCGCGCGTCCGCCGACCCAGTTGCCGAGCACTGCACCCAGTCCGTAGATCAGCAGCAGCACGCTGACCACTCCACCCGTCAGGTCAGCGGTCTTGTCCAGCAACGGGACGACGTAGATGTAGACACTCATCGTCGCCAGCACACCCAGCACGGTCATCGCCAGCACGATCTGCACCCGACGGTCGGCCGCCCCGGCGAACCGCTCCCGCAGACTGACCGCCGGAGGCGCATCCACCCGCGGCAGCGCAGCCCGCACCGCAACAGCAACCACGACGGCAACTGCTGCGACCAACGCGAACACCCCGCGGTACCCCAGGCTCCCCTCGAGCAGACTGCCAGCCGGTACGCCGAGAACGAGCGCGAACGTGAGTCCACCGAACACCACCGCAACAGCACGGCCACGTTCCGCCGGTGGCAGTAGGCCCGTCGCGAACAGCGTGGCAGCCGGGGTGTACGCGGCCGCACCGAAGGCGGCGACGATCCGGCCGACGATCAGCACCGGGTAGTTCGTCGCGACGGCGGCGATCACGTTGCCCAACGCGGCCATCAACAGCGCCGCGATCAGCAGAGTGCGGCGCTCCCGGCGACCCGTGAGCGAGGCCAGCAGCGGTGCGCCGACGGCGTACGAGAGGGCGAAGGCGGTGGCGAGCTGGCCGGCGGCGGTCAGTGAGACATGCAGCTCCGAGCTTACCGAGGGCAGCACGCCGGAGACGACGTACGCACTGGTGCCGACCGCGAACGCGCCGGCCGCCAGCAGGTAGATCCGTGCGGACATCAGGGGTCTCTCCAGGGGATCGAGGTTATTCGACGACGATCGTACTACGATAATCGTCGAAGTTCGATAGGCGTCGTACTATGGACACCGTGAGTTCCTCGAAACAACTGCCGCAGCCGGATCGGGACGAGATCCGCATCGACGCCGTGCTCCAGGCCCTGGGTGAGCCGGTGCGGCTGTTGATCGTCCGCACGCTCGCGGACGTGCCGGGCGGTATCGCGTGCGGTGAGCTCGACCTGCCGGTGACGGCGTCGACCCGAGCTCACCACCTCCGCACCCTGCGCGAGGCCGGCGTGCTCACCACCCACACCGACGGCACCCGGCGGATCAGCGCCCTCCGCCGCGACGACCTGGACGCCCTCTACCCCGGCCTGATCGACGGAGTCCTCGCCGCCAAGCGCTGACCCATCTGGCGGCGAGGACCTGTTCGTCAGGGAGTGACCGGGACGAACTTGGTGTAGCTGGTGCGGAGGTAGTTGAGCCCCGAGGGGTTCGAGACGGTGACATGTCCCGTGGTGCCCGCGGCGAACTGGTAGCGGCCGAGCAGGATCCACTTCATTCCGCCGGTCCGCTGATCGATGTCGATGGTCGCCGTCCCGGTCGCGTGGGTGACGGTGTAGCGCGCGGCCGCGGTGCCGTTGCTGTGGTTGGGCACCCAGGTGTAGACGTCGTACGAACCCGCACTGGGCAGATCGGGCCGCCACTCGGCGGACTTGCCAGAGCCATTGGAGGCACGGGTCCCCGAGGACAGCCAGCCAGGCACACTCGACGGCGCCCAGACTCCGGTCTCGGTGTAGCCGGAGTCGGTCTCCTTGACTCCGATGATCGACATCGGCAGCGGGGTGACCGAGACGGTCGCCGCCGCCGACTCGTTGCCGCTGAGATCGACGGCCTTGACCTCCAGGGTGTACGCCACGTTGTTCGCCAGTTCCTCTACCAGGATGCCCTGCGCAACCAGCCCGGGGTTGCCGATGTTGCCGACGGGCTCATCCACGGTCTTCAGTACCCCGTTGGTGTAGATGTTGTAGCCGAGGAGATCCAGCTCGGGGTTCTGGTTCCAGTACAGGACGGCCTCACCGTTGGCGGCCTCACCCACCAGACCGGTGGGGGTCGTCGGCGCCTGGGTGTCCACTGGCACCGGTACTGCGACCGGGGCGGACGGCGCTGACTCGTTGCCCGACCGGTCAACGGTGCTGACGGACAACTGGTACGTCTGCCCCGCGACCAACTCGTGCAGCTGGAACGATCCGCGGCGAATCGGGTTGGCGGTCTGTCGACGGCCGTCCAGGTAGACGTGGTGGCCCATCACATCCGGTCCGGTCACTGGGGTCCACTGGAGGTTGAGGACGGCGTCACCTGTTATCGGGAAGGTCTGGACGCTCTTGGTGACGTTCGTCGGGGTGGCCGGTGGAGTGGAGTCGGTGGCGGGCGATGGGATGAACTTCACCGCATCGGCACGCAGGAAGCCCACGTCTCCCACCGGTTTGCTGAGCTCGACCCACCCGGTGGAGCCGGCGGCGAACTGATGGTTGCCGAGTCGCACCCAGCGATCGACGCCTACCGACTCCGGAGGATTCACCGGGTTCGTCCCCGCGCTGCTGTTGATCAGGTAGCTCGAGCTCGCCACGCTGTCACCGGTGACCCACGCGTACACGTCGTAGCGGCCGGCTGCTGGTAGTTGCGGAGTCCAACGCGCAGTACTGGACGACGAGGATGCGTAGCGGGTGTCCGTGTCGTGCCAGCCCTTCACTGTCGTGGTGCTGGTCCACGAACCGACCTCGGAATAGCCGGTTCCACCGTTGTCGACCACCACTGTCGGCACGAACTTCACTGCATCGGCCCGGAGCGTCCCGGTCGCCCCCGCGTTGTTGACGAGCTGGACCTTTGCGCCGGTCCCCGGTGTCATCGTGTACAGACCGAGGTCGATCCACTGCTGCCCGGCCTTGGTCTGGTCAACCAGAACGTTGGTGGTGCCGCCGTCGTGGGTCACGGCGTACCGGGCCGCCGTACTGCCGCTCCTGATGAAGTCCGGGTTCCAGGCGTACACCTCGTACGACTGTGCGGTCGGCAGCGTCGGCGTCCAGGTGGCCGAGGACCCGGTGGGGGCGGCCCGGCGGGTCAGCTTGTCCTGATAGCCGTACGCGTCACCGGCGGCCGACCACGTACCGGTCTCGGCGTAGCCCGGATCACCGTTGTCCACCATGATCTCGCCCGGTGCGCTCTCACTGCTGGACTCGACCGGCCGGTAGTACCGGAAGTAGTCCCAGGTGGTCTCCCCCGGCAGGTTGTCCTCGGTCACTGGTTCGGTGTAGCCGAGGGTGGTGAGCCAGACGTTCTGCAGCGCGTGCGGACCGGGGTAGTCGAGGGTGCGGTTCAGTACGCCGTCGACGTAGAAGTTGATCTTCGACGGGAGCCACTCGTAGCCGTAGGTGTGGTACCCGTCCGCCGAGTTCGGACCGGTGTAGACGCCGCCCGGGTTGCCGATGTGCTGCGGGACGGTCCAGTGCGTGTGCTGCTGAATCGTCATCGGCGCATGCGAGTCGATCTCGAACCCGTCGATCTCGTTGAACCGGTTGTAGGGCCCCTTGTACGCCGGCGTGTCCGGCACGTAGTCAGCCAGACCCATCTGCCAGAACGCGGAGTGGAATCCCTTGTCGCCCCAGAGTTTCGCCCGGGTCTCGTAGTACCCGTAGCCGAAGGTCTTCTTCGAGATGATGCCGCCGCAGGTGTAGCCCGTGTCACCGTGTTGCTCTTTCTCCAAAGCAATGTGCATCACCCCGCCGCCGACCGTGACGTTGCCCGGGTCGTTCATGCAGATCGCCTTGGAGCCCTCGCGCTTGTACCAATCGTTCGCGTTGAGGGTGAGCCCTGGGAACTCGTCCGACCAGTCGAGCTGATAGCCGGCCGGTGCGTAGTTCGGTCCGGGCGGTGGATCGGCCGCGGCCGGCGCGGTGCCGGCGACCGCGGAGGCGGTCAAAGTCGAGGCGATCAGGGTGAGTGCGGCCAGGAATCGGACAGGGCGGCGGACGGTCATCAGACGGCTCCCAACGTTTCAGGCGTGGGACGAAGATATGACCAAGCGGTTTCGGTGTCCATAGTACGGATGCTCTATCCGCAATATGCGGCACCACGGCCCAGCCAGGGACGGGCCGGCGGGCCGGTCACCCCGACGTCGGCTGCGAACAGGTGACCGCTCCCGACCGGCGGTCGATCGAGTCCGAGCGAGGCCGTGGTGATCACCACAGTGCTGCCCTGGAAGCAGACCGCGGTCGGCCTGGGGACCGGCAGTTCGACCGTGGCCAGGAGTTCGCCCGTCGGCGCGTATCGGCGGACCTCGCTCGCATCCCAGACCGCCACCCAGACGCAGCCCTCATCGTCCAGCACCAGTCCGTCGGGATTGCCGCCGCTGATCTCGACGATGGTGGTGCGCTCGCCCGGTCTTCCGTCGTACAGGGTGATGGCTTCGAGGCGGCGGTGCGGGAGGGTGTCGACGAAGTACAGGGTGCGGCCGTCCGGGCTGAAGTCGATGCCGTTAGCAACGGTCAGGCCACCCAGCATGGTCTCGACCTCGCCGTCCACCGAGAGCCGGAACAGGGCGGCGCGGGGTGCGCGCGGAATGGCCTGTGAGCCGGCCCAGAAGCTGCCGTCCGGATGGCACGCGCCGTCGTTCAGCTGATCCTGCCCGGCGGTCAACCCGGTGACCAGCGGCGTGACGACACCGTCCTCCGCCAGGTGCGCGAACCCCTCCCGTACCGCGAGCGCCCAGCCCGCACCCGGAGCCGCCAGCGGCACTGCGACCCCTACCGGGCCACCGACCTCGTAGTCCCGCAGTACGGTCAGAACCCCGTCGGCCAGGCGGCCCCGGTGCACCCGCCCGGCCAAGATGTCGACCCAGATCAGCTCACCGGTCCTGGGATCGAGACGCGGCGATTCCCCTTGTACATAAGAGGTCGAGGAGATGCGGTCAGCTCTTGACCGCACCCGCGATCCCCTCGACGAACGTACGCTGCAGGAACAGGAAGACCACCACGATCGGGATCACGCTGATACAGGCCGCGGCCGCCAACCCGGTCCAGTCGGTGGTGTCCTGGCCGTAGAACCCGTACATGCCGACGCCGAGGGTACGCAGGTCCGGGTTCCCCAGGGTGAACACCAGCGGGATGAAGAACGCGTTCCACGCACCGATGAAGTTCATCAGCGCGACCGTGCCCATCACCGGCTTGGCCAGCGGCAGCATCACCTTCCAGTACGTCCGGAGGTACCCCGCGCCGTCCATCCGCGCCGCCTCTTCGAGTTCCTTGGGGATGCCGCTGAAGAACCCCATGAACAACAGCACCGGTACGACGAGCGCCGGGCCGGCCTGGGCCAGGGCGGCCCCGAGCAGACCGTTGCCCAGGCCAAGACCGTTCACCAGCAGGAAGGTCGGGATGATCGTGTACCCGTGCGGGATGAACATCGTCGCGATCAGCAGCCCGACCAGCACCTTCTTCCCGGGCAGGCCAGGACGCGCCAGTGCGTACCCGGCGGTCGAGGCGACGAGCAGAACCAGTACGACGACCGCGATCGAGTACGTGATCGTGTTCGCCGTGTAGGTGCTGAACTTGGCCGTCGTCCAGGCCCGGCGGAAGTTCTCCAAGGTGGCGTCGTCCGGCAGCAGCGACAGCCCACCGATCAGCATCTCCCGGGGCGTCTTGAAGGCGGCCGAGACCATCCAGACGAACGGGTAGATCCAGACCAGGCACAACGGGATCAACAGCAGGTGCCAGACGTTGCGTCGGAACGCGAGCCTGTTCATCGGCGGCCCCCGTCCAGGCGGCGTCTCAGGAAAGGTGCCTGCAGCAACGTCACGACCAGGGTCAGCAGGCCGAACACCACTCCCGCGGCCGAGGCGAACCCGTACCGCGGTGCCTGCAGCGACGGGTCGAACGCGAACCGGTAGATGTACGTCGGGACCACGTCGGTCGCGTAGTCCGGACCGCCTTCAGTGACAGCCCGGACCAGGTCGAAGGTGTTCAGACTGCGTTGGAAAACGAGCAGGAGGATGACGATCGCGATCGGCATGACCACCGGCAGGGTGACGAAGCGCAGGGCCCGCCAGAAGCCGGCGCCATCGATCTCGGCCGCCTCCTGCAGCTCCTTCGGCACGGTCTGCAGCGCCGCGAGCCAGTAGATCAAGGTGATCCCGAAGCCCTTCCAGACGTCGATCGACAACAACGTGGGCAGCGCGGTCGACGTACTGCCGAGGAAGTTGACGGGCTGATCGACCAGGCCGGTGTCGAGCAGGATGCGGTTCACCAGACCGCCGGCCGGGTCGAGCAGGATGGCGATCACGATCCCGATCACCGCGGTGGTCGCGACCACCGGCAGGAACAGGACCAGCCGGTAGAGGTTGCGGAACCGCAGCCAGCTGTTGTTCAGCAGGATCGCCAGCACCAGCGCCAACGGCAGCTCGACGAAGATGGCCGCCAGCGAGAAGACCAGCGAGTGCCAGAAGGCCCGCCAGAAGGCGTCGGCCCGCAGCACCTCGGCGAAGTTCGCGAAGCCGACCCAGTTCGACGGCGTGCCGACGCCGTCCCAGTCGAAGAACGAGTACCACCAGCTGGCCATCAACGGCCAGACGGTGAAACCACCGAACAGCAACACCATCGGCACCAGGAACAGGTAGCTCCACAGGTGTTTGCGGAACCGTCCCGGCCGGCGAGGCGTCCGCTGCGCGGCCGGGACCTTCGCGCGCGGACGCTCGACGGTCGTCGTCATGCGATCAGCCTCCCGGCCTGAAGTCCTTGAGCGGATCCCAGCCGGCGAAGGTCAGGTCCTTGGCGGAACCCTCTTGTCCCTTGGCCTTCAGCTCGGTCGAGGTCTGGTCGAGGAAAGTCTGTAGGTCGCGGTCCAGCTGTGCCGCGGCCGGGCCGAACGGCTGGTTCTTGACGATCGAGCTGACCGCGGCATCGGTGTGCTTGAGGTCAGGCTTGGCCGCCAGTGCGTCGGTGAGCGCGCGGCCGCCCTTGCTCGCCAGGGCCGGGTTCGGCGCCCGGCGCATGGTCTCCTCGGCCACAGCCAGGATCGCGGCCTGGTCGGGGTTCTTCTCCGCCTCCGCCTTCCAGGCGCTGTCCAGCGCGGTGAGCGTGCCGAACTTCTTGTAGTAGGCGTTGTGGAACGACTCCGAGGCGAGGAAGTCCATCACCTTCCAGCTCTCCGCCTTGTGCGCCGACTTGGCCGACATCGACCACAGCGGGCTGAACGACTTGCTCAGCGGAAGGTAGGCGCCCCGCCCGGCGGCCGGCACCGGCAGCCCGGTGACGCCCAGCTTGATCTCGGGGGCCAGCTTGCGGACCTCGGCGACATGCCAGGGCGGGGTCGCGTACATCGCGAGCCGGCCGGCCGCGAACTCCTTGAAGGCACGGGCGCCGTCCCAGCTCTCCCAGCCCGGCATCATCACCTTCGCGGCCTGCATCCGGCGGTGCAGTTCGACGGACTCGACCAGGCCGGGGCTCGAGGTGGCGGGTTTGCCGGTGCGGAAGTCGATGCCGGTCGCGGGGACGGAGTACGGCACGGCGGTGTCGGCCAGCATCTCGACGGCCGGCGCCTTGGCGGCGGTCGGCGCATACCCGAAGTACTTGCCCTTGCCGTCGGCCGTGACCTTGGTTGCCATCCGCTCCAGATCGGTCCAGGTCTTCGGCGGACCGTCGTACCCGGACTGCTTCAGCAGGTCCTCGTTGTAGAGGAAGACCCGCAACGTCGACCACGGCCCCCACACCAGGGGGAGGCTCATCAGCTTGCCGTCGCGGTGCAGGCCGGACGTCGCCGGATCCATCGAGCCGGCCGGGAACCGCTTCAGGAACTCAGGCGTGACGAACTCGTCGAGCGGCGCGACCCAGCCACGGGCCGCCATCCGGTCCATACCGTCGTCCTGGGCCCGGAAGATGTCCGGCGCGTTGTTCTGCTGGAACATCAGTTCGACCGCGTTCAGCTGCTGGTCGGACGGGTTCTCCAGCACCTTGACGGCGATCCCGGGGTTGGCCTTCTCGAACTCGTCGAACTGCTGCCGGTAGAACTCACTGGCGCCAGGCGGGTCCGGCACCAGCGCGACCGTGACGGTGACCTTGCCGGCGTCACCCGAGTCGGCGCTGCCGCCGACCAGGTTGCAGCCGGACAGGGCGAGCGCCACGGCACAGGTGAGCGCGATGAGAGGTGGGCGGATCTTCATGATCAGCTCCGTAGGTCGTGGCGCGCGGGCGCCGGGATCCGATGGTTGGTGGGGCCGTGATGACCCAGCTGCGAGTTGATGGCGTCGGCGGTCTCCAGTACGAGGCGGGACAGCTCCCGCTCGCGAGCGGGCAGATCGACAACGCTGGACGGGCCGGACAAGGACAGTGCGGCGACGACCTGGCCGGTCCGGTCGCGCAGGGGTGCGGCCAGGCAGGACCGGCCGAGCGACAGCTGCTCCGCCTCTGTCGAGTAGCCCTGCCAGGTGACCTGCTCGAGCTCGGAGTCCAGTACGTCGTGGTCGGTGATCGTGTGCGCGGTGTATCCGATCAACTCCCCCAGCAGGTCCCGGGGATCGGTTACACCCAGCAGCAGGCATTTGCCGAGCGCGGTGGCATGGAGCGGGTTGCGCCGTCCGGTCAACGCGAACGAACGCGGTGCGAGCTGCCCTTCGAAGTTGCACAGGTAGAACGCGTGCGGCCCACGCCGTACTGCGACGTTCGCGCCGAGCCCGGTGGCCGCCGCGAGCGACTGAGCTCGTTGCCGGGCGGCCTGGTGGACGGGATGACCGTTGACGGCCGCACCGGCCAGGGTGATCAGGTCGGCACCCAGGCGGTACTGACCGTCGTCGTCGCGTTCGACGAAGGCCGCCTGTTCGAGGGTGCCGAGGAGGCGGGAAGCGGTGGACTGTCCGAGGCCGGCCGCCTTTGCGATCTCAGCAGCCCGCAGAGGGCGGTCACCGGCGCCGGTGAACGCACGCAGGACGGCCACGGCGCGCTCGACGCTCTGGTTCGTTCCTGCCTCGGCAGCCACTGGTTCTGAATCCTTTACCTCGAACGATGGACGCTGTCATCCACTATGTGGCAGCCTTACGCACATGATGGATCACGTCAAGCACCGATCGGATGCCGAATGCTGAACAGCGAGGAGGCCGCCCTGTCCGTGCCGCCGACCGTCGAGGGTCTGGTGCCGATCCTGGCCACGCCCTTCCACGCGGACGGCAGTCTGGATCTGGTGAGCCTGCGCCGGCTGGCCGAGTTCCAGCTGTCCAGCGGGGTGCACGGCGTCGCCGTCCTCGGCATGGCCAGTGAGGCCTTCGCCCTCACCACGGCCGAACGCAGGTTGATCACCCACGCGGTCGCGGAGGTGGTCGCGGGGCAGATCCCGTTGGTCGTGGGGGTCGCCGCGACGTCGACGGTGACGGCGGTCGAGCAGACCAACGAGGCGGCCGCTGCCGGTGCGGACACGGTGATGGTGCTGCCGCCCTTCATGGTCCCGCCGAGTCCGGCGCAGTTGCCGGCCTTCTACGCCGCCGTGGCCGCTGTCGGTCCGGAGGTGATGGTGCAGGACGCGCCCGGAGCAACCGGCGTGGCCATGTCGCCGCAACAGATCGTCGAGCTGGCCGGCATCGCCGGAATCACCTCGGTCAAGGTCGAAGCACCGCCGACCGCACCGAAGGTCGCCGCCGTGGTCGACCGGATCGAGGAGCCCGGGTTCGTCGTACTGGGTGGGCAGAACGCTCAGTTCCTGCTCGACGAGCTGGCCGCCGGGGCGGTTGGATCGATGCCCGCCTGCGAGATCCCCGACCTGCTCGCGCCGGTCTTCACCGACTGGCGGGCCGGCCGGTACGCCGACGCCCGGGCCCGGTTCGACCTGCTGTTGCCGTTGCTGGTCTACGGTCTGCAGTCGGGGATCGCCTGGGCCGTGCACAAGGAGGTCCTGGTCCGGCGCGGACTGATCGAGCACGCGGCCGTCCGGCTGCCGGCTCGTGAACTGGACGCCCGGGCCAGGTCAGGTCTGACTGCGATACTCGACCGGCTGGAGCTTCCGGCCGGAACACTTCCGCTGACTGGGATCCACTGATGCCGACGATCACCGAAGTAGAGGTCTTCCCCCTCGTACTAGCCGGGCCGGACGCACCGCCCCGGAGCTACTCCACCAACCCGCCATGGCCGAGCATCTACGCCTCGTCGCGGGAAGCCCTGTTGGTGAAGCTGACCGCGGACGACGGATCCGTCGGCTGGGGTGAGGCATTGGCGCCGGTCTCCCCGGAGGTGCCGGCCAAGATCATCGAACTACTGCTGAAGCCGGTCCTGCTCGGTGCCGACCCGACCCGGGTTCGCCCGCTCGTCACCGCTCTCCGGGCACTGATGCGAGAGCGTGGCCATCTCGGCGGACATCAGGGTGACGCCATCGCCGCGATCGACGTGGCGCTGTGGGATCTGGCCGGCCGGACCACCGGGTTGCCGGTTCACCAGTTGCTCGGTGGTGCCCAGCGGGAGGTCGTACCGGCGTACGTGTCGGGGTTGCCGGGGAAGAAGGACAGCGAGCGGGTCGCGATGGCGCAGGACTGGGTTGCTCAGGGCGTACGTCAGCTCAAGCTCGGCCTCGGCCACGGAGTGAAGGCAGACCTTGCGACGGTCGAGGCCCTGCGCGGTGTCCACGATGACCTGCTGATCGCCGTCGACATCCACGGCGTGTACGACGTCGCGGACGCGGTCCGGTTGGGTCGCGGACTCGACAGCCTCGGCGGCTGGTTCCTGGAAGCGCCGGTCGGGTTCGAGGATCTCGCCGGACACGCGGAGGTCGCACGGCGGATCGACACCCCGGTGGCGATCGGGGAGAGCCTGCGGCATCGGCAGGAGTTCCGGCCCTGGCTGGAAGCAGGTGCGGCCTCGATCCTGCAGCCAGACATCGGCCGCACCGGGATCACGGAGGCGGTCGACCTGGCCGCGATCACCGAGACCTGGTTCGTCCCGCTGGCGCCGCATCACTCGACCGGGCTGGGGATCGTGATGGCCGCGAGCATCCACGCGTCGGCGGCCATCGGGAATCTGCTGGCGTACGAGTTCCACCCGACCCTGTTCGCACACGTCAACGACATCCTGGTCACCCCGTTGGAGCCAGGCACCCGCGGGTTCGCCGTACCGTCCGGGCCTGGGCTGGGGATCGAGGTCGACGAGGACGCCGTCCGCGCGGCAACGGTCCAATGAAGCGCCGCGCTCTGGTGATCGGGGCAACTACCCCCATTGGTACGGCGATCGTGGCTGCCCTGGTCGCGGACGGCTGCCAGGTCGCCGGGGTGTCCCTCGAGGACAAGGAGATCGACGGACTGGACTTGCACCTGACGGCCGACTGTTCCGAGGCAGCCGGCGCCGACGAGGCGGTCGGGCGGGTTATCGCCGAGTTCGGCGGACTCGATGTCCTGGTCGCCGCTGCAGGGCGCATGCCAGTGGAGCCGGCCCACCGCACAACCGATGCGCAGTGGTTCGACGCGCTCGCGAACACCCTCAACACCTTCTTCTTCCCGGTCCGGGCCGCACTGCCCGCACTGTTCGAGAGCGACGTTGCCGCAGTGGTCGCGGTGTCGTCGGTGAACACGCTGGTCAGCGCACCCTGGACAGCCGCCTACACCGCGGCGAAGGGCGGAGTGGACGCACTGGTACGGCAGCTTGCGGTCGAGTACGCCGGCCGGGGCATCCGGGTCAACGCTGTCGCGCCCGGGATCGTCGGCAGCGGGGGCCGACCCGACGCCGCTGTCGGCTACCCGATCGGCCGCACCATCGAGGCGACCGAGGTCGCCGACGCCGTGGCGTTCCTGGCCGGTCCAAGAGCGGCTGCCATCACCGGAGTGGTACTGCCGGTCGACGGTGGCCTGTCGGTACTCTCCCCGGCTGTTGTGGGCCGGGCCGATCTCCAAGCCAGGTTGAAGGATGCCTGAGGTCGAACTGACCGGCCGGGCGGCCCCGCTCTACCGGGTGCTCGACTGGCCGCTACGACTGGCAACGGTGACAGTGCTGTGGCTGCTCGGCGTTGTAGCCGGCCTGGTGATCGCCGGTCTAGCTCCGGCGACGCTGGCGGCTCACCAGGTGATGCAGGCCTATCTGGATGACGCTGACGTGCGCCGGTGGCGACTGTTCTGGTCTGCCTGGCGCCAGTGGCTCGGTCGCGGCCAAGTGGTACTCGGGCCACCGCTGGCGACGGTGTGGGTGCTGGCGTTCTACCTCACTGCTGTCCGGCAAACCGTGTGGGCCGCACCGCTGTCAGTGGTGATGCTCGGCTACCTGGTCACGCTGTGGCTGCTCCCTGCCGTTGTGGTCTCGGTCGAGCAGCGCTCAGCGAAAGACCTGTGGCTGCTCACGATCCACCTCAGCTGGCGCCGCCCGATCGTGCCCCTCGCCGCGACCGCGGTACTCGTCGTACTGGCTGTCGCTGCCTGGTACGCCGCTCCGGCCGCCCTGGTGTTCGGCCCGGCCACGGCAGCCTTGACCGCAGTACTAGTGGTACGGCGGGTCAGCTCACCGCGGCCGACGCGTGATACCCCAGGCCCGACGAGATCTGGTCCGCCTGCTCGATGACCTGCAGGGCCAGCGTCTCCTCGCGGGTCGGCAGGTCCATCGCCGACAGCGGCCCGGACACCGACAGGGCTGCGACGATCGCACCGGTCCGGTCCCGGATCGGCGCGGCCAGGCAGGCCCGGCCGAACGCGAGTTCCTCCAGCTCCAGTGCGTATCCCCGCTCCCGGACCCGCGCGAGCATCGTCGCCAGCTCGTCGTGGCCGGTCACGGTGTGCGGGGTGTACCGGGCCAGGTCGTCGCCGAGCAGTTCCTCCCACTCTGGCCGCGGCAGCTCGCTGATCAGCGCCTTGCCGATGGCGGTGGCGTGCAACGGACCGGTGCGGCCGACCAGGGTGGACGACCGGCCGGCCGCGCGTCCCTCGAAGTGACACAGGTAGAACATCTCGGCGCCCCGGCGCTCGGCGACGTTGGCCCCGAGGTTCAGGTCGGCGGCCAGGTTCTGGGCGACCTGGCGCGACTGCTGGTGGATCGGCATCTCGTTCAGCCCGATCCCGGCCAGGGTGATCACCTTGGGGCCGATCCCGTACAGGCCGCTGCGCTGGTCGTAGGCGAGGAAGCCGAGCGCCACCAGCGCGCCGACCAGCCTGGACACCGTGGACTGGCCGAGACCGGTCGCCTCGACCAGCTCGGAGACGCGTCGCTGCGGATGCGCCTCGGTGAATTCGGACAGCAGCGACAGCGCCCGCTCGACACTCTGCGTCCCCGGCCCGGCCTCACGACCGATCGCACGCGCCACGAATTCACCCTCCGCCAAATTTGGTTTCCTCATCCGCATCGTAGATGCCTGGGGCGACGCAATCCACCGGCCGCGCCAGGCTGGCAGACTGTGGCGGTGGTCGCCCTGCGGACGAGGTGGAACGAGCTGATCCCCGGCTCGGCGGCGTTGGCCGATGATCTGGTCGCCCGGTACGTCGCGCGAACCCGGCGTGCCTACCGCGAGCAGTACCTCGACACCGTGCTCACCGCGCTCGACTCGATGGTCCAGTTGAGCACCGACCCCACCTCCGTACGGCTGGCCGCCTGGTTCCACCGGGCGGTGCACGAGCCCGGCGGCGACGCGGCCGAGGACGCCGAGGCCTCCGCCCGCCTGGTCGAGCAGACCCTGCCGGAGTACGGCGTCGACCCGGTCCGCATCGCCGAAGTCGCCCGGCTCGTCCGGCTCACCGGCGATCTCGCCACCCCACCGACCGACGCGTACGCACCACCCCATCGCGACGCCAACGGTGACGTCCTACTCGACTCGGTGAACTCCCTGCTGGCCACTGCACCCGACCGCTACGCCAGCCACAGATCCGACGTACAGCGGGACAGCGGCGATCGCGCGGCGCAACGTCGGAACGGCGAAGCCGCGGTGGAGCGCCGGTACGGCGAGGTGCGGCGCCTGCTCGACGGGCAGCTGTATCGGACCGGGCTGGCGCGGCAACGGATGGGCACTGCTGCGCGGGCCAACCTCGAAGCGGAACTCCAGCGCCTCGACAGCGAACTCCCCGCACCCTGGCGTGGTTGGCAGCAGGCCGGTCTGGCGGCGGCAGCGACCTTCGGCGCCGTCGGGGCCGTCGCCGTGTCGATCGCTGCGGCGGGCGCGCCCTGGCAGATTCCAGCGGTCGAGTCCGAGACCGGCTGGCCGACGATCGCCCTGGCCGCGTTGGCCTTCGTCTGCGCACCTGTGTTGTTCCGGTGCGCCCGGAGCAGCAGCCAGCGAGCCAGACTCGTCGCGGGCGCTGTGGTTGCGGTTGCGGTCACCGGGCTGCTCGTTGCCTGGGCACAGGTCCCGGCGACGAACGCGGCGGTCGGTGTGGGGCTGCGGGTGCCACTGCTGATCTCCGCGTTGGTCCTGTTGCTCCTGGCCGGTGCTGCTGCGCTGATGGGCTCCCTGCTGCGCACCCGCGCCGCCCGCTTCATCCCACCGCGGAACGTGGGCCAGCAGCTGTCATGGCTCGCAGTACCGGCTGTGCTCGCGCTGGTCCTGCTGCTGGTCGTGCAACCGCTGGCCCGCAACTATGTGCTCGGCGCCAACGAGCGAATCGAGAACAACAGCCGGCCAGCCGGTCCGGTGTCGCGTTCGACGCTGGACGGCGGGGTCGCGTGGATCAGCAAGGCACTGTCCAGCGCGGGCGCTCAAGAGGCGGTGGGGACGAAGTACGGCATTGCCATTCCGCGGCAGACCGGTGTGGTGGAGATGCTCGACGGCGAGACCGGTGAACTGCGCTGGCGATACACCCGGTCCGACGCCGATGAGAAGCCGAACATCTTCGCCACCGGCAACGGCCAGTACGTCGTGGCCGAGTTCGCGGACATCGGCTTCCTGGTGCTGGATGCGGAGACCGGCAAACGGGTGGCCGCGTGGCCGGAGCGGACCAGGGACTACGGCATCGAGCAGGCGGATCCACTGCTGACCGGTGAGCAGGTGAGCCGCGGGTCCGACAAGCTGCGCGGTGTCGACCCCAACGGTGACGAGCGGTGGACGTACGAGCCCGGCCGATGCACCGGGATCAGCGCGGTGGCCACCCAGGACACGGTGGTCGCGTTCCTCGGGCGCAGTTGCGGTGACGAGCCGGACGAGATGCTCGGTCTGGATCTGAAGACCGGCAAGAAGCTCTGGCGCAGCGAGCCGGCCGACATGTACCGGCGGCCCGTGGTCGTTGGTGGTGTGGTGGTCGTGGCCGAGCCGGGCGGCGACTCCGACGTACCGGCTGCACTGCTTGCCATCGAGCCGCGGAGCGGGGAGACCAAGTGGCGTTGGCCGGTACCGCGCAACTGGGCGTGCCGCACGTTGATGTCCGCTGCGGGCAACCTGTTGGTCGTGGTGGACTGCCCGGGGACAGCGGCGCGAGAGAACCGCACGACGGTGGTCACGGCGATCGACTCGGCAACCGGCAAGGCGGTGTGGCAGACGACGGCAGCTGTCAACCCGCGGGCACGTGTCGCGGTCACGGACGACGCCCGGGTCGTGTCACTCGCCGGCTCGTCCGACGGCTGCTGGGCCAATGTCATCAGCCGCTCGGGCCACCAGCGCACCCGCCTCCCCACCGGCATCTCCTGCAGCCGTGACATCCGCGCCGTCGGCAACCTGCTGCTGACCTCCGGCAACGGCAGCGTCATCGCCCTGCGCTGAATCACCCCCGCGCTGAATCAGCCCCGGCTGAGCTGCTCCTCGGCGGAGGCGAGGAGTTCCACCACCCGGGTGCCGAAGGCGACGTCCACCGGGTGCGACTCGCCTGACTCGGCCGCCTCGATCAACTCCGTCGCGGCGACCTGGAACGACTCCACCGCCGGCGTCTCCCCGCGCGGCAGCAGCGCGGTACCGGCTTCTCCCCAGATCCCCGTCTCGAAGTTGCTGCCCGCCGGCGGAGCCGACAGCGACAGGCTGGCCGTGCTCGTCGCCCCGGACTCGTGCGTGATCACGAGATGGACGAGATCGCCCTCCCCACCGACCGCGCGCAACTCGGCGATCGGCCCGAGCATCGCGCTCAGGTTGGACAGCGCGTGCGGACCGACGTCCCAGAGCGCACCACGGACCTCTCGCCGCCACCTCGATTCGGCATACGGGTTGCCCGGCGCATCGAGCGACGCAAGCATTCGCGCCCAGCCACCCTTCCATCCACCCTTGCCCTGCACCTCGGCGAAGAACTCCCGGTACTCCGGCGCGAACCGCGCGGTGAAGAACACCACCGACGCGATCCCCTCGTTCGAGACCTCGTCCGCGAGCGCGCGGGCGTCGTCCAGCGAATCGGCGACCGGCTTGTCCAGCAGAAGATGTTTGCCTATGGCAGCCGCTTCGAGCGCCATCGTCGCCTGAACCCGCGGCGGGACCGCAAAAGCGACGGCGTCGACCACCTCGAGTAACTCAGCGTAGTCGTCGTAGCCGGTCGCCCCGAGGTCTGTAGCCACCGCGTTCGCCTTGTCCGGATCGCGACCCCAGACCCCCACCAACTCGGCCCCCGCAGTGGCCGCCAACCCCGGTCCATGCGTGGTCCGTGCCCACGGCCCCGTTCCGACCAACCCGAACCGCATGGCGCCCTCCATATAGATACAAAGGTGACGAGCCGATATCGCTTTGGCCACGACCCTAACCGGGACCCCCGGATCGGTCGGTC
Source organism: Kribbella caucasensis (assembly GCF_004361855.1). Classification (GTDB taxonomy): domain Bacteria; phylum Actinomycetota; class Actinomycetes; order Propionibacteriales; family Kribbellaceae; genus Kribbella; species Kribbella caucasensis. The sequence goes on from NZ_SNWQ01000006.1 coordinate 152,287, forward strand.
GAGGCCTTTGCCGAGTGCCACACTCCCATGTCATGGAGCTGCGTGACCGGTGGAATCGCCTGCTGCCGGACGCGCAGCCGTTGGGCGATGATCTGCTGGCTCGTTACGCAGAGCAACATCGCCGTTATCACGATCAGCGACACCTGACCGAGACCCTCGACACCATCGACGAACTCGCCGAACTGGCCGACGACGCCGACACCGTCCGGCTGGCCGCCTGGTTCCATGACGCGATCTACGACCCCCAGGCCGACCCCGGTGAGAACGAAGAGGTCTCCGCCCAGCTGGCCGAGCTGGAGCTGGCCGCGTACGGCGTAGAGGCCGACCAGGTAGCCGAGATCGGCCGGCTGATCCGGCTCACCGCCAAACACGACTGCGAACCGGATGACGCCAACGGCGCCGTCCTGTGCGACGCCGATCTACGCATCCTCAGCCTGCCCGCCGACCGGTACGACGAGTACGCCGCCGGGATCCGGCAGGAGTACGCGCACATCAGCGATCGGGACTTCGCCCGCGGCCGGATGTCGTTCCTGCAGAACCTTGCCGAGACCCCGCTGTACGCGACCAGCCGGGGGCACGAACAGTGGGAACAGGCCGCCCGGGACAACCTCGAACGAGAGCTGGCCACCTGGACCCCTAAGGCGGCCCGGCCAGTGGCCGGGCTGATTCCGATGATCTACCTCGGCGCCGCCCTCGGTGTGGTGGTCGCCGCATCGGTACTGCTCGGCCGCGGCCTCGGCGCCGCCCGCAGCTGGCCCGCGTCGGCGGACGAGATCACCGGCTTCCCTGTCTGGACCCCGATCGCCGGAACCGCGGTCGCCGCCGCCCTGTCGTGCGCGTGGTTCCGCCGGAACCAGCCGAAGCTGGTGATGATCCCGGCACTGGTGTTCGCGGCGGTCGGGGTGATCGCGGTCGGCATCTGCTGGTGGCGCTGGCCCGCGGCCCAACCGGGTGCCGCGATGAGCGAGCGCTGGCCCTACCTCCTGCTCGCGTCGATCGCACTGGTCCTGGCCGGCGCCCTCCTAGCGTTGGCCCGACGCCTCCGAGCGGCCCCGCCGTACGCCGTCGCGCCACCACGGGGCCTCGGTCTCGCTGTCACCGTCGTATGCGCGTCGGTGCTCGCGTGGATCGTCGTGTCCGCCGGCGAGCCCTTCGTACAGGCCCGCCTCGAGACCGCCAACACCGTGAGCACCACGGCGACCATGCCGCCCGGTGTGATGCCGGTGCAGCTCGACGGTGAGCTGGCGTGGAGCCGCGAGGTCCCCGCGACCGGTGCGATCGCCGGGACGGTCGGTGGGGTGGCAGAGCTGCGACCGGACGGCGTGGTGATGTCCGACGCGACCACAGGGCAGATCCGGTGGCGGTACTCCCGCGCCGATGTGGACGACGCCGCGTCCGGTGGTTCCCGGGGCCTCCTGATCTCGAGCGACGGCCGGACGCTCGCCGCCCATCTCCCGTACGGCGGGAACCGTGCGCCGACCGGGATCGACCTGCCAACGTACGCCGTACTGGACGCCGAGAGCGGTGACGTGCTCACCGAGGTCCACAGCGACGGCACGGCTCTCGCTGTCGACTCGAACCGCTTGCTCATCGCCGAAGGCAAGTACGTCGTCGCGCACGGCGTCAGCAGCCCCACGCATTGGCGGACGCGGTTGCAGTGCACCGTGACGCAGGGCGTGCTGCTCGGCGACCAGGCCGTCGTGGTCGACGCGTGCGGAGGCAAAGCCGTGGTCCGCGGCCTGGATCTGACCAACGGCGAACAGCGGTGGGAGGTCGACCTGGGCATCCGGTTCGAACTCAACGCCGAACTGGACCCCGAGACCTGGGTCGGCGACCTGGTCGCGATCCCGGACACCCGCGAGGTCTCCGGCCTGGTCTGGACCGCCGACGCAGGCGGCACCCTGCACCAGTGGTCCGTAGACGTCGGTGAGGGCCGCATCCTGTGGACCACACCAGTCCCCGGTACGCCGCGCCCGCGGCTCGGCCTGTCGTCGTGCGATGCGCAGCTGAACGCCACCCACTCGTCACTCGTCCTGGTGACCTGCCGGACCAGTACCGAGCCCGGCGAACCACAGACGTACGACGTGTCCGCGGTGAGCCCCGCGGACGGCACTCCTCAGTGGCACCACCTCCTGCCCGTGCCACCGAAGCTGCAGCAGCCCGAGTACCCACGGGACGGCTTCGGTCTGCTCCCGGACGGACGGGTGGTCACCCTGATGCCGCAGGACAACGGCACCTGCTCCCCCGTCATGGTGGGCACCACAGGCATCCAGCCTCGCCCGATCGTCGCCGGCCAAACCGCAGCGCCCATTGCCGCACGGGACAAGGTCACCTGCGACAAGCCAGCCGTCACGGTCGCCGGCGGCCGCCCGATCTTCAGCGACGGCACCCGGTTGTTCGCCCTCAACTGAGCCTGTCTATGGGGCGCCGGGAATTACGTTGCCCGGGGCAGCGTTCATCTCTACCGTGATGCTCATGTTCCGCGCGGATTCTGCTGCGTACCTGTCGGGTTTGACCCCGACGGGCGCTGCCGCGTGGGCGTCAGCGGATTCAGATCTCTTCACCGGCGCGCACTGCGTTGCCGATGAGCGAGGGCGACCCTTCTCCTGCTGAGCAGGACCCGCGGAGGAGGGTGGACCGCTCACCGGCCCCTCCATAGCGGTGACAGCGCTGCGGAAGGAGCCGGGGGTCCTGGCTCGATCGAATCTTCTGACAGCAAAGGGAAAACATAGTCATGGCCAAGAGCCAGTTCGTGCGGACCAAGCCGCACCTCAACATCGGCACCATGGGTCACGTCGACCATGGCAAGACCACGCTGACCGCCGCGATCACCAAGGTGCTCGCCGAGCGCGACCCGGGCGTCAACCGCTTCGTCGCGTTCGACGGGATCGACCGGGCGCCGGAGGAGGTCCAGCGCGGGATCACCATCAACATCTCGCACGTCGAGTACGAGACCGCCACCCGGCACTACGCGCACGTGGACATGCCGGGTCACGCCGACTACGTGAAGAACATGATCACCGGGGCCGCCCAGGTGGACGCCGCGATCCTGGTCGTGTCGGCACAGGACGGCGCCATGCCGCAGACGCGTGAGCACGTGCTGCTCGCGCAACGGGTGGGCGTGCCGTACCTGGTGGTCGCGCTGAACAAGGCGGACGCCGTCGACGACCCGGACCTGCTCGACCTGGTCGAGCTGGAGGTCCGGGAACTGCTGGCGGAGTACGGCTTCCCGGGCGACGAGGTACCGGTGATTCGTGTCTCCGGGCTGCGCGCGCTCGAGGGCGACCCGCAGTGGACGGCCTCGATCGGCGAGCTGCTGGACGCGGTCGACAACTACGTGCCGACGCCGGACCGTGAGCTGGGCGAGCCGTTCCTGATGCCGATCGAGGGCGTGCTCACCATCAGCGGCCGCGGCACCGTCGTCACCGGCGCGGTCGAGCGTGGCTCGCTCCGGCTCGGCGAGTCGGTCGAGGTGGTCGGGCTCGGTCCGACGGTGACCAGTACGGCGATCGGGCTGGAGACATTCGGCAAGTCGCTGGAGTCCGCCGAGGCGGGTGACAACGCCGCGATCCTGCTGCGTGGGATCAAGCGCGACGAGGTCCGCCGCGGCCAGGTGGTGGCGCTGCCGGGCAGTGTGACGCCGCACCGGAAGTTCCGGGCGACGCTGCACGCGCTCTCCACCGCCGAGGGCGGCCGGCACACGCCGTTCGCCGCGGACTACCGGCCGCAGTTCTACTTCCGCACGACCGACGTCTCCGGTGGCATCGACCTGGTTGAGATCACCCTGGTGATGCCCGGCGACACGATCGAGCTGACAGTGGAGCTGGCCAAGCCGGTCGCGATGAACACCGGTCTCGGCTTCGCCGTCCGGGAAGGCGGCCACACAGTCGCCGCCGGCACGGTGACCGAGCTGCTCGACTGAAGTAGCGGGTGCCCCAGACATGGTTGCCTGGGGCACCTTTTCATGTTCCCTTGCGGTGCCGCAGGCCGGATTCGATCAGCCGGCGGACCAGAACGCGGCTCGGCACCGGGGTCGCGCCGGCCGCCACGATCTCGTCGTACTTGTCGGACGGGACGTCGTAGTGATCCCGGTCGAAACCGCGCGCCGGGATGCCGACCATGCGGGCGAACTCGTGCAGTTCGTCGTACGACTCGTCGCTGACCAGGTGCGACCAGACCCGGTTCCAACCCGGCCAGACCGGCGGGTCGATCAGGATCACGCGGGCTGCTCCTTGTCGTCCTGGGCATCCAGCAGGTTCCGCCAGGCCCGGACGAACCGGGAGTTCACATACGCCTTCGTCCAGGACCCGTCCTGCCGCACCGAGGACCCGACGTGGAACCTGCGGACGCCGCTCCCGTACAGCCACGGCACGTGTTCCGGCTGCAGCCCGCCGCCGGCCATCATCACGCTCGCGATCGCCGGATCCTCCTTGGCCATCCGAGTCAGGTCGTCCAGCCCCTGCCGTACGCCGAGCGCGGAACCCGCCGTCAGCACGCAATCGAGCCCCGGCAGGGTCCGCAACGCACGCCACGCCGGGCGCTGCTCCAGTACGGCGTCGATCGCGCGGTGGAACGTCCACGGTGTCCCGGCGAACGTGCTCACCAGCTGCCCGACCGACTCGGTGTCGATCTCGTTGTCCGGGGTCAGGAACCCGAGTACGAAACCGTCCGCCCCCGCCGCGAGGTACGACTGGGCCATCGCGGTCAGCCGGTTGAGCTCGGCCCCGTTCGTGACGAACGAATCCGACAACCGCAACATCACCCGCAACGGCAGGTCCGTGACCCGGCGGATCGCGCTGACCGTCGACACCGACGGGCTCAACCCGTCCGCCTCCATCGCGGCGCACAACTCCAGCCGATCCGCCCCACCCTCCTGAGCCGCCTCCGCATCCGCCGGATGCAGCGCGATCACCTCAAGCAACGACCCCATACGCCCCATCATCCTGTATCCCCACCACCTCGAGACCGCAGCCACGTCGACCTTGAGCACCCACCAACCAAATTCCCGCGCCGAGGACGACTGCGCCGTGCTCAAGGACGGCACGGCCGCGACCTTGAGCACGGGCCAGTCAGCGGCGGGGAGCGCAGGCGACCGGTGGGTGCTCAAGGTGGGAAGTCCGGGCTCGGAAAAGGGTGTTGCGCTCTCGGAGAGGCTTCTGTATCGTTTTTCTAGATCGATTTAGAAGAACGATACAGAAGACTGTGCGGAGGGAGGTGGACAAGGTGCCGAGAGTGACCATCAAAACGGTCGCGCAGGCCGTCGGGGTATCGCCGTCGACGGTGTCGAACGCGTACAACAAACCGGACCAGCTGTCCGCCCCACTGCGCGAGAAGATCCTGGCCAAGGCGGCGGAGCTCGGCTACGCCGGACCGGATGCCTCGGCTCGGGCATTGCGCAGCGGCAAGGCGGGGGCGGTCGGGGTGCTGTTCACCGACAAGCTCGCCTACGCGTTCTCCGACCCGTACGCGGTCGGCTTCCTGGCCGGACTGGCCGAGGTCGCCGAGGAGTTCACCACCAGCCTGCTGCTGATGCCGCTCAGCTCATCCGACATCCAGGGCGGGACGAACGCGGTGCAGCAGGCCGCGATCGACGCGGCGGCGATCTTCTGCGTCGCCGGCGGTCACCCCGCGCTGGACACGCTCCGGACCCGCGGCGTCCCGATGGTCTCGACCGATCGAGGCGACCACCCGGACCTGTCCTGGGTGGCGATCGACGAGGTCGAGGCGGCCGCGAAACTCGGCAGGCACCTGAGCCGGCTCGGTCACCGCGAGGTGGTCGTCCTGCTCGACAACGCCGAGGCGGCCGGCAGCAATCCGGTCGAACTGACCCTCGACGAGGTCGGGTACACCGACTGCGAGCTGCGCGTCCGCGGCCTGCAGAAGGAGATGCCGGACGCGAGGATCCGGCTGGTCTCCGGTGGGCACAACGCATTCAGCTCCGGCCTGATCGGGGCCGAGTGGGTGCTCGACTCGCAGGACCGGCCGACCGCGATCGTCGGGCTCAGCGACGTCCAGGCGCTCGGTGCGATGGAGGCGATGCGGGCCCGCGGCCTGGTTCCCGGCAGGGATCTGACCGTGGCCGGTTTCGACGACATCCCGCAAGCCGAGACGGCCGGGCTGACCACGATCCGGCAACCGATCAAGGACAAGGGCCGCGCCGTCGGGCGGATGTTGCTCGACCCGGCCCAGAAGGAGCGGCAGTTGTTGATGCCGACAGAGCTGGTGGTCCGCTCCAGCAGCGGCCCGGCTCCGCGCCACTGACCAACTTCACACCAGTACGCCGACGGCCGCGACCGGCCACGGCGTGATCCGACCACGACCACCGACGGCCGACCGGCCGCCGGACACCCCAGCACGCTCTCAGAAGGGAGCAGAACAATGACTTACTTCAGCGCCGGCAACACCGCCGTCGAGAACGCCCGGGCCCTGGCCCAGTCCGCTCTGCCGAACGCTCCCGTTCAGCCCGACGAGCCGAAGCGGCCGCGGCGCGAACTCCGGACCCGGCTCAGCGCCGTACTGCGGACCGTGGCCGACCGCGAGCTCAAACTGGCCGACCGGATCGACCCCGCCCCGAAGTGCGGGGCGACCGCCGGCTGACCGATCAGGTGAGCCGACCGAGCCGGGACACCGAGATCCCGGCTCGCTCGCAGACCCAGTGCGGATCGGGCCCCAACTCGGGCTCGATCCGCAGCTCGTGGTCGCTCAGGTCGTCGCAGGCCGTGCATCGCGGCCAGCGGACCCCGGAGTCGGTCAGCCGGTCCTGAACATCCTGGGCCACCAGTCCGGCGATGTGCTCCGCGCCGTCCGGCCATTGATCCAGCCACCACTGCCGCTCGGCGACCGCATCCTCCAGCACCGACACCATCACGGCGTCGTCGAATCCCCGCGCACAGAGGTCATGCAGCACCAGTGCGCGGGCCGTCAGCAAGATCCCCGGCTCAGTCATCGCCTTTCAGAGTGCCAGACCCCACGGACAAAACCCCACCAGGCGATCCGGGCGGGCGATCCCCATCAGGCGATCCCAGGGGCGGGCTCAGGGATTTACCTGGTCGCGCTACATGTAGACATGCTACTAGTGTGTGCGGCATGAAACTCCTGGGGGTACTCCGACTGGTCGCGGTGACGCACGCGATCGCGGTCGGCCTGCAACCCGTCCTGGCCGGCGTCTACCTGAACGGCTCGAGCACCGCCAACCGGATCCACGAGCCACTCGGCAACACCATCGCCCTGCTCTGCATCACTCAGTTGCTGGTGGCAACGATTTGGTGGCGGACCGGCGGCCGGCTCACCGCGGTCCTGGCGACCGCCGGGATCCTGGCCGCCGAGTCCGTACAGATCGGGATGGGTTACAGCCGTCAGCTCGCTCTGCACGTTCCGCTCGGCATCGCGATCGTGGCTGCCACGGTCGCGTTGACCCTGTGGATGTTCGGCCGCACCCCTCGTAGTACGGAGGTTGTGGCGTGACGACGGAGGTGCTGGAACCCAAGAAGGTCAAGCGGCCGCGGGCGACGTTGTGGGTGCTGCGGCTCTTGTTGGTGTTGCACGCGGGACTGGTCGTGGCGCAGCCGATCCTGGCCGGCTACTTCCTGTCCGGCGAGTCGGATGCGATGGAGATCCACGGGCCGATCGGGTCAACGGTGTGGATGGTGACGATGCTGCAGTTCGTCGCCGCAGTGCTCTACTGGCGACCCGGAGGCGGCCGGTTGTGGCCGGCGCTCGTCACCGTGGTGCTGTTCTTCGCCGAGTTCGTCCAACTGACCTTCGGCTATCTGCAGAACTTCGCAGTGCACGTCCCCCTCGGTACGGCGATCGTGGTGACGGTCGCGCTGATGGCTGTCTGGTCCTTCCGCTCCAGCGCACGCCGGGGCCGCCACCCGGAGGTACTCCCATGAAGATGTCCCGCCGCGGTTTCCTGGCCGTCACCGGAGCCGCCACCCTGAGCGGTTGCGGCCTCAACCCGTCCCCCGGCCAGACCGCCGAACTCCTCAGATCGGCCGCACCGTTGCCGGAGGCATTCAAAGTCCCATTGCCCATACCGCCGGTGAAGAAGCCGATCCGCAGCGACGCCAAGTCCGACTACTTTCGCGTCGTCCAGCGGAAGGCGACCGTCGAGATCCTGCCCGGACTGAAGACCGAGGTGCTCGGGTACGACGGCCTGCTGCCGGGGCCGACCTTCGACGTTCGCAGCGGGCGTACGACGGTTATCGAGCAGGTCAACCAACTCGACGTACCCACTGTGGTTCACCTGCACGGCGGTCACACTCCGGCCACGAGCGACGGCTGGCCTCTCGACCTCCTGATGCCGAACGGCCATCACGGCGACCACGCCGACCATCACGGGATGACCGGCGGCGACGTCAAGACCGGCACCAGGACCTACACGTATCCGAACACCCAGCGGGCCGCGACCCTCTGGTACCACGACCACCGGATGGACTACACCGCTCCGCAGGTGTACCGCGGCCTCTTCGGTCTCCACCTGATCCGCGACGACGAGGAAGACCGGCTTCCCTTGCCTGCCGGCGAACGCGAGATTCCATTGGTGATCGCGGATCGCGCGTTCGCGGCCGACGGGTCGTTCCGCTATCCCGCCCGGACCGACGGGCCCGGCGTCGAGTCGGAGTACATGGAAGGCGTCATCGGTGACGTGATCCTGGTCAACGGCGCCCCCTGGCCGGTGCTCGAGGTGGACGCCGCGCGCTACCGATTCCGCATCCTCAACGCGTCGAACGCGCGCCGCTACGAGCTCGCCCTGGATCGCGGCCCGGCCAAACTCGTCCAGATCGGCAGCGACGGCGGACTCCTCGACGCGCCGATCGAGCACGACTCCGTGGTGGTCGCGCCGGCCGAACGATTCGACATCATCATCGACTTCTCGCAGTACGAGGTGGGGACGGAACTCACCTTGCTCAACAAGCTCGACAGCGGCCGGGCGGGCCAGGTGATGCGGTTCAAGGTCGCGCGCAAGGTGACCGACGAGAGCAACATCCCGGCCAAGCTCTCGTCGTACGCCGAGGTGGTGGAGCCGGCCGGCCTGGTTCGCCGGAAGTGGCGATTCACTCGTGGGAACGCGGGCAATCACAAGGGCTGGACGATCAACGGGAAGGTGTTCGACCCGAAGACGATGCAGGCCACGGTGAAGCTGGACCAATACGAGATCTGGTCGTTCGTGACCGACGTGCACCACCCGGTCCATGTCCATCTCGCGCCGTTCCAGGTCCTGCGGCGCGGCGGCAAGGGACCCGGCGCCTTCGATCGCGGCTGGAAGGACACCGTCGACGTCCGCCCGGCCGAGGTGGTCGACGTACTGGTCAAGTTCTCGGCACACAAGGGGAAATTCATGATCCACTGCCACAACCTGGAACACGAGGACATGGCCATGATGGCCGCCTTCGAAACCGTCTGACCTCCTACCGACCTCATCCCGCGGCTGGTTCCGGGGGTCGCTCCACGTCCCGCCACCACGCCCAAGATCACGAATCCCGGCTGCCGTACTAGTCCTCGCAGCCGAGCCCGTCGTTGTCGCGGTCCAGGTCATAGATGTCGCTCCCGATCACTGTGACCGGACCGCGAACGTAGGCAGGCCCATTGCCGCTGCCGCCTGAGCAGTCGACATCACTCGCGATCGGGACGCACCCTCCGCTGTAGTTCGGATCGCAGTCCGATGGCGCACCTCGCTCGACCTTGGTGCCAATAGCAGTCACCTGGGTCCGCGGCTGCTTGGCCACCTCCTGCTTCACCAACTTCTTCGCCGTCTGTAGGCCGTTCACGTACGTCAGCTCATAGGTGAGCCGCCGCGTTCCGTTGACTCCAGGGGTGCTGATGACCTTCTCGCCCTCCGGCAGCGACGAGTCCGTCACCGTCCTCTTTTTGAACGGGATAACGCGAAACTCGACAACCACCTTCTTGGTCGTCGTCGGCTTCTGCGCGGTCGACGGCGCCGGCTTCGACACCGTGACCTTTGGCGCCGACGTGGCCGGATTGCTCACAATCGCCCTCGGCTCCCCGGTATCCGTCGTACCCGTAGATCCGCAACCAGCGACAAGTGCACCAACAGCCACCAATACGCCAGGCACCAGCCCAGCACGACACAGAGACACGTTTCCCCCCAACCCACCGTCGGTTCCCCCCGCGGCAGGAATGTCAGCACCCGGACCCCCCGGGCGAACTTCCGATCAATACCACCACGGCGCCGTACCGGGCGAGGCCTCAGTGTGGAAACACCCCAACCGACTCACTTTCGTGACCCGACCAGCCACGTAGGCCTAACGTGGCACAACCGGCCGCCCGCCGAGTGAGCAGCCGGACCGCCAGTACGACGGTCCAGGTCCAACCGACGATCACGCTGAGGCGCTGGAACAACCCAGCCATGTCGACGAGCGATTCGGCCTGGGAGAAGCCCTGTCCGGCGAGCAGGAAGAACACGACGAAGGTGGTTGCGCTGAGCAACGAATAGGTGGGCCATCGCCACCCACGGCCGCGGGCGAGAACCACCTGCGCCAGGGCAAGTCCGAGGAATGCGGGCAAGGAGAAGCCGTCGTGCAGCGCGCCGAGTGTCGCGTAGTCAAGGGCGTCCGGCGTTCCGAGTGGGTACCCGCTCACCGGATCAGTACGGAACGCGCCGGCGCCGATCAGGCGGGCATCAGTGGTCGCCTTGTTCGGCGGCGGTGGCGACGCGGGCGCGGAGGGCCGCTCGGTCGATGCCGGCCAGGTCCAGGGCGCGGGCGACCCGGCCGAGCTTGGCGTCGAGGACGCCGAGGAGCATGTGCGCCGCGCCGATCCGGCCACCGCCGAGCGCGGATGCGTTGTCCATCGCGCGCTTCAGGGATCGCATCGCCGACTCACCGATCCGCGGCCGGCGGGCCGGATCCGGGCTCGGCGTGGGCAGCTGACCAACCTCGATCCGAACCCCGGCGACGGCCAGGCTCTGCTCCCACTCGCGGTCCAGGGCCGCCTTGATCTCGTCCCGGCTCAGCCCGGCCTCGGCCAGCAGCCGGGCGGTCGTGGACCCTTCCAGTTCGGCCAGCCCGAGCAGCACGTGTTCTGCCTCGATCGTCGATGATCCGTCCAGCTGCGCCGCCCGGCGGGCGTGCCGGACCAGTACCGCGCGGACGTCCTTCGCCTGGTTCGTCTGCATCAGCGCCTCCTCAAGGCGACACCCGCGGCGATCAGCCGGCGGGCATGTTTCTTGTGCACGGCCTGCCGGGTGACCCCCAGCACCTCGGCCACCTCGGACCAACTCCAGCCGGCCCGCATCGCCTGCTCCACCTGGCTGTCCTCCAGCCGATCGGCCAGTCGGCGCAACGCGACCACTGCCGCGAGCCCGGCGCCCGGGTCGGCCGGATCGGCCACCTGCGCGATCTCCATCCAGACCTCACCTCCTGATCAAGCAACCTAGGTTGACAGTGCCGGATTGTCAACCAAAGTTGCTAAAACCGACGGCTTGACCACCGCGCCCAGTCCTGCCTATAGTCAACACATCAGTTGATCAACAGAATGGTTGATAAAGATGGCGGTTGACGACGAACGGCTCGACCGGGCCTTCATGGCCCTCGCCGACCCGGTCCGCCGCGCGATGATCGCGCGGCTGTCCCGCGGCGAAGCGACCGTGAACGAGCTGGCCGAACCGTTCCCGATCACCAAGCAGGCGGTGTCCCGGCACATCCAGGTGCTGGAGGCCGCCGGCCTGATCACCCGCAGCCGCGACGGGCAACGCCGCCCGTGCCATCTGAACCCGGCCGCCCTGGAAGACCTGACGAGCTGGATCGACGACTACCGGCTGGCCGCCGAGCGCCGGTTTCGCCGGATCGACGCCATCCTCGAAACCGTGAAGGAGCAGCAGAAATGAACGACACCACCACCCCCGGCACCACCATCAACGCCCCCGCCGGCACCCCGTTCCTCGAGGTGATCCGCGACTTCGACGCCACCCCGGCCCAGCTGTTCCGGGTCTCCACCGACCCCGAGCTGGTCACCCAATGGCTCGGCCCTCGCGACTTGGACGTGGAGCTTCTCGAGTACGACGTACGCCCGGGTGGCCGCTATCGCTACATCCACCGCGACGAGTCCGGTGAGTACGCCTTCCGCGGCGTCTTCCACAGCGTCGAGCAGGACCGCATGGTCATCCAGACGTTCGAGTGGGAGGGTGCGCCGGGCGAAGTGAGCCTGGACAAGTGGACCTACACCGAGGTCGACGGCAAGGTCCGGCTGCACATGCAGTCGGTGTTCGGCTCGGTCGAGACGCGTGACGCCATGGTCGAATACGGGATGGAGTCCGGGATCCGCGACTCGATGGACCGGCTCGCCGAGCTCCTCGTCAAGGAGGGCTGACCGATGGGACAGGTCATCATCGACATCTCGATGTCATTGGACGGGTACGTCACGGGGCCGAACGTTTCCCTCGACAACGGTATGGGGGACGACGGCATGGTGCTGCACAGCTGGGTCTTCGAGGATGCCACCGCCGAGGACCGGGCCGTGCTCGATCGCGCCTTCGAGTGGACCGGCGCGGTGATCCAGGGCCGGGTCCTGTTCGACATCATCGACGGGCCGCACGGCTGGTCCGACGAGATGGGGTACGGCGCGAAACCCACCGGCGAGGTCAACCCGCCGATCTTCGTCGTCACCCACTCCGCACCGGAGAAGACCCGGCTGGGCGACCGCTTCCGGTTCGTCACGGACGGCGTGAAGAGTGCGATCGACCAAGCTCGTGAGGCGGCCGGGGACAAGAACGTCGTGGTGATGGGCGGTGGCGAGATCTGCCATGCAGTCCTAGCCGCGGGACTCGCCGACGTACTACTCCTGCACGTAGCTCCCGTCGTACTGGGTCAAGGCACTCCACTCTTTCCGAGTGGCGGCGGGCCGCGGACCGACCTGGAGCTCGTCGAGGCCGTCTCCACCCCGAACGCACAGCACCTGACCTACCGCGTCACCGGCACGAAGGAGTACTGATCATGGCCACCGTCATCGCTGCCGCGGTCATGTCGCTGGACGGGTTCATCGCCGATCTCGACGATGGTGTCGGGCCGATGTTCGACTGGTACAACAACGGACCGGTCACGGTGTACGGCAGCGACCCGGACCGGCCGTTCAACGTGAGCCAGGTCAGCGCCGACTACATCAACGAGACCTGGCCGAAGGTGGCCGCCTGCGTCATCGGGCGGACCCTGTTCGATATCACCAACGGGTGGAACGGCGTACCGGCGGCCGGCGAGCACGTCTTCGTCGTCACCCACTCCGTCCCGACGGACTGGCCGTTTCCCGATGCGCCTTTCACCTTCGTGAACGGGATCGAGGAGGCGATCGGCCAGGCCAAGGAGTACGCCGGGGACCGGGTGGTCGCGGTGACGGCCGGCAACCTCACCGGCCAGGCGCTCGCGGCCGGCCTGGTCGACGAGATCTCCTGCGACCTCGTCCCGGTCGTCCTCGGCACCGGCAAGCGGTTCTTCGGCGAGTACACGGGCGCGACAATCCTGCTCGACAACCCGAGGGTGATCGAGGGTGACCGCGTCACCCACTTGCACTACCGCCTCAGCAAGGGATGATCCGCGACGACCGTGCAGGACCCGGGCGCCACCTCGGTGAACCCGGCGTCCTGTACGACGGGCAGCCCGCTGGTCAGCAGTTCTTTCCACTTCGCCGGGGTGGCGGTGCGAACGGCCAACGCGAAGTCGGCCGCTGCCCACTCTTTCCGTCCCGCCGCCGACAGAGCCCACCAGGCCAGCTGTGCACCATGCCCGCATTGGGCCATCGCCTTCCCGCTGGACATCTCGAGCTCCGGGTTGATCCAGAGCACCGGCATGTCTGGCGCGAGCGCGGGTAGCTCCTCAGGATCCTCGAAGTCCGTCCCACTGACCTGCAACTTCGCGAGCTCCTTCGGTACGGCGTCCAACGGCACCGGCGGAAACACCCGAACCACCGCGGTCCCCCAGGTCACCGTGATCCCGGGCAACGCGGCAGCCCGCCGCCACTCAGCCCCACGACCCCGCCGTACCACCTTCCTGATCCGCGCGTCCCTGATCCGCACGTCCTGCCAGGCCCGCATCGCCCCGGCCCACTCCCCTTCCCCCACGGACCGCTCATCCGCCAGCATCACCAACACCGCCCGCCCCGCCGCCTCCAACGCATCCGTCTGCCCCGGCCGCTCCCCCTTCTCCACCCGAACCACCAACGTCAGCACGTACTCGGTCACACCCGGAGTCTGCCAGTCAGGCAGCCGAGTCGCCGCGATCGAACTTGACCACCAGGTGGGTCTGCAGAGCATGTGCGATCCGCTCGAGCAGCGGCAGCGTCGGCACCGTGCCACCGGCCTCGAACCGCGCCAGCGCCGATTGCGTCATACCTGCCGCGTCCGCCAGCCGGCTCTGCGTCCAGCCGCGCTCCTCACGCATCTGGCGCACCGCCGCGCCCAACTCGAACGCACGCCGCGCAGCGTCGTACGCCTCCGCGGCCCCCGGCTCAGCCATCCGCTCCCGCCGAAGCTCATCCCAACCCCGCCGACCACTCATGTCATCCTCCAGCCGCTCCGCCAACCCGCCGAGTCTGCCAGCGCCGCGCCCACGCCGTACGCCGACTCCCCGCCACCTGGCGAATCTCGAAGGCTAACCCCTCAGGTGCATGGTTGCCTCACCGGAATCTCGGGGGGCAACCATGCACCTGAGGGGGTCGCCCCTGAGATGCATCCGTGAGTCGGGGGGCCGCGGGGGCTTCGGTGCTGCAAAGGGAACGGTTAGCGGACAGGGTGGGAGGTGGGTCGTGGCGTGCCCGGGTGGACCGGAACGCGGCTGTTAGGTTGGCGGTATGCGGCAGTATCTGGAGCTTCTTGGGCTTGTGCTGGACAACGGGATCCAGAAGGGGGACCGGACGGGGACCGGGACCTTGAGTGTGTTCGGGCATCAGGCTCGGTATGACCTGCGCGAGGGTTTCCCGGCGGTGACGACCAAGAAGTTGCATCTGCGGTCGGTGGTTGGGGAGTTGATCTGGTTCCTGAGTGGGTCGACGAACGTGAAGTGGCTGCACGAGAACAACATCTCGATCTGGGACGAGTGGGCCGACGAGAACGGTGAGCTCGGACCGGTCTACGGGTACCAGTGGCGCTCCTGGCCGACGCCGGACGGGCGGCAGGTGGACCAGATCGCCGCGGTGATCGAGTCGATCAAGCAGAACCCGGACTCCCGCCGGCACATCGTCAACGCGTGGAACGTCGCGGACGTCGACGGTATGGCGCTGCCGCCCTGTCACACCATGTTCCAGTTCTACGTGGCCGACGGGCGGCTGTCCTGCCAGCTCTACCAGCGTTCGGCCGACATCTTCCTCGGCGTGCCGTTCAACATCGCCTCGTACGCGCTGCTCACCCACATGGTCGCGGAGCAGACCGGACTCGAGGTCGGCGACTTCGTGCACACTCTCGGCGACGCGCACCTTTACCTCAACCACGTCGAGCAGGCCAAGCTCCAGCTCACCCGCGAACCCCGCCCGCTGCCGAAGCTGGAGCTCGCCAAGAGAGACTCGATCGACGACTACGAGATCGGCGACGTCGAGCTGATCGGATACGACCCGCATCCCGGGATCAAGGCGCCCATCGCGGTATGACCGTCATCCTGATCGCGGCGGTCGGCCGCAATGGGGTGATCGGCCGGGACAACGACCTGCCCTGGCGGATCCGCGAGGACCTGCAGCACTTCAAGCAGCTCACCCTCGGCCACACGCTGGTGATGGGCCGCAAGACGTACGACTCGATCGGCCGCCCACTCCCCGGCCGGCGTACCGTCGTCGTCACCCGGCAACCGGACTGGTCCGCCCCCGGCGTCGACGTCGTCCACAGCCTGGAAGAAGCCCTGAAGCTTGCCGACAGCAACGAAACCGCAGGCGGCGACCTCCACCCAGCCGGCGGCGACATCTACGTGGCCGGCGGCGGCGAGATCTACCGCCAAGCCCTCCCGTACGCCGACCGGCTGGAGCTGACCGAGGTCGACCAGTCCCCGGCCGGCGACACCACCTTCCCCACCCTCGACCCCACCCAGTGGACCGAGACCGCCCGTACCCCGCACGACGGCTTCGCCTTCGTCACCTACACCCGCCGGTAACCGCGCGCCACAACGACTCCGCAACGTGAGCGGCGGATGGTCCGGGAACCGCGTAGATTGTGTCCGCGTCACGGAGTTTGAACAGGGGAACGCGGGCGCCCGTGCGCGGGCAGGCCACCGGAGGGGAACGACGATGACCGAAGCTGACAACACCCAGGGCGCTGCGGCGACTCAGCCTGCTGTGTCTCCATTGCAACCGCCGACGGCGACCGCGCCGGGGCTGATACTGACCGCGCCCGCGCCGACACAGGCGGTGGCCACGACGGCCGCGCCCAGCCTGGCGCCGGCTGTGGATCCGGCGACGCTGCCGGGGCTGGACGCGAAGGTCGACACGTTCCTGACCACGTTGATGACCGCCGAGCCGCGGTCGCCAGAGTTCGCGGCCAAGGCGACCGACGTGCGGAGCATGGGTGACGTCGACATCCGCGGCGCCGCCGAGAGCTCGAACCGGCTGCTGCAGTCCCCCGTCCGGGCACTGCAGAGCGGCGGGCTGTCGGAGGGGTCGACGGTCGGCAAGACCCTGCTCGAGCTCCGCCGTACGGTCGAGGACCTGGACCCGAAGGAAGCCACCGGCGCGAAGAAGCTGCTCGGGATGATCCCGTTCGGCGACAAGATCGAAGACTACTTCCGCAAGTACCAGAGCGCGCAGAGCCACCTCGAGGGCATCCTGCACGCGCTCCGCGACGGTCAGGACGAGCTGGGCAAGGACAACGCCGCGCTGAACCTGGAGAAGCAGCAGCTCTGGGACGCGATGACCCGGCTGAACCAGTACGTGTACGTCGCCGAGCGGCTGGACGCCAAGTTGTCGGCGACCATCGCCAACCTGGAGGCGACCGATCCGGAGAAGGCCCGGGCGCTGCGCGACGACGTGCTGTTCTACGTCCGGCAGAAGCACCAGGACCTGCTCACCCAGCTGGCCGTGTCGATCCAGAACTACCTGGCCATCGACATCGTGATCAAGAACAACATCGAGCTGATCAAGGGCGTCGACCGGGCGTCGACCACGACCGTCTCGGCGCTCCGTACGGCGGTGATCGTGGCCCAGGCCCTCGGCAACCAGAAGCTCGTGCTCGACCAGATCACCGCTTTGAACACCACCACCAGCGGCATGATCGAGCGGACCTCGGAGATGCTGCGGGACAACTCGGTCGCGATCCAGCAGCAGGCCGCATCGGCCACCATCGGGCTGCCGCAACTGCAGGCCGCGTTCGCGAACATCTACGCCACGATGGACGCGATCGACACGTTCAAGGTGGAGGCGCTGGACAACATGGCCGCGACGATCGGCACGCTGGAATCCGAGGTGACCAAGTCGCGCACCTACCTGGATCGGGTCGCGCAGCAGGACCAGCGGGTCGTCCGGGGCAGCCTCGACCTCGATCTGGGCCGCTGACCACCACCCTGACGAACACCGAAAACGGACACCACATGGGGCTGGGGAATTTCTGGTCGCGGCTGACGGGCCGCAAGGCGGAGCCGGAGCCTGCCCCGATTCCCCGTCCGCCCACCACCGACGACCTGCTCGCGGCACTGGTCCGGGTCGAGGAACTGGTCGCGGGCGGCGCAGTACCGGCTGTCGTCGCGTCCCGGGTCGCCCGGGTGGTCCGGACCGTGCGGGAGACCATCCCGAGGCTCGGCAACCTCGGCGGCAGCGCCCAGGCGTACTCGGTGATGGCGACCGCGACGGACTACTTGCCCGAGGCAATCGGCGGCTACCTGCGGCTGCCCCGGCAGTGGGCGGACAGCCGGCCGGTGGACCGCGGCAAGACGTCGCTGATGATCCTGGTCGACCAGTTGGACCTGCTCGGGTCCACGATGGACAAGGTCTTCGACGCTGTGAACCGGGCCGACGCGGCCGCGCTGGTCGCGCATGGCCGGTTCCTGCAGGAGAAGTTCGGGCACAGCTCGACCGGTGGCAGCCTGGCGCTCGGCCCGACCGAGTCCACGCCACCACCGGACACAGGACCACTGCAACCACCGCCAGGACGAGGAGGGGCATGAGCAGCGTGGGGGGTACTTCGCTGCAGGACGCCGTGTCGGCCCTGCTGCTGGTCGCTGCGCGCGGAGGTGTCGTGGAGGCGACCGCGCGGGCAGAGGCGTTGTCACTGGCCGCCGCGCTCGCCGAGTCCGCACCGGGCGCACCCGCCGACTGGGCGAAGGCGGTGCCCGGCGCCGGCGCACAGGAGTTCTTCGACGCCGCAGTGCGCGGCCGACGGTGGCGGGGCGCGCCGACCGCAGTACTGACCGAGCTGATCGCACAGGGGTCGCCCGAGAAGATCCCGTACGCCGAGGCGCTGGCTGAGGTGGCTTCGGCGGCTTGCGGTCTGGGCGAGCCGACCATGCGTGTCATCGGCAACGCGTCGGTGGCGGCGGCCGCACAGCTCCAGGCAGCGGGCGCGCGCCGGTTGGAGGTCGGGACAACACCAGCGCAACCGGCACCACAGCCCGCAGTACAGGCTGCCGACGAGCCGGCGGTGCAGGCGGAACCAGAGCGCACAGTGGAAGAACTGCTGGCCGAGCTGGATGAGCTGACCGGGCTGGCGCGGGTGAAGCGCGAGGTGCACCGGCAGGTCGCCGTACTGCGGGTCGAGAAGCTCCGGATCGAAGCGGGGCTGAAGAGCCCGACCATCACCCGGCACCTGGTTTTCGTCGGCAACCCGGGCACCGGGAAGACCACGGTCGCCCGGCTGGTCAGCGGGATCTACAAGGCGCTCGGCCTGCTCTCCAAGGGACAACTCGTCGAGGTGGACCGCTCGGAGCTGGTCGCCGGGTACCTCGGCCAGACGGCGACCAAGACGGCCGAGGTGGTCGCGTCTGCGGCCGGCGGGGTGCTCTTCATCGACGAGGCGTACAGCCTGACCTCCGGGGCCGACGGCGCCGACCAGTACGGGCGCGAGGCGGTCGACACGCTGGTCAAGGAGATGGAGGACCGGCGCGACGACCTGGTCGTGATCGTCGCCGGGTACCCCGAGCCGATGGAGGTGTTCATCGCAGCGAACCCGGGGCTGGCCAGCCGGTTCCGGACCACGATCCGCTTCGACGACTACACCGACGACGAGCTCACCGACATTCTCACCGGGCTGGCCGGGGACGCCGACTACGAGCTGACCCCGCAGGCGCTGGAGCACTTCCACGTGATCCTCGCGTCGACCCCGCGGGACCGCTCGTTCGGCAACGGCCGGTTCGCCCGGAACGTGCTGGAGGCCGCGATCGGCCGGCACGCCTGGCGGCTGCGCGACGTCACGGCACCCACGAAGGACCAGCTGCGTCAGATCCGCGCCGAAGACCTGACCGACGAAGAACTGCACCCGCCCAAGCAGTCTGAAGGGCCCGACCAAGGAGAACAGGCGTGACGCAGACAGCCAGTCCGCCGGCTACCAGGCCGCCATCAGGTGATCCGGCCTCCGCACCGGGTCTCCAGGCGCCGTCCGCCCGGACGCCGTCGCCGCAAGGGACGGTCTCCGCCTGGTTCTCCGGTACGCCGGGCCGCATGCGGTCGTTGCTCATCCTCACCGCCGTTGTGGCCGTGCTCTTCGGCCTGGCGGCGGCGCAGGGGTTCCGCCAGTCCGATGGCGCCCTGCAACGGGCGGAGGCGAACACGGCCCAACTGGTCCGCATCCAGGCGATCCACACCAACCTGGTCAGCGCGAACGCCGACGCCACGAACGCCTTCCTGGTCGGCGGCCTCGAACCACCAGCACAGCGCCAGCACTTCGTCGACTCGCTCGCGGCCGCCTCCAAGCTGATCGCCGAGGCCGCCACCGCACAGCCCGCCGACCAGGAGGCACTGGGCGCGCTGAACAGCACCCTGCTCACGTACAGCGGCCTGATCGAACAGGCCCGCGCCAACAACCGCCAGGGCCTGCCGATCGGCTCGCAGTACCTGAAGGACGCGAGCGCGACCCTGCAGAACGACTCCCTGCCGCTGCTGAACGCACTGGTCAAGGCCAACGAGGAGCGGGTCGGCACCGAGTTCTCCGGGGTCGGCCGCGGCAGCCTCTGGATCGGCCTCGGCGGCCTGGCCACCCTGGCTGTCCTCGTCCTCGCCATGGTCTGGCTGGCCCGCCGGACCCACCGCTACCTCAACGTCCCACTCGCCGCCGCGGGCGTCCTGGTCCTGCTCACCATGATCGTCGGCGGCTCCGCCCTGACGAGCGCGGGCAACACCGCCGAGGACGTCAGGGACAACGAGTACGCCGACACGCTGGCGCTCTCGCGCGCCCGGATCGCGGCGTACGACGCGAAGTCGAACGAGAGCCTCACCCTGATCGCGCGAGGTTCTGGGGCTGCCTTCGAGACGGCCTGGAAGACGTCGGCCAAGCAGGTCGACGACCAGCTCGCGATCGCCGACAACGGCACCCCCTCGCTCGGCTCGTGGAACAGCTACAAGAGCATCCACACGCAGATCCGGACCGCTGACGACGGGGGCAAGTGGGACGAGGCCGTCGGCAAGGCGATCGGGTCGAGCGGCCAGACTGCGAACACCACCTTCGCTCAGTTCGACAAGGCGTCCAGCACGAGCCTGACGATCAGCAGCAGCACCACCCGTACCGCGCTGACCGACGCTCGCGGCGGCCTGCCACCGATCGGCTGGCTGGGCATACCGATCGGCATCGTGGCAGCTCTGCTCGCCGCCTGGGGCATGTCCCAGCGACTGGGGGAATACCGATGAAGAAGCACCTGATCGCGGCCTCGACCGTCCTCACTCTTCTCACGCTCACCGCCTGCACCTCCGGCGATTACGACGCGACCGAGGTCCCGGCCAAGCCCGCACCCACCACAACGAGCGCAGCGCCACCAGCGCCTCAGCCGAACTGTGGCAATCCGGTCGCCTCCTACCGGCCGACCGCGCCGCTGCCCACGCCGGGCAGCCAGATGCCGACTGGTAGCCACATGGCGAGGATCCAGGAGCGCGGCCGGCTGATCGCCGGGGTCTCGGCCGACAGCCTGCACCTCGGTGCCCGGAACCCCATCACCGGCGTGATCGAAGGCTTCGACATCGACATGGTCCGCGCGGTGGCCCAAGCGATCTTCGGTGACCCGAACAAGGTCGAACTGCGGGTGATCTCCAGCCCGCAGCGCATTCCGGTGCTCCGGGACAACTCGGTCGACATCGTCGCCCGGAACATGACGATCAACTGCGCTCG
Organism: Kribbella caucasensis; assembly: GCF_004361855.1. GTDB lineage: Bacteria > Actinomycetota > Actinomycetes > Propionibacteriales > Kribbellaceae > Kribbella > Kribbella caucasensis. The sequence continues at coordinate 173,519 of NZ_SNWQ01000006.1, forward strand.
CTGGGAGCAGATCGCCTTCTCCGCCGAGTACTATCACTCCGGCCAGAAGGTGCTGGTCCAGCGAGACTCCACGGCGAAGAGCCTTGCGGATCTGTCCGGTAAGACCATCTGTGCCCCGGCCGCCTCGACCAGTCTGGACAACCTGCGCAGCAAGTACCCGCAGGTCCTGCCGATCACCGCGGACACCGATACCGGATGCCTGGTGCTTTTCCAGCAGGGCAAGGCCTACGGAATCACCGGAGACGACACGGTGCTCGCCGGCGAAGCCGCGCAAGATCCCTACGCCCGGGTGATCCAAGCACCGCCCTTCACCGCTGAGCCGTACGGACTTGGCATCTCACTGACCCACCCGGAGTTAGTCCGGTTCGTCAACAGCGTGCTTGAGGACATGAAGGCGGACGGTCGCTGGAAGGCGTCGTACGACAAGTGGCTCGCCCCCACCCTCGGCAAGGCGCCGGCGCCGCCGCAACCTGCATATGGCAGGAGCTGATGACAGTTCGTACGCCGACGGCCGTTGCGCCGTCCCCGCCGGGGAGGATCGGCAGCAGTATTCCCGCGAAGGAACTGCTGTCCTATCTCGACGTGCTCGGGAGCTGGCGGGATCGGCGTAAGGCGGAGCTGGACGAGCTCGACCAGGCCGCTCTGACCGCGGATGACGCGGACGCGCTCAGTGCCGATGTCGTCCTCAGCATGGCGGTCTGGAAGGCGGTCTCCGACCGGTACGAGCTGATCCTGCTCACCTGGGACTCCGGCCGCGTCGGCCCGACCGAGACCGAGCGGATCTCCACCCTGATCTGGGGCGGCCTCGACACCGGCACCACCGGACCGGCCGGATCCCTGGCGGTTTCGTTGCCGGAGGCATGCACCCTGTCGGACGCGCTGGCCGGGACCCTGCGGGCCAAGCTCGCCCTCGAACCAGGCGACGCCGACCGGGCCGCCCGGCTCCGGCAGCTCCGCGCCCAGGTCGAGCGGATCAACGACCTGGTCACCCGCGAGCCGGCGAACACCCGCAACCAGGCGATTGCCAACCACCACGACCTGGACCGCCGCGTCACCGACGCGACCGCCAAGAACAAACGGGGTGCCGACATCGGCGGCCTGATCGGCCAGCTGGAAATGGACGCCGCGCGCACCGAGCGAGACCTGATCGTCGGCGCGGCCACTCGCCGTGAACGCGCCGCGGACGTGGCCAAGGCCCGCAGCCTCCGGACCGATCTCGAGGCGGAGGGCCACGCGGTACGGGCGCTGGCGGATCGTTGTGTCGCGGCGGTCACCCCAGCGCCGCGGCTCGGGGTACCGGACGTCACCGCGCTTGGGGCGGTGCCGAACACGCCGGCCGAACTGGAGAAGTACCTCACCCGGCTGGACGCGGTACGGCGTGCGCTGAGCCAGGCGCAGTCGGCGTACTCGGCCGCGCTCGCGCGGCGGGACGAAATGGCAGCCCTACTCGACGCCTACCAGGTGAAGGCCGCCGGCGTAGTGCGGTCCGAGCCGATCAAGAACGACCTGGCCGAGCTGTACCGACGCGGCCGCGAGACGCTCGACACCGAACCAGTCGACCTGGTCAGACTCGGTGCACTCGTGGCGGCATACCAGAGCTACCTTCGAGAGGCGAGATGACGACGACCATCGCCTGTACCCAGCCGGGGTGCACCGGCACGATCATGGACGGCTACTGCGACGTGTGCGGATCCCCCGCAACCGCCTCGGCAGCCTCTGCCCCTGCCGCCGCCGGCGCACCGGGGGCCTGCGCCCAGCCGGGATGCTCCGGCACGATCGTGGACGGCTACTGCGATGTCTGCGGCTCCCCCGGCGCGTCCGGCTCCGCCGCAGCCGCCGCAGCCGCCGCGGAGCCGATCAGCTCGCCCTCCACGGTCTCCCGCGCGTCCAACCGGCTCGCCTCCACCCCACTCGGCTCTGCTCGGGCCGCGGCCGCCGGGTCCAAACTGACCAGACGACTCGGTACGTCGTCCACCCGGCTGCGCGGGGCTCGCCTGGGTGCCGGACTGACCAACGTGCCGCCGATCCCCGCGATCGACGCGAGCAAGGCGATCCTGCAGAACCCGATGGTGCCGGAGGACCGCCGCAACTGCCCGAACTGCGGTAACGCGGTCGGCCGGTCCCGTGGCGACCAGCCGGGCCGGACCGACGGGTTCTGCCCGAAGTGCCGCAGCCCGTACTCGTTCTCGCCCAAGCTGAAGGCCGGTGACCTGGTCGGCGGGCAGTACGAGGTGGCCGGCTGCCTCGCGCACGGCGGTTTCGGCTGGATCTACATGGCCCGGGACAAGAACGTGTCCAACCGCTGGGTGGTGCTGAAGGGCCTGCTGAACTCCGAGGACCCGGACGCCGTCGCGGCCGCGATCGCCGAGCAGCAGTTCCTGGCCCGGGTCGAGCACCCGCTGATCGTGGAGATCTACAACTTCGTCACCCACGAGGGCGCCGGCTACATCGTGATGGAGTACGTCGGCGGCACCTCGCTGAAGACGCTGCTCAAGAAGCGGATGGAGGCAGCCGGCGGCAAGTACGACGCGCTGCCGATCGACCAGGCGATCGCCTACATCCTGGAGATCCTGCCGGCCTTCTCCTACCTGCACGACATGGGCCTGGTGTACTGCGACTTCAAGCCGGACAACATCATCCAGGTCGGCGACGCGGTCAAGCTGATCGACATGGGCGGCGTCCGGCGGATCGACGACATGGACTCCGCGATCTACGGCACGGTCGGCTACCAGGCCCCGGAGGTCCCCGAGGTCGGTACGTCGATCGCGTCCGACATCTACACCCTCGGCCGTACCCTGACCGTGCTGGCGATGGAGTTCCGCGGCTACCAGTCGACGTACCTGTCCTCGTTGCCGCCGGTCGCCGACGTACCGCTGTTCCAGCAGTTCGACTCGGTCTACCGGTTGCTGCTGAAGGCGTGTGCGAAGGATCCGGCCGACCGGTTCGTCTCGGCCGACGAGCTCCGCGTCCAGCTGCTCGGCGTACTGCGTGAGGTGGTCGCCGCCCGGCAGGGACCCGGAGCGGCGCAGCACTCGACGTCGTCGCTGCTGTTCGGCAGCCCCGGTGACCGGGCCGGCGGGCTCGGGCATACCGCGCCGGCCTGGCAGCAGCTGCCCTCGTTGCTGCCCGACGACAGCGACAAGATGGCCGGCTGGCTGAAGACCGTGAGCGTGCCCGACCCGGCCAAGCGGCTTGAGCTGGTCGCGAACGCACCCGAGTCGTCGGCGCAGGTGTTGCTGGAGATCGCGCAGGCCGCGCTGGAGGCCGGCGAGTACGGCATGGTCGACACCGCGGTGTCCGACCTGCTCGCCGCCGACCCGTGGGAGTGGCGCGCGATCTGGATGTCCGGACTGGTCGCACTGGCCCGCGATGACTCACGGAGCGCGCAGTCGGCGTTCAACGCGGTCTACGGCCAGGTCCCGGGTGAGCTGGCGCCCAAGCTGGCGCTGGCCGTGTCCTGTGAGCTCAGCGGCGAGCACGACGTTGCCGAGGGCCTCTACCTGACCTGTGCCCGGACCGACGCGAACTACATCGCCCCGTCCGCCTTCGGGCTGGCCACGATCCGCTCGAACCGCGGCGACCTGGACGGAGCGGTCGCCGCGCTCGACCTGGTCCCGCAGACCAGCGGCGCGTACATCCGGGCCCGCCGGACGCGAGCCGGTCTGCTGGCAGGATCAGGTCGTGGGCTCGCCGCTTTGGCCGAGGCCATGAACAGTGTCGATGCCCTGACGATCGACCCGGTGGACCGGGCGAACCTGTCCGCGAGCGTGTTCCGGACCGCCCTGGACGAAGTACTCGCCAGCGGCCCGGATCCGCAGCTGCGGATCTCCGGGAGGCCCGCGACCGAGCCGGAACTGCGGGACGGCCTGGAGGCGGCCTACCGTGAACTGGCCGGCCACGCCCGTGGCCGGGAGGAACGGATCGCCCTGGTCGACCTGGCCAACGAGGTTCGAGGATGGACGTTGCGATGACGAGTACGACCCGGACGGTCTGCCCCAGCTGCGGTGGACCGATCGCCGACGCCGACCGCTTCTGCGAGGCATGCGGCGCGGAACTGCAACCGGCAGGACCGAGCACGCCCGCCCTTGACACGGACACCGAGCCGACCATCGAGCTGAACCCGGCTGCCGGTTTGAACCCGGCGGCCGCGGTGGTGCCCGGGCCGTGCCAGTCCTGCGGCGGCACGATCGGCGCCGAAGGCTACTGCGAGACCTGTGGCGCGAAGGCGGTCAAGCTACGCGACCACTTCACCGAGCAGCCGGCGCCCTGGGTGGCCGCCGTGTGCGACCGCGGGATCCGGCACAGCCGCAACGAGGACGCCGTGGCGATCGCGGCCGACCCCGAGCCGGGGACCCGGGCCCTGCTCGTGGTGTGCGACGGGGTCAGCTCGTCGCTGGATTCCGACGTGGCCAGCCTTGCCGCCGCGCGGGCCGCGCGCGACGTACTGGTTGCCGGTCGTGCGCAAGGGATGGGGACCGAGTCGTCGCGGGTGGCTGCGGTCGTCGCGCGGATGAAGGCGGCTGCGGATGCGGCCAACGACGCGGTCCTGGAGAACACCAGTCCGGACAGCCCGAACCCGGCGTCCTGCACGTTCGTGGCCACTGTGCTGGAGGACGGGTTGCTGGTGGCCGGTGTCGTGGGCGACAGTCGGGCGTACTGGTTCCCGGACAACGCGGAGGCCATGGCGTTGACCGTGGACGACTCGTGGGCGGCCGAGTTGATCGCCACCGGCGTACCGCGGCACGAGGCCGAGACGGGTCCGCAGGCGCACGCGATCACCCGCTGGCTGGGCAAGGACGCGCCTGACCACACACCGCGAACCACCGTCCTGAACGACGTGACCGGTCCGGGCTGGCTGCTGGTCTGCTCCGACGGTCTGTGGAACTACTGCTCCGAGGCGGCACCGCTGGCAGACCTCGTCCGTCAGACCGCCGCGGCCCACGGTGGCGAGCCGTTGGCCATCTCATCCGCTCTGGTCGACTGGGCCAACGCCCAGGGCGGCCAGGACAACATCACCGTCGCGCTGGCGCGACTCTAGTCACACCGCCACATCGAAAGGGACACCCAAGATGGCCGAGTTCACCGCCTCCGTCTACCAGAACGAGTTCCTGCCCGACGGCGGTACCGACGTGCACGCGATCGTGACGGTCAACTGCACCGGCGCGGGCGCGGCCGGTTCGTCCGCCGGTGACGAGGCCGGCGAGATCATCATCGTCGACACCTCCGGCTCGATGGGCGCCGACGGGGTCCGCGCCGCCGCGTACGCCGCGCAGACCGCGCTGGACCAGATCCTCGACGGGGTCTGGTTCGCGGTGATCTCCGGGAACGACCGGGCCCAGCTCGCGTTCCCGGCGTCGCCCGAGCCGGTGATGGTGCGGATGGACCAGTTCACCCGGCAGGCCGCGAAGGACGCGGTGGCCCGGTTCTACGCCGACGGCGGGACCGCGATGGGGACCTGGCTGCGGCTCGCGGCCCGGGTGTTCGCGACCGTGCCGTCGCTGACCCAGAAGCACGCGATCCTGCTCACCGACGGCGAGAACCAGCACGAGTCGCCCGAGGTGCTGACGGCAACGATCGAGGCCGTCACGGGCCAGTTCCAGTGCGACTGCCGCGGCGTCGGCGTGGCCTGGCAGGTCGAGGAGGTCCGCCGGATCGCGACCGCGCTGCTCGGCACCGTCGACATCATCCCGGCCCCGGACCAGTTGGCGGCCGAGTTCTCGAAGCTGATCCGGCAGGCGATGAGCAAGGGGGTCGCCTCGGCGGACATGCGGGTCTGGGCTCCGCAGGGCGCACAGGTGCTGTTCGTTCGACAGGTCGCCCCGACGGTCGATGATCTGACCGCCCGGCGTACCGAGGTGAACCCGCTGACCGGCTCGTACCCGACCGGCTCGTGGGGTGACGAGTCGCGCGACTACCACGTCGCCGTACGGCTGGCCGCGAAGGGGATCGGCCAGGAGCAGCTCGCCGCCCGGGTCCAGCTGGCGATCGGCGACCAGGTCGTCGCGCAGGGTCTGGTCAAGGCGCTGTGGTCCGCGGACGAGGCGCTGACCACCCGGATCAGCCCGGAGGTCGCGCACTACACCGGCCAGACCGAGCTGGCCAACGCGATCCAGGAAGGCCTGGCCGCGAAGGCCGCCGGCGACACCGCGACCGCGACCACCAAGCTCGGCCGGGCCGTCCAGCTCGCCGCCGCGACCGGTAACGAGGAGGCCACCTCGCGGCTGCGTAAGGTGGTCGACATCGACAACCAGGAGACCGGCACCGTGCGGTTGAAGCGCAGCGTCGAGAAGGCCGACGAGATGGCGCTGGACACGGCCTCCACCAAGACCACCCGGGTGAAGAAATGACAGCAGCCACCTGTCCGAGCGGGCATCCGTCCGTCTCCGCCGACTACTGCGACGTCTGCGGCCTGCCGATCGGGGCGGCCGCAACGCCCGCCGCCGCCTCGATACCCACGCCCGCCGTCGCCGCCCCCGCGCCTGCTCTGCAGGCTTGTCCGAACTGCTCGGAATCGGCGACCGCTGACGCCTTGTTCTGCGAGAGCTGCGGCTACGACTTCACCACCGGCACCATGCCGCGCCCGGCGTCCCCCCTCGACCTCAGTACGCCGCCGCCCGTCTCCCCCGCACCCCCGCTGACCGCCGACTGGGTGGTCGAGCGCTGGGTCGACCCCGACTGGTACGCGGTCCAGCAGAGCGACGATCCATGCCCGTCCCCAGGTCTGCCGGTCGTCGTCCCGATCACCGCGAAGAGCGTCCTGGTCGGCCGCCCGTCCAAGAGCCGCGGCATCAGCCCCGAGATCGACTGCGGCGACGACACCGGCGTCAGCCGTCGCCAGGCCCAGCTCACCACCGACGGCCAGCGCTGGTGGGTCGAAGACCTCCAGTCCTCCAACGGCACCTACGTCGCCCCGTCCTCGTCGCCCCTCCCCGAAGACCCCATCCCACCGGGCCAACGCCGCGAACTCAACGAGGACGACCGCATCTACGTAGGCGCCTGGACCCGCCTCGTAGTCCGCAAGGCAACCCCCGAAGAACAAGCCGGCCAAGCCTGAACAACCTGGACTTACGTTCTTCTTAGTCAAGGTTATTGATGAACCTGGGCTAAAGGACGCGGGGCAGCCTAGTCGGCTGCAAGCAAGCCCCGCCTGCCAGACCGTCCGGGCGGACTGGGGAGGGTTTTCACGGCGACGGGGGAGGGGTTTGCCCCGCAGGGCGACAAAACCCTCCCCGAACCCCGTGAGACGCGACGTTGACACCGTGGCGGGGAGTGCGGTGGAAGGGCGGCATGCCAGGACGGCTGCTGGTCGCGATCGCGTGCCCGCAGACAGGGCATCGGGCAGGAAGGCGGGACCGTGACCAGGAAATGGGGAGCTGGGACATGTAGTGCCGTGTTCAAAGTCCCCGGTTCCTGATCACGGCCCCTGGAAGGTGTTCAAGGAATGGGCACAGCGGGCCGCCGACGAGTTCAGGCCCAAACTCATACGCGGGTCCAGGCGGGGATTGGGCGGAAGCAGAGGTATTCGATGATCAGGGAGCCGACGACGATGGGGATGGCCCAGGTCCAGGGGTGGTCGGGGATGCCTACGACCAGGATGGCGGTCCACAGGGCGATCCAGCCGCCGCCGTAGCCGCGCAGGACGCCTCGGTACCAGAGGCCGCCTGGGTTCTCGGCGGCGCGCTGGCCGAAGTACACGAACAGGTAGGAAGCGATCGAGATCGGCCAGAAGACCCACAGGCCGCCCCAGTCATAGGGGACCATCACCAGCGCGCTCAGGCAGACGATCGCGACCGCCCAGTGGTAGGTCTCGCCGGCCCAGGTCAGGCCGCGGCGGCGGAGGGTGAAGACGATCGCGAGCGGTCCGAAGACGACGGCGACGACACCGGCCGCGACGTGCAGAATCAGTGCGATGTCGCGCATCGCCCGCCCCTGAGCCGCCCCGCCCCTGGTCTGCTCCGGTCGCCACCGGAGGTCTCTGACATGTCAACGAAGCTTAGGGTTCAAAGGCCCGGCCGTCTGCCCTTCAGGAGAAGGTTTTTCTCCCGAAGGGCAAACGGCTCACACCGATCAGCTCAGCGGATACGTGGCGACCATCCGGACGGCGAAGTTGCGGTAGTGCAGCCGTTCGAAACTCGCCGCCATCGGCTTGTTCGTCAGGTCGGTGTCGGCCCGGATCCGGTCCGCGCCGGTCTCGACCAACAGGTGGGTGATCTCGGCGAGCAGGTCGTCGCTGTACCGATGACCGCGATGCTCGGCCAGTACGCCGAGGTACCCGACCACCGGGCCGCCATTGTTCGCCGACGGCATCGCGAACCCGATCAGCTCGCCCGCCTCGTCGTACGCCAGCCGCCACCACGATCGCTCGCCCGGCATCGACTGGTAGATCTCCAGGTCCGACCGGGCCGCGCCGTCCACGCCGACCCGGGCGACGGCCCGAGCGGTCGCGGCGTCGAGGCTGCCCTCGATCACCCGGCGGAACACGTCCAGGAAGGCCTCGTCGTCGGCCGGCTCGAACCGCAACCGCGTCGACCTCGCCGGCAGCCCATCGGCCGGCGTCCACTCGTACCGCAGCCGCTCGGTCGTGTCGGACAACCCGGCCGCGGCCGCCGCCCGGAGTCGGGGCTCCAACGCGGCGACGACGTCCGGCCGATCACGCCAGCCGTTGGGCAGGAAGATGTGGTACTCCGGTTCCTCGGCGTCGGCGGGGAACGTCGCCAGGCCGTGCCGGATGAGCTCGGTCCACACCGGTACGGGATCGCCCGAGCCGGCGTCGTACAGGCCGTCGATGCTGAACGGATGGGGGAACTGCTCCATCCCCCACCAGATGGCGAGGGCGACGATCCGGCCGTCCTCCTCGGCGACCCAACTCCACTCGTGCCGGTAGGCGCCGGACGCGAGGTAGTCCCGGTAGCGATCGAGGGTGACGGTGTTGACCGATTGGTCGGCGAGCAGGGTGTAGATAGTGTCGAGGTCGGCCTCGACAGTCGTACGGATGTTCACGAAACCTCCACAAGGAGGCGCGGGATCCGCTCAGTGCGAGCTGTGCGAGCGGACCGGTCGCGCCGGGAAACAAGTCATAGCGTTCATCGGTCGCTCCTTCCACTCGAGGGGTCTCTCGCTCCCGCAGACCCTAGAGTCGCGCCGAGGTCATTGTCCACCGATTATTCACAGCTGAGATGGTCAGCTGCCGCCCGGACCGGGAAGCCTCCGCGACATGCGAACCCCATCCCGCATCCTCGCCCTCCTGACCACCCTCCTCTTCGGCCTGACCGCCACCTCGTACGCCGTCCCGGCGCAGGCCTCATCCCCGTCCCCCACCTCGTACGTCGCTGGTTCGCCGGCCTCGTACGTCGTTTCGTCGGCCGCGGCGCTTCCGTCGTGCGACCTGAGTTCGTTGCCGCCCGAGGCATCGGACACGCTCGATCTGATCCACTCCGGCGGGCCGTTCCCCTACGACCAGGACGGCACCGTCTTCCAGAACCGCGAGGGCCTGCTTCCGTCCGAACCGAGCGGCTACTACCACGAGTACACCGTCAAGACCCCCGGCTCCCCCGACCGCGGAGCACGTCGCCTGGTCGGCGGCGGGCCCACCACCAACCCGGAGTACCTCTACTACACCGACGACCACTACGCATCCTTCTGCGAGGTGGATGAGAGCGCCTGACAGAATCTTGCGGTGACGATCTCCACCGCCGAGAAGGTGTTGCCGGGGCAGTTCGAGTTGACCTGGGCGTTGTTCGAGTACCACCTGAACCGGCTGACCCCCGAGGACCTGCTCTGGGAGCCGGCGCCGGTGAGCTGGACCGTACGCCGGGACGCGGCCGGAGTCTGGCGCGCCGACTGGGACGAACGCGAGCTCGACCCGATCCCGGTGCCCACGATCGGCTGGATCAGCTGGCATATCGGCTGGTGGTGGACCGTCGCCCTGGCCCATGCCGGGCGGGTCACGCCACCCGACCGGACCGACATCCACTGGCCCGGCGACCTGGCCGGCATGCTCGCCTGGATGCGGCGGCTCCGCGACGAGTGGTCCGCAGTCCTGGCCGACACCGACCCCGCTCGCCTGAACGAACCGGCGGCGTTCCCGTGGCCGCCTGAGGCGGGCAAGTCGGTGGCCGACCTGTACGCCTGGGTGAACGCCGAGCTGATGAAGAACGCCGCCGAGATCGGCCAGCTCCGTTTGATCAAAGCGGCCCAGGGCTGATCAGCAAGAAGGCGGTCCCAGCCGAAGCTGGGACCGCCTTTTGTCTTGCCGGAACTTCTTCTACGAGATCAGAAGTCCATGCCGCCCATGTCGGGCGCGCCACCCGGATTGGCCGAGGCCTTCTCCGGCTTGTCGGCGATGACCGCCTCGGTGGTGAGGAACAGGGCCGCGATCGAGGCCGCGTTCTGCAGCGCCGAACGGGTCACCTTGGCCGGGTCGATGATGCCGGCGGCGATCAGGTCGACGTACTCGCCGGTCGCGGCGTTCAGGCCGAAACCGTTGTCGAGGTTGCGGACCTTCTCCACCACGACGCCACCCTCGAGGCCGGCGTTGACGGCGATCTGCTTCAGCGGGGCCTCCAGCGCCTTGAGCACGATCTGCGCACCGGTGGCCTCGTCGCCCTCGAGATCGAGCTTCTCGAACGCCAGCACGGACGCCTGCAGCAGGGCCACGCCGCCGCCGGCGACGATGCCCTCCTCGACGGCCGCCTTCGCGTTGCGAACGGCGTCCTCGATCCGGTGCTTGCGCTCCTTCAGCTCGACCTCGGTGGCCGCGCCGACCTTGATCACCGCGACGCCGCCGGCCAGCTTGGCCAGCCGCTCCTGCAGCTTCTCGCGGTCGTAGTCGGAGTCCGACTTCTCGATCTCGGCCCGGATCTGGCTCACCCGGCCCTCGATCGCCTCGGCGTCGCCGGAGCCCTCGACGATGGTGGTCTCGTCCTTGGTGACGACGACCTTGCGGGCCTGGCCGAGCAGCTCCAGGTCCACGCTGTCGAGCTTGAGGCCGACCTCCTCGGCGATGACCTGACCACCGGTCAGGATCGCGATGTCGGTCAGCATCGCCTTGCGGCGGTCACCGAAGCCCGGCGCCTTGACGGCGACGGTCTTGAAGGTGCCCTTGATCTTGTTGACGACCAGGGTGGCCAGCGCCTCGCCCTCGATGTCCTCGGCGATGATGGCCAGCGACTTGCCGCTCTGCATCACCTTCTCCAGCACCGGGACCAGGTCCTTGATGCTGGAGATCTTGCTGTTCACCACGAGGATGTACGGGTCGTCGAGGACCGCTTCCATCCGCTCGGTGTCGGTGACGAAGTACGGCGAGATGTAGCCCTTGTCGAAGCGCATACCCTCGGTGAGCTCGAGCTCGAGGCCGAAGGTGTTGCTCTCCTCGACGGTGATGACGCCTTCCTTGCCGACCTTGTCCATCGCCTCGGCGATGATCTGGCCGACCTGGTTGTCGGCGGCGGAGATCGAGGCCGTGGAAGCGATCTGCTCCCGGGTCTCGACGTCCTTGGCCAGCGCCAGCAGCTGCTCGCTGACCGCCTCGGTCGCCTTCTCGATGCCCTTCTTCAGGCTCATCGGGTTGGCGCCGGCCGCGACGTTGCGCAGGCCTTCCTTGACCAGGGCCTGGGCCAGCACGGTGGCGGTGGTGGTGCCGTCACCCGCGACGTCGTCGGTCTTCTTGGCAACTTCCTTGACGAGCTCGGCCCCGATCTTCTCGAACGGGTCCTCGAGCTCGATCTCCTTGGCGATGGAGACGCCGTCGTTGGTGATGGTGGGGGCGCCCCACTTCTTCTCCAGGACGACGTTGCGGCCCTTCGGGCCAAGCGTCACCTTGACGGCATCGGCGAGGGTGTTCATTCCCCGCTCGAGGCCGCGGCGCGCCTCTTCATTGAAAGAAATCAGCTTGGACATTCTCCGCGAGTCCTCCCGCGTCGAGTTCTGGTGGTTCAAGCCGGCCGGATGCCCGCGACGGACGGCACCAGGGTCGCGACGGTCACGTCCCGCCACGCTCCGGCACCTCATCGAGGCCGTCTTCGTTACAGCACTCACCGGGCAGGAGCGTTATCACTCTCGCCCACTGAGTGCTAACCAAGTATTAGCACTCGACCCAACCGAGTGCAAGCCAGCCCCCGCCGCCTCCCGGCTCCGCCGGACTAGGGTGCCCGGTATGGCGCTCGACGTACGACCGGCGACAGCTGACCGGTGGGACGAGGTGGCCGCCGTGATGGGCGACCGTGGCGATCCGTCGCGCTGCTCCTGCCAGTACTTCCGCCTCCGGGGCAAACAGTGGAGCGAGGCGACCCCGCAAGCCCACCGCGCCGCCCTCCGCGATCAGGTCTGCTCCGGCGACCTCCCACCCGGCATACTGGCGTTCGACCCCGACGGTACGCCGGTCGGCTGGTGCGCCGTGGCTCCCCGATCGGCCTACCCCCGCGTCGTCGCCTCACCCAACTGGCGCGGCGCAACAGCCGACGCGTGGATCATCACCTGCTTCGTCGTACCGGTCCCCCACCGCCGCCAGGGAGTCGCCGGCGAACTGATCCTCGGCGCACTCGACCTCGCCCGCTCCCACGGCGCCACCGTCGTCGAGGGGTGCGCGGTAGACGTCCCCGCGGCCGGCCGAGTCCCGTCAGCCGACCTCTACCGCGGCCCCCTCTCGGTCTTCCTGTCGGCCGGCTTCAAGGAGATCACCCGCACCTCACCCAAGTGGGTCCTGGTCCGTCGAATCCTCTGATCCCACGCGCATACTGAAGGGCATGGCGTACGACGAGGAGTTGGCTGAGCGGATTCGGGCGCTCTTGTCGGATGAGCCCGGCGTCAGGGAGCAGAAGATGTTCGGGGGACTAGGGTTCCTGGTCGACGGACACATGGCCGTCGCCGCCAGCAGTCAGGGCGGACTGCTCGCCCGGGTGGACCCCACGGAAGGCGAGAAGCTGCTCGCCAAACCGCACGTCCAGCTGATGGAGATGGGCGGCCGGAAGATGTCGGGCTGGCTTCGAGTGGACATCGAGGCCCTCCGGACCAAACGCCAACTCGGCCCGTGGGTCGACCGCGGCGTCGCCTACGCCCGCTCCCTCCCACCGAAATAACTCGCCCGCCCAGGTCGAGGGCTAGGACCTGCCGGCGGCCTGGTCCAGCTGGGCGATCAGGTACTTCGGGGCGGTCAGCCGCCACGCCTCGATGATGAGCTCGCCCAACTCCTCCTCGTCCGCAGCGGCCAGGTCGACCTCCAGCCAGGCGAACCGGCCGGATTCCCACGACGGCGAATAGACCTCGGGATTCTCCGCGACGAGTGCCTGTTGCTCCTCCCGGAACGCTTTGAGAAGGAGCCTCGACTCGTCCTCGGACAGATAGGCGAACCCCTTCTTCCGCACCTTGAAGGCGGGCTGACCGGCCCAGCCCTCGTGTTCCTCCGCCCCGGGCAACCCGAGCACCAGCTTCTGCACCGCCTGACCGTCCATCCTCCGACCGTACGACTCGGCGCCGACAGTTCGCGACGAAAGTCGTCAGGGATCCGGACCCGATCCGGGTGCCCGGGGGCCGGGGTCGGGTCAGGGGTGGGTCGGTACCGATCCCGATGTGGCGAAGGGCCCGCCGGCGGCACAGTAGAGGACATGACGAACTCCAACGCACCGTTCTCCAACCTGTCCGGCAAGTCCCTTCGGCGCTCCCGTGACCAGCGGATGCTGTCCGGTGTCTCCGGCGGCCTCGCCGAGTACTTCAACATCGACGTGACGCTGGTCCGGCTCGGCATCGTCGGGCTCACCCTGATCACCGGCGGCACCGCGCTGCTCGGTTACGTGGCCGCCTGGATCGTGATCCCCGAGGCCGACGGCAAGGCCGTCTGGCAGAACGTCCACGAGAACATCCAGCAGCCCCAGCAGCAGACCCCCGAGGCCGACATCGCCACCCGAATCTACGACGACAAGCCCCCGGCCGCCTGAGCTCAGACCTTCAAGGTTGCCCTGCGGCCGACGGCGGTGACGGCTACGTCTGGGTGGTCGGCGAAGACGCCGTCGATTCCCAGGGCGGCGAAGCGGGTCAGTTCGCCGGCGAGGTCGAGGCCGGTGGGGAGGAAGCGGCGTTCGGCGCGGAAGGTCCAGACCTGGACGGCCAGGCCGAGGCGGTGGGCCTGGTCCACCAGCCGGGTCGGCTCGTCCAGGGCGCCGCTCGGGGTCCGTGGGATGACCAGGTCCTTGTGCGGCGCGAGCACCTGCGCGTACGTCGAGATCTCGCGCAGGCCGGCCGGGGTGATCAGGTCGGCGAAGGTCCGGCCGTCACCGGTACGGAGGAAGTCGTTGGGGGCGCTCTCGGCGTCGACCAACTGAACCAGCGGCACGTTCGTCATCACCGACAGGCGGCGCAGACTGGTCGGCTCGAACGACTGCACCATCGCCTCGTCCGGGCCGAGCCCGAGGGCGATCAGGCGCTCCGCGAGCAGTTCCTCCAGCGGCAGACCGACCCGACGGAAGTACGCCGGGTGCTTGATCTCCGGGATCACCCCGATCGGGCGGCCGAGCCGGGCCGACTCCTGCCGGGCCACCGCGACCACGTCGTCGAAGGTCGGGATCGGCTCACGACCGTCGTACGCCGTGTTGGCCGCGCGCAGGTGCGGCATCCGCTCGCGGGTGCGCAACGTGCACAGTTCCGCGTAGGTGAAGTCCTCGACGAACCAGCCGGTCATGGCTGCTCCGTCAACGATCTTGGTGATCTTCCGGTCCGCGAACACCGGGTGGTCCGCGACGTCCGTCGTACCGGAGATCTCGTTCTCGTGCCGGGCCACCAGGACGCCGTCCAGGGTGGCGACCAGATCCGGCTCCAGGTAGTCGGCGCCCAGGTCGGCAGCCAGGCGGTACGCCGCCGGCGTGTGTTCCGGGCGGTATCCGCTCGCTCCCCGATGCGCGATGACCAACATGGATTCAGGACAGGCGGTCGAGGTGGATGGTCGGGAACCCGTTGCCCAACGCAAGATGAAGGTCTTCTGATCCGACGGCGGACACGCAGCCCGGTCGGACCGTCGCTGAGCGTGTCGCCGCGGCCGGTAATTCACATGCGCTCTGTCGGTGCTGACACCTAGCCTGAAGCGGTTATGAAAAAGCTTCCGCTGGCCGATCCCGGCACCGCCGACCATCGTTCAGCCGCGCGTTACCTGCTGTGGGTTGCGCGCGGCCAGAAGGTCACGCTCCTCGGCGGGATGACGTTCGGGATCATCTGGATGGGCGCGCAGGCGTTCATCCCGGCGATCCTCGGTCAGGCGATCGACAAGGGCATCGCCGCGGGCGACAGCCGGCAGCTGCTGAAGTGGACCGCCATCCTGTTCGCGGTCGGCGTGCTGCAGGCGCTGGCCGGCATCATGCGGCACCGGTTCGCGGTGGTGAACTGGCTGAGCGGCGCCTACCGCACGGTCCAGGTGGTCACCCGCAAGTCGGCCGACCTGGGCGCGACCCTGCCGAAGAACCTGGCCACCGGCGAGGTGGTCAGCATCGGCGCCGGCGACCTGTCCTACATCGGGAACATCCTCGAGATCTCGGCCCGGTTCAGCGGCTCGATCGTCGCGTTCTTCGTCGTCGCGGTGATCCTGCTGTCGTCGTCCACCACGCTCGGCCTGGTGGTGCTGATCGGCGTGCCGGTGATGCTGTTCGCGCTCGGCCCGATGTTGCGGCCGCTGCACCGACGGCAGTCCGCCCAGCGTGAGGCGGTCGGCGAGCTGAACTCGCTCGGCTCCGACATCGTCGCGGGCCTGCGAGTACTGCGCGGCATCGGTGGCGAGGATTCCTTCTCCCGCAGGTACCGCGGCGAGTCGCAACAGGTTCGCGCCGCCGGTGTGAAGGTCGCCCGGATCCAGTCGGTGCTGGATGCCGCCCAGGTCTTCCTGCCCGGCATCTTCGTGGTCGCGGTGGTCGGCCTCGGCGCGCACTTCGCCGTCCGCGGCGACCTGAGCGCAGGCAGCCTGGTCGCGTTCTACGGGTATGCCACCTTCCTGGTGCTCCCGCTGCGCACGGCGACCGAGTTCGCGAACCAACTGATGCGCGCCCTCGTGGCCGCCCGCCGTATCGTCCGCGTGCTCGCCCTGACCCCCGAGGTCACCGACCCGGCGACTCCCGTGAGCCTGCCGAGCCGTGGCGACCTGGTCGACCCGGTCTCCGGTATCCGCGCCCGCGACGGACTGCTCACCGCGATCGTGTCCGCAGAACCCGACCGGGCCGCCGTCCTGGCCGACCTGCTCGGCCGGTACGACGAGGCCAGCGAAGTCCGGTACGGCGGGGTCACGCTGGCCAGTGCGACCAGGGCCGACGTGCGCGAGCGGATCCTGGTCAGCGACACGGGTTCGCAGTTGTTCACCGGCACCCTGCGCGAGGAGCTCGACCCCGACCAGCGGCGTACGGACGAGGAGTTGATGGCCGCGATCCGTACTGCGTCCGCCGAGGACGTCCTGGTCGCGCTGACGGACGGGCTTGACTCCGAGGTGGAGGAGAAGGGCCGCTCGTTCTCCGGCGGTCAGCGGCAGCGGCTGGTCCTGGTCCGCGCGTTGCTCGCCGACCCGTCGGTGCTCGTGCTGGTGGAGCCCACGTCCGCGGTGGACGCGCACACCGAGGCCCGGATCGCCGACCGGTTGAGGGAGCACAGGGAAGGCCGGAGCACCGTCGTACTGACGTCCAGCCCGCTGTTGCTCGACCGGGTCGACGAGGTGATCTTCGTGGCTGCCGGCCGCGTCGTTGCCGTTGGCAAGCACCGGGATCTGTTGGAGAACGAACCGCGATACCGCCGGACTGTCACCCGGCAAACCGAGGACGAGGAGGTGCCCGCATGAGGCAGATTCTGCCGGTCGCGGACTCCGCGGATGTCCGCCGGCACGCTCGGCGGTTGGCCCGGCGGCACCCGCGCGCGCTGCTGATCGCGCTCGGGCTGCACGCCGTGGCCGCGATCACCGGGCTGGCCGCGCCGCGGTTGATCGGTGGCCTGGTCGAGGACGTCCAGCGCGGCACGACCGGGGCCAAGGTGAACCAGGTGATCGCAGTGATCGCCGTGTTCATCGTGGCGCAGTCGCTGCTCACCCGGTGGGCGCGGTACCGCTCGTTCGCGCTCGGCGAGCAGGTGCTGGCCGAGCTGCGTGAGGACTTCGTCGACGATGCGCTCGCGCTGCCGATCGGCACGGTCGAGCGGGCCGGCACTGGCGATCTGCTGTCGCGCACCTCGCGAGACGTGGACGCGCTGTCCCGGACCGTGCGGTTCGCCGTACCGGAGACGATCGTGGCGTTCGTGACCGTGCTGTTCACGGTGGTGGCGACGATGCTGGTCGGCGTGTGGGTGCTGGTGCCACTGCTCGCGATGGTGCCCGTGCTGGTGATCAGCACGAGGTGGTACCTGCGCCGCGCGAAGGACGGCTATCTCCGGGAGAACGCGGCGTACGCGCAGATGACGAGCTCGCTCGCCGAGACCGTCGAGGGCGCCCGGACCGTGGAGGCCCTCCGGCGGTACGACGAGCGCGTACGGCGTACCGATCGGGACATCCTGGGGTCGTTCAAGGCGGAGCGGTACACGTTGTCCCTCCGCACGGTGTGGTTCCCCGTGGTCGAGGTCGGGTACCTCGTGCCGGTGGTCGGGACGTTGCTCTTCGGCGGATGGCTGCACATCAACAACCACGTCACGCTGGGCGCGGTCACGGCCGCGGTGCTGTACGTCAACCAGCTGATCGATCCGGTGGACCGCTTGATCTCGTGGATGGACGAGCTCCAGGTCGGCGGCGCGGCGCTGGCCCGGTTGCTCGGCATCACCGATGTGCCGGACGACCGGACGCCGTCCGGCCGGGAGCCGGTTGGGGAACTGGTCGAGGCGCGGGACGTGCGGTTCTCGTACGTCGACGGGCGCGACGTACTGCATGGGGTGAACCTGACCGTCCAGCCGGGCGAGCGGATCGCCATGGTCGGGCCGTCCGGTGCGGGCAAGTCCACCCTCGGCCGGCTGGTCGCGGGGATCCACCCGCCGCGTACTGGTTCGGTCAGTGTCGGTGGTGTCGGGATGACCGAGCTGCCGTTGGACGACCTCCGCAAGCAGGTCGCGCTGGTCACGCAGGAGCACCACGTCTTCGTCGGCACGCTGCGGGACAACCTGGCGATGGCGTCACCGGATGCGTCGGATGCGGACCTGCTGGCGGCGTTGGACGCTGTCGACGCCCGCGAGTGGGCCGAGGCGTTGCCCGACGGGCTCGACACCCGGGTCGGCTCGGGGCAGCTCGCGTTGACGCCCGCGCAGGCGCAGCAGTTGGCGTTGGCCCGACTGGTGCTGGCGGATCCGCACACGCTGGTGCTCGACGAGGCGACCTCGCTGATCGATCCGCGCGCGGCCCGCCATATGGAGCGCTCGCTCGCGGCGGTGCTGGAGGGCCGGACGGTGATCGCGATCGCGCACCGGCTCTACACCGCGCACGACGCCGACCGTGTCGCCGTGATCGAGGACGGGCGGATCACCGAGCTCGGCAGCCATGACGAGCTGGTCGCGCGGCAGGGTTCGTATGCCGCACTGTGGAAGTCCTGGCACGGTTAGACGAACGACGAGGGCCCCGCTTCTCACCTCTGAGAACGGGGCCCTCTCTGCTTTCTATCTTCTCTGGATGTGCAGGACAGCGGAATCGACATGCGGCGGTGGGGTGAAAGCCTTACGAGGAAGGCGAATCCCGATCGAAAGGTCGTAGTACCGGCTCCAGCGGTTGGCCCCTGGAGCCTGGTGCTCGATCCACCGGTTCACCACCTGCCGCTGCAACACGAGATCCGCCGACACCAGGCGTGAGCCGGGCATCAGCAACCTCTTCAGCAACGCGGTGGAGATCCCGTACGGCGGGCTGGAGACCACCCGGAACGGCCTGGCCGGCAACCGCAGATCAGCTGCGTCGGCACGAACCACCGTCACCGGCGCATCAGTGAACCGCCGACGCAACTTCTCGGCACGACCAGGGTGGAGCTCCACGGCGACCACCTTGGCCCCGGCCCGGACCAGCGGCGCGGTCAACGCACCGAGACCGGCTCCGACGTCGAGGACGAGTTCACCGGGTTTGACCCCGGCGGCGTCCACGATCCGTTGGGCCCAACGACTATCGAGCGGGTGCCATCCCCAGGCACCCCGCGCCTGCCCGGAGGCGGGCACGACGGACCATCACGAAGTACGTAATCATGTCGCCGACCGTAGCGAGGTCGTCTGTTGTTTTCAAAGGGTTTTCGGGGCGTCGGTCAGCCTCGTCACGACCTTGGCCGTGCGCTGGAGTGCAAGCTCCAGCCGGGCTCGCTGGGCCGCGGACAACCCCGGCTTGGCGAGCTCACGCCGCACGTCGAGCACGCGGACCGGCAGCGTGTCGGTCACCAGCAAGGGTGCGTACTGCGCTTCGGTGGCGCGCCAGCGATCCCCATCCCGGCGGAACGTGAACCGGACCAGGAGGCCCTCCGACTTCGGGTGGTTCGGAGCTCGATGGGCGGCGACGAGGTTGCCGAGTCCGTAGGCGACCCACTTGCCGTTGATCCGCTGGAGTGGCTGGACCACGTGCGCGTGGTGGCCGAGGATCAGGTCGATGTTGCTGTCGGCAAGGAGTTCGGCGGCTGCTTTGCGCTGCTGTGGGTTGACCTTGGACGAGTACTCGTCACCCCAGTGACAGCTGACCACGACGATCTCGGCGCCTTGGGTGCGGGCTTTCCGGGCCATCGCCTTGATCTTGGCGACGTCGATCAGGCCGGCTCGCCAGGTCTCCTGGTTGGGATAGGGCAGGCCGTTGAAGCCGTAGGTGTAGCTGAGCAGGGCGACCTTGACGCTTTGGACCGTGACGATCTTGGGTGTCTCGGCCTCCTGTGGCGTCCGGGCCGTCCCGGTGTGCTCGAGACCGGCCTTGTCTAGGGTGTCCAGGGTCCGGTCGATGCCCTTGGCCCCTTTGTCGAAGCTGTGGTTGCTGGCGGTGGTACAGGCGTCGTACCCGGTCTGCTTGAGCGCCGGCGCGATCTGCGGTGGGCCCTGGAAGAGCGGGTAGCCGGAGTACGGCGTACCGAGTGGGGTCTCCAGGTGGCAGATGGCCAGATCCGCCTTCTGCACCAGGGGTTTGACGTTGCTCAGCATCGGCGCGAAGTCCCAGACACCGTTGCGCCCGTCGCGTCGCGCGGTGGTCCAGAGCCGCTCGTGCAGCAATACGTCGCCGGTCGCGACCAGGCTGATCTCGTCGACCCTGCTGGCCGACCCCGGTACCGAGGAGCCACTCTGCCCTTCGTTGTGAGACTGCGACCCCGGCACATCTGCGCAGCCGGCCAGCAGAACCAGGCCCAGCAATAACGACAGCACACGCATCCGACACCCCCGGTGTCAGCCGCTCCCCTCGAAAGCGGACTACTGAGGAGACGCTCCTGCGGGCCGAATTGTTGGGGCTTCGCGGTGCCGGCCAGAGAGCGGTGGTCGAACCAATGAGCGTGATAATGGTACCGGTATAACTATCCCGTGAAGCTGAGGAAGAAGCAGATGGTCGAACTGAAGACGGCCGCCGAGATCGAGCAGATGCGCGCGGCCGGTCAGGTGGTCGCCGCGGCGCTCACCGCGGTGAAGAAGGAGGCCGCCGTCGGCGTCTCCCTGCGCGAACTCGACGAGGTCGCCCGCGACGTCCTGCGGTCGGCCGGCGCGGAGTCGCTGTTCGAGGGCTACCAGCCCGGCTTCGCGGGCAGCCCGTTCAGCGGCGTCATCTGCACGTCGGTGAACGATGCCGTCCTGCACGGCCTGCCGACCGACTACCGGCTGGCCGACGGCGATCTGCTCAGCGTCGACTGCGGCGCCTCGATCGACGGCTGGTGCGGCGATTCCGCCACCAGCTTCGTCGTCGGTACGCCGCGCGCCGAGGACCTCGACCTGATCGCCACCACCGAACGCGCCCTCGCCGCCGGTATCGCCGCCGCGGTTACTGGCGCCCGGATCGGCGACATCGGCGCCGCCATCGGCGAGATCCGGCACCAGGCCGGCGTCGGCACCAACCTCGACTTCGGCGGCCACGGCATCGGCCGCCGGATGCACGAGGAACCCCACGTCCCGAACGGCGGCAACGCCGGCCGCGGGCTCAAGCTGCGCCCCGGTCACGTCCTCGCCATCGAGCCCTGGTTCTGGCACGGCCCCAACACCGTCTACGTCATCGACGACGACGGCTGGACCCTCCGCTCCGCCAGCGGCACCCGAGGCGCCCACGCCGAACACACCGTAGCCATCACCGAAAACGGCCCCGAAGTCCTGACTGCCCGCTAACAATCAGTCAGAACAGAGACTCCTGGGCAGGCTCAGTCTCAGGTTGACCGCGGGCCCTTGCCGACCGAACGCGCGGCCTGCGGATCCGGTCGTCGGTGTCGAGCGGCTCGCCCCAGCCAGACCGCGAACCAGCCCCGGACGCTTCGACAATCCCGTTGGAAGCAGCGGCCGGGCTGGCGCGGGAGCGGTGCCGCGAACCCTTGCCGAAGCCGTGTTTGTCGAGGAGGGGGCGGACCTTGTCCTCGAAGGCGTGGCGGTAGCTGGGCGCCGCGTTGACGCCATGCGCATAGAGCGACTCGTACCGCTTCACCAGGTCGGGCCGCTCATCCGCCAGCCACGCCATGAACCACTCTTTCACCCCGGGCCGAAGGTGCAGCACCAAGATCGTCACCCCGCTCGCCCCCGCCTCCGCCAACTCCCCCAACAACTCATCGAGCTGATCGGCCGAATCGGTCAACCACGGCAGCACCGGCGCGACCATCACCCCACAAGGCAGCCCAGCCTCACGAACGGCCCGGATCAGCTCCAGCCGCCCCCGCACGGACGGCACCCCCGGCTCCACCTGGCGCCGGAGCTCCTCGTCCACCAGCGCCAGCGACACCCCGATCCCCACCGGGATCTGCTCGGCCGCGTCCTGGAGCAGCGCCAGGTCGCGACGGAGCAGCGTCCCCTTGGTCAGGATCGACAGCGGCGTCCCCGAGCTCGCCAGCGCGTCGATGATCCCCGGCATCAACCGATAGCGCCCCTCGGCCCGCTGGTACGGATCGGTGTTGGTGCCGAGGGCAACTTGTTCACCAGACCAGGAGGGCCGGGCCAGCTCGCGGCGCAGGATCTCCACCACGTTCGTCTTCACCACGATCTGCTGGTCGAAGTCCCGGCCCTCGTCGAGCTCCAGATAGCGATGACTCGGCCGGGCGAAGCAATAACGGCAGGCGTGCGTGCAGCCGCGGTACGGATTGATCGTCCAGTTGAACGGCAAGGTCGACCCCGGCACCGAGTTCAGCGCCGAGCGGGCCAGCACCTCGTGGAACGTGATCCCCTGGAACTCCGGCGTGGTCACGCTCCGCACCAACCCCGCGATCGAGCCGAGCCCCGGCAGCGTCCCCGGGGTCTCGGCGTCGATTTGCTGTCCGGCCCACCTCATGCGCTACAGTCGAACACATGTTCGCCTGGCTTTCAACTCCGCTGAAAGGCCGCCGCATTCTCGGTGGCCCACTGGCGGTACGTCTTGCCCGGGCGACCCGTAAGTTCCTGCGCCGTAGGCTCGGGCGGCATGCTGGCGACCGTCGCGAGGATTGGGTGGAGAAGACCAGCACCGACCTCGCGCGCCGATTCGACGTCATCCGGGTCGAAGACCTGCGGATCGCGCCGATGACCCGGCGACCCAAACCGAAACCCGACCCCCGACGACCAGGGAGGTACCTGCCGAACCGTCGCCGGGCCAAGGCCGGACTGAACCGGGGCATTCTGGCCAATGGCTGGGGCGCCACGGTGGCCCGGCTGGAGCACAAGACTCCGGGCCGGGTGAGGAAAGTGAATCCTGCGTACACGTCGCTGACCTGTAGCGTGTGTGGGCAATGCGCACCGGACAACCGCGAGAGCCAAGCGGTCATCCGGTGCGTGGCCTGCGGGCATCGGGCGAATGCGGACGTGAACGCTGCAGTGAACATCGCGGCCGGACGGGCCGTCAGCGCACGCCGAGAGACGCCCATACGGGTCTCGCCGAAGCGTGAACCTCAACAGCTACCTCTACGTAGTAGTTGGAATCCTCATCCATCAGGACGGGGAGGACGTCAACGCCGACTCTTACCACTACGGCCTGACCCGGCTCCTGGACGGCATCGAAGCAGGCGCCTGATCGGCCGGCGAAGTAATCTCGCGATCATGGCCGTGCATGAGCTCTCCCGCACAGACGCGCGCCGCATCGCAGTACGCGCCCAGTTGCTGGACCACCGTCGTCCAGCCAATCTGTTCGACCTGGTCCGGCGGATCACGCTGCTGCAGATCGACCAGACCGCGGCCATCGCGCCGAATGCGGATCTGGTCGCCTGGAGCCGGCTCGGTTCGTCGTATTCGCCGAAGGAACTGACGAAGTCGTTGGCGGACCGGACGCTGCTCGAGCTCCAGGGGATGGTCCGGCCGAGCGAAGACCTCGCGTTGTACCGGGCCGAGATGGCGGCGTGGCCCGGGACCGGTGAGCTGCTCGACTGGCAGGAATACCGGCGGGACTGGGTGCAGGCCAACGAGGCGTGCCGCCTGGACATCCTCGATCGGCTCGATTCCGACGGCCCGCTGACCGTGCGGGATCTCCCCGACACCTGCGCGAAACCCTGGAAGTCGAGCGGCTGGACCAACAACCGCAACGTCAGTCAGCTGCTGGAGTTCATGGTGCAGCGCGGGGAGGTCGCGGTCGCCGGACGCAGCGGCCGTGACCGGCTGTGGGATCTGGCCGAGCGCGTGTACCCCGACGACCCCGTCGTGCCGCTGGAGGAATCCACAAAGATCCGCAACGAGCGCCGGCTGCGTGCCCTCGGCATCGCCCGGCTCCGCGGACCGGAGTGCCCGGTGGAGCCGCTGGACGTCGAGGAGGCCGGCGAACCCGCTGTCATCGAAGGCGTTCGGGGCAACTGGCGAGTCGATCCGGCCCTGCTCGGCCAGCCGTTCAAACCCCGCCTCGCGTTGCTGTCGCCGCTCGACCGGCTGATCCACGACCGGAAGCGGATGGTCGACCTCTTCGAGTTCGACTACCAGCTGGAGATGTACAAGCCGGCCGCCAAACGCCGCTGGGGGTTCTATGCGCTGCCGATCCTGTACGGCGACCGCCTGGTGGGCAAGCTCGACGCCACCGCCGACCGCGACACCGGCGTACTCCGCATCAACGCCATCCACCGCGACGTCGAGTTCACCACCGCGATGACCGACGAACTCCACCACGAGATCCAGCACCTGGCCCACTGGCTCGGACTGGCTCCCGGGTGGAGTGGAACGGAGATGCCGTAGCGTGGCCCGGGCCGTCGGGGGTGGATCGGGAGAGGGCTGGCGAGTGGGTAGCGAGAACTTTCAGGTCGACTTGCAGGGCATTGTCGATCTGCTGAGTCATCACCTCTACAGCAGTCCGCGGGTGTACCTGCGGGAGTTGCTGCAGAACGCCGTGGACGCGATCACCGCGCGCCGCGAGAAGGAGCCCGACGCGCCCGGGCGGATCGCGATCCGGGTCGACGACCAGACGTTGAGCATCACCGACACCGGGATCGGGTTGCGGCCGGCCGAAGTACGGGAGCTGCTGGCCACTATCGGGCGGAGTTCGAAGCGGGACGAGATCGGGTTCGCCCGGACCGAGTTCCTCGGGCAGTTCGGCATCGGGCTGCTGTCCGCGTTCATGGTCGCCGACGAGATCGAGGTGATCACCCAGCCGGCCGGTCACCCGGCCACCCATTGGATCGGTACCGCGGACGGCCGCTACACGATCGACGAGGCCCCACAGTTGACCGAAACGGGGACCACCGTCACGCTCAAGGCCAGGCGCGGGGCCGAGCAATGGTTCAAGCCGGCCACGGCCCGCGAGCTGGTCAAGCTGTTCGGCGATCTCCTCCCGTACCAGATCACGGTCAACGGCGAGCAGGTCACCGACGGCAACGCGCCGTGGGAGGGCAGCGGCCAGGCCGATCTCGTCGGTTACGCGCAGGACAACCTCGGCTTCACCCCGTTCGACGTGATCCCGCTGAACAACCCGGCCGCAGGACTGACCGGGGTCGCCTTCGTCCTGCCGTTCGCGGCGAACCCGGCCGAGCGCGCGACCCACCGCGTCTACCTGAAGCGGATGCTGCTGGCCGAAGGCGTGGAAGGGTTGTTGCCCGACTGGGCGTTCTTCGTCCGCGCCGTGATCGACACCGCCGAGCTCCGGCCGACCGCGAGCCGCGAGGCCCTGTTCGACGACGGCAACCTCGAGGCGACCCGGGACGCACTCGGCGCTCAGCTCCGCGGCTGGCTGGTCCGCCTCGGCAGCACGGATCCGCAGAAGCTGGACCGCTTCCTCGCCATCCACCAGCTCGGTGTCAAAGCGCTCGCGCTGCACGACGACGAGATGCTCCGGCTCGTGTACCGCTGGCTCAAGTTCGAGACGAACCACGGCCGGATGACCGCCGCCGAGTTGCACGAGCGACTCGGCGAGATCCGGTACGTCGCGACGGTCGACGAGTTCCGTCAGCTCGCGGCGGTCGCGGCGGCGCAGCAGCTCACCGTGGTGAACGCGGGCTACACGTATGACGCCGAACTGCTCGACCGGTTGCCCGATGTGGTTCCCGGGCTCGTCACCAGCAGGTTCGACCCGACCGAGCTGAGCACCAGCTTCGACAGTCTCGACCCGCAGACCGAGCTCGACCTGCGTCCGTTCGTCCGGCTCGCCCAGGAGGCGCTCGACCAGGTCGGCTGCGAGGTCGTGGTCCGCGCGTTCGACCCGGCCGGGCTGCCCGCGATCTACCTGGTCGACCGATCCGCCCAGTTCGCGACCGAGTTGCGCGCGACCAAGGACCGCGCCGACGCGCTCTGGTCCGAAGTGCTCGGCGTACTCGACACCCACGAAGACAGCCGCCCACAGCTCGTCCTGAACCACCGCAGTCCACTCGTACGCCGAATGGCCGCGTTGGGCGGCGACCCCGAGTTGGTCAAGCTCGCGGTGGAAGGGCTGTACGGGCACGCGTTGATGCTCGGCTATCACCCGATCGGCCCGGCGGATTCCGCCTTGGTGAACCGGTCGTTCCTCGGCCTGCTGGACCAGGCCGTGCCTACCTCGGAGGACCCGACGAGATGACCGACGATCTGCTGGATCGGCTGCACCGCGCCAAGAGCATGCCGTTCGGGAAGGCCCGGTCGGCGGTGGTCGAGGACGTGGTCCGGCGGGTCGATGCCACGACGGACGAGGACCTCGCGTTCTTCGCGCGGCTGGAGCTCGTCACGGCGTACGTGATGGGCGGGGAGCCGCGGAAGTCGTTGGTGCCGTTCGCGCGGTGTGTGGCGGAGTGGGACAAGGATCCGGCCAAGTACCAGCGCCACTCGCACACGTTCATGTGGTGCTTCAAGTACGCGCCGAGCACGCTGACCAAGTTCCCCGAAGTCCCACTCGACCAGACGTACGCAGTATTGGACGACATGGAGCGGCGGTGGCGGCAGGGCGGCCACAGTCCGCACGCGGTGCACCAGCACCGGTGGCAGGTCGCTGCGCACATCGGGGATGCCGCGGCGGCAGCAGAGCAGTTCCGGCTGTGGTCGACCGCGCCGCGCGACGACCTGTCGGACTGCCTCGGCTGTGATCCCACGCAGAAGGTGCAGCACCTCACCGCGACCGGTCGCACGGCCGACGCGGTCGCGCTGGCGGTCGGCGTACTGGACGGGTCGTTGACGTGCGCCGAGCAGCCGCAGCAGATGCTGACCGCGCTGCTGCCGGCTTATGTTGCCGAGGGCATGTATTCCGAGGCGGTGGACGCGCATCGGCGGGCCTATCGGGTGGTCCGCGGTCAACCGGGTGAGCTGAGCTCGTACGCCGACCACATCCGCTTCTGCGCGCGGACCGGAAACGAGACCCGCGCGATCGAACTGGTCGAGCGGCACCTGATCGATCTCGCGGATCCGCCGAGTCCGTTCGCGGCGATGGAGTTCGCGGCCGCGGCGTCGCTGGCGCTGAGCAAGGTCGACGTGATGATCCGGCGGCCGAAGGCGGACGACATACCGGCTGCGGAGCTCGCCAAAGAGCTGGCCGAGCAGGCGATGGAGTTGGCGGCGCAGTTCGACTCGCGGAACGGGACGACTCACCAGAGCGACGAGGTCCGCAAAATCTTCGCGGCCGAACCGTGGACGGAGTACCTGCCGCTGTCCGAGACCGCTCGCCGCGCGCAGGTCCGTTCCCAGACACAGCAGGTCTCGCCCGCCGCCGAGCCGACGCCGTTGCCGGAGGCAACCGGTCGAGGCTGGCTGGATCGGGCCGAGGAAGCATGGCAGACCGACCGCCGGAGCGAGGCGATCGCCGCCTGGGAGGCGTTCGAGCAGGAGGTCCCCGAAGGCGACCGTACGACGCTCGACCGGGCCCGGCTGCTCGACGGCAAGGGGCTGTCCGCCCACGACACGCCAGACATCGCGATGGACGCATGGGGCGAGGCGATCGGCCTGTACACCGAACTAGGTGACGAGATCCGCGTACTGCGTGACCGCGGGCGGATCGGTCGTCTGCTGGCCGAGCACGGGCGTGTGGACGAGGGTCTGGCGACCGGTGAGGCGCCACTGCGGCAGCTGATCGAGGAGGACGAGCCCCGTCGGCGCGGTGGGTGGCAGTATTCGTTGGCCACGATGCTTGCCCAGGCTGGGCGATCCGAGGAAGCCTTGCGCGAGCTGGCCGTACTGCGTGCCCGCCCGGATACCGAGGCGGACCTGCAGTCGGGCGCGGCGATCTTGCAGTGCAACCTGCTGATCCAGGCCGAACGGCTGGAGGAGGCCGAGGAAGCGGCGACGGCCGGGATCGCGACGATCGAGCAGCTGCCCAGGTCGTTCGCCTACCGTCAGCGCGGCTGGCTAAGGCTCGCCCTGGACCGTCCGGATGAAGCGGTAGGCGATCTGGAGGAGGCGATCGCGCTTGCCGTCGGTACGCCGGATGCCGAGGTCCACTTGGCGATCTGCCGTCTCGAACTCGCTCGCGCCTACCTCTTCACCGGTCGCCCGCTGGAGTCCGCCGAGACTGCCGAAGAGGCGATGCCCGCTCTGCGCGACCCTGAGCTGGCGAGTCTGCTGGCCGACGTTCGCGGCGTATTGATCGAGGCGTACCGCGCGCTCGGCGAGCTGGAGTCCGCGCTCACCCAGATCCGTGAACTGCTCACGACCGCGCCCGCCGACGCTCACCCGGGTTGGCTCGGCATGACCCGGCAGGACGAGGGCATGCTGCTCGAACGCCTCGACCGCGACAACGAGGCGATCAACGTCTTCCTCGCCGCCGCCGAACACTTCGAGACCGCCGAGTTGCCCATCGAATACGTGCAGGCCCTTCGCCTGGCCGGCCAATCCGCTCGCTACGCAGGCGAGTTCTCCCTGGTCCGCGAGGTGCTCGCCCGCGCCGTACCGGTCCTCGACGCACTGCCCTCAGCCGACGAGCCCGTACTCTTCCAGCGAGCCGGCATCCACTGGGACCTGGCCATGCTCTCGATGCAACAGGGCGACTACGCCACCGCCGTTACCGAAGCCGCCCAAGCCGCCACCCACTACGAACGCGGCGGCTTCGAACCCCAACTCCTCAACGCCAAGCTCCTCATCGCCGAACACGGAACCACCGACGAGAAGTCCCTCGAGCAGATCTTCAAGACCCTGCTCCCAGGCGACGACCAGTGGTACCGCACCGGCTGGCTCCTGGCCGACCGCCTACGCACCCAGGGCCGCGACCACGAAGCCGCAACCCTGGAGGCACAACTCACCGAGGGGTGAGGGTCACTCCCACTCGATGGTGCCGGGGGGTTTGCTGGTGATGTCCAGGGTGACGCGGTTGATTTCGTCGACCTCGTTGGTGATTCGGGTGGAGATCTTTTCCAGTACGTCGTACGGGAGGCGAGCCCAGTCGGCGGTCATGGCGTCTTCGCTGGTGACCGGGCGCAACACGATGGGGTGGCCGTAGGTGCGGCCGTCGCCTTGGACGCCGACCGAGCGGACGTCGGCGAGGAGGACGACCGGGAACTGCCAGATGTCGCGGTCGAGGCCGGCCGCGGTGAGTTCGGTGCGGGCGATCAGGTCGGCAGCGCGGAGAATGTCGAGGCGCTCCTTGGTGACCTCGCCGACGATCCGGATGCTCAGGCCCGGACCCGGGAACGGGTGCCGGTAGACCATCGCCTCCGGCAGGCCGAGGGCCAGGCCGAGCTCGCGGACCTCGTCCTTGAAGAGCGTGCGGAGCGGCTCGATCAGGGCGAACTCCAGGTCGTCCGGCAGGCCGCCGACGTTGTGGTGGGACTTGATGTTCGCCGCCCCGGCGCCGCCGCCGGACTCGACCACGTCCGGGTAGAGCGTGCCCTGGACCAGGAACTCGATGTGCCGCTCGGCGTCCAGCTTGCGCGCGGTCGCCTCGAAGGTGCGGATGAACTCGCGGCCGATGATCTTCCGCTTCTGCTCGGGATCCGTCACTCCGGCCAGTGCACCGAGGAACTGGTCCTCCGCGTCGACCACCTCCAGCCGGATCCCGGTGGCGGCGACGTAGTCCTTCTCCACCTGCTCCGACTCACCCGCGCGCTGCAGGCCGTGATCGACGTACACGCAGGTCAGCTGGTCACCGATCGCCTTGTGCACAAGGGCCGCCGCGACCGCGGAGTCGACACCGCCGGACAGCGCGCACAGCACCTGCTTGTCACCGACCTGCTGCCGGATCAGCTCGACCTGCTCGTCGACCACGTTCGAGGTGGTCCAGTCGCCGGCGCACCCCGCGATGTCGTACAGGAAGTGCTCGAGCACGGCCTGCCCGGCCTGCGAGTGCAGCACCTCCGGGTGCCACTGAACCCCGGCCAGCCGACGGTCCAGATCCTCGAAGGCAGCGACCGGCGCACCTTCCGAGCCGGCCAGTACTGCGAACCCGGCCGGCGGCGCGTGTACGGCGTCACCGTGGGACATCCACACGTTCAGGTCTTCCGGGATCCCGGCCAGCAACGTGCCCGCCGAGCTCACCGTGACCGGCGTCCGGCCGAACTCGCGCAGCCCGGTACGACGGACCTCGCCGCCCAACGTCTGCGCCATCGCCTGGAATCCGTAGCAGATCCCGAACGCCGGGACGCCCGCGTCGAACAACCCGGACTCCACCCGCGGCGCGCCCTCGGCGTACACGGACTGTGGTCCGCCGGACAGGATGATCGCCTTCGGCCCGCGCGCCAGCATCTCCTCGACCGGCATCGAGTGCGGCACGATCTCGGAGTACACCTTGGCCTCGCGCACCCGCCGCGCGATCAACTGCGCATACTGCGCCCCGAAATCCACGACGAGAACCAGCTCATGCTCCACTGCGGTCACGCGGCAAGGGTATCGGTGCCAGCTGCCCGGCCCGCAATTCGGTCGGCTCCCCGAGCGGGAGGTTGGTCACCTCGAGGCCGGGGAAGCGGCGGCGGAGGGCGGCTTCGTGGCGGGCCGCGGACGCCGGTTCGCCGATGTAGTCGGCCAACTGGTACTCGCCGAACCACAGCCGCACCCGGCGGCGAGGGGGAAGGCTCACGCGGGCGACGGTAGGGCCATCAGTTGTCCGAAGTGTTACTGCCGGTTACGAATCGAAGTCGGCGACGAGCAGGCGCTTCGGCGCGCGGAACGAGAGCAGGTCGATCATCGGCGGCTCGGGTTCCAGCGGCCGGGCTCGGGCGAGCAACGGCGCGGCGGTTTCGAGGGCGACCCGGGCTTCGAGGCGGGCCAGGGTGGCGCCGAGGCAGCGGTGGATGCCGATGCCGAACGCGAGGTCAGCGGGTCCGCCGTGGCCGGAGAGGCCGAGCAAGACCGGGGCGTCGGCGGGCAGGTCGACGCCGCCGATCGTGGTCGGCTCGGCCGTGACTCGTCGCCAGGTCGGGACCGAGGACGCCTCGCGTAGGACGTCCTCGACCACTGCGGCAGTGTCATCGATGACGGTGCCGAGTGAGCGCTGGAAGGCGGTGGAGATGAGCTGCGTCGTGGTCTCCTGGCCGGCGATCAGAAGGAAGTACGCGACCGCACAGATCTCCTCGTCGCGCAGGCCGAGCTGGACGAGTACGCCGAAGAGGTCGTCCTCCGGCGTGGCTCGCGCTGCCGTCACGCGTTGACGCAACCAGGCGTAGAACTCGGCCGCGGTGTGCGCCAACTCGAGCTGCCGGTCCTCATCCGGCCAACCCCAGAACAGCTCCAGCGAATCCAGGCTCCACTCCTTCAGAGCCGGTACATCGACGTCGCGCAGCCGGAGTAGTTCGAGGACCACCAGCGCGGGCGGTTCGGCGGCCACCTGGGCAACGAGATCCAGCGGACCGTCAGCCAGCCGGCGTTGGGCGGCGTTCACGCGCTCGGTGAACAACTCTCGGGTCAGCGGCTCGATCGCGGCGACGCGGGCGGGGCTGAAGAAGCGGGCGACGGCGGCACGGATGGGGCGGTGTGACGGGCCTGCGTTGTTGGCCAGCGTCGGCGGCAGGGCGAATCCCACGGACGACAACACCCGCAGCGCCTTCACCGACAAGGGCGTGTGTGCCAGTACGGCGTTCTCCGGGCGAAACGTCTCCGGATCCAGCATCACCTCACGGGCGAGCGCCGGATCGTCGACGACCCAGTACCCGAGCGACTCGTCGTACCGCGCCGGGCAGCCGTCTCCCGCCCTCATCGCCACGACCGGTCGAACCACGTCGCAGCACCGGCCCGGAACTCCGCCGGCTCCAACTCCCCCGCTCCCGCCGGAATCCGCCCGATCACCGGTACGCCGGTGATCGCCGGCAGATCCTCCAGGTTGCACTGCTCGGCCAGGTCGGGATCGGCGGGCCACGAGCCGATCACCAGCCCGGCGATCGGGAGGTTGCGGCGACGGAGGGCCTCGACGGTCAGGCCGGCGTGGTTGAGGGTGCCGAGACCGGCGCGGGCGACGACGACGAAAGCGAACGAGGCGGCCGAAGTGCCGGCGTCCGCGGCGTCGGGGTCGGTCGAAGCCAGGTGGGCGGCCAGGTCGGCGAGGTTTCGGCCCGCCTCGTCGAGGCCGACCAAGAGTCCACCGGCGCCTTCCACCAGGACGAGTTCGTGGTCGGCGGCCAGGTCCTCGATGGTCTTGGCGTGGGCTTCGATGGACGGCAGGGCCAGACCTTGGCGGCGGCCGGCGGTGGTCGGGGCCAGCGGGTCGAGCAGGCGGATCCCTTCGTGCAGGTCGGCGCGGCCGGTGAGGCGCTCGATCTCCTGCAGGTCGCCGGGCTCATCGGCGGTGACGCCGGTCTGGGCGGGCTTGACCACTGCCACCGAGCCAGTGGCACGGGCGGCCAGCGCGGCGGTGACAACGGTCTTGCCGACGCCTGTGTCGGTACCGGTGACGAAGAGGATCATGTGGACCGGCCGATCGCGTTGACGATGACGGTGCAGGCCCGGTCCAGGTCGGTGTCCGAGAGACCGGCGTGTGCAGTGAGGCGGAGCCGGGAGATGCCGTCCGGAACCGAGGGTGGGCGGAAGCATCCCACCCGGACGCCGTCCTCCAGGCACACCTCGGCGGCGCGAACCGCCTCCCGAGGACCAGGCATCGGAACCGATACGACGGCACCGGCGGACGGCGCTACCCCGCAGGCCGAGGCGAGGCGGGCGGCGGCGGTGTGGATCGCGGCCGGGCGGTCAGGCTCGGCCTGCAGAACGTGGAGCGCGGCGAGGGCAGCGGCGCAGGCGGCTGGATTGAGGCCGGTGTCGTAGATGAACGAGCGAGCCCGGTTGATCAGGTGCTCGCGCAGCAAGAAGGGACCGAGCACGACGCCGCCCTGGCTGGCCATTGCCTTCGACAACGTCATGGTGACGATCACATGATCGAGTCCCGCAAGCCCGGCCGCGGCAACCGACCCGCGACCACCACCGCTCACACCCAAGCCATGAGCCTCGTCGACCACCAGAACCGCCTGACGCACAAGGGCTACCGCTGACAATTCCTCCAGCGGCGCCTCGTCACTGAGCACACTGAACACCGACTCGGTCAGGATCAGCGCATGTGGCTCGTTGCGTTCAGCAAGTACCTTGTCGACCGCATCGACGTCGCTGTGCGGAACCACCTCGACCCGCGACCGGGACAGCCGGCTGCCGTCGATGAGCGATGCGTGCACGTGGTCGTCAGAGACCACGAGCGTGCCCGGACCGCCGAGCGCCGTGACCACGCCCAGGTTGGCGAGATACCCGGAGGAGAAGACCAGGGCCGACTCGTGCCCGGTGTACGCCGCCAGCGACGTCTCCAGTTCCTCGTGCAGAGCCGTCGTACCGGTGACGAGCCTGGACGCCGTCGCTCCGGTCCCCCAAACCCGGACGGCGTCGGCCGCGGCGTCGACCACCCGCGGATCGGATGCCAGGCCGAGATAATCGTTGCCGGCGAGGTCGATCAGCCGTTCACCTGCCGATCGTGCCCGCAGCCGCCGGGTCAACCCGCGCGACTCCAGTGCCGCCGCCTTCGGACCCAACCAGTCCGCCAACATCAGTTGCCCTCGGCAATCGCCTCGGTAATCGCGGCCCCGATCGTCGCGACCTCGTCATCGCTGCACACGTACGGCGGCATCGTGTAAACCAGATCCCGGAACGGCCGAACCCAAACTCCGCGACGCAACACCGCATCCGTCATCCGTGGCAGGTCCACCGGCCCCGCCAACTGGACCACGCCCACGGCACCCAAGACACGAACGTCCTTCACCCCCGGCAGCTCCGCCGCAGGGGCAAGACCCGCGGCCAGACCACGAGAAATCTCGCCAACCCGAGTGGCCCAGTCCTGCGACAACAGCAGATCGATACTCGCCAGCGCGACCGCACACGCGAGCGGATTCGCCATGAACGTCGGCCCGTGCATGAGCGCCCCACCCGGACCACTCGACACCGTGTGCGCCACGTCCGTAGTACAGAGCATCGCCGCCAGCGAGAGGTAGCCACCGGTCAACGCCTTGCCGACGCACAGGATGTCGGGGTCGATCCCCGCGTGCTCAGATCCGAACAACGTGCCCGTACGCCCGAATCCGGTCGCGATCTCGTCCAGGATCAACAGGAAGCCGTGCTCGTCGGCCAACTCACGCAGTACGCGCAGACACGCCGGGCTGTACGGATACATCCCGCCCGCGCCTTGCAGAACCGGTTCCACGATGATCGCCGCGACCTCATCGCGATGCCGAGCCGCCACCGAAGCCATCGCTGCGGCCCACACCACCAACTCCGGATCGTCAGCCGGCCGATCGAACCCCGACGGCGGCTGCGGCCCGAACACCTGTTCCTTCAGAGCACCGGTGAACAGCGAATGCATCCCGTTCACCGGATCACACACGCTCATCGGCGCGAACGTGTCCCCGTGGTACCCGCCCCGGACGGTCAGCATCCTGGTCCGGCCATTGTGGCCGCGGGCAACCTGATACTGCAGCGCGAGCTTGATCGCCACCTCGACCGACACCGAACCCGAATCGCAGAAGAACACGTGCCGCAACGGCTCCGGCGTGATCTCCACCAGCCGCTCGGCCAGCCGGATCGCGGGTTCGTGCGTCAACCCGCCGAACATCACGTGGCTGAACCGGTCGATCTGCGAGTGCAGCGCGGCATCCAGCACCGGGTTGCGATAGCCGTGGATCATGCACCACCAGGACGACATAGCGTCGATCGCCTCGACCACCCCACCCGCCCCGTCGTCCAGTTGCAGCCGTACCCCGGACGCACCCCGAACCAGCCGAACCGGCGACGGCTCGGTCAACGAGGAGTACGGATGCCAGAGCAGCTCCGAATCCTGCTGTAGCCACCGACTGACCGACTGTGACACCGTGTCCCGCCTCCATCCTGAGGACCCACCACGGTAATCGCTGCTCGCCGTCGGCGGCGGCGCGGGTGGTCAGGATGTGGGCGACATCTCCCTGGGGCTAGGTGCCGGCAGTTGCGATGTGCAACGTCACCGCGTCGGGGTGCAGCCGCGGCCGGGCCATCGCCATCACTGTCTTGGCGCCCTCGAGCGATTCGTCCCGGATCCACCGCACCGGCGCGGCCAGACCGATCCGGCCGACCTCCGAGGCGGTGTCCAGGAAGTCCCGCGTCTCCACGACGGTCCATGGGCGGTCCCGCTCCCAGGTGATCGGGTCGGCGGTCCGTGCGGGTCGCTGCCACTGCCCGTTGGCGTCGCGCTGGTTGCCGTAGATCAGCTGCCCGTCCGGCCGTAGTACGGCGATCCGGTCGGCCCACTCCCCCCGGTCGACCAGCTCGGCGGCCCGCAGTACACCCTGGTAGCCGGCGTCGTGGCGGCTCTGCACCGCCAGGCTGCCGAAGCCGAAGTTCTCCAACGCGAGCAGGTGGCGCTCGAGTACGCCGAGGCGGCTGATCGCCTCGTGCACCGCGAGGATCGCGACCTCGACCTGGAACCCCGCCGCCTTGAATCGGCGGGCCGATGCCTCGAAGCCCCCGGGGTCGACGAACTCGGTCTCGATGATCGCGTCGTACCGCTCCTGGATCACCAACTCCTCGGCCTGCGCGAGCCAGCGGCGGCCGTCGGCCTCGACGTACTTGCCGGCGGTCGTCGGTACGTCGGTGATCGGTTCGTGGAAGCGTGGGTGGTACGACTCGTAGGCGGCGGCGCTCAGTACGACGGGACGCCCGCGGCGCTGCAGGATGGCCTTGACCAGGGCGGTGATCGCGGCCTTGCCATCGCCCGGCTGACCACCGACGAACGTCACCACCGGCTGCTGCTGCACGCTGCCGCTCAGCTGATCGGGCACGATCCGGTCCCGGAAGATCCGCCCGCTCTCCGCCTCGTCCAGCAGGTGACGGTCGTCGTCCCCGGCCGGCTCAGTCCCCCAGAGCTCGGTCACGCTCCCCCCAGCACCTCATCGTCGTCGTCGTCATCGCCGAGGTCATCTGCCCCGAC
Organism: Kribbella caucasensis; assembly: GCF_004361855.1. GTDB lineage: Bacteria > Actinomycetota > Actinomycetes > Propionibacteriales > Kribbellaceae > Kribbella > Kribbella caucasensis. The sequence goes on from NZ_SNWQ01000006.1 coordinate 209,325, forward strand.
CTCGGATTCGTCCGCGTCCTCCGCGTCGTCCTCGTCCTCGTCCTCGCTGAGGAGTTCGTAAGCATCGGCGCGGGTGCGCTTGACCGCGGGAGAATCCATCGGCGTGAGCTCCTGCCCCCGCGCCGCCCATGCCTCCTGCTCCGCCCGCCAGCCCGCGATGGCGTCCGCATCCGGCTCGGCGGCCGCCTCCTCCGCCCCGATCAGCTGGGCGTAGTAACCGATCGCCTGCCGAACGCCCTCCTGCGCGATCTCGTACATGACCGCCTGGTCCGACGTCCATCCCGCCGTACCGAGCTCCGGGAGCACGTTGACGGCGGGGACGTTAACCACACCCGGACTTTATCCGACCAGCCGGGTCAGCACACCGCCCGCACACCGGCCTGAACAGGAGATGAACCCCGGTCGCAGTTATGTTTCCGATGCTTCGACCGGTTGGGAACCAGGTACCGGATCGCGGCGTCTGCTTGAACGCGAACCAACGATCACCAGCCGAGTCAGGCGGCTTCGACAGGAAGGACCGAACATGGCCAAGGGCAAAGACGGTAAGGAACGGGAACACAGGGGCTTTGGCAAGAGGACCGAGCAGAAGCACCAGGACGGCCAGACCCGCAACAAGAAGGACCAGGAACGAAACCCCAACCCGAACACCAGAGCCGGCCGGGAAATCATCGCGGCCAAAAAGGCTGCGGCCAAGAAGCAGGGCGGCAAGAGTAAGTGACCGCTGCTTGACTGCCAGGCCGGGGCAACCGTCGATCGGTTGACCCCGGCCGGCTCACGTCCTGAGGATCACCGCCGGCGTGAGCCGCGCTTTCCCTGCCGGGGTCGGCCATCACCACCGGAACGACCACCGCCCGAGCGTTTGCCTCCCGCCCGGCCACCGGATCGATCCCCACCGCCGGAGGGCTTGCTTCCCGGGGTGGCAGGCGTGGCTGGGGCGGCAGTGAGGGCGGTGGTTACCGCGGTGAAGGCGTCGGTGGCGCCGCGGACCAGCTTGACGCCGGTGAGTTTCGGGATCGCTGAGCGTTGGCGTCGGGTGTGGGTTCGGATGCGTTCGACGACCCGCTCGCGGACCTCGTTCAGGTCTTCCGACGTGAGGTTCTTCACTGCCTTACCGCGGTCCAGCGCGACGTCGAACCATTCGGTGTAGCCGTGCGTGTGGACGACCTGGTTCGGGGACTTCTGGCCGAGCCGCCGGTACTGCGCCATCACGTCGTACCGCTCGTCGAGACCGAGGACCTCGTCCCGCAGTCCGCGGCGGACCTGGTCGTCGTACGTCGCCGCCACCCGGCGATCGATGTCCGCGGCCGGACGGTCCACACCGAGCACGACCTGCCGGGCCGCGACCGACGTACCGGCCCGGTCGGGATCGTTGCCCATGGCATGCGCCAGCGCGTTCACGACCGCGTCGTAGTTGTTCGCGTGGATCTTCCCGGCGGCCTTGGGATCCAGCCGGGCCAGCACCGCGTACGCGTCTTCGGCCATGCTGCGCGGGAAGTCGCGGCGGATCGCGTTCCGCGCCTCGGCGACCGCGTCCACCTCCCAGCCCTCGAGCAGCGACCGGACGTAGACGCTGGTCCCGCCGACGACCACCGGAACCCCGCCGGACGCCCAGCACGCGTTCATGTGCTGCCGCGCCTCGGCGACGAACGCCTCCAGCTCCAGCTTCCGCACCGGCTCGGTGACGTCGATCATCGTGTGCGGGACGCCACGCATCTCCTCCGGCGTCGTCTTGCTGGTGCCGATGTCCATGTACCGGTACACCTGGCGCGAGTCGGCCGAGACGACCATCGGTTCCAGCCCCAGCTCGTCCCGGATCCGCAGACACAGGTCGATCGACACCGCGGTCTTCCCGGCCGAGGTCGGCCCATACAGAGCGACCAACAGGCGGGGGGCGGCGTCGGACATGCCTCAACCCTAGTCGAGCGAACCCCTTCTCAAAGCCCGCCGACGGTCTTACATTAGGCAGTGCATTTGTTACCGGCCCGTAACTACGCGTCCCGTCCGACGCCCACGGCCCGCCGCCCCCAGTGAGGAGAACAACATGCGCAGGTCCAGACCCCTGATCGCCACCGCCGCGGCCTGCCTGCTGGCCGCAACCATCACTACTCCGGTCCATGCCCAGCAGACGGCGTCCGCTCCGGTCCAACCGTTCCTGAGCCGCCAACTCGACCGGCTCGGATCCCTGCCACTGCTGCAGCAGCGAGCCACGGTCCTTGTCCACGGCACCGATCTCTCCGCTGCGAAGAACGCGGTCAAGACCAGTGGCCTCCGGCAATTGACGTCGTACGACAGGATCGGTGTGGTGGTTGCGGAGGGCACCAGGTCGCAGATCCTTTCCACCCGCACCCAACCCGGCGTTACCTACCTCGAGGGCAACCAGCCGATCAAGGTCAGTACGACGACGTCGCACGTCGCCACCCGCGGCGCGGAGGCCGCGGCCACCCGAACCGGCGCGGACGGCAACCCGCTGGACGGGCATGGCGTGAGTGTCGCGGTCATCGACAGCGGCGTGGACCCGACCCACCCGTTCTTCCGCAACGCCAACGGCCGTTCGGCGGTAGTGAAGAACATGAAGATCGTCTGCGACCCACTGACCGAGACGCTCTGCCTGCCGTTCGACGCCGGTTCGCTCGACACCGACCTGCTGTCGGTGGGCGGCCACGGTACGCACGTCAACGGGATCGTCGCCGGGCGCAAGGTCACCCTGCCTGACGGGACCAAGTTGCAGGGCGCCGCTCCAGGTGCGTCGCTTGTCTCCGTCTCGGTTGGAGCCGCACTACTCATCGTCGGCGCGGACGCCGCCCTCAACTGGGTGCTGGAGAACCACGACGCACCCTGTGGCGCCGGCGTACCGGCCGCCACCTGCCCGCCGATCAAGGTCACCAACAACTCCTACGGGCCGTCGGGTGGCGGCGCGTTCGATCCCAACTCGGCCACCGTCAAGCTGCAGCGCGCGCTCGCTGCCGAAGGTGTCGTCACGGTATGGGCCGCGGGCAACGACGGCGGTGACGGCAGTACGTCGCTGACCAACCCGCCCGGCCAGGACCCGACCGGCGGCATCCTGTCGGTTGCCTCGTACAACGACCTGGGCACCGGTACTCGGGCCGGCAGGATCTCCGACTTCTCCTCCCGCGGGACGAACGGCACAGTCTCCACGTACCCGGACATCTCCGCGCCGGGTGAGGACATCACCTCGTCCTGCCGGATCTACCTGCCGATCTGCACCACCGGACTGGCTCCGCTGGACGGCGGCAACTACAACACCATCAGCGGTACGTCGATGGCCGCGCCGCACATCGCCGGTATCGTCGCCCAGCTGTTCCAGGCGAACCCGTCGGCCACCCCCGCGCAGATCGAGAGCGCACTCATCTCGACGGCTCACCAGTACGCCGACGGAGCGGCGTACCAGGCGGATCCGCGCGGCGGGAGTACGTCGTACGACAAGGGACACGGACTGGTCGACGTGGTGGCGGCGTCGGACGCCGTGCGCTAGCCGGACCGCTCACCGTGCACTGAGCAACGGGCCGACCAGCCCATCGGGTGCACCTGGACGATCATCCGGCGGCGGCACTCGGCGCAGTACCGGGGTGGTTCCATGGCCAGGGCCCGACGGCAGTCCTCGTGGCTGCCGTCGGCCAACTCCCGGCCGCAGTGACCGCAGTACAGCCCGCTCACAGAGTCTGACCCCCAATCAAAGGGTCTTCTGGAGTTCTTTGACCGGCATCTTGAGCTCGGCCAGCAGGTCGAGGTCGGCGGTCGCCGGGCGGCCCAGCGTAGTCAGGTAGTTGCCGACGATGACGGCGTTGATCCCACCGAGCAGGCCTTCGCGGGTACCCAGGTCGCCCAGGGTCAGCTCGCGGCCACCGGCGTACCTGAGCACCGTGCGGGGCATCGCGAGCCGGAACGCGGCGATGGTCCGCAGCGCGTCCTTGCCGGCCATGATCTCCATGTCGCCGAACGGCGTACCGGGGCGCGGGTTGAGGAAGTTGAGCGGCACCTCGTGCGGCTCGAGTTCGGCCAACTGGGCGGCCAGCTCGGCACGCTGCTCGAGGGTCTCCCCCATCCCGACCAGCCCGCCGCAGCACAGCTCCATGCCGGACTCCTTGACCATCAGGCAGGTGTCCCAGCGCTCCTCGAAGGAGTGCGTGGTCACCACGTCACCGAAGTACGAGCGGGCGGACTCCAGGTTGTGGTTGTAGCGGTGCACGCCCATCGCCTTGAGCTCGTCCACCTGAGCTTGGGTGAGCATGCCGAGCGAGCAGGCGATGTTGATGTCCACCTCGGCGTCGATCGCCTCGATCCCGGCCTTCACCTGCGCCATCAGCCGCTGGTCCGGGCCGCGGACGGCGGCCACGATGCAGAACTCGGTGGCGCCGGTCTTCGCGGTCTCCTTGGCGGCCTCGACCAACTCGGGGATGTTCAGCCAGACCGAGCGGACCGGTGAGGTGAACTGGCCGGACTGGGAGCAGAAATGACAGTCCTCCGGGCAGCCACCGGTCTTCAGCGAGATGATGCCCTCGACCTCGACCTCCTCACCGCACCACTTCACCCGTACGTCGTGGGCCAGCGCGAGCAGGTCGGCCAGTTGCTCGTCCGGTGACCGCAGCACCTCGACCAGCTGTTCCTGGCTCAGGCCGACGCCCTGCTCCAGAACCTGCTCACGTGCCACGTCCAGGATGTCGCTCATGGTTCTCCTGCCTCATCGAACGGTCGGCTCACAGTAAGCCAGCCGGGCCGGATGTCTCTGCGAGGGGCGTCACGTGGAACACCGGCCGTCGGCCTGTTTCAGCGACTCTCCGCGCTCTCCAGAAAACTTTCCGGATTTTTCTGGAGAACCTCGTAACCCCCTGTGAGAGGCCTCGTTGATGTGTGCAGAGGCGGACACCGCAAGGAGGCCGCCACCCGGTTACGAGGAGCGACGCAGTGTCGGTTTTTAAGGACTCGGTGTCGATCATTACGATCAGCACGCAGAGTGGTCACAACCACTCTCGGCAGGTCGAAACTCCCCGGATCGGATGTAGAGTGGGGTACTGAGAGCTCGGGTCGCCAGCTGTGGTTGGTGACCCGATCCCAAAGCGCCGGGCGCCTCACCCCGGCTTGAGTGGGTCCCTCGGGAAACGATTTGGGCGGAAACGTTCCCGAGGGACCCGCTCCCTTTTGTCTGAACATTCTGTTCAAACAATCGGCAGCCGCAGCGCTCCCGGCGCATTCACTGGAACCACCGGATTCTTCGGCGCTACCGCCACCAGCCGCTGGTACGGCGTACCGACGGCTGGACGTGAATCCACTTCACCTTTGTTCGGCCAGAACGCCAGCGCCCGCTCGGCCTGCGCCGTAATCGTCAAAGACGGATTCACCCCGAGGTTCGCCGAGATGGTCGAGCCGTCCATGATGTGCAGCCCCTGGTAGCCGTAGACCCGGTGGTACGGGTCCACCACCCCAGTCGCCGCCGAGTCACCGATCGCGCAGCCGCCGATGAAATGCGCCGTCATCGGCACGTTGAACGGCTCTCCGATCGTCCCGCCCGGCGTACCGCGCATGATCTTCGCCATCCGCCGGACCACCTCGTTCGCGACCGGGATCCAGGCCGGGTTCGGCGCCCCGTGGCCCTGTTTCGAGGTGAGCTTCCAGCGGCCGAGCCGGTTCCGCTTGCCGAAGGTGGTGATCGAGTTGTCCGCGGTCTGCATCACCAGCGCGATCACGGTCCGCTCGGACCAGTGCTTCAGGTCGTACAGCCGGCGCAGGTTCTTCCGCTGCCGGCCCATTTCCTTCACCCAGGTCCGCCACCGCGGTTCGTCGCCGTCCCCGTCGGTCAGCACGGTCTGCAGCAGCGACATCGCGTTGCTGCCCTTGCCGTACCGGACCGGCTCGATGTGGGTGATGTCGTCGGGGTGGAACGACGAGGTGATCGCGACCCCACGGCTGTAGTCGACGTCGCGGTCCAGAGCGATTGCCCCGAGCAACGACTCGGAGTTGGTCCGGGTCAGCACGCCGAGCCGGTCGGACAGCTTCGGCAGCCTCCCCTCGTCCCGCAACCGGTGCAACAGCTTCGCGGTCCCGAGCGCAGAGGCGGCGAAGATCACCTGCTGGGCCGTGAAGGTACGCGTCTTCTTCCGGTTCGACGTCTGCTGTGTCTCGACCGTGTATCCGCCGTCGGCCAACGGCTCGACCGACGTCACAGTGGTCAGCGGATGAACCTCGGCGCCGGCCTGCTCAGCGAGGTACAGGTAGTTCTTGGTCAGCGTGTTCTTCGCGTTGTGCCGGCACCCGGTCATGCACTCGCCACAGTCGATACATCCGGTACGCCGGGGGCCGGCGCCACCGAAGTACGGGTCGTCGACCTCGACACCTGGTTCGCCGAAGAAGACACCAACCGGCGTCGGGTGGAACGTGTCCCCGGCGCCCATCTCGTCGGCGACCTGTTTCATCACCTTGTCGGCCGGGGTGAAATGCGGATACGTGGTCACGCCGAGCATGCGTTTCGCCTGGTCGTAGTACGGCGCGAGCTCGGACTCCCAGTCGGTGATGTGGGCCCACTGGCGGTCGGTGTAGAACGCGGGCAGCGGTTCGTACAGGGTGTTCGCGTAGACCAGGCTGCCGCCGCCGACGCCTGCGCCGGACAGGATGATCACGTCCCGCAGCGCGCTGATCCGCTGGATGCCGTACCAACCGAGGCGGGGCGCGAACAGGAACCGCTTCTTGTCCCACGAGTTCTTGGCGAACCCGGCGTCCTCGAACCGCGCACCCGCCTCCAGGACGGCGACCGAATAGCCCTTCTCCACCAGGCGAAGGGCGCTCACGCTGCCGCCGAAGCCCGACCCGATGATCAGTACATCGTGGTCGAAACTCATGCCCGGCCCAGTTTCTTCAGCACCCGCAGGGCCCCGGTCATCAGCTCGGCGTACGCCTCGTCCTTGATCCCGTGCGACGCCGCGATCGGCAGCAGCCGCTGGGTCGCGATCGCCTGCGGGTCGACGTACCGACGGATGCCCTCGGCACCCTGGCGGCGGCCGAGGCCGGAGGCGCGCATCCCGCCCATCGGGGTGTCGATCGAGCCGAAGGTGGCCGCATACCCCTCGTTCACGTTCACGGTGCCGGCGACCAGCTGGGCCGCGACCGCCCGGCCGCGCCGCCCGTCGCGGGTCCAGACGCTGGCGTTCAGCCCGTACTCACCCTCGTTGGCGCGCTGGATCGCCTCGGCCTCGTCGGAGAACCGGTAGATCGACACCACCGGGCCGAACGTCTCGTTGTCGAAGCACTCCATCTCCGGCGTCACCCCGGACAGCACGGTCGGCTCGTAGAACAGCGGGCCGATGTCCGGCCGGGCCTTCCCACCGGCCAGTACTACGGCGCCCTTGGCGCGCGCGTCCTCCACGTGCCGGGTCACCGTCTCGAGCTGTGCCTTGGAGATCAGCGAGCCCATGTCGACGTCCCAGCCGGTGCCGGCCGAGAGGCGGAGCTTCTTCACCCGGTCGATGAACGCCGTGACGAACGCGTCGTAGATCTGGTCCGCGACGTACAGCCGCTCCATCGAGACGCAGAGCTGGCCGGCGCTGGCGAAGCAGGCCCGGACGGATCCTTCGGCGGCCCGCTGGATGTCGGCGTCCCGCAACACCAGCATCGGGTTCTTGCCACCGAGCTCTAGGCTGCAGCCGATCAGCCGCTCACCTGCCTGCTTGGCGACCAGCCGGCCGGTCTTGGTCGAGCCGGTGAAGCAGATGTAGTCGGTGTTCTGGATCAGCGCGCCGCCGACGGTCGGGCCGTCGCCGTTCACCGGCTGCCAGACTTCCCGCGGCAGGCCCGCTTCGTACAGCAGCTCGATCGCCCGGAGCGCGGTGAGCGGGGTCTGGCTGTCCGGCTTGTGCACGACCGCGTTGCCGGCCAGTACTGCGGGCAGACCGTCGGCCATCGCCATGCTGAGCGGGTAGTTCCAGGGCGAGATGATGCCGACGACACCCTTCGGCACGAACCGCTGCTCGGCCCGGGTGAGCACCGGGAACATGCCGAGCTTGCGCTGCGGCTCGAGCAGCTCGGCGGCCTTGCGGCCGTAGTACCGGGCGGTGAGGGCGACGTGGGCGACCTCTTCGAAGGCCTGCTTGCGGGCCTTGCCCGACTCCAGCACGACCAGGTCGACCAGTTCGTGCCGGTGGTCCAGGACGAGGTCGTGGTACCGGAGCAGGATGGCGGCCCGGTCGGCGAGTGCCGTGGTCTTCCAGCTGCGCTGGATCCGGCGGGCCGAACGGACCGCGGCCACCACGTCGTCCGGACTCGACAGCGGCAGCTCGGCCACCGGCTGTCCGGTCGCCGGCGCGTGGTTCCTGCGCGTGCCCGCCGTGCCGCGGAGCAGTCCGGCCAGGCGGCGGACGACCGACTGATCGGTCGCGTACGACGCGGTCGGGTCGAGCTCGGGATCGGCCGGAATCGAGGTCTGCTCGCTCATTTGACCAGGCTACCTGTCGGTAACAGCATGTGTCAGTAGTGCGAGCGGCCGGTGTCCTTTGGAGGAGTCGGAGTTGGTACGCGCCACAACCGACTCAGGGCACTAAGGTGAGCCGATGGGCCAGTGAAGGGGTGGACAGCGCAGATGGTGGACAGCGGGGGGCTTTGGACGCCTCCTGAGGACGAGCTCGGTGAGGCTCTGCAGACGGCGCAGGTGCTGATCGAGGAAGGCCGCGCCGACGAGGCCGGGCCGTACCAGCAACGGGTGATCGAGCTGGCCCGGGAGCGGGCCGGGGATCGCCCGGATCACTACGAGGCCAAGCACCTGATGGCCGCGACGCAGTACGAGCTGGCCGGTTCGCTGAACGCCTCCGGCCGGCACGAGGAAGCGCTTGCCGCCCTGCACGAGGCCCAACTCGGGTACACCGAGCTGAGCGACGCGGGAGTCCTGGACGCCACGTCCTTCCTCGCCGATGTCCGCGCCCGCCGCGCGATGACCCAGGCCCACCGCGGCCACGGGGCGACCGCCGTACTGGAGATGGACGGCGCGGTGATCGCGTACGGCCAGCTCGTCGGCGGCGAGGACAGCCTGCACCACCAGCCCGACTTCGCCCGGGTGCTGGCGATGAACGCGCTCATCATGCGCCGGTACGGCGATCCGGACCTGGCCGTGGCCTCCGCCGACGCGGCCGTCCAGTTGTTCCTCCAGCTCGCCGACCGGATCAACTCCAGCCCGCAATCTCTGTCGTACGCGCGCTACCTGTGCTCGGCGACAGGCGTGTCGGCGGACATCCACGCGGCCGAGAGCCGGCTCGACCTGGCCCTCGAAGCCGACGAGATCGCGCTGAACACGGCGGACACCCTGGCGGACTCCGAGTCGAACACGGACCTGCGCACGCTGGTCGCCGCGTTGACCCGCAAGGGCAGGCACCTGAGTACGGTCGGCCGGGTCCTCGAAGGGGAGAACTGCCTGCGGACCGCGTTCGCCACGGATCCGGAGGCCGCGCAGCGAGTCGTCGACGAACTGGATCGCGGACTACCGCCTTCGTTGACGACCGCGCTGGAGACGGCCGAGATCAAGCTCGGGCCGTTCGAGCAGTTCTACCGGTTGATGGCGTTGAGCCAGCCCGCGCCCGGGATGACGCTTGCGACCGTGTCGGGGCGGACGGATCCGGAGTCGGCCGCGGTCCGGGCAGCCGAGTTGGCCGAGCTGGTCCGGCCGCTGCTCGCGCACGATGTGGACACGGCGCTGACGCTGGGACTGGAGGCGCATTACCTGTTCGCGATCTCGTCCGAGCGCGAGTCGCACCGGATGCGGTACGAGACGAGCACGTATGCGCCGGTGTGGGCGCGGGTGCTGTTGGACATCTCCGCGGCGTACCACGCGGGCGGGCAACCCGAGATGGCGCTCGACCTGGCCGGCTGGTGTGCGGAGGTGGCGACGGCGCTGATCCCGTTCGCCAACAGCAACGGTGAGGTCGCCGAGCTGGCCGGCAACTGCTATCGGCACCACGGTGATCTGCTGGCGGCGACCGGTGACCTGCTCGCATCCCAGCACGCTCACGAGGCGGCGGCTCAGCTCCAGCATTGACGGTCCGGTCCACTCGGAGCACTCTGACGCTGAGGGGGTGAGTGCGATGGATGTCGTTGAATTGCATAGGCGGGCGAGCGAGGAGTTCGTCCGGCAGGTGGCCGTAGTACGGCCGGAGCAGTGGGGTGATCGGACACCCTGTGCGGACTGGGACGTGCGCACGCTGGTGAACCATGTGGTCGGCGAGGAGCGGTGGACCGTTCCGTTGATGGCCGGCCGGACGATCGAGGACGTCGGGGATTCGCTCGACGGCGACGTGCTGGGCGATGACCCCGCCACGGCCGCCGCCGACGCGGCCCGGGCGGCGCAGGACTCGATCGCCGGCCCGGTCATGGCCGAGGGCACTGTGCACCTGTCGTACGGGGAGGAGGACGCGACGGAGTACGTCCTCCAACTGGTGGCCGACCACCTGATCCACGGCTGGGACCTGGCGGTGGCGATCGGGTCGGAACCGCGGCTTGATCCCGAGGTGGTCGACGCGATCTCGACCTGGTTCAAGGACCGGGAAGGGTTGTACCGGGACGGCGGAGCGATCGGGTCCCGGGTCGAGACGGCCGGTGGTGCCGAAGAGCAGTTGCTGGGCGCCTTCGGGCGTGATCCTGCCTGGAAGCCTTAGCCGTCTTGGAGGTCGGGCTTCAGAGCGCCGACGAAGAGACCGGCCTCCAGCTCGGTCATCCCGGTCTCGCTGACCACCAGCGCGGTCGCCTGGTGGAGTTCGCCCGCGGCCTTCAGCGCCCGGGTGCGTTCGGCCAGGTTGGTGCCGGGCAGGCGGACCAGTGGGGTGTCCTTGACCGGCGGCACGTACCTGCCGAGGCGGATCTCGTCGACGATCTCCTTGGCGTGCTTGAGCTCGGTGCCGGTGCGGTCGATCAGGTACTTCACCGCGAACACCGTCTTGCGGGTGGTGAGCAGGAAGCGCACCTGGTCCACGTCGTTGCTGGTGAGTTGCGCCCGCGCCGCGGCGAGGGCGACATTGTCGGCTTCTGTGCGGCGGTTGAACCATCCCATGGGAGCCAATCCTTCCAGAACAGTTCAACCGGCGATGACCCCCGGAGGGTCGTCAGCCGACGACGACCTCGACTCGCTGGAACTCCTTCAGTTCCGTGTAGCCGGTGGTCGCCATCGCCCGCTTGAGGGCGCCGACCAGGTTCATCGTGCCGTCCGGAACCCAGGACGGGCCGAACAGGATCTGCTCCATCGTGCCGGTGACGCCGACCTCGACCCGCTCGCCGCGAGGCAGATCCGCGTGCCAGGCCTCGGCGCCCCAGTGGTACCCGCCGCCCGGTGCGTCGCTCGCCCGGGCCAGTGGCGACCCGACCATCACCGCGTCCGCGCCGCACGCGACCGCCTTCGCCACGTCACCGGACCGCCCGACCGAACCGTCGGCGATGACGTGCACATACCGCCCACCGGACTCGTCCATGTAGTCCCGCCGGGCCGCCGCGACGTCCGCGACCGCCGACGCCATCGGCACCGCGACGCCGAGCACCTTGCGCGTCGTGTGCGCCGCGCCACCACCGAACCCGACCAGCACGCCGGCCGCGCCGGTCCGCATCAGGTGCAGCGCGGCCTGGTGGGTGGCGCAGCCGCCGACGATCACCGGTACGTCGAGGTCGTAGATGAACTGCTTCAGGTTGAGCGGCTCGGCCTGACCCGACACGTGTTCGGCCGACACCGTCGTACCGCGGATGACGAACAGGTCCACGCCCGCGTCCACCACGTGCTTGGCGAACTGCTTGGTCCGCTGCGGCGACAACGCGCCCGCCACGGTCACCCCGGAGTCGCGGATCTCCTGCACCCGCTGGGAGATCAGCTCGGGCTTGATCGGCTCCGAGTAGATCTCCTGCAGCCGGTGCGTCGCCTGCTCCTTGGTGATCGAGGTGATCTCCTCGAGCAACGACGTGGGGTCCTCGTACCGGGTCCAGAGACCTTCGAGGTTGAGTACGCCGAGACCGCCGGCCTTGCCGATCGCGATCGCGGTGGCCGGCGACATCACCGAGTCCATCGGCGCGGCCAGGATCGGCAGCTCGAACCGGTACGCGTCGATCTGCCAGGCGACCGAGACCTCCTCGGGGTCCCGGGTGCGCCGCGACGGCACGATCGCGATGTCGTCGAACGCGTACGCCTGCCGACCGCGCTTGGCCCGGCCGATCTCGATCTCGGTCATCTGGTTCCTTACCGGTTGCAGACGGGTCAGCGGCCGGAGTAGTTCGGCGCTTCGACCGTCATCTGGATGTCGTGCGGGTGCGACTCCTGCAGGCCGGCCGAGGTGATCCGGACGAACCGGCCCTTGTCCTGCAGCTCGGGCACGGTCCGGGAGCCGCAGTAGAACATCGACTGGCGCAGCCCGCCGATCAGCTGGTGGGCGACGGCCGAGAGCGGGCCGCGGTACGGGACCTGGCCCTCGATGCCCTCGGCGATCAGCTTCTCGTCGCTGCCGACATCGCTCTGGAAGTAGCGGTCCTTGGAGTACGACTTGCGCAGGCCGCCGGCCGACGACATCGCGCCGAGCGAGCCCATCCCGCGGTACGCCTTGAACTGCTTGCCGTTGATGAACACCAGATCGCCCGGCGACTCCTCGCAACCGGCCAGCAGCGAGCCCAGCATCACGGTGTCCGCCCCGGCGACGAGCGCCTTGGCGATGTCCCCGGAGTACTGCAGGCCGCCGTCACCGATCACCGGTACGCCGGCCGGCTTGCACGCCAGCGACGCCTCGTAGATCGCGGTGACCTGCGGTACGCCGACGCCCGACACGACTCGCGTCGTACAGATCGAGCCCGGACCGACACCGACCTTCACGCCGTCGGCGCCCGCCTCGACCAGCGCCTGGGCGCCCTCGCGGGTACCGATGTTGCCGCCGATCACGTCGACGCCCTGGGTGGCCGGGTCGGCCTTGAGCTTGCGGATGATCTCCAGCTGCGCCTGCGAGTGACCGTGCGCGGTGTCCACCACCAGCACGTCCACGCCCGCCTCGACCAGCGTCATGGCCCGCTTGTACGCCTCGCCGAAGAACCCGATCGCGGCGCCGACGACGAGCCGGCCGGCCTCGTCCTTGGTGGACAGCGGGAACTTGTCGCGCTTGACGAAGTCCTTCAGCGTGATCAGGCCGGTCAGCTTGCCCGCGTCGTCGACCAGCGGCAGCTTCTCCACCTTGTGCTTGCTGAGCAGCGCCATCGCGTCGTCCGCTGAGATGCCCTGCTTGCCGGTGATCAGCGGCTGCCTGGTCATCACCTCGCGGACCGGCCGGGAGAAGTCGGTCTCGAACCGCATGTCCCGGTTCGTCACGATGCCGACCAGCACGCCGGCGTTGTCGACCACGGGCACCCCGGAGATCCGGTACTGCGCGCAGAGCGCGTCGGCCTCGCCGATGGTGGCGTCCGGGCCGATGGTGATCGGCTGGGCGATCATGCCCGACTCCGACCGCTTGACCAGGTCGACCTGCTGCGCCTGGTCCTCGATCGACAGGTTGCGATGCAGCACGCCGAGACCGCCCTGGCGCGCCATCGCGATCGCCATCCGGGCCTCGGTGACGGTGTCCATCGCGCTGGACAGCAGCGGGATGTTCACCTCGATGTTCCGGCTGAGCCGGGATCTGGTGCTGACCTCCGACGGGATGACGTCGGACTCGTTCGGCTGCAATAGCACGTCGTCGAAAGTCAGGCCGAGGGCGGCGAACTTGTCGGGAACTCCAGCGGGTGTGATGTCCATGAGGAAGGCAGGCACCTTTGCACGGCGAGAACGGGACACCATGGTATGCCGGGGCCACCTCGGCCCCCCAATCGGTCCCGCTCTCGCGAAGTTCAGCGCCCGGTGGCGCCGTTCGTCGTGCCGTTGTTCAGCACCGAGAGGATCTGCCGCAGGGTGGCCGGGTTCATCGACCCGTGCGCCCGGTTCACGGCGGCGTGCTTGCCCTCGGCGTACTGGCCGCTGGAGTGCTTGCCCTTGGCGTACTGAGCCTTCGCCCAGCCGAGCGTGTGCTTGCCGTTGGAGTGCTTGGCCGCGTCCTCGAACGCCGTGCCGAAGTACTCCGTCAGGCGGTCCGGCAACTCGACCGGGGAACCAGTCGGGGTCGGCAGCACCGGCTCGACCACCTCGGCCAGCTTGGACTCTATTGTGGTGGGCTTGGTCTCCTCGACCGGCTTGGCCTCCTCGACCGGCTTGGTCTCCTCGCCGGCGGGCTGATCGATGCCGGTCGGCAGCTCGGCCTGACCGCCGCCTGCGCCTTCGCCGGTGGACGGAAGCTGGGTGGGCTCGCCGGAAGGCTGCTCCCCCGGACCGTCGACCTCGTTCTGCTCGCCGGCTTCCCCGTTGGACGGCTCCTCGGTCGGCGTCGGGGTGGCCGTCGGCGGATCGGTCGGCTCACTCGTCGGCTGATCCGTGGGCTCGCTGGTCGGCTCGTCCGTCGGCTGGTCGGTGGGCTCGCTGGTCGGCTGATCAGTGGGCTCACTCGTCGGCTGATCGGTCGGTTCGCCGGTCGGCTCGTCCGTGGGCTCGCTGGTCGGCTGGTCGGTCGGTTCGCTGGTCGGCTTGACGACCGGCTTGATCTCCTGCTGGATGACCGTCGGCTTCTCCAGCTGCGGCGGCTGCGGCCGGGCGAGCGTCTTGGTCGGGCCCAACAGCCCATCCAGATCGGCGTCGAACGTCCCTTGCTTGGCCTCGCCGTTCCGCTCAGCGATCTGGTCCTCGCGAAGCTGGTTCTCCTGCTTCTCCTTGTAGTTCTTGGCGACCCTGACGATCTTGGTCTTGTCGACGACCGGCATACCGTCGAGCTGTTCCTTGGGGAAGCTGGTCTCCGGCCGGAGACCCTCGACGACCTTCTCGATCACCTTCTCGTACGGTGCCAGCGGGTCGCCGTTGACGGCGGCGGCAACCCCGGACACCGACAGCGCGGCCACCGCGGCGACGCCGAGCGCCAGGCCACGGGCGGCCACCTTGCGCGCGAACGGATCGGTGACCGGGTTCAGCGCGGCACAGCGCGCCAGGAAGGCGTCCGCGTCGTCGATCGTCTCCACCGGGAGCTCGTCCTCGACCTCCACCGCCAGCCGGAGCCCGGCCAGCAGCTTCAGGGCCGGGTCGTGCTCGGCCGCGTCCCAGGCGGACTCCCCACCGGCTGCGAGCAGGTCGAGTAGCGCGTCATCGGCTTCGATCGCGTCTAAGTCAAAGCGCTCAGCCATGCCG
Source organism: Kribbella caucasensis (assembly GCF_004361855.1). Lineage (GTDB taxonomy): Bacteria > Actinomycetota > Actinomycetes > Propionibacteriales > Kribbellaceae > Kribbella > Kribbella caucasensis. Next base: position 224,533 of record NZ_SNWQ01000006.1, read on the forward strand.
CTCCTCCCCTGCTCCTCGTTCCACCTTTGCCTCATGCCCCACAAACCCCCTGAGCGTGTTCAACGCCCGATGCTGTGCGACCCTCACCGCCCCCGGTGTCATCCCCAGTGCCCGGCCGGTCTCCTCGGCTGACATCCCCGCAACCACCCGGAGCCGCAGGATCTCCCGCAACTTCTCCGGCAATCTTTCCAGCAGGCCCACGATGTGCTGAACCTCTGAGTGCCTGACCGCGTGCTCCTCCGGCGTCGGCGAATCGTCGGCACCATCGGGCAGATCCGGTGTCGACACGTCCGCGGTCGCGAACTGCCGCTGCGCATCGGCGACCTTGCGCGCCGCGATCCCGTACACGAACGCCTCGAACGGCCGTCCCTCGTCGCGGTAGCGCCCGAGCGCCCCGAACACCGCTACACACACTTCCTGGGCGACATCGTCAACCATGTCGGCCCCGCCGGGGTAGGTCCACAACCTCGACCGCACATAGCGGTGGGCGACAGCGCGCACCCGGGTGAGCAGATCGTTCAGTGCCCCCGGATCCCCCTCGCCCGCCAGAGCGGCCAGATCACGGAGCTCGACCCGGTCGTGGGTGTGCGGTAATTGGACCTCGGTCACCCTCGCCCCCTCGTGTCGGACCGGTCAGCCTGAAAGATAGTAAGACCGCCAGACCCCGTTGCCTAGTGGCAATTCGTGATCACCCCCCACTTTCGACTACAACCTGTGACCTACCCCCCGGTACGACTTCCTGGTAACCGCCCACGCCACACGATCAGTGCCTTACCGACAACTCACAGTCACCCCAACAAGCTCCGCCACCCGGTGGGCGTAGTACGAGAAACTGCCCGGCTGGTCCGAAGGGGACCGGCCGGGCAGTTCGGGTGGTGCTGGGTGGAATCAGTGGCCGTGACCGTGGCCGTGACCGGCGCCGGCCGGCTCTTCTTCCTCGGGCTTGTCGACGACCAGGGTCTCCGTGGTGAGGAGCAGGGCGGCGATGGAGCCGGCGTTGGCGAGCGCGGAGCGGGTCACCTTGACCGGGTCCAGGACGCCGCTGGCGACCAGGTCGCCGTACTCGCCGGTGGCCGCGTTGAAGCCGTTGCCGGACTCCAGTTCGGCGACCTTGGCGACCACGACGTAGCCCTCGTAGCCACCGTTCTCGGCGATCCAGCGGAGCGGCTCGACGACGGACTTCTTGACGATCCGGACGCCGGTGCCCTCGTCACCGGTGAGGCCGAGGTCGCCCTCCAGGACGGCGGCGGCGTGCACGAGGGCGGAACCGCCACCCGCGACGATGCCCTCCTCGATCGCGGCCCGGGTCGCGGACACGGCGTCCTCGATCCGGTGCTTCTTCTCCTTCAGCTCGACCTCGGTGGCCGCGCCGACCTTGATCACGCAGACGCCACCGGCCAGCTTGGCCAGCCGCTCCTGCAGCTTCTCCCGGTCCCAGTCGGAGTCGGTGCGCTCGATCTCGGCCTTGATCTGGTTGATCCGGGCCTCGATGTCGTCGACCTTGCCGGCCCCTTCGACAACGGTGGTGTTGTCCTTGCTGACCACGATCCGGCGAGCGGTGCCGAGCACCTCCAGGCCGACCTGGTCCAGCTTGAGGCCGACCTCTGGGGCGATGACCTGCGCGCCGGTGAGGGCGGCCAGGTCCTCGAGCATCGCCTTGCGGCGGTCACCGAAGCCCGGCGCCTTGACGGCGACGGAGGTGAAGTTGCCGCGGATCTTGTTCACCACCAGGGTGGACAGCGCCTCGGCATCGACGTCCTCGGCGATGATCAGCAGGGTCTTGCCGGACTGGACGACCTTCTCCAGCAGCGGCAGCAGGTCCGCGACGGCGGAGATCTTGCCCTGGTTGATCAGGATGTACGGGTCCTCCAGCACCGCTTCGCCGGCCTCGGCGTCGGTGATGAAGTACGGCGAGATGTAGCCCTTGTCGAACTGCATGCCCTCGGTGAACTCGAGCTCGGTCCCGAAGGTGTTCGACTCCTCGACGGTGATCACACCGTCCTTGCCGACCTTGTCGAACGCGTCCGCGATCAGGGTGCCGATCTCGGAGTCACGCGCGGAGATGGTGGCGACGTGGGCCATGTCGGCCTTGTCGTCGACCGCGCGGGCGGTCTCGATCAGCTTGACCGAGATGGCCTCGACGGCTGCCTCGATGCCCTTCTTCAGACCCATCGGGTTGGCCCCGGCGGCGACGGCCCGCAGGCCCTCGTGCACCAGCGCCTGGGCCAGCACCGTCGCGGTGGTGGTGCCGTCACCGGCGATGTCGTTGGTCTTGGTGGCGACCTCCTTGGTCAGCTGCGCACCAAGGTTCTCGAACGGGTCGTCCAGCTCGACCTCACGGGCGACGGTGACACCGTCGTTGGTGATGGTCGGGGCGCCCCACTTCTTGTCCAGGACGACGTATCGGCCCTTCGGGCCCAGCGTCACCTTGACCGTGTTCGCGAGCTTGTCGACGCCACGCTCCAGCGCGCGCCGCGCGTTCTCGTCGAACTCGAGGATCTTCGGCATGGAAAACTTGTCCCTCTCTGAGTTTCAACCATTGGTGCTCAGCCGGCCCGTAACCGACTCCGCCCCGGCGCCGGTGATTTCGGCACCGGGGCGGTGTCAGTCAGGAACAGCGAGCGGTCGTCACTTGCTGACGACGGCGAGGATGTCGCGGGCGCCCAGGATCAGGTAGTCCTGGCCGTCGTACTTGACCTCGGTGCCGCCGTACTTGGAGTAGATGACCTTGTCACCCACGGCGACGTCCAGCGGGACCCGGTTGCCGTTGTCGTCGATGCGACCCGGACCGATGGCGAGGACTTCGCCCTCCTGCGGCTTCTCCTTGGCGGTGTCCGGGATCACCAGGCCGGACTTCGTGGTCTGCTCGGCTTCGAGCGGCGCAACGAGGACACGGTCCTCGAGCGGCTTGATCGTGACCGACACTTGCTGACCTCCACGGTCGAGTTTCTTGTTGTGTTCGTGGAACGCGCCGGCCGAGCGCACCTGCCGTCGCGGGGGTCAGGGGCCTGGCCGTTGGCACCCTCGGGTGGAGAGTGCCAAGACCGAATCTAGGCCGCGTTTAGCACTCGGTCAACTCGAGTGCCAGACATCTCGCCGGCGGGCAGACTGGGGCGGGTGACACCTGACTCGATCACGCTGCTGCTCGCATCGCCGGGGCCTGAGGTTCTGGCCGAGGCGTGTGCCGCCTACACGCCGGGCGGCGAGCTGCAGTTGATCGGGAGGCTCCGGCGCTCGTACGACGGTGCTGTGGTGACCGCCGCGGTCACGCAGGCGTCGTTGCGGCACCGGGCGGTCGCCAAGTTCGGCGCTGACGATGCAGCGCGGATGTACTTCACACCGGCCGGGTTGGAGCAGGCGACGCGTTCCACTGTTGCCGAGCACCGTGCGGCCCGGATCGCCACAACCCTGCCCGGCGCGAAGGTAGTCGACCTGGGGTGCGGGATCGGTGGTGACCTGATCACGTCGGCCCGCGCCGGCTTGCGGGTCACCGGTGTCGAACGGGACCCCGCCACGGCCGCCGCCGCACGCGCGAACCTCGCCGTACTAGGGCTCGACGGTGAAGTGGTCGAGGGCGATGCGGAGCAGCACGACGTCACGCAGTGCGAGGTGGTGTTCGCGGATCCGGCGCGGCGGGCCGACGGGAGGCGGGTGTTCGACCACAACGCCTACTCGCCGCCGTGGTCGTTCATCACCGGCCTGCTGACTGGGATCGCATGCGTGAAGGTGGCGCCGGGGATCCCGCACGACGCTGTACCCGACGGGGTCGAGGCGGAGTGGGTCAGCGATGCCGGGGAGGTCAAGGAGGCCGCGTTGTGGTCCGGCAAGCTGTACGGCGGTGTCGCACGGCGGGCGACCTTGCTGCCGAGTGGAGCGACCGTGGACACGGCCCCGGAGGCTGACGCGGGCCCTGTCGCGCAGTACATCTACGAGCCCGACGGTGCTGTGGTCCGCGCGGGCCTGGTGACTGCGGTCGCCGCTGCGGTCGACGGGTGGCTGCTGGATCCGCGGATCGCCTACGTGACCAGTCCGGTCTTGGTGGGGACGCCGCTGGCCAGTGCGTACGAGGTGGTGGAAACCCTGCCCTACAAGGAGAAAGCACTGAAGGCCTGGGTACGCGCCGAAGGCATCGGGACCCTGGAGATCAAGAAGCGCGGCGTCGACATCGACCCCGCCGTACTGCGGAAGAAGCTGGCACCGAAGGGGTCCGCGAGCGCCACCCTCATCGTGACGAGGGTCGGCCGGGACGCGGTCGCCTACTCCTGCCGCCGAATCAACCGGTGAGGTCGAGGCCGGTGCCGTTGGCGGCGCGGAGACTGAGGCGGTTCGAGTCGATCGTGTAGCTGACCTCGCCCTTCAGTGTGTCAAGGATCGCCTTCTCCAATGCAGCCGCGTCACCGTCGCACGCACGCCGCGTAGTACCGAGCTCCCCGAAGGTCAGTTTGCCGGCAGCCCGCGCCACGACACCCTGGAAGTCGTTGCAGCCGGTCGATCCGGTGACGCGCTCGCCGCTGATCGTGAGATGGGCGTTCTGCCCGCCCGGCGTCGAGGACGCGACCTCGCCGGTGATCAGCGTGTCGACCGTCCACCGAGTGCCGTCCAGCGCCAGATCCGGTTCGGCGATCTCACGGTCCTGCAGAACGATTGTGGTGTCACCCGCGGCGAGGTTGAGCTTGCCCGCATCGAGCTTCCAGGTCGGCTCCTTCTGCAAAACGCCCGCGAGCCACTCGTCTTGCGCATGGCGCGGCCCGTCACAGCCCATCTCGGTCATCGCCAGGCCGTCGGACAGCTTGAGCTTCCCGCCACCCGTCGACACCTGGCCGCTCATCGAGTTGCAACCGGCATCGGCCAGCAGCCGCCCGTCGTCCATGAACCGCAACTGGATCCGCGTCTTCGGCGCCAACTGCTTCGGCTCTCCACCCTCGGTCACCGCGGTCGACAGGTACGTCTTCCCCTTCAGCGAGGAACCGCCCACCCTGGCCTCATCCCCGCACGCGCCCAGCAGTAACACGAGCAGCCCGGCCGCCAGCACAGCGATCGCCCGATTCGTCACAGTCACACCCTGAGGACGCCGTTCGGCCCGCTCCCGTTGCACCCGTAGGGTTCCGAATGTGAGCGGACCTGAACTGGTGATCTTCGACAACGACGGCGTACTGGTGGACTCGGAGCGGCTGGCGAACACGATCCTGGCCGAACTGCTGACCGAGGCCGGTCTCCCCTACACCTTCGAGGAGGCCGTCCGCGACTTCATGGGCGGCAGCATGGCATCGATGCGCCGGCAGGCCGAGGCCAAACTCGGCCGCCCGTTGCCCGCCGAGCTGGAGGATCGCTACCACCAGCGCCTGTTCGACGGATTCGCGAACCTGCAAGCGATCGACGGCGTCGCCGAGGTGCTGGACCACTTGGATGCCACCGGCACGCAATACTGTCTGGCCTCCTCGGGGACGCACCGTCGGATCCACACGGCGCTCACGACGGTCGGGTTCTGGACCCGGTTCGAGGGGCGGATCTTCAGCGCCGAGGACGTCGCCCACGGCAAGCCCGCACCGGACCTGTTCCTGTACGCCGCGAGCACGCTCGCCGTGAAGCCGGCCGACTGCGTCGTCGTGGAGGACAGCCCGCTCGGGGTTGCGGCGGCCAACGCGGCGGGTATGAAGGTATTCGGGTTCGCGGCGATGACCGATCCGGCGAAGCTGTCGGCGGCGGACGCGATCTTCCACCAGATGACCGCCCTGCCGAGCCTGATCGAGGCCGCCTGAGACACTGGTAAGGCCATGTCTGAACCACAGAAGCGCGCCGAGGCGATCGTCGACCTCGCCGCGATCCGTCACAACGTCGCCACGCTGCGAACACGCCTGTCCTCGGCCCAGCTGATGACCGTGGTGAAGGCCGACGGCTACGGCCACGGGATGGTGCCGGTCGCCCGGGCCGCGCGGCAGGCCGGCGCCGACTGGATCGGCGCGGCGGTGCTGGAGGAAGCCCTCGACCTGCGCGCCGCCGGCGACACCGGCCCGATCTTCTGCTGGCTGACCACCCCTGGCGAACCGCTGGAGCAGGCCATTGCCGCCGGCATCGACCTGTCCGCGGGAGCGCCGTGGGAGATCGACGAGCTCGCCGCCGGCGTGACCGATCGGCCGGCCCGGGTGCACCTGAAGATCGACACCGGCATGAGCCGCGGCGGCGCCGTACCGGAGGAGTGGCCGACGCTGGTCAAGGCCGCTCTGAAGGAGGTGCGGGCCGGGCGGATCGAGATCACCGGGATCTGGTCGCACTTGTCCTCGTCCGACGAGCCGAAGAGTGCGGCGAACGAGGCCCAGGTGGCCACGTTCGCGTCCGCGGTCGACGTGGCGGAGTCCCTCGGAGTGGCTCCGGCGTTGCGTCACCTGGCCAACTCGGGCGGCACGTTGGCGTTGCCGGAGACGCATTTCGATCTCGTCCGGCCCGGAATCGCGACGTACGGGCTGTCTCCGTTCGGGCATGCGTTGCCGTCGAGCGAGCTGGGGTTGCGGCCGGCCATGACGTTGCGGGCCCGGTTCGCGATGGTGAAGCGGGTCCCGGCCGGCGCAGGGGTGTCGTACGGGCTGACCTGGACCGCGCCGAAGCCGTCGACGCTGGGGCTGATCCCACTCGGGTACGGCGACGGCCTGCCCCGGCACGCGTCGAACGGCGCACCCGTCCAGGTCGCCGGCGAACGGCACACCATCGTCGGCCGGATCTGCATGGACCAGTGCATGGTGAATCTCGGTGACGACGAGGCCGCGGCCGGCGACGAGGTGATCCTGTTCGGTCCCGGCGACCACGGTGAGCCGACCGCCGACGACTGGGCCGACGCCGCGGGCACGATCAACTACGAGATCGTCACCCGGCTCGGCGCACGCGTCCCCCGCCGGTACGTGAACGAGGAGACCGGCTGATGTCCAAGGCAGGGCGGACCGCAGGCCTGATCGGTGCCGCGGTCGGTGTGCTGGCCGCGGGCGCCGCCGCCGGTGTCGCGGTCGAGCGCCAGGTGATCGGCCGCCGCTCCGGGCAACGCGCCCAGCTGGAGGCCGAGCCGTTCGGATCACTCCGCGGTACGCCGTACGTGTTCACCGCCGACGACGGCGTCGAGCTGTACGTCGAGATCGACGAGCTGAAGCGGTCCCGCCGGCCCGAACCGCAGCGTCGCCGGCTCCGCAAGAAGCCGGCCGTTCCCGGGGATCTGACGCTGATCTTCGTCCACGGCTACGGGCTGAACATGGACTGCTGGCATTTCGAGCGCCGGGAGCTGGCCGGGATCGGCAAGATGGTGTTCTACGACCAGCGGTCGCACGGGCGGTCCGGCCGGTCGGAGAAGGAGAACGTCAGCATCGACCAGCTCGGCCGCGACCTGTACGGCATCCTGACCGAGTACGCGCCGACCGGTCCGGTGATCCTGATCGGGCACTCGATGGGCGGCATGTCGATCATGGCGCTGGCCGAGCAGCACCCGGAGTTGTTCGGCGACCGGGTGATCGGGGTCGGGCTCTGCTCGACGAGTGCGGGCGGTCTTGACGAGGTCCCGATGGCGTTGCCGGGCTGGCCCGGCCGGATCGTCCGCCGGCTCGCCACGCCGACCGTCGCCGCGCTGGCCCGGATCCCCGACGTGGTCGAGCGCAGCCGCAAGGCCGGGACCGACATCAGCTACCTGCTGACCAGGCAGTACTCGTTCGGCTCGGAGGTGCCGCCGGCGTTCACCGAGTTCGTCAACGAGATGATCGCCGCGACGCCGATCTCGGTGATCGCGGAGTTCTACCCGATCTTCGCGCTGCACGACAAGTACGACGCCCTGGAGCCGTTGCAGAAGGTGGAATGCGTGGTGATCGGCGGCGACTCCGACCACCTGACCCCGTTCCCGCATTCCGAGGAGATCGTCCGGCACGTCCCGGGCGCGGAGCTGGTCGAGGTGAAGAACTGCGGGCACCTCGGCCTGATCGAGCACCACCGCGAGTTCACCGCCGCCCTGCTCGGGATGATCGAGCGGGCCGAACAATCATTGGGACACAGATGACCGACCTGCACGTGGTGGACGCCACGGCCGAGCACGTCGACCAGATCGTGAAGGTGATCCACCACGCGTTCTCGGCCCGCCGCGTGCTCGACCCGCCGTCGACCGCGTTGTCCGAGAACGCGACCACGGTCGCGGCCGCCGTCGTGGCGTACGGCGGGTTGCTGGCCACGATCGACGGCGAGGCGGCCGGCGCGATGCTCTTCGACGAGTCCGGCGACGTGCTGAACCTGCGCCGGGTCTCGGTGAACCCGCGGTTCCAGGGCCGCGGCGTCGCCTCCGCGATGGTGGGCTGCGCCGAGGAGAACGCGCGCCGTCGTGGCCTGTCGCGGGTCCGGCTGGTCGCGCGGGTGGAGCTGCCGGACACGGTGGAGTTCTGGCGCCGGCGCGGGTACTCGGTGGTGTCGCGGGAAGGCCAGAACCTCAACTATGCCAAGGCGATGACGATCGAGCTGACCGTACCGACCGCCGACGACATGCGGGCGGCCGGAGAGGAGCTCGCGGGGCAGCTGCGGGCGGGCGACGTACTGGTGTTGTCCGGTGATCTTGGTGCGGGGAAGACGACGTTCACGCAAGGTCTTGGTGCCGGGTTGAAGGTGCGCGGGAACATCACGTCGCCGACGTTCGTCATCTCACGGGTGCATCCGTCGCTGGTCGCTGGTCCTGCCTTGGTGCATGTGGATGCTTATCGACTTGGTGGGATCGCCGAGCTGGACGATCTCGACCTGGACGCCAGCCTGGACGAGGCGATCACAGTGGTCGAGTGGGGGCATGGGCTGGCCGAGTCGCTGGCGCCGGATCGCCTCGACATCGTGGTGACGCGAGGCGACGACGACAGCGACGAGACGCGGGATCTGCGGATCAGTCCGGCCGGGGCGCGGTGGGCGGCGACCGGTCTTCGGTTGACCGCTCTGGAAAGGGGCTGACGTGCTGCTGGCTTTCGATACGTCGAGTGCTGCGGTCACTGTGGCGCTGGCCGATCCGGACACGGGCGCGGTCGTTGCTTCCTCCACTGTTGTTGATGCTCTGCGCCATGGTGAGCTGCTGGCGCCTGCGATCGCCGCAGCTCTTCAGGAAGCCGGTTGCCGGCCCGCCGATCTGACGCGCATCGCTGTCGGGGTTGGGCCCGGGCCGTTCACGGGATTGCGGGTCGGGCTGGTGACGGCGCGGACGATGGGGGACGCGCTGGGCATCGAGGTCGCCGGAGTCTGCAGCCTGGACGTCCTCGCACGGCAGTCGTCGCTCGCGCTGCCCGTCGCAGTCGCGACCGATGCCCGACGCAAGGAGATCTACTGGGCCCTGTACGACGGTCCCGCGGCTGATGGGAGTCGTCGGAGGCTCGAGGGGCCGGCGGTGAATCGTCCGGCCGATGTGGCTTCCGTGCTGGCCGGGTTGCCGGTGATCGGGCGTGGTGCGGTGCTCTATGCGGACGTACTCGGTCTCTCGGGCGGCGACGTGGACGAGTTTCCGTCGGCCGAGGTGCTCGCTGTTGGGGTGGCCACTGGGACGTTACCGGTGGTTGCGCCGGATCCGCTGTACCTGCGGCGTCCCGATGTCACGATGGCCGGCGCCCCGAAAAGCGTGCTGCCCAAGTGAGACCGGCGATCCGTCCCGCTGTCGCGGCCGATCTCGAGTCGGTGGTTTCGCTGGATGCCTTGTGCTTCAAGTCCTCCTCGGGCGCGTGGAGCGCGGTGTCCTGGGCGGACGAGTTCAGCCGGTCGGATCGGGTGGTGCTCGTGGCCGACGAGGGTGCTGTGGTCGGGTATGTGGTGTTGTTGGTGCCTCCGTTCGCCGAGGATCCGGTGGAGCTTCTGCGGATCGCGGTGACGCCGGCGGAGCGTCGTACCGGGATCGCCTCGCAGTTGATGTCGGCGGCGTTGTCGGTCTGCGCGGGGCGGGACATTCTGCTGGAGGTTGCTGCGGGCAACTTCGCGGCGGTGAAGCTCTACCAGGGTTACGGTTTCGGGGAGATCAGCCGGCGGGCCGGGTACTACGCCGGTGGCGAGGACGCTGTCATCATGCGACGGCAGGAGAAGGACAATGACTGAGAACGAGCCGCTGATCCTGGGGATCGAGACATCTTGCGACGAGACCGGGATCGGCATCGTCCGCGGCCAGACGTTGCTCGCCGATGCGGTCGCGTCGAGCGTCGACGAGCACGCACGCTTCGGCGGTGTCGTACCGGAGGTTGCTTCGCGCGCCCATCTGGAGGCGATGGTGCCGACCATCCGCCGCGCGTGCGAGACGGCCGGAGTCCAGTTGTCCGACGTCGACGCGGTCGCCGTGACGAGCGGACCGGGGTTGGCCGGCGCGTTGCTCGTCGGGGTCGCCGCCGCGAAGGGACTCGCCTTGGCGATCGACAAGCCCTTGTACGGCGTGAACCACCTCGCCGCACACGTTGCCGTGGACACGTTGGAGCACGGTGATCTGCCGAAGGGATGCGTCGCGATGCTCGTGTCCGGTGGGCACTCGTCGTTGCTCGCGGTCGAGGACATCACGGACGGCGTCCTGCCGATGGGCAGCACCATCGACGACGCGGCGGGCGAGGCCTTCGACAAGGTCGCGCGGGTGCTCGGCCTGCCGTTCCCGGGTGGTCCATATGTCGACAAGGCGGCACGAGATGGTGGGGATCGGCTGTACGTGACCTTCCCGCGCGGGTTGACGAGTCAGCGGGATCTGGAGCGGCATCGGTTCGATTTCTCCTTCTCTGGTTTGAAGACCGCGGTGGCTCGATGGGTGGAGGCCCGTCGCCGGGACGGTGAGGACGTGCCGGTGAACCACGTGGCCGCGGCGTTCCAGGAAGCGGTCTGCGATGTGCTCACGCGGAAGGCGATCGACGCCTGCAAGGATCGCGGTTACGAGCACCTGCTGATCGGTGGCGGCGTCGCGGCGAACTCCCGGCTCCGCCAGCTGGCCGAAGAACGGTGCACCGAGGCCGGGATCGCCGTACGGGTGCCGCGACCCGGGTTGTGCACGGACAACGGGGCCATGGTTGCCGCACTCGGTTCGGAACTCGTTCGGGCCGGGAAGTCCCCGTCTCCGTTGGACCTGCCGGCCGACTCGTCGATGCCGATCACGATGGTGGTGAACTGATGGTGCAGTGGGTGCATGAGGGGTACGTCGCTGACGACGATCCGGGGCGGCTCGACCTGGACGTGATCCACGGATTCCTGCGTACGGCGTACTGGTCGGCGGGGATTCCGCGGGACGTGGTGGCGCGGTCGGTCGAGGGCAGCCTTTGTCTGGGGGTGTATTCGCCTTCACCGGAGGGTCAGCAGGTGGGGTTCGCACGGGCGGTGACGGATCGGGCGACGTTCGCGTGGATCGCGGATGTCTTCGTCCTGCCGACGCATCGGGGACACGGCCTCGGCCGCTTCGTGGTGTCGACCTTGCTCGGTCATCCCGAACTGCAGGGCTTGCGGCGGACGATGCTGGCCACGGCCGATGCGCACGAGCTGTACCGGTCGTACGGGTTCGCAGACCTGCCGGATCCGAGCTGGTTCCTTGCGGTGAGCAAGGACGCGGCTGTGCTGTACAACCAGGCATGACCGGCTCGGGGGTTCCAATCCTTTGACGGCGCCGGGGGTCGACCTGGTGGCCGCGCCGAGCGACGCCACCGACCTGGTCCTGCTCGCCCACGGCGGCCTGGAACGGTCCCTCGCAGCACCTCGCGCCTGGCGACCCCCGATCCTTCGCATGTGGCCGTTGGCGCTCGCCGCCCGCTCCGCCGCACCTGACGCAGCGATCGGCCTGATGCGCTACCGATACCGCGGCTGGAACGCCCCCTCGGCCCATCCAGCGGAGGACCTGCGAACAGTCCTCGACCGCCTGACCACCCGCTTCAACCGCGTCCTCCTGATCGGCCACTCGATGGGCGGCCGCGCAATAATTGCCGCTGGCAACCACCCGCTGGTGTCCGGCGTTCTCGCCCTCGCTCCCTGGCTCCCCGATGGCGAACCACTGGTCGCCCTCCGAGGCCCCGTAGTACTGGCCCACGGCGACCTCGACCGCATCACCGACCCCCGCCAGACCGCCCAGTACGCCGCCCGCCTCCGAATCGCCGGTCACCCCGTCGGCCTCCTCACCGTAACCGGCGAAAAGCACGCCATGCTGCACCGATCCCCCGACTGGTCCGAACTAGCCCACCGCTTCGTCGACCACGCCCTGACCGCCACCCCTTGCGACTGGCTCAGCATCACGCCTTCCCGCGTAGACCCGCTACCCCACTGGAACCCCACCAGCTCACTCACCACCGGCATCCGCGACATCACCATCGCCCGCCTCCGTCTCCACGTCGTCTCCCGCCTCTAAATCCCTTATTTACAAGCCCTTCTGGCACCGAGCGGATTTGCCATGTCGCTCAGCGTAACATAAAGTCGATCACATGTTCGAAGGCGACTTGTCAGGGCTCACTGCGGCCGAGGTGCTCACCTCGGCCGCGGAGCATCACGCCGTGGCCCGCGAGCACGAGGTGAGTGTCCTTGTCCATGCCCAGCAGTTCGCCGCCCTCCACACCGTCGACAGGCTGCCTCGCCGCGACCGCGGCGGTCAGCGTGACCGGGCGCGTGGCCGGGAGCGGGGTGTGGTGCTGGGCGGTGCGGGCTGCCCCGAGATCGCGGAGTTCGCACCGGCCGAGTTCGGCGCCGTCGTCCTCGGCGTCTCCGCCGGCGTCGCCGCCGAATTCGTCGGCCAGGCCCTGGCCCTGCTGCACCGCCTCCCCCGCTGCTGGGCCATGGTCCAGGCCTACGAGGCAACCCCGTGGAAGGCCCGCAAGATCGCCACCGCCTGCCTCGACCTGTCCCTGGAGGCCGCCGCGCTCGTCGACCACGAAGTCGCCGGCATCATCGACTCGGTCACCCCGGCCCGGCTCACCACCATCGTCAAGGCCGCCCTCTGGAAAGCCGACCCCGAAGCCGCCGCAGCCGCCGCGAAACAAAAGCAACGCGAACGCGGCGTCTACGTTGGCCAGTCCGATGAGAACGGCACCAAGGCCATGTACGTGCTGGCCGCCTCCGGTGACGTGATCCGCTTCGACGCCACCATCAACTCGATCGCCGACGCCCTGAAGACCCTCGGCGACACCGACCCGCTGCGCCTGCGCCGGGCCAAGGCGATCGGCATCCTCGCCGACCCCGACTACGCCCTCGCCCTCCTCACCGCCGCCCAAGAAGCCCGCACCGCAGCCACCGCCCCCGCCAACCCGCCCCGGCCCGCAGACTCCGCCGATCCGCCCGCCGATGCCGCCGCGCCCGTCGATCCGGCCGCGCCCGCCAACCCCGCGCCCACGAACCCGGCGGCCGACCCCGCACCGTCCGCGGCTGCCGCCGCCTCGACCGACCCGGCAAGCGCCAGGCGCCCGGACTCCCCGGCCACCGCCGCCGCCCGCCCCAGTGCGTCCGCGCGCCCCGCGGCCGCGGTCGATTCCGCGGATCCTGCCCACACCGCGGACCCCGCCGACCCGGCGGACCCGGTCGACTCCACCGATCCCTCAACTTCTGCGAACCCCGCACGCCCCACCCGCCCCGCCGACGACCTGGCCGCCCCGGTCCATGCCGGACCCGCCGCCACCAACGACCCGGCCGATGCCGCGGCCCCGGTCGACCCGGTCGGTCCCGCTGAATCCGCGCACTCGACCGACCCCGTCGACGACCCCGACCTGGGCGAGTGGTGGATGCGGGAACCCGACGACGAGTCCGATCTCGACGCACCACACCCCAGCACCAGCGACCTGCCCGACCCCCTCGACACTCCACCCCGCCGACCACCAAGGGGCCCGGGAACTCCACCCACACCACCATCGACGACGATGACGCCGAGCCGATGGACACCGCCGCACGCCGCGCCCTCAACGCCACCCTCGCCCAACTCAACGGCGTCATCCCCGGCCCAACCTCCACCGGCCAGGCGCCAGGCGATCAGGGCAAAGGGGATCGCGGTGCGGCCGCACACGGCGGGCCTGCGCACGGTGGCACTGCTCAAGGTCGTGCGGCTCGGGGCGCGAGCAGTCGGATGGGCGGGACCGTGGTCTATGTGCACCTGACCGACCAGACCCTCGCCACCGGCACCGGCGTCCTGCGGGTGGAGAACCTCGGCCCACTCCTCGCCGACCAGCTCGCCGAACTCATCGGCCACCGGCCGTACGTGGTGAAGCCGGTGATCGACCTCAACCGCAACATCAGCGTCGACGCCTACGAGATCCCGGCCCGGATCCGGGAACGCATCAAGCTCACCTACCCGGTCGAGCAGTTCCCCTACGGCACCGCACACACCACCAACACCACCGACCTGGACCACATCCACCCCTACGATCCCCTCGGACCAACAGAGCAGACCTCCACCACCAACCTCGCCCCGCTGCGCCGGTTCACCCACCGCCTGAAAACGCACGGACGCTGGCAGGTCCGCCGCCTCGACGACGGTGCACTGGAATGGACCAGCCCACACCAGTTCACCTTCCGGGTCGACCACACCGGCACCCACCCGACCCGCACACCGCCAACCTGAGGCACCGAGCCGCACGAACAGTTCCGCCGTGCTCCTCCCCAAATGCCTGCACCCCTCCCACCACCAAAGCGGATTGGGCCGCAGACGTCTGCCGCCGACCACGTCTTGCGGGAGCTCTTCATTGGAAAGGCGATGACCGGAGCAGATGCGCGGGAGCCTTGCCGAATGCCATGCCGGAGGTCGGGCTTGTGAGCTTGCCCTTAGCAACAATCGGGCTTCACCTGGGTCTGTCGTGGGTCTGCCTGCAGGCAGCGGGGTGCACGATCTACTCGCGGCTGATGGGCCGGCCGAGTTCCTGAGCGTCGCCGCGGGTGAGCTCCAGGTCATCGACGTTGCCGGGGAGTGCGCCAGCTCTTGTTCGACCGGAAGGCATGCAAGTCGCCGTCGCGGCTACCAACGCGCTGTTCGCGACGCCGATAGGTTCGCTGATCGCTGGACACGGCGGGCGTATTGGAATCCTCCCGCAGCGCGGGGAAGGGCGCGGCAGGTATAGCCGGGACCGGGGTTCGCCACTTGGTCCCGGCAAACGGTCAGCGGCCGGCCGGATTCGTGGTCAAGCCTCATCCCCCGAGGTGAACGGCGTGCTGCACCCGCATGACGCCAACACGAAGTCCCCGCCCCTCATCCCATCACTCATCCTTCCGCCCTCGCCCCCCATCCCCCGCGCCCTCGGCCCTCGCCAGGACCTCGCCAGGACCTCACCCGGATCTCGGCCGGCGCCTCATCCCTCGCGCCCCTTCCCCGGACCTCGGCCGGCGCCCTCATCCCCGCGCCGTCGTCTTCGACCCATCCGGCTGGGCTTGAGGTGTGGGGCTCGCCGCTGACGGGTTGCCTCACCGCTAGCAGGCTGTTGGATCGGTGGCCCGTCGCAACCCGCCATTAGTCATGCAACCGGCCGGCGGCACCCCGCGGCCCCGGTCGCCGATCTGAGGTCTTCCTGGCGGGCAGGGGAAGGTTGAGGTGGGACGACGGCGGGGCGGGCGAGCGAAGACGGGGGCGCATCATGGGCGAGGGCGGGCCCATGTTGCGCCGGTGTCGGGGTCAGGACTTGGTGGGGGTGGCGGAGGAGTGGTGTTCGGTGATCAGCCATTGGTCGCCGATTTTCTCGTAGACGTAGGTGAAGCGGGCGGGGACCTTGGTCTGGGTGCCGCTCTTGTCGGTCACGGTGAAGGTGTAGTTGCCGCTTTGGGCGGCCGCGTCCTCGTCGATGATGCGGACTTGGGACTCGGTGATCGTCCCGGTCGGCTTCTTGGGGAGGAAGTCCTTGGCGAAGTATTCCTTGATCTCTTCGCGGTTGGTGCGGACGACGGGGCTCAGGGTCGGCAGCAGTACCCCGTTGTCGGCGTACAGGTCGGCCACACCCTGGGGTCGCCCTTCAGGGCGGTGTTCCACTGGTCGAAGAGAGCGGCGATCTCCTGCGTTGAAGGCCTAGCCGCGGGGGCAGTGCCCGCCTCGTCGGTGCTGCTGCAGGCGGTCAAGGCGGTCACGGCGACCAAAGCAATAGTGGTGATCGTCGCGAGGCGGATGCGGCGGGCAGTGGGGGCGGTGGGGGCGGTGGGGTTCCTCAATGGTGTTTCTCCTTGTCTGGTGACTTTCTCGATGCCTCCAGACTTCCGTTGCGCCATGCAACGATCAGCCAGGGAAAGGTGAGGATTCCCCAGGATCGTGTCAGCGTTTGGCGGGCGGTTGCCAGCCGCCCAGGCCGATCCCGGTACCAGGTGGGCCTGCTCGCCAGAATCGGTCGAAGGCGCGGCCGCGTTGCTCGTCCGTCATCCCGGCACCCTCGTCGCGGATCTCCAGGTCGACCGTCGGGCCGTGGCGGCGGGCTCGTAGTACGACGGTGCTGCCGGCGGGTTCGGCGCGGGCCAGGGTGAGCAGGCCTTCAACCATTCGGCTCATTCGGTGGATTTCGGCGTCTACGGTGGCGATCCGTCACTCAGCTGTGGGTCGTCGCTGGTGTCGCGGATGTTGTCGAGGGTCAGGCGCATGGCCGCGAGCGGCATACGGAGCTGGTGTGGGGCGTCGGCGACGAACGCGCGTTGCGAACCCAGCAGCGCGTCCGTCTGGCGGGCACTGTTGTTGAGCGTCCGCGCCAGCGTCGCGATCTCGGGCGGGCCCTTGGTCTCGGCGCGGGCCGAATAGTCGCCGTCGCCGAGGCGGCGGCCACCGCCTCCAGGTGCTTGAGCGGGCGGGCGATGGTGCTGGCGATCAGTACGGCGATCGCGGTCGCCGCCAGCAGAACCCCGCCGCCCACGAGCAGACGGAAACGCCAGATCTGCTCGATCTGCGCGTTGACCTCGGCGGCCGGCGATCGCACCGAGTTGCTGAGCAGCGACGGGGGCCGCGACAACTTGGTCCCGCATGCCGTACGCCGCGTGACCGCCCGGATCCGCGCCACCAACTCGCGCAACCCGAACGGCTTCGAACACGTAGTCGTCCACCTCGGCCGCAGGATGCGAGGCCAGGGCCTCAGCCCCAGTGGTCAGGTCTGCGAATCGGCAGAATTTGGCACAGATCCCGTCAGGACCCAATGGGTTGCCGCTGGGAGGTGCCGGGCAATGTCGAGGGCTGTGATGGGGCCCCGGGATGCAGCCAGTTGGGCAGCGGCCGCGTGCAGGTAGGCGCCGACGGACGCTGCGTCGATGGGGGTTAGACCGGCCGCCAAGAGGGAGCCGCAGAGGCCGGCCAGGACGTCGCCGGAGCCGGCGGTGGCGAGCCAGGGGGTGGCGTTGGTGTTGACCCGGAGCTGGCCGTCGGGGGCGGCGATGACGGTGGTCGAACCCTTCAACAGGACGGTCACGTCGTACCGCTCGGCGGCGAGGCGGGCGTGCTTCAACCGGGCGGCTTCGACGGTCGAGCGGTCTACGCCCAGGAGGCGGGCCAGCTCGCCGGCGTGCGGGGTGATCAGAACCTGGGTGTGGTCGCCGGATTCGTCCAGGGCCCGCACACCATCGGCGTCGAGGAGGACTGGTTCCTCGGCGTCGAGGAGTTCGCGGACCGCTGCGATGTCCAGTTCGTCGCCCAGGCCGGAGCCGATTGCCCAGGCCTGGACTCGGCCATCGCCGGCGACGACCTCGGGGTGGGAGGCCCGTACTTCGGCGGCGACGGCCGCGGGGCCGACGTACCGGAGCATGCCGAGCGGGCCGGACAGGGCGCCGGCGGTGGCGATGACGGCGGCTCCGGGGTACTGCGCGGATCCGGCGATCAGGCCTAGGACGCCGCGGGAGTACTTGTCGGACTCGGCGGACGGGGTCGGGTAGAGGTCGCGGATGTCTGCCGGTTGAAGGGCCGAGGCGGTCGCCGGTGGGAGATCGAGGCCGATGTCGATGAGGTGGACCGGGCCGCAGGCGGTCGCGGCGGGATCGATGAAGTGGCAGAGCTTGTGGGTGCCGAAGGTGACGGTGAGGGCGGCGTTCACGTGCGGGGCGGGGGTTTCGCCGGTGTCTACGTCGACGCCCGATGGGCTGTCGACGGCAACGATCGGGACGCCGTGATGTTCGGCCTGCTCTACCGCGGCGAGGGCGTCTGGGCGGAGGCCGGGGCGGCCGCCGATACCTACGATGCCGTCGACAACCACGTCTGCGGCGGCGATTTCAGCAAGACCACCCACTCGGCCACCGGCGGCTTTCAGTGCGGCGAGGCCGGAGGGATGCGCCTGGGAGGAAAGGAGGATCGCAGTTACCTGGGCGCCTCGACGGGCCAGCTGAGCGCCGGCGTACAGGGCGTCGCCGCCGTTGTCGCCGGATCCGATCAGGAGGACCACGCTTGCGCCGTACACGTGGCCGAGGAAATTGCCGATGGCAACGGCGAGGCCGGTGGCGGCGCGTTGCATCAGGGTGCCTTCGGGGAGCCGGGCCATCAGGTCGGCCTCGGCGGCGCGGACCTGGTCGACGGTGTGCGCGTACCGCATCTCAACCCTCCAGGACGACGACCGCCGACGCGATGCCGGCGTCATGGCTCAGCGACAGGTGCAGGCTCTGTACGCCCAGCTCGGATGCCCTCGAAGCGACCGTCCCGGTGATCTCCAGCCAGGGACGACCGCTGTCGTCGGTCCGGACCTCGGCGTCGTGCCACTGCATCCCTGCCGGTGCGCCGAGTGCCTTGGCGAGCGCCTCCTTGGCGGCGAACCGGGCTGCGAGCGAAGCCGGCGGTCTGACGGCCTCGGCCGGGGTGAACACCCGGTCCCGCAGTCCAGGCGTCCGCTCCAGCGTCTGCATGAACCGCTCGACATCCACCACGTCGATCCCAACGCCGACAATCATGCTCGTCAGAGTAGTCAGCTGGGTGGGGCTGTTGACTGGCGGATCCTCATCCGCACAGCCAGGTCCATCCGGAGGGCGGCCGGGGTGACGCCGCGGGCCAGGTCGAGGACCAGCTTGGTGGCGAGCTCGGCCATTTCGCGGAGCGGCTGGTGGACGGTGGTCAGGGTGGGCCCGACCCACTCCGCGACCGGGAGGTCGTCGTACCCGACCACCGACAGGTCCTTGGGGATCTCCAGGCCGAGCTCGCGGGCGGCCTGGTAGACGCCCAGGGCCTGCAGGTCACTGCCGGCGAAGATGGCCGTCGGGCGGTCCGGCAGCGTGAGCAGCGCCATCGCCTGCTCGTAGCCGCCGCTGACCTCGAAGTTGCCGTTCCGGATCAGGTCCGGGTCGACCGGGATCCCGGTCGACCGAAGCGCGTCGGTGTAGCCGTTGACCCGCATCCGGGAGCAGAGGGTCTCCTCCGGGCCGCCGATCATGCCGATCCGTTCATGGCCGAGTTTGCGCAGGTGCTGGGTCGCCATCCGGCCGCCGTTCCAGTTCGCGGAGCCGATCGACGGGACGTCCTCGCCCTCGTCGCCGATCGGGTCGACCACCACGAACGGGATCCGCCGCGCCTCCAGCTGAGCCCGCTGGTCATGGTCGAGATCGGAGAACACCATGATCACGCCGAGCGGCCGGCGCAGCAGGACGGACTCGATCCACTCCTGCCGCGGCCTCCGGGCGCCGCCGCACTCCGACAGCACCAGCTCGACGCCCTCGGCACGGACCACTTCCTCCACGCCGCGGATCAGCTCGACCGCCCACAACCCACCGATCTCGTGGAACACCAGGTCGATCATCAGGCTGCTCGCCGTACTGGTCGTGCGGCGACGGTAGCCATGGCGCTGGATGATGCTCTCGACCTTGGCCCGGGTCTCCTCGGCGACGTCGGCGCGGCCGTTCAGCACCTTCGACACGGTCGGCACCGAGACACCGGCCTGCTCCGCAATTTTCGAGATCGTCACCCGCTGACCCACGAGCCCTCCACGCTCCTCGTCCAGCCGTACAAGCGCCAGAGTACAGGTTGCCCTCGTCGCAGCTATCGGCAGAGGTCCCGAAATTTTCGAGAGTCGGGCTGAGATGTAGCCCACGTCGGCCCGGGGTGTGAGCCGGGGACGCGGCGTGGGAAGAATGGAGCCCATGCTGCAGCCGCCGCGGGAGGTGACTCCCTACACAGAGCTGGACCGGGCCGCCTGGGCCCAGTTGGCCGAGACGACCGAGTCACCGCTGACCGCCGAGGAGATCGAACGGCTGCGCGGCCTCGGCGACGAGATCGACATGGACGAGGTCCGCGAGGTCTACCTGCCGCTGTCCCGGATCCTGTCCCTGTACGTCCGGCACGCCCGCGCGCTGCACGCGGACACCGAGGACTTCCTCGGCCAGACCGCGACCCGGACCCCGTTCGTGATCGGCATCGGCGGATCGGTTGCCGTCGGCAAGTCCACCACCGCCCGGTTGCTGCGCGAACTGCTGGCCCGCTGGCCCGAGCACCCCCGGGTCGCACTCGTCACCACCGACGGCTTCCTCTGGCCGAACGCCGAACTGGAACGCCGCAACCTGATGCTGCGCAAGGGCTTCCCCGAGTCGTACGACCGGAAGGCCCTGCTGCGGTTCGTGGTCGAGGTGAAGTCCGGGATGGACACGGTCGAGGCCCCGGTCTACTCGCACCTGCACTACGACCGGATGAACGGCGTACGGACGACGGTCGAGCAGCCGGACATCCTGCTGCTCGAAGGGCTCAACGTGCTGCAGCCGGCACCCCGCCGCGCCGACGGCAAGAGCGGACTCGCGGTCAGCGACTTCTTCGACTTCTCCGTGTACGTCGACGCCGCGGCCGACGACATCCGCAGCTGGTACGTGCACCGCTTCCTCAAACTCTGGGAGACCGCGTTCCGCAACCCGGAGTCGTACTTCGTCCGGTACGGCGAGCTCAGCCGGCAGGAAGCGATCGCCAAGGCCGAGTCGCTCTGGGACACCATCAACGGCCCGAACCTGCGGGAGAACATCCTCCCCACCCGCTCCCGCGCCACCCTCGTCCTCCGCAAAGGCGCCGACCACACCGTCCGCTGGGTCAGACTCCGCAAACTCTGACCCCCACCCCACCACCCCGGTCAGGGGGAAGCTTTAACGGCCGGTACAATCGCGAGCGCCACCACAGCCGCCGTCAGTCCGAAGGCCAGGGAGTAGCCGGTGCCCGCGACGACGGCGCCGAAGACGATGGCGCCGATGCCCCAGCCGCCGTCGTACGCGAGGTTCCAGAGGGCGCTGACCTGGCCGTAGCGGGTCTTGGGGACGCGGTCGTACATGATCGCCAAGGTGAGGTTCTGCCCGGCGCCGAAGCCGGTGCCGAAGAAGGCCGCGCCGACGACGATCGCGACCGGGCTGGTGATGAAGATCAGCGAGCCGGCACCGAGGGCGGCGAGGACGAGGGCGGGAGCGAGGAGCTTCACCGGGCCGAGCCGGTCGCCGAATCGGCCGGCCAGCCAACGCGCGACGGGAGCGGTGGCGGCCTGGACCAGCAGGGCGGCGGCGACCAGCGAGTGGTTGTCACCGGCAACAGCCAGCGGCAGGAAGGTCACGCTGATCCCAGCGGCGACAGTCACCGCAGCGAAGACGAAGGTCGGCATCAGCAGCCCGCTCCCCCGCAGACCGCCGAGCACCTTGACGTGCTGCTCCTCGGCTTCCGTACTGCGCTTCGGCAGACCCGGCAGCGCGGCGAGACCAGCCAGCGACGCGATCGCTGCGAGGACGAAGAGTCCGCCGAAGCCGAGCCCTTCGATCAGGTAGACGCCGAGCGGTAGACCGATCACGGCCGGTACGCCGACCGCGATGCCGTAGATCCCGAATCCCTCACCCCGTCGGTGGGACGGGGTGATCTCGGCGACCAGGGCGACCGCGCCGACCACCAGGACGGCCAGCCCAGCGCCCCGGACAACGCAGACGGCGAGGACCAGCGGGAGGGACGCGGTCAGCATCAGGAGCAGTGAGGGGGCGCCGAGCAGGACCAGGCCGAGGCCGAGCGTGCCGCGGTAGCCGATCCGGGCGATCAGCTTGGGGATCACCAACTCGGTGGCGACCGCGGACAGCATCATGGCGCCTGTGGACAGGCCCGCGCCGACGCCGCCGGAGCCGTTCGCGGCCAGGTAGAGCGGGACCACCGAGGTGAGCAGGTACATGCTCAACCCGGAGCCGAACACCATCGCGAGCAACTGCGCGAACTGCGCCGTCACCAGTCGGGTGATTACAGGAGTGGTTGCTGCCGGAACCTCACATACGCTGCTCATGCCTCGACGGTAGGAGCGAACCGGTCTCCCCTACAGATCCAGTTTCAGGCACAGACAGAGGACCAATTCCGTCAGCCGCTCCGCTGCCACTCCTCATGCAACTCGACCGGCCGGAAGCCGAGCTTGGCGTTGACGGCGTTCATCGCCGTGTTCGCCTCGCCGTTCCAGGTGTGTACGACGAGCGGTTCCGGGTGACTGCGCTGCAGCTCGCGATGGTTGTGCGCCTTCAGCGCCAAGCCCAGCCGGTGGCCTCGATGAGCCGGTGAGACGAGCGTGCCCCACTGGAACACGTTGCCAGGATCGTGCTTGCCGACGTACAGCTCGGTGTGACCGGCCAGGCTGCCGTCCGGGGCGATCGCCACGGTCATCCAACCGTGCCGTCCCTGCGCGAGGCTCTGGTTCTCGACCGAGCGGACCCGGTCGGCATCCCAGACCGCCGCCTCCACCTCCAACTCGCCGTGGGGCGCCTCCAGGTTGAAGCTGGCCTGCAAAGCGGCGAAGGCGTCGACCAGATCGTCGGGACAGTGGTCCTGCCAACTGCGGAGGTGGTAGCCCTCGTGGTGCTGGGCGGCCTCCTCGGAGAGCTTGTCGAGGACATCCTCGGCCAGCGGGAGCTCGAGCACCCGGTGGACTTCGAAGTTCGCCGGGGTCAGCCCGAATGACCGGGCGAACGCCTGCGCCGGGGTATCCGTGTCATTGCCGAGCGGGATGTCGACCTGGGCCTGGACGACCGTGCGGCCGTAGTACGCGGCCCGCTCCTCGATCGCCTGGGCCAGAGCGCTGCCGTAGCCCTGTCTGCGGGCGTCTGCGCGGACTCCGATCCTCGCGCTGAGGGCGAAGGTGTTGTCCTTCAGCGGCACGTCGAGGAACATCGCACCCGCGACCGCCTGGGTCTCATTCCTGACGATCCAGATCTCCTTGGCCGCGTACTCGGTCGGCTCAAGCAGAGAGACGCGAAGCTCCTCCAGGGTCCACGTCACCGGATAGGGCCGCCCCTCGTCCATGGCCGCCCGAAACACGTCGTACCAGGCCGCGATGCCCTCGGTGTCGCGCGGGTCCACCCGCTCAGGAGTACTCACCGCCTCACTGTAGAGACGAAGGCCTGACGAGCTCCAACCTTTTAAGCGGTCGCGGTGAGGACGCCTAGGGCTCCTGCGACGCGGCCGTCGGCGGCTGCCAGGGCTTCGCGGGCGGCCGGTACGGGGGTGCCGGTGAGGAGGTGGACCAGGGCCGGCTTGAGTTCGCCGCCGGCGGCCTCGAGGGCGGAGGCGCAGGCGTCCGCGTCGGCACCGGTGGCCTCGGCCAGGATCCGCAGCATCCGGCCGCGCAGTTTGTTGTTGGTGGCAACCATGTCGACCATCAGGTTCGACCAGGTCCGGCCGAGCTTGATCATCAGCGTGGTGGAGAACGCGTTCAGGATCAGCTTCTGCGCGGTCCCGGCTTTCAACCGGGTGGAACCGGCGATCACCTCCGGCCCGGTGTCCGCCGCGATCAGGATGTCGGCCAACGGCGCCAGCGGGGCGTCCGGGTTCGACGTGACCAGCGCCGTCACAGCGCCGACCGCCCGCGCCGCCCGCAGCGCGCCTGCCACGTACGGCGTACTCCCGGAGGCGGCGAGACCGACGACGAAGTCCTGTCCGGTCACCTCGGTCGCGTCGGCGGCGCCACCCTCCTCGGAGTCCTCGACGTTCTCGACCGCACGCAGCAATGCCGCCATCCCACCCGCGTGATGGGCGACCACCAGATCGTCCGGCGCGTGGAAGGTGGGCAGCAACTCGGCGGCGTCCAGCACGGCCAGCCGGCCGGAGGTCCCGGCGCCGAAGTAGTGCACCCGGCCACCGGCCCGGATCGCCTCGACGGCGGCGTCGACCGCGCGGGCCAGCTCGGGGATCGTCTCGGCGACCGCGCCCGCCACCCGGGCATCCTCCGCGTTGACCATCCGGAGGATCTCGGTGGTGCCCACCGCATCGATCGCCAGCGTCCTGGGGTTGCGCTGCTCCGTGGGTGTGATCACGCCTACGAGGTTAGTTTCCTACTGAAGATATTTCAATTCTGTGGATCATTGACGGAACCCTTCACCCGGTGCCCACGGACCGCGATGGCGGTCTCCTCGAGCGCCTTGCGGGCATCCGGCATGACCGACTGGGCCACGCCGATGAACAGGCAGTCGATCACCATCAGCTGCGCGATCCGGCTCGACATCGCCCCGGACCGGTACGTCGTCTCGCGGGCCGCCGTGGTCAGCACCAGATCCGCGGCCTGCGCCAGCGGCGAGCGCGGGAAGTTCGTCACCGCGACCGTGGTCGCGCCGTGCTTGCCGGCCAGCTCCAGCGCCTCGATCACCTCGACCGTGGTCCCGGTGTGCGAGATCCCGATCGCGACATCGTCCTTGCCCAGCAGGGCCGCGCTGGTCAGTGCCACGTGCACGTCCGACCAAGCGAACGCGACCCGGCGGATCCGGTGCAGCTTCTGCTGCAGGTCGAGCGCCACGAACGAGCTGGCGGCCGAGCCGTACAGGTCCACTCGCGGCGCCTTGGCGACCGCGGCCACCACCTTGGCCAGCGCGTCCACGTCCAACTGCTGGGCGGTCTCCCGGACCGCCCGCTCGTCGGCGAACGCGACCTTGCCGACCACGTCGGCGAGCGAATCCCCGGGCTCGATGTCACCACCGACCTCGGGTCTCATGCTCTCCTGTGCCGACTGGGCCGCCAACTGCAGGCGGAGCTGCGGATAGCCGGGAACGCCGATCTGCTTGCAGAACCGGATGACCGTGGTCTCCGAGGTGGACGCCACCTCGGCCAGTTCGGAGATCGTCATCGCCGCCACTCCGCCCGGGTCCGCGAGGACCGCGTTCGCCACCCGCTGCTCGGCCGGCGCCAGCGCGGGCATCACCGCGCGGACCCGGACCAGCAGCGGCCCCGTGGGATCTGGAGAGGTTACTGATGTCATGACAGCACGGTACGGCGAATGAACACCGAGCGGTGTCACCGACGCGAAAGTCTCCAACCCAAGGCGACAAATGATTCCGGCGTTCGCTCTCCGTCGAAAACGACCTGGTCGCCGCTGGTGATCTTCACGCCGTCCACGTAGACGCCCCGGCCCTGGTACAGCGCGTCGGAGGTGTAGCGCCACCGGACCGTCTGGTCACCCGGAGCGAGGTCAGCGGACACCTGATGCCAGTGCCGCTCTCCTGATCCGCTGATCGTCCCGTCCGTGTCGATCACCGTGCCCCGGTCCTGCACGGTGAACGGCACCTTGGTCCAGGTGGTCCCGTCGGCCGAGCTCTCCAGGTACAGCAGGTCGGTGTCCTCGGTGTCGACGAACAGGTCGAACGCGAGCCGTCCACCCTCAGCCGGTACCGAGACCGGTACGCCGAGCGTCGTCGTACTGGCGTCCGTGGTGCCGGAGAACCACGCGTCCTTGCCGTGCCGCGGTCCCACGCCCAGCGACAACGCCAGCCCCTGTACGACGGCGCGCCGGGCCGGGTTGTTGCTGCCCCAGTTGCGGCTCGGGTGGACCCGGTTGGTCAGCAGGATCGCGAACGAGCGGGAGTCGAAGTCGATCACCAGCGAGGTCCCGGTGTAGCCGGTGTGGCCGGCCGTCCGGGGTCCGGACAGGCCGTTCATGTACCAGCGCTGGTTCAGCTCGAACCCGAGCCCGTGATCGTTGCCCGGGAAGGCCTGGTTGAAGTTCGTGATCATCGCGGTGACGGAGCTTTCCTTCAGGATGCGGGCCTGCCGGTAGCTGCCGCCGTTCAGGAACGCCTGCGCCAGCACGGCCAGGTCGTCCGCGGTGCTGAACACCCCGGCATGCCCAGCGACGCCATCCAGCGACCATGCGTTCTCGTCATGGACGGAGCCCCAGACCATCCCGCGCGGCGGCGACGCCTGGTACTCCGTCGCCGCGATCCGCGGCTTCTTCTTCTCATCCGGGTTGTAGCCCGTGTCGCGCATCTGCAACGGTTTGGTGATCCCGTCAGCGACCAGCTTGTCCAGCGTCTTCCCGGTCACCCGGTGGGCCAGCTCGCCGAGCGCGATCAGGTTCAGGTCGCTGTAGAGGTACTTCGTCCCCGCGGCGCTGGTCGGCGTCGCGGTGAGGGCCATCTGCATTCGCGAGGCCGGGTCCGGCTGGGCACTCCACAACGGCAGCCAGGCGGGCAGCCCGGTGGTGTGGGTCAGCGCCTGCCGGACGGTGATCGCCTGCTTGCCGTTGGCGGCGAACTCCGGAACGTAGGTGGCGATCGAGGTGTCCAGACCGACCTTGTTCTTCTCCACCAACTGCATCACCACGATCGAGCTGAACAGCTTCGACACCGACGCCATGTCGAAGATGGTGTCGGTGCGCATCGGAATCTGCTGATCGGCCGGCAACTCGGTGCCCGCGCCGTCGGCGTACTTGAGTGCCATCCCGGTCGCGGTCCGGGTGACGATCTTGCCGTCGTGGCCGAGCAGCGTGACCGCGCCGGCGTACAGGGGTTTCGCGGTCCCGTTCGGGCGGGTCCACGCGTCGACCTGGGCCAGTGCGGTGTCGATCGGCGCGGGATCGAGGCCCGCGTTCGCCGGGGTCGAGTCGCGCAACAGGGTGGACTTCGGCGCGTAGCCGTCGTACGGGCGGTCGAAACGTCCGGATTTGTTGCCGTTGGCAACTGCAGGGCTGGCCGTTGTAAGCATCAGGGTGGACACTATCGCGACGGCACCGAACGTACGCAGCCTCACCGGTGAGCTCCCTTGTACAACAGGTACTGCGCGCGGCGCGCGTTCCAGGCGGCGGTCTCGGACTGCCAGGCGCCGACGATCTCCTCCGCCGAAGCCCCGGCGGTGAACATCGTGCGGAACCGGTCCGACCCGGTCAGCAGGTCGATCCACCGGCCGGGAGGATTCTCCGTCCGCCAGGCGAACTGGGGGTACAGCCGCTTGGCTTCGACCATCATGTGAGTGGCCGCCAGAATCGGCTCCACTCGGTGCGGGTCGGTGATGTGTACCTGTACGCCGCCACAGAGCAGGTTGGCGTTCTTGCTGATGAACGGGGTGAAGTACGCCTCCCGGAACTCGATGCCGGGAACATTCTTGGTCGACAACGCCTCCGCCCAGCGGTAGTCGATGTACGGCGCGCCGATCAGCTCGAACGGCCGGGTGGTGCCGCGACCTTCGGACAGGTTGGTGGCCTCGAACAGGCAGGTGCCTTGGTAGAGCAGCGCGGTGTCCGGTGTCGGCATGTTCGGGCTCGGCATAACCCAGGTGAGGCCGGTCTCGGCGAAGAGCTGGTCCCGCTTCCAGCCCTCTACCTCGATCACCTCGAGCTCCTGTACGACCGGTCCGCCGGTGTCCAGCGCCAGGTATTCGGCGTTGAACATCCGGGCCAGCTCGCCGACCGTCATGCCGTGCTGCTGGATGATCTCCTCCTTGCCCACACCCGAGGTGTACCCGGGCTTGAGCATGGGGCCGCTGGCGAAGCCACCCACCGGGTTCGGCCGGTCCAGTACGACGAACTTGGCGCCGGTCCGGGCGGCGGCGACCATAGCCTCGTACATGGACCAGATGTAGGTGTAGAACCGCGCGCCGACGTCTTGGATGTCGAAGACCACCGTTTCCACACCGGATCTGGTGTAGAGGGTCTGCAGCTTGGCGGCGTTCGCGCCGTAGGCGTCGTAGACCATGATGCCGGTCCGCGGGTCGACGTGGTCGCCCTCGGAACCGCCGGCCTGCGCACTGCCGCGGAAGCCGTGCTCGGGTCCGAAGACCGCGACGACATCGACCTTGCCGGACGCGTGCATGGTGTCGACGATGTGGCTCAGGTCCTCGAGGATGCCGGTCGGGTTGCTGAACACTCCGACCTTCTGTCCGGCCAGCGCCCGCCACCCGTCGTTCGCGAGTGCTTGAGCGCCGGTGGACACTCTGCGCCCATGCCCTTGCGGTTCGACCGCTGAGGCGGCAGGTAGGTCGATCAAAGGGGCGGCGGCGAGCGCGCCGGCACCCGCCAGCAGGCTGCGTCGTTTCATCGTCACCAGCTCAATCCGTGGCCGAAGGGGTAGAGGGGTGTCTGCGGCTGACCGGCGACCGGGATGTCCACCGGGAGCTTGCCGGCCGGCGCGATCTGGCCGTACAGCACCTTGGCCAGCGACTCCATCGAGACCGCCGCGAAGCCGTAGGTGGCCAGGTACGTCGGCGCCTGGTCGAAGTAGGCGATGTCGTAGGGATCCCGGACGGCCACCACGATCACCGTCTTACCCGTTGCGAGCAGGTCCTTCACCAGCTTCTGCTGCTTGGCCAGCTTGTCGGTGACGGTCGTGTCCCAGGCCTTCGAGGTCAGTACGACGGTGACGTCGTTGGCCTGCGCCTTCGTCACGGCATCCGCGATCGCGGCGTCGGACGGTGCGGTACCGGTCTGCGCGACCGTGGTTGTGGCGCCGCGACTGGTCAGGCTGTTGGCGAGCGACTGGGTGGTGGTGACGCCGAAACCGGTGACGAGGATCTTCCGCGCCTCGTTGCTCAGCGGGAGCACGCCGGCGTTGTTCTTCACCAGGGTCACGCTCTTGTCGACGATCCGCTGCGCGGTGGCCAGGCTGGCCGGCGTACCGACCGTCGTCGCGACCTTCGCGGGGTCGACGAACGGGTTGAACAGAGTGCCGTTCTTCAGCTTGAGCAGCATGATCCGGAGCAGGCTCTCGTTGATCCTGCTCTCACTGATCCGGCCGGACTTGACAGCGTCGACCACCGCGTTGAACTGCACGTCCGGCGCCGGCGGCAGCAGCAACTGGTCCGCCCCGGCCTCGATCGCGCGGATCGCGACCTCGGCGTCGCCGTACTTGGCCCGGACCGCCGCCATCTCCAGCGCGTCGGTGATGATCAGACCCTTGAACCCGAGCTGCTGGCGCAGCACCCCGGTCAGGATCGGCTTGCTCAACGTGGCCGGGTCACCGGACGGGTCGAGCGACGGGACCACGATGTGCGCGGTCATGATCGAGTCGATCCCCGCCTTGATCGCGGCCTTGAACGGCGGCGCGTCGATCGTGTTCCACTCCTGAAGAGTGTGGTTGATCGTCGGCAGCGAGGTGTGGCTGTCGTCGCGGGTGTCGCCGTGACCCGGGAAGTGCTTCGCGGTCGCGGTGATCCCGGCGTCCCGCTGGTAACCCTGCACCTGGGCGGCCGTCATGTCCGAGACCAGCTGCGGGTCGGACGAGTACGAGCGGACCCCGATCACCGGGTTCAGCGCGTTCACGTTCACGTCGGCGACCGGGGCATAGTCCTGGCGGATCCCCATCGCCTTCAGTTCGCGACCGGTGATCCCGGCCGCGGTCCGGGCGTCCGCCGTACTGCGAGCCGCACCGTGCGCCATGTTGCCGCCGAACTGCGTCGCGGGTGGACCGATGCGGACGACGACGCCTTGCTCCTGGTCGGTGGCGATCATCATCGGGACGCGGAGCCCGGTGCTGGTCGCGACCTGCTGCAACTGGTTCGAGTACGTCGCCAGCTGGGTCGGGTTCTCCACGTTGCCGCGGGCGTTGAAGTAGATCCATCCGCCCGGCTTGTACTTCGCGACCACTTCGGCCGGTGTCGCCACGCCGTACAGGGTGGTGTTGCGTGCGTCCGGCAGGTTCGCGCCCGGCCCGTAGCCGAACAGGACGAACATCTGGCCGATCTTCTCCTCCAGCGACATCCCCTGCATCGCCTTCATGGCCTGTTGCAGGGGTGTCGCTGGTTCGGGTGGCGGCGCGCTGACGGCGACTCCCGGAGTGACGGTGGCTGTGATCGTTGCGAGGGTGGCGATTGCGAAGCGGCGCAAGGCGGACATGACCGGCCCCCAAATAGGTTATTGAATTACAAGGCTGATCCCCGGCCTCGAAAGTTACCCACGCCATCGGGGCCGGTCAAGGGAAACTCGTCATCTGCCTTGCGCCGGATTCTGTCAGTCCGCCAGACCCACCACCTGTTGCACCGACGGCCACGACTTCAGCGTCGTCAGCAACGCGTCGTCCTGGACCGTGGCCAGCGCCTCGGCGTACGCGTCCTCGAGTACGTCGGCGATGCGAACCGGCGTACCGAGAGTCGCCGACCGAACGGCCGCTTCAACCATCGCGATGCTGATCACGTTGGTGTGCACCTCGGCCTGCGGTACGGCGGACTCGCGCACCGCCTGGACGAATTCGGCCAGCGAGCCGTCGATCTGTTCGGGCTCGTCACCAACCTCGGCCGGTATCGCCGTCCCGTCACCGAGCGCGGCCACCGGGGCGTTGTCGCCGTCCCAGGTCGCCGTTCCCTGGGCGGAACTGGCTCGCCACTTGCCGTTCCAGGACGTCTCCAGGCCGGGCGCGCACCAGCTTCCGGTGAAGGTGAACCTGGTCCCGTCGGCGAAGGTGAAGATCGCGGTCGCCGACGCGTTGCCGTCGAACCAGCTCCAGCCGGGGTTGAACGAGTCGCAGTACACCGAGACCGGCTCGGAACCGATCAGTTTGCGGCTCAGGTCGAACTGATGGATCGCCATGTCGACCAGCAACGGCTCGGCCATCTGCGCCCGGAACCCGGTGAATCGCGGCGCCTTGAAGAACTCACAGCTCAGCGACCCGATCGGACCGAGTCCGGCGAGCTGTTTGCCGAAGGCGTTGCCGGTCCGGAAGTACCGGCGCGACTGCGACACCATCAGCAACTGCCCGCTCACCTCGGCAGCCGCGACCATCGTCAGGCACTCGCGGACGGTCTCGGCGAGCGGTTTCTCGCAGAGCACCGGCAGCCCCCGGCGCAGCGCGTCGATGCTGACCTTGGGGTGGGCGACCGGGACGGTCACGTCGATGACCGCCTCGGCCCCGGTCGCCCCGACCAAGTCGCCGATGGACTTCGCCACCGGCACGTCGGCATACCCGTGCTCATCGGCCGCCGCGCGAGCCAGGTCAACATCGAGGTCGACCAGCCCGGCGAGGACGACGTCCGGGTTGGCGGAGATGGTGCGCAGCCAGGCTCGACCCATGCCGCCCGCACCAACCTGAAGAAGTCGCAGAGGTTCAGGCATCGGCAGGTTCCTCGATCGGTCCCTTGTAGCCGTGGCCCTGGAAGAATTCGCCGGTCTCGTAGCGGAGCAGGGTCGGCACTGCCCGCTCTGGCCGGTCGCTATTCACCCAGGTGACCCCGTTCGCGATCACCTTGCGGATGTCCTTGTGGTGGTAGACCGGGTAGTCCTGGTCACCGGGCGAGAAGAAGAAGATCTTGCCGTGGCCGCGACGGAACGTGCACCCGGACCGGAACACCTCGCCGCCGCTGAACGACGACACGAAGACCAGTTCGTCCGGGGTCGGGATGTCGAAGAACTCGCCGTACATCTCCTGCTGCTCGATCACGATCGGATGCGGGACGCCCTGCGCGATCGGGTGCGTCGGATTGACCGTCCAGACCAGCTCACGGTCCTGTTCGCTGCGCCAGCGCAGGGTGCAGGTGGTCCCCATCAGCCGGCCGAAGATCTTCGACCAGTGGCCGGAGTGCAGCACGATCAGGCCCATCCCGGACAGCACGTGCTGGTAGACCCGCTCCACCACCTTGTCGTCCACCTCGCCGTGCGCGGCATGGCCCCACCAGACCAGTACGTCGGTCTCGGTCAGCACGTCCTCGGTCAGGCCGTGCTCTGGTTCATCCAAGGTGGTGGTGCTGACGGACGCCGCGTCGCCGAGATTCTCTCGAATCCCCGCGGCGATGGTGCTGTGCATGCCGTCGGGGTAGATCTCGGCCACGTGCGGCTCGACCTGCTCGTGCCGGTTCTCGCCCCAGACGAGTACGCGAATCGTCATACCGGTTCCTTTGCTGTGTTTGTCATTTGATGGCCCCGCCGATGGCGCCGGCGGCGATGTACTTCTGCGCGGCGATCAGCAGCACGATGGCCGGGATCGCCGAGAGCACCGCGGTCGCCATCACCGCGTTCCAGTTCTGCACCTGGGTGCCGAGGTACTGGTAGATCCCCAGCGTGACCGGGCGGACGCCGCCCTTGGTGGTCAGCGTGAGGGCGAAGAGGAAGTCGCTCCAGGAGAAGAGGAAGGTGAACAGCCCGGCCGTGATCAGGGAGTTCTTCGAGATCGGCAGCACGATCGACACGAACGCCCGGAGCAGGCCGGCGCCGTCGACCCGGGCCGCCTCCACCAGCGACTGCGGCACCGACACCATGAAGGAGCGCAGGATCAGGATCGCGAACGGGATCCCGCTGCTGCAGTTGGCCACGATCAGCCCGGGGATCGAGTTCAGCAGGCCGAGATTCTCGTACGCCGTGTAGAGGGCGTTGGCGATCACGATGCCCGGGATCATCTGGGACACCAGGATGGCCAGCAGCCCGATCCCGACCCAGCGGGACCGGAACTGGGCCAGCGCGTAGGCACACGGCGCCGAAACCAGCAGGCTGAGCACGACGGTCCCGCACGCGATGATGACGCTGGTGATGAGGTTGTCACCCTGCTCGCTGATGGCCCGGCGGTAGCCCGCGAAGCTCGGGTCCAGCGGCAGGAAGCTCGCGGTCAGCGTGTTCCCCGACGGCTGCAGGGACGCGTTCAGCATCCAGTAGACCGGGAACAGCATCACGCACAGGATCAGTACGCCGATCGCGGTGTACACGGTGCGACGCAGTTGCGACTCGTGCATCACGGCTCCTTACTCGTCGACGGCACGCCGGGTGCCGCGCAGGTAGAGGACCGCGAACACCAGCGAGATCGCGATCAGGATGTTGCTCAGCGCCGCCCCCTGGCCGAACTTGAAGTCGATGAACGACCGCTCGTACGACTGGGTGGCCAGCGTCTGGGTGGCGTTCGCCGGACCGCCGCCGGTCATACCGAGGATGACGTCCAGCACCTTGACCGTGTAGACGACCCCGAGCATCAGCAGCACGCTGGCGACCGCCCGCAGGTTCGGCCAGGTGATGTGCCGGAACGCATTCCACCCGGTGGCGCCGTCCAGTGCCCCCGCCTCGTACAGCTCGCCGGGGATCTCCTTCAGGCCGCTGTAGAGCAGCGTCACGTTGAACGGGATGCCGATCCAGATGTTCACCCCGATCACGGCGATCAGCGCGAAGCTCGGCGAGTTGAGCCACGGCACCGGTTCGTCGATCACGCCGAGCCAGGCCAGGCTGCGGTTCAGGATGCCGCTGTCCTGCTCGAGGATCGACCGCCAGGTCGCGCTGGACACGATCAGCGGCAGCAGCCAGGGCAGCAACAGCAACGACCGCAGGATCCCGCCGAGCGCGAACCGCTTGTTGAAGAACAGCGCCAGCGCGAGCCCGATGACGAACTGGAAGACGATCGAGCCGATGGTGAACAGTGCCGTGTTCACCATCGCCTTGGAGAACAGCTGGTGTTCCACCACCGCCACGTAGTTGTCCAGCCCGACGAACGGAGCCGCGCCGGTGAAGAAGGTCTTGAGCGTGTAGTCCTGCAGGCTCATCAGCAGGTTCTTCACCACCGGATAGCCGAACAGCGCGATCATCGCGGCGGCGGCCGGCAGCACGAACAGGATCTTGGTCAGGTCCTCACCGCGGTGCCGCCGGCCGCGCCGCCTGCGGGATGGTTCCGCAGAGGGCGCGTCGGAGGTACCGGCCTTGGTGAGCGTGGGTGCGTGCACCATCTCGGTCGTCTCCCCGCCCGGATCAGCCGCCGGAGGCCTTCTTGAAGGCGTCCTGCGCTGTTGCCTGGCCGGTCAGCGCGAGCTGGATCGCCTGGTAGATCACCTTCGCGGCGTCCGGCCACTTGTCGCCGAGCTTGCCGGTCCGGGACCGGGCGTTGGCGACCTGCTCGGAGAAGGCCTTCATCGACGGAACTTCCTTGACGTGCTCCGGGCCGAGCGCGGTCCGGGTCGGCACGGTGAACCGGGACTTGGCCCAGCGCATCTCGTTCTCGTCCGAGGTCAGGCACTTCACGAAGTCGGCGGCCTTCTGCTGCTTGGCCTGTTCCTTGTTCAGCGGCACCGTCCAAGCCTCACCGCCGAGCGGCGCGATCGGGGTCTGGCCGGTCTTGTTCACCGGGAACTGGACGACCTCCCACTTGACCTGCGGCGTCTCGTTCAGCGACGGGATGTTCCACGGCCCGTTCACCATCATCGCGGCCTTGCCGGCGACGAACTGGTCCTTGACGTCACCCTGGGTCCAGTTGATGACGCTCTTGGACGCGGACCCGGACTGCACCAGGTCGACCCACAACTGCAACGCCTCGGCCACCTGCGGGCTGGTCAGGTCGGTCTCGTCACCACCGTTGGTCCACATCGGCGGCAAGAACTGCCAGGAACCCTCGTACGTCGCGTTCGCGTTGAACGCCATCCCGTACCGGCCCGGCTTGGTCAGCTTCTTCGCCGCGGCCTTGAGCTCGTCCCACGTCTTCGGCGGCTGCACACCTTCGTCGGCCAGGATCTTGGTGTTGTAGAACAGGGCGATCGTGTTGGTCACCGGCGCGAGCCCGTAGAGCTTTCCGTCGTACGAGCCGGCGTCGACGATGCCCTGGGCGAACCCGTCGCCGCTGAGCCCCATCTCGTTGAGCGGCGCCAGCGCACCGGTCGCGGCGATCTGCTGTACGTCGGGGTTGTCCAGCATCAGCACGTCGGGCAGCGTCTTCGACGACGCCTGCTGCAGCACCTTCTGGATCAAGGTGTCACCAGGCACCGTCTCCCGCTGCAGAGTGATGCCCAGCTGACTGGCGCAGGCGTCGAGCCCCTGCTGCACGAGCGTCTTGTCCGGGTCGTTGTTGTAGTAGTCGAGGATGGACAGGCTGGTGACGGTGTCACCCGACGAGGACGATGATCCACCGCCGTCACCGCAGGCGGCGAGCGCGAGCGACAACGCCGTCGCACCGGCCAGGGCGGCGGAGATCCGCTTGGAGAACATGGGCATTCGGCTCCTTCGAGGAATGGGTGAGGCCCTCGGCGCCTGACCGGGGCGGTGGGGTGGGCTCGAATCGACACCGCTGATCTAAGCGGTTAACCGGGTGGCCCGAAAGATTGCCGGTGTGCTTGTGTGCAGATCGGTAAAGCGGTTAACTGGGGTGTTCCAGGACTATGTTCCGTAGGTCACACTGCTGTCAAGAGTTCGGCCGCAGATTCAGGGAGGGGACTGTCCGATGGTGACCATGCGAGACGTGGCTCAGCGGGCGGGCGTGTCGATCGCGACCGTCTCCTTCGTGCTGAATGACACCAAACCGGTGACCGCGGCGACCCGGCGCCGGATCGAGCAGGCGATGTCCGAGCTCGGCTTCCGCCGCAACGTGGTCGCCCGCGCGCTGGCCAGCCGGCGGACGCACATCATCGCGATGGCGTATCCGGCGCTCGACCACAAGTTCGGCTTCACCGCGGCGGAGTTCTTCACCAGCGCCGCCGACGCCGCCCGCAAACAGGACTACCACCTGGTCCTCTGGCCGGTCGGCAACGACGGGACCGAGCTGACCGAGCTGGTCGGCCAGGGACTCGTCGACGGAGTCGTGCTGATGGAGGTCCAGCTCGACGACCCCCGGGTCGGGATCCTGCAGGAGACCGGTACGCCGTTCGCGCTGATCGGCCGGACCACCGAGCTGGCCGGCCTGGACCACGTCGACATCGACTTCGACACCACCGTCGAGGAGGCTGTCGGCTATCTCCACGGTCTCGGCCATCGGCGTCTCGCCCTGATCTCGGGCAACCTGAAGGATCCCGTGTTCCGGACCTACGGCCCCTACGTTCGGTCCGAGGCCGCCTATCGCCGCGTCGCGGCGGAGTACGGGCTCGAAACCGTCGTACTGGAATCGGGCGGCTCCACCCGAGCCGGCCAGGAAGCGGCCGCTCAGTTGATCCGCGAACACCCGGAGACGACCGCCGTCCTGGTGGTCAACGAGTTCGCCGCCCTCGGCGTGCTCTCCGGCCTGACCCGCCTCGGCCACAACGTCCCCGCCGACATCTCGGTCCTCCCACTCCTGATGTCCCCCGAGACGGCGGCCATGTCCGACCCCGAGCTCACCATCATGCGCACCCCCGGCCCCGAACTCGGCCAACTCGGCACCGAGGCCCTGATCCGCCAACTAGAAGGCGCCACTCCCCTCCCACCCCAGCTAATCCCCGCCACCCTCCACCCCGCCGGCTCAACAGCCCCACCAAGATCACCAGGAGACCGGTAGGCAGGCGAGGCGCGGGCCGGCGGTGCCGTGGTGGTCGGTTGGTTCTTGGTGGATGACGATCGAGCGGTTGCCGGGCTGCGGGATGAACGGGACGGCGGCGATTGCGTGGCCGGTCCCGCCGCTCGTGGTGGTGAAATCGAGCCAGACCTCCGTAGTCGGGTCGACGCGGGGTGGGACCACGCCGGCGACGGTGTCGGTGTTGTAGTGCGGGCCAGCCGCGGCACCGTTGCCCTCTACGCACGGTCCGACATGCAGGTGGGCACCGAACCTGCGGCCTGCCTCGGAACGGTCGATGCCGTAGAGATTCAGGCGGACCGCGCTTCGGCCGTCGCCTGACACCATGCGGAACACCGCATAGGCGCCGTCGAGCGGCCCCGCGGTCGCCGGCGCCAGATCCCGGACTGCGCCTTGCTCGACCACGACATCGGCACCCGAGTCGTCGCCGGATTGCGCCCAGGCCATCGGCACGACGGCCAGCGCGGAGACGGCGAGTACGGCCGTCGTGGTCAGAACATTACGGACTGCTGCTGTCATGACTCCCCCTCGACGTCCATGCTGGAAGCACGGATCACTACAACAGACGGGACACTGTCGCGGGCCGGGTGACAGCGAAACCACTGGATGCGGCTGCGAATTTACCCGCCGACGGCGCGCGGCTGGACGCCGACGCGCTGCTCGGGATGGTGATCAGCTCGCGGCGGTGTCTTGGTCGTCGGGGGTGGAAAGTTCCTCGGCGGCCCAGCGGTCGAGCAGGCCGGCGACCCGGTCGAGAACGTCGCGGGCCATCCCGTACTCCCGCTCGCCGAACTCCTCGGCGAACCGCTGCTCGAGCTCCCTGAGGCGGTCGTAGCCGTGGCTAGCGACCCCCACCCCGTGCTCGGTGTAGGTGACCAGCTTGGCCCGCCGGTCCTCCGGGTCGGGGCGCATCTCGAGGATGCCCAGATCGACCATTTCGCGGATCACCTCGCCCATCGACTGACGGGTGATCCCGGCCCGCGCAGCCATGTCCGCGGCCCGGGATCCGTCCGGGGCCAGCGTCGCGAAGACCGAGTTGTGGGCCGGTTTGATCTCCGGATGACCGCGGCGGTGCTGGGTCCGCACCAGGTCGGCCTGCAGCGCCCGGTTGGCCCGGTCGGCCAGCGCGATGAACGGCTTCTGATCGAGCCGTCGCAGATTGACCCTTGACATCGGTAAGGATTCCTTCCAATATTCAGACAGGAATCCTTACAGTATCAGGGGGATCAATGAACACCAAGGAGCTTCGCCCACTCGTCTCGGGTCTGTTCGCTCGCAGCCGTAGCAGGACGACCCGGGTCGCCGTGGAGCAGGAACTCCTCGTCGCCGACGCCGCGACGGGAGCCGCAGTACCGATCGAGCGGGTGCGCCACGCGGCTAGGACGGCGGCAGCCGCGCAGTACCTGGGGTTCGAACCCGGCGGTCAGCTCGAGCTGAGCCTGCCCTGCGCCCCCGACCTGGCCACCCTCACCCGGACCCTCGGCACGCTGACCGACGACCTCCGGCGCCACCTCGCCGCGGCGGACATCCGCACCCAGGCACTCCCCGTCGACCCGCGCACCGAGGACCAGGTCCCGCTGCAGCTGACGAGTCCGAGGTACGTCGCGATGCAACGTCACTTCGACACCATCGGCCCGGCCGGCCGGCGGATGATGCGCCGTACCGCCTCCACTCAGGTGTGCCTCGACTGGTGGCCCGGTCGTGACGGCGCCGAACAGTGGCGGGTCCTCAATCTCGCCGGGCCGTTCCTGGCCGCGGCGTTCGCGAGGAGTTCGGGACCCGACGGGAGGCTGACCACCTGGCTCGACGTCGACCCCGCCCGGACCGGCTTCGACGACCGCTTGCTGCACGGTGACAACCCGGTCGCGGCGTACACCTCGTTCGCAGCTGGGGCGACAGTCTTCACGACCGGCGGACCGGCCGAGCACCTCACCACGTTGTTCCCGCCCGTCCGCCCTCGCGGGAACTACCTCGAGGTCCGTTTCCTTGACGTCCAAGAGCCCGTCGCGGCTGGGTACATAGTCGCGGTTCTGGCCAGCCTGCTGTACGACGACGAGATCCGCCGCCGCACGCTCCGAGCGCTCGAGCCCAACCGCCCTCACCTGGCTGAACACTGGCGCGCGGCTGCCGCAGGGGATATCCCTACCGCCGTTCGCGGTCGCGAGCTGGTGCCGGTACGAGACTTGGAGCTCGTCGCATGAACGGCGTCTTGTTCGTCACCGACCCGCTCACCGGGCTGCAGGCCGACATCGACGCGAGCATCGGCCTGATGAGCGCCACCCAGGACCTGGGCTCTGACGTGTGGTGCTGCGAGCCGGAAGAGCTTGCCGTGATCGACGGCCACGTGCGTGCACGCGCTCGTCGGATCCGGCTGCGGCCGCGACGTCCGGCGGGCCGCGACCACCGTTGGATCGTCGACTCGACCTGGTGGGACGAGCTCGACGTCGCGGTGGTCGAGGTCGACGAGTTCGATCTCGTGCACCTGCGCATCGATCCGCCGGTCGACGCGCGCTATCTGCACACGACGTACCTGCTCGACCTGGTTGAGGAAGCGGGCACCCGCGTGGTCAACCGGCCCGAAGGGGTCCGCGCGATGCACGAGAAGCTCATCGCGCTGCGGTTCCCCGAGCTGTGCCCACCGACGTACGTCGGCGCCGACCCCGCCAATCTCCGCGAGTTCGTCGCCAAGATCGGTACGGCGGTCGTCAAGCCGGTCGACGGCTTCGCCGGACTCGATGTCTGGCTGGTCGACGACAACCATGCCGCGATCGCGTTACTGGAGTCGGCCACCCACGGCGGGCACCGCCAGGTGATCGCCCAGCAATACCTGCCGGCCGTTGCGCACGGCAACAAACGGCTGTTCCTGCTCGACGGCGAGATCGTCGGCGCGGTACTGCGCCGGCCGGCCGTCGACGACTTCCGGATCGGCCCACCGGTCGCATCCGCCGAGATCGACGAGGCCGACCGGGCGATCGTCAACGCGCTCCGCCCACACCTGGTCCGCAACGGCCTCGCCATCGCCGGCCTCGACGTCATCGGCGGCCGGCTGATCGAGGTCAACGTGACCTGCCCGGGCGGGATGCACAAGACCGACGCCCTGCTCGGCACCCGGCTCAGCGAAGCCATGGTGCGCCGTCTCACCCAACCAACCCGTTACTGCGAAGGAGTTCCGGCATGACCACCGTGACCATCGTCTGCATCGCCCTGCTGGGCGTCCTGCTCTTCCTCCTCGGCGCCAACGTCAGCCGGAACCGGGCGATCCGGGGCGCCGGCAACCAGGCGCCGACCGATCCCGCCGACAAGCTCCTGATCGCGATCCGGGCCCATGGCAACGCAGCGGAGTACATCCCGACGATGATCGTGCTGCTGCTGGTCTGCTCCGCGCTCTCCGACAGCTGGCTCGTCGACGCCTTGGCGGTCGCGTCCCTCGTCGTCCGGACCGTCCACGCCGTCGGAATGCTCACCGCCAAGACGCTCGCCGCACACGGCCCGCTGCGCGACATCGGCGCGATGGGCACCTACGCCGTCGGCGTCACCCTCGGCATCACCGCCATCGCAACGATCTGATCGCGCGATGACGCGACGTCCCGTCATCGGGTTGGTGGGCAGCACGTACGTCGTTCCGCGGTTCTGGGGCGAGCTCCCGGTGACCGGCACCCCGACGTCGTACGCCGACGCCGTACTCGCCGCCGGGGGCACACCGGTCGTCCTGGTCGGCCAGTGCGCCACCGTGTCTCTCGACGCCGTCGACGCCCTGATCCTCACCGGTGGCGGCGACGTCGACCCAGCCCGGACCGGCACCGACCACTGGCCGGCCTTGGGCGTCCAATGGCACCCCGAGCTCAACGACCCAACCGGCCCAGCTCTGTTCAGCTGGCTGGTGGGTTCGCTGATTAGAGCTTGAGGGAGGTCGCGACCGTTTCGGCGAGGGAGTGGGCGATGTCGTGGGCGGTGTCAGAGGACTCGGCCTCGACCATGACCCGGACCAGCGGCTCTGTGCCGGAGGGTCGCAGGAGGACCCGGCCGGTGTCGCCCAGGCGGGCGGTTGCGGCGGCGACCGCGGCCTGTACGGCGGGGTCGGTGCCGGCGCGGGCCTTGTCGACGTTGGGGACGTTGACGAGGACCTGCGGGAGACGGGTCATCACGCCGGCCAGGTCGCGGAGGGACTTGCCGGTCTGGGCGAGGCGGGCCAGCAGCATGACCGCGGTGAGGGTGCCGTCGCCGGTGGTGGCGTGGTCGGACAGGATCACATGCCCGGACTGCTCACCGCCGAGCTTGTGGCCGCCGGCCTTCATCGCCTCCAGCACGTACCGGTCGCCGACCTTGGTCTGCTCGACCGCGATCCGCTCCCGGACCATCGCCTGGACGAAGCCCAGGTTGCTCATCACGGTCGCGACCACGGTGTCGTTGGACAGTTTGCCGCTGTCCCGCATCGCCAGCGCCAGGATCGCCAGGATCTGGTCGCCGTCGACGAGTTCACCGGTGCCGTCCACGGCCAGGCAGCGGTCCGCGTCGCCGTCCAGGGCGATCCCGAGGTCGGCGGCGTGGCCGATCACCTCGCGGCGGAGGCCGTCCATGTGGGTGGAACCGCAGTTCAGGTTGATGTTCAGGCCGTCCGGCTGGGCGGCGTACGTGATCACCTCGGCGCCGAGCCGGCGCAGCGCCTCGGGCGCGGTCAGCGAGGCGGCGCCGTTGGCGCAGTCGATCACGACCTTGAGGCCGTCGAACCGGTTCGGGGCGGAGCGGACCAGGTGCGCCACGTAGGTCTCGAAACCGCGGCCGTCGTCGAGCACGCGGCCGACGGCGGACCCGGTGGGACGCTGCCACTTCTCGTTCATCCGGGCCTCGATGGCGTCCTCGATCGCGTCGTCGAGCTTGATTCCGCCGCGGGCCAGGAACTTGATGCCGTTGTCCGGCATCGGGTTGTGGCTGGCGGACAGCATCACGCCGAGGTCGGCGCCGGTCGAACCGGTCAGGTGGGCGACCGCGGGGGTCGGCAGCACGCCGAGCCGGACCACGTCGACGCCCGCGCTGGCCAGACCGGCCACCACGGCTGCTTCGAGGAACTCTCCACTGGCACGCGGATCCCGGCCCACAACGGCGCGCGGCCGGTGCCCTTCGAAGGCACCGGCCTCGCCGAGTACGTGAGCGGCGGCGACCGAGAGGTCGAGCGCCAGCTCCGCGGTCAGGTCCACGTTCGCCAGGCCACGGACTCCGTCCGTGCCGAACAAACGGCCCATCAGATGATCAGCGCTTGCTGTACTGCGGAGCCTTACGGGCCTTCTTCAGACCGGCCTTCTTCCGCTCCTTGATCCGCGCGTCGCGGGAGAGCAGACCGGCCTTCTTCAGACCCGGCCGGTTCGCCTCCTCGTCGGCGGCGTTCAGGCAGCGGGCGACACCCAGCTGCAGCGCACCGGCCTGGCCGGTGATGCCACCGCCGTTGATCCGGGCGATGACGTCGTACGAACCCTCGAGGCCGGCGACCACGAACGGCTCGTTGACGTGCTGCTGGTGCACCTTGTTCGGGAAGTACACGTCCAGCGGCTTGCCGTTGACGGTCCAGTTACCCGAACCCGGCACCAGGCGCACGCGCGCCACGGCCTCCTTGCGGCGACCGGTCGCACCGGCCGGGTTGATCACCGCGACGCGACCCGTCTCGGCGCGCTGCTCCGGAGCCGGACTCGTCTCGGAGGTGTAGGCGACCGGGCCCTCGTTGTCGATGGGGACCTCGGGGTCAAACTCTTCGGTCTCGGTGGTGATGTCGCTCACGCTGGGAATCCTCGTTTACCTGGTTCGTCGATCGCTTACTGGGCGATCTGGGTGATCTCGAACGGCTTCGGCTGCTGGGCGCTGTGCGGGTGCTCCGGACCGGCGTACACCTTCAGCTTGGAAAGCGACTTCCGGCTGAGCCGGTTCTTCGGCAGCATGCCCCAGACAGCCTTCTCGACGGCCTTGCGAGGGTCCTTGGCCAGGATCTCGCCGATCGGCGTGGCCGTCAGACCACCCGGGTGACCCGAGTGGCGGTACGCCATCTTGTCCGTGCGCTTGGTGCCGGACAGGGCGACCTTGGAGGCGTTGACGACGATGACGAAGTCCCCACCGTCCACATGTGGCGCGAACGTCGGCTTGTGCTTGCCGCGCAGCAGGGTTGCGATCTGGACGGCGAGCCGACCGAGCGTGACGTCGGTGGCGTCGATCACGTGCCACTCACGAGTGACGTCAGCAGGCTTCGGGCTGTACGTGCGCACGGTCGTTGACCTTCGTTTCTCAGAGGTTGACAAAACTGGAGTGTCGGCGTGCGTCCCACCGTGACCGGCGGGAAACTGGTACGCACAACAGCAGCCCAGAATACCGGCGGTGACACGTCGCGGTCAAAGTGAGCGCAACCCACCTAGGGACCCCGGCTTGGAAGCGGACTCCGACAGCACTAGTTTAGCGGTGAAGATTGAAGTCCGAACCGCGTCCCGCCGGCTGACGGTAACCCTCACTCACCGGGCGATGACGCCAGTTTCCGAAGAGGGCATCGTGACCGAACAGTCGCTCACCGTCCGGGACAACCGGACCGGCAAGGACTACGACCTTGCCATCACCGACGGCACCATCCGCGCCGCGGATCTGAAACAGATCAGCGCCTCCGACGGCGACGGAGGGCTGGCCACCTACGACCCCGGTTTCGTCAACACCGCCTCCTGCCGCTCCTCCGTCACCTACATCGACGGCGACAAGGGCATCCTGGAGTACCGCGGCTACCCGATCGAGCAACTCGCCGAGCAGTCCAACTATCTCGAGGTCGCGTACCTGCTGGTGAACGGCACGCTGCCGAACAAGGCGGAGTACGAGGCCTGGGTGCACGACGTGACCTATCACACGTTCGTGCACGAGAACCTGAAGACCTTCATGCAGGGCTTCCGGTACGACGCGCACCCGATGGGCATGCTGCTCGCCTCGGTCGGTGCGCTGTCCACCTTCTACCCCGAGTCGCGCGACATCTTCGACGAGGAGTCCCGGGCCCTGCAGATCCGCCGGCTGATCGCCAAGATGCCGACCCTCGGCGCGTTCGCTTACCGGCACGCCCAGGGCAAGCCGTACGTCTACCCGGACAACGAGCTCAGCTACGCGGCGAACTTCCTGTCCATGCTGTTCAAGATGAGCGAGCCGAAGTACGCCGCCGACGACCGGCTGGTACGCGCGCTGGAGATCCTGTTCATCCTGCACGCCGACCACGAGCAGAACGCCTCCACCAACGCCGTCCGGGCGATCGGCTCGACCCAGGTCGACCCCTACAGCGCGGTCACCGGCGGGATCGCCGCCCTGTACGGCCCGCTGCACG
The DNA here is from genome assembly GCF_004361855.1 of Kribbella caucasensis. Classification (GTDB taxonomy): domain Bacteria; phylum Actinomycetota; class Actinomycetes; order Propionibacteriales; family Kribbellaceae; genus Kribbella; species Kribbella caucasensis. The sequence goes on from NZ_SNWQ01000006.1 coordinate 268,082, forward strand.
GCGGCGCCAACGAGGCGGTGCTGAAGATGCTGCGCCGGATTGGCACGGTCGGCAACGTGCCGTCGTTCATCGAGGGCGTGAAGAACGGCGAAGAGCGGCTGATGGGCTTCGGCCACCGGGTCTACAAGAACTACGACCCGCGGGCCAAGATCATCAAGAAGGCCGCCGACGACGTGTTCGAGGTGACCGGGATCAACCCGTTGCTGAAGATCGCCGTCGAGCTGGAGAAGATCGCGCTGGAGGACGAGTACTTCGTCTCCCGCAAGCTCTACCCGAACGTCGACTTCTACTCCGGCCTGATCTACGAGGCGCTGGAGTTCCCGCCGGAGATGTTCACCGTGCTGTTCGCCATCCCACGTACGTCGGGCTGGCTGGCGCAGTGGGCGGAGATGCTCGGCGACGGCGACCAGAAGATCGCCCGGCCGAAGCAAATCTACACCGGCGAACGCGGCACGCCGTACGTCCCCATGGGCGACCGCTGACCCACCCCGCGACAACGGCCTCCCGACACGTTCGGGGGGCCGTTCGCGTTCCCTGGCACTGATCCGTCAGGCCGGCTGGTTGAGCCGGAACAGTGTCGACATCCTCCGGATCAGCCTCGGGCTGGTCTTCCTCGCCTTCGGGGTACTGAAGTTCTTCCCCGGCGCCAGCCCGGCCGAGGAACTGGTGATGCGCACGATCGACAGGCTCACCTTCGGCATCATCAGCGGGCAGCCGGCCGTGCTGCTCACCGCCGTGATGGAGTGCTTCATCGGGATCACGCTGGTCAGCGGGAAGCTGCTGCGGACCGGACTGCTGGTGCTGGGGATGTCGCTGGTCGGCATCATGTCGCCGTTGGTGCTGTTCTTCGGGGATCTGTTCCCGGGGACGCCGACGCTGGAGGCGCAGTACGTGTTCAAGGACATCGTGCTGGCCGCCGCCGGGCTGGTGATCGCGGCGAAGGCACTGGCCGCGGCACCGCTGAAGGGGCTGCGGGTTTGAGGAATTGGGGACGTCCCCGGTCCGGCCTCACCGCCACGGACCGGGGACGTTTCTGCGGTTCTGCGGGCTATGACGCGGCCGGGTTCGGCGCCGGTTCCCGGAGTACTGCGATCAACTCGTCCAGCTGGCCGCGGGCGCGGGCCATCTTGACGTGGTCGATGTAGTCGCGCGACTCGACGATCAGGCCGTCGCGGACCCGCAGTACGAAGACGCAGGGCACGCGGAACGGCTCTCCGGTTTCGATCACTGTGCCGGCGTAGTCGAACTCCGCGACGATCACCTCCGGATCGGTCGTCTCGTGGATCCGGACGTTGTCGGGCTGGTACTCGACCACGCCCGCGACCCGAGGGCCGGTGCCGCCGAAGTGGTCGCGAAGGGCGTCACGGGTGAGCAGCGGGTGATCGCCGTACGGCGACATCGGGTGCCGGACGTCGGTCTGCTCGGCGTAGAGCGTGGGGAGAACGGCGAAATCGCGGTCGGCGACTCCGTGGACCAGGCGCAGCAAGACCTCACTGGGCGTCATTCGGGGCCCCTTCTGGAATGGTTAAACGAAGTGACGACTCCGAATATACGGAGTGACAACTTCGGTTACAACCACAAGGCGCCGAGCGGCGTCTCCTAGGCTGTGCAGCGAGAAGGAGGGTGGGCCGGTGCGAGCTGATGCGCGGGACAACCGGTTGCGGATCCTGACCGCGGCCGAGGAGGTGTTCGGCGCCTCGCCGGCGGCCTCGACCGAGGACGTGGCGAAGCTGGCCGGGGTCGGGATCGCGACCGTGTTCCGGCACTTCCCGACCAAGGTGGAACTGCTCGAGGCGGTCTACACGCTGCGGCTCGAACGGCTTCGTGATCGTGCCGCCGAGCTGGCCGTTGCGGCGGATCCGGGTGAGGCGTTCTTCGAGTTCTTCGGGCAGGTCGTGGCGGAGGCGGGCTCGAAGCTGGCGATCGCGGAGGCGCTGACCGCCGCGGGGTCTGTCGCCGGCGAGGATGCGCGGCGGGCTGGGGCGGGGTTGCGGCAGGCGTTCGGGGAGTTGCTCGATCGGGCCCAGCAGAGCGGTGCGGTGCGGGTGGATGCGGCGCTGCCCGAGGTGTATGCACTGCTGATCGGGGCTTCCCGAGGGGCGACGGCGACCGCGCTCGAACCGGAGGTGCGGAATCGGATGCTGGCACTCGTGTACGACGGCCTGCGTCCGGGACGTAGCTCTTGAAGCGGTGGCGGACGTGGTCGCGGCGTAGCTCTTAACGAGCTCGTTCGACCCTGCCTTCGTCCCAAACGGGCTCGGTGGACTCGTAGACGGAGCCGTCGGCGCCGAAGACCAGGTAGCGGTCGAAGCCGCGGGCGAACCAGCGGTCGTGGGTGACGGCCAGGACGGTGCCGTCGAAGGCGTCCAGGCCTTCCTCCAGGGCCTCGGCGGACTCGACGTCGAGGTTGTCGGTCGGCTCGTCGAGGAGCAGCAGGGTCGCGCCGGAGAGCTCGAGCAGGAGGATCTGGAACCGCGCCTGCTGGCCGCCGGAGAGACTGTCGAAGCTCTGCTCGGCGGCGTGCGCGAGTTCGTACCGATCCAGCTTGCGGGAAGCGAGCTCGCGGCCCATGCCGTCGCGGTGGTCGTCACCCCGGTGCAGGATCTCCAACAGGGTGCGACCGGCCAGCTCGGGGTGCTCGTGCGTCTGCGCGAACCAGCCGGGCCGGACCCGGGCACCGAGTTTGGCGTTACCGGTGTGCGCGACCGACGGGATCGCGACGTCTCCGACCGGCTGGTGTTCGACGTCCGGGTCGGAGCCGCCGTTCGCGAGCAGGCGGAGGAAATGGGACTTGCCCGAGCCGTTCGAGCCGAGGACGGCCACGCGTTCGCCGTACCAGACCTCCAGGTCGAACGGCTTCATCAGGCCGGTCAGCTCCAGCCCGGTGCAGACCACCGCGCGCTTGCCGGTGCGGCCGCCGGTGAGTCGCATGCTGACCTTCTGCTCGCGCGGGATCGCCTCCGGCGGCCCGGCCTCCTCGAACTTGCGCAACCGGGTCTGGGACGCCCGATAGCGAGACGCCATGTCTGAGTTGTACGCCGCCTTCTGCTTGTACATCAGCATCATCGTGCGCAGTTTGGCGTGCTCCTCGTCCCAGCGCAGGCGGAGTTCCTCGAACCGTTCGAACCGGTGCCGCCGCGCCTCGTGGTACGTGCGGAAACCACCGCCGTGTGTCCAGGCGGTGTTGCCCGCGGCACCTAATTCGACAGTGACGATCCGGGTCGCGGTCTCGGCCAGCAGCTCGCGGTCGTGGCTGATGTAGAGCACGGTCTTCGGCGTCGTCTTCAGCTGCTCCTCGAGCCAGCGCTTGCCCGGGACGTCGAGGTAGTTGTCCGGCTCGTCCAGGACCAGTACCTCGTCCGGACCGCGCAGCAACGCCTCCAGCACGAGCCGCTTCTGCTCACCGCCCGACAGCGTCCGCACCTCGCGCCAACGGCACCGGTCGAAGGGGATGCCGAGCGCGGCCATGGTGCAGACGTCCCAGAGCACCTCGGCGTCGTACCCGCCGACCTCGCCCCAGTCCGAGACCGCCTGGGCGTACCGCAGCTGGGTCTTCTCGTCCTCGGCCTCCATCATCGCCAGCTCGGCCTTGTCCAGCTTCGCCGCGGCCGCCTGGATCGCGGCCGGAGCGACCCCGAGCATCAGGTCCCGGACCGTCGACGAGTCCCGCACCGAGCCGACGAACTGCCGCATCACGCCGAGCCCACCGGACCGCCCGATGCTCCCGCTGTGCGGCTTCAGGTCGCCGGCGATGATCCGGGTCAAGGTCGTCTTGCCCGACCCGTTCGCCCCGACCAGCGCCACCTTGGCCCCGTCCCCGACCCGGAACGTGATGTCGTCCAGCAACACCCGCCCGTCCGGCAACTCGTACCCGACACCGGCCACGTCCACATGCCCCATCCCCCCAGTCTGGCCGCCAACCCCATGCCACCGCGAACCGTTATCGTCTGCTCCGACTCGAGGGAGGACCATGAGCGAGGCTCCGGCTGCCACCACGGCGACCCGGCCGCACGAGCGCCCGGAGCGCGGATCGGCGCGGGGATGAACGGGCTTTCGTATGCCGCGGTGGAGGCTGAGTTGCAGCGGTCGCTGGACCGGCTGTACGGCGCTGATGCCGAGGCTGTCGCGGCTGCCCAAGGCCGGTTGCGGCCGATGGCGGAGCGGGTCGAGGACGAGACGGAACGGCAGCGGGCCGTCCGGCGGATCGAGGCTTTGCCGAAGTTGCTCGCGGGCCCGCCGGCACCGTCCAGTCCGGAGTTCCTGGCGGCCCAGCGGTTGTTCGCGGCGGCGGTTCGGTCGGAAGCACCGGACCCGGCGCGAATCGCGGAGGTGGAGCAAGCCGTCCGGGCGCTGCGGAGCAGGCGATGGAGGAGGCCTTCGCCGACACCTGGACCTACCGCAACGACGTCGTCGTCCTGGAGGACCTCGGCCTGCGCGAGGTGGCTCCGGAGGTGCTGGCCGCGGACGGTATCCAGATCTACGACGGCTACAACGCCGGCAACGACCGGATGCTCCAGGGTCTGGCGGAGATCACCAGGCTGCAGCCCGATCAGGTCCGCGCGGAGATCGAGGGCACCGAGCGGACGCAGCGCTTCAACAAGATCGGCGACCTGGTGATCGACCATCGGCTCGACGGTCTGGTTCCGGATGCGCACCGCGGCCAGGTCCAGGACAAGCTGACCGCGGGACTGAAGATGGAACTCGCCGACCTGCGGACCCCTGAGCTCAGTGGCGTGTTCAGCAAGGAGGAACGGGCTGTCATCGGCACCGACACCGCTGAGGCGGCGATCGGGCGCGTCGAACAGGCGGTGACGGAGGTCGAGAACCACTACCGCGGCTGGCAGGAGCAGAACGGGACCTCCGCCGAGCCACCCCGGATGCGGATGTCCAGGGGTGACCTCATCCGGATGCACCGGGAGAACAAGGCCCGGCAGGAATCCGCCGTTCCGGCGGCGACCGCGGCAGTGGTCCAGGATCCGGAGATCGCCCAGCTGCGGAAGTTCCTGGACGTACCTGGGTCGCGGCAGAGCGCAGGTCTGTCGGCCGCCGAGCAGGCAGGGGTCCCCGACAACGTCCGCCGGCTGCACGACAGGCCCGGGCGCGGACCTGCCGTGGAGTGAGTCACCAGCCGGTCAGGTGGTCCAGGTAGGTGCCGCTGGTCGGGCGGAGGTTGCCGATCATGAACAGCTTCAGCGGGGCGGCGTACAGGCCGTAGGTGCGGCTGCCGGTGAAGAAGCCGGCGTCGGCGCAGCCGTCGTACTGGACCCAGACCTCGCGTTGCCCCTGGGCCGTGTCGAAGAGCAGCACGATCAACTCCTGTGGGCGGGCCTGTTCCGGGGCGCACTTGAAGACCGGGAGGGCCGGGTTGCGCTCGGGCAGGATCTTGATGGAGTCGACGACCTGCTGCGCTTCGGCCGCACTGAAGAAGTGGGAGCCCAGGAGCGCCGTACCACCGCTCACGAGCCGGTAGCGGCAGGCGAGGAGACCGTACACAGGCGACTCGAGGTCAAGGCCCCGGACAGCCGGCGGTTGCGTGTAGTTCTGGGTGCTGATGCCCGGGTCACGGTCCGCGCAGGTCGTTCCGTCCGTCTGGGGAGCTTGCGCCTTCTCCTCCCCGCTTCCTGCGCCGGCGCTGCTGTTGTCGGCACTGGTGGCGACCGGTGACGGGCCGCCCACAGCGGTCCACACGCCGCCGATCCCGCCCACGACCAGCACGGCGGCCGCCGCGGCGATCAGGTTGTGCCGCCGCTTCCGCACCCGTCGGCGGGCCTCGTTGGCCATCCCCCGGGCCTGCAGCGCGCGGACGCCGTCGGCCTTGGTCTGGAAGGCGTCGGCGAACTTGGGGCCGAGCTCATGCTCAGGTCCGTTCTCGGAGTCAGGCATCCTCGGCTCCTTCCTTGCTCAGCGTGTTCTTCAGTACTGCCAGCGCCCGGTGCACATGCGATCTCGCCGTCGCCTCCGCGCAATGCAGCAGTACCCCGATCTCGGCGTACGAGAGCTCCTCGTAGAACCGGAGTACCACTGCCGCCCGCTGCCGGTCCGGGAGGGTCTTGCACAACTCCCAGACTGCCTCGGCGTCCGCCCGGGCGGCGTGTCCGTCCGGGGAGGGCGGCACGGTCCGGTCCGGATCCGCCGCAGGTGATTCGCGGCGACGGAACCGGCGCCACCAGGAGATGTGCGCGTTCACCACCATCCTTTTCACGTACGCCTCTGGGTCGTCGGCCCGGCTCACCCGGCTCCAGCGCGCACAGGCCGTCGTCAGCGCGTCCTGTACCGCGTCCTCGGCCAGGGTCCGGTCCCCGGTCAGCACATAGGCGAACCGCAGCAGCGCGTCGGCCCGTTCGGTGACGAACAGCTCGAAGTCGAGTGCGCTGGTCTCTGCCTCTGCGGCTGCCAAGGCGACCTCCATACCCTCAGGACGGCGAAGTGCCCGGATTCGTTGCAGTAGCTTTCAGCACCCGGAAGCCCTTGGCGCTCGCGACCCGCTGACAGGGATAGCCCTGTTCGGTCAGCCACCGCTGCAGCGAGTCACCGCCCAGGTTCTTCCCGACCACCAGCCAGGCCACGCCACCTGGTTTCAGCCGGCCGAACCAGCGCAGCAGCATCCTGTGCAGCTCCGGCTTGCCGATGTGGATCGCCGGGTTCGACCAGAGCTGGTCGAACCGCAGGTCCTCCGGTACGTCGTCCGGCAGCACCGGGTGGACCCTATCGGCGACCCCGGCTGCCTTCGCGTTCTCCGTGGTGAGGTCCAGCGCCCGGGTGTTCACGTCGACGCCCCACACCTGCGCTTCCGGTACTTCGACCGCCAGTGCACACGCGATCGGCCCGTACCCCACTCCGAGGTCGAGGAACGTTCCACCGGTTGTGGGCGGCTCCACTTCGCGCAGCAACACCGCAGTACCGATGTCCAGGCGGTCCCTGGAGAAGACGCCGGTCGCAGTGGTGAACGTGTAGTCCCGTCCCCAGATCCGGGCCTGCACTGTACGGCGCACGTCGGCTGAGGTGGGTTCGGACGAGAAGTAGTGGTCAGCCACGCTGGTGCACCTCTCCCCTGACTTGGCGAGCCTGCAATGCCCGCGCGGCCAGTTCGTCGTCGGCGGGGTACCGCACTTCCTCCAGGGTGAGCCCGTGCGGGGGCAGGACGGAAACGGCCGAGTCGCGGACCTTCCCCGCGAGCACACCGGCCGGCCAGTCGACATCGCGCCGGCCGTCACCGACCGGGATCATCGAGCCGACCAGGGCCCGCACCATCGAGTGACAGAACGCGTCGGCGACCACCGTGCCCTCCAGCAGCCCCGGTGACACCCGAGCCCAGGAGAACTCCAGCAGCGCCCGGACCGTACTGGCGCCCTCGCGTTTCTTGCAGAAGGCGGCGAAATCGTGTTCGCCGAGGAGTTGGTGGGCGGCGGTGTTCATCCGGTCGACGTCCAGCGGACGTACGACTCGCAGTACCTCGGTACGGCGCAACGGGTCCCAGCCGGCCGGGTCGTCACACAGCCGGTAGACGTAGCGCCGGGCGAGAGCGGAGAACCTCGCGTCGAAGCCCTCTGGTGCCTCCGTGACGGCCGTGACGGACACGTCCTCGGGCAGGACGCCGTTGAGCCTTCTGAGCAGGTCTCTGCCGGTTACAGGGCTGTCGAGGTCCACATGAGCGACCTGGCCGCGCGCGTGTACGCCGGTGTCGGTTCTGCCGGCGCAGGTGATGACCGGGGGCTCCGCGACCCGCAGTACGGTCCGCAGGGCCTCTTCCAGGGCTCCCTGCACGGTCCTGAGGCCCTCCTGACGGGCCCAGCCGTGGAAAGCCGTGCCGTCATACCTCAGGTCTATCCGCCAACGCACAGGGCAATCTAACGCAACAGCGCCCCTCCACCCGAAAAGGGCGAAGGGGCGCTGCTGATGCTGAGGTGTTACTTGTCCTCGGCGGCCTTGGTCTCCTCGACCTTGGCGTCCTGAACGTCCTCGACGACGTCCTCGACCTTGGTCTCGTCCTTGACCTCGTCCTGCACGTCCTCGGTCTTGGCCTCGTCCTTGGCCGCGGCCTTCTTGGCGGCCGCCTTCTTGGCCGGAGCCTTCTTCGCGGCGGACTTCTTGGCCTTCGGCGAGTCGGCCAGCGCCTCGACCAGCTCGATCTTCACCATCGGGGCGTTGTCGCCCTTGCGCGGACCGAGCTTGGTGATCCGGGTGTAGCCGCCCGGCCGGTCGGCGTACCGCTCGCCGATCTCGGTGAAGAGCACGTGCACGACGCTCTTGTCCTTGATCCGCTTCATCACCTGGCGGCGCGAGCTCAGGTCACCACGCTTGGCCTTGGTGATCATCGACTCCGCCAGCGGCTGCAGGCGCTTGGCCTTGGTCGCGGTGGTGGTGATCGCGCCGTGCTCGAACAGCGCCGTCGCGAGGTTGCTGAGGATCAGCTTCTCGTGCGCCGGGCTGCCGCCGAGGCGGGCACCCTTGGTGGGGGTTGGCATCTTGTCTTACTCCAGGAAATCTCAGGCCCGGTGCGGGCCTTGGGATGGGCCGTGCGTGCTCAGTACTGCTCGGTCTCGGCGAAGCTCTCGTCCTCGTCCTCGGCGTCGTCGCCGTACGCCTCGGCGGCGGCGCGCAGGTCGAAGCCGGGGGGCGAGTCCTTCAGCGACAGGCCCATCTCGGCCAGCTTCAGCTTGACCTCGTCGATCGACTTGGAGCCGAAGTTGCGGATGTCCAGCAGGTCCTGCTCGCTGCGCGAGATCAGCTCACCCACGGTGTGGATGCCCTCGCGCTTGAGGCAGTTGTACGACCGGACGGTCAGCTGCAGGTCCTCGACCGGCAGGGCCAGGTCGGCGGCCATCTGCTCGTCCACCGGCGACGGGCCGATGTCGATGCCCTCGGCCTCGACGTTCAGCTCGCGGGCCAGGCCGAACAGCTCGACCAGGGTCTTACCGGCCGACGCGACGGCGTCGCGGGGCAGCATCGACGGCTTGGTCTCGACGTCGACCACGAGGCGGTCGAAGTCGGTGCGCTGCTCGACCCGGGTCGCCTCGACCTTGTAGGTGACCTTGAGGACCGGCGAGTAGATCGAGTCGACCGGCATCCGGCCGATCTCGGCGTCGGCGGACTTGTTCTGGATCGCGGAGACGTAACCGCGGCCCCGCTCGACGACCAGCTCCATCTCGAGCCGGCCCTTCTCGTTCAGGGTGGCGATCTTCAGGTCCGGGTTGTGCACCTCGACACCGGCCGGCGGCGCGATGTCGGCGGCGGTCACGTCACCGGGCCCCTGCTTGCGCAGGTACATGGTGACCGGCTCGTCGTGCTCGGAGGAGACGACCAGGTCCTTCAGGTTCAGGATCAGCTGGGTGGCGTCTTCCTTGACCCCGGCAACCGTCGAGAACTCGTGCAGCACGCCGTCGACCTTGATGCTGGTCACGGCGGCGCCCGGGATGGACGACAGCAGGGTGCGGCGGATGGAGTTGCCGAGGGTGTAGCCGAAGCCCGGCTCGAGCGGCTCGATCACGAACCGCGAGCGGTGCTCGTCGACAACCTCTTCGGTCAGGGTGGGGCGCTGGGCAATTAGCACTTCGGTGTTCCTTGTCTGTCGCGACGACCACTATTTGAGGTCGCGATGTGAAGAAACCGGCCGGGCCCGCCGGCGGCTCGTGAGCCGCCGGCGGGGTCCGGATCAGTTCTTCGAGTAGAGCTCGACGATCAGGTGCTCGGCGACCTGGGTGTCGATCTGTGCCCGGGTGGGCAGCTGGTGGACGAGGATCCGCAGCCGGTCCGGCAGCGCCTCGAGCCAAGCCGGGACGACGCGCTCGGCGTGCGTCTCCCGGGCGATGATGAACGGCGTCGTCTCGGCCGACTTCTGCTTGACGTCGATGACGTCGTGCGCAGCCACCCGGTACGACGGGATGTTCACCTTGATGCCGTTCACGGTGAAGTGACCGTGCACGACGAGCTGACGTGCCTGCCGGCGGGTCCGGGCCAGGCCGGCGCGGTAAACCACGTTGTCCAGCCGGGACTCCAGGATGATCAGCAGGTTGTCACCGGTCTTGCCGGAGCGCCGCGAGGCCTCCTCGTAGTACCGGCGGAACTGCTTCTCCAGCACGCCGTACGAGTAGCGGGCCTTCTGCTTCTCGCGCAGCTGGAGCAGGTACTCGCTCTCCTTCGGACGGCCGCGGCCGTGCATACCCGGCGGGTACGGACGACGCTCGAACGCCTTGTCGCCACCGACGAGGTCGACCCCGAGACGGCGCGACTTCTTGGTCATGGGTCCGGTGTAACGGGCCATTATGTGTGCTCCTCTCGGAAGATCAGACCCGGCGCCGCTTGGGCGGGCGGCAGCCGTTGTGGGCGGTCGGGGTGACGTCCTGGATGGTGCCGACCTCGAGGCCGACGGCACCCAGCGAACGGATCGCGGTCTCACGGCCGGAGCCGGGACCCTTCACGAACACGTCGATCTTGCGCATGCCGTGCTCCATCGCGCGCCGGCCGGCCGCCTCGGCGGCCATCTGCGCGGCGAACGGGGTGGACTTGCGCGAACCCTTGAAGCCGACGGTGCCCGCGGAAGCCCACGAGATGACCGCGCCGGTCGGGTCGGTGATCGTCACGATCGTGTTGTTGAACGTGCTCTTGATGTGCGCGTGGCCGGCGGCCACGTTCTTCTTCTCCTTGCGGCGCACCTTCTTCGCGCCGGCCGCGGTGCGGCTCTTGGGAGGCATAGGTCAGATACTCCTGGGGTGGTCGAAAGTCATCCGGGTCACTTCTTCTTCTTGCCGGCGATCGCCTTGCGACGACCCTTGCGGCTGCGGGCGTTGGTCCGCGTGCGCTGACCACGCACCGGCAGGCCGCTGCGGTGCCGGCGACCCTGGTACGACCCGATCTCGATCTTTCGGCGGATGTCCGCGGTCACCTCGCGACGGAGGTCACCTTCGATCTTGTAGTTGCCTTCGATCCAGTCCCGGAGCTTCACCAGCTCCTCGTCGCCCAGTTCGTGGACGCGCTTGTCACCGGAGATCCCGGTGGCTTCGAGCGTCTTCAGGGCGCGAGTACGACCTACACCGAAGATGTAGGTGAGAGCGACCTCGATGCGCTTGTCGCGCGGCAGGTCGACCCCTACGAGGCGTGCCATGTGGCGGTGTTCCTTTCGTCGGCAGAGGTGTGGTGGCGCGCCGCGTCCTTGCCCGCCTCGGTGAGTTTGTTCACCGGCAAGGCCCCGGCCTCTGTTCCGGGGGCGACGTCCGGCTTGTTGCTGGTGCCGGACGAGCGTGCGCGCTGTGGTGCGAAAGTGCAGATGCTGCTCGAGGTAAGGCTGGTCAGCCTTGCCGCTGCTTGTGCCGCGGGTTCTCGCAGATCACCATGACCCGGCCGTGACGGCGGATCACCTTGCACTTGTCGCAGATCTTCTTGACGCTCGGATTGACCTTCATCGAGCTTCTTTCTTCGACAGGTGGCTTGGTTACTTGTACCGGTAGACGATGCGACCCCGGGTGAGGTCGTACGGCGACAGCTCCACGACGACCCGGTCCTCGGGGAGGATCCGGATGTAGTGCTGCCTCATCTTGCCGCTGATGTGCGCGAGCACCTTGTGCCCGTTGGACAGCTCAACACGGAACATCGCGTTCGGCAGGGCCTCGACGATGGTGCCCTCGAGTTCGATAACTCCCTCTTTTTTGGGCATGTCCTCGCACTTCTGTAGACGACTACTGATGGTTGGGTGTTGCCAGTGGCTCGCAACCCCGGCGAGAACCACCCTCCCAACGGCGTACGGAACGTACACGTCGAGCAGCCGCGGGCAGCACGAGCAGAGGCTACAAAGAGCCAAGGAAAGAGTGTACGCCACCTACCGGCCGGAAACCCAATCGGGCCCTCACGCGGAGCGAGTGAGCTCCAGCGCGGCCAAATGGTCGGCGCCCCAGGCGTCCAGCGGGGCCAGCGCCTCGTTCAGCGACTCACCCAGTGTAGTCAGCGAGTACTCCACCTTCGGCGGCACCTGGTGGTAGACCTCGCGGTGCACGATGTCGCGGCTCTCCAGCTCCCGCAGCTGCTGGATCAGCATCTTCTCGGTGACGCCCGGGATCTCCTTGCGCAGCTCCCCGAACCGGCGCGGCCCGTGGTGCAGCGCCCAGAGGATGCGCGGTTTCCACTTCCCACCGATCACGTCCGAGGCGGCGTCGAGACCACAGCTGTACGGCATCGCGGCGACCATCGTCACTTACCTTTCAGTCAGTACCTGACCAATTAGTGGGTACTTGTCCACTTTAAAGTACTCCGGCCAGGCTGGTCCCCATGAAGACACCGATCACCGTCCTCGGTCTCGGCGCGATGGGGACCGCCCTCGCCCGGGCCTTCCTGGCCGCCGGCCACCCGACCACCGTCTGGAACCGCACCCCCGGCCGCTCCCCCGAACTCGACGACCTCGGCGCCGGCCGGGCGAAGACCGTCGCGGACGCGATCGCGGTCAGCCCTCTGGTCGTCGTCTGCCTACTCGACGACGCCTCCGTCCGGACCACCCTCGAACCGGCCGCCACCGAGTTGTCCGGCCGGACCCTGGTCAACCTCACCAACGGAACCCCGCTCCAGGCCCGCCGGGCCGCCGAATGGGCCGCCCAGCAGGGCGCGGAGTACCTGGACGGCGGGATCATGGCGGTCCCGTCGATGATCGGCGGACCGGCCGCGTTCGTGCTCTACAGCGGTTCACCGGTCGCGTTCGAGCGCTATCAGACCGACTTGGCCGCCCTCGCGCGTCCGCAGTACGTCGGCAGTGACGCGGGTCTGGCCGCGTTGCACGATCTGGCCCTGCTCAGTGCGATGTACGGCATGTTCGGCGGGGCCGAGCACGCCCTCGCACTGATCTCCACCGAGAAGATCTCACCGACCGCGTTCACCGGCGAACTGCTCGTCCCCTGGCTGACCGCGATGATGGCGTCACTCCCCGGCATCGCCAACGATCTCGAGTACGGCGCCGCGCCGGGTGCGGCCGGCTCGAACCTGGCCATGCAGGCGGCCGGTTTCGTCAACCTGATCGACGCGTCCGAGGAACACGGGGTGGATCCGCTCCTGCTGACCCCGATCCGGGACCTGCTCGACCGCGCGGTCGCCGCGGGTCATGGCGATGAGGATCTGGGGGCCATGGTCCGGCTGCTGCTCAAGACGGCCGGGTAGCGGCCCATTGCTCGCCTGCCTGCCAGATGTGTTCCGGCATCAGGTCCAGCAGGTCGCAGGCGGCGTCGAGCTGCGCCAGCGCAGTACTGGTGCCGCGGTAGGCGGGCAGGACCGCGACGAAACGCCGCCCTTCGCAGCTGAAGCCGAAGGGCGGCACCTGCGCGAGCGCCTCCACGGCCTGCGGGTGGAGCACCTCCAGCGCGTGGTCCTCCCGGCCGTTGAACAGGCAGTAGGCCTCGGTCAGCTCAGGGACGTCCAGTGGCAGCGGCAGCAGACTGGCCGCGGCGAGTGGCGCCAACGAGGACGGCAACACCTGCAACGGCGGTAGCGGTCGCTCCACCTCGAGATCGAGGAAGTCGAACCCCAGCCGGCGACGGCGTACCCGGTGCTGGAACCGGCCGGTGATCAGCTGACGGCCACGATGGCGGCCGGTGGTGACGTCGAAGACCTCCGCGGCCGGATCGACGTCGAAGGGTGGGAACGGCCAGCGCTCGAGCACGGCCGGGTCGGACGCGCTGAACTGCCAGCCCAGCTGGCGAATCGCGTCGCTCCAGGCCTTCCGCTCGCGGCCGTCGGCGATCCGGCTGTACACGGTGAATCCGATCAGGACCAGGAACCAGCCGAGCACCATCCAGCCGACCCAGCGCGGTTCGAGCAGCAGACCGGCGATCACCAGCGGCGCGGCGACCGCGAACCACAGCACGTAGACCAGCGTCGAGCCCTGCCGCAGTTGCCAGACCAGGGCCGGGCGCAGGCGCGGCCGCAGGGTCCGGCGACTGACCGGGGCGGAGGTCAACGTCGCTTTCCGAGGCTGCCCAGGGCGATGAACGCCCACGGAATCAGCAACCAGACCGGCCAGAAGTACGGCCAGTGGCCACCGCTGCCGAGCCCGATCACGAACCAGATCACCACGTTGATCAGCACAACGCCGGTGAAACCGCCGATCGCCTGCCGGGCGTTCGGCTCGTTCTGCTTCTTGCGCTCCGGGAACTGCCCCGGCTCGGGCGCCGGCTTGGCGTCCTTCACCACTTCAGGCGTCGAGTACGTCCTGGCCGGCGGCAGATCGCGCACCAGGGGTTCCAGCTCACCGTAGGTCTGCACGGAGTAGAGCTGGTCGAGCCGGGAGGTGAACTCCGGCTGGTCCAGCCGCCCGTCGGCGAAGGCGTCCCGCAACCGGCCGGCGATCTTGTCCCGGTCGGCCTCGGTGAACCGCTGGTGAGGCTGGTACTGAGGCATGTCTCAAGTGTGCCTCAGCCGAGGATCGCCGGTCGTCCCCCGATGGATGGACCCGGTTGATCAGTCGGCGAGCGCGCCGCAGCTGACGCCGAGCTTCGCCAGCTCGGTCTCGCCGCCGTCCAGGGCGGTCAGCACCCAGCTGCCCTGCGGGGTCAGGGTGAAGCTGTGCTCGGTGTGGACCGCGGCCTTGCCGTCGTCGGTGACGACGGTCCAGTCGTCCTCGAGCGTGTGGTTGTCCTGCTTGCCCAGCGTGAGCATCGGCTCCACCGCGAGCGCCATCCCCTCGACCAGCTTCGGGCCACGTCCGGCCCGGCCCAGGTTCGGCACGTTCGGTGGCTGGTGCATCGCCGACCCGATGCCGTGCCCGACGAAGTCCTCGACGATCCCGTACGACGAGTTGGCGCGGACGTGGTTCTCGATCGCGGCCGAGATGTCGTACAGCCGGCCACCGAGTTTCGCGGCGGCGAACCCACGCCACATCGACTCCTCGCAGACCCGGGCCAGGTCGAGCAATTCCTGATCCACCGTGCCGACCGGCACCGTGATCGCGGCGTCGCCGTGCCAGCCGTCGACGATCGCGCCACAGTCGATCGAGATGATGTCGCCGTCGGCGAGCACCCGGTCACCCGGGATGCCGTGCACGATCTCGGCGTTGACCGAGGCGCAGATCGAACCGGTGAACCCGTGGTAGCCCTTGAACGACGGGGTCGCGCCGGACGAGCGGATGTTGTCCTCGGCGATCGCGTCCAGCTCAGCGGTGCTGATCCCGGCCTTCACCTCGCCGCGGAGCAGTTCCAGCGTGCGGCCGACCACCAGGCCGGCCTTACGCATGGTCAGGATCTGCTCGCGGGTCTTGATCTCGATCCCGCGGTCCTTGAAGATCATCGAAACTCTGCTGGCCTACTCGTCGGTGACGGACTTCAGCAAGGTCAGCACACGTTCGCTGACCTCGTCGATCTCGCCGACGCCGTCCACCTCGACCAGGATGCCGCGCTGTGCGTACACCTGCAGCAACGGCTTGGTCTCGGCGGCGTACACGTCCTGCCGGTGCCGGATGACCTCTTCGGAGTCGTCCGTCCGGCCGTCGGTCCGGGCCCGCTTGAGCATCCGCTCGACCAGCACGTCGGTGTCGGCGATCAGCGCGACCACGGCGTGCAGCTGGTGCCCGTGCTCGGCGAGGATCTCGTCCAGGGTGTCCACCTGCGGCAGGGTCCGCGGGTACCCGTCGAGCAGGAAGCCGTCGCCGGCGTCCGCCTCGGAGAGCCGGTCGCGGACCATCGCGTTGGTGATCTCGTCGGGGACGTAGTTGCCCGCGTCCATGTACCGCTTCGCCTCGAGACCCAGCTCGGTCTCTTCCTTGACGTTCTGCCGGAAAATGTCGCCGGTGGACACGGCCGGGATCCCGAGACGCTCCGCAAGCACCTTTGCCTGCGTGCCCTTACCGGCCCCGGGCGGACCCATCAGCAACATTCTCATCAGCGCAAGAACCCTTCGTAGTTACGCTGCTGCAACTGGCTCTCGATCTGCTTCACCGTGTCCAGTCCGACGCCGACCATGATCAGGATCGACGTACCACCGAACGGGAAGTTCTGGCTGGCGTTCAAGAGCACCAGCGCGACCAACGGGATCATCGAGATCACCGCGAGGTAGATCGCGCCCGGCAACGTGATACGGGACAGGACGTAGGAGAGGTACTCCTCGGTCGGCCGGCCCGCCCGGATTCCGGGGATGAAGCCGCCGTACTTCTTCATGTTGTCTGCAACTTCCTTCGGGTTGAAGGTAATCGAGACATAGAAGTACGTGAAGAAGATGATCAGGGCGACATACGTCACCATGTAGATCGGGTGATCGCCCTTGACCAGGTTGCCCTGGATCCAGATCGCCCACTTCTCGTCCTGACGGAACTGGCTGACCAGTACGGGCAGGTACATCAGGCTGGAGGCGAAGATGACCGGGATCACACCGGCCTGGTTCACCTTCAGCGGGATGTAGGTCGACGTACCGCCGAACATCTTCCGGCCGACCATCCGTTTGGCGTACTGCACCGGGATCCGGCGCTGGGCCTGCTCGATGAAGATGACCGCGGCCATGATCACCAACCCGATGACGAGCACCACGACGAAGGTCGCGAGGCCGTTCTGCTTGCGGATGCTCCACAGCTGGGACGGGAAGGTCGCCACGATCTGGGTGAAGATCAGGATCGACATGCCGTTGCCGACGCCGCGGTCGGTGATCAGCTCACCGAGCCACATCACCACACCCGTACCGGCGGTCATGGTGAGCACCATCACAACGACCGGGAACCAGCTGTCGTCGTGCAGCAGCGGCTCGTTGCAGCCCTGGAACAGCCGGCCGGGGGTGCGGGCGAGCGCGACGAACGCGGTCGCCTGCAGGATCGCCAGGCCGACGGTCAGGAACCGGGTGTACTGGGTGATCTTGCCCTGGCCCGCCTGGCCTTCCTTCTTCAGCGACTCCAGCCGCGGGATGACCACGGTGAGCAGCTGCAGGATGATGCTGGCGGTGATGTACGGCATGATGCCGAGCGCGAAGATCGCGAGCTGCAGCAGCGCGCCGCCGGAGAACAGGTTGATCAGGTTGTAGAGGTTCGCGTTCGCTCCGGACGTCGCCTGGTTCAGGCAGACGTCAAGCGACCTGACGTTGACGCCGGGCGCCGGAACGACCGAGCCGATCCGGAAGATCACGACGATGAAGAGCACGAACAAGATCTTCCGGCGCAGGTCCGGAGTCTTGAACGCGTTGGCAAAGGCGCCTAACACCCTGTCCTCCCACAAGTATCCACTGCCCGGTCAGGGCAGGGGCCTAGCAAAGCAGCCGGGCATGAGACGAACCAGGGCTCGTCCGAAACTCCAGCGTGACAATAACAAACGCCGGCTTCGCACGAGCCCTGGCACTCACACCTCGGTGGTCGTCCCTCCGGCCGCCGCGATCTTCTCCTTGGCGGACTTCGAGAACTTGTGTGCCGAGACCTGCAGTGCCACGGTCAGTTCGCCGTCACCCAGCACCTTCACCGGGTGACCGTTACGGACCGCGCCCTTGGCGACCAGCTCGGTCACGCCGACCTCGCCGCCCTCGGGAAACAGCTGTCCGAGCTTGTCCAGGTTAACGACCTGGAACTCCACTCGGTTCCTGCTCTTGAAGCCCTTCAGCTTCGGCAGCCGCATGTGCAGCGGCATCTGGCCACCCTCGAAGTACTCGGGGATGTTGTTGCGGGCCTTCGATCCCTTGGTACCGCGGCCGGCGGTCTTGCCCTTGCTGCCCTCACCACGACCCACCCGGGTCTTGGCGGTCTTGGCGCCGGGCGCCGGACGCAGGTGATGAACCTTGAGCGCCATGTCAGTCAACCTCTTCGACGGTGATGAGGTGGCGAACCGTACGCACCATGCCGCGGATCTCGGGACGGTCGTCGTGAACGGCGACATCGCCGATCCGCTTCACGCCCAGCGTCCGCAGCGTGTCGCGCTGGTTCTGCTTGCCACCGATGCCGGAACGGGTCTGGGTCACCTTCAGGCGTGCCATCAGGAAGCCGCCTCCGCCCGCGCCTTCAGCAGCGCCGCCGGAGCGACGTGCTCGACCGGCAGGCCACGGCGCGCGGCCACGGCCTCCGGGGTCTCCAGGCTGCGCAGCGCCTCGACGGTGGCGTGAACCACGTTGATGGCGTTGGACGAGCCCAGCGACTTGCTCAGGATGTCGTGGATGCCGGCGCATTCCAGCACCGCACG
This sequence comes from Kribbella caucasensis, assembly GCF_004361855.1. GTDB lineage: Bacteria > Actinomycetota > Actinomycetes > Propionibacteriales > Kribbellaceae > Kribbella > Kribbella caucasensis. The sequence goes on from NZ_SNWQ01000006.1 coordinate 286,192, forward strand.
CGCCGAGCCACCCGCGATCACACCGGTACCAGGAGCAGCCGGACGCAGCATCACGACGCCTGCGGCCTTCTCACCCTGGACCGGGTGCGGGATGGTGCCCTGAATCCTGGGCACCTTGAAGAACGACTTCTTGGCCTCCTCGACACCCTTGGCGATCGCCGCGGGCACCTCCTTGGCCTTTCCATAACCCACACCGACGGTGCCTTCACCGTCGCCGACGACCACGAGGGCGGTGAAGCTGAAGCGACGACCACCCTTCACGACCTTGGCGACACGGTTGATGGCTACCACGCGCTCGATGTAGGCGGTCTTGTCAGCTGCCGCACCACGACCACCGTCGCGGTTACGGCGCTCACCACCGGCGCCGCCTCCGCGACGCTGCTGGCCTCCGCTCATTTCGAACTACCTCTTCCCTTTGTGTCGCCGTCAGAAGCCGAGGCCGCCCTCACGGGCGGCGTCGGCCAGGGCCGCGATGCGGCCGTGGTACTTGTTTCCGGCCCGGTCGAACACGACCGAGTCGATCCCGGCGGCCTTGGCCCGGTCGGCCAGCAGGCCGCCCACGGTCTTGGCCTTGTCGGTCTTGTTCGCCTCCGCGCCGCGCAGGTCCGCCTCCATGGTGGAGGCCGACACCAGCGTCACGCCGGCTACGTCGTCGATGACCTGAGCGAACAGGTGCTTGGACGACTTGCTGACGACCAGCCGCGGCCGCTCGGCGGTGCCGTTGATCTTCTTCCGGACGCGGATCTGCCGGCGCAACCGGGACGCGCTCTTCTTCGCCGAGTGCTTGTTGGGTCGCAATGCGATCGCCATGGTTACTTACCAGCCTTTCCGACCTTGCGGCGCACCTGCTCGCCCGCGTAGCGCACACCCTTGCCCTTGTACGGCTCGGGCTTGCGCAGCTTGCGGATGTTGGCGGCGACCTCACCGACCGACTGCTTGTCGATCCCCTGGACCGAGAACCGGGTCGGCGCCTCCACCGCGAAGGTGACGCCTTCCGGCGCGTCCACGGTGATGGTGTGGCTGTACCCGAGCGAGAACTCCAGCTGGGTCGGGCCCTTGGCGATGACCCGGTAACCGACGCCGACGATCTCGAGCTTCTTCTCGTAGCCTGCCGTCACGCCGGTCACCAGGTTGGCGATCAGGGTGCGGGACAGACCGTGCAGTTCCTTGCTCTTGCGCTGGTCGTCCGGACGGGTGACGGCGATGGTGCCGTCCTCTTCCCGGTTGACCGCGATGGGCTCAGCCACGACGTGCGAGAGCTGACCCTTGGGACCCTTGACGGTGACCGTCTGGCCGTCGATCGTGACGTCGACGCCGGACGGGACCGTGACCGGGAGCTTACCGATGCGAGACATGAATTTGGTCCTCCTTCCGGTTCTTCGTCACCAGACGTAGGCGAGGACTTCCCCGCCGACGCCCTTGTTCTTGGCCTGCCGGTCGGTCAGCAGGCCCTGTGACGTGGAGATGATCGCCACGCCCAGGCCGCCGAGCACCTTCGGCAGATTGGTCGACTTCGCGTAGACCCGCAGACCCGGCTTGCTGATCCGGCGGACGCCCGCGATGGAGCGCTCCCGGGTCGGGCCGAACTTGAGGTCCACGATCAGGGTCTTGCCGACGGCGCCCTCCTTGGGCTCCTCCACCTTGTAGGAGGAGATGTAGCCCTCCTGCTGGAGGATGTCGGCGATGCCCTGCTTGATCTTGCTGTACGGCATCGAGGTCGACTCGTGGTACGCCTGGTTGGCGTTGCGCAGACGCGTCAGCATGTCTGCGATCGGGTCGGTCATCGTCATGGCCTGGGGCCTCTTTCCCGCCGCGGTTTCGCCACTCGGCGACCTGCGGTGACTAGATGGTGAATGGAGAAAAGATCAGAGGAGGAGACGGTCACCAGCTGGACTTGGTGACACCGGGCAGCTCGCCCCGGTGCGCCATCTCGCGCAGGCAGATCCGGCACAGGCCGAACTTGCGGAAGACGGCCTTGGGCCGGCCGCAGCGCTGGCAGCGCGTGTAGCCGCGCACCGCGAACTTCGGCTTCCGGGCCTGCTTGACCTTGAGTGCTGTCTTCGCCACGTCAGTTCTCCTTGAACGGGAAGCCGAGCTGCTTGAGCAGCGCCCGCCCCTCGTCGTCGTTCTTGGCGGTGGTCACCACGGTGATGTCCATACCGCGAACCCGGTCGATCCGGTCCTGGTTGATCTCGTGGAACATCACCTGCTCGGTCAGACCGAAGGTGTAGTTCCCGTTGCCGTCGAACTGCTTCGGCGACAGGCCGCGGAAGTCGCGGATCCGGGGCAGCGCGAGCGCCAGCAGCCGGTCCAGGAACTCCCACATCCGGTCACCGCGCAGCGTCACGTGGGCGCCGATCGGCATCCCCTCGCGCAGCTTGAACTGCGCGATCGACTTGCGGGCCTTGGTCACCTGCGGCTTCTGGCCGGTGATCGCGGCCAGGTCCTTGACCGCGCCGTCGATCAGCTTCGAGTCGCGAGCCGCCTCGCCGACGCCCATGTTCACCACGATCTTGGTGAGGCCGGGCACCTGCATGACGTTCTCGAACCGGAACTGCTCCTGCAGCTGGCCGACGATCTCTTCGCGGTACTTGGTCTTCAGCCGGGGCTGCACCTTCGCCTCGGTAACTGCGGTGGTCATCAGATCTCCTCGCCGGTACGCCGCGCGATCCGGACGCTCCGGAAACCGGTGTACGTCGAGCCGTCGGGGCGCCGCTTCTGCACCTCGACGCGGTTGTAGCCGACGCGGGTGGTCACCTTCTGCTTCTTGCCGTCCTTCTCGACCTCGACCAGAAGCATCACGTTGGAGACGTGGATCGGGGCTTCCTGGGTGACGATGCCACCCGTGGTGCCGCCGCGCTGGGCCTGCTGCACCTTGGTGTGCTTCTTGACCCGGTTCACGCCCTCGACGATGACCTTCTCGGCATCCGGCAGGACCTGAATGATCTTGCCCTCGAGACCCTTGGACTTGCCGGCGACCACGCGGACGAGGTCACCCTTCTTCACGTGCAGCTTGCGCTGCGACTCGGTTGCCATGTCAGAGCACCTCCGGGGCGAGCGAGATGATCTTCATGAACCGCTTCTCCCGCAGCTCCCGCCCGACCGGGCCGAAGATACGGGTACCACGCGGCTCACCATCGGCCTTGAGGATGACGGCGGCGTTCTCGTCGAAGCGGATGTAGGAGCCGTCCGGACGCCGGCGCTCCTTCACGGTCCGCACGACGACGGCCTTGACGACGTCACCCTTCTTGACGCCACCGCCCGGGATCGCGTCCTTGACGGTGGCGACGATCGTGTCGCCGACACCGGCGTAGCGCCGACCGGAGCCGCCGAGAACGCGGATGCAGAGAATCTCCTTCGCACCCGTGTTGTCGGCGACCTTCAGTCGCGACTCCTGCTGGATCATCTGTTGATCTCCTGGTTGTCTCGCTGGTTCTCACTTCCGTGAGCCTTGCGGAACGAATGATTTCGTATGGGGTACAGCTGGGCGTTGCCCCGGGGACTACTTGGCCTTCTCGAGGATCTCCACGACGCGCCAGCGCTTGGTCGCCGACAGCGGCCGGGTCTCCATCAGCCGCACGAGGTCGCCGATACCGGCGGCGTTCTGCTCGTCATGGGCCTTGAGCTTGCTGGTGCGGCGGATGACCTTGCCGTACAGCTTGTGCTTGACCCGGTCCTCGACCTCGACGGTGACGGTCTTGTCCATCTTGTCGCTCAGCACGCGACCCTCACGGGTCTTGCGGCGGCCTCGCGCCTCGGTGGCGGTCGTGGTCACGGTCTCGTCCTTCGCTACGTTCTCGGTCATGCCTTGCTCCCGGCCTTCGTGCTGCTGTCGTCCGCGGTCTCCTCGGCCTCGGCCTCAACCTCGGCCGGGGTCTCGTCGGCCGTGGCGGCGGCCGGGCCGTCCACATCTTCGGTGATGCCGAGCGCACGCTCGGTCAGCACCGTGTAGATGCGGGCGATGTCCTTGCGGACGGCGCGCAGCCGGCCGTGGGACTCCAGCTGACCCGTGGCAGCCTGGAACCGGAGGTTGAACAACTCCTCCTTGGCGTTGTCGAGCTTTTCCAGCAGCTCGCCCCGGCCCAGGTTCCGCAGCTCGGCGGCGGTCAGGATAGCCATCAGTTCTCACCTGCCTCTCGGGTGATGAAGCGGCACTTCATCGGCAACTTGTGGATCGCCCGGCGCATCGCCTCGCGGGCGACGTCCTCGGTCACACCGGACAGCTCGAACATGACGCGGCCGCGCTTGACGTTCGCGATCCACCACTCCGGCGAACCCTTACCGGAACCCATCCGGGTCTCGGCAGGCTTCTTGGTCAGCGGGCGGTCCGGGTAGATGTTGATCCAGACCTTTCCGCCACGCTTGATGTGCCGGGTCATCGCGATACGCGCCGACTCGATCTGCCGGTTGGTGACGTAGTGGCTCTCGATCGCCTGGATGCCGAAGTCACCGAACGCCAGCGTGGTGCCACCCTTGGCCGCGCCAGAGCGGCCCGGGTGGTGCTGCTTGCGGTGCTTGACCTTGCGGGGGATGAGCATCGTTCAGCTCTCCGTTCCGGTCGTCTCGGCGGGCTTGTCGGCAGCCGGCGCCGGCGCCTCGGCCTTGGGGGCCTCGTTGCGCGCGCCACCGTCGCGACGGTCGTCGCGGCGGCCACCACGGTCGCCCCGATCGCCACGCTCGCCACCGCGGCCACCGCGGTCGTCCCGGCGGGCCGGGCGACGCTGCTGGGTGGCAGCCCGGGCGGCGGCCTGCGCCTCGCGCTCAGCGCGGGTGCCGGCGACGTCGCCCTTGTAGATCCAGACCTTCACGCCGATCCGGCCGAAGGTCGTACGGGCCTCGTAGAAGCCGTAGTCGATGTCCGCCCGGAGGGTGTGCAGCGGCACCCGGCCCTCGCGGTAGAACTCCGACCGGGACATCTCGGCGCCGCCGAGCCGGCCGGAGCACTGGATCCGGATGCCCAGGGCGCCGCCACGCATGGTGGTCTGCATCGCCTTGCGCATCGCGCGGCGGAACGCCACCCGGCCGGACAGCTGCTCGGCCACGCCCTGCGCGACCAGCTGAGCGTCGACCTCGGAGTTCTTCACCTCGAGGATGTTCAGCTGCACCTGCTTGCCGGTGAGCTCCTCCAGGCTGCCCCGGATCCGGTCCGCCTCGGCGCCGCGGCGACCGATCACGATGCCCGGACGGGCGGTGTGGATGTCGACCCGGACGCGGTCACGGGTGCGCTCGATCTCCACTCGGGAGATCCCGGCGCGCTCCATGCCCTTGCTCAGCAGGCGGCGGATCTTGACGTCCTCGCCCACGTAGTCCTTGTACAGCTTGTCGGCGTACCACCGGCTCTTGTGGTCCGTGCTGATGCCGAGCCGGAACCCGTGCGGGTTTACCTTCTGGCCCACTAGCGGGTCCTACCCTTCTTCTCAGCGGCCTTCTTCGCCGTGGCCGGCTTGGCCTCCTGCTCACGCGGGCCGACGACCACGGTGATGTGGCTGGTCCGCTTGTCGATCCGGGTGGCCCGGCCCTGGGCGCGGGGACGGTGACGCTTCAGCGTCGGCCCCTCGTCCACGAAGGCCTTCACCACGACCAGATCGTTCCGGCTCAGGTGCTCGGTACCCTCCGCGTTCGCCGCGGCGCTGTCGACGACCTTGTACACGGTCGCGGCAGCGGCCTGCGGGGCGAACTTCAGAGTGGCGAGTGCGTCGTCGACGCCCATGCCGCGCACCAGGTCGAGCACGCGACGCGCCTTCATCGGCGTCACGCGAACGAAGCGCGCGACCGCGAAGGCCCCGGGCTCGTCGCCCAGCAGGCTCTCGCGACGGGCACTGACGGCCCTACGCTCTTGAACGCTCATGATGTTCGAATCTCTCCGTAGGTTTGCTTCGCTTCGTCACCGACCGCGGTCAGCGACGCCGTGACTTCCGGTCGTCCTTCTCGTGACCCTTGAACGTCCGGGTCGGGGCGAACTCGCCGAGCTTGTGCCCGACCATCGCGTCCGTCACGAACACCGGCACGTGCTTGCGGCCGTCGTGCACCGCCAGCGTGTGGCCGATCATGTCCGGCACGATCATCGATCGGCGGGACCAGGTCTTGATGACGTTCTTGGTGCCCTTTTCGTTCTGCACCTCCACCTTCTTCATCAGGTGGTGGTCGACGAACGGGCCCTTCTTGAGGCTGCGTGGCATCTGTCCGGCTCCCTATCAGCGCTTCTTGCCGGCCTTGCGGCGCCGGACGATCATGCGGTCGCTTTCCTTGCGGGTGCGGGTCCGGCCTTCCGGCTGGCCCCACGGGGACACCGGGTGACGTCCACCCGAGGTCTTGCCCTCACCACCACCGTGCGGGTGGTCGACCGGGTTCATCGCGACACCACGGACGGTCGGGCGCTTGCCCTTCCAGCGCATCCGGCCCGCCTTGCCCCAGTTGATGTTCGACTGCTCGCCGTTGCCGACCTCACCGAGGGTGGCGCGGCAGCGCACGTCGACCATCCGGACCTCGCCGGACGGCATCCGCAGGGTGGCCATCCGGCCCTCCTTGGCGACCAGCTGCACGCTGGCGCCGGCGGACCGGGCCATCTTCGCGCCGCCACCGGGGCGCAGCTCGACGGCGTGCACCGTGGAGCCGACCGGGATGTTGCGCAGCGGCAGGTTGTTGCCCACCTTGATGTCGGCGGCCGGACCGTTCTCGACGATCGTGCCCTGCTTCAGGTTCGACGGGGCGAGGATGTAGCGCTTCTCGCCGTCGACGTAGTGCAGCAGCGCGATCCGCGCGGTCCGGTTCGGGTCGTACTCGATCTCGGCCACCTTCGCCGGGACGCCGTCCTTGTCGTACCGCTTGAAGTCGATCAGCCGGTACGCCCGCTTGTGACCGCCACCGTGGTGCCGGGTGGTGATCTTGCCGGAGTTGTTCCGGCCGCCCTTCTTGGGCAGCGGCCGCAGCAGCGACTTCTCGGGGGTCGAACGGGTGAGCTCGACGAAGTCGGCCACGCTCGAGCCACGGCGGCCCGGCGTCGTCGGCTTGTATTTGCGGATACCCATTACGACTGGCCTCCGAAGATGTCGATCCGGTCGTCACCCTTGAGGGTCACGATCGCTCGCTTGGTGTCCGGGCGCTTGCCCCAGCCCGAACGGGTCCGGCGGCGCTTGCCCTTGCGGTTGATGGTGTTGACGTCTGAGACCTTGACCTTGAACACCTTCTCGACCGCGAGCTTGATCTCGGTCTTGTTGGCGTCAGTGGCCACCTCGAACGTGTACTTCTGCTCGTCCAGCAGGCCGTAGCTCTTCTCGCTCACGACCGGCCGCAGCAGCACGTCCCGCGGGTCTTTGTTGACTCCGTGGCTCATGCTTCTACCTCCTGCTCGGCCTCGGTCGACGTGGCGACGGCCTTGACGGACTTGCCCTTCGGCGCGCCGGCGACGAAAGCCTCGAGCGCGCTCTTGGTGAAGATCACCGCGTCGCTGCAGAGCACGTCGTACGCGTTCAGCTGGTCGTACGCGAGCAGGTGCACGGTCGGCACGTTGCGCAGGCTCAGCCAGGTCTGGTCGTCGGCGCGGTCGATGACCACGAGCAGCTTGACGTGCTCGGTGATCTCGGCCAGCACCTTGATCGCGGTGCGGGTCGACGGCTTGTCGCCGTCCACGAACTTCTCCACCACGTGCACGCGACCGTCGCGGGCCCGGTCCGAGAGCGCACCGCGAAGCGCGGCGACGATCATCTTCTTGGGGGTCCGCTGGTTGTACTTGCGCGGCGTGGGGCCGTGCACGACGCCACCACCGGTGAACTGCGGTGCCCGGATCGAACCCTGGCGGGCGCGGCCGGTGCCCTTCTGGCGGTACGGCTTGACGCCACCACCGGAGACCTCACCGCGGGACTTGACCTTGTGCGTGCCCTGCCGGGCGGCGGCCAGCTGGGCCACCACGACCTGGTGGATCAGCGGCACGTTCGCCTGGACGTCGAACAGCTCGGCGGGGAGCTCGGCGGAGCCCTTCTTGCTGACCTTGTCGCCCTTGACGACGACTACGTCGACGGTGCTCACTTCTTGGCTCCCTTCGCGGCGTTGCGGATCAGCACGAGGCCGCCCTTGGGACCGGGAACCGCACCCTTGACCAGAATCAGGCCGCGCTCGGCGTCGATCGCGTGCACGGTGATGTTCTGGGTGGTGATGCGCTCGTTACCCATCCGGCCGGCCATCTTCATGCCCTTGAAAACCCGGCCCGGGGTGGCGCAGCCGCCGATGGAGCCCGGCGAACGGTGCTTCTTGTGCACACCGTGGGAGGCCCGCAGACCACCGAAGCCGTGGCGCTTCATCACACCGGCGAAGCCCTTGCCCTTGCTGGTGGCGGACACGTCGACGGTCTCACCGGCGGCGAAGGTCTCGGCCTTCAGCTCCTGGCCGAGCGTGTACTCGCTCGCGTCGGCGGTGCGCAGCTCCAGCAGGTGCCGGCGCGGGGTCACACCCACCTTGTCGAAGAGACCGCGCATCGGCTTGGTCACCTTCCGCGGGTCGATGTCGCCGAAGGCGATCTGGACGCCGTCGTAGCCGTGGCTGTCCGAGGTCCGGACCCCGGTCACGACACACGGGCCGGCCTGGATCACGGTGACGGGGACGATGCGGTTGTTCTCGTCCCAGGTCTGGGTCATGCCGAGCTTGGTGCCCAGCAGACCGCGCGTGTTCTTCTGAATGCTCATTGGTGTCGCTTTTCCCTCAGAGCTTGATCTCGATGTCGACACCGGCCGGCAGGTCGAGCCGCATCAGCGAGTCGACGGTCTTCGGCGTGGGGTCGATGATGTCGATGAGCCGCTTGTGGGTGCGCATCTCGAAGTGCTCGCGGCTGTCCTTGTACTTGTGCGGCGAGCGGATGACGCAGAACACGTTCTTTTCCGTCGGCAACGGCACCGGGCCAGCAACCTTCGCACCAGTACGCGTCACCGTGTCGACAATCTTGCGTGCCGAGCTGTCGATGACCTCGTGGTCGTAGGCCTTCAGCCGGATGCGGATCTTCTGTCCCGCCATCGCTTCGCTTCGTCCTTCTCTATCGTCTTCGTTGCGTTGCTCCGACCCCCGAGGTCGGGTGTGTCGCGGACGTGGAAACACACGTCAGCAGCACCTAATCGACCTGGAATGGTGATCGGGGCCCGGTCTCGGACCGGAACCTCGGCATGGTCTCCGGTCCGGCGCTGCCACCGGACCCGATGGTCCGCGGCGCACCCCGGCGGCCTCGCCTGAGCAACCTGAATATTGTGCCAGAGATCGGCGCCGGAACGCCAATCGGGTGGCTTCACGCCCCAGTTGGGCCGCAAAGCAGAGGTCCGCGGGGGCTCAGGGTGTGAGCCCTCGCGGACCTCGTGAGATCACTTGATGATCTTGGTGACCCGGCCGGCGCCGACGGTGCGGCCACCTTCACGGATCGCGAACCGGAGGTTCTCTTCCATGGCGATCGGCTGGATCAGCTCGACCGACATGTCGGTGTTGTCGCCCGGCATGACCATCTCGGTGCCCTCGGGCAGCGTGACGACGCCGGTGACGTCCGTGGTGCGGAAGTAGAACTGGGGCCGGTAGTTCTGGAAGAACGGCGTGTGCCGGCCGCCCTCCTCCTTCGACAGGATGTAGACCGAAGCGTCGAAGTTGGTGTGCGGGGTGGTGGTGCCCGGCTTGATCACGACCATGCCGCGCTCGACGTCCTCGCGCTTGGTGCCACGAAGCAGCAGACCGACGTTCTCACCGGCCTGGCCCTCGTCCAGCAGCTTGCGGAACATCTCGATACCGGTGACCGTGGTGGTCTGCTTCTCCGGACGGATGCCGACGATGTCGACGGTCTCGTTGACCTTGACCACGCCGCGCTCGATCCGGCCGGTGATGACGGTGCCGCGACCCGTGATGGTGAAGACGTCCTCCACCGGCATCAGGAACGGCTTGTCGATCTCGCGGACCGGCTGCGGGATGTAGGAGTCGACCGCGTCCATCAGCTCCATGATCGACTCGCTCCACTTGGCGTCACCCTGCAGCGCCGGGTGGGCCGCGACCTTGATGACCGGAACGTTGTCGCCGTCGAACTCCTGCTCGGAGAGCAGCTCGCGGACCTCGAGCTCGACGAGCTCCAGGATCTCCTCGTCGTCCACCATGTCGCACTTGTTCAGCGCCACGACCATGGCCGGCACGCCGACCTGACGGGCGAGCAGCACGTGCTCACGCGTCTGCGGCATCGGGCCGTCGGTGGCGGCGACGACCAGGATCGCACCGTCCATCTGGGCCGCACCGGTGATCATGTTCTTGATGTAGTCCGCGTGCCCCGGGCAGTCGACGTGGGCGTAGTGCCGGGCCTCGGTCTGGTACTCGACGTGCGCGATCGAGATGGTGATACCGCGCTGACGCTCTTCCGGCGCCTTGTCGATCTGATCGAAGGCCGACGCCTCGTTGAGCGTCGGGTACTTGTCGTGCAGCACCTTGGTGATCGCCGCGGTAAGAGTGGTCTTACCGTGGTCGATGTGACCGATGGTGCCGATGTTGACGTGCGGCTTAGTCCGCTCGAACTTCGCCTTCGCCACTGGGGCCCTCCTAGTAAATGTTGACTACGCCGTACGCCGACGCGCTGTGGGTGGTTGGTCCGGAGCGAGAGACTACTCGCCCCGGGCCTTCTTGATGATCTCTTCCGCCACGTTCTTCGGAACCTCGGCGTAGGAATCGAACTGCATCGAGTACGACGCGCGGCCCTGGGTCTTCGACCGCAGGTCCCCGACATACCCGAACATCTCGGACAACGGCACCAGGGCCTTCACAGCCCGGCTGCCACCGGGGCCTTCGTCCATCGACTGGATCTGGCCACGGCGTGAGTTGAGGTCGCCGATCACTTCACCCATGTAGTCCTCGGGGGTGATGACCTCGACCGCGAACATCGGCTCCAGGATGACCGGAGTCGCCCGGCGGGCGGCGTCCTTGAAGGCCATCGACCCGGCGATCTTGAAGGCGAGCTCGGACGAGTCGACGTCGTGGTAGGCGCCGTCCGTCAGCGTCACCTTGACGTCCACCATCGGGTAGCCGGCCAGTACGCCGAACTCCATCGCCTCCTGGGCGCCCTCGTCCACCGACGGGATGTACTCCCGGGGGATGCGGCCACCGGTGACGGCGTTGACGAACTCGTAACCGCCCTCGCCACCCGCCTCGACCGAGGTCGGCTCGATGGTGATGATCACACGCGCGAACTGACCCGAACCACCGGTCTGCTTCTTGTGCGTGTAGTCGACCTTCTCGACCTTCTTCTTGATCGTCTCGCGGTAGGCGACCTGCGGCTTGCCGACGTTGGCCTCGACGCGGAACTCGCGCTTCATCCGGTCGACCAGCACCTCGAGGTGCAGCTCACCCATGCCGGCGATGATCGTCTGGCCGGTGTCCTCGTCGGTCCGGACCTGGAAGGTCGGGTCCTCGTCGGCGAGACGCTGGATGGCCACACCCAGCTTCTCCTGGTCGGCCTTCGACTTCGGCTCGATGGCTACCGAGATGACCGGGGCCGGGAACTGCATCGACTCCAGCAGGACCGGCTTGGCCGGGTCGCACAGCGTCTCACCGGTGGTGGTGTCCTTCAGACCCATCACGGCGACGATGTGGCCGGCGCCGATCGAGGCGATCTCCTCACGCTTGTTCGCGTGCATCCGGTAGATCTTGCCGATCCGCTCCTTGCGGCCCTTGGTCGGGTTCAGCACCTGCGTGCCGGTCTCCAGCTTGCCGGAGTAGACCCGGATGAAGGTCAGCTTGCCCAGGTGCGGGTCGGCCGCGATCTTGAACGCCAGCGCCGAGAACGGCTCGCTGTCGTCCGGCTTGCGCAGCACGACCTGGTCGGCGTCCTTGACGTCGTGGCCCTCGATGGCCGGCACGTCGACCGGGCTCGGCAGGTAGTCGTTCACCGCGTCGAGCAGCGGCTGGACGCCCTTGTTCTTGAACGCCGTACCGGTCAGCACCGGGGTCAGCTTGCTCGCCAGGGTGGCGCGCCGGATGGCGGCCTTCAGCTGCTCCTGGGTCGGCTGGTCGCCTTCCAGGTACAGCTCCATGATGTCGTCGTCGGCCTCGGCCAGCGTCTCGATCAGCTTGTCCCGCCACTCGGCGGCCGCCTCGGTGTGCGACGCGGGGATCTCCTCGACGGTGTAGTCCTCACCGATCGTGGTCTCGCCCCGCCAGGTCAGCGCACGCATCTCGACCAGGTCGACGACGCCGATGAAGTCGGACTCGGCCCCGATCGGCAGCTGCATGACCAGCGGCACGGCGGCGAGCCGGTCCTTGATCATGTCGACGCAGCGCATGAACTCCGCACCGGTGCGGTCCAGCTTGTTCACGAAGCAGATCCGCGGTACGCCGTACCGGTCGGCCTGACGCCAGACGGTCTCGGACTGCGGCTCGACACCGGCGACACCGTCGAACACGGCGACGGCACCGTCGAGCACGCGCAGCGACCGCTCCACCTCGACGGTGAAGTCGACGTGGCCCGGGGTGTCGATGATGTTGATGGTGTGGTCTTTCCAGATGCAGGTCGTCGCGGCGGACGTGATGGTGATGCCGCGCTCCTGCTCCTGCTCCATCCAGTCCATCGTGGCAGCGCCCTCGTGGACCTCACCGATCTTGTAGGTGATCCCGGTGTAGAAGAGGATCCGCTCGGTCGTCGTCGTCTTGCCGGCGTCGATGTGGGCCATGATCCCGATGTTGCGGACCTTGGCCAGGTCGGTGGTGATTTGTACGGCCACCTCGGTGGTCTACCTCTCGCTTCCGTAATGCTTCAAAAGGGGTGAGCTGGGGGTCCGGATCGGACCCCGGATCACCAGCGGTAGTGGGCGAAAGCCTTGTTGGCTTCGGCCATCTTGTGCGTGTCCTCGCGGCGCTTCACCGACGCGCCGAGACCGTTGGACGCGTCCAGGATCTCGTTCATCAGGCGCTCGGCCATGGTCTTCTCGCGACGCGCACGGGAGTACGACGTGAGCCAGCGCAGGGCGAGCGTGGTCGAGCGACCGGGCTTGACCTCGATCGGCACCTGGTAGGTGGCGCCACCGACCCGGCGGCTCTTCACCTCGATGCTGGGCTTCACGTTGTCCAGGGCGCGCTTCAGCGTGATGACCGGGTCGGTGCCGGTCTTCGTCCGGGTGCCCTCGAGCGCCGTGTAGACGATGCTCTGCGCGATCTGCTTCTTGCCGTCCACCAGGATCTTGGAGATCAACTGGGTGACCAGCGGCGAACTGTAGACCGGGTCGATGATGACCGGCCGCTTGGGTGCGGGACCCTTGCGCGGCATTAGCTCTTCTCCTTCTTCGCGCCGTACCGGCTGCGAGCCTGCTTCCGGTTCTTCACACCCTGGGTGTCGAGCGAACCGCGGATGATCTTGTACCGGACACCCGGGAGGTCCTTCACCCGACCGCCACGCACGAGCACGATCGAGTGCTCCTGCAGGTTGTGGCCGACGCCGGGGATGTATGCGGTGACCTCGATGCCGCTGGTGAGGCGGACACGCGCGACCTTGCGAAGCGCCGAGTTCGGCTTCTTCGGGGTGGTCGTGTAGACGCGCGTGCACACACCACGACGCTGAGGGGAACCCTTCAGGGCCGGCGTCTTGTTCTTGGACACCTTGTCCTGGCGGCCCTTGCGGACCAGCTGCTGAATGGTGGGCACCGCGTAGGTCTCTTTCTGTCGTCCGGTCGGTTGCTGCGGCCCCCGCGGTCGGGTGTGTCGCGTGCGCACGGTCGTGCCGAAGTCGTAATCTCTGACTGTCGGCAGGGAGACCGAGCCACGCGCGCTAACCCGTATCTACGAGGGGCACGCATGACGGCCCAGGATGACCCGGGCACGATCGTTAAGACTAGCGGCTGCCTCAAGCACGGTCAAAACAGATGACCGCGCCGCGCTGAGGCCCGGCCGCGACACCAGTTTACAGGGTCTACGGAGTGGATCGTGCCGCCAGGAACGCGGTCGCCACGGCCGTGTCTCCCTCGACCTTCAACCGATCGCCCGGAAGCCGTTTCCACAGACACAGAAGCAGCTCCGCCGCGGTCCCGGACAGCACCGCCTCACCGACTGCCCTGCCCCGCTCCACCCGCGGCCGATCCCCTTGTGGCAAAGGCGTCAGCGTCCATTCGTCACCGGTGTCGACAGCCCGTACGCCGAGCTGCCGGGTGACCGAAGGCTCGAATCCGCGGACCAGCATCCGGGGCAGGAACACCCCGAAAACCTCGTCGACCCCGTCGGCCGCGATGGCCGGCGGAACCACATCCAGGGCCGTTTTCGCCGGCTCCGGATCGGCCGGACCGGCGGCGGCCTGGACGGCGTCTACCAGATGGACCGCCGTCTCATGCAGACGTCGCCGGGCCCAGAACCCCGCCCGCTGCTCAACCGGGGCGAAGTTCCAGCACGGCTCGTCCGGATCCACTGCCCTGATCGCGGCGACCAGGGCAGCCGTCGTCCCGGCGTACCAATCGGACCAGGAGGCCGTCGTCCGGAGCACGTCCGGGGCCTTCTGACCGACGCCGCTGAGCAGGATCGAGGCGGCCCAGCGCTGACCGCCGCCGATGTGCAGGGCCAGGTCGGCGACGGTCCAGCCGGGGCAGTTCGGTACCGCGGCGGCCGGGTCGACGGTCCCGAAGACCGCCGCCAGCTCCGCCGCGGTGCGCTCGAACTCGCTCAGGTAGTCCAGCTCGGACAAGGCTGTGTCAGACAAGGAACCGGACCTCGCTGATCAGCCCTTCCTGAACGCGATACATCACGATCGTCGGAATCGGGCCCTGGTCGGTGTCGTGCCGGATCGCCTGGTCGATGACCCAGTCGCCCAGCGTCATCCGCTGCTGCAGCTCGGTCTTGCACCGGCCGGCGCCGAAGAGTGGCCGGTAGTACTCGCGTAGTGAGCGGCGGCCCTTGAGCAACGACCCGTCGGCGAACTGCAGCTGCGCCGTCGGCGAGTACATCGCCAGGAACGCTTCCAGGTCGTGTGCCACATACGCGAGCTGCTCCCGCCCGACCACCCGGCTGGCCGCGGTCTCGGACCACGCCAGCAGCGCCACAGCCGGAGCCGGGGCAGGAGCAGGTGCGGGAGCCGGGATGGCTTCCGGGGTGAGGGCAGGGAGGGGGGAAGGGGGGAGGGAAGACGTGGACGAGGGGGTGGGGTTGGGGATGGTGGAGGTCGAGGAGGTGGCCGGCGGGAGTTGGCCGGTGGTTTGCTCGCTGGTGGGGTCCTGGCCCAGGTGGGCGATCGCCCAGTCCAGGGCCTTGGTCACCGCGGCGCGGGATTCGTCGGTGTGGTCGAGCATGTCGAAGCCGTGTTGCCCTTTCGGTACGTCGATGATGTCCAGCGCGGCGCCACCGGCGGAGACGAACTCCGCCACCGGACCAGCGAGTTCCTCACGCTCGCGGCCGACCCTCGTCAGCAGCACCGGCAGGTCTTTGGGTTTGCCGATCACCTCGGCGGCGGAAACGAGCTCGCCGACACCGGGTGGCGCGACGAGCAGCGGATATGTCAACAGCACGCAGCGCAGCCAGTCCGGCCGGCTGTCCAGCCACTCCCCCGCGAGCAGACCGGCGCCGGAGAAGAACCACAGGGCGATGCGGTTCGGGTCCACCTGCGGATCGGCCCGCAGAATGCCGACGGCGGCCTCCACGTCGTCGGCGGCGGTGGCGAGCTGATCGAGCCCATGGATCAGGCTGTGATCGACGACAGCTGCCACCGGACCGCGTTGTGCCGCGGCTGTCGCATACCCCCGATAGACCGGCCAGTCCCGCGGCGTCACCTCCAGATCCGCAGGCATCGGACCCCCGTGCACGAAGAGGATCGCACCTCGTCGCGCCGTGCCGGCCGGGCGATACAGGTCGACCTCACCGACCCGTTCGACCAGCACATCCACCGCGTCGGCGACCGGCAGAACGAAAGGCTGCAAGTACGCCGGGTGGTCGGTCATGGACCCATCTTGGCGCATCCCGGGGACACTCGCGCCCCGGCGCCCCGATTGCGTGTCAGGCGCGCCCGCGAACGTGCTCGACCGACCGCGTCATGAGCTCCTCCAGAACGCCGGAATCCACGTCTGCCAAGCGTTTGAGGTACAGGCAGGACACACCGGTCGTATGCGGACCAAGGCGCGCCAGCAGCTCGTCGTACCCGTCGAAACCTTCGGTGATGTACAGCGTCGTGGACTGCTTGCGTGGCGAGAATCCGATCTCGAACCAGTCCAGCTCACGGCCACGCGGCCATCGTGCCCCAGTACGCCGCGAGGGCGGCACCCCCTGATCGGGAGTGCCGCCCTCGGCAGTGTGTTTGACCGGACTCAGTTCTGGTACGAACCGAGGTCGAAGTCGTCGAGCGGGACCGACTGACCCGCGGACGGGCCGAAGTCGTAGTCGTACGACTCGTAGCCGACCATCGAGTACATCGCGGCCTTCGCCTCCTCGGTGGGCTCCACCCGGATGTTGCGGTAACGGTCCATGCCCGTACCGGCCGGGATCAGCTTGCCGATGATGACGTTCTCCTTCAGACCGACCAGCGAGTCGGACTTGCCGTGGATCGCGGCCTCGGTCAGGACCCGGGTCGTCTCCTGGAAGGAGGCGGCCGACAGCCACGACTCGGTCGCGAGCGACGCCTTGGTGATACCCATCAGGACCGGACGGCCCGAGGCCGGCGTACCGCCCTCGGCAACCACCCGACGGTTCTCCGCCTCGAACATCAGGCGGTCCGCCAGCTCACCCGGCAGCAGGTTCGCCTCGCCGGACTCGATCACCGTGACCCGGCGCAGCATCTGCCGGACGATGATCTCGATGTGCTTGTCGTGGATGGCCACACCCTGCGACCGGTACACCTCCTGGACCTCGTCCACCAGGTGCTCCTGCGCCTTGCGGACACCCAGGATGCGGAGTACCTCCTGCGGGTCCGGCGTACCCTGCGTCAGCTGCTGACCGACCTCGACGTGCTGACCTTCCTCGATCAGCAGGCGGCCACGCTTCGACACCGGGTAGGCGACCTCCTCGGAACCGTCGTCCGGGGTGAGCACCAGCTTCCGGGTCTTGTCGGTGTCCTCGATCGCGATCCGGCCGGCGGCCTCCGAGATCGGCGCCTTGCCCTTGGGCTGGCGAGCCTCGAAGAGCTCGACCACACGCGGCAGACCGTGGGTGATGTCATCACCCGCGACACCACCGGTGTGGAAGGTACGCATGGTCAGCTGCGTCCCCGGCTCACCGATGGACTGGGCCGCGATGATGCCGACCGCCTCACCGATGTCGACCGGCTTGCCGGTGGCCAGCGAACGGCCGTAGCACTTCGCGCAGGTCCCGGTCTTGGCGTCACAGGTCAGCACGGAGCGGACCTTGACCTCCTCGATCCCAGCCTCGACCAGCGCGGCGATGGACACGTCGCCCAGGTCGCTGCCGGCCGCCAGGACGACCTTCCCGGCCTTGTCCACCACGTCGGTGGCCAGGGTGCGGGCGTACGCGCTGGTCTCGACGTTCTCCGCGTGCACGACCTTGCCGTTCGGACCGGCCTCGCCGATCTTCTTCGGCAGACCACGCTCGGTGCCGCAGTCCTCCTCGCGGATGATGACGTCCTGCGAGACGTCCACCAGACGACGGGTCAGGTACCCCGAGTCGGCGGTCCGCAGCGCGGTGTCGGCCAGACCCTTCCGGGCACCGTGGGTGGCGATGAAGTACTCGACCACCGACAGGCCCTCACGGAAGTTGGACTTGATCGGCCGGGCGATGATCTCGCCCTTCGGGTTGGCCACCAGGCCACGCATACCGGCGATCTGCCGGATCTGCATCATGTTGCCTCGGGCACCCGAGTGGACCATCATCCAGATCGGGTTGGTCTTCTCGAAGTTCTCCTCCATCGCCTTGCCGACCTCGGCGTTGGCGCCGGTCCAGATCTCGATCAGCTCCTGCCGCCGCTCGGACGAGGTGATCAGACCCCGCTCGAACTGCTTCTGGACCTTCTCGGCCTGCGACTCGTACCGGGCCATGATCTCGGGCTTGCTCGGCGGCGTGCTGAAGTCGTCGATCGACACCGTGACACCCGACCGGGTGGCCCAGCGGAAACCGAGATCCTTCAGCGCGTCCAGGCAGTTGGCCACCTGGACCTTGGAGTAGCGCTCGGCCAGGTCGTTGACGATCGAGCCCAGCTGCTTCTTGCCGACCTCGGTGTCCACGAAGGTGTAGTCGCTCGGCAGCGCCTCGTTGAACAGCGCGCGGCCCAGCGTCGTCTCCAGCGAGAACCCGCCGTCGTCCAGCGGCATCGCACCAGCCGGTGCCTCCGCCTCGCCCAGCCGCAGCGTGATCTTCGCCTGCAGCGACAGCTCGTTGCGGTCGAACGCCATCAGCGCCTCGGCCACCGAGCCGAACGCCCGGCCCTCGCCGAGCACGCCCTCCTTCAGCATGGTCAGGAAGTAGATGCCGATGATCATGTCCTGGGTCGGCATCGTGACCGGACGGCCGTCGGCCGGCTTCAGGATGTTGTTCGTCGACAGCATCAGGATCCGCGCCTCGGCCTGCGCCTCGGCCGACAGCGGCAGGTGCACCGCCATCTGGTCACCGTCGAAGTCCGCGTTGAACGCGGAGCAGACGAGCGGGTGGATCTGGATCGCCTTGCCCTCGATCAGCTGCGGCTCGAACGCCTGGATACCGAGCCGGTGCAGGGTAGGTGCACGGTTCAGCAGGACCGGGTGCTCGGTGATGACCTCTTCCAGCACGTCCCAGACCTGGGCGCGCTGGCGCTCCACCATCCGCTTGGCGGACTTGATGTTCTGCGCGTGGTTGAGGTCGACCAGCCGCTTCATCACGAACGGCTTGAACAGCTCCAGCGCCATCGCCTTCGGCAGACCGCACTGGTGCAGCTTGAGCTGCGGGCCGACCACGATGACCGAACGGCCGGAGTAGTCGACGCGCTTGCCCAGCAGGTTCTGACGGAAACGACCCTGCTTGCCCTTGAGCATGTCGGACAGCGACTTCAGCGGCCGGTTGCCCGGGCCGGTGACCGGACGGCCACGGCGGCCGTTGTCGAACAGCGCGTCGACGGCCTCCTGCAGCATCCGCTTCTCGTTGTTGACGATGATCTCCGGCGCGCCCAGGTCGAGCAGCCGCTTGAGCCGGTTGTTCCGGTTGATCACCCGGCGGTACAGGTCGTTCAGGTCGGAGGTGGCGAACCGGCCACCGTCGAGCTGGACCATCGGCCGCAGGTCCGGCGGGATCACCGGAACGCAGTCGAGCACCATGCCCATCGGGCTGTTGTTGGTGGCAAGGAACGCGGTGACGACCTTGAGCCGCTTCAGGGCGCGGGTCTTGCGCTGGCCCTTGCCGGTCTTGATCGTCTCGCGCAGGTTGGCCGCCTCGGCCTTCAGGTCGAAGGTCTCCAGCCGGCGCTGGATCGCGGCGGCGCCCATCGCGCCCTCGAAGTACTTGCCGAACCGCTCCTTCATGGCGCGGTAGAGGATCTCGTCGCCCTCCAGGTCCTGGACCTTGAGGTTCTTGAACCGGGTCCAGACCTCGTCGAGGCGGTCGATCTCGCGCTGCGCACGGTCGCGCAGCTGCTTGACCTCACGCTCGGCGGACTCCTTCACCTTGCGCCGTACGTCGGCCTTGGCGCCCTCGGCCTCGAGCTGCGCCAGGTCCTCCTCGAGCTTCTTCATCCGCTGCTCGATGTCGTTGTCGCGCCGGTTCTCGAGCTGCTTGCGCTCGACGTCGGTCCGGCCCTCCAGCGAGGCGAGGTCGCGGTGCCGCGCCTCGTCGTCGACGTCGGTGATCATGTACGCCGCGAAGTAGATGACCTTCTCCAGGTCCTTCGGGGCGAGGTCGAGCAGGTAGCCGAGCCGCGACGGGACACCCTTGAAGTACCAGATGTGGGTGACCGGGGCCGCCAGCTCGATGTGGCCCATCCGCTCCCGGCGCACCTTCTGGCGGGTGACCTCGACGCCACACCGCTCACAGATGATGCCCTTGAACCGGACTCGCTTGTACTTACCGCAGTAGCACTCCCAGTCCCGGGTGGGACCGAAGATCTTCTCGCAGAACAGTCCGTCACGCTCGGGCTTGAGCGTCCGGTAGTTGATCGTCTCGGGCTTCTTGACCTCGCCGTGCGACCACTGGCGGATCTCATCCGCGGTCGCCAGTCCGATCCGAAGCTCGTCGAAGAAGTTCACGTCGAGCACGATGTGTTATCTCCCCAAAAGTAAAAGGTCTGAGTGATTGTTGATGTCAAGCGGCAACCCGCTCAGACCTCCTCGACGCTGTTCGGCTCACGCCGGGACAGGTCGATGCCCAGTTCCTCCGCTGCACGGAAGACGTCCTCCTCGCTGTCGCGCATCTCGACCCGGCTTCCGTCGGACGAGAGCACTTCCACGTTCAGACACAGGGACTGCATTTCCTTGACCAGAACCTTGAACGACTCCGGGATACCCGGCTCCGGGATGTTCTCGCCCTTGACGATCGCCTCGTACACCTTGACCCGGCCGACCACGTCGTCCGACTTGATGGTGAGCAGTTCCTGCAGCGCGAAGGCGGCGCCGTAGGCCTCCAGGGCCCACACCTCCATCTCGCCGAACCGCTGACCGCCGAACTGCGCCTTACCACCCAGCGGCTGCTGGGTGATCATCGAGTACGGACCGGTCGAACGCGCGTGGATCTTGTCGTCCACCAGGTGGTGCAGCTTCAGCATGTACATGTAGCCGACACCCACCGGCTCCGGGAACGGCTCGCCGGAGCGGCCGTCGAAGAGCCGGGCCTTGCCGGTGCCGTCGACCATCCGGACGCCGTCGCGGTTCGGCAGCGTGGAGCCGAGCAGGCCGGTGACCTCCTCCTCCTTGGCGCCGTCGAACACCGGGGTGGCGACGTTCGTGAACGGCTCGGCCTCGCCGGCGCCGATCTTGATCAGTCGCTGGGCCCACTCGTCCTTGTTGTCCGGGTCGACCTTCCAGCCACGACTGGCGACCCAGCCGAGGTGGGTCTCCAGCACCTGACCGACGTTCATCCGGCCGGGCACGCCCAGCGGGTTCAGGATGATGTCGACCTGGGTGCCGTCCTCCAGGAACGGCATGTCCTCGACCGGCAGGATCTTCGAGATGACGCCCTTGTTGCCGTGGCGTCCGGCGAGCTTGTCACCGACGGAGATCTTGCGCTTCTGCGCGACGTACACGCGGACCAGCTGGTTCACGCCCGGCGGCAGCTCGTCGCCGTTGTCGCGGTCGAAGACGCGGACCCCGATGACGGTGCCGTTCTCGCCGTGCGGCACCTTCAGCGAGGTGTCGCGGACCTCACGGGCCTTCTCACCGAAGATGGCCCGCAGCAGCCGCTCCTCCGGGGTCAGCTCGGTCTCGCCCTTGGGGGTGACCTTGCCGACCAGGATGTCGCCGGTGGTGACCTCGGCCCCGATCCGGATGATGCCGCGCTCGTCCAGGTCGGCCAGCATCTCGTCGGAGACGTTCGGGATGTCCCGGGTGATCTCCTCCGGACCCAGCTTGGTGTCGCGAGCGTCGACCTCGTGCTCCTCGATGTGGATCGAGGTCAGCAGGTCCTGCTGTACGACGCGCTGGCTGAGGATGATCGCGTCCTCGTAGTTGTGGCCCTCCCACGGCATGAACGCGACCAGCAGGTTGCGGCCGAGCGCCATCTCGCCCTCGTCGGTGCACGGACCGTCGGCGAGCGGGCTGTTCACCTCGACCCGCTGCCCGGCGTCGACCAGCGGACGCTGGTTGATGCAGGTGCCCTGGTTCGACCGGCGGAACTTCGCCAGCCGGTAGGTCTGGTACGTGCCGTCGTCGGCGGCGACCTCGATCAGGTCGGCCGAGACCTCCTTGACCACACCGGCCTTGTCGGCCACCACCACGTCACCGGCGTCGACCGCACCGCGGTACTCCATCCCGGTGCCGACCAGCGGAGCGTCGGCGGTGATCAGCGGCACGGCCTGGCGCTGCATGTTGGAGCCCATCAGCGCGCGGTTGGCGTCGTCGTGCTCCAGGAACGGGATCATCGCGGTCGCGACCGACACCATCTGGCGCGGCGAGACGTCCATGTAGTCCACGTCCTCGACCAGCACGAGCTCGACCTCACCGTGGCGGCGACGGACCAGCACGCGGTCCTCGGCGAACCGGTCGTCGTCGGTCAGCACGGCGTTGGCCTGCGCGATGACGAACCGGTCCTCCTCGTCGGCGGTCAGGTAGTCGACCTGGTCGGTGACGCCGCCGTCCACGACCTTGCGGTACGGCGTCTCGACGAACCCGAACGGGTTCACCCGGCCGTACGTCGCGAGCGAGCCGATCAGGCCGATGTTCGGGCCTTCCGGGGTCTCGATCGGGCACATCCGGCCGTAGTGGGACGGGTGCACGTCGCGGACCTCGAAGCCGGCCCGCTCCCGGCTCAGACCACCCGGGCCAAGGGCCGACAGGCGGCGCTTGTGGGTCAGACCCGCGATCGGGTTGGTCTGGTCCATGAACTGGGACAGCTGGGAGGTGCCGAAGAACTCCTTCAGCGCCGCCACCACCGGGCGGATGTTGATCAGGGTCTGCGGCGTGATCGCCTCGACGTCCTGGGTCGTCATCCGCTCCCGGACCACCCGCTCCATCCGGGCCAGGCCGGTGCGGAGCTGGTTCTGGATCAGCTCGCCGACCGTGCGCAGACGGCGGTTGCCGAAGTGGTCGATGTCGTCCTCTTCGACGACGATCTCGCCCTGCGGCGCGTCCAGGTCGGTCTTGCCCTCGTGCAGCGCGACCAGGTACTTGATCGTCGCGACGATGTCGTTGATCGTCAGGACGGCCGTGTCGTGCGCCTCGTCCCGGCCGAGCTTCTTGTTGATCTTGTACCGGCCGACCTTGGCCAGGTCGTAGCGCTTGCCGTTGAAGTAGTAGTTGTCCAGCAGCGCCTGCGCGGCCTCGCGGGTCGGCGGTTCACCCGGACGCAGCTTGCGGTAGATGTCCAGCAGCGCGTCGTCCTGCCCGGAGGTGTGGTCCTTCTCCAGGGTGAGGCGGATCGACTCGTACTCGCCGAACTCCTCCAGGATCTGCGCGTCGGTCCAGCCGAGCGCCTTGAGCAGCACGGTGACGTTCTGCTTGCGCTTGCGGTCCAGCCGCACGCCCACCATGTCGCGCTTGTCGACCTCGAACTCCAGCCACGCGCCGCGCGACGGGATGATCTTGGCGGTGAAGATGTCCTTGTCGGAGGTCTTGTCCGGTGTGCGCTCGAAGTACACACCGGGGGACCGGACGAGCTGGGAGACGACGACACGCTCGGTGCCGTTGATCACGAAGGTGCCCTTGCGCGTCATCAACGGGAAATCGCCCATGAAGACGGTCTGGCTCTTGATCTCGCCGGTCTCGTTGTTCATGAACTCGGCGGTGACGAACAGCGGCGCCGAGTAGGTGACGTCGCGCTCCTTGCACTCGTCGACCGTGTTCTTCGGCGGCTCGAACCGGTGGTCACGGAACGACAGCGACATGGTGCCGCTGAAGTCCTCGATCGGGGAGATCTCCTCGAAAATCTCTTCCAGGCCGCTGGGGCCGGACAGATCCGACCGTCCCTCGGCCTCGGCGGCGGCCACCCGGGCCTGCCACGTTTCGTTACCGACCAGCCAGTCGAAACTGTCCACCTGCAGCGCAAGCAGATCCGGAACCTCGAGAGGCTCGGAGATCTTTGCGAAGGAGATGCGGCGGGAGCCGGAAACGTCGGAAATGCTGTCGGACTGGGGGTTGCGCGAGGCGACCAAGGGGCGTCCTTCCACGGGCTCGCAGAAATCACTTCGGTGCTGGGAGCGCACGCCGAACCACCCTAGTCAAGTCTTGACCTGAGCCAGGGTGAAGAGTAAAGGCAGCGCAAAGCAATAGGTTACCCGATCAGGGCAAGGCTGTCCAATGGGGTCCAACACTATGCCGTCGGACCACCTACTCAGTCAAGGACCGACCCGGGGTCTCAAGCGGGTGATGACCCGCGAGCCGCCCGGCAAGTCCCATCCGGAGCCACCCCTGAGACTACAGTCCGGCGATCTCCTGGACCAGCCATTGACCACCGTTTCGAACCATCGTGAACCGGGTTCGGTTCAGGTCCACCCGCGGTTTACCCTGCGTGATCGTGCTGGTGGTGGTCTGGTTCACGAAGATGACCAGGGTGACCCGGTTCGCGTCGCCGTCGCGGACGCCGACCTCGCGGACCTCGGCCCGGACGGTCGCCTTGGTCTTGGTGGCGAGCTCGCCGGCCACCTTGGCGGTCTCGTCGAACTTGGCCGCGAATTCGGGGGTCATCGTCGCCCGCGCGGCCGCGAAGCTCTTGTCCAGCGAGCGGTAGTCGTAGCTGAGCGCCGTCTCGGCCGCCTTCCGGCCCGCCGTCGCCGCCTCGTTCCGGGCGTCCTCGGCCTCCTGGCCACGCCACGCCTTCAACCCGAGGAACCCGGCCAGCGCGAGCACGATCACGATCAGCACGGACAGAGACACCGTGAGTACGACGTTGACGCGGTTCGGCTGACTGACTACCGGCTCGCTGACTTCTTCGGACTCGACAGATTGGTCACTGTCCGTGGTCTCGTCAGGGGTGACTACCTCTTCGACGGCCTCTTCCGGCTGCTCGAGTGTGGCGGGAGTCACTTGCTCCGCCGTACGGCGCTGGCCGGCGATCCGGGGGCGGTTGCGGGGGCGATCCGGCATCAGCCCACCACCTGGAGGTCGGCGGTGAGCCAGCGGTCCTGTTCGCGGACCAGGTCCAGCTTGATCCGGTAGCGCCGCTCCACCCCGTCGGCGGACGCGGTGTTGGTCACCACCGCGTTCACGATCACCAGCACCTGGGCCGAGTCCTTGTCGTTCGACACCACCGCGGCCTCCTTCACGTCGCCCTTGGAGGTCGCCTTGTTCGTCACCACCTCGGCCTTGACCTGGTTCGACCCGGCCGCGAACTCCTCCTTGAACTGCCCGGTGGAGTCGTCCAGCACCCGCTTCGCGTCGGCGTCCCAGCTCTCGTAGTTGTACGTGGTGAAGTCGAGCGCCAACTGCCGGCCCGCCTGCATCGCACCGGCACGGGCGTCGGCCCGCGCGTTCTGCCGGCTCAACGCGACCACGGAGACGACGGCCGCGGCCAACGCGACGACCAGCAGCACGCTGAGCGCCCAGGCCAGGATCGCCTGACCCCGTCGGGAGATCGAGGTCACTGGCTGGTCACCGGACCGAGGATGAGGGCTTTCCAGGAGTCCGAGCCGAGGTAGTCCGCCTGGCCGCCGGTCGAGCCGAGCACGAGCTCAGGCATCCCGCCGGAACCGCCCGCGGACCTGGTCGTGGTGTCGTACCCGACGCCGTAGCCGGTCCGGTTCAGGTCTTCCCGCGACGACGGTGCGGGCTTGTTCTGCGCGCCGCGGACGTTTACGCCGGACCCGGGTGCCGCAGTACAGCCTGCCTTGGTGTTGGCGGGCTTGTCGGTGGTGTCCTGCGGGACCCGCTTGTCGGTGGCGTTGTAGCCCGCCCGGCACGCGGCTGGGTCGAAGCCGAGCACCAGGCCGAAGTGCGCGTCGTAGTGCCCGGTCCCCTTGTCCCGGCCCGGTACGACGTACCCGCCCATCGCGACCGCCGGGTACACCACCATCAACTGCTCGACGGCGTCCAGCCGGACCGCGGTGATCTCGCTCATCGTCAGCAGGTTACCTAGCAGCACCGCGATGTCCGCACGGTTCTCCGAGATCAGCGCCGTGACCTGCTCGGATGCGCCCGAGCCCTGGTCGATGACCGTGCGCAGCGGCTTGTCCGAGGCAACCAATGTGTCCGACAGCAGAGCCAGGTTCTTCGCCCAGGTCCGGATCGCGTCGCCGCTGGCCACCTGGGTGGCGAGCACGGTGTTGCCGTCGTTGATCAGCTTGATCGTCTGGGCGATGTTCGCGTCCGCGTCGTTGATCAGCAGGCCGGAGCTGTCGATGATCTTCTGCAGGTCGCCGCCCTTGCCGCGAAGCGCGTCGCCGAGCTCCTTGACCGTGGTCCGCAGGCTCTCCTTGTCGACCGAGT
This sequence comes from Kribbella caucasensis, assembly GCF_004361855.1. Classification (GTDB taxonomy): domain Bacteria; phylum Actinomycetota; class Actinomycetes; order Propionibacteriales; family Kribbellaceae; genus Kribbella; species Kribbella caucasensis. The sequence continues at coordinate 312,138 of NZ_SNWQ01000006.1, forward strand.
TCACCAGCTGGTCGAGGTTCAGCAGCAACTCGGTGGTGTCGATCGGGATCGCGGTGTCCGCGCGGTCGATCTTCGACCGGTCCTGCAGATAGGGGCCGTCGTCGCGGCGCGGCTGCAGGTCGACGTACTGCTCGCCGATCGCCGACCGGTTGGCGACCACCGCCAGGACGTCGTTCGGGATCTTCACGTCCTTTTCGATGTCCAGGTTGACTTCGACACCGTCGGAGAGCAGTTTCAGCTCGCCGACCCGGCCGACCGGCTTGCCGCGGTAGGTCACCTCGGCGCCGGAGAAGATGCCGCCGGACTCGGCGAAGCTGGCGCTCACGGTGTAGTCGTCGTCGAACAGCAGCTTGTCGACCTGGGCGTACTTGCCGCCGACGTACGCGATGCCGACCACGGTGATGAGCAGGAACACCATCAACTGGATCCGGACGGTTCTGCTGATCACTTGACCACCCCCGGCATCAGCACCTTGGCCAGCTCGGGGTCGAACCCGCTCCGGTTCAGCGTCGGCGTACAGGCGGGCAGGCCGAGCACGGTGATGCAGCTCGTCGCCGTGCCGGTCGGCACCGGTAGCGGCGGCAACCCACCGGGCTTCGTCGGGTTCCGCACCGGCAGGCTCAGGGTGGCCGTTGGCACCGAGGTCGGCCCGACGGTCGGCAGGTTGAGCCCGAGCAGACCCTGCAGCGCCTTCTGTGAGTTCACGTCCAGCGTGATGTTGAGGTTGGTGAAGTCACCCTGCACCGCTTTCGCCGCCGCGTCCGGGAACGGATACGTCAGCAACAGCTCCAGCGACTTCGGCAGGTTCTCCCCCGCCTCGGCCAGCTTCGTCAGCACCGGGTACAGCGACTTGAGGTTGGCCACCAGGTCCGCCTGCGACGCCGTGATCACCCGGGTCGCGGTGTTGCCCAGCTTGGCCAGGGCCTGCAGCGTCTTCACCAGGGCCGCACGCTGCTTGTCCAGGGTGGCGATTGACTTCGGCAACGAGTCGATCGCGGTCGCCAGCGTCTCCTTCTGTGCGTTCAGCTTCTTCGCCAGCGCGTCGACCGCGGTGATCGCGGCGACGATCTTCTCCTTGTTGGCGTCCAGCGTGCCGACGAAGGTGTTCAGCTGGGTGAGCACGCTGCGGATGGCCGGCTCGTTGCCGGTCAGCGCCTTGTTCAGCTCCTGGGTGATGATCTGCAGCTGGGCCACGCCACCACCATTGAGCAGCAGCGACAGGGCAGCCAGGACTTCCTCGACCTCGACGTTGCTGGTGGTCCGGGACAGCGGGATCAGCTCGCCGTTCTCGAGCTTGCCGCGCGGCTGCTCGGTCCCGGTCGGCGGTGCCAGCGAGACGAACTTCTCGCCGAGCAGGCTGGTCTGCCGGATCGTCGCGCGCGCGTTGTCCGGCAGCTCGACGGTCTTCGGCAGCTTCAGCCGGACCTTGGCGACGTACCCGTCCAGCCAGACCTTCTCGACCGTACCGACGGTGACATCGTCCACCTTCACCGACGACTTCGGCACCAGGTCCAGTACGTCGGTGAACTCCGCGGTGATCGTGTACGCCGGGCCCTTGATCTTGGCGCCACCGGGCAACGGCAACGAGTAGACGCTGAAGTCACACCCGCTCAGCACAGTGGCGAGAGCGACCACGCCGGCCACCACCGCAGTACGGCGAATCCTCATCGCGACACCTCCCCGGGAACGAGACCGCCCAAGGTCGGGTCAACCGGGTCGGGGCTCGGCAGCTTCGGCTTCGGCGCGGGCGCCCACGGCGTACCGGCGGGGCCACCGGAGCCGGTCAGGCTGCTCAGCAACGGGAGCTTCGGCAGTGCTTCGAACACGGGCTTCAGCGCCGAGCACGTCGAGAGCGGCTGGTTCGCCTGCAGCAGCAAGGAGCAGATGAAGTCCGCCGGGTCGTCCAGCTGGGCCATGTTCACCCGCTGGTCCAGCGTCCCGTACTGCGGGTTGTAGACGCGGGCCAGGTTCCCCAGGCCGAGCGGAGCGGTCTCCAGCACCTCCGCGATCGCCGCCTTCTCCTTGACCAGGATCTGGGAGAGCTGGGTCGCGCTCGACACGGTCGTCCGAACCAGCGCGCGGTTGTCCTTCACGAAGGTCGCCACCTCGCCGAGCGCGGTCGCGAGCAGGTTGAGCGCGGCCGCCAGATCCTTCCGCTCCCCCGCCAGCGTGGTCGAGGTGGCGGCGAAGTTGGTGTTGAACTGCTTCACCAGCTGATCGTTCGCGGCCAGCGCGGACACGAACGTCTGCAGCTGGCGGATCGTGCTGAACAGGCTCTTGGAGTTGCCCGAGAGGGTCTGGGTCAGCGTCGACACGTCGGTGATGGTCTGGTTCAGCTTGGCGCCCTGGCCGTTCAGGTTGGCCGCGGACACGTCGAGCAGCCGGGACAGCGCGCCCTGGTCGTTCGCACCCTTCGGGCCGAGCGCGACGGACAGGTCATTCAGGCTCTGGTAGATCTGGTCGAGCTCGAGCGGTACGGCGGTCCGGGCCAGCGGGATCTCGGCGCCGTCGGCCATCACGTCGCCCTTGGAGTAGACCGGGGTGAGCTGGATGTAGCGGTCGGCAACGATCGACGGCGACGCGATCACCGCCTTGGCGTCGGCCGGCACCTTGTGCTCGGCCTCCCACCAGAACTTCACCCGGACCGCACGACCGGCCGGCGTGACGCTCTCGATCTCGCCGACCTTGATGCCGAGGATCCGGACGTCGGAGCCGGGGTAGACGCTGACCGCACGCGGGAAGTACGCGGTCGCGGTGACGCGCTTCGGCTGCGGCCAGAGCGAGACGACGCTGACGGCGAGAATCACCAGGACCACGCCGAAGGTGATCAACCGGGTCACCGAGGCGATCTTCATCGGCTCGCACCTCCCAGGATCGGCAGCCCGGGAATCGGTACCTGCGGCAACGGGACTTCCGGGACCGGGACCACGTTCTCCAAGTAGGTGTCGAACCACGGCCCGGTGCCGAGCGTGTTGGTGAACACGCGGACGAACGGCGCCAGGTTGCGCAGGGTGGCGTCCAGGGCGTTCTGGTTCTTCAGCAGCGTCGCCAGCACCGCGTTCACCTTCTGCAGAGTGGGCGCGAGATCCTTGCGGTTCTCCCGGACCAGCGCGGTGATCTGGGCGGACAGCTTCTGGGTCGACACCAGCAACTGGTGGATCAGCGCACGCCGCGCCTGCACCGCCTGGAAGACCGTGTTGCCGTCCTTCAGCAGCTTGACCAGCTCCTGGTTCCGGTCGGCCAGGATCTTGGTGACGGTGTCGGAGTGCTGCAGCAGCTTCTTCAGCTCCTCGTCCCGTTTCGCCACCGTCCGGGACAGCCGGGACAGACCGGTCAACGACGCCTGTACTTCGTCCGGCGTGTTCCGGAACGTCGTCGACAAGGTGTCGAGCGCCCGGGCCAGCTGAGCCGTGTCGATCCGCTCGGTCGTGTTGGCCAGATCGGTGAACGCGTCGACCACGTCGTACGCCGAAACCGTGCGGTCCAGCGGGATCTCGGAGCCCTCCTTGAGCTCACCCGCACCGGCCGGGTTCAGCTTCAGGTACTTCTGCCCGAGCAGCGTCTTGATCTTCATCTCGGCGCCGGTCTTGTCGCCCAGCTTGACCCCGCGATCCACCACGAAGTCGACCCGGACGTGGGTGCCCTCCAGCTCGACCTTCCGGACCTGGCCGACCCGTACGCCGGCGACGCGGATCTCGTCGTTCGGCTTGAGCCCGCCCGCCTCGGAGAACTGCGCGGAGTACTTCGTCCCGCCCCCGATCAGCGGCAGGTCCTGCGCCTTGAACGCGGCCATCATCAGCAGCCCGATCACCGTCAGGCCGACGACGCCGATGGTCACCTGGTTCTGTTCGCGGAAGGGCTTCATCGCTGACACCTCGCCGAGTTGTTGTCGTAGGCGACTGGGATGCGCGTGCCGAGTGGCAGGGTGACGTTGCCGTCGAAGCCACACAGGTAGAAGTTGAACCAGGAGCCGTACGACGCGGTCCGGGTCATCGTGTTCAGCTTCGACGGCATGTTCTGCAGCGTCTTCACCCAGATCGCCTGGGTGTCGTCGAGCGTGGTGGACACCTGCCGCAACCGGTCCAGGTCCGCCTTGATCGGGACCCGGGTCTGCTGCAACAGGCCGGCCGTCTTGTTGTTCAGCGAGTTGATCGAGCCGAGCGAGCCGAGGATCGGGTGGATGTCCTTGCTCAGCCCGGTGATGAACCGCTGCAGGTTGACCAGCAGGGCGGTGAAGTTCTGCTGCCGCTGGGAGACGATCTGCAGGGTCGCGGTCAGGTTGGTGATCAGGTCGCCGATCACCTTGTCCGAGTCCGCGAGCGTGCTGGTCAGCGACGCGGTCCGGGCCAGCAGGCTCTCGATCGTGCCGCCCTCGCCCTGCAGCACCTTGATCACCTCGAAGGCGAACTGGTTCACGTCCGCCGGGGTGAGCGCGGTGAACAGCGGCTTGAACCCGTTGAACAGCACCGACAGGTCCAGAGCCGGCGCGGTGCGGTCCTTGTCGATGACGTCGTTCTTCTTCATCCGGGTGCCGCCGCCGACGCCTTCGGTGAGCGCGACGTACCGGTTGCCGACCAGGTTCCGGTAGCGCAACGTGGCCCGGGTCGAGGTGTAGAGCACCTGGTCGGAGTCCACGCTGAAGGTCACCATCGCCAGGGTGTCCTCGTGTAGCGCGATCTTGTCCACCTGGCCGACCCGGACACCCGCGATCCGGATGTCGTCGCCCTTGTTCAGCCCGACCACATCGGTGAACACGGCCTTGTACTTCGTCGTCGGGGTGAAGCTGATGTTCCCGATCGTGACGGCCAGCAACGCGGTCGCGATCGAGGTGACGACAACGAAGATCGCCAGCCGGGCGGTGTCGAACGAGGTCTTCTTGTCCAGGAGTTTCACTTCAGGTTCACCTGGCCTCCGCGCATCAGGGGGCCGACCATCAGGGTGGTCAGATCCGGTACGTCGCCGGGGGCCACGCCCATCGCCGGACCGACCACCGAGTCGATGACCTGCTGCTCCGCCGGGCTGCCGGCCGCACCGGAGTCCATCGCGAACCCGGGGGCGGCCCGGTTCAGCTGCAGGTTCACGGGGAATCGCTCGTTCTTGTTGTGGTCGCCGATCACGCCGTCCTCACCGGTGATGTACGGCGCCGGGTTGTCCTGCGTGTACGGACCCGGCTTCGCCCCTGGGTGGCTGTAGTTCTTCCCGACGCAGGTGGGCCCGCGCTTGTCGAGGTACTTGGGCAGCTCGTTCGGCTGGTACGGCGTGGGCTGGTTGGTGATCAGCTCGAGGTTGATGTTCAGGGCGCCGTTGCGGAACGTGTCGTTCAGGATCGGCGCGGTCTCGGTCATCACCCGGAGGAAGCACGGGTACTCCGGCGAGTACTTCTCCAGCAGGTCGAGCACCGGCCGGCTCACCTCGCCGAGCCGGATCACCCGGTCCTCGTTCTCGGTCAGGAACCCGTCGGCCGTTGTCGACAGCGTGGACACGTCGGTGAAGAACTTCTGCAGCTGCTGCTCCTTCTCCACCACGGTGTTGCCGGTGATGGTCAGGTTGCGCAGCGCCCGGGCCAGGTCGGGCGTGACGTCGCCGTACAGCGCGGAGACCTGGGTCAGCTTGGTCAGCGCCGCGACCAGCTCCGGCATGCTCGGATTCAGCTTCTTCAGGTAGCCGTCCAGCTGGGTCAGCGTCTTGGCGATGTCCTCACCGCGACCTTCGAGCGCGGTGGCCAGCGCGTTCAGGGTGGCGTTCAGGTCGGCCGGGTCGACCGCCTGGAGCAGCGGCAGCGCGTCGTTCAGCACCTTCTCGATCTCGATGCCGACCGCCGTCTTGTCCCGGGAGATCACGTCACCGGCCTTGATGTGCTGCCCCTCGTTGCCGGCCGGTGGGACCAGCGCGACGTACTTCTCGCCGAACAGCGTCTTCGGCAGGATCCGGGCGCTGACCTCGCGGGAGATCTCCTCGACCTGGTCCGGTTTCAGGGCCAGCTCGACCGTCGCCTCGTCGCCGTCGGTGCTGACGTCGCGGACCTCGCCGACGATGACGCCGCGCAGCTTGACGTCCGCGTGCTTGTTCAGCTGCAGGCCGATGTGGCTGGTCTTCAGCTGCACGTCGACGGTGTCGGTGAAGACCTTCGCGTAGAACGCGTAGGTGAGCCAGAGCAGGAAGCACACCACGCCGATGAACGCGATGCCGAGGGCATGGGTGGAGAACCGCCGGACCATCCCCATCACCCCGCCAGCCGTACGGTCGTGGTGGTGCCCCAGATCGCCATCGACAGCAACAGGTCGACCACGTTGATGACGACGATGGAGGTCCGTACCGCGCGGCCGACCGCGACGCCGACGCCCGCGGGGCCCCCGGTCGCGTGGTAGCCGTGGTAACAGTGCACCAGGATCACCAGGACGGCGAAGACCAGCACCTTGCCGAACGACCAAAGAACGTCGCCCGGTGGTAAGAACAGATGGAAGTAATGGTCATACGTCCCCGTACTCTGCCCGTAGAACGTGGTCACCGTGAGCCGGGTGGCGAAGTACGACGCGAGCAGGCCGACGACGTACAGGGGAATCACCGCGATCAGGCCGGCGATGATCCGGGTGGTGACCAGGAACGGCAGCGACGGGATCGCCATCACCTCGAGCGCGTCGATCTCCTCGCTGATCCGCATCGCGCCGAGCTGCGCGGTGAACCCGCAGCCGACGGTCGCGGCCAGCGCGATCCCGGCGATCAGCGGGCCGATCTCGCGGGTGTTGATGTAGGCGCTGACGAATCCGGCGAAGGCCGAGGTGCCGATCTGGTTCAGCGCCGAGTAGCCCTGCAGGCCGACCTCGGTGCCGGTGAAGAAGGCGAGGAAGGTGATCACGCCGACGGTGCCGCCGATCACGGCCAGCGCGCCGGTGCCCAGGGTCACCTCAGCGAGCAGCCGGAGGATCTCCTTGCGGTACCGGGTGATCGACTTGCCGGACCAGGCCAGGGCCTTGATGTAGAAGGTCAGCTGCTCGCCCAGCCGGTCGAGCGAGCTGAGCGGTTTGCGGACCAGCGTGTCCATCAGGGCCGACATGTCAGGCCCCCTTCGGCGGGACGAGCTGGAAGTAGATCGCCGTCATGCAGAAGTTCGCGACGAACAGCAGCATGAAGGTGATCACCACGGACTGGTTCACCGCGTCGCCGACACCCTTCGGGCCGCCGCCCGCGTTCATACCCTTGTACGACGCGACCACGGCCGCGATGAACCCGAAGACGAGCGCCTTCGCCTGTCCCTGCCACAGGTCGGGCAGATGGGCGAGCGCGGTGAACGAGGCCAGATAACTGCCTGGTGTGCCGTCCTGCAGGACGACGTTGAAGACGTAGCCACCCATCACGCCGACGACGCTGACGAACCCGTTCAGGAAGAAGGCGACCAGCATCGTGGCCAGCACCCGCGGCACCACCAGCCGGTGGATCGGGTCGATGCCGAGCACCATCATCGCGTCGAGTTCCTCGCGGATCTTCCGCGCGCCCAGGTCCGCGCAGATCGCCGAGCCACCAGCCCCGGCGATCAGCAGGGCGGTCGCGATCGGCGACGCCTCCCGGACCACGGCCAGCACCGCGGCCGAACCGGTGAACGCCTGCGCGCCGAACTGTTTGATCAGCCCGCCCACCTGCAGCGCGATCACCGCGCCGAACGGGATCGCGACCAGGGCGGTCGGGATGATCGTCACACTGGCGACGAACCAGGCCTGCTGCAGGAACTCGCGCACCTGGAACGGCCGCCGGACCGAGGCCCGGGCGGTGTCGAGGGCGAAGGCGAACAGGGAGCCGGCGTGCTTCAGCGGGGCGGTCGTGGAAACAGTCACGTGGTGGCCCCCACGACGTCAGCGGCGAAGGAGCCTGGCGGTGGGGTGACTCCGTTCTCCCGGCACCACTCGCCCGGCGGTCGCTGGGTCGGCCGGATCACGCCGCTGCTCGGCAGTTGCTGCACCGGGATCGGCGGTAGCGGCGGCAGCTCCTGGTCGGCCTCCCGGGCCAGCTCGTCGGCGTCCTTCTCCTCGGACATGCCGATCGGGCCGACCCGCTGCGCGTTCAGGAATTGCCGGACCACCGGCTCCTCGCTGGACAGCAGCATCTCGCGCGGGCCGAACATGGCCAGGTGCCGGTGGTACAGCAGGCCGATGTTGTCCGGCACGGTCCGGGCGGTGTTGATGTCGTGGGTGACGATCAGGCAGGTCGCCTGGGTCATCTCGTTCAGGTCGATGATCAGCTGGTTGAGGAACGCCGTACGGACCGGGTCGAGGCCGGAGTCGGGCTCGTCGAAGAGCAGGATCTCGGGTTCCAGCACCAGCGCGCGGGCCAGCCCGGCCCGCTTCCGCATCCCGCCGGAGATCTCGCCGGGCAGCTTCTTCTCCGCGCCGACCAGGCCGACCATCTCCATCTTCTCCATCACGATGGAGCGGATCTCGGACTCGGACTTCTTGGTGTGCTCGCGGAGCGGGAAGGCGACGTTGTCGTACAGGTTCATCGAGCCGAACATCGCGCCGTCCTGGAACAGCACGCCGAATAGCTTGCGCACCTCGTAGAGCCTGCGCTCCGAACAGGTGGCGATATCGGTGCCCTCGATGTGCACGTGGCCCTTGTCCGGCTTGAGCAGGCCGATCAGCGTCTTGAGGAAAACGGACTTACCGGTTCCGGAAGGGCCGAGCATCACACAGATCTCACCTGCGGGCAGCGTGAGAGACACGTCGCCCCAGATGAGCTGGCTTCCGAAGGATTTTGTGAGTCCTTCGACGCGGACTTCTACGCCCACCGGTCCTCCTCACGGGTCTGTCGTGCTGCCCCGACCGACGACGTTCTGACGGTCCAACGAGGGCGCGGTGCCCTAGGTTACGCACGAGTACCTTTTTCCGTAACCCCTCGATGTCAACCGTTCATGACCGATGAGTCACGCTCTGGTCACGCACCCGACCTCGGGTACAGTCCTGCGCGTCGCCCTTCGTGGTGACGAAAGGGCCCCAGTCGCCGGAGGAACAGTGCCGCGGTCAGCAACCTGGTTGAGCCGGCTGCGGCCGGAGCAACAGCCGCCGCAAGGGATCGCCTCGCCGCAGCACGGCGACCAACTGCCGCATCCGCGCTCCGAGATCCTAGCCCTGACCGGGGTCCGGGCCGCGGCAGCACTCGCCGTAGTCCTTCATCACATCGGGTTACCGGCGTCGGCGCCGGAACCGCTGCGGAATCTGGTTGCCTCCGGCTACATCGGCGTACCGCTGTTCTTCATGCTGTCCGGGCTGGTGCTGGCCTGGAACTACTCCTCGCTGACCATCCTGTCCGGCGCCCGGCTCTGGCGGTTCTACCTGGCCCGGATCGCGCGGGTGATGCCGCTGTACTGGGCCGTGTTGCTGTTTCTCGTCCTGCAGCGCGCGGCCAACGGCGTACCGCAGGAGTCGTTGTGGCGGCATGTGCTCGCGATCCAGGCCTGGTCGGGTGACTACTCGATCGGTCAGGCCAGCTACAACCCGCCCGGCTGGTCGATCTGCGTCGAGATCTTCCTGTACGCCGTGTTCCCGCTGCTGGTGCCGGTGATCGCCTTTGTCTCCAAGCGATTCGGGGTGGCCGGGCTGGTCGGGGTGATCGCGTTCGCGTTCGCCGTCCAGGTCGCGCTGGTGGCGATCTTCACCGCCGAGGGGTGGGCGTTCCTGTCGGTGAAGGATCCGGCGTCCGGGCATCGGTGGCTGTACCGGAATCCGTTGCCGCGGTTGTCGGAGTTCGTGATCGGGATGTCGCTGGCGTTCCTGTTGCTGCGTGGGTTCAAGCTGCGGACGCGGGTCGCCGGATGGTTGCAGGCGGCATCGGTTGCGGTGGTGCTGGTGGTCGCGTCTCTCGGGCCGACGTTGGCGCGGTGGGAGCTGCCGGCTTTCTACGGCGCGATGTGGACCGTGCCGTTCGCCGTGCTGCTGCTGTCGCTTGCGGCTGCTCCGTCGGCCTGGTTGTCGAGGTTCTTCGCGACGCGGGCGCTGGTGACGTTGGGGACGGCCAGTTACGCGGTGTACCTGACGCATCGGCCGTTACTACCCTTCCTGGGCAAGGATCGAGGCAGCATGCTGACCGATCCGGCCGGCTGGGCGCCGTACGTCGGGGTCGTGGTGATCGTGGGTCTTTGCCTGCTGATCGGGGAAGGCGCGCACCGGCTGATCGAAGTACCGGCTCGACGGGCCGTACTGCGATTGGCGCGGCGGCCTCGACCGGTCACTGAGCGTACGCCGACGGAGGTGTCCGCGTGAGCGGTCTCACATCGGTGTCCGAGGGGGCCGCACTGTCGCACCCGCGGCCGGAGATCCTTGCGCTGACTGGGTTGCGGGGCCTGGCCGGGGTTGCGGTGGTTGCGTCGACCGTCGGGGTGTGGCGGACCGCGCCGGACGTGCTGCACGACCTGGTCGCAGGGGTTGGGGTGTTGGCGATCCCGTTCTTCTTGGTCCTGTCCGGATACGTGCTGGCTTACAACTACCCGTCGCTCAGCTACTCGGCGGGCCGGCAGCTGATCGGGCGCTACGCCATGGCGCGCGTGGCCCGGCTTGCTCCGCTCTTCCTGGTTGTCGGCGCCTGCGTGCTGCTACTCGGCGCCCTGAACGGTGGCGACTGGGTGCGCGCCGTCTACGCCGACCAGGCGTGGTTCGTGGCTTCGGTTGTCCTTTGCTACGCGGCATATCCGTTGCTGGCCGGCTTCGTCGCCTCCCGTCGGGTGGCTGCGATCGTTGCCGCCCTGGTAGTCGGCGCAGTCCTGCTGGTCGTGGAACTGGGCACGAGTGTGGAGCTCTACCGGATACCAATCGTGTGGTTGCCGGTCTTCGTGCTTGGCATGACGCTGCGTATGCCTTCCTTCCCACGCTGGCTGGCGAACCGGGTGCTGGTTCGCATCGGCGTCATCAGCTACCCCTTGTTCCTGACCCACAGCCTCGTCATCCACGGCTTCGGCCGAGTCCCCGCCGGCTCCGTGCCGAACGCCCTGCTCGCTCTCTGCTGGATCGCCCTGGCTGTCCTCGTTGCCGAAGGCGCCCACAGGTATGTCGGAGTCCCCGGCCGCCGGTGGCTGATGGATCTGGCCCGCCGCCTGGACCGGCGTACTGCTTCAGTAGACGGGTGAGAGATCTCCGGGCGCGCCGAAGGCTCGCCGAGCTGGTCGAGCGCGGGCTGGCCGACATCGACGGCTGGCTGGGCTGAGCGCTGTTCCTCCTGCTGGGCGAGGTCTAGCTTCAGGTTGGGAGGAGGGATGACAGATGAGCATCCAGCGTCGGACGTTTCTCGGGGCGGTCGCGGGCGGGGTTCTGGCCGGTGGGCCGTTCCAGGGGTTCGTTGCCGGGCCTGCTGCGGCGGATCCGAAGGGTAGTGCGCCGTTCCGGGAGTTGCGTGCGATCCCGGACCTGCGCGACGGCAAGGTCCGGTTGCATCTGCCCGAGGGGTTCTCCTACCGGTCGTTCCACGACACGGAGACCCCGGTGGTGCTGCGCGACGGCACCACGCTGCCCGGCCGGCACGACGGGATGGGCGCGTTCCAGCGGGGCAACGGCAACGTGATCCTGGTCCGCAACCACGAGCTGAACAACCCGGGTGCCCCGTTCGGCCCCGGTACGCCGTACGACAGCCAGGCCCAAGGCGGTACGACGACGATCGAGGTGACCCGCTTCGGCGAGGTCGTCGACGCGCACACCAGTCTGAACGGCACGATGATGAACTGCAGCGGCGGCATCATGCCGTGGCGCAGCTGGATCACCTGCGAGGAGACGGTCAACGGTCCCGACGTGGGACCCGACTTCACCGGGACGTCGAACGTGCCGCTGACCAAGCCGCACGGGTTCGTCTTCGAAGTACCGGCCAGCGGGCAGTCGGATCGGCGGCCGATCACGGGAGCCGGCCGGTTCGCCCACGAAGCGGTCTCGTTCGACCCGGTCGACGGCATCCTCTACCTGACCGAGGACAACTTCGCCTTCCCGTCCGGGTTCTACCGGTACCGTCCGGCCCGGCATCCGTTGAAGGCCGGCCGGCTCGACGATCAAGGTCGGCTGCAGATGCTCGCCGTACGAGGGCGCCCGAACCTGAACCTGGCCGCCGAGCAACCACAGCGGGCGACGTACGACGTGACGTGGGTCGACATCGACGATCCGGCACCGGAGTTCCCGTACGTTCCGGGTGAACCAGCGCCGACGACGAACGACCAGGCCCTTGTGTACGTCGGCGACCAGGGTCGCGCGCAGGGTGCGGCGTACTTCTCCCGGCTGGAAGGACAGGTGTACGACGACAACGTCGTCTACTTCTGCTCGACCCAAGGTGGTGGCGCCGAGGAGACAGGGCCGGACCCGGTCGGTGGTTATGGCAACGGCTTCGGTCAGATCTGGGCGTATCACACCCGGGCACGCAAGCTGCAGCTGATCTTCCAGTCGCCCAACCGGGAGACGCTGGACTTCCCGGACAACGTGACGACCAGCCGGCGCGGGACGCTGGTGCTCTGCGAGGACAACGTCGAGGACAACTACCTGCGCGGCCTGTCCAGAGGCGGTCAGCTCTGGGATATCGCGCTGAACCGGCTGACCAGCAGCACCGGCGTGCCCCGCTTCAACGACGAGTTCGCGGGGTCGACGTTCAGTCCCGACGGGCACACCTTGTTCGTCAACATCCAGGCCAGCCGCGGGCTGACCTTCGCGATCTGGGGTCCCTGGCGCACGATCGGCGTCTGAACGCGGCGAAGGGCGGCCCCGAGCCGGGACCGCCCTTCGGCGTACTGCTTGTGTGCGGCTGTCGCCGCACGGGTCACTTCAGGGTGACGGTGGCGCCGGCGCCCTCGAGGGCCTCCTTGGCCTTCTCCGCGGCAGCCTTGTCGACCTTCTCGAGGATCGCCTTCGGGGCGGCCTCGACGAGGTCCTTGGCCTCCTTCAGGCCGAGGCTGGTGAGACCGCGCACCTCCTTGATGACCTGGATCTTCTTGTCGCCGGCCGACTCGAGGACGACGTCGAACTCGTCCTGCTCGACAGCCTCTTCGGCTGCGGCAGCCGGGGCTCCCGCAGCGGCGGCGACGGCGACCGGAGCAGCGGCGGTCACGCCGAACTCCTCCTCGAACGCCTTTACGAACTCGGAGAGCTCGAGCAGGGTCAGTTCCTTGAACTGGCCGAGCAGCTCTTCGGTGCTGAGCTTCGCCATGTTGGCGGTCCTTCCGTAAATGTGGTGCTTAGGTGATGACTGAATGGGGTGTTGCGGTGAGGTCTGCTTCAGCTGTCGGCTGGAGCGGTTTCCTCGGTGCTCGCCTCGGCAGGTGCGTCGGCGGCATCCGACACCGCTTCCTCCGCTGCGACCTCGGGGGCAGCCCCGTCGGCCGGCAGCTTCTCCTGCAGTGCCGCGAACAGGCGTGCGGCCTGCGCCAGCGGAGCAGCGAACAGCGACACCGCCTGCTGCGGCGCCGCCTTCATCGCACCTGCGAGCTTCGCGAGGAGAACCTCACGCGACTCCAGGTCAGCGAGCTTGGTGATCTCGTCAGAGTTGAGTGCCTTGCCGTCCAGCACACCACCCTTGATGACGAGAAGGGGATTGGCCTTGGCGAAGTCACGCAGCCCCTTGGCCGCGACCACCGGGTCGCCCTTGATGAAGGCGATGGCCGACGGACCCTGAAGCAGCGAGTCGAACGACTCCACTCCGGCGTCCTTGGCAGCGATCTTGGTCAGCGTGTTCTTCACCACGGCGTAGTTCACGTCATCACCGAGCGTAGTGCGCAACTGCCGCAACTGCGCCACGGTGAGTCCGCGGTACTCGGTCAGCACGGCGCCGGTAGAGCTGCGGAAGTTCTCCGTGAGCTCTGCGACGTCGGCGGCCTTGTCCGGCCTCGCCATGGGTCTCCTTCCGCCCTGCCTCTCGACAGGGTTGGACTTGTCTGCCATGCCGGTCGGACCCACCCAATGAGAAACGCCCCTGCGCAGGCGCAAGGGCGTGAACAAACAAGAGCTCTTCACTTCCAAGTCACCTGCGCGGGCCGCCCACTCTGTGGGACCTTCAGCCGCTCCAGAAATTCCCGGAGCAACAACCAGCGGTCTTCGGCAGAGTCAAGAGTAACCGCCGCCGACCTCCCCACCAAATCGGTTACTCCACCCCTCCGTCGCCCACCCCTCCAACCGCCCGCCACCCGTCCGCCGCCAGCCCGTTCGCCGAACGAATCGGGGCACCTTGAACAACATCCCCGCCGTCCCGTGGCGGGAGCTTGAACAAGATCTGGGCACCTCGGACAGGCCATTTCTCTGTCCGCGGTCCCCGGATGTTGTTCAAGGTCCCGCGAAGGAGTTGCCAGTCGGCGAGGCAACCGCGGGTCAGTCGGGGCGGGTGCAGTCGGGTGGGGTCAGTCGGGGGTGGTGGGGTGGGGGTGTGGACGGGGTGGGATCCAGCGGTTCATGGCTAGGGCGGCGGCCCAGCCGGTGAGGCCCATCACCAGGATCGCGGGGCCGAGGGCGGTGAGGGCGGTGACGGCAGAGAGCAGGAAGGGGCCGCCGGCGTTGCCGGTGTCGGCGAAGAGGCGGAAGGCGCCGAGGAACTGGGCCCGGCCGACCGGCGGGGACGCGTCGGCGCCCAGCGTCATGATGATGCCGGCGCCGAGACCGTTGCCGAGGCCCATCAGCAGCGCGACCGCGGTCAGCGCACCGGCCGTATGGGTCAGCGGGAGGAGCAGATGGGCCAGGCCGAGCACGGTCATCGACGGGACCGCGACCCACTTCCGGCCGAACCGGTCCATCACCGACCCGGCCGGATAGAACAGCAACATGTCGACGGCGCCGGAGATCCCGAAGATCAGGCTGATCGTCTGCGGATCCAGTCCGATGTGCTCGGCCCAGAGCGGGATCACCACCTGCCGCGATGCCCGGATCGCGCCGACCAGGAGCGCGCCGACACCCAGGGTGCGTAGTACGGGCAGGTGTTCGCGGATCACGGACCTGGTGGACTGTACGGCGACCGGCCGGGCCAGGCGCTTCCGGCGTACGGACTCGAGGTCGGGCAGGCTCAGCAGTACGCCGCAGGCCAGGACCGCGGCGACGAGATGGACCCAGTACGCGCCGTCGGTGCCGAGGAAGCGCATCGCCAAGGCGCCCAGGAACGGACCGATGAAGGACCCGATCCGCTGGACCCCACCGAGTGTCGACAGCGCCCGCGCCCGCAACTGCAGCGGGATCGCCTCACTCAGATAGGCCTGCCGGGCGAGCCCCCAGACGGAGGCCGCGATTCCGGTCGCGGCGATCGCGATCGCCAGGCCCCAGACCGTCGGCACGAGCAGGCAGGCGACCAGAGCGACGGAGACGAGACCGGTCGCGAGCAGCATCGCGCGGCGTTCGCCGATCTTGGTGGTGAGAGAGCCGGCCGGGATGTCGCCGATCACCTGACCGACACCGGCGGCCGCGACGACCAGACCGGCCACCGCGAATGAGGCGCCGAGGTCCCGCGCGGACAACGCGACCACGGGAGCGATCGCACCCTGGCCGATGCCGTACAGGAGCGCCGGCAAGTAGACCGAAGGGGCGATCCTCCACAGACTCACGGGCCGTTCACCTTCGTCTACGGCAGTGCCTCCCAGCGTCTGATCACCCAGCCAGCGGCAGCCTAACTCCGCTGTTTTACATCGTGGAAATCCGTCCCATCAGGCGGAAGACCCCTCGGGCTGGGATGGTCGATTTCATGACCGTCCCTTCCGTCACGGAGTCGTGGGAGCGGATCGACAGCTGGCTCGCCCGGCACGCCGCACCGAGCTTCGCCCTGCTGGCCCCGCCCGTCACCGACGCCGACCTGCACTTCACCCAGCAGGTGGTCGATCTGCCGCCCGAACTCGTCGAGTCCCTGCGCTGCCATGACGGGCTGCTCACCTGGGCCAACCTGTTCCCGTCGCAACCGCCGTCGAGGTGCCGGACCATCGCCGCGAACTGGCAGCTGCGGATGGACCTCGCGCCGGATTTCGACGGCTTCACCGTCCACCCGCCGAACGACGAGTCGTACTGGCATCCGCAGTGGATCCCGTGGGCCGACGGTGACGGCGACCTCCAGGTGATCGACCTGCGACCGGGCCCGGACCACGGCCGGCTCGGCATGGCGTACCACGACAGCACCGGCGACTTCACCGAGAGCTGGCCGAGCCTCCCGGCGTACCTGGCCGACGTCGCCCGATCCCTGTACTCCGGCACCGGCGTCGGCGAGTGGTACCCCTACCTGCTGTCCGACGGCGCGCTGTGGTGGGACCTCGGCCCCGACCGGAAGGCGGTCACCAATCCGCTGCTGGACGGCACCGCGACGCCGCCCGAACCCCTGGTCCGCGCACCAACCGATTAGCTCAGCACGGCGAGCGCGTCGATCTCGACGAGCATCTGCTCCAGCGGCAGGCCGGGGAAGACGGTCGTCCGGGACGGCAGTACGCCGCTCGGCGTCCGCGGCTCGACGAACTCGGTGTAAGCCTCGTTCATCGCGGCGAAGTGGTCGCGGGTGGTGAGGTAGACGCGCAGCATCAGCACGTCGTCGAAGGTCGCGCCGCCGGCCTTGAGGATGGCCTCGATGTTCTGCAGCACCCGGGTGGTCTGCGCCTTCACGTCGCCTTCGAAGACGAACTCACCGCTCTCCGGGTCGACCGAACCCTGGCCGGAAACCTGCAGGATGTTCCCCTTGCGCACGCCCTGGGAGAAGACGGGCAGCGGCTTGGGGGCGTCGGGCGTGGAGATCTCGGTCTTGTCGGACACGGTGATGACCCTTCCTAGTTGTAGTCGCGGCCGATGGCGGCCGTGGTTTCGCGGAGTTCGGGAAGTAGTTCGAGGACCTGCTCGAAGTTGAGCAGGACGTCCGGCGCGGAGATCGAGATCGCGGCGACGACCCGGCCGACGCGGTCGGCGACCGGCGCGCCGATGCAGTTGATGAAGGACTCGTGCTCGGCCCTGTCCTGTGCCCAGCCCTGCTCCCGGACCCGGTCCAGCTCGTCGCGCAGGTCGTCCGGCCCGGTGATCGTGTTCGGGGTGAACCGGTGGTAATCGATCGATGCGAGCAACGCCTCTCGCTGCCGCTTGGGCTGAGCCGCGAGCAGCACCTTGCCGACGGCCGTGCAGTGCAACGCCGCCGGAACACCGACCTGCGAGTACATCCGGACCGACTGCACGCTGTCGAGCTTGTCGATGTAGATGACCTGCCCGTTCTCGTACGCCGCCAGGTGCACGGTCTGCCCGGTCCGCTGGTTCAGCTGCCTGAGATGCGGTTCGGCGACAGCCCGTACGACGTGTTGCTCGCGGGCCGCATCCGCCAGGCCGAACAGACGCGACCCCAATCGGTACCGATGCGACTCGTCCCGTCGTACGAACCGCTCGGTCTCCATCGTCCGCAGCAGCCGGAGCACCGTCGTCTTGTGCACCCCGAGCTCGGTCGCCAGCTGATCCAGCGACCGCTCTCCCTCGCCCAGGCTGACCAGGATCTGCAGGGCCCGCCCCAAGCTCTGGCTCACAACACCACCCCAGCCGGGCCAACACGTGCCTTGCCCCACTCATCATCGGAGCAATGCAACAACGCCATGCGGACGGCTGCCGACGGCGGCACTGCATGATCTTCACGCACGGCAAGGACGGCCGCAGCGCCCAGATGACCGAGCCGCAACCGCTGCTCCGTCGGCAAACCCTGCAGGGTCCCCGCCAGGAATCCGGCCGCGAACGCATCCCCCGCACCCACCGGCTCCACGACGTCGACCGTCAGCGCCGGGACCTCCGCCATCCCACCGTCCGGCGCCAGAGCGAGCGCCACGTGCGCGTCGGACTTCAGCACGATCGTCGCGCGCGGCCCGAGCATTTCCCGCAGCTTCTCCGGGTCATCGGTCCCGGCGAACTCAGTTGCCTCGTCCGCACCGAGCAGCACGACATCCGCAGCCCGCAGCAACCGCCAGAGCGCGGTTGGCTCCCGGTCGCGCCACAACGCGGGCCGCCAGTTGAGGTCGACGCTCAAGCTGAAGCCCAACTTGGCGCGCAAGGTCGCGAGGTGGTCCAGCATTTCGGCGGCGGTTGGCGAGAGAGCCGCGGTGATCCCAGTGGTGTGCACCAGGTCGGCGTTGGCCAACCGCTCCCGTACGGCCGGGCGATCCAGGAACGACGCGTCCATCGCCGACGCGGCCGAACCGGATCGGTAGTAGTGCATCCGGGACCGGCCGTCGAGGCTGTGCTTCACGTAGAGTCCGGTCGGCCGCGATTCGTCCCGTTCAACCCCTCCGACGTCGACGCTGCGCGCCTGCAGATCCCGCAGTACGTGGGTCCCGAAACCGTCGGCGCCGAGCCGGGAGATCCAGGTGGTCGGCACACCGAGCGCGGCCAGCCCGCCGGCCACGTTGCACTCCGCGCCGCCGACCGATCGCCGGAACGTCTCGACGTCCTCCAGCTGGGCACCCTCGGCGGCGAGCATGATCATCGCCTCGCCGAGACAGACCGCCCGTTGGACCAGGTCGGCCATCGGCACGTCCTCTCAGGCAGAGTTCTACTGTGACGCGGGTTCTGGCGTAACATAGCGCCGGAATGCCAGAATGCGCAATATTCGTTGCACGATACGCAATACCTGCAGAGGGGCGCAGATGTCTGCTTCGTACGACGCCACCGCGGTCGCGGCCCTGGCGGATGAGCGGGTGAGCTGGCAGGACAAGGCGCTCCCGCCGGCGTTCTGGGGGCGGACCGTCGCCGACGTCCTGGCCGACAAACCACGGCTGTCGAACCTGCCGACCCCGCTGCTCACCCTGTCCGCCCCCGGCCTCGAGCACAACGTCGCGACCATGGCCCGCTGGTGCGCCGAGCACGGTGTCGAGCTCGCACCGCACGGCAAGACCACGATGGCCCCCGCGCTCTGGGCCCGGCAGCTCGACGCGGGCGCGTGGGCGATCACGCTGGCGAACGGGTTCCAGCTCGGCGTTGCCCGCGCGTACGGCGTGCACCGGGTGATCGTCGCCAACTCGCTGATCTCGCCGCTGCAGCTCCGCTGGATCGCCGACCAACTCGCCGCCGACGAGACGTTCGAGGTCCTGGTCTGGGCCGATTCGGTCCGCACGGTCGAGCAGTTGGAGGCCGCCCGGGCCACACACGTCCAGCCCGGCGCGCGCCCGCTCGACGTACTGGTTGAGGTCGGCGGAGATGGTGGTCGTACGGGTGCTCGGTCGGCCGAGACCGCTTTGGCCGTCGCGCAGGCGATCGCCGCGGCGTCCACTTTGAGGCTGGCCGGAGTCGCGGGCTACGAAGGCGCCATCGCTCGCGGCGCCGACGAGGCCGGGCTCGAACACGTCCGGGCGTACCTGCGCCAACTGGCCGCGGTCCACGTCCGCCTCGCCGAGGACGACCTGTACGACGCTGACGTGGTGCCCGTGGTCAGCGCCGGCGGCAGCGCGTACTTCGAACAGGTCGCGCAGGTGCTCGGCCCGCTCGCTGAGACCGGCGCCCGCGTGGTGCTCCGGTCGGGCGCCTACATCACCCACGACGACGGGACGTACCGACAGGTCTCCCCGCTCGGCTCGCACCCCCGGACCGACGGCGATCGCCTCATCCCCTCGATCCACGGCTGGGTCCGGATCACCTCCCAACCCGAACCAGGGCTGGCCATCTTCGACGCGGGCAAACGTGATCTCCCGTACGACGAGGGACTGCCCGAGCCCCAGTTGCTCCGGCCCCGCACCCCCGGCGAATCACCTCGAACCGTGGCCGGTCTGACGGTGCCGAAGATGAACGACCAGCACGGATTCCTCCGCTTCGACCCGACAGGTGAGGCGCCGGTGGTGATCGGCGACGAACTCCGGGTCGGCCTGTCGCACCCGTGTACGGCGTTCGACAAGTGGGGCCTGATCCCGGTGATCGACGACCCGGACGCCGATGATCCGGTCGTCGTCGACCTCGTCCGCACCTTCTTCTGAGTCCGCACCTGCTGAGGATGGCCTTGACCGACTTGCTGATCACCGGCGCGACCGTGCTCGACGGCACCGGCGCTCCCGGCGTACGGGCTGATGTAGCCGTCACCGGCGGCCGGATCATGGCTGTGGGCAACAACCTGGGTACGTCGGACCGGGTGATCGCGGCGGACGGATTGGTCGTGTCGCCCGGGTTCATCGACATGCACGCGCACTCCGACGTGCAGATCCTGGCGAATCCGGACCACACCGCGAAGGTCAGCCAGGGCGTCACGCTCGAGGTGCTCGGCCAGGACGGGCTGTCGTTCGCCCCGATCGACGACCCCACCCTGGCCGCCCTCCGACGCCAGATCGCCGGCTGGAACGGGGAACCGGACGACTTCGACTTCTCCTGGTCGACCGTCGCCGGCTACCTCGGCCGGCTGGATCAGGGCATCGCCTGCAACGCGGCGTACCTGGTCCCGCAGGGGACGCTCCGGATGATGGTCGTCGGCACCGAGAACCGCCCGGCCACCGCCGCCGAGATCGACGAGATGAAGCGGCTGCTCGTGGCAGGCCTTGAACAGGGCGCGGTCGGGATGAGTAGCGGCCTCACCTACACGCCCGGCATGTTCGCCAGCACCGACGAACTGATCGAGCTGTGCAAGGTGGTCGCGGCGTACGGCGGGTACTACAGCCCGCACCAGCGCTCGTACGGCGAGGGCGCGCTGGCCGCGTACGACGAGATGGTCGAAGTGGCCCGTCAGTCCGGCTGCGCGTTGCACCTGACCCACGCGACCATGAACTTCGAGCCGAACGAGGGCCGCGGCGGCGACCTGCTCGCGCTGATCGACAAGGGCCTGGCCAGTGGTGTCGACATCACCACCGACACCTATCCGTACCTGCCCGGGTCGACCACGCTCGCGGCGATCCTGCCGAGCTGGACCGCTGAAGGTGGTCCAGACGCGCAGCTCGCGCGACTGCAGGACGCGGACGACCAGGCCAGGATCATCCGCGACATGGAGCAGATCGGTTCGGACGGCTGCCACGGCTGCGTCACCGACTGGAACACGGTCGAGATCGGCGGGGTGAAGAACCCGGCGCTCGAAGGGGCCGTCGGCAACACCATCGCCGCGATCGCCGCCGGCATCGGCAAGCCGCCGGCCTGGGTGTTCTTCGACCTGTTGGTCCGGGACAACCTGGGGACGACGATCCTGCACCACGTCGGGCACGAGGAGAACGTCCGGACGATCATGCGGCACTCCACCCACACAGGTGGATCCGACGCGATCCTGGTCGGCGGCAAACCCCATCCGCGGGCCTGGGGGACGTTCCCGCGGTACCTCGGGCGGTACGTCCGCGAGCTCGGGGTACTGGAGCTCGCCGACTGCATTCACCACCTGACCGGGCGACCGGCTCGCCGGCTCGGACTGACCGATCGGGGGTTGGTGCGGGAGGGATACCACGCCGACCTGGTGCTGTTCGATCCCGTGACCGTGCGGGATACGGCGACCTTCGAGGATCCATGCCGGCAGGCCGAGGGAATCCCGTACGTCTTCGTCAACGGGGTCCCGGTCATCGACGACGGCCGCCGTACCGATGCCCTGCCAGGCCACGCCATCCGTCGTGCCGGTGAATACCCGGGCCCCGCCGTCCGCAGTACAGATGCAGCGAAAGGAATCGTATGAACACGATGGAGCTGCTCCGGGCCGATCGGGTGCTGAGCGTGGTCCGCGCGCCGGAGATCAGTGACGCGCGCGACCTGTGCGCCGCACTCGTTGCCGGCGGCATCCATGTGGTCGAGCTGACGTTCACCACCCCGGATCTCGCCCGCCACCTCGAACGAGCCGCCTCCACCGCCGCCGAGACCGGAGCCGTGGTCGGCGCGGGCACCGTCCAGACCGGCGCCCAGGCCACGCAGGCCGTCGATGCCGGCGCTCAGTTCCTCGTCACTCCTGGCCAAGGACCCGAAGCCGCTGCCATCGTCGAGGTCGCCCACGGGGCAGGCGTCCCGGTCGCGCTCGCCGCCTTCACCCCGTCCGAGGTGATGACTGCGCTGGCGTTGGGCTCGGATGCGGTCAAGATCTTCCCCGCTCACCACCTCGGCCCGAGATACCTGAAGGACCTCAGCGGCCCCTTCCCCGGCGTTCCCCTGCTCCCATCCGGCGGCATCAACGCCTCCAATGCCCGGGCCTTCCTCGACGCCGGCGCCCTGGCCGTGAGCGCCGGCACCGATGTCGTCTCCCCCGCCGACGTGACAGCGGCCCGCTGGTCCGACATCACCACCAAGGCCGCCGCATTCGTCACCGCCCTCGGCTAACCAGCGATCAGCTCGAGCACCGGCCCCTCGTGGAGGGCGGTGTAGACGCGGTCGCGGAGTTCGTTGGCCTGGGCGTCGGTCAGGGTGCGGTCGATCGGCCGGAGCACCAGTCTGATCAGGACGTTGCGTTGACCTGGGGTGAGCTGGAGACGTTCGCGGGCGGCCTCGGGGAGTTCGTCGTACGGCGTTTCGGAGCGGACCTCGACGGATTCGGCCGCGTCCGCATCGGTGCCGAGGGCATCCCGAACACGATCGCCGAGGACTTCCGCCGATACGTCGACATCCGGGCCGACCACGACGGACAAGTCGCGCCGTACTGCGGGCATCGCGGACACCGGCTTGTACGGCGACAGGTCAAGCAGCTGGTCGGCCACCCGGGGATCCGTCGAGCGGAGCAGCCGGATGTCGCGGATTCCCTTGCGGAGCATGAGTAATCGGTCGAGACCAGGGCCCATCGCGAGACCGGTCCAGCTCTCGTCGAGGCCCGCGCGGCGTAGTACCGGCGGGGCGGCGACACCACATTCGCCGATCTCGATCCACTGGTCGTCGAGCAGGACGTCGATCTGGCGGCCGTGGGTCGTGTACGGGTGGACCGCGGGGATCGGCCGGTACGTCCGGCCGGGCAGGACCGTCTCGACGACGCGGGCGATCAGCTCCTCCAACTCGGCCTCACCGAGGACGACGTTGCGGCTGATCCGCCAGAGGTCGAGCTGGTGCGGCGTACCGGTGTGCTGCCAGTCGACCGAGTCGCGGCGGTAGCAGATCCCCGCGCACACCATCAGCACGTCGGACGAGTCGGAGCGGGCGAGCTCCCGCAACGCGGGCGGGATCATCGCGGACGTGTGACTCCGCAGCACCTGATCGGCCGAGGCGTAGCGGGTGTAGCGGGCCTCCCGGGTAACCGCGCCGGCGGCGTACCCGAGGTTGTCGTAGTTGTCGGCGAGCGGGACGACCGGGTGATCCCGGCGAGTCCAGATCTCGGTGTAGGGCCAGGCCTGGGCGAGCGCGGTACGGAGCGAGTCGACGATCAGCTGGATCGCGTGCGGACCCTGACCGGGATCGGCCAGGTCGCGGATGGCGAGGGCGGCGTGCAGTTCTTCGGCGGACAGGACAGCCATGGGAGTCTCCAAGAGGTGAAGAAGCGGGTGCGAGGGACGAAGACACCCCGACCGGCCGCGGTCACCTCAGGAGAGAGCGCAGCAGCAGCTCACCCCGTCGGCACCACTGTGCCGGCCGGGGCGCGAAAATCGCTGCCCGTGCTGCTTCACAAGCCCTACTTTAGCTCGCCGCTCGGGGCCGCGCCGTGGACTTTTGGATGCGAGGATCGGCGGTATGCGATGGATCGACGGGTTGGAAGCGGCCGCGGCCGAGAAGCTGCCGGAGCCGGTGCACCGCTACTACCGGCAGGGGTCCGCAGGCGGGATCAGCGTCGGCGAGGCGGTCGAGGCGTGGAACTCGTACCGCTTTCGGCCGCACATCCTGACCGATGTGTCGCAGGTCGAGCTCGGGACGACGGTCCTCGGCACTCCCGTCGACGTACCGGTGCTGGTGGCGCCGTCGACCCTGCAGCGGCAGGCGGATCCAGCCGGGGAGACGGCGATGGCGGCCGGCGTGGCCGCGGCCAACTCGGTGCTCGGGGTCTCCAGCAACGCCGGTACGCCGTTCGCCGAGATCGGCGCGACCGGGGTGCCGTGGTGGTTGCAGATCTACGTCGTGCGGAACCGCGACATCACCCTGCGGATGCTCGACGCCGCGGTGGAGGCGGGCGCGCGAGCCGTCGTACTGACCGCGGACACCCCGGTCGTCGGCCGCAAGGAGGACGACGGGCCGACGGTGTGGGACGTGATCCAGCCGAGTCACCTGCTCGCGAACATCGATGAGGCCGACTACACCGACGACGATTTCGCGAAAGCGGACGACCTGGGTCCGGACGTGATCGGCTGGCTGGCCGAGCGGACCGGGCTGCCCGTTGTGGTGAAGGGCGTACTGCGCGGCGACGACGCCAAGCGTTGTGCCGACGCGGGCGCGGCCGGGGTGATCGTGTCGAACCACGGCGGCCGGCAACTCGACGGGTCGATCCCGACCGCGTGGGCGCTGCCGGAGGTCGCCGAGTCGCTCGCCGGGACCGGGACCGAGGTGTACGTCGACGGCGGGATCCGGCGCGGTGAACACGTGCTGGCCGCACTCGCTCTCGGCGCCCGCGCGGTGTTCGTCGGCCGCCCGGCCCTGTGGGCGCTCACTGTCGGCGGCGCTGCCGGAGTCACCCGGTTGCTCGGCGATCTCGGCGACGAACTCGACCACGCCCTCCGCCTGATCGGCTGCCCTCGAGTCGACCAACTGTCCCCCGACCTACTGCGGTCGTATCGTTGATCACGGCGTGGCTACCGCGTGGCCGCGCCGTTGCGATGGGGACGCGGAAACGCGAAAGTCCCCGGTCCACGGACCGGGGACTCTCGTGGCTGACGGGGCGAGGCTCAGGCCTCGGCCGGGGCTTCCTCGTTGAGGCCGCGGGTCAGGTTGGGATCAACCTGGACGCCCGGACCCATCGTGGTCGAGAAGACCGTCTTCTTGATGTAGCGGCCCTTCGAGCTGGCCGGCTTGAGCCGCAGGATCTCCTCCAGCGCGGCGCTGTAGTTCTCCACCAGCTGGGCCTCGTCGAACGACGCCTTGCCGATGATGAAGTGCAGGTTCGCGTGCCGGTCGACCCGGAACTCGATCTTGCCGCCCTTGATCTCGGTCACGGCCTTGACCACGTCCGGGGTCACCGTGCCGGTCTTCGGGTTCGGCATCAGACCACGCGGGCCGAGCACCCGGCCGAGCCGGCCGACCTTGCCCATCAGGTCGGGGGTGGCGACGACGGCGTCGAAGTCGAGCCAGCCGTCGGTGACCTTCTTGATCAGGTCGTCGTCGCCGACGAAGTCGGCGCCGGCCTCCCTGGCGGCCTCGGCCTTCTCACCGGTGGCGAAGACGAGGACCCGTGCCGTCTTGCCGGTGCCGTGCGGAAGGTTGACGGTGCCGCGCACCATCTGGTCGGCCTTGCGGGGGTCGACCCCGAGGCGCATCGCGACGTCGACGGTGGAGTTGAACTTCTTGCTGCCGGCGGCTTCCTTGGCCAGCCGGATCGCCTCGAGCGGCGTGTACAGCTTGTCGAAGTCGATCTTCTCCGCGATCGCGCGGTAGGCCTTGCTGCGCTGTGCCATGTCTGTTTCCTCTCTGGGATGTGGTCCGTGGGCGGCGCTTCGCCCTGCCACAACTGCTGTTTCAGCGGGTACTGCGAGAGCCGGTCAGGCCTCGACGGTGATGCCCATCGAACGGGCGGTGCCCTCGATGATCTTCATCGCGGCGTCGATGTCCCGGGCGTTCAGGTCCGGCATCTTGGTGGTGGCGATCTCGCGGACCTGGTCCTTGGTGATCTTGCCGACCTTGTCCTTGTGCGGGACGGCCGAGCCCTTCTGCAGGCCGGCGGCCTTCTTGATCATCTCCGGCGCCGGCGGCGTCTTGGTGATGAAGGTGAAGGAGCGGTCTTCGTAGATGGTGATCTCGACCGGCACGACGTTGCCACGCATGGACTCTGTCTGCGCGTTGTACGCCTTGCAGAACTCCATGATGTTGACGCCGTGCGGACCGAGCGCGGTACCGACCGGCGGGGCCGGCGTCGCGGCGCCGGCCTGCAGCTGCACCTTGACCAGGGCAGCGATCTTCTTCTTCGGAGGCATTCTTTCGGGTCCTTAGACTTTCTGGATCTGGTTGAAGCTGAGCTCGACCGGGGTCTCCCGGCCGAAGATCTCGACCAGCGCCTTGATCCGCTGGGCGTCGGCATTGATCTCCGTGATCGTGGCGTGCAGGGTCGCGAACGGCCCGTCGACCACCATGACCGAGTCGCCCACACCGAAATCGGCGACCTCGACCTTCTTCTTGGCCGCGGTCTTGGTGGGTGCGGCGCCGGTCTCGGCAGCCGCCGCCTCGGCCGCCGCCACGACGGCCGGAGCGAGCATCTTCTCGACCTCTTCGAGGCTGAGCGGTACGGGCTTCTGGCTGTTCCCGACGAAGCCGGTCACCGACGGCGTGTGCCGCACGGTCGACCAGGACTCGTCGGTCAGGTCCATCCGGACCAGCACGTAGCCGGGGAGGACGGTGCGCTTCACCATCCGGCGCTGCCCGTTCTTGATCTCGGCGACCTCTTCGGTCGGCACGATGATCTCGAAGATGTAGTCCTCCATGTTCAGGGAGTTGATCCGGTTCTCCAGGTTGCCCTTGACCCGGTTCTCCATCCCTGAGTACGTGTGCACCACGTACCAGTCGCCGATCTGGGACCGGAGCCGGCTGCGCAGCTCCTCCACCGGGTCGCCCGGCTCCTCCGGCTCGACCTCGACGGCGTCGTCCTCGGCGGCCGCGGCAGCGCCGTCGGCCGAGGAGAAGATCAGCTCGTCGGCGGCCGTCTCCGGCTCGTCGGTGCTGGGAGGCGTGGTCTCGGCGGTCTCGGCGGCGAGCTCGTCGGCGGCGTCGTCGACGTCCTCCGCGGTCACCACCTCGTCGTCCTCGGCCGGGTCGGCCGCGGCGACCACCACGACCGGCTCGTCGTCGGAGTCGTCCTCGTCGGCGACGCCGTCCTCGGCCTCGTCGTCCGCCGAGTACTCCTCGTCGGCCGGGTCCGCGTCGTCGCCCTCGACCAGGGTGTCCTCGTCGTCGATCTCCGCGAACGGGTCGTCGTCATCATCGTCTGCGGCGACGGCATCGTCGTCGGAGTCGTCGAGGCCCGCGAACGGGTCGTCGTCATCGTCGTCGTCCGAGTCGTCGAGGTCGAGATCGAGGGTGAGATCGAGGTCGTCGGCGTCAGCGGACACGTCGAAGTCGTCCTCGTGGTCGAGGACATCGTCGTCGCGCTGGTCGGACACGTTGTACTCCGTCATCTGTGCATCGGGCCGTCGGCTGGTGGGTTCGGCGGGCCCAGCTGGAACTGGTGGTACCTCGGCGGGCTGTTCACCCGGCTCGGTCGCGGGCGGGCCGCGAACTCAGCCGAAGATCTTGAACATCGCCCACCCGAAGGCGAGGTCGAGGACCGACACGATCGCGATGACGAACACCACGAAGGTCAGCACGACCACGAAGTAGGTGGAAAGCTGCTTGCGGGTCGGCCAGACGACCTTCCGGAGCTCGGCGACCACCTGGCGGTAGAAGCGCAGCAGGCCACGGCCCGACTTGCCTTCCGCAGGTTTGCCGGCGCCGGAGGGTGCCGGGGTGCGCGTCTCCGTCACGACCTACCTCTTTCGCTAGCGGCGGCCTGACCAGCCCTGCGCCGGTCAGGATTTGCAGGGCACGAGGGACTTGAACCCCCAACCTTCGGTTTTGGAGACCGATGCTCTGCCAGTTGAGCTAGTGCCCTCTGCAAACATCCCCGGACGCCGCTGAACCTGATCTCGGGCATGCCGGATCAGGGCCATCTACGCCCGGACTAGAAGAGTGTACGGGGTCGAAGCCACCTGGTCGAACTGAGGCTCCAGCCCCGGCCACGCTCCCATCGAGCGCCGTACCGCGACCGGAACCATACCGTCTCCACCTCTGGCCAACGCCCACCACCCCCGCGTTCGTTCCCGGCCGGCCGGGGCCGGGTGGACACCTGCCGGTCATTGGCCGATACCCGGATGTCAGCGGGCGGGCCGGGGTGCCAGGATGGGCCCATGGCTTCCCGCATCTCCGCACGTATCGGTGCAATCAGTGAATCGGCCACGCTCGCGGTCGACGCCAAGGCGAAGGCGCTCAAGGCGGCCGGTCGCCCGGTGATCGGCTTCGGCGCCGGCGAACCGGACTTCCCGACCCCGGACTACATCGTCGAGGCCGCCGTCGAGGCCGCCCGCGATCCGAAGAACCACCGCTACAGCCCGGCCGGCGGCCTGCCGGAGCTGAAGCAGGCGATCGTGGCGAAGACCAAGCGGGATTCCGGCTACGAGATCGAGGCGAGCCAGGTGCTCGTCACCAACGGCGGCAAGCACGCCGTCTACAACGCGTTCGCGACGCTGCTCGACCCGGGCGACGAGGTGCTGCTGCCGGCGCCGTACTGGACCACCTACCCGGAGGCGATCAAGCTGGCCGGCGGGGTCCCGGTCGAGGTGCTCGCCGACGAGACGCAGAACTACCTGGTCACCGTCGAGCAGCTTGAGGCGGCCCGGACGGACAAGACCAAGGCGCTGCTGTTCTGCTCCCCGTCGAACCCGACCGGCGCGGTGGACAGCCCCGAGGCGGTCGCCGCGATCGGCCGCTGGGCGCTGGAGCACGACATCTGGGTGCTCACCGACGAGATCTACGAGCACCTGACGTACGGCGACACCAAGTCGACCTCGATCCCGGTCGCCGTCCCCGAGCTCGCTGACCGGACCGTGGTCCTCAACGGCGTCGCCAAGACGTACGCGATGACCGGCTGGCGGGTCGGCTGGATGATCGGCCCGAAGGACGTCATCAAGGCCGCCACCAACCTGCAGTCGCACCAGACCTCGAACGTCAGCAACGTCGCCCAGCGGGCCGCGATCGCCGCGCTGACCGGCGACCTGAGCGCCGTCGACGAGATGAAGAAGGCGTTCGACCGGCGCCGGCAGACGATGGTGAAGCTGCTGAACGAGATCCCCGGCGTCGAGTGCCCCGAGCCGACCGGCGCGTTCTACGCATACCCGTCGGTCAAGGGGGTGCTCGGCAAGGAGATCAACGGCCGGACGCCGACCACGTCGGCCGAGCTGGCCGAGATCATCCTCGACGACGCCGAGGTCGCGGTCGTCCCGGGCGAGGCCTTCGGCGCCCCGGGCTACCTGCGCCTGTCCTACGCACTGGGCGACGACGACCTCACCGAAGGCGTCAACCGCATCGCCAAGCTCCTGAGCTGATTCCTTCCCCACCCCACCGCCCCGGTCGCTGACCCTGTCTGCCGAATTCGGGCCGTCCACCGCTGAGGTGGGCGGCCCGATTTCTTTCTCAGCCGACTGGATCGGTAACCTTCTGTGATGGCGCCTCGGGATTTGCGGCTGTTGCCCAAGACCCATCTACATCTGCATTTCTCCGGCTCGATGCGGCACCTCACCCTCGTCGAGCTGGCCGACAAGCACGGTGTCCGGTTGCCCGACGCGCTGCGGACCGACTGGCCGCCGGAGTTGTCCGCGGCCGACGAGCGCGGCTGGTTCCGGTTCCAGCGGCTGTACGACATCGCCCGTTCCGTGCTCCGTACCGAGGACGACGTACGCCGCCTGGTCCGCGAGGCAGCCGAGGACGACAAGGCCGACGGATCCCGCTGGCTGGAGATCCAGGTCGACCCCTCGGGGTACGCGAACCGCTTCCACGGCATCACCCCGTTCACCGATCTCGTCCTGGACGCCGCCCGCGACGCGGCACAGTCCACCGGCATCGCAGTACAAGTGGTGATCGCCGCCAACCGCACCCGCCATCCCCTCGACGCACGGACCCTCGCCCGGCTGGCGGCGCAGTACGTCGGCCGTGGCGTCGTCGGATTCGGTCTGTCCAACGACGAACGGCGCGGGACCACGTCGGAGTTCGCCCCGGCGTTCCGGATCGCCCGCAACGCCGGGCTGCTCGCGGTCCCGCACGGCGGCGAGCTCTGCGGGCCCGCGACCGTCCGCACCTGTCTGGACGAGCTCGGCGCGGGCCGGATCGGTCACGGCGTCCGCTCGGTCGAGAACCCCGAGCTGCTGAAGCGCATCGTCGACGCCCAGGTCGCCCTCGAGGTCTGCCCCGCGTCCAACGTGTCGCTCGGCGTCTACCACCGCCCCGAAGAAGTGCCGCTCCGCCAGTTGTACGAGGCGGGTGCCCGGATCGCACTCGGTGCCGATGACCCCTTGCTCTTCGGTTCCCGCTTGGCCGAGCAGTACGAAACGGCCCGCTCCGTCCACGCCTTCACCGACGAGGAACTGGCCGACCTGGCCCGCAGTTCCGTCCTCGCCTCCACCGCCCCCGACGAGGTCCGCAAGACCCTCCTCACCGAGATCGACACCTGGCTCGGCGTCCCCCAAACCGCCCCCACTCCGGCACCGACGTACTGAGCCTTTCCTCCCGCGTCAGGGACCATTGCGTGCGCTGGGTGCCGGGCTTACGTTGCGTTCATGACGCCGACGAAGATCCTGCTGCCTGAGGACGAGTTGCCGACCCGGTGGTACAACGTGCTCCACGATCTGCCGACGCCGCCACCACCGGTGTTGCACCCAGGGACCGGGCAGCCGGTCGGGCCGGACGACCTGGCGCCGCTGTTCCCGATGGACCTGATCCTGCAAGAGGTGTCGCAGGACCAGTACATCGACATCCCCGGCGAGGTGCTCGACGTCTACCGACTCTGGCGGCCGAGTCCGCTGTACCGCGCGCATCGGCTGGAGAAGGCGCTCGACACCCCGGCCCGGATCTACTACAAGTACGAAGGTGTCTCCCCCGCCGGGTCGCACAAGCCGAACACCGCCGTACCGCAGGCCTACTACAACGCGAAGGCCGGCGTCCGGAAGCTGACCACGGAGACCGGCGCAGGCCAATGGGGTACTGCGTTCGCGTTCGCGTGCGCGCAGTTCGGCCTGGAGTGCGAGGTCTGGCAGGTGCGGGCGTCGTACGACCAGAAGCCGTACCGCCGGACGATGATGGAGGTCTTCGGCGCGACCGTGCACCCGAGCCCGTCGGAGCTGACCGAGGCCGGCCGCAAGATCCTGGCCGGCGACCCGGACTCCACCGGCTCGCTCGGGATCGCGATCAGCGAGGCGGTCGAGGTCGCCCTCCAGGACGAGGCGACCCACTACGCGCTCGGCAGCGTGCTGAACCACGTCCTGCTGCACCAGACGATCATCGGCGAGGAAGCGCTGATCCAACTCGCGATGGTCGGCGAGACGCCGGACCTGCTCGTCGGTTGCACCGGGGGCGGCTCGAACTTCGGCGGCCTCGCCTTCCCCTTCATGCGGGAGAAGTGGGCTGGGCGGATGGCCCCGGTGATCCGGGCGGTCGAGCCGGCCGCGTGCCCCTCGCTGACCCAGGGGACCTACGCGTACGACTTCGGCGACACGATCGGGATGACGCCGTTGATGAAGATGCACACCCTCGGCCACGACTTCGTCCCGGACCCGATCCACGCCGGCGGGCTGCGGTACCACGGGATGAGCCCGCTGATCAGCCACCTGTACGAGACCGGCGAGCTCGAGGCCGTCGCCAAGGCGCAGTCCGAGTGCTTCGCGGCCGGCGTACTGTTCGCGCGCGCCGAGGGGATCCTGCCCGCGCCCGAGCCGACGCACGCGCTGGCCGCCGCGATCGAGGAAGCCCAGCGCTGCAAGGAGTCCGGCGAGGAGAAGGTCATCCTCACCGCACTCTGCGGCCACGGCCACC
The DNA here is from genome assembly GCF_004361855.1 of Kribbella caucasensis. Classification (GTDB taxonomy): domain Bacteria; phylum Actinomycetota; class Actinomycetes; order Propionibacteriales; family Kribbellaceae; genus Kribbella; species Kribbella caucasensis. The sequence continues at coordinate 343,667 of NZ_SNWQ01000006.1, forward strand.
TCGACCTCGCGGCCTACGACGCCTACCTCACCGGCACCATGACCGACCGCGCGTGGGACGACGCCGATATCCAGGCCTCAGTCGCCGCAGCGCTCGAACGCCTTCCGGCCGTCAATTAGAGCCGGCCACGCTTCCACCACGGTTTGGGCTTCTTCGGCACGGCCGCCAGCCAGTCGCCGGGGATCGCCCAGCCGTTGGCGGCCAGCCGGTCGAAGTACTGCTCCTTCAGGCTGTCCGGCAACCAGTACGTCGCCCGGCTCCGATCGACCACCTCGAAGTACGTCGTACGCCGGCCGCGGCTCCACACGGTCGCGGAGCGCGAGCAGTACGCCAGCCGCGTGTAGTCCCAGCGCGCCTGCTCATCCGTCAGGTCGAACCAACGCTCGTACGCCGTGAACGGCCCCGTCTTCGGCAACGGCTCGCGGCCCAGCTCGTCGATCAACTGCCGCACCACGGCCCGGTCGTCCGTCATCTCGTCCGGCAGCAACAGCTGGCGTGGGTCGAGCACGACCTCCTCGACCCACGGCCCGGCCACGTCCAGGAACGTCTCCAGCAACGCGAACGCGACTTCCGCGCGAGCGAAGTTCCCCAGCTCCGCCCGCAGCGTCGTCACCGCTTCCTCGGCCACCCCTGAACCTTAATGGCAGGCGGCGACCTGCAACTCCGGTCGGGCGGACAGGCCGAAGTAGATCCGGGGTGCCCCGTCCAACTGGACGGTGGTCCGGCCGACAGTGTTCACGATCGTTCGCCGCTGACCGATGCAGTCCACCTCAGTCAGCCGGCCGGCGCGTAGTACGAGTGTGGTCTTGGTCGGCCAGTCGTCCTGCCAGGCCTCGGGGTGCGGGTAGTACGGCTGGCCGGGCTCGTGGTCGGCGTTCAGCAGATACCCGTCCTTCCTGGTCCACAGGATCGACATCGGACCAGCCGGGGTGTCGAAGAGCAGGCCCTTCACCTTGTCGTCGACGGCGCCGAAGTCCAGCCAGCGAACGAAGGTCGCCTCCTCCAGCAGTCGCGTCCCGTTGGCGAAGGCGAGCAGCGACGGCTTGGCGCTGGTGTCGCGGTTCATCAGCCCGAAGTGGTACTCCGGATTGGTAGGCGAGGCCTCCTGCGGGTGATGGATCGTGGTGTCGTGCAACTGGTACCAGTTGACGCCGTCGACCCCCTCGGCCTTGCACAACGCCATCGTCAGCAGCACGTTCTCGGCCGCCTGCCGCATCGTGTCGTTCCACCAATGGTTCGGACGGGTGCACGCATAGGCCTCGGTGAGCCACAGTTCCTTGCCGCCGCCGTACTCCTCGATCCGCCGCCGGGCCTCGCGCACGCCGCCGAGGAAGTTCCAGTACGACCCGTCGTTGCCGACGATCCACTCGTCCGGTGTCGGCGCGAAGTCGGGGGTGAAGTTGCCGCGGCCCGGGTGGAAGGCGAACACGTCGATCAGGTCCCAGCCGCCGGCCGCGTGGAAGCTGTCGGTCCAGTTGACGTCCATGCCACCGAGACCACAGTTCATCACCTTCACCGTCGAACCGACCTCGGCCAGCCGCTCGACCACCGGGCGCAGGCCGTCCCGGATGTACTCGTCGGCGTGCAGCCCGGACATCCACGGCTGGTTCCGCTCGTTGTCCACCTCGAAGTAGTGCGCACCACTCTGGACCACGGTGTTCACCAGGTCGGCCGCCCAGGTCTTGACCGTCGCTGGGTCCGCACCGAACACCACGTCGCCGTGCTGGATGTTCGGCATGATCCCGAGCGACTCCAGCTCGGCCGGCGGGATGCCCGGCGCACCGTCGTACGCGATCCGCACGGAGGTCACCCCGATCCGCTGCAGCAGGCCGGCCACGTCCTCCTTGCTGGGCTCGAGCAACCACGGGTAGTTGGAGATGCCGAACATCCCGCCGCCCTGATACTCGTACGCCGGGAGGCAGGCCAGCGTCGTCCGGGCGAACGCCTCGTCGGCGCGCACCTCGACGAACACGATCCCGGCCTGCGCCAGCCCGCCGATCGTGATCGTGTGATCGGCACTCTGTCCGGGCGCGAGTGTCTTGCGAACTGTGTCCTCGGCAACCAGCCGGCCACCGAAGTCGCGAGCCGTCCAGCTCAGGTCGACGGTCCGGACAGCAGCCCCGCCGTTCACCACCTGCGCGTGCACGGTCATCGCCTGGCCGGTCTCGGGCCAGACGTTGAAGGGCTGATCGGTCCAGAGATCCACACCGACCGGCCGGGCGACGGCGAGCGCGTTGGCGGCCGCCGGTCGCATCGTGCCAAGGACCAGGTCGGCTTCGTGCACCAGGACTCCGAGGGCGTCGTAGGTGCCGACGATGTGCATCCACGAGGCGGTGGTCCAGGCCGGGCGGCTCGAGGCGAGCCGGAAGAACGCCTGGGTGTCCGCCCACGCCTCGGCGTAGAGGATGCCGTCGTTCGTCTCGTACGGCACCCCGCCGCCGGCATCGCGGTTCCAACGGGTCATCGAAGTCGCCGCTTCGGGCGCCGATGGACTCACCACGGTCCGGTTGAACTGCGAGTTGAGGAACATCTCCGCGGTGCTGGTCGCATCCCAGCGCAGATGGACCCGGTGCGCGGTCACGTCGAAGCGCCCGCGCACGGTGATCCCCGAGACACCAAGGCGGTAGTCGACCTGGATGGCCGGCCGCCCGTCGTCGAGGGTGATCGCCGACGGAGTCCCGCCGTACGTGCGCTGCTGGCCTTGGACGGTGTCCTTCACCATGAACTGCGCCAGCCGGATCCGCTCGATGCCGGCGCCGTCCCGGACCACGATCGTGCCGTCGGAGAGGGCTTCCACCGTGACGCCCTCAGCGCTGATCACCAGGGCAGTCGCTGCGGCGTGGGCGGTTCCGGTCGGTAGCAGGCCGCTGGCGACGGCACCGACCGCGAGGGAGCCTTGGACGAAGGTGCGCCTCGACAAGGCGGAGTGCGACCGGGGCGGCGGGGTGGGGAAGGAATCAAACTCGGACATGCTTCCTCTTTCAGCTGAAGGTGGCGGTCTGGTCGACCGTGTCGGTGAGGCCGTAGAAGATCCGCGGAGCGCCGTCGAGCGTGACGGTGACCTTGCCACCGGCAACTGTTCGGACGACCTCCTGGCCGATGCAGTCGAGCTCGCGGACGGTTGCGCCGGTGGCAGCCAGTACGGCGGTGGTCTTGGTGGGCCAGTCGTCCACCCAGGGATCCGGCATCGCGAAGTACGTGTCGCCCGGGGTGCCGTCTTGGTTCAGCAGGTACCCGTCCTTGCGGGTCCACAGGATCGCGAGCCGCCCACTGGGTGAGTTGAACAGCAGACCCTTGACCTCCGGATCGGAGAAGGTCAGCTCGCGGTCCCAGGTGGCCCGGTCGAGCGCGCGGACGATGGTCGCGAACGCGAGCATCGACGGCTTCGCGCTGAGATCGCGGTTCAGCAGGCCGAAGTGGTACTCGCGATCGGTCGGGTTCGCTTCCTGCGGGTGGTGGATGGTGCTGTCGTTCAGCGTGTACCAAGTGAGCCCGTCAACGCCGTACGCCTTCGCCAGCGCGAGTTGCAGCAGCACGTTCTCGGCGGCATGCCGGTAGGTGTCGGTCCACAACGTGTTCGGCCGGGTCTGGGCGTACACCTCGGTCAGCCAGAGCTCCTTGTTGCCGCCGTACCTCGACATCAGGTTCCGGGCTTCTTGCAGCGAGCCGAGGAAGTTCCAGTACAGGCTGCTGTCCGGCCAGGTCGAGGCCGGCGGGGCGTAGTCGGCAGTGAAGTAGGCGCGTCCCGGGTGATAGGCGAGAACGTCGATGCGGTCCCAACCACCGGCGGCCTCGAGCTGCTCCAGCCACACGTAGTCCAGCCCGGCGGTAGCGGCGTTCATGACCTTGAAGGTGGCCCCCGCCGATTGCATCGCACCACGCAGCGGGATCAGCCCGTCGTTGACGTACGCGGCAGCGTTCTGGACTGGTGCCAACGGATCGTTGAGCTCGTTGCCCGCTTCGTAGTACTGCGCCCCACCGGCCATGCTGAGGCTGACCACGTCGCCGGCCCACTTCTCCTTCGCCGCTGTGGTGCCGCCGATCGGTACGCCGCCGCGCTGAACGTTGTGCTTGATGCCGAGGGCATCCAGTTCGTTCGGCGGGATCCCCGGTGCCGCCGGGATCGTGCCCAGTGCGTAGTGCGCGATCCGGATCCAGCGCATCCCCAGCAACAGCAGCAGGTCTTTGACCGCTTGCTTGGTGGGTTTAAGGAGCCACGGGTAGTTCGCCAGCCCGAACATCGGCTCGGTGTCCTGATAGGTGAACGACGGCAGTACTGAGAGGTTGGTCCGGGCGAAAGCGGTAGCGCCTGCGGTAGTCGCCGCCACCTCCGTGAAGAAGATGCCCTGCTTCGGCGCGGTCAGCTGGTAGTCGCCGTTCCACACCGTCCGAGCCGCGATGGTCGCCGTCCTGGTCTCAGTGACTGGTACGCCGTCGTAGTCCCACGCCGACCAGGTCACTGTCACGAACTTGGACGTCGTACTACCGTTGACGACTTGCGCGTGCAACGTCATCGTCTGACCGGCCGTCTTCCAGAGGTTGAACGGCTGATCGGTCCACACGTCGACGCCCAGAGTCGTCCCGGTCGCCACCACTCCGGCCGAGTGTGGCTGCATCAACCCCAGCACGACGTCGAACTCGGTGACGGCACTGCCGTCCGGCTGCGTGGTTCCCGGCGCGGACAACCAGGTCGTGTCGGTGTCCGCAGGGGCGCTCGCCGCCAGCCGGAAGAAGGCGCGGTAGTCCGGATAGGTCTCGGTGTAGATGACTCCGTCGTTGGTCTCGAACGGGATCCCGCCGCCGCTGTCGCGATTCCACTTCACCAGCGGCTCGAAGGCCTCGGTGCCGGACAGGACGGTTCGGCCGACCTTGAAACTGGACGGTTTCAAGCTGTTCGAGCCACGGACCTCCCAGCGCAGGTGTGCCTTGCGCAACTCCACGGTGAAGATGCCGCGCACCGTCACCGAACCGGAACTGCTATCCATCAAGTAGTCCAGCTGGATCGCCTGCTGACCGCCCGTGAGAGTCACCAGCACCGGCGTCCCGCCGTACGTGCGATGCTCGCCGAGGACCTGGTCGTCGAAGAGGAAGTGGGTGATCTCGATCCGGTCGATGCCGTCACGGTCACGGATCGACAGGGTGCCGTCGGTCTGCCCGATCAAGGTCACGCCATCGGCCGACAGCGTGACTTCAGCCGCGTACGCCGGGGTGCCGGGCAAGGCGGCTGCCCCGGTGACGGCCAGTGTTCCGGCCAGCAGGCCACGGCGTTTGATCAGGTGACGCTGACCACCAGGTTCAGCGTCGGGTTCTTCGGTTCGATGCGGGTCGGACATCGTCACCATCCTTTGAGAGGTTTAGCCTTTGACCCCCGAGAAGCCCAGCCCGGCCACGACGTACCGCTGCAGGACCAGGAAGACCAGTACGGGTGGCGCCAGGGCCATCGCCATCGCGGCGATCAGTTCGTCCAGCGGCGCCTGGTCGGCGAGGTTGACCAGCGCGACGCTGATCGGTTGCCGGGCAGGATCGGTGATCACGACCAGCGGCCAGATGAATTCCTTCCAGCTGTGCATCACCGCGAGCAGGCTGATCACCGCGATCACCGGCCGGCTCATCGGCAGCACGATCCGGGTGAGCAGCTGCCAGGTGCTCGCGCCGTCCACCTTGGCCGCGTCGAACAGCTCCCGCGGCAACGCGTCGAAGAACCGGGTGGCGAGCAGCACATTGAAGGCGTTGGCACCGGCCGGGAGCCAGATCGCCCAATAGGTGTCGAGCAGGTTCACGCCGAGGAACGGGACGTGCAGCACCGTCAGGAACAGGCTGACCAGCGACACGGTGTACGGAACGAACATGGTGGCCAGGATCGCGCCGTACACGTAGCGGCCGATTCGCGGTTTCAGGACCGAGAAGGCGAAGCCCGCGGTCAACGCCACGAACAACTGGACGGCCCACGAGCCGAACACGATCTGCATGGTGTTGGACAGGTACCGGCCCACGCCCAGCTCCGTGAAGGCACTGGCGAAGTTGCCCGGTTCGGGCTCGGCCGGCCACAACCGGAGTGGATTGGAAAGCAGCTCCGGCGGCGGCGACACAGCTCCCTTGATCGTCCAGTAGAGCGGCCCCAGTCCGGCGATCACGAGCAGGAGCAAAGTCAGCACCTGCACCGATCGCAGTGCGGCGAACACCGCCGGCCGCTGCCGGTCGTTGCTGGAGGCAAAGGTCGCCATCGGCTCGTTCATGAGGTGCTCCAGCTGCGGGTCAGCCGCAGGTAGATCGCGGACAGTACGGCGAGGACGATGGCGAGCAGCACCGAGAGCGCGGCCGCCTGGCCGTATTCGCCGTCCTGGAAGGCGTACCGGAAGATCAGCAGCAAGACGGTCACGGTGGAGTTGTCGGGGCCGCCCTGGGTGAAGATGTACGGCTCGGTGAACACCTGGACGGTACTGAGCAACTGCAGGAGCAGGAGCAGGCCGATCACCGGACGCAGTTGCGGAAGCATGATGTGCCAGATCCGCTTCCACATGCTCGCGCCGTCGGTCTCGGCCGCTTCGTACAGCTCGGCCGGGATACCGGTCATCGCCGCCAGGTAGATGAGGACAGCACCGCCCATCCCGGCCCAGGTGGATTCGAGGACCAGGCTGAGCATCGCGGTATCCGATGACTGCAACCACGGATAGGGACCGAGACCGATCTGTCCCAGCAGGGTGTTGAACAGACCTGAGCCGGGGTCGTAGAACCACTTCCACAACAGGATCGCCACCACCGGCGGGATGACCACCGGCAGGTAGACCAGCACCCGGTAGACCCCGGCGCCCCGGCGGATCGTCGACATCACAGCCGCCAGGATCAGCGGGGCCGGGAACCCGATCAGCAGGCCGAGCCCGACGAACAACAGGGTGTTCTGGACGGCCGTGCCGACCAGTGGGTCTTCGGTCAGGGCACGGAAGTTCTCCAGCCCGACCCAGGTCGCGGGATCCACCAGGTTGGTCTGCTGGAAGGAGATCAGCAGCCCGCGGAGGATCGGCCACCACGAGAACAGCCCGAAGATCACCAGCGCCGGAAGGAGAAAGAGCACGCCCACCAACTCCCGGCGGACTCCGGCGGCCCGGCGCCGGCGTACCGGCGGTTCGGGTACGGCCGCCGGGGTCTCGGGCCGGGTCGCCAGGGCTGTGGTCACTTCTGCTCCGCGGCGAGCACCTTGTTGACGTCCGCCTCGGCCTTGGCCAGCAGCGCGGCGATGTCCGCGTCACGCTTGGTCAGAACGGACTGCACGACGGTGTCGAGGATCGTGTAGACCTTCTGCGCCGCGACCGGCGGTTCCGGCTGGAGCTGCAACTTGGCCGTACCGTCCAGCCAGGGCTTGAAGTTCTCCAGCTCGACGTTCACGTACGGCTTGGTGGCGGCGTTGATCTTCTCCTGCTGCGCTGCGCTGAACAGCGGCAGCGTCGGTACGCCGACCGCGGCCTCGGGGTTGGCGGCCAGTTCCTTGGCGCGCTCCGCGGCGACCTGCGGGTCGAACTGCGGCTCGATGTAGGCGAACAGCAACCACTTCACCGCCGCCTCGGCCTTCTCCTTCGACACCGACGCCGGAACCATGAACACGTCCGCGCCGGCCAGCGTGGCGCTCCCGCCCGACTGTGGCAGCGAGGTGATGCCGTAGTCCGCGGTGTTCTTCAGGCCGAACTTCATCTTCGCCAGCCGGTAGGTGCCCGGCGTCCCCATGAACATTCCGATCTGGCCGGCGGCGAACTGCTTGACCACGTCGTCCTGATCGACCAGGTGGTTCTGGCCCATCGCGTTGTCCGACCAGCGCAGCGTCTGCAACCAGGTCAGCGCGCTCTTGGTCGGCTCACTGTTGAACGAGGCAACGTACTTGCCGCCCTGCTCGCTCTCCATCGACCCACCACGCGAGTAGGTGCCCATGGTCAGCTGCCAGCCGCCGGTGTTGCCCTTCGACTCGTGCACGAACCCGGCCTTGCCGGTCTTCTCGGCGATCTGCTTCGCGGCCGCGCGTACTTCGTCCCATGTGGTCGGCGGCTTGTCGGGGTTGAGGCCGGCCTGGGTAAAGAGCTTGCGGTTGTACACCAGCCCTTGAGCGAACGGCGCCAGCGGTACGCCGTACACGTCGCCGGCGCTGTCGCTGAGCACCTTCAGCACCTGGGGATTGAACTCCTGGTAGTGGTTCCAGGACTTGAGCGGACCGGTGATCGGCTGCACCTGCTTGCGCGCGATCAGGCCCGGCGGCTCGGTCAGCGGCGCCTGGATGACGTCCTCGATGCTCTTCCCGGCCAGTTTGGTGGCGAAGGTCAGCGGATCCCACTTGTTCTCGGTGCCCTCGATCTTGATGCCCGGGTTCTGCTTCTCGAACTCGGCGACCAGCCGGTCGAACTGGTCCAGGGCGGCCTTGTCGGTGGGCGACGGCTTGCCCTGGACCCGGAGGACGAGTTGATCGCCGGAATCGCCGTTCGTACTGGGGGTCAGACCGCTGCAGGCGGTCAGCGCGAGACCGGCGAGCAGGCCGGCCGCGACCGCGATTGGGCGCGTCGATAGAGCCATGTGAACTCCAACAGCTTGAAGGGGAACGAGAAGCTTGAAGGACTGAGCAGCTTGAAGAGAGGCCAGGGGTTACGCCGTCGGGGCAGGGCCGGTGGATGCGCGCGGGATCAGGCGAGTCCCGACCTCGACGACCCGAGGGCCGGCCGGTGCGGTGCCTGCCTGCGAGGTGATGGCCTCGACCAGCAGGTCGGTGGCATGGGTGGCCACCTGCTCGGGCGAGATGCGGATGGTGGTCAGCGGTGGGGTGCAGGTGGTGGCGAGCAAGGTGTCGTCGATGCCGATCACGCTCACTTGACCCGGTACGTCGACGCCGAGGTTGTGCAGCTGGTGCAGCACCCCAAGGGCGACCAGATCGTTGTGCGCTACAACTGCGGTGGCCTGGTGGGACATCACCAGCGTGGCGGCGTGCACCCCCGTCTCGAAGCGTGGCTCGTACGGACCGAGCTCCAGCACCGACAGGTCGTGGGCGTCGAACGTCTCGCGGATCGCCTTGCCCCGGCTGTGTTCGGGCCGGGAGCAATTGACGAACACGCAGTTGGTATGGCCGAGCGCGCGCAGGTGCTCGGCGGCCTGGGTGATCCCGGCGGTGAGGGAGATGTCCAGCTCGGAGATGCCCGGCACCCGCCGGTTCACCAGCACGACCGGCAGTTCCCCGGCGAGCTCGAGCAACCGCGGCTCGGGCAGGGTCGAGGCCCACAGGATCAGACCGTCGACCTTCGCGCTGAGCGCCTCGATCGTCTCGAGCTCGTCCGCCTCCCGCTCGTCGCAGTCGGCCACCAGCAGCGTGTACCCCTGCCGGCGGGCCCGGGTCTGCATGGCCTTGAAGATCGGCGGGAAGAACGGGTTGGTGATGTCCGGCAGGATCAGCCCGAGCGTCTCGGTCCGGTCGCCACGCGGCGGCCGGGCGGCCGGGTCCGGCGTGTAGCCGAGCTGGTCCGCGACCTCGAGCACCCGGGCCCGGGTCCGCTCCTTGACCTGCTCCGGCGCGGTGAAGACGCGCGACACCGTCGACGGCGACACTCCTGCCGCGGCCGCGAGCTCCCTGACCGTCACACCCATCGCCGACTCCTTTGCTTTGCTTGCCGAAACAGCGTTGCAACAGTTTCTGACTGTGTCAAGATGTCGTTTCGCCTGTATTTCTGGAGAATCACGGCTTCCGGTAGCTGAACCATGAACTCTGTGTCTAAGCTGTTTCAGAAACAGTCAAAACAGAGTGGGGCGATATGAAGATCACCGGCTGGGAAGTGCTCACCCTGCCCGACCGCGGCGACAGCATGATGCTGGTCGCGATCGACACCGACGAGGGCATCCACGGCCTGGGCGAGGTCGGGATCAGATCGAGGCAGCGCGCGGTCGCCGGCGGTCTCGAGCACCTCGGCGCCCTGATCGTCGGCGAGGACCCGAACCGGGTCGAGCACCTGTGGCAGGTGATGTCCCGCAGCGGCTTCTACCCGGCCGACAGAATCCTGTCCGCGGCGATCTCGGCGATCGACGTGGCGCTCTGGGACATCCGCGGCAAGGCCCTCGGCGTCCCCGTCCACCAGTTGCTGGGCGGTCCGGTTCGCGAGTTCGTGCCCTGTTACGTCCACCTCGGCGACGACATGGCGGACCGGCCGCGGTTCCTCGACCGGTGCCGTGCACTCGTCTCAGCCGGCTGGCGGCATTTGCGGTTCTCGGTCCCGCACGACGACGCCGCCGTCCTGGACGACCGGCGCAGCATGCGGGCCGCGATCGAGTTGTTCTTCCAGGTCCGGGAGGTGGTCGGGGACGAGATCGAGCTCATCCTGGACGTCCACACCCGGCTCGACCCGGCCGAGGCGGTGACGCTGTGCCGGGAGATCGAGCCGGCCCGGCCGTACTTCGTCGAGGATCCGATCCGCGCCGAGCACCCGGACGCCTACCGGATGCTGCGCGCGCGGACCGGCGTACCGCTGGCCGCGGGTGAGCAGTTCGGGTCCAAGTGGGAGTTCGCCCGGCTGGTCGAAGGCGATCTGATCGACTACGCGCGGATCGATCTGGCGATCGCCGGTGGCATCACGGAGGCGAAGAAGATCGCGGCCGCTTGCGAGACCCATTACGTCAAGCTGGCCACGCACAATCCGCTCGGCCCGGTCACGGCTGCATCGTCGTTGCACCTCAACCTCGCCTGCCCGAACGTCGGCGTGCAGGAGCACCAGGCCGAGCCGGATCAGCTGCTCGCGGACCTGTTCACGGTCCGGCCGACCGTCGTACCGGGGCGGGTCGAGCGCTCGGATCTGCCGGGACTGGGGGTGGACATCGATCGGGAGGCGGCCCGGCAGTACCAGGCGAAGGCTCGCGAACTCCCTCACCTGCACCGGCCGGACGGCTCCTTCACCAACTGGTAGTGGGGCAGATTGACGGGGCATCCCGGGGCATCCTGGGGCAACCCGGGGCAGATCGTCCACAACGGCAGTTTTCGTGGCTGCACAGGGTGTTCGCACACTTACAGTTACCGACATGTCAGAGGCCAACGGGTTGTTGCGAGCGGCACGTGAACGCACGCCGTCGCGTCGCGCACCGGGTGAGCACATGTCCCGCGCCGAGCTCGCCGATGCGGTCTGCGCGTGGTTGTGGGAGACGACGGACGTCCGGTACGAACTGGACGGGCACTACATCGCCAAGCTGGAACGCGGTGCGGTGCGCTGGCCAGGCGCGGCGTACCGGTCCGGCCTGCGGTATGTGCTGGACGTTGCCTCCGACAACGAGCTGGGCTTCTACCCGCCCGGCCGGGTGGCGGCGTTCGAGCTGGACCTGACCACGTCGTCCGCGGCCGGGATCGACGACGAGCTGATCGACGCCGGGGACGAGTCGGTCGCGCTGCTCGCGCTGGCCGAGGAGTCGAACGTCGGCGACCTGACCGTCGAGCAGCTGCACGCGGACATCCAGCGGATCGCGCTGAACTACCTCAAGGTGCCGACCAAACCGCTGTTCCTGCGCAGCCGCGCGATCCGGGACCGGGCCTTCCGGTTGCTGGCCGGCCGGCAGGCGCCGAACCAGACGAGAGATCTGTACGCCGCGGCCGGCTGGGCGCTGACGTTGCTCGGCTGGATGTCGGTGGACCTCGGCCGGCCGGACATCGCCGAGAGCCACAACCGGACGGCGTGGGCGTGTGCGGAGGCGGCCGACCACGACGAGCTCCGGGCATGGGTCCGCGCGACCCAGCACACGGCCGCGCTCTGGCAGGACGACTTCGGCCGCGCCGCCGACTACGCCCAGGCCGGGCTGCTGCACGCGACGGGCAGCTCCCGGTTGTTCCTGATCAGCGCGCTGGCCGTCGACCAGGCCCGGGCCGGCCACCTCCGCGTCGCCCGCGAGACGTTGCACCAGGCCAAGAACACCTCGTCTGCGCAGGCCGACTTCGAGCTCGGCGGCCTGTTCCTCTGTACGCCGGAACGCGCCGAGGGCATCTGGTCCGACGTCCATCTGGCCCTCGGCGAAGCCCAGCACACCCTGGATCACGCCGACCACAGCATCAAGCTCTTCGAAGCCGAACCCCACGCCCGCCGCAACGTCGGCTCCGAACGCATGGCCCGACTCCAACAGGTCAAAGCCCACCTGGAACTAGGCCACCCCGACGCCGCCGCCGAAGCCCTCTCCCCCGTCCTCACCACGCCCGCCGAGTACCGCGTCCGCCCCCTGATCCACCGCATCAGCGAAGTAGCCGCGCTGGCCCGCAGCGACCGCTACGCCGACACCCCCGAAACCCGCCTCCTGCACGAATCCATCCGCGAGTTCACCAAACGCCCCCGCCGCCGCCGACGCACCAAGGTCTCGCACTGAGGACCTTGAACACCATCCCGGGACCGCGCACAGTTCGTTTCGCTGTCCGCAGTCCCCGCTTCCTGTTCATGGTCCTGCTGTCTAGCTGCAGTAAGCGCGGATCGAGACAACATGCGCGCGCTGGGTGCCGTTGGTTGCCTTCACCACTAGGCGCAGCGCAGTCAGTGGCAGTGGGCGGTCGAGTGGGTGGCGGATGCGGCGGCGGTGGTTGGATTTGGCTGAGGCGATCGTTGTCCAGGGACCGTTGTTGTTGCGGGCCTGTAGGTCGTAGTCGCGGACGAGGGTTGGGAGGATCTCGTCTGGGGATCGGTGGTGGTGCAGGTTGATCAGGTCCTCCTCGACGTCGTCGTCCAGGATGACCACGATCTCGCCGACCTCCACCGGCTCCGGCCAGGTCAGCTCGATCCACGGCTCGGGGTCCCACGCGAGATCCTCCGACGCCCAGAGCTGCGGACCGCCGCACGGGCGCGAATAGCCGCCGATCACCTTCGAGGCCGAGTACGCCGACGACTCGCCCGCCAGCCGTACGCACAACCCTTCCCGCTTCAGGATGTGCTTCCAGGAACGAAACTGTTCGGTGTACTGCTCGTCCGGCGCGGGATCGCGATGCGCGAAGTAGATCATCCCCGGCAGCGCCGACTCCGCCGTATGGACGGAAACCGACGGGTTTGCCTTCAGTACGACGACCACGTTGCCGACCTGGTCCCAGGAGAGCGGCACCTCGATCCAACGCTTCTCGCCGGCGGGCACATCGACTGTGCAGGAGTCCAGCAGCTTCAACGGCAAGTAGTTCTGCGGCTTCACCGGATCGTGCAACTCGACTGTCAACGACGTCGCCTCAGCCGCGTCCACCAGCAACTCGAAACCCTCCAACGAAGGCTCGACCGGCACCACCATCGCGACATCGCTCTCCAGCGGCAGCGTCCCCGACGACACCTCCACCGCCAACCGCCGCAACGACGAGGACGCGGTCGCCGACGCCCCGAGCGCCAGGTTCGCCGGATCGGTGTCGGCAACCCCGAGCACCGACGCGTCCGCCCGGTGCAACGCGTGCCGCACCAGCTCGAAGCGTTCCGTCGCAGCTGAACGAGGCGTCAACCCGTTGCGCAAGGCAACAGCTGACGCGACCCCGACCGCCTCCCCCAGCACCGCACATGTCGCCATCACCCGGGTCGTCCCGAACGCGACGTGACTCGCGCTGATGTTCCGCCCGGCCATCCACAGGTTCCGCACGTTCCGCGAGTACAGCGACCGCAACGGGATGTGGTAGTTCCCATCCGGATGCCAGTGCTTCGACCCGCGCTCCGTCGCATACACCCCACCCGGCGGGTGCAGGTCGATCGACCATCCCCCGAACGCGACCCGATCCTCGAACTCAACCTGCCCCAGTACGTCGTGCTGCGTGAGCACGTGATCCCCCAGGAACCGGCGGTACTCGCGCTTTCCCGGCACCGACCCGATCCACTCCAGCGTCAAGTTGTCCGCGTCGAAGCGGCCCGAGTTCTTCAGGTAGTCCCAGATCCCGTAGACCACGCCCTGCAACTCGTCCCGGATCCGCTCGTTGTCGTCGACCACGTCCAGCTCGCCACCCCACTCGATCCACCAGTACGCGCACCCGTTGAGGTCCGACCGGATGATCCGCCGATCCGGGATCGACGTGCTGTTGATATCGCGTGCGAACGAGGGCGGGACGAACTTCACCGGCCGGCCCGCGTCCTTGGTGTAGAAGAGGATCGTGCTGCCGAGCGTGTTGCTGTCCGGGATCTCCGGCGCCCACGATTCGCCGTACTGCGACCTCGGCTCGCGTCCGGTGCGAAAGTCGGCGCCGGCGAGGAAACCGATCAGTCCGTCGCCCGAGCAGTCGGCGTACATGGGGCTGTGGAAGGTGATGTCCTTCTCCGAGCCCATCTGCCAGCCGGTGACCGAGGTGATCACGCCGTCGGCCGCTTCGACGGTCCGGACGTCGGTGTTGAGGAACAGCTGGATGTTCGGCTCCGCGCGGACCGCTTCGAGCAGGACGAGGTCCCAGTAGTACGGGTTGCCGTCGGGGTTGCGGTACTGGTTCTCGACGAACAGCTCGCCCATGATGCCGGTCTCCCGGGCGAAGTGCTGGACGCCGTGCGCGGTGGCGCCGCAGACCCAGACGCGAACCTCGCTGGACGAGTTGCCGCCGAGCACCGGCCGGTTCTGCACCAGGGCGACGGTGCTGCCCTGCCGGGCGGCGCCGATCGCGGCACAGATCCCGGCGAGACCGCCGCCGACGACGGTGAGATCGGTCCGGACATCGAGCTGCTGCATGCATTCACCTCTCGAGGTGTTCGGGCGGTACGCCGGCGAGGGTGATCGCCGGCCCGCCTCAGGTGTCTGGGTGGACGACCGGTTGGCCCGGTCCGTTCGGGTGGTTCGCGGTGAGGTGGTCCGGGACACGCTGGGCGACCAGGACGAACAACAGGCCGGCCGTCAACGTGTCACTCGCGCGGCCGGCGAAGAACTCGGTCCAGCTGCCGCCGACCGCCGTACCGGTGTCGAGGGAGATGTCGGCCAGCCGCCCGATCGGCGAGTCGACGACGCCCGTGATGGCGATCGTCAGCGCGCCCTCGTCCTTGGATCGGCGGACGTACTCGAGCGTGGTCGGATCGGTCCCCGACCGGGTCACGACGAGCGCGACGTCACCCTCGCCGAGCAGGCCGGCGGCGATCTGCGACGACTGCGGTCCGTCGAAGAACCACACCGGGATCCCGATCCGGAGCAACCGGATGTACAGCTCCCGGGCCGGGATCGCGTCACCCCACTCGCCATAGATATGGGTACGCCGGGCGCCGGCGATCGCGTCGGCAACCCGGGTCGCGGCGTTCAGGTCGATCGAGGCGAGCGCGTTCCGCAGGGCGTTGGCCTGGGTGCTGGCGAGCACGTTCAGCACCTGCTCGGGCGGATCCGCCGGGCCGATCGCGAGGCCGATATCGCTGGCCCAGCCCGCCTCCAGACCACGGCCGACCTCCATCGCGAGGGCGGCCCGGAGAGCGGGGTACCCGGCGAAACCGAGGTGGGTCGACAACCGGGTCACGGTCGCCGCCGAGGTCTGCGCGGCCTCGGCCAGTTTGGTGATCGAGCCGCGCGCGACCTCGTCCGGGTTCGCCAGGATGTGCTCGGCGACCCGCTGCATCGCGCCGTTGAGGTCGGGCAGGGCCCGCTTCACCAGTTGCAACGGGCTCGGTGTTGCTGCCTTGTCGATCATGCGGTGATCATCACGTATAGACGAACTGGGCACTCGCAACACCATCGGTGTCGCTGACCAGCCGTACCCAGTGGGCGCTGAAGCCCGGCTCGAAAACATGGGTGTGGATCTTGCCCGGCTCGACTGTGAATACCTCGGACGCTCCGAACCGACCATGGCCATGGAAGTCGATCTCCAGGGTGATGTTCATCGGGGTGTCGCTGAAGTTCTCCAGGTGCAGGCACATGTTGTCGAAACCGGTCATCAGATATGGGTCGGAGGGTTCGCCGGCGGTCACCGGGGTCTCCCACCAGGGACCACCCCAACCGGCCGGTTTGCCGAAGTTCCACAGGTCGTCGGTCTTGCCGAACCACAGTCCGGACTGCGGTTCCGCCGTCGTCGGGTTCAGCCCGTGGCTGGGCGACGCGTTGTCGGCGCCCGCGACGAACATCCCGCGCCAGGAGCAGAAGTCGCCGAGCACCCACAGATGCGTGGAGATCGGCCGGACGCCCCAGATCCTGCCGCCGTACGCCCACGGGGACAGCTCGTAGAACATCCCGTGGTGGTCGAGCAGCAGGCGTTCGTGTTCGACCTCGCGGATCCGCGGCCACTCGGTCTGCCACTTGTGGTCGAAGCAGTGCGACGCCTTCGGCAGCCGGTACCGGGTCCAGCGCTGGTCGGATTCGGTGAACACCTCGAGGATCGCCGAGGCCTGGTCCCACCCGGACGCGAAGATCGTGCCGCCGAACTCGTGCCGCCCGCCGATCGCGGTGAACGGCTTCTCCGCGAGCACCCGCCACTGCCGTCCGGCGTACTCCGCGAGCCGGCCGCGCGACCTCTGGCCGGCCCACTCGGGTTCGGCGTACTCGTTGGAGCAGACCACGAGCCGGCCGAAGCTGGTGTAGCAGTCCTTGTAGTGCACCTTCATCTCGCCCTCGGTGCCGAGCTCGTCGTTGAGGTCGAACAGCTGGACGCATTCGAAGGTGGTCAGGTCGAGCTCGAACAACTCCCCTTCCATGCAGAGGACGTAGACGTGGGTGTCGGGTTTGGTCAGGTGTCGCGAGGTGCCGCAGACCCGGAGCGGCTGGAGCTCGGGGATCGTGGTGATCTTGTGGAACTCGTCGATCACGTGCGGTCCGAGCACCAGCTTCGAGGTCGGGAAGTGAACGAACCGGTTGGTGTACGTGCCGTCGACGCCGAGCGTCTCGGGCACGATCTCCATCGTGAAGTCCGGGTCGATCCGGCGCAGGCTGACCCCGCCGCCGCTGGGTGCCTTGTGCGAGTTGTAGTTCTGCACGTAGAGCTTCCCGTTCCACGGCATCAGCGACCCGATGCCGAGCTCGCTGCGCGGCGGGCCGAAGTCGCCGACCTGCGCGAGATCCGGGAAGACACCTGAGACGTTGTTGGGCAAGGGATGCTCCTACTTGATGCCGGTGTGGGTCATGGCGGCGATGAAGCGGCGCTGCAGAATCACGAAGACGAGCAGCACCGGCACGATCGAGACGACCGACGCGGCCATCGTCAGGCCCGGCGCGATCTGGCCCTGCTCGTCGACGAAGTTCGTCAGGCTGAGCGGCAACGTGTAGTTCTCCGGGCTGCTGATCAGCACCAGCGGCGTCTCATAGTCGTTCCAGGACCAGACGAAGGCCAGGATCCCGAGCGCGCTCATCACCGGGGAGGCCAGTGGCAGGTAGATCCGGCTGAAGATCTGCCACTCGTTCGCGCCGTCCATCCGGGCCGCCTCGGCGAACTCGGCCGGCTGGCTGACGAAGAACTGCCGCATCAGGAAGGTGCCGAGTACGGTGAACATGCCGGGCAGGATCAGGGCCCAGAGCGTGTCGTACAGGCCGAGCTTCTGGAAGTAGATGAACCGCGGAACGAGCAACAGCTGGGCCGGGATGATCGCGGTCGCCAGGTAGAGCAGGAACAACTTGTCCCGTCCCTTGAACGAGATCCGGGCGAACGCGTAGCCGGCCATCGTCGCGGTGAACAGTTCGCCCGCGACCCGCAGTACCGCGACGAAGACCGACCGGCCGAACGCGGGCAGCACCGAGGTCTCGCCGGTGAGCACGGTCTTGAGGTTGTCCCACTGGACCGGATCGGGGATCCACTGCATCGGGATCCGGTAGGCGTCGACGTCCTGCTTGAGCGCGGTCGACAGCATCCACGCGAACGGCGCGAGGAAGGCGATCGCGAGGATCCAGAGCGGGATCCCCCAGTACCACTTGGCTGCCTTGTTAGTCATTGAGGGCCCTTCCTCGCTGGGCGCGCCAGGTCAGCAGGGTCAGCGCGAGTACGCCGGCGAACGTCACCAAGCCGATCGCCGAGGCATAGCCGAACCGGTAGAACTGGAAGCCCGTCTGGTACATGTAGTACGAGATCGTGGTGGTCGAGTCGCCCGGGCCGCCCGACGTGATCAGCGCGATCAGGCCGAATCCCTGGGACGCCCCGATGATCAGCGTGACCAGCAGGAAGACCGTTGTCGGCAGCAACGAAGGCCAGGTGATCGTGCGGAACTTCGCCCACGCCCCGGCACCGTCGATGTCGGCCGCCTCGTAGAGCTGCTTTGGCGCGTCCTGCAAGGCCGAAAGGTAGATCAGCGAGCAGTAGCCGACGCCACCCCAGACCGCCATCACGATCAGCGCCGGCAACGCCCAGTTCGACGAGGCGAACCAGCCGGGCTGGATGCCGAAGACCTCGAGCACCTGGTTGACCAGGCCGGCCTTCGGGTTCATCAGCATCAGCCAGGTCATCCCGATCGCCACCACGTTGACGATGTACGGGAGGAAGAAGATCGCCCGCAGGATCGACCGTCCGGGCAGCGGCCGGTTGAGCGCGATCCCGAGCGCGAGCCCGAGGACGACCGTCAGCGGGACGCTCACCCCGACGTACAAGAGCGTCAGGCCGACCGCGTTCCAGAAGCCGGGGTCCCTGGCGATCGCGACGAAGTTGTCCAGGCCGGTGAAGGTGATGCCACCGACGCCGGAGACGAGGTTCCAGTCGGTGAAGGCGAGTGCGATCACGCTGACCAGTGGGATCAGGGTGAATGCGAGGACGCCGAGCAGGTTCGGCGCGATGAAGAGGAATCCGATCCAGCCCCGCGGTTTGATCCCGGGTGCCCGCTCGGCCCGTACGGCGGGGGCCGCGGCGACGGTGGCCGTGGTCATTCCGAACTCCTCTCGTTGCGGGCGATCGCGGCGTCGGCGAGCCGGCGTACCTCGTCGATCGCCGGAGCGGGGTCCTTCTCGCCGAGCCAGCAGAGGTCGCGCTGCTGGTTGTAGGCGAGGCTGATCTCGGGGAACCCGGTCAGCCGGGTGTCGGTGGCGAGCTTCTGTTCCTTGGTGAGGACCACCTTGTTGAAGGAGTCGACGTCGAAGAACTTGTCCGGCTCCTTGCCGAGCATTCCGGTGATCACCTGGTCGTCGGTGACGTTGCCGAGGGTGGGCAGCTTGCCGCCCTTGAGCATCGGCGCGGACCCTTCGGTCAGCCAGAACTTCACGAACTCCCAGGCCGCGTCGGCCTTCGGCGACTTCGGGTTGACCATCACGAAGTTGCTGTAGGCGCCGCCGTTCCAGTCGTTGCCGTCTACGGTCGGCGGTGGTGCGAACGACACCTTGAAGTCGTGTGGGTACTTCTTCGCGTCGTACAGGTAGCGAAGGTTGAACGGCGCCGTCGACCAGAGGTGGAACTCAGCCTTGAGGAAGGAGTTCTGCTGGTACGCGTTCAGGTGCCGCGACAACACCTCGCTCCACGGGAACACAGAACCCTCGGCGATCATCTCGCGGCCGAGCCGGAACCCCTGTTCGAAGTGGGGATTCCCGAAGTTCGACTTGTCGCCGTCGTACCAGTAGTTCGGCCCGAGGGCGATCCGGGCGAGGTCGGGGATCGTGTACGCGCCGATCGTGCTGTGTGTGGTCAGCCGTTTGGCCGTCGCACGATAGTCCTCGATCGTCCAGCTTTGCGGGAGTTCCACGCCAGCCTGTTGGCGGAGCTTCTCGTTGAAGAGGACGAAGAACGGCTCCCGGGCGGTGGCGAGTGCCTTGACCCGCCCGTTGTCGAGGTACGCGCGCGGCTGGTCGGTGTCGAGGAAGACCTGCAGGTCGGGATCCGCCCGCACCCGCTCGGTCAGGTCCGCCGCCAGTCCGGACCCGGCCCGCAACGCCAGATTGGCCTGCGCGTAGGTGAAGTACACGTCGATGTCGAGCCCACCCTGCAGCGCGGTATCCAGCTTCAGGTTGCCCCGCTCGTCGTTCACGAACCGCGTGTAGTTCACCTTGTACTGCGGGAACTTCTTCTCAAACGCCTCCACCACAGCCTGTGGCCCCGAAGCCGCCGGCACCCCACCCCAAACCTGCAACACACTCGACTTGCCCCCACCCCCACCCGAACACCCCGGCACCACAGCCGCGGCCCCCACCGCACCCAGCCCGGCGAGCACCTCCCGCCGTGAAAATCCTTTACGCCTCACACTCCACCTCCCGCCGAATTTCGCAAAAGATTAGCGAGGTTGGAGTGCTTTGCCTAGTCCTGGTGCAAATTCTTTTCAGGACACGTCGGCAACCCCAGGTCGGCCCGCTTCGACCGTGACGCCCGCGCGGGTGATCACCGGGCCGCCTGGCACGGTCACCTGCGGTACGACGCGATAGTCGGTCCGCCATCCGTTTTGCGTCACCACGCAGCGTTGGTAACCGCGCTGGCTGTTGTGGAAGCGCATGTGCGGGTTCTCCGCAAGCCAGGTGATCCCGAGGCTGTCCATGTCGACCCCGTTGCCGCCCGAGCTGATCGACGTACCGAGGAACTCCGTGCCGACGGTTCGCGACGACGGATCGGCGAAGTTCAGCTTGAGGTCCGCGGCCACGCTTCGGTGAGCGTCGCCGGTGATCATCACGAAGTTGTCCACCTTGCGCTCGACCACACCGTCGAACAGGCGCTGCCGGGCGGCGGCGTACCCGTCCCAGGGGTCCATCCCGTAGCGCTCCGACGGACCCGCGTCGTGGTCGGCCTCGAACGCGAAGACCTGGTTGCCGAGCACGTTCCAGCGGGCGGACGAACGGCCCAGTCCGTCGAGCAGCCACTTCTCCTGCTCGGCGCCGAGCATCGTCCTGGCCGGGTCCCAGCGGCCGTCGCAGTCCTGGGCGCACTGCTCCAGTTGGTCCGAGCGGAACCGGCGGGTGTCGAGCACGTTCAGCTGGAGTAGGTTGCCGAAGGTCAGGCGGCGGTACACCTGCATCTCGGGTCCGCGCGGCATCGACGTACGGCGTAGCGGCAGGTTCTCGTAGTACGCCCGGTACGCCGCGGCCCGGCGCTGCCGGAACACGGCCGGGTCCTGATCCGGCTCGGTGTCGAGCTGCGAGATGTCGCCGGCCCAGTTGTTCTCGACGTCGTGGTCGTCGGGCGCGACCACCCAGGGCGCGGCGGCATGTGCGGCCCGCAGGTCGGGATCGGACTTGTACTGGCCGTACCGGACTCGGTAGTCGGCCAGGCTGAACACCTCGGTGGTGGGGATGTGCGCCCGGCCGATCGTGCCCTGACCGCCGCCTTCGTAGATGTAGTCGCCGAGGTGCACGACCAGGTCGAGGTCTTCGTCGGCCATGTGCCGATAGGCGGTGAAGAAGCCCTCGGGGTACGCCTGGCAGCTCGCGAAGGCGAAGGTCAGCTCCTTCAACCAGCTGTACGGCGCCGGCGCGGTACGAGTGCGGCCGACCGGACTGACCTGGTCGCCGACGATGAAGCGGTACCAGTACTCACGGTCCGGCCGAAGCCCATGCACCTCTACGTGGACCGAATGCGCCCACTCCGGGACTGCATGCTCCACGCCACGACGGACGATCCTGCTGAAGCGCGGGTCTTCGGCGACCTCCCACTTCACCAGGAAGAGTCTGGCAGGCATGCCGCCGTACCCGTCCGGCGCGACCGGCTCCGGAGCCAGCCGGGTCCACAACACGACACCGTCCGGCTGCGGGTCACCGGATGCGACCCCCAACGTGAACAGCTCGCCGAGGCGTGAGGTCGCCTTGGCCTCCGGGACAAGGGTGCCGGCAACGGCCGCGGCGCCGGCCAAAGTCAAGAAGTGACGACGGCCAAGGTGGGCGGGCAACTCTGGCATGAATCCTCCAGCAACAGGTCGGAAGCCGTAAGTCACTCACAACTAACGGACCTGGAGCCGAAGAACAAGAGAACGCGAGGTTGCGGTCAGAGACTGCAGTTCACCAGGACGGGTTCGTTGACCAGGGTGATGCCGAAGCCCTGGTGAACCTGGGCGCGGATGTGGGCGGCCAGGCCGAGGATCTCCTTCGCGGTGGCGGTGCCTCGATTGGTGAGGGCCAGGGTGTGCTTGGTGGAGACCGAGGCGGCCCCGATCGCGAAGCCCTTCGGGACGCCGGCGTGCTCGATCAGCCAGGCGGCGCTGGTCTTCACCCGACCGTCGGGTTGCGGCCATTGC
Organism: Kribbella caucasensis; assembly: GCF_004361855.1. Taxonomy (GTDB): domain Bacteria; phylum Actinomycetota; class Actinomycetes; order Propionibacteriales; family Kribbellaceae; genus Kribbella; species Kribbella caucasensis. The sequence continues at coordinate 365,677 of NZ_SNWQ01000006.1, forward strand.
GGCGCACCAGCCGGTACTTCGGCCGGGGTGTCCAGGATCGGGTTGGTGAAGAAGGACCCCGCCGACCAGGTGTCGTGGTCCGCCTCGTCGAGCACCATGCCCTTGCTCCGGCGCAACCCGAGCACCGCTTCCCGGACGTCCGTCATCGGAGCCCGCGAGCCCGGTTCGACCCCGAGGACGCGCGCGAGTTCGGCGTACTCGATCGGCGCGGACAGAGCCCCGAGCTTCAGCTGGAAGGCAACCTCGAGGACGACGTACCGCGACGGGTCGGCCTTGAAACGCGAGTTGCGGTACGTGAACCCACAGTCGGCGGCGAAGATGGTCCGGACCGCGTTGTCGACCCGATCCCAGACCCGGACCGACGCGATCGTCTCGGCCACCTCGTGACCGTATGCGCCGACGTTCTGGATCGGCGTGGATCCAGCCAGGCCCGGGATGCCGGACATCGACTCCAGACCGCTCCACTCCTCGGCGATCGCCCGCTGAACCACCACGTCCCAGTCCTCGCCGGCCTGGATGTGGACCATCGCGCCCGAGCACATGTCCGCATCGACCCGGATCCCGCGGGTGGCGATCTTGATCACCGTGCCGCGGAACCCCTCGTCGCCGATCACCACGTTGCTGCCGCCGCTCAGCAGCAGCACCGGCTGCTCAGCGGCGTCGGCCGAACGGACCGCCTCGATCAGGTCCGCCTCGGTGGTCACCTCGACCAGCTTGTCCGCCGGACCGCCGATCCGGAGCGTGGTCAGGCCGGCCAGCCGTACGTCGGTGCTTGTACTCACGGGACGCGCACGACCGCTCTGGCCCGGCCGAGCACCTTCTCCTCACCGGCGACCGCGGTGATGTCGATCTCGGCGAGGCCGTCCGCGACCTTGTCCACCTTGGCCGAGAAGGTCACGCTCACGCCCTTGTCGTCGTCCGGAACCACGACCGGCTTGGTGAACCGTACGCCGTACTCGACCAGGTCAGCGGGATCTTCCAGCCAATCGGTCACCACCCGAGCGGCCGACGCCATCGTCAGCATGCCGTGCGCGATCACACCGGGCAGGCCGAGGGACGCGGCCATCCGGTCACTCCAGTGGATCGGGTTGAAGTCGCCACTCGCCCCGGCGTACCGGACCAGGTCCTCGCGCCGGAACGTGACGGTCAGCGACGGCAGTTCGGTACCGACCTCTACGGCGCTCATCCGTCCGCCCGGTTGTGCGTGATGGTCGAGGTGGAGGTGGCGATCGGCTCGCCGGCCACGGTCGTGAGAGCGGTCTCGTACATGATCACCTCGACGTCACCGGCCTTGCGGACGGTGGTGATGGTCGCGGTCGCGGCGATGTCGTCGCCGGCCTTGATCGGGCGGGTGTAGCTGAACTTCTGCGCGCCGTGCACGATCCGGTCCAGCCGCAGGCCGAGCTCCCCGTCCTCCAGCAACTGGTCGAGCGCCTTGCTGCCGACCATGAACGCGAACGTGGGCGGCGCGATCGCGTCATCACCCCGGTACGCCGGGTTGGCGTCCCCGATCGCGTCGGCGAACTCCCGGATCTTCTCCCGGCCGACCTGGTAGGACTCGGCCGCCGAGTAGCTCCGGCCGACCATCGTGGCGTCGATCGTCATATCCGGTAACCCTACTGGCAGACTGTTGGCCCGAGTGCCGCCACCCACTCCGCTGAGACCGATCGGGAAGGTAGGACGTGTGACGGCAGGACGTGTTGCTGTGGCCTCGTTGGCCCGGTACGCCCCACGCTACAAACTGGAGATCGGCGAACCCGCCGGCAACGAGTGGCTCCGGGCGGACCGCATCCTGGAGGCGGACGGCCCGGAACTGACCGAGCTCCTCAAGCGCGACCACGACGCCGCCGGCCACACCTCGGCGCACGCGAACGCACTCAGCCTGATGTCGTTCTACGCCGGCCGCGCCCCCGCGACCGCGCTGCTCCTGTGGGCCCTCGAAGGCCGGGTCCTCGACATCCGCCCGCAGAACCTCTGGGTCCGCCCGCACGACGGCCACGGCATCGCCGCTGTCGCGATCCGCTCCGCCCGATTCCTCCCCGGCGGCCTGCAAACCCTGTACGACGTGGTGCTGACGCAGCACCTGCTCCCCCTGTCGGCCGAACTCCACCGCCGCACCCGGGCCGGACTCCGCCAACTCCACGGCGGCGTCGCAGCCGGATGCGCGATGGCCTTCTGCGCCGCCACCCGCGAAACCGAAACCGTCCCGCCCGCCTACCTCCTGGAACGCTGGCAGACCTTCGTCGCCAACGCCCCCGCCGAACTGGCCCGCCTCGGCGACGTCGAACCCGCCGCCGGCAAACTCGTCTACCTCCGCAACACCTGCTGCCTCTACTACACCAGCACCGCCGCCCCCGGCACCCTCTGCGGCTCCTGCTGCCTAACCCCCCGCCCCACCCGCCTCGCCGCCTACAACACCGGCCGCCCCATCCTCACAGTTTGAGAACTGTCTGTGACGGTCTGTATAACTAAACGTCACAAGAAGAGTCGCCGGGGGAAAGAAAAAAACGGCCCCCTTGCGGGGGCCATTCCAGCCGGCCGAACCGGCATCGAGCACAACGATGTTAACACACACCGTGTCCGTGACACGGTCTATCGACGGGGGATCCGCCCATGGCATCCGTGGCCGCGTACATCGACGGCTTCAACCTGTACTACGGCATGAAGAGCAAGTTTGCCCGCAAGTACTTCTGGCTGGATGTCGTCGAACTGGTCCGACGGCTCCGTCCGGATGATGAGGTCGTGGCGGTCCGGTACTACACAGCTCTGGTGAAGGGTGAGCCGGACGCAGCGTTCCGGCAGAAGCACTACCTGGAGACCCTCAAGGCGCACTGCGGCCCACTGCTCGACATACAGGTCGGCTGGTTCAAGCCGAAGAAGCTTGCTCCGTGCAAACAGTGCAAGGAGGACTGGCTCTGTGGGTGTCCCCGCAAGGTCCGGTCCTACGAGGAGAAGGAAACCGATGTCGCACTGGCAGCGGCGATGGTCGCGGACGCGGCTCGCGGCCTGGCGGACATCACCCTACTCGTCAGCGCCGACTCGGATTTCGCACCCGCGATCCGCGCCCTGAAGGCAGTGCGCCCCGAGCAACACGTGATCCTCGCGATGCCACCAGGCAATCCCAAGCCGCACAAACGCTTCACCGACCTCGGGTCGTTCAGCATTAACGAAACCGCCTTGCGGCGTTCCCAGCTGCCTGAGGTCATCCACGACCCCAAGGTCCGGGCTGAACGCCGCCGCCCGGCGAAGTGGATCTGAAGTACGGGCGGCGGGCACAGCAAAAGGCCGCCTCGGGCGTCCGAAGCGGCCCTCGCGGAGAGTGCTGGGGTCAGCGGGTTTCGCGGTGGTCGGTGTGGTCGTTGCAGCGGGCGCAGTACTTCTTCAGCTCAAGACGATCCGGGTCGTTGCGCCGGTTCTTCTTGGTGATGTAGTTGCGCTCCTTGCACACCGTGCACGCCAGCGTGATCTTCGGGCGGATGTCGGTTGCCTTGGCCACTGCTGCCTCTTCTTGTCAGGAGCGCCGGATGCGCGCTCTCGTAGTGCTGATCGGTGGGTAGCGGGGGCGGGAGTCGAACCCGCGACACCACGATTATGAGCCGTGTGCTCTAACCACCTGAGCTACCCCGCCAGAGAGTCCGTCACCCCACCCGGCGAACCAGGTGGGACAGCGATTCTCAGAGCCCCTTTACGGAATCGAACCGTAGACCTTCTCCTTACCATGGAGACGCTCTGCCGACTGAGCTAAAGGGGCGGGCCGAGGAGAGAGATTACACGGTCCGCCGCCTCGATGTGAAATCGAGCCGACCGCACCCTGCGACCCCTCAGTCCGACCCGAGAAGCATACCGGTTCCCAAGGGTGCATCCGAACCAAATTCAAGCCCCACGCCACCGTCCCGGTCTGGCCAGATTCACCCCAGTACGGCGTCGTCCGCGGCGAAATCGTCCGACGCATCCGCCGGCGGGTTCTCCAGATGCCAGCGGACGGAGCGGCGCAGGCTCTCGGCCGGGTCGACCGGGGCCCACCCGAGTACGGTCCGCGCCTTCCACGAATCCATCAACAGGTGCTGATCGATCGCACCCGTCAGCGCCAGATCAGCCGGCAGCAGGTCGTCCCGCACCCTCACCAACTCCACATCAACCGCTTCCGCCGCCGCCAGGATCTGCTCCGCGAACAACCGGTACGGCGCCGTGACCGGCTCCACCACGTTGAACGCCTCCCCGCGGTGATCCCCCGCGAGCGCCAACGACACCGCGCCGGCGACGTCCCCGACGTACACGCGACTGAAGAGGAACTGCCCGGATCCGATCGGGATCCGCCGACGGCCCGCCCGCACCCGGCGCAGTACGAACTCGAACCGCCGCTGATAGTCGTGCTCGCCGTACACCGCCCCCAACCGCAACACGGTCGCTCCCCGCGGCAGGCACCTCTCCTCCATCTCCAGGTTCTCGTACTGCCGCCCGTCCACGAACCGGCGCTCCCGTAGCGGCGAATCCTCGAACAACGGCAGTCCGTCGCTGGTCCAGTCGAAGTGCAGCCCGTCGTACGCCCGGTAGACGTCGCCGCTCGAGATCGCCACCAGCTTCACCTCCGCCCCGACAGCACCCAGTGCAGCATCAGCCGCAGCCGCGTTCATCCCCGACACATCCACCAGCGCCTCCGGGTCGAACGGCTTCACCGCAGCAGCCAGCGAAGGCCCGTCATGCCGATCGACGTGAGCATGCGCGGTCGGCGGGAGACCCTCCGGCTCATGCTCGCCGCGATGGACCACCAGCAACTCGTGACCCTCCGCGACCAACCGCTCGACCACTGCCCGCCCGATGAACCGGGTCCCGCCCAAGATCGCAATCCGCATGCACCAGTACTACGCGGCGCCCGGCCGCCCGAATAGGCCGTCTGCGTCAAGCAGAATCCACCTACCCGGCTCCGGACACCCAGCCGACGGGGATGCGCTATAGCGCTTCAATGGGGTCGCGAGCGAACATGACTTCCGTGATCCCGGTCACTCTCGCTTTCAACTATTGAACGTTGCGGTTTACGCGTGAACGACGACCGGGTGAAGGCCCGCGATCACCTGGAGTAGCCGGATTCCGCGATCCGATCGCTGTCCGCGTTTGAGGCCGTCGTGACCTCATCGTTATGGTCGTTGGGCCGCTGCGGATTCCCGTGGCGGCGTCTCGACTCTGGAAGGTTCTCGTGTCCCCTCACCACGACGTGTCGGAAACTGAACGCCCGGCATCACGCCGTACGGGCGCTTCCCGCCGCGTGGCCAAGCACCGGACCGCCCGCCGAACCCCGCACCGCGGCATCCAGCTGGTCGGCCTCACGGCCGCCCTGGCCGCCGCTGCCGGAACCGCCGCCGCCGGTTTCAACGCGCCCACGACCTCGACGGCCGGCACCACCCTCGACGCCGCCCAGGCACAGGCGCTGTCCACGGCCCGGATCGAGCGCCGCGTCCTCGCCTCCCGCGACACCACCCGCCTCTCGCTCGAAGCAGCCCGCAAGGCCGCCGCCGAAACGAAGGCCGCCCGGGACGCCCAAGCCCGCGCCGCCCAACTGGCCGCCCAGACCGCCCTGACCAAGCGCCGCGCCGCCGCCCTGGCCGCCGCCAAGGCCAAGGCCGCAGCCGACGCCAAGGCCGCCGCTGCGAAGGCCGCTGCCAGGAAGGCCGCCGCCATCGCCAAGGCGAAGGCCGAAGCCGCCGCCCGCGCCGCCGCCCCCAAGGTCGTCCTGCCCACCACCGGCTACCACCTGACCGCCCACTTCGGCCAGGCCGGCTCCCGCTGGTCCAGCAACCACACCGGCCTCGACTTCGCCGCCCCGCTCGGCACCCCCGTCCGTTCGGTTCTCGCGGGCGAGGTCATCCAAGCCGAGTACGCCGGCGCCTACGGCCGCCAGGTGAAGGTGCAGCACGCGAACGGCACGGTCACGTCGTACAGCCACATGTCCGAGTTCACCGTCTCCGTCGGCGACCAGGTCTCCGCCGGCACCCAGGTCGGCTCAATTGGCGTCACCGGCAACACCACCGGCCCCCACCTCCACTTCGAAGTCCTCCTCAACGGCTCAACCCAAATCGACCCCGAACCCTGGCTACGCGACCACGGCGTCAACCCCTAGTACGTCGGGTCGCCCCTCAGCCAGTCCTGAGGAGGACGGCGGCGCCGTCGACCAGTACCTTGGCGTGGCGAATCGCGCCCTTGGCTGTCTGGGCACCGACGAACACCACGCCGTAGTGTGCGCCGTCCTTGACGTCGAGGAGACGTCCCAGCGCGTTGGAAAGCTTCTTGCCTTCTGATCCGACCTCGGCGACGAGTTGTACGGCTTGGCGATGATCCTGCGCCCGGGAACGTCGGCCGAGCGCGAAGCAGCACGCAGCATCCGCCGCGGCGATGCCGGCCAGGACCGCGAGCGCGGCAGCGACGCCCGCCGTCTCCAGATCGCCTTCCTCATCGATGACGAGTTCGGCTACCTCGAGGAAAGACTGGGCCTGGGTCAGTCGCACACGCGCCTGCTCCCGGCCGCACTCCTGCGTGCGGCCGGACGGTTTCGGCGTCATCGCGGGCTCCGGCGGGCCGTCCGAAGCTGGCGGAAGTCCAAGCCGGCGAGGGTGATTGCGTCGCGGACCCACTCCTGCACGATCTCTTCACCCGCAACGATGTGCTCGTCCAGCTGTTCGAGGCCGAGTTCGTACATCTGGGCGTGGTTCCCGGTCCACCGGTACACCAACTCGGCCAGGTCGCTGACCTGATCAACCCACAAGGCCGGCGGGTAGGCAGGGTCTTGGTCGTGGATCAGCAGAATGTCGATATCGCTGGCCGGACCACCGTCGCCCCGTGCCGCAGAACCGAACAGGCTGGCGTGCACCGGCGCCAACCGCCACTGACGGAACTCTTCTCGCAGCCGATCGATCATGAACTGCCGCAGGTTGACCAGCTGTTCGACCACCGGCGCCGCGACGTGTTGCCGGTTGAGGGTGTAGAGCGTGCTCCCCCCGGCTTCAACTGCCGTCACCAGGCCGGTCTCGCTCAACCGGCGGAGCACCTTCCGTACGCCGGGCTCGCTGCCTGTCCCCGCCAGCTGGTGGACCCGCCGACCCGTGAGCGCCTGCGAAGTCCGCACGAGCACCGCGAGCACCGGTCCGTCGAGCGACGGAATCACGGTCCTGATCGGCTGCGAGAGATCCATGGCTCGCCCCTACTTTTGTTTGGATATAAAAACTATAGTAGTGATATCAATACTTAAGTTCCACGCAGGAGCGTGCGGAACAGGGGTGGGAGCAGACGGCGGGGACGGCGGCGGACGGGAGTTAGAGGAATTTTGCCAGGCTGAGTTTGTCGATGTAGTTGCCTTCGATCAGGAACTCCTGGGGGTGGGTGCCTTCGATGACGTAGCCGTGGCGTTCGTAGAGGCGCCTGGCGCCGAGGTTGGTGCTGTGGACGTTCAGGGTGAGCTTGCGGGCGCCTCGGCGTTTGCCTTCGGCGGTTGCTGCGTCGAGGAGGGCTGAGCCGACTCCCTGGCCGCGGGCGCTTGCCGTGACCGCGACCCCGTTGATTGCGAGGACGCCGGCGCCTTCCTCGAAGGGGTACTTGTTCTCCAGGCGGAGGTAGCCGACCACGTTGCCGTCGATCTCGGCGACCAGATGGGCGTCCGGGCCGCGGGCTTCGGTGAAGAAGGTGTCGTGATCGGCGGCGCCGAAGGACGGGAAACCCGAGCTGGCATCCCAGGCGAATGAATCGATCGCCAGCAGTACTGCGTCATCGGACTCCACCGCGCGGCGGACGGTCACCCGGTTCTCGGTCACGCACTCCATCCTCACCCACGAACAGGGTCGAGGATTCAGCGCGGTTCCTGCGGCGGGGCGTCGTCAGCGGCGAGCGAACGCTGGGCCCAGGCGACGTCGTGCCAGCGGTCGTGCTTCCAGCCGATGCGCCGGTAGGTGCCGATCGGTTCGAACCCCATCGCCGCATGCAGGCCGACACTCGCGTCGTTCGGCAGCGTCATACCGGCGATCGCCGTCCGATACCCCCGCGAGGTCAACCGCTCGAACAGCGCCTCATACAGAGCCCGCCCACCACCCGTACGCCGCCGGCCGGGCTCGAGGTAGATGCTGACCTCACAAGACCACCGGTACGCCGGCCGCGGTTTCATCGGGACGCCGTACGCGTACCCGACAACGCGCCCCTCCTCTTCCAGCACCAGCCACGCGTGCGCCTTCTGCGCGTCCAGGATGCGCTCGGCCATCTCGGCCGGCGTCGGCGGTTCAACCTCAAAACTGATCGCCGTGTCGCGGACATAAGGCCCATAGATCGCCGCACAAGCCTCGGCATCAGCCGAAGCTACGGCGTCACGAATGATCGACATGTTACGATAGTAGCTATAACTGCCGCTATAGTGGCAAGCATGGAATCAGATCCGCTGTCGGCCTCGCTGGCGTCGACCGTGCAGGCTGCCCGGGTCGCCCGGGAGCTGTCGGTCAACGCGCTGGCCGAGCGGTCCGGCGTCTCCCGAGCGATGATCGGCAAGATCGAACGCGGCGAGGCCCAGCCGACCGCGGTACTGCTCGGGCGGTTGTCGGGAGCGCTCGGGATGACGCTGTCCGAGCTGGTCGCGCGCGCCGAGGGGGCTGGTGACCTCCTCCGGCGCGCCGCGGACCAGCCGGTCTGGACCGATCCCGCGACCGGGTACCGCCGCCGAGCCGTCTCCCCCGCGACCGAGGGCCCGCTCGAACTCGTCGAGGTCGAGCTCCCGGCCGGCGCTACCGTCTCCTACCCGGCCGACGCCTACATCTTCAAGACCCAGCAACTCTGGGTCCTCGAAGGACAGCTCCGCTTCCACGAGGGCCCCCTGGTACACGACCTCGCAGCAGGCGACTGCCTCCAACTCGGCCACCCGACTCCGACCACGTTCCACAACCCCACCGACGCCGATTGCCGCTACCTGGTCGCCCTGGTCAAGAGTCGCCCCTGACAACAGCACCACCACACGAACACAGCAACAGGAATACGGCGACAGCGAGGCCGCGACATGGTTGAGTAGTCGCGCCGCCCGCCGAACCCCTCGCGATGGGACTCGAGACGATGGATGTATCCCCGCTGGTCTGGACGCTGACGCTCGCCGGGATCGTCGGTCTACTGGTGTTCGACTACCTGTTCCACGTCCGGCGGGCGCATGCGCCGACGCTGCGGGAGGCGGCGCTCTGGTCGAGTGTGTACGTCGGGATCGCGCTGCTGTTCGGCGTCGGCGTACTGATCTTCGGCGGCACCGCGGCGGGGTCGGAGTACTTCGCCGGCTACCTCACCGAGAAGGCGCTGTCGGTGGACAATCTGTTCGTCTTCCTGATCATCATGACCAGCTTCCGGGTGCCCCGGGAGGACCAGCAGAAGGTGCTGCTGTTCGGGATCGTGTTCTCGCTGATCGCGCGGACCGGCTTCATCTTCCTCGGCTCGGCGCTGATCAACAGCTTCGCCTGGGTGTTCTACGTGTTCGGCCTGGCGCTGCTGGTCACGGCCGGCAACATGTTCAAGCCGACGACCGAGGAGTCGCACTCGGCGCAGAACGTGATCGTCCGGCTCAGCCGCCGGCTCTTCCACACCACCGAGTACTACGACGGTGACAAACTCTTCACGGTCCTGGACGGGCGCCGCGCGATGACGCCGATGCTGCTGGTGATGGTGGCGATCGGCGGCACGGATCTGATGTTCGCGCTGGACTCGATCCCGGCGATCTTCGGGCTGACCCAGAATGTGTTCATCGTGTTCACCGCGACCGCGTTCAGCCTGCTCGGACTACGCCAGTTGTACTTCCTGCTGGACGGCCTGCTCGATCGGCTGATCTACCTGTCCTTCGGGCTGGCCGTGATCCTCGGCTTCATCGGGGTCAAGCTGATCCTGCACGCGCTGCACGAGAACAACGTGCCGTTCATCAACAACGGCGAGCACATCGAGGTGGCCGAGATCAGCACCGGGATGTCGCTGGTCGTCATCCTCGCCGTCCTGGTCGTCACCGTGCTGACGTCGCTGTTCAGCACCCGGGGCCGGACCCAGACCGCGATGGCGAACGCGCGCCGCGACGCCACGGCGTACCTCGACTCGGAGTACACCGCCGATCCGGTCGAGCGGGAGCGGATCTACCGGCGGCTGATCGAGTCGCGCGACCACATCGTCAGCCTCGGCCCGAAGGCCAAGCGGATCGTCAAGAACGAACCCGAGCTGATTGAGCTCTGCCGGGCGGCCGCGGACAGCCACGACGCCGCGATCGCCAACGGCCAGCACCCGGATCCATCCGTGCTCGGCCCGGATCCGCTACCCCTTGACAGCTCCCGACGCGAGTCCTGACACGTAGAACCGCTGCAGCCCGACGTACAGCACGACACACGGGATCATCGCGATCACCGATCCCGCGACCAGGGATCCGAAGTTGACCTCGCCGTACGCGCCGGCCTGGACGTTCACCAGTGCGACCGGCAACGTGTACAGCTCGTCCCGGGTCAGGAACGTGAGCGCCCCGAGGAACTCGGTCCACGCCGCCAGGAACGCGTACAGGGCGACTGTCGCCGCACCAGGCGTCACCAGCGGACGCAGTACGGAACCGATCATCCGGAGCGTGCCGCAACCGTCCACGTGGGCGGAGTCCTCCAACTCGACCGGGACCGAGGCGAACGAGTTCCGCATCACGAACACCCCGAACGGCAGGTTGACCGTGGTGTAGAACAGGATCAGCCCGAACAGGCTGTCGGTCAGCCGCAGCACGTTCAGTTCCAGGTAGAGCGGTGTCAAGATCGCCTGGAACGGGATCATCATCGACACCACCACCAGCGCGAACAACACCGGCCCACTGCGGAACCGGAATCGCGCGAACCCGTATCCGGCCAGCGTCGCCAGTACTGCGGTCAGTACCGCGGTGCTCAGGGCAACGACCAGACTGTTGCCCACAGCCCGGATTAGGTTGCCCGGTCCCTCGATCAGGGTGCGAAAATTGTCCCAGGTCAGGTGGAAGAAGGTCGACGCGTCCGGCGCCGCCACGATAACCTCGTTCGGCTGGACCGAGCGGAAAAGGGCCCACAGCAACGGTACGGCGAACACCAGGAACGCGCCGCCTCCGCCGATCACATAGAAGACGTTCTTGAGCCTCATCAGTCCTTCTCCCGGAGCAGCCAGAACTGGAACGCGGTGACGAGCCCGACCACGACGACCAGCACGATCGACAACGCGGTCGCCGCACCGAGCTGGAGCTGGACGAAGGCCCGGTTGTAGACGTACTGGACGACGGTCGTGGTGTCCGTACCCGGACCACCCCGGGTCAGGATGTAGAACTGCGTGAACGCGAGCAGCGAACCGACCACCGAGATGATCACCGCCATCGCGATCGTCCGGCGCAGTACCGGGATGGTGATCTCCCGTTCCTGCTGCCACCACGTCGCTCCGTCCAGCTCGGACGATTCGTAGTACTCGCGCGGGATCGCCTGCATGCCGGCCATCAACAACATCATGGTCAGCCCGGAGACGCCCCACATCACCAGCACGCAGATCAACCCGGTCGCGAGCGGCCCGTCGACCAGCCAGGCCGTCGTACCGTCGGTGATGCCGAGACCGCGGAGCAGGATGTTGATCGCGCCGCTGTCCGGCTGGGCCTCCAGGACCGTCATGAAGCTCAGCGTGGACAGGCCGACCACGAACGGCAGGAAGAAGACCGTGCGCAACAGGGTCGAGCCGCGCCGTTTGCGCCGGACCAGGACCGCGAGCGCGTAGCCGAGCACCAGGATCGGCCCGGTCACGATGACCGTGTAGAGCAGCGTGTACAGCACGGACTTGGCGAACGCCGCGTCGGAGACGATCGCCGTGTAGTTGTCGAAACCGCTGAACCGGACATCGCCGATCAGCGGCCAGTTCGTCAGCGAGATCACCAACGCGAACGCCAGCGGGACGAGGACGAAGACGGCGACGAACAGGACAGCGGGCGTCACCAGGAGCAGCCCGGTCCGGGGCGGATGGGTCAGCGAGGTCCGCCGGGTCGATACGGCCGGACTCCGGTACGGGCGGCGGGCGGCGGAGCGGGCGGTGATCATGCCTGCCCCTGGGCGAGGATCCGGTCGTACGACTCCTGTGCTTCCTTCATGGCGGCCTCCAGCTCGCCGTCGAACACTGCCCGGCGGAACATCTGCAGCCACGGGCCGTCCGGCTGGTTGTAGAGCAGGTTGTAGGAGAGCGTGGTCGGGGCGTACCCCTCCTCGATGCGTTCCAGCGGCAACGTGCCGAGCGGGAACTTCTTCGCGAACTCGGCGGTCGCCACGTCCGACCGGACCGGCGTGTAGCCGCCCGCGGGCAGCTCCGCCTGCTGCGGCAGGTCGAGCGCGAACTTCATGAACTCCCAGGCGCCGGACGCGTTCCGCGCGCCCCGCGGGATGCACATGTTGTCGCCGCCGTCGAAGAACGCCGCTCCGCCTTGCGGTCCACTGAGCAACCGAGGCGCGATCTTGGCGTGGAACGCCTCGTCCGAACCCGACACGACCACGCTGTAGTTGGACGGGAAGATGCCGATCTTGCCGGCCCGGAAGTCGCTACCCCACCGGCTCGCGTCGTCGGAGAAGTTCGCCCGCGGGACCAGGCCGTCGACCCACAGCTGCCGATGGAGTTCGAGCATCTGCTGGACGACGTCGTTGCCGACGATGTTGCCGGACTGTTGCCCGATCTCCCCTTTGATCAGGTCGGTGTCCGCTGCCCAGATCATCGGCTGTACTACGAATCCGAGCGCACCCGGACTGTTCGCGGGGAAGCTCCACGCGTAGATGTCGTCGCCCAGTTTGCGAAGACTCCGTGCTGCTTCGAGGAGCGCGTCGAACGACTGGACCGCTTGATCGGGATCCACATCGGCCCGGTCACACAGCTCGGTGTTGAACCAGAACATCGAGTTGTCGGCCAGATACGGTACGCCGTACACGCGGTCGGCCCTGGTCGCGAGGCGGAGGTGTCCGGGGCTGAGCTTGTCCCGGAAGTCCAACGCCTGCAGCGGTTCGGTGAGATCGGTGAAGGCGTCGCGGTAGATGAACAGCATCGAGTTGATGTCGTCGATGTCGACCACATCGGGCACGCTGCGGCCCCGAATCGCCGTCGCCAGCTTGGTCACGTACTGCGCGTCCAGGATTGGGGTCAGCTCGGCGGTGAGCCGATCCTGGGACGCGTTGAACCTCTCCACCAACGTGGTCAGACCGCTCTGCGTTGCCGCCCGGCACCAGACCCGGACCGTACCGGTGGCGCTCTCCCCGAACCCGGCCGCACTGACATCGGGTTCGGGGAGGACCGAGCTGCAACCGGGCAGGGCGGCTGCCGTTGCCGTCGCGGCCGCCGCACCGAGGAACCTCCTACGGGTGAGCACGGTCAGCCCCGGGGAAGCCAGACACGCATGGCGCCGACTTCCCGGTTCGCCCAGGCGTAGTACGGGATCGCCTTGACCTCGACCTCTTCGCCGACGCCGTCCATGCTGCCCTCCCGGAATGGCCAAGTGCCTGGTGTGTGGCCGGTGCCCGTTCGACCCCGCGCGGTGAGGACCGTGACGCCGTCAAGCAGCTCGGATTCGTGGCTGTGGGCAACGGTCGCGTCGGGGATGAGGTGCAGGTCGTCTACGTTCGCCTGCTGGTCTATCTGCTCGACCGCGTAGACCAGCGGACCGCGTTCGAGCGCCACGGAGTCACGCACCGCGTCCACTCGTGGATCCGCGCCGACAACTCTGGTTGCCATCGGCAACTGCAACGCCACTTTGCCGGTTGGCTGCGAGATGCGGTGATAGGTCCCAGCCGCCGCAGGCTCGCCGTTGACCGTCGCGCCTTCCGCCCACTGCGGGATGCGCAGTTCCAGGGCCCAAGGTGTGCTCGGCGCCCGCTTGACGGTGACGGTGACCGCGCCCTCCCAGGGGTAGGCCGTCTGGATCTCGAGCTCGACCGTGCCGTGGTCTGGAAGATCCACGGTCACCACGCCCTCGGCGTACTGGTGGAGCTGTACTGCGTCGGAGCCGGTGCTGGCGAGGTAGCCGTCGAGGCTGGCGAGGGTGCGCATGATGTTGGGCGGGCAGCAGGCGCAGTCGAACCAGCCGCGGCGGCCGTGCGCGGGGCTTCGGTTGTTGTCGGGGTGCGCGGCGCCGCGGAGCTGGAGCGGGTTGACGTAGAAGTACTCCGTGCCGCTGAGGGAGACGCCGGCGAGGAAGCCGTTGTAGAGCATCCGCTCGATCGCGTCTGCGTAGAAGGCGTCGCCGGTCGCGAGGAGCATCCGCCAAGCCCATTGGATGCCCCCGATCGCGGCGCAGGTCTCGGCGTACGCGCGATCGGCCGGCAACTCGTACTCATCGCCGAACGACTCACCCTCCCACCGGGCGCCGAGGCCACCGGTGACGTACGTCTTGGTCGACCACATGTGCGCGAACTGCTGCTTCAACACGTCGAGCAGAGCCCTGTCGTCGGTTTCCAGGGCGACATCGGTCGCACCGGCGGCGAGATAGACGGCCCGTACTGCGTGCCCCTCGACTGTGGTCGCCTCGCGGACGGGGACGCGGTCGGAGAAGTAGCCGGGTTCGTGGCCGTGGTTCTGGATGATGCCGTGGCCGCGGGCTTCGACGAACCAGGTCGCGAGTTCGAGGTACGCGCTTGTGCCGGTCTCGCGGTACAGCTCGACCAGGGCCATCTCGATCACGGGGTGACCGTCGATGTCGCGGGTCTTGTCATCTTCGGTGTCGCCGAAAGTCGCGACCAGGTGGTCGGCGAGCTTGATCGCGACGTCGAGGAGTTCGCGGTCGCCGGTGCAGCGGACCTGGGCGACGGCCGCCTGGATGAGGTGACCCGCGCAGTAGTGCTCGTGGCTCCAGACGAGCTGGGTGTAGCGGCCTTCGTCACCCTGCCGGAGCTTGACGACCGAGTCGAGGTAGCCGTCCTCGCGTTGCGCGGCGGCGACGATCGCGGTGAGCTCGCGCTGCCGCTCGAGCAGGTTCTCGGAGGGGTTGCGGGCGTACTCCCAGGCGACGGCCTCGAGCCACTTGTAGACGTCCGAGTCGGCGAACACCGGGCCGATTGCCTCGCCCTCGCCGATCCCGGCGGCCAGCCGGAGGTTCTGCAGGTTGCCGGCCGTCTCCAGCTGGTCCTGGCCGGCCGGGATCGCGTGCTCGGCGTTGCGTAGCTGTCGGGGAGCCCAGAAACCGCCGGTGATCCGGGCCTCCCGCAGGCCGGCCGGGCGCCATCTGCCTCGACCGGTGGCGGCTGGATTGCGGACGGTGGTACGGGCATCCGGGACTGCGCTCATCAGGCGACTCCTGAGGTTGCGGAAAATCCGGAAAACGTTTTTCTTGAAGGTAGAGAGCTGCGGCGGCCCGGTCAAGACCCCAGATACCCAAGAATTCCGGCCGGATGCGGTATCGTTCCGCTACCCAGCTCGGAAAGTCCGGAAAGCTTGTGGAGGGAGGTCCGGATGGCATCGCGGGGACCTTCGCTGCCGCGGATCACGGACGTGGCCGCCCTGGCCGGTGTCTCCACCAGCACCGCTTCGAAGGCCCTCAACGACACCGGCCAACTCCGCCCGGAAACCCGCGAACGAGTACGCCGCGCCGCCGAGCAACTCGGGTTCACCCCGGACAGCCGGGGTCGCGCGCTCTCCTCGGGCCGCAGCTTCACGGTCGGGCTGATCACCACGGACAGTTCGGGCCGGTTCAGCATCCCGATCATGCTCGGCGCCGAGGACGCCCTCAGCGCCGGCGAGATGGCGCTCGTCCTCTGCGACACCCGCGACGACCCACTGCGCGAGTCGCACTATCTGAAGTCGCTGGTCTCCCGGCGCGTCGACGGCATCATCGTCACCGGCCGACGGACCGAGCCGCGGCCACCGATCGACGTACCGATCCCGGTCGTCTATGCGTTCAGCGCCTCGACCAATCCCGAGGACACGTCGGTGATGGTCGACGACCACGGCGGCGCCTCGTCCACGGTGCAGCACCTGCTCGCCCTCGGCCGGCGCCGGATCGCCCACATCAGCGGCCCGTCGACCCATCGCAGTGCCCTGACCCGAGCCGCCGCCACCGTAGAGACGGCGGGTGACGCCCTGGTCGGCGAACCCCTGCACGGCGAGTGGAGCGAACGCTGGGGCCGCCACGCCGTCGACGTCCTGCTCCGCACGGCGCCTGACGTCGACGCCATCTCCTGCGGGAGCGACCAGATCGCCCGCGGCGTCTGCGACCGTCTCCGCGAACTCGGCCGAGCCGTCCCCGAAGACATCGCCGTCACCGGCTACGACAACTGGTCCGTGATGGCCCTCGCCAGCCGTCCGCCCCTGACCACCGTGGACCTCGAGCTCGAGCAGTTGGGCCGCCGCACAGCCCACCTCCTTCTCGATGCGATCTCCGGCACCCCTGCGCCCGGTGTCCACTCTCTCCCCACCCGGCTGATCCCCCGCGAATCCACCCTCGGCACCTGATCTCAGCCGGCCTCATGGCATCGGCAACCTGCGACTGGATCGCGGAGGTAGTCGGCCGTTCGCCTGGAGTTCAGGTGGGTTTCAACGACTGTGCGTGTTGCTCAATCTCATTGGGTGGACACGGGTCTCGATTAGTGTCGAATGGTTCCGGAGGGGGTACACGGGGCTCTACGTTGGTCGCGTGCTGCGGAAGTTGCTGGTGGGGATCGCGGCCTTTGCCGTTCTGGTGGCGGGGGTTGGTACTGCTCGGCTCGTCCTGCCGCGCGATGACGCAGCCGATGGCGCGGTCAAGCAGCTGCGCTACCTGCGCGAGGAGATCGAGGCGGGCGCCGATCATGACGCGCAGCGCCAGTTCCCGGAGGGCTACTTCTTCCTCAACGTCCTGTACGGCCTGACCTGGGTGCAGGTCGGCCTGGAGGACAGCGCGCGAGCGCCCGAAGCGGCACTGCAAGCACGTTGGGCCCTCGACCGGATCAAATCACCCGACGGCACCGCCCCCTTCGACCCCTCGCTCCGGCCGCGGTACGGCGTCTTCCACGCCGGCTGGACCAACTGGCTCCGCGGCGGCCTGATCGCGCTCAAGCAGTCCGAGGCCAGGGAGATCGACGAGTACACCAGCGCTTCCGTCGAGCTCGCGTCCGCCTTCCGCAGGTCCAAAACTCCTTATCTGCAGGCGTATCCGGGGCAGGCCTGGCCGGTCGACTCCACCATCGCGATGGCCTCCCTCAGCCTGTACGACGAACTCGTGGCGCCCCGGTTCGCTCGAACGACGTCCGCGTGGATCGCCGCCGTGAAGAAGCAGCTCGATCCCGAGACCGGGTTGATGCCGCACCAGGCCGCACCGGTCGTCACCGGGGCCCGGGCGACTTCGCAGAGCATCATCCACCGGTTCCTGGTCGAGATCGACGCCGGGTTCGCCCGTTCGCAGTACGAGGTGTTCCGGGAGCGGTTCGTGACCAAGGTGGGGGTCCGGGAGTATCCGAAGGGGATCGGCGGGAAGGGTGACGTGGATTCCGGGCCGTTGCTGCTCGGGATCAGTTTGTCGGCGACGGCTGTCACGATGGGTGCCGCGCGGGTTCAGCACGACCCGCTCGCGGATCAGCTCGGCCGGGAAGGGGACCTCATTGGATTGCCCGTCAGTGGTCTGAGAACCAAGCGGTACGCATTCGGTCTGCTGCCGATCGGTGACGCCTTCGTGGCCTGGTCCGCGACGGCACGACCGTTGGTGGCCGACGAGCAGCCGGAGCTCTACAGCGGCTCCTGGTGGTGGCGCGTGCCGTGGCTGATACTGCTCTGGCTGCCGGTCCTCGTACTGTTGGGGCTGATCAGATGGCGAGGGCGGCGGAGGGTGCATGGCTACGCGGATCGGAAACCGCAATGCGCGATTCCAGGTGTGGCAGGCGCTGCTGACCAACCGGACCAAACGGCAGCGAGCGGGTGAGTTCCTGGTTCAGGGCGTCCGGCCGATCAGTCTCGCGGCTGAACACGGCTGGGTCCTGCGGGCGCTGATCCACGACGCCGATCGCCCGTTGTCCCGCTGGGCACGGGACCTGCTCCAAACCCACCCCACCGCCGAACGAGTCAGCATGGCGCCGGAACTCCTCGCCGACCTCAGCGAGAAAGACGAGGCCGAGGTAGTAGCCGTTGTCGAGCTCCCCCCGGACGACCTCCACCGGATCAAGGTCGGCCCGGAGTTCCTCGGCGTGGTGTTCGATCGGGCGACAACCCCGGGGAACATCGGGTCGATCATTCGGTCGGCTGACGCATTCGGGGCGGACGGGGTGATTGTCACCGGGCACGCGGCCGACGCGTACGACCCGAAGTCGGTGCGGGCCAGTACGGGATCGATCTTCGCGGTGCCGGCGGTCCGCGTGCCGTCGCAGCGCGAGGTGATGGAGTGGGTCGAGGAGCAGCGCACGGGCGGAGTACCGATCGTTGTCGTGGGCACCGATGAACACGGCACGATGGACGTGTTCGACTTCGACCTCACCCAGCCGACCCTGCTCCTGATCGGCAACGAGACCACCGGCCTGAGCGCCGCCTGGCGAGAACTCGCCGACCACCTGGTCCGCATCCCGATGACCGGCGCCGCCAGCTCCCTCAACGCAGCCAACGCCGCCACCGCAGTCCTCTACGAAGCCTCCCGCCAACGCATCCAGGCGCCTCGCACGAAGCCAGACCTTGAACAACAACTGGGGACCGTGAACTAGGTATTTCTTGTTCAAGGTCCCCGCTTGTTGGTCAAGGTCCCGACCCTGACCTGAACCGGCCCCCGATCTGCTACTCGGGGGCCGGTGGCTTTTCAGCGGTCAGCCTTCACAGCCGACGCCGTCGTGGTTGCCGTCGAGGCCGTGCGGATCCGGCGGAAGCACAGTGAAGTTCTGGTACGGAATGTCAGAACAGTTGAGGTCCGGCGGCGGTGGCGGGATGCAGAAGTCGGGGTACGACGGGTCACACTCCGGCGGTGGCGGCGGAGGCGGTGTCGTTTCGACCTGGTAGCGGAGGTACCAGTAGCCGTTGCTGGGGCGGAAGACTGCCTGGTCGGTGGCCGTGGTGCCGGCGTAGTTGGCGGGTTGGGGGCGGTCGCCGTTCTGGCCCCAGGTGATGTTGCCTGCGCCGCGGATGAACCAGACGCCGGTGGACGGACGGAAGACGGTCAGATCCGCCTTCGCGTTGCCGACGAAGTTCGCGGGTGCGGGGATGTCGCCGTTCTGGCCCCACGAGATCTGGGCTGCGTTCCGGATGAACCAGCGGCCCAGCGACGGGCGGAAGACGGCGAGGTCGGCATGGCCGTCGCCGACGTAGTCAGCAGGTGCCGGGATATCGCCGGCGGCGCCCCAGTTGATCGTCGCGGCGTTGCGGATGAACCAGCGGCCCAGCGACGGCCGGAACACAGCGGCTTCGGCGCGGCTGTCACCGACATAGTTGGACGGAGCCGGGATATCGCCCGCCTGCCCCCAGACAAACTGGCCGACGCCACGGACGTACCAGTAGCCGTTGGACGGCCGGAACAGGGCCAGCTCGGCCCGTCCGTCACCGGTGTAGTCGGCTGGTACCGGGATGTCGCCCGCCTGGCCGAACTTGATCGTGCTGCCGCCGCGGATGTACCAGGTCCCGTTGCTCGGGCGGAACACGGCGAGCTCGTACCGGCTGTCCCCGACGTACGAGCGCGCCACCGGGATGTCGCCGTTCTGGCCCCATTGGATCGCCGCCGTCACCACCTTGGTCGCGGCAGCCGCGGCGGTCGCACCAGCCGTAGTGGTCGCGCTCGTGGTTGCGGGGGGCTTGGCTTGTGCGGGTGCGGTCAGGGCGACCGCGGCGATCGCCACCGCCGCCAGCCCGATTGCTGCAGGTTTGTAGCGCATTCAGTTGTCCCCCTAGGACGAACAGGCGGCTTCTTCTGCCGGCCCATCCCTCCCCAGGGCCCCCGGCCGGCCACACCGCCAACGGACCCTTTATCGCTGCGGGAGCACGTTCGTTACAAGGAGTTACGCAGTCGCCAGAATCTCGCCATGCAGGATGCTGAGGAAACCGCCCGGTGTCGCGGCCCACGCCCGCCAGCCGTCCGAGATCCGCCGCAACGACTCATCCGGTACGCCGGCCGCGCGGGCCTGGCGCGCCAGATCCGACTGGAGTACGCGGTCCGCCCACATCTCGCCCCACCAGCCGCGATCCTCAGGAGTGGTGAAGACCCACGTGCTCGCCGTCGCCTCGACCTGCTCGAATCCCGCCGCCTGGGCCCATGACAGCAGCCGCCGGCCCGCATCTGGTTCGCCATGGTTGGCGCGGGCCGAACGCTGGTACAGGTCCATCCACTCGTCGAGCTCGGGCAGTTCGGGGAACCAGGTGAACCCGTGGTAGTCCGAGTCCCGCGCCGCGACGATCCCGCCCGGCTTGCAGACCCGGCGCATCTCCCGCAACGCCTGCACGGGATCGGCCACATGCTGCAGGACCTGGTGCGCGTGGACCACGTCGTACGAGTTGTCCGGGAGATCGAGCCGGTGGACGTCACCGACGACGAAGTCGACGTTCATCGACTTCCGCTCGGCGATCGTCGCGCGGGTGATCGCTATGGCGTCAGCGGTTGCCTCGAGTGCGGTGGTGCGACCGGGTTCGATGAGGGCGGCCAGGTCGGCGGTGATCGTGCCGGGGCCGGCGCCGATGTCGAGCAGGGACATGCCGGGCCGTAGATGGGTCAGCAGGTAGCCGGCCGAGTTCTCGGCGGTCCGCCAGCGGTGCGAGCGCAGTACGGATTCGTGGTGGCCGTGCGTGTAGACGTTGCTCATCTCCTGGACCCCTTCGTCCGGTTGCCGACGATTTTCAGCTTAGCCAGTCGTCTTGCTAAATGAGACCATCTGTCTTGAATAGCAAGACGGCTGCCGTGTCCGAATCTGGCCAGACTTGAACCGGTCCGACCGGCGAAGCTGAAGCCGATCAAGACAACGCGGCCGTTGACCCTCCGGTGACAGGAGAGCCGACGGTGGAGTCATGGAGGAGAAGGAGATGCTGGCGAAGGTGTTCCCGATCAAGTTGAAGGACGGCAACCAGGAGGCGGCCGAGGAGCTCGTGCGGGAGTTCGCACCGCGCGGGCCGGGGCAGGAGGACGGGACGCTGTCGTTCCGCGTCTACCGGGACCCGGCGAACCCGGACTACCTGCTGTTCGTCGAGCACTTCGCCGACCAGGCGGCGTATGACGCGCACACCGGCTCGGCGGCGTACAAGGAACTGATCAGCGGACGGTTCGCCGGGCTGATCGTCGAGTTCGTGGAGCTCGATCACGAACTGGTGGTGAGCCTGTGAGCCCGATCGACCGGAAGGCGCAGGCGCGGGAGTTCCTCGCGCTGCATCAGAATCCGCCGCTGCTGTTGCCGAACGCATGGGACGCGGGCTCGGCGAAGGCGATCGAGTCGGCCGGCGCGAAGGCGATCGCGACGACCAGCGCCGGAGTGTCGTGGGCGGCCGGCCTCGACGACGCAGGCGGGCTGAACCGGGCAAGCGCCCTCGCCGCCCTCCGGCAGATCGTCGCAGCTGTCAGCGTGCCCGTAACCGCCGACATCGAGTCCGGGTACGGCGACACACCGGCCGAGGTCGCGGAAACAGCCGCCGAGGTCATCGACATCGGCGCCGTCGGCATCAACCTGGAGGACAGTGCGTCGGGTGCGCTGGTTGATCCGGGGGTCCAGGCGGAGCGGATCGCGGCTGCGCGCGAGGCGGCGGTCGGCGCGGGGCTCGACCTGTGCATCAACGCGCGGATCGACACCTACTTCTTCGGCGACCCAGCCGAAACGGCCTCCCGGGCCAAGCTCTACACGGATGCGGGAGCCGACGTGCTGTTCGTGCCCGGGTTGCTGGAACCAGAGGCGATTCGTGCCTTGGTGTCGGAGATCTCACTGCCGCTGAACCTCATGGTCGGCCCCGGCGCACCAACAGTCGCCGAACTGGTCGACCTCGGTGTGACCCGGATCAGCCTGGGCCCGGCAATCACCTCGGCCGCCTACGCCCTGGCCGCAGCAGCAACCACCGAACTACTCGGTCCCGGTACATACCGAACGTTAGGTACGCCGACCTCATCACGCCAGGTACATAACGAACGTTAGGTATGTGTACGCGCCTCGGCCAGCAAGTGCACGGTTGCGAGGGACCGCCACGGTCGCCAGTTCTCGGACGCTTCGTGGTCGATCGGAGCGGCATCCCTCGCGCCCAGTCGGAGGGCGATGTACTGGGCCGCGCGCCGGCTCACCCCCGGCACCGCGGTCAACGATGTCACCAGCTGATCGCCCGCCAGGAGAGTGATGTGGCCTGCGGCAACTTCCTTGGACAGTTGGACGAGAACGTCGCCGGCCACGGACCCGGCGTACTGGCCGGCGGCAAGGGCTTCGGCGCTGGGGAATCCGTGGGTCAGTCCGTGACCGAGTCCCGGCACCGGCGTGCCGTGGGTGGCAACGAGTTCGGCGAGGAGTGCGCGCGGCTCCGGCGTCGACGTCGACCAGGTGGCGGGTGTTGTCGCGAGGTCTTCGACCACGGCTTGGACGGCGGTCTCGAAGGGACCCCAGGTGCCTGGAATGCGGAGGCCGGGGCGCTGCTGGATCAGCGGGCCGATCACCGGGTCGACCGCAAGCTGGGCGGTGGCGAGTGCCGGTTCGACGTCCAGGCCGACCAGACGGGCGGCTCGTTCCACGACGTGGATGACACCTTCCCAGTAAGGGAGATGAGCCCGCAGGAGGAGATGATCGGCGCCGCCCGGGCCGATCTCGAGCAGCCCTGGTTCGCCGTCGAGTGCGATGGTCCGCCGGTAGACGTCGCCCTCGACCGACTCGACGCCGGGGATCGCGTGCTCGGCGAGGAAGGCCAGCATCGCGGGCCAGTCGTACGGCGGGGTGAACGGCATCCGCAGTACGAGACCGCCGTCGGCGACGAGCCGGTCGGTACGCCGCCTGCGGTCCCGCAGCTCGCGGGGAGTCGAGCGGAACACCTCGCGCATCGCCCGGTTGAACTGGCGCAGACTGCCGAAACCGGACGCGAACGCGACGTCCGCGATCGTAAGGTCGGTGTCGTCCAGCAACCGCCGGGCGAGATGCGCGCGCCGGCTGCGGGCGAACTGGTCCGGCGTGACCCCGAGGTGGTCGTGGAACATCCGCCGCAGATGCCGCGCCGACAATCCGAGCCGCGCAGCCAGCCCCGCCTCGCCCGCGGCGGCGTTCGCGGTCGGGGCACCGTCGAGTGCGCCGCCGATGATCAGCTGCACCGCCCGGCAGACCAGCTCAGGGGCCTCGTCGGGAACCGTCCCCGCCACCCGGTAAGGCCGGCAGCGCAGGCAGGCGCGGTACCCGGCAGCCTCCGCGGCGGCGGCGAGCTCGAAGGTCCGTACGTTCTCCATCAACGGCTTGGCGCCACATCCCGGACGGCAGTAGATACCGGTGGTACGCACCGCCGAATACGTCGTCACCTCGTCATCCTGAGCCCGCCCGGCTCACCGGGACCAGACACATCCGGACAAACGTCTTGGCCGGGTCGCCATGCCGGCCAGCGCGCCGACCTCGGCGGCGGGCCCGCCGTCGCCGGCACATCGCGCCTCCGACGAATCCCGTCAGCGTGCGGTGAGTTGTTGGTGGAGCAGATCGGCGAGGGCGCGATAACCGGCGTCGGACGGATGGCCGTCACCTTGGCTGCAAATCAGCGTGAGAGCGCACAGAGTGGCGCCGGTGTCGCCGTCGGGATTGAAGATCGGGAACGGGTCGGCGAAGCGGGCCCGGTTGGCCGCGGCGACGTCGGCCATGGCGAGATTCAGCTGCCGGATGATCGGGTGGGTCAGGGGGAACGCGCCCAGATTTGCGTCGTAGCCACCTAGTACGACGACGTCGGCGTCCGGCGCTGCCCGGCGGATCGAGGTCAGGGTGTTCGACAGGTTCGCCGCGACCGCCGCGATCGCCGCCGGGGCTCCCTCGATGATGCACTGGACGTTGCCGTTGCAGGAGGCAACAAACGCGTTGGCGTCGTTGCCCCACAGGGAAAGCGTCACGACGTCCACCCGGCCGCGATTGGCCCTCAGGAAGGCATCGGCTGCGTCCTGCTGGGGACCCGCATACGTGTCATGCAGCGGAAGACCGGCGGCCTGCCACGGACACGCGCCGCTGATGTAGGTGGTCGTCGACTCCCCTGGGCACCCGTAGTTCACCAGCGACAGCGCACGCCGGCCGTGCCCGAGGCGGGCGGCGAGCAGATCGGAGTACCCGGTCGTGAACGCGGCCGGTGGTAACCCAGCCTCAGCCTTCGCCCGCTGGAAGCCGAAAGCCAGCGAATCACCGAGCGACAAGTAGTAGCGCTGCTCCCCTGCGACAGCCTGAGCCGGTGCAACACCGGCCAGTAGGACCAAGGCCATCAGCGTACTGATGCACCACCGCGCATACTTCGACATCCCCGTACCCCTCCCCGTGAAATATCCCCTTAGAGCATGGTGAGGGTTGGCCGCCGATGACGCTAGGGTACGGCGATGCGTTCGAAGCCCATGCTCATCGTGGTTAGTGGTCCGCCGGGGAGTGGGAAGACGACGTTGGCTCACCGGGTCGCGGCGGCGGTCGGGTGCCCGGCGATCTGCCGGGACGAGATCAAGGAGGGGATGGCGCACGCGACGCCGGGTTTCGTACCGGGTCCGGGCGATCCGCTGACGATGCGGACACTGGCGACGTTCTTCGACGTGATCGGGCTGCTGGTCGGGCGCGGTACGACGGTGGTCGCGGAGGCCGCGTTCCAGGATCGGCTGTGGCGGCCGGGGCTGACCTCGTTCCTGGCGCTGGCCGAGCTCCGCATCATCCACTGCACGGTCCCGGCCGAGGTCGCGTACGAACGCATCGCGAGTCGGTCAGCCACCGAGCCGTCGCGTGCGGCGCACGAGCACGCCCGGCACACCAAGGACCGCTGGTTACGCAACCACAACGCCTTCGAACAGATCGACCTCCCGGTCCCGACTCTCACGATCGACACCAGTGATGTGGTCGACCTCGCAGAGATCACCACATTCCTCGCCCACTGATCCCCGACACGGGACACTAGGGTCGAGGGATGGACAACGCGGAAGTACAGAAGCGGTTCGCCGAACTCACGACGGCTCATCTCGCCGACGCCTGTGTACGGGCGAAGGTACAAGTGCGTTGCGTGGAGCTGAGTGCGGTCCAGCCGGGCCGGGTCGCGGGGCGGGTGTTGCCTGCACGGCATGTGGGCAGCGTCGACATCTTCCTGGAGGCGTTCGGGTCGGCGGCCTCGGGCGACGTACTGGTGGTGGACAACGGCGGCCGGCGGGACGAGGCCTGCGTCGGCGACCTCGTCGTCCAGGAGGCGAAGGCGGCCGGGCTCGCCGGGCTCGTGGTCTGGGGGTTGCATCGCGACACGGCCGACATCCGCGCGATCGGGTTGCCCGTCTACAGCCTCGGGTCGGTGCCGAACGGACCACTGCGGCTCGACCCGCTTCCGGCCGATGCGCTCACGGCCGCGAACGTCGGCGAATGGACAGTCACGCGCGAGGACGTCGTACTGGCTGATGAAGACGGCGCGGTGTTCATCCCGGCGGATCGGGCCGAGGAGTTGTTCAGCTTGGCCGAGTCGATCCGGGACACCGAGCGGCGGCAGGCTTCGCTGATCGAGGCCGGTACTCCGTTGCGCGAGCAGGTGCGGTTCGAGGAGTATCTCGCGGCGCGGGCCGGCGCGCCCGGATTGACGTTCCGGCAGCACCTTCGCCGGCTCGGTGGCGCGATCGAGGAGTGAGCTCCGGCTGCAGCCGAACGGTGGGGACTATGCTCGCGGGATGCCTGCTGACATTTCCGCGGACGCCGCGGGTACTTGGAAACTGGGCGACTTCTCCATCAACCGACTGGGGTTCGGCGCGATGCGCATCACCGCGAACCCCGACCGCGACCTCGCGATCCGCGTCCTGAGGCGCGCCGTCGAACTCGGGGTCAACCACATCGACACGGCCGCGTTCTACCGCTCCCCCGGCGGAACCCTGGGCGTGGGCGAGGGACCGGTCCGCTATGCCAACGAGCTGATCCGCGACGCGTTCTCGCCGTACCCGGACGGCCTGGTCATCACCACCAAGGTCGGCCCGGGCGAGGATCCCGAACGCGGGTTCCACAACGCGGCAACCCCGGCCGAACTGCGCGCCCAGGTCGAGGAGAACCTGCGGCAACTCGGCAAGGACCAGCTCGACGTCGTCAACCTGCGGATCATCAAGAAGGCCGGCGCGGATTCGGTCGCCGAGCGATTCGCTGCCCTGGCGGAACTCCAGACCGAAGGGCTGATCCGGCACCTCGGTCTGTCCAACGTGCGCGCGGACCACCTGGACGAGGCGGAGGCGATCGCGCCGGTCGTCTGCGTGCAGAACTCGTACGCGCTGGACACCCATCGCGACGACGACACGTTCCTCCGCAACTGCGGCGAACGCGGTGTCGCCTACGTCCCGTTCTTCGCGATCGCGGGTCCCGCTCGGGAAGGCACCGCCACCACCGACCACTCCGACGCCGTACGCCGCCTCGCCGCGGCCAAGGGCGTCTCCGAACAGCAGATCCGACTCGCCTGGACCCTCCACCAAGGCCCCAACGTCCTGGCCATCCCCGGCACCGGAAACCCCGCCCACCTGGAGCAGAACATCGCCGCCGGGGCCATTCAGTTGAGTGCGGACGAACTGGCAACTCTGGTGTGACGTGCATTGGCTCAGGAGATCGCCGCGCGCACCGCGGGGACGATGTCCCGGGCCCAGCGTTTGAGGCTGAGTTCGAACGGCTCGGTGCCGCGGGGGAACAGGGTGAAGCCGGATGCGCCGTGCTCGAGAACCGCGCCGGTGAGTTCCTCGATCCACTGGTCGGCTGAGCCGCCCAGCCAGCGGCCGGCGGCGTCGCGAACCCGATCGACCGGGCGTGCCGTGATGACGCCGGGGAGGTTGTAGATCGTCGCGATGTCGCTCGGCTTCCGGCCGACCTCGGCGGCGGCCTGGTCGATGATGGCGCGGGATTCCTTGTAGGCGTCGCTTAGCCAGTCGGCAGCGTGACCCGGGATCCAACCGTCCGCCCGCCGACCGGTTGCCGCGAGCGACTTCTTGCCGACGGATCCGGTCCAGATCTGGAGCCCAGGCGCAGGCGCCGGCGGCAGGCTGTCGACCGGGTAGTGGGGGCCCTCCGACGTCACGGGCGGCCCAGCTGTGGTCAGCGCCTTGAGCAACACCATCCCCTCCTCGAACGCCTCCACCGCCTCGGTCGGACTCCGTCGCGGTCCGCCCATCGCCGCGATCCGCTCCGGCAATCCACCAGCGCCCAGACCGAGGATCACCCGTCCGCCGGACAGCGACGCCAGCGAGGACGCAGTACGGGCGAGCATGGGGGCGGGGCGCAGCGGGAGGTTGCTGACGTTCGCCAGGCCGGCGATCCGCTCGGTCCGGCCAAGCAGGTAGCCGACCATCGCGTACGCGTCCAGCTGATCGGCCAGATACGGATGGTCGGAGGTCGAGAAATGGTCGAGGTCCTGCCGATCAGCCTGCTCTGCCAGCCGTACGACGTCCGCGACCGCCCGCACATCCGCGCGTGACCCGTAGCCGAACCGTACGTTCATCACTTGCCTCCTCGATAATACTTTGTAGACCTAAATACTAGCCCTACGAAATATCACACCTCCGAACAGTCCGGAGGTCGGACTACAGTGGAAGGGTGGCAACCGCGACCCAGGACACCGAGCTCGTCGGCTCGCTGGTCCAGCTGATGCACGTCCTGCAGGATCTGTACGCCGAGACGAGCCGCCCGCTCGGCCTGACTCCGCAGCAGGCCCACCTACTCTGCGTACTCCTCGACGGCCCGCTCGGTATGACCGACCTGAGCCGCATCCTGAGCATCGAACGCTCCAGCCTCACCAGCATGGTCGACCGCCTGGAACGCCGCGACCTGGTCGCCCGGATCCCCAACCCCACGGACCGCCGTGCCTTCCAGATCACCCTGACGGACGCCGGCCTGGCCCTCGCTCACGAGGCCCACAACGCCTACACCACCCAAATCGAGAAGCGCCTCACCGACCTCCCGGCCTCGCACCGCAAAACCCTGATCACCGCAATCGCCACCATCACCGGCCACGCTCAGTAGCCTGGCACGGCAGCAGCCCCTGACCCGCGTTTCCGCTGGTCAGGGGCTGCTTGTTATAGGACTAGGACTTTGCTGCGAGGTGGAGGCGGAGGATCGAGTCGTAGTCGACGATCTCGAAGGAGGTGGTTGACTGCGCTGCCTGCTCGAACTCGGTGGGGTCGACGTTCTCCTGGCTGCCGATGACCAGGAGTTTTCGCGGCTCGCTGACCTCGATGCCGTACTTGGCCTTGGCGAAGGCGCGGTTCTCGGGGGTCTGGAAGTACTCCTCATAGTGCGCGAGCTGCGCCAACCCGTCGGGCACGGGCGCGGTGAAGGATCGGCGCCGCTTCTTACCTTTGGTCACGTTCGCGGTCTCCAGCAGAGGCAACCTGAGATCGCCGATGATGTGACTGCCGTCCGCGCGTTCCAGGATGAAGTCCGGGTTGATCGCGATCTCGTCCGCATGGGCTGCACCGTCGCGCCATTCGAGGAACGGCTCATGGATCAGCCGGGTCGCGTCGAACGCGGACAACAGGACGTCTTCGTGCTGATTCAGGAACTCACCGACGGTCGTGTCCTGGATGCCATGCATCAGGTACGTGCTCGCGAACGCGTCGCCCTTGAGGACCTGCTCCACCTCGCCTCGCGGCACGCTGAGGGTACCGAGGGGATCGAGATGGGGTGCCGTGTTGACCAGACTCTGCAAGTAGTCCCGGTACTTTTCCGCCGGCTCGGACCTGTGGATCGCGATCGCGAGGAAGGTCCAGTGGATGCGGACCGATGAGTTCGCTTCGTGGACGAGCAGAACACGATCGAAAGACGTGTAGTTCCCCGGAGCGAACTTCAGGAGCTTGCCGGTACCGGCGTCGCCAGTACCCACCAACTCGTTGCCGATCAGACTCTGGGCACCCGGAAACCTGGTACCCAGCACGCTGCGCCCACGCTCACTCGTGATCGTCGCATCCTTGAAGGCACTCTCATTCGGCAGGACCACGACCGGCCCGGCAGCGGCGGACTCGCCACCGCCGAAGTACTGGTCGATGCTCGCGGCTTTCTGCCGCCTGACCTCGAGCGATCGGTACTCGCGGCTCACCCCGACCAGCTCCAGGATGTTCCAGTCCGGAGTTTCCGTCAGCACCATCAGCCGCGGATAGAGCAGCGGCCCGGGCAGTTCGCGGGCGTGACTGGTGGGCAGATGCTCACTCACACCCCGCAGGTGATCCCCCCAGAATTGACTGTTCACCTTGACGAACTCGGTGGGTTTCATCGCCCGCTCTCCTCAATCAACACTCGCCCGACACGCTCTAGACAAGCAACCCCGGCTCACACACCCCTATTCCCACCCGGGAACGCGGTGCGCACTGTCGCGAGTTCGATGCCGCGGTCCTCGATGGCCTTGCGCACTTCGGGGTCGGTGACGATTGCCTGGTCGGAGAGGCGGTATTCCTCGGCCCAGCGGTAGGTGTCGGAGCCGGGCGTATGGAGTGCGGCAAGCTCGGGTTCCGCGGCGGCGCAGTGGGTGACCAGCAGGTGCACGCCCGGCGTCAGGTTGTCGAGGTAGTCGAGTACCCAGGCCTTCTTGTCCGCCGCGTCGCGATCGCTCAGTGTCTCGATCGAGGCGAACCGCTGTGACTCCTCCGGGCCGTAGATGAACGGCTTGCCGATCGCGCCCGACACCTCGGCGTACGCCGCCGGCGCGGACTGCCCCATGTGGACGTCGAGGTAGTCGATCGTCAGCCCTTCCGCCGCGAACTTCGCCACCTGAGCCGACAGCTCGCGGACCGCGTCCGCATGACTCACCGACGCTTTGGCCTCCTCAACCGTCCGCATGAACGTCCCATCGTCGCCAACGAGCGACGCCCCGTCGGTCAACGGCCGCCACCGCATGAAGTCCCACTCGCACGTCAGCGTCTGATGAACCCCCAGCGGAATCCCCGACTCCCGCGCCAACGCCGCCGCCTCGGTGAACCACGGACACGCCGCCATCGTCGACGCCTGCGTCAGGATCCCGTCCCGAAACGCCTGCATCGTCCCGACGTTGACCGCATGACACATCCCGAAATCGTCACCCTGAACAATCAGCCTGACCTCAGCCACGCCTACTCCCATTCGCCGACAACCCGACCCAGCCGGACACTATTAGACAGCCCTGGTCTGGACTGCGCCGGATGGTCGACTGCCAGGCAGTGACCGCCGTACGGGAGGTGGCCCCGGCGTCCGTCGTACAGAAGGCGGCCCCGGCGTCCGGCGTGCGGATGACGGAGGCCGCGGCTGGTGATGCCTTGCGCCGACAGGCACGTCTCGGGCTGTTATCGGGCTTGGGTTTTGGGTACTCCGGTTCGACCGTCGAACAGGCTGACGGTTTCGCTGGTATCGGCGACGACGAGGGTGGCGCCGTCGGGCGAATAGGCCAAGCCGGTGATCGGCGTACCGTGTCGCTCTGTCCGGAGCCGGTGCTGGGTGTGGGGATTCCAGATCAGGAGCCTGCCGTCGTCGGTGCCGCCGGCCACAGTGGAGCCGTCGGGACTGAACCCGACGGTCCACGTCTGGACCCATTGGTGTGCTGGGCGACGAGTGGGATCTGTGCTGTCCAGACGTTGCTGCCTGTCCCGCCTAGCGCCCGTGCGGCGTAGGAACACCGCCCCGTCACCGCCGCCGCTCGCGAGGAAATCGCCTTGGGCGGAGTAGGCGACCGCGTAGACGACGTCGTTGTGGCGGATCGCGGTCCGCTGTTTCATCCCGGTCCGCACGTCCCACTCCACAACGTTCTCGTCAAGGCCTCCCGTTGCGAGGGTGTGACCGTCGGGATGGAACGTCGCGGCAAGCACACCTGCGGGCAACATCAACGTGTGCACCAACTCATCCGTTGCCGTATCCCAGACCAGGACACGCCGATCGAGACAGCCCGCGGCCAGCAACCTCCCGTCAGGCGAGAAGGCGACCGCCGCCGCCTGCCCCGTCACGTGCGGCATCACCCGCATCCGCCAATCGTCCGCGCGCCCTGGCCCTGCCTCCCACACTCGGACGCTGCCGTCCGGACTCGCACTGGCCAGGAACCGGCCGTCAGGTGACCATGCCAGAGCGGCGACCATGTCGGTATGAGCGCTCAACGTCGTACTGAGCCCGCCGGTGCGGACGTCCCAGATCCGGACCGAACCATCAGCACTGCCGCCGGCCAACAGCTCCCCACCAGGCGCATAAACCACCCGCCGAGCCGACCCGAAACCCCCTCGTCCGCCACCCCGCCACCCTGTGCGGGCATAAGCGATGTCTGCGCTGCCGATGGTGACGGCCGGACACAACCGGACATCGACCGGATCGACGAAAGTGGCCCCTGACCCGCGTTTTCGCAGGTCAGGGGCCACTTATCGGCTTGCGTGCTCCCTGTGGCAGGTGCAGGGTTCGAACCTGCGTAGGCTAACGCCGACAGATTTACAGTCTGCTCCCTTTGGCCGCTCGGGCAACCTGCCAGGGTGGGTGTTGGTGCGTGCACCAGCGGGAGAGACGATACAACAGACAGTGCCCCTGACGGCAAATCGGGAAAGGAAGTGCCCATGGCTTCGGAGTCCTCCTTCGACATCGTGAACAAGGTCGATCGCCAGGAGGTGGACAACGCCGTCAACCAGGCGGCGAAGGAGATCAGCCAGCGGTTCGACTTCAAGAACGTGGACGCAGGCATCAAGTGGTCGGGTGATTCGATCGATCTGCAGGCGAGCACCGAGGAGCGGGTGAACGCCGTACTGGACGTGTTCAAGGACAAGCTGGTGAAGCGGCAGATCTCGCTCAAGGGGCTTGAGGCGGACGACCCGAAGCTGTCCGGGAAGATCTACAAGATCACCGCCTCGATCAGCGCCGGGATCACCCAGGAGAACGCGAAGAAGCTGTCCAAGCTGATCCGTGACGAGGGCCCGAAGGGCGTCAAGGCGCAGATCCAGGGCGAGGAACTGCGGGTGTCCAGCAAGAGCCGGGACGATCTGCAGGCGGTCCAGTCGCTGATCAAGGGCCAGGACCTCGACTTCGCCGTGCAGTTCGTCAACTACCGCTGATGGCGGCGGTCGGCTGCGGCTGGGACCGTACGGCGTAATCCGGTCGCACCACACCGTTCGGCCGGGCATGCTGACGCCCGTGGACGACAAGCTGCGGGAGTGGATCCTGGCCGACTACGGGATCGGTGTGGTTGAGCTCACGCCGATCCACGAGGGCGCGGACGTCGCTGCCGAGGTCTGGCGGGCCAGCACCACCGCCGTCGACCAGCACGCCGGGGGCGCGACCACCGGCGACCAGTACGCCGTGAAGTGGAGCGGCGGCGGTACGGACGCGGGGACCCGAGCGACAGCTCACCTGTCGGCCAGGGGTGTGCGGGGCATCCCGGAGCCCATCAGGACCCTCACCGGCGAGCCCCACACCCACCGCGGCGGCAGGAGGCTCTCCCTGACGCGATGGGTGGAGGGGGCACGCGCCGCCGAGACAGGGCTGACTACCGAGCAGTGGAGCCAGTACGGCGCTCTGTTGGCTCGCGTGCACTCCACCGAACCGTCTGCCGCGCTGATCGAGACACTGCCGAGCCTCAACCCGATCAACGCCCGCATGCCGGCACTGGTCGACCAGCTCACCCACCGGCTCACCACGCAAGCGCCGCAGGACGCGGTCGAAGCGGAGCTCGCCAAGGTGTGGCACGAGAACGACGAGACCATCAAGGGCCTCCTCAAGCTCGCCGCGGAACTGGAGCGGCCCAACGGCATCCCGGTGATCTGCCACGCCGACCCCCACCTCGGCAACGTGTTGCGCACAGAAGACCAGCTCTACCTGATCGACTGGGACGACGTGGTGCTCGCTCCGCGCGAGCAGGACCTGATGTTCATGCTCGGCGGCATGGGCACGCTCGGCCCAACCACACCGGAACAACTCGACGCCTTCTTCACCGGCTACGGCTTAACCGGCTCTTCGATCTTGACCGGGCACGACACGCGGTCTCTGCCTGCGGGGTAGGGGCTCGTGGCCTCTGAACACTGGCTGTTGTCGAGACAGTTCAG
>NZ_SNWQ01000007.1 GCF_004361855.1 Kribbella caucasensis
CTGCGACGACCCCAAACCACTGAAACCGACCCGCTCGACCCAAACCCGTCCGTCGAGACCGACCCGGAAACGCACCTATTTCAGCGGCCTCCTAGAAACCAAACGGGGCGCCACCATTGTGGCGCCCCGTTCAGCAAGATTGTGGCGTCGGACCGGGAGCGCCTCACGGCGCGTGGCCGCTCGTAGCGGCTTAATTTGGGACCCGGGGCTACCGCGGTCCGACACCTCGAACAGTGTAGCGGGTGTCCAAATGCCTTGTCCTGTTGACGTTTCGGATCGTGGCAGCCGTAGCATCAACACCCGGTCGAGCGCAAGAGGCCTTACCGAACTGCCAGCGAACTACCAGAGTTGGCCGGCCCGCTCCGTGCGCGCGGCGGTCTGCAACTGGTCCGCCATCTCGACCAGTTTGGACGCCGACCGGACCTGGTCGTGCCCGTCGTCGGCGAGATGGGCGCGACCGGTCGCGACGATCCTGGCGAACGCCGCGGCCCGATCCAGAGTCGTGGCGAAGTCACCCGTCGCCACGCCTCGCAGTACGGCGTCGACCATGTCCTTGACCTCGGTCGGGCCGGGCGGATCGGCGACGCCGGCGACCACGGCATGCACTTCGGCGTAGTCGCGGCCGGTGGCGTACTCGCGGGAGACGTCCTCGGCGCTCCCGTGCACCCAGGACCGGAGGAGATAGAGCCGCCAGAGTGTGCCTGGCAGCGAGTCGGCGGGAGCGTCGGACCACAGGTCGGCGAGCTCGTCCAGGCCGTAGTCGTCGGCCAGCTTCACCACCCGGGCGACCACGTCCTCGTCCTCGCTCGACCGGGCGCCGCGCACCAGCAGCTCCGCGGTCCGGTGCGCGACCTCGGCCGCGGTGGCCGGATCGACTGCGCCGGGCAGCGACTCGAACAGCTGGTTGCCGGGCAGGATCGGCCGGCGCGGACTGGAAGCGCTCACGAAGCCATGATCCCTGACAGCTGTGAACACCCCATTTCGACCCGGCGGGGTCAGTACCCTCGATTTATGGCAGCAGGTGGCGGGCGGGGTCGGTTGGCGAAGAATCTGGTCAAGTACGGCGTGCGGTACGGGCCGGTGGCGTTCGAGGCGGTGAAGCACGGACGGGAACCGGCCCAGCAGGCGATCCAGGCCGCGCTGGCCAAGCGGACCGCCCGGAAGAAGGCCGTCGAGCACGCTCTCACCGTGCGCGAGGGGTCGCTGCTCAAGGTGATCAAGGACGGCCAGGCGATCTTCTTCGTGTTCAGCGGCGACGCCATCGTCACCACCTATCCGCCCGTCCCACAGGCCACCTATCCGGAGCTGCTCCGGCACGCCGACCTGGATCGCCGCGAGCCCGCCGTGGTCCTCGCCGCCCAGCGCCGGAAGCTCACAGCCCGGCTGCCGAAACCGCGCCGCCGCAGCTGAGCTCACGGCTTTCCCACGCGTTTCAGCTTGAAGGTTGACGCGTGCGTAACATTCCGGACCCGGTTGGGCAACACCCTCATCGCACAGTGGAAGCACGTTTTCACGAGGGAGGGCGTTCCGCATGCTCTGGAAGATCAGGACCGAACTCGCCGACCGGCCCGGTGCCCTGGCCGAACTCGCTGCACGGTGTGGTGCGGACGACATCAACATCCTCAGCCTCGAGGTCTTCACCGCCGAAACCGGAGCGGTCGACGAACTGGTCGTGTCCACCGGAGTCAACTGGACCGCCGAAGCCCTGACCGCGCTGATCGCCGAAGCCGGCTGCGGCCGTACGACGGTCCGCCCGTGTCAGGCCGACGTACTGAGCGACGCCCCGACCCGGTATCTGCGGGCCGTGCTCCGGCTGATCGACGACCCGATCGCCGTCGACGAGGAACTGGAGAGCCTGCAGGGGTTCGAGGAGTACACCCCGGCCGAGTGGGCCCGCGCCGACGCCCTGGTCGAGATCGCGGGCCGGCTGGCCGAGCGGTTCGACGGGACCGTGGTCGAGGGCCCGCGCCCTGGCAGCGCCGTACCGGAGCTGCGTAAGGCGACCGTGGACGATGCGCAGGCGGTTGTCGACATGCACGAGCGCTGTTCGTACGAGAGCCGCACCCGCCGGTACCACGTGCCGATGCCGAAGCTGACCGCCCGGACCGCGCGCCACCTGTCCGCACCGGCCGGAGGGGTCTCCCTCGTCGCCGCTGTCGATGACGCTGTGATCGGGATGGCGACGGCCGCTCCGTGGGAGGAGCTGGACGGCACCGCGATGGAGGTCGCGGTACTGATCGAGGACGGCTGGCAGCGGCAGGGTCTGGGCTCGCAGTTGCTGCGGAAGGTCATCCGCGAGGCGCAGCTGCTCGGGGCCGACCGCGTGGTGTGCATGGTCCAGCCCGAGAACCTGGCGATGCTCCGCACGATCGAAGGACTGCGGATGCGGACCCGGGTCGTCCAGGACGGCGACAACCTGATGGTCACGGTGGCTCTGTCCGACGAGAGCTTGTCGCATTCCGTGGATCGGCCGCCGGTGGCCTATCGTCAGAACCGTGCCCTCCCTGCCCACCGGACGCCATCCACACGGTCTTCTGGTCAACCTGCCCGCGACCACTCGCTCGCCGGCCTTGCAGCTGTTCCAGCGCTTCCTGCTCGCGCTGGGACTGCTGACCGTGATGGTGCTCATCGTGGTGGTCGACCGTGATGGTTACCGCGACAGTTATGACGGCCGCGTCGACCTGATCGACAGCATCTACTACGCAACCGTCACGCTCACCACCACGGGCTACGGCGACATCACCCCGGTGACGCCGGCCGCCCGGCTGGTGAACGCCTTCATCGTCACACCGCTGCGGATCGCGTTCCTGGTGGTACTGGTCGGCACGACCCTGGAAGTATTGGCGACCGAAGGTCGACGCATCATGCGCGACTCGCGATGGAGGAAGCGCATGAAGGATCACACAGTCGTCATCGGCTACGGCACCAAGGGCAGGTCGGCCGTGCAGACCCTGCTCAGCAACGGGGTGAAGCGCGAGAACATCGTGGTGATCGACCCGCGCGCCACGGCGATCGGGGATGCGGGCAACGACCAGATGGCCGCGTTCCACGGTGACGCGACCAACCGGACCGTACTGCGGCGCGCCGAGGTGGGGCTGGCCCGCGAGGTGATCGTGACGACGGATCGGGACGACGCGGCTGTTCTGGTGACGTTGGCCGTGCGGCAGTTGAATCCGAACGCGCACATCGTGGTCGCGGTCCGGGAGGAGGACAACGTTCCCCTGCTGCGGCAGAGCGGCGCGGACGCGGTGGTTACGTCGTCGGAGGCGGTTGGTCGGTTGATGGGGCTGTCGGCTGTCAGCCCGAATCTGGGCGAGGTGATGGAGGACCTGCTGACGTACGGCGAGGGTCTTGAGGTGGCCGAACGGCCGGTTCTCGGCCGCGAGGTCGGCAAGCCCCCGTCGGCGGTGCCGGACCGGGTCGTCTCAGTCGTCCGCGACGGCAAGGTCCACCGGTACTACGACTCGTCCGTGTCGGTGCTGGCCGCGGGCGACAAACTCATCGTGGTCCGGCCGGCGAAGGAGACCCCCTGGGCCGAGCGGCCCGGCGCCGACGAAGACGACGAGTAAGGCCCCGCTGTACGGCGGACGGTCCCGGGTAGCGCTCGGCACCCGATACGAGTGGTTGGGCGGGGACGGAGCGGGTGGGGTTCGTCGACCGGTGGTCTTGACCGGTGGGGGATGGCGTCCTAGTGTCTGACTTGTAAACGATTACAAGAACGATTACAGGGGTGCTTGTGAGTCGGCCGACGATCGCTAGGGTGGCCCGGGCTGCGGGGGTTTCGGTGGCCTCGGTGTCGCGGGTGCTGAACGGGTTGCCGGCGACGGAGGAGATGGCGGAGCGGGTTCGGCGGGCGGTTGAAGAGCTGGGGTACGTGCCGGACGCCCGGGCTCGGTCGCTGAAGGTGGGGCGGACGTTTCAGTTGACGCTGGCGGTCGCGGACGTCGGGAACCCGGTGTACGTGACGATGATGCGGGCGGTGGAGGAAGTGGTCTCGGCGGCCGGGTATCGGCTGGTGGTGACGACGACCGGGCCTGATGTCGTCGATGAGGTCGCGCTGGTTCGGGGGATGGCGCGCGGGTATGCCGACGGGTTGGTGATCAGTCCGTTGCGGGTGGATGACGACCTGATCAAGTCGATCCGCGAGTGCGACGTACCGGTGGTCGTCGCGGGTAACGTGCCGGCCCGGGCTGGGGTGGACACGGTGCGGGCGAACTCGCCGAAGGGGATGTTGCTCGCGGTCGAGCATCTACTGGCGAAGGGGCGGCGGCGGATCGCGTTCGTGAACGGGCCGGTGGACACCGTGCCGGGTTCGGCGCGGGCGAAGGGGTTCCGCGAGGCGATGAAGGCGAATGAGTTGCAGGCGGTGGGCGAGGTCGAGGCTGCCGATTTCACCTTCGCCGCCGGGCGCGCCGCCGGGAAGGAACTGCTCGGGGAGAGCGCGTACGAGGCGGGCTCGCGCGGAGATGGTCCGGCTGCGACGGCGAGGTTGGATGCGGTGATCTGTGCGAATGACTTGCTTGCCGTGGGCATCATGCACGAGCTGGGCGCGCGCGGTCTCGCCGTACCGGCTGAGGTTGCGGTGATCGGGATGGATGACAGTGAGCTGGCGGAGCAGTCGTTTCCGCCGCTGACGAGTGTGAACCTCGGTTCGGCCGAGCGGGGGCGGCGGGCCGCGGAGTTGCTGCTGGCAAGGATCGAGGACGACAGCCGGCCGCCGCGGCGGATCGTCGTTCAGCCGACCCTGAGTGTTCGGAGTTCGACATGACCACGCAAGTCGCGGCCGCGCCGGAACGGGCGGCCGGGAAGCCGCCCAATCGCGGCCGGCCGAAGCAGAACCGGGAAGCGATCATCCTGTTCCTGCCCGCGTTGCTGCCGGTGCTGTTGCTCAGCGTTTACCCACTGGTGAGGGGTATAGCGCTCGGCTTCACCGACGCCCGGGCCGGCCTGAACGTCGACACGAACTTCATCGGCTTCGGCAACTTCGGCAAGCTGTTGCAGAACGACCTGTTCTGGGACTCGTTCCGGATCGGCATCATCTGGACCCTGTCGGTCACCATCCTGCAGTTCGTCGCGGCGCTCGGCCTGGCGTTGCTGCTGAACACCGACATCAAGTTCCGCGGTGTCGCCCGGACGCTGGCGCTGATCCCGTGGGCGATGCCGCCGGTGGTGGTCGCGATCATGTGGCGCCTGTTGCTGCACCCGACCAACGGCCCGGTCAACGAGATCCTGCAGAACCTGAACCTGACCAGCCAGCCGATCAACTTCCTCGGCGACTTCAGTACGGCGCTGCCGGCGGTGATCGTGGTCGGCATCTGGGTCGGTATGCCGATGACGACGGTCACCCTGCTCGCCGGGTTGCAAGGGATCGACCGGTCCCTGTACGAGGCGGCCGCGGTGGACGGCGCGAGCGCGTGGAGCCAGTTCTGGAACATCACGCTGCCGCAGCTGAGGACCGTGATCGTCGCGATCACCAGCCTGGACATGATCTGGAACTTCAACTCGTTCGGCCTGGTCTACGTGCTCACAGCCGGCGGTCCGGGCGGCAAGACGATGCTGCCGATGCTGTTCGCCTACAACGAGGCGTTCCGGTACGGGAACTTCGGGATGGCGGCGGCGATGGGTGACGTGATGGTCGTGATCATCATCGTGTTCCTCGCCTTCTACCTGCGGAACCGGTTGAGGAGCCAGGCATGAGGACCCGACCGGCGGCCCGCGCCGCGCAGTACGTCGCGGTGGTGTGTTACCTGATCTTCCTCGGCTTCCCGTTGCTCTGGCTGATCTCCAGTTCGCTGAAGTCGCCGCAGGAGTTCGCCAGCATCACGCCGTCGTTCCTGCCGAAGAACGTGGACTTCTCCAACTACACGGACGCGCTGGAGGAACAAGGGCTGGTCCGCGGACTGATGAACAGCCTGCAGATCTCGGTCGCCTCGACCATCCTGGTGCTGGTCGTGTCGTTGCCGGTGTCCTACGCGCTGGCCCGGTTCCGCAGCCGGCTGCGGCCGATCACCAACGGCTGGATCCTGGTCAGCCAGGTGTTCCCGGTGATCCTGATCGTGATCCCGCTGTTCATGATCCTGCGGCCGCTGCACCTGACCAACACGATCCCCGGCGTGGTGATCGTCTACATGGTCTGGTCGATGCCGTTCGCGCTGTGGATGCTGCAGGGCTACGTCGCCGCAGTACCGCGGGAGCTGGAGGAAGCCGCGTCGGTTGATGGCGCGAGCCGGCTGCGAACCATCGTGTCGATCGTGATGCCGCTGCTGCGGCCGGGGCTGATCGCGACCGCGATGTTCACCTTCATCTCGGCGTGGAACGAATTCTTCTTCGCCCTGGTCCTGTTGCAGGACCCGGAACTCAAGACGCTGCCGTTGGTGCTCGCCCGCTTCGTCGGGGCCGAGGGCCAGGTCCAGTTCGGACCACTCGCGGCCGCGTCCGTACTGGCCACCGTGCCGAGCCTGGTGTTCTTCGCCTTCTTGCAGCGCCGGTTGACATCCGGCCTGCTGAGCGGCGCCGTGAAGGGCTGAGCCCATCCCCTGAGGAGAGAATTATGAAGAAAGTAGTGACCGCTCTGATGGCGGCGGGTGCTCTGGTGGCACTCGCGGCCTGTGGCGGAGGTAGTGACGACAGCTCGGGCGGTGGCGCTTCGGGCGAGAAGGTGACGCTGAAGTTCCAGAGCCTCGCCTTCCAGAAGTCGACCGTGGCCGCGACCAAGAAGATCGTCGCGGACTGGAACGCGGCCAACCCGAACATCCAGGTCGAGTACGTCCAGGGCAGCTGGGACTCGGTGCACGACCAGCTGGTCACCCAGTTCCAGGGCGGCACCGCGCCGGACATCATCCACGACGAGTCCGCCGACATCACCGGCTTCGCGAACCAGGGCTACCTCGCCGACCTCTCGCCGTACCTGAGCCAGGAAACCAAGGACGCCGTCCCGCAGGGCGTCTGGGACAGCGTCTCCAGCGACGGCAAGGTGTACGCAGCGCCGACGCTGCTGCAGTCGTACGTCGTGTTCGGCAACTCCGCGTTGCTCAAGCAGGCGGGTGTCTCGACGACGGGTGACTCGCTCAGCTGGGATCAGCTGGCCGCGGACGCCAAGAAGCTGACGGCGGGCGGCAAGTACGGGCTCGGCTGGGGCCTGAAGAGCCCGACCGCGACCGTGCTGAACCTCGGAATGAACTTCGACGCGCAGTTCTTCGAGGGGTCCGGCAAGGACGCCACCGCGAAGATCGGCGACGCCGAGCTGGAGGTGCCGAAGCGGATCCACGCGATGGCCTATACCGACAAGTCGATCGACCCGACCTCGCTGACCCAGAGCGGTTCGGACGCGCTGCCCGGATTCTTCGGCGGCAAGTACGCGATGGTTGTCGCGGGCAACTTCACCGCCCAGCAGATGGTCGAGCAGGCGCCGAAGGGCTTCCAGTGGGAGGTGCTTCCGCCGCTGAAGGGTACGTCCAGCAAGCAGGCGGCCAACCCGCAGACGCTGTCGGTGCCGGCCGAGGGCAAGCACATCGAGCAGGCGGCGAAGTTCATCGACTACTTCATGAAGGCTGACAACCTGGCCGCGGTCGGTCAGGGTGACTGGCTGATCCCGACCACCCAGGCGGCCCGCGACGTCATCTCGCAGCAGACCGGTGGCAAGAACGGCTGGGCGCAGACGCTGGCCAGCGGTACGGAGCTGACCAAGGCGCCGTTCCAGAGCGTGGAGAACTACCCGAAGTGGAAGGACCAGATCGCGACGCCGGCGCTGCAGGAGTTCCTGGCGAACAAGATCGACCTCGCGGCCCTGGGCAAGAAGCTGAGCGACGGATGGGGTCAGGTCAACAGCTGATGCCCCTGCTCGAAGAGAAGTCGGTAGGAGCCCTCGTCGGCTCGGCGGTCGGTGACGCGATCGGCGGTGCCGTCGAGGGCTGGACCCCGGAGGCGATCCGGGAGCGGCACGGCGGCTGGGTGACCGGCATCGTCGGCCCGTGGTACGACGACTGGCGCAACGCACGCCCGATCGCGCCGTACCACAAGGGCGACGGGCACATCACCGACGACACGTTGATGACGCACGCGCTGGTCGAGGTGTACGACGAACGCCGCGAGCACCTGGACGCGTATGCGATCGCCGAGTCGCTGGTCCCGAAGATGCTGACCGGCCGCCGCTGGGTCCCCGAGCTCGAGGCGGATGCGCTGTTGCTGCAACGGGTCTTCCTGGCCGAGAAATGGCTGGTGGCACGGTTGCACTACGGGCACGTCGACCCGCGCGAGGCGGGTGTCGGCAACATCGTGAACTGCGGTGCGGCGATGTACGTGGCGCCGGTCGGGATCGCCAATGCCGGTGATCCCGCCGGGGCCTACGCCGAGGCGATCGACCTGGCCGGCGCGCACCAGTCGAGTTTCGGGCGGGAGGCGGCGGGCGTGTTCGCGGCCGCCGTCGCCGCCGCGATGATGCCGGAGGCAACGGCTCCGTGGGCGGTGGCAGCGGCGTTGGAGTTGGCCAAGGACGGCACTCGGGATGCCGTCGAGGCGGTCGCGTCGGCGGCTGACGGGGTGACCGACTGGGAGGCGGCGATTCCGCTGCTGCGGAAGGCGATCGAGCCGTTCGACACGGTCGGCCCGGACTACCGGAACCAGTCGCTGGACGCGCGCCGCCCGAGCCGGACGAAGGCGATCGAGGAACTGCCGGTGGCACTGGGATTCGTCCTGGTGTCCGGTGGCGACGTCCGCGAGGCGGTGCTCGGCGGGACGAACTACGGCCGCGACGCCGACTCGATCGCGTCGATGGCGGGTGCCATCACCGGTGCGCTGAGCGGGCAGGCCGGCGTACCGGCGGAGTGGGCGACCGAGATCGCCGCCGCCAGCAAGACAGATCTGGAACAGCCCGGCCGGGTCATGGCCGACGTCGCGAAGGACTTGCGAACGGCCGACGCGGAGCGCTGGACCCGGCGGAGCGAAGCAATGGAGAGACTCGCCGAATGAGAATGACCTGGGTGCAGCCGGAGGACCTGCTGCCGCACCAACTGGTCCAATCCGCGGCCGAAGGAGTCGACGTCGCCGACGTCGCCGCCCGCTGGCAGGAAGCCGGCGGTACGACGGACGCTCCGGCCTCGGGTGCCTCGGACAAACCGGCCTCGGCCGAGCTCCGGGCCCTGGCGCGGGAGTTGCTCGAGGAACTGGACACTCGATCGGGGGAGTGGCCAGAGCCGGTGATCCCAGTGGTGGACCAGCTCGGTGAGGCGGCCGACCTGGATCAGCGCGTGCTGAACGGCTGGTTCGGCCGGGCCGCGGGGAACCTGCTGGGGAAGCCGGTCGAGAAGATCCCGCGGGAAGGGATCAGGGAGATCCTGGCGAGCTCCGGGCAGTGGCCGCTGACGCAGTACATCACCGCGGTCGGCGTACCGGACGAGGTCCAGGCCCGCTGGCCGTGGAACCGGCGGTCGAAGCCGACCAGCCTGCGCGAGGTCATCGACGGGATGCCCGAGGACGACGACCTCAACTTCGCGATCCTCGCCCTGCAACTGGTGGAGAAGCACGGCTCTGGACTGACTACGGAGGACGTCGCGCAGGCGTGGCTGAGCGATCTGCCTGCGGGCCGGGTGTTCACCGCCGAGCGGGTTGCCTACCGCAACCTTCTCGACGGGGTCCCGCCGGAGCGGGCGGCAGTGGTGCGGAACCCGTTCCGCTGGTGGATCGGCGCGCAGATCCGGACCGACATCTACGGCTGGGCCAACCCGGGCGACCGTACTGCGGCCGCTCGGCTCGCGCTGGTCGACGCACGGTTGAGTCACACCGGTGTCGGCGTGGACGGCGCCCTCTGGGTGGCCGCGATGTCCGCTGCCGCGGTGGTGCTCGACGATCCCGTCGCGGTGGCGGAGGCCGGTCTGGACGTGATCGCCGCTGATGGTGAGCTGGCGCGCGCCGTACGGTTCGGGTTGTCGCTGAAAGATGTTGCTCTGGACAACGCGTTGGACGCGCTGCACGCGGAGTACGGGCATTTGCACTGGGTGCACGCGGTCAACAACAGCGCGCTCACGGCGTACGCGCTGACTGCCCCGGACTTCGCCACGGCGGTCGGTCAGGCGGTGATGGGCGGGTGGGACACCGACTCGGTCGGCGCGACTGTCGGCGCTGTGTTTGGCGCTGTGCTCGGTGTTCCGGCAGAGTGGACCAGACCACTGAACGACCGGCTGGCCACAAGCTTGCCGGGGATGGATCAGGTCGCGATCAGCGAGCT
This sequence comes from Kribbella caucasensis, assembly GCF_004361855.1. Lineage (GTDB taxonomy): Bacteria > Actinomycetota > Actinomycetes > Propionibacteriales > Kribbellaceae > Kribbella > Kribbella caucasensis. The sequence goes on from NZ_SNWQ01000007.1 coordinate 10,223, forward strand.
GGCAAGACGGACCCTGGAGGTGGCCAGACGTGGCTGACGTCGTAGTCGTGGGTAGCGCGAATGTGGACCTGGTGTTGCCGGTCCAGCGGATCCCACGACCCGGCGAGACCGTGCTGGCCAGCGGACTGACCCGCGGACCGGGTGGCAAGGGTGCGAACCAGGCGGTCGCCTCGGCCCGGGCGGGCGCCGCCACCGCGTTCGTCGCCGCGCTCGGCAAGGACGATGGCGGCGCGTTGCTCCGGGAGGCGCTGAGCGGGTCGGGGGTCGACCTGTCGCTGGTCTCGTCGGTCGACGCGCCGACCGGGACGGCCATCATCACGGTCGACGCGGCCGGCGAGAACGCGATCACAGTGGCACCCTCGGCGAACGCGACGCTGACGCTGTCCGAGGCCGCGCGGACGGCCGTACGCGAGGCGAAAATTGTCCTTTCCCAACTGGAGATCCCGTTCGGCACCGTACAGGCGGCGGCCGAGGCGAGCGGGTACTTCATCCTGAACGCCGCGCCGGCGGCCGAGCTGTCCGACGAGTTGCTGGGGCACGTCGACCTGCTGGTCGTGAACGAGACGGAGGCCGAGGCGGTTGGTGGACCGAAACTGGCGTCACTGCTGGATCGGGTACCAGCAGCGGTGGTGACCCTGGGCGCGGAAGGCGCGGTGATCCTGACCCGGACGGCCGACGAGATCCGGGTGCCGGGCGTGCGGGTGGAGGTGGTCGACACGACCGCCGCCGGGGATACTTTCTGTGGGGTGCTGGCGGCCACGCTGGCCACCTCGTCAAGAACAGGCCCAGTTACGGAAAGCGATCTGACGAATGCGGTCCGACGCGCTAACGTTGCTGCTTCATTGAGTGTTCAAGCCGCGGGGGCCATCCCTTCGGTGCCTCACGGGGATGCAATCGACGCGCGTTGTGCGGAGGTATACCTGTGAACCCGTTGGAGCCGAGGCCGATCGATCTGCCCGCGAGGGTGGATCTCGGCCTGCGCGCCGATCTGTCGTTCCTGGACGACGCCAAGATCCTCGGTGCGCCCGACGACCCGGCCGACCTGCCGCGCTGGCGGGGCAAGCTGGCCGAGTGGCTGATGGGGGCCTACGACCGGACCGGGTACGACGGTGGCTCGCACTACACCGAGCCCGGCCGCGAGTGGACCCAGACGGCGTACTCGGTGGCCCTGGTCTGGCTCTGGGACGACCTGCTGTACGACGTGCGGACCGGCCGGTTCACGCCGGACGAGTTCGTCCAGCGAGCGGACTCCGACTTCGGCGGGTACGACGCGGTGGTGCTCTGGCATGCGTACCCGGTGATCGGGATCGACTCGCGGAACCAGTTCGACTTCTACCGCGACGTACCGGGCCTGGCCGAATTGGTCGCCGACCTGCACCGGCTCGGGCTGAAGGTGTTCTTCGACTACAACCCGTGGGACGTCGGGACCCGCCGGGCCGCGCGACCGGATGCCGCGGAGTTCGCCGCATTGGTGGCCGACTACGACGTCGACGGGGTCTTCCTGGACACGCTGAAGGAGGGCGACCCGGCCTTCACCAAGGCGCTGCGCAAGGCGAATCCGGCGATCGCCTTCGAGGGCGAGTCGCGGTTGCCGCTGGCAAGGATCTCGGATCACGCGCTGTCCTGGGCGCAGTGGTTCGCCGACACGGAGGCGCCCGGAGTCCTGCGGGCACACCTGTTCGAGCGCCGGCACATGATGCACCACACCCGCCGATGGAACCGCGACCACAGCGACGAACTGCAGTCCGCCTGGGTGAACGGCGTCGGCATCCTCGTCTGGGAGAGTGTCTTCTCCGCCTGGGTCGGGTGGAACGCCCGGGACCGGGCCACGCTCCGCCGGATGGTCGCGGCCCAGCGGGCGTTCTCGCCGGTGCTGATCAACGGCGACTGGATCCCGCTCACCCCGGAGATCCCGGACAAGGCCCGCACGCATGGCGTGTACGGCTCGCGGTTCGAGCTGGCCGACATCACCTTCTGGACCCTGATCAACCGTGACGACGAGGACTTCGAAGGCGTCGTACTGCGCTCCGAGGATCAGGTGGGCGACTGGTACGACGTGACCTCGGGCGTGCCGATCACGGCGGACGACGACGGGGTGCATCTCGTCGTACCGGGCCGTGGGGTGGCCGGGATCGTCCGGGTCGGCGCGACTGCGGGTGCTTCGTGTCGCGCGACCGCTCGACGGTTGGGGACGATGCCGCGGCCGCATGTGCGGGAGTGGGCATTCCCGATGGCGCCGGCCGAGCGGGTCGCCGTACGGGAGGTAGCTGGGGAGGCATCGTTCGGTCCCGTGGTCGTTGTCCCGGCCGGGGAGCGGAAGTTGGTGGTCAAGCACCGGCGGCGCGAGACCGGGTTGTACGACCAGGCGCCGTACGTGGAGGAGTGGAAGCCGTTGCCGCCGCGCCTGCACGACGAGCAGAGCCTCGTGCGTGAGGTGTCGCTGGCCGAGGTTTCGGTCGCGATCCGGGAGGTGACGAACGCGGAGTACGCTGAGTTCCTGGCGGCAACGGGGTACCGGCCGCGGATCCCGAACCGGTTCCTCGCGCACTGGGTCGACGGGGCTCCGGCGGCGGGGACCGAGGACCAGCCGGTGACGTATGTCGACCTGGTCGACGCGCGGGCGTACGCCGACTGGCGGGGTGGGCGGTTGCCGACCGAGGACGAGTGGCAGGTGGCCGCCGGGCTGGACGGCTTCACCCGCGGCGAGCCGCTGGTCTGGAACTGGACCGAGAGCGAGCACCGCGACGGCCGGAGCCGGTTCTGCATCCTCAAGGGCGGCTCGTGGTACGCCGCCGAGGGATCGGACTGGTATGCCGACGGCGGGCCGAAGGAGCCCGAGGTGAGTTTCAAGCTGGTACTGACCGGTGGTGGGCTGGATCGCTCGGAGACCATCGGTTTCCGGTGTGCGAGATGAGACCTGCACCGCTGGAGGGCGTCAAGGTTCTCGAAGCGGCGACGTTGTTCGCGGGGCCGCTGGCGGCGACGTTCCTGGCGGACTTCGGCGCGGACGTGACGAAGATCGAGCACCCGGCCCGGCCGGACGCGGCTCGCACGCACGGCGCCGCGAAGGACGGGGTCGGGCTGTGGTTCAAGACGCTCGGCCGGAACAAGCGGCTGGCGACTCTTGATCTGTCCCGTGGCCGCGAGGTCTTCCTCGACTTGGTGCGCACGCATGACGTGCTGGTGGAGAACTTCCGCCCGGGGACGCTGGAGCGTTGGGGGCTCGGGCCGGAGGTGTTGCTTGCTGCCAACCCGCGACTCGTCATCGCCCGGGTGACGGCGTTCGGTCAGGTCGGGCCGTGGTCGAACCGGCCGGGGTTCGGCTCGCTGGCCGAGGCGATGAGCGGGTTCGCCGCGGTCACCGGTGAACCGGACGGGCCGCCGACGTTGCCGCCGTTCGGACTGGCCGACGGGATCACCGCCCTCGCGACCGCGTACGCCGTACTGGTGGCGCTGCGCGAACGGGATCGGTCGGGCCAGGGACAGGTGATCGACCTGGCGATCATCGAGCCGATCCTGATGATGCTCGGCGGGCAGATCACGGCGTACCAGCAGACCGGCTACGTGCAGCCGCGGCTGGGCAACCGGTCGTCGAACAACGCGCCGCGGAACGTCTACCAGACCGCTGACGGCCGATGGGTCGCCGTCTCGACCAGCTCGCAAAGCATCGCGGAACGCGTGGTCACGCTGGTGGGCCGGCCGGATCTGGTCGAGCAGCCGTGGTTCGCGACCGGGCGGGAGCGGGCCCAGCACGCGGACGAGCTGGACGAGGCTGTCGGGTCGTGGATCAGCGAGCGGTCGCTCGACGAGGTGATGCTCGCCTTCGAGAAGGCCGAGGCCGCGGTCGGGCCGGTGCACGACATTCGCGGGATCATGACCGACCCGCAGTACGCGGCGCTCGGCACGATCGTTGCCGTGGACGACGAAGAGCTCGGGGGATCGGTGCAGATGCAGAACGTGTTGTTCCGCCTGTCGGAATCGCCTGGCTCGATCCGCTGGGCCGGCCGGCCGCACGGCGCGAACACGGACGAGGTGCTGGCCGAGATCGGCGTGACGCCGGAACAGTTGGCCGCCTTGCGTGAGGCCGGCGTGGTCTAGGTGTTGACTGCGCTTTATGTGCCGGCGAATCGGCCGGATCGGTTTGCGAAAGCCGTTGCCGCAGGCCCCGATCTGGTGGTGTTCGACCTCGAGGACGCCGTACCGGTGGGGGACAAGGCGGAGGCCCGTGGGTGGGCAGTGGCGTGGATCGCGGCGCGGTCGTCGGGAGCGTTCGAGGTACGGGTGAACGCGCCGGGGTCGCCGTGGATCGAGGACGACCTGGCCGCGCTGGCCGCCGTACCGGCGATCCGGGTGCGGGTGCCGAAGGTGGAGAGCGCGGACGACATCCGGGCCGTGCTCGACCAGGTGCCGACGGCAAGGATCACGGCGCTGATCGAGTCACCGCTCGGGCTGGAACGCGCCTTCGAGATCGCGTCGGCGGATCCGCGGGTGGTCGCGGTCGCGCTCGGCGAGGCGGATCTGGCCAGCTCGTTGGGTGTGGATGGTCCGGAAGGGCTCGCATGGGCGCGGGGGCGGCTGGTGTCGGCTTCCCGGGCGGCGGGGCTCGGTGCGCCGATGCTCTCGGTCTATCCGCACGTCAACGACGAGGACGGGCTGCGGCGGACCTGCCTGGAAGGGCGTGCGCTGGGCTTCGTTGGACGGACCGCGATTCACCCGCGGCAGCTGGTACCGATCGTCGAGTCCTTCACCCCGACCGCAGTGGAGTTGTCCAAGGCTGCCGATCTGTTGGCTGCTGTCGAAAAGGCGGGCGTCTCCGAAGGCGGAGTGATCGTCTTGCCCGACGGCAGGATGGTCGATCCCGCGATGCTCGGCCGGGCGCGCGAGTTGACCACGCTGATGCAGGAGATCGAGTCCCGCCAAAGCTGATCGGTTAGTGTCGAGGCATGCTTCCTCGCAGGGTGGATGCCGTCGTGGTCGGGTCGGGGCCGAACGGGCTGGTGAGCGCGGCCGCACTGGCCGACGCGGGCTGGGACGTGCTGGTGCTGGAGGCGTCGGACACCCTCGGCGGCGCGGTGCGGTCGACCGAGTCCGACGGCTGGGTGAGCGACCGGTTCAGTTCGAATTACCCACTCGGCGTGGCCTCGCCGGTACTGCGCGCGCTGGAACTGGAGAACTACGGTCTGCGCTGGTCCCATGCGCCGTTGCCGTTGTCCCACCTGCTCGATCCGGAGACGTCGGCGACGATCCACCCGGACCCGAACGACACGGCCGCCTCGATCTCCGCCGAGTACCCGGCCGACGGGGATGCGTGGCTGGAGCTCTACTCGGCGTACGTGAAGATCCGGGAGCCGTTGCTCCAGGCGTTGCTGACGTCTTGGCCGCCGGTGGTCCCTGGTGTACGGCTGGCCCGTCGGCTCGGGTCGGCGGGGGAGCTGGTCAGGTTCGCGCGGTTCATGGCGATGCCGATGCATCGGATGGGCCAGGAGCTGTTCGAGGGGCCGGCCGGACGCGCGTTGCTCGCGGGGAACGCGTTCCATGCCGACGCGTCGTTGACCGGCAGCGTGAGCGGGACGATGGGCTGGCTGCTCGCGATGCTGGCCCAGGACGTCGGCTTCCCCGTGGCGGAAGGTGGTTCGAGTTCGCTCTCGGGTGCGCTGGTACGCCGCGCCGAACGTGCGGGCGCCCTGTTCGTCACCGGTACGCCGGTGACTGGGATCGAGGTGTCCGGCGGGAAGGTCACCGGGGTCCGGGCCGCTTCGGGCGAACGCGTCTCCGTCAGCCGCGCGGTCATCGCCGACGTCTCCGCCGAGTCCATGTACGGCGAACTGTTGCCGAGCGCGACTGTTCCGTCGGGGCTGCGGCGCGACCTGGATCGGTTCGAATGGGACTACCCGACGGTGAAGCTGAACTTCCGGCTGAGCGGGCCGATCCCGTGGCAGGCGAAGGACGCGCACACGGCGGGCGTCGTACATCTCGGTGGGACCGCGGACGAGCTGGTGCACACGTCGGCCGATCTGGACACCGGACGGTTGCCGTCGGCACCTTTCCTGCTGATCGGGCAGACCAGCAAGTCGGACTCGTCCCGGTCGCCGGAGGGGAGTGAGGCCGTCTGGGCGTACTCGCACCTGCCGCGGGGTGTCGCCGACGACGCGGCGGCGGAGAAGCTCGGCGATCGGATGGAGCGGTTGATCGAGCGGTTCGCGCCCGGGTACTCAGCGCTGGTGGTCGATCGGGATCTGCAGAAGCCGAGCGACTTCACCCGGGGCAACTCGGCGCTCGGGTTGGGGGCGCTCGGCGGCGGGACCTCGCAGCTGCATCAGCAGTTGATCTTCCGGCCGACGGTCGGGCTCGGCAGTCCGCGGACGTATGTCTCCGGGTTGTACCTCGGCAGCTCCGCGATCCACCCGGGACCCGGCGTACACGGCGCTTGCGGGCACCTCGCGGCCCGGACCGCCCTCCGCGACGCTTCCCTGGTCGGCCCGCTCACCCGAGTTCTCCCTACCACAGCCCTCCGCCGTCTTCAGCGCTGACCCGGCCCGGATCCTCCCCACCACCGTCGGCAGCCGCCTCCAACGCTGACCCGGCCCGGATCCTCCTCCCTACCACCGCCGGCAGCCGCCTCCAACGCTGACCGTCCGAGCCGGACCTGCCACCACGCTCCTCCGCCGCGTCAACGCTGTCCTACCGGTCAGTTGCCGGGACCGTGAGCCCCAACGCGGGACCTTGAACAGGTTGCAAGCCTGTCCGAGGTCCCGCGAGGTTGTTCACGGTCCCGGGAGGGGTACTGCGGGGTGGAAGGGGTGAGAGGGTGGTGGGGTGAGCGAGGAGCGGGTGGAGGGGCTGCTGCGGGAGTTGGCGCCGCAGGTGCTGGGGTATCTGGCTCGGCGGAACGGGCAGTTCGATCTGTGTGAGGACGCCGTGCAGGAGGCGCTGCTCGCGGCGGCGACGCAGTGGCCGGTCGATGGGGTGCCATCGAATCCGCGGGGCTGGCTGATCACGGTCGCGAGCCGGAAGTTGACCGATGCGTTCCGTAGTGAGAGTGCTCGCCGGCGGCGTGAGGACAGCGTGGCCGCGATGGGCGGTGCGGAGGAATTGGTCGCGCCGGCCGCCGATCACGATCAGCAGCCGGAGTCCGATGACACGCTCACGTTGCTCTTCCTGTGCTGCCATCCCGCGGTCACGCCAGCGTCCCAGGTCGCGCTGACGCTCCGGGCGGTCGGTGGTTTGACGACGGCCGAGATCGCGCGGGCGTTCATGGTGCCGGAGGCAACGATGGCGCCGCGGATCAGCCGGGCGAAGAAGAGCATCAAGGCGGCCGGCAGCCGGTTCGTCCTGCCGCCCGAGGAGGAACGCGCCGACCGGCTGCGCGTCGTACTGCAAGTGCTGTACTTGATCTTCAACGAGGGCTACACCGCGAGCTCGGGCGAAGAGTTGCAGCGGGTGGAGCTGACCGCCGAGGCGATCCGGCTGACCCGTATGCTGCACGAACTGCTGCCCGACGACGGTGAGGTCGCGGGTCTGCTGGCGTTGATGCTGCTGACGGACTCCCGCCGTACGGCGCGAACGACCGCGGACGGCAGTCTGGTCCCGATCGACGAGCAGGATCGATCGTTGTGGGACCGCAAGCAGATCGAGGAAGGGGCCGAACTCATCCTGCGGACCCTCGCGCGCGGCGCCGTCGGGCCGTACCAGGTGCAGGCGGCGATCGGGGCGATCCACGCCGAGGCGCCGACGACCGAGGAGACCGACTGGCGGCAGATCCTCGGCCTCTATCTCCTGCTGGAGAGGCTCGCACCGAACCCGATGGTGACGCTCAACCGCGCGATCGCCCTGGCTCAGGTGGCGGGTCCGCAGGCCGGCCTCGAGCTGCTCGCCACCCTCGACGACGACAAGAACCTCACCGAGACCCACCGGCTGGACGCCGTCCGCGCGCACCTGCTCGAACGCGCCGGCGACCTCCCCGCCGCCCGCGATCACTACCTCGCCGCGGCCCGCCGTACGACGAGCCTCCCCGAACAGCGCTACCTCACCGCCAAAGCCGCCGGGCTCTCTCAGGGGAGCAGCTGATAGAAGCGCCAGAAGTCGGTTCGGAGCGGGAGGACCTGCAGGTCGCGGAAGCCCGCCTCGATCGCGTACCGGCGAAGGGTTGACGGACGCATCACCGCTCCCGTCGCCGCCGTCTGAGGATCTCCCATCGCGTCGGGCAGGCACGACAGGACGCTCCAGCTGTAGACCTGCCGCTCGACCTCTGTGGTCGGCACGGTGAACTCTTCTTCGACGTTTTCGTCGGCGATCAGCAGGGTGCCACCCTCAGCCAGCATCTGCCGGGCGCTCCGGAGCGCCTCAACCGGACGCGACATGTCGTGCAAGGCCTCGAAGATCGTCACCAGGTCGTATCGGGCGGTCTGCGCCGGGTCGGCGGCGTCCACGACCGAGAAGCTCACCCGGTCGGCCAGACCCGTCTCCTCGGCATGCCCGCGCGCCGCGGCGATGGCGTCCTCGTCGAGGTCGAAACCGTGCACCGTGACTCGGGGATAGGCCTGGGCGATGGCGATGGCAGCCCACCCGGTCCCACAGGCCACGTCGGCCACTCGGGCCGGTGGCTCGGCGCGGAGCCGCCGGTCGACGTCCGGGATCGCCGGAAGCCACTGCTTCCCCAGGAGGTTCACGAACTGCGGCCTGTTGAACTCTGCCCGTCCTTCCGGTTCCCAGACCTGGGGAGGCGGTGCGCCACCGGTCCTGAAGGCCTCGACCAACTGGGGGAGCCGGCGTGCGGCGCGGGCGATCTCCACGCCCTTATAGGCCTCGTAGCTGAGGTCGTCCGGATCGGCCAGGACTGGGACGTACTCAGGCGGCAGGCGGTACCGCCGGAGTCCCGGCTCCGCCTTTGTGTCGTCGACCTCGAGCAGTTCGCTCGCGGCGTGGTGCTCGAGCCACTCCCGCACGTAGCGCTCCGCCGTACCGGTGCGTTCGGCGAGCTCCGACGAGGTGGCGGGACCATGCTCGGCGAGCGCCCGGTACAGGCCGAGCCGTTCGCCGAGGTAGATGGTGTAGAGCTCGAGGGCCGCGCCGGAGTCCTTGAAGAGTCGATCGGCCAGTTCCCGTGTCCGGTCGGGTCGGCTCCTGTTGTCCCCCGTGGTGCCCATGGAGGGATCGTACGGCCGGGGTGTGGGCTGGGTCACGTGACTTGGGTTGTAACTTCGGTTTACAGTTGCCGGTATGAGCGGGCAGGTAGGGACGAGGAGCCGGCGGGACGCGATCGGGGTGGGCGTCGCGTTGCTGAACCGGGTGGCGCGGTCCCGGGCGATCGACCGGTTCGGGTTGCGGAAGCGGACCGAGCGGGTGGTGTTCGAGGCGACCAAGACCGGGTTCCGGACCGCGGGCGCGCTGACCAGGAGCTTCACCGCGGCGAGCAAGCTGGGCAAGCCCGCCCGGTTGCCGGCGACGCGATCGACCGGCCGGTTCGACCTGACGCCGACCGAGGACCAGCAGTTGATGGTCGGGGTGGTCAGCGAGTTCGCGGCCGAAGTACTGCGTCCCGCGTCCGCCGCAGCCGACACAGCCTGTACGACGGACGCGCGTGTGCTGGCGCAGTCTGCCGAGCTCGGGCTCAGCCTGATCGAGGTCCCCGAGGAACTGGGCGGCATCGTCACCGAGCGGTCCGCCATGACCGGCGTACTGGTCGCCGAGGCGATGGCGCACGGCGATCTGGGGCAGGCGGTCGCGTGTCTCGCGCCATCGGCGGTGAGTACGGCGATCTCGTTGTGGGGCGACGAGACCCAGCAGGCGACGTACCTGCCTGCCTTCACCGGCTCGTCGGTGCCGGCGGCTGCGTTGGCGATCCTGGAACCGCGGCCGCTCTTCGACCCGTTCGACTTGCGGACTCGCGCGACCCCGCACGGTGGCGGATACCTGCTCAACGGTGTGAAGTCCCTGGTACCACGGGGCGCCGCGGCCGAGTTGTTCGTGATCGCGGCCCGATCGGCGGACGGGCCGGCGTTGTTCCTGGTCGAGTCCGGGCATCCGGGCGTGACGATCGAGGCCGAGCCGTCGATGGGTCTCCGTGCGGCCTCGCTTGCGCGGGTGTTGCTGGCCGACGTACCGGCCGTGCAGCTCGGCACTCTTGCGGACTACGCGGACTGTGTACGACTGTCCCGGCTCGGGTGGTGTGCGTTGTCCCTCGGTACTGCGAAGGCGGTGCTCGACTACGTCACGCCGTACGTGAACTCGCGTGTGGCCTTTGGCGAGCCGATCAGTCATCGGCAGTCGGTGGCGTTCATGGTGGCGAACATCGGGATCGAGCTCGAGGGGATGCGGCTCGTCACATATCGGGCCGGATCGCGTGCGGAACAAGGGCTTCCGTTCGCCCGCGAGGTCGCCTTGGCCCGGCGGCTCTGCACTGAGTACGGGATGAAGATCGGGACCGACGGGGTGCAATTGCTCGGCGGGCATGGGTTCGTGAAGGAGCATCCGGTCGAGCGGTGGTACCGCGATCTCCGGGCGATCGGCGTGATGGAAGGCGGGGTGCTCGTCTGATGATTAACCTGGAGACGCCGCGGAAGTTTCGTGCCTTCGTCCACCAGGCCCACCAGGTCGCGGCTGAGATGCTGCGGCCGAACTCGCGGCGTTACGACCTCGCGGAGCACGCTTATCCGAAGGAACTCGACATGCTCGCGGCGATGGTCGACGGGCTCGGCGCGAGCGGGACGGGCTCGGGTGCGGGAGCGGGCGGCGTACGGCGTCCTGAGGCTGACGAAGACGGCAAGGTGAAGAACGGGTCCAATCTCTCGTCGGTGCTGTCGGTCACGGAGATGTCGTGGGGCGATGTCGGGCTGCTGCTGTCGATGCCGCGGCAGGGACTCGGCAACTCCGCGATCGCGTCGGTCGCGTCGGATGAGCAGCTGCGGCGGTTCGACGGGGTTTGGGCCGGGATGGCGATCACCGAGCCGGGATGTGGGTCGGATTCGGCGAACATCCAGACCACCGCGCGCCGCGATGGTGATGTGTATGTGATCGACGGCGAGAAGATCTTCGTCACCGCGGGCGGTCGGTGCGACGCCGTGGTGGTGTGGGCGACGCTGGACAAGTCGCTGGGGCGGGCCGCGATCAAGTCGTTCGTGGTGTTCAAGGACACGCCGGGGATGACGGTCGAGCGGCTGGAACACAAGCTCGGCATCCGTTCGTCCGACACCGCGACGATCCGGTTCGAGAACTGCCGGGTGCCGGCCTCGAACCTGCTTGGATCGCCGGAAGTCGATGGTGAGAAGGGTTTTGCCGGGGTCATGCAGACCTTCGACAACACCCGTCCACTGGTCGCCGCGATGGCCGTCGGCGTCGCCCGCGCATCGCTGGAGGCGACCCGCGACCTGCTGGCCGAGGCCGGGGTCACGGTCGACTATGACCGTCCGATCCACCTCCAGCCGGCCGCGGCTGCGTCGTACCTGCAGATGGAAGCCGACTGGGAAGCCGCCCACCTGCTCACCCTGCAGGCGGCCTGGATGGCCGACAACGGCAAGCCGAATTCGTTGCAGGCCTCCATGGCCAAAGCCAAAGCCGGCCGAGCAGGCAACGACATCACCCTCCGCTGCATCGAGTTGGCCGGCACCCTCGGCTACTCCGAACACCACCTGCTGGAAAAGTGGTCCCGAGACTCCAAAATCTTGGACATCTTCGAAGGCACCCAGCAGATCCAGCAGTTGATCGTCGCTCGCCGCTTGCTGGGCAAGACCTCAGCCGAACTGAAGTAGCAGGGCGCGCTCCCGTTGCGCCGGTTGGCACAACGGGAGCGGTAGCCATCTGGTCGCTGCCTGGGCTAGGGCTTTCGGGCGACGGCGCAGTAGGCCGAGATCGGTCTTGCTTCGCTCGCTTCGTCGTCCTCATCAGTGCCGTCGGCCCACCACTGAGTGAGCGACACAAAGCCAGGCGACACCATCTCCAGGCCATCGAACACCGCGCGGATCTCCTCCCGCGGCCGAGGTATGTAGGGAACACCGCCCGTCTTGGCGTAGTTCTCGCAGAGCGTCACGTATGCCTGGCTGTCGATGGTGCCATCCCACAAGGTGAGGTAGCTCCCCGAAGGGACAGCGTCCATCACCGTGGAAACGATTCGGCGCATGTCCTCGTAGGTGCGGGCGTGGCCGAGCACTCCCATGAACATGACGCCGATCGGCTGACTGAAGTTCAGCACGTTATGGGCATCGGCGATGATCTGCTCGGGCTGGTGGTAGTCACAGTCGATGTAGGTGGTCACCCCCTCAGGCGTGGTGTTGACCAACAATGCGCGGGCGTGCGCAAGAACCATCGGGTCATTGTCGACGTAGACGATCTTCGAGTCTTGTGCCACGCTCTGGGCGACTTCATGGGTGTTCTGCATCGTTGGCAGGCCCGTTCCGATGTCGAGGAACTGGCGGATACCTTCCTCGGCGGCCAGGTAGCGCACAGCACGAACCAGGAACTGCCGAGATTCCACAGCCATCGTCACGATGTCCGGATCGACTTCCGCGCCGGCGTCTCCCGCGACCCGGTCGATATCAAAGTTGTCCTTCCCTCCCATCCAGTAGTTCCAGATCCGTGCCGAGTGTGGAATGTCCGTTCGGATGACTGGGCTGAAGTCGTCGGGCATAGGCGCGAGCTCCTCGGTCATAGAGGCGTACGACGCCACGCGGCGGAGCGCAGTAGTCATCGCACAAAGTGGCTGCCGCGTCGGCAGACTGTGACAATACAAGATACTTGGCTACCGATCGACAAGCACCTGTTTCTCTTCCTCCGGAGGGACGCGGCGGCTGCTGGGAAAACGTCTGCGGAGCTGAAAGTAGCCCTTTTCCGGAAGGGATTACTGGCGTCCCCGCTTGCGGGTGGGACGGGGTGGGAGGCGGTGGGACTGGAGGGCGTCGGCGGTTCGTTCCAGTACGTCGACGATGCCGGGGTGGGTTAGTTGGGCGATTCGGGCGTAGATGACGTCGACCAGGAGGAACTGGGCGTGGCGGTCGGCCATGGATTGGGCTGGTTGGTCGCCGGTGGGGGCGGCGGTGGTGAGGAGTAGGTCCGCGTGTTCTGCCAGGGGTGATGCGGCGTCGTGGGTGATTACGACGGTGGTGGCACCTCGGGTGGCTGCGGCGGTGATGACCTCGATGGTCTCGGTTACGCGGCCGGAGAAGGAGACTCCGACCACTACGTCGCGGTTGTCGGACTGGGCTGCCGCGATGAGGGCTGAGTGGACGTCGGGCCAGACCCAGCAGGGGATCTCGATCCGGCGGAGTCTGATGGCGAGTTCCTCCGCGGTGATTGCGCTGGTGCCGACTCCGAAGAAGTGGCAGTGACGTGCGCCGATCAGGGCCGCGCTCACGTTGTCGACAATCTGCGGGTCGAGGCGCTCCGCCGTACTGAACATTGCGTGGCTGTTGGCCGACACCAGCACCTGGAGGACTCGGTCGAGCGGATCTTCGGGGTGGATCTCGTGGCCGATGTCGCTCGCCCAACGGTTCGCGGTGGTCCGGCCCGCGGCTTCCTCCGCGATCGCGACCCGGAGGTCGGCGTACCCGGTCAGGCCGCAAGCCCGGCTGAACCGGGTGATCGTGCCGGGGGAGGTGCCGGTGCGGTCGGCCAGTTCGACGATGGTCATCCGGGCGGCGGCCGCGGGATCGGCCAGGACGAAGTCCGCGATCGCGCGCAGCGCACCCGGGAAGGCATCGGCCGGCCCTTCGAGCCGCCGGAGCACACCCGGCGCAGCCTCAGTACTGGTCATCGGCCACCTCACGCAACGACGATCGGTCGTCAAAAGAATTATCACGAGCGGACGAGATTTCGGAAGGATCTGGAAAAAATACTCGGCGAGTTCTTGTCAAGCCGCTCGGCCGGGGCCCATCATCGGTGGCCAGGACTTCCCGCCCCCGAAGGAGTTCGACAAGCATGTCCAGACCACGAAAAGTCGCCGCGATCGTCTCCGCCCTGGCAGCCGCCGCGGCAATGACGACCGGCGCGGCAGCCTTCTCCTCCGCCACGACAGCCGCCACGACAACCACTACGGTCGCCGACTGCGGCGTGCTGTTCGACGACTTCCACTACGACTCCATCAACGATGCGGACTTCCAGTCCCATGGCTGGAACGCCCGTACCGAGGCCGGCGGACCAGGGGTGCCAGGAGCGTCCTGGCCGGCCGGCAACATCACCTTCAGCAGTTCGGACGGCGACCAGGTCGCTCAGTTGCGGGCGTCGACCGACGGCACCGCGGCCGGTACGACGCATGCCGAGTTGCGGACGACCCAGCGCCGGTTCCGGGAAGGGACGTATGCGACCCGGGTGCGGTTCACGGACGCACCGGCGAGCGGGCCGGACGGCGATCACATCAACCAGACGGCGTTCACGATCACGCCGCTGCGCTACGACTACGACCCGCTGTACAGCGAACTGGACTTCTCGGAGTACCTGCCGAACGGCGGTTGGGGTGAGACGGGCCCGGTCAACTTCCACACGAGTTGGTACACCTATCGTCCGGAGCCTTGGGACGGGTTGCGGGCGACCACGACCGACCGTAGGTCCGTGGCCGGCTGGCGTGACTTGGTGACCCAGGTCGCCGATGGGCATGTGAAGTACTACGTGGACGGCGTACTGATCGCCGATCACACCGTGGACGACCAGGGCAACACGGTCTATCCGCGCCAGGACATGTCGCTCAACTACAACCAATGGTTCATCGACCTGAATGGTCACTCGGCCGGAACCAGCGTGTACCACCAGCAGATCGACTGGACCTACTACGCCAAGAACGAGGTGGTCGCCCCGGCCGACGCCACCGCCCGGGCTGCTGCCCTGCGCGCCGAAGGGACCGACTTCCGCGACACGCTGGTTGCTGACGGCAACTGCACAACCCCGCCGACCACCCCGCCCACGACGCCGCCGACCACGCCGCCGACGACCCCACCCACCACGCCGCCCGCGGATTGTGCGTCGGCGACGGCGTGGAATTGGTCCACGGTCTACCTGGAAGGCCAGCGCAGCAAGCACAACGGTCACCTCTGGCAGGCGAACTGGTGGACGCAAGGCTCGGAGCCCGGTCTCACCGCCCAATGGAAGGACCTCGGCGCCTGCAGCTAATCGACGGTTTCGAACAGGGGCACCTCGTCGTCGTCGAGTTCGATCACGACACGGTCGAGGTGTCCCTGGTAGGGGAAGGTGTCGTCGTACTCCGATGAGACCGGGGATGCGCCGTCCTGGCCGACGTCGAGGCCCTCCCATCCGTGGAAGTTGGGGAGTACGGCGTCGAGCTTGCCGGCGGCAACCTCCTTCGCGTCCATCAACAGCCGTACGGATGCGGCGCACTCGCCGGCTTTCTCGATGCTCACCGCGAGCTCCGTCGTACCCACTGGAGTGGGCGAGGGGGAGCGGATGACGGTGTGCTGACCAAGGTAGTTGTGGTCGAACACCAGACAGCCGTCCTTGACGAACAAGGAGAACCCGGTGGCCACGCCGCCCAGGGCCACCAGCACTCCGTCACCGTCCGACGCGGATCGCTCGACGAAGGCAGTGATGCGGTGCGAGCGATTCATCGTCGGCGGGCACGCAGCGGCCGGCAGGTGAGGCATCCCGCGGTAGTAGACGAACCGGCGGCGCGCGCGGACCGATCCCGGCCTGGCCACCTTGGCCCGTACGGCGAAACCACGGTCATCGAGCGGCAACACGTCGTACTTACCTGCCTCGGCCCAGAACCGCTGCTGGAGCTCGATGAGCTTCTCCGGATTACGGGCGGCGACGTCGTCGGACTCGGACCAGTCGGCCGTAGTGTCGAACAGCTCCCACCGGTCGTCGTCGTACTGCGTGCCGCGCTGGTGGTAGGCGACGGCTTTCCACCCGTCGTGCCAGATCGCGCGGTGACCGAACATCTCGAAGTACTGGGTGCGGTGACGGGTCGGCGCCGTGCCCTCGTTGAAGGTGTACGTCAGCGGAGTGCCGTGGATGGGGAGCTGCGGCACACCCCGGTACGCCGCCGGCGCCTCGACTCCGACGACGTCGAGCACCGTCGGAGTGATGTCGATGACGTGGTGGAACTGGGACCGGATCCCGCCGGGCTCGGCGATCGTCGAGGGGTGCCGCACGATCAGCGGTACCCGTACGCCGCCCTCGTGCGTGTTCTGTTTGTACCGACGGAACGGTGTGTTCCCCGCCTGCGCCCAGCCCCATGGGTAGTTCGAGTGACCGCGTGGTCCGCCGATCTCGTCGAGGTGGTCCAGGTTCCAGGCGAAGTCCGGTTCGATGCCGTTCTGGAAGGCGGCCGGGTTGAGCGATCCCCGCCGGCCGCCCTCCTGGCTAGCACCGTTGTCGGACAGGACCACGATCATCGTGTTGTCGAGCCGGCCGAGTGCCGCCAAGGCGTCGACGAACCGTCGCAGCTGGGCATCGGTGTGTTCGAGCATCGCGGCGTACGCCTCCTGCAGGCGAGCGAACAGCCGGCGCTCGTCGGCGGTGAGATCCACCCATGGCTCAACCCCGTCGTTGCGAGGTGGCAGCCGGGTCTCGGGCGGAATGACACCGAGCTCCTTCTGCCGGGCGAACCGGGCCTCCCGGACGACGTCCCAGCCCTCGTCATAGCGACCGCGGTACTTGTCGAGGTACTCCTGCGGGGCCTGATGGGGTGCGTGCGCGGCGGCGAACGCGAGATGGAGGAAGAACGGCCTGTCCGGCGTCACCGAGGTCTGGGCCCGGACGAAGGAGATCGCCTGGTCGACCAGGTCGGTGGTCAGGTGATAGCCGTCTTCCGGCCGCCCCGGAGCCTCGATCGCGTGGTTGTCGGAGTAGAGCTCGGGGTAGAAGCAGTCGGTCTCGGCCTCGAGGAAGCCGTAGTACCGCTCGAAGCCCCGCCCGAGCGGCCACTGATCGTACGGACCGGAAGCGGTGGTGTGCTCCGTCGGTGCGAGGTGCCACTTCCCGACGCACATCGTGTTGTAGCCGGTGTCGACCAGCATCTCGGCCAAGGTCGCGGCGGCCTTCGTCACGTGGCCACGCCCGTTCGGGTAGCCGGTGTCGAGGTTCGAGAGCAGGCGCATGCCGACCGAGTGGTGGTTCCGCCCGGTCAGCAGCGACGCCCGGGTCGGCGAGCACAACGGCGTCGCGTGGAAGTTGACGTACCGCAGCCCCTCGGCGGCGAGACCGTTGATCGTCGGCGTGTTGATCTCCGACCCGAAGCACCCGAGATCCGCGAACCCGACGTCATCGAGAACCACGTAGACAACGTTCGGCGCCGACGCTCCCGGTGTCCGGACAGGCGCCCAGTACGGCACCGACTCCAGATGCGTCAGCCCGATCCGCCCCTGAAACCCCTGGCTCTCACTCATGACCCTCCAGCTCGACCGGCGCTACTGGTCCGACCAGTGCACTCAGCAGCGACAGATGCCCAGGATTTCTCCGCCGCGTGCCGGTGTCAAGTGCCGTTGATGGCGGGTTGGACCAGGCCGGACTCGTAGGCGAGGACGACTAGCTGGGCTCGGTCGCGCGCCTGGACTTTGGTCATCGCCCGGCTGACGTGGGTCTTCGCCGTCGCTGGGCTGATCACCATCTTGCGGGCGATCTCGTCGTTGGACAGGCCGCGGGCGACCAGGGTGACCACTTCGCGCTCCCGGTTCGTCAGCACTTCCGGTCCGGTCTTGCCGGGCGCTGGGCCGCGGGCGACGAACTCGCCGATGAGCCGGCGGGTGATGCCGGGGGAGAGCAGCGCATCGCCCCGAGCGGCGACTCGTACGCCGTGCAGGAGGTCGGCCGGCTCGGTGTCCTTGACCATGAATCCGCCCGCGCCCGCCCGGAGCGCCTCGAAGACGTACTCGTCGAGGCCGTAGTTGGTCAGGATCACCACGTGTACGCCGGCCAGCGCCGGGTCGGCCGCGATCAGCCGGGTCGCCTCGATCCCGTCGAGCACCGGCATCTGCACGTCGAACAGCGCGACGTCGGGGAGGTGCTCCGAGGCGAGCTCGACTCCGCGCCGCCCATCGCCTGCCTCGGCGACCACCTCGATGTCGTCCTCGGCCTCGAGCAGGGCGCGGAATCCCGCCCGGATCAGGGCCTGATCGTCGACGAGCAGCACCCGGATCGGTGTCCCGGTCATGTCGGCAGCTCCACTGGTAGCTCGGCCCGCACGGTGAAACCGCCGTCGGGTCGCGGTGCCGCCCGCAGCCGCCCACCGAGTGCGGTGACCCGCTCCTGCATTCCGGTCAGCCCGACGCCGGGGACCGGTACGGCGTCCGGCGTCGCGTGGCCGTCGTCGTCGATCTGCACGGTGACCGCGGATTCGTCGTACCGGATGTGGACGGCGGCCGAGGCGGAACCAGCGTGCCGGGTGACGTTCGTCAGCGCCTCCTGGACGATCCGGTAGGCGGCCTGGTCGACGTCCGGCGGCAGCGGTCGCGGCGGCCCACTGATCTCGACGGTCGCGGGCACGCCGGCGGATCTGGCTCGATCAACAAGTTCGGGCAGCCGGGCCAGCCCATTGCAGGTGTCGGTGCTGTCGGCCCGTAATACCTCCAGCGTCGACCGCAACTCGCGCATCGCCTCCCGGCTCGCCTCCTGGATGGCCAGCAGCGCCTCGGGCACCGCCTCGCCACGCTTCTGAGCCAGGTGAACCGCGACCCCGGCGTGCACCTTGATCACCGAGATGTTGTGGGTGAGCGAGTCGTGCAGGTCCCGGGCGATCCGCAGCCGTTCCTCGCCGGCCCGGCGCAGCGCCGCCTCCTCCCGGGTCCGTTCGGCGTCCAGTGCGCGCTGTTCGACCTCGCGGAGATAGCCGCGGCGGTGCCGCATGACCTCGGCGAGGATTTTCGCCGAGATCAGCCAGCCGGCCAGCAATGCCCACCGCTGGATGATCTCGCGACTCGTCTCGGCCCCTGGCAACGCGAGGTTGATGCCGAGACTGCCGGACAGGGCCGTCGTGGAGACGAGCAGCGTGGTCTTGCGATAGCCGGCGTCGACGGAGGTGTAGAGCGCCACGAGCAGTGGGAAGGCCGGAGTCACGCCCGGATACCCGATCAACGGGTAGAGGAGCAGGCCGGCGGCAGCCACGACCAGCACCGGCACCGGCCAAACGCGCCGAACGACGAGCGCGAGGGCTGTGGACAGCGGGATCAGATATCCGACGAGATCGAGCGGATGACGAGACGGTGTCTGGAGCAGGGTCCCGGCGAGCACGAGCACGACTGCCCCGGCCGCGACAGCGAGATCCTGCCGTTGCACACGCGCGCCGTCCCCGATGGTCATGCCAGCACAGTAGACCGGCAGGCGATCGTCCGCGTCCTCCGCTGGTGGTGCTTCTGCCCTACTCCCAGCGTGGTACGCCGGCGGCCGCTTGCCCCGGGCACGGTACGCCGAAGAGCCTCCGGCTGGACGACGACCGCGAGGGGCTGGTGCGGACAACATCTAACCGCGAGAGCCCGACGACCAGGAGGTCCTCACGATGACACGTTCGCAGCACGGCATTCCAGCCACCGAGGTAGGTACGAGTGAATGGGCGATCCGCACGACCGGCCTGGTGAAGTCGTTCGGCGGGACCCGGGCGGTGGACGCCCTCGACCTCGCGGTACCGGCCGGCGGAGTCTACGGTTTCCTCGGTCCGAACGGCGCGGGCAAGACGACCACGATCCGGATGCTGGCGACCTTGTTGCGCCCGGACTCCGGAACCGCGGAAGTGTTCGGTCACGACGTGGTGGCCGACGCCGACGCGGTCCGTCACCGGATCAGCCTGACGGGGCAGTTCGCCTCGATCGACGAGGACCTCACCGGTGTCGAGAACCTGGTGCTGCAGGCACGGCTGCTCGGCTTCTCGCGTCGATTCGCGCGAACCCGGGCCGACGAGCTGCTCGACGCCTTCGATCTGACCGACGCGGCCGGCAAGCAGGTGAAGGGATATTCCGGCGGGATGAAGCGACGGCTCGACGTCGCCGCCAGCATCGTCGTCACGCCCGACCTGCTCTTTCTCGACGAACCCACCACCGGCCTGGACCCACGCAGCCGGAATCAGGTCTGGGAGATCGTCGCGACGCTGGTCGAACACGGCTCGACCGTGCTGCTGACGACCCAGCACATGGACGAGGCGGACCGGCTCGCCGACCTGATCGCCGTGATCGACCACGGACGCGTGATCGCCGAGGGCACACCCGCCCAGCTGAAGGTCTCGGTCGCAGCCGACTCCGATGCGCAGCCCACTCTCGACGATGTGTTCCTGGCGCTCACCGGGCACCCAGCCGACAAGGAGTTCGCACTGTGACCGCATCTCTTGCCACCGGCAACCTTCATGACGCCCTCTCACCGATCGCGCGGCAGACGCTACCCGGTCGGCTGTCGACCACTGGAGTATTCGCTTGGCGCGCGTTGGTGAAGCTCAGGCGCGTGCCCGAGCAGATGACTGACGCGATCGTCCTCCCGGTCCTCTTCACCCTCATGTTCACCTACCTGTTCGGCTCGGCGCTGTCGGGATCCACGGGCGCTTACCTCCACGAGTTGCTACCCGGCACGCTGGTGTTCACCGCCTTGCTGGTCACCGTCTACACCGGCCTGGTGCTGAAGACCGACCTCGACCGCGGCGTACTCGACCGGTTCCGGTCCATGCCGATGTGGCGGCCAGCGCTCATCGCCGGCAGCCTGCTCGGTGACGCCGGACGCTACCTGGTCTCCACCACGATCGTGATCGGCCTCGGCCTGCTGATGGGTTTCCGACCCGCAGGCGGGATCACCGGCGTCCTGTCCGGGATCGCGCTTGTATTGCTGTTCGCCTACAGCCTGTCCTGGATCTGGACGACGCTGGCGCTGCTGGTACGGACCCCCGCCACCTTGACGATGGCAAGCTTCCTGGTCCAGTTCCCGCTGACCTTCATGAGCAACGTGTTCGTCGACCCGGCAACCATGCCGGGCTGGCTGCGGACCTTCGTCGAGGCGAATCCGGTCAGCCATCTGGTGACCACCGAGCGAGCGTTGATGGACGGGACCGCGACCACCGGACAGGTGGTCGGCGTACTGCTGGCGGCAGCGGCAGTGACCGCGGTGTTCGCGCCGTTGACCATGTACCTGTACCGGAGTCAGCGATGACGCCGCCGATCGTGATGACCGCGGCCGATACGTGGCTCGGTACCTTGTGGCCGTGGGTGCGGTCGCACCTCCCTGCGGCGCCGGCCCGGGTCGTCGAAATCGGCTGCGGTCCTCGAGGCGGCTTCGTCCCGATGCTCAATGCGGCTGGGTACGAAGCGGTCGGCGTCGATCCCGAGGCGCCGGGCGAGCCCGGCTTCCATCGCACCGATTTCGAGCTGTACGTCGTGCGCCGGCCGGTGGACGCGATCATCGCCTGCACGTCTCTTCATCACGTTGCCGATCTGGATGACGTCGCCGACCGGATGGCAGCAGCACTGGTCCCTGGTGGTGCTCTGATCGTGGTCGAGTGGGCCGTCGAACTGTTCGACGAACCGACCGCCCGCTGGTGTTTCGACCGCCTCAGCGACGTGGACGACGAGACGAACTGGCTGCAGCGACACCGAGAGGCTTGGTGGAACTCTGGTGGCCCCTGGGATTTCTACCTCGGACGGTGGGCGCGGGAGAACGGCATTCACACCGCCAAGGCCATCCAGCACGCACTGGACACACGGTTCCAGGCCCTGCAGGTCACCCCGGAACCGTACTTCTTCGCCGAGCTCGACGGTACGACGTACACCGACGAGCAGGCCGCGATCGACACCGGCGAGATCCGTGCCACCGGCATCCGCTACGTGGCCCGGTATGTGTGAGGAATTCCTGTAGGTGTCACAGTTCGGGAACCTGGGCTGTCTTTAGTGGTGATCTGATTGAACGGCGGAGGGAGGTGACCCAATTGCATACCAAGTTGGAAGAGAGTGTTGCGCCCAAGCGGGCTTCCAGGGAAGGGCTTCGGCGGTTTGTCGAGACATTTGCCGAGGAGCATCCGCCGTTGTCGTTGGGTGCCGCCGATCTGACGATCAAGGATCCGGACCGGGTCCGCGGCCGGTACGGCGAGGTGTTCAACTATCTGACCCGGGTCGAGCTTGAGGTCGAGCGGAACGTGCTGGAGTTGCGCGCGCTCATGCCCGACGCCACCGAGACGGACCGGTTCTTCTACCAGGACGTGTGGTCGCCACAGGAATTGCAGCACGGCATTCTTCTCGATGCGGTCCAACAGGGTTTCGGGATGGCGCCGGCGGCGACCGATCTGGCGGTCAGCGCCAGGATCCGGCTGGTCGGGGTGCTCTCGCATCTGCCCGGCATGCTCGGCGTCGTCCGGCTGCTCTACTACCTGACCGGCGCGGCCACCGAGCGGTCGGCGGTGATCGCGTACTCGCGCCTGGTCGACGGGCTTCGCACGATGGGCGAGCACGCGATCGCGGAGACGGTCATCGCACCCATCCGGCGGCAGGAGCCAGGGCACTTCGCGTTCTACCGTATGTCGGCCGAGGTGCTGGTGGGCGAGGAAGGACTGAGCGACTGGCAGCTCCAGCTCGCGCGGATCCTGCGCCGCCGGACGTTCGACCTCGTCGGCGTGACCAATCGCCGGCAGCTGGCTGACTTCGGTGAAGTCGCTCATGCACTCGAGTTCGACCGGGATCTCCTGACCGTCGCACGACAGATCAGCCTGGTGGAACGGGAACTCCTCTGGGCTCAACAGCAGGGGATGAAGGTCCCCGGTTACATCCTTGCGGCGCTCAACGAAGCGATCAGGCTGGGTACCGTCCGGAGAGCGGGACTCGAGTTCTGACGAACCGTCGGAGCGGGTCAGACGTACGGTGATCCCAAGGGGGACCGCCATGCGCCGTCAGGTTTTCACTCGGTGGCTTGGGATTTGCCTTGGGGCGGTCTTTGTTCTGCTCGGCGTGGCGGAGACCATTCGCGTCTTCGTGAGTGGTGATGGTGGGCTGGTGTTGCCGGTGCTCGCGCTGCTGTTGATCGCCTTGCGGGTGATGGGCCCGTCCGAGCGTCCCGGCGGCCTCAAACAGTAGCGATCTTGCGGTGGGCCAGGACGCGGGTGAGCACACGCATGCCGGGCTGGAGTTGCATCACCTACGTCAGCGCTTCGGCCGACCACAGCGGGTGTCACAGAGCAGGCGGCTGTCCTGTCTATGTCTGGTGAACAGACCGCCAAGCAGAAAGAGCAGAGCCATGAGTGAGCAGAAGCCGGCCGTCGTACTCGTCCACGGGGCGTTCGCGGAGTCGGCGAGTTGGAACGGCGTCATCGAGCAGTTGCAAGAACAGTCCCTGTACGTCGTCGCAGCCGCCAACCCGTTGCGCAGTGTCGCCGGCGACGCGGCGTACGTAAAGGATGTGATCGCCGGAATCGGCCGGCCGGTGGTGCTCGTCGCGCACTCGTACGGCGGCATGGTGATCACCGAGGCCGCGGCCGGCAACGAGTCCGTGCTCGGCCTCGTCTACGTCGACGCGTTCGTCCCCGATCATGGTGAGAACGCCTTCGAGCTGTCCGCCAAGTTCCCCGGCAGCACCCTCGGTGATGCCCTCACCGCGTACCCGGTCGCGACCGGCGGGGTCGAGCTCGCGATCAGGCAGGACGTGTTCCACCAGCAGTTCGCGGCCGATGTCCCCGCGGAGCAGGCCGCGCTGATGGCCGCCACGCAGCGTCCCGTCACCCAGACGGCACTGACGGACGGACTGCCCACCGACACACCCGCGTGGAAGACCATCCCCTCGTGGTTCGTGATCAGCGACCAGGACCTCAACATCCCGGTCGCCTTGCACCGCTTCTTCGCCGAGCGCGCCGGTTCCAAGGACGTCCGCGAGGTAGCGGGCGCCTCGCATGCGCTCAGCGTGTCCCAGCCCGCCGCGGTCGCGGCCACCATCCTCGACGCCATCAACGCAGTATCCTGATCGGAAGGATTGTCATGAAGATCGTGGTTATCGGCGGTACCGGCCTGATCGGGTCGAAACTCGTGACCAAGCTCGGCGAGCACGGCCACGACGCGGTCGCGGCCTCGCCCAACACCGGGGTCAACACCCTGACCGGCGAAGGACTGGCCGAGGCCCTGGAAGGTGCGTCGGTGGTCATCGACGTGTCGAACTCACCATCCTGGGAAGACGCGGCGGTCATGGAGTTCTTCGACACGTCCACCCGCAATCTGCTCGCGGCCGAAGAGGCGGCCGGTGTGGGCCACCACGTCGCGTTGTCGGTGGTCGGTACCGAACTGCTGCTCGAGAGCGGGTACTTCCGGGCGAAACTCGCGCAGGAGAAGCTGATCGAGAGCTCGCCGATGCCGTACTCGATCGTGCGTGCGACCCAGTTCTTCGAGTTCGTGCCGGCCATCGCGGACGCGGCCACGGACGGTACGACGGTGCGGCTGGCCCACGTGCTCTTCCAGCCCATGGCCGGCGATGATGTGGCGCAGGCAGTCGGCCGGACCGCGGTCGGTACGCCTGTGAACGGGCGGGTCGAGGTCGCAGGCCCCGACCGGTACCGAATGGACGAGTTCTTCCGGAAGGCACTTGCCGCCCACAACGATCCCCGTGAGCTCGTCACAGACCCGAAGGCCGTGTACTTCGGAGTCTCACCGTCCGAGAGTGCGCTGGTGCCCGGCGACGGCGCGACCCTCGGCGAAACCCACTACGCGGACTGGATCGGGGACTCCAGCCGCAAGCACTGAACCGAACGGGGGGTGCGTTGTGACCGCAGTGGCGATGGTTGCTGAGTTCAACGATGTTGCGGGGTGGACCGCGGACGCGGTGGAGCAGCTCGGGGACCGGTACGCGATACCTGCCGCCTGTCGCGGCAGTTCGAGTCCGGCCGCGCTCGCCTGGCTGGCCGAGGCCTGTGAGCTCTCGGCCGGCACCCGGCTGCTGGACGTCGGCGCGGGTGTCGGCGGTCCGGCAGCGTGGGCGGCCGAGCGGTTCGGCGTCCGGCCGCTCTTGCTGGAACCGATGCAGACCGCCTGCCGAGCGGCCGCACGGCTCTTCGGACTGCCGGTCATCACCGCTGACGGAGCGCGGATCCCACTGCGGACGGGTTCGATCGACGCTGCCTGGTGCCTGGGGGTGCTTTGTACGGTCGAGGACAAGGCTGTTCTGCTCGGCGAGATCCACCGGGTCCTGAGGCCCGGTGCCTCGCTGGGTCTCCTGGTGGCTGTTGCTCGAGGACCGGCGAGTCAGGCCGCTCCGGACGGCAACTACTTCCCGACTCAGCGTGAACTCGTGAGCTTGCTCACCCGCGCTGGGTTCAGATTGACGGAGCAGACCAACCGACCTGGTGACGCACCGCTGTCCTGGTCACGGCGTGCCGAGGAAGTCACTGCGCTGGTCACGGCCACGCACCGTGCGACTCGCGCCTACAAGCTGGCCGCTCGTCAGGGCCGGCGCCTCAACCACCTGTTGGCCACGGACCAGATCTCGATGCAACTGATCCACGCGGTTGTCACAGAACGGGAGGCTGTCTGGTCCTATTGAGCGACGAGCAGACAGACGGGGTAGGAGCGATGGCGATGACGGACGGCGTCACGGCGAACGATTCCGGCGACTTGGAGGATCTCGAGCAGGCTGTGGCGGTGTTCGCGGAGGTGCGGCCGCGGCTGTTCGGGATCGCCTACCGGATGCTGGCGAGCGCCACCGAGGCCGAGGACCTGGTCCAGGAAGTCTGGGTGCGCTGGCAGCTCTGTGATCGCAGCGCGGTGGTCAACCCGGCGGCGTACCTCGCGACCACGACCACGAGGCTGGCAATCAACGCTGCCCAGTCCGCCCGGGTACGCCGGGAGACCTACGTCGGCCAATGGCTTCCCGAACCGGTCGACACAAGTGCGGACCCGCACCTCGGTGCCGAACGGGGTGAGGCCCTGGGATTCGCGGTCCTGCTCCTGCTGGAAAAACTCTCACCCAACGAGCGGGCGGCGTACGTGCTGCGGGAGGCGTTCGACTACCCGTACGCGCAGATCGCCGACATCCTCCAGACGAGCGGGGCCGCGGTCCGTCAACTGGTCAGCCGTGCGCGTAAGCACGTGGTCGCCGAGCGGCGGGCGCCGGTGAAGGGATCCGAACAGCGCCGGCTGCTGACCGCCTTCGTCACCGCGGCTCGCTCGGGCGATCTGTCGGCGCTGGAGAAGCTGTTCGCCGCGGATGTGGTCAGCCTCTCCGACGGTGGTGGTGTCGTCACGGCTGCTCGCTTCCCCTTGGTCGGCGGGCAGCGGGTGGCGAAGTTCGTGACGGCCATCGCGCGCTGGTTCTGGGTCGGCGCCGACATCGAGTGGGCGCAGGAGAACGGACAGACGGCAGCGGTCCTGAGTCGCGACGGCGTCGTCTTCGCCGTGGTCACGGTCGACGCCACGGCGGACGGAATCGACCGTCTGCTCTGGATGATGAACCCAGCCAAGTTCGGCGCCGTCTCCGTCGCGACCTGACCCGGCCGCTGTCCAGCATCGGACAATATTGACGACGGACCGGCCGGATCTGGCATAGGTTGACTGCTCATGGCTATGTTCGATCTCTCCCTCGACAAGCTCCGCGAGTACCGGCCCGACGTGGCCGCCCCCGCCGACCTGGTCGACTTCTGGCGCCGGTCCATCGAGAAGGCGCGTACCGACGAGCTCGCCGCGTCGTTCACCGAGGTGGACAACAAGCTGGCCGTCATCGACACCTACGACGTGACGTATGCGGGCTTCGGCGGTGCGCCGATCAAGGGCTGGCTGCACGTTCCGGCGGGTGCGACCGGCCCGCTGCCGACCGTCGTCCAGTACCACGGCTACTCCGGCGGCCGCGGCTTCCCGCACGCCACGAACCTGTGGGCGCAGGCCGGATACGCCCACTTCGTGATGGACACCCGCGGGCAGGGCTACAGCGCCGGCGGACCGAGCAACACGGCCGACGACAGCGCGTACGCCGGCCTCAACCACACGCCCGGCTTCATGACCGCCGGCATCAGCGACCCAGAGACGTACTACTACCGCCGGGTCTACATCGACGCCGTCCGCGCACTCGAAGCGGTGCGGACCTCCCCGTTCGTGGATCCGGACAAAATCGTCGTCACCGGCGGCAGCCAGGGCGGCGGCATCTCGATCGCGGCGGCCGGCCTCGCGGGCCTGGCCGGCATCAACCTGCTCGGCTGCGCGCCGGACGTCCCGTTCCTGTGCCATTTCCAGCGCGCCGTGGAGATCACCGACAAGGAGCCGTACGCCGAGATCACCCGGTACCTGAAGGGCTTCCGCGACCAGGTCGAACCGGTCTACCGCACCCTCGGCTACTTCGACGGTGTCAACCTCGGCAGCCTCGCCACCGCGCCGGCCCTCTTCTCGGTCGCCCTGATGGACCAGACCTGCCCGCCGTCGACGGTCTACGCCGCCTACAACTCGTACGGAACCTCGTCGGGCGTCGAGGTCGGCAAGGACATGAAGGTCTACAGCCACAACAACCACGAGGGCGGCCAGACCTACCAGCAGGACGCCCAGCTCGACTGGTTCGCGAGCGTGTTCGGCACGACGTCCTGACAGGATCATCGCCTGCCCGATGAGTTTGGCCGCCGCTGTCGTTTCAGTTGACCGGGAGGATGCGGCACCAGCCGTCAGAGACGAGGGTGGGGTTCATGCCGACCGACAGATAGAGGCCAAGGGCTGGGGCTGAGTTGTCGGTGTCGACGTTGAGGATGGTGCCTGCCCGCCCATCAGCGGCGTCGCGGGCGAAGGCTTCGCGCAGCAGGAATTTCGCAAGACCACGCCCGCGGAACTCGTCGAGTACGGCGAGCATGCCGATCGAGCCGCAGTTCTCTGTCTCGACGAACTCGTTGTTGCAGATGCGAATCGCGACCGCGCGCCCGTCGATCTCGAGCAGGGTGATCTGGGACCAGTCGAAGCTGGCAGTGGCCTCGAGGTACTCGATCCACTCCTCGTGTGGGCGGGCGACGAAGCCGAGCTGGCCGCGGAAGCTGTCGATGATGATCTCGTGAGCAGTCCAGCGGGTGGCATCATCGAAGGCCCCGCGTCGGACTACGACGTCTGCCGGCTCCTCCGGGGTGGCGACCGGGCCGGTGTGATCGATCCGCATCCGCTGGTACGTCGTACTCGCGGTGAAATCATGATCGGCCAACAGTGCGCGTAATGATTCGTCGGCGCGGTACACGTCGGAGTCGACGGTGATCTCGGCATGGCCGCGCTCACGTCCCATCTCCCGGGCGCGTTGCAATGTCTGCTCGAACAGCCAGTCGGCCACCGTGGGCTTCTGCGACCACACCTGGATTCCGACGACCTGACGGTCGCCTCTGCCGAACGCTGTCCCGTATCCGACCGGCAGGCCGTCCCCGGCGAGCACGAGGAAACCGTCGGAGCGGCGGTCGAAGCCGGGCTCGACGATGCGGTCGGCAACGTCGTCCACCGTGCCGTCTGCGATCCCGATCAACGCCGTGTTGTAGGCCGCGAGCATATCGAACAGTGCCTCGGCGTCAGTTGGCTCAGGTGGACGGACGGTGTAGCCGTGCGGCAGTACAGCGGTGGTATTCACACCTCACAGTGGTCGCACCCTGCCGAATAGTCCAGTGCTTGACCCCAACGGCTGCGTGACCGTCGACGTGGGCCTGGTCGGCACCCTAGGCTGCACTCCATCGTCCGGAGGACGGCCGATGTCAACGGCGGGCTCCAGCCGCGGGCCTCGCAGGACCAAGCCTCATCGGCAGGCTGAAGTGGTTGCGGCTGGCAACGAACGACGCGAGTCCGGGCGCTTACCAGCGGACGAGCTTCCACACCTCCGGACGGGGTTCGTCACCGCTGCCGATGTCCGTGCCGTGCGGGGCGCCCACCTCGGCGAAGATCGCCACGGCCGACTTCAGGTGCCGCATCGTCTCGTCGGGGTGGCCCAGGGCGTGGTGCAGGTCGGCGAGGTTGTTGTGCAGCGCGGCCTCGCGGTGGCGGTCGCCCTCCTCGGTACAGAGGGCGAGAGCGGTGGTGGCGAGTTCGAGCGCGGGCTCCAGTTCCCCGTGGGCGCGATGGGCGAGGGCGAGGTTGTTCAGGGCCGCCACCCGGCCGGGCAGATCGCCGATCTGCTCAGCGAGGTCGCGGCCGGCCCGCAGATGCTGGAAGGCGTCGTCGATGCGGCCGTCGGCGGTCGCGAGCATCCCGAGCATGTTGTGTGCCTGGCCAAGGGCTCGCCTGTCGCCTGACTCGGTGGCGAACATGAGTGCCTGGCGGGCGAGTTCCGTTGCACCTGCCGCGTCACCGGCGTCGTGGCGGGTGAGGCTCAGGTCGGCAGTGACGCGGGCGTGCTCGGTGGGCTGGTCGGGAGGCAGGGTTTCCAGTGCGGCGCGGAAGTGTGCCTCCGCGAGTGCCCACTCCCCGCGCCGGTGACGCAGACGCCCCAGCCGGTGTTCGATCCCCGGCAGGTCGGCCGTGGGTGCGTCGGCGGCCGCGAGCTCGTAGCTGCTCACCGCGGCGGCGTAGTCCCCGGCAAGCGTCTCGAGGTCTCCGATCGAGGCGTGCAGGGTGGACGGCTTGTCGTGCCCGAGCGCCAGCGCCGCGTGCAGGTGTTCGAGGGCCTCAGCGTTGGCGTAAACCTTGCGGGCTTGCTCGGCGGCGGCAGCGTAGGCCTGGGCGGCTTCCTCGTCATGGCCGGCGAGTTGGAGGTGGTGGGCAACGACTGCTGCCGGGCCGTGGACGGCGCGGGCCG
This sequence comes from Kribbella caucasensis, assembly GCF_004361855.1. Classification (GTDB taxonomy): domain Bacteria; phylum Actinomycetota; class Actinomycetes; order Propionibacteriales; family Kribbellaceae; genus Kribbella; species Kribbella caucasensis. The sequence goes on from NZ_SNWQ01000007.1 coordinate 39,830, forward strand.
CCCGGGCGTGCAACAGTCGGCGCCGGGCGAGGCTGGTGTCGTCGGATACGAGCCTTCGCAGTTGGTCGTGGACGAAGTCGTAGTCGAGGGCCCCTTCGCGGATCAGCCCGCGGCGTACCAGTTCCTCCAGCGACGCGACGGTCTCCTCGTCAGTGCGCCCGCTGACCGCACGGACCGTGTCGACGTCGAACGATCGCCCGAGGACTGCCGCGGCGGCCAGTACTTGGCTGCCGGGGTCGCTCACCCTGTCGAGGCGTGCGCGCAGGAGGTCGTTGACGCCGGTCGGCACCGGCCAGTTCTCATCGGCACCTGTTGTGAGGGCGTTGAGGTATTCGACGACCAGCAGCGGCACGCCCTCCGTCTCGTCATACAACCTGCGCGACAGCTCGTGGTCCATCGAGGGTCGCGTGGTGGCGAGCAGCTCAGCTATCGCGTCCACGTCCAGCCGTCCGAGCCGGCGTACGGCGCCACCGCCTCGCGCGACCTCCGCGACAACACTGCCGACCGGGTGCTCGGCGGGGGTTCGCCAGGTGAGCGTGATCAGCAGAGTCCGGCCCGCGAGCCGGCGGAGGCCGTACCTGAGCAGTACCAAGGACGCCTCGTCCAGCCAGTGCGCGTTGTCGATGTGGATCACGCCGGGGACCGGCCCGGACACCGCCGCCGCGAGGGTGTCCCACACGGCGGCCAGGAACCTGGCTTCGGCGCCCGGGCCTTCGGCCCGGGGTTCGGAGCGGGCGTCCGCGATCTCTGGCAGGAGCCGGGACACCTCGGCGATCGTCTGCGCCGGTACGTCGTCGACCCAGCGGGCGTTCTCGCGCAGCCGGGCCCGCAGCGCATCGACCAGTGGCGCGTACGCCAGCGCTGCCTCGTCCTCGTACGCCCGGCCGGCCAGTACGGCGGCGCCGTTCTTGTGTAGGTCGAGGAGCAGCTCCTCGACCAGGCGGGTCTTGCCGATGCCGGCCTCGCCCTCGACCACGACCAGCCGGCCGTCGTGATCGATCGCGTCGTAGACCGCCCGGACGGCACGGATGTCGTCGTACCGTCCGACGAACGGTGTCTGGGGCGGCTCGGTCTCCTGCTCCGCAGTCTCCGCGGTCTCCGCGGTAGGCAGCGACCCGGCCGCGACCAGTGTGCCCGTGTTGACGGCCTCGTAGAGCTTGGTGGTCTCGGGGAGCGGCGAAACCCCCAGCTCGCGTGAGAGCGTGCGGACGCACTGGCGGTACTGGACCAGTGCCGCGGCCCGATCCCCGGTGAGCGCGTACAACCGGATGAGCGCGCTATGCGCCGGCTCGTGCAGGGGATCGAGCGACAGCCAGCGGCGTACGTGAACAAGCGCGGCCGGATGGTTGCCGGCCTCTTCCAAGCCGGCCGCCAGTCGTGCAAGGGCGCCCGTCAGCTCGCGGCGGAGCGTGTCGGCCTGGTTACGTGCCCAATCCTCGAAGTCGGGGGCGTCCCGCAGACCGAAGCCCTCCAGGAAATCGCCGCGGAACAGACCGACCGCCGTGTCCAGGTCGCCTTCGGTCACCAGGTCCCGGAAGCGGTCGACATCGACGTACAGGCCCGGGCTTTTGATCAGGCGGACGTGATCGCGGGTGGTCTCCAGGGACTCGGGCCCGATCGCGGCGCGCAGCGTGGACAGGGTCCGCCGTAGCGCACCGCGGGCGTGCTCGATGTCGTTGTCCGGCCACAGCAGATCAGCCAGGGCGTCCCGTGGGCGCGGCCGGTCGGCCAGCGCCAGATGGGCGAGCAGCGCCACCGCCTTCCGGGTGTCGAACCCGACAAGCGTTCCCGCCCGCTCGACCCGAGGCGGACCCAACAGGCTGACCTCGATCACCGCACCCCCACCCCGCGTGCCGGCTGCGCGGCGGACAGCGCACCGAAACCGTAACGATTCTTGCACGGTGGAGCGCGAACATGTCTCCACAGGTGGATCGTGCGTGAAGGGGGAGGGGAGTCCATGGGGGTTCGAGTGGGTGCTGCCCGCCTGGCCTGGCCTGTGTGGGGGCTGTGTGTCGCGCTCACCGCAGTTGCGCTCGTACTCTTCGTCATCAACGGGGATGCCAGGCCGGACGGGTCTTACGGCTCCTTGGATGCCGTCATCGACGTGGCGATCCTGGGCTTTCCGACGGTCGGCGTGGCGATAACGCTACGGCAACCGGGCAACGCGATCGGCTGGCTGTTCCTCGCCACCGGGCTGGGCAACAGCCTCGGGCAGGCCCTGCTCGAGTACGGCGCCTACGCCCTGCTCCGGGCGCCGGGTACGGTCCCTGGCGGCGCCTGGGCCGGCATCGTCGCCCAGGCGGTGATCTGGCCCGCTGTCGCGGCTACCTCGCTCCTGGTGTTCGTGCTCTTCCCGACCGGGCACGTGCCGTCGCGAAGGTGGCGGTGGCTCGTGTGGGCGGTGGCGATCGACGTAGCGGCCTACGTTGCCGGGACATTCCTCGCACCGGGGGAGCTGCACTACTTCCCGACGGTCTCGAACCCGTTCCCGGTATCCGTCCCCATCCTGTCGGTGGTCGGCGGTCTCGCCGCACCCGCCCTGGCCGTCGGGCTCGTCTTCGGGCTGGTGGCACTGGCGGTGCGCTTCCGGCGATCGCGCGGGGTGGAACGACAGCAGATCTCCTGGATGTTCTACCTCGGAGCCCTGCTGATCGGGTCATTTCCCGTCACGACGGCGCTGTCCTTCACCAACCTTCACGTCGGCGGCATCCCGGTATCCGAACTGGCTCTCGCGGGTTTGGTGCTGGCCATCCCCCTGGCCGTCGGTATTGCGATCCTTCGTTATCGCCTGTACGACGTGGACGTCGTCGTCAACCGGACACTGGTGTACGGCGCTCTGTCCGTGACACTGGGTGCGGCGTACATCGGCAGTGTCTTGTTGCTGCAGCTGGTGTTGAGTCCGGTGACGCGGGGATCGGGCCTGGCGGTGGCGGTGTCGACGCTCGTGGTGGCGGGGCTGTTCCGCCCGGCGCGGTCACGGATCCAGGCAATGGTCGACCGGCGATTCTTCCGGCGCCGGTACGACGCGACCAGGACCCTGGAGGCGTTCGGTGCACGGTTGCGAGAGCAGTTGGATCTCGATGCCCTCGGCACTGATCTGCAGGCCGTGGCGCGGGACACCATGCAGCCGGTCCACGTGTCGCTGTGGCTGCGGAGCGGCGACCGATGAGCGCCCGGGTCGCCAAGTGGCTCGCCTGGAGCCTGTTCGGGCTCTTCGTCGGGCTGGCCGCGGCAACGCCTGTGCTCGTGGCGGTTCGCCACGGCAACGCGTCCGACGCGCTGGTCGCGATCGGGATCGGCTTCGCACTCGTCGGTGCGCTGGTGGCGTCACGGCACCCCACGAACGCGGTGGGATGGCTGCTTCTCGTTGCCGCTGTCGCCCTGGGCCTGGACACGTTCATGACCGTCTACGTCAGCCGGGCGTCGTTGCCCGGCGCGGCGTTCGCGGGGTGGTTCAGCAGTTGGTTGCTCTTCGTATGGCTCTATCTCCCCGCGCTGTTCCTCACCCTGGTGTTCCCGGCGGGCCGGCTGCTGTCGCGCCGGTGGCGGACAGTCGTCTGGCTCGGGGTGGGCGCTGTCGCGGCCAACGTCGTCGGCACCGCCTTCGCCCCGGGCGTTCTCGATATCAGCGCCGACCGCCCGATCCGCAACCCGCTCGGCGTCGAAGGACCGGTCGGCCGTGCGCTTCCCTGGGTGTCCGGGGCGGGCGAGGTGCTCGCCGGCGCCGCACTCGTTCTCGGTGGGCTCTGTCTTGTCCTGCGACTGCGGCGATCGCGCGGGCGCGAGCGTCAGCAGGTCACTTGGTTCGCCTATGTCTGCATGCTGGCGCTCGTCCCGTTCGTCGTCCTCGTGTGGGTCAGCGTGCTCGCCGGCGATCAGGACGCTCCATGGCTGAACGCACTCGCCCTGATCGCCTGGTGGTCACTCGTCGTCCTGATCCTGGTCGGCCTGCCGTCGGCCATCGGCATCGCGATCCTGCGTCATCAGCTGTACGACATCGCCGTCGTCATCAACCGGACCCTCGTGTACGGCGCCCTGACCCTGACACTCGGTGCGTCGTACCTCGGGAGCGTGCTGCTCCTCCAAGTGGTGCTGAACCCGTTGACGCAGGGGTCGGGTCTGGCCGTGGCGGTGTCGACCCTGGCGGTGGCGGGCTTGTTCCGTCCGGCGCGGCGCCGGATCCAGCTGGTGGTGGATCGGCGGTTCTTCCGGCACAAGTACGACGCCGCGCGGACCCTGCAGGCCTTCGGATCCCGGCTGCGAGACCAGCTGGATGTCGATGCGCTGGGCAACGATCTGCAAGTCGTGGTGCGCGACACCATGCAACCGGCTCACGTGTCCCTCTGGCTGCGGAGGGCCGACCGATGAGCGCCCGTACCGCAGCGCTCCTGGCCTGGAGTCTCGGTGGCGTGGCCGTGGCGCTGACCGCGATCGCCATCGGTCTGACTGCCGCCGCCGGGACGATCGGGTTGGGCTGGGGAGACCTGACTGTTGTGATGGTGCTGGTGTTCTGCACCGTCGGGATCCTGATCGCGCGACGGCATCCGCGGAATCCGATCGGCTGGATCTTCTGCGCGTCCGCGGTGGTCAACGGCCTCGGATCCTTGGCCAGGAGCTACGCGGACTACCGGCAGGCCGGGGCAGGTTCGGCCGGCTCCTTGGCGGAGGCTGCGGCGTCGTACGCCACCGTCTCGTGGATTCCGGCAATCCTGGTGCCGGCGACGTACCTGCCCTTGCTGTTCCCGGACGGCCGGCTGCTCTCCGGACGATGGCGACCGGTGGCGTGGTGTGGCGTGCTTGGTATCGCCGGACTCTTCGTTGCCAGCGCCACGAGGCCGGGTGCGCTCGAGGATTTCCCCACCCTGACGAACCCGTACGCGGTCGACAGCGTGGTACGAACGATCAGCGAGGGTGTGACCGCGCTGACGGTACTGGGCGTCCTCGTCGCCTCGTCGCTGTCGCTGATCCTGCGGTTCCGCAGAGCCGGCTACGAGCAGCGCCAGCAGATCAAATGGCTGGTCTGGGCCGGCGCCCTGGCTGCCGCGACGATCGCGATCGGCACAGCCGGCTACGAGCTTCTCACTCCCGCAGTGGCCAACGCCGCGATCCTGCTCAGCGTTCTCGGTCTGCCCGTCGCGACAGGTATCGGCATCCTGCGCCATCGCCTGTACGACGTCGACGTGGTGATCAACCGCACGATCGTGTACGGCGCCCTGACCGTGACGCTGGCCGCCGGATATCTGGGCAGTGTGCTGCTGCTCCAACTGCTGTTGCGTCCGGTGACGCAGGGCTCGGGACCGGCCGTGGCGGTGTCGACTCTGGCGGTCGCGGCCCTGTTCCGCCCGGTGCGCTCGCGGATCCAGGCGGGGGTCGACCGACGCTTCTTCCGGCGCCGGTACGACGCGGCGCGGACCCTCGAGGCGTTCGGGGTACGGTTGCGTGAGCAACTGGATCTCGATGCACTGGGCAACGACCTGCAAGTCGTGGTGCGTGACACGATGCAGCCGACCCAGGTGACGCTGTGGCTGCGGAGTCGGCGATGAGACGCCGGCTGCCTTGGTTGGTGTGGGCCCCGACGATCCTGCTCGTACTGCTGGGCACCGTTGGGCTCACGGTCACGACCTGGAGCGGTCCGGCGGACCTGGCGTGGGCGATCGCCTTCGGACTCCTCGGCCTCGCCTCGGCCAGCACGGGGGCGGTTGTCGCGAGCCGTATTCCGCACAACGCCGTGGGCTGGATCCTGCTCGCACTCGGTGCCGGGGTCGGGTGGCTGTTCGCGCCGGAGGCCTATGCCGAGCTGAGCCGGGTCAGGGAGGCCGGTCCGCTGCCGGGCGCCCAGTGGGCAGCATGGGTCGGCAGTTGGGCCGGCGTTCCGGTGATCTTCGGGCTCACCACCTTCCTGTTCTTGCTCTTCCCCACCGGCCGGCTGCCGTCGCGACGATGGCGTTGGGCCGGTTGGTTCGTCGCTGTCTGCATCACCCTGGCGACGGTCGCCGTGGCACTCGCACCGGACGAGATCGACACCGGCTACGACAACCCGGTCACGCCTGCGGGCGAGGGAGCCGAGCTCGTCCGCTGGCTGTTGGACATCACCGACCTGCTCGCTCTTCCGGTGCTGGTGACCGCCGCGGCCGCCTTGGTCGTACGCCTGCGACGATCGCGAGGCGTCGAACGCCAACAGCTCAAATGGTTCACCTACGCCGCCTTGATCGCCGGCGTGGGGCTCGGCGGCGGCAGCGCAATCCCTGCCGGGTCGGCGGCGGACGCCGCCTTCCTTGCCGGGCTGCTGGCTGTGGCAGGGCTGCCGGTCGCCGCCGGGCTGGCGATCCTGCGATACCGCCTCTACGACATCGACGTGGTGATCAACAGAACGTTGGTGTACGGCGCCCTGACGGTGACGCTGGGTACGGCATACCTCGGGAGTGTCCTGCTGCTGCAATTGGTGTTGCGGCCGGTGACACAGGGCTCGGGTCTGGCTGTGGCGGTGTCGACGCTGGCAGTGGCGGGACTGTTCCGCCCCGTGCGGTCGCGGATCCAGGCGGGGGTCGACCGGCGCTTCTTCCGACGCCGGTACGACGCGGCGCGGACGCTGGCTGCGTTCGGCGTACGGCTGCGCCACGAGCTCGACTTGCAGGCGCTGGCCGCCGATCTGCGCAACGTCGTTCACGACACCATGCAGCCGACCCATGTGTCGCTGTGGCTGCGAACCGACGACCGTAACGATTCCCGGACGACGCATCAGTAGAAAGGGCTTGTGATGGTCGCATTGAGCAGCACTTTCCGCCGCCTCCGCAGGCGAACCGCCGCCGGGGCCGGTAACCCGATGCCCGAGCACCGCGCGCAACCGGCTCAGGGCGACGAGGCGTCGCCGGTCGACATCGCACCCAACGATCCGCTCCTGGCGTACCTGCAGAGCGCGAGCGGCGCGGTGGACGTGGAGGCGCTGGAGCTCGACTCGCCGGCCCTGGCAGAGCTCAAGGCCGCGGGCGTCAAGCTCGCCGTGCCGCTGGTGAGCCAGGGCGAGCTGATCGGCGTGCTGAACCTCGGGCCGCGCCGGTCCGAGCAGGAGTACTCCAGCGACGACCGCAAACTGCTCGACAACCTCGCCGCGCAGGCTGCGCCGGCCCTGCGGGTCGGCCAGTTGGTCCGCCAGCAACAGGCCGAGGCCCGCACCCGCCAGCGCTTCGAACAAGAGCTCGAGGTCGCCCGGCTGATCCAGCAGAACTTCCTGCCCAAACAACTTCCTGAGCTGTCCGGCTGGCAGGTCGCGGCCTGCTACCAGCCTGCGCGCGAGGTGGGCGGCGACTTCTATGACGTGATCGCTCTGGCCGGCGGCCAGGTCGGCTTCGTCATCGGCGATGTCACCGACAAGGGCGTACCGGCAGCGCTGGTGATGGCCGCCACCCGCAGCGTGCTGCGTGCCTCCGCCCAGCGACTGGTCGACCCCGGCGAGGTGCTCGAGCGGGTGAACGAGCACCTCTGCCCGGACATGCCCGCAAAGATGTTCGTCACCTGCCTGTACGGCGTTCTCGACCCGGCCACCGGCCACTTCCGGTTCGCCAATGCCGGGCACGACCTGCCGTACGTCAAGACAGCCCTGGGCTCGGTCGAGCTGCGCGCCCGCGGCATGCCGCTGGGTCTGATGACCGGGATGAAGTACGAGGAGCGAGAGACGATGCTTGCGCCCGGCGACTCGTTGCTGCTGCACTCCGACGGCATCGTCGAGGCGCACGATCCACAGGGACAGATGTTCGGCTTCCCGCGCCTCAAGGAGGCGGTGGCGCGGTACCCGGGCGGTGGCGAGCTCATCGACCTCGTGCTTGCGGACCTGCATGTCCATACCGGACCTGATGCCGAGCAGGAGGACGACATCACCATGGTCGTGCTGCAACGGGAGCCGGCTCACGGCGACAGCCCCAACGGCAAGGTCATCGGGAAGCTGCTCGCCGAGTTCGAGGTGCCGAGTGTCCAGGGCAACGAGCGGATGGCTCTCGAACGAGTCGCCGCCACGGTGGCTCCGCTCGGCCTCGCACCCGCCCGGCTCCGCCGCCTGGAGACCGCGGTCGCCGAGGCCACGATGAACGCGATGGAGCACGGCAACTCCTACCGCGCCGACCGCCCGGTCACGGTCCGTGTGTACGCCGAGCCCGGCAGGATCCGCGTCGAGGTCGCCGACCTCGGTGGTGCCCGGTCGGCCCCCGACCAGGTCGAGGTGCCGGACCTGGAGGCGAAGCTCGCAGGCCTCCAACGGCCGCGCGGCTGGGGACTGTTCCTGATCAAGAACATGGTCGACGAGGCGCGCGAGTCCGGCGACGGGGAACGCCACACCGTCGAGCTCGTCATGCACCTCGAACCGAAGCTGAAGGAAGGAGACGACGATGACGACACGTGAAGCGCTCGCCCACGTACGCCGGCGGGACGGCGTAGCGGTCATCGAACTGGTCGGTGATCTCAACGCCGCTGCCGAGTCCGCACTGGACGAAGCCTGGACCGCCGCGACGTCCGTGCGGCCCGATGCCGTGGTGCTCAGCTTCGAGAACAGCGGCTACATCAACTCGACCGGCATCGCCCTCGTGGTCGGCCTGCTCGCCAGCGCGCGGCTACACCGCATCCCGATCCGGGCGTACGGCCTCACCGACCACTACCGCGAGATCTTCGAGATCACCCGGCTGGCCGACTTCATGGCGATCGACACCGACGAGGACAGCGCAGTACAGGGCGCGGGAGGGGACAGAGATGGCTGAGGCAACAGCGACGTTCGACGTACGCCGGAAAGGGACGGCCGGCGTGGTCGACATCCAAGGCGACGTCACGGCAGGCTCGGAGGAGGTGCTCATGAACGCCTACGAGAGCACCGGCGATGTCACGGCGGTGATCCTCAACTTCGCGGGACTGTCGTACATGAACAGCGGCGGCATCGGCCTGCTGGTCACCCTGCTGGTGCGCGCCAGGCGGCGTTCGCAACGGCTGCTGGCGTTCGGCCTGTCCGAGCACTACCGCCAGATCTTCGAGCTGACCCGCCTCGACGAGGCGATCGGCATCCACGACACCGAGCAGGATGCGCTGGCCGCGGCCGGCGCGGCATGAAGGAGCGCACGCCATGACCAAGGGCAGCGATGACAAGCCCGCCGGCAGCAACGACGACGACAAGCCCGCGGCAGCGGCCAACCGTGACGCGGCCAACTGGGCCAAGACGGTCTCGCGGCTGAAGGTCTCGCAGGTGCCCGAAGGCGCCATGAACCTCAACGTGGACGGCCGGCAGCTCACCAGCCCGATCCAGGGCTTCGGGAAGATGTGGCAGAAGACCTACGAGGTGCGGCTGCCGGGTGAGCGGGTCGCACCGACCGAGCTGATCGCCACCTGGCGTCAGCACTTCGGGGAGTTCTGGCCACCGGGCAACTACTTCTACGCACCGCTCACCGGCATCGAGCCCGGTGACGTCGCTCTCCTCAACATGCGGATGCCCGGCGGCAGCAAGCTGTCGACCGGCGTGATGGTGCTGTACGCCGACGAGGAGTCGTTCACGCTGATGACGCCGCAGGGGCACATGTTCGCCGGCTGGATCACGTTCAGCGCAGCGCAGCACGACGGCGCGACCGTCGTACAGACGCAGGTGCTGATGCGCGCCTCCGACCCGATCTTCGAACTGGCCATGATGATGGGCGGCCACGGCCAGGAGGACCGATTCTGGGGCCGGACACTCGGCAACCTGGCGGCGCACTTCGGCCATCCGGGGGCAGCTGTCGACACCAAGGTCGTCTGCGTGGACAAGAGGCGCCAATGGTCGAGGTGGCGCAACGTCTGGCACTCCTCGGCGATCCGCTCCACGATCTACCTGCTGGACGCCCCCGTCCGCGGCGCCCGGGACCTCGCACACCGGCAACGGGCCGGCAAGGGAAGGCCGTCATCGGTGGACCGATGAGTTTTGGCCGGCGCTGTCGTTTCACCATTCGACAGCGTCGGTCAGACTGTGACCGACCCGAACCGCGGGAGGCCGCAAATGGACTGGAAGCTCGAACTCGTCATCGTCCCGGTGTCGGATGTGGACCGGGCCAAGAAGTTCTACACCGAGCAGCTCGGCTTTCGTGAGGACGTCGACCATCGCGCCGGCGACTCGTTCCGGGTGGTGCAGCTGACCCCACCGGGCTCGGCCTGCTCGATCACGATCGGCACCGGCCTGACCAAGGCGGCGCCCGGGACGTACCAGGGCACCCATCTGGTGGTGAACGACATCGAGGCCGCCCGGGCGGAACTGGTCGAGCGCGGGGTCGAGGTGAGCGAGCCGTTCCACTTCACCGCCGAAGGGCAGCAGAACGGGCTGGACCCGAACCGGGCCGACTACGGGACGTTCTTGTCCTTCGAGGACCCGGACGGCAACGGCTGGACGGTTCAGGAGGTCCATAAGACCAACCCCGACCGGCTGTGAGAACGCTCGAGGAGGCGGCGTTCGCGGGTGACGAGGCCGCGTTCGCCGATCTGGCCGGCCGGCATCGGCGGGAGCTCCACGTGCACTGTTACCGGATGCTGGCGTCCTTCGACGATGCGGAGGACGCCGTACAGGAGACGCTGTTGAAGGCCTGGCGCGGCCGGGACTCTTACGACGGCCGGACCTACTTCCGCGCTTGGCTCTACCGGATCGCCACCAACGTCTGCCTGGACGTGTCCCGGCGGCACGCCAGACGGCAGGCCGCGTCGCCGGGGGAGATGGTGTGGCTGCAGCCGTACCCGGACCAGTTGCTGGACGAGATCGCACCGCCGACCGATCAGCCGGACGCGGTGGCGGTTGATCGGGAGACGATCGAACTCGCCTTCCTGGTCGCGCTGCAGTCGTTGCCGCCTCGGCAGCGGGCCGCGCTGATCGCCCGGGACGTGCTCGGCTGGCCGGCCGGTGACACGGCCGCGCTGCTGGAAACCAGCGTGGCGGCGGCGAACAGTGCCTTGCAACGAGCCCGTACGACGATGCAGCAGCAACTGCCGGCTCGTCGTACGGACTGGAGTGCGCCGCGGCCGAGTGCCGAGGAGCGGGAACTCCTGGATCGGTTCATCGAGGCGCACGAGCGGTGCGACGCGGCGGCGGCGATCGCGATCGCGGCCGAGGACATCCGGGTCTCCATGCCGCCGGACCAGCTGACCTTCGAAGGGCTCGACGCGGTCCGTCCGTTGATGGAGCGGGCGTTCGGGCCGGACCGGGACGGCGACTGGCGGTTGGTGGCGACCTCGGCCAACCGGCTGCCGGCCGCGGCCAGCTACCTGCGCCGGCCGGGGGACACGGTGTTCCGGGCGTTCAAACTCGACGTACTCCGGATCGCCGACGGCGAGGTCGCCGAGATCACGACGTTCGGCTACTCGCGCTTCCCAGCCTTCGGCCTACCGCAGACCCTCTGAGCAACTGCGGCTGTGAGCAACCTCCGCGGCAACTTTGAGCAAACTGGCAGGCCCGCACTTCTCGTGCGGGCCCGCTTACGAAGGCGGCTGTCAGCGCTTGGTACGGGCCGCCAGGCCTTCCGCGGTGCCTACCGGCATGACGGAGGCGATGACGGCGACGACGACGCTGAGGACGTTCAGCATGGTCTAGCGAGGAACCCCGGGTGTTCACGCGCTGGGGAAGTCGCGTCTGTGGTCTGCTTTGACCCGGAGCCTATGAGGGTGTTTCTGCTGCTCGATGTACTCGTTGATGATCGACAGGGGGGCGCCGCCGCAGGAGGGTGACCAGAAGTGTTCGCCCGACAGGTACTTGTGGATGTGGTCGGGGTAGTCCAAGCGGAGCCGTCGGGCGGACACGCCCTTGAGTGAACCGACCAGCTTGGACAGGCCGACTTTCGGCGGGCAGTGGCCGAGGAGGTGGACGTGATCCCGTCCGCCGTTGAACTCGAGCCGCTCTGTGTCGGGGTCCGCGCACACGTTCCGCATGACCTCCTCGCACCGGGTCAGGATCTCGTCGGTGAACGGTCCGTGCCGGTGCTTGGGTGTGAAGACCAAATGCGCGTGGAGGATGGAGGCGATCGTTCGTCGCCTGCGAATGCCGGTGTTTGGTCCCATCGAGGTAACAGAGAGTGATGTTACGATCGCGTCGTGAAGCTCGTCGTGCAGGTCAAACTGATCCCGGATGCCGGGCAGGCGCCGGTACTCGGCGCGACCCTGCGCACGGTCAACGAGCGGGCGAACTGGGTGTCGGGCGTGGCGTTCGAGCGGGGTGTTCCGCGGGAGTATGAGCTGCGCAAGCACACCTATGCCGAGCTGAAGGTGGCCGGGCTGGGAGCCCAGGCCGCGCAGCAGACGATCAAGAAGGTCCGCGACGCCTACACCACGCTGACGGCGAACATCCGCGCTGGGAACCTCGGCAAGCCGGGATCGAAGCGCCGGACCAGGGCCGAATCCAGGCCCATCGTCTTCCGGCCAGATGCCGCACACCCCTACGACGACCGGTGTCTGTCCTGGCAGTACGACGCGCAGACCGTCAGCATCTGGACGGTGGCCGGGCGGCTCAAGAACCTGCGGTTCGCCTGCTCCGCCGACCAGCTCAAGACGCTGCGCGAGTACCGGCAAGGCGAGTCCGATCTGCTCGAGCGCGATGGCGTGTTCTTCCTGATCGCCGTGTGCGAGGTCCCCGAGGCCGAGCAGTACACCCCGGATGGGTTTGTCGGTGTGGACCTCGGCATCGTCAACATCGCCACCACGTCCACCGGCTACCGGGCCGCCGGTCGCAGCCTGAACCGGCACCGCACGCGGCAGCTCGACCTGCGCAAGAAGCTCCAGGCCAAGCACACCAAGTCCGCGAAGCGACGGCTGAAGAACCGCCGCCGCAAGGAACGGCGGCACGCCGCGAACGTCAACCACATCATCGCCAAACAGATCGTGACCGAGGCTGAACGCACCTCGTCCGGTATCGCCCTGGAAGACCTGGGCGGCATCCGGCAGAGGGTACGGCTCCGCAAGCCCCAACGGGTCACACTCCACTCCTGGGCCTTCCACCAGCTCGGCGCCTTCATCGAGTACAAGGCCCGACGGGCCGGTGTCCCACTGGAGTACGTCGACCCGGCCTACACCAGCCAGGAATGCGCCGAGTGCCATCACATCGACAAGAACAACCGGGCCACCCAGGCCCTCTTCGTCTGCCGGGCGTGCGGGGTCGTTGCCCACGCCGACCGGAACGCCTCCCGCAACATCGCCGCCCGCGGCGAGACCGCGTGGATAGCGGGGCGTGAGTCACGCGTCCCCGCCACCCCATAGGGGTGTCCGGACGGAGGAGGCCACACCACACCCAGTGGTGCCCTACCTCCAAGCCCAGCCCTCACGGCCGGGTCAAGATGACTTCGAAGATGCTGCCGGTGCCGAGGGGGTTGGCGATCATGCCGCCGATCACGGAGCCGGCGAGGCCGAGCAGCAGCGTGGCGAAGAGGCCCGCTCACCAGACGGCCGACACTCACCCTGCTCGCACCCGGAGGCGACCCCCAGAAGACCCGCGCCTCGTTCCTGACCGGTCGGGTCCGGCCCTCTGACCAGGACCACTCGGCTGGTGTCGTCCGGTCATGCCAAGATGTGCAGGATGACCGACTGGGCCGGCACCCGTGGAGTGGCGGCTCGACCACCGAGTCGCCCGGAGGAGCGAAGATGTCCAGTGTGGGGATCGATCCGAAGGTAGCGCCTAGTGGGCCTGGGTGCGGGGACTGCGACAACGAACAGCCGCCCGGATGGTGGGTGCACCTGCGTCGCTGCGCCGAGTGTGGGCACGTCGGCTGCTGCGACACCTCGCCCGCGCAGCACGCGACGGCACATGCGAAGTCGACCGGTCATCGCTACATCCGGAGCTTCGAGCCCGGTGAGGACTGGTTCTACGACTACGAGACCGGCGAGATCCTGGACGGTCCGGAGCTGGCGCCGCCCCTCGCCCGCCCGGAGGACCAGCCGTCACCGGGACCCGCGGGGCGCGTCCCCGAGGACTGGAAGCAGCACATCAACCGCTGAGTCAGTCGTCTTCCAGTACCGAGCGGGCGATCCGGAAGGCCGTGTTCGCGTCCGGTACGCCGCAGTAGACCGCGGTCTGCAGGAGTACCTCGGTGATCTCCTCGATGGTGACGCCGTTGGTCAGTGCGGCGCGCAGGTGCATCGCGAGTTCCTCATGGTGGCCTCGGGCAACCAACGCGGTCAGGGTCACGATCGAGCGGGTCCGTCGGTCGAGCCCTGGCCGCGTCCAGATCCCACCCCAGGCGTACTCGGTGATGAAGTCCTGGAAGTCGCGGGTCAGGTCGGTCCGCTCGGCGAGCGCCCGGTCGACATGGGCGTCGCCGAGCACCTCGCGGCGTACCCGCAGGCCGTCTTCGTAACTCATAGCACCCTCTCGTCGGGCCAGCCGGTGTAGCCCTCGGCCAGGTAGGCGGATCCGGCCGCGGACGACACCAGCCAGCTGAGTTCGCCCAGTTGCCTGCGCTCGTCGAAGTCGCTGCCGTTGGCCTCACGGTGGAGCATCGTGGTCATCCAGTAGGAGAAGTGCTGAGCCTTCCACACCCGGTCCAGCGCGCGTGGGGTGTAGGCGTCGAGTACGTCGAGGTCCTGGCGCCCCAATGCATCCACGACGATGTCGGCGAGCACACGGGCGTCGGCCAGCGCGAGGTTGAGGCCCTTCGCCCCGGTCGGTGGGACGGTGTGGGCGGCATCTCCCGCCAGCAGGAGGCGACCGTGCCGCATCGGGCTCTGTACGAAGCTGCGGAACGGCAGGACGGTTCGCTCGATCACCGGTCCCTCCTTGAGCTGGAACCCGTCCTCGCCACTGAGCCGCGAGTGCAGTTGGTCCCAGATCCGGTCGTCGGACCAGTCCTCCGGCTGCTCGTTCGGGTCGCACTGGAAGTACATCCGCTGCACGTCCTCGGTGCGCTGGCTGATCAACGCGAACCCTTGTGGTGAACGGGTGTAGATCAGCTCGGGCGCACTCGGCGGAGCTTCGACGAGTACGCCGAACCAGGCGTACGGATACTCCCGGAAGTACTGATTGCGATCGGCAACGAGTTCGCGGCAGATACTGCGGGAGCCGTCGCACCCGATCACCAGGTCCGCCTGGATCTCGTACGTCGCGCCGTCGGCCACGTACCGGACGTTCGGCCGATCGAGAACACCGTCGATCCGCGTGCCGGCGATCCCATACCGCAGGTCGGCGCCGGCACGGGATCGAGTCCGGTACAAGTCGGCGAAGACCGCGGTCTGCGGGTAGAGCCAGACCGATGCGCCGACCAGTTTCTGGAAGTCGATGCGATGACTCACACCGCCGAAGCGCAGTGCGATGCCTTCGTGTTCGTGGCCGTCCTTCAGTACCCGGTCGGACGCCCCCGAGTCGTTGAGCAGCCGGACGCTGCCCGCCTCGAGGATGCCGGCCCGATGGGTGGTCTCGATCTGCTCCACCGTGCGGTGGTCGACCACGACGGACTCGACGCCCGCAAGGTGCAGGAGATGGGACAGCATCAGCCCGGCGGGACCGCCGCCGACGATTGCGACCTGGGTCCGGGTCGTCCTGTGGTCGGTCACAGCGCGGCCTTTGCGCTCAGGAGGGTGGTCAGGAGCTCGGCCGTCGCTGCCGGGTCCTCGGCGGGTGGCAGATGCGCACAGCTCTGCAGGACGTGGGCAGTCCCGGTGGCAGTCCTGGCGAGCTCGGGGGTGACCACCTGGTCGTGTCCACCCGCCATGACGGCGACGGGGACCCGGCCACGAACAAGCTGGTCCCGGAGGTCGAAGTACGCGAGTGCCTCGCAGACCCAGGCGTAGGAGAACTTGTCGGTGTCGGAGAGGGAACGCAACAAGGTGTCTACCGTTCTAGGGGCTCGGTCGGTGAAGCCGGGAGCGAACCATCGCAGTACGGAGCCGGCCACCAGCACCGGAGTGCCGGCCCGCCGGACCAGTTCGGCCCGCTCGAGCCAATCGGATGTTTGGCCGATCTTCGGCGCGGAGGCAATCGCGACCGTGGCGGCGAACGGCCCGGGATCGAGCGTGAGCTGGAAGCCGACCGCACCCCCGACCGAGACCCCCGCGTACGCCGTGGGCCGGTCGCGGGCCAGGTCGGCAGAAAAGCCGCGGACAGCATCGGCGAGATCATCAATGGTGAAAGGGCTGAGCGCAGGCCCGCTTCGACCGTGACCGGGCAGATCCCAGCCGACGACCTCCCACTCCGGCGCCAGCAGTCGGGCGCATTCGCCCCAGAGAGCTTCGACCGACGTTCCCAGTGACGGGCCGACGACGAGCAGACGCCGGCTGTTGTCGCCGCCGGCGAGCCGGGTGAAGGTGAGCTCAAGCATCGCGAGACCCCCGCCAGCGAACCAGCACAGCGTCGACGAACGCGTCGGAAGCCCCGAGGTACGACGCCGGCCCACCGCCAACCTCCCCACGCTCGGCCAGCAGATGAGTTGCCGCTGACTCTGCATGTCGGGTCATCGTGTCGGGGTCGACCTCAAGCCCGGCCACGAGCTCGGCGGTCTGGGAGGCTGCGGTTGCCGTCAGGAGCAGCAGCTGCCGACAGGACGCCCACTCGGCATGCCACGCGCCGTCGGGACGCTGGTCGACCGCCTGCGCGGCGCACAAGTGCAGTTGCGCACCGAGACCCGGTGCCTGGAGAGCAGCACTGCGGATCAGGACGGCGAGCACCGGATTCTGCTTGTGCGGCATCGTCGAGGATCCGCCACGACCCTCGACTGCGCGTTCCCGGACCTCGGCGATCTCGGGACGTCCGAGCATCAGGATGTCCGCGGCGATCACACCGAGCGCGTCCACGGTCTGGGTGAGCGCATCGCCGAGCCGCGTGACCGGCGTACGGCGGGTGTGCCACGGAAGGCCGGGCCATCTCAGGTCGAGCTGCCGGGCGAAGTCTTCAGCGAGCGCCACCGGATCAGCCACCAACTCACCGGCGAGGGACAGCGTTCCGGCAGCGCCACCGCACTGGATCGGGAGAGCAGACCGCACAGTGGCGACGGCGTCACGAGCATCGAGTATGCCGGCGAGCCACTGGGCCGCCGTGAGTCCGAAGGTGACGGGTACGGCGTACCGGGTGAGCGTCCGTCCGGGCATGACCGAGCCACGATGATCGTCGGCCAGGCGGGCCAGGTCGGCGGCCGCCGCGGTGAGTGAGCCGGTGACGTGGTCCAGCACGTTCCTTGCCATCAGCATCAATGCGGTGTCGAGGACATCCTGGCTGGTGAGGCCGCGGTGCAGCTGTGCGCTCACTTCGGGAAGCGCCGCACGGAGGGCGTCGACGAGAGGTTTGACCGGGTTTCCGGACGACTCGACCGCAGCAGGATCTATAACGGGGCTTGGCAGTTGCTGCTCGGCCGCGGCCACCTGCTCGGGCTTGAGCAAGCCCGCTCCGGACAGAGCCCGCAACCACGCGAGCTCCACCCGCACCATCGCGGTCAGCAGCGCCGCGTCGTCGGCGAGGTGAGCGACGCGATGCCGGCCGGGTTCGAGCAGCGACACCGATTCACCCCACATGCCGTGGATATGCCAGGAAGACGGATTCCTGGTCGCCCTGCAGGTGAAGGTCGAAGCGCAGACTGCCGTCGTCGTCGCGAACCGCGATCATCCGGCGCCGCAACTCGGCGTCGAGCGTGGCCAGCAGCGGATCCGCGGCCAGAACCTCGGGGTCCGCGGGGAGGTAGATCCTCGTGAAGAGCCGGTCGAGCAGGCCACGGGCGAAGACGGTGACGGCGAAGAACGGTGCGGCCCCCGGATGGGTCGGACCGGGCTCGACGGTGCTGAACCAATAGTGACCTTCCGAGTCCGTGCCGCTGCGCCCCCAACCGGTGAACGACGATCCATCGCGGCGCAAGGATCCTTCGACTCTTGGAACAACTCCTGATGCATCACACTGCCGGATCTCGAGCATCGCGTCCGGGACCACGTTGCCTCCGCCGTCGTACACATGACCGTGCAGGCGGACCGAGCCCGGGCTGTCCAGCGGCACCAGCACCCGGTCGTCGGGCATGGGCATCGCATAGTGGAAGAACGGGCCGATCGTCTGCCCAGGCGTGACACCGAGCTCACTCATCGCCGGGCTCCAGATACGTCGCGTGGGTGCCGGTCAGCACGATGTCCCATCGATAGCCGAGGAGCCACTCGTGCTCCGAAAGCTCATGCTCGCACGTCGCCACCAAGCGGTCGCGTGCCCGTTGATCGGTGATCGACTGGAGGATCGGGTCCAGCGCGAACAGCTGATCGCCGGGAAAGTACATCTGGGTGATCAACCGTTGGGTGAACTCCGTGCCGAACAAGGAGAAGTGGATGTGCGCAGGCCGCCAGGCGTTGCGGTGATTGCGCCAGGGGTAGGGACCGGGCTTGATCGAGGTGAACGAGTACCAGCCGTCGTCATCGGTGAGGCAGCGGCCGACACCGGTGAAGTTCGGGTCGATCGGCGCCGGATGCTGGTCGCGTTGGTGGATGTACCGGCCGGACGCGTTGGCCTGCCAGATCTCCACGAGTTGCCCGCGGACCGGCCGGCCGTCTCCGTCGAGGACCCGGCCGGTCACCTTGATCCGCTCGCCGATCGGTTCGCCGCCCGGCTGGACGGTCAGATCGGATTCGAGCTCGCCGATGTCGGTCTGGCCGAAGACGGGCGCGACCAGTTCGGCGCCCTCGGGGTCGGCGTACCGGAGGGTCTTGGTCGGGTGCCGCAGGAGTGAGCTGCGGTACGGCGGCCAGTCCAGTCGCGGTTGCGCGTCGCCGGGGCGTGTCTCGGCCTGGAGCTGCTTGATCTCCGCGGTGAGGTCCGCCTGACTCTCCAGGTCGGCAGGTACCGGGGTCCGAAGGCTCGTCACGACTTCGACACTAAGTTCACGGGCTGGTCGAGGCGATGGCAGACTTTCACTGAGCGAAAGGACAGCGCATGGCTGGGAACTCCTCGGCACCGGGGGCCACGGTCACATCCCGGGTCCTTGCCCTGCTCTACGCGTTCGACGAGCACCACCGCCGGCTGACCCTCACCGAACTCGCCGGTCGCGCCGGTCTCGCACTGCCGACGGCACACCGGCTGGTGGGTGAACTGGTCGCCGGGGGAGCGCTGGTACGGCGGCCGTCCGGCGAGTACGTCGTCGGCCGCCGACTGTGGGACCTCGGCATGGTCGCGCCGGTGCAGAGTGGACTCCGCGAGACCGCTTCCCCGTTCCTGAACGACATCCACGCCGCCACCCGGGCGACCGTTCACCTCGCCGTCCGCGACGGTATGCAGGCCCTCTACCTCGACCGGCTGTCGGGCCGTGCGTCCGTCCCGGTCGTCAGCACCATCGGCTCACGACTGCCCCTTCATGCGACCGGCGTGGGGAAGGTCTTGCTGGCACACGCTCCCGATGAGGTCCGAGCCGCCGTTCTCGCCCACCTGCCTCGGATCACGACGTACACGATCACCGAACCGAGGCGGCTGGATCAGCAGTTGGAAAAGGTCCGGCGCGAGGGCTATGCGACCACGGTCGAGGAGATGAGCCTGGGAGCCTGCTCGATCGCTGTTCCCATCCGGGCTGCGGCCGGTGACGAGTCCGTGGTCGCTTCGGTCGGCGTCGTCGTACCGAACCTGCGCCGGGACCGGGCCCGGCTGCTGGCCGCGCTGCAGGTCGCGGCGCAGGGAATCGGCCGCAGCCTGACAGCGCCGCGCTAGGACTCCAGTTCGTCGATCAGTGCGAGGCCGCGCTTAGCCCAGGACACCTCGTTCGACGCCTGGTCGATCAGCCCGTCGTACGCGAACACCTTGTAGCGCACGATCCGCGCATGCTCCTCCGCCGGGAACTTGTCGAGCCGGTACCTCAACGTCGGATGAGTCTCGTCGAGGAGCGACTGCCGGGTCCGCTTCAGCAGGGCGAGATGGTTGGACCAGTACTCGAGGTGCTGGCCGAGCTGGGCCCGGGCGGCGTCGGGGTCGGCCCATTTCTTTTTTCCGTGGTACTCCTTCTTCGTCCGTTGAGTGAACCTCAGCGATTCTCACACCAAGATTCTTCCTGCTTCATCGACCGCTGCCGACTCCGGAGAGTCAGGTCTTACGTGGTCTCCACAGGCGTTTCGGTTCTCCGGGCAACTTCCCGGCGAGGTCGTACTTGTTCGGTCTGCGAGCATAGCGGCGAGCAGGTTGCCTGCCGCGTTCTGGTCTCGGTCGTGCAGGACGCCGCAGCCGGGACACACCCAGGTGCGGTCGGCGAGGACCAGGGCGCGGTTGATGCGTCCGCAGTCCCCGCAGGTCTTGGACGACGGGAACCACCGGTCCGCTTTCCATACGGTCGAGCCGTACCAGTCGGCCTTGTAGTCCAACTGGCGAACGAACTCGCCGAACCCGGCATCACTGATGGCGCGGGCGAGCCGGCGGTTCTTCACCATGCCCCTGATGTGCAGGGTCTCCACCGCGATAGCCGACTTGGTTCTCGTCAGCCTCGTGGTGGTCTTGTGCAGGAAATCCCGCCGGCGGTCGGCCACCCTCAAATGGAGTCGGCCGACACGCTGACGGGCTTTGGCCCGGTTCTTGGAGTCGTTCGCGCTGCGGGCGAGCTTGCGGTTGGCGCGTTTCAACGCGCGCTGTGCGGCCTTGAGTGGTTTGGGTGCGTGGACCTCCTCGGTGGTGCCGTCACTGTTCTTGATGACGGCGAACGTCTTCAGGCCCAGGTCGATCCCGCACGCGGGAGCCTCGGCGTCGGCCTGACGGTGCTTGTTGAGGTCGTCGCGGTCCACCTCGATCTGGAACGAGATCCACCAGCGCCCGGCCTGCTCCCGGACAGTCGCCCCGAGGATCCGCGCCTGACCTGTGGCGATGCGGCCGGTGAGCCAGGACATGTCTTCACGGGTTGCGACATCGCCGATGGCGGGCAGGCGCACGGTGCGGGCATCCAGCGGCTTGGCCCGGTCGGCGTCGTAGCGGAACCGGGAGCCGTGCTTGCGTTTGCGCCACGTGGGGAAGCCCATCCTCGCGCCCCGGCGTACGCCCTTCTTCGACATGAGATAGTTGGAGAACCCGGCGGCACGAACCCGGCACGCCTCCTTCGGTACACGAGACGAAAGCTTGTTCTCGGCGAACCACGGGAACCGCTTGGGGTGGGCGGCGCGCCACTCCTTCTCCAGCGCAGGCGCCGACCACGGAACCTCGGTCAGGTCGTCGCCCGTGATGCCGTAGGACTCCTCCGCTTTGCGCTGCGACCACTTCTTGACGACGGTCTCCAGGCAGAAGTTCTCCACCACCCGCGACAGGCCACAGTGCCGGCCCATGAGTACGGACTGATCGGCGTCGGGAGCGAGTTCAACTCGGAAGCCTTGCTTATGACTCACCCGCCCTCACCGGCCGCAGCGGCGAGGGCCTTCATCGCCCGGTTCCGGGCGGCGCGCTTGCCGTACAGGCGGACGCAGAACGAGGTGAGCGCGTCGGTCATGTCACGCACCAGGTCGTCTTCGACTTCGCCTTCGTCCACGACACGCACGGTACGGCCCTGCGCCGACAAAGCGGCCTCGATGTAGTCCACCCCGAACCGGGTCGGCCGATCACGGTGCTCAACCACGATCACGGACCCGTCCGGATCCGAGAGAAGCCGCTTGAGCTTCGGCCGGGCACCGTGGACTGCCGAGCCCACTTCGCACACCACGCGGGTGACCGGCAGACCGCTGGATGTCGCCCGATCGATCAACCGGGCAACCTGCCGGTCAAGATTCGGCTGCTGGTCGGCGGAGGATACCCGCGCGTACAAGGCGGCAACCGCACCGGCCGGTCGCGTTTTGACCGCCAGTGTGAGTCAGCGGTCAATCGGACCGCGGCCGAGCGGTCAAAACGCGACGAATGAACGCAGGGACATGGTCACCTCAGGCCGAGCAGTCGGGCCGCGTTCTCCTTGTAGATCAGGGGTTTGGCGTCGTCCGTGACCGGCAGTTCGGCGAACGATTGGAGCCAGCGATCCGGCGTGATCACCGGGAAGTCCGATCCGAACATCACCTTGGTCCGCAGCAGGGTGCTGAGCTGCCGGACGAGCTGTGCCGGGAAGTACTTCGGCAACCAGCCGGACAGATCCATGTGCACGTTGGCCTTGTGTGTCGCGACGGAGATGGCGGCGTCCGCCCAGGGGACACCCGGGTGCGCCATCACGATCTTGAGGTCGGGGAAGTCGGCCGCCACGTCGTCCAGCAGCATCGGATCGGAGTACCGGAGCTTGATCCCGCGTCCGCCGGGCAGGCCGGCCCCGATCCCGGTCTGCCCGGTGTGGAAGAGCGCAACCACACCGAGATCGCTCAGCGTCTGGTAGAGCGGATAGAACCGCTCGTCGTTGGGCCGGAAGGCCTGCAGGCTGGGATGGAACTTCAGACCCAGTGCACCGCAGTCCTCGATCAGGTGTTGAGCCTTCTGGATCGCGGCCTCGCCGGCGCGCGGATCGACGGACCCGAACGGGATCAGGATGTCGTTGTGCCGGGCCGCACCTTCGATGATCTCCTCGCTCGACAGCGCCGGGTGTCCGGTCGCCGTCTCCGAGTCCACCGTGAAGACCACGGCGGCGATCCGCCGGGACCGATAGTGCTCCGCGATGTCGTCGATCGTCGGCGTCCGCGGCTGGCCGGCCTTGAAGTACGCCGCTGAGGCGTCCATCAGCTCCTGGTCGAGGGAGAAGTGACCGTGGGCATCGGCCTCCACGTGGGTGTGCATGTCGATGGCGTCGATCGCGTCGAGGTCGATCGCCGGCTCATAGCGGACCATTCGTGCGGACCTCCTTCTTTGCTGTCAGCAACTGAACGAGCAAGGAGTCCCGCTGCCGGATCAGGTCGTCCTGGTCGCAGTCCGCGAGCTCCTCGTTCACCCCACGAACGAGCAGTTCCGCAAGCTGTGGTGTCAGTTGCGGTGCGCCGAGGTCGTCCATCAGCACCTGGGTCGGCGGGCCGAGGTGCTCCAGTACGTGTGCCAGTCCGCCTTGCCCACCGGAGAGATGCTGGTTCACCAACGGACCCAGCAGCGCCCAGCGCAGGCCTGGTCCGTGGGCGATGGCGGTGTCGATGTCGGCGACGCTCGCGACTCCACGTTCGACCAATGAGTACGCCTCCCGCCAGAGCGCCGCCTGCAACCGGTTCGCAAGGTGACCGGGGAGCTCGGCCCGCAGCCGGACCGGCTTCTTGCCGACGCTGGCGTAGAACGACATGGCGTGATCGACGAGCCGCGGATCGGTACGGACGCCGCCGACCACCTCGACCAGCGGAATCAGGTGGACGGGGTTGAACGGATGACCTACCAGAACGCGCTCGGGATGCCGTTCACACATGTCGGCGAGAGTGCTGGGCTGCAGACTCGACGTACTGCTCGCGATCACGACGCCAGGGGGAGCCGCATCGTCCAACTCTTTCAACAGGGCGGCCTTTGACGGTGCCGATTCCGGCCCGTTCTCCTGGACGAAGTCCGCGCGATCGACGGCCTGTTGGACCGTGTCGGCCACGGTCAGGCGGCTCTCCCATCCAGTGAGGTCGCCGCCGAGTGCCGTGACGACTTCGGCCGCCGCTTCGACCTGCGCGCTGAGGCGTTCGCGGGCCGTCGGTGCTGGGTCGAACGCGGAGACGGTCAGCCCGCGGCTGAGGAATTGAACGACCCAGCCGGCGCCGATGACGCCAGCTCCCACAACCGCTACCTGCTTCACGTCCGGCCCCGGGCGAATTGCGCGAACGCGTCAAGCGAGTGTGGGTCGGCCAGCGAATCGATGGCGGCGACCTCGCTCGCCGGCCGTCCTTGCAGGATGCGCTTCACGGGCAGTTCCAGCTTCTTGCCGGTCCGATTCCGGGGGACGGCCGGAACAGCCACGACCAGGTCCGGCACGTGCCGGGGTGACAGCGCCTGCTTCAGCTCACCGGCCAGCCGCCGTTCGAGGTCCTCGTCCAGGCTGTTGCCCTGGGCAAGGACGACGAACAACACCAGCTCGCCGTTACCGCCCTGTGGGTCCTCGAGGTGAACGACGAGCGAGTCCTCCACCTCCGGCAGTTCCTCGAGTACCTGATAGAACTCGGCCGTCCCGAGTCGTACTCCGCCTCGGTTCAGCGTGGCGTCGGAGCGACCGGCGATCACGCAACTGCCCGACTCGGAGAACCGGATCCAGTCCCCGTGCCGCCAGACGCCAGGCCACCGGTCGAAGTACGTCGTGCGATACCGCTCGCCGGTCGAATCACCCCAGAAACCGATCGGCATCGAGGGGACCGGACGGGTGATCACCAGCTCGCCGAGTTCGCCGACGACGGGTCGGCCCTCGTCGTCCCAGGCCTGCGCGTCGAAGCCGAGACACGGTCCGGAGATCTCACCGGCGACGACCGGCTGGAGGGGGCTGCCCTGGACGATGCCGCTGCACACGTCGGTCCCGCCCGATCCCACGTTGAGCAGGACCTCGGGACCGAAGACCTCCCGCACCCAGTGGTATCCCTCGGCCGGCAGCGGACTCCCGGCGGCGCCGATCTGCCGGACCCGGGAGAGGTCGAACTCCTCGGCCGGTCGCAGCCCGCTCCGCCGCGTCGCCATCAGGAAGCCAGGACTGGCACCCATGAACGTTGCCCCTGTCTCCTCGGCGAGCCGCCACTGGAACTCGAGCCCCGGGTGCAGTGGGTTGCCGTCGATCATCACTATCGAGCTGTCCACCAGGAGCGCAGAGATCAGCGCGTTCCACATCATCCACGCCGTGGTGGTGAACCAGAGCAGTCGATCGCCCGGACCGAGGTCCCAGCTGAGCGCGTGATTCTTCAGGTGTTCGAGCAGTACGCCGCCATGACTGTGCACGATCGCCTTCGGCTGCCCCGTCGTCCCCGAGGAGAAGAGGACGAACAGCGGATGGTCGAACGGCAGACTGTCGAACTCGGGACCAGCGCCAGTCGACTCGGCCAGCAGGTCTCCCCAGGACACGGCGTCGGTCAGCCGGGCGGCGCCGTACTCGACCTCGATCACGCTCGTCAGCGAGGGCAGTCCGTCCCGGATCGCGGCGACCTCGGTACTGCGGTCGACGGGCTTCGTTCCATAGGTGTAGCCCGAGACCGCGAGCAGGACGGTGGGCTCGAGTTGCCGGAACCGGTCGAGCACGCTCCGGCTGCCGAACTCCGGCGCGCAGCTGGCCCAGACAGCACCCAGGCTTGCCGTCGCCAGGAATGCGATCAGCGTCTCGGGGATGTTCGGCAGATAGGCCACGACCCGGTCACCACGCCGCACACCCAACCGCTGAAGGGCTTCGCGGGCACGGCCGACCTGTTCGGTCAGCTCCGCGAACGTCAGCGACACCTGGTCGCGGGTCTGCGAGACGCCGATCACCGCGGTGTCGGCGGCCCCGACCTGACGGAAGTCGAGCAGGTGCCTGGCGAAGTTCAGTCGTGCACCCGGGAACCAGTTGGCACCCGGCATGTTGTCGTCGGCAAGGACCTTGTCGTATTCGCTGTCCACCCCGAAGTGGTCCCAGATCGATCCCCAGAACTCGTCGGGCGACGTGACCGACCACCGCCAGAGTTCGTCGTACGACGTGAAGGTGCGGCCGGTCCGCAATTCGGCGTACTGGACGAAGTGGCCGATGCGGGTGCTGGCGCGCCAGTCGGCGGGTGGTGTCCAGAGGGGTGCGCTCATGCGGGGTCGACCTTCGACGCCCGGCCTTCGAGGAAGGCGTTCATCCGGGCCTTCGCCTCGTCGCTGCCGGAGGCGACGGATGCCATCAGGGCTTCGAGCAGGTACCCCTGACTGGGGCTCGCGTCGGCGATCCGGGGGAGTGCCTGGAGTACGGCGAAGTTCGTCACCGCAGCGTTGCCGGCGATCTTCTCGGCGAGTTCGAGCGCCTTCGGCAGTCCGGCACCGGGTTCGACGAGGTAGTGCGAGAGGCCGAGTGCCTGCCCTTCGGCGGCGTCCAGCACGCGACCGGTGAGCATCATGTCGGCCATCCGGTGCACACCGATCAACCGCGGCACCCGGACAGAGGCGCCGCCGCCGGTGAACAGACCGCGTTGCCCTTCGGGTAGTGCGTAGAACGCGGTGGATTCGGCCACCCGGATGTGAGTGGCCGACGCCAACTCCAGGCCGCCACCGATCACCGCGCCGCGGAGTACGGCGACGACCGGGAGCCGGCCCTGTTCGATATGGGCGAAGGCGCGGTGCCACATCATCGAGTGTTCGAGGCCCTCGAAGGTGCTGCGCTCGGTGAGCTCGGACAGGTCCAGCCCGGCTGAGAAATGCGCTCCGGCAGCATCGAGGACGACGACGCGCGCCCATCTTGGCGGAGCTGAGAAGAAGCGCTCCAGGCCGAGCACGGTCGCGTCGTCGAGGGCGTTGCGTTTGGACTCGCGCGACAGCCGTACGACGGCAACCTGGTCGTGGCGCTCGACGACCAGGGAGTCGGGCAACTGGAAGTCGAGGTCGGTGTGGTCTAGGGCTGTCATTTGTTCTCTCGTGGGCTGTCGGAGGGGCGGAGGTTGTTGCGCAAGGCCGAGCGGAGCACCTTGCCGGTGGCGTTCCGGGGCAGTTCGCCGACGATCTCGATGTCTCGCGGCACCTTGAAACGCGCCAGGTGCGTCTCGAAGTGGCGACGGAGGGCCTGCTCGTCGATCCGGGCGCCGGCGAAGGGTTCGACGAACGCCACGCCGACCTCACCCCAGCGTTCGTCGGGAGTGCCGACCACGGCCGCGGACCGGACCCCTTCGAAGGTGACGGCGACGGCCTCGACCTCGGCTGGGTAGATGTTCTCGCCGCCCGAGATGATCACGTCCTTGACCCGATCGACGACGTACGACCAGCCGTCCGGATCGCTGCGGACGACGTCCCCGGTCCGGAACCACTGCTCGTCGACGAGGCTGTCGTTCGTCTCGTCAGGACGGTTCCAGTAGCCGGCGAAGACGTGCGGACCCCTGATCAGGAGTTCGCGCCCCGGTCCGCCGAGCTCGATCTCGGCGACCTTGCCGTCGTCGCTGCGGTGCGCGACATCCGTGAAGAAATGCGGCACCCCGATCGAGGTCGGGTGCTCGGTCGCGCCGTCGTGGACCGCCATGTAGACACCCGGACTGGCTTCGGTCATCCCGTACCCCTGGAGTACGGCGACGCCACGATCGAGCCACTCCAGCGCGACACTCGCCTTGATCGACGACCCGCCGTAGATCACGTGCTCCAGCGACGAGAGGTCGACATCGGGCCAGCTCGGGTGTTCCGCCATCAGCTGCAGCATCGTCGGGACGCAGGAGAAACTCGTGATCCGCAGCCGGTGGATCAGCTCCAGGATCGTGCCCGCGTCGAACTTCGTGACCACCTCGACCCGGCCGCCCTTGAGCAGCGTTGGCAGGGTGATCTGGCCCAGGCCGACGGCATGGAACAACGGCGCGATACAGAGCGCACGATCGGGCTCGTGCAGATCGAACTGAACGAGCTGGTTGACGGTGTTCCAGGTGAGATTGGCGTGCGTCAGTACGGCGCCCTTCGGCTTGCCCGTCGTACCGGAGGTGTAGAGGATCAGCGCCGGGTGGTCCAGGGCGACCTCCGGCTCGTCGACCAGCGGATCGGCTGCCTCGACGAGCTCTGCCATCCGCGAGAGCGAATAGCCTTCGAGTTGGTCCACACCGCCGCCGATCACCACGACCGTCGGTTCGCAGTCCTCGAGCAGGTAACGCAGTTCGACAGGTGCCAGCCGCGTGTTGAGCGGTACGAAGACGGCCCCCAGCAGAGTGGTGGCGAAGAAGGCCTCGAACGTGGCGATGTCGTTGGCGCCGAGCCACGCCACCCGGTCACCGCGTCGTACGCCGAGCCGGGTCAGCGCACTGGCCCAGCGGTCGACCCGATCGGCCAGCTCGGCGTAGGTCAGCTCGCGAGCCCCCTGGGACAAGGCCACGGCGCCGGGGGAGAGGCGGGCCCGACGCCGCGGCCAGCTCCCCAGCCCCTGGTTGCCGCCCTGGTTGCCAATCATCAGAATCTCAACACCGGCTTGATCGTCTTCCCGGCGGTGACGTCTTCGACCGCCTGCTGGATGTCGGCGAACGGGTACTCGGTGATGAGCCGGTCCACCGGCAGCCGGCCCTGTTTGACGAGCTCGACCAGGGCCGGGATCAGGCGTTGGGTCTCGCTGTCGCCCAGGGTCAGCCCGACGACTTGCTTGCCGCCGAGCATGCCGTTCACGTCCAGGGCGACTTCGGTACCGAACGGCGGCGCGCCCACGATCACCGCCGTACCGCGAGCCGCGAGGGCATCTACACCGGCACGGAGGACGTTCACGTTGCCGGTCGTCTCGACCAGGCCCGACGCGCCGCCTCCGGTGGCCTCCACCAGTTGTGCGGTGAGATCGCCGCTGCCGGCTTCGATGACGTGAGTCGCTCCCAGGTCGCGGGCCAGGTCGAGGCGGTTCGCGACCTTGTCCACCGCGACGATCGTGGTGGCCGGCGAGAGGGTCGCCGCCATCACAGCCGAGAGGCCGACCGCGCCTGCGCCGAGGACCACGACCGAGTCGCCGGGCCGAGGCTTCAGGACGTTCCATACCGCTCCGACCCCGGTCTGTACGCCGCAGCCGAGCGGGGCGAGTTTCTCCAGCGGCGCGTCCGCGGGGAGCTTGACCAGGCTGCGTTCGTCGACCAGGGCGAACTCGGCGAACGAGGACTGTCCGAAGAAGTGACCGCCGAGCGGGTCGCCGTCGCGGGTGATTGTGGGACTGCCGTCCGGCCGGGCCCCGCCGAGGAGGTTCAAGGGGAGCCAGGTCGCGCAGTACGCCGGATGTCCGTCCCGGCAGTTCGCGCAGCTGCCGCAGGACGTGAACGACAGCAGCACCTGGTCGCCGGGCGACACCCTGGTCGCGCTGTTGCCGACGGCAAGTACTTCGCCGGCGCCCTCGTGGCCCAGAACGCCAGGCAGCGGGAACGGCAGCCCGCCGCTCGCCACCCCCAGGTCCGTGTGGCACAGACCCGCGGCGGTCATCTTGACCAGTACTTCGTCCGCGCGGGGTTCGTCGAGCTCGATCACGCTGAGGGTGAAGGGGCTGCCGCCGGACTCGACGACCGCTGCCTTCGCGGTGGTGGTGTTCATGGTCACCTTCTCGGAATTGGCCGCTCAGTCGAGCGAGATGATCACGGACTTGGTGCGGGTGTAGGCGTCCAGGGCCTCGGGGCCGTACTCACGGCCGAAGCCGGACGCCTTGACGCCGCCGAACGGGACGGCCGGGTCGAGCATCGCCCAGTCGTTGACGAAGACGATGCCCGCCTCCAACCGGGCCGCGACCCGATGGGCCCGGGCCAGGTTGGTCGTCTGAATGCCGGCCGCCAGCCCGTACGCCGTACTGTTGGCCAGCGCGATCGCCTCGTCCTCGTCGTCGAACGGCTGAACGGTCAGGACCGGACCGAAGATCTCCTCCTGGATCACCCTGGAGTCGTTGGGCAGGTCGGCGATTACCGTCGGCTGGTAGTAGAAGCCACCGTCCAGGTCGAGTCGTTCCCCACCACAGACCACGCGGCCACCATCCGCGCGGGCAGCGGCGACGAAGTCCTCGACCTTCTTGACGTGCCGGTCCGACGTCATCGGCCCGATCACCGTCTGCGGATCCCTCGGGTCACCGATCGGGACCGTGGGAACCGCACCGGCCAGGATCTGTACGAACGTGTCGTACAGGGGACGCGCCACCAGCAGCCGTGGACCGGCCATGCAGAACTGGCCGGTGTTGAAGATGAAGCCCTTGATCGCGGCGCCGACCGCCTTGTCGACATCGGCGTCCTCGAACACGAGGTTGGCGGCGTTTCCGCCGAGCTCCATGGTGACGGGTACGAGGGATTCACCGGCCACGCTCGCCGCACGCCGGCCGATCGCGGTCGAACCGGTGAAGGCGATCTTGTCGACCCCCGGATGGCGGAGCAGGGCGTCGCCGGCGATAGCGCCACTGCCCGTGACGACGTTAACGACTCCGTCCGGAACGCCTGCCTCGGTGAGCAGTTCGGCGATACGGAGTGCCGTCAGCGGGGTGTCGTCGGCCGGCTTGTGGACGATGGTGTTCCCGGCGGCCAGCGCGGGTGCGAGCTTTGAGTTGGACAGAATCAGGGGGAAGTTGAACGGGGTGATCGCCCCGACGACTCCGAGCGGCTCGCGGCGGGTGTAGGCAAAGGTGTTGAGCGGGGTTTCGCGGGTCGAGCCGTCCAGCGTCTGCGCGAGCGCAGCGTAGTACTCGTATTGCTCGACGGTGGTCATCACGTCGACCGGCAGGCACAGGCCGATCGGCTTGCCGACGTCGAGGCTCTCCAGCTCGGCCAGCTCCTGCGCGTTCTCCCGGAGCAGCACCGCGACCCGGTTCAGGATCCGCGCCCGCTCACGTCCGCTGAGCCGCGGCCAGGGTCCCTCGTCGAACGCCTTCCGGGCGGCGGCGACCGCGCGGTCGATGTCGCCGGCGTCGCCTTCGGCCACACTCCCGACCACGGTGCCCGTGGCAGGATCCACCACGTCGAACCGCGCACCGGACCCGGCCGGCACCCACTCACCCGCGATGTAAAGCTCGCGCTCGATCTTCTCGGTGGTCATGTGTCTCCTGCGTATTCATCAGGTTTCCTGTTGATTGCTATCCTGGGGATCAACAGGTTTCCTGTCAACGGTTGGAGCCCGGTGCAGATGCGAGAAGTGGATTCGAGAGCCGGCACCCAGCCGTCGTTGCTGTACGCCGTCAAGCAGGTCGAGCTCGCCGTGCGCGCACATCTGGACGACATCTTGAAGGAATCCGGTGTGACCGCGGTTCAGTTCACCGCGTTGACCGTACTGCGCCGGCGCGACGGGCTGACCTCGGCGCAGCTGGCGCGCAACTCGTTCGTCAAGACGCAGTCGATGGCCGACATCGTGACGGCGCTGGAGAACGGCGGGCTGATCAGCCGGCGACGGGACCCGTCGGACAACCGGCGGATCCTGATCAGCCTCACCGAGAAGGGCCGGCTCCTGCTCCGGCGCTACGACCAGCCGGTGCGCGAACTGGAGGACCGGATGGTCGCCGACCTGACCGCCAAGCAGGTCCGCGACCTACGCGACGCCCTCAACCACTGCCGCGCAGCCCTGGCCGACCACCCGCCCCACTGACCGCGCCGCCGGGAGGTATGGCGACCAGTGGTCCGGTCGGGGGGTAGCGAGCGTCGATCGGTCGAGCAGCCGGCGGTGAACGGGTCATGGGGGCCGAGTCGGGGCTCCGGTGGGGACCTCGGTCAAGAAGTGGGGGGCTTGAACATCACATAGCCAGTTCACGGTCCCGGGTTGTTGTTCAAGGTCCCGGGTTGTTGGACCGCTATCGGGTTGTGGCTCCGCTGGCCTGTTGCAACCCGCCAGTGGTGCAATGACCTGCCAGTGGCGAAAACAACCCGCCAGCGGGGGCCGCGCCTCGGGCGCTGACGGGTAAGCGACCGATAGGTTACGGCCGCACATCAAGCCTGTCCAAAGCCTTCGCCGAATGCCTCGGAGCCGGGCCGCCCGCCGACTAGGGTGGGCGCCGGCTGATTCGAGGAGGACCACAAAGTGACGGGAACACGCCCGGCCGCAATGATCGGGGCGCTGGTCGTACTGGCCGCGCTGCTGATCCCCGCGTCGGCGGTCGCAGCCGGGAGCGGCGACATCACGCTCGATGTCCTGGCGAATCGGAACATCACCTTGACCGGTGACGCCGTGGTGAACGTGCCCGAGGGGACCACGACGTACGACGGGGTGATCACTGGCGAAGGAACGCTGCGGATTGCCGGCAGCGGCACCCTGATCCTGACCAGGGACAGCGACTTCTCGTTGCCCAAGGCAAGACAACGGCAGGCGGTCCGCATCCTCGGCGGCAACCACCCGTACGTCGTGGTCACGCGCCCCGATCCACCGGCGATCATCGTCGACCAGGGCGCGACCCTGCAGTACGGCAACGGCGGCGGCACCGGGCTGATCGGCAGATTCCCCTACAACACGCCCGGCTACCAGCTCAACCAGGACAACATCGAGGTCAACGGCACCCTGCGGCTGTCGCTCACCCGGTCCTTCAACCTCGGCACGATCAGCGGCTCCGGGCTGATCAGCCAGCCGCGGTTCCTCTGGGGCACCCTCGATCTGGCCGGCACCAATCCGTTCTCGGGAGTGATCGACAACGGCACCGGGGCGGCCGCCGGGAAACCGGAGACCACGGTCGCGCTGCCGAATGCCCGGGCCATCCTCAACCAGGGCACCTGGACGATCGACACTCCGTTGCACCAGACCGTCACGATCCGGCAGAACTTCTACCAGCGCGAGTACGGCAGCGACATCAACGTCCAGTCCCGCCCCGGCGGCAAGGTGATCCTCACCGGCCAGTACAGCTACTCGGATCGCGGCGGCAACACCGACCCGTCGCTCAGCGACCCGGCGATCAACTGGCGGAAGATCCCGCACGACCTGAACAAGCGCGGCACCAACATCAAGGGCGCCGACGTCCAGTGGGGCGACGGCAGCACCAACAAGATCTTCATGCCGGGCACCGCGGACACCGTCTACATCAACCTGCTGGCCGCGCGGTTCCGCTCCAAACTCACCTTCGCCTACAACGGCCCGGTGACGCTCGGCGCCCCGATCGGTGGCGGTGTGTTCCACGACACCCTGAAATCGCCGGGTGCCGGGGACGTCGTGATCAAGTCCGTCCGCGGCAACGACGTGACGTTCGCCGCCGACCAGTACTACGACGGCTCGACCACGATCGAGAAGGGCGCGATCCTGCGCCTCGGAAGTGGACGGCCCGGCGGCGACGGCAGCCTGTTGAGTAAGGCCGCGTTGTTCCAGATCGTCAACGACGGCGCGCTGGTGGTCAGCAATACCGACAAGGCGATCACGCTGTCGAAGATCAGCGGCACCGGTTCGCTGACCCAGGCCGGTGCGGCGACCACTCGCCTCGCCGGGGCGCAGACCTACACGGGCAAGACGGTGATCACGCGCGGAGTCCTGGCGCTCACCGGCGGCACCCTGAAGTCCAGCAGCGCCGTGATGCTCACCAAATCCGGCGCGAAGCTGGACCTGACCAAGACCGGCAACCAGACTCTCCGCAACCTCAGCCAGGCCTCCGGCACCACAGTCCTGTACGGCGACCGCGCCACGCTCACCTTGAGCCGCCAGGCCAAACTGTCCGGCACCTTCCAGGGCGGCCGACTCGTCAACATCGGCACCGCCGGTGGCACGTTCACCGTCAAGGGCGATTTCGAGCAGACCGCCGAGGGTCGACTGTCCACCCGCGCGACCGGTACGCCGATCCGCGTGACCGGCAAGGTATCGCTGGCCGGGAACCTCGAGCTCACCCCACCGGCCAAGCTCACCAAGGAAGTCCCGCTCATCACCAACGACGGCACCGACCCGATCGCCGGCGCCTTCACCAACCTCCCCGAAGGCGCCCGGGTCGCGGCGTACCAGCTCACCTACAAGGGCGGCGACGGCAACGACGTCACGCTGAAGCCAGCCGCGGCAAAGGTAGTCCCCAAGCAGCCGGCCGAGGACAACACGCCCTCGGCAACCACCACGACCGCTGCCGACAACTCCCTCTGGCTCCCGGCAACCCTCGCCGCCGCGGCCATCCTGCTCCTCGCCCTCGTCCTGATCATGGTCCACCGCCGCCGTACCTGATCCGGACAGTCCTGTCCTCTGGTGCCCTGCAGTCGGGGTGCCTAGAGTCAGGAATTGCCAGAGGTCAGGGGGCAGTTATGAAGAGGAACAGGTCAGTTCGAGTCGTTGCGGTCGCCGTCATGGTGCTTGCTGGTACGGCGGCGCCGAGTCAGGCGCGGGTGCCGGCCAACGAGTGGTCGGATGGATGCGATCAGTTACACAGCAGCGCTTTGGGGCGGGGTGGGGAACACCGCGAGCCGGTGCTCGGCCAGGTGCACGAGGATCTGCCGGCCTCGGCGAAGGGGAAGGCGAAGAGTGGCGCCACGGTGACCGTCCCGGTCTACTTCCACGTGGTCACCGACGGTTCGATCGGAGCGGTCACAGCGAACCAGATCCGGGCCCAGATCACCGTACTGAACAACACGTTCGCCGGTGGTGAGGGCGGCGCGGACACCGGATTCGAGTTCGAGCTCGCCGGTGTGACCCGGACGGACAACGCCGCGTGGTTCTACGCCAACCCCGGCGGCACGAACGAACACAGCATGAAGCGGGCCCTGCACACCGGTGGACCGGGCGACCTGAACTATTACTCGACGACAGCGGGCGACTTCCTCGGCTGGGCCTACCTGCCGGACATCGTGACGAAGCCCGGGCAGGCCTACCTCGATGGCGTGGTCGTCGACTGGGAGTCGATGCTGGGCACCTCGACGACGTACGCCGGGCGCTTCGACCAGGGCGAGACGGGCACGCACGAGGTCGGGCACTGGCTGAACCTCGAGCACACCTTCTTCGGCGGTTGCAGCGCGAAGGGCGATTTCGTCGACGACACACCGGCGCAGAAGGTCCCGACCAGCGGCTGCCCCGAAGGCAAGGACACCTGCAAGGCACCCGGGCTCGACCCGATCCACAACTACATGGACTACTCGTTCGACTCCTGCTACACCGAGTTCACCCCCGGCCAGGCCCAGCGAATGGCCGACGCCTGGCAGTTCTACCGCTCCTGACGTTCCAGCCGTGACGTCCCCGTTGACCAGGAGGGTTCGGGGGAGTACCGCTGGGAGTAGAGGGTTTCCGAGTGGGAAGGTGAGGGCGATGGGCGCCAGCCGGGAGTGGAGCGTCGATATCTTCATCGACGAGCACGAAGAGGATCGGGTCACCCGGGCGGAGGCCCGGTTGCACAAGGACAGCGAGTCCGAGCTGGTCGGTCAGGGGACCGCGCACCGGCACCCGGACGACGTGGAGGTCGCCGAGATCGGTGACGAGCTGGCGGTGGCCCGGGCGCTGGCGAATCTGTCGCACGAGCTGATCCACGCCGCGGCGACCGACATCGAGCAGATCACCAAGCGGCGGGTGCATCTGCGCAGCTGAACCCCGGAGGTCGTGATGAACTCCAGATCCATCATCGCAGTAGGTGTCGACAGCTCGTGGGCCCTGGCGGGCGCTGTCGACTGGGCTCTGCAGGAATCCCGGTTCAGTTCGCAACCGATCAGGGCGATCCACGTCGTCGACACGAAACCGTCGTCCGGACCGCACTTCGCGACGGTCGACGTCGATCAGGCCGCTCAGCGGCTGGTGGCCGAGGTCGACGACTACCTCGGCGCGCATGGAGGGCAACTCCGGCACACGGCGCACGTCGCGGCCGGTCCGCCGGCGCAGACACTGGCCCGGGCCGCGGACGGCCTCCGGATGCTCGTGGTCGGCCGGCACGGACACGGCCATCGGCACCAACACGGGCTGCTCGGCAGGCTGCTGATCGGTTCCACCGCCGAAGCGGTCGCGCACGAGGCCAAGGCTCCGGTGGTGGTCGTGCCCACGCCGTGGACGCCCGGCACGACGGACGCTCCGATCGCGATCGGCGTGGACGAGTCCGAGCAGTGCGAGGCGGCCATCGAGTTCGGGATCGGTCTCGCTGTCGAGCGGTGGGTGCCGGTCCGGCTCGTGCACGTCTGGGACGTCGGCGGCATCTACTCGTGGGACGTCGGGCCGTCCGCCGGGACCGTCACCGAGTGGCAGGAGCACCACGCGGCACAGCTCGAGCACACCGCGCAGTTGTGGCGGGAGAAGTACCCCGACACGACCATCCAGACCGAGACCCGGCGCGGCCATCCCGTGTACGCGCTGGCCGACGCGGTGACGGATTCGGCTGCGCAGTTGCTCGTCCTGGGCGGTCGCAACCACAGTCGCCTGGTGTCGATCCTGCTCGGCTCGACGGCTCGCGGCGTACTGCACCACGCCACCTGCCCGATCGCCATCGTCCACGAACCCCGCTGAGGAGGCCCGGATAGGGTGCGGGGGTGACTGACGTGAGGACGTCCCACATCGTGTGGGACTGGAACGGGACCCTGCTGGACGACAACGACGTGGTGCTTGCCGCGGTCAACGAAGTGTGCGTGGGATTCGGGCGCACGGCGTTGACCTGGGACGAGTGGCGCGAGCTGTACGCGCGACCGTTGCGGCGGACGTACGAGCACTTGCTCGACCGGGTGCTGACCGACGAGGACTGGGCGCTGATCGACCGCCTGTACCACGAGCGGTACGACCTGCAGCTGCACACCTGCGGATTGGCCAAGGGCGTCCCGGATCAGTTGCACGCGTGGAGTGCGAGCGGCCGCACCCAGTCGCTGTTGTCGATGTGGTTCCACGCGCAGCTGGTCCCGACGGTCGAGCGGTTCGGGCTGACCGAGTTGTTCCGCCGGGTGGACGGGCTGACCACCGAGGTCGGTGGCGATTCGAAGGCCGAGCACCTGGTGAACCACCTGCGGGCACAGGACCTCGACCCCACCGAGGTGCTGGTGATCGGCGACGTCGTGGATGACGCGCTGGCCGCCGAGGCCGCCGGAGCGCGCTCCATCCTGGTCGCCACGGGCGCGATGAGTCGCGCGGCGCTCGAACGGACCGGTGTCCCGGTGGCCGACTCGATAACCGAGGCCCTCCAACTGCTCGAGCGCTAGCGCGGGGCGGCTACGACCCCTCGTGTCGTCCCGGTACCACGTGACAGTCGGGACCGGGGAAGAACAGGGTCTCGGTGTCCGTATCGGTCCAGTGCACCAGGTACGGCGGCGCGCCGGCCGGGTCGTCCACCTTCACCACGACGCCTTCTCGCCGATGGGCCATCAGATGGCTGGCTTCCACGACTACCTGGTCACCTGCTGTGGCCTTCATGGGCACCTCCTTCTGCTGCCTGTTTGTGCTATCTCCAGCACAACACTCGGGCGGTCACTTCGGGAAGGGTCTGAGAAGGTCGGGGTATGGATGAGATGGCTGTCTGGGCGGTGGAACGGCCCGGTCCGATCGACGAAGGCCCACTGCGCCGGATCACCCGGGCTGTGCCGGAGCCCGCACCCGGTGAGGTCCTGGTCCGGGTGCTGGCCTGCGGGATCTGCCGGACCGACCTGCATCTGAGCGAGGGTGACCTCGAACCACGCCGGCCGGGTGTCGTCCCCGGCCACCAGGTGGTCGGCGAGGTGGTCGCGCGTGGATCCGGGGCCGGCCGGTTCGAGCTCGGCGCCCGGATCGGGATCGCCTGGTTGCGAAGCACCTGCGGGTACTGCGAATTCTGCCGCGCCGGGTCGGAGAACCTGTGCCCACGATCGGCGTACACGGGCTGGGACGCCGACGGCGGGTTCGCCGAGTACGCGGCCGTGCCGCAGGACTACGCGTATGTGCTGCCGGCGGATCGTCCGGTCGAGGAGCTCGCCCCGCTCCTGTGTGCCGGGATCATCGGCTATCGGTCCCTGCTGCGGTCGAACCTGCCGCCGGGCGGACGACTCGGGATCTATGGGTTCGGGTCGTCCGCGCACCTGACCGCGCAGCTCGCGCTTGCTCAGGGTGCGGAGTTGTTCGTGCTGACCCGGGGCGAGCGGAATCAGGCTCTCGCGCGGGACTTGGGCGCGTCGTTCGTGGGGGACGCCCGGGACGTTCCACCGGTCGGGCTGGACTCGGCGATCCTGTTCGCGCCGGCGGGCGAGCTCGTTCCGATCGCGATGGAGGCGCTCAAGCCCGGTGGGACTCTGGCCGTCGCGGGGATCCACCTGTCCGACGTACCGGTGCTCAACTACCAGCGGCACCTCTTCCACGAGCGGGATCTGCGCAGTGTCACGTCGAACACCCGGCGGGACGGGGAGGAGCTGTTCCGGCTGGCGTCGCGGCTGCGGATCGCCGCGCACACGACCGTCGTACCGTTCGGCCAGCTCGACCGCGCCCTGGCGGACGTCGCCCACAGCCGGGTCAGCGGGTCGACGGTCGCCGTTCTCTAGCGAGACGTCGTTTCCCCGCGCGGTGTCGTTTCCTGGTGGAGGCGCCGTTCCTTGGCGAGGCGGCGTTGATACTTGATGAAGCGGCGTTCGCGTGGCGGGCGGCGAGCAGCCAGGAGGGTCCCGATCAGCAGCGCGAGGGTGCCGCCGCCGAGGAGGCCGTACGCCGCATCGTCGAGCCACGGGACGCTCACGGAGACAGCGAGATCGGCCTCTACTCCGCGGCTGCCGTCGGCGTTCATCACGACGACAGACCAGTCGCCCACGCGCGGCCGCCAGTGAACTGCCTGTAGTCCTGGACCGCTGGCCTGAGCGGCCCAGATCCACTGCGGACCCGGCCGCTCCGCAGGTGCCCGACCGGCGCGTTCGTCCGACACGGGTTCGGGGGAGTTCTGGTCCAGCCGGGGGATGACGGTGTGCTCGACCGGCGCGAGGTAGTTCGCGGCGTTCTGGCTGGTCGCGATCCCGATGAACAGCGGCGCCGTGGTCCCGCTGACTCCGGTGACCCGGATCTCGCCCAGCAGTTGGTTCGTCACCCCGGCCGGCCCGTCGAGCCGCAACGCACCCGGCTCGGTGACGATCGCGTGCCCGGTGCTGCTGAAGCGTTTGAGATCGGTCCCGATGAAACCGCTGGAATCACGCCCGGTCAGGTCCAGCCACAGTCCGACCGCGCCGACGGGCAAAGCACCCAACCCGACCACGATCAACAGCGTCCCGAC
This sequence comes from Kribbella caucasensis, assembly GCF_004361855.1. GTDB lineage: Bacteria > Actinomycetota > Actinomycetes > Propionibacteriales > Kribbellaceae > Kribbella > Kribbella caucasensis. Next base: position 78,301 of record NZ_SNWQ01000007.1, read on the forward strand.
GAACACCCTCAGAACGCGCCGCGGCGTCACCCGACGAGGCCCGTACTGCGGGGCGCGGGCCGGTCGCCGCCGGAACAGTCTGGCGAAGAACTCGACGACTGTGAGCACCACCAACGCGAGCTTCAGGAACACCAGCTCGATCGCACGCCACGGGGCAAGCAGCACGTTCATACGCGCCCCCTTCCCGTCCCTTCCACGGTGCGCTCGCGTCGATGCGGTCGGCAAGAACAGCAGCCGCGGTTGTTACCACATCTCAACCCCAGAAGGCGATTGCGGGCCCGCTCCCCTGGCCCCTCTGCTGAGGGACGGGCCCGCAATCGGTCGGTGGGTGCCGTCAGGCCACGCGGTCCCGGAGCAGGCGGCGTCGGCGTATTTGCCGCAAAAGGGTCTGTTTGCGCCGGACAAGGGTTGTCAGTGCCTCAAAGTCCGCGGTACGGCGGGCGTCGCGCAGCTCGTCCTCGACGGCGTGCAGGGCAGCGATCAGCCGGCGGACGGTGCTGATGTCTGAATCGCTCATGGCAGCCTCGACAGGTCGGATTAAGGATCCGGTGCCCAAGCTGTCCGAGGCTCAATCACTATGACCGCTGGGCGCGGCCTAATCAAGACCTAGCGCCGCGGGTCGCGCGGGTGGTACCAAGGGATGTTGGGACAGGCCTGGTGACCGATCAGCGCAAGTTGCGGAGCGTGGGGCCGGAGTCGCAGCCTATCGAGGCCGGACCGGACCAGCTTGCGCACGACCTGAGCGAGCTCGCCCGTGACCTGCACCATGCCGACGATCCGGACGACGTACTGCGGGAGGTCGTGCAGGCCGCGATCGACTTGGTGCCGGGGACCCAGGACGGTTCCGTCACGGAACTCGTCGGCCGGCGACGGTTCGAGCACAAGGCCGCGTCGGGTTCACTGCCGGCTCGCGTCGACACGGTGATGTCGGAGCTGCAGGAGGGCCCATGTCTCGACGCAGTGCTTCAACGCCGGATCATCCGGGTCGACGACATGCGTTCCGACGAGCGCTGGCCGCGGTTCGCTCCGCGCGCGGCCGAGCTCGGAGCCCTGAGCATGCTGGCGTTTCCGATGGTCGTGAAGGACGACAGCCTCTGCGCCCTCAACCTGTACGCCGAGACCGCCGACGCGTTCACCGACGAGTCCGAGCATGTCGGCCGGCTGCTGGCCGCGCATGCCGCGGTGGCCTATTCGGGCGCGCAGCGGGAGGAGAACCTGTTGGCCGCGATCGAGACCCGCGATCTGATCGGCCAGGCCGTCGGCCTGCTGATGGAGCGTTACTCGATCACCTCCGACCGGTCCTTCACCACGCTCGTCCGGTTCAGCCGCCAATCCAACCGCAAGCTCCGCGACGTGGCGGCCGAGCTCATCCGTGATGCCGAGGCCGGCTGTAGCAAGTAACCGGCCGGGCCAGTTCGGCGAGTTGGGCGAGACGGTGGGCGCGGGCGGACTCGGCCGGGGTGAAGGGTTCGCCGGGGCGGGTGAAGGCGAACAGACCGGACCAAGGGGACGGGATCTTCAGCACCGTGCCGTCGCTCGGCAACCTGCTGCCGGTGATCGCAGCCTGGTCGGTGATCAACCGGGCGCCCAGCAACTCGGCGACCGCTTGCGGCAGTTCGGCCGGATCGGCGACGACCCGGGCGGACAGGTTCAGCGCCTTGGTCTGGCCGTCGACGAGGGCGAGTGCCGAGGTCGACTGGACGTGTGGGTTCTGTCCGCCCGCGATCGCGGCCGCCTCGAGCAGATCGTCCGGGCCGACGCCGTCCGGCGTACTGACGACGAGTTCGTCGCGGACGCCTTCCTCAACCGGGTGGACGTGCAGGCCGAGGATGTTCACGTCCAATCGGGTCAGCTCGTGCGTCAGGCGCTCCAGCTGGCCGGCGCGGTCGTCGAGCGTGACGCGCAACTGCCAGAGCGCGGACGCCTGCTCGACCCGCGCCCGGGCGCGCCGGCCGGGGGCGTGCAGCCAGGAGGCCAGCAACCGCATGGTCGACGGCTCCACCACCCAGATCACCAGCGCGGTCGTGGTGACGACAAGCAGCGAGACGGCGACCAGCAACGGCGGGTGGAGGGCGAGGACGGCGGCGTGCAGGGCCAGCTCGACCGGGAAGATCGCAAGCAACTTGGCCACTGTCAGCCGCAGTCTTGGTGGATGCGGCCACTGCCCGCACTCGCCGCACGCCGTACCGCCGGTGACCGCCGCACGTAGCTGATCCATGCCATCAGGGTGAGGTCCGGCTGTTGCCCGGCTGTTGCACCGACATGAAGTTCTCTCTTGCGCCGGCCGGGTCGAGGGGTTTACGGTCCCGGTTAACGTTTAAGTGCTCTTTAGTGAGCAGTTCATGCCAATAAAGATCAACAACAGTCACTATGTGACGAGGAGGACGCGATGTCGGGGTTCACGGAGAGCAGGGTCGGCAGGCGGCGATTCCTCGGGCTGACCGGGGCCGTGGCGGGCGCGGCCGCGTTCGGACCGATGCTGACGTCCTGCGGCGACGGGGGCGCGCAGGGCGGCGGCGCGAAGGCGTCCGGCGAGCTCAAGCTGCCAACGTACCGGCCGTTCGAAGGCTTCCAGCCGGACCTGCCGGGTGCGGAGTCCGGGCTCGAGCCCGGTTTCCTTCGGTTCCCCGAGAACGCGATCGCCAGCGTTCAGGCGGCACCGCTGAAGAACTCGGTCAGCGCGCTGACCGAGACGTTCGCGACCCCACCGCCGCCGATGGGCAGCAACCCGATGTGGCAGGCGCTGAACGCGGCGCTCGGCGCGGAACTGCGGCTCACCATCGGCACCGACCCGGGGTACCCGGAGAAGTTCGCCACCCTGCTGGCGAGCGACTCGCTGCCGGACCTGATGTGGCTGCCGCCGAACCAGGGCATCCCGAACATCGGCCCGATGCTGGAGGCGAAGTTCCAGGACCTGACCACGTACCTGTCCGGTGACGCGGTGCTGGAGTACCCGAACCTGGCCGCGCTCAAGCCGGCCTCCTGGCGGACCGCGGTCGTCAACGGCAAGATCTGGGGCGCGCCGATCCCGTCCACGCCGTTCGGCCAGGTGATGATGGGCAACCCGAAGACCTGGGCGAAGGTCGGCGGCCTGCAGTGCGAGACCGCCGACGAGTTCTTCGCCAAGTGCAAGGAACTCAGCCAGGGCACGAACTACGCGCTCGAGCCCGCGATCATCAACATGCTGCACATGTTCGGCGAGTGGTTCGGCGCCCCGACCGGCTGGCGGGTGAACCAGGACCGCTCGCTCACCCACCTGTACGAGACCGACAACTACAAGGCCGCGGTCGAGTACGCCGCCAAACTGTGGGCCGCGAAGGTCTTCTACCCCGACCTCAACCTGGCCGACGCGACCCCGAAGACGGTGAACGGCCAGATCGCCGCGCAGGTCGTGGTCGGGCCGCGGGCGACGGCCGACTTCCGGGCGCTCGACCCGACCCTGTTCGTGGACACGCTGATCCCGTTCGGCCACGACGGCAAGGCCAAGCCGATCTACGACATGGGCTACGGCACGGTCGGGTTCACCCCGTTCAAGAAGACCGACGAGGGCCGGATCCGCGAACTGCTGGCGCTGATGAACTACCTGTCCGCGCCGTTCGGGACGAAGGAGTTCCTGCAGAAGAACTTCGGCACCGAGGGCGCGCAGTACAAGCTGGACGGGCAGAAGAACCCGGTGTTCACCCCGGCCGGTACTCAGCAGGGTCCGGGGCTGGTCAGCGCGCTGCAGATCATGACGGCGCCGGAGAGCGTGATCTTCAACCCGGCGTTCCCCGACGACACCAAGAAGATCCACGCGACCGAGCAGGAACTGCTGAAGATTGCGATGCGCAACCCGACCGCCGGCACGTACTCCGACACCAGCAGCAAGGTCGGCCCGAAGCTGACCGCGGCGTTCCGGGACACGATCGTCGACATCGTCACCGGCCGGCAGAAGATCGACGCCTACGACGAGGCACTGCGGCGCTGGAAGAGCGGCGGCGGTGACAAGATGCGCGGCGAGTTCGAGGCCGTGCTGCCGGCGAGCGTTCCGGTCACCGGGTCCTGATCGATGCTGAACAGACTCCTTCCCCACCCCACCGCCCCGGTCGAGAAAGCTTCGTCCGTACGGGAACGGCAGGTGGCGAGGAACCTGCCGTTCCGGGTCCGGTGGCGGCGCGACTGGCAGATGGTCGTGCTGATGATCCCCGGTGTGGTCTTCCTGCTGCTGTTCTTCTACGTGCCGATCCTCGGCAACCTGGTCGCGTTCCAGGACTTCCAGCCGTACCTGGGCATCATGCACAGCGAGTGGAACGGCGTACAGAACTTCGTCAACCTGTACGCGAACCCGGACTTCTGGGACGCGTTGCGCAACACCCTGATCCTCGCGCTCGCCCAGTTGGTGCTGTTCTTCCCGGTCCCGCTGGCGCTCGCGCTGATCGTGGACTCGCTGGTGAGCAACCGGATCCGGCGTGCCTTCCAGACCATCGCCTATCTGCCGCACTTCCTGTCCTGGGTGCTCGTCATCGCGCTCTTCCAGCAGTCGCTCGGCGGCGCCGGGTTCGTCAACAACCTGCTCCGGCAGGCCGGGTTCGACCCGATCCCGTTCATGACGAACCCGGACACGTTCCCGTTGCTGGTGGTCGGGCAACTGGTCTGGAAGGACGCCGGCTGGGCGATGATCATCTTCCTGGCCGCGCTGTCGAGTGTGGACGTGGCGCTGTACGAAGCGGCCGCGGCCGACGGGGCGGGCCGGTGGCGCCGGCTCTGGCACATCACGCTGCCGTCGATGCGAACGGTCATCGTGCTGCTGCTCATCCTGCGGATCGGTGACGTGCTCAGCGTCGGCTTCGAGCAGTTCATCCTGCAGCGCGACTCGGTCGGCCCGGGCGCCGCGGAAGTGCTCGACACGTTCACGTACTACGCGGGCGTGGTCGGTGGTGACTGGAGCAGTGGAGCCGCGGCCGGTCTGGCCAAAGGCGTGATCAGCGCGCTGTTGCTGTGGGGCGCGAACTCGATCGCCCACCGGCTCGGCGAACCGGGGATCTTCCAGAAGAGAGGCCAGTCATGAGCCGCCGCCCGATCTGGAAAGAGCCGGCGGCGCCGGGGTACCAGACTGTGAAGGCGGTGGTGCTCGGCGGGTTCGCGCTGGCGATCATCGTCCCGATCATGGTGGTGGTCTCCACCTCGCTGGCCAGCGACCAGGACATCATCGAGGCCGGTGGCTACGTGCTCTGGCCGAAACACCCGACGCTGAAGGCGTACGACACGTTGTTCAGCGGTGGGCTGATGGGCCGGGCGATCATGGTCAGCGTCTTCGTCACCGTGGTCGGTACCGCGATCGCGCTCGCCACCACGATCGCGTTGGCGTATGCGACCTCGCGGCCGGTGCTGTTCGGGCGGCCGGTGCTGCTGATGGTGTTGTTCACGTTGCTGTTCGCGCCCGGGATCATCCCGATGTTCCTGATGGTCAAGCAACTCGGCCTGATCGACAGCCTGTGGTCGCTGATCCTGCCGGGGGCGCTCGGGGCGTTCAACTTCGTGGTGATGCGGACGTTCTTCATGAACGTGCCGGCCGAACTGCTGGAGAGTGCCCGGATCGACGGCGCGAGCGACTTCACCATCCTGCGCCGGATCATCATCCCGCTGTCGAAGGCGGTGATCGCGGTGGTCGGGCTGTTCTACGCGGTCGGGTTCTGGAACGCCTTCTTCAACGCGCTGCTCTACATCAACGACACCGCGAAGTGGCCGGTCCAGGTGATCCTGCGGACCTACGTGCTGCAGGGCAAGTCGTTGTCGGCCGATCAGCTCGGGGTCGAACCGCTGCCGCAGCCGCAGTCGTTGCAGATGGCCGTCGTGGTGGTCGCGCTGGTTCCGATCGCGATGGTCTACCCGTTCCTGCAGCGCCACTTCAACAAGGGCGTCATCACCGGTGCGATCAAGGGGTAGTGCAAGGATTACCCACATGTCAGCGGGGATGTCCGAGCGCCCGACCTTGCGGACGATCGCGGCCGAGGCCGGAGTATCGATCGCCACGGTGTCGTACGTGCTGTCCGGGCACGCGCGCGGCCAGACCATTTCGGACGCCACCGCCGAGCGGGTGCGCGGGGTCGCCACCCGGCTCGGTTACCGGCGCAACGACGCGGCCCGGGCGATCCGGACCGGCAAGTCCGACCTGGTGTTGCTGTCTCTCAACGTGCTCGCGGATCCGTGGTCGCAGGCCGTCGCCGCGACCGTCAGCGCCCGGGTGACGCCGCTCGGCAAGACCGCGCTGATCGTCGCGGACGGCGACTGGCGGACCGTGCTGTCGAACCGTACGCCGGACGTGATCTTCATCGACCACGTCGGCCCGGAACTGGTCGTGATCGCCGAGCTGGAGGCGTTCGCGGCGCAGGGCGTGCAGATCGTGGTGTTCAGCGAGGTGCTCGAACCCCGTGGCTTCGACGTGGTCCGCTCCGGCGCCGAACCACGGTGCCACCTCGCCGTGGAACACCTGCTCGAGAAGCACACCCGGATCGGAGCACTCACGTCGGAAAACCATCGCCCGACCCGGTTCGCGGCGTACCAACGCTCGATGGCGGCGGCCGGACTGGAGGTTCGCGACGACGACGTGGCCGTGTTCGAACGGCACCCCGAGGACGCGTACCGCGCGGCGATGTCGCTGCTGACCAAGGCGGATCGGCCGACGGCGCTCTACTGCACGACCGACTTCGCCGCGATCGCCGCTGTCCGGGCCGCCCACCGGCTGCGTCTCGACGTACCGGGTGATGTGGCCGTGATCGGGGTCGGCAACACGCCCGACGGCGAACATCTCGATCCGCCGCTGTCCACGGTCGGTCCGGTCGGGTTCAACGAGACGCTGGCGGGCATCATCGCCAGCCGGTTGACCGATCGGGAGGGTGCGCCGGGCAAGGTGTTCGACTTCCCCTGGCAGCTCATCGTTCGCGAGTCCACCGGAGGCGGCCGATGACCCGGCGCAACGTGATCCTGATCTGCGTCGACGAGTGGCGGGGCGACGCGTTGTCGTGCGCGGGCCACCCGTACGTCGAGACGCCGCATCTGGACGAGCTCGCGCGCAACGGGGTCCGGTTCTCTCATGCTTACTCCGCGACGCCCACCTGCGTTCCGGCGCGGGTCGCGTTGTTCACCGGGCAGTCGCAGGAGGCACACGGCCGGGTCGGATACGAGGACGGTGTGCCGTTCGAGGTCGCGCACCCGATCACCGTCCAGGGCGAGTTCAAGCGGGCCGGGTACCACACGCAGGCGATCGGCAAGATGCACGTCTGGCCGGAGCGGGCGCGGCTCGGGTTCGACGACGTGATCCTGCACGACGGATTCCTGCACCACTCGCGGAAGTCGTACCGTCAGCAGTTCGCCTTCTTCGACGACTACGTGCCCTGGTTGCGCCGCCAGCCCGGCGTCGGCCCGGACGCGGAGTACTACGACCACGGGGTGAACTGCAACTCGGTCGTCGCCCGGCCGTGGGACAAACCCGAGCACCTGCACCCGACCCACTGGCTCGGCACCCAGACAGTCGACTGGCTGTACCGCCGGGATCCGACGAAGCCGTTCTTCCTCTACTTGTCGTTCCACCGGCCGCATCCGCCGTACGACCCGCCGCAGTGGGCGTTCGACCAGTACGCCGACCTCCCGGCGTACCAGCAGGTCCTCGGGAACTGGGAGGACGACTGGGACGAGTTCCGCCGCGACGGCGACTACCAGGCGGCGATCGGCGATCTCCCGAATCGCGTCGTCCATCGGGCCCGCGCCGGGTACTACGGGCTGATGGCGCAGCTCGACCTGCAGGTCAACCGGATCCGCGAGGCGCTGGTCGACTTCGGCGTGTACGACGACACGGTGATCGCGTTCACCTCCGATCACGGCGAGATGATGGGCGATCACCGGATGTTCCGCAAGGCCGTGCCGTACGAGGGGTCGGCCCGGGTGCCGTTCATCGTCGCCGGTGCGGCCGCAGACCAGACTGTGGCTCGGGGACGGGTGGTCGACCAGGTCGTGGAACTGCGCGATCTGATGCCGACGTTGCTCGATCTCGCCGGGCTGCCGATTCCGTCGTCGGTGGACGGGAAGTCGTTGGCGGCGTACGTGCGAGGCGAGGAACCGGCCGAGCCCGTGCGGGAGTGGTTGCACGGCGAACACGTGTACTGGGGTCAGTCGTTGCAGTGGGTGACCGACGGGCTGATCAAATACGTCTGGGGGTCGGCCAAGGGGGTGGAACAGTTCTTCGATCTGGAGGCCGACCCGGGGGAGTTGCACAACCTGGCCGGTGATCCGGAGGCTGCGGCGCTGCTGAGGCTGTGGCGCGGGCGCCTGATCCAGTCCCTGACCGGGCGCGAGGAAGGCTTCGTCGTCGACGGCGAACTGGTCACCGGCCGCCCGGTGACGACGATCCTCGCCCACACCCGGGAGCGGATCGCGGCCGGTCCTGCTGACTGAGCTGGACAACCTGGGTAACCTGGCGGGCGCCAGCTGCCCGGCGGCCGAGCGGATAGGAGACGATGTCCACCGTGACCTCACGAAACGCCCAGGACTCCCAGAAACGCGATCCGGCGGTCGCGGGACTGACTGTTGGCCTCGGAGGTCCGACCGGCCGGTTCGCCCGGCTGAGTTCGTCGTGGTGGACGCCGCTGCGGATCGCGCTCGCGGTCTGCACGGTCACCTTCGCGCTCGGCGTGCTGCAGAAGGCACCGTGTATGGACGCCGGCTGGGACCGGCAGAGCTGGCGTCCGTTCAAGGCGCTGTGCTACTCGGATATCGGCTACCTCTACCAGGAGCGTGGCTTCGCGGAGGGTAACCGGCCGTTCCTGGACACCGGCAACTACCCGGTGCTGGAGTACCCGGTGCTCACCGGCGGCTTCATGGAGGTCGCGGCCCAGATCACCTGGGTGATCACCGGTGACCCGAAACAGGACCTCACCGTCGAGCAGAAGCGCGACACCGCCGGAGTGTTCTTCGTCGTCAACGTGGTGTTGCTGTTCATCTGCGCACTCCTCCTGGTCGGCCTGACCGTCGCCACGGCGCGCGGGGTCGCGTCACGTCCCGGTGCGGCTCGTGGGCAACCACTCGACGCCCTGTACGTCGCTGCCGCTCCGGCGCTGGCCCTGACCTCGACGATCAACTGGGACCTGTTCGCCGTCGTACTGACCGCGGGGGCGATATTCGCGTGGTCGCGGGGCAAACCGATCTGGTTCGGCATCCTGCTCGGCCTTGGTACGGCGGCGAAGTTCTACCCGTTCCTGCTGCTCGGGCCGCTGCTGATCGTGTGCCTGCGCGGGCGGAAGCTGTGGCCGTGGTTCCAGGCCGTGGTCGCGGCGATCTTCGCCTGGGGTGTGGTGAACGCGCCGATCTACCTGCTGGCGAAGAACGAATGGATGTCGTTCTGGGTCTTCAACGACGAGCGGGAGAGCGACTACGGCTCGATCTGGTACGTGCTGAAACTCGCCAATCGCGAAGTGGCCGACGTCAATCAGCTGAACATCGTGATCTTCGCCGGGCTCTGTCTGTCGATCGCGATCCTCGGGTTGATGGCGCCGCGACCACCGCGGTTCGCCCAGCTGGCCTTCCTGGTGGTGGCCGCGTTCCTGCTGGTGAACAAGGTGTACTCGCCGCAGTACGTGCTCTGGTTGCTGCCGCTGGTCGCGCTGGCCCGGCCGAAGTTGCGGGACTGGCTGATCTGGCAGGCCTGCGAATGCTTCTACTGGATGATGGTCTGGTTGCATCTGGCCCAGTTCCTGGCGCCGGGGCAGCCGGACGCGCCGGACAAGGTCTACTGGTTCTCGGTGGTGCTGCGGATGGCCGGGACGCTGTGGCTGATGCTGGTGGTGGCGCGCGACATCCTGCTACCGGAGAAGGATCCGGTCCGGCATGGTGACGTCGTCGACGATCCGAGCGACGGCGTCGCCTCGGACGCCCCACCCCGCGAGCTGGCCAAGGCCTAGTGCACCGGTGTCTCGTTCAGCGTCCGAGTGGTGCTGAGGGGTAGCCGGTGTCGAAGTGCATGTAGTCAGGTGTGTCGATGTTCTGCCAGATCCAGCCGCGGCCGGTGAAGAGCCGCCACACCGTGCCGCCCTTCGTGATCACGCCGGGAGCGGCCTTCCGGGCACTGTTCCGGGCGCTGGGTTGCCAGCACTTGCAGCGCAGATCGACCCAGGGGTTTTCTGCCGGGTTGATGTCCACCGCCCGTCCGTTGGCGTGTGGTGACTTGAGCACCGGCGCGTTGATCTGGCCGGGCCGCCTGCAGTTGTACGCCGAGGTGTTGTCGGCCGCCATGCTGACGGTGTTGTCACCGCCGAACTCCTCGACCGGACGCATCTGCCGAATCGGAAAGCGTGCGTTGAACAGCGCGGTGAACACGGTTGCGATCTCCGCCGCCGTGTCGCGATGCACGACAAGGACACCGCGCTTGACCCGGCCGGAGAAGTCGTAGTGGTTGACCTCCACTCGCCGCAAATCGGCTTGGCCGACCGGGCATCCGGCGCGCCAGGTGCCGGTGGCAACGATCCGCTTCCACTGTGTCGAGGGGATCGGCCGGATGACGGGATCCGCGGTCGGCCTCACGGGTAGCGCGCTTGGCCGGTTGGTCGGCGTGGCGCTCGGCGTCGGAGTTAGGGCCGGTGTCACAGCCGGGAGTGGAGGCTTCTCCGAGGGGGTGGGTGTGTGGGCCGTCTCGGTCTGCACGCCGCAGGCAACCGCGAAGACCGCCACCGTCGTGATGGCTGCCAATGACCAGGGCAACCGCGGCCGGTCGCGGAGTGCGTCACGGACGACGGCGGGACGTCGGCCGGCCAGCGGTAGCTGGAAACTTGCCAGCGCGCGCCCGTCGAGCGTCGTACGCCGGCCCGCCGGCAGCCAGCCATGGCGCTGATAGAAGGAGCTCAACCGAGGTACGTCAGCCGCTGTGACGAGACGTAGTTCGCCCGTTCCCGCGCGCACGGCTCGGTCGCGGAACTCGCCGAGGAGGCGACCGCCCACACCAGCCCCACGGTCTTCCCGAGCCGTGACGATGTACGACAGCTCCCCGGTGGCGCCGTCCGGCCGCGGCGCCACGCAGTCGAGTGTTGCTCGTGCCAGCCGGCGCAGGTACCAAACCGCCCGGCGTTGCAGGAAGTCTCGCCACAGCGTCGGCCGGCGAAGCAGGCAGAGTAGCCCGACGACGACCAGTTCAAGGGTGTGCCGGACAAGAACGCGCCTCACATGCCGTCGTTCGTCGACAATCCCGGTCAGATAGCCAACCACTCGACCGTCAGCAGCCACCGCCACCAACGCGACGGCGTATGGCGTGTTCAGGAACGTCCGGTAGTACCCGGCCAGAAACCGAACGCCCAGTTGGGGATAGAACCCCTCCGGAAATTCCTCAGCGTGCCAGCGGGCGGCCTGGTCCAAGTCGCCCCGCGTCATCTTGCGGATGTCGAGATGCTCGTCCGGCATACCGCCAATCTACTACACAATGTAGAAACAACGGCGGTGGTCCGCGATGTCACTCGGCGAAGAGCAGTCCGAGGCCTCCGACGGTGTAGGCGACCATGACGATGAGCAGTGGGATTTGCCCGGCCAACGCTCGGGCGCGCGGGAACAAGGCGACCGCGCGGTCGTGGGCGGAGACGACGCCGAGCAGGTGGCCGCCGACAACGGCGAGGACCAGGCCGGTGGAGATGATGGAAGTGTGGTTGGTGATCGCGGTGTTCAGGCTGAGGTTCGCGGTGCCGAACACGTTCCAGCCGCGATTGAGTGGGTCGCTCAGCAGGATCAGCGTGCGCTGACCTTCGAGGATGAGCAACGTCGCGTAGTGGGCGAGGACATAGCCCAGCGCGATCGGGACCACCGAGTGCGCGAATCGGCCCGGCAGCTCGGAACGGCGTGCACCGGACAACCGGCCCGCAAGAACAGTCGCGGAGCTGTACGTGGCGAAGACGAACGCGACGAACAGCAGCAACATCCCGGTGCCGAGGAGGGGCATCGAGTAGTCGGTGTTCTGGGCCCAGCCGATCCACGAACCGGAGCTCGAGAAGCCGTCGTACCCCGTCGAACCGAGGAGAACCGCGACGACGGCGACCAGGCCGGGCCGTGGCCGGAGACCGTCCAGGTTCTCGAGTGGTCGCCGTACGACGATGGCGCCGTCGACTCGGCGACCGAACGGCGACAGCCGCGCGATCAGGGTCGCGTAGACCTCGAACGGATCGGTGGATGAGAACCAGCGGTCGCCGAAGAGCATGGCGCCGATACCCACGATGACGACGTACAGGGCCAGCCAGACTTGGAGGACGGGCAGCGTAGCGCGATCCGGCGCGACGAGCTCCAGCCAGGCGAAGGCGAGCAATCCGACGGCTGCCGGCCAGAGACCGACCTTGGGGGAGAGGGTGAGGAGTCCGGCGGATGGATTCAGCCGGGCGGCGCGGCAGAACAACAGATGGAGCGTTCGTAGCGGGTTCAGCGTGCGCCAGACCGGACCGAAGAGGAGTGAAACGGGCACGAGCCCGACCCAGATCAGCACATAGACGAAGCCGAAGATCGGGTTGGTGAGCCGGTCGGGACCGAACAGTAAAGCCATCAGAGCGTAGAGGCCTACGAACAGCCCGAACAGGCGCACGATCCAGCGGAACCAGGCCGAATCGATCGTCTTCGTGACGCCGGCCGGAAGCGCCCGGCCGGACGCGTTGCCGCGGTACTTCGGGGATTGCCAGGCGAACGCCAGGACGAGGAACGACGCGGCGATGGCGATGCCGGCACCCACGACGGCGTAGCTGAAGTCGATCGGCAGGTCCTGGCGGCTGCCCAGACCATGCAACGGAACCAGTTGGGCCACCACGGCGCTCATCGGCAAGCCGCCGGTGCGGAGTGGGGAAGCGGGTCGTGCACGGGATGCCTTTCGGATCAGCGGCCGGGAGCGACGGTGAATTTTCTACACGATGTAGAAACGAAGCTCGCTCCAGTCAGTTCCGGCAGGCTGCGGCGCAATGGTGGGTTCCGGCGAGGGACGCGGCCGGTCCGACGACAAGCCCGAACGGGACGAGGCCAAAGGCCATCACGACACAGGTGACGATGATCGAGGGGTAGCGCACGGCCCGCCGTCGGGGTTGGAGCAGGCGGCGGATCCGCTCGGCGGTGAGCGAGCCCGCCATGGCGAGGAACGGTGATGCGCCCGGCGCCGGCCCGCCGGCGGAGCCGATCCGGAGGAGCGCGCGGGCAACGGTCTCCGCACCACAGCGCTTGGCCGCCCGGTCGTCCGCCGCCATCTCGGTCAGCTGGTGAATCTGGGTGGCGTAATTGCGGAGCAGTCCGAGCGGTGCGAGCAGCCGCGTGACAGTCTCGGCCACCAGGATCTTGGCGTGATGACGCTGGTCCAGGTGCGCGCGTTCGTGCTCGACGGTCGCGGTCATCTCCTCGTCGGTCAGCAGCTCCCGGCTCGCCGAAGTGACGATCACCCGGCCAGATCGGCGCGGCCCGGGGACGCAGTAAGCGGCCACCTCGGGGACGTCGAGGAGGTAGAGGTCCGGCTCGCCGGTCGGGCGGCCGCACACACGCACCAGCAGCCGGTGCCGGGCACGGATCCTGGCAGTCGCGATCGAACGGCGTACGGCGTCGAGAACGATGCCGGCTATCAGGAGCGCGATGATCGCGGCTGTTGTGTTCCACCAGGGCGACACTGATTCGTGGGCGGCGTAGAGGTGGTGAACGCTGCGCTTGTCCGCGTGGAAGAGCCACACGACGAGGTGCTCCCAGATGTCGTGAGCCACCACCAACCCGGCTCCGGCGAGCGCGGACAGGGTGCCGATGCCGCAGGCCTGCCAGAGGCGCAGAGCTTGGTGCGGATGCTCCCTGCACCATGCCGACCGGCTCAGGAACCGGTCGGCGCCACGTCCGAGGAGGACGCAGTACATGATCAGGACGGCTGCGACGAAGGCGCTCATTCCGGACCCGACCTGCGGCGTTCGTCGAGTGCGGCACGAAGGTCGGCGATCTCCTCGACGGACAGCCGTCCGGCGAACCGCTGCAGTGCCGCGCCGCGATCGGCCGACGACTCCAGGACATCGCCCATCAGTTCGGCTGTGTACGTCGCCGCCGTACGTACGGCGGCGTACTGGAAGGACCGGCCGACACGTTCACGCCGCAACCACCCCTTGGCGCGCAACCGCTCGACGATCGTGATCACCGTCGTGTAGGCGGGCGCGGGATCGCGGTCGAGTTCGTCCAGGATGGTCCGGACGGTGACGGGTTCGTCGTGCTTCCAGACAGCCACCATCACACCGGCTTCGAGCTCGCCCAGTCGGCGCATGCGTTCCCCCGGTCGCTGAGTCACGCGACGATCGTACTGAGTGGCGTTATCGCACGGCGGCTTCGCGATGATGATCGAGGGTGCTGTGGCGGGTTATGGTCGTGGCCTCGATCCGCGGTGGCCATCTCCGCCGGGTGATCGCGGAAGCTCTGTTCCATGCCGACCACACTGTGACCGGCGAACCACCCCACAACTGAGAAGGACGCACGTTGTTCAAGCTGGCCGACCCGACGCCGCCACCGTCTGACCCGCACGCGGGCCACCACGGCGGGATGGAGATGCCCGCGGCTTCCGATCCTGGCCCGGTCGGCCAAGTGGTGGGCTTCGACGATCTGGCGTCCTGGCAGCCCAGCGCCGGATGGCTGGTCGCGATCGTCGTGCTCGGGATCGCGTACGCGGTCGGAGTGGCTCTACTGCGAAGTGGCGGGATCCACTGGCCGATCGGCCGAACCGTCGGATGGTTCCTGGGATTGCTGACCATGCTGGCGACGACCTGTACGGGCGTGGGTCAGCTGGGCATGGTTCTGTTCAGCGTGCATATGGCCCAGCACATGGTGCTGTCGATGCTCACCCCGATCCTGTTGTTGCTCGGGGCACCTATCACGCTTGCCCTGCGCGCCCTCCCCGCCAGGAGTGCGGTACGCCGGGGGGTGCTGACTGTGCTGCATTCCCGGCTTGCCCGGCTGATGTCGTATCCAGGGGTAACGGTGCCGACGTTCGTCGTCAGCCTGTTCGGCCTGTACTTCACCGGCCTGTTCGACCTCGCCATGTCCAGCCACGTCGGCCACCACCTGATGCTGATCCACTTCCTGCTGGTCGGGTTGCTGTTCTTCGGCCCGATCCTGCGCGTCGACCCGTGGCCCCGTCGTACGGCGCCCGGCCTCCGGTTGGTGGAGATGCTGATCGCCGTACCGTTCCATGCGTTCTTCGGTGTCATCGTCATGCAGGCCGCGGCTCCACTCAGCGCGACGATGGCCGAATCCGCGTACCGCCTGGGCGTCGATCCGCTGGCCGACCAGGCGACCGGCGGCGGCGTAGCCTGGGGATTCGGCGAGGCGCCGATCGTCCTGGTCACCCTGGTCGTGTTCGTCCAGTGGCTCCGCTCCGACCGCCGCGAGGCCGCCAGACTCGACCGCCAGGCAGCCCGCGACGGCGACGCCGCCCTGGCCGCCTACAACGCAAAACTCCAACTCCTGCACGAGTCGTCGTCGGCCCGGTGACGTCGTTCAGGGTTCGAGCCGGCCGGGGCGGATGAGACCGGTTTCGTAGGCGAGGATCACGACCTGGATGCGGTCGCGGAGGCCGAGTTTCATCAGCAGGCGTTTGACGTGGGTGCGGATGGTGGATTCCTCGACGACGAGTTCGGCGGCGATCTCGCGGTTGGTGAGGCCACGGGCGATCTGAGTCAGGACTTCTCGCTCGCGCGGAGTGAGCGCACCGAGCTGGTCGAGCGCAGTGTGGTCGACGACCGAAGGTTCTTGTTTCCGGGTGACTTGCTGGATGAGCAGTCGGGTGACCGACGGGGAGAGCAGGGCGTCGCCGGCATGAACCGTGTGTACGGCAGCGATCAGGTCTTCGGGCCGGGTTCGTTTGACCAGGAAACCGGATGCGCCGGCCCGGAGTGCGCCGAGGACGTATTCGTCGTGCTCGAACGTGGTGAGGATGAGGACCTTGATCTCGGGTGCGAGGCGCAGTAGCTCGCGAGTCGCGGTGATGCCGTCGATGTCGGGCATCCGGACGTCCATGAGGACGACGTCCGGCACGATGGCGGCGGCCTGTTCGATCGCCTGTCGTCCCGTCGCGGCCTGACCGGCGACCTCGATCGTCGGATCGGCCGTCAGCAGCTCGGCCAGCCCGGCGCGCATCAGGTCCTCGTCGTCGGCGATGAGTACCCGCGTCATGCCGGCGGATCCCCGATCGGCAGGCGGACCGTGAGCACGAATTCGTCCGCGTTCCGGCGGGTGACCAGGCTGCCGCCGACGAGGTCGGCTCGCTCGCGAATCCCGATCAGACCGTGACCACCCGCGTTCCGGGTCGGCTGGTGGTCCCGGGCGACGGGGTTGGTGACGATGAGCTCGAGAGCGTCGTTGCCATAGGCCACCAGTACGTCGGCCGGCCCGACACCGTGCTTGGCCGCGTTGGTGAGCGCCTCCTGCGTGATCCGGTACGCCGCCCTATCGGTTGCTGGAGGCAATGGCTTCGGCTCGCCGGACTGCCGCAGTGTCACCGGGCGGCCGGACCGGGTGTGCCGGGAGACGAGCAGGTCCAGCGAGGCCACCCCACCCGCCGGCTCGACCTCGGCGCCCTCGGGCGCGCGGAGCGAGCGGACGGTCTGGTCGATCTCGGCGGCGGTCTGCCGGGCAAGCTCTTCGATCGTCTGGAGGGCGGTGAGGGAGCGGTCCGGATCAGTTGGGTGCCGGAGCCGTGCGGCACCTGCGCGAACCGCGATCAGGGTGATGGCGTGGCCGGCGGAGTCGTGCAGATCCCGGGCGATCCGGGCCCGCTCCTCCGCGACGGCGAGCTGGCGCTCGCGGACCGCCTCGCGTTCGATCCGGTCGGCGCGATCGCGGAGTTCGTCCAGTTGCTCGCGCCGGAGCCGGTGCCGGTCGCCGGCGAACCAGGCCGCGCCCCATAGCAGACCGGTGTGCAACAGCTCGCTCACCGGGATCTGCTGCCGCGACAGCCCGGCCGCGAGCAGGTGCGACGTCAGAAGCGCCACTGTGATCAGGGTGTGTCGTCCGGCCCAGCGGTTCTCGTTGGTCCGCGTCGTCGCCATCAGGAACAGTGCGGCAGCGGGACCCGGGTTGAGCTCGATCGATTGGCCGGTGGCCGCCAGCAGGGTGCCGAAGACCGCCGTGATGACGAAGACACCCACGGTCGAACGCCGCCAGGCGATCAGCGGCAGCGTCGATCCGGCAGTCAGGAAGATGTCCGATCCGCTGATCTCGGCGGGTGGCTCGGTGACCGGTCCGATGCCGTGTCGCAGCTGTATGAGGGCTGCCGCGGTCGCTACCACGGCGACGGCGAGATCCATCGACCGCGGAACCCACAGGCTCCCGGTCAATCTGTGGTGCGCGGTCAGGCCGGACATGGTCTGTCGAGCTTATCGGCGACCGAGGGTGCCGGCGTCACCCTCGAGGGCGATGTTCGTGGACTCCGTGAGTACGGCGAGAGATCCCCCTGGGAGGAGATTCCGGCGACGACGGCGTCGGACGAGTCTTGGCCGACGACAAGACCTCGTGAAGGGATCAGCTGATGAGTGTTCCGCCTCCAGAGCGCCGGGACCGATCCAGGCGATGGCTGACGATCGCGCTCGTCGTACTCGCTCTGGTCTTGCTGCTCGTCGTGATCATGATGCTCGCCGGTGCCGGCGGCGGTGGACACGGGCCCGGGCGGCATGGCTGAGTCCGTCGATCCGAAGGAGAGGGAGAAGACCGTGTCCGAGGCAATCGGCCTGAGCGCCGTCAGCAAGACGTATTCCACCAGCGCGGGCGACTTCACCGCGCTGAGGGCGATCGACCTCCAGGTTGCGAGCGGTGAATTCGTCGCGGTGGTCGGCAGATCGGGGAGTGGGAAGACGACATTACTGAACCTGCTGGCCGGGATCGACCGGGCGACCACCGGCACCGTCCGGGTCGCCGGGACCGAGTTGGGCAAGCTGTCGGAGTCCGATCTGGCTTCGTGGCGAGGGGCGAGTGTGGGGCTGGTCTTCCAGTTCTTCCAGTTGCTGCCCACGCTGACGGTGCTGGAGAACGTGATGCTGCCGATGGACTTCGCGGCCCGGCTCACCTCCGTCGAGCGGTACGACCGGGCGCGTGAGCTGCTGGACCTGGTCGGCATCGTCGACCAGGCGGACAAGTTGCCGATGGCACTGTCCGGTGGTCAGCAGCAGCGCGCGGCGATCGCCCGGGCGCTGGCCAACGATCCTCCACTGCTGCTGGCTGACGAGCCCACCGGGAACCTGGACTCGGCGACAGCCGACGCTGTACTGCGACTGTTCGCGGAACTGAATGCCGAGGGCCGGACCATCGTCGTGGTGACCCACGAGACCGACATTCGGTCCCTGGTGAGCCGTGAGATCACGATCCAGGACGGCCTGGTCGTCAGCGATGTCAATGCCGCCGGAGTGATCCGATGAACGGGTTGCTCGGGCGCAAGCTGCGACGCGACGTCCGGGCCGGCTGGTCGCGGTTCGTCCTCATGGTCATCGCCCTGACGGTGAGCATCACGGTGTTCGGCGGGATGCTGTTCGCCTGGAGCTCGATCGGCCGGGAAACCAGCGGCGCCTACACAGCGACCGAGCCGGCGTCGGCGACGATCGTGTTCCGCCAGGGCCTTGACGCCGCCGAGATGTCCGCCGTGGCGAACGCTGCTCGTGGTCGGCCCGGCGTGATCGCGGCGACCGGGCGGAGCCAGTTCGACACCGAGGTAACGGTGGCGGGCAACACGCGCCCGTACCCCTTGCAGGTCTTCGTGGCCGCGCCGGACGATCCGATGCGGCTGGTGAGGTTCGATCTGACCGGATCCGCCTGGCCACCAGCCGCAGGGGAGATCCGCCTTGGCCGCGACTCGTTGTCGCTGGTCGGTGTCGCAATCGGCGACTCGGTCAGTGTGCGGCTGCCGAGCGGCCGGACGGTCAGCCTCCGCGTTGCCGGAACGGTCTACGACCCGAGCCTGGCGCCGTCTCCGCAGGAGCAACGCGGCCGCGGTTACCTCTCACTGACCACACTCGCCGATGCCGGGGGACCGGCCCTTCTCGACCAGCTCAAGCTCCAGGTCTCCGATCCCGGTGACACGACGGCCAGTCGCGATCGTGATCGCGTCGTCGCGGTCGCCAATGACGTCGGCGAGCTCCTGCAGCGCCAGTACGGCGTACAGGTTGCCGAGATCCAGGTGCCGGAGCCGTACGCACATCCGCATCAATGGCAGGCCGACGTACTCCTCCTGACTCTGCTGACCGGTGCGGGGGCGGCGCTGTTGCTGAGCGCGATCCTGGTCGCGACGATGCTGAACAACCTGTTCACCCAGCAAATCCCGCAGATCGGGATCCTCAAGGCAGTCGGGGCGCGATCCAGCCGGATCGGCCGTGGGTACCTGACGTTGACCGTGCTGATCTCCGCCACGGCGACGCTGATCGCCCTTGGCCCGGCGGTGCTGATCGGCCGGACCTTCCTGCGCATGCTGCTGGACATGCTGGGCATCGTGCCGGCGAGTTTGGCCGCACCATGGTGGGCGACCTCGACCGCGATCGCCGTGGGAGTCGGCTTGCCACCCGTGATCGCGTTGGTGCCGCTGGTGAGAGCGAGCCGGATCACGGTGCGTGCGGCGATCGATCACAGCGGCACAGGCCGGGCTGCCGGTCGTGCGACCGGGATGCTCGCCCGGCTGAGCCGCAGCCGCCGGATCAACCGCGGGCTGCTGATGGCACTGCGCAACACGGTCCGCCGCCCGGTCAGGTTCTGGTTGTCGGTCGGCTTGCTGGCCAGTGCGGGAGCGGTCTTCGTCAGCGGCATGTCGTTGACCGCAGGGACCAACGCGGTCAACGATGAACAGACAGCAGGACGCGATTGGGACGTGGACGTGCGGTTGGCGGAACCCGCGCCGGTGGACAAGGTCGCGGAGGTGGTGCGCGCCGTGCCAGGTGTCGTAAGGGTGACGAACCTGGACGTCGAACAAACCTCGCTGTCGCTGCCGGGAGGACTCCCGGTGACCCGTACCTATCCGGATCAGGGGCACGGCAGCATCCGGCTGATCACCATGCCGGGCGGGGGAGCGGCGGCGAGGAAGCTGCTCGAGGGTCGCTGGCTCAATCCGGGCGAGACCGGCGCGGTCGTGCTGAACCAGATCACCCGGAAGAACACGATCCCTGATCTCACTGTCGGCGACTCGGTGCAGCTCGTCACCGACGGTACGACCACGAGCTGGCGGGTCGTAGGCATCGTCGAAGAGCGTGGTGACGCGGCCGTCTACGCCACATCCGAGGGTTTCGCGGCGGCAAGTGCCCGGCCGGTCGAGGCCAACCAACTGCGGGTCGTCACCGATCGGCACGACGAGGCCGCGCGCGGCGCGACCGCCGACGCCGTCGGCAAGGCCCTGACCAGCGCTGGTCTTTCGGTGGCATCGTCCGCGTCGGTCAGTCGCAGTGACGCGATCGGCGCCGGCCACACGGGACCGGTGGTGCTCGTCCTCGTTGGCGTCGCGTTGCCGCTCGGCATCATCGGTGTCATCGGCCTCGGCAGTACGACGTCCGCGAACGTGCTGGACCGGATCCGGGAGTTCGGCGTACTGCACGCGATCGGTGCCAGGCCGAGGTCGGTACGGCGGATCGTCATCGTCGAGTCGGTCGCGCTGGCTGTCGCGAGCTGTTTGCTGGCCATCGGACCGGCGCTGGTGCTGACCGCCGTACTGGGGAACGGATTGGGCAATCTGTTCATGTCCGCGCCGTTGCCGTTCCGGGTTTCGGGCACGGCGGTGGTGCTCTGGACCGCGCTCGCCGTCCTCGGAGCGGTGCTGGCGACCGAGGCGGCGGCGACCCGCGCATCCCGGATCACTGTCCGGGAAGCACTTGCGTACCTCTGACCACGACGGATTCTCAGGAGGAGAGATGGGACTCGGACAGCGCTTCCTCGGCAGCGGGCACGGCCATGCCGACGACGGGAGCGGTGGGCACATCGAGCACGCACACCGCTACGAGCTCGCCGCGGCGGTCGGCTTCGCCGGTCAGAGACGTCGCGTGTACGACGAGCTGGTCCGGTTGAGCGACGCCCGTGAAGGCGATCAAGTGCTCGATGTCGGCTGCGGAACGGGATACTTCGCCGGCCGCGCCGCTCGGGCCGTCGGCCCATCGGGGCAGGTGGAGGGCATCGATCCCTCACCCGTGGTCGTTGCCTACGCCAACGACCACGCGCCGTCGAACGCCGCGTTCCAGGTGGCCGGCGCCGAGCAGCTGCCGTACGACGACGCTACCTTCGATGTGGTGATCACGAGCCTCGCGATCCATCACATCCCGCCCGCGGACCGCGGCCGCGCGTTCGACGAGATGTACCGCGTCCTCAGGCCCGGCGGTCGCCTCCTTGTCGCGGACTTCCGCCCATCGACCAATCGGCTCCTGAGTCATGCGATCGGCGCACTGAGCGGCCACGCCATGCAGCACAACCCCATCGACCAGCTTCCGAAGCTCGCAACCGCCGCCCGCTTCCAGAAAATCGAGACAGGCAACCGGCGCCCGTTCATCGCCTTCGTCCGCGCACAACGGCCGCAGGACACTTAGGGGCCATGAGCATTCATCAGATCGCCGCGAGGGCGGAGAACGCCAGGCCCAGGATGGCGCAAGCGCCGAGAGTCCGGAGTACCGACCAGCGGCGCCAGAAGATCAGCGCCGCGGCGATCACCGTGATGCTCAACTCGAGTGGCCGTATCGAGGCGAGCTCGGGCAGTCGGAGGTGAACCGGACCCCACTCCGTCAGAGTCGTCGACTCGAACAGAGTGTTGAGCGCGAAGTAGAGCGCGTGGTTGGCGATGACGCCGACCACGGCGGCGGTGATGCCGGTGAGTGCGGTGGTCAGGGCGTGGTTGCCGCGGAGTCGTTCGATGTACGGCGCTCCCAGCAGCACGAACAGGAAGCAGGGAATGAAGGTCACCCAGGTGGTCAGGAACGCCCCGAGCAAAGCGGCCGCCCACGGGTCAAGGTCGCCCGGGTGCCGGTAGGCGCCGACGAACGCGACGAATTGGACGACCATGATGAGGGGACCGGGCGTGCTTTCGGCGAGTGCGAGTCCTCGGGCCATCTCGCCGGGGGCGAGCCAGCCGTACACCTCGACCGCACGCTGGGCGACGTACGCGAGTACGGCGTAGGCGCCACCGAAGGTGACGACCGCGGCGCCGGCGAAGAACGTGCCCTGGGTCGTGAAGATACTGTTCGTGCCGAAGATGGTGGAAACAGCGACGACCGGCGCGAACCAGAGGAACACGCCTGTCACGAGGATGCGGACGGCCCGTGTGCGGCTGGGTGGCTCAGCGTGCAGCGCGTCGTCGGCGATGAGCGGGGGCGCTTCGGTCAAGACGTCGTCCTCCGCGCGATGGGCGAAGACGCTGGGAGCGAGCCGCCCGAGTGCCCAGCCGATGACTGCGGCCGCAGCGACCACGGCCGGGAACGGTAGGCCGAAGACGGCCAGAGCGACGAATGCGGCGACCGCGACCACGACCAGCAGACGATGGGTGAGTGCGCGTCGGCCGACCCGGACGACGGCCTGGGCGACGACGGCCAGTACCGCCGGCGCCAGGCCCGCGAACAAGGCTGTGACAACCCCGCTCTCGCCGAAGGCCACATAGATCGCCGAAAGGATCAAGAGAGCGATGACACCCGGGAGCACGAACAGCGTGCCGGCGGCGAGACCACCACGGGTTCCGTTCAGCAGCCAGCCGATGTAGACGGCGAGTTGCTGCGCCTCGGGGCCGGGCAGGAGCATGCAGTAGTTCAGTGCGTGCAGGAACCGTCGCTGGCCGATCCAGCGCTTCTCGTCCACCAGCGTTCGTTGCATGACCGCGATCTGACCGGCCGGTCCACCGAACGTCTGCAGGGAGATCGTCAGCCAGACCCGCAGTGCCTTCCGGAAGGGAATCACATCACCGTGGGCGGCCGGGGTCGCGTGCTCTCGGCTCATGCCGGCTCGTGGCCGAGCAGCAGCGCGCGGCGGTAGAACTCGTACAAACCGTCGAACAGCGGCCCGGTGACCGTGAGGATCTCGAGGTCGTCGCACACCATGGACAGTCCGCGCAACGCGGTGTCGAGACCGGGTGCCTCGGGGGCGTCGTACCGCTCGTCGTCGAGATCGGCTTCATGGATGATCTCGGCGATGCGCCACAGCACGGAATCGGTCAGCTCGTAACGGCGCAGGATTGTCTCGAAGCTGCAGTCGCCGTCGTGGTGGCCCAGTTCCACGCCGCGCATGTCGAACGGTGTCGCGCTCGGCGGTACATCGTCCGGGTCGGACACGAAGGTGAAGTCCGCGTCGGCGTCGACGAAGCGGCGGATCAGCCACGCGCACGCGGCGCGGTCGATGTGAATGCCCGCCCTGGTGGTCCAGATCATCGCTTCGCTGTTCCCTTTCCGGCAGAGTGCACAGGCGACTGCAGCCCGTCGATGGCGGCCCGGGCCTCTTCGCGCTCGGGCGGCGGAAAGTAGTCACGCCGGTTCGCTCGGCGCAGGTCGGCGCGGAGCCGGGTACTGAGTCGCGACTGCTCGGCGGCCGGCAGGTCGGTGGCATCGGCGGCAGCCGCAGTCAGTGCCCGGTACTCGTCGGCGCGGGCTGCGGCCATGGACTCGGCGAGCTGCCGTTCCTGGGCTTGTGTCGCCGGTGAAGCAAGCCAGATGCCGGCCATTCCGCCGTGCTCCATGACCTCATCGGCGATCCATTCCAGGTGCTCCCGGGTCCTCGCATCGGCCGGCAGCGCGACGAGGCCGTCGGACAGCTGGGCCACGCCGAGCCGCTTCAGCTTCCGCCAGACCGCGATCCTCGGCGTCGACGGCTCCCGGGGCATCCGGTAGGACAACAGCACCCACGTGCCAGGCGAACGTTCGGCGCCCATCACTCCTCCTCGTTCACGATCTGATGTAACCATGGTTGCATCGCCGTCGGCCACATGCTCGCACAGTCCACCTGATGAACGGATGCGATGATGAGTCGCGGTAGCGGTCATTACAGTTGGAGGTGATCGTGGTAGCGGTCTTTACCTTGGAGGAGGTCTCCGTTCGGCGTGGGCAGGCGCTCTTGCTGGACTCGGTCGGCATCGAGATCCGCGCGGGCAGTTGTACGGCGCTGGTCGGGCCGTCGGGAGCCGGGAAGTCGACCCTGCTTAGGCTCCTCAATCGTCTCGGTGAACCGACCGGTGGGCGGGTCCTGCTGCACGGCCGTCCGCTGCCGGAGTTCGACGTACTGGCTCTGAGACGCCGGGTCGGGTTGGTCGCGCAGGCGCCGACCCTGTTGACCGAGCGGGTCCTGGACGACCTGCGAGTCGGCCGACAGGAGCTCACCGAAGACGAAGCCGCGAAACTGCTCGAACGTGTCGGCCTGCCGGACTCGATGCTCGAGCGGCCGACCGCGGGGCTGTCGGGCGGTGAGGCGCAGCGGGTGTGCCTGGCGCGAACTCTGGCGGTGAAACCTGAGGTCCTCTTGGCGGACGAGTCGACGTCAGCGCTGGATCCGGCCAGCACCGCGGCGGTGGAGGCAGTGTTCAAGCAGTTGGCCGCGGATGGGATGACGGTCGTCCTGGTCAGCCACGATGCGGCCCAGGCGCGCCGGATAGCCGACGAGGCCGTCGTACTGACCGCCGGGCGGCTGGTCGAACATGGTCCGGTGGCTCAGGTCGCCTATCTGCAAGGTGATGCCGTATGAACGCTCAGGTTCCGTCGTGGGCTGGTGTCGCGACCTCCGCCGCACTGGTGGTCGTCTGCGTCCTGGTGGTCTGGCGGCAACGCCTCGGGCTGTCCCGCGATGTGCTGGTCGCTGCGGTGCAGGCCGCGATCCAATTGGTTGCCATCGGCGCCGTACTGCTGCTCCTGTTCAGGCATACCGGACTGCCGGGCGCCATCGGCTGGCTTGCACTCATGGTGGTCATCGCGGGACAGGTGGCCGGCCGTCGTGCTCGAGGGTTGCCACAGGCAACTTGGATTGCCACGGCCGCGGTCGGGGTGGGCACGGCCGCCACGTTGGGCGTTCTGCTCGCCACCGGCGTGATCGCGATCGAAACGCGGGTCGTGATCCCGGTCGGTGGCATGGTCGTGGCGAACGCGATGCAGACGGCCGCTCTGGTTCTCAGTCGGCTCCGCGAGGAAGCCCGGACGGCGCGGCCCGCGATCGAGGCACGCCTGGCGCTCGGCCTGCCTGCTCGCGAGGCGTTCGCTCCGCATCATCGCTCCACGCTTCGCTATGCACTGATTCCGGCGGTCGACTCCACCCGGGTCGTCGGGCTGATCAGCCTCCCGGGCGCGATGACCGGTCTGATCCTCGCCGGCGTCGACCCGCTGACCGCGATCCGCTACCAGATCGTCGTCATGTACATGCTCCTGGCCGCGGACGCCTTGGCCGCTCTGATCGCCGCCCGCCTGTCCGAACGAGCCCTCTTCGATCAAGCCCACCGCCTGCGCCAAGTCGCCACCCCGTAGTCGCCGTACGCATCGGCGTCTGGCTCGACATGACGTTGTCCCGGAGGGTCGAGCCCTTCGGGACAACGTCAGAGCTAGCGGCCGTCCATCACCGCAGTCAGACCAGGCTCCCGGTCAGTGGGTGTGTGACGCCGGCTGGATGGACATGGACGCTGACCTCCTGCAGGTGCGGCGTTTTCGTGAGGAGCCGGTGCTCCACGAACTCGGCGATGCTGTGTGCATCGGCCACCGAGAGTCCGGGCTCTACGGTGATTTCGGCGTCGGCCACGAGGCGGTGGCCACTCCACCGGGCGCGCATGGTCTCGACACCGGTGACACCTTCTGCCGTACGAGCGGTCTGCGTCATCTGATCGATGACGCCGTCGTCCACGCCGTCCATCAGCCGGCGAATCGTGATCCGCAGCGAGCTGACCAGGACGCCGAGGATCGCGACGGCGATGAACAGACCGACGATGGCGTCGGCACGCGCGAACCCGAGCCAGACCCCGATGACACCGAGTACGACGGCGATCGAGGTGAACCCGTCGACCCGGGCGTGCTGCCCTTCGGCGACGAGGGCAGCCGAGCCGATGCGCTTGCCCGCCCGGATGCGATAGACCGCCACGACCTCGTTTCCGGCAGCGCCGACGATCCCGGCGGCGAAGACCCAGCCGAGGTTGGTCAGCGGGTGGGGATTGACCAGCGCGTCGATGGATTCCCAGATGATGAGGCCGGCCGAGGCCGCGATCACGAGGGAGATGAAGAGTCCGACCAGGTCCTCCGCGCGGCGATAGCCGTACGGGTAGCGCTTGCTTGCGGCGCGCTGCCCGATCTTGAAGGCGATCACCAGCGGGATGGTCGTGGCGGCATGGCCGAGGTTGTGCAGGGTGTCGGCCAGGAGGGCGATGGAGCCGGACGCCCAGACGATGACGACCTGGAGCAACGCGGTCAGCATCATGCCGGCCAGCCCGATCCAGGCGGTGCGAATGCCTTCCTTGCTGGCTTCCTGGGCGGACTGAATCGCTTCGTTCGAGTCGTGAGCGTGCGGCACGAGGGCGTGCTTGACCTTCGCCCACACCCCGCTGCCGTGGTCATGATCGCCATGGTCGCGGTCGCCGTGACCGTGCCCATGACCGTGCCCATGACCTTGCTCAGCAGCGTGCTCGCCGTCGGGCTTCGCGTGATGCCCGTGACCGTGCCCGTGCCCGTGCTCAGCGTCGTGCTCGGTTGGGTGGGGGTGGTTGTGCTCGTGCTCTGTGGTGCTCATCGGCTGTCTATGTCCTCTGCTCTGTCAGGTGCCGGTGGCTGGATCGAGATGGCTTACCGCGTCGGCTGCCCGGTGGTGATCGGGAAAGCCCCCGCTGGAGTGCTCGGCGTGGTAGATCGCGTCCTGGACCAACTGGCTGGCATGGGAGTTCTCGATCCGGTAGAAGACCTGGTTTCCCTGCTTCCGGGTCCGGACGAGCCGTGCCAGCCGCAGCTTGGCCAAGTGCTGGGATACCCCGGCCTGTGACTTGCCGACCGCTTCGGCCAGTTCGTTCACCGCCATCTCGCCGTCCAGCAGCGCCCAGAGCAGCCGGACCCGGGTGGGGTCGGACAGCATCCGGAAGACCTCCACGGCCAGCGCGACCTGTTCGTCGCCCGGTGTAGGTCTGCGTGATTGCGTATCTGCGCGCATATGCAGATACTAAGCAAGTACCCCACGTCCCGGCAAGGCCCTGGGACGGACGACGAGGAGGACCCGATGATCGAGGGCAGACCAGCCCAGTCCGAGCGGTTCAGTCCCAGAACCCGCCCGGTGGTTCCGCCGATCCACCAGTCGGTGACCTACTTCCTGGACGACGAGGCGTACAAGGACGTCCAGGACGGCGGACTGGACGAGATCTGGTACGGGCGGTTCCGCAATCCCACCGTCGATGTCGCGGCCGACGAGGTACGACGCCTCGAGGAAGCGGAGGCGGCGTTCATGACGTCGTCCGGCATGGGGGCGATCGCCACGACGCTGCTCACCCTGTTGTCCGCGGGTGACCGGGTGGTCGCCGCGAGGCAGGTGTACGGCGATACGCGGGACCTCCTGGTCCGCGATCTGCCGGCGTGGGGCTTCGACGTCGTACAGGTAGATGCGATGAACCTGGACGAGTGGCGGGCGGCGGTGGCGGACAGACCGACCAGTGTCGTCTACGTCGAGACGCTGGCGAATCCACAGTTGGACCTCGCAGACCTGCCAGCCATTGCGCGGATCGCGCACGACGCGGGCGCGCGCCTCGTCGTCGACAACACCTTCGCCACGCCGTACTGCGTGCAGCCGCTGGCGCTCGGTGCGGACGTTGTGTTGCACTCGGCAACCAAGTTCCTGAACGGTCACTCGGACGCGATCGCGGGGGTGGTGGCCGGCTCGTTCGACCTCGTGCGCGAGGTGCAGCGCCGCGTCATCACGTTGGGCACCTGCCTGGATCCGCATGCGGCGTACCTCGTCTGGCGTGGTCTGCAGACCTTCCAGGTGCGCTTGGCGCATTCGTGTGCGACTGCCCGGACCCTGGCCACGGCATTGGCTGCGCGTGATGACGTCGTACGCGTGCGTCATCCGTCGTTGCCGGACTACGAGCGCGCTGAGGTCGCCGCGCGAGTGCTCCGTCGTGACGACGACGATCTGCGCGCAGGTGGCATGGTCTCGTTCACCGTCGCCGGCGGTGACGACCGGGCATTGCGAGTGATGCGGCGGTTGCAGGTCGCCTGTGAGGCCACCAGCCTCGGCGGTGTCGAGACACTGGTGAGTACGCCGTTCAATTCGTCACACTTCTCGCTGACGCCCGAAGAGCGCAGGGCAGCACGCATCGATGACGGCATGATTCGCGTGTCCTGCGGTGTCGAGCCGGCGGACGTACTGATCGCGGACTTCCTGCGTGCGCTGGACGAGACACCTTGAGGTCCCGTCTCGTCGACCTGCGCCGCACCTTGCACGCGCGTCCCGAGCTCGGCCGAAGAGGGTGTCCGCGGAGCGCTGACGATGCTGGCTGCCGGGGTGACGAACGACGTACGGCGGATGATCGGCGTGCATCTCGGAATAGGTCTTCCGCTGGGTACTGTGGCCGCGTCGGTGCGCGGCCTCATGTCGACCGAGAAGCACCCAGGTGGAGCGACGATGCCTGAGCCGCGTCAGCTTGCACCGAGTGACGTCGCAGCAAGGTGCCGTCCCGGCGTCAGGAATGACGCGTCGCGGGTGGTCGAGCCGGTGGTGGCGAAGTCGGCGACGATGTCTCCCATCACCGGTGCGAACTTGAAGCCCGCGCCGGAGAATCCGCACGCGATCACGAGCCGTGGGTCCGCCGGCGCGAGTCCGACGAGTGGCTGGTCGTCCGGGCTGTAGCCCTCGATCCCGGTCACCAGCGTGACCGGATCGGGGTACAGCCCGGGGAAGAACTCCCGGATCACGCCGGCGAGCCGGACCGCATGGCCGACGTCCACCGACCGCTGGACATTGCCGAGATCGTCGATCACCGGATGTGCCTCGAACTTGACCCCGATCTTGATTGTCAGACCGTCGAGGGAAGGGAATCCGTAGGCAGAAACGTCGCCCACCCGCTCGAAGACGCAGAAGGTCTCGGGGCGGTAGTCAGCCGGTCGCCGGGCCAGGTACCACGCCTGAACCAGCCGTCGTGGTACGACGAGCTGGGCCGCACCCGGAACGAGATCGCCCGCCCACGCACCCGGTGCCAGGACCACCCGCTCGTAGGTCACCTCGCCGTCCCTGGTGATGACGGCAACTCCGTCAGCCCGTGGCTCTATGCCGATGACCTCGGTGTAGAGGCTCACTTCCGCACCGAGAGCTGTGGCGCGTTCGACGGCAGACGCGACGCTTGCCTCAGGCCGCAGGTATCCCGCGAACGGATCGGTGACGCCGACATCACTGTCGCGTACGACGTGTTGCGGGAACCGCGATCGCAGCGCGTCCGGCCCGAGTGACTCGTGGGGGAGCTCGTATTCCCGCGCGGACGCGATCGCCGAGACGATGGACGGCCTACCTTCCGGCCCGATGATCACGCCACCGGTTTGCCGGAACAGTTCGCGGCCGGAGAGATCGGCGAGCTCGCGCCACAGATCGAACGCCTCCATCGCCAGAGGTGTGAGGCGAGGCTCGCGCTGACTCTGGACGGAGAACCGCCGGGTCTGACCGGCCGATGCTCCGCGGTCGTGCGCGACGCCGAACCGCTCGTAGCCGTGCACGCTCACTCCACGCTCGGCGAGCCGCCACAGGGTCATCGACCCGATGGCACCCAGTCCGATGACAGCGACCTCTGCTCGGCTCATCTGTTAGGTCGCGGGAACCCGTCCTTCATGGCGGGGAGGAACCGCGACTCCCTCCCTTCGGAAACTGGGGACTGTCGGTCCCGGCTGATTGGATCATTGGCATGTCCCGATACCGGCTGGACCCGACTCCCGCGCAGCAGGCTGCGTTGCTGGCGCAGTGCGGGCACGCCCGGTACGTGTGGAACCTGGCTCTGGAGCAGTGGTCGATGTGGACCCCCGACAAGGGTCCGACGCCCGGGTACGTCGAGCAGGCCCGGCAGTTGACCGAGGCGCGGGGCGCGTTCGGCTGGTTGCGGGCCGGGTCGCAGACCGTGCAGCAGCAGGCGCTGCGCGACTTCGACCAGGCGGTCCGGAACTTCTACGCAGGGACCCATCGGCGGCCGACCTGGCGCAGAGCGGGGGTGCACGAGGGGTTCCGGATCGTCGGCTCCCAGGCGTCCCGGATCGTCAAGCTGAACCGCAAGTGGGCCGCGGTCAACGTGCCCAAGGTCGGCCGGGTGCAGTTCCGGCTGTCCCGTGCCGTGCCCGACGCGAAGTCGTACCGCATCACCCGCGACCGGGTGGGTCGCTGGCACATCGCGTTCGCCGCGATCCCGGAGCCGATTCCGGCACCGGGTACGGGCGAGGTCGTCGGGGTGGACCGCGGCGTCACCGTGTCGGCGGCCCTGTCCACCGGTGAACTTCTGACCTGCACCGGGCTGTCGGACCGTGAGCAGGAACGGCTCAAGCACCTGCAACGCCGCCTGGCCCGCGCTCATCCGGGCTCCAAGCGCCGGCAGCGGGTGAGGGCCGCGATCGCGAAGCTGCACGCCCGGGCCGGTGACCGGCGCAAGGACTGGGTGGAGAAGACCAGCACCGACCTCGCCCGACGGTTCGACGTCATCCGGGTCGAGGACCTGCGGGTCGCGCCGATGACCAGGCGACCCAAGCCCAAGCCCGATCCGGAACAGCCGGGCGGGTACCTGCCGAATCGTCGCCGCGCCAAGGCCGGTCTGAATCGCGGCATTCTCGCCAACGGGTGGGGGCTGCTCGTGCAGCGCCTGGAGCACAAGGCCGCCGGACGGGTCGAGAGAGTGAATCCTGCGTACACGTCGCAAACCTGTAGCGCCTGTGGGCACTGCGCACCGGAGAATCGCGAGAACCAAGCGGTGTTCCGGTGCGCAGCCTGCGGACACCAGGCGAACGCGGACGTGAACGCGGCAGTCAACATCGCGGCCGGACGGGCCGTCAGCGCACGCCGAGAGACGCCGCCAGTACGGGTCTCGCCGAAGCGTGAACCTCAACTCGCTACCTCCGCGTAGTGGTTGGAATCCCTGTCCCTTGAGGGCGGGGAGGACGTCAACTGCTGACTCTTTCCTTCAGTAGCAGGGCTGCGACGAATTCGGTGACCTCGCCGGTCGACGCCGTACCGCCGAGATCTGCCGTGCGGGTCCGTGGATCGCGCAGCGACTCCTCGATGGCACTCATGAGGGCTGCGGCGGGCTCCTGAAGCCGAAGGTGCTCCAACATCAGCACCACGGACCAGAGCATGCCGATCGGGTTGGCCAGCCCTTTGCCCGCGATGTCCGGCGCCGAACCGTGGACGGGCTCGAACATCGACGGCCCCGGACCATCAGGGGCCAGGTTCGCGGACGGCGCGATCCCGATGCTGCCGCAGACGGCGGCCGCCAGGTCCGACAGGATGTCGCCGAGGAGGTTCGACGCCACCACGACGTCGAAGTCCGACGGGTGCATCACCATCCGTGCCGCCATCGCGTCCACGTGCTCGCGCGACATCGTCACGTCCGGGTGGCGCACGGCGACGTCGTCGACGACCTCGTCCCACAACGTCATGGTGTGGATGATGCCGTTGGACTTGGTGGCGGACCGGACGTGACCGCGACGACTCTCCGCCGTCGTCATCGCGTACTCGGCGATCCGTTCCACCGCTACGCGGGAGAATGTGCTCTGCTGCAGCGCGACTTCGGACGAGCCCCGACCGATCCGGCCGCCGACCTCGCTGTACTCGCCCTCGGAGTTCTCCCGTACGACGACGAAGTCCGTGCCGGCGGACAACTCCGGACGCACCGGCGTCGGCACTCCCTCGAAGACCCGCATCGGCCGCAGGTTCACGTACTGACCGAAGGTTCTGCGGATCGGAATGAGCAGACCCCACAACGACACATGATCGGGGACCCCGGGCCAGCCGACGGCACCCAGCAGGATGGCATCGTGCCGGCCGAGGACGTCGAGACCGTCGGCGGGCATCATCGCACCCGTACGGTGGTATCGCTCGCAGGACCAGTCCAGTTCGGTCATCGTGAACGTCACGTCGTACGTCGCCTGGACCGCGTCGAGGATCTGCTTCGCGGACTCCATCACCTCGACCCCGATGCCGTCACCGGGGATGAGAGCAAGACTGACGACGGCCATCAGAGCTGGAAGCCGGGCGAGGAGAGGTACTTGAACTGCAGGTATTCGTGCAGTCCCTCAGGCCCGCCCTCGCGCCCGAGCCCGGACTGCTTCACGCCGCCGAACGGCGCCGCCACATCGGACACCAGCCCGCGGTTGATCCCGACCATCCCGGTCTGGAGGCCGGAGCTCACCCGCCGGGCGCGCTCCGTGTCGCGGGTGATCACGAACGCCGCCAGGCCGTGCTCGGTGTCGTTGCCAGCAGCAACCGCTTCGGCCTCGGTCGAGAATCGCCGGATCGCCGCCACCGGCCCGAACACCTCCTCGCGCAGGATGTCGGCATCCGCGGGCACCTGATCGAGGACGGTCGGCGCGACGTAGTGGCCCGGCCCGTCCGGGATCGGTGCGCGGACGACCACGACCGCGCCCTTGGCGACGGCGTCGTCGATCAGGCGGTTCGCCTTCTCGACCGCGCGGTGGTCGACCAGAGGGCCGAGGTCGGTGTCCTCGTCGGCAGGGTTGCCCACGACAACGGCTGCCATCCGTGCGGCGAAGGCGTCGACGAACGCGTCAGCGATGCCGTCGGCAACAAGGAAGCGGTTGGCCGCGACACAGGACTGTCCGCCCAGCCGCATCTTGGCGATCATCGCCTCGCGGACGGCGACCTCGAGGTCCGCGTCGTCGAACACCACGAAGGGAGCGTTGCCGCCCAGCTCCATCGAGGTTCTCAGGACGCGGCGACCGCTCTGTTCGAGCAGGATCCGGCCGACCGCGGTCGACCCGGTGAAGGAGACCTTGCGCAGGCGCGGGTCCGCCAGCAGTGGACCGCTCACATCCGCGGGCTTGCTCGTCGTCACGACACAGAGCACGCCCGGGGGAGCACCG
Source organism: Kribbella caucasensis (assembly GCF_004361855.1). Lineage (GTDB taxonomy): Bacteria > Actinomycetota > Actinomycetes > Propionibacteriales > Kribbellaceae > Kribbella > Kribbella caucasensis. The sequence goes on from NZ_SNWQ01000007.1 coordinate 111,294, forward strand.
GCTTCGCGCAGCAACTCCCCGAAAACCAGTGAGGTGAGCGGCGTCAGTTCCGCGGGCTTCAGTACGGCGGTGCAGCCGGCAGCCACGGCGGGCGCCACCTTCCTGGCCGCCATGGCGAGTGGGACATTCCACGGCGTGATGAGCAGACAGGGGCCGACCGGTTCGGCGACCGTGACGATGTGGTTGCGCCCGTCGGGCGAGGCGGTACTCCGGCCATGTGGTCGAACGGCCTCCTCGGCGTACCACCGGACGTAGTCGGCCGCATAGACCACCTCGCCACGTGCCTCTCGGATCGTCTTGCCGACCTCAAGAGTGATGAGCTGAGCCAGACGCTCGTTGTTCGCGAGGAGCCCATCAACGAGCCGGTGCAGCACGTCGGCCCGCTCTCGAAGCGTCGAGGACGCCCACGTCGAAGCCGCGCCGGCCGCGGCGTCGAGAGCAGCCAAGGCATCGGCCGGCCCACAGTCGGCGACGGCGGCGATCGGCCGTTCGGTCGACGGGTCGAAGACATCGAAGGTCGCACCGGCGGCTGCCGGTTGCCAGTCGGTCGTCAGGAACCCGGTGGGAACCGACTCGAGCGCGTCGGTTCCCCACACGATCGCGGTCATGCGGCTGTCCTTTCCGCGACGGCGTCGAGCGCCGCCGCGATCACGTCCGCCGCGAAGCGGATCTCATCGGGTGTGATCACGAAGGGAGGGCATACGTGCAAGGCGTTGCCGGCCAGCAGGCGCGTCAGCACACCTCGCTCGCGGCAGCCGCGGATCACCTCGTCGGCCGGTACGTCGGGCAGCAACTGAACTCCCGCCATCAGTCCGATCGCGCGGACCTCGTGGACCAACGGCGACTCGGCGAGTGAGCCGAACGCCGTGGCCAGCACAGGTTCGAGCGCCCGGACCCGCGCGACGAGGTCCTCTTCCTCCAGTACGTCGAGGTTCTCCATGGCCACCGCACAGGCCGTCGCGTGCCCGGAGTAGGTGATGCCCTGCCGGAAGATCGGGGCGTCGTCCCCCGACATGAACGGCTCCGACACTCGCCCGGAGACCGCCACCGCACCGAGCGGCGCGTAGCCCGAGGTGATGCCTTTCGCCATGGTGATCAGATCGGGCTCGATACCCCAGCGGTGGCTCGCGAACCATTCACCGGTCCGGCCGAACCCTGTGATGACTTCGTCGGCGACGAGGAGGATGTCGAACTCCTGGCACAGCGCCTGGAGTCCGGTCAGATACCCGTCCGGCGGTGGATGGACACCGCCCGTACCGACCACCGGCTCGGCGACCAGCGCGGCGACGTTCCCCGGGCCGATCCGCTCGATCAGTGTCCGCGTGGCGGCGAGGTCCGCGAGCGGGATTCGTGCGGTCTCGGGGATCAGTGACTCGGTGCCGTAGCCGGCCCGGTTGAAGTCCAGGCCGGCGATCGACGTACCGAAGCCGTGCAAACCGTGATAGCCACCCGTCCGGCTCAGGACGACGGTCTTCCTCGTTCGTCCCACCTGCTGCCAGTAGCGGCGTGCGAGCTTGCAGGCGACCTCGACCGAGTCCGACCCGCCGGAGGTGAGGATGAACGACGCGTCGGCGACCGGAACCAGGCCGCGCAACCGCTCGGCGAGATCGATTGCCGGCCGGTTGGCGTGGATGCCGAACAGATGGTAGGTCTCCAAGGTCGTCATCTGCTTGGCCGCCGCCTGTGCGATCCGCTCACGACCGTGACCGATGTTCGCGTACCAGAGCCCGGCCGGCAGGTCGAGCAGCCGGTGGCCGTCCTCGGTGGTCAGCCACGCACCGCTCGCGGAGGCGATGACGACGCGTTCCTTGATCGTCGTGGGCATGTGCGCCTGTGGGTGCCACAGGGCGGGTGGCGTGCTCACGGTCCGCGCCCTTCAGCGGGTGCCGGCGCCGAGCGCAGCAGTCTGGGCGCTGAACTCGTCCGCCACCGCCGCGTGGATGTGCAGCATCCGCGCGAGCAGCCCGTTGCCGCGGGTGAACCTCAGCGGGTTGTCGCCGCCGCTCTTGATCGTTTCCTTGGTGTCGTCGAAGAACGCCGTCCCCTGGTCGGGCGACGAGTCGCTCTTGTCGTCGGGGTAGAGCGGGTTGATCGTGGTCTCGATCTTCGGCCAGAGGGCTCGTGCCGCCTCGGTCGACTCGAACTCCAGCAGCATGACGAGGGTGTCCGGAATGAGCTCGCCGGCCACTTCCTCGAGGACGGAGCCGCCCAGGTAGCCGGGGTGGTCTGCCAGCGACCGCAACCAGTCGCCCAGGTATTCCTTCGCCTCGGCGGCCTTGCCGGGTTGCGGGACGAAGATGAAGATGTCGCGTCGTTTCACAGCGATGTCCTTTCGGATCGGGGATGACGCGCGGTACGACGCCGCGCGGTGGTGCGACTAGGCGTCGGCCGGCTGACGGTCGAGGGGGAGTTCGAAGAAGACGGCCTTGGTGATGCCGTCGACATCGTCTTCGACGAGCTCACAACCGAGTGATTGCCAGAACGGCAGCGCTCCCGGCGAGTGCGGGTAGGTGTGGAGAGCGATGGTGTCGTAGTAGAACTCCTGGCGGGCGCGGTCGATGACGGCCTGGACGAGCGCCCTGGCGATGTGTCGCCGGCGGTGCTCCTTCAGGACGTACACGCGCACCAGTTGGCCGGTACGCCCGTCGCGGTAGCGGTCGACCAGGTGCCGCGGGCTCAAGCCCTCCTTGAGAGCGCCCGCGCGGATGCCGCAGGTGGCGATCACCTCACCGATGGCCGTGTCCTCCGCCACCAGCATGAAGGGTCCCTCCGGCTCGATGTACCACCCGGCGATGTCGTCGACGTCCGCGTGGACGACCGGGTCGTAAGAGTCCCCGAAGTCCTCGATGACGGAGCGCATCATGATCGCCTGTGCGGCGGGGATGTCGGCCTCCGTCAGTGCCCGGATGACCACGCCGTCGGGGTCTGTGTGAGTCGTCATGTCCAGCATCATGAACGCATGAGAGATTGTTGACAACCCCCAATTCACGTAATACTGCCGTCATCGGCACGACATGTGTGGCGTTCATCGGGCAGATCGAGTAGGCCGAATGGCCTGTAAAACAACGGAATACGGCAACATCTGAGATGTTTCGAGCGCTGGGCCGAGGACACGCGGTCGAGTCAACAGCGGAATCAATTTGCATGAGTTGTTGACAATCGCGACAAGCCGCTCCTACCTTGCTGGGAACGCACCAGAGCCGATTCGACGGCTCCCGACCGACCCAGGTGGTGTCGCATGCGACCGATTCGTCCCCTGCAAGGCGCTGCGCTCTGTATCGCCGCACTTCTCACGGTCCCGGCCTGCGGAAGCTTCTCCAGTTCCGGTGGCTCCGCGAACGCCGCGACCAGCAGCCTGACCATCGCCCTCCAGTTCACGCCCAAGGCCGGCTACGCGCTCGAGACCGACGACGCTTTCGTGCTCGCCCAGGTCGGCTGCCTGGAGACCCTGCTCACGTACGACTTCGACTCCGGCGAGCTGCAGCCCCTGCTCGCGACCAAGTGGACGCAGACCAGTCCGACAGCCTGGGACTTCACCCTCCGCGAGGGCGTGAAGTTCCAGGACGGCACCGCGCTCGACGCGGACGGCGTCGCGTTCGCCCTGAACAAGCTGCTCAAGTCCGCTACACCTCCGCGTGCTTTCACGCCCAAGGTGGTCAGTGGTGTGCAGGCGGTGGACGCGTCGACGGTACGCATCACCACGCCGAAGCCGAGCACGTTGCTGCCGTACCGCGTGGCCAGCGTCAACACCGGCATCATGGCCAAGGCGGCGTACGCCGGTCGCGGCACGGACGTCATCAAGCACTGCACCGGTCCGTTCACCGTGACCGCTCAGAAGCCGCAGCAGTCGATGTCGCTCGAGCGCAACGAGAGCTACTGGGGCACCAAGGCGACGCTGGCCAAGGCCGAGGCGAAGTTCCTCCCGGACGGCAACGCGCGGGCGACCCAGGTCCGCACCGGTGAGTCGCAGATCGGCCTCGGCATTCCCTCCGCGAGCCTGGAGGAACTGTCGGGCGACAAGAGCATCGTCGTGTCCGAGGCGGCCACGCCGAGGACCACGGGCCTGTACCTCAACTACGGCAAGGCGCCGTTCGACAATCCCGATGTCCGCAAGGCCATCCAGATGACCGTCGACCTGGACGCGATCGCGAAGACGATCTACTCGGGCACCGTCGAGCCGGCGTCCGGTCCGTTCGCGGCGAACGAGCCCTGGGCTCCGAAGGGCGTCCAGCCGGCCGCCCGTGACGTCGAAGCCGCGAAAGCCCTGCTGCAGAAGGCCGGATACGGTCCGGACAAGCTGTCGCTGTCCCTGCGTGCCTACACCGAGCGGCCGGAGATGGCCGACCTCGCCGCGGTGGTCCAGGAGCAGCTCAAGCAGATCGGCATCACCGTCAAGGTCACGATGACCGACTACGCGGGGATGGAGCCGGCCCTGCTCGGCGGCACCTACGACCTCGCGTTGCTGTCTCGCAACCACCTGACCGACATCGCCGACCCGATCGGCTTCCTCGAGGCCGACTACACCTGCAAGGGCACCTTCAACATCAGCCACTACTGCGATCCGGCGTTCGACGCACGGCTGGCGCAGGCCAACAGCGAGAAGGACCCCGCCGCTCGCTACACCATCTACGCCGAGCTGGCCAAGCAGCTGCACGAGCAGGCGATCACCGTGTACCTGGTGACCGACAAGACCATCGCGGCCAAGCGCGCCGGCGTCCAGAACTTCGTCGACGACCCGCTGGCCCGGTACGCCCTGACACCCCAGCTCTCGCAGACCGACTGACCTAGCTCACGAAAGAGGAACGACACGATGGAACTCCTCGGGTTCAGACCGAAGTACATCACCTTCGACTGCTACGGAACGCTGACCAACTTCCAGATGAACGACACCGTCCGGCCGCTGATCGAAGGTGTGATCCCGCCGGAGCACACCGACCGGTTCCTGAAGGACTTCCGGGCTTACCGGATCGACGAGGTGCTCGGCGAGTTCAAGCTCTACCCGCTCGTACTGCGCGACTCGTGGCAACGGACCTGCAATCGCTGGCGGATCCAGTTCAAGCCGTCGGATGTGGACGCGATCGTCGCGGCTGTGGGGACATGGGGCCCGCACGCCGACGTACCCGAACCGCTGGCGAAGCTGGCCGCGCACTATCCGCTGGTGATCCTGTCCAACGCGGTCGACCACATCCTGGCCGGCAACGTCGCGAAGCTCGGGGTCGACTTCCACCGCGTCTTCACCGCGGAGCAGGCGGGCGCCTACAAGCCGCGCTACCAGGCGTTCGAGTACATGCTCGACCAGCTCGACGTGGACCGCGAGGAGATCCTGCACGTGTCGTCGCACATCTGGTACGACGTGATCCCCGCGCACGAGTTGGGGATCAAGCACAAGGTCTACGTCAACCGTGGCTACGACCCGTCGACGCCGTACTACGAGTACGCCGAGACCACCGATCTGACCGGCGTACCGGACCTGCTGGGCCTGTGACACCAGGCATCCACACGGGGACGACACGCGACGACACGGACGAAGGTGAGATGCCATGAAGCTGACCTCCTACTGGCTCGACACGGCCAAGCCGGCCGGAGACTTCCGGCACCAGGAGTTGCCCGCGTCCGTGGATGTCGCCGTCGTGGGTGGCGGGCTGACCGGCCTGTCCACCGCGTTGCACCTGGCCCGGCAAGGAGCGAGCGTCGCCGTTCTCGAGGCCCACACGCTGGGCTGGGGAGCATCCGGCCGCAACGGGGGAATGGCGACGACCGGGTTGGCGATCGACTTCACCAAGGCGGTGAAGCGGTACGGACTGGACAGTGCGACGCGGATGTTCACCGTGTACAACGACGCGATCGACACCGTCGAGGACGTCGTCCGGACCGAGGGCATCGACTGTGATTTCGAGCGCGTCGGCAAGCTGAACCTCGCCAGCAAACCGGCGCACTACGAAGAGTTCCAGCGGTCCGCCGATCTGTTGGCCCTGCATGCGAACCATGAGGTGACGCTCGTCCCCCGCAACCGCATCAGGGACGAGATCGGCAGCGACTTCTACCACGGCGCGATGGTCGACCCGCTGGCCGCCGGCGTCCATGTCGGCAAGCTGTGCAGCGGGCTCGCGATGGCGGCCTCGCAGTACGGCGCTTCGCTGCACGAGGACTGTGAGGTCGTCTCCCTGGAGCGGCTCGGTACGCGGCGCCATCGCGTCGTCACCGCGCAGGGCTCGTTGCTCGCCGACGACGTGGTGGTCGGCACCAGCGGGTATTCGGGCAAGCTGCTCCCGTGGTTGCGCCGTCGGATCGTCCCGATCGGCAGCTTCATCGTGGTGACGGAACCCCTGGACCGCGCGGTGATCGACGAACTGCTGCCGCACCGGCGGGTCGCCTCCGACAGCAAGAACCTGGTCTATTACTTCAGGATCACGCCGGACAACCGTCTGCTCTTCGGCGGCCGGGCGAGGTTCGCGATGTCCAGCCCGGGCTCCGATCTGCGGTCGGGGGACATCCTCCGCCGGGCGATCACGAAGGTCTTCCCACGGCTGCGCGGCGTCGGCATCGACTACTGCTGGGGCGGCCTCGTGGACATGTCACTCGACCAGATGGTTCATGCGGGCCGTCGGGACGGAGTGTTCTACTCGGTGGGCTACAGCGGACACGGCGTACAGATGGCCACCCACATGGGCAAGGTCGTCGCGCAGATGCTCGAGGGTGACCACAGCGCCAACCCGTGGGGCGAGCTGCCGTTCCACGCGGTTCCCGGCCACGTCGGCCCGCCGTGGTTCCTGCCGCCGGTGGGCGCGTATTTCCGCTTCCTGGATCTCGTCAAGTAGGTCCGGGAAAGGATCGGAGGTTCGGCATGCGATTTCTGGTCAGGCGATTGACGGTACTGGTCGCCGCACTCCTGGCGGTCTCGTTCCTGGTGTTCCTGATTCCCTATCTGACGCCAGGCGACCCGACCCGGAAGATCCTGCGCGGCCGGGTGAACGCGATGGACATCGACCCGGCACAGTTGGAGTCGTTGCGAGCGCAGTACGGCCTCGACCGGCCGGTCCTGGTCCAGTACGCCGACTGGCTCGCCACCGCAGTCCGTGGTGACTTCGGGTACTCGTACACGAGCCAGGCGGCCGTGATGCCGCAGATCGGCGCGGCCGCCATGGTGACGCTGGTGCTGGCCGTCGGGGCCCTCGGACTCGCGATCGCCGTGGCGCTGCCGTCGGGCATCCTGGCAGCGATGCGGCGGGGCGGACCGGTCGACACGGCGATCACCACGGTGACGCAGGCCTTCGTCGCCGTCCCGGAGTACTGGCTGGCTCCGCTGCTGATCCTGGTCTTCGCGGTGAAGTTCGGCGCGCTGCCGTCGGCGGGATGGGCCGGGCCGGCGTGGATGATCCTTCCGTGCGTCACGTTGGCGCTGCGTCCGATCAGCTACTTCACCCAGATCACCCGGGCATCGATGGCAGAGGTACTCGACTCGCCGTACATCGTGGGTGCCCGGGCCCGCGGCCTCGGCTACTACCGGACGATTCTGCGGCACGGCATCCGGAACGCCCTCATCCCCGTCGTCACCCTGCTCTCGGTCTGGCTCGGCGGGTTGCTCGGCGGATCGGTCGTGGTGGAGGTGATCTTCGGTATCCCGGGCATGGGCCGGCTGGTCTTCAACGCCGTACACAACGGGGACATCCCGATGATCCAGGCCTCGATGGTCACCATCGTCACGATCACCGTGCTGCTGGCGACCGTGACCGACGTCCTCTACACCGTGATCAACCCGACCGTGAGGGGGAGCCATGTCGGTTCTTGACGGCCCCAAGACCATCACACCGGCCACGCTGACCCCGGACAGCGCGCCCGCCGGGACAGTCACCCGCAGGAACCGCACGAGAGCGCTGCTGCGACAGCCGTGGCCGCTCGTCGCTGGTGGCGCGATTCTGACCGTTGTCGTCGTGGTGCTCCTGCTGACGCCGTGGATCGCTCCGTCGGACCCGGCAGAGCAGGACCTCACTCAGCGGTTCGCCGGTAGCAGCGCGGCGCACTGGTTGGGCACGGACCAACTGGGACGCGACGTGCTGTCCCGGATGATGCACGGCGGACGGTTCTCCGTGACGATCGCGGGCACCACGGTCGCGATCTGTGCTGTCCTCGGCACGCTGCTGGGCATCCTCTGCGCCCGGGTGCGCGGCGCGTTCGACGAGTTCGTCATGCGCGTCTGCGACGTACTGCTGGCCTTCCCTGAGATGATCGTGGCGATGTTCGTCGTGTCGATCCTCGGGGCCAGCAAGACGACGTTGATCCTCGCGCTGGTCGTCGGCGGATGGACGCCGTTCGCGAAACTGGCGCGCGGTGTCGCGATGGAGGTCGACGCGCGTGGCTTCATCGAGGCCGCCCGGGCGCTGGGATGCTCGCGCAGTTTCATCGTGCTGCGACATCTGCTGCCGAACTCACTGAACCCGCTGATGGCTCACGCGGCGCTCCGGTTCGGGCACAAGCTCATCACGGTCGGGGCGCTGTCCTACCTCGGACTCGGTGTGCAGCCGCCGGCGGCGGACTGGGGCTCCATGCTGGCGGCGGCGCAGCCGTTCCTGAGCCAGGCCCCGCATCTGGTCGTCTACCCGGGTCTGGCCATCTTCGTGACCGCGCTGAGTGTGACGATGATCGGCCAGGGCATCAACGCGCGTCGAGGGAGCCGGTCATGAACGAGTCGCGACCGGTCGCGGTCCGGAGAGAGGACGGAATGGCCAAGAATTCAGAGGTGCGCAAGCGTCCGCCGCGGGTGGCCAAGCCGACCCTGGCAGCTGTCGTCACCAGCGAGCTTCGGGAGGCGATCATCAGTGGAAGGATTCCGCCGGGCAGCCAGATGAACGAGGTCGAACTGGCAGCGCGGTTCTCGACCAGCCGCGGACCGGTCCGGGAAGGAATGCAGCGCCTGGTGCAGGAGGGCTTACTGGTGAGCAGCCCGCATCGTGGGATCTTCGTTCCCGTCCTGTCGGCCGCCGACGTGGAGGACCTCTATTTCGCCCGGTCGGCGCTCGAGCGGGGGGCCATGTTGCGCATCGTCGAGCGTGGCATCTCGGCGGCGACCATCGCCAGCCTCGACCAGGTGCTGGGCGAGATGGAGCTCGCCATGGCCGAGGGTGACACCGCGGCGGTGGCTGCTGCCGACCTGCACTTCCACGAGGTGCTCGTGTCGGCCGCGGGCAGTCCGAGGCTGATGCAGATGTACCAGGCGCTGGTGGGTCAGATGCGACTGGGCCTGAACCTCGTGATCGAAACCTACGTGGAGCGCGCGGAGCTGGTCTCCGAGCACAAGGCGATCGTGCGGCAGTTGAAGACCGGTGATCGGAAGGCGCTGCTGGCAGCGATCGACGAGCACTTCGATGTCGCCCTCGACGACCTGGCCGCCGACGGCGCGGGTCACCACCACCACGTCAACCACTCTGGTGTGACCAACCGGGCCTGATCGACGGAACCGAGGAACCCATGGAGCCCCTGCTCGAGATCGACAGCCTCACTGTCAGCACCCGTACGACGTCCAAGCGCCTGCTGGACGGAGTCAGCCTGCGGGTGGCGCCGGGGGAGGTGCTCGCAGTCGTCGGCGAGTCCGGATCGGGAAAGAGCCTCACCGCGCTGTCGATCATGCAGATGCTTCCGCGCGTCCTGGAGATGTCCGCCGGGAGGATGACGCTGGCGGGCACCGACCTGACGTCGCTACGGCGCCGGGAGATCGACACGCTGCACGGCGGCCGGATCGGGATGCTGTTCCAGCAGCCTCGACGGATGCTCGACCCCACGGCCACGGTCGGCAGCCAGGTGGCGGAGCCGCTCGTCCGGCACCTGCGGATGAGCCGACGGGAAGCGCGCCGACGGGTGCTCGAGCTGCTGGCGGACGTCGGCATCGACGAGCCGGCCCGCCGGGCGCAGGCCTATCCGCATCAGTTGTCCGGTGGGCTCGCGCAGCGCGTGATGATCGCGACCGCGCTCGCGGCCTCCCCGCCGCTGCTGATCGCCGACGAGCCGACCACGGCGCTCGACGTCACCGTCGAGGCGCAGATCCTGCAACTGCTGAAGCAGAAGAAGCGCGAGCTCGGTATGAGCGTGCTCTTCATTTCCCACGACCTCAACGTCGTCTCCTCGATCGCCGACCGGATCGCGGTGATGTATGCCGGCCGCGTCGTCGAGGTGGGCACGGCAGACGAGATCCTGACCCAGCCCGAGCACCCGTATACGAAGGCACTTATCGAGTGCTCGACGCTGAGGACCGACGCGAGTGGGCAGCTGTACGTCATACCGGGCGGCAGTGACACCGCACGGGAGCTCGATCACGGATGCCGGTTCCGTCCGCGCTGCGGCCTCACTCAGGAAGCTCACCTGGAGCAGGTGTGTGACGCGCGGGAACCCGTGCTGCTGTCGATCGGGAGGTCCCCGGCCGAGCACGAATGCCGTTGCTGGGGAACGGCCGAGGAAAGGGAGGGAGCATGACCGATACCGCCATCGCGCCCACGGCCGAGCTGGTGAAGTTGGAGAACGTCGTCAAGCATTTCCCGCTGCGCCGGCGCGGCTTCGGCCGCCGGGAGTTCGTCCACTCCGTCGACGATGTGACCATCAGTCTCGAGGGCGGCCGATCCCTGGGGATCGTCGGCGAGTCCGGATCGGGCAAGAGCACGCTCGCACGGATCATGCTGGGCCTGCAGGAGCCCGATTCGGGACAGGTCGATGTGGCCGGCGTCCAGGTCACGAGCCTCAAACGCAAGGATGACAAGGCCTTCCGGCGCAAGGCGCAGATCGTCTTCCAGGACCCGCACTCCGTGATGGATCCGCGCATGACGGTCCGGCAGAGCCTGACCGCCGTGCTGGCGCAGCACCGGATCGGAGACGGCCCGGAGCGGGAGGCCCGGATCGTCCAGGCACTCCGGGAGGTCGGCCTCGAGGCCGAGTATCTCGACCGGTATCCCGCCGACTGCTCAGGTGGTCAGCTCCAGCGGATCGTGATCGCCCGGGCACTGCTGCTGGAGCCTACGTTGCTCGTGTGTGACGAGCCGACATCTGCCCTCGACGCGTCCGTCCAGGCCAAGGTGCTCAACCTCATCAGCCAGTTGCGGCGTGAACGCGAGCTCACCATGGTCCTCATCTCGCACGATCTCCGCGTCGTCCGGCTGACCAGTGATCGGGTCGCGGTGATGTACCTGGGCCAGATCGTCGAGACGGCGGATCGTGAGGAACTCTTCACCGGGGCGCGCCATCCGTACACGTTGGCGCTTCTCGCGGCGGCAACGCACGTCAAGGGGGACGAGCAGGTCGTCGCCCAGGGCGAGCCGCCATCTCCAGTGCATCCGCCGGCTGGGTGCCGCTTCAACACAAGGTGTCCATTGGCGACCGACCGATGCCGGGAGGAGGCACCGCAGCTGGCCGAGGTGGCGCCGGGGCATCAGGTCCGCTGCCATCGCTGGAGCGAGAGCCGTGAGCTGCTCGCCGAGATCACAGGAACGGAGCCGCATGACGTCAATGACGGCGTGTGAACCTCACTCGGACCTCTCCGAAGTCTTCGTGCCACCGGGTGCGGCCTATCTCGAAGGTCACTGGACCTCGGGACCTTGGACGCTCGACGTGACCGATCCCGAAACAGGCCGGGTCGTGGACGTTGTCTGCGAGGCGGGCGCAGCGGAGGCAGATCGGGCCGTCACCTATCTGGCCCGCGAGTATCCCCGGTCCAGTTGGCCGCTGTGGGCGCGGCGGGAAGCTCTGGCGACGGCCGCTCGGCTGGTGGTCGAGAGGGCTCCAGAGCTCGCGGAGGTCATCGCATCGGAGTCGTCGAAGACGATCCGTGAGGCACGTTCGGAGGTGCGGCGCGCGGCCGAGACTCTTCGACTGTCCGGCGAAGCAGCCTCCACTCTCGAGGGACGGACGGTTCCGTTCGACAACAGCGAACGCGGTGCCGGCTGGGTCGGCTGGTTCACCCGCGAACCAGTCGGCATCGTGGCAGCCATCACGCCCTACAACGATCCGCTGAACCTGGTGGCCCACAAGCTCGGGCCCGCCTTGCTCGCCGGCAACGCCGTGGTGCTGAAGCCCTCGGAGCTCACGCCACTCTCGGCGTTCGCTCTGGCCGGCATCCTCCTGGAGGCCGGTGTTCCGGGATCTCATCTGGCTGTACTCACAGGTCTCGAGGCAGCGCGTGCACTGGTCGCGGACGACCGCGTGGATGTCGTCTCGTTCACGGGAGGACGCCGTACCGCCGACAAGATCGCCGGGCAAGGCCGCGCCCGGAAACTGCTGATGGAGCTAGGCGGCAACAACGCGTTGATCGCATTCGCCGATGCGGATCCAGCCGAGGTGGCGGCGGCCATCGTGGATGGTGCGTTCGGGGTGGCGGGTCAGAACTGCCTGTCCGTCCAGCGTGCGCTCATTGCCGAACCGTTGTACGACGAGGTGCTGGATCGAGTCGTCGCGTTGGCATCGGCCCTTCGCGTGGGCACCAAGTCGGATCCGGCCACGGATCTCGGTCCGATGATCACCGAGGAGGCGGCGGTCGAGGTGATCCATCGGGTGGCCGCGGCCGTCAAGGACGGCGCCGTACTGCGGACCGGTGGCAGCCGGGAGGGCGCGTTCGTCACGCCTACCGTGCTCATCGACATGCCGCACGACTCGGATCTGTGGCGCCACGAGGTCTTCGGGCCAGTCGTGATGATGGAACCCTGGGATGACGTCACGTCAGCGATCGAGGCCGCCAACGACGCGGACACCGGCCTGCAGGCGGGAGTGTTCACGCAAGACATCGACCAGGCACTCGACGTGGCGGAACGGCTCCGTGTCGGCGCGGTACTGATCAACTCCAGCTCGGATTTCCGCATCGACGCGATGCCGTTCGGGGGTTTCAAGAGCTCGGGTGTCGGACGGGAAGGTGTCACGAGCGCTGTCGAGTCGTTCTCCGAGCCGAAGGTCGTGGCCATCCGCCGAGCCGCCAGGGCCTAGAAGACCTTCGCTACATCGAGGTTCCCGCCGCTGATGATGGCTGCGGTGGGGCCGGTGAGTTGGATCTTGCCTTCCAGCAAGGCGGCGAAGGGTGCCGCGGCGGCTGGTTCGAGGGCGAGCTTGGTCCGCGACATCACCAATCGGGTGGCGTCCAGCAGCGCGTTCTCGCTGACGCGCACCACCTGGTCGACGTACTGCTGGATGATGCCGAAGTTGTGCGTGCCGCAGACCGGCGCGGCCAGGCCGTCGGCGATGCTCTTCGCGGTCGGCAGCTTCTGCGGTGCACCCGCTTCGAGGCTGCGGCTGACCACGTCCGCGGTCTCCGGCTCGATACCGATCACGCGGATCCCGGGGTTCAGCAGTTTGACCGCGAGCGCGACTCCGGAGATCAGTCCGCCACCACCGACCGGGACGAGCACGGTCCCTACGTCCGGCCGCTCCTCGATCAGCTCGAGGCCGAGGGTGCCGTGGCCGGTGATCACGTCGAGGTCGTCGAACGGGTGCACGCCGGTCAGCTTGCGGTCGTCCCGGATCGCCTCGTACGCCGCGATCAGGTCGCCCTCCACGAGTTCCACCTGAGCGCCGTACGAGCGGGCCGCCGCCACCTTGGCCGGTACCGCGGTCTTCGCCATCACCACCGTCGCGGGCACACCGGCATCCCGGGCCGCCCAGGCGAGGGCACCGGCCGCGTTGCCCGCCGACACCGTGATCACGCCGCGGTCGCGCTCCTCGGCCGTCAGCCGCAGGGTCTTGTACAGCAGACCGCGGACCTTGAAGCTGCCCGTTTTCTGGAACAACTCGGCCTTCAGTTCCAGCTCCGCACCGAACAGGGTGTTCAGCGCCGACGAGGTCAGCACCGGAGTCCGGTGAATCCGTCCCGCCAATCGGCTGGCAGCGGCGCGCACTTCATCAAGACTCGGCATACTCGGAGCCTATCCACGTTCACACCGGGGTGTGTGAACGACGAGTTGGGGGTTGCAGTGAAGCGAGGCGAACCGCTGCCGATAGCGACGTACGAGCCGCGCCTCACCCGTGGGCTGGGTGCGCGCGAGCGAGCAGGCTGGACGATCAAGCTGACCGGTATCTCGGCGGGCAGTGAACTACCGGGGGAGCCCGAGATCGCGGCGGGGGTGGACGCGGCGGAGAAACACCTTCCCGCTGTCGACGGCCTGCCCGGCGCGGCGTTCCTGATCCTGCATGCCGGCACCGAGGCGTTGTGGGGGATCCTCGGCTGGTGGCAACTGGACATCCTCTATCAGCGCACGCTGCGGGCCGCCCTCGGGACCACCTCCTTCGAGCTGGTTCCACCGGACGGCCCGACCGCGTGTGTCTGGGAGCTGCTGGTCGTCGACCACGAGCGCCGCTCCTGGGTGGAACACGTCCTGTCCCACCCCGACTCCCCGGACTACCCCACCTACATCGCCGACTCCGGCTGGCCGGTCAAGCGATGAGTCCTTATCAGGAACGGCATCCGGCGGTGACCCGTTCAGCCACGACGGCCGCGAGACGATTGGTCGCCGATGGGTGCTGGGGGAGGAAGAGGTAGGGCTCGATGAGTTCGAGTTCCATCAGGAGGAAGCGGCCGGCCTTGAGGATGCCGTCGACCCGGGCGTAGATGGGGGTGGTGCGGGTCGGCGCGGCGGTCAGGGCCGCTTCGGCGGCCTCGCGTACCGCGGCCGGCGGGTCGACTGGTTCGACCGAGCCGCCGTGTTCGAACTGGACCCGGTAGTCACCAGCTGCCGGGCGCTGGACGACGGCGTGCGAGTACGTGCCACCGAGGTAGATCAGGGAGCACTCGCCGTCCGTCACGATCTCGGGCTGGAAGGGCTGGACCAGGTAGACCGCGTCGGGGAGTCCGTCGATGGCCTGGTCCAGTTCTGGGGAACCGGCGACGCCGCGGATCGTGTTGTGGGCCAAAGCACTCACGGTCGGCTTGATCACGATCTCCTGGCCGGTGAGGCCGGCGACCACCTCGCGCAGACAGGCACCGGCGGCGACCTGGGAGGGGACGATCGCGACACCGCGTTCGCGGAGGTCGAGGAGGTAGCGCTTGTCGGCGTTCCAGCGGATCAGGTCGGTGTCGTTGAACACCTGGACGCCGCCCTTGTCGAGCAGGTCGAGCCAGCCGGTGAACTCGTCGTACCGCTTGTGGTAGTCCCAGACGGACCGCAGCAGCACCCCGTCGTACGAGGACCAGTCCACCGACGGGTCGGTCCAGACCTCGGCGACCGGGTCCAGGCCGGCGGCGCGGAGCGCGTCGACGAGCGGGAAGTCGTCCTCGTGCAGGTCCGGGTGGGCGGCGCAGGTCGCTAGTGCGATACGTACGGTCACGCTGGGCCTTTCCGTTCAGCCGGTCGGACCCGCGACCGCGAGCCCGAATCAGTGTCCGAGGGCCCGTACGCGTGCGTCAAACTGCTTTTCAGCTGGTGAACGGTGACGCACGGTGATCGCGATGCCGACGATGAGGGCCGCGGTCAGGTGGATCAGGCCCTGCCGTACGTCGTGCCCGAAGCTCGCGTAGGCCAGATAGGCGGCGACCGGTACGGCGAGCCACTCGAACCGGCCGGCCAGTACAGCGAGGGCGATGAGCGGGAGCCCGTACCACGGGTAGGTCGGCGTGGTCACGAGCAGAGCGGCGCCGTACAACCAGCAGCAGGTGACCGCGATCGGCTCACGTCCGTGCCGGTGGATCGCGAGCAGCGCCAGCGCGACGGCCAGGATCGCGGCCGTGAGCTGACGGGTCTCAGGAGGCAACAGGAGCGCGAGAATCGCCGAGCGGGAGCTGCCGTCGGAGAAGCCTTCCTGGGTGAGGTAGCCGGGCAGGAAGCCGATCACCAGGGTGCCGGCGGCGAGGAGGTGGAGGAGGTAGGAGGCCGCGAAGGTGCCGAGGGCAACCGATGGAGTCGTTCGCTGTCGTCGGAGTGAGGTGAAGGCGGGGAGTAGGAGGAGGGGGATGAGTTTGACGCTGCCGGCGGCGCCTAGGAGTAGGCCGGTGAGCACTGGTTTGCGGCGGGCGGCGGTCAGTACGGCGGCGACGATCAGGGCGGTGGCGAGGACGTCGACGTGGGCCGCGCTGCCGGCTTCGAGGGCGACGATCGGTGACCAACCCCACAGGATCGCCCAGCGGGGGTCGCGGTTCCTTCGCCGGAGTTCGGTGGCGAGGAGTGCGGTGAGGGCTACGGCGAGTGCGGCGGCCGCGAACTGGAGGCCGAAGGTGCCGGCGGACCACGGGGTCAGGAGGGCGACGACGGTGAAGTAGGCCTGGGCGATCGGTGGGTAGATGGTGGGGACGCTGGGGCGGTTGATGAGGGTGCGGGGGTCGTCGGCGGAGAGGGTGGCGAGGGCTGCGGGGTCGTGGGGGAGGCGCGGCGGGCCGGTGACGCCGGAGCGGTCGGTGGGGGAGAGGCCGGGGAACAGGATCGGGTCGCGGAGGTTGGCGAGGGCGTCGTCGAGGGGGACGTGGGAGTAGGGCGAACTGCCGGAGAGTTGCACCCGGCCGTCCCAGACGTAGCGGTAGGCGTCGGTGCTGGTGATCGGCGGTTGGGTGAGCCCCGGTAGTTGGCAGACCGCCGCGAACAACACGATGCCGAGTACTACGTGCGGCCCGGCGGGCCGGCGGGTCAGCAGCCAGGCAAGCGCTACCAGGAGTAGGCAGGCTGCGAGGAGGGCGAGGTTGGGAAACCAGCTGGCAGAAGCTGAGGCTATGACTACGGTGGTTGCCCCGGCGGCGATCAAACCACCAACCCAGAGCGGCATCACGACACCTGTTGTTGGGTAGTTGCGCGGCGGAAGGTTAGGAAGGCTCGGGTGGGGGTGCGCCAGTCTTCGGTGGGGAGGAGGCCGGCGGTGTGGGCGTGGCGGAGTACGGCGCGGGCGCCTACTCTTGCCCAGGGCAACGGCTTCGAGCGTCGGCCGGCGGCGCTGCGGAGGACGATCGGGCGGGTGTCGTCGAGAGAGTCGTCCAGATCGACCTCGACCAGGACGAGGCCGTCCGGGCGGACCAGTTCGGCACAGCGTTGCAGCAACTCGCCCACCGCCTCGCCGATGCCGATGTTGCCGTCCATCAGCAGGACGCTGCCCCAGCGCCCCTCGCCGGGCAGCGGTTCCTGAACCGGCCGTCGCAGCGCCGGCGCACCACGCCGGGTGGTGAGCCGGACCGCGTGGGCGGAGATGTCGACACCGAGCGCCGGGATCCCTCGTTCGGCAAGGGCTGTGACGATTCGCCCCGGACCGCAGCCGATGTCCAGTACCGGACCCTCGCACCGGCTCAACGCCAACCGGTCAACGGCATCCGCCGGCGCGCGCCACCGATCCACCTCGGACAGCGCCGCGACCGTCCGCCCATCGGTGCCGGTAGCAACCACCTGTACCCCGTCGAGCGCCCGCTCGAACAGCACCGACGGATGCGCGGAGTGCTGCAACCGCCGATGCAGCCGCGACATCCGCAACGCAGGGAACCGCGCAGCCAGGACCGCCGCATCCTGAGGCGTGTCCATGTCGCGCAGAGTCGGCAACAACTTCACCCGATACCCGAGCGCCTCCAACCTGGACAGCTGATCCGCGCCAGTGTGGTCAGTCGACATCGGTACGCCGAGCAGCACGTGCCGATCGGGCACCCGCAGACCCAAACCCCAGTAGCCTCCATCCTCGGTCAACCCCAGCACGGCATCGTGACCCGACCAGTCGACCCCGAGCAGTTCGGGAGTCACCTGCGGCGTATCCATCCCCACCAGCATCATCGGCAACCCGTCATACGCGTCCTCGAACGCCGCGGCCAACCGCTCGTCCAACCCATCACCCCGCTGCCCGACGACCGAGAACCCGGGCGGCAACCAAGGGCCCGCGATCCCGTCCAACGCCAGCACCCGACGCAGTACAGGCGTCTGGCGTACGGCGGCCAACGTGTCGACCAGCGACGCCCGAGCAATAGCGGCCGCTTCATCGGCGGTGAACTCGGTTAGCAACCGCGTCTTCACCCGCCCGGGCAGCGGCTCCTTCGCGATCACGATCAGCGTGCCGGCCGTCATGCGGACAACACCTTCGTCATGTCCTTGACCGCCCGTACTGCGCCGAGCGGGGTGCCCGTCACCTTCGACCGACCCGATCGCGGCAAGTAGTCCACCTCGACCTCCGCGATCCGCCACCCCGCGTCGGCCGCCTTCACCACGGTCTCCAACGGATACCCGGACCGCCGGTCGACCAGTCCCAACCCCAGCAACGCCTCCCGTCGCGCCGCCCGCATCGGTCCGAGGTCGTACAGCCGGACACCCGTACGCCGACGGATGCGGCGGGCCAGCTCGGCATTCGCCAGGCGCAAGTGCCACGGCCACACCTCACGCGAGACCGGCCGACGTCGTCCGAGCATCAGGTCGAACCGCCCGGACAGCACCGGCTCGGTCACTCGCACGAGTTGCCGCGGATCCAGCGAAGCATCAGCGTCCAGAAAGGCCACCACCGACGCCGTCGCAGCCAGCAACCCGGCGTGGCAGGCGGCTCCATATCCGCGGAGCTCGCACGAGACCACCGTCGCCCCCAACCTGCCGGCGATCTCGGCCGAGCCGTCCGTGGACCCGTTGTCGACGACAACAGCCCGTACTCCGTCCGGCAGCCGGCCGAGCACCCAGGGCAACGCCGCCGCCTCGTTC
Organism: Kribbella caucasensis; assembly: GCF_004361855.1. GTDB lineage: Bacteria > Actinomycetota > Actinomycetes > Propionibacteriales > Kribbellaceae > Kribbella > Kribbella caucasensis. Next base: position 129,893 of record NZ_SNWQ01000007.1, read on the forward strand.
AGGCACGGCAGGACCAGATCCACCTCTGCAGGAGCCACCTTTCGACCGTAGGGAAGTCCAGCGGTCCGATGGGGCCGGGAGCGGCTACGGCTCGCTTACGTCGCGCAACGCGGTGGACGACAAGGCGCTACCAAACGGTCTGGAGGTTCTACGCTCGTGCCGTGGCTACACGTGTGCTCGTGGTGGACGACGACCCGACGGTGTCGAACGTGGTCTCGGCGTACCTGACCAAGGCCGGGTACGAGGCCCGGGTGGTCGCCGACGGCGTGAAGGCGGTCGAGGTCTGGCAGCAGTGGAAGCCGTCGGTGGTCGTACTCGACGTGATGCTGCCCGGCCTGTCCGGGCTGGAGGTACTCCGCCGGATGCGGGCCGCCGACGATGGCGCCGCCGTGATCATGCTGTCGGCCCGCGGTGAGGAGGAGGACCGGCTGGTCGGGTTGGAGGTCGGCGCCGACGACTACGTGGTCAAGCCGTTCAGCCCGCGCGAGCTGACCCTGCGGGTGCAGGCGATGCTGCGCCGGGAGGAACGCCTGGCCGGGCTCGACCTCACCCCGACCAAGCTCAGCGCCGGACCGATCACCGTCGACACCGCGGCCCGGCTCGCGTTCCTGGACGGTGCGGAGCTCGCGCTGACGCATCGCGAGTTCGATCTGCTCGCGTTCCTGGTCGCGCATCCGGGCAAGGCGTACACGAAGGCCGAGCTGCTCCGCCGGGTCTGGGGCTGGGACTTCGGCGACTCCTCGACCGTCACCGTGCACGTCCGCCGGCTGCGGGAGAAGATCGAGCTGGATCCGTCCGATCCACGGCTGGTGCTGACCGTGCCCCGGACCGGCTACCGCTTCGTGGGTGAGTCCTCGTGAACCGCGACACCGTCACCATTCTCGGCCTGACCGCGCTCTGGACCCTGGTCGTCGCCGCGGTCGGTGTCCTCGTGCTCTGGCAGTTCCGCCGCAGGTCGTTGCGGGTCACGATGATCGTGGTGGCGATCGCACCGATGGCGGCCGCGCTCGCCGCGGTCGGCCAGAGCGTCCGGGCGATGTTCATCTCCGCACACGACTCGTTGGTGGTGCTGTGGACGTTGGCGTTCTCCGGCCTGCTCGGGCTGGCGATGTCGATCCTGCTCGCGCACTGGATCAGCGCCGGATCCCGGGACGTCGGACGCCGGTTGCGCCACCTCGGTACGTCGTACGAGCCGGCCGCGGACGGCGGGTCGGTCAGCGTACCGGCCGAGCTGGCCGCGTTGACCGATGAGCTTGAGCAGACGCGGCAACGGCTGGCCGCGTCCCGCGAACGCGAACAGGCCCTCGAATCCAGCCGCCGCGAACTGGTTGCCTTCATGTCCCACGACCTCCGTACGCCGCTGGCCGGGCTGCGCGCGGTTGCCGAAGGGCTCGAGGACGGCGTGGTCGACGACGTACCCGGAGCTCTTCGGCAGATGCGGTCCACGGTGGATCGGATGAGTGGTCTGGTGGACGATCTGTTCGAGTTGTCCCGGCTGTCGACGGCTCCACCTCCACGGCGGCGGACCGCGGTCAGCCTGCGCGAACTCGCCGAGGACGTGGCCGGTGAGACGACCGAACACGCGAGGTCCGAAGGCGTCACGCTCGCGGTCTCCACGCCGGACGACGACGATCGGCTCGCGGTGCACGGTGACGCGGACGAGCTGACCCGGGCGGTGACGAACCTGGTCGGCAACGCGATCCGCCATACCGAGCCCGGCGGGACGGTCCGGCTCGACGTCGGCCGCGAACAGGACGGACGGGTCCGGCTCGCGGTCACCGACGGCTGCGGCGGGATCGCCGACGAGGATCTGGACCGCGTCTTCGACATCGGCTGGCGCGGCGACCGGCAACGCACCCCCGCCAACGGAACCACCGGCGGCGGCCTCGGCCTGGCGATCGCCCGCGGCGTGGTCGAGTCCCACGAAGGCAGCATCGCCGTCAGCAACGTCACCGGCGGCTGCACCTTCGAAATCGAACTGCCAACCAGCTGACGCCAGCCGAGCCGATCAGGCCTGGCCGCAACTATCTGTGCGACTGGATGTTGTTGTTGAGCTGGCTCGTAGCCGGGCTTGCCCCTTCCCCAGCTGAAGTCCAGCGGCATGGTCGACGGCCATGTCAATGGTTTGGTCGCGAGCTAGTACATGGTGCACGTCACGTAACGCCGGGCGGCGGTGAGCGATGTAGCGGTCGCTGGCCAGCCCCGTGACCCGCCTAGTCACCCGTGCTTCCGTCCCGGCCAGTGATGAGGTGGGGAGTCGCCCGTGTTTGTGCTGGATCGGTCTCAGCGTGCCCGGATTCAGAAGTTCCCGCGGATCGTTGCCGCGGTGGTGTCGTTGGCGTTGGTGGCGACGGCGTTGGAGGCACGGCAACCGGCGGTGGCCGCACTGGCGGACGATCCGAAGCAGGCGGTGGCGACGGTGGTATCGCGTCCGGATGTGGTGTCGGCGGCGGTGACGGCGCGGGCGCAGGGCACCCGGGTCGAGGTGGAGTCGATGCGGACCGAGACCTCCAGCACGTGGTCGAACCCCGATGGGACGATGACCACGGATGCGCACGCCGCGCCGATCCGGTTCAAGGGCACGACCGGTGCCTGGCGCGACATCGATCTGACACTGCAGCAGGGCATCGACGGGACGGTCGCGCCGCGCGGACACCAATATGACCTGAAGCTAGGCAAGCGCAACAGCGCGACCGGGCAGGTGTTCGCATCTGCTGACTCGGGTGCCGGCCGTGAGGTCGAGTGGCTGGCGCCGTGGAAGCTGCCCGAGCCGACCCTGGACGGCACCAAGGCCACCTACGCTGACGTCCAGCCGGGCGTGGACCTGGTCCTGGACGCGCGCCGCAACGGGTTCGAGAACGACTTCATCGTCAAGCAGCGCCCCGCGGTCGCGCCGGTATGGCGGATCCCGCTGCGCACCAAAGGCCTCACCCCGCGGCAGCTCGGGGATGGGACGATCGAGTTCGTCGACGCCAAGAACGTGGTCCAGTCCCGGATCCCGGTCGGCTACATGTGGGACTCCGCACCGAACGGTCAGCAGAACAGGGTGACGGTGAAGGTGACCGTCGAGCAGGTCTCGGCCGGTCGGGCGACGCTGGTGATCGAGCCGGGCGAGTGGTTAATGGACTCGTCGCGAATTTTCCCGATAACGGTGGACCCGACCTACGTGACCGGTACGACGAAGGCAGTGTTCGACACCTGGATCCGCTCCGGCGTCACCACCGATCAGTCGGCGTCGACGGATCTGCAGGTCGGCTACGACGGGTCGTTTTGGGCCCGGTCGTTCCTGAACTTCACCACCGCGACCTTCGCCGGCAAGGACATCATCTCGGCGAACCTGTCGCTGTGGCAGCATTCGTCGCTGTCCTGCACCCCGACCTCGATGACGGTGCGGGGCGCGGAGGCGGCGACGACCGCGGCGCGCTGGACCGACCAGCCCGCGATGGGCTCCTCGTACGGGTCGGTGTCGTCGGCGAAGGGCTACTCGGCCTCATGCCCGGGCGGGCGGATCACGGTCCCGATGACGGGGCTGGCGCAAGCGTGGTCGACCGCGACGTACCCGACCGGTGGCATGGCGCTGGTCGCGACTAACGAGCAGGACGCGACGACGTACAAGAAGTTCTACTCCACGGTCGCGATTGCGGACCCGTACATCACGATGACGTGGAACCGGGCGCCCGCGGTGCCGGCGATCCCGACCTTCGTGTCCGCTGTCGCCTACGCCCCGCCGAGCGGCTCGAGTGCGTTGTACTCGCCGTACCTGAACCCGTGGGTGTCCACGAAGGCATCGGATGCTGACGGGAACACGGTGAAGTACGTCTTCGAGTTCCACACCTCCCCGGAGGGCCCGGGCAGCCTGAAGGCGACCTGCACGTCCGCGACCTACGCCTCCGGCAGTACGGCGGGCTGTCAGCCGAGCGTGAACCTGCCCGAGGACACCGCGATCTTCGTGAAGGCGAAGGCCAACGACGGCCACAAGGACTCCGCCTGGTCGGGCTGGAGCCCGGTCCGGGTCGGGTCGCTGCAGCCGACCGGGCCGGTGATCTCGTGCCCCAGCCCGTATGTGATCAATTCGTGGCAGGACAACGAACCCACCAGCGATGTGGTGTGCACGGTCACCGCGACGGGCACCGGGTTCAACGCGCCCGGTTACCTCCGGCTGACCGTGGACGGCAAGCCGGTCGCGACGAACTTCATCGGTGGCGCGGCGGGGCAGGTCAAGATCACCCCGTCCAGCGATCCCGCGCTGGCCAAGACGACGGTGACGTTCAGGAAGGACACGCCGGGTCTGCATCGGATCACCGCGCAGGCCGAGTCGCCGGCCGGCCGGTTGTCCGGGAGCGCGTCGCACAGCTTCGGCTGGGGTGGCTCCGGGATCACCTCCCCGACCGCTGACCCGCGGGTCACGAGCACTGACACGATCAAGATCGAGGCCTCGGGCCCGCCGAAGGGCCAGTCCGCTCTCCCGACCGCCAGGGTGCGCTGGCGCGTCTCCGGCTACGGCGGCAGCGCGTACGACACCGTCGGCTGGAACGAGGATGGCACCGAGTTGCCCGTGACTGACAACGGCACCGCCGGCGTCAGCGTGTCGACCAGCTGGAACACCAAGAACGCGGTCACCGACGCCCACTTGGATAGCGACCCGTCCACCCCGCAGGTGGAACCGACGACGCTGAACGACCGAGTACCGGCGCTGCTGGACATCCAGGTCTGCTTCACCTACGCCTCCTCCACCCAGTGCAGCTGGTCGCAGAACCCAGGCACCACCGTCCAACGGGTGCCGCATGCCTTCGGCAACGGTTTCCCGACCGCCGAGGCCGGCCCCGGCCAGGTCGCTTTGTGGACCGGCGAGTTCAACACCGACACCACCGACATCTCCGTCCCCGGCTACACCGGCAGCCTGTCGATCTCCCGCTCCCACGCCACCTACGCCGGCCCCGCGAACACGGTGAACGGCGTCTTCGGCCCCGGCTGGGTCGCCCACTTCGACGGCGCGGACGCCGGCGCTGCCGGTCTCGAGGTCGTCGACTCCACCCGCGTCGACGGCACCATCGCCCTGGTCGACGGCGACGGTTCCGCCCTGGTCTATGAGTCCCCGACCGGGCAACGCCGCACCACCGCGGCGTACACGGCCGGCACGTGGGTGCCGACCGACGAGGAGACCGAGCTCGACGGCTCCAGGCTCACCGTCACCGGTGCCGGAGTGTCGACGACGATCTCCTACATCGAAGACGACGGCACCGTCACCACTTGGACGCCGGCCGCCGCGCCGGCCGCGACGTCCGACACGCTGTTCCGCGCTGCCGGCGTCGCCGAGCCCGGTGTTGCGTCCAAGACCACCTACTCCTACGACGGCTCCGGCCGGATCACGCGGATCCTCGCCCCGGCACCGCCCGGCGTCACCTGCCCCGCGGACGGGACCCTGAACCCCGGCTGCCGCGCCCTGCGGTTCGTCTACGCCACTATCAACAGCCAAGTCCGGTTGAATGAGGCGTGGCTGGACATCTACAACCCGGACAAGACCGGCGGCGCCGGGATGGACTCCATCAAGGTCGCCAGCTACACCTACGAACAGACGGGCGAGATCCGGCTGACCAAGGTCACCGACCCGCGGTCGAACCTGTCCACCGAGTACGGCTACAACGCCGCAAACCACCTCACGTCGGTGAAGCCGGCCGGGCAGGTGCCGTTTCAGTTGAACTACGTCAGTGTCGATCAGCGCGAGAAGCTCGACACGGTCAAACGCGACAGACCCGCGGGTGACCCGGCGGGCGGTACCGCGACCCTGGCCAAATTCGTTTACGCCCCCGACGTGCCGCTGTCCGGTACCGGCCTGCCCGACCTGTCCGCGACCTCTGTGGCCCGCTGGAACCAGAAGACCGCCCCGACGAACGGGTTCGCCGTGTTCGGGCCCGATCACGAGCTCACCGGCATACCCGGTTCGGGTGACTGGCAGTACGCCGACCTGCAGTACACCGACGCCTCCGGCTACACGGTCAACACCGCCAACTACGGCGCCGGTGATTGGCAGTACACCGCCACCGACTACAACGACCAGGGCAACACGGTCCGCGAACTCGACGAACGCGCCCTCCGCCTGGTCATCGACAACCAGCTGCCCTCCGGTGCGACCGTCGACCAGCTCGCCTCATTGACGATCTACAACAACGACGTCCTGGGCGCAGACCAGATCACGGTTGTCACTCCGGCCGGCACGCTCGTCACCGACACCTATGGTCCCGCTCGGTTCGCGGCCCTCAAGGACGGCAGCGTCAAGTGGGTCCGCACGCACACCCACACCACCTTCGACGAGAACGCCCCCAACGCCGGCATCAACCCCGACACGACCCTGCCGTACCGGCTCGCCACCAAGGAAACCTCCTGGGCCCAAGACCCCGGAACCGGCGCCGATCTGGAGATGACCGCGCAATCGCTAACCAACTACGGCCCGCCTGTTGACGGCGACGCCGACGGCTGGGCCCTGAGCCAGGCCGGCAAGACCGCGACCGATGTCAACCTGAACGGCGTCATCGACACCGCCACCGACATCATCAAGCTCACCCGCTACGACGCCGAAGGCCGCGCCGTCGAGACCCGGCAGCCCGAATCCAACGGTTCCGATGCCGGCACCACGAAGACCGTCTACTACACCGCGGCCGCGAACACTCCCGTGGCCTGCGGCGGCAAGCCGGAATGGGCCGGCCTGGTCTGCCAGACCGGGCCCGCCGCCTCGCCCTCGGGCGGCACCGGCACATTACCGACAACCACCACCAGTGGCTTCACCTACATGCTCGCGCCGAAGACGGTGGTCGAGACGTCCGGTGCGGTGACCCGCACCAACACCACGACCTACCTGCTCGACGGCCGTGCCGCGTCCACCAAGACCACCGTCACGGGCCTGGCGGGCTCGACGCCGAACACCGAGAAGGTCACCACCTACGACCCGGCCACCGGCCAGCCGACCGTGGTGACGGCGAAGAACGCAGACGGCTCCACCGCCGGTACCATCACCACTGGCTACGACACCTGGGGCCGCCCAACCACCTACCAGCCGTCCGGTGAACAGGTCACCACGACCGTGTACGACGCAGCCGGCCGCACCGCCACGGTGACTGACGCCAATGGCTCCACCACCTACACCTACGACGCCACCGACGCGGCGGGCAAGGCCGAACGCCGCGGCCTGGCCACCAAGGTCGAGGTCACCACTGCCGGCTCCACCTGGACCTCCACGGGCGCCTACGACGCTGATGGGTCCATGACCGTGCAGAAGCTACCCGGCGGCATCACCCAGTACAACGACCTCGACAACGCCGGCGAGCCCGTCGGCCTGCGCTACACCGGCCAAGTGACCACCACTAACGAGGACGGCTCGACCACCGTCGACCCCAATGGTGGCTGGTTGTCCTGGTCGATCGACAACGACGTCACCGGCCGGGTAGCGCGTGAGTGGACTCCCGATGGCGCCGCCTTCACCGGTCCCACCGCCGATGCGCCCGGTGACGCCGTCCCGTACGACCGCGCCTACAGCTACGACAACGCCGGACGGCTGGTGACTGTCAAGGACCGCACCGCGTCCGCCACCGGGGTCGACATCACCGATCCGACCGCAGCAACGTGCGTCACCCGCACCTACGGCTTCGACCGCAACGACAACCGCCTCACAAAGGCGACCGCCACCAGCGGAACCGATGGCGCCTGCACTACCACCGGCGCTGCCACCATCGCACGGGCGTTCGATACGGCCGACCGGCCGGTCACCGGTGCCAACGGTGTAGGCAACTACGTGTATGACGCGCTCGGCCGCACGACCACCCTGCCCGCCTCCGACGCACCGAAGCCAACCGACGGGGACATATCGCTCGGGTACTACGACAACGACCTAGCCCGCATCATCACTCAAGCCGACACCACCACGGCTTTCACGCTTGATGCGCTTGATCGACGAAGCGTTCAGACAGTCTCGACCAGCAGTACCTCAGTTCAGGTAGTGAGGCATTACAGCGATACCTCTGACAATCCGACCTGGGTGACAGACGGGACCACCACGCAGCGGTACACCGAACTGGTCGGTGCAGATCTCGCTCTCACCGTCGACCAAGCCGGGCACGGGGACCTCACAATCGCCAACAATCATGGCGACACAGTCACGACCGTCAGTTTGACTCCCAACACGCCTGCGACAGCAATCGCAAGCTGGAACGGCTATGACGAATACGGGCAGCCCAACTCGACCAACAGCACAAGCACCGGCGTCTTGAACTACGGCTGGCTGGGCTCTAAGCAGCGCGCGACCACCGACTCAGGTCTAATACTCATGGGTTCTCGGCTCTACAACCAAGCCACAGGGCTCTTCACGACGGTCGACCCGGTCGACGGCGGCGGCGCGAACGCCTACGCATATCCAACCGACCCGATAAACCAGTCCGACGTCACGGGTCAGTCCTGGTGGCGTAAGGCGCTTAAGGGCGCCGCCATCGTCGGAGGCATCGCAGGAGCCATCGCATGTGGTGCTTCAGTTGTCTGTGGCATTGCGGTTGGAGCAGCTGCCGCAGCCGGGGCCTACGCAGCAAGTCGTGCTGGCACAAAGAGTTGGAGCTGGAGCGGCTTCGGCCGAGCCACCGCTTTCGGTGCTCTCTCTGGTGCCGCCTGGGGTGGCGCGGCAAGGAAAGCCGCATGGAGATTCCAGGGTGGCAGCCGCCTCACACGAGGTTGGGGTGTCCGTTTCAGCAAGGGAGGCGCTCGAGGAACCGACTTCCTCCGACACGGCTCGCGCCGCTTCGGTCTCCACAGCCACAGGATCAAGGGATACTCCCGCTGGAAGATCGTGCACTGGCACCGTCGAGCGAAGGGCGGCATCGCACGGCACAGGCCATGGCAACAGTCCAAGACTGACAGGCGCTGGAGGGACAGGTTGTGATTGTGAGCGGCACCGAGCGACATGATGCGGAACCACCACTCCTGTTGTTTGACGACGACGATTGGCTAGATGTCTATGACTCAGTCAGCCGCATGCTCGACCACCTTGAATACCCGGCGATCGACGAAGTCGTCTTCGTGGCCGACGCAAACGGACGCGCGGTTCACCTTTCCGTCGCAGGCGAAGAGGTAGTGATCGAAGGTGTCGCTGCGTCTCCTCAGTTGAACGAACTGCGGGAGCGCGTAGAAACGTTCTTCGACCGCTGGACCGATGGTGCTCCACCGAAGCGGTCTGATGACCCGCGTGAGTACGTCCAGTCCGTCGTTTCCCGATACAGCGCAGTGCCGATGAGAAGCAAGAAGCGGAAGTAGAGACCTCACTGCCCCTTCGGGGCACCTCAGGCCCCGAAGGTGGCAGACGCTGTTTTTAGATTTAGAAGGAGCAGCGCTCCTGGCGGCATGAATTGGCGCGCCTGAGGACGCCGCGGGCGAGTGTTGGCTGGCTGGCAATCCATTCCCGCAGGCGAGGGCGTTAGGTCATGCGTTCTGTGCTGGCGGGCGCGTTCCTTCGGCGATGTAGGTGGTCCGGTCGGTTTGGTTTGGCGGGTCCAGTGCACGGCGGCGTTGATGTGCATGTCGAATAGGCCGGCGATGGCGGCTGCGGGTAGGTCTTCCGCGAGGGCGCGGCGTGCGGAGTTGCTGGGCGGCTGAGGTGGTGATGGGATGCTTCATGTGCGGGATTGGTCTGGCCGCCTGGGGTGCTTTCGACACGGCGCGGAATGTCAGGAAGGGCAATTACCGCGCTGCGGCGTGGGAGGGTCTCGGCGAAATAAGCTTTGGCGCGGGAACGAAACTGAGGTATGCAGGTAAAGGTGCCAAGGCAGGGTCGAAGGTTTGGCGTGGAAAGATCAAGAAAGGTGCGGACGAAACGCGGCAAACAACACAAGTGATATCTGCATCGCGCCAAGCGGTTTGAGAAGCGATACCACCGAATTAGTCGGTGGGAGCGGCGACTCCATTGGGGCGATCTCGGACATTGTGGAGCGAGTACGTTGCATGAGGGCGAGATTGGCAATAGGAGAGACGTGCCGCGAAGTTTAGCGGAACTGTTGGTGCGGCAAGGTGCCAGAAGTCACGGCCACGGGAGCGACAAACTGCAGCGAGCATTACTCGATGACGTGAGAAGTGTAGATACGACGCCTAGGCAGGTCTTGCTGTCGTGGATGGTCCCGAACGCGATCTTGTGGACCGTGCCTGCTCTCATCGTCGGACTAGGATTTTCTATCGGGCTGGGAAGGCTGTTCTCACTGCCCCTGGACCTTGTCTACGCCATGGGATTCGCATTTGGCCTGATAGGTCCGATGATTGGTCTAGCAACGATCGTCTGGCTTGCGGTCCTGCGTATGCGAGGTTCTCTGAATGGTTTGCTGGCATTGTCGGATGCTCAATGGTGGAGGAAGTTCAGTACCTTGACTTACGCTGGCCTATTGTTGGCTTTCGTGGCTGGCCTGGCTGCGTGGTGGGTGGGCTTCAGGTAGGTCTCAAACAGAGCTGCTGTCGCCCCACCCAGTTTCTCTGGGGTCTCTCGCAGGCACTATCGTCGGAAACTCCGGCGAGGTCTTAGGGGCGAGTGGTGACGAGCAAAGACGATCCGGGCGAGTCGAAGGGCAACCTCGGTCTCGCCCCGGATCGTGGCGACACACTGTTTGGACTAGCGCTCTTGGTCGCGCTGCTCGTGGTCATCGCTTTCGCGGTCGATGTCCAGGTCGCAGTCATAGTGCTGGGACTGCTTATCGGTGCTTACGGCTTGCTCTCGCTGGTGCTTTCGTTCCTATACCGAAGCCTCTCTCGGGGATTCGGGAACGCCATCCGCTGGACCGTTGGCTTCCTAGGCCGGTGGTTCAGCTTCTGGTGAGGCAGCGGGTCTCGCAGATCGCCGCATGGTCCAGGAGCGCGTCGACCGACGGCTGGAACCGGCCTGAAGCAACTCAGGTCTGCGTCCAGCACTCCACAACTATCTGATGCCTTGAGGTGCCCCGAAGCTCCCGGAGCTTGTACATGACCCAGCACGCAGAACTGCACGTGACCACTCAAGCAATCAAATGCCATCCCACCTCGCGGGACGCCCGATACACGTGCTCCGACCATCCTGCCGGTCAACACCGTCGTGGTAGCCGATGCCGCGCCGTACTTGCCGATTTTGCTTACATCAGCTGGCCGGCAGCGGGTGCGGAGGCCGATCGATGGTCGGTCGGCCGACCAGATTCGCGATCCCCATGGCGAGGTCGTAGCGTGGCCGCCAGCCGAGCTCCCGTCGGATCCGCGCGGATGACGCCGTGATGTGCCGGACATCGCCGAGCCTGTACTGCCCGGTGACCACCGGATCCGGACCGCCGTAGGCCCGCGAGAGTTCGCCCGCCAGATCTCCGATCGTCCGAACCGTTCCGCTCCCCACGTTGTACGCGGCGACCTGGGGGTGATCCGCGATCGCCGCAGCTGTCACGGCTGAGGCGACATCACGGACGTGGACGAAATCGCGACGCTGGCGTCCGTCCTCGAACACCTTCGGCGCCTCGCCGCGTTCCAGTGCGGACCGGAACAACGCCGCCACCCCCGCGTACGGCGTATCGCGTGGCATCCCTGGTCCGTACACGTTGTGGAACCGCATCGACGCGACCCGGCCGCCGGTCTCCCGGGCCCAGGCGGAGGCGAGGTGTTCCCCGGTCAGCTTGGACGCCGCGTACGCGTTGCGCGGATCGAGTCTGGCGTCCTCGTCGACCAGCCCGGGCCGCAACGATTCGCCACAGTGCGGGCAAGGTGGTTCGAAGTTACCCGCCTCCAGGTCGGCGATCCGGCGCGGTCCCGGCCCGACGACTCCGTGCTCGGCGCACTCGTACCGGCCCTCGCCGTACACCACCATCGAGCTGGCGTAGACCAGTCGCCGGACGTTCTCGTGCGCCATCTCCTTGAGCAGGACCGCCGTACCGAGGCTGTTGCTGCCGACGTAGTCGTCGAGGTCGTCGAGATCGACCCCGAGCCCGACCTTCGCCGCCAGATGGACCAGCACATCCACACCCGCCAACGCCTTCCGCACGGCCTCGGCGTCCCGGACGTCGGCCACGATCAGGTCGTCCAGTACGACCGTCTCGCGGTGAACGTCAGAGCGGAGCGAATCCAACACCGTGACGTCGTGGCCCTCGGCAACGAGCAGGGTGCGCACGTGCCGTCCGATGAACCCGGCACCACCGGTGAGCAGGACCTTCACCAGAGGTTCTCCGCTGCCGTGCCGTCGAGCGAGTGACGGCAGGCGCAGTCCGTATCGGGCTTGGGCAACTGACCGATCACGTCGGTAAGCAACGCCTTGAGCTTGTCGATGCTGCGGGCAAACACCTCGAACACCTCCGCCTGGGTGACACCCTCGCCTGCGACGACCCCCGCATCGTGGTCGGTGACCACCGCGATCGACGTGTAGCAGAGCGCCAGCTCGCGAGCGATCGACGCCTCCGGAGCACCGGTCATGCCGACCACGGACCACCCCTGGGCCGCATGCCACTGGGATTCCGCGCGAGTCGAGAACCGTGGCCCGTTGATCACCACCATCGTTCCGCTGGAAGCCAAGGAGCCGTTGCCTGCGGCAATCACAGCGGCCCGGCCGGTAGCGCAGTACGGATCGGCGGGGGAAGTGTGCGCGACGGGCCGCGGCGGACCGTCGTACAGGGTGTGCTCGCGGCCCCAGGTGCGGTCGACGTACTGGTCGGGGACGACGATCGTGCCGGGGCCGAGCTCGGGGCGCAGCGAGCCGACGGCGCACGGGCCGAGGACCTGGCGGACGCCGAGCGAGTGCAGAGCCCAGAGGTTGGCGCGGTAGTTCACCCGGTGTGGTGGGAGCCGATGGTCGGCGCCGTGCCGGGGGATGAAGGCGACCTCCCGGCCGTTCACCTGGCCGACGACAGGCGGCTCGCTCGGCGGGCCGAACGGGGTCTCGACCGGCACTGTGCGAGCGCCGTCGAGGAAGGAGTAGAAGCCGGAACCACCGATCACACCGATCTCAGCCATGCTTCCGACCCTAGAAGCGACGACCCGTCCGGTGACCCGATCCAGCCGAACCGTCAGCGCTCCGTAATCGATGGTCGAATGGGTGGTGTGGAACTGTCCGGGGTGCTTCTGCTGGTGGGCGCGATGACGTTGCTGCTGCTCGTTTGCTACGGGAGCTGGACGGCGGGCCGGCTGGATCGGTTGCATCATCGGGTGGCGACGGCCCGGGCCAGGCTGGAGACGGAGCTGTCCCGGCGGTCGGCGTTGGTGGCCGAGCTGGCGGGCAGTGGGGCGCTCGATCCTGCGTCGTCGTTGCTGCTGTTGGACGCGGCGCATCGGGCCAGGACCGCGACGGAGGACGAGCGCGAGCAGTGTGAGTCCGCGCTGACCCGGGCGATCGCGGCGACCGGGACGGACGTGCAACCGTGGTCGGGAGAGCTGACGGCCGCCGTACGGCGTGTTCAGCTGGCCCGGCGGTTCCACAACGACATCGTGGTGTCGACGCGGAACTTGCGCCGTCGTCGGCTGGTGACCTGGTTCCGGTTGGCCGGGCACGCGCCGATGCCGGCCACGATCGAACTGGAGGACGGCAGTTGATCGACGAGGCGTTCGCCGAGCAGGCGGAGAAGCACCGGCACGAACTTCGGGTGCACTGCTACCGGATGCTCGGCTCGTTCGACGACGCCGAGGACATGGTGCAGGAGACGTTCCTGCGGGCCTGGCGCGCCCGGGACGAGTTCGAGGGGCGGTCGAGTTTCCGCGCCTGGCTGTACCGGATCGCGACCAACGCCTGTATAGACGACGCCCGCCGGCCGAAGCGAGTGCTGCCACATCAGCTGGAGCCCGCGTCGTTCCCGAAGGAAGCACTCCCGGCCCGCGACGACCTGCCGTGGTTGCAGCCGATCCCGGACGTCGTCCTCGACCGGGCCGAGGAGCCTGATGCGCAGCTGATCAAGCGGGAGACGATCGAGCTCGCCTTCCTCACCGCGATCCAGCAGTTGCCGGCGCGGCAGCGGGCGGTACTGATCTTCCGTGACGTGCTCGGCTGGCCGGCGAAGGAGACCGCCGAACTGCTCGACCTGACTGTTGCCTCGGTCAACAGTGCCCTGCAACGCGCCCGCCCGGTACTACGGGACCACCTGCCGCCGCATCGCACCGAGTGGGCTCCTTCCGGGGATCCGACCGCGGAGGAGCAGGCGTTGCTCGCGAAGTACATGGAAGCGTTTGAGAACGGGGACGCTCCGGCTGTGGCCGCGTTGATGCATGAGGACGTGCGGATCACGATGCCGCCGTACCCGTTCTGGTTCTTCGGGCGGGACGTGGCCGAGCAGGTCTGGGCGGCCAACTTCGAACCGGGCGGACCGGACAACCGCGGCGACTGGCGGTTCGTGGTCACCGGCGTCAACCGTCAGCCTGCGCTCGCGGGATACCTGCGCGTCCCGGGCGACACGCTGTACCGGCCGTTCGGCTTCGACGTGTTCCGGATCGAGGACGGCCTGATCGCCGAGCTGACCGCCTTCGAGATCACCGACTTCGCCCGCTTCGGCCTGCCGGATCACTTGGCGTCGGCGTAGCTCTCCACGATCGCGGTGCTGAACGGGAAGCGGGTCGGCGTCGCGCCGAAGGTGATCCGGCCGGCCAGGTCGCCGGCGGCCTGGATCGCGGTGGCGACCTGGTCGGCCTCGGCCGCGGGGCAGTGCACGATGACCTCGTCGTGCTGGAAGAAGACCAGCTCGGCCTGCAGCGTCGTGATGGACTGCCGGAGCGCGGCCATCATCAACAGCGCCCAGTCGGCGGCGCTGCCCTGGACGACGAAGTTCCGGGTGAACCGGCCGCGGGCCCGGGCATGTCGGCCGTCCACCTGCGGCTCGTCGGCGGGTGGTCCCTCCAGCATCGCCTCGTCCAGCCGGGAACCGCTCGGCGGACACGTCCGGCCGAGCCAGGTCCGGACCAGGCGGCCCTCTTCGCCGGCCCGGGCGGCGTCGTCCACGAACCCGACCGCCAGCGGGAACCGCTTCCGCAGCATGGCCAGGTTCTTCAGCCCGTCGCCCGAGGTCTGCCCGTAGATCGCGCCGAGGACGGCGAGCTTGGCCATCGCGCGGTCACCCGAGAACGCCTTGTCCGACACGGCCTTGTACAGATCGCCGGAATCGCCCGCGACCTCCATCAGCCCGGGATCCCGCGAGATCGCGGCCAGCACCCGCGGTTCCAGCTGGGACGCGTCCGCGACGACCAGCCGCCAGCCGGGATCGGCGACCACCGCGCGGCGGATCACCTTCGGGATCTGCAGCCCGCCACCACCGTTCGTCACCCAGCGCCCCGACACGGTCCCGCCAGGCACGAACCCAGGACGGAACCGGCCGTCGTGGACCCAGTCGTGCAACCAGCTCCAGCCGTTCGCGGTGTAGATCCGGTAGAGCTTCTTGTACTCGACCAGCGGCTCGACCGCCGGATGGTCGATCGTCTCCAGCTCCCATCGCCGGGTCGAGGTCAGCTGGTACCCCGCCTGCTTGAACGCCTTGAGCACATCGGCCGGCAGATCGGGCCGCACCCGCCGCCCGAACGCCGCGGACACCTGGTCGGCCAGCTCGGTCAGCCGCCGCGGTTCACCCGTCCCGCCGAACCGCTCGCCGAGCATCTCGGTCAGCACGGCCCGATGCGTCTCCGCGCTCCACGGCAACCCGGCCCGGTCCATCTCGGCGGCGATCAGCATCCCGGACGACTCCGAGGCGGTCAGCAGCCGCATCCGATCCGGGTACTCCGATTCCTGATGCCGGCGCACCTGATCGGCGTACACCTCGAGCATCGCCTCGAACGCGATGGGCTCTGCCTCGAGCTCGAACAACGACGACTGCTCACCCGGTACGATGCCCCGCATCGGCGGATCCACCGGCACCGGCGCACCCGTCAACCGTGCCCACGCCGCAGCGGCCGACCGGGGCTCCCCGAGCCGCCCTTCATGCCCGAGCAGCAACACCTCCGCGCACTCGATGTCGTAACACCGCTCCACCCGTACTCCGGCCGCGAGCAACCGCGGGTAGATCTCGGCCGTCGACCGCCACACCCACCGACTGACGTGTGGCCGCGACACGACGGACGTGGCGAGGTCGGGCTCCCGCAGTACGGCGCCGGCGGGCCGGCCGTCAGCCCGCAACGCGACCAGCTCAGCCCCACCTCCCGCAACCGGCGCGATCGCCCACCTCTCGTCCACACCCGCATCCTGACACCCGGCACCGACCTTTCCACGCAGAGCGGTCCGCGCCTCCGCACTTTGAGCACCCACCAGCCACATTTCCCGCCGCTGGACGACCACCCCGTGCCCAAGGTCCGCCTCTCCGCGCACTTTGGGCACCGGCCGGTCGCCGCGTGGGTCAGGAGGTGGCTGGTGGGTGCTCAAGGTGGATTGGGGTCAGAGGCGGCTGCACTGGTCCTGCTTGTTGCCGCCGACGATGTTGCCGGTGCCGGTCGGCGCGGGGATGTTGGACTTGCACTGCAGGTTGCCGTTGACGCGGTTGTAGCTGAAGTTCTGCGTGCCGCGGTTGGTGAACGACTGGATGTCGCCCTTGACCTGGTTGGAGCGCAGCGACGCGGTCCGGCCCTGCTTGAGCTGGACGCTGCCGCCGACGGTGCTGGCGTAGAGGTAGACGTGGGCGTGGCCCTCGGCCTGGACGTTGCCGTTCACCCGGGCCGCCACAGTGCTGAGCTTGGCCGTCCGCTCGACCTTGACCGTGCCCTTGACCGTGGTCCGGTTCAGCACGCAGCTGGCGCCGGCCGGGACCCGGACGTTGTCGACGGTGACCGCACCCAGGGTGCCGCGGCAGACACGTTCCTCCGCGTGGGCGACCGGCGCCGTGAACGCGCCGGCGGCCAGTGCCAGGGTGCCCGCGCCGGCCACGATGATGGAGCGTTTCATGATGTCCTCCGTGGTCTGGCCGGCCCTTCCGGCCGGCTCACGGAACACTCTCGGCGGCCAGCATGAGAGCACCGTGAAGGGTTGATGAGAGTGGCTTCATCCGCCACCCGGCGACGAGCCCGTCAGGCCAGTTGTGGAAGACTGGACTCATGTGGCGGGGGAGTGATCTGGACCCGGCGGACGGGACGAAGACCGAGCAGGTCGAGGCGCTGGTACTGCGCCGGATCGAGCGCGGCGACCTCTCGATCGGTTCGAGACTGCCGTCCGAACGCGTCCTGGCCGAACGACTCGAGGTCAGCCGCGTCACCGTCGTACGGGCTTTGGATCAACTGAGGGCGGACGGGGTCCTGGAGACCAGGCGCGGTTCGGGAACGCATGTGCGGCCGCTCGATCGATTGCTGGATCCGATCGCGCCTGCGTCGACGGTGACGGCTGGGGATCAGCCGGTGCTGGATCTGCGGTTCGCGACCACGGCCGCTCCGCATGACGTTGCCGAGGTCGCCGCGCAGATCATCGCGGATGGGTTGCCGCAGGCAATGGGTGGCGACGGCCCACCACCGGGTGGATCTCTCGAGCTCCGTACTGCGCTTGCGGAGCGGCTGACCGTCGAAGGGGTGCCGACCGAACCGGGGCAACTCACCCTCACCGTCGGCGCGGCTGCTGGACTCAACGCGGCCCTGGCCGGACTGGATCTCGGTCCCGGAGTCGCCATCACCGAGACCCCGACGTACCCGGCCGCCTTCGACCTGCTGCGCAACCACCGGCTGGACGTGGTCGGCTGGCCGGCCGGGGTGTGGGACACGGATCAGTTGGCGCATCTGTGCCGCCGCCACAAACCCCGCGTGATCTACCTGCAGGCGGACAACCACAACCCGACGGGGTTGAGCCTGCCGTCAGACCGTCGTACGGCGGTCGTCGAGATCGCGCGGAAGTACGGAGCCGCACTGATCAGCGACGAGACCATGCGGCCGTTGTGGCTCGCCGGGGGGAAGCAGGCCGACCCGCTGAGCCGCTACCCGCGCACCGTGAGTGTGGGCTCGCTCAGCAAGACGGTCTGGGGTGGGCTGCGAGTTGGCTGGGTGCGAACGGGACGGCAGTTGCGCAGGAGGATCAACACCGCCGCGCAGTTGAGTGTGACCTCGCCGAGCGCCCTGGACGACCTGCTGGCGCTGGCGATCCTCGATCGGCTGGACAGGGTGATCTCCCGGCGTAAGACCCGGCTGCGGGCGAACCTGGCCGCTCTGGAGACCGGGTTGAAGACGTTGCCCGGGGTGGCCTGGCCGACGCCGACCGGTGGGATGACCTTGTGGCTGGAGCTGACCGATGTCCGGGCCCGGCGGGTGCTGGAGGCGGCCCGGGAGCAGGGCCTGCTGCTGGGTGCCGGCGACCTGTTCACGCCCGACGGGACCGACCGGCGGCACCTGCGGATCCCGTTCACCGCGCCCCCGGCCACGCTCCGGCTGGTGGTCTCCCGGCTCGGTACGGCGCTGGCTCAGTCCAGTTGATCCGAGGTGGACTGAATGTACGGCGGGTCCGCGCCCTAGGCTGGTTCCCGTGGGACGCAGCTGGGACGAAAGCCAGGAGGAAGCAGTGACCGAGAACCCGACCACCCAGAACCAGACCGGCACCGCCAAGGTGAAGCGCGGCATGGCCGAGATGCTCAAGGGCGGCGTGATCATGGACGTCGTGACGCCGGAGCAGGCGAAGATCGCCGAGGATGCCGGCGCCGTCGCGGTGATGGCACTGGAGCGGGTTCCGGCCGACATCCGGGCCCAGGGCGGCGTGTCCCGGATGAGCGACCCGGACATGATCGACGGCATCATCAGCACCGTCTCGATCCCGGTGATGGCCAAGGCCCGGATCGGTCACTTCGTCGAGGCCCAGGTGCTGCAGAGCCTCGGCGTCGACTACATCGACGAGTCCGAGGTGCTCACCCCGGCCGACTACGCCAACCACATCGACAAGTGGCAGTTCACCGTGCCGTTCGTCTGCGGTGCGACCAACCTGGGCGAGGCGCTGCGCCGGATCACCGAGGGCGCGGCGATGATCCGCTCCAAGGGCGAGGCCGGTACCGGTGACGTGTCCAACGCGACCACCCACATGCGGCAGATCCGGCAGGAGATCCGCAAGCTGCAGAACCTGCCCGAGGACGAGCTGTTCGTCGCGGCGAAGGAGCTGCAGGCGCCGTACGAGCTGGTCAAGGAGGTCGCCCAGCTCGGCAAGCTGCCGGTGGTGCTGTTCACCGCGGGCGGCATCGCGACCCCGGCTGACGCCGCGATGATGATGCAACTCGGCGCCGAGGGCGTGTTCGTCGGCTCCGGCATCTTCAAGTCCGGCAACCCGGCCCAGCGCGCCGAGGCGATCGTGAAGGCGACCACCTTCTACGACGACCCGGACGTGCTCGCCAAGGTCTCCCGCGGCCTGGGCGAGGCGATGGTCGGCATCAACGTCGACGAGATCCCCCAGCCGCACCGCCTCGCCGAGCGCGGCTGGTGACGCCGACAGCAGGGCCGGATCCGGCCGATCTCGCGACCGTCGACCGGCGGACGGCCAGGGAGCTGCGCGGCCTCGCCCGCGTCCTGGTGCGGTCCGGGTACGCCGACCGCGCCGCGGTGACGGCCGCGTTGACCGAGGCCGTGCAGGAGGATGCGCCGTCTGCCGACGCCGGCACGCTGGTCCCGGAGTTGATCGGCGAGGCGCAGTCCGACCTGGCCGAGGACGCGAGCACCTGGCCGACCGAGACCGGCCCGGACCGACTGGACGCCGTACTGGCTGAGCTGGAGTCGCGCGGTCTGGTGGTGGTTCGGTACACGTCGGACCACCACGCCGCCCGGCAGGCGTTGGAGGCTGCCGCGGATGCCAAAGGTCTGGTGTTCTTCACCGACACGGACGTCTGGCACGCGGTCGACTTCGGCATGCTCGAGCTGAAGATCTGGCACCCGGACTCGGCCAACGTCGCGCCCGGGGAGCCGCTGCTCGAGGACGTCCTGGCGCTCCTCAACGACCACGACCTCCCCGCGGTCTTCGACGAGGGCCGCATCGAGGTCACCATCACCTGGCAACGCCGGAGCGCCCTGTGACAGGCAAGCCGGTGATCGGGGTGTTCGCGCTGCAAGGGAACGTGCGCGAACACGTCGCCATGCTGACTCAGGTGGGCGTCGTGGCCCGGCCGGTACGGCGTCCGTCGGAGCTGGCCGAGGTGGACGCTCTGGTGCTGCCGGGTGGTGAGTCGACCACGATGGACAAGCTGGCCCGGGCGTTCGAGCTGTTCGAACCGTTGCAGAAGCGGATCGCGGACGGGATGCCCGTGTTCGGCACCTGCGCCGGGATGATCATGCTGGCCGACGAGATCACCGGCGGGATCGACGGGCAGGAGACGCTCGGCGGGCTTGACGTCACGGTCCGGCGGAACGCGTTCGGCCGGCAGGTGGACTCGTTCGAGGCGGACCTGGACTTCGCCGCCTTCGACACGCCGTACCACGCTGTGTTCATCCGGGCACCGTGGGTGGAGCGGGTCGGCCGGGAGGTGGAGGTACTCTCGACGGTGAGGTCGGGCCCTGACACTGGGTGGGACAGGGTGGGGCCGGAGGCAGAGCACAGTAGGATCGTCGCGGTTCGTCACGATCGGCTGCTGGCCACGTCGTTCCATCCGGAGATGACCGGGGACGCCAGGCTGCACGGCTACTTCGCCGAGCTGGTCCGCGACCTCTGAGTCGGTAGCAGCTGTAGAAGGGTTGGGTTCGCCATGTCAGGCCACTCGAAATGGGCCACCACGAAGCACAAGAAGGCCGTCATCGACGCGAGGCGCGGCAAGCTCTTCGCGAAGCTGATCAAGAACATCGAGGTGGCCGCCCGGATGGGCGGCGGCGACGTGGGCGGCAACCCGACCCTGTACGACGCGATCCAGAAGGCGAAGAAGTCCTCGGTCCCGAACGACAACATCGACCGCGCGGTCAAGCGTGGCTCGGGCGCCGAGGCCGGCGGCGCGGAGTACCAGACGATCATGTACGAGGGCTACGGCCCGAACGGCGTGGCGATGCTGGTCGAGTGCCTGACCGACAACCGCAACCGCGCCGCGGCCGACGTCCGGACCGCGATGACCCGCAACGGCGGTTCGCTCGGCGACCCGAACTCGGTCGCGTACATGTTCAACCGCAAGGGCGTGATCGTGCTCGCCAAGGAGCAGGACGGCAAGACGCTCAGCGAGGACGACGTGATGGAGGCCGTGCTGGAGGCGGGCGCCGAGGAGGTCAACGACCTCGGCGAGTCCTGGGAAGTGATCAGCGAGGCGACCGACCTGGTCACGGTCCGGACCGCCCTGCAGGACGCCGGCATCGACTACGAGTCGGCTGACGCGTCGTTCGTCCCGTCCTTGACGATCGAGCTGGACGCCGAGGGCGCCGGCAAGATCTTCCGCCTGATCGACGCACTCGAGGACAGCGACGACGTGCAGAACGTCTACGCCAACTTCGACGTCTCCGACGACGTCATGGCCGAGGTCGGCTAGTCCCTGGGTGTGAACAACATGTGGAGGGCTTGAACAGGTACAGGACCTGTCCAAGCCCTCCAGTTGTTGTTCACGGGTTACCTGGCGAGGCCCTCGCTGTCGATCACCTGGGCGGCCGGCGGCGCCTTGGGCTCCTTGATCCGGTTGTACTCGCTGAAGGTGAGGCTCTCGGTGCCGGACCTGCCCGGAAAGTCCAGGCGGACGGGCCTGGCGTTGGTGGCGTCGACCCACAGCGTGCCGCCGCTGGCAATTCGTTACCGTGCTACTGCGTTGGCGGATGTGCCCTGGCGGGCTGCGGGATCAGCGGGCAACCACCCCTATTTTCAGCCCGAACGGGCCGCCCAGCAGGGGATCGGGGACTAGTACCGCCGATCCACACCGCACGCGGCTCCCGCCTGACCAGGGTGGGAGCCGCGTCGGCGTCTCAGGGGTTGACGATTTGGTCGCCGACCAGGGCGAGGGTTTGGATTGCGGCCAGGCCGTAGAGGGCGGTGGTGTTGGTGGAGACCCACTTGGCTGATTGGGTTGGGTTGAGGGTTGAGGTGATGGGCTCGGCGGTCCAGGGAAGGTTGGGGCCGTAGCCGTCACCGGTGTAGAACTCGCGCCAGGCCCTGGCGGCCAGGTCGTTGCTGTTGAGGCGGACGGCGGCGTACGCCGTGAGCCGGGCGTGGCCTTGGCGAAGGATCAGGTTGCCGAAGTGGGCGCCGACTTCGGCGGTCTGCTCGGCCCGGGTGGCGTTGTAGAGGCGGCAGTACTGCAACCAGGCCGCCTCGAAGGCGGGCATGTCGACCAAGTCGATGACCTCGGCGCAGATCTCCACCTGACCGAACATCGCGCTCAGGTGCGACACGCTGACCGTCTTCGCCGTCACCGGCGCGAACCGCCCGGTCTCCAGGTCGTACAGTCCACCACCGGTGACGAAGCCGTTCGGCATCGCCGCGATCGTCTCCATCGTGCCGAGCAGCTTCGCCTTGGCGGTCGCCGCCTTCGGCCCTTGACGTTCCCACTCGGTGAGCCACGCGGCGGCCAGCCCACTCCAGTCCGTCCCGAGGCCGATCGACAACGCGCGCGGATCGGGCGTGTACGGCTCAGTCCGGATCTTCCGGATCGGATCCAGCACCAGGAAGGTCCGATCCGAGTCGACCAGCTCCGACAGCAGGTCGCCGGTGCGTTCGTCGGCCGTGAGGTAGTAGTAGAACCGCCGATAGATCGCCGTACTGATCCGCTGCTGCTTGGCGCTGTCGGCCCAGTGCTGTACGCCGTGCCGCGTCCCCAGCCCGGCCCACTGCCCCAGGTGATACACGTCGACTTCACCGGTATGCCGCGTCATCGCCTCGGCGAACCGGAAGATGTCCGCGCGGCCCGACCGCAGGAACGCGTACCAGAGCCACAGATCCGGTGACAGCTCCGAGTTGTCCCACGCGTACCCGCCCACGTCGTACCGCCAGACCAGCCGGTCCTCGTCGTACGTGTGCATGATGTCGCCGTAGTCCCAGAACCCGTACCAGTGCCGCTGCTCGACCTGACCGCGGTAGAAGTCGAACAGGAAGTCCAGGTGGTCCTCGATCGCCTGCTTCGCCGGATGCGACCGGTCCACCGGCGTGACCAGTCCGCCGAAGACCTTCGTCGTCACCAGTTGGTCCACCGGGTTGATCAGCTGCGGGGGAGTGCGGACCTGGTCGGCCATCGAGCCGAGCCGTTCGGCCGTCGGGGTCGCGGCCAGCGCCCAGAAGGTCAGCTCACTGGTCCGCGCGATCCCGTACGGCGTACCGAAGCCGGGCTCGTAGTCCTCGTAGGTGATGTTCAGACCTTCGAGCTGTTCCGGATACGTGTCCTGGCCCATTCCGCCGTGGTAGAACCGCGTGTCCATCGCGCCGGCCTCGGGCGACCAGAGCCAGACTGTGACCTCTGCCTCCTCGGTCGCGGCGCCGCGAATGTCGAGCTGGGCCGGGTGTCGCTGCCAGAAGTCGCGCAACCCGAAGGCGAGACCACCGCTGACCCCGCCGACGTAGCCGAGGCCGGAGGCGCGCTTGCCTTGATCGACCGGGATCCAGCCGTATCCCTTGGCGGTCCGCTTCTTCACCGTGAAGCCGTCCGAGGTCAGCTGGCTCAACGTGTAGTCGCCCCACTCGGGGATGTACTGCAACCGCGTGGTGACCCGCTGGTCCCAGGTCGCCGGATCGGGCAGCTTCGTCCCCGCGACCTGGGCCGACCGGACCACCGCACCCGGATCGCGGCGCAACCCGGTGATCCCCTTGACCGCCTCGGCCAGCATCCCGTGGCCCTCGCCGACGAACCGCACATGCCGGTCGTACGCCGCGTCCCGCATCGGCACCCGGAACCGCACGCCGAGCCCGGCGATGTAGTCGCGCTGCCCATCCCGGTCGTACACGAATGTGTGCACCATCCGGATGTTCTCAGCATCTGCGTAGAAGTAGAGCCGCACCGTGAACGGCAGCCACGCCTCGCCGTCCTTGCCGTGTCGCCCGTCGATCCGCACGACCGCACGAACCGGACCGGCCTGCTCGACCTTGACGCCAGTGATGTCGCTCTCCAGCCGTTCCCGCTCGGCCGACTTCTCCTCGTCGTCCTCGATCTTGTCCTGCTTGAGACTGACCAGCCGGCCCTTGCGCGCGATCTCCACGCCGCCACGCCAGATCTGGCTGATGAGTTCGGGGCCGTCCTTGCGGATCCGGGCCTTGATCACGCCGGTGTCGACGTCGACGTAGTTCTTCTCGTTCTTGACGGTGACGCCATGCGCGGGAGCGGCCGGCGTACCGGGTCCGAGTGTGTACGTGTGAGCAGGCGTCCCCGCGGCGATCGCGTGGGCGCTCCACTTCAGCGAACCGTCGGGCCAGTAGGCCGTCGGCCAACTCTGCATCGGTACTGCGCTGCCGTCGGCCGCGGTAAGCGCGAACGTCTGGTCCGCGCCGACCACGCCCCGCGGCCACGGCGTACCCCAGGTCGTCACGGCCGCCGTCTCCGGCCGGCCCTCCAACCAGGTCAGTTTCACCTCAGGCACGGCGGCGGGTACGGCGGCCGCGGTACGGGGGTCCAGCAGTGACGCGACTGGGACGGCGGCCATTCCGGCCAGGATCTGTCGTCGGGTGATTTCCATTCGGTTCCACCTCACTGACGGTGTTCGGGGATCAGGGCAAGGTTCTGGATCGCGGCCAGCCCGTACTGCGATGCGCCGTTGGTGCTGACGAACGCGGCCTCCTCGACCGGCATCAGTACGCCGGGACCGTGGATCTCGGTGATCCGCCAGTCCTCCACGCGCTGCATCGGATTGCGGTTCAGCTGGTCGCCCTCGTCGTGGAAGAACTTGCGCCAGGCAACCTTCGCCAGCTCGGCATCGCCGGTGCGCGCGGCGGCGCACGCGGCGAGCCGGCTGTGTGCCTGGGGGAGTGAGATTCCTGCCAGCGGACGGCCTACCTCGGCCGTCTGCTGGTCGGGTGATGCGAGGTACAGCCGGCAGTAGTCGAGCCAGGCCTTCTCGAACCCTGGGACATCCAGGTCGAGATCGATCAGCTCGGCACAGATCTCGGGCAGCCCGAAGACGGCGGACAAGTGGGAGACGGAGATCTGCTCGCGCGCGGTGTCGAATCGGCCGTTGGCCAGGTCGAGCAACGCCTGGCCGGTCAGGAATCCGTAGTGCAGTGCGGCGATGTCGGCCATCGTCCCGACCAGTCGCGCCCGGGCCTGCTCGTCGCCGTGCCGCTCCCAACGAGTGAGCCAGGCCGCGGCCAACGCGCCCCAGTCGACGCCGAGCCCGACCGACAACGCGCTCGGGTCCGGCGTGTAGACATCCGTCCGCACCTTGCGCAACGGGTCGACCGCGAGGAACGTCTCCTCGGCCTGCGCCAGCTCGTCCATCAGGTCGCCGGTGCGCTCGTCGGCGGTCAGGTAGTAGTAGAACCGCCGGTAGATCGCGCTGGAGATGCGTAGTTGCTTACAGCTACAACCCCAGTGCTGCACGTTGTGCCGCGACCCCAGACCCTTCCACCGGCCGAGATGATGGACGTCGACCTCGCCGGTATGGCGTGTCATCGCCTCGGCGAACCGGAACACGTCGGCCCGCCCGGTCCGCAGGAATTGATACCAGAGCCACAGGTCGGGGGAGAGTTCCGAGTTGTCCCACGCGTACCCGCCGACGTCGTACCGCCAGGTGTGCCGATCCTGGTCGTAGGTATGCATGACGTCGCCGTAGTCCCAGAACCCGTACCAACGACGTTGCTCCCGCTGGCCGACGTAGTAGTCGAAGAGGAAGTCGAGCCGGTCCTCGATGTCTTGGTTGGCGGGATCAGGCAGGCTCCAGCTGCCGAAGATGTTTGCCTGGAGCAACGTCTCGGGTGCGGCTGTGAGCAGGGCGGGGGAGTTGAGCATGGCCGCGTGCTCGGCGAGTTCCTCGGCGGACGGGGTGGTGTCGTGGGCTCGCAGGGTCAGCTCGTGCGTGCGGGCGATCCCGTGCGCGTTGCCGAACCCTGGTTCGTAGTCCTCGTAGGTGATCTCCAGGCCCTCGAGTTGTTCGGCGAAGGTTTCCTGGCCCATTCCGTCGTGCCAGTAGCGCAGGTCCATCGCGGGCGCCGAGGGCGACCACATCCAAACCGTTGCCTTTGCGCAGTCGGTCGCGGCGCCGCGGATGTCCAGCCGCGTGGGGTGGAGCTTCCAGAAATCGCGCAGGCCGAATCCGAGCCCGCCGCTGATCCCGCCGACATACCCGTACCCCGGGGAGCGGGTGCCGGCCGGAATCGTCACCCAGGCGTGGCCGGGGGCGGTCCGCTTCCGCAGCGTGAACCCGTCGGCGCTGGACTGGTCGAGGGTGTAGTCGTTCCACCGCGGAATCAGGTGAAGCCGCCGCGCGACCTCGTCGTTCGGGATCTTGCCGACGGGATCACCAGCCACCTGCGCCCGGCGTACCGGCTCGCCTGGATCGCGACGCAACCCCGTCAGGCCGCGGACCGCCTCGGTGAGGAAGCCCTCCGGCCCGGCCAGGCGGATGTGCCGGTTGTGCGGCTCGTCGTGCATCGGGACGTCCGCGCTGAGCCCGAGGCCGGCGAGGAAGTCGCGCGACGGATCGCCGTCCCAGATGAAGCTGTGCACGATCCGGACATCCGTCGCGCCCGCATAGAAGTAGAGCCGGACGGAGAACGGCAGCCATTCGCCGTGCCTCCCCGTGAGCCGGACGACGGCACGCACCGGCCCGTCTTGCTCCACGACGATCTGGTCGACGCTCGCGGTCGTCTGCTGCCTTGTCCGGCTGCCGTCCTCATCGGGACCGTCCTGCTTGATGCTGACCAGCCGGACCTCCCGCGCCACCTCGCGTTCGCCGTACAGAATCTTGCTGATCAGGTGCGGTTTCGTCAGCACCCAGCTCACCTCGCCGGAGGTCACCCGCACCTCCTCATCAGCCTCGACGACGCTGACTGGATGCTCGGGTGGTGCGGGCTGGCCGGCGACCAGCTCGTACGACGGGGCGGGGTGCCCAACTGGTCCGATGGCATGGGCGGACCACTTGATCGAGCCGTCCGGCCAGGTCGCTGTGGTCCAGCTCTGCACCGGAGTCCCGTCGCGCAGGGCGAACGTGGTGTCGTCGGGAGTGGTGCCGCGGGGCCAGGGCACACCCCACGTAATGCCCTGGCTGCGCGCTTGTTCGAGCCAGTGCACTGTCGTCATTCTTTGACCGATCCGATCAGGACGCCTTTGGCGAAGTGCTTTTGCAGGAAGGGGTAGAAGAGCAGGATCGGCAGCGTCGCGACGACGACCACCGCGAACTTCAGCCCCTGCTCGGGGAAGCCCACGGTCTCCAGTTGCTGCAGCACGTTCGCCGAGTCGGCGTTCGCGGCGGTGAGCTGGCGGACGATCACCTGCAGCGTCCACTTCCTGCTGTCGTCGATGTAGAGCAGGGGAGACATGTAGTCGTTCCAGATCGCCACCGCGTAGAACAACGAGAACGTCGCGATGATCGGCTTCGACAGCGGCAGCACGATCCGCAGGAACACGTTCAGCTCGTTGCAGCCGTCGATCCGGGCGGCCTCCTCCAGCGCCTCGGGCAGCTCCTGGAAGAAGCTCTTCACGACGATCAGGTAGAACGGGTTGATCGCCAGCGGGAGGATCAGCGCGAGGTAGCTGTCCAGCAGGCCCAGGTCGCGCACCACCAGGTACGTCGGAATCATCCCGCCGCTGAAGACCAGGGTGAAGATGACCAGGTTCAGCACCAGCGCCCGGCCCGGCAGGTACCGCTTGGCCAGCGGATAGGCCATGGTCAGCGTGAGCAACAATTGCACCACCGTGCCGACCGCCGTCACGCAGATCGTCGTGAGCAACGCGCGGACGAAGGTGTCGGTGGAGAAGATGTACCGGTAGGTGTCGGTGACGAACTTCTCCGGCCACAGGAAGAACGGCCGCGAGCTGATCTCGGACTCGGTCGCGAACGACCCGGCGAGGACGTAGACCAGCGGCAGCACGGTGACGAGCGCCAGCCCCGTCAGCAGCACGACATTCAGTACGTCGAAGGCACGGCTGCCGGGCGAGTCGTAGTACCGGACAGATCGCTTTCGTGGCTTGCGCAGGTGAGCGGTCGCAGGCATGGTCACAGCCCTTTCAGAACAGGCCCCGCTGGCCGAGGCGCTTGGCCAGCCAGTTGGAGCCGAAGATCAGCAGGACACCGACGAGACCCTTGAACAGGCCGACCGCGGTCGCGTAGCTGAACGCGCCCTGCGTGATGCCGATGTAGTAGACGAATGTGTCGAACACGTCGGCCACGTCGCGGTTGAGCGAGGTGGTCATCAGCCAGATCTGCTCGAACCCGGAGTCCATCAGATTGCCGGAGGTGAGGATGGCCATCACCACGACGGTCGGGGCGATCGAGGGCAGGGTGATGTGCCAGAACTGCCGCCACCGACCGGCACCGTCCACCCGCGCCGCCTCGTACAGCTGCGAGTCGACCCCGGCCAGCGCGGCCAGGTAGATGATCGTGCCCCAGCCGGTCTGCTTCCACAGCAACTGCAGCACGATCAGCGGCCGGAACCAGTCGGCCTGCGCGACGTAGTCGACCTTCTGCCCGCCGATCAGGCCGTGGATCCAGTTGGCGATCACGCCGAAGTCCACCGAGAACAACAGGTACGTCAGCGACGCGACGATGGTCCAGGACAGGAAGTGCGGGATATAGATCAGCGACTGCACAGACCGCTTCAGCAGGCCGATGCGCAGCTCGTTCAGCATCAGGGCGACGACGATCGGCGCTGGGAACACGAACACGATCGTGAGCAGGGCCAGTAGAAGCGTGTTGAACATCAGCCGGCCGAAGTCCGGCCCGGTGAATAGCTCCTGAAAGTGCTTGAGCCCCACCCATTCACTGCCCGAGTAGCCGACGAAGGGGACGTAGTCCTTGAAGGCGATGGTCAGGCCGTACATCGGCAGGTACTTGAAGACGATGAAGTACACCAGGCCGGGCAGCAGTAACAGATATAGCCAGCGGTAGCGGAGCAGTTCCCGCCACAGCCGCACCGGCCGGGCGCGCCGCTTGCGCTTCGGGCTCGGCGGCGTCACCTCCGCGGCGGGGGGTACCACCTGGTTGGGCACCAGATCGGTGGCCACGGCGGCCTCCCTTCGGGTTCGAGCGGGCCCGGGACGTGCCCGGGCCCGCCAACGGATTGGGGGGGGTCAGCCGCCGTTCTTGGCGACGAGGTCATTGACCTCCTGAGCGATCTGCGTGCCGCCGCTGTCGTACCAGCGCTTGATCTGTGCCTTCAGCTGGTCCTCGGTGATCGCGCCGGACAGGTACTTGATCCGGGCGTCGGGGATGATGGTGTCGAGCGTCTGGCCCTTCGAGACCGCGGTCGGTGCGACGACGCCGAGCGCCGGATTGAACACGGCGGTCTTGAGGTCCTCGTTCATCAGCACGTCGAACCGGTCCCGCATCTTCCGGCTGGCCTCGTCGTTCGGCTTCAGCCGGTACGCGCCCAGGCCGACGCTGGCCCGGGTGCCGAGCTGGATGAAGGCCTTGTCGACGTCGTTCTGGATCGCCTTGACCTTGGCGTCGTCCTGGTTGATCGGTACGGCGAACTCACCGTCGACCTCGAAATTGCGGCCCTCGATGCCGTTGGTGAGCAGGATCGAGCCTTCCTTGGACGCGAGCTTGTCGAGCGTCTGCAGGGTCTGGTCGAGCTGTTCCTCGGTGCGGATGTGCTGCTTGGAGATCGCCATCACCATGTTGTAGCCGGTGAAGGGATAGGAGAACTTCTGGCCGTCGGGACGCTTCAGGTTCCCGACCAGGGTGACCTTGTCGAAGTCCTTCGGGGTCTTCTCCTTGAACAGGTCGAGCAGCTGTGTCGCCCGCACGTTCACGTCGATGATCATGCCGCCCTTGCCCTGGACGAACGGGTCGTTCCAGTTCGCGGTGTCCAGGGTGGCGAAGTCGGGGTTGATCAGGCCCTCGGTGACCCACTTGCGCATCCAGCGGTTGGCCTCCAGGAACTCCGGGGTGTCGAAGCCGGGGACCAGCTTGCCGTCGCGCTCACCCCAGCCGTTCGGCGCACCGAACCAGGTCTCGACGACGTCGTACGGGCTGGCGCTGGCGTAGTTGCCGGGCCACTTCGGCACGATCAGGCCGTAGGTGTCCTTCTTGCCGTTGCCGTCCGGGTCCCGCTCGGTGAACGCCTTGGCGACGGCGTAGAGATCCTCGGTGGTTTGCGGCTCCTTGAGGCCGAGCTTGGCCAGCCAGTCCTTGCGGATCACGATGCCGGAGCGCAGCAGCGGCCGGACCCGGTAGATGCCGTAGGTCTTGCCGTTGGTCATCGAGTTCTTCGCGGTCTGCTCGTCGGCAGGCTTGAGGTTCGGGTACTTGTCCAGCTTGCCGGTCAGGTCCCAGAACGCGCCGGCTTCGGCCGCCTTGACGAAGCCCGGGCCCTTCTCGTTCACCACCATCACGTCGGGAATGTTGTCCGAGGCAAGGGTGACGTTGGTCTTGTCGCCGTACTCGGCGTTCGGCACCCAGGTGATCTTGAGTTTCTTGCCGATCAGCTTCTCGACGGCCTGCTGCACTTCGCCGTTCGGATCCGGCGCGGTGCCGAACAGCGTCGTCATCATCGTCAGTTCGTTGCTCGCGGCCTGTTCTTCGTCGCCACCGGAACAGGCGGAGACGAGCAGTGCCGTCGACAGGGCGAGGACGGCAGCGATTCGCCGTCGGGAGCCGATGGTCATAGGTTTGATGGCGTTGTAACCCCATCGTTCACGGCGGGGAAGAAACGCCATCTCCCTCCCTTCGGGTTTTGTCGGTTGGGTTGGAGGCGGATAAGATGTTTGCTGGTTGCGATAGCCAAGCAACCTGCACTTGCAGTACCAGTAGCAACCGCGGCCGGGCGGGCCGTGGCAGCGCGGGGAGCCTTCTTGCGCAGTAAGGCACGGCTGTGAACCGCGAACCTCAACCCGCAAGGGTTGGAATCCCCTGCATTCAGGCGGTGGGAGGATGTCAAGAGTTCCCTTTCAGTTGCAGACGCGCCTCGTTCTCGGCGAAGAAGCGCAGGCAGAGCCAGGTGTTGAGCTGGATCCAGCCGCCGGCGGCGAGCACCGCTCCCAGCACCGGGAACGACTGCGAGACGTAGGCGACGGACACGAAGACGAAGAGCAGCAGCAGCGAGGCGGCCGGCCGGGTCAGCGCGACCAGTGATGCCTTGGGCAACAGGTCGCGCGCCCGCAGGTCGTAGTGCACGGCCATCGGGAGCAGGTAGGACCCGATGATCACCAGCACCAGCAGAGCGACGAAGCTGACCAGCCGGGCCGCCGATCCACGTGAGCCGAGCGACGCGAAGTACAGGTAGTTGGTGAACAGGACCGAGGCGATGCCGACCAGCGGCAGCACCAGCAGCGAGCCGCGGCCGAACTCGCGCCTGAAACCAGCCCAGAACGCCGGGAGAGCATGAAACGATTCACCGAGGCACCGCCGTCTGGCCAGGGAATATGCCGTGACCGTGGCCGGCCCGATACCCAGTGCGACACCGCCGAGCAGGGTGAAGACGATCCACAACGCGTTCAGCTTGATCGCCCAGACGACCTCGTCGGCAGCGTCGTACAAGCGGATCGACCACGACTGTTTCATCGGCGTCCCTGCCTTGTGACGAGTGCGTTAAGGGTGAAAAAGTGATGCGAGCGTAGGGTTGAATCGTCTCAATGTCAACGCTTCGGAAAGCGCTTGTCGGGAACCGTGACCGCACCCGGCCGAGCCGTGCGCCGTGCCCTGCGCCGTGCCCTGAGTCACGCGCTGTTCAGGGCCGCTCTCAGGACGCCGAAATCCGCAGGTTCGCGTAGTCGCCGATCATCGGGGCCATCTGCCGGAAGCCGAGCTTGCCGCCGGGCAGCGGGTTCTCGTCGGACCAGCTGAAGGTGACCAGGTCGTCGACGGAGAAGGTGATCTCGCCGTTCTTCACGGTCAGCCGCAGGGCGTACGGGCCTTGTGCGTCGATCACCGCGGGCAGCGGATCAGGTCCCTGGGCGACGAGGTGGAAGCCGTGGCTCTTGCGCAGGTTGCAGGTGTGCAGTTTGCGCTCGGCGGGCCAGCGGCGACGGAAGTACGAGACGTGGTACGTGTCCAGATCGCCGTGGTGGTACTGCTCGTACGGGCCTGTCCGTGGTGCGAGGTCGAACAGGTCCTCGCCGTGGCGGCCGGCGGCGTGGAAGAACAGGATGCACAGTCCGGGCTCGCGGATCGGCCAGAAGTCCCACTCGATGGTGACGTCAGCCGGGAAGTCCTCGGGGCACCAGAGCACGATGTTGGCATCCTGGCCGTCCTCCGGCGGACGCACGCTCTCCAGCCGCATCCGGCCGAGCGGGAAGGACAGGGCGCCGTCGCCCTCGAGCCGGAAACCGTCGAGATCGGCTGGTGAGGCCAGCGGATTCTGGTAGATCACGGGCGGCTGCTCGATTCCCGGATCACCAGGTCCGGCTGGAAGATGACCTGGCGGTGCCGGTGCAGCTCGGCGGCGGCGACCTCCTCCTGGAGCAGCTCCATCGCGGTCCGGCCGAGCAGCTCCGCCGGTTGCCGGACCGACGACAGCGGTACGGCGGCGGCCGCGGCGAAGTCGATGTCGTCGTAGCCGACGATCGCCATGTCCTGGGGGACTCGCAGACCCGCGACCGCCATCGCCTGGAGGAAGCCGAGCGCGAGCAGATCGTTGGCGCAGAAGGCGGCCGTCGGGCGGGACCGCTTCGGCAACTGGGCGATCCGTTCGCCTGCCGCGCGGCCTTCGACGACGCCCATCACGTCGACCTCGTGCGTCTGCAGTTCGACATCGCCGGCCTTCTCGACCGTGGCCGTCATGCCGGCCAATCGATCCTTGACCTGCTGCATCGTGAGCGGCCCGCCGATGAACGCGATCCGCTGGTGGCCGGTCTCGATCAAGTGGTTGCCGGCCAGCCGTCCGCCGAGCTTGTCGTCGACCGAGACCGAGCAGTGTCCGCCGTCGGCCGCGCGGTCGACCAGCACGACCGGCGTACCGCGAGCGGTCAGCGCGAGGAGCCGGGGATCGGCGCTGTCGCAAGGAGTGATCAGGATGCCCATCACACGTTGCTGCTCGAGCTGATCGAGGTGATGGCCCTCGCGGACCGGGTCGGTCTTGCTGTTGCAGAGCATCACCACGGTGTCGTGCTCGTAGGCCAGCGACTCGGCGCCCTCGGCCACATCTGTGAAGAACGGGTTGGCCACGTCGAGCACCACCAGGCCGACGGTCCGGCTGTGCCCGGCGCGCAGGTGCCGGGCAGCCTCGTTACGGACGAAGCCGAGCGTGCTGATGCTGTCCTGGATGCGCTGCCGGGTGGTGGGGGCCACGATCCATGGCCGGTTGAGGAAGTTGCTCACCGTGCCGACGGAGACGCCGGCGCGCTGCGCGACCTCCTTGATGCTGGGCGCTGCCATCATCCCTCGGGGTCCGTCGCGGTGGGGACGTCAGTCTAGTTGAATCGTCTTAATCCGCGACTTTCCGGTGTCTCGACGAATATGTGACTCGCGGGTAACATCTCCGGCATGACGAGCCAGGTGCTGGTGATGTGGCAGCGGTTGCGGGCGGTTCCCGGCGGGACCAGGGCGTTCTCGTACGCCTTCACCCGGAAGGCCCCGTTCTTCCGGTCGATCCGGCCGAGGTTCGTCCAGATCAGCCCGAACTACGCGGCCCTGGTGCTGCCGAAGCGGCGGGCCGTGCAGAACCACATCGGCACAGTGCACGCGATTGCCGTGTGCAACGGTCTGGAGGCGGCGATGGGCGCGCTGGCCGAGGCGACCGTCCCGGATGGTAAACGGTGGCTGCCGAAGGGCATGGAGGTCGCGTACCTGGCGAAGTCCACCACCGACCTCACCTGCTCCGCCGAAACCGACCCGTCCGCCTGGACCGCCGGCCCCGACGTACCGGTCCGGGTGAAGGCGGTGCGCACGGACGGAACCGTCGTGGTGGAAGGCACCATCAACCTCTGGGTCACGGACAAGAAGTAGCGCCGTAATGCTGTCGCTTGGCTGAACCGGGCGTCGTAGGGTCGGCGTGTGACTGATGCGCTGCGGTTCATCGATATCGCCGAAGACCAGCTCGATGATGTGATCCGGGTCCGGACCCGGGCGTTCGGGCCGCTGGCGTCCGGCGACCGGGAGCAATGGGTCAAGGACGCGAAGGTGTTCCTCGCCGATGGCAGGTATGTCGGGGTCGTGGCCGGCGACGAGGTGGTCGCGGCCGCGCGGATCTGGGACTTCCGGCAGTGGTGGGGCGGTCGCCAGGTGCCGATGGCCGGCATCGCCGGGGTGGTCGTGTCGCCGGAGTACCGCGGTCGTGGTGTCGGCAGCATGCTGATGCGTGGGGTGCTGAAACGCGGTCTGGACAAGGGGTTCCCGATCAGCGCGCTGTATCCGGCGACGACGGTGATCTACCGGCACCTCGGCTACGAGTTCGGCGGCGGGCGGTACAGGTTCTCCTTCCGGGCGGCCGACCTGCGCGGCCTCGGTGGCAAGGAGGTGAGCGTCCGCCGGGCGGGGCCGGACGATGCGGCGCGGTTCCTGGAGCTGGTCGGCAAGGTGCACGAGAGCGGCCGTGTCGGCGGGCCGATCTCCTGGCCGGACGAGAAGGTCGCCGAATGGCTGGCCGAGGACGAGTCCTTCGCGTACCTCGCTGACGACGGGTTCGTCGTCTACCGATGGGACGACGGGGAGAACCTGCGGGTGGAAGAGCTGGTGGCCGGCTCCGAGGCGACCGCGCGGGCTCTGTGGGCGACGGTCGGTTCGGGGTCGTCGATCGCCGAGACAGTGAACGCGTACGTCTCTCCGCATGACCCGGTCCACCTGCTGGCGTCGTACGAGGCCGGGAAGAGCGCGCAGATCCAGCGATGGATGCTGCGCCTGCTCGACGCGCCGGCCGCGATCGCTGCTCGTGGATTCGCCCCGAGCATCGCCGTCGAGGTCGACCTGCAAGTGGACGATCCGGAACTGCCCGCGAACACCGGCCGCTGGCACCTGTCCGTTGCCGACGGCATCGGTCGCCTGGTCCCCTCGGAAGGCACCGGCGACGCCGTCCGCGTCGGCCCCCGCGGACTAGCTGCCCTTTACGCCGGTACGCCGGTCGCCGCGCTGCGTGGATCGGGGCTGGCATCAGGTGGTTCCGCCGACTCGGACACCTTCCTCGACACGGCGTTCACCGGCCCCACGCCGTACATGCTCGACTACTTCTAGGCCCGGCGCGTTCTGAATCCGGCGCGTTCTGGGCCCGGCGCGTCGATTTCGTGGTCGGGGGACTGCCTGCGTAGGGTTGTCGAACAAACGTTCGGAGGTGGTCCAT
The DNA here is from genome assembly GCF_004361855.1 of Kribbella caucasensis. Taxonomy (GTDB): domain Bacteria; phylum Actinomycetota; class Actinomycetes; order Propionibacteriales; family Kribbellaceae; genus Kribbella; species Kribbella caucasensis. The sequence continues at coordinate 165,075 of NZ_SNWQ01000007.1, forward strand.
GCGAGTGCTCGGCGTCGACCCGGGGCTGACCCGGTGTGGCCTCGGCATCGTCGAGGGCACACCCGGCCGGCCGCCGAGACTTGTCGCCGTAGGCGTGATCCGGACGCCCGCCGACCTGGACGTGGCCGAGCGGCTGGTCCTGATCGAGACGGGGATCGACGAGTGGATCACCGAGCACCGGCCGGACGCGGTGGCCGTCGAGCGGGTGTTCGCGCAGCAGAACGTGCGGACCGTGATGGGCACGGCCCAGGCGTCCGGGGTGGCGATGGTGGTGGCCGCGCGGCGCGGGCTGCCGGTCGCGTTGCACACGCCGAGTGAGGTGAAGGCCGCGGTCACCGGCTCCGGCCGCGCCGGCAAGGAACAGGTGACCACCATGGTGACCCGGATCCTCAAGCTCGACGAGCGCCCGACCCCGGCCGACGCCGCGGACGCGTTGGCGCTGGCCATCTGCCAGGTGTGGCGCGGTGGCGTGACGAGCAGGCTGCAGGAGGCGGCAGGGAGCCGGGCCAACCTCGAGGCTCTCGCGCAGGCCCAGTCCCGCTTGCAGGTCGCACGATTGCGGGCCGCGGTGGCGGCACAGGATGCGAACCGAGGAGGAAGCTGATGATCGCGTTCGTGCGTGGCCTGGTGGCTGCGATCGGGGTCGACAGTGCGGTGATCGAGGTCGGGGGAGTAGGCCTGCTGGTGTACTGCCATCCCGGCACGCTCGCGGGGCTGCGGCCGGGGCAGGAGGCCCGGGTGGCGACCTCGATGGTGGTCCGGGAGGACTCGCTCACGCTCTACGGGTTCTCCGACGACGACGAGAAGAGCCTGTTCGAGCTGTTGCAGACCGCCTCGGGGGTCGGTCCGAAGCTGGCCCAGGCGGCGCTCGCGGTGCTGAGCCCTGACCAGTTGCGGCAGGCGGTCGCGACCGAGGACCTGAACTTGCTGGTGAAGGTGCCGGGCATCGGTAAGAAGGGCGCCCAGCGGATCGTGCTGGAGCTGAAGGACAAGATCGGCGCACCCAGAAGGACGGTGACCGGGCGCCCGCTGCAGGTCACCGAGGCATGGAAGGACCAGGTGCAGGCAGGGCTGGTCAACCTGGGCTGGTCGGCCCGCGACGCCGAGGACGCTGTCGTAGCCGTGTCACCGCTGGCGGCCGAGGGTGAGCCGTCGGTGCCGGACCTGCTCCGCGCTGCCCTGCGCGTGCTTTCGAAGGCGTGATCCATGGACGACAACGTCAGGCCGCTGGTGTCCGCCGACGCGGTGGATCTCGAGGAACGCAAGATCGAGTCCGCCCTGCGGCCGCGGACCCTGGCCGAGTTCGGCGGCCAGCGCCGGGTCAGCGAACAGCTGGAGCTGGTCCTGCACGCCGCCCGGGGACGGAACCGCACCCCGGACCACGTGCTGCTGTCCGGACCGCCGGGCCTGGGCAAGACCACCCTGGCGATGATCATCGCGAGCGAGATGTCGGCGCCGTTGCGGGTGACGAGTGGCCCGGCGATCCAGCACGCGGGTGACCTGGCCGCGATCCTGTCCGGGTTGAACGAGGGCGAAGTCCTGTTCCTGGACGAGATCCACCGGATGTCCCGGCCGGCCGAGGAACTGCTCTACATGGCGATGGAGGACTTCCGGGTCGACGTGATCGTCGGCAAGGGGCCGGGCGCGACCGCGATCCCGTTGGAGATCCCGCCGTTCACCCTGGTCGGTGCGACCACCCGGGCCGGTCTGCTGCCCGGGCCGCTGCGGGACCGGTTCGGCTTCACCGGGCACCTGGAGTTCTACGAGTCGGCCGAGCTGGAGAAGATCGTCAACCGGTCGGCGGCGCTGCTCGAGGTCGACATCACCAAGGAGAGCGCGGCCGAGATCGCGTCCCGCTCCCGGGGGACGCCGCGGATCGCGAACCGGTTGCTCCGCCGGGTCCGCGACTACGCGGAGGTACGGGCCGACGGCATCATCACGCTCGCCCTGTCGAAGGCCGCCCTCGAGCTGTACGAGGTGGACAAGATGGGCCTGGACCGGCTGGACCGGTCCGTCCTGGACGCGTTGTGCCGCCGGTTCGGCGGAGGCCCGGTCGGTCTTTCCACCTTGGCGGTTGCGGTCGGCGAAGAACGTGAGACCGTGGAGGAAGTGGCCGAACCATTCCTGGTCCGGTCGGGCTATCTGGCCCGGACGCCGCGCGGCCGCGTCGCCACTCCGGCGGCCTGGCGGCACCTCGGCCTGACGGTCCCGAAGGGCGCCACGTTCGCGGACACTCTCTTCGACACCGAAGACGACTAGCCGGGAACTGTTCGGCATCCGACCACGTAGATAAGGAAACGAGTAACGCAAACGTGACCCGGTGTCATGAGGCACTTATTGGCACTCAGGGTTAGACTCCCCGGTGGCCTGACCCCAGGCCATCCCGTTCGTGTCCTGCGCGCTCGTGCAGAGCGTGCCGGGCCCCCGTATATCTCGACGAAGGATTCTGAATCCCGATGGAACTGATCGCCGCACCGATGGCCTCCTCCGGGGGTGGCTCGGGCATCACGCTCCTGCTCCCGCTGATCCTGATCGTCGGGATGATCTGGTTCATGAGCCGCACCCAGCGCAAGCAGCGCCAGCGGCAGGCCGACACGGTCGCAGCGCTGCAGCCGGGCACCAAGGTGGTCACCACCAGCGGCATGGTCGGCATCGTCGAGGAGGTCGACGACGACTACGTCACCCTCGAGATCTCCGACGGGGTGCTGGTGCAGTTCGCCAAGGCAGCGATCGGCCGGGTGATTCCGGACGAGGTCGATGACAGCACCGACGAGCCGGCCGCTGACGACAAGGTTGAGGACAAGGTCGCGGACGACGAGGCCGAGGACGAGACCCCGGTCGCCGACGAGGCGCGCCCGACGGTCGACGTACCGGAGACCGGTGACAGCAAGGCGCAGGGCAAGCCGAAGCTGCCGCCGACGCACACCGAGAGCTGAGCTGTCTCCCATCGGCCTTCGGCGCCCGAGCGTCTGACGACACTCCGGCGCGCCCCGAAGCACAAAGGTTGAATCTGACGTGGCAACGACGACGACATCCCGCCCCGGGCGGCTCCTGATCGTCTTGGCGGTCATCCTGGTCCTGCTGTTCGGGATCATGGCACTGACCAGGAACTGGAGCCCGAAGCTCGGGCTGGACCTGCGGGGCGGTACCACCATCACGCTGACGGCCAAATCGCTGGCCGGCGGTGGCGCGGTGACCGCGGAGCAGCTGTCCGAGGCGAAGAACATCATTTCGCAGCGGGTGAACGGGGCGGGTGTCGGCGAGGCCGAGATCACCACGGCCGGCAGCAACCACATCAACGTGGCCGTCCCGGGCGCCAGCCAGGACAGCCTGGTCAAGCAGGTCGGCCAGACCGCCCTGCTGTACTTCCGGATCGTGTACGACGCGCAGGCGGGTACACCGGTCCCGGTCACCACCCCGTCGCCGACGCCGACCGGCAAGGCCACGACGACGCCGAAACCGTCCACGACGCCCAAGCCGACGAGCACCGCCACGATCCAGCCGTCCAGCACCCCGACGGCGACGCCGAACGGCCGGGCCTGGAGCAGCGTGCTCGGGCAGGCGACGCCGACGCCCACGCCGACCCCGACGGCCAAGCCGAGCACCCCGGCCGCGACTCCGACTCCGTCGACGCCGGCAGCGACCCCGTCCACCCCGGCGGCCAGTGGTGACCCGCTGACCTGGACGCCGGACGCGGCCACCCAGCAGGCGTACGCGGCGTACACCTGTGACAAGCCTGTGCCGCAGGACGACCCGAACAAGCCGCTGTTCTCCTGCGACCGGGCGAAGACCACGAAGTACCTGCTCGGCCCGGCGATCATCAAGGGCACCGACCTGACCGACGCCAGCGCCGGCATCCCGCAGGGCGGCTTCCAGTGGCAGGTCAACCTGAACTTCAGCGGCGAGGGCGGCGACAAGTTCCTCAAGGCGACCACCGCGATCTCGCAGCGGCCGCAGGGCTCGAACCTGTTCGCGATCGTGCTGGACGGCGAGACGATCTCCAGCCCGAGCGTGGACAGCCCGATCGCCGGCGGTCAGGCGCAGATCACCGGCACCTTCACCGAGGCCGAGGCCCGCGACCTGGCGAACGTGCTCAAGTACGGCGCGCTGCCGGTCTCATTCGACATCTCCTCGGTCGAGACGGTCTCGCCGCAGCTCGGCGGTGACCAGCTGTCCGCGGGCATCATGGCCGGCATCATCGGCCTGATCCTGGTGATCATCTTCTCGTTCCTGTACTACCGCGGCCTGGGCCTCGTGGTGGTCTGCTCGCTGGCCATCGCGGCGCTGCTGACCTACGCGTCGGTGGTGCTGCTCGGCCAGGCGATCGGCTTCACCCTGACGCTGGCCGGTATCGCCGGCCTGATCGTGGCCATCGGTATCACCGCGGACTCGTTCGTCATCTACTTCGAACGGCTCCGGGACGAGGTCCGCGAGGGCCGCAGCCTGCGCTCCTCGGTGGAGACCGGCTGGACCCGGGCCAAGCACACGATCATCGCGGCCGACTCGATCTCACTGCTGGCCGCGATGGTGCTCTACGTCCTCGCGGTCGGCGGCGTGAAGGGCTTCGCCTTCACCCTCGGACTGACCACTCTGATCGACCTGCTGGTGGTGTTCATCTTCACCAAGCCGCTGGTGACGCTGCTGGCCCGGACGGACTTCTTCGGCCACGGCCACAAGCTGTCCGGCCTCGACCCCGAGCATCTCGGGGTGGAACGGCTGCCGGGCCAGATGAAACCGGCCCGGCCGGCGAAACCGTCGACGCGCAAGCCCGTGGGAGGGGAGGTCTGATGTCGAAGCTCGGCAACATCGGTGCCAAGCTGCACCGCGGCGAGATCTCCTACGACTTCGTCGGTCATCGCAAGATCTGGTTCGGCGTCTCCATCGCCCTGGTGGCCATCTCGCTGATCGGGCTGTTCGCCCGGGGCCTGGCGCTCGGCATCGAGTTCAAGGGTGGCGTCGAATACCAGGCGAACGTGAAGGTCACCGACAACACCGTCAGCGACTTCACCGCCGCGGTGAAGGCGACCAACGCCCAGGATCTCGGCGACCCGGTCGTCGCCACGATCGGCACCGACAAGGTCCGGGTGCAGACCCGGCCGCTCTCGCAGGACGACATCGCGAAGGTCCGCACCGCGATCGCCCAGGAGGCCGGCGTCCAGCCGGACCAGGTGAGCAACTCGCAGATCGGCGCCTCCTGGGGTGAGCAGATCGCGAACAAGGCGCTCTGGGCACTCGGAGTGTTCCTGTTCCTCGTCTTCTTGGTGATCTGGGCCTACTTCCGAGAACCCAAGGCGTCGATGGCGGCGCTCATCGCGCTGGTGCACGACGTCCTGATCACCATCGGCGTGTATGCGCTGATCGGGTTCGACGTCACGCCCGCCACCGTGATCGGCGTACTGACGATCCTCGGTTATTCGCTGTACGACACCGTCGTGGTGTTCGACAAGGTGCGGGAGAACACCCGTGGGATCACCGGGTCGAACCGGTTCACCTACAGCGACGCGGCGAACCTGGCCGTCAACCAGACCGTCGTACGGTCGATCAACACCACGCTGATCGCGTTGATGCCGGTCGGATCGATCCTGGTCGTCGGTACGGCGGTTCTGGGCACCGGGCCGCTGAAGGACCTGTCGCTGGCGCTGTTCGTCGGTATCGCGGTCGGGGCGTACTCCTCGGTCTTCATCGCCCCGGCGTTGCTCGCGGTCTTCAAGGAGCGCGAGCCGGGGATGCAGGCGCTGCGCCGGCGGGTCCTCGCCCGTCGAGGTGCCACCTTGACCACAGCTTCCGGTACGCCGATCCCGGCCGCCGCTGGTGCCGCTGCCGGAGCCGGCGCGGGTGGCGGTGCGACGGTCGTGGCCGAGTCGGCCCGGCCGCAGGACCGGCCGAAGTCCACCCGTGCAGGCGCGACGGGCACGACCCCGGCCGCGACGAGCCGGCCGAAGTCGTCTGCGTCGTCCGGGCGGCCGCAACCGAGCCGCAAGCCACGGTCCAAGCGTGGCAAGTAACCAGCGCGGCAAGATCGGGTTCGGGTTCGGGAGAGGCTGCTGATGCGTTCGCTGGAAGAGGTCCTCAAGGACGGCATCCGGGACATTCCGGACTATCCGCAGGCCGGCGTGGTGTTCAAGGACATCACGCCGCTGCTCGCCGATCACACCGGGTTCACCCAGGTGATCGACGCGCTGGCTGCGACCGGCAAGGACGACGACGGCAACCCGGTGGTCGACAAGGTGGTCGGGATCGAGGCACGCGGGTTCATCCTGGCCGCACCGGTCGCGCTCGCCCTCGGCGCCGGGTTCGTCCCGGTCCGGAAGAAGGGCAAGCTGCCGGCCGCGACGTACGAGGAGTCGTATGCGCTGGAGTACGGCGAGGCCACCATCGAGGTCCACCAGGACGCCTTCCAGCCGGGCGACCGGGTGCTGGTGATCGACGACGTGCTGGCGACCGGCGGCACCGTCGAGGCCTGCCTGAAGCTGGTCCGCCGCTGCGGTGCCGAGGTGCTCGGTACGACGGTCCTGATCGAGCTGTCCTTCCTGCCCGGCCGCGAGCGTCTCGCGGGGGAGCAGCTCACCGCCCTCGTCACCGTCTGACCACTCTCCGGAGTCGAATCGTCGCCGGTGCGGCGTGTTGTCCACAGGCCGTGTCCGCCTCGTTCGCCGCTACCCCCTAGACTGGTGGTCTGTCGGCGGAAGGCGGTTAGCACGTGGGCGAAGACCCGGCGATGACCTCAGCGGTGCCGGACGTAGCACCGCTCGAGCCTCCGCGCGCGCCCGCAGTGGTGCGCCCGGCGGTCACTCCTTCGCCGCCGCCTACCCCGCAACCGCCCCGGATCGCGCCCGCGCCCGCCAGGGTTCGCGCCCGGCTGGCCCGCCTCGGCGGCACCCGGCACCCGAACCGCGCGCCGATGCTCGAGCCGCTCTTCCGGGTGGTCCGCGCGACCCACCCCAAGGCCGACCTCGGCATGATCGAGCGCGCCTACCGGACCGCGGAGAAGTACCACACCGGCCAGCTCCGCAAGAGCGGTGACGCCTACATCACCCACCCGCTCGCGGTCGCGACCATCCTTGCCGAGCTCGGTATGACGGCTCCGACCTTGTGCGCGGCGCTGCTGCACGACACCGTCGAGGACACCGACTACACCATCGACCAGCTGACCAAGGACTTCAGCGAAGAGATCGCCATGCTGGTGGACGGCGTGACCAAGCTGGACAAGGTCAAGTACGGCGAGTCCGCGCAGGCCGAGACGATCCGCAAGATGGTCGTCGCGATGGCCAAGGACATCCGGGTGCTGGTGATCAAGCTCGCCGACCGGCTGCACAACATGCGCACCCTCGGCTTCCTCCGGCAGGAGAAGCAGGAGCGGATCGCCCGCGAGACGCTGGAGATCTACGCCCCGCTGGCCCACCGGCTGGGTATGAACACGATCAAGTGGGAGCTCGAGGACCTGTCCTTCTCGACCCTGCACCCGAAGGTCTACGACGAGATCGTCCGGCTGGTGGCCGAGCGAGCTCCGTCGAGGGACGAGTATCTGGCCTCCGTGATCGACCAGGTGCACGAGGACCTGCGCGCCGCCAAGGTGAAGGCGACCGTCACCGGCCGGCCGAAGCACTACTACTCGATCTACCAGAAGATGATCGTCCGCGGCCGCGAGTTCGGCGACATCTACGACCTGGTCGGCATCCGCGTGCTGGTCGAGTCGGTCCGGGACTGCTACGCCGCGCTCGGGGTGCTGCACGCGCGCTGGAATCCGGTGCCCGGCCGGTTCAAGGACTACATCGCGATGCCGAAGTTCAACATGTACCAGTCGCTGCACACCACCGTGATCGGGCCGCAGGGCAAGCCGGTGGAGCTGCAGATCCGGTCGTTCGCGATGCACCGCCGCGCGGAGTACGGCATCGCCGCCCACTGGAAGTACAAGGAAGACCCGAACTCGCCCGTTCCCGAGGTGGCCGGCCCGCCGAGTACCGAGATCGGCAGCCCGAACGAGATGCCGTGGGTCCGGCAGCTGGTCGACTGGCAGCGGGAGACGTCTGACCCGTCGGAGTTCCTCGACTCGCTGCGGTTCGAGATCAACAACTCCGAGGTCTACGTCTTCACCCCCCGCGGTGACGTGATGTCGCTGCCGACCGGCTCGTCACCGGTCGACTTCGCGTATGCGATCCACACCGAGGTCGGGCACCGCTGTATCGGCGCCCGCGTCAACGGCCGGCTCGTCCCGCTGGAGAGCACCCTCGAGAACGGCGACGTGGTCGAGGTCTTCACCTCGAAGGCGCAGGGCGCGGGTCCGTCCCGCGACTGGCTCGGGTTCGTCAAGAGCCCACGCGCGCGGAACAAGATCAAGCACTGGTTCTCCAAGGAGCGCCGCGACGAGGCGATCGAGCACGGCAAGGACGCGATCGCCAAGCAGCTCCGCAAGGAGGGCCTGCCGCTGCAGCGCCTGCTCTCCCACGAGACCCTCACCGCGGTCGCGAACTCACTGCGCTACCCCGACGTCACCGGTCTGTACGCTGCGGTCGGCGAGAGCCACGTCAGCGCGCAGGCCGTCGTACGGCGCCTGATCGAGACGTATGGCGGTGAGGAGGGCGCGGCCGAGGACCTCTCCGAGGGCGTGCGGCTGCCGGCTTCTCGTGAGCGGCGCAAGCGGACTGCCCGCGGCGACGCCGGCGTCATCGTCAAGGGCGCGACGGACATCCTGTCGAAGCTGGCCCGCTGCTGTACGCCGGTACCGGGCGACGAGATCATCGGCTGGATCACCCGCGGCGCCGGCGTCTCGGTCCACCGCGCCGACTGCGCCAACGTCGAGAACCTGCAGACCCAGCCCGAGCGCATCGTCGAGGTCGAGTGGGCCCCCACCGCCCAGTCGGTCTTCCTGGTAGCCATCCAGGTAGAGGCCCTCGACCGAGCCCGCCTCCTCTCAGACATCACCCGGGTCCTTTCCGACTACCACGTCAACATCCTCTCGGCCGCCCTCACCACCACCCGCGACCGCATCGCCAAGTCCCGCTTCACCTTCGAAATGGGCGACCCCACCCACCTGGGCCACGTCCTCAAAGCAGTCCGCTCCGTAGAAGGCGTCTTCGACGTCTACCGCGTAACCCAGTAGCTCACCAGCGTCGCGGCAGTCGTGGCATGGTGCTGAGGAAGTCGCCGACGGCTAGTTCGAGGGCGGGGTAGCTGCCCCAGAGGTCTGTCCGGCGGACGGAGATGATCCGCCAGCCAAGGGCTTCCAGTTCGTCTCGGCGTGCTTCGTCGCGGGCCATTTCGCGGGGGGGCGGGAGTGCCAGCGGTCGCTGTCGTACTCCAGACCTAGGCGGCGCCCGTCGTCGACCGGATCTGGGTAGGCGACGTCGATTCGGTAGTCACGGTGCGGGCCCTTCACCCGGAACTGCAGCTCCGGCCGCCCGAACCCGGCATCGAGCAGCCGAAGTCGCAACCACGACTCCCCCGGTGACTCGGCACGATGGTCCGCGTGGCTGACGATCTGGCGAGCTTGTCGGATCCCTGGCCTGCCGTCGTACGCCGCGACGGCGGTACGCAGGTCTGCCAAGCGCACAATTCCGGAGCGGAGCATGGCGTCGAGGCTCGACAGGGCGAAGGGGCGGGGGAGTCTGCTGGCGAGCTCGACCGCGGTCGTGACCGGCGTCGCCACCTTCAGGCCCGCGATCTCGACTGTCCCCGACGCTTCGCTGGTCGACTCGAGCGGTAACTGTTCGGTGGGGCCCAGAGCGGTGACAGCGATGCCGTGGACCCAAGCGGCGGTCTTGCCGGAAGCGATCCTGTCCGGGCCGAGCAGCAAGGCGACCACCGCCGCGCGCAGCTCGATGGAGTCCGGCACGCGAGAGTCGACGTACACGTCCCTAAATACGCACCTGATCTCGCCGCCGCCGAGTAGCCAGCGGAGTTTCCGGCCTACCTGGTGGGCTCGGAAGGGGAGGCCGGCGAAGTACAGCGGGAAGTCGTACGGAAGCATCCCGGCAGGATGACGTAAACAACCCGTCCCCCGCAGAAGTTCATCCACAGGGAGCGGATGTCTGCGGCCGACTGAGCAGGGGGATCGGGGTCAGCTGAAGTCGGTTAGGGCGTTTTGGGCTTGGGTCAGCCATTCTCGGCGGGCGGCGATGGCTTCTCGGGCCTCGTTGGCCTTGCGGGTGTTGCCCTGGGATTCGGCCTTCGCGGCTTGTTTTTCCAGGTCGGAGATCAGGGACTGCAGTTGTTTGACGGTGGCCTCGGCGCGGGCGCGGGCCTCCGGGTTGCTGCGGTTCCAGACCTCGTCCTCGGCGGCCTTGACGGCCTGCTCGACGGCACGGAGGCGGGCGTCGATGGCGCGCATCGAGTCGCGCGGGACCTTGCCGATCTGGTCCCAGCGGTCGAGCAGGTCGCGGAGCTGTTCGCGGCCGGCCTTGGCGTCGTGGACGGGCAGGATCGCCTCGATCTCGACCAGCAGGGCTTCCTTGGCTTCGAGGTTGGCCACCTGTTCGAGGTTCTCCTCGGCCTGGATGGCGTCGCGGGCGCCGAAGAAGCTGTCCTGGGCGCTGCGGAACCGGGCCCACAGCTTGTCGTCCACCTCGCGCGGCGCGGGGCCGGCCGCCTTCCACTGGCGCATCAGGTCGCGGAAGCGCCCCGAGGTCGGGCCCCAGTCGGTGTTGGCGGCGAGTGACTCGGCCTCGGCAGCCAGCCGTTCCTTGATCCGGGCGGCCTCGTCGCGCTTGGAGGACAGCTCGGCGAAGTGCTGCTTGCGGTGCCGGGTGTACGTCGTCCGGGCGGAGGAGAACCGGTGCCACAGTTCGTCGTCGCTGGACTTGTCCAGCCGGGGGAGCGCCTTCCACTCGTCGAGGAGTTCGCGCAGCCGGGTGACGCCGTGCCGCCAGTCGGTGCCGGCGGCGATCGCCTCGGCCTCGGTGGCGATCTTGGTCTTGGCCTCGCGGGCCTCCTCGACCTTGGCGGCGCGCTCGGCCTTGCGCTTCTCGCGCTGCTGGGCCACCAGCGGGGTGAGCGCCTCGAGCCGGGTCCGCAGGCCGTCCAGGTCGCCGACCGCCTGGGCCTCCTCGATCGACGCGGTCACCTTCTTCACCGCGGCCCGGGCGTCGTCGGGGGACACCGTGCCCGCCTGGACCCGCTTCTCCAGCAGGTCGACCTCGAACGCCAGCGCGTCGTACCGTCGGGTGTAGAAGGCGAGGGCCTCCTCCGGGTTCGCGTCCGGCCACTGGCCGACCGCCCGTTCGCCGTCCTTGGTCCGGACGAACACCGTTCCGTCTTCCGCTACCCGGCCCCAGCTTTCCTCGGCCACAACTCGCCCCTTCCGGCGGTATGTACTGCGCTCGTGCCCATTCTGGTAGGCCCCTGGTCCATCCGGGTGCACAGGGTCCGTCCGGGCGCGTCGAGAGCCATCCCGACCATCTATCCCTGAACAATCACAAACTCCCCGCCGCTACGCAACGGGGTTGCCGTCACAATCCGGGGCCGGAGGTCATTCCGGTACGCCGAGACCGGTAACCTTGGGTGGTCCCGAACTGTCCAGGAAGGTCTGTCGTGCTCATCGCCGGGTTCCCCGCGGGGTCGTGGGGTACGAACTGCTACGTCGTCGCCACCGGCCAGGGCGCTGAGTGCATCGTGATCGACCCGGGCCAGGACGCCGCGCCGGGCGTCGATGAGGTGGTCCGGGAGAACAACCTGAAGCCGGTCGCCGTGCTGCTCACGCACGGTCACATCGACCACATGTTCTCGGTACTCCCGGTCTGCGGGACGTACGACTCCACCGCCTGGATCCACCCGGACGACCGGCACCTGCTGAGCGACCCGATGGCCGGCATCAGCCCCGAGACGGCGCGGATGCTGCTCGGCGGAAACCACACCTTCGCCGAGCCCGACGACGTCGCCGAACTGAAGGACGGCCTGAGCCTCGAACTCGCCGGACTCCGGTTCACCGTCGACCACACTCCCGGCCACACCCAGGGCTCGGTCACCTTCACCACTCCGTACGACGGGCCGGAAGAGGTGCCCGCGGTTCTTTTCTCCGGTGATGTGTTGTTCGCCGGGTCGATCGGCCGGACGGATCTGCCAGGTGGCGACCATTCGGCCATGCTGCATACGTTGGCCACCAAGATCCTGCCGATGCGCGACGAGATCGTCGTCCTGCCGGGTCATGGTGGCCAGACCACGATCGGCCGGGAGAAGGCGACCAACCCTTACTTGCAGGACCTGGAGAAATAGGCATATGAGCAAGGCCAAATCGTGAGCAAGATCAGCCCCATCAGCGGGTTCCCCGAGTTCCTACCCGCCGACCGGATCGTCGAGCAGAAGTTCCTCGACGTGATCCGGGAGACGTTCGAGCTGCACGGCTTCGCTTCGATCGAGACTCGCGCTGTCGAGCCGGTCGAGCGGCTGTCGAACCAGGGCGAGGACGCCGACAAGGAGATCTACGGCGTCCAGCGGCTGGCGGCGGGCGATGACGACGGCCCGGGCCTGGGGCTGCACTTCGACCTGACTGTGCCGTTCGCGCGGTACGTGCTGGAGCACAGCGGCAAGCTGGTCTTCCCGTTCCGGCGCTACCAGATCCAGAAGGTGTGGCGGGGTGAGCGGCCGCAGGAGGGCCGGTACCGCGAGTTCAGCCAGGCCGACATCGACATCGTCGACAGTGGCGAGCTGCCGAACCACTACGAGGTCGAGCTCCCGCTGGTGATCGCCGACGTGTTCCGCAAGCTGCCGGTGCCCGAGTTCGTCATCAAGGTGAACAACCGCAAGATCCCCGAGGGGTTCTACCGCGGCCTCGGCCTGGACGACGTGGCCACCGTGCTGCGGATCGTCGACAAGATCGACAAGATCGGCCCGGACAAGGTGATCGAGCGGCTGGTCGAGTCCGGTGCGACCGACGCGCAGGCGAAGCTCGCGGTCCAGCTGGCCGACATCTCCAGCACCGACACGTCGTTCGTGGAGAAGGTCCGCGCACTCGGTGTCGAGCACGAGATCCTCGATGAGGGCCTCGAGCAACTGAGCCAGGTGATGGCGGCGGCTGCCGAGCACGCACCCGGCCTGTTGATGGCCGACCTGCGGATCGCCCGCGGTCTGGACTACTACACCGGCGCGGTCTACGAGATCTACCTGGTCGGGCAGGAGTCGTTCGGCTCCGTTGGCGGTGGCGGCCGGTACGACGCGCTCGCCTCCGACGGCAAGACCACGTACCCCGGGGTCGGGATCTCGATCGGCGTGTCCCGGCTCGTCCACCGGCTGGTGGGACAAGGCCAGCTCAAGGCATCGCGCAGTACGCCGACCGCCGTACTGGTTGCTCTCAACGCTGAAGAGGACCGGGCCGACGCGATGCGGACCGCCGCCGTACTGCGGGACCGGGGCATCCCGGTCGAGGTGGCGCCGGCGGCCGCGAAGTTCGGCAAGCAGATCAGGTTCGCGGATCGCCGCGGGATCCCGTTCGTATGGTTCAGCACCGAAAACGGGGCCGAGGTCAAGGACATCCGCAGTGGCGAGCAGGTCCCGGCCGACCCGGCGACCTGGACTCCGCCCGCAGACGACGTACGTGCCCAGATCGAAACGACACAGCTCGAAACCCTTCAGGAGAACTCGTGATCCGTACCCACTCCGCCGGCTCGTTGCGGGCCGAGCACACCGGGCAGACCGTGACGCTGGCGGGCTGGGTGGCGCGGCGGCGAGATCACGGCGGCGTGGCGTTCATCGACCTGCGCGACTCCAGCGGCGCCGTCCAGGTGGTGATCCGGGACGAGGAGGTCGCGCACCCGCTCCGCGCGGAGTACTGCCTGAAGATCGTCGGTGAGGTGAACGCGCGGCCGGAGGGCAACGCGAACCCGAACCTGCCGACCGGTGAGATCGAGGTGATCGCCACCGGGGTGGAGGTGCTGAACGAGGCCGCGCCGCTGCCGTTCCCGGTCGAGGAGCATCACGCGACCCCGGTGAACGAGGAGGTCCGGCTGAAGTACCGGTACCTCGACCTGCGCCGGCAGGGTCCGGGGGCCGCGCTCCGGCTGCGCAGCAAGGTGAACAAGGCGGCCCGCGACGTGCTCGCGCGGCACGACTTCGTCGAGATCGAGACGCCGACGCTGACCAAGTCCACGCCGGAGGGCGCGCGCGACTTCCTGGTCCCTGCCCGCCTGCAGCCGGGATCGTGGTACGCGCTGCCGCAGTCGCCGCAGCTGTTCAAGCAGCTGCTGATGGTGGCCGGGATGGAGCGGTACTACCAGATCGCCCGTTGCTACCGGGACGAGGACTTCCGGGCCGACCGGCAGCCGGAGTTCACCCAGCTCGACATCGAGATGAGCTTCGTCGACCAGGACGACGTGATCGCGCTGTCCGAAGAGGTCCTGACCGAGCTGTGGAAGCTGGCCGGGTACGAGATCCAGACGCCGATCCAGCGGATGACGTACGCCGAGGCGATGGCGCGGTTCGGCAGCGACAAGCCGGACCTGCGGATGGGCCTGGAGCTGGTCGAGTGCACGGAGTACTTCAAGAACACGCCGTTCCGGGTCTTCCAGGCGCCGTACGTCGGCGCGGTGGTGATGCCGGGCGGGGCGGATCAGCCGCGCAAGCAGCTGGACGCGTGGCAGGACTGGGCCAAGCAGCGTGGTGCGCGCGGTCTGGCGTACGTGCTCGTCGGTCAGGACGGTGAGCTCGGCGGTCCGGTCGCGAAGAACCTGTCCGAGGAGGAGCGCGCCGGGCTGGCGGATCACGTGGGCGCGAAGCCGGGGGACTGCGTGTTCTTCGCAGCCGGCCCGGTGAAGTCGTCGCGGGCGCTGCTCGGCGCGGCCCGGTTGGAGATCGGCCGCCGGGGTGGGCTGATCGACGAGTCCACCTGGTCGTTCGTGTGGATCGTGGACGCGCCGCTGTTCGAGCCGGCCGATGAGGCGACGGCGGCCGGTGAAGTAGCTGTCGGTTCGGGTGCGTGGACGGCGGTGCACCACGCGTTCACGTCGCCGAAGCCGGAGTCGCTGAACAGCTTCGACACGGATCCGGGGTCGGCGCTGGCGTACGCGTACGACATCGTCTGCAACGGGAACGAGATCGGCGGCGGGTCGATCCGTATCCACCGTGAGGACGTGCAGAAGCGGGTGTTCGCGGTGATGGGGCTGACCGAGGAGGAGGCGACGGAGAAGTTCGGCTTCCTGCTGGACGCCTTCAAGTTCGGCGCCCCGCCGCACGGCGGGATCGCGTTCGGCTGGGACCGCATCACGGCGCTGCTGTCCGGCAGCGAGTCCATCCGCGACGTCATCGCCTTCCCCAAGTCCGGCGGCGGCTTCGACCCCCTGACGTCCGCCCCGGCCCCCATTACCCCCGCCCAACGCAAAGAGGCCGGCGTCGACGCCACCCCGGAGCCCAAGGCGTAACAGCCGCTTACGTCCGAAGAACCTTGGGTTATAGCGCAAGGTTCTTCGGACGTTGCCGGCTTGAGCGTCACCCGGCGGAAACACGGTCCGTATACGATTGGCGGGGTGACGTCTCAAGGGGTGGTTGTGGGGGACGGGCAGCTGCCGTTGCGGGATGTGGTGGCGGCGGAGCTGCGGCGGTTGATCCTGGACGGGACGTTGCAGCCGGGGGAGCGGCTGGTGGAGGACCGAGTGGCCCAGCTGCTCGGGGTCTCGCGGAACCCACTCAGGGAAGCGATGCGGGTGCTCGAGGCCGAAGGGTTCCTCGACGTGACGGCTCGGCGCGGGGCGTTCGTGTGCCAACTGTCGGCGCGGCAGGCCGAGGATCTGTTCCATGTCCGGATGGCTTTGGAGCCATTGGGAGCTCGACTCGCCGCCGAGGTGGAAGACCGTGATCCGGCCTTGCTGGCACGCGCCTGGGCGATCATGGACCTGGTCCGCGAGTCGGGGCCGGAGCAGGACAAGGACACCCTGTCCAATCTGCATTCCGAGCTGCACTCGCTGATCTTCGAGCTGACCAGGAACAGCTATCTGATCGCCATCGCGATCCCCATGGTGAAGCGCGGACAATGGCTGCTCCGGCAGAGCGCGCCGCTGCAGAACCCGGCCGCCTGGTCCGAGCATCACGGCCTACTCGCCGCGATCGAGGCCGGCGACGCCGATCTGGCCGAGGCCGCCGCCCGGCACCACGTACTCCGCGTCCGCAACAGCCTCCGTCCACTCCTGGATCACGACTGACCGTTTTGTATACGAAGGGACAGTCCGGATGACCTCGTACCGCATCCTGCCGCCGACCAGGGAAGGCCGGATCCCGTACTCCGCCGGTGAGACCTGGTTCCGGGTGACCGGCGACCTGGACAGTGGCGTCACCCCGTTGGTCGTGGCCCATGGCGGTCCCGGCGCGACGCACCAGTACCTGTTGTCGCTCACCGCACTCGGGGACGACCGGCCGGTGATCCACTACGACCAACTCGGCTGCGGCAACTCGACCCAGCTGCCCGACACCGACCCGTCGTACTGGACGGTCGACCTCTTTCTCAACGAACTCGACAACCTGCTGACCACGCTCGGCATCGCGGACGAGTACCACCTGCTCGGCCAGTCCTGGGGCGGCATGCTCGCCGCCGAACACGCCGTACGACGTCCCGCCGGGCTGAAGCGGCTCGTCATCTCCAACTCGCCCGCGTCGATGCCGTTGTGGCTGGAGGCGGCCAACTCCCTCCGAGCGGAGTTGCCGCCCGAAGTGGACAAGACGCTGCTGGCCCACGAGGAGGCCGGCACCACCGACTCCGCGGAGTACGCGGCCGCGATGAAGGTCTTCTACGACCGGCACGTCTGCCGCGTGGTCCCGAATCCGCCCGAGGTGGCAGCGGCCTTCAAGTCGATGGACGAGAACCCGACCGTCTACCACACGATGAACGGGCCGAGCGAGTTCCACGTCATCGGCAGCCTGCGCGAGTGGACGGTGGTGGACCGGCTGCCCGCGATCGCCGTACCGACGTTGGTGATCTCCGGCGCGTACGACGAGGCCGCGCCGGTCGCGGTCCACCCGTACGCCGACCTGATCCCCGGCGCGCGCTGGGAGATCTTCGAGGAGTCCAGCCACCTCCCGAACGTCGAAGAACCCGCGCGCTACCTGTCCGTGGTCGAGTCGTTCCTATCCAACAAGGTCGTCTAGCACCCGGTCGGCGTGCTCGCGGATCGCGACCAGGTCGGCCTGCTGCGCGATGGTGTGTTCGGCATCGGCCATCACCAGTTGCACGTGTCGGGCGACCAGCCTCCGATCGGCGTCGTCAAGGCAGAACTGCCCGGTGCTGTGCAGGATCCGGAGCAGCGCCCGCACCACCCGGGGTTCGGCCTTCCCGTACCGCCGGACCTGGCCGGTGGCGAGATCCAGGTAGTAGGCGAGATCCCGGCCCGGCACGACAACCCGCAACGCACCGGACGAATCACTGAGCTGCTGATCGCCGAGCCTGCGCCCGGCCAGCGAGGCGAGCACCACCGACAGGTGCTCGATCGCCTGGATCGAGGTGTACGGGTCGTTGATCGCCGGCGACAGCGCCTTGACCGCGATGTCGGCGAGCTGCCGTACGCCGAACGCCACGTCCTGCTCGGCGGTCCGTTCGAAGCCGATCCGTACGGCGTCGCGCGTGGCTGACCGGAGTCCGTCGAGATCCGGGGGAGGCTGGTCCGGGCCCGGCCGCCACACGTGGACGAGCGGCGAGCCGGCGATCACGTGCTCTCCGACCATCCGGGTGACGGCGGCAACCACATCCGCCGAAACCGCCGCGGGCAGGAGGTATTCGGGATGGATGGTCTGCACGTAGCCCGACCCGTAAGCCGGTACCGGAATCGCCCACGGCGGCGGATCCGGTCGCGTCGCCGGGTTGAACGCTTCGACCGGCAGATCGTGCGCGATGACCCGCAGAGTCCGTCGCTCCACCGTGCGCATGACCTCGTCGATCTGGATCGAGTGGGTCAGGTGATGCACGAAGAAGACCAGGGTCAGCAGGCTGAGGAAGAGCAGCAGCAACGCGACCGTGACAGCCAGCCGTGGGTACTCGTCGACGCGTTGCCGGGCCTCCACCCCGACCGTGTAGAGCCCCGCGGTGCTGTAGGTGAAGGTCGCGACGAAGATGCTCAGCACCACCTGGTTCACCCGGTCGCGGAGGAAGTTCCGCAGCAACCGGGGCGAGAACTGGGTCGAGGCGAGCTGGAGTGCCACGACGGTGAGGCCGAGAACCAGCGCGATGACGGTGGCCATCGTGCTGGCGATGGCGATCAGCAGGGTGCGGGCGTCGTCGGCGGTGCCCTGGAACACGAAGTTGTCCGCCCAGGACCCCGGCGCCACCTGGACGAAGGACAGCCCGGAGCCCGCGATCAGCGCGAGCACGACCGCAAGCGAAGGCAGCGCCCACAGCGCACCACGCAGGTACTCGCCTGTGGCGTCACGTCGCACGGGTAGCTCCCTCCCTTGCGCTCACTGTCGCGCCGTCCGTGTCGGGGGTCAACGGGATGTGGCGGGGGATGTGGCGGGGGATGTGGCACAGTCGGGAGGGTGACGGCTGTCCAGGTTCCCGTCGAGTTGTTGCCACATCTGCGGCGTGCGCGGGATGTTGCCGATCGCAACTACGCCGAACCACTGGACCTGGACGAGCTGGCCCGTGCCGCCGGGGTTTCGAAGTACCACTTCCTCCGGTGTTTCGCCGCGGCGTACGGCGAGACGCCGATGCAGTACGTGACCCGGCGCCGGATCGAGCGGGCGGCCGATCTGCTCCGCGCGACGAACCTGACCGTCACCGAGGTGTGCGGGCTGGTCGGCTATACCAGCCTCGGGTCGTTCTCCCAGCGGTTCACCGAGCTGGTCGGGGTCAGCCCGTCGGAGTACCAGCGGACCCAGGTCGGCGCGCGGATCCCGGGCTGCTTCGTGTTCATGCTCGGGCTGAACTCCGCAATCCCGGAGAAGCAGACCGAGGCGGGGGAGACCTACCGTCGTACCGAAGACAACGACGAGGAGGAACCGTGATCACCAACGTCAGCATGGTCACCGTGTACGTGAACGACATCGACGAGGCGAAGGCGTTCTACACCGACAAGCTCGGCTTCAAGCTCAAGGAGGACATCTCGCTGCCCGACTTCCGCTGGTGTACGGTCTATCAAGCCGACCACCCGGAGTTGCGGCTCGCGTTGATGCTGCCCGGGCCGCCGTTGGACGAGGAGTCGACCGACTGGATGCGCCGGATCATGGCGAAGGGCTCGCTGCACGGGTTCGGGATCGCCACCGACGACTGCCGCAAGACGTTCGACGAGCTCGTCGCCAAGGGAGTCGAGTACATCCAGGAACCATCCGACCGCCCGTATGGCGTGGAGGCGGTACTGCGGGACAACTCCGGCAACTGGCTCGTCCTGGTCGAACAGAAGCCGTACAGCCCGGAGGACTTCGCCTGACTTACCTTTGCCGGTGTGGAGATCTCCGTGGACCCGGTCGGTGTGCAGCCGCCGTACGAGCAGGTGAAGGACCAAATCGCGGACCAGACCCGGCGGGGCGAGCTCGCCCGCGGGACCCGGTTGCCGACCGTACGGCAGCTTTCGCTCGACCTCGGGCTGGCGGTGAACACAGTTGCCCGGGCCTACAAGGAGCTCGAGGCGGACCGGCTGGTCGAGACGCGCGGCCGGAACGGGACCTTCGTCCTCGCGGCGCGCAGCCAGGTGGACGACGAGGAGACCCGGGCAGCCGCGAAGGCGCTCGCCCGGGCGGCCCATCGGGCCAACCTGAGCCTGGCCGAGGCGACCCGGATCCTGCACGACAGCTGGTAGGCGGAAACGATTCCAGATTGCTTGGGGACAACGTTGTCCGAGCTATTTACACGGCTGGTGACGGTGGCTAACCTCACGGTCATTTGACAGCGATGTCAACGACTGGGGAGTGGTCACGATGGTGTCGAGACGAACGTTCCTGGCGGGAAGCGGCGCGGTGGCGGCCGGGGGACTGGGCTGGGTCCAGTCGAGCAGCGCGTCGGCCGCAACTGGTGAGACGGCCCGGCGGCTGCTGCCGAGCTGCAACCGCCCGACGCACTTGCACTACGGCGATGTCAGCAAGCTGAGCGGTGGCGACCAGACACTGCTCACCACGTTGCAAGGGGTTGTCAATCGCAGTCGCCCCGAGCTCTACTTCCTCTTCTCGCCCGGCGGCACGGACGGTGTCGACGCGCGCTGGCTGCGCAACACCGGCGTCCCGACGACCCAGTACGCCGATCCGCTGGACCTGGTTGCGCGGTACAAGAACCGTGTTCGTGGCGCGATCCTGCACGATCCCGCCGTACCGGACTCGCTCAACATCGCCACCACCCTCGCGGGCCTGGAGAACGCGGTGGTCGCGGACGAGGCCCAGGCCCGTACCCACGGGCTGAAGGTGATCAAGGATCTGCGCGGCGTCTTCGACGGCGACCGGGTGAAGACGTACCGCTGGCAACTGGCGAACCTGTTCCCGCGCTGCAGTCATCAACTCCTCGCCGGCCTCCCGCCGACCATGGTGGTGCAGGCCGAGAACCTCACCTGGCATGAGATCGCCCGGGAGACCAGGCAGATCCGGGACTCGTCGAACCGCGGCAGCTACACGCTCGACGTATCGCCGGCGCTCGGCAAGGAGGCCGTGTACGTCCGCTTCCAGGACTCCTTCGGCGACGACGGCTGGGGCCCGTCCGTCACGTCGGTGTCGGCTGCCGCAAACGGTACGCCGCTGGCGAGCTTCCTGGTCAACACTCCGGAAGAGGTGCCGTATCTCTTCGACGGGCTGAACTCCTCGATCGGTGGTGAGGCCAACCGGTTCAGTGACGGCGGCGGCTACTTCATCCACAAGTTTACCCCACCGGCCGGGACCACCTCTTTGACCGTGACAGTAGAGATGTGGAACCAGTACCTGGTGACCGCGACGGACACCGCGCCGACCCGGGTCGAGCCGTTCCCGTACTTCCGGGACTACGTGGTCGCCACCAAGTCACTCGTCAGCTGGCTTCCGCCGAACGGGCCGACGGGTGAGCTCCTGAAGGCACACTTCGACGCGGTGCCGCCGACCACGCCGTACGCCGGCTGGTTCTCCAACGACGTCGCGGGGGAGTGGAGCGGGGTCGACCTGGCCGCGCAGGGCGGGGTCGAGGTGCTGCCGGCCGACTTCTACATGAACGGCACGGTCCACTCCGGAGTGGTCGCGCCGATCTCCGACAAGGTCCGCAGCTTCACGCCGCTCAAGCCGGCGAACAAGATCTACGTCACCCTGACCTTCGGCGAGGGCGACAACGTGCAGTACTGCCAACGGCGGATGCGTGATCTGTGGGACGACCCGCGACGCGGCGAGGCGCCGGTCAACTGGACGGTCAGTCCGCTGCTCGCCGACATCGGCCCCGCCCTGCTCAGCCACTACCAGCGGACCGCGACGAAGTACGACCTGCTGATCTGCGGACCGTCCGGCGCGGGATACAGCTACCCGGGTGCCTGGCCGGCCGACGAGGTGGACGAATACCTCAAGCTCTCCGGCCTCTACATGCGCCGGACCGGGATGAACCTCGTCTACGCCTACAACCATCGCGAGAACAACGCGTGGGTGCCGTTCTCGGAGACCATCGGCCGGTCGTACGCCGAGCACACGCCGGTCCGCGGCATCATCCAGTCGTGGGAGGGCGGCGACCTACTCGTACGCCGGGGCGGGCTGCCCGTGATCGGCAACTTCTCCCCGCCCGGCAAGGCCGCGGAGTACAAGGCGGGTCTCGACAACCACACGAAGGACTGGACCGGTACGGCGCCGATGTTCATCGCCGGCGGGGTCAACGCCTGGTCCTGGACTCCGTCGGACGTCGCGGACCTGGCGAAACTACTGACCCCGCCGTACGAGCTTGTCCTGGGCAACGCTTTCTTCGACTTGCTCAACCGCGTTCTGTAGCAGGGCACGCTCCGGCGGGAGGGTCCGCCGGCCTCCCGCCGGAGCGTGGGTCAGCGGAACAACCGGTCGGCCTCGCGGAGTGTGTTGGCCGCGACCTGACGGCCCAGCGTCACTCCGACGAGGTCGGCCGTGCGGGTGTGGATGCCGGACCAGACGCGGGCGTCGACGTTCTCGGTGGTCAGTTGGCGCCAGTCGCTGTAGGTGCGCGTGACGCCTGGCGCGGTGGGGCTGCCGATCGTGTACGGCTTGGCGGTGCGCGCCCCGACGAGTGCGGTCAGCACCTGCTCGGCGGCGCCGGAGTATGTGTTGTGGCCGCTCGGGTAGTCAGGGTGCGCGGGCGTCGTGTGCAGGGGCGTCCACGTCGGATCGGCGGTGGTGCGGATCGCGGTGACCGGGCGCCAGAGTTGGTACGCGTACTTCGTGTCGGACGTCGCGATCTGCGTGTCCACCGACGCGACGTGGAACAGCGCGATCAGTTTCGCCCGCTCTACCAGGGGTTTGCGGGCGATCTCGGCCAGTGCGACCCGGGACGGCGCGGTGTAGAGCACGTACGACGAGCCGAGCCAGAAGGTCGCCGTATCGGTCTGGGCCTGGGTTCGGGTGGTGCTGTCGACGGCACCATCAGCGCGGACCTCGGCCAGATCGCGGCGGTAGCGGCTGGAATCCAGCGCGGGCGGTGGTCCTGGGCGGTACTGGTCGGCCTGGCGCAGCAGGAACGGCTTCGCCAGCCGATTCCCGTACTGCGTTGCCGGGCTGAAGGTCGGCGGAGTGGGTTGCCAGATCCCGGGTGTGGCCGGCGGCGGAGTGAAGGGGACGTTGACCGAGGCGGGGTCGAGTCCGTCGTTCGCACGGGAGGCCAGGACGGTCTGCGCTTGACGGCGTCCCGCAGTCAGACCGGCCGACTCGGAGGATCCGTCGGGGATGCGGGCCAGGGTGGTCGTGAGGGACTGGTCGAGCTCGGTCTTGCGAGCCGGGACCAGGGTGACGAGGGTTTCGTGGATCGCGCCGGCGAGGGCGGCGTCGCGGTAGTCGTTCGGCCGCGACGTAGTCGGCGTACGGAGCAGGGCACGGGTGGCGGCCAGCCAGCCGATCGCCCAGGTGCGGTTGTTGGTTACCTGAGTGGGCGCGCCGGCGGCGGTGATCGTGGTGGCCGTGACGTCGAACCACTCGAGCGCGACGTCGACTTGCTGTTGGGTTGTGGCACTGGCCTGGACGGTGGAGAAGGCAAGGACGGGCGTGATCGCCAGGGCCAGGGAACGGCGAAGTGATCTCATGGGGGACTCCGATTGGAAGAGCGCAGGGCAGAGCGGCCGCACTGCGCGGAGGAAGGATCTGCGGGCTGAACGTTCGGAGGTGGCGCGGGCTGGAGGTGATCAACAGCCAGCGCTGGCAACCCGCATCAGATCGATGTGGCGGCGGGCCACCAGTCTGATATCCGAGGTCATAGCAGGATCATGACACGTCGTGGCGTGCCGCGGACCGCTTGTATTACTACCTGGACGGTAGACATTCATTCATCCGTGGGAACAGCACTCCGCCGCCCGTGGGGAGACACGGGCGGCGGAGTGCTTCACTTCACCAGGTGTGGGCGACGTCGACTACGACGCGGCTGCCGGAGCCGGGGCCGGTGAGGGTGAAGACGCGGAACGGGAGTCGGGCGCGGACGCCGACGCCGATCGTGGTCTGGCCCTCGAAGCTGCCCGCGGAGGCGAGCTGCCGCAAGGTGCGGTATCCGGTGACGTTGGTCAGCTCGCGGTGGTTGGCCGGGTTGTAGGTCGAGCGGCCGGCGTCGTCGTACGCGGGACCGTGGACGATCAGCTGGATCTTTGCGCCGCCGCGAAGCGGGACAAGGAAGCCGGAACCGTCTTGGTAGACGTTGCTCACGTAGCTCACGTCGTAGCCGGTGGGCTTGCCGGCCAGGTCGATCACGATCCGGTCGAAGCAGGCATGCCTGCCGGTGCGGACGTTCGTGACCGCTGCCGCGGTGAACCTGCTGTTTGCCTCGCGCAACGAGCCCCAGCCCGTGGGGCAGGACGTGGTGGTGGCCGTTTGCGAGGCGGTGGTGTTGGTGGTGCGGTTGGCGAAGGCCGTTGGTACAGCGACCGCGGCTGCCGGGAGGGCGGCGACAGCCAGTACGGCCAGTGCGGTGCGGATCGACCTGCGATGGTTGTGGATGGTGTTCATGAAGTCCCCCTTTGGACAACTGGTTAGATGCCGAAACCACGAAATTTGTTGGCCGAAGAGGGCACGATGAGCAGATGAGCCCTGACGAACTCCTCGACGTGTTCCACCGGCGCATCCGGTTGCCGGACGCGGACACCATCCCCGGCTGGAAACAGGAGCTGGACGGTCTCGTGCACCGCTCGTACGACGAGGGTCCGGGCGGCGGCGGATTCGTCGAGACCCCGCGCGGACTGGGTGACGACCCGGACGCGGTGATCGCGGCGCAGGTCGAGTTCTTCCGGGCTCGGGGGTTGTCGTTCGAGTGGAAGACGTACGCGTACGACGAACCGGCGGATCTCGGGGATCGGCTGGCGCGGCACGGATTCGTCGCGGAGGACCCGGAGACGCTGATCCTCGGGGAGGTCGACCGGATCCTGGAGCGACCACTCGCGCTGCCCTCGAAGGTGGTGCTGCGCGATGTCGAGGAACCCGCCGACTTCCACCGCATCGCCGTACTGATGGACACCCTGTGGCACAGCGGCCTGGAACGCGTCGAAGACCGACTGGCCGCCGAGGCGCGGATGTTCCCCGACCGCTTGATCGTCTCCCTGATCGAGGATGCCCTCCGCGGCCCCGACGGTCCTGCCCTCACGGCCGCCTGGATCCGCTTCCACCCCGGCACCGGCTTCGCCAGCCTCTGGGGCGGCGGCACGCTCCCGGA
The DNA here is from genome assembly GCF_004361855.1 of Kribbella caucasensis. Taxonomy (GTDB): domain Bacteria; phylum Actinomycetota; class Actinomycetes; order Propionibacteriales; family Kribbellaceae; genus Kribbella; species Kribbella caucasensis. The sequence continues at coordinate 189,778 of NZ_SNWQ01000007.1, forward strand.
GTGGCGCCGGCAAGGCCTGTACTCCGCGATCCTGGTCCACCGCGCCCGGCTCGCGAAGGAACGCGGCTACGAGTTCCTCCGGGTGGACGCTTCGCCCGACTCCCGCCCGATCCTGCAGAAGCTCGGCCTGCACGCGGTCACCACCACCACGCCGTACACCTTCACCCCTGAGCCCTGAGCCCGCCGCCCCCGGCCCCCGGCCGCCTCCCGGCCCCCGCCACCTCCCGGCCCTGCCACCTCCGGAAATCTCAGAGGCCAACCTCCGAGACGCATGGTTACCCCACCAGAATCCGAGGGGGTAACCATTCACCTCGGAGGTTAGCCTCCGAGATTCCGGCGGGGGCGGGCGCGGAGCGAGCGCGCTGGGCAGCGGCGGCGGCGGGGGACGGGGTGCGGGGTGCGGGAAACACGCGGGGTGGGGTACGGAACGGGAGGCCGACGTTGTACGTTGCGGAGATCATGGCACTGAAACTGACGTCGCGCTTCCGCCGGCTCCTGCAGCGACCCGGCTCGATCGACCTGGGACCGTACGAGAAGCTGACCACGGCGGTCGCCGAGGCGGAGGAGTCGGTTCAGGCGCTCAGCGACGAGGAGCTGACCGAGGTCGTCACCGAGTTGCGCAAGCCCGACGGGCTGGACGAGGACGACCTGATCGAGTTCCTCGCGCTGGCCCGCGAGGCCGGCCACCGGGCGATCGGGGAGCGGGCGTTCGACGGCCAGATCGTCGGGGCGCTGGCGCTGCTGCGCGGCCGGGTCGTGGAGATGGCGACCGGTGAGGGCAAGACCCTGGCCGGGGCGTTCGCCGCCGCCGGGTACGCGATCGGCGGCCGCAAGGTCCAGGTGCTCGCGGTGAACGACTACCTGGCCCAGCGCGACGCCGAGTGGATGGGCCCGATCTACGAGCTGCTCGGGGTCACCGTCAGCCATGTCGGCCAGGCATCCACGCCGGAGCAGCGCCGCGAGGCCTACCAGGCCGAGGTCTGCTACGCGCCGGTGAGCGAGGTCGGGTTCGACGTACTGCGCGACCGCCTGGTCGGGGACGTCGCGGACCGTGTCTCGGCCAAGCCGGACGTGGCCCTGGTCGACGAGGCGGACTCGGTGCTGATCGACGAGGCCAGGGTGCCGTTGGTGCTCGCCGGTGCGACCCGGTCGGAGGAGATCGACGACGACGTGGTCCAGCTGGTCCGTACGTTGCGCGCGGGCGTGGACTTCGAGATCGACGGTGACGGCCGGACCGTGGCGCTGACCGACAAGGGCACCGACTTCGTCGAGGAGCACCTCGGTGACATCGACCTGTACGCCGACGAGAACCTGGAGAAGATGACCCAGGTCAACGTCGCGCTGCACGCCGAAGTACTGCTCCGCAAGGACGTCGACTACCTGGTCCGGGACGGCAAGGTCCACCTGATCAACATCAACCGTGGCCGGATCTCCAAGCTGCAGCGCTGGCCCGACGGGTTGCAGGCGGCGGTCGAGGCGAAGGAGGCCGTGCAGGTCAGCGAGAGCGGTGAGGTGCTCGACAGCATCACCGTGCAGGCGCTGATCAAGCGGTTCCCGACACTGTGCGGCATGACCGGTACGGCGGTCGTGGTGGGCGAGCAGTTGCAGGAGTTCTACGACGTCGAGGTGGCCGTGGTGCCGCCGAACAAGCCGAACATCCGAATCGACGACCCGGACCGGCTCTACCTGACCGTCGACCAGAAGAACAAGGCGCTGGTCGAGCACATCAAGGAGATCCACGAGACCGGCCGGCCGATCCTGATCGGGACGCACAGTGTGGAGGAGTCAGAGCAGCTCAGCGACAAGCTCGAGGCCGCGGACGTGCCGCACGTCGTACTGAACGCGAAGAACGACGCCGAGGAGGCCGCGATCGTGGCCGAGGCGGGTGTGCCGGAGACGGTGACAGTGTCGACGCAGATGGCCGGCCGCGGTACCGACATTCGGCTGGGCGGGCGCGACGGGTCGCACGGCAAGGACCGCGCGGCCGAGCTGGGCGGCCTCTACGTCGTCGGAACCGGTCTGCACGCGTCTCGCCGGCTCGACGACCAGCTGCGGGGTCGCGCTGGGCGACAGGGCGACCCGGGTGGTTCGCTGTTCTTCGCCAGTCTGGGCGACGAGCTCGTGACCCGGTACTCGATCACCTCCGGCCTGCGCCCGTCGCCGGACGGGGACGGACGGCTGACCGACCGCAAGGCCCTCGGCATGCTGGAGCACGCCCAGCGGGTGGCCGACGGCGCCAACGCGGAGCTGCACCGGACGACGTGGTCGTATCACCGGCTCACCGGTCAGCAGCGGGACATCCTGCTCGACGCCCGGGAGAAGGTGCTGACCGAGGACCTCGCGGCGACGAAGCTCTCGGACGGCGCGAAGGAGCGGTACGACGAACTGGTCGAGGAGTTCGGCGAGGACGTCGTGAAGGACGCTGCCCGGCGGATCGCGGTGAACCATCTGGACCGGCGGTGGACCGACCACCTGGCGTACCTGGCTGATCTGCGTGAGGGGATCCACCTGCGTTCGCTGGCCGGCGGGATCGTGCACCTGAAGCCGATCGACGAGTTCAACAAGTCGGCCATCGCGTCGTTCAACACGCTGATCGACGACGCCTGGAAGGACGCGCTCGAGACCTTCGAGGAGGCCGAGTTCGGTCCCGACGGCCTGGACGAGGAGGCCTCTGGCGTACCCCGGCCGACCGCGACGTGGACCTACCTGGTCAACGACAACCCGTTCGGCACCGAAGCCGACCGAATCCTCGGCCGCCTGCGCAACGCCATCCGCGGTGAGGAACTGGTCCCGGTCGAGGACGACGAACCGGTCGAACTCGCCGAAGACGACCTCCCGGAGGAACTCCGCGACCTCGACGACGAGGACGACCTCGACACCGAGGACGACGCGGACGCCGAGGACGACGTGGACCTCGAGCTTCCGGAAGAGCTTCGCGAGGCGGACGACGAGCCCGAGGACGACAGCAAGAAGAAGTAGGAGCCTTCGTCTAAGGGTTTGGGAGCTCCTGTCTAAGGACTTGAGGACTGGGAATCGGGTGTGTCTGCCCGATGTGGTGGGGTGCCTGCTCGGACGACGCTGATGGGGAATCAATCAGCTTCGGCACGAGGAGAAATCATGTCGCACATCCGTTCATTGGTCGCCGGTTCGATGTTGGCGATCGCCGCAAGTTCAGCAGTCGCGACGCAGGCGATGGCAGGAGTTCCCGAGGAAAGCAGGCAGCTGCCCGCCGCGGTCGTGCCTCACGATCCACCTAACTATCCGGAGTACGACTCGCGCTACGAGGTCACGCCGACCGTCACCGTTTCGGCGGACGACACCACCAGCGAGGCGTTCCAGGCCGGTGCGTCCGCGCTGGGTGGCGCGGCCCTGGCGCTCGCCGGCGCGTGGACGTACCGGCGGCGCCACCATCACCAACTGCATGCCGCCTAGGGCTTGGCGGCGACGGGGTCAGTCCGGTCCGGGGCGCGGTTCGCCGAGGCCAAGACGTACGGCGGCGGCAGCAGCCTGCACCCGGGTCCGGACCCCCAGCTTCTCGAGGATGTGGGTCACGTGCACGCTGGCGGTCTTGGGACTCATGTACAGCTCCTGGCCGATCTCGCGGTTGGTGCGCCCTTCCAGCAGCAGCTCGAGAACCTGCGTCTCCCGATCGGTCAGCAGCGGACGGTCGGCGTCGCCGGCCCGCCCCCGGTGTTCGCGAGCCGTCAGGTCCACCCGGGCGAGCTTGGCCAGGCTCCGGATCTCACCAAGAAGTGGCTCGGCGCCGAGCCCGGTGGCGAGCTCATCGGCGGCACGCAGCTCCTGAGCGGCGGTACGTCGGGCACGGGTTCCGGCCTGACTCGCGAGGATGGCCTCGCCGGCACGAAGATGCGAGCGGGCAGCGTCGTAGGGCCGACCGACCGCTGCCCACTCCGCCGCGGCATCGAGCCAGGCGCCGGGATCGGACGCACCTGACGCCCGGGATCGCTCGCCCCGCAGTACGGCGGACATCGCCGCCTCCGTCCGCTTCTTCCCTGCCTGACCGAGAAGAGTCGCGAGTCGTTCGACCTGATCTGCCGCTCCTAGTCGCGCCGCGGCGTCCAGTCCGACGATGAGGAGCTCTGTCTCGTCGAACTCGTCCTCACCTCCGTGCACCGTTTCCGCGATCGTCAGGGCCAGCTCGAGAGCATCCCGCGGGCGATCGGTCTGCAGCAGCAGCCTGCACTGAACCTGCCCGTACGTCCCGACGAACTGCGGCTGGTCTCGCTCGTGCAGGGGTGCGGCCACGCGCATCATCTCCGCTGCGGCCGCGACGTCTCCACGGGCGAGCTGGACCTGAGCGATGGCGGCTTGGAGCACCCCGAACTCGGAGTGTTCGCCGGCGTCCTCTGCCCAGGAGAGCGCCTCGTCCCACCGTCCCGCCTCGTAGAGCGTGAGGAGCACGTTTACGTCGATCAGGTCCTCGAGCCAGTGCCGCCCGAGCATCAGCCGCCGAAGCTCCGAACGGGTCCGGGCCGCGAGCTCAACGGCCCGGTCCGCATCGCCGAGCCGCCAGCTGAGATCGCTCAGGCCGACGGCCGCCATCGCGATGTCTTCCGGCTCGGCGATCCTGCGGGCGATGGCCAACGCGGCCTCGTGGTGCCCGAGGGCGTCTGAGGGTCTGTCCTCGAGAGCCGCGACGATACCGAGCAGGAAGTGGGCGGTCCCGACCGTCCGGAGGTCACCGCAGCTGGTGCCGAGTTCGAAGGCAGCCTTCGTGGCTTGCCGGGCCTCATCCCACCGGGCGCCCGTCCCCAGCGCCATGGCTCGTGCCGCGTGGATGCGAGCCCAGGTTGCTTCGTCCTGCCGTGGGGTCAGCTGCTCGGCACGCTCGACATCCCGCAGCGCCCGATCCGTATCGCCGATGACGACCCAGAGCCAGCCGCGGGTGAGCGCAGCCCGGACGACCAGATCATCCGAACCGGTCTGGTCATCCGCCAGCAGGCCGATGGCTCTTCTAGCCTGACCGGCGGCGTTCAGATGAGTTGCCGCGGAGATGAGCAACGCCAGCTTCTCCGGTACGGCGGACCGCGCCTCGGCCGCGGTGTCCCACGCGGCGGCGGCAACGGCGTACCAGTCACCGGCTTCGGCGATGGCGAAGCTGCGTTCCGCGGATTCCGCTGCCCGGACGGCCCACCTGAGGGTCGCGTCCGGATCATCGGTGCGTTGGTACTGTTCTGCGACTTCGGCCAGCTCCGCGGCGGTCGGATGCGGAGGAAGGGCCGCCTCCAGCCGGGCGGCTAGACGCTGGTGCAGAAGCCGTCGTTCGGGGGCGATCAGCAGCTCGTAAGCGACCTCGCCCAGGACAGGATGGCGAGCGGCCCACCCACCGGCCGGATCCCTGACCATCAGTCCGGCCGCCCGGGTCTCCTGGAGGGCATCCGCGTCGGCCCCGGCAGCGAGCAGCTCATCATCGGCGAGCGGTCGGCCGAGCGTCGCTGTTGCGGCGACGGCGACGCGGGCCGGCGGTGACACCGACTCCAGCCGCGATAGCAGGACCTGCCGGAGCGAGTCCGGCAGCTCCGGGCCACCTTGAGCCAGCTCGACGCTCAAGTACGGGTTGCCGGCGCTCCGTCGATACACCTCCGCGATCGCGGCCGGAGAACACCAGGAAAGCTGCTCCGCGGTCTCCGCCATGGTCAGCCGACTCAGTGGCAGATCCGTGACCGGCGGAGCACGCAACAGTTCCCCGAGCCACCGCTGGTGCTCCAGGTCGGTCGGTTCGTCGCGCCAGGTGAGCAGAATCAGGAGTCCGGACTCAGGTAGGTTCCGGCTTGCGTAAGCCAGGAAGTCCAGGGTGGAGGTGTCCGCCCAGTGCACGTCCTCGACGACCAGGATGGCGCCCTGATGGGCGAGATGGGTCAGCGTCGTGAGCATTGCCTCGACAGTCCGGGCCCGGCCCGCCGCAACGGACGAGAACGCCTCGCCGTCGACGGGCCCGTGCGTCAGCACCCGGTCGAGCCCGCCGTACGCCAGCCGGCCGGACATCGGTGCGCAGCCGCCGCGAAGGATTCGCAGTCGATCCGCATCCTCGAGGACAGCACGAACCAGGACGGTCTTGCCGATTCCCGCCTCGCCCCGGACGATCGCGACCGCGGACGTCGTGGTCAGGCCGCCGATCAGTCCCCTCAGCAGTGCGATTTCGTCGTCACGCCCGATCAGCTCGGTGCTCACTCACCCATGATGCGCCGCGATCGGCGCCGCGGTGTGACGCGGAACGCGGTACAAGCGCTCGAAACACCGGATCCGATGCGGCGGATGGAGGGACTGTCGGTGGGCGTAGGTAGGCTCATCGGGTGAGTGACGGCTTGTTCGATCTTCCTGGGGCGGCTGCTCCTGCTCGTGGGGGCGGGAGTTTGGCGGACGCCGACCATACGGCTGCGCCGTTGGCTGTGCGGATGCGGCCCAGGAGTCTGGACGAGTTGGTCGGGCAGCAGCACTTGCTGGCGCCGGGGTCGCCGTTGCGCCGGCTGGTCGAGGGGGACCAGCCGATGTCGTTGCTGTTGTGGGGGCCGCCGGGGACCGGGAAGACGACGATCGCGGCGGTCGTGTCGCATCAGACGAATCGGAAGTTCGTCGAGTTGTCGGCGGTGACGGCCGGGGTCAAGGACGTTCGGCAGGTGATCGACGCCGCGCGGAGGGAGTTGTCGCGTCCGGGTGGGGCGGTCGAGACGGTGTTGTTCATCGATGAGGTGCACCGGTTCACGAAGGCGCAGCAGGACGCGTTGCTGCCGGGGGTGGAGAACAGGTGGGTGACGCTGGTCGCGGCGACGACCGAGAATCCGTTCTTCTCGGTGATCTCGCCGCTGTTGTCGCGGTCGTTGCTGCTGACGCTGGAATCACTGACGGACGACGACATCGCCGTACTGCTGGATCGGGCGCTGGCCGATGAGCGTGGGTTGAACGGTGAGTTCGAGCTGGCGGCGGACGCCCGGGATCACCTGCTGCGGATGGCCGGGGGAGATGCGCGGCGGGCGTTGACCTACCTGGAAGCCGCTGCGGGTGGGGCGCTCGCAAAGAACGCCGGCCAGAGTGGGCCGGCGGTGATTGACCTGAAGACGCTGGAGACGGCGGTGGATCGGGCAGCGGTGCGGTACGACCGGGCTGGGGATCAGCACTATGACGTGGCGTCGGCGTTGATCAAGTCGATCCGCGGGTCCGACGTGGACGCCGCGATGCACTACCTGGCCCGGATGGTCGAGGCCGGTGAGGATCCGCGGTTCATCGCGCGCCGGCTGGTGATCTCGGCCAGCGAGGACATCGGCATGGGCGACCCGACCGCGCTCGGGGTCGCCGTCGCCGCGGCCGAGGCGGTGCAGTTCATCGGCATGCCGGAGGGCCGGATCAACCTGGCGCAGGCCGTCGTCGCGCTCGCCCTGGCGCCGAAGTCGAACGCGGTGATTACGGCGATCGACGCCGCCATCGCGGATGTGAAGGCGGGCAAGGTCGGTCCGGTGCCGCCGCATCTGCGCGACGCCCACTACGCCGGGGCCAAGAAGATCGGCCACGGTTCGTCGTACCAGTACTCGCATGACGATCCCCGTGGCGTCGTCCCGCAGCAGTACGCGCCGGACGTCATCGACGGCACGGACTACTACCAGCCCACCCGTCGGGGCGGTGAAGCCGCGTACGCCGATCGCGTCGCCGCCATCCGCAAGATCCTCCGCGACCGCTGAGGAATTATTTGCGAGACGAGTGAGTCTCTGATGAATTTCGGCGTGATTTACCGGCAATCATGCCTGAAATGAATTCCCGGTGAACAGCGGAAAAAGCCGGAGTTAGTTCACGAAATGCTCATCTTTGCCGGGGTGTACGGGATCGTGAACTGAGCCTAGGGTTTGCTTGTCGGTTCAGCCGGCGGTACTGACTGGGGGGTCGGTCAGGGGGGCAGGGGGAATTGTGATGCCGCTTGCCCCGGCACGGTCAGGGGTGGGATCTCACAGTGGGGGCGAGAATGACGAAGGCCATTGGGCTGCGCGTCGGAGTTGTTGGCTGTGGATATTGGGGATCGAAACACATCAGGGTTTTACACGCACTGGAATCGGTGGATTCCATCGCGGCGATCGACCCGAATCCGGACCGGGCGATCCAGCTGGCCCGGCACTACCCGGGAATCGAGAGCTACCAGGATCTGGACGCGGCGCTGCCGTACCTCGACGCGGTGATCATCGCGACGCCGCCGAGCACGCACAAACCGCTTGCGCTGAAGGCGATCGCGGCCGGCGTTCACGTGATGGTGGAGAAGCCGCTGGCGACGTCGGCGGCCGATGCCCGCGTGATGATCGCGGCCGCCGAGGCGAAGAACGTCGTACTCATGGTCGGCCACACGTTCGAGTTCCATTCGGCCGTCTGGCAGTTGCGGCAGATGGTGCAGAACAAGGAACTCGGTGACCTCTACTACCTGGACACCGCACGGCTGAACCTCGGCCTCTACCAGAACGACTGCAACGTGCTGTTCGACCTGGCGCCGCACGACGTGTCGATCCTCAACTTCGTCCTCGGGGCGAAGCCGGTCAGCGTCGAGTGCTGGTCGTCCCGGCACGCCAACAGTCGGCTGGAGGACGTCGGGTACCTGCGGCTGCACTACCAGGACCCCGACGTCACCGCGAACGTGCACGTCAGCTGGCTCGATCCGTGCAAGGTACGCCGGGTCACCATGGTCGGCAGCCAGAAGATGGTGATCTTCAACGACCTGGCCACCGAGGAACGGATCAAGGTCCACGACAAGGGCGTATCCGAGGCACCGACCTTCGGCCAGGACCTGACCCAGCCGCCGATGTCCTACCGGTACGGCGATGTGGTCGCGCCGTACCTGGAAATGAACGAGCCGTTGATGGTCGAGGACCAGCACTTCACCGACTGCGTGATCAGTGGGATGAAGCCGTTGACCGGTGGTGAGAACGGGCTCGGTGTGGTCGAGGTGCTCGAGTGCGCCCAGCGCGCGGCGACCGAGGGCCGGCGGGTCAGCCTGTCCGAGCTCCAGCCGATCGGGGAGCTGCTGTGAGCGAAGCGCCAATGGGAAAGGTGCCCTTCCTGGACATCGCGGGCGCGACCAGAGAGGTCGCGGCCGAGGTGTGGGCCGGTTGGGGTGAGCTGCTCAGGACCGGCCAGTTCGTAGGCGGTACCGCGGTCAGCCGTTTCGAGTCCGAGTGGTCGGCGTACTGCGGTACGGAGTACGCCGTCGGGGTGGCGAACGGGACGGACGCGTTGCACCTCACGTTGCGGGGACTCGGCATCGGTCCCGGTGACGAGGTGATCGTGCCCGCCAACACCTTCGTGGCAACGGTGGAGGCGGTCGTACTCGCCGGTGCGACTCCGCGTTTCGCCGATGTCGACGACGGCACGTTGCTGCTCACGCCGGAGACGATCAAGGCGGCCGTCACGTCCGCGACCAAGGCGGTCCTCGTCGTCCACCTGTACGGGCAGATGCCGGACATGGACGCGATCATCGACAGCACCGACAGCCTCGGCCTGATCCTGCTCGAGGACGCGGCGCAGGCGCAGGGCGCGACCTGGGCCGGTCGCCGGGCCGGATCGTTCGGGGTGGCGGGCTGCTTCAGCTTCTACCCGGGCAAGAACCTCGGTGCCTTCGGCGACGCCGGTGCGGTGGTCACCTCCGACCCGGCGCTGGCCGAGTTGCTGAACTCCCTGCGCGACCACGGGCGGATGCAGGGCGGACACGGCCACTACCGGCACGACGTACTCGGGATGAACAGCCGCTTGGACGGGGTACAGGCGGTTGTGTTGTCGGCCAAGCTGCGGCAGCTCGACGGGTGGAACCAGTCGCGCCGGACGCTGATGGCGGCGTACCGGGACTGGATCGATCCGGACAAGGCCCGGCTGGTCGAACAGCTGCCGGAGTCCGAAGGCGTGTTCCACCTGGCCGTGGTCCAGGTGAACGACCGGGACGGGGTCCGCGAACGCCTTGCCGAACAGGGGATCGGGACCGGCATCCACTACCCGGTTCCGTGTCACCAGATGACGCCGTACGCGCAGTTCGCGGACGGACCGATGCCGGTCGCCGAAGCGGCTGCGGGGCGGCAGTTGTCGCTGCCGATGTTCCCGCAACTGCGGAAGACCGACGTACAACGGGTAGCGGAGGCCCTGAACAAAGCCGTCACGGAGCCGATCCGATGACCGCCGTACAAGCTGATCCGGGGGTGGAGATCGGCTACCCGGCCGCACGGCTCGTCGACGCCGAGCTGATCCTCGGACCGGAGGCACGGCTGCGCAAGGGCACCATCCTGTACGCCGGTTCGCGGATCGGCGCGCGGTTCGAGACGGGCCACCATGTCGTGATCCGGGAGCAGTGCGAGATCGGCGACGACGTGTCGGTCTGGAGCAACACCGTGATCGACTACGGCTGCCGGATCGGGGCCGGTGTGAAGATCCACTCGAACTGCTACGTCGCGCAGTACACCGAGATCGGCGCCGGTGCGTTCCTCGCGCCCGGGGTGACGATCGCCAACGATCTCTACCCGGGGCAGGCGGACTCGGCCGAGGTGATGTCGGGCCCGTCGATCGGGGCCGGCGCCCAGCTCGGCGTGAACGTCACGGTGCTGCCGTTCGTGCGGATCGGCGACGGCTGCCTGGTCGGCGCCGGCTCCGTGGTGACTCGGGACCTGCCGGCCGGATCCGTTGCCTTCGGCAACCCTGCGCGGGTGCGCGGTTCGGTGGACGGGCTGACAGATATCGGCAGCCGGATCCAGGCGGACGGCGAGTCGGCCTCACGGTACCGGTTCGCCGCCGGTGAGCCGTTGGGCAACAGTCATCGGGTCCGCCGATGAGTCTCCTCCGCGGTGGCCGGGAAGCCCCCGTATCTCGGCCTGATCCAGTCCGCGGAGTGAGCCGCGCCATTCCGGTGGGGCGGGTCAAGAGGGCCATGGACCTGACCTTTGCCTTCACCGGGGTGGTGCTGGCTGCGCCGCTGCTGCTGGTGATCTACGCGTGGATCCGGCTCACCAGTCCGGGGCCGGGGCTGTTCCGCCAGGTCCGGGTCGGGGCCGGTCGGCGGGAGTTCGTGATGTACAAGTTCCGGACCATGCGGACCGACGCGGATCCGAAGGTGCACGCCGATTACGTTCGCCGGTTGATGGCGGGGGAGGTGAAACCGGTCGATGGTTTGTACAAGCTCGACAACGACGCGCGGATCACTCGAGCGGGCCGGTTTCTCCGCCGCACGAGCCTTGACGAGCTGCCGCAGCTGCTCAACGTACTGCGCGGGGACATGTCGCTGGTCGGGCCGCGGCCGGTGCTGTCGTTCGAGGTCGAGCTGTTCCCGGACTGGGCCGCGCGGCGGTTCGAGGTGCAGCCTGGGCTGACCGGTCTGTGGCAGGTGAGCGGCCGCAACCAGTTGACCATGGTGCAGGGCCTGCGGCTGGACCTGGAGTACGTCGCTCACCAGAGCATCTGGCTCGACCTGCTGATCATGATCAAGACGCTCCCCGCAGTCCTCGGGAGGTCGGCCCGTTGACCGCGGACCTGAAAGACCTCACCAGCGGCAGCGGCACTGCCCGTGACTCGGTCACGGTCGGTGCCTGGACTGCGATCAGCCGCGGTACCGGGGTCATCCGGGTCGTCGTCATCGGCGCTGTGCTGGGCCCGACCTTCCTCGGCAACACCTACCAGCTGACGAATTCGCTGCCGAGCCTCATCTACTACGGATTCCTGGCCGGCTCGTTGTTCGTGTCCCTCTTGGTTCCGGCTCTGGTCAAGCACATCGACAACGGCCGGCCGGAGGACACCGCGCGGGTGAGTGGTGGATTCCTGGGCATCGCCCTGGTCTCGCTGCTCCTGCTCGCCCCGTTGGCCGTACTGCTGTTGCCGGAGCTGCTCCGGGTTGTCGGTCTCAACGGAACAGCAGCACAGGACAGTCAGCAGATCGAGGTCGCCCGGCTGCTCGTCCTGCTCACTGTCCCGCAGGTGTTCCTGTTCGCGGTGGTGGGAGCCTCCACGGCCGTCATGTACGCGCATCGCCGGTACGCACTCGCCGCCGCGGCGCCGGTGGCCGAGAACGCGGGGATCATCACCGTCCTGATCCTCGCCGGTGTCATCTACGGCAGGGGTCAGGAGCTGGGGGAGCACTCGACCGGCGAGGTTCTCCTGCTCGGGCTCGGCTCGACCGCGGCCGTCGGTGCCCACGCCGCGCTCCAGTGGTGGGGTGCACGACGAGCCGGGGTGCTGCTGCGCCCACGGGCCGGATGGCGAGACCCGGAGGTGATCGTCACCGTCCGCCGGGCGCTGCGCTCGCTGGCACAAGCAGGACTGCTCGCCGTCCAAATCCTAGCCCTGCTGCTCGTCTCCAACCGGGTCGCGGGCGGCACGGTCGCCACCCAGATGGCGCTGAACTTCTACTACCTGCCGATCGCGCTGGCCGCGACACCGGTGGCGCTGGCGTTGCTGCCGCGGCTGTCCCGGCTGCACCAGGGCGACACCCCGCACGAGTTCGCCGGGACGTTCACTCAGGGACTGGGCCTGGCCTGGTTCATCGCGATCCCCGCGGCGACGGGGTTCGTCGTACTGGCTGAGCCGATCGGCCACACGATCGGCTTCGTTTTGATCTCGGGCGGTCTCGCCGCGCTCTCGCTGGGACTGGTGGGCGAGACGACCTTCTACGTCACCACGCAGGCCGCGTATGCCCGCGGGGACACCCGCACTCCATTGGTGTCGATGGCGCTCCAAGCCGTTGTCTGCCTGACTTTGTGCGCGGTTACCGCGATCTTCGTCAAGCCGGAACACTTGCTCCCCGCCCTCGGCGCCGCGTACGCCGTGGCCTCGCTGGTCGGCGGCGCGCATCTGTTCCTCCGGCTGAGCCGAGGGTGGCAACGACGGCAACTGTGGGCTTCGCTCGGCCGGATCGTGTTCGGCTCGGCGGTGATGGCGGCGCCGGTGTACTTCTGCGCTCGGCTGGTTGGCTCGCAGATCGATGGACGAGTCGGGCAGGTGCTCGCAGTGGTCGCGGGAGCCCTCGTTGGTGTGCTCGTGTTCGGTGCTCTTCAACGAGTACTACGGGCGCCAGAGCTGGCCTGGCTCGTCACCGGACTGCGCGCCAAGGGGGCCGGATGATCGCTTTGGGCGAACGGCTGCGCCTGGATCTGGTGTTCCTGGCGCTGGCCGGAATCGGGCTCGCCACAATGACCGGTGCACTCGTCGCCGTCTCCGCCGTCTACGCGCTCGTCCTCGCCGCAGGGGTCGGGCTCGCGGTGCTGGTGTGGGCCCGGCCGGTGACGGCGGCGTACCTGATCATCGGTCTGACCCCGCTGCTGGCCGGGATCGACCGAGGGCGGATCGTGCCCGTCCTGCGCCCGAACGAGGCGCTCGCGGTGTTCCTGATCGGCCTGTTGTCGCTCAGGTTCTTCGTGCGTTACCGCCCCGGTACGCCGTTGCGCCTGCGCGTCACCCGGATCGAGGCGTCGCTGGTGGCGATCGCGGTGACGAGCTCCGTCGTACCGCTGGCCTGGATGTTCTTCCGAGGTGTCGAGATCGCCTCCGACGACATCTCATACGCACTGGTGGTGTGGAAGTTCCTGGCCGTGTACGGGCTGGTCCGGGCCACTGTGCACACGCAACCGCAGGTCATGCGCTGCCTGTGGGTCTCGGTCGGCGCCGGGGTCGTACTCGGCATGATCGGCATCCTGCAGACCCTTGACCTGCTCGGTGTCCGCGAACTCCTGCTCACTTTCTGGGCACCGTACGGGTACGAGGACGCGCTGGAGATCCCGCGCGGCGGCTCGACCTTGTCGTTGCCCGCAGCAACCGCCGACGTACTGATCTTCAACCTGGCATTGGCCGTCGCGATGCTGTGGAAGACACAGCGACACATCGTCTTCTTGGCCGGCGCGGCGCTGGTGTTCGTGATCGGCACGTTCGCGGCCGGCGAGTTCTCCAGCGTGCTCGGCCTGGTGGTGGCGCTGGTCTGCATCTCGGCCGCGCTCCGGCGGCTCGACCTGTTGAAGTACGCACCGGTCGCCCTGTCGATCGCGGTGATCGCGGCCTGGCCGGCGGTGTCTCATCGGCTGGAGGGGTTCCAGTCCGCCAGCGGGTTGCCGAACAGCTGGATCGTCCGCTGGTACAACCTGTCGACCTACTTCTGGCCGGATCTGCTCGACGGTTCCAACCTGCTGCTCGGCGTCCGGCCGTCCGCCCGCGTGGTGGTTCTCAGTCAAGGCACGGGATATGTCTGGATCGAGAGCGGCTACACCTGGTTGCTGTGGGGCGGTGGGATTCCATTGTTCGCGGCGTTCTGCTGGTTCGTCCGGGAGTCCCTGCGCGATCTGTGGGTGTGGAGCAAAGGGTTGGCTGACTGGAGCGCGGTGGCGGCGGTGGGCGCGTTCACGGCGGTAATTGTGATTGTCGCGTTGATGAACTTCGATCCACACCTGACCTACCGGGGCTGTGCCGATCTACTGTTCGCATTACTAGCCCTGTCTGTGGTGGGCAAAGGAGTAACTAGATGAGCCGATTCGCTCAGCGCATGCCGGGTTCACGTGGCATCGTCCTCAGCTATCTGTGGGTGATCGTCGCCGTGACCCTGCTGACCGTGGTCGCCGCGGGGGCGACCGCGCTCACCCGGCCGGCGGAGTACCGCGCCACGGCCCAGGTCGTCGTGCATGCCGACACCTCGCAGAACTCGGCGGCGATCCCCGACATGGGCACCGAGCGCGAGGTGGCGAACTCCGGCATCGTCGCCGCCACCGCGGCCAAGACGCTGGCCACCGACGTCACCACCGCGACCAAGGGCCTTTCTGTCACCGTCCCGGTCGACGCGAAGGTCCTGGTCTTCAAGTACTCCGCTCCGACCCAGGTCGAGGCGTTGCGTGGCGCGACCGCGTTCACCCGCGCGTACGTCGACTACCGCAACCTCCGGCGTTCCACGAGGCTCGCCGAGGTGATCTCGCCGGCGACCGTGCCGGACAAGCCGCAACAGGCGAACCTGGCCTTGGTCATCGGGGTCGGTCTGGTGCTGGGGTTGATGCTCGGCATCGGTTTCGTCTTCGTCTGGGACCGGGTCCGCGGCCGGCTCCGCGGTGCGGCGGACGTCGAACGCCAGACCGGCCTCGGCGTGCTCGCCCACGTCCCGGCCGTCCGGGAGCAACAGCTCCCGCTTACCCCAGCGAACGCACTGCCGTCGCCGTCGCGGGAAGTCTTCGGTTACCTCGTCGCGCACTTCAGCACGCTCACCACCCGAGGCAAGGGCGCGTCCGTGCTGGTCACCAGCCCGTCGGCGGGCGCGGGCCGGACGACCGTGGCCGCGCGGCTGGCGATCGCGATGGCGGCCACCGGGAGGGACGTCGTACTGATCGGTGGTGATCTCGGGCTTCCGGATGTGCACACGTTGTTCGGGCTGCCGCTGATCCCGGGGCTCACCGATGTGCTCGCCGATTCGGCCAAGCAGGAGCGGGCCGTGCAGGCGACGGCCTTCGTCGATCTTCGGGTGCTGCCGAGCGGGACACCGCGGACCAGTGGCTGGTTCAACGCGGAGGATCTCGAGCTGCTGATCCAGGGGTTGTCGAAGCGGGCGTTCGTGGTGATCGACGGTCCGGTGGCCGGGTCGGCCGATGCGGCGTTGCTGGCCGGGCGGACGGATCACGTGTTGCTGGTGGTCGATGCGCAGCGTGGTACGAGATCCGCGGCGGCTGAGGCGGTGGCCGCGTTGTCGGGGGTCGGCGGCAACTTGGTCGGCTGTGTGACGACCGCGCCGCATCCGCGGAAGTTCCTCCGGCTCCGCAGGACAACAGCCGTGCGGGTCCCGCCAAGACCCGCCGAAGGCCTCGCCCCTGACGCCGACCAAGTTGAGACCGAGCATGTCAGCAAGTAGCCGCGGCCGGTCCCGTTGGCGGGCCGCGAAGGCACTCGTGGCGTTGCCGGCCCTTCTCGTGATCTGGCTCGCGGTACCCAAGTCGGCTGGGGAAGTGCCTGCAGGTGGAGAGCCGCCGCCCGCCGACGGTTACTTCCAATCGCTTCCGACCGGTTCCTGGTCGAAGCTGCCCGACGACGCCACCTGCGCACGCAAGGTGGAGCGGTCGACCTGGGAGCCCCGACCGAGCAACGCCGGGCCGAACCGGACGATGCCGGACGTGCAGTCCGTGCACACCGCCCTGGCCACACGACCACGTGCGACGGAGGCCAAGGCCTACGACTCGCAGTGGGACAGCTGGCTGCTGGCGCGGGTCACCGGCCACCACACCGGTACTACGGACGAGAACATCCAGTGGGCCGCCTGCAAGTGGGGGCTCGCCGACAACCTGGTCCGGGCAGTCGCCGACGCCGAGTCGACCTGGTACCAGTACGAGCGTCACGCATCCGGTGCCTGCGTGGAGAAGCGCGGTTGCGGCGACCTGTTCGACAAGGCGTCGCCGGCGTCGGCCGAATTCTGTACCGGGCTCAAGGCCCACGGGTACGACTACCAGCGGGACTACGGCCCCAGGCTCTGCCCGAAGACGTTCTCGATCATCGGCGTGATGTCGTGGCAGGACCCGGCCTGGGGCGTGATGGCCGAGAACCAGAACGGAACGTTCCCGTTCAACCGCGACTCGACGGCGTTCGCGCTCGACTACTACGGCTCGTTCATCCGCGGCTGCGTGGAGGGCTGGGCCTGGTGGCTCACCGGCATGCCCGGTACCGCTCGATCGGCCGACCTGACTGAACGGCTCGACGGTTGTGTCGGCGCGTGGTTCGCGGGTGCGTGGCGGACCGAGCCCGCGAACGACTACATCGACGTGGTGCACAAGGCGATGGAAGAACGGGTCTGGCTCTCATTCGGCTGAGGCTCATTCGGTTGACAGGCTGGCCAGGTAGGTCGGCGTCTGCCGCTCCCAGGCGAGTTCCTCGACGATCCGGCGCCGCCCGGTCTCACCGAGCTGCTTGCGAGCGACCGGATCGTCCAGCAGTTCGACGACCGCGGTCGCGAGTGCCGGGACATCACCGGCCGGGACGAACACCCCTGCGCCTGCCGCGAGCAACGTGCTCTCCTGCAGATCGAAACAGGCGACCGGCAGCCCGAGTGCCATGTACTCCATCACCTTCACCGGTGAGACCTCGACCTGCAGGCTCGTGTCGATCCCCAGATCGGCGGTCGCCAGGTAGCTCCACAACTCGGCCTCGGGCAACCAGCCGGGGAAGTTCACCCACCGCTCGAGCCCGAGTTCGCGGGTCAGCTCCCGCAGCTCCTCCAGGCATTCCCCGTCGCCGAGGATGACGAAGCCGCAGTCCTCCCGGCCGAGCTCGCGGACCAGGTGTTCGGCGACCCTTACCACCAGTTCGACCCGGTCCTGCCGGCCCATCTTCCCGGCCCAGCAGATCAGCTGCCGATGTTCACCGCGCAAGGTCGGATCCGGCACGATCCGTTCGGTACGGGCCAGCACCGGACCGTTGCGCACCAGTGAGACCGCCTCCGGTGCGGCCCCTGCGGCGACCATCCGGTCCTTCAGGTAGGAGTTGACGGTGAGGCTGTGGTGCGCGACGCGTTGAGTCCGTCGCTCCAACCAGTGCAATGCCTTCAACATCAGCCCCGGCGGCTCGTCGTACCGGCCGGCCAGTAGTTCGGGCATCAGGTCGCGCTGGTCCACCACGATGCGCGTGCCGCCCCACCGGAGCAGCCAGGCGAGCGGGAAGTAGATGTCGGGTGGCTGGCAGATCTGCAGTACGTCGATCCGCCCGCGCCACCGCAACCGCAGCAGGTACCAGCTCGCCCACGTAAACGACTGCAGGTACTCCGCGACATAGCCCAGTGGTCCCGACGGCTGCGCGGGCGCGGGGTACTCGAAGACCGACAGATTCGGTACGCCGCGATAGCGCGCGTTGTCCTCATCGCGCATGGTGATCACCGAGACCCGGTGACCGGCGGCCAGCAGATCGTCGACCTGCTTGCGCAGTCGGGTGTCGACCCCGAGCGCGACGTTCTCGACGATCACCGCGACGTGCAGCATCGGTCAGGCCCCCTGGTCCGCGAGCAGCGCATGCCGAACGCGGCCGCGGCCCTCCGCCGGACCTTCCAGCGCCCAGCCATCTGGTCCCATCGACAGTCGGCTGGCATCCCGGTCGCGCCACCAGGCGGAGACCTCCCGCGGCAACGCCTGCCAGACCGTGGCGTCGTTCGCGAACTCGTCCAGCAGCTGATTCCACGCACCGAGCAGCCGGTCGTCATGGGCGTAGTCCGGATGCGCGAGCACCAGCACCATGCCGTGCCGGTCGCGGATCTCGCGAGCCTTGCCGACCCACAGTTCACCGTCGTCGTGCTGCAGGATCTCGAACAGCGTGTGGTCCTGCGGCAGCGTGATCGGCAGCTCCACCTGATCCCCGTTGATGAACGGCAGATAGGTACAGCAACCACCCGGCTGCGGTTCGTACGGGTCGGTGTCCGTGTACGACGAGTCGTAGTCGAAGCCCATCGTCGGCATCAGTGCCCAGTCGCGCTGGGTCGCGGGGGAGCGGAACCCGACCGCGCCCCAGCGATCGGCGTGCTTGCGCATCGCGGGCAGCCGCTGGTCCAGCATCCGTCGGGAGGCGACATCACGACCGTCATGCCGCAGCCCGTGCACGCCGACCTCGCACCCGTCGGCGGTGACCCGGGCGACCGTCTCGTCGGTGACCTCGTACCGCTCGGCGACGAAGTTCCACGAGGACCGGTAGCCGCGCTCCCGCTCCGGGCCGCGCAGCAACTCCATCTCGTCGCGGCCCGCGGCCGTCTCCACGTCGTGCGTGAGCACCATCGCCCACGACCGACCGTCCGGCCAGAAGTCGATCCACGGCACCGGCTCGCCGGCCAACTGCGTCGCGGTGTCCAGCAGCCACTCATAGAAGAGGTGCAGGCAGTGCTCGATCGGCCAGGCCGGGAACGACGGCGTGTTCTGGTGCTTGGCGAAGGTCCGCCGCATCCGGAGCTGAAGCGGTCGGGGCAGTAGCGGCCGGACGGCGTAGTACCCCTGCACCATTCCCTTCCGGAGCAGGCGTTTCGCGCCGGCGCTGCCGACAGTGGTGTACCGCTCGGACCAGAGGAAGGTCATCACCTCGGCGGGGTCGAACGGCAGGAACACGTTGCCGTCGTCGTCCCGCCAGACGGCCGCGACCTCATTGCCGCGGTCGTCCAGGATCGACTCGGACTGCCGCCAGCCGGATCCCTCGACAAGGGGCGCGCCGGTGGCGAGCTGACAGGCGATCGTGAAGTCGCCGATCCGGTAGCGGCCGGTCCGGTAGCGCCCGGCGTTCGAGCGGAGCCAGTACAGCGTCTGTCCGGACCTGATTGCCGTCACCATGCCGAGCCGTGGGTCTCCGGCCGGCCCGGTCACGTCGTACGGGACGCGGAAGTAGTCGAAGAAGGCGAACGGGTGGGTGGCCTCGAACATGGTCACAGCCCCCGCTTGACGGCCAAGTAGGGGAGTAGCGCCAGCTCGTACAAAGCAGGCAGTGGATCGCGAAGGCTGAACACTGCCTCCGTGTCGACGCCGCGCAGCGTCTTCAGGTACGCCCCGAGCCGCGCCCGGCCGGCCCGGATGTCCAGGGCGGCGTTCGGGAGGTCGGTTGCCAGCCTGATCCACCGGACCCCGTGACGGGCCTGCGCCGAGCTGACCGGTTGCCCGATCTGGTCGCGGTAGACCAGGTAGGGGAAGTCGACTCCGGCGGCTTGGCCGAGCGAGTGGTAGCCCCACGTCCGGGCGTTGACGTCGAGCAGTTTGTACGACCCGTCCCGCCGGTCCTCCTTGAACTCGAGCTCGACCAGTCCGTAGTACCCGATGTCGCGGAGGAAGGTCAGCGCGTGCTTGCCGAGTTCCGGCAGGTCGATCGTCTCGACGTATGTGCTCGCCCGGCCGAAGTCGGACGGGTGCTGCCGCCGCCGGCGTACCGTCATCTCGGCCACGGCGTCGCCGTCCTTGAAGAACGCGCAGTACGCGACCTGGTGCTCACCGCCGCCGGGGATCAGCTCCTGCACGATCACCTCGGCCGCGCCGACGATGCCGAGCGCCTTCTGGTACGCCGCCGCCAGTTCCGCGCGGGTGTCGACCCGCCAGGCCTTGGCACGGGTGGTGTAGAAGAAGTTCTCCTTGATCGCCGGTTTGAGGATGACCGGCGAGCTGAGATCGATCTGGTCCAGGTCCGCGGCAGACGTTGGGAACCAGCAGCGGGGGATCGGGATGCCGAGCCGCTCCGCCCGCTGGTACGTCTCCCGCTTGTCCCACGCGGGCTGCACCGACTCCCAGGCAGGCGTCGGGAGGCGGAAGTACTCCGCGAGCTCGGTGCGGTGGGCCGCGATCGTGGCCACCGTCTCCTCCCGGGTCGGGTACAGGACCGAGCCCTGCAGACCGAGCCGGGTGCACGTGTCGATCAGGATCCGCTTGGTCTCCTCGGCATCCCGCAGCTCGGGGACCCGCTCGAAGGCGGAGGTGTAGCGGGACACGCGGGAGATCGACGGCTCGTCATCGAGGACGACGACCCGTACGCCGCGCCGGCCGAGGCTGCGCACGATCCCGAGGCCTTGATAGTCACCGCCGACCACAACAGCCGACGGGTTCACGCGGCGACGCCTGCGGTCGCCGGCCAGCCGGCGCTGGCCAGGCGGGCCACCGACTCCGCGCCGTACCAGCCGCCCGCGACGAACCGCATGATCGGCCCGAAGCTGCGCGCCGCCGGGGCACCCAGGAAGTGCAGGCCGGGCACGGACGACTCCATCCCCGCCCCGAGGATCGGGTAGCCGCCGACCGTTCTGACCTGCAGCGCCAGCGCCGGATCGAGGAACGGGTACCGCTTGATGTCGACCTTGTAACCGGTCCCGAAGAGCAGGTGGTCGACCTTCCGTGAGCTGCCGTCGCTGAGCTCGACGTGCAGCTGGTCGCCGACCGGCTTCGCGCTGGTGACCTGAATACCGGTGCTGATCGGCACATCCACCAGCCTCGGCCCGAGCCAGGCGGCACCCGCCGGCCGGATCGCGCGATAGGCCATCTTGTCCTGGACCCCGCGCGGCAGGCTGGTGAACAGCCCCGGCTTGGCGACGATCCTGGAGATCCCCATCGGGCCGACGTCGGTCGGCGCGTACACGAGTGGTGCGAGCCGGCCGAGCTTGCGGTGGTACTTGCCGCCGTGCAGCCAGTTCAGCTTGTCGGCGCGGGCGATCACCTCGACGTCCGCGCCGGACTCGTTCATCAACGCTGCCGACTCGAGCGCGCTCTGGCCGCCGCCGATCACCAGCACCACCTGGCCGCGGAACCTGCTCAGGTCGGCGTGGTCCCCGGTGTGCGAGGCCAGGTGCTGCGGCAACCCGGCCGCCACCTCGGGCCGGTTCACGAAGTCCGCGATCCCTGCGGCGACCACCAGCCGCCTCGCCCGGATCCGGGTCTGGTCGCCCAGCGTGAGCACGAACCCGTCGCCGTTCGAGGCCGCTTTGGCGACCCGGCGGCGATCCACGTCCGGCGCGACCTTGGCCTGCACCCAGTCGCCGTACTGGATGAATTCGTCGAGCGGCACCGGCCGGCTGAGCTTGGCGTTCGTCTCGGCCTGATACGCGTCCAGTGCCAGCGGACCGTCGTACTCCGCGATGCAGGTCGCGGTCCAGTTGGACCGGAGCAGCATCCCGGCCGGCATGGTCCGCCAGAATGACATCGGTTCACCGAAGACGCGGACTTCCTGTCCGGCCCGGCGAAGATGTGCGGCTGCGGCCAACCCGTGCGGGCCCGCGCCCAGGACAGCAACGGCTGTCTCGTCCATGTGTGGTCTCCCCCCACCCCTGAACTTGAACTCCCCCCGGAGCTTCGGTCAGTAAAACCGATCCGGGCGCGGATGTGTACAGACTCCGGGTGAACACTGAGCGTCGCCGTGGCTCGCGATTCACCGCGCGATAGGGTCCAGGCAGACAGTCGAACGGGAAGGTGGATCGTTTCCATGAGCGTCGGTGAAGTCGCGGGGCTGATAGCGGCCTGCGCGCTGCTCATCCTGGTGGGCCTGCTGGCCTATCCGATCCTGAAGCTCGGCAAGGTGCTGGACGAGACCCGGATCATGGTCAAGGGCGTCTCCGACTCCAGCGTGCCGCTGCTCGGCGAGGTCACCGAGACCGTGGCGACCACCAACGCCCAGCTGGCGAAGGTGGATACCATCACCGACAACGCGACTACCGTGACAACCAACGCGGCGGCCCTGGCGTCTTTGTTTGCGGCGACCGCCGGTGGCCCGCTGGTGAAGGCGGCCGCGTTCACCTACGGCGTCCGCCGGGCGCTCGGCGAGAGCCACCGCAAGGACGTGTCCCGCCGGGTGAAGGAAGAGATGAAGGCCGAGCGGAAGGCCCGCAAGCGCGGTGATCTGCGGTGAAGCGGATACTTTGGTTCATCATCGGCACGGCCGTCGGTGTGTACGCGGTGACCCGGCTGAAGAAGCGGGCCCAGTTGCTCGCGCCGGACAGCCTGCAGGCCTCGGCCGAGAAGGTGGCGGCCGCGATCCGGCACTTCGGCGACGAGGTCCGGGAAGGCATGGCCGAGCGGGAGACCGAGCTGAGGGACGCGCTCGGTATCGACACAGAAGCAGCAGACGATCGTAAGGACTACCGGTAACACCCATGGAGACCAGCGAGATCAGGCGGCGGTTCCTGCAGTACTTCGAGGACCGTGGTCACACAGTGGTGCCGAGCGCACCCCTGCCGTCGCCGGACCCGAACCTGCTGTTCAACGTCGCCGGGATGGCGCAGTTCGTGCCGTACTTCGTCGGCCAGCAGACCCCGCCGTACTCTCGCGCGACCAGTGTGCAGAAGTGCGTCCGGACCCTCGACATCGAGGAGGTCGGCAAGACCACCCGGCACGGCACCTTCTTCCAGATGAACGGCAACTTCTCGTTCGGCGACTATTTCAAGGACAAGGCGATCGAGTACGCCTGGGACCTGGTCACCAAGCCGCAGAGCGAGGGTGGCTACGGCTTCGACGAGTCGGTCCTGTACGCCTCGGTGTACTACGAGGACGACGAGGCGATCGAGCTGTGGAAGCGGATCGCCGGGCTGCCCGACGACCGGATCGTCCGGCTCGGGATGAAGGACAACTTCTGGTCGATGGGCGTTCCCGGGCCGTGCGGTCCGTGCTCGGAGATCCTGATCGACCGCGGCCCGGAGTTCGGCGCCGACCGGGACTGGGAGGCGGGCGACCGCTACCTGGAGTTCTGGAACCTGGTCTTCATGCAGAACATCCGCGGTGAGGGTGGCGGCAAGGAGGGCTACCCGATCCTCGGCGAGCTGCCGAAGAAGAACATCGACACCGGCCTCGGCCTGGAGCGGGTCGCGTACCTGCTGCAGGGCGTCGACAACATGTACGAGATCGACGAGATCTACCCGGTGATCGAGCGGGCCTCGGAGCTGAGCGGCCGTAAGTACGGCGTCGACCACGTCGACGACGTCCGGTTCCGGGTGGTCGCGGACCACGTCCGCAGCGCGCTGATGCTGATCGGCGACGGCGTCACCCCGGGCAACGAGCAGGGCGGCTACGTCCTGCGCCGGCTGCTCCGCCGGGCGATCCGCTCGATGCGCCTACTCGGCTACGAGGACCCCAGCCTGGTCGAGTTGCTGCCGGTCAGCCTGGAGCAGATGAAGAAGTCGTACCCGGAGCTGGAGCCCGACTTCGGCCGGATCGGCCAGGTCGCGTACGCCGAGGAGGACGCGTTCCGTCGTACTCTCACCGCCGGGACGAGCATCTTCGATGTGGCAGTGCGCGACACCAAGGCGGCGGACGGCGTCGAACTGGCCGGGGCGAAGGCGTTCCAGCTGCACGACACGTACGGCTTCCCGATCGACCTGACCGTCGAGATGGCCGCCGAGCAGGGTCTGCAGGTGGACACCGCGGGCTTCAAGTCGCTGATGACCGAGCAGCGGGAGCGGGCCAAGGCGGACGCGCGGGCCAAGAAGGCCGGCCACGCGGACACCTCCGGCTACCGCGAGCTGCGGGAGAAGGGCGTCACCGAGTTCACCGGGTACCAGGAGCTGGCCACCGACTCTCAGGTCCGCGGTGTGCTCCGCCAAGGTGCGATCGCGACCGCGGCGGAGCCCGGTGAGACCGTCGAGGTGGTGCTGGAGAAGACCCCGTTCTACGCGGAGTCGGGTGGTCAGATCGCCGACGAGGGCCTGATCGTCGCAGACGGCGTGAAGCTGCAGGTGCTCGACGTGCAGCGCCCGGTCAAGGGCCTGATCGTGCACAGGGTGAAGGTCGTCGAGGGGGTCGTCCAGCCCGGTCTCGACGTGCACGCCGAGGTCGACCACGAGTGGCGGGTCGAAGCCTGCCAGGCGCACTCCGGCACCCATGTCGTGCACGCCGCGCTGCGTCAGGTGCTCGGCCCGAACGCGCTGCAGAGCGGTTCGTACAACAAGCCCGGCTACCTGCGGCTCGACTTCGCCTGGTCCTCGTCGCTCGACCAGACGACGCGGAGCGAGATCGAGGAGGTCGCGAACCTCGCCGTCCGGAAGGACCTGCCCGTCTCCGCGCAGTACATGACCCTGCCGGAGGCGCGCGAGTGGGGTGCGCTGGCGCTGTTCGGCGAGACGTACGACGAGTCCGTCCGGGTGGTCGAGATCGGCGGCCCGTGGTCGCGCGAGCTGTGCGGTGGAACGCACGTCAAGCGTTCCTCGCAGGTCGGCGCGCTGACCCTGACCAGTGAATCGTCGGTCGGCGCGGGAGTGCGCCGACTGGAGGCCTTCGTCGGGATGGAGGCACTGCGTTACCTCGGCCGCGAGCGGGCCCTGGTCCGGCTGCTGAGCGAGAACCTGAAGGCCCGGCCGGAGGAACTGCCGGCCAAGGTCGCGGACCTGGCCGAGCGGCTGCGTACGGCCGAGAAGGAGCTGGAGCGGCTCCGGGCCGGCCAGGTGCTGGCTGCCGCCGCCGAGCTGGCCGCGAGCCCGAAGGACGTCTTCGGCGTCTCGTACGTCGGCCACCGGGCGCCCGACGGCGTGAACGGCGGCGACCTGCGCAAGCTCGCGCTGGACATCCGCGGCCGGATGGTGGCGGACAAGCCGGCCGTGATCACGGTCCTCAGCGTGAACGACGGCAAGCCCGCGGTGGTGGTCGCGCTGAACGACACGGCCCGCGAGTGGCGGCTCAAGGCCGGCGACCTGGTCCGGGTGGCGGCCGAGAAGGTGGGCGGCCGGGGCGGCGGCAAGGACGATGTCGCCCAGGGTGGCGGCACGGATCCGGCCGGTGCCGACGAGGCGCTGGCGGCCGTCGAGCACTCCATCGGCCAGCTCGTCACGGGCTGACATGCGCCGTGGGGTGCGGATGGCACTGGACATCGGCGACGCCAGGATCGGGGTCGCCAGCAGTGACCCGCACGGGATCCTCGCGACCCCGGTGGAGACGGTGCACCGGGGTCCCGGCGACCTTGACCGGATAGTTACGCTCGTAGCCGATCTCGACGCGTTCGAGATCGTCGTCGGACTTCCTCGCTCGTTGTCCGGGGGAGAAGGCCCGGCCGCGATCCGGATTCGCGAGACGGCGGAACTGGTCCGGCAGAAAGTGCAGGCGATGAACTCGGGGACGGCGGTGCGGCTGGTGGACGAGCGGTTCACCACGGTCACCGCCGAGCGGATGCTGCGGGAACGCGGGAAGAAGGGCTCCAAGCGGCGGGCCGTGGTCGACCAGGCCGCGGCGGTCGTGATTCTGCAACACGCGCTCGACTTCGAGCGCGAGACCGGCAACCCGCCCGGGAGGCCCCTGTGAACAGGACATCGGTGGACCAACACGTCGACGAGAGCGACGACCTCGACTCGCATCTCGGCCTGCGGACGGTGAGCAGGTCCGAACAGCGGGCGAACCGGCGCAAGGCCCGGACCCGGCGCGGCTTCGGGTGTTTCGCCGGCCTGATCTCGCTGCTGGTCGTGGGTGCCCTGATCGCCGGCCTGGTGGTCGGTTACGGCAAGGGCCGCGACTACCTGGAGAAGATGTTCGCCGCACCCGACTTCGAGGGTGACGGCACCACCGCCGTCACGGTCGAGATCAGCAAGGGCCAGAGCGCCCAGTCGATCGCGGACACGCTGGAGAAGAAGGGCGTGGTGAAGAGCGCCAAGGCGTTCGAGCGGGTCGCGCGGGACGATCCGCGGAGCCGCTCGATCCAGGCCGCGACGTACACGCTGCGCAAGCAGATGTCGGCCAAGGCAGCGCTGGAGTTGATGCTGAACCCGGCCAAGTCGGTGCTGGTGCAGCGGATCGGGTTCCGGTCCGGTTCGACCAAGGCCGAGGTGGTCAAGCAGTTGCAGGACTCGAAGGCGCTGAAGTTGCCGGCCGGGGCGGCCGACGCGGCGATGGCCAAGCCGTGGTCGCTCGGCCTGCCGTCGTACGCGCGGAACAACCCCGAGGGCTTCCTCTACCCGGGCACCTACGACATCCCGAAGGGCGCCACGGCGTACACGGTGCTCAAGCTGATGACCGCGCAGTTCGCCAAGACCTCGGCCGAGCTGAAGCTGCCGCAGACGGCGCAGCGCAAGAAGCTCGACCCGTACCAGGCGGTGATCGTGGCCAGCATCATCGGCGCGGAGACCAACCGGGCCGAGGACTACCCGAAGGTCGCCCGGGTCATCTACAACCGGCTGCAGAAGAACATGCGGCTGCAGATGGACTCGACCGTGCACTACGTCACCGGCAAGGACGGCGGCGTCTTCACCACCGACGAGCAGCGCGAGATCGACTCGCCGTACAACACCTACAAGACGCGCAACCTGCCGCCGACGCCGATCAACTCGCCGGGCAAGGACACCCTGCGGGCGGCGCTGAACCCGGCGCAGGGCGGCTGGCTCTACTTCACCCTGGTCAACCTGGACACCGGCGAGACCGCGTTCGCGTCCAGCCCGGACGAGCACCAGGCGAACGTGAACAAGCTGCGGGCCTGGTGCAACGCCCACAAGGGCCGTTGCTGAGATGATCCGATGTGCTGTGCTGGGCAGCCCGATCGCCCACTCGCTGTCCCCGGCGATGCACCGCGCCGCGTACGCCGAACTCGGGCTGGACTGGCAGTACGACGCGTTCGAGGTCGCCGAGGACGAGCTCGCGGGATTCCTGACTGGGCTGGGTGACGAGTGGCGCGGGTTGTCGCTGACGATGCCGCTGAAGCGGGTCGCGCTGAAGCTGGCCGACACGGTCGACCCGGTGGCCTCGTTGATCGGTGCTGCCAACACGCTTTTGATTGAGGCTGACGGGACCCGGTCGGCCCACAACACCGACGTACCAGGGCTCGTCGCGGCGTTCGCGGAGCGCGGGATCACCGGGGCGGACACGGCCGTCGTACTGGGTGGCGGGGCGACGGCGGCGTCCACGTTG
The DNA here is from genome assembly GCF_004361855.1 of Kribbella caucasensis. Classification (GTDB taxonomy): domain Bacteria; phylum Actinomycetota; class Actinomycetes; order Propionibacteriales; family Kribbellaceae; genus Kribbella; species Kribbella caucasensis. Next base: position 217,056 of record NZ_SNWQ01000007.1, read on the forward strand.
GCGGCGTTGCGCGGGTTGAAGGTCAGCGAGGTGACCGTCGTCGTACGGGAGGTCGCGCGGGCCGAGCGGTTGCTGGATCTCGCGGCCGAGCTGGGGCTGAAGACGTCCGTGGCGGATTTCGGGCAGGTGGAGCAGATCGGCGGGTTCGACCTGTGTGTTTCCACGCTGCCTGGTGGTGCCGTCGATCCGTGGGCCGAGCACTTCGCCACGGTGGCGCCGGTGGTGTTCGACGTGGCGTACCACCCGTGGCCGACGCAGCTGGCGATCGCGGCGCACCGGATCGGTACAGAGCTGTTGAACGGCCTTGATCTGCTCGTGCATCAGGCGACCCTGCAGGTGGAGATGATGACGGGTAGGTCGCCCGCTCCCTTGGCGGCCATGAGGTCCGCCGCGCGTGAGGAGCTCGACGATCGTGAGTCAAAAGAAGTACGACCGGTCTGATTTCTTCCGCACGGCCTACACCTTTGCGTGAGTAGCCTTCCGCCCATGAAGTTATGGCGGATGGTTGCCGGTGTGTTGGCGTTCGTGCTGCTCGGTTTCGGCGTTGCGCCTGCTTGGGCCTGCGCGTGCGGTGGATACATGAGTGACGCCGAGTCGCAGGCCCGGGCGCGGGGCGAGAACGCACTCGTCCGGTTCGACGGCAAGACCGAGGAGATCGTGCTGTCGATGGCGATCCAGGGCTCGTCGAAGAAGGCGGCCTGGATCATGCCGGTCCCCGCGGCCGCCGAGGTGTCGCTCGGCGAGGAGTACACGTTCAACCGGCTGATCTCGTTGACCCGTCCGAGGGTGGTGGTGAAGAAGACTTATTGGCCGTTCCGGGATCTCGGGATCATGGGCAGTGGGCGTGACTCGGCCAGTGCCCCTGCCCCTGGGGCCGGGGTGGAGGTGCGCGGGCAGATGGTGCTCGGGCCGTTCCAGGTCGTGCGGCTCGGCGGGACCAGCTCGGTCGCTGTCACCGATTGGCTGCGCACCAACGGGTACGTCGTACCGGGTGGGCTGGGGGAGAACCTGCAGCCGTACCTGACCGAGAAGTGGGAGATCGTCGCGGTCAAGCTGGCACCGAAGGAGAAGTCCGGGTCGTTGTCGGGGGCAACACCACCATTGCGCTTGTCGTTCGCGTCGTCGGAGATCGTCTACCCGATGCGACTGAGCAAGGGGGCGAGCACCGAGCAGGCCGTGACGGTCTACGTCGCCGCTCCCTACCGCGTGGATGCGTCCCGGCTGCCCGACCCGTCGGTGAAGCCGGAGCTGTTGTTCGCCGGACGGGTCGAGACGATGGACAGCGACATGAACGATCTGGCTGCGCCGGCGTCGTACCTGACGGCGTACTCGGTCACCTACGCCGAGCCGTCGCGGATCACCGACGACTTCCACTTCACCCGGGCCGCGACCGATGAGGAGTTCGAGCGGGTCACGTATGTCACCAAGAACGACGGCTTCTGGAGCACGATCGGGGTGCTGATCGGTGGGCTGTTGATCCTCGGCGGTGGTGCCGCGCTGATCGCCCGGAGGTTGCGCTGACCGCGGTGGCCGCCGGTGCCGTTGGGGTGGTGCTGTGTGGGGCGGCGGCGTTCTTGCTGGGGCCGTGGTTGCTCCGGCGGATACCTGAGCCCGAGTTGGACGAGGGACAGACGAAGATCCTGTACGCCGAGCTCGCTCGTCGGCGGGCGGCGTGGTGGTGTGCGGGGCTGGCGGCGGTCTCGGGTGGGCTGATCGGATGGCGGCTCGGGTTCTCGGCCGCGTTGGTGGCTTGGCTGGTTCTCGTGGTTTCGGGTTCGGTGCTCGGGTACATCGACGCGCGGACGCGGTACCTGCCGTCGGCAATCATCTGGCCGACGTACCTCGTCGTCGGCGTGGCGTTGGTGGTCGGCGCGGCGGTGGCGGGGGAGTGGGGTTCACTTCGGCGGGCCGCGATCGCCGGGGTGGTCGGGTTCGGGGTGTTCTACCTCTTGTGGTGGCTGATCCCGCGGGGTGTGGGGTTCGGGGACGTGCGGTTGTCGGGGCTGTTGAGCATGGCGTTGGGGTATCTCGGCTGGGGTCAGCTGGTCGCCGGAATGTACGGCGGGTTCCTGCTCGGCGCGGTGCTGGGGATCGTGTTGACCGCGGCGAAGGTCTTCCGGCGCAAGGAGATGTTTCCCTTCGGCCCGTTCATGCTGGCGGGTGCGGTTGCCGGAGTACTGTTCGGCGGTCAGCTGGAGGGGCTCTACCTCGGCTGACGGTGCGGGGCTACCAGCCGGGGTAGCGGGTCCGCCAGCCGGTGTCCGGGCCGTACTCGTCGTGCAGCTGTCTGGCGTGGGTGCACTCGAGGACGAAGTCGTCGGCGAGTTGGAGGATGACGCCGCGCCCCTCGACGGCGAACACCAGTTCGGGTGGCAGCGCGGTCTCGCCGTGCAGGACGCCGAGGATGTTGCCGCAGATCGAGCCGGTGGAGTCGCTGTCGCCTGAGTGCGTCACGGACAGGGCGAGTGCGTCGAGGAACTGCTCGGGCGCGGGATACGCCAGCGCGGCGTACACCCCGATCGCCAACGCCTCCTCAGCGATCCACCCACCACCGAGCCGCTCCACCACCGCCGGCCCGGGTGTCGCCGGTCCGGGCGTGGGTTGGCCGGGCGTGGGCTGGGTTGCCTGGGCGAGCTCGCGCGCGGCGGTCAGCGCTGTACTGGTCTCCTCGTGGCCGGGATGCTGGATCAGCAGGTCCTGAGCGGAGTCGAGGGCCTGGTCCAGGTCGGCGCCGCGGCAGATCTCGTGCACGATCGCGGCCAGCGCGCCGGACGCGAGCTTCCCGGTCGGATGCCCGTGCGTGTACCCGGCCGCCTCGCTCGCGGCGTTGAACGCCCAGCCCGCATCCACCCAGCGCCCCGGCAACAACCCGAACGGCGCCGCGCGCATCACCCCACCGCACCCCTTGGAGTCGTTCACCGCCTGCCCCCCGAACTTCGGCATGCTGTCCCCACCCTGCCGGGCCTCGGTCAGCGCCGACAGACACGTGTTCCCCGGTGCGCGGCGCGCGTACAACCACTGCTCGCCCTGCAACCACCCGTCCCGCATCCCACTGGGACCCGGCAACAACTGTGTGTCCAGCCAGCGGTCATACGCGTGATGCGTCACCGCCACGGTGAACCCCAATCCCCGATCCGTCCGCACCCCCGCCCGGATCAACCCCTCCACCGTGAACAAAGTCATCTGGGTGTCATCAGTAACCGACCCCGCCGGCCACCCCGCACCCCCGCTGACAAACCCCCGAACCCCCTCCGGATGCCCCGCCAAAATCTCCCCCACCCCCAGAAACTCCACCGGCCCCCCGAGCGCATCCCCAAGGGCCCCACCCAGCAAACACCCCCGCACCCGGGCCCGAAAAGCCTCCTCCTCCGCGCGCGTCACCAAGCCTCCCCGCCGTCGATCTCCTGGAACATGGTGCTCAGTCTGTCCTGGCAAAGGCGCAGTCCGTCAGGTGGCTTGAACAAGAAACGGGGAGCTTGAACACGGCACGTCATGTTCAAGGTCCCCGCTTGTTGACCGAGGTCCCGGCTTTGTGACCGCGCCCTGCGCTGAGACCGGGGGCCGGGCGGTGTTGGGGGCGTGAAAGAATCGGCGGCATGCTGCGCTGGCTTACCGCTGGCGAGTCGCACGGACAAGCGCTCGTCGCCGTACTCGAAGGTCTTCCCGCAGGCGTCCTGGTCACCACGGATGACGTGGCCGACGCCCTCGCTCGTCGTCGGCTGGGGTATGGCCGGGGCGCGCGGATGAAGTTCGAGCGGGACGAGGTGACGTTCGTCGGGGGCTTCCGGCATGGGGTTTCGCTCGGCAGCCCGGTCGCGATCCAGGTCGGCAACACCGAATGGCCGAAGTGGGAGCAGGTGATGTCCGCGGATCCGGTGGACCCCGCGACGCTGGCCGAGCTGGCCCGGAACGCCCCGCTGACCCGGCCCCGCCCGGGGCACGCCGATCTGGCCGGCATGCAGAAGTACGGGTTCGACGAGGCCCGGCCGGTGCTGGAGCGGGCGAGTGCGCGGGAGACGGCGGCCCGGGTCGCGCTCGGCGAGGTCGTGGCCCGGTTCCTGAAGCAGGCGTACGGCGTGACCATCGTCAGCCACGTGGTCGAGCTCGGCACGGTCAAGGCGCCGTACGGCGTGATCCCGTCGTACGACGATGTCGCCAAGCTGGACGCGGATCCGGTGCGCTGCCTGGACGCGGACGCGAGCAAGGCGATGGTGGAGGAGATCGACCTCGCGCAGAAGGCGGGCGACACCCTCGGCGGAGTGGTCGAGGTGGTCGTCGACGGCCTGCCGCCGGGCCTCGGCAGCTACGTGCACTGGGATCGCCGGCTCGACTCGAAGCTGGCCGGCGCGCTGATGGGTATCCAAGCGATCAAGGGCGTCGAGCTCGGCGACGGCTTCGAGCTGGCCCGGACGCCGGGCTCGAAGGCACACGACGAGATCGTCGCCGAGGACGGGACCGTACGGCGTACCAGTGGGCGCTCGGGTGGGACCGAGGGCGGCATGAGCACCGGTGAGACCCTGCGGGTCCGCGCAGCGATGAAGCCGATCGCGACCGTGCCGCGGGCGCTCCGCACGATCGACACGTCCACCGGTGAGGCCGCGTCGGCGCACCACCAGCGTTCCGACGTGTGCGCGGTCCCGGCGGCCGGGATCGTCGCGGAGGCGATGGTCGCGCTGGTACTGGCCGAGGTCGCGCTGGAGAAGTTCGGCGGCGACTCGGTGACCGAGACGGCCCGCAACCACCAGACCTACCTGGCGAACCTGCCGGCCACGATCACCCCGCGCGAGTGGGACCAGTGAGCCCGGTCGTCGTCCTGGTCGGCCCGCCTGGTTCGGGCAAGTCGACCGTCGCCGCGTTGCTGGCCGACCGGCTCCGCAAGGCGCACCGCGACACCGACACCGATATCGAGGCCGCGGCGGGCAAGCCGATCCCGGACATCTTCGTGGACTCCGGCGAGCCCGCGTTCCGCGCGATGGAGCGGGCCGCGATCGTGGCCGCGTTGCAGGCCGACGACGTGGTCCTGTCGCTCGGCGGCGGCGCGATCCTCGACCCGGACACGCGCGCGGATCTGGCCGGCCACACCGTGGTCTTCCTCGACGTGTCGCTCGGTGAGGCGGCCAAGCGGGTCGGCCTCGGCGTCGCCCGGCCGCTGCTGCTCGGCAACGTGCGCACCCAGTTGAAGAACCTGATGGACGCCCGCCGCCCGTTCTACCTCGAAGTGGCGAAGTGGACCGTGCCGACGGACGACCGCGCCCCCGAGGACATCGCCGCCGAGATCGTGGAGCACCTGGGATGACGGACGGGCCCCGGAAGATCCACGTCAACGCCGGTACGCCGTACGACGTCGTCATCGGCAACAACCTGCTCGGCGAGCTGCCCGGGTTGCTCGGCTCCGACGTGCGACGGGTCGCGGTGATCCACCCGCGTGCGTTGCGGGCGAGTGGGGACGCGATCCGCGACGACCTGACCGCGGCCGGGTACACCGCGCACGCGATCGAGATCCCGGACGCCGAGGAGGCGAAGACCGCGGAGGTGCTCGCGTACTGCTGGTCGGTGCTCGGGCAGGCCGGGTTCACCCGGTCCGACGCGATCGTGTCGATCGGCGGCGGTACGACGACGGACCTGGCCGGATTCGTGGCGGCGACCTGGTTGCGTGGGGTCCGGGTGGTGCACATCCCGACCACGCTGCTCGGCATGGTCGACGCGGCCGTCGGTGGGAAGACCGGGATCAACACGGCCGAGGGGAAGAACCTGGTCGGCGCGTTCTGGGAACCGGCCGGGGTGCTGTGCGACCTGGCCGCGCTGGAGACGCTGCCGAAGAACGATTACGTCAGCGGCCTGGCCGAAGTGGTGAAGTGCGGGTTCATCGCGGACCCGGTGATCCTCGATCTGGTCGAGAAGGATCCGGGGGGCGCCGCGATCCCGGCGTACGAGCACACCGAGGAACTGATCGCGCGGGCGATCCAGGTCAAGGCGGACACGGTCGGCGCGGATCTGCATGAGCGGACCACCACGGCCGGCGGCGCGATCGGCCGGGAGTCGCTGAACTACGGGCACACCCTCGGCCATGCGATCGAGCGGGTCGAACGGTACAAGTGGCGGCACGGAGCGGCGATCAGCATCGGCATGGTCTTCGTCGCCGAACTGGCCCGGGCCGCGGGACGCCTCGACGACGTGACCGCCGACCGGCACCACGAGGTTCTGTCGGCACTCGGGTTGCCGGTGTCGTACAGGGCGGACGCGTGGCCGCACCTGCAGGACGCGATGAAGCTCGACAAGAAGACCCGCGCGGACCGCCTCCGCTTCGTCATCCTCGACGGCCTCGCCAAGCCCACCATCCTCGAGGCCCCGGACCCAAGCCTCCTGATCGCCGCCTACACCGAAATCAGCTGACCACTAGGGTTGGGCTGTGACTGACGTGGCCGCTGCTGGGCGGAAAGTACTGGTGTTGAACGGGCCGAACCTTGGGCGGTTGGGGTCGCGGGAGCCGGATGTGTACGGCGCGACCACGTTCGCCGATCTGGTGGCGGACTGCGAGAAGACCGGTGCCGAACTGGGGTTCGACGTCGAGGTCCGTCAGACCGACGACGAGGCCGAACTGGTCGGCTGGCTACACGAGGCCGCGGACCAGAAGACCCCGGTGATACTCAACCCGGCCGCGTTCACCCACTACTCGTACGCGCTGCGGGACGCCTGCGCGCAGCGGACCGCGCCGTTGATCGAGATCCACATCAGCAACCCGGCCGCCCGGGAGGAGTTCCGGCACACCAGCGTGGTCGCCGCGGTTGCCAGCGGCACCATCGCCGGGTTCGGCCTCGACTCCTATCGTCTTGCCCTCCGCGCACTCACACAGCTGGAAAGCTGACGCGGAAAGAATGTGGCGTGAGACGGCCGTGAAATGCTGGGATGTAACCATGGGTCGTAGGTCGACGGGTCTGCGCTGCTCGGTTTAAGGAGGGCTTAAGGGCCGCGACCAGGATGGAATCGACGATCTTGGGGGTTCGCCGTGACAGCGGAAATGGTCCGTTCCGATCAACGCTCTGGGGGAGTGACGTCTGTGAAACATCAGCGCATACCGGTCTGGGTGAAGGCGCTCGATCCGCTCTCGCAGTTCGGGCTGGTCCACGCGCTGCGGCAGCGGCCGGAGATCGTCCTGATCTCCGAGGCCGACCTGGCCGATCTGCTGCAAGTGTCGAAGGCTGATCAGCGCGCCGCCCCGCCAGTGGTCGCGTTGGTCGCAGTCGACACTCTGGACGGTGCCGCCGTCCAGGTCCTGCGGGCCGCGGCCCAGCGTGGCTGCACCCGTACCGTGCTGATCGGCAGCACGATCGACGACGAGGCACTGATGACCGCGGTCGAGCTGGGGGTGTCCGGCGTACTACGACGCGCGGAGGCCACCGCCGAACGGATCGTGCACCTGATCCAGGCCGCTGCCGCGGGTGACGGCAGCCTGCCACCGGATCTGCTCGGCCGCCTGCTCGGTCAGGTGTCGCGGATGCAGCGCCATGTCCTCGCGCCGCGTGGGCTCACCCGGACCGGCCTGTCCGACCGGGAGACCCAGGTCCTGCGACTCGTTGCCGACGGCAGGGATACGCAGGAGATCGCCCGCGAGCTGTCGTATTCGGAGCGCACGGTGAAGAACGTCCTGCACGACGTGACCAGCCGGCTCCAACTGAGGAACCGCTCCCACGCAGTCGCCTACGCCCTCCGCGAAGGCCTCATCTGAGCACCGACCTTGAGCACCGGCCGGTCACCGATCGACCGATTCGGTGCCCGGCGGGTGCTCAAGGTCGCTCAGTAGCCGACGGTGAAGCGGGCACGGGGGAGCCGCTTGTGTTCGGCTTCGTCGATGAGCGCCTTGCTCCGAACACGGCGATCTTCATCGGCTCTCCTGGGCGGCGCAGACCAGCACGCGAGCTGGGGCGGGAGGCGGGGTGATGGTCTTCGGTCTGGTTTGGGCGGCTAGCAAGGCGGTGAGGACGACTAGGGCGCCGAGGAGTTGGGGTGCGGTCAGTTGCTGGTTGAGGGCGAGCCAGCCGAGGAGGGTGGCCACGAGCGGGCTGAGCAGGCCGAGGAATGTGACGTCGGTCGGGGTCAGACTGCGCAAGCCGCGGAACCAGAGTGCGTACGCCAGTGCCGAGCCGATCAGGGTCAGGTAGGCGTAACCGGCGAGGTTCGACGCTGTCAGCGAGCTGGGTGGCGCTCCCTCGACGATGAGGGCGACCGGGAGCAGCAGCAGACCACCTGCGACCAGTTGCCATCCGGTTGTGGCTAGCAGGGGAGCGGGGGAGGTCCACCTCTTGCTGAGCACGACCCCGGTCGCCATCACCACGGCACCACCGAGCGCCGCGGCGACACCCCAGGCGTCCAGCCGCGCGTCAGCGCGTAGTACCAGCAGGCTGACGCCGAAGACACCGGCCACAGCGGCAATCGTCGTACGCAAGGTCATGCGCTGGGCGAGCAGGCCAGCCGCCAGCACAGCGACCAGCAGCGGCTGCAGCGCGCCGACCGTCGCGGCCACGCCACCAGGCAGCCGGTACGCCGCGACGAAGAGCAGGGCGAAGAACGCGCCGATGTTGAGCGCGCCGAGGACGAAGGCCCGCCACCACCAGATCCCCTGCGGAAGCCGTCGGGTGAACGCGACCAGCAGCAGGCCGGCCGGGAGCGCGCGGATCACGCCCGCCAGGAGGGGACGGTCCGGTGGGAGGAGTTCCGTCGTGACCAGATAGGTGGTTCCCCACAGCGCCGGCGCGATGGCCGTGGTGAGGATCAGGGCGAGTCGATTGCTTAGCACTAAGACAATATATCTCAGCGCTAAGTAATTTGCTAGGCTGTCGGCATGGCAGACCACGTCGACCTGGTGCTCGCCCAGTGGAGTGAGCAGCGTCCCGATCTGGACGCCTCGCCGATGGCTGTGATGGGCCGGCTGAAGCGGCTCGCCCAGCTGGTCGACACCGAGTTGCGCCGCAACTTCGCCGCCCACGATCTGGACGCCGCCTCGTTCGACGTACTCGCCACGCTCCGCCGGAGCAACGCCGAGCACCGGCTGACCCCGGCCGGCCTGATGCGGTCGGCGATGGTCACCTCCGGCGCGATCACCCAGCGCCTCGACCGGCTGGAGGCGCGCGGACTCGTGACCCGGCGGCCCAGCGAGACCGACGGCCGCGTCGTCCAGGTCACGCTGACCGATAAGGGCCTGAAGCTGATCGACGCGGTGCTGCCGACCCACGTGGCGATCGAGAACAAGTTGCTCGAAGGGCTTTCGGCAAAAGAACGCGAGACCTTGGCGGGCACCCTGCGGACCCTGCTCGAATCCCTCGGCGACAAGACAGACTGATCGGATGGACTGGTCGGGCAGCGATCCCAGGTACGCCGGTTCGTTGCGCTCGGCGTTGACCGCGCGGCTGATCGACCAGGGCGCGCTGCGGAGCGGGCCGATCGTGGCCGCGTTCCGGACGGTGCCGCGGCACGTCTTCGTCCCGAACGTACCGCCCGAGGTCGCCTACACCGACGACGTCGTGCTGATGAAGAGCGACCCGACTGGTGCGGCGATCAGTACGGTGTCGCAGCCGGCCGTGGTCGCGATGATGCTGGAACAAGCCGCGATCGAGCCCGGGGACCGGGTGCTGGAGATCGGGTCCGGCGGCTACAACGCGGCGCTGATGAGCGAGCTGGCCGGCCTGGACGGGTCGGTGACCACGCTCGACATCGACCCGGAAGTGACCGAACGGGCTCGCCGGACGCTGACCGAAGCCGGGTACTCACGTGTCCGGGTGGTCCGTGCCGACGGCGAGTTCGGCTGCCCCGAGAGCGCGCCGTACGACCTGATCCTGATCACGGTCACGGCTGGGGACATCGCACCGGCCTGGTTCGACCAACTCAGCGCGGCCGGCCGTCTCGTCGTACCGCTGCGGCTGCGTGGGCAGACGAGGTCGATCGCCTTCGACAAGAACGGCGATCACCTGACCGGCCGGTCGGACGTGCTCTGTGGGTTCGTGTCGATGCAGGGCGCAGGCGCCAACTACGAGCGGGTGCTCCGGCTGTACGAGGACAAGGTGGTACTGCGAGCCGATGAGGACCAGCCGATCGACATCGAGCCACTCGAGGGCGTCCTGCTGAAACCGCAGACGGTCGAGTGGTCCGGCATCCTGCTCGATCGCAACGAGACCTTCTCGAACCTCGATCTCTGGCTCGCCTGCAACTTCCCCGAGTACTGCGTGCTGTCGGTGAAGCGCTCGGCGGTCAAGAGCGGCCTGGTCGGTCCGGCGTTGCGCTGGGGTGGTTCGGCAGTCGTCGAGGACGAGACCCTCGGCTACCTCAGCTCACGTCCCGGCCCGGCCAAGCACTTGGTCGAACTCGGCGCCCGCGCCCACGGCCCGACCGCGCCCGCGCTCGCCGCGAATCTCGTCGCCCAGGTCCGCGCGTGGGACAAGGACTACGGACACGGCCGGGGTCCCACCTTCACCGCGCATCCACGCAGTACGCCGGCCGACGAACTCCCCATCGGCACCCACATCACCACTCGCCACACCCAACTGACCATCAGCTGGCCGTGAGCGTCAGGTGGTGGTGGGGCGGCCGCTGTTGCGGACGGTTTCCCAGAGTTCGGTGATGTCGGTGCGGTCGTCGGTCTCGACGGGCTCGGTCCAGCCGCTGGCCCAGACGTTCTCGTCCCGGTCGGTGTCGAAGATCGACTCGGCGAACGCGGCGGAGCCGACGTACCGGGTCTCCTCGTCCACGCGGGGCTCGGTGGAGTTGCTCGTCGAGGAGGTGCTTGGCGCGTTGGTGTCTGGGTTCTTCTTGGTGTTTGGGCGCGGCGGGGCGACGAGGGAGCGGGCGTAGGCCTGGGCTTCGATGATGTTCATATCGCGCTCGTCGCAGAGCACGCGGACCGCGCCGACCTCGTTGCCGGCCGACATCAGCTTGCGGATCCGGTTGTCGAGGTCGTTCGTCGGGGTGGGCAGCTTGTTCTGCGGCGGCCGGTGCGCGGGCATCGGCCGCGCGGGCGGCGGCCCGTACGACGGAACCCAGGTCGACGGCGGCAGGAAATTCGCCGGTGGCGGCGGCACCGGCTGCATCGGGGGCGCGCTCGGGGGCATGAAGGGCTGCGCTACCGGGACGTTCTGGGGTGCCGGAAAGGTCTGGGCGGGCTGGGTGAACTGACCTTGGAGCGGGGTCGGCTGGGAGGTGGCCTGCTGGGCCTGGATGCGTTCCATCAGGCGCTGGACCCGGGCCGATGGCGGCCGGGCCTCGTTGCCGTGCTTGGCAGCCTTGGACTTGTCGTTCGCCAGCTTGATGATCAGGCCGATGATGATGGCCACCACGGGAAAGATGACGTCCATGCACTGCCTCCCGAGACGGTGACCGAACCTGCCGGATCCAGCGTAAGGGCCGCGGGGTTCGCTCGAATCGTTGGTTCAGCGTGCCGACCGCTACAATCGCAGGACCGCAGATCTGACTCGAAGGGTATCCACGCGTGGCGACGACGAACGACCTCAAGAACGGCATGGTCCTCGACCTTGATGGACAGCTGTGGTCCGTCGTGTGGTTCCAGCACCACAAGCCCGGCAAGGGCGGTGCCGTCGTCCGGACCAAGCTGAAGGCCGTGCTGTCCGGCAAGGTGGTCGACAAGACCTTCAACGCCGACGTCAAGGTCGAGGTGGCGAACGTCGACAAGCGCGACATGACCTACCTGTACAACGACGGCTCGTCGTTCGTGTTCATGGACAAGAGCACCTACGAGCAGACGCACATCGAGCCCGACGTGGTCGGTGACGCCACCCACTTCCTGCTGGAGAACCAGGACGCCATCGTCGCGGTGCACAACGACCTCCCGCTGTACGTCGAGCTCCCGGCCTCGGTCGAGCTCCTGGTCGAGTACACCGAGCCGGGTCTGCAGGGCGACCGGTCCAGCGCCGGGACCAAGCCGGCCAAGCTGGAGACCGGGTACACCATCCAGGTCCCGCTGTTCCTGACCACCGGCGAGAAGGTCAAGGTGGACACCCGGACCGGGGACTACCTCGGCCGCGTCACCTCCTGAGACCTGAGTCGACAACAGAACATGTCTGCCCGTAGCAAGGCCCGCAAGCGCGCACTCGACGTGCTGTACGAGTCGGAGGTCCGGGGGTTGCCGGTCGGCGGCACCCTGGCCGACCGGGTGGCCGACAACGACCCGCCGGTGAACGAGTTCACCGTGGCGCTGGTCGAAGGCGTCTCGAAACACATCGACGCGATCGATGATCTGCTCAGCACGCACTCGGTCGGCTGGACGCTGGACCGGATGCCGGCCGTGGACCGCAACGTGCTGCGGATCGGCGCCTACGAGCTGCTGTTCGACGACCAGGTGCCGGACGTGGTCGCGGTGAGCGAGGCGGTCGCACTCGCCCGGGATCTGTCCACCGACGAGTCGCCGGCGTTCGTCAACGGGCTGCTGGCCCGGTTGCTCCAGCTCAAGCCGACGCTGGGCGTCTAGTCAGATCGGCGTTTGGCTGCTGGGCGTTTGGTCAGTTGGGCGTGTAGTCAGCTGGGCGCGCGACGGGCACGTCCAGCTGGCAGGTAGCGGTGTTGAATCGAGAAGGATGGCAGGCGGCCGTGGGCAAGCTGCTACGAGCCCCGACCGTCTTGTCACACCATCGTGACGCCGGCGCGGTCAGGCGCCGGCGGCCTCGGACGAAGACTCCTCGACATCGCCCTTCGCCTCCGGGTTCAGCACGCCCCAGGAGATGAAACGCTCGGTCAGTGTCGTCGGCGACTCGTCGTAGATCACGGCCAGGGTCCGCATGTCGTCCTGCCGGATCGACAGCACCTTGCCGTTGTAGTCCCCACGCTGGGCCTGGATGGTCGCCGCATACCGGGTCAGTGGCCCGGCCTCGCCGGCATCCAGGTGCTGCAGAGCCTCCAGATCAAGGATCAGCTTGGGCGGTGCCGCGGCAGCGGCGGCCGCACTCGCGGATCCGGGCAGCAACTCACGAATCGGCACGCCGTAGAAATCGGCGAGCTCGGCGAGCTTCTGGACGGTGACGGCCCGATCGCCACGCTCGTACGAGCCGACGACGACCGCCTTCCAGCGACCCTTGGATTTCTCTTCCACGCCGTGCAGCGACAAGCCCTGCTGCTGGCGGATGGCGCGCAACTTGCCGCCAAGTGTCTTCGCGTATTCGCTAGGCACGCTGGTTCTTCCCTCCGACTTTTGGTCATTGCCTGGTGGCCCGGGTGGGGCCGTTGGGTGAAACCCCCCTCGATTACACAGAGTAACAATATTCCGGGCCGGAGGCCAGCGTCAAGACGGCGTGTCACATCCGCTAGCATGTCAAGCGGTCCGAACGTCCTTTAAAGACCCGTCCAGAGAGGCGGGAAAGGAGGAACGGTAGCGATGAGCCCTGCCCCGATGCCGCAGTCACCAGACACCCAAGCGGCGCCGCGCACAGTGCTGGATGCTTCCGACATTTCCCGGGCACTGACCCGGATCGCGCACGAGATCCTCGAGCGCAACAAGGGCGCCGATCCCGTCGTCCTGCTCGGCATACCCACCCGCGGCGTCGGTCTGGCCGCCCGCATCTCCGAGCGGATCACCGCGGTGGAGGGGCGCAGTGTGCCGACAGGGTCACTCGATGTGACGATGTACCGCGACGACATCGGCCTCAAACCGGCCCGTGCCCTGGAGCACACCGACATCCCGCCCGGCGGGATCGACGGCAAGGTGGTCGTGCTGGTCGACGACGTGCTGTTCTCCGGCCGCACCATCCGGGCCGCGCTGGACGCGATCGGCGACATCGGCCGGCCGAAGGCGGTCCAGCTCGCCGTCCTGGTCGACCGCGGCCACCGCGAACTGCCGATCCGCGCCGACTACGTGGGGAAGAACCTGCCCACCTCGCTGATCGAGCGGGTCACCGTGCACCTGACCGAGTACGACGGCGACGACGCCGTGGTCATCGCCGACAAGCCGGCCGACAAGTCCGGCGACAAGCCGGTCGACGAGACGGCCAGGACGGGAGCCTCCGCATGATGCGCCATCTGCTCAGCGCGGGCGACCTGACCCGCGACGACGCCACCCTGATCCTGGACACGGCCGAGGAGATGCGCTCCCTGGCCGACCGGCCGATCAAGAAGCTGCCCGCCCTGCGCGGCCGGACCGTCGTGAACCTCTTCTTCGAGGACTCCACCCGGACCAGGATCTCGTTCGAGGCGGCCGCCAAGCGGTTGTCCGCCGATGTGATCAACTTCTCCGCCAAGGGCTCCAGCGTGAGCAAGGGCGAGAGCCTGAAGGACACCGCGCTGACGCTGCAGGCGATGGGCGCCGACGGCGTCGTCTGCCGGCATGGTTCGTCCGGTGCGCCACACCTGCTCGCGACCTCGGGCTGGATGACCGGCTCGGTGGTCAACGCCGGTGACGGCACCCATGAGCACCCGACCCAGGCCCTGCTGGACGCGTTCACGATGCGCCGCCACCTCGGTTCGCTCGAGGGCCGCCGGATCACCATCGTCGGCGATGTCCTGCACAGCCGGGTCGCCCGGTCGAACGTGCTGCTGCTGTCCACGCTCGGCGCCGATGTCACGGTCGTCGCCCCGCCCACGCTGCTACCGGTCGGGATGAGCTCCTGGCCGTGCACCACGTCGTACGACCTGGACTCGGTGCTGCCGAAGAGCGACGCGGTGATGATGCTGCGGGTTCAGCGGGAGCGGATGAACGACGCGTTCTTCCCGAGCGCCCGCGAGTACAGCCGCCGCTACGGCCTCGACGTGCACCGGATGGCGCAGCTGCCGGACGAGGCCATCGTGCTGCACCCCGGCCCGATGAACCGCGGCATGGAGATCAGCGCCCAGGTGGCCGACTCCACCCGCTCGGTGATCGTCGAACAGGTCACCAACGGCGTAGCAATCCGGATGGCCGTTCTTTATCTCTTGTTGTCAGGCAGCCCTGAAACCAGCACCACATCGACTGAGGAGCAGACCGCATGACCGCGTACCTGATCACCGGAGCCAAGATCGTGGTCGGCGGTCCTGAATCAGAGCGAGTCGCGGATCTGCTGATCGACAACGGCGAGATCGTTGCTGTCGGCACCAACCTCGACACGCCGACCGACGTCGAGACGATCGACGCGAAGGGCCTGATCGCGCTGCCCGGCCTGGTCGACCTGCACACGCACCTGCGCGAGCCCGGCCGGGAGGACGCCGAGACCGTCCTGACCGGGACGAAGGCCGCCGCGCTCGGTGGGTTCACCGCCGTGCACGCGATGGCCAACACGGACCCGGTCGCCGACACGGCCGGTGTGGTCGAGCAGGTCTGGCGGCTGGGCCGCGAGGCCGGGTACGCCGACGTGTACCCGATCGGCGCCGTCACCGTCGGGCTCAAGGGCACCCAGCTCGCCGAGCTCGGTGCGATGGCCGACTCGGCCGCGCGGGTCCGGGTGTTCTCCGACGACGGCATGTGCGTCTGGGACGCCGCCCTGATGCGCCGGGCGCTGGAGTACGTGAAGGCCTTCGGCGGCGTGATCGCCCAGCACGCCCAGGAACCGCGGCTCACCCAGGGCGCGCAGATGAACGAGGGCGAGCTCTCCGGGGTGCTAGGCCTGACCGGATGGCCGAGTGTCGCGGAGGAGTCGATCATTGCCCGCGACATCCTGCTGAACGGTCACGTCGGCTCCAAGCTGCACATCTGCCACCTGTCCACCAAGGGCTCGGTGGAGATCGTCCGGGCCGCGAAGAAGCGCGGGTTCGAGGTGACCGCCGAGGTCACGCCGCACCACCTGCTGCTGACCGAGGACCTGGCGACGTCGTACAACCCGGTCTTCAAGGTGAACCCGCCGCTGCGGACCAAGGCCGACGTCGAGGCGGTCCGGGAAGGTCTGGCCGACGGCACGATCGACATCGTCGCCACCGACCACGCGCCGCACCCGGTGGAGGACAAGGACTGCGAGTGGAGCGCGGCCGCGTTCGGCATGCTCGGCCTCGAGACGGCGCTGAGCGTGGTCCAGCACGCGATGATCGACACCGGGCTGATGACCTGGGCGGAGCTCGCCGACCGGATGAGCTACCGCCCGGCCGCGATCGGCCAGGTCAGCGAGCACGGCCGGCCGCTGGAAGCCGGTGCTCCCGCGAACCTCACCCTGATCGACCCGGCCGCCCGGCGCACCGTCGTACCGGGGGAGTCGGCGTCGCTGTCGCGGAACACGCCGTTCGACGGGATGGAGCTGCCGGGGCGGGTGGTGGCCACCTTCCTGCGCGGCGAGCCGACCGTGCTCGACGGAAAGCCGGCCCGGTGAAGGCGTTCCTCGGAATCCTCGGCACCGTGCTGGTCATCGGGCTCGCCTACGTCGGCATGTACCGGGGCTGGAAGAACCGCCAGACCAGGCAGTCGGATCTCGCGCCCCTGCCGTCTGTCCCAGCTGCACCCGACGGTGCCAAGACGGAGGGCATGTACGTCGCGACTACAACGGCCGGCGACTGGATGGACCGGATCGCGGTGCACGAGCTCGGCGTCCGCAGTACGGCTGATTTGGCCGTCAGCGAAGCCGGACTGGTCTTCCACCGGCAGGGCGCTTCGGACGTGTTCATCCCCGCGGACCACCTGACCGGTGTCCGGACCGACCGTGGCATCGCAGGCAAGGTGACCGCCGAGGCGTCCGGCCTGATCGTGGTCAGCTGGACCCACGACGGCCGCGAGTTCGACACCGGCTTCCGCCCACGCCACAAGGCCGACACCGCCGGTTTGACCGAATCCATCTCCACCCTGATCGGAGCCGAGCAATGAGCCAGGCCGCACTGCTGGTCCTCGAGGACGGCCGCGCCTTCGCCGGTAACTCGTACGGGGCGACCGGCGAGACGTTCGGCGAGGCGGTGTTCACCACCGGGATGACCGGTTACCAGGAGACCCTCACCGATCCGTCGTACCACCGGCAGATCGTCACCCAGACCGCGCCGCACATCGGCAACACCGGGGTCAACGACGAGGACGACGAGTCGCAGCGGATCTGGGTCGCCGGGTACGTCGTCCGCGACCCGGCCCGGGTGCCGTCGAACTGGCGGGCCAAGCGCTCCCTCGACGAGCAGCTCCGGGGGCAGGGCATCGTCGGGATCTCCGGGATCGACACCCGCGCGCTGACCCGGCACCTGCGCGAGCGCGGCGCGATGCGAGCCGGCATCTCCACCGAGATCCTCGACCCCGCCGTCCTGCTGGAGAAGGTGTTGCAGCAACCGCCGATGGCCGGCTCTGATCTGGCCGGCGAGGTAACCGCCCCCGAGGCGTATGTCGTACCGGCTGAGGGTGAGAAGCGTTTCACCGTGGTGGCGCTCGACCTCGGGATCAAGTCGATGACGCCGAAGCGGATGGCCGAGCGCGGCATCGAGGTACACGTGCTGCCGGCCACGGCGACGCTCGAGCAGATCCTCGAGCGCAACCCCGACGGCATCTTCATGAGCAACGGCCCGGGCGACCCGGAGACCACCGAGCACCCGACCAACCTGCTCAAACAGCTCCTCGAGCGGAACCTGCCGTACTTCGGGATCTGCTTCGGTAACCAGGTCTTCGGCCGGGCACTCGGACTCGGCACCTTCAAGCTGAAGTACGGGCATCGCGGAATCAACCAGCCGGTGCTCGACCGGGCCACCGGCAAGGTCGAGATCACCGCGCAGAACCACGGCTTCGCTGTGGACACCCCGATCGACGAGACCGTGGAGACGCCGTACGGGACGGCCGACGTCAGTCACGTCTCGCTCAACGACAACGTGGTCGAAGGGCTCCGGCTGACCGGGAAGGACGGCAAGGTGCTCGCCTTCTCGGTTCAGTACCACCCCGAGGCGGCCGCGGGTCCGCACGACTCGGCATATCTGTTCGACCGCTTCGTAGAGCTGATGGAGAACCGCTGATGCCCCGCCGTACAGATATCGAATCGGTGCTGGTGATCGGCTCCGGCCCGATCGTGATCGGCCAGGCCTGCGAGTTCGACTACTCCGGGACCCAGGCCTGCCGGGTGCTCAAGGAGGAGGGCTTCCGGGTCGTCCTGGTGAACTCCAACCCGGCCACGATCATGACCGACCCGGAGTTCGCCGACGCGACGTACGTCGAGCCGATCACGCCGGAGTTCGTCGAGAAGGTGATCGAGAAGGAGCGCCCGAACGTCCTGCTCGCCACCCTCGGCGGCCAGACCGCGCTGAACGCGGCGATCGCGCTGCACGAGAACGGCGTGCTGGACAAGTACGGCGTCGAGCTGATCGGCGCGTCCGTGGACGCGATCCAGCGCGGCGAGAACCGCGAGTCGTTCAAGCAGATCGTCGAGAAGCTGGGCGCGTCGGTCGCCCGCTCGGTGATCTGCCACTCGCTGGACGACGTCCTCAGCGCCGCGGCCGAGCTCGGCTACCCGCTGGTCGTGCGGCCCTCGTTCACGATGGGCGGCGTCGGCTCCGGGATGGCGTACGACGAACCCGATCTGACCCGGATCGCCGGTGCGGGGCTCGCGGCCAGCCCGACGACGGAGGTGCTGATCGAGGAGTCCATCGTCGGCTGGAAGGAGTACGAGCTGGAGGTGATGCGCGACAAGGCGGACAACGTCGTGATCATCTGCTCGATCGAGAACGTCGACCCGATGGGCGTGCACACCGGCGACTCGGTCACGGTCGCGCCGGCGATGACGCTGACCGACCGGGAGTACCAGGTGATGCGGGACCTGGCCATCGGCATCATCCGCGAGGTCGGGGTGGACACCGGCGGTTGCAACATCCAGTTCGCGGTGGACCCGGCGGACGGCCGGCTGATCGTGATCGAGATGAATCCGCGGGTGTCCCGGTCGTCCGCGCTGGCGTCGAAGGCGACCGGCTTCCCGATCGCCAAGATCGCCGCCAAGGTCGCGATCGGCTACACCCTGGACGAGATCCCGAACGACATCACCAAGCAGACCCCGGCCAGCTTCGAGCCGACGCTGGACTACGTGGTGGTGAAGGTGCCGCGGTTCGCGTTCGAGAAGTTCCCGGCCGCGGACGCGACGCTGACCACGCACATGAAGAGCGTCGGCGAGGCGATGGCGATCGGCCGGAACTACACCGAGGCGCTGCAGAAGGCGCTCCGCTCGCTGGAGAAGCCGGAGGCCCGGTTCTCCTGGGCCGGCTCGCCCGCATCCGACCTCGGACCGTTGCTAGAGGCAATCAAGACGCCGCACGACGGCCGGTTGCGCACCATCATGGACGCGATCCGGGCGGGCGCGACACCGGAGCAGATCTTCGACAACACCAAGATCGACCCGTGGTTCGTGGACCAGCTCTACCTGATCCACGAGACCGCGCTGCAGGTCGCGGCCGCGCCCCGGCTGACCCCGGAGATCATCCGGCTGGCCAAGCGGCACGGGTTCTCCGACCTGCAGCTGGCCGAGATCCGCGATCTCACCGAGGACGTCGTCCGCGGGGTCCGGCAGGCGCTCGGGATCCGGCCGGTCTACAAGACGGTCGACACCTGTGCGGCCGAGTTCGCCGCCGAGACGCCGTACCACTACTCGTCGTACGACGAGGAGACAGAAGTCGCACCCCGCGAGACCCCGGCCGTGCTCATCCTCGGCTCCGGGCCGAACCGGATCGGGCAGGGGATCGAGTTCGACTACTCCTGCGTGCACGCGTCGATGGCGCTGCGCGAGGCCGGGTACTGCACCGTGATGGTGAACTGCAACCCGGAGACGGTCTCCACCGACTACGACACCTCGGACCGGCTCTACTTCGAGCCGCTCACCTGCGAGGACGTGCTGGAGATCGTGTACGCCGAGTTGCAGGCGGGCCCGGTCGCCGGAGTGATCGTGCAACTCGGCGGCCAGACTCCGCTCGGACTGGCACAACGCCTCGCGGACGCGGGTGTGCCGATCGTCGGGACGTCGCCGGCGGCCATCCATCTGGCCGAGGAGCGGGGCGCGTTCGGCAAGGTGCTCGCCGACGCAGGCCTGCCCGCCCCCAAGCACGGTACGGCGCTGTCCGCCGACGACGCTCAGCGGATCGCTGAGGAGATCGGCTTCCCGGTACTGGTGCGGCCGTCGTACGTGCTGGGTGGTCGCGGGATGGAGATCGTCTACAGCTCGGCCGAACTCGACGCGGCGCTGGAGCGGCTCGGCGGTGGTGCGGCGTTCGAGCATCCGGTGCTGATCGACCGGTTCCTCGACGACGCGGTCGAGATCGACGTGGACGGGCTGTTCGACGGTGACGAGCTCTTCCTCGGCGGCGTGATGGAGCACATCGAGGAGGCCGGCGTGCACTCGGGCGACTCGTCCTGCGCGCTGCCGCCGATCACGCTCGGGAACGCCGACATCGAGAAGATCCGGAGTTCGACCGAGGCGATCGCCCGCGGCGTCGGCGTACGCGGCCTGCTGAACGTGCAGTACGCGCTCGCCGGGGATGTTCTCTACGTACTGGAGGCGAACCCGCGGGCGTCCCGGACGGTGCCGTTCGTCTCGAAGGCGACGGCGACACCGCTGGCGAAGGCGGCCGCCCGGGTCATGCTCGGCGCGACGATCGCGGAGCTGCGGTCCGAGGGACTGTTGCCGGCCGAAGGCGACGGGGGCACGCTGCCGACCTCGACGCCGATCGCGGTGAAGGAGGCCGTGATGCCGTTCAACCGGTTCCGGACCATCGACGGCTCGTCCGTCGACACGGTGCTCGGGCCGGAGATGCGCTCGACCGGTGAGGTGATGGGGATCGACGACACCTTCGGGACGGCGTTCGCCAAGTCCCAGGCCGGGGCGTCGCAGCCGTTGCCGGCGTTCGGCAAGGTGTTCGTGTCGGTGGCCAACCGAGACAAGCGGCACATGATCTTCCCGGTCAAGCGGCTGGCCGATCTCGGTTTCAAGATCTACGCGACCGAAGGCACCGCCGACGTACTGCGGCGCAACGGGGTCGAGGCGGTCACGGTTCGCAAGAGCAGCCAGGGAATGGGGCCGAACGGTGAACCGACGATCGTCCAGATGGTCCAGGACGGCGAGCTGAACCTGATCGTCAACACCCCGATCGGGATCACCAAGGACGGTTCGCCACGGCTCGACGGCTACGAGATCCGGAGTGCGGCGGTGGCCCGGAACATCCCGTGCATCACGACGGTGCAGGGGCTGGCGGCCGCCGTACAGGGCATCGAGGCTCGGCAGGCCGGTGACATCGGCGTGCGGTCCCTGCAGGACTGGGTCTCCCGGATCCGCGGTGTATAGGCGACTGGTCCGGCCGGTCCTGTACCGGCTGGGGAAGGGTGACGCGGAGGTCGCGCACGAGCAGACCTTGTCCGGGTTGCGGCGGCTGGGCCGTGTGCCGGGCGCGGTGAGTGCGCTGTCGCGGTCGTACGGCGCGGCCGGGCTCGAGCGGACCGTGTTCGGGATCCGGTTCCCGGGGCCGGTCGGGTTGGCTGCCGGGATGGACAAGAACGGGATCGCGCTGCCGGCCTGGCGGGCGCTCGGGTTCGGCTTCGTCGAGGTCGGCACGGTGACCGCGCACCCGCAACCGGGGAACGAGAAACCGCGGCTGTTCCGGCTGGTCGAGAGCGAGGCCGTGATCAACCGGATGGGGTTCAACAACCTCGGTTCGGCGGCGCTCGCATCCCGGCTTGAAGGTTATGGTCCGCTGGGCTATCCACTGGGTATCTCGATCGGGAAGTCGAAGGTGACGCCGCTCGAGGACGCGGTGGAGGACTATGTGACCTCGCTGCGACGGCTCTACCGCTTCGGTGACTACTTCGCGGTGAACGTGAGTTCGCCGAACACGCCGGGGCTGCGGTCGCTGCAGGATGCCGGTCAGTTGCGCGAACTGCTGACCGCGTTGCACGCCGAGGCGGTCGGGCTGAGCTCGGGTGGTCGCGACGCCAAGCCGATCCTGGTGAAGATCGCGCCGGATCTGACCGAGCAGGCGATCGACGAACTGCTCGGGGTCTGCACGGACGTCGGGGTGGCCGGGATCATCGCCACGAACACGACCATCGGCCGGTCCGGGCTGGCCGCGTCCGACGTCCCACTGGCCGCGGAGGCGGGTGGGTTGTCGGGGCGGCCGTTGACGGAGATCTCGGCCAAGACGGTCGCGCACATCCACGCGGAAACCGGGGGAGCGCTCCCGATCATCGGTGTCGGCGGCATCCTCGAACCCTCCGACGCGACTCGCCTATTCGATGCCGGGGCGAGTCTCGTCCAGGTGTACACCGGCCTGATCTATCGGGGGCCGGGACTGATCCGCCGGATCAACCGGTCCTTGGCTGAGGGGAATTTGCCATGAGCAACCAACCGTTCGGGGTGCGGCTCCGGGCCACGATGGACTCGCGCGGACCGCTGTGCGTGGGGATCGATCCGCACGCGCACCTGCTGGATTCGTGGGGCCTGCCGGACACCGCGGAGGGCCTGGCGTCGTTCACGTACGGCGTGGTGGACGCGCTGGCCGATCGGGTCGCGGTGTTCAAGCCGCAGTCGGCCTTCTTCGAGCGATTCGGGTCGGCCGGGATCGCGGTGCTCGAGCAGGCGACGATCCGGCTGCGGGAGGCGGGAGCCCTGGTCATCATCGACGCGAAGCGCGGTGACATCGGTTCGACCATGGCCGGGTACGCGTCGGCGTACCTGGCGGAGAAGGGGCCGCTGGCGTGTGACGCGTTGACGGTCAGCCCCTATCTGGGATTCGGCTCGCTGCAGCCGGCGATCGACGAGGCGCGGGCGGCCGGTGCCGGGCTGTTCGTGCTCGCGCTGACCTCGAACCCGGAGGGACCGCAGTTCCAGTCCGCCCGTACCGCGGCCGGGCCGACCGTGGCAGGCGCGGTGCTGGACGGACTGCGCGAGCTCAACGCGGACGCTGACGATCTCGGGTCGTTCGGGGCCGTGGTCGGTGCGACGATCGCTTCGACGGACGAGAACCTGGACATCCGCGGGCCGTTGCTCGCTCCGGGACTTGGTGCGCAAGGTGGTACGGCTGAGGGGCTCGCCGCGGTGTTCGGGTCGGCGGTGCGGAACGTCGTACCGTCCAGCTCCCGGGAGATCCTTGGTGCCGGGCCGTCGGCGGTCGCGCTGCAGGATGCGGCCGACCGCGCCAACGACGCCTTCCGGGCGGTACTCGGCTACTGACTGACGACTGGGGGAGCATGTCCGGTTTTGTTTCCGGCCTGGAACTGAGCAGGCGGTTCTACACCGAGGCGGTCCGGCCCGTGCTGGAGGCGTCGTACCCCGGTCTGCCGTACAGCGCGGCGTTGCTCGGCCGGGGGTCGGAGGTGCTGGGGTTCGACGACGAGATGTCCGGCGACCACAACTGGGAGCCGCGCGTTCTGCTGTTCCTGCGCAAGGAGGATCAGACCCGTCACGGTGACGCGATGGCCGACGTCCTGCGCCGGGAGGTGCCGGACCGGTTCGCCGATCGTCAGACCGAGTACGGGATCCACACGATCCGTGGGTTCCTGCTCGAACAGCTGGACTTCGACATCGAGGGTGAGATCACACCGCGGGACTGGTTCACCTTCCCGGAGCAGAACCTGCGGATGATCACCGCCGGCGCGGTCTTTCACGACGAGATCGGCCTGCAAAGCGTCCGGGACAGGTTCGCCTACTATCCGCGGGATGTCTGGCTCTATCTGATGATCGCGGCGTGGTGGCGCGTGCATCCGGAGATCAATCTGGTCGGCCGCACCGGTTTCGTCGGCGACGAACTCGGGTCGGAGCTGATCGGATCGCAGCTCGTACAGGACCTGATGCGGTTGTGCTTCCTGATGGAGCGGCAGTACGCGCCGTTCTCGAAGTGGTTCGGTACGGCGTTCTCCCGGCTGTCCTGCGGGGCGGAACTGGTGCCGATCCTGCGGGCGGTGCAGCGGGCCGAGTCGTGGCTCGAGCGCGAGGAGGCGTTGATGGCGGCGTACGAGGCGGTGGCGGCCATCCACAACGGCTTGGGGATCACGCCGCCGGTGGCGACCGAGGTGGAGCAGATGTGGGGCCGGCCGTTCAAGGTTCTCTGGGGAGACTTCCCCGGTGCGCTCGCGGCCCAGATCCAGGACCCGGTGGTGCAGCGCATCGCCGAGCGCTGGCCGATCGGAGGCATCGACCAGATCAGGAACGTGTTGTGGGCTGCCCGTGATCGCCGGCAGCTGATCGCCCTGTTCGACCAGTAGGGCCTACTGAACCGGTTACTTGCCGTGGGCAACCCTAGCGACGTGAAGGGTCACGGGCTGGTTCCACTGTGTTGGTGCGATGTTGTTCACGGCGTGGTGGACCGACTGGTGACCCTGTGGTTCGCCAAGGTTGCCTGCAGACGGGGAGCAACGGCCTTCCCGCATGCACAGTTAGGAACGGAATGCGTAAGGTTGCGGCCCTCGCGGCGGTATTGACCATCGGCGTCGGAACTCTGACAGCTTGCTCGGGCGGCGACTACTGCGGTGAGCTGAAGGCCTACTCCGAGGCGTCCAAGAACCTCGACATCAAGGACACCGAGAAGCTGGACAAGATGATCGGCGAGGCGAAGAAGGTGTCCAAGTCGGCGCCGGACGACCTGAAGGACGACTGGAAGACGCTGCTGGACTACGCCGAGAAGGCGCTCGACGCCAAGGGCGACCAGGCCAAGCTGGTCGAGCTCAGCAAGAACGACGGCGAGAAGGTCGGCAAGGCCTCCGAGGCGATCGCCAAGCAGGCGAAGGACACCTGCAAGATCGACCTCGAGTGATTCGGTGCCGGCGGCGGGCAGCCCAGCCCGCCGCCGGCCCCATTTCGGTTGGTTGATGACAACCGGTAGCGTCGGGGCTTACACCCCCGAGGACTCCCCGAGGATGATTTGATGCGCAGAGCAGTGATGACCGCGACCTTTCTCGCCGCGGCCGCCGGCCTGACCGCTTGTACCGACGAGCAGGCGTACTGTGTCGATCTCGCCGGGTACGCCGCGTCCGCGGTCGGCGTCGATGCGCAGAACCCGGCCGACTACACCAAGATCCTGGCGGACGCGAAGAAGCTCCAGGAGAGCGCACCGGCCGAGGTGAAGGACGACTGGGGCACGGTCGTGTCGTTCGCCGAGAAGGCGCAGAAGGCGGGCAGCGATCGGGTCGAGCTGGCCCGGCTGAGCAAGGAGACCGGCACGGTCACCGCGGCGTACAAGAACATCGCGACGCATGCGAAGGACTCCTGCAAGGTGGATGTGCCCGCGCTGAACTGAGAGTTCAACAACTGGCCATCTCCTGGGCCATCCCCGAGCCGTTCGCCGGTGTTAACTTCAGCGCCGGGGGGACGGCACGACACCGGTCTGGCTGTCCTGGGTTGGGAATCACTCAGATGCCAGGGGGGCCTCGGTGTCGTATTCAGCGCTGTTCAAGTCGCGTCTTGTCCGGATCGCAGCCGTAGTGCTGATCACGGTCTCATTCGCTCAGATCACCTTCGTCAGGATGGCGCGAGCCGCGGATGGAACGGTCGTCTCGTTGACGTTCAACGACGGGCTGCTGTCGCAGTACCAGAACGCACGGCCGGTACTGCGCGCCCACAACCTGACGGGCACGTTCTACCTGTCCAGCAAGGTGATCGAGGCGAACGCCCCGGGCTACATGGCCACCTGGCATGCCGACGACCTCTACCGCGAGGGTGACGAGATCGGTGGCGTGACCAAGGACCACGTCGACCTGACCGATCCGGCGCTGAGCCTCACGTACCGGCAGGACCAGGTCTGCGGTGACAAGCAACGCCTGGCCGCGCTCGGCTACGACCCGCAGAGCTTCAGCTATCCGTTCGCGGCGGTGAACCCCGAGGCCGAGAGCATCGTGCAGGGCTGCGGCTACCTGTCCGGCCGTACGGTCGGCGGCCTGTCCACCACCACCGGCCCGTACGCCGAGGCGATCCCGCCGGCCGACCCGTTCCGGATCAGCACTGCGAGCATCCCCACCGGACCGGTGCAGCTGAGTGCGCTGCAGGATGCGGTGAACGGTGCCGTGAACAACGGTGGCGGCTGGCTGCCGATCGCGTTCGACCACGTCTGCAGCTCCGCGGCGTCCGACTACAACACCTGCATGGCGACCTATAAGCCGATCGACGCTTCGGTGCTGTCGGCGTTCCTGGACTGGCTGCAGAACGGTGCGCCGGCCGGCGTCACCGTGTCCCGGGTCCGCGAGGTGATGGGGGCCGGCCCGCAGCCGGTACTGCCGCCGCGCCCGACCACGGTGTCCCTCACGTTCGACGACGGCCTCGCGTCGCAGTACGGGCTGCGGTCGATCTTCGCTTCGCGCAACGTGGATGGCACCTTCTACATCAACAGCGGGCCGGTCGACGCCGGTGAGGAAGGCACGATGACCTGGGCGCAGATCCAGGGTCTCGCGGCCGACGGCAACGACATCGGCGGCCACACGCAGGACCACGTCGACCTGACGGCCGCGACCTCGTTCG
The DNA here is from genome assembly GCF_004361855.1 of Kribbella caucasensis. Classification (GTDB taxonomy): domain Bacteria; phylum Actinomycetota; class Actinomycetes; order Propionibacteriales; family Kribbellaceae; genus Kribbella; species Kribbella caucasensis. Next base: position 243,380 of record NZ_SNWQ01000007.1, read on the forward strand.
ACTACCGCTGGCGGCAGGCCTGCGACGACCGCGACCGGCTGCAGGCGCAGGGGTTCTCGCCGAGCGGGTTCGCGTATCCGTTCGCCGCCTTCAACCCGCAGGCGGTCAGCATCATCCAGGGCTGTGGTTACCAGTCCGGTCGTTCCGGCGGCAGTCTGCTTGTCGGCGGACCGTTGTTCAGCGAGGTGGTCCCGCCGCCGGAGCCGTACAGCTTCAAGGCACTCGGTACGACGTACGACGGTGCGATCACCCTGCAGTCGCTGCAGGACGCCGTCAACGGTGCGGCGTCACGCGCAGGCGGCTGGATCCCGATGCTCTTCCACGAGATCTGCTACGCCGGCAGCGCGAACTTCAACTCTTGTATGGCCGGGTACCGCCCGGTGTCCAACACCACGATCAGCCAGTTCCTGGACTGGGTCGCGGCGAACGCCAACCGCGGCATCTCGGTCAAGGACGTCGCCGATGTGATGGGCGGCGGCCAGACCCTCCCGAACGTGCGTGTCACTTCACCGACCCGTGGTCAGGGCGCGGCGCCGTCGCCGACGATCACCGGAACTGCATTGCCGACCGGTGGCGACGTGTCCGTCGCGCTCTACCAAGGTCCGTACAGCACCGGTACGCCGGCGCAGACCGCGACCGTGACGCATGCCAACGGCGCGTGGACGACCACGTTCGCCGGACCGCTGGCCGATGGCACCTACACCGTCCAGGCGAGGCAGACCGGCAACGGCCTGACCGGCTACAGCTCGCCGCGGACCTTCGTCGTCGACAGCTCGGCACCTGTCGTCCAGATCACCGCGCCACAAACCGGCTCGACCGTCGCGAACACGCGGCCGGTGGTCAGCGGCACGGCCAGCCGGGCAGCAGGTGACAACGCGGCCGTGAGCGTTCGGATCTACGCAGGCGGCACCCCCACCGGTACGCCGATGCAGACGCTGACCGGAACCGTGGCCGCCAACGGGACCTGGTCGGTCACCCCGGCGACGCTTGCCCAGGGCACCTACACCGCACAGGCCACGCAGGGCGACTCGGGCGGCAACACCGGGACCAGCAACGCGACGACCTTCACCGTCGACACTGTCGCACCGGTGGTCCGCGTCACCAGCCCGGTCAACAACGCGATCGTGACGGCGGACCCCGTCCCCGTGTCCGGTACGGCTGGGACGCTGGCCGGTGACGGCACCGCAGTGACCTTGCGGGTCTACGCGGGGACGTCCGCGACGGGTACACCTGTGCAGACACTGACCACTACCGCCTCGGCCGGTACCTGGTCGGCCAGTTTGTCCGGCTTGGCTGTCGGCGACTACGCGTTGAGGGCATCGATGACCGATGCGGCAGGCAACGTCGGTAACAGCCCGACCGTGGTCGCACGGGTGCGTAGTGCTCAGACAGTGACTTCGCTGTCACCGAACGCGATTGCTCAGGGTGTCACCGGAAGGACCGTGCAGATCAACGGCAGCGGCTTCAGCGCCGCGTCCACGGCCGTCTTCACTGGGTCCGGCGTGACGCTCAGGTCTCTGACCTACGTGAGCTCCACCCGGCTGTCGGCCGTGCTGGACATCGCTGCGGACGCGACGATCGGCCGGAGCAACGTCGTGGTTTCGCGGGCCGGCACATACAACGCGGTCTGCACCAACTGCCTGACGGTGAACGCCGCACCGATCCCGACCAGTGCCACGCCGTCGACACTGTCCCGCGGCCTGCTGCGGTCGGTGACGATCAACGGGACCGGATTCACCTCCAGTAGTCAGGTCACGTTCTCGGGCGACGGCATCACGGTGCTGCTCACCAGCCGGTCGGCGACGGCGATCAATCTGGTCCTCAGTATCGCCGGTTCGGCCACGCTGGGCGCTCGCGACGTCACCGTGACGAATCCCGACGGCGGACGCGGTACTTGCCTCGGCTGCGTCAGGATCAGTTGACCGCCCCTCCCGTGTTAGGTTCAGCGGCGAAGCCACAAACGGGACAGGTGAAACGGTGCCACTTCCTTCTTTGACCCCAGAGCAGCGCGCGGCTGCCCTGGACAAGGCCGCTGCCGCACGACGAGAGCGTGCGGAGATCAAGAACAGGATCCGGCACTCGGGGGCGTCTCCGACGGAGGTGCTCCACGAGGGGCAGACCAACGAAGTGATCGGCAAGATGCGGGTGAGCGCGCTGCTGCAGTGCATCCCCGGTGTCGGCAAGGTGCGCGCGCAGCAGATCATGGAGCGCGCCGGGATCTCCGAGACCCGCCGGGTGCGCGGGCTGGGCTCGAACCAGATCGCCGCGCTCGAGCGCGAATTCGCCGAGTGAGCCGAACCGAAATCCTTGCCCGCTCGTTCGACACTGGTGTGAAGATGACTTTGGAACCGACCAACGACACTTCTGGTACGCCGGACGCCGGGGCCACCGCGGACCGCAGTACCGGCGGGGCCCGGCTGACGGTTCTCGCCGGGCCTACCGCGGTGGGCAAGGGGACGGTGGCGGCCGAGATCCGGGAGCGGTTCCCCGACATCTGGATCTCGGTGTCGGCGACCACCCGCAAGCCCCGGCCGGGGGAGGTGCACGGGGTGCACTACCTGTTCGTGTCGGACGAGGAGTTCGACCGGATGGCTGCCGACGGCGAGCTGCTCGAGTGGGCCGTCGTGCACAACCTGGCCAAGTACGGAACCCCCCGGCAACCGGTGCTGGACAAGCTGGCCGAAGGCCGGCCGGCGCTGCTGGAGATCGACCTGCAGGGCGCCCGCCAGGTCCGCGAGCGGATGCCGGAGGCGCATTTCGTCTTCCTGGCGCCGCCGAGCTGGGACGAGCTGGTCAGCCGGCTGGTCGGCCGGGGCACCGAAACGGCCGAGGAGCGGGAGCGTCGGCTGGAGACCGCGGTGGTCGAGCTGGAGGCCGAGAAGGAGTTCGACGTGACGATCGTGAACGCCTCGGTTCGGGAGGCGGCCGATGAGTTGGTAAAGTTGATCCGATCACCCTCCATCTCTGGAAAGAGCTGAACTTGTCTGGCAAGGAACCCGTCGCCATCGGCATCACGTCCCCGCCGATCGACGACCTGCTCACCCACACCGACTCGAAGTACAAGTTGGTGCTCTACTCCGCCAAGCGGGCCCGGCAGATCAACGCGTACTACTCCCAGCTCGGCGAGGGCCTGCTGGAGTACGTCGGGCCGCTGGTCGAGACCCATGTGCAGGAGAAGCCGCTGTCGATCGCGATGCGCGAGATCAACGACGGCGTGCTGACCTGCACCGACATCGACCCCGAGGCCGAGGCGGAAGCCGCCGCGGCCGCTGCGGAGAAGTCCGCGGAGTAGTCGCCGGTCGATGACAGCGACTCCGGAGGCGCCACGCAAGCCGTCGGTGGTGCTCGGCGTCGGCGGCGGGATCGCGGCGTACAAGGTCTGTGATCTGCTCCGCCGGCTGACCGAGTCGGGCCACCGCGTCCGGGTGGTGCCGACCGCGGCCGCGCTGGAGTTCGTCGGGGCCGCCACCTGGGCGGCGCTGTCGGGTCAGCCGGTGACGGCTGACCCGTTCGATGACGTCGAGGAAGTCCCGCACGTCCGGATCGGCAAGCAGGCCGAGTTGGTCGTGGTCGCACCCGCCACGGCGAACCTGATCGCCAAGGCGGCTCACGGCCTGGCCGACGACCTGCTCACCAACACGCTGCTGACCGCGCGCTGCCCGATCCTGTTCGCGGCCGCGATGCACACCGAGATGTGGGAGCACCCTGCCACCCAGGCGAACGTAGCCACCCTGCGGTCGCGCGGTATCACCGTGCTCGACCCGGCGGTCGGCCGGCTCACCGGCACCGACACCGGCCGCGGCCGGTTGCCCGAGCCCGCCGAGATCTTCGCCATCACCCAGCTGATGCTGGCCGACGAATCGGCCCGCGCGGCCGGGCAGTCCGTGGCCGACCTGACCGGCAAACAGGTGCTGATCAGCGCCGGCGGGACCCGCGAGCACCTCGACCCGGTCCGCTACCTCGGCAACTCGTCTTCCGGCAAGCAGGGCTATGCACTGGCCCGGATCGCGGCCGCCCGCGGCGCCAAGGTCACCCTCGTCGCGGCGAACTCCGAGCTGCCCGACCCAGCCGGAGTTCAGGTCGTCCCGGTCACGTCCACCCAGGACCTGTACGACGAGATCACCGGCCGCGCTGCGGACGCCGACGCGATCGTGATGGCCGCGGCGCCGGCCGATTTCCGCCCGTCCGATGTCGCCGAGCACAAGATCAAGAAGACGTCCGACGGTTCGGTGCCGGCGGTGAACCTGGTGCAGAACCCGGACATCCTGGCCACCGTCTCGCACGACCGGCAGCGCCCCGGCCAGGTGATCGTCGGGTTCGCCGCCGAGACCGGTGACGCCGAGCACGACGTACTGGAGCTCGGCCGCGCCAAGCTCGAACGCAAGGGCTGCGACCTGCTGGTGGTGAACGACGTCTCCGGCGGCAAGGTCTTCGGCAGCGACCTCAACGAAGCCGTCATCCTCGACCGCGCCGGCATCGCCCTCCCGGTACCGTCGACGAGCAAAGACGCCCTGGCCGGCGTCATCTGGAACCTGGTATCCAGCCACTGGCCCTGACCGGCGTACACACGGAGGACGTTCGGTGTCCTCTTCTGCCGTTAGCTTGCTGGTATGGCCGAGTTGAGCTGGGAGTCCGTGGTTGCTCGCCGGATGAGGCGGCATTTCCTGCAGGTTCCTGCGGCGGGTGGGGCGGCGGACGTCGTACGGGCGATGTGTGGGGCGCATGCGCAGGTGTTGTCGGCTGGTGAGGTGTCGGTGGCGTTGCGGTTGGAGGGGGCGACGCGGGCCGACGTACAGCGGGCGTTGTGGGAGGAACGGACGCTGGTGAAGGGTTTCGGGCCGCGGGGGACGGTTCACTTGCTGCCCGTCGAGGATCTGCCGTTGTGGACGGGTGCGTTGTCGGCATTGCCGTCGACGGGCTCAGTACCGGAGACGATGCGGCTGACCCCGGACCAGAAGGCCGAGGTGATCGAGGCCGTCGGTGCGGCCTTGGCCGAGGACGATCTGACCGTCGACGAGCTCACCGACGAGGTGGTCGCGCGAACCGGTCCATGGGCCGGTGATCTGGTGATGCCGGCCTTCCAGGTCTGGTGGCCGCGCTGGCGGCAGCTGATCCCGGCCGCCGCGCACGCCGGTGTGCTCTGTTACGGCCCGAACCGCGGTCGCAAGACGACCTATACGAACCCGCATCGGTTCGCCCCGCCGTTCAAACCGATGCCGGGGGAGCAGGCGCTGTCCGAGCTACTGGGTCGCTATCTGTACTCCTACGGCCCTGCAACCCCTCAGCAGTTCGCGAGGTGGCTCAACACGACCCCCGGCTTCGTCACCGGGCTCTTCAAAGGCTTCCAGGAGGTCGTGCTCGACGGCAAACCGGCATGGATCGTCGAGGGCGACACCGTGATGCCCGCCGAACCGGCCCGCGGCGTACGGCTGCTTCCGTACTTCGACGCGTACGGCGTGGGCTCGTATCCGCGGGAGCTGCTCTTCCCCGGGAAGGCGCAGACGAGAGCGCTGGCCGGGGGACAGGCCGGCAACTTCCCGCTCGTGCTGGTCGACGGCATCGTCGCCGGGGTGTGGCACCAGCGTCTTGCCGGCCGCAAGGTCACCGTGACGGTCGAGACCGTCGCCGACCTGAAACGCCCGCAGCTGCGCGCCCTGGAGGACGAGGTCGAGCGCCTCGGCGTCATCCTCGACGCCAAGCCGACCCTCGTCGTCGGTGAGGTGACGGTCGGACCGCACGCCTGATCAGCGTTCGAGGCCGACCACTGTCCAGGTCGCACCGCGATGCTGATAGCTGACGGTCAGCCCCTGCGCGCGCAGTACGTCGATCATGGCTTGGGGCGGATGGACGAAGGCGCGGAAGCCGTTTCCACTCAGCCGGCGGATGAAGTTCTCCGACCAGATGCTGAATCGGGTCAGTGGATTGCTCGGCGGGTGTGAGAAGACCAGCAGCCGGCGGGCATGCTCACCGGCCGCCGAGAGGAGCTTCTGGTAGTCCGGGTAGCAACAGACGACCCGATGCAGTACGACGATGTCGGCCTGCTCGACCTCGTCGGGTGCGGCCGCGATGTCCACGAACCGCCTCGTCACTCGCCCCGTCAGCCCGGATTGCTCGAGCAGTTTGGCCGCCTCGGCCTCGTAGCTCGTCGAGATCTCCAGATTCGTCACCTGCCGGGCGCCTCGACGGAGCAGCTCGACCTGGAGATCGCCCACTCCGCCGCCGATCTCGAGCACGGAGGCGTCTTGCACCCCACGCTCGTCGAGGAAGGAGACCAGCCGTTGCTGGGTGCGGTTCAGCCCGTGCTTGCGATAGCGGCCCGCGACGCGCCGGGCGAACCCGGCGCCGAAGGTGGCCTGATAGCCGTGCGGATCACAGCAGTCGTCCATGGGGGCAGTATGCGCCCGGCCGCGGCAGCGTGTCAGCGACCCGCAAAGCGCGCTGAAAGCCCACTGAACGAATGGACTTTGTCCGGGATGTGAGCACGGTGTCCCGACATGTGGGCTTTGGGTACGGCTGACGGTAGCGTTGGTCTGAACTGCTGGCATACTGCCGGGGTGCATCGCCGTAGTCGGTGCGAGAAGGGCGGGCTGACACCCGTCGCGAGGCTGATCGAGTAAACCCGAGGGAGAACCGTGGCACGGCGCCTTTTCACGTCCGAGTCGGTGACAGAAGGTCATCCGGACAAGATCGCTGATCAGATCAGCGACTCCATCCTCGACGCCCTCCTGGCCGAGGACCCGAAGAGCCGCGTTGCGGTGGAGACCCTGATCACGACCGGCCTGGTCGTCGTGGCCGGCGAGGTCACCACGTCGGCGTACGTGGACATCCCGGGCATCGTCCGGAGCCGGATCCTCGAGATCGGCTACGACTCGTCGCTGAAGGGCTTCGACGGCGCCTCCTGTGGCGTCCAGGTCGCGATCGGCAGCCAGTCGCCCGACATCGCCCAGGGCGTCAACACGGCGTACGAGACCCGCGCCGACTCCTCGACCGACGAGCTGGACCTGCAGGGTGCCGGCGACCAGGGCCTGATGTTCGGCTACGCGTCGAACGAGACCCCGGAGCTGATGCCGCTGCCGATCACGATCGCGCACCGGCTGTCCGAGCGGCTGTCCGAGGTCCGCAAGGACGGCACGATGGCGTACCTGCGACCGGACGGCAAGACCCAGGTCACGGTCGAGTACGACGGTGACAAGGCGATCCGGATCGACACCGTCGTGGTGTCCAGCCAGCACGCCGCCGACATCAGCCTGGACTCGATGCTGACGCCGGACGTGAAGAAGCACGTGGTCGACCCGATCCTGGAGCAGTTCGAGATCGACTCGAGCGACTATAAGCTGCTGGTGAACCCGACCGGCCGGTTCGAGATCGGTGGCCCGATGGGTGACGCGGGCCTGACCGGCCGCAAGATCATCATCGACACCTACGGCGGCATGGCCCGGCACGGTGGTGGCGCGTTCTCCGGCAAGGACCCGTCGAAGGTGGACCGCTCGGCGGCGTACGCGATGCGCTGGGTGGCCAAGCACATCGTCGCCGCGGGGCTCGCGGCCCGGGCCGAGTGCCAGGTCGCGTACGCGATCGGCAAGGCCGCGCCGGTCGGCTTCTACGTCGACACCTTCGGCACCGAGACCGTGCCGGTGGACAAGATCACCGCGGCCGTTCTCGAGGTGTTCGACCTGCGCCCGGCCGCGATCATCCGCGACCTGGACCTGCTCCGGCCGATCTACGCCCAGACCGCCGCGAACGGCCACTTCGGCCGCACCGGCGATGACTTCACCTGGGAGCGCACCGACCGCGTCGAGGCCCTGAAGGCCGCCGCCGCGAAGTAGGTCTGATCAGCTGCCCGCGACCCTTTGTGGTCGCGGGCAGCTGCTTTGTCCACAGGGTCCCCCGGGATGTCGCCCGGGCCGACTAGAGTTTCGGAGTGGTTTCGGACTCCCCTGAGCAGCTGACGTTGCTCCGCGAGACCGTTCGGCGGTCCAGGACCAAGGAGCCGGCCGGGATCGCGGGCGCGCTGCCGATCGCCCGCGTCGCGGTGGACGTGTCGTTGCCGCATCTGGATCGGCCGTTCGACTACCTGGTGCCTGAGGATCTGTCCGAGGCCGCGCAGCCGGGTGTGCGGGTGAAGGTGCGGTTCGCGGGCAAGGACCTGGACGGGTTCGTGCTGGCGCGGCTGGAGTCCTCCGAGCACGACGGCAAGCTGATGCGGATCCGCAAAGCGGTGTCGCCCGAGCAGGTCCTGACGCCCGAGGTCGCGGATCTCTGCCGAGCCGTCGCCGACCGGTACGCCGGGGTCCTCGCCGACGTGACCCGCCTGGCCGTCCCACCCCGGCACGCGAAGGTCGAGGGCGAAGCACTCCGCTGCGATCAACCAGTCCGGCCGGTCGCGTCCACGTCGACGTCCGAGTGGTCGCCGTACCCTGCTGGATTCCTGGACGCGGTTCGCCGTACCGAGGCCCCGCGCGCGATCTGGACCGCAGTACCGGGAGCCGGTTGGGCGCTTGCGTTCGCCCAAGCTGCAGCTGTATGCGCGTCAACCGGCCGCGGTGCACTATTGCTGGTCCCAGATGCCCGCGACCTCGAGCGACTGGCATCAGCCTGTACGACGGTCCTCGGCGCGGACGGGTTCGTCATGCTCTCGGCCGACCTCGGACCGACCGCGCGGTACCGGGCGTTCCTCTCCACGCTCCGCGGCTGCGCCCGAGTCGTCATCGGGACGCGAGCGGCCGCCTTCGCCCCGGTCGCCGACCTCGGCCTGGTCGCGTTGTGGGACGACGGCGACGACTCGTACGCCGAACCGCGCGCGCCCTATCCACATGCGCGCGAGGTGCTGCTGCTCCGGGCGCATCGGCAGAAGTGCGCCTTCCTGCTCGGCGGATTCGCCCGATCCGCCGAAGCCGCCGCCTTGCTCGAATCCGGTTGGGCCGCCGAACTCATCGCCGGCCGGACCGTGATTCGTTCGGCCGCGCCGGCTGTCCATATCGCGGGGGAGTCCGACCGGGATCTGGCTCGCGATCCGGCCGTCCGCGCCGCACGCCTTCCGCATCAGGCCTTCGAGACCGCGCGCGAGGGGCTGAAGACGGGGCCGGTCCTGGTGCAAGTCCCTCGAGCGGGATATCTGCCGAGTCTGGTCTGCCAGACCTGCCGGACGCCTTCGCGGTGCTCGGTCTGCGGCGGTTCGCTGCGGCATTCGGGATCGTCCGGCCCGGCCAGTTGCAGCGTGTGCGGTCGTCCTGCGGCCGATCATCGCTGCCCCGAATGCGGCGACACCCGGATGCGCGCGGCCGTCGTCGGAGCGCGGCGTACTGCGGAAGAGCTGGGCCGTGCCTTCCCGGGCGTCCTCGTCCGGACGTCGGGCGGCGACAAGGTGCTGGACGAGGTTTCGAGCGAGCCGGCGTTGATCGTCAGCACGCCGGGCGCGGAACCAGTCGCCTCGGGCGGCTACAGCGCGGCCTTGTTGCTCGACACGTGGTTGCTGCTGGCGCGACCCGACCTGAGAGCCGCCGAGGAGGCCGTACGGCGCTGGTTCAACGCGGCTGCCCTGGTCCGGTCAGCACGCGATGGTGGTGCCGTGATCATCATGGGCGAGCCGTCGGCCACACCGTTGCAGGCCGTGGTCCGGTGGAGTCCGGAGGGATACGCAGCACGCGAGCTGGAGGAGCGTCGTACGGCCCGGCTGGCCCCGGCCGCGAAGCTCGCGGAGCTCACCGGATCGGCGGAGGCGGTCGCGGACTTGGTGGCTCGGTTGAAGCAGCTCGTGGACCCCGCCGCGGGGCTGGAGGTGCTCGGCCCGGTCGACGTGGACGACGAGACCGTGCGGGCCGTGGTCCGGACGCCGCGTGGTTACGGGTCGACGCTGGCCCGGGTGATGAAGGAGGCGCAGGCGGCCCGCAGTACGAAGAAACTGGCCGGTCCGTTGCGCGTACAGATCGACCCGGCCACCTTCGGCTGATCAGTTGTCCGGGAGCTCGAAGGGTGCCCGGTGCAGCAGTTCGGAGAGGGCCGCCGCGGTGTCGGCGGTGAACGGCCCGGAGGTTTCCAGACCGAGTTGGCGAGCCAGGTCACCGGCGTACAGATGAGTGGCGCTCTCCAGCAGGACGGCGTACGTGTCGGTCGCGGTTCGGGCCCTCGTCAGGGCTGCGACGGCCACACCGAGCGCGATCAGGGCGGCCGGCCACCACCAGATTGCCAGGACGACATACAGGATTGCCCAGGCGCCGAGCGTGAAGGCACGACTGAGAGCTAGGCGGGCTGCTTGGATTTCGGCTCGGACCGCTTCTGGCAGGGTCAGCCACAAGGGCGGCCAGACGGTGCTGAGGTCGAGGCGGAGATCGCGCTCGATCCGGACCGCCACGGCATGGATGCGGTCGCCGCACCAGGTCGGACGCGCCGGGTACTCGGGAGCGATCCGGGTCAGCCGATGGTACGCGGCATGGCGCGACAGCGGATCTGCTCGTTGTCCGCGGGTGCGGAGCAGGGCAGCCTGGTCGCGTTCCTCCTGGTAGTTGCCTGCAGAAACTGTCCAGCGTTGTCGGCGGCGGTTGACCTGTGCGTTCGCGAGGGCCCGGAGCGGCCACGGCCAGGTGTGCCAGTCCGCGGCGAGCCACAGCCGTTCGAGCACCGACGCCAGAGCCTGTGCCGCGATTCCGGCGCCGGCCGCTCCCGCGAGGACGGCTCCGAGTACGACGATCTGGCCGCCGAGGCTGCTGACAGTGGGGGAGGTCGCCCAGGTGGTGAACTGATCGGTGAGCCGGCCGGGAGCGAGGGCTTCGGTCTGGCCGAGGGCAACGGCTGCGGCGATGACCGCGAGGTAGAGGGCGCCGGGCAGGACGAGCAGGGTCAGCCAGCGCTCGGCCAGCTTCTTGCCGAGCTCCGCGAGCAGCCCAGCCATCTCAGCGCCCAGCCATGTCGAGCCCAGCCATGTCAGAGCCGATCCCGTCTCAGTGATTGCCGGTCGATCTCACACTGCGGCACAGTTGCTCGCGCCCGCGGCCACCAGTATCGCGAGCAAGCGCCAGTCGGGCAGAGGTAGACGACCTCGTCCGGGCCGAGCGCCGACTGCGTGCCGATGCCGGCTGGCTGGAGTCCGCGTCCGGTCCCGGCGCCCGGGAGACTGCCCCAGATTCCGAGCGGTTCCCCGTTGGCCTGCAGCTCGGCGTGGATCCGTTCGAGCAGATCGTCGATCTGTTGGCCGCCACCACGTACGGCGGCTTGCAGTCGGTCGGAGAGATCTTCGTCCGGCAGGAGTGACCGCAGCTCCGCCAGGTGCGCGCAGAGATAGGCCAGCGCTTCCATCCTTCGGGCGGTGGCAGGTTCCGGACGGTTCATCGGCAAGTGATCATAGTCACCCTGCGCTTCACTAGGGTGACCGCATGCGCTGGCGGAAGAAGCGGGAACCGATCGACGACCCGGCTGACGAGTCCGAAGTACACCCGACGGCTGCCGTACTGAGTGAGCTGCAGGCTACCGTCGCCGCTGCCAAGCAGGCCGGTGACGTAGCAGCGCTGACCGGCGCGATCGACGAGTTCGAGCGAGTACTGCGCCCGATGGCTGCCGACGATTTCTACCGCGGGATCGGCCTGCACATCTTGGGTGAGGCCCTCGGATTCCGCTATCGGCTGGCCGGGGATCCTGACGACCTCCGGTCCGCGGTGAAGCGAGGCGGGCAGGCCGCCGCGACCACAGCACCAGACGATCCCCAGCGCTTCATCATGCTGGCGGTGCTCGCGAGCCATTGCCGGCAGCTGTTCAAGGTGACCGGCCGGCGGGCCGACATCGACGCGGCGATCAAGTGGGGGTCGGAGTCACTGGACCTCGCGCCCGCGGACGACCAGTTCAAGGCCGAGAAGTTCCACAACCTTGCTGTGGCTCACCAGCTTCGCTTCGAGCTCACGGGTGCGGTCAAGGACCAGGACACCATGGCCGCGCTGTACGAGAAGTCGCTCACCGCAGCCGGCAACGAGCGGGTGGATCACCCGGCAGTGCTGTCGACGATGCGCAACGCCGCCATGGACAAGTTCGTCCGGACCGGGCAGCCGGAGCTCCTCGACCGGGCGATCGAGTGGGGCGAACGGGCGCTGGAGGATGACGACCCGGCGGTCGTGAGTAGCCAGTCGTTCCTGCTTGCCTATATCTACAACGAGCGATACGACCTGGCGAATTCGCTCGCGGATGCCGAGGCGACGATCCGCCATGCCGAGGTGGCTCTGGCCGGAACCCACCCGGACGCCGAAGACCGGGCCTCTGTCCTGTTCCTGGTCGCCGAGGGCTACCGGCGCCGGTCCGATCAGGTCGGGTCGCGTGCCGATGTGGAGACCGGCATCGAGCGGCTCGAACAGGCGGTGGCCGCGGCCAGGACCGATGATCCGCAGCGGGCCAGGTTTCTGTCCAACCTCTGTGTGGACTACACGTGGCTCTTCGAGCTCACCGGTGACCCGGAGGCGTTGGCAACCGCGATCGATCGCGGCGAGCAGGCAGCCGCGGCGACTCGGGTGTCGGATCCAGACCATCTGCAAATCCTCGGTCACCTGTCGACGGCGTACTCGGCCAAGTACGGCCTCTCGGCCGATCCGGACGACCTGGAGGCCGCCATCGCGATGAACCAGCGGCTGGTGGCCAGTCCGGCAGTGCGCAGCCAGGCTCGCGCCGCGGCGCTGGCGAATCTCGCGACCCTGTACTTCGATCGGCACGCGCGGTTCGGCGCGGCAGCCGATCTGGACGCCGGCATCACGGCCGGTGCCGAGGCTCTCGAGCTGCTTCCTGCGACGGGCCCCGATCGCAGCGCCGGTCTGTCGAATCTCGCGGTCGGCCGGCGCAGGAGATACGACCTGTTCGGTGCGGTCGCCGACCTGGACGCTGCTATCGAGCTGGGGGAGCAGGCGGCCCAGGCGCTGCCAGCGGACCATCCGCACCGGCCGAGCCGGCTGACCAACCTGGCTGTCGCGTACGCCGAACGATTCCAGCGGGTCCGGAATTCCGCCGATCTCGACACCGCGATCGAGCATTCGGAGCAAGCTGTCGCCGCGGGCAGGCCGCTCAAGCACGACGAGCTCGGCATGGCATTCGGCAATCTGAGCGGTTACTACCTCGAGCGCTTCGACATCGGCGGCCAGGTCTCCGATCTGGAGGCAGGTGTGGAGCGGGCCGAGCAGGCGGTGGCCGCGGTCGGAGCCGATCATCCCCGCTGGGCCGGCTACTGCTCGGCGCTCGCCCGGGCCCTGCTGGATCGCTACCGATACGCCGGTGACGCCGCCGACCTGGACGACAGCATCGACTTGCTCGAGGCAGCGCTTGCCGCGACCCCGGTGGAACGGCCTGCCCGGGGCGGCCTGGTCGCCAATCTCGCGATCACCTATCGGGAGATGGCCAAGCGCTGGCCCTTGCCCGACGGCGCGTTGGGTGAGTTGATCGAGGCCGTGTCTCAGCCGTCGTCCGACTCGCCGGTGGACGAGGCCGCGCGCTACACGAACGTCGGGATGCTGGCGATGGAGACCGGTGCGATGCCGGCGGCCGCGGCGATGTTCCGGGCAGCGGTCGAGCTGTTGCCGCGGTGCGCTCCGCGAGGGCTGGACTGGTCGGATCAGGTGCACCAGCTGTCCGGCAGCCGCGGCTTGATGGGGCGTGCTGTCGCTACGCATCTGGCGATCGGAGACGTGGCGGGTGCGGTCGAGCTGGCCGAGTTGGGTCGCGGGATCCTGGTATCGGACGAGCTGGACGCGCGCGCGGATCTCACCGAGCTGGCGCGGTCGGCTCCGGAGCTGGCCGAGGACTTCACCCGGATCCGCGAGCGACTCGATCAGCAAGGACCTGCCGAGAGTGACACCACCCAGGTCACGGCGTGGCTCCTCCAGCGCCGGGAGTTGGCTGACCAGTGGGATCGGCTGATCGGCCAGATCCGTGAGCTCCCTGGCTTCGCCGACTTCCTGGCCCGGCCTCAGATCGGCGATCTCCAGCAGGCCGCCGCGGCCGGCGCGATTGTGCTGGTGAACTCCGGTGAAGCCGGCCGCGACGCTGTTCTGCTGCGTCCCGGTTCCGTTGAACATGTGCCGCTGGACCGTTTGCGGCCGGCCGATGTCGAGGCGCAACTGGGTCGTCTGCTGGGGGTGGAGCGCCAGGGGGACGAGCTGGTCGGCGTTGCGCCGACGGGCGCGACCCACGACCTCCTCGGCTGGCTCTGGGAGACCGTCACGGAACCAGTCCTCACGGCTCTCGGTCACGCTGGCCCGCCGGCCGACGGGGATGTGTTGCCGCGAGTCTGGTGGGTGCCGATCGGGACGTTGGGGCTGCTGCCGCTGCACGCCGCCGGGCTCCCCGGTGGGACCTCGGCTTTGGACTGCGTGGTCAGCTCCTACACGCCCACCGTTCGCACGCTGATCCAGGCTCGGCAGAAGCAGCCCAGCGGCCGGCGTACTCGACTGTCGGTGGCAATGCGGCGAACTCCCGGTCTGCACGATCTGCCCGGCACCGTGGCTGAGGTGAATCACCTGCGCAGGCGTTATCCCGGGTCGGCCGGGCTGTCCGACGCCGGAGCGACGATCGGCTCGGTGCTCGACGCACTGCCGCGGGCGGACTGGGCCCACTTCGCCTGCCATGCGGCGAGTCACCCGACCGAACCGTCGCGTAGCGGGCTGTATCTCCACGACGCCGTCCTCTCGGTCCCCGCGATCAGCAGGCTCCGGCTGCGGACCGGAGAACTGGCCTACCTTTCGGCCTGTTCCACCGGACAGGGCAGCATCGTCCATGCCGATGAGGTGCTGCACCTGGCCTCGGCGTTCCAGCTCGCCGGTTACCGTCACGTCGTCGCGACCCAGTGGGTGGTCGATGATGCGATCGCGGCTCGAGCCAGTCGCCGGTTCTATGACCTGCTCGGCGACTCTGCGAGCGCCGATCCGGCGGCGGTGATCCTCAATGAGGTGACTCGGGAACTGCGCGACCAGTACCCGGGGCAACCGCATCTGTGGGCACCCTTCGTCCACAGCGGTCCCTAGGGTCCCGTGTCGGACACTAGATCAGGCCGTTTGGGACAAGGTGGTTGAGCCTGAGGCGGCCAGTAGGTGGTTGCCGAGGGAGGTGCGGTAGTAGAGGACCGTTCGGCCGTCGCGGCGGGAGTCGACGACGCCCGCGTTGCGCAGGATGCTCAGGTGCGCGCTCAGGGTCGGGGCGGAGAGGTCGAGTTGGTGAGCGAGATGAGTGGTCGACATCGGCAGGTCGAGGTGGCTGACTATCGCGGCTCTGGTGCGGCCGACCAGTTCTGCGAGTGCCGACCCAGTGGTGCCCAGTCCGCTGGTTTCGAGGCGGTTCTCCCACAGCCGGCCGAGGCCGCGTGGGGGATAGGTGAGCATCGGGACGTGCGGTGCCGCGGTGACTCGCAAGGTGGTCGGCCAGGTGAACACGCACGGGATCAGAATCAGGCCCTGCCCGGACAGCACGTCGCCGCCGTAGCAACAGAACGGCCGGTCGATCTCGATGCGGTCGCCGACGAGCCGCACCGATGGATGGAGGTTGCGGAACAGCCGATCGATACCGCCGCTGGCCAGCTCGTCCAGCCGAAACGCCAGATCCTCCTGCAACAGTGCCCGCATCCGTCGCCAGTCTGGCTCGATCGTCCGCTGCCAGTAGCTCCGGAGCGCGCCGGTGATCCGGTCGAGTGCCCTTTCCGGGTCGGCGATCAGGCCAGGCAACAGTGGGTGCGGGGTCCCGTCGTTCAGCATCGTGAGCTCGCGGACGACCAGCTCGGGGGAGGTCGCGGCGATCGCGGCCAGACCGGACTCCAGGCTGGTCGAACGCCGGGGTGGGGCCGGCGTGATGAAGTCGGGGATGTACCCGTCCGCCGGGATGAGGGCCCGGAGCAACGTCAGGTCCGCGCCCTCGACGTACGGGCGGACCTTGCGCAACCACGGTCCGTGCACACTGCCGAGCGAGTTGTTGCTCAGTGCCCGGACACTCGTCACGGTCTCCCAGATCGGCGAGAACGCGAATCTGATCCGGCTCACGTCGTCGGTGCTGAGCTGGAAGCCGATCACGTTCCGAACTCTACGCGGGCGCTGTGGTTGCCGCGAGGATTAGTCCTCTGCCTAATGTTCGACAGCTCGCGGCCCGGCCCGCGAGGCTTGGGGCATGGTCAGTTCCGTTGCTGCCCGGTTGCCCCGGGCGTTCTGGGCGTTGTGGGTGTGCCAGCTGGTCAACCGGCTCGGCAGCTTCGTCCAGCCGTTCCTGGTCCTCTATCTGACCCAGGACCGTCACTTGTCGATCGGTACTGCGGGTGCGGTGGCCGCCGCGGTCGGCGCGGGCTCCGTCGTCTCGCAGCTCGTCGGCGGCTGGTTGTCCGACCGGGTGGGGCGGCGCCGGACGATGCTGATCGGGTTCTTCGGGACCGCGGCGGCGCTGGTCCTGCTCGGGTCGGCCCGGTCGATGGAGACGATCTGGGCCGCGGCCTTCGCCGTCGGGTTGATGGGCGATCTGTTCCGGCCCGCGGTTCAGGCGACCGTGGCCGACCTGCTCCAGCCGAGCGAGCGGGTTCGCGCGTTCGGGTTGCTGTTCTGGGCGATCAACCTCGGCTTCTCCGTGTCCACGGTCAGCGCCGGTGTGCTGGCGTCTGTCGGCTACGGCCTGCTGTTCTGGCTCAACGCCGGTACTTCGGTCGTCGCGGCCCTGGTGATCTGGTCGATGGTGCCGGAGACCCGGCCGGTGGCTTCTGAGGGACCGGCGCGGCCGTTGCTGCCGGTGGTTTTGCGCGACATCACGTTCCTGCTCGTGGTCCTGTTGCAGATCGGGTACGCGACGATCTACTTCCAGGGGTACTCCACGTTGCCCTTGGCGATGGCCGGCGACGGGCTGCCCAGTTCGACGTACGGGCTGGTGATCGCGTTGAACGGGGTCGTGATCGTCGTGGTCCAGCCGTTCGTCGGGCGGTATCTGGCGAAGGTGGACCGATCGAAGCTGCTGGCGGTGTCGATGCTCGTGGTCGGGCTGGGATTCGGGCTCGGCGCGGTCGTGCACAGCTGGTGGGGGTACGGCGTGTCGGTGGTGGTGTGGACGATTGGCGAGATCGGGTTCGCCGCGGTGGTCGGGGCGGTGCTGGCGGATCTCGCGCCGGTCGATCTGCGGGGGCGGTACCTGGGGCTGGCCGGGATGGCGTTCGGGGTGGGCGCGGTGATCGGGCCGGTGCTGGGGACGAACGCGCTCCAGCACCTCGGCGCCACCATGACCTGGCTGATGTGTGCCCTCCTCGGCGTCGTTCTGCTCGCGGGCCAGCTCGCGCTGTCGCCCGCTCTCCGAGCCCGGGCCGCCGCGAACGCCGTAGAAGTAGGGTTGCCTGCATGAGTGAGCGGACAATCGACACTGTCGTCTTCGACATCGGTGGGGTGTTGCTGGACTGGAGCCCGGACTACCTGTACGCCGAGCTGATCCCGGACGCGGACCGGCGGCGCCACTTCCTGACCACGATCGCGACGCCGGAGTGGAACGCCCGGCAGGACGCGGGTCGTCCATGGGCCGAAGCCGTCGCCGAGCTCAGTTCGCTGCACCCCGAGCACTCCGAGTGGATCGAGGCGTACGACGCCGGCTGGCTGAAGATGGCGAAGGGGATCTTCGGGGACACCGCCGAGGTGCTCACCGAACTCCAGGGGCACGGCATCCCGACGTACGCGCTGACCAACTTCTCCGCCGAGAAGTGGGCGGTCGCCAAGGAAGCGTTCGCGATCTTGCGGACGTTCGACGGGGAGGTCGTGTCCGGCCATGAGCAGACGATCAAGCCGGACGAGAAGATCTACCGGATCCTGCTCGATCGCTTCGACCTCGATCCGGCCCGCACGTTCTACACCGACGACATGCAGTACAACGTCGACGGCGCCCGCGCGGCCGGCCTGGACGCAGAACTCTTCACCAACGCCGCCACCCTCCGCGCCCACCTACGCACCCGCGGCCTACCGCTCTAGCGTGTCCCCGTACCGCAACTTGCCAGCCATCCACTCGTTCTGCGTCGCCCGCTTGGAGGAGTCCCACCGCGCAGGCGACGCTGAAGCCCTCAAACTGCGCGCCCGTCTCGAGACCGCCGTACACGCCCTCCGCACCCTGGACCCCGACGCCTGGTGGCAAGCCGAAGACGACATCCGCGCCATAGCCGCCCGCTACACCACTCACCCCGAATACCCACCCTCGGCCTAACCCAGCAACCCTGCCCCCGCCCACGACGCCGGCTCTCCGCGCCCGCTCGTTCCCTGTCAGCGCGCCCCTCGCCCACAACGACTGCCACACCCGCACGACCCACACCCAAGCCGCAATCAATCTCGCTCGCAATCCCACAGACCCACCCCCTCGCTGCGGCACACCACCCGGCACGACATCCCAGCCGCGACAGGCCGCCAGACGTGACACACGACCCGGGCCGCGACACCGCCCGGCGCGACACCTCCCGGCACGACGCACCTCCCGGCACGACGCACCTCCCGGCGCGACACCTCCCGGCACGACGCACCTCCCGGCGCGACACCTCCCGGCACGACGCACCTCCCGGCGCGGCACTCGGCACGGCACATTGCCTGGAACGCGAGACGGCCCGGGCACCTGCAGGCAGTGCGCCCGCTGCGAAAGAACTCGCGGGCAAGACACACGTCCCGGCCAGAAGACACACCTCCGGGCACATCAGGCCGCCCGGCGCGACTCACGGCCTGGGGCGACACCTCCCGGAGCGACACACGGCCCGCCCGCACGCCTCCCGGCATCGACCCGGCGGGACAGGCCGCCCGGCTGGACACGCGGCCCGGGGCGCGACACGACCCGGAACGAGAAACCTCCCCGGGGTGGCACTCGGCACGGCACACCGCCCGGAACGCAAGACGGCCCGCGCGCCACCCGGCAGCACACGCCTCCCGGCACGACAGGCCGCTCGGCGCGACACACGGCCTGGGACGCGACACCACTAGGAACGCGAGCCCGCTCAGCCTCCTGGCTTGCCCCCGGCGCGACAGAGCTCTCGGCACCACACACCTCCCGGCACGACAGGCCGCCCGGCACGAGCACACGGCCCGGGACGCGACCCGGCTCGATCGACCTGGGACGGGCACCACCTGGGACGGGCACCACCTGGGACGGGCACCACCTGGGACGGGCACCACCTGGGACGGATGGGCTGGATCTGCGCGTGGGCTAGTGGTGCAGGTGGCAGGGCAGGTCGAGTTGCCGGCGGGGATCCGGTGGCGCCGCGTGGATCAGTCGACTCCGGCGGTGGCGGGCGGCGAGTCGGCGTGCGGTGTGATGGGTTGAGTGGGGTCGTCGGCCCAGGGGTCTGGGTAGTCGGCGACGTCGCGGTAGTCGGCGAGGTTGCGGCGTAGCTGGTCGGCAATGGAATTGCCGAGTGGGCGGGAGAGCTCGCCGAGGGCGTGGGGCACCTGACCGGGTGGGTTGGGCACTGGGTCGGACGGTACACCTACTCGGTCCGCCCGGTGGGCGGGGTCGGGCCCGGGACTGCCGCCGGGCCCGGGACTGCCGTCGAGCCCGGGACTGCCGTCGAGCCCGGGGCCGCCGTCGGGCGCGGATCTGCTACCGGTGGCAGGAGGACCGCCGGGCGCGGGACTACTACCGCTCGCAGGTCTACCGCCGGATGCGGGATTGCTGTCGGACGCAGGTGGACCACCGGACGCGGTACTGCTGGCGGGCGCGGGTCTGCTACTGGGCGCGGGTCTCGTGCCGGGCGCGGGACTACTACCGGACGCAGGTGCACCACCGGTCGCGGGACTGCTGGCGGGAGCAGGTCTGCTACCGGGCGCGGGTCTCGTGCCGGGTGGTTCCACGCCGGTGCCGGTGCCGGGGGTGCCGGGGGTGCCGGTGCCGGGTGGTGGGTTGGTGGACCGGGGGTCTGGTGGTGGGTTGGTGGGGGTGGCCCAGCCGGGGCGGGACAGCACCGGGCGGCCGTTGAGCATGGTGATGGTCCAGTGGCCGTGGTGCACGTCGATGTGGTCGGCCTTGCACAACAGGACCAGGTTGTCGACGCGGGTCGGGCCGCCGTTGGCCCAGTGGATGATGTGGTGGGCCTCGCACATCGCGGGTGGGGCGCCGCAGACCACGCAGCCCTTGTCGCGGGTGTTCAGGGCACGGCGCATGGCGCGGTTGACGAACCGTTCCTCGGTGCCGACATCCAAGGGTTCGGAGTTCGCGCCGAGGACCAGCGGGATGATGCCGGCGTCGCAGGCCAGCCGGCGGATCGCGGCGGCGGACAGGGTGCCGCCGTGGGCGAGGTCGCCGGTGCCGGTGCCGGCCAGCAGGTCGGCCAGGTTGATGGTGACGGTGATGTGGGGTTTGATGCCGCCGTGTCCGGGCGCGGCCGCACCGGTCCCGGCGGCGACGGTCAGGGCGGTGACGAGGCCGTCGGCGTGGCGTTTGCCGCGGGTGCGGGGATCGGGCCGCCCGTCGGGGGTCTTGTGGGGTTTCGCGCCGGCGAAGATCACTGTCTGCAGCAGTTCGGCGTTGTCGGCGGCGAGGAAGCCGCCGAACTGGATGCCGTCGTCGCGGCGTTTCAGCCACAGGGTTTCCTTGGCGTGGGCGCGTTTCTCGGCCGGTTCGGCGCCGTCGGTGTCGAGCCGGTCGCGGACCTGTTTGCCCATCTTGCGCAGTTCGCCCGGTGACAGTAGTTGCGCGGCTCGTACCATCTGTTCCTCGGCGACCCGCAGATTCTCCACCGGCACGTTCGCCGCGGCCGGGACCCGCTCCAGGGCGTCGATGATCGCCTCGGCCTGGCCCGGATGCAGCACCAGCGGGCCACCCTCCCCGCCATCCTCCACACCACCGCCCGGGGCGGCGGCCGCGGCACCCACATCACCGTCGGCGCCCGAGTCCCTGCCCGCGTCCGTGCCGTCGCCCGGGTCCGCGTCGGTGCCCGTGGACGCGTCGGTGTCGGGGTTCGCGTTGGTGGTGGGGTCGGTGTGGAGGGCGGCGTTGACTGCCTCGTACTTGGGGAGGGCTTTGGCGGTTTTGAGGTCGTGGCGGACGGCGGTGGGGTCGAGGCGGTGGCGGATGGCGATGAGTTGGACGGTGTTGCGGGCGCCGATTTCGGTGGCGTGGCCGTTGGCGTCGAGGGCGGCCAGCAGTTCGAGGCGGTAGGTGTTCATTCGGTTGAGGTCGGCCTGGAGTGTGTCGAGGGCGGCCAGCATGTCGCTGCCGCTCATCGACCACACGGGCCGTTGCTCCAACCGTTCCATGGTTAGAACCCTAGCCGAGGCCGCCGACAGTTTTCGGGCCGGAAGGCCTTATCTACAAGGGATTCCAGGATTGGCATGTTCCGGCCAAGTTGTCCACAGGCATCCACATGATGTGCGGAACCCGGCCGCCAAGTCGATATTCTTAAGTCGTTGGGAGTTGGAGGGCCTCGGTGTACTTCGGGGTCGCGCCGAGGTGGGCGGCCTCGATGAAGAGAGTGTGGTCCTGGCAGACGGGAGCAGTGATGGCGGTGTTGGGTGGGGAGGTGTAGATGGGTTGCGGCCCGGAGAGGGTGGGTTGCCAGCGGAGGACTTGGTAGGACTCGGCGCCGTTCGTTGTGGTGCGGGATTCCCAGTGGATCCAGTTGCCGCAGGCGACGATCGTGTCGGTGATGATCGGGCCCAGAGATTGGGCCGGGGCGTCTGTGGACTCGCGGAGGTAGGCGCGGCTTTGGTACTGGTCGGGGTCCGTCGCGCCGACCTCTGACCAGATTGTTGCTCCACGCAAGGAAGCGCCGCTCCACTGGATGCAGGTCCGGGTCGCCGGGATCGGCCGGGCGGGTCCGGCGGACAGGGAGGCGGTCAGTAGGCGCTTGCATCGTTGGGGTGTCTGCGGCGCGGTGATCTCGCTGAACGTGACCGAATCGCCCGACACCACCGGATCGGCGACGTACCCGGGATCCGGCACGCACGTCACGGTGCGCGCGGTCAGCGAGTCGAGGGCGGCGACCACGAGGCAGGAGCGGCTCCGGCTGTCTGTGCTGCTGTAGGCGAAGATCCCGTTGTACGCGCCGATCTCGGGTTCGGAGATCCGGGGAAGCCCTTTCTGCTTGGCCAGGTCCGTCCTCTTGCCGGTGGTCAGGTCGTAGCGGTACGCGCGGATCTCTGGGCTCGAGCCGTCGGACCGGATCTCCTCGATCAGCGCCCACCGGTCGTCGATCACCACGGGCGACTGGGCGACGAATCCGGCGGCGGGAGCATGCCGTACGACGACCTGGTGGCTGGCGCGGTCGGTCACGGTGGTGGTGCCGGCGTCATCGCTCGCCCTCGTGACCAGATACTTCCGCTGCTGGGTGACGATGTGCTGGCCGTCGACCGGTTGGCGGAGGATCCTCGTCCAGGTTGGTGTACCGGTGGGGCTCGCTGGGGATGAGGTCGGCGTACCGGACGTGTTCGGCGCACCCGGCGTACTGGATAGGCCCGGGGAAACGGACCCGCCCGGCGTACTGGATAGGCCCGGGGAATCGGACCCGCCCGGCGTGACGGACCCGCCCGGGGAACCGGACGCGCCCGATGTACCGGGGGAGCTTTCTGGTGATCCCGAGCAGGCCGTGGTGAGCAGGGCGAGGATGGCCAGTGGGATCAGGGCTGGGTGGGGACGGCACATTCGGTCAGAGGCCGATGTTCTTGAACTGGTTGGCGAGAGTGGCGTTGAACAGTGCCGAGGCGGGGATGTTCTTCGGGCCGTCGGTGACGTTGCCGCGGCTGTTGAACCGGCGTTCGTCAAACACCTCGAAGATCCCGATCGTGCCGGTGTTCCGGTCGTAGCCGCGGCCGACCTGGTAGTGCCCGCTGTGGTTGAACGCGAGGTACGGGAAGTATCGCTTGAGCAGCTGGACGTGCTCGATCACCGGTGCTGGGGCGCCGTCGCCGAGGTGGTTCTGGTGTACGTCGAAGAACTTCTGCGGGGTCCAGTGGCCGACGTTCTGGACGATGTAGGTGCCGGCCGCGATGTCCCACTTGGTCTTCAGGTTGGTCTGCTGCACCATCGCCGAGATCCCCGTCCCGGAGGAGGTGGTGCCGAGGTCCTTGGCCCACGACGCCTGGGTGTCCCGCTGGTTGTCGTCGGCCCAGTCGATCGACTGGAACGTGGCCGGGCCGCACCAATATCCCTTCTCCTGCGAGGTCTGGTAGCCCTTCATGATGTAGTTCGACACCGGCAGCGGCTTGACCGGAGTTGGTGTCTCCACCGGCGGCGGCGAAGGCTTGGTCGGGGTGGCAGTCGGAGTGCCGGTCGGGGGCGCGGTCGGCGTTGGCGTGCCGGTCGGAGTCGGCGTGGGGGTCCCCGTCGGAGTAGGTGTTCCGGTCGGCATAGGTGTTGCGGTCGACTCGGGCGTGCCGGGTTGAGGGGTGCTTGGCGGGTTGCGGTCGGCATCTAGGAGGCGGAGGGCTCGGGCCTTGTCGCGGCCGTCCCAGGCGGACTGCATCTCCTCGAGTTCGGCGGTTACCCGGGCGCTCTCCGGCAGTGCGGTCCGCTCGGCCACGAACTCGGCCGGGCTCAGTGCTCCCGTCGCGACCGGCTCCACCACGGCGGGCTCAACTGTCGCGGGCTCCATCGTGGCGGGCTCGGTCGCGGTTCTCGGGGAGGTTGCCGGGTCGCTTGCGTCCGGCGTACTGACGGCTTCGCTCAGCTGGGCGCCGGTCGGCAGTTGGTCGACGAAGCCGAGGCCGAGGCAGTAGTTCTCGTCCTCGAGCTTGAAGCAGCGCATCACCTGGGTCGCCTGGTCGGCGGCGGAGGCGGAGGCGCGGAGCACCGCATCGTCCGGCGAGGTCTCGGTCACCTGCTTGACCACCTCGCTCCAGCTCCGCGCGGCGGGCGGCTCCGGCACCGGATCACCGGTCGGTGCGGGCGTAGGCAGGATGGTCGGCCCCGTTGGCGGTGCGGTTGTCGACCCGGTTGTCGGCCAAGTCGGCGGCGCTGTTGGCGGCGTGGTGACCGGCGTGGTGGCCGGCGGTGCTGCGGGTGGGGACGGATCAGACGGTTCAGGCATTTCATAAGCGGCGGCCAGGGGCGTCTGCGCGAGCAGAGCACCCAGCAGAACCAATGCGGCGGCGGCCCCCCGTGTCGCTGTGGCCATGGTGTCTCCCGTTGGGCGTGTGACTGATGTGACTGTAGGTACGCCTGTGACCACAGTACGTGCTGACAAGCTTCAGCGGGAGAGGGCCCTAGACTTGTCAGGTCCTGCTTCGAGTGTGTGGAGTCTGTGTGCCGGTCCAACCCATCCGTCTGTTCGGTGATCCCATCCTGACCGCGAAGGCCGAGCCGGTCGTCGACTTCGACGCGGAGCTCCGGCGCCTCGTCGCCGACCTCGCCGACACGATGCAGGCGGCGCCCGGCCATGGTCTTGCAGCGCCACAGATCGGGGTCGGTCTGCGCGTGTTCACGTATTTCGTCGACGGCGAGCTCGGCCATCTGGTGAATCCCGAGCTCACGCTGTCCGCCGAGGACCAGTTCGGCCCCGAGGGCTGCCTGTCGATCCCCGGTCTCACCTTCGACTGCCGCCGGGCCGAACACGTGATCGCCAAGGGCTTCAACATGTACGGCGATCCCGTGGTGATCGAGGGCTCCGACCTGCTGTCCCGGTGCATCCAGCACGAGACCGACCACCTGGACGGCGTACTGTTCGTCGACCGGCTCGACACCGAGACCCGGAAGGCCGCGATGAAGGCGATCCGGGAGGCGGAGTGGTCCGGCCTGTCCGGTCCACCGAAGGTCAAGGTCTCGCCCCACCCGATGAACGGATTCGGCCTGTGAGACTCGTCTTCGCCGGCACCCCCGAGGTCGCCGTCATCGCACTCGAGGCGATCGTTGCCAGCAGCCACGAAGTGGTTGCCGTCGTCACCCGTCCGGACGCTCCGGCCGGCCGCGGCCGCAGACTGGTCGCGTCGCCGGTCGCCGAGTACGCCGAAAAGCTGGGCATCGAAGTGCTCAAACCGGTCAAGCCGAGCGACCCGGAGTTCCTGGCCCGGCTGCGGGAGATCGCGCCGGACAGTTGCCCGGTGGTCGCGTACGGCGGGTTGCTGCCGCAGGCCGCGCTCGACATTCCGCCGCACGGCTGGATCAACCTGCACTTCTCCGTGCTCCCCGCCTGGCGTGGGGCCGCCCCGGTTCAGCACGCGATCATCGCCGGCGACGACGTGACCGGTGCGAGCACGTTCCGCATCGTCAAGGCGCTCGACGCCGGCCCCGTGTACGGCGTACTGACTGAGCCGATCGGCCCGAAGGACACCTCGGGCGATCTCCTGACCCGGCTCGCGCGGTCCGGTGCGAAGTTGCTGGCCGACACCCTGGACGGCGTCGAAGCCGGCGTCCTGGAGGCTCGGGAGCAGCCCGAGGACGGCGTGACGTTCGCGCCGAAGCTCACCGTCGAGGACGCCGAACTCGACCTGCGCACACCGGCGCAACGCGTCGATCGGCTGGTCCGCGGCTGCAACCCGGCGCCGGGCGCGTGGACGACGTTCCGCGGCGAACGGCTGAAGGTGCTCGCCGTCGAACTGAACGCCGGCGGCGCCACGGTCGGCGAGGGCCACGAGGGTCGCGAGGGCGCCGAGGGCCGCGAGAGTGGTGAGGGCGCTGAGGAGCTCAAGCCCGGCGAGATCCGGGCCACCAAGTCGCGCGTCACCGTCGGCACCGGCAGCAAACCGATCGACTTCGTCACGGTCCAGCCGCAGGGCAAGAAGCCGATGCCCGCGGCCGACTGGGCCCGCGGCGTGCGCCTCACCGACGGCGACCGGTTAGGTCGTGTCTGATGGTTTCCTGCAGTCGCGGCCTAGGCCCCAGGTGAGTGCGCGAATGAGCGACCGGAATCCCCGCAACCGCGCCCCGCAACGCCGCCCCGATCCGGTCCGCCGGCTCGCGTACCAGGTGATCCGCCAGGTCAACGGCGACGACGGCTACGCGAACCTGGCCCTGAACAAGGCGCTCCGCGACCAGCGCCTCGGCGGTCGCGACGCCGCGTTCGCCACCGAACTCGTGCACGGAACCCTCCGCTGGCAGGGCACGTACGACGCGTTCCTCGCGCGCAGCGTGTCCCGTCCGCTGGCCGACCTCGATCCGGAACTCCTCGACCTCCTCCGCCTCGGCACACACCAGTTGCTGCGGATGCGAGTCGACTCGTACGCCGCGGTCAGCGAGATGGTGACGCTCACCCGGTCCGCGGTCGGCCAGAGCCGGTCCGGTCTCGTCAACGCCGTACTCCGCAAGATCAGCCAGCGATCCCTGGACCAGTGGATCACCGCGGTCGCCCCTCATCCCGACGAAGACCTGCCCGGCTACCTCGCCATCGCCAAGTCCCATCCCCGTTGGGTCATCGACGCCTTCGCCAACGCCCTCGCGTCCGACTCAAACGAGTTGGAGGCACTGCTTGACGCCGACAACGAGCCGCCTCGGGTGACGTTGGTGGCGCGACCGGGGCTCGCCGAGGTGGACGAGCTCGTCGCCGCCGGAGCCACGCGTACCCGCTGGTCGCAGTACGGCGCTGTCCTGCAGGGCGGAGGTGATCCCGGGCGGATCGCAGCGGTCGCCACAGGGCGGGCAGGTGTCCAGGACGAGGGGTCACAGCTGGTCGCGACGGCGTTGGCGACGGCTCCGCTCGACGGCAATGACACCAAGTGGCTCGACCTGTGCGCGGGGCCTGGTGGCAAGTCGGCGCTGCTGGCCGCGCTGGTCAATGAGCGGGACGGCAAGCTGACGGCGGTGGAGCCGCTTAAGCACCGGGCCGAGCTGGTTCGCTCCAACCTGCGCGCGGTGCCCGGTGAGCACCAGGTGCTCGTGGGGGACGGGACGAAGCCGACCTGGCCGGCCGGGTGGTACGACCGGGTGCTGGCGGATGTGCCGTGCAGCGGACTGGGTGCCTTGCGCCGTCGGCCGGAGGCGCGCTGGCGGCGTACTCCGGCGGACATCAAGGAACTGCGGCCGCTGCAGGAGTCGTTGCTCGAATCGGCGATCACGTCGGTCCGGCCGGGCGGAGTGGTCGCGTACGTGACATGCTCGCCGCATCCGCACGAGACGCATGAGGTGGTCGACGCCGTGCTCGCGAGCCGTGGAGACGCGGTACTGGAGGACGCGCGCGAGTTGTTCCCAGGGGTGCCGTCGCTGGGGGCGGGCCCGGATGTGCAGCTGTGGCCGCATGTGCACGGCACGGACGCGATGTACCTGGCGCTGATCCGGCGTACCTGATCGCGCTGTGAGCCTGATCGCAGTGTGGACCCGGTGTCAGGTGTGTAGCGGTTGACGGTGATGATGGGGCGTGACGACGACCGCCTCCCGCCCCGTCTCTCCGTCCGTCCCTCCACCAACGCGTTCTACCAAGCACCATCGGCTTGTCGGCCTGATCGCCGCCTTCGGGATCGGCACCCTCGTCGCGGTCCAGTCCAGGGTGAACGGCGACCTCGCCACCCGTCTCGGCGACGGCATCGCCGCCGCGCTGATCTCGTTCTGGTCCGGCCTGCTGATCCTGCTGGTCATCGCCGCTCTGAGCTCCCGGGTCCGCGCTGCCCTCGGCCGGGTGTGGGGGACCATCCGTACGCCGTCCGGGGCTACTCGTCAGCCTGGCGAGCAGGGGTTGCTCCGCTGGTGGCAGTGCGCCGGTGGTGTCGCCGGAGCGTTCATGGTCGCGACACAGTCGATCACGGTCGGGGTGATCGGGGTCGCGGTGTTCATCGTCGCGGGCGTTGCGGGACAGGCCGTCAGCAGCTTGGTGGTGGACCGGCTGGGCTTCGGACCCGCCGGGCCCCAGGCGTACACGCCCACGCGGGTGGTGGGTGCGGTGATAGCCGTGGCGGCCGTCGTACTGGCCGTGTCCGACCGGTTGAACCATCCGGCCGGCCTGCTGCTCGCCGTACTGCCTGCCCTGGCCGGTGTTGGTTCGGCCGTGCAGCAAGCCATCAACGGTCGCGTGGCGCGCACCGCCTCACCGGACGCGTACGGAGCCGTCGCGGCCGCCGTGGTCAACTTCCTGGTCGGCTCCGCGGCCCTGACGGTCGTCTTCCTGATCGACCTCGTACTGCGTGGAGCGCCTCACCCACTACCAACAGAGCCCTGGCTGTACGTCGGGGGTGCGTGCGGCGTCGCGTTCATCAGCCTGGCGGCCTCAGTGGTTCGAGTGGTTGGTGTGTTCGTCCTCGGGCTGGGGACGATCGCCGGTCAGTTGATCGGGAGCCTGTTCGTCGACCTGTTCCTGCCCGCGACCGACCAGGGAGTCACCTGGCCGGTCGTCACGGGCACACTGCTCGCGCTGCTCGCCGTGGTCGTCGCGGCACTCCCCAACCAGAGACGTCTGATCAGGGCCTAGTGCCCCGCGTCGGATGTCCTTTGGCGCTTGCGGGGCACTGGTCGATCACGGCACCGGGGCGGCGCTCGGCTCGACTCGGGCCTTGCGCTTGATGGCCCCAGCGCGCAGTACTCCTTGGGACACGGCGACGCCGCACAGGACGACCAGGGCGCCGACCGGCTGGTACCAGGTCAGGTGTTCGTCGAGCACCAGTACGCCGACGATGATCGCGAAGATCGGCATCAGGTAGGTGACCATCGACGACATGCTGGCGCCGATCAACCGGATGTTGCGCAGGCTGAGCACGAACGCGATCCCGCTGCCGAGGGCGCCCAGGGCAACCACACTGCCGATCACCTCGGGTGACAATGACCACGGCGCCGGCGGCAGCCCACCGGTGACGATCGGCGCGACCACGGCCAACTGGATGGTGGCGCAGAGCAACAGACTCGCCGACAGGGCCGTCCCGGAGAGTTTGCTGCCGGCCACGAACCGCTTCTGGTACGGCACCGCGATCCCGTAGAACACCGCCGCCGTCATACAGAGCACCTGGCCGACCAGATCCGCGCCGCCCTCCAGGTTCCACGCGCCCAGCACCACCATCATCCCGGCGAACCCGACCAGCAGCCCGAGCACCCGCTGGACGGTGAACTTCTCGGTCCGGAACACCAGCACCGCCACCGGCAACACGACCAGCGGGGTGATCCCGTTCCAGATCCCGGCCAGGAGCGACGGCACCCGCTGTTCGCCGTACCCGAACAGGGTCCACGGGATCGCGGATCCGATCGCGCCCAGGACGAACGTATGCGCCCAGATCCGCGGCTCCCGCGGCAACGACTCCCGCTTGATCGCCAGGATCACCAGCAACGCGACCGACCCGCAGATCACCCGGCCGAGGGCCAGATACAGCGGATGCAGCTCGCGCACGCCGACCGAGATGAACAGAAAACTGCAGCCCCAGATCGCGGCCAAAGCCATCATCGTGGGAAGCCAGGCCCGCACCGGCGCCCTGTCAGGAGTCGTAACTATGCTCACTCCTGACATCCTGCATCACCCCACCGACACTTCCCACATCTTTGCCCGCTTCCGGTCCCACCTTTACCCGTTTCCAGACCCACCGGGGTGCACGGGTGCGGACCGCCAGCCCATCAAAGCGCGCCCCAGCCGCCCGCCCCGAGCGTGACCATCCGCCCGGACGGCCGATTGTGGAGTGCTGGGCGTCCGCACCGACGGGCGGAGCGGATCCCCACCACTCACTAACTCCGCTGGACGGGGGTGTGGGGGAGGTCGTTGAGCGTGGGGGAGGCGGGCGGCGCGTGGTTGGTGAGTGGTGGGGGTACGTCGTGGTGGACAGCGGGTGGTGGGGGTACGCGCGGGCGGGGGAGGATGGCGTCATGGGTGTTTTTGAGGTTGATGCTGTCCGTAAGGGGTTTCCGGCGTTGGCAGAGGGGGCGGCGCACTTCGACGGGCCGGGTGGGTCGCAGACGCCGCAAGTGGTGGCGGATGCGGTGGCGCGGACGATGGTGTCGGCGATGGCGAACCGTGGCCGGCTGACGGCGGCCGAACGCCGGGCGGACGGGATCGTGGTGGACGCGCGGCAGGCGATGGCCGATCTGCTCGGGGCGGATCCGCGCGGCATCGTCTTCGGGCGGAGCATGACGCAACTCACGTACGACTTCTCCCGCACCCTCGCCAAGAACTGGGGACCAGGCGACGAGATCGTGGTCACCCGCCTCGACCACGACGCGAACGTCCGCCCGTGGGTCCAGGCCGCCGAGGCAGTCGGCGCGACCATCCGCTGGCTTGCCTTCGACCCCGCGACGTCCGAGCTCGACGACCTCACCCCGCTGCTCTCGGAGCGGACCCGGCTGGTAGCGGTGACCGGCGCCTCCAACCTGATCGGCACCCGCCCCGACCTGAACGCGATCGCGCCACTCGTCCGCGAGTCCGGTGCACTCCTGTACGTCGACGGCGTGCACCTCACCGCGCATGCCCCCGTCGACTCCCAGATCGCCGACTTCTACGCGTGTTCGCCGTACAAGTTCTTCGGGCCGCACTGCGGGGTGCTCGCGGCATCACCCGAGCTACTGGAGACGCTCCGCCCGGACAAGTTGCTCCCGGCAACCGATGTGGTGCCGGAGCGGTTCGAGCTGGGCACGTTGCCGTACGAGTTGCTGGCCGGGACGACCGCAGCCGTTGACTTCCTCGCCGATCTGGGCGGGACGGGCGACAACCGGCGAGATCGGTTGCAGAGCTCGATCGCGTTGCTGGAGGAGTACGAGGACAACCTGAGAGCCGACCTCGAGTCCCGGCTCGCCGCGATCGACGGCATCACCCTCTACGGCCACGCGCAGCGGCGTACGCCGACTCTGCTGTTCTCGCTCGCGGGCTGGGAGTCCACCGCCGTGGCGGCCGGGCTCGCCGAGCGCGGCGTGAACGCCCCCGCCGGTTCCTTCTACGCGCTCGAACCCTCCCGCCACCTCGGCCTCGGCGACACCGGCGCGGTCCGGGCCGGCCTCGCGCCGTACACGAATCAGTCGGATGTCGATCGACTCATCGAGGCCGTCGAGCAACTGAGAGCCGCGACAACCTAAGACCAGGGCGCCCCGGTGCCGTCCATCCGCTGAGCGAAGGGGTCGTCAGAAGCGATCCCGCCCCGCGCGACCGGCCGCCCGCTGAACGACGACTTGTAGATCGCCGCGACCAGTTCCAGCGTCGTCCGCGCATCCGCCAGCCGCACCGGCGGCTCCTGCCCCGAATCAAGCGCATCCAGTACTGCGGTCAGCTGGGCAAGGTGGTTACTCGGCTGACCCGCCGGACCCTTCGCCCAGGCCGCTGTGATCTCGTCCTCGAATCCGGGCGCGGCAGTCACGGTGAAGTCCTGATCCTCGTACCCGTACAGGTGATCCAGCTCGACCGTCGCGTTCTCGAAGTCGAACCGCAGCGAAGAGGTCTGGCGCGGCGACACCACCGAGTTCACCACGCTCGCGAGTACGCCGGACTCGAACCGGACCAGCGCCATCGACACGTCCTCGGTACTCGTGTCCCGCGAGGTGCGAGCGGCCACCGCGCTGACCTCGGTCCACTCCCCGAGAGTCGCCAGCAGCAGGTCCATCTGGTGGATCCCGTGCCCCATCGTCGGACCGCCGCCCTCGATCTCGAACGAGCCGCGCCACGGGACCGCGAAGTACTCGGCGTCCCGGTACCAGAGGGTGTTGCAGGTCGCGATCAGCGGCCGCCCGAACGCGCCCGACTCGACGATCCCGCGCAACCGTCGCGCGCCCGATCCGAACCGGTGCTGCGAGACGACCGCGACCGAACCGGACGAGGCTGCTTCGGCGGCGAGCAGTTCGTCGACCGCCGCCAGCGAGATCGCGATCGGCTTCTCCACTACGGCGGTCGCGCCCGCCACGAGGGCCTGCGCGGCCAGCTCGACGTGACTCCCCGGTGGCGTGCAGATGTGCACCAGGTCGATCTGCCCGGAGTCGAGCGCCTCGGCCAGGCTGGTGGTGGCCAGCGGGATCGACCAGGTCTCGGCGAACGTCTTCGCCCGGTCCAGCTCGACGTCCACCGCGGCGACAAGCTCGGCGCGGCCGGTCCCAACCCCGACCGAGGTCCCATCCCCGCCTGAGGTCCCAGCCCCAGCCGAGGGTCCGGTGACAGCGGCGCGAAGGGCTTCGGCGTGGGCGCCGGCGATGCCTCCGGTGCCGGCGATGGCGACGCGATACGGGCGGCTCATACACACTCCAAGCGACGGGAAGCGTTTTCCCGAGCATGTCTATCCCAGTCGCGTCCACCACGTCAACGACTGCCTTGACGCTCCTCCGGCCGACTTAATAAAGTCCCTGGAATAAATCAGCCGAGGAGAACCCGCACGTGACAGAGCCGCCGCACAAGGTGTTCGTCCAGGTCAGCCCGTCCGATCGCCTCACCCCGGCCATCCCGCACGGCAACTCGTGGACCGCCGCCGGCGTCGAGGTCACCTGGTCAGCCGGCGAGATCACCATCGGCGCGGACGAAATCTCAAGAGTCGCATTGCGCTGGGACGAACCGGTGCCGACCGAGGCACTCGTCCTCGGTGACGCCTGGGAGCGCTCGTACGGCGATCTCCAGTGGCGGCACCTCCAACCCGAGCGACTACTCCCGTGGTACTGGCTGGCCAACAACCGGCAGACCGGTACGACGACCGGCATGGGCGTCGACGTCCAACCGAACGCCTTCTGCGCCTGGACCGTCGACCAGTCCGGCGTCACCCTGTGGATCGACCTCCGCAACGGCGGCGGTCCGACCCAGCTGAACGGTCGACGGCTGACCGCAGCGGTCGTTCGGCGCTTCGACGATGCGGGCACCCTATGGCAGACACTCCACCAAGCGGTCGCCGCGATGAGTTCCCGACTGCCGGCGCGATCTGAGCCCGCGCCGGTGGTCGGGGCGAACAACTGGTACTACGCGTACGGCGAGGGCTTCGACGAGAAGGCCGTACTCCAGGACGCGACCACAATCGTCGAGCTGGCCGACGGGCATCCGGAGAAACCCTTCAGCGTCGTCGACGACGGCTGGAACCCGGGCGGCAACGGTTCGGGCGGACCCTGGGAGACCGGGACCCCAGGCCTCTTCGACAACCTTGGCGGGACTGCGGATGCGATCAAGGCGATCGGCGCTCGCCCGGGTCTGTGGTTCCGCCCATTGCTCTCAAGGGAGAACGGTCCGTGGGCTCGCCCGGGTCGCGCCGACGGATCTGGTCGCGCCCTCGACCCGACGTACCCGGAGGTCCTCGACCTGGTCCGCGCGGATCTGCGGCGGTTCAGTGATTGGGGGTTCGAACTGGTGAAGCACGACTTCAGCACGTTCGACCTGTTCGATCGGTGGGGACTCGGGATGGGGGCGGCGATGACCAGCCCCGGTTTGCAGTTCCACGACGCCACCCGGACGTCGGCCGAGATCGTGCTCGACTTCTACCGCGAGATCCGGGCGGCCGTGCCGGACGTCGTACTGATCGGCTGCAACACGGTCGGGCACCTCGCGGCCGGGTTGGTCGACGTGCAGCGGACCGGCGACGACACCTCCGGCCGGGACTGGGAGCGGACCCGGAAGATGGGCGTCAACTCACTGGCCTTCCGGCTGCCTCAGCACAACCGTTTCTTCACCGTGGACGCCGACTGCGTTCCCTGTACGCCGCAGACGCCGTGGGAGCTGAATCGTCAGTTCCTCGATCTGGTCGCCCGGTCGGGCACGGCGTTGTTCGTCTCCGTCGATCCGGCCGCCCGGACCGAGCAGACGGACCGCGATCTGAGCGACGGTATACGGTTGGCGCTCAGTGGTGGTGACGCCACCGGGATCGAACCGCTGGACTGGCTGGTCAACACCACACCACGGCGGTGGCAGACCAGCGGTGGTGTCGTCGGCTACGACTGGTCACAGCCCTGGGGCGCGGATCCGGCCGCAGACTGATGCGACCTCGGAGTGCAGCGCAGTGAAGGGCAGGCAGGGGGAGTGGTGAGCACGGAGCAGCCACCGGCTGTGGTGCGCAGGGGGACCAATCTGGACCGCGTCGGCGAGTTCAACGACACGGTCGTGCTGGCCGCGATCCGCCGGGCCGAGGAACGGCTGAGCCGGGTCGAGCTGGCCGCCGCGACCGGCCTGTCCGGGCAGGCGATCTCGAACATCACCCGCCGGCTGCTCGACGCCGGCCTGGTCCGCGAGGCCGGTCGGCAGAAGGGCGGCGGACTCGGCAAGCCACGTACCCTGCTCGAGCTCGAACCCACCGGCCAGTACGCCGTGGGCGTGCACCTCGACCCGTCCGTCGTCACCGTGGTCGTGCTCGACCTCACCGGCCAAGTGGTCGCGCGACGCCGGACCGAGACCCCGGCCGCGGACGATCCTGGCGTCCTGATCGACGGGATCGCGAGGACGATCGAGGACCTCATCGCCGAAGCGGACGTACCCCGGGAGCGGGTCGTCGGCGTCGGGATCGCCGCACCGGGCCCGATCGACGTCGAGCGCGGCGTGGTCGTCGACCCGCCCAACCTTGCCGCCTGGCACCTGGTCCCGCTCCGCGACGCGCTGCGCGATCGAACCGGTCTGCCGGTGCTGCTGGACAAGGACGTCACCGCCGCCGCGTCCGCGGAGAAGTGGGCCGGCGGACCGAACGGCCGGGGCAGTTTCGTCTTCTTCTACCTCGGTACCGGGGTCGGCGCCGGCCTGGTCATCGGCGACGAGGTGGTCCGCGGTTCGACCAGCAATGTAGGCGAGATCGGCCACGTGATCGCCGACCCGGACGGCCCGCTCTGCTACTGCGGCCGGAGTGGTTGCGTCGGCGAGACGAGCCGGCCGCGCTACCTGGTCCAGCAGGCCGTCCAGGCCGGAGTGCTTGCCCAAGGCATCGACCTGGACGACCGGCACGCCGTCGACGCCGCCTTCAGCGCACTCTGTACGGCGGCCGGCCAGGGACCCGGAGTCGCGCGGGAGATCCTGACCGCGTTGGCGGAGCGGATCGCCAAGGTGGTCGAGGACATCGCGAACCTGCTCGACCTGGACCGCGTGGTCTTCGGTGGTCCGCTCTGGGACCGGCTCGCGCCGTTCTTCGACGAGCCGATCCGGGCTGCGCCGGCAGAGCGCTTCCTGGTGCGCTCGGTGCATCCGCTCCAGATCGCCGGGACCTCGCTCGGTGCGGATGTCGGTGCGGTCGGCGCGGCCAGCCTGGTGCTCGACCACACGTTCTCGCCCAACCCGTCCGTGCTGCTGCCCGGAACTGCTCAGTTAGTGCCCCGCGTCGGGGCACTAGGTACCTGGAAGGTGATGTCGTGATGATCGACCCCGACGTGCTCGCCCGCGCAACCGAAGACGTCCGGCGCGCCACCGGCGACCCGGCGATCGCGGAACTGTTCGAGCGGTCGATGGCCGAGAACCTCCGCTCGGTGGCCGAGCGGCTGCCCGACGGGACCACCTTCGTGCTGACCGGCGACATCCCGGCCATGTGGTTGCGCGACTCGGCTGCCCAGCTGCGTCCGTACCTGGTGCTGTGTGCCGACGACCCGGCGCTGCAGGACGTGTTGATCGGCGTACTGCATCGGCAGTTGGAGTACGTCGCGATCGACCCGTACGCGAATGCCTTCAACAAAGAGGCGAACGGCGCCGGCCACACCACCGACGAGACCGAGATGTCGCCGTGGGTGTGGGAGCGCAAATACGAGATCGACTCGCTCTGCTACCCGATCGAGCTGGCCTACCGGCTCTGGCGGATCACCGGCCGGGCCGACGTGATCGACGACCGGTTCCGTACTGCGGTCGGCGCGATCCTGGATCTCTGGACGGTCGAGCTCGACCACGAGGAGCGGTCGCAGTACCGGTTCCAGCGGCACGATGAGGCGGCGACCGACACGTTGGTCCGGGAAGGGCGAGGGCGGTTGACCCGGCCGACGGGAATGTCGTGGAGCGCCTTCCGGCCGAGCGACGACGCGACCGAGCACGGGTTCAACGTGCCTGGCAACATGTTCGCGTCGGTGGTGCTCGGCTATCTCGAGGCGATCGCTACCGAGGTACTCGGCGACGCGGGGCTCGCGGACCGGGCGAAGGAGTTGAAGGCGGGGATCGACGACGGCATCGCGGCGTACGGGATCGTTGATCACCCGGTCCACGGGCGGGTTTATGCGTACGAGGTGGACGGCTTGGGGGCGTCGTTGCTGATGGATGACGCGAACATGCCGAGTCTGCTCTCCCTGCCGATGACCGGGTACGCGCCGGCCGACGACCCGACGTACCTGGCGACTCGGCAGTTGTTGCTCAGCCCGGAGAACCCTTATTTCTATAGCGGTTCGCATGCCGCGGGGATCGGGAGCCCGCACACTCCGCCGGATCAGGTGTGGCCGATCGCGTTGGCGGTGCAGGGCCTCACGAGCACCTCGGCCGACGAACGCCAGCGCCTGCTGGAGCTGTTGCGCGACACCACCGGCGGGACCGGGCAGATGCACGAGTCCTTCCACGTCGAAGATCCGACCGTCTTCACCCGCGAATGGTTCTCCTGGGCCAACGCGATGTTCTGCGAACTAGCCCTGGCCCACGCCGGCCGCCGCCTCTGACCATCATGCGATGTCGCGGCGGCGGGTCGTGACGAGGGCCAGGACGACGAACACCGCGGCGTACGCGAGCAACGTCCAGAGAGCGCGATCCCCGCTCACCGCGTCCCGGACCCCGGGTGGCGCGTCGGTCGCGGTCATCCCGGTCACCGCGAACACGAGCGCACCGGCGTTCGCGCCCGGCATCGCGTCAGCCAGGAACTCCAGGTCCGGCAGGAGACTGGTCACCACCCCGGCGAACAACGCCTCGACACCGAGGATCCACACGACACCCAACCCGATCGGCAATGCAACGTTGCGGAAGGCAACAGCCAGGACGGCGCCGGCCAGACACCACACCGACAACACCAGCCAGCCTCCGGCGAACCCCGTCAGCAGGTCGAGCGGACCGGGCCAGTTCATCGACCCGTTCTCCACCGCCGCGATCCCGATACTGCACAGGGCGCAGGCGGCGAACATCCCGACCACCCAGAGCGCGATCATCGTGAGCAGCCCGAGCAGCTGCCCGACCAGGACCGTGCCGCGACCCGGCCGTTGGCTGAGGATCGTCTTCAAGGTGCCCCAGGTGTACTCGCCGCCGACCACGATCGCGCCCAGCACCAACGCGAGCGCGCCCGCGAACACGGGGTACCCGCCGATCGTGTTGTCCATCACCCGCTCGGGCAGCAGCCCGCGCAACACCTCGGACCGCGGGATGCCGCTGGTCTGCTGGTTCTCCTCGCCGGTCGCGTAGCCGAGGTACGGCAACAGGTAGCCGAAGATCAGACTGAGCACGAGTCCGGCGGCGAACAACACCCAGACGGCTCCGCGCTTGCGCAGCTTGAGCAACTCGGCCCGGTAACTACCCAGCATGAGCCTTCTCCTCCGTGGTCAGCTCGAAGAACACGTCCTCCAGCGCTCGTTCAGTACTCCGCAGCTCGGACACGGCGATCCCGGCTTCGACCAGCAGGCGATTCACTTCGGCCGCGCGATTCGGTCCGACGGTCGCGCGGAGCGTGTCGTCGTACAGGCGGACGGCGTCGCCGCCCAGCACGCGGCGGAGTACAGAGTGGGCACTCTCCAGCGGCCTTGCGCGGATCACCAGTTCCTGCTCGTTCCGGAGTTCCTCGACGTCGTGCTCGGCGACCATCCGGCCGGCGCTGATGATGCCGACCCGGTCGCAGATCTGTTGGACCTCGCCGAGCAGGTGGCTGGACAGCAGCACGGTGCGGCCGCCCGAACCGAGCTCGCGGATCAGCCGGCGCATGTCCCGCATCCCGGCCGGGTCTAGCCCGTTGGTCGGCTCGTCGAGAATGACCAGCTCGGGATCCTTGAGCAGCGCGGCCGCCACCCCGAGGCGTTGTTTCATGCCCAACGAGTACGTCGAGAAGCGGTCCTTCGCGCGGTCGGCGAGATCGACGAGCTCGAGGACTTCGTCGATCTTGGCGCGCGCGACGCCGGCGTACTCGGCCAGCAGGCGCAGGTTGTCCAGGCCGGACAGGTAGGGGTAGAAGGCGGGGGACTCGATCATCGAGCCCGTCCGGGCCAGTACTTGGGCCTGCCCCGGCGAACCGCCCAGGACGCGTACGGTCCCGCTGGTCGGACTGATCAGCCCGGTCAGGATCCGCAGCGTCGTCGTCTTCCCGGCGCCGTTCGGGCCGAGGAAGCCGTAGACCTCACCAGGCCGGACCATCAGATCGACGCCGTCGACCGCGAGGGTGTCGCCGTAGCGCTTCGTCAGTCCGGTGACCCGCACCAACGGTTCCACTGTCTTCGTCATACTCCGACAGTGCCGGTGATGCCCTGTTCCGCGCGTCGGCTCAGGGGAGTGACCGCACCTACCGCTGGGGGAGTAGAACCCGCGGACCCGCCGTACTTCAGCCGAGCCAGCCCGGCTTCAGCCGAGCCAGCCTGGGCGGACCAGGCCGGTCTGGTACGCGACGACGACTAGTTGGGCGCGGTCGCGGACGGCGAGCTTCACCATCGCGCGGCTGACGTGGGTCTTCGCGGTCGCCGGACTGAGTACGAGCCGCTCGGCGATCTCGTCGTTGGACAGCCCTTCGCCGACCAGCGCGACGATCTCCTTCTCCCGCTCGGTCAGCACATCGAGCTCTGTGCTCGCATGCGGTTGCCGGCTCCGGGTCGCGAACTCGGCGACCAACCGCCGCGTCACCCCGGGGGAGAGTAGTGCGTCCCCCCGGGCCACGACTCGTACGGCCTGCAGGAGCTCGACCGGCTCGGTGTCCTTGACCAGGAACCCGCTCGCGCCGACCCGGAGCGCCTCGAACACGTACTCGTCCAGGTCGAACGTCGTCAGGATCACCACGTGCACATCGGCAAGCGTCTCGTCGGCACCGATCTCGCGGGTCGCCTCCAGCCCGTCGGTACCGGGCATGCGGATGTCCATCAGCACCACGTCGGGCTTCTCCGCCCGGGCGACCTTGACCGCCTCCGCCCCGTCCGCCACCTCACCGATCACGGTGATGTCGTCCTCGGCGTTCAGCAGCGAGCGGAATCCCGCCCGCACCAACGCCTGGTCATCGGCCAGCAGCACCCGGATCATGCGCCCACGCTAAGCCATCGTGCGGCCACCCCGCCGAACATTTCGACATGAGGTAGTCGCTTCTACCGGCCCGCCCGCCGCCTGACCGGAGCGGTGAATGGGGGGTAGTAGGCGAGTACGCCCTGTCGAAATGTTCGCGATTGTGCTCAGGCGAGACCCGCGTCGTGGGCGAGCAGGGCGATCTGGGTGCGGTTGCCGAGGCCGAGCTTGGTGAGGATGTGCGAAATGTGCGCCTTCACGGTGGCGACGCTCATGAACAGCTCGGCCGCGATCTCCGCGTTGGCCTTGCCCTGCGCGACCGCGAGCATCACGTCGTACTCGCGCGGACTCAACCTGGACAGGGCGGATTGAGCGTGGGTGTGCGCATCCGCCTGCGTTGCGGCCCGATCCATCAACCGGCGCGTGATCGCGGGCGAGAGAATCGGGTCCCCGGCCGCGACCCGCCGGACCGCCTCGACGATTTGCGCCGGCGGCGTGTCCTTCAGCAGGAACCCACTCGCCCCGGCCCGGAGCGCGTGCAACACGTTCTCGTCCGTGTCGAACGTGGTCAGGACCACCACGTCCGGCGGATTCTTCCGGGCCCGCAGTCGCCGCGTCGCCACGATCCCGTCCACCCGCGGCATCCGCAGATCCATCAGCACCAGATCCGGGAAGTGCGCGTCGACCGCGGCCGGCACCTCGTCACCATCGGCGGCCTGACCGACCACCGAGATCCCGTTGGCGCCGTCGAGCATCATCTCCAGGCTCGCCCGGACGAGTGCGTCGTCATCAACCACCAGGACCCGGATACTCTCGGCCCCGCTCTCCTCGCTTACAACGCCCCGTCGCTCATGCCGCCCACTTCTCTCGTGCGACTCGCCTCGCTCACGCCGCCCGCTTTGCTCATGCCGGCCACGGTAGCGAGGCGTGCAGCCGGAACCCACCGCCAGCCGCCTTGCCGTGATCGAGTGTCCCGCCCGCAAGCTGCACGCGTTCGGTCAGCCCGACCAGTCCCGTACCGCTCCCCGGCGTCAGCGGCACCCCGTTGCCACTCGCATTCGTGAGCTCGATCTCCAGCCCTTCACCCGGCCGCCCCTTCACCATCACCGTCACCGGGAATCCCGCCGCATGCTTGCGTGCGTTGGTGAGCCCTTCCTGCACCACCCGGTACGCCGTCCGCCCGGTTGCTGGGGGCAACGATTCTGCCGCGCTGACCGTCGCGTCGTACCGGATCCGGGTGCCGGCACCGCGCGACTCCTCGACGAGTGCGGTCAGATCCGCGAACGTCGGCTGCGGTTTGCCGCCGGGTCCTTCGACCTCGCCGTCGCGGAGCACGCTGATCACCTCCCGCAGTTCGTCGAGTGCCTGATGAACGCCGGTCCGGATCACGCCGGCCGCTTGCGCGAGTTTCTCGGGGGAGGAGTCCGGCCGGTACTCGAGCGCCCCGGCGTAGGTGGCGAGCAGCGACAAGCGATGCGCGAGGACATCGTGCATCTCGCGAGCCATCTTGGTCCGCTCCAGCGACCGGGCTTCGGCGACCCGACGGCCTTGCTCGGTCTCGGCGCGGAGGGCGCGTTCTCGGAGGGAATCGAGCAACGCCTGCCGAGCCTGGTTCCACTGACCCCAGCCCAGCAGGGCAGCATGCACCGCAACGTCGATGACAAAGAACCACCGCAGCGGCAGCCCTTCGATCGGCCACCAGATCCACTGCACCAGATGAGCCACAACCCCAGCGAGCGCCACAAGCGCAGCGACCCGCAGGGGACGACGATGGGCAACGGTCAGCGTGCCGATGTTCGTCGGCGGAGTTGCCGCCGGGGAGAACGCGGCGAGCACGGCCTGAGCAAGCGCCGCCTGAACCGGCCACCGCTTCAGCGCCAGAATCAGCCCAACGGCAGCCACGCCGACCGGGATATCGAGGGCGAGCGACCCCAAGCCTTCGCCGGACTGTTGCCGGCCGACGATCG
This sequence comes from Kribbella caucasensis, assembly GCF_004361855.1. GTDB lineage: Bacteria > Actinomycetota > Actinomycetes > Propionibacteriales > Kribbellaceae > Kribbella > Kribbella caucasensis. Next base: position 284,183 of record NZ_SNWQ01000007.1, read on the forward strand.
TGAGCGCGGACAGCGTGCCGACCACGCTCAAGGCGATGACGTCCGCCAGCACCGGCCTGGACGTCGGCAGGCAGATCACTCTCATGCCGCCGACACCCACCAGGCAGCCGCGCCGCAGTTCGGTCTCACACCGCTCACTCTCATGCCGCCGACACTAGGCCGGGCCCGGCGTCCGCCACCACCGACCAAAGTCGATCCCGAACCGACTTCCGGCCGGGCCGGCGCAGCCTTGCGACGGATGCCTCGAGCAGCGCTGATCAGCCACGCTCGACGCCGCCCACCCCCTTATCGTCTCGGAGGCAAACCAATGACCATCGCGCAACACACCACCGACCAGCAGCCCATCCGCGTCCCCGGCCGTAGCCGGCTGGCCGTCGTCGGTGTGACGGTCGCCGCAGCCCTTGCCCTGTGGGCGATCCTCGTGCCACTGGCCGGCGTCGACCTCAAGGCTCAGCAGGGCTCGACCATCGAGGTCGGTGCCGGCTCGATCTTCTTCGCCTCCGCCGCGATGGCGTTCGCCGGCTGGGCCCTCCTCGCCATCCTCGAACGCCGAACCATCAACGCCCGCAAGATCTGGACCGTACTGGCCATCATCACGTGCATCACGTCCCTCGGCAGCCCGCTCTTCAGCGGCATCGGCGCAGGTGCCCGAATCGGCCTGGCGTCTCTCCACCTGATCGTCGGCGCCACCTTGATCCTCGGCCTCCGCCGCACAGCACTCCCCGCTTCTGCCCGCTGCTGACCCGCACCCAATCGGGCGAGGCGCTGTCAATCGGGCGAGGCAAGCCGAGCGGCCCGATAGAACCCCTGGATGTGATCGGTAACCAACCGAGCAGCCCGGTCCGCCTCTCCCGCCCGTACCGCGGCCAGGATCGCCTGATGCTCCGCCCGCAACCCCACCACGGTCGCATCCCAGTCCGACAGATTCGGCACCGCCGCCATCACGTACCCATGAATCGCCGACCGAAGCGACGCCATCACCGCCGCGATCAACACATTCCCGGCGACCCCCGACAACGCCACATGAAACTCCGCATCCAGCAGATGAAACTCCTCCGGCGAAAGCCCCGGATCCTCCATCCGCCCCAACAACCCCTCCGCCACCCCCAACAACCCCACCCCACCCAAACCCGAGCCCGCACCCACGCCCGAGGCCCCACCCGCGCCCTGCTTTCGATCTGCGGCGCCTTCCACGGCAAACAGCTCGGCCGCCTGCCGGGCGGCCCACGACTCGAGCAGCACGCGGGTCTGCACGATGTCACCCATCGGCAGGTGATTGGTTGCCAGATGCAACCGCAACAACGCCGTCAACGGCGACGCCGGCTCAGCGACGATCACCGCACCAGCCTCCGGCCCAGACCCCGTCGCCGTCCGCACCACCCCGAGCGCCTCCAGCACCCGAACCGCCTCCCGCACCGACGGCCGACTGATCCCAAGCTGCTCCGCCAGCACCCGCTCACCAGGCAACCGCCCACCCAGCCGCAACCGCCCGGCAGCGAGATCCGCCTCAACCCAACTCAACACCAACTCATAGTTCTTCACCGCCCACCCACCCCCACCGGCCCACAGCCTTCCACCAGCCGCCAGCCCATCCCCGCCATCCCCATCAGCCCGCAGCCCTCCACCAGCCGCCAACCCACAGCAGCCCAGCGCGCGCCGCGCGTTCGCAGTACGAGGCTCTTCACAGCCGGGAGTCTAGCTGTGTGGTCGGACCACAGGCTATGCTGTGGTCCGACCACACCCCGTGCCGCCTGAGGAAGCCCCGATGACCGATCGTCAGCTGCCGCGCTGGTCCGAGCTGAAGCCCCTGTTGCGGCCCAAGCCGGTGACCTGGAACCCGACCGACCGCCGGCTCGAGCAGGCGCTCACCATCGCCGACCTCCGCGCGATCGCCAAACGCCGTACGCCGCGCTCGGTCTTCGACTACACCGACGGCGCCGCCGAGTCCGAGATCAGCCTGCGCCGGGCGCGCCAGCTGTTCGCCGAGATGGAGCTCCAGCCGTCCATCCTCCGCGACGTCTCCGACCTCGACCTGGGCACGGACATCCTTGGCCGCCGCTCCGAGCTCCCGTTCGCGTTCGCGCCCACCGGCTTCACCCGGATGATGAACCACGAGGGCGAGAGCGCGGTCGTCCAGGTCGCCCAGCAGCTCGGCATCCCGTACGCGCTCTCCACGATGGGTACCACCTCGATCGAGGACGTGGCAGCGGCCGCCCCGGACGCCCGCAAGTGGTTCCAGCTGTATGTCTGGAAGGACCGCGACGCAGGCGAGGACCTGGTCAAGCGCTCCGCCGCCGCGGGGTACGAGGCCCTGATGCTGACCGTCGACGTCCCGGTCGCCGGCGCCCGCCTCCGCGACGTACGCAACGGCTTCACCATCCCGCCGTCGCTGACCGCCAAGACCGTCCTCGACGCCTCCCTCCACCCGGCCTGGTGGACGAACCTGCTCACCACCCGGCCGCTGACGTTCGCCTCCCTGTCCACCTGGGACGGTACGGTCGCCGAGCTCCTCGACAAGCTCTTCGACCCCACCATGACGATCGACGACCTCAACTGGCTCCGCTCGATCTGGAGCGGCCCGCTGATCGTCAAGGGCATCCAGACCGTCGACGACGCCCGCCGCGTGGTCGACGCCGGCGCTGACGCGATCGTTCTCTCCAACCACGGCGGCCGCCAGCTCGACCGCGCCCCCACACCCCTTCGCATCCTCGCGGATGTCCGCAAGGAGATCGGCACGGACGCGGAGATCTACCTGGACACCGGCATCATGAGCGGCGCGGACATCGTCGCGGCCATCGCCCTGGGCGCGGACGCCTGCCTGGTCGGCCGCGCCTACCTCTACGGCCTGATGGCCGGCGGGCAGCGAGGCGTCGCCCGATCCGCCGAAATCCTCACCAAGGAAATCCGCCGCACCATGGCCCTCCTGGGCGTCTCCAACGTCGCCGAACTAACCCCCTCCCACGTCCGCCTCCCCTGACCCGAGCGGCACCAGCGGTAGCTGCGCGAGGATCCGCAAGCCCCCGGCCGGCGTGCGTGTGGTGGTGAGCGTCCCGCCGAGGGCAGTGGCTCGTTCGCGCATGCCGATGATGCCGTTGCCCTCGCGCGGCGCTCCCGTCAATGAGCTGCCGTCGTCGTCCACCTGGAGCACGAGCGAGTCCTCGCCGTACTGGATCCGCACGGTCGCCGCCGTCGCCTGCGCATGCCGTACGACGTTGGTCAGCGACTCCTGGATGATCCGGAACGCGGCCCGATCCAGCCCGGTCGGCAGCGGTCGCGGATCCCCGTGCACGATCGTGTGCACCTCCAGCCCGGCCCGCGACGTACGGGTGATCAGGTGATCCAGCCGTTCGAGCCCGGCGACCGGCTGCCGCGGCGCGGACTCGTCCGTCTGCCGCAGGATCCCCACAATCGACCGCAGCTCGACCAGCGCCTCCTTGCTCGCGTCCTTGATCGCCGACAACGCCGGCCCGGCCTGCTCCGGCTGCCGGTCGACCAGGTGCAACGCGGTCGACGCCTGCACGTTGATCAGGGAGATGTGGTGCGCCACGACGTCGTGCAACTCCTGAGCGATCCGCAGCCGTTCCTCGCCGGCCCGCCGGAGCTCCGCCTCGCGCCTCGTCTTGTTCGCGGCCGCGATCCGCTCCCGTTGACCGCGGAAGAGCTCAGCGATGAAACCGAGTACGACGAAGAAGGTACCGACCAGCAGGATCTGGTAAACACCGTCCTCGTTGATCCCGAGAATGAGCCGGCCGAGCACGTGCCCGCCGTACAGGCCCGCGAGCGCCACCCATCCGGTCAGCCGAAACCCGATCCGGATCGTGTAGAACACCGCGATCACGAAAGCGAAGATCACCGGGCCGTAGGCATACTGCATCAGCATGTAGATGAGCGTCGCCACGGTCGTTGCCCACAGCACCGGGACCGGCCGCTGCCGGAGCCAGTAGAGCGACACCGTCGAGACCAGGATCAGCGCGATCATGAACCAGTCCGCGTCCCGGCGCTCCGGTTGCCCTCCCGACGCCCCGAGTGCGCCGACAATCGTGACGACCGACAGCACGGCGGGCAGGGCGATCCGCCTCACCTGGGACCTGACGGTCGGCTCAGAAATGCTCACCCTCGAAACGGTAGAGCCCCGGCGATCCCGCTGTCATCGTCGCCACGTGGTACTTCGCGATGCTCCATCCGCGGTATGCCGGCCGGGGAACCGGTACCTCAGTACTTCACGTTGTAGATACCGGCCTCGTACTTCGGCCCGTAGTACTCCTCCAGCTCGGCCAGCTCCTCGTTCGGTCGGTCCAGGGCCTTGGCAATCGTCGCCCGGCTCGGCACCGCGTCCGGCTCCCACGTCTCCGGCTTCCACACCTTCGACCGGAGGAACGCCTTGGAACAGTGGTGGAAGATCTCCTCGATCTCCACCAGCAGCGCCAGCTGCGGACGGTTGCCCTTCACCACCATGTCGTCGAAGAACGGCGCGTCCCTGACGATCCGGGCCCGCCCGTTGATCCGCAGCGTCTCGCCGCGACCCGGGATCAGGAAGATCAGCCCGACGTGCGGGTTGGTGAGGATGTTGGTGAAGCCGTCCACGCGCCGGTTGCCGGCCCGCTCCGGGATCGCGATCGTGGTTTCGTCCAGCACCATGGTGAATCCGGCCGGGTCGCCCTTGGGGGAGACATCGCAGCTGCCGTCCGCCGCGGCCGTCGCGATCAGGCAGAACGGCGACGCCGCGAGCCACTCCCGGTCGAGCTCGTGGAGCTCCTTGCGCGTCTTGTCCGACGCGTGGGCGAGTGGCTGCGGAACCACCTCGCGCAGCTCGTCGTACGAGGTGATCTCGACCAGTCCGGGGATGTCCATCAGGCGGCGTACTCCTCTGCGAGCGACGGCTGGAACGCCTTGCCGGCGGGCCTTGTCCGTGCTGCCCATCGTACGGCGAGACCAGTCGCGCAACTGGTTCCCAGGAACAGTGCACCGACCACCATCCACCCGATCGGACCCCAGCCGAGTACCAATGTCGTCAGCAGCGCCGGGCCCAGCATCCGGGCGATCGCAGGACCGGTTCCGAAGAAGCCCTGGTACTGCCCCTGCTTGTCTTCCGGAGCCAGACCGAAACTGATCTCCCACGCCCCGGACGCCAACTTCATCTCACCGAAGGTCAGCAGAGCGGCAGCAACAGCCAGTACTACGGCAGCCGTGGCCGGGCTCATCCCGAGGGCGGAGATCGCGAACACCGCACACGCCGCGAGCATCGCCACTCCAGCGAACCGCACCGACCGGGTCGCAGTACGAAGATCCGTGACGCTGCGGGCGACCCGTACCTGGAACAGCGTGACGCCGATCGTGTTGATCACCAGCAACGAGGCAACCATCCAATCGGGAGCATCCGTACGCTCCACGATCCACAGCGGCGCAACCAGACTCAACAGCGGCATGAACATCAACATCACCGCATTGAGCAGAGTCAGTACTGCGTACGGCCGGTCGCGCAGCACCGCCAACCGCGGCTCACCCTTGACGTGAGCAGTCACCGCTTTGACGGCCGGTACACGGTGGATCAGCACAGCCGCAATCAGGAAGCTGGCCGCGTCGATCGCAAACACAGTCAGGTACGCCGCTGTCGTGTCGAAGTGCAACGCCAGTCCGCCGAGCGCTGCGCCAACCGCCAGTCCTGCATTGACCGTTGACTGCAGGAAGGCGCGGATCCGCGTCCGCTCGGCCGGGTCGACCAGACCGGCGAGTAGCGCCTGTCGCGCGGCAGTGAGGCCGGTCTGGCTGGTCGCGTAGGCGATCGCGGCGATCAGGAAGAGCGGGAAGCTTCGGATGAACAGGAAGGAGGCGACCGACACCGCTGTGGACAGCGCCAGCAGGATCGCGATGCCGCGCGGACCCAAGCGGTCGGCCAAGTGGCCCAGCGGTACGCCCGTGAGGAAGCCGACCAGCCACGCGATCGTGAGGCCGAGGCCGACCTGGGCGGTGGACAGGCTGACGACCCGGATGAAGAACAGCGCGGAGGTGACGATGAACGCGCCGTCGCCGACTGAGTTCGCCAACTGCGCGAGGGCGAGATTCCGGGGCGCACCGGCCGGCGGAAGCAGCTTCGAGGTACGGCTCTTCGGTGTCGTGCGGTCTGTCGCTGTGCTGGTCATACTTCGAGGCTAGGGCTTGAGCGGCCCAGCGGTGAGATCCACTTTCGGTCCTAGAAGATGGGCCAAATTGCCCTGTGGACAACCTCCGGATCCGCACCGGAACGACTGCATCTTCTAGGTATGACTTTCCTGGAGCTTCCCAAGGACTGGCGCCGGCAGCCGCTGTCCGACTCCGCGTTCGCTGCCGATGTGGTCGACCTCTACTGCAGTGCCGGCGACCGCCGACGCGGCACCTTGATGGTCCTGATCTGCGACGAGAAGGACTGCTACCGAGGCGCGATCGCGATCGACCTGTCCGAGCTTTCCGACGACCACCCTCCGACCAACTTCACCTCGGCCTTGAAACCGGTGATCCGGCCGCTCACCGTCTACCCCGAAGGCTCCCTCATCCTCGCTCTGGCCCGCCCCGGTCCACCCGACCTGACGGATACCGACTTCGAGTGGCTCGAGGCGGCGACCCATGTCTGCCGGGTCGTGGGCGTCCGCCTGCTCGGCTTCTACCTGGCCTCGCCCGACGCCGTCACCCGCGCTGAATTCCCGGTCGCGGCATGACCACCATCGGCTGGCGGTCAGCGGACACCGCGAGGGCGGAACTGGATGCTGATGCGCGGCCCGATCCGGCCGGACGCCTTGGGGATCGCGTGTTCCCAGGTGCGCTGGCAGGACCCACCCATCACGATCAGATCGCCATGCCCGAGCGGATGCCGGATCGTCGAGGTCACCGGACCGGCGTTGTTCCCTGGGCGCGGTCGCAACGCCAGCACCCGTGGCTCGCCGACCGAAAGGATGGCGACCATGGTGTCCTCGTGTTCCCCACGGCCCAGCTTGTCGCCGTGCCAGGCCACGCTGTCCCGCCCGTCCCGGTAGAAGCACAACCCCGCTGTGCGGAACGGCTCGCCCAACTCCTCGGTGTAGTGGTCACTCAGCTGGTCCCGAGCCTCGTCGAGAATCGGCAACGGCAGCTGCTCGCCTTCGCCGTAGAAGCGCAACAACCGCGGCACATCGACCACCCGGTCGTACATCTGCCGCCGCTCCTCCCGCCATGCCACCTCGACCGCCAGCCGCTCGAACACCTGATCCGCGCCCGACAACCACCCCGGCAGCACGTCGATCCACGCACCCCGGCTCAGCTCGGTCCGCCGGATCCCGTCCAGCGAACCCAACTCCGGATCCGCAAACGCATCCAGCAAGGACGCCTGCAGGTCAGCACCCATACCCCCACCATACCCGAAACTCGAACATCTGTTCCCCTGAATCCCCGATAGAGTGAATCAAGCTCGCGAGAGGAGCTACGCCTCATGAAGATCGCCCTGCTGGGCACCGGTTTCGGTCGAGCTCATGCCGCTGACTTCGCCGACCGCTCGGATGTGGATGAGGTGGTCGTCTTCGGCCGGACACCGGAGAAGCTGGCCGAACTCCGCGACCAGTTCGGGTTCGCCACGAGCACCGACCTGGATGCGGTGATCGCCGACGCCTCGGTGGATCTGGTGGACATCTGCCTGCCCACCCGGCTGCACGCCGAGGTAGCCGTGCGGGCCATGGAGGCCGGCAGAGACGTGCTCATCGAGCTGCCGCTGGCCACCACCCTCGATGACGCGCACCGCATCGTTGACGTCCAACACGCCACCGGCCGGCGGGCGTTTGTGGACATGTTCTCCCGGTTCAGTTCCGCCAACCTTCAGCTTGAGCAGGCCGTGTCCGATCAGCGCTACGGGCCGGTTCAGAGCCTGGAGATCGAGGGCCGCACCGCGCTGCTCTGGCCCGGCTACGACCTCAGCCTCGACACCCTCGCACTGGACATGATGCATGCCGACTTCGACCTGATCACCCGCCTGTTGGGCCGACCCGACACCATCCACGTCGTCGGAACCGCCAGTCCGACCGGCCGCGGCTCGGCGGCCGCGGTCCTGCTGGGGTACCCGGATGCGTTCGTCCGCTGCACCAGCTCCGCACTGATGCCCCAGCCCTATGGGATGCGAGGCGGCTGGCGCGCCACCTTCACCGACGGCGTGCTCGAATACGCGATGCGCGCCGACTTCACCGGCCAGGGCCCATCCACGCTCATCGAATACACCACCACCGGGGACCGTGCGATCGACCTACCCGCGACCAGCCCTTACGAGGCGATGATCCAGCACGTGCTGTCCTGCTTGGCTGGTGACGCCGACAACCTCATCGAACCCACCAGCGCACTCCCCGCCCTCGAACTCACCCTCAACATCCACCAGCGACTCAACAACTAGTGACCCCTAGCCGGCCTCGGTGCGCCCGCAGGGCGCCTAGCGGGATTCCAGCACGGCGAGGTCGCGGGTGGCGTAGCGGTGGTGCTCGCACTCTTCTTCCATGACGACGGCGAGGCATTCCCAGACCGGGCGATCGCCTTCGGGGTAGCCGGGCGCGGGGGAGCGGGTGCAGGGGCGTCCGAGGTCTTCGTCCGCGAGGTCGTCGACGATCCGGCGAATCGTGGCCATCCGATCACCGCGGACCTTGAGGATCTCGGCGTACGACGGTTGCGCGTCGAGGTCCATGCCGAGCGCGATCGCATCCGCATCGGAGTACCAGCTTTGGGGGAGCGCAAGCGGGTGGTACGGACTCGGCTCGTCGAGGATCGTGCGGCTCGCCCACGCGTCCGCGATGAACACGAGGTGCCGGAGGGTCTCGACGAAGGACCATTCGCCGTCGACGCGTTCGTGGCGTGCCGATTCGAGCAGCCGCTCGGCGCGCGTGGTCGTGTCCGACCAGAGCCGCTCGATCGTGTCCCACATCGCCCGGAAGTCGTCGGCAGTCTGCAGTTCCCGGAGTTGCACGCGTTCGGGATGCCGCCGGTCGAGTTCGGTCTCGACGTACTCCGTGACGTCGATTCCGTTGATCACGAACTTCTCGACGTACCCGGACACATCGACGTCGACCAGTGCCGCATCGATGATCTTGACGTTGCTCAGGTCGCAATCGCGGAACTTCGCGCCGCGCAGATCACGCACCACGAACTCGGCGTTGCGGAACTCGTCGGTGTGCTCGCTGCCATACTCGCCGGCCGAAAACCGATGCGGCCCGTACTGCGCTGTCATGGGCCGCATCGTTCCCGATCGCGCATACCGGGTCAACCAATCGTTCGCCGGACCCCGTAGACCTTGGATGCGACAGACTGCAAAAGGCTGCTCGAGCGACGCTGGAGGACTTATGGACCGACTGCTGATCCGCAACTGCGCGGTGCTCATCGTGCCGGAAACAGGCGAGTGCCGCGTCGACGAGAACCAGGACATCCACATCGCCGACGGCGCCATCCTCGCCATAGTCCCCACCGGCACCAACCCTCAACTGCCCAACCCTCAGCAGCCGACCCTGCACGGGCCCGACTCGCAACAGCCCACCCCGCACAAGCCCACCGAACACGAGCACGCCTCGCAGCAGGCCACCCCGCACGACCCCGCGCCGCCCCAGCCGGCCTTGGGCGACCGGGCGTCGTCTGACTTCGAGGTGATCGACGGCACCGGGCTGCTCGCGGTACCCGGGCTGACCAACTCGCATACGCACAGCCCGATGGTGATGATGCGTGGCGCGGCCGAGGACGTCTCGATCGACGACTGGTTCAACCAGAAGATCTGGCCGATGGAGCTGAACCTGACCCCCGAACGAGTCCGCGTCGGCGCCCGGCTCGCGTGTGCCGAGATGCTGCTCGCCGGCGTCACCACCTTCGTCGACCACTACTTCCACGCCGACCAGATCGCCGAAGCGGCCCTCGAAACCGGTATCCGGGCCGACCTCGCCCCCACGTTCTTCTCCTCCACCGGCCCCGACGGACGCGAGGCAGCCTTCGACGCAGCCCGCCAGATCCGCGCCCTAGGCAACCAATCCGCAAACGGCCGCCCACCCCGGATCACCGCCAGCCTCGGCCCACACGCGCCGTACACCGTCACAGACGAAGACCTGGCCCGTACGGCGGAAGTCGCCCGCGCCGAAGGATTCCGCATCCACCTCCACGCCGCCGAAACCCTCGACCAGACGCGCTCCTCGAAGAACCGTCTAGGCGCCACCCCGATCGAGGTCCTCGACCGTACCGGCGTACTGGAAGCGGGCGCCCTCATCGCCCACGGCTGCGGCATCCTCGACGAGGACCTGCCTCGCCTGGAGCGCCATGCGGACCGCACCGCAGTCGCCACCTGCCCGAAGGTCTACCTCAAACTCGCCATGGACTCGACCACCCCGATCAGGCAACTCCAATCGGCCAGCATCCCCGTCGGCATAGGCACCGACGGCGCCGCGGTCCACAACACCCTGGACGTCTGGGAATCCCTCCGCCTGGTCGCCCTGACCCAGAAACAACGCGAACAGCAGGCCGAGTGGATGCCCCTCTCCGACACTCTCCGCCTAGCCACCCGAGGCGGCGCGACCGCAGCGAACCTCCCCATCCTCACCGGCGCCCTAGAACCAGGCCGCCGAGCCGACATCACCCTCCTCGACCTCTCCGCCCCCCACAACCAACCCCTCCACAACCCCCTGGCCGCCCTCGTCTACTCCACGCGCCCCTCAGACGTAGTCCACGTCCTAGTAGACGGCCACCAAGTAGTCCGAAACCGAACCCTCACCACCTCCAACCTCCCCAACCTCCTCGCCGAAGCTCGCGACCTAGCCCACACCCTCACAACCCTCACCCAAGAAGGCGCCATCCAGCACTACGCCCCCTGACGAAGGCTCAAGAGGGGGTGAGCTTTGAAATGGCCGGCAAGCATGCGGGGCGCAAACGAACACTGGACAGTGGACCTTCTCAGTAGCGACCGGCGCTCTCGGTTGATCAGGTTGTGCGTTCGTGTTGATGGTGGAGCAGGACGAGCGCCGCGGCGGTGATGGCACCTATCCGCCACGGGCACAAGCTGACCCGGCGCAGCGCCTTGAACGTGGTCTTCAGTAGGGAGTTGCCGCGTTCGGCCAGGGCCCGGGTCGCGGAGTGCACGGTGTTGACGGTGCGCTGGTCGTCGGTCAGCTTGTCCCCACGCGAGGCCTTGATCAGGCAGGTCAGACGGTTCTCGCCTCCGTAGCCCAGATCGGCCAGCGTGGCGTGCTCATCGTCGGTCCAGGCGTCGAGTGTGGGCAACAGGGCGCGGTGGGCGCGGGCGCAGGTGGTGTCGTGTTCCCGGCCGGGCCGCACCTTCGGGCATCCCGGGGTGTCCGTTCGTGCACATGTCGTCGCTTCTTGCACTCAGCGACCCCGCAGACCGGACCGAAGGTGGTCTACTTCGGGGCAGAGGCGTCGAAAGGGGTTGCCGGGTGAAAGAGGCGGATTCTGGCCATCGGGGCCCTATTGAGTCCCGGCGTGCCGAGCCGCACACCCCAACGTCCACCGCACTTATGTCGGCCCCGGCGGCGACGGTGTTGATGCTCCAACGCGGCGCCGGCAACCGGGCAGTCACCGCCGTCCTATCTGGCCAGTCACCGGTACGGCACCACATGGTGCAGGGCAGTCCCGGCGCGTCAGCCCTTGCGGCACCCCCTGGGACGACATCGCCCCCCGGGACCACGCTGGTTCCCACGTCGACTGACGACCAGCTCAACAAGGATGTCAACACCTACGCGGACGAGCGGCTGGCCGACTGCCGGCGCGACTTCTCGAACGGGATCGCGGCCTTCCGCAATTGGTACTTCGAGCAGGACGAGGGAATGGAGCCCCTGTTCGCGGACTTCAAGACGATCGTCGAGCATGCAGGCGACCAGACGACGGGCCCGCTTGGGACCCTATTGCGGACATCCTTCTCCGACGCCGCTGCCCAGATGGACATCACCCGGACCGGATTCCTCACCTCGCTGGTGAAGGTGATCGACGCTTTCGGCGTTTCCATGCGGCGGGACCTGCAGGGCCGGGTCGTCGAACGGCTGACTCCCGACACCCGCTGGGCCGACGTACGCCGCGTCCATCAGGGGTCCGGTGACTGGCACGAGCAGCTCCACCTCGCCGGTCTCCCCAGAAAGGGGAGCAAGGTCGGCGAGGATCTGTTGAGCGCACTCATTTTCGCGTACCGAAAGTGGGAGCTGAGCCAGCACTCCGCGGCCTACCGCGGTGCCTACTCCATGGGCGACCCCGACCTAAAGCACTTGAAGGCATCAGCCGCGGCGGAGGCGACCAAGCGACTGAAGTCTCCGTCCATCAACTACGGCGACGTGGTCCTCGACGTGGGCAGCTTCGAACTGCTGGCGCGACAGTCGAAGGAACTCAGGAAGAACGTGGATGCGGGCGGGCAGGTTACCGCACGCATGCCGCTCACGCCCGGCGTCGGCTTCGGTGTGAACGTGTCCGGCGGAGTCTCCGGCGGGTTCAGCGCCGAGGCGGCATTTGGTCCGATCAAGCTTGAGAAGGTCCGCGTCGGACTGTCCTACGGCCAGGTCGCCGCAGCGTTCGGCCTGTTCTCCGCGATGGTCGCGACGACCGGGTTGGCAGCGCTGCCCGCGATCGCCCTCCTCGCCAATACACGACTACGCGGAACCGCCGAGCTCGTCGTTCCGGCCTCCGCGCGGGCCAGCCTCTTCCTTGAGTTGGCGATGAAGATCGCCCTCGACGCGGGCCTGTCCGCAGGCCTGTCGATCGACCTGGCCGCGATCGAGGGAAAGCTTCGGGCGCGTGCGGGCGCCGATTTCGGGGCGACGTTCCGCGCACCCGTCGACATCGTCGCCGACCACGGCAAGGTCAGCTTCGTCGCGGCCGCCAACCTGAACCTCAGCCGTGAGCTGGTGTTCGGGGTCGAGGGCGAAGTCGGCGCCAAGATCCTCACCGTCCCGTGGCGCAAGACTTGGAAGCTAGTGGACTGGCGGTCGGGCTCGGCCTGGAATACGGGGACGGACCTCGACCTCGTGTACATCAACGGCGTCCAGGGTGACAAGAGCACGATCGTTTCGTACGACCGGATCGCCCACGTCCTCAGCCAGCTGAAGGACCTCGGCGGTCAAATGATGAACTTCAACGGCCCGGGAGCGCCCGCCCCGAACGCGCCGCCCAGGCCGAACCGGGCTCAACCGCTGGCGCTGGCCTGGCCGAAGCCCCCGGCCGACCGGTACCCGAATCTCTACATCACGGCCCGCGGTGAGACCCGCACGCAGGAGCAGCTGAGGGCCGCGCACCGGCAGGGCCGGCCGCACATCTTGGTCTACACACCGATGCGTCTACGGCAGCTGCCGCACGGCGGCGCCCCGATCGGGCTCAGCGACTTCAGCAAGCTTGGCCCGGGCACCAACATCGTCGGCCCGCTCGTCCCGGGTGAGACACCCGGCGGCGAGGTCATTAACAGCGTGGTCCGGCCGTACGGCATCGTGCCCACAGAGCTCAACGGCGACCACGTCCGCGACATGCAGGTTGGCGGCGAGAACGAGCTGGGCAACATGTGGCCACTACCGGCCGCTTACAACCAGGTCGCCGGGAACAGACTCAAGAACGCCCGGGCTGTTGACACCAACGTCTCTCCTCCGCAGCAGATCCCCCTCAAGGTGCTGAAGGACCTCGCGGAAGCGAACCCCGACACGGCGGTCTTCTTCTTCCGCCTGACCAGCTTCGACGACGTCGACTTCCGCTGACACGGACGGGCGCTGCCCGCCGATGGCGTTGCGACTCGGCACCACGCCGGGAAACGACGGTGGATCCCGCCGTGCAGGCGGGCTCGCCCACCATGGCCGCCAGGACGATGACCAGCGTGAACACGACTGGCACTGCAGCAAGGGGTGTGACACTAGACAGTTGTCAGTTGGGACTGGTCGCTCGCAGGGCGACACGCCGACGACGCGGGGATCATCAAGGAGGTTCGGGACCTCGGTAGAAGGGTCGGTCCGAGCAAAGATCGACCCGAACACCGAGGTTTCGCGTGCCCGATCCTGTCACCTACACCGCCGTGCTCCCGATCGGGGAGTCCACCGTCGCATTTGTGTCCGGCCTACTCGCGGGCGAACGTGCGCGACGCGGCACCCGACGTGGTCGGCGCGTACTGGGTTGCTATCGGCAGGCGATCCTGGTGCTGCGCTGGTTCATCGATGGGACCCGGGTCGCCCAGCTCGCGCTCGACAATCAGGTCGGCGCCTCGACGGCCTACCGGTACCTGCACGAGGCGATCGATGTTCTCGCCGCGGCCGCGCCGAGCCTGCACGGCGCGTTGCTGGCCGCCCGCGCCGCTGGACATAGCCATGTGCACCTGGACGGCACGCTGATCCGCACCGACCGATCACGAGCGATCGGGCCGACCGCCGGGGTCGATTTGTGGTGGTCGGGCAAACATGATCACCATGGCGGCAACGTGCAGGTGATCACCGCGCCGGACGGGTGGCCGCTGTGGACCTCGGAGGTGCGGCCCGGCCGGGAACACGACACCACCTGCGCCCGCGCCCACCGCGACCTGTTGCCCACACTCGACGCCTGGACCGACGATGAGCACGCCACGCTGGCCGATCTGGGCTACGGAGGCGAGAACCACCGTCTGACCTGCCTGATCAAGGCCTCGCGTGGGGACAAGCTGACCGACGACCAGCGCACCGTCAACACCCTGCACTCCGCGACCCGGGCCCTGGCCGAACGCGGCAACTCCCTACTGAAGACCACGTTCAAGGCGCTGCGCCGGGTCAGCTTGTGCCCGTGGCGGATAGTACTCCAGCCGTAGTTCGTGATCAGGCGAGTTGGGCTGTTTGACGGCAGTGGTGGCAGTCGCGGGCTCGGGCTTGGTGGCGGCGTCGCCAGCGTGACCAGTGCAGCAGGTGGGGCGCGCTGTGTCGGGTGTGGTCGAGCAAGTGGGTGAACAGGTGCCGGATCTCGTTCGCGGTTAACGCGATGAGCCCTGGTGTCGGGTGGGTCTGGGCTCGTGCGGTCGCGGCGGTGACGGCGAGGAAGGCGTGCGCGAGCATCGCGAGGATGGTCCACCGGTGCCACGAGATCCAGCGGCGGACCTGGTGTTCGTCCAGGCCGGTCAATCCCTTACCTGCTTGGAAAGATTCCTCAATCGTCCACCTGCGTCCGGCCACCGCGACCAGGGTGGCCAGCGGCACGGGGACGGGTGTGTAGCAGCGGTAGAACGCCAGCTCGCCGGTGCTGATCGATCGGCGGACCAACAACGCCTGATCCCCAACGGAGCCGGGAACCTCGGCGTCGGTGACGTCGACCGGGATGTCGATCAGGGCCCAGTCGTACCAGCGGTGACCTTTCGCACCGGCGCCTGCGCTGAGCCGGTTCCAGGCCCGCGCCGGCAACCGGCGAGCCAGAGCCTTGGCAGGGTGTTTGCCGGCCAGCGTGGCCACCTGGTGGTCGCAGGCCACCGCCAGCACGTAACCGATCCGGCGCTCCTGCAGACCCGTGCGCAGCTTGGAATCGCAGCCGTAGACCTCATCGCCAGCCACCCACGACGCCGGGACACCCGCATCCAACGCGCGGATGATCATCTCGCGCGCAAGCGCCGGCTTGGTCGCGAACTTGATGTCGTCGGGAACCCCCGCGGCGCGACACCTGTCAGGCTCTGTCGTCCACGACTTCGGTAGATACAACGCCCGGTCGATGAACGCATGCCCACCGGTGGCGGCATAGACGAGGTAGACCCCGACCTGGGCGTTCTCGATCCGGCCCGCGGTCCCGGTGTACTGCCGCTGCACCCCGACCGTGTGAACGCCCTTCTTCAAGTCGCCGGTCTCATCAACCACCAACACCGCGCCGGGATCAGCCAGGTGATCCACGACGTAACCCCGTAGATCGTCACGCACCGCGTCGGCGTGCCAGGCCGCGCGAGCCAGCAAATGCTGCATCCCATCCGGAGACGCCTCACCGGCATGCTCGGCGATCGTCCAGCAGTTCACCCGCGGCAACCCGGCCAGCAACCCCAACAGGAACAACCCGACCCGCCGACGCGGTTCAACCCGCACGAAACGGCACGCGATCCACTCCACCAGCTCGTCGAAACCACGCTGCCAACGACCAGGGTCTACGCTATGGCACGCAGCCACCGCGCGACCGTCTTGAGTCCACACAACCTGAGATCATCAACCGGTGGCTGCACTACGTCCGGGACCGCCACACCGCCAGATCACGAACTACGACTACCGTCGTCCAAGCTTCCCAGCTGCGTCAGAATGAAGGATCCGAGCAGACTCGGCACGCTGGCTCGGCGCTGAAGGTGCACCTGCGACAATCGCGTGCCCCATGGCTGCATGCACGTCCTTGTGCCCGGGACGGGATTCGAACCCGTATGCCTTCGGCCGCGAGGTTTGAGTTCGACCAGCCTCTGTCCGGCGCGGTTCGTCACGGTCCGCACCGCGCTCGTCACCTGGTTGTCGTATCCCTGGGAACGTGCGCGGATCGGGGTGAACTGCAACTACCGTGCAACTACGACCACGGGCTGACTACTTCAACCCCATGGGCGTCAGTCAGCTCGTCAGGAGTCGCTGGCGTCGCCCCCCGGATCAGCCCTGGTTCCCTCGGCCGGGCGCGAGTAGCGTCACAACCGCCCGGCGCACAGAGCTCCATATCGCAAGAGGGGGCATGGAATGCTTCGTCGCCTGCTACTGATGGTCGGCCTGCTGATCGCGGGCTTGCTGTTCACCGGAGCGCCCGCGTTCGGCGCGCCACCGGTCACCGAGACCATCACCCAGAAGAACCTCGTCGAGACCTTCGTCGATGTTATTCCCGATCCCATCTGCTCGGAGGAAGGACCGCTCTACACCATCACCACAACCACCAACCTGATAGAGCACACGACCACCTTCGATGACGGCCGCGTGCACGCAACCTTCACCCAGACCGGCACCTTCGTCGCGGTGCCGCTCGAGGACCCGACTCTGCCGAGCTACACCGGAAAGGTCACGATCTGGGGAGGCTTCAACGCCAACGGGGCGACCGTGAACGGAACGTTCACGTTCAACCTCCACGCCACCGGCTCGGACGGATCGACGATCAACACTCACCAAGTCGATCACTTCAACGTCCGACCCGACGGCACGGTCAACGAGTTCTTCAAGTGCCACTAGGCCTTCCTGGAGAACTCACCCCGCCAGCTCCCGCGCCGGGCGCTGGCGGTGGCACGGCGAAGAAGATACGACAGCAAGACGACACTTGCGCTGCGAGTTGACTTGTAGGTGCCGGCTCAATCGAGGATCCGTAGCCCTGACGGCTCTACCGCACCAAGGTATGAGTTCGATCCTTCTGAATTCGCGGTGGTTCGTCATGATCCGCCGAGACTGGATGCGTGGTCTTGCGGCATGTCGCGGACAGCGGCGCACGCTGGTGAACTGCAAGCACTGGTGCAACCGATGCCGAGTCACCCGGTTCCGTTGGTTGCCGATGCCGCGCGGACCCCGCGCGGACCAAGGTGGGTTGCCCCAGCTCCCCGAGAGCTGTGACAAGCCTATGACAACCTCCCCGTTGCCTCTATCTCGACGGCAACGCAAGGCGTAGCGTTCTGAGCGAGGACTGCGGACCGCGACGCAAGGGAGCTACTGCCCCACCGGTCGGCGCTACACCCACCGGTCGGGCAGGATGCGTCGTCCTAAGGAGGTCGCCGCAGCTGTGGCCCCGTCCCCCTGCCTGGCTGGCGCCACTCGCCGACCACAGCAAGTCGCGTGGCACGCGATCCTTGCCGCGTTGCAGCGCTGAGGGGGTCTCTGCATGCCAACCAACACCATTCGCGCCGCTGCCCGCCTCGCCGCTACGGTCCTGCTCGTCCTGCTTGTGAGCGGGTGCGCCGACAAGACCGCCTCGACGACCACCACGTCGCCCCCCGCGTCGCCCGCCGTGTCCAAGCCGGCCACCACGAGCGCGGTGTCGCCGACTACCACCACGGTCCCGCCTATGACCGCCGGGGAGCTTGCCTGGCTCAAAGCGGTCACGACGCTGCGCAAGACGATCGACAAGGCCTTCATGGAGACGGGGCCCGTCTACCTCACGCGCGCGAAGATGAGGTCGTATGCGAACACCCTTCGCAGCTGCAGTCGTGAGCTCGCCCGAATCGGTTCCCCTGGCGACCGCCTGCAGCCGGTGCACGTGATGGTCAAGCAAGCGTGCCAAACGTTCGACAAGGGCGCGAAGTGCTGGGATGCGGCCATTAGGGTCAGTGACGCGGGCGGCGGAGTGACCGGCACAGCCAACGAGCGAACGTTCAACCGGGCGAGCCAGTGCGGCTTCGAAACCCAGGGAAACGGCAGTAACCTCCTCGCGGCCGCCGAGGCGAAGGGCGAGGAGATCAAAGCCAAAGTCGGCTGACAACCCGGTTGGGACGATTCCGGCGTGCCGAGGTGTGCCAGGTCACGATCTACGGCTGGAGTATTAGGATCGAGCTCGACGGAAGCCGTTCTGGACTGGCCCGCGTAGTTTTCTAATCAGAATCGGTCGGTGATGGAGACTTGATCGCAAGGTTCCGGCGTGACGGGGTCGAACTCGACCTCGATATGCGCGAGTACATCTTCGTGTACCTCACGTTTTCGTATGTCCTGGACGGCGTTGCTCTTGCTGATCACGACTTCGCGAACATCCTGGGCATGACGCGGGAGGACGCCGAAGCACTCAGAGACAACCTGATGGAAGCCGAGCGCCTCGCCCGAGTCCAGGGCACACACTGGAGTCCCAGCCGCCCGATCGCGGAGTAACCAGAGTGGTGTTCCCGGTGATCAGATGAAACCTAACGCCGCCACCCATCTGAGGTATGTGGTCGGTGACCCTTCGCCCTACGGCAACCCGGAGGAGCGCCTGGACCTGGCGACGGCGCCGGCGTACCAGCTGTTCTTCTCGTGCTTCATGGGAGACGTCGATCTCGTCATCGGGGACGCAGGCTTCAGCACGAAATTTGGCTGGGTGTCGACGCTCAGTTTCGCCATCGGCATGTTGCGCGCGATCCGTGAGTTGCCGGAGAGAAAATCGTCGCAGATCGGCTTTCTTGAATCCGAGGACCGGATCGAATTCCAGCTGGAGGATTCCTCGGTCAGGGTTTCCAGCTCGTATTCGGCCGACGTCGCGACGATCGTCTACGACGAGCTGCTTGAGCTTGCCGGAAACGCCCTGACCGACCTGCTGGTTGAGCTGACTTCAAGGTTCCCCACGCTGAGGGAGAATCCGTCCCTGGCGGTCGCACTGGGCAACCCGGAGAGCTAACCCGGCTCATCGGGCGGTGGTCTGCAGTGAACAAGGCCTCTGCCTGGCTCCTGGGGAGCGGCAGAGGCCTTGTTTGGTTACTGGTGTGGGGCTGGAGTGTCAGCTCCAGCGGCTGGTGTCAGCTGACCGTGAAGGATTTTGCGGGGCTGACGGCTGTGGCGTGGTCGCCGTCGGATTGGAAGACGACTCGGTAGGTGTAGCTGGCTCGGGTGGTGGGCTTGATGGAGAAGCCGTAGTTGCCGGTCGAGTTCAGCTTGGTGGACGTGATCGTGGTCCAGGTTGAACCGGTGGACCGCTGCAGGTAGACCGGGGAGCCGGCGTGCTGCGGGCGGACGTAGCCGTAGAAGGTGGTCGACTGGCCGAGCGTGATCGCGGTCGCCGTCAGGTTGGCCGTGATCGTCGGGCGGACGTCGACCGTCCAGTTGCCGGTGCGGGAACCCAGGAGCTCACCCGAGCCGTTGTAGCCCCAGGCGAAGACCGTGGAGTAATTCGGCTTGTAGGTCACGCTGTAGGTGCCGGTCGGGCTCGTGGTGACGCGGGTGATTTCGCGCCAGGTGGAGCTGTTCTTGTTGCGGCCGTAGAGGGAGACCGGTACGCCGGCCAGCGGGGCCTTCGTGTCCACGCGGACGACGCTGCCGCTGAGCGTGACCGAACCGCCGAAGTCCATCGCGGTAGTGGTCGCGCTCATCGTTGAGTAGGTGCCGATCAGCTGAGCCTGAACCGACGAACTCCACTTGCCGCTGCGGTCCTTCACCCAGGCGCGGAAGGCGTAGCTGGTCGCGTTGGCGAGGCCGGTGGCGGTTGCGCTGGAGGCGGGGCCCATGTACGCCGAGGTCCCGGTGTTCGGCGCGGACGGCGGGGTGGTCCCGGCGTTCCGGCGGACGACCACCTGGTCGAGGTCCGTGATCCCCGGCAGGGTCCACTTCATCGCGGCGGCCGCATACTGGCCCGTCAGGGTGAAGTTGGTGATCGGCGCCGGTGCAATGTCGACCGTGCGGAAGTAGACGTCGTAGCCGCCGTCCATCGGTGCCGCGCTGGTGTCCTGCAACCCCCGAATGGAGACCCGGTACGGCGTGTTGTCCTGCAGCAAGGGGGTTGGATCGATGGTCAGCTTCTTCGTCGCCGCGTCATAGGTCGACGTGCTCGGGATGGCGGCGCCGGTCTTGCCGTGGAGCAGTCGCACTGTGTTCGGCGTGATGCTCGAGGGGACCACATCGCGCTCGAAAGTGATGACCGGCGAGTAGTCCTGCGGCACACCGGCAGCGAGGTCAACCGGTGCGGTGTCACGCACCCAGCCGCGGTTGCCGACCAACGTCCCACCGGCTGTGCCGCTTGACACCCTGATCGTGTACGGACGGCTGTCACGTGAGCCGTTGAAGTTGCGGACCATGATGAATGACCGGCCAACGGGAAGGGTGACGCTGACTTCCTCCGTTGCACCAGCGGATTCGCCGTAGTCGCTGAAGCCGATCAGGCGAAGCTGGTCGTCGTAGACAGAGAGCACGGCGTCGAGGTTCTGCGCCCGGTTCGCGCTGTCGTACGCGGGCGGCGTAACTGTGACGATCACCTTGCGCGCGGCGGCCGACTGCGCGGCGTACCAATCCTCCTCGCCTTCGGTGCCGATCGCGCCGGTGATCGAGGTACTGGACATGAAGGTCGCGCGGACTGGGACGTCGTTGCCGTCCGGACCGGCGGCCCAGAACTCCGGAGCCCAGGTGGCGCCGAGAGCGTTGGCGGCGTCGAGGATGCCGGCGCCGTAGAACGGGTCGATACCACGCGGACCTGCATCACGGGCGGTGGACTTCAGCCGCGCTTCGATCTGGGCGGGGGTGTAGCTCGGGAACCTGTTCCGCAGGAGTGCGGCCACCCCGGCGACCATCGGAGCCGAGAATGACGTGCCGTTGCCGCCCCAGTACGGCTCGTAGCGCGGGTCGGTGAGGGCCCGCGGGCCGGTCGACAGGATGTGCCAGCCGGGTGCGGTGATGTCGACCGTGTCGCCCCACGAGCTGAAGGTGGTCAGGACGCCGTTGTTGTCGGTGGCACCGACCGAGATCGTCTCCGGGAAGGATGCCGGGTAGTGCAGCGCGTTGCTGTACTCGTTGCCCGAGGCAGCGACGACGACGATGCCCTTGGCAACGGCGTTCTTAACAGCGTCGTGCATGACCGAGTTGTAGCTGCTACCGCCGAGTGACATATTGATCACCCGCGCCCCGTGCGAGGCCGCCCAGTTGATCCCCGCGACCACGCTCGAGTCGCTGCCGCTGCCCTCAGCGTTGAGGACCTTCACCGGGAGGATCCGGGCGTTCCAGGCGACACCGGCGACGCCGCGGCCGTTGTTGGTGTTGGCGGCGATGATGCCCGCCACCATCGTGCCGTGGCTGTTGTCGTCGTTGGTGTTGGTGGTCTTGTTGAGCGCGTTGTAGCCCGGCAGGATCCGCCCGCTCAGCTCCGGGTGGCCGGCGTCGACGCCGGTGTCCAGTACTGCGACGGTCTGGGTGCCGGCGGACTTGGAGATGTCCCAGGCCTGCGGCATCCGGATGGTCGAGAGGTACCCCTGGTCGCTGGCGTAGTACTCGTCGTTCGGAGTCGCGTCGGCCTTGCGGATGTAGTCGAGGGAGGCAAGCTCGACGCTTGGCTCTGCCTTCAGCTTCTTCAGCAGGTCGGGTGCGGCGCCGTTGCTCGTGACCGTGACGTAGTCGTCGGTGGCGAGGGTGGCGGCTTGGCGGCTGTTGTGCTTGGCAAGCACCGACTTGCGGGCAGAGCTCGTTGCCTTGGGCGAGAACTTCACCAGCACCGAGTGCGGGTCATAGGCCTCGGCGGCGGGGGCGAGCTGCCGCGCGGGGACGTTGAAAGCGTTGTAGAAAGGTTTCGGTTCGGCCGCCGAGACGGACGAGCCGGTCAGGGTGACGAGAGTGGTTGCGACGAGCGTCGCGGGCACTCCCAGTTTCACCAGGAGAGCAGGGCGGATGGACATGAGGACCCCCCCATTGGGTCTCAGAGTTACATTCTGGCCGGAGTATGCCAGAGGCTGGGGACAATCTGTCTGCCGCGCCAGAGCCGCGGCGATGTCAATAGCTGCAACCCCGCTCCGACGTCCCGCCCGGACGCCCGCCCGGGCGTGAACACTCGGAGAACGCGAGGAGAACCATGAAATACATGCTGCTGATCCGCCCGGACGTGGACTTCGACGGCCCGGTCCCGCCGGACATGCTGGCGGCGACCGAGGCGTGGGTGCGGGAGATGACCGAGCGCGGCGTCAGGCTGCACGGCGACGCGATCCGCCCGGCCGACGAGGGCACCGGGGTCAGCCGCCGGCAGGGCAAGGTGATCACGACCGACGGCCCGTACGCGGAGGCGAAGGAGCAGATGGGCGGCTACGACATGATCGAGTGCCGCGACCTGGACGAGGCGATCGAGATCGCGTCCAAGCACCCGGTCGCCCAGATCGGCATGGTCGAGATCCGCCCCGTCTGGGACCTCACCCAATAGCCCGTACAACGAACCTCCCGCGCCCCGGCTCGTAGGCGCGGGAGCCGTTCGGCCCTAGGGTGTGGAGTCCCGACTGCGGAGGAGAGCGCAAAGCGATGACCGGTACCGCCCCGAGTTCTGACCTGGCCAGTTGGCAGAAGACGTCCTTCACGGGCGCGGGTCTGACCTACGACTGCTACCAAAAGGGCGAGGGCCCGGGCGTCGTGCTGATCCCGGAGATCCCCGGCGTCACCCCGGAGGTCGCCGCCCTCGGCGACCACCTGGTCGACGAGGGCTTCACAGTGGTGATCCCATCGCCGTTCGGCCAACCAGGACGCCCGGAGACCGCCGGCTATGCGCTCCGGATCATCGCCCGCCTCTGCGTCGCCTCCGAGTTCCGCGCCTTCGCGACCAACGCCAACCGCCCGTTCGCGGCGTACCTTCGTGCGCTCTCCGCCGACCTGGCAGCCCGTACGCCGGGACGCGGGGTCGGCGTGATCGGGATGTGCTTCAGCGGCGGATTCGCATTGGCGGCAGCCGTGGACGACTCGGTCCTCGCACCCGTACTGAGCCAGCCGTCGGTCCCGTTCTCGATCACCGCCAGGATGAAGGCCGATCCCGGCCTCTCGCAGGAGGAGTTGGACCGGGTGACCGAGCGGACCCGCGCCGACGGACTCTGCGTGCTAGGCCTCCGGTTCAGCGGGGACAAGGTCTCCCCGGGCGAACGCTTCGTGACGTTGCGCGAGCGCCTCGGCGACGCGTTCGAGGTGATCGAGCTCGACTCCGGTCCGGGCAACCCCGGCGGCTTCGGCAAGTCGGCACACAGCGTGCTCACCCGCGAGGTCCGCGACCAGCCCGGACACCTGGCCCTCGCCGCCCGCGAACGCACGGTCGACTTCCTCCGCAAGCAGCTCACCCCGCAAACCTGAGCCAGGTCGGATGACGATTTCCGGCTGAGTCTGGGCCCGGTCTCCGCGGCCTGACGGAAAGCGGTTAACCAGATACGTGCCGACGTCTCGGTGGCTGCGACCCCCGGAGCTGGACCAAACGTTTGTTTCGCGGCGGAAAGCCTGCTTTTCAAGGGGTTTCGTTGCTGTGTGCAAAGGTTGGTGCGCGGTGGGTGACGCTGCCCGATTCGCACTGGTCGGGTGCCCCGCAAACATGGCACCATCGGCGAGCGAGGCGGTATGTGATCGTCCTCGGCGCGGGACGTATCCAGGGGGACAGAGCGAATGGCGAAGGCCAAGCGAGAGAACCAGAGAAGCGATCCGGAACAGCCACATTGGACGCCGGCGAACAGCACCGGGGCGAACGGGACCGGCGAGCCGGGCACGGGCGGATCCGGGCCGGCACTCGACGTCGCGGTCGACGAGCACTCGCACAACCTGAACGGTCACTCACAGTCAGCGGAGCACAACGGGATCAACGGCAACGGCGTCGCCAAGGTGGTCGAGTTCGCGACCACGGTGCGGCTGGACGAGATCGCGCTCGCGGCGATCGCGTTGTCGGACGGCGTACAGGCCGCGACAGCAGGGTTACCGGAGTCCGTCGAGGCGCGGCAGTACCGGCGCGATCTGGACGAGGCCGCTGACCGGTTCCGCGCGGTCGCCAGCGAACTGGAGACGACCGCGGGAAACCTGGTCCGGCTGGCCGCGAACGAAGGGCACAGCTGCGCGGTCGCCTGGGGCGTCTGCCCGGAACACGGCCTCACCTTGATGAACGTCGGCGAGGACGTGACGTGTCATGTCCTCGGCTGCTACAGCGCACCGGAGGGCGCGATCGATCGCTGTCCGCAAACGGTGGCCTACAAGGTCGTCGACGCGGCCGGGCCGGCGTTGTTCGTCTGCTCCGGCCACGCGATCGCCTGCCGGCTGCATCTGGAGGACGCCGTGATCACCCTTGCCTCGGACAGCCTCGAGCTGCTCTGATCAAAGATCTCATTCGATCCGGCACGAGCTGAGCTGGTCGTTGGCATTGGGGGAGAGGGCAACGAAGTTCGGCGTGTCCGCGGTCCGCGTCCACGACTGACCGCCAAACCCATCCTCGGCGTAGATCGTCACCGTCCACCCCGCCGGGATCCGTACCGACGATGCCCAGTTGTCCTGTACGCCGGCCGCCTGCAGCTGCGCACGACTGTAGTTGCCCTTGGCAAGCGCCTGTCCGGCCGCACCGCCGTAGTCGACATGTTCGTAGAAGATCACCCCACCTGCACCGGAGTCCGGCATCGGCGGGGTCGGCCGGATCTCGGTGAGCGGGAGCTCGCCCTTGAACATCCGGCCGCCGTCGTTCGTCAGCCTCAGGTAGTAGTCCGAGGAGCAGGCCGTGCCATCTTCGTCGAGCGCCCGGATCCCGGACCCCTGCGGCACCCAGGACGCACTCTCCGCGGTCTTGGCGATCTGGTTGCCTTCGTTGTACTCGTCGAACATCGAGATGTAGAGCCCCTGCACGCCAACGCGTTTGAGGTTGTAGAACTGCCGCCACATCAGGTCGCCGTGCCGCCGGTGCCCGGACTGCAGATCACCCGGGATCACGCACGGCTGGTAGTCGATGCCAAACGCGTTGCAGTCCGCCTGATCTTGCTGATTCACGTTGTTGTAGTAGTGATCCGCGCCCGCAACGTCGCTGATCCGCCCCACCATCCAGGGCGAGAGCATGTTGAACGCGTGGTACACGTCCAGGTAGCCGGCCCGTGAGTCCTCAACCCCGCGTCGCCAATGCGTCGGCACCCCGCCGATCACATAGCAGCCCTGGCTCTTGAACCAGTTCACGACGTCCAGACAAACAGAAGCGGGCCACGCCTTGTTGGCCTCGTCGAAACCGAAGCCCCAGATGCAGACGACCGGCTTGCCGTTCTGTCGCGCGTACGCCGGGGACGCGGTGGACGCGCTCATCTTCGTTGTCCAGTCGGACTTCATCTCCGACTGCATGTTCTCCCAACCGGTCGCGTCGTACATGATGTAGAACTTCCGCCCGCACTGTTCGGCGGCTTGGCGCACCTTGACGGCCATCGCGTCCCGGGTCGGGCCCTCGCCGCCGAAGGGGTTGAACCGCTGCAGCGCCGCCGTGTCGCAGCCGTGCTGCTGCATCCACTGGAAGTGCGTGTTCACGGTCTGCTGGTCGTACGACGAGAACAGCTTCGCGGGCAGCCCGTTGTTCAGATTCGGGTACGCCGTCTGGTAGGTCGCGGCGTATTCGCGGACGTCGGGCCAACTGACGATCGCCGTGTTGGTCGGCGACGGCGGCTGACCCCAGTTCTGGCTCCAGTGCCACCAGCCGTTGATCGGGGCGCCGTCGCCGCTGCAGGCGAACCAGCCCTGATAGCCGACGGTGACCTTGCCGACCACATCGCCTGGTGGGCTGGCCGACGGGGTCGCTGCGGAAGTGGTGGCGGTGGCCGCGGTCAGTGCTCCGGAGGCAGCCAGGAAGGTACGGCGGGTGAGCGTCATGTGTGCAGGCTCCTGATCGGGGCGGACAGGACTGCGGAGAGTGGCGCCGAGCGTACAAACTGCCGCTACACCGGCGCAAGACCTTGACGATGCCCTGCAAGATCGCAACCAATGGTGGTTGGGCAAATCTCCCGGTGATCCGCAGAAACCTGGTCGCAACATCTTGACGGCGACGGAGTGGCGTACTTAGTTTGTTGGCTCAACAGACAAAGTCTGTGAGCGGCGTCACAGTCAACGAGGGGTGGGGTCGGATGCTGACGGAAGGTGGCCGGCCGGGAGGCGCTGCGGTGGCCGCCGATCACGTCTCGCTCCGCCGGAACAACCTCTCTGTCGTACTCCGCCACGTCCGCGCGGCCGGACCCCGATCGCGGGCCCGGATCGCCGCCGACACGGGCCTGAACAAGGCCACCGTCTCGAGCCTCGTCGCCGAGTTGGTCGAACGCGGCCTGCTCCGCGAAGGCCAGGCCGAGATCGAACGCGGCGCCCTCGGCCGGCCGGGCCAGCTGGTCGAGCTCGACGGCAGCAGCGTCTGCGGTGTCGGCGCGGAGATCAACGTCGACTACCTGGCCGTCGCCGCGCTCGACCTGAGCGGCGGCGTCGTGCTCGAACACCGCGTCCCCCTCGACGTCGCCCACCAGGACCCCAGTACGACGCTGGACCGCCTGGCCGACCTGATTCGTGAGGCCGTCGCCGCCGTGGACGCGCGCGGCGGGCAGACCGCCGGGGTCACGTTGGCGGTGCCTGGGCTCGTCCAGAGCGCGACCGGATCGCTCAAGCTCGCCCCCAACCTCGGCTGGAACGAGGTCCCGGTGGTCGACGAGATGCGCGCCCGACTCGGCGATCCGGCGTACCCGTTCCGGGTGGACAACGAGGCCAACCTGGCCGCGCTGGCGGAGTACTCGGAACTGAAGAAGGACACCGGAAACCAGGCCGACGACCTCGTCCTGCTCACCGGCGCGATCGGTGTCGGTGGCGGCGTGGTGAGCGACGGGCATCTGCTCCGTGGCGGTCACGGGTTCAGCGGCGAGGTCGGGCACATGCCGGTCGCCCCGGCCGGCCGGACCTGCGGCTGTGGCCGGACCGGGTGCTGGGAGACCGTGGTCGGCCTGACCACGTTGCTCAACAAGGCGACCGACGCCGACGACCCGGTGCGGGATCCATCCCTTGACGTGGAGCGGCGGCTGGCCGAGATCACCCGCCGGGCCGAGGCCGGAGATGCCCGGACACTGGGCGCGCTGGCCGATGTCGGGACCTGGCTGGGTATCGGGGGCGCGATCCTGGTCAACATCCTGAACCCCGACGTACTCGTGCTCGGCGGCTACTTCGCGTCTCTCGGGCCGTGGCTGCAAGAGCCGCTGGAGAGCGCGATCCGGGACCGGGTGATCGCGCCGGAGGGTGGTGGTTGCCGGGTGGTCCAGTCCGAGTTGGGGTTCGCAGCGGC
Source organism: Kribbella caucasensis (assembly GCF_004361855.1). Classification (GTDB taxonomy): domain Bacteria; phylum Actinomycetota; class Actinomycetes; order Propionibacteriales; family Kribbellaceae; genus Kribbella; species Kribbella caucasensis. The sequence continues at coordinate 311,768 of NZ_SNWQ01000007.1, forward strand.
GGTCCGGGGTGGCGCGCAGATCTCGCTCGACCAGGTGTTTCTCGACCCGACCTTGATCGGTCGCGACGCGACAGGGGTGGCCCAATGACTGGGAGGGGTGACAGGGGTGGCGAATGACGAGCTGCTGATGATGAGCGGGATCGTCAAGGAGTTTCCGGGGGTGCGAGCGCTCGACGGTGTCGATCTCGAGGTACGCCGCGGTGAGGTGCACTGCCTGCTCGGCCAGAACGGCGCCGGCAAGTCGACGCTGATCCGGGTGCTCACCGGCGCGCACCAGCCCGACGCCGGCCAGATCGTTGTCAACGGCAACGAGGAGCGGCTGAACAGCCCGACCGACGCGATCAACCTCGGGATCGCCGCGATCTACCAGGAACTCGACCTGGTACCCGAGCTGAGCGTGGCTGAGAACGTGTTCCTCGGCCACGAGCCCTCCCGGTTCGGCCTGACCCGCCGGCACGAGACCGCGACCCGCGCCCGGGAGCTGCTCAAGGGCCTCGGTCACGGCGAGATCCCACCGGGCCGCCCGGTCGGGATGCTGTCCGCAGCCGGCCAGCAGATCGTCAGTATGGCCAGAGCGCTCTCCCGTGACGCGGAGCTGATCGTGATGGACGAGCCATCGGCCGTGCTCGACCCGGAGGAGGTCGGGAACCTCTTCCGGGTGATCCGCGGCCTCACCGAGCGCGGGGTCGCCGTCGTCTACATCTCGCACCGGCTCGAGGAGATCCGCGAGATCGGCGACCGGGTGACCGTGCTCAAGGACGGCGCGACCGTCGCCACCGGTCTCGACGCGCGGCAGACCCCGACAGCCGAGCTGATCCGGTTGATGACCGGCCGCTCGATCGAGTACGTCTTCCCGAAGCGCCAGGACCTCCCGGCCGCCGCCGAAACCGTGCTGGAGGTGGCGAATCTGTCGCGCCCGCGGGAGTTCGCCGACATCTCGTTCACGGTCCGGGCCGGCGAGATCGTCGGCCTGGCCGGACTCGTCGGCTCCGGCCGATCCGAAATCCTGGAGACCGTGTACGGCGCTCGCCGGGCCGCCTCCGGGTTCGTCAAGGTCAAGGGCGTCGAGCTCAAACCCGGACGGGTGCAAGCAGCGGTGAAGGCGGGAGTCGGGTTAGCGCCCGAGGAACGCAAGAGTCAGGCGCTGATCCTCGACGAGGCCGTCTACAAGAACATCACGGTGTCCACCATGACGCGGTTCGCCCGCGGTGGATTCCTCAACGGTCACGCGGAGCGCGTCGCCGCCGCCGAGCTGACCAGAGCACTCGATGTTCGCCCGGCCGGGATCGACCACCCGGTCCGCAACCTGTCCGGTGGGAACCAGCAGAAGGTCGTGCTCGCCCGCTGGCTGCTCCGGGACTGCCGGGTGCTGCTGCTGGACGAGCCGACCCGTGGAGTCGACGTAGGAGCGCGCTCCGAGATCTACGCGCTGATCCGGAAGCTGGCCGCCAACGGGGTCGCGATCGTGCTGGTCTCCAGCGAGGTCGAGGAAGTGCTCGGACTGGCCGACCGAGTCGTGGTGATGCGGGAGGGGCGGGCCGTCCACATAGGGCCCGCGCAAGAGATCGACGAGCACCGCGTGCTCGACCTGGTGATGGAAGGAAGTGCGGTGTCATGAGTGAGGAAGTCGCACGTTCCCAGACAACCCAGCAGGACGAACCGCCGCAGAGTGGCACTGCTTCGACCCAGACGACAGTCCGCAACGGCAGTTCGGCCGCGAGTCTGTTGAGGAGCGGGATGGGCCGGAACCTCGGCCTGGTCGTCGCGCTCGTGCTGCTCTGCCTGGTCGGCATCATCACCGCCGGCGACACCTTCGCGACCGGCGCCAACGTGCTCACCATCCTCCGGCTCGCCGCCGTGATCGGGGTGGTCAGCATCGGCATGACCTTCGTCATCACCGGCGGCGGGATCGACCTGTCCGTCGGCGCCATGGTCGCCCTCGCCTCGGTCTGGGCGACCACACTGGCGACCCAGCAGATGGCGGCGGACTTCCACTGGATCTTCATGGTCAGCACCGCGTTGCTGGTCGGATCGGCGTGTGGTCTGGTCAACGGTCTGCTGGTTGCCTACGGCAAGATCGTGCCGTTCATCGCGACGCTGGCGATGCTGGCCGGCGCCCGCGGCCTGGCCGAGATCATCTCCGACCGCCGGACCCAGATCATCTCGGTGAACCCGTTCGTCGACTTCTTCGGTGGCTCGCTGATCGGCGTACCGGTGCTGGTCTGGTTGTTCCTGATCGTCGCCGCGCTCGGCTGGGTGGTGCTGAACCGGACCACGTTCGGCCGTCGTACGTTCGCGGTCGGCGGTAACGCCGAGGCGGCCCGGCTGGCCGGGATCAAGGTTCAGCGGCACACGGTCGCGCTCTACGTGCTGGCCGGTCTGTGCTGCGGGATCGCCGCGGTGATGCTGATGGCCCGTACGACGACCGGCAGCTCCACTCACGGGCAGTTGTACGAGCTGGACGCGATCGCGGCGGTCGTGATCGGCGGCACCCTGCTCTCGGGTGGCCGGGGCACGATCGTCGGCACCGTGTTCGGCGTACTCATCTTCACCACGCTGAACAACGTCTTCACCCTGAACAACCTGTCCATCTCCGCGCAGTCGGTGGCGAAGGGGCTGATCATCGTGATCGCGGTCCTCCTCCAGCAACGCCTCGCCGCCCGCGGGAGCACACCCTAGTGTCCCAACACCTGGCTCAGCAGAACCACCATAGGAGGACAGCATGTCCGCACGATCCGCCCGGTTCCTGAAAACCGCGACCCTGGCCGGCCTGACCTCGCTGGCGTTGATCGCGTGTACCAGCAACACGCCGGAGGCCAAGAAGACCGACGGCAACGCCACCCAGGCCGCGGCCGGCAGCGGCAGCAACGACGCACCCGGCCAGAAGGTCAAGATCGGCTTCTCCGCACCGGCCGCCGACCACGGCTGGATGGGCGCCATCACCAAGGCCACCCAGGCCGAGGCGAAGAAGTACTCCGACATCGAGCTGATCGTTGCCGAGGGCACCAACGATGTGAACCTGCAGATCAGCCAGGTGGAGACCTTCATCAACCAGAAGGTGGACGCGATCGTGCTGCTGCCGTTCGACGGCGCCGCGCTCACCCCGGTCGCGATCAAGGCGATGGAGGCCGGTATCACGGTGGTGAACGTGGACCGCGAGTTCGACAGCACGTTCGCGGCCCGGACCACGATCCTCGGCGACAACAAGGGAATGGGCATCTCGGCCGGCACCTACGTCTGCCAGGAGATGAAGGGCAAGAAGGATGCGGTGATCGCGGAGATCGCCGGGATCGATTCGCTGCCCCTGACCCAGGCCCGCAGCCAGGGCTTCAAGGAGGCGCTGGCCGACTGCGGCCTGAAGGTGAACAACCGGGTCGCCGCGGAGTTCACCGTCGAGTCCGGTGAGAAGGCCGCCGCCAACCTGCTGCAGGCCGCGCCGAAGATCGACGCGATCTGGAACCACGACGACGACCAGGGGGTCGGCGTGATGGCCGCGATCAAGAACTCCGGCCGCAAGGAGTTCTTCGTCGTCGGCGGGGCCGGCTCGGCGAACGTGATGCGGGACATCAAGGCCGGCAACACGCTGCTGAAGGCCACCGTCATCTACCCGTCGACGCAGGGTGCGGACGGTGTCCGGCTGGCCCGGCTGCTGGTACAGAAGAAGGCCCTCGGCGACCTGGTGGAGGTCGAGGTCCCGCGCTTGGTCCAGCTGTACGCGCCGGTGGTCACCAAGGACAACGTGGACCAGTACCTGCCGACCGCTTTCGAGAGCTGAGACTGAGAGGAAAGAGACCGGATGACGAACCTGGGCATCGGCCTGATCGGGTACGCCTTCATGGGCGCGGCCCACTCGCAGGCCTGGCGGAGCGCGCCGCGCTTCTTCGACCTGCCGTTGCACCCCGAACTGAACGTGCTCTGCGGCCGGAACGCGGACGCGGTCCAGGCGGCCGCGACGAAGCTCGGCTGGAACGGGACCGAGACCGACTGGCGCAAGCTGCTCGGCCGCGACGACGTCCAGCTGATCGACGTCTGTACGCCGGGCGACAGCCACGCCGAGATCGCGATCGCCGCGCTCGAGGCGGGTAAGCACGTGCTCTGCGAGAAGCCGCTCGCCAACACCGTCGCCGAGGCGGAAGCGATGACGGCGGCTGCCGAAAAGGCGTCCGCGCAGGGGATCAGGTCGATGGTCGGGTTCACCTATCGGCGGGTGCCGGCCATCGCACTCGCCCGCAAGCTCGTTGCCGAGGGCAAGATCGGGACCGTCCGGCACGTGCGGGCGCAGTACCTGCAGGACTGGATCTCCGATCCGGAGGCGCCGCTGTCCTGGCGGCTGGACAAGGAGAAGGCCGGCTCCGGCGCGCTCGGCGACATCGGCGCGCACATCGTCGACCTGACCCAGTTCATCACCGGCGACCGGATCGCCGAGGTGAGCGGGCAGCTGGAGACGTTCGTCAAGGAACGCCCGAAGGCGGCCGAGCACAGCGGCCTGTCCGGTACGGCGAGCACCGAGCGCGGGCCGGTCACGGTCGACGACGCGGCCGTCTTCATCACGAAGTTCAAGAGCGGCGCGCTCGGTGTCTTCGAGGCGACCCGGTTCGCGACCGGCCGGAAGAACGCGATCCGGATCGAGATCAACGGCAGCGCCGGCAGCCTCGCGTTCGACTTCGAGGACATGAACCTGCTGCACTTCTACGACGCGACCGAGGACCCCGAGACCGCCGGTTTCCGGCGCATCCTGGCCACCGAACCGGTGCACCCGTACGTCGCGGCCTGGTGGCCGCCGGGTCACCTGCTCGGTTACGAGCACGGCTTCACCCACCAAGTGGTCGATCTGGTCACGGCGATCGCCGACGGCCGCGACCCGGAGCCGTCGTTCGCCGACGGGCTGCAGATCCAGCGGGTGCTGGCAGCCGTCGAGGACAGTTCGAACTCCCGACAATGGCAGGAGATTCCTGAATGAATAGCTATACCCCCAGCAAGACGGACAAGTTCTCGTTCGGGCTGTGGACCGTCGGCTGGCAGGGCGTCGACGTCTTCGGTACCGCGGTCCGGCCGCCGATGGACCCGGTCCACGCGGTGGAGAAACTGGCCGAGTTGGGCGCCGCTGCGATCTCCTTCCACGACGATGACCTGGTCCCGGACGACGGCACCCGTCAACAGGTGCTCGAGCGGTTCAGCAAGGCGCTGGCGGAGACCGGGATCGTGGTCGAGATGGCGACCACGAACCTGTTCAGCCATCCGGTCTTCAAGGACGGCGGGCTGACTGCGAACGACCGGACGGTCCGCCGGTACGCCCTGTCGAAGGTGCTCCGCAACCTCGACCTGGCCGCCGAGCTCGGCGCGTCGACGTACGTGCTGTGGGGTGGCCGGGAAGGCGCGGAGTCGGGTGGTTCGAAGGACGTCCAGGCCGCGCTGGATCGGTACAAGGAGTCGATGGATCTGCTCTGTGCGTATGTGCAGGAGCAGGGATACGACATCCGGTTCGCGATCGAGCCGAAGCCGAACGAGCCGCGCGGCGACATCCTGCTGCCGTCGATCGGGCACGCCATTGCCTTCATCAACGATCTGGCGCACCCGGAGCTGGTCGGCATCAACCCGGAGGTCGGGCACGAGCAGATGGCCGGGCTCAACTACGCGCACGGGATCGCCCAGGCGTTGTGGCACGGCAAGTTGTTCCACATCGACCTGAACGGTCAGCACGGGCCCCGGTTCGACCAGGACCTGCGCTTCGGCGCCGGCAACCTGCGGGAGGCGTTCTGGACGGTCGACGTGCTGCAGGGCGCGGGCGGGCGGCCGGCGTACGACGGGTTCGTCCACTTCGACTACAAGCCGCCGCGGACCGAGGACTTCGACGGCGTCTGGGAGACCGCACGCGGCTGCATGCGGAACTACCTGATCCTGCGGGAGAAGGTGCAAGCGTTCCGGGCCGACCCCGAGGTCGCCGAGGCACTGGCCGTCGCGCGGGTTGCCGAGCTGAGCGAACCCACGCTGGCCGACGGCGAGAGCCTGGCCGATCTGCGGAAGGAGACGTACGACCCGGCGGCGCTGGCCGAGCGCGGCCTGGGCTTCGAACGACTGGACCAGCTCGCCATGGAACACCTCCTCGGCGTGCGCTAACACCCAGTCCCGGGCAGGGCAGAGCACGGGACTTTGCAGTAGCTGAAAACAGGGCCGAACAGCCGGGGTCCCGCCCCGGAACCAGATGGAGCGCGCACCTTATCCGACCCATGAGGAGCTCCCGATGTCCCAGCTACGCAGGCGACTGCACGGACACCTTGTCCGTGCAGTCGTGCTCGCCCTGATCGCCGTGCTGGCGATCCCACTCACGGCCGGTCCCGCGCGTGCCCATCCCGGGCATGGTGACGAGACCTTCAACGCCTTGATCTTCAGCAAGACCGCCGGGTTCCGGCACGACTCGATTCCCGCCGGGATCCAGGCGATCCGGGATCTGGCGACCGAGAACGGGTTCACGGTCACCGCGACCGAGGACTCGACCATGTTCAACGACACCGAGCTGGCGAAGTACGAGGTGGTCATCTGGCTGTCCACCACCGGCGACGTGCTGACCGGCGACCAGCAGGCCGCGTTCGAGCGATACATCCGCGGCGGTGGTGGGTACGCCGGAGTCCACGCGGCCTCGGACACGGAGTACGACTGGCCCTGGTACGGGAAGCTGGTCGGCAGCTACTTCGACAGCCATCCACCCGGTACGCCGAACGCGAACGTGAAGGTGGAGGATCACGCGCATCCGTCCACCACCGAGGCGCCGACGACCTGGAACCGGACCGACGAGTGGTACAACTACCGGACCAACCCGCGTGACACCGTCCACGTTCTCGCGTCCCTCGACGAGTCGTCGTACACGGGCGGGAACATGGGCGTCGAGCACCCGATCGCATGGTGCCAGGACTACGACGGCGGCCGCGCGTGGTACACGGGCATGGGCCACACGATCGAGTCGTTCGCCGAGCCGGCGTTCCGCAAACACCTGCTCGGCGGGATCCGGACCGCGGCCGGGGTGGAGAATGCGGACTGCGGCGCGTCTCTGAGCGACAGCTACCAGAAGGTGACGCTGGACGACGACAGCTCCAACCCGATGGAACTCGCGATCGCGACCGACGGCCGGGTGTTCTACATCGACCGGAACGGTGCCGTGAAGATCGTCAAGACCGACGGTTCGGTCGTCACCGCCGGCACGCTGAACGTCTATACCGGCCAGGAGTTCGGCCTGCTCGGACTCGCACTCGATCCGGCGTTCGACCAGAACGGCTTCCTCTACCTTTACTACTCGCCCGCGGGCTCATCGCCGGTCGACAAGGTGTCCCGTTTCAAGGTCACTGGTGACACGCTCGATCTGGCCAGTGAGATGGAGGTGCTGCGGATCGACACCCAACGGGACCAGTGTTGCCATGCTGGTGGCGCGCTCGAGTTCGATGGCCAGGGCAACCTTTTCATCGCGACCGGTGACAACAGCAACCCGTTCGACTCCGACGGATACTCGCCGATCGACGAGCGGGCCGGACGGGCGGCGTGGGACGCACAGCGCAGCGCCGCGAACAGCAACAACCTGAACGGCAAGGTGCTCAGGATCCACCCCGAGGCGGACGGCTCGTACACGGTCCCAGCGGGCAACCTCTTCCCGGCCGGGACGGCGAAGACGCGGCCGGAGATCTACGCGATGGGGTTCCGCAACCCGTTCCGGATCGGGATCGACCCGACCACGAACCACTTGTTCGTCGCCGACTACGGACCGGACGCCGGCCAGGTCTCACCGACGCGGGGACCGGACGGCCGGGTCGAATGGGACATCGTCGACAAACCCGGCTTCTACGGCTGGCCGTACTGCGTCGGCAACAACACGCCCTACAACGACTACGACTTCGCGACCGGTACGTCGGGAGCAACCTTCAACTGCAACGCGCCGGTGAACAACTCGCCCAACAACACCGGGATCAACCAGTTGCCCGCGGCAATTCCTTCCACGTTGTGGATGGGGAAGTCGACGACTGGTGTGCCCGAGATCGGTGGCAGCGGCGCGCCGATGACCTCGGGTGGGTACCAGTACAACCCGGACAGTGACTCGGACCGGAAGTGGCCGAAATACTTCGACGGCAAGGCCGTGTTCGCTGACTGGAACGACAGCCGGTTGTTCTCGGTGCAGCTGACCGACGATCGAGCGAAGGTCGCCGACGTGTCCCGAATGCTGCAGAAGCTGAGCTTCATCCGGCCGCATGCGTTGCAGTTCGGGCCCGACGGCGCGCTCTACGTGATCGAGTGGGGGAGCGGGTTCGGCGGGAACAACGCCGACTCCGGGCTCTACCGAATCGACTACGTGCAAGGCAATCGTGCGCCGATCGCGCAGTTCACCACGGACAAGACCTCCGGGCCGGCTCCGTTGACGGTCGCCTTTGACAGCGCCGGTTCACGTGATCCCGATGGGCAGCCGATCACTCTCGCCTGGGACTTCGACGGCAACGGGACGACGGACTCGACGGAGGCCAAGCCGACGTACACGTACACCTCCGCCGGCGTGTTCACGGCCCGGCTGACGGTGTCCGACAGCGACGGCCGTACGGCGGTGTCGAACCGGACGATCACGTCGGGCAACACCGCGCCGACGATCACGGTGGAGGCACCGGTCGACGGTGGGTTCTTCGACTTCGGCGACACGATCCGGTACAAGGTGACCGTCACGGATCCCGAGGACGGCACGGTGAACTGCCAGGACGTGGTGACCCAGCCCGCCCTCGGCCATGACGAGCACGCGCACGGCTACGAGCAGTACCACGGCTGCGAAGGGACGTTCCCACTTCCTGGTGACGAGGGACATGTCGGCGCGAACATCTTCGGCATCGTGACCGTGACCTACACCGACAAGGGTGCGCCGGGGACGGGCCGGATCACCACGCAGAAGGTGGTCCAGTTGCAGCCGAAGACCCGGGAGGCCGAGTACTTCGACGAGACCGGTGGACCGGGATCCGCACCCGGCGTACAGGTCGAGGACACCGGCGACGTGGCCGGTGGCGGGAAGAACATCGGCTGGATCGAGGACGGCGACTGGTGGGGCTGGAACCCGACCAACCTGACCGGCATCGATCAGCTCCAGCTCAGGGCCGCTTCACCCGAGTCGGGTGCGACCGTTCAGGTGCGGACCGGGTCGCCTGTCGATGGCCCGGTGGTGGCGACGATCCAGGTGTCGGCGACCGGGGCTTGGCAGACGTACGGCGACTTCACCGCGCCGGTGAGTGGTGCTGCGCTGACGAGCGGTCCGCTGTACTTCGTCAAGACGACGGGGCAGCTGAACGTCAACTGGGTGAAGTTCATCGGCAAGGGCGTCACTGACAACCAGCGGCCTGTGGTGACGGTCACCGGTTCCGTTGCCCAGGGCAAGCCTCCACTGAAGGTCGACTTCATCGCGACGGCGACGGACCCGGAAGGGGATACGCCGCTGTCATACGAGTGGAGCTTCGGCGACGGATCGACGGGCACCGGCGCGTCGGTGAGCCACACCTACCAAACCGCCGGCACCCACACCGCGACCGTCACAGTGACGGACGCACGAGGAGCAGCCGGTACTGCGAAGTTCGTGGTGAAGGTGGACTCGCCGGCTCCGCCCACGTGTTTGACCGGGCGGTCGGACGGGTTCGAGGGGACGTCGCTGGATACCGGCCGATGGAATGCCGTTGTCCGGGGCAACCAGGAGCTATCCGTTGCCGGTGGCAACCTGGTGCTGCCACTCACGGCGACGGACATCTACGGCACCGGCAACACGGGCACGCCGAACATCGTGCTCCAGCCGTTGCCGGCTGGCGCCTGGCAGGCGACGACGAAGCTGACGTTGCCGGCTCGGTTGGCGTATCAGCAGGCGGGTCTGATCGTTTACGGCGACGACGACAACTACGCGAAGATGGTGTTGCAGGGCAGGTCGACCGGAGCGCCTTCGGCCGATGCGCGGATCTTCCAATTCATCCGCGAGGAGGCTGGAGCGCCGAATGAGGTGGCCGCGTCGAACACGGCGAGCCTCGGAGCGGCGTACCCGGACACGGTGTGGGTGCGGTTCACCAGTGACGGGGCGAACCTGCGGGCCGCCTACAGCGCGGACGGGGCGACGTTCACCGACATGCCGGAGACGAAGCAGTTGGCCGGGATGACGAATCCGCGGATCGGCGTCTTCGGGCTGGCCAACCGGACCGAGGCGTTGCCGATCGCGGCGTCGTTCGACTACTTCAGCATCACGCCGGACGACACGGCCGAGGTGCCGACGCCGGACGACGAGTTCACCGGTACGACGCTTGACGCCTGCCGGTGGTCCGCGATCGTGCGGCCCGACCCAGCGGCGTACCGGGTTACGGGTGGAGTGGCCGAGATCGACACCGGCAAGGGCGACATCTACGCAGGCGGGAACACGAACCCGAAGAACCTGCTGCTGCAACCGGCTCCCGACGGGGACTGGACGATCGAGACGAAGGTGGATGGATCGTCGTTCGACGAGGCGTACCAGCAGGCCGGGCTGCTGGTTTACGCCGATGACGCGAACTACGTGAAGCTCGACTACCTGACGACCAATGCGGCCGGCTCGCCGGTTGCACGGGCGCTGGAGTTGCGGAGTGAGGTGAACGACGCGGTCGTCCAGCCGGCTCCCAACGCGCCGACGCCGACTGGTGGGGTCTGGTACCTGCGGCTGGCGAAGAGTGGGTCGACGTTCACCGGGTCGTACAGCTCGGACGGGGTGACGTGGACCGCGTTGCCTGCGGTGACGAATCCGGCGTTGGCGTCCGCGCGGTTCGGGATCTATGCGTTCGGGGCGGATCAGGTTGCGTCGAAGACGGCGAAGTTCGAGTACTTCAAGCTGGTCCGGGACACGGTGGCGCCGCAGGTGAGTCTGTCGCTGAACCCGTCGGCTCCGTCGGGGCTGGATGGTTGGTGGACCGATGCGGTCGTTGCGACGGCGATGGGGACCGACAACGAGCCGGGCCAGGTGTATCTGGAGCAGAAGGTCGGGTCCGGCGACTGGTCCGAGTACACGGCTCCGGTGACCTTGTCCGCCGACGGGACGCACACGATCGCAGTACGGGCGAGTGATACGGCTGGGAACGTGTCTGAGCCGACCTCTGTGACGGTGAAGATCGATCGGACAGCTCCTACGGCGACTGTGAGCGGACTCGCTGCCGGCGGGAAGCTCGGGGTCGCCTCGGTGGTTGGCGTTTCAGCTGCCGCGGAGGATGCGTTGTCCGGCGTGGCGGCCGTGACGTTGACCGTCGATGGGCGGCCGGCGGGTACTCAGCTGGATGGCGTCGCGCTCGGGCTCGGTGCGCACGAGTTGGCCGCCACTGCGTCCGACACAGCCGGGAACACGTCCGTGACCAAGGTGCCGTTCACGGTCGTCGTGTCGTACGCCGAGGCGGCGAAGCTGGTCGATCGGTATCGCGCCGCGAACAAGGTGCCGTCGGGGACGGCCACGGTGCTGAAGGTACAGCTCGCGGTGGCGGAGCAGCAGCAGCGGCGCGGGCGTGACGCGTTGGCCGCGATCGCGCTGGATCTGTTCATCGCCAAGGCGCGGACGGTGCAGGACGTGCCGGCCCGCACGTTGCTGATCTCGGTCGGCCAGGACCTGAAGAGCAGGTTGTAGGCCGATGAGACGTCGCCGTGCGAGATCGCATCCTGTCCGACGCGGAGAGGCGTTCAGGAGCTGCCGTGTGCCCGGGTGGTTCGGCCCTGCCCGGGAACGCGGGAGTGCGGTCTCGCGCGGCCGGCGGGGGACCGGTCCGCCGGTCCTCGTCCCCGGCGCCGCGACCAGGCGCTCCGGCCGCGGCGCCGGGGACACCCCCAAGCTTCACCACAGCTTTTACTCAGCCGCCCCAGCCACAAGTCCGTAGTACAGATTGATGAAGGAGTAGAACGCCATGGCTCGACCGATCACCCTGTTCACCGGCCAGTGGGCCGATCTGCCGTTCGAGGAGATGGCCCGGTTGGCCTCGGAGTGGGGGTACGACGGGCTGGAGATCGCCTGCTGGGGTGATCACCTCGACGTCCGGAAGGCCGCGGAGGACGAGGCCTACGTGCGGAACCGGCTCGACATCCTGGAGAAGTACAACCTGAAGGTCTGGACGATCTCGAATCACCTGCTCGGCCAGGCGGTCTGCGACGACCCGATCGACCAGCGGCACCAGGGGATCCTGCCCGCGCACATCTGGGGCGACGGCGATCCCGAAGGCGTCCGGCAGCGCGCGGCCGAGGAGATGGCGACCACGGCGCGGGCGGCCCGGGCGCTCGGGGTGGACGTGGTGGTCGGGTTCACCGGGTCGTCGATCTGGAAGACGGTGGCGATGTTCCCGCCGGTCCCGCCGGCGATGATCGAGGCCGGGTACAAGGACTTCGCGGACCGGTGGAATCCGATCCTCGACGTCTTCGACGAGGTCGGCGTGCGGTTCGCCCACGAGGTGCATCCGTCGGAGATCGCCTATGACTACTGGTCGACCACGGCCACCCTGGACGCGATCGGCCACCGCGAGGCGTTCGGCCTGAACTGGGACCCGAGCCACTTCGTCTGGCAGGATCTGGACCCGGTCGGGTTCCTCTGGGACTTCAAGGACCGGATCTACCACGTCGACTGCAAGGACGCGAAGCGCCAGGTCGGCAACGGCCGCAACGGCCGGATGGGCTCGCACCTGGCCTGGGGTGACCCCCGCCGCGGCTGGGACTTCGTCTCCACCGGCCACGGCGACGTCCCGTGGGAGGCCTGCTTCCGGATGCTCAACACCATCGGCTACACGGGCCCCATCTCGGTCGAGTGGGAAGACGCCGGCATGGACCGCCTGGTCGGCGCCGCCGAAGCCGTCCAGTTCGTCCGCTCGCTGGCGTTCGACCCACCGACAGCCTCCTTCGACGCCGCCTTCTCCTCCTGACCAACTGCTGGTGCTGGTGTCCTGCGCGGCGGGCGCTCCCGGCGGCTGAAAAGTTGCTGCCCGCGACCGGCAACTTTCCTTCGGGGGACGGCATCCAAGCCTTTGCAATCCACCGATTGCCCGTCACGCAGGACAAACCCTGGGGGGATCCATCATGGCGCTCAACCGCACCCGCACCGCCGGCCTCGCGGCAGCCGTCGCAGTACTCGCCGGCGGGACACTAGCCACCGCGGCGGTTGCCGGCACCGAGTCCGCCACGATGCCGCAGGCAACCACCTCCGCCTGGAGCGCGGTCGGTACGAGCGTTCCGGCGCTGAAGCCCTCGCAGGTGAGGTACGTGCACAGATACTGGGGCAACCCGAACACCGAGCTCGGCGTCGTGATCTGGGCGCCGGAGGGCTGGAAGATGGTGAAGCTGTCGACCTACGAGGCGAAGTTCACCAGCCCGAACAAGCTGTGGAACCTCCGGGTCAACGGTCTGGTCTCGCCCGAGAAGCCGCTGAAGACGATGGTGGACGCCAAGGTCGCCGCGTTGCGGGGCACCAAGAACATCAAGTTCATCTCCCGGGTGAACGGCACCACCAAGGCAACGAACCCCGCCTTCGGGGACATGACGTTCCACCACACCACGCTGACCTACTCCTACCAGAACGCGGCCGGCCAGACCCGCCTCGTGGTCGACCGCTTCGTCGCCGTCTTCGGCGCCACTCACACGCACGTGGAGATCAGCACCGGCGGCCGCCCGCAGGACAAGGCGGGCCTCAATGCCATCACCGCCAAGGCCACCGAAGACTACATCCGCCTGCCGTAGGGGTTGCTAGCGCAGGGCGGCGGTTTGCTGGGTGAGCCAGGGGAGACCCAACTGGGTCGCCCACCGGTGCACTTCACCCGCCAACGCAGCCGCCGCCTCGCGCTCGCCTTCGGCCTGAGCCAGTACTGCGAGCAGGGCCTGCTGAGCCAGTACGCCGGACAAGTGGCCGGTGCGCTGCCGGAGTTCTGTAGATCGTTCCCAGTGCGCTCGGGTGAGTTTCAGGTCGCCTGCGGTGTGCGCGTGGTCGCCCAGATGACGCAGGGCGAGTGACTCAAGGAACTCGTCGCCGCAGCGCTCGGCGATCGCCAGTGCGGTCGTGTAGTTGCTGAGGGCATCGGCCGGGGCGGCGAGCAGGTTGTCGGCCATCACGCCGCGGTAGAAGGCGGCATGACCCGCGCGGTCTTCGGACGGCGCGGTCGCCTGCAACCGCTCCGCCCACTCGGCCAACCGCTCAGCAGCCGCCATCCCCGACCCCTCAGCGCGTTCCCCGTCGGACTGCTCGGCGTCTACTGCTGAGCGGCTGAAGAGCTCGGTCGCGTAGTCCTTCCGGAGCCGCAAGAACTCCAGGTCCCAGCCGACGGCCGGATCGGGTGCCTCCTGGAGCGCTTGCTCGAGCTTCGCCATGGCGGCTGGGCCGTGGTCGGTTTGCTGGAACAAGTCCTGGTCGACGGCGATGGTCGCCCGGGCGACGGCGAGCGCGACCAGGTCGGCAGGGTCGTGGGTGCGAACGGCATCGAGCAGCCGGGTGGCGTCGTCCCAGCGGGCGGCGCGAGACAGGCCGGCGGCGGCGTCGAGAACCTCGGGAAGCGCGATCTCAGTCATGACCGGAGAGTATTTCGACGTCGAAAAGTTTGACAACTAAGCTTCAGCCGCTGAAAAATCCGATGGGTGAAGGACTCGATCGACGACCACGTGGCGCTGTGGGCCCGCGAACTGCCGGAGATGGATCTGCGGGTCGAGGGGATCGCCGCGCGGCTGCAGAAGTTGACGCGGTACCTCGACCGCCGACGGGACGCGGTGCTGGCTGCTCATGGTCTCCAGTACTGGGAGTTCAAGACGCTACACATGCTCCGTCGCAACGGCGCGCCGTACCAGGCCACCCCCGGCGAGCTCGCCACCCGGCTCGGCCTCTCGCCGGCGACGATGACGAACCGCCTCGACGCCCTCGAACGTCGCGGCTACGTCGACCGAGGGCACGACCGCGACGACCGCCGCAAGGTGGTCGCCACCCTCACCCCGGCCGGCCTGAAGATCTGGCAACAGGGCATCGGCGACATCTCCCAGGTCGAAGAGAACCTGATCCACCAGCTGTCCCACACGGACCAGGACCACCTGCTCGTCCTCCTCCGCCGCCTCGTCCTGGCCACCGAAGGCGATCACTAGCGCGGTCGATGTCAAAACGCGGCGAACTGCTCCGACCTCCGTGTGAGGGCGCCCGGACGAGGTGCCGGGACGGAGCTGGAGCCATGGAACCGCTGAACCTGATGGTGAACCGCAAGCTGATCGCCAACACCGTCCGGGAGGGCGCGGGGTGCCAGGCCCCCCGCCGTGCTGGACGGCGGGCCGGCGTGCGTGCTGGGAGCCGGCGGTCTGCGGCCGCGGCTCGAAAATGGTGGTGCGCGGTGATCTGGGGACGTGGGAAAGTCCGCAGGTGACTGATATCGAAGCTGAGCGGGTTGCGATGTTGCTGGCGGCGTACGACGAGCAGTTGCGGGGTGGGGGCGAGTCGCTCGCGGGGGAGACGGCGAGCGTGGACGGGCCGGTGGTCCGGGTGGAGTATCCGCGTCGTGGGTTCGTGAGTTACCGCTCTCTCGAAGGGCTCGCGGGAGACGAACTGGACGCGTTGATCGCGCGGCAACGGGACTTCTTCGCTGCGAAGGGCCAGCCGGTCGAGTGGAAGACGCGCGGCCACGATCTGCCGGCAGATCTGCCGGATCGGCTGATCGCCGCGGGATTCGTGTCCGAGGAGCGGGAGACCGTCGTCATTGCGGAGAGCGCGGACCTCGTGGAGCGGCTCCGCGGGCGGGACGTGGTCGAGGGAGTCGTCATCCGCCGGACGACGGAGTACGCCGACTTCGTGCGGATCGCCGCGATGGAATCCGAAGTGTGGGGTGAGGACTGGTCCTGGCTGGCCGACGAACTGGTACGGCGGTCAGGCGTCGAGCCGACCGACGTCTTCGTCGCGGAAGTCGACGGTCGGGTGGTGGCGGCGGCGTGGGCTGTGTACAAGAAGGGCACCGACTTCACCGGGTTGTGGGGTGGATCGACGTTGGCGGAGTGGCGCGGGCGAGGGATCTACAAGGCCCTGGTCGCCGTCCGGGCCGCTCGGGCGATCGAGCTCGGATACCGGTATCTCCAGGTGGACGCCTCGGACGACAGTTCGCCGATCCTGCAGCGGCTCGGGTTTCTGGCCGTAACCACGACTACGCCGTACGTCTACACACCGTCCAGCTGACCTGGTTGGCTGGGCCTGTCGAGAACCGGGAATCGGCTCCGACGTTGCTGCTGAGGCGCCGGGTGGCGTCTCGGCCGGGGATACCCGGTCCGGTGTCAGGAGGTGCCGCAGATGAAGTACGTGCTGCTGATGTTCAGCAACAAGCAGGACTGGGACGAGATGCCGAACACCTGGTCGGAGCAGGACGTCAAGACGATGGTGCAGTACATGCACGAGCTGGACGACGGACTGCGGGCCTCGGGGGAACTGGTCGAGGAGCGCGGGCTGTCCGGGCCGGACCAGATGAAGACCCTCCAGGCGCAGGACGACGACGAGCCGATCGTCACCGACGGGCCGTTCAGCGAGACCAAGGAAGTGCTGGCGGGCTACTGGGTGGTCGATGTGGCGTCCGAGGCCCGGGTGCTCGAGATCGCCCGGCAGATCTCAGTGACGCCGGGGCCGGGCGGGCGGCCGCTGAACCAGCCCGTCGAGATCCATCCGGAGGGGCAGGCGCCCGCCTGAGATCACCACGCCGTACGAAGGGGAGCTGACATGAAGTACATGCTGATGATTCACAGCAACAAGCAGGGCTGGGACGAGATGCCGACGACCTGGTCGGACCAGGACATCAAGGCGATGGTCCAGTACATGGACGACCTCAACGAGGAACTGCAGGCTGCGGGTGAATGGGTCGAGGGACGCGGGCTGTCCGGGCCGGACCAGATGCGGACCGTGCAGGCGAAGGACGACGGGGAGCCGATCGTCACGGACGGGCCGTTCACCGAGACGAAGGAAGTGCTGGCCGGCTACTGGGTGCTGGACGTGGCATCCGAGGAGCGGCTGCTGGAGATCGCGACCCGGATCTCCCGGGCGCCCGGCCCTGGTGGGAAGCCGGCGAACCAGCCGGTGGAGATCCACCCGGAGGGCGAGGCGCCAACCGTCTGAGCTCCAGGGCGGCCGGGGTCCGGGAGGGCTGGATCAGTCGATCGTGCCGAGTTGGTGGACGACCGCTTCGGCGACCGCGGCCATGCCGGCGGCCTTCGGGTGGTACGGAACGGAGCCGGGGCGCATGCGGAAGCCGGTCGTCCACGGCTCGGCGGAGCCGACCGCATGCGCCTTGCTCGGCTCCGCCACCGCGACCAGCTCCGCTCCGGTCTTCGCGGCGGCTTTGGCGAAGGCCTGAGCGAGCCCGTCCGCCATCATCGCGACGCTGGGGAGCTGCTCCTCGTTCAGCGGTACGTCGAGTCGTGGGCGCGTGGCCGGTCCGATCAAGGCGAGGTAGTCGACCAACAGCACCCGGCTCCGCGGCGCGGCGTCCCGGACCCTGGTCACCACCTCGGCCAACGAGTCCGCCACCGTCTCGTACGCGGAGTCGTCCTTCAGATAGCTGACCCGGGCGCGGATCCGGTTCGCCACCCGGCGGCCGAGCAGGGTCGCGGGTTTCGCCCACGTGTTCAGCATGCTGCCGCGGATGAACGTCCCAATGTACTCCAGGTCGTTGCCGCCGGCAGTGATCGTGACCAGCCCGGTTTCCGGGCCGACGGCATCGATCTGCGGCGGTGCCTCGTCCTGGGCTTCGGAGAGGATGTGCGCCGTCGTGGCACCTGAGTAGGTGACGTCGACGAGATCCAGCCCGAGCGCCTCGGCCACCAGATGTGGATAGTTGCGCGCCGAGCGTCCGGCGGCCTTGTCCAGCACCGGTTTGATACCGGGTCCCGCGGCGAAGGAGCTTCCGAGCGCGACGTAGCGAGTGCCGGGCGAGATCACAGGTACACCCTATCCGCCGGATAGGCTCCTGGGGTGAGCGATGGTTTTGGGACCCGGGTGGTCAGGGAGCGCGTGCTGGCTGGGTGGGCGGCGGCGCCGGTGCGGTTCAGGGAGGATGCGAACGCCGAGGAGGAGCTGGCGCTCGGCGGATACCTGGACCGGGTGGTCGTCGAGCTGGCCCAGAACGCGGCGGACGCGGCTGCGCGGGCCGGCGTACCGGGGCGGGTGCGGTTCTCGTTTCGGGACGGGACGCTCGTGGTGGCGAACACGGGTGCGCCGTTGTCGGCCGACGGGGTCGAGTCGCTGGCCACGTTGCGGGCGTCGGCCAAGCGGGACGACGGGCAGAGCGCGGTCGGGCGGTTCGGGGTGGGGTTCTCGGCCGTTCTCGCGGTGACCGACGAGCCGGTGATTCTGTCGAGGACCGGTGGGGTGCGGTTCTCGCTGGCGGATACCGCAGCGGCAATCACGGCACTGGGGTCGTCCGGTCTCGACACCGAACTACGGCGGCGCGACGGTCAAGTGCCGGTACTGCGGCTGCCGTTCCCGGCCGAAGGGGAGCCGCCGGAGGGCTACGACACGGCCGTGATCCTCCCGCTGCGCGATGACGCGGCGACGGAGCTCGTACGGCGCCTGCTCGCTGAGGCCGACGACGCGTTGCTGCTCGCCCTGCCGGGGCTGGAGCGGATCGAGGTCGAGGTCGACGGCGAGGTCCGTGTGCTCGCCGACGCGGAGTCGCGCTGGTACGTCCGACGAGCCGTCGGCACCTTCGACGAGAGCGAAAGAGAGCTCCTGCTCGCGGACCGGCCGACCGAAGAACGTTCCCGGCCGTACTGGTCCGTGCTCTGGGCGTTGCCGCAGAACCCCGAGGTCGGCGTACCGCGGATCGTGCATGCGCCGACGCCGACGGACGAGCCGTTGTCGCTCCCTGCGTTGCTGTTGGCAACCTTCCCGCTGGACTCGACCCGCCGGCATGTCGCCAAGGGTCTGCTGACCGACTGGCTGGTCCGGGAAGCCGCGCTAGCGTACGCCGAGTTGCTCCAGGCCCGCGCCGAGGACGGGGCCGACGTTCTCGCGTACGTGCCGACCGGGCTCGCCGCCGGCACCGTCGACGGGGCGTTGCGCGAGGCAATCATCGCCGAGCTCCCCGGTACGCCGCTGATCCGCGCGGTCGACGACGGCACCCTGCTCCAGCCCCGCGATGCGGTCGTGGTCGAGGGCTCTGACGATGCCTTCAACGCGGTGCTCGCGCCGATCGTCCGTGGGCTCGTCCGCTCGACCAGACAGAGCCGGGTCGCCCTGGATGCCTTGCGGGTAAGGCGTCTCGACCTCGCCGAGCTGGTGGATCAACTCGGCTCGGCGGCCGAGAACCGCCGGCCCGAGTGGTGGCGTGAGACCTACGCAGCGCTCTCCGGGATGGTCACCGATCCACTGCTCCGGGAGGCCCTCGGAACTCTTCCGGTACCGCTTGCCGATGGCCGTCTCGTCCGTGGTGCACGTGGCCTTCTCCTGCCGGGACGCGAGCTCCCGAACGACGTACTGGCGACCTTCGGCGAGTACGGCGTACGCGTGGTGCACCCGGATGCGGTGCACGAGTCCCTGGAGCGGTTGGGTGCGCTCCCCGCGACGCCGAGAACGTTGCTCGAGGACAGCGCGGTTCGTACGGCGGTCGAGCACTCCGCGGACGCCGACGACCCGGCCGCGATCGCCGAGGCGGTGCTGGACGTGATCGCGGTGGACCCGTCCCAGGCCGACGGCATGTGGTGGCTGTCCGACCTGGTACTACGAGATGCCGACGGCGAACTGGTTCCGGCGAACGCGTTGGTGTTCCCCGGATCGGCAGCCGAGGCCGTGCTCGACGACGAGGAGGTCGCCCCGATCGACCGGGCCCTCGTCGATCGGTACGGACACGCCCCGCTCGAAGCGGTCGGCGTACTGAACACACTCACGGTCGTCTCCGCATCGGACGTCACTCTGGACGCACTCCCCGAGGCATTGGCCGACCTGGATGGGATCGAGGACTGGGCCGATGACGTCGCGCCCGACGGTTCGCGGTACGGCGCGACGGTCGGTGAGCTTCAGGCCGTTCGCGACCTGGACTGGATCACGGATGGCGCCTGGCCGCGGGTGCTCGAACTGTTCGGGTCGTCGCCCGAGCTGCGGCGTGCACTGGTCGGTCAGGTCCGGGTGGTCGGTCCGGACGACCGCCCGCTCGGCGTCCCGTCGTACGCGGCCTGGTGGATCAGGGATCGGGTCCTGCTGCCGGACGGTGAGCCGTTGGCGGGTCGCGCGGATCCCGAGGCGGATCCGGTGCTGGCGACTTTCCTCGATCCGGCGCCGGAGTGGACGGCCCGGCTCGATCCGGAGATCCGTACGGCGGTCGGGCTGGTCCGGACGGTCGCCGATCTGGACGTGGACGGGATCGGTCAACTGCTCGACCGGCTCGCCGAACCGGACCGAGAGGTCGAGGAGGCCGCGATCCTGCGACTCTGGAGTCAGCTCGGGTCGCTGACCGTGTTCCCGGACTCGGCACCGGAGTACGTGCGGGTGCTCGGCGACGACGAACTGAGCCGGGTCGTGGCGGCCGCGGATGCCGTGGTGGTCGACGGGCCGATGTGGTTGCAGCGCGAGGATCTGGGTGGGTTCGTGGTGGCGTCCGGGGCGGTCGCGGACGGGGTGAGCGACCTGTTCGAAGTACCGATGGCCTCGGAAGTTGCCGCCGGCAAGATCGAGACCGAGGGAACGCCGGCCGACACCCCGGCGATCGTCCGAGAGCTGGTCCCCGAGGTGCCGGACACCTGGTGGGAACACGAGGAGCTGGCCGTCGACGGCGTCGACGTCTCCTGGTGGGTGGACGAGAACGGCGAACCGCACGCCGCCACCTTCAACGGCCTGGCCAAGGCGCTGGCCTGGTCGGCCGGTCGGTGGTCGCACCGCCACGTCATCCTCGCCGTCCTCGACAACCCATCGCGCGCCTCGGAACTCCTTGTCGACACGACCTTCGACAGCTTCAGCCCACGAGCGGAGTAAGGGCCGGGTTGTCGATTCCGGCCGCGAGCGAACGGGCTGCGCCGACGGCTCGGGCATCCCCGAGGCGGGCGGCGTGAAGGTGAGCCCGGACGACGAGTTCTCGCATGTCGCACCGAGCGGCGAGAGCGGCGAGCCGGGGGAGCAACCGCCGGGCGCGCTCATCGTCGGACCGGTCGAGCGCGAGGTCGATCGCGGCGTCGAGAACATGCGCGTGGACCCATTGGTAGCGATCCGGTTCGCGGCTGGATCGCTTGATCGCCTGGTCGAGCCAGTCGACCGACGAACGGTAGTCGCCGCGATCCGCGCTCAGCAGCCCGAGCCCACGCCCCGCCATCCCTTCCCAGCAAGGGTCGTTGAGCTGGCAGCCCAGCGTCCACGACTGCTCGAAACCGTCCGCCGCCTGGTCGAGCCGGCCGGCCCGGAAGTCGAGTTCGGCGGTCAGCGCCTGCGGCCAAGGCAGGAAGGCGATCCAGCGCTGCTGCCGGACCAGTTCGAGCGACTCGGCAACGACCGCGGCGGCCTGGCTGTGCTCGGCCCGGAGCAGATGCGCCCGGCCGAGAATCGACAACGACCAGGCCTGCTGCCGAGGATCACCGGCCCGTGCGGCCAGTTCGGCCGACTCACCGAGCTGCTCCAGCGCGGCCGGATAGTCGGCCTGATCCGACGAGTTCATCCCCCGTACGCCGAGGATGGCCGACTGCTCCTCGTCGGTCTCGGCCAGCGCCTGCGCCTTCGCCAGCCAGATCTCGGCGGTGTTCCGGCGGCCGGCCTGGACCTCGACGAAACCCAGCTCCCGATGCGCCGCGACCGAGGTGGCGCGGTCACCGGCCTGCTCCGCGATCAGGATCGCCTCGTGCAGGACGATCGCGCCCTCCTCGTCGTGGCCGCGGATCGCGTGCACGAGCGCGCCACCGAGAGCCGCGAGAGCCCGCGCTTGTAGGCCGGCGTCGTGACAGTGGGCCGCTTCAGAGACCGCTCGCCGAAGGCACTGCAGACCGGCGTCGGCCGCCCCGGCGACGATCGCGGCGCGGCCGGCTTCGAGCTGGCTGACCGCTGCCGCCCGGCCGCCCAACGGCAGTTCGGTGGGGGAGTCCGGTCCGACCGTCGAGGCCTGCCGAAGCGCGGGCGACGCCTCGATCCCGAGCTCGCGCCGGAGCAGGTCCTCGCAGGCCGCGACCTGCCGCAACGCCGCGGACCGGTCTCCCGAGACCGCGAGGCTCCGGACCAGCAGTTCGTGATTCCCCTGTTCCAGCGGATTCGTGGCGACCGCCCGGGACGCGTACGGAATCGCTTCCCGCGCCCGGCCGGCCGCCACCAGGGACACCGCCGCCTCCCGGAGCCGCGCCTCGACAGCGGCGGACAGCCGCAGCCGCTCCACCAGCAACCACGACTCGAACTCCGGACACGAGGCCAGCTCGACCCCCTCGAGCAACTCACCCCGCACCTCGAGCAGCGATGACCCAAAGGCCGGAGTCGCGAGGAGTTCCTGGACGTCGACGGTCATCGTCCCGTCCAGCCCCGCGACCACCGGATCGCCGGTGAGCACGTCCGATACACCGAGGGCGCGGCGCAGTTCGGCCAGCGCCCACCGCAACGCCCCCAACGGGTCGTCGGCGTCCGCGAACAGCAACTCCGCAAGGCGTTTCCGGCTCGGCGGCCGGTCCGCGAGGACGACGTACCCGAGCAACGCCCACGCCTTCCGCCCGCGCGGCGACCGGACCGGAACGCCCCCGCGTTCGATCGCCGGCGGCCCGAGCAGCCGAATCGTCCCCACCATCGAACTCACCCCCCGCCCGTCAGTCTGACACTAGGGGCGCCTCCGGCGTCACCTCTTGATGCCGACCGCTTCGAGGTACTCCGCGGTGGCTGCGACGGTGCCGTCGTCGGCCCGGTTGAAGCTGCGCGGTACGTCGGCCAGCTCGGCGGCGAACTGGACCAGATCCTCCTCCGGCAACGTACCGGCCAGCTTGGTGATCGGTCCGTAGAACTGCCGGAACCAATCGGAGAAGTGCTCCGGCGAGCGGTACCTGAACACGTAATCGCGCTTCTGCGCGGTCCACTCGACCCGATCGCCGAACAGCTCGGCCAGGTGCTCCTCGGTGCCCCACAGCGTCGGCGGCTTCACCCCGGCCGGCGGCGGCGCCCACTTCGCGACCACCTTGAACATCTGCCCGATCATGCCGGCCGGAGTCCAGCAGGCCAGCGCGATCTTGCCGCCCGGCTTCGTCACCCGGACCAGTTCGTCGGCCGCCCGCTGGTGGTCCGGCGCGAACATCACGCCGACCGTGCTGAGCACCACGTCGTACGACGCGTCCGGTGCCGGCAGCTCCTCGGCATCCCCCTCCGTGAACGTCACCGGCAGATGCTCGGCGATCGCCCGCTCCCGGCCCTGCGCGAGCAGATTGGCCGCGTAGTCGACCCCGGTCGCCTCGGCGAACCGGCGGGCCGCCGCGATCGCCGCGTTGCCCTGACCACAGGCGACGTCCAGAGCGCGTTGCCCGGCCCGGATGTCGGCGGCCTCGACCAGCAACTCGGCGATGATCTGCAGCGTGTTGCCGACCCGGGGATAGTCCCCGGTCTCCCACCCGGTCCGCTGCTTTGCCTTGATCGCGGTGTAGTCCACAGCCGTACTCGTCATCTTTCTCCCCCTACGTTCCTTCTGCGATTTCTCAACTAGGCCGGGCTGGTCCGCGGCCCTTCCGCAGATCGAACCCGGTCACCGTGTGACGTGCCGTGTGACGTTCCAAGCGGGGGAGCTGTCCGCCGTTTGTCACGGAGAGCGAACCATCGTTGTCAGGGGTTGGTATATCGACTGATCTGCGGATATAACCTCACTGCTCCAACGTGGCAATGAACTCTTGCCAACGTTGTCAACGCTACTTATAGTCCGAGCAACGTTCCGGGGAGTGACATCGGACCCAGGGCAATCGAACTGGAGATGCCGTTCGTCACATCTGCCTCGCTCGAAGGGAGCCAGCTGGTGAACACCCGCCCGCAGTTCGAGGACGTCGCGGACGTCCTGAAATATCAACTCAGCCGCCGGAGCATGATCGGCGGGAGTGCCGCCCTCGGCCTGACCGGACTCCTCGCCGCCTGTACCGACAGCGGCGGCTCGTACTCCGACAAACCGGCCAACCAGCCCGCCGCCACCAAGTCGGTCCAGATCGGCAAGGCGAACATCCCGACCCCGCGGGACCAGACGGTCATCATCGCGCAGGTCGAGTACACGGTGTTCGACAGCTGGAACCGGCTGATCCCGAACGGCGCCCCCGCCAGCGCCGGCCTGGAGTCGCTGGCGATGGAGGCGCTGTTCTACCTGAACCTCGCCACCGGTGAGCTGAAGGCGTGGCTGGCCACCGAGTACAAGTACAACGACAACCACACCGAGCTCACCTTCAAGTTCGACCCCAAGGCGAAGTGGAGCGACGGCCAGCCGTTCACGTCGAAGGACTTCAAGTTCACCGTCGAGCTGCTCCGCGATCGTCGCGACCTGCTCGGCGGCGGTGGCGACCTGTCCGACTTCGTCAAGACGGTCGAGACGCCGGACGCGCAGACCGCGGTCATCAAGATGACCAAGCCGACCCCGCGACTGCACTACGGCTTCGTCGCCGCCATCGCGGCGCCGCTGTACGAGATCCTGCCCGAGCACATCTGGCGCGGGCAGGACCCGACCCGGTTCAAGGCGAACCCGCCGATCCGGACCGGGCCGTACGTGCTGGACAAGCCGATCCGCAACCTGAAGATGTTCGTCTGGAAGAAGAACCCGGACTACTGGGCCAAGGACAGGCTGGACCCGGCGCCGCAGTACGCGATCTTCCAGAGCACCTCGAAGCAGGCCGACCAGGCGGCGCTGGGGTTCGAGAAGGCGGAGTTCGACGTCGGCTCGATCGACGCCGAGCACGCCAAGCAGCTGACCAACCAGGGCTACCCGAACCTGGTCACAACCCAGTTCCACGACCCGAACCCACGGGTGCTGTGGCTGAACAACGACCCGGCCCGCGGGGTGATGGCGGAACCGAAGATGCACTGGGCGATCAACTACCTGATCGACCGGCAGAAGATCGGCGATTCGGTCTGGCAGGTGAAGGTGCCGCCGGCGATCTATCCGTGGGCGGACTACCCGAGCAACGACAAGTGGAAGAACGACGAGCTGGCGGACAAGTACAAGTTCGAGTTCAGCCCGGACAAGGCCACCCAGCTGCTGGACGAGATCGCGCCCAAGGGCGCCGGCGGCAAGCGGATGTACAAGGGCAAGGAGATCAACCTGGAGATGATCACTCCGTCCGACGTCAACGGCGGCGAGTACGCGATCGCCAACCTGATCAAGGCCGAGCTGATCAAGGCCGGGGTGCCGACCACGTTGCGCAGCCTGAGCGGGTCGGTGCACGACGAGAAGCTCCAGCGCGGCGAGTACGACATCGACTCGATGTGGGCCGGGTTCTCGTTCGACCCCGAGCAGCTCTACATGGACTGGGAGAGCTCGAAGGCCAAGCCGGTCGGCAAGAACGCGGTCAACCTGAACAAGATGCGCTTCCGGGACCCGCAGCTCGACCAGCTGTCGGCGAAGCTCGCCCAGCTGGATCCGACCAGCCCCGAGGCGAAGCCGCTGCTGGACCAGGCGCTGGAGATCTACTTCCAGAAGCTGCCGCTCGTCCCGGTGATCCAGACCGGCTACCCGTCGTTCTTCAACACCACGTTCTGGACCGGGTGGCCGACCGACGACGACCTGTACCAGGTGCCGCTGAACTGGTGGCCGCACTTCATCTTCGTCCTCGGCAGACTCAAGGCGACGGGCCAGAAAGGACCGGCGTGACGGCGGAGGCACCGCCGGTCGCCGCTGTCGAGGAGTCATCGAAGGACACCACGCCCAAGACCGCGGTCAGGGCGTGGTTGTCCCGGCATCCGCTGGCGGCGTACGCGATCCGGCGGTTCGGTATCTACCTGGTCGAACTGTGGGGAGCGCTCACCATCGCGTTCTTCTTCTTCCGGCTCATCCCCGGCGACCCGATCCGGACGCTGATGCAGACCCTGGAGCAGAACTACGTCTACAACCAGCAGGTCAGCGCGGAGGTGATCGGCCGCTACCGGGCCGAGTTCGGGCTGGACGGCAACATCTTCTCGCAGTACCTGAAGCACCTGAAGAACCTCGTGCTGGAAGGGGATCTGGGACCGTCCCTGATCGCCTACCCGACCCCGGCGCAGGACGTGATCCTGCAGTCGTTGCCGTGGACAATCGGTCTGCTCGGCGTCTCCGCCGTGCTGGCCTGGGTGCTCGGCATCGTCATCGGCGCGATCGCCGGCTGGCGGCGGGGCAAGCTCGGATCCGCGGTCGCCACCAACCTGTCGATCGCGCTCGCCCACGTCCCGTTCTTCTTCGTCGCGCTGATCCTGGTCTACGTGTTCGCGTACAGCCTTGGGGTGCTCCCGGCGCGATCGGCGTACGACTCGAACCTGAGTCCCGGCCTCAGCCTGGACTTCATCGGCAGCGTGCTGAAATACGGGCTGCTGCCGGGGTTGTCGGTGGTGGTGATCGGCACCTTCGGCTGGATCCTGTCCACCCGGATGCTGATGATCCCCATCCTCGGCGAGGACTATCTGGTGTACGCCGAGGCGAAGGGCCTCAAACCGTGGCGGATCCTGACCCGCTACGCGCTGCGGAACTGCTACCTGCCGCAGGTGACCGCGTTCGGCATCTCGCTGGGCTTCATCTTCAACGGCAACGTCCTGGTGGAGCAGTTGTTCAACTACCCCGGACTCGGGACGACGCTGGTCACCGCGATCCGGCAACTCGACTTCAACACGATTCTCGGGGTGACCGACATGGCGATCTTCTCCGTGCTCACCGCTGTCTTGCTGCTCGATCTCCTGCTCCCGTTGCTTGACCCTCGGGTCAAGTACTGGAAGTGATGGCGATGAGACTGCTGACAGCTGCCCTGCGGACCGTCCGGCGCAGCCGGCGGTTGGCCACCGGGCTGATCGTGCTGGGGTTGATGGTGTTGCTCGCCGTCTTCAGCCCGTTGATCGTGAAGGCGATCGGCGGCGGGACGGATCCGCTCGAGGTGGCGGCGTACGAGAAGTGGCTGGTGCCGTCGCCGGGGCACCTGCTCGGGACCGACCAGTACGGCCGGGACGTGCTGGCGATGGTGGTCAGCGCGATGTCGGTGTCGCTGCAGATCGGCGCGATCGCCGGGGTGATCTCGACTGTGGTGGGCGTGATCGTGGCGTTCGTGGCCGGGTACAAGGGCGGTTGGGTGGACGGGATCCTGTCCACCTTCACCGGGATCCTGCTGGTGATCCCGACGTTCCCGTTGCTGATCGCGCTGTCGGCGTACGCGAAGGACGTCAGCCTGTTCCAGGTCGGGGTGATGATCTCGATCTTCAGCTGGCCGTTCGCGGCGAAGACGATCCGGTCCCAGGTGCTCAGCCTGCGGTCCCGCCCGTACGTCGACCTGGCCCGGGTGACCAAGGCGCGGGACCTGGAGATCATCTTCACCGAACTGCTGCCGAACCTGCTGCCGTTCATCGGGGTCGGGTTCGCCTCGTCGGCGCTCGGCGCGATCTTCGGCCTGGTCGGGCTGGAGGTGATCGGGCTCGGGCCGGGTGGCGTGATCGACCTCGGCCAGATCATCTTCAGCGCGATCAGCACCGGGGCGCTGACGCTCGGGGCGTGGCCGATGTTCGTGGTGCCGATCGGGCTGCTCACGCTGCTGTTCGCGGCGCTGAACATGGTCAACATCGGGCTCGAAGAGGTCTACAACCCACGGCGAGAGGAGTCGCCGGTGAGTGACGAGACCGTGCTGGAGATCTCCGGCCTCGAGGTGAAGTACGCGACCAACCGCGGTGATGTGACGGCCGTCGAAGGACTGGATCTCGCGGTCCGCCGGGGCGAGATCCTCGGCATCGCGGGGGAGTCCGGGAGCGGCAAGAGCACGCTGGCGGTGGCGTTGCTGCGGTTGCTCAAACCGCCCGGCCGGGTGACGGCGGGGAGCGCCCTCTTCCACCCGAAGGGCCGCTCGCCGGTCGATCTGCTGAAGGTGTCGGGGGAGGAGCTCCGGGTACTGCGGTGGAGCGCGCTCTCCTATCTCCCGCAGGGATCGATGAGCTCGCTCAACCCGGTGATGCGGATCCAGGACCAGTTCCGGGACGTGATCCTCGAGCACGCGCCGGATCGGAAACCGGTGTTGGGTGAGCTGATCCCGCGGCTGCTCGGCCAGGTCGGCCTGGAACCGCGGGTGGCCCGGATGTACCCGCACGAGTTGTCCGGCGGGATGAAGCAGCGGGTGCTGATGGCGATCTGCGTCGCGCTGGAACCGGATCTGGTGATCGCGGACGAGCCGACCACAGCGCTCGACGTGACGATCCAGCGGGTGATCCTGCAATCGCTGGCTGATCTGCGGGCCGACTTCGGGGTCACGTTGATGGTGATCTCACACGACATGGGGGTTCATGCCCAGCTGGTGGATCGAGTTGCAGTTATGTACGACGGCCGGCTGGTCGAGGTCGGCGACGTACGGCAGGTGTTCAAGGATCCGCGGCACGACTACACCCGGGAACTGATCGAGTCCATCCCACGGGTCGGACGGAGGGCATCGTGACCAAGACGATCGAACTCAGGGGCGTTGAGCAACGATTCCATGCGCGGGGGACGCCTGGCGGGTACCTGACAGCGGTTGACGACGCGAGCTTTACGCTGGCCGCGGACCCGGCGCAGGTGGTGAGCCTGGTTGGGCAGAGCGGAAGCGGTAAGAGCACGATCGCCCGGCACGTGCTCGGACTGCAGAAGCCGTCCGCGGGGAGCGTGCTGTACGGCGGGAAGGATATCTTCAAGCTGAGTCGGGCCGAGTACGACGACTATCGGCGTAATGTGCAGCCGGTCTTCCAGGATCCGTATGCAATCTTCAACCCGTTCTATCGAGTGGATCGGGTGCTCTGGAAGGCGGTGAAGAAGTTTGGGCTGGCGTCGTCGCGGGCTGCCGGTTTGGAGTTGATCGAGGAGTCGCTTCGGGCGGTGAAGCTGGAACCGGAGCGGGTGCTGGGGCGGTATCCGCATCAGTTGTCTGGTGGGCAACGGCAACGGGTCATGCTCGCCCGGGTGCATATGCTGCGGCCCGCGTTCATCATCGCGGACGAGCCGGTGTCGATGCTGGATGCCCAGGTGCGCAAGCTGTTCCTGAACATCCTGCTCGATTTCCAGCGCGATCATGGGATGACGACCCTGTTCATCACGCATGACCTGTCAACTGTCTACTACCTGGGCGGGTCCGTCATGGTCATCACGAAGGGCGTGATCGTGGAGCGAGGGCCCGTCGATACGGTCATGCATGAGCCGTCGCATCCGTATACCCGGCTCCTGCTGGACTCGATCCCGCAACCCGACCCCGACCAACGCTGGACCGATCGCATCGATGTCGACGAAGCAACTGGGGCGGAAGGTGCGGCCCCGAAGGCGAGCATTCCGGAGACGCCGATCATCTAGGTGTGTACGGCGGGGATGGGGGCGGGTGGTTGCGCTCGGCACGCGATGCGGGTGGTTCGGGGGTCGGGTCGGTGTGGTTGGCGTCTCCGGCTGCTTGAGGGTGCTGGTCGGGGCGGCGTGCGTCAAGTGCGCCTTCGGCGTCCCTTCGGGATCTTCGACACTTGACCCACACCACCCCGACCAGGGGAAGGACGCAGCTATCGCGGAGCCGCCGGGAGGTATGGCGACCTTGTTAGGTCGGACAGGCGGTCGTGAACGGATGACAGGGCCGGGTCGGATCGCCGCCCAGCATCGGCGGAGCTCTGTCCGCCGCCCTAGCCCCGGATCCCGGCACCGCATGCAAGAACCCGCAACCTTGAACAACAAACCGGGACCTTGAACTGGCTATTTCATGTTCACGGCCCCCACTTCTTGACCGAGGTCCCCAGTGGCAGCCCGACCCGGCCCCGGTCCCGCTCACCACACCGGGCAGGCATGGCCGGCGAGGTCCGCATTTCGGGGGTTGACCTTTGAGATGCATGGTTGCCCAACGAGATTTTGGTGGGGCAACCATGCACCTGGGAGGTTAGCCTCTGAGATTCGGCTCGGGGGGGGGTGTGGTGGTGAGGGGGTGGTTATGCCGTGATGATGCCGGGGTCCGAGGTGCTGGGGGTGCCGGTTTCGATGTGGCCGGCTAGGCGGCGGGTGTAGGTGGGGTCGGCGGCGGAGGTGATGGTTACGTCGTACCAGTGGTGGGTGGGGAGGGCGACGGGGTGGTTCGTGGTGGTGTTGGCTCGGATCAGGAGGTGCTGTACGAGTCCGCCGTACGCGTTGGTGATGGTTAGGTTGTGGTCGGTGGGGGCGGAGTTGGTGATCGTCAGGTCGAGGTCGCCGGTGAGTTTGTTGTGGCGGGCAACGATCTCGGGGACGGCGACGGGTTTGCCGCGGAAGGTGCGGAGGAAGCCGTTCGGGCCGTGGACGGTGAGGTTGTAGCTGCCCTTCGAGTAGGCCGAGTTCCAGCTGTCGGAGAGCGTCTTGCCGGCCTCGGTGGTGTACGTCCACGGGCCGTCGGTGCGGTTCGCGGCGGTGACCAGGAACTGGGCGGCCGCGTCCGGTCCTGACTGGAAGGTCAGTTTGTATTTGCCGGTCGAGGGGTCGGCCAGGCCGTCGACGGCTGGGGCGTAGGGGAGTGGTCGCGTCGGGCGGGCGCCGCGCTCTTGGCCGGGGAGCCGACCGACCCTGGGTGGGGTCGGCACGTAGTCCGGGTGGCGGTCGTTGTCCGGCGGCTCGTATGCCGTGGTGTCGGGGAGCGTTGCGGGCTGCGTGACGGTCGTGCCGAAGTCGAAGGCGGAGGTGAGGTCACCGCAGATCGCCCGCCGCCAGGGCGAGATGTTCGGCTCGTGGACCCCGAACCGGCGCTCCATGAACTGGATGATCGACGTGTGGTCGAGCACCTCGGAGCAGACGTAACCACCGGTGCTCCAGGGCGAGATGACCAGCATCGGCACGCGTTGGCCGAGACCGTACGGACCAGCGACGTACCGGACGCTGCCCGGGAACAGGTCGGGAGAGACGTCGACCGTGGACAGTCCCTGGGCCGCGGACGAGGGCGGGTACGGCGGGACCACGTGGTCGAAGAAGCCGTCGTTCTCGTCGTACGTGATGAAGAACGCGGTCTTGCTCCACACCTCCGGGTCGGCGGTGAGCGCGTCGAGTACCTGGGCGATGTACCAGGCGCCGTAGTTGGCGGGGAAGTTCGGGTGCTCGGTGAACGCCTCCGGCGCGGCGATCCAGGAGATCTGCGGCAGCCGGTTGCCGAGGACATCGGCCTTGAGTTGGGAGAAGAGGTTCTCGCCGGCCTTCGCGTTCGTACCGGTCCGCGCCTTGTCGTACAACGGGTCGCCGGGGGAGGCGTTGCGGTAGGTGTTGAAGTAGAGCAGCGAGTTGTCGCCGTAGTTGCCGCGGTACGCGTCGTTGATCCAGCCCCAGTGGCCGGCCGCGTCGAGGCCGTCGCCGATGTCCTGGTAGATCTTCCAGGAGACACCGGCCTGCTCGAGCCGCTCCGGGTAGGTCTTCCAGCCGTAGCCGAGTTCGTCGTTGCCGAGGACGGGACCGCCGCCGGTGCCGTCGTTGCCGGTGTACCCGGTCCACATGTAGTAGCGGTTCGGGTCGGTCGAGCCGATGAAGGAGCAGTGGTACGCGTCGCAAATGGTGAACTTGTCCGCCACCGCGTAGTGGAACGGGATGTCCTCGCGGTTCAGGTACGCCATCGTGGTCGCGGTCTTGGCCGGGATCCACTGGTCGTACCGGCCGTTGTTGAAGGCCTGGTGACCGTCGTTCCAGCCGTGCGCGAGGTCCTGGATGAACTGCAGGCCCAGGTTGTCCGCGTCGGGCCGGAATGGCAGCGTCTCTTTGCCGCCCTTGGCCTGGTGCCAGACCGTCTTGCCGCTGGGCAGCGTCACCGGCCGGGGATCGCCGAAGCCGCGCACGCCGTTCAGCGCGCCGAAGTAGTGGTCGAACGATCTGTTCTCCTGCATCAGCACGACGATGTGTTCGACGTCCTCGATGGTGCCGTACCGCCGGTACGCCGGGATCGCGGCGGCCTGCTCGATACTGCTCGCCATCGCGGCGAAGGCGGCGCTGCCACCGGCCAACTGCAGAAACCTACGACGGTTGATCTCAGCCATGACTGTTCTCCTCGGGGCGGACGAGTAACGCCGGGGACCATAGCGCGCAGAATTGTGCGTAAACAAGACCGTGTGAGCATCAAATCGCAGTCCGCAGGTTGAACGACTGGAGACGCCACGGCATCCGCCAGACGTTCTATCGTGGGGGTGTGGGGGAGCGGGGTGTGCTGCTGCGTCTGCTGGGGGCGGCGATCCTTGGCGCGGGTTGTGTCGCTTGTGCGGACGACTCGGCCGTACCGCCGCCCGGTCCGCCGGCGACCGTGGGCAACAGCCGGCCGAATCCGACGGCGACCGGGGCGGTCCTGGTGGGAGCGGGTGACATCGGCGTCTGCGGCGAGACCTCCGACGAGTCCACGGCCAACCTGCTCGACCAGATCCCCGGGGTCGTATTCACCACCGGCGACAACGTGTACGACGACGGTACGGCGAAAGACTTCAGCAGTTGCTTCCAGCCGTCCTGGGGGCGGCACCGCGACCGGATGCGCCCGGCGCCCGGGAACCACGACTACGACACCGAGGACGCTCGCGGGTACTTCGGCTACTTCGGTACGGCGGCCGGCGATCCCGCGAAGGGCTACTACTCGTACAACCTCGGCGCGTGGCACATCGTCGTACTGAACTCCAACTGTGACCAGATCGGCGGCTGCTTCGACGAGTCCGAGCAAGCCCGGTGGCTTGCCGCGGACCTGGCCGCGACGCCGACGCGGTGCACCCTGGCCTACTGGCATCACCCGTACTTCACGTCGGGTGGCAACCACAAGCCGGAGAAGTCGATGCAAGCGCTGGTCGAAGTGCTCTACGCGGCCGGGGCCGACGTGGTCGTTGCCGGGCACAACCACAACTACGAGCGGTTCGGCAAGCAGAACCCCGCCTACGATCCCGATGATGCGCGGGGTCTCAGGGCCTTCGTCGTCGGCACCGGCGGCGGGGGCCTGTACGACTTCGACACGGTCGCGCCCAACAGCGAGTCCCGGACCGACGACACCCACGGCGTCCTCAAGTTCACCCTGGACGCCGAGTCCTACCGCTGGGAGTTCATCCCGGTCCCAGGCAAGACCTACACCGACGAAGGCACCGACGTCTGCCACTGACGTCAGCGAGAATGGCGCGGTGGACGAACTGCCTTGGCGGCGGATGTGGTGGAGCGGGCCGACCGGCTGCTGCGGCTGGAGGTCAGATCGTGAGGACCAGTTTGCCGCGGGCGTGGGTTTCGGTGAGGCGGCGGACGGCTGATGCGGCGTCGGCGAGCGGGTAGCTCTGGTCGATGACGGGCTTCAGAGCGCCTGCCTCGATCAGCTCGCGGAGTTCGTCGTAGACCTCGGCCTTCTCGGTGGAGACCAGAACCGCGAGGCGCTGCCTGATGAAGGGCGAGATGAGCAACGCACGCAGCCCCCGATCGAGGCCACCGAGGAGTTTGCCGCTGGTTTCGGCGCCGACGATCATCAGGGTGCCGTGGGGGGTGAGGGCCCGCCGGAGCTCGGTGAGCGTGCGGGCGCCGGCGGTGTCGAGGATGAAGTCGTACTGCTCGGTGATCTCGTCCTGGGTGTAGTCGATCACCTCGTCAGCGCCGAGTTCGCGGACCAGGTCGAGCTTCGTCGTACTGCAGACGCCGGTGACGTGGGCACCGCGGTGCTTGGCGAGCTGTACGGCGAAGGTGCCGACAGCGCCGGCCGCGCCGATGATGAGTGCCCGCTGCCCGGACTTGAGGTCGCTGAGTCCTTGGAGCGCTGTGCCCGCCGAGATAGGCATCGCGGCGGCCTGCTCGAAGGTGAGGTTGGACGGTTTGCGGGCCAGCCGCTTCTCGGCGCCGGCGGCGTACTCGGCGAAGGAACCGTCACAGGTGCCGTAGACCTCGTCGCCGACGCGGAAGCGGGTGACCTCCGGGCCGACCGCCTCGACCACCCCGGCGACATCGCGGCCGCGGACTCGCGCCCTGGGCCGGCGCAGGCCCATGGCGAGCCGGACCATATAGGGCCGCCCGGCCATCAGGTGCCAGGTGCCGATGTCCACGCCGGCGGCCCGGACGTCGATCAGCACTTCCTTGCCGCGGGCAACAGGCTTGTCGATCTCCGCGAGCTGCAGGACGTCGGCGGGGCCGTATCTGTCCTGGACGATTGCCTTCATTTTTCCTCCCCTGGGTACTGGAACACGTCGTCGAGCGGTACGCCGAGGACGTGGGCGATCTGGAACGCGAGCTCGAGCGAGGGGGAGTAGCGGCCCTGCTCGATCGCGATCACGGTCTGCCGGGTGACGCCGATCCGTTTCGCCAGTTCGGCCTGGGTCATCTCGTCCCGGGTGTACCGCAGCGCCCGGATCGAGTTGGTCACCCGGGTCGGCTTCACCACGGCTGGAACCCCCGGCGGTAGGCGAAGATCTTCGCCACCGACCCGAGCAACGCGGACAACACGAAGGCGAGATAGACCGCGTTCGCGATCCAGAAGTGGTCCACCTCGGCGATCGCCAGCAACATCGCCGCGACGCCGCCGATCACCACGAACGACTGCCCGATGTGATCACCGAACCGGGCGATCTGCTGGTCGCGCTGGTCCTTCTGGTTCGCCTCCTTCGGCGACACACCCACGACCACCGCCTGCACCACCATCGCGGCGACGATCGCCGCACCGATGATGGCCAGCATCACCCCGGCGTACGGCGTGTCCGCGAGCCCGGCACCGTCGGCCCGGGCCAGCACGAGCGCGACGTACACGGCATAGCCGATCGCTGACACCACGAGCATGATCCACGCCCGCTTCTCCTCGAACGCCATGCCGCTCCACCCTCCATGTAAAAAATCTTTGACACCCCGAAGGTAGGTCAGATCCTGGGGGATGTCAAAGATTCTTTACTTGTGGAGGTTGGCTGTGCCGATTACCGGGCGACGGCCAGGCAGGTGGCGGTGGACTTCTTGGTGGGGTCGCTTTCGGAGGTGGCGGTGAGGGTGATCCGGCCCAGGGTCGCGGAACTCGCGGCGTACTTGGCCTGGACTCCGACGGTGACGCGTTCGCCGGCCTGGGCGGTGGTGAGCGCGTTGGGCAGGTTGACAGTCCAGCCGCGGCCGTCGATCGTGGCGGACAGGCGGTAGACGTCACCCTTCAGATAGCGGCTGACGTCCTCGGGGTGCTGACCTTGCGGGGCGGCGGCCTTTCTGGATGGAGGATTCAGGCGGCCGGTACGGCGTCGAGCTGACCTCGTTCGGCCGGCCGGACAGTGCCGAGGCGCATGCTCGCGGTCGCGACTGGGTACTGCATGGCCGAGCCAGAACCGGAGAGGATGACATCTGATGCGACTCGCCGTTCACCGAATCAGCCGGCCCGCGCCGCAAGCGTCCCGCCGCGAGCAGTTGCTCAAGGCGGCCGGCCTGACCGCCGTGAGCGCGAGTGCCGGAGCTGTCACGGAGTACCTGCTGGATCCGGAGCGCGGACACTCTCGCCGCGCACGGCTCCGCGACAAGACCGCCCACGCGGCACATGAGGTCAACGAGGGCCTCGAAGGTCTGTCCCGGGACCTCTCGAACCGCGGCCGAGGCGTCGCCGCGGGCGCCCGGTATCGCGTGGTCGGGCGGATGACCGACGACGCCGTCCTGCACGATCGGGTCCGCGCCGAACTCGGTCGCCAGGTCAGCCACCCGCACGCCATTCAGGTCGAGGTCGACGACCGGACAGTGACCCTGACCGGTGACGTCCTGGCTGCCGAGGCCGACCAGGCCATTCGCGCGATCAACCGGATCCCCGGCGTGAGAGACGTCGAGACTCAGTGGCGCGTGTACGACGAACCGGGGGACGTCCCGACTCTCCAGGGTCGTGCCCGTCCCGGCAAACCGCAGTCCGGGCTTCGCCAGGAGAACTGGTCACCCACCGCGCGCCTGCTGACCGCGGCCGGCGTGATCGCGTCGTGGCCCCTCTCCAGCCGCCTCCCGGCAACGGTCCGCTGGACGATGCGCGGCGCCGGCTCGGTCCTCGCGGCCCGCGCCCTCACCAACCAGCCCCTCCGCCACCTCGCCCGCCGCCCGTCGCCCCACCCCACGGCACCTCACCTCGCCTGAACCCACCCGCCCTCGACCGCACCGATGCGGTTGACCGGGTGCCCACTCCCAGTGGGAAGGAGCGCCGTCAGCGAGATCCGTGTATACAGTATGTACTTGAGCGGTTAGCCTTTGGGCTTGCGCACTGACGTAGAGAACGGAGGACTCGTTCCCCATGTACGCAGTCACAGACCCGGCGACGGGTGAACTGATCGAGGAGATCGAGAACGCGACCGACGACCAGGTGCGAGCCGCGATCGAGCGGGTGCACCGGGGGTACGCCGGTTGGCGTCGCCGGACGGTCGAGGAGCGTACGGCGATCGTGGCCCGGGCGGCGGAGTTGTTCGCCGAGCGGACGGACGAGCTGGCCGCGATCATGACGCAGGAGATGGGCAAACGGATCAACGAGGGCCGCGGCGAGATCGGCGTCGTGGTCGACATCTTCCGGTACTACGCCGAGCACGGCCCGGCCCTGCTGGCCGACGAGCCGTTGACGATCAAGGGCGGCCGGGCCGTCATCACCAAGGAACCGATCGGCGCGCTGTTGGGCGTGATGCCGTGGAACTTCCCGTGCTACCAGGTGGCCCGGTTCGTCGCGCCGAATCTGGTGCTCGGCAACACGATTCTGCTCAAGCACGCCTCGATCTGCCCGCGCTCGGCGGTGGCGATCGAGGCCGTACTGCGGGACGCCGGCGTACCGGATAACGCCTATGTCAACGTGTTCGCGTCCAGCCGGCAGATCCCCTGGATGCTGGCGGATCCGCGGATCGCCGGGGTCTCCCTGACCGGAAGTGAGCAGGCCGGAATCTCGGTCGCCGCCGAGGCCGGTAAGAACCTGAAGAAGTCGGTCCTCGAACTCGGCGGCTCCGATCCGCTCATCGTGCTCGACACCGCCGACATGAACGAGACCGTCAAGGCCACCGCGACCGCCCGGATGCGGAACTGTGGCCAGTCCTGCAACGCGCCGAAGCGGATGATCGTGCTGGCCGACATCTACGACGAGTTCGTCGACCGGCTGACCAAGCGGGTCGCCTCGTACTACATCGCCGGCAACCCCTCGGACCCGAAGACCACGCTGCCTCCGCTCGCCTCGATCGCGGCGGCGGACGAGGTGGCGGGACAGGTCGCGAAGGCGGTCTCGCAGGGCGCGACCCTTCGTACCGGTGGTCGCCGGATCGGGCCGGGGGCGTACCTCGAGGCGACCGTGCTCACCGACGTGACGCCGGAGATGGACGCCTATGCGGAGGAGATCTTCGGTCCGGTCGTGCTCGTGTTCCGCGCCGAGACCGAGGAGGACGCGATCCGGATCGCCAACGACTCGCCGTTCGGGTTGGGGGCCAGCGTCTTCGGTACGGATCCTGCGCGCAACACCCGGGTGGCCCGCCAGATCGAGGCCGGCATGGTCTACCTCAACACCGCCGGCGGCTCCCAGGCCGACCTCCCATTCGGCGGCATCAAACGCTCCGGCCTCGGCCGCGAACTAGGCCCCGCCGGCATCGAGGAGTTCATGAACAAGAAGTCGATCAGGTTGTAGGCCCGCGGGGGCACCGCGTTCGTGCTGATCCGGAACTCAGCCGGCCGCGTCGTCATTGGGGTCCGGCCTCGACCTGCCACGGACCCGGCGATATCCCCGGTGCGCGGGGAACACCACGAGGCCGGCGTACAACAGAGCCGCCGCGGCGCCGATCAGGGCCGTGGCGGTTCCGCCGGTTCCGGCGGTGTCCGCGAGCACCGCGCCGAGTCCGGCGGCGATGATCACGTTGACGGCGCCGGTGAAGACGAAGGCACTGGCGAGGAAGTGGGAGAGCCCGCTTCTCCTGACGCCCATGTCGTAGGTGCGTTGGATCCCGGCCGCGTCATCCGTCCAGCCTGTCACCAGGTGGTCCTTGACCCCGGGATCGATCTCGACGTACGCCGCGCGAAGCCGGTTCATCCCGACGACGAGCATCAGGTCCTGCTGGCTGGCGTTGCGCACGCGGAGCGCCGTGAGTGTGCCGGTGACGAGCACGGAGAGTCCCAGCCACACCGCCAGCAGACGGAACGAGTCGTTCAGTCCCACCACCTGGAGAGTCAGGGCGAGGACGACGAGCGAGGCCGAGGCGAAGGTGAACTGGGCGGTGATCCTGCCCATCACCTCCGCCCAGGTCTGGCTCCGCGTCGCCAGCAGGCTCCAGTGCTCTGTGGCGAGGATCTGTGCCCGGACCGCGATGCCGGCCCTGACTGGATCTTCCGTCATATCGCTCATCATCCGGGCAGAAGTCCGATTCCGTCTGTACCGAAGACTCGCCGGTACCCGAACCGGCTGAGCTCAGTGGGTCGGGGTGAGCTCCAGGGTTGGTGCTGGAGCTGGGGAGCGGCGGCGGTCCAAGGCACCGGAGAGCACGGCCAGGAGGAGGGCGGCGAAGGCCATGGCGGCGCCGGCCCAGTTGGTGGCGGCGTAGTCGTGGCCGGCGGCGATGACGACACCGCCGAGCCAGGCGGCGAGGGCGTTGCCGAGGTTGAAGGCGCCGATGTTGACGGCCGAGGCGACGGTGGGGGCGGACTCGGCGCTCGCGAGGGTCCGCAGCTGGAGGGGCGGGACGGTGGCGAAGCCGAATCCGCCTAGCAGGAAGAGGGTGATGATCGCCGGTACGGGCTTGTGGGCGGTGAAGCCGAAGACTGCCAGTACTACGACGAGGGCCGCGAGGACGGTATAGAGGGTCGGCATCAGCGCGCGGTCGGTGAATCGGCCGCCGAGCAGGTTGCCGAGGATCAGGCCGGCGCCGAAGACGACCAGCAGCCAGCTGACTGCGTTCGCCGGCAGGCCGGCGTCCTCGGTCATCATCGGGGCGATGTAGGTGAAGGAGGCGAAGACGCCGCCGAAACCGAGCACGGTCATGGCGATCGCGAGCCAGACCCGGATGCTGCGGAAGACGGCGAACTCCGCCGCGAGCCGGGCGGTGGCCGCCCTCGGCGTATTGGGGACCAGGATCGCGATCCCGGCCAGGCCGATGACGCCGAGTGCGGCGACTACCCAGAAGGTGGCGCGCCAGCCGAGGTCCTGGCCGATGAACGTGCCCATCGGGACGCCGAGCACGTTGGCGACGGTCAGGCCGGTGAACATCAGGGCGATCGCGCTGGCCTTCTTCTCCGGTTTGACCAGGTCCGCGGCGGCTACTGAACCGACTCCGAAGAAGGCGCCGTGGCAGAGGGCGGCGACGATCCGGCTGAGCATCATCATGGTGTAGGTCGGCGCTATCGCGGACAGCAGGTTGCCGGCGATGAAGACGACCATCAACAGCATCAACAGGTGCTTGCGGCGCATGCGGTTGCCTAGTGCGGTCATCGGTAGGGCACCGGCCGCGACGCCGAGCGCGTAGCCGGTGATGAGCCAGCCTGCGGCGGGGATGGAGACGCCGAACTCGGTGGCGACCTCGGGGAGCAGACCGGCGATGACGAACTCCGTGGTGCCGATCCCGAACGCGCCGATGGCAAGCGCGAGGAGAGCGAGCGGCATGAGGTTCCTCCTGATGAGGGCGACGGTTACCGGCGTCGACAATACTTGCATACGCCGACTAAATCCAAACGCCGACTATGTTCACGCTCAACAGGAGCTGACCGGACTCCTGGCTATCCGGGCGCTCCGGTGGCGGGTTGACCGAAGCCGTGACGGATAATCCATGCATATGATAAATAGTTATAGACCAGACAGGGAGGGCGACACATGGCTGCTGCGAACCCGATGGTGTACCGCGACCTGGTGCCGGCCTTCCCCGATCCGGACACCTGGACGTTCGCCCACGTGCTACGTCACCACGCTTCCGCGAGGCCGGCCGCGATCTGCCTCGACCATCCCGACCAGGGCCTGACGCTGACCTACGCCGAAGCGCTCGACTCGGCGGAGCGGGTCGCGTCGACGCTGTACGGCGCCGGTGCCGGGCAGGGCGACCGGGTGGTCATCATGGCGGCCAACTCGTCCGAGCTGGTGCGCAGTTGGTGGGGTACCGCGGTCGGCGGGCTCGTCGAGGTGCCGATCAACACCAACTACGAGGGCGAGTTCCTCCGGCATCAGCTCGCCATCGCCAAGGCAAGGTTCGCCGTCATCGACGACACCTTCGCCGAGCGGTGGATCGCCATCGCCGAGCACGCCCGTGGGATCGAGAAGTTCTGGGTGATCGACACCGGTACCCGGGACAAGGCCATCCGCCTGCTGCAGGACAACGGCTGGCAGGCCTCGCCCTGGGAGGAGCTCGAACACGGCCCGAAGTCGGACCTGCCGACACCAAAACCGCAGGACCTGGGCGCGATCTTCTACACCTCGGGCACCACCGGCCCGTCCAAGGGCGTGGCGATGCCCAACTCCCAGCTCTACTTCTTCGCCCAGGTCGTGGTCTCGCTGACCCGGCTGACATCCGAGGACGTCTACCTCACCACGACGCCGCTGTTCCACGGCAACGCGCAGTTCATGGCTGTGTACCCCGCGATCGTCGCCGGTGGACGCGCGGTGGTGCGACCGAAGTTCAGCGCCAGCCGCTGGATCGACCACGTCCGCGACTCCGGCGTCACCGTGACGAACTTCGTCGGCGTGATGATGGACTTCGCCTGGAAGCAACCACCCCGGCCGGACGATCGCGACAACAGACTGCGCTGCGTGTACGCCGCGCCGACGGCGGTCACGATCCTTCCGCAATTCAAGGAGCGATTCGGGATCGAGGCGTTCGTGGACGCGTTCGGCCTGACCGAGACGTGCGCGCCGATCCTGTCGCCGTACGGGGTGGATAGGCCGGCGGGCGCGGCGGGGTTGCAGGCGGCCGACTGGTTCGACATCAAGCTGGTCGACCCCGAGACCGATCGCGAGGTGCCGGTCGGCGAGGTCGGGGAGCTGGTGGTCCGGCCGCTCGTCCCGGGGATCTGCAGCAACGGCTACTACAACATGCCCGAGAAGACGGTCGAGACCTGGCGCAACCTGTGGTTCCACACCGGTGACGCGTTGCGCAAGGACGAGGACGGCTGGTTCTACTTCATCGATCGCTACAAGGACGCGTTGCGCCGGCGGGGCGAGAACATCAGCTCGTACGAGGTCGAGCAGGCAATCCTCGGCCACCCGGCGGTGACGGAGTGCGCCGTGATCGGCGTACCGGCCGACGTGGAGGCGGGGGAGGACGAGGTGCTCGCGGTGATCGTGGCGGCCGAGCCGGTGACCGCGGACGAACTGTGGCAGTTCTGTGCGGGACGCATCCCGGCCTTCGCGATCCCGCGCTACCTGCGGATCGTCGACTCGCTACCGAAGACGCCGTCGCAGAAGGTACGCAAATCCGTGCTCCGAGACAACGGCGTCACAGCCGACACTCATGACAGAGAGCCGTGACCCAAGGTGCGACCGGCCGTCACAAGGGAGAGCCATGTCCTACCAGACCCTGGACTACGCGGTCGATGACCGGATCCTGACGCTGACCCTGAACCGGCCGGACCAGCTGAACGCGTTCACGGTCACGATGGCCGGCGAACTGGTGGACGCGTTCCACCGGGCGAGCGCCGACGATTCGGTCGCGGCGATCGTCGTCACCGGTGCGGGCCGGGCCTTCTGCGCCGGGATGGACCTGTCCGTGGACGGCAACGTCTTCGGCCTGGACGAGAACCGGCGGCCGACGATGACCGAGCTGCGCCGGCGGTACGACGACCCGGAGTA
This sequence comes from Kribbella caucasensis, assembly GCF_004361855.1. Classification (GTDB taxonomy): domain Bacteria; phylum Actinomycetota; class Actinomycetes; order Propionibacteriales; family Kribbellaceae; genus Kribbella; species Kribbella caucasensis. The sequence continues at coordinate 353,543 of NZ_SNWQ01000007.1, forward strand.
CGGGGTCCGGGACACCGGTGGCCGGGTGGCGCTGGCGATCTACGACTGCACCAAACCGGTGGTTGCCGCGATCAACGGTCCCGCGGTCGGCATCGGCGCGACCATGACGCTTGCGATGGACGTCCGGCTCGCGTCGTCGCAGGCGCGGATCGGGTTCGTGTTCGGCAAGCTGGGGATCGTTCCGGAGGCTTGCTCGACGTGGTTCCTGCCCCGGATCGTCGGCCTCAGCCGGGCTCTGGAGCTGGCCTACTCCGCCGAGATCCTGACCGCCGCCGAGGCGTACGACGCAGGTCTGGTCCGTTCGGTGCACGATCCCGGCAAGCTGCTGTCCGACGCCTATGCCCTCGCGCGGAGGTTCACCGCCAACCGATCGCCGGAGGCGACGGCTCTGACCCGGCAGATGATGTACCGCGACGCCGCGCAACCGCATCCGCGCGAGGCGCACCTGGTCGAGTCGCTCGCGATGTTCGCCACCTCGATCGGCGACGGCAAGGAGGGCGTGACGGCCTTCCAGGAGAACCGCGATCCGGCCTTCCAAGGGTCGGAGCTGCCGGCGGACCACGCGTCCTGGTGGTCGGGCACTCGGCTCGAGGACCGGGCCGCAATCCAGGAGCTCGGCGTGCTCTACGGGTTCGTGATGGACGAGCGCGACGAGGACGGGATCCGGGAGATCTTCTGCGCGGACGCGACCCTGCGCTCCCAGGACGGGGTGTTCGCCGCGTCGGGGATCGAGGAGATCGTCACCACGTACCTGGGCCGCTTCGCCGCGCTCGGCCCGACGAACCACTTCTCGCACGGGCACCTGATCCGGTTCGACCCGACGGACCCGGACCGGGCCACCGGCCTGCTCGCCTCGCACGCCGAGGTCTCCCGCAACGGCGTCGCCATGCAGGTCGCTCTGCGGTACAAGGACGTCTACCGTCGCGAAGCGGGCCGTTGGAGGTTCGCCGACCGGCTGATGTCGTACATGTACTACCTGCCGTTCGACGAGCTGGGCGCCGGACTCGGTGATCGCGACAGCGTCCGCGCGTACGGCGACCACCGGCCGTCCGACTGGCCCGAGGTGCTGTACTCCGAGAACGGCAACGCCTTCCTGAAGGACTACCGCTGACCGGCGAGCTGCGTCGCGTCGACCAGTAGTTGCCGGAACTGCATCATCCGCGTCCGCAGCCCCAGCAGAACCACACCGACCAAGACGCCGTCACGGTGATAACCGACCGCACACTCGTCCCGAAGATCGCCCTCCAGCACCCGAACGTCGTCGAGACCCAGCCCCGGCACACCGAAGGACTGGAGCCGAGTCCCGAACTGCTCGCTCCAGAACGTCGGCAACGGTGCGAATTCGGGCCGCTCGGACGAGCCGCCATTGAGACCCGCAACCAGGCTGACGGCCGCATGGCGCGCGGTGTCGCCACACATCGTCCAGTGCTCGATACGAAGCGACGTCGCCCCGAACCGAGGGTTGGGGAACCGCACGACATCCCCGACAGCGACGACCTCGGTCACTGGCCCTGACGCTGTGACCGGATGCAGATCCGACGAGCAGAGGACGCCATCCGACAGGTCGAGACCGTTGCCATCGAGCCACTCGACGTTCGGCACGGACCCGACCGCCTCGACAACCACATCGGTCCCCACACGGCTGCCGTCGTCCAGCACCACATCCCCGTCCAGCCGTACGACGCTGCGCCCGAGCCGGGACCGAACTCCCTGCTGCTCATGCCGACGACGCAACTCGTCACCCACCAATCGGCCCACCGCAACTCGAAGCGGTGTCTCGAGCGGCTCCACGACCGTGACCACGCATCCCAGTCCGGCAGCGGTTGCGGCGACCTCGCAACCGATGAACCCGGCACCGATCACCGTCACCCGAGCGCCAGGAATCAGCTCCCGCCGAAGCCGCTGGGCGTCGTCCACAGTCCTGATCCGGTGCCGCGGAGGCCCGTCCAGCCGAAGGGTCCGGGACCGAACGCCGGTCGCGACCACGAGGCCGTCGTACGTCAGCATCTCCCCGTCGTCCAGAGTCGCTCGGCGGGACCGGAGGTCAACGCCATCGACCCGGCGACCCAGCCGCCACTCGACATCGCTGATCGAGGAGCGGTGTGGGAACCGCAGGGCGTCCGGGTCGATCCCGCCGCGGAGTGCTTCCTTGGTGAGCGGCGGCCGGTTGTACGGCGGATGCGGCTCGGCCCCTACGACAGTGATCGACTCGGACCAGCCGGCGGTGCGCAACTGCTCGACCGTTCGTAGCGCCGAGAGTCCCGCGCCGGCGACGAGGATCCGCCGCGTCACCTCGGGGTGTCCTCCAGCAACCGGGGACCAGGTGTGAAGGTCGCCGGGATGCGTTGCCAGCCGGTGTTCGTGCCCTGGTGCGGATACGGCTCGAGGGCCTCCAGGTCGACGACGTAGTCGCCCATCCGGTGCAGGATCTGGGTCAGCAACTCCTTGGCCATCGCGCGGCCGAGATGCGAGCCGGCGCAGCGATGCACCCCGATACCGAAGGCGGTGTGCCGGTTCGGCCAGCGCTCGATGTCCACCTGGTCGGGTTCGTCGAACTGCTCGGGGTCCCGGTTCGCCGATGCCCAGGCCAGCAGCACCCGGTCGCCCTTCTTCATCGGGCAGCCCTGGAAGTCCGTGTCCTGGCTGACCGTACGAGCAAGGCCCTGGGTGGGGGAGAAGTACCTGAGGAATTCCTCGATCGCCTTGTCGATCAGTCCGGGGTCGTCGATCAACCGGCGGCGGACGTCCTGGTGCTGGTAGAGCCAGACGACGGTGTTGCTCACCAGCGACGCGGTGGTGCCGACGCCACCCGCGAGCAGCAGGTCGACCATCGAGTAGACCTCGTCGTCGGTGATCGTCCGGCCGTCGACCTCGCACTGCACGAGATAGCTGATGATGTCGTCGGCGGGTTCGGCCCGGCGCGCGGCGATCACCTCGCGCGTCCTGCCTTCCAGATAAGGCAGATCCACGGTGACCGCCTGTTCCCACTCGGCGCTGCCACGAACAGCGGCCAGTACTGCGTGGTGCGCCGACGCGTACCGCTTCCAGTCGGCCACGTCGAGACCGAGCCAGTCGACCGTGACGATCGAGGGGACGCCGATCACGTTCGCCAGGTCGCATTCGCCCCGCTCGATGATGTCGTCGATGAACCAGGTCACGTAGTACCGGACCATTCGTTCCAGCCGCTCGATCGCCGCCGGCGCCGTGATCGGGTTGAGGATCTTGCGCCACTTGCGGAACTCCGGCGGATCGATCTCGATCGGGATGTGGAAATGCATCGGGGTCTTCGGGATCACCACCGACAACCCTTCGCCGCCGTCGCCGGTGCGGGCCGAGGAGAACGTCTCGTCGTCACGGGCCGCCTCGAACACCGAGCGGTAGTCGGAAAGGATCCAGTAGCCGCCGTGATGCTCGGACCAGGCGACCGGGCCGACGTCGCGCAGGGCCCGGTACGAACCGACCGGATCGGCGGAGTGGCGCTCGGAGTTGTGGTCGAAGTCGGCGATCGGGTGTCTGCCCTCAGCGGCCATGGGCGGCGCCTTTCGTCGCTGGTCAATACCAGGCTCATGGTTATACTGATTAGCGTTCGTGTCAACGGTGCCCTCGTGCCCGTCGTACCCAGGGCACCCGCGCACTCACTGTGCGAAACAGGAGATGCTCATGCACATCAAGATCGACGACAGCCGCTGCCAGGGACACGGACTCTGCCGGCTCAGCGCACCCGGCCTGTTCTTCGCTCGCGAGGAGGACGGGCATGCCTACGTCGAGGGCGAGGCGGTCCCCGCCGATCGCGAGGCGGACGCCCAGCTGGCCGCGGACAGCTGTCCCGAGCTGGCCATCCGGGTGGACTGACCGGACGCTCTTTACAGCACCCCGTCCTCGGAATATGGTGCCAGTTACATGCTAATCATGTGCATGGAATACTGATCCCCTGGAGGAACGGATGAACTGGCTGGCGTTCGGGCGTTCCCGTCGCAGGTCCGCCCCCGTCGTGATGGTGGCCCTCGCAACCCTGGTGACTGCGACGGCCTGCGGTGGCAGTGCTTCCGGCGGCTCGGCCGACGGTGGACTGCCGGAAACGATCAAGATCGTCTCGATCAACCCGACCACCGGCATCGTCGCCTTCGCGGGTGCCGGGGCCAACAAGGGCTACCAGTTGGCGGTCAAGGAGATCAACGCGTCGAACCTGCTCGGCGGCAGCAAGCTCGAGCTGGAACTCAGCGACACCAAGAGCGAGGCCCAGACGGCGGCCAGCGAGGTGAGCTCGGCGGTCGCCGACAAGAAGGTCGCGGCCGTGTTCGGCTCCGTGTCGAGTACCGAGGCGGTGGCGATGTCGCCGATCGCGCAGAAACAAGGCCTGCCGATCGTCTACACGCAGGCCGGCAGCAGCGGGGTCGTGGTCGGTGACTTCACCTACCGGGCGACACCGCTGATGAGCACCTACTACCCGATCCTGAAGAAGTACCTGCAGCAGCAGGGCTGGAAGTCGGTCGGCATCATCTACACCCAGCTGACCCCCACCCTGCAGGAGATCGGCAGCAAGACGTTGCCGGACCTGGCCAAGGAACTCGGCATGACGGTGACCGGCAGTATCGCCACCCCGGCCACCACCCAGGACTTCCAGGCCCCGATCGCGCAGATCCTGGGCGGTAAGCCCGATGTGGTCGCGATCCTCCAGGTCGGCGCCTCCAACCCGACCGCGATGAAGCAACTCCGGCAGGCCGGGTACGACGGCCCGGTGCTGGGCAACTCCGGCGCCAGCGCGGGCAACCTCAAACCGGCCGGGGCCGACGGCGCCGGCATGGTCTGGCCGGTCGACTTCAACTACCAGCAGGCGAGCTCGTCGAGCCAGAAGTTCGTCAAGGCGTTCAAGGCCGAGTACGGCGAGGACCCGCTTAACTACTCGGCGGAGGCGTACGACGCGGCCTGGTTCCTGGCCCGGTCGATCGCCGCCGCGGGGTCCACCGACCGCAAGGCGATCAAGGACGCGATGGCCAAGGAGGCGGCCAAGTCCAGCACCGGTGCGCTCGGTGAGGGACTGACGTGGAAGGACCAGACCATCGTGGTACCCGGTGTGGTGGTGGAGTGGACCGGCAACGGCGAGAAACTCCTGTACGAGGCGGGTGCACAGTAGGAACGCGGCTGTCCGGCCGGGAGACGGTACCGAGACAGAGACGGAGATACCGTGCAAGACCTGGTGAACGTGGTGACGCTTGGCTCCATCTACCTGCTCTTCGCGTTGGGGATGAGCATCACCTGGGGCACGATCGACATCCTGAACTTCGGCCACGGCTCGATCTTCATGTTCTCCACCTTCAGCGCGTACCTGGTGCTCGCGGAGACGTCCCTGCCGCTGCTGCCCGTCGTACTGATCGGCGTGCTGGTAGGTGCGGCGATGTCGCTGCTGATCCAGGTGGTCGCGTTCGAACAGATCCTGAAGAGAGCCAAGGACAAACGCACCGCGGAGATGCAGATCCTGATCGGTGGGATCGGGGTGGCGATCATCCCGCTCGCGATCGCGCAGCACCAGACCAAGAGCAACCCGTTCGGCCTGTCCGAGTCGTCGTACCAGGTGGGCACGTGGGTGATCGGTGACATCCGGATCACCAGCATCGCGGCCCTCACCGTGGTGGTCGCGGTCCTGCTCTGGGCCGCGACGGCGATCTGGCTGAAGCGGTCCCGGCACGGTCTCGCCCTGCGCGCCATCGGGGTGGACGCCGAGACGGCGGCGCTGATGGGGATCGATCGCAGGCGGCTGGCCCTGGTCACGATGGCCGCGTCCGGCGGGATGGCGGGTCTGTCCGGGGTGCTGTTCACGTACTCGCTCGGCGCGATCACACCGGAGAGCGGTGACACGCTGCTGGTGAAGGCGTTCGCCTGCATCATCCTCGGTGGGGTCGGCAGCATGCTGGGCGTTGCCTTCGGCGCCTATTTCCTGGCGGCAGCCGAGACCGTGGTGCTCACCCAGACGAGTGGCTCGTGGGTCGAGGCCGTGAGCTTCGGACTGATCTTCCTGGTGCTGCTGCTCCGGCCGGCCGGGGTGTTCGGCCGTAAGGAGGTGCGGCGGACATGATCGCGTTCTACGACACGAACCTGGTGCTGATCCAGGCGACGCTGTCCGGCCTGGTCCTCGCACTAGCCATCCAGGTGCCGTTGCGGATGGGCGTCTTCTCGTTCGCCGGCGCCGGCTCGTACGGCATCGGCGCGTATCTCTCCGCGATCCTGGTGCTGCGCCAGGGCATGCCGGGGCCGGTGGCGATCGCGGTCGCCGTACTGGTCGCGGCGGTCATCGGTCTGCTGCTTGGGTTGCTGATCTTCAAGCTCAACGGGCTGTATCTCGCCATGGCGACGGTCGCGTTCGACCTGATCATCAGTGTGATCGCGATCAACGGTGGCGATCTGACCGGTGCGTCGACCGGCCTGTACGGCGTGCTGACGGACTTCACCACCGGTCAGATGTTCGCCCTCACCGTGCTCGTCGTGGGGTTGGTGGCGTTGAGCGAGCGGGGCCGGATGCGACGGCGGGTCGACGCCGTTCGCGACGATCCGGAGCTGGCCGCCTCGCTGGGGATCAACGTCCGGCGGTACCGGCTGGTCGCGTTCGTCGTCAGCGGCGCCCTGGGCGGTCTGGCCGGTGGGATGAACGTGATGGTCCGGACCGCGATCGGGCCGCTAGACATCGGTTTCGGCCTGATCGTGCTGGCGCTGACGATGATCGTGGTCGGCGGTTCGCGGTCGTGGAAGGGCGCCGTCATCGGCGCGGTGATCTTCACCTGGCTGCCGGATGTGCTGGCCGTCATCGGGGAGTGGCAGGAGCTGGTGTACGGCGTGATCGTGGCGGTCGCCGCGGTCTTCCTGCCGCGTGGCCTGTACGGCGTGATCGTCGACCTGACCAAGTGGCTGGGCCGGATCCGCCGCAAACGCAGAACCGGTGGGGCAGAGCAACCCGTGGACGCGCCGGAGTCGGTCGAGCCGGAGCGGGTGGAGTTGGACAACACGCTGTCCCGCGAACAGGGTGGGGAAGTGGCCCGGATGGCAGCCCAGTCGGAGGTGTCGTGATGGCTGCGTCGATTGGGGATCGTTCGGTGGTCTCGACGACGCCTGTTCTGGAAGCGCGCGAGGTGTCCGTGCACTTCGGCGGGGTGCGGGCGGTCGAAGGCGTGACGCTGCGGCTCGAACCTGGGCTGATCCACGGCATCATCGGGCCGAACGGTTCGGGCAAGAGCACGCTGATCGGAGCCATCACCCGACTGACCCCGCTGACCCGCGGACAGTTGCTCTTCGACGGTGAGCCCTACCAGGGCATCCGGCCGTCGGCGATGGCCGGGCTCGGGGTGGCCCGCACGTTCCAGACCGTCAGGCTGCTGCCGGACCTGAACGTCCGCGACAACATCCAGCTCGGCGCCGATGCGGAGGCCTCCGCCAAGACCCGTCCGCGCCCTGGCTGGTATCAGCGCCTTCGTCCATCGGTCTCGCCCGCGGTGGCTGACGCGATTCGCCGGACCGGCCTGGAGGGGTGGGAGGACTACTACCCGTCCGAGCTGTCCTACGGCACCCAGCGTCGGGTCGAGATCGCCCGAGCGATCTCGATGAATCCGCGGCTGCTGCTCCTGGACGAGCCCACCGCCGGGATGAACCAGTCCGAGCGGGCCGAGATCTCCCGGCTGCTCCGCGACCTGCGCGACGAGGGGCTGTGCCAGCTGCTGGTCGAACACGACGTCCAGATGATGCTGGACACCTGCGACTACGTGTTCGCGATGAACTTCGGTGAGCTGATCGCCGAGGGGACCCCGGCGGACGTCGTACAGAATCCGTTGGTGCAGGAGGCCTACCTCGGCCGGAAGGGGCGGCAGCATGCTTGAGGTCACCGACCTGCACGTCAGTTATGGCAACATCGAGGCAGTTCGCGGCGTCGGCCTGACCGTCGAGCCGGAGCGGGTCACCCTGGTCCTCGGCGCCAACGGTGCCGGTAAGAGCACGACCCTGAAGGCCATCGCCGGATTGCAGAAGCCGCACGCGGGGACGGTTCGGCTCGACGGCCGGGACATCACCGGGCAAGCGCCGCACCGGATCGTGCGGCAGGGCGTCGCGTTGGTGCCCGAGGGCCGGCGGGTCTTCGCGCCGATCAGCGTCGCCGAGAACCTGCGACTGGGTGGGTACGCGGCCGACAAGTCGGCGTTCGCGGACACCCTGGCCAAGGTCTACGACATGTTCCCGATCCTGGCGGATCGCCGGAGTAGTCCCGCCGGTCTGCTCAGCGGAGGGGAGCAGCAGATGCTCGCCTTCGGGCGGGCGCTGATGTCCCAGCCGGAGGTGATGCTGCTGGACGAGCCGTCGATGGGGCTCGCACCGGTCGTGATCGACGCGATCCTCGCCAAGGTGGCCGAGATGGCTCAGGCCGGGATCGGGATCCTGATGGTCGAGCAGAACGCCCAGGCCGGGCTGGACATCGCCGACCGGGTGGTCGCGATCGCCCGGGGCGAGGTGGTCTACACCGGCGAGTCCGGCGATGCCCGCAACCAGGCGTCGGTGCTGCGCGCCTTCCTCGGCGAGGCGGCGCTGGCCGACCGGTCGTCGTAGCGGGTGGGTGCGATGGGACGACTGGGCATCGACGACCTCGAGGCGTTGCGGGGCACGCATCTCGGCAAGGTGGACCAGCAGGAGTTGCTGAGGCGGCAGACCGAGTGCGGCTTCGTCTTCACCGGCGAGGACGGCTGGCCGAGTGGCGTGGTGATGAGCTACATCGTCGCGGACGGGCACTTCTGGCTCACGTCGGTCGAGGGTCGGCCGCAGGTCCGCGCGCTGGCCGCCGATCCGCGGGTTTCGATCGTGGTGTCGAGCGCCGGATCGGGTCTTCCTGGCCGGCGCATGCTGTCGGTCCGAGGGGACGCGACCGTGCACCGCGACGACGGCACGCTGTCCTGGTTCCTCGGCGAGTTCACCAGCCGCCTGCAACCCGAAGACCCGGTCTCGTGGCGGCGACTCCTGCACAGCCCGAATCGGGTCGTGATCGAGGTCCGTCCGGTGACCGTTGCCGTGAGCCACGATCAGCGCAAGATCCCAGGCAACGGTCGTGGACTACCAGGCGAGGAGGCCGGATGATCGACAGTGAACGCCTGTACTACGTGTACGCGCGCGCCGTGGACGAAGGGGATCTGGAGACCCTGCGATCGATCGTGACCAAGGACGTCAAGGTCACTCGCGGATCGCAGCCGCCCCTGGTCGGGGTGGAAGCCTTCCTCGACATCTACCGGGCGCACAACGCGCTGAACATCCCAGTCTGCAAGCACGTCGTCACCAACATCCAGGCGGACCGCCGGGATGACGTGATCCAGACCCACGCCTACTTCCAGGCGACGATGTTCGAAGAGTCCGGCACCCGGATGATCTTCGGCTGCTACGACGACGTACACGTCGAGCAGGACGGCGAACTGCTGATCGCCCACAAGGTCATCACCGTCGAACGGATCCTGCATCTACCGGCCTCGGTCGGTCCGCAGTACACCCAGGTGTCTTCACCAGAGAAGCCCGAGAAGGGAGAGTCGTGACCGAAACCCCACAGTCCACCGGCGTCGTGGTCACCGGTGCCGCGCAAGGAATCGGCGCCGCGATCGCCGAACGGTTCGCGGCGGCCGGCTGGCATGTCGTCGGCGTCGATCTGTCCGGCGAGGTCCTCCCGCTGCTGGAGCAGGACGGTCATGACTACGTGTCGGGGGATGCCGGGGATCCCGACGTGATCGGTCTCGCGTGCAAGCGGGCGGAGGCACTGGGTTCCGGCCTCGCGGCCTTCGTGGCCAACGCCGGTATCGCGTCGCCCGGCGAGACGGCCGACTACCCGTTGGAGGAGTGGGACCGGGTGCTTGACGTCAACCTGCGCGGGGCGTTCGTCGGTGCGAAGACGGCTCGCCCGCTGCTGCGCGAAGGCTCGAGCGTGGTCATGTTGTCCTCGATCTGCGCGGTCCAGGGGTTCGGCGCCCGCGCGTCGTACTGCGCGTCGAAGGCCGGGATCGAAGGGCTGGTCCGTTCACTCGCGACCGAGTGGGGTCCGGACGGCATCCGGGTGAACGCGGTCGCTCCCGGTACCGTCACTACGCCGCTCCAGCAGGCCGTGGTGGCAAGCGGGCGAGCGTCGATGGAGCGGTACCTCGACCGCATCCCGATGAAGCGGGTCGGCAGGCCTGAAGAGGTCGCCGACGCGGTGTTCTACCTCGCGTCGCCCCAGGCGAGTTATGTCAGCGGAGTGGTGCTGCCGGTCGACGGCGGCTGGGCCGGCGGCGGACTGCCGGCGACCGGGGCGGTGGGGTGGGGAAGGTATTGAACACAGTCTTGAGAAGAGAGGCGATCACATGGTCCAGGTCGGTCTGCTGCTGAGCGACTCGCCGCGATCGGTCACGCCGGCGCAGCAGTTCGCCGACGTGCGCCGGATCGTCGAGGCGGCCCAGCGCAATGGTTTCACCTACATCGCGATCGGTCAGCACTTCCTGTACGGCGACCTGCGCTGGCTCCAGCCGGTACCGCTGCTGGCCCGGCTGGCCGCGGATGTCGACCCGCACATCCGGCTGGTCACCCAGATCATGATCGCGCCGCTCTACCACCCGGTGATGCTGGCCGAGGAGATCGCGACCCTCGACATCGTTACCGAGGGGCGGCTGATCTTCGGCGCCGGTCTCGGCTACCGCGCCGAGGAGTTCGACTACCTGGGCGTCCCGTTCAAGCAGCGCGCGGGCCGTTTCGACGAGTCGCTGGAGCTGATGAAGAAGCTCTGGACGCAGGAGACCGTCGACCACCACGGCAAGTACTGGCAACTGGACAACGTGCAGCCGCACATCTTCCCGGTGCAGCGGCCGCATCCACCGATCTGGATCGGCGCGCACGCCGAGGCGGGCGTCCGGCGCTGCGGGAAGTACGGCGACGCGTACGCCTGTCCACCCGAGACCCCGAAGGACGAGGCCGCCCGCCGGTACGCGATCGTCCGCGACGAATTCGTTGCCCGGGGCAAAGAGTTCGGCCCGCAGCCGCTGCGCCGGAACTGCCTGATCGCCGACTCCCGGGAGGAGGCGATGGTCGAGTACGCCCGGGTCGCCCAGGGCCGCTACCTGACGTACGCCGCCCGCGGCCTGGACGTGATGGACGCGGCCGAACTGCAGAACGAGTTCGAGAAGGTCGTGTCCGGACATGCCGTGGTCGGCAGCCCTGATGAGGTGGTCGCGCAGTTGACCGACCTGGTCTCCACTCTGCCGGTCGATCCGTTGCTGGTGCGGCCGCAGTGGCCGACGATGGACTGCGACGAGACGATCGCGGCGATCAACCGGTTCGGCAAGGAGGTCGTGCCGGCCATCAACGCGATCACCCCGAGGTCGGACATTCCCATGGACGGAGGGATTTGATGACCACGACGGTGGTCCAGCGGGACTGGATCCCCGCGACCCGCACGCTGCTGGTCGGCGGCGAGATGGTGGCCGGGCAAGGCGAGACGTGGAGCGTCCTCAACCCCGCGACAGAGGACGAGTTGGCCGCGGTGACGGGTGCGTCGGCGGACCAGGTCGACCAGGCGGTGGCGGCGGCCCGGGCAGCGTTCCCCGGCTGGGCGGCGCTCAGCGGGGAACAGCGGTCGCAGTACATCCACCGGCTCGCCGACGTGCTGGAGAGCGCGGCCGACCGGCTGTTGCCTTCGATCGTCAACGAGGTCGGTACGCCGGTGTCGCTGGCGGAGTATCTCCAGGTCAGGATGGCCGTGCAGGAACATCTGCGCTGGGCCGCCGAGGCCGCGAAGACCGATCGGACGATGCACCTCGGCGGGTACGACAAGCCGCATCCCACGATGAGCGACGTGGTCCACGAACCGGTCGGCGTCGTCGCCGCGATCACCGGCTACAACTATCCGCTCAACCTGGCCGTCTTCAAGTTCGGCGCCGCGCTCGCGGCCGGGTGCACCGTCGTACTCCTGCCCTCCCCGCGTACGCCCCTGACCACGCTGTTCCTCGGCTCGCTGGTTGCGGAAGCGGGTCTTCCACCAGGCGTCATGAACGTCGTCATCGGCGGCGCCGAGGTCGGTCGGCAGTTGTCTTCCCACCGAGGCGTGGACCGCGTGTCGTTCACCGGCTCCGACGCGGTCGGCGCGCACATCATGGCGCAAGCGGCCCAGAATCTGACCGGCGTGACCCTCGAACTCGGCGGCAAGTCCCCGAGCCTGGTGATGCCCGACGTCGACGTGTCGAAGATCGCGGTCGAGATGCACCTGCGCTGGTCGCGGAACGGCGGTCAGGGCTGCGCGGCGCTGGCCCGGTTGCTCGTCCACGAGAGCAAGTACGACGAGTTCCTGGCGGCTGGCGCGGCCGCGTTCGACCAGATGATCGTGGGCGATCCGTGGGACCCGGCCACGAACATCGGGCCGATGATCCGGGCCGACCACCGGGAGCGGGTGCTCGGCTTCATCGACGGCTCGCTGGCGGCCGGTGGGACGAAGCTGCTCGAGGTGACGAAACCCCTTCCGGACAAGGGGTATTTCGTCAATCCGGTGCTGCTCGGCGATCTGGCTCCCGATGCCCGGGCGGTGCAGCAGGAGATCTTCGGGCCGGTCGCGGTGATCCTGCCGTTCAAGGACACCGACGAGGCGATCCGGCTGGCCAACGACACGGCGTACGGGCTGGCCGCGAACGTCTGGTGCGACGATCCGGCGGAGGCGCGGAGGATCGCGCTGCGGATCCGGGCCGGCACGGTGTGGATCAACGGCGGCGGCGCGATGCGGCCCGACGCGCCGTTCGGCGGTTACGGCCGCTCGGGCGTCGGGCGCGAACTGGGGGAGTGGGGCATGCACGAATACCTGGAGGTCAAGCACATCCAGTGGCGGGTGTGACCCTCACTTGGCGGTGATGCCGCCGTCGACCGGGATGGTCACGCCGGTGACGTACGACGACAGGTCGCTGGCCAGGAACAGGGCGACGTTCGCGATCTCCTCCGGCTGCGACGCGCGCCCCATCGGGATGGTCGCGAAGAACGCGGCCTTCCGGCGCTCGATCTCCTCCGGGTCGTCGATCCGGAAGAAGGCCGGCAACCCCGGCGTCTCGACCGATCCCGGCGCGATCGCGTTCACCCGGATCCGGTCGGCGGCGAAGGCGAGCGCCATCGACCGGACCAGCGCGATGATGCCGCCCTTGGTGAACGAGTAGAGCGGGCTGTACGGCGATCCGATCAGCCCGGAGGTCGAGCTGGTGAAGATCACCGACGCGCCGCCGGCCGCCTTCAGTTGGTCGGTGAGGTACCCGCTGAGGAAGAAGCTCGCCCGCGCGTTGACCTCGATCCCGAGGTCCCACTCCTCGGCGCTGAGTTCGAGTCCGGCCGCGCCCGGGATGCCGACGTTGTTGTAGAGCACGTGCAGTACGCCGTGCTCGGACCGAACGTGGTCGGCCAGGCCCTTGAGCGCACCGAGATCACGGACGTCGACGATCGCGGCCTCGGCCTTGCCACCGGCCGCTTCGATCTCGGTGACCACGTCCTTGGCCGCCTGGTCGTTGACGTCGACAACGATGACGTGCGCCCCCTCCCGGGCGAACAGCACGGCCGCGGCCCGGCCCATCCCGGAGGCGCCGGCGGTGATCAGAGCGACCTTGTCCTTGAGCAGCATGGGATCTCCCTATCGTCGGTTGGCCGTGACCAACTGCTTGGCGAGTGCGTACGCCTGCTGGGTGGCGAACACGAGCCGCCGCGGGGCGTAGGCGTCTCCCAGAACATGGATGTCCCGGAGTTCGTCGCGGAGTGCGTCGTACAACGATGACTCCGAAACACTGCCGCAGGCCAGTACGACGGAGTCGAAGTCGCCGAGCACCCGGGTCCGCCAGGAGTAGACGTTCCTGGTCAGCACGGTGTGCCGCTCGATCGCGACCACCTGCTCCATCGACCGCAACGTCACGCCCGCGGCGTCGAGGCGGCCGAGGATCGCGCCGATGCTGTACCGCCCGACCAGTGGTGCCGGCTGATTCGTGGGGTGGACGAGTGTGACCTCGTGGCCTGCCTCGGCGAGGTAGTCGGCCACAGACAGCGGCGGAACGTGGTCGTCCTCGGCAATCACCAGCACGCGGTGGCCGAGAGACACGCGACCGGCCAACACGTCCCTGCTGTCGACGACGTGCGGCGCGTCCACCCCCGGAATCGCCGGTACGCGGCTGTGGGCGCCGGTCGCGATCGCTGTGACGTCCGCTCCGAAGGCGCGCACCTGATCCGGCGTCGCGTTTGTGCTGGTCGCCAGGTCAACACCGAGCCGTTTCAGCCGACCGATCTGCCATTCCAGGTACTGGGCGAATCCCTCGTGCCGGGGGACTTGGGCGACGTACCGAAGTTGCCCGCCGAGCTCCGTCTCCGCCTCCCACAGCGTGACGTCGAGCCCGTTCTCCTTGGCGAGGGCGGCCAGCTCCAGGCCCGCGGGTCCGCCGCCGACCACGAGCAGCCGCCGCTTCGTTGCGCCTTGCAACCATGGGCCTTCGACCTCATGACTGGTACCGGGATTGACGGCGCAGGCGAACGAGAGCCCTTCCACGTACCGCCGGCTGATGCAGTCGTTGCCGCCCACGCACGGGCGGATCTCGTCGGTCCGTCCCTCCCGCGCCTTCGCGAGCAGGTCACCGTCGGCGATGTGGGCCCGGGCCATCCCGACGATGTCGGCGTAGCCCGCGGCAAGGACCGATTCGGCAACGGCGGGATCAGTGATCCTGCCCGTGTGGACCACCGGCACGGACAAGGCCCGCTTCAGCTCCCCGGCGTACGGGGCGAACGCGCCGGGCTCGAATTGGGTCGGCTGGATGTAGCTCGGGTTGCCCCATGGGCTGCCGATCACGCCGTGCACGTAGTCGACGAGTCCGGTCGATTCGAAGTACTGCGCCAGCTCGACACCGTCGCTCAGGTCGTACCCCTCGGGCAGTTCCTCGCGGAGGTTGAGCCGGATCCCGAGCGTCATCGAGGCGCCGACGGTCTCGCGGATCGCGCGCAGGCACTCGACCGCGAACCTCGCCCGGTTCTCGAGCGAGCCGCCGTACGAGTCGGTGCGCTGATTCGTGTACGGCGAGAGGAACCACTCGTGCAGATCCTCGTGGTTGAGATGCAGTTCGACCCCGTCGGCCCTTCCGAGCTGGGCAAGCCGCGCCGATTCGGCGTACTCGCGGACGAACCACGCGATCTCGGCTTCGGTCATCACGTGCGGCACCAGGTTGATCGTCGGCGCGCTCATCACGGCCGAGGGCGCATGCGGCATCCCGCCCTGGTGCACCATCTGCACGGTGACCGCCGTACCCAGGTCGTGCAGGGCATCGCAGAACTGCTGGACCCGCTCGACGAAGTAGGGCAGCCGGAAATGTCCGACGGTCGCCGCGCCGACGCCGGTCGGGTCGAAGCCGGGCACGACCTTGTTGCGGAGGTGGGTGGAGAGGCTGCCGACCCAAGCCACCCCGTCGTCTTTGCAGCGACGTTCGAAGTACGCGATGTTGCGCCGGGCCTCGTCCTCGGTGCCCCAGATGTTGCCGATGGCCGAGGCGTGCGGCGGCATCATCACGCGGTTGCGCAACCGCATCGTGCCGACCTCGATCGGGCTGAACAGGTGTGGGTAGGCGGTCATGACCGTTCTCCGAACCGACGGACGGCGACACCTGGATGGGGTGCCCGCAGCCTCAACAGCCTCCCGGCCCAGGGCTGTACGTCGTCGTCCTCTGGAAGCCGGTGGCGCGAGGTGGTGATGAACAGCTCCCGCAGGTGCTCGCCACCGAAGCAGACGCTCGTCGGATGCGACACAGGGAGGGTGACGTGTAGGTCGACGGCGCCGGACCTGTCGTACCTACGGATGGCTTCACCGCCGATGAGAGCGACCCAGAGTCCGCCGGCCGCATCTGCTGCGAGGCCGTCGGGTTGCCCGTCCGCCGGGTCGATGCGGGCGAAGATCTCGCCGTCGCTGAGTCCGGTGTCCGGGTGCCAAGCGTATCGATTGATGTGGCCGTCGGCGGTGTCCGCGACGTACAGGATGGTGCCGGACTCGTCCCAGGCGATGCCGTTGCCCGCGACCAGTTCGTCGAGCTGCTCCCGCAACGATCCGTCGGGCTCGAGCAGGTGGACGCCGGCGCACCTGTCGCCGGTGGGGGAGTAGGAGGTCACCCAGAGCCGGCCCAGCGGGTCGCACTTGCCGTCGTTGAGGCGCCGGCGACCACCGAGATCAGGCAACTCCGCGAGGATCGTCACCCCGTGCACGATCCGGTTCTCCTGCGCGAACACAAGCGATCCGTCGACAGCCGGTACGGCGAAGCTCGTGCGTTGCCCCGTCGTCAGGACGGTCCGATCTCCCGCGCGGACTATCCCGTCGAGCAGGTCGACCCGGAACAGCTCACCAGTCGACTTGTCCCAGTACGGCGCCTCGCCGAGCCGGTCCCGGGACTCCGAGACCACCTCGACGGCTGCGACCTCAGGCACCGCCGACGACTCCCCGGTCCCGGAGTGCGGCGAGTTCGTTGCCGTCGACACCAACTTCCGCGAGCACCTCGCCGGTGTGTTCGCCAACCCCGGGCACTCCGTCGTACGTCGGACCGGGGTAGTCGTGCAGGTGGAGCACCGGGCCGGGCATCATCGCCGGGCCGAGGACCGTGTTCGCGAGTTCGACCAGGGTTCGCTCGGTGAAGTGCGGGTCCTCGCTGACGTCCTTGGCGTCGTTGACCGGCGCCGAGACCACCTCGTGCGCGTCGAGGACTGCGAGCACTTCGTCCCGCCGCCGGCTCGCGACCCAGGCGATCACCAGCACCTGGAGCGCTTCGTTGTTGGCCATCCGGGCGGCGTTCGTCGCGTACCGCTCGTCGGTCTTCAGATCGGGGCGCCCCATCGCGTCGAAGAGCCGCAGGGCGATGGTCTGGTTGGACGCGGCGATCGAGAGCCAGCCACCATCGGCCGCCTGATAGATCCCCCGTGGCGACGCGGCGCCCGACGTGTTCCCCTGGCGCTGGGTGATCCGGCCGGACGAGGTGTAGTTGAGGACCGCGTCGCCGAGGATGAACATCAACGGTTCGTACAGCGCGACGTCCACTTCCGAGCCGGTGCCGCTGACCTGGCGCCGGTAGAGCGCCATCGCCGTACCGAACGCCGCGGAGATGCCCGCGATGGAGTCGGCGAAACCGAACGGGGGAGATGTCGGCGGGGTCTGCGGCCAGCCGTTGAGGAACGCGTAGCCGCTCGCGGTCTCCGCGACGGTGCCGAAGCCGGGGCGCTCGCGATAGGGCCCGGTCTGGCCGAAGCCGCTCACCCGGGTCATCACCAGGCCCGCATTGGTGTCGGACAGCGTCTTGTAGTCCATCCCCCAGGCCTCCATCCGGCCGGGGCGGAAGCTCTCGATCACCACGTCCGCGCCGCGGATCAGGCGGCGGACCAGCTCGCGGCCGTCGGCCTCCCGCAGGTCGACCCCGACCGACCGCTTGCCCGAGTTCAGCCGGGCGAAACCGATCGCCAGGCCGTTGTGGATCGGCTCCCACTGCCGGGCGAAGTCACCCTGGCGCGGATCCTCGACCTTGACCACGTCGGCGCCGAAGTCGCGCAACATCCGCCCGGCGGTGGGAGCGGCGTACATGGAGCCGAGCTCGATGACGCGCACGCCCGCGAGTGGCGCCCCGGGGGTCGGCCCTGAGTTCGGCACGGTGGTCGGTCCCTTCGCCGCGAACATAAATGATGCATATGAATAGTAACGTTCGAGGCAGATCCTGACCAGGCGTCGTGCTCATTCTTGACAAAACTAGGCTAATGATTAGCCTGCTGGAATCCGAAGAGACCAACCGCGGGAGTCGTCGTGAGGGTGCTGTCAACGGGTCGTCGCAGGTGTGTTCCAGGAGTCGTCGCGGTGGTACTCGCCGCTGTTCTGTCCGGCTGTCTCAGCTCAGGTGAAGGCGCGGCGGAGGCGGCCGCGGGGTTCGAGTCCATCTCGTCCGGGGCGACCAGCGAGGGCGCGGTCACCTGGTACGTGTCCATTCCGGAAGCGGTCGCCAAGGGTGTGGCCGACGCGTTCAGCGGCAAGTACGGCATCGGCGTCGAGATGACCGTACTGACCTCCGGCCTGCTGGCCACCCGCTACTCCTCGGAGATGAGCTCGGGCAAGTCGGCCGCGGACGTCGTCACGTTGGCCGATCCGGTCTTCTTCAAGGACGCCGTGGCCAAGCAGTGGGTCGGCGGCCTCGATCCCGCCGACGAACCGGCCCTGGAGACCTGGCCGGACACGGCCCTCCGGGAGAACTCGTACGCGCTGGTGAACATCCAGCCCATCGGGGTGACGATCGACACCAAGAAGGCCAAGGCCGCCGACTTCGGCTCGTGGGAAGGACTGCTCGCCCCATCGCTGAAGGGTCAGGTCTACCTGGTCAACCCGGCCAACGTGCCGTCCTGGCTCGCACACATGAACCTGCTGCGGAAGACGTACGGGGACGGGTTCCTCGCCAAGCTGGCGGCGCAGAGCCCCAAGCTGGTCGACAGTTCGGTGCCCGGTGTCCAGCAGGTCGCCGCCGGCTCGGGCACGTTGGTGTATCCGAGCCTGCTCTCCGTGAGCAGGCCACTGTCGGCCAAGGGAGCCAGTGTCGAGACGGTGTTCCCCTCGCCGACGACCGGTGTCGAGCAGTTCGCCGCGGTGTCGTCCGCGGCGCCCCACCCCAACGCGGCCCGGTTGTTCCTGAACTTCCTGCTGACCGAGGAGGCCCAGAAGATCCTGAACAAGGGCACCGGATCCTCACCGCTCGGCAACCTGGAGGGAACCGTTCCACTCCCGGACGGCTACGTCTCCCCAGACGTCGAGGCAGCCCTCGCGGCGAAGGCGGAGATCGTGTCCGGCCTGGGGCTCGGATGATCCGGCCAGGTCGGGTCGTGCAGGACAGCGGAACGCCATCGGCGGTGGAGACCGAGCCCGCCGACGGTATCGAGATCACCGGTCTGACCAAGCGCTTCCGGGACGACCGCGGCGTACAGGTCGTTGCCGTCGACAACGTCTCGCTGCGGGTGCCGGCGGGGGAGTTCCTGGTTCTGCTGGGGCCGAGTGGTTGTGGCAAGACGACTCTGCTGCGCTGCCTGGCCGGGTTGGAGACGCCCGACGCGGGCACGATCCGGCTGGCCGGCCGGACCGGTCAGCGCCGGCAGGTCGGCATGGTCTTCCAGAACTACGCGCTGTGGCCGCATATGACGGTCGAGGAGAACGTCGGCTACCCACTCCGCAACGCACCCCGCTCCGAGCGTCTCGGCAAGACGGAGATTCGGCAAAGAATTCAGGAGCTGCTGACGCTGACCCGGTTGGCGGGACAGGCGACCCGCAAACCGTCCCAGCTGAGTGGTGGCCAGCAGCAACGAGTCGCGCTGGCTCGGGCGATGGCCTCGGGCAGCGACGTCGTGCTCTTCGACGAGCCGCTGTCCAACATCGACGCGAAGGTCAGGGAGGCGCTCCGGCTGGAACTACGGACCATGCAGCGCCGGCTCGGGTTCACCGCGGTCTACGTGACACACGACCAGACCGAAGCACTCGAGCTCGCCGACCGGATCGCCGTGATCCGGGACGGCAGGATCGTCCAGCTCGGCCGGTCCGACGAGATCTACTCCGAACCGGCCACCCGCTACGTCGCGGACTTCGTCGGTACGTCGAACCTCCTGGCGGCGAAACGGCTACCCGTCGACGAGGCACAGTTGCCGCTCTTCGGGACCGAGCTCGGTCCGTTGGCGGTGTCCAAGGTCCAGGCCGACGGCGATGACCGATTGGTGGTCGCGAGCCGGGCGCATTCCTGGTGGATCCGCGCCGCGGAACCGGAGTCGGCGCCGAACTGCTGGCGCGGGGAAGTGGTGAGCTCGGCGTACCTGGGCTGGTACACGGAGTTCGTCGTACGGGTTGGATCGGTGTCGTTGCGGATCTGGGACGATCATGCGAGCTCGCCGCGGGATCTCCGCGAAGGGGCGGTCGCGTGGGTTGGAGTCTCGCCCGAGAACTGCGTGGTGGTGAGGGACGATGGCTGACCTCGTCGTCGGCCGACGGGTGGGGCTGCGGCCGGATCGCCGGCGTTTCGGTGGGTTGCGGGCGGCGAGCTGGCTGGTCGCGCTCATCCTCGGTTTCTTCATCGTGTTCCCGCTCGCCCAGGCGCTACTGGGACTGCTCGGCGTGACCGAGGCGACCGGCGCTGATTCGCCGTGGGAGGTGGTGACCAGCGTTGAGACGCTGCGGGCGCTGCTCAACACGGCGATCCTCGTCGTGGCGGGCGGCGCGTTCGCTGTCGTGGTGGCGGCCGGGCTGGCCTGGATCAACGAACGGACCGATGCCCGGGTCGGCTGGCTGGCCGAGATCCTGCCGCTGGTGTCCATGTTCGTGCCGTCGCTGGCGGCCGCGATCGGCTGGGTGTTCCTGCTCGATCCCGAGATCGGTCTGCTCAACGCGCTACTTCGCGAGCTCGCGGGTCTGGTCGGGGTGGAGCTGTCCCGGGGGCCACTCGATCTGTTCACCTGGTACGGCCTGATCTGGTGCTACGGCGTGTTCCTGGTGCCGTTCGCGTATCTGGCGATCGTCAATGGGCTGCGCTCGATGGACCCGGCGTTGGAGGAGGCCGCCGGACTGTCCGGCGCCGGTCCGGTGAAGACGCTGCTGACGGTGACGCTGCCGAGTCTGAAGCCCGCGCTCGGGGGCGCGGTGATGCTCGTGATCGTGATGGGGATGGCGCTGTTCTCGATCCCTGTCATCATCGGCACCCGGGCAGAGATCGACGTACTCCCGGTGTTGATCGTCGAGGACGTCACGCAGGCCTATCCCGTCGACGAAGTATCGGCCCTGTCGCGCAGCCTGATCCTGCTCGCCATCGTCCTGCTGGCCGGGCTGATCCAGCGACGCCTGGTCGGCGCCTCGAAGACGGCGGCGTTCGCGACGATCGGCGGCCGGGCCGGTCGAAGCGGTGTGGTGCGACTTGGCCGGCTTCGGTGGCCCGCGCGGCTGCTGATGGCCGGGTACGTCGCACTGGCGGCGGTGATCCCGTTCCTCGGCCTCGTCCTCGTATCCGTACAACGCTTCTGGCAGGCCGAGGTGGACTGGTCGTCGCTGAGCTTTGCGGGCTACGGGGAGATGTTCGAGCGGCAGACCCTGCGCGAAGGGCTCCGCAACAGCCTCGTGCTCGCCGCTGTATGCGCGACGGTCGTGGTGGTGTTCGCGGTCCTGGTCACGCACCTCGTGGAGGTACGCCGCGAGCGTGCGGCCCAGACGTTCGACTCGGTGCTGAAGGCTCCGGCCGCGCTGCCGCACATCGTCTTCGCCCTGGCGCTGATCGCGGCGTTCGGCGGTGCGCCGTTCGGCTGGAACGGCACCGCGCTGATCCTGGTGACGGCGTACATCGTGATGTACTTCCCGCAGGCCGCGATGTACGCGACGGCGGCGGTCCAGCAGGTCGGCAGACCGTTGACCGAGGCATCGACCGTCTCGGGGGTCGGCGACGGTACGACGCTGCGCCGGGTGCTGCTGCCGTTGATGACGCCGGCGTTGATCGCCGCGTGGGCGTTGATCTTCGTGCTGATGTCGGGCGACATCACGGCGTCGGCGATGCTGGCCAGCACCCGGACACCGGTGGTCGGTTTCGTGATGCTCGACCAGTGGAGCAGCGGCAGCTATCCGACCATCGCGGCGCTCGGTGTCACGTTGACGGTGGTGTCGACGACCGTCGTACTGTTCGCGCTCGCTGTTCGGCATCGGTTGAGGTACGACCGGTGATCGTCGATTCCCACGTACATCTGTGGCGTCTTGCGGACCGGCCGCAGCCGTGGATCAATCCGGAGACGATGGTACGGATCAATCGCGACTTCACCGTCGAGGACCTGCGATCGACGATTGACGGTCTGCCGGTCGAACGAGTGGTGCTGGTCCAGGTGCTCAACCAGGAGGACGAAACCGAGGACTACCTCAAGATCGCGGCGTCCACGCCACTTGTCGCGGGTGTCGTGGGCTGGGTCGATCTTGCCTCCTCCGACCTCGCATCGCGGCTCGACTCCTTAGGGGGAGACCTTCTCGGAATCCGGCACCAGGCCCAGGCGGAGCCGGATCCCGTGGCCTGGATCAGCCGGCCTGAGGTCACTCGCGGATTCCGGGTGCTCGGTGGGCGCGGACTCGTCGCTGAGCTGATGATGGCGGCACACCAGCTGGATGCCACCGAGCAGGTCGTCGTGCGCTGTCCCGACACGCAGTTCGTTCTCAACCATGCCGGGAAACCTCCATTGGTCCAGGGCTGGGAGTCGGAGGCGTGTCGACGGTGGGCCGCGTCGATCACGCGGTTGGCCGGGCTCGGCAACGTGGTTTGCAAGCTGTCCGGGCTCACGACGATGGCCAGGCTGGACAGCTGGGTACCCGGCGATCTCACGCCGGCGGTCGACCACTTGCTGGAGACGTTCGGCCCGTCCAGGTTGCTGTTCGGCTCCGACTGGCCGAACAGTTTGCGAGCAGCCGACTATCCACGGACGCTCGACGCCGTACTGACCAACCTGCGGCAACTGTCCGACCAGGAGCGGCACGCGATTCTGCTCGCCAACGCTGAGCGGGTCTACCGGACGTACTGATCAGCGGACGACCTCGATCAGGGTGGCGTTCGCCATGCCGCCCGCCTCGCACATCGTTTGCAGACCGTACCGGCCGCCGGTCTGCTCGAGGTGGTTGATCATCGTCGTCATGATCCGCGTCCCGGAGGCGCCGAGTGGGTGGCCCAAGGCGATCGCACCGCCGCGGGGATTGAGCAGTGCCGGGTCGACCGGGAACTCGGCCAGCCAGGCGAGTGGAACCGGGGCGAAGGCTTCGTTGACCTCGATGACGTCCAGGTCGTCCAGTGTCGTCCTGGTCCGGTCCAGCAGCTTTTGGGTGGCCGGAATGGGCCCGGTGAGCATCAGCAGCGGGTCGTCGCCGACGACCGCCGAGCCGACCACCCGCGCGCGTGGCGTCAGCGACAGACGCTCGGCGGTCTCCTCGCTCATGATCAGCAGCGCGGCCGCACCATCGGTCAACTGCGAGGAGTTGCCGGCGGTGACCTTCCACTCGACCTCGGGAAACTGGGAACGATGGAGCTCGGTGCCGAAGACCGGTTGCAAGCCGGCCAGCCGTTCGAGGGTTGTCCCCGGGCGGATGGTCTCGTCGACCGCCACCGTCCGCCCGTCCGGGAGGTCGATCGGCACGAGTTCGCCCTTGAAGCCTCCGGACGACGCGGCCTGCGCGGCGCGGGCATGGGAGTCGACGGAGAACTGGTCCAGCTGCTCCCGGGTGAAGCCCCATTTGTGGGCGACCAACTCGGCCGAAACGCCTTGGGGCGCCAGGACCGGGAACCGCTCCCGCACCCGCGGCCCGAACACGTCGGCACTCTGGCGTCCGGATCCCATCGGCACCCGGCTCATCGATTCCACCCCGGCCGCGACGACGATGTCGTAGGCGCCGGCCCGGACTCCCTGAACGGCGAAGTCGACCGCTTGCTGGCCCGATCCGCATTTCCGCTCGATGGTGGTCGCCGGGACATGGGTCGGAAATCCTGCGCCCAACCAGGCCTGGCGCCCGACGTTGGCAGACTGCTCGCCGTTCTGCCCGACGCAGCCGACGAGAACGTCATCCACCAGCGCCGGATCGACCCCGGTCCGCTCTAGCAACGCCGACAGGGTCTGAGCGAGCAGGTCGACCGGATGGACCTCCGCCAGCGCGCCGCCCGGTTTCCCCTTGCCCATCGGGCTGCGGATGGCGTCGACGATCACGGCGTTCGGCGTACTCAAGGTTGTCCTCCGTCGACGGTCAGGATGGTGCCGGTGGTGTAGGTGCTCAGGTCGCCGGCGAGGTAGAGGGCGGCGCCGGTGATCTCCGTCGGCTGCCCGCCACGGCGCAGCGCGAAGGTCTCGGCGCGCTGGGCGAACGCGTCGGCGTCCCAGTGCTTGCTCACATCGGTCATGAAGGTGCCGGCCATGATCGCGTTCACCCGCACGGTCGGTCCGTAGGCATGGGCCATCGCGATCGTCATCGTGTTGAGGGCGCTCTTGGCCGCGGCGTACGGGAGGGTGTGCGGTCTCGGCCGGACCGACGCCATGCTGCTGATGTTGATGATCGAGCCGCCGCCGGCCGCGAGCATCCGGGTGGCGGCCACGGCGGCGAGCCGGAACGGGCCCTTGAGGTTGACCGCGAAGACCTTGTCCCAGAGGGCTTCCGTGACGGTGTCGAGGGAGTCGTACAGCGGGGACATACCGGCGTTGTTCACCAGGATGTCGAGCCGTCCGAACTCAGCCAGCACGCGGTCGACCAGCGGATCCGCCTCGTCCCAGTGGCCGGCGTGGAAGGCGAGCGGCAGGGCTCGCCGGCCAGTGGATTTCTCCACCTCCAGCGCCGCGGTCTCGCAGGCGGCGAGGTTGCGGCTGGCGATCACGACGTCGGCGCCGGCCTCGGCGAAGGCCTGCACCATCGCCCGGCCGAGGCCGCGGCTGCCGCCGGTCACCAGTGCGACCCGATCGGTGAGCTCGAACATATCGCCTCCTGTCGAGCAGAGGTGGTGTGCTGCCTCTTGGCGTGAGACTATCCTAATCATAGGACTGAATTTCGGGAGGTGCTGGTGATCATCGACGTCCACTGCCATGCCTGGCCCGACGCGATCGCCCGGCGGGCGCTCGAGGGCCGGTCGACCCAGTTGCCGCGCCGAGGTGACGGCACGATCGGCGGACTCCGGGAGGCGATGGCCAAGGCCGGGGTCGATCAGGCCGTCGTCCTCGGGATCGCCGACGAGGCACGGCAGGTCGGGGGCGTCAACCGGTTCGTCGCCGCCCGGAAGGCCGAGGGGTTCCTGGGCTTCGGCACGGTGCACGCGGACCTCGACGTGGAGGAGAACCTGCGCATCCTGCGCGAGACCGGCGTCCGCGGGGTGAAGCTGCACTCGCTCTTCCAGGGGTTCGCCTACACCGATCCGCGGATGATGGAGCTGTACGAGGCGTTCGGCTCGGAGATCGCCGTCATCGCCCATGCCGGTGACGGTGGTGATGCTGTCGCGAACTCCCGGGGGACGCCGGCGATGATCCGCGAAATCGTCACCACCTTCCCGCAGCTGCGGCTGGCCGCCTGCCATTTCGGCGGATACCACCGGCTCGACGA
Source organism: Kribbella caucasensis (assembly GCF_004361855.1). GTDB lineage: Bacteria > Actinomycetota > Actinomycetes > Propionibacteriales > Kribbellaceae > Kribbella > Kribbella caucasensis. The sequence continues at coordinate 378,651 of NZ_SNWQ01000007.1, forward strand.
TGCGGAGCAGGAGTTGCTCGGCCTCGACGTCTACCTGGAGACGTCCTGGCCGCCCACGCTCGCCGAGGTCGATCCGGCCCGCGTTCGCCGGATCATCGACAAGCACGGCAGCGACCGGATCGTGTTCGGCTCGGACTGGCCGATGGCCGACCCGGCCGCCGAGATCCGGGCGATCGAGAACCTCGGGCTGACCGGGGCCGCGGTTGAGGGCATCCTGGGCGGCAACTTCCAGCGGTTCCTCGGCGACGACGGTGACGATGGGGCGGTCGGCTGATGTTCGACCTCGACGACGACTACGTCTCCCTCGCCGCGACGGCTCGCGAACTGGCCACTTCGCTGGAGCCGTACGCCGCTGAGGCCGACGGCATGCTCACTGTGCACCCCCAGATGCGGGCCGGCCTCCAACAGTCGGGACTCGCCGCGTTGTGCGTCCCCAGCCAGTACGGCGGTCGCAGCGACTCGATCGACCCGCTCGCCATCACCGTGGTCCGCGAGGCTCTGATGGGTGGATCGGCCCACCTGGACGGGCTGTTCGGCATGCAGGGCGTCGGAAGCTACGCCCTCGCGCGAGCCGGCTCGCCCGGTCTGTGCAAGGAATGGCTGCCCGAGGTCGCCGCGCTGGAAGCGATCGCGGCCCTCGCCCTGACCGAGCCCGAAGTCGGCTCAGACCTCAAGGCGATCACCACGACGGTCACCTCGCGTGGTTCCGATCTCGTTGTCCGGGGCAACAAGTCGTTCATCACGAACGCGGGTGCCGCGGCCTTCTACACCGTGCTGTGCAAAGAGGACGACGGCTACTCGCTGATCTTCGTCCCCGCCGCCACCGCAGGCGTCTCCGTCACGATCGGACCTCACCTGATCGCGCCGCACATCATGGGTGAGGTCAGCTTCGACGACGTGGTGGTCCCTGCGGACCACCGCATCGGTGAGCCAGGGGAGGGCTTCTCGCTGGTGCTGGCCACGCTGGCGACCTTCCGGGTTTCGGTCGCCGGCGCCGCTGTCGGTCTGGCCCAGGCCGCGCTGGACGAGGCGGTTCGTCATACCAGCGGCCGGAAGCAATTCGGCCGGCCGCTCGCCGAGACCGGCCCGATCCCGCACCTGCTCGGCCTTTCCTGGACGGAGATCGAGAGCGCGCGGGCCCTGACCTATCGGGCCGCCCATCGGGCCGGACGGGACCCGCTCGCGAACCTGGACCTGTCGTCGATGGCCAAGGTCGCCGCGACCGAGACCGCAGGACGAGTGGTGGACCGGTCCGTACAGGTGATGGGCCGTTTCGGGTTGGTGACCGGGTCGAAGATCGAGCGGCTCTACCGCAACGCCCGGCCGATGCGCATCTACGAAGGCGGGAACGAGGTGCTGACCGGCCAGCTGTCCCGCCGGTTGGTCCGGCAGCTGACAGGAGGGCAGCACTGATGCTGATCGACAACGTGACCGCCCTCGTCACCGGCGGTGCGTCCGGGCTCGGCCGCGCGACGGCGAAAGGGCTGGCCGACGCCGGCGCCAAGGTCGTGCTCGTCGACCTGCCGACATCACCAGGTGAGCTGGTCGCCAAGGAACTCGGCGACGATGTCGTGTTCGCGGCCGCCGACGTGACCGATCCGGTCGCGATGGAGGCAGCCCTGGACCAGGCTGAGGCCCTCGGCCCGCTCCGGATTCTCGTGCACTGCGCGGGTAAGGGCGTTCGGACCAGGGTGGTGGACAAGGACGGCTCGCCGGGATCGCTCGAGATCTTCCAAGAGGTCGTGCACCTCAACCTGGTCGGCACGTTCAACGTACTGCGCCTGGCCGCGGCCAGGATGGCCCGCAACGACGTGATCGACGGCGAGCGCGGGGTCGCAGTACTGACCTCGTCCATCGCCGCGTGGGAAGGGCAGATCGGCCAGATCCCCTACGCCAGCGCGAAGGCAGGTATCGCCGGGATGACACTGGTCGCGGCGCGGGATCTGGCCGGCAAGCTGATCCGGGTCTGCACGATCGCGCCGGGCGTGTTCGACACCCCGATCCTGGACCGGATCAACCCGGAGGTGAAGGCCGAGCTGGAGGCGGCGGTCCCGCATCCTCGGCGGCTCGGCCGGCCGGCGGAGTTCGCGCACCTGGTCGGCTCGATCGTGGCGAACCCGTATCTGAACGGCGAGGTCATCCGGCTGGACGGCGCGATCAGGATGCCGCCGCGATGACCGCCGATCCGGTCGTCGTCGAGGTGGGTGACGTCCTGACCGAGACCCTCGACCGCGTCCTGGTGATCACCATCAATCGGCCGTCGGTGCGAAACGCCGTCAACACTTCCGTTGCCCACGGCATCGGTTCCGCCTTGGACCGGTTGGACGCCGACGAGTCGCTCAGCGCCGGCGTACTGGCGGGTGCCGGTCCGAGCTTCTGCGCGGGGATGGACCTGAAGGCGTTCCTGGCGGGCGAGCGACCAACCGTTCCGGGGCGAGGCTTCGCCGGACTTGTCGAGCGTTCCTCGGACAAACCACTGATCGCTGCCGTCGACGGTGCCGCGGTGGCAGGCGGCTTCGAGATCGTGCTCGCGTGCGACCTGGTGGTTGCGTCTCGGGCCGCGTCGTTCGGCCTGCCGGAGGTGAAGCGCGGACTGGTCGCCGCCGGTGGTGGGCTGCTCCGCTTGCCGCAACGAATTCCTTACCAGCTTGCGATGGAGCTCGCTCTGACCGGCGACCGCATCGACGCCGTACGGGGCGCTGAGCTGGGCCTGGTCAACCGGCTGACCGAGCCGGGGCAGGCACGGCAGGTGGCGGTCGAGCTGGCCGCGAGTATCAGCAGGAACGGGCCGCTCGCGCTGCGTGCGACCAAGCAGATCCTGCGACAGGCACGGGACTGGCCGACGGACGAGTTCTTCGGGCGCCAGGCCGCGTTGACCGAGCCGGTGCGGTCCTCGGCCGACGCGAAGGAAGGGGCGAGAGCCTTCAAGGAACGGCGCGACCCGGTCTGGTCGGGTCGATGACGGCGACGAGGAGACCACGATGGCGGTAACTCCCAGGCCCCAGAAGACGGCGTTGCTGCTGGCCCAGCGGATCGTCCGGGACATCCATCGGCGCGGGTTGGCGCCAGGTGAGAAGCTGCCGCCCGAGCGGCTGATGATGGCCGAGTACGAGGCCGGCCGCGGGACGTTGCGGGAATCCCTTCGCTTCCTGGAACTGCAGGGTGTGCTGTCGTTCAAGCCTGGTCCCGGTGGTGGACCGGTGGTGGAGAAGCCCGGTGCGGACACGCTCGCCGCGACGTTGGCGTTGCTGCTCGAGTTCGAGAACGCGCGGTACCGGTCGATCGCCGAGGCGCGGGTCGCGTTCGAGCCGGTGATGGCCCGGCTGGCCGCCGAACGGATCACAGCCGACCGGCTCGCCGTACTGGAGCAGAGCCTGGACGAGATGGAGGCCGGGATCGAGGATGACGAGGTCTACCTGGACACGAACGAGCGCTTCCACGACACGATCGCGTGGGCCAGTGACAACCCGTTGTTCGGCCTGCTCGTCGACGTGATGGTGGGCAGCATGGATCTCAGCGGCGCGGCGCACGGGATCCAATACCCGGTACGTCGCCGGCTCGCGGTGCTCAAGGCCCATCGCAGCATCTACGACGCGATCCAGGCGCGCGACGGCGAGCTGGCCGAGTCGGCGATGCGCGACCACATCGGCGAGTACCTCACCTACGTCAACAAGAAGTTCCCGGCCAGCATGGAACGGCTGATCAGCTGGCAGTGAGGCCGTTGTCAGGCAGGTCTCTTGAGCATCAGGCCGGCCCGGTGCGCGAGGTGCACGATCTCGCCGCGCTGGTTGATCCCGCGATGCTCGAAGAACACGATGCCGGAGTCCGTCCGGCTCTTCGACTCGCGCTTTTCCAGGATGGTCGACTCGGCCCGCAGCGTGTCGCCGTGGAAGACCGGCTTAGGGAAGTCGAACTTGGTGTAGCCGAGATTGCCCAGCGTCGTCCCGAGCGTGAGGTCGTGCACGATCATCCCGCCGATCAGGCCGGCGGTGTAGAGACTCGGCACCAGCCTCTGGCCGTGGATCGTGGTCTTCATGTAGTGCTCGTCCAGGTGGATCGGGGCCGGGTTCATCGTGATCGACGTGTAGAGGATCGTGTCGGTCTCGGTGACCGTGCGGGACCACTCGTGCCGGTATTCCTTGCCGATCACGAAGTCCTCGAAGTACAAGCCTGCCATGGTTGGTCCGCTCCTCTAGATGCCGCCGTTGAGCTCGGCGAGCCGGTCGACCCGGGCGAGCCACTCCGCCGCCTTGTCGGCGTGCGCCTTGTCGACATGGATGTCGCCGTACATGACGGCGCCGTCACCCCGGGCCTCGGCTTCGGAGTACGTCGCCTGCAGGCCGTGGTAGAACTCGATCGTCTCCCGGTCGGGGGTGTAGACCTCGTTGACGACCGGGACGTGGGTGGGGTGCAGCACCACCTGACCGCGGAACCCCATCTTCCGGCCCTGGGTGGCGAACTCGCGCAGCCCGTCGAGATCGCGGATCCGCTCCCACAACGCGGTCAGCGGATGCCGGTCCGCGGCCCGGGTGGCCAGCAGGATCCGGGTCCGATGGTGCAGCGATTCGAGGCCCTCGGGTGACCACTCGTAGCCGACGGCCTTGGCGATGTCGGCGTGCTCGGCGGTCGGGCCGATCATCGCGCCGACCCGGGGCGAGGCGGCGGCGATCTCCTCGCAGTGCTGGATGCCCTGGATCGTCTCGACCGGAATGATGTACTCCAGCCCGGTCACCTCGGCCCGCGCCTCGAAGTGATCCAGCAGGGTGTCGTACCGGATCACGTCGGTGGCTTCGTCGACCTTGGGTGCGAAGATCCCGGTCAGGCCAGGGACGACCGTGGCTTCCAGGTCGAGCCCGGTCAGCCGGGTGGCCAGCGAGTTGGTCCGGACGAACAGCCCCATGCTCGGATGGCTCCGCGCCAGCTCGGCGACTCCGTCGGCGACCTCCTTGCGGGCGGACGCCTTGAGGTGTTCGGGCACCGAGTCCTCGAGATCGAAGCAGACGGCGTCGGCGCCGGACTCCGCGGCCTTGTCGTACCACGAGGTCTTGTGCGCGGGGACGAACAGGACGGTGCGATAGGGCTTCATGGTGAGGCTGCTCCGGATCAGTAGCTGCGGGGGAGACCGAGGACGTGCTCGCTGATGTAGTTGAGGACCATCTCCTGGCTGATCGGCGCGATCCGCTTCAGCCGCGCCTCGCGGAAGTACCGCTCGACGTGGAACTCCTTGCCGTAGCCGTAGCCGCCGTGCACCTGGACAGCGACGTCGGCGGCCTTGAACGCGGCGTCGGCGCTGAGGAACTTGCCCATGTTCGCCTCCCGGCCGCAGGGCAGACCGTTGTCGAGCAGCCAGGCCGCCTTGTTCACCATCAGCTCGGCGGCGTCGAGACGCATCAGCGCTTCGGCGATCGGGAACGCGACACCCTGGTTCTGGCCGATCTTGCGGCCGAACACCTCGCGCTCGTTCGCGTACGCCGTGGCCCGGCGGATGGCGGCCCGGCCGATCCCGAGGGCGGCGTTGGAGGCGATGATGCGCTCTGCGTTGAGCCCGGCCAGGATCGCCTTGAAGCCCTTGCCCACCTCGCCGACCACGTCCTCGTCGGCGACGAAGAGGTTGTCGATGAACAGCTCGTTGGTGTTGACCGCGTTCCGGCCCAGCTTCGGGATCTCCCGGATCTGCACGTGGTCGGGGTCCATCTCGGCGAACAGCAGGGTCATCCCGTCCGTCTTCTTGGTGACCTCCGACCGCTTCGTCGTACGGCACAACAGCAGCATCCGCTCGGCCTGCTGGGCCTTGGTGATCCAGACCTTCTTGCCGCTGACCCGGAAGCCGCCCGGCACCTTGGTGGCGAACGTGGTGATCCCGGTGGTGTCCGTGCCGGCGTCCGGTTCGGTGACCGCGAAGCAGATGTGCAGGTCGCCGGTCGGGACGCGGGGGAGGAACCGCTGCTTCAGGTCGTCGGTGCCGTGCCGGATGATCGGGTCGAAACCGAAGATCCCGATGTGCACGGCGCTACACGCGTTCATCCCACCGCCGGACGCGGAGATCTCCTGCTCCACGATCGCCGCCTCGGTCACCCCCAGGCCCCCACCGCCGTACGCCTCGGGGATGGTGATGCCCAGCCAGCCGGCCTTGGCGACGGCGTTGTAGAACTCCCACGGGAATTCCTTGGCGACGTCGCGCTCCATCCAGTACTGGTCGTCGAACGGCTCCATCATCTCCCGGACCGCGGACCGGATGTCCTCGTGCAGAGGGTTGGCGCTGAAGTCCACGTGCTCACTCCCGTTTCTGTGATTCGCTGCGGCCGGCGGTGGTCGCCGGTCAGGGTCCGAAGTCCCCGTCGTCGGCGAACTCCCCGTCGTCAAGGGCGAACTTCGGCGGTCGCTTGGCCAGGAAGGCGTTCGCGCCCTCGCGCATGTCGTCGCTGCCGATCGCCTGGACGAGCATGCCGACGCCGTTCGCGAACGAGTCCCGCGCCGCGTTCCACCAGATGTTCGAGCTCACCTTGGTGATCTCCAGGTACCGCGGACTGAGGTTCGCGAGTTCGCGGCACCACGCCATCACCTCGTCGTCCAGCCGGTCGTCCGGGACGACCCGGTTCACCAGGCCGATCCGCTCGGCCGCGGCCGCGTCGTACCGGCGGCACAGCATCGCCAGCTCCTTGGCGCGTTTCTCGCCGATCTGGACGCCCATCACGTTGGTCGCGCCGGTGACGGGTGCGGAGCCGACTCGCGGCCCGGTCTGCCCGAACGTCGCCGAGGCCGCCGCGACGGCGAGATCGCAGGCGACCACGAGTTCGTTGCCGCCGCCGGCCGCCGCCCCGTTCACAGCGGCGATGACCGGGCGCGGACAGGACCTGACCGCGTCGAACATCCGGAGCGAGGCGCGATACAGATGACGCATGCCGCGGGTGGTCGGCGTACTCATCCCGGCCAGCATGCCGCCGGCGCAGAACGCGCCCGGGGCGCCGGTGATGACCACCGACCGGACGTCGTTGCAGGAGTCCAGCGCCTCCGCGACCGCAGCCGCCATGTGCTCGTCATAGGCGTTGCGGGCGCTGGGGTTGTCGAGCGTGATCCACCGCGATTCCTCGCGGTCGCGGACCTGGACCCGATCGGTGGAAGTGGACACATTCAGATGCTAATAATATGCATCAATAGCGTCAAGGGTCAGCACCCCTGGCAGTGGAACGCGTTGACACCCTCTGTCCGATAAACCATGCTAATCATTAGGCAACTATGCGAAGGAGCTTCCATGCCGGGCCTTGACCTCTCCGACGACCAGCTCGAGCTCCGCACGCTGGCGCACAAGGTGGCGCACGACCTGTTCGAACACCGGGCCCTGGAGTGGGACGAAGGGCGGGTCCCGTTTCCGCTCGACGATCGCCGCCGGCTCGGTGAGCTCGGCTTCCTCGGCATCGCCCTGCCGGAGCAGTACGGCGGTGGTGGTGCGCCCATCCTCGACGCGCTGATCGTGATCGAGGAACTGGCGAAGGTCTGCCGGCCGGCAGGTTTCCAGGTGTTCGAGGCGAACACCGGTCCGGCCCAGGTGGTCGCCCAGCTCGGGACGGAGCGGCAGAAGGCGAAGTACCTCCCCGCGATCATCCGCGGCGACTCGTCGATGGCGGTCGCGATCTCGGAACCGGATGCCGGGTCCGCCGCGACGGACATGACCACCAAGGCGGTTCGCGAGGGTGAGCACTTCCGGGTCAACGGGATGAAGCGCTGGGTCTCCAACGCGGGGCACGCGGATCTGTACCTGCTCTATGTCCGGCTCACCGACGAACCGGGTGCCCGGGGGATCGGCGCGTTGATCGTCGAGAAGGACTTCGACGGCGTGTCCTTCGGGGCGCCGGAGAAGCTGATGGGGTTCCGCGGCATCCCGTCCCGCGACATCTATTTCGACGATGTGATGGTGCCGGCCGAGAACCTGCTGGTCGACGCCGGCGGGTTTCGCAAGCTGTTCAACGCGTTCTCGATCGAGCGGCTCGGCAACTCCACCGTCAGCCTGTCGATCGCGCAGGCCGCGGTGGATCGGACGATCGACTACATCACCACCCGGGAGCAGTTCGGCAAACCGCTGATCGAGTTCCAGGCGGTGCAGACCGAGCTCGCGGACATGGTCGTCGAGGTCGAGGCGGCCCGCCTGCTCGTGTACCGGGCCGCGATCGAGGCCGGCCACGGTCTGCCCGATCCGCTCCAGGTGTCGATCGCGAAGCGGGCGGCGAACGAGGCGGGCAAAAGCGCCTCGGACAAGGCGATCGGCTTGCACGGCGGAAACGGGTACAGCGAGGAATACGGCATCGAACGGCTGCATCGGGACGCGCACGGATGGGCGATCGCGGGCGGCACGCCGACGATGCAGAAGGTCCGGATCGTCTCGGAGCTGCTCGGCCGCAAGTTCGACCAGCGCGCATGAACACATCGCCCCGGACCAGGTTCACCGAGGTGCACGGCACGCCTGGCGACCAGTGGCCACAATGATGACTACTATGCGACTGTCCAGGTCATCGGTGGGTGACCGGCATCATCGTGGTGGTCGAGGAGGCATCAAGTGGCGCAGCGTACCGAGAAGATCGCGGAATCCGTCGCGCGCCAGATTCTGCGGGACATCAAGGACAAGCGGCTTCCGGCCGGCGCGACCCTGCCGCCGGAGGGCGCGATGCTCGAGCGCTTCGGTATCGGGCGGGGCTCCCTGCGCGAGGCGCTGCGCATCCTGGAGGTCAACGGGCTGGTCACGCTGAAGCCCGGGCCGGGCGGCGGGCCGGTCGTCGCCGCTCACGACCCACGGAACTTCGGCCAGATGACGACCCTGCACCTGCAGTCCATCGGCGCGAACTACCGCCAGCTGCTCGACGCCCGGGTGGAGTACGAGGTCATCCTGGCCCGCAAGGCCGCCGAGCAGGAAGGCGACCTGGCCGGCCAGACCGTCCGCGAGGCGATGGACGCGGAAGGGCACCAGTCGACCGAGGACCAGCAGTACGCCCAGGCCACCAGCGGCTTCCACCAGGCGGTCGGCCTGGCGTCTGGCAACCCGGTGATCGCGCTGGCCGCTGAATCGATCTACGCGATCTGGTCGGTCCGGGTCACGGCCGTGCTCTATCCGCCACAGGAGCGGCAGCAGGTCTCGGTCCAGCACGAGCAGATCACCCGCGCCATCGAGAAACATGACGCGAAGCGGGCCGAACGCCTGATGCGCGAACACATGCGCGCGTACCAGGACTTCTGCGAGCTCCGCTACCCGGCCCGGATGGACGACATCGTCGACTGGAAGTAACCCCCTCAGCTGTCGGGCAGCTCGCTGACGAGTTTTTCGAAGGCCGACAGGGCGGCTCGGATGTTGTCGACGGAGTTGGCGTAGGAGAAGCGGAGGTAGCCCTCGCCGTGGGAGCCGAACGCGGTGCCTGGGAGGCAGGCCACGCCGGCACGTTCCAGCAGGAGGTCGGCCAAGGCCGCGGAGGAGAGGCCGAGGTCGCTCACGTTGGGGAAGGCGTAGAAGGCTCCGCCGGGCTGGATGCAGGAGACGCCTGGGATGGCGTCGAGGCCGGAGACGATCACGTCGCGTCGTTCGGTGAAGGCCGCGGCCATCCGGTCAATCTCGTCCCACGGTCCCTCCAGTGCCGCGATCGCGGCGTACTGGCTGAAGGCCGACGTACAGGAGACCGAGTTGATCACCAGTCGGTTGATCGGCTCGACCAGGGCTGGTGGGAAGACCCCGAAGCCCAGTCGCCAGCCGGTCATCGCGAACGTCTTCGACCAGCCGTCGAGGAGAACGGTCCGGTCCGCCATACCGTCGAGGTCGAGGACGCTGTGGTGGGTGCCGCCGTACTGGAGGGCCCAGTAGACCTCGTCGGTGAGCACCACCAGGTCGTGCTCGATGGCGATGCGGGCGATCGCTTCGAGTTGTTCCGGCTTCGAGACGCCGCCGCACGGGTTGTGCGGGGAGTTGAGGATCAGCAGCTTGGTGCGGTCGGTGACGAGCGACGCCAGTTCGGCCGGATCGATGGCGAAGCCGTTCTCCTCGCGCAGCGGTACCGGGACCGGGGTGGCACCGGCGAACGCGGCGATGGAGGCGTACATCGGGAAGCCGGGGTCCGGGTACAGCACCTCGTCGCCCTCTTCGCACAACGCCATGATCGTGAAGAACATGATCGGTTTGGCGCCGGGTGTCACCACGACCCGGTCGGGCGTCGTACTCATCCGGTCGGTGCGCTCGAGGAAGTCGGCCACCGCGGTGCGCAGCTCCGGAATGCCTGGAGCCGGTACGTAATGGGTGTGTCCCTTGTCCAGGGCGGCCTGGGCAGCGGCGACGATGTGCGCCGGCGTGCCGAAGTCGGGCTCGCCGATCTCCAGGTGCACGATCTCGCGACCGCTGCGCTCCAGCGCCTTGGCCTTGGCCAGCACCTCGAACGCCGACTCGGTGCCGAGGCGGTCCATCCGACTGGCAAGTCTCACGACTGTTCCTCTCCTGGTTGTGGTCACGGCCGGGGCCGGCTCAGGTCCAGCTCCACTCGCTGGACCGCGTCGCGGATCGCGGTGGCCATTTCGGGCATCCGGGCCCTGGTCAACCGCAGGGACGGGGCCGAGATCGTCATGGCGGCTACTGCTGCTCCGTCCGGCGTACGCACACAGACGCCGACCGCCGACAGGCCGCGCTCGGTCTCGCCGACGTTCGTGCCGTATCCCCGTCGGCGCACGGCGGCGAGGGTCCGGATCAGGGCCGAGGGCGCCGGGGCAAGCGGGTCGTCGGCGTACAGCTGGTCGAGCTGTTTGCGATCGAGTTCGGCCAGCAGTGCCTTGCCGCCGGAGGTCAGGTAGGCCGGCAAGGTGACGCCGACCCGGCCGCCGACCCGCAGCGCCTGCGACCCCTCCACGCTGTCGACAAAACGCACCGCCGATCCGTCCCGGACCAACAGGTGAGTGGTCTCCTGCACCTGCTCGCTCAGCTTGGTGAGATGCGGACGAGCGACCGAGCGAAGCCACCGGGCGTCGGCCGCGGGGCTGGACGATGCGAGGAAGGCCGGCCCCGGCACATACCGGCGCCGCTCATCCTGTACTGCGAAGCCTCGGCCGACCATGGTGCTCAACAGCCGGTGCACGGTGGACCGGGCCACCCCGAGCTCGGCGGCCGCGTCGGACAACCGCACCGACCCTTCGGACTGCAACATCAGCAGCAGGCGCAGTGCGTTGTCCACCGACTCGACTGTGTAGTCGCCGTTCCGCATCGAGTCGCTGGCCCGCACAGAGGAATCCTACTCTTCTGGACCCCAAAGTTCTGCACTCCAGAACACGACTGTTCTACCGACCGGATTCGGCGGAAGATCCCGGTATGACTGAGCTGATCGGGAACCCTGTTCAACTGAAGGCGGTCGCGGGGCCTGGGCAGCCGAAGCCGAGTCCGGCGCTCGAGGAGCTCTACCGGGGATTCGAGCAGGCGCTGCTGGTTCCGTTGTGGACCGAGATCGGCGACCTGATGCCGTTCCACCCGCAGTCCAAGGCGGCACCGCATCTGTGGCGGTGGAACGAACTGCTTCCGCTGGCCGAGCGGTCGGGACAGCTCGTCCCGGTCGGCCGTGGCGGTGAACGGCGGGCGATCGCGCTCGCCAATCCGAGTCTGGGCGGCCGGCCGTTCGCGACTCCGACGCTGTGGGCCGCGATCCAGTACCTGATGCCCGGCGAGGACGCGCCCGAGCACCGGCATACCCAGAACGCGTTCCGCTTCGTCGTCGAGGGCGAGGGTGTGTGGACCGTGGTCGGCCGCGACCCGGTGGCGATGCGTCGCGGCGACTTCCTGCCGCAAGCGGGCTGGAACTGGCACGCACACCACAACGCGACCGACCAGCCGATGGCCTGGATCGACGGGCTCGACATCCCGTTCCAGTACGGCACCGAGGCACAGTTCTTCGAGTTCGGCCGGGAGGAAATCGGCGAGGCCGAGCGCATCACTCCCGATCGGTCCCGAGCCGAGCGGTTGTGGGGGCATCCCGGCGTTCGTCCGCTGGGCGTCGAGGCGGCGGGAGCCGGCAGTCCGCTGCTCGCGTACCGCTGGGAGCACACCGATCGGGCACTCACCGACCAGCTGGAACTTGAGGCGGAGGGCTTCCGGGGTGTGGTCGAGCCGGGGCATGCGGCGATCCGCTTCACGAACCCGGTGACCGGCGCCGATGTGTTGCCGACCATCCGGGCCGAATTCCACCGGATCCGCTCCGGCGCCGAGACCGCTCCGCGTCAGGAGACGGGTTCGTCGGTCTACCAGGTGTTCGACGGCTCGGGCACAGTCACGGTCGGCACTGACCAGTGGACAGTCACCCGCGGCGACCTGTTCGTGGTGCCGTCGTGGGCGCCGTTCTCGGTCCGGTCCGAGGCGGGCAGCAGCGACTCGGACTCGGGTGCGCTGGACCTGTTCCGGTTCTCCGACGCCCCCGTGTTCGAGGCTCTGCGGCTCGACCGGGTCCAGGTCGAGGGAGGAAACCGATGAAACTCGCCACCATCCGTACCGCGGTCGGCACCCGCGCCGTCAAGGTCGACGGTGACCGACTGGTCGATCTGGGCGCCAGTGACGTCGGCGCATTCCTTGCCTTGGGCAATTGGCAGGAGCTGGCCGGATCAGTCGACGGTCCGACGTACGACGCGGCTACCGCCGACTTCGCGCCGCTCGTGCCGCAACCGTCGAAGGTGGTCTGCGTCGGCCTGAACTACCGCAACCACATCCAGGAGATGGGTCGCGAGCTGCCGCGGTACCCGACCTTGTTCTCGAAGTTCGCCGACACCCTGGTGGGCGCCTACGACGACATCGTGCGTCCTGGCGAGACCGACGAGTTCGACTGGGAGGTGGAACTGGCGGTCGTGGTCGGACGGCAGGTCCGTCGCGCCACGACGGACCAGGCCGAGGCCGCGATCGCCGGGTTCACCGTGTTCAACGACATCACCTGTCGCGACTGGCAGTTCCGTACCCGCGAATGGTTGCAGGGCAAGAACTGGGACTCCACCACCCCGGTCGGCCCGTATCTGGTCACCCCGGACGAGCTCCCCGGCGGCGTCCGGCCCGAGGTCGGCGTACGGCTGCTCGTGGACGGCAAGGTCATGCAGGAGGACACCACGGCCGACCTGTTGTTCGACCCCGTCGCCCTGGTGGAGTATGTGTCGACGATGGTCCGGCTCAACCCTGGCGACCTCATCGCCACCGGTACTCCCGGTGGAGTCGGTCACGCTCGCAAGCCCCCGCAGTACCTGGTCGGCGGCGAGACCGTGGTCACCGAGATCGACGGTGTGGGCCGGCTCGAGAACCGCGTGGTCAAGGAGGGCGTGACTGTATGACCTTGGTGGACTCCCGGCGCTGGCTGGAGGCCGGCACGAAGCTCCTCGATGAGACCATCGGTGGGTTGACAGAGCCGGAGTACGACGGGCCGAGCCTGTTGCCTGGCTGGACCTGCAAGCACCTCCTCGCCCACCTCAGCGCGAACGCCGTTGCCCTGGGCAACCTCGTGCACTGGGCCGCCACCGGCGAGCGCACGCTGATGTACGCCTCACCCGAACAGCGCGCAGCCGACATCGAAACTGGCAGCCGACTGTCGGCCGCCGAGCTGTACGACTGGTACGGCCGCTCAGCGGCGACCCTCACGGCGGCGATGGATCAACTCACCGACGAGCAGTGGCACACCGAGGTGCTCACCGCCCAGGGCCGACCGGTCCCGGCCACGACGATCCCGTGGCTCCGGGCCCGCGAGGTGATGATCCATGCCGTCGACCTCGGCACCGGGGTGACTTTCGACGATCTGCCCGACGACTTCCTCATCGCACTCTGCGACGACATCACCGCCAAGCGGACCGCGGCCGGCGACGGCCCGGCGCTCGTAGTACAGGCCGGTGACAACAGTTGGACGGTGGCCGGTCAGGGCGATCCGACGACAGTGACCGGCCCGCTGGCCGGAGTCGCGGCGTACCTCGCCGGCCGTGGTTCCGAGCAGCTCAGTACGACCGCGGGAGCAGCGGTCCCGGCCCTACCCGCCTGGCTCTGACCGAAGTCATCCAAGGCCGGCCACCTCCGTCCCGGGCCTGCGCCACGCGGTTCGGTAGAAAATTTACATAGATCCGGAGAATCCTGGGTAGGAATGACCACGCGCCCTGGTTCTCCGGTTGTCTCCGCCCCTCACCTGACCGGAGTCCCCGACGTTATGGGGTGCGCACACAGAAGGTGAGGCTCTTGACGTCCTCCCCGTCGTCAGGGACGGGGATTCCAACGACTACGTGGAGGTAGCGTGTTGAGGTTCACGCTTCGGCGAGACCGGTGGCGGCGTCTCTCGGCGTGCGCTGACGGCCCGTCCGGCCGCGATGTTGACTGCCGCGTTCACGTCCGCGTTCGCCTGGTGTCCGCAGGCTGCGC
>NZ_SNWQ01000008.1 GCF_004361855.1 Kribbella caucasensis
AACTGTCTCGACAACAGCCAGTGTTCAGAGGCCACGAGCCCCTACCCCGCAGGCAGAGACCGCGTGTCGTGCCCGGTCAAGATCGAAGAGCCGGTATGCGTTCCGTCCGAGGATGGCGTTCGACAAGAACCGGAAACAGGTTTATACCGGGTTCTTGCCTGCGGTGTCCCCGGACAAGCTGACCGAGATGAGCCGCAAGCTTGCGGCCTGGCGGATCCATCGGCGCACCAATCAGACACTCAGCGAAATCGCACGGTGGCTGAACCCGGTCCTGCGGGGCTGGTTCAACTACTTCACCGTGTTCTACCCGAGCAGGGTGAAACCCCTCTGCGAGCGCATCGACCGCCATCTGATGCGCTGGGCGCAATGGAAGTACGAGCGATTCAAACGCAGTGACAAGAAGGCGCGGCAATGGTTGAAGGCCGTCCGGGAACGGGCGCCTCGGCTGTTCGCGCACTGGGAACTACGGTATTGACCTGAAGGTTGGACGGCACGAGCCGGATGAATCGAGAGGTTCACGTCCGGATCTGTGGGGGCGGGCAGGTGCGATTCCTGCCCGCTACCCGGCAACTGAGCCTCGCTGTAGGGGTTGTCGTTGGAGGTGTGCGGCCGGGAGTGGGTCTTGGTCACGCCGAGGTCGGCGAGCAGGAACGCGACCGGCTTGGATGCCATCGAGGAGCCGTTGTCGGCGTGCAGGGTCAGCTGATCGGCCTCGATGCCGTGCTTGGTGATGGTGTCGGCGAGCAGCTTCTCGGCCAGTGCGGCCGACTCGTGTTCGGCGATCAGCCAGCCGACCACGTAGCGGCTGTAGATGTCGATTATCACGTAGAGGTAGTAGTACGACCACTTCGCCGGGCCGTGCAGCTTGGTGATGTCCCACGACCAGCACATGTTCGGTTTCGTGGCCACCAGCTCGGGCTTCACCCGGGCCGGATGCACCGCGTGGCGGCGCCGTTCGTGGACCTCGTCGTGGTCGCGCAGGATCCGGTACATCGTCGAGATCGACGCCAGGTAGACACCGTTGTCGAGCAGTTCGTGGTAGACCGCCGCCGGCGCCTTGTCGACATGCTCTTCGCTGTTGAGCGCCGCCCGCACCTCGGCACGCTCGGCCGCGCCCAGCGCCCGCGGCTGCGGCTTGGGTTCGCGTGGTGGCCTCGCCGGGGCCGGGCTCTTGCGGTGCCGGCGGTAGTGGTTGGCCTGAGCCCGGCCGGCCGCGGCACACGCCTTGCGGGTGCCGACCAGCGGGGTGAGTTCGGTGATCGCGTCGTCGATCATGGCGTGGGCTCGCTCCCGCTGGTCGGGCTGCCGGTCGCGAGCTGACCCAACAGCGCGGAGAGCTTTCCCTGCACATCGATGACCTTCTGCGCCTTGTCCAGCTCGGCCCGCAGCCGCTCGTTCTCCTTGCGCAGCTTGGTGTTCTCCCGCTCGCGGGGATCGGCCGACGGGCGGCCCGCCGGCTGCGCCAGCGCCGCCAACGCGCCCTTGTCCCGCTGGTCTCGCCACGCCGAGATCAGCGACGAGTACAGGCCTTCCCGCCGCAGCAGGGCCCCCTTGCCGGCCTTGTCCAACTGCTCGTACTCGTCCAGGATCCTGGCCTTGTAAGACGCCGAGTACCTTCGCGTCCGTGCCCTCGCCGGAACCTCCGGATCAGGCACCTGCTCATTGGTCGAACTCACTGTAGAACTGGACTCCTCGCTCGCCCTCAGCACACTGTTTCAAGATCGAATGTTGCCTCACACAACCTTGACACAGAGGGCCTGCCGGTAGCAGCCGTCTACTGCGACGTTGTCGTCACAGAAAAGCAGTGGGCCCACCGGATGCGGCAAGGCAAGGTCCCCGAACGCTACTCGACCCGCGTGCTTTCGAATGTAAGCGACACCGTCGACGTGATCGTTTCAGCGTCGCTTGCCTGACTGCACTCGGCCGTCATCAACCTATTTGATGGTTCCGCTCACGCCGCGCAGACCGCGCGGAGGAGACGCGTCATACCGCCGTTTCAGGCCAAAGCCCACTGCGCCGATACGCTGGGCGGCATGACGGACGATCTGGTTCCACGAGTGGCAGAACTGCGTCGAGACGCCCAGAAGGTCCTCGATCACGCGACCGAAGCCGAAGAGCACCTCAAGCGAGGGGACCTGCAAGCGCTCGCGGATGTCGTTGGGCTCCTCGACTACCCACTTGGCGACGTTCGTCGCGACGCGGATGGCGTCCTAGCGACTCTTCATCAGAGCGGCATCCACCCCGGCAGCGGCGACTGACTGTCGAGGCTGTCTTGCGGCTAGTACGTGCTGTCGCAACGCGATGAACCGCCGCGAACCACTAGTTCTGGCGGGCGGTTAGGACCTGCGTGTTACGCCGCGAGTGACGATCTGTCGCTCCTACGCTGCTACGCGACATGCCGATGACGAACGTCCGCACATGCCGCTGTCCGCGCGGTCTGCCGATGTCCGGGAACCATCAGGCCCGGAAGGTCTGGCCCTTCGGGCGGCCATGCCGGATCTGTTCGAGTGACCAAGGGTCGTCGGAGTAGTCGTCGAATGCGTATCCGCCCTCGGCTAGGAGACGCTCAACAAGGTCACGCATCTCGGCTTGGTAGTCCCCGCGACCGGAAAGACGAACCTCGACCCAGCTCCCCGCGAGTTCATCCCTCACCTGCCGCAGGGCGTCCACCTCGGACGCGGAGAACGAGCCCTCGTCCTCCAACGCGTGGATTAGGTCTTGCGCAGATTCGTACTGGGTCAAACTGACCTCAAGCCGTCGATCGGCAACCCCGAACCATTCCGACCCTGCACGGTCACCCATGTTATCGAGCAGGACGTCAGCCGACGCAGATCCATGCCCTGGGAACACCTGCACCGACCTCATGGCGACAGTGTCTCAGCCGCGGACCCAGGCGTCCGCACATTGCCGCTCATGGTGAAGGTCCCGTGGGGGTTAACGGCATAGGCCGTGCCTCCGGCAATGAGGGATGCAGCACTCGCATTCGGGCCCGGCCGTCTCCGGTGTAGTTGTCACCACGCCGACTGTCCTGCGGTTGGCAGCTGCGGCGTACCTGGCGCGATTCAAGGGCCAGTCGCGAATCCATACCGAGTCGGACTTGAGGGGCTACCTGATCTGGTGCGAAGCACGCGGGCTCGACCCGCTCGCCGCGACGCGCCCTCACGTCGAGCTCTATGTCCGCTGGCTCCAAGAGGTGCGGCAGTACCGGCCCTCGACCGTTCACGCCGGATGTCGGTGGTCGCCGGGTTCTACCGCACCTGCGTCATCGACGGCACTCTCGAACACTCGCCAGCTGATTACGTGCGTCGACCCAACGTGCCGGCCGAGTCCCCGACCCTGGGGCTGACCCACCTGCAGTTCGAGGCTGTACTCACAGCCGCCAGAGAGTCGACCAACCGGTACGACTTCGCTCTGGTCACCATGCTGGGACTACTCGGCCTGCGGATCTTCGAGGCCACCGGAAGCAACATCGATGACCTCGGCGAAGAACACGGACACCGCGTGCTGCGCGTCTGCGGCAAGGGCGGCAAGGTCGTCCTCGTCCCGCTCCCACCGGCCGTGAGCCGCGCCATCGAGCGGGCCATCGACGACCGCGTCACCGGACCGATTCTGCTGACCCGGCGCGCGACTCCGATGGACCGTCACTGTGCCACCCGGCGGCTGCGGCGTCTCGCCGAGGCAGCCGGCGTGAGGCTGCCACGCATCCACCCGCACATGCTGCGACACACCTTCGTTACCACGATGCTCGATGCCGGCGTCGACCTGCGGGACGTACAGATCGCTGCCCGCCACGCCGACCCCCCGGACGACCATGCGCTACGACCGCGCCCGCAAGAACCTCGACCGACACCCCAACTACATCCTGGCCGCCTACATGGCCTCCGGCACCTGACCAAACCAACCGGTCGTGCCGAAGTGCGGTAATCCCCCGGTAGTGCCGTGTCACTTTCGGCACTACCCGATTCAGTCATTGTTGGTCATGGCCTCACGCAGTCGGCTGCGCAGGAACATGACGCCGGGGTCGTCACCACCGAAGGCGTTTTCGGAGGACTCGATTCTGGTCCGGGCCGCCTCGAAGTTTCCTTGGGCGATCTCCATCAGGGTGCGCCCCTCCCCGCCCGGCGCCGACGGGACAGCCGTCGACGGCGCTCCGCAGCCCGTCGTCGTCGAGGCTGGCAGCGACCCTTGGGATGGCCTGCGTTTCCAGGACCATCCACACGAAGGCGCCCACCTCCAGCGGGTCATCCTCGCTCGTGATTGTGAAGTTCGCGACCTCGTCGAACCAGTCGTGGTCCAGCGCGTAAGAGGGGCGCTTCGAGAGTGGTGCTCGCCCGGTACCTTCCTGAAATTCCTGCAGATACTGTGAGGCCACGCCAATGTGCACGTGGAAGGTGCGCACCTGCGCGGCGGAGCGGCGATGGTTGCCGGAGAGAATCACGCTCCCTACATGGCCGGTCGTGCCGTGCAGGTAGTACTTGCCGGATCCTCCTCGCCAGCCTCGTTCCCGCAGCGCGGGCGTAACGCATTCCTTGAGCATGCGTCGGTACTGGTCCTGGGCGGTCATGGCGGGGAGTCTATGGGCCCTTCTGGACATCAGACCACGCGCTCAGAGCACCGCCGGACCTACCACTCGCCGCGCGGTGTAAGGGCTAGCCGGGCCGCGACCCGTACCGCCCCATGGTGCACACTCATCTGCGCCGACCGTAAAGGTGCGGAGCTGCCGAATTGAGGACGTCAGTTCAGAACGTTGGGCCGGCCGAGAGAAAGTCCGTCTTTGGGAAGCCAATCTTGCGCATCCGCGCTGGGGAGAACACGACCATGATCTCGTCGGCGGGTACGAAGACGCGTTCGAGGTCTGGCCAATCAGGCATCGCCGCAACGATCCAGACAGGCCCAGCCTCGAAGTCGAGCCGCAGCGCGATCGGAACTGTGTACGTCTTCGGCTCCGACACGAGCTGGTTGTCACCGAGGCGACGGGCTGGTCCGACCTCGATGTCCTCCCAGAAGGTGGCCGTCCCCAGCACGGGCGAGCCTACGCGTGATCGCCAGTGTCGATGGTCCTCGACTCGCCATCCCTCCGGCCCGTCCGGCCCCAGCATGAGGTGGTTCGCGAGGGGCTCGCGAAAGACCTCGACGCCGTATGGGAAGAACGTGTCCGTCCACAGAATGCACAGCGGCCCGCTCTCTGTCTCGACTTCTAGTCCCATGACCGCGTGGTGCCAGTCGCCGTAGTCCCAGGAGCGAGGAGTTGTGCCGTAGTTGTGGATGTCCCAATACGTCACTCCGACGATCCGCCGCCCAACGAGAGCTGCGGTCTTCTGCTCGTAGAGTCTGCGCGCTTCTATTGCGTCATCGGTCTGTGGCACGACGTCGATGATCCCGCACGGAGCTCACGGAGCCCATGGAGACGGGAGACTTGCTCTGAGTGAGAACGTCCGCTCATGCCGCCGACAGGTAAACACAGGGACGTGCCGAGATCCGTCGGACTCCGGGCGCCGTTCGACGAGGCGACAGCCGGAGCCTGTCCGGCTTCGCGACAAGGTTGTGCCGGCGGCAGGAACTCGCCGTGCGTGGCGGGTGGCTGCATGATGCACAGGACCAACTAGCCGACGGTTGACCACCAGCTGGTAGCGATTCTTCGGCGCCACATCGATCCGGTTACTCGGCTGGCTGGATTCGAGTGGCAGGAAGCGTCGGCGACCAAAGATAACGACGGCGGGCAAGTCCAGACCCTCCCCTACCACGCCGATCCCGTGGACTTCGACCATCTGCCGCCGGCAGTGAAGCACTCGCACCGTCGTTTGGACAGACGTGGACGCGAGTAGCCTGGGCGACATGGCAGTGGAGTCCACGATGGTGCCGCTGGGTACGTCGATGCCCGAGTTCGCGCTCACCGACGTGAACGGCCACCAGGTCGAGAGCACGGACCTGGCGGGCAGGCCGGCCCTAGTGATGTTCCTGTGCAACCACTGTCCCTATGTCCGGCACGTCGAGACTCGGCTCGGTGAGGTGCTGCACGAGTTCGCCGATCTTCCGGCGGTGGGGATCTGCTCCAACGACGCGGTTGCCTATCGCGACGACGCACCGGAGAGGCTCGCCGAGCAGGCCCGGCGCGCTGACTGGCGATTCCGCTACCTGGTGGATACCACCCAGGAGGTCGGCCGGTCGATTGGGGCCGCGTGCACCCCGGACTTCTTCCTGTACGACGCGCACGGCCGGCTGGCCTACCGTGGCGCGTTCGACGCCTCGACCCCGGGCAACCTCGTCCCGGTGACGGGCGATCTGCTCACCGCCGCGATTCGGCACGTGCTGGCTCACGAGCCGGTGCCCGAGCCACACCGGCCCAGTATGGGCTGCTCCATAAAGTGGCGCGCGTGACCCTGGATCCGCCAACGCGGTCTGCTTGACGAACAGTCAGCCATGACCGTCGTTGCCGTGGTCGACGTACACCCCGGCGGTAACGTCCCACCCCGCATCGGTAGATCCTGTGGTGAGCCGACTCGGCGGCCCTCACAAACAACTGTCACCGACGGCCAGCGGCGGTGAGTGGTCTCCGGCCGCGCTCTCGATCCCGAGGATCTCGCAGTCGAGTGCCAGACGACACGGTCGCGACCGGCCACGTGAGGACGTCAATCGCGTGAGGCCGACAACGGTCGGTGTTGCTACACCAACTGCTACAGCGCCCAGGTGTGTTGAGTGGAGAGCGGTCGGATCCGCGACCAATTTCGCACCCGCCGGGCAGCGCCCTCGCGGTAGGGTCGAGGCAGGATCGGATCGACCGTATCTGGAGCATCGGTGAGGTTTGCCGCCATCTCCGCGCTCGGCCACGACGGGTTGCTCCGTGACCACAACGAGGACAGTCTCGTCGTCGGCCCGTGGACTATCTGCGCGTCCGCGACCCTCGTCCCGGAGACGCTCATGTTCCCGATCGGGCCGCCGCTGGTGGTCGCGGTCGCGGACGGGCTCGGCGCCCATCCGGCCGGGGCACTGGCCAGCACGTTGGTGGTCCAGCAACTGGCCCGGGTTGGGCCGCGCCTGGCTGACGAGCGGTCCCTGCGCTCGGCGATCGACGACTGCAACAAGCGGGTCTATGAGGCGGCTGGCCGCGATCCGCGCCGCATCACCATGGGAACGACCGTCGCTGGTGTCGTTCTGACCGGTGACTCGGTGTTTGTCTTCAACGTGGGGGACAGCCGCGTGTACGCCTGGAACGGGTTGGAGCTGTCGCGCCTGAGCATCGACGACAGTCCTCCGTTGCAGCCCGGACAGACACACACGACGATCGTTACGCAGACGCTCGGCGGATATCCGTCGTACAAGGGAATCGACACGCATGTCAGCATCCGCCCGCTGAACGACGCCGAACGATACCTGGTCTGCTCCGACGGGCTGAGCGACGTTGTCGACGACAGGATGATCAGACGGCTGCTGAGCGATCACCGGGGCGGCAAGGCAGCATTCGAGTTGTGGAAGGCGGCGATCGCCGGCGGTGCCCCGGACAACATCACGCTGGCCTTGGTGGAGCTCGAACGCTAGCAAGTACGGCGCCTTTGGGGCTAGCCCGCTCTGGCGCAACGGCCCCTGCTCGACTCCCGACCAGGGCCGAACCCGCTGCGAACGGCCCCGCAAGGCGCCGCCGCTCGGCGGCGAGCTTGAGCGCCACATCGAGGTCGGAGGCGTCGATGATCCAGAAGCCGCCGAGGTACTTCTCGTTTCCAACGTGGGTGGGTCTTGGCCATACGGCTGGAACCGGTCGGTCGTCTAGTGCGGCACCGATGTCACGTGCTTCAGTCGGCGTACTGCGGGCGTCCGGCCGGCCGGTAGACCTGGATCGTTACGCCCTTCGAGTCGACTCGCGAGTCGAGCAGGTCTAGCGCTGTGTCCGGGCCGGCGTTGGGGAACAGCCGCGTGCCCTGGCCGAGGACCACGGGGACGATGAGCAGGTTGATCTCGTCGACGAGGTCGTTTTCGAGCAGCCAGCGGATCAGGGCACCGCTGCCGTGCACATGCAGCTCACCCGCCGGCTTGGCTTTCAGCTCGCCGATGGCCGCCGCGAGGTCACCGGAGACGACGGTCGTGTTCGCCCAGCGCGGTTCGGTGAGCGTGGTCGATGCGAGGTACTTGGCCCTCGTGTTCAAGGCAGCTGCGATCTGGTGGTTGCCCTGATCTTCCGCCGCGGCGCGAGCCCGCTCCTCCGCGCCGCTCACCCCTGCTACGAACACCTCTGCCCCGATCCGACACTGCCTCCCGCATTTCTTCTGAGGGTTTCCTGGTACGCCGGTTGTCAGCGATCCGACCGCGCGACGGGTTCGGGGCGACTGCGCTCCAGTTCCTCAATGTGCGCGTCCAGTGCGGACGAGCTCTGGGACCAGATCGATCGCGAAGACCCTGACTAGTCGTCCGCACATGCCGCGATCCGCGCTCATGCCGACGACAGGGCGCTTCCCACCTAGTGCGGCGCTCACGGCAGACAAGGACGTCTGCCGTATCCGCTCGGACCTGCCGATCGTCACGAAGGGGTCTCATGCAAGAGCGTGCGCCCACTATGGGCGATACAGAATCGCGATTGCCCGCAGGTCAGAAGCTGTAGCCGAGGCGAGACGATGAAGCGATGCGACGTCGTCCTGCCATGGTTCACGTGGCGCGTCGTAGTCCGCGGCCTTCGGGTTGAGCCACCACGCGCCGGCAGGAAACTGGCCACCGAGCTCGTTCAAGTCGGCCTGCGAGAAACCCTCAACCTGTAGGCGCCGCGCTCTTGCGGCCCTTGCTCGAAACAACTCAGCAGCACGCAGGTCAGCGTGCGCTGCGAAGGCATCGGCCAGCCGCCCACAGAGCAGCTCGAAGTCGACTAGTTGGGCCTCACGATCCTCAGCCGTGAACACGCTGCGTGGCAGTTGCGCATCTCCCATCCGGACATTGTCCCGCGAGACGCGACCTGCGTGGCGATGGCTGGGGCGCGCCTTTATGGTGGAGCGATGGCGTCGGTCAAGCAGTTCCAAGTCACCTTCGACTGCGCGGAACCTGAGCGCGTCGCTCGTTTCTGGTGTGAGGTGTTGGGGTACGTCGTACCGCCGCCACCGGAGGGGTTTGCAAGTTGGGACGATTTCGATCGCGCGCTGCCGCCTGAGGATCAGGGTTCAGCGTTCGCATGCGTTGATCCCTCAGGTGTGGGCCCGCGACTGTTCTTCCAGCGCGTTCCCGAAGGCAAGGTCGTCAAGAATCGGGTGCATCTTGACGTGCGGGTCGGCACCGGGCTCGTGGGTGAAGAGCGCCTGGCAGCACTCGAGGCCGAATGCGCACGACTGATCCCGCTCGGCGCGGTACGCGTGCGACTACTGGTTGCCGATGGCGTCAACGAGTCGTGCCTCGTGATGCAGGACATCGAGGGCAACGAGTTCTGTCTCGACTGAGTGGCCGGCTTCGATTCGGCGTACCAGGCGCGGGCCCGAACGTGAACCGTCGGACTTCCCGCGCCACCACTGCTCCACCTCGTCACGATCGCGTTGGTCGTCGTCTGCGGCTGGATCGCAGTGTGGCTCTCCGCCCTCGGCCACGCCAGTCGAAACGTTCGCTCCACTCACAACCGGCGTACCAGAAAGTCCTCGAAAGAAGTCCGGGAGGTGGTGTCGGATCGGGGCAGAGGTGTTCGTAGAAGGGGTGAGCGGCCGCCCACGGGGGCGCCCCAAAGGGACGAACCCAGCGAGAAAGGATCTGCGACCCATGAAACGGACGACCATGACGCAAGTCACCGTCGACGGAGTGATGCAGGGAAACGGCGGCGCGTCGGATGAGGACCGCAGGAACGGGTTCGTGCGCGGCGGACGCCGGCCCGGACATTGCGCTGGATCTGGTCGACTCGCGAGCCGACTCGAAGGGCGTAACGATCCAGGTCTACCGGCCGGCCGGACGCCCGCAGTATGCAACCGACTGAAGCACCTGACATGAGGAAAGCGACCGCTAACCTGCTTCCTGAGCTGCACTCGAATCGGGAGACATCTTGAGGCTTCTTCTCACGTCCGCGGGCGTCAAGAACACGAGCATCCACGACGCGCTGGTCGACCTCCTGGGCAAACCGATCGCGGAGTGCAACGCCCTCTGCATCCCCACCGCGATGTACGGGCATCCCAACGTCGGTCCAGGTGCGGGGGTATGGCGTTTCATCAGCGGACGATCCGCCGAGCCCATGTGCGAGCTGGGGTGGAAGTCCTTGGGAGTGCTGGAGCTCACCGCGCTGCCCAGCATCGATGAGGAGCACTGGGTCCCCAAGGTCCGCGAGACAGACGTCCTGCTGGTGTCGGGCGGAGACGCCCTGTACCTGTACCACTGGATGCGGCAGTCCGGGTTGGCGGACCTCATGCCAACACTGAGCGAGACGGTCTACGTCGGGCTGAGCGCGGGGAGCATGGTGATGACCCCCCGCATCGGGGAGGACTTCGTCGGGTGGAAGCCGCCCGCCGGTGGTGACGACAGTACGGTGGGGGTGGTCGACTTCTCGATCTTCCCGCATCTGGATCACGAGATGCTGCCGGAGAACACCATGGCCGACGCGGAGAGCTGGGCGGCCGGCATCCCCGGTCCGGCGTACGCGATCGATGATTACACCGCCATCAAGGTGACCGACGGCACCGTCGAGGTCATCTCCGAGGGGCACTGGAGGCTCTTTCCCCACGGAGCATGACCCCGGCCCTCGATGGCCAGGGTCGTCTCGGACACGAGCACCGTGCGAGAGCGGGCGCCTGCACCCCGGCCTTGCCTATCGCGGGCTCGCATCCGGCGGCGCCCGTGGTTCAAACGCTGGTCCGAACAGATGCAGGTGCGGGCCGAGTACCCTGACCTGGATCGGACTAGCTGGCATCTCACTCTCTGGAGAACCACATGCGCGGCAACGGTATCGGCGCGTGCCCGCTCCGCGCCCATGTCGATCCGCGCCTCTTGCGATTCAGCGCCGGGGCCACAGCGAGCGTGCTCGCGGTCGTGATGCTCATCGTTGACGTTGCTCGACCATTGGGTCTCGGCCTGCTCGCCTCCCAGGTCGCCGTGTTTGCGTTCACCGCGTTCGTGAGTTTTCAGTGGTCGTTGTGGGCGCAGATCTTCGCCCGTGTCATCTGGCCGCGGATCGGAGCGCCGGCCGAGTTGGAGGATGCTCGGCCGCCGAGATTCGCCCAATTCGTCGGCTTCGTGTTCACCGCTCTGGCGCTGACCACCTTTGCACTCGGCGTCGATGTCGCTGGCTACGGCCTCACCGCTGTCGCCTTCGGCGTGGCAGCCCTCAACGCATCCACCGGGCTGTGTTTGGGCTGCAAGGCCTACCATCTGATCCGCCGACTGAAACCGGCCTGAGTCTGGTCGACCGCGATCAGGACGCCGGTTGTTTAGAAGTTGATCATGTGGCCTTCTAGGCCGTGGAAGGCTTCCTGCAGCGCCTCGGAGAGGGTGGGGTGGGCGTGGACGTTGCGGGCCAGTTCCTTGGTGGTGAGGTCCCACTTCTGGGCCAGGGTGAGCTCGGGGAGGAGCTCGGTGACCTCGGGACCGATCAGGTGGGCGCCGAGCAGTTCGCCGTACTTGGCGTCGCTGATCACCTTGACGAAGCCGGTCGGGTCGCCGAGGCCGTGCGCCTTGCCGTTCGCGGTGAACGGGAACTTGGCGACCTTGACGTCGTACCCCTTCTCCCGAGCCTGCTCCTCGGTGTATCCGAAGCTGGCCACCTGCGGCTGGCAGAAGGTGGCCCGCGGGATCATCACGTGGTCGAGCTCCATCGTCTCGACTCCGGCG
The DNA here is from genome assembly GCF_004361855.1 of Kribbella caucasensis. Lineage (GTDB taxonomy): Bacteria > Actinomycetota > Actinomycetes > Propionibacteriales > Kribbellaceae > Kribbella > Kribbella caucasensis. The sequence continues at coordinate 11,773 of NZ_SNWQ01000008.1, forward strand.
ATCGTCTCGGCCGCGATCACGGCCTGCGCCTCGGCGGCGTGGGCGAGCATCAGCTTCGCGTTCACGTCGCCGATGGCGAAGATGTTCGCCACGTTGGTGCGCAGCAAGCCGTCGGCTTCGATCGCGCCGCGCTCGGTCAGCTTGACGCCAATCTTGTCCAGACCGTAGCCGTCGACGCGCGGCTGGAAGCCGATCGCCTGCAGCACCTTGTCGGCCTCCAGCACCTGCTGGTTGCCGTCCTTGCCGGTGACGGTCACCTTGACCGTCGAGCCGGAGTCGTCGATCGAGTCGACCCGGGTGGACGTGAGCACGTCGACGCCGAGCTTCTTGTAGGCCTTCGCCAGTTCCTTGGAGACCTCGACGTCCTCGAGCGGGACCATCCGGTCCAGGAACTCGACGATGGTCGTCTTCACCCCGTAGTTGGCCAGCACGTAGGCGAACTCGACGCCGATGGCGCCGGCTCCCGCGATGATGATGCTGCCCGGCAGTTCCTCGGTGAGGATCTGCTCCTCGTATGTCACCACGCGCTCGCTCAGCTGGGTGCCCGGCAGCAGCTTGGTGGTGGCGCCGGTGGCGATGATGCAGTTGTCGAAGGTGACGGTCTCGGACTGACCGTCGTTCAGCGCGACGTCGAGGGTGTTCGCGTCGACGAAGCTGCCCCAGCCGTCGAACTCGGTGATGTTGTTCTTCTTCATCAGGAAGTGCACGCCCTTGACGCGGCCGTCGGCCACCTTGCGGCTGCGCTGCACCGCCGTCGGGAAGTCGAAGCTCACCTCGCCGCTGATGCCGAAGGTCTTCGCCTCCTTGCGGAAGATGTGCGCCAGCTCGGCGTTGCGCAACAGCGCCTTGGACGGGATGCAGCCCACGTTCAGGCAGACACCGCCCCAGTACTTCTTCTCGATGATGGCGGTCTTGAGCCCGAGCTGGGCAGCGCGGATCGCCGCGACGTACCCACCCGGACCTGCGCCGAGGACAACAACGTCAAAGTGCGAGGCCATGCGATGAACTTTAGTGGGTCACGCCAGTACTCCGCGCCAGTGGTCGCCCTCGTGATCACGCCTGTGACGGCGGTCACCCGCGGCGGGTGTGTCCTGGCTCATCGTCACGATCCGTGACCAGGGCTTTCGCCGGGCCCGCCCGGCGCTTACGCTTGGCACGCGCGGGGGCCGTCCTCCTTCGTGCGTGCGTGAGGCGACGGGCAATGGGGGCTGGATGAGGAACAAGCGTGCGGTGCGGTTCGCCGCGCTCGGCGCAGTGCTGGCGGCGGTCGCCGTCGCACTACCCGCGTACGCCGATCCGACGCCGCCGCCACCGGCCTCGGTGACGGATGTGAAGCGTTCGCTCCAGCAGCTCCAGGCCGAGGCCGCCGCGATCCAGGCCGACTTCGCCAAGGCGACCATCGCCTACACCAACGCCCTGAACCAGGCCCAGACCGCCGAAGCGGCCGCGAAGAAGGCCGAGCAGTTCGCCGCCAGCTCGAAGTCCAAGTCCGACGTCGAGCGCCGCAAACTCGGCCTGCTCACCGCCCAGGCGTACCAGCTCGGCATCCCGACCGTGATGGGCGCCGAGTCGATGCTGTGGTCCCTCGCGCCGATCGCGGAGAACCTGCAGGAGATCGCCGACCGCCAGACCGCGATCAACCAGCTCGGCAGCTACCAGGTCGCGCAGTACGAGGCGGCCACCGCCGCGGAGAACGCAGCCGGTACAGCAGCTGCGGACGCGACCACCAAACGCGCCGCCGCCGACAAGGCCGCGGCCACCGCCCGCCAGCTCAACCAGGAACTGCAGGAGAAGGCGGCCAACGCGTCGATGACCATGGAAGGCCAGCTGGCCGACCTGGCCGGTGCCACCCAGCTGTCGCAGCAGTTGCAGACCACCCGCAACCAGCAGGCCCTGTCCCGCTGGCAGACGTACCTCGCCGAGCTCACAGCCGCCGGCGTGAAGGCACCAGCCGCCAGCGCGATCCGGAACCCGGCCAAGCTCCCCGCCGGCCTCAAACCGCTCACCGCCGCGGGGCAGACCGTTGCGGGCACGGCCAGCGTGGTCGATGGCGGCCGCACGGTCCGGATCCTGTCGGCCGAGACCATCCGCGCCGTCAACCAGGCCTTCGCGCTGATCGGCAAGCCGTACGGCATCGCCGCGACCGGCCCGAACAAGTACGGCTGCCTCGGCGCCGCCCGGACGGCCTGGCAGCCCTACACGACGCTGCCGAACCTCGTCGGCAAGGTCTACCCGAACTACCAGCAAGTCCCAGCCGCCTCAGTCCAGCCAGGCGACTTGCTGGTCATGGGCACCAAGTCGGTCGGCCTCTACCACATCGGCATCGCCCTCGACGGTGGCGAGATGATCGCGGCCGACGAGGCCAAGGGATCCGTCGTCGTCACCACCGTCCCCGACAGCCTGTACGCCGCCCTCCGCCCGACCCTCGGCCGCCCGGCGAAGGCGCAGGTGGCCCCGGTCGCAACGTCCGAGGCGTACGCCTTCCGCTGCGGCAACACCGCCACGTCGTACGAGGTCGGCGACGGCGCGTGGACCTGGCCGCTGGCCGACGGAACCTACGAGATCGGGACGCCGTTCGGACAGCCCGGGGCACTCTGGTCGAGCGGATTCCACACCGGCCAGGACTTCCCGGCCGCGATCGGTACGCCGGTCCGCGCGGTCACCGCCGGCACCGTGACGGTCGAGCACCCGGCCTGGGCCGGCAACCTGGTCCGGATCGACCACGGCAACGGCCTGGAAACCGTGTACGCGCACCTCAGCTCGATCACCGTTGCCAATGGCGCCCAAGTACAGGCCGGACAAGAGATCGGAGCCGTCGGCAACGAAGGCAACTCGACCGGACCACACCTGCACTTCGAGGTCCGGCTCGGCGGTGATCCGGTGAACCCGATGCCGTTCCTGGCCACCGGTGGGACCAGTCTCGGCTGGGGCGGCTACAGCAACGGCATGATCCCCGCCTCGAAGCTGTGCGGCCTCGGCAACGGCCACCTGCTCCGCTGCGACGCAGCCGCGGCGTACGTGCGCCTGGCCGCCGCGTACAAGGATCGCTTCGGCAAGACGATCTGCATCACGGACTCCTACCGCTCGTACGCGTCCCAGGTCGACTTGTACGGCCGCAAGCCGTCCCTGGCCGCACTGCCCGGTACGTCGAACCACGGCTGGGGCATCGCGATCGACCTGTGCGGTGGCGTCGACAAGTTCGGCACGGCGCAGTACCAGTGGATGGTTCAGAACGCGGCCGCCTTCGGCTGGGTCCACCCGGCCTGGGCCAAGCAGGGCGGCAGCCGCGAGGAGCCCTGGCACTGGGAGTTCGGCCGGCCTAACAGCGCATGAGCACAACGTCAGGGCCAGAATCAGGGAAGGGCCAGGGATCCACGCTCCCCGGAAGCGGCCCGGACGGCACGTACGCTGGTGAGGTGGCCGAGCAAACCAGTCCCGACCGCACGGATCTCAGTCCTGACCGTACGGACGACAACATCACGCTGGACGCCCAGGACGATCGCTGGGAGTGGCGGCGGAAGATCCGCGCGAACCCACGCAAGCACCTGATCTACCGGATCGGGGTCGGCGTGGTCGGGGGCCTGCTCGTGATCGCGGCGCCGCTCACCGGCTGGCTGCCCGGACCGGGTGGGATCCCACTGCTGATCGCGGGTCTGGCCGTGCTGTCCACCGAGTTCGAGTGGGCCCAGCGAGTGCTGCTTCGGGTCAAGGTGTGGGTGCACGTCCTCACCACCTGGACCGGTAAGCAACCGGCCTGGCTGAAGGCGCTCGGCACGCTCGCGCTGTTTCTCTGTGTGCTGGTCGCGATCTGGCTCTACCTGGCCGTCCTCGGCGTCCCCGGCTGGCTGCCGGACTCGTGGGAGTCGTTCCTGCACAAGCTGCCACTCCTGAAGTGACCAGCCGTCACGCAGGAGCGCTGACGGCGTAGTTCTTGATCGCCACCTGGTTGCTGAGCTTCTCGCCGAGCTTGAGCATTCCGTTGAGCAGGATGGGCGTGTTCATCATCCGGTTCCGCGTGGCGATGCCGAACTGGGTGCCTGGGGCAAGGAACTTCCCGGTCCGGTTGCCGCCCTGCTGGGTACCGCGGACCGGTTTGCGGAGCTGACTCTCGTACGCCGCGAACGCGTCCGCGTGGTTCCGCCGGGTGGCGAGTTCTCCGGCCAGGATGTAGGCGGCCACGATCGCCGTACCGGTCCCCATCCCGCCGACGGTCGCGCCGTACCCGGCATCACCGACGAGTGCCACCCGGCCGACGGACCAGCGGTCGATGTCCACCCGGCTGATCGAGTCGAAATACAGATCGGTCGCGCCGGCGAGTCCGTCGAGCAACCGGGGCACGTGCCAGCCGAGCCCGGCGAACTGTGAGCGGATGATCGCGTGCTGGGCGTCCAGGTCGCGGCGGCCGTAGGTCAGCTCGGGTGACTTGAAGATCACCATCGCACCGGCCTTGCTCAGGTCCCGCTGGTCCACACCGACGCTCGCGAGCTTGCCCGGCACGTTGTACATCAGCGTGTCCCGCTCGTCGCCGTACTCGTTCGGCACGTCCCAGCCCGCGATGTAGTACCCGAGGTGACTCACGTAATCGCGCTCTGGGCCGAACGCCAGCCGGCGCACGATCGAGTGCAACCCGTCGGCACCGAACACCAGGTCGTACGTCTCCTCGACCCCGCTCTCGAAGGTCACCTCCACCCCGCCACCGTGTTCAATTCCTTCCCCACCCCACCGCCCCGGTCGCTGCTCCAACCGAGCGATCGAGTCACCGAACCGGTACGCCGCCCGCTCGCGACCGTGCTCGTACAGGATCCGGGACAAGTCCGACCGCGACACCTCCACCTCTCCCCCGGCGAACTCGGCCGGGAGCCGCATCAGCCGCCGGCCCGACTCGTCGACCCATCGCATCGGGTTGCCGCCGGTCTGCACCGCCTTCAGATCGTCGAGCACACCCATCCGATCGAGCACCGTCAGGTTCGCCGGACCGCGGAAGTCGACCGCGTACCCGCCTTCGCGGAGCGCCGGGGCCAGCTCGACCACGGTCACGTCGTACCCGTACTGACCCAGCCAGTAGGCCAGTGCCGGACCGGCCACACTCGCGCCGGAAATCAGGACCTTCTTCATGCTGAGTCTCCTCGATCGAGTTAACTGCGTCCACTGGACACAATAACGTGTATGGTAGACACAGTTCCACTGGAACGACAACGCAGGGAGCCCGATGTCCGACCTGCTGTGGAACCGGCAGCCACCGCCGAGCCGGGGACCGAAACCGGCCCTGACCCTCGACGGCATCGCCTCCGCCGGGATCGTGATCGCCGACGCCGAGGGACTCGACGCGGTCTCGATGCAGCGGGTCGCGGCCGACCTGAACTTCACCAAGATGGCGCTCTACCGATACGTCCCGGGCAAGGCCGAACTGGTCGCGGTGATGAGCGACCAGGCCATGGGCGCACCGCCCGACCAGCCCAAGAAGCCGTGGCGCGAGGCGCTCGAAACCTGGGCGAACGACCTCTACCGGGGGTTCGAGCGCCACCCCTGGCTGCTGCTCTCGACGGTCGGCCGGCGGCTGATCGGCCCCAATGAGCTGACCTGGACCGACCGCGGCCTCCAAGCGACGGCCGGCACCGGGCTCAACGGCGGCGAGCAACTCGACGCGATCGTGGTCATCACCGGCCACGTGCGGACGATCGCCCAGCAGTCGCTCACCATGCCGGGCGGAACCGTCGGCGTGACCGCGGAACAGATCACCAAGACCTTGATCGACGCCGTCACCAGCGATCCCGACCGCTTCCCCGGACTGGCGGCCGCGCTGCCCACCCTCGGCGAGAACCAGAACGAGGGCTTCAACTTCGGGCTGCAGCGGATCCTTGACGGTCTCGAGGTCTTGGTCGCGCGGCGCGCGAAACGCTGAACCGGGCCCGGTAGTTCGACGCGCTCAGGCCGTAGTGCGACTTGAACCGGCGGGCGAAGTAGTTCTGGTCCGGCCAGCCGACCGCTTCGCCGATCCGGTTGATCGGCTCGTCGGTGTGCAGCAGGCGGTCGGCCGCCAGCTCGACCCGGTGCCGGGACAGGTACGCCATCGGCGGCAGCCCGGTGGCCGACTTGAAGAGCCGGACCAGATACCCCGGAACCAGGTGCAGCTCGTCGGCCAGCTCGGTCAGCGTCCACTGGTACTCGGGCTGGGCCTCCATCATCCGCATCGCATCGAGCACCGCCGGATGCGTGTGCCCGGCTCCACCTGACGTGCCGCCCTCGACGGCCCGCGCCAGAGTGCTGAGAAACAGGGACAGCCTGCCGACGATGTCACCCCGATGCAGGCTCACCGGAAGATCGCGGAGCTGCTCCAATCCGTCGAGGTGGCCGAGGAGCTCGGCGAAGGTCTCGCCGCCGACATGCGTGGCGAGGATGCCCCGGCGCTGGGCCGAGAACGGTCCGGTCCAAAGCAGGTAGCCCAGCAGTGGATCCTCGCGGGTCCAGGCGAGTTCCCGCCGCATCAGCTCCGCCGAGAAGCAGCAGTTGTAGACCTCCAGAGACCGGCAGTCCTCGTACCCGTGCCAGACGCCCGGCCGGAGCAGGATCACGTCGCCGACGACCAGCTTCTGCCGGCCCGCGAGACTCTCGTGAAACCCCTGTCCGCCGACAACGACGGCCACCTCGAAGAAGCTGTGGGTGTGCACGGGATGGCTGTTCTCGTGCACATATCGCCCGGCGAAGGCGAGCGTGCCGTCGACGAAGTGCAGCAGCGTGCGGGTGGCCACGACCGGCGGATCGTCCATGCTCCAACATACGAGCCGAAGTGCATTTTGTGCTACCACGAGTGCACTGCGGGCTATGCCGCGACCAGCAACGGCCCCAAGATCGGGGAACAGGCGAAACCTTCCCGCCACCACCCCGTAACAACTCGACCCCGACCAACCGCAGCCATCCGATGAATCGTTTCAGTCTCGTCTGGAGTGCACATGCCGCGACCCGTAGCACCCGTCCAGCTTCGCTTCGAGCACCGCACAGACCCCGGCCCGGTGCTGGGAATCGGGACCGCCGTCCCCCGATTGTCCTGGCAGCTCCCGACCGCCGACGCCGGCTACCGGCAGACGGCGTACGAGGTGGAGATCGTCCGTGGTGACGCAGCGCCTGAGCTGGTCGCCGTCGAATCCGTCGATCAAGTGCTGGTGCCCTGGCCCGGTACGCCGCTGAGCTCGCGGGAGTCGGCCGCCGTCCGAGTCCGGGTTCGCGGTGAGGGCGACTGGAGTGAGTGGAGCGAGCCGGCCACGGTTGAGGCCGGCTTGCTCAATGCGGAGGACTGGACGGCCCAGTTCGTGAGCCCGCACGAGATCGGTGGTCTCAACGCCCCCGCTCCCCTGCTCAGTGGAGTCGTCGAGCTTCCCGCCGATATCGTCCGCGCTCGCCTCTACGCGACTGCGCATGGGATCTACGAGGCCGAGCTGAACGGTCGCCGGGTGGGTGACGAGCAACTCGCGCCCGGCTGGACGGCGTACCAGCAGCGGCTGCGGTATCAGACGTACGACGTGACCGAGCTGGTCGAGGCCGGCGAGAACAAGCTGGAATTCCTGCTCGGCAACGGGTGGTACCGCGGCCGGCTCGGCTTCCAAGGCAAGCAGGCCCTGTACGGCGACCGGCTGGCCGTGCTCGCGCAACTGGAGGTCACCACCGCCGACGGCGAGGTCAAGGTGCTCGCCAGCGACGGGACCTGGACCGCCCGCGAGAGTGCCGTGACCGCCGACGACCTGTACGACGGCCAGAGCGTCGACCTCCGCCGCGAAGCCGGTGCGGTGAGCCCGGTCGACGTCGTGGAAGCTGATCTCGGTCTACTGGTCGCACCAGATGGACCGCCGGTTCGGGTGACCGATGTTCTTCCGGTCCAGACCGTGACCACCTCACCCGCTGGCAAGACCCTGGTGGACTTCGGCCAGAACGTCGTCGGGCGTCTTCGGCTCCGGGTCCGCGGCGGCAGCGAGGGCGACGAGATCGTCCTGCGCCACGCGGAGGTCCTGGAGAACGGCGAACTCGGCGTCCGCCCGCTGCGCACCGCCAAGGCGACCGACACGTTCATCCTCGCCGGAACCGACGAGGTGACGCTCGAGCCGACGCTGACCTTCCACGGATTCCGGTACGCCGAGATCACCGGTGTCGCCGACCTGCGCGCCGAGGATGTCGAAGCGGTCGTGGTCGGCTCGGATCTGCGCCGCACCGGGTGGTTCGACTCCTCGCACAACCTGCTGAACCGCTTCCACGAGAACGTCGTCTGGGGTATGCGCGGCAACTTCGTCGACGTGCCGACCGACTGCCCGCAGCGCGATGAGCGGCTCGGCTGGACCGGTGACATCCAGGTCTTCTCCCCCAGCGCGAGCTTCCTCTTCGACAGCGCCGGGTTCCTGACCAACTGGCTCGCCGATCTCGCGGTCGAGCAGCAGAAGGACGGCTCGGTGCCGTTCGTGATCCCGGACGTGATCCGCCAGCAGGGTCCGGCGACCGCCGCTTGGGGTGACGCGGCAACGATCGTGCCCTGGGTGCTCTACGAACGCACGGGTGACGCCGGTCTGCTCGCGCGGCAGCTGCCGAGTATGCGGGCCTGGGTCGACCGGATGGCCGATCTCGCCGGCGACGACCTGCTCTGGTCCGGTGGTTTCCAGTTCGGTGACTGGCTCGACCCGACCGCACCGCCCGAGAACCCGTTCCAGGCCAAGGCGGATCACGATGTCGTCGCGACCGCGCACCTGGCCCGGTCGGCTGAGGTCGTCGCGCTGGCGGCCGAGGTGGTCGGTGACGGCGAGCTGGTCCGTGAGTACGCCGCACTGGCTGAGCGGGTGCGGGCGGCGTTCGCGAAGGAGTATGCGACCGAAGGTGGTCGCGTGCTGAGTGATGCGGCGACCACCTATGCGTTGGCGTTACAGTGGGCGCTGCTGCCGACCGAGGAGCAGCGGAAGCGAGCGGGGCAACGGCTGGCGGATCTGGTCCGTACGTCCGGCTTCCGGATCAGCACCGGGTTCGTGGGGACGCCGCTGATCACGGACGCGTTGACCGATGCCGGTGAGCCCGATCTCGCCTACCGGTTGCTGTTGCAGACCGGCTGCCCGTCCTGGCTGTACTCCGTGACGATGGGCGCCACCACCGTCTGGGAACGCTGGGACAGCATGCTTCCCGACGGCAGCATCAACCCCGGCCAGATGACGTCGTTCAACCACTACGCACTCGGTGCCGTGGCGGACTGGATGCACCGCCGAGTCGCCGGCCTGGCCGCCGCGGCACCGGGGTACCGACGGCTCGTCATCCGGCCCGAGGTCAACGCGCGACTCACTCACGCCGAGGCCCGCCACCTCACGCCGTACGGCGAGGCGTCGGTCTCGTGGAAGCGGGCGGACGGGCAGCTGCAGTTGACCGTCACGGTCCCGGTCGGTGCGACGGCTGAAGTCCACGTGCCGGGCGGCGGCGAGCCCGTTGAAGTTGCCCACGGCAAGCACGAGTGGACGGTGCCGGACCCGGTCGCGACCGCGACGCCATTGGCCGCGGATCCCACCATCCGGCAGTTGATGGACCACGAACCGACCTGGAACGCACTCGTCGCAGCAGCTCAGGACGCCGGCGTCGTCGGCCAGTCGGCCGTTGTCTTCGGCGATGACGGCACCCCGGTCGACGCCGATCTGCACCTCGCGCGCCGGGTGCAGCGATACCTGGACGAGCCGGCCGGCCAGTTCGCGGAGGTCGCCACCGGCTGGGGTCGCGGCCCGGGCACGGAAGCTCTCCAGGCCCGCATCGACACCCTGCTCCGGCAGCCATGAACATCCCCGGCCCGAACACCCCCTGGAGGTCACGATGAGGATCGGAACACGTTCGACAGCACTGGCCGTCTTCGCGGCAGGCACACTCATACTGAGCGCCTGCAGCGCCGGCAGTCTCGGCTCCAGCGACGAGGGAGGGTCCGGCTCGGTCAGCATCACCTATCTGACGACCAACCAGGACCAGGACGTCAAGGAGGCCGAGCAACTCGCCAAGGACTTCACCGCGAAGAACCCCGGCATCACGGTCAAGGTCGAAACCCGCCCGGGCGGTACCGAGGGCGACAACATCATCAAGACCCGGCTGTCGACCGGCGACATGGTCGACGTGTTCAACTACAACACCGGGTCGCTGTTCCAGGCGATCGCGCCGCCGAAGAATCTCCTCCCGATCGACGACCAGCCCTACATCGGTGACCTGGACGAGAACTTCAAGAAGACCGTGACCGCCGACGGGAAGGTGTACGGCGCACCGGTCGGCGGCTTCATGGGCGGTGCGGTCCTCTACAGCATCCCGGTCTACACCAAGCTCGGCCTGAAGGTGCCGACGACCTGGTCCGAGTTCATGGCCAACAACGCCAAGATCAAGGCGTCCGGGGACGGGGTCGCGCCGGTGATCCAGACCTACGGCGAGACCTGGACATCGCAGCTGTTCGTCCTCGGCGACTTCCACAACGTTTCCGCGGCCGAGCCGGACTTCGCCGACAAGTACACCAAGAACGAGGCGAAGTACGCGACGTCGCCGGCCGCGGTGAAGGGGTTCGAGCACACCCAGCAGGTGCACGACCTCGGCTACGAGAACAAGGACTTCGCCTCGGCCAAGCTGCCGGACGGCCTCAAGATGCTTGCCACCGGCAAGGGTGCGCACTACCCGATCCTGTCCGGTGTGGTCGCCAACATGATCGCCACCTACCCGGACGCGGCCAAGACCGTCGGACTGTTCGCGCTGCCTGGTGACGACGCGGCCAAGAACGGCCTGACCCTATGGACGCCGGGCGGCCTCTACATCCCGACGACCACCACGGGTGACAAGCTGGAGGCGGCCAAGAAGTTCCTGGCCTTCGTCGCCAGCCCCGACGGCTGCAAGTCACAGTCCACGGCGGGTGCGCCGACCGGTCCGTACGCCGTCAAGGGTTGTGAACTGCCGGCCGACGTACCGCAGGCCATCAAGGACATGCAGCCATACCTCGACAAGCCGGGGGCGTCCAGCCTGGCGCTGGAGTTCCTGTCGCCGGTGAAGGGCCCCTCGCTGGAGCAGATCACCGTCGAGGTCGGGTCCGGCATCCGCAAGGCGAAGGACGGCGCGGCCCGGTACGACGAGGACGTCAAGAAGCAGGCGCAACAGCTCGGACTGGCGGGTTGGTGAAGTCGGTGACCATCACCTCGATCCGCCCGCGGTCGCGCTCTGACGCAACCCCGGCCGCACCCGCGGCCGGGGGGAAGTTCTACACGCCGTACTCGTTCTGGTTCTACCTGCCCACCGCGGTGATCTACAGCGTGTTGTTCCTCGTCCCGACCTTCGCCTCCTTCTACTACAGCCTGACCCGGTGGAGCCTGTTCGAGTCGAAATTCATCGGGCTGGACAACTTCGTCCTGTTCTTCCAGGAGCCGGCCTTGGTCAAAGGCTTCACCAACACCTTGATCTTCGCGGTGGTGACGTCCGGGTCCAAGGTGGTGCTCGGCCTGCTGCTCGCCGTCCTGCTTACGTCGCGGATCGTCGGCCGCGGGTATCTTCGCTCGGTCGTCTTCTTCCCGGTGCTGGTCAGCACCATCGGCGTCGGCCTGTTGTTCCAGGTGCTGATGAACCCCGAGCAGGGCCTGATCAACGGCGCCCTCGGCGTGATCGGCATCGACGGACCTGGCTGGCTGACCGACCCGAAGTGGGCGCTGATGTCGATCGCGCTCGTCGATGTGTGGAAGGGCGTCGGGCTGGCGACCCTGATCTACATCGCCGGCATCGTGTCGATCCCGCGGGAGTACATGGAGGCGGCCCGGGTCGATGGGGCCGGGTCGTGGGAGTCGTTCCGGCGGATCGTGCTGCCGCTGTCCCGGCCGGCCACCGTCACCGTCGTCATCTTGTCCCTGATCGGCGGCCTGCGGTCGTTCGAGCTGATCTGGGCGATGACGCGCGGCGGGCCCGGGTTCACCTCGGACGTGATCTCGTCGGTGATCTACAAGCAGTACCAGGCCGGGTTCTACGGCCTGTCGACGGCCGGCAACGTGATCCTGTTCCTGGTGGTCACCGCGATCGTCCTGCCGCTGTCGTGGTTCCTGAACCGGAAGGAGGTGAACCTGTGAGCACCGCCGAACTCGTCAACCACAAACCGGGCCGGAGCTACCTGCTCAGCGCGGTCGCGATCGTGTCCTCGGTCGTGGTCTTCGTCATCCCGTTCGCCTTCATCGTGCTTACCGCGATGAAGGACCGGCAGCAGGCCGCGGACCTCGACTTCACCTGGCCACACCAGTTCCAGTTCGTGCAGAACTTCGTGGAAGTGGTCAAGGCCCGCGACTACATGCTGGTGATCGCCTTCATCAACAGCACGATCCTGACCGTGGCCAGTGTGGCCGGCATGGTGGTTCTGGCGGCGATGGCCGGGTTCGTGCTGCAGCGGCGGAGGAGCAAGTGGAACGGCTTCATCAACTTCCTGGTGCTGTCCGGGCTGATCATCCCGCCGGCCGTCGTACCGACGATCTGGGTACTGCAGAAACTCGGGCTGTTCAAGACCATGCCCGGGCTGATCCTGATCGAGATCGCCTTCGGGTTGTCGTTCTGCATCCTGCTGTTCCGGGCCTTCGTCGCGACCATTCCCCGCGAACTCGACGAGGCCGCGATCATCGACGGCGCCGGGCCGTTGCGGCTGTTCTTCCGGGTCATCTTCCCGCTGCTCAGATCGGTCATCATCACGGTCGTCGTGGTCCAGTCGGTCAACGTGTTCAACGACTTCGTGAACCCGCTGTACTTCCTCCCCGGCGACCAGAACGCGACCGTCCAGCTGACCCTCTACAACTTCTCCGGCCAGTTCAGCACCCAGTACAACCTGCTGTTCATGGACATCCTCCTGATCACCATCCCACCCCTGATCATGTTCCTCTTCTTCAACCGCCAGATCGTCGCCGGCATGACCTCCGGCGCCATCAAGGGCTAGTCCGGTTTGCGCACCAGCAGGTACGCCTGCGGTTGCTTCTCGTTCTCGCGTTGGGCGCTGGTGAGGGTGGCCACCTCGGCGAAGCCGACCTCGGTCAGGAGGCTGTTGATGTCGGCCGGTTGGTAGCGGTAGACATCGAGGGACAGCGGATGACCGTAGGCCTCGTCGAGGTGGTAGGTGCCGGTGCCGACCTTGAAGCCGTGCAGGAGGACGCCGCCCGGCGCCAGCACGCGGAAGATCTCGGCGAACACCTTGGGCAGATCCTCCGGCGGGGTGTGGACCAGCGAGTACCACGCGAGCGCGCCGGCGAGCTGACCGTCGGGCAGATCGAGGTCCAGCAGGCTGCCCGTCTCGAAGCGGAGATCCGGGTACTCCGTCCGCGCGACCTCGAGCATCCCGGGCGACAGGTCGATGCCGAACACGTCCAGCCCGAGGGCGGTCAGGTACTCAGTGACTACGCCGGTACCGCAGCCGAGATCGCCGATCGATCCCTCATGGTCAGGCAGCAACTCGGCGAACAGGTCGAGTGCGGCTGTGTTGAACGGGCTCGCGGTGAGCATTTCGCGGACGATCTTGTGGTAGCTGACGGCAGCGGTGTCGTACGACGCGCGGGTCGTCTCCAGATACGAGGTCATGGTCCGGGACCCTAAACGGCGGCACCGACAAGATCCGTCAGCGCACACTCAGCGCACACTCAGAGCACGGTCGGCAGGCGCTCGGCCAGTAGTTCGTAGTCGCGGAGCGAGTTGTAGGCGTGCGCGGACAACCGGACGAACACCCGCTCGTCGAACCCGGTCAAGGTGATCTCGGCCTTCAGCTCCCGGGACACGCGGACCTTGAACGCCTCCCCCGCATCCGGCGATCGCTCCCCCGTGAACGGCACCTCGACCAACCGCATCGTCGCCGCCGGGTGGGCGACATCCGGCAACTCCGTACCGAGCGCCTTGGCCAGCAATCGGGCGCCCTCGTCGATCAGGGCCGACAGCTGCGGCCGGCGTACGGGCCAGTCCAACTCGGCCAGCACCTTCAGCGACTCGGGGGCCGCCATCCACGGCGTGTAGTCGTAGGTGCCCTGCATGTCGAACCGCTCGGGCAGCCGTTCGTCGTACTCGGACCAGGACACGATCAGGGGGAGCGTCCCGGATCGCCACTTGTCCGCAACCACCAGTCCGGCGGTCGGGCGCAGGGAGGACGGCCACTTGTGGAAGTTCCCGGTCCAGAAGTCGGCCCCGTCGGCGGCCGGCTCGTCGATCAGGCCGGGCGCGTGCGCACCGTCGACGATCACCGGGATCCCGTCGCACGCCTCGACCAGGCGCCGGATCGGGAACACCATCGCGGTCGCCGAACTGATCTGGTCCACGATCAACGCGGCCGTCCGCTCGTCCAGCTCGGCCTTGATCAGGGCGACCACGGTGTCGTCGTCGGCTTCCAGCGGTACGTCGACCACGACCACGTCGGCCTGGTTGGCCCGGGCGAACCGCTCAGCGGCGTACCGGACGGCACCGTACGTGTGGTTGGTCAGGACGATCCGGCTGCCCGCGGGGATCTGGATCGTGGCCAAGGCGACCGTGACGCCGGCACTCGCGTTCGGGATCAGGGCGAAGCCGGACGGGTCGGTGTGGAGGTAGTCGGCGAGCTCGCGACGGCTTGCGGCCAGCCGGTCCGCGACCGACCGGAACCACAGCATCGGGTTCGCCTCGGTCTCCGCCCGCAGCAGGGCCTGGAGCTCCTGTGTCCGGCGGGGCACCGCGCCGTACGAGCCGTGGTTGAGGTGCAGGACAGTGGGGTCGAGGGACCACAGGTCCGGGCGGGGGCTGAGTTCCGTCACCCGGCAAACGGTACATACTTCCGGTTGTGTATCCCTACCTCGACCACGGGGGGCCGATCGCCATGGCCCATCGCGGTGGCGCGTTGCACCCGGACAACATCGGCTACGAGAACTCGCTGCGGGCGTTCCGGCACGCGGTCGGGCTGGGCTATCGGTACCTCGAGACGGACCTGCACGCCACCAGCGACGGGATGGTCGTTGCCTTCCACGACAAGCGGCTCGACCGGGTCACCGACCGGACCGGCGTGATCGCGGAGCTGCCCTGGTCGGAGGTGAAGCAGGCGCGGATCAACGGGAAGGAGCCGATCCCGCTGCTCACCGAGGTGCTCGAGGAGCTCCCCGAGACCCGGCTCAACCTGGACATCAAGGCAGACAACGGCGTCGGCCCCGCGGTCGAGGTGATCCGGAAGACGAACGCGATCGACCGGGTGTGCGTCTCCTCGTTCTCCCAGCGCCGGGTCCAGGGGGTACGCCGCGCCCTCGGCGACCGCTTGGCGACCGGATTCGGGGATCGTGAGGTCGCGCTGCTCCGGTTCACGCCGTTCCGGGTCAACACGTCCGGCGCATGCCTCCAGATCCCCGAGTCGTTCGGCAGCCTCAAGGTGCTCACCTCCGGCCTGCTCCGCCGAGCCCATGCCCTCGGCAAACAGGTCCACGTCTGGACCGTCGACGACCCCGCGATCATGCACCGCCTCCTCGACGCCGGAGTGGACGGCCTGATCACCGACCGCACCGACCTCCTCAAACAAGTCCTCGTCGACCGCGGCCAGTGGGTCTGACTATTTGGCCCGAAGTGTTATCTCAGGTGACACGTTCTGGTTCTGTGAGCTGAGAGACTTCGGCGCATGGGATTGCTTTCTGCGCCGGCGGCGGTGGACAAGCGGGAGTACTGGGGCTTCAGCCTGTACGACTGGGCCAACTCGGGCTACGTGACCGTTGTCGGCACCGTGCTGTTCGCGCCGTACCTGACCTCGGTCGCCGAACAGGCGGCCTGCGGCCGGGTCGGAACGACGGAAGACCCGTGCCATACCAACCTCCAGATCCTCGGCCTCGGCGTCTCCCCCGGATCGCTCGCCTTCTACGTCGTCACTGTGGCGACCCTGTTCTCCGCGCTGTTCCTGCCCGTGGTCGGTGCGATCGCCGACCGGCTGACCCGCAAGAAGTTGCTGATGTGCGGCTTCGCCTGGACGGGTGCGCTGGCGGCGAGCTGCATGGTGTTCGTGGCGGACGGACGCTGGGCCCTCGGCGCGCTGCTGCTGTTCATCGGCAACCTCTGCCTCGGCTCGTCGCTCGTGGTCTACGACTCGATCCTGATCGACATCACCCCACCAGACGACCGCGACGACGTCTCCTCTCGCGCCTGGGCGTTCGGGTACCTCGGCGGCTTCATCCTGCTCACCCTCAACCTCGCCGTCGTCACCGCGCACGACGCCCTCGGGTTGAGTCAGAGCACCGCGGTCCGGCTCAGCCTGCTCAGCGCGGGACTCTGGTGGGGCGCCTTCAGCTTCATCCCGTTCGTGAAGCTGCGGAACCGGCCGCCCGTCGCCGTCGTACCGGTGCGCAGCGGCAACCTGGTCCGGCAGAGCTTCGGCCAGTTGGCCGCGACGATCAAGCACATGCGGACGTACCCGGTGACGCTGCTGTTCCTGGTCGCCTACCTCTTCTACAACGACGGGATCCAGACGGTCATCTCGGTCTCCTCGACGTACGGCGAGAAGCAGCTCGGGTTCGAGACGCAGGTGCTGATCGCGACCATCCTGCTGGTCCAGTTCGTCGCCTTCTTCGGCGCGCTCGGATTCGGCCGGTTCGCCCGGCGGTACGGCTCGCAGCGCACGATCATGGGCGGGCTGGTGATCTGGATGGTGATCGTGATCTGTGGGTTCCTGCTGCCGGAGCGGCAGATCGTGCCGTTCCTGGCGATGGGCGCGGCGATCGGCGTCGTACTCGGCGGGACCCAGGCGCTGTCCCGCTCCGCGTTCAGCCAGCTGATCCCGAAGGGCCGCGAGGCGGAGTACTTCAGCCTCTACCAGGCCGGCGAACGCGGTACGTCGTGGCTCGGCACCCTCGTCTTCGGCCTCGTCCACCAGATCACCGGCTCCTACCGCCCCGCCATCGTCGCACTCGGCCTCTTCTTCGTCATCGGCCTCGTCCTCCTCAGCCGAGTAGACATGCGCCGAGGAATCGAGGAAGCCGGCAACACCCAACCCACCCTCGTATGACCCCCCTCCCCTCGCCGCCGGCAGGTTTCCTGCCCCGCACTCCCCACGAGCCGACTCCCCCACGACCAGCCACCGCGACCTTGAGCACCCACTGCGCATCTCCACGGCCAAACCACGACTAGCCGGTGCCCAAAGCCGCCAGCCCCGCCAACCATCCCCCGGCCTTGAGCACCCACCAGGCACCTGCGGCGTCTGAACTCGACTGGCGGGTGCTCAAGGTCGCGGTTTGAACGGCGGGACGGCGTCCGGGAACGACTGGCGGGTGCTCAAGGTGGGCGGTTTGAACGGCGGGACGGGGTCAGGGGTTGGCACGAGCGGGTTGTTGGGAAGGGGGTAGGCAGGCCTCTCGGAGGTGGTCGAGTACGGCGGCCGCGTGGGCGGGGGCGGACTGGTTGCCGTCTCGGTGGCGTACTGCGATCGAGCCGTCCGATGCCTCCCGGGCTCCGATGATCAACTGGTACGGCGCGAGCCGGTTCTCCCGGATCCGGGCGCCCAGGCTGCCCTCGTCGGCATGCGCGACCTCGACCCGCAGGCCGCGATCGACCCCCCGCCGGGCCACCTCCGCGGCGTACTTCTCCTCGTCGCCGGAGATCGGCAGCACGACCAGCTGGACCGGTGCGAGCCAGGCCGGGAACGCGCCGCCGTGCACCTCGATCAGCTGGGCGACGGCGCGTTCGATGCTGCCGACGATCGCCCGGTGCACCATCACCGGCCGATGCTTGTTGCCGTCGGCACCGACGTACTCGAGCCCGAACCGCTCCGGCTGGTGGAAGTCGACCTGGACGGTGGACAGACTGAACTCCCGGCCGGCCGCATCAGCCAGCTGAAGGTCGATCTTCGGACCGTAGAAGGCCGCCTCGCCGGGACCGTCCTCGTAGTCCAGACCCGCGTTCTCGAGCACCTCGCGCAACAGCTCCGCGGCCCGTGCCCAGCTCGCGGCGTCCCCGACATACTTGCTGCTCGGATCGCCGATCTTCGCATCCTCGTCCGGGAGCGCGAGGACGTACCGCGCGACGGCGATCCCCATATCGCGGTAGGCCCGGTTGATCAGGTCCAAGGCGCCGGCTGCCTCCGAGGCGACCTGGTCGAGGCTGCAGAAGATGTGCGCGTCGTTCAGCTGCATCGCGCGCACCCGCACCAGCCCGCCGATGACACCGGACAACTCCGCGCGGTACTGCCCGCCGAGTTCGGAGATCCGCAGCGGCAGCTCGCGGTAGCTGTGGGCACGGGATCGGTAGATCAGCGCATGATGCGGACACAGACTCGGCCGGAGCACGAGTTCCTCCCCGCCTACCTCCATCGGTGGGTACATGTCCTCGCTGTACTTCGACCAGTGGCCGGAGATCTCGTACAGCTCACGCTTACCGAGCACCGGCGAGTAGACACGCTGGTACCCGGCTCTTCGTTCGACCTCGGCGACGTAACTCTCCAAGGCCTCCCGGATCGCGGCACCGGCCGGCAGCCAGTACGGCAGTCCGGCGCCGATCAACGGGTCGGAATCGAACAGACCGAGTTCACGGCCAAGCTTGCGATGGTCGTACATGGTTTCCTCGCTCTTCGAGAAGGGGCGAGTGG
Organism: Kribbella caucasensis; assembly: GCF_004361855.1. Lineage (GTDB taxonomy): Bacteria > Actinomycetota > Actinomycetes > Propionibacteriales > Kribbellaceae > Kribbella > Kribbella caucasensis. The sequence continues at coordinate 30,326 of NZ_SNWQ01000008.1, forward strand.
CCACGGCATGCAAAAGCCCCGGGGCACTCGCCCCGGGGCTTTCGGAAGACTGCGTGAGTCAGCGCGCCGGGACGTACTCCGGCGTCGTCGTCACAATCGCGCGCTGCTTCACGTCAACCAAGCTAGCAGATCAGAGGAACCTGGACAGGAACGCCCGGGTCCGCTCGTGCTGCGGATCGTCGATGACCTGCTCGGGCCGGCCCTGTTCCACCACCTGACCGGCGTCCATGAACACCACCCGATCGGCCGCCTCCCGGGCGAAGCTGATCTCATGCGTGACCACCACCATCGTCAGTCCCGCGGTCGCCAGATCGCGCATCGTCACCAGCACTTCGCCGACCAGTTCCGGGTCGAGCGCCGACGTCGGCTCGTCGAACAGCATCAGCTTCGGCTGCATCGCCAGCGCCCGCGCTATCGCCACCCGCTGCTGTTGCCCGCCGGAAAGTTGCCGCGGGTATGCCTTCTCCCGCCCGGCCAGTCCGACCTGGGCCAGCAACGCGACGGCCCGGTCCACCGCCTCAGCACGCCGCTCCCCCTTCACCCCGACCGGCGCCTCGATGACGTTCTCCAGCGCGGTCATGTGCGGGAACAGGTTGAACTGCTGGAAGACCATGCCGATGTCGCGCCGCCGCCGGGCGAGCTCGTTCGGCGGTAGCTCGTGCAGCCGGCCGTTCCGTACGTCGTACCCGACATCCCGGCCGTCGACCGTGATCCGGCCGGCGTCGAGCGACTCGAGCAGATTGACGCACCGCAGGAAGGTCGACTTACCCGACCCGGACGGCCCCAGTACGACGACCGTCTCGCCCGGCTCGACGTCCAGGTCGATCCCGGCCAGTACCTCGGTGTGCCCGAAGCTCTTCCGGACTCCACGCGCCTGCAGTACCGCAGTACTCATGATTGGCTCCTCGGGCGAATCCGCAGGTAGTCCCAGAAACTGGCCGTCTGGTGCCTGGCACCCCGGTTGTAGTGCCGCTCGATGAAGGACTGCGCGACGTACAACACGGACGTGACAGCCAGGTACCACAGGCAGACCACGATCAGCAGCGGGATCGTCTCGAACGTCCGGTTGTAGATCGCCTGCGCGGTGTAGAGCAGATCGGACAACGCGATCACGCTAACCAGTGCGGTGGCCTTCACCATGCTGATCACCTGGTTGCCGGTCGGCGGCACGATGAACCGCATCGCCTGCGGCAGGATGATCCGCTTCATGATCCGGCCGTTCGTCATGCCGAGCGCTTGGCCGGCCTCGCGCTGCCCTGGATCCACCGAGAGCAGGCCGCCGCGGACGATCTCAGCCATGTACGCGCCCTCGTTCAGGCCGAGGCCGAGGATCGCCGCGAGCAACGGCGTGATCAGTGTGTTCGTGTCGAAGCTGGCGAAGTCCGGGCCGAACGGGATCCCGATCGTCAACTGTGGCAGCAGTGCCGACAGGTTGTAGAAGAAGATCAGCTGGACCAGCGTCGGCGTACCACGGAAGAACCAGATGTAGACCCCGGCCGCACTGCGCAGCAGCGGGTTGGCCGAGATCCGGCAGACCGCCAGCAGTACGCCGAGCACGATGCCGATCACCATCGCGACCACGGTCAGCATCAACGTGACGCCGAGACCTCGGATGACCGACTCGGCCCGCAGCCAGCTCGCGACCACAGACCAGCCGAAGTTCTCGTTGGTGATCAGCATCTGCACCAGTTGCGCCGCCAGCACCAGGACGACGAACGCCGACAGCCAGCGCCACGGGTGCTTGCGCCGGGACGCGTCCCGGACGTCCAGGTCCGGGCCGGCCGAGGTGGGTAGGTCGGACACCCGGACTTCTCCCAAGGCTGCCATGATCAGCTCTTCCCGAGGTTGATACCGGGTTTGTCCAGCTTGTTCTTGTCCAGGCCCCACTTGGTCATGATCGCGTCATAGGTGCCGTCGGCATGCAGTTTCTCCAGCGAGGCCAGGATGACCTCGGCCAGCGGCGACCCGACCGGTACGAGCGCTCCCTGGAACAGGTCCTCGAACCCGTTGCCCTTGCCGACCCCGGCCAGTTCCAGCTTGCCGCCGGACTGGGCGACGAAGTAGGTCAGCGGTGCCTGCGAGGAGAAGAAGGCGTCCGCACGATCCGACTGAACGGCCAGGATGGACGACGGCTGGTCCTTGTACGACTGCACCACGACGGCCAGCTGGCCGGATCCGGTGCACTTGGTGGACTGGGCCTTGATCACCCGCTCCGCCGACCCGGCTGCCTGTACTGCGATCCGTTTGCCACAGGCGGTCTCGAGACCGTCGATCCCCTTCGGGTTGCCCTTCTGTACGGCGAAGACGACGTACTCCTGGACGTAGTCGATGAAGGTGGCCTGCTTCTGCCGTTCGGGGAAGTCGCCGGTCGGGCCCATGTCCAGGTCGTAGCGGCCGGCCTGCATCCCGGACAGCACACTGGCCAGCCCGTCGACTGTGGTGTGCTCGATCCGGATGCCGAGCAGCTGGCCGACCGCCTGGGACAGTTCGGCCGTGGCGCCCTCGACCTCGGCGCCCTTGGCGGTGCCGACGATGACGTAGGGCGGGAACGATCCGTTGTTGACGGCAACGATCTTGCCGGCGGTCCGGATCTTCTCCGGCAGTTTGGCCCGCAGCTCCTGGTCGACCTGCTGCTGCGGGATCGCGGCGCCGGGCTTGGCGTTGGCGCTGGTATCGGTCTCGACCGGGTCGGCGGTGCAGGCGGTCAGCACCAGGGTGCCGGCGGCCAGCAGGGCCAGCGCGGACTTGCGATGAGCAGACACGTCCGCTCCTTTCAGGGGGTTCGTACGGCTTCGAGGGGACGTGGGGACGGATCGACGGTGAAGCGCCGATTCCGCAGTACGGGCAGGCGGTCGCGGGCGTCCGACAGTCGCTGCTTGGAGAGCACGGCGGTGATGGTGGCCGGCTCCTCGGCGGCCTGGGCGATCGTGACACCGAGCGGATCGACGATCAGGCTCTGGCCGATGTTGCGTTGTCCGCACTCGCCGCTGGCGACGACGTACACGGTGTTGTCCAGTGCGCGAGCGGTGACGGAGGTCCGCCAATGGTGTTCCTTGAGCGGTCCCTTCACCCAGGCGGCAGGCAGGACGAGTACGTCGGCGCCGGCGAGCGTGAGCAGTCGGGCCAGCTCCGGGAATCGCACGTCGTAACAGGTCATCAGGCCGACCTTGAATCCGTTGACGTCGATCAGTTCGGGAACCACCTCGGCCGGTGTCACGTTGTCGGACTCCAGTTGACTGAACGCGTCGTACAGGTGCAGCTTCCGGTAGAGCCCGGTGATCTCGCCGTCCCGCAGTACGACGAGGGTGTTGTACGGCTTCTCGTACTGCGAGATCTCATGGATGCCGACCACGACCGTCACGTCGAGGCCGTCGGTGGCCGCGCGCAGACCGGTCACGAACGGACCGCTGAGCGGCTGCGCGTGGTCGCGGATGCGCTCGCGCTCCTCGATGAAGCGGGCCAGCACCCCCTCGGGCAGGACGAGGAGATCGATGCCGTCGGCATCAGCCTGCTTGATCAAGGCCTCGGCGGTGGCCAGGTTCTCCTGCCAGTCGACACTGGCGACGAACTGGGCGGCCGCTGTCTTCAGGACGGCCTGCGTGTTCATGCGGTCTTCTCCAGGGGATCGATGGAATACGGGAACAGGTCGCCGGCCGGGACCGGCGCGGTGAGCAACTCCTGGGCGACGAGTTGTTCCTGGAAGGCGGCGACCATCCGCCGGTCCGCGGACACGCCGTACGGCATCCAGTCCGGCCCGAAAACGCGGGCCGTGACCGCAACTTCCTCGTTGTGCCAGGGCGTGACGTCCATCAGCTTGTTCCGGCGAAGGTAACTCAGCTGTTTGGCGGACTCGAACAGATCGACCAACTGCTGAGCAAGCTCCGGACGGTCTGCGAGTACTTCGGAACGCAGGGCGAGCAAGTGGATGCCGGGAATGAAGCCGAGCCGCGCGTAGTACTCCTGCTCTGCCCGTCGGGTGTCACGGAAGAGCGTGCGCAGGCCCGAGTCCTGCGCATGGAAGCCCGTGGGCATGAACGGTGTCATGACCGCGTCCAGCTCACCGGCCAGCAGGAGATCCGTCAGCGGAGCATCGTCGGGCGTGTGCCGGACGTTGTCGCCGACGGTGACTCCGCCGATCCGGTCCACGACCGGGTGCGCCGCGGTGAGCGGACCGACCTGCCAGTCCGCGTCGTGGATGCCGACACCGGCATCGAGCAGGATCGCGCGGGTCCACGTGTTGCCGCTGTCCGGCCAGCCGGTCAGGCCGATCCGGGCGCCCTTGAGATCCGCCGCGTCCTCGGCCGCCGAGTCCTGGCGGACGATGATGCAGCGATGCCGGAATCCGCGCATCAGGAAGACCGGCAACGCCACGACGCGGTCGTCGCCGGCCGCCCGGGCCCGGACATACCGGCTGAACGACGTCTCACCGCCGTCGTAGCCGGGGCTGGTCCAGAGATCGGGCGTGCTCTCGAGCCGGGTCAGGGTGAGACCCGGGCTGGGGACGTCGCCGAGGGCGATGGGGACGACGTGGTCCCACTGGCGAACGCCGAGCTTCAACGTCACGTGGCTGCTTCCTCCGCTACCGAAATGTCTCTGCGGGGTGGTGGCCGCGACGACGATGTCGCGGGCCGATTGCGCGGTAGCCTATGTACAGCCCTAGGGGTCGAACAATGAGTTCAAATGTTACTGATCAAAAAGTGAGGGAGTCGCTGGTGGCCGAGGACGTTCCGCCGCAGGACGGTCCGACCGTCTCGTCGGCGTGGCTGGCCGAGCAGATCGACGAAGCCAGCGCGGCCGGGATCGCCGCCTCGATCGCCCGGCTCGTCCGGCATGGCGACCTGGCTCCGCAGACGCGGTTGCCGACCGTTCGAGCGCTGGCGCCCCGGCTCGATGTCAGCCCTGCCACGGTGTCCGCGGCCTGGATGACCTTGCGGAAACAGCGGGTCCTGGCCGGTGGTGGCCGGCAGGGCACCTGGGTGCTCGGCGGCCTCGCGGTTCCCCGGCCGGCGCGGTACGAGAACGTCTCCCGGCTCTGGCCGAACCAGACGCTCAACCTGACCCGGGCGGTGCCCGATCCGCTGTTGATGCCGGACCTGTCGACTGCCTTCCAGCACGCGCTCCGCGATCCGTCGGTGCATTCGTACGAGGTCGTGTCGATCAGCGACCCGCTGCGCGCGGCCGCCGAGGAAAGCTGGCCGTTCCCCGCCGAGCACTGGATGTGCGTGAGCGGTGGGTACGAAGGCCTGCTGCTGCTCCTGCGCACCACGGTCGTCCCCGGCGAGTACGTCGCCATCGAGGAGCCGGCCACGCCCCGGCTGCTCGACATCCTCGACAACGTCGGAGCCCGCGCGATCCCGGTGGCGACGGATCAGGACGGGCCGGTGCCGGCGTCGTTGCGGGAGGCGCTGCGGAGCGATCCCGTTGCCTTCGTCTACGAGCCTCGGAGCAGTTCGCGTCTCGGCGCCTCGGTGACACCCGAGCGCCGGGACGAACTGGTGTCGTTGCTCGCCGGCACGGACACGTTGGTGATCGAGGACGACGGCCTCGGCGAGCTGAGCGCCTTCCCGTACTACGGGGTGGCGGCGGCGCTGCCCGAGCGGAGCGTCCTGGTCCGCAGTTACTCGAAGTCCCACTCCCCCGATCTACGGCTCGGCATCATGGCCGGCGCCGCGGAACCGATCGAACGCGTCAGGGTCTATCGGCAGTTCGGTTCGGGCTGGACGAGCCGGTTCCTGCAGAACGCGCTGGCCTGGTTGCTGATGGACGAGGACACCAAGGTCGCGGTCGACCGGGCACGGACGGCGTACCAGGAACGGCGGGAACAGTTGATCGGGTTGTTGAAGGTCCAGGGGGTCGAGTCCGATGGGGTGGACGGGCTGGCGGTCTGGGTTCCGGTGCTGAGCGAGCACGAGGCACTGCTGGTGCTGGCCTCGCATGGGATCGCGGTCGCCGGCGCAGGCGCGAGCTGGACCAGGCCAGGACCGCCCGCGATCCGGGTCGCGATCGGCCTGGAGATTCCCGAACCGGAGCGAGTCGCGGCCGCGATCGCCCTCGCCGTCCAGGCCCGCTAGCCGGCGGATTGTTGCCCTAGGCGTCGTTCTCGTCTTCGTCCAGGTCCAGGCCGATTGGGCGGATCAGGCCTTCTTGGGCGACGGAGGCGATCAGGCGGCCGTCTTCGGTGAAGAGGCGGCCGGTGGCGAAGCCGCGAGCGCCGGAGGCCGACGGCGACGCTTGGTCGTAGAGCAGCCACTCGTCGGCGCGGAACGGGCGGTGGAACCAGAGGGCGTGGTCGAGAGAGGCCGGCTGGATCCGCCGATCGCCGATGATCAGGCCATGTGGCAACAAGCTTGCCCCGAGCAACGTCAGGTCGCTGGCGTAGGCGAGAACGCAGGCGTGTAAGGACGGTTCGTCGGAAAGCTTGCCGGCGGCCCGGATCCAGAACTGCCGGCCAGTCACGCCGGCCAGCCGGACGTCTAGCGCGGCCCACTCGCGGTTCCAGTCGTCGGCCTTGCGGCTCGAGGCGGCTTCCAGCACCGAGGCGAGCGTCGGCGCCTCCTCCGGCGGGACCAGGTCATCCGGCGTCGGGTCCTGATGGTCCAGGCCGGGCTCGGGTCGCTGGAACGACGCGGACATGTAGAAGATCGGCTGGCCGTGCTGGGACGCGACGACGCGCCGGCTGCTGAACGTCTTGCCGTCCCTGGTCGGTTCCGGCCGGTAGACGATCGGTACGCCGGTGTCGCCGGGACGCAGGAAGTAGCCATGCAGCGAGTGCACGATCCGCTCCGGCTCGACGGTCCGGGCGGCCGCGGCCAGCGCCTGGCCGAGCACCTGTCCCCCGAACACCCGTTGAAGGGCGGTCTCCGGCTGCCGGCCACGGAACAGGTCGACGTCGATCATCTCCAGGTCGAGCAGGTCGACCAGATCCTCCAGGGATTCGGGCATGCCCCATCCTGACAGGTCGCGCCCCGCCATCCGCGCTGCGCAGTACCGGCTGTGGCTTCTCTCACTCCGGGGTTTTCGGTGAGCTTTCGGTTGCCGCCGGTAGCCTATAATTGAACGCTCAACCATCAACTAGCCGAGGAGTTCGCCTGTGAGTCCCGTATCGCCGATCCGCCCCGTCCACGCCGCCCGCGACCTGGTCCTGCTGCTCGCCAGGGTCGGTCTGGGCATCGTGTTCATCGCGCACGGGTGGCAGAAGTTCAGCACCAACGGCCTGGACAAGACCGCGGCCGCATTCGACCAGATGGGCGTGCCGGCCCCGACGCTGTCCGCGTACTACGCGGCCGCGGTCGAGCTCGTCGGCGGCGCCGCGCTGATCCTGGGCGCCCTGACCACCGTGGCCGGCGTGCTGCTGGCCCTCGACATGGCCGGCGCGTTCCTCTTCGTCCATGTGTCGAACGGCGTGTTCGTCGCGGAAGGCGGCTGGGAGCTCGTCGTCATCCTCGGCCTGCTCTCGCTCACCCTCGCCGTCACCGGGCCCGGCAAGATCGCCGTCGACCGCTTCCTGACCCGCTCCTCCTCGGGCTCACGCTCAGCAGTCCACGCCTGAACGTGCTGAAGGGGCCCCGCGCACGGGGCCCCTTCAGCACGCAAGTCTCAGTTGTCGTCGTCGCGGTTCAGCTCGGCGAGGAACTGTTCGACCTCGGCGCCCAGCTCCTCGGCCGACGGCGTAGAGCCGGCCAGCAGGCTGCCACGGCTGACCGAGCCCGCGGCGGCGTCGTACTGCGTTTCCAGCGCGCTCACCACAGCGGCCGCGTCCTCTGACTGCTCGACCTGCTCGTCGACCATCCGGCCGGTGACCGCGGCCTCGTCGAGCAGCGCCTTGCTAGGGAGCAGCAGGCCGGTCGCCGCGGAGATCGCGTGCACGAGCGCCAGCGCGGCACCCGGGAACCGGTTCTCGGCCAGGTAGTGCGGCACGTGCACGGCGAAGCCCATCGCGTCCTTGCCCGCCTCACCGAGACGGACCTGCAGCATCGTCCCGGCGCTCGCGGGCAGCCGCATCTCGCCGTCCCAGATGTTCGAGCGGGTGACCAGCTCCGGCCGGGTCGCGTGCGCGGTCATGCCGAGCGGGCGGGTGTGCGGCACCCCCATCGGGATGCCGTGGACGCCGATCGTGAGCGTCACGTTGTACAGCTCGATCAGCTGGCGGACGGCCCCGGCGAACCGGTTCCAGTGGTTGTCCGGCTCGGCGCCTTCGAGCAGCAGGAACTCGACGCCCGCGTCGTCCGTCAGCAGGTGCAGATTCAGCTGCGGCGGCGTGTAGTCGATGAACCGGTCCTCGGCGAACGTCACCTCGGGCCGACGGGCCCGGTAGTCGTGCAGAAGATCGACGTCGAAGCGGGCCAGCAGCTTGTGGTCCAGCACCTCGAGCAGGTGGTCGGCGGTCACCCGGCCGGCCTGGCCGGCGTCCATGAACCCGTCGAGCGAATGCACCAGCACCTTCGGCGCGGCCGCCGGTCCGGTCGCCACCGACTCGTCGACGATCTCGTAGAGGTCGTCCGGTCGCAGCATCGTCGTTCTCCTTCACAGTGGCCAACAGGGCGGGGTAGGCACCTCTATCCTGCCTTCTCCTCAGTCAACGCCCTCGCTCCGGGCAGGAATTCCGGCTGCCCGGATCTTTCTTCCGGCTGTCCGGTTCCTGACACGGCGCCAGGCAGGGGAAGCGGTTTTGGAAAGCGCTTGCTAGGTTGCTGTTGTGCGCATTGACCCTGTCTCCGCCCCCGATCGGCTCACCGTGCTGCTGGCGATGAAGGAGCCCGGCCGGTCCCGCGTGCTGATCCCGCCGGTCCGCGACCGTCTCGAAAAGGTCGCTCAGGTACTGCGGGTGCAGGCCGACCGCACCTTCCTCGACGACCCCGCGATCCGGGCCGCCTTGGCCGACGTCGAGGTGCTACTCACGGGTTGGGGCTGCCCGCAGATCACGCCGGAAGTGCTCGACGCGGCCCCGAAACTGCGAGCGATCGTGCACGCGGCCGGCTCGGTGAAGGGCTTCGTCTCACCGGTCGCGTTCGAACGCGGCATCCAGGTGTCGTCGGCGGTCGTGGCGAACGCGTTGCCGGTGGCCGAGTTCACCGTCGCGGCGATCGTGATGAGCGGAAAACGGGCCTTCCGCCTCAACGCGGAGTACAAGGCGACCAGGCGGCGGCCGGATCCGACCAGCGCGCCGGGGAACTACCGCACGACCGTCGGGCTGCTCGGCGCCTCGCGGATCGGCCGGATGGTCGCCGAACGACTGCGCGGCTTCGACCTCGAAGTACTGATCAGTGATCCGTATCTGTCCGCCACTGACGCCGCCGCGCTCGGCGCCGACCTGGTCGGGCTCGACGACCTGTTCAGCCGCAGCGACGTCCTGAGCGTGCACGCGCCGCTGCTGCCCGAGACCGTCGGGCTCGTGGACGGGCGGCTGCTCGGTCTGCTCCGCGACGGGTCGGTGCTGATCAACACCGCTCGCGGCAAGATCATCGACGCCGACGCGCTCGAGCGCGAGTGCGTCGCCGGCCGGATCGACGCCGTCCTCGACGTGACCGACCCCGAACCACTGCCGCCGGACTCGAAGCTCTTCGACCTGCCCAACGTCTTCATCACCCCGCATTCGGCCGGTGCGGTCGGCAACGAGGTCGCCCGCCTCGGCGAGCTCGCGGTCGGCGAGATCGAACGCCTCGCCACCGGCCAACCCCTCCAACACGCCATCAGCCCGGAAGACCTAGGAAGGATCGCTTGATGAGCCGCCTCGTCCTGCCTGATACCGATCGTGTGTTGTCCCGCCAGACCGGCTGGGTCCGGGCCCACTGGGAGGCCCTCGCCGACCATTTGCTCGACTCGCTGGTGCCGTACTTCTCCCCCGGCGCCGCTCGCGTCGTCCTGCCCGGCCGGCTGAGCCGCTCGGGTGCGGCGTCGGACGAGCTCGAGGGGTTCGCTCGGTCATTCATGCTGGCCGCGTTCCGGATCGGCGGGGTCCAGGGCCAGGGTTGCGAGAAGCTGATCGAGCGGTACGCCCGTGGTGTCGCCAACGGCGCGAACCCGGACCACCCGGAGGCCTGGCTGCGGCTCACCCCGCGGTCGCAGCAGATGGTCGAGGCCGCGGCGATCGCGGTCGCTTTGCACGAGACCCGCGAGTGGATCTGGGAACGGCTCGACACCCGCGCCCAGGAACACGTCGCGGAATGGCTCGGCGGGTTCATCGGATCGACCACGCACGACAACAACTGGCGGTTGTTCCAGGTCGTCAGCGAGCAGTTCCTCGCGTCCGTCGGCGCGCCGTACTCGAGGGAGGACATCGAGGGCGGCCTCGACCGGATCGAGGACTGGTACGTCGGCGACGGCTGGTACTCCGACGGAGACGGGCAGGCCTTCGACAACTACATCGGCTGGGCCATGCACCTGTACCCCGGTCTCTGGACCCGGATGGCGGCGGCCACCCCGGGAACGGAGTACGAGGACCGGCTGAAGGTCTACCGGGAGCGGATCGTGCTGTTCCTGGAGGACGCGGTCCACCTGGTCGGGAACGACGGTGCGCCGGTGTACCAGGGGCGTTCGCTGACATATCGGATGGCGGCGGCCACGCCGTACTGGATGGGGGCGCTGCTCGACGCCTCGCCGTTGTCGCCGGGGCAGACGCGTCGGCTCTGCTCGGGGATCGCGCGTCACTTCGTGCAGCACGGCGTACCGGATGAGCGCGGACTGCTCACTCTCGGTTGGTACGACACGTTCCTGCCGACCACCCAGTCGTACTCCGGCCCCGGCTCGCCGTACTGGGCCAGCAAGGGGTTCATCGGACTGCTGCTGCCGCCGTCGCACCCGGTGTGGACGGATCCGGAAGGGACCGTGCCGCTCGACGATGCGGACCAGGTCCGTGCGATGCCGGCGCCTGGGTGGATCGTGCACGCGAGCCGGCACGACCAGGTGGTGCGACTGATCAACCACGGCTCCGACAAGGCACCCCTTGCCGAGCCGGACGGCGTGGAGCCGGCTGTCGACTCGCACTACGACCGGTTGGCGTACGCGAGCCACGCGGGACCGGATCTCGCCGACAACGCCCCGCGGATCGACAACCTGATCTCGCTCGTCGACGCGCAGGGCCGGTCCAGCACGCGCGGGCGGATCCGTCGGCTTGGGATCGGGTCGCGGACGGCCGGGTCCTGGCACAAGGCGTGGCTGGGCGCCGACGGTCCGTGGCCGATCGAGACCGTCTCGGTCGTGCACGGCGGTTGGGAGATCAGGTGCGCCCTGGTGGACGGACCGGCCGGTGCGCTGGTGCGCAGTGGTGGGTACGCCGTCGCGGGCGAGTCCTTGCCTGAAGCAACCGCTGGATCGGGGTGGGCGAGCGCGCGGAACGACGACGGGTTGATGTCCGCAGTCGTCGGCCTGCACGGGTACGCCGAAGCGGGTGTGCACCGGGGATTCGGGGTGAACGCGTTCGGCCCGCACTCGGCCACGCCGTACCTGACCGCCGGGCACGACGGTGAGCCGAAAGTCCTTGTGCACGCTGTGTTGCTGACCCGTGACGCGATCCCACCGGAGGGTCTCGCGGACGCGATCCAGGTCACCGTCGAGGGTCGCGAGATCACCATCACACTTCCCGGTGGCGATGCTGAGATCGTCCGCCTGGGGAGCCGCTGACCGGGGTGGTGGGGCGGGGAAGGAATCGAAAACTGTCGTACGGTCTTGGTATGAACGAAGCAAGTGTCACCGACGTCCTCGCCGAGGCCGTCCGCACCGACCCGAGTACCGAGAACCAGGAGAAGTTGTGGTCGGCAACTTTCTCGCTGGAGCGCTGGTGGTTCGTGCAACGGGGTTCGGACGACAACCCGCAGCCGTTCGTCGGGGTGCACCAGGACCAGCCGTTCCTGATGGCGTTCACCTCGGCGGAGCGGGCCCGCGAGTTCGCCGTGGTCAACGGGCTCGCGGCCGCCGACGAGGACGTGCTGGTGCTCGCGCTCGCGCCTCAGGAGGCGGTCGTGCAGGCGCCGGTGTGGTTGCAGCAGGGCATCGCCGCGATCACCTTCGACCACGGAATCAGTGGGTACTTCGCTCCGCTCGGTAACCTCCCCGCGATCCGCTCACACGTGGTCAGCGTCGGCTGAAAAGCACTCGGTTAGGGCAGCCTCGCCAACGGTGAGAAAGCAGGGCCTGCGGACTACGGTGTCCTCATGAGTACGTACGTGAAACTCCTGCAAGAACAGATCCGTAACGAATTCACGGCGTCGCAGCAGTATCTGGCTGTGGCTGTCTGGTATGACGACCAGGATCTGCCCCGGCTGGCGGCGCACTTCTACAAGCAGGCGCTGGAAGAACGTAACCACGCGATGATGATGGTCCAGTACCTGCTCGACAAGGACATCCGGCCGCACGTGCCCGGTATCAACAACGTCGTAGACGACTTCAAGACCGCGCTGGAACCGCTGGAGCTCGCGCTGCAGCAGGAGATCACGGTCACGAAGCAGATCGAGGGGCTGGCCAAGACCGCGCGGGACGAGGGCGACTACATCGGCGAGCAGTTCATGCAGTGGTTCCTCAAGGAGCAGGTCGAAGAGGTCTCGATGATGACGACCCTGCTCAACGTCGCGAAGCGGGCCGGTGACAACCTGTTCCACCTGGAGGACTTCATCAACCGCGAGGCGGTCGGCGACGAGGGTTCCGAAGACCCGACCGCTCCCACCGCGGCCGGTGGCAGGGTCTGACCTGTCTTTCTGCGGGAGTTCCGGGCCGCCGTCATGCGCACGGCGGCCTCCGGCCCGGCCTGTCTGCCATGACCGGTGCCGTTAGCAACTAGCGCCGGTGCCGTTGGCAACTACCAGGATCCGCCGCCTCCACCGCCGCCACCGCCGCCGGACGAGCCGCCGCTGAAGCCGGATGAGCTGCCTCCCCCACCGCCGCTGCCCGCGGGCGCCGGAGGTGGGTCGAAGGTGTTCGCCACGGTCTGGCTGATGGTCCCGGCCGCGAAGCCCGAGCTGTAGTACGCCGGACCCGTGTACCAGTAGGGATCCGGCGTGATCCGCCCGGCCGCGACCAACTGCGCGCAGACCCGCTGCCACCGATCGGCCAGGTCGAAAGCGATGGCCCAGGGCAAGTACTTGCTGAAGATGTCCTCGCCCTCCTCGAACCGCAGCTGATCCGCCTCCGCCGTCGCCAGGTAGGTCCGGAACCCGATCAACTGGTCGGTCACCGCCCGCCCGTACGGATTCCGCTGCCCCTTCGCCCGCTTGCCGATCCAGATGCCGATGGCAACGACCACGGCGAGCACAGGTACCACGATGATGGCGGCGCGACCGAGACCGCCGGTGGCCGCGCCGACCGCCGTACCGGCGATACCCGCACCGAAGACCCAGAGGCCGATCATCGCCATACAGGCACATGGGAAGCCGCTGGGGAAGCTCGATCCGCCGCCCGCTCGCGGCATCCGGAGGTACCAGTTGCGCGCCTTGATCTGCTGGCGGAGCGCGTCGATCATCGCGGTGTGCGCCTGCCGCATCCAGGTGTCACCCGTCGGCCGGCGTTCCAGGGTGATCTCCGAGCCGGGCTGCAGGCCCGGGTAGAGATTCTGCAGTAGCACCTGCTCGTGGGGCGCCGTCGCCACGGCCGGGTTGAGCAGGATTGCCTTCTGCTCGGATCCGGTGTTGTCGATCCGTACGCCGCCGCGTACCGCCAGGTCGATCAGCGTCGCGGCGGTCTCGGTCGTGTTCGCCTTCGCGTCGATCAGCAGACCGCCCTCGGCGACCGGGATCCGCGGCGGCGCGAACGCGACCGGGATCTGGTCGGTGCCCAGCTCGTCCTTCACTGCGGCCACCGTGGTCCCGGAGGGCGGGATGGTGCCGGGCGGCATCCCGGCGAACCTCTGGTCGCGGTTTCCGTTCCTGCTGTAGAGGACGGCGGCGGCGATTGCGCCGAGCGTGACGAGACCCGATCCGATCAGGCTGGGCACGCTAACGCCGGCTCGTTGGAGCGCGCTCGGCGGGTCGACCACGATCGGGGTGTCGTTCGCGACCACGCCGGGCCTGATGCCTGCCACGATCGTGAGCTGCTCGCCACGCTCCAGGTTCGAAGCCCGGAACACCCCGCTCTCGCCGTTGACCGACTTCTGCTCGCAGCTCGTCTCCGACTGCGGCGGGCCGGCGAAGCACTCGACCTGCTGAACGCCCTCGGGTACCTCGACGTTCACCGTCACCTGCTGCAACACCGCTTCCCAGCCGGAACCCGCGGCGTCCCAGTAGAGCTCGCTGTGGTCGTCGAAGTGCCGCAGTGCGCCGCGGACGTCGTACTCGATCACGTACGTCACGTCGCGGGAGGGGACGGTCTCGTTGGCCGAACCGATCTTGATCTGCACGCTCTGGTCGCGCTGGTTCTTGCTCTTCGTGGTCGACTCGGAGAACTCGTCACTCGCGCCTGGAGTGGTCGTGTCGACCTTGATGTTCGAGATCTCGTACTTCTGGTCCTTCGAGTCGTCGTCGCGGTACGGCTCGCGGGTGACCAGGTTCCGGTAGATCCCGTGCCGGCCGATGCCGCCGAAGTGGTAGGCGATCGTCTCCTTGACGTGCAGCTCCCCGTCACGATTCACCATGTAGTCGATCTGCATGCTCGTCACGACATCGCCGTCGGCCGCAATCCCGGTCGGCGTGGTCTGCGCTGCTGCGATCTGTGTTGCGGCGAGCTGTGTTGCCGCAGCCTCTGTTGCAGCGGCTGGGCCGGGTGCGATCCAGCCGGCCAGGACCAGACCCGCGAACACTGTGACTACCGCGGTGAAGACTCCCCTACGCATGCCGCGACAGTAGCGGGGTTTCAGTCCACCTTCTGCTGACCCGCCGCCCGGATGGCCGCGGCGACCACGTCCGCTGCAGTCGTGTCCCGCGTACGCCGGCCGCGGTCGTAGTACTGGGTGGTCGAGATGGTCGCATGGCCAACATCGGCCTGCACGTGCTGGATCCGCGCATCCTGCTCGAGCGCGATCGTCACGTACGCATGCCGCAACGCATGCGGATGAATCCGGTCCGCGACGTCCGCCAACGCCGGCCCAGCCTGTACTGCGATCCGCCGGAGCAGCGCGTTGATGTCGAACCGGGAGCAGCGTCCTCCGTCGCGGGTCGCGATCAACGGACTCGACTCCGCCTTCGTCCGGCCGCGGAGGGTGGGAGTCGACGCCCGCTGGAGCCGATCGCGCTCGGCCAGGTAGTCCAGCACGGCGCCGATGGCGAGGTCGGTCAGATAGACCTCGCGGTGGACACCGCCTTTGCCGAGCACCCGGAGCATCGGTTCGCCGCCGGAGACCATCAGGTGATCCCGGTCGAGATTGACCAATTCCGAGACCCGGAGGCCGAGGGTCAGCAGAGCGACGACGGCCACCGCGCGGGCGGCGTACAGGTCTCTTAGTTTCGTACGGTTCGTAAGTTGGCCGGCGGCGGTGAGGAGGGCGTGGAGCTGGGCTGGGGTGAGCCGGATCGTTGGTGAGGCGTCCCGTGAGCTGCGGTTCAACCCGAGACGTGCGCGGTTGAGCGCCGCCGGGTTGGCGGGGACGACGCCGGTCTCGGTGAGGTGCGCGTAGAAGGCCGACAGCGTCGAGAGCATCCGCTGCCTGGTCCGCTTCCCCGCCCCCGCCGCCTCGAGCAGATGCAGCCACAGCTTCACGTCCGCCCCGGTCACACCCCGAGGATCGATCCCCCGCCCCGCACACCACCGAAACCACGCAAGCTGATGAAGCCGCCCTTCCGCGCCCGCAGGCGGTCCCCCCACCCCCGCCTCCCACGACCCCGCCCCAGCGGACGCCGATCCACCCGATCCCGCCCCTCCCGACACAGCTCCGCCCAACGCCGCCTCGATCAGCCGCCAGGTGGTGGGGAGGCCGAGGGCGTAGGCGTAGGTGCGGCGGGTGCCAGGGTTGGCGTATTGGCTCAGCCAATCGGCGATCTGCAGTTTCAGTTGCTCGGGGTCGTCGACGCCCGGCCAATCCTCTGTCCGGAGCGCAGGAGTCGCGGCGGTCGTCGGGCGGAGTGCTTCCAGCAGGACGAGCGGGCTGGGCTGCGGATCACTCACTACTGGATTCTTGCTGATCGCGGTTGAGCGCCCGCGGCTCCCACGCCGAGGGAGCCGCGGGGGCGGGGCGGCCGAGGGCGCGGGGGCGGCAAGAGCGGGGAGCGGCAAGAGCGGGGAGCGGGGCGACGGGCCGGGCGCGCGGTCTAGGCCCGGTACTCCCGAAGCTGGCCCGAACCGACAAGTAGTGGTTGCCGGACCGAGGTGGTCAGCGGTCGACGGTGAGTCGGGCGACGGCCGCGTCGAGGTCGTCCTCGGTGGGCAGGGTATAGACCCGGGTCGAGTCCAATGAGGCGTGGCCGAGGAGTTCGGCGACGGTGACCAGGTCGGTGCCGGCGCGGACCAGGTCGGTGCCGAAGGTGTGTCGTAGCACGTGTGGGGTGACGTGGTCGGCCAGGCCGGCGGCGCGCGCGATGCGGGCGATGATCGTGTCGGCCGCACGTGTGGACAGTCGGCCACCGGACCGGTTGAGGAATAGCGCGGGGTTGGTGTCGCTGCCGGGCCAGTTGGGCCGCTCGGCGAGCCAGGCGTCGAGTGTGGTTCCGAGCTCGGTGTGGACCGGGATGCTGCGTTGTTTGCGGCCCTTGCCGCGGATCCGCAGTCGGCGTCGCCGCTGGGTGGTGGGCAGGTCGTTCAAGTCCAGGCCGACCGTCTCGGCGATCCGGGTGCCGGCCAGCCGCATCAGCGCCGCCACCGCGCGTTCCCGCGGCGGCGCGGACTGAGCGGCGCGTTGCCAGCGCAGGTCGTCGCGACCAACCAGTGCCCTGGGTGCCCGTCGGGCAGGGAGGTCGACGCGGGCGACCTGGTCGCCGTCGAGCTTGCCGAGGCCGCGGCGGATCGCCAGGTCCGAAACGGCGGCGAGCGCGCCGTTCACGGTTGCCGGCGCCCGCTTCAGCGTGCCGTACAGGTAGGTCTTGTAGTCGCGGGCGGCCCAGGTGGCCGCGGCCGGGTCGGTGAGCGGGTTGCCGTCGACGGTCGCGTCGGCCAGCCAGGCCAGGTACATCCGCACCCTGGACAGGTAGGTCCGCCGGGCCTGCGTGGTCAGGTCCGCCCGGGCGAGGTCGCCGGCGTACTGGTCGAGCACCGCCACCAGCGTCGTCGGCAGTGACGTCGGTCTGCGACCCCGCCGCCCGGGCGCCTTGTTCTCTGAACCGGTTGCGGCTGGTTCAACCGGCGCCGGTGCCGTGTTCTCTGAACTCACAAGAGCGATTCTATTAGAGAAACTATGTTCTCTGAACCGGCGTAGAATGGGGGTGTCCGGAACGACGACACTCCACTCCTGAGGTGCCAGCCACACCGGCTCCCCGCAAGGAAGACGCCAAATGTCCGTCTTGCACCGCCACCGGAGATCACAGAAGACCCCGGCGGATCCTGCTGACACGGCCGCCGCGGATCCAACACACGCAACGATCCCTACGCCCGCAGCCGCGACCGAGCCAGCAGCCGCACCGGCGCCCTCGCCGGGTCCGGTGCCCCGGACCCGCACGGGTGCCACCTGGGTCGGGATCTGCGCCGCCGTGCTCGCGCTCGTGGTGCTAATCGTGTTCATGCTGCAAAACACCCACCGCGTCGAGGTCAGCTTCCTGTGGATGAACGGGTCCGTGCCGCTGGCGCTGGCACTGCTGATCGCCGGCGTCGGCGTCGGCATCGTCGCCATGGTGGTCGGCACCGCGCGGGTAACCCAGCTGCGCCGGCTCGTCCGCGACCGCCGGCAGCGTCACTGAGCAGGCTCGTAGTCCCTGGGTCAGCCGGCAGCGCCAGGCCCCGGGAGATAGCGCTGATCGGAAGGCCGCGGCCAACACAGGGCCCCGGCTCCACTGGCGAGGGAGACGTCGCGGTGGCGGACAACAGCCGACCCACCAGGCATCGGGTCGCACCGGCCGCCCATGCGCCCGTGCAGGTCCTGATCGGTGGCCGGTGGCTGACCGCCAAGGCGCACGCCGTCCGCGGCGGCCGCCGCGGCGCACAAGTCCTGATCACCTGTTACGGGCGCCTGGTCTGGATCACCGCCACCCGGGTCCGCAGACCACAACACCCCTCACCCCAACATCATGACCTTCCCGACCGGCCGGCGGCCCATCCACCGACCCGGGCAGGCCTCGCGGCCGGAACGGACGGCCCCGAAGACCAGCCGAAGAGGTGACATCACCATGGCGCGACCACTGCACCCGAACCGACGCCACAGCAGCCGGGCCGGCCAACAGGACCAGCCGTCCCGGAAGGACCCAGACGAGACAGGTGGCCTGGACCGGCCGGGTCAACCGATGCGCTGGCTGCCGAGCGAACCGTTCGCCCACCTCGAAGACATCTACCGGCGGATGAACCAGATGATGCGCAACCTCGCCGACGACGTCGACCTGCGCTCGTGGCGGTCCCCGGTCGACATCGAGGAGACCGACGACGCCTACCTGGTCGAGATCGACCTGCCCGGCGTGCCACGCGACACCCTCGCCCTCGAGTGGAACGACCGCCAGCTCACCCTGCACGGCGAGGTCAAAGACCGGGAACGGATCGGCATCCTGCACCAGCAGGCCCGACGCACCGGCCCGTTCGACCACACCATCACCCTGCCCGGCGCCGTCGACGGCGACAAGATCGAAGCCACACTGGCAAACGGGGTCCTCACCGTCCACGCACCCAAGGCCCAAGCCGCCAAAGGCCGCCGCATCGAGATCAGCGACACGCCTCCAGCAGCGTCATCGACAGACGCGACCAAGGCGACGGGGGGCGGCCCAGCCAGCGACCCGCCGCCCAACGACGGGTGAGCGGGAACAGCATCGATTCCGCGGAGGCCGTAGCCATGATTGTGCTCGCGCTGATCCTTGTTGCCGTCGCCGTGGCGCTTGGTGTTGGCGTGGCTGCCTCGTCCGCCGCCGACGCAAACCTGGAGGTCTTCGGCGCCGGCCTCGGCGTCACCGTGGCAGGTATCTTCTTTGCCGGCGCCGCGACCGCGGCCGCGCTGGTTCTCGGGCTCTGGCTGCTCAAGAAGGGCATGCGCCGCGGCTACCGCCGCCGCAGGGAGGTCCAGGAGCTACGTACCAGCTCGACGCCACGCCGACTACCGCCACCGAACGTGCCGGCCAAGACATCGCTGCCGACGACTCCGTTGCCGATCAGGCTGATTCCTCACCGGACCGTCGCCGCAGTGGCCCGCCAACCCATAGGCGCGACCCCGGCGCTGTAAGCCTCAACGCCGGGGCCTTGGGCAACGGCCGCCCGGGCGAGCCGCGTTCCGTGCCTATCCCGTTACCCAACGAATGAGACACAAACGACGCCGGCTGCCGGGCGCAGCGCCACGAAGGGCCTCGATGTACACCCGAGTCAAGCGGCGGCCGCGCGCTTTTTCTCGAGGCGTTCGTGGTCTGGCCATTTGACGTCGTACGCCCAGCCAAGCCGTTCGAATCGCTTGATGAACCAGGCGTTGACGTCGATCTGTCCCTTGAGTACACCGTGGCGTGCGCAGGTAGGGTCGGCGTGGTGGAGGTTGTGCCATGACTCGCCCTGACTCAGGATGGCAAGCCACCAGACGTTCCCTGACCGGTCGCGGGCGTCGAAGGGTTTCTCGCCGGTGACATGACAGATCGAGTTGATCGAGAATGTGACGTGGTGCATCAGGGCGATGCGGACCAGAGTGCCCCAGAAGAATCCGGTAGCGGCACCGTTCCACGACCTGTCCCAAAGCCCGCCGATGAGCGCCGGTGCTAGCAAAGAGACCGCCGCCAACTCACGGAAATGCCGCGAAATCCAAACCATGTCGCGGTCCTTCAGGAGATCTGGGGCGTAGTGCTTCGGGTCAGCGCGATCCTCGCCCCAGAGCACCCACCCGACGTGGGCGAAAATGAACCCCTTGGTCACCGCCCAAGCGGTGGTGCCGTAGCGCCAAGGCGAGTGTGGATCGCCCTCTCTGTCGGAGAACTTGTGGTGTTTGCGGTGGTCGGCCACCCAGCGGATGACGGGTCCTTCAAGCGCCATACTGCCGGCGATTGCGAGTCCGATCTTGAGGCCACGCTTGCTCTTGAAGGAGCCGTGGGTGAAGCCTCGGTGGTAGCCGACGCCTATGCCGGTGGCGGTGATCACGTAGAACACGACCAGGAGGACGATGTCGTGCCAGCCGATCCAGCCGCCCCAGGCGAAGAAGATCCCTGGCAGTAGCGCGAGAGTAGGCACGACGATGAAAACCCAAATGAGCCCACGCTCGAGCTTGCCACCAACGGGTTGGAATTCGCCCGGAGGCGAATCATCGGAACCTGCTGCTGAAGTCATGGTTCACTCCTAGATGCTGGTCTCCTCAGACCGACACCCGAGCACGGGTGGGCCTTAGTGAGCCGCCTCTTGGGCGGCCCAAGCACGTCGCTTCTGAACCCCGAAGCCTCGCCGTCTCGTCGGCCCGGGCGGACCGGCGCCGTATCCAACAGATGCCCCGACGCACGATCATCCACTCGCGACTCCACCCGTAACGATGACACTTGACCACACCGCCTCCCACTCCACATCGCCGACCAAGGCCGACCCACCGGTCCACCGCCAACTGCGCGAACCCGGCAGCTACCACCACGCCTATCGCGGGCGAACTTGAACCGGGCCGAGCCCGGACGCTACGGCCGCGGTGGCGTCCGAACTCGACGTGGCTGTGGGCAACGAGTCGGTGCTGTAGGGTCATCTGTTTGCGCGACGCACATCCAGGACACCTCGAGGCAGCTGGGGGTGACGCCAGCCGCCATGGTTCGGCCGGGAGGGCCGCGCAGACCGCTGCTCACCGAGCTCTGGTCCATGGACATCGGGCACCACACCGTGGATTCTGTTCTTATAGCGGTCGACCTGCGCGTCCCGCTTCGGCGATGTCGACGGGTCGGTCTGAGTGCGTGGAACCACGGAGGTGGTCATGCTCATACTGCTGATCCTCTTACTGGTGCTCTGGCTTGTCCTGACGATCGTCGGCTTCGCCGTCGAGGGCCTGGTCTGGCTCGGCATCATCGGGATCGTCCTGTTCCTAGGGACCGGGGCGATCGGGTTCGTTCGGCGCAAGGCCATCCACCGATAGTTGATAGGTCATCCCGTCGGCGAACTGGCCCGCGGCGGCGTCGCCCGGGCGGTACGTGGTCCCGGAGCCGACGGCTCCCAAGGAGGAGGCAGCGATGTCAGTGTTCAGGTTTGAGCCCTTCCGTGACCCTGCCCGTGAGCTCGACCGGCTCATGGCGATGGCCGCGAGTGGGACGCGCGCCCCTCTCGCGATGCCGCTGGATGTCTACCGCGGCGAGGACGGCAGCTACCACGTGGAGGCCGACCTGCCCGGCGTTGACCCTGACAGCATCGAGGTGACCGTCGATTCCGGCGCATTGACGATCCAGGCCGAGCGCAGCCCGTCCTACCGCGAGGGCCAGCAGGTAATTGTCGCCGAGCGATCCCAGGGGTCGTTCACTCGGCACCTGTCCCTCGGCGAGGGTGTGGACTCGGAGAACCTCACCGCCGCCTACGCCGACGGTGTTTTGCATGTGACCCTCCCGGCGTCACCGCGGAGCCAGCCCCGTAGGGTCGAGATCACCCATGCGAGCGGCGCTGGCCGCACCATCTCGGGGAGCACCGTCGAGCCGGGCGACGCGCCCGCCGGTAGCACGGGCGGCGTCGGCTGAACGCGCCTGTGGCCCAGCGTCGTCGGCTGGCCATTGACCGCCGCGCCTGGCTCACCGAGTTGCCGGCCTAACTCGTGACCAGGCGGCCGAGCTCATGCAATGGTCGGCGCGGGTCCTGGGCGTGAAGATCCTCGTGTCAACGATGGGGATCGGCGTGGATCGAGGCGGCATCGACACGAACGCCGACGATCTCCGACTGCGGTCATACCCGCCGCCACCAAGATCTGGGCCGCCGGCGTGGAAGCATCCCGCTGCGCCCGGTCGGTTGGCCCGGAGCCGTGCCTGCAGGTGGGCGTCAACCTCTTGGTGCTCGTGACGTCGTTTCCACAGCTTGGCGCTGGCCTCGGCCGCGTCGGCACGGGCGGTGTCCCGGCTGGCCAGGTGCCGCAAGGTGCGGTCAATTCGCTTCATGTGGCCCTGTCCTTCGGCTGGCGGGGGCGAGCGTCGAGGTCGGTGGTGCCCGCGGTATGCCCGGGTTGGGGTCGGCATGACGGCCAGACCCCTGGTCAGGCGTACTGGCCGGTCGCCTCGTCGTGGGCCGGTCCGTGGCCGGAGTCGAGGATGACGGCGGCGGCGACCTGGGCCCAGGCCACGACCAGAGTGGCGGGCGTATCCGAGGTGGGGTCGAGCACCGACAGTTGGGTGGTCTCGTTCTTCCCGACCTGGGTGATCGCCTCGCCTATCTGCCGCTCCATCCCCTCGGCGATGCGCCAGCGCTGGGTCCATCCGCTGCCGTAGAGCATCAGGTAGGCCATGATCAGGCGCCGTCCGGCGGCAGGAGGATGGGGTTGTTCGACGTCGACGTCGTCATGACGTCCGCCTCTCGACCGGCCCAAAGCCTCCGGATGGCGGCCACCGGACGGTCAGTCACCTCCACACTACAGCGGTCCACAACATGGCCCGGAACTCCCGAAGCTGGCCCGGGCGGACCGGCGCCGTATCCAACAGATGCCACGACGCACGATCATCCACTCGCGACTCCACCCGTAACGATGACACCTGACCACACCGCCGCCCACTCCACATCGCCGACCAAGGCCGACCCACCGGTCCATCGCCAACTGCGCGAACCCGGCAGCTACCACCACGCCTATCGCGGGCGAACTTGAACCGGGTCGAGCCCGGACGCCACGGCCGCCGCGGTGAGGTCGAGCCTGCTGTCCATGTCGAGTCGGAAGCGCCCGTACGGGTTGATGTGTGACCAAAACAGCGGACTGAGGGCTCGGCGGTCGATGTCGTCGAGGCTGTCATGGAACGCAGGTTGTTCGATCACAGCCTGGAGCAGCAGCGTGTTGATGTGCACCAGCGCGGACTGCAGCAGGTGCAGCGCGAGCATGGACACCTCGGCGTGCTCGCGGTCCGGGCCGGTCAGGTCGCCGTCCTTGCCGTAGAAGATGACAGTGTTGCCGGAGTTCCAGTTCTCCACCACCTGCAGGCCGCCGTGAATCTCGCGGCGCAGCTCGGGGTCGGCGAGGTAGTCGCACGCGAAGATCGTCCGGACCGCACGGCCGAGCTCTTCCAGCGCGGCATAGGCCGGGTGCTTCGGGCCGCCGCGAGTGAACCGGCGCAGAATCGATTCGGACTCCGCGGTGCCGAGCCGCAGCGCGGTCGCGTACTTGACCATCTGGTCGTACTGCTGGGCGATCAGGTCCCAGCGGATCGGCCGGGTCAGTACCGCGCCCAGCTGCCCATACACCGCAGCCGCGGCCCCGTTCGCGGCGGCGGGGTCGGTCTTGGGGTCGTCGGGGCGGTAGAGCTGGATCGAGCCGATGTTCTTCAGCCTGGGCAGGAGCCGGAAGCCGAGCAGTTCGGTGAACGCGGACCCGACCACGGATGCGCCGTGGGCGTCGACGTAGTTGGTGTCGATGTCGGCGTCGGTGCAGTGCCGCAGCAGGCCCTCGATCATCGCCGCCACCTCCGAGCTCGAGCAGGACTTGAGCTGGGAGTAGATGCAGGTGGAGCGGCGTTCGACGGCCAGTAGATCATCACCCCAGGCCCGCCGTAGCGCTGGTGCCACTCGGTCATCAGGTTCGACTCCCACGAGCCAAACTTCTTCGCATCGCTTGCGGTTGCGGTGCCGGTGCCCCACCAGCTCGGGTCCCGGGCGTCGAAGGTGGCGTTGACCAGCTTGGCGATTGCGCGGCGCAGGTTGTCGCGGTGATGATGTGCCGGCGCACGTGCCGCAGCGCGGCCTCGGTCTCGTCGTGCTCGCCGGTGGCCACGATCGCCTTGATGCCCATGTTCGTGCCGAGCGCGAACAGGCACAGCAGCAGCCGGCGGCGCAGCGTGTCCCGGTCGATCAGCTCCCTCGTGGCGACCGAGGTGAACTCGGCGGTGAAGTCGGCGAGGAAGTCCGAATCCTTCAGCATGTTGAGCAGGTCGAGGGTGCCCCAGCGGCGCACCACCTCGTCCTTGACCGCCTGCAGGTGCTGCGGTTCCGGCAGCGCGGCAAGCTTCGGCACCGAGATCCACGGCTCACCGCGGCGACTGGTGACCTTGATGCCGCCGGCGGCGTCGTCGACCAGGGCCTGGTCCAGCCGGGTGAGCGCATCGGTCATTCGTTGCTTCAGGCTCGTGATAAACGAGGTTGGATCGACCGGCTGCCGCAGCGCGGCGTAGTGCACCTCGCGGGCGTGCTCGAAGTCGCCGGGCAGGTCGTCCTCGGGGTTGCGCCACCGGATCGCGCCGTCGACATAGATCTCGCGGCGGCGCAGCGCGTCCCGAGCGCGACCAGCACGCACAACTCGTACGGGATCCGCTCGATCCGGCCGCGGTCGTCGATCACCGCCGCGCGCCAGGCCTTCGGGACCACGCCGTCGACCGGTACGGCGTCGCCGACGGCGTGGAAGCGGGTCTTGCCGTCCACCGCGGCGTACCGCGCGAGCAGCTCCAGCGCCTCGATCACCGGCCGGTAGCTGGTGTTGTTCGACCGGAACGCTAGCGCGGCCAGCAAACGGTGGCAGCATCCGCCGGTAGTGGTTGGAGTACGAGCCGCGCAGCACCGAGCGCGTCTTCTCCTCAAACACCCGCTGGTTGGCCTTCGCCTCCTTCACCAGCTCCCGCAGCGTCTTCTCACCCACCACCGGGAACAACGCCGCCCGCACCGTGTCATCCGGGTGCCCGACCGCGGCCTCGGCCAGCCGGAACAAGATCCCCTCCTTGCCCCGGACCCGTCGCAGATCCTCGGTAAGCTCCTCCTCCACCCGCCGCTCGGCCCGAGCATTGATCTTGTGCACCAGGCCGAGCAGCAGGTCCACCAGCGCGTCGGTGATCTCGGCCGACCGCACCCAACACAACGCAGCCAGCAGCGTCAGCCGCACCGGCCCCGGCGCCGCCAGCAGGTCCGACGGGTACGACCTGGTCGCCCGCGATCGCCACGCCTCGACCAGCTTCTCGCTGGTGTCGGCGAACAGGTCCGGCGGCAGCCGCAGAGCCCGGACGGCAACCAACTTGTCGATCTCGCGCAGCAGCGTCTCCAGGCTCACCTGACCCGGATCGGCCTTCAGATCCGCCAGCAGGCCGGTCTCCTCGGTGACCAGAGCCTCCAGCTGTTCAATGCAGCGATCGCCCAGCCGGGCCGTCGTCCGGTCACAGAACTGCCGCTCGAACCTCGCCCGGGCCGACCCGACGATCCGATCCACACGTCCCGGCGGTTCGATCCGCTCCGCCCGACAGCGGACGACCAAGGCCTCGCGAAGCTGCTCGTCTCGCAGCTCGACGGGGCACACCTCGGCAGCGAGCCAGTCAGCCAGCTTGTCCTCATCACCACGGCTGAACTCGCGAAACCCGAACACGACGCGGATCTGCACCCGGTGCCGCTCGACCGCCCGACCCGCCCAGTCGTACAACTCGAACGCGTCCGCGTCGACCCTGACCTGCTCGGCAACGTACGCCACTGCCGCCAGCGGGATCTCGCCAGCATCGCGCGGGAAACGCGCCTCAAGCTCGAAGAACTTCAGCAGGAGAGCAAACCCGAGCCGGGTCGCCCCGCTCTTGTTGCCGACCAGGGGCCAGTCGTCCTCGACCAATGTCCACGACGCCACCAGATCCTCAGACGTCCACTCTCGGCGCATGGGCCTGCACCGTAGAGCTTGCCCGGGGTCACACAGCCGCTACTTGTCGGTTCGGGCCAGCTTCGGGAGTCCGGGGCCGTCTATTGGTTGCGGTAGGCGGTGGGTGTGGTTCCGGTGAACTGGCGGAAGACCCGGGCGAAGTGCTGGCTGGAACTGAATCCCAGCGTCTGAGCCATCGCGGTGATGGGCAGATCGCTCGTCGTCAGGAGT
Source organism: Kribbella caucasensis (assembly GCF_004361855.1). Taxonomy (GTDB): domain Bacteria; phylum Actinomycetota; class Actinomycetes; order Propionibacteriales; family Kribbellaceae; genus Kribbella; species Kribbella caucasensis. The sequence continues at coordinate 56,259 of NZ_SNWQ01000008.1, forward strand.
TGGCGGGCCCGTTCCACTCGTCGTTCGGTCAGGTACCGATGGGGTGGCTGGCCGAACTGCTCGGTGAACAGGCCGGCGAGATAGGACGGCGCCAGCCCGACGCGGGCGGCCAACTCCTCAAGCGTCCACCGCTCGTGGAAGTCGTGATCGAGCAGCCTCTTCACCGTCCTGACCGCCGGGTGTACGGCGAGTTGCGGGCGCGCGGTTCGCGTCAGAGCTCGAGTGACAGCGAGGACCAGATGATCGACCGCCAGCCCAAGTCCTTCGTCGGCGTGCTCGTATCTGGTCGTCAGCTCGCGGACCAGATGGGCGAAGGCGTCGGAGAGGTCACCTGAGTTCTCGCGATGAACCACGTTCGGCGGCCAGGCAGCCAGCCCGCGACGTTTTACGACCGGGTCGAGGTCGATCGCCGCGAAGTAGAAGTGGTGGTTGCCGGAGCTCCCGGCCAGGTGGTGCTCGAGCTCCGGCGGAACTGCGAACAGATGGCCGGGCTGGAGTAGGTAGGTCTCGCTTCCCGCCACCCATCGGGTCACGCCGTGCATCTGCAGGTAGACCTCCCAGACCGGATGGGTGTGCGGCTCGATCAGGAAGCTCTCCGGCACCCATTGCTCCCCCGCATGGATCAACCCGCTGGCGGGATCCCGGACGTCGGCGCGGAAGCCCGCCCGCAGTCCGGTCGGTCGAATCAGAGGCACCTGAAGATTGTGTCCATCCGCCTGAACATCGGCAACGCGCCGACCATCACCAGATTCTTAGAGTCGCGGCATGGACACCAACCAACACCACGCCGCACCGCCCTCCCCCGCCCCGGACAGCCGACCCGACGTGCATCCCCCGGACGGCGGACCCGGCGCGCCTGGTTTCGTGTCCAGCACTGTCGGGCTGCTACCAGGACCTGACGACATCGCCTTCTACCGCGCCAACGGCTACTGGATCTCGCCGGTGATCCTGCCGGCCGAAGTGCTCGACGCTGCCGAGCGGGGAATGGAACGGCTCTACGCCGGCGACCACGACCACACCCTCCCCGACATCCCCGGGACCCGAGGCTGGCAGCCGAGCGACGGCGACGTACTGCGCAAGAACGACTACGCCTCCCTTCGCGTGGACGAACTGGCCGACCTTGTACGGCATCCCGCGATCGGCGCGACGGCCGCAGCACTTTCGGGCGCCGACGGGATCCGCCTCTGGCATGACCAACTCTTGTACAAGCCGGTGGATCGCGTTGGCGGTGCGGCGCGAGTGGGGTGGCATACCGATCGGCAGTACTGGCAGTCCTGTACCTCCGACGAGATGCTCACCGCGTGGGTCGGCTTCCACGACGTCGACGAGGTCAACGGAGCTGTCTCGTTCCTGCCCGGCAGTCACCGCTGGGACGTCTCTGGGCTCGACTTCTTCTCCCAGGACTTGGAGTCGCTGAACGCCTCCATCGCGGCTCAGGGATACGACCCGACCCCGGTCACGCCCCGGATGCGCCGCGGCCAGATCAGCTTTCACCATTGCCGCACGGTCCACGGCAGCTCCGCCAACCGCAGTACGGCGCCCCGCCGGTCCATCGCCATCCACCTCCAGCCCGCCGACAACCGCTGGCGGCCGGGAGCGGACCACACCAACAATCTCCTGGCCCGCATCGACCCTTCAATCGGCGGTCCGGACTACACCGACCCCACCATCCAGCCCCTCCTCTGGCCACGCGGATCACGCGCCAACGAAACACAGGTTTCGTTGGTTGTTGGTTTGGTTTTCGAAACGCCGAACTGGTTTCTGAGTTTGCAAACCTTCAACCTCTAGGGTTCTCGGCATGATCTTGGAGGCGGGAAGGTGCGGGTACAGCAAGTGCCGGGCGGAGTTGCCGGTACCGGGTGCGCAGGGTGGGAGGCCACGGAGTTTCTGCCGGGAGACCCGGTGGGAAGGCGGCCGGACGTGCGCGCAGATGGCTCGTGCGGAGCGGGAGGCGTTGGGTGCGCTGGGGCTGGATGTCGGTGGCGACAGCAGCGCCTTTCGGATCGACGCTGATCGCCTGCGGGAACAGTTGGATGCGGTCAGGGGTCCGGTCGACGGGCTCACGGCAGCGCTGGCCGCCGTGACGAGTCGGCTGGATGAGGTGGAGGCTGCGGCCGTGGCGGCCGTTGAGAATGCTCATGGCCAGGTGGCCGAGGCTGAGCGCGCTCGGGTCGCGGCGGAGGAGGCGCGTGAGCAGGCCGAGGCGAGAGCACGCCAGAGTGCGGTCGCAGCCGAGCGGGCAGGGAAGGCGCGTGCCGAAGCGTTGGAGCGAGCGGCGGCGGCCGCGCGTCAGGCGATGGACGCGACTGAGGCATTGGGCGCCGCCCGGCAGCAAGCCGAGGAAGCGGTCATTGCCCGGCGAGCAGCTGAGACGCACGCGACCCAGCAAGCTGAGCGGGCAGCCATGCTCGACCACCACCTCAAGGAACTGGCGGTCGCGACCGAACGGGCTCAGGCCGAAAGAGACGCCGCCCACGCCGCGCAGGCCGAGCACCGCGCCCAGGCCGACGCACTAGCCGACGCCCTGCGCGGGGAACTGGCCGACGAGCGCCGGCAGAAACAAGCGCTGGCGACCGAGCACGCCCGAGCTGAGGCCACCCACCAAGCCGAACTGCAGACGATCCAAGAAGCCGCCAATCGCGCCGAAGCCACCCAGGCCAGTGAGCTTGGGGCTCGCAGAGATGAGCTCGCAGCCGTGACCGAAGCACACCGCCAGGCTGAGCAAGACCTCCAGCAGGCGCACGACGAACTCACCTCCCTGCGCGCTCAGCTATCCGAGCTCAACCAGACCGCCGAGCTCGGTCGGCTGCGGGCCGAGGTCACTGCGGCGCCTCGCCTGCACCCCGACGACCTCCAGGCGCTCGTCACGGCATTGGCCACTCACACCTCCGTCTAGCCGAAGCGGACACCCACCACTCATCAACCTCCGCCGAAGAAGGCCCACCGGGCTGGGTTGAGCGGGGAGCTGCGAGGGCGCGCGAGCTTGGTGAGTGGTGGGGGTACGGGGATCCCGATTGGCCCACGCCTGGATCTCGGGCGGTGTTGGGCTTGTGCTGGGCGGGTGCTTGGGGGAATGGTGGCTTAACTAGGAGGAACGTCATGGCAGACAAGACGAATACTTCCCAGGGCGCAGGTGTGGCTCCCACCGCGGAGTCCCCGGCCGCCATCCGTAACGTGGTGCTCGTCGGGCCGTCGGGTGCCGGCAAGACCACCCTCGTCGAGGCCCTGCTGGTGACCTCCGGTGTGCTCTCCAGACCTGGCACCGTCGTGGACGGCACGACGGTGTGCGATTTCGACGACGCCGAGATCCGGCAGCAGCGTTCGGTCGGGCTGTCGCTCGCCTCGCTGCCGCACGACGGGATCAAGGTCAACCTGATCGACACCCCCGGGTACGCCGACTTCGTGGGCGAACTCCGGGCCGGCCTGCGAGCCGCGGACTGCGCGCTGTTCGTGTTCCCCGCGAACGAGGGCGTGGACGAGCCGACCAAGGCGCTCTGGCAGGAGTGCGATCAGGTCGGAATGCCGCGCGCCGTCGTGATCACCAAACTCGACCACGCCCGCGCCAACTTCGACGCCGCCCTCTCCTCCGCCCAGAACGCGTTCGGCGACAAGGTCCTGCCGCTGTACTTCCCGGCCGGCGACGGCGTCATCGGGCTGCTCTCCCAGACCCACTACGAGTACGCCGACGGCAAGCGGACCACGCACGCCCCCGACCCGCAGTACGCCGATCGGATCGAAGACCTGCGGGGCAGCCTGATCGAGGGGATCATCGAGGAGTCCGAGGACGAGTCGCTGATGGAGCGGTATCTCGGCGGCGAGGAGATCGACCAGGGCGTGCTGATCGAGGATCTGGAGCAGGCGGTCGCGCGCGGCTCGTTCTTCCCGGTGATCCCGGTCTGCAGCGGTACCGGCGTCGGCACCCTCGAGCTGCTCGAGGTCGCGACCAGTGGGTTCCCCGCTCCCCCGGAACACCAGCTGCCGGAGGTGTTCACTCCGCACGGCGTACCGAAGGGCAAGCTCGACGGTGACCCCAAGGGTCCGCTGCTCGCCGAGGTGGTGAAGACGACGTCCGACCCGTATGTCGGCAGGGTCAGCCTGGTCCGGGTGTTCTCCGGCACCATCAGGCCCGACACGACGGTTCACGTGTCGGGCCATTTCACGTCCTTCTTCGGTGCGAGCAACACGCACGCCGATCACGACGAGGACGAACGGATCGGCACCTTGTCGTTCCCGCTCGGCAAGGTCCAGCGGCCGGCGCCGGAGGTGATCGCGGGCGACCTGTGCGCGATCGGCCGGCTGACCCGCGCGGAGACCGGGGACACGCTCTCCGACAAGTCCGATCCGCTGCTGCTCAGACCGTGGACGATGCCCGAGCCGTTGCTGCCGGTGGCCGTACAGGCGCACGCGAAGACCGATGAGGACAAGTTGTCGGGCGGGCTGCAGCGGCTGGCGGCGGAGGATCCGACGCTGCGGATCGAACAGAATCCCGAGACCCATCAGATCGTGCTCTGGTGCATGGGCGAGGCGCACTCCGATGTGGTCCTCGACGCTCTGGCCAACCGGTACGGCGTGACGGTGGACACCGTCGAACTCCGGGTCCCGCTGCGGGAGACGTTCGGCGGCAAGGCGAAGGGACACGGCCGGCATGTGAAGCAGTCGGGCGGACATGGCCAGTACGCCGTGTGCGATATCGAGGTGGAACCGCTGCCGGAGGGGTCCGAGTTCGAGTTCGTCGACAAGGTGGTCGGCGGGGCGGTGCCGCGGCAGTTCATCCCGAGTGTGGAGAAGGGCGTCCGGGCGCAGATGGAGAGAGGCGTCGGCGCGGGGTACCCGGTGGTCAACATCCGGGTCACCTTGCTCGACGGGAAGGCGCACAGCGTCGACTCGTCGGACATGGCGTTCCAGATGGCCGGTGGGCTGGCGCTCCGGGAGGCGGCGAACGCGACGAAGGTGAATTTGCTCGAGCCGGTGGATCTGGTCTCGGTCCTGGTACCGGACGAGCTGGTCGGCACGGTGATGAGCGACCTGTCCGGGCGACGGGGACGCCTGCTCGGGACGGACAAGGTGGGCGACGACCGCACCCTGGTGAAGGCCGAGGTACCGCAGGTGGAGATCACCCGCTACGCCATCGACCTGCGGTCCCTCTCCCACGGCTCGGCCTCGTTCACCCGCAGCTTCTCCCGCTACGAATCCATGCCCGACTCGGCTGCCGCAAAGGTCAAATCCAAGTCCTGATCAGGACAGCCGGCGGCGGACGTCTTTTGAACGGAGGTAGGCGGCGACGTCGTCGTAGCGCTCGGTCTGGTTGGCGAACTCGATGTACGAGCGGACCCGGTGCAGCCAGTCCAGCGTGGACGGCTTCACCGTGGGCAGCGCCTTCTCCAGGTGCAGCATGGAGAGCGGCGGCTCGCCACCGGTCGTTAGCGCCTCGTCGATCACCGCGTCGACGCCGCGTTCCACCAGTGCACGCAGGTCGGCGCCACTGAACATCGGCGTCTGGTTCGCCAACGCCTTGAGGTCCAGCCCGCCTGCCGGGACGTCCTTCAGCAGCACCGACAGGATGTCCGCCCGGGCCGGTTCATCGGGCGGCGGCACGAAGATCACCCGGTCGAACCGCCCCGGCCGGAGCATCGCCTCATCCACGTCCCACGGCGCATTGGTTGCCGCGAGCACCAACAGGCCGTCGTTCTCCGAGCCGATCGCGTCCAGCTCTTGCAGCAGGACATCGACCAGCCGCCGCGCCTCGGAACCACCGTGCTTGTGCCGCGCGAAGGCGAGCGCGTCGAGCTCGTCGACAAACAGGACGCATGGCGAGTTCGCCCGGGCCCGCTCGAACGCGGCGTGCAGGTTGCGCTCCGAGACACCGAGGTACGGGTCCATCACGTCCTCGATCCGGACGTTCACGAACGGCAGCCCGCACTCCCCCGCGGTCGCCCTGGCCAGCAGGGTCTTCCCGCACCCCGGCGGACCGTAGAGCATCACGCCGCCGCCGGACTTGCGGCCGTACTTCTGGTACAGCTCCGGCCGGCTCAGCGGCAGGATCACCATCCGGTGGATCACCCGCTTGATCTCGTCCATCCCGCCGACCTGGTCGAAGGTGGTCGTCTCCTTCGGCGTATCGCCGACGAACGGCTCGCCCTCGACCGGCCCGACCTTCACCTTCACGCCGCTGCGCGCGCTGATCATCTCGTCGACCAGCTGCTGCAGCCGCCCGGTCCCCTCCACTACTCCGGCCTGCCGCGCGGCCTCCAGACAACTCCGCAGCAACGCGAGCCGGCCGTTCGCGGCCGCCAGTTCGCCGACCGCGACCAGCTGATCGTCCGGGAGCCCTTGCTGATCGAGGAGTACGACGTACTGGTCGAGCGCCGGCTCGGTCTCGCCGGCGGCGACCAGGGTCTCGGCGAGGACGAGCCGGAGCAGGACGTCGTCCGGGTTCGCCTCGACCGCTTTGCGCAGCGCGGAGATCCGGTCGTTCGTCATGAGCCCCACTTCCGGTTGATCCAGCGGCGCAGCAACGGCGGCGCCACCCACGAGTACACGCAGAACGCGAACCAGCTGATCGCCGCCAGTGCGGCCAGCGGCGCCAGACCTGCGAGGCGCAGCCCGTAGATCACCGCGACCGCACCCACCCAGATCACCAGCGGGTTGAACCGCTGGAACGGTCGGAGCGGACGCATCAGCGGGTGGTTCGCCAGCCGGGCCTCCCGGGCCGCCTGACGAAGATCCGGATCGCCCGGGTTCGCGGCCGCGGCCGACGCGAGTGACTGGTAGCCGGCCCGTGAGTCGCCGGTGAGCATGGAAGCCGTACCGTGCAACGCTCGTGCGCCCGGATCCTCGGGATCTACCGAGAGCGCCTTCTCTGAGTGCCGGTGCATGTCCTTGTCCTTGCCCAGGGCAAACGCGACCTGGGCCCGGGCCGCGGCGACAGCAGCACTCTCGGGAGCTTGGGAGGCGGCCCGCTCGACCAAGGCGCTGGCCTTCTCGGCCTGGCCGGCGGTAAGGCAGACGAGGGCGTAGCCGATCAGCAGATCAGGTTCGTTCGGATCGAGGCTCAGACCTTGCAGGTACGCCGACTCGGCCTCCGAGAGCCGGCCTTCCGCACGGAGCGCCGAACCGAGAACCTGCAGCAGCAGGAGAAACGGTCCGTGGCGCGACAGCCCGTCCCGTAGTACGTCGATCGCCTCGGCGTGGCGGTCGAGCGTGTGCAACGCCGCGCCCCGGAAGAGGTAGGCGCGGACGTCGAGAGCGGCATCGCCGATGAGGCTATCGAGCTCGGAGAGGGTGCGGTCGGGGTGGCCGATCTGGAGCCAGTGACCGGCCAGCTGCAGCCTGGTCTCGGTCGGGTCGTTCACCGCGCCCGGTTCGGTCACAGGGTCACCGCCACGATCGCGAGCAGGACCGCCTCCAGTACGCCGCCACCGATGACCGCCGCGATCCCGGGACCCCAGAGCGACCCGTAGTCGACACCGCGGAGCTGGAACGCGCGGTCCATCGGCTGCTGGATCCGGAGCAGGATCAGGCAGCACACCACCGCGACCACCCGGATCGCGATTCGCAGGCCGGAGGAGGTGCTGTCAGCCGTGAGGACGGTGATGACCACGGCCGCCGCGATCAGGCCGAGACCACCGACGAGGAGGATGAGGCGACGCTTGGCCTGGTCGACCCCGAGTCGCCTGGCGTTGAAGAACGCGATCACCGTCACCGCGATCACACCGCCGAAGAACGCGACGTACGTCTGCGACATCAACCGCCAGGGCCGCACCGACAGGTCGACGTCCGCGCGGATCGTCGGTCGCAGCAATTCGTCCGGCATGCTTCTCCCGTGGCCAGTGGTTCAGGCCGGGCAGTCTAGGCCAGCCAGATGACCAGTGTCCCCTCCCCGTCCAACGCCCCATAGGCTGGGGCGATGACTGAGAACTGCCTCTTCTGCGGGATCGTGACGGGAACCATTCCGTCCGAGCAGATCGCCGAGACCGAGCGGGCGATCGCGTTCATGGACATCAACCCGGCCACCCGCGGCCACCTCCTGGTCGTTACCCGCGAGCACGCCACAGATCTGCGGGACAGCGCTCCCGAGGACCTCATCGCGGCCACGCTGCTGGCCCAGTCGCTGGTCGGTCGGGTGATCGAGCGCCTCGGCGCGGACGGCGCGAATCTGCTCAGTTGTATCGGCCCCGACGCTTGGCAGAGCGTCTTCCACACCCACCTGCACGTGATCCCTCGGTACAAGGACGACCCGCTCGTGCTGCCCTGGCACCCGAAACCTGGCGACGCCGAGGACATCGCCGCCACGGCCGTCGAACTGCGCTGATGTAACGCTTGGCGGAGCTGCTGACACTGCAGGGCTGTAAGGACCTGTCGAGGAGCAGCTGGGGTTGGCCATGCTGAATGTCACAGCTACATCCGGCGCCGGACTGACGCGGCGTCTGCTGCCTTTGCGGCTCGCCGCTTTCCTCCAGGGCGTGTGGCTCTGGGTGCCGGTCGAGAAGCTGTTCATGACCGAGATCGGCTTCGACGCGGCAACGATCGGCGTGATGGCCGCGGGGTACGCAGCCGTGGTACCGCTGGTCGAGGTCGTCTCCGGTGTCCTCGCCGACCGGTGGTCGCGTCGCGGCGTACTCGCGGTCTCCGGTGTCGCGCTCCTCGCCTCGGTCCTGGTCGGCGGCCTGAGCCGGAATGTGCTCACGTACATCGTCGCCGCACTCTTCCTCGGCATCTACATCGCCATGTACTCCGGCACGATGGAGGCGGTCGTGTACGACACCGTGCTCGAGGAGACCGGGAGCAGCGAGGGCTACGAACGCCAGATCGGCCGGGTCCGGCTGGTCGAGAGCATCGGCCTGGTGCTGAGTGCATTCGCGGGTGGCTGGCTCGCCGAGGTTCTGTCGGCGCGGCTGACCTACTTCGTCACCTTGCCGTTCATCGTTCTGGCACTCGCCGCCCTCGCCCGGTTCCGCGAGCCCCGGTTGCACGAGGCGAGTGAGCGGTCGTCGCTCCGGGAGCACCTCAGGGTGACTACGCACGCGATCCTGCACCGTGGCCGGTTGGTCCCGATCGCAGCGGCCTCGGTGATGGGCGGACTGATCCTGCAGGCGATGTTCGAGTTCGGGCCGCTGTGGTTGATCACGCTGTCGGCGTCGGCGGTGTTCTACGGTCCGTACTGGGCCGGGCTGGTCTCCACGCTCGGAATCGGCGGCTTGCTGGCCGGGCGGCTACGGCTGGACCGGCGGTTGCCGGTGGCAATTGTCGTGGCCGTGATGCTGGCCGCCTGCCTGACGATGACGAGCAGCCGCAACCTCGTCGTACTGACCGTGGCGATGATCGCGCTGACGTTGCTCGTCGTGGTCGCGGGGATCCACGTGAGCCGGTTGATGCACGACGCCGTGCCGTCGAGCATCCGTACGGGGGTGGCGTCGGGGATCGGGGCTGTGTCGTGGATCTTCTTCATGCCGTTCGCGCTGGGGTTCGGCGCGGTCAGCAAGCGGTCGGGTGTGTACACGTCCGGCTGGATGATCACCGCCGCGGTGGTCCTGGCCGGTTTGGCTCTCCTCTGGGTGACCCTGCGACCGGCTCACGAGCTCGTACTACGAACCGCGCCGGCCGCGTCGGTGGACCCTGCCGAGGACGGCCAGGATCGTCGGGAGGCGGCGTGAGGTTGCTGGCCTGCCGCTCTCCGGTGATCCGTGGTTACGCTGACGCGATGGAGGCGTGGCCGGCGGAGGACGTGCTGGTGGCCCGGTTGCGCGCGGGCGAAGAGAGTGCGTTCACACTCGTGCTCGACGCGTGGTCGGGCGGCATGCTCCGGGTCGCGCGGTCGTTCGTGTCGACGGAGGAATCGGCGGCCGAGGTGGTCCAGGAGACCTGGCTGGCGGTGATCGAGGCGCTGGACGGATTCGAGGGACGGTCGTCGCTGAAGACCTGGGTCTACCGGATCCTCACGAACACGGCCAAACGCCGCGGTACCCGTGAGCACCGCGTCGTACCGCTGAGCAGTGTCGACGACTCGGGTCCGACCGTCGACCCCGCTCGCTTCCGCCCGGCGGACGACCCGTTCCCGGGCCACTGGTGGGAGTTCCCGGCACTTTGGCCGACGCCGGAACAGGGCCTGCTCCGGCGCGAAGTACAGGATCTGCTGGCGGCCGCGCTCGCCGAGTTGCCGGACCGCCAGCGGCTGGTGATCACGTTGCGCGACGTCGAGGGCTATCCGTCGGACGAGGTGTGCGAGCTTCTCGGCATCACCCAGGCCAACCAGCGGGTTCTGTTGCATCGAGCCCGGGCGTTCGTCCGCGGCAAACTGGAGGAGTACTACACCCGGGAGGCGAAACCGTGAACGACCTCGACTGCCAGCACTTCGTCGAGCAGGTGACGTCCTTCCTCGAAGGCGGTCTCAATCCCGACGACGAGGCGCGCTTCCTCGCGCATCTCCCCCTTTGCGACGGCTGCGAGCGTTACCTCGACCAGATCCGCCAGACCGTCCACGCGCTCGACGACCTCCCCACCACTCCCCTGTCGTCTGATGCCCGCACGAGTCTCCTCGACAGCTTCCGGACCCGCCGCCCCTGACTGGTTATCGCCGGGCGACCAGCTCGTAGACGGCCAGGATCTCGTCGATCAACGCGGACCAGTCGTACCGGCGTACGGCGCTCGAGCCCGCCTCGCGCAGCTTTGCACGGTCGTCCGGCGAGGCCAGCAACCGACGGCAGGCCGAGGCCAGCGCGGCGGGATCGCCAGGTTCGAACAACTCCCCCAGCCGGCCGCCGTCCAGTACCTGACGGAACGCGGCCAGATCGCTCGCGAGCACCGGCGCGCCCGCGGCCATCGCCTCCAGCAACACGATGCCAAAGCTCTCCCCGCCGAGATGCGGTGCGACGAACACGTCGGACCCGGCAAGCATGTCCGCCCGCGCCTCGTCGTCGACCGCCCCCAGGAACACCACGTTCTCGCGGCAGAACGCAGGCAGCGAGCGCCGGGCCTCGTCCGCCTGCCCGGTCCCGGCCACCAGCACCTTCAGGTCCCGGCGCTCCGTCACCAACGACGGCACGGCGGCGAGGAGTACGCCGAGGCCCTTCCGTGGTTCGTCCATCCGGCCGAGGAAGCTGATCGTGCCGTCGGCTCCGCGCCACTCCGGCCGGATCCGCCCGGCGAACCGGTCGACGTACAGCCCGTTCGGGATCACCACGGCCTCGCCGCCGATGTGCTGGACCATCATCGAGCGCGCGTTCTCCGACACGGCGATCCGCGCGTCGATCTTCTCCAGCCACGGCCGCAGCAGTCCGGCCGCCGCGCTCATCGCCCGCGACCGCACCTGCCAGGTGTGGAACGTCGCGACGAACGGTCCCTCCCCCGCCCCCAACGCCAGCAGCGCAGCACTCGGAGTCGTCGGCTCGTGCACGTGGACCACGTCGAAGTCCCCGTCCGCGAGCCAGGTCCGCACCCGGGCCGCAGTACGAGGACCGAACGTGACGCGGGCCACCGAACCGTTGTACGGCACCCCGACCGCGTGGCCGGCCGAGACGACGTACGGCGGGGCGAGTTCGTGGTCGATCGGGGCCAGGACGGAGACCTCGTGGTCCCGATCGAGGAGCGCCTCGGCGAGATCGCGGACGTGGTTCTGTACTCCGCCCGGGGTGCCGAGCGAGTACGGGCAGACCACGCCGATCTTCATCGGTCAGTCCACGAAGATGCGCTGGAGCATGTGCCAGTCCTCGGGATGCGCGGCGATACCGGCGGCGAACGCGTCCGCGCAGCGCTGGGTCATCGCGGGCGCGCCGTCGGCCGGGTCGATCGGGTCGTGGAACGTGATCACCAGGTCGGGGCCGTCGTAGTGCAGGGTCGCGGGGATCAGCGGGGCGCCCGTCCGGACGCTTAGCGCGGCGGGGCCGGCCGGCATCCGGGACTCGCGGCCGAAGATCGTGACGGGAACACCACGTTCCGACAGGTCCCGGTCGGCGACGAGGCAGACGAAGCCTCCCGCGCGAAGTCGGTCGGCGAGGATGCCGGACACGTCTTCATCGTGGCCGGTCAGGGGCAGGACTTCCATCCCCAGTTGCTTGCGGTAGGCCACGAATCGGTCGAAGAGGGACTCCGGGCGCAGGCGTTCGGCGACGGTCGACACCGGCATCCCGGTGAGCCCGGCCCAGGCCCCGGCGTGGTCGTAGTTCGCCAGGTGCGGGAGGGCGCAGATGACGCCCCGGCCGGCTTGGTGTGCGTCGCGGAGGACCTTCTCGTTGACCGTGCGGACTGTGCCGACGATGCGCTCGTTCGACCAGTCGGGGATCCGGAACGCCTCTTGCCAGTAGCGCGTGTACGAGCGCATGGCTGTCCGGGTGAGGGCGGCCAGTTCGGTTTCGGTGAGGTCCGGCCGTACGACGCCGAGGTTGGAGCGGAGGCGTCGGACACCGCGGCCGTCACGCCGTACCACGAAGTCGGCGGCACGCGTGAAGAGCCAGGTCACGGCCGGCTCGGGCAGGCGGCGTACCAGCGCCCAGGCGAGTGCGAAGGCGAGGTCGACCGACCGCTGCCGCAGGTTTTCCACGGTTCAGCGCACTCAGGCCGACGGAGAGCCGTCCGGGCCCGAGTCCGCAGTACCGGAGTCGCCCGGGGCCGTCGTACTGGAGTCGCCGGCAGCCGTAGTACCGGAGTCGTTGGAGCTCGCCGGATTTGGGGTGTCCAGGCCGGCGTTGGCGGGGTCGGCGAGCACCTGCTTGCGGACGGAGAGGGAGCGCTGGACGACGGTGATGGTGCTCGCGATGGCCAGGTACCAGACGACGATCTGGAGCAGGATCGGCAGGTCCAGCACATCCGAGAAGAAGCCGGTGACGAGGACCAGGACCAGCCGGTCCGCGCGTTCGGCCAGGCCGCCGCTCGCCTGCAGACCGAGGCTCTCCGCCTTGGCCCGGGCGTACGACGTGGTCGCGCCCATCACCAGCGCCCACAACGTCACCGCCGCCATCGGGGTCGAGTCGCCGGCGTCGGAGTTGGCGTAGTACAGCACCAGGCCGCCGAAGATCGCGCCGTCGCCGAGCCGGTCGAGGGTGGAGTCCAGGTACGAACCCCACTTCGACGACTTGCCCGACGTCCGCGCCATGTAGCCGTCGATCAGGTCGGAGAACACGAACAGGGTGATCACGACGACGCCGATCCAGACCTGCCCGCGCGGGAAGAAGATCAGCGCACCGGCGCTCACGCCGATGGTGCCGACCAGGGTGACCGCGTCCGGGCTCACCCCGAGGCGCAGTAGAAGGTCGGCGATCGGCTTGATCAGCCTGGTCCAGAACTGCCGGAATCTGTTAAGCATGGCGACGCGATCGTAGTCCAGCCGGGCCACCATCGCGTGACGGCGGCCCCCAAAACCCTTTCGCGGACCCGTACCGATGACGGACGATGGCCTCACCCGGCCGCTGCGACCGGGCCCGGAGGCGCACATGTCCACACCGCGTTCCACCCCCGAGAGGCTGGTGTTGTGGTGGGTCGTGATCGCGCTGGTGCTGGCGGGGTGTTCGGTGGCGCGGCGGGCGGATGGGGCTCGACCGGGGGTGGCGCAGCCGACCGTTCAGGTGCCGACGGTGGTGGCGCCTCCACAGGCGGAAGGGCTGGACGGGACTTCGGGGCAGCCGGCGAGGCATGCGTGTAGCGCGGTGCTCGGACGGGTCGAGCCGGTGCCGCCGACCAAGTGGACGGCCAAGCCGAACTCCTGGAACGACGGTGGGCTCCCCGCGCTCGATCTGTGCACGCTCATGGTCGGGGCGAAGCCGGTGGTGATCGGAGTCAGCGCTCTCCCCGCCCAGCCGAATTCGCTGCAACGGCTCGCCAACGCCGCGAACCTGTTCGAACCCGCCGACAAGCTCGGGGCCAACGGCGTACGGCTCGGTCCGGAGGCGCGATCCGGTGGGATGGGAGTCGTGTTCCTGGTCGGCGATCGGGTTGTGCGGATCACCACCAAGGGCGATATCCCGCCCGGTGAGTTGCTCGTGATCGCGGAGGCCGTACGAGAGGTCGTACCGAGTGTCATGCGCAACGCGCGGCAGTCGGACTCGGCCTGCCAGGTGTCGAACTCGCAACCCGAGCGATTCATCGGCACGATCGTGCAACTGCGGCGCGACTATCGGGTGAACGGGGCGCTGACGTGCATCTGGGGGACGTTCGACGCGACCGTCTCGATCGTCGAATCGGTGCACGCGGACTCGATCCCGGAGGCCCGGCAGACGCCGAAGCCGAGGCCGGCGCCGATCGGGCGGCCCGGGTACTACCTGCCTGACCAGGGCGAACTCGTGTTCCGCCAGGGCCGGCGCGTGGTGCGGGTCAGCGCGCTCACCGACCCCGCCCGGCCGGTCCCGATGGACACCTTGATCGACATCGTCGAGCCGCTGATGCCACTGTTCATCCGCTGAGCAAGCCGGCCCGGCAAGTGAATTCTTCGCATCGAGGGGAGGTGGAGAGGGGGTCCGGCGCGCTAGATTGCGAATCGTGACCAGCTTCCCGGCGGCCGCGAAGCGTGTGCGTGACAGTTCAGCGGATCCTGTCGCGCGGTTCTGGGCGCTGCGGGAATGTTCGCTGCACTTCCCGATCTACGGGTTCCGGGCGACCTGGCATCACCTGACCGTGCAGGCCGGCGTACCTCGGCAGCTGTCGGATGATCCGGAGTCTCTGACCCGGGCGGTCGACGAGTTGGAGGAGGCTCGCCGGCACTGGCTGCTGCTGCGCTACACGTTCGCGGATCGGCGCCGGCGGGAGAAGGCGATCGGGCAGCGGCAGCCGACGCTGGGTGATCAGTGGTTGTCGGTGATGAGCCTCGCGTACTGTCCTGATCCTGGCCGGCATCCGGACGAGCGGCTGATCAAGGTGCTCCATCGGCTGATCGATGCGAATCTGTCTGAGCCTCAGCCGCAGCCGACCTGCGCGGTCTGCGGGAATCCGCGGCCGGTCGACACCTTCTGCACCGCCTGCGGAGTTGACCCTCGCGGCCCGACGGTCCAACTGCCTGCGGGCATCCGCCAACAGGCCGACGACAGCTGGCACGAGATCTGGCAACGCACCGCCCAGAAACCCCGCCGCCTCCAGGTCACCTAGCTGAGAGGTTGGCCGGGCGGCTCCGCCAGCCGCTCCAGCCGGTTCCAACCAGTCCAGCCACGCTCGCGCATCAGGTCCACCAGCCGCTGCGCCCGCGGGTCGGTCTCGAGGACAAGTGCGTCCAGAAGGTCGAACGCCAGGTCGTCGTAGGCCATCCCGCCGACGTTGATCCCGCCCGAGGTGTAGGCCTGCTCGGCCAGGCCGGCCATGATGTCGGCGGCTTCCTCCAGCAGGCCGTCGGGCGGGTCGTCTTCGGAGATCTCCGACAGGACCCGATAGAGCCGAACCATTTGCGGGTCGTCGAGCTGCGCGTGTTTGCCGGCCATCACCTCGCGGATGTGATCGGGCCAGCGAGCCGCGACCAGGATCCACCCGTCCCGCTCACCGTCCACTATCCGCTCTGACACCCCGATCTCCCGCAGCCGATCGAGATAGGAGATCACCTCGGGTGGGAGCGCCAGATTGTCCCCGGCAGTGAGCTGCGCGATCTGCTTGCGGCTGGTCTCCAGCCGTTCGATCTCGTCGCGCAGGCGGCCGTCGATCCGCTGGACCGCTTCGGCAAAGGTCGATGCGTCGGCTTCGAGCATCTGACCGATCTCGGACAGCGGCGTGCCGGCGTCGGCGAGGGTGCGGATCTTGATGAGGGACACGGCTGCCGTTGCGCCGTACCGCCGGTATCCCGAAGCATCCCGTTCCGGCTCGGGCAGTAGTCCGATCTGGTGATAGTGCCGCACCGCCCGCGCCGTGACGCCGGCATACGCCGCCAGTTGACCGATCGTCAGCATGCTCTAATCCTGCCCCCGGCCCGGTCGACGCCGGTTCAGGAGATCTTGCGACGGTAGGAGACGTTGGCGAACAAGTAGGCGACGACGAGGATGCCGACGCACCAGGCGAGGGCGGTCCAGATGTCGGAGTCGACCGGCTGCTGGGTGAACAGGTCCCGGACCGCGTTGACGATGGAGGTCACCGGCTGGTGCTCGGCGAAGGCGCGCACCGGGCCGGGCATGGTGTCGGTGGGCACGAAGGCCGAGCTGATGAACGGCAGGAAGATCAGCGGGTAGGCGAACGCGCTCGCGCCGTCCACGGACTTTGCGGTGAGGCCGGGGATCACGGCGATCCAAGTCAGCGCCAGGGTGAACAGGACCAGAATGCCGGCGACCGCCAGCCACCCCAGCACGCCCGCCCCCGACCGGAAGCCCATCAGCAGGGCGACGAGCACGACGACCACGAGCGAGATCAGATTGGCGACCAGCGAGGTCAGCACGTGCGCCCACAGCACCGACGACCGCGCGATCGGCATGGACTGGAACCGTTCGAAGATGCCGCCCTGCAGGTCCAGGAAGAGCCGGAAGGCGGTGTAGGAGATTCCCGAGGCGATCGTGATCAGCAGGATGCCGGGCAGCAGGTAGTTCACGTACTTGTCGGACCCGGTCTGGATCGCGCCGCCGAAGACGTAGACGAACAGCAGCATGAAGGCGATCGGCATGATCGCGGTCGTGATGATGGTGTCCGGGCTGCGGGCGATGTGGCGCAGCGAACGTCCGGTGAGGACGGTGGTGTCGCCGAGGAAGTGCTTGTTCATCGTTGTTCCCCGTCCGTTCTGGCGCTGTCCGTTCTGGCGCCGACGAGAGTGAGGAAGACGTCCTCGAGGGTCGGCTGCTTCTCGACGTACTCGACCTCGGCGGGTGGGAGGAGTTGCTTGAGCTCATCGAGGGTGCCGTTCACGATGATCCGGCCCTCGTGCAGGATCGCGATCCGGTCGGCGAGTTGCTCTGCCTCATCGAGGTACTGAGTCGTGAGCAGCACGGTCGTGCCGCCCTGGGCCAGCTCCTTGACGGCCTGCCACACCTCGAGGCGCGCCTCCGGGTCGAGCCCGGTCGTCGGCTCGTCGAGGAAGACGACCGGCGGGCTCCCGATCAGACTCATCGCGATGTCCAGCCGGCGGCGCATGCCACCGGAGTACGTCGCTACCCTCCGGCTGCCCGCCTCGGTCAGCGAGAAGCGCCTCAGCAGGTCATCCGCGATCGTGCCCGGGTCCTCGAGGTGCCTCAGCCTGGCGACCAGGACGAGGTTCTCCCGCCCGCTGAGGATCTCGTCGACCGCCGCGAACTGCCCGGTGAGACTGATGGACTCGCGGACGTCGGCGGCCTGGGTCACGACATCGAAGCCGTTGACCCGGGCAGTTCCTGTGTCGGCCTTGAGCAG
Organism: Kribbella caucasensis; assembly: GCF_004361855.1. Classification (GTDB taxonomy): domain Bacteria; phylum Actinomycetota; class Actinomycetes; order Propionibacteriales; family Kribbellaceae; genus Kribbella; species Kribbella caucasensis. Next base: position 73,533 of record NZ_SNWQ01000008.1, read on the forward strand.
CGTGGACAGGATCTTCACCACCGTGGTCTTGCCCGCCCCATTCGAGCCGAGCAGGGCGAAGATGCTGCCCCGCGCCACGTCGATGTCCACACCGCGCAGCACTTTCAACTGCTTGAACGACTTCTCCAGGCCTTGCACGTGTATAGCGGGCTGCTCGACATGATCGGTTGTTGGCGAGATGCTCATGCCAGCCAGCATGGAGGGTTGACGCTACGTCAAGGTCAAGCCCGCTGGGCAGATTGTCTATCCCTTGGATTACTCAGTCGGTCGGCCAGGACTTGGCCAGCAGTGCCCGGGTGTCGGAGAGGAGCTGGGGCAGGACCTTCGTCTGGCCGACGACGGGCATGAAGTTGGTGTCGCCGCCCCAGCGAGGGACGACGTGCTGGTGGAGGTGGGCGGCGATACCGGCGCCCGCGATCTCCCCCTGGTTCATGCCGATGTTGAAGCCGTGGGCGCCCGACACGATCCGGATCGCCTGCATCGCCTCCTGGGTCAGGCGCGCGACGTCGGCGACCTCCCCCGGCGTGAGCTCGGTGTAGTCCGCGACGTGACGGTACGGGACCACCATCAGGTGACCGGGGTTGTACGGATACAGGTTCAGCACCACGTACGCCGAGTCCGCCCGCTGCACGATCAGCCCGTCGGCGTCGGACAGCCCCGGGATCCGGCAGAACGGGCAGCCCGATCCCGCCTCCGCACTCGTCGGCTTGTTCTCACCGGCGATGTAGGCCATCCGATGCGGCGTCCACAACCGCAGGAACGGATCCGGTATGCCGACCCCGTCCTGAGTCCCCAGCTCCTCCGGCTCGTACGGCGACCCGGCATCACCACCTACCCCGGGATCACCACCCGACCCGAGACCGCCGCCGACCCCAGGATCGCCGCCCACCTCGGGATCGCCGCCCGCCCCGAGATCGTCCGTCATACCTGCACGCGCTTCTTCACGGCCTCGACGATCTCGGTGATCGCGTCGGCGATCGGGATGCCGTTCTTCTGGGAGCCGTCGCGGTAGCGGAACGAGACTGAGCCGGCCGCCATATCGTCGTCGCCGGCGATCAGCATGTACGGCACCTTCGACTTCTGCGCGTTCCGGATCTTCTTCTGCATCCGGTCGTCCGAGGAGTCGACCTCGATCCGGATCCCCTGCGCCTTGAGCTGCGCGGCCACGTCGTACAGGTAGTCCACGTGCCCGTCGGTGATCGGGATGCCGATCACCTGGACCGGCGCGAGCCACGGCGGGAAGACACCCGCGTAGTGCTCGGTCAGCACCGCGACGAACCGCTCGATCGAGCCGAACAGCGCGCGATGGATCATCACCGGCCGCTGCCGGGAACCGTCGGGCGCGGTGTACTCCAGCTCGAACCGCTCGGGCAGGTTGAAGTCCAGCTGGATCGTCGACATCTGCCAGGTCCGGCCGATCGCGTCCTTCGCCTGGACGGAGATCTTCGGACCGTAGAACGCGGCGCCGCCCGGATCCGGGATCAGCTCCAGGCCGGAACCCTCGGCGACCTCGCGCAGCGTCTCGGTCGCCTCCTCCCAGACCTCGTCGGAGCCGACGAACTTGTCCGGGTTCTTGCTCGACAGCTCGAGGTAGAAGTCGTCCAGACCGTAGTCGGCGAGCAGGCCGAGCACGAACGTCAGCAGGTTGCGCAACTCGTCGCGCATCTGCTCGCGGGTGCAGTAGATGTGCGCGTCGTCCTGGGTGAAGCCGCGGGCGCGCGTCATACCGTGGACGACCCCGGACTTCTCCAGCCGGTAGACCGTGCCGAACTCGAACAGCCGCAACGGCAGCTCACGGTACGACCGGCCGCGCGCCGCGAAGATCAGGTTGTGCATCGGGCAGTTCATCGGCTTCAGGTAGTAGTCCTGGCCCTGCTTGCGGATCTGTCCGTCCGCGCCGCGCTCCTCGTCCAGGTGCATCGGCGGGTACATGCCGTCGGCGTACCAGTCGAGGTGGCCCGAGGTCTCGAACAGGTGTGCTTTGGTGATGTGCGGTGAGTAGACGAACTCGTACCCGTCCTCGACGTGCCGCTGGCGGGAGTAGTCCTCCATCACCTTGCGGAGGACACCGCCCTTGGGGTGGAAGACCGCCAGCCCGGAGCCGATCTCGTCCGGGAAGCTGAACAGGTCCAGCTCCGTGCCGAGCTTGCGGTGATCCCGTTTCGCCGCCTCCTCGAGCCGGGTCAGGTGCGCCTTCAGCTCGTCGCGCGACTCCCAGGCGGTGCCGTAGATGCGCTGCAGCTGCGGGTTCTTCTCGCTCCCCCGCCAGTACGCCGCGGCGGTCCGCATCAGCTTGAAGTTGCCCAGATACCCGGTCGCCGGGACGTGCGGACCGCGGCACAGGTCCTTCCAGGCGACCGTGTCGTCGCGCCGGACGTTGTCGTAGATGGTCAGCTCGCCACCGCCGACCTCGACACTCGCCCCTTCGGCGGCGTCCGCCGCGGAGCCTTTGATGCCGATCAGCTCCAGCTTGTACGGCTCGGCCGCCAGCTCGGTACGGGCGTCGTCGTCGGAGACCACCCGGCGGCTGAACCGCTGCCGCTCCTTGATGATCTGCTGCATCTTCTTCTCGAGCGTGCCCAGGTCCTCCGGGGTGAACGGAGTGGGTACGTCGAAGTCGTAGTAGAACCCGTTCTCCACCGGCGGGCCGATGCCGAGCTTGGCGGCCGGGAACAGCTCCTGCACCGCCTGCGCGAGGACGTGCGCGGTCGAGTGCCGGATGATCGCGCGGCCGTCCTCGGAGGCCGCCTTCACCGGCTCGATCTCGTCGCCGTCGGCCACCACCCGGGACAGGTCCCGCAGCTCGCCGTTGACCCGCGCGGCGATGGCGGAGCGGTCCTGGCCGAAGATCTCGGCGAACAGCTCCCCGATCGTCGTCGTCTCGGTCACGCTCCGCTCAGCCTCGCCCTCGACGCCGACCAGATGGACCTTGACTTCCGACACGTTCACTCCTCAGGACAGCGTTGCGTCTTTTCCGGCGGCCCACGGAACTGCGGGCCGTCACGCACAGATGGTATCGACTCCCGTCCCGCGCCCGGACGGCGTATCCACAGGCCCGGCTCAGGGTCGTACCTGACGAAAGTCGGGGGTACGACCAGCCGTAGGTCCGATGTGGAAGGGGTGCCCTGCTTCCTAGGTTCGAGTCAACGATCCGAAACCAGGAGGGGCGGCCGCGTGATCAGGCTCGAAGGACTCAGCAAGAGATACGGCGACACCACCGCCGTGGACTCGCTCGACCTCACCGTCTCGCCCGGCCGGGTGACCGGCTTCCTCGGCCCGCACGGCGCCGGCAAGTCCACCACCATGCGGATGATCCTCGGCCTCGACACCCCGACCGAAGGCGCCGCCCTCGTCGACGGCCGCCCGTACGCCGCCTGGCCGGCACCACTGACCAAGGTCGGGGCGCTGCTCGGCGACCTCGCGCACGAGCACGGTGTCCGGCTGCACGAGCTACACACCCAGCGGGCGTCGCTGGAAGAGGCCTACATGGAGCTCACCGCCGACAGCGTCCAGTACGGCGTGGCGGCGGGCTCATGAGCGACGCGATCCTGCACCTCACCGATGAGCTGATGTCGTCCTGGTGGATCTACCTGGCGCTGTGGGGATTCGCCGCATTGGACGGATTCTTCCCGGCGATTCCGAGCGAGACATTGGTTGTCACGGCCGGCGTGTTCGCAGCCACCGGCGAGCCAAACCTGTACGGCGTCGTGGTGGCCGCCGCAGCCGGAGCGTTCCTCGGCGACCACCTCTCCTACGCACTGGGCCGGGGTGCGGGTGGGCGGCTCATCGATCGGCTGAAGCCAGGGACGAAGCGGCATGCGATGAGCCTGTGGGCGCGGAAGGCGCTCGAAGATCGCGGTGGGCTCGTCCTGGTGGTCGCGCGGTATGTCCCGGGTGGCCGGACCGCCGTCACGCTGACGATGGGATCTGTGCGCTATCCGCTGCGCAAGTTCTCGTTCTTCGCCGGGATCGCGGCGGTCAGCTGGGGCCTGTACTGCGCGCTGGTCGGCTACATCGGCGGCAAGGCCTTCGAGGACAACCCGCTGAAGGGCGTCGTCCTCGGCATCGGCCTGGCCCTCGCGGTGACGTTGATCGTCGAACTCGTCCGGCATCGGCTCCGGAAGCGGCGTGAAGCTCAGGTCGAGCCTCAGAGTGAACTCGTGGAAGCAGGTGAAAGGTGAGCACGGCAACCGTCACCCTCAGGTCGAGGTCCGGCGCCCAAGCACAACCCCGCCGCCTTGAACAACAACCGGGGACCTCGAACAAGAACCCGGGACCGTGAACAACCGGGGACCGTGAACAAGAACCCGGGGCCTCGAACAACAACCCGGGGCCTCGAACGACAACCGGGGACCGTGAACAACAACCCGGGACCGTGAACTGGCTACTTCATGTTCAAGCCCCCCACTTCTTGACCGAGCTCCCCAGTTCCTGTTCAAGGTAATGGCCATCGCACCGCACCACTGCCGAACTGTCCCGCCACTGGCAGCTTGTTGCACCGCTGGTTCCGCCACTGGCGACCCGTCTCCGGCAGGTGGTGGTCGCCGTACTCGGGTAGAACAGCGGAGTCGCCCGGGCCTTGAGGGCCTGGGCGACTCCGCTGTGCTGTTAGCGCGGGACGTTGAGGGCGATGGTGATCTGCTCGGCGACCCTGGCGGCCAACTCCAGCCCGGCACGGCGGGTGGCCGGCAGGAGGGCCGAGTGATCCAGCGGACCCTCGGCGGCGATGTGCGGGTCGGTCGGGATGTCCACGACGGCGGCGGCGCGCGATTCGAAGTACGGGCGGAGTTGCTTCTCGACTTCCTTGTTCACGTCGCCGGGGCCGTTGCTGACCGCGATCACCGCACGGCGGATCAGCCGCTGCGCCTCGGGACCCTGGTTGTCGAGCTCCTCGAGCATCTGCACCGCGGCGGCACAGGACAGGCTCTTCCACTTGATCGGGATGACGAGGGCATCCGACGCCTTCATCGCCTCGCGCCAGTTGCTGGAGCCCTCGTTGTTACCGGTGTCGATCACCAGCACCTTGTAGAACCGGCTCAGCAACCGGTGCACCTGGTCGAAGTCCTTCGCCTCGATCTGCGCGTACGTCGTGGTCGCGGACGTCAGCACGTCGTACTGACCGGCCACCTGATGCCGCAGGTACGCGGCGACGTCACCGAGGCGCGCGTCCGGCTGGGTCAGCATCGGCATCGCCTGCAGCAGGTCGGTCACGGTGGAGCGCGCGTTCGTGTCGTGGGTGCGCAGGTGCATGTTGCCGCGCAGCTCGTTGTTGTCCCAGGCCACTACCCCGCCACCGCGGGCCTGGCCGAGAGCACCGGCCAGCAACAGCGTCGTCGGGGTCTTGCCCGAGCCGCCCTTCGGGTTCGCCACGGTGATCGTCACCGGACGACGGAACGCGGTCGCGGCAGTCGCCCGGGCGATGCGCTCCGTCCGCTCGGACGAACCAGGACGCATCTTGAGCATGCTGCGCACACCGCGCTCAGCCGGAGCCTCCCGCGGCAGCGGCAGGGCCTGGATGAGCTCGTCGGTCCGGTACGAGACCTCCCGCTGTGGCTGCGGTGCGTGCTGACTGGGGACGCCCTGCGGGAAGAAGTGCTGTGCGGCCGGGGACAGCGGCTGGTGGTGCTCCTCCTGCTCGGGTGCAGGCTGGGTCCACCCATCTGAGGCCGCCTTCGCCGGCGTGTGGTGGGCCGCGGCAGATTGACCCCACGCGTCCCCGGCGGGCTGGGTCCAGGCGTCGCTGCCCGACGCCGTGCTGGAGTCGCCGCCGTCGCTCGCCGAATGGGTCCAGGGGTCGCTGGCCGGTTGGGCCTGCTGGGTCTCAGGCTGGTTCCACGAATCGCCCGGGAACTCCTGGGCGAGAGCGTCGGCCGGCTTGTCCTCGGGCTGTTCGTCGACCGGCTCGGGCTCGGGAGTGGTACCGGCCGGATCCGGCTGGGACCACGACGGGGTCGGCTGCCACATTCTCCGGACCTCGGCCGCCGCCGCTTCCCGGTCCTTGTGCTGTCCGGAGTTGTGCGAGTCGGTCACGACCTGGATCCCCTGTTTCTCTCAGCGGGGCGGTGCCTGCCGCCCGCGGTGTGCTGGTCCGCCCGGGCTGTACCCCCGGGGAAGCTCCACTATCCCATGACCAAGTGTCGACGGGATGTCACGCCCCGGAGCGTCGCCCGGCCCCTTCCTGCCATTGTCAGGACCCGACCAAACCGGCCTCGTAGGCCACGATCGCGGCCTGCACCCGGTTCTTCACCCCGAGCCGGTTCAGCACCGCGCTGACATACGCCTTCACCGTGCCCTCCACGAGGAACAACCGGCCCGCGATCTCGGCGTTCGACAGCCCAGCCCCGACCAGAGCGAGCACCTCACGCTCCCGCGGACTGAGTACGTCGACCTGCGCTTTCGCGGCCGCCGCCCGGGTCATCCGCCCACCACCCGCGCCGTCGCCGCTCAGCTCGGCGATCACCCGGTGCGCGACCTTCGGCGACAGGTACGCCGCTCCCTCCGCGACGGCCTTCAACCCGGCGATCAGCTCTCGCGGATCACCCGACTTCAGCAGGAACCCGCTCGCGCCGTCCCCCAACGCCTTCGCGATATACGCGTCCTCCGAGAACGTCGTCAGCATCACTACCGCCGTACCAGGCGCCGTACGCCGGATCTCCGCGCCCGCCGCCAACCCGTCCAGCCGCGGCATCCGGATGTCCAGCACCGCGACGTCCGGCCGATGGCGGTGCACCAACTCGACCGCCTCTAACCCGTCCGCCGCCTCGGCCACCACCTCGATCGCCTCATCCGAACCGAGGATCGCCCGCACCCCCGCCCGGACCATCGCCTCGTCATCCGCCAGCAGAACCCTGATCAACGTGGTGTTCCCTCGATCGTCGGTGGCACGGACCCGGTCTGTACTACGTCCTTTGCAACCAGCCGTTCGTCCGCGAAGCACAGCCGGTATGCGTAATTGATGGAGAACGGGCCGTCCGGCCGATAGAACCGGCAGTCCCAGCCGTCCGGTGTCGTGGTCCGCTCGCTGGGCGGATCGAGCATCCGCATCGCCGGCAACACCCGTTCGACTTCCTCCTTGCTCTGACCTATCCGCAGCGCGTCGAACTGGTCCGGTCGCAGGATCGCGCTGTATCCGGCGACCAGGTAGTAGCCCATCGCAACCACTCCGATGACCGAACCCAGCACGAGCGGAGCCGCGACCGCGGTGATCAGCCCCCGCCGGGCCCTCCGTCGTACGTCGGCTCGCTCGTCGGCCGTCGCGGACTCCACCGGCTGCTCGGGTTCCTGCCGGCCACCCGACCGGGGAATCCGCGCGACCACCTCGAACCCACCCTCGGACCGCTGGGCTGCAGTCAACGTCCCACCGACCAGCCGAACCCGCTCGGTCAGGCCGGCCAACCCACTCCCCGTCGACGGCACGTTCTCGACCGTCTGCGTTGCTCCACTGTCCACGACCTGTACGACGATGTCGGCCGACCTGTTGATCGTCACGACCACCGACGCACCCGGAGCGTGTTTGCTCGCATTCGTCAGCGACTCCTGCACGACTCGATGAACAGCCCGATCCACCATCGGCGACACGTCTGATTGATCCCCGTCCTCCACCAGCCGGACCGCCAGCCCCGAGGCGGCGGCTCGATCGACGAGGTCGGCGACCGTTTCGTGGCTCGGGACAACAGGGGCCTGGGCGTCGGCATCGCGGAGTACGCCGATGATCTCGCCGAGGCGGTCGGTCGCGGTGGCGGCGGCTTCGCGGAGATCGGTCGCGGCCTGGCGGTGCCGCACGGGCAGATCGGCGTCGACCTCCAGCGCGGCGGCGCGCAACGCGATCAGGCTCAGCTCGTGGCCGACCGAGTCGTGCATGTCCTCGGCGATCCGGGAGCGTTCTCTGAGTCGCGCGCGGTCGATCTCCATCCGGTGTTCACGTTCGATCCGCTCGGCCCGATCCCAGCCGGCGGTCGCGAGGAGGGCCTGCTGTGCGCGGTACCGCCCGATCAGCCACGGGAGCGCGACCAGGATCAATGAGAGCAGCAAGATCACCAGCCAGCTCAGCACCGCCTCGCCGACCGAGATCTCCCGGTGCAGCACCAACCCCAGCGCCAGTAACGCGACCAGGGCCCAACCGGCCAGCATCACGAAGTGCCGTAGGAGGGTCTCCCGGCGCCCGGCCAGGTAACTCAGCAACGAGATCGCCGGGATCAGCGCGATCGGTACGCCGAACGCCGTGTTCATCGCGTAGGCCAAGATCAGGATCTCGGGCGTGACGACCAGGGCCAGCGCCACGATCGGCCGGGACCGCCGGAGCAGAACCGCAGCGGCGAGCAGCGCGAGACAGGTCGCCATCAGCCAGTACGGGTCGCCCCGGGTACCGCTCTCCGCGATCACCAGGAACCCCAGCCCGCACCACAGGCCGAGGTCCCCGATCCGCCGCCACTTCACAGGCCCGACGCTACACAGCCCGCGCCGACCCGCAGTACTGCCAAAAGTCAGGCCCTTGTCGCGGCGGTTCAGTTGCGCTCGGCATCGACCAGCTCGAACGGGACGGTGGACAGCTTCGGCACCGATTCCCCACGCAACTGGGCGAGCAGCAGATCGACCGCCTGCCGCCCCATCTCCCGCTCGTCCTGCCGGACATGCAGAAACGGCAACCCACCGATCGGATCCCCCGGCGAGTCGAAACAGCTGATCACCTGTTCCCGCGGCTGCCCGAACGCCCGATCCAGCATCCGCGCCAGGTTGTACTCACACGCCACGTACGCCGTCACCTCGGGCACCCGATCGCGGAACGCCCGGATCACCTCGACATCGGCGTTCACACTCTCCCGCGTGAACGACCCCGGCAACGTACTCCGCAACGACGTGAGCTGGTGCGCCCGGTACTCCCCCGGCTCCCGCTCCGCGAACGCGGCCCGGAACCCCTCCAGTCGGTCCTCGATACTCGACGTGTTCTGCGGCGGCGGCGACACGAACGCGATCTGCCGATGCCCGAGGTCGAGCAGCCGCTCGGTCAACGCCCGGGACGCCGCGACGTTGTCCGTGTGCACGGCAGACACCGGGATCCCGGACAGGTGCCGGTCGACCAGCACCATCGGATACCCGTCGAGCACCTGCCGCAACAAGCTCGCGTTGTAGAAGTCGCCATGCACCGGGAACACGATCAGCCCATCGACCTCACCCGACCCGGCCAGCGATTCCACCGCCCGTTCCTCATCCGCCTGCCGCCCACGCGTCCGCCGTACGAGCAGGTTCATCCCGTGGTCGGCACACCGCTCCTCGATCGCACGCAACAACTCCAGCCCGTACGCCTCCGAGACATCCGGTACGACGAGCGCGATCGTCCTCCGCCGCTCCCGAGTTCTCGCCCGGACCGCCGGCAGCGTCATCCCCTCCAGGTCAGGTAGCTCACGGACGACGAACGAGCCCTTACCCCGGATCCGCTCGACCAGGCCCGCCTCCCGGAGTACCTCGAGCGCCCGCTTCGACGTGATCCGGCTGACCTCGAACTGCGCCGCGAGCTCCATCTCCGATGGCACCCGGTCGCCCGGCCGGAGTACACCGCGCTTGATCTCCGACAGCACATGGTTCGTGATCCGCAGGTACAGCGGCGCCATCCAGCCCTCCTCCACAGCTTGAGTTGATATACCAAATCACCTCCACCAGGCCGGCGCAAGGACGACTCGGTGTTTGTCGGCGGCGTCCGGCAGGGTGATTCGCGGAGGTGATCGAGCGTGTGGATCACAGGCAAGCGTGCCCTCATCACCGGCGCCGCGGTCGGAACCGGCCGCGCCATCGCGGAACGGCTGGTAGCCGAAGGCGCCGAAGTCGTGCTCGTGGACATCGACGCGTCCGCTGGTTCGCGCGTCGCGGCAGCGATCGGCTCATCCGCTCGGTTCGAGCCCGTCGACATGCGTGACGACCTCGCCGTGGCAGCGGTGCTGAAGTGCGCACCGGACATCCTGGTGAACAACGCCGGCGGCGGCCCCGACCTCCGGCCGTGCTTCCCTGAGGCGTCGGCCGCACGGTGGACTGCATCGCTGGAGCTCAACCTTCGCGCGCCGATGCTCGCGACCCAACTCGTCCTCGAGCCCATGCGCCGAGTGGGTGGCGGGGCGGTGGTGAACGTGGGCTCGACCGCCGGACTGGGACACAGCCCGCACGTATCACCGGAGTACAGCGCTGCGAAGGCAGGGCTGATCCGTTTCACCTCGACGCTCGCGGGACTGCGGGAGAGCCACGGCGTACGAGTCAACTGCGTCGTCCCAGACTGGGTCGCGACCGAGCGAGGGTTGGCAGAACAGGCTGCGCTGCCTCCGCCTCAGCGCGGCCCCGCTCTCGTACCACTCGAGACGCTGACCGATGCGGTCATCCGATTCGTCGAGGACGAAACCCTCGCCGGACGGGTCATGTTGCTCGACCGCGGAAAGCCTCCCGAACTCCTGCCGTCGCCATGACCGGGTAGGTGTGCTCGCCTGACACTTCGGCCGGATTTCGGCCTGTTCGGCGACCTTTCGGGCTGGGAGCATGCTCGCCATGACGCGCCCGCCGGTCCCCGCCTTCGCCATCGTCCCGGTCGCGGCCATCGCTCTCACGGTCGCCGCCGTCCTCACCGCTCTCTCCGGCCGCTACGGATACCACCGCGACGAGCTGTACTTCCTGGTCGCGGGCGATCACCTGGCCTGGGGATACGTCGACCAACCCCCGCTGACCCCGCTCCTGGCCCGGATCTCCACCACGATCTTCGGCGACACCCCAGCCGGCCTCCGCGTGGTCGCGACCCTCGCATGCTGTCTGACCGTGGTCGTGGTCGCGCTGATCGCCCGGGAGTTCGGCAGCGAGCGTCGAGCTCAGATCCTGGCCGCGCTGGCCGCCGCCGTAGCCGGATTCGTCCTCGGCACCGGTCACATGGTGTCGACGGCAACCTTCGACCTGCTCGCCTGGATGCTGATCTGCTTGTTCGCGATCCGCCTACTCCGCACCGGCGACGGCCGCTGGTGGATCGCCCTCGGCCTCACCACCGGGATCGCCCTCGAGAACAAGTACCTGGTCGTCCTACCGCTGGCAGCACTCCTGATCGCCGTACTGATCCTGGGCCCACGCAACGTGTTGAAGTCCTGGTGGTTGATCGCCGGTGTAGCGCTCGCTTGTCTTCTCGCTGCCCCCAACCTCATCTGGCAGGCCACCCACGACTGGCCGCAACTCACGGTTGCCGGCGGCATCAGCGAGGACGACGGCACCGAGAACCGCATCATGTTCGCCCCCCTCCAACTCCTCCAACTCTCCCCCTTCCTGGTCCCCATCTGGATCGCCGGCTTCCTCCGCTTGTGGCGCACCCCCACCCTCCGCTGGGCCCGCCCGATAGCGCTCGCCTACCCCATCCTCTGCGTCATCGTCCTAGCCACCGGCGGCAAGAGCTACTACGCCCTCCCCCTCCTCCTGGTCCTAGTCGCAGCGGGCTGCCAACCCACTATCGACTGGGCCCGCGGCGCCCGCCGTACGACGCTGCTCGCAGCCGGCCTCGCGCTAACCGCAATCACGTCAGCCATCTTCACCCTCCCCGTCCTCCCCACCTCGGCCGTCAACGCCGTCCTCCCCATCAACCCCGAACAAGGCGAACAAATCGGCTGGCCCGAACTAGCCCAAACCGTCGCCACCGCCTGGAACCAAATCCCCGCCGACCAACGCGCAACCGCAGTCCTTTTCGCCGGCAACTACGGCCAGGCAGGCGCCCTGGCCCGCTACGGCCCCCAACACGGCCTCCCAACCCCGTACTCCGGCCACATGTCCTTCGCCGACTGGCCCGCCCCACCCGACACCCAAACCGGCCCCGTCCTCCTGGTCGAACAAGAACGCACCCCCCGCTACGAATCCCACTTCACCACCTGCACCCAGGTCGCCACCTTCACGACCCCCGCCGAGGTGGACAACGAGGAAACCAACACCGCCATAGTCCTCTGCACCGCCCCCACCAAACCCTGGTCCGCCCTATGGCCAGCCCTACGCCGCTACTACTAACCCACTCCACCCACCCCTGGTCCTGGTCCAGCCCCTGGTCCACCCCCTGGCCCGCCCTCCGCCACTACGGCCGGGTCACGCCGATGGGAGTCTGCTCAGGACCTGCGCGGCGTCGTCGTTCTCGGGGTCGAGGTCGAGGGCGCGTCGGAGGGCAGTCCTCGCCAGGTTGAGCTGCCCGTCCAGCTGATGGGCGCATCCGGTCATCGTCCAAGCCACGGATGAGTCCGGACGCAACTCGGTCCACACTCGCAGGAGGGGCCAGACCAGGCTTGGGCGGTGCAGCTCGATCGCTCCCCACGTGGCGTCGACGAACCCCTCGTCGTCGAGGTCGAACTCGGCCGGCTCGACCGCCGCCAGTCGGTGGTACACCGCCTTTGCGGCGTCCGGCCCCGACGTTGTCAGCGCCTCGGCGACGGGGCCGACGACCGGGGGCACCAAGGCGCGCATGGCCACCACCCCCTCGCCCAGCTCCCCGGGCGTCGCACCGGAGATCACCGAGAGGGGGACATCGGCGAGGGCGATGTCGAGCGCTGCTGCCGCGATGGGCGAGGCGGGGACGGTGTTGGAGTTGGCCAGAATGACGACGCCGGTCCGCCGCTCAGGCACCAGCACGACCCTCGACCCGAACCCGGGGTCCGCACCGCTGTGGCTCAGCGTTCGGTGCCCGCGGTAGCTGCCCATGGCCCAGCCGAGCGTCGCCGCATCCTGCCATGGGGGGTGACCCACCGGCACCACCGGCTGCCACATCAGGTCGAGCAGCCCAGCGTCCAGCCTCGCCCACTGCCCGTCGGAACCCCCGGCAGCCACCTCGGCCGGCTCGAAGTGGGCCACCATCCAGCGACACATCTCGACCAGGTTGGAGTGCAGAGTCGAGCTCGGGGCATGGCGCCTGGTGTACGGATAGGCTCCCTCGGGCACCGACAGTGGCATCCCCACGTGCGGTGAGGCAGCCAGGTGCGCGGGCACCTCGCCGCGCAGGAAGGTGCTGTTCCGCATCCCGAGTGGGGCCAGGACCTGTTGCCGCATGGCTTTCTCGAACGTCGTGTCGGTGGCCCTGGACAGCAGCAGCCCGAGCAGCTCGTACCCGGCGTTGGAGTAGGAGAACGCCGAGCCGGGCTCCGCCTGCAGCCGCCAGTCCGACAGGCTGCGAGCGAATTCGCTGAGCGCGTCGTCGCCGAGCTGAGGGTCGTGCCAGCCGTAGTCCGCGACGTCGGGGAGACCGCTCGTGTGGCTCAACAGACGCCGGGCTGTGACCTCTCCTGCCCGACCGTCGGCCAGCGTGAACTCAGGCACCCGTTCGGTGATCGGAGCATCCAGATCGAGCACCGGTTCGCCGCCGTCGCGAGCGGTCGCCAGCGACACGATCGCGGTCGCTACGAACGGCTTGGACACCGACGCCAGGTGGAACATCGTCTCGGGCGTGACCGGCGCGCCGGTGCCGACGTCACGGACGCCGAACCCGCGCGAGACGACCTCCTCATCGCGCACCAGGGCAACAGCCAGGCCCGCCACCTCGTGCGACCCGACAAAGGCCTCGACCAGAGGCCACAACCCATCCTCCACACTGCCCCGAAGGCCCGCCCCCATATCCACGCCCCGACGGTACGCCGTCCTGCAGCTCTCGTGGAGTCGTACGGCGGAATGGTTTGAATCAGGCCAGAGCGGGAACCCGGATGCTGCTGGGTTCCCGCTCTGACCTGCGGTTTCTTACCGTGGGCGATACTGGGTTCGAACCAGTGACCTCTTCGGTGTGAACGAAGCGCGCTACCACTGCGCCAATCGCCCGTTCTGGTCGTGCTGGTGATGCTTTGTGGTGTCTTGCGGGTGAAACCATAGCGCATTGGTCCGCGACGTACGAATCCGGCGGGGCTACTCTTGCTGCAAGACGGAGACCCCGTCGCCGTTGGAGACAGACTGTGACTTTCTCGCACGACACCGAGCACGCGCTCGCCACACTGGTCCGGCTGGTCAATACGCTGCCCGGGCCGAACAGCCAGGTCGACACGCTGGAGACCCTCGAGGACCTGGAGAAGTTCATCCAGGAGCGGGAGTTCAGCGCGGTCGGCACGCTGACGGAGACGGATCTGCAGGAGATCCGGGATCTGCGGCCGATGTTCTCGCCGGTGTTCACCACGAACTCCGACGCGGAGGCGGCCGCGCTGATCAACGCGATCGTGGCCCGGGGTACGACGACGCCGAGGCTGACGAATCACGACGGTCATCCGTGGCACATCCACTATTCGCGGGACGGCGCGTCGATGACCTGCCGGATCACGGTGGAGTGCGGGATCGCGCTGGCCCAGGTGATCTCGGCCGGCGAGCGCGAACGTCTGCGCCGCTGCGAGGCCCCCGACTGCGACGACGCCCTGATCGACCTGTCCCGCAACCGTTCCAAGCGGTACTGCGACGCCCGCACCTGCGGCAACCGCCTCCACGTAGCCGCCTACCGAGAGCGCCGCAAAGCCTCCGGCGAGTAGTTCATCTCCAGCGAGCAGCCAGTACTACCCCCGCCAGGCCGCACCTCGTCCCGTTGCCGCGCGCCCGAAGAACCCCGCCTGATCCCGAGCCGTCGCCTGTGGATTGGGGCTGCTACGGGTTGGGGTCTTCGGTGGCTCGGTCGGCGAAGATCTTGGCGACGGCGGCGGTGACTTCGCCCGGCGCTGGGAGCTCGCGGTCGTCGACGCGGTGGATGGCCTGAACGTCGCGGGTGGTGGACGTCAGGAAGATCTCGTCGGCATCGGCGAGTGCGGTCAGCGGGAGATCGCGTTCGGTCGCGCCGTACCAGGCCAGGACCAATGCGCGGGTGACACCGGCGAGAGCGCCGGAGGAGAGCGGTGGCGTGACGAGTTCGCCGTCGAAGACGCAGAAGATGTTCGTACCGGTACCTTCGCAGAGGTTGCCGATCGTGTTGGCGAAGATCGCCTCGGTGCCACCGCGCTCCTTGGCGTAGGCGAGCGCGCGAACGTTCTCGGCGTACGAGGTGGTCTTCAGGCCGGCGACCGCACTGCGTTCGTTGCGCAGCCACGGGACGGTGACGATCGCGGACGTCGGCGCCGGCGGCTGGATCGCCTGGGACGCGACGAGCAGGGTCGGCCCGGTGGTACCGCGATCCGAGGACAGCGGCGAGACCCCACCGGTGTACGTGATGCGCAGCCGGCCGAATGCGATACCGGGATCCGCCTTCATCACCACCGCGATCGCATCTTCGACCTGCGCCACGTCCGGCTCCGGCAGCCCGAGACCCGTCGCCGACGTGACCAGCCGCTCCAGATGCCTGGTCACCGCGAACGGCTGCCCGTCAACGATCTTCAGCGTCTCGAAGACCCCGTCACCCGTGGTCAGTCCGTGGTCCAACGGCGAGATCGCACCCGCGACCGGATCCGGCACCACGGCACCGTTCAGCCAGACAATCATCAGCTCTCCTTCCAATCGACACCTTAGTGCCGCCGATCCGCCCGTCCGCGACCGCGCCCATTCCCACGCGATCACACGCCCAGCCCGTACGCCGCGCGGCGCCCAATTCGGTGCAGGCAACGTGCCGCGGCGTACTCACAACTCGGTCGGACGTTCGCGCCCGGCGACGGTTTCGTCTTACAGGATTGGGATTTCGGCTACGTTGCGCACGCCTTCGGTGACCGGCTGATGACACCCGGTAGGCCGGGAGGTGACCCCCGATTTTTGAGTTCGAGCCCCGATGAGCTAATGTTCTTCTCGCGCCGAGGGGAACGAAAACCCGGTCGCAACGCGGACGTAGCTCAGTTGGTAGAGCGCAACCTTGCCAAGGTTGAGGTCGCCGGTTCGAACCCGGTCGTCCGCTCGGAGAGGGTTCGGCAGGCCAGCTTTCTCATGGTGGAGTGGCCGAGAGGCGAGGCAACGGCCTGCAAAGCCGTGTACACGGGTTCGAATCCCGTCTCCACCTCGAAACCCTCAGTACCGCGGACGATTGGCGCAGCGGTAGCGCGCTTCCCTGACACGGAAGAGGTCACTGGTTCGATCCCAGTATCGTCCACGAAGGCGATGGGCGAGGTGTGTCCGCGGAAAGCGCGGAGCGCCTCGCCTTCGTCGTTTGTGCGGCTGCGCTTCGCTTGCCGCGCGGTGGGGGCTTCGCCACCCACACCCCCTACGCCTTCGCTTCGCTCGGCGGCTGGGGCTGGGCGCCGCGGTCGGGTGCAGGGTCTGTGGTTGATGGCCGACGTTGGGTGCTGCCCTGGCTGATCGCCGTCGTTTGGGGTGCTGCCCCTGGCTGATCGCCGGTCTGGTAATGCGTCTCTGGTTGTTCGCCGCCTGTACCGATGGACATGACGTAGTCGGCCGCGCGGCGGCTCTCTACGCCTGAAACCCATCAAGTGGACGCCCCGGCAGGCGACTACTACATGTCGATCAGTTCGCCGGCCGGGCGGGAAGCGGCCGGCCACACCCGTCGGCGGCGAGCGACTAGGGGCGCGCCGTACTAGGCGACGTGCTTTTAGATGAGCCAGGTGGCGTTGTTCATGAGGATGCGGTTGGGGAGTTCGTTGACCTCGCGCCAGGCTTGGATGCGTTGGGGTTGAACCTGGAAGTAGGGGTAGTTGCTTTGGCGGGGGTCGAAGCCGCATTTGGTGGCGAAGGCGTCGGCCAGTTCGTCGGACGGGACGGCCGGGGTGGCGGTGCCGGTGATGAGGAGGACATCTCGGGTTTGGCCGATGGCGAGGTGGAGTTGGCCTGACGCCTTGAGGTTGCGGCTGGTGGGGTTGTTCGCGGCGGTGGACAGCCAGAGGGATCCGCCGTCCCACAGGAACGAGAGGGGAACCAGGTACGGGGTGCCGTCCGTGCTGGCGGTGGAGACCCACGCGTCGACCTCTGTGTCCAGCCGTTTCAGCGCGTCGTGCTTGCGTTCTTCGGGGGTGCGGGCGGGGTCTGCCACTGTGGTCTCCTGATCGGCGGGGTCTGTCAGTGTCACATCTTGGTGGGTGGTGACGTCACCTCTATGACGCGGTCCGGACAGAAGTGTGACCGCCGGAGGGGAAGAGGCATCGATGCAGGACAACGAGTGGCTCGCGGCGCGGTTCGAGGAGAACCGGGAGCACCTGGGCGCGGTGGCTTTCCGGATGCTCGGGTCCCGGCAGGAGGCGGAAGACGCCGTACAGGAGGCGTGGATCCGGCTGAGCCGCTCGGATCCGGGGTCGATCGACAATCTGGGCGGCTGGCTGACCACTGTGGTCGGGCGGATCTGCCTCGACGTACTGCGGTCGCGGCGCGCGCATCCCGAGCAGGCTGTCGGGGAACACTCCCCCGCGCTGGCCGATCAGGAGATCGCAGATCCGGAAGTCGAGGCCGTGCAGGCCGACTCGGTGGGGTTGGCGTTGCTCGTCGTGCTGGAGACGTTGACGCCGGCGGAGCGGTTGGCTTTCGTCTTGCATGACATGTTCGCGGTGCCGTTCGAGGAGATCGCGGTGATCATCGGGCGATCTCCCGCGGCCGCTCGGCAGTTGGCGAGTCGGGCTCGGCGGCGGGTGCAGGGGAAGCCTGATGCTCCGGAGGCCGACGCGGCGCGGCAGCGGGAGGTGGTGAGCGCGTTCCTCGCGGCGTCTCGTGGTGGGGACTTCGAGGCGCTGCTGGAGCTGCTCGATCCAGGCGTCGTACTGCGGGCCGACGACGCCGTGGTCGCGTTGGGTGGTGCGGTGGCCTTGGTACGTGGAGCAACCGCGGTCGCCGAGTCGTTCTCGGGGCGGGCGCAGGCGGCGAAACTGGTTCTGGTCGACGGTCTCGCGGGGCTCGTGTGGGCGCAGCGCGGGGAGCCGCGGGTCGTCTTCGCGTTCACGGTCACGGATGGCCGCATCACCTCCATCGAACTGCTCGGCGACGACGATTACCTGCAGCAGGTCGAGCTGTCGCCAGTCGAGGAATAGGTGCTCGTTCTGTCGGATTGCGCGGGGTGTGGGCAGGTGTTCGGTGTCAGGTTCGGCGTACGACGCTCGTGGGGCTGGTGTGACTCGTGTGACATTTTGCCCGCCTGGGCCGGAGTGAGCGCGACACCCCGGATACTCGGTTTCTGCGGGGGCCGAAAGTGCGCTACTGTTCTGCTCTCGCACCGAGCCGAACAGCTCGACGCGATGCGGACGTAGCTCAGTTGGTAGAGCGCAACCTTGCCAAGGTTGAGGTCGCCGGTTCGAACCCGGTCGTCCGCTCGGACTAGGTCCAGCAGGCCTGAGACTCTGTGGTGGAGTGGCCGAGAGGCGAGGCAACGGCCTGCAAAGCCGTGTACACGGGTTCGAATCCCGTCTCCACCTCGAACAACCGAGGTACCGCGGACGATTGGCGCAGCGGTAGCGCGCTTCCCTGACACGGAAGAGGTCACTGGTTCGATCCCAGTATCGTCCACGAAGGCGATGGGCGAGGTGTGTCCGCGGAAAGCGCGGAGCGCCTCGCCTTCGTCGTTTGTGCGGCTGCGCTTCGCTTGCCGCGGGTGGGGGCTTCGCCACCCACACCCCCCAACGCCTTCGCTTCGCTCGGCGGCGGGGGCTGGGCGCCGCGGTCCGACTACATCCGCAGGTACGAGCCGCCGTTGAAGTCGAGCACGGTTCCGGTCGCGAACTCGGCCTGTGGTGACGCGAGATACAGGATCGCCGCCGCAACCTCATCCGGCGACGCGATCCGTTCAAGCGGACTCTCAAGACGCCGACGCTCATACCCGTCACCCTCAAGCGCACGCGTATTCATATCGGTCACGGTCCACCCGGGCGCGATGGCCGTCACCGCGATCCCGTCAGGTCCGAGCGATCGCGCGAGCGACTGGGCCAACGAGATCAGCGCGGCCTTACTCGCGCCGTACGCCGGCTGGTTCGGCTCACCACGGAACGCACCCCGCGAGGACACGTTCACGATCCGCCCACCACGCCCCATATGCCGAACCGCGCACCACGTCGTGTTCGCCGCTCCCAGCAAGTTCACTCCGAGCGTTTCCGACCAAGCCCGCTGCCATTCCTCGTACGACGTCTCACGGATCCGATGGGTCTCGTACACCCCCGCGTTGTTCACCAGCACGTCGATCCCGCCGAGCGCCGCAGCAACCTCATCGACCATCTGCTGGATCTCGGCAGGCTGAGCGAGATCCGCCCGAACCATCACATGCCCGTCACCCGGCAACGACTTCAGTACTGCGGCCGCCGCGTCCTCCGACCTGCTGTAGTGGACCGCAACCCGGTCCCCTGCCTCCGCGAAAGCCAACGCAGTAGCAGCACCAATCCCCCGCGAAGCCCCCGTCACCAACACAGCTCGACCCATGCCCCGAGTCTTTCACGAGCCCCTACGGACGAGGCTTGGAGTCGCGCCGATAGGACTTGGACGCGCGAACCCATTCCTTCTTGGCCTCGGCCCGAAGGCGGGCGTCCGTACGCCGGGCCATGAAGGCCGCCTCCCGCTGCAGCCGCTGCCAGCTCTCAAACCGGCGTACCGGCAGCGTCCCATCCTCAAGCGCAGCCCGCACAGCACAACCAGGCTCCGTCACATGCACGCAGTCCTTGAACTTGCACCGCTCCGCAAGCGCCGCAACATCCGGGAAGGCAGCAACCACGCCGTCCCCCAGCTCCTGCAGCCCAATGCCACGCAGCCCCGGCGTGTCGATCACGACCCCACCACTAGGCAGCGGGATCAACTCGCGCCGTACCGAGGTATGCCGCCCCTTGCCGTCATCCCGGATCGCCCGGACCTCCAGCAACTCCACGCCAACCAGCGCGTTCACCAACGACGATTTGCCGGCGCCACTCGCACCAAGCAGAGCCATCGTCGCGTTGCCGTCGAAGAGAGCCCGTACTGCGTCGAGCCCCTCACCCGTCGTCGCGCTGCAAACCAGTACGTCGGCCCCGGGCGCGGCCGTGGCCACATCCTCGGCAACGGCTTCCGCATCCCCGACCAGATCGGCCTTGGTCAGTACGACGACCGGGCGCGCACCGCTTTCCCACGCGAGCGCGAGGAACCGTTCGATCCGGCCGATGTTGGGTTCCGGTTCGAGGCCGACCACGATCGCGATCACGTCGACGTTCGCCGCGAGCACCTGACCACGAGAGGATCCGCCGACCTCGGCGCGGACGATCGCAGTACGGCGTGGCGCGATCGCCTCCAACGTGATCCGGTCGTCGGGCCAGTTGCGCAGGGAAACCCAGTCGCCGGTACACGGCACCGCCTGGGGATCGGCCGCGATCGCCGCGAGCACGCCGCCGGACCAGGTCACGCGGACCGGCCCGTCCTCGGTGAACACGGTCGACAGACCCTTGTCGACCCGGGCAACTCGCCCCGGAACCAGTTCGGCGGAACCCGGAAGAGTGGTGAAGTAATCAGCCGTGGTGTCGTCGAGACCCAGGGCCAGAAGATCAGCTGACATCGTGCGACGAACCTTTCAAGAGGTCCGGCCGCGAGATCAGCTCAACGGACGGACGGTACGGGAGACTGCGGCCGAATCGGCCAATCGATGGCTCATGGCGGCTCGCCTCCCTTCGGTTGTCCTGCCGTCGGTTCCGACGGACTGTCGCGATGCCCTCAGCCTAGGTCTTCGCCGTCGACCGGCGCACCAGATTTTCCGACCCGCTCCGGCTCCCGCGACGGCCCCTCCTGCGGTGACACTGTCCGCGGCGGAGCCTTACCGTCCTCCCGCCCCGGCCGGACGACGGGTTCCGGCGCCGAGACCGGCGTGATCGTCCCTGCGTCGATGGGAGCGGGAGCCGGCTTCCCGTGGCCCGCCGACCCCTCGATCGCACGGGCGAGCTTCACCTCCGGCCGCTCCTCCCCGACACCAGGCTCCTCGGCGATGTGATGCGGATCCGCCTCGGCCTTCATCACCGGCTCCGACCCCTCCTGCGCCGACTGCGCCAACCTCTCCTGCTCCAGCTGCTCCTGCGCGAGCTTCTCCTGCCGCGCCTTGTGCGGCCACAACCGATCGACCACAGCGTTCAGCGCCGCCCCGATCAGTACTGCGATCGCCGTCAGGTACAACCACAGCAGAACGGCGATCGGTGCCGCCAGCGGTCCGTAGATCGACGTCCCGCCCACCGTGCTCTGCAGGACCCACCGCAACACGAAGCTGCCGAGGATCCAGATCGACAACGCCAGGAACGCACCCGGCAGATCCGACACCCACGGCGTCCGGACCGGCACCGACAAGTGATAGAGCGTGTTCAGGAAGCCCGCCGACAGGATGGTGACCACGGGCCAGTAGAGCTGGTTGAGGAAGTCCACTCGCTGCGGCAGCACATAGTTGACAGCGTCCGGACCGGCCAGCACCAGTGGAAGAACGATCACGCCGATCACCAGGGCCGCGCAGTACAGGCTGAAGGACAGGGCGCGGGTACGGACGATGCCACGACGGCCCCCCATCCCGTACATGATCGTGATGGTGTCGACGAAGACGTTCAGCGCGCGACTGCCGGACCACAGCGCCAGCACGAAACCGATCGAGATCACGTCCGGCCGGCCGCCGTCGAGCACCGAGTCGAGCGTGGGCACGATGACTTCCCGGACCGAGTCGGCGGTCAGCGCCTGGCCGGCGATCTCGGCAATCTGGGTCTTGATCTCCTCGATCGTCTCGACCTCGAAGTACCGGCTCGCGATGTAACCGATACTTCCGGCCAGCCCGAAGATCAGCGGTGGCAGCGAGAGGATGGCGAAGAACGCCGCCTCGGCCGCGAGCCCGGTGACCCGGTAGCGCAGACAGACCCCGACCGTCTGGGTGATCAGCTTCCAGGTCGTCGCGGGGATACGCCGCACCATGGCGAATGGGACCGATGTCCCACCGCCGTGCGCTGACCCAGAGCGTGCCATACCGCTTACCGTACTGACATGGCGGACCCATTCGCGGTAACGAATCAGGCTCCCCCACTCCGGGGAGTGAACTTCTTCACGCAGGACCAGGCACTTGGTGACGCTCTGCGTCCGCACGCGGACCTCAAAGGCGATCCCGGCCTGACCGGGATCGGTGAGCTGGCGGGTAGTCAGGAAGCGCTCTCCCAGGCTCTTCCGGCGAACCAGAACCCGCCTGTCCTGAAGACCCACGACCGCTACGGCAACCGCATCGACGAGGTCGAGTTCCATCCGTCCTGGCACTGGTTGGTGGAGAAGGCGGTCGGCTTCGGTCTGCAGGCGGCCCCATGGACGAGCGACCGCCCGTCGCCCCACCTGACCCGCGCGGCCGGCTTCTACCTCTGGTCGCAGGTCGAGCCCGGCCACGGCTGCCCGATCTCCATGACGTACGCCGCCGTCCCCGCCCTCCGCGCCTCCGAGGACCTCGCCAAGGACTGGATCCCCCGCCTCGCCGCCACCCAGTACGACGTACGCCGGCTGCCCGCGTCCGCGAAGACCGGCGTGCTCGCGGGGATGGGGATGACCGAGAAACAAGGTGGTTCCGACGTCCGGGCCAACCTGACCACGGCCACCCCGTCCGGCACCGGCAACGAGTACCTGCTGACCGGGCACAAGTGGTTCTGCTCGGCCCCACAGGTGGACGTGTTCCTCGTCCTGGCCCAGGCGCCGGAAGGTCTCAGCTGCTTCGTCGTCCCCCGGGTCCTTGCCGATGGCAACCGGAACACGTTCGCCCTGCAACGGCTGAAGGACAAGCTCGGCAACCGGTCGAACGCGTCCAGCGAGGTCGAGTTCTACGGCACGGTCGGGTACCGGCTGGGCGACGAGGGCGCCGGGGTCCGGACGATCATCGAGATGGTCGCGGCGACCCGGCTCGACTGCGTTCTCGGGTCGGCCGCGTTGATGCGTCGCGCCCTGGTCGAGGCGAGCTGGCACACGTCGTACCGGAGTGCGTTCGGTGGGCTGCTACGGGACAAGCCGGCGATGCGGAACGTGCTGGCCGATCTGGCCCTGGAGAGCGAGGCCGCGACCGCGCTCGCGATGCGTCTCGCCGCGGCTGTGGACGCGTCGGAGCAGGGGGACGAACAGGCCAAGGCGTTCCGGCGGATCGCGTTGCCGCTGGCCAAGTTCTGGGTCTGCAAGCGGACCCCGATGACAGTCGCCGAGGCGCTGGAGTGCCTTGGCGGCAACGGGTTCGTCGAGGAGTCCGGTCTCCCGCTGCTGTTCCGGGAGTCGCCGCTCAACTCGATCTGGGAGGGCTCCGGCAACGTCAACGCCCTCGACGTACTGCGGGCGCTGCGGCGGCCGGAATCGCTCGACGCCTGGCTGACCGAGGTCGGCGCCGCCCGCGGTGCGGATCCCCGGCTCGACGCCGCCGTCATCGACGTACTCGAAGCGCTCTCCGACGTATCCGAGGCCGAAGCGGGAGCACGCCGGCTCGCGGCGCGGATGGCCGTCTGCCTGCAGGCGTCTCTGCTCGTCCGCTACTCGACCCCGGAGGTCGCCGACGCCTTCGTGGCTTCCAGGCTGGCGAACGACTGGGGTGGTGTGTTCGGGACCCTGCCCCGGACGACACCCTTCGGTCCGATAGTCGACCGCATCTTCTGATCACGTTGCCAGGCGCTAGGGTTACGGCGTCGCGACTGGCGCGTGAGGTGGAGAACCACCGGGGAGCGAAATCACGCCGGCACCGTGCGCCTGGGTGCCGCGAACGAGCAACCTCAGGAGAGAGACGACGATGACTCAACCCTTCGATGCTGCCGCGGCGTCGGCCGCGTACCGCAACGCGCTCGAGGTGATCGGCGCGGTGGAGCCCACCATCGCCGGTGCGATCAGGGCCGAACTGGCCGACCAGCGATCCTCGCTGAAGCTGATCGCCAGCGAGAACTACGCCTCCCCCGCCACCTTGCTGACGATGGGCAACTGGCTGTCCGACAAGTACGCCGAGGGCACCATCGGGCACCGCTTCTACGCCGGCTGCCAGAACGTCGACACCGTCGAGCAGACCGCCGCCGACCACGCGACGGCCCTGTTCGGCGCACCGCACGCCTACGTCCAGCCGCACTCCGGGATCGACGCCAACCTGGTCGCCTTCTGGGCGATCCTGGCCCAGCGGATCGAGTCACCCGCGCTCGCCGAGGCCGGCGCCAAGCACGTCAACGACCTGACCGACGAGGACTGGGCCAAGCTCCGCAAGGCGCTCGGCGACCAGAAGATGCTCGGGATGTCGCTGGATGCGGGCGGCCACCTGACGCACGGATTCCGGCCGAACATCTCCGGCAAGATGTTCCACCAGAGCTCGTACGGCACCGACCCGGAGACAGGGCTGCTGAACTACGACGAGGTCGCCAGGACCGCGCGTGAGTTCAAGCCGCTGATCCTGATCGCCGGCTACTCGGCCTACCCGCGCAAGATCGATTTCGCCAAGATGCGCGAGATCGCCGACGAGGTCGGCGCGACGCTGATGGTCGACATGGCCCACTTCGCCGGTCTGGTCGCCGGCAAGGTGTTCACCGGCGACTTCGACCCGGTCCCGAACGCGCACGTCACCACGACCACCACGCACAAGTCGCTCCGCGGCCCGCGCGGCGGCATGGTGCTCTGCCAACCCGAGTACGCCGACGCGGTCGACCGTGGCTGCCCGATGGTGCTGGGTGGCCCGCTGAGCCAGACGATGGCGGCGAAGGCGGTAGCGCTCGCCGAGGCCCGTCAGCCCTCCTTCCAGACGTACGCGCAGGCCGTCGCGGACAACGCGGTCACGCTGGCCGAGGGCCTGATGAAGCGTGGCGTCAAGCTCGTCACGGATGGCACGGAGAACCACCTGGCGCTGCTCGACGTCTCGCCGTACGGGATCACCGGGCGGCAGGCCGAGTCGGCGCTGCTGGACGCCGGCATCGTCACCAACCGCAACGCGATCCCGCGCGACCCGAACGGCGCCTGGTACACCTCGGGCGTCCGGATCGGTACGCCGGCGCTGACCACCCGCGGCTTCGGGGCGGACGAGTTCGACCGGGTCGCGGAGCTGATCGTCGACGTGCTGTCCAGCGTCACCCCGACGACCACCTCGGCCGGGGCGCCGTCGAAGGCGAAGTACGTGCTCGCCGACGGCGTCGCCGACAAGGTCCACGCGGCCTCCGCCGAGATCCTCGACAAGCACCCGCTGTACCCGGGCCTCGAGCTCAGCTGACGTCCTTTTGCGGAAGCGCCTCATCCGGTTGGGTGAGGCGCTTCCGTGTTCCCACAACGATCACAATTTTCCGATACATCGCATTCCAGTAGTGTGTTGACATGTCACCGGAACCGTCTCCCGAAGCTGTCAGCCAGTTCGTCGAACGGTTCGCCGGGGTGCTCGCGAACAGCGGCGTACCGAGCATGTCGGCCCGGGTGATGGGCCGGATGCTGGTCAGCCCGACCGGCACGATGACCGCCTCCGAGCTGGCCGAGTCGCTGCAGATCAGCCAGCCGGCCGTGTCCGGCGCGGTCCGCCAGTTGCTGCAAGTCTCCTTCATCACCCGCGAACGGCTGCCCGGCTCCCGCAAGGACCAGTACCGGATCCGCGACGACGTCTTCATGGCCATCCTGGAACGCCGCAACAACGCGCTGTCCGAATGGGAATCCTCCAGCCGAGCCGGCGCCGACCTCTTCGGTGCAGACACCGAGGTCGGCCGCCGACTGATCGAGGCCGCCGACTTCTTCGCCTTCATCCACAGCGACCTCGACCAACTGATCAAGAACTGGCGCTCGGAGCACCCCACCACGTCTTAGGCTGCGGGGCGCGCTCAGGGCCGGGCCGGTACGCCGTGGGCGAAGACGTAGACCGCTCTCGCATCGTCACCGGAGTCCGGCGAATCGGCGTACTCCTGGACCAGTTCACCGATCCGGTCACCGAGCTCGGTGAGCCGCGATGGGGTCAGTGTGACCCAACTCTCGGTCGAGAACGCGGCCCGGATCCAGCTCTCGTCGTACTTGGCCCGAACGTCGAACCACTCCCGCACCTTCGCCACGTGGCGACCGAGATCCGCCTCCTCCACGGTCGCCGCGACGAGCTCGCCGGCCGGGTCTCCACCGGCATCCGCGAACGACCACGTGTACGGCGCCTTGGCGGTCCGCCACCAGCGTTCGCGCCGCGTCTTCGCCAGCTCGGGAGCCTCCTCGATCACCCCCGCGGCGGCGAGAACCTTCAGGTGGTGACTGATGTTCCCGACCAGCTCGCCGGTCGACGCGGCCAGCCGGGACGCGGTCGACGGCCCGTCCGCGCCGAGCAGGTCGATCAGCCGGCGACGGAGTGGATGATGGATCGCGGCGATCACCGACGGGTCCGCCGTACGGCGGTTCACAGGACTCACAACGGCAACACTAATTACCGCAAGACCTCTTGCACAAGAATTCTTGCAGATCACGAATTGAGCGCGAATCAATCTCCACCAGACTGGTTGACTTAGCCGCATCGTGAGATCGCGTCTCAGATCGCAGGATTGGGAGTTGAATTATCAGCTGTTGGCGCTGATGGTTGTGGACATGCGCGCTGCCATGACCATCCACCTCGTAGGTCGCATTCATGTCGACCTCGGGCGGATGCGCAGTGCCATCTGTTGTCCTTCGACGTTCTGACAGCCACCCCGCAGGCCGCTGAGCCCCTGATCACCCCCGATCACCGCTGGGTGCACCGCAGACCGGATCGAATCGACGACGCTTCGAGCTCGGCTCGCGGACGCACCTGTCGCAACCAGACAAGGACACGTCCGAGATGACTGGCGTCACCTCTGCCGCCCCCCGCAAGCCTGCCCGTCCCCGCAAAGGCAAGGGCGAAGGCCAGTGGGCGCTCGGCTATCGCGAGCCGTTGAACAAGAACGAGGAGAACAAGAAGAACGACGACGGGCTGAACGTCCGCGCCCGGATCGAGAACGTCTACGCCCACCGCGGTTTCGACTCGATCGACCCCGCCGACCTGCGCGGCCGGTTCCGCTGGTGGGGTCTCTACACCCAGCGCAAGCCCGGGATCGACGGCGGCAAGACCGCGACGCTCGAGCCCGAGGAGCTGGACGACAAGTTCTTCATGCTCCGGGTCCGGATCGAGGGCGGCCAGCTCAGCACCGAGCAGCTGCGGACGATCGCCGAGGTGTCCAGCACCTACGCGCGCGACACAGCCGACATCACCGACCGGCAGAACATCCAGCTGCACTGGATCCGGGTCGA
The DNA here is from genome assembly GCF_004361855.1 of Kribbella caucasensis. GTDB lineage: Bacteria > Actinomycetota > Actinomycetes > Propionibacteriales > Kribbellaceae > Kribbella > Kribbella caucasensis. Next base: position 100,566 of record NZ_SNWQ01000008.1, read on the forward strand.
GGACGTACCGGCCATCTGGCAGAAGCTCGAAGCCGTCGGCCTCTACACCACCGAGGCGTGCGGCGACGTCCCCCGCGTCGTCATTGCCAGCCCGGTCGCCGGGATCGCCGCGGACGAGATCATCGACCCGACGCCTGCCATCGACGACATCGTCGAGAAGTACATCGGCACGAACGAGTTCTCCAACCTGCCGCGGAAGTTCAAGACCGCGATGACCGGCCACCCGTCGCATGACGTGGTGCCGGAGGTGAACGACATCGCCTTCGTCGGGGTGGTGCACCCCGAACACGGCCCCGGCTTCGATCTGTGGGTCGGCGGCGGCCTGTCCACCAACCCGATGCTGGCACAGCGACTCGGTACTTGGATCCCGCTCGAAGAGGTGCACGAGGCCTGGTGGGGCGTCACCAGCATCTTCCGCGACTACGGCTACCGCCGGCTGCGGACCCGCGCGCGGCTGAAGTTCCTGGTCGCCGACTGGGGCGTCGAGAAGTTCCGCGAGATCCTCGAGGAGAAGTACCTCAAGCGCAAGCTGATCGACGGGCCCGCGCCCGAGACTCCCGCCGTACAGGGTGACCACGTCGGCGTGCACAAGCAGAAGGACGGCCGGTACTACGTGGGCGTGGCGCCCGTGGTCGGCCGGGTGTCCGGCGAGACGCTGGCGAAGGTGGCCGATGTGGTCGCCGCGCACGGGTCGGACCGGATCCGGACGACGGCGCAGCAGAAGCTGATCGTGCTCGACATCGAGGAGTCTCGCGTGGACTCCCTGGTGGCCGCGCTGGACGCGCTCGGTTTCAAGGCGAAGCCGTCGGCGTGGCGGCGGAACACGATGGCCTGCACCGGGATCGAGTTCTGCAAGCTGGCGATCGTCGAGACGAAGGCCCGGGCCGCCCAGCTGATCGACGAGCTGGAGGAGCGGATCCCCGACCTGGACGTGCCGATCACGGTGAACGTGAACGGCTGCCCGAACTCCTGCGCCCGGATCCAGGTCGCCGACATCGGCCTCAAGGGCCAGTTGGTGATGGGTGCCGACGGCAAGCAGGTTCCCGGTTACCAGGTGCACCTCGGTGGCGGGCTCGGCCTGGACGCCGGGTTCGGCCGCAAGCTGCGCGGCCACAAGGTCACCGCGGAAGGACTCACCGACTACGTCGAACGCGTCACCCAGAACTACCTGAAAGAGCGGTCCGAGGGCGAGCGCTTCGCCCAGTGGGTCGTCCGTGCTGACGAGGAGGCTTTGCAATGAGTGAGCGTGCTGCACCGCTGTACTGCCCTTACTGCGGAGACGAGGATCTCCGCCCCTCGGAGGAAGGGCACGGCGCCTGGGAGTGCCGGCCATGCGCACGGGTGTTCCAGCTGAAGATGATCGGACTGCGGGTGACGGTGGAATGAGTACGAACCTGAAGACGCTCGCCGAGGAAGCGAATGAACGACTAGCCGACGCCTCGGCGCAGGAAGTGCTGGCGTGGGCGCGGGAGACCTTCGGTGACGAACTCGTGGTGACCGCTTCGATGGCAGACGGGGCACTCCCCCACCTGGCGGCCGAGGCGGCCCCCGGCGTGGACGTGCTCTTCCTCGACACCGGCTACCACTTCGCCGAGACCATCGGCACCCGTGACGCGGTCGCCGCGACGCTGCCGATCAACCTGATCAACGCGACCCCGAAGCAGACCGTCGAGGAGCAGGACGCGCAGTACGGCAAGGACCTGTTCGCCCGCGAACCCGACAAGTGCTGCGCGCTCCGCAAGGTCGAACCGCTGAACCGCGTGCTGTCCGGCTACAAGGCCTGGGTCACCGGCGTCCGGCGGGAAGAGGCCCCGACCCGGGCGAACACCCAGGTCGTCGAGTACGACGAGAAGCGCGACATGGTGAAACTGAACCCGATCGCGCCGTGGACGCAGGACGATCTCGACGGCTACATCGCCGACAACGGGGTCCTGGTGAACCTGCTGCAGTACGACGGCTACCCGTCGATCGGGTGCGCGCCGTGCACCCGGCAGGTGGCACCGGGTGAGGATCCGCGCAGTGGGCGCTGGGCCGGCCAGGGCAAGGTCGAATGCGGGCTGCACACATGACCGCGACGATCGGAACGCCGGTTACCGCACTGCCTACCTTGTCCGCGACGATCGGAGAGTCCGTGCCCGCCCTTGTCAGCACCGAAGCGCCCGCGAACGGGTCGACCGTGAGCGAGCTCGACGCGCTGGAGAGCGAGTCGATCTTCGTCTTCCGTGAGGTGGCGGCGGAGTTCGAGCGGCCGGTGATCCTGTTCTCCGGCGGCAAGGACTCGATCGTGATGCTGCACCTGGCCCGCAAGGCGTTCGCGCCGGCCGGGGTGCCGTTCACGCTGCTGCACGTGGACACCGGGCACAACTTCACCGAAGTGCTCGACTACCGCGATGCCACGGTCAAGGCGCTCGGGCTGCGGCTCGAGGTCGCCAGCGTCGAGGACTACATCGCCGATGGCCGGTTGCGCGAGCGCTCGGACGGCACCCGGAACCCGCTGCAGACCGTACCGTTGCTCGACGCAATCAACGGGCACCGGTTCGACGCCGTCTTCGGCGGTGGCCGCCGGGACGAGGAGCGGGCCCGGGCGAAGGAGCGGATCTTCAGCCTGCGCGACGAGTTCGGCCAGTGGGATCCGCGCAACCAGCGGCCGGAGCTGTGGTCGCTGTACAACGGCAAGCACCGGCCGGGCGAGCACGTCCGGGTGTTCCCGCTGTCCAACTGGACCGAGCTGGACATCTGGAACTACATCGCCCGCGAAGAGATCGCCCTGCCGAGCATCTACTACGCGCACGAGCGGGACGTGTTCGAGCGCGACGGCATGTTGCTTGCCGTTGGCCCCTACTCGCAGCCGCGGCCGGACGAGACCGTGACCCAGCGGGTGGTCCGGTACCGCACGGTCGGCGACATGTCCTGCACCGGCGCGGTCGCCAGTACTGCGACGACGCCGGCCGACGTGATCGTCGAGGTCGCGGCGAGCGAGTTGACCGAGCGCGGCGCGACGCGGGCCGACGACCGGGTCAGCGAGGCCGCGATGGAAGACCGCAAGCGGGAAGGGTACTTCTGATGGGCACGGTTGAGCACACCCTTCTTCGGTTGGCCACGGCTGGATCGGTCGACGACGGCAAGTCCACGCTGGTCGGCCGGCTGCTGCACGACTGCAAGGCGATCCTCGCCGACCAGATCGCGCACGTGAAGACGGTCTCCGAAGCACGTGGCGGCGACTTCGACTTCGCCCTGCTGACCGACGGCCTGCGCGCCGAACGCGAGCAGGGCATCACGATCGACGTCGCCTACCGGTACTTCGCCACCGACAAGCGCTCGTTCATCCTGGCCGACTGCCCCGGGCACGTGCAGTACACCCGGAACACGGTGACCGGCGCGTCCACCGCGGACGTGGTCATCATCCTGGTCGACGCCCGTCACGGTGTCCTGGAGCAGACCCGGCGGCACCTTGCCGTGGCCGGCCTGCTCCGCGTGCCGCACGTCGTACTGGCCGTCAACAAGATCGACCTGGTCAACTACGACGAGGCCGTGTTCAAGGGCATCGCCAAGGACGTCGATCAACTCGCCGACCAGCTCGGGATCGCTGATGTCCAGGCGATCCCGGTCTCCGCGCTGGTCGGTGACAACGTGGTCGAGCGGTCCGAGCAGACCTCGTGGTACGACGGGCCGACGCTGCTGGAGTTCCTGGAGAACGCGTCCGGGCGGATCGACGTGTCCGGTCAACCGCTGCGGTTCCCGGTCCAGTACGTGATCCGGCCGCAGACCGACGACGAGTACCGCGACTACCGCGGCTACACCGGGACCGTTGCCTCCGGCACCGTTTCGGTGGGTGACCCGGTGATCGTGCTGCCGGCCGGCCGGCGTACCTCGATCGTCGGGATCGACCGCGCGGTGGTCACCGCCACCTCCACGGCCGTCGCCGAGCGCCCGTCCGCTGTCGCCGGTGAGGCCGTCACCGTGCGGCTCGCCGACGACATCGACGTCGCCCGCGGTTCCGTCATCGTCGCGGCCGACGCCTCTCCCGGCACCCGCCGGGAACTGTCCGCCACCGTGTGCTGGTTGTCCGAACGCCCGCTGACCGTCGGCGCCCGGCTGCTGATCAAGCACACCACCACGACCGCCCAGGCCATCGTCACCAAGATCAGCGGCGCCCTGGACCTGGACACGCTCGGAGTCATCGACGCCACCGGGCTCGAACTGAACGACATCGGCAAGGTGCAACTCAAGATCGCCGCACCGCTGGCCGCCGATCCGTACACCAGCAACAACATCACCGGATCGTTCCTGCTGATCGACGCCCACGACGGGTGGACCCTCGCGGCCGGCATGATCGACCACGAAGAAGGGGAACCGCTGTGACCGCTCCAGCACTTGTGATCCTCGCCCACGGCAGCCGCGACCCGCGCTCGGCCGCCACCGTCCACTCGCTCGTGAAGTGCCTGCGCGAGCTGCGTGACGACCTGCGGATCGAAGCCTCCTTCCTCGACCACTGCCCGCCCACGCCGTACCAGGTGATCGGCAAACTCGGCTCCGAAGGCGTCGAAGAGGTCGTCATCCTGCCGCTGCTGCTGTCGAACGCCTTCCACGCCCGGGTCGACGTCCCGGCCGTCGTGGACGAGGCCCGGTCCCGGTTCCCCGACCTGCGGATCATCGCCTCCGACGTGCTCGGGTACGACGAGACGCTGCTGGACGTGCTCGACCGGCGGATGCGGGCCGAGCTCAAGGACGGCCGGGTGCGTGAACTCGACGCCCTGGTGCTCGCCTGCGCCGGGTCCAGCGACTCGCAGGCGAACGCGGCCGTGTCCCGGCTGGCCCGCCTCTGGGGTCAGCGGCACAAGCTCCCGGTCACCGCGGCCTTCACCACCGCCGCGTCACCGAGCCCGGCCGAGGCCGTCCTCCAGTGGCGTCTCGAGGGCCGCCGCCACGTTGCTGTCGGCTCCTTCTTCCTGGCCCCGGGCGTCCTCCCAGACACGGCTGAGCAAACCGCCCGCAAGGCCGGCGCCGTCGCCGTCTCCCGCCCCCTCGGCGTGAGCGCCGAAGTCGCCCGCCTGGTCCTCCTCCGCTACGGAGTAGCCGGTCTGGACCTCCTAACCCTGGCCGCCCCAGCTCCTCGCCCCCAGCTGGTACGCACGGCCTGATCACGTAGGGGGCCGGCCGCCAACACCCCTGCGGCCGGCCCCATCCCAACCCCTCCTCTGGGCGACCGCCTGCCTGGTTGCGTGCATTTCGACTGGAGGTAGTGGGTCTCAGCGGCCAGTTTTCCCTGCTCTCAGGCGGGGCGGCCTGCCGCCGAGCCGACTACCTCATGTCGAGATGTGCACGTCAGCGCGTGAAGCGGTTGGGGTCGAGGAAGGTCGCGTCGCAGTACGGGCTCTCGTCGACGGTCAGCTGAGCGAGGAGTTCGCCGAGACCGCCCGCGTGCTTGAAGCCATGCCCGCTGTCGCCACCCGCGATCACCAACCGCGGATCCTCACCCGGCCGGCCAACCAGGAACTGGCCGTCCGGGGAATCGGTGATCATGCACGGCAGCACCTTCTCCGGCCGCGGCTCAAGCCCCGGGAACGCGTCCGCCACGGTCTCGGCAAGCTCATCCACGTCCGCCCTCAGGTGGATGTAGCGATCCACCTCGTCCGGATCGACCACCACCCGACCAGCCTCGGTCTCCAGGTGCTCGAGCCCGATCTTCACCCCGAAGCCGTCCCCGGACCCATGCCCCCAGAGCGAGTGCGCGCCCTCACGCTTCCAGACGAACGCCGGGAACCGGCCGAGATCGAACTCCCCCGAATCCTTCGCCCGGAACCAGTACAGCGGCGTCCGCCGGGGCGACAACGGCAGATCCCCGACCAGCTTCCCCAGCCATGCACCCGCACACACGACCACCTGACGAGCCCGGAACTCGACGGTCGGCGTCCTCACGACCACCCCAGAGTCGACCAACTCGACCCCAGTCACCATCGTGTGCGGGTAGACCGCCGCGCCGAGCCGCTCCGCCTCAGCGACCTGAGCACGCACGATCGGCTCGGCATAACAGATCCCCGCGCCCGGATCCCAGACCGCGACATCGTCCGCCCCGAGCCCGGCGTACTGCGGATACCGCGCGGCAAGCTCGTCGTGTCCCAACTCCTCGATCGGTGCGCCGGCCGCCGACGCAGCCGCAATCGCTCCGCGGACCGCGCGTGAATACGGGGCGCCGACGTTCAGGCACCCGCTCTGCCGGACGAACACCTCACCCGTCCGCTCCCCCAGCGCGGTCCACAACGCCAGCGACTGCTGCGCGATCGGGGTCAGCCCTGGATGCTCAAGGCAAGCAATCCGGAACAACCGCGTCGCCCCGTGCGACGAGCCGAGGTGGTGCCCGATCCCCTGCCGCTCGATCCCCGCGACGTCCACCCCGCGTCCCGCCAGCCGCCACAACGCGGCCGACCCGAACGCCCCCAACCCCACCACGACAACGTCTTTGCTGATGGCCACCGCTCAACGTTAGCCCGCGACACGCAGTACCAAACCTGGCCCGCAACCCGCGGAACCAACGCTGGCCCGCGGTGCTGACGGCTCTACCGCGATTCAGCGGAGCGGCTGGGAATCGGCGCTTCGGCTGCGCAGCTCTGTCGGGCAGGGTGCGCCGGGGTCGATGGCTTGGGCGACCCGGTTGCCGATGTTGGTGAGCTGCCGGACCTGGGCCCTGGTCAACGAGTCGAACACGTACTGCCGGACTGCCCCGACATGTCCTGGTGCGGTGTCGACGAGCTTCGCCCAGCCGTCGTCCGTGAGGATCGCCAGGGTGTAGCGACCATCGGTGGGATCGGGCGTACGGCGGACCCAGCCGCGTTTCTCCAGCCGGCCGACGACCTGCGACAACCGCGGCAACGACCCATCGGACAACATCGCGAGGGAACTCATCCGCAACGTGCGCTCCGGAACCTCCGACAGAGCTGCGAGCACCCCGTACTCGAAGTGACTCATACCGGCGTCGCGCTGCAGCTGTGCGTCCAGCGCCGAGTTCAGCCGCACCAGCATGCTGGCCAGTGCGACCCACGCGGGCCACTCCTCGTCATCCAGCCAGCGCGGCTCCTCCTCGGTCCCCATACCGCCCAACTATAGCTTCACGATCGACGATCCCATCACTTGCACCTTTAACTGATCGAAGCTAGGTTTGAGTTAACGCTTGAACTCAACTCATGAAGGAACCGCCCGTATGAACGTCGTCTTGTGGATCATCGCGAGCCTGCTCGCCGCCGCGTTCCTGGCAGCCGGGCTGATGAAGGTCAGCCAGCCGAAGGAGAAGCTCGCCGCGTCGGGTATGGAGTGGACGGCCGACTTCAGCGCGAACACGGTCAAGCTGATCGGCGGGCTGGAGATCCTCGCGGCGATCGGCCTCATCCTGCCCGCCGTTGTCGACATCGTGCCGGTACTGGTTCCGCTGGCCGCGGTCGGTCTGGTGCTGATCATGGCCGGCGCCGCGCTCACGCACACCCGCCGCAAGGAGTTCCCGATGATCGCCGTCAACCTGGTGATCCTCGTCCTGGCCGCGCTCGTCGTCTGGGGCCGCTTCGGCCCTTACTCGTTCAACTGAAACCCGGAGAAATCACGCGCGCACTGCACGTCCCGGCCGCCGGTGAGCAGCCGCAACTGTCCGAGCTGCCCACCCCGGAGGTTGCCGACGGCCACGTTCTGGTCAGGGTCAAGGCGGCCGGGCTGAACGCGATCGACAACGCCATCGCCGCCGGGATGATGGCCGCGATGCTGTCGCACGAGTACCCGCTCGTCCTCGGCCGTGACGCCGCCGGGGTGGTCGAGGCGATCGGTGCCGGTGTCGACCACGTACAGGTCGGCGACGAGGTGTTCGGCCATGTGCTGCTCGCGCCCCCGGTCCAGGCCGGCACCCTCGCGGACTACGCGCTCCTGCCCGCTGCCTCCGTCACGGTCAAGCCGGCCGAGCTGGACTTCGTCACCGCGGCCGCGCTTCCGCTGGCCGGCGCTGCCGCGGTCGCTGCCGTTGACGCCATCAGCCCAGAGCCCTATCCCCAGGTGAGCGGGTCGAGCAGCATGTAGACGTCGAGGCGGCGCCGGTCGGGATCCGGCAGGCCGTATGCGGTGAGGAAGCCGGCCGGATCGAGGTCCCACTCGTCGACGAGCTGGACCGCGGTCAGCGCGAGATCGGCGTACCGGTCGGCGACGCCCAGCCGACCTAGATCGATCAGGCCGGTGATCTCGAGCGAGTCCGGGTCGAAGAGGAAGTTCGGCAGGCACGCGTCGCCATGGCAAACCACGAGATCACCGGCCGCCCGCTCCTCCGCATACGGCAACTCGGACTCTAGGCGAGCGAGCAGGTCCTCCGGCCGTTCCCGTCGCCACTCATCCCTGAGGAACTGCGGATTCACCGCACCCCGCCGTACGACGTCCTCCGCCTGGCCGAACACGCTGCCCAACGGACGAACGAACGGGCAGGCCGCGACGTCAAGGTCGTGCAGCCGCCGAAGCATCCCAGCTAGCCGCTCCACCGCCTTGGGCCGAGCATCCGGCGGCAGTTCAACCGCGGCAACACCGGCCACCGCGGACGTCACCAGGCACGCGCGGCCGTCGCCGGACTCGGACCACTCGAGCACCTCGGCACCTGGGATCCCGGTTCCGGCGAGCCACGCGACTCGATCCCGCTCGCCCCGCAATGCGTCGATCCCGCTCGCCGGAGCGACCTTGGCGTACGCCGCGCCGTCGCCGCGCCGGTACACCTTGGTATCCGACTCACCGCTCGTCACCGGCACCCACTCGCCCGTCAACACCAGCCAATTACAGCAGTCCCCGCGGCAGCCGCTGAGTCCGGTGAACGGACAGTTCGTCACGATCTGGAGTGACCCGCAACCGGGCGGTGGACACTGAGTTCGTGGGGACAGCGGCGGTAGGGCCGGATCGTCGGCTTGCCGGCCGGGCGGCCGAGCAGAAACTTCTCGCGAGTGCTTTGGAGGGGACCGCGGGCGGACACCCGTGCGCGGTGGTGGTGCACGGTGAGGCCGGCGTGGGCAAGACCAGGCTGGTTCGCGAGGTGTGTGAAGGTCTTGGCGACGAGACCGAGGTGCTGTGGGGCAGTTGCGTGCACTTTGGCGAGGCATCGGTCCCGTTCGCGCCGGTGATCGGCGCGTTGCAGGCATGGCTGGCGCGGACTGACGCGGCGACTCGCGCGGAAGTGCTGGCCGGCGCCGGTGACCTCGCGGTATTGCTGCCGGCGATGGGGCTGGGTGATACGCCCACGGGACAGCCTGGACGGCTGCTGCCCCTGATCGACCTGGTCGTCAACCGTCTCGCCGACCGACATCGGGTCGTGGTCGTGATCGACGACCTGCACTGGGCGGACAGTACCTCGCTGGACGTGCTCGCGTATCTGATCACCGGGTTCCGCGAGCAGCGGATTGCGTTGCTCGCGACGTGTCGGGACGAGCACCGCGGTGAGGGCCATCCGTTGCACGGCTGGCTCGCGGACATGCGGCGGATGCCACTGTTCACCGAAATCCATCTCGACCGGCTCGACCTCGCAGGGACGGAGGCCCAGCTCGAAGGTCTGCTGGGACGCACGACGGACGTCGGGTTCGCGGCCCAAGTGCACGAGCGCTCCGGCGGGAATCCCTATCTCACCGAGCTGATGGTCCACGGCCTGTCGGGGACCGAGGCAGACCTGCCGGCGACCGCGCCGGCCGCGCTACGCGATGCGCTGCTGGCCAGCTGGCACGGCCTCTCAGCCCCGGCCCGCCAGGCCACCCGCGTGCTCGCCGTAAGCGGCCGTCCGACCGAGTTCGCGGTGCTGACTGAGGTGGTTGCAAAGCACGGCGTCGACCCCGCCCAGCTACCCGGTTGCCTGACCGAGGCCCAGGACCACGGCGTACTGCGCCCAGATGACGAGGGACGACAGTGGTTCCGCCACCCGCTGCTGGCAGAGGTCCTGTACGACACCATGCCGCCGGGCGAAGCTGCTCGCGTCCACGCGACCTACATCGGTGGGCTCGAGTCCCTGCCCGACGAGTTACGCGGAAGTGCGGCGGCAGACCTGGCGGTTCACAATGAGCGGGCCGGACAGACTGACGAGAGCTTCCAGTGGTCACTCATGGCGGCGGACCATGCCGCAGGTCTGCATGCCTCTGCTGAGGAGGCCATAAATCTGGAGCGTGCTTGTTCGTTGTGGAACGCGGTCTCCCTGGATGTCCGGGGGACACCGGCCGAGCATGTCGATCTCCTGTTCCGAGCCAGCCAGGCTTGCGAGAGAGCCGGACGAATCGATGCGGCCATCGCCCAGCTCGAACAAGCGCTGAGCCTCGTGAAGCGGGATCGCGAGCCCCTCTTGGCGAGCACCCTGCTTGGGGCGTTGAGCGAATACAGATGGGAGCGCTCGGCTCCGGGGACGGCAATTGTCAAGGAGATCCTCGAAGCCGTTGAGCTGACTGAGCCATTTCATGACAGCTCTCAGCGTGCCCACGCGCTAGCGAGTTTGGCTGACGCCGAGATGTGGGACGGTATGCACCCCGAGGCCGCGAGCCACGCGGAGGAAGCCGTGCAGGTCGCTCGCAGATCTGGGGCGCAAGTGGCGCTCGCTGGCGCCCTCAATGTCCGCGCGAGCGTCCACTTCAGCCTCGACGATGTCGAGTCCTCGATGAAGGACGCGGCAGAAGCGGACCGGCTTGCGCGGCTGTGCGGCGACAGTGCGCAACTTGAGAGAGCTGCGAACTGGCGGGTGCTTGGCCTGCTGAAGTTCGGACTGGTCCACGAGGCCACGGATGTCGCCCTGACAGCGTTCGAGGACGTGCTCCGGGCGGGATCAGCGCACTATGGCTACTATCTCGCCTCCTTGGCAGCTGAGGGCATGCTGTTCTCGGGACGCTGGCCGGAGTGTCGCGATCTACTGCGGGAGGCGTTGTCCGCGCGCTGCGGAACCATTCCCGGTGCAGCGGTTCGATTGGTCGCGGCTCAACTGGCCGTCAGGTTGGGGAGTTTGGCTGAAGCCAGGCAGCACCTGGATCGGGCGCTGGAGCTGATCTCAGTGGACTTCCCGGGACTGCGCATGCGCATATCCCTGGCTGGTGCGGAGGTCTTCGTGGCGACTGGTGAACCGCGCAAGGCGCTCGAGTGGATCCGGGCTCGGCTCGCTCCGGAAGGCATGCCCGGCGTTTACGACGACCACCTCCTCGTGGCCCTCGCAAACGCCGCGGCCGAACTCGCGGTGGCTGGTCGAGATACCGGTGACACCGACAGCGTCGCGCGGGCCGTGTCCACTCTCGATGCAGTGCTCGGACGCTGGCCACGGGGACCTTTCAAGGCAGGCCCGGACGTCGACATCCAAGCTATGCACGCAGCGCTTTTCGACGCCGAGGTCGCCCGATGCCGAGGGCAATCCGATGAGGCGGCGCGATGGGAGCAGGCGATCGAGAAGTGCAGCGCCGCTGGTGCTCCGTGGCATGCCGCCGTGTCGCGCCTGCGCTGTGCCAACGCTCTGATCGCCACCGGGTCGGCCGGCTCGGACGTGAGCGAGCTGTTGCGGCAGGCCCACCGGACTTCTGTTGAGCTCGGGGCCCGACCATTGCAGGAGCAGGTCGAATCGCTCGCACGGATGGCACGCGTCACCCTTCGCGAACCCGTCCCGATCGCGGACACGCCTAGACCACCAGCCGCGCTCGCCGGCCTCACCGCCCGCGAGCGAGAGATCCTGGCCTTCCTGGTGGCCGGACGCTCCAACGGCGAGATCGCGAAGGAACTCGTGATCAGCGACAAGACCGTCAGCGTGCACGTCTCCAACATCCTCCGAAAGACCGGCACCTCGACCCGCGTGGAAGCGGCAGCTATCGCCGAACGCTTGGCCGTCCACCGCGACAGCTGACGATCGGGCCAGCTTCCGACACGGACCCGCCGTACCTGCGGGGGCGCGCAGATACGTCGACCCGCCTAGATGGCCGGCGCGTGGCTACGCCGGTACAGCCACAGGCCACAAAACGCGAGGCCCGCACCACCGAGCGCGGAGGCGCCCGCCTGCAGGGCCTCGACCCCGGCGTCGTCCACCGGTGCCTGGACCCGATCGGTAGGCGACGCTGGCACGTCGAGTTTGTACTGCGGGTAGTTGTACTCCGGGGTCGTGTCCCCGAACCCCGGGTAGCCGGACCCTTCGTCCGGCCAGTCGTACGCCTGGACCCGCGCGTCCGGGGACTTGGTTCCGGACCCCGGGTCTTTCAGCATGGCCGACGCTTCGATCGCGGTGAGCGAGGCAGCGCCTAGCACGAGTGCGGATACTGCGAGGGCTGAGTACCTGCGGTTCATGATTCCTCCCCTTGAAGGCCTTACGGCGGCGACCGCCGCTCTCCTCCACAGTCGGCGCGCAGGCTGCGCCGCCACATCGTGCTCACCCCCTCAGATCGCCGGCCCAACCCCCTCAGATTCCGCGGTGGAGACCAAACCCACCACCTACTCCTGTCGATGTCGTGCAGCCGCCGGTGCCGAGAATGCCGTCGGCGATGGCCAGGAGGATGGTCCGGATCACGCAGATATCGTGATATCTTGCTAGCCATGGCGAAGGAAGCGACGAAGAACATCCTGTTGCGACTCGATCCCGAGCTGGCCGAGCGACTGCAGGCGATCGCACAGGTCGAAGGCCGCTCGGTCTCCGACGTCGCCCGCGAGGCGATCGCGGCCCTGGTCGAGCAGCGCCGTACCGACCGCCGGTTCAGCAAGCTCCTGGAGGAGAACCTCGTCCGGCACGAGGAAACCCTCCGCCGGCTCCGCCAGGACGACTGATGGTCCACCTCGACCTGTACGACGTGCTGGCGGTCGCGGCCCGGGTCCTCCGGATCGACGCGGGCGCAGTCGTCCGCAGTACAGATCTCGACGCGATCGACCGTGCCCTCACCGCCGCCCGAGCCCACAACCCGGGTGAGGTACCCGAAGCGGCGGCGGTGCTATTCGTCGGGTTGGTCCGGGAGCAGCCGTTCGAGCGGGACAACCGGCTCGTCGCACTGGCCGTGCTGCTGCAGTTCCTCGGGCTCAACGGCTTCGATCTTCGCCTTGAACCGGGCGCGGACCTCGACGACCTCTTCGACCGCGTCGCCGACGGCCGCTTCGGACGGTGGGAGATCGCCGACTTCATCCGCTCTGTGCTCAGTGAACGTTCGCGACCGGTCTGGTTCGAAGCAGTCGGCGACAAGGAGGACGCCATGTTCGAGTTGTTCAGCGATTCCGCCCGCCGCGCGATCGTGCTCGCGCAGGAAGAGGCACGGCTGCTCAGTCACAACTACGTGGGCACCGAACACATCCTGCTCGGCCTGATCGACGAAGGCGGCACCGCGGCCAAACACCTCGCCGAGGCCGGCATCACAGCCGCCGCGGTCAGAACCGTGGTCCTGGAGATCATCGGCCCCGGCCAGACCGCGCCCGGCGACCACCTCCCGTTCACTCCCCGCACCAAACGGGTCCTCGAACTCACCCGCACCCAGGCCCGAATCCTCGGCAGCGAGGAGTTCCGCCCTGAACACATCCTGCTCGGCCTGATCGCCGAGGGCAAAGGTGTCGCCGCACAGGCTCTTGCGAAGCTCGGCGCCGACCCCGTCCGCCTCCGTCGCCAGATCACCGCTGAGACCGACCTCCGCCAGCGCACCGAAGACGCCGTCCACGGGTTCCTCACCGAAGACGCCGAGCACAGCGGCACCTACGCCCGGAGCCCGCACATCCGCCACCGCCACCTCGTCACCGAACTCACCGCTCTCCTCGACGAGAACGAACGCCTGCACTCGGAAACCGCCGACCTCCGCGAAGAATCCACCCGACTCCGCAAGGAGGTAACCCGCCTCCGCGCCAAACTCCGCACCCACGACATCGACCCCGACACCTGAATCCGTCGGTCACGCGCCCGCCGAGGGCCGCCACGCCTCGGACCTCAACTTTGGAGCGGCCGCCCCACAACCGCCGCAACGCTTCCCCGAAATCAGCGCCGCCGTTCGACCAGCCACACGATCGCCGCCAGCATTCCCAGCCCAGCAGACACGCCCCCGAAGATCCGGCCGAAGTCGACATCCCCCGCCGCCTGTTCGCTGGCTCCGGCGGGCCGTACCTGCCGCGGGTCAGTCACCAGGCACTCCACCTCCAGTGCCCCACCCACAGCCGGTACGGCGACGTCGTCTCCCAACTCGTCAGCAGCTACCGCTCCAGTCAGGACCTGGCCGCCTGCTGGGTAGCGCACGACGAGCTTCCGATCCCCCATCCCCCACCAGCCGTCGTCGTACCGCAATACCTCAGCGATGACCACGGCCGTCTGTCCGTCGTACTGCCGCTCCTCGTAGCCCGCGACCACACTGCCGCCAAAACCGATCAGCGCCAGCAGACAAAAGAACCCCACCAGCGCCCCCGGCACCAACGAATCCCGACCTGCCCGACGCCACCCGTCGTTCACGGATCGTCCGGCGCCGGACGCTTCATCAGCAGCCGGCCGGACACCGCGGACCGATCGGGGCGATCGCCCCCTCACCCACAGGCCGACGAGGAAGAGCAGGCAGTACACGCTCCACGCCAAGACCGCGCCGAGGCCAACCAGTGCCCACTGCCAGAACACATCACCAGGATCTGCGCCCGCCAACAGCGCGACCAGCGCCCCAAGTCCACCCGAGGCGGTGGCCACACCGAGCAGCCCACCCATGAACGCCCACGGGACAGACCCACCACTCGCCTCACCCGCCAGATACAACCGGCACGGACCGACGACGAGCACCCACCTCAGCAACCGTCGCACGTTCGCCTCCCCAGGAACGGCCAGCCGCCGCAGCCCGCAGTGTGGGTTCCACCCGGGTGTACGACGTTCGTACGTCCGCCCGTCGTTCCGCTGTAGGGCGGTTGATCAGTCGGCGGCGACGCGGGTCTTTTCGGCTTCGATGTCGAAGTCGGCCTTGGGCCACTGGGGGTCGAGGTCGCGGAAGGTTTCCAGGAGGAGGGTGGTGACGGCCCAGTTGCGGTACCACTTGCGGTCGCTCGGGATCACGTACCAGGGTGCTGCCGGGCCGTTGCAATTCTCCAACGCGGCCTCGTACGCCTCGGTGTACGCCGGCCACAACTCCCGCTCGTCGACGTCACCGGGGTTGTACTTCCAGTGCTTGGTCGGGTCGTCCAGCCGGGCCGCGAGGCGCAGCTTCTGTTCCTCGGACGAGATGTGCAGGAAGCACTTCAGCATCGTGATCCCCTGCTCGGCCAGCTCCGCCTCGAACTCGTTGATCTGCTCGTACCGGCGGTTCCACACCGGTGGCGCGACCAGGTTCCGCACCCGGGCGATCAGTACGTCCTCGTAGTGCGACCGGTCGAAGATCCCGACGAGTCCCGGCCCCGGCAGCGCCTGCCGGATCCGCCAGAGGAACCCACGCCGTTTCTCGGTCGGCGTCGGTGCCTTGAACGAGGTGATCCGCAAACCCTGCGGATCCATCAGCCCCGCGCCATGCCGGATCACGCCACCCTTGCCCGACGTGTCCATCCCCTGCAGCACGAGCAGGACCGAACGACGGCTGCCCTTGCGACCCTCGGCGTACAGGCGTTCCTGGAAGTCAGATACCTCGGGGCCGAGCGCGTCCAGCGCGACCTTGCCCTCTTCCTTGGTACCGCTGAACCCGGTCGCCGCCCGCGTGTCGAATTTGCCTAGGTCGACCGCCCCGGCCGGCACCCGCAACGCGTCCAGCAGCCTGCCGCTCGGCTCAGCCTCTCCTGCCTTCTTCTTCGCCATTGAAACATCCTGCCCCATCCCCTCCGACATTCCGGTGAGGACGGGGCAGGATCCGTACTACGCGCTGGTCAGCGACGGGTGGCCGCGCTGCCCAGGTCCCAGCTGATCGAGGTCGAGTACAGGGCGAACCGGTAGTCCCGCGTCTTGCTGTACCGGTAAGCCATGCTGACCTCACCCTTGGAGTTCGTCCACACGCCCGCCTTCAACGTCTGCCACTGCGTCGACCCGATCTCCCGGAACTGGAACACACCCGCAGCGGACCGCTTGAAGAAGTTGTTGTTGGACACGGAGTAGAGCAGCGAGGTGCCCTTCAGGGTCACCACGTCAGCCGTGCGGGACGAGGAGATCCACGCACCGGCGGCCAGCTTCACGGTCACCGGAACGCTGTTCTGGGTGTAGGTGACGCCGTCGTTGTAGTTCTTGCTGCCAGCCGGCTGGAACGTCTGGTTCCCGATCGCATCGTCGGAGAAGACCCACCAGGTCCCGTCGAGTTCCGGGTCGCGGTCGTCCCAGCCGATGAAGTTCTGATAGCCCTTGGACGGGTGGTTCAAGTCCCAGACAGAGCTGTTGCCCGCCCGGACGCAGTCACCGGAGATCTTTCCCGGCAGAACCAGGATCGGCCTGCTGATGGCGACCCGGGTCGGGACGGACACGTTGCAGGTACCAGCGGCCTGCGCCGACGCGGCCGGGCCCTTGGGGAGCACTGGCAACGGACGGCTGGCGGATGCCGCAAGCGGCGACACGGCGGCGAGGCCGATGGCGGCGATCGCGGCCGTGAGGGTACGGCGAATCATTCGATGTGCTCCTAGATGTCATACACGGATGGCACTGGGACCCCCCTCAGCACCGATTGCCGCGCGGAGCTTAACCGATACAGAGGTCGGGATCGTGAAGAGCCCAGCGATTTGCTGCGTTTCGCCCTGGAATTTTGCAGCAAGCTGCAACAGTTGTCCGCTCAGCGGGTCGTGACAGCGCTGGCAACGTCCCAGCTGATCGGCGTTGAGTACAGCGCGAAGCGGTAGTCGCGGGTAGGTGCGTAGGTGTACGCCATCGTCACGGTTCCTGCCGAGCTCGTGCGGACCGCCTTGAGCGGTTTCCACGCGGTTGTGCCGCGGTCGCGGTATTGGAAGACGCCGGCCGCTGAGCGCTTGAACCACTTGTGGTCGCCCTGCGAGTACAGCAGTGCCGTCCCGGTAAGTGTGACGACAGCGCCCTTGCGGGACGACGAGATCCAGGCGCCGGTACCGAGCCGGATATCCACCTTGAGGGTGTTCTGTGGCACCGGACCGTTCCATCCGCTGGCGCCGGCAGGCGTCCAGGTCTGAATGCCGAGCGGATGGTTGTCGGACACCCTCCAGATCCCGCCGTTCTCGAAGTCAGTGCTCTCCAACGTCTTGCCGCTTGCGGTCTTCAGCGTCCAGACCCCACGGATGCAGTCGCCGGTCATGGTCTGGGTCAGCTGATTGGCGTATACGGCTATCGCCACGCGGGCAGGTGAGTGCAGCGTGCACATCGGACCTCCCTCAGCTGGTGTGGCGGTGATGGCCCCTCCCACCAGTGCGGCGGCGAATACGGCGGACGAGATCGAACGGCGGCGGCTCACTTTGCGAACGTCTCCTTGCTGACGACTGGGGACGCTGGACCCCTCAGCGCCGAAGCCGCCGCAGCCTACCCGGTCAGGCCATGCCGGTGTGGGCTAGGGCTATCAGGCGGGAGAGGGCTCGGAGGTACTTCTTGCGGTAGCCGCCTTTGAGCATGGTCGGGGAGAACATGTGGTCGAGGGGGACGCCGCTGGCGAGGAGGGGGATGTCGCGGTCGTACATGCGGTCGGCGAGGACGACGACACGGAGGGCGATGTTCTCGTCGGTGAGTTCGCGGATGTCGACGATGCCGACGGTTTCGACGCCGTCGAGGAATGCGCCGTACTTGCTAGGGTGGAGTTCGCCGAGGTGGTGATACAGGTCGACGAAGTGGTCGCAGGAGGCGCCAGGGTGGTTGGCGGCGGCGCGTTCGACCTGGTCGTCGGTCCAGGGGTCGGGGGCGACGGGGAGGCCGCGGTGCCGGTAGTCGGGGCCGTCGATGCGGCGTACGTCGAAGTGGGCGGCGAGGGCCTGGATCTCGCGGAGGAAGTCGCTCGCCTGGAACCGTCCCTCGCCGAGCTTGTCGGGCAGGGTGTTCGAGGTGGCGGCGAGCTGGACGCCGGCGTCGACGAGTTGGCCGAGCAGTCGGGAGATCAGCATCGTGTCGCCGGGGTCGTCGAGCTCGAACTCGTCGACACAGATCAGCCGGTACTGCGAGAGCGCAGCGACCGCCTCGCGCATCCCAAGGGCGCCGACCAGGTTGGTCAGCTCGACGAAGGTGCAGTACATCTTCGGTCCGGCTGAGACGTGCCAGAGCGATGCGAGCAGGTGGGTCTTGCCGACGCCGAAGCCGCCGTCCAGGTAGATGCCGGGTTTGGTTTGTGGCTCTGACTTGCGGCCACGGAAGAGGCGGCCGAGTCTGCGGGGTTTGGTGGTACGGCGGGGTTCGGCGAGGGCGTTGCCGCGTTCGATCAGGAGTGCGAGCGCTTCGGCCTGGCTGGGCTCGGCGGGATCCGGGCGGTAGGTCTCGAACCGGACCGGCGCGAACCGGGGCGGCGGAACACACTCGGACAGCAACCGGTCCGGACTGACCTCCGGCCGGCGCTCGGTCAGACGGATCGGCATGCCGCCAACCCTACGACGTTCCCACTTACCTACTCCCCCACAGCCCAACCTCGGCAGCTGGGGATCTGGGAATGACTGGAAAGTTTGCTGTCACCTTGACCGCTTTCTTACTTTACGTTAGGAAGTTGTCATCGGGGTTTCGTAGAGCCGTACACGGGTGTCCCGCCGGGCGCGGAGAGCTTGGTCAGGTCCGACGGCGGATCACCAGCCAGTACGGCATGACCCGGCTGGACGGAACCGCATGACCCGCAGTACCGAGAAGGAGACAGCGTGACGAACTTTTCCGCCCGGATTCGTTTGGGGCGCGGCGACCGCGTCGTACCAGGTCGAGGGAGCGGTTGCCGAGGACGGGCGCGGGCCGAGCATCTGGGACACCTTCGCGCACACACCGGGGCGGATCTCGGACGGGACGACCGGTGATGTTGCCGACGACCACTATCACCGGTACGCCGAGGACATCCGGTTACTGGCGGGCCTTGGGCTGTCGGCGTACCGGTTCTCCATCGCGTGGCCGCGGATCGTGCCGAGCGGGAGCGGGGCCGCGAACCAGGCCGGACTGGACTTCTACCGCAGGATCGGGGAGACCTGTCTGGAGAATGGCGTCACGCCGTACGCGACCTTGTATCACTGGGATCTCCCCCAGCCGCTGGAGGACGCCGGCGGCTGGCTCGTGCGCGACACGGCCGAGCGGTTCCGGGACTACGCGGCGATCACCCAGGCAGCGCTCTCCGACGTGGTCAAGGACTGGATGACGCTGAACGAGCCGTGGTGCTCGGCGTTCCTTGGCTACGGCAACGGTGAGCACGCGCCCGGGCGGACCGAGGGCGCGGACGCGATGAAGGCGGTCCATCACCTGCTGCTCGGGCACGGACTTGCGCTGCAGGCGATCAAGCAATCGGACAACACGGTCGGGATCGCGCTGAACCCGGCGCCCGTGTACGCCGCTTCGCCGTCAGAAGCGGATCGGGATGCCGCCCGGCGGGTCGACGGGTTGCGGAATCGGATGTTCCTGGATCCGTTGCTGCTCGGGAAGTATCCGGCCGATGTGCTCGAGGACACCGGTATGACCGAGTGGTTCGCGCAGTACGACGACGATCTCCGGCTGATCTCGGCGCCGCTGGACTTCATCGGGGTGAACTACTACTGCCCGTCGACAGTCGCGGCGCCGGACGGGCCGATCTCGGCTCCGGGGACGCCGACGACGCAGCCGGGCAGCGAGAACATCGTTGCCGTCGACACCGGTCTGGAGAAGACCCAGATGGGCTGGGGAATCCAGCCGAGCGGGTTGCGGGACATCCTCAAGGCGATCAATGAGCTGGCGCCGGAGATGCCGTTGTACATCACCGAGAACGGCGCGGCGTACCCGGATGAGCTGACGGACGGCGGGATGGTCGAGGATGTGAAGCGGCAGGAGTACCTGGAGCAGCACATCGCGATGGTTGGTGCGGTGATCGCGGAAGGGTTGCCGGTGAAGGGGTACTTCGCCTGGACGTTGCTGGACAACTTCGAGTGGTCGTTCGGGTTCAGCCGGCGGTTCGGGTTGGTCTACGTGGACTACGCGACGCAGGAGCGGATCGTCAAGAACAGCGGGCTTTGGCTGAAGTCGTTCCTCAGCTCTTTGTGAGTTACGGCGCCTGCGGTGGTTGCTGATCCACCGCAGGCCCGTCAGCTGGTGAGCGCCCGGTTGGAGGTCTGATGCGGCGTCAGCCGGCTGTGCAGGACCAGGGACGCGGCGCCGAGGGCGGCGGCGCTCGGACCCAGTTTGGACAGCTCGACCCGGGTCGAGTGCATCGCCCGGACGAAGGACAGGCGGCCGAGCTCGTTGGAGGCGACGCGGGCGTAGATCTCGCCGGCCTCGCTGAAACCTGGGCCGGCCAGGATGATCTGGGAGAGATCGAGCAGGTTGGTGATCGAGAGCAGTGCCTTCGCCAGATACCAGGCGCTCTTCTCGATCAGGGCCAGGCAACGTTGGTCGCCGGCGACGGCCCCACGGGCGATCTTCGCGAAGTCCGCGCGGATCGCACTGTTGCGGCCGTGCAGGCCGAGATCGCGCACCAGGCCGTCGTCCTGACCGGCGAGGAACACCACTCGCGCGGGCGCGGCCAGGGCCTCGAGGCACCCGAACCCGCCACACCAGCAGCTCGGGCCTTTGACGTCGAGCACCATGTGGCCGATCTCGCCGACGTTCGACGAGGAACCGCGGTACACATCGCCGTTGGTGACCAGGCCGAGGCCGAATCCGGCGGCCAGGTAGACGGTGGCGAAGTCGTTGACGGACGGGATCCGGCCGGCCCAGAACTCGCCGATCGCCGCGCAGGTTGAGTCGTTCTCGACCACGACCGGGTATTCGATCGCACCGCTCAGCTTGCCCATGACTGCGAACGGTTCCCAGGCGTAGCGGTTCGCCCGGGACCTCAGCAGGCTCTCTCCCGCGCCTTGCCGGCCGGCCAGTGCGACGCCTACGCCGACGAGGGTCGCTGGTTCGACGTCGGCCTTGTGGATAAGGTCTTCCAGCTCGTTGACGATTCGCTTGATCGCGGTGGCGGGGGTGTCGCGGCCGATGCCGCGGGAGGCGAGCTGCTCGATCACGCGGCCGTTCATGTCGGTGATGACGTAGGTGATGCTGAGGGTGTCGATCGAGATGCCGACCGCGTGCCGGGCGCGGGGGTTGAACTGCAGCAGCGTCGCGCGCTTGCCGCCGGTCGGGTCGCCCGGGCCGGTCTCGACGATCAGCCCGTCGGCGAGGAGCTGCTTGACCACCCGGGAGATCGAGGCCGCGGTCAGTCCGGACCGCTGGGCCAGCTCGACCCGCGTGGCGGTGCCACTGGACCGGATCAGGTCCAGGATCGCGCTGTGCGTCTCCTGCGCGGTCGCGCCCTTCAAGATCTTCGCCACCTGAGCTCCCTCCCTGGGCGAACTTTAGTACACAACGTAAGGAAGTGGGCACTCCTGCTCTGAGTTGACCTCAAGTCTTGTTGAGGTCCTAGCGTTTCCAGGGTGCTCGGAGCGGGCGCGGAGGTCGAGATTCAGAGGAGAAGTGATGCGCGCGATCAGGCTGCACGAGTTCGGTCCGGCGGAGAATCTGGTCTTCGAACAGGTGCCGGATCCCGTACCGGCCGCTGGTCAGGTGCTCATCGTCGTCGAGGCGGCCGGGGTCCATCTGCTCGACACAGTACTCCGTGCGGGGACGGCCGGCGGTGGGCCGGTGCCGCCGCCCGAGTTGCCCACGATTCCCGGTCGCGAAGTCGCGGGCCGGGTGGAATCCGTTGGCGAGGGCGTCGACCAGGCCTGGATCGGCAAGCGGGTCGTGGTGCACCTCGGACCGGTGCCGGGCGGCTACGCGGAGAAGGCGGTCGCCAAGGTCGAGTCGCTTTACGAGATCCCTGACCATCTCGACGCCGCGACGGCCGTGGCGACCATCGGTACCGGCCGGACTGCCATCGGCATTCTCGAGCAGGCTGCCGTCACCGCCGACGACGTCGTCCTCATCACCGCGGCGGCAGGTGGGATGGGCAGCCTCTTCGTCCAGTACGCCCGCAACGCCGGCGCAACGGTGATCGGCCTGGCCGGAGGACCCGACAAGGCCCGCCTGGTCCGCGGACTCGGCGCACACCTAGCCGTCGACTACACCGAGCTGTACTGGAGCGCCCGGGTCCGCGAGTACCTCGGCGACCGCGCGGTGACCGTCGTGCTCGATGGCGTCGGCGGCGAAAGCGGCCAACGCGCCTTCGATCTCCTCGGGGTCGGCGGCCGGCTGCTGATGTTCGGCTGGTCCGGCGGCGGCCCGATCCAGCTGACCACGGACGACCTGATGAGCCGAGGCCTCACGGCGACCTGGGCCATCGGCCCCAAACTGATGCACCGGCTCCGCGCCCTCGAATCAGCCGCCCTCACCGAGTCCGTCGAAGGCCGCTGGTCACCGCTGACCACCACCTTCCCCCTCGCCAAGGCCGCCGACGCCCACCGCGCCCTGGAGAACCGCGAAACCACCGGCAAGGTCGTGCTACTTCCGTAACGTACGAAAGCTGCAGCAGCCCTTCACCGCCACCGGAAGGGCTGCTGCAGCTGCGGGCTTACCAGATCGTGTAGCCGAAAGTGGTACTGCCGCTCGCCCCACCACTGTCGGTCCCAGTCACTGTTGTCGTGTAAGAGCCGCGGCTGGTCGGCGTCCCCGAGATGACCCCGGCCGAACTGATCGACAGACCGGCAGGCAACCCGGTCGCCCGGAAAGTGATCGGCCGTCCCGTACTCGAGGTCGCCCGGATCTGCAGCGGGAAGCTCTGCCAACCGACGAATCCGTACTGGTTGCCCGGGTTCTGCACAGTCACCGTCCCGGTCGACGTCCCCGTCACAGCCAGGCTGTACGTCGCCTCGTGGCTGACCGCCCCGGTTCCCTTCACCGTCACCTGGTAAGTCCCGGCCGGAGTCGACGTCGACGTCGCCAAGGTGAGCCTCGACGAATCACCTGAAGTCACCGAAGACGGCGAGAACGTGGCCGTCGCACCCGTCGGCAGACCGATCGCGGACAACTGCACCGTTTGCGGGTCGCCGCTGACGGTCGTAGTACTGACTGTCGTCTGCACCGAACTGCCGGCCGCGACGGATCCCGAGGACGGGCTCACCGACAGCGAGAAGTCGTCGTCCGACGGCGGGTTGTCGCTCACGGCAAGCTTCCACAACCCGTACGCCGCCGCGTCGGCACTGCGGTCCAGAACCGTCGAGGCGACGTTCGCCGGATACTTGTCACACGCGGCGTGGTAGCACGGGTCATACGCCGAACCCGAAGTACCGCCCCACTTCTGTGCCTGCGCCGTCGTCTTGCGTGCACTCGCACCCGAGGCGACCCCGCTGGTCGGGATCCCGGCGTTCTTGAAGGACGCGTCGTCGGACCGTCCGGCGCCCTCGGTGTTCTCCTCCGGCTGCAGGTTCAGCCCGTCGTAGAACGCCTTCAGCACCTGGCCGGTCTCGGTGCTGATGTTGTTGACGAAGTAGCCGGCGTTGACCGATCCGACCATGTCGAAGTTCAGGTACGCCTTGATCTTCGACCGATCGGCCGAGGACAGCTGGCCGACGTAGTACTCCGAGCCGTTCAGCCCCTGTTCCTCATCGGTCCACCAGCCGAACCGCACGTGCCTGGCCAGCGCCGGGTTCTTCGCCGCGAGCGCCAATGCCGTCTCGAGGATCACGGCCGAACCGGTCGCGTTGTCGTTGCTCCCCGGACCGGCACTCACGCCGTCCAGGTGTGCGCCGAGCATCACGACCTGGTTGGCGTCACCACCCGGGTAGTCGGCGATCACGTTGTCCGACGGGTAGACGCAGTTCGTGCAACGCTGCTTCACGACGGTGAACCCGGCATCGCGCAGCTTCTGCTCAACGTAGTTCACAGACGCCGTGTAGCCCGCACTACCCGCCCGGCGATGCCCACCGTTGTTGTCAGCGGCCTGTTGCAGAGCGGCGACATGCGCCTTCACCTTCTCCACATCGAGGTCCGGTACGCCGGCGGGCGGGGCGGTCCCGCCGACGGTGAGCCGGTACGTCGCGGTCCGGTCGACGGCCGTTCCGTCACCGGTGATCTGTACGTCGTAACTGCCGTCGGGCGTGCTGGACGTTGTGCTGATCGTCAGCGTCGACGAGTTGCCCGACTGCACGGACGAGGGCTCGAACGATGCGGTCGCACCCGACGGCAGACCGGTCGCACTCAACTGGACGGTCTGCGCCGAGCCGTTGCCGATCACGGTGTTCACCGTCGCCGTCACGGACTCCCCCGGCTTGACCGAACCACTCGCCGGCGAGACGGACATGGTGAAGTCGTTGCCGGTCGCCGTACAGGTGCTCTCCCCGGAGTGGGTGCCCAGGGCAACCGCGTCCCAGGCCGCTTTCACCTTCGCGTGCAGGGCGCAGCCGCTGTCGAGGTTCTTGGCCGCCGCCAGCGTCGCCACCCGCCACTCCGGGTAGCTCATGTTGGAGGTCTTGGCGAGCATCGTGTTGTAGAAGATCTTGCAGGCTTCCTGGTGACCGATACCGGTGATCGTGCTGTTGTTGCAGGTCGGGCTGGCCGGCTTGCCGTTGCCCGGGTTGCTCCCCTCGGCGAGCAGGTAGAACCAGTGGTTCATCGGGCCGGCCGCGGCGTGCACGGACGACGGCAGGCTGGTGGAGTAGCAGTTCGGATGACCGGAGATCTTGGCCGGCTCGTACATGTACCGGATCGGGCCGCTGCCTTGCAGGTTGATCTCCTCACCGACCTCGTAGTCCGGTGGGTCGTTCGGGTTGTTCAGGTAGTGCTCGGTCAGCGTGCCCCAGATGTCCGCGACCGACTCCTGGGACGGATGGCCGGAGATCCCACCGGGCGTCTTGGCGTCCAGGCCGTGCCCGTACTCGTGCGCGACCACGTCGGTCCCGGTGATCCACTGCCGGCTGTTGTTGTAGCCGAACACCACGCCGTCCGGGTTGCTCTGGTGACCCCAGTACGCGTTGACGTCGCCCAGTCCGACCAGGGCGTCGGCCCAGCGCCCCTGCCCGTCAAGGCCGTTGCGCCCGTACCAGTCCTTGAGCATGTTCCACTCGCCGGCCGCGACGTACATAACGTCGACACACCCGGCTTCCTTGTCGGTCTTGGAGGTACTCCCCCAGACGTCGTCCGGTCCGGAGTACACGGTCCCGGTGCTGTAGTCGGCACACCGCAGGTTGGGGCGGCCCGGGTCGCTCATCGTGTACTGCGAACCGCTCTGGGTCGTCCCGAACGACAGGTTCGCGCCGTTCCACACACCCGTACCGGTGCCGGATGCGGTCTGCTCGATCGAGTGGACGACCTTGCCGGACCGGGCATCGACGTACACCTGCTGCCTGCTCGCCTCGTCGTCGTGCGTGCCCTGCACGATCGTCTCCCAGGCGAGCACGGGCTTGGCGCCGCCCGCGTACACGACCAGTGTGGGATCACCGTTGGCCGGTTTGCCCTGGTCGATCGCCTTTGTCGCTGTCCGCTTGGCTGTGGCCTTGCTGATCACCGGATGCCGGTTGACGTCGATGGGCTGCCGCTGAGCGATGTTGATCCCCCGGGCGTTGCCCTTGGCATCGGTTGTGAGGACGAAGTCGCCGCCGATCACCGGCAGGTCGTAGTACGTGCGCTGGTACGGGACGTACTGCAGACCCCAGGGGGTGCTGATCTCCGGTTGGCGGATGAACTGGTCGCCGGTGCCGGCCTTGAGTTCGGCGGCACGGCCTTCGACCAGCCGCTCGGCCGTACGGATGGCGGCGGTACGCGGATTCACCGGTGGATCGGCCTGTGCGTCTGCTGCGGGGAGCCGGGTGGCGATCACCGATGCGGTGACCGCCGCGAGGCTCAGGACGCAGCCGGCCGCGACAGTGCGCAGGACGGTGCGATTCACGGGACACTTCCTCACTGAGGGGGGCGGGACCCCCGCCACCGGCCGGGGGCTGCAGCGGACCGGCGGGTGACGTGGTGAGGAGACCGTGGGCTCCTGGGCAGGCGGATGAACTCGCGGCGTCCTCTAGGCAACGAGATTGGCACCGCCGAGTGCTGGCTGTGATATCTCAGCAGGGCATAGCCTCGCCGCTATAGAGCTGGAAATGCGACACCTGCGAGTTGTCTGCCGACTGGCCGACAGCGGCAGCGTCTCCAAGGCGGCGGCCGCGCTCGGCGTCTCCCAGCCGTCCCTGACCGCGCAGCTCCACCGGATCGAGGACACGATCGGCGGCCCGCTGTTCGAGCGCAGCCCGTTCGGCATACTGCCGACGCCGTTGGGCAAACACGTACTCGGCAGAGCGCGCGCGATGCTCGCCGACATGGACGACCTGCTCGGTTCCAGCCGGCGCTATTCGGCACGACCGGGACCGCTGCGACTCGGTTCGGTCCGGACGGTCATGTTCGGTGCCTGGTTGTCCCGTCTCGAGGAACTACTGCCAGACCGTCAGATCACGACGCAGGTGGACACGTCGTGCGCAGTACTGACTGACCTGCTTGCGGCCGACGTCGTCGACGTGATCATGCTCGGCCGGTGCGACGATGCGCATGCCCCACCGTGTCCAGCCCGGGCCGTCGAGCAGACCATGGTCTACCCGGAACCGTTCGCCGTCGCGCTGCCGGCCACCCACCGGTTGGCGTCGCGCGACGAGATCCAGCTGGCGGACCTCGCCGAGGACACCTGGATCATCCCGCCCGCCGGCAAGGAGGACGGCGACCTCGCCGTCCTCCGCGAGGCCTGTGAGGCAGTCGGATTCAGCCCACAGGTCCGCTACCCGAACCTGGACAGCGCCGAGATCGAGCAACTCATCGGCGAAGGCCGCGGCATCTGCCTGTGCGCACCCACCGTCCGCCCGATCCCGACCACGGTCATCCGCCCCCTCGCCGGCCAGCCCGTCATCTGGCGCCGCGCCCTCCGCTGGCGCCCCGAAACCATCAGCCGCGCCGACATCAACGTCATCCACCAGGCTTTCATCGACACCTACCGCGCCACCATCGCCGACAACGCCACCACCCACCCCTGGTGGCAAACCACCCCCACCGCCCACCCCACCATCCACGCCCCCTGTGCATAACTCCCACCCCCGAACGCCCCACCGCCCTAGACTTCCGGCATGGATGTGATGCCCAGCCGCCCGGAGATCTTCCTCCTGGCCGACAGCGACCGGCGACTCGTTCCCGACGGACCCACACTTGTCGGCCCGGACGGTGGGCGCCGGGACATCCCACCGAAGGTCTACGAGGTACTGCGCTTCGTGGAGGCCGCGATGCTCAAGGGGTACGCGGTCCAGGTCACGCCCCTGCGTGACGAACTGCCGATCGACGAGGCCGCCGACGCGATCGAGATGGACCGCGAAGAGCTGCGATTGTTCGCCGGCCGAGGCGATATCCCGTTCCGCTCCGACGAGTACGTCGACTGGGTGAAGCTGTCCGACGTACTGGCCTTCAACGCACGCCTCAACGCCGACCGAGAACAAGCCTTGCAGACCCTGGCCGAAGAAGAGTCCTGGGACGACGGCGGATCCACAACGGAACGGTGAGGATCCTCCGACCATGGCAAACCGCCCGCGCGCCTTCCTGGACGCGAACGTTCTGCGTGGCCAACTGACCACGGACGTCCTGCTGACGCTTGCTCACGAGCGTCTCTTCAGCCCGCGCTGGTCACAGGAGGTCCTCGCCGAGGTCAAGCGCAACCGCCCTGATGGAGTCAGCGAGGCGAAGATCGACGCACGCTTCGACCAGATGAACAAGGTGTTTCCGGCGGCGATGACCTCCGGCTACGAGCGCCTGATGCCGGAGATGCAGGCGGACGAGAAGGACAAACACGTCCTCGCCGCCGCGGTGCACTCGAAGTCGACCGTGTTGGTTACCGAGAACACCAAGGACTTCGACCCGCCCTCCAGCGGCTCCAACGCGATGAAGGTGGAGCGGACGTCGGCCTTCCTCAACCGCTTGCTCACCGAGAGCCCGGATCGGGTGACCTCAGCGATGAACAAGATGGTCGACCGCAAAAGAGAAGTAGCGGACGTTCTGCCCGAGGATGCCGACCGCCGAATCGTGCCGGACGGTCCAGCGCTCTTCGGTCCTGACGGCACCCGGCGCTCGGAGGAACCACGCGATGACTGAATCCGATCGCGCGAGCTCCGGGGCCAATAGCCTTCCACTCATGGAGAGGAAGCCGACACAGCCACAGGTCTTTCAGCTCGACGAGGCATCGCGGTTCCTCGCACCGAACGGCCCCGCGTTGATCGGGCCTGACGGCACCCGCCACGACATTCCGCCGAAGGTCTTCGAGGTCCTCAGGTTCGTGGAATCCGTGCTCGCTCACAACCAGGCCGTCAAGGTGACGCCGCTGCGTCCGGAGCTGCCGATCGACGAGGCCGCCGACGCCGTCGACATGCCGCGCGACGAACTGCGGGCCTATGTCGCGGAAGGCTGGATTCCCTTCCGCTCCAGCCAGTACGTCGACTGGGTCAAGCTCGCCGATGTCGTCGAGCTCAAGGCGCGTCTGAAAGCCGAGAGCCGCGCAGCCCTCGACGAACTACTCAGCGAGGATCTCTGGGACGAGCAGACCGGTGACTGATCCACCCCGCGTTCGGAGAACTGAGGAGCACAGTGGCAGACCGTCGGCGAGCGTTTCTGGACGCGAACGTTCTGCGTGGCCAGCTGACCACCGACGTTCTCCTGACCCTCGCCTACGACGAGCAGTAACTCGGGTACTGCGCGTTGGTGCGTGACTCACAGAGGGTGGTTTCCGACCAGTCGCCGACGCGGTCGTAGGCTGCAAGACAGTCGATCTCAAGGAGGACATCGGTGTTTCCGGAACAGCGCCCGCGACGGCTTCGGCGTACCCCTGCCCTGCGGCGACTGGTCGCCGAGACCAGCCTGGAGCCGCGTCAGCTGGTGCTGCCGATGTTCGTCAAGGAAGGCGCCGCCGAGCCGATCCCGATCACCTCGATGCCCGGCGTCTTTCAGCACACCCGTGACTCGTTTCGCAAAGCGGTCGTCGAAGCCGTGGAAGCGGGTATCGGCGGCGTGATGCTGTTCGGGATTCCGGTCGAGTACGACGCGGACGGGACCGGCGGCCTCGACCCGGATGGCGTGCTGAACGCGGCGCTGCGCGATGTGCGGGCCGAGGTAGGCGACGGCACGGTGATCATGTCCGACCTGTGCATCGACGAGTTCACCGACCATGGTCACTGCGGGGTGCTCGATGAGCACGGCCAGGTGGACAACGACCGCACGCTGCGGATCTACGGTGAGATGGCCGTGGCGCAGATCGAAGCCGGGGCGCATGTCGTCGGGTCGAGCGGCATGATGGACGGCCAGGTGGCCGCGATCCGTGCCGCGCTGGACCGGGCGGGTCATCCCGAAGCGGCCGTGCTCGCCTATGCGGTCAAGTACGCGTCCGCCTTCTATGGACCGTTCCGCGAGGCGGTCGACTCGCAGCTCATCGGCGACCGCAAGACCTACCAGCAGGATCCGGCCAATGCGCGTGAAGCTTTGCGGGAGGCCAGGCTGGACCTGGACGAGGGCGCCGACATGGTCATGGTGAAGCCGGCCATGGCGTATCTGGACATCATCCGAGCGGTGAAGGACATCGCGGACGTGCCCGTGGCCGCATACCAGATCTCCGGCGAGTACGCGATGATCGAGACCGCAGCGGCCAACGGCTGGATCGACCGGGACCGCGCGGTGCTGGAGACGCTCACCGGGATTCGCCGCGCGGGCGCCGACATCGTGCTCACCTATTGGGCAGTGGAGGCGGCCGGCTGGCTGAACCAGCGCTGAGCGAGGACACCTCGGCGCAAGGCTGCCAGTGGTGAGGAAACAGCGAGCGAGCCCCACTGGTGAGGGCTAGGTGTTGTCGGTCCAGGTTAGGAGGTAGGGGACGGCGCCGAATTGGAGATGGTCGCCGGGGCGGACTTTGGTGGGGGTGGTGATGCGGAGGCCGTTGAGGTGGGTGCCGTTCATCGAGCCGAGGTCGCGGACCAGCCAGCCGTCGTCGACGTGGCGGAGTTCGGCGTGGTAGCGGGAGACCGAGATGTGCGGGATGCGCAGGGTCGCGCCGGGGCCGCGGCCGATGCGGACGGTTGGGGAACCGGGTGGTGGGAGGGCGAGGCCGGGGAGTTGAACGCGCTTGGTGACGGTGAGCCGCGGGATGCGGTCGACCAGTCGGCGGAACCAGTCGATCACGCGGGGTTCGCGGCCGGGGAGGTCGTGGGTGGCGGCGGCGAGTTCGCGGCGGCTCTGGGCGTGGAGTACGAAGTTCATCCGGCGGACGAAGGTGTCGTGGGACAGTCGGCCGGTGCCGGCGCCCTCGCGGAGGATCGCCAAGGCACGGTCCCGCTCGGCGTCCGAGGGACGCGTCAATCCCAGTCCGGATGCCATGCGGGAATTGTCCGCTGCCGTCAGGTTCAAAGTCCAGCACGGACAGTCAACAGGCCTAGTCCGGTACGACGGAGCGCCCGGCCGGCGTCGGCGTACATCAGCAGCCCGAACCGCGCAGTACGCCGGCCGGTCCGCGCGGCCGGTCAGCCGAGGACGTCGGTCAGGCTGAATTTGATGGGTTCTTCTAGTTGGGCGTAGGTGCAGGATTCGGGGGTTCGGTCGGGGCGCCAGCGGACGAACTGGGCGGTGTGGCGGAAGCGGACGCCTTCCATGTGGTCGTAGCGAACCTCGACGACGCGCTCGGGGCGGAGCGGGATGAAGCTGAGGTCCTTGCCGGCCTGCCAGCGGCTGCCTTCGGCGTTGCGTGGGGTGCGGGTGCCCTCTTCCTGCTTCGCCCAGGCCCAGGGGTGGTTGTCGAAGTCGGTGACGAGTTCCTGCATCTCCTCGAAGAGTTCCTCGCGCCGGGCCAGCGGGAACGCCCCGATCACGCCGACGCTGGCGAGGACGCCCTCCTCGTCGTACAGGCCGAGGAGGAGGGAGCCGATCCGGTTCGGGCCGCTCTTGTGCAGGCGATAGCCGGCGACCACGCAGTCCGCGGTGCGCTCGTGCTTGACCTTGAACATGGTCCGCTTGTCCGGTTCGTACAGCCCGGCCAGCGGTTTGGCGATCACGCCGTCGAGTCCGGCGCCCTCGAACTGGTGGAACCACTCCGTCGCCAGGGACTTGTCGGTCGTCGTCCGGGTCAGGTGGATCGGCGCCTTCGCGGGCGCGAGCGCCTCCTCGAGGGCGGCGCGGCGCTCGGCGAACGGACGGTCCGTGTAGTCGGTGTCGCCCAGCGCGAGCAGGTCGAACGCGACGAACTTCGCCGGCGT
Organism: Kribbella caucasensis; assembly: GCF_004361855.1. Taxonomy (GTDB): domain Bacteria; phylum Actinomycetota; class Actinomycetes; order Propionibacteriales; family Kribbellaceae; genus Kribbella; species Kribbella caucasensis. The sequence continues at coordinate 131,742 of NZ_SNWQ01000008.1, forward strand.
CGTCTCCGAGAGCATCTTCACCCGGGACGCGGCCGGGTGGATCCGCTGTTGCAGCAGCTCGAATTCCAGCCGGTCGCCCGACTCACCGACCTGGACGATCTCGCCGTCGATCACGCAGCGTTCCGGCAGGTTAACCTTGATCGCCTCGACGAGCTCCGGGAAGTACCGGGTCATCGGCTTCTCGTTCCGGCTGCCGATCTCGACCTCGTCGCCGTCGCGGAACACGATCGAGCGGAAACCGTCCCACTTCGGCTCGAAGCTCAGGTCACCGTCCGGGATCTGCTTCACCGCCTTCGCCAACATCGGCGGGACCGGCGGCATCACGGGTAGCTGCATGCCGCCATTCTGCATCGTGCGGCGATCACTGCCGACCCGCCGGACCGGGCGACGGAGTTTTCCAGACTTTCGCCCGAGAATCGGTTCCCTCAGGGCCTGGTAGCGGCATCATGGAGGCATACCGACTGGTAGGACCGGAGGTACCGAGATGTACGACGTCGTACTGCTCGTCGAACAGGAACTGTCGGAGCCGGACGCCAAGCGCGTCGTCGCGCTGCACCAGGACATGCCGGAACCGGTGAAGTACCACGTGCTGGTGCCCTGCCACAACGCCGAGGCCGGGGTCGAGGCGTCGATCAGCGCCCTCGGTACCGCGGACCTCTACGGCGCCGGCCTGATCGACCAACGCCAAGAGCTCGCCGAGGCCCAGCGCGCGATCGACAGCGAAGCAAAGGACTGCACCAGCCGGAGCGTCCAGCGGCTTCGCGACCTCGATCAACAGGCCGAGGGCGGGATCACCCACGACCGCCCGATCGACGCTCTCACCGCGACCGTGAACAAGGTCAGCGGACGGGAGGTCATCATCCTCACCAGGCCGCACATCGTCGCCGAGTTCTTCCACCTCGACTGGACCAACAGCGCCCGTCGCCACCTGGGTGTCCCCGTCCTCCACCTCCTCGAACAAGAGGAGCAGAAGAAGGCCAAGAAGTAACCGTTGCCCAAGGCCCCACCGCCGAGCTCAGCGCCGCGTAGGCGCAGAGCCGGACAAGCTCGGGGGCGGGTGCGGTCAGGGTAGGAGTAGGGCTGCGTAGGTCAGGCCGGCCGACAGTGCTGCGAAGAAGAGGGAGAGGCCGGTGCGGAGGGTTTGGTCGCCGACCTTGCCGTAGTGGATGCCGTCTTCGGACTGGTAGGCGAGGCGGAAGCCGGTGTACCCCGCGCCCAGGACGAGTGCGAGCTTGAACATTCCGCGTCCTCCCTCACGTCCGGACAATGTTCCCAGCTATCAACATTACCCCTGGTGATAGCCGACCAACCCGGTACGGCGAACCGTCAGACCCCGGCGGCGGTGGAGGAGGCGGACTGGGTGAACTGGGTCCGGTAGAGGTCCGCGTATTCACCGTCGAGGGCGAGCAGTTGGAGGTGCGTGCCGCGTTCGACGATGCGTCCGCGGTCGACCACGAGGATCTGGTCGGCGTTGCGGACGGTGGAGAGCCGGTGTGCGATCACCAGCGACGTCCGGCCCTCCAGCGCCGTGTCGAGGGCCTGCTGGACCGCGACCTCCGACTCGGAGTCGAGATGTGCGGTCGCCTCGTCCAGGACCACGATGTGGGGTGCCTTGAGCAACAATCTCGCGATCGCCAGCCGCTGCCGCTCGCCACCCGACAGGCGATGGCCGCGATCCCCCACCACCGTGTCGAGGCCGTCGGGCAGCGAGGACACCAGGTCCCACACCTGCGCCGAGGTCAACGCGTCGATCATCTCCTCGTCGGTCGCGCCGGGTTTCGCGTAGGCGAGGTTCGCGCGGATCGTGTCGTGGAACATGTGCGCGTCCTGGGTCACGTACCCGATCGCGTCGTGCAGCGATCGCAGGGTCACGTCGCGGACGTCCTGACCACCGACGCGCACCGAACCACCCGTCACGTCGTACAGCCGGGCGACCAGGTTCGTGATGGTGGTCTTACCGGCGCCGGACGGGCCGACCAGGGCGAACATCTGACCCGGTTCAACGGTGAAGCTGATGTCTTCCAGCACCTGCGCCGAGGCCCGCTTGTCCAGCACGGCGACGGATTCGAGGCTCGCCAGCGAGACCTGATCGGCGGTCGGATAGGAGAAGGCGACGTGGTCGAACGAAACCGTCGCCGCGTCGGCCGGCAGATCCGGTGCGTCGGGCGCGTCCTGGATCATCGGTTCCAGGTCGAGGACCTCGAAGACCCGCTCGAACGACACCAGCGCGGTCATCACGTCCACTCGGACGTTGGACAGGGCGGTCAGCGGACCGTAGAGCCGCCCGAGCAGAGCCACGAGCGCCAACAGCGTCCCGATCGTCAGGCTGCTCCGGACGGCGAGGTTGCCGCCCACGCCGTACACGAGAGCCGTTGCCAGCGATGCGACCAAGGTCAGGGCGGTGAAGAACACCCGGCCGAGCATCGCGGTCCGGATGCCGAGGTCACGGACCCGGCCGGCCCGCTCGCCGAAGTCGCTGTTCTCGAGCTCCGGCTTGCCGAACAGCGTTACCAGCAGCGCGCCGCCGACACTGAAGCGCTCGGTCATCGCCGTCGACATGTCCGCGTTGAGCTGCATCTGCTCCCGGGTCAGCGCCGCCAGCCGCCGCCCGAGAATCCGTGCGGGAACCAGGAACACCGGAAGCAGCAGGATCGCCACCACCGTGAGCTGCCAGCTCAGCAACAGCATCGCGCCGATCACGAGGATCAGGCTGATGATGTTCGACACGACTCCGGATAGAGTCGACGTGAATGCCTGCTGGGCGCCGATCACGTCGGTGTTCAACCGGGAGACGAGCGCACCGGTCTGGGTCCGGGTGAAGAAGGCCACCGGCATCTGCTGAACGTGCGCGAACACCTTGGTCCGCAGGTCGAAGATCAGCCCCTCCCCGATCTGCGCGGAGAACCAGCGCTGGAACAACCCGAGCCCCGCCTCGATCACCGCAAGCAGCGCGACCAGCAAGGCCAGCCCGGTCACCAGGCCGGCGTTGCCCTTGCTGATGCCGTCGTCAACGATCTTCTTGAACAGCAGCGGCGAGGCGATCACCAGGAACGCCGAGATCACCACCAGCACCAGGAAGAGCGTGATCTGTGCGCGGAACGGCTTCGCGAACCGGACGATCCGGCGCACCGTGCCCTTGGCCAGCTTCTGGTTCACCACGGACGCGTCCTGCCGCCGCCAGCCGCCCGCGCCCATGCCGCCGCCCATGCCACCGCCGACCCGCATCATTCCCGATGACATCCGGTCTCCTCCGCTTCCGCCACCCCGTCAACCTTGACAACAGTCGAGGTCAACCCAAACTTCCCAGCAACTCGGTCAGTCTCCGCGCCTGCGCCTCCCGCTCCGCCTTCAACTGCTCCTCGTACGACGCGTCGGCCGCGCCCAGCAGCAACGCCTTCGTCTCCCGGATCGCACCGGGCAACGGACCCAGCAACGCCTCGGACAGATCCTTCACCGTCCCCGCCAGCTCCTCGGCCGGGACGACGATGTTGGCCAACCCGAACTCGCGAGCCTCGCCGGCCTCCACCCACCGCGAGGTCGTACAGATCTCCAGCGCTCGCGAATACCCGACGAGCTGGACCAGTGGCTGCGTCCCGCCCAGATCCGGCACCAGCCCAAGCGCCGGCTCACGCATGCTGAACTTGGCGTCCGTGGCGACGACCCGCAGATCGCACGCCAGCGCTAGCTGGAATCCCGCCCCGATCGCGTGCCCCTGAACCGCCGCGATACTCACGAACTCCGGCCGGCGCAACCAGGAGAAGCCCTCCTGGAACCCCGCGATCGCCGCATGCACCTCCGAAGCCGGCCGGGCACCGAGCGCGAGAAGTGGTTCCTCACCTTCGATGGTCTCACCCATGATCAAGCGGCGGTCCAGCCCGGCCGAGAACGACGGCCCCTCCCCCGACACCACGATCACCCGCACCTCGGACGGCAGCGCCGCCCCGAACTCGGCCAGCGCCCGCCACATCGCCGGAGTCTGCGCATTACGCACCTCCGGCCGGTCCAGCACCACCCGGGCCACCGGACCATCCACCGTCAACCGCAGTCCAAGATCTGTCATGCCTGTGAACATACGCGTTCCGGCACGACTTTCCGCGCGGTCTTCGTCACCTGTGGAAAACAGCACCCCAGGCGAAGAGGATCAGGCCAGCGACACCAGATCCGCGTAATCGTTGGTCCAGAGGTCTTCGACACCGTCCGGCAGCAACAACACCCGCTCGGGTTCGAGCGCCTCGACCGCGCCCTCGTCGTGGGTGACCAGCACGATCGCGCCCTGGTACGAGCGGATCGCGTTCAGCACCTCGGTGCGCGACGCGGGATCCAGGTTGTTCGTGGGCTCGTCGAGCAGCAGCACGTTCGCCGCCGACACGACCAGCGTCGCGAGGGCCAACCGCGTCTTCTCACCACCCGACAACACCCGGGCCGGCTTGTCCGAGTCGTCCCCGGTGAACAGGAACGACCCGAGCACCGACCGCGCCTGGGTCTCGTTCAGGTCCGGTGCGGCCGACTTCATGTTCTCCAGCACGGTCCGGTCGATGTCGAGCGTCTCGTGTTCCTGGGCGTAGTACCCGAGTTTGAGCCCGTGACCGTCGATCACTTCGCCGGTATCGGACTTCTCCAGCCCCGACAGCACCCGCAGCAGGGTGGTCTTGCCGGCACCGTTCAACCCCAGCACCACGACCCGTGAACCACGGTCGATCGCCAGGTCCACGTCGGTGAAGATCTCCAGCGATCCGTACGACTTGGAGAGCTCGCGCGCCATCAACGGGGTCTTCCCGCACGGCGCCGGGGTCGGGAAGGCGATCTTCGCGACCCGGTCGGCCGAGCGCTCGTCCTCCAGCGAAGCCATCAGCCGCTCGGCCCGCTTCAGCATGTTCTGCGCGGCGGTCGCCTTCGTCGCCTTGGCGCGCATCTTGTTCGCCTGCTCGACCAGCTGGCCGGCCTTCTTCTCCGCGTTCGCCCGTTCGCGCTTCCGCCGCCGCTCGTCGGTCTCGCGCTGCGTCAGGTACGCCTTCCAGCCGACGTTGTAGACGTCGATCTCGGCCCGGTTCGCGTCCAGGTGGAACACCCGGGTGACGGTCTCCTCGAGCAGGTTCACGTCGTGGCTGATCATGATCACGCCACCGGCGTACGACTTGAGGAAGTCGCGCAGCCAGACGATCGAGTCCGCGTCCAGGTGGTTGGTCGGCTCGTCCAGCAGCAGCGTCTCGGCCTGCGCGAACAGGATCCGGGCCAGCTCGACCCGGCGGCGCTGACCGCCGGACAGGGTGCCGAGCGGCTGGCTGAGGACGCGATCCGGCAGGCCGAGGTTCGCCGCGATCCGGGCCGCCTCCGACTCGGCCGCGTAGCCGCCCGCCGCATGCAGGTCCGCCTCGGCCCGCTCGTACCGGCGCATGCCCTTGGTCCGGGTCTTCTCGTCGGCGCTGGCCATCGCCTTCTCCGCGTTCCGCAACCGCCGGACCACCTCGTCCAGGCCGCGGGCAGCCAGGATCCGGTCCATCGCCAGGATCTCGAGGTCGGCCGTGCGCGGGTCCTGCGGCAGGTACCCGATCACCCCGGACGAGGTGACCGTCCCGGACGCGGGCAGGCCCTCACCAGCGAGGATCTTGGTCAGCGTGGTCTTGCCGGCGCCGTTCCGCCCGACCAGGCCGACCTTGTCCCCCGGTCCGACCCGGAATGAGGCAGGCGCCAGCAGTTGCCGAGCGCCGACACGGACCTCGAGGTTGGAGACGGTGATCATCGCGGCGCAGAGGTCCTCAGGATCGGGTGAGTGTGGCGGTAGTAGTACGGCGACGCAGCATCACAAGACGGCTCGTATTCCGCACCGAGGTCTAGTGTAAGTGCTGTGAAATTCAACCCGGACGCCGACTTGGACACCAGCGGTGTCGAGGACACGCGTGGCAGCGGCGGAGGCGGTGGCCTGATCCCCGGTGGGATGGGCATCCCGGTCGGTGGCGGGATCGGCGGCATCATCCTGCTCGTCATCGTGCTCCTGCTCAACGGCGGCATCCCCGGCGTCGGCGGCAGCGGGGCGGAAGCGCCCACCGGCCAGAACACCGCGCCGGGCAACCTGGCCTCCTGCCAGAAGGGCACGGACCTGGCGAACAACCCGGACTGCCGCTTCGTCTTCTACCAGAACTCGATCCAGGGCTTCTGGGCCGCTGAGCTCCCGCGCCGCGGTAAGAAGTACACCCGGGCGCCGATGCGGGTCTTCGAAGGCTCGGTCAACACCGGCTGCGGCGCCGCGAGCAGCGCGGTCGGCCCGTTCTACTGCCCGCCCGACATGCGCGTCTACCTGGACCTCGGCTTCTTCGAGACCCTGCAGACCGAGCTCGGCGCCCGCGGCGGCAACTTCGCCGAAGCGTACGTCGTCGCGCACGAGTACGGCCACCACATCCAGAACCTGTACGGCTATCTGGCGCGGATCAAGACCCGCCAGGGACCGACCTCGGACGCGGTCCGCTCCGAACTGCAAGCCGACTGCCTCGCCGGGATCTGGACCAACCACGCGACCACCGTGCCCGATCGGGACGGCGACACCTTCATCGAGGGCCTCACCGAGGACGACATCGCCCGCGGGCTCGACGCGGCCGCCGCGGTCGGCGACGACCGGATCCAGCAGCAGACCCAGGGCCGGGTCACGCCGGAGAACTTCAGCCACGGCACCGCCGAGCAGCGGATGAAGTGGTTCAAGACCGGCATGGACTCCGGCGACATGTCCGCCTGCGACACCTGGTCCACCCGCGACCTCTGATCAAGCAACAAGAAACCCGCTCGGATGCAGCATCCGAGCGGGTTTCTCCTTGCCTGACTGGGTTATGCCACCGCGGCCGGGCGGCGGAAGCCTGGGAGCAGCTCGTCCACCAGCGCATCGGTCTCCGCCTCCGCGCCGCGAGGACCGCCGTGCCGAGCGAGCGCCGAGTACATCTGGCTCGCCACGTTGGTGACGTCGCTCGTGGTACCGAAGTGCGCCGCCAGCCGCAGCGTCGCGCGCCACAGGTCCTCAGACGCCGGCGAGAAGCTCAGCCCGGTCTGCAACGCCGTCCGGGCCAGGTTGCCGTCGTTGTGCCGCAGGCTGGCCTCCGCCAGCTTCAGCGCCGCGTCGACGACCGACTCGGCCATCCGCCGCTCGATACCGGACGCGGCCAGCCACGAGTACCGCCCGGCCGGCAGATTCGACCATGCCTGACCGTGCACAAGGCTGAGCGCCGTCGACAGCGGCGCGCGCGGGTCGTCTGTCAGCTCCGCCTGCTTCGCCAGCGTGCGGAACACGTCCCAGTCGACCCGGACCACACTGCGGTTCAGCATCCAGCGGCCGGACTCGTCGGCGTACATCGCGTCCTGGCCGACCCAGGCCCGGGTGTGCTCCAGCGCGGCGTCGCGCAGTTCCTGGCTGATCCCGCGCGGCCAGATCGCACCGGCGAGGACGTTCGGGTGTACGCCGTAGTCCTGGCTGGCCAAGAACGCCACGATCTCGGTGGCCAGCTGGATCCGGCCGCCGTCGATCGTGCCGCGCGCGTCCACCTCGACCGGGCCGAGCAGGTCGACCTCGACCGGCGCCGCCTGGCTCAGATCCATCGTGGAGAACTCGTACGCCGGCATGTCCTGCTCCGCCCGCCGCTTGTCCATCGCCTCGGACTCGGCCACCTCGAACAGCGCGACCAGGTCCGCGAACTGCGCCGGATTGATGCTGTGGGCATCGACCTCGAGGCCGAGCAGCCGGCAGACCGCCTGGTTCTTCTCGTCCACGACGAACCGCCAGGGAGCCGACAGCACATCGCCGACGATGACCACGGCGATACACCGCTTCGGATCCGCGGCCAGCCGGTTCAGCCGCTGCTCCTCCTCGGGCGACGGCGGCGCCGACATGAAGATGATCTCCGGCCCCCAGAGCAAGGGATCCGGGTACGCCGTCCGCGCGGCGGCCACCGAGTCCGCGTTGCGGCGGTCACAGGCCTGGACCTGTGCCTCCGTCCGGTTGGTCACCTCGTTCAGCGCGTCGTCCAGCCGGGTCCAGTAGCTCAACCGGCTCGGGGCCAGCGCCGACAGGTCGTCACCGAAGCCGACCATGCGGACGTGCGCGCCCTCGGACCACAGGTTGGTGGCCAGCTCGGCCGCGAGCGAACCGACCACGTCGCGCGAGGCGTTCGTGACGCCGCCGAAGCTGACGATCCCGTCCGCACTGTCCAGGTCCACGAGGACCGTGGCGCCGTCCGCGTTCTGGCCGATCGTGACGAGCGTCGGGTACGGCGAAGGCGCGCTGACCTCGCCCGCCGGAGCGTACGCACGCCGCAGCACCCAACGGGAGCCGTCGGCAATCACCTGCCACGGGCCCGGCGGCGGGTTGTGGGACTGGCCCGGCTTGAGCACCAGCGTCAGCGCCCGATCCGTCACCAGCGCGGCGACGACGGTCGGCATCGACCGGCCCACCTGGGCCATGGTCGCGGCGAGCTGCCGCAGCGAGTTGTCGACGAACTGAGCCGTCGGTACGTCGGCCGCGAGACGCAGGCCGATCTCGGTCTGCCGGTTGCCGGCCGCCTTCGGTCCGGGACCCTGGGCCCAGCCGCGACGACGCTTCAGCGCCAGCGCGATCCCGGCCGCCAGCAGGGTCGCGCCGAATCCGTAGATGCCCGCCTGGACCGGGTCGATACCACCGTCGGACGGGGCCTCGACGACATCCGGCACCTTCGTCCCACCGGCCGCGGGGTCGCCGGCGCGCGCGTCCGTCGTACGGGGCTCGTGCGGGTTGACCGCGATCCCCGGCTGGTCGGGCTTCTCGTTCTTGGCGGTCGGGTCGTTCTTGGCGCTGCCGATGTCGATCGACGACGGCTTCTCGACGCCCTGCTCCTCGAACCACCGGCTCGGACCGCCGGAGTCCTGCTTGGCGGGCGTCTCCACCGACGGTTTCGCCACCGGCTTCACAACCGGCTTGCCGGTGGTCGTCTTGGTCGTCGTTGTCGTCTTGGTCGACGTCGGGTTGTCGACGTTGACGCGGACCGTGTGCACGCCCGGGCCCTTGGCGTCGGCGGGCAGGCGGACCTGCCAGCCCGGCAGGATCAGGTCCGGGTTGGTCAGCCGGCGGCCGTCAGGCTGCAGCTTGTTCTTGTTGAGGTCGTAGATCTCCTTGTACCGACGGCCCTCGCCCAGGTACCGCTCGGCGATGTCCCACAGGCAGTCGTAGTTCCGGCCTTCCGGCGGCCTGACCTCGGTGTACTTGATCACCTGACCGGTCTGGTCGTTGTTCGTCCGGACGCCGGTGTGCGTCCCACCGCTCAGCACCGAGCTACGGGACTCGGTCGCGCGGAAGTTGGTCCCCTGGGACTGGTCGCCACCCTGCGTCACGCTGATCGACGTCGGCACCGCTGCGGATGTGGTCGTCACGGCGTTTGCCATCGGCAACGTCACGCTGGATGCGGCCGCCATCAGCACGACGCCCGATACGAGTCGCCGCGCGAGCGACTGCGAGCCGCCGCCCAACGGGATCCGCGGCGACAACCCGTGCCCACGGATCTCGGCGACCGCCTCGGCGATCAGGCACACAACGAAGTGCAGCCAGGCGACCCAGATGAAGAATCCGATGATGCCGAGCACGGTCTCGATGCTCAGCTCGCTGAACAGCACGTCCCGGTTCGGCATCTCGTCGGGCCACGGCTTGCCGAAGAAGGTCAGCAGCACGTACGGCACCCCGCCGACGATCGCCAGGATCGCCAGCAGCGACACGAACCCCTTCAGCCGATCCGCCGCCGCACTCCCCGACCGCCGCTGCGGCAACCGAGCCGACCGCGCCGGTTCACCTGTCTTCACCATCGTCGTCCCTCCATAACCCCACCCAGGTCATCCACCGATCGCCTGCACTTCCTGCACCGGCAACCGCTGCACCGCGTGTACCTCAGCTTGACCGACGGGCGTCCAGTCCTGGAGGTTCCGCCAGTAGGACACTTCCCAGTGAATCGTCAGCTTGACGGTGTACATCCCGTCCGGTTCCTTGGCGCTCGACCGCTTGTAGACATGACTGCACGTGCTCGCCTGGTGGAACGGGTCCTGCGCCTCGTCGTACCCGTCCGAGCCGATCGGCAGCGTTCCGCCGAGGCAGACGAACGGGCCCGTACCGTCACCCGGATCCACCGTCAGCTTGGTCACCACAGCCCGCATGGTCAGCCGCTGGCCCGGTCCGTAGTACGCGATGTCGAGGTCCGCCGCGTTGCCGAAGTTCTTCAGCACGTACGACGTCTCCGGTGCGAGCGCGAAGTACGCCGGGACGTTGACCCGCGGCGTGTACGTCGGCTTCACCAGCAGGATCGGGTCCGGGTAGCTCTCGTCGAAGTAGGTCCAGAACTGGTCCATGTACGGCTCTCGCCGGCACTGCTCGCGTTCCTCGTCCGTCACGGGGACGATCGCGCGCTCGATGTGGGCGTCCTCGCCGCCGTAGTTCGAATCGAGGTCGTAGTCGACGATCGTGAGCCGAAGCACCCAGGTCTTGCCCTCGGGCGGGGGCGGCAGCTCGATCCCGTTCGGCACCGGGAAATCCCGGCACGGGATGAAGATCTGGCCCGGGCCGAGCCGGTCCCGCCACGGCGGCGGCGACGCACCGAGGTAGACCTGGCCGTTGCTGCAGTACGCCCCGAAGCCGTTGGAGTTCACATACATGCTGCACACCCGGTCGCCGCTGTGAATCGTCTCGGCGGTCGCGGTCGGCGCGGGAATCGCGATGAGAAGAGCGAGCACGGTGCTCAGGGCAATGAACCCACGGGCTAACCGGTTGCGCATCCTCACACTCCTGACACTGGTCCTCGTAGCAGGTTATCGCTGGTCGGGGGCATCATGCCCGTTCTGACGTGGTCTGGCTACCGCGTGCCACCGTTCTGGGCTAGGCCGGATAACGCACGGCTGAGCAGTTGATCCCCTTCGGCACCGGTCGCACCATCCGGTACATCGTCCAGCCGAGCCCGGTGCGGACCATGTCGATGGCTTCCGCGGTCCCCCGTGGCGCGACGATGACCCACTTGCGGGTCTTGGGGTTCCACCACTGCATGCGCTGTGACCGGCACAGGTTCACCCGGATCACACCGTCAGGCCGATTCGCCGTACCGACCACGACGACGCTGCCTGGCGGACGCATCACCCAGCCGCTCTGCCGGGCCGCCTCGATGTTCACGGCCGTGTCGGCGTAGAAGAAGGCCGGAAAGCTCGTCTTGATGATGTCGGACTTCCGCTGGACCAGCGCCTGGTAGTAGAGCGGGTACTTGGCCACGAGCCCTTGGACAGCAGGCTTGGAGGCGAAGCTCCCTGGCACGATGGTGATCTGCGCCGCAGGCGGTGCCACGGTCGTCTTGGCCGGTGCGGTCGGCTTGGGCGTTCCCGTCGTGCTCGGCTCTGGCGTCGGCGTTCCCAGCGTGACCGTCCGGCCGCCCGACCCTTCGCCGACAGGCATGCCGCCCTTGTTCGTCTCACCGCCACTGCATCCGGCGACGAGAGCCAGAGCAGCCGCACCCACGACGACACTGGCGAAAGGCTTCACAGACACGACAGTGCTCCTCGACGGACGAACGGTGCTCATCAGCCACCTCCACTGGATGTCGGCGGGGTGGGGCTCGGCGACGTGGGGCTTCCCGACGGGCCGGTCTCGGTCGGGTTCGGGGTCACGCTCGGGGTGCATGACGCCGGGAACGGCACCGGGATCGGCGGATCCCAGGTCGGCGTCGGCGATCCGATCGTCCAGATCGGGCAGGGCAGGTCGATCGTCGGCGGCTGTGCGGTCGGCTGGACGGTGACGCCGGGACCGTCGCCGGAGGTCTGCACCACGATCGGTGGGATCTGCGGGGTCTCGTCGGCCTTCTTGATGCCCTGCTCGGCGTGCGCCTCACCTTCGCCGTTCGCGATCAGCGTCTGGATACCGATCATGCCCAGGAAACTGGTCTGGTTGGCGATCTGGACGCTCACCTTCAGGTGCTCGTCGTCGACCTCGCTGGTTCCGCAGCTGGTCACCGCGGGATCGTTCGCCGTCACCTGGGCGCAGAACTCCGAGACCGCATCGCCGGCCTTGGTGATGTCGATCTTGGCCTCGGCGGAGTTGAAGTCGATCGTGCCGACGCCGGCGCGGGCGGCTTCCTGGGCGTAGCCGATGGCTCGGGACTTGGCACCCAGTTGGCGGCCGCCGTCGATGACGAGGCCTGCCAGGGTGAAGATCATCACGGCGAGGATGGCGACGGCTGGGCTGAGGGCACCACGGTCGTTGCGGGGGGCATCTACTCGCAGAAACGCGAGCAGGCCGCGGTCAGGGTGTGTTGCCATCGCGGATGCCCCGGTACGGGTCCAGTGAGGAGGAGAACTTCTTGGTGATCTTGGTGTCGCCACCGAGGCCGAGGAGGCCGAGGTCCTGGTAGTTGATGGTGCAGGTGACCTCGACGGACAGCGGAGTACCGGCGGTGAAGGCGGAGGTGATGCTCCCCTCGGCGGTCTGCTTGCAGGACTCGACGGCTTGCCCCATGGTGCCGGTGACGGCGTCGTCCAGGCGGATCTGGGCTTCGTTGAGGGAGCGCGACTGGCTGGCCGCGCGGGCGCCGTCGCGGGCCGCGTTCTCCAGCAGCGACGAGGTCTGGAAGTACCGGCCGCAGGCGAGCAGGAACATGAAGAGAATCAGCAGGATGGGCGCGAGGATCACCATCTCCAGCGCCATCGTGCCGTGCTCCGTCCGCTTCGCGCGGCGCAGCTTCCCCAGGATCTTCATGCCTCACTCAATTGTCGTCGTCGGCTTCGAACTGCTCGATCTGTCCGGTGGCGGTCCGGTTCACTTCCAGGTGCAGGCCCGGGACCAGCGAAATGGTCTCGCCGGTGACCGTGAACGACACCTGTCCCTCGGGATTGTTGTACGACGGCGGCAGCACCTTGGCATCGCCGAGGGAATTGCCGCCCAGTTGTTGCGCATACGCCTCGATGTCGACCCGGACCTTCTCGCCGATCGCCTCGGTGTACAGCGGTGGCTGGACCAGGCGCAGACGGGACACCCCCTCCTGCGCCGCGTTCAGCGCGACGGACCGGCCGTACAGCCAGAGCGCGGTCTGGATCGAGATGAAGATCAGCGCCAGGATCGACGGCGCGAGGATCGCCAGTTCCAGCGAACTGGCGCCCCGCTGCGTGCGCCGCCGCCTGGTGGACCGGTGGCGTCCCCGCGGCAACGGATCAGCCCTTCTGGATCTCGCCCGTGCGCTTGTCGATCACGCTCCGGACCACCAGGCCGATCGCCAGCGCGGCGGCGACCAGGATGGCGGAGATGATCGCCCACTCCAGCGCCGACGCGCCGAGCTGGCTCTCACCCCGGCGAGCCTTGGCCCGCTGATTGTGGGCCCGCGCCAGCGCGTACCCGACCATCACCCGCACGACCTCAACGCTCATCCGACTGCCTTCCATTCATGAGAGCCCGAACCGGCCTCAGTATGCCCTGTACGACGGACCATCTCTGCCCACAGATCCCTCTTGCCCAACAATCGGCGCGGCTAACTTCCCAGGATCTTGGCGGCGGCCGGGTAGCCGAGGAAGAGCATGAAGGCGGCACACATGACCAACTGGGCGACCAGCATGGACTGGGAGCGCTCGCCTGCTTTTCCTTCCACGTCAGCGAGTTCCTTGCGGCGCAGCGAGGCGGCGCGGGCGAGCAGCGAGGCGCGGATCTTGGCGCCCTCGTCGCCGGCCAGCGCGAGTGCGGAGGCCAGGTCGCGGAGCTCGTCGACGCCGAGGTCCTCGCCGAGCCGGGCCATCGCGTCCCATGGGGTGATACCGATCAGCCGGGCGTTCGCGAGTGCCTGCCGGATCCGGGCCATCGCCCAGTGGTCGCCGATCGTGGACGCGGTCATCAGCGCCTCCGGCAGGCCACGGCCGCCCGCCAGGTTCATCGCGACCAGGTCGAGGAAGCTGCCGACGACATGCCGGAAGTCACGTCGCCGTTCCTCCGCCTCCTGGCGCAGCGCCAGGTCGGGCAGGAAGAACGCGAATGCCATCGCGGCCAGCGTCACCACCGCCGGAGTCGCACCGGGGGCGGACAGGCCGAGCATCGCGAACAGGAACAGCACGATCGGGATGAAGACCATCGCCCCGAGCGCGAAGAACACTTTGGTCGCCAGCATCGCGGCGAACGGCTGGTTCATCACGGCGAGGTCCCGACGCAGCCGCCCGAACTTCCAGCCGCGCAGGTTGGCCTCGGCCTCGAGCCGCCGGCCCAGCGTTTCGCGGGCCTTGTCGACGCCGCCAAGCACCCGCTCGCCCGCCGCGCTGGCGGTCGAGGCGCTGGTGTAGCCGGACCGGCCCGCATCGATCCGCGCGATGGTGGACAGCACGTTGGCCGACGGCCTGATGAACATCCGCACCAGCAGGTAGACGCCCAACCCGACCAGACCACCCGTGACGAAAGGCCACGTCATCGGTTCACCACCTCCATCCGGTCGTCGCCGGCCCGGGTGGCCCGCTTGTCGTTGCCGCCGATCAGGAACCGCTCGGGCACCTCGATCTTGGCCAGCTTGCGCAGCCACACCAGCCCCACGGCGTACAGGGCGATGACGATGAAGAGCACGAACTGCCCGATGAAGCTGGTGTACGGCTCGACGTAGGCTCCGTTGAACAGCACCAGGACGGCGGCGACCAGCAACGTGATCGCGACGACCACCTGGACGCTTCGCCGGGTGGATCGCCGTTCGGCCGCGACCTTCCGGCGTACGTCGAGCTCCTCGCGGGCCGAGTCGGCCAGGGCGCTCAGCACCTCGCGCAGACCGGGGCCGCGCAGCCGGGCGTTCAGCACCAGGGCTGCGACGATCAGGTCGGCCGACGGGTCGTTCAGGTCGTCGGCGAACCGCATCAGGGCCGATGGCAACGGTTCGCGGATCCGCAGCCGGTCCACCAGCAGGTTCAGGCTGGGCTTGATCGCGGGCGCCGCGTTCACCGCGGTCGCGGGGATCGCCTGCTCCAGGCCGACCGCGCCGGCGATGGTGTCGCGCAACGCCTCGGTCCAGGTGGCCAGGGCTTCCAGCCGGTCGATCGCCCGGCGTTCCTCACCGGCACCGCCGAAGAACCGGTCCGCCAGCCCGGCCAGCAGGCCGAGCGCAACGGCCAGCACGAGCCAACGGGTGACCACCAGGACGAGCAGACCGACACCCACACCGGCAGCGAACCGGGTCAGCTGCTTGCGGCCGTCGGCGCTGCCACTGCGCTTGAACAGCGACGGAGTCTCGTCCTTCGGGACCGTGCCGCGGATCGCGATGATCAGCAGCAGAACCCCGCCACCGACCACCGCTCCGCTGAGCAGCGCCAGTAAGGCCTGATCACTCATCTCATGCCCACCGTCCGTGCACCAGCGGCTGGTAGCCGTAGTACTCCAGCTCGTCCATACAGGCAATCGGGGCGTGCGCCGCGGCGCGACCGTCGGTCCCCGGGGCGAACACTTCGCCGGACAGCACCCGGCCGTCCCAGCCGGTCACTTCGCGGACGCTCTCGACGTACCGGCTCATGGTGCCGCCTTGCTGGTAGTCGTTGACCTTGCGGACGAAGACGACGAAGTCGAGGGCTCCCGAGATCAGCATCTGGGTCGCCTCCATCGGCAGCCGCTCGGACGCCTGGATCGCGTACGTGCTGATCCGGTTGAACACCTCCATCGAGCTGTTCGAGTGGATCGTCGACAGCGAGCCGTCGTTGCCCTGGCTCATCGCGTTCAGCATGGTGACGATCTCGTCGCCGAGGACCTCACCGACGATGACCCGGGACGGGTTCATCCGCAGCGAGCGGCGGACCAGGTCGGCCATGCTCACCGCGCCGACGCCTTCGGAGTTCGGCAGCCGCTCCTCGAACGCGACCACGTTCGGGTGCAGCTCCTTGAACTCGCCGAGGCCGAGCTCGAGCGACCGCTCGACGGTGATCAACCGCTCGTGCGGCTGGATCTCGTTGGCCAGCGCCCGCAGCAGGGTCGTCTTCCCGGAGTTGGTCGCGCCCGCGATCATGATGTTCTTACGCGCCGCGACCGCCGCCCGCAGGAACGAGCCGAGGTCCTCCGACAAGGTGCCGTTGGCCACCAAGTCCTTCAGGAACACCCGGCCCAGCCGGGCCCGCCGGATCGAGACCGCGGGCCGCGCGGTCACACCCATCACGGCCGACAACCGGGAGCCGTCCGGCAGCCGCAGGTCGAGCTGCGGGTTGGCCGAGTCGAACGGCCGGCTGGTCAGACCCGCGTGCGCGGCCAGCACCTGGATCAGCTCGACCAGTTCCTCATCGCTTTCCGCGACCGGACCCGGGTACTCCTCGCGGCCGTCGCCGTACTGGACGAAGACCTGGTCGCAACCGTTGATGTCGATGTTCTCGACCTCGGGGTCGTCGATCAGCGGCTGCAACCGGCCGACGCCGAACAGCGCGGAGTGAATCGCGCCGGCGATCCGGGCGTCGTCGTCCGGCGTCGGCGGCGTCCGGCCCTCGGCCAGCTCGTACCGGGCGTGGTCCTCGAGCACCTGGACGATCAGCGAGCGCGCGTACTCCCGCTCGTCCTCGGCGCTCATCGGCGGGACGCCGTTCACCTGGTCGCGGCGGCGCTGCTCGTTCAGCCGCTCGGCGACCTGGACACGCAGTTTTCGGACCAACTCCTGATCGGTGGTCACCGCCGCCCCTCCCACTCACTCGGAGAGCCGGGCCCCTCCGAGCCGTATCCCATCTGCCCATCAGGGCTGTATCCGATTTGTCCCTCTGGGAAGGCAGCCTGCGCCATGTCGAACTCGTGCTGCATCGGCGAAGCGACCAGAGCGGCCATCTCGCCCGCGATGTCGCCCGCCGTCCGGATCAGCGCCGTACGATCCAGCCGGCCGTGGCCGCGACCGTCGAAGAAGGCGGCGCCGACCGGGTCGTACGCGAGGTGCCAGCGGTGCTGGATCTGCACCGACATCGCGTCCAGCACGGACCACACCTGCTTGACCCCGTCACGCCGCTTCGGGTCCGCGACGACCATCACGCCCAGCCGCGCGTCGACGTGGTGGATCAGGGTCGACAGCCGCTCCCGGAGATGTGCGACCGACGACCCGGTCGCAGTACAGACCAGTACGACGAGCCGGGCCGCCTGGATGACGGGCAGCTGCGGCGAAGAAGCCCCGATCCGGCCACAGTCGGCCAGTACGTCGGCGCTCTGCATCTGGTTGAAGGTAAGGCCGAGCGGTGACCACAGACCGCCCATACCGCCGACCTGCTCGGGCGCGCGGACACCGAGCATCACGTCCAGGCCGCCGTCGAGCTGCTGGCTGTGGGCCAGGATCACCTCGTCGCCGAGACCCTTCCGGCTGGCCGCGGCCAGGCTGACCAGACCGCGGTCGGAGTTGAGCGGCTGGCCGCCGGGCGCCGTCATCCGGATCGCCACGTCGCTGCCGGACGGGTCGCACTCGGCCAGCAGCACCTGCCGCGGCCAGAGCGCACCGAGCACCAGACTGGCCGTCGTGACCCCCGGCGAGCCCTTCGCGCTCGCCAACGCGACCAGCGCCATCAATTCCCCCCGGTACTGCGGGAGATCTCCGGCTTGGTCCCTCCGGACAGCTTCACCAGCACCAGCGTCTTCGCGGCAGCCGCCGCCGCGACCGCGGTCGACCGCTCCGTCGGCACCAGCACGGTGACGTTCAGGGTGGTGTTCGCGCTCGTCTTGGAGTCGGTGATGGCGCCCGCGCTACCGGTCACCTCGGCAGCGCCGACCAGTACCGCGGGAACGGCGCCGTCCTGGTTCGCGGCGGGGACACGGATCACCCGGACGATGTCGCCCGGCATGATCGGCTCGGACGGCGCGCGGCCGCTCTCCAGGCTCACGCCGACCAGCGCGCCGCCGGGCGGGATCGGCTGGGAGGTGAAGTTCTCCTTGGTGACGAACTGGCCCGGGTACAGCCAGGACGTCGTGTACTGGTCGACGAGCTTCTCAGCCTCGGACCACAGCACCAGCCCGCCCGTCGCCCCGGCCAGGTCGCCGCGGGCCAGGTCCTTCTTCTCGATCTTGTGCCCGGGCGCGATGGCCTCGTCGGAGATCGCGACGAAGTCCTGCCGGTCCCCGCTGCGCAGCGCGATCAGCGCGGAGCCGGCCGCACCGAGCAGGATCAGGATGACCGCGAGGGCAGCCAACGCGGGCCTGCGCTCACGGCCACTGGGGAGACGCGTGGAACCACTGACCGGCGTCTTGCCTGCTGCACGCGCGCCGGCTGCCGGGGGACGGTTGGAGAAGCTCACTGGCCTACCGTAATCGCCAGTAGGTGCCAACCGCTCGCCCAGGTCCACCCCGTGGCGTGGCTGTAACAGGCGCGACCGTCAGTGACCCGGCGCGGCGGCGGCAACTTGTTCCCTCTCCTCCGGAGTCAGCAACTCTATGAACGTCCCCGGCCCGCCGTACAGCTCGTCCAGGTAGGCGTAGAGGGCCTGCAACGCCTTACCGACCTCGGCCTGCCACTCTTCGGTCGCGGCCAGCGCGGCCGCCAGCCGCCGTCCCTCCACCAGCGTGACGGACGCGTTCACCGGCTGATCCAGCCGCGGATCCGCACCCACCGACGGATCAATCGGTACGCCGTCCACGTCGAGCTCGAGTGGTTCCGCCGACGCCGAGCGGCCCCGGATCCGCCGGATCAGGGCGGCCATCGCGGCCCGGTCCTGCTCCGGAAGCAACCGGTCGAACCCCGTCCCGCCGTACAGCTGGTCCAGGTACTCGGTGAGCGCGCCGAAGAGCTCCAGTCCGTCGTACTCCACCGTGGTGGTCGCGACGTGACGCAGTCGGGCGGTCAGGCTACGGGCTTGGGAAACGGTCCACGCTGATGGGGAAAGCTCGGCATTCATCGGGCCAAGCCTGTCATGGCGACCCCCGGGTGAGCGACAGAGGGGACCGTTTCCCAGACGTTACAGGTCAGTGAGCAACCGACTTCACATTGGGATCGTCAGTTTGTTGCCTGAGGGAACCCGAACGGTTACCTTGCGGTCACATTGCCGTCACACTGGATCGATGAGGAACGGGGGCCGCTTGTTGGAGACCACGACAAGGGCGCAGGCCGGGTCGCGCAGGATCCGGCCACCCGCGGAGGATCCGGGCAAGGCGCGACGGTCCGCCGGACCACCCGGTGAGGCGCCGCGAGGAACGTCTTCCCTGGAACCTGGTGGTCTCGGGCAGACGGAGTACGGCGAGAACCTGGTGGTCTCGTGAGTACGCCGATACAGCAGCAGTCGGAGGCCGACCTGCAAGCGCAGCAGACCCAGGCGGCGAGACGCGCCCGGGCGGTTCTCGGGGTCGCACTGGGTGTGGTCGCGCCTGAGGCGATCGCGCTGCAGGACGGCCGGGTCCGGCTGACGACCAGCGCGGACCTGCTGGAGCGGGACGCGATGGAGCGCCTCGACACCCGGCTGACCGAGTTGGCAGCGCGACAGGTGTCCGACGAACGACTCGTCGCCGACGCGGTCGCCCTGCTCGGCGCCGAGGTGGACCATGCCCGTGGCGGCTCGTCCCCGGCCGATGGAGCCACAGCCGCTCTGGACCAACTCCTCGACGTACCGAATCTGCCGCAGGCAACGGAGACCGAGGCACAAGCGCTACTCCGGAACGTCCTCGAGACCAACCGTTTGACCACCGAGTCGGCCACCCGCCGCCTCGCCGCGGAACGGGCCGCCCAGCGGGCCGCCGACCGCCCACCCCTGGTCGCCGACTCCATCCAGGCCGCGCAGGAGATCAAGCGCGAAGCCCAGGTCCTCACCCACCTCGCCGCTCCCCCGGCCCTCGTACGCCGAGGTGGTGGGCACCGTCGAGTGGGCGGCCGATCCTCCGGCCAGGGCCGCACGGCCGGGACGCGGGCGGAAGCGGGCCTGACCCGAGACGGCCGGCCCCAACCCAATCTC
Organism: Kribbella caucasensis; assembly: GCF_004361855.1. Classification (GTDB taxonomy): domain Bacteria; phylum Actinomycetota; class Actinomycetes; order Propionibacteriales; family Kribbellaceae; genus Kribbella; species Kribbella caucasensis. The sequence continues at coordinate 151,608 of NZ_SNWQ01000008.1, forward strand.
ACCGAGGACGAGGCGCTCGACGCACTCCTCCAGGTCCAGCCCAACGACTTGTCCGGGGGCATCACCGCTCCCACGCAGAAGCTGGACCGCCCCAAGCTCGGCGTGGTCACCACAGCCCACGGTCCGCAGTACTTCCGGGTGGATGTCACCAACCCGCCGCCCCGACGCCTGGTGGCGCAGACGGACGTTCGCGCGGGCACCCTGGCCGACCCGCACGTCATCCACATCTCTCCTGGCGTCCCCAACGCCCAGCTCCCCCGCGTCTGGGCGAACCAGGTCAGCCGGACGCTGCAGCAGGTCGAGGCTCGGGCGGCCGCTCCCGCGAACATCTTCCGCCGGCTCCGCTCGGCCCTGAGCAACTTCCGCGGCCGTGACGCGACAGCGCAGTACGACGAGTTCCGGCTGCTGAGCAGGCAGTGGCGAGAGGAGCAGCTCCAGCCGGCCCCGGACGGCGACTGGCTGGCCGATCTGCAGCAGCAACTCCAGGGCCTCGCCACCGCGATCCAGCGGAAGCGGCAACCGGTCCCGACGTTGCCATGGACAACCGAAGCCCGGCATGTGATCGCGCCGGACCGCACCCTCATGACCCAGCCCGCGACCAACACGCCCGCCCATTTGAGGGAGCGCGTGCAGGCCGAGATCGCCGGACTGCAGAAGGCCGTCACCGAACTGGAGAAACGCGCTGCGGCCAAGCGGACCAGCGCGACCGCGGCAACGGCTCTGGCGGCGAAGACCATCACCGAGGCGGAGACCGAGGAGGGCCGCAAGGACTCGGCCGCCCCGGAACGCGGCCGCAAGCTCCGGGTGAGCGCGGCAAGCGCTACTGCGAAGGCGGAGCGGCACACCACGATCGCGGAGTCCTGCGACACCGCCGTACAACAGGCGAACGAAGCGATCGTCGCCTACCAGGCACTGCTCACCAAGCTGGACGAAGTCGAGTCCAGTGGGCAGCGGCCCGATCAGGACGTCGCCGTACTCGCGCAGACGGCCGCGGACAAGGTGGAGGCGTACCGCGGCGGCGTGGAAGCCACACTGCCGTCAAAGGAGGTGCAGCACGCGGTCATCACGTCCGGGCGGCTCCCCCACCTCGCCGCGCTGACCCGCGAACTCAACCAGGCGCTCGCAGACAAGAAGCACCCCTTCCGCTTCACTCCGGAAGTGCTGCATCGGCGGCTGCGTGCGGAGACCCGGCGGATGCTGTCGCCGGACGGCGTGGTCATCACAGTCGGGAACGATCCGCGCGCTGACGTGTCCGAGCTGACCCAGTTCAAGCTCCACCTGCGTCCGGGAGAGCTGAGCGAAGTACTGGACTCGCCGATCACCTTCGACGAGGGCATGCTCGGTCAGCTCGAGCAAGGCGGCTACAGTCTCTCGACCACGGCCACGGACACCCTCACCTACAACGGTGGGTTCGGCCTCAAGGCCGTGATGGCCGTCTTCCCGGACCCGGCCCTGCTGGCGGTCTCGCAGGTCGTCAACCCAGGTCTCGAGTACGCCGTCGGCCAGAGCCACTCGGTCAGCGGCAACGCAACGGAGTACGGACTCGGTGGAGGGGTCGAGCTGCTCAACGGCGAGATCCTCCGGTACCGGAGCGAGACGCCGAGCTGGAGCTGGCAGATGCGGACCTCGGCCGTCGCCGGCTGGTCCGACAAGCAGGTCGTCGACATGGGCGATCCGCACGACAACAGCCACTTGGACGTCGGGGTCGGGCACACGTACACGGTCCCGCCGCCGACCGACACGGTCACCCTCGAGCAGCTCGGCCTGGCCGCCGAACGCGAGACCGAGCTGCCCGAGCACGTCGCCTCCCGGGTCGACGGGCTCAACGACATGGCCGACGAGGCGGTCGCCGGACTGGCGGCGAGGTTGGACGGCCTGGACCGGGTCGGGCACGACCAACTCCGCGGCCTGCTGATCGAGGACGCGCCGAGCCGGCTGGACGAGACGACCAAACCGGGCGGGATCGGGCGGCTGATCAGCAAGGGCGGCCGGCCGGTCGCGTATGCCCAGCTGGAGACGTTCGTCGAGCTGGAGGAAGTCGAGCTGCTCAGCGACAGCTCGCCGGATCACAAGATCGAGCGGCTCCGGGTCGGATTCTCCGGCGCCTCCGGCGGCCAGGCCTTCAACGCCAACAGCGCCACCGCCGCGACCATCGGCTACGGCGGCACCGCGCTCAACGACCTCGGCAACTCGACGGTCGACTTCGGGCCGACCGTCAAGGCCGGCCGGAACGTGTCCCGTGAGGACAGCCTGAACGTCAGTGACGTGGCGATCCACCCGAGCGTGCAGCGGACCGAGCGGACCGTCGGCTACAAGATCCACCTCCGGCACCGGCTCACCATCCACCGGCTCGACAAGGACGAGTCGTTCACCGTCGACGGCAAGGGCGACGCCGTACTGCGGATGCCGGCCAACGCCGCGTTCCGGTACGGCCTGCCGATCCCGAAGAAGGAACTCGTCCTCGACGCCGACGACCGGATCCAGCGCGGTCTCGACGGCCGGGTCCTCACCAAGGGCGACCCGCAACCGACCGAGGAGGTGCTGAAGCCGCCGGTCTGGATGGGCGACGGCAAAGGCCAGCTCCGCGGCGCCGGGGCGGCCCTGGTCCAGGAGCTGAAGGGCGCCGACCCGGCCTACAAGGCGTTCGTGCGGCACCTCAGCGAGCAGGGCATGGTGCCGCCGCTGGACGCCAAGTTCCGGCCCGTGATGAAGGAGTTGCGGGGCAAGGATCCGGCCCTGGTCGCGAGCCAGTTGGAGAACTTCGAGCGAGTCGGCCAGCAGGTCGCCCGGCACCGGCTGGAGACCGGTTACGACCTGGCCTGTCAGGGTGGCGTGGAGTTCGCGCTGACCAAGCACCGGACCGGTCACCCGCCTCAGGAGCACACCTTCCGGATCCACCTCGAGCAGGACGTGAAGCGGGCCAAGCCACTCGGCCTGAACACGTCGCAGACCGCGACCAACCTGCACATCGGGTCGAACACCACGGTCCGGTCCCGCAGCCGCTCGAAGGGTCTGCCCTGGCTGGCCCGGTTCGGCTTCAGCGACAAACCAGACAAGAACGAGGCGGGCAGTACGCCGGACGCCGGCCCCACCTACGGGCGGTCGTCGCTCGGCCGGTTCTTCGCCTGGGCGACTGGCAGCACGGTCAACGACGTGTCGCTGACCGAGAGCACCGCGCCGCTGGCGGAGTTCGAGATCCCGCACAAGCTGACCATCACCGAGGTGTTCCCCGACGGTGACTCGGAGCCGATCGTCGAGGTCGACGGCAGCGCCCGGGTCTCGATCGACAGCGAGTTCTGCGATCGGGGCGAGCGGCAGGTGGTCGCGATGGCCGGCGAGGTCGCGCCGTCGATCCTGCAGACCGCCACCTGGCAGCACGTCGACATGGGCGATCCGGTGCCGCGGATCCTGGACCAGCTGCCCGCGGCGGCCCGGACCGACTCCACCGCCCGCCAGCATCTCAACGCCCTGCTGAACTCGCGGAACCTGTGCGCTCACCCCGAACTGCTGACCGCGCAGTACGGCACCGGCTTCGCGATCAGCCCGATGCCGTCGAACGTCGAGCAGGCCATCGCCCAGCGCGGCCTGCGACCGAGGCAGGCCAGCGTGAACCTGACCGCCCGGGTCGAGAACCTCCGGTACGTCGGCAGCGGGCACCCGGTGATCGGCGACATCAACCTGACCCTCGGCAGCTCGAGCTTCACCGCGGGCAGCTCCTCCGGTCAGAACATCGGCATCGGCGGCGGCTCCGGTGCGGTCGAGACCGACGGCGACGGCTGGAACGCGACGGCCGGCCTCGCACGCGCGAGCAGTACGTCGGCCGCCAGCACCGAGACCACGATCGGCGGAGTCGAGCGGCTCAACATCAAGGACGGCCAGCACTACCAGTTCGTCGGCGACCTGATCCTGGTCGCCGAGATCAAGGCCGCCGGACTCGCCGAGCCAAAGACGATCGAACTGCCGGACGGCGCGGTCATGCTCACCATGCCGGAACGGGACGCGCTCCAGCACTACGGCATGAACAAGGACTTCCACCTGCCGCTGGAGAAGGTGTCCGACGCGGTCGAGCGGCTGCTGGACGGGAACCTGAGCCTGGATCGTCGAACCACTTCGGCCCTGCTCCGGCGGTACCAGCAGGAGAAGGCCGGGGTGACCGGCGGCCTGGCCGAAGGGCACACCACCGAGCGGCTGCGGGACAAGCTGCACGAGATCGTCAAGGTGACCAAGCCCGACGCCCGGCCGGCGAACTTCGAGCAGGTAGCGGCCGACGCGGAGAAGATCGCCAAGGAGCGGGTCGAGGCCCGGCTGCCCGACCACTACCGGACCACCATGGGCGCCGCATTGATCGCTCGCGACGAGTTCGTCAACGCCGACGGCGAGAAGACCGAGATGCTGGCCGAGGTCCGGGCCGCGATCGCCGACCGGGTCCCGGACGCACTGCTGGATCCCGCGGTGGCCGAGGCATTGCGCAGCGAACTGGGCGGCACCCGCTGGCGCGGTCACATCGACGACATCCTCGACCCGGCCGGGTACACGATCGACTACCCGTTCGGCGACCGCGCCCCGGAGATGCCGCCGCCGCGCAATCTCCAGGTCCGGATCCGGATCGTGTACGACGGTCCGCCCAGCACCGATGGGGCGAAAGACGACCCGGCGGCCGGCAAGACCGAGAACAACTTCAACATCGTCCAGGGGTACGACTACACCGAGGAGGGCCGCAGCGCGACCACGACGGTCGGCTACGGCGCCAACGTCGGCGGCGAGCTGACCCAGGGCGATGCCGGGTCGGCCGGGTTGAGCACCGAGGCGAGCACCTCGCAGACCGCGAGCAGCACCGAGCAGAACACCCGGATGAGCCGCGCGCTCTGGCAGCGGACGAAGAGCGTCGAGCGCGGCTTCCGGCTGGTGATCGACGTCGACGAGCCGCCGGTGGTCGGCGCCGACACGAAGGGCGTACTGCGTCAGCGGATGGCGCAGCGCAGTACCGACCAGAAGCCGCCGCTACGCCGTGAGGCTGCCGGCAAGTTGACCTTGTCGGTGCCCAGCTCCGACATCAATCCGCCCGATGTGGTCCGTCCGGAAGCTGTGGACCACCGCACGGTCCCGCTGCCGAACTACTACTTCCTTCGCGGCATCCAGTTGCACGACGCGGACGGTCAACTGCCTGACGAGGGGCAGACGATCGAGGACCAGAACTACGACGACGAACTGGTCAAGGCCGCGTGCGCCGGGCTCGGACAGCGCGACATGCTGACGGCGGCCGGCGTACAGCTGCACAAGGCGACACTGCGCAAGCAGTTGTCGGCCGCAACCCGGCGGATCGCGTTCGAGCGGGCGGATGGCGAGGGTAGTCCGTGGACCACCGCCCTGCCGGTCCCGGGGCACGGATCGCGGGCGGTGTCGGTGCGGTTGCGTGCGGATCTGTCCGGTCTGCAGGTGATCTCGGATCCGGCCGCCGGTGACAAGGGCCAGCTCGGTGAGGTCAATCGTGAGCAGGGCATCACCCAGACCACGACGAAGAGCACCAAGCTGCTGCCGACCAGTAAGACCATCGGCGGCAAGGACCCGGTCACCGGCATCAAGGGAGGCGTCTCCTTCGGCGAGCAGGTCAGCGAGAAGGACACCGACACCACCGGCAATCGGAACGAGACCAGCAGCTTCGAGTCCGGCGAACTGGTCACCGTGGAACTACAGGTCAACTTCCACCTCGACGTACGGCGGCTGAAGTACGACCGGCACAACCAGGCCACCGTGACCAAGGAGCGGACGATCGACAACGCGGCCACAGGTGTCGCGACGCTGACGATGTTCCGGCACGAGCTGGAGGCGATCCAGGCGCGGATGGAGGCGGGACTGCCGCCGCTGCAGGGCTGGGATCCGTCCCGGATCGCGGAGGCGACCCGTCGGGTCCCCGAGCGGCGGGTCAGCGGCCACGAGGTGGTCCCTACCGACAGTGGCGCCGAGGAGCTGCACCCGTACCGGCCGATGGTGGCCGCGCTCGCCCAGGCCCGGCGGGAGAACGTGACGGTGGTGCTGACCATGCACCAGAAGGATGGGACCAAGCAGATCTACCGGGCGAAGCCGGACGGCACGATGACCGGCAAGGACGACAACGGATTCGGCGCGGCGTTCGCCACGTTGCATCCGCAGCTCGCGGTGCTGGCCGAAGGCCGAGTCAACCTGCGGGAGCTGTACGACGAGGGCGGGCACAACGGGCGGTTCACCGGTACGGTGGTGAAAGCCTTGCAGGACAAAGACATTCCAGCCTCGGCCCTGACTCAGCTGGACCATACGCTGTCTGCGGCAAAGGCCGACGAGGCCGAGGCGGCCCGGCCGGACGGCGCCAAGCAGCACGTCGGTCGGAACGCAGCTGGTAAGGCCGGGACCGGGATAGGGGTGCAGTGAGCGAGTACGACCCGAAGTACGCGATCGCGCGGACTGGTGACGAGACCCTGCTCTACCTGGAGTTGCATCCGTGCGAGGACTGCGGCTCGATCGACATCCCGTGGGAGCACGGGCTGACCGATGACGACGGCGAGCTGGTGATCAGCTACACCGGGACGTGCGCGAACTGCGGTGCGGAACGCGAGTACCTCTTCGGTCTGCCCGAGCAGGAGTCGGTCGGCCCGTTCCCTCACTTCGGCGGCGCCGAACCATCGGAGCTGATCGACGCCGGACAGTGGTTGGGGGTGGCCGACCAGGCAGCCGGATCCGTGCCCGCCGACGAGGACCTGGATGAGGAGGCGGCCGTCGTACTGCGGGTCGCGCGGGCCGCGGTCGAGGAAGTGATCAAGTTCGTCCCGGCCGGTGCTGAGATTGTTCCGGACGAGGCGTTCTGGACGTCGGAGGGTCGGCAGCTCCGGGACGCGGAACCGGGTAGGTTCCGGCTGGAGCGACTGCTCGTCGTCAGAGACAGCTACAGCCATACAGGAGCGAATTGATGCTGACCGCACGGACCCTGGCCGAGGCACAGGTCTACCTGAGCGTGCTCGCCGCCGCGGACGACGCGCCGGATGCGAGTACGCCGCCGGGGACCACCCGGACCGAGGGCGAGTCGAGCTGGACGATCAGCTCATCGGTCGGCGATGTCGAGGTGCCGTTCCGGACCGAGGACGAGGCCCGCAAGCTCGGCGAACGGTTCGGCCTCGGTGTCTCCCTGCTGCTCGACGCCGGCGACTGGGTGCAGCTGGCCTCGGTCTGGGCCCAGCGTGCGCTCGACGCGGACCTGGAGTACACCGGTCAGCCCGGGCAGAGCCGCGAGCGGGTCGAGGTCAACTGGGAGTTCGCCCGCGACGGGATGGCGGAGGCGCTGAAGTTCCTGCCGGAGGGCGCCGACGCGATCCCCGCCGACGCGTTCTGGACCGAGCTCGGCGTCCGCACCTACGAGCGCAACCCGGAGCTGTTCACCCGGGCCAAGCTCACCGAGGACTACGAGTACTACCGCGACACCCTCGCCGACTTCCGCTCGTTATACGGCCGGCCCTGATCACGCTCCACCCGAGGACGGCGTACAGGATCATCCCCCGGCGTGGGGGCCGGCGGCCCGGTATCAGTCCGGATCGGTGATCTCGATCCGGATCGCTCGGGCGTCGATTCCGGCCTGCTCCAGTACTTTCTGCTTCGGGTCGGGCACGCCCAGGAAAGGCGGATGGACGAGGAGGCGAAGGTCCTTCAGCCGAGGGTCCTCCAGCACGGTGTCGATGGCCTTTCGATCGCCGCCGCAGACGAGGACGTCGAGGTGGGCGGGCGCCAGGATCCGTACGGCGACCTCCGTGGCCGCCGCGAACGCCTCGCGCGCCTGGTTGTCGCGCCGCCGGGCAAACCGCTGCTGCGACCACCCACCGGCCTTCGTGGTCCCCTGAACATGCCGCGACCCGACCTTGGAGTCGACCAGCCTGGTCCCGGCGAACACACCAGCGCCATAACCACCACGCCGTACCAGCAACACCCCAAGCCGCCGCTCGGCCAAAACATGCGCGATCAACCCGTCCCGCGTGAGGTCGTGCAGCGGCCCGAACGGCACGTCGATCTCCGCCCGCGATCCGTCCTCCGCCGACGCGGTGAACCGCATCGGCCTCACGTCGTACGAGACGTCACCATGACGCTCGCCGAACCCGGCCAACCACCGCTCAAGCCGCTCCGGCGCCACCGACACAATCCGAGTCACCCACCGACGCTAACGCCAACCCCGTTCGGCCAGGGGCATAGACACCATTCCGGGACCTCGCACCACATCCCAGGACCTCGCACCACATCCCAGGACCTCGGACAACGGACGACAGCCGGGGACCTCCCACAACATTCGGGGACCTCGGACACCATTCGGGGACCTCGCACAGCAGAGACCTCGGACAACATCTGGGGAGGTCGGTCACCATGTGGGGACTTCGGACAGGTCATTTTCCTGTCCGAAGTCCCCGCTTCTTGGTCACGGTCCCGCCGTCCCGGCCGCCCAAGGCGTTCACGGTGTCGCCTTGAGCACCCGCCAGTCACACTTCGGGCCATAACACGACTGGACGGTGCTCAAGGTCGCCGAACTCAGTCCCGGGCGTGCGTAAGCCCGGGCCACCTGACCCGGGCTTTGCGAAATGGTGACGCTCAGACGTTGAAGCCGAGTGCGCGGAGTTGGTCGCGGCCGTCGTCGGTGATCTTCTCGGGGCCCCACGGCGGCATCCAGACCCAGTTGATCCGGAAGTCGTTGACCAGGCCGTCCAGTGCCATCCGGGTCTGGTCCTCGATCACGTCGGTCAGCGGGCAGGCCGCCGACGTCAGGGTCATGTCGATGATCGCGGTGCTGGTGTCGTCGACCGTGATGCCGTAGATCAGGCCGAGGTCGACCACGTTGATCCCGAGCTCGGGGTCGACGACGTCCTTCAGCGCCTCGTTCACGTCTTCCACGGCCGCCGGCGTCGTGCCAGCCGTGCCGTTCGCAGCGGCCTCGAGGTCGACCTCGGGCAACTCGATCTTCTCGTCGGTCTGGTCAGGCATTGTGGACTCCTTCTTTCGTGGCCAGCGCCTGGGCGGTCGCGTCCCGCCAGGCCGACCAGCCCAGCAGCGCGCACTTCACCCGGGCCGGGAACTGCGCGACACCCGCGAAGGCGACGCCATCTTCCAGAACCTCTTCGTCCGGTTCGACATTCCCCCGGCCCTGCATCAGCTCGAGGAACTTCTCGTACGTCGCCATCCCGTCGGCGACCGGTTTGCCGATCACCAGGTCGCTCATCACCGAGGTGGACGCCTGGCTGATCGAACAGCCGACACTGTCGTGCGTCACCGCGGTCACCACGTCGCCGTCCAGCTCGACGCGCAGGGTGACCTCGTCCCCGCAGGACGGGTTCACGTGGTGCACCTCGACGTCGTACGGCTCCGCGAGGCCCGAGTGGTGTGGGCTGCGGTAGTGGTCCAGGATGATCTCCTGGTACAGCGAATCCAGCTGCATCAAGCCACCTTGAAGAATGAACGGACGAAGCCGAGGCCGTCGACAAGCGCGTCGATCTCCTCCGGCGTCGTGTACAGGTAGAAGGACGCCCGCGTCGAGGACTGTACGCCGAACCGCTCGTGCACCGGCCGCGCACAGTGATGCCCGGCCCGTACTGCGATTCCGCGGGTGTCCAGCACGGTCGCCACATCGTGCGGGTGAACCCCATCGAGCTCGAAGCTGATGGCCCCACCCCGGTCGACCGCCTCGGCCGGACCGAGAATCGTCACCCCGGGAACAGTCTTCAGACCCTTCAACGCGTACGCCGTGATGGCGTGCTCGTGGGCGGCGATCTTGTCCATCCCGATCCCGGACAGGTAGTCCAGGGCCGCACCGAGCCCGACCGCCTGGGCGATCGGCGGCGTCCCGGCCTCGAACCGGGCCGGCGGCGGCGCGTACGTCGAGCCGGTCATCCGGACGATCTCGATCATCTCTCCCCCACCGAGGAACGGCGGCAGCGAGGCGAGCAGGTCGTACCGGCCCCAGAGCACGCCGACCCCGGTCGGCCCGGTGACCTTGTGGCCGGTGAAGGCGAGCAGGTCCGCGCCCAGCGTCGACACGTCGACGCGCAGCTGCGGCACGGCCTGGGAGGCGTCCACCACCACGGTCGCGCCGACGGCGTGTGCCTTGGCCGCGATCTCGGTGATCGGGTTGATCGTGCCGAGGGCGTTCGAGACCCAGGTCAGCGCGACGACCTTGGTCCGCTCGGTGATGAGCTCCTCGATATTGCTCAGGTCGAGCCGGCCCTCGTCGGTCACGCCGAACCACTTCAGCGTCGCGCCGGTCCGCTCACAGGCGAGCTGCCACGGGACGATGTTGCTGTGGTGCTCCATCTCCGTGATCACCACCTCGTCGCCCGGCTTCAGCGAGGCGCCGAGGGTGTGCGCGGCCAGGTTGAGCGCCTCGGAGGCGTTCTTGGTGAAGACGATCTCGTCGGAGTTGGTCGCCCCGATGAACGCGGCCACCTTGTCCCGGCCACCCTCGTACGCCGCGGTCGCCTCAGCGCCGAGTTGGTGCATGGCCCGGGCGACGTTCGCGTTGTGGATGAGGTAGTGGTCCTCGATGGCCTGGACCACCTGGCGCGGCTTCTGCGACGAGTTCGCCGAGTCCAGGTAGACCAAGGGGAAACCGCCCGCAAGTTCGCGGGACAGGATCGGGAAGTCAGCCCGGACCGACTGCAGGTCCAGGGGACTGCTGAACGTGGTCCGGGTGGTGGTCATGACTTGGCGCCTGCCTTCACGAACCGCTCGTAGCCGTTGGCCTCGAGCTCCTCGGCCAGCTCCGGTCCGCCCTCCTCGGCGATCCGGCCGTCGACGAATACGTGCACGAAGTCCGGGTGGATGTAGCGCAGGATCCGGGTGTAGTGAGTGATCAGCAGGACACCCTTGTCACCCTGTTCGGCGAACCGGTTGACGCCGGTGGAGACGATCTTCAGCGCGTCGATGTCGAGGCCGGAGTCGGTCTCGTCGAGGATCGCGATCTTCGGGTTCAGCAGTTCCAGCTGGACGATCTCGTGACGCTTCTTCTCGCCACCGGAGAAGCCCTCGTTCACGTTGCGCTGGCCGAAGTCCGCGTCCATCTCTAGGTCGGACAGCGCCTTGTTGACGTCCTTGACCCAGGTGCGCAGCTTCGGGGCCTCGCCGTCGATCGCGGTCTTGGCGGTCCGCAGGAAGTTCGACACCGACACACCGGGCACCTCGACCGGGTACTGCATGGCCAGGAACAGGCCGGCCCGGGCGCGCTCGTCGACCTTCATGGCGAGGACGTCCTCACCGTCCAACGTCACTGTTCCGGAGGTGATGTTGTACTTCGGGTGGCCGGCGATCGAGTACGCCAGCGTGGACTTGCCGGAACCGTTCGGGCCCATGATCGCATGCGTCTGACCACCGGCGATGGTCAGGTCGACGCCGCGCAGGATCTCCTTCGGGCCGTTCTCGGTGTCAACCGACACGTGCAGGTCGCGGATCTCGAGTGTCGCCATGAGGTTCTTCTATCTCCGTTGTCTTCAGGAAGCTTGATTCAGGGGGTTCTTGACATCGATGAACACGTCGTCGCCGTCCAGCCGGACCGGGTACACCGGGACCGGTTCGTACGCCGGCAGGCTGGTCGGCTCACCGGTGCGCAGGTCAAACCGCGAGCCGTGCAGCCAGCACTCGATCTCGCAGCCTTCGACGTCACCCTCGGACAGCATGATCTGCGCATGCGAGCACTCGTCCCGCACCGCGAAGACCTGGCCCTCGCTCTTCACGATCGCCACCTCCACGCCGCCGACCTCGACCGGGATCACGCCTTCGTCCGGTACGTCGGCCAACGCACAGGCGCGCTCGAACGAATCGCTCATTGTGCCGCGGTGGCCTCGGTCAAAGCCGCCGTCCGGGCCAGCTTCTGCTCGATCACGTCGTGCAGGTGCTCGGCCACCTCCGGGACGCCGATCTTGCCGATGATGTCGTTGAAGAAGCCGGACACCACCAGTCGCCGGGCCTCGTCCTCATCGATGCCGCGGGCCTGCAGGTAGAACAGCTGCTCGTCGTCGAACCGCCCGGTCGCGGAGGCGTGACCCGCGCCCACGATCTCGCCGGTCTCGATCTCCAGGTTCGGCACCGAGTCGGCGCGCGCACCATCGGTGAGGATCAGGTTCCGGTTCAGCTCGAACGTGTCGGTGCCTTCCGCGGCAGCGCGGATCAGCACGTCACCAATCCAGACCGAGTGCGCGGACTCGCCGGCCAGCGCGCCCTTGTAGGTCACGTGGCTCTGGCAGTGCGGCGCCTCGTGATCGACGAACAGCCGGTGCTCCTGGTGCTGGCCCGCCTCCGCGAAGTACACCCCGAGCAACACGGCGTCGCCACCCGGTCCCGCGTACCGGACGTTCGTAGCTACCCGGACAACCTTGCCGCCTAGGGTGACGGCCACATGGTTGAGCTTGGCGTCCCGGCCGACCAGCGCGTCGTGCTGCGCCAGGTGGACGGACTCGCCGTCACCCTGCTGGATCGTCACCATCCGCAGCTCGGCGCCGTCACCGACGCTGATCTCGACATTCGTGCCGAGCTCGCCTGCGCCGGTGTGGTCGACGATCACAATGGCCCGGCTGTGCCGGCCAGCCTCGATCACCAGGTGACCGAAGCCGCGGCCGCCGAGGCTCTCGACGTTGACGTGAACCGGCTCGGACAGCTCGGCGTCAGCCGGGATCCGCACCGCGAGCGCCTTATCGGCGTGCTTCCACGCGACGGCCGCCGAACGGTCCTGCGGCTTGAGGATCTTGAATGTGTCCGCCGCGACGGGCTCGAACACGACGCCCTCGGGCGCCTGCACATCGACCTTGACGGTCTCGGTACCGGCCTCGTCGGCGAACAACGCCTTCAGCGCCTTGACCGGCGTGAAGCGCCAGTCCTCCTCGCGCCCGTTCGGCACCGCGAAGTCGGCCACGTCGTACGACGTGGTGCGCTCGCTCCGGGCCTGCAACGGCACCGGCGAACCCGGTCCGTGGGAGTGCGCCCGGTTGCCGGCGGCAACCAGGGTCTCGGTGGCGGTCATCAGCCGACGGCCCCTTCCATCTGAAGCTCGATCAGTCGGTTCAGTTCCAGCGCGTACTCCATCGGGAGTTCGCGGGCGATCGGCTCGATGAAGCCGCGGACGATCATCGCCATCGCCTCGTCCTCGGCCATGCCCCGGCTCATCAGGTAGAAGAGCTGGTCGTCGCTGACCTTGGACACGGTCGCCTCGTGCCCCATCGCCACGTCGTCCTCGCGGACGTCGACGTACGGGTAGGTGTCCGATCGGCTGATGGTGTCGACCAGCAGCGCGTCACAGCGCACCGTGGACTTGCTGTGATGCGAACCCGGCGCCACCTCGACCAGCCCCCGGTACGACGTCCGGCCACCGCCGCGGGCGACCGACTTGGAGATGATCGAGCTGGACGTATACGGCGCGTTGTGCACCATCTTCGAGCCTGCGTCCTGGTGCTGGCCCTCGCCGGCGAACGCGACCGACAGGGTCTCGCCCTTGGCGTGCTCACCCATCAGGTAGACGGAGGGGTACTTCATGGTCACCTTCGAACCGATGTTGCCGTCGATCCACTCCATCGTCGCGCCGGCCTCGCAGGTGGCGCGCTTGGTGACCAGGTTGTAGACGTTGTTCGACCAGTTCTGGATCGTCGTGTAGCGGCAGCGGGCGCCCTTCTTCACGATGATCTCGACCACCGCGGAGTGCAGCGAGTCCGACTTGTAGATCGGCGCAGTGCAGCCCTCGACGTAGTGCACGTAGGCGTCCTCGTCGACGATGATCAGGGTCCGCTCGAACTGGCCCATGTTCTCGGTGTTGATCCGGAAGTAGGCCTGCAGCGGGATGTCCACCTTGACGCCCTTGGGCACATAGATGAACGAGCCGCCGGACCAGACCGCCGTGTTGAGCGAGGCGAACTTGTTGTCGCCGACCGGGATCACTGAGCCGAAGTACTCCTTGAACAGATCCGGGTGCTCGCGCAGGCCGGTATCGGTGTCCAGGAAGATGACGCCCTGCGCCTCCAGGTCCTCGCGGATCTGGTGGTAGACGACCTCGGACTCGTACTGAGCGGCGACACCCGCGACCAGCCGCTGCTTCTCCGCCTCCGGGATACCGAGCTTGTCGTAGGTGTTCTTGATGTCCGCGGGCAGCTCGTCCCAGCTCGTGGCCTGCTTCTCGGTGGAGCGGACGAAGTACTTGATGTTGTCGAAGTCGATCCCCGACAGGTCGGCACCCCAGGACGGCATCGGCTTGCGGTCGAACAGCTTCAGGCCCTTCAGCCGCAGGTCCAGCATCCACTCCGGCTCGTTCTTCAGCGTCGAGATACCCCGCACCACATCGGTGCTGAGCCCGCGCTTCGCGACGGAACCGGCAGCGTCACTGTCGGACCAGCCGAACTTGTACGTGCCGAGGCCTTCGAGCTCGGGGTGAGCGGTTTGCGTCATCGTGCAGTCCTCGCAGATTCGCCGTCGGATACAGGGGTAACTGGCGTGTGGCCAGGAATGTGCGTCGTGCAGACACCGTCGCCGTGGGCGATGGTGGCCAATCTCTGGACGTGCTTGCCGAGCACCCGGGCGAACACCTCGGTTTCGGCCTCGCACAACTGGGGGAACTGCTCGGCCACGTGCGCGACCGGGCAGTGGTGCTGGCACAGCTGCTCGCCGGTACCGGCTTGCTGGGTGGAAGCGGCGTACCCGTCCGTGGTCAACGCCTGGGCGAGTGCCTCTGCCTTCTTACCCTCGGGTGCCGCGTCCACGAGCGCCCGGTACCGCTCCTCCACCTCGGCGATGCGGCGCCGGGCGAAGTCCGCCACGGCCTGCTCCCCGCCGGCCTCGGCAATGAAGCGCAACGCCGTGGTCGCCAGGGCGTCGTACGCCTGGTGGAACGCGTGCCGGCCGGTGTCGGTCAGCACGAAGACCTTGGCCGGGCGGCCGCGGCCGCGCGGGCCGTAGACCCGCTCTTCGCGCGCTTCGACCAGCCCCTCGTCCAGCAGGTGGTCAAGGTGCCGGCGGACCGCCGCCGGGGTCAGCTCAAGCCGCTCAGCGAGCACCGCCGCACTGGACGGGCCGTTGGTCAGAATCGAGCGGGCTACCCGGTCCCGGGTGGACTCGTCCCGCGCGACATGGGCACCCGTAGGCACCCGATCGGTCGACGCAGGAGTTTTCACAACATCAGTGTCGCGTAATTCACCGAGGCCTTCAAATAAGGCTCACCTAACCCGACAATCGCTTTCCGCGCCGTCCCCGCCTGAACCCGAGCGGGACCGTGAGCAGCGTCACGTCGGGTCCGTTCGTAGACTGCTCCCGTGCCAGTCGCGGTGGAGATCGACAACCTCGTCGTGCGGTACGGCGAGAAGGCCGCGGTCGACGGGCTGAGTCTCACCGTAACCGGCGGAACAGTGACGTCCGTGCTCGGCCCCAACGGAGCCGGCAAGACCACCACCGTCGAGAGCTGCGAAGGCTTCCGCCGGCCGGATTCCGGACGGGTCCGGGTGCTCGGGCTCGACCCGGTCGCGGACCACGAGCGGCTGATGCCCAGGATCGGGGTGATGCTGCAGGAGGGCGGAGCCTGGTCGGGGGTCCGCGCGCTGGAGATGTTGCGCTACGTGGCGACACTGCACGCGCACCCACTGGATCTGCCGGGCCTGATCGACCGGCTCGATCTGGGCAGCTGCGGGCGGACGCCGTACCGGCGGTTGTCGGGTGGGCAGAAGCAGCGGCTGTCGTTCGCGCTGGCGATCGTCGGTCGGCCGGAGATCGCGTTCCTGGACGAGCCGACCACCGGGCTGGACCCGCACGGCCGGCGGGAGATCTGGCAGCTGATCCGCGACCTGCGCGACGACGGCGTCACCGTGGTGCTGACCACGCACGGGATGGACGAGGCCGAACAGCTCTCCGACCAGGTGTTCGTGGTCTCGGCCGGCAAGGTGATCGCGGCCGGCAGCCCCGACGTACTCACCGAGCACGGCACCAAGTCGCTCGAGGATGTCTACCTTGCGCTGACGGCGCCCCCCGCCCGGGAGACCAGATGAGTACGACGTACGCCCCGCAGCCGGGATCGGCGCCGTGGCCACGGAAGGTGCTCGCGCACGCCCGGATGGAATTCCGTCTCCTGCTGCGGAACGGCGAACAGCTCCTCCTTGCCCTGGTGATCCCGCTCGGGCTGCTGTTGTTGCTGGGCGGGACCGGTCTGGGCGATCGGCTGCCGCTGGGTGACGGGCCGGCCGTGGATCTGGCGGTTCCGCGGGTGCTGGCGCTGGCGATCCTGTCGACCTCGTTCACGTCGCTCGCGATTGCGACCGGGTTCGAGCGGCGGTACGGCGTGATCAAGCGGCTGGGCGCGTCACCGTTGTCCCGGACCGGGCTGCTCGCCGGGAAGATCGGCTCGGTGCTCGCGATCCAGTTGATCCAGCTGGCCGTGCTGATCGGCACGGGGTTCGCGCTGGGCTGGGATCCGGCCGGCGGCTTCGACACGGTCTTCGGCGTGATCCTGATGGTGGTGTGCGGGACCGCGGCGTTCGCCTCGCTCGGGTTGCTGATGGCCGGCGTACTACGCGCCGAGGCGACGCTGGCCGCCGCGAACCTCTTGTACCTGTTGCTGTTGGTCGGCGGCGCGATCATGACTCCGGTCGAGGAGTACCCCGACGGCCTGCAAGGCGTCGTACGGCTGCTGCCCAGTGCGGCGTTGGCGAACGGACTGGCGAACGCGACCCTGGAGGGCGTCGTACCGTGGGCGGCCGCGCTGTCCCTGGCGCTGTGGGCGGGCGTGCTCGGCTACCTGGTCTCCCGGACCTTCCGATGGGACTGAGCGAGGCCTTCTTTAGAGTGTGCCGGTGATGACCACCGAAACTCCGCCCCACGAGACCGAACCCGTCACCGGATTCTGGCGACTGGTGCCCGAACCGAGCCTGGACGTGGTTCGGCGCTGGGGCTGGGCGTCCGTGGTGGCGAACATCGCCATCGTGGTGACCGGTGGGCTGGTCCGGCTGACGGGGTCAGGCCTGGGTTGCCCGACCTGGCCGCAGTGCACCGATTCGTCGTACGTGCCGCACAGCGAGCTCGGGATCCACGGCGCGATCGAGTTCGGCAACCGGATGCTCGGGTTCGTGGTCGCGGTGATCGCGATCGGCACCTGGCTCGCGGTGATGCGCTACCGGCCGGTGCGCCGGGACCTGCGCCGACTCGCGACCGCGGCCGCGCTCGGCGTACCGCTGCAGGCCGTGATCGGCGGAGTCAGCGTGCTGACCGGCCTGAACCCGTGGATCGTTTCGGCACACTTCCTGGTGTCACCGGTCATCATCACGCTGACCGTGGCGATGATGCGGCGGTCCCGGACCAGCCCTTATCCACACACTCCCCCGGTGGTCCGCGCGCTGGCAACCGCTTCGGTGGTAGCCGTTTGGCTTGCCGTTGCCCTCGGCACCCTTGTCACCGGGGCCGGGCCGCACTCGGGTGATCCGGACACCGGGCGGAACGGATTCGACGAGACGGTGATCAGTCAGCTGCACGCGGATGTGGTGTTCGCGCTGCTCGGAGTGACGATCGCCCTGGTGATCGCGACCCGGGTGACGGCGACCTCGCGCACGCTGCGGAAGCTGGCCGCGTGGTTGCTGGCGGCGGAGTTGATGCAGGGCGTGGTGGGCTTCACGCAGTACTTCACCGGGCTCCCCTGGGTGCTGGTGCTGATCCACATGTTCTTCGCCGCGGTACTGATCGCGCTCGTCACCGCCGTGTACGGCGAACGCGGCACGCCCGCAACGTAGTACAGGGCAGTGAAGACCCGGGACGCCCGGCCGGGTGAGACGACCGGACGCCCCGGGTTGACCGGGTTACCTCACCAGACCCGATAGACGGCCCCTGGACCGAAGATCGGCGAGGAGACGTAGATCCGACCCGACTTGCTGATCGCGGTACCGGCCGGCAGCGTCAGCTTGCCGCGGGCCAGTTCCTTCCGCGGACCGGCCTTGTGCCACTTGCCGGGCCACTGGATGATCAGCGAGCCGATCGACGATCCGCCCAGCTCCCACTTGAACCAGCTCTCCCGAGCCAGCTGAACCACGGCAAGCGTGCCCCGCGGACCACCCGCGAGGTCGACGATCGAGGTGTACCCGTCGGCGTACCGCTGGCAGTTGCCCTTGTGTGGCTTGACCGGATCACAGACCGCGCCGTACGAGCCCGGCTTGATCCGCCAGATCTGGGACTTGCCGGGTGTCGCCGGGAATCCCCGGAGTTCGCCGACGTACCAGTACCCGTCCGACCCGACCGTCACCGACGTGGCGACCGCCTCGCTCGGGATCGGCGTACCGGCAGGCGGCAGGTCGGTCGGGTTGCCCTCGGGATCCGTGGCGGGCAGACCCGGCGGCACCGGGACCACTCGCGGCTTCAACTTGGCGACCGTCTTGATGTAGCCGTTCGGCCAGACCCGGAGCAGGTCGTTGCCCGCCGCGTCGGCTACCAGGACGGTGCCATCCTTCAGTGCGGCGACGCCGAACGGGTTGGTCTCCTCGGCGGCTCCGTCTACGTTGTACGGATCCGGATGCGTCAGCTGGTACTTGCCGATGTCGGCGATCGCCAGCGGCGACTTACCCGGCCGCAACTTGTACAGCGTCGCGCCCCCCGGCATCGGAGGCGCTCCCGGCTCCCCGCCGGCCCCTGTCAGGGCGTATGTGTTTCCCCACTTGTCGGTGTCGATCGCCGGCGCGAACCCGCCCGGCACCTGCCCGAGCTTCCGGATCTTCTTCCCGTTGGCCCAAGCCTCGTACACCGACCCGTCACCGACGCTGTAGATGATCTTGCCGCCATGCGTCGCGACCCCACGCGGCGAGTCGAGCCCAGTGATCACCGGCTTCAACCCGCCATGGTGCTTCCCCGTCGCCTCGGCCTGCCCGGCTACCAATACGGAACCGACCAGTGCCACAGCGGAAACCGCGGCCAGACGTGCTTTTACCCCCACTGCTCCCCCTTGATTCAGTGCTCCCCAACGTCTCCCCAGCGTGGAGTTCTCCCCACAGACCACCCATGTCAACACCCCCACGCCCCCAGGTCAACGCCTCACTCCCCACCCGATGACCCCGGCAACGTTCCGCACCCAAACCCCTACCCCCCGCACACTTTCCCCCACCCCACCACCCTCGTTGCCCCCAGCAACCACCCACCACATCCACAGCACGGTGAGAATTCGCCAACATACGGCAACTGGTTACCACCCAAGGGCCACCAACCGGCCATTACACGGCTGGCGGGTTGTTGCACAGACCAACAACGGGTGGTGTCGCCACATCCCGGGACCTTGAACAACAACCCGGGACCTTGAACAACAACCCGGGACCTTGAACAACAACCCGGGACCGTGAACTGGCTATTACATGTTCAAGCCCCCCACTTCTTGACCGAGGTCCCCAGCGACGGCCCCCGACCCGGCCAGATCCCCGCTTACCACCGACTGTTCGCCCCGACCCGGCCCCGACCCCGTTCACCACCAACTGTTCGACCGAACACGGTCGCCACACCTCCCGGCGGCTCCGACCCCCGTTCACCGCGAACTGTTCGACCGAACACGGTCGCCATACCTTCCGGCGGCTCCGCGATAGCTGCGTCCTTCCCCTGGTCGGGGTGGTGTGTGTCAAGTGTCGAAGATCCCGAAGGGACGCCGAAGGCGCACTTGACGCACGCCACCCCGACCAGCACCCTCAAGCAGCCGGAGACGCCAACCACACCAGCCCCACCCCCGAACCACGCGCATCGCGTGCCGAGCGCAACCACCCGCACCCGTCCCGCGCAACCACACCAGCCGTCACCCCCGAACCACCCGAGCCCGGCGAACCACCCGAACCCCACGATGCGGGTCGGCGTACCGGCGGGCCCGGCTCAGTGCAGGAGCGGGTCGATCGCGGCCGCGATGAACAGCAGCGCCAGGTAGATGTTCGAGAAGTGGAACAACCGCATCGGCCGCAGCGCCGCGCCGTCGGCTCCCGTATGCGCGCGGGCCAACAACGCCCAAGCCTCCCGCAGGAACACGACCCCAAGCACAACCGCCGCCAGCGGATACACAAACCCCGTACCCCCAACCGGCCACAACGCCACGGACGTGATCACCATGACAACGCTGTACGCAAAGATCTGCCGCGCCGTAGCAACCGGCGTGGCCACAACCGGCAGCATCGGTACGTCGACTGACGCGTAGTCCTCGCGGTACCGCATCGCCAGCGACCACGTATGCGGCGGCGTCCAGAAGAACACCACCAGGAACAACACAATCGGCGTCCAGGCCAGCTCCCCCGTCACCGCCGTCCACCCGATCAACGTCGGGAAGCACCCAGCGATCCCACCCCAGACGATGTTCTGCACCGTCCGCCGCTTCAGCACCATCGTGTAGCCGAAGACATAGAACAGATTCGCCGCCAGCGCCAACCCCGACGAGAGCCAGTTGACGAACAACCCCAGCTCAATCGTCGCCAACACCCCGAGCACAACACCGAACACCGTCGCCGACCGCGGACTCACCGCATGCCTCGGCAGCGGCCGGCGCCGCGTCCGCCGCATCTGCTCGTCGATATCGCGATCAAGCACACAGTTGATCGTGTTCGCACTACCGGACGCCAAAATCCCGCCGACCAGCGTCGCGGCGACCACACCCAGCCCGGGCACTCCCCCGGCGGCCAGGAACATCACCGGCACGGTCGTGATCAGCAGGAGTTCGATGATGCGCGGCTTGGTCAGACCGACGTACGCCTTGATCACGTCGCGTACCGACGGACCGGACGCCTCGCGGGGAGCCGGGTCGGTCGGCAGCGGCGCCGGGTACGACGTCGTCGCGGCTGCACGCGGGTCGACGGCCGTCACGAACACCTCGAACTCAGTGGGTTGACGCCGGTCACCGGCGCTGACGATTCGACAGTCTACGACGCCCCGTAGGAGGGTTCTCGCAGCCCCCCATGCGCGTCCCGCACCCCACCCGGCGGGCAGTCCGACGGGCAACCGTGCCGCCCCGGTAACGCAGCCGTCGGACGGCGGTAATCAACCCATGGGATAAGAGGCATGCGACCACGGCGAAAGGGCACCCGTGTGACGTGCAAGACGTCGGGAACAACGACGCAACCATCCAGGTTTCGAGGTATGGAAGGCAGCGAACGGCCAGGCGAGTAGGCTCGCTCACGGTGACGCGCGGGGGCGCGACCGGCGCGGGATTCCGCCGGCCGGCCGGGCCTCGTACGCCGACCAGACGGAGTGTTTCGCAGCCATCGAGAGGAGCGCCGCCGGCGTGACGGAGAAGACCAGCCCCAAGCTTGAATGGACCGAGCTCGACAAGCGCGCGGTCGACACCGTGCGGGTCCTCGCGATGGACGCGGTGGAGAAGGTCGGCAACGGCCACCCCGGTACGGCGATGAGCCTGGCGCCGGCAGCGTACCTGCTGTTCCAGAAGGTGATGCGGCACAACCCGGCCGACCCGGACTGGGCCGGTCGCGACCGGTTCGTGCTGTCCGCCGGGCACTCCAGCCTGACCCTCTACATCCAGCTCTATCTGGCCGGTTTCGGCCTGGAGCTCGACGACCTCAAGGCGCTGCGCACCTGGGGCAGCGCGACCCCCGGCCACCCCGAGCACGGCCACACCAAGGGCGTCGAGACGACCACCGGCCCCCTCGGCCAAGGCGTCGGCAACGCGGTCGGGATGGCGATGGCCAGCCGTCGCGAGCGCGGCCTGTTCGAGCCCGAGGCCGCCGCGGGCGTGGGGGTCTTCGACCACCAGATCTACGTGATCGCGTCCGACGGCGACCTGGAGGAGGGCGTCTCCGGTGAGGCGTCATCATTGGCCGGCCACCAGCAGCTCGGCAACCTCACGCTGATCTACGACGACAACAAGATCTCCATCGAGGACGACACCGCGGTCGCGTTCTCCGAGGACGTCTCCGCCCGCTACGCGGCGTACGGGTGGCACGTCCAGGACGTTGACTGGACAGGAGGCGGCACGGGGTACGACGAAGACGTGCAGGCCCTGTACGACGCCATCAAGGCGGCCGAGGTGGTCACCGACAAGCCGAGCTTCATCCGGCTGCGGACCATCATCGGCTGGCCGGCGCCGACCAAGCAGAACACCGGCAAGATCCACGGCTCGGCGATCGGCGCCGACGAGGTGGCCGCGACCAAGAAGCTCATCGGATTCGACCCGGAGCAGACGTTCGAGGTCGCCGACGAGGTGATCGAGCACGCCCGCAAGGCGCTCGAGCGCGGCAAGGCCCTGCAGGACGAGTGGAACACCAAGTACGACGCCTGGCGCACGGCCGCGCCGGAGCGGGCAGAGCTGTTCGACCGGCTGGGCAAGCGCGACCTGCCGGCCGGCTGGAAGGACGCGCTGCCGAGCTGGGACGCCGACGCCAAGGGTGTCGCCACCCGGTCCGCATCGGGCGAGGTGCTGACCAAGCTGGCGCCCGAGCTGCCCGAGCTGTGGGGCGGTTCGGCCGACCTCGCCGGTTCGAACAACACCACCCCGAAGGGTGAGCCGTCGTTCATCCCGGCCGAGCACTCGACCAAGGAGTTCCAGGGCAACGAGTACGGCCGCGTCCTGCACTTCGGCATCCGCGAGCACGCGATGGGCTCGGTGCTGAACGGCATCGCGCTGCACGGCGGCACCCGGCCGTACGGCGGAACCTTCCTGGTCTTCAGCGACTACATGCGCCCGGCGGTCCGGCTGGCCGCGCTGATGAAGCTGCCGGTCACCTACGTCTGGACGCACGACTCGATCGGCCTCGGCGAGGACGGCCCGACCCACCAGCCGATCGAGCACCTGGCCGCACTGCGGGCGATCCCGGGCCTGGACGTGGTCCGCCCCGGCGACGCGAACGAGACCGCCGCCGCGTGGGCCGCGATCCTCGAGCACACCGACCGTCCGGCCGGTCTGGCGCTGACCCGGCAGAACGTGCCGACCTTCCCGCGCGGCACCGACGGGTTCGCCACCACGGAGAACGTGAAGAAGGGCGGCTACACGCTGCTCGACACCGACGGCACGCCGGACGTGGTCCTGATCGGCACCGGCTCGGAGCTGCAGCTGGCCGTCGAGGCGCGGAACACGCTGGCCGACGAGGGCATCAAGGCCCGGGTCGTGTCGATGGTCTCCCGCGAGTGGTTCGACGAGCAGGACGACGCGTACCGGGACTCGGTCATCCCGCCGCAGGTCCGGGCCCGGGTCTCGGTCGAGGCCGGGGTGTCCCTCGGTTGGCGCGAGATCGTCGGCGACGCCGGTCGCAGCGTGAGCCTCGAGCACTTCGGCGCGTCCGCGGCGTACCAGACCCTGTACAAGGAGTTCGGCATCACCGCCGAGGCCGTCGTACAGGCCGCCAAGGACAGCATCGCCGCAGCCGCCGAGCTCGGTGGCTCCGGGACCCCGGCCGGCCGGCATGCGGCCGGTGGGGTCGGACCCGCTGACTGACACCACCTACAACAGAACATTTCGGAGGGCTTCGGACATGAACGATCGCTTGAAAGCACTCGCCGACGCGGGTGTCTCCATCTGGCTCGACGACCTCTCCCGGCAGCGGCTCAGCAGCGGCAGCCTGGCGGAGTTGATCCATGACCAGCACGTCGTCGGGGTGACCACCAACCCGACGATCTTCGCCAAGGCGATCTCCGACGCGGACGCGTACGCCGAGCAGGTGGCCCGGCTGGCCGCCGACGGGGTCTCCACCGACCAGGCGATCCGGGTGATCACCACCGACGACGTCCGGGCCGCCGCCGATCTGTTCAAGCCCGTGTACGACGACACCGAGGGCGTGGACGGCCGGGTCTCGATCGAGGTCGAGCCCGGTCTGGCCCGGGAGACCGAGAAGACGATCGCCCAGGCCAAGGAGCTGTGGGAGGCCGTCGGCCGGGAGAACGTGTTCGTCAAGATCCCGGCCACCAAGGAAGGCCTGCCGGCGATCACCGAGACCCTTGCCGCCGGCATCAGCGTGAACGTGACGCTGATCTTCTCCCTGGACCGGTACAAGGCCGTCGCGGACGCGTTCCTCAGCGGTCTGGAGAAGGC
The DNA here is from genome assembly GCF_004361855.1 of Kribbella caucasensis. GTDB lineage: Bacteria > Actinomycetota > Actinomycetes > Propionibacteriales > Kribbellaceae > Kribbella > Kribbella caucasensis. Next base: position 175,600 of record NZ_SNWQ01000008.1, read on the forward strand.
GCTCGACAACGGTCACGACGTGACCAAGCTGGGCAGCGTCGCCTCCTTCTTCGTCAGCCGGGTGGACACCGAGATCGACAAACGATTGGACGCTTTCATCGGCACCGCCTCCGAAGACACAGCGAAAGCCCTGAAGGGCAAGGCCGCGATCGCCAACGCCCGTCTCGCGTTCGAGGCGTACGAGGAGATCTTCTCGTCCGATCGCTGGCGCGAGATCGAGACCGCCGGGGGCAAGCCGCAGCGCCCGCTGTGGGCATCCACCGGCGTCAAGGATCCGGCGTACCCGGCCACCATGTACGTCGACGAGCTGGTCACCAACGGCGTCGTCAACACGATGCCAGAGGCAACCATCAAGGCGGTCGCCGAGCAGGGTGAGGTCACCGGCGACACGGTCCGCAACACGTACGACGAGGCCCGCAAGCTCTTCGCGGACCTGGAGGCGCTCGGCGTCTCGTACGACGAGGTCGTGCAGGTGCTCGAGGACGAGGGCGTCAGCAAGTTCGACGTGTCCTGGTCCGAGCTGCAGGACACCGTCACCTCGGCACTGAAGGCGGCCGCCAAGTGAGCACTCCGGCAGTCAGCACGCAGAACGGCGACTGGACCGAGGTGATCGACCGGCTGGTGTCGGAGAAGATCGCCTCCCGGATCGCCGGGAAGGACGCCACCATCTGGGGTCCCGAGGCCGAGGCGGAGTCGTCGATCCGGCTCAGCTGGGTCGACCTGTACGAGTCCTCGCGGCCGCTGCTGGCCGAGATCGAGGCGTTGCAGGCGGATCTGCGGGCCGAGGGCCTGGACCGGATCGTGCTGGCCGGGATGGGTGGTTCGTCGCTCGCGCCCGAGGTGATCACCCGGACGGCCGGCGTGGAGCTCGTCGTGCTCGACTCGACCAACCCCAGCGTGATCGCGCGGGCTCTGGCCGGTGACCTGCAGCGCACCGTCCTGGTGGTCTCCAGCAAGTCCGGTGGCACGGTCGAGACCGACAGCCAGCGGCGTACGTTCATCAAGGCGTTCACCGACGCCGGGATCGACGCGGCCAGCCGGATCATCGTCGTGACCGACCCGGGCTCGCCGTTCGAGAAGCTCGCGGCGGACGAGGGCTACTGCAAGACGTTCCTGGCCGATCCGCATGTCGGCGGCCGGTACAGCGCGCTCACCGCCTTCGGTCTGGTCCCCTCGGCGCTCGCCGGGGCGGATGTGGCCGAGCTGCTGGACCAGGCAGCCGAGGCCGCTCCCGCGCTCGTGGCCGACTCGGCCGACAACCCGGCGCTCGTGCTGGGTGCCGTGCTGGCCGGTACGCCGGGCCGGGACAAGGCGATCGTGGCCGCGGACGGCTCCGACATCGTCGGCTTTCCGGACTGGGCCGAGCAGCTGATCGCCGAGAGCACCGGCAAGAACGGCACGGGTGTGCTGCCGGTCGCGGTCGAGGGATTCCAAGCACCCGAGTTGCGCAGCAAGGCCGCGGACCTCGTGGACACGCTGCTCGCGGACAAGGCAGCCGGCGAGGTGCCGACCGCACTGACGTCCGGGCCGCTCGGCGGGCAGTTCCTGCTGTGGGAGACGGCGACCGCCGTAGCCGGGTACCTGCTCGGCATCAACCCGTTCGACCAGCCGGATGTGGAGAGCGCCAAGGTCGCCGCACGCGGTCTGCTCGACGCCCAGCCCGAACCGGAAGCGGCAGCCTTCACCGACGGATCCGTTGAGGTCCGCGGTTCCGAGGGACTGCTGGACGGCATCGACAGCCTTCAGGGCGCGGTGGAAACGCTGTTGGGCAAGCTCGCCGACGACGGCTACCTGGCCGTCATGGCGTACCTCGACTCCGAGCGGGACGCCGATCTGCTGGCGATCCGCCCGGCGCTGGCGATCCGGACCGGGCGTCCGGTGACATTCGGCTGGGGACCGCGGTTCCTGCACTCCACCGGGCAGTACCACAAGGGCGGCCACCCGCAGGGAGTGTTCTTGCAGATCACCACCTCGGAGACCGAGGACGTGGCCATCCCGGACCGCCCGTTCACCTTTGGCACGCTGATCTCGGCCCAAGCCGCTGGTGACGCGAACGTCCTGGCCGACCGCGGCCGCCCGGTCCTGCGTCTGCACCTGACGGACGCGGCCGCCGGCGTACGGCAATTGCTGTCTCTTCTCGACACTCACGAAACCTCGGAGGCAAGCGGCCGATGACCGCTGAACTCGAAGACGAGCCGACCGGTCCGGTGAACCCGCTGCGGGATCCGCAGGACCGGCGGCTCCCCCGGATCGCCGGGCCGTCCAGCCTGGTGATCTTCGGTGTGACCGGCGATCTGGCACGCAAGAAGTTGATGCCGGCCATCTATGACCTGGCGAACCGCGGGCTGCTGCCGCCGGGTTTCGCGCTGGTCGGGTTCGCCCGGCGCGACTACACGAACCAGGACTTCGCCCAGATCGTGCACGACTCCGTCAAGGAGCACGCGCGGACGCCCTTTCGCGAAGAGGTCTGGGCCCAGCTGGCCGAGGGGTTCCGGTTCGTCCCCGGTGACCTGACCGACGACGAGGCGTTCAAGCGGCTGCGGGAGACCGTCGACGAGCTGGACGTGACCCGGGGTACCGGTGGCAACCACGCGTTCTACCTGTCCATCCCGCCGGGCCTGTTCCCGCAGGTCGTGCAGCAGCTGTCCGAGCACGGGCTGACCGAGGAGAAGCCGGGCTCGTGGCGGCGGGTGGTGATCGAGAAGCCGTTCGGTCACGACCTGAAGAGCGCGCGGGAGCTGAACCGCGTCGTCGAGTCGGTGTTCCCGCCCGAGGCGGTCTTCCGGATCGACCACTATCTGGGCAAGGAGACCGTCCAGAACATGCTCGCGTTGCGGTTCGCCAACGCGATGTTCGAGCCGGTCTGGAACAGCCACTACGTCGACCACGTGCAGATCACCATGGCCGAGGACATCGGCATCGGCGGCCGGGCCGGGTACTACGACGGCATCGGCGCGGCCCGGGACGTGATCCAGAACCACCTGCTCCAGCTGCTCGCGCTGACCGCGATGGAGGAGCCGGTCAGCTTCGATGCGTGGTCGCTGCGGCAGGAGAAGAAGAAGGTGCTGGCGGCCGTGAAGCTGCCGGGCCGGCTCGACCTGCACTCCGCCCGCGGTCAGTACGCCGCCGGCTGGGCGGGCGGCTCCAAGGTGAAGGGCTACCTGCAGGAGGACGGCATTCCGCAGTCCTCCGCGACCGAAACCTTCGCGGCGCTGCGGGTGGACGTGGACACGCGCCGCTGGGCGGGGGTGCCGTTCTACCTGCGCACCGGCAAACGGCTCGGCCGCCGGGTGACCGAGGTGGCCGTGATGTTCAAGCGGGCGCCGCATCTGCCGTTCACCAAGACCGAGACCGAAGAGCTCGGCCAGAACGCGCTGGTGATGCGGATCCAGCCGGACGAGGGCATCACCATGCGGTTCGGCGCCAAGGTGCCCGGCACGATGATGGAGATCCGGGACGTGAACATGGACTTCGCGTATGGCGGGTCGTTCACGGAGTCGTCCCCCGAGGCGTACGAACGGCTCATCCTCGACGTACTGCTTGGTGATCCGCCGTTGTTCCCGCAGCACACCGAAGTGGAGCTGGGCTGGAAGATCCTCGACCCGGTGATCGAGTACTGGGCCGAGCACGGCAAGCCGGACCAGTACGCCTCCGGCGGCTGGGGCCCGGACTCCGCGCACGAGATGCTCGCCCGCGACGGACGCGCCTGGAGGCGGCCATGATCATCGACCTGACCGGTACCACGTCGAGCGAGATCGCGTCGGCGCTGCTCCGGGCCCGCCGCAACGCGGGCTCACCGGCCATGGGCATGGTCGGCACCATCGTGGTGGTCGTCGACGAGGCGTCCCACCACGACGCGATGAAGGCCGCGAACGAGGCCGGCAAGGAACACCCGTCCCGCGTCCTCGTCGCGATCCTCCGCCCGGGCCGGGGTACGCCGGGTCTGGATGCAGAGGTCCGTGTCGGTGAGGGAATCCCGGGTGAGGCGGTGCTGCTGCGGCTGCACGGCGAGCTCGCCAAGGTGCCTGAATCCGTTGTCCTGCCGCTGTTGCTGCCCGACTCCCCCGTCGTCGTCTGGTGGCCGGGTGGTGGGCCGAAGGTTCCCGCCGAGGACCCGCTCGGCAAGCTCGGCCGTCGCCGGGTCTCCGACGCGGCCGCCACCCGGCGTGCCTCGGTGGATTTCGCTGCCCGCGCCGCGGGATACCTCCCGGGCGACACCGACTTCGCGTGGACCCGGTTGACGCCATGGCGTGCGCTGCTCGCCGCAGCGCTGGATCAGTACCCCGTGAAGGTCACCGGTGCGGAAGTGGTTTCGGCCAAGGGCAACCCGAGTGCCGACCTGCTCGCGTCCTGGCTGCAGGACCGGCTGCAAGTCGCGGTCGAGGAGAGGAACTCGCGCGGCCCGGGGATCACCGCCGTACGGCTGTTCACGCCGGAGGGACCGATCGCGCTGACCCGGCCGGACGGGTCGGTGGCGACGTTCAGCATCCCGGGGCAGCCGGATCGGCCGGTCGCGCTGAAGCGCCGGGTGACGTCCGAGCTGCTGAGCGAGGAGTTGCGCCGGCTCGATCCGGATGACGTGTACGCGCGGACGCTGGCGTGCATGGTCGAGCGGGAGAGCATGCCGGCCGAGGCGAAGAAGGTCAGCCCGGTCAACCGCCGTACGACGAAGGCCGCCACCTCGGCAAAGAAGCCGAGTGCGGCTGCTCAGTCGGCTCGGAAGTCTGTGGCCAAGAAACCGGCTGCCGGGGAGACCAACACTCGGAAGGCTCCAGCAAAAGCCGTCACGAAGAAGTCGACGGCCAAGAAGAGTGCGGGCAAGAGGGTGGCCGGGCGGTCATGACGGCACCTTCGATCCTGATCAACCGGGACGCCGAAGGGCTGGCGCATGCGGTTGCGGCGCGCTTCATCACCCGGTTGGTCGACGTCCAGAGCACCGGCAAGGTCGCGCAGGTCGTGCTGACCGGCGGCCGGGTCGCGGCGGCCGTGTACCGGGCCGTCGCGGAGTCCCCGGCCCGGAGTGCGATCGACTGGCAGCGGGTTGAGTTCTGGTGGGGTGACGAACGCTTCCTGCCGGACGGCGATCCGGAGCGCAACGAGACGCAGGCGCGGGACGCGTTGCTCTCGCACGTCGACGTGGCCCCGGCCCGGGTACACCCGATGGCGGCCGACTCCGGTCAAGGCCCCGAGACGGCTGCCGCGGCGTACGCCGAAGAACTCGCGGCGGCGGCCGGCCCCGACGATAGCGACGGCGTGCCGACGTTCGACGTACTGATGTTGGGTGTCGGTCCGGATGGACATGTCGCGTCGTTGTTCCCCGAGCACCCGGAGCTGGGGGTGCTCGACCGGGCCGCTGTGGCGGTACACGATTCGCCGAAGCCGCCACCGACCCGCGTCTCGCTGACGTTCCCAGCGCTTGGGCGGTCGGAAGAGGTGTGGTTCGTGGTCTCCGGCGACGACAAGGCAAAGGCGGTCAGCCTCGCCCTGACCGGCGCCGACCTCCCAGCCGCCACGCCCAAGGGCCTCACCCGCACCCTCTGGCTGCTCGACGAAGCCGCGGCCACGGAGATTTTCTGACGGTATGACGAGCTTTCGAGAGTTGCATGGCGGATCGTTTGTGATGCCGAACGCCTGGGATGCCGGTAGCGCGGTCATCCTGGTCGAGGCCGGGTTCGCCGCGATCGCGACCACCAGCGCGGGGATCGCGTTCTCGATGGGGAAGGGTGATCACACCCTGCCGGACGGCGCTCCGGCCGTGTCGCGGGAGGACATGTTCGCGCGGATCCAGGAGATCACCGCGGCCAGCGCCGTACCGGTGAACGGCGACCTCGAGGACGGGTACGGCGAACCCCCGGACGAGGTCGCCAAGACCATCCGGCTGGCCATCGACGCGGGACTTGCCGGCGGCAACATCGAGGACTACAACGGCCGCGAACTGTACGACGAGGCGCTGTCAGTCGAGCGCATCGTCGCCGCGAAGGAGGCGGCCGGCCCCAACTTCGTCCTCACCGCGCGCACCGACGGGCAACTCCTGAAGCAGCCCACTCCCCTGGCCGACTCGATTCGCCGCGCCAACCTGTACGCCGAAGCCGGCGCCGACTGTCTCTACGTCCCGGGCGTCAACGACCTCGCCGCGATCCGTTCTCTGGTCGCCGAGATCGACGGCCCTCTCAACGTCGTCCTCGGCCTGGGCGCATCCGGCCTCACCACCCACGACCTGTTCGATGCCGGTGTCACCCGGATCAGCCTCGGCGGCAGCATCGCCCGCGCCGCACTCGGATTCGTCCGCAACGCCGCCCAGGAGATCCAGACCGCCGGCACCATCACCTTCGCCGCAGACCAGATCCCGCAGGGCGAACTCAACGCCCTCTTCGCCCGCCACCGGCTACCGCCCGCCGAGCAGTAACGCGAAAGCCCGGGCGGGTCCGAGGACGGCCCGGGCTGGTGCGTTGCCGGCGTACGCAGAACTAGAAGATGATCTCGCCGTTGGCGCGGCGGGTGCGGAGGCGTTCCAGGGCCTCTTCGAGGATCTGGGCGGCCTCCTGCTCGCTGCGACGCTCCTTCACATAGGCGAGGTGCGTCTTGTACGGCTCGATCTTCGGCGGCGGGGGTGGATTGTTCACGTCGGTGCTGGTCGGCAGACCGCACCGTGGACAGTCCCACGCCTCCGGGATGTCCGCCTCGACCGCGAACACCGTCGCGGTCTCGTGACCGTTCGCACAGAAGAACACGATGCGCTGCCGCGGCGCGGACTCGCCGCGCTCCGCCTCGCCCATCGGTCCGGCGCCGACCCGGCTGCCTCGAATCGCACCGCCACTACCAGCCACGAGACGTCTCCCCTCTCAGCCGAGCTTGTACAGCAGGCCGAGGGCCACGATGGCCGCGAACCAGATCAGGCCGATGCCGATCGTGATCCGGTCCAGGTTCCGCTCGGCCACCGACGACCCGCCCAGGTTGGACGAGACACCGCCGCCGAACAGGTCCGACAGGCCGCCACCGCGGCCTTTGTGCAGCAGCACGAGCCCGGTCAGGATCAGGCTGCAGACGACCACAACAACCGAAAAAGCGATAATCACGAGGAGTAGCCTAACTGAAGGTCCAGGTAACGGCAGATTCCGGCGAACTCGTCCACCTTGAGGCTCGCTCCGCCCACCAGGCAGCCGTCGACGTCCGGCTGGGCCATGATGCCACCTGCGCTGCTCATCTTCACCGACCCCCCGTAAAGAATCCGTACCGAGTCGGCCACCGCAGGTGAGATCGTCTCCTCCAGCCGGCCCCGGATCGCCGCGCAGACCTCTTGCGCGTCCTCGGGGGTGGCCACCTCGCCGGTGCCGATCGCCCAGACCGGTTCGTAGGCGATGACGACCTTGCGGACGTCGTCCGGCTTCAGCCCGGCCAGTGCGCCGTCCAGCTGGGCCAGCGTGTACGCGACGTGCTCGCCGGCCTTGCGGACCTCGAGGCCCTCGCCGATGCAGACGATCGGGACCAGCCCGGCCGCCAGCGCCTTGGTTGCCTTCTTGTTCACCAAGGCGTCGTCCTCGCCATGGTACTGCCGGCGCTCGGAGTGACCGGCCAGCACGTAGGTGCAACCGAGCTTGGTCAGCATCGCCGCCGAGATCTCGCCGGTGTAGGCGCCCGCGTCGTGCTCGGACACGTCCTGCGCGCCGTACCCGATCTTCATCCGGTCACCGTCGACCAGCGTCTGCACGCTGCGGATGTCGGTGAACGGCGGCAGCACCGCCACCTCGACCCGCTCGAAGTCGTGCTTCTTGTCCTGCAGCGTCCAGCTCAGCTTCTGCAGCAGGTGCACGGCCTCGACGTGGGTGAGGTTCATCTTCCAGTTGCCCGCCATCAGCGGCGTACGGGCGTCCGAAACGTCAGAGCCAGCCATCTCAGATCAATCCTCTTCCAGTACGGCGAGCCCCGGGAGCTCCTTGCCCTCCAGGTATTCCAGCGACGCGCCACCCCCGGTGGAGATGTGCCCGAACTGGTCGTCGGCGAAGCCCAGCTGCCGTACCGCGGCCGCCGAGTCACCGCCACCGACCACGCTGAGCCCGTCCACCTCGGTCAACGCCTGCGCCACGGCCTTGGTTCCGCCGGCGAACGCCGCCATCTCGAAGACACCCATCGGGCCGTTCCAGAACACCGTCTTCGCGCCGGCGATCTCGGCCGCGAAGGCCTTCGCCGAATCCGGGCCAATGTCCAGACCGAGCTGGTCGGCCGGGATCGAGTCCGCCGGTACGACGGTGGCCGGGGCGTCCGCCTTGAACTCGGGCGCGACCACGATGTCGGTGGGCAGCACGATCTCGATGCCCTTGGACCTCGCGGTCTCCAGGTAGCCCTTGACCGTGTCGAGCTGGTCCTCCTCGAGCAGGCTCTTGCCGACCTCGTGGCCCTGGGCCTTGAGGAAGGTGAACACCATGCCGCCGCCGATCAGCAGCTTGTCGGCCTTGGCCAGCAGGTTCTCGATCACGGCCAGCTTGTCGGAGACCTTCGCCCCGCCGAGCACCACGACGTACGGGCGGGCCGGGTCCTCGGTCAGCTTCTTGAGTACTTCGACCTCGGCGAGCACCAGTCCGCCGGCGGCGTGCTGCAGCCGCTTCGCCACGTCGTACACGCTGGCCTGCTTGCGGTGCACGACCCCGAATCCGTCGCTGACGAACACGTCGGCGAGACCGGCGAGCTCATCCGCGAAACCGCCGCGCTCGGCGTCGTCCTTGCTCTCCTCGCGCGCGTCGTACCGGATGTTCTCCAGCAGCAGGACCTCGCCCTCGTCCAGCAGCTGAACGGCTTCCTGGGCGCTGTCACCGGTCACGTCGGTCGCGAACTTCACCGTGATGCCCTCGGGCTCCAGCAGCTCACCGAGCCGCTTGGCCACCGGGGCGAGGGTGTACTTCGGGTTCGGCTCGCCCTTCGGACGGCCGAGGTGGGCGGTCACGATCACCTTGGCGCCGGCCTTGGCCAGCTTCACCAGCGTCGGCACCGAGGCGCGGATCCGGCCGTCGTCACCGATCTTCTCGCCGTCGATCGGAACGTTCAGGTCGGAGCGCACCAGCACCTGCAGCCCCGCGACGTCGCCGAGATCGTCAATCGTCTTCACAGGGTCTCTCTCCTCCAGCAGAAAATCGCCAACGTCCGAAGAACCTTGCGTTACAGGCCAAGGTTCTTCGGACGCAACGGCAGGGGTGAGACGTCAGAGCGAGGCGCCGACGTAGTTGACCAGGTCGACGAGGCGGTTGGAGTAGCCCCACTCGTTGTCGTACCAGCCGACGACCTTCACCTGGTTGCCGAGGACCTTGGTCAGGCCGGCGTCGAAGATGCAGGAAGCCGGGTCGGTGACGATGTCGGTCGACACGATCGGGTCCTCGGTGTACTTCAGGTAGCCCTTCAGCGCACCCTCGGCGGCCGCCTTCACCGCGGCGTTGACCTCTTCGACCGAGGTCTCGCGACCGACGGTGATGGTCAGGTCGGTGGCGGAGCCGGTCGGCACCGGCACGCGCAGCGCGTACCCGTCCAGCTTGCCCTTCAGCTCCGGCAGCACCAGGCCGATCGCCTTCGCGGCGCCGGTGGAGGTCGGCACGATGTTCAGCGCGGCGGCGCGGGCCCGGCGCAGGTCCGAGTGCGGGCCGTCCTGCAGGTTCTGGTCCTGGGTGTACGCGTGGATCGTCGTCATCAGGCCCTGCTGGATGGTGAACTCGTCGTGGATGGCCTTGGCCATCGGAGCGAGGCAGTTCGTGGTGCAGGACGCGTTCGAGATCACCGTGTGCTGGTCGGCGTCGTACAGCTCGTGGTTGACACCCATCACGACGGTCAGGTCCTCGTTCTTCGCCGGGGCGGAGATGATGACCTTCTTGGCGCCGTTGTCGGCGTGCGTCTTGGCCTTGGTGGCGTCGGTGAAGAAGCCGGTCGACTCGATCACGATGTCGGCGCCGACGTCGGACCACTTCAGGTTCGCGGGGTCCCGCTCGGCGAACGCCTTGAAGGTGTGGCCACCGACGCTGATGTCGGTGTCGGTCGCGGACACATCACCGGGGAAGCGGCCCAGGATCGAGTCGTACTTCAGCAGGTGAGCGAGGGTCTGGTTGTCGGTCAAGTCATTGACGGCGACGACCTCGATGTCGGCACCGGACGCCTGTACGGCGCGGAAGAAGTTACGGCCGATCCGGCCGAAGCCGTTGATACCTACGCGAACGGTCACGGGACTGCGTCTCCTCAGAACTAGCATTCGAGCACTGCCGCTACAGCCGAAACACTAGCCCAACAGCCCACCTGGCCCACTGGTAGCGTCCACATCAGACCACCAGTCCCGCCCCGTGAGTTTTTTACCAGACCACCCGAACACGGCAACGGCCCCGGGATCTTCACGTCCCGGGGCCGCCGATTGCTCTACTGGAAAAGGGATTCAGGCTGGGTCGAGCATTTCTGGGGTGAGGTTTGCCTCGGTGTTCGGGATGCCGAGGTCGGCGGCGCGCTTGTCGGCCATCGCCAGCAAGCGGCGGATCCGGCCGGCGACCGCGTCCTTGGTCAGGGCCGGCTCGTGCAGCTGACCGAGCTCTTCCAGGCTGGCCTGCTTGTGCTCCAGCCGCAGCTTGCCCGCCACCTGCAGGTGATCCGGTACGTCTTCCCCGAGGATCTCCAGCGCCCGCTGGACCCGGGCACCGGCCGCGACAGCCGCGCGGGCGGACCGGCGCAGGTTCGCGTCGTCGAAGTTCGCCAGCCGGTTGGCGGTGGCCCGGACCTCGCGGCGCATCCGCCGCTCCTCCCAGGCGAGCACCGACTCGTGCGCACCGAGCCGGGTCAGCAACGCGCCGATCGCATCGCCGTCGCGGATCACCACGCGGTCGACGTTCCGCACCTCGCGCGCCTTCGATCCGATGCCCAGCCGCCGGGCCGCGCCGACCAATGCCAACGCCGCCTCCGGACCAGGGCAGGTCACCTCGAGCGAAGACGACCGGCCCGGCTCGGTCAGCGACCCGTGCGCCAGGAACGCACCACGCCAGGCCGCGACCGCATCACACGACGCACCCGACACGACCGCCGGCGGCAGGCCGCGAACCGGGCGGCCGCGGTTGTCGACGAGACCGGTCTGGCGAGCCAGCGCCTCACCGTCGCGGACCACGCGGACGACGTACTTGGTCTGTTTGCGGATCCCCGACGGGGAGATCACCACGACCTCCGACGGGTGCCCGAAGATCTCGGCGATGTCCTTGCGCAACCTCCGCGCGGCCCGGGCGCTGTCCAGCTCGGCCTCCACGACGATCCGCCCGGACACCAGGTGCAGGCCGCCCGCGAACCGCAGCACGGACGAGACCTCGGCCTTCCGGCAGCAGGGTTTGGTGACCTGAATACTGGTCAGCTCGGACTTCACCTGTGCTGTCATCGCCATGAAGGAATCCTCCCACCGCTGTCAAAGACCCTCGGGTGTCACCCAGGGTCCAACTCCCCCACCCGTAGCCCAGTTACGCACACAACAAACTGCAGCCGGCTTCGCCGGGATGTGAGTCGGCCAGTACCGCGGTTACGGCCGGTGGAAAACCTCACGATAGATCTTCGCCAGCTTCGCCGGATCGTGGTGCAGGTGGCGGTCGTCGTCCGCGATGTCGGCGATCACCAGGTCGGCGCCGAGAGAGTTCGCCGTACGACGTAACGACAGCGGGTCCGGAACATGTTCCTCATCGGCGAGCACCACGTCGATCCTCAGCTCGGGAGCGTGCGCCGCGAGCACTTCCAGATGTGTCTCCGGGGAGAACCCGTCGGTCTCACCCTTCTGCTCGCCGAGGTTCAACGTGACCAGCCGCCGGGCCGTCGTCTCCTGCAGCCCGCGCGCCAACGCCGGCACCAGCAGATTCGGGATCACCGACGTGAACCACGACCCCGGACCGACCACCACCCAGTCGGCCTCCGCGATCGCCACCAACGCCTCCGGACAGGCCGGCGGATCGGCCGGATCGAGCGCGACGTCGACGACATGACCACCGGTCGTCGCGACCTCGGCCTGCCCACGGATCTCGGTGATCTCCTCGGGGTGCAACGGATCCAGCCCGAGCACCCGAGCCGTGATGTCCAGCGGTACCGCGGACATCGGCAGCACACGACCCTGCGCACCAAGCAACCGGGCCACCCAGTCGAGCCCGTCGACGGCCTCCCCCAGCAGCTCCCACAACGCGACGATCAGCAGGTTCCCGACCGCGTGATCGTGCAGCTCACCATCACTGCGGAACCGATGCTGCAGTACGTCGGCCCAGGTGCGGCCCCACTCGTCGTCCCGGCACAACGCGGCCAGCGCCATCCGGAGATCCCCCGGCGGCAGCACCCCGAGCTCGCGCCGCAACCGGCCGGACGAACCACCGTTGTCGGCTACCGTCACGACCGCGGTCAGCTGGTCGGTGACGTGGCGCAGCGCGGAGAGCGAGGCGGCCAGGCCATGCCCGCCGCCCAGTGCGACGACTCGTGGAGCTCTCGTCACTCTCTCCCCAGATCCCGGTGCACCACCAAGGTCGGTGATCCCTTCTCCCGCAGCCGCTTCGCGATCTCCTCGGCCATCGCGACGCTCCGGTGCTTCCCACCGGTGCAGCCGATCGCGACCGTGACGAACCGCTTGCCCTCGTTCAGGTAGCCGGTCCGCAGGGTGTCCAGCACGTCCACGTAGTTCTGCAGGAACTGCTGGGCCAGCGGATGGCCGAGGACGAAGTCTGACACAGGCTTGTCCTGTCCGGTCATCGGGCGCAGGTCGGGCTGCCAGTACGGATTCGGGACGAACCGCATGTCGGCCACCACGTCGGCGTCGACCGGGATGCCGTACTTGAAACCGAACGAGACCACGGTGGCCCGCAGCTCGGCGTTCTCCTCGTCGCCGAAGGCGTTCACGATCTTGGCGGCGAGCTGGTGGATGTTCAGGTTCGAGGTGTCGATCACCAGGTCGGCGCCGGCCCGGATGTCGCCGAGCAGTTCGCGTTCCCGCTGGATACCGGTCAGCAACCGGCCCTCACCCTGCAACGGGTGCGGCCGCCGGACGCTCTCCTGCCGGCGCACGATCACATCGTCGGACGCCTCCAGGAACAGCGTCACCGGCCGGTACCCCTTGGTCCGCAGGTCCTCGAGCGCCGACCCGAGCTCGTCGAAGAACATCCCGGTCCGGACGTCGACGACCACCGCCAGCCGCGGCGACGCCCCGGTCCCGACCACCTGCTCGACGATCGTGGTGAGGAACATCGGCGGCAGGTTGTCCACCACGAACCAGCCGAGGTCCTCCAGTACGTCCGCGACCGAACTGCGTCCCGCGCCGGACATTCCGGACACGATGATCAGGTTGCCGCTCGAGCTGTCCATATCCGTCTCAGATCTCCCCGTCAGGCGGGACCGGCAGGCTCCGGCCCGTCGTCATCCAGTATCTCGCCCGTCGCGGTGTTGACCGCCGGTACCCGGCCGGTGTCAGCCTTCGTTGCGACAGCGTTAACCGCCAGTACTACGGACTCGGCGGTCCGGCGGCCGAATCCGGGCAGATCGGCCACCTCGTCGACGGTCGCCTGGCGGAGCTTCTTCAGTGACCCGAAGTGCCGCAGCAGCGTCTTCCGCCGGACGTCGCCGAGGCCGGGAACCTCGTCCAGCACGCTCTCCACCATCGACTTGGATCGCCGGTTCCGGTGGTGCGTGATCGCGAACCGGTGGGCCTCGTCCCGCAGGCGTTGCAGCAGATAGAGACCTTCCGACGTCCGCGAGAAGATGACCGGGTCCTCCTCGTCCGGCAGCCAGACCTCCTCCAGCCGCTTGGCCAGACCGCAGACCGGGATGTCGCCGAGGCCGAGCTCGTCCATCGCCTGCCGGGCCGCCGCGACCTGAGGCGGACCACCGTCTACGACCACCAGGCCCGGCGCATACGAGAATTTCCTGGCCTGGCCGGTCTCGGGATCGATCAGCGCGGCCGACGGATCCTCGTCCTGCTGCAGCACGGCCCGCTCGTCCAGCAGCCGCTTGAACCGCCGGGTCAGCACCTCGGCGATCGAGGCGACGTCGTTCTGCCCGTCGACGCCCTTGATCACGAAGCGCCGGTACTCACTCTTGCGCGGCAGCCCGTCCTCGAACACCACCATCGAGGCGACCACCTCGGTGCCCTGCAGGTTGGACACGTCGTAGCACTCCAGCCGCAACGGCGCCTCGGGCAGGTCGAGGGCCGCCTGGATCTCTTCGAGAGCGAGATTCCGGGTGGTCAGATCGCTGGCCCGCTTGGTCTTGTGCATCGTCAACGTCTGCAGCGCGTTCCGCTCGACCGTCTCCATCAGCGCCTTCTTGTCACCGCGCTGCGGGACCCGGATCGACACCCTGGAACCACGCAGCTCAGTCAGCCACTCGGACAGCGCCTCCACGTCCTCGGGCAGGGTCGGGACCAGGATCTCCCGCGGACTCGCGTCGGCGTTGTCCCCGGCGTACAGCTGCTGGATGAAGTGCGAGACCAGGTCGCCCGTGGTCGCCGTACCGTCGGCCTTGTCGGCGATCCAGCCGCGCTGACCGCGGATCCGGCCGCCGCGGACGTAGAAGATCTGCACCGCGACCTCGAGTGGGTCCTCGCTCAGCGCGATCACGTCCGTGTCGGTGCTGTCGCCGAGCACGACCGCGTTCTTGGCCAGCGCCTTCTCCAGCGCGGCCAGGTCGTCGCGGATCTTGGCGGCCCGCTCGTACTCCAGCTCGGCGGCGGCGGCCCTCATCTCCTTCTCCAGCCGGCGCACGTACGTAGCGGTCTGGCCGGACAGGAACGCGGCGAAGTCCTCGACGATCTTGCGGTGTTCGTCCTGGGTCACCTGGCCCGTACAGGGTGCTGCGCACTTGCCGATGTAGCCGAGCAGGCAGGGCCGGCCGATCTGGCGATGCCGGTTGAAGACGCCTTTGCTGCACGAGCGCATCGGGAACACCCGGAGCAGCAGATCGACCGTCTCGCGGATCGCCCAGGCATGGCTGTACGGGCCGAAGTACCTCACGCCCTTCTTCTTCTGGCCCCGGCCGACCATCACCCGCGGGTACTCCTCGTTGAGGGTTATCGCCAGCCACGGGTAGGACTTGTCGTCCCGGTACTTCACGTTGAAGCGCGGGTCGTACTCCTTGATCCAGGAGTACTCCAGCTGCAGCGACTCGACCTCGGTGCCGACCACCGTCCACTCGACCTTCGCGGCCGTCGTCACCATCGCCTGCGTCCGCGGGTGCAGATTCGCCAGATCCTGGAAGTACGACGACAACCGGGCGCGCAGGTTCTTCGCCTTGCCGACATAGACCACCCGCCCGCCGGCATCGCTGAAGCGGTACACCCCGGGCGAATCGGGGATGGAGCCCGGAGCCGGACGGTAGGACGATGGATCAGCCACGAGACCACCCTAGTTCGCGCCGCCGACAAGGCCCGATCTGTGCCGCTCGATGATGGAAAAGTCTCTAGTGCGGGTTCAATGCGACGCTTGAAGCATGGATATCGACCGACTGACCGAACTGCTCACGTTGCCCGGCGTCCAGACCCCGACCGCGTATGGCGACCTCTTCTTCATCTACGACCCATCCATGGACCTGCCGGCGGAACGACAGATGCCGTTCGCCACGATCGTGTCCGCCGACACCTACGAGTCGGTGTCGAACCTGGACCGCCCCGGCGTCTATCGACTCAACCTCGGCCTCACGAAGGCGACGTACACATCTCTGTTCGGCAACCCACCAGCCGCGCGGGACGACGCCGGCGTGGTGGACACCGGACACGACTACACCGCGCTCGACACGGTGATGCCGCACCCGGTCTACGCCCCACAGCACTGGATCTGTGTGCTGTCCCCCTCCGACGGCACGATCGACCGGATCCAGCCGCTGATCACCGAGTCCTACGAGTTCGCCGTACGGCGTTATGACAACTTCAAGGGCAGGCAGAACATCAACGGTTGACCACGGCAAGGTCTCAGCTTCTCGATGGCGCTGAGATCGTGTTGCAGGTTGCCTCATATCGTCGGATTGATCTCGGATTGGGATGAGCGCGGAGCGTAACGTCGCCGCCAGGGTTGACGTGCAGGTGCGTGAGGCAACCAGGCTTCGCGCTGACTTGAGGGAGTTCCGCCCATGTCCCCATTCAGCAGTCCGCGCCGGATTCGTGCCGTGCTCGGTGGTACCGCGGCCGCCGCGCTCGCCGCGTCCGGCCTGATCATCACCGCGTCCGCGAGTTCGGCCTACGAACCGGCCCCGGATCCGGCACAGGCTTCAATCCGTGGCGCCGGCAGCCCGACGGCGATCCCAGGTAGTTACGTCGTCGTGCTCGCCGGCAACCGGTCGGCCGCGGCGACCCGGGCCACCACGCAGAGCCTCGCGACGTCGTACGACGCGCAGGTGCGGAAGCGCTTCAGCTCGTCCATCCAGGGATTCTCGGCGTCGATGAGCGAGGACCAGGCCAAGAAGATGGCCGCCGACTCGCGGGTCGCGTTCGTCCAGCAGAACCAGAAGATCACCGTGGACCAGGACAACCCGCCGTGGGGCCTGGACCGGACCGACCAGCGGGATCTGCCGCTGGACCAGAAGTTCGAGCCGTCCGCGACCGCCGACAACGTGAGCGTGTACGTCATCGACACCGGGATCTACGCGGCTCACCAGGACTTCGGCGACCGCGCTTCGGTCGGCACCGACACGGTCGGCGACGGCCAGAACGGCGTCGACTGCGCCGGTCACGGCAGCCATGTCGCGGGGACGATCGCCGGTACGACGTACGGGCTGGCCAAGGGCGCGAAGGTGTACGGCGTACGGGTGCTGGACTGCAACGGATCCGGCTCGACCGAGACCGTGATCGCCGGGATCGAGTGGGTCACCGCCAACGCGAAGAAGCCGGCGGTGGCGAACATGAGCCTCGGCGGCGGCGCGGACCAGGCGCTCGACGCGGCCCTGAAGGCGTCGATCGACTCCGGCGTCAGCTATGCCGTTGCTGCGGGCAACGAGAGTGCGGACGCCTGCGGTACGTCGCCCGCCCGGGAACCGTCGGCGATCACGGTCGGGGCGACGGACGACCAGGACGCGCGGGCGAACTTCTCCAACTTCGGCAAGTGCGTGGACGTGTTCGCGCCCGGCGTCGCGATCGAGTCGGTCGGCATCACCGGACCGGACGCGACGGCCAAGATGAGCGGTACGTCGATGGCGGCGCCGCATGTGGCCGGTGGGATCGCGCTGTATCTGAGCGCCCACCCGGACGCGAAGCCGGCTGACGTCGCGACCGCACTGGTCGGCGCAGCCACTCCGGACAAGGTCACCGACCCGGGCACCGACTCCCCGAACAAGCTCCTGTTCACCGGCAAGGTAGACCCAGCCGCTGCACAGCGCTGACCACCCCGAGGCATCCCGCCGGCTCAGTCCCCCACACCCCACTGAGCCGGCGGGATTGCTTTGGTGCTTTACGCCGGGCCGACGATGTTGCCGCCCTGAACCGTGACGTTGACCGTGGCCAGCGGCTCGGTGGCCGGGCCGTTCACAACGCTGCCGTCGGTGGCGCTGAACTTGCTGCCGTGGCACATGCAGTCGATGGTCGAACTGGTGACCGCCGACACCACGCATCCCTGGTGCGTGCATACCGCGCTGAAGCCCTTGTACTGTCCTGCGGTCGGCTGGGTGACGACCACCTTCGCGCTGTCGTAGATCTTGCCGCCGCCGACCGGGACCTCCGAGACCGGCCCGAGCGCCGCTCCGCTGCCGGTGGTCGCTGCGCTGGACGGCGCGCTCGACGCGGCCGAGGAGGGCGCCGACGTCGGCGCTGATGACGGGGCCGAGGTGGTCGACGTACCACCCGCGCTGCCGCCGTCATCACCGCATGCGGCGAGCAGCGGCACGCTCACGCCGGCGAGGCCGGCGACGGCCGCGCTCCGGAGCACCGCCCGCCGGTCACGCAGGGCGTCGATCGCCCGGGTCAGTTCTGCCGTGCTGTCGTCGCTCATGAATCTGGACCTCCAAGAGCCTGGGGGAAAGTAGTTGAACGCTCTGCTACATGCTTTCTACCTGACCCGACCAAATCGGGCCACACCCGGACAAACGACCAGATGCCAGGTTCGGTTCAGTCCCCCGGCCAACGAAATCCACTCGTCACACCCCAGAAACCGCAGGTCAGAGGCAACCCCCGGGAACACCTCTGACAACGGGAGACGTGTGGGGACCGCGACCACGTCACCGGGAGCTCGGACAGGTTGTGGGGACCGCGGACCGGTCGCGGGGAGCTCGGACAGGTCGTGCCGTGTTCACGGTCCCGCGTTGTTGTTCACAGTCTCGGTAAGCGTTTCGCGATGGCGGCTTCGGACAGCGTTTGCGGGTGGCAGCCAGTGTCAGCGGGTGGGGACCGTGAACAGGTTGTCGGGAGTTCGGACTGGTTGCGGGGAGCTCGGACAGGATCGTGTCGTGTTCACGGTCCCGCGTTGTTGTTCAAGGTCCCGGCGAGGGAAGGCGGCTGTCCGTCGGGGAGAGGGTGGCAGCCGGCGGGTGGGGTTAGCGGGTGGTGGCTCGTTCGATCAGGCGGGCCGTTAGTTCCAGGACGGCTCGGCGGGTGGCGGGGTCCAGGGCTTCGGGGCGGAGGGGCCAGGCGCGCGCAAGGTGGTCGTCGTACGGGAGGACGACGTAGCCGAGGCCCCGGTCGGAGACGGCTGACTGGAGCCAGCGGACCGGTTCGGGGTCGTCGGGGTGGTTCTCCGCGATGATGACCAGGCCCTTTTGGACCAGCATGTGCTGACCGTCGGGGGTCAGCCGGTCGAGTTCGTTGATGCTGTTCAGCGCATCGTCGCGCGAAGAGGGAATGACCAGCGCGACCGCATGCGACGCGCCCGCGACGTACGCGGTGGCCTCCTCGTACAACCCAGCCGGGCAGTCCACCAGCGATAGCGGGATCTGGTTCGCCCCGCCGACGTTCCGGGCGGCGAGGACGTCACTGATCGCGTCCGCGGTGGGTTCGGCGCGGGCCAGCTGGACCCGGGAGTTCGGGGCGTTCGCGACGCCGTTCTCCAGGCGATGGGTCAGCTTGCCCTCGCGCGGGCAGGCGTCGACCGCGAGCACGAGATCCGTCCGCTGCGCCGCGATCGTGTCGGCCAGCAGCGCGGTGACGATCGACGTACCGCTCGACGGCACCGGGCCCATCACGCCGATCATCCGGCCGATCCCGATCGGGCGGCGGATGATCGCGATGTTCTCGACGTCGCGCTGCATCCGGCCGGACGCCCCGGCGATGTACGCCGCTTCGGCCGCGAACCGCCCGATCCGGCGGAAGAACCCGCCTGCCCCCGGCCGGTCCTCGTGCTCCAGCCCCACCGAATCCGATACCACCGGCAACGGCCCGGCCAGCGGATCGTGATACGTCGGCGTGTACGCATGCGTCCCCGGCCCCTCAGGCCCCGGGCTGTCCCACCCACCCGAATCCTGCGGCGGCGGCCCGTCCCAAGCGCCCCCACCCTGCGGCGACGGACCGTAGTTCGGGTCGTACTGCACCGGCTGCTGATACTGCTGCGCAGGCTGCTGGTACGGCGCCGGCTGTTCGTACTGCGGCTGTTGTGGCGCGGGCTGCTGATACTGCGGCGTCTGCTGTTCGTACCGCGGGTGCTGCGGTTCCGGCTGCTGGTACTGCGGCTGCTGTGGCGGCGGCCCGTACTGCTGCTGCGGGTACTGCTCATACGGCGCAGGCGGGACCGGCGGCGTCACCCCATACGGCGGCTGCTCATACTGCGGCTGCTGTGGCGGCGGAGGCTGCTGCTGATACTGCTGCGGGTCGTACTGCGGCGCCGGCGGCTGCTGGTACTGCGGATACTCCGGAGGCGGCGGCGGGTACTGCGGCTGCTGAGGGGGTGGCGGCGGCGCGTACTGCTGCTGATACCCACCCTGGTCGTACTGCTGCGGCGGGTAGTAAGGCTGCTGCCCCGGCGGCCCGTACTGCGGCTGCTGGTACTGCTGCGGCGGCCCGTACTGCTGCTGGGGCGCGTTGGACTGCTGGGCATCGCGCTGCTGCTGCGCGTACGGCGGCTGCTGCTCCTGCGATGGCACGGGCGCACCCCACCCACCACCGGACGGCACCGGAGGCGGCGGCATCGTGGGCTGCTGCTGGACCGGCGCACCAGGCGCGGGCTGTCCGGCGGACTGCGGAGGCCCGGCGGGTTGACCAGTCGGGGCGGCGGCGTTGGCGGCTGCCGTCGCGTCGTCGTCGAGGCGGTTCATCATGTCCGCCTGCCAGTTCGGCCCGGTCATACCATCCGATCAGAAGACGTCGAGCAGATCGCTGAACACCCCGAACGCTCCGAGCACGAGGGGCACCAGCGCGACCACGGCCAGCACCTGGATCTGGTCCAGGACCTGACCGAGCCGGACCTGCACGTGGTCTTGCGGCGTCCAGCTCAGGCCGAACGCACCGACCATCGCCACCACCACGAGCAGCCCGACTGCTACCAGTGTGCCACCCACCGGCTGCTGGGACAGATCCTGGACCAGTGCGGCGATCACCACACCCGCGGCCAGGAACAGCCCGAACACCTCTGCGGCCAGCGGATACAGCCGGGAACGGGAGCACAACAGCAGCGCAAGCAGGGCCGCGATGCTGACGGTCCACGCCGATCCGTACAGCGCGAGCACGACACCCGCAGCCGCGGACCACATCGCGATCGACGCAGCCGACAACGCCAGACCGACGTGCGCCGAGTTCAGCGCCGCCTCGACGTCAGGGCGGCCGATCTCGTTGCCACGGGCCCGGTTATCGTCCAGCGCGGTGAGCCCGGACATCGACAGGGCCAGCCGCGGCAGTACGCCGAGCAACAGCACCGCCACCACCGCGACCAGAGCGCTCAGCTTCTCGGCCGAGACCCCAGCACCGACTCCGACGATCCAGATGACCGCGAAGATCATCGCCGTACCGCCGCCGACCAGACCACCGCCGACCAGACCGGCCATCGCGAAAAGCAGCGGCCCGAGCGCGAGGCCGAGCGCGGTGATCCCGGCCCGCATCGGCGTCGACCAACCCTCGGACAACCCGAGCGACCAGCCCACGACCGCGAGCAGGACCGGTGTGACGATCAGCAGCGTGATCGCGGTGGTGCGCTGCCCGGCCCGGCCGAGCACGACGCCACCGAGACCGGTGATGATCGCGACGATCAGCAGGATGAAGGACGCCACGTCCGCGTCCAGCGAGCGGACCAGCGCGATCGCTCCGGCCAGCAGCGCGAAGATCAGCGCCGCGCCGGATGCCCGGTGCCGGTGCTTGCGCTGGAAGGTCGTGCCGCGCCGTTCGAGGTCGTCGACCGCCTCCTCGGCGACGTCGTACACGGTCGGCGGGGGCGGCACCTCGCCCTCGGCGGCGAGGCGTAGTACGGCGCCGTCACCGATCTGCGCCGAGCCGAGGGTCAGCTCGAGCGAGACCGTCTGCCCGGCCGGTGTGGTCAGGTACCTGCGCCGCGGCGACGGATCGACCGGTTCGCCGAGCATCCGCAGCAGGTCCGGCATCAGCCGGCCCAACGGCTCGTCGACCGGCAGTACGGCGTCCATCTGACGCTGCCGCCCGATGATCGTCACCCGGCTGTAGACCGCTGCCACCCGTCACACCTCTCTGATCGTTGCCTAGAACAAGTACTACGCGGAGACCGGTGCCCCGGGCGGGACGAGCCGGCCGAGGAGAGCACTGTAGATGTTCCAGTCCAGCTGGCTTTTGCCGTCCCCGATCGGGTACCAGACCACCGGCGACGCGGCCGGGCCGATCTTCACCGGGGTGATCTCGGCGATGTCCGTCACGTCCAGCGCCTTGGCCAGTCCCTCGCCCTGCAGCGCGTCGTTGCCGACGGCCATCGCCATCGGGGCCGGTACGCCGACCCAGTGCGGCATCGAGTTCGTATCGGTGCCGTTGCCGCGGCCACCTTGGGCGAAGAACGACACCAGCGTGAAGGCGTCGGCCAGGTTCTCCCCCACTTTCTGGATGTCCGCCGGGGTCGGCAGCCCGTCAGGCGTGGCGACGGCCATCGTGATGACCTCCTCCAGCCCGGCCGGCCGACGGTGAATCTCCACCGAACCGGAAGCGCTCCGGTCGCCCTTGCCACCGGCGACGGACAGCCAGGTCGGCTTCGGCGCGCGGCGGCGGCAGTACGACGTCAGCTGGCCGACGTTCCACGGTTGGGTCACCGGCTCGGCCGTCCCCCACCCGGCCGGCGCGACACCGGTCAGGTCGGTGAACAACTGTTCGGCCGCCTTGCAGACGACGGTCGATTCCAGCGCCTGGTAGCGGACCCGGGCGGTGACCAGCAGCTGCCACGGCAGTTCCAGGTCGACCGCGACGAAGGTCGGGCTCATGTCGACCTTGTCCTGCTCGCCGGCCGCGACCGCCGAGAACATCTCGCCGTCCCACTGCAGCTTGGTGCCACCCAGACCGTCGTACGCGCCCTCGCCGTTCGGCTCGGTCACCACCCAGCGCGACTCCCGTCCGCTGAACAGGGTGGTCCGGACGGCGAACGTCAGCCGGGTGCTCGCCGGGGTAACCAGCTGGACGCCGAGATCCCTGGCCTCGGCCGCGGCCAGGGCGTCCACCAGCCAGGCGGACATCCCGACCACCGGCCGGTCCTGCATGATCACCACGACCTTGTCCGTCAGGAGGTCGATCGCGGGGCTGAGCTCGACCGGGTTAGGCATCGTTGCCTCCAGCACCATTCGAAGGAGTTGGTGGGTTGAACGGTGGTGGCTTGGGCTTCCAGACCTGACCGCCGAGCCGGTCGACCAGGGTCTCGGCGTACCGGTCGGCGAGCTCCGGCCCGCCGTCCTGCGGGGCCGCGCGGACCTCCATCCACCAGACCGGCGTCTCCACCTCGCCCACCTCGGGGCCGAGCAGCCGCTGCACCTCGCCGGGCACCTGGATCAGGATCGGCGCCTCCAGCGAGGCCAGCGGTTGACCCTGCGGATCGCACAGCTGCAGCACGGCGCCGTCGGACACGTCCCGCACCAGCCAGTCCGGTCCGGCGGCCAGCATGCCGGCCAGCACGTCCTCGTACGACGGCCGTCCGTCGATCAGCGCCACCACGTCGTAGCTCACTTGTCTCCGCCTTCTCCCTCGTCGGTGGACGTGGTCCCGTCCGCCAGTGCGGTCTGGATCAGCGACGGCCGTTCACCGCGGCGGACGAACAGCCCGCGGCCGGCCGGGAAGTTCCCCGGTGTCGCGCCGGTGAACAGCGCGCCCTCGCTCTTGTCGCCCGACAGCACCAGACCGGCCGTACCGGTCTCCATCACGGTGGTCAGGAACGGTTCGTACAGGGCCCGGCCGGCCCCACTGGCCCGGCGGGCGACGATGAAGTGCAGGCTGATGTCCCGCCCGGACGCGATGTACGGCAGGAACGGGTCCATCGGGGCCTGGCCGCCGGTGGTCAGCAGATCGTAGTCGTCGGCGACCACGACCACCTTCGGCCCGGCGACCGGTGGCGGCGCCGCGTCGTTCAGGTCGTCCGGCAGCCGCTTCTCCAGCTCGCTCGAGACGCCGGTGGCCAGCCCGGCGCCCACCCGGCCGCTGGTCGCGTAGCCGCCGAGGTACGCATCCGGCACGAACCCGCGCAGGCCGCGCCGCGGGTCCATCACCGCGAACACCACCTGGTCGGAGCTGTACCGGTCGATCAGTTGCTGCATGACCAGCTTCAGCAGGTTGGTCTTGCCGGACGCGGTGTCGCCGAAGATGACCAGATTCCCGTCCCGCTCGAACAGGTCGAGCAGGACCGGCGCCATCGCGGTCTCGTCCAGGCCGATCGGGACGGTGACCGGCTCGGCCTGCGGGTTCGGCAGGCTCTTGCGCTCCAGCCGGTACGGCAGCATCCGGACCTTCGGCGCGGTCGGACCCTGCCAGGCGGAACCGAGCGCCAGCGCCTGGCCCTGCATCGCGTCGCTCAGGTCGTCGTCCTGCAGCAGGCTGTCCACCCGCGGCAGAGCGAGCTGCGCGAACAGCTTGTTCCGCGGGGTGAGCACCCGGCCCGGGCCGGCGTTGCGCATCGTGTCCTGCAGCCGGCGGTCGATGTTCGAGTCGGCCGGGTCGTTCAGCCGCAGCTCGAGCATCGTGCCGAACAACGCCTGGGTGGCCATCCGGACGTCGCTCCAGCGCAGCATCGTGGTGACCACGTGGACGCCGTACGAGCTGCCGCGCTGGATCAGGTCGGCCATCGTCTCTTCGATGTCGTCGAAGCTGGTCTTGATCGCGCCGTAGTTGTCCAGCACCAGCACCACGTCCGCGACCGGCAACTCCGGCACCTGACCGCTCGCGTGCATCGCGCGCAGCCGTTCCATCGTGTCGATCCCGCGGTCCCGGAACACGATCTCGCGCTGGTCCAGCATGCCGCGGATCTCTTCGAGCGTGCGGCGGATCTTCTCCCGGTCGGTCCGGATCGCGACGCCGCCCACATGCGGCAGGTCGGCCAACGGGGCCAGACCGCCACCGGCGAGGTCGATCGCGTAGATCGCGACCTCCTGCGGCGTGTAGCTGTGCGCCAGCGACGTGACCACAGTCCGGATGAAGGTGGTCTTGCCCGACGCCGGTCCACCGATCAGCGCGCAGTGCCCACCGGCGTGGGTGAGGTCGAGCCGGAACACGCTCTGCGCCTGCTTGCGCGGGTCGTCGATGACACCGATCGCGGGTGCCATCGGCGGGCTCTGTACGACGTACTGCAGGCCGCGCCGTGCACTGATGTCGACCGGGCCACCGACCTGGTCTAGCGTGACCATCTTCGGCAGCGGCGGCAACCACACCTGCGGGACCGGGGTCGCGGACGGCTTGACCTGGTCGACGAACACGCCGAGCACGGTCGGGCCGGTGGTCCGCTCGGTCGAGTCGTCCTTGTCCTCGTCCTTCTCGTCCTCGGCCGCGAGTGTTTCCAGATCCGGCTGCTGGTACGGCGTGACGAGGTACGGGCGGACCGCGGGACCGTCCTTGGCCTCTTCCTCTTCGGGGATCACGCGGCCCTTGTACGGACCGGACACGTAGGCCGCGCGGAACCGTTGGTACACGCTGGTGTCGACCTTGAGGTACCCGAAACCGGGCAGCGGCGGCAGGTGGAACGCGTCGTCGGTGTCCAGGACGGTCCGGCTCTCCTCCTCGGAGAACGTGCGCAGACCCAGCCGGTACGACAGGTAGGTCTCCAGACCGCGCAGCTTGCCACCCTCGACCCGCTGGCTCGCGAGCAGCAGGTGGACACCGATGGACCGGCCGATCCGGCCGATCGACAGGAACAGGTCGATGAAGTCCGGCCGCGCGGTGAGCAGCTCGCCGAACTCGTCGATCAGCACGAACAGGTGCGGGTACGGCGGCATCTCCGGCCGCTGCCGGCGGAGCAGCCGGTAGTCGGTGATGTTGGCGACGTTCCCGGCGTCCTTCAGCATCTGCTGCCGGCGCTGCACCTCGCCCGCGAGGCTCGCGTACGCGCGCTCGGTCAGGCTCGGATCGTCGACCAGGTTGGTGATGATGCCGGCCACGTGCGGTACGCCGTCGAACGGCGCGAACGTGGCGCCACCCTTGTAGTCGATCAACACCATCGCCAGATCCTCCGGCGAGTGCGTCGCGAGGAGGCCCATCACCAGAGTTCGAAGTACTTCGGACTTACCGGAACCGGTCGCGCCGATACACAGGCCGTGCGGTCCCATACCGAGCTGGGCGGACTCCTTCAGGTCCAGCACGACCGGCTGACCCTGGCTGTCCAGCCCCAGCGGGACCCGCAGGAACGCCCGCTCGTGCCGGGGCATCCACATCGTCTTCAGGTCGACCTGGCCCGGGTCCTCCATCCCCAGCAGGCTCATGAAGTCGACGGTCTTCAGCGAGGCGTCCTCTTCCAGCGACTCCTCGGACAGCCGCAACGGCGCCAGCGACCGAGCCAATCCCTCGGCCGTCGCCAGCGGAGTGTCGTCCAGCCGGCCCTGCGCGGTCATGTAGCCACCGCCGCGCAGGTCCTCGACCAGGACCTCGCCCTCCTGCACGGTGATCCGGATGGCGACGTTGCTCGGCTCCTGCATCCGGTCCGAGACCAGGTGCAGCACGGTGACACCGAGATCACCGATGCTCAGTGTCGGGTCCGCTGTCGCAACCTCGGTCGCCACCGAACCGTACGTGTCGTGCAGGACGAGCAGACGCTGGATCATCCGACGCTGGTCCGATCCCAACGAACCGCGCTTGGCCTCACTGGCCAGCGTCGCCCGGGACGCGAGGTCCTCGTGGATCAGCTCGGCCAACTCCGCGGGCTTCGCCGCGATCCGCCGGAACGGATGCGGCCCCTCGCGCCGATCCGGGTCCACCGAGTGCGGCAACCAGCCGACCCACTGCCACTGGGGCAGGGCCGACGGCGGGAACGCGGCGGCGACCTCCAGATCCTCCGGCGCGTGGAACACGGCCGCCTGCAGCATCAACGCCCGCGCGATCCGTACGACGCCCTCCCGGTCGCCGACAATGCTGACGTTGCCCGCGAGATCCAGCGGGATCGTCAGCGGCATGTCCGGCATCAACGCGAACCGGCGGGCCAGCGCCTCCGCCTCGGCCATCATGAACGGGTCCGGCGGGTCCATCATCGAGCCGGACGACGCGAGCGTGGCCGGAACAACGGGCATCCGGCCGGTCGCACACCGGACCAGCAGGAAGTCGGGATCACTGCGCCGCCGCTCCCACAACCGGGACGGGTCGCGAACGCAGTCGACCAGCGCGTCGGCCGGCGGGTTCAGGGCGAGCGCCTGCTTGCGCGTCTGGCGCTCCATCTTGCCGAACTCCTCGCGCAACCGCTCGAGGTAGTCGAGGTACCGGTTGCGCTGGTCCTTGCTCTCCTTGCCGGCCCGGCCGCGCTGGGTGAACGCCATCCCGAAGGTGCCGACCAACGTGAGAAAGAGCACGCCGACACCGATCACCGCAGACGTCCCGGTCCGCATCGTGCTCATCATGCCGACCGAGCCGAGCACGCCGACGGCCGGCATCAACGCCTGCATCGCGTTACCGCCGGCCTTGCCACGAGCGCCGGGCGGCGGGGTCTCGATCACCCGCGGCTGCCCGGTGTCGATACTCCGGGTGCTCCGCGCCGGGCGGTGCACGAGTCGTGTCGACACTATCTCTCCTCTGCTGAGCCGACCGGCCCCTCGACTCTGATGAACGCATCGGATGGCATGCTGCACAGGACTCTAGTGGAGGGGTAGTTCATTTCGATGACCGATACACAGTTCGACGGCACGCAGGTTCTCGACCTGGTCGCCGACCTGTTGCCAGTCCTGTTACCGGACGCCGAGCTCGATCCGGCGGGTCCGATCGTCAAGCTGTACTGGAGCCGCGGCGGTCTCACCTCGAGCGCCGAGGTCGGTCTGATCGAGCTCGTCGATCGATGCCGGGAGCAACCGAACCACCTCTGGCCGCGCACCGTCGACGACTGGCTCCGCGCCGTCGTGGCCGAGATCGGCATCGCCACCGACGAGCACCTGTACGGCGATGTGGTGGTGCGGCAGCGTGCGACCCTCAGGCCACAGGGCTGGTCCACCGGACAGGACAGCCTGCTTGCCGGACTCGCCGTACCGTTCGGCCGGTACTTCGAGATCGTGTTCGGCCTGCAGAGCGGGGCCGACTGGCACCGGCTCACCCAGGTCCGCCGGGTGATGCACGGACTCCACCTGCCAGGCCGGCCATCAGGGCTCGAGCTGACCCTGGAAGGCCTTGCGGACTTGACGTTCCAGCCCATCGAGGGTGCTCCTTGGTCGGTGTTGAGTCGGTCTGGTGACGCTACGGTCGGGATGGCCCTGGTCGATCACGAACGGATCATGCCGACGGCGGGCAAGGGGCGCGGCACGCTGCTCGCAGTACCGTCGACCGATCTTTTCGCCATCTGTCCGGTGGATCGCCGGGAGGACATGCAGGCCCGGGCGGATTCGTTCGCGCGGTGGGTTGCGAAGACGCACGCCGACGCCGATGACCCTTGTTCCACTGGGGTCTACTGGCTCGTCGGCGATCTGCTCGCGGAGCTCTCGGTCGATCTGGACCACTCCCCTGCCGTCACCTTGCCCAAAGCGCTGCGATCGTCGGCCTGGCGGCGCTGGCGGAAGTCTTGACTGCCTTGGCCCTAACCGCCTCGGCCTTGACCGCCGCCCTACGCGCCCCGGCCTGAACCGCCGCGCCATCGGCTAGTCCGGCCGGCCGCCGGGCCTGTCCGCGTCCGCGCACCGTCGGACGGGGTCGCCCCCGGTCGCTCGGCTTGGACTCCGGCTTCGGCGCCGCGGGCTCTTCAACCCTGTGCTTCCGGCGTGGTCAGCCCATCGCGTTGCGCACGCGCCTTCTCGGCCGCCGACTCCTCATCGTCCCGCGTGTACGAGAACGGCTGGACGACGCCGTCGCCGACCATGTACAGCTGATTGGTGAACCCACCCGGCGAGGAGAAGATCAGGAACTCCTCGTACGACCCGACCTGCCAGTCGTCGTACGACTCCGCCGTCGTCCGCAACTGCGGATCGTCGCCGACCTTGTCGTTCATCCAGTCGGCCAGCCTCTGCCGCGCCTGCGCGAGCACCGCTTGATCGATCTCGTCCGCCATCTCAGCTCTCCTCGTCCAACGCGTTCAGCATCGCCTCGTCGATCGGCAACGGCTGCGACGCCGCCCGCTCGGCCGGCGACTTGATCGGGACCGATCCGTACCCCAGTTCGACAAACCCGTTGCCCACCATGAAGCCGCCGCCCCGTTCGAGCAGCAGCAACAACGGCTCGTACGGATCGTCGAGCTCCGGGAACCGCTGCCGGGGCAACTCACCCAGGGCAGCCCAGTGCAGGGCCGCCTCGGATGCGCGCTGCACCGACGCCCACGCCGGGTCGAGCCCGGCGCCGGCGATGAAGGTGTCGACCAGTGCGCTGTCGGCCCTGACGGTCTGGTCGATCGCGGCGGGCAGATCGTTGAACGGCCAGCCCTGCAAGGCCCCGAGCGCCTGCGCCCACTGCGCGGACCGCCGCAGGAACTCGTACGACAGCCTGCTCCGGGACCGCTGATGACGGTACGCCCCGTCATCGTCGTCCCACTTCACTACGGCCAGTCGCTCCAGTACGCGCTCGGCCGCGCCTTGGTCAGTCACAGACCCAGTCCCTCTCTCGCAGCCCGGACGACGTCGTCCAGGTTGGACAGGTCCGGGGCGATGCCACCTTCGGGCTTCGTCAGTCCGATCCTGTCCCAGTGTCGCAGGATGTCGATATCGGCCGTCCGCATCGAGAGCGGTGCGACAGTGTGTGCACCGATGTGCGCCTTGTCGAACCTGGCCATCCCGTTCTCGTCGAACGCATCGGGGTGCTTCTGCAGGTACGGCAGGCCCGCCTCCATCAGCTTGGCCTCGACGTACTCGTGCGCGATCAGCCCGCGGATCTGGTTCGTCTCCTCGGGTGACAGCCGCTCGCCGCGGGCCACCTTCTCCCACAGGGGTCCGAGGCCGTCGAGGGGGCTGAAGTGGCCGTGGGTCGACTGGTTCGGGCCGGTGGCGACGTCGTGCTGGCGGAGGAACAGGTTCGCCTTCGCCTCCGCCACCACATCGGCCGGGAAGCCGGTGTTGTCGGCCATCGCCTGTACGTCGTCGGCCTCCCGGATCCGGCGGTACTGCGCCTTGTCCGCCTCCGAAGCCGGCGCAACGAACTCATCCCGAGTCTCCGGCGCAGACCCGAATCCATCACCTGGCGGGTACCCCGGGTCCCCGTGCCCATCGGGCCCCTGCTGGAAGTCGAGCCGAGGATCCCGCGGCGCATCCGGATTCAGCGCATTCTCAATCCGGTTCGGATCTCGCGGTGCCGGCGGACCGTCCGGGTGTAGCGCGTTGTCGATCCGGTTCGGATCACGCGGTGCGCTGGGCGCCGGCGGGCCGTCGGGGTGCAACGCGTTCTCGATCCGGTTCGGATCGTGCGGCGCACGCGTTGCCGGCGGACCATCCGGATGCAACGCGTTCTCGATCCGATTCGGATCGCGCGGAGTCGGCGAACCGTCGGGGTTGAGACGGTCGTCGATCGTGTTGCGGTCCCCCGGCCGGTCCTGCATGAAGTCCTCGCGAGGATCACGCGGACTGTCGGGGTGAGTATCCGCCCGGTCATGCATGAAGACCTCCCGCGGGTCGCGGGGCCGCTCCGGTTCGAGCCGGTCGCTGATTCGGTTGGGATCACGCGGTGCATGCGGGCCGTCCGGGTGTAGCGCGTTGTCGATCCGGTTCGGATCACGCGGTGCCGGCGGGCCGTCGGGGTTGAGCCGATCGTCGATCGTGTTGCGGTCCCCGGGGCGGTCCTGCATGAAGTCCTCGCGCGGGTCGCGGGGACGCTCCGGGTCGAGCCGATCCGCGATCCGGTTCGGATGGCGCGGCAGCGGCGGACCATCCGGATGCAACGCGTTCTCGATCCGGTTCGGGTCGTGGGGCGCTGGTGGGCCGTCGGGGTGCAGGCGTGCGTCGATCTCACCGGGCTCCGGGCTGCGAGGCTCCTGGTGCGTGCTGTCCGCGGGACGCGTGGCAGACGGCTGCTCCGGCTGGTGGTGAGCCTGCGGCTGGGCGCGCTCGTGTGCCGACGGTTGGTGCGGTTGAGCCGGCGGTGTCTGCGGCTCGTGAGGCTGCGGATGCGTCGGCGTCGTCTGCGGCTGGGTCGGATGCGCCGCAGGCTGCTGCGGATGCGGCTGTGCCGGGTACTCCGGCGAATGCGGATGGGCAGGCTGCTGCGGAGCCTGCGGCTGCTGCGGGTACTCAGGCGCGTGCGGCTGCTGCGGATACTGCGGCGCATTCGGCTGGTGCGGCTGCGCCGGGTACTGCGGCTGGGCAGGTTGCTGCGGGTGCTGCGGGCCGTTCGGGTAGTGCGGTTGTTGCGGCTGAGCCGGGTGCTGCGGGTACTGAGGCGCATTCGGGTGCTGCGGTTGCGCCGGGTACTGCGGATGTTGCGGCGCATTCGGGTGCTGCGGGTACTCGGGCGCGTGCTGCTGCGGTACCTGCGGCTGCTGGGGGTGCTGCGGCGCATTCGGGTATTGCGGTTGCGCCGGGTACTGCGGCTGCTGCGGATGTTGCGGCGCATTCGGGTGCTGCGGCTGCGCCGGGTACTGGGGCTGCTGCGGGTGTGGTTGCGCAGGCTGCTGCGGGTGGGCAGGTTGCTGCGGCGTGTGCGGCTGCTGGGGGTACTGCGGCGCGTTCGGCTGGTGCGGTTGCGCCGGGTACTGGGGCTGCTGGGGGTGGGCTTGTACTGGTTGTTGTGGGTACTGGGGCGTGTGATGCGGTGTGGTGGGATTCTGCGGGCCGAACGGCGCGTGCGGAGGCATGGGGGGTGCGTTCGGGGGCAGGGGGTGGGTCTGTGGGGGCGGCGGGGTGAAGGTGCCGTCGGGGGTGTACGGCGCGGGGCCCGAGGTGTCGCTCTTCGGGAGCGGGTTCGGGGTGAACTCGCTCTTGTCGCCGACCTTCTCGACCTTCATGCTCGGCGCGGCCGGCGACTCCCACTCGCCACCCGGGCGGCGCGTCATCACCTGGAGCTCGCTGAAGTTCCCCTTGTACGGCGGCGGGAACCCACCGATGTCGCCGGTCTGCATGTCGGCCCAGCGGACCACGCCGTCCTTGTCGACGAACGCGTTGAACCAGTGACCGCTGGTCGGTGAATTGGGGTTGTTCGAGGCCCACCGGCCACCGATGATCGCGACGGTACCGGGCGGCTGGCCCTCCAGGCTGGCCCGGATCTGGTCGTACGCCCCGGCCGTGTACTCGCCCGCGTTCTTCGCGTTCGGGACGTTGATCTGGTCCGGGCGGACACCGGTGTACTCGTGCATCTCGTGCAGTTCACCGGGTCTTGGCCGCGTGACGCCGTTCTGGTCGGTCCAGGTGCGCATGTCGCCGTTGGCGATCCGCGGCGGCACGCCCTGCAGGTTGTCGGCGAACGCACGGGAGTTGTCGCCACAGTTGTTCGTGGCGGCGGGGTGACCTGTGCCGTAGTGCGGGTTGCCGTGGCGGACCCAGTCGTCGACGTTCCCCAGTGGGTCGTTGCCGACCCGGTTCGTCATCTCCTGCGTGTACGTGCCGTTGGGGTCGCCGTTGTTGTACCGCTGCGGCTCCACGTCGTGCCGTTGCTGACCCTTCGCACCGACCGGCGGGCCGGGCGGCTGGCTCGGCTGCTGCGGCTGGTTCTGCTGCTGGTGCGGCGCGTTCGGCTGGTTCGGGTGCGGCTGGTTCGGTGCGTGCGGGGGCTGCGGCGGGGTGTTCGGCTGATGCGGGGTGTTCGGCTGATGCGGCGTCGTCCCGTGTGGGGTGCCGGGCCCGCCCGTGTGCCCGGGACCGCCAGTGTGGCCGCCGATGTGCGGGCTGACGGGGGCAACAACCGGCGGGGTGTCGGCGGCACGGGTCGGCGCGTCCGGGGTCCGCGTCATCGAGTCCGGCCCGTCTGTACGCGGCGTGTCGGTCCGCGGAGTGTCCGTGCGCGGAGTGTGGGTGCCGTCCGGGGTGCGCGGGGCATCCGGGGTACGTGGGGCGTCCGGCGTACGCGGCATGTCCGGCGTACGTGGGCTGTCGGGCGTGTGCGTGCTCGACGGCGTCTGTGTACCGGAGGACTCCGGGTTGAGGCGTTCCTGGATGCGGCTCGGGCCCTGGGTGGGCGGGCCGTCCGGGTGCAGGCGCTGCTCGATGTGACTCGGCTGGTTCGAGTTGGACGAGTCGTGGTGACCCGCCGGTGTCGTCTGCGAGTCCGCATGCGTCGACGGCGAGTCCGTATGAGTCCCGCTCGGCGAATCGGCATGCGACGTGTTCGGGGAATCCGTGTTCGAGCTGCCCGGGCCGTCCGCGTGAGACGTCGTCGGCGAATCTGTGTGCGAACCACTCGAACTGTCCGAGTGCGACGCCCTCGACGAAGAACTGTCGCCGGAACTGGAGGACGACGAGCTATCGCTGGAACTGGACCTGGACGACGAACTGTCCCCGGAGCTCGAACTCGACGACGGGCCGTCGCTAGAGCTCGAGCTGGACGACGAACCGTCCCCGGAACTGGAACTCGACGACGAGCTGTCCCCGGAGCTCGAACTCGACGACGGGCCGTCGTTGGAGCTCGAACTGGAGGAGCTATCGCTGGAGCTGGACGACGAGCTGTCGCCGGAGTTGGACGACGAGCTGTCGATGGAACTGGAGTTGGACGAGCTATCCCCAGAACTCGAACTCGACGACGAGCTGTCACCCGAGTCGAACGACGGTGAGTCGCTTGAACCCGAACTCGAACTCGAACCCGAGTTATGCGAACCAACCGACACCGGTGCGTCGGCGGTCGACACGTTCGGGGCGTCGACACCGCCGACGTTCGGCAGGCCGCCCTTCGATGTCGGGATGTCCAGACCGCTGAACTTCGCCAATCCACCGATCACCGGCGTGTTGCCGACCTTGATGACCAGGTCGCTCACCTTCGGCAGCTTGAGCGCGGTGTTGATCGCCAGCTGACCCGGTCGCAGCTTGCCGGCCACGTTGACCGCCATCTCGGCGCCCCGGGCAGCCTTCGCCGCCATCCCGCCGTACTTGCCGCCGATCGCGGCAGCGCGCACCGCGCCACCGGCACCACCGGTACCGACGGTCGTGATCACGTTGAAGCCGACCTGGCCGAGCGCGCGACCCGGGTCCTCGCCCCACATGTCCCACGCGACCATGCCCTTCAGCACGGTCAGACCGACGTTGTCCAAGTACGCCGCTGTCTCGGGGAAGAACGCGTGCATCAACCCGGCCGCACCGGGGATCGTCCACATCGCGGCCGACGCCATCGTCAGGCCGAGGCCCTTCCACGCGGTACCGCAGTCCGACCAGCCCTTCAGCTCGTAGCCGAAGATGCTGTTCACGCCGAGCGACTTGAGCAGCGGCTGGATCGGGATCAGCGTGGTCAGCGCGTCCAGGGTGCCGAGCAGACCGTCGACGAAGATGCCCTTCAGGACACCGCCGACGAAGTCCACCGCGTCCTCGTACCAGGGCGCGTCGTACTCCAGCGGCTTACCCCACGGCGGGTCCTTCTCCTCGTCCTGGGGTTCCGGTTCCGGGTCGCCGTCGCGATGTCCGCTCTTCTCGTCCCACTTGCGGCCGCCGTACAGGGCAGCGATCTTGTTCGCGCACCGCGACTCGGCCTCGCTGATGGCCTGCATCGAGTCCGTGATGTCCTTGTGGAGCTGGTTCTCCTCGTTGACCCAGTCCTCGTTGTCGTCGATCTCGTCCTCAGGCGTGTCGCCGACCTTGCGGATGAAGGCCTCGGCCCGGCCCTTCACACCGTTCAGCTTGCTGACGTTGCCCTGCACCTCATCGATGAAGCTGTGCAGCGCGCTGGCCACCTTGGGCAACTCGCGGCCGAACAGCTCGCCCTCGCCCTTGACCGGCAGCATCGCGTCCACCAGCCGGCCCTTCTCCGGGCCGTCTGTGTAGTGCGCGGTCATGCCGTTGCGGAAGGTGCGTTCCAGGTTCTGCGCGATCGTCACGATCTCGCCGCCGACCGCGGACAGGTCGGTCGCGGCAGTGCGGACCTTCTCCAGGTTGCCGAGGAATTTCGGGACGCCTTCGGGCTTGATCATCTGCGGTTCCCCCGATTCAGACCGCGTTGCGCGGCGGCTTCGGCGCCGAAGCAGCTGCGGCGGCGGCGCTGCGGATCGCCTGGCGTGGGCTGACCCCGTCGGTGCGCTGGATGGCGCGCTGGGCGATCAGCGCCATCTCCTCATGGCCGTTCGCCAGCGCGGTGAGGGCGTTCGCGGTGCCCTGGAGAACGTCGCCGGTGTGCTTGACCATGCCCGGCAGCGATTCCTTCCACTTGTCCACGAACTCGCTGATCGCGACACCGATCGGGCCGCCCTTGCCACTCATCGACGCCTGCTCGCCCGCCGTCACCAGCGAGTTGCTGAGCTTCGTGCCGATGGCTTCGAACCCACCGGCCTCGGTCTGGAGCCCTTTCAGGCTCTCCATCGCCGCCGCAGCCTCGACAGTCCAGTTGACCATTGATCTACCTCTCGCCGCCCCCGAGCAGGGCTCGAACGTCTACCCGATGCATCACGCCGCCGCCGCGGCACAGGTCACGACCAGCACGCGATCCGCATGCCGGCCGCCCCTACCTCGTCGTACCGGTCGGTCAGGTGTTGCCGATGTCCTGGACGGCCTTCGAGGCCGCCTGGAAAGCCGTGTCCGCGGCGCCGTCGAACTGGGCCAGCGTGTCGGACAGCGACTTGATGATCGTCTGCACCTCGGTCGCCGCCGCGTTGAACTTCTCCTCGACCGCGCCGTAGTCGTCCATCACCTTGGTCATCGTGGCGTCGCCGCGCATCGCCTTCACGTTGGACTTGTGCTGGCTGATCAGCGTTTCGATCTGGCTGGACAGGCTCTTGATCGCCGCCTGCGTCTCGCCGCTTGCACCGCTGTCGTAGCTGTTGCGTCCCGACATCTGAAGTCTTCTCCCCGTCTCAGCGCTTGTTGAACTTGGCGCCGTCGAAGTTCGCCGCGCCCTCGGCCTTCTTGGCGGCCTGCGCCATGTCGCTCTCACCGGTCCGGGTGGCGGCGTCCATGCCCTGCTGGCCTTTTGCGATCGCGGCGAGGCCGGCGTTCAGGTCCGCGGCGATCCCGTCGACGCGACCCTTGAAGCTCTGGAACGCCTGGTACCCGCCGCCCTGGATCTTGCCCTCCAGCGGCTGCGCGGCCGCGGCCAGGCGCTTGACCAGACCACCCAGGTCCTGCGTGCCCGTGCCGGTCTTCTTGGCCAGGGTGCTCAGGGTGTCCTTACCCATGTCCCAACGCTGTCCACTCACAGCTGGTATCCCTCCGAGTTGTCGGTGGCGGCTGACGTCCCCACCATAGACGTGGCCGGGGTCGGCCCATTTCCTGAAGCTGGCAACGGATTCGTCAGGATCGCGGCGGCGTCGGTGGCACGACCGGTGTCGACGGTACGCCGCTGCTCGGCCCCGAACTCACCGGCGCCGTAGGGCTCGCCGACGTACCGGGGCTCGGGGCAACGGGTCCGTTCTCCTTGCCCCGTGAGTCCTGGATGAACGAGTAGCCGACGCATCCCGCGCAGACCACCGCCGCGACGGCAGCACTCGCGAACAACTTCGTGACGCCCTCGTCCAGAGTGTTGCGCGATCGCGCCGAACCGAACAACCAGGCTTCCCGCAGTCGCCGGCGCCGTACTGCCACCGATTCGATCAGCTGGCTGTCGTACTGCCGCGACACATCTACCCCTTCGGTCCGACACCTTCGGTCCTGCCTAATCTAAACGTATCCGGGTTCTCCCCGCGTGGAACCCGCCCGTACTCAGTCCCTACTACTCTTCCAGCGCGGCGGGGTCGTCGGACAACCATTGCACCAGGATCGAAAGGTACGCGCGCGATTCCCTGCCGTAGCAGGTTTTGATCGTCAAACACCCGGTGGTTGGTTGCCGAAGTCAACCAACCACCGGGTGACGCCTGGTCAGCCGGCGGCGCGCTTCGCGGCAACCTTCTTGGCCGGGGCCTTCTTCGCGACCGTCTTCTTCGCGACTGCGTCCTTCGCGACTGCGTTCTTCGCGACCGTGTTGTTGGCCGCCGTCTTCTGCGCCACGGTCTTCTTGGCGGCGA
The DNA here is from genome assembly GCF_004361855.1 of Kribbella caucasensis. GTDB lineage: Bacteria > Actinomycetota > Actinomycetes > Propionibacteriales > Kribbellaceae > Kribbella > Kribbella caucasensis. The sequence goes on from NZ_SNWQ01000008.1 coordinate 212,115, forward strand.
CCTTCTTCGCGGCGCCGGCGCCGGCCGAGGTCGCAGTACGGGCTGCGGGCTTCTTCGCCGCGGCCGCCTGCTTCTTCGCACTCGGCTTGGCGGCGCGGCCGGCCAGGATCTCGGTGAGGAACTGGCCGGTGTAGGACGCCGAGTTCTGCGCGACCTCTTCCGGGGTACCCTCCGCGACCAGCGTGCCGCCGCCGCGACCGCCCTCGGGGCCGAGGTCGATGATCCAGTCCGCGGTCTTGATCACATCGAGGTTGTGCTCGATCACCAGCACCGAGTTGCCCTTGTCCACCAGGCCGCCGAGCACGCCCAGCAACTTGCGGATGTCCTCGAAGTGCAGACCGGTGGTCGGCTCGTCCAGCACGTAGACCGTCCGCCCGGTGGACCGTTTCTGCAGCTCGGACGCCAGCTTCACCCGCTGCGCCTCACCACCGGACAGGGTCGGCGCCGGCTGACCGAGCCGGACATACCCGAGGCCGACCTCGACGAGCGTCTTCAGGTGCCGGGAGATCGCCGGGATCGCGGCGAAAAACTCGGAGGCCTCCTCGATCGGCATGTCCAGGATGTCGGCGACCGTCTTGGCCTTGTAGTGCACCTCGAGCGTCTCCCGGTTGTACCGCGCGCCGTGGCAAACCTCACACGGCACGTAGACGTCCGGCAGGAAGTTCATCTCGATCTTCAGCGTGCCGTCACCGGAGCAGGCCTCACACCGGCCGCCCTTGACGTTGAACGAGAACCGGCCCTGCTGATAGCCCCGGACCTTCGCCTCCGGCGTCTCCGCGAACAGCTTGCGGACGTGATCCCAGACACCCGTGTACGTCGCGGGGTTGGACCGCGGCGTTCGGCCGATCGGCGACTGGTCGACGTGGATCACCTTGTCCACCAGCTCCAGGCCGGAGATCTTGGTGTGCCGCCCCGGCACCGCGCGGGCGCCGTAGATCTGCCGGGCCAGCGACGTGTAGAGGATGTCGTTGACCAGCGTCGACTTGCCCGAACCGGACACGCCCGTGACCGCGACGAACACGCCCAGCGGGACCGTCACGTCGATGTCCTGCAGGTTGTGCTCGCGAGCGCCGTACACAGTCAGCTCGCGCCCCTCGGTCAGCGGTCGCCGGACCGGCGGGATCGGGATCTCGCGACGGCCGGAGATGTAGGCACCGGTGATCGAGTCCGGGTGGTTGCGCAGATCCTCGACGGTGCCGGAGACGACGATCTGACCGCCGTGCTCACCGGCGCCCGGGCCGATGTCGACCACCCAGTCGGCGTGGTCGATGGTGTCCTCGTCGTGCTCGACCACGATCAGCGTGTTGCCCAGCTCCTTGAGCCGGACCAGGGTCTCGATCAGCCGCCGGTTGTCCCGCTGGTGCAGCCCGATCGACGGCTCGTCCAGCACGTACAGCACGCCGACCAGGCCGGAGCCGATCTGCGTCGCCAGCCGGATCCGCTGCGCCTCGCCACCGGACAGCGACCCGGCCGGCCGGTTCAGCGCGAGGTAGTCGAGGCCGACATCGAGCAGGAACCGGAGCCGCTCGCCGATCTCCTTCACCACCCGCTCGGCGATCTGCTTCTCCCGCGCCGTCAGGTCCATCCCGGCGAGGAAGCTGTGCACCTCGTCGATCGACATCGCGCTGATCTCGGCGATGTTCTTGCCGCCCAGGGTGACCGCGAGCGAGATCGGCTTCAGCCGGGCCCCGTTGCAGGCCAGGCAGGGCACCTCGCGCATGTACTCCTCGAACCGCTCCCGGCTCGTGTCGCTCGACGCCTCCCCATGCCGGCGCTCGACATACGGGATGACGCCTTCGAAGGTGGTGTAGTACGACCTTTCCCGGCCGTAGCGGTTCTTGTACGAGACGTGGACCTGGCGGTCGTGGCCGGTCAGCAGCGCCTTCTTCGCCTTCGCGGGCAGCTCGCCGAACGGCGTACTGGTCTTGATCTTCAGGTCCTTGGCCAGCGCCGTCAGCAGCCGCTCGAAGTACTGCGAGACGTTCTGCCCGGACCAAGGCTGGATCGCGCCTTCGTCGAGCGACTTCGACGGGTCGGGCACGAGCAGCTCGGGGTCGACCTCCATCCGGGTGCCGAGACCGGTGCAGACCGGGCAGGCGCCGTACGGCGAGTTGAACGAGAACGACCGGGGCTCCAGTTCGTCGATCTGCAGGGGGTGATCGTTCGGGCAGGCGAGCTTCTCGGAGAACCGGCGCTCGCGGTGCGCGTCGTCCTCCGGCAGGTCGACGAAGTCCAGCGTGAGGATGCCGCCGGCCAAGCCGAGCGCGGTCTCGATCGAGTCGGTCAGCCGCTGCTTGGCCGAGGCCTTCACCGCGAGCCGGTCGACCACCACGTCGATGGTGTGCTTCTTCTGCTTGTCCAGCTTCGGCGGCTCGGTCAGCTGGACGGTCTCGCCGTCCACCCGGGCCCGGGAGAACCCCTGACCGGTCAGCTGGCGGAAGAGGTCGACGTACTCCCCCTTGCGGCCGCGGACCACCGGCGCGAGCACCTGGAACCGGGTGCCCTCGGCCAGCTCCAGCACCCGGTCGACGATCTGCTGCGGAGTCTGCTTGGCGATCGGCTCGCCGCACTCCGGGCAGTGCGGCCGGCCGGCCCGGGCGAACAGCAACCGGAGGTAGTCGTACACCTCGGTGATCGTGCCGACGGTGGAGCGCGGGTTCTTCGAGGTGGACTTCTGGTCGATCGAGACGGCCGGCGACAGGCCCTCGATGAAGTCCACGTCCGGTTTGTCCATCTGGCCGAGGAACTGGCGCGCATACGCCGACAGCGACTCGACGTAGCGGCGCTGACCCTCGGCGAAGATCGTGTCGAAGGCCAGGCTGGACTTGCCCGACCCGGACAGGCCGGTGAAGACGATCATGGCGTCCCGCGGCAGCTCGACCGAGACGTCCTTCAGGTTGTGCTCACGCGCTCCGCGCACGATCAGACGGTCAGACACAAGCTCACTCTCAGCCGTTCTCGAGGGTTCACGGGGCGGATCGAAGGCCCGTCCCCCGCGGGGCAACGGACTCCCGGAGGCGCTCCAGGGACATCGCCGGTCATGCTAACGAGGCCCACCGACAAAATCTTCCGCGCCGGATCCGGCGACCTCTTTCGAAAGCATATTCGATCGTCCCGGCAAATCCCGCATCCGGTCCACAGGTGAGTCCCGGCCACGTTCGATAGCCTCGACCCGAGGAGATTCCTGGGGTTCGAGGCGGGTCGGGAGCAGGCATGACGGAGTACCACGGCAACGTCCACGTCGGTGGGCCGGTGCAGACGCACGAGTTGCCTCAGCTGATGATCACCAAGGTCGCGGTCGGGCCGATGGACAACAACGCGTACCTGCTGCGCTGCCGGCAGACCGACGAGCAGGTCCTGATCGACGCCGCGAACGAGGCGGGCACGCTGCTCAGGGTGATCGGGTCGGGCGGTCTGGCCCGCGTGATCACCACCCACCGGCACGGCGACCACTGGCAGGCACTCGCCGAGGTCGTCGAGCGGACCGGCGCCACCACGGTCGCCGGCCGGTACGACGCCGAGGGCATCGACGTACCGACCGACGAACTCCTCGACGACGGCGACCGCATCGGAGTCGGCCAGAGCACGCTGGAGGTGATCCACCTGGTCGGCCACACTCCCGGCTCGATCGCCCTCCTGTACGACGACCCGAAGGGCCCGCCGCATCTGTTCACCGGCGACTCCCTGTTCCCCGGCGGTGTCGGCAACACCCGTGGCAACGCCGAGAACTTCACCTCACTGATCAACGACGTCGAGGCCAAGCTGTTCGCCCGCCTCCCCGACGAGACCTGGGTCTACCCCGGCCACGGCGCCGACACCACCCTCGGCAAGGAGCGCCCCAGCCTCCCCGAATGGCGCGCCCGCGGCTGGTAGAGCGGCTCAGCGCCCTCAAAACACCAGCCGCCCGGCGAGTGCTCAGAAGATCAACTGGTGACGCTCGGCGATCGGCATCGTCTTCTCGAAGTCGACCTCGCAGCCCCACCCGGCCACCAGCGCCGGGAGCGTCTCGGGGTCGTACTCGCCGCCGGGCTCCGCGAGCTTCCGGAACAGTTCCTCGATGCCACCGGGCGAGATCATCTCGAGCAGGCGCAGCGGTTCGTCGCCGGCGTTCCAGAACGTGTGCCACTGCCCACGTGGCTTGAAGACCAGCGTGCCGGCCTCCGCGAAGACCTCCTCGTCGCCGAGCAGCGCCCCCAGCCGGCCCTCGAGAACGAAGCTGTACTGGTCCTCGCGCGTGTGCAGGTGCAGTGGAGCGGCCAGCACGTGCGGCGCGATGGTGTGCTCGACCAGCGAGAAACTGCCGCCGGAGTCCGCCCGGTTGATCAGGTACCGGTCAAACCGGGTGCCCTGCATGTCCTTGGTGATCTCGCCTTCACCCGGGCCTATCACTCGTACCCCGGTCGTCGCCTGAGACTGCGCGTTCATGGCCGCTCCCCCTCGGTTGGTTGGTGAGACCGACGCTACGAGCGCGACCGTCCCGTGCCCATTCCAGAAATGTGGTATCCGCGGATCCGCCGTACCGTCGTACCGTGGTGAGGTGGGCGGGAACGCGAAGGAGCGGGCGCGCGACAAGATCGCGGCGCTGACCCGGCACGGGCTGGACCTGGTGACGTTGTGGCAGGAGTCGTCCGAGGCGCTCGCCGACGCGGTCCCGTACTACCAGGCGCCCTGCTGGTACACGCTGGATCCCGCATCGCTCCTGGTCACCAGCCACTTCAACAAAGGCATGCCGCAGCTCCCGCCCGAATGGCTCGCGGAGGAGTACTACGGCGACGACGTGAACAAGCTCGCCGACATCGCCCGCTCCGGACCAGGTGTCTCGACCCTGCACGAAGCCACGGGTGGAGACCCGACGACCAGTCCGCGCTGGCACCAGAACATGGAGCTCGGCGGCGACCAGGAGCTGATCGCCTGTCTGCGGACCAAGAGCGGTGAGGTCTGGGGTGCACTCGGCCTGTACCGCGAACCGGGGCAGCCGATGTTCGACGACGAGGACCGGGACTTCCTCCGCGCGGTGACGCCGGTTCTAGCCGAGGGCGCGCGGAGATCGTTGCTGCTCGGTGAGGCGACCGACCCGGAGGGTGCCGACGGCCCCGGCCTGGTCGTGGTCACGTCTCGTTGGGAGATCGAATCAGCGACGCCGGGTGTCGAACGATGGCTGTCCGAGCTGCCGGACGGCGACTGGGCGGCCGGCCGGTTGCCGTCATCGGTGCTCGCGGTCGCCGGTCGGGCCCTGCGCACCGCGACCTATCCGGACGAACCGGGCGAGGTTGCCGTATCCCGCGTTCTCTCCCGCTCGGGCCGCTGGGTCGTGCTGCACGGGACTTCGCTGGTCTCGTCGACGTCGCGCCGGGTCGCTGTCATCGTCGAGCCCGCGCATCCCGGCCGCATCGCTCCCCTGCTGATGGCGGCCTACGGGCTGACCGATCGCGAGCAGGAGGTCACCCGGCACGTGCTCCAGGGAGATTCGACCACCGACATCGCCGAACACCTCTTCGTCTCGGCACACACGGTCCAGCAGCACCTGAAGAGCGTCTTCGACAAGACCGGGGTCCGGAGCCGCCGGGACCTGGTCGGCAAGATCTTCTTCGCCCACTACGAACCCCGGGTCCGGGACAACGAGCACCGCGCGGGGGCCGGGCAGCCGCTCCGCGGCGGACCCCTTGTTCACGATCCGCTCGGCGAGCACGTCGCACCACCCGGTCGTCGCTGACCCCGCGACCCCCGACCCACTAGCCGGGACCCCACGACCCCGCGGTTCAGAGCCCCGACCGAGCCTCGGTGACGCCGGGCGCCGCGTTGTACCTGCTCCGCGCGGCCGCTCAGAGCCCCGACCGAGCCTCGGTGACTTGGTCGAGGACCTTCCGGGCGCCGCAGCTCCCGGCGAGCGCGGCCGCTTCGTCGGCGAGGGCGCGGGCGTCGTCGACGCGGCCTTGAGCCGACGCGATGTAGGTGAGGCCGACGAGGTTCGCGGCGACGCCGGGCAGAAGGTTCAGCTCGCGGCGGAGGCGGGTCGACTCCTCCAGCAGAGCACGCGCCTCGTCGAGGTGGCCGGCCTTGTGCTCGGCGATGCCGAGGTGCCGGAGCGCGTACGAGAGGGTCAGATTGTCGCCGGTCTTCGTCGCCAGCACCCGCGACAAGGTCAGCGCCTCGACCGCAGCGTCGTTGTCGTTGCGGATGACCTGGTGGAAGCACCCGATCCAGAAGAACGCCTCACCCTGACCACGCTCGTCGCCCACAGAGCGGTAGAGCTCGAGCGCACGCTCGAACAGCGCCAGCTCCCTCGGATCCTCCCCGCGAGTGGCCATCGACTGCCCGTGCAGAACCTTGCCCCGAGCAAGCATGAGCTCGGCCTCGGCGGCGTCCAGCTCCCGATCCGCCTGCGCCAGCCCACCCTCGTAACCGACAAAGATCGCCCGCTCGTACAACTCGCCCGCCAGCCGAACCCGCTCGTCCACGCCACTCCCCCTCGTCGGAACCCGCTCGATCCTAGTGCTCCCCGACTACCAAAACCTCCGACGCGAGGCACCGTCGCGCCGTAGGCTCGGCCGGGTGAGTGGATTCGCGGACTATCGGCCTGAGCTGTCCCGGCAGCAACCAGACGAGGCGATCTCGATCCGGGCGGCGGTCATTGACGATCTCGAGGTCTGCGCGCGGCTGATCGTCTCGCGCGCCGGCGGCTCGGTGGAAGAGCGCCGGGAACGACTGCTCGTCGATCTCGCCGACCCGAACCGGTACGTCGCCGTCGCGTGCTCCGGTAACGAGGTGATCGGCTACGGCGGCGTGATCCACCACGAGCAGACACCACCTCACACCGCACCGACCGGGTACTACCTGATCGGCCTGATCGTCGACCCCCGCCTGCGCCGGCACGGCATCGGCGAACTACTGACCCTCGACCGGATGCGCTGGACCGCCGAGCGCTCCGACTCCGTCTGGTACTTCGCCAACCTCGCGAACGGCGCGATCCTCGATCTGCACGCGCGCCTGGGATTCGTGGAGGTGACGCGCGACTTCACCTTCCCGCGGGCGCCACTCAAACCCGGATCCGGCGTATTGATGCGCGCTCCGCTACCGGTCCGTGAGCTCCGCGGGTAGTGCGACCACATCGACGAGGGCGCCGTTGCGGATGGCGGTGATTTCGGTCCGACGGCCGATGGCGTCTTCGAAGAGTTGGCGCTGGAGTGATTGCGCGTCGCGGAGTGGGCTGCCGTCGACGGCCAGGACCAGGTCGCCCTTGCGGAGGCCGGCTTCCGCGGCTGGGCTGTTGGTGATGACTTCGACGACGCGGAGGGCGGTGCGTTGGTCGAAGCGTTCGGCGAGTTGGGGGCGGAGGGGCGCGGGGGTGGTGACCAGGCCGAGGTAGGCGCGGCGGACCCGGCCGTCGTGCAGGAGCGAGTAGATGATGCGGCGGGTGGTCGGGTTCATCGGTACGGCGAGGCCGAGGCCGACGCCCGCGACCGCGGTGTTGATGCCGATCACGCGACCGTTGCCGTCGGCAAGCGCGCCGCCGGAGTTGCCGGGGTTCAGCGCCGCGTCGGTCTGGATCACGTCCTCGATGATCCGGTTCGCCGAGCCGCTCCGGACCGGCAAGGATCGACCGAGGGCGCTGACCACACCGGCCGTCACGCTGCCGGCCAGGCCGAGTGGGTTGCCCACAGCAACGACCAGGTTGCCTACCTTCAGATGATCCGCATCCCCGTACTCCGGTGGGTCGGGGATCTCCCGATCGGCGCGCAGTACGGCCAGGTCGGAGAGCCGGTCGACGCCGATCACCTGAGCATGGGCGCTGGTCCCGTCGGCGAACTCCGCGCTCGCCTCGTCCCCGTCGCCGACGACATGTGCGTTGGTCAGCAGATGCCCGTCCCCGGTCAGCACCACGGCCGACCCGGACGAGTCCCCACCCCGGCTCCGCACCCGCAGACTCGCCACCCGCGGGATCAACATCTCCGCCACTCCCGAGACCACCCGGGAGTACGCATCCAGCACATCGTCCTCAGCCATCACGCCGCCTCCTGATTACATCATTACAGCGACTTCAAGCTGTGTCTCCGCCTGCGGCCAGCAGACTCGATGCATCACCAACCCGGTACGGCGCGTAGGTCTCGGCATAGATGCGCACCCGCCCACCCAGGACAGAGCTGGGCATGAGGTAGATGCTGCCGTCACCGAGGACGATGAAGAACAGATCGATGTCGTCCGGGTCGTATGGCATCTTGCCTGCGGACTTGTCCAGCACGTACGGCCGCCGCCCGATCTCGACCGACCAGTGGCCCTTGCTGTCCTGGCGGGCGCAGCTCTTCACCTGTACGCGCTGAATGCCCTTTGCGGTCGTCACCAGCAGGTCGTACACCTGCGGCTCCACTGGCAGTGCAACCGCGCAGCCACGCATCGCGAACCACGCCATCGCCAGCGCAGGCGCCGCAGTTCGCAGCATCTCCGGCTGCGCCGGCTCGCTGAACACGTCACTTGCACTCGACGGAAGATCCGTCGTCCTCAGGTGGGTGCAATCCAGGCCGAGCCGGACAGCGTGGCCCTTCATCCGAACTCGGTTCTGAGGGATGTCTGCGACACCGAGTCCGGCCAGGACGTCAGCCCAACAGGTTGCTCTGAGCATCACCGCCCGCAACTGCGGATCGGACCACTGACGCTGCCCAGTGAAGTGCGACGTGTTCAGTTCGAGACGGGTGGTATGCCGTTGGAGCGACCTGATCGTGCCTGCGGATGTCCCTTTCAATCCGACGGCACGGGCAACCGCACGCCACGACTTGTTGTCCGCCACCGCCTGGCGCAGTTGGTCGTCGGTCCAGGTTCGCGTGTCCCCAGATGTACTCATGGTGACAAACATAAAGAGGGGCACCGACAGAATCGGTGCCCCTCTTTGGGTCGGGCTGGGGAGATTTGAACTCCCGCTCTCGTGTCCCCCAGACACGCGCCTTAACCAAGCTAGGCCACAGCCCGGAGCTCGCCCCGAAGAGGCGAACGCGTAAACCTTACCTCATCCGAGAGAGTGCGCCGACCGGGGTCCGTCAGCGTTTCTGCTTCTTCTGGCGGGCTCGGATCTGGACGTGGACAGGGCTGCCGACGAAGCCGAAGTCCTCCCGCAACCTCCGCTCGATGAAGCGCTGGTACGACGACTCGATCTGCCCGGAGGTGAAGAGCGCGAACATCGGCGGCATCGTCGTCGCCTGGGTACCGAACAGGATCTTCGGCTGTTTGCCGGACCGGACCGGGTGCGGATGTGCCGCGACCAGCCGGCCGAGGAACGCGTTCAGCTGGCCGGTCGGGACCCGGGTCTGCCAGCCGTCCAGGGCCGCCTCGATCGCCGGTACCAGCTTCTCCATGTGCCGCCCGGTCAGCGCGCTGATGTTCACCCGCGGCGCCCAGCGGAACTGCACCAGGTCCCGGTCGATCTCGCGTTCCAGGTAGTACCGCCGGTCCTCGTCGACCAGGTCCCACTTGTTGTACGCGATCACCAGCGCCTTGCCGGCCTCCTCGACCGCGTTCATGATCCGCAGGTCCTGCTCGGTCATCGTCTCCGAGGCGTCGATCACCACCACGACGACCTCGGCCCGCTCGATCGCGGCGTTCGTCCGCAGTGAGGCGTAGTACTCATGACCGGTCGCGTTCTTCACCTTGCGCCGGATCCCGGCGGTGTCGATGAACCGCCACTCCTTGCCGGCCAGCGTGATCAGTTCGTCGACCGGGTCGACCGTCGTCCCGGCGACGTCGCTGACGACGACCCGGTCCTCCTTGGCGACCTTGTTCAGCAGCGACGACTTGCCCACGTTCGGCTTGCCGACGATCGCGACGCGGCGCGGCCCGCCGGTCTCGGCGTCGCGCTCAGCCGGTGCCTCGGGCAACGCGGCCAGGATCGCGTCGAGCATGTCGCCGGTACCGCGGCCGTGCATCGCCGAGATCGGGAACGGCTCCCCGATGCCCAGGCTCCACAGGTTCATCGCCTCGGACTCGATCCGCTGGTCGTCGACCTTGTTGGCCGCCAGCACGACCGGTTTGCCCGACTTGCGCAACACCCGTACGACGGCCTCGTCGGCGTCCGTGATCCCGACGGTCGCGTCCACCACGAACAGCACGGCGTCGGCCGCGTTGATCGCCACCTCGGCCTGGGCGGCGACAAGTGCGGCCATCCCGACCGCATCCGGGTCCCAGCCACCGGTGTCGACCACCGTGAAGGACCGGCCCGCCCAGTTGGCGTCGTACGAGACGCGGTCCCGGGTGACCCCGGGGGTGTCCTCGACGACGGCCTCGCGGCGGCCGATGATGCGGTTCACCAGCGTCGACTTGCCGACGTTGGGCCGTCCGACGATCGCCAGCACCGGCAGCGGCCCGGTGTCGTCACGGTCGTGGGTCGGCTCGGCATAGCCGTAGCCGGTGGGCAGGTCACTCATCAGGATCCTTCTCGTCTGGCGCGCCCGGGAGCGGGTGGCCGGTGGCTTCGACGGCCGTCCGGACATGCGCCCGCAGCACCTCGCCGATCTGGTCGGCAATCGCCCGTACGTCGGAGTGCCGCCTCGGAAAGGGTACGCGATCCACCGTGAAGGGTTCGCCATACACCACGTCCACGCGGCTCCCCTTCGGCGGGTAAGCCTCCACATGACCGCCTGGCTGCCTGGTTCCGAGCAGCGCGACCGGCAGGATCGGCGCACCCGTCACAGCCGCGAGGTAACCGACTCCGGAGCGTATCCGGCTGAAGTCGCCCGCGCCCCGGGTGCCTTCGGGGTAGACGCTCAGCACGCGGTTGTCCCGTAGTACTTGGATGGCCTGCCGGACCGCGCGGACGTCGTACGTCGAGCGGTCGACCGCGATCTGCCCGATCCGGTGCAGGAACCTCCCCTGCAGTCCGTGGAAGGCCTCGATCTTGCCCAGCTGATGCAGCATCCGCGGGGCGATCGCGCCGAGCAACGGGCCGTCGAGCAGACCGAGGTGGTTCGGGGCCAGCAGCACCGGACCGGTCTTGGGGAACAGGTGCTCCTGGTGCACGTTCAGCCCGTAGCGACGGTGGAAGTACAGGCGGGCCGCTCGACGTACTGGCAACGCGAGCCGGTACGGCAGCGGCGGCAGATCGTCGGTCCGGGGCAGCTCCTTGTGCCCGGTCACTTCAGCTGTCATGACTCCCGGTCGCGCGGCGCGGCCTCTGCCTCCTTCGCCAGCCGGCAGATCACGTCGATGACCTCCTCGAGGGACAGGTGGGTGGAATCAATCGTCACGGCGCCATCGGAGGCCACCTGGAACTGCGACACAGTGGCGTCATCGGCGTCCCGGCGGACGATCTGGTCGCGCAACTGCTCGGCGGTCACAGCACCCTCGGCCAGCTCGGCCTTGCGGCGGGCCAGCCGGGCGTCGGTGTCGGCTGTGAGCAGCACCTTCAGCTCGGCGTCCGTGGCCACCACGGTCGCGATGTCGCGGCCCTCGACCACGATCCCGCCGGTCGGCTGGGCGTCGTCGATGATCGCGCGCTGCCGGCTGATCAGCTCCTTGCGGACGTCCAGGTTGGTGGCGATCTTGCTGACGCTCGCGCTGATCCGCGGGTCCCTGATCGCCTCGGTGACGTCGATGCCGTCGGCGGTGAAGTGGGCGTGCTGCGCGTCGGTGCTGATCCCCAGCTCGACCGCGCGGGCCCGCTCGGCGACCACCTCGGTGTCGTCCAGGTCCAGATTGTGCTCGAGCGCGGACCAGGTGACTGCCCGGTACATCGCGCCGGTGTCGAGGTACCGCAGCCCCAGTCTGGTGGCGACCCCCCGGGCCGTGCTCGATTTGCCGGAACCGCTCGGGCCGTCAACAGCGATGATCATGAGCGGAAGGTTACCGGTGGACGGACCAGCCACGCTCGGTCAGGACCTCCACCAGCTGATCCACCGAGCCCGGTTTGACCGCGAGCTCGACCTCACCGACCGGGCGGCCGGGGCTGTGGTCGATCCGCAGGTCCTCGACGTTCGCCCCGGACGCGGCCGCGTCGGCGAACAGCCGGGCCAGCTGACCCGGGCGGTCGGGGATCGTGACGAGCACGGTGACGAGGTCGATGTGCGGCGTACCGTGCTTGCCCGGTACCCGCACCGCCCCCGACACCCCGCGATGTAGTACGGCGGTGACCTCTTCCGCCGCCTCTTCTTTGCTCAGGGCAACCAACAACCGGTCGAGCTCGTCCCGGATCTGCTCCAGCAATCCGCTCAGCGCCGGGGAGTTGGCGGAGACGATCTGGGTCCACAGCCCTGGGTCGCTGGCCGCGATCCTGGTCACATCACGGACTCCTTGGCCGGACAGTTCCAGGTGCGCGGACGGTGCGTCCACAAGGGTGCCGGCGGCAAGGGACGACATCAGTTGCGGCAGGTGCGAGACCCGGGCGACGGCCAGGTCGTGGTCCTCGACCGACATCTCGACCGTACGAGCGCCGCATGCCTCCGCGAGTCGGCGTACCAGCTGGACGCCCTCTGGATCGCTGGTCGCGTGCGGCGTGATCGCCCAAGTCGCGCCGTCGAAGAGATCCGCCCGGCCCGCGAGAGGACCGTTCCGCTCGGAGCCGGCCATCGGGTGGCTGCCGACGTACCGCGTCAGGTCGTCGGTGATCGCCTTTGCGTCGGTGAGCGGCTTGCCCTTCACGCTGGCCGCGTCGGTGACGATCGCGTCGGTCTGCCGTAGCTGCTGGGCGATCACCTCGCCGACGTGATCAGGCGGTACGGCGACGACCACCAGCTGTGGCTCGATCTGAACGGATCGGGCACCGGCCCCGATGCGCTCGGCCATCAGGGCGTTCTCCGGGTCGGCGTCCACCAGCTCGACGACCACGCCGAGCCGGCCCAGGGCGAGACCGATCGACGTCCCGATCAGGCCGGTACCGACGATCCGGACCGGTCCGCGCAGCTCGGTCACTGGGCACCGGTCAGGTCGGGGCGCAGCGCGACGGCACCGTGCAGGTAGACGTGCTGGACCTTGTCCCGCGACCGCGGTGTGTCGGCGTGCAGCATCATCCGGACCACCCGCGGCAGCGCGTGCGGTACGTCGATCTCCTGCATGCACATCAGCGGTACGTCGGTCAGCCCGATCTGCCGGCCCGCGACCGCGGGGAACTCGGAGTGCAGGTCAGGCGTGACCGTGAACAGGATGCTGATCAGGTCGTCGGACTCGAGGTCGTTCGCCTCCAGCACCGCCCGGACCAGCTCGGCGGTGCGCTCGAGCAGGTGCTCGCGCTCGTCCGCCTCCAGCTGGGTGGCACCCCGGATCGCCCGTACCGCCACTTGCCCTGCCTCCTAGTTCGCACCGCCCACACCCGCGTCCGAGTGCTGGTTACCTGTCTCAACACTAGGTCAAGGGGTCTCGACCATGCGCAGCCGTCTCGCATGGTGCCCGCCCGAACGCACGCCACCGCGCCTCCTCCCCCACCAGACGTATGGCGCGCCCCGTGCCCACGACCTTGAGCACGCACCAGGCACCCGCGACGCCCGTGCACAACCACGTGGTGCCCAAGGTCGCGGGCCGCCACCAACACCCCACCTTGAGCACGCACCAGGCACCCGCGACGCCCGTGGACAACCACGTGGTGCCCAAGGTCGCGGGCCACGCCACCAACACCCCACCTTGAGCACCCACCAGGCACCCGCGACGCCCGTGCACAACCACGTGGTGCCCAAAGTCACGGGCCGCACCACCAACACCCCACCTTGAGCACCCACCAGCCGCCTTGGAGGCTCGGACACGACCGGCCGGTGCCCAAAGCCGCGGGGCGGTCTCGCCTACCGGCGGGCGGCCGTCTGGGCCTCGGCGGCGTCCACCGTCTGCTCCAGGAGGAGGGCGATCGTCATCGGGCCGACGCCGCCCGGGACAGGGGTCACCAGGCTGGCGACCTGGGCCGCTTCCTCGAAGTGCACGTCGCCGACGTTGCCCTCGTTGTACCCGGCGTCGACGACGACCGCGCCCGGCTTGAGCCAGCTGCCGCGGACGAAGTTCGGCTTGCCCACCGCGGCGACTACGATGTCGGCCTGCCGGACGAGCTCGGCCAGGTCCTTGGTCCGCGAGTGGGTGTAGGTGACCGTCGCATTCGATGCCAGCAGCAACATCCCGGCCGGCTTGCCGAGAATCGGGCTGCGGCCGATCACGACCGTGTGCGCGCCGGCCAGCGGTACGTCGTACGCCTCCAGCAACCGAAGGATCCCGCCCGGCGTACACGACCTGAACCCGGGCTCCCCGAACGCCATCGCGGCGAACGAATGCATCGTCACCCCGTCGACGTCCTTGCCCGGCGCGATCGCCTCGAACGCGGCCCGCTCGTCGATCTGCGCCGGCACCGGGTGCTGCAGGAGGATCCCGTGCACCTCCGGGTCCTCGGACAGCTTGGTCAGCTCGGCGACGAGTTCCTCGGTCGTAGTCTCGGCCGGCAGCACGATGCTCCGCGAACCGATACCGGCCTTCTTGCTCCGGTTCTGCTTCATCCGCACGTACGTCGCCGACGCGGGATCGTCACCGACCAGCACGGTCGCGAGACACGGCTGCACCCCGGTCGTCTCCTGCAGAACCTTCGCGCGGGCAGCGGCCCGCTCCACCATCGCAGCGGCCAGGTCGGTGCCGATCATCAGGCGGGCAGTCGTTTCGCGGGCGATCGTCTCGCGGGCAGCGGTTTCAGTGGTCATGCGGCGCGCTCCTTCGGGCGTCGACGAAAGGTCGGTTGCCCAGGCGCGCGGCTCCAGCCGGAAGATCCCGGCAGGCCGTTCCCCGGTGGTACACCACCTGAACGCCAGTAGCGGCCCACCCCGAAGTCTACCGTCCCGCGCTCACCCAGCTGCCGGGTAGACGATCACCCACCAGCCCGTCGCCGACCACCCACCAGCCCGGTCGACGATCCCCCACCGCCCCCGGTCGACGATCACCCACATGCCCGGTCGACGACCACCCACCGACCCGCTCGACGACCACCCACCAGCCCGGCCGACGACCACCCACCAGCCCGGCCGACGATCGCCCACTGGCCCCGCTCGACGATCGCCCGAATTTGATGGGTTGACCTCCGAGGTTGGGGGTTGCCCACCGAGATTTTGATGGGGCAACCCCCAACATGAAGGGTCAACCCCCGAAATTCCGCGATGGCGATGGCGATGGTGGGAGGTGGGGGTGAGTGAAGCGGGCCCGGTCAGAGGAGGGCGGCGTGGTCGAGGGCGACGTACGCCGCGTCCACGCCGGTCATCGCTCCAGGCGTCCGCAACTCGGCGCGGAACTCGTCCACCGTCAACTCCACCGGGACGCAGTCCTCGAACTCGTCCAGCGACTGTTTCCCATCCGGCCGGCATCCGCGCGCGATGGCGACGAACTTCCGGTAGATCGACGACGCACCCTGCCAATGCCAGCCGACCACCTCGATCGACTCGCAGGTGTACCCCGTCTCCTCCTCCAGCTCCCGCCGTCCGGCCGCGCCCGGTTCCTCACGAGGGTCGATCAGACCACCCGGCAGATTGGTGACGACACCATCCGGCCCTGCCCGGAACAGCCGGACAGTGACGATCCGCCCCTCGGCCGTCAGCGGCAACACCGTGATGCCCGAGTCGATCCCGGCCGCCAGCCGCGGGCCGAACACGTCCCAGTCGGCTTCCCGCCCATCGGGCAACCGGTACAGACGGCGCCTGACGGTCAGAAATCCGTCGTACCCGGGCTCGTCTGCCAGCAACACCCACGGCTCCGGATCGGCAAGTCGGTCAACAACACCGTCCGCCGCGGGAGCTGATCCGGCGGCGGACGGTGGGGTGTTGTCAGGCGTCACAGCGGACGGTCGTCCTCCGGGTCTTCCGGCGGAGCAACCGGTACGTCGTCCTCGGGCGGCGCGACGGGTGCGTCGTCCGCCGATCCCTCGTCGGACGGGGCAGCATCCGTGCTCTCGTACGAACCGCCGTCGACGGGCTCCGAGGGCTCGGCGTGGACGGCCGGCTCGGCAGGCGTCGTGTCCGGCCGGGACTCGGACAGTATCCGGGCCAGCGTCTCCTCCGAGATCCGCTTGAACTTGCGGACCTGAGTCCGGGTCCGGTCCAGCACGGCGACCTCGATCTGGTCCGGGGTCAGCTGGCGCACCTCGTTGGAGTCGTGGCCGAGCGCGTCCACCGCCAGCCGGAGGGCGCCCGCGAGCGAGATGCCCTCCTGGTAGTGCTCGCCCACGTAGTCGGACACCTGCTCGGCCGGGCCACCCATCACGGCGTACCCCTGGACATCGGCGATCGAGCCGTCGTAGGTGAGCCGGTAGATCTGGTCCTCGGCCGTGCTGGCGCCAACCTCGGCGACCAGGATCTCCACCTCGAGCGGCTTCTCACCGCCGGAGGAGAAGATCGCGCCGAGGGTCTGCGCGTAGGCGTTGGCCAGCGCCCGGCCGGTGACGTCGCGGCGGTCGTAGGAGTACCCCCGCATGTCGGCCAGCCGGACCCCGGCGATCCGCAGATTCTCGAACTCGTTGTACCGGCCGACGGCGGCGAACGCCATCCGGTCGTAGATCTCGGCCACCTTGTGCAGCGCGGGCGACCGGTTCTCGGCGACGAACAGGATGCCGTCGGCGTACTGCAGCGCGATCGCGCTGCGGCCTTTGGCGATACCTTTCCGGGCGAAGTCGGCCCGGTCCCGCATCAGCTGTTCGGGCGAGACGTAGAACGGAACGCTCATCGATATCCTTCGGTCGACTCAGGGGACATTCACGACAACGGCGCGTTGGGTCCGTCCGGCCGGTCCCGGCGGGCCCCGACGATCGAGTCGACGATGTCGCCGACCTGGTCGTCCGGCATCCGCTGGTAGCCGTCCGCGGTGACCACCGCGACCACCGGGAAGATCCGCCGGGCCAGGTCCGGTCCGCCGGTCGCCGAGTCGTCGTCGGCCGCGTCGTACAGCGACTGGACCACCGCGGTGACGCAGTCGGTCGCCGACATGTCCTCGCGGTAGAGCTTCTTCAGCGCGCCGCGGGCGAACACCGAGCCGGAGCCGACACTGTGGAAGAACTGCTCCGGGTAGCGCCCGCCGGACGGGTCGTAGGAGAAGATCCGGCCGCCCTGGACGTCCTGGTCGTAGCCCGCGAACAGCGGCACCACGGCCAGGCCCTGCATCGCCATCGCCAGGTTGCCCCGGATCAGCGCGCTCAGCCGGTTCGCCTTGCCGTCCAGGCTGAGTGTGGTGCCCTCGAGCTTCTCGTAGTGCTCCAGCTCCACCTGGAACAGGCGCACCATCTCGACCGCGAGCCCGGCCGAGCCGGCGATCCCGACGGAGGAGTACTCGTCGGCCGGGAACACCTTCTCCATGTCCCGCTGGGCGATGATGTTGCCCATCGTGGCCCGCCGGTCGCCGGCCATCACGACGCCGTCGGCGAAGGTGGCCGCGACGATCGTCGTACCGTGCGGAACGTCCTTGGACAGGTCACCCGCCCCCAGGGCGCGCCGTCCGGGCAGCAGGTCGGGCGCGTGCCCGGCCAGGAAGTCCATGAACGACGAGCCACCTGGGGTCAGGAAGGCTTCCGGCAGGCGGCCGGAGGCATCAAATGTCATCGAGCGGTTCACTCCCCACCCTTTTGCACGAAGCCGCGGACGAACTCTTCCGCGTTCTCCTCCAGCACCTCGTCGATCTCGTCCAGAATCGAGTCGACGTCATCGTCGAGCCGCTCCTTGCGCTCGGCGACCTCCTCGGACGCCTCGACCTGCTCGACCTCTTCCTCGGTCGACGACCGCTTCGGCTGCTTGTGCTGCTGTCCGCCGTCCTTCGCCATGGCACACACCTCCTAGAACCGCTGGAGAGGCCGCCCAACCGACCCCTCTACAGCGACCCTACCCGGCGCCGCCCCCAGTAATGGTGCGAACCAGGTCACTCGCGGTGTCGCATTGGTCAAGAAGTGTCCCGACATGGGCTTTCGTGCCCCGCAGCGGGTCCAGCGTCGGGATCCGCTGGAGCGACTCCCGGCCGGGCAGATCGAAGATCACGGAGTCCCAGGACGCGGCCGCCACCTG
This sequence comes from Kribbella caucasensis, assembly GCF_004361855.1. Lineage (GTDB taxonomy): Bacteria > Actinomycetota > Actinomycetes > Propionibacteriales > Kribbellaceae > Kribbella > Kribbella caucasensis. The sequence continues at coordinate 230,087 of NZ_SNWQ01000008.1, forward strand.
CGGCGCGTACTGCTGCATGCAGCGGCCGCGGAAGTAGGCGCGGGTGTCGGTCGGCGGGTGCGAGACCGCCATCCGGATCTCCTCGTCGGTGACCAGCCGCTGCATCCGGCCCGCCTTGAGGAGCTTGTGGTAGAGCCCTTTGTCCGGCCGCAGATCGGCGTACTGCAGGTCGACGAGGCCCAGCTTCGGGTCGTCCCAGCCCAGCCCGTCGCGGTCCCGGTACGACTGCAGCAGCTTGAGCTTGGCGACCCAGTCGAGCTGGTCGGCCAGCTTCATCGGATCGATGGCGAGCTGGTCGAGCACCTGCTCCCAGCGGTGCAGGACGTCCTTGGTCTGCCGGTCCGCGTCGTCGCCGTACTTGTCCTCGACGTACTTGCGGGCCTGCTCCAGGTACTCTGTCTGCAACTGGACCGCGGTCAGCTTGCGGCCGTCCTTCAACGTCATCAGATGCGTGCAGGACGGGTCGTGGCTGATCTCGTGCAGCGCGGTCACCGGCCGGTCGACACTCAGGTCGTCGGTCAGCCAGCCGTCCTCGATCATCGACAGCACCAGCGACGCGGTGCCCACCTTGAGGTACGTCGAGATCTCGGACAGGTTCGCGTCGCCGATGATCACGTGCAGCCGGCGGTACCGGTCCGGGTTCGCGTGCGGCTCGTCCCGGGTGTTGATGATCGGGCGTTTCAGCGTCGTCTCCAGGCCGACCTCGACCTCGAAGTAGTCGGCTCGCTGGCTGATCTGGAAACCGTGCGTGGTGCCGTCCTGGCCGAGCCCGACCCGGCCGGCGCCGGTCACCACCTGGCGGCTGACGAAGAACGGCGTCAGGTGCCGCACGATCGACGCGAACGGCGTGGACCGGCGCATCAGGTAGTTCTCGTGCGACCCGTACGACGCGCCCTTGTTGTCGGTGTTGTTCTTGTAGAGGTTCAACGGGGGTGCGCCGGGGATCTGCCGGGCCTGTCGCGCGCCCTCCATGATCACCAGCTCGCCGGCCTTGTCCCACACCACCACGTCACGCGGATTCGTGCACTCTGGCGACGAGTACTCGGGGTGGGCGTGGTCGACGTACAACCGGGCGCCGTTGGTGAGGATCACGTTGGCCAGGCCGGTCTCCTCGTCGGTGAGCTGGCTCGAGTCCGCCACCTCCCGGCTCAGGTCGAAACCGCGCGCGTCCCGCAGTGGATGCTCCTCGTCGAAGTCCCATCGCGTCTTGCGCGCGAGCGGCTGCGTCTGCGCATAACCGTTCACCACCTGGCTCGAGGTCAGCATCGGGTTCGCCCCGGGCTGGCCCGGCACCGAGATGCCGAACTCGGTCTCGGTCCCCATGATCCGCCGAACACTCATGCGATCGAGCCTACGCGGTCGGACCGCCTAAAGGGGTTGAAGTATCCACAGGGTTACATGTGAGACTTCGCAAGTGGACGAACTCGTGGCCCTGCTGGACTCCGCCGGCGAGGTGTGCGGGTCGGCGCCCCGATCGGTGATGCGCCGGGACAACCTGCGGCACGCGGCGACCGGCGTACTGGTGCGCAATCCGGCGGGTGAGATCTATGTGCATCGGCGGACTCCCACGAAGGACGTGTATCCAGCACGGTACGACTTCATGGCCGGCGGCGTCGTCGCGGCCGGCGAGGATCCGTACGACGCGGTCGTGCGCGAACTGGCCGAGGAACTGGGCATCACCGGGGTGTCATTGGAGAAGCTGCCCGAAGGTGATTACGCCGACGACTTCACCAACTACCGCGCCTACCTCTACGCCTGCACGTGGGACGGCCCGATCCACCACCAGCCCGAAGAGGTCGACTGGGGCACGTGGATGTCGCCCGCCGAACTGGTCGAGCGTTTGAACGACCCCGCCTGGCCGTTCGTCCCCGACACAACTGCCCTCCTCGGCCAGCTGGTGAGGTCCTTAGCCGCGTCTTGAGCGGGAGATTGCCCGGGCGAGGTTGATGCCTACCAGGCCGGCCCAGCTGATCATGATGGCGAAGGTGCCCTGGGTCTCCGCGGCGATCGCGGTGATGGGGATGCCGGCGACGACCGAGCAGATCGCAAGGGCTAGTCCGCCGCCGTCGCCGTCGGACTTCCGGGGCTGCGGCGGTCCGGCGTGCTGCGGGGCGACGGGGTAGCCGGGGGCCTGGGGATAGCCGGGGACCTGCGGGTAGCCGGGAGCGGGCTGGTAGCCGGCCTGGCCGTAGTGGGCGGCCGTGCGCGCATCGAGCTTCTCGAGGAACCCGTCGATGATCTCCGACTCGTACTCCGGCCCCAGTTCCTGCCGGGCCGCAACCGCCGCTCGGAGGTCTTTACGCGTCTCGTCCGTCGCCATATCAGGACCGTACGCCGCCCTCCGCCACCCCACCATCAGGGGAAACCCGGGCCCACCCCTCTGTCAGACTCAAGGCAGGTGTTTCGGCCGCCGCCCCGGTCATCGCGTACGGCGTACTCCGGGCGCCTCGCATCCTCAGCTTGATCGCCGCCATCGCCCTGACCCTGTACGACGGCCAGGCGAACGGTTGCCTGAAGCACCAATCCGAACGACAACCGCCCTGGGCCCGCAGTGGGCGCCAAGGCGGTTGCTCGTGACTGCTTCTACAGGTACTGACCCGTGTTGGTCGCCGTGTCGATCGACCGGCCCGGTTCGGTGCCCTGCTTGCCGGAGATGAGCGTACGGATGTAGACGATCCGTTCGCCCTTCTTGCCGGAGATGCGGGCCCAGTCGTCCGGGTTGGTCGTGTTCGGCAGGTCCTCGTTCTCCTTGAACTCGTCGACGCACGCCTGCAGAAGGTGCTGCACCCGCAGCCCCTTCTGCTTGTCGTCCAGGAACGCCTTGATCGCCATCTTCTTCGCCCGGTCGACGATGTTCTGGATCATCGCGCCCGAGTTGAAGTCCTTGAAGTACAGGACCTCCTTGTCACCGTTGGCGTAGGTGACCTCGAGGAACCGGTTCTCGTCGGCCTCGGTGTACATGCGCTCGACGACGCGCTGGATCATCCCGTTCACGCACTCGGCCTTGTCGCCGCCGAACTCGCCGAGGTCGTCGGCGTGCAGCGGCAGCGTCGTGGTCAGGTACTTCGAGAAGATGTCCCGCGCCGCCTCGGCGTCCGGCCGCTCGATCTTGATCTTCACGTCCAGCCGGCCGGGTCGCAGGATGGCCGGGTCGATCATGTCCTCACGGTTCGAGGCACCGATGACGAGCACGTTCTCCAGGCCCTCGACGCCGTCGATCTCGCTCAGCAGCTGCGGAACGATGGTGTTCTCCACGTCGGAGGACACACCGGAGCCGCGGGTGCGGAACAGCGAGTCCATCTCGTCGAAGAACACGATCACCGGCATACCCTCGGACGCCTTCTCGCGGGCCCGCTGGAAGACCAGCCGGATGTGCCGCTCGGTCTCGCCGACGTACTTGTTCAGCAGCTCCGGACCCTTGATGTTGAGGAAGAACGACTTCTGCCCCTCCACCCCGGTCCTCTCGGCCACCTTCTTGGCCAGCGAGTTCGCCACCGCCTTGGCGATCAGCGTCTTGCCGCAGCCGGGCGGGCCGTAGAGCAGCACACCCTTCGGTGGCTTGAGCTCGTGCTCAAGGAACAGGTCCTTGTGCAGGTACGGCAGCTCGACCGCGTCCCGGATCTGCTCGATCTGGCCGGTCAGGCCACCGATCTGGGTGTAGTCGATGTCCGGCACCTCTTCGAGGATCAGCTCCTCGACCTCGGACTTCGGGATCTTCTCGTAGACGTACCCCGACCGGGCCTCGAGCAGCAACGAGTCGCCGGCCCGCAGGGGGATGTCGAGCAGCGGCGACGCGAGCCGCACCACCCGCTCCTCGTCCGCCTGCGCGATCACCAGCGCCCGCTCGCCGTCGGCCAGCAGCTCCTTCAGCATCACCACGTCGCCGACGACCTCGAAGCCGACGGCCTCGACCACGTTCAGCGCCTCGTTCAGCATCAGTTCCTGGCCGAGGTGCAGCGCGTCCAGGTCGACGGACGGGCTCGCCGCGACGCGGAGCTTGCGGCCACCGGTGAACACGTCCAGCGTGTCGTCGTCGTTGCGGCCCAGGAAGGTCCCGAAACCGGACGGCGGTTGGGCCAGCCGGTCGACCTCCTCCTTGAGGGCGATGATCTTCTCACGGGCCTCGCGCAGCGTTTCCGCCAACCGCTCGTTCTGAGCGGTCACACTCGCCAAGGACGCCTGGGTTTCGGACAGCCTGCTCTCGAGCGACCGGCTGTCCGCCGGGTGCTCCAGCAACCGACGCCGCAACGCTGCGACCTCGGCTTCCAGGTAACGGACCTGGTTACGCAGCTCTGCCGCGGTAGGGCTCTCGTCTCCAGCCACGATCATCACCTCACCATGTGGGGCTCGACCCTATGGACCTTACCCAGAAAACCTCACTGGGCAAGCGGAATCCCATCACGTGTCGGTTGCGGATGAATTGGTTGCCCGATCGAGGCTGTTGGTCACCGGATATCGGCCTGGCGCCTAGCACGGAATACCGTTTACCAGCGCCTTCCCAGGGCGTGTCGTACGCCGTTTCGGATCACATCGACCGACTACCCCGGTACGCCCTTACCGAACCACGCCGGCCACCTGTACCGGCGTACAGAATCAACCGTCCGATCTGCGGAGTGAGGCGTCGTCGGGGTGCAGCCTGACCTGCGGAATCAGGCCTCGTCGGTGCGGTCGGATCGGCGGGGGCCGGTGTAGTCGTCGCCGTACGCCCCGGGCGCGGGCCGGCGCTTCTTCAGCGGCGCCTTCACCCCCGGCGCCATCCGCCGCGCCGTCACCAGGAACGCGGTGTGCCCCTGCATCCGATGCCCCGGCCGAACGGCCAGCCCCTCGACGTGCCAGTCCCGGACCAGCGACTCCCAGGCCCGCGGCTCGGTGAACTCGCCATGCGCCCGCAACGTCTCCACAAACCGGCTCAGCTGCGTCGTCGTCGCAACGTAAGCGCAGAACACCCCGCCAGGCGCCAAGGCACCCGCCACGACATCCACGCACTCCCACGGCGCCAGCATGTCCAGTACGACGCGGTCCACGTCGGTCTCGGACAGCTTGTCGACCAGATCCCCGACCTCGAGCCGCCAGGCCGGGTGCTCCCCGCCGAAGAAGCCGGTCACGTTCTTCCGCGCGACCTCGGCGAAATCCTCCCGCCGTTCGAACGAGATCACCTGACCCTGGACCCCGACCGCCCGTAGCAACGCCGTCGTCAGCGCGCCCGATCCGGCACCCGCCTCGACCACCTTCGCACCTGGGAAGACGTCGGCCATGGTGACGATCTGGGCGGTGTCCTTCGGATAGATCACGGCGGCACCGCGCGGCATCGACACCGAGTAGTCCGCCATCAGGGGCCGCAGCGCCAGGTACTCCACCCCGCCCTTCGACCGGATCGTGACCGCGTCCGGCCCGTCGATCAGGTCGTCGTGCTCGATGCCGCCCTTGGTCGTGTGGAAGATCTTCCCCCGCTCGAGCTTCACCGAGTGCCGGCGCCCCTTCGGGTCCGACAACGTGATCCACTCCCCCGGCTGCAACGACCCTCGATGCACCCCGGAAAACGCCGCATCAGGAAACTCACCAACATCACCCATAAGGGGCCTAACCCTACTTCCCCACCCCCCACCCACCCGCGCCGCCCAGTCGCCGTACCGATCGACATGGGGTAGTGCCCCAACCGGCTCTCCCAGACGCTCCGGCCCGCGTGGCCGCGCCTATACGTACATGACTACGTCCTGTCGATCGGGACGCAACAGACCCGACGGAGTCCCCCGCACCGGGTTGGGCGGCGGGGGTCAGCGGGCGCGGAAGGCGCGTTCTACGTCGGCGGTGGCCAGGACGCCGTAGACCTGGCCCTGGGCGTCCAGGACGAGGTACTCCGAGGCCGGGTTCTTCCGGAGAGTGGCGAGGATCTCCTCGCCGGTGTCGTTGACGCCGATGATGTGGCCCGGGCCGATCCGGGTGGCGACCTCGCCGACGTTGGTCCAGGGGCGCTGGTTCGGGGCGATGGCCGCGACGGCCGACTCCGAGACCAGGGCGTGCGGCTTGCCGTCGCCGTCGATCACCACGACCGCGCCGGCGTGGGCCTCCGCGGCGAGCCGGACGGACTCGGACACCGGGGTCGAGGCATGTACGGCGATCGCGCGGCGGGCCAGGCTGCGGACCTGCAGGGCCGGGAGCTTGCGTTTGAGGCGCGCCTGCATCAGGGCAGCGGTCGACCCCATCCAGAGGAAGAACCCGACGGCGAGCGCGATCACGAAGTCGATCAGGGTCGGCTGCCGGTTGAAGAGCTCCTCCAGGATCACCGGCGCGGCCAGCACGGCGATCGCGATCAGCCGGCCGCCCCACGCCGCGACCACGGTGCCGGTGTGCATGTTGCCGGTCAGCTTCCAGACCAGCGCGCGCAGCACCCAGCCCCCGTCGAGCGGCAGCCCCGGGAGCAGGTTGGTGATGCCGACGATCAGGTTCGCAACTGCGAGCTGCACCAGCGCGACATACGCGACACCCTCGTCGGCGGCCCGCGACCCCAGGTACGCCGCGCCGCCGACCAGCAGGGACGCGATCGGCCCGACCACCGAGATCGAGAACTCCTCCAGCGGCGACTTCCGCTCGCCTTCGATATGCGTGCCGGCCGCGAAGAAGCCCAGGTTGATCTCGGTCACCGAGACCTTGAACCGCAGTGCCATCAACGCGTGCGCGAGCTCGTGCAGCAGCACCGACAGGGTGAAGGCGATCACGAACGCGAACGACGCGACGTACCGCCAGCCACCGAGGGACGGGAACTGCTGCCCGATGATCGTGGAGAACCCGATCGCCAGCAGCACCGCGACCGGAAGCCAGGTGACCCGCATCGTGAGCTGGATCCCCTTGACGCGACCGAGCACCCAGGTGCCGGGGGGCGGACCGGCGGGCTGGGCGGGAATCTGGGGATCACGCGACTCTGACATCGAGGCAACGCTACTTGGCCTTTGGTAACTCCGTGCTACACACCCACGTTAAGGCGAGCCACAAATCCGTCCTGGACGCTGCCGGTGACCGTGGCGAGCTGGTGGACGCCGTCGTCGTCGCCGAAAACGTTGTCGTCCTCCAGCGAGGTCTGGGCCATGTTCCGCGCACTGCCGTCGTACCCGTCGGTGGCGTAGACGGTGTTGCAGACGTCCTTGGGCAGGGCGAGCTGCGACGTCCGGCTGATCTTCCCCGCGGCCGTGGCCTCGGACAGGCTGGCGTAGACCTCGAAGTGGATGTGCGGCCAGCGGCCCATGTACGCGGCCGGGAAGATCGTGGTGAAGGTGACCTTGCCGGAGGAGTCGGCCGCCTGGACGCCGCGGAGGTAGTTCTCGTTCGTCACGCCGTCGGAGTAGAGGGAGTAGCGGCCCTCCGCGTCGCAGTGCCACAGGTAGACGGCCGCACCTTGGAGAGCGGTGTCCTTGTCCGCGTCCAAGATGGTGAGTTCGACCGTCAGCGGTACGCCGGTCGCGGTGCCGGATGCGGAGCCGAAGGACTTGGTGATGTCGCTGCGGACGATGCCGGACTCGGTCAGGACGTTCGGGCCGTTGGAGCCGTCACCCGGGTACGGGCCGCCCGTTTCCTGCGGAATCGCGTCCACGTCGACAGTGCCGGTCGACGTACTGCTGGATGCCGTCGGCGTGCTCGAGGTCGTGGTGCTCGTCGTTCCCGAGGTGGTCGAATCGGTGGCGTTGTCGGCGGCGCAGCCGGCCACGACGGCGAGCCCGGCGCCGGCGAAGAGGCCGAGAAACCTCCGTCGCTGCAACGTGCCGAGGTCGTACTCCAAGCCCAGATCGTGTTCACGGGGCGGTTTCTGCGGAGGGGTCATGATGGCTCCTTGCCGGGGTTCGATGGGAGCAATCCTGGCAACCGGGGCCGATGGTTTGCCGAAAGTCTGCTGGGAGTTTGCTGGGAACGGTTCTCCACAGGTCTGGGGTTTTCCACAGGTCCGGGTGGTGTGCACGCGAAGTGTCGGTCGGCTCGCCTAGGGTTCTGGGTATGAGCGTTGCAGCCGAAGTCGATGTGCACGGGCATCCGCGCGGGGCGTTGTCGCCATCCCGTGCCGCGGACTTCATGAGCTGCCCGCTCAAGTACCGCTTCCGTGTCATCGACCGGCTGCCGGAGAAGCCGTCCGCGGCCGCGGTCCGCGGGACGGTGGTGCACGGCGTGCTGGAGCGGTTGTTCGACCTGCCGCGTGGTCAGCGGACCCTGGAGCACGCGGCCGAGATGCTGGAGCCGCAGTGGCAGCAGGTGCTCGAGGCCGAGCCAGAGGTCGCTCAACTGTTCGAGGACGACGCGGATGGGGCCGAGCTGGCGAAGTGGCTGGCCGAGGCGCATCAGCTGCTGGGGAAGTACTTCACCCTCGAAGATCCGAACGCGCTGGAGCCTGCCGAGCGGGAGCTGTACGTCGAGACCGAGCTCGACTCAGGCCTGGTACTACGCGGGTACGTCGACCGGCTGGACGTCGCGCCGACCGGCGAGATCCGGGTGGTCGACTACAAGACCGGGCGCTCGCCGTCGGAGTTCTTCGAGGCCAAGGCACTGTTCCAGATGAAGTTCTACGCGCTGGTCCTGTGGCGGTTGCGCGGTGTCGTCCCGGCGATGCTCCAGCTGGTGTACCTCGGCAACGGCGAGATCGTCCGCTACATCCCCGACGAGGCCGACCTCCGCGCCTGCGAACGCAAGGTCGCCGCGTTGTGGACCGCCATCACCCGGGCCCTCGAGTCCGGCGACTGGCGCCCGAGTCGCGGCCCGCTCTGCGAGTGGTGCGACCACAAGGCGATCTGCCCCGCCTGGGGCGGCACACCTCCGCCGCTCCCGACCCGTTCGGTCGAAGAAGTCGCTCAGGAGTCGGCCGGCATCGACCTCGTGGGAGTGGACGGCTGAGCACCCCCGAGCACGCCTCCCAGGCAGGTTGAGGTCCTGCATCACCCCCGCGGCCACCCGGCTTTCGCCGACCCGACACGCCGTCGCGACCTGGGGTTTGAGGCGCTGGTCACACTGCGTGCGGCCGGGTGATGTCGGTGCCGGCGGGGTTCCTCGGATAACGTCCGGGCTATGAGTCATCCGCATCCTGACCTCGGTCAGCCTCCTCGCCTTCCCGACGACGCACTCCGGGTGGTGGCGCTCGGCGGGCTCGGTGAGATCGGCCGGAACATGACCGTGTTCGAACACCGCGGCCGGTTGCTCGTGGTGGATTGCGGGGTGCTCTTCCCCGAGGAGCACCAGCCAGGCGTCGACGTGATCCTGCCCGACTTCGGCTGGATCCGGGACCGGATGGACAAGATCGACGCGATCGTCCTGACCCACGGTCACGAGGACCACATCGGCGGCGTCCCGTACCTGCTCAAGGAGCGCGGGAACATCCCGGTCGTCGGCTCGAAGCTCACCAACGCGTTCATCACCTCGAAGCTGAAGGAACACCGGCTGAAGCCGGCGACGGTCGAGGTCAAGGAGGGCGACAAGCGCAAGTTCGGGCCGTTCGAGTGTGAGTTCCTGGCCGTCAACCACTCGATCCCGGACGGCCTGGCGGTCGCGATCCGGACGAAGGCCGGCGTCGTACTGCACACCGGCGACTTCAAGATGGACCAGTTCCCGCTGGACCGCCGGCTGACCGACCTGCGTGGGTTCGCGCGGCTCGGTGAGGAGGGGGTCGACCTGTTCATGACGGACTCGACCAACGCCGACGTACCGGGGTTCACCACGGCGGAGAAGGATCTCGGGCCGGCCATCGACGCGGTGTTCCGGACCGCGCCAGGGCGGATCATCGTGTCGAGTTTCGCCAGTCACGTGCACCGGATCCAGCAGGTACTGGACGCGGCGAAGGCGGGCGGCCGGAAGGTCGCGTTCGTCGGCCGTTCGATGGTCCGGAACATGGGTATCGCCCGCGATCTCGGCTACCTGAACGTACCGCGCGGCCTGATCGTCGACCTGAAGGAGCTCGAGCAGCTACCGGACCGCAAGGTGACGCTGATCTGCACCGGGTCCCAGGGCGAGCCGATGGCCGCGCTGTCCCGGATGGCGAACCGCGACCACATGATCCGGATCGGCGAGGGCGACACCGTCCTGATGGCGAGCTCGCTGATCCCGGGCAACGAGAACGCGATCTACGCGGTGATCAACGGCCTGATCCGCTGGGGTGCGCACGTCGTCCACAAGGGCAACGCGAAGGTGCACGTGTCGGGTCACGCGAGCGCCGGCGAACTCGTCTACTGCTACAACCTGGTCAAGCCGCGCAACGTGATGCCGGTGCACGGCGAGTTCCGGCACCTGAAGGCGAACGCGGAGCTGGCCGTCAACACCGGCGTACCGGCTGATCGGGTGATCATCGCCGAGGACGGCGTCGTGGTCGACCTGCACAAGGGCAAGGCGCGGATCACCGGCAAGGTCGAGGCGGGATACGTGTACGTCGACGCGATGACGGTCGGCGGGGTGACCGAGGCGAGCCTGAAGGACCGCCGGGCGCTGGCCGAGGAGGGCGTCGTCACGGTGGTGCTGATCGTCGACGCGCACACCGGGAAGCTGGCCGAGCCGCCGGACTTCCTGGCGCGTGGGTTCGTGCACGACGACACCACGTTCAAGCCGGTCGGGCCGGTGATCGAGGACGCCCTGGCGAAGGCGGCCGCCGAGAGCATCGGCGACGCCACCCAGCTCGAACAACTCGTCGGCCGAGCCGTCGGCAACTGGATCTACCGCAAGTGGCACCGCCGCCCGGTCATCATCCCAGTCGTCATCGATGCCTGAGTAGGTACGACGCTCCCGCCCAAGGTGCGGGGAGGCGGTGGCGAGGGTGAGGGAAGGCGGAGTGTGACAGGGGCGCTCCGCCTGGGTGGTGTACCGCCGGGTGGGGGTCGTGCTGGGGAGGACCTGGGGGCGGATAGCGTTCGGGCATGACTGCGGAACTCGTCGAGCAGGCCGTGGCGATCAGGACGGTGGGGCTGGGCAAGAGCTACGGCCACGGCGAGACCAGGATCGATGCGCTGGCGGACGTGAGTGTGGAGTTCGGGCGCGGGCGGTTCACCGCGATCATGGGGCCGTCCGGTTCGGGCAAGTCGACCCTGCTGCACTGTCTCGCGGGCCTCGACAAGCCGACCACCGGCCAGGTGATGCTCGGCGAACTCGACCTGACCAAGCTGGACGAGCGATCCCTGACCCACCTCAGGCGGGACCGGATCGGCTTCGTGTTCCAGGCGTTCAACCTGGTCCCGACCCTGACCGCGCTGGAGAACATCACCCTCCCGCTCGACCTGGCCAACCGCAAACCCGACAAGGCCTGGCTCGACACCGTGCTGACCACGATCGGCCTCAAGGACCGCCTCGGTCACAAACCGTCCGAGTTGTCCGGCGGTCAGCAGCAACGGGTCGCGTGCGCCCGCGCCCTGGTCTCCCGCCCGCATGTGGTGTTCGCCGACGAGCCGACCGGCAACCTCGACTCCCGCGCCTCGGCGGACGTGCTCGGCTTCCTGCACCGTTCGGTCCGTGAGTTCGGTCAGACCGTGGTGATGGTGACCCACGATCCCACCGCCGCCGCGTACGCCGATCGGGTGCTGTTCCTCGCCGACGGCCGGCTGCGGGACGAGCTGCTCGACCCGACCGCGGAGTCCGTCCTCGACCTGATGAAGCAGCTCGACGGGACCGACTGATGCTCAAGCTCGGCCTCCGGTCGGTGCTGGCCCACCGGCTGCGGTTCGTCCTCTGTACGGTCGCGGTGCTGCTCGGGATCGCTTTCGTCAGCGGAGCGATGATCTTCACCGACACCCTGTCCGCCGCACTGAAGAAGAACTTCGCCGGTGGTACCGCCGACATCACCGTCACCGCGGTCAGCCAGGTGGACCCCGGTACGTCGGGCGCGCTGCCGGCGACCCTGACGATCGATCTCGCGAACCAGATCGCCGCCGTACCGGGCGTCGCCGGCACCGACCCGCAACTCCTCGTCCCCGGCATCCAGATCATCGGCAAGGACGGCCGGCCGATCGACAACCACGGCCTGTCCGCGTACGGCGCCGGCTGGCCGCACCACCCCCAGACCGCGCCGTTCCGGCTACTCGACGGCGAGGCGCCCTGGGGCCAGGCGAAACTGGCTCTCGACCAGACCACCGCCCGCCGCGAGGGATTCGAGCTCGGCCAGCAGATCAAGGTCGTCACCCCGGCCAGGTCCGTCAGCGCGACCCTGACCGCCATCACCACGTCTGCCCTGTCCGGTTCGGCCGCGGGTGCTCCACTGGTCAGCTTCGACCCGGCGACCGCCCAACTGCTCCTGCTCGGCCGCCCCGGCTGGACCTCGATCGGCGTCGCCGTCCAGCCCGGTCAGGACCACGCGATCGTCAAGGAGGAGATCACCTCGATCGCCGGCCCGGACGTCACGGTCCGGACTGCGGCCGAGGTCTCGGCCGACGGCGAGAACGCCCTCGACGACACCTTCGGCGGCTTCAGTACGGTCCTGCTCATGTTCGCCGGCCTGGCGTTGTTCGTCGGCGCGTTCCTGATCGTCAACACGTTCGCGATGGTCGTCGCTCAGCGGTCCCGCGAGCTCGCCATGCTCCGCGCGATCGGCGCGTCCCGCAGCCAGGTCACCGGCACGGTCCTCGCCGAAGCGACCGTGATCGGCGTGATCGGCTCGACCCTCGGCCTGCTGATCGGCACCGGTGTCGCGGGCGGTATCCAGCTCTTCTACCAAAGTCTCGACCTGGCCATCCCGTCGACGGCGCTCCAGGTCAGCGCCGCCACGATCGTCACCAGCTACCTGATCGGCATCGGTGTCACCGTCGCCGCGGCGTACCCGGCGGCCCGGCGTGCGGGCAAGCTGCCACCCGTCGCCGCGATGCGCGACGACCTCGTCGTACCCGAGCGCTCCCTCCTGGTCCGCCTGCTCATCGGTGGGTTCATGCTGCTGATGGCCGTCACCCTCTCCGCGATCGGGCTCGGCACTCAAGGCCTGCCCGGCGCGGTACTGCTCGCCTTCGCCGCCGCGATCACCCTGCTCGGCATCGTCATGACCAGTCCGCTGATCAGCCGGTACGCCGTCCGCGGGCTGATGCGGCCGTTCGGGCGTCAGGCCCCAGTGGTTCTCGGCCGGCGGAACGCGGAACGCAACCCACGGCGTACGTCCGCGACCGCATCGGCGTTGATGATCTCGCTCGCCCTGGTCAGCGGGCTGGTCGTCCTCGCGGCCTCCGCGAAGGCCTCGGTGGACAAGGGCATCGCGGACGCGATCGGCACCGCCGAGTTCGTCGTCAGCGACCAGGGCGGGGCGTTCAGCAGCCAGGTCGGCGACCGGATCGCCGAAGTACCAGGGATCTCCGCCGTGCACCGGATCCGTCAGCTCCCGGGCACGGTCGCCAGTACGCCGGTCAGCGTCTCCGGCGTCTCACCGGGAACCCTCAGCGGACCGATCGTCACCAGGCTCGACGCGGGCTCGCTCGACAATCTCGAAAAGGGCGAGGCCGTCATCCCCCGCAACCTGGCCAACCAGCTCAAGTTGTCGGTGGGCAAGCGGTTCCAGCTCGTCACCTCGACCGGCAAGTTCCCGCTGACCGTCGGCGGGGTGATCGCCTCGAACCGCGAGGTCAACGCCGTTATCCTGTCGCTGGACCAGTTCGGCGCGGTCGGTGGCGCCGGGACCGATTCGACCCTCTACCTGGATGTTGCCGACGGCACCGATCCGGTGCAGGTCCGGTCCGCGGTGCTCGCGAAGGTCAGCGACTATCCGTCAGTGCTCGTGCGCGATCAGCAGGCGTATGCGGCCGGTGAGCGGGGTCCGATCAACGCCATCCTCGGGGTGGTCGGGGCGCTGCTCGCGCTCGCGGTGCTGATCGCTCTGCTCGGCATCGTGAACACGCTCGCGCTCGGTGTGGTCGAGCGGACCCGGGAGATCGGCCTGCTGCGCGCGATCGGGATGGACGGGCCGCAGTTGCGCCGGATGCTTCAGGTGGAGGCGATCGCGATGGCGCTGCTCGGTGCGCTGCTGGGTGTGATCGTCGGCGTACTCTTCGCCGCGGCGATCCAGCAGGTGATGGCGGAGGACGGCCTCAGCGTCCTGGACGTCCCGGTGCTGCAACTCGTCATCGCGATCGTGGTCGCGGCCGTGGTCGGCGTACTGGCCGCGTTCTGGCCGTCCCGCCGCGCGTCCCGCCTGGACGTCCTGCAGGCCATCGCCGCCGAGTAGCGAACACTTCGACATGAGGTAGTGCGCCAAACCGCCGGCTCGGCGCCATCGCCCCGCGGGGAAGCCTGTCCGGCGGCGGACTACCTCATGTCGAAATGCACAGACTCGCGAAGGGGTCCGTCGGCGGAGAATGCCAGGTAGCCTGCCGGTGTGCCGGGCAGCGTCCAATCGATCGAGCGAGCTGCCGCAGTGCTGCGCCTACTCGCCAGCGCGCCGAACGGACTCGGCGTCGCGGACCTCGGCAACGCACTCGGTCTGGCCAAGGCGACCGTGCACGGGATCCTCAAGACACTGCACCAAGTCGGCTTCGTCGAGCAGGACCACAGCGGCGCGCACTACCACCTGAGCGACGCCTTCGGCCGCCTCGGCGACACCTATCTCGATCCCAACGAGCTCCGCAGCCGTGCGATCAACTGGGCCGACTCGCTCGCCGCCCGCAGCGGTGAGGTGGTCCGCGTCGGCCGGCTGGTCGAGGGCAAGGTGGTCGTGGTCCACCACGTGTTCCGGCCCGACGACAGCGATCAGGACCTGGACGTCGGTACGACGCTGCCGCCGCACGCCTGTTCCCTGGGCAAGGCCGTGCTCGCCTTCGACACCAGCGGCGGGGCGAAACCGCGGAAGCTGGAGGCGTTCACCACCAGGACGATCGTCGATCCGGCCCGGCTCGCGGACGAACTGGCGTCGGTCCGGGCGAAGGGCTGGGCCGCGGAGTTCGAGGAGCACACCGTCGAGCTGGCCGGCATCGCGGCGCCGATCCGCGGCCTCGGCGGCCTGGTCGTCGGCGCGGTCGGCCTCACCGGCCGGATCGAACGCATCTGCGACAGCCGCCTCCGCCACCGCACCGACCTCGTCACCATGGTCCGGGCCACCGCCGAAGCCATCGGCCGCGACCTCCGCGAGGACCGCTGAGCTGATGCCCACCCCGACCCCACCCCGCCCTCACCCCCACCACCCACGCCCCACCCAACTCCGACCACCCACCACATCGCGGTCTCACCCCGCCCCGACCCGTCCGTCGACCACCTCGCACCCCGCCTTCACCCCCGCCTCCCCGCAGCACTTGCTCCAGTCACCCACCACCTCGTTCGTTCTGGGAGGTGGGGTGAGTGGCTGAGCAGTATGTGGCGGCGGTGGATCAGGGGACGAACTCGACCCGGTGCATCCTGTTCGACCGACGCGGACGGCTCGTTTCGGTGGCGCAGCGTGAGCATAAGCAGCACTTTCCGCGACCGGGCTGGGTCGAGCACGACGCGACCGAGATCTGGCGCAACGTCACCCGGGTGGTCCCGGCCGCGATCCGCCAGATCGGCGCCCTCCCCACCCAGATCGTTGCCATCGGCATCACCAACCAGCGGGAGACCAGCCTGCTGTGGGACCGCCGGACCGGCCGCCCGATCGGGCACGCGGTGACCTGGCAGGACACCCGGACCGACCGGCTGATCACCGAACTGGCCGGCGACGAAGGGCCCGACCGGTTCGCCGACCTGTGCGGCCTGCCGCTGACCACCTACTTCTCCGCGCCGAGATTGCGCTGGATGCTCGACGAGACTCCCGGCCTGCGGGAACGTGCCGAACGCGGCGAAGTGCTGTTCGGCACGATGGAGACCTGGCTGATCTGGAACTTCACCGGCGGCCCGGACGGCGGACTCCACGTCACCGACGTGACGAACGCCAGCCGCACCATGCTGATGAACATCGAGACCCTCGAATGGGACGACCACCTGCTCGCCGCGTTCGATGTACCACGGTCGGTGCTGCCCGAGATCCGGCCGTCCTCCGGGGTATTCGCGACTGCCACGGCAGTGCTCCCCGGCGTACGGATCGGGGCGGCGCTCGGGGATCAGCAGGCTGCGTTGTTCGGGCAGACCTGCTTCAGTCCCGGTGAGGCCAAGTGCACGTATGGCACCGGGTCGTTCCTGTTGCTGAACACCGGCAAGGAGATCGTCCGGTCCACGCACGGCATGCTGACCACCGTCGCGTACCAGATCGGCTCGCAACCGGCGGCGTACGCGCTCGAAGGGTCGATGGCGGTCACCGGCTCACTCGTCCAGTGGTTCCGTGACGGCCTCGGGCTGATCCACACCGCCGCCGAGATCGAGACGCTGGCCCGGACCGTCGACGACAACGGCGGCGCGTACATCGTGCCCGCGTTCTCCGGGTTGTTCGCACCGCATTGGCGTAGCGAGGCGCGCGGGGTGATCGCCGGCCTCACCTCGTACATCACCAAGGGTCACCTCGCACGCGCGGTCCTCGAGGCGACCGGCTTCCAGACGCTGGAGGTGGTGAACGCGATGAACGCCGACTCCGGCATCGCGCTGACCGCCCTCAAGGTCGACGGCGGGATGACGGCGAACAACCTGCTGATGCAGTTCCTCGCCGACCTCCTCGACGTCCCCGTCGTCCGGCCGATGGTGACCGAGACGGTCTCGCTCGGAGCCGCGTACGCCGCCGGCCTGGCCGTCGGCTACTGGCCGGATCTCGAAGGCCTGCGCAGCAACTGGCATCGCGCCGGACAGTGGCTGCCGAACATGGATCCCACCCGCCGCGCCGCGGAGTACGCGAACTGGCAGGCAGCAGTCCAACGCACCTTCGGCTGGATCCGCCCCGGCCAATAAAACGTGCTCTAGGCAACAAACCCGTCAGACAGCGACCTCGTCCGTGATCGGCGCCGCGTGCGCCTCCTCATAACCGGCCGCCGCCAACCGGTCCAGCGCCCGCGCCAGCACCGCCGTGTCCTCCAGCGTCCGGACCTCGGTCATCTTCCCCCACCGCATCCGCAGCATCTGGTGCACGACGTTCTGGTACCGCGTGCCGTCCACCAACCCGACATCCACCGTCACCGCCGTCGCGATCCGCGTATCCCACGGCCACCCAGCCACCAGGACGTCCTGTACGACGAACTGGGTGTTCGGCATCAACCGGAAGCACCGTTCCCACCAGCGCCGCAACGCTTCGTGCGTGTGCCGCTCCCCCGACAGCGCGTGATCGCCGTAGAACCGGTACGTGAACTCCGGCGCCATCCCGGTCACCATCGCCTCCCAGTTCCCCTTGCTGATCTCCGCGAACGCCTGCCGCACCTTCGCCGCCACCACCCGGTGATACATCTCGTCAATCCCCTCAGTCGTTGGAGATTTCAGCCTAGGGATAGTGAGTTCAATGACGCAACTGACTAGGATGTAGATCATGCGGAACACCAGCTTCGCCGCCATGCACTGCTCCCTGGCCCAGTCGCTCGAGCTGATCGGCGACTGGTGGACTCCCCTGGTCCTGCGCGACCTCTACCTGGGTCTCGACCGCTTCGACCAGTTCGTCACCGACCTGGGGATCTCCCGCAACCTGCTCACCGATCGCCTCAGCACCCTGATCGAAGGCGGCCTGGTCGAGCGCACGCCGTACCAGCAGAACCCGGTACGCTACGCCTACTCGCTCACCGAAGCAGGCCGTGAATTCGTCCCGATCCTGATGGCCATCACAGCCTGGGGCGACCGCTGGGCTACCCCGGAAGGCGGCCCGCCGATCCGCTTCACCCACGACACCTGCGGCAACGTCACCACCCCCACCGTCTGCTGCTCCGAATGCGGCGACCCCCTCACAACCGGCGAGGTCACCCCCACCCCCGGCCCCGGCGGCCGCATCGCCCCCGGCACCGCCCTCATCGCGACAGTTATGCGCGCGTGATGTCGATCCGGCGCCTGACCAGCTGAACGCAGACCACGACGACCCACACCCAGAACAAGGCGTAGGGGATCAGCCAGACAGGGCTCAACCACACCGCCCGCGCGATCAGGAAGCCGACGCCCGCCACCAGGGCCCACCAACCGAGCCAGGCCGGCAACGACCGGGAGTCGACGATGATCCAGCCGGCCGCGAGCATGAAGCTGCCGAGCGCGATCCACGAGTTGGCGAATCCCAGGTTGCCCAGATCGAAGGCGAACCGGGCCAGTTGCGGATCCAGGCCGTCGTCCAGCCGGAACTGGCCGACCTGCCAACCGCCGGTCATCACGAGCGCCACGAAGACGATGCCGGAGGCAAGCGCCACCGCCGATCGCCAGGCCGGGTCGCCCTCGGCCTGCCGCAGTACCGCTGACAGGCCGGCCACGAACCAGGCCATCGTCATCAACGCGAGCAGACTCAGGTAGGACCCGGCCGCGTAGAGCGTCTCGTTCTGTGCTTCCAGGAAGTGCAGAATCTCCGCTGCCGGCGCATCGAAGTCCGGCTCCGTCTCGCCTGCCAGTAACAACGACTGGCTGACAATCACCAGGACGAGGGCTGCCAGGCCCGCGATCCCCGTGGCCACCGACATGGTCCGCCATCGCTTGGCGGCGCCCGGCTGCTGATCCAGCCCGATTTCCCCCATCACAAACCCCCTTCGCCCCTGTGTCGAGTAAGACACAGGGGCGAAGGAGTCGTCCAGATCTCAGGCGGGGGAGACGATGTCGGGGGCCTCGAGGCGGACCTTGTCGGCGGACTCGTCGTCGGGCTGGTCCTGGGAGTCGCGTTCGGACTGGACCCGGCGGATGTAGAAGGAGACCTCGCGGTCGATCGTGGCCTGGTCCCAGCCGAGCTCGGGGGCCATCAACTGTGCGGCTGCCTCGGCCGCGCCGGCTCCCCGGTCCCACGCCTCGATCGAGATGCGGGTACGACGGGCCAGCGCGTCGTCTAGGTGACGGGCACCTTCGGCGCGGGCGGCGTACACGATCTCGGCCTTCAGGTAGTCCTGGGTGCCGGGCAGTTGCTCACCGAGCGACGGATCCTCCTCGACCAGCGCGAGCACCTCCTCGATCAGCGCGCCGTACCGGTTGAGCAGGTGCTCGATCCGGGCCACGTGCAGGCCGGACCGTTGTGCGATCAGGTGCCGCTGGTTCCACAACGCCTGGTAGCCGTCAGCGCCGACCAGCGGGATGTTCTTGGTAACGGACTTCGGCACCCGGCCGTCGAGCGCGTTCGCGGCCGCGTCGATCGCGTCCTTCGCCATCACCCGGTACGTCGTGTACTTGCCCCCGGCAACGACGACCAGACCGGGTGCCGCATGCGCGACGACGTGTTCGCGGGACAGCTTCGACGTACTCTCCGACTCCCCCGCCAGCAGCGGCCGGAGCCCGGCGTACACGCCCTCCACGTCCTCCCGGGTCAGCGGCGTGGTGAGCACCGCGTTGACGTGGTCGAGCAGGTACTCGATGTCCTTGCTGGTCGCGGCGGGGTGCGCCTTGTCCAGGTTCCAGTCGGTGTCCGTGGTGCCGATCAGCCAGTGCCGACCCCACGGGATGACGAACAGCACCGACTTCTCGGTCCGCAGGATCATCCCGGTGCTGGACTGGATCCGGTCCTTCGGCACGACGACGTGGATCCCCTTCGAAGCGCGGACGTGGTACTGCCCGCGCTCGCCGACCATCGCTTGCGTGTCGTCGGTCCACACCCCGGTCGCGTTCACGACCTGCTTGGCCCGTACTTCGAACTCGCGACCGCTCTCCAGGTCCTTCGCCTGAACACCCGTCACCCGTTCGCCCTGACGGAGGAAGCCGGTGACCTTGACCCGGTTCGCGACGTGGGCACCGTACGACGCGGCCGTGCGGGCCAGTTCCATCGTGTGCCGGGCGTCGTCGACCTGGGCGTCGTAGTACTGGAGGGCGCCGATGAGCGCCGACTTCTTCAGGCTCGGGACCAGCCGCATCGCCCCCCGGCGGGTCAGGTGCCGGTGGATCGGCAGGCCCGCGCCGAGTCCGGAGCTGACCGCCATCCCGTCGTACAGGGCAACGCCGGCGCCGGCGTAGAACCGCTCCCACCAGCGGTGTTGCAACGGGTAGAGGAACGGGACCGGTTTGACCAGGTGCGGGGCCAGGCGTTGCAGGAGCAGGCCGCGCTCCTGCAACGCCTCGTGCACCAGCCGGAAGTCGAGCATCTCCAGGTACCGGAGACCACCGTGCACCAGTTTGCTGGACCGGCTGGAGGTGCCGCTGGCGAAATCGCGGGCCTCCAGCAGTCCGGTGGTCAGGCCCCGGGTGGCGGCGTCGAGGGCCGACCCGGTGCCGACCACCCCGCCACCGACCACCAGGACGTCCAGTTCCCGGCCGTCCGCCATCGCTTCGATGGCCTTGGTCCTCGCCTGCGGTGACAGAGGTACTACACCCACTGCGCTGTTCCTTCCGGTTGTCTTGCCGTTACCACGTGGTCAGGAGACGTCGACCCAGTCAAGTGTGCGCTCGACCGCCTTCTGCCAGCCCGCGTACCCCTTGGCGCGCTGCTCGTCGTCCCACTGCGGCTCCCACCGCTTGGCCTCGTTCCAGTTCTGCACCAGGTCTTCCTTGGTGTTCCAGAACCCCACCGCCAGGCCGGCCGCGTACGCCGCCCCGAGCGCGGTCGTCTCAGCGACGACCGGCTTGCTCACTGACACGCCGAGGATGTCGGCCTGCATCTGCATGCAGAGCTCGTTCGCGGTGACACCACCGTCGACCTTGAGTACTTCGAGCTTCACGCCGGAGTCCTTCTCCATCGCGTCTGCCACGTCCTTGCTCTGGTAGCAGATCGCTTCCAGTGTTGCGCGAGCCAGGTGCGCGTTGGTGTTGAACCTCGACAGGCCGACGATCGCGCCCCGGGCGTCGGACCGCCAGTACGGCGCGAACAGGCCCGAGAACGCGGGGACGAAGTACACGCCGCCGTTGTCCGCGACCTGCCGGGCCAGCGTCTCGGTCTCACTCGCACCGGAGATGATGCCGAGCTGGTCCCGGAGCCACTGGACGGCCGAGCCGGTGACCGCGATCGACCCCTCGAGTGCGTAGACCGGGGCCTCGTCGCCGAACTTGTAGCACATTGTGCTGAGCAGGCCGGACTTCGACCGGACCAGCTCGGTGCCGGTGTTCAGCAGCATGAAGTTGCCGGTGCCGTAGGTGTTCTTGGCCTCGCCGGGTTTGAAGCAGACCTGGCCGACCGTGGCCGCCTGCTGGTCGCCGAGGTCGCCCGTCAGCGGGACCACCCCACCGAGAGGCCCGCTGGCCAGCGTCTCGCCGTACTTGTTCGGGTCCGACGAAGGACGGATCTCCGGCAACATCTGGCGTGGGATGTTGAAGAACGAGATCAGCTCGTCGTCCCAGTCGAGCGTCTCCAGGTTCATCAGCATCGTGCGGCTGGCGTTGGTGACGTCGGTGACGTGTACGCCGCCCTCGGTGCCGCCGGTCAGGTTCCAGAGCAGCCAGGTGTCGGTGTTGCCGAAGATGGCGTCACCGGCCTCCGCGGCCTCGCGAACCCCTTCGACGTTCTCCAGGATCCACTGGACCTTGCCGGCCGAGAAGTACGTCGCCGGCGGGAGCCCGGCCTTCTGCCGGATCACGTCGCCCTTGCCCTCACGTTCGAGGGCAGAGGCGATCCGGTCGGTCCGGGTGTCCTGCCAGACGATCGCGTTGTAGTAGGGACGGCCGGTCTTGCGGTTCCAGACCACCGACGTCTCGCGCTGGTTCGTGATGCCGAGCGTCGCCAGGTCGCTCGCCTGCAGACCCTGCGCGTTCATCGCGGTCCTGATCACCGAACTGGTGCGCTCCCAGATCTCCACCGGGTTGTGCTCGACCCAGCCTGCCTGGGGCAGGATCTGCTCGTGCTCCAGCTGGTGGATGGCCACCTCGTTGCCGGAGTGGTCGAAGGTCATGAAACGGGTGCTCGTGGTGCCCTGGTCCACGGCACCGACAAAGTCAGGCATGGAAAGTCCTTTCCTGCTGCAGAGTTGTCATTGCGCAGCTTCCTCCGGAGCCCGTTCGGGTTGTTCGGCCTCGTCGGCGATCGGCAGGAACCGACCGATCAGCAGTTCGTAGAGTCCGGCCCCGATCAGGCCGCCGATGAGCGGGCCCACTATCGGTACCCAGAAGTACAGATCGCCGAACTGATCTCGGAACGCCGTACCGTAGCCGGTGATGAACGAGGCGAGCCGCGGTCCGAAGTCACGAGCGGGGTTGATGGCGTACCCGGCGTTCGTGCCCCAGGCCATGCCGATGCCGACGACGACCAGGCCGATGATGAACGGTGCCAGGTTGACGCCCGGCGAAATGTTTCGGGCGTCGATGATCGCCAGCACCAGGAAGAGCAGCAGCGCGGTGCCGATGAGCTGGTCGCGGAAACCGCCCCACATGCCGACACCGATGTCGACGCCGTTGCCCGGCAACGTCGAGAAGACGCCCTGGCTCTTGATGGTCAGACCGGGGTCGACCTTGTTCAGTCCCTCGGTGTAGTTCCATCGAACCAGCAGCGCGGCCACGAAGGCGCCGAGGAACTGAGCCACCGAGTAAGGCACCACCTTCTTCCACGAGAAGCCACGGAACACTGCCATCGCCAGGGTGACAGCGGGGTTGATGTGCGCGCCGGTCATCCGGCCGGCCGTGTAGATGCCGAGCACGACGCCGAGACCCCAGGCCCACGCGATCGAGTCGTGGTCGCCGAGCGCACCGCCGTACGCACCGGCGCCTACCACCACTTGTGCGACCACACCGACACCGAACATGATCAGGATGAAGGTGCCCGCGAACTCCGCCGCCAACTCACCGATCAAGGTCTTTTCCTTGACCGCTTCGGTCGTAGCCATGCTTGTCCTCCCTTCCAACCCCGTGACAACCACGGAGAACTGGAATCTAGGAGTGTTAGCGGGGCGGCACAACGCTGCACGTTCGACATTGTCGAACGGCCTGCTCGTCGTATCAGGCGGCACGCCGGTGCCTCCGAGGTACGTGGGAAAGATTTGCGGCCGGAAGGCAACCAAAAGGTGGGGTCAATGCGTCTTGGCAGGGTAGGCACTTTGGTGGATCGAGGGCTCGCATGCCGGGGGATGGGGACAGGATGACCGAGTCGGGGGACTTCAGAAGGTTCGCGATCCGGCGGGAGCGCGCGCTCTACCGGTACGCGCATCTGCTCACCGGCGACCACATCGAGGCCGAACACCTGGTCCGGGACGCACTCGGCCGCACCCAGGCCACCTGGCGCCGGATCAACACCGACGCCGAGGCCGAACTCCACACCCGCCGGGCAACACCACAGCCGCCGTCGGCCGCTGGCGCCCCCGAGCCTGGTTCGCAGACCGCTCACGTCCGGCCGGCGGAGCGGAGTACGACATCGCTGCGCGCACCTGGATCCGCGACGAACTCCAGGCGCTCCCACCCCGCCAGCGCGCGGCGCTCATCCTCCGGTACTACGAACACCTCGGCGACACCGAGATCGCCCAGATCCTCGGCTGCTCGATCAGCACCGCCCAGACCACGACCACCCAGGCCCTGCAAAACCTCCGCGCCGGCCTGGACCCCGATACCGCTCTCCTGATGGACCTGCTCCTCCCCACCCGCCAAGCCGGCTGACCTAAAGCTGCCAGCCGGCCCGAAGTTTCGGCGGACTTTCGGCTCCCAACATTTCGACCAGCCAAGGCGTCACCATCAAGTTCGACCGCCGCAGTAGAACCGCCGAGGGCACCGTCCCCGCCGCGGCTCGCCGCTTCGTCTTCCTCTTCGACCCCGCGATCTCCTTCAACCTGCGCGACTTCCCCACCTGCGCAGCCACCATTGTCCGTGAACAAGGCCCCACAGCCTGCCCATCCGGATCCCAGGTCGGCGGCGGCACCTCAACCGACCTCCAAGGCCGAACCACCCCGGTCTACCTACTCAACACCCGCCACGCGACCGGCGACTACGGCCTCCTGGTCTCCATCCCCGCCGCGAACGTCCTCCTCGAGCAAACCCTTGAACGGGTCTCCCTCCCCTACCGCAGCACCTACCGCTGGGCCCTCGACGAGATCGTCCCGCCAACCGCCACCCCACCCCAGGACCGCGCCGGCACCTCCCGCTTCGAACTGACCTTCGGCGCCACCCGCACCATCAACTCCCCCACCGGCCCCCGAACCGTCAGCCTCGTCCAAAGCTCCGCCCCCACCACCCACCCCCTCCACTTCGCCCTCTGGAGCCACTTCGTCACCGGCCAGACCACACTCCCCACCGCCACCACCACAACCACCAACTAACCAACGGCCAATGGCAGGTTGCTGGATCGACAGCGGGCAATACAACACGCCATCACCCAGAACGACCGGCTCCTGGCGGTCCGCAAGAAGTCCGCCCCTACGTCGACTCAATCGCGACCGGGTGACGCGACCGCGAGGGCATTGCGTCTACACGCGTCCGCCAGTCGGTCGTCGTACGTGACGACAACGTCGGCGTCGACCAATACGGCCGTGGCCAGATGGATTGCGTCGAGGCTGCGAAGTACAAGCGGTTCGATCCGCCGCGCGATGCTCACGACCTCGGCCGTCATCGTCCGCTCGTCGATACCGGACATCGCTTCGTCAATCAAGCGGCCGGCAGATGACGTCGCTTTGGCCCGGGCAAGCACCGCGCGAGAGACCTCGACCCAAGCAAGCGAGGACGACACCAGAAAGTCCGCCTGCTCATTGTGCGAATCCAGAAACTCCACGAACTCATCGGATTCCTGCTCGACAATGACGCGCTTGATGAGAGCGCTGCTGTCGATATAGACGCGCATCAGAGGCGGTCGCCGCGATCGAGCAGGTCGAGGCTGCTGGTGCCTTCCGGGAGACGGAGGCGTGGCCTCACCTTCCGGTAGGGCACCCGCGCCGCACGAACCGATCCCGATGCCCGAGCCACCTCACGATCGCTGGCAGGCCGTTCGTCCTCGACAAGGTGCAGGTGACGGGCGACCGCCTCCCTGAGGATCTCCTGCTGCGACCTGCCTGTCCGCTCCGCCTCAGCCTGAAGAGCCGATGCCATCTCCGGGCTGAGTCTCAGATTCGTGGCCATACCCGCGATGCTACTACGTTGGTACCAGAGGCGGTACCAACGTGGTCCCCTAGCCGTCAGCGTCAGGCCTTGACGGAGTCTCTGCCGGGGTTGGTTTCTGCGGCCTTCATCGCCGTGGCCTCTTGCTCCGGGGTGGCGTTTTCGGGGAAGTGGCAGGCGGATTGGTGGCCGGGGGCCAGTTGGATCAGTGGGGGTTCGACAACCTTGCAGATGTCTTGGGCTTTCCAGCAGCGGGTGTGGAAGCGGCAGGCCGGGGGCGGGTTGATGGGGCTGGGGACGTCGCCGACCAGGCGGATGCGTTCGCGTTTGCTTTTGCGGGCGGTGTCCGGGATCGGGACGGCCGACAGCAGGGCGAGGGTGTAGGGGTGCATCGGCTTCTCGTAGAGGCTGACGCGGTCGGCGAGTTCGACGATCTTGCCGAGGTACATGACGGCGACGCGGTCCGAGACATGCCGTACGACGGACAGGTCGTGCGCGATCATCACGTACGTGAGGTCGAACTCCTCCTGCAGGTCCTCCAGCAGGTTCACCACCTGCGCCTGGATCGACACGTCGAGCGCGGAGACCGGCTCGTCGGCGACGATCAACTTCGGGCGCAACGCCAGCGTGCGAGCGATACCGATGCGCTGCCGCTGGCCGCCGGAGAACTCGTGCGGGTACCGGTTGTAGTGCTCTGGGCTGAGACCGACGAGTTCGAGCAGTTCCTGGACGGCCTTCTTCACGCCGTTCTCGGTCTGGACCTTCTGCAGCTTGAACGGCGCACCGACGATCTTGCCGACCGTGTGCCGCGGGTTCAGCGAACCGTACGGGTCCTGGAAGATCATCTGGACGTCGCGCCGCAGCGGCCGCATCTTGCCCTCGGACATGTGCGTGATGTCCCGGCCCTCGAAGACGATCCGCCCGTCGGACGGCTCCAGCAGCCGGGTCAGCAGCCGACCGGTCGTCGTCTTGCCGCAGCCGGACTCCCCTACCAGCGACAGCGTCTCGCCCTTGGTGACGGTGAAGTCCAGCCCGTCGACGGCCTGCACCGCGCCGACCTGACGCTGCAGCAGGCCGCGCCGGATCGGGAAGTGCTTGGTCAGATTGTTGACCGACAACAGCTCCTCGCCGATCTCGGGCTCGACGACGCCGGGAACGGCGGTGGGGTCGGTATCAGCAGTCGTCACAGTCGTCGTCCGTTCACAGCTTCGGCTTGATGTCGGTCTCCCACGCCTTCTGGCGCTCCTGCGGGGAGAGGTGGCAGGCGACCATGTGGCCGGCGCCGCTGTCCAGCAACTCGGGCCGCTCGGTCTCGCTTGCGCCGCCGTTCAGGTGCGCGTAGTTGCAGCGCGGGTTGAACGCACACCCCTTCGGCACGTTGATCAGACTCGGCGGGGTGCCCTTGATCGGGATCAGCCGCTCGGTGCGTTCGCGATCGATCCGCGGCATCGAACCGAGCAGGCCCCAGGTGTACGGGTGCTGCGGCCGGTCGAAGATGTCCTCGGCCGTGCCGTACTCGATCGCGCGGCCGGCGTACATCACCTGGATGTGGTCGGCCAGCTCGGCCACCACCCCGAGGTCGTGGGTGATGATGATGACCGCGGAGTTGAACTCGGACTGCAGATCCCGGATCAGGTCCAGGATCTGTGCCTGCACGGTCACGTCCAGCGCGGTCGTCGGCTCGTCCGCGATCAGCAGATCCGGGTCGCAGGACAGCGCCATCGCGATCATCGCGCGCTGCCGCATACCGCCGGAGAACTGGTGCGGATACGCGTCCACCCGCTTGTCCGGCTGCGGGATCCCGACCCGGTCGAGCATCTCGATCGCGTGCTTCTTGGCGACCGCCTTGGACACGTTGTTGTGCACCCGGTACGCCTCGATGATCTGGTGCCCGACCGTGTAGTACGGGTGCATCGCCGACAGCGGATCCTGGAAGATCATCGCCATCCGCTTGCCGCGGAGCAGCCGCACCTCTTCCGAGCTGGAGCTGACCAGCTCCTGCCCGTCCAGCAGTACCTCGCCGCTGATCCGGGCCGATCCGCCCTTGTGCAGGCCCATGATCGACAGGCTGGTCACACTCTTGCCGGAACCGGATTCGCCCACGATGCCGAGCGTCTTGCCCCGCTCCAGGTCGAACGACAACCCGTCGACGGACTTGACCAGGCCGTCGTCGGTCGGGAAGTGCACCCGCAGGTCGCGGACCGAGAGGAATGCGTTGTCGTTGGTCATTTGGCGCGCACTCTCGGGTCGACGACGGCGTACAGGAGGTCGACGATCAGGTTCGCGAGCACGATGAAGACCGCCGCGACCAGCGTCACGCCGAGGATCTTCGGCAGGTCGTTCGCGACGATGCCGTCGACCGCGTACTTGCCCAGACCCGGCAGGGAGAACGTCTTCTCGGTCAGGACGGCACCGCCGAGCAGCAGGCCGACGTCCAGACCGAAGATGGTGAGGATCGGTGTCAACGCTCCACGGAGCCCGTGCTGGACGACGACGTTCCGCTCCTTCAGGCCTTTCGCCCGGGCCGTCCGGATGAAGTCCTCGTTCATCGTCTCGAGCATGCCTGCCCGGGTCAGCCTGGCGTACTGCGCAGAGAACAGGAAGGCAAGGGTGATCCAGGGCAGGATCAGTGCCTGCGCCCACAGCACCGGATTGTCGGTGAGCGGGACGAAGGTTCCACCGGGTTTCGTCCAGCCCAGTCGATAGCTGAAGAACGCCAGCGAGATCAGACCGGTGAAGAAGATCGGCAACGAGACTCCGGCCAGAGCCACCGTCATGGCGGCCCGGTCGAAGATCGAGCCGCGTCTCAACGCCGACAACACGCCGATGGCGACACCGAACACCAGCCAGAGGATCGACGCACCGGCTGCCAGCGACAGCGTCACGGGTATTCGGTCGAGCAGTTCGGGCCACACCGGCTGCTTGGTGATGAACGAGTACCCCAGGCAGGGCGCGGGACACCGCTCGACGCCGGCGCCGTAGTCGTACTCCGCGCCGACCACGA
Organism: Kribbella caucasensis; assembly: GCF_004361855.1. GTDB lineage: Bacteria > Actinomycetota > Actinomycetes > Propionibacteriales > Kribbellaceae > Kribbella > Kribbella caucasensis. Next base: position 257,994 of record NZ_SNWQ01000008.1, read on the forward strand.
CACCTTTGGCCCAGTTCCAGTACTGCACTGCGATCGGGTCGTACAGACCGAGCCGCTCGGCGGTCAGTTTGACGGTCTCTTCGGTTGCCGCGCGACCGACGTACCGGTTCGCCAGCGTCTCCGGCGACGCACCGGCCCAGCGCGGTACCAGATAGAAGATCGAGAAGGTGATCGCGCTCACGATGATGAGCAGACCGATCGCCGCGATGAGCCGCCTGACGATGTATGTGATCACAGTGCCCGGCACCGGTGCCCGGCCCGGGAGATCCTCCCGGGCCGGGCACCTGCAGCCTTCACCTACCTAACGTGAGTACCTGAGAGAGGGTTGTGCTGGATCGGTTACTTCACACCCAGGCTCAGGTAGTCGTACATGTTGAACGCCTCGCTGATGAACACGTTGCTGAGGTTCTTCGGCCGCAGCAGCAGGCTCTTGGCGTACACACCCGGGTAGATCACGGCCTCTTCCATCACGCGCTTGTCGATCGGGGCCCAGAGCTTCTCCCGCTTGGCGGTGTCCGTCTCGGCAATGGCCGCGTCGAGCATCTTGTCGACCTCGGGGATCCGGACGCTGGTGTTCGACGAACCACCGGCCGGCCGGATGACCCGGCTGTCGACGATCTGGGACAGGAAGCCGAAGCCGTCGTTCCAGTCCGCGCCCCAGCCGTTGGTGGCCAGGCCGAGGCCGTTCTTGACCACGAAGCCCGGGTTGCCGGCGTACTGCGAGAAGTAGTCACCCGACGGGTAACCCTTCAGGGTCAGGTTGATACCGAGCGGCTTGAGGGCCTGCTGGAACGCCTCGGCGGTCGCCTTCTCACGCGGCCGGTCGGAGCGGTAGGCCATGTTGGTGCTGAACCCGTTCGGCTGACCACAAGCGGTCAGGGCTTCCTTCGCCTTGGCCTGGTCGCCCTTGTTGTCGGGACCGGCCGGGTACAGGTCGAACTTCTCGTAGCCCGGGACCAGCGGCGGCATGATCGTCGTCGCCAGGTCGCCACCGGAGAACGGGCCTCCGTAAGCGGTCTGGTAGCTGGTCTTGTCCATGCCGTACTCGATCGCCTTGCGGCACTCGATGTTGTCGAACGGCTTCACCGTCGGGTTGATCGAGGTGTACCAGAGACGCGCGATGGTGGCGTTGTCCGAGCTCGCCTTGAGGGCCGGGTCCGTCAGCACCTTGCTCAGCGACGCCGGCTGGACACCGGTGCCCTGGACATCGATGTCGATGGTGCCGTTGATGACCTGGTTGTCGATGTCGTCGGCGCTGACCTTCAGCGCGACCTCGTACCGGTCCGGCAGCGCCTTGCGGTTCGGGTCCGTCGCCTGGTCCCACTGGTCGTTGCGGGCCAGCGCGAACGACTTGCCGGGCTGCACGTTCTCGAACTTGTACGGGCCACTGGAGACGATGTGGTTCCGGTACTTGGCGCCGTCGTCCTTTGCCTCCGGCACCGGCATCGTCTGGGTCAGCTGAGCCAGGTAATCGAAACCACCGAAGCCGTTCTTCAGGTGGAAGACGATGGTGTGGTCGTCCGGGGTGGTGATCGCCGAGTCGGTGTTGACACCCTTCGACTTGTACGGGCCCTTGTAGCCGGCCGGCAGGTTCAGGAACGCCTCGAAGTACGCCGGGCCGTTCGGGAAGGTCTCCTTGTCGGTCGAGCGCAGGACGGCGTGCTTGACGTCCTGCGCCTTGACCTCGGTGCCGTCGTCGTACTTGACGCCCTTGCGGATCTTGTACGTCCAGGTCTTACCGCCGTCGCTGGGCACGCCCAGGCTTTCGGCCAGGTCGGGGACCAGTACGTTGCTCTCTTTACCCGGAGCCGGCTTGAACATCAGCAACGACCGGCCGTAGAGGCGGGCGAAGTTCCAGGCATAGCCGTAGTAGGTCTCACCCGGGTCCAGGGTGTCCCAGTCGTCGGCGTTGGCCATCTTGATGGTGCCGCCCTTCTTGTCAGAAGGACTCACCACCCCGGTCAGCGCCGCGTTGAACTCGTTCTTGGCCCCAGTGGATCCGTCGCTGGGGCTCTCGTCGCTGCCGCCACAGGCCGACAGCGCCAGGGCGACGACCGCCGACAACGCGGCGACCGTTCTCAGTCGTTTGATCCTCATGGTTGTGGTGCACCCCTTCTTGTCAGAACCACTGGTGGTGAAAGTCGAGTCATCGAGACCGCGGGTCCAGCGCGTCCCGCAGTCCGTCGCCGAACAGGTTGAAGGCCAGCACGGTGATGAAGATGGCCAAGCCGGGCCACAACATGAAGTGCGGCATCGTGTAGAAGGTCACCGCGTCGGACAGCATGCCGCCCCAGGTGGCCGTGGGAGCCCGGACACCGACGCCGAGGAACGACAGCGCGGCCTCGAACAGGATGTTCGTCGGGATCAGCAGCGTCGCGTAGACCAGGATCGGCGCGATCAGGTTCGGCAGCAGCTCGGTGAACAGGATGTACGGCCGGCGAGCGCCCAGGCTGCGGGCGGCGTCGACGAACTCGCGTTCCCGCAGCGAGATCGTCTGCCCGCGCACGATCCGGCCGATGTAGGGCCAGTTGAAGAATCCGATGATGAAGATCAGCAGCACGATCCGCAGCGAGTCGCCCTTCAGGCCGAAGGCGTCGTCCGGGACGACCCCGGCCAGCGCGATCGCGAAGACCAGCAGCGGGAAGGCGAGGAAGATGTCCATCAAGCGGCTGATGAAGGCGTCGACCCAGCCGCCGAAGAAGCCGGCCACGATCCCCAGGGTGGTGCCGATCGCGACCGACAGCAGGGTGGCGAAGAAGGCGATCAGCAGCGAGATCCGGGATCCGTAGATGACCCGGCTCATGATGTCGCGGCCGTTCACCGGCTCGACCCCGAACGGGTGCTCCCAGCTCATCCCGCCGAACTTCCCGGTCGGGGCGAGGGTGCCGCCGACGGTGTCGATCAGGTTCTGGTTGAACTGGTTCGGCGGATGCCCGATGAGCTTGATGATCAGGTTGGCGAAGATCGCCATCAGGATCAGCAGGACGATGATGACGAAGCCGCCGATCGCGACCTTGTCCCGCTTGAGCCGCATCCACGCGATCTGACCGAGTGAGCGTCCCTCGATCTTGCCCATACCTTTGAGGACGGCCTCCGGATCTGCCGTCGCCGCGCCGGGCTCGACCTCGAGTGGTGCTGTCACGCGGTGTGCTCCCCCTACCTCGAATCCGTGAAATCCGGCCCACGCCGGAATGGCTGCGGCCCAAACCTGCCGCCAGAACTCTCCGGAGTCAAACGCGGAAAGTGCTGCGTTGCCCGATCGTGATGCTGCGGAAATCGTCCCGTATCGTGGACACGTCGCAGTAAACCATGTCCTCCCACGCGGCGTCGCGGATGCCTCGCCGAGTGTTACTTCTTCAATGCGGAGAAGGACAGGTACGACAGCGGATTCAGCGTCTCGGCGACGTTTTCCAGGCCCTTGCCGGCCACGACGGTGAACCGGCCCTGCCAACTGGGCAGCACCGGCGCGTCGTGCGCGATCACGTTCTGTGCACTGGCCAGCAGCTCTTCGCGGTCGAGGTTGTTCTGCTCGGCGACTTCCTGATCCAACAGCTTGTTCGCCGTCTGCGACTTGTAGCCGTTCTGGTAGAGCCCGCTGTCGCGCACGAACGGGGCCAGATAGTCGTCGGTGTCGGGGTAGTCCGGCAGCCAGCCGGAGTGATAAATATCAAACGCCCCGGCCCGCGCCAGCTGCTGGTACCGAGGCCACTCGACCGACAGCAGCGTCACCCGGAACAACCCCGTCGCATCCAGCTGCCGTTTCAGCTCGGTCACTTCAGCCTTCGCGCCGGCGCCGTACTGCGTCGGCGTCCACCCGAGCGTCAACGGCACCGGCGTGGTGATACCCGCTTCGCGCAGGATCGTCGTGGCCGCTGCCTTGTTCGGATCCTTGTACTCCGCGCGGAACGCGTCGACCTGACCCGCGAACCCGGGCGGCACAACGGAGTACAACGGCGTCACGTGGTCGCCGTACGCCTTCTTCACCAGGGCCGGCCGGTCGATCAACTGCGCCACGGCACGCCGTACTGCGGGCCGTCGGGCCACCGTCGATTTGAAGTGGAAGGAGAAGAACCGGATCTCCGCGGACGCGGCCTCGACCACCTGCACCTTGTCCCCAGAGCGCAGCTTGTCCAGGTCGCTCGCGCCGAACCCATGGAACGCCAGATCGGCCTTCCCGGTGGTGACGGCCGACGACAGCGCGGCCGAGTCGGGGAGCAGGCTGAGCTCGATCCCGTCGTTCTGCGCGGCCCGCGGTCCGCGGTACTTGATGAACTTGGTCAGCACGGCCGACGTACCGGCCTTGTAAGAGCTGAGCTGGTACGGCCCGCTGCCCATCGCTTTGTCGTTCAACAGCTTCGCGGCCGGGTAGGTCTCCTCGTCCACGATCGAGGCGCCGGTCGTGGTCAGCAGGTACGGCAGTCGCGCGTCCGGCCGCTTCAGCGTGAACACCGCGGTCAACTCGTCCGGCGTGCTCACGGACGCGACCGTGCTGAACAGTCCGGCCGGGCCACCCGCGGTCTTGAGCTTGACCATCCGGTCGAAGCTGAACTTCACGTCCGACGACGTCAGCTCGTGCCCGTTCGGGAAGGTCAGCCCGTTCTTCAGGCTGCAGGTGTACGTCGTGGGCGCGTCGAACTGGCAGTCGGCGGCATCCGGTACCGGGGTCGGTTTGCCCGGCGTGATCGTCAGCAGGGTCTGGAAGAGGTTCGCCTGCAGGGTGCGCGAGCCGATCTCGTACGGGCCGGCCGGATCGAGCGAGGTGACCGAGTCGGTGGTCGCGACCTTGATCATCACCTGGTTCGGCGTCGGGCCGGTGTCGTTCTGCTGGTCGCCGTTCTTCCCACACGCCGCCAGCGAGCCGGCCAGCAACCCCACCAGTGCAGCCTGCCCTGCGGACCTCACTACGCCGGTCCTGGCCACCGCCAGGAGACGACGCTTCACCACCATCACCACGTCCCACCCTCTCGTCCCCAGTCACGCCCCGCGGGCACCTCACGAAGGTAGCGCCTCAGTGGAGCAAACGACGCAGGGACTCCGGGGTGATGGGTTCCAGGGACTTGACGACCAGGCGCCGAGGTGCTTCGGGGATCGGCACCCATTGCGGTACGGCGACCACGAACGCACCCGCCGCGGTACCGGATTCGGTGCCGCCCGGGGAATCCTCGATCACCACGCAGTCGGCCGGATCGACGCCGAGCGCCCGGGCTGCGGTCAGGTACGGCTCGGGGTGCGGCTTGCCGTGCTCGACCTCGTCACCGGCGACGATCACGTCGAACAACTCGTCCGGCAGGTGTCCGAGGACCGCGTCGATCATGACCCGGTGCGACGCCGAAACCAGGGCGCACGGGATCTCTTCTTTGTTCAACGCCTGCAGCAACTCGACCGCCCCGGGCCGCAATTCGACCTCTTCCCGCAACGTCGCCACCACCTGGCTGAACATCCGCTCGGCCAGTTCGTCGGGGGTGATCCGGCCGGCCGGGATCCGCGCCATCCAGACTTTCAACGCGTTACTCAGATCGCTGCCGACGAGCGAGACACAATCCTCGGTCGTCCACACCGCTCCGAGCGTTGCCATCAGGTCGATCTGGACCCGGGCCCAGACCGGCTCGGAGTCGACCAGCGTGCCGTCCATGTCCCAGAGCACCGCGCGCAGGGTCATGGGGCGATGACGTACTTCGGGTGCGCGGACAACGTGGGCTCCTTTGAGAGACGGACAGCCCCACCAGTTTCACCTGGGACTCAAGTTCGGAGCACGCCGGGTACCTCGGTACGTCGTACGGCCGACACGTTCCGCTGGGCGTGAAACCGGACGCACGGTGCTCCCCGGGGACGTAGGCTGGCAGTCCGGCACGCGGTGCGGACGGAGTACTGACTTTGGCAGCTCAGACAGCGGCAGCGACAACGGCTAGGACAGGGGGTGGCGGGTGGTAGACCTCGCTAACCTGCGGGACCCGGTCGTGATCGCCGCGTTCGAGGGCTGGAACGACGCCGCCGAGGCCGCGACCGGTGCGGTGGACCACCTGATCGACGAGTGGGACGCCGAGCTCGTGACCGAGATCGATCCCGAGGACTACTACGACTTCCAGGTGAACCGGCCGACGGTCGGTATCGACGAGGAAGGTGTCCGTGAGATCACCTGGCCGACCACCCGGATGTACCTGGCCCGGCCGGACGACACCGACCGCGACGTACTGCTGATCCGCGGCATCGAGCCGAACATGCGCTGGCGGACCTTCTGCCAGGAGCTCCTCGCGGTCGTCGACGAGTCGAACGCGCAACTGGTCGTCGTGCTCGGCGCCCTGCTCGCCGACTCGCCGCACACCCGCCCGATCCCGGTCAGCGCGACGTCGTCCGATCCCGAGCTGACCGCCTCGTGGAGTCTGGAGCCGTCCAGCTACGAGGGCCCGACCGGGATCACCGGTGTCTTCGCCGACCTGTGCAACACCCTCGGCATACCGTCGGTCTCGGTCTGGTCCGCGATCCCCCACTACATCGCCGGTACCCCTTGCCCGAAGGCGTCCCTCGCCCTCCTCGGCAAGGTCGAGGCGTTGCTGGATCTCCCGATCCCCGAGGGCGACCTGCCCGAACTCGCCCGCGCCTGGCAACGCGGCGCCGACGAACTCAGCGAGGAAGACCCCGAGGTCGCCGAGTACGTCGCCACCCTCGAACAGCAGCGCGACACCACCGACCTCCCCGAAGCCTCCGGCGACGCCATCGCCGCCGAATTCGAGCGCTACCTCAGACGCCGCAACAACAACCGCCCCGAATAGCCCCGTACGACGACCCGCTCCTTCGTCGCCGGCGGCGCGTAGTACGGGTTAGAGCTTGATGCCGAGTAGGGCATCGGCGGCCTGGGTGATCAGGGCGGGTGAGGTGGGGTCCTCGCCGTTGGTTTCGGACCAGAGGTCCAGGGCGGCGAGGGCGGCCGGGGTGTCCAGGTCGTTGGTCAGGGCCGAGCGGAGGGCGTCGACCGCGGCGGTGCCGTCGGGGCCGGTGCCTCGGGCGATCGCGCCGCGCCAGGTGTCGAGGCGCTTCTGGGCTTCGAGCAGGTCGGCGTCGGTCCAGAACCAGTCGGTCCGGTAGTGGTGGGCCAGCAGCGCCAGCCGGATCGCCATCGGGTCGGAGCCGGCCTGGCGTTCGCGGGAGACGAGGACGAGGTTGCCCTTGGATTTCGACATCTTCTCGCCGTCCAGTCCGACCATCGCCTGGTGGACGTACGCGCGGGCGAACGGGTACTCCCCCGTCGCGCACTGCGCCTCGCTCGCCGACATCTCGTGATGCGGGAAGATCAGGTCCGACCCGCCGCCCTGGACGTCGATCGTCATCCCGAGGTAGCGCAGCGCGATCGCCGAGCACTCGATGTGCCAACCCGGCCGGCCGCGCCCGAACGGCGAGTCCCAGGCGGGTTCGCCCGGACGTTCGCGCATCCAGACCAGACAGTCCAGCGGGTCGCGCTTGCCTTCGCGATCGGGGTCGCCGCCGCGCTCGCCGAACAACGCCAGCATGGTCGCGGCGTCGTACGACGAGATGCTGCCGAACGCCGGGTCCGCCTTGACCGCGAAGTACAGGTCCCCGTCCACGTCGTACACGGCGCCGGCGCGCTGCAGCTCGGCGATCCGCTCGACCACCAACGGGATCGACTCGACCACGCCGACGTATTCCTGCGGCGGGATCACCCGCAACGCGGTCATGTCGTCGCGGAACAACTGGATCTCGCGCTCGGCCAGATCGGCCCACTCGACACCGGTCGCGGTCGCCCGCTCGAGCAGCGGGTCGTCGACGTCGGTGATGTTCTGGGTGTAGTGGACGTCGTAGCCGGCGTCGCGCCAGAGGCGGTTGATCAGGTCGAAGGTGACGTACGTCGCCGCGTGGCCCATGTGCGTCGCGTCGTACGGGGTGATGCCGCAGACGTACATCCTGGCTGGCCCGTCGGCGGCCGGCGGGACCTCGACCGGACCACCCGAGGCGGTGTCGTAGAGGCGAAGACGCCGGGCCGGCCCGGGTACGACCGGGATTTCTGGTTTCGTCCACGCCTGCATGAGACGGAGCCTATCCAGTCAGCCATCAACAGACACGAACAGGTTCCACTCCCCGATCCGCCCCGCGCTCCCGCCCGAAATGCGGTATGAGCGGGATCACCTCCGACGCCAGGCCCGGTCCACGTACGCCGCGAACGGCGTCGCGTCCCGGCCGAGGACCTGGCGTACGCCGTCGGCCGGTTCGGCGAGCAGACCGGCCCGGACCAGGTCGAACATGGCGTTCAACTGCTCCACGACGTCCTCGGGGTACCCCTGCGCCCGCAGCTCGGCCCCGTACTCGGCCGGCGACACGTCGACGTGCGACATCGTCCGCCCCGAGGCGGCCGCGATCTGCGCAACGGCCTCGTCGAAGGTCAACCCCTCCGGACCGGACAGGTCGTACCTCCGCCCGTCGTACCCGTCCTCCGTCAGCAGCGTCGCGGCGACCTCTGCCACGTCCTCGACATCCACGAACGGCTCGCGCACCCCACCCGTCGGCAACGCCAGCCGCCCGGTCAGCAGCGGTTCGTACCAGAGATCCTCGTCGAAGTTCTGAGCGAAGTTGTTCGACCCGATGATCGTCCACGCGACCCCGGATGCCTTCACGGCTCGTTCGGCCTCGGCCATCCCATGCCCGAACACCTCACCGAACCCATCCGCACCACCCCGCCCCGACAACACCACGAACTTCGCCACCCCCGCGGCAACCGCCTGATCCACGAACGGCTCGATCAGCTTCGGCTCCTCCGGCGCGATCAGATACACGGCAGCGACATCCCGTACGGCGCTCGCCCAGCTGCCCGAATCCTCCCAATCGAACCGAGTCTCCGAACTCCGCGAGGCCGCCCGCACCGCCACCCCTCGATCACGCAGCCTCCCAACCACCCGCCGACCGGTCTTACCCGTTGCCCCAAGCACCAAAATCGTCATACCCGAAGTCAATCCGGCCATCCCACCGCGGCCCATGCGCGAAAGTTCCACCCAGATGTCCATTAGTCCCGCTGCCTACGCTGGGTCCTATGGATCCTCTCGACGACCTGCTCCGAGGTGTCCGTGCCGAGGGCGCGGTGCTCGGTACTCCGGTGCTCCCGGCTCCGTATGCGCTCCGCTTCACCGACGCCGCCGCGCTGACCTTGATCGCGCCGCTGCGAGGCGAGGCCTGGATCGTGGCGGACGGCTGGGAGCCCACACCCGTACGACCAGGCGACAACGCGATCGTCCTCGGCCCGGCGCCCTTCATCGTCACCGACGACCCGAGGCGCAACGCCCAACCGGTCGACGCGCTCTGCGACGGCACCGTCAAGGGTTCGACCAGCCGGTACGACGAGTCTGGGCGGCACGGTTCTCCTCGCCGGGGCGTACCACGTTCGGCGGGAGACGCCGCAGCGGCTGCTTCGCGAGCTGCCACCCGTCCTCGTCCTCACCTCGAACCACGACTGCGGTCCCTTGCGCGACTACCTCGAACTGCAGCTCGCCGCGGGATCCCTCGGCCGGCAGGTCGGTCTCGATCGGCTGCTCGATTGGTTGCTGGTCTGCACGATGCGCGACTGGTTCGAGCAGAAGTCGCCGCCGTGGTACCAGGCTCTGGGCGACGACGTGGTCGGTCCGGTGCTGCAGGCCCTGCACAACTCCCCCGGCGCGCCCTGGACCCTGAACAGCCTGGCCGGAGTCGCCAACGTCTCCAGGACCACGTTGGCCCGTCGCTTCACCGAACTCGTCGGCGAACCGCCACTGGCCTACCTGACGGATCTGCGAATGACGCACGCCGCCGGCCTGTTGACCGAACCCGGCGCGACCGTCCAATCAGTGGCTCGCCAGGTGGGCTACGCCGACGCCTTCAGCTTCAGCACCGCCTTCAAACGCAACCGCGGCACCAGCCCAAGCGCCTACGCAACGGCCTGACGAACCAGTGCCCGGCAACCGCCGAAGAACGTCCGACCCAGGGTTCTAGAACGCCGGCCAGGGAATCGCCGGCCAGTCGTCGCTGGGGAACGGGTACTTGCCCGTCTTGAGCAATGCAGCGCAACGTTCGCGGGTCGCGGTCAGCTCCACGCCGGTGATCAGCTCGCAGAGCTCGGCACCCAGCCGTCCGGCCAGCTCGTCGGCCAGCTTCCGGACGTCCTCGAGAAGCTCCGCCGGGATCGTCTCGCCGGCCCATCCCCACAGGACCGTCCGGAGCTTGTCGTCGGCATTGAAGGTGACCCCGTGGTCCACGCCGAAGATTCGCCCGTCGCCCGGATTCAGGACATGCCCGCCCTTGCGGTCCGCGTTGTTGACCAAGGCATCGAACACCGCCATCCGCCGCAACCCGTCCTGGTCGGCGTGCACCAGCGTGACCGGGTTGTGCCGCCCGTCGAGCGCGTCGAGCACGCCGATCCAGCCCGTCGGCACCCGCCCCTGCGGCACGATGTCCACCAGCTCGGTCTCACCCGCCGGCAGCTCCGCCTCGTCGATCCACAGCTGCACCATGCCCTCGCCGAGCGGCCCGTCCCGCAGCAACGTCGGGGGGACGAGCGACCACCCGAGCGCCTCCGACACGACGTACGCCGCGTACTCGCGCTGGGCCAGGGTGCCGTCGGGGAAGTCCCACAGCGGGCGCTCGCCCTGGACCGGTTTGTAGACCACAGTCGCGCTCTCACCGGAGAGGCTGACGGATCCCTGGAAGGTGCCGTTCGAGGCGGCCACGAGCCGACCGTGCAGGGACAACTCTCCCCTGCTGAGCAGGTCGAGGTCGATCATTCGCGGGTGTGCCTGCGATAGCCGTTGGCGCGGGGACAGATATGGCCGTCCGCATCGATCGGGCGGCCGCAGAAGGGGCAGCTCGGCCGGCCGGACGCGACCAGGGCCACCGCCCGCCGGGCGAACGCGCGGGCCTGCTCCTCGCTGATCCGGACGATGAACACCTCGGCGTCGTCGGACTCCATCGCGGCCGTGACCGGGTCGGACTCCTCCAGCTCGACCTGCTCAGTGGTGACGACGGCGAACACCTCGATCACCACCCGCTCGGCGTCGGCCTCCCAGGCCAGCGTCATGGTGCCGGCCCGGAACTCCTCCTCGATCGGCTGCTCCAGCGGATCGGTGTCCTCTTCCCCGCCCGGCGGCACGGGATCCCGGTCGAACCGCCGGGCCACCTCGTCAAGCATCACGTCCAGCCGCTCCGCGAGGGCCATCACCTGCTCCTTCTCACAGGCGACCGAGGTCAGCCGGGCACCGGCCCGGGCCTGCAGGAAGAAGGTCCGGGCACCCGGTTCACCGACGGTGCCTGCGACGAACCGATCCGGATCGTCATACGAATGCACAACGCGCGCCATACCGAAACCCTATCGCCCGCCCACTACGGCATCAGACGACTGTACTGCGGGCTTGCGGCGACCGCCCTTCGTCTTGGCCGGGGGCTTCGGCATCAACGAGGCCAACTCGCTGCCGGTGTCGTTCAGCCGGACCAGGAACGGCCGGGTCGGGGTGTAGCTGATGATCGTGGTCGACGCGGTGTCCACGACGATCCGCTGGAACGTGTCCAGATGCTGACCGAGCGCGTCCGCCACGATCGCCTTGATCACGTCACCATGTGAGACCGCGACCCAGAGCGCATCCGGTCCGTGGCTGGCCGCCAGCGCCGTGTTGTGCTCGCGGACCGCGTCGACCGCGCGCTGCTGCATCCCGCGCATCGACTCTCCGTTCGGGAACGTGACGGCCGACGGGTGCTGCTGGACGACCGGCCAGAGCGGGTCCTTCATAAGCGCGGACAGCTGCTGCCCGGTCCAGTCGCCGTACCCGCACTCGGTCAGCCGCCGATCCGTTGCCGGACGCAACACCTGGTGGTGCTTGGCGATCGCGGCCGCGGTCTGCTTGCAGCGATCCAGCGGCGAGGTCACGATCGCGGCCAGCGGCAACCCGGCCAGCCGCTCCCCGACCGCGGCCGCCTGCTGCAGCCCGGCCTCGTCCAGCTTGACCCCTGGTGTCCGGCCGGCCAGGACACCGGAGGTGTTCGCGCTGCTGCGACCGTGCCGGACCAGAATCACCGTGGGCATGACCGCACGGTATCCGGTCCGGGCAAGTCCCCGGCAACCACAGTGCAACGACCGCGGCAACCAGGCGATCCCGCGTCCGCAGTACCGGCGGTGCCATCATAGTGCTGTGATCGTCGACTGCGGGGTGTACGCCAAGGGGGAGCGGCAGGACCTGCCCAAGGACCCGGAGACCGTGGCCCAGGCGATCGACGACAACGGCGAGTGCTTCGGCTGGGTCGGCCTGCACGAACCCACTCCGGCCGAGATGCACCGGGTCCAGCAGCTGTTCGACCTGCACGAACTCGCCGTCGAGGACGCGCTGCAGGCTCATCAGCGCCCCAAGGTCGAACGCTTCGGCGACTCGATCGTCGTCGTCCTCCGCACGCTCTGGTACATCGACGAGGAAGACGCCGTGGAGACCGGCCAGGTCAGCGTCTTCGTCGGCAAGCGGTACGTCGTCACCGTGCGGCACGGCGAAGGGGCCCCGCTGTCCACCGCCCGCCAGGAACTCGAGGAACGCGCCTCCGTCCTGGGCCACGGCCCGGCCGCCGTCCTGTGGGCGATCTGCGACTCGATCGTCGACGGCTACGAGTCGGTCGCCGAGCAGGTCGAGGTGGACGTCGACGAGGTGGAGACCTCGGTCTTCTCCGCCGAACGCACCAGCGACGCCGAGCGGATCTACCTGCTCAAGCGTGAGGTGCTCGAGATGCGCCGCGCGATCGGCCCGCTGACCGAGCCGATGGAATCCTTCGCCCACGGCGCGGTCCCACTGATCAGCCCCGAAGCCGCCCCCTTCTTCCGCGACGTCGCCGACCACGTGGTCCGGGTCGCCGACCAGACCGACGCCCTCAACACCCTGCTCAGCTCGGCCCTGAACGCCCACCTGGCCCGCGTCTCGGTCCAGCAGAACGAAGACATGCGCCGCATCGCCGCCTGGGTCGGGATCGCGGCCGCCCTGACCGCGATCGCCGGCATCTACGGCATGAACTTCGACAACATGCCCGAACTCCGCTGGTACTACGGCTACTACGCCTGCCTCACCGTGATGGCCGTCACCAGCACCACCATGTACGCCGCCTTCCGCCGCGCCGGCTGGCTCTAACCCCACCAGCCCGGCGCCGTACCCGTCCTCAGGTCGCCGTGATCGTGCTGGTCGCCAGCAGGATCAAAATGACGATGCCGATCAAAATCCGGTAGAAGGCGAACACCTCGGTCGTGTGCTTCGCCACGAACCGGATCAACCACGCCACCGACGCGTACGCGACCACGAAACTGACAACCGTCCCCACCAGAACCGGCACCAGTCCCACGCTCCCATCCAGCGCATGCGGCAACTCAAACACCGCAGCCCCCACCAGCGCCGGAATCCCCAGCAGGAACGCCATCCGCGTCGCCGCGACCCGATCCAGCCCGCAGAACAACCCGGCCGAGATCGTCGCCCCCGACCGCGAGACCCCTGGGATCAGCGCGAGGCACTGGATCACGCCCATCACGATCGCGTCGATCCAGGTGATCCGCGTCAACGGCCGGTCCTTCCGGCCCATCCGCTCGGCCGCCACCATCACGAACGACCACGCGATCAGCGACCCCGCCACCCACCACAGACTGCGCAGCGGCCCCGCGATGATGTGCCGGCCGAGGAACCCGACGATGCAGATCGGCAGCGACCCGACGATCACGAACCACCCCATCCGGTGGTCGAACTCACCCCGGTACTCCGGATGGCGCAACCCCTTGAACCACGCCACGGCGTACGTCCGGATGTCCTTCCACATGAAGAACACCACGGCCGCGATCGCGCCGAACTGGATCACCGCGGTGAACGCCGTGATCGCCGGGTCGTCGATCTTCTGGCCGAGCATCTTCGACGCGATGGTCAGGTGCCCGGTGCTGGAAACCGGCAGGAATTCGGTGAGCCCCTCGACGATGCCGAGGATGATGGCGTCCCAGATGGACATACGCGGTCAGTCACCGACCCCGGCGAGCTCGAGCGCCTCGGCGACCGTGCGCAACGTGTCGATCCGGGCCTCGACGGTCGGCTCGAAGGGGGTCAGCGCGACGGTGGTCGCGCCCGCCTCGGCGTACGCGGTGAGCTTGTCGGCCATCCGCTCCTTGCCGCCGAGCAGCGAGATCGAGTCGATGAAGCCCTGCGGTACGGCGGCCATCGCCTCCCGGTGCTTCTTGGCCAGATAGAGGTCCTGGACCTCCTTCGCCTCGTCGGCGTACCCCATCCGGACCGCGAGGGCGTTGTAGAAGTTCTTCTCCCGGCTGCCCATGCCGCCGATGTACAGGGCCGTGTAGCCCCGGATCGGGTCGGCGGCCGCGGCGATGTCCTCGCCGGCCACGACCGGGACCGACACCACCGTGTCGAAGCCGTCCAGGCCGAGACCGGGCTGACGGACCTCGCGGCCCGTCCTGATGTGGTTCAACTGCTCTCCCAGATAGGTGGGGTCGTTCAGGATGCCGAGCCAGCCGTCGGCGATCTCGCCGGCCAGTTCGAGGTTCTTCGGCCCGACCGCGGCAAGGTACACCGGGACATGATCGCGGACCGGCCGGATCGTCAGTTTGAGCGGTTTGCCCGGCCCGTCCGGCAGCGGCAGGGTGAAGTGCTCACCTTCGAACGCGACGGTCTCACGGCGCATCGCCGCGTTGACGATCGCCACGTACTCGCGGGTGCGGCCCAACGGCTTGTCGAACCGGACGCCGTGCCAGCCTTCGGACACCTGCGGCCCGGACACGCCCAGGCCGAGCCGGAACCGGCCGCCGGACAGCTTGTCCAGGGTGGCGGCCGTCATCGCGGTCATCGCCGGCGTCCGGGCCGGGATCTGGAACACCGCCGCGCCGACGTCGATGGTCGAGGTCTGAGCGGCGATCCAGCTCAGCAGCGTGGCGGCGTCGGAGCCGTACGCCTCCGCGGCCCAGGTGACCGAGTACCCGAGCCGTTCGGCCTCCCTCACCACCCGCAAGTGATCCAGATGGTCGTCGCCGCCGTAGACGAAGCCGATGTTCAGTCCGAGTCGCATGACAGGCGAGCCTAACGAGCCGTTGTCGGTGCCCCGCAATAGGCTCGGTACATGCAGCAGCGCTATCTCGGTCACAGTGGCCTCGCGGTCAGCAGACTGGGCCTGGGGACGATGTCCTGGGGCCGGGACACCGACGAGCACGAGGCGCGCGAGCAGCTGGCCGCGTTCGTGTCCGCGGGTGGCACCCTGATCGACACCGCCGCGGCGTACGGGGACGGCGACAGTGAGCGGCTGATCGGCAACCTGCTCGGCGACGTGGTCGACCGCGACGACCTGGTGATCGCCACCAAGGCGGGTTTCAGCGTACGGCGGGGCGAGCGGCTCACCGATACCTCCCGTGGCGCCCTGCTCCGCGATCTGGACAGCTCACTCCGCCGGCTCAACGTGGAGCACATCGACCTCTGGCAGTTGCACACCTGGTCCGACGACGTGCCGCTGGAGGAGACGTTGTCGGCGCTGGACCACGCGGTCAACTCCGGCAAGGTCCGGTACGTCGGCATCTCGAACTACGCCGGCTGGAAGTCCGCCCGCGCCGTCACCTGGCAGCAGGCCTGGCCCGGTCGCGCGGTCCCGGTCTCCAACCAGGTGGAGTACTCGCTGCTCGCCCGGGACGCGGAGGCGGACGCCATCCGGGCGGCGGGCGGACTCGGCATCGGCGTACTGGCGTGGTCGCCGCTTGGCCGCGGCGTGTTGACCGGGAAGTACCGGACCGGGATCCCGGCCGACTCGCGGGCCGCATCTCAGCATCTGTCCAGATTCGTCGACCCCTACCTCGATGGACGAGGTTCGGGCATCGTTGAAGCCGTGGCCCGGGCGGCTGACGGGCTCGGCTGGACCCCGCTCGAAGTGGCGCTGACCTGGGTCCGGGACCGGCCCGGCGTGACCGCCGCGATCGTCGGGGCCCGGACGGCGATGCAGCTCAAGTCGGTGCTGGGGACCGAGGAGCTCGCCTTGCCGCCCGCGATCGTGGCGGCGCTGGAGGATGTTTCGTGAAGTAGTGGTGGAGGTGCAGATTGGCCGAATACGAACTGCAGCAGTTCGAGTTGTCCAGGACGGAGTCGCGGGGGGCTGTCCGGCGGCTGCTCACCGAGCACGCCGAGTACGGCGGCTGGGAGCTGGCCCGGCTCCGCCGATATCCCGACGGCACCCGCAGGGTCTGGCTCCGCCGCCGCATCATCAAGGTGATGCGCACGTTCTAGGAGCTCAGCTCAGTGGCCGCCGAGCAGGGTCGCGACGAGCTCGCGGCGGCTGCCGACGCCGACCTTGTCGAAGGCTGCCCGGACATGCTCCTGGACCGTGTGCGGCGACAGGTGCAGCCGCTCGACGATCTGCCGGGTCGAGCAGCCCTGCAGAAGTAGTTCGGTCACCCGTTGCTGTGCCGGAGTGAGACCGTGAACGTCGAGCAGGAACGAGCCGAGCTGCTTGGCCGTGGCCGGCTCGACGACGACGGCGATCTGCTCGCCATCCGCACCCCGCAGCGTCGAGGCATGCACGGCCAGCCATTGCCCGGCTGGTGTTCTCACCTTCAGCACCGGCGCCGCCGAAAGTTCGTGCACTCGCCGTAACTGCGCAGCCGCCGCCCGTACGGCGACCGGCAGCTCGGTCCGTCGTTCCGGATCCAGCTGAGCCAGCCAGTACTCCGCCTCTGTGCTGATCGACACTACGTCCAGCCCCGTATCGAGGACGACCACGCCGGGGCCGACGTCCGTGGATGCCGTGGTCCCGCCCAGCAGGCTCCGGCGCAGTCCCTCGGCCAGGTGCGGGGCGACTCGGCGTACCAGCCGGAGCTCCCGATCGGAGAAGCCGAACTCGGCGTCCTCCCGATGCAGACAGATCACGCCCCAGCACCTGCCGCCCGACACCAGCGCGGCCCGCAACTCGTCGCCGAGCCCGAGGGGCGCCATCACCTCGACGTACCGCGAACTCGCCGACCGATCGCCCCGGGTCGCATGGTCGACCGAGCTGACCGGGTCGCTCGCCTGGGCCAGCTCGGCGAACTTGTTCACGTCGGCCCGGCCGAACTCGTTGGCCATGAACTCCCCGCTTGCCGACCGCAACGGATCGTCGGCGAACGCGCTGGTGAACAACAGCGTGGCCGGGTCGACGGTGGCGAAGAAGGCGGCGTCGACAGTCAGCAGGCCGCGGAGCCGGTCGAGCGTCTCGGCGCGCAGCCGGTCGGTCTCCAGTCCTGCGTAGCAGCGCCGGATCAGCACGTCCAGACGGTTCCAGCGCGACCGCCCGGCCCGTCGGCGCGACCCCCATCACCTCACCCTTCTGGTGCCCAGTCGCGGTGAACCGCTCGACCACGAGATCACCCTCGGCGATCAGGTCGTGCACTTCGCTGTGCCAATCCGGGAAGCCGGCCCGCATCATTGCCCCGGCGACCCGCATCCCCTCCCGGTCGGCGGAGACCCCGAACGGCGGGTCGTGGTTGACGAAGTCCTCGGCGAGGTATGTGTCGACCGCGCCCGGATCCCCCTTGCTGAACAGTCCGTCGATGAAGTCGCGGACGATCCCCTTGTTCTGCTCTGTCGAAGTAGTCATGCCCCGATCGTCCGGCCTCACCGGCGACCGGAGTACCCCGACTAGTTGGGGTTTTGTCCGAGGTCGTGCCGGACCCAGACGTTGGGTTCGACGTACACGGCGTGGTCGTGGCCGTCGACGATGTCAGGCCGCTCGGCCAGCGTGGTGATCACGATCTCGGACATGCCCGGCAGTGTCGCAGGCCGCCGTCTCATCCGCAGCCCGATTTCGCCCCGTCTTTTGCGTACCCGTCGCCAGCACACCCATCGCCACCGCCGCCGTCAGGACGCCCGCGCCGATCAACGTGTGCTCCGCACCAACCACCGCTATCACCGGACCACCGAGCAAGAGTCCCGCCGAACTACTCGCGTTCACCACCACACTCTGCCCCGACAGCAACGTCCGTCGCTCCGCACCCGTCGACGACCTGGTGATCAGTGCCGAGATGGCCGCGATCCCCAGTACGACGGTCGCTCCGGACAACGCAGCCAGTACTGCGACCGCGGCCGGCGTGGTCCACACCCCCATCCCGACCCAGCACAACCCCATGACCGTCCAGGCGAGACTCGAGACGGGCACCGGGGCGAACCGACGGACTACGGCCACCGAGATCACCGTGCCCAGCACCGAGCCCACGCCGTACCCGGACATCCCGGCGGCGAGATAGACGCCCGGTTGGTTGCGCTGGGCACCGATCACCGACAGACCGAGGGTGAACGCGAACCAGGTGAGACAGCCGGTCCCCCGCGCGATCCACCCATACAGGATGTCGCGGCGACCAACCAGGCTGGCCCGGATCGACGGTGTCGCTACCTCGCCGTCGCGGGGTCGATCGGCCTTCACCGAGCACGCGAGTACGCCGGCGGCCAGCACCGTCCCGGCCTCGACCCACAACAACTGGTTGGTGAAGCCCGCCGCGATCGCGAGCGCGCCGATGGGCGGACCGATCACCATGCCCACCCGCCGCAACCCGTCCTGCCAGGTCAGCAGTACGACTGCCTTGTCGGCACCCCACCGATCTCCGGTGTCCGCGAGCAATGCAGAGCGTCCCGGCGTGGACAGGGCGTCGGCACAACCGAGCAGCAGCCCGCTGGCGATCAGCACAGCGGCGTGCAGTACGCCGAGCGCGGCAGCCCCCGGCACCATCGCGAGCGCGACCGCGGAAACCACGGCCACCACGGCCAATCGCGGACCCGAGTCGACCCATTGCCGCGCGCGCCGAGCCCACCAAGGAGACAGCACGACAGGTAGACCGGATGCTCCGCCGGCCAGTCCGGTCGCGGCGACCGAACCCGTCTCGGCCAGCACCACCAACGGCAGCGCGACCTGCGCGATCCGGAAGGCGAGATCCGCCGAACCAGCACCGGCCAACAGAACCAGCGCATCCCGACGGGCTCTCATGCCTTTCATTCTTGGCTGTTCGATACTCGACCGGTAGCCGGCGGCAACTGACCTCATGTCATAGCCTTTCCCTATGGCCTCATCACCGTCGGTCGAGGATCTCCGGCTCGTGCTGGCGATCAGCCGGACCGGCTCGGTCGGGACGGCGGCCCGCGAGCTCCGGATCTCCCAACCGTCGGCCTCCCAGCGCCTGGCCCGGCTGGAGCGCACCTGCGAGGTACGCCTGTTCGAGCGAGACACCCGCGGTGCCAGGCCAACAGTCGCCGGCGCCGAGCTCGCCCAGCGCGCCGAACACATCCTCGGCCACCTCGACGAGGTGTACGCCGCCACCCGCGCCGCGGCTGGCGGGCCTCGGCTGGTGGTCGGCACGTTCGCCAGCCTGGCGCCGATCCTGTTCCCCGTGCTCGACGCATCGCTGGCCGAACTGGACATCGAACAGCAGGTCGATCACGGCCACTTCCTGGTCGAAAAGGTTGCCGAGGGCACCATGGACGCCGCGTTCATCGCGATCGCCGACCAGATGGCGCTCCCCCGCGGTACCGTCACCCGCCCGGTCGGACGGGACGAGCTGGTGCTGTTCGTACCGCCCGGCGTGGCCTTGCCGGGCCGGGGCAAGCAGCCGCTGAAGGACCGCCAGATCCCGTTCTCCACCTACGACCGCGGCGCCGAGGAGATCCGTGCCCGGCTGATCGCTTTTGGCGCACGGGCACGCCATGGCGTCACCCTCGGCACCACCGTCGCCATGGCCCGCCGCAGCTCCCACCTGGCCCTGGTCCCACGGAGCGCGCTGTCGGGTGAGCTCCGCCCGGGCGAACAACTCGTCCCGGCCCCCTTCCGCTACCGCCTCACCCTCAGCCTCGTGACCAGCCCAACCCCACCCGCACGCCTGACCCGCCTACTCCCCCACCTCCGCAAAACGATCAACCTGTCCCGCCCAAGCTGACGGGAACTCAGTGGTTCTGCGGTAGCTGACCTGTTAGCTTGCCCTGAGCCATCCTTCGAGGAGCTGAGAGATGCCCGGTCAACCCTGCACGCGCTGACTCATTCCTGTCACCGCGTGCTGCTCAGATTTGCAGCACGGTAACTCGTTGGGAGTTCTTGCTGTGCTGCCCTCTTCTCTGTGGCGCAACCGTGATTTCCTGAAACTCTGGGTGGGGCAGACCGCCTCACAGTTCGGCAGTCAGGCCGGTCAGGTGACGCTGCCACTCGTCGCCGTCGTCGCGCTCGGCGCGGAAGCCGGCCAACTCGGAGAACTCCGCGCGGCCCAGCAGATCCCGGTTCTGCTGCTGTCGCTCTTCGTCGGCGTCTGGGTGGACCGCTGGCGCGTCCGCACCGTGATGATGCTCGCCGACCTCGCCCGCGCCCTCGTACTGATGGCCATCCCGATCGCCTACCTGCTCGGCGCCCTCGGCGTAGCCCTGCTCTTCGCAGTCGCCTTCGTAGTCGGCGTCTTCACCGTCTGCTTCGACGTCGCATACCAGGCCTCGTTGGTACGACTAGTCGACCGCGACGAGCTCGCCCAGGGCGCCAGCATCCTGGAAAGCAGCAGATCACTGGCCCAAATCGGCGGCCCCGCACTCGGCGGCGGCCTGGTATCTCTGCTGTCCGCGCCCCTCGCGATCATCTCCGGCGCCGTCTTCTTCGCTCTGTCGTCCATCTCCATCAGCCGGATCCACCGCTCCGAGGTCCCAGACCACGGCGGCCCGGCGCACGGCGTACTGAGGTCGATCCGCCAAGGACTCAGCGTCGTGGCCCGGGACCCCTCACTGCGAACCGTGGGGGTCATCTCGGGGATCTTCCAGTTCTCGTTCGCCGCGTTCATGACGATCTACCTCGTCTTCCTCCCGCGCACGCTCGAACTGTCCGGAGCCGCGATCGGCCTCACCCTCGCAGCCTTGGGCCCCGGCGCCCTCCTCGGCTCGCTCCTCGCGGCCACCCTCCCCCGGCGCCTGGGCTACGGCCCAGTCCTGGTCGCCGGAGCCGCCATCGCCGACGCCGCCCTGATCGGCGTCCCGCTACTACACGGCTCAGGCGCGGTGACGATCGTCTTGCTGGTCGCCATCAACTTCACCTTCGGCGTGTTCGGCCAGACCGTCGACGTCTGCGTCGTAGTCGTCCGCCAAACCATCACCCCACTCCACCTCCAGGGCCGAGTAGCCGCCACCATCAACTTCGCCACCCTCGGCCTAGCCCCCATCGGCTCCCTAACCGGCGGCTACCTGGCCGCCCACCTAACCCCCCGCACCGCCCTACTCATCACCGCCCTCGCCCTCCTCTCCTCCCCCACCTGCATGCTCCTATCCCCCCTGTCCCGCCTGGGTCGAACCCTCCCGCTACCTCCTGAAGAGCGGGGGCGGGCGTAGTACCGGGCTCAGGCTTGGGCGAGGAAGCGGTCCAGGACTCGGGAGCCGAATTCGAGGGAGGCGGTGGGGACTCGTTCGTCGATGCCGTGGAACATGCCCATGAAGTCGAGGTCGGGCGGCAGCTGGAGCGGTACGAACCCGAAGCAGCGGATGCCGAGGCGGGACCACGACTTCGCGTCCGTGCCGCCCGACATCAGCAGCGGCGCGGTCCGGCTCTGCGGGTCCTCGGCCGCGAGGCACGCCTTCATCGCCTCGACCAGGCCGCCGCTGAACTCCGTTTCCAGCGCGATGTCCTCGATCACGGTCTCCCGCCGCACCTTGTCGCCGAGCAGTTCGTCGATGGTGGTGAAGAACTCCTCCTCGTACCCCGGCAGGAACCGCCCGTCGACATGCGCCTCCGCGTCGCCCGGGATCACGTTCACCTTGTACCCCGCGCTCAGCATCGTCGGGTTCGCCGTGTTCCGGATCGTCGCCCCGAACATCCGGGTGAAACTACCCAGCGTCGCCAGCGTGGCCGTCATGTCGTCCGGATCCAGCTCGATCCCGAGCACCTCTTCCAGCGTCTCGAGGAACTCCTTCACCGTCGGCGTGATCCGCAGCGGCCACTCGTGGTTGCCGATCCGGGTGACCGCCTCGACCAGGTTCGTCACCGCGTTGTCGTTGTTCACCATCGACCCGTGACCCGCCGTACCGCGGGCCTTGAGCCGCATCCAGTTCATGCCCTTCTCGGCCGTCTCGATCAGGTACAGCCGCAGATCGTCCTGCACCGTGATCGAGAACCCACCCACCTCGCCGATCCCCTCGGTGCAGTCGGCCACCGTGTCCGGGTGGTTCTTCATCAGCCACTGCGCGCCGTACAAGCCGCCGGCCTCCTCGTCCGCCGTGAACACCAACCGCACCGGACGCCGCGGTTTCACCCCAGCCCGCTGCCGAGCCCGGACCACCGACAACACCATCGCGTCGAAGTCCTTCATGTCCACCGCACCCCGGCCCCACACGCACCCGTCGAAGATCTCCCCCGCGAACGGGTCCACCTTCCAGTCCTTCGGATCAGCCGGTACGACGTCCAGGTGCCCGTGCACGAGCAGGGGATCCGCTCCCTCGTCCTCGCCTTCCCAGTGCGCCACCAACGTTGCCCGCCCCGGCTCGGACTCGTAGATCGTCGACTCGATCCCGACCTCATCCAGCTTCGCCGCCACGTACTCCGCGGCCCCCCGCTCACCGTTGCTCTTCCCGTTCCCGTAGTTCGTCGTATCGAACCGGATCAGGTCACTGCACAGCCCCACCACCTCCGCGTCCGGGCGGTACGGCGGTCGGTCGGGGGTCGTCGGAGAAGTCATGCCCCCATCCTCCCCTGCCCGATGTGAATTTCACCCGTGGGGTTTGCTAAGGTTCTCCGGTCAGCGTCACTCCGGCCCACCCGGAGCGACCAGACCACTCGTCCGGGTGGCGGAATAGGCAGACGCGCTAGCTTGAGGTGCTAGTGCCCTTCGCGGGGCGTGGGGGTTCAAGTCCCCCCTCGGACACTGGAACAACTGTTTCAGCTAGAGAAGGCGGCACGCTCTGTGCCGCCTTTTGTCATTGAGGACTGCACCGGCCGACCGCGGTTTGCGACCCGCCAGCGCAGTCAACTTGCCCTCGGCGATCGCATCAGCTCGTACCGCCGGGGAGCTGGAGCTCTGGGACGTCATCAGCCGCAGCTGTACGTCCCGTTCCACGCCGACGGGATCATCAGCCAGTTCGAGGGCTACAGCAAGCTGGAGGACCTGGACTGGGACGGCGACCAGCGCCGGTACGGCGACATTCACCGGCTCGACCGAATCCTGGAGGCCGAAGGTGATACGCCCAACCGCTACATGATCTCCAAGCAGGCAGACACGCTCATGCTGTTCTACCTGCTCTCCGCGGAGGAGCTCACGGTGCTCTTCGAACGGCTCGGCTACTCGTTCGATCCCGCCGACCAGATTCCCCGAACCATCGAGTACTACCTGAGCCGGACCGCGCACGGGTCGACACTCTCCCGCCTGGTGCACTCCTGGGTTCTCGCCCGGCTCGACAGGCGCCGGTCGTGGGAGTTCTTCCTCGACGCGCTGCACAGCGACGTCGAAGATGTCCAGGGCGGAACCACCGCCGAGGGATACACCTTGGCGCCATGGCCGGCACCGTCGACCTCGCCCAGCTGACCCCGCGCCTACCAAGGACTTTCGGTCCGTTGTCGGTGCCACGAGGTTGTCGACGCCGTACGTGGACAGGTCAGCGAAGCGGCACCGTCCGCGGGGCATTGCCGACAATCAGCACATCCGTGGTGATCAGTGCGCCTCCTCGGTGGTGGCGAGCACCAGGTCGTAGTGGACGGTGTAGTAGGGCTGGTCGGGGGTCGCGCCGTCGGGAGCCGGCGTCCCGGCCGCGTGTTCGCTGCTCACCCTCGAAGGAATCAGCCTGAAGATCTCCAGCATCACCTACCTGCTCGGCCGCCGGCGGCGCCGCGAAGCCACACTCGAGCTCGGCCTGATCGCCGTCCACCTGACCGGGTACTTCGGTGGACTCCTCCTCATCATGTCGCCCCAGAAAGCGATCGTCTTCGCCGTACTCCACCATGCCCTGTTCGGGCTGCATCTCGGCAGCGTCTTCGCCCCGAACCACAAGGGCATGGAGATGCCCGACGGTGACACCCGATGGGGACACCTCGAGAAGCAGGTCCGCACATCCCGAAACGTCAACGGCAACCCGGTCACCGACTGGCTGATGGGCGGCCTGAACTGCCAGATCGAACACCACCTGTTCCCGAACATGCCCCGCGCCAACCTGCGCCACGCCCAAGGCGCCGTCCGCGCCTACTGCCAGCACGTCGGAGTCCCCTACCTGTCCACCGGCATCGTCGACTCCTACGCCCAAGGACTGCGCCACATGCACGA
The DNA here is from genome assembly GCF_004361855.1 of Kribbella caucasensis. Classification (GTDB taxonomy): domain Bacteria; phylum Actinomycetota; class Actinomycetes; order Propionibacteriales; family Kribbellaceae; genus Kribbella; species Kribbella caucasensis. The sequence goes on from NZ_SNWQ01000008.1 coordinate 282,247, forward strand.
AGTCGGCCAGCAACTACGCCACCCGACCGCCGTCTCGGCAGCAACCACTCAAGCCTCATGAGCGCGCAGCGCAACAGCCCCGACGATCGACCCGACCACGATCTACACCGACTGGATCACCTTCAGCTGCCGGCTCACGTGAGTGTGTGGGTGCACGGTGCCTGGCGTCCCGGATGGCTTATCGCCTGTGACAACCAGACGTCCGGCTGGCACGGCCTCGTCCAGTACCAGGACGAGCACCACGCCGAGATCACCGCATGGATGGCGGCCGAACAGATCATTCCCGGCGGCGACCGATAGCCAGCCGACACCGCGCACGCGTTGGACGCACACACCCCCGGCGATGGGCATGCCTGGCTGGACCTGTCCTCCGACTGGGAACGCGTCGGCCCAGCGATCACCGAAGCCCTCCTTACCCCGTTTCCTCCCATCCGAGCGGGGACCGATCTGCTCAGCCACCTGTTGGGCCCGCGGGGCCTGAAGCGGCTGCGGCTTCTCATCGGCCCGGTTCGGTCCGTCGGCGACAAACAGTTCGCGGGCGAAGCCGCCAAGTTGCTGGTAGCAACCAATTCCCAACAGGCGGACATCGCGCCGACCACCCCGGGCTCGGGACTGATGGGCTGGCTGCTGGTCATGATCGCCCAGCAGTACGGATACCCTGTCCCCCGCGGCGGCGCCGGACGCCTGTCACAGGCACTGGCCGACCGCTTCACGGCCGGCGGCGGCACGATCGTTTGCCAGGCCCCGTGTCGACCAGATCGTCATCCGCGACGGCCGGGCCGTCGCAGTACGGACTGCCGACGGCAGAGAGTACTCCGCCAGCCGCGCGATTCTCGCCGACGTCCCGGCACCTGCTCTCTACTGTCATCTGATCCCACGGCAAGACCTGCCCTCGCACGTTTGGCAACGGTTGCGGTTCTTCAAGTGGGACCCCGACGACGGCCGATCCGAGCCGTTCTCCGGCCGGCACCGAGTCGGCCTGGGCCTACACGCACGTACCGCAACGGATCCGCGGCGATGCCCCGCGGCAGGATCAACGGCGACTGGGATCCCGCGGACACTGCGGCGATGACCGAACGGATCGAGACTAAGATCGAGGAGTACGCCCCGGGCTTCACCGACAGGATCACCGCCCGCCGGGTTCTCACATCGCCGGAGCTGGAGCGGCGCGACGCAACCTCGTCGGCGGCGCGGTCAACGGCGGGACCTCGGGCCTGAGGCAAGAACTCGTACTCCGCCCGATGCCTGGCCTAGGCCGGGCCGAAACGGCCATCAAGTCGCTCTACCTCGCCTCCTCCTCGGCTCACCCTGGAGGTGGAGTACACGGCGTGTGGTTCCAACGCAGCCCGCGCCGCACTCCTCCACGCCCGCTAACTGCGAACCGTCTTCCAGCCGGCGGCAACCAGAACGGAGGCCACCGCTGTACCGCCTATGGCCCGCAGCCAATGCCGCCCCCAGCGACCGTACTCTCCGTCGCCAGCTGGGCAGGGGACCATGACGTTGCCCGGGTGCGGGCCGATCTCCTCGCGAGACAGCGCTCCGGCCCTCATCAGCGGAGTCACCAGGACGTCGAAGAACGCAGGCAGGTTGCGGAAACCGAACACGGTGAGGCCGTTTGCCACCCCGACAGACACCGAGCGGCTGGGACGGTCGGCCAGACGGAGGATCCGCCGAGCGACCTTCTCCGGCGGATCGATCGGAGGCGGCGGACGACCGATCCGGCCGGCATAGTTCGCGGCCTGCGAGTACGCAGGGGTGTTCACCGACCCCGGCCAGACGAGCGCGACCTCGACCCCGGGATCGGATCTGACTTCGATCTGCCACGAGCGGGTCAAACCGTGGACAGCCCACTTGCTGGCGACGTACGCACTCAGGTACGGCGTTGCGATCATCCCCAGCAAGGAGCCGACCACGATCAACGTGCCACCCCCTTGGCGCCGGAATCCGTGCAGAGCCGAGCGTCCGACGTTCGCCGTGCCCCGGACGTTGACACAGACCACTTGGTCAAAGATGTCGCTCGGAACGTCCTCGAACCGTCCATACGCCAGGACTGCCGCGGCGTGGACGACAACATCGACCCTTCCGAAGCGCCGCTCCGCAGCCTCCATCAGCGCATCGACCTCCGCAGCCTGCAACACGTCCGTCGGCACGGCCAGTACGTCGCCGCCGTCGGCCGTGCAGAGCCTCGCCGCAACCGCGAGGCTGTCCGACGAGCGCCCGGCCAGCACCAGCCGAGCGCCTTGCCGAGCGAACGCCCGCGCTGTCGCGAGTCCGATACCACTCGAGGCCCCGGTTACCACGACGACTCGGGTCACGGCGTCAACAGCACCTTCACAGCACCGTCCTGCTTCTTCTGGAACATCTCGTAAGCCGCCGGGCCTTCTGACAGCGGAAGCCGATGAGTCGCGAATCCGTCGACACCTAGTGGGTCCTCGTCACTCAACAGCGGCAGGATGTCGTCGACCCACCGACGTACGTTGGCCTGCCCCATCCTGAGCTGGATCTGCTTGTCGAACATCGTCAACATCGGCAGCGGATCGGCCGCACCGCCGTACACGCCGCTCAACGAGATCGTGCCGCCGCGGCGGACCAGCTCGATCGCGAGGTAGAACGCCGCAAGCCGGTCAACACCGACAGTCTCCATCATCTTCTCGGCGATCCCATCCGGGAGAAGTCCGACAAGCTTGTGCGCGGCCTGCGCCTTCGGCGATCCGTGCGCTTCCATGCCGACGGCATCTATCACGGAGTCCGCACCACGACCATCGGTGAGCTGGTGCACCTGCTCGGCGACCTCGTCGGAGTACTCGAGGATCTCGACGCCGCGGTCCTGGGCGCGCTTGAGTCGCTCAGGCACCAGATCGATCCCGATGACCCGATACCCGCGGTGCAGCCCAATCCTGGCCGCCATCTCTCCGATCGGTCCGAGACCGATGACCGCCAAAGTTCCACCATCCGGCACGCCCCCGTACTCGACTGCCTGCCAGGCGGTCGGCAGCACGTCGGACAGGAAGACAAAACGATCGTCCGCCGGGCCGGCAGGCACCACGATAGGCCCGTATTGCGCCTGCGGCACACGCAGATACTCGGCTTGACCGCCGGGCACCTGCCCATAGAGTCTCGTGTAGCCGAAGAGCGCTGCGCCCATCCCCTCGTCACGAACCTGGGTGGTCTCGCACTGCGACTGCAAGCCACGGTCGCACATGTAGCAGCGGCCGCAGGCGATCCCGAAGGGAATGACCACCCGGTCTCCCGCCGTCAGGTTCGTCACCTCCGCCCCGGTCTCGACCACGATGCCCATCGGCTCATGCCCCAGCACGTCACCTGGCTCCAGGTATGGGCCCATCACCTCGTACAAGTGGAGGTCCGATCCGCAGATCCCGGTCGACGTGACCTCGATGATGGCGTCCGTCGGCTCCTGTATTGCCGGATCCGGTACATCTGAATACTCGATCTTCCGCTTTCCCTGCCATGTCAAAGCTTTCATGCCCCCTGGTACCCCGAATGCCGACGGCGAACCGGTAGCGGTTGCTCGCTGGGTACCGGTTGTGAATGAGCGAGAACGAGCGTCTGATCCATGCGTCCGTCGAGGACGTCTTCGCCGTACTCACCGACGGATGGAGCTACGCGTCCTGGGTGGTCGGCGCTTCTCGAATCCGCGACGTCGAGGCCGGCTGGCCACAGCCCGGGCACAGCATCCACCACTCCGTCGGCGTCTGGCCCTTGCTCATCGATGACGCCACCACGGTCGAGCAGTACGAGCCCCTGCGCCTGCTCCGACTGAAGGTCCGCGCCTGGCCGACCGGTGAAGGAATTGTCGACTTCGTGGCGAACGACCAGGACGGCCAGTGCCACCTGATCATGCGTGAACACACCTCGAAAGGGCCGGCTACACTCATTCCGGACGCGGTGATCGACCCTGTCCTGCACCTGCGTAATGCAGAGACTCTCGAACGTTTGGCGCTGCTGGCCGAGGGCCGCAACTCTTAGCCGATCGAACTGTCGCGAAGGCTCGCTCTCCCTCGGCGATGTGTGTGCTGGGCTGTCCTCGTTCGCACAGTCGCCGTTGAAGGGATGCATGGATCGCGGCGGCGCGGGTACCCAAAGCGCGCACGGACCGAGTTCGTGCTGGGTGGCTCCCGGTCCAAGGCGGACGCCTGTCGGGAGCCGCCTGTGCCGGACGACGGAAGGCAGACGATGAGCACAGATCCGCGCAACCGGTACCCCGGACCCGAGCAGCAGGAGCCCGATCAGCAGGAGCACCCCGGGCACAGCGCCGCGATGAACCCCGAGCCCGACTACGGCGAACAGACCTACCGAGGCAACGGCAAGCTCGCCGGGCGACGAGCCCTCATCACCGGAGGCGACTCCGGCATCGGACGTGCGGTCGCCCTCGCCTACGCCCGGGAAGGTGCCGACGTGATGATCTCCCACCTTGCCGCCGAGGAGGCCGACGCCCGCGAGACCTGCCGCCTGGTCAGAGACGCCGGGAGTACGGCGGCCTCACTGGCCGGAGACATCCAGGACGAGGCACACTGCCGACGACTGGTCGACCAGTGCGTCGAAGAGCTCGGCGGGCTCGACATCCTGGTCAACAACGCCGCCTACCAGATGTCCCGCGACAGTATCGCCGACATCTCGACCGAACAGTTCGACCAGGTCATGAAGACCAACGTCTACGCGATGTTCTGGCTCTGCAAGGCTGCCCTTCCACACCTGTCGGAAGGATCGGCGATCATCAACACCACTTCCATCCAGGCCTACGAACCTTCGCCGAACCTGCTCGACTACGCGACCAGTAAGGCCGCCATTCTCAACTTCACCAAGGGACTGGCACAGGAGCTTGCACCCAAAGGCATTCGCGTCAACGCCGTCGCACCCGGCCCGATCTGGACACCTCTCATCCCGGCCACCATGCCGGCGGAGAAGGTCGGCGAATTCGGCGCCGACACCCCACTCGGTCGCGCCGGGCAACCCGCCGAACTCGCACCGGCCTACGTCTTCCTCGCCTCCGACGACTCCACGTACATCACCGGCGAACGCATCGGCGCCACCGGCGGCCGACCACTCCCCTGATCCACGCCGACGACCACCGGTACAGGCCAGGCACTCAACGCGAACGAGAGCAATTGACCTACGACCGCGGGGCGGAGTCGGCCTTGACGGCGTTTCGCTCGCCGAGAGGACGAGGCTCCCCCTTCGTGGTGTCCCGCGCCGTCTGCTGCTCGGCCTCCGCATTGATCTCGGCTCCGAGCAGTACGGCGTACGCGGTGAGCCACAGCCACAACATCAAGACCACCACCGCGGCCAGACTGCCGTACGTCTTGGCATAGTTGCCGAACGTCTCGACATAGATCGAGAAGCCGATCGATGCGATCAGCCAGATGACGGTGGCGATGACGGCTCCCGTGGACACCCAGCGGATGCGCGGCGCGTCCCGATCCGGCCCCAGCCGGTAAATGACGGCAAGCGCCACCGTGATCAGAACAACGGCGAGTGCCAGTCGTGCCACCTCCAGCAGGATCCGAACTGGCGTTGCCACGTCGTTCCCGATCGCCGCGCCGGCCGCGAACAGGCCGACCGCGAGCAGGACGAAGACGATCGCGCCCAGGGTCATGCCCAGAGCCAGTAGCTTCCGGCGGACGAACCCGCGCGTCTCCTCCTCGTCGTACGCGAGGTTCACCGCAGTGAGCAGGTACCCCACGCCTCCGGACGCGCTCCACAGCGCGGCCGCCACGGCGACCGCGACGCCGATCCCCAACCCCTGCCGCGGCGCCGAGGTCAGAGCGTCGAGCTGTTGGAGCAGCAGATCGCGTCCTGACGCCGGCATGGCTGCGGTCAGGTCCTTGGCCTGGTCGCGGATCTTTGCCGGATCCGCAACCAGCCCGTAGGCCAGCACCGCGGCGACGACGGCCGGAAACAGCGAGAGGAACGCGAAGAACGCGACGCCGGCCGCAAGCAGCGGAACCTGGTCGGCCTTGGCCTCAGCCCAGGCTCGCCGGATCACCTGCCACCAGCCGGTCGCCGGAATCTCCGTCGGCTTGTCGGCATCCACTCCTGGAACGTCCAGCCGTCGCTCGCCGCTCATCAGCCCGAGGTACCGGCCTGGCGGACGTTGTCCGTCGAGTCCTTCGCGCCGTCCGCCACCTGCTGAGCCGCCGACCGGCCCTCGTCCGCCACCTCGGTTGCTGCCTGAGATGCGGACTGCTTGACGTTGTCGACCGCCTGCTGGCCCGGCTCCTGTAGATTTTCCTTGACCTCTCGGGCCAGCTGTGCGGCCTGCTCCTTCACAGGACCGGCGGCCTCCATCGCCTTGTCCTTGGTCTGCCGTGCCAGCTCGCGTTCCCGCGTCGAAGCAGGGAGTACGGCGGCCACGACCCACCCCGCCCCGAAGGCGATCATGCCGGCGGCCAGCGGCGTACCGCGGGTCCGCGCGCGAGCCATGTCCGGTGCTGAACCGACAGCGTCACCGACCTTGCTACCCGCGTCCTGCACCGTCGACACTGCCGAACCCGCGGTGTCGCTCATCGATCCGCCGACCGACTCCGCCGAGCCCATCACGTGCTCCTTCAGCCGGTGGACCCCGCCGCGGGCCCGGTCGACCCGCCGGCCGATGACGCGACTGGGGCTGACCTTCTCCGTCAGGGCGTCGACGTCGCGGCCCACGTCGCGCCGCGTCTGCTCGATGTTCCGCTTCAGCTCTTCCGGGTCTTCAGCCATTTCGCGTCCTCCTTGAGTGATTCGACCGTTTCGTCGGGTTTCGGGTTGACCTCCTGAAGCTCCTTGCGTCCCTTCGCCGCCAGAACGGCGGCGACGACCGCCCAGATAGCGGCGACGATAAGCGCTGCCCAGATGAGATCCATTGCCTCGTCCAGAGCCCACATCACGGTGAAGGAAAGGAAGAGGGCCATCAGCCAGCCGGCGAAGGCCGCGCCGCCGAGCATGCCCGCGCCCTTGCCCGCCTTCTTCGCCTCCGTCTGGAGCTCGGCCTTGGCCAGCGCCAGCTCCTGGCGGGTCAGCTGTCCCAGATCGGTGGTCAGCTGGGAGACCAGCTCACCGACCGACTCGTCCATCGACAGCCGCGCCCGACCACTGTCGGGTGGTGATCCGCTGACGGTCATCTCAGCGCCTCGTTCGATCCCGGCCCGATCCTGGGCGTGACCGGTGCTCCCGGATCCGGGTCGGGCGCTACCGGCGTGGGCGCCGGAGGTGGCGCCGAGGTCGGCGCGACCGGTGGGGCGTTCACCGGTGCCGGGGGCGGTGCGACGAGATAGTCGTCGGCGGCAGCCCCTCCGACCGACTGCTCCGGCATACCGACGCCGCTCGGCGAGCCGGTGTTGCTCGGCGTACCGGTGCCGCCTGCTGCCAAGGAACGCGTGAGGCGGCCGGCTACAACGCCGGCGGCCACGGCTGCCAGCAGGAACGTGCCTGGCTTGCGCCGCGCGAAACCGCGGACCTCTTCCAGCAAGTCGCCAGGCTCGTGCTTCTGTAGAAAGTCCGCGGCCTGATCCGTGAAGTCGGCACCTTGCCGCGCCAGCTGAGCCCCCAGGCCGGATTCACCGTGCTCGGCCATCCCGCGCAGCTCGTCGCTCACCGAACGAAGGCCGTTGGTGGCCCGTTCCTCCTGCTGGCCAGCCTGCCCGACCAACTCCTCCCGCGTCTGGCTGGCCAGCCGCCGGGCCTGCTCACGGGCATCCAACGTCACGTCCGATGCCTTCTCCTTGACGGTCCCCGCAACCTGGCGAGTGGCCTCGACCGACGTCTCATTCAGCTGCCCGGCTTCCTCCCGGGCAGCCTCGGTCACGCCTTCTGCTGGTGGACTCTCGGCGTCCACCCGATGATTCGTCGTATGCGTCATGTGACGGCTCCTTCCAGGAGCATTGATTGACTTTGCGAGACCCGCGGTTGATCCGCCGTACGAGAAGGACGGCGACATGCGTCGAGGGGGTGGCCTGCTCATGCCAGAGGGCGCAGCATCTCTGCGCAACAAGGACTTCCTGAAATGGCACTTGTCCGTACCACACCACTGAAACCAGACGCCCGGTACCCGCAGCCAAACAGACAGTCCGAGCGGTTGATTGGTGGTGGATGTCATCTGACGCCTTCTTCTGATCGGCTGCCTAGGTAGCCCAACAGAGCCTCAACAAACCTCCATGTCGCCAAGCGTCCGATGTTTGTCAGCCGCGGTCGAAATCAGCGCTACTCCACGTGTAGGAGGCGCTTTGCGGGGTACCTACGCGTCTCGTTCGAGGAGGTGGACACGATGCGGGTGCTGGGGGTGAACGCGATTTTCCACGATCCGTCGGCGGCCTTGGTCGTCGACGGCAGGATCGTCGCGGCGGCAGAGGAAGAGCGGTTCAGCCGGCGCAAGCATGGAAAGCGCCCGGTGCCGTGGTCGGCGTGGGAACTGCCCGAACAGGCGATGCGATGGTGCCTCCAAGAGGCCGGCCTTCGGCCCGAGGACATCGACGTGGTGGGCTACTCGTTCGACCCCGCGCTGTGTGTCGACCTGGCCGAACTGGGCGTGTCCGACCCCGGCGATCGGGTGCGAACCGACTACGCCCGCCGTGCGCCCAAGTTTCTCAGCGCGGCTCTGCGCGGCCTGGATCCGGCCAAGGGGACGTTCGTGCCGCATCATGTCGCTCATGCCGCGTCCGCCGGCCTGGCAGCGCCGTACCAGCAGAGCGCCTGCCTCGTTCTCGATGGCCGGGGCGAGCGGGCCTCGCATCTGGCGGGCAGGTACGACGGACCAGAGCTGCAAGTGTTGGCCACACAGGAGCTGCCCCACTCGCTCGGTTTGCTGTACGAGGACCTGACCGACCACCTCGGGTTCCTCCGCTCGAGCGATGAATACAAAGTGATGGCGTATGCCTCCTACGGCAAGCCACGCCACCTTGCCGACTTCCGAGAACTGGTCCGGACGACAGATGACGGCGGATTCCGGACGGCGAAGGTGGACTGGTCGGCGTACGCACCGAAGGTCGAACCTGGCGACCAACTCACAGGCGCCCATGCGGACCTTGCCTGCAGCGTGCAGCGACGGCTGGAGGAGGTCATGCTCGAGCTCGCGACATGGCTGCACGAGCAGACCGGCACACGGGCGCTGACCATGGCCGGCGGCACCGCCCTCAACTGTGTAGCCAACTCGGTCCTGGCCCGTAAGGGTCCGTACGACCACGTCTGGGTCCAGCCTGCCGCGGGAGACGCTGGTACGGCGCTGGGTGCCGCCCTTCAACTGAGTGCCGCAAGCGGACGACCCGAACCGATGCGAACACCCGCACTCGGGCGTGGCTGGACCGACGAGCAACTGAGGGCACGACTCGAGCAGGCCGCGCTGCCCTTCGAGACACCCACGGACCTGGCGGCAGTGATCGCACAAGAGTTGGCTGACGACCGGATTGTCGCCTGGTATCAAGGCAGGTCGGAGTGCGGACCACGTGCCCTCGGACATCGTTCGTTGCTCGCACATCCCGGGCGTCGGAAGAACCTGGAGCGTCTCAACGACATCAAAGGCCGCGAACAGTTCCGGCCGATCGCGCCGCTGGTGCTGGCAGACCGCGCCGCCGAGATCTTCGACGGCCCACTCCCCAGCCCCTACATGCTCTTCGTGCACGACGTCTCACCAGCTTGGCAGCAACGGATCCCGGCGGTCGTCCACGTCGACGGGACCGCGCGCATCCAGACGGTGGACCCGGCGGACGAGTCGCTGCTGGCAAGGCTTCTCGATCAGTTCGAGCTGCGCACCGGGCTACCAGTTCTGGTCAACACCAGTCTCAACACCGCCGGACGCCCAATGGTCGACAGCCCGTCGGATGCGCTCGAGCTGTTCGGCTCGACGCCTGCGGACGTGCTTGTCATCGGCCCTCATGTCGTACGGCGGGCGGGAGCGTTCCGTTGAGCGGCCTCACCATCGTGATCCCGACGATCGGCCGTAGCTGCCTGACGAATCTGATCGCCGATCTCGCATCGCAACAGTTGCACGAGGCAACGATCTGCGTGGTGGACGACCGCCCGGATCCGGACCGTCCGCTGACCTGTGCTCACCGCGTACTGCGCTCCGGCGGCCGAGGTCCGGCCGCCGCCCGCAACGTCGGCTGGCGAGCGGCAGACACCGAGTGGATCGCTTTCCTGGACGACGACGTACGACTCCCTGAGGGCTGGCTCTCTGCGCTGTACGACGATCTTCGGCGGGTCGACGACCGCGTTGCCGGCGTACAAGGTGTGATCGAGGTACCGACCTCGGCGAAGCCTACCGACTGGGAACGCAGTACGGCGGGACTTGAACGCGCCAGATGGGCTACCGCGGACATGGCGTATCGCCGCGCCGCGCTGGAGCAGGTGGGCGGATTCGACGAGCGGTTCCCCAGGGCTTTCCGCGAAGATGCCGATCTGGCGCTGCGGATGAGGCGCCATGGCTGGAGGCTTGTCGAGGGACACCGGCACGTGATCCATCCCGTGCGCAACGAGGGCTTTTGGATCAGCGTCCAAGTGCAACGCGGCAATGCCGACGACGCGCTGATGCGCGCCGCCCATGGCCGGCGCTGGCGCACCCTGGCCGAGTGTCCACCGGGCCGGCTCGAGTGGCACGTCGCGACGGTGCTCTGCGCGGCCGCTGCTGTCCTGATCACCAGGAAAGCCACCGCGATCTGGGTCCTTCTGACCGCCGACTTCGCCCGGCGTCGCATCATGCCCGGTCCGCGGACCTCAGACGAGGTTATTCGAATGGCGGTCACGTCTGCCGTCCTGCCCTTCGCTGCTGTCTGGCATCGCGCGCGTGGATCATGGCGGCATCGCGGCAGTAAGGCTTGGACGGGAAATGTCAGCGCCGTCCTCTTCGATCGAGACGGAACGCTCATCCAGGACGTGCCCTACAACGGCGATCCCGATCAGGTGCACCCCGTGCCACAGGCTCACGAAGCACTGCGCAGGCTGAAGCGGGCCGGACTGGCTGTCGGGGTGATCACGAACCAGTCCGGGATCGGCCGAGACCTGATCACTGCCGAAGAGGTTGCCGCGGTCAACAGACGGATCGACGAGTTGCTCGGTCCGTTCGACACCTGGCAGGTCTGTCCGCACTCGGAGGCCGACGGCTGCGCCTGCCGTAAGCCCGCGGCAGGACTCGTTCTGGCAGCGGCTGCAGACCTCGGCGTCCCACCGAGCCACGTGGTGGTCATCGGCGACATTGGCTCCGATGTCGCCGCCGCCGAAGCCGCGGGGGCTCGCTCTGTGCTGGTGCCCAACGAGAAGACCCGTGCAGACGAGGTGCGGGCGGCCCGCATCGTGCGGCCAGATCTCCTCGCCGCGGTCGACCACGTACTGGAGAACGGACGGCGTCGATGAGAACCGTGCTGATCATCCGGATGGACAACGACGGCGACGTCCTGCTGGCCGGCCCCGCCGTCCGGGCCGTCGCGGCGACCGATCGGGTCGTGCTGCTGGTGGCGCCCTCAGGTGAACAAGCAGCGAGGCTGCTACCAGGTGTCCGCGACGTGTACGTCTGGCCGTGCCCGTGGACAGGTTTCGATCCGCCGCAGGTCGACCGGCGCAGCGTGAACACGCTGATCGATGCACTGGCGATCCAGCATATCGGCGCGGCGATCGTGCTCACGTCGTACCACCAGAGCCCGTTGCCGATGGCCCTGATCCTGCGTATGGCCGGTATCAAGTTCGTCGCCGCCGACTCGGAGGACTACCCGGGATCACTCCTGGATCTGCGGCACCGGGCCGCCTGCGGTCATGAGGTCGAGCGCTCGCTGGCACTGGTGAGGGCGCTGGGCTACAACCTGCCGAACGGTGACGACGGCCGGCTGATGATCAAGGATGCTCTGCCGGCCGTTGACGACGGGCCGTTCATCGTCGTCCATCCCAGTGCGTCGGTGCCCGCCAGGACCGCCTCCGCGGATCACTGGACAGCGATGGTCAAGGCCCTCGCGGCCGATGGGAACAGGGTCGTGGTCACCGGCTCGGCAGCTGAACGGGACCTGACCGCGAAAGTTGCCGGAAGCAACGCGGTCGATCTCGGCGGCCGCACCAGCTACCGGCAACTGGCGGCGCTGCTGCGGGCCGCCCGCGTGGTCGTCGTCGGGAACACTGGTCCCGCACATCTCGCCGCCGCCGTCGGAACCCCGGTGGTGTCGCTCTTCTCCCCCGTCGTGCCCGCTGACCAATGGGCGCCCTGGCGGGTGCCCTCCGTCGTCCTGGGCGACCAGCAGGCCCCGTGCCGCGCCTCGCGAGCGAGGGTTTGCCCGATCCCCGGGCACCCCTGCCTGGACGACGTGGCGCCGGAGGAAGTGGTCACTGCCACTCGCACGTTGATCGAGGAGGTCGCCGCATGAGGATCCTGGCATGGCATGTCCACGCGGCCTGGATGACATCGTTCGTCCAAGGCGCGCACGAGTACTACGTCCCGGTGCTGTCGGATCGTGGACCGGACGGCATGGGACGCGCGCAGACATACCCGTGGCCCGACTCCGTGCGGGAGCTGACCCCCGAAGAGCTTCGGCGGACCGACTTCGACGTGGTCGTTCTTCAGCGCCCCCACGAACTCGAGCTTTTCCACCGCTGGACCGGCCATGCACTCGGCCGGAACGGCCGACCTGCCGTGTACGTCGAGCACAACACACCAAGGGGGGATGTCAACGACTGGCGTCACCCGCTGGCCGACCGCGGCGACATCCCCATCGTGCACGTGACAGAGTTCAACCGGACGATGTGGGACAACGGTCTCGCGCCCGCAGAGGTGATCGAGCACGGTGTTCCGGACTACGGGTACCAGTACACCGGAACCCTCGACTCACTCGTCGTCTCGATCAACGAACCCGTCCGGCGGTCACGAGTCGCGGGTTTGGATCTGGTCGCCACCATCGCCGAGCAGGTACCGGTCAGCGTTTACGGCCTGGGTACGGAGGAGCTGTCCGCGCGGATCCACCGCGGACTGGCCGTCACGGGCTCGCTGTCCCAGGACGAGTTGCACCGGCGGATGGCGATGCACTTCGCATACCTGCACCCGTACCGCTGGACCAGTCTCGGTTTGGCACTGATCGAGGCGATGACGCTGGGCATGCCCGTCCTCGTCGTCGCGGCCACTGCCGCACCGGAGGCTGTCCCGCCCGAGACGGGAGTCGTCACCTCGAGGCTCGATCTACTGGCGCGCACCGCGTCGCGCTGGCTGTCGGACCCCGACGAGGCCCGTCGATGCGGTCTCGCGGCGAGAGCACACGCGCTGGCTCATTTCGGGCTGCCGAGGTTCCTCGACGACTGGGACCGCATGCTGAAGGAGGTTTGCCGATGAGAATCGCGATGGTGTCCGAGCACGCCAGCCCGCTGGCCGTACTCGGCGGTGCCGACGCGGGTGGACAGAACGTCCATGTGGCGGCGCTCTCCCAGGCACTCGCCGGCCGCGGTCATCAGGTCGAGATCTACACGCGACGTGATGACCCCGACAGCCCGGAGCGCGTGCCGTTGGGCGCAGGCGTTGACGTGGTCCATGTACCAGCCGGACCCGCCCAGCAGGTTCCGAAGGACAGCCTGCTGCCGTACATGCAGACGTTCGGGCAGTGGATCGGGCAGCGCTGGTCCCAGGATCCCCCGGACGTCGTACATGCTCACTTCTGGATGTCGGGCGTCGCCTGCCTCGAGGCGCGCCGCGCGGTTTCCTTTCCGCTCGCGCAGACGTTCCACGCCCTCGGTGTGGTGAAACGCCGCCACCAGGGTGCCGCCGACACCAGTCCACACCGGCGGGTGGAATTCGAGGCTCGGTTGGCGTCCGAGGCGGACGCCGTCATCGCGACCGCCACCGACGAAGTACGTGAGCTACTGGCTCTCGGAGCACCCGCTGGTTCGCTGCACGTCGTTCCCTGTGGCGTGGAAATCTTCAAGCCCTCGCTGCCGCAGGATCACTGGTGGCACGGCCATGACGGGCGCATCCTCTCCCTCGGCCGTTTGGTCGAACGCAAAGGTGTCGACACCGTTCTCGAGGCCGTCAGCCGGCTTCCTCGAGCGGAGCTCGTCGTCGCCGGCGGCCCCACTGACGTCTTCGAGGATGATCCTGAGGTACGGCGGTTGCGTGCGGAAGCGGAGCGTCTCGGGGTGGCGGATCGAGTCCACCTGGTCGGTGCGGTGTCCCGGACCGACATACCCGCGCTGATCCGTTCCGCTGACGTGGTCGTGTGTACACCCTGGTACGAACCATTCGGCATCGTGCCGCTGGAAGCGATGTCCTGCGGCCGGCCGGTCGTCGCCGCCGCGGTCGGTGGCCTGCTCGATACCGTTGTCGACGGCGTCACCGGCATCCACGTCCCGCCGAAAGATCCCGAGCGACTGGCCGCAGTGCTCGCCGAGCTCCTCGGCAATCCGCCACTGCGTAGACGGCTGGGCCGCGCCGGCGCGGCAAGGGTGGCGCAGCGATACACCTGGACGACCGTTGCGGCCGAGACCGAGGACGTCTACAGCCGCATCATGGCGCCGCTGCCCACGGGCAGGACACGCTGATGGCAGGATTCGGATCGCTCACCCAACATCTCGTGCATCTACACGACGGACTGGTGAGCCTGGAACGCCAGGACTCGACCATCGATGCCTGTGGCCGTGAGCTGGCCGACCTCCTGTCGAGCGGCCACCGACTACTTGCTGCAGGCAACGGTGGGAGCGCGGCCGAGGCACAGCACTTGACCGCCGAGCTGGTCGGCCGCTTCGAGGCGCCGGACCGGCCCCCGCTGTCCGCCATCGCTCTGCACGCCGAGACGTCGAGCCTGACGGCGATCGGCAACGACTTCGGTCCTGACGACATCTTTGCCCGCCAGGTCCGAGCGCACGGGCGTCCAGGCGACGTCCTGCTGCTGCTGTCCACGAGCGGCCACAGCACGAACCTGCTGACGGCCGCCACGACGGCGCGGTCCGGTGGACTTCAGGTCTGGGCTTTCACGGGACCGCGACCGAATCCGCTGGCAGCCGCGGCAGACCGGGCCGTCGCGGTCGAGTCCCCGGCGCCCACCGCCGTACAGGAAGTCCAGCTTGTCGCGGTGCACGCCTTGTGTTCGGCGGTCGAGCGCCATCTGCACACCGTCGATCCGCACGACCTCGAGAAGGTGAGCCGATGACCATACGGGTCCTGGTGGTCGGGGACGTCATGCTCGACCGTGACATCGAAGGCGACGTACACCGAGTGAGTCCCGACGCGCCTGTTCCTGTCGTTCAGGTCGAAGGCACCAGCGAGCGTGCCGGCGGTGCGGGTCTCGCGGCCGTCCTGCTCGCACGGGAGGGCGTCGAAGTCCGGCTGGCGACCGCGCTGGCCGATGACGAGCCCGCCAAGCGACTCGCCGCGTTGTTGACCGAACGCGTGCCGGTGACGGCGATTCTGGGCTCCGCCGGCACCCGGTGCAAAACGAGAATACGCAGCGCCGGGCAGTCGCTGCTGCGGCTGGATATCGAGACACCGGACGGTTTCGACGACGCGTGTGATGTCGCTGCCCTGGAAGAAGAGCTCGACCAGGCCGACGCAGTCCTGGTCTCGGATTACGCCGGCGGTGTGGTCAGCCATCCGGAGGTCCATCGGGTGCTGCGCCGGTGGGCCCCCCAGCGGGCCATGGTGTGGGACCCGCACCCGCGCGGCGCCGCGCTCGTGCCCGGGCTGACCCTCGCAACCCCCAACCGGGCCGAGGCCCGTCACTTCAGCGGCAACCCGTCGGCACCACTCGACGTGCTCGCGGCCGAGCTTCGCGACCGGTGGCAGGCCTGGGCTGTCGCGGTCACGGATGGCGGGGCCGGTGTCTTCACCGCAGCCGGGGGCACGCCGCCGTTCTTCGCGCCGGCACCGTTCAACCACTCCGGCGATGCCTGCGGCGCCGGCGATCGCTTCGCCGGTACGGCGGCAGTCAAGCTCGGAGCAGGTGCGACGGCCCGGTCCGCCATCGCGGCTGCAGTCGACGACACGGCCAGTTGGCTCGCCGCCGGAGGCGTCAGCGCCAAGGCGGTTGTCGGTGGAGCAGCATCGGGGGTGGATGCCGCCGCGGTCATTCGCCGCGTCCATGCGGCCGGTGGCACTGTGGTGGCCACCGGTGGCTGCTTCGATGTTCTGCACGCCGGCCACATCGCCAGTCTGGAGGCCGCGAGGCGGCTGGGCGACGCGTTGATCGTTCTGGTCAACTCCGACGCCAGCGTCCAACGACTGAAGGGCGCCGACCGCCCGATCAACCCGGAGCAGGACCGCTGCCGGGTGCTCGAGTCGTTGCGATGCGTCGACGCGGCCATCGTGTTCGGTGGCAACGACCCGTGCGAGCTGCTCGATGAACTGCGGCCCGACGTCTGGGCCAAGGGTGGCGACTACACGGAGGAGATGTTGCCTGAAGCACCGGTCGTCAGGAGCTGGGGCGGCCGCGTCGTGCTCGTTCCGTACCTGCCGGGACGATCCACCACCTCGATCTTGGAAGGAAGAACCTGATGAGCCTGGCCCGAGTGGTCGTCACCGGTGGCGCCAGCGGACTTGGTGCCGCCGTGGTCGCAGCCGTGCGCAAACATGGTGGAACGGCGATCGCGCTCGACCGGCACAAGCCGTCAACGGACGATGTGCCGTGGATCGAGGTCGACCTCGCCGATCCTGCCGCCGCCGAACCGGCCCTCGCCGCGGCCGAGGACGCGATCGGCGGACTGACCGGCGTGGTGACGGCTGCGGGAATCGACGCCTGCGGCCGGATTGAGGACGTGTCACTGGACGATTGGGTTCGGGTGATCCAGGTCAACCTCATCGGTACGGCGGCGGTCGCGCGGGCGGCGGTGCCACGGTTGGAGAGGAGCCATGGGCGGATCGTCACCGTCGCCTCCACCCTCGGTCTACGGGCGCTGAGCGACGCCACAGCTTACTGCGCGTCCAAGTTCGGCGTGGCCGGATTCAGCCGGGCACTGGCGGTGGAGACAGCGGGACGGGTCGGTGTCACCATGCTGGTGCCGGGCGGGATGCGGACCTCCTTCTTCGATGGGCGACCGGAGCAGTACAAACCTGGTGACGACGCGATGCTGAACGATCCGGAAGCCGTTGCGGAGAGCGTCATTCACGCGCTGAGCCAACCCGACGGCGTCGAGATCCGCGAACTCGTGGTCTGTCCGTCGGTCGAGCCCTCCTGGCCGTGACGGCTCTCCTCGCTCTGCGCGCCCTCGGTCTGGGTGACGCGCTGACCGGTGTCCCCGCGTTGCGCGGTCTTCGACGCCGGTACGCCGACCACCTGCTTCTTCTGGCCGGGCCCGAGCCGGTGTCCAACTGGCTTGCCAGTCTCGGGGTGGTCGACGGCGTCGTGTCGACGACTGATCTGTCTGGGCGACCGCCCGGACGCCGGCTGGGTTCCCATGTGGCCGTGAATCTGCACGGGCGCGGGCCGCAGAGCCATCAGTTGCTGCAGGCTGCGGCACCTCGCGAGTTGATCGCGTTCGACTCTGCGGCCGCCGGTCACCTCGCGGGTTGCCGATGGTTCGTCGACGAGCACGAGGTGGGTCGATGGTGCCGTCTCGTTGCCAGCGTCGGCGCTTCATGCGATGCGGCGGACCTGCGGCTGCCGATCACCGCAGCGAGCGATCGGGCGGTGGTGATCCATCCGGGCGCGGCGAGTATGGCGAGGCGGTGGCCGGTCACGCGGTGGGCGCACGTCGCCGCTCACTTGCGCTCCGACGGGCATCACGTCGTACTGACCGGAACGGAAGCCGAGTTGTGCCAGGCATTGTCGGTGGCCTCGGGGGCCGAGAACCTGAGCGGGCGACTGGGTATCCACCAGTTGGCCGAGCGCGTCGCGTCGGCGGCATTGGTGTTGTGCGGCGACACCGGCATCGCGCATCTGGCCACAGCCCTCGGTGTTCGGTCGGTGACACTGTTCGGGCCGGTTCCGCCTACGTGGTGGGGTCCTGCGATCGACCTCGACCTGCACACCGTGCTCTATCACGGCAGCCGCGTGGGCGATCCGCATGCCGACCGGCCCGACGAAGGGCTGTTGCGAATCAGTGTCACCGAGGTGCTGACCGCGGCACGGGCACAGCTTGCCGGAACCAGGCCACCGTCGACATGAGTCCACCCCGCCAGTCGACCGTGGGTTTCCAGCCCAAGACCTGAGTGGCGAGCGTCGTGTCCGGGCGTCGTACGCCGGGATCGTCGACCGGGCGGTCCACGAACTCGATGGTCGAGTCCGAACCTGTCGCGGCAATGACGTCCTGAGCGATGCATAGAACTGAGCGCTCGTCCGGATTGCCGATGTTGATCGGCCCGGCATGATCGCTGAACGCGAGCCGGAGGATGCCGTCGACGGTATCGGAGACATGGCACACCGACCGGGTCTGGCTGCCGTCACCGGCCACCGTCAGCGGATCGCCGGCCAGTGCCTGCCGGACGAAGGTTGGAATCGCGCGGCCGTCGTCGGGCCGCATCCGCGGTCCATAAGTGTTGAAGATGCGGACTATCGCCGTGTCAACGCCCTCGCTGCCCCGATAAGCGGTGGTGAGCGCCTCGGCATAGCGCTTTGCCTCGTCGTACACCCCGCGCGGACCTATGGGATTGACGTGTCCCCAGTACGTCTCGGGTTGCGGGTGCACCTGCGGGTCGCCGTACACCTCCGACGTACTGGCGAGCAGGAACCGGGCGTTCTTCTCCTTCGCCAGGCCGAGCGAGTGCCACGTGCCGATCGCACCGACCTTGAGCGTCTGGATCGGCAGCCGGAGGTAGTCGACCGGGGACGCCGGACTGGCGAAGTGAAGCACGACGTCTACGTCGCCCGCGACGTGGACGAACCCGGTCAGATCGCAACGCGTGAAGGTGAACTCGGGCCGCTCCATCAGGTGGGCGATATTGGCCGGCGTGCCGGTCAGCAGGCTGTCCAGGCAGGTCACTCGATGCCCGTCCGCGAGCAGTCGCTCACACAGGTGACTCCCCAAGAATCCTGCCCCACCGGTAACCACCACGTGCGCATGCTCCATCCGGCCTGGGTACCCCTGCCGCTCCCCTGAAAACGCTCAGCTCTGTGGTGGTGACCTCGGTCAGCTGTGCACTCACAAGCTGGATGGAATCCGCCGTGGCATCAGGCGGCCAGTGCGTCTTGGAGGATGCTCATGATCCGGCGCAGAAGCCGCGAGACCTGCATCTGGCTGACCCCAATCTCAGCGGCGATCTCGGCCTGGCTCCAGTGATCGATCATCCGCCGGCGGAGGATCAGCTTGTCCCGAGCGGCGAGGTTCTCGACCGCCGGGCGCAGCGTCTCGAGCTGGTTGACCAGCTCGAACGTGTTCTCCTGGTCCGGCATCAGGCTGCCGAGCGACATCGCGGACTCGACGCCCACCGGAGCGTCCAGCGACACTGGACGAAAGCATCCCAAGGCACGTTGCGCATCCCTGACATCCCCGAGTGGTACGCCGATACGGTCGGCCAACTCCTGGTCGGTCGGCCAGCGGTGCAACCGCGCAGCCAGCTCACCCTCGACGGCATTGATGGACGCCTGCAGGTTCTGGATTCGCCGCGGCGGCCGAACACTCCACGCGTAGTCCCGGAAATGCCGCTTGAGCTCGCCTCGAATGGTCGGGAAGGCATACGACCGGAAGTCCGTGTCCGGCCCTGGTACGTATCCCTGCACCGCTTTCACGAGTCCGACGTACGCGACCTGGAACAACTCCTCCCGCTCCACCCCCCGTCCGTCGTACCGTAACGCGAGCGACCGCGCCATCGCGGTACCCTGCACGATCGCTTCAGAGAGCAGGTCCGCGCGACGAGCACCGGCGGCGTTGGCCGCGTCGCGAAGCAGAGTCTCGGTGAGTGTGCGCTGTTGTTCCCAAGGCACAGGCGACGCAGATACAGAACAACTAGTCATCAGATCGACACTGGGGCGATCAATCCCGCAAAAGCTGGCACCGTCTTGACCATGGCGAGTTCGTCCCAGGTTCCCCTGGTCTGCAGTACCCCGGGTCATGCAGGGTCATTCACAGTCGGTTGCACTTCAGACGGGAAGTCGGATGTCTGCTCGGCCGCTCAGTTCGCGGTGGCTCCGAGCGCGCAAGGGCGTGTAGAGCCGCGAGTAAGTGATCGTGCGTCGGGGCACCTAAGGGATACAGCGCCGGTCCGCCCCGGGCCGACTGAAACGTCGGGGCGTCGGCGTTCAACAGCGCAGCGCTGGGCCGCCCAAGCGGCTGCTCACCAACCCCACCCGCGCTGGTGTGGGGTTGGTGAGGAGACCAACATCTAGGAGTGGGACATGACGTCAGCAGCAGATTCCGGTGAGTCGCCTCCGGGCGAATTCCAACCCGTTGGTGGCAACCTCGAGCGTGGGCTCATCTGGGTGTTCATCGTCGTGCCCACTCTCGCGCTACTGCCAGGGATCTTCTTCGCCTGGGGCGGCTGGATCGGCTGGCGCGACATCGTCCTCCTGGTCGTGTTCTACGTGATCACCGCCACCGGCATAGGCGCCGGTTACCACCGAGGCTTCACCCACGGCTCCTTCAAGAGCAAGCGTGGCCTCAAGATCGGACTCGCAATCGCCGGCAGTATGGCGCTTGAAGGACCCGTCATCCGCTGGGTGGCCGACCACCGCAAACACCACAAGTTCTCCGACAGAGAGGGCGATCCACACTCGCCCTGGCGCTACGGCACCACCGCTTGGGCGGTGACCAAGGGGTTCATCTTCGCCCATGTCGGGTGGGTGCTCTGGGGCAAGGATCGCGCCGACCCGAAGCACTACGCCCCAGACCTCCTGAACGACCGCGACATGGTTTGGATTTCGCGGCACTTCCGTGAACTGGCGGCGATCTCTCTGCTGGCACCTGCGCTCATCGGCGGGCTGTGGCGCATGTCGTGGCACGGTGCCGCTACCGGATTCTTCTGGGGCACTCTGGTCCGTATCGCCTTGATGCACCACGTCACATTCTCGATCAATTCAATCTGTCATCTCACCGGCGAGAAGCCCTTCGAGTCCCGCGACCGGTCAGGGAACGTCTGGTGGCTGGCCGTCCTGAGTCAGGGCGAGTCATGGCACAACCTCCACCACGCCGACCCCACGTGCGCACGCCACGGCGTACTCAAGGGACAGATCGACATCAACGCCTGGTTCATCAAGCGATTCGAACGGCTCGGCTGGGTGTACAACGTCAAATGGCCAGACCAGGAACGCCTCCAGAAGAAGCGTGCGGCCATAGCTTGCGCGGCGAGCTCGCGCATACCAGCAGGAGGAAAAGAAGGACACCGCCGTGGAGTGCGACGGCAAGACCCAGAACAGCCACAACCGCCAGGCTGACTGTCAGAGCTCGCGGCGGGTACCTGGAGTCGGCACGGTACCGCGATGCAAGGATTCAACTTTGTCTACAGGTCGAAAAGTCATCGATGTCATCCGGGGATCCACCGAAGCGGTGGTGCGGGAGACCTTCCGCCGGATCGCTGCCGTCCGGGGTGCCGCTGCCGTTCACCCCCACGGGGTGGCGTTCAAGGCCGAACTCGAGTTGGTTGCCCCGCTTCCTGAAGGCCGGTACGACGCTGTGGCGCGACTCTCCAAAGGCGCAGGCACCCCCGGCGACCAGGTCGACGTCCTCGGACTGGCAATCCGCGTGCAACCAGCAGCCGAGGCCGGATCCTGGGATCTACTGCTGTCCAGCGCAGGACAAGGCCGCCTGACCCGATGCTTGCCGGTCCCCGCCGGTGACTGGAGCACCGCGCGGTACAGCACGCTGGCGCCGTACGAATTCCACCACCGGTGGATATGGCTCATGGCTACGCCCCGGGGTCCAAAGGTCGGCCACTCATCTGTGATCAAGCTCGACCACAACGCACCCGAGGGGTTCACCCTCGCGATCGCCAGCCAAACAGGAGGCTGGCTCACCGTCGGCCGCCTGACTCTGCTGACCCCGCTCACGGACACGGGCGATCGGTTCGACCCGATGCTCAACTCCCCACCCGGCTGGCGGTTGGCGCCCGCGTGGTTGCGGACGATCCGGGAGATGGCCTACCAGGGCAGCCGCCGCGGACACAACGGAACTCCTGCGGCGAGGCCTCCCGCCGACAGCTCACCACAGGCGACAGCGCCGGGAGCCAGCGACGGGTAACCCTCCCAACCCACTAGCGCTCTTCGCCACCATCATTCGGCCGGCCCCAACAGGTCGGCCCGGGAGACGGTCAGGTAGACCACCAGCGCCAGGATCGCAGCCAGGAAGACGGCGCTCGTGCCGGTGGTCCCGAGGCCCAGGCCGCCGTCATCGCGGGACTGCGAAAGGTAATCGCCGATCGACGCACCGAGTGGGCGAGTCAGCACATAGGCGATCCAGAACGACAGCACCGCACCCAGCCGCAGGCCGTAGTGCGCGATCGCGACGGCTCCGATGATCCGCCCGAAAATCACAGCCGAGACCCAGTAACCGAGGCTGAGCTGCTCAGCCGCCAGGTCACCCGCCGCGGTCCCCAGCGCGAACGTGAACAAGATGGCCATCCAGTACCAGGCCTCCCGGCGCCGGGTGATGATGCTGTGGATCGACAGCGTGCCCTCCCGGCCGTACCAGACGGCGACCGTCGTACCGAGAAACCTTGATCAGCCAGAAGTAGGCAGTCACCTCCGGGACCTTGCTGAGCAGTTTCACACCAGCCGGGCTGGACGCCGAGCGCGTCAGATCAGAAGTCGTGCGCAGGACCGTAGTGGCGGCGACCTGAGCGCACGCTGAGTAACAGCGAAGACACTGTCTCGTTCAGTGCGGTTCTGGTCAACGATTACCGCCCACGCCCCAAGCTCCAGGCACGTAACCCGCAAGCAAGGCCGACTTCCAGCTGGACCGGCCTAGGCGCCGGTCCATCCGGCCTCTGGCCCCCAGTGCTAGCCCCCAGTTCTGGAGAGGTCAGCCGACGCCCGAAAGAAACACAGAGCCGGACTCATCCTGCGGCCGTATCAGCCCCGCGCAGATAGCGAGCGGACACCTTCCATTCGGTCAGCAGCTGCTCGGCGAACAGGTTGTCCACCGCAAGCGAACAGCGTGCCCCGAACAGTACGTCGCCGATCGCGTCGGGGTGTTGTTGCACATAGCTGCCGCAGAGATCGTGCGCCGCGATCTGCTCGTGGACCGCGTCCGCTTCGACATGCTCTGTGAAGTAACGTGCCTGTTCTTCCGAGGCGCCTAGTCTGGTGGCTCCGGCAGCGTACTGACGATTGGGAAGAGTGGACGTCATCTCGAGTGCTGCCAGGTGACCGAGGAGCGCGCCAGTCCAACGGCGATGGACCGCGAACAGCGACATCACATTCGACACGGCCAATGTGACGGCCGGCACCGCCGAGACGTAACAGCCGTAGCTGTCGTCGAGCCCGAGCCAGCGCATCGTCGTACGGAACAGCTCGGAATGCATCCGGTCCCGGCGGCCACCACCGTACTCGTCGGCTTCGATCTCGACCAACGCCGCCTTGGCAGCGCCGTCCAGGCGCGGGATGGCGAAGCTGTGCGGGTCGGCCTCCTTGAGCTGGTAGACAGACCGGTGCAGAACGAACTGGCGGAACCGCTCCATCGTGGCGTGCCGACGCAGGTACGGCGCCAGCCGTGGACCGTCATCGGCGTCGATCAATGCTCGCAGCTGCTCCGCGACCGGTTGATCAGTTGGACAGATCCGGCAGTTGGCTTCCAGCCAGTCGATCCAGGGCCGCTCCAACCGTGCGCGGAGAGCAATGATGCCCGGATCCCATTGGCGATCGGGGTCTACCTCGTCGAAGCCGCGATACTGCAGCTCGTAGGCGACCCAGAGGGCCAACTGCAGATCATCGTCGGCGAACGGCCGACCGGATGGCCTGACTTCGATGGTTCGGTCTCCATCGTCGCCACCCGTGAGCCGGTCGTTCAACCAGGCGCTGAGCGGCCCACGTGGCGGTGGTAGCTGCATGATCTTCTCCTCGAGGCATCGGGCTGCGGCCCCGGTACCCGCCGGAAAACCATCGTGAATCACCCTCAGGTGGGTACTACCTGTTCATGACCACGAAGGACGACAGCGCGACACAGATCCGCCCCTACCCGGACGGTCCGATCCTGGTCCGCGGCGACTTCCTGCTCTTGGACGAGGACGGCGATCCGATTCCGGCTCCACGCCGTACCATCGCACTGTGCCGCTGCGGCCGCACCGCCATACCTCCCTTCTGCGACGGCACCCACACCCTGCCCCGCCACGCCACGGCAAGCTGAGCCAAGACGTTTCCACCAGAAGTAGATACCGCGGTTGTCAACGGGTCGAGCACCTCGTACGACGCCGGAGCGTTGCGCCGCGGCGCCGAGGGTTGACTTACGCGCCGGGGGTAACCGGGGGGTCGCGGGGTTCAGAGGAGAGCCTCAGGAACGCCGGTGCGCGCTGCGCCCGGCGCGGACTGGAGGCTTGCGTGGCCAACGCCGAGTCTGTCCACCCCGCAGCGGGGGTGGGGCTGAGCGATCCGCTGCTGAGCGCGTCCATGATCGATCGGAGCGGATTCCAAGGGTCTTCTGGCGCTCCGCCGTCCGGCCGGTGGGCCGGCGCGCCCCTCGACACTGCGCTGCTCCGGTCGCTGTTTTCTAGCACCGTCGCCGGAACCGTGGGTTTCGAGGAGGAGCTACTGCTGGTGCACCGGGGGAGCTGGCTGCCCGCGAATGCCGCCGCCGTGCTGGCGGGCATCGGCGACCCGCGGGTGAAGCCGGAGCTGCCGGCCTGCCAACTCGAGATCGCGACCTCTGTTCACGAGGACGTGGCGGACGCTGTCGAGGAGTTGGGCTCGTGCCGAGCGCTGGTCGCCGCCGCCTGCGGCCCCGACCTGGCCGCGATCGCCGCGCCGGTTCACCCGCTCCTCGACGGACCCACCGCACTGTCGCCCACGGAGCGGGCCGCCGGGCTCGGGGCACGCTACCGCGAGGTGATCGGTCGGCAGCTGGTCTCCTCGTTGCAAGTGCACCTGGCCTTTGGCGATGCCGACTGCACGCTGGGCGTCTACCACGCGTTGCGGAACCTTCTCCCGGAGCTGGCCGCGCTGGCCGGGGCCGCTCCCTTCGCTGCCGGACGGGACACCGGCCTGTGCTCTGTGCGTCCGGTGATCGCCTCCCAGCTGCCCCGCCAGGGCGTGCCTCCGGTCATCACCTCCTGGGAGCAGCTCGCCGACGACCTCGCCTGGGTGGTCCGAGGGGGCGCTGTGACCGACGCTTCGGAGTGGTGGTGGGAGCTCCGACCGCATGTCCGCTTCGGCACGCTGGAGCTGCGGGTCCTCGACGTGCAGGCGACCGTGGATCGGACCAGTGCGGTCGCCCGGCTCGTGCACGCGCTCGCTGCCAGGCTTGCCGACCTGCACCACCTCGGCGAGCTCCAATCGCCGGCGCCGACCTGGAGGATCGCGGAGAACCGGTGGGCCGCGCTCCGCGACGGTGTCCGGGGAGAACTCCTCGACCTCCGCACCGGCGAGGCCCGATCCACCCGCCGCTGCCTTCACGACCTCATCGACGCCGCCGAGCCCCACGCGCCGGGCGGCCTGGACGACGTACGAGCGATGGTGGAGGACCCACCGGTGGAGCACCTCCGAGCGCTCGGTCCTGAACGCGTGGTGCCATGGCTCGCGGAGGTGTTCACCGCATGAAACTGCTGACCCTTCCAGGCGTCTTCGCCCCGATCTCCGACTCGTGGATGCTGGCCGACGCCATCCGCCAGGAGGCCATCGGTCCGGGCTCGCAGGCGCTCGATGTGTGCACCGGGAGCGGTGTTCTCGCCCTCACCGCCGCCGAGTGCGGCGCGACCACGACCGCGATCGACGTCTCTCGGCGAGCGCTGCTCACTGTCCGGCTCAACGCGTTCCGGTCCGGCCTGCGCGTCCGGGCGCTCCGGGGCCGGACGTTCGCGCCCGTGGCCGGCGAGCGGTTCGACTTGATCGTGAGCAACCCGCCCTACGTGCCGTCACCGAAGCCCGACGTGCCCCGCAATGGCGCCAGCCGGGCGTGGGAGGCGGGTCACGACGGCCGAATTGTTCTCGACGCGCTGTGCGACGGGGCCCCTGCCCACCTGCGCCCCGGTGGGGCGCTGCTCCTCGTGCACTCGTCCCTCATCGGCATCGACACCACCTTGCAGCGGCTGCGACGGGTCGGTCTGGTGGACGTCGAGGTGCGAGCATGCGAGCGGGGTCCGCTGGGCCCGCTGATGCGAGCGCAGCAGGCCGCAGGGACGATCCCCTCCGACGTCGACGAGGAGGACGTGGTGATCATCCGGGCGAGCGCCCCACCGGCCCGCTGATGACAGTCGTCTGACCCATACCCGATCCTCGCCGTAGGTGGTCCCGACCGCTTTCGGACTCGGCCGGCAGCAACAGGTGGATGCATTTCAGCCTTCGCCACGGCGCTGACCATGCTCGGAGGCATGCGTCTTGCTGGACGGCCACCACGGAGCCATCTCCGCCAACCCAGTCCGCGAGATCGAGCCGATCGAGGCAGAGGCCAGCCGTACTTCGCTGGCTCGAGAGCGATGGGGGCGCCATGCGGAGAGAGCGACGATTCGGCGGTCGGGATCGGGGTACCGCTGCCGCGACCTAGTGATCAAGGGGCGCCGCCGTGATGGAACCCGGGAACACAGTGCGTATGGAAAGAGGCGCGGGGCGTCTCAGCCTTCTGGTCGTCGTGGCGGCTCTGGTCGCCGTGATCGCCTTGGTGTCCCGGAATCGACCGGACGACGGCCAGGGCCTCGACGGCCTATCGCTGGGGCGTACCTCCCCCACCACGGACGTCACCGGCGCTGCACAACGCAGTCTGGTCGACTACTGGTCCGCCGAACTGCCCAAGGTCTACCAGCAGGAGTTCGTGGAACTCGCCGGTGGCTTTCAGCCGAAGACTCCACAGAGCCGGCCCTTCTCCTGCGGTGGCCAGCCGCAGACGTACGCCGACCTGCGCGGTAACGCGTTCTACTGCGGTGCCGGCGACGACTACATCGCGTGGGACGACGCCGGACTGTTTCCGCGGCTGACCGAACAGTTCGGCAGCGTCGCGCCGGCCATCGTGCTCGCCCACGAGCTGGGTCACGCCATCCAGGCACGCGTCCGCGTCGAGGCGGTCTCGGTCGTTCGTGAACTGCAGGCCGACTGCTTCGCCGGATCATGGACTCGCTTCGCCGAAACCTCCACAACTGACGCGATCAGCCTGACTGACGGTGCACTCGACAGCGCGGTGGCGACGATCCTGACGTTGCGAGACCAGCCTGGCACCGCGGCCACGGCTCCACAGGCCCACGGCCTGGGGTTCGATCGGGTCAACGCGTTCCAGACCGGTTATGAACAAGGCGCTGAGCGTTGTGCACAGTTTCCGCAGCAGGGTGTGGTCTCCACCGAACTGCCGTTCCGAACGGCGACCGAGGCAGCGACCGGCGGCAACCTGCCCTACCCGGAAACCGTGGAGCTTCTTTCCGGAACCCTCAACGACTTCTGGTCGACCGCTGTACCCCAGCTTCGCACCGGCGAGACGTTCACCGCACCCACGCTGAACGCGACGGACGCGGACAAGCTGCCGACCTGTCCCGGAGACCTCGAGCAGGGCGGCCTCTCGCAGTACTGTGCCGCGACAGCATCGATCGATTGGCTGACCTCGCGGGTTCAGACTGCCCATGAGCGCATCGGTGACCTGGCCACTGGAGCAGTACTCAGCCAAGCATGGGCGGAAGCCGCGCAGAGCCAGTCCGGCCTGCAAACCACCGGCCGGCAGGCCGGACTGCAGCGCGACTGCTTCACCGGCGCGTGGCTCGCGTACCTCGCCCAAGGCGACCTGCCCAGCTCTCAACTGTCCCCCGGCGACCTCGACGAAGCGCTCACCGAGATCGTCGCGAGCAGTTTCACCGAAGACGGCCGGCGAATGGACCGCGGCGGCGCCTTCGAGCGCTCCAAATCACTGCGCGCCGGAGTGTTCGAAGGCCTGACGAGCTGCCTGTGAGCTCACACTGGGCAGCTCAGTCCACACCGGTTGGGCGCCCCCGGTGCGGTGTCGGGGGCGACCGTCGGGTCTGTGGCCGCGACAGGATCCGGCTCTCCCGCTGCCACCAGGTGGACCAGGCGGTCGTCCCGTCCTGCGCACGCCGTCCCTGCGCTCGTTCGCCGTCACCGCCTCGGTACCCCGCCCCCGCGACATTCAGACGGCAGCAGACACACGTGCTTGCAAGGCCTCCCGGGGGGTACCTACGCACTTCCACCACTACGTAGGAGGAGAAGCTGATGACTTCCACCGACGGCGACACCAATCGGGACATGATCGACGTCCTCACCGCGGACCACAGAGAGGTCGAGAACCTCACCGATCAGATCACGGCCACCGTCGACCCGGAAGAACGCCGGGACCTGGCCGACCAGCTCATCGCGGAACTGGTGCGGCACTCGGTCGCCGAAGAGATGTACGTCTATCCAGCGATGCGCGACCACCTGCCGAACGGTGAGCAAGCCGTCGAGCACGACATCCAGGAACACAAGGAACTCGAGACGCTGATGAAACAGCTGGAGGGCGCCGACACGGACAGCGCCGAGTTCGAGGACGTGCTCGGGAACCTACGGCAAGCACTCCTCGACCACGTGCAGGACGAGGAGACCACGCAGTTCCCGCAACTGCGGGCCCATGTCCCTGCCGCCACGCTGGTCGAGCTGAAGGAAAAGGTCGAGCTGGCGAAGAAGGTCGCACCCACCAGGCCACATCCGGCCGCACCGAACGCCGAGCTTTTCCACAAGCTCGTCGGTCCCGGAGTGGGACTGGTCGACCGGCTCCGGGACAGGCTCACCGGCCGCTCGACCTAGCAGACATCCGCCACGGCTGCGGGTTTGCCGCGCCCGGGCCGGGGCACTGGCTGCCTTTCGCGAAAAGGAGTCGCCCATGCGCGCCATGGTCTACCGAGGTCCGTACCGGATCCGCGTCGAGGACAAACCGCGCCCGGCGATCGAACATCCGAACGACGCGATCGTCAGAGTCACCCGGGCCGCCATCTGCGGCTCGGACCTGCATCTGTACCACGGGATGATGCCGGATACCCGGGTCGGCATGACGTTCGGGCACGAGTTCATCGGAGTCGTGGACGAGGTCGGCCCCTCGGTCCAGACCCGGCAGCCCGGTGACCGGGTGATGGTGCCGTTCAACATCTTCTGCGGGACCTGCTTCTTCTGTGCCCGCGGCCTGTACGCCAACTGTCACAACGTCAATCCGAACGCGACGGCGGTCGGCGGTATCTACGGCTATTCCCACACCTGCGGCGGGTACGACGGCGGCCAGGCGGAGTACGTCCGGGTGCCGTTCGCCGACGTGGGCCCCAGCCCGATCCCCGACTGGATGGACGACGAGGACGCCGTACTGCTGACCGACGCGGTCGCCACCGGCTACTTCGGCGCCCAACTCGGCGACATCGGCGAGGGCGACGTCGTCGTCGTGTTCGGCGCCGGCCCGGTCGGTCTGTCCGCCGCCAAGTCGTCCTGGCTGATGGGAGCCGGGCGGGTCATCGTCATCGATCACCTCGAGTACCGGCTGGCCAAGGCACGCACCTTCGCCCACGCCGAAACCCACAACTTCACTGAGCACGCCGATGTCGTCGTACTGCTGAAGAAACTTACCGACCGCCTCGGCGCCGACGTGGCGATCGACGCCGTCGGCGCCGAGGCCGACGGCAACCTACTGCAGCACATCACGTCGGCGAAACTGAAACTGCAGGGCGGCTCCCCCATTGCGCTCAACTGGGCCATCGACTCGGTCCGGAAGGGTGGCACCGTGTCCGTGATGGGCGCCTACGGCCCGATGTTCAGCGCGGTCAAGTTCGGCGACGCGATGAACAAGGGCCTGACGCTGCGGATGAACCAGTGCCCGGTAAAGCGGCAGTGGCCGCGGCTGTTCGAGCACGTCCGCAACGGCTACCTCAAGCCCAGCGAACTCGTCACCCACCGCATCCCGCTCGAGCACATCGCCGAGGGCTACCACATCTTCTCCGCCAAACTCGACGGCTGCATCAAGCCGCTCGTCGTACCCGAAGCCGCCTGACGCCGATCGGAGCGACATGGCTTACACACAGCAGAAACCACCGAACCCGGAAACCAGCGGGCAACTGCGTGCACGCATTCCTGGCTGGGGTGCGGATCTCGATCCGAAGGACCGTCCAGCCGTACCGAAGGAGCAGTTCGAACCGCATCCGTACGGCGCCGAGTGGGACTTCCCCGACCGCCAACCCGAGGAACGGCCACGGGAGCGGTCGATCGAGCACGAGTTCCTCACCCCGGTCTTCGGCACATCCTGCCCACCTCACGGCGTCTCAGGTGTGATCCGCAGGACCGCCTACCAGCGATACAGCGAAGGGCGAGCGGCCCACTGGCTCCTCCTGATCGCAGCCGACCGGGTCGACGCGCTCGAGAGCACGCTGAGATCCTTCGCTTCCCGGCACCCCGACAACCCAGTCACCGAGACCGGGATCCTCAGCGAGATCAAGCACCATGGGCTGCGGTCCCGCCGCGGCCAGAAGCGCGCGGACCTGATCCATCAGCCCTTGGATCCGTTGATCGTCGCCGCCCCATGGATCATCGCGGGCGTCCTGGGCTACCGCGCGGTCCGCCGCATCCGTCGCTCCCAGGGATCGACATCATGACGACCCACAGTGGCCCCATCAACCGACGGCACGTGGCGAGCTTCCACCTCCTGATCCGAACCTCACAGCAGCGGATCCCCAGTACCTTCCGCGCTGAGCCAGTAACCCCAGTACGGGTCAGATGAGCATATTCAGGACGACAGTGAGCAGGATGGAGGCGGCGACGGAAACCAGGATCATCAGCAGACAACCGGACCCACCTCCCACCGGACGAATGCGAACCGCAACCATTGCCTTCTCCTCGGGGGCTGCCTTCTTCTGGACATCGCCGGTACCCGCCAGGACGCGCCACACTCACGCAGGGCGTGTAGAAGATCTCACGCGGGGAACCTGCAGGCGATGCGACGGTTGCGCATTCTCCTACTGGCCGGGCTCGTCCTGGTGGTGACATCGGCCGGGGTTCACGCCACCGCGGGATCTGCTGACCGCGGTGGTCGGACCCGAGCGGCGGTCCAGGCTCCAGTCGCGGACACTCCGTCGCCGACCTTGGGATCGACGCCGCAGCCCGGCGTGAACCCACCAGGCGACACCGATGCGGATCCCAGCGACTTCGACCAGACTCCCTTGGCGGTGATCTCGTTCCTCTTCCTGGGCCTGCTCGTCGGCGGATCGCTGCTGTTCTACCTGTGGCGCCGCAGCCGTCGAACGCGGGAATTGGCGCGCCAGCGCCGCGACGGTGACGAGTAGGGAGATCGATTCATGTCGACAGGTCGAAAAGCCATCGGGGTCATCCGGCGCACCGCCGAAACAGTGGTCCGGGAGACCTTTCGCCGGATCGCTGCTGCGCGCGGTGCCGCCGCCTTTCATCCCCGCGGACTGGCGTTCGAAGCCACACTAGAGCTGGTGGCTCCGCTCCCCGAGGGACGGTACGACGCCATGGCGAGGCTCACCAAGGGCGCTGGCACTCCCGACGGCCTGGCAGACGTCCTAGGGCTCGCGATCCGGGTTCGACCAGCGGCCGATGATCCCTGGGATTTGTTGATGTCCAGCGCGGGACAAGGCCGTCTGACCCGATGCTTGCCGCTGCCCGCCCGGGATTGGAGCACTGCGCGTTACAGCACATTGTCTCCGTACGAACTGGACCATCGGCGATTCTGGCTCATGGCGACTTCACGAGGACCGAAGGTCGGTCACGCATCGGTGTCGGGGCTCGCACACAACGCACCCGAAGCGTTCGCCCTCGCGATCGCCGGTCTCACGGGAGGGTGGCTCACCGTCGGCCGGCTGACCCTGCTGGACCCGATGAGCGACACGGGTGATCGGCTCGATCCGATGCTCAACTCCCCGCCGGGCTGGCAAATGGCTCCTGCCTGGCTGCGAACGGTGCGGGAACTCGCCTACCAGGGCAGCCGCCACGGGCACGCGCCGCCAATTCGGCCCGGGACGTGACGACGTCAGTCGTCAGTCTGCTGTTCGAGATGTTCGACGCGGCCCTGGTCCTCACCGGCGTCGAGGAGGTTGTCGGCGGGCGCTCCGGTGTCGCCGTACTCGGTGAGTGCGACGCGCGGATGGTGTACGTCGAAGGCCGGGCTGTCGGAGCGGATCCGCGGCAGCTGGACGAAGTTGTGCCGCGGCGGTGGCGAACTGGTTGCCCACTCCAACGACCGGCCCCAGCCCCACGGGTCGTCCACCTTCACCAACGGCGACCGGCGTGACTTGTAGACGTTGTAGAGGAACGGCAAAGTCGAGAGCCCCAACAGCATCGAGCCAACCGTCGACACCTGGTGCAGAACGGTGAATCCCTCATTCGCCCCGTACGACGCGTAGCGGCGCGGCATGCCTTCAACGCCCAGCCAGTGCTGCACCAGGAACGTCGTGTGGAAACCGATGAACAACATCCAGAACTGCAGCTTGCCGAGCTTCTCGTCGAGCATCCTGCCGGTCATCTTCGGCCACCAGAAGAAGAACCCGGCGAACATCGCGAACACCACGGTCCCGAACACGACGTAGTGGAAGTGCGCGACCACGAAGTACGAGTCGTTGAGCTGGTAGTCCAGTGCCGGCGAGGCCAGGATGATTCCGGTCAGGCCGCCGAACAGGAACGTGACCAGGAACCCGATCGACCACAACATGGGCGTCTCGAAGGACAGCGATCCCTGCCACATGGATGCCCGCGCAGGTACCCCCCGCATCACAATCCATGCGGTCCACGCCCATCCGACTGGTGTCTTGCCCAGCCTGAGACGCTCATGCGGATTCGTGCCCGGTCGCCGATGCAGCCGACACACTCAGCCAGGTCAGCGGAGCTTGCCGGTGTTGCGGATCGGGTTCTCGAGCTCATGCCGGGGCCGTGCAGGTCTCACTACTCCTCGGACGAATCATGCTTCAGCTGCGCCTAGCGCTGTCGGCCCGACAGCGCATAACTACGCGCACGGTTTCGGCGCGCGGGTGGTGGGCACCGTCTGCGCATGACTGAGCCTGCGGACCTGCAGCCCGATCTGGACGTGCAGCCGGCTCCGGCAGGGCACGAACGTCCCTGCGGTGTCGACGATCTCACCGTCGCGGCGGTCGGGACGTTGACCGATGCGATGGAGACGGCAATCCGGGCGCGCGGTCACCTCTATGCGTTCCATCAACTGACCGGACGCGCAGATCACCGGCTCGACGATGCCGTAAAACTGCTGCGGCAAGCCGGCCACCACGACCTGGCGGACCGGATCACCACGGAGCTCGTCGGCCGCAACGTGATCCCCGGCCACTGGACGTTCCGAATCATCGAGGAGTACGACGACCACTACTACGGCCCGTTCGCCGACCTGGAGAAGCAGGCCCGCGACCAGCTCACCGGCGGCAAGCGCCACCTGAACGAGGCAGAGATGAAGCAGCGTCGCGTCACCCCGGGACACCCCGGCCACGAGATCTGACATTCTCAGCCCGGCCCCCGGCATGGCCCCCGATCGGATGACGGCCACACGTAGGGCAGGTTCGGCGGGTCGTTGAACAGCCAACCGTAGTACTCCGGATCCTTACGTAGCAGCGCCGAGCGATGGCTGGCATGGAGGGCGTCGTCGCCCAGCCAAGGCGGCAGATCACCCGCTTCGCCGAGGTCGGATTGAGTGCGCACGTCCCGGACCTCACACACATCGGCGAGGTCACGAAGCAACGTCACCTGGCAGGTGTCCGCCCGCCCCTGCGCCGTCCAGGCTCGGCAGATCTCCAGGCCGTACCGCACCAGTGCCTCTTCGTACCCCGCCCACATCTTCACCGCCGGATGATGACGCCAGCCATATCCCTGAACCGTCAACCCGCGAAGAATCTGCAGCGCCTCCACCCGTTGCTTGCCCAGACGACGTGGATCCAGCACGGCAGCGCTGTCCGCGAAGTCCGGAAACGGCAAGAACGACTGCATGACCACCCCCTTCGCTGTCGGCTGCGGTACCCCGGCGCCGCACCAAATCACCTTCGCCGCGGCGATCTCCCAAACCGGATCGCCAGAGGTTCCGCATTGATGACGCCGCCGAGCCGGCTGTATCGCCCTTGCGGCCTTCTTCGCCTCTGCCTGGAACTCGGCCTTCGCGAGCTCCAGTTGCCGGCGCGTCAGCTGCCCCAGATGCCGACATCGAAGCCGTCCTGCGCCAACACGACCGCCGTCGCCCGGCCGATACCACTGTCCGATCCCGTCACGATTGCTTGCGGCATGAACCTGCGGTACCCGGCCGGATCCCGGAAAGGCCTGGCGGCTAGCTGGAGTCGAAGACATTGCCAGTGGTCGGTGCCGCACCGCCGGCCGCCGAGCGTCACCGGTGGGCCGGGCGCGAATGGCCGACTGCGGCCGGGGTACCTAGGGAGTCGCTGGTCCTACCGGTTTGGCAGAAGCCGGGTACCGGTCCAGTGCTGACAAGGAACCAGAGCCAAGCATGATCCCGTCACATTCCGTTGAACCGGCTACTCGACCGTGTCTGAAGCAGGCGACTGCGCTGTTGACCGAGTGGTTCGGTGTGACTGCCTCACAGGCTGACGCCCTGATCGCCACCTGCGCGCGTAACTGCCGCAGATCACCGAAAGCCGTTGCCGAGGTGCTGGTGCACCAGGTCTGGCGGGGTGACGGGATCTACCTCGACCCCGCCGTGGCCCGCACCCTCGAACACGCCCTGCGCAAGCTTCCCGAAGTTGTCGCCGCCAGCATGGATTCCGAGGTCGCCATCGGGCCTCGCGGTGACCGGACGGTTAGCTCTGCAGTCTGCGGGTTCCGATTACCTGGTCGCCGACCCGCATCGGACCCGGGCGTCGAGGTCCGTTGCTAGGGCAGGGTGCCGGTGGCGAGTAGCCAGCGGCCCGCCTCCACGATCGGGAATTCCGGCGCTGTGCCCGTAGTCATGTCCAGGGCGAGGACCAGCTGGTCGGCGGTTTCAGGAAGCTCCATCGGTGGAGTTGTGGCGGCAGTTGCGGCCGGCGGTGGGTAGCTGGCCGGTGTCGAGCAGGTGCTGTGCGACGTTGCGCAGCTTGTTGTTGGAGTCCTGTGAGTAGCGCTTCAAGATCTCGAAGGCGCGGCCGTCATCAATGCTGTACCGCTCGCGCAGGATGCCGATGGCTTGGCCGATTCGCTGGCCGGTTTCCACAGCCTCGAGGAGGGAGTCGTGCTGTCTGGCCGACGCGATCGCCACTGCGCCGTAGGTGGCAACGCGCGGTGCTCTGGCGTCCTCGGCGTCGAAACTGTGCGGTTGGTCACCGATCAGGGTCAAAGCGCCGAAGGTGGAGCTGGACGCCGTGAGCGGAATGGCGAAGATCGAACGACCGCGGGCTGCGACCTGACGCACCCACAGCGGCCAGCGGGTTTCGCGGGCGGTGTCGGGAACCAGAACGGACAAACCGGTCGAGATCGCTGTCAGACACGGCCCTTCACCGCACTGCAGCTGAGCGAGCAGCGCGGCGTGTGAAGCGTCGTCGGTGGCGGCCGCTGCTGTGATCCTGGCGCGATGGCGCAGCGCGATAGTCGCGTGGTCACAGGCCAGGAAGTCGACTGCGAAGGCCAGGAACCGGTCCATCGTCTGCTGCACGTCGGGTGCCTCGTGTAGCTCGACGACCAGGTTCTCCAGCCGGTCTTCTTCGAGGATCGGCGCCGGCCGGGGATCTCGCGGTGCGGTGCTGTTCAGCTGCGTGGGGCCTGTCGGTTGCGGGCCTTGGTCGGCTGCCGGGAAGGTC
This sequence comes from Kribbella caucasensis, assembly GCF_004361855.1. Taxonomy (GTDB): domain Bacteria; phylum Actinomycetota; class Actinomycetes; order Propionibacteriales; family Kribbellaceae; genus Kribbella; species Kribbella caucasensis. Next base: position 317,942 of record NZ_SNWQ01000008.1, read on the forward strand.
ATTGGTTTCTCCGAGTCGGAACCGGTTGGGTTCCATTGCGCTCGATACCCTGGTCGGCACACACCGCTGCTTGATGTGCCCGGGTCAGACGAGGCCGGGAGGCTCCGACTGCCGCCCACTGAATCGCGGGTAGGAAGACACCTCTTTCTACCGTGTGTCCGGGCTGATGTCGAGGGCGTAGAGTGAGTGGCATGACGGTCGACGGGGCAACGGAGCGGAAGCGGGCGCCCCGGCAACGCATTCTCGACACCGCCTACGAACTGATTTCGCGTCGAGGTGTCCGGGATGTAGGCGTCGAAGAGGTGATCGCCAAAGCAGGCATCGCCAAGGCGACCCTGTACCGGCACTTCCCGTCCAAGACCGATCTCGTCTTGGCGGTGCTCGAGCAGCGCGAGCAGCTCTGGACGCTGGGTCTGGTGGAGGCCGAGGCGCGCCGGCGTGGCGCCACCGCCGAGGACCGGCTCCTGGCCGTGTTCGATGTCTTCGACGAATGGTTCCGCAGCGACGAATTCGACGCGTGCACGTTCGTGAACGTGCTGTTGGAGATGGGTCCGAATCATGTTTTGAGCGAGGCCAGCATCCGCCACCTAGGAAACATCCGCACTGTGATCGCCGACCTGGCCACTGAAGCCGGCCTGCGGGAGCCCGAGGAGTTCGCCCGCTCCTGGCACATCCTCATGAAAGGCTCCATCGTCTCCGCCGCAGAAGGCGACACCGAAGCCGCACGGCGCGCACAAGCCATGGCGGCCAACCTGATCGACCAGTACCGCTGAACCGCATCGGGCGAGGAACTGGCGGATGCTTCTGCCACTGTCGGGCGGCTGAAGTTCACCCTTTGGGTACTGGACGGCCGCCACAGCAACCCGATTCCGGGTTGAACGGCGTGGCGACCCAGGCGTCGATCTTGGCCGTCAGATGTTCATGACGCAGGCGCAGAAGGTGGACCTGCCGACCGGTGTCGACGCCGGCCTGTCCCGCGCAGCGTCGAAGACAACCGCCTCCCGATGGCGCTCGCCGTACTCGGCCTGACCCGCTTGACCGCTGAGGCGTCGATCTCCGGTTTTCAGCCAGTTCGGAGTGCCGCCGGTCGGTTCATGCCCGTCGTGGAGCTGGTCGCGACGACGCTGGAGCAGGTTGAGTACTTGGACCCGTTCCGCATCATTGCGCTCGTACTCGATCAACTGCTCCACCCGCTGGACGTCGAGTGAGCGGACGCGGGCCGCGAGGGATCCGACGGGCAAGTGGTCGAACTCTGGCGACGGTAGCGAGCCATCACCACCCGTCATGTCGCCCCCCGTGCCCGACTCTGAGACGTGATCCTCGTGCACTGGTCATCGCTCGCCAGCTCCTCGGTCCGTTGTCCTTGCGACACGCGGTTTCCAACCGGCGTCCGCGCAAACTCGGCGGATGTAACGTCCCGGATCGACGCGCGTACGGCGCTTTGCGGTGGATAGCGTCAGGTGTTGGAGAAGGGGTACCGGGATGCAATGGATGACCAGCGACTTCTCGAGCTCATGCAGCGGCTGTCGAGGTCCCTGACGCCGGGCGACCTGGACCACACGCTCAGCCGAATCACCGGGGCAGCGGTGGAGGTTCTGCCCAGTGTCGAGTTCGCCAGCATCACCGTCCTGCATCGCGACGGCAGACTCGAAACCGTCGCTCCCACCGACGACCTGCTCTGGGGCGTCGACGCCGCACAGTACGAACTGCGGGAGGGGCCCTGCTACGACGCAGCCGCCGACGCGGTTCACGTCGTCTCCCCTGATCTGGCCAACGACCAGCGGTTCCCCCGGTACGCCGCAACCGCAGTGACCGCGGGTATCAACGCTCAAGCGGGCATCCGGCTCTTCGAGGCCCCCAAGTCCCGCGGTGCGCTCAACCTCTACGCGAGAGAGACCGGCGCCTTCGAGGACCTCGGTATGTTAGGCGCCTTCTTCCAGCATCAATCCGCGATGGCGATCGACTACGCCCGCGAGATCCAGAATCTGCGCGAAGCCGTCCGAACCCGCGGCATGATCGGCCAAGCCGTCGGCATCGTCATGGAGCGTTACAAACTCACCGACGACCGGGCCTTCGCGTTCCTCACCCGGCTCTCGCAGCACGGCAACATGAAACTGCGCGCGATCGCCGAACAGATCATCGCCACGAGCGAACAACCGCCCCGCTAACCCTGCTGGACCGAACAGGTTTCGCCCCAATGAGCGCTGATCGCCGATGAGGTCAGTGCGGGCTCACGGTCACGAGGTCTCCTGCAGTTCGAGAATCCTCATCGTCGTTCCGGCACCACGAGCTGATATGTGACCCGGAACCCCGGGCAGTACAGAACCATCACCTCGTCACCATCCGGTCGGCCCCAGCCAGTGCGCAAAGGCAGGTTCTCCAGCCTTTCCACGAGCTGGGCTGCCTCGGCGGGCGCGCGGCCACGCAACGCGGCATCCAACTGCGTGAGCGCCAGCGAGCTCCACACCAAGTCGTTCGGCACCATCTCCAGCGCTCGTGGCGGTTCCCCCCGCCGAACGATCGAAACCCACCAGATGCGAACTTTTTGGAGGATGCTGCAGGTCTGCCGGCCGTCGATGGAGCGGGCTTCAGCGTCGGTCTCCCACCGACGGGCAGCGGTCCGATTCAAGCCGGTAGAGGTGGGTACGTGGGTGTGGTCTGGCCGTGGTTCAACCCTTGCCACCTCCGCTGGACAATGGAATTTCAGGCGGCTCCCATGTCGTTCAACAGCCAGCAGCCCCGGCCGACCGCAACGGTGGCAGACTGCACTGATCCGCGCAGCGAGCAGGCGGCAACTGCGGAAAGACTTCTCCGGGAGGCTGCGGCAGCCACCGGGCGACGGCGAGAGGACCTGCTCGATCAAGCGATCATTGCATCCGTTTCGCTCGCCCGCACGCTGGCGAGCCGCTACTACCGGCGCGGCGTAGACGCTGAAGACCTGGACCAGATCGCGTACGAGCACCTAGTGAAGGCAGCCCGCAGCTACCGGCCGGTCGACGGCTCCGATTTCCGGTCGTTCGCCATTCCCACCGTCCGCGGCGGGATCCGGCACCACTTCCGGGATCACGCCTGGGCCGTCAAAGTGCCTCGTCGCCTGCAGGAAATACAGACGCAGATCAGCGCGACAGAAGCGGCCCTGACAGCTCGCCTCAAACGCTGGCCCACAAGCCACGAACTGGCCGACGCCCTCGGCCTCGACGTGAAGGAGGTCATCGAGGCGCAACGAGCTCAGGGATGCTTCAGCCCGTCTTCTCTGGACGTTCCCCTGCACGACGGCTCGTCGATGACGCGCGGTCAGCAGGTCGCCGATCCCGCTGACACATACCAGCTCGTCGACCAGATCGAGTCGCTGCGCCCGGTCGTTGACAACCTGTCGGCCCGTGACCGGCTGATCTTCCAACGGCGCTTTCTGGAACATCAGACCCAGTCCGAGATCGGTCACGAAATCGGCGTCAGCCAGATGCAGATCTCGCGGCTCCTCGGACGGATCATGCTTCGGCTGCGCGTGGCGCTGTCGGTCTGACAGCCCATCGCCTGGACACATGGCGACCGGTTCAGCATGAAGTCACGTCATCTCGAGGTGGATGACGATCCTGGCAGCCGTCTGGCCTGGTCCGTGAGGATCAGAACGGCCTTCTCCAGGAGCTCGCCCGCGCTGACAAGCATGCGCGCATCGCGATCCGTGACCCCCGACGTGGGCCGAGGTCTGGATCGGGAGTTGCAGGTAGTCGATCGGGGATGCCGGACTCGCGAAGTGAAGAACGACGTCGGCCGGACCCGGCACGTGCAGGAAATCGGTGATGTCGCAGCGTGTCAGCGTGAAGTCCGGTGCTGCAACAAATGCGCCACGTTGTCGGGCGCGCCAGTGACGAAGTTCTCCAGGCAGATCACCCGGTGGCCGTCAGCGAGCAGTCGCTCGCTCAGATGACTTCCGAGAATCCCGCACCACCGGTCAAGACGATTCGCTGTCCCGACATCTTCGCGCACCTCGTTCTTCCCCGCCGACAGCGCAACCAGTACCTACGCAGGCAGCCAAATCACCCACCATCTTCATCGGTCACAGAAGATCGAAGTGTGGCTGGTACCCCCGGGCGGAAGCAGAATGCACGACCGAGCCACGAACCACCGGAACTTGCCCCGACATTCGGATCCTGAGGTCGGGGTACTGCTCCGATGAGGCATGGCCGGCTACGCCGCACCGATCAAGAGTGGGAGGCTGGTGCCGCAGGCCCAGTTGCGCGACGGGTGAGTACTAGGCCGAGCAGGATCATCACCAGACCCAAACCAAGGTGAAGCCAGTTGTCGGCAGTGTTGACCGGGACGAAGTTGGCTTGGCTGGACTGGTCGATGATCAGGCCGTAGATCCACAGGACCAGGTAGACCGCTCCCCCGGCGATCAGGTAGACCCTCGCCGCGCGCGCGGTGCGAGACATTGCCAGTCCGACGACGCCGAACAACAGGTGGACGATGTTGTGCAGGATCGAGACCTGGAACAAGCCGAGCAGCATCGCGTCGGAATGGTGACCGGCGAAGTCGATGGTGTCGAAGTCGGTCGTGATCCCCGGAACGAATCCGAGAACGCCGACGGCCAAGAACGCGATCGCCACGCCGACCGCGGCTTTCTGGACAGTGGTGGCCCCCGCGCTGTGGTGGGTGTTCACCGAACCGGACATATCGATGCCCCTTCTCTTCGTAAGCCAAGATTGCGGCGCGGTACCCCGTTCGCGGCCCTGTACGCGTACCGGCCGGAATTCGGTGGCGCCCGCCGCCCGACGCGCGCCACGAATTTCCGAGTTCACTCGAAGCGCCGACCGCTGGCGGCCGCCCACAGCGATGGGGAGTCCCGCTCTTCTTTCGCCTTGTCCTGAAGTGCTCCCGCTACCTTCTCGACGGTGTTGGGCAGGTCCATGGCCCCTGAAAGCGTGCGTCCGGACGTGTGGGCGCGGGCATCGGAGCCGTCGTGGTGGGACCGTCGTGGTCACTGAACTCGCCGTCCCGCCTGATCACTTGCCATCAGCCCGCCACCGGGATCTCCGTCGGCTTGTCGCATCCACCCCGGAACGTCCGGCCGTCGTTCGTCGCTCATCAGCTGGAGGAACCGGCCTGCCGCACGTTGTCTGCCGAGTCCTTCGCATCTCCCGCGACCTGCTGAGCTGCCGACCGGCTCTGGTCCGCCACCTCGCTGGCTGCCTGGGACGCGGACTGTTTGACCTGCTTAACGGTTTCCTGCGCCGGCTCCTGCAGATTCTCCTTGACCTCTTGGGCCATCTGGGCAGCCTGCTCCTTCACTGGGCCGGCTGCGTCCATCGCTTTGTCCTTGGCCTCCTGCGCCATCTCGCGTTCCTTCGTCGACGCGGGGAGCACGGCGGCCGCGACCCAGCCAGCCGCGAAGGCGATCATGCCGGCGGCCAGCGGCGTACCGCGAGTTCTCGCCCTAGCCATGTCCGGTGCCGAACCGACAGCGTCACCGACCTTGCTGCCCGCGTCCTGCACTGATGACACCGCCGAGCCGGCGGTGTCGCCGACCGACTCCGCGGAGCCCATCACTTGCTCCTTGAACCGGTGAACTCCGTACCGGGCTCGATCGACCCGCCGGCCGACAACGCGACTAGGACTGACCTTCTCGGTCAAGGTGTCGACGTCGCGGCCCACGTTGCGTCTGGTCTCCTCGATGTTTCGCTTCAGCTGTTCCGGGTCTTCATCCATTTCGCGTCCTCCTTGAGTGATTCGACCGTCTGGTCGGGTTTCGGATTGACCTCCCGTAGCTCCTTGCGTCCCGTCATCGCCAGAACGGCGGCAACGACCGCCCAGACGGCGGCGACGATGAGCGCTGCCCAGATGCGATCCATGGCTTCGTCCAGAGCCCACATCACCGTCAGGGAGAGGAACAGAGCGACCATCCAGCCTGCGAAGGCCGCACCGCCGAGCATGCCCGCTCCCTTGCCGGCCTTCTTCGCCTCTGTCTGGAGCTCGGCCTTCGCCAGCGCCAGCTCCTGGCGGGTCAGCTGTCCCAGATCGGTGGTCAGCTGGGAGACGAGCTCGCCGACCGACTCGTCCATCGACAACCGCTTCGGACCGCTGTCGGGTGGTGATCCGCCAACACTCATGTCACTGGTCCGATCCGGGTCCGAACCTGGGCGTCACCGGCGCCCCTGGATCCGGGTCGGGCACTACCGCGCTGGCGACAGGGGGTGGCGCCGAGGTGGGGGCGACCGGCGGAGCACTCATCGGTGCGGACGGCGGCGGGACGAGATGGTCGTCGGCGGCAACGACGGAATCCGCCGACCCACTACGTTCGGTCGTGGTGCTGCTCGACGTCTCGGTGCCGCCCGCTGCCAAGGCACGCGTGAGGCGACCGGCTAGGCCCCCGGCTGCCGCGGACGCCAGCAGGAACATGCCAGGCTTGCGCCGGGCGAATCCGCGCACCTCTTCCAGCAAGTCGCCAGGCTCGTGCTTCTGCAGGAAGTCCGCAGCCTGATCCGTGAATTCGGCACCGCGCCGAGCCAGCTGAGCGCCCAAGCCGGGCTGACCGTGCTCGGCCATCCCCCGCAGCTCATCACCCACTGAACGAAGACTGCGAGCGGCCCGCTCCTTCTGCTGGCTTGCCTGCTCGACCAGTTCGTCCCGCGTCTGACCGACCAGCCGCCGGGTCTGCTGACCGAGATCCGACGTCACGTCCGATGCCTTGTCCTTGACGGTCCCCGCAACCTGACGAGCGGCCTCGGCCGATGTCTCTTTCAACTGTCCGGCTTCGTCCCGGGCTGCCTCGGCCACACCTTCCGCGGGTGGACCGTCAACGTCGATCCGATGGTTCGTCGTGGGCGTCATGTGACGACTCCTTCCAGGAGCATGATGGGGCGTTGCGAAGCTCGTTTTCACGCACGCGTCTGATCCGCCGCTGACGATCGTCGGCGAGAGCTGTTGAGAGAAAGGTCCAACGGGCGAAATAGGCACGGCATCCGTACCTCGCAACAAGACGTGGCAAATGGCACTCTGTCGTACCACCCCTGAACTGCCTGGCCAGTACCCATCGTCGAACCCAACAATCCCGCTGAGCCCAGGCGAGTTGAGCCATCGGGACATGCTCGAGTTGCACGGCCTCTGGCTGATGCGCAACGACCGCGACATTCACGAGATGCTCGCCGGGCTTGAACCCAATCAACTCGGCGAAGCCGGTCGCTGGTCGGTGTGGCCGCCCGCAGTCTGCCGCCAGGGCTTGCGGTCGGGCGGTTCTGGCAGTCCTTGCTCGGCGGCGACCTGCGTCGCGACGAGCATGGTGACACCGAACTGCACGGTGGACCCGTACGACTGGACTTTCCGCGCGTACCAGATGGCAAGCAGGTCAAGAACCGATGCACCTGGACCTGTACGCGCCTCCTGACACGCGGCAGCGTCTGGAACAGGCCGGCGTCATCGCCGGCTACCGGGACGTCATCGATCCCGTGGCCCTGGGTCGCGGGCTGGAGGTCCTGATCGACGTCGAGATCTACGCCAACGACCGCAAGACCGTCGAGGAGTTCGTGGACACCGTGGCGTCCTACGAGAAGGTCACCGAATTCAGCCGCAGGTACGGCGCCCCGACTACTTCGTCCGCGTCGCGGTCGCCGACCACGGCGCCTACGATGCCTTCCTCAGCGGCGGGCCACCGGTTGTCCACCACTGAATCGAGTCCGCGCTCGTCTCGCACCCGAAGGTCGCCGAGGCCGCCGTTGTCGGTGCGTCCGACCCGACCACGGGTCAGGTGATCGCGGCGTTCGTGATCCGCCGCTCGGGGCCGGGGGACGGCGGTCCGGACGTGGTCCAGGAGCTCCGCAACCACGTCGCCAAGGACATCGGCCCGGTCGCGAAGCCGCGCCAGATCATGGTCGTCGCCGAACTCCGCGAGACCCGCTCCGGCAAGCTCAGGCGCCGCCTCCTCCGCGACGTCGCCGAGAACCGCGAGCTAGGCGACGTCACCACCCTCGCCGACTCCACCTTCGTAGACCTCATCAAGTCCACCCTCGAATCCGGCAAGACCGACGAGGACTGACGTCGTACGCCGAAGGCCCCCGAGAGATTTTCCTGGGGGCCTTCTTGTGCTTTGGGGGGTGGGGTGGTCAGACCTGGCCGGCTTTTTCCAGGGCGGTGCAGCAGGTGTTTACCAGGAGTCGGGTGACGTTGTAGGGGTCGATGTTCGCGTTGGGGCGGCGGTCCTCGATGTAGCCCCTTTTGTCTACCTCTACCTGCCAGGGGATGCGGACCGAGGCGCCGCGGTCGGAGACGCCGTAGCTGTAGACGTCGTGCGGGGCGGTCTCGTGGTCGCCGGTCAGGCGCTCTTCGATGCCGTCGCCGTAGCCGGCGATGTGCTCCTCGACCTTGCCTGGGGCGCCGAGGGACTCGCAGGCGGTGATGATCGCGTCGTAGCCCTCGCGCATGGCCCGGGTGGAGAAGTTGGTGTGCGCACCGGCGCCGTTCCAGTCACCCTTGGCCGGCTTGGCGTCCAGGGTCGCGGCGACGTCGTACTCCTCGGCGATGCGGTAGAGCAGCCAGCGGGCCACCCACAGGTGGTCGGCGACGTCGACCGGACCCGCCGGGCCGATCTGGAACTCCCACTGGCCGGGCATGACCTCAGCGTTGATGCCGGAGATCTTCAGGCCCGCCTCGATGCAGGCGTCCAGATGCTTCTCGACGATCTCGCGGCCGAAGACCTCGTCGGCGCCGACGCCGCAGTAGTACGGGCCCTGCGGGGCGGGGAAGCCGACTGCCGGAAAGCCGAGCGGGCGTCCCTCCTGGAAGAAGGTGTACTCCTGCTCGATGCCGAACCAGGAATCCTGCTCGGCGTACCGTTCGGCGATCGGGAGGAGCTTGGCCCGGTTGTTGGTCGGGTGCGGGGTGCCGTCGACGAGGTAGACCTCGCACAGCACCAGCTTGTGGTCGCCGCCGCGGATCGGGTCGGGACACGAGAAGACCGGCTTGAGTACGCAGTCCGAGTTGTCACCGGGTGCCTGGTTGGTGCTCGAACCGTCGAAGCCCCACTCCGGCAGCTCGGCGCCGTCGGCGAGGATCTTCGTCTTCGAGCGAAGCCGCGCGCTCGGCTCGGTACCGTCGATCCAGATGTACTCGGCCTTGTAGGTCAACCGTCTGTCCCTTCGTCGCGGCCGTCCCTCAGGTGTTCCTGAACCGACCGATGCCGACAGTGTCAATCGGCTATTACGGACCTGTTGCCCGATTGTGAACAGCGCGTTAACCGCCCCTCCGACCTAGTGTTTCGTGGTGTGACGATGGTCGACGCGGTTCTGGCGATCGTCCATGCGGGGCTCGCGGCGGTATGGGGGTCGGCGGTATGGCCTACTCGCTGTTCGTCGTACAACCCAAGCTGAAGACGGTACTTCGGTGCCGACCACGCCGGTCGCGAGGCGCTCACGACAGTGATTGCCTCAGGCAGCCGTCGGGAGGTGGGTCGGACTGATCGCGGCCATCGCGGTGTCCGGGCTGCTGTGCCTTGTGATCGACAACCAGCACTGGTGGATCCACACGCTCAAAGGGTTCCTGTTGCTCTGCGCAACCGGCATCTTCTGGTACGTCTCCTGGTGGCATTGACCTCAGCGTGTGTTCGCGACGGCCGCCGAGCTCCCTTGCCCTGCAACGCCGCCTGACCGTCCTCGCGAGCACCCTGCCGAGGCTCGCCGGACTCGCCTTCGCGCTCGGGTGGCCGCCGTACATCTATGCACGTGCAGTCAATGAGGTGACCCAGGACGCGGTCTCGTCCAAGACCGCCCGGTCGCCCTGGAAGGCGCCGCGGCGCCTTCCCAGTCGACGACGAATCTGCGGTGGGCTCAGCATGCAGTCCATCCTGACGTCCTCGCGGCCAGCGGTCATCCGAAGTCAATCCGGTGGCGACTTCGCCAAACGACCCCGGGGCGGTTCGCTCGGGTGGCTCGAGGAGTCGGTGGCTGTTATGGCCGGTGCGGGCGAGCCACCCTGAAGGTGGTGCTCGTGCAGGCAGTCGCCGCGGCCAGCGCGGCGTCTGCTGCGATAGCCACTGCCCAGCGGTGCAGCGAACGACATCTCCGGCGCGGATGCCCGTGAAAACGGATCACCCCGGCAGTTTGCCGGTCACTCCGATTGCTCGTAACTCGCCGAGCGCCTGGGCGAGTTGCCGGCGGAGTCGCTGGTCGTCGTCGGCGAGTTCAGCGTTGCGTGCGTTAGCGACCTGGAGCCGTTGCAGCAGTGACGGGTCGGTAGTGCGTTGTCGCGCGGGCACCGCTTGCGTCGGTGCTCGGTCGTGAAGGCTCCGGAGTCGTTCGATCTCGGCGCGGATGTCGGGTTGTGTGTAGGGCCACGACCTGGATTCTCCGGCGGACTTGGCGACGATCTCGAAGGTGACGGCGCCGCCGGACGCGTCGAGCTCGCGCAGCGTCCGGATGGTCCTGCTCCGGGTGAGTTCGTGGCAGCGCCGGGCTGCTGTGGTCAGGTGGATCGTGTTGTCAGCTCTCATCGCTCCTGCCCTGGTCGTTGTGGCTGTCGTCGTCTTCGAGGGCGCCGATGATCCGGTCGAGGTTGCCAAGCACCTGCCGGTTCATCTCCGACAGGCCGCTGCTGTCCTCGGGCCTCGGCGGCAGAGATGATCGAGAGCATGTACGACGGCGTGACCATGATGACGTCGGGCCGGAAGTCCTGGATCAGCTGGACTTGACGCTCGGTCATCCCACCCGAGACCGGCACCACCATGCAGCCCAGCCGTTCGGCGCCCGCGTGCGCACCGAGCCCGCCGGTGAACAGGCCATAGCCATAGGCGTTGTGTAGCGTGTGGCCGGCACGGCCGCCGGCCGCCCGGATGCTGCGGGCCATAACGGTGGCCCAGTTGTCCAGGTCGTCACGGGTGTAGCCGACGACGGTGGGGCGACCCGTGCCGCACCGACCACTTCAGTCGGTCCAGCTGCAGGGCGCGCAGCTCGTCCACCGACGCGGTCTCGATGGGCTCCAGGTCTCCCGGACGCGGGCTCAGGTCCTGCATGACTCACTTCCTCGAACTCTTGTCGCCTCCCGGCCAGCGTGCTGAACGTCGCGATCGGTCAGGACACGGCACGCAGCATGCCTGTCCGCGCGTGGCAGCCGACGTACACGAACCGCTGCTCGGTCGCCGCCGGGACGGTGACCTCGTGGTAAAGCCGCAGTCTGGACTCCGGGCCGAAACTGGACAGGTGTCGCATGGCCACGCCGAAGATCTGCACGTGGGTCGGGTGCGATGCCGCCCAATCCTCCAACGCACTCAGGTCCCGCCACCAGCTCACACCGAAGGTGCGGAGCGTGGGCTGGTCGTTCTCGTCCAGCACCGTCATGTAACGGTTGTCGTAGCAACCGATGCCGTTGCCCTGGTCGCGCAGGAAGTCCATCCCCTCGCGCAGCGAAGGCTCGACCTCGGCGAGATACGCCGACCGCTCGGTCTCGCCGGTCTCGGTGAGGTCCTGGCCCGACCGGATGACGCAGGCGTTCTCATGCAGCACCACCGTGCACACCGGTCCGTCCTCGACGATCCTGGGGGTGCCCTCCGGGTAGAGCGGGGCGCCCTGGCTCAGCGGCAGGCGGTCCCGCATCGAACCCCAGTAGGCGTGCTCCTCGATCATCCCGCTCATGCCCGTGCCCGCGCCGGCCACGCCCTCGACCTTGTCATTGGCCGAGAAGATGGTCTCCAATCGGTCCACCGACGGGGTGACCAACTCCAGGAAGTGCCCCACCCCGTCCGCCACCCGCGCTGGGTCCGTCCACGGCGCCCCCTCGGCGGAGTACCAAGCATCGAAGGCAGCCTTGTCAACCCAGTAGGCAATGCCGATCACAGTGGTGTAGCCGTCGGCGTCGACGTAGCGGGCCCGGTCCCAGTACGCCGGCCCGTCGGTCGCTGCGAACCGCTGCCGCATGTCGGCGAGCGAAGCGGCGAGCGCCGGGTCGTCCGCGTCGCGGACCTGCACTCCGAAATACGCCATCACCACGGCCGTCACGTCCTCGCCGAACCGTGCCGAGAACGACGGGTACGGCGGCTGGTACGCGCCGGGCTTGTGCTTCGGGGAGCGCCCCTCACGCAACAGGTGCGGAGCGATCGAGGACTCGAGTGTCGATGTCTCCGCGCTCATGGCTGCCGTCCTCCCTCAGAGCGCGACGGGCTCGGGCACCGCGTCGGACTCGTCGATCTCGACCGTGATCACGGGCTTGGTCTCCGATACGTTCGGGAGCCGACCGGCGACCTGCATGTGCAGAGTGAAGACGTCCGGACGGGAGTAGTGGCCCACCGGGTCCGCAGCGTTCTTGGCGGCCAGGATCATCGCGTAGTCGATGTCGGCGTAGAGAATGCCTTCCTCCGTGGGCGCCAGCGGCGTCGCGAGCTCACGACCATCGGGCCCGAAGATCCGGGCGTGGCCGCCACCGAGGTTGAGGAGCTGCTTCTTCAGGTCGGTGTCGGCGAAGTGATCGTGGGCAGCCGGTCCGATCAGGCCGCAGGCCGCGAGCACGAAGCACTGGCCCTCGACGGCGTACTGGCGCGAGGCACCGGTGTTGACCTCGGGGCCGAGCGCGAAGGCGGAGCCCTCGAAGATCGAGAAGCTCGGCCAGCCGGCGATGTGCAACTGCTCGCCCTGGGAGTACATGGCGTACTTGGTCAGCGGCTGGAGGTGCTCCCAGCAGTTGAGCGCTCCGACCCGGCCGAGGGAAGAGTCGACGACGGTGATGTCGGAGCCGTCGCCGTCACCGAACTGGGTGCGCTCGACGTGGGTCGGCTTGAGCTTGCGGCGGGTCAGCACGGGCGCGCCGATCTCGTCGATGACGGCCTGAGCCATGTAGAGCGAGCCGCCTTGACGCTCACTGAAGCCGAAGGCGATCGTGATGCCGATGTTGCGGGCGGCATCCTCGACGCGCTGCCAGTTCGCGTCGCCGACCTCGATCGAGTTGGCGGCGTACTGGACGACGTACTGGCTTTGCCACGCGACCGAGTCCAGCCACACGAACCACGGGTAGCCCGGGATCCAGGTCTCCGGGAAGGCGACGATCTCGGCTCCGTTGTTCTTGGCCTCCTGCGAGTACGCGATGAGCTTGTCGACGCCGCCGGCGACGTCGCCCCAGACCGACTCGGCCTGGACGGCAGCGGCACGGAACTTCTTGGTGTAGTCAGGCATGGAGACCTCCTCGGGTTCGGGGCTCGTCGCGCCCCGGAGTTCTCACACCTTAGGAATGTGAATCGCGCCTCGCCCCGGCCTCGAGCGCACCGTTTCCGACGATTCGCGCACGCCGACTCGCCGGGCAACGTCGGGGTAACGCCAAGATCTTCACCCGAACCCCGCACCGGCCTATCCTCGACAGCGTGTCGCGTGTGGACGTCAGCTCCGTGGCGGGATGGGCAGAGGCGTGCAGTTCAGCCTTCGTGCCGCTGCGTGTGCGCTCTGCCTCCCTCAGCTTCACCGCAAGCCTGCAGCAGCACGTCCTCAGTCCGGAGGTCTCGCTCACCCGCGTGGCCAGTACCGCATCGGAGGTCTACCGCAGCGACCAGGTCATCGCGCAGCACCCGAGTGACGACGTTCTGGTCTCGCTGCACCGCAGCGGCAGCGGCTCAGTGGTCCAGCACGGGCGTCAGGCGACGCTCCGCGGCGGCAGCGCAGCGCTGTACGACGCCTCGTCGCCGTACACGTTGACCTTCCCAGGTCGGATGAGCGAGATCGTGTTGCAGCTCCCCCGTCGCGCGCTTCCCGGTTGCCGCGGCGCCTTGGCCGACCTCACCGCCCGGCCGCTTCCCGAGGGCGGTCCACTGCACGCCCTGACCGCTCTCGCCGCATCCGTCGAGCCGGATCCAGCCGTGAGCGGCAGGATCGAGGACGCAGCCGTTGCCGACGCGATGATCAGCCTGCTCACCGCATTGGTTGCCTCCGAGACCGCGTTCAACGCACCCCCGATCGATTCCCATGTACTGGCCACTGCTCTGCGCCGGTTCATCGATGAGCACCTCACCGATCCGCGGCTGAGTCCGGCGTACGTCGCCCAAGCCCACCACGTCTCGCTTCGCCTCGTACAGAAGTTGTTCGCCGCGGACGACGACTCACCGGCCGCCTACATCCGTCGCCGTCGGCTGGAGTCCGCACGGCGCCTGTTGCTCAGTGGCGAACCGGTCGCGCGGGCGGCACGCCTCTCTGGATTCAGTGACCCCGACACCTTCTGCCGTGCCTTCAAGCGCGAGTTCGGGAGATCCCCATCGTCTCTTCGCCACCTAACGACATCTGCTCGGGTGGCTGCCAATCCGCCTCGCCGAGCCGCTCCATAACAACCGGCCTAGGTCGTCACGAGCGCGTCGTGTGCCAACTGGCCCTGCCCAGCACGTGCTGCAGGCCATCAGGTGAGTTGTGAGCAGCATGCTCGGCCAGCGTCCAGCTCGAGCTCGAAGTCGCGATAGACACTGGCGTGCGGGAAGCAACCTCGCCACATGAACTTCAGCGCACTGTCCCCGCCCGCGTCTACGCTTCGAGCATGAACCGCATCGACCGCCTCTACGCCCTGGTGGAGGAGCTGCGGGCGGCGGGGCCCCGCGGGCGGACCGCCCGGCAACTGGCCGCGCACTTCGAGGTGAGTGTGCGCACCATCGAGCGCGACCTGAGCGCGCTCGGCCAGGCCGGGGTGCCGCTCGCGACGAAGCAGGGACGAGGGGCGGCTTCACGATCGACCGCTCGATGAGCCTGCCGCCGCTCAACTTCACGCCGCGCGAGGCGGCGGCCGTTGCGGTGGCGCTGAGCCGGAGCGAGCACGTGCTCTTCAAGAAGGACGCACGCAGCGCGCTGCAGAAGATCATGGCCGCGATGCCTGAGCGAGCACTCGACGAGGCGCGCACCACTGCCGAGAAGGTGCGGCTGCTCGTGCCGCCCGTTCCCGACCCCGACACAGAGATCGCCGAGGCCATCTGGCGGGCGGTTCGCGGAAACCACGTGCTCCGTATCCACTACATCGACGTCGGCGGCGTCGAGACAGTCAGAGAGGTCGAGCCGCAGCACGTCGTGGTCGGCCCCAACGGCTCCTACCTCACGGCCTGGTGCCACCTGCGGGGAGACGACCGGGTGTTCCGCATGGACCGCATCACCGAAGCCGAGCGGTCGCCGCGCCCGACCCGGCCGCGGCCCGCCCCCGAGCCGGTCGTCGACGGCCACGAAACGAAGCTGCCGGCGTCGGCCCTGCGTCCCGAGAATCTTCTGCCGAACTCCGAGATAGGGCTGTCGCGAACGACCGAGACGGTGGGTTCAGCCCGCCGCCCCGGCGGGTGATCCGAGCACAAGGAGAGACCCAAGACCAACCCCGCTCCCGGCACCCTGGCGTGGTTCGAAATCGCCACCAGCGACCCCGATGGCGCCCAGAAGTTCTACGGCAGCCTGTTCGACTGGGCCTTCGAGGCCGACGGGCCCGCGGCGTCCGGCGGCATGGACTGCCGCAACATCAAGGCCTCCGGCGCCGACGCCCCGATGGGCGGCATCGCCAACACCGGGGGGCAAGCGCCCGACCACGCGGTGTTCTACATCCTGGTCGCCGACATCGACACCACCTGCGCCGATGCCGAACAGCTCGGCGGCTTGGTCGTCAGCAAGCACCTCGACCCTGGCCCCGGCGCCCCGACGTTCGCGTACCTGCGCGACCCCGCGGGCAACCTGTTCGGCGTCTTCACCCCGCCGGCGGCCTGATGCCGGCGAACGACCAGGCGACGTCCCCGTCAGAGGGTTCCGGCGGGGACGCTGCCGGCTACACCCCCCGCGACCTCTACGATGAGCTCCTCGACGACCTGCTCTACGACCCCGCCATCGGCCGGGCCACAATGAT
The DNA here is from genome assembly GCF_004361855.1 of Kribbella caucasensis. GTDB lineage: Bacteria > Actinomycetota > Actinomycetes > Propionibacteriales > Kribbellaceae > Kribbella > Kribbella caucasensis. The sequence goes on from NZ_SNWQ01000008.1 coordinate 333,758, forward strand.
GGGGTACCCCTGCGTGCGGCTGGCCGGACGCTTCCTCGCGAGCTACGACCACAAGGCAGCATGTCTGGTCGTGAAGCTGCCGCGCGAGCGGGTCACCGAACTCGTCGAGACCGGCACCGGCGACCCGTTCGCCCCCGCCGGCAAGGTCTTCCGCGAGTGGGTGGCCATCGCCACGCTCGATCGCGAGCTGTGGAGCACGGTGCTCGCCGAGGCCGTCGCCTTCGCGCGACAGTCGCTCGGCCACGAGCAGTGAGGAGCATGTACGTCGAGGTGGAGCCGCCGTACCGGGTTACCTGAAGCAGCTCGCGAAGCTCTCGCGAGACCTCATGCAGACCGAGCTGTCCATACTGGGAGTCCGGCGTTCGTAGTGAGGGTGAGAGCGGGAGTCGTGTCCCGCCGTACGGGAAGGGACCTCACATGACGTACTACATGTTGCGGCCAGGACGTGCTGCCCAGCGTCCGACGATGTCCGAGGACGATTTGAAGCAGCACATGGAGGCGATCCGGCGACTCGAGGCGGAGATGAAATCCTCCGGGGCCTGGGTGTTCGGCGGGCGGTTGCACGATCCTTCGACGGCGACGGTCGTGAAGGCCGAGGCGGGCGACGTACTGGCGACGGACGGGCCGTTCGCCGAGACGAAAGACCACCTTGGGGGCTTCTACCTGATCAGCACGAGCGATCTCGACGGGGCGCTGAGCTGGGCCGGGAAGGTCAGCGCACTCGTTCAGGCCTCCATCGAGGTCCGCCCCTTCGTCGACGAGATGACCTCCTGACGCGGGCTTCGCCATGACGGCTGAGGACGAGGCGATCGGGCGGATCTTCCGGGCGGAGTCCGGTCGGTCGGTCGCAGCCTTGATCGGAATGTTCGGCGATATCGACCTGGCCGAGGACGCGGTCCAGGAGGCGTTCACGATCGCCCTGCGGCGGTGGCCGACTGAAGGGCTGCCGCCCAACCCCGGCGGCTGGATCACCGTCACGGCACGAAACCGTGCGATCGACCGGCTGCGACGTGATGCCCGCGGCAACGAGTTGCTGCAGCAGGCCGCCGTACACCTGAGCCCACAGACCACGGGCGATGATCGACTGCGGCTCATCTTCACGTGCTGCCATCCAGCGCTGGCAGCACAGGCACAGGTCGAACTGACGCTGAGATTGCTGTGCGGACTGTCGACGGCGGACGTGGCCCGGGCATTCCTCACCAGCGAACCGACGATGGCCAAGCGCCTGGTCCGCACCAAGTACAAGATCAAGGCGGCCAACATTCCCTACCGGATCCCCGACGACACCGAACTCCCAGATCGCCTGAAGGCGGTCCTGGCGACCATCTACCTGACCTACACCACCGGCTACGGCAAGCCCGAACACTCCCCCGATCTGTCCGGTGAAGCCCTCGACCTGGGTAGAACCCTCCGGCTGCTGATGCCCGACGAACCCGAGGTCGCCGGCCTACTCGCACTCATGCTCCTCACCGAGGCTCGTCGCCGCACCCGCACCGGGTACGACGGCGCCCTGGCGCTACTACGGGATCAGGATCGGCGGCGATGGGATCGCGTTCTCATCCGGGAGGGGCACGCTCGCTCAGCGGGTGAGGTCGCGCCGGGTGAACTCGGCGGCCGCCAAGAGCAGGGCGACCGCCGGGACCGCCGCAAGGACCAGCAGGTCGCCTGCGGGGGCGTTGCCGGCGAGCAGGTCGATGGGCCGGAAGTAGTGGAACGGAGAGGCGAACCGCAGGCCGCTGATGCCGTCGATGAGTAGCGCGATGAAGTTCATGAAGAACCACGCGACCACGATGCCGACGGTGATGCCGATCGACTGTCCGCGCAGGCTCGACCGGGCTGAGACGAGCATGCCGACCATGGCGACGCCCACGAACAGCAGCCAGGAGCCGGTGAAAGCGCGTAGGACGGACCCGATCGACAACTCCCGGACCCCGTCGATCGTCTGTCTGGCGATCAGTACGCCGGCTAGACCTCCCAGCTCGGCAGCGGTAACGGCAATGATCGAGGCGAGCGCCTTGGCGAGCAGGAACGGCACGCGACCAACAGGCCGGGCGAGCACGAGGTCGATGGTGCCTCGCTCGACCTCCGTGGCCACTGACCCTGCGGCGACCAGCAGCGCCGACGAGGTCAGCAGCGAGAGGATGACGGGGTGGGTCATGCCGGCACTCAGCCATCCGTCGGCGTGGAAGAAGTCGGCTGAGCCGCCGAGGAATGCCGTGATGGCCTTGGGCGGCGACTGGAAGAAGGGCAGGTTCGGCGCCTCCTTGGTGAACGACGACGAGGCGAGGAGTACCAGGTAGAAGAACGCGCCGACGCCGAGGACGAGAACGCCGAGGGTGCGGCGCACCTGCCGCAGTGTCTGGCGGAACACGGTGGAGCTCATCGCGACCGGCCCTGGTCGGAGTCCCCGTAGATCTCGAAGAACGTTTCGGCGAGATGCTCCGGCTCGGAGAGGAACTCCTGCACGGCGAACGTCCCGAGTCGGCGCATCAGCGGCTCCATGTCGCCCCGGAACTCGAAGCGATGGATCAGCCCGTCGCTCTCCAGGCCCGAGACGCCCTCGATATCCAGTGCGGCCGCGTCGGCGAGCGGCTGCTTGAGCACGAGCGTGCAGTGCCGCACGCGCTCACCGGTGAGGTCCGCGGTCGCCCCGGTTCGCACGATCCGGCCGGCCTTGAGCACCGCGACCCGCTCGGTCGTCTCCTCCACCTCGGAGAGGATGTGGGAGGACAGGAAGATTGTCCCACCTGCCTGACGGTGCCCAGCGAGCAGTTCGACGAACCGCTCCTTCATGACGGGGTCGAGGCCTTCGGTCGGCTCATCGAGCACCAGTGCGCGGGGCTCATGCTGGAACGCCTGGATGATGCCGATCTTCTGCTTCATACCCCGTGAGTACAGCCTGACCTGGCGCCGCAGGTCGGCCTGGGACAGCTCCAGCCGATCGCACAGTTCCCGCCGGCGTACGGGTGCGCGCTGCTGCAGTGTGCCGAGGTAGTCGAGGCACTCGGCGCCGGTCAGCTGCGGCCACAGCCCGAATTCACCCGGTAGGTGCCCGACATCGGCCAGCACTGCGCCAAGGTCGGTGGCCACGTTGTGTCCGAGGATACGGATCACACCCGCCGTCGGCCGGACGAGGCCGAGCAAGCATCTGATCGTGGTCGTCTTACCGGCGCCGTTAGGGCCGACGTACCCGAAGGCATCGCCGTCGGCGACCGACAACGACACGCCATCCAATGCCGGCTTGCGGCGGTACCGCTTGACGAGCCCCTCAACCTCGATCGCCATCCCCATCGGCCGACCTCCGCTCGGTCCAAACCAACCCGTGGGCCAGGCGATTGCGTCTACTCGTCGTGGGGGTTCTCGACGAAGTCACCGCGTAGTGGGATGGTGTCCGCGCGGGCCGGATCCTGGGTGAAGACCGTGCCCTCTGCGATCGACTCCAGCAGCGCACCCATCGACGCGTACGCCGTCCGGACCAGCATCCCGGCACTCTTCTGCCCGATGTCGCCGCGCAGCTCGACCAGGACGCTGCCGGCACCGCGGATGCCGTAGGAGTTGCGCGCGATCCCGCGCGGCAGCGTGCCCGGGTACTGGCTGACCTCGGCGAACCCGTAGTGCATCAGCGTGTCGAAGATGACCAAGCACATCTGCCGGGACAGCGCGACCGCCGACGCCGGCGCGTCGGGGTGGTTCGGCCAGAAGATCGACGTGGTGATCAGGTCACCGTCGGCGCTGCGGTAGGAACCTTGGTGGTGGTAGTCGACGACCATCTTCGGCTGATACCTGATCGCGACGCGTTGCACAGCGGCAGCCTCCGGCACCGGATTCGCCTCCGGCGCGACGGCCGGATCGTGCCAGCGATTGACGTCGAAGCCGACGCCCGGCGTACAGAAGGCGCCGGAGCAGTCCGGATCGTGGTTCTCCCGCTGGAACCGCTCGGAGCCGTCCGGGTTCACCTTGGGGATGACCAGCAGGGTGATCTTGCTGAGAATCGCGTCCCAACCTGCGCCGCCGTTGCCCAGCCGCTGCAACAACTGCAGCGCAGCCTCCGTGCCGAGCGGCTCGTTGCCATGCTGCTGCGTGATGTAGAGGACCCTGGTCGGGCCGGTACCGACCTTCGCCAGATAAAGGTCGCGGCCTTCGTTCGACCGGCCGACAGTCTCCAGCGAGACCCGTCCGTTGGACTGGCGCTCGATCTGCCGGAGCGCCTTGACCATCTCGTCGTACGAATGCAGACGCTCCAGGCTGACCTGCTGGGAGTCCTGCACCCAGGGGCCGTTCGGGACAGTCTGTGGGTCGGCCGTCGCGGTGGCCGTGGTGGCCACAGCGAGGCTTACCACCAGCAACACAGGGATGAGTCGGCGCATGGCGGGCACCTCCGGGAAAGGCGTCTCGAGTTGTGCCCCCGACCCTAGTTACGCCAATGGACCCCTGCAACGGCTCGACGACAGCGGCTTCACCGCCGCAGACACCGGACATCTGCTGGCCTGGTCCGGATCGACCTGGCTCCGCCCGACACTGCCCATTGCGCCATTGTCCGTCAGCGGGCCTCAGCCGAGCTCAGTGCGCACCGGCTCAGCCCTTGACGGCACCGATCAGGAGGCCTTTGGCGAAGTGGCGTTGGAGCAAGGGGTACACCAGCAGGATCGGGACCAGGGAGATGACGAGGATCGCCATTTGGAGCGACTGTTGCGGTGGCGGGGCTTCGCCGACGAGATTGAGCTGGTCGGCACTGAGGACGGCGTTGTCGACGACATAGGTGCGCAGGACCAGTTGGAGTGGCCACTTCGCCGTGTCGTTGATGTAGAGAAGTGCGGAGAAGAAGCTGTTCCAGTAGGCGACGGCATAGAACAGACCCACGACGGCCAGGACAGCCTTCGACAGCGGCAGCACGATGCGAGTGAGCGTCTGGAACTCACCGGCGCCGTCGATCCGGGCGGAGTCGAGCAGGTCCTGCGGTAGGTCCATGAAGAAGGCCCGCATGACGATGACATTGAACCCGTTCACCAGCACGGGCAGGATCAACGACCAGTAGCTGTCGAGCAGACCGAGCTGGCGGACGGTGAGATATGACGGGATGATGCCTGGGCTGAACAGCAGCGTCAGCAACACCATCATCAGCAACGGCTTGTGGGCAAAGGTGCGTGGCCGGGTCAGGGAGTACGCGAGCCCGGCGGTCACGGCCAGCGACAGCAGCGCGCCGACCACCGTGATCCCCAGAGAGACGGTGAGGGCACGGGTGACGACGCCGCCGGCGAAGATCGCCCGGTAGGCGTTCAAGGACGGGTTGTCCGGCCAGAGGACGAACCCGCCGGCCGTGGTGATCTGCCGCTGGTCCGCCAAGCTGGTCGAGACCACGGACACGATCGGCAACACCACGACCGTGCAGCAGGCGAGCAGTACGACGCCTTTCAGCGCCCGCATCGGGATCGACGGTGGCGCGACGCCGTTGACGGTGCGCAGGCGAGGTGATCCGGCCGGCGCGTCGCGACGGCCTACGGCGAACGTGAGGGCCTTGGTGGTCATCGCAGATTCCTCTCACCTGTCATTGGCGTAGATGCCACGTTCACCGAACAGATGCGCGACCCGGTTGGCGGCAAGGATGAGGGCGACACCGACGAGACCCTTCACCAGGCCGACCGCGGAGGAGACGCCCCAGTTCCCGCCGAGGATGCCGTTGGAGTAGACGTAGGTGTCCAGGACCTCGGAGGCATCCGTGCCGACCGGACCTTGCTGCAGGATGATCTGCTCGAACCCGACGGTGAGAACGTCGCCGAGCTTGAGGATGAGCAACAGTACGACGACGCCCCTGATGGCGGGCAGCGTGACATGCCACAGCTGCCGCCAGCGGGAGGCGCCGTCCACGGCGGCCGCCTCGTAGAGGGCGAGGTCGACGCGGGACAGCGCGGCGAGGAAGAGGATGGTTCCCCAGCCCGCGTCCTTCCAGATCACCTGCGAGGTGATCAGAACCTTGAAGAGACCGGGGTCGCCGATGATGTGCAGGCCCTCGAGACCCCGGGCGTGCAGCCAGGTGTTGAGGAGGCCAGCGTTGCCGAGCAGCTGCTGGAAGATCGCCACCACGATCACCCAGGACATGAAGTGCGGAAGGTAGAGCACAGACTGCACCACGCGCTTGATCCGCTCCGACAGCAATGAGTTCAGCAGCAACGCGATCGCGATGGGGGCCGGGAACACGAGGACCACCTGGATGAACGAGATGATGAGGGTGTTGGTCAAGGCGTTGAGGAACTCGGGGTCGCCGTTGAAGATCACCCGGAAGTTCTCCAGCCCGACCCACGGCGAGTCGCGGATCCCGATGAAGGGCTGGTAATCCTTGAACGCGATCACATTGCCGAGCATCGGCAGGTAGTGGAACAGCAGGATCACCGCCACCCCCGGCAGGCCCAGCAAGAGCACGAACTTGTCCCGTCGCAGCCGGGCCCAGCGCGAGGTCGTGCCGGCGCCTTCCACGGTTGCGCTCATGCGCCCACCACGATCGACCTAGCTGGCTCCGTGTGCCCGGCCGTGTCGATCGAGCGGTATCCGACAATGTGGGTATCACCGGGGCTGAAACGGAGTCCGTCTGCAGGTACCGGCTGCCAGTCCGTGCCTGGCCCGACGATCCGGTACTCCGTGCGCTCGACCGCCGCTCCGTCGTACGCCGCGGCTGTGAAGGTCACATGGGCGGCGTCGTGGACCACGGCCTGCGTCGTTGGTGGATGCACCTCGACCAGTGGACCGAGGTCGACCAGTTCGACGGAGTCAACGATGAACGTCGTGGCGCTGTTCGCCCAGAGTCGAATGCTCGTCCGACCGGCGCCGGCCGACGGTACGAACTCCAGCTCTCGCACGGTGAACTGGCCGGTCGGCGACGCGTCCGCGACGATACCGCTGCCGACCGGAGTGTTGACCTCGGTCGCGTCCTGGTGCCAGAAGCGCACCGACCCCGGGCCATCGACCCGGAACCGTGCCCGCAGGCGGTACCTGTTCTCGTCCGTCACCGCGATCCACTCCTGGTCGATGCCCTTGCCAGGACCGGAGCACGTCACCTTCTGCATCGGCGAGCCGTCGACCTGGACGAAGGAGGCCGTGGCCTGGCTCCCCTTGCTCCACCAGTCCGCCAGGCCGTTCCGGTCGAAGTCCTCGGTGAGATCTCCGTTCGCGAGGAGGTTGGCCGGCGCGGGGAAGCTGCCTGGTGGCAGGAACGCGTTCGCAGCGAAGTAGCCCTTCACAATCAGCTCGCGATCGGTCGGTTCGGTCGCCCTGGCCACGAGCCGGTTCGCGTCACTGGTCATCTGCTCGGTGAACTCGGTGTCCCAGCCGTGCCACTCGGCGAAGGCGTGGTAGCTCCAGCTCCACCCGTACTCGTCGTACAGCTCGATCAGGTCGCGGATGTAGTTCGAGGCGCCGGGCGCCCAGCGGATCGCGCTGAACTCCCCCACGTAGATCGGCACCCGGTACTTCAGCTCGACGTGGCGGACCGGCGCGAGGAGTTCGCGCAGCTTGTCCTTGTCCCAGTACGTGTCGCCGATCATCCCGGGGTACGTCGACTTGTCCGGCCAGTCCGACGTGGTCGGAGCCGAGTTGAACGTTCCCAGCCCTTGGTGGCTGTACGGGTAGGGGTCGTAGACGTGCGGGCTGTAGATGACCCGCGGGTCGTCGATCAGGGGGAAGTCGCCCTGGTACTTGATCGGGTAGCCCGGGCCGGCGTCGATCCACTCGTTCTCGATGAACCCGCGCGGCAGCGCACCCGGCCCGGGCTCCAGCACGATCGGCGTGGTCGCATCGCGGGTCCTGATGTCGTCCACCATCGCCTGCGCCCACCCCGGCCACTTGCTCGCGCCGAGCGGGAGTTCGTCCCGGTTGTAGGGCTCGTTGAGGAGGTCGTATCCCCAGATGTAGTCCCGGTACGGCGTGATGCGCTGGACGATGTCCCGCCAGGCACCGATGAGGACGTCCAGATTGCCGTCATTGGCCCAGAATTCCGGTCGTTGGAAGGGGATCCGGTCCCCGTTCGGGGGTTGGTGCAGATCGACGATCACCCACATACCCAGTCGGGCGGCCTCGCGGACGCCGGCCTCGAGCAGCTCGAGCTGGAGGTGCCACGCCTGCGCCACGGACATCCCACCGCTCGCCGCCATCGACTGTGGGGTCAGGAAGTACCGGACCGCGTTCGCGCCGAAGTTCTCCCTGGCCCGGACGTAGTCCCTCGGCCGCACTGAGTTGACACTGCGGATCATCGGTGGCTGGAAGCCCGCCGCCTGTGCCTGCGGGGCAGCCTGTGGGGGTAGCGACGGGGTCGCGTTAGCGCCGGCCGGGGCGATGGCATCACCCAGCACCACGCCTCCGATCGCCACCCCGCCGAATTGAAGAAACTGTCGCCGGCTGCTGTTCATGACCGCCCTCCTCCAACCCGTGTCAGTCCGGGCGTCATCCGTTGGCTTCGTGGTAGGACTGCTCGTACTCGGCTCGCATCTTGTCGCCGCCGTTGCGCCGCCACTGCTGGACCGTCTGATCCCAGTCGGAGAACTGCTTGCGCCCGGCAAAGATGTCGCGCAGCGTGTCGTCGAGCTGCTTGTCGAGCTGGGCTCCCTTCGCGCTCTGCGTCTCGGAGAACAGGCCGATCGACGGATCGGCAATGGCCAGCGGCATGATCTGCTCCTGGAAGGCGTGCTCGGCCTTGGTCAGCGCCGGTTTGCCCGACTCGTACAGCACGGCCGGCGAGTCCGACAGGTACTTCACCGGCACGGACAGCTCGGTCTCCCCGGTCTTGTTCAGCACCGGCTCGCTGCCCTTCAGCTCGTAGTGCACGCCCGGGAGGCCGTACTTGCGGAACTGGTACTCGGCCGTGCCGAACGGCGCGGCGAGCCAGTTGCAGATCCCCAGCAGCTCGGTGATCTTGGCCTTGTCCGCCGTCGGGAAGCTGACGATGCCGAAGGCGCCGCCACCTGCCCAGTGGACTCCCTTCCCGCCGTCCCGACCGGGCGGAAGCATCGCACCGACGACGTTGTCGGGATCCTTGGAGTCCGTCGGCGCGATACCGGACCAGGCACCGGCCCCGTCACGGTTGATCGCCACGGTGCCGGCCTGCAGCCATTGCTTGACCTGGTCGGTCTCGGCGGCGGCTGCGTCAGGGTGGAACACACCGTCCTTGAGGAGCGTCAGCATGTCGCCGAGCGCCTGCTTCGCTTCCTCGGTCTCGTAGTGGTGGGTGAACTTCCCGTTCTCCTCGCGCCACGTGTTCGGCGCACCGGCCATCTGCTCGAGAAACGCCAGGAAGGTCGGCGGATGACCCAGAGCCCAGCGGTTGTTCTTCGCGTCGGTCAGGCCTTTGCAGAGCTCACGGAACTCGGCGAAGCTCTTCGGCTGGCGCTGCAGGCCTTTTGCCCGGACCAGGTCGTCGCGGACGAACACGATCGTGCCGACCGTTCCGCGCGGGATGGGCACGCCGTAGATGCCGCCGCCAAATACCGCGTTGCGCCAACTGGGGGTCGGGATATTGGCGAGGAACGGGTAGTCCTTGACAGCGTCGCCGGACAGGAACTCGTTGAGGTTCTGGAACTTCGAGCGCAGCAGCGCCTGGAACTGCGGCGGCTTCAACGCGGCGAAGAACTGCACCATGTCCGGCAGGTCGCCGCCCGCGATGACCGTGGCGAGCTTGTCTGCGTAGTTGGCGTTCGGTACGACGTTGATCGCCAACTCGGTGCCGAGTCGCTTGTTGAGCTCCTGCCAGTACCGGTTTCGGTCGACGGCCGGCGGCACTGCCCCGTAGGTAAGGGTCATGGCGGTCACGGTGCCGCCCGTTCCTGGTGGCTCCTTGATCACCGAGACCGGATCCGCGGGATAGACGGAATAGCCGGCCAACACGCCTTGTGCGTTGCCGGGCAGGTCGGGCTTGACGCCGGCATAGGGCAGGTAGGTCGGTAGCTTGACCTTCCCTCCCGCTTCCGCGCTGGCGCCGGCGGTTGAGCCACTCGAGCAGCCTGCGAGTACAGACCCCGATCCGAGCGACAACAGGGCCGCACCGCCCAGGCCACGCAGGACGGATCGACGGGTCACCTGATCAGACATGACAACACCTCCAAGAGATTCGGGTCGTTCAGTCCCACGGGCGGTTCAGTCCCAAGGGAAGTGGGTCCGGCCGAGCTGCGTCAGTGCAGTGCGGAACCGGTCCGGGCTGGCGAACAACAGGTGGCAGTCGGCCGCCGGGGCATCCATTCGGCGGACCAGCTTGATGAGTAATTCGTTCCAGCCGGCCCGAAGGCCGACCTGCCCGGCGGAGTCCGGGCTACCGCGATGGCAGGGCCGCACGCCGCGGTAGCGGTTCGCCGTGGCGACCGGCTCGTCGTTCACCCAGAACCGGACCGGGCAGTTGGCGTCGACCACCACCCAGGCGTCCTGCGCCATCTCGGCGTACACGAATGTCTGCAGGTACAGCACACCGGGATCGGCGAACTCCCCGGCGACCGGCAAGCTATTGCCACTAGCAACAACCTCGCGCCAGGAACCGTCTCTGCTGTCGCTGGCGAGAACACTGCCCCGTACCCGCTCTGGTGGAAACGGAGTGTCCAGTGGCCACTCGTCCCCATAGCCATTGGCGTCGTAGGGTCCGCTCACTCGGCATGCGGCACCACCCAGCAATACCAGCGGGACCGCCGGCAGCTCGGGGCGATCAACGGGAGAGACCCGCAAGAAGAGCCGGTTGCTGTCCTGCAGGAGGGCCCGGACAGGTACGTCGATCCGCCACGTCAGCGGCGTTTCCGATCCGGGCAGTACCTCGACCTCCTGCACCGGTGGCGCCTTCCATCCATCCGATACGTCGACTGCGCACCGGACCGTGATCGGGTCGCGGCGATCGTTGCGCACAACCGTCCGCAGCTCCTTGACGCCGTCCGCCGCAACCGTCGGGCCGTCGAGATAGTCGACCGCGACGCGCAGATCGGCGTGCTGATACTCGACCGTCGTCGGGCTCGCCGACCAGAGGTCGCGCACCGAGGCGTCCGCGTAGAGCTCGTCCTCGGTCGTTCGCAGCACGCCGTCAGCCCCGACGGCGCCGGCCGCGCCGAGCACCGTGAGCGCGACCGCACGGATCCGCTCGGCCAGCTCCCCCAGCTCGGTCGGCGCCGGCCGAGGCAAGTCGGACAGATGGCGTACCCCGCCCCATGACTCGTTGGTCGCGATGGTGTCACCCAGCGGTGCGATCCACCGCTCGGGCAGGCCGGAGCGGCCGGCGAGAATGCCGAGGTAGCTACCGATGGCCGCGCCCGAGGAGTCGGTGTCGTACCCGCAGTTGACGGTGGTGCAGATCCCGTCTCCGAAGTCCTCGCCGTACAGCAGGCCGATCACCTGGAAGCCGAGATTGATCGGCGAGTACTGCGCCACGTGATGCGGCGTGGCCGCCAGCACCCGGCGCCGGGTCTCCCGCCAGTCCAGCCCGCCGGCGTGACCGTCGACCGCCGTACGGATCGCGACTGCGGTCTTGCTGTTCTGAGGGACGTACGACAAGCCGACGTCGATCAACTGGTGCCGGTCTGAGACCACGAATGCCGCGGACTCGACCGCCGCGTTGAACATCTCGCCGTACACCGACTCCCCACCGGCGTGGTCGCAGATCGCGTCCTGATAGGCATACCGCGTCGCGACGCGAGGCGCGCCCGGTGCGACACAGGCCCAGATCTCCGAGCGGATCGGGCTGCCCATGCAGTCGACGAACCAGTTGTTGTGAGACCCGCTGAGCGGAGGTTCCAGGCCCAGCCTGAGGTTGGCCTTCGCCATGCCGTACTCGTCGAAGTTGTAGCCGATGTGGTCCAGCCAGTACCGGGCAAGGTCCCGCGCCAGAATCCCCGGTCCGACCTCCTCCAACGCAAGCAGCCAGACCAGCTGCATCTCGAGATCGTCGTTGGGAATCCCGCCGGCGCGCAGCTCCGGATACCACCGGACGTCGAGCGGTTCCGGCGTACCGAACATCTCCTCCAGCGGCGCACCGAGCGTGCCACCGGCGTTCTTGCCGAGCCAGCAGCCGTACACCTTGTCGTAGAAGACCTCACCGTGCAGGTCGAGTTCAGGCATTGCTCGTCTCCATCCGATCGGTCAGGCGGAATCCGCGGGGTGGCGAACAGATAGCCGTCGTGGTCTGCCCTGCGAATCCCTCGCCGGGCAGCTCGATGCGTACATCGAGACGGCCGCCGGTAGCGAAGCCGAGTCGGACGATCGCTGTGCCGGGCTGGCCGAGCGCGCTCGCAACCGCGATCCGAAGGCCGAGCGGCTGCTCGCTCAGCTGAATCAGCACCGGCCGGTCGACCTCGACGTCCGCGATCTCCGGGATACGCAGGACGCCGGGTTGGTGAAAGACCGCCTGGACAATGCCCAGTTCTCGATGCCAGACGGCCTGCAGGTGGGCGGTGTTGGTCAAGACCGCCAGCCGGGACATGTCAGCCCGTGCGGCGAGCTCCGCGGGTGTGGTGTCCGGGATGACGACGTAGGCGTAACCACCGTCGGTCGGGCGCTGCCCGTGGTCGACCCAGAGGCTGAACAGGACCTCATGGATCGGATCGGTGGATTGGCTCCTACTGATGTCGGCCCAGCTGCCGGTCCGGTCGACCACGGCACAGCCGACCGCGGCGGTGTACGGAAAGAGATACCCGACGCTGTTGTGATAGACCCACCGCACGTCAGGCAACGACCGCTCGCCGGTGAGGATCTTGTTCCGGCCGGCTGCCGTGGCGTATTCGACCTGCCCGGCGCACGTCGTCTGCTCGATCGTGGTCTGCACCGGACAACGAGCTCTGGGGGCCTCGATCCCGGCGCCGAGCGCGACGTACTCGTCCTCGAAGAAGAACCAGGCCTTGCAGGCACTGATGCCGTCCTTGCGTAACTGCATCGCAGCCAGCCCCGAGTTGCCATCGGCAACTCCACCGCAGCAGGATGAACCGCCGGTGATCCAGTTGCCCTGGCCGTCCAGCCCAAAAGTCCCCATCGGATCAGGACCAGCTTGCGGCTCGGTCGTCGTACCGGGGAGCCGGCGCCAGTCCCAAACCGGGGCCAACTCATGGGCTTGTCTGTCACTGCGTTGCAGCAGACACAATCCGTCGGCAACGTGCCAGTTCCGCAGGCCCTCCCCGTTGCCGCTCTCTGGCAACACGGTGCGGGTCGAGGACGTCTTCACCGAGGCCGACCATCGCCTGCGATGCACGGCCAGGTAGTCCGAGCGCCAGAAGTACCGCACACCGACGACCGGTGCGCGGTCGGCCTCAGCGAGCCGCGCGGCGAACGCCAGCAGTTCAGTACGCCGTGGAGCGTCGGCGCCGGCGAGTGCACGGACCGCGCGGGCCAGCTCATGCGCGCGCTTCGCCGCGCCCGGTCGTGAGCTCTCCCGCCCCTGGCAAGCCAGGTCGTACCGACCGTCGCGCATCATCCATCGCTGACCGTCGAGGAGACAGTCGGTGAGCACCCCGAGCGCCCTGTCGGTGAAGGCGAAAGGAGTCCCCGCGGCCAGCGCGACCAGAGCAATTGCGTCGCACGCGAAGGCGTGGCCGTAGCCACCTGAGTAGAGCTGTGCACCATGTTGGTGGAAGCTCTGGTCGGGCTGGATGCCTTCGCCAGTCGTTGTCACCAAGACATTCGCTGAGCGCGCGAAGGCATCGGCCAGCAGGTGCGGGTCACTCGTCAGCAGACCACGGCGGATCTTCGCCTGCGCCACCCACAATGCGTTCTGCCCGGTCATCTGCTCCCACCGAGAACGCGAGAGAACCCAGGCGATTCTCCTGCGCTGGTCACTGGTCAGATAACCGTCCAGCAGCGTCGCCGCGCCGCCGAGCGCAATCGGGGTGCCGATCTGGTTGTGCCACCAGTTGTCACTGCGCGGATCGCGCACGAGCCATAGCTCGAGGGCGCGGAAGGCCGCATCGCGCGCTGCCGGGTCGCAGCCGGCCCGGCAGGCGAGGCTGATCAAACCCTGCAGATGCGTCGAGGGTGACCACGTGGCGGCGGAACGGTCCTGGTAGTCGACGTCCGGCCACTCGCCGTCGGCACCGGGAAGCACTGGGGCGACGTTCCCGTCCCGCGCGACCTGATCCCTGAGAACGGCGCACAAGCGACGGCGTATCAGCGGGATCGCACTCATCACGACGTTACTCACCACGGAATGTCCAGGTGCCGTCGTGGCGGTAGTGGACGTCGTACCCTCCATGCATCGGCACATGGATCTCAGCCGTGACGCCCGGAGGGATGTCCGCGGTGATCTCGATGCCGTCGGTCATCCGACGCCACTGCGCGGTGATCGGCCCGCGGACAGTCGTCAGAGAGGCCTTGGCCCAGCCCAACGCCGCAGGGGGAACTGGACGGATGCGGACTTGTGCGTAGCCGGCGGCGCCCGGGCGGATACCGGCGATGTCCTCATAGAACCACTGGTCCACGGTGCCGTAGAAATGATGATTGCGGGATCGCGCATCGGCATGCCACGCCTCGAACAGCGCGGTGGCGCCCTGGTCGATCCAGTAGCCGTAGCCGGGGTAGGTCCGCTGCGTCGCCACCACATAGGCGAGATCGACCAGCCCGTTGTCGCTGAGCAACGGGAACAGGTACTTCGTGCCGAGCACGCCGGTGTCGAGATGGTTGCCGCGGGCACGGATATCGGCGACCAGCCCGTCCAGCACGGCCGACCGCTGGTCGTGCGGGACAAGGTCGAAAGCCAGGCCCAGCACATTCGGCGATTGTCGGTACTCGGTCGCGACCTCGCCGTGGCAAGCAACTGACGCCTGGTCGAAGAAGGTCGCGGTGAATCCGTCGCGGACCAGCCTGCCGATCTCGTCGTACGCGGGTAGATCCTGGTCATGCCCTAGGACGGCGGCGATCTGCTTCAGGAGCGTGACGATCCGATAGGTGTACGCGGTCTCGTGGACCGCCGGTCCCTCGGGCGGCCTGCCGTTGGCACCTGGCGCCAGGAAGTCACCGAGTCCGCCGTACACGACGCCGCCGTCGATCGCGGTTGAGAGGAAGTCCAGGTAACGGCGCTGGCCGTCGTAGTGGCGCGCCAGGATCCTCTCGTCGCCGTAGTGGCGGTACATCGTCCACGGGATCTCGAAGTAGGCGGCGTCCCAGGCCGGCACGGGTGCCGTGATCGACGCGTCGCTGCCCCGGTAGCCCCAGCCACTGGTCGGGACGATCGGTGGCAGTTCCCCGCTCGGCAGCTGGGCGTCGGTGAAGTCCTGCAACCACTTGGTGTAGACGCGCGGCATGAAGAAGTTGTAGGAGGCAACGTTCGCGGTCAGGTGCGCGTCCGCCGTCCAGCCGTTCTTCTCGTATGTCGGGGTGTCGGTCGGCAGGCCGTGCAGATTACTCAGGATCGCGCGACGACAGCCCTGGTGGATCCGGTTGACCAGCTCGTCGTCGCAGGCGAAGTCACCGGTCGACGCCACATCGGTGTGCAGCTCCACGGCACGGACGTCTTCGGGCCGGAGCTTGCCGGGATGTCCCTCGATCTGCATGTACTGGAAGCCCTTGTAGCTGAACTGCGGCGCGAAGACCTCTTCGTCCTCACCCGCCAGCACATAGGTGTCGGTCTGGATGTCTCCATCGATGTGGTTCTGGCTGATGTCGACCAACCCGTCCGCGTCGAGGCGCTCGCCGTACCGAATGGACAAGCAAACCCCGCGCCGGCCGGAGACAGTCAGCCGTGCATGGCCTGCGAGCTGCCGGCCGAAGTCGACGACCTGCACACCGTCTTGGGGCTCGGAAACTCCTACCGGCTCGGTCTCAGCGACGGCTCGGATCGGCTCCTGCTGCTGTGACCGCAGCGCTCCTCCGGGCGGCGCACTCGCCACCGCCGGCTGCCAGGCCGTGTCGTCGTAGTCGGAAAGCTCCCAACCGGTACGACGTAGCCGGGCGTCGTATTGCTCTCCGAGGAACAGCGAGTCGAAGCGGGTCGGCCCATCGGCGGCTCGCCACGACGGGTCGGAGACGATGTTCGCGACGGTCCCATCCGCGAACCAGACCCTCAACAGCGCGAGCAGTTTGGGGTTGTCCCACCAGGGCGCCTTGTGCCAGAACCAGACGTTGGAGGCCGGCTCGCCATATCGCCCGCGACCGAGTTCCACCGCTAGGACATGCGATCCGCCGGCGCCACGACGGAGGGTCTCGGTGGCGTCGTGCACGGTGTAGAGGACCGTCTCGGCGTAGTTGGTCGGCGCTGGGTCCAACAGGTTCGTGCCGATCCGATGCCCGTCGAGGTGCGCGACGCCGTAGCCCAAGGCACTGATGTAGAGCCGCGCCCGATCGATCGGACGATCAGGAAGCCGGAAGGTCTTGCGTAGCAGGGGTGCGGGCAAGGCGTCCGCCGAGAGTTCGTCTGCTGGGAGGTTGCGCGTGATCCACTGGGCGCAGCGCCACTCCCCTGGAGTGAGCAGACCCATCTCGAATGTCGCCGGCGCAGCCCAGGCTGAGACATCACCGGCCGGATCCCACGTCCGCACGGACCAGTAGTAGCGGTGGGCCGAGCCCAGTTCTGTTCCAGCGAAGGCGATCTGATCGGTCTGGCTCGACACGACCTTGCCCGAGTCCCAGATGTCGGCGCCACCGGAGAGGCAGTCTGTTCGCGTCGAGGCGACCCGCACCTGGTACGCGCGCTGACCTCCCACTCCACCGCCTCTCGGGTGAGCGGGCAACCAGGAGAACCTTGGCCGGGCGTCTTCAACACCGAGTGGATCTGTGCAGTACTCCGTCCGCAGCTGATCCGGCCGGGCGGCGTGTTCAGGCTTCATGGTCATGGGACTCCACCCACCTAGGGAGCCGAGCAGGGAAGGTTGCTGAAACGTTTCACGGACGTCACGTAGGCATCACAGTAGAAATAGCAGGCTAAGCTGTCAATAGATCGGGCGCACTCCCGATAAGCTTGGATGATATCTAGCCGGATAACCTGTTAATCTCGTTGCATGATCAACAGTGCCGATGTGTTCCAGGGGGCCGCGTGACCACGACACCGGCCGATGGTGGACTGCCGCTCTACCGCCAGATCGTCCGTGAGCTGCACGCGTCGATCGTCAGGAACGAGTACATCGCCGGCAAGCCGTTCATCTCGCAGCGCGAGGTCTGTGAACGGTTCGGTGTGAGCACCGCGACCGCGATCCGAGCCCTCAACGAGCTGGTCAACCAGGGCATCCTGGTTCGCCATCGCGGGCGCGGCACGTTCGTCGCGGAGCAGCCGGTCCGAACGCCCGCCCCGGCCGATCGGAGCGGCGCGACCATCGCCTGCATACTGTTCGGCCTGAGCAGTGGTCATGTGAGCCAGATGCTGAGTGGTGTCGAGGCCGGCTGCAAGGAGCTGGGATACCGTCTCCTGCTGTCCAATTCGGAAGCATCGTCCGAGCAAGAGCTCGCCGCAATGCGCCGCGCGAGGGAGGACAACGTCAGCGGGGTGGTGCTGTTCCCCGTCGAAGGCAGCACGAACGCGCTCGCGATCGCGGAGCTACGCCAGTCAGGGATCCCGCTGGTGATGGTGGACCGGTACCTGCCGGAGATCGCCACCGGCGCCGTCACTGCCGACAACTACTCGATCGGCTACCGGGTGACCGAGAAGCTCATCGACCGCGGCCACCGCCGCATCGCGGCCCTGTGGGACGAGATCTACTGCACCAGTGTGCGAGACAGGCTCACCGGGCATCAGCAGGCATTGACCGCCCACGAGTTGCCGATGGATGCCGAGCTGACCGTGCTCCGCTCGTACCAGAAGATGCCCACTCCGGCGCGGCGCCGGTACCTGTCCGAACTCCTCGCCTCGGCGGAACCCCCGACCGCCCTACTCTGCGCCCACGGGTATGTGCTCGCCACCATCATCCAGGACCTGCTCGACCTGGACCCCGAACTCCTGGAACGTCTGGACCTCGCCAGCATGGACAACGTCGCACCGTTCGACATCGTCCCGTTCATCACCGCGGCCGCCGTACTGCCATCGAAGGAGATGGGCCATGCCGCTGTCGGCCTCCTCGAGGAAGCAATCAAGGCCCACGAAGGAACCCGCGCCCACCACGTCGTGCTGCCCGCCGACATCCGCGACGGCGCCCGCGCGTCCCGCGCCCTGGCTCAACTATCCACTCCAGACCGCTGACGAGCCCTGCCGATCATGGTGTCCCAATACGAGCCGGCACGCCTCGTCCAGTCAGACGTTCAGGTTGATGCGTGTGGTTAAGGTTCGTGTCCCTCCTCGGACACGTGGGGGTTCAAGTCCCTGGGGACTTGAACCCTTTCTCATTTCTGGGCTCGCGGCGACGCTGATCCGCCATTCACGCTCCACTGCGTGTTCACAGCACCACTGTCGCCGTACGCCGGACAGACACGAACCCGGAACGGTAAGTCCCGGACTCCTGGAATTGTGGTCCGGTGCCGACGGGCTCAGGTCGCCCCGGACTGTGGTGCGACCAGGGCCAGGTCCGCTGCGTATGCGGTCACGGGATGCGAACGAGAAGCTTGCCGCCCCGAGTGCGACGCGACCGACAAGTTCGTTCACCTTGTCTCCTGCCACCGGGTCGGTTCTTCCGCCGGAATCCGCCACCAGGAATTCGTCAGTTTGAGCGGATCAGGGCTTCGAGGGTGTCGATGCCGATGGCAATGGCGTCCTCGGCGAGGTCGAAGGTCGCGCTGTGGTGTGGGCCGGGGCTCGACGCGCCGATCATGATGTAGGCGCCCTGGCTGCCGTGGCCCTGGACGTGCCTGATCAGCAGGTTGGCGTCGTCGCTGCCGGCCAGTGTCTGGGTCCGGATCACCTCGGCCACGCCCTGCCGCGCGTTGGCGACGGCGACGATGCGGTCGATCAGTTCGTCGTCTGGTGACAGAGTCGCGGACTGGCCCATCACCACGACGTCGGCCTCGACTCCTTGCGCCGCCGCCGTACCCGCCACGATGGACCGGATCCGGTCGACCAGCTCGTCGACAACGACGTCGTCGGTCGCGCGGGCCTCACAGGTCATCACCGCCGAGGACGGGACGATGTTCACGCCGTCACCGGCGACCAGCGTGCCGACGTTGAGCCGGGTGTCGGCAGAGCTGAAGCGGGGCACGGCCATGATGGCCAAGGCGGACATCGATGCCGCGAGCAACGCGTTGCGACCGGCCTCCGGAGCGCCCGCCGCGTGTGAGGCCCTGCCATCGAAGTTCACCTTCAGCTTCCGGGTGGCCATGCCGCCGGTGAAGCTGCCGACCACCGTGCCCAGCGGCAAACCACCGGCCAGGTGAATGGCCAGCATCCGGTCGATGCCGTCGGCAACACCGGCGTCGATCAGCGTCTGCGCGCCCCGGACGCCTTCCTCCGCGGGCTGGAACAGAACCCGCAGCGAGCCGGCGAAGTCGTGGTCCGCTAGGCGATGCAACAGGCCGACGCCCATGGTCGCGTTCGCGTCGTGGCCGCATGCGTGCATCGCGCCGTTCGTCGCGGCGAATCCGTTCGCCACCGGGAAGTGGGCCGGATCGGCGGACTCACGCATGGGCAACGCGTCGATGTCCACCCGCAGTCCCCACTTCGGGCCCGGCCTGGAACCGTCGAGATCAACCACCAGCGCTGTGCCGTTCTCCCGGAAGTACCGGGCACGTTCAGGCGCCACTCCCGCCGCGACGGCGGCTGCCTCCGACCGCTCCAGGGTCGCCGGAGCCGGGTAGTCGACGACGGCTGAGAGGTCATGCGCCTCCTTACCCGTCAGGACCGCGACCGGCAATCCCGCGATGGCTTGCTCGATCCGGGCCGCGGTTCCGATCTCGGCGAACGCGGGCTCGGGGTTGCGGTGCAGTTCCCGGCGAAACGCACGGAGCTGCTCAAACTCCACACCAGACCTCTTTCCTCAGCGAAACGTGCGCTCAGGGTAGGGACCGGTACGGCGAATCCCGGCCGGATCCGGTGAACTCGGCACGAAACACCACGATCCGGGCCCGGTGCTGCACGAAGTCAGTCCTCGAACACCGGCTGGCTGCTGACCGGGACGTAGCGCAGCCGGCGACTGTCGAGATCGAGGATGTAACCGGTCCGCTTCGCGATCCGCGGCACGATCCACCGGTCCTTGATCAGCACCCGCGGAAACACCGCGCCGAGCTTGCTCTCGATCTCGTCCAGTTCCTGCAGGTTGTGCAGCCAGAGGAACACCGCCAGGTTCGCCTCCCCCGTCACCGACGCGCAGAACCGGACCTGGTTCAGCTGCCGGAACGACGCGACGATGCGCTCCAGGTCTGGATGCTGCACGTTCAGCCACAACACGGCTCCAGCCGACCAGCCGAGCAACGTGTGCGCGAAATCGACCCGCCAACGCACCCAGCTCGCGGCGAGCAGCGCGTCGATGTCCCGCGACACCACCGACAGCGACCGGCCCAGCTCGCGTTGCAGTTCCGCGGTGGTACGGCGTACGTCGGTGCCGAGGGCATCGATGATGTCGCGATAGGCGGCCTTGCGCTCCGTCGGCGGGTCGGACGGCCGCAGGTGGTGCAGGGCCTTGACCTGGTCGTCGGCGAGCGCCTGCAGCCGCCAGCCCGAGCCCTCGAGGAAGATCGTGCGCAGGTAGTGGGTCCGGGTGCCGAGGATGCCCGGTGTCACCACGATGTGCTCGTCGATATAGCGGTCCATCGACAGCAGGCTGTGGGTCGTGATCATGATGTAGAGGTCGCGCGGCCCGGACGTGCAGTGCACGCTGAAGATCGGACCCTGCCGGGCGAGCTCGGCGATCACGTCACCGCGCCGGCCGGGTGCGCAGCGGATCTCGACCAGCGCCGAGACGGTCGGTTCCTGCGACCGTGCGCCGGCACCCTCGAAGCAGCTCGTCCACACCTGCCGCTCCTTGGTCAGCGTCGACCAGCGGCGCGAGATCGTGGACGGGTCCACCCGCAGGATCCGTCCCAGCTGTGCCCAGGAGACCCGGGGATGGATCTGCAGCGCGTTGATGATCTGCAGATCCAGCGTGTCGACCATGTCCAGCATCATGCGCCCGGACCGGCCCCGGCTCCAGTGATCGTGCACAGCGCGGTCCGCTGAGCGGAAAAGCGGGTTCCGGCTTGCCCGGTACGACGCGAATTCGTGCAGCCACCGTAACGCCCGGGAAACCGGCCCGATCGGGGCGTGCGGGGCGAGATCGTGCAGCCGGGCAGCGGTTTGGCCCAATTCCTTGCACAGTCGGTCCCGGGACACCTCGAACCGATGCTGCCGGTCCTACGCTCCACGCCATTGTTCTCCTGGCCCTGTTGGAGGAGCCGTGTTACGTCAATTTGCTGTTCCCGTGGCGCTGGTCGCCGCAGTGGGCGTGGTGGTGGCCGGATGTGGTGGACCGGCGAGCTCCGGGTCGCGCGACACGCTCGGTATGTCGCTGAACACCGATCCGGCGACCTTCGACCCGGCGCTGGCCAAGGGTGGTGACGACTACACCGTGGCCCGGTTGCTGTTCGACACCGTCGTCCGCAAGGACGAGGGCAACACGCTGGCCGGCGGGATCGCCTCGGAGTGGAAGGCGATCGACGCCTCGAACTACACGTTCACCATCCGCGCCGGGCTGAAGTGCTCCGACGGCAGCGCGATCACACCGTCGGTGGTGGCGGCGTCGCTGACCCGGTTCGCCGCGAAGGACACCGGATCGTCGGGCCGCACGCTCGCGACGGGCTCCGCCAAGGCGACGTTCACGCCCGACGACACAGCCGGCACGGTCAAGGCCGCGCTGTCCAAGCCGTGGTCGGACTTCCTCACCGGACTGACCCTCCCGCAAGCCGGCATCGTGTGCCCGGCCGGCCTGGCCGACCTCAAGGGTCTGGCGGCCGGCACGGTCAAGGGAGCGTTCTCCGGTCCGTACACGCTGACGTCATCACAGGCCGCGGTGTCGTACCAGCTGACGTTGCGCGACGACTACTCCGCCTGGCCGACGTTCGCCCAGCCGCTCGAAGGCAAGCCCGCCAAGCAGCTGAACCTGATGCCGATCACCGACATTGCCACGATCGCTACCCAGATGCTGTCCGGCAGCCTGGACGTGGGCGGCGTGAACGACGAGAACGTGGTCCGCTTCGCCGACAACAGTCAGTTCACCAGTACGACGGCCGCCAACACCACGACGTACCTGCTCTTCAACGAGCGTCCCGGCACGGTGTTCGCGGACCGGCCCGACCTGCGCGCCGCGGTCGCGCAGGCGATCGACGCACAGGCCTTCAGCGACATCATCAGCGGCAAGCGGGGCACGACGATCGCCACGGTCGGATCGGACAAGGTGGCCTGCGTCAACACGAACAAGCAGTTGCTGGTCGCTGCCGACGCCGCGGCTGCCAAGGCGACGCTGACCGGGGTCAAGTTCCGCATCGTCGGTACCACGTTGCTGCGCGGCGGGAACGAGTACATCGGCGAGGCACTCCGCAAGGCCGGCGCGAAGGTCACGGTCAGCTCCCTCGACAACGCGAACTGGGCCACCGTGACGGCAGCGGGCGGCAAGGACTGGGACATCAACGTCCAGGGTGACAACAACCAGCTGGGCACCCTGACGTCGTCCCTGCTGCGGGTGATGGGACCGGCCACCGAGAACGGCGGCCGGAACAAGATGGGACTGGTCAACGACGAGGGCTACGGCCACGTCCAGAAGGCGATGAGCGAGGTCGACAAGAGCGCGCAGTGTGCCGCCCTGCAAGGCGCGCAGAAGTCGTTCCTCCAGCGGGTCGACGCGATCCCGCTGGCCACGTTGCCGACCACCGTCATCACCGCGAGCGGGGTGGGCATCCGGAAGTTCGACGACTACATCGACCCGGCCACCGTCCGGATCACCGACTAGCCGGAAGGCGAAGACGTCATGGCTCACGCCGCGGTTGCCGAACACCGTTCTACCTCACCTTGGTTGCACTTCGCCGTACGACGCCTGATCGGGCTGGCCGCGATCTTCCTCGTCCTGCTGGTCGTGTCGTTCCTGATCGTGCAGCTGATCCCGGGCGATCCGGCGGCGGGGCTGGCCGGGGCCAACGCCGACCTGGCCGATATCGAGCGCATCCGGCATCAGCTCGGACTCGACCAGCCACTGTGGCAACGGTTCATCGACTACGCCGGCGGGGTCTTGTCCGGCGACCTGGGTACGTCGTTCATGTACCGGCAGCCGGTGCTGACGATCATCGAGAACCGGCTGCCGTTCACCGCGACCATCGCGCTGGCCGGTATCGCGATCGTGCTGCTGGTGGCGATCCCGCTGGGCATGCTGATCGGCGTACTGACCCAGGGCGGCCGGCGCAAGTGGCTGGACACGGGGTTCGGGTTCGTCACCGGCTTCCTCGACTCGGTGCCCGGCTACGTGATGGCGACGTTCCTGGTGGTGATGTTCGCGCTCGGGATCGGTGTGCTGCCTCTGTTCCCGCCGGCCTACACGCCGCGGTTCGGGTCCGCGTCGTTCGTGCTGCCGATCGCGGCGATCGTGATCGGCCCGATCTGCACGGTGTCGCGGGTGGTCCGGCGGGAGACGGCTGTTGTCCTCGGCAACGACTACCAGCGGACCGCGCACGGCTGGCGGCTGCCCGCCTGGAAGCGATACATCAAGTGGGCGCTGCCGAACCTCCTCACCAGCACGCTCACGGTGAGCGGCCTGGTGCTGACCGGGCTGATCGGCGGTGCGGTCGTGATCGAGTCGGTGTTCGCGCTCCCCGGTCTGGGCAGCGGCATCATCAAGGCCATTCTCGACCGCGACTACCCGGTGATCCAGGCGATGGTGATCGTCATCGGCATGATCGCGGCGCTGATCAACCTGCTGGTCGACATCCTGCTCGGCCTGATCGACGAACGAACCCTCGGAGGATCGCATGTCTCGGCGTAGAAACCTGGGGCTCGTTCTCGGTCTGAGCCTGTTGGGCGTTGTCGTCGTGATCGCCGTGCTGGCGCCGATCCTCTTCAAAACAGGGGCCGACGAGCTTGGGCAACGGTTCGCTCCCCCGTCGGCCGATCACTGGCTCGGCACCGACGCGGCAGGTCACGACGTGCTGCTCCGCAGCCTGGTCGCGACGCGACTCACGCTGCTGATGACGGTGGCGGCGACGGCGATCGCGGTGGCACTCGGCGTACTGCTCGGCACCAGTGTCTGGCTGATGCCGCGTCGGCTGCGGGAGCTGTGTCTGCGCGCGATCGACGCGATGGTTGCGTTCCCCGGTCTGTTGCTCGCGCTCGTGGTGGCGGCGGTGCTGGGGGCGGGCGGCTCGTCGGCCGTGATCGCCATCGGGGTGGCAGGCATCCCGTATTTCGCCCGCCTCACCGGGAACCTCGCCGCGAAGGTGTCCCAGCGGGAGTTCGTCTCGACCGCCCGGCTGCTCGGCGTGAGCCCGGTCCGGATCGCGTTCCGGCATCTGCTGCCGAACATGTCCGAGCCACTACTCGTGCTGTCTGCTTCGACCTTCGCAGGCACACTGACAGCGATCTCGGCCCTGTCGTTCGTCGGCCTCGGTGTGCAGTCTCCGTCGTACGACTGGGGAAAGCTCCTCAACGAGGCCTTGCCGTCGTTGCTGGCGGACCGGCCGTTCCAGCTGGTCGGCCCGGCGGTGCTCATCGTCGTCACCGGACTCGCCGCGGTGCTGATCGGCGATGGGCTTGCAGCGGCGGCGAATCCTCGGGCGGCCCGGACGGCGGCCGGCGGCGCCAGCACCCGGCGGACCAGCCAGGGCACTCCGCGGGACGGATATCTGGTCGATGTGCAGGAACTCTCCATCGAGTACGACGGCAAGCAGTTGGTGAAGGGGATCTCGTTCGGGATCAGGCAGGGCGAGATCCTCGGCATCGTCGGCGAGAGCGGTTCGGGCAAGACGCTCACCGCGATGGCACTCGCGCAACTGCTGCCCGACGGCCTCATCTCGAACGCCACCAGGATGACACTGGGCGACCTGGACCTGCTCGGACCGGTCCCGCCCGGCCTGATGGCGCAGACGGTCGGTCTCGTCTACCAGGACCCGGGCTCGACCTTCAATCCCGCGCTCCGGATGGGCACCCAGCTCACCGAGGTACTGCGCACACACCGCCGGCTCGGCGCGCAGGCGGCGAGACGCCGCATCATCGACGCACTCGGCACGGTGCGCCTGTCGAAACCCGAGCAGCGAATGAAACAGCATCCGCACGAACTGTCCGGCGGGATGCGGCAGCGGGCGATGATCGCGGCCGCGCTGGCGACCGAGCCGCGGCTCATCATCGCCGACGAACCGACCACAGCCCTCGACGTGACCGTCCAGGCCGAGATCCTGCGCGAGCTGAAGCGGCTGAACAGCGAGTTCGGTACGTCGATCATGGTCATCTCGCACGACATCGGCGTGGTCCGCGCGCTCTGTCACCGGGTGATCGTGATGTACCAGGGCAAGGCGGTCGAGGAGATCGAGGCCGCGCACCTCACGGTCGCGTCCGCCCAGCACTCCTACACGAAGGCCCTGCTCGAGGCCACCCCCGAACTCACCTTGGAGAACTCCCATGGCTGACGACGCACCGGTCATCGAGGTCCGCGACCTCGAGGTGAGCTACGGCTGGGGCCGCAGTACGACGCGAGTCCTGCACGGCATCACCATCGACGTTGCCAAGGGCACCACTGTCGCCGTCGTCGGTGAGTCCGGGTCGGGCAAATCCACGCTGGCCAAGACGCTGGTCGGCGCGGTCCGCCCGTCGGCCGGCAGCGTGACGATCGGCGGGATCGACGTGACCGCAGCACGCGGCGCACGTCGTACGGCGATGCGACGCAAGGTCCAGATGATCCCGCAGGATCCGTACTCCTCGCTCGACCCGCGGCGGACCATCGGCGACGCGCTCGCCGAGGCAGTGGATCCACGTCGGGCGAAGGTGACGAGGCACGCGGACGAGATCGTCTCGTGGCTCGAGACGGTCCGGATGCCTGCCGACACCCTGCATCGGTATCCGCACGAGCTCTCCGGTGGGCAGCGGCAGCGGGTCGCGATCGCGCGCGGACTGATCGTCCGGCCCGAGGTGGTGATCGCCGACGAGATCACCTCCGCACTCGACGTCTCGGTCCAGGCCGAGATCCTCAGGCTGATCGCGAGGCTGCGCGTCGAGCTCGGTCTGACGATGGTGTTCATCTCGCACAACTTGGCCGTCGTACGGCAGATCAGCGACGAGGTCGTGGTGTTGTACCGCGGCGAGGTCGTGGAGCACGGCCCGGCCGATCAGGTGTACGACGACCCGCAGCACGAGTACACCCGCACCCTGCTGAACGCGGTCCCCGGAGCGCCGGGCTTCGACATCGAACCCCGACGGCGGGAGGTCGCATGAGGTTCGTCAACGCCGACATCATCGACGGCACCGGAGCAGCTCCGATCCGCACCGGCGTCCTCGACGTGACACCGGACGGCCGGATCGGCTACGTCGGTACGGCGGCCGAGGCGCCGCCGATCGCGGTCGGTACCGAGGTACGCGACCTGCGCGGCAGAACGCTGATGCCAGGGTTCATCGACTGTCACTTGCACCTCGGGTTCAGCCTGGCGGACGGGCCGTTCCACGTCGTACAGAACGATCCGGCCCTCGTCGTGCTCGAGTCCGCGGCACGGATCCGGGCGACGCTCGACGCCGGAGTCACGACCGCCCGGGATCTCGGCGGCCTGACGCTCGGCTTCCGGGAGGCGATCGACCGCGGGCTGATCCCGGGGCCGAGGCTGCAGTTGGCCGTCCGCCCGATCAGCCATACGGCGGGCC
The DNA here is from genome assembly GCF_004361855.1 of Kribbella caucasensis. GTDB lineage: Bacteria > Actinomycetota > Actinomycetes > Propionibacteriales > Kribbellaceae > Kribbella > Kribbella caucasensis. Next base: position 360,405 of record NZ_SNWQ01000008.1, read on the forward strand.
ACGGCGACATGCATCTGCACGGCGGGCACGTCGTCCACACGCTGCCCGGAATGATGGAACTGGCCGACACAGTCGACGAGGTCCGGAAGGCGACCCGGCGGGTGCTGCGCGACGGCGCCGACCTGGTCAAGATCTGTACGACGGGCGGGATGGGCAGCCGGCACGACCAGCCCGATGACGAGGGGCTGCGCCTCGACGAGGTTCGCGCGATCGTCGACGAACTCGACCGGCACGGCGGCAGACCGGTCGCCGCGCACGCCCAGGGACGCAAGGGCATCCTGACCGCGCTCCGGGGCGGTGTCGCCAGTGTCGAGCACGGGTACGGCATCGACGACGAGGGCCTCGACCTGCTCTGCGAACGCGGGACGTTCCTGGTGCCGACGCTGTCGACTGTGTTCGCGATCGATCAGGCGACGATGCAGCCGTACCACTACGCCAAGAAGGTGAAATGGTCGGAGATCACCAAGGAGAACATCGGCAACGCGATCGCCCGCGGCGCGCGCATCGCGCTCGGAACCGACGCCGGCGTCTGCCCACACGGCGAGAACCTGCGCGAACTCGACCACCTCGTGCAGCTCGGCATGTCGCCGATGGCCGCCATCGTCGCCGGCACCAGGGCCGGTGCCGAACTCCTCGGCATCGCCGACCAGGTCGGCACCCTCCGGCCCGGCCTGATCGCCGACCTCGTCGCGACCGACGCCGATCCGCTACGTGAGATCAAGGCCCTCGGCGACCCGACCCGCATCCAGCTCGTCATCACCGGCGGCACTGTGGTGAAAGACCTGACCTAGTGTCCGACACGGGACACTAACGGTTCGGTCAGCGGAACATCGGGCTGCCCGATTTCGGGCCTGTCTGTGGAGGATCAGGTATGGATTCCGGTGCGGTGTCGTTCCACGGGATCGTCGCGCAGCGGGCCGAGGCGCGGCCGGACGAGGAGGTCGTGCGGCTCGTGGGCGCTCCGGGCTGGACCGCGGCGGCCCTGTGGGAGCGCGCGCTGGCGATCGCGAGTGGTCTGTCGCGGTTCGCCGAGCCGGGTACGGCCGTCGCGACCTGTCTCGCACCTGGGCCGGAGGCGATCGCGGTGACGACGGCGATCTCGGCGCTCGGTGCGATCGAGTTGCCGCTCAGCCGGGACCTGGACGAGCAGTGGGTCCGGACGCTGGCGAAGGCATCGAACTGTACGACCGTGGTCACCACCGGCGAGCCGCCGCACCCGAATGGGTTCGGCCGGGTGGTGACGGTTGACGGGCCGGGCGGGGTGCTGCTGGACGACTTGATCGCCGACGGGCGGCGGGTGTCGCCGTACAAGAGTGCGCCTGGCGACCCGGCGACCGTGATGACGACGTCGGGTACGACCGGGCGCGTCAAGGGTGCCCTGCTGCCGGTGGCCGCGGGTCCTGGTCAGGCGGCGCGGGTCCAGCGGGCGATGCGGTACGACGAGTCCGATGTGCTGTACAGCTTCTTCTCCTGGCAGCACATCAATGCCCGGCACGCGGCGTTCCTCCCGGCGGTGCTGTCCGGCGCGCGGCTGGTGATCGGGACGAGGTTCTCCGCGTCCGGGTTCCTCGAGACGGTCCGGGCCGAGGGCGTCACCGCGTTCAACTTCATGGGAGCGGTGTGTGCGCTGCTGCTCCGGCAGCCGCCGACCGACGGCGACCGCGATCATCTGATTCGGCGGGCGTACGGCGGACCTGCACCGGAGCACCTGTTCCACGCGATGCGGGACCGCTTCGGCATCACGCTTCTCCAGGCCTATGCCTGCACCGAGCTGGGCGACGTGGCAACGACGTACGCGGGTCAGGTCCGTCGAGGCGCTGCTGGTCGGCCGGTGCCCGAATACCAACTGAGGATCGTCGACCATGCGGGTGTCGACGTTCCGGCCGGCGAAGTGGGCGAACTGCTCGTCCGTCCCGAGCAGCCGGATCTCACGTTCAGCACCTACGTCGGTGATCCTGTGGCGACCGAACGGGCCTGGCGTGGTGGTTGGTTCCACACCGGCGATCAGGTGCGGCTGGACGACGGCTGGTTGTACTTCGAGGGCCGGAGTGCGGACGTCGTACGGCGGCGTGGCATCAACATCTCCCCTGATGCTGTCGAGGAGGCCATCGCGGGTATGCCGGGTGTCGCCGAGGTCGCCGTTGTCGGTGTGCCGTCCGAGTTCACCGAGGACGAGGTGCTGGCGATCGCCGTACCGCTGCCCGGCCGGGTGCTCGATCCGGCCGAGGTACGGCGTCATTGCATCGCCCGGCTGCCACGACATGCACTCCCCCGCTTCATCAGCGTCGAGCCGTCGCTGCCGCGTAACGCCAATCTGAAGGTGTCCAGGGCTGAGCTGCGTTCCCGTGGCGTATCGCCCGGCACCTGGGACGCCGAAACGGAGAAATCATGAGCCGCCTGCGTGTGCTCGACCTGACCGACGAGCTGGCACGTTACGCCGGCCGGCTGTTCGTCGGGATGGGCGCCGAAGTCATCCGGATCGAGCGCGACCGGACGACCGCCCGTGCGGAGAGGCTGCACTGGCACTCAGGTCAGCGCGTACTGCACCTGCCCGACGACGCCGAGCTGGGCGTGGTGCTGGATCGCCTGCTGCCCGAGGCGGATGTCGTAGTCGAGTCGGGACCACTGGACCGGCTTCGCACACTGAAACTGCGCGGGCCCGACTGGCAACACGTGGCACATGTTGTCGTTACACCGTTCGGGACCTGGGGACCGTGCAAGACGTGGCCGGCCGACGATGTCGTGGCCACAGCGGCGGGCGGGATGGCGTGGCTCGGCGGTGCGCCCGGCGAGGCGCCGGAGCCGCCACCGCGTGCACAGGCAGGGCAGCTGGCCGGCACCCATGCCGCCATCGCCGCGATGCTCGCTCTGCTGGCCCGGCAACGGACCGGCGTCGGCCAGCTCGCCGAGATCTCGGTGCAGGAGGTGGTGGCCGCGACGCTCGAGACCGGCGCTATCTCGTGGATCCACGCCGGCACGATCCCGGGCCGGACCTCGGGGGTGTACGGGCATGTCGCGCATCGCGTCTTCGCGACCAAGGATGGCCACGTGGCCGGCGGCTACTCGGGACCGAACCGGATGTGGGACGACCTGCTCGCCTGGATGGCCGACGAAGGTGAGGCCGCCGACCTGACCGAGGAGCGTTGGCAGGACGCCGCCTACCGCTGGCAGCATCGGCCGTACGTCGACGAGGTCGTCGGGGCGTTCGTCGCTCGGCGTACCGCCGACGAGATCGCCACCGGCGCCCGGTCCAGGGGGTTGCCCTGGGCAACGGTCGCCGCACCGGACGACGTACTGAAGAACCCACAGCTGCTCGATCGTCAGTTCTTCCTCGACATCGACACCGCCGAGGGAGCGGTCCGGGACGTCGGCTTCCCGTTCCGGTCTCTCCAGTGTCCGGTGCGACTTCGCGAGCCGCAGGATGTCGACGCGACGGTCACCTGGCTGGAAGGTGTCCAGAGGCCTCGTCGTCGTACGGCCCATAAGCGTGGAGCGGCGCTGGACGGCGTCCGGGTGCTCGACCTGACCTGGGTGCTCGCCGGACCGTATGCGACCAAGCTGCTGGCCGAGCACGGCGCGGACATCGTGAAGGTCGAGTCGATGCACCGGCAAGACCCGACGCGGTTCGCGCCCTCGATGCGGTTGCGGCCGGAGGCGACGTACGACGACAGCGGGTACTTCCTCAACTTCAACCGCAACAAGCGCAGCCTCGCACTGAACCTCCGCAAGCCCGAGGCCCAGGAGCTCCTACGGCAACTGGTCCCGTTCGTCGATGTCGTGATCGAGAACTTCAGTCCGGGCGTCCTCGACCGCTGGGGTCTCGGCTACCAGCAGCTGCGGAAGCTCAATCCGAACGTCGTGCTCGTGTCGATGGCCGGCGTCGGGCAGACCGGTCCCTGGCGCCAGGCGGTGACGTTCGCGGACACCTTGGCCGCGATGTCCGGACTCACCTACGAAACCGGCCATCCGCCGCAGGGCCTGACGTTCGGCCTCGGTGACATGGTCGCCGCCAACGCCGCAACGCTGGCCACTTTGGATCTGCTCCACCAAGGCGTCGGCGGCCACGTCGACCTGTCCCAACTCGAAGCAATGGCAGCCCACCTCGGGCCTGCCGTGCTCGAAGCAAAACCGGCCCGGGTCGGCTCGCGCATCCTCCGGACCGCCGGCGACGACCGCTGGATCGCGATCGGCGCCGCGACCGACGACGCGCTGGCCACGGCACTCGGCACCACAGCGTCCGAGCTCACGGACGTCATCGGTGAGCAGGACGCAGACGCTCTCGCCGACCGCCTACAATCACTCGGCTTCCCCGCCTACCCCGTACGCGACGGCCGTGACCTGGTCGACCACGACCCTCAACTCGCCGCCGGCGGCTTCTACCAGCAGCTGGATCATCCACTCGCGGGCCCGGTGGCACACGAGGGCGTCGTGGCGCACCTCCACGGAACCCCCGGCGGCCTCTGGCAACCCGCTCCGCTCCTCGGCCAGCACACCGACGAGCTCCTGACCGAACTGCTCGGCCTCACCCCCGAACGCCTCGGCAACCTCCACGACGAAGGAGTCCTGGAATGAAGGACGGCTTCCAGATCCGGTACGACGGTCCGGTCGCGACACTGGCCATCGACAACGGACCGGTGAATACCGTGGATCCCGGTCTGATCGAGCGGCTGATCGACGGCCTGCCCGCGCTGACCGACGATCCCGACGTCCGGTGCATCGTCGTCCGCGGCAAGCACAAGGTCTTCGTCGGTGGCGCCGACATCACGGTGATGCGCCGCCTGGAGCCGGCGACGTACAAGGCCATGCGACGCTGGGTCGAGGTCCAACGAGCTCTCGAACTCGCCCCGAAGCCGGTGATCGCGGCGCTCAACGGTCACGCGCTCGGCGGTGGCGCGGAGCTGGCGCTGGCGTGCGACCTGCGCATCCTGCACGCACGCGCGACGTTCGGCTTCCCCGAGACGCGGCTGGGCATCTTCCCCGGCGCGGGCGGTTCGCAGCGCCTGCCGAGGCTCATCGGCCCGCACCGGGCCAAGCGGCTCATCATCGACGGCACCCGGCTGACCGCGCAGGAAGCCCTGGCGGAAGGCCTGGTCGACATCGTGGCGGGTGACGACTTCGACGCGGTGGTCGACCGCGAGGCGGCCCGCCTCGCGGCATTGCCGACGGCAACGATCGCTCTGGTCAAGCAGGTGGTCGACCGTGGCTGGGGACTGCCGATCGAGGAGGCGATGGCGGTCGAGGAGGAGTTCGTGCTGCGCAACCTCGAGCTCGAGGATGCCGCCGAAGGGCTGCAGGCGTTCCTCGACAAGCGGCCGCCGTCGTTCAGTGGCCGCTAGGCCCTAGTTGATCTGCTGGGTGGCCGCGACCTTGCGCATCACCTCGGTGAGCGCGGCGGCGTACCTGGCGGTGTCGGCGCGGAAGGTCGGCGCGGTGATGGAGAGTGCCCCGAGCAACAGTTCGCTGCTGCCGAAGATCGGCACCGCGACCGAGCAGTAGCCGATCGCCGTTTCCTCCAACTCGATCGCGTGCCCGACGCTGCGCACCTTACGGATCTGCTCCCGCAGCATCCCCGGCAGCGAGACCGTCGACGGCGTCAGCCGCTCCAGCGGCCGGGCGAGCACCTCCTCCAGCAACGTCGGCGCGGAGTAGGCCAGCAGAACCTTGCCGGTCGCCGTGCAGTGCAGCGGCATCCGGCCGGCGATCCGCGACGGTTTGGCCGCCTGCGGGTTGGGGCTGATCTTCTCCAGGTACAGAACCTCGAGGCCGTCACGAACAGCCAGGTGGACGGTCTCTTTGGTGGCGTGATGCAGGCTCTCCATATACGGCCGCACGGTGTCGCGCAGCACCCGGAACCGCGGTACCCGCGAGCCGAGCTCGAAGGCCCGCATCCCCAACCGGTATTCGGCACCCGACCGCTCCAGCATGCCCCACTCCAGCAGCTCCTGGGCCAGCCGGTGGACGGACGCCTTCGAGATGCCGGTACGGCGGGACAACTCCGACAACGACACGTCGGTGTCGTCGAGCTGGAACGCCTCGAGAATCAGCCGGGTCTTGCCCAGCACACTGTTCGCCCCGTCACCGAGACCTTCGCCGTACCGCCGCGGACTCACCTCTTCCACAAACAGAACAGTACGCACGGGCTCAGTTGATCTGGTGCGTCAACGCGACCTTCCGGCTCACGGCGGTCAGCGCGGCGGCGTACCCGGTGCAGTCCGCGCGGAAGGTCGGCGCGGTGATCGACAGGGCGCCGAGCAGCAGGCCGCTGCTCCCGAACAGCGGCACGGCGACGGAGCAGTACCCGATGACCGTCTCCTCCAACTCCACCGCGTGACCGGCCGTGCGGATCTTGCGCACCTGCTCCCGCAACGCCCCCGGCATGATCACAGTGGACGGTGTAAGGCGTTCGAGCGGCCGGGCGAGTACGTCGTCGAGCAGCGTGGGCGGCGAGTACGCGAGCAGGATCTTGCCGGTCGCGGTGCAGTGCAGCGGCATCCGCCCGGCGATTCGGGACGGTCGCGCGGCCTGCGGACCGCCGGCGATCTTCTCCAGGTACAGCACCTCCAGGCCGTCCAGCACGCCCAGGTGGACGGCCTCTTTCACCGCGTGATGCAAGTTCTCCATGTATCGCCGGACCTCGTCGCGCAGCACCCGGAATCGCGGCACCCGCGAACCCAGCTCGAACGCCCGCATCCCGAGCCGGTACTCCGCACCAGACCGCTCCAGCATGCCCCACTCCAACAGCTCCTGGGCCAGCCGGTGCACGGACGCCTTCGAGATGCCGGTACGACGGGACAACTCCGACAGCGACAGGTCGAGTTCGTCGATCTGGAACGCCTCGAGGATCAGCCGGGCCTTTCCCAGCACACTGTTCGCCCCGGCGCCCAGGCCCTCGCCGTACGGTCGTGCCCGCGGAACGTCCATCTCACAACCCTTCGACCAGCAGTACGGTCCGGACGAGAATCTCGACCAATCGCCGCATCTCCCGCAGATCGGCCAGGTTCATCCCCGCGGTGAAGTCCGGCGGCTCCCCGGTCGGCGTCGCCGGCACCTTCGGCATCCCGACTCGCGCGGTCGGAACCCCGCGCATGCGCAGGATGTTGGCGTCGGTAGCGCCGCTGTTGGCCAAGATCGGCACGTGCCGCTCCCCCGCGACGGCCTCCCAGGCTGCCACGGCCGCCCGCACGATCGGCTCACCAGGCGACGTGTGCGAGGCGGGGACGGCGGCGACCTGTTCGACCCGGAGTTCAGCGCCCAGTTTCGCTCCGAGGCGCTCGACCTCGGCCCGTACTTCACGGGTGACACCGGCCGGTGTCTGCGCCGTCGTGATACGTAGATCGAGCCGCAGCCGGACCAGCGCCGGACTCGACGCGGCGAGACGTTCCGAGCCGCCGTTGATCGACGACACGATCCCCTGCGGGCGCATCGTGCCGTGCTCATGGCGTACGGCGTACTCCTCCAGCCAGTCCTCGAGGTGCCCGGCCACCTCGCCCGCGAGTGCGACCGCGTTGCGGTACGGCAGTCGGTGCCGGCTCCCGGCGTAGGTGTGGATCCCCGGCACCAGTACGTCGAGCCAGACCAGCCCGACCTCCTCGTGCGACACGTTCCATCCCGGCTTGGCGATGACCCCGTAGTCGGTGGTGAACCCGCGTTCGAGCAGGAAGCCGGCGCCGACCCCATGGCCGGTGTTCTGTCGTCCACCCTCGATGGCGAAGCTCGGCATACCGCCCGCGCCGAACCCACCGATCACGTCTCCGGGGAGCTCGATCCCATCCGCCGCCAGCGCCTCCATCGCCACGATGACGCACGCCGCGTGCCCCTTCGGGTTCCCGGCGCCGAGACCCTGCACGAGGTCGCCGTGCAGGGTCGCCCGCGGCAGCATGTCGGGCCGCATCGCGAGGGTTGCCGACGGTACGTCGTACGCCGGATCGCCGGTGGTGAACGTGTCGAGCGGCGCATAGAGCAAGGTGGACGGACCATCGCCACCGGCCAGTGTGCCGACCGCATTGGCCTGCCGGTCGTCGAGCGGCTGCAGTCGGGCGGTCACACCGTTGGCGATCAGGTGGTCGACAATCCACTCGGCGACGCGGGCCTCCGCGCCGGTCGGGCTGGGGATGTCGACGACTCCGCAGATCGCCGTCGCCAGGCGGTCGCGGGTGACGTACTCCATCACTCGCCCAACCGCCTGCTCGGTCGTCATTGTCAGCTCCCCGGCAGGATCACGGCGCGGCCGCGCAGGCCGCCGGTCGCCAGCAGGTGCAATGCCTTCGGAGCGTCGTCCATCGCGAACGACTGGACCTCCAGCGTCAGCTCCCCCTTTGCGAGCAGTTCGGCGAGCAGCGGTGCGTACTCGCGAGCCGCCGCCTCGCGACGGATCATGTTGACCGGCAGCAGCGCCACATCGTCGAGCAACCAGGACGGCACATCGAGACCGAGCTCCTTGCCCGCCACATACCCGACGACGACCGCGCGCCCGCCGGGCCGCACCCAGCGCGCCCGCTGAGCCACCGCCTGACCTCCGAGTGTGTCGACCAGCAGGGTTGCCGGCCGCTCCTTCAGCAGCTCGGCAGCACGCTCGTCGTCGCCGATCAGAACAGGTTCCACACCGGCAGGCAGCAGATCGACCTGTGTCGGGTCGACCACGCCGACCACTACGCATCCGGCGCGCACCGCGAGCTGTGCGACCACCGAACCGACGGCACCCGCGGCTCCCGCTACCACCACGACCTCGTCCTCGACACCGGGCCAGGCCCCAAGACGCCCGATGTCGTGCAGAGCGACGTACGCCGTCGTCGTCGGGACGAAGTACGTCGCGCCGACCTCGGGCGACAGCTCGGCCGGCAACGGGGACGCGGCCTTGCGGGTCGCGACGAACCCCGCCCACGTGCCGTCGCGGAGCAGGCCGAGTCCGCCGCCTCGCAGGACCACCCGCGTGCCCGGCTCGTGGACGTCGGACGAGACGACGATGCCGCAGCCCTCGACCCCGCCGACATAGGGGAGCTGCGGTTTGAAGTCGAACGTCCCGCTCGCCACTGTGAGGTCCAGGTGCGACACGGCGGCCGCCTCGACCCGGACGAGCGTCTCGCCTTCCTTCACGAGCGGCGCCGGCACCTCCTCGACCACCGGATCGGCGCCCCACTCGTGAAAACGAATCGCACGCATCACGGCGCCGGGTGCTTCGCGAGGAACTCGAGGCTGAGCTCGTTGTACCGGGCGGCCTGCTCGTGCTGCGGCCAGTGCCCGCACTCGTCGAAGAGCACCAGCTCCGAACCGGCGATGGCCTCGTGCATGGCATTCGCCTCCGGGACCTCGCCGAACGGGTTGTTCCGACCCCACACCACCAGCGTCGGCACGGTGATCTGGGCCAGGTGCTCGGGACGTAGCACGTTGCGCAGCCGGACCTCCATGTTCTGCAGGCAGAGCAGGTTGTCGATGTTCTCGACGAAGTCGGGCTGGTGGTAGATCGCGTGCCGTACGGCGACGAGCTCCTCGGTCGCGTCCACCGGATCCGCCATCAGCAACCGCATCCTGGCCCGGGTCAGCTCAACGTCGTCACGCGAGACGGCCTCGCGGGTGCTGGTCCGGATCCGTTCCATCACCTGTGGGTTGGCCACGGTCCCGCCGGCGCACAGCAACTGCAGCGACGCGATCCGGTCCGGTACGTCGATCGCCGTACGGGCACCGACCCAGCCGCCGAGGGACTCACCGACGATGTGCGCGGATTCGATGCCGACGGCATCCATGTAGGCAAGCAGGTGATCCCGGTAGCGCGGGATCTCGTACGGGTAGTCGGGCTTGCCGGTGTAGCCGTGGCCGAGCATGTCGATCGCGTGGCAGGCGTACCGGTCGGCGTGCGCGCCGAGGTTGCGAGTGAACGCCTCCAGGTGACCGCTGGTGCCGTGCAGGAAGATCACCGGTTCACCGGACCCGGCCTGCAGCGACCGGGTCGGGACGCCGCCGGCGTCCACCGTGGTGATACGGAACTCCGTGCCGGTCAGCTCGGTCCAGATGGTTTCGGCCAGCGTCATATCGGTTTCCTCCAACAGAGTCATTTCGATTCCTCCGACAGCGTCATTCGGTTCCTCCGGCAGCGTCATTCGATTCCTCCGGAATGGGGGTCAGCGGTGCTGGTTGATCCGGTGGATCTGTGTGTTGCTCCGGGCAAGCAGTTTGCGCAGTACGACGACGAGCGCCGACAGTGCTAGTAGGAGCGGGGCGAGGACGACGAGGATCTTCTTCATGGTTCTCCTGGATCACGGATGGCCGACGGAGCGCAGGAAGCCGTCGACCACGGCGTGGTAGGCGGCCGGTCGTTCCTCCTGCAGGTGGTGTGACACGTGGTCCATCACGTGGAGGTTTCCGCGCTTGACCATCCGCGCCAGCATCAACGGATAGTCGGGCGTGAGGAACGCGTCCTCACGTCCCCAGACGAAGAGCGCCGGCGCCTTGATCAGGCCGAGCTCGCCGGTCAGGTCCTGCCAGTCGCCGCGGGGCGAGTCCGACATCGCGGCCAGCTCCCGCTCGCCCGGGTCGAGACTCTGCTGGTAGCGCAGGTCGACGGTCTCCTCGGGCAGGCGGTCGGAGTCGTACCACTCCAGGCGGGTGATGAGGGCGCGCATCTTGTCCCGGGTCGGTCCTTCGCCGCCGTAGTACACGTCGCGCGCGGCACGGCCGCGGTGACCGCGTTCGGGCAGCGGCGCGAGTGGCCCGTAGAAGACGGGCATGCTGCCGGTCATGACCAGCGAACGGACGCGTTCCGGGTACTTCGCGGCCAGGCAGAGCGCGATGGTGCCGCCCCAGGAGTTGCAGATGAAGTCGGCCTGCTCGACACCGAGTGTGTCCATCAACTCGACCGTCTTCGCGGCGTGGAAGTCCCACATCGGTCCGGTGATCAGGCACTTGTCCGACTTGCCGTATTGCAGGATGTCGACGATCAGGCAGTGGCGGTCGGTGGCGAAGTACGGCGCCACCGGGCCGAAGTCACTCCAGCCGGTGCAGCCGGGACCGCCGCCGTGCAAGAAGATCGTGTCGGGGCCTTCGCCCAGTTCGTGGAAGTGGTACTTGACGTCGCCGGCCGCGGCGAAACGGCTCTCCGGTGCCGGTCCAGCTGCCGGTGATCGGGTGCTCATCGACGGACCTCCGAAGAGTCGAGGAAGGCGACACCCATTCCGGTCAGCCATTCGGGCATCGGTGCGTAGGCGAGGCGCCGTCCGGGCGTGAAGCCGAGGGCGGCCGCCATCACGAGCCAGGTGCGAAGTTCCTGACCGCCGTTCCCGGCGACCGCTTCCAGCTCGACGGCCGTCATCGAGGCGTAGCGCCGAAGTTCGCCCTTCTGAAGGTCGTCGAGGAAGGCTTCATCGAACTCAGGGAAGATCGTCGGACGGGCGGCCACGATGATCTCCCGGCGGCGTTTGTCGTATCGCTCCCACTCACCGCGCCCGTTCAGCCAGGCTTCGACCAGGAAGGCTTCGTCCTCGTCGGCCGGATCGGTCCAGTCACTCGGCCACGGCAGCTGGTGGGACAGACCGCCGGACGCGATCACAACCACGCGCCGATCACTCCGCTGGATCGCGGCCGCCAGGTTCTCACCGAGCTGGACACACCGCGCCGGCGTCGGCAACGGCTGCGCGAACACATTCACCACCAGGGGCACTACGGGTACGTCGATGCCGTTGAGCAGATACTGGATCGCGTGCGATTGTCCGTGGTCGATCTGGAGCCGGGCCGAGATCGCCACCTCGGTCCCCGCCTCCACCAGGTCGGCGGCGAGCGCCTGCGCTAAGGCTGGGTCGGTTTTCTGCGGGCCCTTCGGCGTACCCGACTCACCGGCCGCGATCACCTCGCCGACGCCCAGCGTGAACGATGGGATCAGGTCGAGCCAGAAGCCGCGGAAGTGGTTCGAGCCGACGATCACCACAACGTCCGGGTCCACGTCGGCGATGAGGTCGCGAGCCGTACCGAGGGCGTCGCGGAACGCCTCGGCGCGGTCGGTGTGGACGACCTGGTCCCAGTGGGTGTTCATCAGCGTCGAGTGGGACGCACCGACGCCGAGCACGATCTCTCCCATCGGCGTCACTCCGCGGTCGCGTCGGCAGGCTCGTAGCCCTGCTCGCGCAACCGGTCGAGTCGTTCCTCGGTGACGTCCTCGGCGAGCTTGCGCCACTGCAGCAGCGAGTCGTCCGGTCGGTACAGCTTCTCCGGCGGCGCGTCGGTGACCTCGACCATCCACTTGTCCTGACCGGAGAACTGGCCGTGGAACAGCCAGCGCACCGCGCCGAGGTACTTGGCGTAGAAGGGCAGGGTCTTCAGGCCCTGCTTGAAGTCCGCGAGCACGCCGACGTACAGATGGTTGTCTTGGTCAACGGGTACGTAGAACTCGTAGTGGATGAAGGTCGGGTAGGCGATCCGCAGGACGCCGGGCATGCTGACCGAGGCGAACCCGGGGAACTCCTGGGCCGCGATGGTCGGGTTGACCTCGCGATGGGTGGAGGTGTTGCCGATGTTCTTGGTCTCCTTCGGCGGCTTCAGCTTGTACCAGGCCGTGCCTGACCAGCGGCCCAGTCCCGGGAAGTCGGCCTCCCAGAACTGCTCCTGCTGCACCCGGTAGATCCACCGGCCACGCTTGACGATCCTGGTCGTGTTCCAGACCGGCATCGGCTTGAACAGCCGCCACAGCGCGGTCCGGTGCAGGTACTTCGCGTGGCCCTCGTCGAACCCGTTCTCGCAGGCGAAGCGCCAGTTCCCCTCCCGCGGCTGGATGCGCGCGCCGATCACGGCCGGGTTCGACACGAGCTCCTCGGGCAACTGCTCGTCGATCGGGTGCGGTGGTTCGCCGTCGCCGACGTACACCCAGACCATCCCGAGCCGTTCCTCGACGTCGTACGTCGGCTGCGTCACCTTCCCGCAGATCGGCGACCGCGGCCCGTCGGTGATCGCGGCCTTGAGGTCGCCGGTCTCCAGGTCGAACGTCCAGCCGTGGTAGACGCAGGACACCGTGCCCGGGAACTGCTTGTTGCCGTAGCTCAGCGGTACGCCGCGATGTGGGCAGCGGTCCTTCATGCCGAAGACCTTGCCCTTGTCGCGGATGACGAACAGCCGCTCGCCGAGCAGGGTCACCTGGCGCGGTTTCTCCCTCACCTGCGACGAGAAGCAGACCGGGTACCAGTAGCCGCGGAAACCGGCCTTCGCGGCCTGGTAGTGCGGCCAGCTCGACCAGTCCTGGCGACCGGGCAGCCGGCCGGCCCGGTGCTTGCGTACCTGCCTTCGGTCAACGGTGTCGGTCACGTCAGCTCCACTGGTCGTCGCAATCGGTGCAGCGAGCACATCACCGGGCTTGGAGCGCGACCAACAAGTTCGGTTCGTCTGACGGAACGCCCCTGCCCGCTGGCGCGAATCCGGGCCGGTGGTCCGGTGAGCGGTCCCGACGACGGGACGTCCGGCGTGGCCCGTACCTACATTCGACGGCGCACCCATCTCCCCAGGAGGCCTCTCATGACCACCTCCCAGACCGTCTCGACCGATGTACTGATCGTCGGCGCGGGACCGACCGGCCTGTACGGCGCCTACTACGCCGGCTTCCGCGGCCTCAGTACGACGGTCGTCGACGTACTGCCACAGCCCGGCGGGCAGGTGATGGCGCTCTACCCGGAGAAGCAGATCCGCGACGTTGCCGCCATCCCCGCGATCAAGGGGCGCGACTTCGTTGCCGCACTGGTCGAGCAGGCGTCGTCGTACGAGCCGACGTACCTGCTGGGCCGGCAGGCGTCGACGCTCGAGCACACCGACGACGAGGCAGTCGTGACGCTGGACGACGGCACGGTCATCCGCGCCCGCGCCGTCATACTCACGTCGGGTATCGGTACGCCGACGCCGCGTCCGCTGGAATGCGGCGAGGACTGGCTCGGCACCGGGCTGTCGTTCTTCGTCACGGACCCGCAGCGGCATGCCGACCAGGACGTCGTCATCGTCGGTGGAGGGGACAGCGCTCTCGACTGGGCGGACGCGTTGGAGCCGATCGCACGGTCCGTCACCCTCGTGCACCGCCGCAAGGTCTTCCGCGGTCATGCCGCGACCCTCGAACGCGTCAAGTCCGGCAGCACCCGGTTGCACACCGACACCCAGGTGATCGCCCTCGACGGCGATGAAGGTCGGCTGGCGAAGGTCACGCTGCGGTCGAACGACGGCCAGGAGTCAGTTGTCCCGGCCGACCACGTGATCGCCGCCCTCGGGTTCATCAGCGACCTCGGGCCGTTGCGCGACTGGGGTCTCGAGCTCCGCGGCCGGTCCGTCGCCGTCGACCGGGCGATGCGGACCAACCTGCCGCGGGTGTACGCCGCCGGCGACCTCACCGACTACGACGGCAAGGTCAAGCTGATGTCCGTCGGCTTCGGCGAAGTCGCCACCGCCATGAACCATGTGGCCGTGGACCTCGACCCCGACCTGACCTTGTTCCCCGGCCATTCCACCGACGCCGCCTGAGAGGAACCGCCATGAGCTACGTGATCGGCGCCGACTGCATCGACGTCCTCGACCGTTCCTGTGTCGAGGTCTGCCCGGTCGACTGCATCTACGTCGGCGGACGCAAGAGCTACATCAACGGCAACGAGTGCATCGACTGCGGCGCCTGCGAGGTCGAGTGCCCGGTCGAGGCGATCGTGGTGGACCGGGTCGCCCGCAAGGACCCCGACCTGTTGGCCCACCTCGACGACTCGCGTGCCTTCTTCGAGCTGCCGCTGCCCGGCCGGGCCGAACCGCTGGGTGATCCCGGCGGCGCGCAGAGACTCGGCGAGGTCGGCGTCGACACCTCGTTGGTCGCGGGATGACACCTTCACCATCCGAGCTCGAGGACGTCGTCGTTCACGTCGTCGACGATGACGACGACCTGCGCGAGTCGCTGGTCTGGCTGCTGGGGAGTGTCGGCATCCAGGTGAAGGACCACCCGGACGCCGACTCCTTCTTCGCCGCCTACGACGAATCCCGCCCGGCCTGCGTCGTCGTCGACGTTCGGATGCCGGTCGTGAGTGGCTTCCAGGTGCAGGAGCGGCTGAACGCGCTGGAATCTCCGGCACCGGTGATCTTCTGCTCTGCTCACGGCGACATCCAGATGTCCGTCCGAGCGCTGCAGCGGGGCGCGGTCACCTTCCTGGAGAAGCCCTACGAGCCGCAGCAGATGATCGACGTCGTGCAGGAAGGCCTGTCGACAGCCGTCGCGCGGTTCCGGCAGCAGGTGGAGCGACGTGACGTCGTCCGACGGCTGAGCACGTTGACCCAGCGAGAGCGAGAGGTGCTCAGGCTCGTCGTCACCGGACTACCCAGCCAGAACATCGCGCGCCGGCTCGGCACCAGCGTCAAGACCATCGACGTGCACCGCGCCCGGATCCGGGTCAAGACGGACGCCGAGAGCATCGCCACCCTGGTCCGTGACGTGCTGTCCAACGGCATCGACGTCTGACCAGCCACCTCAGCGGAAGCCCGGAACGGTCGGCTCGAGACCCATCAGGACCGCGCCGGAAGCGTCGTACATGGCGGAGGTCAGGAAGGCGTGCTGGGGCGGCACGCTGGCGTCCCGGAGCAGCTCCTGCACGGGATGGCTGTCGTCGATGGCGGCGGTGCCGGAGAGCTGATAGACGTCGCGCACGACCTGGTCACCGGCCTTGGCCGCATGCGTCGCGGCCAGTCGGAGCATCGCGTTCTGCCGGTCGGAGACAGGGTCTCCGGTCAGGATCGTGTCCCAGGCCTCCCGAGTGGTCTCGTAGAAGAACGCGCGAGCCGACCGGAGCTTGGCCTCGGCCTGCGCGAACTCGGTCCGGAAGTAGGCACGGTCCGCGAGTCGTGGTGCTCCGGTCACGCCGGTGCTGCCGCTTCCCACCGCCTCGGCGTATTCCAGGGCCGCCCGGGCGATGCCGAGATTCACCACCGCGAGGACCTGAGCGGCGTACGCGATGAGCGGGTACTGATACAGGGGCTCGTCGATCGTCGGCTGGCCGCCGCGCACGAAGGTCCACTCCTTCGGCACCTCGACATTCCTGACCAGCAGATCGAAGCTGCCGGTGCCCCGCAACCCGATGGTGTTCCAGTCCCCCACCACCTCGACCTGGTCGGGCCACAGCACCGCCGTACGAGGCTTCCCGCCGGCGTCACCTGGGATCCCGACCCCGAGGAGATCGGCGGTGCGGGACCCGCTGGCGAACTTCCACCGGCCGTTGATCAGCAGTCGCCCGGACGCCGTCTCGGTGGCCGGGTGGACCGGCCAGACCCCGGCCGTGAAGGCGACGTCGGGCCCGTTCTGGTAGATCTCCGCCTGGGTGTCGACCGGGAGCGCGGCGAGGTAGGTGAGCGACGCGCCGAAGCTGGCCACCCAGCCGCAGGATCCGTCGACGGCCGAGATCGTCTCGATCCGTTCGAGGAAGTCGGCCGGTGGCATCGGCTCACCGCCGAACCGGGCCGGCGCGGACGCCCGGAACAGGCCGAGCGCCTTGAAGCGCTGGATCAGGTCCCTCGGCACGTACCGCTGCCGGGCGAACTCACCGCGGCGCCTGCGGATCTCGTCGAGGACCGAGTCGAACGACTCCAGGCCCTGCGGTACGTCGGTCTGCTTCTCGATCATCTCTCTCCTCTGGTCAGACCCGGTGGAACCGGCGCTGGAAGTACACGAGGGCCTCGGTCTCGCCGCGCTGGAGAACGCGGGAGATCCGGACCAGCCAGACCGAATGCGATCCACAATCGCTCTGCTGGACGATGTGCCCGACCAGCGAGACCAGCGATTGGCGCAGTACCGGGACGTCCTCGCTGTGGTGGTCCCACCGGTCCCACCCGAACCGTGCGTCCATCGGGACCTCTGTCACCCCGGCGAAGTGCAGGGCCAGCTCCTCGTCGTCCGCGCTCAGGACGTTGATACAGACGCGTCCGTTCGCCTCGAAGATGTCGTGGGTGTAGCTCGACTTGTTGAGACAGATGATGACGCTCGGCGGCTCGTCGGTCACCGAGCACACCGCGCTCACCGTGATACCGACGCGGCCGTGCGTCCCGTTCGTGGTGACGACGTTGACCGCCGCCGGCAACTTCGCCATCGCGGAACGAAACTCGAGCTGAGTCGGGCTGAGTGGCGTCACGGTCGGCCTCCAAGGGGCTGCCTGGTACCGGATTGGTACGACACCACCGACGGTATCCAGCGACCGCGGGCGCGGAAATTCGCGATTCTGCTGCCTGCCCTAGGGATCAGTTCCAGCCCGCGTAAGGCAATCCCCTACCCGGCGGCGGCGCCCGGCTCGTCGCCCGCGAGCGGCAGCGTGAAGGAGAAGGCTGCGCCCCGCGGTTCACGGGACCAGGCGACCAGCCGGCCATGCTGCCGGCTGATGATCCGGTGGCTCAGGGCAAGCCCGATCCCGCTGCCGTGCTCCTTCGACGTGAACGGCTGGTCGAAGATGTGCGCCGAGAGTCCGCCCAGACCCTTGCCCCGGTCCTCGACGGTGAAGCGCCCGACGCCGGCTTCACGGGCCGTCGCGACGGTGATCTCGCGCTCCGATTCAGGCGATCCGGCCATCTCGTCGAGCGCGTTGAAGCAGAGGTTCAGCACCACCTGTCCGGTGAGCACCCGTTCGCATCGCACCGGGATCGGCTCCTCGCTCCACGACTCCCGAACCCGGATGCCGGCGCCGTCGGCCCGCAGCCGGACGAAGTACATGCACTCCCGGACGACGTCGTTGAGGTCGACGAGCGTCTCGACCTGCTCGAGGTGCCCGACGAACTCCCGGAGCGCCTTGACGATCGCGCTGGCCCGGTCGATCTGCCGCCGGGCGCTGTCCAGGGCGTACGACTCCTCCGGCGTGGCTCGCAGCCGCGCACCGGCGAGGAAGTTGCCGGCCGCGGCCAACGGTTGGCCCAGCTCGTGCGCGATCGCCATCGCCATGTCCCCCATCGCGTTGTAGCGGGACAGGTAGTTCTCGTACTCGACGCGCCGGCCGTGTTCGAGGTCCTCGACCACGCGGTCGGTGATGTCATGCAACGTCAACAGGTACAGGTCGTCTCCGTCGACCTGCAGATGGTCGAGGCTTCCGCCCAGCCAGACAGCCACGTCCGCCGTCCGCACCTCGAGGCGCACTGCGACCACGGGCCGCGCCGCGTCGACAGCCGCGGCCCAGCCGACATGTCCGGACGCACTCGTGATCTCGGCCAGATCCGTGAGGCGAGCTCCGATCAGCTCCTGGTCTCCGACCTTGAACTGGCTGAGCGCGGTCCCCGATGCGTACTCGACGACGCCCCGCGGGTCGAGAACGACCGCCCCGGCCGACGTATGCCGCGCCAAGGCCCGGAAGTACTCCTCCGTCCGGTGCAAGGAGCGTTCGATCGCCTGCTCCTTCTCGATGTCGCGGAACTGGACCATGACCGCCGGACCGCGGCCGAGCTGCACGAGCACCGCCAGTGCCTCGGTGGGAAACTCCCGGCCGGACTTCGCGCGGTACCGCCAGACGATCCGGCTCGATCCCTCGTCCACCGCGCGCTGCAGCCACGCCCGGCCGATCGCGCGACTGTACTCGCGCGCCTGGCTGCTCATGTCCGGTGCCTTGAGCGGCTTGATCTCGTCGAGGCTGAACTCGAGCATCTCGCAGGCCGCCGGGTTGGCCCACAAGATGTCCTTGCTCGCCGCGTCGTGGATCAGCACACACAGCGACGTGCGGGACATCAGGATCCCGAAGTCCTCAGGCTCCAACTCGTCATCCATGACAACGAATGTAGAGCGGCTACCGGCGGTTCATCAGAACCGCGGTTCCGGTCAGCGGACCGTGCTCGTCGCCCGGTCGGCACAACCTGAGCGAACATCGCACCACCCTGTCCGCAGACCACTGGAGCCCTCGATGACCCTACGGCGCGGGTACGCCGACACTCCGTTCGGTCAACTGCACTACGCCGAGGCCGGCTCCGGACCGGTGTTGTTGCTGCTGCACCAGACACCTCGCTCGTACGACGAGTTCCGCGAGGTACAGCCGCTACTCGCCGATCGGCACCGGGTCGTCGCGATGGACATGCTCGGTTTCGGGCTCAGCGCCGGACTGGAGACGCCACAGACCATCGAGCAGTACGCCGTCGGCGCGTTCGCGCTGCTGGACGCACTCGAGGTCGGCGACGCGGTGGTGCTGGGTCATCACACCGGAGCGGCGGTAGCCCTTGAGATGGCGGCCGCGCATGCGACGCGAGTCCGTGCGTTGGTGCTTTCGTCTCCGCCATGGACGGGGCCGGAGTACCGGTCCGGTCGGGTGAGCGTGGACCACGTCGAGACCGATGCTGACGGCAACCACCTGGGTGAGTTGTGGAGACTGCGCCAGCCGTACTACCCGGTCGGCCGGCCCGACCTCCTGGAGCGATTCGTCCGGGACGCGCTAGCTCCTGGCGTCGACCCGGCCGAGGGGCATCGGGCCTGCCATCGGTACCGGATGGAAGACCGCGTCGGTCTGGTCACTGCCCCGGTGCTGCTGATCGGCGCCAGTGCCGACCCCTTCGCGCTGCCGAACCTCGCCGTACTCTCCGAACGGCTGACGGCCGCCCGCTCGATCGACTCGGCAATCATCGAGGGCGGCACGATCCCGTTGATGGAGCACGCACCGCGGGAAGTCGCCGGGCTGGTCGGCGCCTTCCTGCGCGGCTGACCTCAGGCTGCGCGGCTGACCTCAGGCCTTCGCCAGGTCGAGGGCGATGTCGACGATCATGTCCTCCTGCCCGCCGACCAGTTTCCGCCGGCCGACCTCGACGAGGATGGTGCGCACGTCGAGGTCGTATCGCTCGGCGGCGACCTCGGCGTGCCGCAGGAAGCTCGAGTACACCCCTGCGTAGCCCAGTGTCAGCGTCTCGCGGTCGACCCGCACGGGCCGGTCCTGCAACGGGCGGACCACGTCATCGGCCGCGTCCTGGAGAGCGAACAGGTCGCAGCCGTGCTCCCAGCCCTGCAGCGTCGCAACCGCCACGAACGGCTCGATCGGGCAATTGCCGGCACCAGCGCCCTGACCCGCCAGCGACGCATCGACGCGGGTCACGCCCTCCTCGACCGCCGCGACCGAGTTCGCCACCGACAGCGAGAGGTTCTCGTGCGCGTGGATGCCGACCTCGGTTGCCGGGTCGAGTACGTCGCGATAGGCCCGGACCCGCTCCCGTACTCCGTCCATCAGCAGCCGGCCGCCGGAGTCCGTGACGTAGACGCAGTGCGCGCCGTACGACTCCATCAGGGCGGCCTGCTTCGCCAGCTCGGCGGCCGGCGCCAGGTGGCTCATCATCAGGAATCCGGCGACGTCCATCCCGAGCTCGCGCGCGGTCGCGATGTGCTGGGCCGAGACGTCGGCCTCGGTGCAGTGTGTCGCCACCCGCACCGACCGCACGCCTAGGCTGTGCGCGTGCTTGAGGTCCTGGATGGTCCCGATGCCAGGCAGCAGCAACGTCGTCAACCGAGCATGGGAGATGTTCTCCGCCGCGGCCTCGATCCACTCCCAGTCCGAGTGCGAGCCAGGCCCGTAGGTGAGGCTGCCGCCGGCGAGACCGTCGCCGTGGGCGACCTCGATACCGTCGACCCCGGCCGCGTCGAGCGCCGAGACGATCCGCGCGACGTCCTCGGTCGCCATCCGGTGCCGGACCGCGTGCATGCCGTCCCGCAAGGTCACGTCCTGGATGAACAACTTGGTCATGCGCCGGCCTCCTGCCGCGTCCGCCCGGTGATGTCGTCGGAGATCCGCTCGGCCGCGGCCAGCGCCGCCGACGTCATGATGTCGAGGTTCCCGGCGTACGACGGAAGGTAGTGCGCCGCGCCCTCGACCTCGAGGAACACCGAAACCTGATGCGTCACCGGTTGTCCGCCGGTCAGCGTGTGCACTGGTTGGCCGTTCGGAATCTCGGTGATCTGGACCTCCTGCTTCAGCCGGTATCCCGGCACGTAACCGGCGACTACGCCGACCATCTCGCGCACCGACGCGCGGATCCGCTCATGCGTGTCCGGGTCCGTCGCGTTGACCAGGCAGAGCACGGTGTCGCGCATGATCAGCGGCGGCTCGGCCGGATTCAGCACGATGACGGCCTTGCCACGCCGGGCGCCGCCGACCTTCTCGATGGCGCCGGCGGTCGTCTCGGTGAACTCGTCGATGTTCGCCCGGGTCCCGGGTCCCGCCGACCTCGACGCGATCGACGCGACGATCTCGGCGTACACCACTTCGGTCACCCGGGCCACCGCCGCGACCACCGGGATGGTCGCCTGCCCGCCGCAGGTGACCATGTTGACGTTGCCCTCGGCAATGTTCTGGTCGAGGTTCACCGCCGGCACGACGAACGGCCCGAGCGCGGCCGGGGTCAGGTCGACCAGCCGCTTGCCGTACGGCGCCAGCGTCCGGGCGTTCACCTCGTGCGCCTTCGCCGAGGTGGCGTCGAACACGATGCCGATCTCGTCGAAGCCGTCGAGGGCGATCAGGCCTTCGACTCCTTCGTGGGTCGTCGGCACGCCGAGCCGGGCGGCTCTTGCGAGTCCGTCCGACGCCGGATCGATACCGGCCATCGCCACCAGCTCGAGCTTGTCCGACAGCCGCTTGATCTTGATCATCAGGTCGGTGCCGATGTTGCCCGAGCCGATGACGGCGACCTTCGTGCGTTCCATGGGTTCCTCTCAGCTGAAGGTGACCGCTACGCGGCCGAGTCCAGAGATCTCGGCCTCCACGCGGGCACCGGATCTCACCGCGACCATCGGTCCGAGGGCGCCGGACAAGACGACCTGTCCGGCGCGGAGTGGATCGCCCAGCGCCTGGGCGGTTCGTGCCAACCAGGCGAGTGCGTGCAGGGGATCGCCCAGACAGGCCCGGCCCGAGCCTTGGGACGCCTCCTCGCCGTCGAGCCACAGCGTCATCTCCACGTCGGCCGGTTCGACCTTCGCCAGCGGCAGCCGGTCGTCGCCGAGTACGAACAGCCCGCTGGACGCGTTGTCCGCGACGGTGTCGCCGAAGGAGATGTCCCAGCCGGCGATCCGGCTGTCGACGATCTCCAGGGCGGGTACCACGAACTCGACGGCATCCCGGATGGTCGCGTCGTCGATCGGATCGTCCAGATTGCGGCCGAGGATGAAAGCCACCTCCGCCTCGATCTTCGGCTGCAGCAGCACGCCGACCCCGACGACGCCTCCGTTCGCGATCTCCATGTCGGCGAACAGCACCCCGAAGTCCGGCCGATCCACGCCGAGCTGCTCCTGGACCGCGGGCGACGTGAGCCCGATCTTCCGGCCGACCACGCTGCCTCCAGCGGCCAGTCGCTCGGCGACGATCACCTCCTGCACCGCGTACGCCGTACTGACGTCGTCTCGGCCGATGAGGTCGCGGACGGGTTCACATGGGGTCTTGGTGATCGTCGCCTGCCGGAGTCGGTCGGCAGCGGCAGGGATCGTCACAGGAGCTCCCCTGGGAAGTGGCAGGCGGCGGCCTGGTGGTTGTGGCGTGGCAGGAGTTCGGGATCCTGCTCGGCGCAGATCGTTCGCTCGGGATGGACCAGTGGACCGATCGGGCAGCGGGTGCGGAAGCGGCAGCCGGACGGCGGGTTCGCCGGACTCGGCAGGTCGCCTTGCAACACGATCTGTTCGCGGGTGCGCTCCTCGACGGTCGGTGTCGGCGACGAGGACAGGAGCGCGACCGTGTACGGATGCTGCGGGTCGCCGTACACCTCGGCCGCCGTGCCGGTCTCGACGATGCGGCCGAGGTACATCACGGCGACCCGGTCGCTCAGGTGACGGACCACCGACAAGTCGTGGGCGATGAACAGGTAGCCGAGGCCGAGTTCGCGCTGGAGCTCCTCGAGCAGGTTGATGATCTGCGCCTGGATCGACATGTCCAGGGCCGACACCGGCTCGTCGAGGATGAGCACCTTCGGCCGGCGGGCCAGTGCCCGGGCAATGCCGATGCGTTGCCGTTGCCCACCGGAGAACGCGTGCGGGTAGCGGTCGAGGTACTCCCGGCGCAGGCCGACCCGATCCATCAGCGCGTGCGACTCCGCTTCCAGCTCCGCACCGCGCAGCCCTCGCAGCGACAGGGCTTCGGCAAGCGATTGACGGACGGTACGGCGTGGATTCAGCGACGCGTAGGGATCCTGGAACACGTACTGGACCGACGAGCGGATCCGGGCCACCTGCTCGTCACCCATCGACGTGACGTCTTCACCGTCCACCTCGACGGAACCACCGGCCACCGGCGTGATGCCGACGATGCTCCGCGAGAGCGTCGACTTGCCACAGCCGCTCTCGCCGACCAGGCCGACTGTTTCGCCCGCGTGCACCGCCAGGCTGACCGAGTCGACGGCGTACACCGGAGGGTCGCGGTGGAACAGGCCGCGGCGTCGCGAGCCGACATCGACACGCAGGTCGCGAACCTCCAGAACCGTGTCGGTATCGACCGCGGTACGGTGCTCGACCAGCACATCCTCGACCGGCACAGGCTCGGCCGCCACCGGATCGACCGCCACCGGATCGAATGCCGGCGTGACGTTGACGGCGACGCCACGTTGCGCCACGAAGCAGGCGGACAGCTGATCCTCGTCACCTACCTGGAGCAGAGCCGGGACCTCGTGACGGCAACCGTCCTCGGCGAACCGGCAGCGAGGTGCGAAGGAACAGCCTGGCGGCAGCGCCGACGGATCGGGCGGCGAACCCGGGATGGCCGGCAATGGTTGCCCAAGGCGCTCATCGTCCAGCCGTGGCATCGCCGCCAGCAGCGCCGCCGTATAGGGATGACGGGGTGTGCGGAGGACCTGCTCGACGGTGCCCTGCTCGACGACGCGGCCGCCGTACATCACCGCGACCCGCGAGCACATCTCCGCGACCACGCCCATGTCGTGGGTGATGATCGCGATCGCCAGCCCGAGTTCCTCGCGCAGTCTGAGCAGCAGCCGCAGGATCTGCGCCTGGATGGTCACGTCGAGTGCGGTCGTCGGCTCGTCCGCGATCAGCAGCACCGGGTCGTTCGCCAGCGCGATCGCGATCACGACGCGCTGCCGCATCCCGCCGGAGAACTGGTGCGGGTACTGGTCGATCTTGACCCCCGAGTCGGGGATGCCCACCTGGTCCAGCAGTTCGAGCGCCCGCCCGCGCGCCGTCCGCTTTTCGGTGCCGTGCAGGGTGAGCGCCTCGATGATCTGGTCGCCGATCGTCATCACCGGGTTGAGCGCGGCCTGCGGATCCTGGAACACCATCGCCACGCCGCTCCCCCGCCGGCGCCGCATCTCGCGCTCCGGCAGCAACAGCAGGTCCTCGCCGCCGAACTCGACCGACCCGCCGACGATCTCGCCAGGCGCGCGGACCATCCGCATGATCGAGCGGGCGGTGACCGACTTGCCGGACCCGGATTCGCCGACGATCCCGAGCACGTCGCCGGGGTGGATGTCGAAGCTGACGTCGTTGACGGCCTGCACCCGGCCCTGACCGACCTTGAACTCGGTGCGCAGGTTCCTGACCCGCAGCAGCGCTCGGCCCGAGTCGGGCCTCGCAGCGGTCGCCACCACCGTCGGATTGCTCACCGGTTCACCGCCTCGTTGAGGGCGTCCGCGATCAAGCTGAACGCCAGCGCGAGCAGAACAAGGATCAGTGCGGGGCCGATCAGGTACGTCGGTGCCTGGGTGACGAACCGCAGTCCGTTGTTCAGCAGCACCCCGAGCGACGGCGTCGGCGGCTGCACACCCAGCCCGACGATGCTCAGCCCGGCCTCGATGTACACGCCGATCACCATCCAGACCGAGCCGTTCACCACGATCGAGTCCATCGCGTTCGGCACGATGTGGCGGGTCAGCACCTTCGGTTTCGGTACGCCGAGAACACGTGCGGCCAGCACGTACTCGCGGGACTGCTGGGACAGCCACGCCGCCCGGGCCAACCGGCCGGCGGTGGGCATCCCGGAGATCAGGATGGTCAGGAACAGTGCGAGCCAGCCCGGACCGAGAACCGCCACCAGGCAGATGCCCAGCAGCAGACCGGGGAACCCGATCACCACGTCGAACAGTCGCTGCACCGCCTCGCCGAGCCGTTCCGAGATCGCCCCGGCCAGCCCGAGCACCATCCCGAGCGCCATGCTCAGCGGTACGGCGGCGAAGATCAGACTGAGGTCGATCCGCAGCCCGTAGACGCTGCGGGTGAGGATGTCCCGGCCGAACTCGTCCAACCCGAACGGATGCGCGGCCGACATCCCGGTCAACGACGTACTGCCTTGCTGGTCGTAGCCGCCGGGGAACAGGACCGGCGCCAGCACCGCCGCGAGGACCAGGATGCCCAGCAGGGTCAGGCCGATGATGCCTCGCGTGGTGCGGAACGCCGACAGGTAGCGCGCCACCGTCGGGTTGAGCCGGCGGGTTGCCCGGGCTCTACCTATGGCTTCGATGCTCGTCATCTCTATCTACTCTCCCAGCCGGATTCGGGGATCGAGGGCGGCCAGGATGATCTCGGTGAACAACTGGCACACGACGGCCACGAAGACCGCACCCAGGATCAGTACTTGCAGGACGGTGAAGTCCCGCGATTGCACGCTCGTCACGGCCAGTTGACCGAGCCCGTTCCGGGCGAAGATCGCTTCGATCACCACTGCACCGGCGAGCACGTGTCCCACCTGCAGACCAACGGCGACCACCGCGCTGCCGAGGCTGTTGCGGAACACGTGCCGGAACGTGATCCGGCGCCGCGAGGCTCCCTTGCTGACGGCCAGATCGACGAACTCCGCCTTCCGCATCGTCGCCATCTCGGTCTGAATGAACCGGGCGACGACCGCCGCCGGACCCAGCGCGAGGGCGAGCGAGGGCAGGACGAGGTACTGGATCCCGATCGCCGGATTCTGCAGGACGCCGACCTCGCCACTGACCGGGAGCCAGCGGTTGAACACCCCGAACAAGAGGATCAGGCCCAGCCCGACCACGAACGACGGAATCGCCACGAACAAGCTGTCGGTGAAGTCGAGCAGCGCCCGTACCCACCCGATCCGCGCTGAACCGGCCATGATGCCCAGCCCGGCGCCGATGACGATCACGAACAGCGTGGACAGCACGGCCAACTCCAGCGTGCTGCCGACCCGGTCCCCGATCAGACTCGCCACACTCCGGTGCAGCAGGAACGACTCCCCCAGGTCCCCGCGGAACAGGCCGCCGACCCAGTCGGCGTACTGCAGCACCGGAGACTTGTTCAACCCCAGCTGCTCACGAATCGCCGCGATCGTCTGAGCGTCCGGATTCTCCCCGGCCAGGACGACCGCCACGTCCCCCGGCGCGAGCCGCGGCAACGCGAACGCGATGATCGAACTGGCGAACAACACGAAGAACACCGACGGCGCCTTGCGCAACAGAAATCTCGTCATCGAACCACACCTCCGTCCGGTACCTCGTGCGTCTGCGTGCCCGCGATCAGGATCCGCTCCGGTTGGTTGTCCAGAGCAAGCACCCCGGCGACACCGTCGGGCAGGGTGGTCTGCACGGTCAGCACGCCGTCCTCCCGGCGCCACCGCACCTCGACCCGGCCGTGCCTGGTCTCCAGCGCGGAGTCGGCCCAGGTCAGGCCGCCTCCCGGGCGCGGAGCGATCCGCACCTTCGAGTAGCCCGGCTTGGCGGGAGCGATCCCGCCGACCGTCCGGTGCATCCAGTCGGCCACGGCTCCGAGCGCGTAATGGTTGAAGCTGGTCATCTCGCCGGGGTTGATCGAGCCGTCCGGCAGCATCGAGTCCCACCGCTCCCACACCGTGGTCGCGCCCATCGTGACGGCGTACAGCCACGAAGGGCACTCGCGTTGGAGCAGCAGGCGGTAGGCGTCGTCGAGATGTCCGGTGCTGGTGAGTGCGTCGGTGACGAACGGCGTACCGGCGAAGCCCGTCGAGATGCGGTAGCCGTTGTCCGCGACCAGCCGGGCAAGTCGCTTGCCGGCCAACTGTGCGGTGGCCTCGTCGAGCAGCCCGAACTCGATCGCCAGGGCGTACACGGTCGGGCAGTCCGACGTGATGGTGGCGTCCGCCCCGACATAGTGCGCGTTGAACGCCGCCCGGGTGCGCTCGGCGAGAACCCTGAACTTACCGGCGTCGGCGGCTCGGCCGAGTACAGCCGCGGCATCCGCGACCATCGACGCCGAGCGGTGCAGGCACGCGGTAGCCACGACGCCCTTGTCAGCCTTCGACTGCCAGGGCGAGTCCGGCGGCGCGGTCGGGTCGAGATGATCGCCGATCTGGAAGCCGGTGTCCCACAACCCGTTCGGCGACGTCAGGGATTCCACCCGGAGGACGTGCGCCGTCATCGAGTCGTACTGGCGCTCGAGCACGGCAGGGTCGCCGTACGCCTGATAGAGCGCCCACGGCACCCAGACCGCCGCGTCACTCCAGAACGCAGTACTGTCCCGATCGGCCGCCCGCGCGGGACCGGGCATGATCTTGAGAAGGTCCGGTACGACGAGCGGCACCAGGCCGTCGTGATGACGTTGCTCCAGGCCGAGGTCGATCAGCCAGTCGGCCAGGAAGGACTCGACGTCGAAGAGGTACGCCGCCGACGGCGCGAAGGCGGCGATGTCGCCGGTCCAGCCGAGCCGCTCGTCGCGTTGCGGACAGTCGGTCGGCAGGTCGAGGAAGTTGCCCTTGGTGCCCCAGACAACGTTGCGGTGCAGCTGGTTGAGCGCCGGGTCGGAGCATTCGAAGGACCCGGTCCGGCGCAGCTCGGAGTGCACCACGACCGCCTCGATCGCATCCGGTCCCAACTCCACCGGCCAGCCGCTCATCTCGGCGTACCGGAAGCCGTGGAAGGTCTTGGTAGGCTCGAAGAAGTCCTCGCCACCGCTGAGGACGAAGCAGTCGGTCGCCTGCACGTCCCGGAGCGGCCGGACCCCGAGTTCGCCATCCGCGAGCACCTCCGCATGCCGAATCCTGATCTCGGAGCCACGCGGACCGATCACGGTGAAGCGCAGCCAGCCGACCAGGTTCTGGCCGAAGTCGACCAGGGTCCGGCCAGAGGGCGAGGTCCAGATCCTGATCGGCGTCAGCGTCTCCTGCCGGACGACGGGCGGTCCGACGTACGGCATGAGCTTGGTGGTGTCGAACTCGAGCCGCTTCACCTGGAGGGCATCCGTGCCGAGCGTCCTGCGGCGGGCGTCGATCGTCTCGCCGTCGTACAGGTCGTCGGCGATCACGTCGGAGCCGGTCACGATCCAGGACTCATCGGTGCCGGTGACTTGGCGATGCCCGTCGGCGAAGGTGATCTCCAGTTGGGCGATGACGCCGAGCTCCTTGCCGTACAACGCGCGGAGGCCGCTCCACCCGAGGCGACCGCGGTACCAGCCGTTGCCCACCGACACGGTCAGGGTGTTGTGGTCGCCGAGCCGTGAGGTGACGTCGTACGAGCGGTAGCGAAGCCGCCATTCGTACGACGTCCAGCCGGGGCTCAGGACGTCGTCGCCGACCGGGCGTCCGTTCAGCGCGGCCTCGAACACGCCGAGAGCGCTGATGTGCAGGAGCCCGGACTCCACCGGACCGTGGCCAGGGTGCAGCCGCACCTCCTTGCGGAAGAGCGGCGCGGACCCGAGATCGGCCGGCGTGGTGATCATCGCGGCGGAACAGGAGACTGGACTGGTGACAGTCATGTGCACCTTCAGTCGCTCAGCCAGGCTTGGCCGAGGTTCAGAAAGCCCATCTGGGTCGGCAAGATGTTGTTCAGCGGGCTGGTCCGGACCGTGAGCGTCGGGCGGATGATCAGCGGCACAGCGAACGCCTCGTCGACGAAGTAGGAATTGTAGTCCCGCAACGCCTTCTCCTGGTCGGCCTTCACACTCGCGTTCATCACCGCCTGCGTCAGCTTGGTGTACTCCGCGCTGGCGAACTTCGAGACGTTGTTGTCGGCAACAAGCTCGGGACGCGCCACCATCGCCGTGGCCGGCGAGTTGCCGTTGCCGGCCTGCATCAAGACGGCCGAGGTGCTGAACCTCCGGGTGGCCAGCTTCTGCTCGTAGTCGGGGATGTTCATGATCACCGGGTTGGCGTTCAGGCCGACGGCGGCGAGGTTGTTCTTGACGATCTGGAAGATCGCCAGTGCCTCGGGGGCGTCTCCCATCGCGACGTCGAACGTCGTACCGGGCTTGACTCCGGCATCGGTCAGGAGCTGCTTCGCCTTGGCCTGGTCGTAGGTGTAGTGCCCCGACTGTGCGGCGTCGTACCCGACAGTCGACGGGCGCCACGGCAAGCTGGCGGACTGGCCCTTGCCGCCTTCGACCTGCTGGACGATGCGGTCGCGGTCGATTGCGTACTGGACTGCCTGCCGGACGGCCTTCTTGTCGAACGGAGGCTTCGTCACGTTGAGGGCGAACGGGAACGCCGCACCGCCGGAGCTGACCAGAGCGAAGCCCTGCTGCTCACCGAGACTGCGTGCGTCCACCGGCGGAACGCCGACCGCGTACTGCGCCCGGCCGCTGCGGATCGCCGAGACCAGCGCCGTCGGGTCCTTGATCATGCTGATCTCGATCGCGTCGAGATGCGTGTTCGCCGCGTCGCGGTACTTGGCGTACTTCGCGAGCTCGATCTTGCCGCCCGGCGTGTACGACTTCCACTCGAACCGGCCGGTGCCGTCCACCTTCTTACCGGCGGCATAGTCGGCGTACGCGTCCTTGTTCAGGATCGGCAGCGTCTCGAACAGGTCGAAGATGTTCGGCAGCGGTTTTGCGAAGGTGAGCACGAACTCGTCGTCGCCGTTGGCCTGCACGCTGCTGAACTGGGCGGCGATCTTCTGGTTCGCGGCACCGACGGCCGGGTCCTTCGCCTTGTTCAGCGTGAACACGGCGTCGGCGGCGGTGAGCTTGCGGCCGCTGTGGAAGGTGACGTCGTCACGCAGCTTCACCGTCATGCTCTTGCCGTCCGGGGCCAGCGTCCAGGACGACGCCAGCACACCCTTGGGTTCGGCCGTCTGCGGATCGATCAGGGTCAGCGTCTCGAGGACGGCGTACTCCGAGACGATGTTGCCGATCGCGGTCTTCAGGAACGAGGCCGGGTCGGCGTCGTAGGCTTGGGCGACCACCAGCGTGCCGCCGTTGCGGACCGGTCCGGCGCTCTGCGCGGCCTGGCCGTCGTTCCGGGTGGCGGCACTGCACGCGGTGCCGGCCAGCATCACCGCAGCGGCGGCCACCGCTACCGCTGTCTTCTTGAGTGACATCGAAACTCCTCGAGCTAGTCCTGACACCTGCCGTGAACGGAGTGCGAAGCGCAGTGAGGAACGCCGGGGCGGCAACCGGATCAGGTCCGGTCCTCGCAGTGATCGCCACACTGTAGGGCCGGTGGATCGGCCCCGTGCCGGTCTCGGTTCGCTGACCGGAACGCCGCCCGGCCGGGGCTCACGGGCGGCGGTTAGCGTCCGGTGCCATGCCTCTCACCCGGCCGCCTGCAAGCACCGAACTACGACATCATGCCGAAGCGTCGCTGAGCTTTTCCGCACCACGCACGGTCATCACTACGGACCCGGAGCTCGACGATCTGAACTCGATGCTGCGTCTCCTGCTGTACAGCAACGAGATCAACGTCGCCGGGCTCATCTACTCCTCGAGCATGGTGCACCACAAGGGTGACACTGCGTTGGGCATCGATCCCTACCGGTGGCCGGCGCCAGGAGCGCGGCTGCACATCGACGAGGCGGTCGACGCCTACGCGCAGGTCTACGCCAACCTCGTCCAGCACGACGCCAGGTATCCCACACCCGACCATCTGCGGTCCCTCATTCGTGAGGGGAACGTGATCGAGGTCGGGGACATGCGAGCGGACACCGAGGGCTCGGATCTGATCAAGGAGATCCTGGTTGACGACGAGCCTGGCCAGGTATTCCTGCAGGCGTGGGGCGGGCCCAACACGATCGCGCGCGCCCTGAGGTCGGTCGAGGACGAGTTCAAGGGCACAGGTCAGTGGGAGTCGATCTACGCGAAGATCGTGGACAAGGCCGTCATCACGAGCTTCGGTCTGCAGGACACGACGTTCACGGACTACATCAAGCCGCATTGGCCTGACATCCAGAGCCGCGAGGTTGCCACGTCCACGTGGGGATATGGCGCGTGCAACGTTGTTCTGCCGGCCGATACGCACTACCTGACCGCGGACTGGACGCGTGACAACGTCACTCGAGTTGGTCCGATCGGCGCGGCCTACCGCGTCTGGGGCGACGGCAAGCAAATGGCCGCAGGCTTCGACGACGAAGACTACTTCGGTCTGTCCGGGTACAACAGCGAGCAACTGACCGCGATGGGGTACAAGGTCTGGACACCGCCGCAGCCGAAGAACTCTTGGATCTCCGAGGGCGACTCCTCGAACTTCGCGCTGCTCATCGACAACGGCCTGCGCAACTGGCAGGACCCGAGGTGGGGTGGATGGGGCGGGCGCCAGATCGTCGATCCGGCTGACCCCAAGCGGTGGTTGAACAAGGGGGCGCTTGATGCGACCCCGCAGGGCACCACGGCCAACGACTACTCAAGCGCTCGCTTCTTCTCGGCGATCCAGAACGACTTCGCCGCGCGCCTGAAGTGGAGTGTGACCAGCGATCCGACCGGGGCCAATCATCACCCCAAGGCGTCCGTGGCCGAAGGCTTGGACCTCATCCGGCATCCGGGTGAAACCGTGACATTGCACGGAAAGGCGAGCCACCCGGACGGCAACGCCGTGACCCTCAGATGGTGGCAGTACCAGGAGGCGGGCACCTTTCCGAGCACTGTCAGGCTCTCTGCGATCGACGACAATTCGACGGCTCTGCAGATCCCCCGTGACGCAGAGCCAGGCCAAACCATCCACGTGATCCTGGAGGCAATGGACAACGGGAGCCCTGCCCTGACGCACTACCAGCGTGTCGTGATCACGGTCGCCGATCCTCGGCTGCAACCATGATGCGCCGCGCCGGTGTCGGTTCGCTGACCGGAACACCGTCCGGACCGCTCAACCGGGGCGGCGGCTAGCGTCCTTGCCATGCCTCTCGCTTACGGCTTCACCTCGTACGGCGGCCCTGACGGCAGTGGCGTCCAGCAGAGTGGTGTACGGCAGGCCCGGTGACGGGCGTGGCGTAGACGCTTGAAGGCGGTCATCGCGTGATCCTTTGGAAGACCTCT
>NZ_SNWQ01000009.1:0-252954 GCF_004361855.1 Kribbella caucasensis
GCCGCCAAACACGGCAAGCACTTCTTCGACACCCTCGTCATGCTCGCCGAGGGCCGACCCTGGCTGCCCACACTTTCAACAACCTGACCAGTTACGGGTGCTCAATATCGCCGAGGCTGACCTGAGCGCGCCACTGGCCATTCGCGCTGAGTTTCACATCCTCCTCAAAGTAGATGCGCGGATCCTCATCATCTCGAACGGCCACAACTAGCGCTTTGTCTGCTGGCAATTTGCTTACAACTCCGGTGACGAGGGTACACAAGGGCACCTTCGCGTTCTCCTCAGGAGCTGTTATCGTTCGCTCCGCCGGCGGACTGGACTCGGTCGTCGGCGCAGCTGTCACGGTGGTTGTAACAGTTGTCCCCGCGCTGACAGTCGTCCCTCCAGCGTCGGCGCTGCTGCGCGAGGTCCCCTTGTATACACCGAACACCACGCCGCAGATCGCGGCCACGGTGCCGCATATCGCGGCAATTCTCTTGGTGGTCTCCTTCATTCTTGTCTTGGCCAGCATTGCTGCAACTGCTGGATCCGATCCGGTTGATCCGGATTGTTTCACCATCATTGGCAACACCCCCCGGTGAGGATTGTAGGGACGTAGGCTTGCCCCCGACAGAGGCAAGGGCTTGACTACGTGGCGTCCGGTACCTGTCGGGCGCGATGCGGCCCGGCCAGCGGTTGCGCGGCCCGCGGAGCGGAAGGCGATCCGTCGGCTGAAGGCCGCGGAAGGCTTGGACGGTTGGCAACATCCCGCTGTCAACCCCACAGTCTTGGCCAAGCCTCAGTCTGCGTCGCCCGGCCAAGGCCAGCAGGAGGTGCGTCAAGACGTGAGTAAACGGCTCTGCCAGGACTGTGCGGTCGGCTCTCGGAATCGAACTAGTCCTGAGCTCGGCTGCGCCGTCGTTGGTCGGCTGGCTCGCTATGGCAGCCCGGCGGGGAGTGCTCGAGGACGGATGATCGGCACAACTGTTGACGATTCACCGTGAGCGGCAAATTTGCAGGCAGGCTGGCGGCAAATTTGCAGTCTGGCTCTGTGGGAACTGGAGCCGTGACCAGCTTGGCCGCACGGCTCCGGGCAGTTAGAGGTCCGATCTTTGCGCGCTGCCCGCTCGCATAACGAGGTCCGAGATGCGGACCCACATCTCGGGTGGGCCGCACACCCGGCCCGCTTCTGAGTGTCGCAACGGCTCGCGCCAACACAAGGCGCCGCGCTCTCATCCGCGCTGAGTGTTGCAACCGAAGGCCTCGGGCCGGACCGGGGCCTGGGCGCGACCGCCGGTCTGGCTCGAGGGCTGGTGTCAGGCGCGGGCTTCGTTGATTTTTACTGCCAGTACGGGGATGGGGGACTCCAGTAGGAGGCGTTGGCTGATGCTGCCGAGGAGGGCTTTGCCGACGGGGGAGCGGCGTTTGATGCCGATGACGAGGCGCTGGGCGCGGTGTTCCTCGATGTCGGCGAGGACGGCGTCGGCGGGGTCGCGGTCGGACTTGCCGTGTCGTTCCAGGACGGTGACTTTGATCGTGGCCGGGATCGTCGAGGTGTCGAGTGGGTTGAGGGCGAGGTTGACTGCGACGAGGTCGGTGCCTAGGAGTTCGGCTTCGGCCGCGCCGGCTGCGAGTGCGGCGACGCCTTCAGGGCTGTCGGGTACGGCGACCATCACGGTCATGGCGTGTGCCTCTCTAGGCGTGGGTGGTCTTGAAGGAGTCCTCGAACTGCTCGAGGGTGACGCCGCGGGTCTCCGGGACCGAGGTGGCGATGAAGACGAGGGCGAGGATGCCGAGGCCGGCGAAGATGAAGAAGGTGGGCGCGATACCGATGGAGGAGACGACGGGCGGGAACCCGAAGGCGACGCCGGCATTGGCCATCCAGAGACAGAAGACGCACACTCCCATGGCGAAGCTGCGGATCTTCAGTGGGAAGATCTCGGCCAGCAGTAGCCAGACCAGGGGCCCGATGGTGCCCTGCATCGAGAACACGAACAGGACCGCGAACACCAGCAGCGCGTAGGGCTTGACCGAGTTGTCCGGCATCAACAGCGCAGCCAGTCCGACTAGAAGGTGGAAGCTGGTGGTAAGTCCGAATCCGCCGAGCAGCATCGTGCGGCGGTTGACCTTGTTCATCACCAGGATGCCGACCGAGATGCCTACGACACTGGCCAGACCGAACAAGGTGTTCCCGAGGATCGCGGCATCTGCGGAGAAGCCGGCCTCCTCGAGTAGTTGGCTGCCGTAGTACATGATCGAGTTGATCCCGGTGAACTGCTGGAAGACGCCGAGTCCGATCCCGACCAGCAGCAGCCGGCGGACCCACGGCACCGCGAGGTCGGCCCAGCCGCCGGTCTGCGCCAGCTTCTCCTCCTCGGCGAGCGCCTGTACTTCGGCCATCTCGGCCTCCGCGCGCTGTGGTGACCGAACCTGCCGGAGTACGGCGAGCGCCTCGGGATCGCGGCCCTGGGAGGACAGCCACCGTGGGCTCTCCGGCATCCGCAGCATGCCGACGAACAGCAGGATCGCCGGCGCGACGGCGACCAGCAGCATGAACCGCCAGACCGACTCGTGCTCGCCCCAGAGCTGGAAGATGATCGCGTTGATCACGAACGCCGCGAACTGGCCCGACACGATCATCACCTCGTTGCGGGTGACCAGACTGCCCCGTCGTTCGTACGGCGAGACTTCGGCCAAGTACACGGGGACTGTGGCCGAGGCGCCGCCGACGGCGAGACCGAGGACGAACCGGAACAGCGCGAGGATCTGCCAGGACGGTGAGAGTACGCATCCGATCGTGCCCACTGCGAAGATCGCCGCGAGCATCAAGATGTTGTGCCGGCGGCCGTAGCGGTCGGAGAGCCGGCCTCCGACGAGTGCACCGATGGCGGCGCCGAAGATCAGGATGCTGACAACGAAGCCCTCGGTGAACGCGGTGAGGCCGAGGTCCTCCTTCATCGGTGCGAGGGCGCCGTTGATGACACCGGTGTCGTAGCCGAACAGCAAGCCGCCGAAGGTCGCGACGACGGCGATGAGCCCCAGCCGTCGGGAGTGTGGGCCTGGTAGGTCGGCGGGTAGGGCCGAGTGCTGCGCCCCCGGTGCGCCGGTTGCTTGAGTCATGGGTCAACCTTCCGTACGGTTCTGCCCCCGCGGATCGTGGACTGGCGACGCACTAGCACGTGCCAGACTTCACGTTTGAATCGGGACAGTAGGTCCGAACAAAGGTGGCGTCAAGATCGAACGGCAAGTTGATTTAGCACGTGCTAGTAAGTGTGACGGCGAAGTCTTGACATTCACTAGCACGTGCTAGTTCCATGATTGACGTGACCAACCTTTCCAAGCTTCGTCTCGGTACCGCGCCCGATTCCTGGGGCGTGTGGTTCGCCGACGATCCGCACCAGGTGACCTGGGACGTGTACCTCGACGAGATCGCAGCTGTCGGCTACGTCAATACCGAGCTCGGCCCACAGGGCTTCCTGCCGCAGGATCCCGAACAACTCAAGGACGAACTCGCCAGGCGCGGACTCTCGGCGTGCGGTGGCACGGTCTTCGCCGGGCTGCATGAGGGACAAGGTGCGCTGCAGAAGGCAAAGGCGGCGTTCGGCCGGGAAGCCGAGTTGCTGTCAGCGCTCGGTGCGGAGTACTTGGTGCACCTTCCGGAGCAGTACACCGACATGCACACCGGCGAGGCGACGCAGGCTGCCGATATCAACCCGGAGCAATGGAAGAACCTGGTCACCGGGACCGACGAGCTGGCGAGGTACTTGTACGAGTTGTACGGCGTGAAGCTCGTGTTCCACCCGCACGTGGACACCCAGGTCGACACCCAGCAGCGCATCGAGCGTTTCCTCGAAGACACCGACCCGGAGTTGGTGAACCTCTGCCTCGACACGGGCCACATCGCGTACTGCGAAGGCGACAACCTGCAGATCATCAGGCGCTTCCCCGAGCGGATCACCTACGTCCACCTGAAGTCGGTGGATCCGGCGATCCGGGCACGTGCGGTGACCGAGAACCTGGCGTTGTCCGAGGCGGTGAAGCTCGGCGTGATGTGTGAGCCGCCGTACGGCGAACCCGACATGCCGCCGTTGCTCGAGGCGCTCGGCGAACTGGACCGCGACATCTTCTGCGTCATCGAACAGGACCTGTACCCGGTGGAGCAGCATATTCCGCTGCCGATCGGCGCGCGGACCGCCGGCTATTACGTCGGCTGCGGTCTCGGCCCGGTCCGTCGCTGGCCCTACTGAGAGGGGACACCCATGGCGCTTCGTATCGGAGTCATCGGCACCGGGATGATCGGCACTGATCACATCCGCCGGATCACCCAGGTGCTGTCGGGAGCGGAGATCGCGGCGGTTACCGACGCCAACCTCGACCTGGCCAAGCAGGTCGCGCAGGACCTGCCGGATACCGAGGTGTTCGGCGACGGTCACGATCTGATCGGCTCCGGTCAGGTCGACGCGGTGCTGGTCACCTCCTGGGGGCCCACGCACGAAGAGTTCGTGCTCGCTGCCATCGCGTCGGGCAAGCCCGTGTTCTGCGAGAAGCCACTGGCCACCACGGCAGAGGCCTGCAGGCGCATCATCGCCGCGGAAGTCTCCGCCGGCTGCCGTTTCGTGCAGGTCGGTTTCATGCGCCGGTACGACGCTGCGTATCGGCAACTGAAGGCCGTGATCGACTCCGGCGTGATTGGCGCTCCGCTGATGTACTACTCGGCGCACCGCAATCCCGACGTACCGAGCACGTACACCAGCGAGATGGCCGTCGTGGACACCGCCGTCCACGACTTCGATGTGGCTCGCTGGTTGCTCGGCGAAGAACTGGGCGCGATCCGGGTCCTGCCGGCGAAGCAGAACAGCCTCGGTGGCGGTCTCAAGGACCCGCTGCTGATGGTCGTCGAGACCGAGAGCGGCGTGCTCGTCAACGTAGAGACCAGCGTCAACATCCGCTACGGCTACGACATCCGGGGTGAGGTCGTGGGGGAGTCAGGCGCGGTCGCGCTCGCCGACCGCAACCAGGTCGACCTCCGGCACGCGGGCCTGCGCTCCGGCGGTGTTCCAGCCGACTGGCGGGAACGCTTCGCGGTGGCCTTCGATACCGAGTTCCAGGAGTGGATCGACACGATCGCGTCCGGCTCGGAACCAGTAGGACCGTCCTCGTGGGACGGGTACGCGGCCACCGTGGTCTGCGATGCGGGCGTGCGTTCCCTTGCCACCTCTGAGCGTGTACCGATCGTCCTCGGCGACAAGCCGGCGCTCTACCGAAACTGAATGGAGGCTCACCGTGAGAACGATCGAGCATTGGATTGGTGGAGCGTCGACGAGTGGTGCCTCGTCCCGGCGTGGACGGGTGTGGAATCCGGCGACGGGTGAACAGCAGGCGGAGGTCGTGCTGGCCTCGGCGGCAGATGTGGATACCGCCGTACAGGCGGCGAAGCGGGCGTTCGACTCGTGGTCGCAGTCGTCGCTGTCACAGCGGACGAAGGTGTTGTTCGCGTTCCGCGAGCTGGTGAACGCGCGGGTGCGCGAGTTGGCGGAGATCGTCAGCGACGAGCACGGCAAGGTCGTGTCGGATGCAGCCGGTGAGGTGCAGCGCGGGCTGGAGGTCGTGGAGTTCGCGTGCGGTATCCCGCAACTGTTGAAGGGCGACTACTCGGATCAGGTCTCGCGAGGCGTCGACGCGTTCTCGTTCCGCGAGCCGATCGGGGTGTGTGCGGGGATCACGCCGTTCAACTTCCCGGTGATGGTGCCGATGTGGATGCATCCGGTGGCGATTGCCTGCGGCAACAGCTTCGTGCTCAAACCCAGTGAACGCGACCCCTCGGCAGCAGTGCTGATCGCGGAACTGTGGGCCGAGGCCGGACTTCCCGACGGGGTGTTCAACGTGGTGCACGGAGACAGGGAGTCCG
The DNA here is from genome assembly GCF_004361855.1 of Kribbella caucasensis. Lineage (GTDB taxonomy): Bacteria > Actinomycetota > Actinomycetes > Propionibacteriales > Kribbellaceae > Kribbella > Kribbella caucasensis. The sequence goes on from NZ_SNWQ01000009.1 coordinate 5,888, forward strand.
TCGACGCGTTGCTGGACCACGCGGATGTCGCCGCGATCTCTTTCGTCGGCTCCACGCCCATTGCGAGGTACATCCATCAACGCGGTACGGCGGCCGGGAAACGGGTACAGGCACTTGGCGGCGCGAAGAATCACGCGATCGTCCTGCCGGACGCCGACCTGGACTTCGCGTCGGGTCACCTGGTGGCGGCGGCGTTCGGGTCGGCCGGTGAGCGCTGCATGGCGATCTCTGCCGCCGTGGCCGTCGGTGCGGCCGGCGATGCGCTGGTCGAGGCGGTCAATTCGAAGGCGCGCGATGTCGTGGTGGGCGCGGGCCGGGACGAACGCAGCGAGATGGGGCCCGTGGTCACGCCCGAGGCGCGGGACCGGATCGTCGGCCTGATCGATGCCGGGGAGGCCCAGGGCGGGAAGATCACCACGGACGGCCGCGGCCTGGTTGTCCCTGGCCACGAGAACGGGTTCTTCGTCGGTCCGACCGTGGTGGATCAGGTCACGCCGGACATGGACGTCTACCGCGAGGAGGTGTTCGGCCCGGTGCTGTCCGTCCTGCGGTCCGACAGTGTGGACGCGGCGATCGATCTGATCAACGCCAACCCCTACGGCAACGGGACCGCGATCTTCACCGGCAGCGGCGAGGCGGCGCGCCGGTTCATGCGGGGCGTGAAGGTGGGGATGATCGGCATCAACGTTCCCGTCCCGGTGCCGATGGCCTATTACTCCTTCGGCGGCTGGAAGGACTCGCTGTTGGGTCAGTCCCACATCCACGGCCCCGAAGGTGTGGCGTTCTACACCCGTGCGAAGGCAGTCACCTCCCGCTGGCCGCACGTCGAGCACCCGGTCGACTCCAGCTTCTACTTCCCGACAGCGAGCTGACACATGAAGATTGCTCTCGATCCCTACATGTTCCGCAGTACCCCGCTCCTCGAGCTCCCGGCGCTGGTGGCCGATCTCGGCTATCAGTACATCGAGTTGTCGCCGCGGGAGGATTTCACGCCGTTCTTCCTGCACGCCCGGGCCGGCGACGACACGGTGAAGGAGTTCAAGAAGGCCTTGGACGCCGCCGGCGTGCAAGTTGCCTCGCACCTGCCGTTGTACCGCTGGTCGGGGCCCGATGAAGACGAACGCCAGGCCGCGGTGCGCTATTGGAAAACGCGCGATCCAGCTCACCGTGGACCTGGACTGCCGGGTGATGAACTCGGAGTTCAACGGCCGCCCCGAGCAGGCGAGCCGGAGCGAGGCGATGTTCTGGAAGTCGATGGAAGACCTCTTGCCGGTCTTCGAGCGCGAGGGCGTGCAACTGCGTCTGGAGCCGCACCCGGACGACTTCGTCGAGGGCGGCCTGACCGCGATCGACATGATCCGCGGCATCAACTCACCTTCGGTGTCGTTCCTGTACTGCGCCCCGCACACCTTCCACATGGGCGGGAACATGGCCGAGATCATGAGGTACGCCGGGCCGCTGCTGACACAGGTCCATCTGGCGGACTCGTTCGACCACCGCGCCTCGTCCGGCCTGCGCTACATCGTCAACCCACCGGGATCGACGGCCCGGATCCACCAGCACCTCGACATCGGTCAGGGGGAGGTCGACTGGGACACCTTCTTCGGCACGCTGGGTGAGCTGGGGTTCGGTGATCGTGAGGAGACGATCATGACGTCGTGTGTGTTCGCCTGGGAGGACCGCGCCCGCGAATCCGCCACGTACATGCGCGAAACCGTCGACAAGTACGTCGGGTCCTGGTGACAAACAGTGATGACAGATCTTGGTCTGCTGACGGTCGGCCGGGTCGGGGTCGACCTGTATCCGCAGCAGGCGGGTCCGCTGAAGGACGTGACATCGTTCGGCCGGTACCTGGGCGGCACGGCGACCAACGTCGCTGTCGGCGCCGCCCGGCTGGGACGCCGTACCGCCGTACTCACGAAAGTGGGGGCGGACGGGTTCGGCGACTACGTGCGCGAGGCGCTGAGCGAGTTCGGTGTCGACCCGTCGTACGTCGGAACTTCGCCCGAACTGCTGACACCGGTCGTGTTCTGCGAGTTGAACCCTCCCGAGGACCCGCCGCTGTTGTTCTATCGACGGCCGGTTGCTCCGGACCTGACCCTCACGTCGGACGACGTGCCCTGGGACCTGGTACGGGAGGTTCCGGTGTTGTGGGTCACCGGTACCGGCGTCAGTGTCGAGCCTGCCCGCAGCACACAGCTGGCAATGCTCGAGCACCGCGGCCGGCGACGGTGGACGGTGCTCGACCTCGACTGGCGTCCCATGTTCTGGTCTTCTCCCGAGCAGGCCCGACCCGAGTACGACCCGATGCTCGATCTGGTGACTGTTGTCGTCGGCAACCGTGCGGAGGTCGAGATCGCCACCGGAACCGCTGCCCCCGAACTGGCCGCCGATCGGCTGCTGGATCGCGGCGTGGAGCTGGCGATGGTGAAGCTGGGTGCTCGCGGCGTGCTGGTCGCCACTCCCGACGAGCGGTCCGTCGTGCCGCCGCATCGGGTCGAGGTGGTGTGCGGACTCGGCGCGGGCGACGCGTTCGGTGGAGCACTCGTACATGGTCTCCTGGCCGGATGGCCGGCGACCCGGATCGCCGAATACGCCAATGCGGCCGGCGCACTGGTCGCATCTCGTCTTGCTTGTGCCGACGCCATGCCCGCCGCGGCTGAGCTTGATGCTCTGCTCGCATCCCAAGGAGTGAGAGCGTGACAGGTCCTCTGCTCGACGCGGACCGGTGGCGCCGGCTGCTGCGCACTCGCGCGACCGATCCGTACGCAGTGAAGCGGGCCTACGCGACCCGGACCCAGCCGGAGCGAGTACTCAGCCCGCGCGGGACATTGTTCTTGGTGGCCGCGGATCATCCCGCCCGCGGTGCGTTGGCGGCTGGTGCGAACACGATGGCAATGGCCGATCGGCGCTCGCTGCTGGCGCGGCTGGTCGAGGCGCTCGAACATCCCGATGTCGATGGAGTGCTGGGCAGCCCGGACATCGTCGAGGAGCTGCTGTTGCTCGGAGCGCTCGAGGGCAAGGTAGTGATCGGGTCGATGAATCGCGGCGGTCTCGACGGTGCTACCTGGACGATGGACGACCGGTTCACCGGGTACGACGCGGCCGGCATCGCGGACTGCGGTTTGCAGGGCGGGAAGATGCTGCTGCGGATCGACGACACGGATCCGTCGACCGCGGGCACCATCGAAGCGTGCGCGCAGGCGGTGTCCGAACTGGCCGTCTGCGGGCTGATGGCAATGATCGAGCCGCTGCCGTATCACCGCGACGACGACGGCACACTGCGGTTGCGCAAGGATGCGCCCGCCCTGGCCCGTGCGATCGCTGTCGGCAGCGCGCTCGGCAGCACCAGCGCTCACACCTGGTTGAAGATGCCGTCCTGCGACGACCCGGTCACGGTGTTCGGTGCGACCACGCTGCCCTGCGTCGTGCTCGGCGGGGTACCGAGCCTGGACCCCGCCAAGGACCTTGAATCCTGGGGCGCCGCTCTGAACCAGCCTGTGGTGCGTGGGCTCGTGGTCGGGCGGGCGCTGCTGTACCCGCCGGACGGCGACGTACGAGCGGCAGTGGACGCGGCCGCGAAGATCCTCAGTGCAGCGGAGGCGGCGGCATGAGCGCGCTTCGCCTGACGACGGCGCAGGCGCTGGTTCGGTGGATGATCGCGCAGCGCTCGGAGCTCCTCGACGGGACCGAAGTACCTTTGTTTGCAGGGGTCTTCGGCATCTTCGGGCACGGCAACGTCCTCGGCCTGGGCACCGCTCTGTACGACGTCCAGGACGAGCTTCCGACCTGGCGTGGCCAGAACGAGCAGGGCATGGCTCTGGCGGCGGTTGCCTACGCGCGCGCAACCGACCGCCGGCAGGTCATGGCGGCAACCTCCTCCGTCGGACCTGGCGCGCTCAACATGGTCACGGCCGCAGGAGTCGCCCACGCGAATCGCTTGCCGATATTGCTACTGCCAGGCGACACCTTCACAAGCCGCGCACCGGATCCCGTCCTGCAGCAGGTCGAGCACTTCGGCGACCCGACCACCACGGTCAACGACGCGTTCCGCCCGGTGTCGAGGTACTTCGACCGGATCACCCGCCCTGAGCAGCTCGTGACCACCTTGCCTCAGGTCGCCCGCGTCCTCACCGATCCGGCTGACGCGGGTCCCGTCGTCCTGGCGCTGCCGCAAGACGTGCAGGCCGAGGAGTACGACTTCCCGATCGCGATGTTCCAGCACCGGCTTCACGTCGTGGACCGGCCTCGCCCGGACCGCGACGCGCTCGCATCCGCGGCCGCCGTACTGCGAACCGCACAGCGACCGCTGCTCGTTCTCGGCGGAGGCGCGCGCTATTCCGGCGCTGCCCGCGAAGCGCTCGCTTTCGCCGAAGCGCACCACCTGCCGGTCGTGGAGACCGTGGCCGGGCGCACCCTGGTGCCACATGACCACCATCTGTACGGCGGGGCGCTCGGCATCATCGGCTCCACCAGCGCCAACAACCTCGCCGTGGCGGCAGACGTCGTACTCGCCGTCGGCACACGTCTACAGGACTTCACCACGTCGTCGTGGACCGGCTTCGCCGCGGACGCGCGGATCATCACCGTGAACACCGCTCGCTTCGATGCGGTCAAGCACGCCGCCCGGGCGGTGGTCGGCGACGCCCGCGAAACCCTCGACGAGCTCACCGCGAACCTCGCCGGCTGGACCGCGCCGACCGCCTGGATGGCACGGGCAGCCGAAGAGAAGGCGACCTGGGACGCCCAGATCGACCAGTTGCGTACCGGCGGCGGACCCCTCACCTACGCGCAGGTCGTTGGCGCCGTGAACGATGCCAGGCCCGGACGACTACGTCCTCACCGCTTCCGGCGGCATGCCCGGCGAAATCCACGGTGGCTGGCGCACCGGCGACGTCAAGCCCGGCACCACCTCCGGCGCCACCATGGACCTCGAATACGGCTTCTCCTGCATGGGGTACGAGGTCGTCGCGCCCTGGGGTGCGGCCATGGCTCGCGCGACGACCCATCCCGACGGCCTCGTCACCGCGCTCTTCGGCGACGGCTCCTACCTGATGCTCAACTCGGAGCTCTACTCCGCCGCCTTCTCCGGCCACCCGTACGTCGCCGTACTGTGCGACAACGGCGGGTACGCCGTCATCCACCGCCTGCAAACCAACCAAGGCGCCGCCGGGTTCAACAACCTGCTGACCGATTCCCGTGGACCGGGGGCCGACGGCCTCCGCGTCGACTTCGCCGGCCACACGAAAGCCCTCGGCTGCACAGTCGAACACGTCACGGAAGGCACCGACGCCTTCCGCGCGGCCTACCAACGAGCTCGGCAGGCAGCCCGGACCACCAACCGCCCCGCTGTCGTCGTCTGTCACACGCACCCGTCGTCCTGGACCGAGGCCGGCGCCTGGTGGGAAACCGGCGTACCCGAGGTGCTGGCCGGTCGCACCGGCTACGAGGACGGCAAGGCGCGGCAGGTTCGGTGGTTGTGAAGGATTAACCTCCTACAGTGGTGGCGAGCGAAGGAGGACCGATGAGCAGCGACGCGGCCGAGACGCCTCGTCCGCCGACAATGGCCGACGTCGCGGCTCATCTCGGCGTCTCACGTCAGCTCGTCTCGATCGTCCTGCGCGACCAGCCCGGGGCCAGCGACGAGACCCGCCGCCGAGTGCGCGAGGCTGCCCGAGAGCTCGGCTTCAGTCCACACGGCGGTGCCAGGTCGCTGCGCCGAGCGCGCAGCAAGGATCTCGGCGTGATCTTCGCCCCGGCCCACTCCACCGAGCCCGAGATCGTCGAAGCCATCTACCCGGCGGCCGCGGCCCGAGGGTACGACGTCGTGCTCAGCGCCGAGACGGCGACTCGGAGTACCGAGCAGGCGGTCGAGGAGCTGCTGGGCCACCGCTGCGCTGCGCTCATCGTCATTGGCTCCGACCTCAAGCACGCCGGACTCAAGGCGGTTGCCGAGCGAAGTCTCGTACCGCTGGTCGACGTCGGCTACGGCCGGCGCAACCAGTTCTACGACGTCGTACGGTCGTCCGGCGACAAGGGGATCGAGGAGCTCGTCGAGTACCTCGTGGAGCTCGGGCACCGGCAGATCGCGTACGTCGATCCCGCGTCGATGCCGCCCGGCAGCCTGCGCCGCCGGGGTTACGAGCGTGCGGTCAAGCGCCTGGACCTGCAGAGCGACATCGTGTCCGTGCCGGGCGACTACACCGAGGCCAGCTACTTCGACGAAGTGGGAACCGCTGCCGGACGAACCCTCCTCGCACGGCGTCGGCTGCCGACCGCCGTGATCGCGCCCAACGACGACACCGCCGTTGGCCTTCTGCACACCCTGATCCGCATCGGAGTACGCGTTCCCGAAGATGTGTCGGTCGCCGGCTTCGACGACGCGCCGATCGCGCGGTTGTCCTCGGTGGACCTGACCAGCGTGCGACAAGATCCCGAACTCATGGGCGTCTCCGCTGTCGAGGCCGCCGTACGCCGAATCGAGAAGCGGGAGGAGCGACCCCGCGAGACCGTGGTCGAGACCTCCCTGGTCGTCCGGAGCAGCACCGCCGCACCCAGTCGACGTCAGCGTCCGTCACGGCGATGACGGCCGGTCTGCGCGACGTGATGGGAAGTCCTGCCTTCCCCTGTCGGTTCGCTCGTCGGTGGTACATCTGTCGAGTATCATCATAAGTATGAGCAGCGATGGCGGCGGCGTGCGATGGTGAGGCCTGTCGTTTCGGCCAGGGACGGGCTGGTGCTCACGCACATCTTCGATCTGGTGCGGACGGGACGAGCGCGGACGCGGGCCGAGCTCGGGGACATGACCGGTCTCGGTCGCACGATCATCAACGACCGCTTGCAAGAAGGCATGGAGCTCGGCCTCCTGGCTGAAGGTGATCTGGTCCCTTCGGGTGGGGGCCGTCCTTCGCGGACGGTCCGCTTTCGCTCAGAGGCCGGGCTGCTGCTCGGTGCCTCACTCGGAGCGATGGAGTGCCGCGTCGGCCTCGCAACGCTCGACGGAGAGCTGCTCGCGACCGAGGTCGCCGATCTCGACATCAGTGGTGAACCGGACAGCGTGCTCGGACGGGTGAACGAGATGTTCGAGGACTTGTTGGCGCGAGCGCCAAAAGGTCGTGCCCCTGTGTGGGGGATCGGTATCGGTGTTCCCGGACCGGTCGACTTCCGGACCGGTCGCGTGGTCGCGCCGCCGAGTATGCCGGGTTGGGACGGTTTCGAGATCCGTGGCTGGTTCAGGTCCCGCTACGAGGCGCCCGTCTGGGTGGACAACGAGGTCAACCTGATGGCCTTCGGTGAGTGGGACCGCGCCGAGCCTGATGACAGTCGGGATCTACTGTTCGTCAAGGTCGGTACCGGAATCGGCAGCGGACTGGTAGCCGGTGGCCGACTCCATCGGGGGGTCAGTGGAGCGGCCGGTGACATCGGCCATATTCGCGTGACCGACGACCCTCAGGCGATCTGCCGTTGCGGCAAGACGGGGTGTCTGGAGGCGGTGGCAAGCGGTTGGGCCCTCGTTCGGCAGTTGACCGCGGCCGCGGAGTCGGGGGAGAGCAGCTTCCTCGCTGCGCGGCTGGCGAAGCGTGGGCGCCTGACGTCTGAGGACATCGGCGATGCTGCTGCGAGTGGTGACCCCAGCGCCGGGGAGGCTGTGGCGCGAGGAGCGGCTCAGGTCGGACGTACGGTCGCCGGCATCGTCAACTTCGCCAACCCGGGCCGACTCGTTCTCGGCGGTGGCGTCCTGCGAATCGGGGACTTGTTCTTCGAGACCTTCCGTGACTGCGTCCTGGAGGGAGCCATTGAGCTCGCCAGTCGTGGGCTGAGCATCCGCAAGGCCTCGCTGAACTTCGACGAAGGCGTGTACGGCGCGGTCTCGCTCGCGATGCACCGCCTCTTCAACCGTGACGCACTCAACGTGTGGATTACCAACGGCTCGCCGGTGGGGTCGGCGATCCGGCTGCAGCGCGCCAGCTGACCCGGCCCTACTGCGGCGGGCCGGAGCCCAATCGGCTTGCGAACCAGTCAGCCATCACCGCGTCGCGCTCCTGCGCGTGGTTGTAGAGCGTGTGTTCACCATCGGGCCAGATCAGCAGGGACGAGTCGTGATGGGAGCTTCCGGCCATGAATCGGCTGGCGTTGTCCTGGGTCACCAGGGCGTCGGCGACGCCGTGCAGAAGCAGCAGTGGGGCGGACATGCTGTGACGGTCGGGGAGGAAGGCGAGTCGACCGAGCGCCTCGTTGGCTCGGCTGGAGTCCGTCGTACCGACGAAGGCGAAGATCTGCTCGCGTGCTGTACGGATGTCGGGCAGTTCGAGAGTCGACGGCGCGCAATTGATCGCGCACGCCGACACGAGTTTGTTGCCTGCGGCAACGCGGGCTGCGATCATGCCGCCGAAACTGTTGCCGTAGACGCCGACCGGTGCATCGGTGAGGCGTCGGTCGGTTGCCGCGAACTCGACGAAGCGGTCGTAGCCGGTCAGGGTGGCCTCCGCGCCATAGATGCGTGAGGTGAGGCGGGTGCTGCCTTGACCGGGGCCTTCGGCAAGGATGCAGGCCAGGCCCCTGGCCGTCAGAGCTTCGGCGGCTGAGAGGTAAGCCGCGCCCCAACCGCTGAGCCCGCCCCACGCGACGACGGTGCCGGTGACGGTGTCGTCGGGAAGGACGAGCCAGCCCTCGAGCGTCCCGTCGGCGTAGTCGATTCGCAAGCGCTCCAATCCGCCGCGATGGATCGCGTAGCGGCCGACAGCGCTTTGGAACTCTTCGTACAGGACACGTTTCTGTGGTTCGTCGAAGGTGATAGGTATCTGGGCGACGTTGAGTGCTGCCGCGGCCGCCAGCGCGGCGTCGCGAGCGGTGACGCCTCGGCCTCGATTCGCGGCTTGATCGGAACGAGCCAGTTGGCGGCGGCCGATCTCAGTGGCCGCGCTCGTCCAGTCCTCCCCGTTGGCGGTGCGCCAGAGGAGTTCTCGCGCGTCGGCGGGCTCCATCCCGTAGTCGGTGATCCGGGTGTACGGCATGGCGCGGTGCCACTCCCGCGCCGGGTCGTTCAACTCGGCTGGGTCTGGTACTGATCCGCCTAAGGTGACTGATGTCGGTCGGTGCAGCGGCGCCATCGTCACGGAGCAGCCACGCGTCCGTGGAGGGCGACGCCCAGACTTTGGATGAGGTCCGATGCTTCGGCCGCGGCCGCCACTCCGTAGACGATGTGATCGGGGCGAATGAGAGCGACGGCTGCACGGTTCTCCTCCAGGAGTTGTGTGTAGCGGCCCTCCTCGTCCGTTGCCGACCCGAGGTCGAGGACCTTGACGTCCAACGCTGTGAGCACTTGGCGGTCGTCCTCGGTGATCGCCGCGAGCCCGTCCGAGGTCGCGATCAGGCGGAAGCCGCCACCGAGCACATCATCACCGCGACCGCTCCGCCCGTCGATGGTCAGCCGCCCTTGCGGTGCCACCGTGCCCGCGGCCTCGTCATCGCTGTGCAGAACACCGTCGAGCAGCCGAGGGAACGGGGCGGGGCCGGCAGCGGATCCGTCGAGGAACGCCTTGTCCCTGGCGGCTGCGGCCTCCGGATCCGTGGTGTTCGCTATGCGTCCGAGTGCTATCGACGACTGAACCACGAAGTCGGCGTGAGGCCGGCGCTCCGATTCGTAGGTGTCGAGCACTTGCCGGCCGGCCAAGCCGCGAAGCACCAGGTCGAGTTTCCAGGCGAGGTTCGCCGCGTCACGGACGCCGGAGCAAGCGCCCTGCCCGAGATAGGGCGGCATGGTGTGTGCGGCATCGCCGGCGATGAAGACCCGGTCCGATCGCCACTGGTCGGCCACTCGCCCGGTGAAGGCGTAGCGCAGATAGCGGAGCGGACGAAGGTCCTGCGGGCCCAAGCCATGCGTCTGTTCCAGCCAAGCCCAGCAGGTGGAGATGTCCGCGAACTTCTCCGGGTCCTCGCCGGGCAGGACGGCGAACTCGAATCGCTGGCGGGTTCGTCCGATGCCCATGTACATGTGGCCGCGCGCCGGATCGCAGTACTGCTTGGCGAGCGCGAACGTCTCCGGCATCGGACGTAACCACTCCGCGTCGAACGTGACCCACGTTTCGTGGAAGTCGTACTCGGTCACGGGAACGCCCAGTGCGGCACGCACGCTGCTGCGGTTCCCGTCGCATCCGATGACGTACTTCGCCGCCACGACCTCGGCTCTGGACTCGTCCGCGTGGCGGTCGACGAACGGGGCGACGGTGATCCGTACGTCGCTGGTTTCCTGAGCGAGCCCGGTGAGAATCCACCCTTGGCGGAGCGTGACGTTGGGCAGGCTGCGTAGCCGCGCGTCGATCGCGACCTCGATGTCGGGCTGATAGATCGAGTTGTGCACGGGATAGCCCTGGTTCCCCATCGGGGTCGCCATGGACAGCAGCACGTCGTCATCGCCGTTGACCCACTCGTAGACGGTCGGCGAGGAGTCCGCCAGCGCGCGATCGATGTCGCAGATCTCCTGGAGCGTGCGCGCGGTGTCGTCGTCGACGTGGGTCAGACGCGGAAGGCCGTACAGGCTCGGCCAGCGCTCGATGACGATCACCCGATGCCCGGCTTGGCCGAGCAGGGCCGCGGCGGTCATTCCAGTGGGACCGTAACCGACGATCGCCACGTCGTAGGAGTTCTTCACAGTCTGTCTCCACGCGAAGGAAGAAGTTGGCGACCGATCGGTCCCGCCACTGACCGTGGCAGCGTAATCTTTTGCTGTTACTGAGCACAAGACTGAAGATGAGATCAGATCTACGATCAAGGCAGTAGAAAACTTACGCCTCTTCTTCTGTTGTCAACGTGCAGAAGTGCTGCAATCATCAGATCGGTCGCCGACAGTCGGTGACCGGGCCCTGGTTCAGGGGCAGGGTGACAGCAAGCCCGAAAGGCTGAGCACCATGAAGAAGCGCACACACCGAAGGGGGAGGCGACCGGCCGCGACTGCCGCGATGCTCCTGATCAGCGCCGCCGCGCTCGCCGGTTGCCAATCGGCCAGTAGTTCTGACGGGCCGGTCACGGTCCGGTTCGCGGTTGAAACCGGATTCGGCAAGACGAGTCCCTACGCCCAGATCATCGACGGCTTCAACAAGTCGAACACCCAGAACATCAAGGTCGAGCTCACCGAGATCCCGACCGACAGCTACTTCCAGACGGTCAGGACCATGTTCCAGGCGGGCAACGCGCCTGACGTGGTGTGGGGGTCGCCGGGCACCGGAGCGGCGAACGCGCTCGGTGTCTTCGCGCAAGCGGGCCAGCTCGTGGACCTGTCGAAGGAGCAGTGGGCGTCCGCCTCCGTTCCGGACAGCGCGCACGATCTGTACTACGTCGACGGCAAGCTCATCGGGGTGCCGGTTGACGTCGCGCCCATCCCACAGGTCGTCAACGCGACGGCCTACAAGAGCCTGCACCTGGACTTCGCGAAGACCTACGACCAGCTCCTGCAGCAGTGCGCGGCGGTGCGGAAGGCGGGACGCACCTCGCTTCTGGGCCTGGCCGGATCGCAGCCGACGAACACCGGCCTGATGGGGCTGGAACTCGCCGCGTCCCGCGTCTACGCGAAGGATCCGGACTGGAACCAGAAGCGTGCGTCGGGGCAGGTCACGTTCGCCGGCTCACAGGAATGGCGCGACACCCTGCAGGCTGTCGTCGACCTTCACAAGCAAGGGTGTTTCCAAGGCGGTGCCGAGGGCGGTACGCCGGAGACGGTGACTCCGGAGTTCACCAAGGGCAAGATCCTGGGGATCTTCGCCCCCGCGAGCATTGCGACCGACCTGGGCAGCCTCGCGCCGACTTCGCAGATTTCGGTGGCTGTCTTCCCGGGCACAACAGAGCGGGACACGTTCCTGTTCGCTTCGCCGAGCAACGCCTTGAGCATCAACGCATCGAGCAAGCATGTCGACGCTGCCAAAGCCTTGCTGGAGTACTGGATGCAGCCGCAGCAGCTCGACAAGTTCGCCGCGCTCAGCGGCAACGTGTCACTGACCAGTGTTCTCCACGGCCGGCCGGTGTCGAAGAAGTACGCCGGGCTCGCGACGTACCTGACCGATCCGGCGCGAAACGCGCCACTGCCCTCCCTGTTCTGGCCGAATCCCGACATCTACAACAAGCTCGGCGTCGGCATCCAGGGTTTGCTCACCGGGCAGGCAGAAGTGGACAAGGTGCTCCAGGACATGGACGCGGCTTGGCAGAGCTAGGCCGTCAAGCAACCGAAAGGAGGCGTTATGCGCTCCGTAGCCGTCCCGGCGACGCGCGTCGAGGTGGTCGAGACCGAGGGAAAGGCTCGCCGAGCAGGCCGGCGGGCCGGCGGCTCCATCGCGGTGTGGTGGTGGGCCGTGCCCGCCGTAGTGCTCACGATCGGGATCCAGTATCTGAGTGTGGCCGCCGGCTCGGTCTACGCCTTCACGAACTACCGCGGCTTCGGCAAGGCCACGTTCGTCGGCTTCGACAACTTCGTCAAGATCTTCCATTCACCGGCAACGACCCGGGCTTTGTGGAACACACTGTTGCTGGCGGCATGTTTCGTCATCTTCACCAATGTGATCGGCATGGCTCTCGCCCTGGCACTGAACCGCCTGCTCAAGTTGCGCTACTTCCTCCGCGTGCTGATCTTCCTGCCGGTCGTGCTGAGCCCGCTCGCCGTCGCCTACGTGTGGAAGTTCATCTTCCAGCCCAATGGTCCGCTGAACGGCATGCTCAGGACCGTAGGACTCGGTGACTGGGCGACGGCCTGGCTGGGCAATCCCGCAACCGCGTTCTCGACGATCGCCGTCGTGGTCGTGTGGCAGAACATCGGTCTGGCCATGGTGATCTATCTCGCGGGCCTGGCGAATGTGTCGCCGGAACTCGAGGAGGCGGGGGCGGTGGACGGGGCAGGCCCGGCGGCACGGCTCTTCCGCATCGTGCTGCCGTTGTTGCGACCGACGATCGTGATCGCCTCGACGTTGACGCTCATTCAAGGGCTTCGGGTGTTCGACCAGGTGCAGGCGCTGACCGCGGGTGGCCCGTACGGCGCCACCGAGACCCTCTCGACCCTGGTGTACAAGGAGACGTTCGTCAACGGAAAGTTCGGATACGGGTCGGCGTTGTCGCTGCTGCTGACGGTGCTCATCATCGCGGCCGCACTCCTCCAGAACGCGGCGCTGCGCTCGAGGGGAGATTGACGATGCATCGCTACACCAAGCGGACGCTCATCCTCGAGATCCTCACTGTGATCGTGGCGCTGGCGCTGATGATCCCCTTCTTCTTCCTGGTGAATCTCGCCTTCAAAGGCGACACGGATGCCTTTCTCTCGCCGGCTGTCGCACCTCCCAAACCGCCGACGCTGTCCGCGTTCGCGGACGCATGGGCGGGAACTCCCACCGGCAACATCCCGCTCGGGCTGCTCAACAGCGTTATCGTCACGGCAGGGTCGCTCGTGGTGCTGATCGCGCTCGGATCGCTGGCAGCGTTCACGATCACGCGTATACCCGGCAGGCTGAGCAGCGCCCTGTACGTCCTGTTCCTCGTCGGCATCATCCTTCCGTTTCTGCTGGGGCTGGTTCCGCTGTACGTCGTGATGCGGCAGCTCGGACTGGTCGGCACCCTGCCCGGCATGATCATCCTGTACAGCGGCCTGCTGATGCCGCTGTCGGTGTTCCTCTACACAGGTTTCACGCGGTCGTTGCCGCGGGAATACGAGGAGGCAGCTCAGGTCGACGGGTCCTCCAGCCTTCAGACCTTCGTCCGGATCATCTTTCCGCTTCTGCGGCCTGCGACAGGCACCGTTGCCATCCTGGCCGGGTTGATCATCTGGAACGACTTCTTCACCGCGCTCATCTTCCTCATCGGATCGAGGAACGCGACGTTGCCGGTGGTCATCTACGGCTTCGTCGGCCAGAACGTCTCGGCGTGGAACGTCATCTTCGCCGGGATCATCCTCTCGATGATCCCGGTCCTGCTCCTCTACCTGTTCGCGCAACGCAAGTTCATCCAAGGCTTCGCCGGTGGCATCAAGAGCTGATCTTGCCGGAACAACGAGAGAGGTGCTCTGCGGTGGCTGGACGCAGCTATGACATCGTCATTGTCGGGAGTGGACCCGTGGGATCCGCCGTCGCCAGGACGGTGGCCGATGAGGCACCGGACCTGGACGTCCTCTTGGTGGAGGCTGGACCGGCTCTGTCGGACCCACCGGGCCGGCACGTGAGGACGCTGCCGAACGTGGAGGACATCGCCCGCGCGCAGATGCTTGCTCAGGCAGGCCGCGTCAGCCAGCCCCCTCAGGAAGGTCGGATCGCGGCCCGGCCCGGCACGTACCTCATCGGCGACGGAGTGGTCGACTCCGACGACACCGGTATGCCCGCTGCGGCGATGTCGACCAATGTCGGCGGTATGGGTGCGCATTGGACGGGCTCGTGTCCGGTTCCTGGTGAGGGAGAACGCATCCCGTGGATCCCGAGATACGAGTTCGACACGGTCTGGGCCGATGCGTGCGGCCTTCTTCGCGTCACACAGAGCGCGTTCGACGGCTGGCCGCTGGGAGCGGAGGTCCGATCCGCATTGTCGGCCGTCTTCGACGAGGGGCGTGCCCCTGATCGCCGCGTGCAGCCGATGCCGCTGGCGATCGAAATCGGCCGAAGTTGTGAACGGTACTGGACCGGGATCGATGTGATCCTGGGCGACGTCATCGAGCGAGGCGCAGTCGAGTTGCGGGCCGAGACGCTTGTGACCCGCATCACCCTCGAGAACGACGAGGTTACCGGGGTGATGATCCGCGATCGCCGCGGTGAGGAGGAGTACATCCCGGCGCGGGCTGTCTTCGTCGCGGCTGACTCTTTCCGGACTCCACGTCTCCTACACGTCTCCGGTGTCCGCCCGCCGGCCCTCGGGCGCTACCTGAACGATCACCTCCAAGTCATGGCACTGGCCCGGCTCGACGATCGGTTGATCCCGGCCGCGGCACGCACACGCCACTCGCGCACCGCCGGAACACTCGAGCTCTTCTCCGGCGTCAACTGGATTCCCTACGACCGCGAACGATTCCCGTTCCACGGCCAGATCATGCAGATGGACGCGTCCCCGGTTCCGATCGACGGCCTCGACGAGCCCTGGCCCGGATCCATCGTGGGCATCGGCTTGTTCGGCTGCAAAGACATCGCAGCCGAAGACCGGGTCGCGTTCGACGACGCAGCTCCTGACGAGACAGGCCTGCCCGGGCTGACCATTCGCTACCGACTGACCGACACCGACCGCGCGACGATCGACGCGATGAAGAAGGCCGCCGCCGACATCGCGGTGGCTCTGGGCGGGCCGGTCGGCGGCGAGGAGCCGACGGTCCTTCCCAACGGGAACTCGCTGCACTACATGGGCACGGTGCGGATGGGCCTGGTCAACGACGGTACGTCGGTGTCCGACAGACTCGGCCGGGTCTGGGACGTGAACGGACTGTTTGTCGGAGGCAACGGTGTCATCCCGACCCCCACGGCCTGCAATCCCACCGCGATGAGCGTCGCGCTTGCCATCCGCTCCGCCCGCCGGGCCATTGAGGACCTGCGCGGTGCCACACCCTGCACAAAGGAGGAGTCAGTTGCTACCTGATCAGATCATCGAGCCGGACACGCTCCGCACCGATGACGGCCGCGTGAGCGTATCCATCCGGATTCCCTGGTACCGGGCGCTCCCGTTGTCGTCGGTATCGCAGGTCGGCCTCGACATCGACGGCCACCAGGTGCCCAACGAATCCATCGTGTGGCGGACCGCGCACGGTGAACGCTACGCACTCGACGAGCTCCCACCGCGCCACGACAAGTGGTGGTTCGTCCTGGACTCCGCAGTCCTCGAAGGGGATCTGCCGCCACTTGCCGAGGCTGACGAGCATGAGGTGCACGTCGTGATCGGCCTCTACATCCCGTATGTCCCCGCAGCCGACGGAGCCCCGCTCGTACTGGAGCAAGACCGCAAGACCATGAAGCTGGAGGCTGCAGCATGACGGCCACAACCGCGGCACTGGGAACACCGATCCAAGGCGTGACCCTGTACTCCCTGACACGATTCTGGCACTCGCGCCAGATGACCTTTCCCGAGCTCGTCCGCGAAGTGGCGCGGCGAGAACTGGGGCCGGGGCTGGAGATCGTCGGGTTCCAGTCCATTCGTGACTTCCCACGAGTGGATGAGAACTTCGTTCGCGAGTTCCGTGACCTGCTGGACGAGACGGGCCTGGTTCCCACTGCGCTCGGCGCCAACGCGGACGCCGGACTGCGGCGAGACCGGATGCTGACCGACGACGAACTCGTCGAGTACATGAAGCCGCAGATCGACGTCGCGCGCAGGCTGGGATTCCCCATCGTCCGCGTGCAGTACTCGGTGACCCCGGACGACATGGAACGTCTGCTTCCGGTCGCCGAGGCGGCCAGCGTCACCTTGGGCATGGAGATCCACGCCCATCACAGCCCGAGGCACCCCACGATGCAGGCCCTGTTGGAACGCTACGAGAAGCTCGGATCCCCACACCTGGGATTCATTCCCGATTGGGGATCCACCATGAGCCAGGTGCCGAGATCCCTGCTGGAGAAGTACCGCAGGCGCGAGATCGCACCGGAGCTGATTGCCGAGGTCGACAAGTACTGGAACTCCAAGCACGGAGCCGGCGGCTTGACCGACGAGGAGCAGCAACGGCAGCTCGAAGAGTTCGCGGACCTCGCTCGCTCGTACGGCGCCGACGACATCGCGTTCGAACTGGCAATCAACGCCACGAGCCTGTTCGGCCACGGCGAGGTGAGCGAGTGGCTGGACATCCTCCCGTGGGCCGTGCACACGCACGGCAAGTTCTACGAGATCGACAGCGCGGGGGAGGACCCGTCTGTTCCCGCACGAGAACTCCTCGATCTCTACGTCAAGAACGGATACTCACGCACGATCTCCACCGAATGGGAGGGATTCCACTGGAACGACTGGGAGAACGCCTTCGACATCATCGCCAAGCAGCAAGCCCTCCTTCGCGACGCAACCGAGCAGAGCGGCTCCCGAATGATCGTTGACGCCGCGGAAGCGCGAGCGGTGCGCGGCTGGCGCTGAGTACACGCGGGCGAGAGCGGGTCCCACGTCATCCAGACCCGGTCCCGGGCGGATCACCCAACGTCTCAGTCGACGTGGACGATGCTGCGTTCGTCGGCGGACTGCTGGCTCGCTTCGAGGATCCGAAGGATCTGGATGGCGTCCTCCGCAAGGACGGGCGGAGGTTCCGCGCACTGGATGTGCTGCCGGAGAAGGCGGTAGAACTCGACCCAGTCGCCGGGGACGATCGGCTCGGAGCGTGTCCTGGTGCCCGTAAGCGCGGCTGCTGGTCTTGACGGATCCGTTCCCCATCCAATGGATCCGGGTCGGATGCCCGCGACAAGTTGCTCCTGTTGTGGATCCATTCCGTCGACTTGGCATGATCCGAGTCGCCCTTGCGCGAGAAATCGGGGGACAGGGGCGGATTGGACGGCCGACATGTGTGCGTGGCTGGTCACGCCAGATCGGTGCCGGAGGGCCAGAAAGCAGTCGTCGTTGGGCCCTCTCGCGACCCGGGCGGCGCGAACTTCGGCGTACACGCTGTCGACTGGACCAAGGAGATTGACCAACTGGTCGACGAGGTGGCTGCCGAGGTCGGCGAGCCTGCCGTCCAGGCCTGGTCGGCTGCGCTCGCGCCAGGAGTTGCCGACGGCAGCTGTCCAGCGGGCGATGCATGACGTCACCCGGATGAGGTCGCCGAGCGAGCCGTCTCCGATGAGGCCCTTCATGGTCAGGAAGTCGCCGTCCCATCGCCGATTCTGGAACGGGACGAGTACAGATCCTGCGGACCTCGCCGCCTCTGTCATCCGTACGGCTGCGGCCGACGACGTCGCCACAGGTTTGTCAACCACAACGGCACGCGGCTTGAGTGCGAGGGCGCTGTGGAGCATGTCCTCGTGCGCCTCGTCGGGTACGGCAACAACAACGATGTCCGGACTGCTGCCGTCGACTGTTTCCAGCGACTCCATCAGTGGAAGCCCTGCCTCCCGGACTCTGGCTTCTGCGGCGGCAGAGGTCGCCACAACGCCACTGACCTCGAAGCCCGCGGCTACCAAAAGGGGAAGGTGCATCATGCGGCCCGCGTTGCCAAAGCCGATCAGCACGGCATGTAAGGGCGGCTCTGTCACCGGGCCACGACCTGCTCGACGAGAGACCGGTGCCCTCGGGTCATGGTGACGGCGTCGAAGTCCGGCCCGTCGAGCCACTCGTGGCCGCCCCACTCGCTCGTGATCGGGCCGGTGAAATCAGCCCGTGCGAGCTCGTACGTGAGCTCCCGCAACGGAGTCGACACTATGCCGTCGGGGTCGTAGAGGTCCCAGAACTTGAGGTGGACAATGTCGGTGACGGACAGGAAGTCGCGCCAATCCCCGACGCGCGAGTTGCCGAACCGGGCGAACGGCATCATCAACCGCAGCCGCGCATCGGCGGACAGTTCGGCGCCGTCGGTCACCGCGAGCACGTGGTCGCGGACGGCGGAGCCGCGGTCGGACGGCCATTCCTCGGCGATCAGCCGCACCGCCTCGCCAGGAATCCCGAGTCGGTGCAGTTCCTCCAGATACGTGACCGGTACGCCGTACATGCAGGCGGACAGATCGAACACGAATCCGAACAGGCCCGGGTACTTCTGCGCGAATTCGACACGGCTCTGGACATCGTGCGAGTCGGCTCGGAGGCCGCCTTGTGCCTCCTGATTCAGCGAGATCCCCGACCGGTCGAGACAGGGGCGCAGGCGGTCGAGGACCTCGAGATCCACCCCCCACATCACCTTCACGGCCGGAAACCCGAGTCGGGCGGCGGATTCGATCTGACGCTCGAGGTACGAAACACGCTCGCCGACAGTCGCCCGATGCCGCGGATCGACGTAGAGATCGTCGTAGATGCCGAGCTGCGTGAGCTGAAGGTCGAGGTGCTCCACCTCGTTGCGGAAACGCTCGACTTCCTCGTCGGCCACAGTGGGGAACGTGGCGAAGTGCTGGAAGCCGTCGATCTCGAACCTGCCCGCGAGGCCGGCAGAGCTAGCACCGCGCAGCAACTCCTGCGGACTGTGCTCGCCGCGCGCGATCTCGGTGGTGAACGAGAACATGGTTACCGCCCACTGACGGTCGACAGACGGCATCGGCTCGCTCCATTTCCAACCCGGCAGAACTCCGCTACGATCCACATATGTTGATAGTGTACAAAAGTTCGCCGTGGTGATGTAGTGCCTTTCATGTCAGGGTTCGTGCGTGCGGGCGGACTTCGGGTGGTCGACGACGGGCTCGACTTCGAGGCTCGCCTGCCCTGGATGCGGAGCCTTCCTTGGCGGTGCATCGACCAGATCTCGGTGACGCTGGACGGGCAGGAACTGCCGGACAGTTGCCTGCGGCTCCGCGTCGACGGCCGTCTGGTGCGGATCGAAGAGTGCTCGAGCCTGGACGGTTACTGGATGATCGGCCGTGCCGTCACCGTGCAAGTTCGCCGGCGTCGGATGCGGGAGGGGGCGCTGCTGCGTGTCACGGTCAGGTTCGTCATCCCCTATGTGGAAGGTGACGACGGCCCGACCGAGTTGCTCGCGGCAACCACCCTGCGGTTACCGGTCGCGCGAGCCGGAGATCACACCGACGTGGAGGTCGGATGAGGCGCCGTCTGCCGCGTCCACATGAGCTGGCTCCGTTGATTCGGTTCAAGCAGCCCGTACTGCGCTCACGGGACCGCACGCTGGCCGACTCCCTCACCATCGAGGACCTCGCACGGGCTGCGAAACGCCGTACTCCACGGATGCCGTTCGAGTACGCCGATGGCGGCGCGGACGATGAGATCTCGCTCCTCAGGGCACGGCTGGCCTTCCGGGACGTCGTGTTCCACCCATCTGTCCTGCGTGACGTGTCCAAGCTCAGCACTGTCAGGAATGTCCTCGGCAGTCCCGCGGCACTGCCGTTCGGGATTGCGCCGATCGGGTTCACGCGGCTGCTGCACACGGCCGGCGAACTCGCCGGTGTTTCGGTCGCCGCAGAAGCAGGCATCCCGTTCGCGTTGTCCACCATGGGAACCGCCTCGGTCGAGGACGTCGCACGGACAGCGCAGCAGACTGCGCCGGGAGCGCGAACCTGGTTCCAGCTGTACATCTGGAAGGATCGCGACCGCTCCGCCGAAGTGATCCGGCGCGCGGCCGCCGCGGGAATGGAAGCGCTCATCGTGACAGTGGATGTCCCGGTCGGCGGTCGCCGGCTGCGCGATGTCCGGAACGGTATGACGGTGCCGCCGACGCTGACGCCGCGAGCAGTGCTCGAGACCATCCCGCATCCCGCGTGGTGGTTCGACTTCCTGACCACCGAGCCGCTCGCCTTCGCCGCCCTCGACCGCTCGTCCGGAAGCATTCGCGAACTGTTCGAGAGCATGTTCGATGCGTCCGTGACGATCGACGACCTCGGCTGGATCCGGCAGCAGTGGAGCGGCCCTGTGGTTGTCAAGGGCATCCAATCCGTTGAGGACGCGCTGCGCGTCGCCGCCACCGGGGTGGACGCGATCGTGCTGTCGAACCACGGTGGGCGTCAGCTTGATCGGGCCCCGACACCGCTGGATCTGCTGCCGGACGTTGCTGAAGCGCTACGGGCAAGGCAATCCACTACGGAGGTCTGGCTGGACAGCGGCATCAGGTCTGGTTCGGACATTGTCGCTGCGCTGGCCATGGGCGCCCGTTTCACCCTCATCGGCCGCGCGTACCTCTACGGGCTGATGGCAGGCGGGCGACTCGGGGCCGCCCGGTCGATCGAGATCCTCCGAACCGAGATCGAACGGACGATGCAGCTACTCGGCGTCGCCGACCTCGACGAACTCGAGCCCAAACACGCATCCCGCCTCGCGGACCGCCGTCCGGACTCCAGTTGAGGAGGCAGGTGCTGCGGCATACGACTACTCGATCACCCTGAGGACTCCGCGTCGAGAGAGCCAGACTTCGGAGGTGATGTCGGGGGCGTTCAGTAGGCCGAGAGCTCATCAGCTCAACCGAAGAGTCCCCTTCGGGCAGTCACTCTTGCGTGATCTGACTGCGCTCGATGAGGTCGAGTACGGCGTCCCTGGCTTCCTGGAGGATTGCGACGGTGTCTGCTGCGGCTGCGGAGATGGCCGGCGCGGCCGGGGCGACGGGCGGCGCGAACAACTGAGCGATGGTGTCGGAGAGGACTTCGGCAGGGGCGTCGACGCCGAGTGGCGCGGCACTGGCGGGGTTCGACACCGCGACGTCGAATCCAGTGAGCACGGCGTGCAGGACATAGGCCTGGGTAGCCAACGAGCGGTCGTGGCGGACCAGCCCGTGGTGGCTCAGCACCGGCAAGACTGTGTTGCACAGGGCGCTCGGTCGGGTCCGGTCGAACAGATCCCGGTTCTCAGGCTCCGACAACAGTCGCATCAGATCGGCGTCGCCGCTCTTCAGACGGGACTTGAGCGGAAGGTTCAGTCCCGTGCTGATCAACAGCGGGGCCAACCGGTGTGGCAGCACCAGGGTGTGGTCGGCCGTGATAGGCGCGATGAGTTCGTCCAGGAACGTCAGCAGCTCGCGTGCGAACAGTCCGACGATGAGGTCTTCTTTGGCGGCCCAGTACAGGTAGACGGTGCCTTTTGCGACGCCGGCCGCTCGGGCGATCTCGTTCACGGTGACTTTGCGTACGCCGTGCTCGAGCATCAGCTCGCGCGCGCTGTCGAGGATGCGCGCGGCTTTACGTGATCGCTGCTCGATCAGCTGTGTCACGTGAGTTGCCTTCCCTGGTTCGTCATAGCAGTGCTGACGTGTTGTGTCTCCTGCATGGTAGCGGACGAACTGACCGAAGCGGTCTGGTTGGTTCTATCTGTGCTAGATTCAGAGGCGTGGATGAGGCGTTGAGCGTTGTCGTGACGGGTGGTAATCGGGGCATAGGGCGGGCTGTGGCAGCGGAAACTGTTCGGCGTGGTCATCGGGTCACGATCCTGGCGCGCCGCCCGGACGAAGGTGCCGCTGCCGCAAAGGACACGGGGGCCGATCTTGTTGTAGGTGACCTCTCGTCCGTCCGATCGGTGCGACAGGCTGTGGAGAAGATTGCTGCGGCGATCCGTCGGATCGACGTACTCGTCCACAACGCGGCGGTCTGGCCGAGTCGCCGCATCATCAACGAGGACGGGTTCGAGCAGGCGTTCTTCGTCAATCACCTCGCGCCGTTCCTGATGAATCATCTGCTGGAGGAGCGCCTGGGGCGGGTCGTCCAGGTCAGTGCCGGGCTCTACGTCAGCGGGAAGGTCGACCCGGATCGGACGCCTACGGGCGAGGACTTCCACTCGATGAGAACCTACGCGGACACCAAGTTGGCCAACTTGTTGATGGTCGCGCTGTTCGCCGAGCGGTGGAGGGCTTCCGGGGTGACGATCGATGCGGTGCATCCTGGCGTCCTGCGGACCGGACTTGGCGATCCTGGTGGGGTTCGCGGGCTGGCCTTGAAGACAGTCAAGCGGTTGTGGAAACCGGCCGAGGAGGCAGCGCCGCCGGTGGTCGACCTCCTGGTGTCCGAGGGGACAGGCCGCTACTTCAACCGGTCGAAGGAGGCCCGCTGAGGCCTGTAGCCCGCGACGCGGCGCTCGCTCGCAGACTCTGGAACGACGCGACGAACGCACTCGACGTGGCCTGACGCAGCGACCCCGACCGGTGAACGTGACCAGGCGAGCGCTCGGCGTCGCAGGAGGAGCCAGAGTTCGGCGCTGGTGTCGGGATCGTCGACGTCGTCCTCGAGTCGTTCTTCGCATTTGGTGATTCGGTGCCGGAGGGTGTTCCAGTGCACGCCGAGGGAGCGCGCCGCGGCCGCCCACTGCCCGTGGCGCCGGAGATAACCGACGAGCGATTCGAGTTGACGGGCGCCGAGGCGGTCCAACACTGTAGCGAGCCGCTCCGCGTTGCCGGCCGCCGTCATGGAGCGGCTGGCCCTACCCTGGCTGCATCAACAGTCGCACCGGGCTCTGGTTGCCAACGACGGGCGGGTGCTCGTTTCCCTGGATCCTGATCGACCGCCGGGGTGCTCTCTCCCGGACTTCGCTGGGCTGAGTGAGTTCGTTCCGATCGACGCGGACGGACCCGTAGGCCAGTTCCCCGTGCTGCACTGGGCCTAGAGACATCAGGTCAAGGGGATCGTCGATGAGGTCGAGCACGACGTGCAGGACATAAGCCCGGGACGCCAAGGAGCGGTCGTGGCGGATCAGCCCGCTGTGGCGCAGTATCGGCAAGACTGTGTTGCACAGGGCGCCGGTCTGATCCGGTCGAACAGATCTCGGTTCCGGCCTCCGACAACCGCCGCAGCAGATCGGCGTCGTGGAGTTCGTGGAGCGGTCAAAGGCGCAGGAGGCTCTGACCGTCGCGACCACCGGGATGGCCGATTCGCCGATCGGCGTCTCGCGGACATCGCGCTCGACACCGGCACGCCGAACGGCGCCACCTGGACCGAGTTCTTCGCCGGCCGCGCTAGCGACGTACTCACCGCAGGCCTCTTGTTCGTCCTTGTAGCTCAACGCGTCCCGGACCCGCTGAGCCGCTCGAGCGAGCTGGTCAAGCCCGTCGTGCAGCCAGTCACCTGAAGCGAGCAATCGCGATGGGCCGCGCGGCGCGGCCGTAACGTCCGGATCCGGTCAGGGTGGGCTGTTGACAGGTCTTGCTACCGATAACAAGATGTTACCGATAACAGCGCTGCTTTCCGGGCGACTCGCCCTTCGCGGATGCAGCGTTTCGCAGGGCTTCCTGTGCGGTTCGGGGGATCGCGGTCGGGCTCTGTATCGATGCCGTTCGGCGAGGAAGGAATCGCACATGCCCATACCAGGCGGAGGAAATCGACTGACGCGCCGTCGACTGCTCGGGCTGGCCGCAGTCTCTGCTGGAGCTGCGTTGTCCGGCCCGGTCCTTGCCGCTTGTGGCAAGGACTCGGCGAAGGGTGGCGGATCAACCACGCTGACGTTCCTGAACCAGTCCCGGGGACAGGTCAAAGCGCTCGAGAAGCTGGTCGAGACGTACGAGAAGCAGACCGGCGTACGGGTGACGATCGACAGTCCCGGACCGACGAATTTCCCGGCGAAGTTGCAGTCGAAGTCGCAGTCGGGCGATATGCCGGACGTCTACTCGACGCTCACGCTGCCCGAGATGATCCCGTACTACAAGGCCGGCTGGGCGATGAACCTGGAGCCGAAGCTGACCGGTGAGTGGAAAGGCAACTTCTCGCCGATCGCGCTGGACCTGACCACTGTGAGGGCCGGTTCGGTCAGCGGCCTGGACGCCGGTATCTATTCGGCGCACTGGGAGATCCAGACCATGGGGCTCCTGCTGAACACCAAGACGTTCGAGTCGGCCGGGATCGATCCGAAGGTTCCGCCGGCCACGACGGACGCGTGGATCGAGCAGCTGAAGAAAGTCTCCGGCAAGACCGGCAACGGTGCGTTCCTGATGGCTGCGTCCCTGGCGGACCGGTTCCTGCTGACTCATGCCTCCAACTGGATGACCGACGCCGAGATCGACGCGACGCTCGCAGGAAAGGCGAGTTGGAAATCGGACGGCTGGCGTAAAGGTCTGCAACTGCTGGCGGAGCTGAGGGACGCCGGAGTCATCGTCAACAAGACCCTGCCCGGCGGCAACGACGACAACCCGACGGTGGAGAAGGGCTTCTTCAACGTCCAGGACACGCCGGCGATCTTCGACGCGTCGGTCGCGATCGGGGTCGCGCGGGCCACCGCGCCGGACTTCACGGAGTACACCTCGATGGGGATTCCGAAGGCGGCCGACGGCACGCAGAAACCGCGGGTGTACGGCGGTGTCGGCAAGGGGGCGTGCATCAACCCGAAGGGAACGAACGTCGATGCCGCGGTGAAGTTCGTGCAGTGGTTGACCGAGCCCGAGCAGGCGAAGGTGTTCGCCGACATGGTCGGGTTGATCCCGGCGAACCCGAAGGTCACCTCAGCCGACCTGCCCCCGCAGGTCGCCGGTTTCGCGTCGCTCGCCAACGCGATCGAGGTTGTTCCGTCACCGTTCAGCCCCGACGCCCGGACGGCGTTGATCAGCGGCGTGCAGAGCCTCGTGCTGAAGGAGAAGACCGTCGACCAGGTGCTCGACGACATGGAGACGGCGCAGAAGAGGACCAAGTGACGGTACGTCCGCTCGAACGGGTCGCTCTGCGTGTGCAACCGGCCTCCCGGCGCCGCAGCCCGCTGGCGCGGCGCAGGGAACTCATGGCCTACGTGTTCCTCCTACCGGCGGCTGTGCTGCTGGCGGTATTTACGCTCGTCCCGTTCGTCCAGGCGGTCGTGCTGAGCTTCCAGGAATGGGACGGGGTCAGCGCGGTCACGTCCTTCGTTGGCCTGTCCAACTACCGGTTCGTGATGCACGACAGCGTTTTCTGGTCGTCGATGCGGAACGTTCTGGTCTTCGGCGTGGCCGGTTTCGTCCTCGGCAACGCGTTGTCGTTGGGGATGGCAGTCGCGGTCAACCGGGTACGTCGCGGGAAGGCGTTCTTCCGGACCGCGTTCTACCTGCCAGGTGTCTTCTCCGTGGTGGTCATCGGGATGATGTTCTCCTGGCTGCTTGCTCCGAACGCAGGCATTCTGAACCGCCTGCTCGGCGGCGTTGGGTTGTCCGGACTCCAGCACAACTGGCTCGAGGATCCCGGTACGGCGCTGCCGGCGGTGGCGGCGGTCTTCCTCTGGTATCACTGGGGATTCGGCTTCATTCTGTACCTGGCCGGCCTTCAGGACGTGCCCGTGGAGCTGTACGAGGCGGCCGATCTGGACGGCGCGAGCGGCTGGGCGAAGTTCCGGTACGTGACGTGGCCGGACCTGCTGCCGGTGACGGCGATCGTGTCGTTGCTGACACTGCTCGGAGCGTTGCAGGTCTTCGGCACTGTGCAGGTCCTCACCAACGGCGGACCGGGTGACCACACGATGGTGCCGACGCTGCGCATCTATCAGGAGGCGTTCACGAACCAGCGCTTCGGATCGGCGGCAGCGATGTCGGTGATCTTCGGCGGCGCGCTGGTCCTGCTCGCGATGCTGCACCTGTGGTTGTCCCGGCGGCGGAGGTGATGGTGATGTTGAAGGGTCTGGCCGGCCGTGGCGGTCTGTACGGGCTACTGGTGCTGGCTGCGGTCGGGGCACTGTTCCCGATGGTCTGGTTGCTGATCGGTTCGCTGCAGACGAGCAGTGAGCTGTACCGCGGCAAAGATCTGCTGCCGGCGAAGCCGCAATGGTCGAATTACGTTACTGCGTGGACCGACGGCGACCTCGGCACGTATCTGCCGAACAGCGTGATCTACACGGTTTCGGCGGTCATCGGGATCCTGGTCGTGTCCAGTATGGCGGGCTACGCGTTGGCCCGGATCGAGTTCCGGGGCAAGGCCGCGGTGACGTTCGCGCTGCTGGCGGTGATGATCATTCCGGCGCCGGCGTCGTTTATCGCGCAGTACAAACTGATGGTGATGCTGGGACTGACCAACAGCCGGCTCGGCTATGTGCTGATCCTGGTGTCGGCAGGCATCCCGATCTCAGCGCTCATCATGCGCGGGTTCTTCGCGAATCTGCCGAAGGACTTGGAGGAAGCCGCCGCGATCGACGGCAGTTCGGCGCTGAACACGTTCGCCCGGGTGATTCTCCCGCTGGCGCGGCCGGGGTTGATCGCTGTCGCCGTGATCCAAGGTCTCGCGGTGTGGAACGAGTACCTGCTGGCGTTGGTCCTGTTCGACGACGACCGGCTGATGCCGGTGCAGCGCGGGCTGATGAACTTCGTGTCCGCGGAGACACCGGTGCAGAACATTCTGCTGGCCGCCACCGCGATCTCCGTCCTGCCTGTGGTGGTGTTCTATGTCTTCGCTCAGCGGCAGGTTGTGCAGGGGATCAGCAGCGGAGCGGTCAAGTAGGCTGCGTGATTCGAAGGGAGGTGTACAAGCGATGACCGAGAAACCTGTGCCCGTGGTGCGGGCCACTCTCACCGACGTCGCCCGCGCCGCCGGGGTCTCCCGGCAGACGGCGTCACGCGTCGCTCGCGGGGGTGAGAACGTCAACGCGCGCACGGCGGCGCGGGTACGGCGAGCCATCAAGGCGCTCGGCTACCGGCCGGATCCGATCGCGCGGGCGTTGTCCATCGGGCGTGGGCTCAGTGTGGGATTGCTGACCCATCAGCTGACCGATCGGCAGATGGGGCTCGGGGCGATCTCGATCATGATCGGCGTCGAGCAGGCCGCGACCGAGTTGGGGCTCGGCGTCAGCGTCGCGACGTTCGCGACCTTCGATCGGGCCACTGTCCAGGACGGGATCGACCGGCTGGCCAGGGCCGGCTGCGACGGTGTGATCTTCATGGCGCCGTGGGTGTCGGCAGTGAAGACGTTGCGGGCGATCGACACCTCGCTGCCGATGGTGTCGACCAGTGACGTCCCCGACTACGACGGTCCCGCCGTGCATGCCGATGCCGCGCAGGCAGCAGGTGACGTGGTGGACCACTTGCTGTCGCTGGGGCACGAGACTGTTCACCATGTCGCGGGTCCGCTCGACTGGATTTCGAGCCAGCGTCGTCTGGTCGGTTGGGAGAGCGCTTTGCGGCGGGCCGGTGTGGCGGTGCCCGAGCCGCTGGCCGGCGACTGGACCGCCGGGTCGGGGTATACGGCCGGCAGGCAACTGGCGCAGGATCCCTCGGTCACGGCGATCTTCACCGCCAATGACGAGATGGCGTTGGGTGTCGTCTACGCGCTCAACGAGGCCGGGCGGCAGGTTCCGGAGGACGTCAGTGTCGCGGGCTTCGACGACGCGCCGGGGTCGGATTTCTTCCGGCCGCCGCTGACGACGGTGAGGGTCGACGATGCCGAGTACGGACGGGAAGCCGTCGCGCAGCTCATGCTGCAGATCAACGGCGACGCAGCGTCCCCGGCAACGATCCTGCCGCACCAGTTGATCATCCGCGCCAGTACGGCGAGCAGTCCGCGCAGGGTACGAAAAGCAGCTGGACGTCAGCGTTCGCGCTGACGTCCACAGCACTGTCAGCAAGCGACTCGGTCGACTCCGGCCGGGTCTAGGAAGCATGCCTGTTTACCTAGTGAGGACAACAGTGAGTGGAGCTCCGGACCGGCTGCGGATCGACAGCGGCGGCGACCAGTTCACCGTATCGGGCGCGGCGCCCAGACTCTCCTGGCGAATTCCGCGCGCGTTCACCGGCCAGTCGGCGTACGAGCTCGAAGCGACCGTTGACGGTACGCCGCTCGCCCGCGTGGCCCGAACCTCGAAGGAGCACCTGTTCATCGCCTGGCCGTGGGCACCGCGGCGAAGCTGCCAGCGAGTGACGTGGCGTGTCCGGGTGCGCAGCGAGCAGGGCTTGTCGGACTGGTCGGCGTCGAGCGCGTTCGAGGTCGGTCTGTTGAATGACGACTGGACCGCTCGGTGGATCTCCCCGGTCGAAGGTGTGGACGAGGGCTACGGCAACCGGCCCGCTTACGCGCTGTCGACGCGGTTCGAGGTGTCCGCCGACGTGCTGTCCGCGCGGCTGTATGCCACTGCCCTCGGCGTCTACGAGGCGTTCGTGAACGGCCACCGCGCCGGTACGGCGGAGTTGACGCCCGGCTCCACGTCGTACGACCGCACGCTCTACGCCCAGGCGATGGACGTCACGGACGCGCTGCGTCAAGGCAGCAACGAAGTCGAGGTCCTGCTGTCGGACGGCTGGTACCGCGGCAAGACCGGAGGCTTCCGGCTGCCGTCCGGTTGGGGTACGACGACCGCGGCTCGACTCGAGCTGCACCTGTGGAACCAGGACGGCACGCGGACCGTCGTCCGCAGTGGCGAACGGTGGACGAGTAGGCCGTCGAAGATCACCCGCGCCGACCTGATGGACGGCCAGTCGATGGACCTCGGATCGTCGACTGGCCCATCACAGCCGGTGCTGATCGACCAAGTGGTTGCCCCTGGCATCGACTGGTCGCCCGCGCCGCCGGTACGCCGGATCGAATCGCGACCACCGGCGTCGCTGCGGCAGATCGATGCCGGGACCTGGGTGGCGGACTTCGGCCAGAACGCCTCGGGCTGGATCTCACTCGCGGATCTCGGTCCGGCAGGGACTCGCACAGTGATCGACCATGGTGAGTTCGCGGGGCCGGACGGCGAACTGACTACGGCGCATCTCGACTCCGTTCTGCCAGGGGGTGGGCCGGTCCGGTTCGTGCAGCGCGACGAGGTCGTGTCTGCCGGCGGCGGCGAGGTGTTCGAGCCGCGGCACACCGTTCACGGGTTCCAGTACGCGCGGCTGCGGCGCGACAGTGCCGAGCTCGACCCGGCGAGTGTGACCATGCACGTGGTGCACTCGGATCTCACCCGGACCGGGACGTTCGAATGCGCCAACGCCGACATAAACCGTCTGCACGACATCGCGGTGTGGAGCTTTCGCGGTAACGCCGTGGACGTGCCCACCGACTGCCCGACCCGCGAGCGGCTCGGCTGGACCGGTGACTACCAGGTCTTCGCCCCCGCGGCGGCGCGGCTCTACGACGTTCACGGCTTCACCCGCAAGTGGCTGCGCTCGGTCCGCGACGACCAGCTGTCCGACGGAAGGATCGCGAACTTCTCCCCGGACGGGCGGCGTACCAAACTCCATCTCGAGGACCGCCTGGCGAAGTCGACCGGATCCGCCGGCTGGGGAGACGCGATCGTCGCGGTCCCGATCGAGCTGTACGAGACGTACGGCGACCGCGAAGTGCTGGCCGAGAACTGGGAAGCGATGGTGCGGTGGGTGGAATGGACGCTCGCGGCCGCCCACGAGTACCGGCATCCATCCCGGATCGAGCGGTCCGCGGAGCCGCTGCCGCATGAGGAGTTCATCTGGGACGGCACCTACCACTGGGGGGAGTGGTGCGAGCCGCGGACCGACCCGCCGCTGAGCTGGGAGGAATGGCAGCGGTCCGACAAGGGTGAGGTCGGAACCGCCTACCTGTACCGATCGAGCGCTACTCTCGCGCGGATCGCGGCGATCCTCGACCGACCAGTCGAGGCCGAGCGCCACATGCGGATCGCCGACCAGGTGCGTGCGGCCTGGCGTACGGAGTTCCTGGACGATTCCGGCCGGACGACCGGCGACAGCCAGGCAGGTTACGTGCGCGCGCTGGCGTTCGGCCTGGTGCCGGAAGAGGTGCGCGGGGCCGTCGTGCGGCGCCTGATCGAACTGATCCGGGCCGCGGGCAACCATCTCGGGACCGGCTTCCTGTCCACAGGCGAGCTGCTGCCGGTGCTCGCGGACAGTGGGTACGCCGACGTCGCGTACGACCTGCTCTTCCAGCGCACCTCGCCGTCGTGGCTGGCCATGCTGGACCGGGGTGCGACGACGATCTGGGAGGACTGGGACGGCGTCGACGACGACGGGAACCCGCACGAGTCCCTCAACCACTACAGCAAAGGCGCCGTGGTCCACTTCCTGCACACGCACGTCCTCGGCCTCCGGCAGGCCAACGGGTCCGCCGGGTGGGAGTCGTTCGTGGTTTCTCCCGTGCCGCATCCAGACATCCCGTGGGCACGAGGAACCTACGAAAGCCCTCAAGGCACGATCGAGGTCGCGTGGCACACCGCGGGCGGCACCTTGCAGCTCGAGGTCGACGTACCGCCCGGCTCCACCGCCGAGGTCATCTTCCCGCACGGCGAAACCACGACGCTGCCAGCAGGCCGTTCCACCTTGACCCGGCCCACCCGAGAGGCCTTACGTTGACCATGCCAACAGATCCTCCCGTCTTCCGGGACGGCCACCTTCTCGTCGACGGGTCGCCGTACCTGGTCGTCGGAGCAGAAGTACACAATTCGAGCTCGGGCAGTGGCGCCGCGATCGAGGCATCGTTCCGCACCGTGGCCGAGCTCGGCGCGAACACCGTCCTCGTACCTGTCACCTGGGAACTCGTCGAACCCGTCGAAGGAACCTTCGACTTCGCCCAGGTCGACGGCATCCTGTCCGCGGCGCGGTCGCACGGCCTTCGCGTGGTGCCTCTGTGGTTCGGCTCGTACAAAAACGGGATGTCGAGCTACGCGCCCGGCTGGGTCAAGGAGGACGTTGCGCGCTTCCCACGTGCCGAAGTCTCAGGGGGACCCATCGAGCATCTGTCGCCTTTCGGTGATGCTGCCGTGTCCGCGGACATGCGTGCGTTCGCCGAATTGATGGCGTACCTGGCGCGCGAGGACACGCAGCACACCGTGATCATGGTGCAGGTCGAGAACGAGGTCGGTCTGCTCGGTGGCTCCAGAGACCTCAGCCCGCTCGCGAATGACGCCTTCGCCGCGGAGGTCATACCTACCGTCGTGGCGACCGTTGCAGGCCATCCCGAGATGCCGGTCCACGATGACTGGGTTGCGCGCGGCTCGAAGACCGCGGGAACGTGGGCCGAGGTGTTCGGAGACACCGACAGCGCGGACGAGCTCTTCATGGCCTGTGCGTACGCCGGGTACGTCGAGCGCGTGGCAGCGGCCGGCCGAGCCCAGCTCGATGTCCCGCTTCTCGTGAACGCCTGGCTCGACGGGAGCTCCGCAGACCCCGGGCCGACCGACGTAGCCGGCGGACGACGGCCCGGCGTCTATCCCAGCGGAGGACCGGTCATCCGGGTCGCCCCGATCTGGAGAGAGTTGGCTCCCACCATCGACCTCTTGTGTCCGGATTTCTACTTCGGCGGCGTACGAGCCGTCTGCGAAAGCTACGCCCAGGCGTCCGCCGGACTTTTCATTCCGGAGATGCACCGTACGGCGGACGGCGTGGCGCAGATGTTCCTCGCGATCGGCGAGTTCGGCGCCGCGGGCGTTTCCCCGTTCGGCGCGGACTCGCTGTCACCGGGCACACCGGATCACGGGCGCCTGGCAGACGCAAACGCGATGCTCCGCCTGGCCCACCAGCTGCTACGTGAACAGCCAGGTGCAGTTCGGCGTGGCTTCCTCCTCGACGGGTCTGCGCCTTCGATCCAGGTGGAGTTGGGTGATTACGCTCTGAGCGCTCAGAGGTCTGGCGGCGAACCGGCGTACGGCATGGTGATCGAGCAGGCACCCGGCCAGTTCGTCATCCTCGGCCGAGGCTTCACCCTCAGCTTCTCTGCCCCAGCCGGCAAGGTCGGCATCCGCTCGGCGCAGGAGTTGCACTGGAACGGGAACCAGGTGCTGCCCGGACGCCGCTTGAACGGGGACGAGACAGCCGCCGGCACCCTCGTACGCTTCCCAGCCTACGGAGCCGAACCCGAGCCGCTACGCATCCCAAGACTCCAGGACCTGTCCGGCGCAGTCCAGCTCCACCTATACCGCTTCTGACCGCAGCGTCCCAGCGGCCTGGGGACAGCGGTGAGCCAGACTGCTGCCGGCTGTGCCGATCAGAACGAGGAAGACCAGCACACCGCCGTACCCGTAGATCAGCCCGCGGCACTCGTAGCGGTCGGCGACTCACCCGCCCCAGTGGTTGCCGACGGCCATGCCGGTACCGAACACGGCCAGGGCGATGTGGCCGCCTTGGTCGAGGGCGGTGTCGGTGGGTTTGCGGAGAGCGTGCGATTTGATCCAGGCGAGTTTGTCTGACTCTGCCGGTTGGGCGCCTTCGTCGAGCTGGGTGAGTAGTTCAGGCGAGTCGTCGAGGGTGATCTCGTAGGGCTTGAGGAGTTCTGCGACGAGTTGGTGGTCTACTTTGATGCGGCCGGTCTCGATCAGCTCGATCCTGGTCTTCGGTCAGCTAAGGAGGTCGGCGGCCTCGTTGCGCGTTATGCCGGTGTCGCGGCGGAGGGTTCGGGGGTGAGGCCGAGGTCGCGGCGGGCGGTGCTGCCGATGGGGAGAGGGCGGCGCGGAGGGCTCGGCGGGTGTTGGAAGGGTCTCGGTAGCCGCCGCGGGTGTCGGCGAAGATGGGGTCGTCGAGGCGGATGCCGGCGGTGTGGCGGGCGCGGAGTGTCGCACTGGGCGGCCGAGCGTTTGGCACCGAAGAGCCTGTCGATCACGCCTACGCCCTTCACGATCGCAAAGGGAGACACCAAGGCCGTATTGGTGTGGGGGACGTACCCCGACGGCAGCACCAGGGACGCCTCGAAACTCGTCACTCTGACCAGTGACAACCCGAGCGTCGCGACCATCGACGACTTCACTGTCAAGGCCGTGGCTGTCGGCCAGGCACACATCGCGGCGATGCTGACCGCGAATCATTCCATCGCGGTCGTTCTCACCGTCGCGGTTGGACCTGCGGTGCCGAGGAGTCTTGCGATCGCACCTGCAAGCCCGCTGCTGGTTGTCGGCAAGAACCTGCAACTCGCGGCGACCGTGACCTACACCGACGGCACGACTCTGTCCACAACATCGTGGTCTACCTGGAGTTCCGGCAACACGGCCGCGGCGACCGCTTCGGCGAAGGGCTCACTTCGCGGAGTCGCCGTGGGCATCGCCTCGATCAGCGCGACCTACAAGGATCCCAGAAGCCCGGGAATTGTGACTCGTTCGACAATCGCAACAGTCCTGTCGGGTCCACCACAGGTCACCGGATTCACACCAACGTCGGGACCCGTAGGGACACCGGTGACGATCCAAGGAGCCGATCTGCTGGGCGACATCTCGGTTGAGTTCGGTGGGGTCTCAGCGCAATTCACCCCGAACTCGAGCTCGAGCGAGACGGCCATCGTCCCCGCGGGCGCGCGTACCGGGGCCATCAGCATTACGTCATCCCTCGGCACAGCGAGGAGCAAGAACAAGTTCACAGTTCGCTAGGGTGCGCGGGCGGCGGTTGAAGCGTGCGCACCATTCCTCGGGTCTGAGAGGCTTTTCGGATCCATCTGCGGTATGACGACAGGTATGCCCAGGTAAAGCGGGGATTAGGGTGTCGAGTCGCCTCAGCTGAACCGCTCGGCCTCGGGGCTGATGGACTCCCTGGCGCGACCGTCTTGACGCGGTCGGTTGCATCACAGGAGGTCTGGGCCTTCGAAGGCTTGTTCAAGGGCTTGGGCGGCTGGGTTGGCGGCTCGGCGGCCTAGGTAGACGTCTTGGGTGATGGAGACCTTGGCTTGGCCGAGTTGGTCGGCGATTTGGCGGGCGGTGTGGCCGGCTTCGTCGAGGGCGGTGGCGGTTGTTTTGCGGAGTGCGTGCGATCGGATCCAGGCGAGCTTGTCGGAATCGGCCGGTTGGATCGCTGCCTTGACTTCAGACTGGAGGCTTGGGGAGGTCTCGAGGTTGATGCCGTAGGTCTTGACGAGGTTGGCGACGAGTTGCTGGTCGGTCTTGATGCGGCCGGTTTCGATGAGCTCGATCCTGGTTTGGGGCCAGGCGAGGGCTTCTGCGACCTGTTTGCGGGTCATGCCGGCTGTGCGGCGGAGGGTTCGGAGGGATTGGCCGAGGTCGCGGCGGGTGGTGCTGCCGATGGGGGACAGGGCGGTGCGGAGGGCGCGGCGGGTGTTGGATGGATCGCGGAAGCCGCCGTGAGCGTCAGCGAAGATCGGGTCGTCGAGGCGGATGCCGGCGGCGTGCCTGGTGCGGAGCATGGAAACGGCCCAGCGGGGCAGGCTGAGGACGCGCTTGCCAGCTCTGGACTTGGCGGCCTTGCGCAGGAGGCCTTCGCCTGCGATGCGGGCGAGGGTGTGGGTGATCTCGACGGTCCCGGCTTCGAGGTCGACCTGAGACCAGAGGACGGCGAGGGATTCGCCGATGCGGACGCCGGTGCCCAGCATGAACGTGACCAAGTCGGGGAGATCGGCCTGGATAGCTTGGCCGTCAGCGGTCAGGCTCTTGCGGAGGAGGGTGACTTCTTCGGTGGTGAGGGCTCGGGGTGGGTGCTTGGGTTTGGCTTCGATGGCGTCGACCTCGCGAACCGGGTTGACACTTATGGCGCCGTAGCGGACAGCGAGTCTCATGGCGCCGGAGATGACGGCGCGGCAGGTCTTGGCGGTGGGGGCACCGGCTTTGTTCTTGATCTTGGTGAGGGCGGTGTCGATGCGTGGGGTGGTGGCTTCGCCGATGCGGAGTTCGCCGAGGGCGGGGCGGATGTGGTTCTTCAGGGCGCGACGGTAGGTGTCCAGGGATGTGGGGGAGCGCGTGCCGTCGGCGACCAGGCCCTCGAATCTCTTCTCCCAGAGGTCGAGGAGGTGGTTGATCTTGTGCATCGCGGTCAGCTCGCCCGACTGGCTGGTCCTCGCCCGGTCCTGGAGCTTCTTCAGGAGGGCACGTTCGGCGGCGGTCTTGTTCTTGCCGAATGCGGACACAACGCGGACGTGGCCGTCGTGGTCGCGGAACTTCGTCTTGGCGCGGTAGGCGACAGGTCTGTCCTTGTCGTCGGTTCTCTCGACGCTGGTCGAGATGCTTCCCCAGCTTCCGATGGGCAGCGGTGGTCTCGACATCTCAGGCCTCCAACCGGGGCGATGGTTGGCAGCTCAACGCTGGGTGCGGCCGAGAATCCGAGAAATCGGTAGCGATGCGAACCGATGTGATGTGACGCACAGTCACAATCAACTCAGGGGCGTGAAGCTGACCTGAACAAGACGGTGGGCACTCGCTGCGAACGGAGGTTCTGGCAAAGGGGCACGTAAAGGGCCCGTGGCAGGCATGAAGAAACCCAGGGCACCTTGGTGACCTGGGCTTTTGTGCGCCGCCAGGGACTCGAACCCCGAACCCGCTGATTAAGAGTCAGCTGCTCTGCCAATTGAGCTAGCGGCGCTTGTGGTGCTTTCGAACGAAGAGGATCGTAGCAGGGTCGATCGGGAGATACGAAATCGGTTAGCGGCGACCGGGGTCAGGGGTGGAGGGCCAGGACCGCGTGGGCGGCGTTGTGGCCGGAGATGCCGCTGACGGCGCCGCCTCGGCGGGCTCCGGAGCCGCAGATCATCAGGTTGGCCACGTCGGTTTCGACGCCCCAGCGGCCGGCGCCGGACTCGTCGTCGGCCCAGGGCCACGACAGGTCGCCGTGGAAGATGTGGCCGCCGGGCATGCCGACGGATTCCTCGATGTCGTACGGCGTCTTGGCCTCGACGCAGAGGTTGCCGTCGGCGTCCCGGGCGATGCAGGGTTCGAGGGGTTCGGCCAGGTACGACTCCAGGCCGGCCAGCACCCGGCGTACCGACTCGGCGCGGGCGGAGTCGTTGTCGGCGGCAAACAGGCGGGCGGGGAAGTGGACGCCGAATACGGTCAGCGTCTGGTGGCCGGAGGCAACCAATGAAGGGCTGAGGATGGACGGGTCGGTGAGCGAGTGGCAGTACACCTCGGACGGCGGTACGGCGGGCAGTGAACCGGCCGCGGCCTCGCCATAAGCGGTCTCCAGTTGGGTGTAGTCCTCGTCGATGTGGAAAGTCCCGGCGAACGCGCGCCGCGGATCGTCGCCGGACCTCAAAAGAGGCAGACGCGACAGCAGCAGGTTGATCTTCAGTTGCGATCCCTCCGGCTTCGAGGCAACCGGACGGCCGCGCAGGCGGTCGAGTACGGCGGGCGCGACATTGGCGAGCACGAAAGAGCAGTCGACCGAGCGCTCCCCGTCACCGCCCATCCAGGTGACCGAACCGCGGGTGCCGTCCGCCTCGACCGACAAGACCTCCGCGTTCGTCACCACCGCGGCGCCCGCCCGGCGAGCGGCCTGGAGCAGAGCATCCGTGACCGCGCCCATCCCGCCGACCGGGACCCGCCACTCGCCGGTGCCATTGCCGATCAGGTGGTAGAGGAAGCAGCGGTTCTGCAGCAGCGACTCGTCGTGCAGCCGGGCGAAGGTCCCGATCACACCGTCTGTCGCGACCACTCCACGCACGGTGTCGTCGGTGAACCGCCGCTCGATGGTCTCCCCCAGCGGCCGCTCCACCAGTTCCTCCCACAGAGCAGGATCCACCCGCCGGCGTACCGAATCCGCCGATTCCAACGGCTCCAGCAGGGTCGGTGCGACCGCCGAAGCCAACGACCCGACCGACCCGTAGAACGCCTGCCAGGCGTCGTAGTCTGGGTCGCTCCCGGTCAGCGCCGCGAACGACTCCCGGGTGGCCGCTCCCTCGGGCCGCTCGACCATCAGGCCGAGGTCGCGCCCGCCTCGGCGTACCGGCGTGTACGACGCGACGGAGCGCGAGCGGAGCTCCAGGGACAAGCCCAGGTCGGCCACGATCTTGTCGGGCAGCAGGCTGACCAGGTACGAGTACCGCGACAGGCGGGCGTCGACCCCGGGGAACACCTGCTCGCTGACCGCGGCGCCGCCCGTGTGCGACTGCCGTTCGAGGACCAGGGTGGACAGCCCCGCGCCGGCCAGATACGAGGCCGCGACCAGTCCGTTGTGCCCGCCGCCGGCGATCACCACGTCGTAGAAGTCCTTCATCAGACCGGCCAATCCAGTTCGTGGTACGCGGCGTCCCAGAACATCCACTCGTACCGGGTGGTGGTGGAAAAATGCCGATGGCAACGATCCCGTTCACCCGGGCCGACCTCGGCGCCGAGCCGGTCCGTCACCGCCAGCACCGACTCTACGACCGCGTCGAACTCGGGGGAACCATACGTCGCGATCCACTGCGCGTAGAGCGGATCGGGTGAGGACCGCTCCAGCAGGGCGCGCCCGACGTCGCGGTAGATCCAGTAGCAGGGCAGCACGGCCGCCACCGCCTCGGCGTACGTGCCGGTCGCGCAGACGGCGGTGAGATAGGACATGTACGCCGTGGTGGTGGGCCCCGAACCAGTCGCATCGACATCGGCGGACGTGAGCCCGAGCGAGCCGAGCAGCGAGGAGTGGAGTTCGCGCTCGACCTCGATCGCTTCGGCGGCGTGCCGGGCGAACATGCTCACCGCGTCCTCGTCGGTGGCGCGACCGGCGACCAGGGCCAGGGCGCGGGAGTACGAGCGCAGATAGTGACTGTCCTGAACGATGAAGTAACGGAACTTGTCGTGCGGCAGCGACCCGTCGGTGAGCCCGGTGATGAACGGATGCCGGACGATCTCGTCGTACACCTTGGCCGCGCCCGCGTCCCACAGCTCGGCGGAAAACGTCATCCCGGTCTCCTCACCCGTCGACTGCCACGAAGACTAGTCAGCCCCGTCCACAGAAGCACGAGACGAAAGTCACGTCGCGGACTTACTCTGACGCCATGGGGGACCAGTTGATCGCGCCCGCCGTCGGCGCAGTACAGACGGACGCTGTACGGACGGAGATGCCGCCCGACACACCGCTGCTGCGCCGGATCCGTGCCTCGGTGATCGGGGACGACCAGGTGATGCCCGGGCCGTATGGGCCGCGCCGGGTCACGTACGCCGACTACACCGCGTCCGGCCGCGCCCTCACCTTCCTCGAGGACTTCATCCGCGACGAGGTGCTGCCGCGGTACGCGAACACGCACACCGAGTCGAGCGGCACCGGCCTGCAGACCACCCGGTTGCGTGAGGACGCCCGGCGGATCATCCACCAGAGTGTCGGCGGTGACGACGAGACCGCGGTGATCTTCTGCGGCTCCGGCGCGACCGGCGCGATCGACAAGCTGATCGGCGTGATGGGCCTGCGCATCCCGGCCGAGCTGGACGACAAATACCACTTCACCGACGAGATCCCGCCGGCCGAGCGACCGGTCGTTTTCATCGGCCCGTACGAGCACCACTCCAACGAGCTGCCATGGCGCGAGTCGATCGCCGACGTGGTCGTGATCGGCCAGGACGCGGACGGCCACATAGACATCGAGCAGCTGGAGAGCCGGCTCGTCCAGTACGCCGATCGCCCGCTGAAGATCGGCTCGTTCTCGGCCGCCAGCAACGTCACCGGCATCGTCAGCAACACGGCTCGGGTGTCCGCCCTGCTGCACGAACACGGTGCGCTGTCGTTCTGGGACTGCGCCGCCGCCGCGCCGTACGTGGAGATCGAGATGTACGGCGGCCGCGCGGCGAACCCGATGTCGTACAAGGACGCGATCTTCCTCAGCCCGCACAAGTTCATCGGCGGACCGGGCACCCCCGGCGTACTGGTGGCTCGCCGCGAACTCCTGCGCAACCGCGTTCCCGACGTACCGGGTGGTGGCACGGTCGCGTACGTGAACCCGACCGAGCACCGGTACCTCGACGACCCGGTGCACCGCGAGGAGGGCGGCACCCCGGCGATCATCGGGTCGATCCGGGCCGGCCTGGTGTTCCAGCTGAAACAGGCGGTCGGGATCGACGTGATCCGCGCGCATGAGGACGCGTACCTGCGGCGCGCGGTCGAGGCCTGGCAGCAGGAGCCGAACATCCAGATCCTCGGCAACCTGGACTCCGAACGGCTGTCGATCGTTTCCTTCGTGGTGAAGGCGCCGTCCGGGCGGTACCTGCACCACAACTTCATCGTCGCCGTGCTGAACGACCTGTTCGGGATCCAGTCCCGCGGCGGCTGTTCCTGTGCGGGACCGTACGGTCACACGCTGCTCGGGATCGACCTGGAACGCTCGCACGAGTTCGCCGAGGAGATCGAGCACGGCTGCGAGGGGATCAAACCGGGCTGGGTCCGGGTCAACTTCAACTACTTCATCTCCGAAGCGGTCTTCTCGTACGTCGTCGAGGCGGTCCGGATGGTCGCGCGGGAGGGCTGGCGGCTGCTCGGCGACTACCGCTTCGACCCGTCGAACGGCCTCTGGCGACACCACCGCGGCCCGGTCGAACCACCGCTCCGGCTGTCCGAAGTCGGGTACGACGCCGACGGCCGCCTCCGCTACCCCCGGCACGAGGCAACCGCCCCCGAATCAGCCCTCCAGGACTACCTCGCCGAGGCCCGCGACCTCCTGGCCGCCTGCCACCACGCCGACACCGACACCGAAGGCCACGTAAACACCGACTTCGACCACCTCCGCTGGTTCGACCTCCCCAGCAGCTGCCTAACGCCGGTCGTGCACTGACTTCTCAAGTCGTGCACTGACTTCTCAATCAGCGGGTTCGGGTCAATCAGCGGGTTCGGGTTCCAGGGTGGGGATGTCGGCTGGGAACAGGCTGACAAGGAGGCCGTAGGGCTCGCGGTGTGTTCCATCGACCGCATGCGGTTCAGCCTCATGCTCGGCCAGTCGGGCAGCGAGGGCATGGGCCTCCTCCCGGGACAGCCACAGGTGCCGCAATGAGGTGTGTTCGGGCTGGCCCGGGCGGGTGGGCAGCATCTCGCCGAGCGCGGCGTTGATCAGGAACTGGGGGCCGTTGTCGACGTCCTCGTGGAAAGTGAAGGCGGAGCTGACCAGAGCGAAGTACTGCTCTGTGCCGCCGCGCACCTGTCGCGTTTCCGTCAGGTGGATCAGGCCGGCTTCGCTCAGCATCCGTACGTGGTAGCCGACGGTTCCCTTGGCCAGTCCGAGTGCGGCGGACAGCTGGCGCAACGTGGCCGATCGCTGGCGCAGGAGGTTCACGATGCGGTGCCGGATGGGGTGACCGAGCGCCTTGAACTGCTCGGGTGATCGCAGCACCAGGGGCTCGGACCGGACGTCTGGCATGCACGCAAGTGTCCATAAAACTCGATCCTTTGACAAACGAGTTGGCCGGAGTCCAAACTTGCCCCGAATAAAGCGACGAGAATTTTCAACACTTTCCTCTGGGAGGACCAGCGATGCCCCTGTCGACGGCACTGGTTGCAACCGACCGTCCCGCCCGCTACCTCAAGCAGCTTGTCTCCCACCTGGGGCACAAGGCCACCACCCGGCTGAGCGGTGACGGCCGAGGCGCCGTCACGTTCGGCACCGGTACGTGCGGGCTGGCCGCCACTCCGGACGGGTTGAGCCTGATCGCTACCGCTACGGATGCTGAGAGCTTGGTCCGGGTCCAGGACGTGGTCGCTCGGCACCTGGTGCGCTTCGCCACCCAAGAGGAGCTGAGCGTCGAGTGGACCAAGCCAATGGCGGGCGAGGATCTGGACATCCTCGACACAGTGCTCGACGACTACCTGCTGTCCCACTGCACGCCTCCTGATTCGATCCTCCAGGACCTGGCCGCCTCGACGCGGGAGGTCACCGGGAGTGCGTCGAGGATGCAGGTCAGCCCGGACGAGGGAGCTCTGCTGACGATGCTGACCCGCTTGGTCGGCGCCCGATTCGCCGTGGAGGTGGGCACCTTCACCGGCTACTCCACCTTGTCCATCGCCCGAGGTATGGCCGACGGAGGCCGCCTGATCACTTGCGACGTCAGCGACCAGTGGACCACGGTCGCCCGCCCGTTCTGGGAACGGGCGGGCATGGCCGACAGGATCGACCTCAACCTCGGCCCTGCGATCGAAACTCTGCGCGCGCTGCCGGAGGAGCCGGTCATCGACATCGCCTTCATCGACGCAGACAAGGACAACTACCCCGTCTACTACGAGGAGATAGTCACGCGACTGCGTCCCGGAGGGTTGATCGTCTTGGACAACGTCTTCCTCGGCGGCCGCGTCTTCGATCCTGCGTACCAAGAGCCGCACCACCTCGCCATGCGTCGACTGAACGGCTTCATCGCGGGTGACGAACGGATGGAGTCGGTCATGCTGCCACTGCGCGACGGGGTCACCCTTGCGCGCAAGCGCTGACGACTGATCCCTGCCAACGCCGATGTGCTCCGCCGTACCACCAGCGGAGCACATCGACGCGACGGTCTACTTACTTCGGTGCGGCCGGTAACGCGTTACTCGTGAACACCGGGTCAGCCGTAGTCGTGGTGAGGCTGGACCTTGCCGCTGCCGCGGTTTCGGCGGCGCTGGCTGTGATTACCCGGACCTGGAAGTCCTGGGTGTGGGTGACGAATGCCCACTTCTGTACGCCGCCCGCTGTGTAGATGAAGGGGGTGGGGTCGGGCGTGTACTGCTCGGACACCTCGGGCATCACGACCTTGAATTGGCCCCAGGTGCCCGAGCCCTGGGCGATCTCCTGGGCGAAGTAGTTCTTGCCGTCGGCACCGAGGGCGAGGATCTCGATCAGTCCGGTGCTCGGCGACATGATCGCCTGCGGCGAACCGGGCCAGGTCTGCTCCGGCGCGACCGTCTCCCAGGTGCCGGGGAACGCCGTACCGGCGGCGGTCTGCTTCTGGGTCTGGACGTGTCCGTTGGCGTCGCGGGCGAACACGCGGAGCAGGTCGCCGGGGTACCGCACGATCGAGGCCTTGCCGGTGAAGCCGCTGCCGCCGAGGCTGCTGAAGGCGGACAGCGTCGTGCCGTTCCAGTTCGCGGCCCAGTAGGTGCCGGCGGTGTCGCGAGCGATCACCGTGAGGGTGTTGCCCGCGCCGGGACCGACGGACGGTACGCCGGACAGCACCGGGCTCGGGAACTTCTGCCAGGCGAGGTATCCGCCGGTGTTCTCCGCCTTCGCCCAGAGGCCGCCGCTACCGTCCACCGCGAACAGAACGATCTTGTTGGTGGAAGGGTTTTTGGCCGAGACCGCGCTGGATGCCATCAGGCCGGCCCGGTCGACCGGCGCCCCGAGCAGGGTCGAGTCCTGCGCGGTCTGGATCCGCGCCGCGAACCTGCTGTTGATGTTGTGCAGGGTGATGTCGACCTTGTTGTCCGCGCCCTGGACCAGCCCCGGCGTCCCGGTGAAGGCGTCGGGGCCGTTGATCGGGGTCCAGGCGGTACCGCCGAAGTCGGTGGGGTCGGGCTGGTGACCCCACTGGGCCTGCCCGATGTTGTCGGTGTAGGTGTATTCGATCCGACCGGTCGTGGTCTGCAGGACGGCGATCTGCGAGTTGTTCTCGATCGGTACAGCCGGCGCCGGCGGTACGAACGAGGCGGTCAGGTTGCAGGCGTTCGACATCCCGACGACGGTGCTGAACTGCTGCCAGCCGCCGCCGATCGTGTGGTTGCTGATCAGCCAGGCGGCGTTCGGCCCGGGCCGGTACCGGTACTGCGCGAGGCGGCCGGTGCCGTCGATGCCGAGCAACGTGTCGCCACCCACCGAGAACAACGTGCCGTAGGCGTTCCAGCCGCTGCCGAACTGCAGATGCTCGACCATCCGGTCGCTGGTCTTGTCGAACTGGTAGCGGTGCAGGACCCCGGTCGTGGAGCGGGCGTAGATGACTCCGTCACCGGCCGCCGTGATCGAGTTGTACACGTTGAAGCCGGTGGCCATCGGCTTGCCGGTGATGGCGCCCGTGGTGGCGTTGTACTCGTAACGCCGCAGAACTCCGTCGTCCAGGATGGCCCAGAAGTCACCCTTCGAGTCCATCGTGAGCTTGTCCTGGCGGGCCGGGTCCGCGAAGGACCTGAAGGCGGTGCCGAGCGGCTTGGCCTGCACGTCCCACTTGCCGCCGTCCCAGTGGTAGGCCCAGGTGCCGGCCGTGCTGGTGGCGTAGATCCAGCCGTCCGGACCGGCGAGCAGCTTCGGGAACGGCGTCCAGCCCTGGCCGATCTGACCCGGGGCCACGGTCTGGACCGGCCTCGCGGTGGTGCTGCTGAGATCGTTGAACTGGTAGAGGATCAGTTCGCCGGTCGTCTTGACCGCGAACACACTCTGACTCGGCTTGCAGCTGATGTCGGCATCCTCCGCCGAGGCCGGCGCCGTACCGGTGAGGGTCAGGGTGGCGGCTGACAGACCGGCCGTCAGCAGGATCGCGCCGAGTTTGCGACGCAGCCCAGAACCGGGCCGGCGTTCG
Source organism: Kribbella caucasensis (assembly GCF_004361855.1). GTDB lineage: Bacteria > Actinomycetota > Actinomycetes > Propionibacteriales > Kribbellaceae > Kribbella > Kribbella caucasensis. The sequence goes on from NZ_SNWQ01000009.1 coordinate 49,409, forward strand.
AGGACAGTGGTGACCATGGGAACCCCCAGTTTCGGGTGATACATGCGAGATGCCCGCCCCGAGCCGCATGCCGCACGGAGACTACCGGCGTTTCGCGGGTCCTGGGCGGAATCTGCAACAACCTGCAATGCCCACTCGTTTTGCTGGTCAGGGGTTTTCGGCGCGTGTTAGCTTCCGTGCCGTTGTCGTGACTCGGGGGACGAGTAGGACAACCCATTCTGGGGGTATTCCACATGGCTGGATCGCTGTCGCGCGCCCGGAAACGGGCGATTTTCCTTCGGTGGTTGAGCAAAGGCCTCGCCTTTGCCCTGGTTGCCGCCGTCCCCCTCACCGCCGCGGACTACGGTACGGCGGCCGCGGATCTGACCGCTGCCGGCAAGCCGCCCGACCATCGTGCCCAGCCCGCTCCCGAGCAGCGGGAGGGATCCGCGGACGGGCAGCCGCAGGTGATCGGCGAGAACGTCAACAAGACGGTGCCGACCAGCCTGAAGGGGCGGTACCCCGATCTCAACCTCGGTACGTCGGTGCCCAAGGCAACCAATGCCACACGGCCGTTGTCCGAACCGGCGAAGCCCGTGACCGGGTTCGACAGCAGGACCAGCCGTGAGCTCCCGGCCAAGCGCGACCGGTACAAGACCACGTACGCGAACGCGGACGGCACCGAGACCACCGTCGTCTCCACGACACCGAGCAACTACCGGCTGGCCAACGGCAGCTGGGCACCGGTCCGTACGACGCTCAGCCGGCAGGACCTGGTCAGCGGGGACGGCTGGCGGAGTACCGGCGACAGTGTCACGTCAAGCCTGTCCACGCAGGTCACCCCCGACCGGCCGGTCGCCGAGCTGACCCTGGCCGGTGGGGAGAAGGTCGGCTGGGGTGTCCTCAACGGCACCTCGGTCAGCGGCAAGACGAAGGGCGCCAACACCGTCGAGTACTCAGGTTTCGCCCCCGGCGCCGATCTCGAGCTGACCGTCGAGCCCGGCGGGATCAAGGAGACAGTTGTACTGCGGTCGAAGGCGTCGGCGCGATCGTACGTGTTCCCGCTGCACCTGCAAGGTCTCAAGGCCGAGCTCAGAGGGCAGGACATCGCCCTGATCGATGCCCAGGGCAACGAGAAGGCGTCGATCCCGGCCGGGTTCATGGTGGACGGCAAGTCCGCGACCTCGAGCGGCGTCAACTACAGCCTGATCGATTCCCCAACCGGCCAGGCCTTGAGGGTGGAGCTGGACAACCGCTGGCTGGACGACCCGGCCCGCGCCTACCCGGTCCGGGTCGACCCGACGGTCAAGGAAGTCAAGTTCACCGAGGCACTCACGGTCCGGGACTCGGGCAGCTACCTCGGTACCTCCGATTTCATGGTGGGTCGCCGGGCCGGCAACCGCTCCGCGGCGTACCTGCGGTTCGTCATGCCCACCGAGCTGCGGTACCACACGGTCTACGGCGCGCAGTTGCAGGTGAACAGCTACAGCGCACCGTCCTGCACACCGCGACCAGTGACGGTCTATCCGGTCACCGCGAGCTGGACGGCGAGCACCAGCCTGACGTACCCAGGTCCGACCGTGGGCGCGGCGCTGACCTCCAAGTCCTTCGCGCAGGGCTTCATCGCCAGCGGGTCGACCACCACCAAATGCAAGCCGGTGCCGACGTCCTTCAACCTCGGTGCAGCGGGTGCGGCCCTGGTCCAGCGGTGGGTCGACGATGCCGCCGCGAACAAGGGACTCTCGCTGCGCGCACCGGTGACCGACGACAGCTCCTGGAAGGAGTTCGCGGGCGTGGGCACCGAGAACCCGCCCAAGCTGTTCATCACCCACACGCCGTACAACGCGAAGTACACGATCACCGGGGCGCCGAACCCGCCGGTCCTGCAGAACCAGGACGGCAAGGTCAAGATCACGGTCAAGAACCTCAGTGCCGAGGCCTGGGCGCCGTCGCAGTACTACCTGAAGACCGTCGTCACGGACATGAGCAACCGGCAGCTCTACCAGTACCGCGGCGCCAACCTGCCGACCACGCTGCCGCGGGGCGCCAGTGTCACCCTCGACGCGCTGGTCAAGGCGATGAGCGCCGGTACCGGTTCGAAGCAGTACCGGGTGTACTTCACCATGGTGCGCGTCGGCGGCCCCGACTTCAGCATGGAGCAGGTCAAGCCGGCCAGCATCGCCATCGAGGTCCGCAACCTGCCGCCCGTCGTCGACCAATTGTCGCCGGACAACGGCTATCGCACCCAGACGCTGACCCCGCAACTGTGGGGTCGCGCCTTCGACATCGACGCGCCGACGAGCGGAATCACCTACAGCTTCGAGGTCTGCGAGAAGACCAGCGCGGGCACGTACGTCGGATGCTTCAGCTCCGCCTACCAGTCCGCCAGCAACTGGGACATCCCGGCGGCCAAATTGTCGTGGAACAAGGAGTACGCCTGGCGGTTGTCCGCGAAGGACACGAACGGCGCCGTCACCGTTTCACCCCCGGCACCGCAACGGATGGCATTGCTCACGGAGGTGCCCCAACCCGCGATCACCGCGCGCCTCGCGAACGCGCCGTACGGCAGTGGTGATCGCCCGTTCGACCCGAACCTGGGTAACCACCTGACCTCCGCGGTCGATGTGTCGGTCCCGGTCGCCGGTCCCGAGCTCGACGTGGTCCGTACCTACAACAGCCTCGACCCGCGCCGGACCGGGGTGTTCGGCGCCGGCTGGTCCAGCAAGTACGACCTGAAGCTCGTGGTCGAGCCCGAGGGCAGCGTCCTGGCCACGTACCCCGACGGTCAGCAGGTCCGCTTCGGCAAGAACCCGGACGGTACGTACGTCGGTCCGTCCGGCCGGCAGGCGCAGCTCACCTTCGACAGCAGCGTCAGCAACTGGCTGCTCAAGGACGGTAACGCGAACACCTACACGTTCTCGCTGTCCGGCAAGCTCAACCAGATCAAGGGCCGCTGGGGCAAGCCGATGCTGTTCGAGTACGGCGGCGACGGCAAGCTCACGAAGGTCACCAGCCAGCAGGGCAACAACCGTGCGCTGACGTTCACCTGGAACGGCACCCACATCGCCTCGGTGAGCACAGCCGCGGTCGACGGTGCTCCGCTGAAGGTGACGTACAACTACACGGGCGACCTGCTCACCTCGGTCTGCGCTCCGGACGGGAAGTGCACGACGTACGGGTCCGCGCAGGGATCGCACTACCGGTCGGCGGTCATCGATTCGCAACCCGCGTCGTACTACCGGCTGAACGACGAGGACGGCCCGGCGCAAAGCCAGGTGACGCTCAATTTCGGCAAGGACAACGGCGCCTACCAGGGCGTGACGAGGAACGTCACCGGGGGGATCGCGGGCTCCAGTGACACCGCGACGACTTTCACCGGCGCCACCGCACCGTCGTACGTGTCGCTGCCGAACGGCGCGATCCGGCGCGACCGCGGCCAGTCGATCGAGCTGTGGTTCAAGATCCTCGGCAAGGGGTTGGTCAACCCGCTGATCGGCTACCAAAACAAGGCGATCGACCAGGCGTCGACCACCGGTATGCCGATCCTGTACGTCGGCTCGGACGGGCTGCTGCGCGGCCAGTTCTGGAACGGTGCCGCCGCGCCGATCTCCACCGTGTCACCTGTTGACGAGGGCAACTGGCACCACGTCGTCCTCTCCTCGACCGGTTCGGCCCAGACCCTGTACCTCGACGGTGCGGTCGTCGGTACCAGCACCGGCCGGAACGTCGACCACGCGAACATGGTGGTGAACCAGGTCGGTGCGGCCTACGCGGTCGCCCCGGGCGCCTGGCCCGGCTGGGGTACTGCGCTGCGTCAGTACCTGAAGGGCTCCATCGACGAGGTCGCCGTCTACTCGCGACCGTTGTCGGCGGCCGTGGTCGCCTCGCACTACCAGCTCGGCAAGAACCCGTCGGACCAGCTCACCTCCGTCACCCAGCCGAGCGGCAAGGTGATCTCCTCGGCGGCCTACGACACGAGCACCGAACGGGTGAAGGAGTTCACCGACGACGACGGCGGCCTGTGGAAGATCAGCGCGCCCGAGCTCACCGGCGGTGCGAGTGATCTGCGCCGGACCGTCGAGGTCCGCGACCCGGCCGACCGCCGTTACTTCTACGAGTACGACGGGATCGGCGGCTGGCTGCTGCGGTCCGGCGTACCCAATGGACTGGGGACCCGGGAAGAAGACCTGCCCCCGGCGCCGACCCCGACGCCTTCGCCGACGACCTGCAGTACGCCGGACCCGGGGGACCCCGAGTTCTGCATCGTCACGCCCGGATCCGGGTCGCAGGACCCGATCTTCGACTGGCACGCGCTGGACGGGATCGCCGTCCGCAGCTTCGAGTACGACAAGGCCGGTCAGCTGCTCAAGACGACCAACGAGGTCGGTGAGACCGTCACCCTCGGGTACGACGCCAAGGGCAACAACACCTCGCAGACGACGTGCCGCAGCGGCAGTACCGACTGCCGCACCAGCTACGAGACCTTCCCGACCACCGGCCTCACCGATCCGCTCGATCCCCGTTGGGGCCTGCCGACCGAGTCCCGTGATGGTCGTGCGAGCGGCCCGACCGACAACACCTTCAAGACGACGTACACGTACGTACCGCAGGGCGAGTTGTCGACTCAGACCAGCACTGACGCCGGGACGATCGAGAACACCTACACCAACGGGTCCGAGGTCGGGCCGACCGGCGTCATGCCGTCGGGGCTCGTCCGTACCACCAAGGACGCGCGCGGCGCCGTCACGACGTACTCGTACCACTCGACCGGTCAGCTCGCGAAGATCACCACCCCGACCGGGCTGTCGACCTCGTTCACGTACGACGCCGTCGGCCGGAAGATCAGTCAGACCCAGGTCTCCGACTCACAGCCCGCCGGGGTCACCACCACCTTCACCTACGACACCGCGTCCCGGCTCAGCACCACCACCGGCCCGGTGACGACCGACAAGGTGACCGGGGCCAAGCACCAGCAGAAGGTGACGCTGACCTACGACGACGACGGCAACCTGGTGACCCAGGAGACCGTCGATCTCCAGGCCGGTGGCGAGCCGCGCCGTACGACGTACTCGTTCGACGACCGCAACCGGCTCGAACGGCAGACCGATGCAGCCGGCAACGAGGTCAGCTACGAATACGATGCCTTCGGCAACCGGACGGCGATGACCGATGCGGGAGGCAACCGGTACGAGTACGCCTACACCGCGCGGAACATGATCGCCGAAGTGCGGTTGCGGGATCCGGACGGCACCGGCGACTCGGCGTACAAGGTGATGCGGTCGTTCGGCTACGACCAGACCGGTCGCGTGGTCCGCGAGACCGACACGATGGGCCGGACGGTCCAGTACCTGTACTACGGCGACGGCCTGCTGAAGTCGAAGATCCTCAAGGAATTCCACAATCCCGACGGCAGCAAGCGCGACTTCGTGCTCGAGACCAACACGTACGACGGCGCCGGCAACCTGCTCACCCAGGTCACGGACAACGGCAAGAACACGATCAGCTACACCCGCGACGGTGCCGGCCGGGTCAAGACGAGCACGGTCGACCCGGGCGGGCTGAACCGGACGACCGCGATGACGTACGACCTGGGTGGCAAGGTGCTGTCCACGGTCGAGACCGGCGAGTACTCCAACACGCACTGGCTGGTCAGCGGTCAGCAACGGAAGACCACCTTCGGCTACGACACGGCCGGTCGGCAGACCTCGCAGACCCAGTGGCTCGACGCCACTCGCGGTCTCACCACCAGTTGGACCTACGACCAGCGCAGTCTGCAGACCAGCGCGACCTCTCCGCGCGGCAACGAGAGCGGAGCGGTGAAGGCCGACTTCACCAGCACCTACGGGTACGACGAACTGGGCCGCCAGGACGTCGTCACGCAGCCGAAGGTCCAGGTGGAGGAGGACGGCCAACCGGCCGTTGCGGCGTCACCTGTCGTCCAGGTCGGGTACGACGCGTACGGTATGGCCGTCTCCACGAAGGATGCCCTGGGCAACGTCGGGCGCACGACGTTCGACAAGCTCGGCCTGCCGATCGAGACCACCGGGCCGACGTACACCCCGCCGGGCGGCACCGCGATCACCCCGAACGTCAGGTCCGAGTACGACGCCAACGGCAACATCCTGAAGATCACCGATGCCCGTGGCAACGAGACGAAATTCGGGTACGACCGGCAGAACCGGCTGGTCCGGAAGGATCAGCCGGTCGGCACCAACGCCGATCGCGCGGTCTGGTCGTACGAGTACACCGGCAACGGTGACCTGAAGACCGTCATCGATCCGCTCGGCGGCCGGAGTGAGTCGACGTACGACGATCTCGACCGGGTGATCACCACGACCCAGGTCGAGCGGAAACCGGTGACGGACAACTTCGTCACCCGGTTCAGCTACGACGACGCGGATCGCCTGGTCTCCACGGTGTCGCCGACGGGCGCGACCAGCACCACGACGTACGACACGCTCGGTCAGCCGACCAAGGTGACCGACCCGGCGAGCGTCGTGACCCAGTTCGGCTACGACTTCCTCGGCCGCCAGGTCGAGCAGGTCGACGGACTCGGCCGGATGACCACGGCCGGTTACGACCTGGCCGACCGGCTGCTCGAGTCCACCGACCTGGACGCGGCGCAGACCCAGCTGCGCAAGACGGTCTACACCTTCGATGCCGACGGCAACGTCCTGACCGCGAAGCCGCCAGTCGGCGGGCCCACCACCTACACGTACGACGCGTTGTCGCGACTGGTCGGCCAGCAGGAGAAGGTGTCCGCGACGCAGTCCATCACGACCAGTCTCGGCTACGACGCGGCCGGCAACCAGACCCGGTACACCGACGGTCGCGGCAATTCGACGTACACGACGGTGAACAGCCTCGGCCTGACCGAGTCCGTGATCGAGCCGTCCACGGTGGCCCACCCGGCCGCCGCCGACCGGACCTGGACCACGTCGTACGACGCCGTCGGCAACGCGGTCCGGCTGGCCGAACCAGGCGGCGTCACCCGGGTTCGCACCTTCGACGCCGCCGGACGCCTGACCGACGAGGCCGGCTCCGGGACCGGCGTACAAGCTGCTGCCCGGAAGATCGGGTACGACGCGCTCGGGCGGGTCACCTCGATCAACAGCGTCGGCGCGGACAACACCTACACCTACAACGACCGCGGTCAGGTGCTGACCTCGACCGGACCGTCCGGGTCAGCGAGCTTCTCGTTCAACGCGGACGGCGCACTCGTCCAGCGCGCCGACGCGTCCGGCACCGCCGACTTCGGGTACACGCAGGGACGGCTGACCTCGATCACCGACTCGGTGACCCGGACCGCGCAGACCGTCGGCTACGACAACGCGGGCGCGCCGAAGACGATCGGCTACGGACTCGGCCGGACCCGCACCTTCGAGTACGACGATCTCGGCCGGCTCAAGTCCGACGGGCTGAAGAACAGCGCGGGAACCACGGTCAGCTCGGTGACGTACTCGTTCGACCTGGACGACCGGCTGGCCGGCAAGACGACCACTGGAGTACAGGGCGCCGGTGCGAACACGTACACGTACGACGACGCGGGACGGCTCAAGACCTGGACCGGCGCCGGCAAGACCACGTCGTACGGCTGGGATGACGCCGGCAACCGCACCCAGGTCGACGGCACCACCGCGCGGTACGACGAACGCAACCGCCTCGTCACCGACGGCTCCGCGGACTACAGCTACTCCGCCCGCGGCACCCTGACCTCGAAGACGACCGGCTCCACCACGGAGTCGACCAAGTTCGACGCCTTCGACCGGGCGATCGAGCAAGGCGGCCGCGCCTACCAGTACGACGGCGCGGATCGCCCAGTCACCGGCGGCGGCACGACCATGCAGTATGCCGGGTTCAGTGACGAGGTGGTTGCCGACGGCACCCAGCTCTACGGTCATGGGGTTTCGGACAACGTCATCTCGCTGGCCCAGGGGCAGACTGAGCGCCTGCTGTTGTCCGACGGCCGGACCGACATCACCGGCGGCTTCGACCCGACCGACGCCGCCCTCACCGGCCTGCCGGACTCGCGCACGTACGACCCGTTCGGCAAGGAGCTGTCGACCGGGGGCCTCAAGTACGGCGTCGGCTACCAGAGCGATTGGAGCGACCCGGCCACCGGCAACGTCAACATGGGTGCCCGCTGGTACGACCCGGACTCCGGCACCTTCACTTCCCGGGACACCATCAGCTACTCCGGTGGTTCCTCCACCACCGCCAACAAGTACCTCTACGGCAACGCCAACCCCCTCACCAACTACGACCCCACCGGCAACTACGCCGTCGACCCCTACGGGCAGGTCAAGCAGGTTTGCAAGGACGTCCCGAACAAGAACGACGGCCGTGGCCACAAGCGGAGCGGCGACGGATTCAACGCGACCCACGCCAGCTACTCGACCAGCTCCGGTGGCGGCACACACGTCAAGTGCACCTGGACCGGCGGCACCATCGGCAAGGACGACTGCGAGTACGGCCCTTGTCCAATCGATCCGCCAAAGGTTCCGCCCTGCCCCAAGAAGCCCTGCCCGAAGCCGGTGGACCCGCCGGACGACCGTGATGACCCCACGCCCACGCCCACGCAGCACCCCAGGCCCAAGCCCAAGCCGGTCGACCCGGCCATCAAGGCGCGGAACCAACTCGAGAACAACGTCAAGAACAACCCACGGCCGAACGCGGCCGGCGTCGCCGTACCGCTGATCAGCCAGGGCAACCCGACCGGCGGCGGCACGTCGCAGAACATGATCAACGACACCCGCGGGCAGATCGACCAGATCTACCAGCAGGCAGTCCAGTCCGTCGGCCCGGTGGTGCAGAACGCGCCCCCGCCGTTCAACCCGTTCCCGGACCCGTTCCAGAAGAGCAACTATGGCGGCCCGAAGAAGCACACCGGGTTCTTCGAGGGTCTCAAAGCGGGCTGGGAGGACAACAAGAAGCTCTTCGGCGGCGCCGCCAAATTCCTCTGGGAGAACAAGAGCGAGATCGGCCACGCCGCCCTCGACGTCGTCGGCCTGATCCCCGTCGTCGGCGAGGTGGCCGACCTCGCCAACGCAGGCTGGTACGCCGCCGAGGGCGACTACGTCAACGCCGCACTCAGCGCCGCCTCCGCAATCCCAGTAGCCGGCTACGCCGCCACGGCGGCGAAGGGCGCCAGATACGTCAACAAGGGCATCAAGGCCGGCAAGGACGCAAGAACCCTAGGAAAGACCGCCGAACGCGCCGGCCTGCCGTCCTGCAAGTGCTTCCCCGCCGGTACGACAGTTGACACGGCCGCCGGCGCCAAACCGATCGAACAGATCAAGGTAGGCGACCGCGTCTGGGCCCGCGACCAGATCACCGGCAAGTCCCGCCTGCAGAAGGTCACCAGCCTCTTCCGCAAGCAGACCAACGAACTGCTGACCATCAAGCTCGCCGGCGGGGGAGAGGTCCCGGTCACCAGCGAGCACCCCTTCTACACCCCCGACCGCGGCTGGCTGGAATCCGGCGACCTCAAACCAGGCGACAAACTCCTCCAACGCGACGGCAAGACCGCAGTGGTCGCCGCGATCACTCACAGCCCAATAACCACCACGGTCTACAACTTCTCAGTAGAAAACGACCACAACTACTACGTCGGCCCCTCCAGTCTCCTCGTCCACAACTGCCCTCCGCCGCCGATCACTGTGGATAGGCATGGCAACTTGACAAATGGCAAGTTCACCTTGAGCGAGCAGATGGTTAAACACACGGGTGGCGTCCCTGGTAAGAGCATCTTCTTGTTCCACGTCAACTCGGGCAAGGCTGTTCTCGACGCGGCGGCATACGCTGATGCGTACAAGCTCTGGAACAAGGCGGGAACGAAGGCCAAGGTCTACGTGGAGAATGGTCCGGTCGGGGTCCTCGGTAGGACCGGAGAGTTGACAGACTGGATCAACGTGTACCGCGACCCCAAATCCAACTTTGTGCATGGCAGCCCGGGAAGTCCACGGTGATGATCGATCTGACGCAGGCGCTCACCGATCTCGTTCTCAGTGGCGCCGTGGAGAGTTGGTCTGAAGCTCAGGTGGCGGATCGGCTGACCGACTTCACCGCTGCATTGGGAGGGCAAATCGACTGGGACGATGCAGCGGGCGAAAAGTGGGCACAGATAGAAGGTCACGATGCGCCTCTGGTGTACCTGTCGGTGCATGCTCCGCTCCTCGTACTGAATGAGGAGTTGGTATCCGACTCCTTCAGTCCTGAGGGGTTGACGATCGTACGTGTGCCGTCGATGCACGCGTCCGTCTTGACCTGCGATCGCGAGGTGCTGCGTCAGTTCTTCGGGGTCGAAGACTTTACATCCGAGTTCGACGATTCGCGCTTCTCGTTCTCTGATCTCTACTACCAGACCGTCACCTGACCGCGCCTGGTGCCGTCCCGGGGTGGGGGCGGCACCAGGTCAGTGGGTTAGGGCTTGCCGCGGAGTTGGATGGTGTGTTCTTCGAAGTCGGTGCCGCATTCGAAGGGGCCGCAGGCGATGGCGAAGGTGACTGTTGCCGCCTTGCCGCCGGAGAACTTGCCGGTCTCCGAGAAGATGTCGACACTCCACGGCCGCGTGGTGCCGTCGCAGAGGATGTCGGCGAGGCCGAAGCCCTGGAGCGTGAACCGGCCGATCTGTTGGGTCAGCGAGGCCTCCACGAAGGTGAAGTCCGGCTCGCCCGTGCAGGTCGCGGTCCCGGTCAGCGTGACCGCACCCGTCTTGTTGTTGAAGGACGCGAACCCGTTGACGGTGATGTCCACAGTGGGTGGTGGCGGGATGACGTCGATGGTGAGGTTGAGCGTGCCACCGTTGCCGCCGCCGTCGAACTGGTCGTCGAAGACCAGGATCGTGTACGTCGTCCCCGCGTCGGCCGACCAGGCGACGGCGCCGGGTCCACAGGCCACCAGGGTCCAATTACCCGGACTACCCGTCGCCACGATCGCGCCCGCCGAGTAGGTCGACGAGGACACATCGGCGGCCAGACCGCCAGTCGCGGTGGGCGTGATCTCGTACCAGACGCTGGCATCGGTCGCGGGTGCTCCACACACCACGTTGAGCTCAGCGTCGTCGGTGTCGGTGGTCGCCTCGGTGGTGTCGAGGCTGTCGGTGAACGGGACGGCCCCGACCACCGTGCGGCCGCCGTACAGGTCGTTGCCTGGCGCAACCGCTTGAGCGGTCCCCGCCGAGGCGATCAGGGTGGTGAGCACTAGCGCGGCTATGGCCGCGCGGCGAGCGTGTCTCATCTGCTGCTCCTTCTGGACATGCGCGCGGGCGCAGGCTGGCGCCCGCATCCGGATGATGTTCCAGACGGCCGTCCGCCCGGCGGGCCCCGATCCCTCCCCTGCCCGGAGCAGCGCCGGCTCGCTCAGTCCGGCGGGCCCTCCGTCCGCCGGTGCGCCGCTCACTGATGAAGACGCCAAAAGGCGGCCAGTAGTTGCAGGAGAGCGCCAGATTGCTAGCTATACAAGGGTTTGATTCGCCACCACCGCCGCTGTGATTTCTACTTCCAGGACTGCGCCGGGTAGGAAGAGGCGGCTGACTTCGACTGTGGTGCTGGCTGGTGGGGTCGCCAGGGAGGCGGGGAAGTGTTTGCGGCGTACGGCGCCGTAGGCGGGGAGGTCGTCGAGGTCGGTCATGAAAGTGCGGATGTGGAGGACGTCGGCGAAGGTTGCGCCGTGGGCGGCGAGTACGTCGCGGATGATGTCGAAGATGCGCTCCGCTTGGGCGTCGGCATCACCGGGTGCCACCACCTCGCCGGCGTCGTCGACCGCTACTTGTCCGGCGAGTACCAGGAGTGCGCCCCCGGCGACGTCGAGGCGGGCGACGTGGGCGAAGCGATCGCCGAACGGCGCGGCGACCGTCGGCGGGTTGTCCAGGGTCAGTTTCATCGATTCTCCAGGTTGATCAGGGATGCGAGGTCTGCCCGCTGATCAGTGGCGTCGTCGAGCAGCTGTACGGCGGCTGCCGCGATCGGCGCGGTTCGTACGTCGCTGAGCGCGAGTCGAAGGTCTTTGGCGGCAAGTGAGATCGCGAACTTCGCATCGGTGTTGCTCGCTCGGCGGATCGCACCGTTCAGCGGCCCGGCCGTGAGAGCGTCGAGCGCCAGCGACCGGTCGATGCCGAAGGCGTCGGCGACGGCGAGGGAGTCGTGCAGGGCGCCGAGGGCGGTGATCATCGCGGTGTTGACCACGAGCTTGAGGGCCGTCCCGGTGCCGACGGGGCCGCAGTCGTGGACCGTGCCAAGGTCACGCAGCATAGGCCCTGCCTGCTCGATGACCTTGTCCCGGCCACCCGCGAAGATCGTCAGCTTGCCCGCGTCGACCGCGCCGACACTGCCACCGACGGGAGCGTCGAGAAACGAGATCGCCGTCGGCAGCCGCGCGGCGAGCGCGCGGGTCTCGTCGGGGCCGATCGTCGACATCTGCACCAGGATCGCGCCCGACCTCGTCGCGTCCACCGCAGCGTCGGGTCCGAACAGGGCGGCTTCTACCGCTGTGGCGTCGGTCAGCATGGTGATGATCAGGTCAGCGTCGAGTACAGCCTTCGCCGGCGTTTCGGCGATCACGGCACCCGATCCCGCCAGCGCGGCGGCCCGGCTCGGCGTACGGTTCCACACTGTTACCCGATGGCCGGCGACCAACAGTCTGCGCGCGATGGCAGCACCCATGTGCCCGGTCCCCAGGACCGCGAGGTTCGTCATACCTGCAACGGTAGGGAAGCCAACGGCATGCGACCAGCGAATGTCTGGCATGGCTGACATGCGTGAGTAGCATGGGCCATATGGATACCCAGCTCCTGGAGGTGTTCCGGACCGTCGCGCAGTACGGGTCGATCACCGCGGCGGCTCGTCGGTTGAGCTTCACCCAGTCGGCTGTCTCCCGCCAGATCGCGACGCTCGAGGCCGAGGTCGGAGCGCGAGTCTTCGACCGGCTGCCGCGCGGTGTGACGCTCACCGAGGAAGGACGGACGCTGTTACCGCACGCGGAGGCGGTGCTCGATCGGTTGGCCACCGCTCGGCGGGACCTCGGCGAGCTGGCCGGACTCGGCCGCGGCCGGTTGCGCGTCGGCGCGTTCCCAACCGCTGTCGCGGCGCTTGTTCCGCAGGCGCTAGCGTCCTTCCGCGATGCGTATCCAGATGTGGACCTCTCGCTCGTCGAGGGCCTGACACCTGTCTTGCTGGAACGCCTCGCCGCCGGGGACGCCGACATCGCGGTGGTGAGTTCGTCACCCACCGGCTCGATCGACTCCACCGCTTTCGAGCTGCACCACCTGCTGGATGAGCGCCTGCTGGTGGCGGTCTCTCGCGATCACAGGTTGGCCCGGCGACGGACAGTACGGCTGGCCGAACTCGCCGACGATCCGTTCATCGTCGGCTCCGCGACGGCCGAGGACACCCTGCTGCGCGCCAGCCTCCCCAGTGGATTCCAGCCGAGAATCGATATCGTCGCCGCGGAGTGGACCGGCAAGCTGGGCTGTGTCGCGGCAGGTCTCGGGGTCGCCCTCGTCCCGGCTCTGGCCGCTCGCGGCGCACCCGCCGACATCTCGTTGCTCCGCCTGCATGCCGAAGACGAGTCGATCCGCCAGATCTTCGCCGCAACCGTCGCCGGCCGCACCAAGCCGCCCGCCCTCACCCGGTTCCTCACTCACCTCAACGAAGCCGCCGACGCATTCGAGAGGTCCAAGCCGCGAGCCTGACGGGTACTGACAGGGCATCCCTCGCCCAGACGGGTCCGCGTAGCCTCGGTGACGTGGACAACCGGAGCGAGATTCGTGAGTTTCTTGCCAGCCGGCGGGCAAAGGTCACGCCGCAGCAGGCCGGACTCGGCGCGGCGAACACCGGTCACCGGCGGGTCCCGGGACTCCGCCGCGAGGAGGTCGCGCTGCTCGCCGGGGTCAGTTCGGAGTACTACGCCCGGCTCGAGCGCGGCGGCCTCGGTGGGGTCTCCGGCAGCGTGCTGGAAGCGATCGCCCGCGCACTGCAGCTCGACGAAGCCGAACGCGAGCACCTGTACGAACTGGCTCGTACGGCCGGCGCGACGCTGCGGACCCCGCGCCGCCGGAGGACCAGTGAACAGGTCCGCCCCGGCATCCTCGCCGTTCTCGACGCGATCACCGAGGCGCCCGCGTTCGTCCGCAACGGGCGGCTGGACTTGCTGGCTATCAACCCGCTCGGCCGCGCCCTCTACTCGCAGGCGTTCGACGGCCCGGACCGGCCGGTCAACCTGGCCCGCTACAACTTCCTCGATCCGACGGCCAGGACCTTCTACCCCGACTGGGATCGCGCCGCGAACAACACCGTCGCCCTGCTCCGTACCGAGGCCGGCCGCGATCCGTACAACCGCAACCTGTCCGACCTGGTCGGTGAGCTCTCCACCCGCAGCGACGAGTTCCGCACCCTGTGGGCGACGCACAACGTCCGCCTGCACCGGACCGGCGTCAAGCACTTCAACCACCCGGCCGTCGGCACCCTCGACCTCCTCTTCGAGGCGATGCCGTTGCCCGCGGATCCCGGCCTGACGCTGACCACCTACGCCGCCGAAGCCGGTACGCCGTCCTACGACGGCCTCAAGCTCCTCGCCACCTGGGCCGCCACCCTGACCAGCACCCCCGGATCGAGGTCAGCTTCCCAGTAGGCAGCGCATACTGGCGGTTGGGGGATATGGCCCAGCCGGACCGGAGTACGGCGGCCGGGGGTCTGCGTTCTTGGCGAGTGGCGGGGAGGCAGAGATGGCTGAGATGTACACGACGGCGGAGTGGATTCCGAACGTCGGCGAGGAAGAGGCCTTCGTGGACGCCTGGACAGCGTTCGCAGGCTGGGCGGGGACGATGCCGGGGGCCGGGACATTGCGGCTCGCCCGGGATCTGGGGGATGCGACTCGCTACGTCAGCTTCGGATGGTGGGACAGCGCCGAATCCGCGCACGCGTGGAAGTCGAGTCCGGAGTTCCGCGAGCGGATGGGGCGGGTGCAGCAGCACGTCGCGAAGTTCAGCCCGGCCGAACTGGAGATCGTCGAGACCGTCAACTGAGCGCTGCGCGGCCGCTACTGCCGCGGACTTGCAGCCGGGGGCGGTAGGTGGCCGGCGGCGTGGCGGGGCTGCCCTCAAGCAAAGCCCAGAGGCGGGTCCACGCGTCGCGGCCGATGGCGTTGGCCGGTACTGCGGTCGTGGTGAGCGGTGGTGTGGTGAAGCGGGCGAACGGGATGTCGTCGAAGCCGGTGATGGAGATCTGCTGAGGGACGGCGACGCCCAACTCGTGTAGGCCGCTGAGCGTGCCGAAGGCAACCATGTCGTTGTACGCGACAACGGCCGTGGCGCCCGTACCGACAACCGCCCCGGCCATCGCGTGACCGTCCTCGAACATCGAACCGCAGGCCAGCTCGACCAGTTCGAACGCACGGCCCTCCCGGGACAACCGCAGCAGGACGTCGAGGCGGTCCTGGTTGGAGATGCTGGCCGGAGGACCGGCGAGGTACACGATCTTGCGGTGCCCGAGGGACAACAGGTGGGCAACGAGATCGCCGATACCCGCGGCATGATCGACCGAAAGGGACGGTACGCCGCCGCCGGGCAGCGTCCGGTTGATCAGGACGAGTGGGCTGAGTTGTTGGGCCAGCCGGCCGAGATCTTCGGCCGGCAGCCGGGGTGAGGCGAGCACGATGCCGTCGCAGCGGCGGCGGGCCTCGACGGCCAGGACCTCCTCGTCCTCGACGTGCTCGGCCGACTCCGCGATC
The DNA here is from genome assembly GCF_004361855.1 of Kribbella caucasensis. Lineage (GTDB taxonomy): Bacteria > Actinomycetota > Actinomycetes > Propionibacteriales > Kribbellaceae > Kribbella > Kribbella caucasensis. The sequence goes on from NZ_SNWQ01000009.1 coordinate 65,114, forward strand.
AGCAGGCGGTGGCCGTGTTCGCCGGCGGCCTGGCTGAGCCCGCGCAGTACCTCCTGGAACGTCGGGTTGGCCAGGTCCGGCACGATCAGCGAGATCGTCGCGGTCCGGCCGAGGGCGAGGCTGCGGGCGACCGGGCTCGGCGCGTAGTCGAGCGCGCGCGCCGCCGCCAGCACCCGTTCGGCCAGCTCGGGCGCGACGGTCGAGCGGCCGTTCATCACCCGGGAGACGGTCGCGCGGGAAACCCCCGCGGCCTCCGCGACCCGGCTGATGGTGGCCGTCGGCCGGCCGTTGTCTCCCATCGCCCACCTCCACTCCGCCGCAGGCCCAGGCGGGGACCCGAGGGCGGCCACCATAACGCCTCCGGGCGGGATTGAGAAACCGGTCTCTCAGTCTGCGAGCGGTCAGATTTCATCAGAAACCAAAGATCATCCACTCGGTGATCCAAGCGTTGACTCGTTTCAGAGAAGGCTGCTAGAAACCGGTTACCCAGCCGAAGGAGAACCGTGAAACGCTACGCAGTCGTCGGAACTGGCTCCCGCGCCGCCATGTACATCGACGCCCTGGCGAACTCTTACGCCGACGTGGGCTCGATCGTCGCCTGGTGCGAACCGAACCCGACCCGGATGACGTACTACGACCGCGTGCTGACCACGGCCGGTCACACCGCGCCGACCCGCTACGCCCCGGACGACTTCGGCCAGCTGCTAGCCGAACAGAAGCCCGACGTGGTGATCGTGACGTCGCCCGACGCGACCCACCATCGGTATGCGACCGCAGCCCTTGACACGGGCGCCTCGGTTGTCGTCGAGAAGCCACTGACCACCGCGCTCGATCCGGCCCAGGCGATCGCGAAGGCGGTCGAGTCGTCGTCGGCCGGACTCATCGTGACTTTCAACTACCGCTACTCGCCGCGGAACAGCGAGGTCCGGCGGCTGATCGCGTCGGGTGCGATCGGCAAGGTCACCTCGATCCACTTCGAGTGGGTGCTGGACACCGTGCACGGCGCCGACTACTTCCGCCGCTGGCACCGGGACAAGTCGATCTCGGGTGGTCTGCTGGTGCACAAGTCCAGCCACCACTTCGACCTGGTGAACTGGTGGCTGGCCGACGTACCGGAGACTGTGACCGCACTGGGCGGGTTGCGCTTCTACGGCGACCAGAACGCGGCCGAGCGCGGGTTGACCGACCGGCCGTCACGTTCGGCCGGTGCGCCGGGCGCCGCGGAGGACCCGTTCGCCCTCGACCTCGCGGCCGACGACAAACTGCGTCAGCTCTACCTCGAGGCGGAAGGCGACGACGGCTACATCCGGGACCAGGACGTGTTCAGCCCCGGGATCACGATCGAGGACAACCTGGGCCTGCTGGTCGGCTACCGATCGGGTGCCGTCCTCACCTATGCGCTGAACGCCCACTCACCTTGGGAGGGGTACAGGGTCGCCGTCAACGGCACCGAAGGCCGCCTCGAACTCGACGTGGTCGAACGAGGCTTCGTCCAAGGCGCCACCGGAGTAGTCGGCCGCCCAGCCGTAGACCCGAGCGTCAACCCAGACGACCCCACAGCAGGCGGTACGACGAACCCGCGCCCGGCCGGCGAACGTCTCCTGGTCCAACGCCACTGGGAGCAAGCGGTAGAAATCCCGATCCCCGAGGGCGACGGAGCCCACGGCGGCGGCGACAACCACCTCCTGGACGACGTCTTCCGCCCAACCGGCGACCCAGACCCCCTCGAACGCCGGGCCGGCTACCGAGACGGCCTGCGCAGCGTAGCCGTAGGCATCGCCGCGAACCGCTCCCTGGAAACCGGGCTCCCCGTCCACATCGCGGAATTCGGGCTCCCACTGGACCGCAACGCCGGCGCATAACGCCCCTCCGCGTCCGCGGTCCACACCACACCATTGACGATCAGGGTCCGGGCGGCGATCGGCGCCCGCGCAGTAGCCAGCACCGGCTTCCGCTGCCACTTGCAGTCAGCCCGATAAGCCTGCTGAGTAACCCGCACAGCCACCGCCCCCGGCCCCTCCGCATAAGCAGCCGCCCGCAAGAAATTCGTACACCCCACCGGCGTAGCCACAATCAACACCACCTGCCGCTTATCCGCCACCACCGCCCGAACCTCATAAACCCGAACCAACGTAGTCCGAGCCACAGGAGTCGCAGTCGCCGTAGGAGTAACCGTCGGCTGGCCCTGAACCACAGGCCCCGGCTCGTTCTCCCCACCCGAACCGAACACCTGGGCGAGCACAAACACCGCGAACGAGATCAGCCCCACCAAAAAGGTCACCACCACGGCAACCCCATACACAAACCACACACTCCCCGACGACTTCACCCGACCGATCCTCCCAGCCCCCCGAGCCAACCAACGAAGGGCCACCCCGACAAGGGGGTGCGGGTGGCGAAGCCCCCGCCCGCGCCGAGCGAAGCGAGGCGCACAACACAACGAAAACGACCTGGGTCTGCGCTTTCCGCAGACACAGGCCGCCTGTCGGGTGAGTGACGGGACTCGAACCCGCGACCACCTGGACCACAACCAGGTGCTCTACCAGCTGAGCTACACCCACCATGTTGCACCGCCTGACTACGACGGCTGGGTAATCATAGCGACGAACGTCAGCTACCTGAAATCGGGCCCATCACCAGGCTCGCGGCCGCTCGGGCGGTGTCCGAATCGGGGCCCGGCTGCGGTACGAAGACCGTCTGCCGGTAGTACCGGAGCTCGGCGATGCTCTCGGTGATGTCGGCCAGCGCCCGGTGGTTGCCGATCTTCGCCGGCGTCGCGTAGTACACCCGGGGGTACCAGCGCCGGACCAGTTCCTTGATCGAGCTGACGTCGACGTTGCGGTAGTGCAGGTGCGCCTCGACCTTCGGCATGTCGCGGACCAGGAACGTCCGGTCGGTGCCGACCGAGTTCCCCGCCAGCGCGGCCTTGCGGGGCTCCTTGACGTAGCCGGAGATGAAGTCGAGCACCTGGTTCTCGGCCTCGGCGAGCGGGATCCCGTGCGGCAGTTCGTCCAGCAGACCGGAAGCGGTGTGCATCTCGCGAACGAAGTCACCCATCTGCTCCAGCGCGGCAGGAGGTGGCGTGATCACCAGGTCGATGCCGTCGCCGAGCACGTTGAGTTCGTAGTCGGTCACCAGCACCGCGACCTCGATCAAGGCGTCGGCCGCCAGGTCGAGGCCGGTCATCTCGCAGTCGATCCATACCAGCCGGTCGTTCATGGGCACCCACCCTACGGCGTCACCCGGCCGCGTGGCCGACATGGATGCTGCGCGCCGACAGTACGGCGAGATCGGTACGGCGGCCGAGGTACTGCGAGTCGTCCGGGTCAAGGAGTCGCCGCCAGACCAACAAGTCCTCGGCACTCAACCCCAGCTCGGGCGGAAAGTCCCCGTGCCCATGACCATGTCCGTGCCCAGTGGACCCGCTGGAAGCAGCCGGGTCGAGCCGATCGACCTTGTGCCGGAACTGGCCGATCAGCTGATCCAGGTCCTCGTCCGACAGCGGTGCGGACTTCTCCGTCAGCACGGTTCGGGTGGTCACGTCGACGAGTCCGGCGCGCCGCAGCGCATCCGTCCACCCGTACGGCATCGGTACCGAACCCGGCAGCCCGGCACGCATCGCGGCGAAGTACCGATCCTGCGCAGCGTCGAGCCGGAGCTCCATCCCGGGCTCCCCGATCCCCAGCTCCCACGGCAGACTCCGCGACGGCAGCCCACCCTCGGCCAGCGCCAACCGCCCACCTGGCGCCAGCAGCGAGGCCAGCGCGTCGACCGCCGCCTGCTGGTCGCCCGCATGATGAACCGAGGCAGACGCCCAGATCAGCGAAGCCGGCGCACCGATTGCCTTACGCAACGGTTCCGCCCCGTCGTCCATCGACGCCAGCTCGCACCGGACCGCGCCGCCGGTGTGCTCCCGCGCCTGCCGCAACACCTCCGGATCAGCGTCGATCGCCACCACCTCGGCACCATCCGGCAGAGCGGCCGCCAACGCCTTCGCCATTCCACCGCCGCCGCAGCCCACGTCCACGGCGATCCGGTCCGTCGCCCGAACCAGGCTGCCGGCAACCATCTCGTTCCAGTCCGCCTCGTTCACCGCCGCGTTCCGCAGCCGCCCCGCCTCTTCACTCCAGTCGATCTCGATCATGTGGCCAGTCTCTCCCGGTTGGGCCGCGGCACCGGCGGAAATTTGCCGCATCGGCAAACCCCGACGGTTGAATCAGTTGCGGACGCACTACCCACGGTGTTGTCCTGTGTGCGGGGAGCGGTACAGGGTGGGCAGCGGTACTGGGCGGGGGACAGGAGGTGGGGACCATGGCAGAGCCCGTGCAGGGCACTGTTGCGCGCCCCCGGCTGACCGCCCTGCTGGACGAGGGAGCCCAGCGACGGCTGCTGACGATCGTCGCGGACGCCGGCTTCGGCAAGTCCACCCTGCTCGGCTCCTGGGTGGCGGACCGTCCCTGCGCCTGGCACACGGTCCGCTCCGAAGACCGCAGCCTCGCCGCGATGGTCTCCGGTCTGGTCGAGGCCGTACGCCGCCAGGTGCCTGCCCTGTCGGCAGTGCTAGCCGCAGAACTCCAGGGACCGCGCGGCCCCGACGCGGACGCCGAACAGGAAACCAGAGCACTCGCGTACGCCGCTGTCCTGGCCGATGCCTTCGACCAGAACCTCGACGGCGACCTCGTCCTCGTCCTGGACGACCTCCACGAGCTCGGTCCAGCCGACCCCGCGACCAGGTTGATCGAGGGCCTGGTCCGGATCGCTCCGCCCTCACTGCACCTGGTGGTCGCGTCCCGTACGCCGATGCCGTTCGGGATCGACCGGCTCCGGGGCAGGGGCCAGGTGCTGGAGATCGACGCGAGCGGGTTGGCCTTCACCGTTCCGGAGACCCTTGCCGTGCTCCGCGTAGTACTGGGTGAAGGGTCCGAGGAGCTGGCCGAGACGCTGCAGTCCGCAGTACAGGGCTGGCCGGCGGCTGTGCGGCTCGCGGTGGAGGCGTTGCGCGCCGTACCGACTGCGGAGCGGCCGAGTCGGCTGCGGCGCGCCCTGCGGTCGGACGGGCCGCTGTACGACTACCTGGCCGGTGAGGTGTTCGCTGCCGAGCCCGAGTCCGTACGCCGATTGGTCGCGGCCGCCGCCGTGTTGCCCAGGTTCGGATCCGAGTTGTGTCGTGCGATCGGGCTCGCGGACAGCGTGGATCTCGTGCAGCAGCTCCGGACCAGGGGACTGCTGGTGTCGGCCGGTGACGCCGACTACGAGCTGAACCCACTCGTCCGGTCGTTCGCCAAGGACAGGTTGTCGACGGATCGGCAGGAGATGGCCGAGCTGACCATGCGCGCCGGTCAGTGGTTCGAGTCGACCGGCGAGCACCGCGACGCATTGGCCTGCTTCCAGGCGGTCGATCCGGCTGAGGCGGCCCGGATGCTCGGCGAACGCGGCCACGCGATGGTCAGCGGAGGCCTGGCCGAAGTCGTCGTCGCAGCGGTCTCAGCGTTGCCGCCCGAGTTGCGCAACACGGCCCTCGACCAGCTGGAAGGCGAGGCGCGACAGGTACTCGGCGACTGGCAGGGCGCCGAGGACTGCTTCGACCGGATCATCGAACCCGATGGTGAGATCCCGGTCGCGGTGGCCTGGCGGCTCGGACTGATCCACCATCTGCGCGGCCAGACCGACGTCGCGATCGCCACCTATCGCCGCGGCCGGATCGACGGTGAACAGCTGACCGACGAGGCCCTGCTGCAGGCGTGGTGGGCGGGAGCGCACTGGTTGCGCGGTGAGTTCGACGAGTGCCGCCAGCTGATCCATGCCGCGCAGGAGGCCGCCAAGGTGTCCGGTGATGACCGGGCCTTGGCGATCGTGCACACAGTGCTTGCCATGCTCGCGGCGGTCGACAGTGATCCGCGCGGCAACGCGTCGCACTACCTGCATGCGTTGGAGCATGCGGAGCGGGCAGGCGACCTCCTGCAGTCGATCCGGATCCGGGTGAACCGCGGCTCGCACCACATCGCCGAGGGCGACTACGCACACGGCCTGGCGGAGCTGGACCTCGCACTGGAGCTCGCGGACCGCGCTGGTTTCGCGGTGTTCCGTGCACTCGCACTGAACAACCGTGGTGAGGCGCTGTTGCGGTTGGGGCGGCTGGATGAGGCGATCGGCGAGCTGGAGGCGTCCCGTGCGCTGTACCAGCGGTTGGAGTCGAAGCGGGTCGCGCAACCCCTCTCTGTGCTGGGCGAGGTCTACCGCGAACGTGGTGACCGCGCGATGGCCCGCGCCTGTTTCGAGGAAGCGATCGCGGTGGCTGACGACACGAAGGACATGCAGTCGCTCGTCCCGTCGCTCGCGGGGCTCGCGCGCGTCCTGGCGGTCGAGGAGCCCGAGCGAGCCGCCGAACTGGCAGAGATGGCCAAGCAGGCGGTCGCTTACGGACCAGTGCTCGGCCTGTCAGGCGCACTGGTCGCCCTGGGCTGGGTGACTCTGCACGCGGGCAACGAAGCAGAGGCAGCCCAATCGGCCGAGGAGGCTGCCGCGCTGTGCCGCAAGCGTCGCGACCGCGCCGGCCTGGCGGACGCACTCGAGCTGTACGCCGCTGCGGGCGGCGGCGAGGTGCTGCACGAAGTACTGAACATCCGCAAGGAACTGAGCGATCCACTCGGGCAGGCGCGAGCGGAGCTCATGTTGGCGACCCGGACGCGTGGACCGGAGGGACAGGAGCTGGCACTGCACGCGCATCAGCAGTTCCTGGCTGCGGGAGCCACTCGCTATGCGGCGGCCGCGTTGGCCGCGAGTCAGGAGACGGGACCGCCGCCGGTCCGCGTCGAGTGTCTGGGTGGTTTCCGGGTGCTCCGGGACGGCAAGGCAGTGCAGCTCGGCGAGTGGCCGTCCAAGAAGGCCCGCGACCTGCTGAAGATCCTGGTCGCGCGTCGCTGCCGGCCGGTGGCCCGTGTGCAACTGCTGGACCTGCTGTGGCCGGACCAGGACGAATCGGTCGCCTCCCCGAGGCTCTCGGTTGCTTTGTCGACGGTGCGCGCGGTGCTTGACCCCGGCAAGCGGTACGCCGCCGACAGGTTCATCGGCGCCGACCGCGCGACCATCTGGCTCGACGGCGACCGGGCCGCGGTCGACGTCGAGGACTTCCTCCGCGACGCCCGGTCCGGGCTCGACTCCAACGATCTGGCCAAGCTCCGAGCCGCCGAGGCGTCGTACAGCGGTGACTTCCTCGAGGAGGACGTGTACGCCGACTGGGCCGCCGGACTCCGTGAGGAGGCCCGTGCCCTGTACGTCCGCGTTGCCCGGGTCCTGGCCGACACCGGTCGCCGTGACCCGGATGCCGCGGCCGGCTACCTACTCCGGATCCTCCAGCGCGACCAGTACGACGAACGGGCCCACCTGGGTCTGGTGGCCGCGTTCCAGGCCGGCGGGGCACATGGTGAAGCTCGCCGTGCGTACCGGACGTACGTCGGCCGGATGACCGAGCTGGAGGTCGAGCCGGCGCCGTATCCGGGGGTCTCCGCCCGCGTCTGAGTCCTCGGGACAGGACGTCGTAGGGGCGGCTTTAAGGGTTTCTGAAGCGGCGTACGGACCATCAGGTCATGGGTACGCCGGTGCACAACGCGATGGTGGTCCGTGATTTCGGGGTCGGGGTTCATCCGGGGCGGGACTACCGGGCGGATCGCGGTACGGCGGTTCGGGCGACGCTGGCGGGTGTGGTCGTGCGGGTCGAGGGGGACGAGGTGGTGGTCGAGTCGAACGCGATCTGGCACCTCTACTGCCACCTGTTCGAGCCGACAGTACGTCGGGGGGACACGGTGGAGACGGGGGACTGTCTCGGCCTCGCGGAGGGGCCACATCTGCACTACGAGGAGCGGGTCACGCCATACGGACCGGGGGATCACCGCAGTCCCCGGTTCGACCAGCACCTCAACACGCAGCACCCCAACACCCGGCTGCCCAGCTGAGGCGCCGGACGGTCCGGCCGAAGGAGGGAGCGCCCGGACCATCCGACGTCTCAGCAGTCAGTCCGGCGTCGCTCTGCGTTAGTTTTGGGTGATGATCGCGACCAGGTTCGACACCGAGCGGCTGGCGTTGCTGCCGTTGCGGGTCGAGTACGCCGAGGAGATGGCGAAGGTGCTGGCCTCGCCCGACCTGTACACGTTCACCGGCGGCGAGCCACCGACGGCCGACGTACTGACCGAACGGTACGGACGGCAGTTGTCCGGTCCGGGCCGGGCGGAGGAGTACTGGCTCAACTGGGTGATCAGTTCGCTCGAGGACGACGCCCTGGTCGGGTATCTGCAGGCGACCGTGACTCCCGACGCCGCCGAGATCGCGTGGGTGCTGGGAGTCGACTGGCAGGGCCGGGGATACGCGAAGGAGGCCGCGACCGGACTGGTCGACTGGTTGCGCGCTCAAGGGGCCGGCCGGATCGTCGCGCACGTACATCCCGACCACACAGCGTCAGCGGCTGTCGCGACGGCGGTCGGCCTGCACCGCACCGATCAGCTGGACAACGGCGAACACCTCTGGGAGTCCTGAGCAGCGCCCCGAAAACAGGCCCAGAAAACACGAACAGGCCCAACCGCGCGATGCGGTGGGCCCGTTGTGAGGGTGGTTCAGAGCGGGCGGACGTTCTCCGCCTGCGGGCCCTTCGGGCCCTGCGCCAGGTCGAACTCAACCTTCTGGTTCTCGTCAAGCGACCGGAAACCGTCGGTCTTGATCGCCGAGTAGTGCACGAAGACGTCGGCGCCGCCGCCGTCCTGCGAGATGAACCCGAAACCCTTGTCGGCGTTGAACCACTTCACTGTCCCGCTGGCCATAATTTGCTCCTTTGTGGGGCGGGTGGGCTGGTCCGGCGGGTGCCGGCACCAGGGTTGCCGCCACGAGCCCTCCCACTCGGACCAAGGCCCGGATATGAGAAAAACGCCCGGCGGATCACAATCTCCGCGGGCGTTTCGTGAACGAACGTGGAACTGTAAAGCCAGCAACCAGGGAAAACGGTAGCACGATTTCCCCCGCCCCGCTGGGTCGGTGTCCGGACGATTCGCAGCCGCCTGGTCACGGCGCGGTCACCAGGAGCCGCGGTGGTCGGGGACCATCAGGGTGAACGGGACGATCAGGACGAGAAGGGCGGCGAAGACGACGAAGGTGTGCGCCTGCGCGACGCCCGCGTTGGCGCTGTGTGACAGCATCGTCGTCGTCACCGAGACCGCGATGATGCCGCCGGACTGGCGGAACATGCCGCGCAAGCCCGCGATCGCCGAGATCTGATCGGGAGCCAACTGCAAACTGGCGTTGTTCGAGGCGGGGATGGACAGGCCCATCCCGATCCCGGTCACCCCAGCCGCCGCCGCGAGCCAGGCGTACGGCGTCATCCCGTGCGGTGCGAGCGCCATCACCGACATGCCACCCGCGACCATCAGGATGCCGCCGATCATCGGCGACCGGTACCCGGTCCGGCGGAGCGCGAACACGGCCAGCCCGGCGACGCAGATCATCCCGACGGCCCTTGCCGTCAGCAACGTCCCGGCCTCCAACGGCTGGATCCCGTACCGCGATTCGGCGTACAACGGGACCAGGGCGCCGAACCCGAGCACGGCGGCGCCGTACATCAGGTTGATCGCGTTCATCACGCCGAACCCACGACCGCGCAGCAACCGGATCGGGATGAACGGCGCCGCGGCCCGGTGCGCGTGCCGAATGAACACGAACCCGAACACGAGGGCCAGTACTTCGGCCGCGATGAAGAACGGGTCGGTCGGCTCCGTACCGCGGCTGCCGAGCAGGCTGATCCCGAACATGCCGCACAGGATCGTCAACGCCAGCAGGCCGGCGCCGACCAGATCGATGTGGGCGCCCCGGGTCCGCACGCTCCGCGGGATGAACCTGGCGCCGAGCACGATCAGCAGCACGCCGGCCGGGACGTTGACCAGGAAGATCTCCCGCCAGGACCAGTAGGTGACGATCACGCCGCCGACGATCGGGCCGAGGATGCCGCCGATCGGGAAGATGCTGGTGAACATCCCGACCGCGCGATCCCGGTTCCGGCCGAACTGCTCGGCCACGATCCCGGTCGCGGTCGGCATGAACGCGCCGCCGCCGAGGGCCTGGAACGCGCGGCACACCACCAGCAGATAGATGTTGTCGGCCAGGCTGCACGCCAGCGACGCGACCGTGAACAGAACCGCGGCGCCGATGAAGATCCGCTTCCGCCCGAACTGATCCCCGAGCCGCCCGGCCAGGGGCATCGCGATGATCTGGCCGAGCGCGTAGATCGTGATCGTCCACCCGCTCCAGTTCAGCTGCGCGCCCAGGTCCCGCTGGATAGCGTTGAGCGCGGTCGCCACGATCGTCTGGTCGATGGACGCCATCAGAAGGGCGATGGAAACGATGCCGAACACCAGCCACCGATGCCGACGCGGCTCATCCCCAGCGGGCTCCGAGGCTGATTCGGCGGGTTCCGAGGCGATGGCGGCGGGCTCCGAGGCTATGGCGGCAGCGGCGTCGGGGTTTTCGACGCCGGCTGCTGGAAGACTCGGGCGATCCATCGGGTTCCACAGTACATTGCTTGCCAGCAGGCAATAAAGGGGTTTGATATGTCCGACACCGAGACGCTGAACAAGCTGCGCGGCGTGATCTCCAAGCTCGCCCGGGAGCTCAACACCACCGCGACCAGCGAGGGCCTGACGCCGACTCAGGCGTCCGTGCTCGGCCTGATCGTGTTCCGCGGCCCCCTCGGGCTGACCGAACTGGCCCAACTGGAGGGCCTGAACCCGACCATGCTGTCCCGGGTGATCGGCAAACTGACCGAGCTGGGCCTGATCCAGCGCGACCCCAACCCCGCCGACCTCCGTGCCATCCAGGTCGAATCCACCGAAGCCGGCCGCGAACTCTCCGACCGCATCAAACACCACCGCACCGAAGCCATCGCCGCCTGCCTGGACCAACTCCCCGAGACGACGGCCCAAACCATCATCAACGCCCTCCCCGCCCTAGAAGCCCTAGCCCAAGCCCTCCGCTCCACCCACAACTAGGCGCCCCCATCACCAACCACCCACCCCCAAACCGGCCCGCGGTCACCGCCCCGGGCACCCGAATCCCGTCCCCGCCCGCGAGAACCCGCGACCTTGAACAACAACCGGTGACCGTGAACTGGCTATTTCATGTTCAAGCCCCCCACTTCTTGACCGAGGTTCCAGCGAGGACCCAACCCGGATTCGGTCGATTCCTCCGGGCAGGTTGGTGCAGAGCGGGGCCGGCCGATGGGGAGTGCGAAGCGGCGAGCGTTTGCCGAACTTGTGAGGTTTGTCATGCCTTGACCGGGTTCGGGTCGCGGCCTACTGTATGCCGTATACCGAGCCCCACCGAAAGGCGGGACCCATCATGCGTGTTGCAGTACTTGGCGCCGGTGCGATCGGCGCGTATGTCGGGGCGGCCCTGCATCGCGGCGGGACCGAGGTCCATCTCGTTGCCCGCGGCGCCCATCTCGACGCGATCCGGAAGGGCGGTGTCCAGGTCCACAGCCCACGCGGCGACTGGCTCGCCCGTACGCCGGCCACCGACGACACCACCGAGATCGGACCGGTCGACTACGTGTTCCTCGGCCTCAAGGCGAACTCCTACGCCTCGGCCGGACCACTGCTGGAACCCTTGCTACACGGCAAAACGGCGGTCATCGCCGCCCAGAACGGCATCCCCTGGTGGTACTTCCACGGCCTCCCAGGTCCGTACGAAGGCCGCCGGATCGAGTCGGTCGATCCTGGTGGCGAAGTGACTCGGGTGCTGTCCCTGGATCGCGCGATCGGCTGTGTCGTGTACTGCTCGACCGAGCTCGACGGGCCGGGGGTGGTCCGGCACCTGGAGGGCACCCGGTTCTCCATCGGCGAACCGGGCGGCGGGCAGAGCGAACGCTGCCTCGAGTTCAGTGCGGCGATGGTGGCCGGCGGGCTGAAGTGCCCGGTCGAGGCCGACGTCCGCAAGGACATCTGGATCAAGCTGCTCGGCAACGCCGCGTTCAACCCGATCAGCGCGCTGGCCCGGGCCACGATGGTGGAGATCGCCAAGCACTCCGGGACGCGCGCGATGGTCCGGCTGATGATGGAGGAGTCGCTGGAGATCGCCCGTGCTGTCGGCTGCGAACCCGCCATCTCGGTGGACAAACGGATCGACGGCGCCGAACGCGTCGGCGAACACAAGACGTCGATGCTGCAGGACCTGGAGAAGGACAAACCCCTCGAACTCGACGTGATCCTCGCCGCTGTGGTCGAGCTGGCCGACCTCACCGGTACGCCGGCGCCGACGCTGCGGGCCGTCCACGCGGTCGCCGATCTGCTGGCCACCAAGATCGGCAACGGGACCGGCACAGAGAAACTCGCCCACGCCCCCACGGCAGCCTCCACCCCGGCCCCCACCCCGGCCCCCACCCCCTAGACCAGGCGGGTCCGGAGCGCGCCCTGCCGATGCCCTCCGGACCCACCTGTTCCAATCACAACTCGATCGGCCCCAGCGCCAAGCCCGGCCCGAAACGTGCCACCGGCTCGGCGATCACGTCGAGCTCCAGTACGACGAGTTCGTTGCCCCCGGCCCGTACCACGGGTCCGGGTACGAAAAGAGTTTGCTGTGGGCCCCGACGCCAGTATCGTCCGAGGCAGAAGCCGTTGATCCAGGCAATGCCCTTGCCCCACGCATCGGTGTGGAGGAAGTGGTCCACGGACTCGTCCGCCTCGAAGAACGCCCGCCAGGCAACAGGTCCGACACCCGGCCGCGAGTCTGTCCCACCGGACTCCCACAACCGAGGTACGCCGTCCAGATCGATCGCGCACGCCGACCAAGAAGTCAACGGTTCCGAGCCCAACCTGATCGGACCCACCAACCCCTTGGCCTCGCCGATACGGGCGCCGTAGTTGACCCGCCCCTGATCCTCGACGACCAGCTCGAGCCGGCCACGGCCGCGAGGCAACATGATCGCCTGGTCATGCCGTTCCCGGTCCAACACACCCACCGGGTCGCCGTCCAGAAACACCGTGGCCCGATCCCGGACCTCGCCGACAGTGAGCAACGCCGGACCGCCATCGACATCGATCGAGGTCCGGAAGAGCGCAAGCCGCGCATCAACATCCTCGAGCGACGGCATCGACTCGTGCTGACTCCACACACCCCAGGCGTCCGGGTTCGCGAGCAGCCGGATCGGCGACCCCAGAGCCACCTGCTGCTCCGGGGCGGAGAACGCCGGCCGCTGAGCGGGAACGGCCGGCACCGGTGCGTACCGGGAGATGACCTCCCGGAACGCGTAGTACTTCGCGGTCGGGTGGCCGGCCTCGTCCAGCGGGGCGTCGTAGTCGTAGGAGGTGATCGTCGGCCGGTACACGCCCTTGTCGTTGGCGCCACTGGTCAGCCCGAAGTTCGTGCCGCCGTGGACCATGTAGATGTTGACCGATGCCCCGGCGGCCAGCAACGCGTCCAGTTCCGCGGCGGCCTCGTCGACCCCCGTGGTGTGGTGCCGCCCGCCCCAGTGGTCGAACCAGCCGTCCCAGAACTCCATACACATCAACGGTCCGGACGGCTGGTGCGTCCGCAGGGTCTCGAGCCGTTCCGCAACCCGTGACCCGAACGAACCAGTCCGGAGTACGCCGTCCAGACCGCCGGCCGCCAGCATCTCGTCGACCGGCTGGTCCACAGTCACCAGCGGCACCGTGATCCCGGCGCCCCGGATCACCTCGACCAGCGCCTTCAGGTACGTCGGGTCGTCGCCGAACGCGCCGTACTCGTTCTCGACCTGGACGAGCAAGACCGGCCCACCCTGGTCGACCTGTAGCGGCTGCACGATCCGCAGTACGTGCTCCAGGTACTCGGTGACCGCTGCCATGAACTGCTTCTCGTACCGGCGGACCCCCACGCCTGACCCCTGGAAGAGCCAGGCGGGGAGGCCGCCGTTGTCCCACTCCGCACAGATGTACGGACCGGGCCGGACGATCGCGTACATGCCCGCGTCGGCGATACACCGCAGGAAGCGCTCGAGGTCGAGCATCCCCTCGGTGCCGAACTCCCCGGGACGTGGGCTGTGGGCGTTCCACGGCACGTACGTCTCGATGGTGTTCAGGCCCATCGACCGCGCCTTCTCGATCCGGTCCGCCCAGGAGTCCGGGTGCACGCGGAAGTAGTGCAGCGCCCCGGACAGGATCCGGAACGGCTTGCCGTCGAGAAGGAAATCGGACTCACCGATCGCGAACATGTATCCCCTTCAAACCCAAAACTTCTAACCGTTGGTCTGGAAGCCCTGCTGGTTTCCGTACGTCACCAGCGCGTCCTGCCACGCCTTCAGCCCGGTGTTCAGCTCGGACTTGGCCTGGTACGACTTGCCGACGGTGTCACCGAAGATGGTGTTGGCGTACAGCTGGAACGGCAGGTAGCTCCAGCCCTTGACCACCGAGTCGGCCGAGCCGGTGAGGACCTGGTTGATCTGCTGCCCACCGAAGTACGCGCTCGGCTTGTCCACGAACGTGGCGTCCTTGAGGTCGGCCGTGGTCGACGGGAAACCGCCGCTGGCCAGGAATGGCTTCACGCCACCGTCGTGGTTCAGCCACTTGACGAAGGCGGCCGCCAGCGCGGGGTTGGCGCTCTGCTTGAGCACCGACTGGGTGCTGCCGCCGTTCTCCGCCGTCGCCGGCTGTCCGTCGTACGTCGGCATCGGCGCGACCCGCCACTTGCCCGCACCGGCCTTGACCGACGCCTCCATCACACCCGGCATCCACGCGCCGGTCGGAAGCGACGCGATGGTGCCGTCGCCGAGCGCCTTGAACCACTCGTCGGTCCAGCCGGGAATGTTCCCCACCAGACCACCCGTGACGAGCTGGTCCCAGACGCCGGTCCACTTCTTCGTCCCGTCGTCCTGCAGGTTGATGCTGACGTTCTTGCCGTCGGTGCTGAACGGCTTGCCGCCCGCCTGCCAGATCATGCTGGTGGTGAAGCCCGCGTCACCACTGTCGTTGGTGATGTACTTCTTCGGGTCGGCAGCGTGCAGCTTCTTGCCCGCGGCGACGTACTCGTCCCAGGTCTTCGGCACGGTGATGCCGTACTTGTCGAAGACTTCCTTGTTGTAGAACAGCGCCATCGGGCCCGAGTCCTGCGGCAGACCGTAGAGGCCGTCGCCGGCGTGTACGGCGGTCCAGGTCGACGCGGTGTAGGCGGATTCGTACGTGTTGAAGCCGTACTCACGGAGGTCGACCAGCGAACCGGGCAGCGCGAACTGCGGCAGCGCCTGGTACTCGATCTGCGCGACGTCCGGTGCTCCGGAGCCGGCCTTGATGGCGTTCTGCAGCTTGGTGTAGTGGTCGTTGCCGGTACCGGCGTTGACCAGGTTCACCTTGACGTTCGGGTACTCCTTCTGGAACGCGGCCACCTGCGCCTCGGCGGAGGGAGTCCAGCTCCAGTAGGTGATGGTGCCGCCCTTCTCCAGGGCGGCGTTCACGGCGTCCGGCGACCCCTGCGGCTGGGCGCTGCCGCCGGAGTCGTCCGATCCTCCGCAGGCGGCCAGCAGAACCGTGGCCGCCGTGACGGCAGCGGTGGCGAGCACGAGCCGCCTGACGCTGCGCCGATGACTGGTCTTCATGGTGTTCCTTTCACTTTCACTGTTCTGACGCATCGCTATGACCGCGTCCACTGCTGGTTGGCCTGGCCGTTGCAGTACCAGACGTCGACCGCTGTCCCGTTGCCCGTGCCGGCACCCGCGGCATCGAGGCAGAGGTCGGGATGGGCGACGCTGCTGACCGAGAGGTCGGCGTTGAGTTCCCAGGCCTGGTTGGGCGCACCGGTGCAGTTGTCGATGATCACCGGGCTGCCGGCGCCGGCTCCGTCGCCGCCGATCGTCATGCACTTGTCGGCGTAGACGGTCAGCTGCTTCTCGGCCGTGTAGTTCCACGACTGGTTGCCACCGTTGTTGCAGTCCCACAGGTCGAGCGCCGTACCGGGTGCTGTCGAGAAGCCTGGTACGTCGACACACCGGCCACTGGCGACACCACGCAGCGGCTCGCCCGGAGGCGCCGGCGGCAGGTCGTTGCTCGGCTCCTTCTTGAGCAGACCCCAGCCCCACCACAGCTGGTCCAGGCCGCTCCGGCTGTTGACCTCGAGGTCCGCGGGGCCGACCTGCGTCGTCATCGAGTAGGAGTCGCCGTTGCGCAGGCCCGGCCAGTAGACGATCCCCATCTTCTGCTCGCGCGCCGTCTGGGTGAGAGCGGCGAGGTACGACGTATAGACGTTGCCCTCGTGGTTGCCGTAGTTCAGGCCGATCGTCATCGGCGAACCGGCCTCGTCGATCAGCGTCCGCCAGCCGTACTCACCGATGCGCGGCCGCAGGTTCGCCAGCCACGCCGCCTCCGTCTCGTCGGAAGCCCAGAAGCCGTAGAAGTGCAGGGAAAGCAGCGTGCCCTTCAGCTGCGGTGCCGCACCCACCCCGGTCACGTTGTCGTTGTAGCCGGTGCCCGAGATGACCACCCGGCCACGGGGTACGGCGCTGTGCCTTGCCAGCCAGGACGACGTCAGGGAGACCCACTCGTCGAGCGAGTAGCCGAACGGCTCGTTCATCGGCTCGAAGTACACCTTCGGGTTCTTGCCGTACTTGGCGACCACGATGTTCCACATGGCCTCGAAGGCGGCCGGGTCGTCGACCCGCCCATCCTTGGCGTTGTTCGCCTCCCAGTAGCTGAGGATCACCTTGAAGCCGTTGGCGGTGGCAGCGTCGATCGCACCCTGGTAAGACGCCCACCAGTCCGTCCCGACACTCGTGGGGTTGATCGGCAACCGGACCGTGTTCGCCTTCAACTCATGGCGGAACTCCAGCAGGATGCCGGTGGCCTTGCGGTAGGTGGTCGCGTAGTCGTCGTCGGTGCTCAGACCGGACGGCACGACCTCGTCCGCGGCGTAGTTGTCCCGCGGGTCGGCCCAGTTCACCCCGCGGAAGTCGGTCGTGATCGATGGTTTGGTCGTAGGTGAGGCGGTTGCGGGGAGGGTCACCGCGCCGGTCACCAGGACGACCGCGGCCAGAACCCCCCGCCAGACTCCAGGTCTCATCGGGTCATTCCCTTCACTGTTTGACACTTCACTGTTTGACGCTGCCTGCGCTCAGGCCGGACTGCCAGAACCGCTGAAGAAAGAGGAAGGCGATCACCAGCGGCACGATGGTCAGCAGCGACCCGGTGATCACCAGGTTGTAGATGGGCCGCGCGCCGACGCCGGTCGCCTGGTTGCTCCACTGGGTGAGCCCCACGGTGAGCGGGTAGAGGTTCGGTTTGCTGAGCATGATCAGCGGCAGGAAGTAGTTGTTCCAGGTCGCCACCACCGCGAACAGCAGCACCGTCACGACACCCGGGACGAGCAGCCGCAGCGCCACCGTGAAGAAGATCCGGATCTCCCCGGCGCCGTCGATCCGGGCCGCTTCGAGCAGGTCGTGAGGTATGGCGTCCGACGCGTAAACCCACATCAGATAAAGGCCGAACGGGCTCACCAAAGACGGGATGATGATGGCCCAGACCGTGTTCGTCAGCCCGAGGTTGGAGAACATCAGGAACGTGGGGACTGCGAGCGCCGTACCAGGGACTGCGACCGCGCCCAGCAGTACTGCGAAGACGGCGCGACGCCCCGCAAACTTGTACTTCGCCAACCCGTAGCCGGCCGCGGTCGCGAGCAGGGTCGCCCCGCCGGCGCCGACCACCACGTATAGCAGCGTGTTGCCGAGCCAGCGCAGGAAGATGCCGTCGTCGTAGGTCAACGTGTCCTGGATGTTGCTGAACAGCGCGAACGTCTTGCCGAACCACAGACCCGGGCTGGACAGCAGATCGTCCTGGGTCTTGGTTGCGCTGAGCAACAGCCACAGCAGCGGCACCAGCGTGTACACGAGGTACAGCAGCATCATGCCGGTCAGCAGCCGTGAGCGACGGGGCTTGAGCGGTGATGTCCTACTCACACCGCCTCCCTTCAGCGGCCGGGACGGCCGGGACCGCAGCAGCGTCGTGGTACTCACATCGCCTCCCGGGAGCCGCGCAGCTGGACGACGTAGGCGATCACGGCCGTGATGACACCCATCACGATCGCGACCGTGGCGGAGTAGTTGAACTGCTGGCCGGCGAAGGACAGGTTGTAGGCGTACATGTTCGGCGTGAAGTAGGTGGTGATGACGTTCGGCGCCAAGGTGCGCAGGATGTTGGGCTCGTTGAACAGCTGGAAGCTGCCGATGATCGAGAAGATGGTGGCGATCACGATCGCGCCGCGGAGCGCCGGGAGCTTGACCGCCCGGATGGTGCGGATCGTCCCCGCGCCGTCGATCGCGGCCGCCTCGTACAGCTCCTCGGGCACCGTCCGCAGCGCCGAGTAGAAGATGAGCATGTTGTAGCCGACGAACTCCCAGGTGACGATGTTCGCGATCGAGGGCAGCATCCAGCGGGCGCTGAGCGGCACGATCGAGGTGCTGCCGAGCAGATCGTTCAGGTCGGCCGCCAGCCCGAAGTTGTTGCCGTAGATGTAGCCCCACATCAGCACCGCGACCACGCCGGGGACGGCGTACGGCAGAAAGATCACGATCCGGAAGAAGTTCGCGCCGTGCAGCCGGGCGCTGTCGATCGCGAGCGCGGCCAGCAAGGCCAGCACCAACATGATCGGCACCTGCACGACCAGGAACAGGAGCACCCGGCCGAACGCCTCCCAGAACTTCGAGTCCTGGATCACGTCGAGGTAGTTGTCCAGGCCGACGAACACGGTGCCGCCGAAGAAGGCCTGCTCGCGGAAGAGGCTGAGATAGATCGCGTAGCCGATCGGCGCCAGGAAGGTGAGCGCGAAAACGGCCAGGAACGGACCGACGAAGATCCATCCCTTGCTGTCGCGATGGAATCCCGCGCGCCGTCGGCGCAGTACTACGGACTCGGCCATATGTCCGCCGACCTCCTTGTCACTGGTCCGCTCGCTGCATCGATGTTTACGTCAACATCGACCGCGGCGAAACTAGCGTGTTTACGTCAACATGTCTATAGTCCAAGTCATCCAAGGGGGAGTGCCGATGCCTACGGACGAAACACCGGTACGCCGGCGGCGCGGGCCGTCGATGGCCGATGTAGCACGCCTGGCCGGGGTTTCCGGGCAGACCGTGTCACGGGTCGCGAACGAGCGCCACAACGTGGACGCGGCCACCCGGGACCGGGTGCTCGCCGCGATGCGGGAGGTCGGCTACCGGCCGAACAGCGCGGCGCGTGCGTTGCGCAACGGCCAGTTCCGCAGCATCGGCGTGATCGTCTTCGAGCTGTCCAGCTTCGGCACCACCCGGACGCTCGACGCGGTCGCCGCGGCGGCAACCGTCAGCGGCTACGCGATCAACCTGCTGCCGGTCCTGGACGTCAACCAGCGCGCGGTGACGAACGCCTTCAGCCGGCTGGGGGAGCAGGCGGTCGACGGTGTGATCATCCTCATCGAGGCGCACACGCTGGACGAGGCCGGCGTACAGCTGCCCGAAGGGCTACCGGTCGTCGTCGTCGACTCCAGCGCCCATTACGACTACCCGATCGTCGACAGCAACCAAGCCCAGGGCGCGCGCCTGGCGACTGAGCACCTGCTGGATCTCGGCCACGAGACGGTCTGGCACGTCAGCGGTCCGCCGACGTCGTTCGCGGCGGATCGGCGCCGGCGTTCCTGGGAGCTGACCCTGACGCAGCGAGGTTGTGAGGTACCGCCAGTTCTCAACGGCGACTGGACGGCGAGCTCCGGGTACGAAGCCGGTCGGATGCTGGCCGCGAACCCTGACGTCACCGCGGTGTTCGCCGCCAACGACCAGATGGCGCTCGGCGTTCTCCGCGCGCTGCACGAGCGGGGCCGCGTCGTGCCGGATGATGTGAGCGTGGTGGGCTTCGATGACATGGAGGAATCCGCGCACTTCTGGCCGCCGCTGACCACGATCCTCCAGAATTTCGTCGATGTCGGCCGGCTCAGCGTCGACGCGCTCATCCACGAGATCCAGGCCGGCGAACACCACCACGACCCGGTCGCCGTACCCACCAAGCTCGTGGTCAGAAGCAGTACGGCGCCACCCCGTCGTCCCTAGGTGAGGCTTGCCCCCTCAGTTCGGGGGCGGGTCATACGGCGACCTCCTCCACCGCCATCACCGCGCGCATCAGTTGCGCGGTCTCCGACGGGGTCTTGCCCACGCGAACGCCGACGGCCTCGAGGGCCTCTTGTTTCGCGGCCGCGGTGCCGGACGAGCCGGAGACGATGGCGCCGGCGTGGCCCATCGTCTTGCCCTCCGGCGCGGTGAACCCAGCGACGTACCCGAACACCGGCTTGGTCACGTGGTCGGCGATGAAGGCCGCCGCCCGTTCCTCGGCGTCGCCGCCGATCTCGCCGATCATCACGATCGCGTCGGTGTCCGGGTCGTCCTGGAACGCTTGCAGGGCATCGATGTGGGTGGTCCCGATGATCGGGTCGCCGCCGATGCCGATCGCGGTGGTGAACCCGTACTCGCGCAGCTCGTACATCATCTGGTACGTCAGCGTGCCCGACTTCGACACCAGTCCGATCCGGCCGGGACCGGCGATGTCGGCCGGGATGATGCCGGCGTTGGCGCGGCCGGGACTGATCAGTCCGGGGGAGTTCGGACCGATGATCCGGGTGCCGTTCGCCTGAGCGTGGGCGAAGAACTCGGCCGTGTCGTGCACCGGTACGCCCTCCGTGATCACCACCACCAGCGGGATCCCGGCATCGACGGCTTCGAACACCGCGCCCTTGGTGAACCGCGGCGGCACGAACACCACCGACACGTCGGCGCCGGCCGACTTGACCGCGTCGGCACACGATCCGTAGACCGGGATCGACCGCTTGGCGAAGTCGACCGACTGGCCGCCCTTGCCCGGAGTCACGCCGCCGACGATGTTGGTGCCTGCGGCAAGCATCCGGCTGGTGTGCTTCTGTCCTTCGGCGCCGGTCATGCCCTGCACGATGACCCGGCTCTGCTCGGTCAGGAAGATCGCCATCTTCTCGGTTCCTTTCAGGCCTGCGCGGCCAGCTCGGCGGCGCGGTCCGCGGCGCCGTCCATCGTGTCCACCACCGTGACCAGCGGGTGGTTCGCCTTCGCCAGGATCCGACGGCCCTCGGTGACGTTGTTGCCGTCCAACCGGACCACCAGCGGCTTGTTCGCTTGCTCGCCGAGCAACTCCAGCGCCTGCACGATGCCGTTGGAGACCGCGTCGCACGCGGTGATCCCGCCGAACACGTTGACGAACACGCTCTTCACCTGCGCGTCGCCGAGGATGATGCCCAAGCCGTTCGCCATCACCTCCGCGCTGGCGCCGCCGCCGATGTCGAGGAAGTTGGCCGGCTTCACTCCGCTGTGCGCCTCACCGGCGTACGCGACGACGTCGAGGGTCGACATGACCAGGCCCGCGCCGTTGCCGATGATGCCGACCTGGCCGTCGAGCTTGACGTAGTTCAGGCCCTTCTCCTGTGCGGCGGCCTCCAGCGGATCGGCGGCCGCCTTGTCCTCGAAGGCCGCGTGGTCCGGGTGCCGGTACGCCGCGTTCTCGTCCAGGGTGACCTTGCCGTCGAGCGCCTCCAGACTGCCGTCGGCGAGCTGGACCAGCGGGTTCACCTCGACCAGCGACGCGTCCTCCGCGACGAACACGGCCCACAGCTTCTGTACTACGTCCGCCGCCTCCGCCGGGAACCCTGCCGCTGCGACGATCTCGGCCGCCTTCGCCTCGTCCACGCCGATGGCCGGATCGATCGAGACCTTGGCGATCGCGTCCGGGTTGGTGTGCGCGATCTCCTCGATCTCGACGCCGCCCTCGGTGCTCGCGATGCACAGGTAGTTGCGGTTGGCCCGGTCGACCAGGAAGGAGAAGTAGTACTCCTCGGCGATCTGGGCCGCCGGCGCGAGCAGCACCCGGCGTACCGTGTGGCCCTTGATGTCCATGCCGAGGATGTCCTCGGCGCGCGCGGTCGCCTCGGCCGGATCGGCAGCCAGCTTCACTCCGCCGGCCTTGCCGCGGCCACCGGTTTTCACCTGGGCTTTGACCACCACTCGGCCGCCAAGTGCCTCGGCCGCAGCGGCCGCGTCGGCCGGGTCTTCGACCACCCGGCCGAGAGTGACCGGCACCTGATGCCGGGCGAAGAGTTCTTTGGCTTGGTACTCCATCAGGTCCACGGGGAGCTCCTCAGGTCGGAAGGATCCTGAATGGCGACTGTATTCTGTATGCACACATCTTCACAAGGGTCCGGGGTCTGGACAACGGTGACCGAGGGGAGTACCAAAGTCCCATACGGTATGCAGTAGTCAGTCAGGAGGCGACATGACCGACGCGACCCCCCGGGATGTGCGTGACGTGTACGGCCGCCAGTACCGGATCGGTGAGGATGCCCGGGAGCTGACCGGCCACTCGCGCCGCTGGCAACTGTGGGCCACTTGGGCATGCATGGTTGCGATCAGCCCGCTGCAGTACTCCTTCGGTTCTGCCGCGCTCGGCCTGCAATCCAGCCGCAGCTGGGGCGCCGTGGAGACGATGTGGTTGCTCGCGCTGTTCGTGGCCTGCCAGGCTCTGGTCGCGATCCCGGCGGCGTGGATCCACCGGGTCAGGCGCGCGACGCCGACGCAGCTCGTCGTACTGGGTGGGGTGTTCGCGGCGGTCGGGTTGACCACGCTGGCGCATGTCGACAGTTATGTGGTCGTCGTCCTCGGGTATGCGGTTGTCGGGGGTGCCGGTGCCGGCTTGGTGTACTCCGCTTGCATCACGACCGCGGCTCGCTGGTTCCCCGATCGGCGGACGGCGACGATCGGCTTCGTCACCGGCGGATTCGCTTGTGGTGCAGTGCCGAGCATCGCGTTGCTGACCGTCTTCGACTCGGCCGGTGGGCAGCGGCTCGTGTTCGACCTGACCGCCTTGGTTGCGCTGCTGGTCGTGCTGACCGCCGGGGGTGTGCTGAAGGATCCGCCGCGGCACTGGTGGCCTGCGGACATCGACGCGCAGGCGTGGGCCGTGGACCGCAAGCTCAACCGGAGCTACCCGCACAACCTGCCCGCGATCCGCTACTACCGCCCTGCCGAGGCGATGCGGACCGGTGCGCTTCCGCTGATGTGGTTGACCTTGGCCCTCAGTACTGCGCTGTCGCTGTTCGGCATCGCGTTCGTCGTCAGCTATGCGATCGAGGCGAACCTCGGTACGGCGGTCGCCGGATTCGCGGCCGGATTGCTTGCCGCGGTCAACGGTCTCGGGCGGTCGTTCGCGGCCGGCCTGTCCGACCGGTTCGGGCGGCGACGGGTCCTGGCCGCCGTACTGATGATCGAGGGGTTCACGCATGTCGGACTGGTGCTGGCGGGCGAGTCGGGTGCGGGTGTGGCGTTCGTGTTGTGCGCGATGTTCGCCGGGCTCGGTGGCGGCGCGTTCTACGCGATCATGGCGAACCTGGTGCTGGAGTTCTTCGGCGAGAACAGCCTGCTGCAGAACCAGGCGATCCTGTACAGCGCGAAGGCGGCCGGTGGTCTGGTGGGCATCGGTGTCGCGGCCGGCGTCGTCGCGGCGGTTGGCTATCGGCCGCTGTTCTTGGGTGCGGGGCTGCTCGGGTTGTTCACCGCGCTGATCGTCCGTTTCCTGAAGCAACCAGGACGACCTGCCCTACCGGTCCGACCTCAGCTGGGCACCCCGGTCGCCGGTGCCGTCCGGCCGGGCGAGTGAGCCGAACGGAAGCAGGGCTCAGGGCGGGCGACTATGTCTGGGTCGCACGTGCTGAGCCCTGCGTTCTGGAAGTGGTGTCCAAGCTGGCCCGCGAGCCCTGGACCGATCGGCCGAGTTGCGTTCATCCCGTCCTGGGAGCCGTGGCGCGAGCGGTCCACGACCACAGCAGTACGGCGGGACGTCATGCGCTCCTGTCGCTCGCGCCGGGGTTCCTCGAGACCGCACGGCCTGGCTTCGAACTGTCCGCCCGCTTAGTCGCTCTCTGTGTGTCCTCGGCGCTCTGCTGTCCGGGGGAACTGACCCGCGATGAGCAGCTGCGGCTGACCAATGACCATCGAACAGCTCTGTATCTGCTCAACGAACGGCCGGATGACGCTGAGCCCGGGGGAGCCGCTCGTTGGTGGCTGCCTGTTTTCGACCGGTTGAACCTGAGTGAGCCGTTCTATCGGACCTTCGTCGCCCCCGAACACGCCGCGGAAGCGGTCGCGGTCGCCGCCCGGACCACGGACGGCGACCGCGACGTACGGCTCAAACAACTGCTGAGGCAGTGTCTAGCGGTGTTCTGAGGTGGTCACGGCGCGCGGCGGCCGGGGGCTCCGAGGCCCTCGTGGTCGACGTCGCCGGCGCCCCACAGGGCGTGCTCGCGATCGTCGTCAGGGATCACCACCAGCTCGTGCCGGTGGGGTGCCCGGATCTGCTCGGCCAGCCGATCGAGGTCGGCCGCGCATCGGGCCGCGTCGTCCATCAACCGCAGTACGTCGAGGTGCGGGCCGAGCTGATTCCTCAACGCCGCAAGGGATTTCTCCAACTCACGCAACGCGCGGCGGGTCCGGTCGAGGTCCTCATGAATCGTCATCGCAGCTCCCTCAGGCTCGAACTCTGGACAACCACCGTGGCTTGCGATAAGACTACGACTACCACATACGGTATGCAATCTACACATAAGCCGCACCCGGCCCTTCCGAGGAGATGACTGCAGATGGCGCAGACAGTGTCGGAGACCCAACCAGCCGCAGATGTCGAGGAGCCCGGTCCGGGGGCGCAGCCCGCGACGATCTCGGGCGGCCACCTGGTGGCCAAAGCCCTCAAGGCTGAGGGGATCGACGTGATCTTCACGCTCTGTGGAGGTCACATCATCGACATCTACGACGGCTGCGTGGACGAGGGCATCGCAGTCGTCGATGTCCGGCACGAGCAGGTCGCCGCCCACGCCGCCGACGGTTACGCCCGGATGACCGGGAAGCCCGGCTGCGCGGTCGTCACCGCCGGCCCGGGCACCACCGACGCCGTCACCGGGGTCGCGAACGCGTTCCGGGCGGAGAGCCCGATGCTGCTGATCGGCGGCCAGGGTGCGCTGAACCAGCACAAGATGGGGTCCCTGCAGGACCTGCCGCACGTCGACATGATGACGCCGATCACCAAGTTCGCCGCCACCGTGCCGCACACCGCGCGGGTGGCCGACATGGTCTCGATGGCGTTCCGCGAGTGCTTCAACGGCGCTCCGGGCCCATCGTTCCTGGAGATCCCGCGGGACATCCTGGACAACTCGGTCCCGGTCGACTCCGCGACCGTCCCGGAGCCGGGGCGGTACCGGGCCTCGACCAAGAGCATCGGCGACCCAGCGAGCATCGAGGCGCTCGCCGACCTGCTGGTCCGGGCCGAGAAGCCGGCCGTGCTGCTCGGCACCCAGGTCTGGACCTCGCGGGGTACCGACGCCGCGATCGACTTCGTACGGCAGCTGAACATCCCGACGTACATGAACGGCTCGGCCCGCGGCACGCTGCCGCCTGGCGACCCGCACCACTTCCACCTGTCCCGGCGGTACGCGTTCAACAACGCCGACGTGATCCTGATCGTCGGCACCCCGTTCGACTTCCGGATGGGCTACGGCCGGCGGCTGCCGAAGAACGCGACCGTGGTGCAGATCGACATGGACTACCGCACGGTCGGCAAGAACCGCGACATCGACCTCGGCCTGGTCGGCGACCCGGGCGCGATCCTGGCCGCTGTCGTCCAGGCGGCGTCGGGCCGGCTGCAGAACAAGTCCGGTGATCGGAAGGCCTGGTTCAACGAGTTGCGCGCCGAGGAGGACGCGGCGTACCAGAAGCGGTTGCCCCGGCAGCTGTCGGACGCGAACCCGATCCACCCGCTCCGGCTGGCGCACGAGATCAACGAGTTCCTCACCGAGGACTCGATCTACATCGGCGACGGTGGCGACATCGTCACCTTCTCCGGTGGCGTGGTGCAGCCGAAGTCGCCCGGCCACTGGATGGACCCGGGCCCGCTCGGCACCATCGGCGTCGGCATCCCGTTCGTGATGGCGGCCAAGTACGCGCGGCCGGACAAAGAAGTGGTCGCGCTGTTCGGCGACGGCGCCTTCTCGCTCACCGGCTGGGACTTCGAGACGCTGGTCCGGTTCAACCTGCCGTTCGTCGGTGTGGTCGGCAACAACTCCTCGATGAACCAGATCCGCTACGGCCAGGAAGCCAAGTACGGGCACGACCGCGGCCGGATCGGCAACACCCTCGGCGACGTGAAGTACGACGAGTTCGCCAAGATGCTCGGCGGCTACGGCGAGGAGGTCCGCGACCCCAAGGACATCGGGCCAGCCATGCAGCGGGCCCGCGAGTCCGGGCTGCCGTCGCTGATCAACGTGTGGGTCGATCCGGACGCGTACGCGCCCGGAACCATGAACCAGACCATGTACAAGTAGCGATTCGCTCAGCCCCGGAGGACCAGATGGCCAAGGCCCTTGAAGGTGTCCGCATCCTCGACATGACCCACGTGCAGTCCGGACCGTCCTGCACCCAGATTCTCGCCTGGCTCGGCGCCGACGTGATCAAGCTCGAGCAGCCCACCGGTGACATCACCCGCCAGCAGCTGCGGGATCTCCCGGACGTCGACAGCCTGTACTTCACCATGCTCAACTGCAACAAGCGCAGCATCACGCTGAACATGAAGTCCGACCGGGGCAAGGAGATCTTCACCGACCTGGTCAAGGACGTGGACGTGCTGGTGGAGAACTTCGCCCCCGGCGCGATCGACCGGATGGGCTTCACCTGGGAGCGGCTGCAGGAGCTCAACCCGCGGCTGGTGTTCGCCTCGATCAAGGGTTTCGGCCCGGGCCGGTACGAGGACTTCAAGGCCTACGAGGTGGTCGCCCAGGCGATGGGCGGCGCGATGAGTACGACGGGGTTCGAGGACGGACCGCCGACCGCGACCGGCGCCCAGATCGGTGACTCCGGGACCGGGATCCACCTGGTCGCCGGCATCCTCGCGGCGCTCTACCAGCGGACCAATAGTGGCAAGGGTCAGCGGGTCAGCGTGGCGATGCAGGAGGCCGTACTCAACCTGACCCGGGTGAAGCTGCGCGACCAGCAGCGGCTCGCCCACGGACCTCTGCGGGAGTACCCGAACGACAACTTCGGCGACGAGGTGCCGCGATCGGGGAACGCGTCCGGTGGCGGTCAGCCCGGCTGGGCGGTGCGGACCGCTCCCGGCGGCCCGAACGACTACATCTACGTGATCGTCCAGCCGCCCGGCTGGGCTCCGATCGCGAACCTGATCGGCAAGCCCGAGCTGGCCGAGGACCCGGACTGGGCCACCCCGGCGGCCCGGCTGGACAAGCTGGACAAGATGTTCGCGCTGATCGAGCAGTGGACCGAGCAGCACACCAAGTTCGAGGTGATGGACAAGCTCAACGCGCTGAACGTGCCCTGCGGGCCGATCATGTCCACCCGGGAGCTGATCGAGGACGAGACGCTGGCCGAGCTCGGCGCGGTGGTCGAGGTCAAGCACCCCGGCCGGGGCAGTTTCAAGACCGTCGGCTGCCCGATCAAGCTGTCCGACTCGCCCGTCCAGGTGGAGACCTCACCGGGCCTGGGCGAACACAACTCCGTGATCTACGGCGGCCTCGGCATCGACACGGCCGAGCTCGAGGAACTCAAGGCCGCCGGCGTCATCTGAGCGACACCCACCACGCTTTAGAGGAGCTTCAGGCATGACCTATGACAAGGCAGTGGTCCAGTCCGTCCTCGACCAGGCGCTGGCCGAGGGGCGGAGTTCGCTGA
Organism: Kribbella caucasensis; assembly: GCF_004361855.1. Lineage (GTDB taxonomy): Bacteria > Actinomycetota > Actinomycetes > Propionibacteriales > Kribbellaceae > Kribbella > Kribbella caucasensis. Next base: position 92,871 of record NZ_SNWQ01000009.1, read on the forward strand.
GCGCGCCCGAGGCCAAGCGGGTCGCGGACGCGTACGGCATCCCGAGCCCGGGCGAAGGGCTGGCCACGACCGCCGAGCAGGCCGCCGGACTGGCCGCCGAGATCGGATTCCCCGTTGTGCTGAAGATCGTCTCGCCCGACATCCTGCACAAGACCGACGCGGGTGGTGTCGTGGTCGGCGTCGATTCCGCCGAGGCCGCCGTCGCGGCGTACCAGAAGATCGTCGCGAATGCGGCCGCCTACAAGGCCGATGCGGAGATCACCGGTGTACAGGTGCAGAAGATGCTTGTCACCGGCGGTGACGTGCAGGAGGTCATCGTCGGTGCGGTGACGGATCCGACGTTCGGCAAGGTGGTCGCGTTCGGGCTGGGCGGCGTACTGGTCGAGGTACTGAAGGACGTGACCTTCCGGCTGGCGCCGCTGTCGGCCGAGGAGGCGCGCTCGATGGTCGACGGGATCAGCGCGCACGAGATGCTGGACGGCGTCCGCGGCGCCGAGCCGGTCGACAAGGACGCGGTCGCGGACCTGATCAAGCGGCTGTCGGACCTGGTCAGCGACTTCCCGCAGTTCGCCGAGGTGGACCTGAACCCGGTGCTGGCCGGGCCGGACGGGTCCACCGCGGTCGATCTGCGGATCATCGTGGACGCCGAGGCGGGCAAACCGGTCGAGCGGTACTCCCAGGAGCAGATCCTGACCGCGATGAACCGGATCATGAAGCCCCGCGCGGTGGCCGTGATCGGGGCGTCGAACGAGGCCGGCAAGATCGGCAACTCGGTGATGAAGAACCTGGTCAACGGTGGGTACACCGGTGACATCTACCCGATCAACCCCAAGGGCGGCGAGGTACTCGGGCTGAAGGCGTTCCCGGCCATCACCGACGTCCCGGGTGACGTGGACGTCGCGGTCTTCGCGGTACCGGCCAAGTTCGTCGCCGGCGCCCTCGAGCAGTGCGGCCAGAAGGGTGTGGCCGGCGCGATCCTGATCCCGTCCGGCTTCGCCGAGACCGGTGAGCAGGAGCTGCAGGACGAGGTCGTCGCGATCGCGAAGAAACACAACGTACGGATCCTCGGCCCGAACATCTACGGCTACTACTACCTGCCGGAGAACCTCTGTGCGACCTTCTGTACGCCGTACGACGTGAAGGGCAGCGTTGCGTTGTCGTCACAGAGTGGAGGCATCGGGATGGCCATCCTGGGCTTCTCCCGGTCCAGCCGGATGGGCGTCTCCGCGATCGTTGGGGTAGGCAACAAGGCCGACATCGACGAGGATGACCTCCTGACGTTCTTCGAGAACGACGACAACACCAACCTGATCGCCATGCACCTGGAGGATCTGAAGGACGGCCGGGCGTTCGCCGAGACGGCGTCCCGGGTGTCCAAGCAGAAGCCGGTGGTGGTGCTCAAGGCCGGCCGGACCGACATGGGCGCGCGGGCCGCGAGCTCGCACACCGGCGCGCTGGCCGGCAACGACAAGGTGTACGACGACATCCTGCGGCAGAGCGGGGTGGTCCGGGCGCCGGGCCTGAACGAGATGCTCCAGTACGCCCGCGGCATCCCGAAGCTGCCGACGCCGAAGGGTGAGAACGTGGTCATCATCACGGGTGCGGGCGGCTCCGGCGTGCTGCTGTCCGACGCTTGTGTGGACAACGGGCTGACCCTGATGGCGATGCCGGCCGACCTGGACGAGGCGTTCAAGAAGTACATCCCGCCGTTCGGGGCGTCCGGCAACCCGGTCGACATCACCGGCGGTGAGCCGCCGGCGACGTACCGGAACACGATCGCGCTGGGGCTGGAGGACGATCGGATCCACGCGCTGATCCTGGGTTACTGGCACACCATCGTGACGCCGCCGATGGTGTTCGCGCAGCTCGTCGCCGAGGTGGTCGAGGAGTACCGGGCCAAGGGCATCGACAAGCCCGTGGTCGCCTCGCTGTCCGGTGACGTCGAGGTCGAGGAGGCCAGCCAGTACCTGTTCGAGCACGGGGTGGTGGCCTACCCGTACACCACCGAGCTGCCGGTCGCGGTGCTCGGTGCCAAGTACCGCTGGGCCCGGAACGCGGGCCCACTCGGATCATGAAGCCGGTGATGCGTCTGGAAAGGGGGGAATGCACGGGGGAGTAGGTTCTCGTCAAGCTGGCGTCGAAATAAGGAGTCCGCCTTGGACGTCACAAGCAAGACCTCAGGAGTACCCGAAGAGCCGGCAGCCGCCGCGGCGACCGAACGGGTCTGGCGCGCGGGCAGGCTCGAACCGATGCCGATCCGGCCGTTGCCGGCGGCGCCTCCGTCCCTGCACATCCTCGGTCCGACCGTCTTCCTGGTCGCGCTGGGCGTCGGCATGGGTGAGTCGTACATGTGGCCCCGGCTCGTCCTGGTGTTCGGTCCGGACATCCGGTGGCTGTTCCTGGTGGGAGTCACCCTGCAGGCGTTCGTGCTGCTGGAGATGGCCCGGTACGCGATGGCGACCGGCGAGAGCATCTTCTTCGGCGCCGCGCGAGTGTTCAAACCGCTGATGTGGTTCTTCTACGTGGCGGCGATCCTGATCTACATCTGGCCGGGGCACCTCTCGGCCGGGGCCGCCGCGTTCGAGGAGATATCAGGGATTCCCTGGCAGGCGACCGCCTGTGTCGCCCTGATCTTCGTCGGTGTGCTGTTCAGCATGCTGTCGGTGATCTACAACTTCCTGGAGAAGCTGCTCGGTCTGCTGATCGGCTTGCTGGTCGTCGGCACCTCGGTGATCGCGGCGCTGGTCGGCAGCTGGGGCGACCTGAGCAACACGTTGTCCGGGATGTTCGCGTTCGGCTACTTCCCGGAGAAGGCGCTGTCGGAGGCGTGGTTCCCGATCGTGGTCGGTTCGATCGCGTTCGCCGGCCCGTCCGGTATGCAGCAGATGTGGTACACGCTCCAGTTGCGCGACAGCGGCGCGGCGATGGGAGCCCATATCCCGAAGATCCGCGGGCTGCGGTCCGCGGGCGAGGCGGAGTCGATGCCGTCGCGGGGTTACATGTTCGACACCGACAACCCCGAGGAGATGCAGAAGTGGAAGGGGTGGCGCAAGTGGGTCACCTTCGATGCCCTGCTGCTGTTCTGGGGTATCACCATGCTCGTCACCGTCTCGTTCACCGTGCTGGCCATGTCGGCGGCCCGGGAGAATCCGGACGTGGCGGGTCTGATCGAAGGCGGTGACCGGGAGGCGGCGCTGAAGGCGATGTCCGACGCGTTCGCCTCGGCCGGCAGCCCGATACTGGGGACGCTGTTCTTCGCCTTCATCGCGCTGATCGGCCTGAACGCGACGCTGGGTCTGTTCGACTCGTTCAGCCGTGGCCAGGCGGACATGACGTACTACTTCGTCCCGGGGGCCAAGCGGTTCTCCATGTCGAGGCTGTACGCCGGGTTCCTGTGGGGCGTGATCACGTTCGGGATCCTGATCCTGCTGTTCGGTCCGGCCGACGGTCCGGCCGGGATCCTGGACATCCTCGCCTTCCTGTCCACGTTCGCGATGGGTGCCTACTGCGTCGTGTTGCTCCTGGTGAACAACAAGTTGCTGCCCAAACCGATCCGGCCCGGCCCGATCCGGAACGTGATCATCGGGTTCGGCGCCTTCTTCTACCTCGGCCTGCTGTTCTACAGCCTGGTGCGCTTCGGCGTGGTCGTGGGCTGAGATGGACACCCAGAAGGCCCGGCAGCTGGCGGCGTACTCCGTCCCGGCCGCATCGGTGGGAGTCGCAGCCGGTCTGATCGCCGGAGGGCTGGCCGCGTTCGTCGGCCAGCCCGCCGGCTGGGCCGTCGTCAGCGGTCTCGGACTCGCGGTTCCGCTCGTCGCCTTCGGCGTCGGCTACGCCGTCCTGCTGGCGTTCGGCAAGGTCCCTGCCGGGGTGTTCGCGCCGGCAGCGGTCTACTGGGTGATCGGGTTCCCGCTCGCCCTGATGGTCCACGCGATGGTGACCGCGTGGACGGTCACCGGTTCGCCCGGGCTGCCCGAGGCGCCCTTGCAGTTCCTGGCGTTCCGGGCGTTGCTCAGCATGGGGTTCGCGATCGGGTTCCTTTGGATGCACGAGCAGCTCGGCCGGCACTGGTGGCCGCGGATCATGGCCGACAACCCGTACGCCGAGCGGACCGTCGCGCAGTACGTCCAGCTGGCCGAGACCATGCAAGCCCGGAAGGAGGCGGCCGCCCGCGCCCGGCAGAAACGACGCGCGGCCCGGACCGCCTAGAGCCTGTCCCACTATCCCGCCGCCCGCGACTGGACCCCTGACAGCCGCGGGCGGCGGCGTACCCGGAGGAGCAGATGACCGTTTCGTTGTCGGCGTGGATCATCACCATCGCCGCCCTGCTGGCCCTGATGGTGCTGGACTTCCTGATCGTGGCCCGGAATCCACATGAACCGTCCCTGCGCGAGGCGACCCTGTGGGTGACCTTCTACGTCGGCATCGCGCTGTTGTTCGGTGTCGGCCTGAGTGTCGCGGCCGGCGGCCAGTCCGGTGGTGAGTTCTTCGCCGGCTGGCTGACCGAGTACTCGTTGTCGGTGGACAACCTGTTCGTCTTCATCATCATCATGGGCAAGTTCGCGGTGCCCCGGCAGTACCAGCAGAAGGTGTTGCTGGTCGGGGTCGCGCTGGCGCTGGTGATGCGTGGCATCTTCATCGCGATCGGCGCCGAGGCGATCTCGCACTTCAACTGGATCTTCTACCTGTTCGGCGCGTTCCTGCTCTACACGGCCTGGAAGCTGGCCACCTCGGGCGACGAGGAGGACGAGTTCAAGGAGAACGTCGTACTGGCGAAGGTCCGCAAGGTGGTGCCGACCACCGAGACTTACCACCAGGCTCGGATGATGACGCGGGTCGACGGGAGACGGTTCGCCACGCCGATGCTGATCGTGATGATAGCGATCGGTACGACGGACCTGCTGTTCGCGCTCGACTCTATCCCGGCGATCTTCGGGCTGACCCAGGAGCCGTACCTGGTGTTCACCGCGAACGCCTTCGCGCTGATGGGGTTGCGCCAGCTGTTCTTCCTGATCGGGGGTCTGCTCGATCGGCTGGTCTACCTGTCGTACGGCCTGTCGGTGGTGCTGGGCTTCATCGGCGTCAAGCTGATCCTCGAGGCCCTCCACCACAGCGGCGTCGGGTGGGCCCCGGAGATCCCGATCCTGGTCTCCCTCAGCATCATCCTCGGCACCCTGTTCATCACCGCAGTGGCCAGCCTGCTGAAATCCCGCCGCGACGCCCGCGCGGAGGAGCCGGTCCCCGAAGAGGTCAGCTGACGGTGCGGCGGCGGCGCGGGGCTGCCTTCTTCTCGGCGGGGGGCGGGGAGGTGGCCTCGCTCGCCTGGAGGTCGTGGTAGGCCTTGCGGGTGTGTTCGGTGTGCTCTCGCATGATCTGGGCGGCTTTGTCCTCATCGCCGTCGCCGATGGCCTTGACCAGGCGGGCGTGTTCGCGCCAGGAGGCGGCGCCGCGGACCGGGGCTACGGGGGTGTAGTACCAGCGGACGCGGCGGTCGACCTGGCCGGCGAAGTCGACCAGGAAGCGGTTCCCGGACATCGCGGTGATCTTCGAGTGCAGCTCGCCGTTGGTACGGACCGCGCCGTCGATGTCACCGGAGTCCTGGAACGCCGTCCCGACCTTGCAGAGCTCCCGGAGCTGGGCGACGTCCTCCTTCGAGGCATACCGCGCGGCCAGCCGGGCCGACTCCGACTCCAGCGCCGCCCGGGCCGCCAGCAACTGGTCCACCTCGTCCTCGGCGGGCACGTGCACCATCGCGCCGAACCCCGGCCGCAGATCCACCCAGCCCTCGTTGTTCAGCCGTTGCAGGGCCTCCCGGACCGGCTGCCGGGAGACGCCGAGCAGGCCGGCCAGCTCCACCTCGACCAGGTGCCGGCCGCGCTCCAGGGTGCCGTCGATGATCATCTCGGTGAGGGCCTCGTAAACCGACTCCCGCAGCGGCGTCGGCCGCTTGACGTGCCGGACGGCGAGGCCGTCGGAGTCCGGTCCCGCGCTGATAGTCGTCATGAGGTCCTTCCCGTACATGAGTCGGCCGAGAAACGTAATGGCACTTGGTAGACAGTCTACCAAGTGCCAGGTCTGATGCCGTGCTCTTCGTTGAGCCGGCCAGTTCAGTGGACCAGGGGTCAGGCGGCCGAGGTCTCGCGCTCGGCGCTCCGGTCCTCGTCGCGCTCGGTCCGGGACAGCTCCAGATCGACGTTCAGCTCCTGCTGCAGCTCCGGCGAATCCGGGAACTGCGGCCGGGCCGCCAGAGCGCCGAACCTACGGGTGAAAATCATCATGACCTCTCTTGGGTTTTCTCAATACTGGCTACTGCATACATTCAACCAGCCTGGTGAACCGGCTATGCCCACATCTCACGTGATCCCCGTTACAAGCTGACTGCTCAGGCGTTAAATGCCCGGAACGGGTCACGTGAGGTCGGTCACGACCGGGTGGAATACGAGTGCGCGCCGGTCCCCGCCAAGCCGCCGCCGTCGACGATCAGGTACTCGTCCCGGATCGGCGTCCCGTCCAGCCAGGACTCGAGGATCTCCCGCGTCCCGGCGGCGTACCGGGCCTGGGCGGACAGCGACGAGCCGGAGATGTGCGGTGTCATCCCGTGGTGCGGCATGGTCCGCCACGGGTGATCCGCCGGCGCCGGCTGCGGGTACCAGACGTCGCCCGCGTACCCCGCCAGCTGCCCGCTCCGAAGTGCCCGGTCGACGGCGTCCCGGTCGGCGATCTTGGCGCGCGCGGTGTTGATCAGGTACGCGCCACGCTTCATCTGGCCGATCAGCTTGTCGCCGAACAGCCCCTCCGTCTCCGGGTGCAGTGGAGCATTGATGGTGACGACGTCGCAGTGCGGCACCATGTCGGCCGCGTCCGGGTGGAACGTGAGGTTCAGGTCGCGCTCGATCGACTCCGGCAGCCGGTGCCGGTCCGTGTAGTGCAGCTTCACGTCGAACGGCGCCAGCCGGCGTAGTACGGCGAGCCCGATCCGTCCGGCGGCGACCGTACCGACGTGCATGCCTTCCAGGTCGTACGAACGGCTCACGCAGTGGGCGATGTTCCAGCCGCCGTCGAGCACCACCTGGTACGACGGGAGGTAGTTCCGGACCAGGCTCAACGTCATCATCACCACGTGTTCGGCGACGCTGATGCTGTTGCAGTAGGTGACCTCGGCAACCGTGATCCCGTGCGCGATCGCGGCGTCCAGGTCGACGTGATCCGAGCCGATCCCGGCCGTGATCGCGAGCTTCAGGTTCGGCGCCTTCGCGATCCGCTCCGCGGTCAGGTACGCCGGCCAGAACGGTTGCGAGATCACCACCTCGGCGTCGGGCAGCTCGCGATCCAGGACGGAGTCGTCGCCCTCCTTGGACGACGTCACCACCAGCGTGTGCCCCTGACTCTCCAGGAAGCTCCGCAGTCCGAGCTCACCGGAGACGCTGCCGAGCAGGTGGCCCGGGGTGAAGTCGATCGCCTTCGGAGTCGGCGTCGTCTGGCCGCCCGGGTAGTGGTCGATGACGGGCAGGTCGTCGCGGGCGTAGGTGGTCGGGTAGCCGTCCTCCGGGTCGTCGTACAGCACACACAGAACCTTCGCCATGGTGAGCAACTCCTCTTGTTCTGAAGGGTTTCCGTCCCTTCAACGGTGCTCGCCGCGACGGTGGTGGGTCAAAGACTTGGTTGCTATCTCGGCATAGCGCCTGGCTATCAGGCCGAACGGACCGTATAGCTGGATCCCAGCAGATGCACGTCGAGGAGTTCGTCCAGCGACTGGTGAACGGCGGCCTGCCGGGCCACGTCGAGCAGGGCCCGGGCCAGCACGGGTTCGGGACTCCGGGCCGCGATCACCAGGCCGACCCGCGGACCGTGCGCGGGGCTCTTCAGCGGTACCACGCGCATCCCGGCCGGTACGCCGAACATGTGCAGCCAGGCGTGCGAGATCACCGTCGACCAGTGGTTGCCGTGCAGATGGCTGTAGAGCCCGGAGACGGTGTCGCTCTCGATCGACGGGGTCGCGGTGACGCCGTCGTCGGTGAAGTAGCCGTTCATGATCCGGCGGTTGCGCATGTCCGGTGACAGCAGGCAGAGCGGGAGCTCCGCGACCTGCGCCCACGTTGCCACCGGCAACTCCGCCAGCTTGCTGTCCTCCGGAGTCAGGAGCAGGTACCGCTCCTCGTACAGGGGCGTCTTGCGAACGCTGCCGAGGGTGTCGTCGTCCAGATAAGTCATCGCGACGTCCAGCTCGAACTCGGCCAGCTTCTGGGTGATGTCGCGCGACGACAGCGACTCCAGCGTCACCCGGGCCTGTGTGTGCCGCTCGCAGAACGGCGTCGTCAGCAGCGAGACGACCGGCATCGCGGTCGGGATCGCCCCAAGCCGCAACGTGCCGGTTAGGCCGCCGCGCATCACGGACAGCTCGTGCTTTAACGCGTCCCGCTCGGCGAGGATCCGCTGCGCCCACAGCAGTACCCGCTCGCCCTCGGGGGTCAGCCCTTCGAACCGCCGGCCGCGCCGGACGATCGGCACGTCCAGCTCCTGCTCGAGTTTGCGGATCGCCGCGGACAACGACGGTTGCGATACGTAGCAGGCGTCGGCCGCCCTGGCGAAGTGCCGCTCCCGGGCGAGCGAGACGAGGTACTCGAGCTGGCGCAGCAACATATCAGCCTCGTTCCGCGACGGCATACCGGTTGACTGTATACATCATCCAATGTTACGACGCGAGGCTCCGAGGCGATAGAGTTCAGATGTGACCCAGGTCACAACACGTCCGGTCTAATCCCGGTCGGGCCGCTCGACGGGTTGGTAAGAGCATCCGAACGGAAGGCAAGTTGACATGGACACGGCTATCTCCACCGACGGCACGCCGATCGCGTACGACACGTTCGGTTCCGGGCCCGGCTTGATCCTGATCGCCGGCGCGATGACCGATCGCTCGTACTACGTCCCGCTGGCGACCGCGCTCTCGTCGTCGTTCACCGTGGTGACCTACGACCGGCGGGGTCGCGGTGACTCGGGGGACAGTGCGCAGTACCAGGTCGAGCGGGAGTGGGAGGACCTCGACGCGGTCAGGAAGGCGGCCGGTGCGGTTTACGCCTCCGCCGACTCGTCCGGTGCGGTGCTGCTGCTTCGTGCGGTGGCCGCCGGGGTTCCGTTCGAGAAGGTGGCCATCATGGAGCCGCCGTTCCGGGTGGAGGGTGCGCCGCCGGCGCCGCCGCGGTACGTCGAGAGGCTGGAAGAGTTCATCGCGGCCGGGAACCCGGGTGGTGCGGTCGAGTTCTTCATGGTCGAGGCAGTCGGCCAGCCGAAGGAGGAAGTGGACGGGATGAAGGCCATGCCGTTCTGGGCCGGGCTGGAGGCGATCGCCCCGACGCTGAGCTACGACGGGCGGCAGATGGGCGACAGCGAAGTGCCCACCGAGCTTTTGAAGGGCATCTCGACGCCGACGCTTGCGGTGTACAGCACGGGGAGCCCTGACTGGCTCAAGCAGGCCGTGCGTTCCACCGGCGACGCGCTCCCCGCTGCCGAGATTCGCGAGCTGCCCGGTGAGTTCCACAGTCCCTCACCGGAAGCGCTCGTGCCGGCGTTGAAGGAGTTCTACCTCGGCTGACGGACAAGGCGAAGGGGCGCCGGGATCCACTCCGGCGCCCCCTCGTCGTACTGGTTAGGTGACCGTCACCTGTCTCGTGACGGTGTTGGCCTTGCCCCAGCCGTCGGTCGCGGTCAGCGTGACCGTGTAGGTGCCGGCTGCTGGGAACACGTGGGTGTTGGCCTGCGTGGTGCTGGTTGGTGTGCCGTCCCCGAAGTCCCACAGGTAGGTGAAGGTGTCACCGATGTTCGGGTCCGTGGCCGAGCCCGAGATGTTGCAGGAGAGCCCGGTGCAGGTCGGCGCGTTGATCACCGGGTTGGGTGCGACGTTGCCGGCCGGCTCGACGATCGTCACCGTTTGCGTCGCCGTTCCTGTGACGCCCCACTGATCCCTGACCGTGAGAACGACGCTGTACGTGTTGGCGCTGGTGTACGTCCTGGTCACTAGCCCGCCGGTGCCCGTTGTCCCGTTCCCGAAGGTCCAGGAGTAGGTCAACGACGCCGTGTTCTCGTCCGTGGAGCCACGGCCATCGAAGGTGCAGACGTTCTCGTTGCAGGAGATGGTGAAGTTCGCGACCGGTGGCTGGTTGTCCGCCGGGATCGAGACCGTCACCACTCTCGTCGTGCTGTTCGCCTTACCCCATCCGTCGGTCACCGTCAGCGTGACCGTGTAGGTGCCGGCGGCCGGGAACGTGTGGGCGTTCGCCGAGGCGGTGCTGGTAGGCGTGCCGTCGCCGAAGTTCCACAGATAGGTGAACGTGTCACCGGTGTTCGGGTCCGCGGAGCCCACACCCGAGATGTTGCAGGACAGCCCGGAGCAGGCCGGCGGGTTGATCACCGGGTTGGGTGCGACGTTGCCGGCGGGTTCCACGATCGTCACGGGCGCCGTGGTCGTCGCGGTGGCACCCCACTCGTCCAACACCGTGAGCGTGACGGTGTAGGTGTTGGCGGCGGTGTACGTGACGGTCCGAACCGGTCCGGTAGCCGTCGTGGTGTTGCCGAAGTTCCACGAGTAGCTCAGCGTCTGCGCGTTCTCGTCCGTGGAACCGCGGCCGTCGAAGGTGCAGACGTTCGCCTGGCACGAGACCGTGAAGCTCGGCACCGGTGGGTTGTTGCCCGGCGGGACCGACACGGTCACGTGACGCTCCGACGGCACCGGAGTGATCTGGTCATGCTGGTCGACTGCTCGAACGCGCACGGTGTACGAACCCGACGGGATCACCGGTGACGTGTAGGAGAAGTTGGACCCCGGCGTTCCCGGGCTGGTGAGGAATGCTGCCCGCCAGCTCGGGTTGGTGCTGGTGAACGCTCCGGTCGAGCTCATGTAGCGGCCCAGGGAGTCGACGATGCCGATCTCGACCCGCTGCATCGCCTGGTCGTCCTCGGCCCGGCCGGTGACGGCGATCTTGCCTTCCGAGAAGGCGGTTCCCTCGGTCGGGGTGAGCAGGGTCTCGTTGAGGACCGGCGGCTGGTCGCCCGGCCAGATCGGGTAGCGCGCCGTCGCCCCGGTGCTCGACGGGTCCTGTTGTCCGGAGGCGTCGAACGCGTAGGCCGTCACGGTCCAGTCGCCCTGGGTCGGCAGGTCGACCGGCAGTGTCCAGTTCGTGCTCGTCGCATTCGGCGATGCCAGGTTGGCCGGCAGGGTGGCGAAGTTGGATGCCGTAGTGCCGTTCGGCTGCAGGTACCGGGCGGTGATGCTGTCCCGGAGCGAAAGGCTCACCTCGGTGACACCCTGGTCGTCGCGAGCCGTGCCGGCGAGGTCGAGGTGCAGTGTCTGCAGCCCGGTGATCGTGCCGGTCGGGCTGATCGTCGTGTCCGGTGGTGCGTCGCCGGGGACCTGAGCGTTGATCGTGAGCCTGCCCTGGTTCGCCGACGACGTCGACAGCCCCAGCTGGTCCGTGGCGCGCAAGGAGAACGTGTACGTGCCGGGCCTGAGGTTGAACGGCGTCGTGTACGACCAGTTGTAGCTCGCCTGGTCCAGGTTCAGCGGCGTGAGGCGGTACCAGCCCGCGATGACGTCCGTGCTCCAGGTCCCGTCGGACGCCAGGTTCTCGCGCGTTGTCGTGTTGCGCAGCTGGATCTCGACGCTTTCCAGGGACACGTCGTCGTTGGCCGAGCCCGCGAAGGTCATTGGGCTGCCCGGCGCCACGATCAGCGGCTGGGCCGCGGTCGGGGGCACCATCGCGACCGGATCGCTGATCGACACCGACGGCGCGACACCGGACTCACTCACGATCCACGTCCGGTCGCTCGTGTCCAGGTCGGAGTTGCCGTTCGTGTCGGTGGCTCTCGCTTGTGCCATCCAGGTTCCTTCGTAGGGCACCGTCACCTCGTACTGCCAGGTGGTGTTGAGGGCACCGACGACGTCCGGTGTGACACGGAACGAGTTGTAGATCGGGGAGACCGATCCGTCGTTCTGCAGGTATTCGAGGTTCCTGTTGACGTCGCGGATCGCCAGGCTGAGCGAGGAGACGCCCACGTCATCGGTGGCGTTACCGGTGATGGTGAACGTACGCGTGGTCACCGGGTTGATGGTCGGGCCGGTGACCGACGTGTCCGGTGGCTGGTCGCTGATACCCCAGACCTCGAACTTCTTCGTCGCCTTGCTCGGGTCCGCGGCGTTGTTGTTCGCGATCGTGCGGGCGAACACCTTCATGGCCCGGTTCGCCGGGAACGTCAGCGGAATCGACCAGTTCGTCGAGGTAGCGCCGGGCGTGGCCAGCGTGGCGTTGAACGTGTTGCTGGTCGTCGTCCCCCAGGTGGTCAGGTCGTCGTTGAGGTACCGCCGGCTGTTGTAGTCCATGATCTCCAGCTCGACCCGCTGGACGCCGTTCGCCGCCGAGGCCGTACCGGTGATCGTGATCTGTTCGTTGATCGGCTTGATCCGGCCCTCGATGGGATCCGTGATCGTAGTCTCGACGCCGTTCCCGGCCGGGAGGGAGTTGAAGTCGAAGAACGCGATGCGGCCTACGTTGTACTCGCCCTTCGTATTGCCGTCGCCACCGACGAACAGGCCTCGAGGTGTCAGCGCCATCGCCTTGTCGCCCTCGAACGAGTTGGAGCCCGGGTTCCACTCGAGCGCCGTACCGTCGACGGGGTTCAGGGCGGCGAGGTGCTCGCGTTTGACGACGGCGTCGCCGAGCCCGTAGCCGGACAGGCCCTGACCGGTGCCGTAGCCGACGTCGTCCAGACCGGGCCACGGTTGCGGTGAGGTCGGGGACTCGGCCCAGCCCATGTGGCCGCCCACGTAGATCGCCTGCTCGGAGATCGCGATCGAGTAGACGCTGTCGAAGTGACGCGAGATCCACAGCGGCTGCATGTTGTCGCCACCGTCGAACCGGTAGGCGACCACGGTGTCGTTGATCGGCGGGCGGTCACCGCCGGAGCCACTGGTCACCGCGAAGTACGAGTCGTCCGGTGCGATGTCGCCGCCGTAGATGCGCTGGATGCCACCGACGAACGGCAGGTTGTCCTCCCACAGGCGGGTGCGCCACGGCAGCAACTTCTGGGTCCGCGCGTTGATCAGCGCGATGCCATAGCGGTTCTGGCCGTTGACCTGGCGGCCGGTGTGCACCACCAGCAGCGTGCCCTCATCGTGCGTCAGCTTGAGCTTCTGCACGGTGAGTTCGCCATTACTGCCGATACCGCCGGTGATGTTGTTGACGAAGTCGGTGCGCACCGCGCCGGTGTTGCCGTCGAGCGCGGCGAGCGCATTGCGCGGGGTGCCGTTGATCGTGGCGAACCGGCCACCCACGTACACCGTCGTGTTGGTCGCCTGGATCTCCGTCGCCTTCTGGTCGGCGCTCGCCGTGAAGGTGGTGATCGGGGCGCCGGTGGCCGGGGTCAGGCGGGCGATGCCGCGCTTGGTGACCCCGTTGATGGCGTTGAAGTTGCCGGCCACGTAGAGCTTCGTGCCGTCGGGCGAGGCCTCGACGGACTCGGGGCCGCCGTTGCCGCCGAACACCGGGCGGAAGTTCGGGTCGACCAGGCCGGTGGCGAGGTCGTACGCCGCGAGGCCTGCCTGCGCGTAGCTCGTGTTGTTGGTCCCGGTGTTGTTCCGGATCGAGGTGAATCCGCCGGCGATGTAGACCCGGTTGCCGACGACCTCGATGTCCCAGATCTCGCCGTCGTTGATCACCGGCAGGTTCGTCCGCGGGATGTCAGGCACCAATCGGGTGTGGCCCGGGCCGGGCAGCGTCGGGGTCGTGGTGGCTGTACGGGTCGTCTGGACGGTGTGGGTGCCGTCGTTGACCGTCAGGGTCACCGTGCGGGTGCCCGGGGTGGCGTAGGTGTGCGCCGGGCTGTCGCCGGTGCCCGTCTGGCCGTCGCCGAAGTTCCAGCTGTACGTCAGCGGGTCGCCGTCTGGGTCGAAGCTGCCGTTCGCGTCGAATTCGCAGGTCATCGTGGCGCAGCCGGTGGTGAAGGCCGGGATCGGCGCCTCGTTGGTGGCGCTGGCGTCGGTGCCGGGGTCGAGGACCACGGAGAACATCACCGACCGCGAAGCAGCCGAGCTGGTCGTGGCTGTGCGGGCCGCGGCGGTGCCGATGGCAACAGCTGTGTTGGAGTCGGCGAGGACGGCGCTGACCTTGCCCGTGCCGGTGCTGGCCGCGGTGGTCCGGGAGGTGACGTTGCCGGGCAGGGTCCAGCTCTGGACGACCGAGGACTTCTCGTTCCAGACGTTCACCAGCCAGGAGTTGCCCTTCGCGACCGGAGCGGTCGGGGTGGCGTGGCTGGAGGCGGATGTGTCGACGCCGCGGACGGCCGAGGCCGACACCACGCCTACGCCCGTACTCCGGTACGCCGCGACACTGATGACGGACTTCGACAACTCACTGCCGCTGACAGTCACGTCGGTGCCCGCATCGCCGGCGACCGCGGCCTTGGTCCAGGCGCGGCCACGAATACCGTTGCCGTCGCGGGTCTGGATCAAGGTCCAGCCCGGCAGCGTGTCTGTGAGCGTGCCGGTGGTCGAGTTGGTCGACAGGAACAGCAGCAGCCGGTCCTGCGGAAGGACGTTGGACGGGATGCGGACGGAGTGCGCCGACCGGTTCCCCGCAGTACTGGCTGCTCCGACGTAGGAGACCTCACCCTGGCTGACTGTGCCGACCGGGCTGACCTGGTGGGTCTCGGTGTCGGTCAGCTCGCCGTCGCTGACCGTCAGCGTGACCGTACGGGTGCCGTCGCTGGCGTAGGTGTGGTTGGGGTTGACGCCGGTACCGGTCTGGCCGTCGCCGAAGTTCCAGTTGTAGGTGAGGGTGTCGCCGTCCGCGTCGGTCGAACCGGACGCGTCGAAGCCGCAGACAAGACCGTTGCAGCTGGAGACGAACGCTGCCACGGGAGCCTGGTTCACAGGATCCGCGACCTCACCAGGACTCAGGGCCACGGAGAACAACACGGACCGGGAGGTGGTCGCGCTGGTGGTGGCGGTCTGGCCGGCCGCAGTACCGGTCGGAACGGCGCCGGCGGAGTCGGCCAGGATGGAGCTGACCTTGCCGGTACCGGTCGCGGCCGCCGTCGTACGCGAGGTCGAACCGGCCGGCAACGTCCAGGTGAGAGCGGTCGAGGACTTCTCGGACCAGATGTTCACCCGCCACGAGTTGGTGTCGGCGATCGGCACGGTCGGCGTGGTGTGGCTGGTGCTGCCCACGTCGCTGCCGCCCACCGCTGACGCGGAGATCGTCGCGTTGCCCGTACTGCGGTAGGCCGCGACTCCGACGACGGACTTGAGCGTGTCGCTCGTGGTCACGGTGACGTTGGCGTTCACGTCTGCGGCGGTGGCCGTCTTGGTCCACAATCGCCCTCGGACGCCGTTGCCGTCCCGCGACCTGATCAGTGTCCAGCCTGCCAGTGAGTCGGAGATCGTGCCCGTCGTCGCGTTGATCGTGATGTACAGCAGCAACGCGTCGCCCGCCTGCGCGGTCGCCGGGACCCGGACGGTGTGAGCGGTCCGGGCGCCGCCGTTGCTGGTACCACCGACGAACGAGATCTCGCCCGGGGCCGCGGACGCGGACGGTGCCAGCGCCGCCGTGAGGCCGAGAGCGGGAATCAGGGCGACCAGTGCGGCGACCAGCACGTGCAGCACGCGCCGGCGGTCACGGACAGGTCGATCGAAGAGCTGGGACACAGTCACTCACCAACCAGATTCGTAAATTCAGGACTCGACCGAGCGAGGCGCCGGCCGGCGGCGAAGTCCATGGAGGTGAGATGTGGGTACAGCCAGGTGGGGCAGGTGACTCGCACCTGCCCCGGATCGTGCATGACCGTGACAACGACGTCGTCGAACGGCAATGCCCGTCACCCCCCAGTGACCAAGAATCCCCACAAAGACCCGCCCCCCGGATCCTCAGGGCGACTTTCGCATTCCGCCACGCTCTGTGCAAGAGTTCGGGCTCAGATTGGTGAAATGACTACCCACTGTAGTGCGACGGCTCCGGTTGTTCAGGCAGCTGACGCCTGTTGTTCAAGGTCGGCAATCGCGTCGGCCGGTGCCGGTCAGCCGCCGGCCGGGCGGACCAGTTCTTGGTTCCGTGCGGCGACGTTGCGATAGGCAACGAGTACGTCGGCTGGGATGCCCACGTGATCGATGAAGTCACGTCCGCGTGGACCGTAGCCGTCGGCATCATCCCGCAATCGCCGGATCTCGCCGAGCACCAACGACGTGAACCGCCCGGTCGACCAGATCGCATCCGGCCCGTCGCCCACCTCGGCGCCGACGCGCGGAAGGACCGGGGCGAAGCTGATCAGCTCAAGGTGTCGCCGATCCCGGCAAGCTCGCTCGAAGGAGGCATGGGTCCGCCGCTGCATGGTCGGATCCTGCACCAGCACAACGGTCTTCTCATCGGTGATCAGCCGGCTTGCGAACTCCGCGTTCTCTCCGCAGTTGGTCGACTGGTCCTCGATCGTGATCGCGTCCCGATCCACCTGATCCCGCAAGAGGTCGGCGAAGATGTGCGACTCGGGTCGCGCGTTGGTTGCCACGTCGAGCTTTCTCCGCTCGATCGCCTCGACCAGGTACCGCGTCGAGTGCCCGATCCCACCGCTGATCAGGATCCGCCTGGCGACGCCGCTCTGGTACGCCGCTGCCACCACCTCGACGGACTCGATGACGGCACTCCCCATCAACACGATCAGATCGACCGGCTCCGTCAGCCCGGCAACATCACGCCGGGCAAGAAAGTCGGACATCACCCGCAGTTCGCCGGCCAGCGTCATACCTCATTGTCTCTGCCTTGACCGGGTGGGGCGGGAGCACGGCGGGCCGAAAGGGCAAATGCTGGTCAGTGGGTGGATGGGTCTGGTCTGATGGGTGGGTGGCTCTGGGGCTGAGGGAGGGGACGCCGGGTGCCGCGGTGGTGCGTGCGGACTCGGTCGACGAGGCGATCCGGCTGGTTCGGGATGGGCTGCGGGATGCGGGGGTAGACCTGAAGCCGCCTTCGAAGCGGCGGGCGTCGGCTGTGATGCTGGCCGGGCTGTCGGGGCCGGCGGCGGTCGAGCCGCGGGTGGTCGATGAACTCGTCGACCTGCTCTGCGAGCGGGGATGGACGTCGGTTGCCGTCGCCGGTGCGTGCACGCTGCTGGATCGGGATGCGGGTGTGGGCGATGTCGATGCGCTTGCGGCGGCTGCGGGACTGACCGGTACTACGGCTGCGGGCAACGAGTACGCGCTGGTGGATCTCCACAGCGAGCTGGTTCCTGCGCCGGTGCCGGCGAGCAGCGTTCTTGCCGACCGGGACGTGAGCAAGGTGTGGGTGGATGCCGCCTTGCGGATCGTGCTCGCGCGGAGTGCGTCCGACCTTGCCGATGGGTACGCGGGTTGTCTCGAACTGCTGGCGGAGGTCGTCGTCGCGGGCCCTGAGATCAGCCGGGCCGACCTCGCGGTGGAGGTTCATCGCCGGCTTCCGGCCGCGGTCGCGGTGATCGACGCGACGGTCTCGAGCCATGGCATCTCTGGGCGGTCCCGGTTCGAACCGCTGGAGACCTGCGCACTCGTCGTCGCCGATGACGCGCTGCTCGCCGATGTCGTGATCGCGCGACTGCACGGCCAGGATCCGGCCGTGTCCCGCCCGGTCCAGGCGGCGCTGCGGGAGATCGGCCTGCCGGAGGGCCGGAGCATCGTCGGGGACCTGACTCCGTTCACCGGTTGGCTCACCGCGCCGCCGTTGACCCGTGAAGCGGTCCGTGCCGCCGGTCCGGTTGCCGAACGAGTGGCCGCTGCGGCGCTGCGTCGCGACGACGAAGGCGATCCGGTCCTTGCCGCACTCCGGCAGGGGGTCGAGGCAGTCGAGGAGCGTGGTGGCGAGGCGATGCTGGCGGCGGGATTCGCTGCGCTGGGGTACGGCGCGTCGTCCGGTCGCGCGTTGCTTGACGCCTGGTCGACGGTGTTCGACAAGGGGCGCGTCGGCCGGATCGACGTACCACTTGGCTTCGACCCGGCCGGGTACGACGAAGCGGAGTACGAGGCGATCCCCGCCTACCTGGCCGCCTTCGAACAGTTGCTTGCGGGGCATCCACGCGACGACGGACTGCACTGGACGTATCTCGACGGCTCCGTCGTCTTCGAGATCTCGCGGCTGCTGGAGGCGCCGTACGAGGAGTTCGTCGAGCGGGTCGACATCAGCCGGGGGATCAGCCTGATGGCCGACTACCTCGGCGGTCGCGTGGTGCCGATCAAGCAGGACGAATTGGGCAGACCGATCCTGCAGGCCGAGCGCAACCTGTATCTCCCGCAGCCGAACTACCTCGCCTCGTGGGGCGGCTTGCCGATCGACGTTTGCAAGATCGAGCTGGTCGAGTACGGCGACGACATGCAGCGACTGTCCTGGCGGACCGTGGCCAGCCCCAACGACTCGGCGACGTACGACGACGGTGCGCTCACGTTCGCGGCGGCGCCCGGCGAACGGACCCGGGTGACCGTGATGGGCCGGCAACTGTTCACACTTCCGGCGTTCTGGAAAGCGGTCGATCTCGATCGGTTCCCGGAGCTCAAGGCGCCGCTGGTCGAGGATGCGTACCGGCGATTCTTCACTGCGACGTTCGACAATCTCGAGGCCTGCTTCGAGGGACGGGATCACCGCATCGGCCGGGATCCGGAGCACTCGCCGCTGCCGACCGAGAGCGCGTCGCTGCTGCTCGAGGTAGCCAAGGAGTGGCTGGCGGAGGAGCCGGTCGGTGATCGGCTGCGCGGCTCGGGGCGGCCGCAGCCTGTGCTGGTCGATGCACATGGTTTCAGGCACTTCAGTGGCTCCTCCTCCGACTCGGCGAGGCGACGGTCATGACTGTGGTCGTCACCGGCGCCACCGGACTCGTCGGGACGCAGGTGTGCAAGGTGCTGGTGGAGTCCGGTCGCTCGGTGGTTGCCGCGGTCCGCAACGAAGCGCAGTCACCCGCAGGTACCGAACCGCGCTTCGCCCGACTCGACGTACCGGGCAGTCTGGTCAAGGCGATGTCTGGTGGTACGTCGGTGATCCACTGTGCCGCCGTGTATGCGTACGACGAGTCCCGGCAGGACGAGATCGAACAGGTGAACGTCGAGGGCACCCGGAACGTCGTACGGGCTGCTGCCGAAGCCGGAGTACCCCGGGTCGTCGTCACGTCGTCCTCGGTGACGGTGGGGTCCAGTGCTGGTCCGGTCGTGCGGGACGAGTCCGGTCGACTCGGTGACGAGCCCGTACCGGCGTACTTCGCCAGCAAGGTGCGGCAGGAGCGGGTCGCGTTCGAGACCGGCGCGGAGTACGGCGTCGAGGTGGTCGTCGCCTGCCCGACTGTGGTTCTCGGTGGGCCGTCCAGGCGGCTGGTGCCGAGCAACGCGATCCTGCTCCGCTACTTGCTCGACCCGACCCGGAGTACCTACCCGGGTGGCTGCAACGTCGTCAGTGCCGGCGACGTCGCCCGGGGACACGTGCTGCTCGCGGACGTCGGCGTACCGGGGGAGCGGTACCTGCTCGGCGGAGAGAACCTGTCATGGCGCTTGCTGCACGCAACCGTCGCCGATCTGGCCGGGGTCCCCGGACCGTACGCCGAGGTCCCGTCGTCCGTGGCGGTCGCGGTCGCAGCCGCATCGGAGTTCGTCGCGTCGCGCCTCGGCAGTGAGCCACTAGCCACCCGGGACGAGGCGCTGACCATCGGCCGGTACTACTGGTACAGCCACGAAAAGGCAGCCGCGTTGGGGTACTCACCCGGCTCGGCCCGCCAGGCGGTCGCGGAAGCGCTGGCGTGGCTGCTGGCCAGCGACCACCTGCCGCGCTGGGTGCGCGAAGGACTGCAGCCGATGGCCGAGGTCAGGTCGGCCAGGCGACTGGTCCCGCGACCCCTCTAGCTGGTTGCCTTGCGAGCCCGGCTCGGGGCAGCCTTCTTGGCTTCCTTGTCGGGTTCCTTGTGGCCGGCGGCCGTGGTCACCTCGTCCAGGACCGTCCGGGTCACCTGATCGCCGAGTTCGAGCACGCCGCTGCCGAAGGCGACGCTCAGCTCGGTGATCCGGCTGAAGTAGGTCTCGGCTTCGCGCTGCGCCGACTCGAGGAAGGTCCGTGCCGCCGCGACCTTGTCCGCGTCACCGGACAGCACGGCGCGCGCGGCGTCGAGGTACTCCTGGGTCAGCTTCAACTGCGTGTCGACGACCTTCTTGGTCAGGTCGGTGACGGCTTGCACCGACTCGCTGGCGAGCTTGCTCGCCGATGTCGTGTCGTTGGTTGCGTTCATCGGTGGATCGCCTCTTCGGTGGTGGGATTGGTGTGCTGTCCGGCCGGGCTGACCAGCCAGGAGTGGTGGAACCCCAGCCGCGGGTCCGACCACGACGACAGCCGTGGGTCGAACTCCTGGAGCTCGGGCATCGGCACCCGCAGCCGCAGCTCGAGCGAGGGGTAGTCGTAGATGGTGATGTGGTTCTGGCCGCGGTTCGCCGTGAACAGCAGGCTGTGGTCCGCGGACAACTGGCAGGCGTAGATCCCGTCGATCAAGGCGCCGCGGCTGACCTGCAGGGCGGCGGTGTGCAGATCGGCGTTGGTGAAGACGGATCCGCGCGCGAGACTGTCGATCACGGTCTGGGCGGCCTGGCGGGAGTTGGTGGACAACGAGAACGGGCCCGGGTTCTCGTCGATCAGCCGGTGGGTCGCCATGGTGTCCAGGTCGATCAGGACGACGGTCTGGCTGCCGCCGGTGCAGAAGATCAGCTCGGTCCCGGATACGCAGACGTCGGAGTTGATGTGGGCCGGCACTTCGCGACCGGCCGACCAGTGCCGCAGTACCTGACCTGTTTCCGCGTCGATCTCGTACGCATACTCGCGCGAGTACGCCATCCCCCACTCCTGCCAGTCATGGCCGTCGCCGGGCCGCACCCGGAACGAGATCGCGTAGAAGACGTCCAGATCCGGGTGACACGCGAGATGCCAGCAGGTGGTCGGCAGCCGGACCCGCCGGGCTGACCCGGTGACGGTGTCGAAGATCCCCACTTCCTTCGCTTCGCCGTACTCCGGATGGTCCATGCCGCCGTAGACGATGTACCGGCCGGACGCCGTCCGCTTCATCGCGTGCGGGACCTTGAGCCCATGTGGGGCGATCCGCTCCGCCTTGCCGAGGCGGTTGACGTCGAACTTCCAGAAGTGTTCGCCGATCGAGGTGATGAACTCGGCCTGGTCCAGCCAGATCAGGTGCGTGCTCGACTGGATCGTGGTGTCGGGTATCTCGAACCGCAGCGTCGACACCCGGTTCGCCTCCTCGGCGGTGGCGGCGTCGTAGAACAGCAGGTGCTGCCCCATGTTGCCGAGGAACCCGATCCGCCCGCCGGGATCGACACTCGGCGCATGTCCGCCGGCGATCCCGTCGTAGTACGTGACCTTGTACGCGTGATCCCCGCTCGCCGCGTCGTACAGGAAAACGCAGACCCCGGCCCGGCCGTCCAGCCCGTTCAACCCCGACCCGTCCAGGGCGACATGAAACGCATACCCGTACTTCCGCAGCATCGAGCAACCTCGCCGGCATGGTTTCGACGGATAAGCCCACCCTCCGCCCAACATAGCCGCTCGCCCCCCACCCCCGCCACGACCGCGACACCCTCTGCACGAACGGGCAGATCGTCAGGTTTGGTCGCGAGTGGGGTGGCCGAGGTGGGTGATGAAGCGTTTGAGGGCGTCTTCGGCGGTGGGTACGGGCCCGAAGACTTCGCGTTGGCGGGTGGTGTCGGCGACGTACTTGCCGGTGCCCAACCAGGCGAGCATGGCGCTCATGTCCTTGAAGAGTGGCAGGAACGGTCCGGCGACGGCGCCGATGGCTCGAATGGGGCCTGTGGGGACGGCGCGGACCTTGACCTTCGCGCCGAGCAGGCGGGTGGCGATGTCGGCGATGTTCTGCATGCTGACCGGGCGGTCCCAGCCGATGTCGATGCGTTGGCCGTCGACGCCGGGTGCGTCGACCGCGGCAGCGAGATAGCCGGCCAGGTCGGCGGTGAGTACGAAGGTCAGTGGGACGGTCTTGGTGCCGAACCACATCAGGCGCTTCTTCTCGAACGGGTCGCCGCCCAGTTGGGTGATCTGGTCGAGGAACGCGCCAGGACGCAACGCGACGAAGGGGACGCCGAGTTGTTCGAGCTTGTCCTCGGCGAGCTTCTTGTGCCAGAAGTGCGAGACGTCCGGAGTCTGGTCGCTGGTGAGGATGCTGGTCAGCACGAAGCGACGTACGCCGGCCTGGTGGGCGGCCTCAGCGAGGTTGGAGTTGCCGATCGTGTCGATCTCGGTGGCGTTCTTGTTCCGCCCGGTGTAGCCGGCGGCTGTGGTGATGACGGCGTCGGCGCCGGTCATCGCGGCCACCAGGGAGTCCAGGTCGAGCATGTCGCCGCGGGCGATCTCGACGCCCTTGGATTCGAGCTTGGACGCGTTTGAGCCGGGTCGGACGAGCGCCCGCACCTTCTTGCCGCGAGCAAGCAACTCGTCGACCACAAGGCTACCGAGATGCCCGGTGCCGCCGACCACCAGGACAGGTGCAGTTTCGTTCATGGGACCGGTCTCCTGCTGCGTGAAATCCATGGTGTCACTCCTGCCCGAGGTGTGGGTAGTCGGTGTAGCCGCGGTCGCCTGACACGCCCGACCTGGCCCACGGGTGGACCAGGACTACCCCAGCTGGTCGCGGCGGCGGGTCAGGTAGGCGGTCTCGGCGGTGTTGCCCGTCAGCTCGATGGCTTTGTCGTACGCCGCGCGCGACTGCTGACTGCGGCCCAGCCGGCGCAGCAGGTCGGCGCGGGTCGCGTGGTAGGCGTGATAGCCGGCCAACTTGTCCTCGAGACGGTCGACGGCCGCCAGTGCTACCTCCGGGCCGTCGAGCTCGGCGACCGCGATGGCCCGGTTCATGGCGACGATCGGCGAGGGGTCGAGGCGGACGAGCTGGTCGTAGAGGGCGACGACCTGCGACCAGTCCGTGTCGCGCATGTCGCGGGCGGAGGTGTGCACTGCGTTGATCGCTGCGAGGATCTGGTAGCGCCCCGGAGCCAGGCCGGTGGCCAGGCGCTCGCGCACCAGCCGATGACCTTCGGCGATCAGCGCCGCGTCCCAGGCCCCACGGTCCTGCTCGTCGAGGGGGACCAGTTCGCCGCTCACCGAAACCCGGGCGGTGCGGCGGGCCTCGGTGAGGAGCATCAGCGCCAGCAGCCCGGCCACCTCGCCGTCGTCCGGCAGGAGCGCACGGATGAGGCGAGTGAGCCGGATCGCCTCGGCGGTCAGGTCATGACGTACAGGATCGGTGTCGGGGCCGGTCGCCAGGTAGCCCTCGTTGAAGACGAGGAAGAGGACGGCCAGTACGCCGGAGACGCGCGCCGGGAGATCCTCCGCGGACGGCACCCGATAAGGGATGCGAGCAGCCTTGATCTTGGCCTTAGCGCGGGTGATCCGCTGCCCCGTGGTGGCCTCCTGCACCAGGAAGGCACGGGCGATCTCGGGCACGGTCAGGCCGCCGACCATGCGCAGCGTCAGCGCCACGCGGGTCTCCATCGCGAGCGCCGGGTGACAGCAGGTGAAGATCAGCCGGAGCCGCTCGTCGTCGACGGCGCCGAGAGGCTCGGGCGGGTCGTCGTCGTACAACATCTGAGCCTCCCTTTGCTTGTCGTCACGCTTGTTCTCGCGCCGGATCCGGTCGATGGCCTTGTGGTTGGCGGTGGTGGTCAGCCAGGCACCTGGGTTGGGCGGTACGCCGTCGGCCGGCCACCGCGCGACGGCGGTCGCGAACGCCTCGGCCGCCGCCTCCTCGGCGATGTCGAGGTCACCGAAACGCCTGGTCAGGGCCGCGACCACCCGCGCCCATTCCTTGTGGTGGACCTGGGTGATCGCCTCCCGGACGTCGGCCACGCTCACAGGAACGGCCGCACCTCGACCTTCCGATTGCAGGCCTTCGACCCCTCGGCGGCGAGCTTGAGCGCCACGTCGAGGTCCGGGGCCTCCATCACCCAGAAGCCGGCCATATACTCCTTCGACTCCAGGAACGGCCCGTCGGTGAACATCGCGTCCCCACCCCGGTTGTCGATGACGGTGGCCGCGCTGGGCGAGCTGAGGCCGCCGGCGAAGACCCAATTGCCCTCGGCCACGAGCCGGTCGTTGAACGCGTTGATGGCAACCATCTCGTCCGGGGTGCCGGAGTTGGTCTTGTCGTCGATCACGGAAACCAGGTACTGCATCTCATCTCCTGTGGTTTGGGGGTGCCCCTCGTGGACGCCCGCTCACCCCTGCAACGAACACCTCTGCCCCGATCCGACACCGCCTGCCGGACTTCTTTCAAGAACATTCTGGCGCACCAATGTCACGTGCTTCAGGTCGTTGCGTACTGCGGGCGCCCGGTTGGCCGGTAGACCTGGATCGTGATCCCCTCAGGGGTGGCTCGCGAGTCGACCAGGTCGAGCGCTCTGTCCGGGCCGGCATCGGGGAACAGCCGAACGCCCTGGCCGACGACCACGGGATAGGTGAGCAGGATGATCTCGTCGACAAGCTGGTTGTCGAACAGCCAGCGGACCAGGCTGCCGCTGCCGTGTACCTGCAGCTCACCCCCTGGCTTGGCTTTCAGCTCGCGGACGGCCGCCGCGACGTCACCGGAGAGGACGGTCGTGTCCACCCATTGCGGGTCGGTGAGAGTGCTCGATGCGACGTACTTGGGCCGCGTGTTCAACGCCGCTGCGATGGGGCTGCTGCCCGGATCTTCCATTACTCCCCAGGAGCCGGCGAAGATCTCGTAGGTCCGCCGGCCGAACAGGAACGCGTCGGCGCGCTGGTAGACCTGGCCGAGGAACGTCTCGGCCTCGCCGCTGAACAGCGGCAGGGCCCATCCACCGCGCTCGAATCCGCCCCTGCGGTCCTCGTCCGACCCGCCGAGCCCCTGCATCACTCCATCGACAGAGACGTTCGTGACAGTCGTCAGTTTCATGATCGTGGTTCCCTTCTTGTTGAGGGCGTCCCTCGTGGGCGTCCTCCCACCCCTGCTACGAACACCTCAGCCCCGATCCGACACCGCCTCCCGGACAGTCATGTCAAGTCGGGTCAGTCGGCTCCGACCTTCCCACGACAGGGCCGGACGGCGGCCCGGCGAAGCGAAAGGAACCCGCGATGAGCAAGATAGTGCTGGATGTATCAGTGTCCCTGGATGGATTCTCGGCCGGACCGAACGTCCGGCAGGACGAGCCGATGGGGGACGGCGGCGAACGGCTGCACGACTGGGTTGCCGGGAAGGGGCCGGACGGAGAGGTCGACATCGGCGTCCGCCAGGAGTTGGACGCGATGGTGGGAGCCACCATCATCGGACGGCACACCTTCGAGCTCGGTCTGAGCCCGTGGGGCGGTACGCCGTGGCCCGGCGTCCCGAGCTTCGTGGTCACCCACCGGACCAGGGAAGACCTTCTCGGTGACAACGGCGGGACGTTCGCCTTCGATGAGCTGGAGTCCGCGGCCCGGCGTGCCAAAGAGGCCGCGGGGGACAAGGACGTTGTAGTGCTGGGTGCGGACGTCGCCCGGAACCTGCTCAGGGCGGGCCTGCTCGACGAGGTGTGGATCCATCTCGTGCCCCTGCTGCTGGGGTCGGGGACGCGGCTGTTCGATGGGGTGCCGGCCGAGCTGATCCCGGCGGGAAAGCCCGTCGCGGGGGCCGCTACCCACCTGCGTTATCGCGTCTCCAAGCACTGACGCCCTCAACACCCGCCAGCCGGCTGGAACCCGCCGCCCTCTTCATAACTCACCCAGGGCTCGGCCCAGGTTGCCTTGGGCGGTGATGAGGACTTGGTCGAGTTCCAGCCAGCGGGCCATCAGGTTGAGCTCGGCGGCAAGCGGTTCGGCGATCTCGGTGTCGGGTATGCCGGGTTCGGCGGTGACGGTGGGGACGAGCAGGGCGGAGTTCTGGCGATCGGCCTTTAGGTCGACTCGGGCGACCAGGCGGTCACCGAGTAGGAACGGCAGCACGTAGTAGCCGTGTACCCGTTGTGCGGCTGGTGTGTAGATGCTGATTCGGTAGAAGAAGTCGAACAGCCGGTGGGTACGGTCGCGGTTCCAGATCAGCGAGTCGAACGGTGAGAGTAGGGCACGCGCCCGGATCGGCCGGTCCTCGGCATCCGACGACAGGTAGCTCTGCTGGGGCACTCCTTCGACGCGTATCGGGATCAGGTCGCCGGCGTCGAGCAGTTCGCCGATCACCTGCTTTGCGGTTGCCGTGGGCAACGGGAAGTAGCCGGTGCCACCACTGACGCCGCACAGTTCGCGCGCCGTGGCGACACCGAGTGCGCGGGCCGAGATCCGGACCAGCTCCCGTCGGGCCTCGTCGGCGCCAAGCTCGGACAGTACGCCGGCCGGCAGCACCCGTTCGGTCAGGTCGTACAGGCGCTCGAAATTACGCCGGCCCGCGATCGTGACCTGGCCCGTGCAGAGCAGGTACTCGATCGCGATCTTGGCGTCCTGCCAGTTCCACATCCGGCCGGTGCTCGGATCCGGGTCCGGGTCGGTCGTTCTGCGGCGCTGGCCGTCGGGGTTCGCCTCGCCGGCCGTGATCGGCCCGCGTTCGGTGACCGTGGCCAGTACGTCGTCGACGAGGCCGGGCCGTTCTTCGCTCAGCCGGCGCATACCTTCGACGACCGAACATGGCACCGCCAACTCCGGATCCAGCGAAGCGTTCCAGATCTGCCGTTCGGCCGCCCGCATCCGCCAGCGCAGCAACGGGTAGCTGCTCAGAGGAATCAGGCTCGCCTTGTGACCCCAGAAGAACTCGAACAGCTCCCGGTCGTCACCCCAGCACATCCTGTCCAGCGCCGTACGAGAGTAAGGACCCAACCGGGCGAACAGCGGCAGGTAGTGCGAACGGCACAACACGTTCACCGAGTCGACCTGCAGTACGCCGATGCGGTCGATCACCCGCCGGAGGTGCCGTACGTCGACTCGCCCAGCCGGCCGTGGATCGGCGAATCCCTGCGCAGTAAGCGCAATCCGCCGCGCGGTGGAGATCGAGATCGTCTCTTCGGCCACCCGCCGAACCTATCGCTCCAAAGACATCTACTGGTAGCGCAGCGCGTCGGCGGTGGTGATCCGGGTCGCGAGGCGCGCCGGGAGACTGGTCGCGAGAGTCACGAGAACGACTGCTCCGATGGGGACGAGTGTGAGCCACCACCACGGTGCGATGACACGGTCCTCGCTGCTGCCCCCGGAGATGCCGTACACGACGACGTACAACAAGATTCCCAGCGGTATCGAGAGGATCGCGGCGATCAACGCCATCACCGCGTGAGCGCCGAGGAGACTCGACGCGATCTGTCCCGGGGTGAGGCCGATGGTCTTGAGGACGGCGTAGTCGCGGACGCGCTCGCGTACGGCCAGGAGGGCGACGGCGACGATGGTCGTGACGGTGATCAGCAGGAGCAGGGCGTCGAGGGTGTAGACGAGCAACGGCAACTCGTCAGGTACGTCGCTGGCTTCGCCGACCGGCCGCGCGTCGAGTGATGCTTGCATGCAAAGCGCGAACACGACCGCCGCGCTGGTGACCGCGATCGCGCCCGCAAGCCGGGTGGCCCGATGCCGTCGTGCGAGCAGGTCGTTGAGGCCCAACATCATCGGCACGGGCAGGGAGGTGCGCGCCATGATGCGGCCGAGACGCGATGGCGGCGCGGGCATCGGCGTACCGGATTGGATGGCCTGCAGAGCGCTGAAGCGAGTGCTGCGTCGGGTCGCCGAGCGCGCACTGCCGATCAGCACGAGCAGTACCGGGATGCTGGCGGCGAGGAGATGCCAGGGGTTCACCGCCATCGTCGGCGAGCCCAGCATCGTCTGGGCGCTGGCTGCGGCGACCTGCGGTGCGAGCACGGCCCCGACCGCGAAGCCGATGGCCACCGCGATCACACCCAGCCCGGCGGCCTCGAGTGCGAACGCCGCCGTCACCTGCCGCGGGGTGAGACCGACGGCTTTCAGGAGCCCGATCTCCCGGTACTGCGCGCTGGCGCGGGCGCCGACCAGGATCGCGACAACGGCGAAGACCACGACGAGCAGCACGATCGTGTACGTCGTCAGGATGAGTCGTGCCGGAGCCGAATCGCCCAGTGCGGCCGCGCGCTGATCCTGCCAGGTCTCGACGTTCCCGCTCTCGGGCGGCATGGACGACGCGACCTGGCCGGCGAACATGGGAGCGGCGTCGGGATCGGTGAGCCGGACTGCCTGCGTCCAGCGCCAGCGACCGGGATCCGGCTCGATCCGCTCCAGGGTGGACCGCGTCGTCCAGGCCAGACCGGGATTCCGGCGCGGGTAGCGCGGCTGACTGGGGACGATCGCGATGCCGGCGACGGTCAACTCGATCGGACCACGTGCCGTGGCGAGCCGCAGCGTCGTACCGACGCTGAGTCCGAGTGCGCGCGCGAAGCTTCGCTCGAGCACGATCCCGTTCGCGGGCGCCTGTGCGCCCTCGATCCGGATCGGCGCGTTGACGCGGGCAGGAGACTGCAGTCCGGCGATCTGCAGCCGGTCCGACTCGCCGTCCAGGCCGACGTTCGCGAGCGGGACGGGTTCATCGCGCTCGGCGACACCGGGCATCGCCGCGATGGTGCGAGCGTCGGCTTCGGAGGACACGTTCGCCAGCGCGTGGGCGCCGTTCGCCGCGGTGAACGTCTGCTGCCAGGGATCGCGTGCGGTCGCCCCGACCTCCAGGGCGAGGACGATGGTGGCCGCCGCGGCACCGGAGAGCAGAACAGTCAGTACGCTCGCGAGCAGCCGCGATCGGATGCCGGCGAAGGCGAGCTTCAGCAGAATCGCGGTCATCCGCTGTCGCCGTCGAACGGGAAGGCGACCGGACGCGCGGGCTGTAGCTCGGTCTGATCGGACACCAGCCCGTCGCGGAGATTGATCACCCGGTCGGCAGCAGCGGCGACGCGCGCGTCGTGCGTCACCAGCAGCAGCGTCTGTCCACGGTCCCGGGCCGCGCGGAGCAGGGTGAGCACCTCGCGGGCGGCGACGGAGTCGAGATTTCCGGTCGGCTCGTCGCCCAGAACGATGTCCGGGCTGTTCGCGAGCGCGCGGGCCAACGCGACGCGCTGTTGTTCACCACCGGACAATTGGGCCGGAGCCGCGTCTTGCTTGTCACCGATCCCGAGGTCGCTCATCAACGTGCTCGCGGATCGGCGGGCTTCCTTCCGACCCCGGCCGACCAGGAGCAGCGGCAGTTCGACGTTCTCGGCGGCGGACAGCGTCGGCATCAGGTTGAAGAACTGGAACACGAACCCGACCTTGCGGCGCCGCAGCCGGGCCAGCTCGGTCTCGCTGAGCTGGTCGATGCGCTCTCCGTCGAGCCAGACCTGCCCCGAGGTCGGCCGATCCAGCCCGGCCAGGAGATTCAGCAGCGTCGACTTGCCGCACCCGCTCGGCCCTGTGATCGCGACGAACTCACCCGACTCGATCGACAGGTCGATGCCTCGCAGTGCGAACACCTTCGCGCCACCGGTGTCGTACGTCTTGGCCAGATCTCGCGCCTCGAGCACGGGTGTCATGCGGACTCCGCTCCTACGGCCAGTCGTTGTTCGATCAGATCCAGCCATTCCAGACCGGCCTTCAGGTGCAGGACGGCGCCCTCCACCATCAGCTCGGCCGTCGGGCCCTTGCCACCGTCCGCCAGTACCGCGTCGAGGTCGCGCAACGACTGCAGGTACTCGCGCCGCTGTCGCTCGATCAGCTTCATCGGCGCGGCCAGTCCGGCGGCCACGACGACCACGAACTTCATGAAGAATTCGTCCTTGAGCCGCGCGCCCGGTACCGGCGCTTCGATCCAGCTCGACAATTCGGCCTGACCGGCCTCGGTGAGCTCGTACATGCGCTTACGCCGGCTGTCGCCCTCGACGCTGCGGCCGACGACGAGGCCGTCCCGCTCGAGCCGGGCAAGCGTCGAGTAGACCTGACCGGCGTTCATCGCCGGCAACATCTCACCGAACTCCTGCTCCAACGACTGCTTCAGCTCGTACCCGTACCGGCTGTCGTCGGCCAGCAGTGCAAGGAACAAAGGCCGCATAGATAGCGAGAATATATACCCGCTATCTATCGGTCAATCGCTCGGTCCCGTCCGCCCGCTCGGCGGCGGTCGCGGAGTCTGCCTCGGTCGTGGTGGCGGCCCAGCTGGCGAGCAGGTTCAGGGCGTCCTGCGACGAGGATCCGGGCTCGGCGGTGTAGGTGAGCAGGCTCTGGCTCGGATCGGCCGCCAGCGGGAAAGACTCGAACGGCAGCTCGAGATCCCCGACGACCGGGTGGTGGAAGCGCTTGACGCCGGTGGTGTGGATCCGGACGTTGTACGCCGCCCAGCGGACCCGGAACTGCTCGCTGCGGGTGGACAGCTCCCCGATCAGGTCCGACGTCTGCCGGTCGTACGGATCCCGGCCGACCTCGGCGCGGAGCAGGGCGATGGTGTCGGTGGCGACCGTGTCCCAGTCGCGGAAGAACTCGGTCGCGAGCGGGTCGAGGAAGACGAACCGGGCGTTGTTGGGCGGCCGGACTGGTGCGGCGTACACGGGCGAGAACAGGGCGGACCCGAGGACGTTGGCGGCCAGGATGTCGAGGCGTCCGTTGAGCACGAGGGCCGGCGTACCGCTCATCGAGTCCAGGACGCGCTGCACTGTTGGACGGACGCGCTGCAGCGTGGGCCGCCGGCGCTGCGGCCGTGTTGTGCCCGCGGTCCGGAGCAGGTCGAGCAGGTGCGTCCGCTCGGCGTCGTCCAGCTGAAGTGCGTGCGTGATGCCGTCGATGACGCTGTCGGAGACGCCGATGGCGTTGCCGCGCTCGAGCCGGGTGTAGTACTCGGTCGAGATCCCCGCGAGCAGGGCGACCTCCTCGCGGCGCAGACCGGAGACCCGCCGACGGGCTCCGCCGTAGACGGGTAGGCCTGCCTGCTCCGGACTGATCTTGGCCCGGCGGGTGCTGAGGAACTCCCGGATCTCCGTACGGGCGTCGCCACGGATGTCACGGTCGTCCTTCTGGCCTGCCATGTCTTCCACAGTACGAGCGCGTCCACCGGGTTGGGGGTCCCTGTCAGTACCCCTGTTTCAGGGTCTGCCACGTCCTCGCACCGCCTGTTTCCGTAGTCGCATGACTGACAAGAAGGTTTGGTTCATCACCGGCGCCGGCCGCGGCATGGGCGTCGACATCGCGAAGGCCGCCCTGGCCGCCGGAGACGCCGTCGTCGCCACCGGACGCAACCCCGACCGGGTCGCCTCCGCGCTCGGCACGTACGACGACCTCCTGGTCGTCAAACTCGACGTCACCGATCCCGCCGGCATCGAGTACGCCGTACGCGCCGCCGTCGACCGATTCGGCCGGATCGACGTACTGGTCAACAACGCGGGCAACTTCTACGCGGGCTTCTTCGAGGAGATCAGCCCGGAGGACTTCCGGGCGCAGCTCGAGACCACCCTATTCGGCCCGGTGAACGTCACCCGCACGGTCCTTCCGGTCATGCGTGCCCAGCGCTCGGGCCTCATCGTCACGATCTCCTCGACCGCCGGCATCGTCGGACAGGAGTTCTGTATGGCGTACGCGGCCGCCAAGTTCGGCGTGGAGGGCTGGATCGAGTCGCTGACTCCGGAGATCGCGCCATTCGGCATCCGCACGATGCTCGTCGAGCCCGGCTTCTTCCGCACCGAACTGCTCACGCCCGAGTCGACGAACTACGCCGAGCCCTCGATCGAGGAGTACGCCGAACGCACCAAGCAGACCGTCGCCGCGTGGACCGGCATGAACGGCAAGCAGGGAGGCGATCCCGCCAAGCTCGCCGACGCGCTGATCCAGCTCGCAACCCAGGACGCCCCGCCGCGACGTTTCGCCGCCGGCGCCGACGCGATCGCCACCTTCGAACAGAAGGCAAAGGACCTCCACGCCCAGGCCAACGCCCACCGCGCCCTGTCCACCAACCTCGCCCACGACCCCGCCTAAGCAAGGACAGCACCGATGGAATCGAAACTCACTGGCACCGTTGCGCTGGTCACGGGCGCAAGCAGCGGGATCGGGGCGGCCACCGCCAGGCGGCTTGCCGAAGATGGTGCGTCCGTCGCACTCGTTGCTCGTCGCAAGGATCGGCTGGAGGACGTCGCAGCCGAGATCGACAAGGCGGGAGGCACTGCGCTGGTCGTGGAGGCCGACATCACCGACCGGGCCCAGGCCGAGGCGGCCGTGCAGCAGACCGTCGAGCGGTTCGGACGGTTGGACATCCTGGTCAACAATGCCGGCCTGATGCTCCTCGGCCCCGTCGTCGGCGCGGACGCCGCGGAGTGGGAGCGCATGATCGCCGTCAACGTCAACGGCCTGCTCTACACCACCCGCGCCACCCTGCCGCATCTGCTGTCGGCCGCCGAGGAAGGCCCACGCCGGGTCGCCGACATCGTCAACATCAGCTCGATCGCCGGCCGCGTCGCCTGGAACGGGTACGGGGTTTACAACCTCACCAAGTTCGGCGTGAACGGATTCACCGAGTCCCTGCGCCAGGAGATCACCCGACGGCACGTCCGCGTCGGTGTTCTCGAGCCGGGTGGCGTCGACACCGAACTGGGCTCGCACAACAAGCCCGAGGTCCGCAACGAGATGATCGACCCCTTCTTCGAACAGACCGAGGTTCTCGCCCCCGAGGACATCGCCGACGGGGTCGCGTACATGGTCACCCGCCATACCGCGATCGGTGAGCTGTGGATCATGCCCACCGACCAGGCATGATCAGTTGAGGTCGAACGCGGCGGCCATGGCGGGATCGTACGAACCGCCCTTCTGGTGGACGATCACGGCGAGGCGGTTGGCCGCGTTGATCATGGCGACCAAGGAGACGAGCCCGGCGAGCTGGTCGTCGTCGTAGTGCTTGCGTACCGCTGCCCAGGTCTCGTCGGACACGCCGGTGTTGGCGTCGGCGAGCCGGGTGCCCTCTTCGGCGAGTGCCAGCGCGGCCTGCTCGGCCTCGGTGAATACGGTGGACTCGCGCCACGCGGCGACCAGGTGGAGGCGAAGCGAGCTCTCACCAGCGGCCTCGGCCTCCTTCGTGTGCATGTCGATGCACCAGCCGCAGCCGTTGATCTGGCTGGCGCGCAGCGACACCAGCTCCTGCGTGGACTTCGGCAGCGGCGACTGCTGGATCACCATGCCGAGGCCGGCGAACCGCTTGGCGACCTTCATGGCGAACTGGTTCTCGAACAGGTTGAGACGGGCTTCCATGATTCGTCCTTACTCGTGGTGTTGAACTGAACGACCACAAGATGCCGCCGACCCGATCCCTGTGACGGCTCGGCGATGTGACGTGTGCCACCGGCTGTGGGTGTCACGAAGCGGCAGGCACCGGTGTCTGGTGTGTGGCACAGTCGAGACCGAAATGGACAGGAGCCACTGATGGGTGAGCGCATGGACTCGGCGACCGAGGCATTTGTTGCCCACCGCAACCTGCTCTTCACGGTCGCCTACGAGATGCTCGGGTCGGCCGCCGACGCGGAGGACGTTCTCCAGGAGACCTGGCTGCGGTGGGCGGGCGTCGATCTCGAGACGGTGCGGGACCAGCGTGCGTACCTGGTCCGGATCACCACCCGCCAGGCGCTCAACCGGATGCGTACCCTCGGCCGGCGCAAGGAGTCGTACGTCGGCCCGTGGCTGCCCGAGCCGCTGCTGACCGCGCCCGACGTGGCCGAGGACGTCGAGTTGGCCGACAGTGTCTCGATGGCGATGCTGCTGGTGCTGGAGACGCTCGCGCCGACCGAGCGGGCGGTGTTCGTACTGCGTGAGGTGTTCGATCTGGGGTACGACGAGATCGCGGAAGCCGTCGACAAGAGTCCGGCCGCGGTCCGCCAGATCGCCCACCGGGCGCGGGCCCACGTCTCCGCCCGCCGGCCTCGTGGAGTCGTCTCGCCGGCCGAGAGCCAGGCCGCCTTCGGAGCGTTCCAGCGGGCGGTCGAAACCGGCGACCTGCAGAGCCTGCTCGACATCCTCGCCCCGGACGTCGTCGTCATGAGCGATGGCGGCGGAGTCAAGCAGGCCGTCCCGCGGCCCGTCGTGGGCGCCGACAAGGTCGCGCGCTTGCTGGGAGCCGGCTTGGGCAAGGTCGGCGCCCAGATGTCGGTCGAGCCGGCGCAGGTCAACGGCTCCCCGGCCCTGATCGTCCGGCTCAACGGCGAGCTCGACGGCGTCATGGCGCTGCGGATCGACAACGGCCTCATCGCCGGCCTCTACTACGTCCGCAACCCCGACAAACTGTCCCGCCTCATGCAGGAAACCACCGTAAGCCGCTGACCCCGGCGCCTTTCCCCAGGTCAGAGATGCGCGCCCGGCAGTGTTCTGGTTCACGACATCCCGGACACGTGTCTCACGACATGCCGGACTGATGTCTCCGGAGATCCCGGAATGAAGTGCCGCCCGCACTGAGCGTGCGGGCATGACATCGAATAGATTGCTGATCACCGCGATGGTGGTCGAGAACCGTCCCGTCCGTGAGGTCGCCGCGACCTACGGCGTCTCAGCCTCGTGGCTCTATGAACTCCTGGCCCGCTACCGCCGAGAGGGCGACGCGGTCTTCGAGCCCCGCTCCCGACGGCCCGCCTCCAACCCGAACGCGACGCCCGTAGAGGTCGTGGACCTCATCGTGCGACTCCGCAAGGAACTGGCCGACCAGGGCCTGGACGCCGGCCCGGAGACCATCGCCTGGCACCTGGCCCACCACCACGACATCACCGTGTCGCGGGCCACCGTGGCCCGACATCTCACCGCCCGCGGCATGGTCACCCCGGAACCGAAGAAGCGGCCGAAGTCGTCCTACATCCGGTTCGAAGCCTCGATGCCCAACGAGTGCTGGCAGGCCGACTTCACCCACTACCGACTCACCCGACCCGACGGCCGACCCGGCTCCGACACCGAGATCCTGACCTGGCTCGACGACTGCTCCCGGTACGCCCTGCAGATCACCGCCCACCACCGGGTCACCGGCCCGATCGTGCTCGCCGAGTTCCGCAGAACCGTTGCCACCCACGGCATCCCGGCCTCCACCCTCACCGACAACGGCATGGTGTTCACCACCCGACTGGCGGGCGGCAAGGGAGGTCGCAACCAACTGGAGACCGAGCTCCGCCGACTGGGCGTGGACCAGAAGAACGGCCGCCCCTGGCACCCCCAGACCCAGGGCAAGGTCGAACGCTTCCAGCAGACCATGAAGAAGTGGCTACGCGCCCAACACAACCAGCCCACCACCATCGCCGACCTCCAGACCCTGCTCGACCGCTTCGCCGAGCAGTACAACCAGAAACGGCCGCACCGATCCCTGACCCACCGAGCCACCCCGGCCACGATCTACACCAGCCGACCCAAGGCCACACCCGGCGACCGCACCGACGACACCCACGACCGGATACGCCAAGACAGGATCGACAAAGCCGGCAAGATCACCCTGCGCCACGGCGGGACGCTCTACTCCATCGGCATCGGCCGAACCCA
Source organism: Kribbella caucasensis (assembly GCF_004361855.1). Lineage (GTDB taxonomy): Bacteria > Actinomycetota > Actinomycetes > Propionibacteriales > Kribbellaceae > Kribbella > Kribbella caucasensis. Next base: position 128,351 of record NZ_SNWQ01000009.1, read on the forward strand.
CGCCAGAACCCGCGTCATCGTCCTCGTCCAAGACCTCGACATCCGTATCATCGACGCCGCCACCGGAGAACTCCTCAGAGAACTCGTCCTCGACACAACCCACCGCTACCAAGGCACCGGCAGACCACCAGGCCCCACCCGCTGAAACGAAGGACGGCCGAACCCACAACTATTGGGTTCGGCCGTCCGCGATGTCCTGAGACATCACAATGCGCGCCCGGCAGGATTCGAACCTGCGACCAACGGATTAGAAGTCCGACGCTCTATCCAGCTGAGCTACGGGCGCAATGGGCGATGAAGCCCGGGGAAGAGTGTCTCAGATCGGGAGGGGATCGTGCTCGTGGGTTACCCGGTGGGGCGAACACAGGCTGGGGACAGGCTGGGGATAAGTACAGCCGTGTCGTTCCATCCCGGTAACGCTGAGTGGGCGGCCCTGCGCTCGGGCGGGGTATCCAACTAGGCTGCGGGCATGAGTTACCCCTCACCAGGCCCAGCCGGGTCGCCGCAACCCGCGGCGACCGGCTCGGCGACCACCCCACCCGGCGCGCCCTACCCGCAGCCGAACGCACTGGGAACCCACCCGGTGCCCGGCCAACGGCGAAACCAGGGCGTGCTGATCGGTGTCGTGGTCGCGGTGGTGTTCGCGATCGCCGGGTTGCTGATCTTCCTCGAGGTCGCGAACGCGACCGGTGGCGGTGGGTTCGCCTGGGGACTCCTGTTCGCGTTCGTTCCGGTCGTCCCCGTGATCGCGCTCTACCTGTGGCTGGACCGCTACGAACCGGAGCCGGCCCGGTACATCCTGTTCGCCCTCGGCTGGGGTGCGTTCATCGCGACGCTGGCGGCGTTGTACATCAACACCGAGGTCGGGAACCTGCTGCACGAGTCGCAGAGCGGGGGGAACCGGGCGGCGGTGTTCGTCGCCCCGCCGGTCGAGGAGTTCGCCAAGGGGTCGGTGATCCTGCTGCTGGCGCTGATCCGGCGCAAGGAGTTCGACGGCATCATCGACGGCCTGGTGTACGCCGGCATGGTTGGCGTCGGCTTCGCGTTCACCGAGAACATCCTCTACATCGGCCGCATATTCAACGAACTGTCCGAGGAGGGCGGCAGCGAGGCGGGTCTGCGCGGCGCCTTCGTGCTGTTCGTGATCCGCGGGCTGATCTCGCCGTTCGCGCATCCACTGTTCACGTCGTTCACAGCGATCGGGATAGGCATCGCCGTCAGGCATCGCAGTACGGCGGTCCGCTTCCTCGCGCCGATCGTCGGGTACCTCACGGCGGTGCTCGCGCACGGGCTCTGGAACGGTGGTGCGAGCTGGGCCGGTGGCGCCGGATTCATCACCGTGTACCTGTTCCTGATGGTGCCGATCTTCATCGGCATGGTGGTGTTCGCGCTGGTGATGCGATCCCGCGAGGGGCAGATGATCGCGTCCCGGCTGTACGACTACGTCCGGTTCGGCTGGCTGATCCCGCAGGACGTACCGCTGATCGCGACGCTGCGCGGCCGCAAGGCGCTGCGGCAGAACGCGCGGCGATACGGCGCCGAGGCGGAGGTCGCCGCGAAGGCATTCCAGCAGAACGCGACGGAACTGGCCTACCTGCGGGACAAGATCGTCCGCCAGGTGATCGGCGCCGATGCACTGGACACGGAGAAGAAGCTGCTGGACGAGCTGCGGGCCCGGCGCCCGAGTGTGCCGTTCCCGCCGATGCCCGCGTTCGCCCAGGCGGCTCCGCAGTTCGCCGCCGGTCCAAGTGTCCCCGGACCGGTCCCGCCGCCGTACGGCGATGGGCCGATGGCGGGGAGTCCGCAGTACCCGGGTCAGCCCGGTCCCAACGGTTCGTCCCCGGGTGGTTACCCGGGGGGCCAGCCGGGGTATCCCTCGGGGCAACCCGGTTACCCAGTGGCCCAGCCCGGTTACCCACCGGGACCCCCTGGACCACAGGGACCGCCGGGAGGATACGGTCCCTATCCACCGTCGCAGTGACCTGCCACCCGTCCAAGCCGCCAAACGGGATGAAGATGACTTTGCTTCTGCGCTGTCCGACCGGGCACTCTGTGCTCGTGGGCGGAAGCCGTGGCTGACACCAGGTCAGCAGCTGGTGAGGGTTCGGAGCGCTCCGATGAGCCGGAGGTTCCGAACCGGAGTCAGCCTGCCCAGGAGCTCGCGAAGGTGATCACCGATTCCGGTGCCAAAGGCAAAGGATTCTGGCGCCGCCGGCGCCGCAAGTCCGAAGAACCCAGTACTACGCCCGCCGACAGCGGGCGCACTCCTGCCGAGACCAAGATCCCCGAGAAGGCACCCGAGATCCCCGCCACGGAAGAGCCCGCTGCGGCGGAACCGGTAGCCGCCACGGAGGAAGCCGCCTCGAAGCCCGAAGACGCCGGGGAGCCCGAGGACGCCAAGCAGCCTGAGCAGGCTGAGAAGGCCGAGTCCGGCAAGGACGAGGAGCCTGACGACACCAAGTCGGACGAGCCGGCAAAGGCCGAGAAGCCGGCCAAGGCTGAGGAGCCCGTGAAGGCTGAGGAGCCGACGGTCGGGGTTGTCTATGAGCCTGACGAGTCGCCGGACGGGTTCCCGCTGGAATACGGCGAGATCATCGTCGGCCTGCCGAAGCAGCCGGAGAACGGCAAGCAGGAGTCCGACGAACCTGCGGAAGAAGCAGCGGAAGAAGCCGAGGAAGCACCCGCGGACCAGGAATCAGCCGAGGATGCTCCGGCCGAGGAGCAGCCGGCGACCACCGAAGCGGATGAGCCGGCGGACAAGCCTGCCGAGGAGCCCGCCGCCGAGGCTCCGGATGAGGCTCCTGCGGCTGAGGCCGACGAGACGCCTGCTGATGAGCCTGACGAATCCGCTGCCGAGGCTGACGAAGCCGGGGACGCGGCGGACGACGTACAGAAGGACCAGAAGGACGCCGAGAGCGGGTCCGAGGCGGCTGCGTCCGAGCAGGAGGCGGGCGAGGACGTAGTACCGGCGGAGGACGCAGTACCGGCGGAGGCTGAGGACACTGCGGCCGACCAGCAGGACGACGCGCCGGCCGGGGAGAGCGATGAGCCTTCTGAGGAGGGCGACGCGTCGGCTGAGGACGGCGGTGCGGCTTCCGACGAGGGTGGGGAAGAAGATGCGGAGCCTGAGCCTGAGTTGACTCCGGAGCAGGTGGCGGCGAAGGCGGCTGAGCAGCAGGCGGCGATGGTGTTGATCACCGCGCTGATGAAGCTGCGTGGCGCGTTGGCGAGCAGTTTGCTGCCGCTCGACGTGGTGGGTGCGGACGAGGCTCGGCAGCAGCAGAAGGCGATGCTGGACCAGCTCGACGACTACATCCTGCCGCGACTCGTGCAGCTCGAGGCTCCGGTGCTCGCGGTCGTCGGCGGTTCGACCGGGGCCGGCAAGTCGACGCTGGTGAACACCCTGATCGGCCAGGTCGTCAGCGAACCCGGTGTGCTCCGGCCGACCACCCGTTCGCCGGTGCTGATCCATCATCCCGCGGATGTCGAGTGGTTCACCGGCGATCGCGTCCTGCCTGGCATGGCTCGCTCCAGCGGCGACCGCCCGGGCGGGATGGAGGACCCGGGCCAGATCCGATTGGTTGCCGCCGACACCGTTCCGCGTGGGCTCGCGATCCTGGACGCCCCGGACATCGACTCCGTCGTCGAGTCGAACCGTGAGCTCGCCACCCAGTTGCTCGCGGCCGCTGACCTCTGGTTGTTCGTGACCACCGCCGCCCGGTATGCGGATGCCGTGCCGTGGGACTTCCTGCAGAGCGCGTCGGATCGCAGTACTGCGGTCGCCGTGGTGCTGGACCGCGCACCGTCCGACACGATCGACGACATCACCGGGCATCTCGCCCAGATGCTGCTGGAACGCGGTCTGGGCGACTCGCCGTTGTTCAGCGTCAAGGAGACGGTGGTCGACGAGCAGGGCATGCTGCCGGCCGAGACCGTTGCCTCGATCAAGGACTGGCTGATCGACCTGGCCGCCGACGCCGAGGCCCGCACGGCCGTCGTACGGCGGACTCTGCACGGCGCCGTGACCGCGATGACGAAGAAGGCGCCCGCGTTCGCCAAGGCGGTTCGCGATCAGGCGGACACGGCCGCGGAACTCCGGACGACCGCCGAGACGGCGTACGAGCGGGCCGTGAAGGACATCGCGATCGCGACCCAGGACGGCACCATGCTGCGGGGTGAGGTGCTCGCGCGCTGGCAGGAGTTCGTCGGTACGGGCGAACTGCTGAAGGGCTTGCAGACCAACGTCGGCCGAGTGCGGGACAAGGTCAAGGCGGCGGTCGTCGGGAAGCCGCCGCCGACCCGCGACCTCAATGACGCGGTGGAGTCCGGTCTGGAATCCCTGCTGCGTGAGCACGCCGAAGCGGCTGCCGAGCGGGCCGAGGAGTCGTGGCAGTCGACGGCCCCCGGACGCCAGCTACTGGCCGCCGGCGATCGCGACCTCGGCCGGATGTCGAAGGACTTCCCGGCCGCCGCGGGACGCGCAGTACGGGAGTGGCAGGGCTACGTTCTGGACCTGGTCCGCAAGGAGGGCGCGGACAAACGCTCGACTGCCCGGATCCTTGCCTACGGCGTCAACGGTCTCGGCCTGTCCCTGATGGTCGTCATCTTCGCCAGTACCGCGGGGGTGACCGGCGCTGAGGTGGGTGTCGGCGCCGGGACCGCGGTGGTCGGGCAGAAGCTGCTGGAGGCCGTTTTCGGCGACCAGGCGGTCCGTACGCTGGCCAAGAAGGCGCGGGAGAACCTTGACGATAGGGTTCATGCTTTGATGGATGCAGAATTCGCCCGCTATCTGGCTGTGCTTGACCAGCATCCGGTCGACGCGGAAGCACCCAGGCAACTGACGGAGGCCGCGCGCGCGGTGGAGGACTGCACGTGACGGGAATCGTGGATGCGGTCAAGGGCCTGGTGAGGGGCTCTTCCGATGTCCTGACCAAAATCGAGGCGCTGGCGGAGGCCGCCGAGGCCGGTAAAGGCCGGCTGGACCAGGTGGTCCTCAGTGAGGCCGAGCAGATCGTGGACCGGGCCGGCCAGCGGCTGCGGATGTCCGGCGACCTGACCGTCGTCGCGCTGGCCGGTGCGACCGGTTCGGGGAAGTCGTCGCTGTTCAACGCGCTGACCGGGCTCGACCTGGCCGCGATCGGGACGCGCCGGCCGACCAGCTCGATGCCGTTGGCCTGTGTCTGGGGCGAGGAACCCGCGGCCGAAGTACTGAACTGGCTGGGAATCCCGCGGCGACATCAGGTGCAGCACCGCAGCTCGCTGGAGGACGCGCACTCGGAGGACCTCGACGGTCTGGTGCTGCTCGATCTGCCGGACCACGACTCGACCGAGGTCGAGCACCGGCTGATCGTCGACCGGCTGGTCGAGCTGGTGGACATGCTGGTGTGGGTGGTGGACCCGCAGAAGTATGCGGATGCCGCGCTGCACAACCGCTACATCAAGCCGTACGCGTCGCACTCGTCGGTGATGGCGTTCGCGCTGAACCACATGGACAAACTGACCGAGGAGCAGCAGAAGAGCTGCGTCAACGACCTCGAGCGGCTGCTGAAGGCCGACGGGCTGAAGTCGCCGACGGTCGTCGCCACGTCGGCGGTGAGCGGCGACGGGCTGGACGATCTGCGTGACCTGCTGGTCAAGCGGGTCAGCAACAAGCGCGCCGCCCGCGAGCGCCTCGCTGCTGACGTCGATCGGGTGTCCGACCGGATGGCGAGTCAGTGCGGCAACGCGAAGACGCCGCAGATCGCGAAGTCCGACATCACCGAACTCGTGGACGCCTTGTCGGACGCGAGTGGCGTTCCTGTGGTCGTTGACGCCGTACGGCGGTCGTATCTGCAACGGGCTCGGGCGGCGACGGGCTGGCCGGTGACCAAGTGGCTCGGGCGGTTCCGGCCGGATCCGTTGCGGCGGCTGCACTTGGACCAGGTGCCGAAGCAGCAGGGCAAGGCGTTGCGGAAGTCCGCCTCCAACGAGGTGTCGATCGCGAGGTCGTCGTTGCCTGCGGCAACACCAGTGCAGCGGGCCCGGATGGACACGGCCGTGCGAACCATTACCAACAAGGCCGCGGAAGGTTTGTCGCGGCCGTGGGCCGACTCGGTCCGCTCGGCGATCCGCCGCCGCGAGGAGTCCCTCGGGGACGAACTGGACCAGGCCGTGGCGCGGACCGACCTCGGTGCGTCGAACAACCCGGGCTGGTGGGGCGCGACCCGTTTCCTTCAGTGGGTGCTGTTCCTGGTCGCGCTGGGCGGTGCGCTGTGGCTCGCGGCGATGGCCGTGTTCGCGTACCTGCAGCTGGAGGATCCGCCGTTGCCCCGGTGGAACGGGGTGCCGTGGGCAACGATCATGCTGATCGGTGGGGTGGTGCTCGGGGTCGCGGTGTCGTTCGGCTGCCGGTTGCTGGCCGCCAGCGGTGCGAATCGGCGGGCCCGGCTGGTGGCGAAGGCGCTGCGGACCGAGCTGGAGAAGGTTGCCGACAGCCACGTTGTCGCACCGGCCGGGGAAGAGCTGGACGCCTACAGCCGCTGCCGCGACCAGCTGGCGATCGCGCGCCGCTGACGTTCGTGGGTGTTTGCTAGTACGCCGGAACCACTCGCGCGAGTGGTTCCGGCGTACGGGTGATGTTGTTGCGTATCAGTCCAGGTTGTCGAGGTCGAGCGTGATGCCGGGGCAGTACTGCGCCATCGCGACCTCGGCGGCCGCGCGGATCGCCTCCTCGGTCGTGGTGCCGGATGCGCGGAGCACCTTGATCCAGGCCCGGATCGACTGCTCGTTGAAGGCGATCACCTCGGGGGAGTTGGCCATCTCGACCGGGTCGAAGTCCTCGCCGACCTCGCCCGCGATGTACATGGCCAGGCCGACCAGAGCGCCGTCCCAACCGGGCCCAACGTACAGGGCTCCTTCGGTGCCGAGCTCGGGTCCGCCGGGGAACGGTGGGCCCTCCATCGAGTGCTCCAGCTCGAATTCGCATGTGTCACCCGGGCCGGCCGCCAGCCGGACCTCGAGCAGGCTGGTCGGGCCGCCGAAGGTGACCTTGTAGCGCTTGGGTGGTTCGCACTCGAGGATCTCGCCGCTCGCGTTGCCCTCGATCTGGAAGGATCCGCCGACCTTGAGGTCCCCGTTCACCGGGGAGAACCAGCGCCGCAGCCGGTCCGGGTCGGTTAGCGCGTCCCAGACCTCCTCGACCTCCCCTTGGTAGGTCCGGCGCATCAGCACGCTGACCGCTTCACCGGTCTTGGCGACCTCACGCTGCACCGCGTTGATCTGTTCGAGGATGTCCATCGCTGTCCTGTTCTCTCCTGGTCGGGACGTCTTCTCTGCGACCTACAATGCCGGGTCTTGCTTATATAAGTCAAGACTGAGATACGGGTTGTCCACAGCTTCTCATTCAGCTGCCGGGGTGGGGTGCGGACAGGTGCATCTTCTCTGTGACAGCACGTTTGCGATCGAAGGGAAGTGTGTGCGGCATGAGCATCGGTGAGACCTACCTGACCATGACGGGCTGGGTCGGCAGCGAGGTGAAGTTCAAGGAGGTGAACACGGGCGTCGCCCTGGCCTCGTTCCGGCTCGGCTCGAGCCCACGCCAGTTCGACCGGAGCAAGGGCGCCTGGGTCGATCGGCCGACCACCTGGTTCACCGTGGAGTGCTGGCGAACCCTGGCCCAGAACGTCCACCGATCCCTCAACCGCGGCGACCCCGTCATCGTCAACGCCCGGCTCAAAACCACCGAATGGACCGAAGACGGCGAACCCCGCTCCCGACTCGTCCTGGACGCGATCTCCGTCGGCCACGACCTGTCCCGCGGCACCACCAGGTTCACCAAGAACCAGCCCATCCACGCCGCCTCCACCGGCGGCCTCGAAGACCACATGCGAGACCTCTCCACCGAAGCCGAGACCACCGCCGCGAACAGTCCCGACGAAACCCCCTACACCACCCCGGAGGCCGCATGATCTCCAACCTTCAGCTACGCCCGCCGGGCCTGCGGACATGGGATACTGGCTGGGCCTGCAGCCGAGGACGGAGGGGACGCCGTGACAGCTGACAATGCCGAGCACTCTGGCCGGCGGCGTGCGGTCGCCTCTCTCGATGAGCTCTTCCGGGGTTCGGTTCCAGTGGGTTCTGCGGAGGATCTCGCCAAGGACGGCGTCTTCGATGAGGGCGAGCTGGAGGAGTTCCTCGCCGACCTGGGCGCGCTGAGGCGCGCCGACCTGGCGTGAGCTCGGGTGCGGTGTCCATGGGAGCGGCTCCGGTTGGGATCGGAGGGGGCGCACCGCATAGGCTCTAGCGCATGGCGGAATTCATCTACACGCTTCGCAACGTCCGGAAGGCGCACGGCGACAAGGTCGTTCTCGACAACGTCACCCTGAACTTCCTGACCGGCGCGAAGATCGGCGTGGTCGGGCCGAACGGCACCGGCAAGTCCTCGCTGTTCAAGATCATGGCGGGGCTGGACCAGCCCTCGAACGGCGACGCCCGGCTGGCCGACGACTCCACAGTGGGGATCCTGCTGCAGGAGCCGCCGCTGACCGAGGGCAAGACCGTGCTGGAGAACGTCGAGGAGGGCGTCGGCGACACCAAGCGGAAGCTCGACCGGTTCAACGAGATCTCCGCCGAGCTGGCCGACCCGGACGCGGACTACGACGCGCTGCTGGCCGAGATGGGCGACCTGCAGACCGAGCTCGACCACCGCAACGCGTGGGACGTCGACGCCCAGCTCGACCAGGCCATGGACGCGCTGCGCTGCCCGCCGCCGGAAGCGATGGTGGACACCCTGTCCGGTGGTGAGCGTCGCCGGGTCGCGCTGTGCAAGCTGCTGCTCCAGCAGCCCGATCTGCTGCTGCTCGACGAGCCCACCAACCACCTGGACGCCGAGTCGGTGCTCTGGCTGGAGCAGCACCTGCAGAAGTACCCGGGTGCCGTCCTGGCGATCACCCACGACCGGTACTTCCTGGACAACGTGGCCGAGTGGATCCTGGAAATGGACCGCGGCAAGACCTACGGGTACGAGGGCAACTACTCGAAGTACCTGGAGACCAAGCAGGAGCGGCTGGTCGTCGAGGGTCGCAAGGACGCCAAGCGGCAGAAGATCCTGGAGCGCGAGCTCGAGTGGGTCCGGTCGAACGCGAAGGGCCGGCAGTCGAAGAGCAAGGCCCGGCTCGCGCGGTACGAGGAGCTGGCGGCCGAGGCGGAGCGGGCCAAGAAGCTCGACATCGACGAGATCAACATCCCGCCGGGCCCACGGCTGGGTAGCACGGTCCTCGAGGTCGACAAGCTGGTCAAGGGCTTCGGCGACCGCACGCTGATCGACGGCCTGAGCTTCTCGCTTCCTCGCGCCGGCATCGTCGGTGTGGTCGGGCCGAACGGCGTGGGCAAGTCGACGCTGTTCCGGATGATCATCGGCGAGGAGACCCCGGACAAGGGCTCATTGAGGCTCGGCGACACCGTGCGGATCTCGTACGTCGACCAGTCGCGCGGCGGCCTGGATCCGAAGAAGACGGTCTGGCAGCAGGTGTCCGACGAACTCGACTTCATCAAGGTCGCGAACTTCGAGATGCCGAGCCGGGCGTATGTGGCGTCGTTCGGGTTCAAGGGCCCGGACCAGCAGAAGCCGACCGGCGTACTGTCCGGTGGTGAGCGGAACCGGCTGAACCTGGCGCTGACCCTGAAGATGGGCGGCAACCTGCTGCTGCTCGACGAGCCGACCAACGACCTGGACGTCGAGACGCTGCAGTCGCTGGAGGACGCCCTGCTGGAGTTCCCCGGGTGTGCCGTGGTGATCTCCCACGACCGGTGGTTCCTGGACCGCGTCGCCACCCACATCCTGGCGTGGGAGGGCACCGACGAGGACGAGGCCAAGTGGTTCTGGTTCGAAGGCAACTTCGCCTCCTACGAAGCCAACAAGATCGAGCGCCTCGGCGCCGAGGCAGCCCGCCCGCACCGAGTAACCCACCGCAAACTCACCCGCGACTGACCGGTGCGCGACCGGCTACGCGCACCCTGAGGCCCAATCGGCCGGCGAACTGTGGACCCCACCTCCCACGACGGAGGTGGGGTCCACGCATTTCGCGAATTAATACTTAGCTCTTGCGCTAAGTATTAAGTCATCGCAATACTTAGCTCCATGGCACAGTATTCGCCGGAGGTCGACGGTGTGTTCGTGGCCCTCGCCGATCCGACCCGGCGCGGCGTCATCCGGCGGCTCGGCCGCGGCCCGACGAGTGTGGGTGAGCTCGCCGGTGAGTTCCCGATGACACTGCCGTCGTTCATGAAGCATGTCCGCACGCTGGAGAGCAACGGCCTGATCCGCACGGTCAAGGTCGGCCGCGTGCGCACCTGCGTGCTCAACCGCGACCGGCTCGCTCTCGTCGACGACTGGCTCGCCGAGCAGCGCCGGATCTGGGAAGACCGCACCGACCGGCTCGAACGTTTCGTCACCGATTCGCTGGAGGAACAGGCATGAACCCGGATCTCGACCTGAAAATGGAGCGGGTCATCCGCGCTCCGCGCGCCGTGGTCTGGAGGGCATGGACAGATCCGGCCCGCTTCGCGCGGTGGTGGGTGCCGGCTCCGGCCGTGTGCCGGGTCGAACGACTGGACGTCCGGCCCGGCGGCGCCATCGTGACGCAGCTGAGCGACGACGGCGTGCGGTTCGGCCCGCATCTCGACGCCACCTTCCTCGTGGTCGACCAGCTCGAACGGCTCGTGTACACGAACGCGATTGACAGCGCCTGGCGTCCCGCGAGTCCCGCACCGGTCGCGATGACCGCCGAGATCAGCCTGGCCGATCACCCGGATGGCACGGACTACCAGATCATCGTCCGGCACGGCGATCCGGCCGCCCGGGCTCTCCACGAGGAACTCGGCTTCGCCGACGGCTGGGGTTCGGTCACCAAGCAGCTCGCCGATGTGGCGGAGAGCGAGGTCACGCGATGAAGCTCGTACTGACCGAGTTCGTCTCCCTCGACGGGGTCAGCCAGGGGCCTGGTTCGCCGACTGAGGACACGAGCGACGACTTCACCCAGGGCGGCTGGCTCGTGCCCTACCTGGACGAACTCTTCGTACGGCGTACCTCCGAGTGGCTGCAGCTGGCCGACGGTCTGCTGTTCGGGCGGCGGACCTACGAGGCGTTCGCCCGAGACTGGCCACAGATCACCGACCCGGACGACCCGTACACCGAACGGATGAACTCACTGCCGAAGTACGTGGTGACCAACTCCATCACCGAGGGGACCTGGCACCCGACGACCGTGCTCCGCGGTGATCCGATCCGGACCGTCGGGGAGATCAAGACGCAACCAGGGCGGGAGCTGCAGATCCACGGGAGCGCACGACTCGGCAACGCTCTCCTGGCGGCCGGCCTCGTCGATGCGCTTCGGCTCGTCGTCGCGCCGGCCGTGATCGGTTCCGGGCGACGGCTGATCGATCACCCGAGCGGAACCGTCGGCCTCCGACTGGTCGACCACGAAGTGACGCCGCAAGGCCTGGTGCTGCTCCAGTACGAGGCTGCCGGCGCCGCCCCGGTGGCGGAGTACGAGGGCGTCACGGCCTTCGTCTAGCTGGCAGCCGGCCCGCTAGGCGTGCTCTCGGTGATCGGCGAGGACCTCGGCGATCACCTGGTGGTTCACCTCGACGTCGGTGTCGGAGGCCAGGGTGATGAGGGCTTTCCAGAGGGCCCAGCCTCGGGCTCGGGACCAGGTGGCGGGGTCCTGGGCGACGGCGGTGCGGAAGGTTTCGCGGCTGTCGCCCGAGAAGAAGGTCCAGGCGATCACCAGGTCGCAGGCGGGGTCGCCGACGCCTGAGGTGCCGAAGTCGATGACCGCGGCCAGGCGACCGTCGCGGACGAGCAGGTTGCCGCTGGCGATGTCGCCGTGGAACCAGCGCGGCGTTCCGTCCCAGGTCGCGGTCAGCGCGGCATCCCAGACGGCGCGAGCCTTCTCGACCTCGATGACGCCTTCCAAAGCCGCGAGGGCCTGAACGGTTTGGTCGTGGTAGTACGCCGGTGCCGTGCCGCGATGGAAGCTGTGGGCCCCCGCCGCCGGCCCTCCGGTGGTGTCGATGCGTTGCAGGGCGAGGATGAACCCGGCGATCGACGCGGCCAGTTCGCAGAGGTCGTCGACGCGATCGTGGGCGGCCGTCTCGCCGTCCAGCCAGCGTCGGATCGCCCATTCATGCGGGTAGCCCTCACCCGGCTCTCCCTTGGCCACCGCCTCAGGGATCGCGACGGGCAATGACGGAGCCAGGATCGGCAGCCACTGGTGTTCCTTACCAACCGCGGCTGCGTAGCTCTCGTGCGTCGGCAGCCGCACGGTCAGGTCTTCGCCCAGCCGGTACGTGCGGTTGTCCCAGCCGTCGACCTTGACCGGCGTCACCGGCAGGCCCTTCCACTGCGGGAACTGGGCAGCGATCAGCCGCTTCACCAGCTCCGCGTCGATCCCGGCCCGACCATCCACATGCGAGTTCACCACGGCCCGGGATTCTGCCGGGCGCCCAGAGCCCTCCGCAAAGCGTTTTCAGACCCTTAGCGCTGGCCGATGTGTTCGGAGACGGTGTCGAAGACGCGGCCGACGGCGGCGAAGTCCTCGGCCGAGACCAGATCGACCAGGTTCTCCCGGACGCCCTCGACGTGGTACGGCGCGGCGGTCTCGAGCAGGCCGAAACCGGCGTCGGTCAGCTCCGCCCAGACGCCACGCTTGTCGCTCGTGCAGGAGGTCCGCCGGACCAGGTCCGCGGCCTCCAGCCGGCCGACCGTGTGGGTCAGGCGGGAGCGGCTCTGGTGCAGCCGGTCGGCCAGCTCGGCCATCCGGAGCCGGCGGTCGGGCGCCTCGGAGAGGCGGACCAGGATCTCGTAGTCGTTGATGCCGAGTCCGAACTGACGCAGGTCGTCGTCGAGCTTCGCCATCAGGCGCGCCGTGCCCAGCAGGTACGCGCGCCACGCCACCTGCTGCTCGGAGTTCAGCCACCTGGTCCCAGTCGTCATCGTCACGCAGATTAGTGTACCGGGAATGTAGTTGACATTTAAATCGTTCATGCCTAGTGTCGTAGCCAGACAGATTGAGCGTTGAACTTTCTGACCCGGCTGCGTCGCCCCCGACCAGATGCACTGAATGCCCCCGAGAGGAACCCATGAGCGAGACCAAGACCACCGGTACCACCCCGACCAGCACCATCCCCGGCCTGGTCGCCGGTACCTACGCGATCGACACGAACCACAGTGAGATCGGCTTCACCGTCCGGCACCTGATGACCAAGGTCCGCGGCACCTTCAAGGAGTACGCCGGCGAGATCGTCGTCAAGGACACCCTGGAGGAGTCCACCGCGAACGTCACCGTCGAGCTGTCCTCGGTCGACACCCGCAGCGAGCAGCGGGACGGCCACCTGCGCTCCGGCGACTTCTTCGACGTGGAGAAGAGCCCGAAGATGTCGTTCGCGAGCACCGCACTGCGCGCCGAGGGTGACGCCTACGTGCTGGCCGGCGACCTGACCATCAAGGACGTCACCAAGGCGATCGAGCTCGCCGTCGACTTCCTGGGTGTGGACCAGAACGCCTACGGCCAGACCATCATCGGCTTCGAGGCGACCGCTTCGATCAGCCGCAAGGACTGGGGCATCGACTTCAACGTGCCGCTCGAGGGTGGCAAGCTGCTCGTCGGTGACAAGGTGGACATCCACCTCGACGTCCAGGCTGCTCTGCAGGCCTGATCCAGCCAGTTTTAGAAAGTCACCCAGTCAGAAAGCCCCGGGCGTGTCCCGGGGCTTTCTCATGTCTGGACCATCCGCTGTGCCAGCTCGGCGTACAGCTTCCCCAAGGCGGCCGGGTCGCCGCGATGGGGTGTGTACCAGCGGGCCACATCGATCGACAGGGACAGTACGGCGAGGGTCGTGCCGGGCAGATCGTCCACGGCAAGGGACCCGTCGGCGACGCCGTCGGACAGCACCTGCTCGATCTGGGCCGAGATCGCCCGCCGGATCGTCGCGACCTCGGCCAGATGTTCCGGGGTCAATGCGGCCAGCTCGTACTGGACCACTCGCGCGATCGTGTGGTGCTCGGCGTGCCAGGCGGTGAACGCCTCGACCATCGAGCGGAGCCGTTCCGCCGGGGAATCACCTGAATCGGCATCCCGCAGTACGTCGAGGGCCGCCTGGTGGCCGTACCGGCTGATCTCGAAGAGCAGCCGTTCCTTCGAGGGATAGTGGACGTAGAGCGCGGCGGGGGACATGCCGGCCCGGGAGGCGATGTCCCGGGTCGTGGTGGCCTGGAAGCCGCGTTCGGCGAACGCGTCGATGGCGCCGGTGAGCAGCCGGCGGGCGGCGGCGGGCTGGACATGCTCCCAGACCAGGGGGCTGGTGATCGCGGACACGTTGACACCATGCACCGGATTGGCGAAGCTAAGCAAGCGCTTAGCGAAGCGTTAAAATTGATGCCGTGTGATTCGTCTCATCCAGGGAGGCCCCATGCAGCGGATCATCTTCGGCGAGGACCACGACGCCTTCCGGGCCAGTGCCAAGGAGTACTGCGATCGCTCGCTGGTGCCCCGGATGGAACAGTTCCTCGAGGAGAAGACGATCGACCGGGCGGCCTGGCTCGAAGCCGGCAAGCAAGGGTTCCTCGGCCTGGACGTGCCGGAGGAGTACGGCGGGTCGAGTGTCGGCGACTACCGGTTCAACGCGGTGTTCGCCGAAGAGGTGTCGAAGGTGTCCGCGTCGTTGTCGAGCTGTTTCGGCATCCACTTCGACTGCGCCGCGCCGTACCTGGTGGACCTGGGCACCGAGGAGCAGAAGCAGCGCTGGTTGCCGCGGTTCTGCTCTGGTGAGCTGATCGCCGCGATCGGGATGACCGAGCCGTCGGGTGGCTCCGACCTGGCCGCGCTGAAGACCACCGCGAAGAAGACCGACGGCGGCTGGGTGCTGAACGGGTCGAAGACCTTCATCACCAACGGCGACATGGCCGACCTGGTGATCACCGCGGCCCGGACCGACCCGGCCAAGGGCGCGAAGGGCATCACACTGTTCGCCGTCGAGGCCGGGATGGACGGGTTCGCCCGCGGCCGGAAGCTGGACAAGGTCGGGCAGACCGAGTCGGGGACGTCGGAGCTGTTCTTCGAGGACGTGTTCGTACCGGACGAGAACGTGCTCGGCGAGGTCGACCGGGGCTTCATCCACATGATGGAGCGGCTGGCCCAGGAGCGGGTCGGCGCGGCGGTGTCGAACATCGCGCATGCGGTCCAGATCCTCGACGAGACGATCGAGTACGTGAAGAGCCGGAAGGCGTTCGGCCAGTCCGTCGGCTCGTTCCAGTACAACAAGTTCCTGCTCGCCGAACTGGTCACCAAGGCCGAGGTCACCCAGGCGTACGTCGACAATGCGATCGTCGCGCACGACGAGGACCGGCTGTCCGCGGTGGACGCGGCGAAGGCCAAGTGGTGGAGTGCGCACGTGCAGAACGAGATCCTGGACGCGTGTGTCCAGTTGCACGGTGGCTACGGCTACATGAACGAGTACCGGGTGGCCCGCGCCTGGCGGGATGCCCGGGTGACCAAGATCTGGGCCGGCTCGAACGAGATCATGAAGGAACTCATCGGCCGCGACCTCGGCCTCTAGGAAGGACCAGCAGTCATGCCTGAAGCAGTCATCGTGTCCACGGCGCGGTCGCCGATCGGCCGGGCCCACAAGGGGTCGCTGAAGGACATCCGTCCGGACGACCTCGCCGTTCAGATGATCAAGGCCGCGGTGGACAAGGTGGGGCTGACCGGCGACCAGATCGAGGACCTGATGCTCGGGTGCGCCGAGCCGCACGACGAGCACGGCGGCAACATGGCCCGCCGGATCGCGATCCAGCTGGGCTGGGACAACACGCCGGCGACCACGGTCAACCGGTTCTGCGCGTCGTCCACCCAGACCGCCCGGATGGCGTACCACGCGATCAAGTCCGGTGAGGGCGACATCTTCGTCAGCGCCGGCGTCGAGTGCGTCTCCCGGTACAAGAACTTCGGCTCGGCCGGGGTCGGTGACCCGAGTTCTTTCAACCAGGTCTTCGCCGACGCGGTCCAGCGCACCGAGAAGTACGCCGAGACCAACGACACCTGGCACGACCCGCGCGAGGACGGGCTGATCCCGGACGTCTACATCTCGATGGGTCAGACCGCGGAGAACGTGGCGACGCTGAAGGGGATCAGCCGGGCCGACCAGGACGCGTTCGGCGTACGGTCGCAGAACTTCGCCGAGCAGGCGATCGGCAACGGGTTCTTCGAGCGCGACATCACGCCGGTGACGCTGCCGGACGGCACGGTGGTCAGCAACGACGACGGCCCGCGGGCGGGGACCACCCTGGAGAAGGTCAGCCAACTGCAGCCCGTCTTCCGTCCCGACGGCACCGTCACGGCCGGCAACTGCTGCCCGCTGAACGACGGCGCCGCGGCCGTGGTGATCATGAGCGACACCAAGGCGCGCGAACTCGGCCTGACCCCGCTGGCCCGGATCGTCTCCACCGGTGTGAGCGGGCTGTCGCCGGAGATCATGGGCCTCGGTCCGGTCGAGGCGACCAAGCAGGCGCTGGCCCGGGCCGGGATGAGCATCGGCGACCTCGACCTGGTCGAGATCAACGAGGCGTTCGCGGTCCAGGTGATCGGGTCGGCCCGCGAGCTCGGGATCGACGAGGACCGGCTGAACGTGCACGGCGGCGCGATCGCGCTCGGCCACCCGTTCGGCTCCACCGGCGCCCGGATCATGACGACCCTGGTGAACGGGCTGCAGTTCGAGGACAAGCAGTTCGGTCTGGAGACGATGTGCGTCGGCGGCGGCCAGGGCATGGCCGTCATCCTGGAGCGCCTCAGCTGATGAGCTTGAAGCAGCGGACGGCGATCGTCACCGGTGCGTCCCGGGGTATCGGCCTGGCGGTCGCCCAGCGGCTGGTGGCCGACGGCGCCCGCGTGGTGATCACCGGGCGTACCCAGGAGACGTTGGACCAGGCCGTGGAAACCCTTGGCGGCCAGGAGAACGCACTGGCCGTCGCGGGGAAGGCGGCCGACCCCGAGCACCGGGCGAAGGTGATCGAGACCGCGGTCACGGCGTACGGGTCGGTCGATCTGCTGGTCAACAACACCGGGATCAACCCGATCTACGGCTCGTTGCTGGACGTCGACAGCGCGGTGGCGGCCAAGATGGTCGACACCAACGTGCTCGCCGCGATCGCCTGGGTGAAGGCCTGCCGCGATGCGTGGATGGGCGAGCACGGTGGTGCCGTCGTCAACCTGTCGTCCGTGGCCGGCCTGGCCCCGTCGCCCGGGATCGGCTGGTACGGCGCTACGAAGGCGATGCTGTCCCGGGTGACGATGGAACTCGCGATCGAACTGGCCCCGGCGATCCGGATCAACGCCGTCGCTCCCGCGGTGGTGAAGACCAAGTTCGCCGGGGCACTGTACGAGGGTCGCGAGGACGAGGTCGCCGCGACCTATCCGCTGCAGCGCCTCGGCCGGCCGGAGGACGTCGCCTCGCTGGTCTGGTTCCTGCTCTCCGACGAGTCGTCCTGGATCACCGGGCAGACCATAACCATCGACGGCGGCCTGACCCTCAAGGGCGGCATCGTCCAGTAGCGGTCAGAGGCCGGCGCACTGGCCCGTCTTCGAACCGCCGCCGTCGGTTCCGGCGACGTTGCCGCTGCCCGTCGGTGCCGGGCTGTTGTCCGTGCAGTCGATGTTGTCGCCGGCCCGGTTGTTCGAGATGACCGTGCCGCCGAGGTTCTTGCTCACGTTCAGGTTGTCGACGATCGTGTTGCCTCGTACCCAGGTGCCGTTGGAGTTCTCCTGGACGAGCAGCGCGTCGCCTGCCCGGTTGTTGTCCACGACCGCTCCACCACGGTTCTTGGCCACGAAACCGGGCGACTCGGTGAACGTCGATCCGGTCAGGGTGGCCCGGCCGGAGTTCTCGACGAGTTCCACCCCGCCGAACGGTGTGGAGCCGGTGAACGTCGCGGTGATGCCCTTGCTGAACTGGACGTGGCCGACGACGTACGAGCCCGAGGTGATGGACGCGAGCCGTGCCTGAGTGGCCAGGGCGTCGCCTTCCACCCTGATCCGGGTGGCCCGCAGGGTCGAGTTGATCTTGACCTCGAGGCTGCCGAGGATGTGGGTTCCGGTCAACGTACAGGTCGCGCCGTCGGGCACGACGAGCTTGCCGGGGATGGTGGTGGCGCCGATGCTGCCCGTGCAGTTGGTGTCCGGCGCGAACAGCTCCGGTTCGGCCGGTTCGGCGGCGACCGCCGGCGTGGCCGCGAGCACTGTCAGCGTCAGGGTTCCGAGTACAGCCATGATCCGCTTCACTTCACACTCTCCTCAGATTTCTTGCGGGTGGGGGCCCGTCGATCGAGGACGTTCGTGTGGCCGGGTGAACGCGTCATGAGACGAGGGTGAGAAGCCGTCCTCGGCCGCTGACGAGATGAGAAAGGTCCTCATCTGGGTGAGAGGATCTTCATATTTCGCCGCCAGGCCGGGCGACTGCTCCTAGGCTCTGACCGCCGTGAGCGGCGGATGAGGTGGGGAACGATGAGCCGGGTGCTGATCGCCGAGGACGAGGACCGGATCGCGTCGTTCGTCGCCAAAGGACTGCGTGCGAGCGGGTTCACCCCCACCGTCGTGTCCGATGGTGCGAAGGCGCTGACATACGCGCTCGGTGACGAGTTCGATCTACTGGTGCTGGATCTCGGCCTGCCGTTGCTGGACGGACTCCAGGTGCTCGCCGACCTGCGGGCCGCCGGCACCGCGATACCGATCGTGATCCTGACCGCGCGCAGCTCGGTGGCGGACACGGTCGCCGGATTCGACTGCGGGGCCGACGACTACATCAGCAAACCGTTCCGGTTCGAGGACCTGCTGACCCGGATCCGGCTGCGGTTGCGCGGCGACCGGTCGGCGGAGGTCATGGTGCTGCGCTACCAGGACCTGGTGCTGGACCTGAGGACCCGGCGCGCGGCGGTCGGTCCGCGGGTGGTCGAGCTCACTGCCCGGGAGTCCGTGCTGGTCGAGGCGTTCCTGCGCAGTCGCGGCAAGGTGCTGTCCCGCGAGCAACTGCTGACCCAGGTCTGGGGCGCCGACTTCGACTCCGGCTCGAATCTCGTCGACGTTTACGTCGGATACCTGCGGCGCAAACTCGGGCCGGAGCGGATCGAGACCGTCCGGGGGCTTGGCTACCGGCTGTGGCACCAGCCGTTGCCTGAGACAACGACTGGTGCCGGGGCCCGGTAGTGCTTACGGCTGCCTGCCCATCCAGGCGGCCAGCTGGTCGTACGCCGGTGCGCCGTCGCTCACGTCGACCGGCGGGGCGAAGGGGATGGGTCCGCCACGGGGTTCCGCGGGGACGAACTGCTTCACCATCGGCAGAACTGTGGTGGCCAGCTCGTGGTTGAGCAGATCGGTCCGGCTGATGGCGGTGGCGAGGTCCCAACCGTGGGTGGTGAGCTCGCCGGTGTAGGCGCCGATCGCGGCCGCGCCCGGAAGCGTTGCCCACGGCAACTTGCAGATCCGGGTGAGGACCGCGTCGTCGGCGAGGGTGGTGTCGACGGCCGCGCGGTACGTCTTCCAGTCCGCTGACCAGTCCTCGGTCTCGGTGAGGACCGGGATGTCGAGGGCGTTTCCGCCGTTCAGGGCGAGGTCGATCCGGCGTACGACGCTGAGCAGGTGGCTGACCAGGTCCCGGACGGCGTACTCGTCGCAGGGCGTCGGCAGGGACAGGTGCTCCGGGCGGACGGCGTCGATGAGCGAGCCGGCCTGGTCCAGCGCGAGCCCGATTGCGGGGCGTGGATCGGTCATGGGGTGGAACTCCTTAGTGGTTCGGTTGTGGAGTCCAGCCTCGTTGGTCATATGCGACAACGAGTGTCGTATATCTCTGACATCATTTGGATCTATGAGAGCCGACCGGTTGTTGCGGATCATCCTGCTGCTGCAACGGCATCCCCGGTTGAGTGCGCGCGAGCTCGCCGAGCGTCTGGAGGTGTCCACGCGCACGGTGATGCGGGACATGGAGGCGTTGTCGGCGGCCGGCGTACCGGTCTACACCGAGCGCGGGCGTAACGGGGGATGTGTTCTGTTGCCTGGGTATCGGGCCGATGTGAGCGGGCTGACTCCGCGGGAGGCGCAGGCGTTGTTCGCGTGGACCGGTCCTGCGTTGTCGGAGGAGTTGGGGCTGCGGGACGCGTTGCAGTCGGCGATGGGGAAGTTGTCGGCGACGTTGCCCGTGCGGTTGCAGGACGAGGCGGAGGCGTTGTCGGGTTCGATCGTGGTGGACCGGCGTCGGTGGTTCGCCGAGGCGGAGGACAACGGTGCCCTTCCCGTACTACGCCAGGCCGTGGTCAACCGTCGTCGGGTGCGCCTGCGGTACGCGTCGGCCACCGACGGCAAGCCGGTACGCCGTACGGTCGACCCCTGGGGACTCGTGGAGCAAGCCGGCCGGTGGTATCTGGTCGGCACCCATCGCGGCAGCCCGAGGATGTTCCGGGTGTCGCGGGTCGCGTCGGTCGACGTACTGGACGAGGTCGCCGATCGCCCGGCCGGCCTGGATCTTCGGGCGGAGTGGGGGCGGTTGCGGTCCGGGTTGGAGGAGTTGAACCGGCCGGTCGGGGTGGATGTGGTGGTGCGGGCGCGGCCGTCGGAGGCGGGCGTGTTCCGGCGGATCGCGGCGCCGATGCTGGTGAGTGGGGGACCGGTCCGCGAGGTGCCGGCGGAGGGGGACGACTGGACGCGTTTGGCGATGCGGTTCCGGGTGCGGCAGGCGGCTTGTGCGGTGTTGCTCGGGTTCGGGAGCGATGTCGAGGTGCTCGAGCCGCCGGATCTCCGCGCGGAACTGCTCCGTCGCGCCCGCGAGGCGGTGGAGGTCTACGGCTGACCTCGGACAGGTACTGGGGACCGCGGTCATGAAGCGGGGCGGCGGTCAAGCGGGAATCGCGGCGAGAACTGGGGACCTCGGTCAAGAAGTGGGGACCTCGGACACGTTATTTTCCTGTTCACGGTCCCGGTTTCTTGTTCACGGGTCCCGGCTTCTTGGTCGCG
Source organism: Kribbella caucasensis (assembly GCF_004361855.1). GTDB lineage: Bacteria > Actinomycetota > Actinomycetes > Propionibacteriales > Kribbellaceae > Kribbella > Kribbella caucasensis. The sequence continues at coordinate 149,383 of NZ_SNWQ01000009.1, forward strand.
GTCCCGGTTTGGGGCGGGTGGTCAGCGGGTCGGGGTGGGTTGGCGGTGGGCGGTGAAGCGTTGGCGGATGGTGATGGTGCCGTCTTCGGATTCGTCTTCGTTGCGCCAGTGGAAGCCGGTGTCGCTGATGTCGGTGAAGATCCAGCGGGTCTTGTGGGCTTGGGGTTCGCGGGCTTCGAGGACGATCGAGTTGTCGCCCGGGTGACCGATGAAGGTCATCACGAATGCGTTGCGGGGCCCCATCCAGGTGGAGCGGAAGGCGTTCAGTGGGGGGTCCCAGATGCGGATCGTGAGTCCCCATTCGCCGTCGCCGTCGATCGCGCGGGTTGCGCGGCTCGGGGTGATCCAGATGTCGGCTACCGCGCGGCCGTCGAGGACCCAGGCGAAGTGCCATTCGCCTTTCAGCTCGCGGACTACCTTGCCGTCGTCGCCGTAGAACACGACGTCGAGGTCCCAGCTGCCGATCAGCGGCGCGAACACCTGGAACGGCGCCACGAACTCGGGTCGCGGCCCGTCGGAAACCATCAACTCGGCCAGCACCTGCGCAGGATCGCTCATGCATGACAGTTTACACCCGGACTGACAGCATGCTGTCAAGAAGGAAAGGGGAGGCGAGGCGGGGAAGCAGAGGGCGCGGAGGCGTGGGGTGGGCGGGGGAGGCGGAGTGCGCGGGCGAGGCGGCGGGGTGTGGGGTGGGGCGGCGGGTGGAGGGCGGGTCGGGCTTAGTCGGCGGTGGAGAGGATCAGGGTGCGGAGGCGGGTTATGGCGAGGCATAGGGCGGCGGTGGTTACTGCGGTCAGGAGGATCAGGCTGATGGGGAGTTTGACGTCTGAGGTGACCGAGGGGAGGTCGGTGAGGCGCTGGATGATCGCGAGTGACCACTGCTGGACCGAGAGCACCTTCACGCCGTCGACGTACTGGCCCAGGACGCTTTCCCACAGCAGCGAGTACAGCAAGCCGATCGTGACCGCGCTGCTCGACATCACCGACAGGGCGACGAAGATCGCGGTGTAGGCGATCCCCGCGGCGAGCGCGCCCACTCCGAACGCTGCCGCGGTCTGCGCGTCGCCGGGGTCGAGGATCAGACCGGACACCACGATCGGTACCACGCCGAGCACCAGGATCACCCCGACAGCGACCGCCGCCTTGGTCAGGATGATCGTGGACCGCTTGATCGGCTTGCTCAGCAGATAAACGATCGAGCCGTCGTCGATCTCGGTCGCGATCGCGCCGGTCCCGGCGATCAGCGCGACCAGCGGCAGGATCACCGCGAGCCCGAGTTGCTGCAGCATCGCCGGCGCCAGTCCCGACTTGTCGTCGACGGTGAACGCGAGCAGCACGCAGAGCCCGACGAACACCCCGGGCAGGATGTACAGCAGCAACCCGCGCCGGTGCCCGAACAACGTGGCCAGCGTCAATCGCACGATCGTCCGGACGATCATCAGCGCCTCCCGACCAGGTAGGAGAACACGCTCTCCAGCGACTCGTCGGTCGGCGAGACCTCGAGCAGCCGGATGCCGAGGTCGCGGGCGAGCCCGGGGACGAGTTTGCTGAACCGTTCGAAGTCGACCACTTGCACCTGCAGGGCGGAGGCGTCCAGGTCGGCGCCCGTCGTACAGGGGTCGCCGATCAGGGCGGAGGCGAGGCGGCGGTCGTCGCTGGAGCGCAACCGGTAGAGCATCGGGCGGTCCGTCATCAGCGTGCGGATCGCGCGGTAGTCACCCGAGGCGGCGTGCCGGCCGGAGACGACCACCTCGATGTGGGTGGCGACCTGCTGCACCTCTTCGAGGATGTGCGAGCTGAACAACACGGTCCGGCCGTCCGCGCCCATCTTGCGGAGCAGGTCCATCAAGTGCAGGCGCTGCCGTGGGTCCATCCCGTTGAACGGCTCGTCGAGCAGCAGCACGGACGGCTCGTGCACCAGCGCCGCGGCCATCTTGATCCGCTGCTTCATACCCTTCGAGTACGTAGAGATCCGGCGTCCCGCCGCTTCCTCCATCGCGACCACCGCGATCGCCAAGGCGGCTGCCGGACCAGGTGAAGCCAACCCATGCAGTTCGGCGTTCGCCCGGACGAAATCCGTGCCGGTCAACGTGTCGTAGACCGCCTCGGTCTCCGGGACCAGACCGATCTGCGAGTAGGCGCTCTCGTTCTTCCAGACCGGCACGTCGTCGAGCGTCACGGTGCCGGTCGACGGTGGCAGGAAGCCGGCCATCATCGAGATCAGGGTGGATTTGCCGGCGCCGTTCGGGCCGAGCAGGCCGGTCACGCCCGGGCCGATTCGCATCGTGACGTCGTTGACCGCGACCACGTTGCCGTACCAGCGGGACACCCTGGAGATCCGGATCGTGCTCATCCGCGGGCCACCTTGGCGTAGCGGGCGTTGACGCCCCATACGCAGAGACCGACGACCAGCAGGTAGACCCCGACGAACACCAGTCCCTGTTCGGTCGTGGGCATCCAGTCGTTCTCCCGATGATCCCGCAACAGGAACGTGCCGACCGTCCGGGCGAGGCTGAACGGCGAACCCAGGCTCGCGTACCGCGCCGCCGTGCTCGACATGTCGCCTTCGGGGTCGAGGATCGCCGTGGTGGTGATGACCGCGGTGAACGACACGATCAGTACGGCGATGATCGCGGCAACCGCAAACCCCCGGCGAGGTGTTGCCGCGGCGATCAGGCCGCCGATCGCGGCCAGCAGGATCGACACCAGCAACGCGACCACCAGACCTGCGGCGAACTGCTTGCTCATGTCAACGAAGTCGTACTTCGCCAGCAGCGCCCCGACGTACAGGATGAACAGCGGTACGCCGATCAGCACCATCAACGCGAGCACGAGCGCGGTCAGCTTCGCCAGCGCGTAGTCGGTCCGGCGCGGCGGCCGGGCCAGGTACAGCACGATTGAGCGGTACCGCAGGTCGCGGGAGAACAGTTGCGGGGCCTGCGACGCGAGGTAGAGCGCGATCACCGGTTGCAGCAGGAAGATGTAGTCGACCGGCAACAGTTGCGGTTCGTCGAACTGCATCAGGTTCTCGATCCCGACGATGATCACGACCGGGACCACCATCACCGCGAACAGCAGCACCGGCATCACCTTCGCCTTGCCGGTCCGGCCGATCCCGTACGCGTGCCGCAGGCTCGACACCATCAACGCCTGCGTGATCGCCATCCGGCCGAGTCGCGGCCCGGTGTAATGCCGATAGCCGATGTCGTGGATGACACCCCCACGCGGCAGCTGATCAGACATTGAAGACCTCCTCCAGCCGGTGCCGGTGCTGTTCCACCCGGACCAGCCCGAGGCCGAGCTCGGCGATCGTGTCCCGGACCAGGTCGTACGTCTCGTCGCCGGCGATCTCCACCAGCACCAGCGGACCGTCCGGCCGTGCCCGCGCACCCGCCCGCGCCAGCGCGGCAACGAGCCGATCACGCCCACTCAGATCCCGTACTTCGACTGCGAGCACGCCGGTCTCGCCGGTCAGCGCGGCCTTCGACTCGGACCGGAGCAGCCGGCCGCCATCGAGTACGACGATGTGGTCGCAGACGCTCTCCAGTTCGCCGAGCAGGTGCGACGTGATCAGCACCGGGATGCCGAACTCGGTCCCGATCCGGCGGACCACGGCGAGCATCTCGTCGCGCCCGGCGGGGTCGAGTCCGTTGGTGGGTTCGTCGAGCAGTACGAGTTGCGGATCGTGGGCCAGCGCCTGGGCGAGCTTGACCCGCTGCTTCATACCGGTCGAGTAACCGCCCATCGGGCGATACCGAGCCTCATCGAGCCCGACGTGCCGGAGTACGTCGGCTGCTCGTTCCCGGGCCGCGTCGGCGGGTAGACCGGACATCTGGCCGAGGTGAACGACGAACTCGGTCGCGGAGACGTCGGGTGGCAGGCAGTCGTGTTCGGGCATGTAGCCGACCAATGCGCGGACCGCCTCGCCGCCGGTGACCACGTCGTGTCCAAGCACGATGGCACTGCCGGCGGTCGGGGCGATCAGTCCGAGCAGGATCTTCAGCAGGGTCGACTTGCCGGCGCCGTTGGCTCCGACCAGCCCGGTCACGCCGGACCCCACCTCGACAGTCAGCTCGTCGAGTGCCGTCACGCGCGGGTAGCGCTTGGTCAACGCAGTGGTCGCGATCACGGGCACGCGGTTACCCTACGGCTCCGGTCGGGGTTCGCAGAATCGGTTGCCACGCGGTCGATCCCAAAGTCGGCCGATGCGCTACCGAAGTCGTAGCGGTAATTGAATGGTGGCTGCCGGGGCGGGCTGGTTATCGTCCGGGCATGGATCTCAGAACCGCCGTACCGGAGGATGCCGAGGCCGTTTCGGCGGTACGCCGTGCGACGTACCCCTACGCGGTGACGTCACCAGCGACGGTGAGGCAGTGGATCAGCTCGCAGTCGCCGACCAAGCAGGCCCTGCGTCTCGTCGCCGAGGTGGACGGCTCGATCGTCGGCTGGGGTTCGGCCGGGTTCAACACGTGGACCAGCGAGCCGGGGCAGGGGAATCTGTCGATCTGCGTGCACCCTGAGCACCGCCGGCAGGGGATCGGCAGCGCGCTGATCGACCGGTTGCACGAGCACCTGACCGGGATCGGCGTCGTCCGGGTCCGCGCGTTCGCGGATCCGGTCGGGGTCGGCTTCGCCCGCAAGCGTGGGTACGACGGGACGCGGCAGATGCACTACTCGGGGATCGACCCGCGGGTGCTGCCGGACCAGCCGCCGACGCCGGAGGGGATCCGGTTGGCGGCCATGGATGCGGTGGATCCGCGGCAGGCGTACACAGCCGACACGATCGCGTCGCTCGACGAACCAGGTGATTCGCCGCTGGACTCGATCGACTACGACGAGTGGCTGAAGGAGGTCTGGGACTCGCCCGCGCTGGACAAGTCGCTCAGCGTCGCGGCTCTCGCGGGGGACGAGGTCGCTGCGTTCACGGCGGTCGAGACGGACGGTGACCGGGCCTGGTCGGGGATGACCGGCACCATTCCGGGGTACCGGGGTCAAGGGCTGGCGAAGCTGGTGAAGTCGGTCGCGCTGCGTCGCTGTGCGGCCGCCGGGATCACCGGGGCGTTCACCTCGAACGACGACGAGAACGGTCCGATGCTTGCCATCAACAACTGGCTCGGCTACCGCCGGGTGCAGACGGAGACGGGCCTGCTGCGTACGCTCTGACCACGAGGCCTGCCTACGCTCCGAAGTTTGGCGGCGTGTTAACACAGCTCCGGTAGTGATTGCCTCAGGCCCCGGGTTATCTTCGCGACAACCTCGTCCGAAGGAGGTCCCCGATGGAGATCAGGCCCGCGGTGCCGGCCGACATCGAGTCGGCCCTCGCCCTGCACGATCAGGTCGCTCCGTATCTGGTTGTCACCGGCACCCAACTGCGGCATCGCCTCCGTGACCGGACCGTACCGCCCGGGAGTGGTACTTTCGCGGCGCTCGATGGTAGCGAGGTGGTCGGCTGGGCCTCGACCGGGATGATCGCCGGATCCGATCCGCTGGACGGGCAGCTCCGCGTGCTGGTCCACCCGGATCATCGGCGGCGGGGGATCGGCACCCGGTTGCTGGAGCTCGCCCACGCCAACCTGAAGGAGGCCGGCGCGGTCAGCGCGCGGGTCTTCGCCGAGCCGGCCGCGGCCGAGTGGGCGGCGGGCTGGGGGTACCGGCAGACCCGGCAGGTGTACTACGCGGGCATGGACCCGCGGCTCGCGCCCGAGTTGCCGCCGGTGCCGCCGGGGATGCGGCTGGCCGCGCTGGACGAGCTGGATCCACACCAGATCTACGCCGCCGACGAGGTTGCCCAGCGCACCAAACCCGGGGATGCCAGGATCACCACCCGCCCCTACGCCGACTGGCTGGCCGGCACCTGGGAGATCCCCGGCATGGTGCTCGAGTTGAGCGTCGCGCTGCTGGACGGTGATTGCGTGATCGGCTTCACGATCGGTAACGGCGACCATCACAAGGTCTGGTCCCAGATGACGTCGACGCTGCCCGAGTACCGCGGCCGGGGCTTCGCCAAGCTGGTCAAGTGCGCCGCGCTGCACCGTGCGGCCGAGGCTGGTGTCGTCGGTATGTACACGGCCAACTACGACGGAAACGGCCCGATGATCGCCGTCAACGAGTGGCTCGGCTACCAACGCCTGGCGACGCACGCGGTCCTGATCTGTCCCCTCTGAGCGCCCCGATCGCCCACCCCGAATCTCAGAGGCTGACCCACCAGCTTCATGGTTGCCCCCTGAGAATCTCGGTGGGCACCATGAACCTCGAAGGTTAGCCTCCGAGATTTCGCCGGGGGCGGAGGTGGGGCGGGGGCGGGGGCGGGGGCTCAGGGGACGAGGAGTACGACCGTCTCGGCGACGCAGGCGGGTTTGGTGCTGTTCTCCAGTTCGATCACCCACTGGAGTGAGACCTGGATGCCGGCCGGAGTCTCCTGGGCGCCGGCGATCGAGGCGCTGGCGCGGACCCGGGCGCCGACCGGGACCGGGGCGGGGAAGCGGACCTTGTTGACGCCATAGTTGAGCTTGGCGGTGACACCGGAGACCGAGAACAGTTCGTCGCCGAATCGGGCGATCATGCTCAGGGTCAGATAGCCGTGCGCGATCGTCCCGCCGTACGGGCCCTTCGTGGCCCGGTCGACGTCGACGTGGATCCACTGGTGGTCACCGGTCGCCTCGGCGAACCGGTTCACCTGCTCCTGGGTGATCTCGAGCCACTCGGACTCGCCCAGCTGGGTGCCGACCGCGTGCACGACCTCGTCGACACCGGTGAAGGACTGCGCCATGATCCGTCCAGCTCCTGTCAGTTGCGCGGTTCAGTTGCGCGGGCCGCCGGCGACGTACAGGACCTGGCCGGAGACGAAGCCGGCCTCCTCGCTGCAGAAGAACGACGCCGCGGCGGCGATGTCGGCCGGCGTACCGGTCCGGTTCACCGGGATGGTCGCCGCGGTGGCCTTCTTGAACTCCTCGAAGTCGACCCCGACCCGGGCCGCCGTGGCCGCGGTCATGTCGGTCTCGATGAATCCGGGCGCGATCGCGTTCGCGGTGATGCCGAACTTGCCCAGCTCGATCGCCAGCGTCTTCGCCAGGCCCTGCAGACCGGCCTTGGCGGACGCGTAGTTCGCCTGGCCGCGGTTGCCCAGCGCGGAGGTGGAGGAGAGGAACACCATCCGGCCGTAGCCCGCCTCGACCATGTGCGCCTGGCAGGCCTTCGACATCAGGAAGCTGCCGCGCAGGTGCACGGACATCACCGTGTCCCAGTCGTCCTCGGACATCTTGAACAGCAGGTTGTCGCGCAGCACGCCCGCGTTGTTCACCAGGATCGTCGGCGCGCCCAGCTCCGCCGCCACTCGAGCGACCGCGGCGGCCACCTGGTCGGACTTGCTGACGTCGCAACCGACCGCGATCGCCTTGCCGCCGGCCTCGGTGATCGCGTCCACCGTGCCCGCGCAGGCCGCCTCGTCCAGATCGAGCACGGCGACCACGTTGCCGTCGGCGGCGAGCCGCTGCGCCACGGCGGCGCCGATTCCCCGGGCCGCACCGGTGACGATCGCCACCCGCCCCTGCTGCTCGCTCATACCTGCTCCTTCTGGCTCGTAGTCGGGGATGACATTACCCACGTTCCGTCACGGCGGAAGTGACGCGGATGCGATGATCGCCGTGTGCATGATCACAGCACCGGTCACAACCGTCACGTCTATCACTGTCCGCTCCGCTGGGGTGACATGGACGCTCTCGGTCACGTGAACAACGGCCGGTACGTCGACTACCTGCAGGACGCCCGGGTGGATTTCCTGTTCCGGACCGCCAAGGAGCTCGGCGCGGACGACCTGGAAACGGGCCTGCTGGTGGCCAGGCATGAGGTGCACTACCGGGCGCCGCTGGTGTTCCGGGACGAACCGGTCCGGATCGAGCTGTGGATCAGTGAGATCAAGGCAGCCTCGTTCACCGTCGACTACGAGATCCTCGACACCGAACCACGCCGCACGTACGTCGAGGCGCGCACCCGGCTGGTCCCGTTCGACTTCGGCGCCGAGCGGTTGCGCCGGATCAGCCCGGTCGAACGCGAGGCGCTGAGCAAGCTGGTAGGCGCATGAGCACCTTCACCCATCCGGTCCTGGTCCGCTGGTCCGACATCGACTCCTACGACCACGTCAACAACGTCCGGTACTTCGACTACCTGCAGGAGGCCCGGATCGCGTTCCTCGCGGACGTGTTCCAGACTCCCGGTGTCTTCTTCGACGAGTTCCCGTGTGTGCTGGTCAGCCAGACCGTTGACTATCTGCGCCCGATCCTGCTCCGGCATCCCCCGTACGACGTGGACGTCTGGGTCGAGGCGGTCGGCGGTACGTCGTACACGCTGGGCTCGAGGATCGTCGATCGCGGTGGTGAGACCGAGCTGGTCTACGCCAAGGCGACCTCGGTGCTGGTCGCCGTGGTGCCGGAAACGCACGCCAAGCGGCCGCTGGCCGAGGCCGAGCGGGTGGCCCTGGTCGGGCGGCTTCCCAGCGACTTGAGACAATGATCAGTGATGAGTGAGCAGCAGCAGGAGACTTTCTACGACGCCGTCGGCGGGGCGGACACGTTCCACCGGCTGGTGGCGGCGTTCTACCGCGGCGTCGCCGCCGACCCCGAACTGCGCGCGATGTACCCGGAGGAGGATCTCGGCCCGGCCGAGGTGCGGTTCCGGATGTTCCTGGAGCAGTACTGGGGTGGACCAAAGACCTACTCCGAGCAGCGCGGGCACCCTCGGCTGCGGATGCGGCACGCCCCGTTCGCCGTCACCCCGAGCGCACGGGACCGCTGGCTCGGCCACATGCGAGCCGCGCTGGACGAGATCGCACTGCCGCCGGATCGGGACGAGGAGATCTGGACCTACATGGTGATGGCGGCGCACAGCATGGTGAACACCGACGAACCGCAGTACCCGGGCGCGATCGACGTGTCCGGCAACTGAGCTCTTCGAAGGAGAAACAACGAGCATGGCCGCTACCCGTACCGCCAAGGCCCACTGGGAAGGTTCGCTGCTGGAGGGGGCCGGTCAGGTCAACCTCGAGTCGTCGGGCCTCGGCACTTTCGACGTGACCTGGGCCGCCCGGACCGAGGACGCCGCGAGCGGCAGGACCAGCCCGGAGGAGCTGATCGCCGCCGCCCACTCGAGCTGTTTCAACATGGCGCTGTCGAACATTCTGGCCAAGGCCGGCAACGCGCCGGAGTCGCTCGACACCACCGCCGAGGTGACCTTCCAGCCGGGTGAGGGCATCACCGGCAGCAAGCTCTCGGTGAACGGCAAGGTTCCCGGCCTGACCGCGGACGAATTCGCCCAGTTCGCCGAGGACGCCAAGAAGAACTGCCCGGTCTCGCAGGCCCTGACCGGCACGACGATCACTCTGGACGTCACCTTCACCGCCTGAGAAATTCAGCTCGATCCGACGTCCCGCAGGCGCCGTACTGCGGGACGTCGGTCAGGCGGAAGGTTCGTGGCCGCCGGAGGATCGGGCCGGTGCTTCGGCGGCGGGCTCGGTCGGGGCCTCGACGGCCGTGAGGTGTTCGTCGGACTTCTCCGCGGCGCTGCCGACACCGGTGGAACCGGCGTTCGGGTTGCGGTTGGTGAGGTTGCCGAGGCGCATGACTTCGCCGTTGCGGACGTACCAGATCGTGCCGTCCTCGCCGCGCAGCTGGGTGACCCGGAGGCCGACCGACAGGACCTCGCCGGTCGCCTTCTCCATGTCGACCAGGTCGCCGACGCCGTACTGGTCCTCGAAGATCATGAAGATGCCGGCCAGGAAGTCCTTCACCAGCGTCTGGGCGCCGAACCCGAGCGCGACGCCGATGATGCTCGCGGACGCGACCACCGGCAGGATGTTGAAGCCGAGCTCGGCCAGCACCATCACCACCGCGACGGCGGTCAGCACGATCGTCACGGTGCTGCAGAGCAGCGACGCGATGGTCTCGGCGCGCTGCGCCCGGCGTTCGTTGGCCAGGGTGTTCTCGACGAACTCCTGACCCCGCTTCGACTTGGCGAGCACGCCCGCGACCGCGCCGTTGCCGGTCCTTCGGGCGAACCTGCGGATCACTTTGTGCAGCAGCCAGCGGAGCAGGAAGAAGCCGACGATCAGCCCGATGATCCGGGCCGGGACCACGATGATCTGGTCGGTCACCTCCAGGTTGCCGTCGTTGCCGCGGCGGAAGAACGCCGGGAACTGTTCCGGCAGCGACAGCCCGGAAAACAGGGGGTGACTGATCAGGGACAGGGGGTGACTGGTCAGAATAGGCATCTCGACCCACTTTAGTGACCGCCGCCTGAATCGCCCGCACGAACCCGGGACCGACGCTGCGAGGAGGAAAGACGGGATATGCCGAGCCGGCTTGATGACGAGCTGACGCGGCTGGTGAGCGCGGGGGTGCTGCGCCAGTACCAGGCCGATTCATTGCGCGACGCTGCCGCCGCCGATTCCGGTGAGCCGCGGCCGGCCGCCGAGCCTGAGCCGGCCGCCACAGCGCCCAAACAGCAGCGGACGCCGCCGGTCGCGACGCACTCGTCCGCCCTGATGGAGGTGCTCGGGTACATCGGTGGCGCGCTGCTGCTCGGCGCGGTCGCCCTGCTCACCGTCGCGAACTGGGGCGAGATGGGCCGCGCCGCCCGGGTCAGCACCGGGACCAGCGCCGCCGTCATCCTGCTCGCCGCGGCCGTCCTGCTGGCCGTATTCCGCCGGGCCGACCAGCTCAGCTCCGCGTTGGCGTCGCTCGGCTGCTGTGTGGCCGGGTTCGCCACGTACGTCGCGATCGAGGATGCCGCGGGGCGGATCACCGGGGTCGCCGTCGCGCTGGCGCTGGCCGCGGCCGGGATCTGGTGGCTGCAGGGCTCATCGTTGCTAGTGGCAACGTTCGCGATCCTGGCCGTCGGCGTGCTGGTGGTGACCTCGGACGTACTCACCCCCGATGACAGTGTGCACACGGACAGTGCCGGGATCGCCGGGACCGGGTTCATCCTGGTGGCGTTCGTGTTCGCGATGCTCGGGCTGGTCCGGGATCAGGTCAGCTCCTGGTCGCTGGCCGGCGCGGCGATGTTCAGTTCGTCGATCTGCTGGCTGGTGCAGGATCGGGGCGAGGTGATGGCGCTGGCCGTCGGTACTGCGGGTCCGGCCGCGCTCCTGGTCGCCTACGGTCGCCGCCACGCGTCGGCCTACGCGGTGGTGGGGTGCTCGATCCTGTTGGTGATCTGGCCGATCTCGCTCTACCAGCTGACCGACAACCTGGCCGGGGTGGCGATCGGCCTAGTGGTGGCGAGCGCGGTGTTGCTGCTCGCGGTGCTGCTGTTGTCGCGTCGCACCCGCGGATCGACCTAGGGCCTGTCTGACGGGCCCTAGACGCGCGTCGTTCTGCTGTCTGGCCTCTGATACGGCAGACTCGCAGGCGTGACAGCACCCACCCCGGCCCTCGTCGAACTCGCCGTCGCGCACGGTGTCGCCACGGAGTACTGGGACTGGCAAGGCAGACACGTCCAGGTCACCAGTGAAGTGGTGTCGGCCGTGCTCGCCGCGCTCGGCGTCGACGCGTCCACGCCGATCAAGGCCGCCGATGCCTTGGCCGAGTACCAGGTGGCCCGCTGGCGCCGGGTGCTGCCCGCGACCCTGGTGATGCGTGAGGGCTGGACCCCGTGGTTCGCCGTCCACTTGCCGCATGGTTCGTCGGCCGAGGTGTGGGTGGATCTGGAGGATGGCGGTCAGCGCCGGGACATCCCGCAGCAGGAGCACTGGGTCGAGCCGGAGTGGGTCGACGGCGTACAGACCGGAGAGGCGACGTTCCAGCTGCCCGGGGATCTGCCGCTGGGCTATCACCGGCTGTGCGCGCGGATCGGCAACAGCCCGGAAATCTTCACCGGCACGGTGATCGTCACGCCGAAGCGGCTCGAACCGGAGAAGTTGCAGCGCACCTGGGGCTGGGTGCTGCAGCTGTACTCCGTCCGCTCGCGCCGGTCGTGGGGAATCGGCGACCTGCACGATCTCGGCGACCTCGCGGCCTGGTCCGCCAACGATCTGGGTGCCGGGTTCGTCCTGGTCAACCCGTTGCACGCGGCCGAGACGGCCGGCCGGATGGAGCCCTCACCGTACCTGCCGGCCTCCCGGCGATTCGGGAACCCGCTCTACCTGCGGGTCGAGGACATCGACGAGTACGGCGACCTCGCGCCGGCCGAGCGAGACCGTGTCCGCGCGCTCTCGTTGCAGTCTCGGGCGCTGAACGAAGACGGCACCGCGCTCGACCGGGACACCGTGTGGGCCGCGAAACGGGAGGCGCTGAAGCTGCTGTTCGGCGTACGTCCGTCCATCGGCCGGATCGCGGAGTACGGATCGTACTGCGACCGGGAGGGGCACGGGCTGATCGACTTCGCGACCTGGGCCGCGCTGGCCGACGTACACGGGCCGGAGTGGTCCAAGTGGCCGGAGGAACTGCGCGATCCGGCGTCCTCCGCGGTTGTTGCCTTCCGCAACGAGAACCCGGACGCGGTGGAGTTCCACTGCTGGTTGCAGTGGCAGCTGGACGAGCAGCTGGGCCGGGTCCAGGCGCGAGCCCGGAACGCGGGGATGTCGCTCGGCGTCATGCACGACCTGGCCGTCGGGGTGCACCCGGACGGCGCCGACGCCTGGGCTCTGCAGGACGTGTTGGCCAGCGGCATCCACGTCGGCGCGCCACCGGACGCGTTCAACCAGCAGGGCCAGGACTGGTCGCAGCCGCCGTGGCGACCGGATGCGCTGGCCGAGACCGGGTACGCCGCCTGGCGGGACCTGGTCCGCGCGGAGATGCGGCACGGCGGTGGACTGCGGATCGATCACATCCTCGGCATGTTCCGGCTCTGGTGGGTGACGTCGCCGGAGCGGCCGACCGAGGGCACGTATGTGCGGTACGACCACGAGGCATTGGTCGGAATCCTTGTACTCGAGGCGGCCCGGGCCGGTGTGGTTGTGGTGGGCGAGGACCTCGGTACGGTCGAGCCGTGGGTGCGCGACTACCTGACCGAGCGCGGGGTGCTCGGGACGTCGGTGCTGTGGTTCGAGCGGGATGCCGCTGGACGTCCACTCGCGCCCGAACGGTGGCGCGAGCTATGCCTGGCGACCGTGACCACGCACGACCTCCCACCGACGGCGGGTTATCTGGCCGGCGATCACGTCGAGCTGCGCAACAGGCTCGGGCTGCTGACCCGGCCGGTCGCGGAGGAGTTGGAGGTCGACGAGGCGGACCGGGACTCGTGGCTGAACGCACTCCGCGAGCGGCATCTGCTCGGCGACCAGGATGGTGACGTCGAGCGGATCGTGGAGGCGCTGCACCGGTACGTCGCGCACACTCCGGCGAAGTTGGTCGGCGTCGCGCTGACCGATGCGGTGGGGGAGCGGCGGACCCAGAACCAGCCGGGCACGACGGACGAGTACCCGAACTGGCGGATCCCGCTGGGCGGACCGGACGGCGATCCGGTGATGATCGAGGACCTGCCGAACAACACCCGGCTCCGGCGGCTGATCGGCGTACTCGGGCACTGACTTTCCGTCATCGGATGCTCACGAACCGTTGACAATAGATTTGAAAACTTGTTATCTATTGCCTGAAGGTGCCTTCATTCCCAACCGCCCCCATTCGAACGGGAATCCGAAGGAGTGTCCCCATGAAGCGTGCACGCAAACTGAGACTCGCCGGTGTCGCCGTCGGCGCGCTGTCGCTGACGGTCGTCACGTCCGTCCCGCTGGCCTACGGCCACGGCTACACCACCGCACCGATCAGTAGAGCAAAGCACTGCGCAAATGGGACCGTGCATAACTGCGGCCAAATCCAGTGGGAACCGCAGAGCACCGAAGGCCCGAAGGGGTTCCCGAGCGCCGGACCGCCAGACGGGAAACTCTGCTCGGCCGGGTTGTCGCAGTTCGCCGAGCTGGATGGTCAGCGCGGCGGCGCCTGGCCTGCCACGCAGCTCAGCTCTGGTCAGAGCTACACGTTCCGCTGGCACCTGACCGCTCCGCACAGCACAACCGACTTCAAGTACTACATCACCAAGCAGGGCTGGAATCAGAACGCTCCGCTGACCCGGTCGGCGCTCGAGCTGACGCCGTTCCTCACCGTCCCGATGAACGGCGGCCGCCCGGCCAACGACGTCTCCCACCCCGGCACCCTCCCGACCCGCTCCGGCCGGCACATGATCCTCGCCGTCTGGACGATCGCGGACACGGCCAACGCCTTCTACCAATGCTCGGACGTCACCTTCTGACCGAGTCTTTGCACCTCCGGAGCCGGGCCGCCTGCCCTCGGCCCGGCTCCGGATCACCATGGCCTAGGCTTCGGAGTGTGATCACTCAGCTTTCCGGCCACACCCTGCTGGTGTTCGTCGGCATCCCGGCGCTGGTCATCGCGGTCGTGGCTCTGCTCGTCTTCGCGTCGTCGATCGCGGACGGCCCGCGGTACCGCCCAGGCCTGTCCTGGTGGGCCCCGCCGGTCTGGATCAACGGACCCGAGACGACCAAGCCGGACCCGGCGAACCTGCCCGAGCTGCCGGCCGGACCCAGCACCACCGCGACCGCCGGTACCGGCGTCGCCCGCACGACCGGAGGCGCAAGTGCCAGCTGGTGACGCTTTCACCCCCGAGCAGCTGTACGACATCGAGCGCGCGGTCCGGCACGCCGAGGAGGCGTCCGGCCTGAAGTTCTCGGTGTACGTCGGCGGCGCGGACTCCGAGACCCGCCCGTTCGCCCTCGAACTGCTGAACGAGCTGCCTGATCCGGACCACACCGTTCTGGTGTACGTCGACCCGGCCGGGCGGCGGTTGGAGATCGTCACCGGTTCTGCGGCGCGACGGCAGTTGTCTGACACCTCGGCCGGGTTGGCTGCGCTCGCGATGCAGACCTCGTTCGCTACTGGTGACCTGACCGGCGGTCTGGTCACGGGTGTCCAGCAGCTCGGCCAGCACGCGCACCAGCCGACGCTGCTGCACGCGAACGAGCCGCACCAGCAGTAACGGCTGTGCTGGAACCGACCGAGATCCAGGCCGGGGACGTCTACCTTCGGCCGTTCACGCCGTACGACGAACCGGCGGTGGCTGAGGCTCTCGCGGATCCGGACATCCTGCGGTGGACGGCCGGGAATGCGGTGATCCAGACGCCGGCCGAGAAGCGGGCTCGTAAGTGGCTGGAGAGCCGGATCGATTGCTGGGCCCGTGGTAACGCGGTGTTTGCGATCGCCGATTCATCGACGAAGGTGTTGCTGGGCTCGGTGACGCTGCGGGATGTGAATCGGGTGCCTCAGCAGGCGGTGGCGGCGTACTGGGTCAACCCTGCCGCGCGTGGGCGTCGGCTGGCGGCGCGTGGTCTTGATGCGGTTGTGCGGTGGGGCTTCAGGGCTCGGGCTGAGGGCGGGCAGGGGTTGCATCGGGTGTCGCTTGATCATGCGCTGGTGAATGAGGGCTCGTGCCGGGTCGCTACGCGGGCTGGGTTTCTGCTGGAGGGGACCATGCGCGAGTACTACGTCGAGCTGGACGGGCGTCGGCATGACTCCCATTTGCACAGTCGGCTCGCTTCGGATGTTGTGGAGCCGCTGTAGAGCTGGTGTGGAGCCGGCGTTGAGCGTCGTTCGCGAGGGTGGTGGTCCACACCTTGGGGAGGGGCTCCGATGAGTACGCCGATTTTGACCTACGTCCATGGCAGCGACCCGATCTCGCGGGCTGGGGTGATCAGTCAGCTTCGGCCGCGGCCGGAGGTTCGGCTGGTGCATGAGATGGAGGTCGATGAGGCGGCGGTCGCTGTTGTCGTGACCGATGTGCTGGATGAGGAGACCGCTCGGACCATGCGAGCGCTCCGACGGGGGGACAGTCCTCGGTTGATTTTGGTGGCGACTGTGCTGGATGAGGCTGCGTTGGTGGTTGCGGCTGAGCTGGGGGTTGGGGGGCTGCTGCGTCGGATCGACGCGACGCCGGATGCGTTGGTTCGGACGATCACTCGGGTTGCGGTGGGGGATGGGGAGATTCCTGGGGATCTGCTGGGGCGGTTGATGGAGCAGTTGGGGCGGTTGCAGCGGCAGGTGCTTGCGCCGCGGGGGCTGACGTTCACGGGGCTGAGCCCGCGGGAGATCGACGTACTGCGGCTCGTGGCCGACGGGCTCGACACGGGGGAGATCGCTGAGGAACTCAACTACAGCGAACGAACCGTGAAGAACGTCCTACATGAGTTGACCACGCGTCTGCAGCTGCGGAACAGGTCGCACGCGGTGGCGTATGCCGTCCGCGAGGGTCTCATCTAGGGGCTAGGAGGCCTTCTAGGGTTCGGGTGGCTACTCGGGCGGCTAGTTGGGCGGGGCGGGGGGTCAGGGGGTGGGTGGCGAAGGATTGCCAGGTGGTTAGGCCGGTCAGGGCCGCCTCGCGGATGGTGGTGGGGGTTGCGTCGGGGGGTAGGCCCAGGCGGGAGGCGGGGTCGTGGCCGGAGCCGCCTAGGAGGCGGTCTAGTTCTTGTTCGCGTTCGGTTTTGAGGGCGATGCCGCCGGTGCGGAGGTCGGAGAGTAGGCGGAGTTCCTGGAATTCGTGGGCGCCGGCGCTGATCTCCTCGACCCGGGACTGGAGTTCGGTGGCGGATTCGAAGTCGCCGGTTCGGAGTAGGTCGGCGAGGGCCGCGACGGCGGAGTAGGCCTTGAGGACGCGGCTGCGGGCTTCGAATTGGCGGATCAGGATTTCTCGCAGGCGGTTGAGGCCGCTGCGTTCGGCGAGCTCGGTGCTGAGGTCGGAAGAGGTGGAGGCGGCCCCGGTGCGGAGTAACTCGACGCTCAGACGTACGCCGTACAGGCCTAGTCGTTCGAGTAGGTGGGTGCGCTCTAGTTCGGTGACGGGGAGACCGGTCGGGGTGGAGGTGAAGCGGTCGGCGGTGAGGAGGAGTTCGGCGAGCTCTTCGATCGGGGCGCGCGCGATCGTGACCAGCAGGGCGAACTCGGCCTCGCGCAACGTGGTCGCGGTGTGGCCGAGCAGGCCGTTGACCGGGACGATCACGGGGCACAGTCGATGCAGTCGTGGTTCGGCCTCGTACCGGCGGGCCACGCGTTCGGCGACCTCCATCGAGTCGAGGCGGCAGGAGCCGATCTCGTCCGCGCGGGACAGTACGCCGATCGCGTTCATCGGCGTACCGTGCGCCAGTTCGTCGTCGTGGAAGGACTCCAGGAACCGGATGTCGCTCGAGTGGGTGTGCCGGAGCAGGTAGAGGATCGCGTCGGCGACCGGGACCTGGCCGTCATCGGCGGCGAGGACGCGATGGGTGCGGGCGGACACGTCGGCCGAGATCGAGGCGATGCCGGGGGTGTCGAGGATGGTCAGGTCGGTCAGCCGGCTGGTCGGCCAGCCGATCTCCAGGTGATCGACCTGATCGGGACTCAGGCCGCCGAGATCGACCTGGAGTGCTCCACCGTCTCGCTCGTACGGGCGTTCGCGGGGCTTGCCGTCGAGCGGGTGAAGGGTGGCGTGCGGGCGGTCGCTGCGGGAGTACCAGGTGACGATCCGGGTGCACTCGCCGGCGTCGGTCGGGGCCAGTTCCTCGCCCAGCAAGGCGTTCAGCAGCGTGGATTTGCCGGCCTTGATCTTGCCGGCGATCGCCAGCCGCAACGGTCCGGTCAGCCGTTCGTGGATCTCGTCCAGCCGGGCCCGGTCTTCGGGTTTGCGGGCGGCTTTCCCGGCCTGCTTGATCACGGCGAGGATCCCGGCCGTCAGCTCGTCACTCATCGCCGTCCACCTGGTTGTCGTCGATCGCGGCCTTCACGCTGACACCGATCCCGATGCCCGCTGCGGCGCCGATTCCGGGCCGGGCCGCGGCCAGCGCGACCTCTCGGAGTCCGGAGCGCAGGGAGCGGAGGCGCTCGTTCTCGGCGGACAACTCGGCGGCTCGGGCGGCCTTCGCCTCCGGGGCCAGCCGGGAGCTGCGGTCGGCTGCGGACAGGGCAGCGCTCGCGGAGCGGTGGATCAGTCCGGCTCTCTCCTGGAAGTCGTCGCGCAGTTGGCGTTGGGTCTTGCGGAGGCTGTCCCGGGTGTCCTTGTTCATCACGAACGCCACCTCGTCGACGTACCGGCGTACGGCGGCCTTGGCCTGCTGCTGGCGGTAGGTGCGCTGGCGTTTCTTCTCGTCCTTGAGCAGTTTGGTACCGATGCCCGTGCCGAGCACGACCGCGACGCCGGCGACCGCGAAGGGCGAGAAGACGATCGAGCCGAGGCTGAACACGATCATCGGTACGAACACGCCCGCCCGGCCCGCCATCATCAGCGACCCGAGCCGGCCGCCCGGCATCGACAGGGATGAGGCCGACGCGAGCTCGAGCTTGTCCAGATCGGCGCTGAACCGGGACAGCTCGACGACGACGTCCGTCCCCGCCTCCAGGTCGAACGCCTCCGCGACCCGCTCGCCGAGGGTGCGGGCCCGCTCGATCAGCAGGTCCCGGTTGGCCACACCGGCGGCCGCGACCTGGCGACGCAACCAGACCTCGGTGTCGGCCCAGGTCTCGTTCGGATCGGCTTGGTCGATGATCGTCTCGACGTCCTTCATCACCGTCCGGAGGCGGCTCTGCAGGTCGTGTTCGACATCGGCGACCAGGTCGGCGATACCGTCGGACAACGTCTGCTGCCAGGTCGCACTGGTCGAGGTCAGCGCAGCCGCCTGGTCGCGGGCCTTGGCGAGGTTGGAGACGACCTTCGGTTGCTGCTGGGGTGCGGTCAGGACGACCCGTTCGGCGTCGGACTCCTGGGCCAGCTGGGTGGCGACGAAGTCGACCTCCTGGGCGATCGTGGCCGCGGCCCGCGTCGTCCCCGGTACTACGACGGCGGTGGCGAGGAACTCCACCAGCGGGGCGAATCCGCTTTCCTCGTTGAGTTCTGGGCGATTCGTCGCTCTCAGGCGGAGGAAGGAGGAGACGGGGACGATCGGCAGGTCGAGGCCGGCCTTGGCGAGGTGGCCGGTGTCGAGTTCGACGATTCGTCGCCAGTGGCCGTAGAGGTCGGTCTTGGTGATCACGACGGCCGCGGTGGGGCAACGTTCGACGGCGGTCTGGAGGAATTCGAGTTCGGGGGCGGTCAGTTCCTGCGCGGCGTCGGTGACGAACAGGATCGCGTCGGCTGCGGCGAGGGCGGCCAGGGTGAGCTGGCCGTGGACGGAGTCGAGTCCGCCGACGCCCGGGGTGTCGAGCAGGATGAGGCCGGACTTCAGCATCCGGTGTGGGACTTCGACGGTGACGGACTGGATGCCGCCGTCCGGCGAGGTGCCGGGGGACTCCGAGACGAGTTGGGTGATCTGGTCGAGGGGCGCCGGGAAGCCGACCGGTTCCGCGGCGGGGTCGCCTTGGCGGTACGCGGTCAGGCCGGGGCGTTCGCCGTACCGGATGAGGGTGGGGACGGCGGTCACGATGTCGGCGTCGACAGGGCAGACGGCGGTCTGGAGGAGGGCGTTGACGAGGGTGCTCTTGCCGCGCTTGAACTCGCCGACGACGACGGCGGTGACGGTGCGCGCATCGAGTTTGGCCTGGGCGGTGTTGAGGCGCTTGGTGAGGTCGGGGCGGTGGCGCTGTGCGGTGAGGTTGCGGCCTTCGTCGATGGCGGCGATCAGTTGGCCGACGTTGGTGCGGGCGCGGGGTTGCGACGGGGGCCCGGGTAACGGGACCGGGGCGGGCTGGGGTGCGGTCGGGTCAGGGCTGGGGGCAACGGGTTCAGGCTCAGGCGCGACGGGTTCAGGTTCGGGGGCGACGGGCTCGGGTTCGGGGGCGACGGGCTCGGGTTCGGGGGCGACGGGCTCGGGTTCGGGGGCGACGGGCTCGGGTTCGGGGGCAACCGGCTCCGGCTCAGGCGCGACAGGCTCGGGTGTCGGGGGTTGCGGGGGTGCCGGCTCGGTCTCCGCGGACCAGGCCAGGAAGTGATTGCAGGACACGCAGAAGGTGGCGTCGTCCTGGTTGGCGCGTCCGCAGTTGCCGCAGCTGATCATCGGTGGTCCGATCCGACACAATTCGCCCGGAATCGACCATAATCGACTCCAAGGGGTGACGTCAGCGGCGTCACCGGGGGAGGTGGCGACCATCGAGGACGTCTGCACCGCATGCGGGGAACGGAACCCCGCGGGCTCGGCCTTCTGCCTGTACTGCGGCGTCTACCTCGGCTGGAACGAGGCGGACCGGCAGGACGGTTCAAGCACGCGGACGCCTGTCGGCGCGCCAGGCGGGGCTCCATCAGGCACCACCGACGAGGGAAGCGGCGGACAGCGCGGCGCCGGGTACGCAGGCGGAGCCGAGCACGGCGGTGGACAGCGCGGCGGTGTGGCGAGCGGAGCGGAGTACGGCGGGTCTGGGCACAGCGGGTCCGGAAACAGCGGGGCTGGACAGGGCGGGTCTGGATACGGCGCGGCGGGGCGGGGTGGGCTCGGGTTGGCGGGGGAAGGTGCGCCCGGGC
The DNA here is from genome assembly GCF_004361855.1 of Kribbella caucasensis. Taxonomy (GTDB): domain Bacteria; phylum Actinomycetota; class Actinomycetes; order Propionibacteriales; family Kribbellaceae; genus Kribbella; species Kribbella caucasensis. The sequence goes on from NZ_SNWQ01000009.1 coordinate 169,804, forward strand.
TGTTGTGTCCTCAGTGCGGTCACCCCAACGAGGTGAGCCTGCGGTTCTGTGGGAAGTGCGGGCAGGTGCTGCGGCCGACCCTGCAGGCGATTCGCCCGGCGGCGACCCAGGTGCGACGGTCCTGGTGGCAGCGCTTCTGGGATCCGGCCGACCGGCGCGCCCGCCGCGACTACCGCCGCAGCCTGCCCCCGCTCTACCGCTGGCGCCGGGTGATCGTGATCGTCTTGACTCTCGCCGCGGTCTTCGCCGGACTGTCCGTCGTCGGTAAGAACCCGGTCGGCTGGGCGAAGGACAGGTACCACGACCTCCGAGGCACCCTCGTCGTCCCCAACGAGGTCGTCTACACAGCTGATCCACCAGAGTCCGTCGCTGATAATCGCGACGTCGCTGCATTGGGCTCTCCCGCCGTAGACGACGCGTGGGTTACCGCGTGGCCACAGACGTTCATTCCCATCAATGGCTGCGGTGGAGAACAAGCGGCCCCAGGCATGATCCGGCTGACGTTCAGCGAGCCGGTCCGGATCCGTGAACTGAGAGTGCTGTCCGGCTTGCCCCCTGCCGATTCGCAGCGACCGCTCTTCTACAGCCCCAGGACACTGCTCGTGATGTACGGAGCCGACCAGTGCGCACAACTCGAGCTGCGGCGGGACGTGCCCGAGGTTCAGCGGCTGGAACTCGACACGAAGGAAGCAGTCGCCAGCCTCACCATCGCGATCGCGGCCGACGCCTATCCTGGCCGCGAGAACGGGCAGCAGGCTTTCGTCGCGATCACGACCCTCACACCTCTCGCGCGTCCTCATTAGCCCCGCGGCGTAGCCGGCTCGTAGGTCAGGCAATCGACGCCGCTGACAACGACGTTCCTGACCTTTTCGGAGTTGCAGAGAGAGGCAGCGCTGGTCCGGGAGTTGGTCGGCCCGACGTACAGGACCCAGTCGTCATCGAGCCGCGCGTTCTGCCCGTCGACGAGGCCTGGATACTGGCTCTGAGCGTGAACCAAACCTGCCTGCACGTCTGCGTCCACCAGCTTCTGTTGACGCTCCCTCATCCGCTCCAGTCCGAACAGATTGTCTCCAGGCTGGAACTCGATCACAGCGATCCATTGGCCTGGCGTGAAGGGGTCCGTGCCGCCTCCACCCGGCGTGCTCGCCGAGTCTGTTGGTTGGCTGGGGGTGGTGCCGACAGACTCAGTCGGTGCTGTGCTGTTTCCTCCTGGGTCGGGGGAAGCCGAGCTCGATCCACTGGTCGGCGGTGGGGGCGGGCCGGTGGTGGCCGAAGCTTTGGATGTTACGGCGCAGGCCTCTTCGGAGGGTGGTCCTTCGCGTTTGCCGTTAATACCGAACAACTTGAAGCAGTACCTCATCCCTCCCTGTAGCTTCTCGATCTTCTTGACCTCTTGCATCCCGTCGATCCCGCGTTCTACGCCCTCCACAGCCTTGGTTGCGGGGTTGATCTGCTGCAGACCGTAGGAGTCGATGTTCTGCAGGCGCTTCCAGGAGAGTTCAACAGTGGTGGAGTTGAGCGCGGCGGCACGCAGTTCTGGGGTCAACGGAGTCGTCGTACCGTCGCCGTGAGCTTCCGCCACACCAGGACCCCGGGTGAGTGCGAAGACGAGCAGGCCAACGAGTGCCGCGCCGATGACGGTGGCTGCCATCACGGTGCCGCGGGAGAGGATTGGTTTTTGGGTCAGGGCTCCGTCGACCGATGGGCGGGATGGGTCGATTCCCGGTACGTCGGGGAGGCCGGCCGGGCGAGGCGGGTCCGGTTCGCCGACGACCTTGAACGGGAGGCGGGTCGGCGAGCCGCGGAGTACGGGTTTGCGGGTGCGGACCTTGAGCCGGGCGGTCACGGTGGCGCCGAGCGGTACGTCGACCACTTCCGGGCGGACCAGGAATCCGAGCGCTTGATCGGGATCGGAGGCGACGATCCGCAGCCGGGCCGGGGAGTTGCCCCAGTTGCTGAACTGGACCGTGTGCAGTCCGCGCCAGCGACCGGATGACGTGACCGGGGTCAGCTTGGCCTGCAGACCGAAGACCTGGCCGATCTCGAGGGTGCCTTCCACCACGGCGCTGTTGAGGGCGTCCACCTGCGACTTGGCCCGGATCCCGAACGGCACGGTGCCGCCGGGTGCGTCCGGACCGCTGGGCGGGCTGAAGACGATCGTGGCCGTCTCCTGCTGTTGCGGGTAGACGGACAACACCGGCGGCGTCACCACGGCCCACGGGATCGGTTGCTCGCCGACGACGTCGAGGGTGTAGCTCTCGACGATCGTGCCGGGGTTGAGCACGGTGACCACGGCGACCGCCTGACCGCCCGGTTCCACGGCCAGCTGCGCGGTCTCCAACCGCAGTACGGGATCCACTGAGCCCCTCCCCAAGTCCGCCCTGGTCTCAGGCTAAGGCGTCTGGACCGGTGAGGGCAGCACTCATTGCTTGCCCGATCGGGCAAGCAATGGTGCCCCGGCATCGTCCCCGGCCTGCTGCCCGGCCGGTCGCGGCGGCGGAACACTCGTGTTGTGATCCAAGAGGTGGATTCGGCGCTGCAGGCCCTGATCCAGCGCGAGGCGGTCGGCGCGCGGGACGTCGAAGTGGTGTTCGACGCCCCGACCAAGGACTGGTCCAGCCGCCGCAACGCCCCCACCATCGACGTCTACCTCTACGACATCCGCGAGGATCTGCGCCGGCGCGAGCGTGGTCTGCTGAACGAGTACAACGAGGACCGGCACATCGCCGCCCGGCACCTGCCGCCGCGCTATTTCAAGCTGTCCTACCTCGTCACCGCGTGGACCCAGCGGCCGGAGGACGAGCACCGGCTGTTGTCCGGACTGCTGTCCTGCTTCCTCCGGCACGACGCGCTGCCGGAGGATCTGCTGACCGGTCCGCTGGCCGAGCTCGGGTTGGGCGTACCGCTGACGATCGCGCTGCCGCCGCCGGAGGACAGGTCGTTCGCGGATGTCTGGTCCGCCCTCGGCGGTGAGCTCAAGCCGTCGCTGGATCTGGTGGTGTCCGCGCCGACCGCGACCGGCCGCGTCTACCCGGCCGCGACGCTGGTCGACCAACCACCTCGCGTCTCCCTCGGCGGCACGGACGGCTGGCCGCCGCGCGAGGACGCTCCCTCGGGTACGCCGCCTCGGCGCCCGGGTGGCACGCCGCAACCGGCCAACCCACGCAAGGCCCGCAGGCGGACTGGATGAAGGCGATCACCATCGGGTGCGCACAGGGGATGGCGCCATGACGGTCCGCGCGGATGCGTACGGCTTGAACTATCTGCTGGCTCGCCTGGGTCTGGTCGAGGACCGGGTCCGGGCGCTCGTCGCTGCCCGTCGCGCGGACGACCCGGCGATGGACGATCCCTTCCGCGGTCTGTACGTCAACGACGAGCTGGTCGACCGCCTGCTCGAGGGTCACGGGCACACGGCTGCTGTAGACCAGGCCGCGTACGCCGAGCTGGAGCGGTCCGCCGACCAACTGGTTGCTGAGGGCAACACGATTCGATTGCGCTCGCTGGTGGCCGACGCCGGGCTGTCGGAACTGGACACCGAACTGCTGGTTATCGCGCTGCTGCCCGATCTGGACAGCCGGTTCGAGCGGTTGTACGGGTACCTCAACGACGATGTGACCCGCCGTCGTCCGAGCGTGGGCCTCGCGCTCGACCTGGCTGGGGTGTCCCCGATGTCCGCCGTCGCCCGGGGCCGGTTGACCGCGACCGGTCCGTTGGTCGATCGGGGTCTGCTGATCGTCGAGGACACCGATCGTCCCTTCTTGACCCGGGCTCTCAGGGTTCCCGATCGCGTCACAGCACACCTTCTCGGCGACGATCTACCCGATCATCGGCTGATCCCGATGCTCGACGAACCGACGCCGTACCGGACGGCGGTGAGCGCGGATCTCGGCCGCACCCTGGCGTCCGGGGTACGGCTGGTTCACCTGCGTGAGCATGAGACGGGCACAGGACAGTCGATCGCCGCGGCGGCCCTTGCCGCTGCCGGCCGGGGGGTGGTCGCGCTCGACCTCAGCCTGCTGGCGCGCGACTCTGATCCGCTCGGCCTCGCCGTGATCGCCGGCCGGGAAGCCCTGCTGCGCGGAGCCGGCCTCATCGCGGGACCGGTCGAGGCTCTGGCGGAGGCGTCCCTCGAGTCCTTACATACGTTAAGTAAGTGGGATCTTCCGGTGATCTTCGTCGGTACGACGACCTGGGACCCACGGTGGAGTCCGCAGACCCCGCTGACCCTGGATGCGCCCGTCCTCGGCGCGCACGACCGGATCGACCTCTGGCGCGAGCATCTGAACGGATCGCCCCTCGACCCCGAAGCGCTGGCGGCTCATCTCGCACTTGGACCAGGTCAAGTAAGAAAGGTGTTCCGGACCGCGGCCGCATCGGCGCTGCTGGCGGGCACGACGATCACCGCGGCGGACCTGCGCCGCGGCGTACGGGCTCAGAACGCCGCCGGACTCGAACGTCTCGCCCGGCGGATCGAGCCCGAAGTCGGGTGGTCTGATCTCGTCCTGGCTCCGGCCGTACTGCGGTCGTTGCAGGGGTTGGCGGCTCGGGCGCGGCATCGGGAAACCGTGTTGACCGACTGGCGGATGCGGCGTGGTGGTGGTCGCGGGCGCGGTGTGACGGCGTTGTTCGCGGGCGATTCGGGCACCGGCAAGACGATGTCCGCCGAGGTGATCGCCACCGAACTCGGGCTGGACCTCTACACGGTCAACCTGGCCACGGTGGTGGACAAGTACGTCGGCGAGACCGAGAAGAACCTGGAGCGGATCTTCACCGAGGCGGCCGGGGTGAACGCGGTGCTGTTCTTCGACGAGGCCGACGCGATTTTCGGCAAACGCAGCGACGTCCGCGACGCCCACGACCGGTACGCCAACATCGAGAGCGCGTACCTGCTGCAGCGGCTGGAGAGCTTCGACGGACTCGCGATCCTGGCCACCAACCTGCGCGCCAACATCGACGAGGCGTTCACCCGCCGGCTCGACGCCATCATCGACTTCCCGGCGCCGACCGCCGATCTCCGCGCCCGGCTCTGGCACCAGTGCCTGGCCCCACCTCTTCCGCTGGGCGACGACCTGGATCTGGAGTTCTGCGCGGAAGCCTTCGAATTTGCCGGCGGCAACATTCGGTCCGCCTCCATCACCGCCGCCTACCTGGCCGCCGAATCCGGCGGGCCGGTTCACATGGCCGATCTGATCACCGCGGTCGGCCAGGAATACCGCAAACTCGGTCGGCTCGTGCTGGAGCGGGAATTCGGTCCCTATTATCCACTCCTCGAATTAAGATAAGGAGGAATCCATCCGGGGTGGGGGCGATGGGATACCGGTTAGCGGTCGATCTGGGGACGACATTCACCGCGGCCGCTAGCAGCGGCGACGGCGGTGCGCCCGTCATGCTCGGGCTGGGCAACCGGGCGCTCCAGGTCCCGTCCGTCCTGTATCTGCAGGAGGACGGTGAGTTCCTCGTCGGTGAGGCGGCTGAGCGTCACGTTGGTGATGATCCGTCGCGGCTGGTCCGGGAATTCAAACGCAGGCTCGGCGATCCGGTACCGCTGCTCGTGGCGGGGAAACCGTTCTCGGCCCAGGCGCTGCTGGCCAAGATGTTGTCCTGGGTGGTCGCGAGGGCGACGGAGCGACTGGGTGCTCCGCCGGACGAGGTCGTGCTGACGTACCCGGCGGACTGGGGCGCCTACAAGCGCGACCTGGTCGATCAGGTGATCGCGTTGGCCGACATCGGCCCGGCGATCACCTGTCCGGAGCCGCAGGCCGCCGCGATCCAGTACGCCGCCGGCGCCCAGCTCGCGACCGGGGATCGCATCGTCATCTACGACCTCGGCGGCGGCACGTTCGACGTGTGCGTGATGGAGCGGGCCGACAACGGGTTCGCCATCCTGGGTACTCCGGAGGGCATCGATCAGCTCGGCGGTGTCGATTTCGACGAAGCCGTCTTCCAGCACGTGGTCGGCGTACTCGGGCCGGCGATCGAGGAGCTCGACCCGGACACCGCCGAGGGGCGAACCGCGTTGGCCCGGTTGCGCCGGGATTGCGTGGAGGCGAAGGAGGCCCTGTCGGCGGACGTGGACACGCTGATTCACGTCGCCCTTCCGGACCGGAGTACGTCGGTCCGGTTGACCCGGGCGGAGCTGGAGACGTTGATCGCCCCCGTGCTGGACCAGACCTTGCAGGCAACGACTCGTGCGTTGCGAACGGCCGGTACGACGACCGACCAGCTGACCGCGATCGTATTGGTCGGCGGGAGTTCGCGGATCCCGCTGGTAAGCCATCTGCTGCAGGCCGAGTTCTCGACGCCGATCGCGCTGGACACCCACCCGAAGCACGACATCGCCATGGGGGCAGCGAGGTTCGAGGTGAACCCGCCGACCACTGTGCTGCCCGTGGTTCCCGCGGTCGAGCGGGAGGTCGCGCCGGGCACTCGTCGAGCGATCGCCATTGCCGGCGCTGCGGCCGCCGTTGCCTGTGTTGCGACCGCGGTGGTGTTGCTGACCACCGGCGACGGGGATCCGCCGCAGGTCGGCACGCAGCCGACAACGGCCCTCAGCAGTTCGCAAGCGGTCAAGGGCCCGGGGTTGTACGGACTGGCGGTCAGCTCCACCGGGACAACCGCCTACCTCAGCACCCTCAGCGCGAGCTCGGCGACGGCCGTCGATCTGAAGACCGGGAAGCTGAGCTCGATCCGGGTCGGCAGCCAGCCACTGGGGATGGCAGTCGGTGGTGGTCACGTGTACGTCGTGAACCACGGCCCTGGCACCGTGACCAGACTCGATGAGAAAACGTTCGAACCGGTGGACTCGATCCAGGTCGGCCGGCTTCCACAATCGATCGTGATCGACCCCGGCGACGGCACCGGGTATGTCACCAACACCAGCGACGACACCGTCTCGGTCATCGAGGAGGGCACGGTCAGGACGCTCGTCGAGGTCGGTGATTGGCCCCTGAATCTCGCCATCGACGGCACGGCGAATCGCCTCTATGTCGTCAATGTCGTTTCGAACAGCGTCTCCGTGATCAGTACGACGACCAAGAAGGCGGCGAGACCTGAGCTCCGTGTCGATCGGCGTCCGCACGCGATCGCCGTCAACCCGGCCGACGACCGCTTGTATCTGACGCACGAAGGATCGAAGAGCATCACCGTCGTCGACACCGAGGCGATGGAGATTCTCCGGCGGATCACGCTCGAGGCGGTGCCGTCCGAGCTGGCGTTCGGTGGCCGCACCTTGTACGCGACGCTGAAGGACACCGATCAGGTGGCCGTGATCGACACCGGGACCGCGCAGCCCGGCGTACCGATCGCGGTCGGCGACCAGCCCGTGGCGATCGCAGTCAATCCGGACGGCAACCGGCTCTACGTGACCAGCGACGGCTCCCAAACGCTGACGATCATCAACACCTCCACAAACCAGCCCGTCCGCCCGCCGATCGCCGTCTCCCGGTGAGTGCGTGATGGGGTATCGCTTGGGGGTCGACCTCGGTACGACGTACACCGCCGCGGCTGTCGCTCGTGGCGGGACGATCGAGGCGATGTTCCTCGGTGACGGTTACGCCGCACCGATCCCGTCCGTCGCGTTCCTGTCCGACGATGGATCACTTGTCTTCGGCGATGTCGCCGTACGACGTGGCGCCGAGCACCCGGAGCGGATGAAGCTCGAGTTCAAACGCCGGATCGGGGACAACACCAACCTCTACATAGGTGGTACTCCGGTGTCGGCGCACGTCCTGACCGGCGAACTCCTGGGGGCGGTGATCAAGCAGGTGGCGCGGCTCCAGGGTGGCGAAGCGGATGAGGTCGTCGTGACCTGCCCGGCCAACTGGGGTCCCTATCGCCGGGAGTTGCTCGATCAGGCCATCTCCATCAGCGGCGTCACCGCGGCCAGGGTCTGTACGGAACCGGAGGCGGCGGCGCTGCACTTCGCATCGACCGGGAGGGTACGGGATGGGGACACCATCGCCGTCACGACCTGGGCGGCGGAACGTTCGACGCGGCCGTACTGCGCCAGGTTGGAGGTGGATTCACGTTCCTGGGCAAGCCGGAAGGAATCGAGCAGCTTGGTGGACTCGACTTCGACGATGCGATCTTCACGCATATTTTGCCGTCGCTCGGATTGCCGGCGGACGACGATAATCCGCAGCTGACCAGCGCACTAGTTGAGCTGCGCCGAGAATGTGCTGCGGCCAAGGAGAAACTCTCGTTTGATGTCGCGGCCACGATTCCGGTTCGGGTGGCGGGCGCGCCGTCCAGTGTGCGGGTGACGCGGTCGGAATTCGAGGAGCTGATCGGGCCCTCGATCGGCCGGACCGTCGACTGCCTGGAACGCGTGATCCTGCATGCGGGCCTGTCTCCGGCGGATCTCGCGGCTGTGGTGATGGTGGGCGGATCGGCGTCCATCCCGATCGTCAGCGAACAGCTTGCCGCCCGGCTCGGCCGGCCGGTGGCCCCCAGTTCGCAGCCGAAGCTCTGTGTCGCGATGGGCGCGGCCCTGCTGCCCGCGCCCGCTGCTCGGCCGGCTGCCACGCCCACCGTCCCGCCCGCTGTCACGCCCAGGACCGAGGTCCCGCCCCCGCAACCAAGCCCGGCTCAACGAACTCGGCCGCAGCCCAGTCCGCCTCGACGCGCAGGGCGGCCCGGTCCGCCACGATCAACAAGGTCCAGAGGGTATGCGCTCGCCGCAGGCTTGTTGTTGCTGATCGGCGTGGTGTTCGCCGTTCTTGGGCCGACGACCGCGGTTCGCTCGCAGCTGAGGTGGGATGTGGCGAAAGGGCGCACGACAGCACTTCCTGCGAACACGCCGGCGGGCGCACAACTGACTCCGACGATTCTCGGGATCGAGTTGCCCGGCGATCCGATCAAGCTCGGGGCGGACCGGACCTTTCAGATCAACGACGGGTACAAGTTGTTCTTGGCCGGTCCGGTTGTCGCCGTGGTCGAGCCGTCCGGTGGCGAGATGCTGCTCGACCGCTCGGGTGGTTCGTGGTGGTCACCATTCGCGACAATTCCCGGGGGAGCGCTGATTCTCGGTCTGCTGTTCGCACTGGCGTACGCCGAGTCGTTGCTGCGGGAATTGAGAAAGCACCGTGCAAGGGTTCACGTCGGCGACCTGATCGGCATGGCTGGGGTCGGACTGGTGCTCGGCTTCGTACTGACCCTGGCGACGTGGATCGGCGGCCGGCTGCTGACCCCGATCTCGGTCGTCCTCATCGTCGTCAGCCTCAGTGCCGCGGCCGGACTACTGGGCTTTGCTGTGTCGGCCCGACGTACGCCGCACTAGGCTCCCGCCGAGCAGCACGAAGAAGGTCAGTACTGCGGCGCTCGTCATCGCCGCCGCCGGACCGGCCGTACCGGTGCTGGCTGTCAATCCGATCACGTCGACATCGGCCTGAGCCGTGGCATTGCCGCATGCAGCCCTGATTCGATGCCTGCCAAGCGGGAGGTCCGGAAGGGCAGCGACGATCGAGTAGTCGCCTGCCGGGTCGGCAAGCGTCGATGCGACCGAGCGTTCGCCGATGGTGATTCGTACGCGGGCTCCGGGCGGGCAGCCGGTGCCGTCCAGGGCGAGGTCACCGCCAGCGCTGGCGGACCGGGCGCCGAGTTTCAGGGTGCCTTCTGATGGGGGCGGCGAATCCTCGGACCATCGATGATCGATCCGGTCGCTTACGGTCACGCCGTCGACGGTCACGCTGGCCTGAACGACGTCAGAGCCCACATCGGTCCTGCGGTAGGTGAACCGCGCGGTTCCGTCCTCGTCGGTGGCTGCCTTGTTCGTCAACTGGCGCTGAGCCTTCATCGTGGTGACGAAGGTGATGAGGCGGGCCGGGATCGGATCGCCGGAGCTGCTGGTGAGCCTCGCGGTCGCCGTGAAGGTGGTGCCTGTTCTGCTCGTGAGATTGTCCGGATCGAGCGTGATCACCGGATTAAGTGGGGTGGATGTTACCGGCGTGGGTGTCGGGGTTGGTGTGGGTGTGGGGGACGGAGTGGGTGTGGGTGTGGGGGACGGAGTCGGCGTTGGGGATGGGGTCGGCGTTGGTGTGGGCGTAGGTGATGGAGTCGGTGTTGGCGTTGGCGTTGGCGTGGGGGTAGGTCGATCGGTGGTCCAGGTTCGGCTGAGCGTCGTCGCAGCGGTCCGGCCCTCCCAGCGCGCCGTGACGATGATCGTGTCGTCACCGGCCACCTGCCGGGTGTAGCTGAAGGCGACGTGACCGAATCGATCGGCGGTCTTGTTCTGGATTACCGCCGCGTCCCCCGGCATCGTGGATTCCATGGTCACTGTTGCCAGGCCGGCTGGTTCCTTGTCGGCAGTGACGGACGCCTGAATGGTCAAGGTCGACCCGACGTGGCCTGACGTTCCAGATGGCGTGGCAGACACCGCCAGCCTTGGGTTGATCCAATCGTGCTGGATCTTCGGCGAGCAGATACAGGACCGGATGCTCGGCGAGCAGGTACAGGACGGCGGATCGTTCTGCACATGGGTGATTGCCTGGATGAAGTCCGTTCGCACTTCCTCGCTGATATATGGTTTGAGTTTGGCCAGGCCGTTCGCATCCGTGTTGTCGTCCGCCGCCAGGATGATGTCGCCGTCTTCGTTCGTCACAAGGAAGGTGATGGGCTGACCGTCGATCGGCTCACCGTTCCGGGTCAGCGTTGCCACTGCGCTGAAGGGCTTGCCGACGAGGCTGGTTGAGGGGGTTTCAGGCCCGAATTCGAGTTGATAGCCCTCTGCTGCACGGGCGGGGCGACACGGTGAGATCGACACGAGCACGGTTGCCGCCGCGACGATGAGCAGGGCACCAGCTCGCCGGATCATGGCAACCGATCCCCGTCGGCAGGCTCGTACTCCGGCTCGGGCTTAGGCTCCGGTTCGGGCTCGGATGCATCGATCGGATCAGGTCTGGCTGTGCCGAGCGGTAGGAAGTAACCCACCAGGAAGGCTCCGGCGCCGAAGATCGCGACGAGGGAAACCCACGCGCTCGCGCCCGGTGTCAGCAGGCGTGTGGCGGAGAGGGTGAAGGTGAGCGTGAGCCCGAGGCCGGTTCCGGCGGCCAGGAAGAGGACGGCCCGCTGCCAGCGATTGGACGGCAGCTTGCGTTGGCTCAGCGCGATCAGCAATGAGATCAGCAGAACGGCCGTGATCCCAGCGACAGCAAGCCCGAACACGCCGTACACCGAGGTGAGTGAACCCCTGACCCGAACCGGCAGGCTGTCCTCGACCACGACCGTACGGCGGTCGTCGAGGAGCTGGAACTTCGCCGGGATCAGGCCGACAGCCTGGCCGGTCAGGTCGTCGAGATCGAGATCGAAGCGACGTTCTGTCGTGGCGCCGGGTGCGAGCACGATGTCGAGCCGGGTCGTGTAGCGGAAGAACGTCATACCCATCACGCGACCCTCGAGCCGGACACTGCGCACCTTGATCGCGGTCGAGCCGCTGTTGGTCAGATTCAGCTGGATGGGGGTGGAGCCGTCCCCGGCCAGGACGAGTGGCTCGTTGCTGTCGACGTCGGCGACGGTACGGCCGTTGATCGTGGCCGACCAAGTGAGTCCGGTGGGTTGCGCAGCTGCCGCGAGCGTTGGCTGCAGGGCTGCGGGGATTGCCACGGTAACCATGCACAAGAGAAACCGCAGGATGATCAAGCCGCGCCAGGCACCCCCCACATTTCGAAGTTACTCCGGTCATTGGTAGCTGTCGCCTGGATAAATGCACCGGCTTTGCGGAAATCTCTCATTGAAGCGCTTTCTTGATCTACCCGGGCGATCATTGCGGATGCCCTTTCGGGCAGTGCCGATTGCCCCGGGGCGTGCCTGACCACCGGGGACACCTCCGCGCGGGGTCGAGGACGCTTTCGTCATGGTCGGCTCACACCGGACGTCCGACAGTGCTGCCAAGGCCGAGGCCGGCAACGCCCTGGCCGAAGGTAAGCGCCGGGCAGCCGGCCAACGCGCGCGCCCGTTCGGGGGACTGCTGGGATTGCAGCGGGCGGCCGGGAACGCGGCGGTCAACGCGTTGCTCGCGGCGAAGCTGAAGTCGCCGGGGGATCAGGCGATCAGTGAGATCGACTCGGCGTTGCGGGAGATCAAGCAGGATGAGCCGGCGATCGACACGGTCGAGAAAGGGCTGAAGCAGGCCAAGGCGGCCGGGGTACCGGTTGACCTCGAAGGGCCCAAGCCGCCGCCGTCGGCGTTGGCGGTGACGACGACCGGGTTCGGTCCGAGTGCGGTTCCGGCGAAGAAGCCCGTGCCGCCGCCCAAACCGGTGCCGAAGAAGAGTCCATTGGGGAAGGCGGCTTCGAAGGCTCCCAAGGTAGGTGGTTCTGGCGGTGGCGGGGGAGCGGCTGGACCCGTTGCCGCGGGTGGTGCTGGTGCGGCAGCGCCTGAGATTGCGCCGTTGGCGGGTGAGCAGCTGTTGCAGCCGCCGGTCCGGCCGACCGGCGTACGGCCTGAGGAGGATCCGGCGTTCACCCAGGTCACCAGCGGGGTGAAGGGGTTCGCCAAGGCGAAGCGGGCGCATCCGCCGGCGGCGTCGAAGGCGAAGGAGGCGCAGGACGCGGCGCTTGCGCCGACCGACGACCTGACCGGGCAGGCCAAGGCCGCGAAGGCCGACACCATGGACGCCCAGCAGCCGGGCACGTTCGACAAGAAGGCGTTCATCGCCGCGGTGAAGACCGCGATCGAGGCGAAGTCGCCGAAGACGTTGAAGGAAGCCGACAACTACAAGGAGTCGGGCAAGGCAGCCGAGGTCAAGGGCGACGTCAAGGGCATGGTCACCCAGGGCAAGGAGGGGCAGGCCAAGGACATCGAGGCCGCGACCGAGGCGCCGCCCGACCAGTCCAAGGCGGTGCCGAAGCCGGTCACTCCGATGGAGACCGAGGACCCCGGCCAGACCGCGGCGGTACCGGCCGCGGGCGCAGTACCGAAGACCGCGCCGCCGGAGCAGACCAACCTGGAGGCCGGGAAGCATCAGGCCAATTCGGAGATGGCTGAGGCGGAGGTCAGCGAACAGCAGCTGGCGCAGTCCAACGAGCCGCAGTTCCAGGACGCGCTCAAGGACAAGCAGGCCGCGGCCGCTCATGCGGACACCGCGCCGGCCGCGTTCCGGCAGCAGGAGCAGCAGACCATCGCCCAGAACAAGGCCGAGGCGACCGCCGAGACGAAGGCCGGGGTCGCCGGGATGCAGGGGTCCAAGGCGGCCGCGCTGGCCAAACTGGTCGCCGAGAAGGGCAAGACCAAGTCGAAGGACGAGGCCAAACGGGCCGAGGTGACGGCGAAGATCCAGGGCATCTTCACGGCCGCCGAGACCGATGTGAAGAAGATCCTGGACGGCATCGACCCGAAGGTGGAGGCCGCCTTCGACGAGGGCGAGAAGTCGGCACGGGCCGCGTTCGAGGGATATGTCGCGGGCAAGATGTCGGCGTACAAGAAGGACCGGTACGGCGGCTGGCTCGGCGGACTGCGGTGGGCCAAGGACAAGCTGCTCGGGATGCCGTCGAAGGTGAACGAGTTCTACGAGGCGGGCCGGGAGATCTACCTCAAGCAGATGGACGGCGTGATCTCGAAGGTCGCGGACATCGTCGGCAACGACCTGACCGCCGCGAAGGCCCGGATCGCGTCTGGCCGGAGCGAGATCGCGGCGTACGTGAAGAGCCTGCCGGCCGATCTGCAGAAGGTCGGCGGCGAGGCCGCGAAGGAGATCGGCGAGAAGTTCGAGCAGCTGGAGAGCGACGTCGACTCCAAGCAGGACGCGCTGGTCGAGACGCTGGCGTCGAAGTACACCGAGGCGCGCAAGGGCCTGGACGAGCGGATCGAGGAACTGCAGGCCGAGAACAAGGGCCTGGTGGACAAGGCGATCGGCGCGATCAAGGCCGTCATCAACACGATCCGCGAACTCGTCGGGATGCTGAAGAACGTGCTCGCCCGGGTGGCCGGCGTGGTCGGCGACATCGTCAAGAACCCGGTCGGCTTCCTGTCCAACCTGATCGACGGGGTGAAGGGCGGCATCCTCAAGTTCAAGGACAACATCCTCGACCACCTCCGCAAGGGGCTGATGAGCTGGCTGTTCGGCGCGCTCGCCGAGGGCGGGGTGCAGCTGCCGGACAAGTTCGACATCAAGGGGATCCTGCAGCTGCTGCTGTCGCTGTTCGGGCTGACCTGGGCGAACATCCGCAACCGCCTGGTCAAGAACATCGGCGAACCCGCGATGGCGGCGATGGAGAAGGGCGTCGAGATCTTCCAGAAGCTCCGCAGCGAAGGGATCGCGGGCCTGTGGCAGATGCTGATCGAGAAACTCGGCGACATCAAGGAGATGATCCTCGAACAGGTCAAGGACTTCGTCATCACCAAGATCATCACCGCCGGCATCACCTGGCTGATCGGCCTGCTCAACCCGGCCGCCGCATTCATCAAGGCGTGCAAGCTGATCTACGACGTGGTGATGTTCTTCGTCAACAACGGCAGCCGGATCCTGAAGTTCGTCAACACCGTGATCGACTCGGTCGCCGACATCGTGAAGGGCAACGTCGGCGGCGTGGTCAACAAGATCAACGACGTCCTCGGCCAGATGGTCCCCATCATCATCGGCTTCCTCGCCAGCGTCATCGGCCTAGGCGGCATCGGCCAGAAGATCCGAGAAATAGTAGAAAAACTCCAAAAACCAGTCAACAAAGCCCTCGACTTCGTCATCAAAACCGGCCTCAAACTGGCCGGCCCAGTCATCCGAGGCCTCAAAAAGATCGGCGGCAAGGTCAAGGCCAAAATCGCCGCGGGCAAGGCCTACGTCAAAGGCAAAGTCGAGGCAGGCAAGGCCTACGTCAAGGGCAAGGTCGAAGCTGGCAAGGGGTGGGTGAAGAAGAAGGCAGCAGGTGTGACGGATGCCTTCAGGCGTCTGAAGGACCGCATGCTCGGCATAACCTTCCGGGAGTCTTTCGAGGCGGGCGGGGAGAAGCATGAGATCTACTCGAAGAAGGGAGCGCCACAGAACATCTACACGGCCAGCAAGAACCCCAAGCCGGCTGGCAAGGCAGTATCGGATCCGGCTGTTGCCCAGCTCGATGACGAGTTCCGGGCCAATATGACGGAGTATTACCGGCTGGCCAGCACCATGACCGGAACCTCGAGTGATCGAGCGCTGATGGCCGAGGCCAACAAGTTGTGGCGCCAGGCCAAGGCAATCCTCAAGAAGATTGTTGCGCTCACAAAGAAGGAGATGGACGCAACTGGAGGCGGGCCTGGAGGTCACGCACCGCACATCGGCGAGGCGGCGCCACATCATATGCAGCAGTCCCGTCTTCGACCGCCGGACAAGGGCAAGGAGGTCAGCGCCTGGCGGATGGAGTCCGAGCACTTGATCCCGCGTGAACTAATATCGGCCTTCTTCTCGATCCTGCCGATCAACGCGCCAGTTAGCAACGCGGAGTACGACGCAATGGTCACCGTGCTGATGTACGCAAACGCCTCCAAGGAGAAGACGACCACAGCGGCAGTGGGCGATCTCGCATCCATCCGGCGGATGAAGCAACTTGTCCGCGAAAAAATGAAGGCCCTCCCAGCGAACGGGCGATTCCCACCTGACCTGCTGGAAAGGATCAGAGACGACATCCAGAAGGAGTTCCGGGCACGTGGTCGCGACTCAGTTTCCCGTGCCGCTGCGGCTGTGGTAGCTGAACAGAAGACCGTTGGCGATGCCCGTGGAAAGGGAGCAGAGACGCGGCCGTCCCGGGGAGAGATCGTGGCGGCATACGAGGCGCAGTTGGAGCAGGTCCTCGACTTCCTGGAGGAACGAGTGAAGGGTGTCGAGCGATTCAGGGCCGAGGGTAAGCAGTAGCCAAACGACAGATGTGTTAGCCGTTCCCACCTCGAGGTGGGAGCTTGAGAGTCAGGGATCGGAGGCGAGTGGTCATGCGTGAGCACAGGTTTGATGCGGATGAGGCGGCGCTGCGGCCTAGGAGTGGGCGGGTCGAGGAGCCGGTGTCGGAGCACGACGGGAAGGCTGCCGTTGAGGGGCGGACTGATGTGTTGGGGCCTGCGGGGGTGTTGGGGTTGCAGCGGGCTGTTGGGAATAGCGGGGTTACGGCGATGGTGGAGGAGGAGCGGTCGCCGGTGCATGACGTGATTTCGGGGGGTGGGCGGCCGTTGGATCCGGAGGTTCGGGGGGAGATGGAGGGGCGGCTGGGGCATGACTTCTCGGATGTGCGGGTGCATGACGATGGGGCGGCGCATGATTCGGCGAAGGCGGTGAATGCGCATGCGTACACCGTGGGGAGCAATGTGGTGTTTCAGCGGGACAAGTACGACCCGTCGTCGGCTGATGGCAAGGTGATGTTGGCTCATGAGTTGACGCATGTGGTGCAGCAGCGGAGTGGGCCGGTGGATGGGTCGTCGGCGCCCGGGGGGATCAAGGTGAGCGATCCGTCGGATCGGTTCGAGCGGGAGGCTTCGGCCAACGCTGAGAGGGCGATGGCGGCGCCCGCGCCTACGCCGGCTGGGCTGGCTGGGCCTGCGATTCAGCGGGATGTGGACGAGGCCGCGCCGGGTGTGCAGCGGCACGCTGATGAAGAGGCGGATGTGCAGCGGCACGCTGATGAAGAGGCGGATGTGCAGCGGCACGCTGATGAAGAGGCGGATTTGCAGCGCGCCGAGGCGCCGGCTGAGGAGGAGAAGGAAGAAGAGGTGCAGGGGGCCTTCGTGCAGCGGGACGAGGAAGAGGCTCAGGAGGAAGAGAGCTGACCGTCGGATAAGGCGCCGCTGGGTAGACAGCGGCGGATGTAGCGGGTGCACTGGGGTTGTGCATGCCCGCAAGAAGTCCGTGGTCGCGGTCGCGCGGAAGGCGCCGGGTACTGCTGCGCGCGCGGCGACCGTCGGTTCGCAGTACGAGCGGGTGCTCGCCTTGCAGCAGACGGTGGGGAATCGGGCGGTGTCGATCGCGCTCCGCGGTGGTCCGGTCAGCGTCAACCTGCACGGGGAGACGAGCGGGTCGTACGACGGCGGTACCAGTGTGGTCAGCAAGCCGAAGATCGTGCGGGCAAAGGGATGTGACTGCTCGGACGAGGATCCTTGTCTGAGGGCGACCGGCACGATCGCGGTGACGTATCACGTGGATGTGACGATCCGGATGCCGGATATGCCCGAAGGGCTGAGTGATTGCCAGCAGCGGCGGGTGCGGTCGTTCCTGCGGGACGTCCTCGGTCCGCACGAGCAGGAACACGCGCGTCGGCTGCGTACCTACAACGGGATCACGAACCGGAAGTACTCCATCACCGGTTGCGGACGTGCCGGGCTGGAGAGCGAGATGAGCACCAAACTCCAGGACATGCACAACGACGAGGCAACCGCTCGCGCCGATGCAGCCGACAAGTCGTCCGCTGCAATCGATCCGTTCGTCCGCCCGATCGACCTCAACTGCTGATCTTCGCCAGTACCTCGGACAACAAGCCGGGACCTCGGACAGGTCTATTTCATGTCCGCGGTCCCCGCTTCCTGTCCGAGCTCCCGCTTGTCCTGCCGGTCTATGCCGTTTCCCCTTCGGGCAATTGAGATTGCCCTGTACTTCGTCCCGTCGGTCGCCCACGGGGGCAGCGGGGGCGGTCAGGCTGGAGCAAACCTGACCGAGGAGGGGCAGCATGCCGACGTACCTGTCACCGGGTGTGTATGTGGAGGAAGTCGAATCGGGCGCTCGCCCGCTCGAGGGTGTCGGTACGGCGGTCGCCGCGTTCGTGGGGCTCGCCGAGACCGGGCCCTTCAACCAGGCCACGCTGATCAGCAACTGGACCGCGTTCACGGATGCCTTCGGGGGATTCGTGCCGGGGTCGTATCTGGCGCAGGCCGTCTACGGGTACTTCCAGAACGGCGGCGGCAACTGTTACGTCGTACGGATCGGGCAGCCCGAGTCCGCGGACGGCGGCGGTAAAGGGGCGCGTGGTCGCAAGGAGCTGCCGGCCGGACCGCAAGCGATGCTCGGGCGGTTCCGGGTGGTCGCGTTGGATCCGGCCCAGGCGCCGGGTGAGCTGAGTGTCGAGATCACCGACGCCGGTGGCGACAACCCGTCCGATGAGATGTTCCGGATCGTGGTCAAGCGCAACGGCGAACAGGTGGAGGAGTTCGACCGGCTCACCCTGTCCCGCGGGAAGACGAACGTGGCGACCGTCGTCAACGCGACGTCACAGCAGGTCCGGGTCGAGGAGATCTCCGGTGCGGCGCTGGAGAAGCCCGCGAGCGGGGAGGTCGTCCTGGCCGCGCCTCCGCCCGCGCCCGCAGTACCGTCGCCGCGGTTGAGTGCCGAGGACTACGTCGGTGATGTCGCGGACCGGACCGGGTTCGGTGGGCTGGAGGCCGTCGACGAGATCACCATGCTCTGCGTGCCGGACCTGATGAGCGCCTACCAGCAGGGGGCGATCGACCTGGAGACGGTCCAGGCTGTGCACTTGGCGATGCTCGCGCACTGCGAGTTGATGGGGGACCGGATCGCGATCCTCGACCCGCCGCCGGGGCTGAATGCCCAGCAGGTCAAGGAATGGCTGGTCGACAAGGCCGGCTACGACTCGGCGTTCGGCGCGCTGTACTTCCCGTGGATCAAGACGGCCGATCCCGCGACCGGGCAGCTCGGGTTCATCCCGCCGTGCGGTCACATGGCCGGGATCTGGGGTCGCAACGACGACACCCGCGGCGTCCACAAGGCACCGGCGAACGAGATCATCCGGGGCGCGGTCAGCCTCGAAGTACAGATCACCAAGGCCGAGCACGATCTGCTGAACCCGGTCGGCATCAATGTATTGCGGACGTTCCCGGGCCGGGGCAATCGGGTCTGGGGAGCGCGGACGCTGTCGTCCGATCCGGCCTGGCGGTACCTCAACGTACGGCGGCTGTTCAACTACCTGGAGGAGTCCATCCTCACCGGAACGAACTGGGTGGTGTTCGAGCCGAACGACGAGGCGCTGTGGGCCCGGATTCGGCGGACCATCTCGGCGTTCCTGGTGAACGAGTGGCGCAACGGCGCACTTTTCGGGCAGACCCCGGACGAGGCGTTCTTCGTCAAGTGCGACGGGGAGACGAACCCGGCGGAGGGGATCGATGCCGGCCAGGTGATCTGCGAGATCGGCGTCGCGCCGGTGAAGCCGGCCGAGTTCGTGGTGTTCCGGCTGTCCCAGTTCTCCGGCGGGACGAGTCTGGTCAGCGAGTGATGATGCTGGATCAACGTTGATCAATATCGACGAGATGGATCAATGCTAATCAACTATTGATCAACCCTTGATCGACACAGAAAGGTAAGCAGCGATGGCACTTCCGGAAATGGACGCGGGTGTCGGTCACTCCTTCGGGCTGGAGTTCGACGGCATCCAGATCAAGAGCATCACCGAGATCAGCGGCCTGAAGATGGAACAGGACGTGATCGAGCTCAAGGAGAACGGTGCCGACGGCAAGTACGTGATCAAGAAACTGCCGGGTCGCTGGAAGGCACCGGAGATCACGCTGACCCGTGGGCTGTCCGCGGACACCAGTTTCGACAAGTGGATCAAGGACTCCCAGTTCGGCAAGATGGGCGCGGTCCGCAAGGGCGGGGCGATCATCGTGTACGACTACGAGGGCGCGCCGTTGAAGCGGTACAAGCTCACCAACGCCTGGCCGAAGAGTCTCGAGATCGGCACCATGAAGGCTGGCGACACCTCGGTGATGACGGAGAAACTGGTCGTCACCTGCGAGCGCCTCGAGGTCGAGTGATGCGCCGCGGCACCCTCGCCAAACCCGGTACGCCGGGACCCGGCGGGCCGGAATACGCGGGCGCGGCCCCTGGCACGGCGGATCCGGGGACGGCGGGTCCGGGTACGACGGCATGGGTTGGACCGGGCGGTGTCGTTCCGGGGGCGAGCGGGATCGCGGGTGCAGCGGGATCCGTCGTGGGCGGGGTTGGTCCGGGGGTCGGATATGGGGCCGGCGGGGTTGGTACGGGGGCCGGATACGAGGCTGGGGCTCGATACGGGGCCGGCGGGGTTGGTTCGGGTGAGGGCGTGCCGGAGTTGCGGACTGAGTTCTCGTTTGTGTTGCCGCGGGGATATGTGGACTCGTCCGGGGTGGTGCATCGGGACGGGGTGATGCGGCTGGCGACAGCGCGGGACGAACTGGTGCCGTTGCGGGACGATCGGGTGCGCGAGAACCCGGCGTACCTGACTGTGGTGTTGCTCGGGCGGGTGGTGACTCGGTTGGGGAGTGTGACCGATATCCACGCCGGGGTGATCGAGAACCTGTTCGCCGCGGATCTGGCGTTCCTACAGGAGTTATATCGGCGGGTGAATCAGGAAGGGCACACCCGGGCCGGCGTCAAGTGCCCGGAGTGCGGTCATGGGTTCGCGGTGGACCTGGCCGGTGGTCGCCTGGGGGAATCGTGACGTACGCGCCGGAGCAGTTGTATGCCGAGGTCGCGTACGTCGCCTACCACTTCCACTGGTCCCGCGGGGAGATCCTCGACCTCGAACACCCCGAACGGCGGCGCTTCGTCGACGAGATCGGCCAGCTGAACGCCCGCGTCCACTCAGGCAGGTAAACCATGCGCTGGCCATTCCGCCGAACCACGCAGCCGACGTCAACCGCTGCCGTGCCTGAGTCGGCTTCCAGGTGGTCTGGGGCCGGAGCGGTTACTGGTGGGAGCGCGGGCGGTGAGGGGGCGACCGCTGACGGTGCGGCTGGTGACCGTGCGGGTGGGGTGTGGGAGCAGGGGGTGGTGCAGCGGGCGGCCTGGCGTGAGTTGCCGCCGTTGCAGCGGTCGGTTGCTGCGATCACGCCGATCGCTGAGGCTGGGCGGTTCAGGGATTCCCTGGCTGCTTATCAGGATCCTCGGTTCCTGGAGCCGCTCGGACATGCGGTGGACGCGACCGCGCCTGCTGGTGAGATCGCGGGATATGCCACCGCGGTCCCGGCGGACGAACCACATCAAGTCACTTTTCCGCCTCCACCTGGGCAGACCCAGCAGCTCGCCTCTGCCGCGCCGCAGAGCACAGCGGCTGCGGTACAACGCGTGACCGACGACTCGCCGGAGCTAGGGGCTGAGGTCCATCCCACGTTCGCCCACTCCGCGGGATCGGTCGCGTCGACCGAGGTTGGAAGCGGTCCGGGCCGAGCGCCGGTCGTGAGTCCGCCGCCTGCGGTCCAGCGCAGTTCCGAGCTGATGTCAGCACCCGCGATGCCGGCACCGCTTGGGGCGCCGGTCCCCGTTGCGTCGGACCCGGGTACGTCTGCCGCCGTCACGTCGGATGCCGTCACGTCGGCGTCGACTGAGCGCGGGCCGGGGCTGCCATTGTCGTCGCCGATTGCTCAGGATGTCGTGCAGCGGGTTGCCGATGGAGACTCGACGTTCCCGGACGCGCTCGGCTCAGGGCCGATCACACCCGGCGCGACCAGTGCGGGTGGGACGGGTGAGGGTTGGAGCAGTGCGGGTGGGATGGGTGAGGGTTGGAGCAGTGCGGGTGTGACTGGTGGGGATGCGATTGCGCCTATCACCTCGGACTCGAAGCGGTCGGCTTCGATCGCAGCCGTACAACGCGCGCTCTCGCCGGATGCAACTGGACCGGTCTTGCGCGCCACGACCACGTCGGAACCGATTAACGCTGCCTCGATGTCCCGGGGAACCAACGCTCCGATCGCCTTGTCGCCATCCACGTTCGAGTCCGCCTCGGGGGCCGGGTCCGGGTCCGCGTTGGAGACGGGATCCGCGTCGGAGTCTGCGTTGGAGTCGGGGTCCGGGTCGGGGTCTGCGTTGGCGGATGTTGCGGGGGCGGTTGGGCTGCCGTCGTCGGATGCGTCTGTTGCTGTGCAGCGGGTTAGGGATTTGGGATTGGTTGCACCGGATTCGAGTCTGACCGGGCTGACGGGGTTGGGCTCGATTGCCTCGGGCCTGGGCACGTCGGAGGTGGTTGCGCCGGGTGGTGCTGGACAGCCGATTGCGCCAGGCGCCGTGCAGCGTGCCGGCGATCCGGGGTCGAGCGGGCTCGGATCGGCCGGGTTGGGGTCGAGCGGGCTCGGGTCGGCCGGGTTGGATTCGAGCGGGCTCGGGTCGGCCGGGTTGGATTCGAGCGGGTTGGGGTCGGCCGGGATAGGCACAAGCGGCCTGGGTACGACGGGGCTGGGGTCGGGCGGGCTGGGGTCGACCGGGCTGGGGTCGGGCGGGCTGGGGTCGACCGGGCAGAGTGCGACCGACTTGGGGGCGACCGGCCCGGAGTCGGGCGGCCCGGAGTCGAGCGGCCTGGGTTGGAGCGGCCTGGGTTCGACCGAGGGAGAGTCGATCAGCGAGAGCTCGGCCGGCGAGGGCTCGGCCGGCTGGGGGCTGGCCGGATTGGCGTTGAGCGAACTGGGGTCGAGCGAGTTGGGGTCGAGCGAGTTGGGGGCGGCTGGAGGAGCGGTTGCGCCGCTGTCGTCGAGTTTGCCGGTTGCGGTTCAGCGAGTGGCTGAGTCTCGACCGGCCGCTGGGACTGGCCGGGGTGCTGAGTCGCCGGTCGGTTCGGATGCGGCGCAGGGTCGGGTCCAATGGGATGTGGGCGCCCTATCGTCCTCGGCAGTGCAGGTTCAGCGGTTGTCTTCGGCAACGGATCTTGCCGTGTCCCGGCTGCCAGTGGCGGAGGTTCAGGCGCCGCCGACCGCGCCTGTCGTCCAGTCCGGCGCGACACCGCGGCTGGGCGATGAGACTGCGGAGACGCATTCCTCATCGGCCACCATGGGGCCGGCGGCAACGCGGGAGCTACCGGTCGTCATGCGGTTGGCCGCTGGGGTGGGTCCTGCGGAAGCTGGTCGCTCCGAGCGGGGGGTGGCCGAGCCGGTGGTTGCGCGGAGTGCGTCGGCGCCGCTGGCTGGACAGTCGCCGTTTGTGTCGGCTCTCGGTGGAGCGCGGTACGCCGAGGCGTCCACGTCGCCAAGCTCGGTCGCCGAGGCGGTGCCGCCGGATGGGCTGGTGCAGATCCAGCGGAGGTCGTTGGTCGAGTCGCCCGCGAGCCAGTCGACAGCAGCTAGCGGGCCGGCGCCGGCGGTTGGTGATCAGCAGGTGCTGGCGTGGTCGGTTGAGGATCGGTTCCATTCGGGGGACGCGGTGGTTCAGCGGGCGGATGAGGTTCGGTCGGTTTCGTTGCAGGAGATGTTTGGGGGGCAGCAGCAGGGCGTCGTACAGCGGGACGAAACACAAAGCGGAGACACACCAGCGGAGGCGGCTGCTCCGGTGGCGAGTCCGCCGTTGGAGCAGGCACAGCCGCCGCAGCAAGCGCCCGCGCAGCAAAGCGCCAAGGGGATGTCGGCGGCTGAGGTGGAGGAGTTGGCCAAGCGGTTGTACGAGCCGTTGTCGGCGAGGTTGCGGGCCGAGTTGTGGCTGGATCGCGAGCGGGCCGGTCGGACCACGGACCGCCGCCGATGAGGGCGGCTGAGGTGCGGGATGGACGGACCGCCGGCGATGAGGATGAGCGGGATGGAGGGGTGCGATGACTAGCGGCTACCCGGAGCCTGCGGTGAGTGTGTGTTTCGGGGTCATCATCGACGACACGCGGCTCGGGACCTTCAACAGTTGTGAGGGGCTCGGGCTCGAGGTCGTGCTGGAGCAGCGCGAGGAGGGTGGGCAGAACGGGTTCATCTGGCAGCTGCCAACCCGGATCAAGTACCCCAACATCAAGCTGACCCGCCCGCTGTGCCGCGACACCACCGAAGTGATGGCGTGGCTGGCCAGTATGACGACGGGCGTGAAGCCGCAGACCGCGAGCATCACCGCGATGACGGCCGAGCGTAAAACGGTCGCGCAATGGGGCCTGCTCGGCGTGATCCCGGTGAAGTGGACCGGTCCGGGGCTCAACCTCGACTCACCCAAGGTCGCGCTGGAGACGCTGGAGATCGCGCACCACGGGTTCACCGCGAAGAAGGTGGCCGGATGACGCAACCGATCGCGTTGACCACGTCGGCGAACGCGGGCAGCGCGCAGACCCCCTCGCCGGCGGACCCGAAGGCGCGGCCGCAGTTGGAGAAGGCCGCCCTCAAGTTGTTCGACCCGGCCACGAACGGTGCCGCGGGCAAGGATCGGGGCTCGATCCCGTTCCAGTTCAACCCCAAGGAAGTGACGATCCAGAAGTCCGCCAAATGGGAACGGAAGACGGCGAAGAAGGCGAAGTCGGCCGGTCCGCCGGAGTTCACCGGGGCGGAGCCGTGCAAGCTGACGGTCGAGATGTTCTTCGATGCCTCCGGCAACCATGACGGCAGTGTCGTGGCCGCCGTGGAGAAGTTGTTCAGCTGCTGTGTACCGACCGAGGAGAGCCGTGGCAAGGAGAAGCCGACCCCGCCGTTGGTGGTGCTGCACTGGGGCAAGATCGCCAGCTTCCCGGCGTTCGTCACCTCGGTGAGCGCGAAGTACACCCTGTTCAGCCCGGACGGCGTCCCGATCCGCGCGGTCTGCAGCGTCGCGATGGAGGAGATGCCGAACGAACCCTGGCGGCAGAACCCGACCTCCGGCGGCCAGTCGGTCCGCAGGTCGCACCGGATGATCGACGGTGACACGCTCGCCTCGGTGGCGTACGCGGAGTACGGCGATCCGACGCTGTGGCGCGCGGTCGCCAAGTACAACCGGGTAGACGATCCGTTGAGACTGCCGAGTGGTTCGGTCCTGGTGCTGCCTTCGCCCGAGGAGCTGGTCTGATGTCGATCACCACCAGCTGCCTGATCGAGATCAACGGACAGCCGCTGCCGCAGGATGTGGTCAACCTGCTCAGTACGGCGTACGTCGACGACAGCCAACGACTGCCGGACCTGTTCGAACTGCGGTTCCGCGACGGCGACCACATCGTGCTGACCAAGACCGGCGCGAAGATCGGCTCGAAGGTCCGGATCTCCGTCCTCACCAGCACCAGCCAGACCGCCGTACTCCTGCTGGCCGGCGAGATCACCGCGCTGGAGTCCGAGTTCGACACCGGCGGTTCGTTCACCGTGATCCGCGGCTACGACCCGGCGCACCGGCTGTTCCGCGGCCGGACCACCAACTCCTATCAGCAGATGACGGCGTCCGACATCGCGCAGAAGGTGTCCCAGCGAGCGGGCTTCAGCAACGGCACGATCAAGGCGACCACGACCGTCTTCGAGCACGTCTCCCAGGCCGGTACCAGCGACTGGGAACTCCTCGACGCCCTCGCCAAGGACGCCGGCTACGAGGTCTCGGTGCGCGACGGCAAGTTCAACTTCGGCCCGCCCACGACCGCGTCGGGCGCGCCCACCAGCGACGAGAATCCACTGGTTCTCAAGCTCGGCACCGATCTGCTGCGGTTCCGCGCCGTGCTCACCTCAGGCGGCCAGGTCAAGGAGGTCGAGGTCCGCGGCTGGGATCTGTCGACCAAGAAGGCCCTGACCACGCGTCGCCCCGCCGAGACCAAGACAGCACAGCTCCCGCAGGCAAGTCCGCAGGAGTTCGCGAAGGCCTTCGGCGATCCCCTGTACGTCGCGACCGACGTACCGCATCGCACTCAGGCCGAAGTGGACGCCGCCGCAGCCGCGATCGCGGAGGAGATCGCCGGCGCGTTCGCCGAATTCGAAGGAGTTGCCCAGGGCAACCCCGCGCTGAAGGCCGGAGTCGCCATCACCGTGGACAACCTCGGTACGCCGTTCGACGGCAAGTACACCGTGACAACGACCAGGCACCGCATCGACCCGCAGACCGGCTACACCACCTCGTTCGCCGTGACCGGTGCGCAGGATCGCACCTTCCTCGGGTTGGCCGGCAGCGGGGCGGGCCAACAGCAAGCGCCCCCAGGCGTCGTGATCGGTCAGGTCAGCGACAACAACGACCCCGAGAAGCTCGGCCGGGTGAGACTGACCCTGCCTTGGCTCGATGACGACTACGTCAGTGCCTGGGCCCGGACGGTCCATGCCGGCGCGGGCAAGGATCGTGGCACCATCATCGTCCCCGAGGTCGGCGACGAGGTCCTGGTCGTCTTCGAACAAGGCGATCTCCGCCGGCCGTACGTCCTCGGCGGTCTCTACAACGGCGTGGATCTCCCGGACAGCAAGGGGATCGACCCGGTCGACTCCGGCTCCGGCGCGGTCAACCGCCGCTCGATCGTGTCGCGGCGCGGCCACCGGATCGACCTGCTCGACCAGGATGGCCGCAAAGAAGGCGTCACCCTGGCGACCGGCGACGGCAAGCTCAGCGTCACCCTCGACGCGACCGGTACGACGATCACGGTGCAGGCCGACGGGAAGGTCAAGGTCGAAGGCAGCCAGGGGATCGTGATCGACAGCTCCGCCGCCAAGCTCGAACTCAAAGGCGGCGAGATCTCGGTCACCGCCACCGGGAACCTGCAACTCAAAGGCGCGAACACGACCGTCGAGGGCAGCGCCCTCTGCACGGTCAAGGCCGCCATGGTCAAGATCAACTAGGAGGCAGCCATGCCCGCAGCAGCGAGGGTCGGCGATCCGACCGGACACCCCGGCGTGATCGGGCCGCCCGGCGTACCGACCGTGCTGATCGCCGGGATGCCGGCCGCCACGGTGGGCACGCCGCACATCTGCTCGTTCCCGCCACCCGCGGTGCATCCGCCGTCGGCGATCGTCCCGCCCGGCTGCCCGACCGTCCTGATCGGCGGGATGCCCGCGGCCCGGATGGGCGACCTGGCCGGCTGCGGCGCCCCGATCGTGATGGGCGCGCCGACCGTCATGATCGGAGGCTGAGATGACCACCGACTTCATCGGCAACGGCTGGGCCTTCCCGCTCGGCACCGACGCCACCGGCGGAATCGCCTTGGTGGCCAGGGAACGCGAGATCGAGCAGGCGATCCGGCTGATCCTCGGTACGGCGAAGGGCGAGCGGCCGATGCGCCCCGAGTTCGGCTGCCGGATCCACGATCACGTGTTCGGCCCGGCGAACGCAGCGACGGCCGGGCAGATCGCGTACGACGTCCGCGAGGCCCTGGAACGCTGGGAACCACGGGTCGCCGTACAGGACGTGAGCGTCGGCTACGACCGGATCGAGTCGGGCCGGGTGTACGTCGACGTCGGCTACGTCATCCTCGGCACCAACGACCCGCGCAACCTGGTCTTCCCGTTCTACGTGATCCCCGATGAAGAGGTCGGTACTGCGCTGCCGGCCGAACTGGAGGTCTGACATGTTGCCGGCTCCGAATCTCGACGACCGGACGTTCCAGGGGCTGGTGGACGAGGCGAAACGCCTGGTCCAGCGGCGTTGCCCGGAATGGACCGACCACAACGTCTCCGATCCCGGGGTGACCCTGATCGAGGCCTTCGCGCAGATGGTCGACCAGCTCATCTACCGGCTCAACCGGGTGCCCGACCTCAACTACGTGAAGTTCCTCGAGCTGATCGGCGTGGAACTCAGGCCGCCCGCGGCCGCGAGGGGCGCCGTCACCTTCTGGTTGTCCGCGCCCCAACCACAAACGGTCCTGGTCCGCACCGGGACCGAGGTGGCGACGCCGCGGACCGACATCCACGAGCCGATCGTCTTCACCACCACGCAGGAACTGGAGATCATCCCCTGCTCGTTCGCCCGGGCCGGCGTGGCTCCGGCCGGGGGCAGCCCGTCCGATCTCACCACGGCGTTGTCAGGCCAGAACGGGTTCCCCTGCTTCTCCGAGACTCCGCAGCCGGGTGACGCTCTGCTGATCGGCCTGAGCGAAGCGGTCCCGTCCTGCGCCGTGACGATCCGGCTGAACTGCAGCGTTTCCGGTGCCGGTGTCGACCCACGGCATCCACCGCTCATCTGGGAGGCGTGGACCGGGTCCGGCTGGTCGGAATGCGATCTCGACAAGGACGACACCGGCGGGCTGAACAAGGCGGGCGACGTCGTCATCCACGTTCCCCCACAGCACGAGACCTCGATCATCTCCCGCCAGCGAGCCGGCTGGGTCCGGTGCCGGCTGATCCCGGTCGAGGACGGCCGCCCGACGTACACCAAATCGCCGAGGATCCTCTCGGCCAGCGCCTTCACGATCGGCGGCACCGTGCCGATGATGCACGCGGAGGTGATCCGCAGCGAACTCCTCGGTCGCTCCGACGGAACCC
The DNA here is from genome assembly GCF_004361855.1 of Kribbella caucasensis. Taxonomy (GTDB): domain Bacteria; phylum Actinomycetota; class Actinomycetes; order Propionibacteriales; family Kribbellaceae; genus Kribbella; species Kribbella caucasensis. The sequence goes on from NZ_SNWQ01000009.1 coordinate 197,812, forward strand.
CTGGTCAGCGGTTCGCCCTCCGGCACAACCCGGTGGTCCCGTCCGAGGAACCCAGCACGGTCGAGGTCGCCGACGAGGACGGCGTCGAGACCTGGGAACCGGTGACGAGCTTCGCCGACTCGGGCGAGGACGATCGGCACTTCCGGATCGACGCGTACTCCGGCGGTATCCAGTTCGGTCCCGCCGTGCGTACCGCTGACGGCCGCCTGCAGCACTACGGAGCCGCCCCGCGGTCCGGGAGCACCCTCGCAATCTCGTCGTACCGGACCGGCGGTGGCCGACGTGGCAACGTCGCGCGCGGCCAGGTGCGGGTGCTGAAGACGAGCGTCCCGTACGTCGCGCGGGTGGAGAACCGCGCGCCCGCGATCGGCGGTGCGGATGCGGAAACGCTGGAAGAGGCGAAGGTCCGTGGTCCGATGCTGCTGCGGTCACGTGGTCGCGCGGTCACGGTCGAGGACTTCGAGGAACTGGCTCGCGAGGTCGCACCGGATGCGGCCCGGGTGCACTGTGTCCCGGCGACCGAGTCCGCCGATGCGGGCGGCATCCGCATTCTCGTCGTACCGCATGTGTCGGCCGACCCGATCGGGCGGATCCGGCGCGACGACCTGATCCCGCCGGAGGGCACGCTCGAGCGGATCACGCGGACGCTGGACGAACGTCGCCTGGTGGGGACCCGGTTGCTCGTCGCACCCGCGGAGTACGTCGGGCTCACGGCGGTGGTGGACGTGAGTGCGCGGTCCCGGTTCGAGCCGGAGGAGGTGAAGGAGGACGTGCTGAAGGCGTTGTACGACCTGCTCCACCCGTTGACCGGTGGGCCGGACGGGACGGGGTGGCCGTTCGGGCGATCGGTGCAGTCGCATGAGGTGCACGCCGCGTTGGCCCGGATCTCCGGGGTCGACATGGCACAGGAGATCAACGTGTCCCTCTTCCCGGCGGACCCGGTGACCGGGCGGCGATCGGCTCCCGTGCAGCGGCTGGATCTGCCGGCCACCGCGCTCGTCTACTCCTACGAGCACCAGGTGCGGGTGCGCTGATGAGGGGCGCGCTGGAACGGTTGCCGAGTCCGCATCCGCTCGGCCAGACGCTGCCGTCCGTCTACCGCACGGACGCGTTCACGCAACAGCTCTGCGACAGTTTCGACGTCGTCCTCGCACCGGTGATCAGTGCACTGGACAACCTTCCGGCGTACCTCGACCTCGGTACCGCACCCGAGGATCTGCTGCCGTGGTTGGCACATTGGCTCGGACTCGCCGTCGACCGAGGCGACGATCCGGTCCGGCAACGCGAGCTCCTTCGTTCGACCAGTGAGCTGCACGGCCAGCAGGGGACGCGATTGGGGATCGAGCTCGCCATCAGCGCGCAGCTCGGAGTACGGGCCGAGGTCGTCGAGACAGGTGGTGCGAGCTGGTCGGTCGACCCCAGCGATCCGCTACCGGGCGAAGCGGTGCCGGCTGTCGTCGTGCGCGTGTTTCCCGTGGCAGGGCAGGAGATTGACGAGGCGAGACTCAAGGACGCGGTGGCCGCGCTCAAGCCCGCACACGTGATCCATCGCGTGCAGGTCGTACCTCCGGAGTGACCTCCAGCTCGGCGCAGACCCGCGCGTGCTCCCGTCGTGTCAGCGCGGCCGCGGTCGGATCGCCCTGCCCTTCCTGCAGTTCAGCCAGCAGCAACCAGGACGAGTCCCGGAACGGATCGAGCTCCACAGCCCTCTGCGCCGCCCGCAACGCCTGAGCATCACGAGCCAACCCAGCCACCTGTACTGCGGCGTCGGCGGCGGCGAGTCGGTACCGATCCCGCTCCGCCAACACCCAATCCGCCGCACCGACCTCGGGCAGCAACTCACCGGCCGCGATCTCCAGTACTGCGGACCAGTCGGTCACGCTCCCCGATCGCCTCGCCCGCTGGAGCCGGGTCTCGAACTCGGCCAGATCAACCCATGCCCCGGGCAACACCAGCCGGTACGCATCACCGTTGCGCTGCACAACCTGATCGCCAAAACCCAACCCAGCAAGGCATTGCCGGACAGTGGAGGCCGCGACTTGCAGTCGATGTGTTCCGGCATCGGCGGGGGCGTCCGGCCAGAGGGCGTCGATCAGGCGTTCGCGATGCACGTCCCGATCGTGGTTGATTGCGAGCAGCAACAACAGGGATCGGGCTCGTGGCCGTAGCGATGGCCAGCTGACCGGCTTCCCGTCCAGCTCGAGCCGGAACCCGCCCAGGGTGAACAGCCGCACCGACCGGCCAGACCGTGACGGCCCGGTCTCGGCCAGCTGTCGCGCGTGGTCGAGCAGGCGATAGGCACCAGTCAACGCGGCCGATCGGGTCAGCCCTTCGGCTTCCTTCAACTGTTCAGCCGCGCCGGCATGCCGGATGCGGGCCAAGGCGACCGCGGCCAAGGCGGACGCCCAGGCCTGCGGGGTCCTGGCCTCGAGCCTGGCCGCCTCTACGGTTGCCCGGCGCAACCAGTCGGCCGCCTCCTCGTCCTGTCCGGCCCGCAGCCGGGCGGCTCCGATGAAGATTGCCATCAGCAACGAGCCCCACTGGTCGCCGTCGCGCCGGCAGTCCTCGGCGAGCGAGGCGCATCCGTCCAGCCGCCATCCTTCCGGCCGCGTCGCCAGCAGGACGGCCGCCTGTAAACCGCGAGCCAATCGGGCGAACCAGGGCAGCTCCTCCAGCTCGGCCGACAGCGCGATCTCCTCCAGCGGCACCTCGGCCTCGCTCCAGTTGCCGTCGACAAGTTCCGTGACGACAAGTCCGAGCCGGGCGCACAGCCGTCCGACCGGTCGGCCAGTTGGATCGGCGGCAAGCGGGCTGAACAGTTCTCGAGCGTTGACGAACCGGCCCGCGAGCAGCTCGATGGTCCCGTCCTCCAACGCTCCACCAGCGCCTTCACGGGTTGACGGGACACGTCTGGTCGCCTGCCGGATCGCTTGCGCGGTACGGCGTACCGGGGTGGCGGCTCGACCAAAGGGCTGGGGATGAGCGGACCAGATCTCGGCCAAAGCACGTTCGTCGGCGCAACGGGCCTGGAAGTCGGGATCGTCCAGCATCGACTCGGCATGCCGGTATGCCTCCACCGCTGCGGCAACCGAACCCGACCGGAAGTACCGGCGAGCCCGGGCCAACGCCAGCCAAGGGTCGTCGTCCGGCAGCTCCGACCGGGCGACCCAATCCTGGCCAACGGCGGTTGCGCCCCCGACCTGCAGCAAACGCGCCACCGACGCCCAGTCGTCGCCGAGCGCATAGGCACGCATTGCCTCTCGCGGGTGCCCCGCATCCTCCAGCAGCCGCGCACTGCGCGCGTGGATCTCCCGCGAGGCCGCTGTCCCCAGTTCGTCGATCAGCAGACCTTCCAGGTGCGTCTGCAGCACCTGGTGATACCTGTACGTCGACCCGTCGTCGGTGGACGTGGTGAAGAACTGCAGTGTCTCCAGCTCCTCCAACACGGCCGCGCTGCCGGTCCGGTCGAGCAGCGCGTCGCAGAGCGGACCGGTCAACCGCCCGAGCGTGCTCGTGATCAGCAAGAACTCCCGCCGCTCCGGGTCCAGCTCGGCCAGTACGTTGCGAGTCAGATAGGCGCGCACCATCCGCGAACGGCCGCCGAGCTCGGTGGCGGCCCGGATCCGTTCGGCGCTCGACTTGCCCATCGTCGCCAGGTGGAACAGCTGCAACCCCGCCGCCCACCCGCCCGTACGACGGGTCAGCGCGGCCGCGGCTTCGGGGGAGAGCGGTTCCCGGTAGACCGACCGGAACAGCTCCTCCACCTCCCACGACCGGAAGCGCAAGTCGTCGCCGTCGAGGACCAACAGCTCGCCTGACACGATCAGTCGTGGCGTGTTCAACGACAACGGCCGCCGGGACCCGAGCAGCAACCGCAGATGCCGCGGCCGGTACTCGAGGAATCGCTCCAACGCTTGTTCCGCGGGACTCCCGGCCAGCTCGTGCACGTCGTCGACGATCAACCGCACGGGCGTCGGCACACCCGTCTCGGTGGCGAGGATCAGCTGGTCCGCAGTCGTGGCGTCCAGCGCTTCAGGTAGGACGACGGCCAACGCCTCGGTCACATGCCGGACCAGGGCATCCTCCGACCGGTCCTCCGGCCTGGCCCGGTACCACGCGGTCGGCATACCCGGGGTCCCCGCGATCTGGGCGAGCAGAGTGGTCTTGCCGGAGCCGGCCGGGGCGAGCAGGAGCACACCGCCGGGGCCGGTTGCGTCGAGCAATGGACGCGCCAGCCGGTCCCGCGACAGGCCGGACGGCTCTGGTCGCCGGACCTGTTCCCTGAACACCACTGAACCCACAGCTGCCCCCCGGCGTGCTCTTCAAGCAACAGGTCTCAGTCTGGAGCACCATCCGGCCCCGTGCCAGGCCCCAATCCATCGGTCTGATCAAGTTCACTTGAACTCCCCGCCGGCGCTGTTCCGAGTTGCCCGCCGAGGCCCGGTTTGAGCGGATCCGAACCGAACTGGACCTCAAGCGCGTCGCCAAGGCCGTCGGAGTCGGAGTCGAGCAGGGTCGGGTTGGTGCCGAGGGACAGCTCGGCGTTGTCGGACAGCCCGTCGCTGTCCGAGTCGCTCCGCAGCGGGTCGAGCCCGGCCCGCTTCTCGTACGTGTCGGTGAGGCCGTCCTTGTCCGTGTCGGTCACACCGTTGCGGATCACCTCGGCGAACTGGCCCTGCCCGCCGACGCCGGCCACGCCCGGGATCTTGCCCGGATCGCTGCCCTGCGACAGCTCGAACGGATCGGACAGCCCGTCCTTGTCGGTGTCGGCCAGGAGCGGATCAGTGTGCGACTTGATCGCCTCGAACGCGTCCGGCAGCCCGTCCTGATCGGTGTCGGCCGAGGCCGGGTTCATCCCCGCGAGCTTCTCGAAGGCGTCGGTCAGCCCGTCCTTGTCGGCGTCTGGCGGCGCGGTGACCGGCGTACCGGTGTCGATCTGGTCGTACTGTGCGCTCAGGGCCGCCGTGGTCGCGCCGTTCGGCGACGTACCCGGCATCTGCAGGGTCGGCGCTGCCGCCAACATGGTGTCCGGACTGGTCGAAGCCGGAGCAGGTGATGCGTCGAGGCCCGGGATGATGCCCGCGTAGTTGAACCGGTTGTTCGCGGAGAACTCGCCCACGCCGTACTTGGTGCCCTTCGCCTCGATCGTCCGGCCGTCGCCGAGGCTGATCGCGACGTGCGCCTTGGACGGGCGGCCGCCGCCGGGAGCGGGCTCTTTGGAGAAGAAGAACAGCAACGCGCCCTTGGTTCGCAACGCCTCGTCGACCCCGACCAGCGCGTCCTTCTGCTTCAGGTCGAGGTACTGGTACATCGCGCCGTCCGGGATCTCCACGCCGGCCTGGTGCGCGGCCCACTTGGTCAGCTCGGAGCAGTCGAACACGTCCGGGTCCATGTCGCTCAGCTTCGCCCGGGCGCCGAAGACATACCGGTCGCCCTCCTGCGCCTGCGCGATCGAGACGAACCGGTCCACCTTCGTCTGATCCCCGCCGGCCTGCCGCTGCATCGGTTGCATCGGTTGCTGCGGCTGGACGGTCTGGATGGTGGGCTGGACGGGCTGTGGAGTGGGCGGAGGCGTGACAGGTTGCGGGATCACGCCGTCGCCGGCGTCCGCGACCATCGGGTTCGAGCCGTACTCGATCTCGATCCGGTCCGACAAGCCGTCGTTGTCACTGTCCCACTTGCTCGCGGCACTGCCGAGCGACGCCTCCGAGCTGTCCGACAACCCGTCCAGATCGCTGTCCGACAGCTTCGGATTCGAATGGCTGACCGCGATCTCGTACCCGTCGGCGAGCCCGTCGCTGTCGGTGTCGGCCAGCTTCAACCCGGTCCCGGCCGCCCGCTCGAACGCGTCCGTCAGCCCGTCCGAGTCGGAATCCAGCTGCATCCCGACCGCCTGCCCCGCGTCGATCCGGTCGTACGACGCCAGACTCGTCGGCTGCGTGCTCGTCAGCACCGTCTCGCCCGATCCGTTCGATGACGAAGGCAACGGCGGCGGCAGCTTCGACCCGTACCCCACCACCCCGCGCCCGTCGCCTTGTACGCCGGTAACGGCCTCGACCTTGTCCAAATAAGTCCGGTAATCGTGCGATGTGCCCTGGTTCGACGCGTGCGTCGTGGTCCACGGACGCATGTCCCTGCCCTGCCGGGAGATGTCGAAGGCCGCCCGCGCGTTGGCCAGTGGATCGTTCAGATCGCCGTACTTCGTGCCGCGGTTCCCGTCGGCGGCCACGTTGATCTGCCAGAGCCCGACCGAGTGCTCGCCCTTCGTGTTCAGCGCACTGGTCCGGCCGCCGGATTCGGCCATCGCGATCGCGGTCCACGTGGTCGCCTGCTCCGGGCTGAACCCGGCAGCGCGTGCGGCCTCGTAGATCTCGCCGATCGAGAGCTTGGGCATATTTGCAGTTTAGTGACGCCGACCCGTTTCTGGCACTCAAGCTCTACGATGTGTGCACCGTCGGGCAAAACCAGGGTGGGGGCCATGGGGTATCGGCTGGGTGTCGATCTGGGGACGACTTTCACTGCCGCGGCGATCCGCGACGGCGGGCCGCCGACCATGCTCGGGCTGGGCAACCGGGCGCTGCAGATCCCGTCGGTGCTGTATCTCCAGGAGGACGGCGAGTTCCTGGTCGGCGAGGCCGCCGAACGCCGGGGCGCCGCCGACCCGGCCCGGATGGTCCGCGAGTTCAAACGCCGCCTCGGAGACCCGGTCCCACTACTGGTCGCCGGTACGCCGTTCTCGGCGCAGGCCCTGTCGGCCAAGCTGCTCGCCTCGGTGGTTGCCACGGCGACCGAGCGACGTGGCGCTGCCCCCGACGAAGTGGTCCTGACCTATCCGGCCAACTGGGGTGCGTACAAACGCGAACTGGTCGACCAGGTGATCAGCCTCGCCGACGTCGGCCGCTCGCTGACCTGCACCGAACCACAGGCCGCCGCGATCCAGTACGCCTCCCAGGCCAACCTGCAGCCGGGGGATCGGGTCGCGGTGTACGACCTCGGTGGTGGCACCTTCGACGTCTGCGTGCTGGAGAAGACCGGGGCCGGGTTCACCATCCTCGGGACGCCCGAGGGGATCGAGCAGCTGGGTGGCGTCGACTTCGACGAGGCCGTGTTCCAGCACGTCGTCACCGCACTCGGTCCGGCGGTCGAGCAGCTCGATCTCGACAGCCCTGAGGGTCGTGCCGCGCTGACCAGGCTGCGTCGCGATTGCGTCGAAGCCAAGGAAGCCCTGTCCGCGGACGTGGACACCGTGATCCCGGTCGCGCTCCCGGGCCGCAGTACGTCGGTCCGGCTGACCCGGGCCGAGTTGGAGACGTTGATCGCGCCCGCACTCGAGCAGACCGTGGAGGCGACCAGCCGGGCGCTGCGGGCGGCGAACACGACCACCGAGCAGCTCACTGCAATCGTGCTGGTCGGTGGTAGCTCCCGGATCCCGTTGGTGAGCCATCTGCTGCAGTCCCGGTTCTCCACTCCGACGGCGCTGGACACGCATCCCAAGCACGACATCGCATTGGGCGCAGTCCAGTTCCAGCCGGAAGAGGCCAGGACGGAACAGCTTGGCGCGGTCGGGACGCAGCTGCCCTCGCCGACGAGGACGCCGCTGTCGGCGCAGGCCAAGCGGCGGCTGGCGATCGCGGCGGGCGGCGTCGTCGTACTGGCTGGGGGAGTGGTCGCGGCGATGCAGCTGGCCGCGGGGGACGGCGGGAACCCAGGTGGACAGACCTCGGTGGCAACGAACACGCCCTCGCAGTCTGTGTCTTCAACGACGCCGACCAAGCCGACCACACCAACAGGGCCGCAGGCATTGCCGGAGGCGCCGGTGAAGTTGGCGGACACCGAGTTGGTCATTCCGCTGCTCAGAAAGGTGAGCGCCGACCTTACACTCGTCGACCTCTATGTCGCCGACGTGACCAACCCGGCCAAGCGGACCAAGCTGACCACGAAGCCGAACGATGATCTCCCCGCCCTCGCGCCGAACAAGCGGACCATGATTTACCTGCACAACGTGCCGCCCTCGAAGGACCGCAGTCTGTGGGTCTCCGGAGTCGACGGCAGCAGGGCGAGAGAACTGTTCACGAAGACGCCGGCGCAGTGTGCCGCCAGCATCGGCAGACCGGGCTGGAACCCCAAGGATCCTACCCAGATCGTGGTCGGCTGCACCGCCGCCGACGGGACGTTCGGGATCTACCTGCTCGATACCGACGGCAAGGTACTGCAGAAGCTCTTCAGCAATCCGGCGCGCAAGGGCTTTGGGGCCAGTGATCCCGCGGTGTCACCGGACGGCAAGCTGGCCGTCTACGAGTTTCACGGCGGCTCCGGCACCGGTCTCTACGCGGTCGCGCTGGACGGCAAGAGTGAGCCACAGCGGCTGACCTCCGGCAGCGACGCCGATCCGGTCTGGTCGCCGACGAGACCGGGCGTGCTGGCGTTCCGGCGTGTGCTCGGGGACAACTCGGCCACGATCTTCGTCACCAGCGTCACCGGCGCCGACCTGCCTTGCGCCGGCCAGTCGAGGCCGAACGAGATCGGTGGCGGCCGGATGTGCCAGCTCACCGATGCGAGCGTGTTCGATCAGGATCCGACCTGGTCGCCGGATGGGAAACGGATCGCCTTCAAGCATGGCTTGAACCCGTCGGCCATCCAGGTCGTACCGGCTGATGCGAGCGCGGCGCCTCAGCTGGTTTGGCCCAACAACCCGGGCAATCAGAACGCGCCCGCCTGGACCCCGCGCTGACGTCTCAGCCGAGCCGGGTAGCCGGTTCGTACGTGGGGCAGGAGACGTCCGAGTGGATCTTCTGGGTCTTCGGGGCGACGCACAGGTCGTAGCCCGCCTCAGCGGTGGCGAACGGGCCGAGGTAGACGACCCAGGTGTTCGTCATCGGTCGCAGGCTGCCGTCCGCGAGGCCGGGGTACTGGCCGTTCGCGAGCATCGCCTTGGCCGGGACGCCGGCCGTGATCAGCCGGCCGGCCAGAGACTTGGCGGCCTGGGCGACCTGATCGGCATCCATCCCCGAATCGGTGGAGTAGGAGTCGAGCACGACGATCCACTGGCCGGCCTTGAACCTGGGTGATTGCGGGCCGGTGTTCGGCGGTGGCGGTGACGCCTTCTGGCTGACCGCGGGACTGCGATCCGCCTTGGCCGTCCCGAGTGAGGGTGCCGGGTCCGAGCTGGGTTTCCCGGCGGGCGTCGTGGAGGTGCCGGCCACGTCGCGGCCGGCGGCAGGCGCGCCGCCGGTGGGGGACTCGGAGGGGGTCCCGTTGGTGATAATGAAGGCGAAGGCAGCGACCATCGCGGCGCCGGCCACGACGGCCGCGCCGATGGCGCTGTGCGACCACTTCGGCTTACCCGCCCGGTGGGGTCGGGCGGCCCGGGTGGGTTTTCGGTGGTCCAGATGTGGCACGGCCAAGGCCCTCCCCAGTCCTTCCTGGTGGAATTCCCGGCTCAGCATAGGACGGATTCCTGTGAAAGTGAGCAGTGTTCAGGTGCTCGGAATCACACTGCTCAGCACCTGGTCGCGGACCGGAATCGATCGGCGACAGTGCGCTGTCGATCAGTCGTTTGAATGTAACAGGTAGCGTTCGCGCTACCACGATCCGGTATTCCAGGCGATGGTCATAAATCTCCCCGGCTGAAAGCGTGAATGGAAAACCACTGACCATCCAGGAGGAATGCGGAATGAGAAGAAGACGAACTCTCGCCCGACCACGTCCTCTGCTGGTGGCGGAACGTCAGTCGTCCACGCATCCGGGATGTGCAGGTGCGGTCGCTCTGTGCGATCAGGCGCGCCTTTTATCACCGAGTGGTCTGCCGTGTCAACTTTGCAGGCGTGCCGTTCGTCCACATGGGTGTCCGAAAGGGGGACACCATGCAATCCAAACAAACAGCGCGGCGGCTGACGGCAAGGGGCACGAAGACCGCGGCAAGGGGAAACATCATGAATCCTGACCATCGCGCCAGGCGAATGATCCGACTGCTGGTCCTTGCGCTGGCGCTGCCAGCGCTGATCGTGGGAACGGCAGCAACCGCCCAGGCGACCGCGCAGCACGACTCGGTCGCAGGCCAACCGGCCACGTTCGTCGCTTCCCGAGACGGGGTCGTCGTGCTGGTCTCCAGCACCACCGGTCGCGTGCTGCGCGCGTTGACCACCCCACAGCCCGGCGGCAGGGACAGCGATCCGTACCTGGCCGACAGCGGCCGGACGGTGGTGTTCGTCCGCGGCACGGGCACCTGCTCGTCGAGCATCCTGGCTGTGCCCCGGTGGGGCGGGCGCACTCGCGTCCTGGTGCCGGGCACGACCGGAATGTTCAGCCAGCCAAGGCTCTCCCGTGACGGTCGACTACTGGCCTACCAGCGCCACGACTGCGCTGCGCGCCCGGCAGGCCTGATGGTCCGCACGCTGCGGACCGGCGCGACCCACACAATCGCCGTGCCGGGCAACGGCGAGGCCCTCTCTTACACGTTCACCGCGAATGGCCGCCGCCTGATCACCGCCTTGTATGTCGGCACCTATCAGGTTTGGTCGATCCCGGTGCGCGCCCGCAGCGTCGCTGCCGGGCGGCTGCTGCATCCCGCCCAGGCTGGCTGCTTCGCCCGGCACCTAACCGCGATCGGGCCGTCCAGGTACGTCGCGGTCGACCAGTACTGCCCCACTACCGGCGAGGAGAAGGTCCTCAAGGTCGACAACCGCACCGGACGACGCGTCGGCGTTCTCGCCCTTGTCCCGACCAGCGTAGTCGGGCTGGCCGGGATCGACTTCGACGCGACCGGCCGACACCTGCTCCTGCAAGATCAAGGGAGCACCGTCTACACGGTGACCCACGGCGCCAAGATGGCCCCGATCGCGACCGGCTTCCAGTCGGCCACCTGGTAACCAGTTCGGCAGCTGGGAGCTCACCGCCCGTCCACGGCGGGGCGGTGAGCGATCGCCTGAGCCGCGCCTGCTTCCGACGCTGCGTAGATGCCGGTCTGGCTGTCTGGAGGGCACGAAGCGGCTGTGCTCGGGCTTAGCCGTCGGCTGGCCCAGGTTTAGGCGTGGTTCAGGCGGCCGGTCGATCGTCCCACCACGCGAAGCGTCAACTAGGTCCCAGACGGAATCCCGCCTGGCTTGGGGGTCGGCCGGGTGTCGAGGGCATCTTCCAGCCAGGCGTCGACGTCGACCTCGCTGTTCAGGATGTGGTGCACGTACGACGCTCGCTCGTGCGCGAGGACCTCGAGCTCCCAGACGCAGGGCGCGGCGCCGATCGGAGCCGGGCGGAGGTCGTCCACGTCCAGGCCGGAGAAGATGCTCAGCCGGGACTGGAAGTCTCTCGCCCAGCTCTGCACGACCAGGTACGTCGCGTCGTCGCCCAGATGCAGCACCACGACCCCGAGCCCGACCGCCCCCATCGCGTCGTCGAACTCGAGCTGCCGGCTCGCGCCGGCCCGGGCGACCGACACCATCCGGTCGTCCCACGACCGGCCGCGCGCCGTGATCACGTACGGCTTGACCAGCCGGTTGTGAAAACGCCACGGCAGCAACGGCGTGACCGGCCGAGGTCGATAGGCCTCGGCCAGTCCCGTCAAGGCAACAGAGGCCGCACCAGCGAGGGCGGGATCAGGGGAAGCCACCCGCCCTACCCTGCAGCGTCCCGCCGTTGTGCGTCCAGCGCGCGGATGAGATCGGCGCGGGCTTCGCCGACGTACCGCAGGGTGGGGGCGTCGACCGAGTCGGCTTCGGTGTCGAGCCACGCGGTGAGGGCGTCGAGGGTCGATTGTTCGGGCAGGTTGCGTGGGGACAGGTAGACCAGGACGTTCTCGCCCATCGACGAGCCGAGCCGGGTGTAGACGTCCTGCGCGGCGGCCAAGTACTTCTCGATGTACGGCCGGAGCAGGTCTTCTTGGCCGGGTTGCTGGAAGCCGAGGATGGTCCGGAACTGGGTTTCGTTCGGGGTGTCGCCGGACTCGACCGCGATCCGCCAGGCTTCTTGTTTCGCCTCGGCGGTCGGCCGGGCCGCGCGGGCCTGGGCGGCTCGTTCCTGGCCGGTGATGGTGGTGTCGCGGGTGAGTTCGTCGTCGATCTGGTCGGCGTCGACCCGGCCGAGCCGGGCGAGCGCGACGATCAGCGTCCAGCGCAGATCGTTGTCGACCACGAGCCCGTCGGGCAGGTCGTTGCCGTCCAGCCAGGCGGCCAGCCGGTCGGCGCCCTGGTCGGAGAACACGCCACCGATGTAGGCCCGCGCGAACGCGAGCTGGTGGTCGCTGCCCGACTCAGCATCCGCGACCAGCTCGGCCAGCGCCTGCTCGTACTGCGCCCGTAGCGCGTGCCGGTTCGCCGGTGCGGCGTAGCTGTTGATCGCCGAGGTCGCCTGCCCCAGCAGCGACCGGACTCCGGTCAGGTCGGTTTCGGCGCGGATCCCCTTCAGCACGATCCCGACGTACTGGCCGGCCGGCATCTCGGCATCCCGGGTCATGTCCCAGGCCGCACCCCAGGCCAGTGCCCTGGGCAACGATTCGTTCAGCTGGTCGATCGACTCGACCAGGGTGGCCCGGGACCGCTCGTCGAGGCGGATCTTGGCGTAGGTGAGGTCGTCGTCGTTGAGCAGTACCAGGTCCGGCTGGTTCGCGCCGATGAGCTCGGCCAGCTCGGTACGCGGGCCGTCGATGTCCACCTCGAACCGTTCGGTCCGGACCAGGCCGGCGTCGGTCCGCCGGTACAGGCCGACGGCGAGCCGGTGCGGACGCAGTACAGGGAACTGTTCGATGGCGGTCTGCTCGATCGCGAACGTCTCGAACGCGCCCGCGGCGTCGACGGTGAAGTCCGCGCGCAACGTGTTCACCCCGGCGGTCCGCAGCCAGCGCTCGGTCCAGTCGTCCAGGTCGCGGCCGGACGCCTTCTCCAGCGGCTTGAGCAGATCGGTCAGCTCGGTGTTGCCGAACGCGTGATCGGCGAAGTACTCCTTCAGCGCGGACACGAAGGTGTCCTCACCGACGAACGCGACCAGCTGGCGCAGCGCGGACGCGCCCTTGGCGTAGGTGATGCCGTCGAAGTTCACCTCGACCGCGTGGAAGTCGACCATGTCCGCGGCGATCGGGTGGGTCGAGGGCAGCTGGTCCTGGCGGTAGGCCCAGTTCTTCCGGGCGTTGCAGAAGGTGGTCCAGGCGCCGGCGTACTTCGTCGTCGCGACCGCCTGGGCCCAGTGCGAGGCCCACTCGGCGAACGACTCGTTCAGCCACAGGTCGTCCCACCAGGTCATCGTGACCAGGTCGCCGAACCACATGTGCGCGAGCTCGTGCAGCACCGTGTTCGCCCGGGCCTCGAGCTCGGCGTGGGTGGTCCGGCTGCGGAAGATGTACTCGTCCCGCAGCGTCACGCAGCCCGCGTTCTCCATCGCGCCCATGTTGTACTCCGGCACGAACGCCTGGTCGTACTTGTGGAAGGGGTACGGCGTCCCGAACGCGCTCTCGAACAGCTCGAACCCCTGCTTGGTCACCTCGAACACGTCGTCGGTGTCCAGCGACCCGGCCAGCGACGGGCGGCACAGCAACGACAACGGGTACGTCCCGTGCGGACCGGTGTAGGTGTCGGTGACGACGTGGTACGGACCCGCGACGACGGCCGTGATGTACGTCGACATCGGCTCGGTCGGCGCGAACTCCCAACGAGCGAAGGACTCGCCGTTCTCACCCGTGTACGGCGTGGGCTCGGGCGTCGGCGCGTTCGAGATGACCACCCACCGGGCGGGGGCGGACACGGTGAAAGTGAAAGCGGCCTTGAGGTCGGGCTGCTCGAACGTGGTGAACACCCGGCGCGCGTCCGGGACCTCGAACTGGGTGTAGAGGTAGGTCTCCTTGTCGGCCGGATCGACCGAACGGTGCAGCCCTTCACCAGTGCGCGAGTAGATGCAGTCCGCGACCACGCGCAGCTCGTTGCGCTCGGCCAGATCGTCCAGCTGGATCCGGGCCCCGTCGTACACGGTCTCCGGGTCCAGCGAGCGGCCGTTCAGCGTCACCTCGCGCACGCTCGCCGCGATCAGGTCGGCGAAACTGCCGGCGCCCGCCTCGGCGCTGAAGGTGAGCGTGGTGGTCGACGCGAACGTCGCCGCGCCACTGGCCGCCGTGGTCAGGTCGAGCTCGATCGCGTAGCTCACGTCACTGATCAGGCCGGCTCGGGTCTGCGCCTCGTTGCGCGTCAGGTTGGTTCCAGGCATGTCGGCATCCTATGCACCTGGCTCGACCCTTGGCTGAGGGTTTCCCCGCGACTTCGGCACCGATGCGAAAGCGTTTCCATCGCCACGTGCGGCGGTGATGGACGGTGATGACGCCACGCCCGCCGGTAACCGGAGTTGATTGCATTTTGTACGATCGAAGTCATGACTGCCCCCGCCGATTTCTGGTTCGACCCGGCCTGCCCCTGGGCCTGGATGACGTCTCGCTGGATGCTCGAGGTCGAGCAGGTCCGGGACGTGAAGACGACCTGGCACGTGATGAGCCTGGCCGTCCTGAACTCCGGTCGTGACGAACTGTCCGACGACTACAAGAGCCTCCTGAAGAACGCCTGGGGCCCGGTCCGCGTGCTGATCGCGGCCGAGCAGGCGCACGGGAACGAGGTGCTGCTGCCGCTCTACACCGCGCTCGGCCAGCGGATCCACACCGAAGGTCGTGGCATTGGCGACGGCAAGGGTGACGTGATCAAGGAGGCGCTCGCCGAGGTCGGGCTGCCCGCGTCCCTGATCGAGGCCGCCGACACCGACAAGTACGACGACGCCCTGAAGAAGTCGCACCACGCCGGGATGGACCAGGTCGGCATGGAGGTCGGCACCCCTGTGATCGCGGTCGAAGGGGTTGCCTTCTTCGGCCCGGTGGTCACGCCCGCGCCGAAGGGCGAGGCGGCCGGCAAGCTCTGGGACGGCGTCCGTCTCGTGGCCGGTACCGAGGGCTTCTTCGAGATCAAGCGCACCCGGGATCGCGGACCCATCTTCGACTAAGGGTCGCCTTGGTGATTCGGCCTGGCGTACAAGGGTTGTATCGATACGCCAGGCCGAAGAAGGTTGCGCCCCATGGGGCTGACAGCTGGGATCGCGGTCTTCGACCGGCAAAGTGGGCGGTTCACCGAGCAGGTCAATCCGGATCTGCGGTTCCGGTCCGCGTCGGTGGTGAAGCTGCTGATCGTGCTCGACTACCTGTGGGACCGCGGTCCGGCCTACGACGTACCGGCGGCTGATCGGGCTCGGCTGGACGTGATGTTGCGCAGTAGTGACGACGCCGCAGCCAGCTACTACTGGGACGAGCTCGGCGGTGGCCCGATCATCGACCGGATGGTGACCCGTCTGGGCCTCACCCACACTGCCCGGCCGCCGGCGACCCACCCGGGCTTCTGGGGATACGTCGCGATCACGGCCGCCGACACCGTGCGGATCTACCGGTACTTGTTGGAGCGGGCGCCGGCGCCGGTGCGCGAGTACGTGATGGGCAACCTCTATCGGGCGACGCGGTGCGGGACCGACGGGTTCGACCAGTACTTCGGGATCGCGTCGGTCTTCGACCTGGCGTTCTCGGTCAAGCAGGGCTGGTCCGGATTCGTGAACTCTGGTGGGTCCGGGCAGCGCCAGGCAGGAGGGGTCGATCTGACCAGTGAGGCCTTGCACACCACGGGTACGGTCGGGCCCGGGGATCGGTCGATCGTGGCCGTCTACACGTTGCACCCCAACGGAACGGCGTACGGGAAGGCCTACACGGACCTGACTCGGCTGACCCGGTCGTTGACCGTGCCGGGCGGTAGGCGGGCCGAAGGGAGTTGGTTGCCCACCACCGGTTCGGGGGTGCGGGTGCGTGCCGCGCCGACCACGTCCGGCGGGATCCTCGGCACCTTGCCGTCAGCGGTCGACGTACTGGTCGGCTGTCAGACGAAGGGCGAGCGGATCGACGCGCCGCCGCGGTCAAGTGACGACCGGGGCGGTGGGGTGGGGAAGGTATCTGAATGGTGGGCTTACTTGCCGAAGTACGGCGGGTACGTGACGAACGTGTACGTCGGCTCAGGGTCGGACAAGCTCCCCGGCGTGCCGGACTGTGAATAGGGAGTGGGAGACTTCCGCCCATGCGAGTGCACATCGGCTCCGACCATGCCGGTTTCGAACTGAAGAACCACCTGGTCCAGCACTTGACCGCGGCCGGGCACGACGTCGTCGACCACGGACCCGCCGTGTACGACGCGGTCGACGACTACCCGCCGTACTGTCTGCGGACCGCGGAAGCGGTTGCTCAGGAGGACGGCAGTCTCGGCATCGTGGTCGGTGGATCGGGGAACGGCGAGCAGATCGCCGCGAACAAGGTGAAGGGCGTCCGGGCCGCGCTGGCCTGGAGCACCGAGACCGCGAAGCTGGGCCGCGAGCACAACAACGCCAACGTGATCGGCATCGGCGCCCGGATGCACAGCGAGGCCGAGGCGACCGGGTTCGCCGAGATCTTCCTCGCCACGGCGTACTCCGATCAGGACCGGCACACCCGCCGGATCCAGATGCTGACCGACTACGAGGAGACCGGCGAACTGCCGCCGCTGCCGCCTGCCTCCTGACCGCCTGCCTCCTGACCGCCTGCCGTCTGACCGCCGGGAGTCTGGCCGGAATCGGTCGGCTGCCGCGGCCGTTGTTCCTTGCGCGGCCGGGAAACGTCCCGGGCGCGCATCGAGCGGGCGATGCCGACCACCGCGGGAGTCGGCGCGCCCCGGCCCTTGCCTGACGTCGTACCCATAAGAGGAATCATGCCCGAAGGTCACACCCTGCACCGGCTCGCGAACGACGTCTGGGACGCGTTCGGCGGCCGGCCGGTCCGAGCTTCCAGCCCGCAGGCCCGGTTCATCGAGGGCGCCGCGCTGCTCGACGGACGCGTGCTCCGGCAAACCGAGGCCCACGGCAAACACTTCCTGGCCGAGTTCGAGGGCGCCGGCTGGCTGCACATCCACCTTGGCCTGATCGGCAAGGTCGACTTCGGCACCGCGCCGATCCCGATGCCGGTCGGCCAGGTCCGGCTCCGCCTGCAGAACGACGCGGCGTACGCCGATCTGCGCGGCGCGACCGTCTGCGAAGTACTGACCGACGGCGAACGGGAGACGCTGATCGCGCGGCTGGGTCCGGATCCGCTCCGCGACGACGCCGATCCGGAGCTGGCGTGGAAGCGCTTGCAGCGGAGCAAGCTGCCGATCGGCCAACTGCTGATGGACCAGGCGGTGCTCAGCGGTGTCGGCAACGTGTACCGGGCCGAGGTGCTGTTCCGGGCCAAGCTGCACCCGATGACCCCGGGCCACCTGGTCAAGAAGCGCGAGTGGCAGGGGATGTGGAACGACCTGCTGGCGCTGATGAAGTACGGCGTCGAGACCGGCCGGATCGACACCGTCGGCGACGACCACACCCCGGAGGCGATGGGGCGTGATCCGCGCCGCGACGACCACGGCGGTGAGGTCTACGTCTATCGCCGGCAGGGCCAGCACTGCCACGTCTGCGACTCGGTGATCCGGACCGAGATCCTGGCCGGGCGCAACCTCTTCTGGTGCCCGAAGTGCCAGCGCACCGGGCAGACGCGCAAGCCGCGCAACTCCAGCCGGTAAGGATTGTGACGACTTGATGCGCGGACCCGCCAGTGCCGTTATCTTCTTCTCACCATGAGAAGTGGCGGTGGTCTCGCTGGCTTGCGACGGGTGGGGCGGCCGGCCCGCTCGTTGGTCCGTCGCGCGCGCAAGTCGCACCCGCTGGCGATGTTCGCCCTGCTCGCCCTGACCGTCACGATCAGCGCGTTCTCGCTGGCCTGGCCCGCATGGGTTCCGACCGCGGCCCTGGTCATTCCGCTGATGCTCGGCGGGCTGGTGCTGAAGTTCAAACCCTTGATGGCGTTGACGTTCGTCTCGCTGGTGCTCGGCTCGTACGCACTGGCCGCGCGCTCGGCGGGACTGCAGCAGATCGGGTTCGTGGTCACCCTCGGTGTGGCCGCCTGGATCGTGCTCGCCGGGGCGAAGGTGCGCAGCCGGCTGGGCGTCAAGGGCACCCGGGGCGAGTCGATGCTGATCGAGTTGCGCGACATCCTCACCGCCCAGGGCGAGCTGCCCCGGTTGCCCGCGGGGTGGCGTGCCGAGGCGGCGATCCGGTCGGCCGGGGGAGCGACCTTCTCGGGTGACTTCGTGGTCGCGGCGACTCGCGGTGAGGATCTGCTCGAAGTCGCGCTGGTCGATGTCTCGGGCAAGGGAATCGATGCCGGGACAAGGGCTTTGTTGCTGTCAGGTGCGTTCGGCGGGTTGCTGGGTGTGGTGCCGGTGGAGGAGTTCCTGCCGTCCGCGAATCACTACCTCCGCCGGCAGGACTGGGACGACGACTTCGCCACGGTGGTGCACGTCGCGGTCAACCTGCGCACCGGCGATTTCGACGTACGGACGGCCGGTCATCCACCGGCGATCCAGTTCGACGCGTGGTCCGGCCGCTGGGCGACGCGAGACGCCGACGGGCCGTTGCTCGGGTTGGTGGAGACGCCTGAATTCCAGGTGAACAAGGGGCAACTGAAGCAAGGCGACGCCTTGTTCCTCTACAGCGACGGGATGGTGGAGACGCCGTTGCGCGACATCGGCCGCGGGACCGACCGCCTGGCGGGCCACGCCGAACGCCTGGTTGGGCACAGCTTCCAGGGTGCGGCCGCGGAACTGGTCCACGAGATCGGCGGCCCCGGCGACGACTCCGCCATCGTTGTCATCCACCGCATGACCCATGCCACCGAGGCGGACCCGGCGCCGCGCCCGACCACCCCCAACCTCCTCCGCCGCCGACGCCCGACCCCGACCCTCCGCACCGTCCGGCAAGCCTGAAACCAGGCCGGCCGTCAGATCTTGGTTAAGAATTCCGAGACGGGGCTCTGCGGCGGCGTGGGGGCTTTGCGGCGGCTCGGCCGTGTGGTTGGGTATCCGGGTCGGGGGACTCGGGGTTATGTGGCCGGTTGCGGACTGCGTGCGAATCGTTACGTCCGGTTGTTGACTACGGCAACAGAAGCTCCATACTGCGAGTGGGTGGCTCGCTGTCGCGACCACCGTAGACATCGCCGGTCGCGACCGGCATGACCATGGGGAAACAGACCTGTGAACGAGGTATCGAAGGACCTGCGCGGACGCGATGCGGTCAAGCCGAAGAGCTCCCGAATCGTCGCTCTGCTGGGCGGAGCCGGCGCGCTGGCGGTCGTCCTCGGGGGGATCACCCTCGTGGCTGCACCGGCGGCCTCGGCCGACGGGATCGTGAAGCCCGGCAACCCGACCTGTGCGGAGCTCGTCCCTGGCTCGACGGAGATCAAGTTCGACCCGCCGAACCCTGGGTCGAAGACGGCGGACGGTGTCACGGTGACGTGGACCAAGCGCACCCTCCTGGTCGACGACCCGGACCACGATGGCATCCAGACTGGCGGCGAGGTCATCGACTTCACCGCGGTGGGCGGAACCGTGCTCGGCGCCATCGTCAAGGGCAGCCCGAGCGGCAACTTCTACGACTATCGGCCGGCCGGCACGATCATCGGTACCGGACTGCACACCCCGGTGAACCCGAAGAACGACAAGTACTACGGCATCAGCCACGTCAAGTTCTGCGTCGGCAAGCCGACCCCGCCGACGACGCCTCCTACGACGCCGCCGACGACGCCTCCCACGACGCCGCCGACCACGCCTCCCACGACGCCGCCGACCACGCCGCCGACGACGCCTCCCACCACCCCGCCGACCTCGCCGACCATGACGCCGACGGACACCCCGCCCACCACGCCGCCGACTGAGACGCCGACTGTCTCGCCGTCGGACACCCCGGCGCCGTCCGACACTCCGAGTACGCCGGCCACTAGCGAGACCCCCGGCGTACCGGGCCCGTCGGAGTCCGACACGCCGACCGTCGGTGTACCGACCGAGGTCGACGCCGGTCTCGGTGGCGGTGACAGCGCGGCTTCTGTTGCCGGAGGCAACGGTCCGTTCGGCGTCATCGGTGCTCTGCTGATCGCCGCCGGTGCCGTGATGCTGGCCATCGGTGGCACGGTGACACTGCGTCGACGCGGTACGCACAGCATCTGAATGAACTGACGTGAGTTCCGCCCGGCGACGCGGTCGACCTGCCCCACTTCGGTGGGGTGGGTCGCTCGCGCTCGCCGGGTTGCTCATTGTCGGCGCCGGCGCGTACGTCCAGCTCGGCCGTGATCGAGCCGGCGCCACGACACCGTCGGCCGTCAGCCCCTCCGGTACGCCGGAGGCGGCCGGCCCGGCGATTCCTTTGGGAGACCCTGCGACTCCTTCCGCGACCCCATCGACGGTGAAGCCGGCGACGCCGTCGCGCAAACCGACGGTGAAGGTGCCGGCCGCCAAGCCGGGTCGCCCGACCCGGATCTCCGTTCCCCAGTTGGGGATCACCGCGCCGGTGGTCGGAATCAGCGCGGTCGGCGGCGCACTCACCCCGCCGTCGAATCCGGCGAAGGTCGGCTGGTGGTCGGGTGGCGCCCAGCCCGGGGCTGCGCGCGGTTCGGCCGTGATCACCGGACACACCGTGCACGACGGTGGTGGCGCCTTCGACAACCTGGAACGACTCCGGCCCGGCTCGACCGTCACAGTGGCCACGTCGCGGGGGATGTTGAAGTACCAGGTCACCAGCGTCACGACGTACCGGAAACAGGCGCTGGCCGCCGATGCGGCGAAGCTGTTCGACCAGGGAATCCGCGGTCGGCTGGTACTGGTCACCTGCGAGGACTGGAACGGCAAGGTCTATCTGAGCAACGTGGTCGTGGTGGCCCGGCGGATGGCGTAACCTGCTCGCTCGTGCCGATCGATGGGGTGGAGAACGCCGACCTGAGCGCTCCGGACGTGTCGTTCGAAGGGCTGGTGGCGACCATGCCGGCGTCCGTCCGGGACGTGTTCCCGCCGGGCGGGTGGAAGCTGGGCAAACTCTGGGCGCTGGAGCTCAAGGTCGAGCCGATCGAGGTCGCCGACCTGATCTGGCTGTTCGACCTGCCGCTCTGGCCGTTGAACGGCGAACGCTTCAAGGTCACCCCCAACCAGGTCACCGAGACGCCGATGAACTACCGCGACCACTACCAGCGGGTGATGGACGCCGACCTCGACTTCCCCATCCACCTGGTCGCGTACCGCGGCCGCCTGGTCGTACTCGACGGCGTCCACCGGTTGCTCAAGGCCCACTTCCTCCGCCGCCGCTGGATCGAAGCCAAAACCGCCACCGCAGCCCAACTCCAACTCTGCACCGGCCCCTGATCAAACCACGAACTGCTTGAGCTTCACCCCGATCGCATCCGCCAGATGCTCGAGATCCTTTGGGTCGCTGGTCACCACTGCCGCCTGATGTTGAACCGCTGTGACCACGACGATGGCGTCGACGACGTCCGCAGTACCG
This sequence comes from Kribbella caucasensis, assembly GCF_004361855.1. Lineage (GTDB taxonomy): Bacteria > Actinomycetota > Actinomycetes > Propionibacteriales > Kribbellaceae > Kribbella > Kribbella caucasensis. The sequence goes on from NZ_SNWQ01000009.1 coordinate 219,190, forward strand.
GACGATTTGCACAGCACGCCGGCGGCTCGGCCGATGCGTTGGTCGTCAGGCACGATCTCGCAGCCTTTGAGGAGCCGCGACAGCTGATGCTGGGGCCCACCGCGCCAGGCCTGGGCCAGCACCACCACAGGCACGATCGGGCGCACCCGAGCTGCCGTGATCTCGTCGTGAAGGGCCAGAAGGTCCGGGCTGTTCCGCTCGGCAGCCACCAGGGCGCCGGTGTCGTAGACGATCGACCTCATCAACCGGCCGACTGCCACTGGTCGTCGAGGAGCCCCGCCTCCATCATGAACTGCCGCGCCCGCTGGCGAGACTCGTCCGGGAGCGGGCCGTGCTCGGCCTCGTACTCGGCAAGCATCTCGCGGACCGCCGTCCGGCCGGCAGCATGCGCCGCGGCGGCCTGTGCCTTCTCGACTGCGGCGGCGGCCAGCCAGGCAGAGACGGGCTGGCCTTCCTGTGCCGCAGCCGCCTTGATGGTCTCCTCGACCTCGGGCGGCACCGAGATCGATAACTTCCTCGCGGTCATGTGGCCACGATAGCAGGCGGTAGGAACGCGTTCCTACCGCCTAACTGGTGGCGGCTGTGATTACTCGGGTGAGGTTTTTGTGGAGGGACTCTAGTTCGGTCAGCGTCATGCCCAGGCGGGCGATGATGGCGGGTGGGATCTTGAGGGCTTCGGTGCGGAGGGACTGGCCGGCGTCGGTGAGTTCTACGGCCAGGGCGCGTTCGTCGCGGGGGTCGCGGCGGCGGGTGACGTAGCCGGCGGACTCGAGGCGCTTGAGCAGTGGCGAAAGGGTGCCGGGGTCGAGCTGGAGCAGGTGGCTCAGCTGTTTGACCGACAGGGGTGACTCCTCCCAGAGGGCCAGCATCACCAGGTACTGCGGGTGGGTGAGGCCCATCGGGTCCAGCAGCGGGCGGTAGAGGGCGATCACGCTGCGGGAGGCGACCGCGAGCGCGAAGCAGACCTGCCGGTCCAGCGCCAGCAGGTCAACCTCTTCCAAGTCAGATGACTTCGGCGGCTGAGGCATAAATCTCCTTCTCTCGACGTTGACTACACTAACACTTGGTACACAAACTATTGCCACACCAATCGTCTGGAGTGCTGCGATGAGCAAGAAGAGCGACGGACTGAGCCTCGGCTACCGGATCCGCTGGCGACTGACCTGGCTGCTGCTGCACATAGCCGGCCCGGCCTCGCTGTCCGACGAACTCGACCCCCGCCGCCGGATGGAACGCGAACGCGCCGCCAAAGTCGCCCGCGCGAACGGGATGGGGTAACAGCGCGCACCCAGGCTTGTGAGACGCTGAGCCCGGGTAGTCCGGCGGGTGACGCCGGCCGAGTTCTGGGAGTCCCACTGACCACACACGACGCGGTGCGGGAACCGTTCGCCGGGTCGACGCGGCTGCGTCTGGCCGGACTGGCACTGCATGCCTATACCGCGAGCGGAACGGTGCTCGCGCTGCTGATAGTGATCGCCGCCATCGACGGTGATGCCGTCCGGGCGCTCTGGCTCGGCCTGGCCGCGCTGATCATCGACGGCACCGACGGGATGCTCGCGCGCCGGTTGCGGGTGAAGGAGACGCTGCCGTGGTTCGACGGCGCGATGCTCGACAACATCGTCGACTACCTGACCTACGCGTTCGCCCCGATCGTGCTGCTGTGGACCGGCGGCTACCTGCCGGACGGGTACGGAGCCCTGCTGGCCGCGTTGCCGTTGCTTGCCTCCAGCTACCAGTTCTGCCGGGTCGACGCGAAGACCGACGACCACTTCTTCCTCGGCTTCCCGAGCTATTGGAACGTGGTCGCCTTCTACGTCGTCATCCTCGGCCTGGGCCCGGTCGCGACGGCGGCGATCCTGGTGATCTGCTCGATCCTGGTGTTCGTCCCGGTCAAGTACGTCTACCCGTCCCGGACCAAGGCGTTCCGCTCGACGAACCTGCTGGCCACCGCGATCTGGCTGGTGTCGTACGCCGTACTGCTGGCCCAGATGCCGGATCCGAGCCCGATCGTGGTCGTCCTCTCCCTGGCCTATCTCGTGTACTACGGCGCGCTCAGCCTCTATCTCACCTTCTGGGTGCCGCGCCGCAAGGTCGCCTAGGTGGTACTGGGGCTCGGCGCCGCGCTCGGTGCGGCGGTGCTCTTCGGGATCGCGGCGATCCTCCAGGCGGTCGGGTCCCGCAAGGTGCCGACCGGGTCCGAGCTGGATCCGCGCCGGCTGGCGGGATTCGTCGCCGGGCTGCTGAAACAACCCGCGTTCCTGGCGGCGCTGGTGCTCAACCTGGCCGGGTACGCGCTGCACTTCGTCGCGTTGCGGCTGCTCCCGCTCTACCTCGCGCAGGCGGGGATCGCGGCCAGCCTGGTCGTCACCGCACTGCTCGCGACCCGGCTGATGAGCGACCAGTTGTCCGCGATCGAGTGGACAGCGGTGGTTGGGGTGTGCGCGGGTCTCGGCCTGCTCGCGGTGTCGGCGGGTGATCAGGGGGCCAGCGCGAGGCACCACGGTCTGACGGTCGGCGTGATCGTCGGGCTGATCGTGATCGCGGTGCTCGGTGGCCTCGCGAGCCGGTCCCAGCATGGCGGGGCGACCGCGTTGCTCGGTCTGCTTGCGGGATTCGGGTACGCCGGGGTCGCGATCTCCACGCGGCTGCTGGAGGACGGGTCGATCGGGGAACTCCTGCGCAGCCCGACGGCGTACACGTTGCCGATCAGTGGTGCGCTCGCCTTCATCCTCTACTCGCTCGCCTTGCAGCGTGGTTCGGTGACGTTGGCAACCACGCCGATGATCGCGTTGCAGACGATCACACCGGCCGCGGTCGGCGTACTGCTGCTCGACGACCACGTCCGCGACGGCTGGTACGCCGGTGCGCTGGGCGGGTTCGCGGTGACGGCCGTCGGGGCGCTGATCCTGGTCCGGTTCGAGTCGGTGAAGGATCCGGTCAGCGAGTCGGCCACTTCCACGGTGGTTCGTCCAGAGGGCCCTGACCTTCGATAGCGGTCTGGCCGAAGTCCTTCACCAGCTCGATCGTCTGCAGGTCGTGGCCGCTCTCGTCGGCGCCGGCCTGGAGCGCGGCGTGGAACGGGCGCGAGTGGGTCACGACGATCACCTGGGTGTCCTTCGCGGCGGTGACGACGAGATTCGCCAGCGCGGGCAGGAGATCGGGGTGCAGGCTGGTCTCGGGTTCGTTGAGGACGAGGAGCTCGGGCGGACGCGGGGTCAGCAGAGCGGCAACCCAGAGCAGGTAGCGCAGGGTCCCGTCGGACAGCTCGGCGCCTGACAGCGGCCGCAGCAACCCGTGCTGGTGGAACGCAATCTCGAACCGCCCTGAGTCTTTGCGGATCTCGAGCCGGCTGCCCGGAAAGGCCTGCTCGATCGCAGCTTTCAGTGCGCCGCTGTCGCCGATCTCCTGAATGGTCTGGAGTGCGGCCGCGACGTCGGCGCCCTCCGAGTCCAGCACCGTGGTCCGGGTGCCGATCTGGGCCTGCCTCGCGGGAGCGGTGAGGTCGGTGCGGAGGTGGTCGTAGAACCGCCAGGAGCGGATACGTTCACGCACGTTGAGCAATTCGGGCGCCCGCACCGGGTCGGCGTACTCGCTGAGCATGCTGTCGAACGACTGCAGCGCATGTCCGCCGTCCTCCCAACCACCATCGGCACCGCGGATCCGTACGCCGCCGGCTCGCCGGTCGACCAGGAGCGCGGCCGGCCGGAAGAACGGACCCGCCCAGAGCGCTTCCCGTTTGATCTCCGGGTCGAGCGCGAACGCACCGGCCGGTGGCAGCGGCAGCCCGAAGTCCACCGCGTAGCCGTAGTCCTCGGAGGCGAACCCCATCCGCAAGCTCACCGGACCCGACCTGACCGTCCCCTGCACCTGATGTTCACCTCGCCGGACGGACTTCCCCAGGTGTTCGGGCCCGGCCCACAGAGTCGACTGCAGACCGCCTTCCCGGGCCAGGGCGGCGACTGCTCCGTTGCGCGAGGCATCGGCGAGCAACCGAAGCGCGCGGTACAAGCTGGACTTGCCGGTCCCGTTCGACCCGATGACGACGTTCAACCTGCGCAACGGCATCACCAGCCGCCGAAGAGACCGGTAATTCTCAATCGCCAACGAGGTCAACACACCCGCCAAGCTACCCACCCCCACCGACACCCCGCCGCCCCCAGCCCGGGGCATCTCAGAGGCTAACCTCCACGGTGAATGGTTGCCCCCTCGGATTCTGAGTGGGCAACCATGCATCCGAGAGGCTAGCCTCCGAGATCGGCCATCAGGCGAGGGAGTCTTCCCAGGCTTGGTGGAGGTCGGCGTAGTTGCCGCCGGTGGTGATCAGGGTTTCCGGCGGACCGTCCTCGAGGATGCGGCCGTGTTCGAGGACGATGACCCGGTCGGCGGTCTCGACCGTGGACAGCCGGTGTGCGATCACGATCGCGGTCCGGTCGGCCAGGATGGTCCGGAGCGCGCGCTGGATCAGCCGCTCGCTCGGGATGTCCAGGCTGGACGTCGCCTCGTCCAGGATCAGCACCGCCGGATCGGCCAGGAACGCCCGGGCGAACGCGACCAATTGCCGCTGCCCGGCCGACAACCGGCTGCCCCGTTTCTCGACCGCGGTCGCATACCCGTCCGGCAGCGCCATGATGAAGTCGTGCGCGCCGATCACCTTGGCCGCCTCGACGATCTCCTCCATCGTCGCGCCCGGCTTGCCGAACCGGATGTTGTCGGCCACCGAGCCGGTGAAGAGGAAGTTCTCCTGCGTCACCATCACCACCCGCTCCCGCAGGTCGTCCTCGGTCAGGTCGCGCAGGTCGTGCCCGTCCAGCAGCACGTGACCGCCGGTCGGGTCGTAGAACCTGGCCACCAGTTTGGCGATGGTGGTCTTCCCCGCTCCCGTAGTACCGACCAGGGCAATCGTCTGCCCGGCCGGTACGTCGAGGTCGAGGCCGGGCAGTACCGGTACCCCGTCGACGTACGAGAACTGCACACTGCGCAGTTCCAGGTGACCCCGGGCCCGCTCAGGCCGGGCCGGCTGCAGGGGTTCGGCGACGTCGGGTTCCTCGTTGAGTACGCCGGACAGCTTCTCCAGTGCGGCACTCGCGGCGAGGAACGTGTTGTAGAACTGCGAGATCTCCTGCAGCGGCTCGAAGAACTGCCGCAGGTAGAGGAGGAACGCGGTCAGTACGCCGACGGTGACGTGCCCGTGGTAGGCCTGCCAGCCGCCGTACGCGAGGATCGCGACGATGGTGATGTTGCCGACGCCCTTGATCGACGGCATGAAGATCGCGTTGATCCGGAACGACTCGAGGTTGGCCTCGCGGTACCGGTCGTTGACCCCGTGGAAGATCTCCTCGTTGCGTCCCTCCCGGCGGAACGCCTGGACCGCGCGGATCCCGGTCATCGACTCGACGAAGTGCACGATCACCAGGGCGACGGCTTCCCGGGTCCGCCGGTAGACGAGCACCGAGCGGCGGCGGAACCACGCGGTCAGGAAGAACAGCGCCGGGAACGACAGCAGGGCAAGCAGGCCGAGCTTGAGGTCGAGCGTGAGCAGCAGGATCGCCGTACCGACCAGGGTCAGCACCGCCGTCACCAGACCGTCGAACCCGGTCCGCAGCATCTCGTCGATGACGTCCACGTCCGAGGTCAGCCTGGAGATCACCCGGCCGGACGTGTACCGGTCGTGGAAGGACGGGCTGAGCCGCTGGAAGTGGTCGAACAGCCGCCGCCGCAGACCGAGCAGGATGGTCTGCCCTAGCTTGCCCGACCGCATCAGGAACACCTGCCGCGCGTACGCCTGGATCAGCGCCGACGCCAGCACCGCCCCGACGACGATGACCAGATCCCGGCTGCCCTCACCCGCCAGGATCGGCGGGATACCCCGGTCGATCCCGAGGTGGACCAGGTACGGGACCGCCAGCCGCGCGGCGTTCTCGACCAGAACGATCACGACCATCAGCCAGATCAGCTTCCGGTACGGCCGCAGCAGGTCGAAGAGCAACTGGCGCGACTGCTCCTTCAGCCGCACGGTCGTTGCCCTGGACAACTCGTTGTCGGACTCCTCGGCGTACCCGCGCCAGGACTCCTCCGCCGAGGTGGGTTGAGGTTGAGGTGTCTGCTGGGTCGTCGTCATGCGTGCACCTCCTCCTCTTCAGCGGCGAGCAACAGCCGGTACGCCGGGACGGTGGCCAGTAGTTCGGCATGCGTACCGACGTGGGTGATCGTGCCGTTCTGGAGCAGCGCCACCTGGTCGGCCAGCATCACCGTCGACGCACGGTGGGCAACGACGATGCCGGTGGTCTCGGCGAGCACGTTGCGCAGCGCCTCCTCCACCAGGGCCTCGGTGTGGACGTCGAGGGCGGACAGGGTGTCGTCGAGCACCAGCACGGCAGGTCTCGCGAGCACGGCCCGCGCAAGGGCGAGTCGTTGCCGTTGGCCACCGGACAGCGACATCCCCTGCTCACCGACCCGGGTGTCGAGACCCCAGGGCAGCTCGTTCGCGAAGGTCGCCTGGGCGATCTGCAGTGCCTGCTGGATATCGGCCTCGGTCGCGTCCGGCCGGCCGAGGGTGATGTTCTCCCGCACACTCATCGAGAACAACGTCGGGTCGTCGAAGGCCGATGCCACCGCGTTGCGCAGGGACTTCATGGTCAGATCCCGGACGTCGTGCCCGTCGATCGTGATCCGCCCACCTGTCACGTCGTACAGCCGGGGGAGCAGGGCGGTGAGGGTGGTCTTGCCGGATCCGGTCGGGCCGACCAGCGCCAGCGTCGTACCGGGTGGGAGGTCGAGGTTGATGTCGTGCAGTACGTCGGGCGAGTCCGGCGTGAACCGGAAGCTGACGTTCTCGAGCCGCAGGTGGCCACGCGGCTTGGTGAGCTCGTCCGTACCGTCTTTGAGGCTGGACTGGGTGTCCAGGATCTCGCTGATCCGGTCCGCCGACGTCATCGCCTCCTGGGCCATCGCCAGGATCGTGCCGAGCGCCGCGACCGGCCAGATCAGCGACAGCATCAGCGTGATGAAGGCGACCAGCGTGCCCAGGGTGATGGTGTTCCGGCCCACCGCGAGCGCGCCGAGCAGCAGCACGATCACCAGGGTGAGGTTCGGGATCACCCCCAGGAAGGTCCAGAATCGTGATGCCAGCCGGACCTTCTCGATCGAGGTGCCGTAGAGCTTCACGGCGCTGTCGTCGAACTGGGCCTTGACGTGCTCACGCCGGCCGAACGCCTTGATCACCCGGAACCCGAGCGCGGACTCCTCGATCGCGGTGGCCAGGTCGCCCTGCTGGTCCTGCACCCGGCGCGAGATCGCCAGGTACTTCTTCTCGAACCGCAGCGACAGCAGGATGATCGGTACGGCCGCCACCAGTACGACGACGCCGAGTGGCCAGTACAGCCTCAGCAGCAGAATGGTGACGACGACGAGTTGGAGGATGTTGATCACCAGGAACAGCAGGCCGAAGCCCATGAACCGGCGGATGGTGGACAGGTCGACGGTGACCCGGGACAGCAGCTGACCGCTCTGCCAGCGGGTGTGGAACTCCATCGGCAGCGACTGCAGCCGTACGTACAGGTCGTGGCGGAGGGTGGCTTCGAGGTCGCTGACGGCTCTGGACTGGGCCCAGCGGCGGACCCAGACCAGGATCACTTCGCTGATGCTGAGTCCGAGGGCCAGCAGGGCGAGGGGGAGAAGGAGGTCGATCTCCCGGCGGGTGACCGGCCCGTCGATGATGGCCCGGGTGACCAGGGGGACGGTGAGGCTGACGCCGACACCGAGGATGGCACTGGTGAACATCGTCACCAGGCGCCAGCGGTGCGGTCTGAGATAGGGGCGGAGTCGCCAGAGGTTGTTGCTGCGGAAGTGTTGTCGGCTGGAGGGGGTTCGGGTGGAAGGAGCTGCGATCGACGGCGCTTGGGCACGGTGCTCTGAAGGCATCTGGACGGGCGCACTTCCCATCATGCTCGGCAGTGAGGGGCTTGCAACCGGAAAACGGCGCACTTTCCAGTATCGCCGTCTCGTCAGTTCCTGTCCTCTTTTTTCCCTCCCGCGGTGAACAATTGCCGCTTTGTGCAATAAGCGATTCCCGGTCCCGCGCGGTGACCCACCTCACAGCCATCACGATTCGCAATAGGTGAACCTGCCGCAGCGACCGTCGTACTCCCGCGCCCGCGACGTCCCGGCCGCCCGGGTCGTGTACTGCGACGCCGCGGCGTACGACGCCGGCCGGGCTCTCATTCTTCGAGCGCGTGCGCGATCTCTCCGCCGGCCACCCAGGCAAGATCACCGATGATGCGCTCGACCGTCTCGTCCAGGCTGCTGGACTTGTCGATCACCTGCTCACCCGGTACGCCGAGCAGGTCGCAGTCCTGATAGCACTCCCGCATCTGCTGCGGCGTGACCACCTTCGCCAGCGGCCGGCCGGCATGCCGTCGAACCGTCTCCTCGAACGGCAACTGGAAGTAGTACACGCCCGTAAGGCCCGCGTGGTCAGCAATCAACTGCCGCACCATCGCCCCATACGTCGGGCTGTAGAGGATGCCTTCCAGAATCACGTGATACCCGTGATCGAGCGCATACCGCGCCGTCTGATCGATCAACCCGACGTTCGGCGCACCCGCCCGATCGTGCTCCCGCAACAGGATCCGGCGCAGATAATCCTGCTCAACCCAAGCAACCCCACGCCCAACCCGCCGCCGAACCTCCTGCGCCGTAGTGCTCTTCCCAGACCCCGAGTTCCCCCGCAAAACAACAAGCCGCGACCCCACATCCCCAACTCTCACCAGCCCAGGACCCTAAACCACCTCGAGCCCGCCGCCGGTGGACCATACTGTCGCCGTGGATGAGATCTCCCTGTCGGTCCCGCGCTACCGCCAAGACATAGGGGTTGTCTCTACAGCTCGCTCAGCCTGCAATCGGCTCCCCTCCTGATCGCCCGCCAGGACAGCATCGACACCACACCTACCTCGTCCCCCTAGCAGGTGCCGGCGATCTGGTACCACGACCTTCGGGGCCGTCGGCTGCTGTGCGGGAGGATGGCCGCATGCGTAGGACTCTGAGCGCGGTGCTGGCCATGCGGGGGAGCAATCTGTTTGCGCTGCTGGGTTTGCCGCGGTTGCCCGAGGTGCCGCAGCTGGACGCGGCGACTCAGCGTGCGTACGAGGAGTTCACCAGAAGGTACCTCGACTCGCCCGGCACATTAGACAGACTGCGGCCGCCGGGAAAGGTGATGACCTACCTACGGTGGCTCGCGGTGCACCACCAGGTGCTGTTCCATGGGAGCCAGCGCGACGGGATCAGCGAGCTCAGACCTGACCGGGAGTCCGACGACAGCACGCCGTTCGGGAGCCAGCGCGCGGTGTTCGCCACGGACGATGCGGTGTGGGCGATGTGGTTCGCCCTGCTGGCCCGCGGGCGAGGCTTCCGCTCCACGCGCAATGGCGTCTGGTCGGTAAGAGGCGACCGCCAGACGCGGCAGTACTTCTTCTCGGTCAACAGCGACCAGCTGGACGCCGAGCTCCTCACCGACGGCTGGCTGTACGTACTCCCGCGAGCCGGCTTCACGGCTGAGCCCGCCATCGCCGGACTGCTGCAGTCTGGCCAATGGGTCAACCCCGACCCGGTCAGGCCAATCGCCCGGTTCCCCGTCATACCGACGGACTTCCCGTTCACCAGCGTCATCGGACGCCACAGCGACACCGAATCCTTGGTTCGAACCCTCTGGAACGCCCGAACCGCGAACCGCCACTGACGCGGCGATCACCAGTAGCAGGGTCCGCGTGACGACGATTTGCTGTGCATCTCTAAGACGGACGGGGCGGTACGTCGTCAGCAGTCCGACGTTGGGGGTTCCCAGCCGGTCGACTGGGACCATTCGTCGGCGAGGTGGATGGTTTGCCAGATGAAGGGTGCCTTTGCTTCCACGTAGTCGTGGCGCTGTTCTGGGGACGAGAACTGCTTCGCCAATCGATGCTTCAGGTCTGCGTAGTTCTGAGCGTGGTCGGGGTGGGAGCGAAGGAACTCCCGGAACAGGAGTGCGAACTGCTCGGAGAAGGAGCCTGCGCGCCTGACATGGATGTGGGTACGGCGCTCGCCGGGCTGCTCGCGGAAGTAGCGCTTGGTGCGTTCCGGGTTGTCCGGGCGGTAGCCGAACCCGGCCCGCTCGATCGGCAGCCGGAACGCGTCGAGTGGTTCGAACGACGCGACCGAGATCTGGATGTCGACGATCGGTTTCGCGTCGAGACCGGGTACCGCGGTTGACCCGATGTGGTCGATGCGGAGGGCCGTGTCCCCGAGTTCCCGACGTAGCCGTGTTCCGATCGCTGCGAAGATCACCGGCCACGCATCGTCGTACGGGACGACGACGATCCCCTCACTCATGCCGACATCGTCGCACCCCGGCTGATCCGGTGTAATCGCTCGCTGATCGCATGACGCCGGCACCTGCATCCGCGGCGTGGTAAACAGGCGCATGTCGCCTGGGTCTTAGCGCGCCCAGGTCCGAGCGGATAGCGGCATGACAGGTGTTGGCGGACTTATGTCGCCTGTCGGGCCGCCTTCTTGGCGGCCGCCTCCGCGCGTTGTTCGACGAACCGTGTGGCCTGTACGTCGAGGGCATCGACAGCCGCCGCGAGCTCCTCACGCGCTTGCTCGCCGTCGCCGTCCAGGCCCTCGAGCTCGAACACACGCCACTGACGCAGCAGCGGTGTCACGATGTCGTCGTGGTGGATGCGAAGGTCGTAGATTCCGGCCTTGGCCATCTGCACCGCCTTGCGGGCGAACCCGGGGATGATGCTGCCGGGCATCTGGAAGCCGACGACCTCCTCGGTAATGGCGCGCATGGTCTGGCTAGGTGCGAGCTCGAGGGCCGCCGCGACGATGTTCCGGTAGAAGATCATGTGCAGGTTCTCGTCCATGGCGACGCGGGTGAGCAGCTTGTCGGCGATCGGCTCGTTGGTGAACCTTCCGGTATTTCGGTGTGAAACGCGCGTCGCGAGCTCCTGGAACGACACGTAGGCGCATACGTTGAGCAGCGGCTTGTCGCCGGAGTCGTAGCCGGACTCCATGGTCTCCATCCGGGCCCGCTCGAGCTCGTCGGGATCGACCCCCCGCGTGACCAGCAGATAGTCGCGTATGCAGAAGGCGTGCCTGCCCTCCTCGGCGGTCCATCGGTTCACCCACGTGCCCCACGCGCTGTCCCTGCCGAAGGCTCGCTCGACCTCACGGTGGTAGCTGGGCAGATTGTCCTCGGTCAGCAGGTTGACTTCCAATGCGGTGCGCGCGATTGGCGACAACGCCGACTGCTCGACCGACCATGCCTCCCCACCCAGGTCAGCAAAGTCTCGCCCCAGACTCCAGGGCACGTACTCGTGGGGCATCCATTCCTTGGCGGTGGCCAGGTGCCGGTCGAGGTTCGCTGCGACCGTTGGCTCGAGTTCGGCAAGGAGCTGGGCGCTGTCCAAAGCCGTCATGGGGTGTCCTCCCGGCCGCCGAGATGTCTCGTCATGGGGTGCCGCTGCTGAGGGTCCATAGGCTCATGATCCCTCAACAAGCATTCTCCCATCGGCCGTTCCGCGTCTTCGCGGTCCGCGGCATGTGGGTGCGTTTGCGTCGAACGATGCCAGGCACGGAACGGTATCGTCGCCGGATGGCGGGTAAGGGACTCCGGGGCAGGCTGGGCAATGCCGCGGGCGCGTTCACCAGCAACGCCCGAAACCCCAACCTACGCCGCGCCCAGCTCAGCTTCCTCGGGGCCTGGACGGCGGAGTGGGCGTTCACCGTGGGGCTCGGGATCGTGGCTTACCGGGACGGTGGTGCGACAGCCGTCGGGCTGGTGGGACTCCTTCGCATGGCCCCGTCCGCGATCCTGACCCCTCTGTTGTCGCCGCTGGCCGACAAGGGCCGCAGGGAGCGCGTACTGATCCTGGTCTCCGTGCTGCGTGGTGTTGTCACCGGTGCGGCTGCGGTCGTCGTGGGCGTGGGCGGACCGCCGCAGATCGTGTATGTGTTGGCGGTGTTGTCGACCATCGCTGCCACGCTCTACCGACCCGCGCACTCCGCATTACTCCCGTCGCTCTGCCACACCGGATACGAGCTCGCCAGCGCCAATGTGGTCCGTGGGCTGCTGGACGCCGCCGCGACGTTGATGGGTCCGCTGCTGGCAGCGTTGCTGCTGCAGTTCACCGGCGTGACCGTCGTGTTCGCTGTGGCTGCGGGCGCCTCGTTGTGGGCTGCGGCCTTGCTGTTGCGGCTGAACTACGACGCACCTCCGCGGCCGTCTGCCCCGAGAGAGACCAATTGGATGAGGTCGGCCGTCGAAGGCATTCGAGTCGTCAGCGGGAGCCGCGACCTTGCACTCATCATGGGCCTGGCGGCTGCGCAGTCATTCACCCGAGGGGCGCTGACCGTACTCACCGTGGTGGTCGCCATCGAACTGCTGGGGACCGGCGAACCGGGCGTGGGCGTCCTCACCGCTGCCATCGGGGCGGGTGCAGTCCTAGGTTCACTCGCCGCGTCGTTGCTGGTCGGCACTCGGCGCCTCGGCGCGTGGTTCGCCGTTGGGGTGGCCCTCTGGGGTATGCCGGTCACGCTGATCGGCGTCTTCCCACAACAGGTCGCGGCGTGGGGCCTGCTGGCCTGTGTCGGCGTCTGGAACTCGCTGATCGATCTCGGAGGTTTCACGCTCCTGGCCAGACTGGCCGCGGACGAAGTGCTGGCGCGGGTCTTCGGAGTGTTGGAGAGCTTGGTCGCCCTGTCCATCGGGGTCGGAGCGCTCGTCGCCTCGCTGGTGGTCGCCGGGGCCGGCGTACGTCCTGCGCTCGTGACTGTCGGTCTGCTGTGTCCAGTCCTTGCCGTGGCCTCATGGCAGCGGCTGCGAGGAATGGACCGGTCCATCGGCGTGCGAGATGACGACATCGACATGTTGCACAGGGTGGCCATGTTGAACGTCCTGCCCCTGCCCGCCATCGAGCAGCTGGCTCGCGGCCTGGAACCGGTGGACGTGCCCGCTGGTCACGTCGTCTTTCATCAGGGCGACGTCGGGGACCACTACTTCGTGATCGAGTCGGGCGAGGCCGATGTGATCGGGGACGGACAGGTCGTGGCAACGCTCGGTCCGGGGCAGGGGTTCGGAGAGATCGCCCTGCTCCGGCGGATCCGCCGGACCGCCACCGTGCGAGCCACCAGCGAGCTCCGGCTGAAGGCGCTGCGCTCCGACCGCTTCCTCCCAGTCGTGCTCGGCTACACGCCGAGCGCCCGCGAGGCGGGGGTGGTGGTTGACTCGATGCTCGACCGCTTCACGCCCCGTGACGACCCTGAGCAACCGCCTCAATAGCCGGAGATCGGATTCCCGCGGGCCGGTCCACGAGCGGTTCCCGATGCGTTCGACTCCATGTCGACAGTCCGGGGGTGTTGGTACGGTCTCGTATGACGTCTGGGCGTTCGCTTCTCCTCATCGCTGACATCGGCGGCTACACCGACTACATGCGATCCCATCGAATGAGCCTTGCGCATGCCGAGGTCAACACCGCGCGGCTTCTGGAGAAGGTGATCGATGCCGTGCCCGACTTCGACCTGATCGAAATCGAAGGCGACGCGGCCTTTCTCGCTCGTCAGGCCGACACGTTGGACAGTGACGCAACGGTCGCCCTGACTCTCCAGGCCGCCATGGCCATGCACCGGGCGTTCCACCTCGAGCGGCACTATGTCGCGACCAACCTGTGCCCGTGCGCCAGTTGCACTCAGGCGAACAACCTGAAGCTCAAGTTCGTCGCGCACGTCGGCGAGGTCGCCACCCAGACCATCAGGCAGCGGCGCAAGCTCGTCGGGATCGACGTCATCCTCGTCCATCGGCTGCTGAAGAACCCTGTCAAGGTTCCCGAGTACCTGCTCCTCTCCGAGGAGCTCTACCAGACCGCAAACACCCCGATGCCTGGTCCCGCGCACGAGGTGTCTCAGGACCTCGAAGGGATCGGCCCGGTTCGGGCGTACTTCGTGAACTTGGCGGACGTCCCGGGTGCACTCCCTCCCCTGCCGGAACCATCCTTGCTCGCACGCGTCGGGAGAACCTTGGCCGTCGCCGGCTCCGGCCTGCCGCACATGCTGGGCTTACGCCGCGGACGTCGTACCGCCTCCGCCTTCTGACGTCTGCCGTGCCCCCGGCCACCGAATTCCTGTGGCTGGGGGCCTTTCGTGTTCCGAGCGGGTGACGAGAATCGAACTCGCGTAGCCAGTTTGGAAGACTGGGGCTCTACCATTGAGCTACACCCGCGGGCGCTCCCGAGGGAGTGCTCGGACATGATTCCACATCGGGGTGGTCCGGCTCAAAATCGGGGTCCGGGTGGGTGGGGTGCGCGAGCACTGGTCCGCGTCCACTAGACTCGTGCGGTCACTGCGGGGCGTAGCGTAGTGGCTAGCGCGCCTGCTTTGGGAGCAGGAGACCGCAGGTTCGAGTCCTGTCGCCCCGACAAACCCTGCAGTAACCCCCTGCAGTACCCCGGCAGCGGGGCCTGCGCGGCCCGTGCTGTGCAACGTCATCAACCAAGGAGAACCGCCACCGTGAAGAGCACCGTCGAGTCCTTGAGCCCGACGAAGGTCCGGCTCATCGTCGAGGTGCCGTTCGAGGAGCTCAAGCCGAGCCTCGACGCGGCGTACCAGAGCATCGCCCAGCAGATCGTCGTCCCGGGCTTCCGCAAGGGCAAGGTTCCGCCGCAGGTCATCGACCAGCGGGTCGGTCGCGCCCCGGTGCTGGAGGAGGCGATCAACGACGCGCTGCCGAAGCTCTACTCGCGGGCGGTGCAGGACAACAAGGTCAAGGCGATCGGCCGGCCCGAGGTCGACGTGACCGAGTTCAACGACAAGGAGAACCTGCAGTTCTCAGCCGAGGTCGAGGTGCGGCCGGAGATCACGCTGCCCGACCTCGAGGGGATCGAGGCCGGTGTCGAGGACATCGCGATCAGCGACGACGAGCTGGACGAGCAGATCGAGTCGCTGCGGCAGCGGTTCGGCTCGCTGAACCCGGTCGAGCGCGCGGTGCAGGACGACGACTTCATCACCCTGGACCTGTCCGCCAGCAAGGACGGCGAGAAGGTCGAGGAGGCGCAGGCCACCGGCCTGTCGTACCAGGTCGGCAGCGGTCAGCTGCTCGACGGCCTGGACGAGGCGGTCATCGGGCTGAACGCCGGTGAGACCAAGACCTTCGTCACCCAGCTGGTCGGCGGTGAGCTGAAGGGCGAGGACGTCGACGTCGAGGTCACCGTGACCGCGGTCAAGGAGCAGGAGCTGCCGGAGTTCGACGACGAGTTCGCGCAGACCGCGTCGGAGTTCGACACGGTGGCGGAGCTGAAGGCGGACATCCAGGGCCGGCTCGAACGCGGCAAGCGGCTGGAGCAGGCCGGCGACGCCCGGGACGCGGTGCTGGAGAAGATCCTCACCCTGGTCGAGGTGCCGGTCCCCGAGGGCCTGTTGACCGACGAGCTCGCGGCCCGCAAGGAGAACCTCGAGCAGCAGCTCGGCTACTCCGGGATGACGTTCGAGCAGTTCCTCGAGGGCGAGGAGCAGACCGAGGACGAGTTCAACGAGGACCTGAAGAAGCGGTCCGAGGACGCGATCAAGGCTCAGTTCGTGCTCGACCTGGTGGCCGAGCAGCAGGAGCTCAGTGTCAACGACCAGGAGCTGACCGAGCACATCGTCCGGCACGCGCAGCGATCCGGGATCAGCCCGGACCAGTTCGCCCAGCACGCGGTCGAGAACAACCTGGTGCCGAGCCTGGTGTCCGAGGTCGTCCGCGGCAAGGCGCTCGCGCACCTGGTCGAGAACGCGAAGATCACCGACGCCTCCGGCAACGTGGTCGAGCTGAAGACCCTGCAGCCGGACGGCACCTACCTCACCGAGGCTGACGCCGCCGATGCCGACGCCGAGGCCCCGGCCGAAGAGCCCGCCAAGGCCTGACGAACACCAGCGATCGGCCCGGATCCACTCGGATCCGGGCCGATCGCCGTTTCCAGAGCATTCGAAGGCGCCGGTACTGCCGGGGTGCCGGGCTGGTGCCGAGCGCGCCGGTACGACGGGGTGCCGGGCCGGTGCTGACTTGCTGCTCGGGACTCGTGGGTGGAAGTCGTTGACCGTATTCCCGGTGCCGGCAGGGCTTTCGGGAATTCGCTCTGGGCAGACGGGGTGCGCCGTGAGCGAACACTTGCCGACCGGCCTTAGGTCTGTCGCCCCGGACCAGTAATGTCGGCTTCGTGAACGAGACATTTGCAGCCAGCCCCACCGCCGCGGGCGGCAACGGATCGGGCGGCCTCGACGACCACATCTACCAGCGCCTGCTGAGCAACCGGATCATCTTCCTGGGGTCCGAGGTTCGCGACGACAACGCGAACGCGATCTGCGCGCAGATGCTGCTCCTCAACGCCGAGGACCCGAACAAGGACATCTGGCTGTACATCAACTCCCCGGGTGGTTCGGTGGACTCGGGTATGGCGATCTACGACACCATGCAGTGGATCTCCAACGACGTCGCCACCGTCGGGATGGGCCTGGCCGCGTCGATGGGGCAGTTCCTGCTCTGTGCCGGCGCGAAGGACAAGCGGTTCGCCCTGCCGCACGCGCGGATCATGATGCACCAGCCGTCCGGCGGGATGGGTGGTACGGCTTCGGACATCAAGATCCAGGCCGAGCAGTCGCTGCACATCAAGGCGCAGCTGTTCAAGCTGATCGCCGAGCACACCGGCCAGCAGCTCGAGCAGGTCGAGAACGACGCCGACCGGGACCGCTGGTTCACCGCCGAGCAGGCGAAGGAGTACGGCTTCATCGACCACGTGGTCGCCAGCGCCGCTCAGCTCAGCAGCGGCAGCCCGAACTCCTGATCTCCCACTCAGCCAGGTAAGGACAAACCATGAACTACTTCATCCCGCAGTGGGAGGAGCGCACGTCGTACGGCATGCGCCGGATCGACCCGTACACGAAGCTCTTCGAGGACCGGATCATCTTCCTCGGTACGCCGATCACCGACGAGATCGCGAACGCCGTGATGGCGCAGCTGCTCTGCCTGCAGTCGATGGACTCCGACCGCGACATCAGCATCTACATCAACTCGCCGGGTGGCTCGTTCACCGCGCTGACCGCGATCTACGACACGATCCGCTACATCAAGCCGGACGTGCAGACGGTCTGCCTCGGCCAGGCCGCCTCGGCCGCCGCGGTGCTGCTCGCCGCCGGGACCCGGGGCAAGCGGCTGGCGCTGCCGAACAGCCGGATCATCATCCACCAGCCGGCCACCGAGGGTACCTACGGCCAGTCGAGTGACATCGAGATCCAGGCGAACGAGATCCTCCGCCTCCGCGCGCTGCTGGAGACGATGATCGCCGAGGCCAGCGGCAAGCCGATCGAGGAGGTTTCCCGCGACATCGAGCGGGACAAGTTCCTCACTGCCGACCAGGCGATCGAGTACGGCCTGATCGACGACGTTCTGCAATCGCTCAAGTCTCCGGTCCCGGCCGGCGTCTGACCCGTCGCACGACCCCCCGGTCCCGCTGTCAAGAGGGTGCCGCGTTCGCCAGAGGCGTAGTCACAACGCGGCGATACGGACGGCGTTTCGGCCCTCGGCACGGTACCGTCGAAATCGGGGCCGGGGGTGTGGTGCACGGTCCGGTTCGACTGCTCAGAGAAGGGATCTGTCCCGGTGGCTCGCATAGGTGACGGCGGCGACCTGCTGAAATGCTCGTTCTGCGGAAAGAGCCAGAAGCAGGTCAAGAAGCTCATCGCCGGTCCTGGCGTCTACATCTGCGACGAGTGCATAGATCTCTGTAACGAGATCATCGAGGAGGAGCTGAACGAGGGCTCCGAGGTCGGACTCACCGAGCTGCCCAAGCCGCGGGAGATCTACGACTTCCTCAATGCGTACGTTGTCGGACAGGACGTAGCCAAGAAGGCACTCGCGGTAGCGGTCTACAACCACTACAAGCGGGTCCGCGACGGTCAGGGCGGTTCCACCGCCGGCCGGCACGCGAAGGACGAAGCGGTCGAGCTGGCCAAGTCGAACATCCTGCTGATCGGTCCGACCGGTTGCGGCAAGACCTACCTCGCGCAGACCCTGGCCCGGATGCTCAACGTGCCGTTCGCGATCGCGGACGCGACCGCGCTGACCGAGGCCGGGTACGTCGGCGAGGACGTCGAGAACATCCTGCTCAAGCTGATCCAGGCGGCCGACTACGACGTCAAGAAGGCCGAGACCGGGATCATCTACATCGACGAGGTCGACAAGATCGCCCGCAAGAGCGAGAACCCGTCGATCACCCGGGACGTCTCCGGCGAGGGCGTGCAGCAGGCCCTGCTGAAGATCCTGGAGGGTACGACGGCGTCGGTCCCGCCGCAGGGTGGCCGCAAGCACCCGCACCAGGAGTTCATCCAGATCGACACCACCAACGTGCTGTTCATCGTCGGCGGCGCGTTCGCCGGGCTGGACCACATGGTCGAGCAGCGGGTCGGCAAGAAGACGCTGGGCTTCAACACGGTGCGCGAGTCGGAGAAGCCGAAGGAGCTCGGCGGCTACGCGGATGTGATGCCGGAGGATCTGCTGAAGTTCGGCCTGATCCCCGAGTTCATCGGCCGGCTCCCGGTGATCACCACCGTCTCCCCGCTGGACCGGGAGGCGCTGATCAAGATCCTGTCCGAGCCGAAGAACGCGCTGGTCAAGCAGTACCGGCGGCTGTTCGAGATCGACAGTGTCGAGCTGGAGTTCAGCGACGACGCGATCGACGCGATCGCGGACCAGGCGCTGCTCCGCGGCACCGGCGCTCGCGGTCTCCGCGCGATCATGGAAGAAGTGCTCCTCAACGTGATGTACGAGGTGCCGAGCCGCGAGGACGTCGCCAAGGTCGTCGTCACCGGCGAGGTCGTGCTGGAGAACGTCAACCCCACCCTGATCCCGCGCGACCAGATGGAACGCAAGCGGGAGCGTCGCGAGAAGACCGCCTGAGCCTGCGCTGATCAAAGCAGGCTGATCAGGGCAGGTTGATGATCAGCGCTGGACCGAGTCGCTGAGGATCGCGTCGGTCGCCGCGAGCAGGTCGGGGTCCAGCTTGACTCCCGAAGCCTGCACGGAGTCGGTTAGTTGCTCGGGCCTGGATGCACCGACGATGGCCGAGGTGATCCCGGGCCGCTGAAGTACCCCCGCGATCGCCAGCTGCGCCATCGACAAACCGGCATCGGCCGCGAGCGGACGCAACCGCTGCACCCGCTCGAGCAGCTCCTCAAGCAGCCGGGCGATGAACTCCGACCCGGTCGCATCGGTCGTGCGCGATCCATCGGGCACCGGCCAGCCGGGGGGATACTTCCCGGCCAACACACCCTGCGCGAGCGGCTGGTAGACCAGCTGCCCGATGCCCTCGCTCTGGCACAGCGGAACGATGTCCATCTCGATCGTCCGGTGCAGCATGTTGTACTGCGGCTGGTGCGCGACGATCCGGTCGAGCCCGAGGCCGTCGGCGATCTTCAACGCCTCCTCGATCTGGTCCGCGGTCCACTCCGACACCCCGACGTACAGGACCTTGCCCTGGCGGACCAGGTCGTCGAAAGCACGGAGGGTCTCCTCCAGCGGCGTCTCCGGGTCGAACCGGTGTGCCTGGTACAGGTCGACATAGTCGGTGCCGAGCCGGCGGTGTCGAAGGTGCTGATCCCGGCGTCCAGCGCGGACCGGGTGCAGGCCAGCGCCTGGTCCTGGTCGAGCTGGGAACCGTGGGTGATCCAGTTGCCGTAGGCGATCTCGCTGACCTTCAGGCCGCTCCGACCGAGCCGACGGTGCTGCATCGGGCCGTCCTTTCCAGAGGGCTCGGGCGTGGTGACCGGGCGACCCGGTGACCGCTGAACTGGGAGCGCTTCCAGGTGGAGTCTAGGGACTCGGTGGCAAGCTGTGAAGTCCTGGACCTGGTGCGATTCAGTCGCTCCTAGGGCCTTGACGCCCGCCGGGGAACTCCGACAGCATGCCTGTTGACGCCGCTCGATCCGGTGAAAACTGAAAGCGCTCCCGGACTGTCTTCCGCCCCTTCTCCTCAAGACAGGAGCAACGCACCATGAGATGGATCACCCGAGGCCTGGTCGCGGCCGGCCTCGTTCTAGCGGTGGGCCTGCCGTTGTCGCAGGGCGCCTCCGCGGCCACCGAACTCCTCCAGAACGGCACCTTCACCACGAGTACGGCCAGTTGGTGGAGCAGCGGCAACACCCCCATCAGTGTGGACGCCGGACGGCTCAAGGCCGTCGTTCCTGGTGGTACGGCGAACAAGTGGGACGCAATGCTCGGCCAGAAGGCGCCCGCGATCCCGCTACACCAGGGCCGGAACTACACCCTGTCCTTCGACGCGTCGGCCACCGCGAGCCGCCAGCTCCGGACGACCGTGCAGCAGAACGCGGATCCGTACCCGGCGACGCTCGACAAGCTGTTCACCGTCGGCACCACGGTCCAGCACTTCTCGTTCCCGTTCACCAGTTCGATGGAGACCACGATCGGCGAGCTCACCTTCCAGCTTGGCGGGCTGGCCGGTGGCGGCTACACGGTCTACTTCGACAACATCTCGCTCACCGACAACACCGGTGGCAGCGCGGCCGGCAACCCGCTCGAGATGACCAGCGGCTTCTACGTCGACCCGAACTCGAACCCGGCCGTCTGGGTGCGGAACAACCCGAACGACTCCAGGAAGGCGCAGATCGAGTCCTCGATCTCGACCAAGCCGATGGGCCGCTGGTTCGGCAACTGGAGCGGTGACATCGGTGCCTCGGTCGGCGGATTCGTCGGCGCGGCCGATGCGGCCGACAAGTTGCCGGTCCTGGTGGCCTACAACATCCCCGGACGGGACGCGTGTGGCGGTCATTCCGGTGGCGGTGCGGGCTCGCCGGCGGCGTACCGGAGCTGGATCGCGGCGTTCGCCTCGGCGATCGGGAACCGTCCCGCGGTGGTCATCATCGAGCCGGACTCGCTCGGCGACTTCAACTGCATGAGCCAGGACGCGATCAACGAGCGCAACGGCATGCTGAGCTACGCGATCAACCAGTTCAAGGACAACGCGCCCAACACCTGGGCCTACCTGGACGGCGGTAACGCGGGCTGGGTGGCCGCCGACGTGATGGCCCAGCGGCTGGTCGGCGCCGGCGTCGCCAATGCGCGGGGCTTCTCGGTGAACGTGTCGAACTACTACACGACCGCCGCGTCGGTCAGCTACGGCAACGCGATCAACGGCACCCTGGCCACCGACAAGCCGTTCGTGGTGGACACCAGCCGCAACGGCAACGGTCCAGGCAACGACTGGTGCAACCCGCCCGGACGCAAGCTGGGTGCGGTTTCGCAGGTGGGCGGTGGCGCCGAAATGCTGCTGTGGGTCAAGGTTCCGGGCGACTCCGACGGGTCCTGCGGGATCGGCGCCGGCATCCCGGCCGGGACGTTCAGTCCTGACCTGGCCATCCGGTTGATCACCGGCACCTGAGCGTGACAGCGCCCGGGCCCCGCGCTGGTCGCCGCGCGGGGTCCGGGCACCTTCAGCCGATCAGCCCTTGAGGGCGGCGGCGATGGAGTCGGCGATCGGGGTGGTCGGGCGGCCGATCAGCCGGCTGAGGTCGGAACCGCGGCCGGCCAGCAGGCCCCGCTCGATCGCCTGGTCCACGTTGGCGAGAATCCCCGCGAACCGCTCGGGCACACCGGCCTGGGAGAGGATCCCGACCAGCGCTTCGGCCGGAACGTTGTTGTAGGCAACGGTCTTCCCGGACTGCTTCGACACCTCGGCGGCGTACTCCTCCAGCGACCAGCCGACATCCCCGTTCAGCTCGTACGCCTTCTTCTCGTGACCCTCGCCGGTCAGTACTACGGCCGCGGCCGCCGCGAAGTCGAGGCGGGAAGCCGATCCGATCCGGCCTTCGCCCGTGGCACCGACGACACCGTGCTCCAGTTGGACCGGGAGCTGGGCGGTGTAGTTCTCGTTGTACCAGCCGTTGCGCAGGAACGTGTACGACAGGCCCGAGTCGAGGATGGCCTGCTCGGTCGCCTTGTGGTCGGCGGCGAGGTCGAAGTCGGCCTCGGGGCCGCCGAGTACGCCGGTGTAGGCGAGGCGGGCGACGCCGGCCTCCTTGGCGGCGTCGATCACGGACTTGTGCTGGTGGACCCGTTCGGGGTCCAGCCCCGAGATGAGCAGGACGGTGTCGCCGGGGCGGAACGCGGTGGCCAGAGCGGCTGGGTCACCGTAGTCGGCGATCCTCAGCTCGACGCCACGGGCCGCGATCCCGGCCGCCTTCTCCGCGTCGCGGACCACCGCGACGACCTGGTCGGCGGGAACCCTGGTCAGCAGCTCGTCGATGACGAGGCTGCCGAGCTGGCCGGTGGCTGCGGTGACGACAATGCTCATAGCTTCTCCTGCTTCCTTGGACTTGTTGAGTGTTCAACACCTAAGATAGGCAGGGTCGTGAAGCGGATCTATGTCCATCAGGCTTTGATTTATGTCTGATCGTCTTGATCGCGTGGAGTATGATGCCCGGTATGGATGTTCTGGCCGATGTCGTCGCCGCGATGCGGACCGGGCCCGCCACGTCCGGGCGGTCTGAGGTTCGGGCGCCGTGGGGCCTGCGGTTCGCCGACTCGTTCGGCGCGGCCTTCCATCTTGTGCTGCAGGGGAGTTGCTGGCTGGTGCCAGGCGATGGCTCGGCCCCGGTCGCGCTGGGGCCCGGGGACGCAGTGCTCATGCCGCGCGGGCTTGGGCATTCGCTGGTCGATCGGCCTGGTTCACCGGTGGTCGACTTCAACCCGGAGGTTGAGGTGCTCGGCGGTCAAGGCGCCCGGTCGCTGCTGCTCTGCGGCACCTACCTGCTGGATCGGCACCGCCCGCACCCGGTCCTCGACAACCTGCCCGACGTCGTCCACGTCGCGGCCGATCCCGGCCGGCACCGGACGCTGCACAGCGCGATTGGGATCCTCGGCGAAGAGCTCGACGCGAACCGGCCGGGTGTGGCCGCTGTCGTGCCCGCCCTGGTGGACGCCCTGCTGGTGCTCATCATCAGGGCCTGGATGGAGGAGCGAAACTGCCCGACCCAGAGTGGCTGGTCCCGGACGCTGACTGACATTCCGGTGGCCCGCTCCCTCGAGCTGATCCACTCCGAGCCGGGCGCTTCCTGGACCGTTGCCGACCTCGCCGGGCAGGTCGGGCTGTCCCGCGCGGCCTTCGCCCGCCGCTTCACCGAGGCCGTCGGCGAACCGCCGCTCACCTATCTGTCCCGCTGGCGGATGACGACGGCCGCCCGCCTGCTCCGCGACGAGGACCGGTCCCTCGCCGCGGTCGCCAAGCAGATCGGCTACACCTCGGAGTTCGCTTTCGCCAAGGCGTTCAAGCGTGACTTCGGTGTTGCCCCCGGCACCTATCGACGGCAGACCGCGTCAGTCTGATCCGAGATCTGATTCGACGTCTGATTCAAGGTCTGATTCAAGCAGTACCCGCACGTCCCAGGCGCCGAGTTCGAGTTTTTCCCCGACACCGTGATCGGTGTCGGCGAGTACGTCGTGGACACCGACCGGGAGGTCGATCCGAGCCGGGTCCCATGACCAGTTGTGTACGAACCGCAGCCGCCGGCCGTCCGTGCTCGTCGCCGAGGTGACCGTCACTCTCGACGGGAGATCCGTCCAGCCGGCTGGCGCGATCCACCGGAACAGGGCGATCGCGAGCGCCGGGTTCGGCACCGTCCCGACGTACGTGATCCGCCCCTCGCCGTGAGCCTTGCTGGTGATCGCGGGCCAGCGGCCGAAGTGCGGATGCTCGTACCCGGCCAGTACGTCGGCGCCGTCGAGCTGGAGTCCGTCGGCCCATCGCGTTGCGGCCGTGTCGTCGTCGAGGTCGAGTGGTGACCCGGCTGCGGCCGTGACCTTCAACTCGTTGCCGAGGTTGCTGAACTCGTCGTACCTGACCCCTGCGGCTGCTGCGAGTCGCGCCGGTTGGGTCTCCGTCCGGGCTCGCGCCTCGTGGTCCGCGTAGGCAGTGCGCGGACCGACAACCAGATGCCCACCGGCCGCGGCGTACGCGATCAGCTGGTCGAGCAGGGAGTCCTCGGCGAGGTACAGACCCGGTACGACGAGTACGGGGTGCTCCGCGGCCAAGTCCTCGGCGGATCCCGTGAACTGGCTTGTGTGGAGGATCCGTGTTTGCAGTCCGGCGTCGAACGCACCGCGATAGAACGGGTCGAACAGCCCGTGGTATGACCGATCGTCCGGGCTCCCGTCGGGCTGGGAGAGCGGCGGGTACTTCTGCATGAGCCACTTGCTCGGCAGGGAGTACAGCATCGTCACGTCGCTGTCCGGGACCAGATGGGCGACCAGCGAACCGGCGGACTCCAGTTCGGCACCGAGGCGCGCGAGCTGCTCGTAGGTCCGGCCCGGCTCGCCGTTGTGGGGGAGCACTCCACCCCAGTACGTCTCGGCGCCGAAGTGCAACGTGTGCCAGTGCCAGTACTCGATCATCTTCGCGCCGCGGGAGATCAGTGCCCACGCCGCCTGCCGCCACTGCCCGTCGTACGCCGGCCGGTTGTCCCACGGATACCCGATCGACTGGGCGTTCGTCTCCGTGACCAGGAACGGCTCCTGCTTCGACGAGTACATCCGGTCCGCGCTCTGGTACAACGCCCAAGTACTCCGCGTCGTCCAGTTCTGAAGGGCCGACCCGGCCTGGGGATGCAGCAGCCCGTCCTGCATCGCGTAGTACGGGTTGCCCGCGGTCACGTCGAGGCGGCGTACCAGGTCGTCGTCGGCCTGGGCCGGGCGGTCGTAGGAGATGCACGTGGTGACGAACTGGTCCGGCCCGGCGTACTCGCGGACGATGTCGGCCTGCCAACCGATGAACTCGGTCGTCTGGTCTGCCTGGAACCGCCGCCACGCGACGTCGTACTGCGGTTGCCAGTTGCCGTCCGGCGTCCACAGATCCGACCAGTCGGACAACCGGTGGGACCAGTAGACGAGCCCCCACTCGTTGTTCAGGGTCTCCACGTCGCCGTACGCGTGCCGCAGCCGATCCACGAACCGCTGGAAGACACCGTGGTTGTGGAAGAGCTCGTTCCCCGGTTCGTTGTCGACCTGGAATCCGATCACGGCCGGGTGGTCGGCGTACCGGGCGATGATCTTGCGAATCACCCGCTCCGCGTGGAACCGGAATCCCGGGTGGGTGAAATCGACCTCTTGCCGGGCGCCCCACGGGATCCGTTGACCGGTCTTCCGTTCACCCGCGATCTCCGGGTAGAGCCGGACCAGCCACGGCGGTACGGCGTACGTGGGGGTGCCGAGCACGACGGCGATACCGCGTTGATGGGCGCCGTCCAGGACGGGTTGCAGCCAGTCCAGGTCGAAGCGGCCGTTCTCCGGTTCCCAGGTCGACCAGACCGACTCGCCGACCCGGATCACCGAGAACCGGGCCTGCGCCATCAGATCGAGGTCGCGCTCGAGCCGGTCGTACGGCTGGTATTCGTGGTAGTACGCGGCTCCGAAGAGCACCCGTTGGGGCACGGTTTCTCCTATGTTTTAAGGGGTTAGCCCTTGACGCTGCCGGTCGACAGGCCGGACTGCCAGTACCGCTGCAGCAGCAGGAAGGCGGCGATCAGCGGGATGACCGACAGCAGGGATCCGGTCACCACCGAGGACAGCAGGGCGCCGGTCGAACCACTGCCGCCGACGGACTGCGACGACCAGGCGGCCAGTCCGACCGTCACCGGGTACAGGTCGGGGTTGTTGAGCATGATCAGCGGCAGGAAGTAGTTGTTCCAGGTCGCCACCAGGGTGAACAGCAGGACCGTCACCAGACCGGGTGCGAGCATCCGCAGCGCCACCTGGAAGAAGATCCGGAATTCGCTCGCCCCGTCGATCCGGGCCGCCTCGATGATGCCGTCGGGGATCGCGTCGGCGGCGTAGATCCGCATCAGGTAAAGGCCGAACGGGCTGACCAGCGAGGGCAGGATGATCGCCCACGGCGTGTTCACCAACCCGACCTTGCTGAACAACAGGTACGTCGGGATCGCAAGCGCCGTAGTCGGCACCATCACCGAGCCGAGCACCAGTCCGAACAACACGCCGTTGGCGCGGAACCTGTACTTCGCGAAGCCGTAGCCGCCGAGTGCGCAGAGGAACGCGGCCCCGCCTGCACTGACGACGGAGTAGAACACCGTGTTCGCCATCCAGCGCGCGTACACGGAGCCGTCGTACGTGAGGGTCTCGCGGATGTTCGTGAGCAACGAGAAGTCCTGGCTGAACCAGAGGCCGAAGCTGGAGAACAGGTCGCCGGTCGTCTTCGTGGACGCGACGACCAGCCAGAACAACGGCAGCAGGAAGTAGACGAACAGCGCGATCATGCCGAGCGTGAGGGTGTTGCTGCGTCGGTCTGTCATGCCCGGCTCCTCCGGTTGGTCACGAACAGCACCGTGTAGGAGGCGATCACGATCACCAGGCCGAGCAGGAACGAGACGGCCGCGGCGTAGTTCACCTGCTGTCCGGTGAACGCGAGCGTGTAGGCGTAGAGGTTGGGTGTGTACGCGCTGTCGATCACGCTCGGCGCCAGTCGTTGCAGCAGATTCGGTTCGGCGAACAGCTGGAAGGTGCCGATGACGGAGAAGATCAGGCAGAGCACCAGGGCCGGCCGGATCGCCGGGATCTTGATGCTCCACGCTGTCCGCCAGGCGCCGGCCCCGTCCACCGCCGCCGCCTCGTAGAGTTCGTGCGGGACGGCGCGGAGCGCGGCGTACAGGATGATCATGTTGTAGCCGACGAACTCCCAGGTGACGATGTTCGCCATCGAGCCGAGCATCCAGCCGTCGGACAGGAACGCCGGCGCGGCCGTGCCGACCTTGTCGGCGAGCTGCGCGAACGGGCCGAAGTCCGGTCCGTAGAGGTAGCCCCACATCAGGGTGGCGACCACACTCGGTACGGCGTACGGGAGGAAGATGCCGAGCCGGAACACCTTGGCGAACCGGAGCAGCCCGCTGTCGATCGCGAGCGCGGCCAGCAGCGCGATCGCCAGCATGGTCGGCACCTGGATGACGAAGAACCGGGCCATCCGCAGGACGCTTTCAATCAGCCGGTCATCCTGCAGCGCGGTGACGTAGTTGTCGAGGCCGGAGAAGACGGTGCCGCCGACCAGCCGGTCCTGGAACAGGCTCAGGTACGCCGCGTATCCGAGTGGCAGGACCAGCATGGCGACGAACACCAGTAGGAACGGCGCGACGAACAGGTAGCCGGTGGCGGCGGGGTTGGCGGAGCTCGCGCCCCGCCGCACCCGCCGTACGGGCCTTGGGCTGTCGGTTTTCATGGTCCGACCTTGAAGCCCTGGTTCTGTGCGTAGGTCGTGATCCGGGACTGCCACTGGTCGAGAGCTGCGCCGGTGTCCGACTTGTCGGCGAACGACTTGCCGACCGTCTCGTCCCAGTCGTTCACGGCTTGGTCGAGGAACGGTGGCCACTGGAAGTTCGTGTCGACCGTGCCGCTGATGTCGGCGAAGATCTGGTTCACCGTCTGGCCGCCGTAGAAGGCCGGCTTCTGCTGGACGAACGCCGGGTCGGTCAGCAACGCCTTGGTGGCTGGGAACAGGAACTGCTGGTTGGCGAACATCTTGGTCGACTCGGTGTCGGTGTTGAGGAACTCGGCCAGCTTGGCTGCCGCGATCGGGTTCTTCGTGCCGGCGACGACGGCCGTGGTGGAACCGCCCCAGTTACCCGACACCTGCTTGCTCGCGTCCCACTGTGGCAGCGGCGCGGCCCGCCACTTCCCGCTGGTGGACTTGGCGCTGCCGGTCAGGAAGACCGGACCCCAGGCGGCCGTCAGCCAGGTGGCGTACTGGCCGCGGTTGAGCGCCTGGAACCACTGGTCGGTGAAGTCGGGGTCACTCGACACCGCGCCTTCCTTGATCAGGCCGTTCCAGTAGGTGCCGAGCTTCTTCGAGTTCTCGTCGTTCAGGTTCACGTTGACCGAGTCGGCGCCGGTCACCTCGAACGGCTTGACCCCGGCCTGCCAGAGCAATCCCATCCAGACGCCGTTCTGGTTCGAGGCGAGGTTGGTCATGCTGACTTTGGGGTCGGCGGCGTGCAGTTTGCGGGCCGCGGCGGCGAACTCGTCCCAGGTCTTCGGGACCGTGATGCCGTGCTTGGCGAAGATGTCCTCGCGGTACAGCATCCCCATCGGCCCGGTGTCCTGCGGGATCGCCCAGACCTCGCCGCCCGCGCCCTTCACCTGGTTCCAGGTCCAGTCGACGAACTTGTCCTTCAACGCGTCCGCGCCGTACGGACGAAGATCCACCAGGCTCTTCGTGATCGAGAAGGTCGGGATGTACTGGAACTCGATCTGGGCCGCGTCCGGTGCGCCGCTGCCGGCCTTCAACGCGGTCCGGAGCTTCGTGTACTGCGGTTCGCCCTGGCCCGCGTTGACCACCTTCACCTTGATCGCGGGGTACTTCTTCTCGAACAGTGCCACCTCCTTGCTGATGTCCGGCACCCAGGTCCAGAAGGTGAGCTCGGTCGGGGTGGTCATCGCCTTGTCGATGTCGGCCTGGCTGACGGCCTGGACCGGGGCGCTGCTCGACTCGTCGTCGCCGCCACCGCAGGCCGCGAGAACGAGGCTGACGGACAGGGCGAGGGCGGTGCCGACGACTGTGCGTCGACGGATTGAACGGGAACTTGTTGGCACTGGAGTTCAACTCCTCAGGGAGGTGGCAAGGCTGCGCCCTGGTCCCCAGGCATCGGCCCGGGACCTCGTCGGTTTGACGGGTCAGGGTCGGGCCGGTGTGCGAGGGGTGGCGGTCGACTGACGGATGATCGGCCGGAGCGACGGTGGCTCCGGGGTGGGGGATCGGTCGCCGGTAGGCTCCTCGATCTCCTTGACGAGCTTCGCGATCCCGCGTTCGACGTACTGGTCGAAGTTCTGCGGGATGGTGGTGAGTGGTGGGTTCAGGTACTCGGCGGCCGGGATGTCGTCGAAGCCGACGATGCTGACGTCGCCGGGGACGGTCCGGCCGGCCTCGGTGAGCGCGCGGAGCACACCGATGGCCATGTCGTCGTTGGCGGCGAAGATCGCGGTGACCTCGTCGTTCGCGGCCAGCTCGCGGCCGGCCTGGTAGCCGGAGGCGGGGGACCAATCGCCTTCCAGCAAAGGCGGTTCCTGGGCTCCGGCAGCGGCCAGCGCCTGCCGCCAGCCTTCGAGCCGGTCGCGCGCGGCCCACCAGCGTTGCGGGCCGGCGATGTGCCAGACGGTGCGATGCCCGAGCTCGAGCAGGTGCTCGGTGGCGGCGCGCCCGGCGGTCACGTTGTCGCCCCCGGTGATCAGGATCGGGCGTGCGCTGAGACCGGGGAAGTCGCCGAAGCTGAGCACCGGGATGTCGAGCTTGATCGGCTTGCCCGCGCCTTCGTCGATCGGCTCGGACAGGATGATGCCGTCGACGCCTTGTTCCAGCAGGTGGTCGACCGCGCCGGCGACGCCGCCGGCATCACCTTCGAAGGTGTTGACGACGCTCATCGAGTAGCCGGTACTGCGGAGTGCGCGTTCGATGCTCACGAGTTGGGTCGACGGGCCGAACAACGCCGTACCGAGGGAGACGACGCCGATCCGTCGGGTCCGGCCCGAGTTGAGCGCGCGGGCGGATTCGTTGCGGCGGTAACCGAGTTCGCGGACGGCGGCCAGGACGCGGAGGCGGACTTCTTCCTTGACGTACGGCTCGTCGTTCAGCACCCGCGACACGGTTTTCTGGGAGACGCCGGCGAGCTTGGCGACGTCCGTGCTGCCGGGGCGACGGGTGCGACCGCCCTCCGGTGCCGGTTTCGCGTTGCTCATCCTGGCCTCCTGTGCGGCAGGGGTGCTCTGTATCTGGGTTCTTCTGACTGCGTAGTCAGAATGTTGTCTACGTAGTCAGAAACGTCAATGGCTCGTCTGTGTTGAGGCATTGTGGTTACCGGACCGTTATCTGCGTCAGCTGACTGCGAACCACAGCAGGGCGGCCGCTGCGAGCTCGACCCAGAAGTAGAACCAGATGGGGTAGAAGGCCGTCGGGCGGTCGAAGATCCGGCCGACCAGACGGCCGAACGCCATGCCGGTCAGGGCGATCGCGATCGCGACGACCGCGCCTTGGCGGATTCCTCCGATGTTGGTGGCCGCGGCGATGAGCAGTCCGGCGACGGCGACCCCGAATCCGCCGTACACGGCTCTGACCTCTGTCCGCGCTTCGCCGGATGGCAGTTCGATCCGGAATGGCCGCACCAGCGCGGCCGGCGCCGCGAGTCCGAGCAGGCCCATGCCGGCGAAGAACACCGCTACCGCGACAATTATTGCAACCATTGCAAGAGAGTAGCGTTGATAGTCGGGTCCCGTCATTCGGGACAGCGCTCGGCGGTCTGGCGGGCGCCGCTTAGCATCGGTTGCGTGACGAAACCATTGAGCGCCAGATGATGCTGAGCGCCTGACCGCCGGTGTCTGCTGTCGTCGCTGCCTTCGTCGCTCTGGTTGCGGTTGCCGTGCTTGGCTACTTCGTCGGCCGGTTCGGCGTACTGCGGGCTGAGGATGAGCTGGTTCTGTCCAGGCTGGCGTTCTTCGTGGCGACTCCTGCTCTGCTGTTCACCACTGTCGCCCGGGCGGACCTGAGTGCGATCTTCTCGCCGGTGCTGGCGACGAATCTGGCCAGCTTGTTCGTTGTCCAGGTGCTCTATCTGCTCGTGGCCGCGGTGATCTGGCGACGTACCAGGGGAGAGGCGACGATCGGCGTACTGGCTGCGTCCTACGTGAACGCCGGAAACCTCGGCATACCGGTCGCGGCGTACGTGCTGGGCTCCGGCGCGTTGGTGGCGCCGATCGTGCTCTTCCAGTTGCTGGTGATGGCGCCGGTCGCGTTCGCGATCCTGGACGGCGACCGGCAGGGATCCGGCCGCCGTGTTTCGTGGCGCACGGTCGTCACTCGCCCGCTGCGGAACCCGCTGACTGTCGCTTCGCTTGTCGGCCTGCTGGTCGCTGCTGTGGGCCTCGAGCTCCCGGCGATGCTGATGCGCCCGATCGACCTGGTCGCGGCGGCTGCAGTGCCGGTGGCTCTGGTCGCCTATGGGCTTAGCCTCAGTGGGGCGCGGGATTCCATCAC
This sequence comes from Kribbella caucasensis, assembly GCF_004361855.1. GTDB lineage: Bacteria > Actinomycetota > Actinomycetes > Propionibacteriales > Kribbellaceae > Kribbella > Kribbella caucasensis. The sequence continues at coordinate 250,281 of NZ_SNWQ01000009.1, forward strand.
GCTCAGCCGGGATGTGGTGCTGGCGGTTGTCCTCAAGACCTTCGTCCAGCCTGCTGTGGCCTGGGCCGTGGGCCACTGGATCCTCGGCCTGGAAGGCATCGCCCTCCTCGCACCTACGTTGCTGGCTGCGCTCCCTACCGCTCAGAACGTCTACGTCTACGCCGTCCACTACCGCTCAGCCCAAACCCTTGCCCGGAGCACCGTCCTCCTCAGTACCCTGCTCTCCATCCCCGTCATGACGGCCATAGTCGGCCTCCTCGGCTAGGTGCCCTCGCGCATGCCTGTGGACAGTGGCAGGAGCTTGCCATTCATGGATCCCTTACCTGAGTGCCGTGCTCGCCGGCGGCCTCCTCGGCGCGCTGGCCTGTGGATAGTGGCAGGAACTTGCCAATCCTCAGATCCCTTATAGATAAGGCCTTCTGAGCTCAGAAACTGTCGGCGGCGCCATCTAGGCTCTTCGGTATGGACAGGTGGTACGAACGGCCCGCGTGGTCGATGACCGGCAGCGACAAGCTGACGGCCCTCGACACACTGCAGGCCGACCTCACCCGCCTGTCCACCCGCCGCCTGGAGTTGCTGGCCGCGTTGGACACCGACGGCTACGCCACCGAAATCGGCGCCCGCGACACCGTCAACCTGATCGCGATCCGCCACCGCCTCGATCCGACCGAGGTCCGCCGAGACCTCAAACTCGCCCACGCCCTTCCCAAGTACACCGCCGTCAACGCCGCCCTCCACACCGACCCCACACCACCCGACACCGAAACCCCAGCACCAGCAGAGGAAACCGCGACCGACGTGACGGCGAACGCGACGAGCGGCGAGACGTCTGCGCACGCGGAGGCGACCGCCGACGCCGACCGGGACGGACCGACGGCGGCAACCGATGCGGATGCGAACACAGCGGCGGGCGCGGACGCGGCGGAGCAGACCGAGCACGCGGACGCGGCGGAGCAGATCGAGCACGCGGACGGGGCGGAGCTGGATGGGGAGCCGGCGGCCGGTCCGCTGGTGCTGCACCCTGGGCAGGCGGCCGTGATTGTCGATGCGCTGGACAAGATCCCGTCGTCGGCGCGGGTCTCGGCCGAGTCCCTGCGGTTCGCTGAGGAACAGATGGTGAAGGCCGCCCAGGTGTTGCCGCCCGGCGAGCTGCGCAAGCTCGGCCGGGAGGTCCGCAACCGGCTCGACACCGACGGCCCCGAACCGGCCGAGAAGCGCGCCGCGGCGAACGAACGGCTGTGGTTGAAGCGGACCGACGACGGCATCAAGTTCGGTGGGTTCCTGGCCGGTGACAACGCGGAGTTGCTGCAGACGATGGTGTTCGCCAACTCCAAGCCCCACAAGACCCCCGACGGGCAGCGGGACCCGCGCAGCCGCGGGAAACTCCAGGCCGACGGCCTCACCGACATCCTGCACACCGCCGCCGCGACCGGTGCCGCCCCGGCCCACGGCGGCATCAAGCCCCACATCACCGTCACCATCTCGCTGGCCGACCTGCTCGCCGGCACCGGCACCGGCGACCTGGCCCACGGCGGCACCCTGTCCGCGGCCGCGATCCGCCGGCTGGCCTGCGACGCCGGCATCATCCCGCTGGTCCTCGGCGCGAACTCCGAGCCCCTGGATGTGGGCACCGAGGAACGGTTCGTGAACCGGGCGATGCGGCGTGCGTTGAACGCCCGGGACAAGGGCTGCGTGGTGTGCGGCGCCCCACCGGCGATGTGCGAGGCCCACCACCTCGTGCACTGGGCAGAAGGCGGCCCGACCCGCGTCGACAACCTGGTCCTGCTCTGCAAGCGCCACCACATCGACGTCCACCACGGCCACTGGACCATCACCATCACCAACGGCCACCCGGTGCTGTCCCGCCCAGACTGGGCCACCCCCGAACCAACCCGGACCCCCACACGGACCCGCACCACCACCCCAACCAAGGCCCAGGCTCCGACCCCAGCTCCGGACCCGTGGGCCACCAGCCCACCCGATCCGACGCCACCTGGCAGCCCAGCCACACATCCGGACAACCCCACCGATCCAGGCACCCTAGCCGCCGGGCAAAACGACCATGCCGCGAATTCGGCCACCAACGGCACCGGGCTTCACGACAACGCCGCCGGACATCATGGCAACGCCGCAGGGCCTCCGGACCACGCCGCGGGATCTCAGGACCACGCCGCGGGGCTTCGGGATAGCGCCGCCGGGTCTCGCGACCGCGCCGGGTCTTGGGGCAACGCCGCCGGGTCTTGGGACGACGCCAGCCGACCAGTGCACGCACGCGCACACCCGCCGGGCCAGGCTGTCCACCGTCTTGGCGACAGCGCTCACCCCCTCGGCGACGCCATCGATCAGCTACGTCGCGACTTCGCCGACTATCCGGACCCTTGGGCCGACCCACCGGCACCGCCGCCCGGCGTACCGCTCCCGCCCGGTTCACCGGTTCCGCCTGACTGAGTGCATCTGCCGACCCACCGGCGTACCGCTCCCGCCCGGTTCACCGGGTCCGCCTGCCTGAGCGGTTCCGCCGCCCGGTTCACCGGTTCCGCCTGACTGAGCGCATCTGCCGACCCACCGGCACCGCCGACCGGCGTACCGCTCCCGCCCGGTTCACCGGGTCCGCCTGCCTGAGCGGTTCCGCCGCCCGGTTCACCGGTTCCGCCTGACTGAGCGCATCTGCCGA
>NZ_SNWQ01000009.1:253051-254065 GCF_004361855.1 Kribbella caucasensis
CGACCCACCGGCACCGCCGACCGGCGTACCGCTCCCGCCCGGCTCGCCGGGTCCGCCTGCCTGAGCGGTTCCGCCGCCCGGTTCACCGGTTCTCCCTGACTGAGCGTTTCTGCCGACTCAGAGCCGTGTTGGCGACGCCTGTGCGGTGGCCGATCCCGGCCGTCGGGCTTGGCTGGGTCTGTCGCGCGGGCTGTGACTTAGCCCGCTGGCGCCGGATCTGCCGGGACGGCTCCAGCACCGGCGGGAGTACCGACGGGGTGTGCGCGGGGTGGGTTAGTTCATTGCGGTGAAGGCTTCGTCGGAGACCGGGCCCACGTCTTCTACGGTGACGCCGTCGTTGGCGGCTTGGGCTATGACGGTGAGGGTGTTGGAACCGCGGTAGCACTGCGTGGGGAGGTTGTCGGTGGAGGTGACGCAGGTGGACTTGCCGACCTGCTTGACCTGTTCGGGGGTCGCGCCGGAGTCCTTGATCGTCTTGTCGATGTCGACCTTGCCGCGGAGGGCGATCACGACGTACATCCGTTCGCCGTTCAGGTTGCCGTATGCCTCGACGGTCGCCTGCTTGCCGTCGTTGATCCGGCTCAGGGCTTCGCGGGTCTGATCGAGTTGCAGCTGATCGCGGATCTCTGGGTCGGTGATCCGGTCGAGCCCGGCCAGCTTGGCCGGCGGGGTGATCCCGCGCGCGGTGTTCAGGCGGCTCATCGGTCCCAGCCCGCCGAAGTACCCCAACCCGGCCAGCACCAGGAGCACAACCACTACACCCCCGACGGTCACCCAAGGGTTCCGCCGCCAGCCGACCTTCTTTCCGTCCGCCTGCTTGCCGTAATTCCCGGCATCACCACCCTTCCCATCCCCAGGCGGCGTGCCTGCCCCGGCTCCACCCTTCCCGTCTCCAGGCGTGCCTGCCCCGGCTGTACTCTTCCCGTCTCCAGGCGTGCCTGCCCCGGCTGTACTCTTCCCGTCTCCAGGCGTGCCTGCCCCGGCTGTACTCTTCCCGTCTCCAGGCGTGCCTGC
>NZ_SNWQ01000009.1:254164-344449 GCF_004361855.1 Kribbella caucasensis
CCCCGGCTCCACCCTTCCCGTCCCCGGGCGCGCCCGTCCCGGCCCCATCTCCACCGGCGGTCGTCTTGTCCCCGCCGGCAGAACCCGCAGCACCAGTCCCTCCCGCCGAAGCCGCCGCGCGGGCGTCGGTGGCGGGCGTGTCAACGGGACGGCTGGTTGGTGTGCCAGCCGGGCCGGTGGTTGGTGAGGTAGCGGGGCTAGCGACCGGTGGGGCAGCGGGGCTGGTTGGTGACGCGGTTGGGTCGGTGGGTGATGTGCTGGCCTTGGCGGTGCTGGTCGGCTCACTTGGTCGTCGCCCGGAGGGCGCGACGCCGGACCCCGCAGAAGCGCTTGCACCTGCGTTTGCGGAGGCAGCTGCTGCGGCGGTCGTGGCGGGCTTGGTGGGTCCGTCGGCGGAGGTGGTGGTGCCTGGTCCCGTGGTTGGCGCGGGGCCGGTGCTAGTGCTGGCTTCGCTGGTCGCGGGGCCGGTGCTGGCTTCGCTGGTCGCGGGGGTGCCCGCGGTGGTGGTCGGCGTGGTGCTGGGGCCGGTGGCGGTTGGCTGGCCGCTCGGCGGGGTGCTGGGGCCGGTGGCGGTTGGCTGGCTCGGTTCGCCGGTCGGCGTGATGTCTGCCCTCTCCCGCGCTGCTTTGCTGGCAGCGGTTGGTGTTGCTGCACCCGGGGTGGCTGGCCGCTGTGTGTCCGCAGCGGGTGCGGGGGTTGAGGAGTCGCCCGTGGGGGTGGGCTTGGCCTGGGGGCGGAGCGGGGTTTGTGGGGGAAGCGGGGTCTGGGCGGGCATGGGCGTCTGCGACGGCATGGGGGTGGGCTTGAGCGCTGCGGGCCGTGCTGACTCCGCGGCCGGGGGAGTGGGCTCAGTTGCCGGGCGCGCGGCCGTTGAGGTTGCTTCGGCTGCCGGGGGCGCTGGGGTGGACGTCGCTTCCGCTGCCGGGAGAGCTGCCGTGGGGGTCGCTTCCGCTGCTGGGGTCGCGGTTGTCGGAGTCGCATCCGGTGCCGGGCTGGCGGACTCGGCTGCTGGGCTGGTGGATGGCGCGGCGGGTGGGGTGGGAGTGGTGGACTTCTTGGTGGCGGTGGTCTTTTTGGTGGGGCGGCGGCGGGGGGTCTTCTTGGCGGGTGGGGTGGGGGCGGGCTGGTCCTGGGGGGCGGGTGCGGGGGGTGTGGCCGGGGTGCCGGCCTGGTCCTGGGGAGTGGACGGGCTGGAGGGCTGGTCTTCGGGAGTGGACGGGGTGCCAGCCTGGTTGTGGGGGGTGTTGCTGGAGGGCTGGGTCGCGTCGCTCATCGGGGGTGCTCCTTGGGACTGGCCTGGGATCGCCTGGGTCGCCCTGATGGTTCCATATCGGGCGGCTGGTCTCGCAGCGTAGCTGTTGGTGTGAAACCAGTAGCGTCCGCCTCCCGAGTAGGGACGGACGCTGGCGAGCCGGTCGGCTGGGAAAGGCAGTAGCGTCCGCCTCCCGGGTGGGAGACGGACGCCAGCGAGCCGATCGGGTGGATCAGAGGGTTGCGACGACGGAGACGGACTCGGCGGTGTCGTCGGGGCTCCAGAGGATCTCGCCGGTGATCCGGCCGGCGGCGCGGAGGTCGGACTCGGCGCGTTCGGCGAGGGCGAGGCGGGTGGCGGGGCCGGCCACCTCGACCTTGGAGACCTCGGTCTTCATCGAGACCTGGGCGGTGGACTTGGCGCCGCGGATCCCGGCGAGCACCTCGGCGACCGCGTCCAGGACGGCCGGGTCCTGGTCGGTGACCGCGAGGTCCGTGTCGGGGACCGGCCAGCTGGTCCGGTGGATCGAGCCCTCCTGCCACCAGGACCAGACCTCTTCGGTCGCGAATGGCAGGTACGGCGCGAGCAGGCGCAACTGGACCGACAGGGCGACAGCGAGTGCGGCCTTCGCCGAAGTGGCGGCGGCTTCACCCTGTCCGCCGTACGCGCGCTCCTTGACCAGCTCGACGTAGTCGTCGCAGAACGTCCAGAAGAACCGCTCGGCGACCTCGAGCGCGCCGGTGTAGTCGTACCGGTCGAAGGCTGCTGTGGCCTCGTCGACTACCGAGCGGAGCCGCTGCAGCATCGCCAGGTCGACCGGCACGGTGACGGCCGACGGGTCGATCGTGGTGGCGCCGAAGCCGAGGACGAACTTGGACGCGTTCAGCACCTTGATCGCGAGCCGGCGGCCGACCTTCATCTGCGACTCGTCGAACGGCGAGTCCAGCCCCGGCCGGGCCATCGCGGCGCGCCAGCGGACCGCGTCCGAGCCGTACTTCTCCAGGATCTCGGACGGTACGACCGCGTTGCCCTTGGACTTGGACATCTTCTTGCGGTCCGGGTCGACGACGAAGCCGGAGATCATCGACCGCGCCCACGGCAGCGTGCCGTTCTCGAAGTTGGCCCGGACGACGCGGGAGAACAACCAGGTCCGGATGATCTCGTGCGCGTGCGTGTTCAGGTCCATCGGGAAGGTCCGCTGGAACAGGTCGTTGTCCCGCTCCCAGCCGCAGACGATGTGCGGCGTGAGCGACGAGGTCGCCCAGGTGTCCATCACATCGGGGTCGGCCTCGAACCCGCCCGGCTTGCCGCGCTGCGACTCGTCGTACCCGGACGGCGCCTGCGAGGTCGGATCGATCGGCAGATCCTCTTCGCGCGGCAGCAGCGGGTGGTCGTAGTCGGGCTCGCCGCTGGCGTCCAGCGGGTACCAGACCGGGAAGGGGACGCCGAAGAAGCGCTGGCGGGAGACCAGCCAGTCGCCGTTCAGGCCCTCGACCCAGTTCAGGTACCGGTGCTTCATGTGCTCCGGGACCCAGGCCAGCTCGTTGCCCCGGTCGATGAACTCCGCCTTGAGATCCGCGTCCCGGCCGCCGTTGGTGATGTACCACTGCCGGGTGGAGACGATCTCGAGCGGCTTGTCACCGTTCTCGTAGAAGTTCGCCATTCGGGTGGTCGGCTTCGGCTCGCCGTCCAGGTCGCCGCTCTCGCGCAGCTTCTCGACCGTCAGCTCGCGCGCGCTGAAGATTGTCTTGCCCGCCAGCTCGGCGTACAGGTCGGAACCCTCCAGCCAGGATGGGGTCTCGCGCAGCAGGCGGCCGTCGCGGCCGATCACCGTGCGGACCGGGAGCTGCAGCTCGCGCCACCACTGGACGTCGGTGAGGTCGCCGAAGGTGCAGCACATCGCGATACCGGCACCCTTGTCGGGCTCGGCCGCCGGGTGCGGCAGGACCGGGACCTCGACGTCGAACAGCGGTGTCTTGACCGTCTTGCCGAACAGGCCCTGGTACCGCTCGTCGTCCGGGTGGGCGATCAGGGCGACACACGCCGGGATCAGCTCGGGCCGCGTGGTCTCGATGTGGACGGGGCCGTGCTCGGCGTGGAAGGCGATCCGGTGGAAGGCGCCGGGGTAGTTCCGCGCCTCCAGCTCAGCCTGGGCGACCGCGGTCTGGAACGTGACGTCCCACATCGTCGGCGCCTCGGCCAGGTAGGCCTCGCCGCGGGCGAAGTTGCGCAGGAAGGCCCGCTGCGACGTCCGCCGGGAGTCCTCGGAGATCGTCGTGTACAGGTACGACCAGTCGACGCTCAGACCGACCTGGCGCCACATCGCCTCGAACGCCTGCTCGTCGATGTGGGTCAGCTCGCCGCACAGGTCGACGAAGTTCTGCCTACTGATCGGGACCTGCTTCTTCGGGTCCGGCTTGGCCGGTGGCTCGAACGACTGGTCATAAGGCAGGGACGGGTCGCAGCGGACACCGTAGTAGTTCTGCACCCGGCGCTCGGTGGGCAGACCGTTGTCGTCCCAGCCGATCGGGTAGAACACCTTCTTGCCCCGCATCCGCTGGAAGCGCGCGACCAGGTCGGTGTGGGTGTAGCTGAAGATGTGCCCGACGTGCAGCGATCCGGAGACGGTCGGCGGCGGGGTGTCGATCGAGTAGACGTCCTCCCGTGAGGCCGTCCGGTCGAAGGCGTAGGTCTCCTGCTCCTTCCATACCGCAGCCCACTTCTCCTCGAGGCCTTCGAGGGTGGGCTTGTCAGGAACACGGGACGTATCGGTCATGCGCACAATCGTAGTGGTTGTCAAGGGGTGCTTCCGACCGGTTATCCACAGCCCTCACTAGACTCGGACTCCTGATGAGCGATCTCACGTACGCCGAGGTGTCGGCGAAGCTCCAGGCGCGCTGGCCGGAGCACAAGATCTCACCCACGCTGGACCGGGTCCGGCGGCTCACCGAGCTGCTCGGGGATCCGCAGAAGGCGTACCCGGTGATCCACCTGACCGGGACCAACGGCAAGACCTCCACGGCGCGCATGGTCGACGCCCTGCTGCGCGAGGCGAACCTGCGGACCGGCCGGTTCACCAGCCCGCACCTGGAGTCGGTCCGGGAGCGGATCACCCTGGACGGCGAACCGATCAGCGAGGAGCGCTTCGTCGAGGCGTACGCCGAACTCGAGCCGTACCTGGACGTCGTCGACGCGGAGTCCGAGCACCCGCTGTCGTTCTTCGAGGTGATCACCGGGATGGCGTTCGCGGTGTTCGCCGACGCCCCGGTGGACGTGGCGATCCTGGAGGTCGGCCTCGGCGGCACCTGGGACTCCACCAACGTCGCCGACGCGGCCGTCTCGGTGATCACCCCGATCGCCGTCGACCACGCGCACCTCCTCGGCGGCGACCCGGTCACGATCGCGGGTGAGAAGGCCGGGATCATCAAGCCGGGCGGTACGACGGTGATGGCGCAGCAGAGCCTCGAGGTGTTCGAGGTGCTCCTGCGCCGCGCGGCCGAAGTCGGCGCCCAGGTCGCCCGCGAAGGCATCGAGTTCGGCGTGATCAGCCGGTCTGTGGCGGTCGGCGGCCAGTTGATCTCGGTCAAAGGCCTGGCCGGCGAGTACGAGGACATCTTCATGCCCCTGCACGGCGAGTACCAGGCGCACAACGCAGCCACCGCACTCGCTGCGGTCGAGGCGCTGCTCGGCGCCACCGAGCAGACCGAGGGCCGGGTCACCACCGAACTCGTCCAGGCGGGCTTCGCCGAGGTGACGAGCCCCGGCCGGATGGAAGTGGTCCGCACCAGCCCGACGATCATCGTGGACGCCGCGCACAACCCGCACGGCGCCGAGGCGACCGCCGCGACCGTGTCCGAGGCGTTCGCGTTCCAGCCGCTGATCGGCGTACTGGGCTGTATGAAGGACAAGGACGTGTACGGCGTGCTCGAGGCGTACGAGCCGATCATGGAAACCGTCGTCTGCACCCGCAACTCGTTCGTCCAGCGGTCGATGCCGGCCGAGGAACTCGGTGAACTGGCGATCGAGGTGTTCGGCGAGGACCGGGTCCTGGTCCGGCCGAACCTGGTCGACGCGATCGACGACGCGATCCGGCTGGCCGAGGAGAACGCGATCGCGCTCGGCACCGGCGGCGTACTGATCACCGGATCCGTGATCACCGCCGGCGAGGCCCGCAAACTCCTCGTCCGCCGGCCGAAGGAGAAGACCTCATGAGGTCGCTGGCGTCGATCGTGCTCGGCTTCGAGTCGATCGTGATCGCGCTGTCCACGATCGTGATGATCTCGATCGCCGACGTCGACCCCGCTGTCGCGCTGTCGGTGTGCCTGGGGCTCGCGGCGCTGGCGATCGTCGCGACCGGGCTGCTCCGCAACCAGGTCGGCTACGTCCTCGGCTGGATCGTCCAGGCCGGCGCGATCGGCCTCGGCTTCGTCGTACCGGTGATGTTCGTGCTGGGGCTGGCGTTCGGCGCGTTCTGGGTGATGGCGATCGTGCTCGGCCGCCGGATCGAGGAAGCCAAACGCGCACATCAGTCCCAGGCCGGTTAGGCTCAGCCGCCCAAGGCCCGCCCGTCGAAGAGATAGAGAGAGAAGAGATATGTCGCAGCGCACCCTCGTCCTGCTGAAGCCCGACACGGTACGCCGTGGTCTGGTCGGCGAGGTCCTCGGCCGGTTCGAGGCGAAGGGACTGAGCATCGTCGCGATGGACCTGCGCACGATCGACGGCGACCTGGCCGACCAGCACTACGCCGAGCACGTCGAGCGGGACTTCTACCCGCCGCTGCGCACGTTCGTCACCAGTGGCCCGCTGGTCGCGCTGGTGCTCGAAGGTGACGAGGCGGTCGAGGTGGTCCGTGCGCTCAACGGCGCCACCGACGGCCGGAAGGCGGCACCCGGCACGATCCGCGGCGACCTCTCCCTGTCCAACCGCGAGAACCTCGTGCACGGCTCGGATTCGCCCGAGTCCGCCGAGCGCGAGATCAAGATCTGGTTCCCCGACCTCCCCTGAAGCCCTAGTGCCCCGTTAGCGTCCGAAGAACCGAGCGCTATGGCCCACAGAGCGCTATGGCCCTCAGTTCTTCGGACGCAACGAGGTGTCAGCGGGCGAGCAGGTTGACGAGGCGGTCGGCGGCGGTGCGGGTGCCGCCGGCTGAGTGGAACGATCGGGCGATCCGCTCGGCCGCCGCGCGGTAATCGGCCTCCTGATCCAGGACGGCCTCGATCGCGGCCGCGAGTTGAGCGGCGCTGACCCGGCCGAACCGGACTCGCACACCGGCCCCCGCGTCCGCCACCTGCCCGGCAACGATCGGCTGGTCGTCCCGAATCGGCGCCACCACCAACGGCAATCCGTGCCAAAGCGTCTCGCACACGGTGTTGTGCCCCGCGTGGCACACCACCGCGTCGACCCGTTCCAGCAACGCCAGCTGTGGCACGTGATCCCGCACGAGAATGTGGTCACGACCCTCAGCACCGAGCACGCCCGCCGGATCCACCACGATCGCGCGGACCTTCCCGGCCAACCCGGCCAGCGCCTCGACCGCAGTACGAAGGAATCGCTCTCCCAGCATCGTGGTTCGCCGTACCCAACGACACCAGCACCGTCGGCGTCCCGTCCTCGAACCACTCCCACGGGAAATCCGACGAGGCCGGCCGCGCACCGATCGAGGGCCCGACAAACCACACCAGCCGATCGGCCAGGTCGACCGACCCGACCAGTTCGCTGGTAGTAAACGCCAGTACGCCGTGCGGTGAGAACCGCGGATCCGCAGTACCGACCCCACCCGCGATCCGCCCACGCAGCTCGCCCAGCAACCCGTCCAGCCAAGCAGCCACCTTCGGCATGCTCGCCAACGGATCCGTCAGCTCAGCCGACGTCGTCGCCGAGGTCACCCACGTGAGCCCGAGCTGGTCAGCGATCAACCCACCCGCGATCGCCTGCTGATCCGCGACCACCACATCCGGCTCGAAAGACTCAAGAGCCGAACGCACCCCGCCCGCCATCGCATCGGCCAACGGGATCAACACCTGCTCCCACAGGAACTGCAGCGCGGCCGGACCCTTCAACTCCGGCGGCCGCTCAACCTCGACAGCATCGCAATGAAAGACCGTCGCGGACGAGCCCACCAAAGCCCGCACCAGCGAACCATGACCAGCCCACGCGACCTCATGACCTCTGGACGTGAGCTCAGCACCCAGCCCGACGGCCGGATTGATGTGCCCCACCAGCGGCGGTACGACGAACAGGAAGCGCGCCACCTACTCGGCCTCCACCAACGACTGTTCCCGGACCCAATCGAGCACCAACGCCGACACCTCACCGGTCCGCTCGATCAGCACCGAATGCCCTTGGTCAGGCAGTACGACGACCCGGCAGCTGGCCAGATTCGCCTTCAGGAAATCGACCTGTTCCATCAGCACCGACTCGTCGCCGTACAGCGCGAGCACCGGGCACTTCAGGTCGGCCAGCCCCTCCTCGATCGTCCGGCTCACCAGCACGTCCTCGGCGATCGTTGTCAGCTGCAACAACTTCGCCGCACCCCGGGACAACCGGGCGGTGTGCCCGCCGCGAGCCTCCCGGATCAACTCGATCGTCTCCTCCTGGGCCAGCCACGGTTTCGCCCGTGCCAGCCCGTCGCCGAGCCGTTGCGTCCACGATTGGACCGGCGGCTCGGCCTCGATCGCGGTGATGCTAGCGACCAGCGAGGGATGAGCAGCCGCGAGGCCGAAGGCGATGCTGCCGCCGTACGAGTTGCCGACCAGATGCACCGGCTGGGCGACTTCCAACGCAGTCAGCAGCCCGGCCAGATCGTCGACGTGCTGCTCGAGCCGGTAGCCGGTGGCCGGCCGGGTCGACCGCCCGTGACCGCGCAGGTCGTACATGATCACGTCCAGCCCCGCGGCGGCGAAGGCCGGCCCGAGCGTGAAGTAGTAGCTGGCCAGGCTGTCGTACAGCATCCCGTGGATCAGTACGACGATCGGCGCCGGACCCTCAGGGGACAGACGCTGGACGTGGAGGTCGATTTCGCCGACGCGGATCTGCATGGGAGTCAGTCCACGTTCCGCAGGGCGGTGAGCACGAACTCGACCAGCTCGCCGACAGTCAGCGCGATGATCTCCTCCAGCTCCTTGTCCGCGATGAAAGCGGCGAAGTTGATCCGGCCGCCGTAGTGCTCGCGCAGTTCCCCGGACAGGCTGACCAGATCGATGCTCTCCAGCTCCAGATCGTCGTGGAACTTGGTCGCCATCGTGATGTCAGCGTCCTCCAGCCCGTACTCCTCGAGCAGCCCGCGCAGCATCGCCGCGATGTCCGCGAGGACGGTCGCCCTATCAGCCTGAATCACAGTCATTGCGTCCTCACTCCTGCTCGTCGTCGGCGGTCCACGCCACGATGTACCGCGCCCCGTTCGGATCCGCGATCCCGGCCGTCCGGACCAGATGCTCGCGGCCGTCGACCCGTACGGTGATCCGGTCGGGCGCCGCCGCGATCACCTCGAACTTCTGCGGATTCCCGCGCAGCCCGGTGCCGAGCGTCTTCGCCATGGCCTCCTTCGCCGCCCAGAACCTGGTGAACCAGACGGCCTCGTTCTCACCCGACGCCCTCGCCGAAAGCAACGCGAGTTCGCCCGGACCGCAGGCGACCGAAAGGGTGCTGGCGGGCGGCTCGACGATCTCCTCGATGTCGATCCCACAAGGACCGGGCCGCACGATCGCGACCCCCGTCTGGCCCCCCTGCGCGATCGACACCGTCAACTCGGGCAGCTCCCGACCGTGGACGCCAACCAGATAAGGCTGTCCCGACGGCCGGTTGTGCACCTGGATCTCGGCCGGGTACACCTCCCAGTCCGATCCCGACGGCGCCGAGTCCCACAACCAGCGTCGGACGGCGTCCTTCGCAGCGATCCGGCCCAGCAACCGTTGACGTTTCCCGGCCGGCGGGCGTTCGGCGTACTGGTCCCGCTCTGTCCCGCCGAGCTGGTTCCGCATGATCAGCTCACGCGTCGCCAGGTCCGGCCATTGCTCGTGCACGATGGTCCAGCCGCCGGGTTGCAGGTCCGACAACAGGTTGCGGCCGGGACGCCGATTCACCGCACGGATCCGCGGGTTGCTGTCGAACCGCCGATCCCGCCAACCGCTGAACTCGGCCCAGACGTGTCCACCAGCGACCAGTTGCATCTCGGCTTCGAGCGTGGTGTAGCTGATCGACGTGATCTTGACCAGGCACTCCAGTTGCTGCCCGGGCCGGGGATGCGGCCCGTAGAACCGGATCCGCTCCAGCTGCACCGGGAAGACCGTGGTCCGCTCCGGCAGCTGCGACATGATCCAGTACCCGAGCACCTGGCCGACGTTGTCCAGCAACGCACCCGGCGCATCAGGAGTTGTCAGTACTGCGCGGACGTGGCGCGCCCCGATCGCAGTCAACTCGGTGACGCCCTGGAACCGCGGCCCGTGGAACATCCACCGCTCGGAGTACAACTCCGCCGCAGTCAACGAGGGCGCTCGTTCCTCCTCGACCTCGAACCGCCAAGCAGCAGGCGCGGTCCGTGGAAAGTCCGGCGCGACCTCGACGACGGCCCGCGAGTACTCGCCGAGCGACACCGCGATCCGGCCGGGCCCGACCGGCTCCACAGCGATCGGTACGTCGACGCTGGGGATCGCCGTGATCCACTTCATCAGCCGGACATCGTGGACCGCGATCGCGCGGGATCCCGGCGCCGCCTGCTCGGCGATTCGCATCAGATGGTCGATCACCGTGGTCGCGGGCACCACCGGCCAGCGATCGCCGTCGTCGGGCCAACCAGGCCGCTGCAGGAAGAAACAGTGGTCGAGCAGATAAGGCATCGAGTCGACCGAGACCCGCAGTACCTCTGGGCGAACCGGGCGGACCGGGCGCGCGGGCCGGGCGACGTGCAGCCGCGGAGCCGACGTCCGGCCGACCGCGATCAGCTCCTTGGCGACGCCCGCGGTCTCCTTCATCAACGCGGAAAGCTCGGCAGCGATCGGGGAATCGGGCAGGTCCAGGTCAGGCAAGCCCACACCCGGCACGTCCGGCCCAGACAGCTTGAGCTGCCGACGCTTGCCGTCGTCCAGGCTGATCAATGGGCCGCCAAGTTCCAGCCGCACCGCCCGCTCAGCCGAAGCCGCTGCCGACTGCCCAGGCTCCAATCCATCCGCCCAGAGCCCGGTCACGACTCGCTGCAGCTGCTCGAGCCCGGTTCGATGAGGCGACTGTGCAGTCACCACCAGATGCTCCTGCCCGTGCAAGGTGTCGCCGATCAGCGACCCCAGCTGACCGACCCCGAGTTGCACGAACCCGCGGAACCCGTCCGCGTACATCGCCTCGATCATCGGCCGGAACCGCACCGGCTCCAGTAGATGCCGCACGAACAACTCGCGGACGTCATCCGCTGCCGCCGGATACAGGCCGGCCGTCGTCGCCGACCAGATCGGCACCTTCTGCGGATGCAGCGTGTACGCCTCCGCGGCGGCGCGGATCGGGTCCAGATAGGGCGCCAGCATCGGCGTGTGGAACCCGGACCGGAACGGCAGCACCTGGCTGATCACCGCCCGCTCCCGGAACCGCGCGACCAGTTCCTCCACGGCCGCTTCAGACCCACAGATCAACGACTGATTAGGCGCGTTGTCGTGCGACAACACCACCTCATGCTGACCTTCCAGAGCCTCCAGTACGACGGCCGCCGGCGCCCCGATCACCGCGAACGCCAGCCCCGGCACCAGCAACGCATCCGGATCGAACCCGGCAAGGAAGGCATCCACTTCGTCGGCGGCATGGATCCCGCCACAGGCCATCGCGGTCCACTCGCCAACGCTGTGCCCGGCCAACGCATCCGGTACGACGCCGACCTTCCGCAGTACCGCGTCGAGCAGTCGGCCGAGTTCCAGCACGCTCTTCCCGTGCCGACCGACATCGCCGACCTCTGCGCGCGCCAGCTCCATGGGCCAACGCAGCCCGAACTCCCGGGCGAGGTCGTCGGCCCGCGGTTCGAACTCGCCTTCCAACCCAGGAAAGACGAACGCGAGCTTGCCGCCGCCGGCACCGAGCAACGGCTTGGGCGCGAACCAGATGTCGTTGCGACCGCGCCACGCCCGTCCCTTGGCGACCGCCTTCCGTGCCAGCGCGAGCTTCTTCTCGGTCGGATCCACGATGCCCAACCGAGTCGGCCCCGGTGCGGATGTTGCCGAGTCCAACCGTGTCGGCCCGGATGCGGCCGCGAGCAAGGATGAGTCGTCCTGATCGAGCAACGCGGCCAGCGCGACGGGATCGCTCGCGGCCAATCGCAGTACCCGCTCCGGTTCCCGCACGATCACGCTCGCCGGGGCGGCTCCGTCGAACTGCTCCAGCACGACGTGGGCGTTGATCCCGCCGAATCCGAACGCGTTCACGGCGGCCCGGCGGCGTACCGGCGTACCGGCTGGGGCTTCCCAGGCGCGGGCGGTCGAGACGGTCTCGAAGCGGGTCTTGGCGAGTGCCGGGTTGGGGTCGTCGCAGTGCAGGGTCGGCGGGAGGACGCCGTGATGCACGGAGAGCGCGGCCTTGATCAGCCCGGCCACACCGGCGGCCGGCATCGTGTGCCCGATCATCGACTTCACCGAGCCGATCACCGCCCGCTGACCGTCCGGCGCGGGGCCGAAGACCTCGGCGAGAGTGGTCAGTTCGGCCGCATCGCCGGCAGGGGTAGCGGTTCCGTGAGCCTCGATCAGTCCGATGGAACCGGCTGCCTTCGGATCGAGCCCGGCTGCCTGCCATGCCTGGCGGACCGCGCGCACCTGACCGCCGGTATCCGGATTCAGCAGGCTCGCGGTCCGGCCGTCGCTGGCGACCCCGGTCCCAGTGATGACCGCGTAGATCCGGTCGCCGTCGCGGTCGGCATCGGCCAACCGTTTGAGGACGACGACGCCGGTGCCCTCGCCGATCAGCACGCCATCCGCGTCCCGGTGGAACGGCCGGATCCGCTCGCTCGGCGACAACGCGCCCAACTGGCTGAACACGCTCCACAGCGTGATGTCGTGACAGTGATGCACCCCACCGGCGAGCACGACGTCACACCGGCCGCTGCCGAGCTCCCGTACGGCGTGGTCGACGGCGACGAGTGAGGACGCACAGGCCGCGTCGACCGTGTATGCCGGGCCGCGGAGGTCGAGGCGGTTCGCCAGCCGGGAGGCAGCCAGGTTCGGCACGAGGCCGATCGCGGATTCGGGCGCCTCCGGGCCGAGCTGATCGGAGAACGCCTGCCGGATCTCGTCGAGCCGGTCGGCACCGAGTTCGGGCATCAGCTCGCCCAGTGTCTTGACCAACTGGCTCGCGGTGCGGACGCGTTGGTCGAGCCGGACCAGCCCAGGGGTGAGGTAGCCGCCGCGGCCGAGGATCACCCCGATCCGTTGCCGGTCCGTGGGCAGCCGCCTGTCGCCGCCCGCGTCCGCGATCGCCTGGGCCGCGACGCGGAGTGCGATCAGCTGATCGGGTTCGGTGTCGCGGACCGAGTTCGGCATGATCCCGAACCCGGTCGCGTCCACCTCGGCATCGACGAACCCGCCGCGCTGGCAATACACCCGGTCGGCCCGACGAGGTCCGTCCGGTTCGTAGTACTGGCTGTCCCAGCGGCCGGCCGGGACATCGGTGATCGCGTCGACGCCCTCGACCAGGTTCCGCCAGTACGTCGCGAGGTCGGGGGCGCCGGGGAACAGCACCGACATCCCGACGATCGCGACCGGCTCGGCCGTCATCGCCACCTTCCGGATGCGCTGTAGATCACCGAAGTGGCCGACTCGGGTCCCCAGGCCAGCTCACGCAAGAGGGTCAGGGCGCCTTCCTCGGGGTCGATCAGCTCGATCCCGCGGGCGGCGTACGACCGCATCAGCTCGGGGGTCACCATGCCGTCGTTGGTCCCGGTCGGTGCCCACGGCCCCCAATGGATGGTCAGCCCGCGGCGACCGTCGACACCGGACCAGCGGTGGCCGAGTTGTTCGAGGGTGTCGTTGGCGCTGGCGTAGTCGATCTGGCCGCGGTTGCCGAGTGCGGCCGCGATACTGCCGAAGAGTACGGCGAACCGCGGGCCTTCCGGCAGGTCGTTCGTTGCGTCGAGCAACGCTTTCGCGCCGTCGACCTTGGTCCGGTAGACGTGTGCGAAGGACTCCGGTGACTTCTCGGCGATCAGCTTGTCCTCGATCACGCCGGCCGCGTACACGATCCCGTCCAGCTTGCCGTGGTCGGCGTGGATCTCCTTCACCGCGTGGTGCACGGCTTCGGTGTCGAGTACGTCGACCGAGTGGTACCGGACCGGGCTGCCCAGCTCGCCGAGCCGCAGGATGGTCGCGCGGACCTCGCGGGCGGACCGGATCTTGGCGATGGCGCGCTCGATCTCGGCGGGGGCCCGCAGGCCGCTGTCGATCAGGGCGGACCGGAGTTCGGCCTCGGTGGTCGCGGCGGCGACGGCGGGGGACTCGTCCTCGATCGGGAGCGGGCTGCGGCCGAGGAGCTCGATCCGGCAGCGGGTGGCGGCGGCGAGGGTGCCGGCGATGCGTGCGGTGATGCCCTTCGCGCCGCCGACGAGGAGGACGACCGAGTCGCGGTCGAGGCCGATCGCGGCGGCTTCAGCGGCGCCGTCCCCGGCCGGTCCCGCACCGGTGCTGCCGAGGTGGCCGAGGCCGGTTTCCTTGAGTTCGAGACCGCGGCGGGTGCCGGCGGAACGGAGTACGACGGGTTCGCGGTCGACGCTGGAGAGTTCGGCGATCAGGCCGTCGGCGAGGTCGGCCAGGGTGGTCTCGGGGGTGTGTTCGACGACGCGGGCGATCGTGTCGGGGTACTCGCGGGAGACCGTGCGGAAGAAGCCGCGCAGACCGTCGCCGGGGCCGTTGGCGAGGAGCCAGCGGGGGTTGGTCTTGAGGATCGCCTGGTAGGTGGGGAAAGCGTCTGGCAGCACGGGTTCTTCAGTGGAGAGGAAGAACGCGCCGTCGAAGGCCGCGGCCGGCTTGGCGGTTGTCTTGGCGCCGAGCGCCTTGAGCTTCTTGGCCAGCGTGATGGCGAGGTCGCCGTCGCCAATGAGGAGGAAGGTGCGGCCCTTGAGTTCGCCGCTGGGGACTTCCGCCTCGGCGAGCTCGAACTCCTTGTGCACAAGGCGCTTCGGCGCAACGATCACCGGCGCAGGGGCGGCGTCCCCGGCCGGTCGGGCGGGCTGGAGTAGCTGCGCCGCGGGCTCTGCGGCAGGGACCTCGGGCTCTTCGGTCGTCGCATCGGCCGGGGCTGCTTCGGTGAGGCCGGCGAGGATTAGGGCGGTGATGCCGGCGGCGGTTCGGGCTTGGGCGAGTTCCTCGATGTCGCCGCCGGTGCTGAGCTGGAGGCGGGTGGCGAGTTCGCCGGCGATTTCCGCCCGCTTGATCGAGTCGACGCTGAGGTCCGCTTCGAGGTCTAGATCCGGTTCGATCATGTCGACCGGGTAGCCGGTGCGGTCGGCGATCACCGCCAGCACCGCGGCGAGGACCGACGCCTCGCTCAGCTCCTGCGTCGGCGCTTCCGCGCCCACCGTCGCGCCAGTCGCACCTACCCCACCTGCCGCGCCCTCCGAGCCGGCACCTGCCGCACGCTCTGGACCCGCCGCGGCGGATGCGGCGGGTGCGCTGACCAGGGCCGGTTGCGGCTCGGCGTAGATGGGCTCTGGATAGGCGGAGGGCGACGGATATGGCGTAGGCGACAGATAGGACCCGGCGGGCGCTGTACCCAGGTAGCCGAGCATGACGTCGCGTTGGGCGGCGATCAGTTCGCGGCTGGTGCGCAGGAAGTCCGCGATCAGGTGGTCCGCCCCACCATCTCCGTTGTGGTACTGGCCGTTCGACATGCTGGGCTCCAAGGCGGGGAGTGAAACGACATGTGCTGGTTGCAGTGCACCGACCGGTACTGCGCCGTCCGCAGTACGAACGAGTTGCCCGTCAACCGTCCAACCAGGCCGGACCGGCCGTACGGCGTGCGCGGCGTCGACCGCATCGCGACCACGGAACAACTAACTGGTCCGTACGTCGACTCCCGCCACCGCGAGCTGGGCCAGTGCGGCGAGGAATCCGGACAACCCGGTACGGCGCTTCGCCTCCAACGCGACGGTCCGGTGCGGCCGATCGCCGAGGATCGCGTCGACCAACCGGGTCAGCACCGAACCAGGACCGGCTTCGACGAACACGCGCGCCCCAGCGGCGTACATGGCCTCGATCTCCTCGACGAAGCCGACGGGTGATCCGATCTGCGCGGTGAGTTCGGCGCGGATCTGCGCGGGGTTGGCCGGGTAGGTGGAGGCGGTGCGGTTCGAGAAGACCGGGAGCTCGGGCGGTAGGACGTCGACGGATTCCAGCGTCTTGGCGAACGTGTCACCCGCGTCGGCGACGAGCGGGCTGTGGAAGGCGCAGGCGACGGGGATCCGCTTGGCTCCGAGTCCGGTGGTGCGGAGGTGTTCGACCGCTTGCTGCACGCCGTCCGTCGTACCGGAGATGACGGTTTGCTTGGGGGAGTTGTGGTTCGCGATCACCACGGTCTGGTCGAGCCCGGCGGCCTTCAGTGCTTCCTGGACTTGCGGTGCATCGGCGGCGACGGCGGCCATCGTCCCGGGGTCGCCGGCATCCGCTGTCGCACCGAGGATCGCTTCCGCCCGCGCGCTGCTGCACTCGAGGAGCGCTTCGGGCGTCAGTACTCCGGCTGCGGTGAGCGCGACCAGTTCGCCATAACTGTGCCCGGCCACCATCGACGGACGGACACCCGCGCGGCTGAGCAACCGGTTCGCGGCCAACCCCACAATCCCAAGCGCAGGCTGGGCCACCCGCGTGTCGGTGATCGCCGCCAGCTGCGCCTCTCGCCCCCGCTCATCGAACGCCGTCGGCGGATAAAGCGCAGCGGTCGTCGTGGCGTCGCCCACGCGAAGGAAGCGCTGTAGCTCAGGGAACGCGAGGAACAACTCAGCAAACATCCCCGGCCGCTGACTACCCTGCCCCGGAAACAGAAACGCAACCTGCCCTGCCGCCTCCTCCTCCGACTCGCGGAGGAAGATCCCGTCGTCAGCCGCGTGCTCGCCGGCAATTGCCCGGCGCAACGAAGCCGCCAACTCGTCGGCACCCTCGGCGAGAATCGCGATGCGAGTAGGCCCGGCCGACACCCCAAGGTCATGCCGCCGAGCGGCACTCAAGGCAAAGTCCCGCAACCGCCACGGCACGCCTGCCTCGACCAGAGCGAGCATTTCCTCTGCGTGTTTTGTTGTACGGAAGAGGAACAGCTCGGCGGGCCACTCGTCGCGCGCCTGCTCGGGCGGCGGGCTGCCGGCGTACGCGGAGAGGACGGCGTGGAAGTTGGTGCCGCCGAAGCCGAAGGCGCTGACACCGGCGACTCGCTCGGCCGGCGCGGCTGCCCACGGCCGGGCCGAGGTGTTGAAGGCGAACGGGCTCGTCTCCGCATCCCAAGCAGGGTTGGGCTTCTTGACATGCAGCGTCGGCGGCTTGATCCCGGTGTGCAGCGCCAATGCGGTCTTGATCAACCCAGCCAGCCCGGCCGCACACTTCGTATGCCCGATCTGCGACTTCACCGACCCGACAGCGCAACCACCCGCCTCGGCACCGGCCTCGGTGAACACCTTCGTCAACGTCGCCAGCTCAGTGCGGTCACCCACCACGGTCCCAGTGCCATGCGCCTCCACCAGCCCGACCTCGGCAGGCGAGATCCCCGCATTGAGGTAGGCCCGCTCGAGCGCACTCCGCTGCCCCTCCGGACGCGGCGCGGTCAACCCCAGCGACCGCCCATCGCTTGCACTGCCAACACCCTTGATCACCGCATAGATCCGGTCGCCATCGCGTTCCGCGTCAGCCAGCCGCTTCAGCGCCACACACGCGACGCCCTCGCCAAGCGCGATCCCGTCCGCGGACTCGTCGAACGTCGCGGACCGCCCGGTCGGCGACAGCGCGTGGACCGACGCAAAGAGCAAGTAGTCGTTGATCCCGTTGTGCAGATCAGCACCACCGCAGAGAACGAGATCACTCGTCCCCAGAGTCAGCTCCTTGCACGCCACATCGACCGCGGCCAGCGAGGACGCGCACGCCGCGTCGACGGTGTAGTTCGCCCCGCCGAGGTCGAGCCGGTTGGCGATCCGGCCGGAGATGACGTTGGCCAGCAGACCGGGGAACGAGTCCTCCGTGAGCTTCGGCAGCTGACTGTCCAGCTCGGCCGGGATCTCCCTGAGGTACGACGGGAGGACGGTACGCAACGTGGTCGCGTTCGAGAGATCGCTACCCGCTTCCGCACCGAAGACCACCGACGTCCGGGCCCGATCGAACTCCCGCGATCCGTACCCCGCATCCACAAGCGCCCGGTGTGCCGCTTCGAGGGCGAGCAACTGGACCGGCTCGATACTCGCCAGCGACGCGGGCGGGATGCCGTAGCGCAGTGGGTCGAAGGGGATCTCGGGCAGGAACCCGCCCCATCGGGACGGAGTACGGTCGCCGTCCCCATCCGGTGCGTAGTAGATGGACGAGTCCCAGCGCTGCGACGGGACCTCGGTGACGGCGTCCACACCCGACAGGACGTTCGACCAGAAAGTCGACAGATCAGGTGCCTGCGGGAACATGCAGGACATCCCGACGACGGCGATGTCGAGCGGCTCGGGTACGGCGGCCGGCGCCGCTTTGACGTTCAACCCGAGCTCGTCCCTCAGCTGATCGGTGCGCTCGGCAACGAAGTCGGCGGCGCCGGTGGTGACGGATGCGTGCAGTTCGGCGATTGTGGTCACCGCGTCTCGCAGTACGGCGACCTCACCGGCCATGAACATGCCTTCGGCGAGCTGACGGGTCCTGTCGACCTGGCGGAGCTCGTCACCGATGCGCTCGATTCCCTTGCTGGCAAGGCGAAGTCGACCCACGTTCAGCTGTTCGAGTTGCTCCCACGCTTCGCGACTCGGCACGTCGCGGTCCTGAAGATCACGTTTGATCGTGGCGTATTCGTCGGTGAACGGGCTGGCCACACACCGCGTCGCGTGCCCGGGGGCCGTCTCAAGCAGATCGGTCCGCTCGGCGGCGATCACCTGCTGCTGGAACAACGGCAAGACCGCGCCCGCCTCGACGGCCTCGGAGGTGAAGAGGTATGCCGTCCCCATCAGTACGCCGACCGCTGCACCGGCCTCGGTCAGGGGAGCGGCCATCGTCGCGACCATGGCGGCCGAGCGCTCGTCGTGGATCCCGCCGGCGAACAGCACCTGCAGCTCGGGCGACTTCTTGCTGGCAGCAACGAAATCGGCGATCACCCCGAGCTGCGCCTCCCACAAGGGGAAACTCTGCCGCGGCCCGACATGTCCACCGCACTCCGCGCCCTCGAAGACGAACTTGCCCGCCCCGGCCTCGAGGAACTGCTTCAGCAGCCCGGGCGACGGCACGTGCAGGAACGTCGAGATCCCCACCTCCTCCAACGCCGCCGCCTGCGCCGGACGTCCACCGGCGATGATCGCGTGCGACGGCCTGATCTCCCGGATCACTTCGAGTTGCGCTGCCTTGACCTCCTCGGCCGCGAACCCGAGCACCCCGACGCCCCACGGCTTGTCGCCCAGCGCATCCCTGGTCTCCTCCAGCACAGCGCGCGTCTGCGCGGCCCCGGACAGCGCGAGCGCGATGAACGGCAGCCCGCCTTCCTGAGCCACCGCGGCAGCGAACCCGGCCTGATCGCTGACCCGAGTCATCGGCCCCTGCACCACCGGCAACGCCCCGAGGGCAGCCGGACCATCCAGCGCATTCAGTACCGCCTCCCGTACGCCGCGCACGGCCGCCCCGACCGTGCCGTACTCCGCCTGGAACCGCGCGGCCAGGAACACGTCCTGCCCGATCGGCTCCTCTGGTCCGCCCTTACCCCGGCGAACCAATGACCGCCGCCCGTCACTCACCGCGGTCTCCGAACCGTCCAACCCAGCGATGACGTCGTCAGCTCCACCGGCAGGTCCGCCTCGGCGAGCAACGCCAACTGCGTGTCCAGTACGACGCCTGCGGCCCCACCCACCACCGCCGCAGACGCAGTACGGGGTCCGATCCCGCCCCAGGCCCAGATCGGCGACTCGATCCGGTCATCCGCCAGCAACCGCTGCAACAGCACGAACGTGCTCAGCTCACCAACCCGGCCGCCGACCTCATGCCCGCGCGCGATCAACCCAGCCGCACCCACAGCGGCCCGAGCTTCCTCAACGCTGGTGACCTCCACCAGGACCCGGCGGTCCGGGAAGTCGGCCGGCGACAGAGTGGGATCGGCAAGCAGCACAGTCGTCGCCGCGGCAGGAAGCTCCGCGTTTGTGAACCTTGCGTCGACCCGCACGCCGAAGGGCGAGCTGACCCATTCGTTGACCAAGGCAAGTTCCTGCCGGCCCGCCGCTTGGTCCGGACCGGTCAGGTCGAGCACGCCGAGAGCGCCGGCCCGCACAGCGGCCGCGACGACACGCGCGGACGGTCTGAGTAGCGGAGTTACGGCAATGACGAGATCATTGTCACGGGCAACGAGCACTTCTTGACGAGGATTTACCACACGCACGTGTGCTCCCACTGGACCGGGCGATTGAACAGTGACGGGGGCACACTCAATCGCTTGCCCGCCTTTCAGTCAACCAATTGACGATGTGAATTCACAGGCTGGGATAGGATGTTGCCGCAGCAACATCTTTCGGCGTGTCTCGGCCAGAACGTCAACGAAACTTAGCGATCACGTCACACCCGCGTCACACACGTGGTGTTGCCCAAGGCAAATTCTTCGACCGGCGAATCAGAGACCGGGGTTCGCCAGCCGGAGTTCGGCGAGTTTGCCGTCGAGGGTTTCGGCGGTGGGGTGGTTGAGGTTGGTCAGCAGGGCGAGCGAGTCCTGCCAGCAGCTGCCGGCGGTCTCGGGGCGGCCGAGTTCGTGGTGAAGATCGCCGAGGTTCTGCAGCATCATGGCCTGGTAGTAGAAGTCGTTCAGCTCGCGGTAGAGGGCGAGGGCCCGGCGGTAACACTTGATCGACTTGTCGAGCGCGGCGAGCCCGCGGTACGCGTAGCCGAGGTTGTCCCAAGTCGCGGCCTCGCCGAGCTTGTGGTCGACCTCCTGGTAGAGCGACTGCGCCTGTCGGCAGTAGTCGAGCGCCTGGTCGTAGTCACCGAACGCGGAGGCCTGGAGCCAGCCGAGCGAGTTGAGCGCGAGCGCCTGACCGGTCCGGTGCCCGGCGGCCTTGAACAGGTCCGAGGCGATCAGGTCGTGCTCGTAGGACTCCTTCAGCCGTTCCTGGTGTGACAGCACGAACGCGACCATCCGCTGGCACCAGGCTTGCGCCACCTGGCTGCCGTCTCGTTCGGCGAGGCGCAGCGCGGTCTCCGCTTCTGCCAGTGCCTCGTCCACCCGGAGTTGCCGGGCAAGTGCGTGCGCGCGGTACCGGTGGGCCATCACCTGGCCGGGGAGGTCCTCGGATCGCTCGCAGGCGTGAACGGCTGTCCCCATCACCTCCACCCAGGTGTTCCACAGTCCACGGCGTTCGAGGAAGCCGGTGATCGTGCGGGCCAGGTGCGTCGCGTGCGCGTCGAATCCGTGCCGAGCGGCGTGCTCCACCAGCACCACCAGATTCGGGTGCTCCAGCTCGAACCAGTCGAACGCCTCCTGGTATCCACAGAAGCTCTCCGAGTACGGCGTACCGCAGGGCTCGGGCAGTTCGTCGGGGTCGCGGTGCGGGCGCAACCACTGGTCACCCGCGTCCGCAGTACGGAGGTAGTAGTCAAGCAGGCGCCACAGGGACTCGCGTTCGATCTCGTGGGCGCCGGCCAGTTCGACGGCGTACACGTGGAGGAGGTCGTGCGAGGAGTAGCGCTCGGGGCGGGGTTGCACGATCAGATGGGCGCGCTCGAGTTCGGCCAGGGCGGGGCGGACGCGGTCGGGCGTCGTACCGGCGAGGGCGGCCGCGGCGGCGACGGGCAGGTCGGGACCGGGGTGGAGGCCCGAGAGCCTGAAGACGCGAGCAGAGCTAGCCGTGACGAGTTGGTAGGACCAGGAGAAGACAGCGCGGAGGTCTGTCGCCTGGTCCTCACCGGCGAAGGCGTCCAAGCCCTGCCGGGTCCGACGCAAGTCGGTCGCTACCGCATCGAGTGACCATGACGGGTGCGCGGCCGCGTGCGCAGCCACGAGTGACAAGGCGAGGGGGAGCCGGGCGGCGAGGGACACCAGTTCTTCCGCTGCCTCGGGCTCGGCCCCGATGCGCTCAGTGCCTACTGCACCTTCCAGGAGGGAGCGGGCCTGGTCCCAATCCATCAGGTCGAGCGTCAGTGGGTGGGCGCCTTCGCTGGCGAGCAGTCCGGGCAGTGAGTTCCGGCTGGTCACTACGACCCGGCACGTGTTCCCACCGGGCAGCAATGGACGCACCTGTGCGGCACTGCGAGCGTTGTCGAGCACGATCAGCAACCGGCGATCGGCCAGCAAAGTCCGGTACAACGCGGCCTGCGCAGCAGCCCCGGACGGAATCCGCCCAGGCGTCGTCTGCAGCGCGTCGAGGAATCCCCGTACTGCGTCCTCCGGGCTGACCTGGTCTCCCGAGGGGTCGAAACCACGCAGATTGACGTACAGCTGCCCGTCGGGGAACTCCACGCTCGCCCGCTCGGCCCACCGCACCGCCAACGCGGTCTTGCCCACCCCCGCGGTCCCAGAGATCACCGCGATCGATGACCGGGGCGATGGGGTGGGGACGGAATTGAGCACAACGGGTCCGAGCAGCACGCGGTCGAGCTCGGCCAACTCGCGGGTCCGCCCGACGAAGCTGCGGCCGACAGTGGGCAGCTGATGCGGAACCACTTCACGCGACGTTCGTACTGCGGCTGCGCGGGCGTCTGTCGCGAGCACCGTCTGGTGCAATCGCCGCAGCGCCGGACCGGGATCGAGGCCCAGTTCGTCGGCGAGCCGTCTGGACGCCTCGCTGTAGGTAGCGAGCGCATCTGCCGGACGGCCAGCGCGGATCTGCGCCTGCATGAGCAGTGCCCAGAGCGACTCGCGCAGCGGATGCCGCCTGGTCAGCCCGCGCAACTCCGACGTCACGGCGGCATGGTCGCCGCGCTCCAGACGGGCGGCGAGCAGCAGTTCGGTCGCGTGCAAGCGCTCCTCGGCCAGCATCGGGACCGCGTCGCGGATGAGCGCACCGGCGGTCAGGCCGGCCAGTGGTTCGCCCCGCCACAGGTCGAGTGCCTGGGTCAGCAGACGGATCCGCTCGGCCGGGTCGGTGGTCGCCGTACTGTCCGCGACCAGCGTGCGGAACCGGACCAGGTCGACCTCGTCCGGCGCCACATTGATCACGTAGCCGGCCGGCTCGGTCAGGATGATCGTGCCGCCGAGCAGAGTCCGCAGGCGGGAGACGTACGTCTGCAGCGCGGACCTGGGCCGGGCCGGGAGGTCCTCCTCCCACAACGTGTCCATCAGCTCCTGGCCGGCGACCACCCGGTTCGGCTGGAGCAGGAGCGCGGCGAGCAGCACCCGGAGCCGGTTCGCGGCCAGCTCGATCCGCCGGCCGGAGTCGTCGACGACCTCGACCGGACCGAGCAGCCGGAATTCCATGCCAGCCATTCTGACCCCGAACCCGGTGAAAGCGCCGCGAAAGCGTCGTGAATGCGCCAACCGGCATGCTCTGCCTCGCGGGGCTGTCGCCATGCCATGACATACCCCGCCCCACCTTTGGGGAGGAGCGCTCGCCTGTCAGGGGAGAGGCGAGACCTGGGGGTGCGGTGGTGCCGCCGGCCAATCCCCGGCGGCACCACCCGGCAACTGCGCACCCCGAACCCCCGCACCCCCCGCACCCCCGCGAATCTCTGGTAGGTCGACCTGGGATCCGGTCGCCTGACCAGCCCGTTTGGGACACCTCGTGAGGGGACCGATACGATTCGTGCCTGGACGGACGGGTCGTGTCGGTCCCCGGGGAGCGACGGGTCCGCGCTTAGCCTGAGATTCCGGGACCCGAGCAGCGGGAGGGCGCCGGCATGGCGAACAGCATGCTCGGCCGCGATATGGCGGTCGACCTCGGTACGGCCAACACTCTCGTCTACGTCCGCGGCCGCGGCGTCGTACTGAACGAGCCGTCCGTGGTCGCGACCCGGACCGACGAACCGCGCGAGGCGGTCGCGTTCGGGCACGAGGCGAAGAAGATGATCGGCCGCACGCCCGGCAACATCACCGCGATCCGGCCGCTCAAGGACGGCGTGATCGCCGACTTCGACGCGGCCGAGCAGATGCTGCGCTACTTCATCCAGCGGGTGCACCGGCGCCGGTACTTCGCCAAACCGCGGATCGTGGTCTGCGTGCCGTCCGGGATCACCGCGGTCGAGCAGCGCGCGGTCCGCGACGCCGGGTACATGGCCGGCGCCCGCAAGGTCTACATCATCGAGGAGCCGATGGCCGCCGCACTCGGCTCGAACCTCGAGGTCCGCGACGCCACCGGCAACATGGTGGTCGACATCGGCGGTGGTACGACGGAGGTCGCGGTGATCTCGTTCGGCGGCATCGTCACCAGCCAGTCGATCCGGGTGGCCGGCGACGCGATCGACAAGGCCGTCGTGAACTACTGCAAGAAGGAGTACTCGCTGATGCTCGGCGAGGCGACCTCCGAGCAGATCAAGATGACCATCGGCTCCGCCTTCCCGACCGCCGACGGCCCGGACTCCGAGATCCGCGGCCGCGACATGGTCTCCGGCCTGCCGCGCACCGTGAAGGTCTCGTCGTCGAGCATCCGGCAGGCGATCGAGGAGCCGATCACCGCGATCGTCGACGCGGTCAAGGCGACCCTGGACAAGACGCCGCCGGAGCTGGCCGGTGACATCGTCGACCGCGGCATCGTGCTGACCGGCGGCGGCGCGCTGCTGAAGGGCATGGACGAGCGGCTCCGGCACGAGACCGGGATCCCGATCCACGTCGCCGAGAACCCGCTGGACGCCGTCGTGCTCGGCGCCGGCAAGTGCGTCGACAACATCGAGACGCTGAACCGCATCCTCGTCACCGACCGTCGCTGAACCATGCTCAAAGACCTCGGCACCCCCGCCCGCGGCCTGGTCCGGTCGGCCGCGCTGCCCCGGGAGATCCGGCGGCGCCGGACCGTCCTGGTGCTGGTGATCCTGGCCTCCTTCACCCTGATCGTGCTCGACGCGCGCCGCTCGGCGGGTTCGCCGGTCGAGCCGCTGCGGCACGCGGCCGCCGCCGTTTTCGGTCCGCTGGAGTCCGGCGCGACCTCGGCCCGGCAGCCTGTGGACAACCTCCGCGACAGATTCGCGGAAGTGGATAGATTGAAGGCAGAGAACGAGAAACTCAAAGCGGACAACGAAAAACTGACCAGCGACCTGCGAACGACCGACTATGCCCGGAACCGCGCCGCCGAGCTGGACCGCCTGCTGAAGGTGGCTCCGGCGTACACGGTGACGCCCGCTCGCGTGATCGGGATCGGGAGTGCACAGAGCTTCAACCACACAGTGACCATCGATGCCGGTACGGCGGACGGGGTGCGACCGGACATGACTGTTCTCAACGGCGACGGACTCGTCGGCCGCGTGGTGCGGACCACCGAGGGGACCGCGACGGTGCTGCTGATCGGCGACCGGAACTCCACTGTCGGCGGCCGGCTCAGTTCGACGATGGCGCTCGGGTTCGTCTCCGGCCGGGGCGAGGTGGCCGGCACGCTCGACTACAAGCTGGTCGATCTGCGGGCCCGGCCGAAGGTGGGCGACCGGATCGTCACCTGGGGTTCGAAGGGCAACGCGCCGTACGTGCCAGGTGTCCCGATCGGCACGGTCACCTCGGTGACGCCGAACCAGGGAACGCTCGGGTCGACAGCGACGGTCAAGTCGTTCGTCGATCCGAGCCGGATCGACCTCGTCGGGGTGGTGACCGGGCCACCCGCACGTCCGCCCCGCAGTACGGTCTCGCCGGAGAAGGGCCGCTGACGTGCCCGCGCTGCGGATCGGGCTGGCCGCCCTGTTCTTGATGATCGCGGTCGTCGTGCAGACCTCGGTGCTGCCGAACATCGCCGTCGCCGGGGTGACTTGCGACCTCGTGATGATCGTGGTGGTAGCGCTCGCGCTGTCTCGCGGGCCCGAGTGGGGAGCGATCGCGGGGTTCGCCGGCGGCCTGATGCTCGACGTGGTGCCGCCCGCGGATCACACGGCCGGGCGATGGGCGCTGGCGCTCGCGCTGAGTGGGTATGTGGCGGGCCTCGTCCGGCGGGACCGATCGGCCGGGCCGGTCGGTCCGCTCGGGGTCGCGCTGACCGTCGTACTGTCGGCTGCCTTGTCCCTGCTGGTGTACTCCGCGACCGGTTCGCTGCTGCACGACCCGGCGGTCGACTGGGGCGAGTTCGGGGTCCGGCTCGGCATCGCCGCGGGGTACGACGTGGTCGGGGCGATCGTGGTGATTCCGCTGGTGATGTGGGTGATGAGCCGGGTGGTCCCGGCCCGCGAGCGGCAACGGGTGCTGCCGTGAGTTTCGACAGCTTCAACCCGGCCCCGCTGAAGGCACGGTTGCGCCTGTTCGTCATCGGGGTGCTGGTCTTCTCGTTGCTCGGCACGCTGCTGGCCCGGCTCTGGTATCTCCAGGTCATCATCGGCGACACGTACGCGTCCGCGGCCGATCTGAACCGCACCCGCGAGGTGCTGACGCCCGCGCCGCGCGGCACGATCGTCGACGCGGCCGGCCGCACGTTGGTGGGCAACCGCGTCTCGCTGGTGATCACGGTCGACCGGTCCGTGCTGGCGAAGCTCACCGACGACCAGCAGAAGGGGGTGCTGACCCGGCTGGCGAAGGTGCTGGGTCAGAAGCCGGCCGACCTGACCGCGCGGACCATGTTGTGCGGTGAGCCGGGTGCGTCGAAGCCGCCCGCCTGCTGGAACGGTTCGCCGTACCAGCCGATCCCGGTGGCGAAGGACGTCAGCGAGCAGGTCGCGATCGAGGTGATGGAGCGCCGCGAGGACTTCCCCGGGGTGGCCGCCGAGACGGCTGCGCTGCGGGCCTACCCGGCGCCGTATGGGGTGAACGCCGCGCACATCCTCGGGTATCTGTCGCCGATCACCACCGAGGAGCTCGACAAGGTGCAGGCGTCCGGCCAGGATCCGGTGATCCACCGATCCGACCTGGTCGGTCGCGCCGGTGTCGAGCGGACGTACGACGCGATGCTGCGCGGCACGCCCGGGGCGAAGACGGTCAGCGTGGACGCCGTCGGGTACACGACCGGCCTGGTGAAGCAGACCGCGCCGGTGCCCGGGTCGACGCTGGTGACCAGTATCGACGCGCGGATCCAGGCCTCGGTGGAGAAGGAGTTGCGCGGCGCGATCCTGACCGCCCGGAAGCAGTACGACAAGATCACCAAGCGGAACTACGTCGCCGACTCGGGCGCGGCCGTGGTGATGGACACCAGGACCGGTCAGATCGTGGCGATGGCGAGCTCCCCGTCGTACAACCCGGGCGTCTGGGTCGGCGGCATCTCCCAGCGCGAACTGGACGCCCTCTACTCCCCGGACTCCGGTACGCCGCTGCTGTCGCGGGCGTTGCAGGGTCAGCTCGCGCCCGGTTCGACGTTCAAGCCGATCACCACGGCGGCCGCGATGGGTGCGGGATACAGCACGCGGACGCGGCTGGACTGCTCGTCGTACTTCGAGGTCGGCAACCGCCGGTTCAAGAACTACGAGTCCGCCTCGTACGGGATGATCGGGTTCGACCAGGCGCTCTCGCTGTCCTGCGACACGTTCTTCTACCGGATCGCGTACGACCTGTGGCTGAAGGAGGGCGGCAACTCCAGCGACGTCAACGCGGTGGACCCGCTGGTGGAGATGGCGAAGAAGTTCGGCCTGGGCCGCCCGACCGGGGTCGACCTGCCCGGCGAGGCGGGCGGCCGGATCGCGGACCGGAAGTGGAAGAAGGAGTACTACGACGCGCAGAAGGACTACTACTGCAAGCTCGCGGAGAACCCGCCGGCCGGGACGTCGACGTTCCTGAAACAGTTCTCCCGGGAGTTCTGTGCGGACGGCTATCGGTACCGCGCCGGCGATGCGGTGAACTTCGCGATCGGCCAGGGCGACACCACGCTGACCCCGTTGCAGCTGGCCACGGTCTACTCGGCCCTGTCTAATGGCGGGATCCTCTGGGAGCCGCATGTCGCCAGCAAGGTGATCGGCCCGAACGGCAAGGCGAAACCGATCCCCGCGAGGGTCCGCGCCCGGCTGCCGGTGCCGGCGGCGACGCTGCGCTACATCGATCGCTCACTGAAGGAGACGGTCCGCTCCGGCACCGCGGCCTGGAAGTTCACCGGCTTCCCGCTGGACCAGGTGCCGATCCGTGCCAAGACTGGTACGGCCGAGGTCTACGGCAAACAAACCACCTCCTGGCTCGCCTCCTACACCGACCGCTACGCCGTGGTGATGATGATCAGCCAGGCAGGCACCGGCTCCGGCGCTTCCGGCACCGCAGTCCGCCACATCTACGAAACCCTCTACAACATCAAGCCCCCCGCCACCCCGCCCAAGAAGGTCAACCAATGAGTTTGCTGACGCCGATCAGGCTGACGCGGGCACGGGCGGATCGGCGGTCCGCGCTGTGGCAGGCGGACTGGGTGCTGGTGGTCGGCGTACTCGCGTTGTCGGCGATCGGCGCGCTGCTGATCTGGTCCGCGACGTACCAGCGCACCTCACTCACCGACGGGAACCAGTACGCCTTCCTCCTCCGGCACGCGCTGAACTTCGCGATCGGCTCGATCCTCGCCGTCGGCGCCGCCCTCACCGACCACCGCCGGGTCCGCATCCTCGCCCCAGTCCTGTACGTCGCATCGCTGCTCGGCCTGATCCTGGTCCTCGTCCCCGGCGTGGGTGCGGTGATCAACGGCTCGCGCTCGTGGATCCAGCTGCCGTGGATGTCGATCCAGCCGAGCGAGTTCGCCAAGCTCGCGGTGATCGTCGGGATGGCGCTGCTGATCGCCGAGAAGGGCGAGACCAACCACCGCGAGAACGCCCGCACCGTCGACGTCGCCCAGGCGATCGCGGTCGCCGCCGTCCCGGTGATCCTGGTGATGCTGCAACCCGACCTCGGCACGGTGATGGTGCTCGGCTCGATCGTGTTCGGCATCATCGCGGTCTCCGGCGTACCGAAGCGCTGGATGCTCGGCCTGGTCACCGCCGCCACCGTGGTCGCCACGCTGGCGATCCAGTTCAACGTGCTGAAGGACTACCAGCTGGCCCGGTTCAAGGCGTTCGCCGATCCGTCCCAGGATCCGCAGGGCATCGGGTACAACATCAACCAGGCCCGGATCGCGATCGGCAACGGCGGCGTCTTCGGTCAGGGCCTGTTCCACGGTTCGCAGACGCAGAACGCGTTCGTCCCCGAGCAGCACACCGACTTCGTCTTCACCGTCGCGGGGGAGGAGCTCGGCCTGATCGGCGCCGGCGCGATCATCGTCCTGTTCGCGCTGATCATCTGGCGCGGACTCCGCATCGCCGTCAACGCCCGCGACGCCTTCCACCGCCTGGTCGCCACCGGCATCGTCTGCTGGTTCGCCTTCCAGGCCTTCGAAAACATCGGCATGACGCTAGGCATCATGCCGGTCACCGGCCTC
Organism: Kribbella caucasensis; assembly: GCF_004361855.1. Taxonomy (GTDB): domain Bacteria; phylum Actinomycetota; class Actinomycetes; order Propionibacteriales; family Kribbellaceae; genus Kribbella; species Kribbella caucasensis. Next base: position 283,003 of record NZ_SNWQ01000009.1, read on the forward strand.
CCCCTCCCCTTCGTCTCCTACGGCGGCTCCTCCCTCCTGGCTGGCCTCCTAGCCATCGGCCTCCTCCAGAACATCCACCTCCGCACCCACCAGATCTGACCCCATCTCGATGTCCGCTGGACCTTGAACAACATTTGGTGAGCGTGAACAAGGCACGTCACGTTCAAGCTCACCGGTTCCTGTTCAAGCTCCTGGAGTTCTGGCCGGAGTCGGGCTCGGTCGGCCGGCCCGGCTTGCTACGTTGCCGCTATGACCAGGTGGGCCGCGGGGCCGGCGTGAAGGCGGTCGTCTACGACCGGTACGGGTCTCCCGATGTGCTGCGGGTCGAGGACGTCCCAATACCCTCGCCCGCCGCCGGCCAGGTGCGGGTGAAGATCGGTCGGGATCGTTCGCGATCCAGCTCGCCAAGCGGCTCGGTGCTCACGTCACCGGTGTCGACAACGCCGCCAAGCTGGACTTCATGCGGTCGGTCGGCGCGGACGACGTGATCGACTACCGCCGGGACGACTTCACCCGTACCACCCAGCCGTACGACCTGATCCTCGACCTGGTCGCGCACCGGTCGATATTCGCCTATCGGCGTGCGCTGGCACCCGGCGGTACGTATCGATGCGTAGGCGGGTCGGTACCCACGCTGCTGCGAATGCTCATTGGCGGTTGGCTGGTTGGGCGGCTCACCGGTCGCGCAATCGGGATCCTCGCCGTCAAGGAGGGGCCGGCCCACTTCGAGCCGCTCGCCGCCCTCTGCGCTACCGGGGACATAAGGATCCACATCCACCGCACCGTCGCTCTCGACGAGGTTCCCGCCGCGCTTGCTCACGTCTGTGAAGGGCGCGCCCTCGGCAAAGTGGTTGTCGAGCTCTCCTGACCCAATTCGAACGCGTCCGGGCCCGGGGCGACTTGCCCTCTCACGTCCGCTCATCGGCATGACAGTACGTTCGGTCACACCCGCGCCCTGGCTACCGCGCCAGAGCGGCCGGCCCTGGTCCGGCGCGGGAGCTTGAACAACTTCTCGTGGGCTCGGACTAAGCACGACCTGTTCACCGTCTCCGGTTCTTGTTCAAGCTCCCGGCGTTGTGGCTGCGCTGCGCTTCGGGAGGGCGAAGGCGAGGGCGGCGGCGGTTGCGAGGCAGAGGGCGGCGTTGACGGTGATCGCGGTGGAGAGGGCATGCAGGAGCTCGGCCGAGTGGGGGGCGGTGGTGCCGGGCAGGGTGGCGGCAACGATCGCGGACACGATGGGGGTGCCCATGGTTATGCCGATCTGCTGGCTCATGATGGCCAGGCCGGTGGCCAGGCCTTGTTCGTGGTCGGGGAGTCCTGACGTCGCGGTGACCATGTAGCCGATGATGGCGCAAAGGTTGGCGATCCCACCGATGAACGTCGCGACGAGTACGACGGCGATCCAACCGCGCTCCGAACCGAGGAAGATCAGCGGGACGGTGCTCAGCCCCTGGACGGTGAAGCCGGTGACGATCGTTCGGCGGCTGCCGAGTTTCGCGATGGCGCGCGGACCGAGGATGGCGCCGAGCACAGTACCGAGACCGAGCATCGCCAGCGCAAGCCCGGCGCCGAGCGGCGTGTAGCCGAGAACTTCCTGCAGATAAAGCGTAAGCAGGAAGACCAGCGAGGTCTCGGTGACGAACGCGAGGATGCCGGCGACGTTGCCCCAGGCAACCGTACGGCGACCGAGGACCGCGACCGAGATGAGCGGCTGCGCGACCAAACGTTCGACGAAGTAGAAGAGCACCAGCAACCCCATGCCCGCGACGAGTGCGGTCAGCGACAGCGGGTCGTCCCACGAACGTTCGCCCGCGCGGGACAGACCGAAGACGATCGCGAGCAGCCCGAGCGTCACGGTGATCGCGCCGGGAACGTCCAGCCGGGGACGAGTGGCCGGCCGGTGTTCACGGAGTACGAGTGGTGCGACCGCGACGACGGCGAGCGCGATCGGGACGTTGATGAAGAACGCCCAGTTCCAGGACAGGACGTCGGTGAGGATGCCGCCGAGGATCGCGCCGGTGGTGAATCCGCCGGCCATCAGGGCACCGTTCAGACCGAGCGCCCGCTCGCGCAACGGCCCCTCCGGGAAGGTGGTCGTGAGCAACGCCAGCGCCGCCGGGGTGACGGCCGCCGTGGCCAGGCCCTGCGCGATACGGGCGGTGATCAGCATCGCCGGATTGACAGCCAGCCCGCCGACGAATGACGCGATGCCGAGCAGTGCCATGCCGACGAGGAACAGCCGCCGCTTGCCGAACAGGTCCGCCACCCGGCCGAAGAAAAGCGTGAAACCGGCCGCGCACAGGGCGAACGAGGTCGCGATCCACTGCAGGTTGCCGAGGCTGAGCCCGACGTCGGCGCCGATCGACGGCAACGCCACGTTGAGGATGGAGAAGTCCACCGCGAGCGTGAAGCTCGCGGTCAGCAGGACGACGAGGGCGACCTTCGCGCGCCGATCGAGGCTGGTGGCGGGAGCAGTCCCGCCGGAGGTCAAAGAGGCAGCCATCAGGGCCGATACCTTTCTGGTCGGATGCGATGCACGCACCACCCTCGGCGTCGCAACGGATCGCCTCCAGACACGGCCCAACCCACCACCGCGCTGCCTATCACTGGTGGGGACAGGCACGACGTTGCGGGCTGACCGCACAATGGATCTCATGGACAGTCCCGAGGCATTCACCGCGCTCGGGGAGTTCCTCCGCAGCCGGCGTGCTCGGCTTACCCCCGCCGACGTCGGGCTCGTCTCGTACGGCGCTCGCCGGGTGCCCGGGTTGCGTCGCGAGGAGCTCGCCCAACTCGCCGGCGTGAGTGTCACGTACTACACCCGACTCGAACAGGGTCACAGCGCCAACGCATCCGCATCCGTCATCGACGCGATCTCCCGCGCCCTCCGGTTGACCGACGACGAGCACGCTCATCTGCACGACCTGGCCAAGCCGGTGCCCGCGAAGCGGCGTCGTACGGCGAGACCGGACCACGCCAGAGCCGGATTGGTACAGCTCATCGGTGCGATGGACACGGTCCCGGCCGTGGTCCTGGGACGGCGTAACGAGGTGCTCGCGTGGAACCGCCTCGGCCACCTGCTGCTCGCCGGGCACTGTGACTTCGACGCTCCGGCCCGGCCCGCCGATCGGCCGAACCTGATCCGGATGCTGTTCCTCGATCCGCATACCCGCGAGCTCTATCCGCGCCGCCAGGAGGAGTGCCGGCGTGCGATCGCCGCGCTGCGCCTGATCGCCGGGCGGCATCCTGATGACACCGCGCTCGCGGAGCTGATCGGGGAGTTGTCTATGAAGAGCACCGAGTTCGCGGAGCTGTGGTGCGAGCATCCCGTGCACAACTGCATGACGGGCACCAAGCAGTTCCAGCACCCTGAGCTGGGCGCGCTGACGCTGCAGTTCGAGGCGCTGCACCTCCCGGACGGCAGCGGTCAGCGGCTGATGACCTACACGGCCGCCCCCGGCAGCCCGTCCGAGGCCGCGCTCACCCTCTTGGCGAGCCTCGGCGGCGTACTCAACGCTGAAGAGCAGCTCAGCGGCGGCTGAACCAGCGTTTCTTCCGGGAGCGCTCGGTGAAGGCGCGGACGTCCAGCTGGAGCGAGCCGACCAGGAACATCTCCCCGGCGATCACGTTCCCCGGCCCGGGTGCGCCGAAATGCGCCGCGCCCGGCAAACACACGTCGGCCTCGAACCCGACCGTCCGGACTCGCGCGACGATGAACTCCTGCTGCGTGAGTTGCGTAGTACGACGCTCGGCGCGTAGTACGGTCCCGGCCAGCCAGGCGTTCGCGGTGGTTTCGCCGGCCGGGCCGAACATCCCGTACGCCATGAACGACTCGCCGGCCAGCCGCGGCGGCCACGGGTGACCGTCCGGGTGGTTCTCCGGCCGCGGTTCGTCCTTGCGCGCCGGATCGCCGAGGATGCTCTCGTCGGATGCGCCGAACGCCGCCTCGTCCTCGTGGACCGACGCGGCGACGCCGAGTGCCACAACGTTCGCGGGTCCGCTGTACGTCCCGTCGCCGAGCAGCGGGATCTCCTCCAGCTCGATCGACAGCCGCGTCACCGTGTCGCCGTCCTGGTGGACATCCGCGACGGCGACGTCGTCGTTCGCTTTCCGTACCCCGGTCAGTTGGCCGCCGGGATCCGCGGACAGCGAAGGCGTCAGCCGCCGGATCCCGTCCGCGCCCATCGTGAAGAGCAGCCGTGCCCCGGACGGGTCCTGCCAGCGCAGCAACCGTTCCTCGCCGGCCGTGGCGATCGGCACCGCCTGCCGCAACGCCCGATCCACCAGGACGGCGAACTCGTCCTCGGTCTCCACGCCGAGTCCGAGACAAGCCAGGTTCGAAGCCATATCGCCGACCCTCTCAGCCCGGAGGGTCCACAGACCGCCGATTGCCCGATCGGGCCGCCCCGCCAGCGCCGTACCGGGTCTGCGCCGGTACGCCGTACCGGGTCGTTGGGCCTTCTTCGGCCGTTTGTCCTGTTCGGCGGCGCGCCAATCGTCATATACCTGAGGGCAGACCGCCCAGCTGCCGAGGAGGCGGAGGACGCCGTGCCGGATGAGGACAGAAAGCGAGCAGCGCACCGAGCCCTGGTGGATCGCGTCCTGAACGGGGAGGGCAGGGCATCCAAGGAGCAGCGAGCGCGTGCCTTCAGCAACGACGGCCTCGCCCCGCCGCTGGACGCGCTGATCGGTAAGGTCGCCAACAGGCCGGCCCAGGTCACCGAGGAGGACCTGGCTGCTGCAAAGGCGTCGGGCTGCACCGAGGACCAGCTTTTCGAGCTCGTGATCTGTGCCGCGGTCGGCCAGTCCACTCGGCTGTATGAAGCGGGACTTGGCGCCCTGGCCGAAGCGACCGGGAGGCCGGATCATGCGTCTTGACATCCTCAACCACGGTTACCGCCCCGGGACCAAGCTGCTGTTCGCGGTCATCCGGCTGTTCTCCCGGCACCCGGTACCGGACGCCGCCAGACTGGTCTTCTACCGACCCGATTTCTACGGCACCCGGGCCAAGGAGTTCACCCACGAGGCGATGCGCGGGCCGTCCGCCTGGTCGGTAGGCGATCGGGAGCTGATGGCGGCCTACGTGTCCAAGGTGAACGAGACGGCGTTCTGCATCGGCGCGCACACCGCGACCGCGCGCCTGTCGTACCAGGACGGGCCAAGGGTCGAGGCGGTGCTGGCCGACCTGGAATCGGCCCCCGTCGAGGAGCCGCTCCGGGCAACGCTGCGGATGCTCGGCAAGCTGACCCGGGAGGGGAAGGTCGGCGCCGAGGACATGCGGGAAGTGCTGGCCGCCGGTGTTTCGCCCCAGCAGATTGAAGACGCCCTGGCGGTCTGCGCCGCGTTCAACACGACCGACCTGACGCCTTCGGGTTCGAGTTGCTCAGCCCCGAGGGCTACGAGGCAGGAGCCAAGTACCTGCTCAAGCGGGGTTACCGGTAGCCCGGGCCAGGACGACTAGGTCAGCACCGGTACGCCGTACTGGGGCCAGTGCCCCGTACTACGGCAGCGGCATGATCGTCGTACGGCGGTGGTGCTCGAAGACGACGGAGCTGCGGATGTCGCCGATCTCCTGGCGCTTCGCGAGGTCGAGGACGAGATCGCGCAGCGCCTGGGTGTCCTTGACCGCGACGTGTGCGAGGAAGTCCGAGGCGCCGGAGACCATGAACAGCTCGAGCGTCTGCGGCAGCTTGTTCACGTAGTCCTGGAACGCGGTCGCGACGGCCATCGCCTGCGGGCGGAGCTTGATCGAGATGATCGCCTGCGTGGACCGGTCGATCGCCTTCAGATCGACCTCGGCGTGGTACCCGCTGATCACGCCGCGATCGCGCAGGCCGCGGATCCGTTCGAGGCAGGTCGACGGCGCGATGCCGAGTTCGGCGGCCATGTCGCGGTTGGTCCGGCGTGCATCGTTCTGCAGCATCCGGAGCAGCGCCGTATCAAGTTCGTCCATGGCGGCCAGTTTGCCAGCGGCCGCCGAATTTCGTTCGGTTGATCAGCGGGGGTCCCGTGCAGGCGGCTACGGTTCAGGCGATCGAGTCGGGTGTCTGGGAGGAAAACTGTCGATGCTGGCGAACAAGATGGTCGTGGTGATCGCGGACGACGCACCCGTCGGCGTCGCGCTGAACACCGCGGCGTTGCTCGGGGTCGCGCTCGGCCATCACCACGAGGACGTCGTCGGCCCGTCCGTGGCGGATGCCTCCGGGGCGGTGCACGCGGGCATGAGCGCCCACCCCATCCCCGTACTACGCGCGCCGGCCGACCGTCTCCGCGAACTCCGCGACCAAGCGGCCTCCCGCGACGGCGTGACCGTTCACGACATGAACCAAGTCGCGCAGCGGTCCCGCACGTACGACCAATTCATGGCAACCATGAGCGGGACCAAGGCCGAAGACCTCGACTACCTCGGCCTCGCAATCTACGGTCCCCGAGCCACCGTCGACTCCCTGACCGGCGCCCTCGCCCTCTACCGCGGCGTCGTGGGTCAGTCAGGTTGAGAGATAGGCTCATCGGTCCGCAGCCGGCGGTAACCTGCGCGAGGTCAGAGCGCCAGATCGAGGAGCAACACCAGGGCGAGCCCGGTCGCGGACACGATCGAGAGGCTGCGGGTCAGGCGAGCCACTACGCCGGTGACGACAACAGCCGCGAGCAGAGGCAGGGGCGTCGCCGAGTGTGGAGTGGCTGAGCATTCTGACCACCTCGACCGCGACGATCGCCGCGAGCACCGCGGGGGCGAGGTGCTCCAGGCTGTCGCGAAGGGTGACGGCGGTGAGTTGCGCGCTGCCGCCGTACACCGCGACCGCACCGACCAGGCCGGGTACCGCGCCGAAGCCCAGCACCGACATCGTCACGCCGAGCACGACACCGAACGAGCCGATGCCGACAGCAACCGAAGCAGCGTCCCGGACCGCAAGCCGGTACGGCGGAGTCGTGGCCGGCCGAGTCGTGGCGGGTCGAGTCGTGCCGGGCGCCGGGTTCGTCGAGATGGTCATGACCACCACGGTGGCGCTACCCGGCGCCGAGCACGTGGTGCGGCCGTGGAGAGACGGTGGAGGGATCCTGGCCGGCGGGCAGTCATGACTCCTCCATCCGACCTCCAGACCGTCTCCAAGTTCCCGACGGCATCACGGGAACAGAGTCGATTCGCCGATGGATCGCCGTCGGGTCAAAGGGGGCTGGAGACGTCATGACCGAAACTCACCGAAGCGACCACGACGTGGTGGTCGTCGGTGCTCGCTGCGCCGGCGCGGCGACCGCGATGCTGCTGGCCCGGATGGGTCACGACGTCGTGGTGGTGGACAAAGCACACCTGCCCACCGACACGCTCTCGACGCACGGGATCGCCCGCGGTGGTGTCGTGCAGCTAGCCCGCTGGGGCCTGCTCGACGAGGTCCTGGCCGCGGGGGCACCGGCGGTCAAGAAGGTCACCTTCCAGGCCAACGGTGAATCGATGACGCGGCGGATCAAGGAGCGCGGCGGCGTCGACCATCTGCTCGCGCCCCGGCGCTACATACTCGACGGACTGCTTTCCACGGCGGCGGCACGTTCGGGTGCCGACTTGCGGACCGGCGTGACGGCGACCGGCGTACTGCGGTCGAAGGCCGGCCGGGTCTCCGGGCTCACGGCACGAACGGCGGATGGCGACGAGCTGGTGTTGTCGGCACGGTTCGTCGTCGGCGCCGACGGGCGGCATTCGCGGATGGCCGGGCACTTCGGCGCCGCGACCGAGGACGCCTTCACACCGCGATCCGCCAGCTTCTACACGTATGTGGAGGCTCCCGGCTGGGACGCGTTCGAGTTCCACGTCGGCCCGGACGCCTTCGCAGGAGTGTTCCCCACGAACGACGGTCAGGCTTGTGTCTGGCTGTGCCGGCCCACCGCCGCGATGTCAGTACTACGGACGGCGGGAACGGGTCGCGCCGAGGCACTCCTGACCATGCTCGAAGAGGTGGCTCCCGATCTCGGGCGGCGGGCCCGGGCCGGCCGAGTGACGGCGCCGGTGCGGGGCGCGATCGATCTGCCCAATTACCTCCGATCGCCGTACGGGCCTGGCTGGGCCCTGGTCGGTGATGCCGGATATCACCGCGATCCCATCACCGGCCACGGCATCACCGACGCCTTCCGCGATGCCGAGCTACTGGCGACCGCGTTGGACCAGTCACTGTGCGATCGCGAGGCCGAAGCGGACGGATTGGCGGCGTACGGGCGGACTCGCGACACGGCCGTGCGGGAGATCTTCGACCTCACCCGGGCGCTGACCGAGTACCCCGAGACCGGCCGGTTCGTCGCACTGCAGATCCAGTTGAGCGAGGCGCTGGAGCGGGAGGCCGACTTCCTCGCCGCGCTGCCGAAAAGTCCGGAGGTGATCGAATCCGCCGCCTGATCACCGCACGTCATCAGCACCGCACTTCATCAGCAAGACCTTTGCTCAGTGGAAAGAGCAAGACCTTTGCTCAGTGGAAAGGATGTACCCACCATGTCGATCAACGAGATCGCCACCCCACGCAACGGCGTCGACACGGCGACCCTGTTCGCCACCCTCGACGCGGTCAAGGCCCAGCCGGAGATCGCCCGGTTCCAGTTCCGGGCCTCCAACCGCTGGCTCAGCGGCACCCACAACCGGGGAACCGTGAACGGCTACTTCGGAGCCGGGCAGGAGTTCACCCGCGAAGCCGACTTCACCTTCGACGCCGACCACCCGCCGGTACTGGTCGGGCAGGACCGTGGTCCCACCCCGGCCGAACTCCTGCTGACCGCGCTGGCCGCCTGCCTCACCAGTGGACTGGCGAACATCGCGGCCGCCCGCGGGATCGAGCTCGAGGAGGTGACCTCGACGGTCGAGGGTGACATCAATCTGATGGGCATCCTCGGGCTCGACGACCAGGTCCGCAACGGCTACGAAGCGATCCGGGTGGTGTTCCACGTCAAGGGTGACGCCGAAGCCGAGAAGCTGGCCGCGCTGGTCGAGCAGTCGCGGCGCCGGTCGGCGGTCTTCGACGTGATCACCAACGGCGTACCGGTGACTATCGACGTCGCCACTGCGTGAACCGGTCAGGCTGCCTGAACCGGTCAGGCTCTCCGGGCCCGGCTGAGGTGACCTGGCCCGGCTCGTAACCGGTCAGGTGGCCGCGACCGCGCGGTACACCTGCCGGGAGCCGACCGCGCCGGCCGGGTCGTCACCGGCCGGCTCGAGGGTCACGCCCGACCCGGCGAGCAGGTCCCGAACGGCCGACGAGACCCACAACGACCCGGGCGGCGCGTTGTCGGCGAGATCCAGTGCCAGCTGTACGCCGTACGCCTCGACCGCCGTGTCCTGGCGCGGGATCTCGGCGATGGCGATACCGAGCCGGCCGGCACCGCTCAGCTGGGCGAGTCCGGCGCGCACTGCGGTCGCCGGTCCGTCGAACTGCACCACTGGTCGGCCGCCCGGGCCGGAACGCAACCGGCCCCCGGCCACCGTGAGACCCGCGGCCAGCCGGGCGGCACCCGGTCCCGCCGGCGCGGCGATAGCGGCGAGCGACAACGCCGGTTCCGTATGCCCTGCGAGCTCGCCCAGGAACGGTTCGATCGCATCGAGGATCTGATCGGGGTCGCCGGATACGAAGTGGTCGTCGCCGGGCATCAGGACCAGCCGCGCACCTGGGATGCGCTCGGCCAGGTACTTCGCCTCCTCGGTCCTGGTCAGGGCGTCGCCGTCGCGGTGGACCACGAGGGTCGGTACCCGTACGGCGGGCAACGTCTCCCGAACATCGACCAGGCTGTTCATGTCCATCAGGGCGCGCACGGTCGACGGGGTCGCGGCCGCTCTCATCCGTTGCGCCCACCAGCGCTGCATCGACGGGTCGGCGGACGGGCAGCGCATCCGCATGTCCGCCTCCCAGTCCCACTCGGTGACGAGGCGATCGGTGTAGGCAGCCCACCCCTCGATCGTCTGGGCCCCCGGATAGTCCTCGGTCCACGTCCGCTTCGCGTAGCAGCCGTACAGAACCAGGGCCGCGACGCGCTCGGGATGCGCGGCAGCGAACAGGATCGCCATCGGCCCGCCCTCGGAGTACCCGATCAGCACGGCCTGCCGGGAGCCGGCCGCATCCATGACGGCCAGGACGTCGTGCATCCGTGTCTCCAGATCCGGCAGCCCGATCGGCCGGTCGGACATGCCGGTACCACGTTTGTCGAACCGGATCAGCCGGCCGAACAACCCGAGCCGGTCGAGGAAATGCGCATGCCGCGGGTCGCCCCAGTCCAGTTCCAGGTGGGACACGAACCCGGAGACCAGGACGAGGTCGAGGTCGCCGCCGCCGGTCACCTGATAGGCGATGTGCAGACCGTCGCTGACGGTGTAGCGGATGGGGGAGCGCAGGGTCGTCACCGGCCCGGTTCCCGAGGCCGGCCTCGGCCCCGTCGGCTCGGCGATGAACCGGTAGCCCCGCCCGTGCACGGTTCTGATGATCCGTTGGGTGTGGCCGTCGTCGCCGATCGCCCGGCGGATCTGCTTGATCCTGGTACTGACCGCGGTTTCGCTGACGAAGCGGCCGCCCCAGACGGCGTCCATCAGCTCTTCCTTGCCGACCACCCGGTCGCGGTGGGCCACCAGATAGGCGAGGACGTCGAAGGCCTGCGGCTCCAGCGGAACCCTCGCACCAGCCAGCCGGAGCTCGAACACCTCGGTGTCGAACTCCAGTTCGCCGTCGAACAGGAGCACCCCCACAGCTCGACTATCGCATCTTGGCGACGACCACGCGATAAGCAACCGATGGTTGCGCGACTGACCGATCATCCGCTACCGTGATGTGCAACCAAACGTTGCGGAAAGCGGGAGTGTCATGGAGTACGGAAGCATCGAGCGCGAGATCCACGTCGAGGCCACCCCGGAGGTGGTTTTCGAGGTGATCAGCAGCCCCGAACACCTCAAGGAGTGGTGGCCGGACGAGACGGACCTCGAGCCGGTCCCCGGTTCGGTCGGCAACCTCGTCTTCGACGCCGCTACGGCGGACCCGAAAGTCGTGGCGATCACGGTGGTGGACGTCGAGCCGCCCAAGCTCTTCCGCTTCCGCTGGGTCCATCCGCAGGGAGAGTCCGCGACCCCGAACAACTCGCTGCTGGTGACCTTCGAGCTCGTCCCGTCGGGTACGGGCACGTTGGTCCGGATGACTGAGACCGGGTTCCGCGAGCAGGGCTGGGAGGTCGCGGTCCTCGAGGCGACGTACCAGGACCACAGCGTGGGTTGGGACCACCACCTCGGCCGCCTCATCGCGTACGTCGAGCGGCTGGGCTCATCCCGATGACGGTCGCCGTCAACGACGATCTCTGGTCGGCCATCGGGGACCCGACCCGGCGACGGATGCTCGACCTGCTGCTCGCCGACGGCGGCGGTACGGCGACAACCCTCAGCGAGCGGCTACCCGTGACGCGGCAAGCCGTCGCGAAACATCTTGCGGTGCTCGACCGCGTCGGCCTGGTCAACGGGACGCCGGCCGGACGGGAAAGGCGGTACCAGGTGGATGACGAACAACTCGCCCGCGCGGCGGCCCAATTGGCCACGGTCGGTGCGACCTGGGACGCCAGGCTGCGGCGCATCAAGCGCATCGCCGAGGCGATCCAGCGCAGCAAAGAGCAGTGAAACCCCAACCCAGAAAGAGGAATCGAAAATGGTCGACATCCTGCATCGAGTCGGAATCAAGGAGACCTCCCCGGGCGAGGTCTACAAGGCCCTCACCACCATCGAAGGTCTTTCCGGTTGGTGGGCCGAGAACACGACGGGCGAGACCGCAGTCGGCGGAGTCATCGAATTCCGCTTCGTGGCCGGCGGCTTCGACATGAAGGTGATCGAGCTGAAGCCCGGTGAGCGCGTGCTCTGGGAAGTCGTCGACGGCCCTGCCGAATGGATCGGCACCCTGGTCGACTGGCAGCTCAAGCACGACGGCGACTACACCATCATCCTGTTCAAGCACGAGGGCTGGAAGGAGCCGATCGAGTTCATGCACCACTGCAGCACCAAGTGGGCCGTCTTCCTGATGAGCCTCAAGTCCCTGGTCGAAACCGGCAAAGGCGACCCCGACCCGCGCGACACCAAGATCGACAACTGGAACTGAGCCTTCGCGGCGGTGCGGGACCGCGCCGCAGGGCCTGCCTTCCGTCCAAAGCAGCTGATCCTCCATAAGCTGGCGGTATGCGACTCAACTACGAGGTCACTGGTTCGGAGGACGCTCCCGTCGTGCTGCTCGGATCTTCGCTTGGCACGGCGCATGGGATGTGGGGGCCGCAGGTGGGGGTGTTGGCCGAGCGGTTCCGGGTGGTTGCCTTTGATCATCGCGGGCACGGCGGGTCCGACGTACCGGATGGGCCGTACACGATCGATGATCTCGGTGGCGACGTCGTCGAGTTGCTCGACGAGCTCGGCGCGCGGCAGGCGTCGTACGTCGGGATCTCGCTCGGCGGTACCGTCGGCCTCTGGCTCGCGCAGAACGTGCCCGACCGATTTCATCGGTTCGCCCTGATCTGCCCGCCGGCCAACCCGTCGGCAAACTCCCAGATGTGGACCGACCGGGCCGCCACGGTTCGCGCCGAAGGCACGCAGGCGATCCTCGAGGCCACCCTGGGGCGGTGGTTCCTGCCTGAGTTCACTGAGGTCGAGCCGGTTCGCCAGCAGCTCCTGGACACACCCGACGAGGGGTACGCCGCCTGCTGTGAGGCACTCGGCAGTACCGATCTGACGCCGGCGCTGGCCGACATCACCGCGCCGGTGCTCCTGATCACGGCCGACGGTGACGCCTCCGTCCCACCCGAGACCGTTGTCCCCCTCGCCACGACGATCCCCGGCGCCCATCTCGAGGTGATCGAGAACGCCGCCCACCTCGTCACCTACTCCCACCCGGACATCATCAACCCGCTCCTCCTGGCCCACCTCAGCTGAACGGCCCTGATCGCGGAGGGGTTGGGAGTTGGGCGGGGCCGGGGATTCGGGGGACTACTTGGAGCGGGGTTCGTCGGGGGGATCGGGGCCGCAACTGGGGAGCTCGGTCAAGAAATGGGGGGCTTGAACATGTAGTAGCCAGTTCAAGGTCCCGGGTTGTTGTTCAAGGTTGCGGGCTCTCGCGTGCGGGGGAAGGCCCACGTCAGCTGAACGACTCTGAGTAGCTGTCAGTGCACGTCCGGTCCGCTAGCCTGCTGACAAGGGGAATGCCATCCGGGGGAGGGGGCTGATGGCTACAAAAGGTGGGACGCCCGCACGCGGGACGGCCTCGGAATCACGGCTCGTCGAGGTTGTCGCTGGGGATCTCTTCGACAGCGACGCCGATGTCATCGTGGTTCCGTGTGATGTCGACGGTGGAGTGGCGCCGGACTTCAAGACCAAGCTCGCCGAACTGCGCATACCTCTTCCCCGGAGCGGTCTCGAGGCCGGATCGGTCGCCGCCGCGGGCCTGACTGTCAAGCGGAGCAAAGGGCCTGTCCGGATCATGTTCGCCGCGGTGGTGACGATCGATCGGGCCACGACGCCAGAGATGGTCGATCAGGCGGCCCGGGAGGTCGCGCGTGCGGCCCCCGAGGCGAGCACGATCGCGTTTCCGTTGCTCGGCACTGGCGCAGGGGGACTGGACCCGGAGGCCGCCGTCCGGGCGATCGTCACCGGGTTCACCGATGGGGGGATCCTGACCCAGCGGGCCGAGATCCGAGTGCTCGATCCCACTGTTGTCGAGCGCTACATGGGCGTGGTCGCGGGCGCCTACCCGGAGACGTACTCGTGGCCATTGAATGACGAGGAAGCCGCGCGGGAAGAGGAATCCCCGCCGGAAGCACCCTCGAAGGCGCGCAAACAGCCGAGCAAGCGGGCGAGCAGGACCCGCGAACAAGCCAGTACGGCGACCACTAAGCAAGCCAGGACGGCGACCACTAAGCAGGCCGGCACAGCGACGACCAAGGAAGCCGGTACGGCGAGCGTCGAGCAGGCCGAGACGGCGACCGGCAAGGGGCGGGACGAGAGCGTTCCTACTCATACCGATGGGCCGGCGGTGGTGGATGAGTTGGGGCGGATGGGGTTCGCGCGGGTGCTGGCGCGGCGGATCCGGGAGACTCGGAAGGAAGAAGCCAGCAACGCCTCCCAGCGAAAGCCCGGTGCGCGAGGCGGCGCGTTCCTGATCCACCTGCATGCGCCGTGGGGAGCCGGGAAGACTTCGGTGCTCAACTTCCTCGCCGACCAGTTGCGGGAGAAGGATGACGACGCCAAGGCGAGGCGGTCGGTCGTCGTCGAGTTCAACGCGTGGCGGCACCAGCGGATCGGGCCGCCGTGGTGGTGGCTGATGACGGCTCTCTACACCGGCGCTGTCCGCGAACTCGACCGCATAGACAAGCGCCGTGCGGTGATGCTCCGGTTGCGCGAATGGTGGTGGCGGTTGAAGGGCGGCTGGCCCGGGTACGTCGCGTTGCTGGCCGTCGCCGCCATCGTCGTACTGGCCTGGCGGACCGGTTGGCTCGGCGAGATCCAGGGCAAGGGGCTGTTCTCGCTCGACACGGCCACCGGTTTCGTGGTGACCGTGGCCGCGATCATCACGCCGGTGCTCACCGTCTGGGGCCTGCTTCGCGGTATCGGTCGCTGGGTGTTCGCGACCTCGGCCCGCGGCGCCAGGCGGTTCGTCGCGAACACCACCGATCCGATGCGACTCGTCCACGAGCATCTCGACGAGCTGGTCGACTGGATCGGTTACGACGTGGTGATCATGATCGACGATCTCGACCGGTGCAAAGGTCCGTACGTGGTCGAGCTGCTGGAGGGCATCCAGACCCTGTTCCGCGATGTCCCGATCACGTACGTCGTCGCAGCCGACCGGGACTGGCTCGCCGACAGCTACGCGGCGGAGTACTCGGACTTCGTCAGCGCGACCGCCGAGGTCGGGCGGCCGGTCGGATTCCTCTTCCTGGAGAAGACTTTCCAGGTCTCCATCGGGCTGCCGAGTGCGCAGATCGATCAGTTCTGGAGCCGGATTCTGCGGTCACCGAACGTGCCGGGGGAGGCCGACCTCAACCGGGCCCGGGCCCAGGCGGCCGCCGATCTCGGCGGGCGATCCAGGCAGGCGGCCCGGCAGGAGGTCGCCGATAACCCGGGCTCCACGCCGGCCGAGATCCAGGCCCGGCGGGAGGTGGTCGCAGTGCAGATGGTGACCGAGCGCGCACAGCAGGAGAACGCCCACACGCTCGAACCCTTCCGGGCCCTGCTCGGCCGGCAGCCGAATCCGCGGATGATGAAGCGGCTGGTGAACGCCTACGGCATCGTCCGCGGGATCGAGACGCTGCAAGGCAACCTGACCGACGACCCGGTCGGCGAGCAGCAGACCGCGCTCTGGACGATCCTCACCCTGCGCTGGCCGAAGCTGGGTGCGTATCTGGCCCGGTACCCCGAGCACGTGGACGCGATCGCCACCGGCACCCTGCCGGCCGGCGTACCGGCCGAGCTCCAGCCGCTGTTCACCGATCCCGAAGTCAAAGCCGTCGTCACGGGCGAGGCCAAGGACATCACCACCCGGCTGGACAGCGAACGGGTGCGCTCCATCCCGCTGCTCTGACCGGGACCCCTGAGCGAACGGATGCGGAGGTTGCCGCGTACCGGCGTTAGTCTGGTAGGCGGTTTGTCCCCGTACCCGAAAGTTTCTGATGACTGTCGAATCCCTGTTCCCGCGGTTGGAGCCGCTGCTGCCTGGTGTGCAGAAGCCGATCCAGTACGTCGGCGGTGAGCTGAACTCGGTCAGCAAGGACTGGGACTCCGCACAGGTCCGGTGGGCGCTGATGTACCCGGACGCGTACGAGGTCGGGCTGCCGAACCAGGGTGTGCAGATCCTGTACGAAGTGCTGAACGAACGCGACCACATCCTCGCCGAGCGGACCTACTCGGTCTGGCCGGACATGGAAAAGGTCATGCGCGAAGGTGATGCGCTTGGCCCTATCCCGCAGTTCACCCTGGACAGCCACCGGCCGGTGCGCGCGTTCGACGTCTTCGGGCTGTCGTTCTCCACCGAGCTCGGGTACACGAACATGCTGACCGCGCTCGACCTGGCCGGCATCCCGCTGTACGCCGTCGACCGGACCGACGAGGACCCGATCGTCCTGGCCGGTGGGCACGCGGCGTTCAACCCGGAGCCGATCGCGGACTTCATCGACGCGGCCGTGCTCGGTGACGGCGAGGAGATCGTGCTCGCCATCTCCGACGTGATCCGCGAGTGGAAGGAAGAGGGCAGCCCGGGCGGGCGCGACGAAGTACTGATGCGCCTGGCCGCGTCGGGTGGCGTCTACATCCCGAAGTTCTTCACCGTCGACTACCTCGAGGACGGCCGGATCAAGCGGGTCGCGCCGAACCGTCACGGGGTGCCGTGGCGGACCGCGAAGCACACCGTGATGGACCTGGACGCCTGGCCCTACCCGAAGAAGCCGCTGGTCCCGCTGGCCGAGACCGTGCACGAGCGGTACTCCGTGGAGATCTTCCGCGGCTGCACCCGGGGATGCCGGTTCTGCCAGGCCGGGATGATCACCCGCCCGGTCCGGGAGCGCAGCATCACCACGATCGGCGCGATGGTCGAGAACGGGCTGAAGCAGTCCGGGTTCGAGGAGGTCGGCCTGCTCAGCCTGTCGTCGGCCGACCACAGTGAGATCGCCGATATCGCCAAGGGGCTGGGCGACCAGTACGAGGGCAGCAACGTCTCGCTCTCGCTGCCGTCGACCCGGGTGGACGCGTTCAACATCACGCTGGCCAACGAGTTCTCCCGCAACGGCCGGCGCAGCGGTCTGACCTTCGCCCCGGAGGGCGGTTCGGACCGGCTGCGCAAGGTGATCAACAAGATGGTCAGCGAGGAGGACCTGATCCGCACCGTCGCGGCGGCGTACAGCCATGGCTGGCGGCAGGTGAAGCTGTACTTCATGTGCGGCCTGCCGACCGAGACCGACGAGGACGTGCTGGCGATCGCGGACCTGGCCAAGAAGGTGATCGCGACCGGGCGGGAGGCGTCCGGCCGTCGTGACATCCGCTGCACGGTGTCGATCGGCGGGTTCGTGCCGAAGCCGCACACCCCGTTCCAGTGGGCCGCCCAGCTCGGTCCGGAGGAGACCGACGCCCGGCTGGCCAAGCTCGGCGCCGCGATCCGGTCGGACCGCAACTACGCCAAGGCGATCGGTTTCCGGTACCACGACGGCAAGCCCGGCATCATCGAGGGCCTGCTGTCCCGCGGCGACCGCCGGGTCGGCCGGATCATCGAGCAGGTCTGGCGCGACGGCGGCCGGTTCGACGGCTGGAGCGAGCACTTCTCCTACGACCGCTGGATCGAGGCGGCCGGCAAGGCGCTGGCGGACGAGCCGGTGGACCTGGCCTGGTACACCACCCGCGAGCGCGAGTACGCCGAGGTGCTGCCGTGGGACCACCTGGACTCCGGCCTGGACCGCGACTGGCTCTGGGAGGACTGGCAGGACAGCCTCGAGCCGGAGGGCGCGATCGAGGTCGAGGACTGCCGCTGGACCCCGTGCTTCGACTGCGGCGTCTGCCCGCAGATGGGAACCGAAATCCAGATCGGCCCCACCGGCAAGAAACTCCTCCCGCTCTCCGTCGTCTGAGCTGACTGAGGTTAGCTGAGGACACCTCCGAGGGACTCGAAGTCTTTCCACTCGGTGCCGTCCCACGCCTTGTGGTGCAGGGCGCGGTCGGTGCCGACGACGAACACATCGAGGCGGCCCGGTCCCCACGAGACCACTGAGCCGGCTGGTCGCGGCCGGGTGACCGGCGCGGTCAGCAACCCGAGCCAGCCGGCCAGCGCCGCCGCGTTCATCCGCAGGATCTCGGCGGCCAGTGACCAGTCGAGGAAGTTCAGCGTGTCGTTCGCGGTGTGGATGTGGCCGTTCGCACTGTCGGCGCCCTCGATGGTGAGGAGCGCCGGGATCCCCGCGTTGATGAAGGGCACGTGATCGCTCGCGAACGGGTTCAGTGATGTCTCCACCTTCAACGACGTGTAGGTCGCGGCCGCCACGGTCAGGTCCGCCATCTGGCTGGTCGACACATTCGCGCCCTCCAACAACACGGTCGGCACAGACGTGTTCTTCGAGGCGATCATGTCCATGTTCAGCACCGCACGGATCCGCGCCCGCTCGGCAGTCGGCAGCGCCGCGACATATTGCTTGCTTCCGTGCAGCCCTTGTTCCTCGCCGCCGAAGAGGATCAGCCGTACGTCGTGTTGCCATGTCCGCGCGGCCAGGATCCGCCCGAGCTCGAGTACTCCGGCCGAGCCGCTCGCGTTGTCGTCGGCCCCGGGCGCCAGACCACTCGCACCGCCGGCCAGGTTGATCGAATCCAGGTGAGCCGTGATCAGAACCACCCCGCGCAGCGCTCCCGCCGAACCGGGCCGGTCTCCGATCAGGTTCTCGGATCGACCCGCGCCCACCGTCACCGGCGTACGGGAGACTCCGTAGCCCATGGCAACCATCCGGGCGGCGGCGAAGTCCACCGCGGTCTTGAACGAGGTACTCGTCGAGTGCCGGGTCGGCAGGTTCGCGAACCAGGTCAGGTCCGCCTGGTACGACGTGGGCGAGAGCAGATCGAGCAGCGCGTCCACCTCGGGATCCACCCGATGAGCGGGCATCGGCGGTACGTCGACCAGCGTTCCGGGCCGAAGGGTTTCCACCCGCCAGCAGTTGTTGTTCCGGCGACGTGGTTTGTCGGCGGCCGAGATCACCAGGTGGCGACCGTGTTCCAGCAGCGGCACCACCTCGGGGTACTCGTCCTGGAAGGTCCGGCCGACCTGGGTCACCAGCAGCAGCCCAGGTGCGGTACGAGAAGCACGGCCGAGTTTCTCGCCGGCCGCGGTCCACACGATCGTCCGGTCGCCGAGCCGGGCCGCGTGCGGGGCATCGGCAGCCTCCAGCGCCGGGACGACGAGATAACGCACAGGTGAGGTCGTCATATCAGTCCTGCCAGACGAGTTCGAGTCGGTCGGGTTGGATGTCGACGATCAGGGCCGAGCCGGTGGTTCCGCGCGCGACCACGCCGGACGGCTCCCACTCGCCGAGGTGCGGTTCCGGGGCGTCGCCGCGGCCGATCAGCCACTCGACGAAGGTGCCATCCGGGCGGAACTCCACCCCCCGCCGGCCGCGGGCCGGCGGGAAGGCGAAGTCGTCTCGGCGGTAGACGGAGATCCCGTCGTGGTCCTCCTCGAAGGAGTGCGTCCACCGGCCGAGCACCTGGTCGCTGTTCAGACCGGCACCGCCTCCTGCGCGGTCGTTGCCGACGGCATCTGAGCGGCTTCCGGGCGGGTGCCCCTGAACTCGCTGATCACGCCGCCCAGCGCCTCGTAGCCGGTGAGCGACGGTCCCCAGGCCGAGCCGTCCCACCACTTGTGGTAGAGCCCGCCGTCGGTGCTGACGACGAACACGTCCAGCCGGTTCTCGTCCCACGCCGTGATCCGCGGCTCGTCGACGCAGATGCCGCCCATGTACTCGTACCCGGTGAGCGACGGTCCCCAGCCGGACCCGTCGTACCACTTGTGGTAGAGCGCGGAGTCGGTGCCGAGGACGAACACGTCGAGCCGGTTCTCGCCCCACGACACGGCTGTCGGCGCCGATGCGCAGGGGCCGCCCATGTACTCGTACCCGGACCACGACGAGCCGTCCCACCACTTGTGGTACAGCGCGGAGTCCGTGCCGATCACGAACAGGTCGAGCCGGTTCTCACCCCACGCGACCACCCGCGGCGGGCTCGCGCAGACGCCGCCGAGCGACTCAAACCCGGACCAGCCGGACCCGTCGTACCACTTGTGCCAGACCGCGTTGTCCGGGCCGAGGACGAAGACGTCCAGCCGGTCGGGGCCCCAGGCAACGACTTCGGGTGGGCTCATGCAGATCCCGCCGAGGTTCTCGTACCCCGCGACGGACGGTCCCCAGGCACCGCTGTCGTACCACTTGTGGTAGATCGCCCGATCGGTGCCGAGCACGAACACGTCCAACCGGTCCTCGCCCCACGTCGTGATGCGTGGCGGGCTCATACAGATCCCGCCGAGCGACTCGTAGCCGGTGACCGACGGTCCCCAGCCGGATCCGTCGTACCACTTGTGGTAGAGCCCGCGGTCGGTTGCGAGGACGAACGCGTCCAGCCGGTTCGGTCCCCAGGCCGCCACTTCCGGAGCACTCATACAGACACCACCCATGTACTCGTAACCGCTGACGGACGGTCCCCAGGCCGATCCGTTCCACCACTTGTGGTACATCGCCCGGTCCGTACCGAGCACGAAAGCGTCCAGCCTGTTGGCGTCCCACGACACCACCGGGCCGGCCGGAGTCGGCGTACCAGCGCCGACTGTGGCCGCGATCAGGGGTGCGCGGACCGTCTCCAGGCAGGCCGCCATCCGGGTCGACTGGTCGTTGGTGAACATCACCATGCCGCGGTCGTCGGTGTAGTCCATGTAGTTCACGAACAGGTCGCCGTTCGGCCCGTTGCTGCAGGACACGTGCGGGAACGCCGGTACGCCGAGGTTCGGGCCGCCCTGGTTCGGGGTGTCGGCGACCTCGTCGCTGCCGGAGCAGCCGGAGCCGTCGTCGCCCCAGATGTGGAACAGGTTCAGGTAGTGCCCGATCTCGTGTGTGGTGGTCCGGCCGAGGTCGAACGGCGCGGCGGCCGTTCCTGTCGTACCGAAACCGCTGTGCAGGATCACGACGCCATCGGTGTCCGCCGGGCCGCCGGGGAACTGCGCGTACCCGAGCAGATTGCCGCTGAGCTGGCAGACCCACACGTTCAGGTACCGGTCAGTCGGCCAGGCGTCGATGCCGCCGGTGGACGTCCTCTTCACCGCGTCGTCGTGGCTGAACCCCGCCCGGGTCGTCTGGGTCCGGGTGACACCCGGATGCGGGTTGCCGCCTGGGTCCTCGGTGGCGAGGTAGAACTCGATCCTCGAGTCCGCGACCAGACCGGTGAATGGCGCGGGGACGAACCCGATGTCGGTGTTCGTCGCGCGGAAGTCACGGTTCAGTACGTCGAGCTGGCTGTCGATCTGGGTCTGCGAGATGTTCTGCGTGGCGGTGTTCCAGACGACGTGGACGACGACCGGGATGCGCGCGATACCGGCGAACCGTTGCTGGCGGGCCACGTATTCCGAAGTCGCGTTCTCCAGGGCGGACCGGGCCGCGGCGTACTCGGGATACGTCGACAGCAGCCGGCGGTGCACGTCCATGACACCGCAGCTCCGCCTGGTGGGTTGCTCGCCGCCCCCGCCACCGGAACCGCCCATACCGCCCATCCCGCTTGAGCCGCCGTCGCCGCCCATGCCCATCGCGGTGCCGCCGCCCGTCGCGCCCATCCGGGATCCGGTCGAACCGCCGGCACCGGGCATACCGCCGCCGGGCATCCCATTCGCCTGCATCCCCGAGTTCTGCGTTCCTTCTGCCGACATGCCGCCCGTCGGCATCCCGTTCTGCTCTTTGCCGGCCGGCATCCCGCCCGGCATCCTGTCGTCGGCCGGGTTCGTCTTTTCCGCTCGCCCGTTGGCCTTCCTCGGCATCATTCCCCCTTGCTCCGGCAGGGGCGCAGAGCAGGACGGAACGCGTCACGCGACCAGCGCGTGCCGCCGGTTCCGGACCGAGACGCTTCCCAGGTCCCCCAGACCCACGAATCAGTCGAAGACGGGGTCCTCCCGCCTTCCCCCACCGAACAGGCTGCCCCCAAGTCACTGCTCGGTTCCACCTTGCTCTCGTCACCGCAAGTGCACAACCCCGTGGAACCGGGTAGTCAGCTCCACCGAAAACCCCCACCAGGTTGGAGAATTGCTTGAAACCGCAAAGGGGGCACATCGGGATGCGACGAGAGCTGACCGTTCCGTTCGAGATTCGCGGGCAACGCGGCCTGATCAACGTCCGGGTGTTGCCGAACGAGGATCCGTGGGCGTCCGGCCACCAACTCGTCGTACCGGATCTCGACGCCGAGGCGTTCCGCGGTTTCCCGATCTGTACGGCGACGCTGCGGTACCACGGGCAGGGCATCAACTCGATCATGGGCTGGGTCCAGGTGATCACCTTCGACGGCGCCGCGACGGTCGACGTGCTGCCTTTCCTCGCCGACGCCGGGCCGCTGTACACGTACGGCCATCTGCCCACGTTCTTCGATGCGCCCGCGAACCCGGGGCACCCGGACGGCGTGTGGCGCGCGGACACGTTCCTGGTGGTCGTGCCCGACGTGATCCACTCCCGCACGCTGTCCCCGGTCGCCGCATTCTCCTGGGGCTATCGCCTGACCGGCGGCTTCCCCGACGTACTGGACCCAGAACGCCTGGACGCCGCCGACTGGTCCGGCCACCGCGAGGTACTGGTCAGCCGGTATCCGGGTTGGACGTTCGGCTAAAGGTCCAGCTGGAGGTTCACCCTCTGATCGACCGGGCGGAAGCCGAGGTGCTCGTTGACCGCGATCATCGGGGCGTTCTCGGGTGCGTTCCAGGTGTGCAGGACGGACGGGCGGTCGAGTCCGGCCTGAAGCGAACGCAGGTTCGGCACCTTGACGGCCATCCCGAGCCGATTGCCGCGGTGCTCCGGCCGGACGAATGTGTCGAACTGGTAGAGCCGCGAGGGATCCTTGGTCGCACCACCCATCTGCGTGTACGCCGCCAGCCGGCCGTCACCGTCGACCGCGACCGTGGTGTGGCAGAACCGCCCCTGCGCGATCCGGCGCGCCTCGGTCTCCCGAACCCGCTCCGGCGTCCACCGCTGCAACTCGACGTCCAGCTCACCCCGCGGAACGTCCCGGCTCATCGCCGACAACGCATCGGCCATCTCCCCGACCCATTCGTCCGGCGTATGCTCCCGCCACTGCACGATCTTGTATCCGTCGACCACCCGGTCCAACGCGTCGATCGCGGCGTCGCCCAACGGCAACTCCAGCACCTGATGCAACTCGGTGTGCTTCCGGACGAACCCGTGCGCCTCGGCGAACGCCGTACCGGAGCTCTCACCCGACGCCGCGTCCGCGACAACCGTCGTCGTGAACCGCCGCCGCCCCTCCGCAAGCGCCCGCTCCTTCACCGCCTCCAGCAGCCGGGTCCCCACCCCACGCCGCCGGTACTGCGGACTCACGGCGAGCTCGACGTCCACGACATCCGTGTTCTCCAGCAGCCACCAGTCCAGCCACGCCATCCCGAGCCACTCATCGCCGTCAACCAGCCCGAGCCCGTCCGACCGGGTGTCGGTGTGGTCCCCGGTGAACAACACCCGGGCCTCCTCCAACCCGAGCCCCGCCGGAAACTCCTGCTCCGCCCGCCGAACCTCGTCGCGCAGCCGGAAGAACCGTTCGAACTGCGCCGCATCCAGCCCGTCCACCCCCACGATCTCCATGCGGGAGACCCTACCCAGACAACCCGTTCACGGCCTGGGAATCAGTGGTGGGGGCGGAGCGCTCGGTTGGCGGCTGGTTCGGCGATTTGGGCGCGGAACGGGTGGGCCGGGTAGACGCCGAGGAGACGGACCTCGACGGAGAAGAAGGCCAGTTCCTCCAGCGCGAGGGCGACCTGCGGCTGGTCCGGGTGGCCCTCGATGTCGGCGTAGAACTGGGTGGCGAAGAAGGTGCCGCCGAGTTGGTAGCTCTCCAGCTTGGTCATGTTCACGCCGTTGGTGGCGAACCCGCCGAGCGCCTTGTAGAGCGCGGCGGAGACGTTCCGGACGCGGTACACGAAGCTGGTGATGACCGGACCGGAGTCGACTGGCGGGATGTCGGCCTCGCGGGACAGGACCAGGAACCGGGTGGTGTTGTGGTGCTCGTCCTCGACGTCCGAGGCGAGCACGTCCAGGCCGTACAGCCCAGCCGCGGCGCGGGGCGACAGGGCGGCGATGGCCGGGTCGTTCAGCTCGGCGACCTCCCGGGCGGCGCCCGCGGTGTCGTCGGCGACCACGGTGGTCCAGCCGTGTTCGCGGATGACCTTGCGGCACTGGCCGATCGCGTGCACGTGGCTGCGGACGGTCCGGATCGAGTCCAGCGACGAGCCGGGCAGGCCGAGCAGCTGGAAGTGGATCGGCAGGAAGTGCTCGCCGACGATGTGCAGACCGGACTCCGGCAGCAGGTGGTGGATGTCGGCCACCCGCCCCGCGATCGAGTTGTCCACCGGGATCATGGCGAGACCGGCCGCGCCCGTGCTGACCGCCTCGAGCGCGTCCTCGAACGTCGTACAAGGCAGCTGCTCGCGGTCCGGGAACATCTCGGTGCACGCCATCGCCGAGTTGGCGCCTGGCTCACCCTGATATGCGATCGGTCCGTCCACGATCTCCCAGGGTAGACCCACGATGTCTCACACCCCGGATCAGGTGTCCGTCTTACGGACCTTCTTGGGTGCGCCGGTGGTCGCCCGGCCCTCCAGCGCCTTGGCCTTGGTGGCATACATGTCGATGTACTCCTGGCCGGACAGCTCCATGATCTTGTACATGATCTCGTCGGTGACGGCCCGCAGGATCAGCCGGTCGCCCTCCATCCCCTCGTACCGGGAGAAGTCCAGCGGCGCGCCGAACTTGATCGTGGGGGAGGCCATCGACGCGACCACCTTGCCGGGCGGCGCGACCTTGTCGGTGCCGATCACCCCGCACGGGATCACCGGCACCTTCGCCTCCAGCGCCAGCCGGGCCACCCCGGTCCGGCCCTTGTACAGCCGGCCGTCGTGCGACCGGGTCCCCTCGGGGTAGATGCCGAACAGTTCGCCACGCTCCAGCACCTTCATCCCGGCCCGCATCGCGCCCTCGGCCGCCGACCCGCCGGACCGGTCGATCGGCACCTGGCCGGTGCCCTTGAAGAAGCCGCGCTGGAACCGGCCCTTGATCCCGGCGCCGACGAAGTAGTCCGACTTCGCCACGAACGTGATCCGGCGGCGGACCACCAGCGGCATGAAGATCCAGTCCGCGTACGACAGGTGGTTGCTGGCGATGATCGCCGGTCCCTGTGCCGGGATGTGCTCGGCGCCCTCGACCTTGGGCCGGAAGATGCGTTTGACCGGTGGGTCGATCAGCACGTTCTTCAGCAAGAAGTAAATGCCCTTGCCATCACCGTCACCGGCGTCGTCGACCGGTCTGTTCCGGTCCGGCTCTGGCCGCGGCGACTGTGCCGGTTGCGTCATCGACATCCCTTCCTCACGTTCCCCGAGCCCTCATGATGCCGTACGACACCCGCCCGGCGCTGCAGGCCGAACCCAGGATCCGCCGCGCGGGAATCGCTGACAATTCAGGCGAAGGCTTCGTAGGCTTCTCACGGTGCGCCGTTCAGCTGGGGAGGGCCGGGTTGTGAAGACTGGATTCAAGGCGGGGCGGCTGACAGCGGTGCTGGGCGTCGCGGCGGCGGTCCTCGTCGGCCTCCCGATTGCTGCCGGCGCAACGACCGCGGCCGGTCCGCCGGCGACAGCCTCCGGTACGACGGCCGACGGGCCTGCCGTGGTCCCGATCCAGGTGACCGGGCCTGCGACGTCTCGCTTCAACCTGGTCGTGATGGGCGACGGCTACACCGCGGCCGAGCTGCCGAAGTTCCGCGCCCAGGTCGACAAACACCTGAACGTTCTGTGGAGCATCGAGCCGTTCAAGTCGTACCGCAACTACCTCAACGTCTACGCGGTCGAGATCCCGTCCCCCGAGAGCGGCGTCGACTGCGACCCCGACCTCACCTCGCCGAAGGTGGACACCCCGCTGCAGATGGGTTTCTGGGGCGGCTGCAACCCGAACAGCGTGCAACGGCTGCTGACCGTCAGCTCGACCGCCGCCGCGCAGTACGCCGATCTGGTCCCCGGCACCACCTCCGCCAACCGCCAGATCCTTGCTATCGGCAACAGCGACACGTACGGCGGCGCGGGCGGCACCTACGCGACCGCGTCCGGCGGCAACGCGTTGTCCGCGCTGATCACCCCGCACGAACTCGGTCACTCGCTCGGCGGACTGGAAGACGAGTACGACTACTACGCCCGCGGCGACCGGGGTGCGCCGTACGCCGGGCCCGAGCCGACCTCGATCCACCACACCCTGCTGACCGAGCAACAACTGCTCGACCAGCAGCTGAAGTGGTGGCGCTGGCTCGGCGAGGAGAGCGAGTCGGGCGGCAGGATCGGCCGCTATGAGGGCGGGATGTACGCCGGGTCCGCGATCTGGCGGCCGAGCCGGCATTCGATGATGAAGACGCTCGGGTACTACTTCGACCAGATCTCCCGGGAGCGGATGACCCAGCGGATCTCGTCCCGAGCGTCGCTGTTCCAGGGCAGTACGCCGGTGGGCCAGGTCGCGGGCGATCAGGTCGTCTGGCTGCAAACGCTGCACCCGGCCGACCACGAACTCGACGTCACCTGGACCCTCGACGGCGAACCGCTGCCCGCCGGCAACGCCCGCGCGATCGACCTCGGCAAGCTGACCCTGACGCCGGGAACGCACATCCTGACGGCCAAGATCGTCGACCCGACCGAGTTCGTCCGCGATCCCGCGGTCCGGGCCTCGGCCGCGCTCACCGCGACCCGCAGCTGGACCATCGACAGCACGCTCACCGCCCGGGCGTCGGACCAGCCCGCGACCTTCACCACGTCCACTGCGACGGACCAACCGGTCAACGCCGACGAGGTCGTGTACGTCGAGACCACCCAGTCCGACTCCGCCCAGCCGGCCGTCAGCTGGCAACTCGACGGTCGCCCGGCCGTGAACCCGGGTAACGACCGCGACTTCGACCTGGAGCCGCTTCGTTTGACCGGGCGCCACACGTTGACCGCGACCGTCGACGGTGACACCCGCAGCTGGGCCGTGGACGGCGTCGAGCCCGTGGTCGGTTCGACCCTGTCCAAGCCGTTGTTGACGGTGACGAAACCCAGCGGACCGGAGTACATCTTCAACGACGCCTTCACGATGAAGCTCACCGCGACCGACGACACCGATGGGTACGTCGTACCGGAGTTCCGGGTGAACGGCGACGGTTGGTACAACTACTACGGCTGGCCGACGGACGCGGACGCGCCGTTCCGCTTCACCGCCGAGGGGACCGAGATCGACCAGCTCGTGTACGGCAAACTCGGTGTGCCGCGAGTGGTGCCGTGGGACGACGTGCCGTCCGGATACGGCCGCCACACAGTCGAATACCGCGCGATCGATGCCCCCGGCAACATCGGTACGCCGGGCCGGTTCGCGGTCACGTTGTTGCGCCCGGCCCCGACTTGTACGACCACGATCACGGGCGTCCTTGATGGTCCGCTGGTGGTGCGTTCAGGGGTCACGTGTCTGCAGGGTGCGACGGTTCGCGGTCCGGTTACGGTGAGCGCTGGGGCGTCCCTGGTTGCCACAGATAGCCGGATCGTTGGGCCGGTCAGTGGTTCGAGGGCGGCGCAGGTCCACCTGCTCCGCAGTACGGTCAACGGGCCGGTCTCGATCGACGGGATCACCGGGGCGGCGGTCCTGGTCGGGTCGACGGTGACCGGTCCGGTTTCGGTGGTCGGCGCGCGGACGGCGGAGCCCGTCGTACTGGCCGGCAACACCATCGGCGGGCCGCTTGCTTGCTCGGCGAACTCGGCGACGCCGACCAACCTGCAGGCGCCGAACCAGGTCTCCGGGCCGCGATCCGGCCAATGCGCGAAGTTGTGACAGGTTTTTGTCAGCGGGGTCCGATAGTTTGCCGTCAAGGAGGGTGGCGATGAACGGACTGCGGGTGGCCTCATTGCTGGCGGCCACGATCACGACCGGGATGATGGCCGGCGTGTTCGGGATCTACGCGAACGCGATCATGCCCGGGCTGGCGAAGACCGACGACAAGACGTTCGTGGGGTCGTTCCAGGCGATGGACCGGGCCATCGTGAACCCGGTGTTCCTGATGCTCGGGTTCCTCGGCGCGCTGGTGTTCACCCTGCTCGCCGGGTTGCTGCAGCTGGGGGAGAAGGCGCTGCCGTGGATCGCGGTCGCGTTCGTGCTCTACCTGGGCTCCGTGATCATCACGTTCGCGGTGAACCTGCCACTGAACGACGCGATCAAGGCGGCGGGCGATCCGAACTCGATCGACGTCGCCGCGGTCCGCGAAGCCTTCAACGAGACCCGCTGGCGAACCTTCAACCTGGCCCGAGTCGCGCTCAACACGATCGCCTTCGGCCTCCTCACCTGGGCCCTCTACCTGACCGGCAAGTCAGCCGCCTGACCGTGCCGGGCCGGGCGGCCAGTTGGGGCCGAGGACTACCGGATGCTGCTGACGGTGATCGCCGGCATCTCCCTCGGCGTCGCCACGACCACCCTGCCGGTCCTGATCGAGGGCCCGTACGGCAGCTGGGTGTACGCCGCGCCCGGCTGGCTCCTCTTCGTCTTCGCCCTGCTTGTCTTCGCCGCGATCGTGGTCGCGAACGTCCAGCAGGAGCGCTCGCGCAACGAGCTGGCCACCTACGGCGTACTCCCGACCCTCTAGCTCTCCGATAACCGGACAGCCGGAGGCTGAGGTGACGGTGCCGGTGGCGAGGTGGGGTTGGGGGAGTGGGGCGGACGAATTGGGGGCGGGGGCGGCTGGGCTGCCAGAATGGCGTTCGTGGCACCAGTTCAAGCTCCGCCGTCCCAGCAATTGCCGGCTGTGCAGAAGTTGCGCGTCCGGTTCGCCAAGCGGGGCCGGCTGCGGTTCACCTCGCACCGGGACTTCCAGCGCGCGTTCGAGCGGGCGGTCCGGCGGGCGGAGCTGCCGGTGGCGTTCTCGCACGGGTTCAGCCCGCACCCGAAGATCTCGTACGCCGGGGCCGCGCCGACCGGGGCCGCCTCGGAAGCGGAGTACTTGGAGATCTCGCTCACACACGAGCGCGCCCCCGAGCAGGTCCGGGCGGCCCTCGACGAGGCGCTGCCGCCGGGGCTCGACATCCTCGAGGTGGTGACCGCGGCCGGCGGCTCGCTGGCCGAGCGGCTGGAGGCCAGCGAGTGGCTGATCTCGTTACCAGGTGTCGATCCGGTCACCGCCCAGCCGGCCGTCGAGGCGTTCCTGGCCCGGGACGAAATTCTGGTCGAGCGCATGACCAAACGGGGACTTCGCTCGTTCGATTGTCGGGACGCCGTTCTCCGACTCGCGGTCGGCAGTGAACCGGCGCCGGTTGCGTCATGTGCGATACTGCAAGTGGTGTTACGGCACGGAACCCCGGCCGTGAGACCCGACGACGTTCTCGCCGGCATGCTGGAGGTAGCGGCGCTCCCGGTGTCGGGCCCGGCTCTCTTGACCAGGCTCGCCCAGGGCCCGCTCATCGCGGCCACCGGCACAGTGGACGATCCGCTCGCTCGTGACCGCGACGCCACCCAGGCGACCGCGACCGGCCAGGTGGACAGCCACCAGACGCATTCCGCGGAGGGCGACGCCGCCGCTCCGACTACGCCCTGAAGCGTGGAGGAGCGGACCCCGGAAAGGCTTCCGCCGCACCGGCACCACGCCGGAAGTGGCGAGACCGTGACCGCTTTCTGGCTGCGCCGGACCCGTGACAGGGGTCGCAGGATGCGCCGGAAGGCCTGAGGAGACCGCACCATATGCTCGAAAACGAGCCGAACGAACACACCGAGGCAGCCGACAGCGCTGCCGCCACAAGCCAGCAGCCCACCACCACGGGCGCTGCCAAGAAGACGACCCGCAAGCGCGCCACCAAGAAGGCCGCCGCCGTGGACCCCGCGGCCGTGGATGCCGCCGCCGCGCCGGCCCAGGCGGTGAGCACCCAGTCGGACGCCGAGAGCGCCGACCCCGCGCCGGCGAAGAAGACCGCCAAGCGAACCACGAAAAAGGCGGCCGCGAAGGCCCCGGCGAAGACGGCCACCGCGAAGAAGACCACCGTCAAGCGCACCACGAAGAAGTCCGCCTCCGCCCAGGACACCCTGCCGGAGGCTGACAGGGCGGACGGTTCGGCCGATCTGGCCGCTGGTGAGAGCCTGGCCGACGCCGGTCCGGTCGTCGAGGCGGCCGATTCCGCGCCCGCCCAGACCGCGACGAGCCAGACCGCGAAGAAGACTACCCGCCGGCGTACCTCGAAGAAGGCCGCCGCCCCCCAGCCTGACCTGCTCTCCGCCGACACCCCGGTCACCGACGGCCCGCCAGCCGACGCGCTCGCGGAAGACGAGGACCTCCCGGCGGACGAGCTCGCCGAAACCCAGCTGACCGAGAAGGCCGCCGCCCAGGTCGAGGCGGCCGGTGAGGAGCCGGCCCCGAGCGGACGGCGTACGAGGCGCCGCGCGCCCGCGGCAGCCGCAGTACTGTTCCAGGCTCCGCAGGTCCCGGCGCAGGCTCCGGCGCAGGCCGCAGCCACTAGCCCGGTCGAAGCGACCGCCGAAGCGGCGGACGAGCAGCCGGCCACCACCACGAGCAGCCGCCGCCGTCGCAGCCGCCGGTCCCGGGACGCCGAGGAGATCGCCGACCGCACCGACCAGGCCCAGCCGGCCGAGACCACCCACGCCAAGGCCGCCCACGCCAAGGCCGCCGACACCAAGGCAGCCGACACCAGGGCTGCTGACGCCAAGGTTGCCGACGACAAGGCCGACGCCACCGAGGCCGACGTCGAGCTCGACGCCGAGGGCGAGGGCGAGGAGACCGGCGACGGCAGCCGTCGCCGTCGTCGCCGCCGGGGCGGCCGTCGCCGTCGCAAGACCGGTGACGTGGACGGCGCGGACGAGACCGCCGAGGACGAGGCCGACGCCGACAGCGCCGGGCAGGACAACGCCGCCGAGGACCAGGACGACGCCGAGGACGCCGAGTCCGAGGACGAGGGCGCCGAAGGTGAGGGCTCGAGCAGTACGTCGCGCCGCCGTCGCCGTCGTCGTCGCCGCCGGGGCGAGGCCGACGCGGGTGCGCCGGACGACCCGGACGAGACCGTCGTCCGCGTCCGCGAGCCGCGTAGCAAGGCCACCACGAACGAGATCACCGCAGTCGAGGGCTCGACCCGGCTGGAGGCGAAGAAGCAGCGCCGCCGCGAGGGCCGCGCCGCCGGCCGCCGCCGCGCGCCGATCGTCACCGAGGCCGAGTTCCTGGCCCGGCGCGAGTCGGTCGAGCGGACCATGGTGATCCGGTCCCGCGAGGACCTGACCCAGATCGCCGTCTCCGAGGACAACGTCCTGGTCGAGCACTACGTCGCCCAGGCCGAGCAGACCTCGCTGATCGGCAACGTGTACCTCGGCCGGGTGCAGAACGTGCTGCCCAGCATGGAGGCCGCGTTCATCGACATCGGCAAAGGCCGCAACGCCGTCCTGTACGCCGGTGAGGTGGACTGGAACACGCTCGGCGCCGGCAACGGCCCGCGCAAGATCGAGTCGGTGCTGAAGTCCGGCCAGTCGGTGCTGGTCCAGGTGACCAAGGACCCGATCGGCCACAAGGGCGCCCGGCTCACCAACCAGGTCAGCCTGCCCGGCCGGTACGTCGTGTACGTGCCGCGCGGGGGCAACGGTGGGATCAGCCGCAAGCTGCCGGACACCGAGCGGAACCGGCTGAAGACCATCCTCAAGGACATCGTCCCCGACGAGGCCGGCGTGATCGTCCGGACCGCGGCCGAGGGCGCCTCCGAGGAAGAGCTGACCATGGACGTCAGCCGGCTGCAGAAGTACTGGGACGACATCGAGAAGAAGTCGAAGAACGGCCAGTCCCCGCAGCTGCTGTACGGCGAGCCCGATCTGCTGATCCGGGTGGTCCGCGACCTGTTCACCGAGGACTTCGCCAAGCTGGTGATCTCCGGTGACGACGCCTACGACAAGGTCCGCGAGTACGTCGAGGGCGTGGCTCCGCACCTGGCCGACCGGGTGGAGAACTGGTCTGGTGGCAGCGACGTGTTCGCCAGCTACCGGATCGACGAGCAGATCAAGAAGGCGCTGGACCGCAAGGTCTGGCTGCCGTCGGGCGGCTCGCTGGTGATCGACCGGACCGAGGCGATGACGGTGGTCGACGTGAACACCGGCAAGTTCACCGGCTCCGGCGGCAACCTCGAGGAGACCGTCACCAAGAACAACCTGGAGGCGGCCGAGGAGATCGTCCGGCAGCTCCGGCTCCGCGACATCGGCGGCATCATCGTGATCGACTTCATCGACATGGTGCTGGAGTCGAACCGGGACCTGGTACTGCGCCGGCTGGTCGAGTGCCTCGGCCGGGACCGGACCAAGCACCAGGTCGCCGAGGTGACGTCGCTGGGCCTGATCCAGATGACCCGCAAGCGGATCGGTACCGGGCTGCTCGAGGCGTTCAGCGAGAACTGCGACCACTGTGGTGGCCGCGGTCTGATCCTGCACGACGAGCCGAAGGAGTCCCGCCGCCGCGGTGGCGACGGGCGCGGTGGTCAGCCGGAGCAGAAGCCCGCCGCCGAAGGGGAGGCGCGGAAGAGCTCCAGTTCCCGCCGCAACCGGGGCAAGGGCCGCGGCCGCGACGACGAGCAGGCCGAGACCCCGGAGCCCGCCAACAACGCCGACGCCGCCCAGCGCCTCGCCCAGATCGCCGCCGCCTCGGCGCTGGCGAACGGCACGGGGGAGAGCCACGAGCCCGCCGGCTCCGAGCCCGTCGTACACCAAGAACCCAGCGCAGCAGCCCAAGCGGAGCCCCAGGCCGAGCCGCAGGCTGAGCCCCAGACCTCTGGCCGTCGCCGGCGGAGCAGCAGGAGCCGGGGCAAGGCGACCGAGAGTGCTGGAAGTGACGCCGGCAGCAACGGCACCGAGGCCGCTGCCAGCGCTCCCGAGCTCGTCTCCACCGGTAATTGACCCCGGTTTGACCGGCCTGTGACGCGCGCCGTAAACTTGAGCTTCGGCGCGCGTCACGCGTGCCTCCTTTGTGTGGGCCGCTAACGCAGGTCTGTGCAGGCCCCGTAAGAACTTCCGAACAAACAGAGAGTGAGATCCACGGTGTACGCGATCGTGCGCAGTGGCGGCACCCAGCAGAAGGTCGCCGTCGGCGATGTCATCGAGATCGACAGCCTGACGGACCAGGTCGGCGACACGGTGTCGTTGTCCGCAGTCCTGGTCGTCGATGGTGACACCGTGACGACCGACGCTGCGGCGCTGGCCAAGGTGGCCGTGTCGGCCGAGGTCCTCGGGCGCACCAAGGGCCCGAAGATCCACATCCTGAAGTACAAGAACAAGACCGGTTACCGCAAGCGCCAGGGGCACCGCCAGCACTACACCCAGGTCAAGGTCACCGAGATCTCCGCGAAGAAGAAGTGAGCTGATCTAGAGATGGCACACAAAAAGGGAGCAGCGTCGACCCGTAACGGTCGCGACTCCAACGCGCAGCGGCTCGGTGTGAAGCGCTACGGCGGCCAGCTGGTCAACGCGGGCGAGATCATCGTCCGGCAGCGGGGCACCCACTTCCACCCGGGCAACCTGGTCGGCCGCGGCGGTGACGACACCCTGTTCGCGCTGGCCGAGGGCAAGGTGGAGTTCGGCACCCGGCGCGGACGCCGCGTCGTCAACATCGTCCCGGCCCCGGCGGAGTAATACCGCCACCCGGCACGAACAAGAGCTCTGAAAGGGGCGGGTCGCGGAATACCGCGCACCCGCCCCTTTGCTGTGTAAGAGACAGAACGTGTAAGAGACAGAACCCAAAGCCTGCAGGAAGTAGAGAAACACCGATGGCCATCCCCAGTTTCGTCGACCGTGTCACGGTGCATGTCACCGGCGGCCATGGCGGAAACGGCTGCGCCTCGGTGCACCGGGAGAAGTTCAAGCCCCTAGGCGGTCCCGACGGCGGCAACGGAGGGGACGGCGGCTCGGTGATCCTCCGTGTCGACCCGAACCTGACCACCCTGGTCGACTACCACCGCTCCAGCCACCGCAACGCCACGAACGGTGCCCAGGGCAAGGGTGACCACCAGGCCGGCAGCAACGGCGGCGACGTGGTACTGCCCGTCCCCGACGGCACAGTCGTCGGTACGCCGGACGGCGAGGTGCTCGCGGACCTCGTCGGACCGGGCGCGGAGTTCGTCGCGGCGCAGGGCGGGAAGGGCGGTCTCGGCAACGCGGCGCTGGCCAGTTCGACCCGGAAGGCGCCCGGTTTCGCGCTGCTCGGCGAGGACGGCGAGGAACGCACCATCGTCCTCGAGCTCAAGGTGGTTGCCGATATCGGCCTCGTCGGCTTCCCGAGTGCGGGCAAGTCGTCGCTGGTGGCGTCGATCAGCCGGGCCCGGCCGAAGATCGCGGACTACCCGTTCACCACGCTGATCCCGAACCTCGGGGTCGTCGTGGCTGGTGAGACCACGTTCACCGTCGCCGACGTACCGGGCCTGATCGAGGGCGCCAGCGAGGGCCGCGGTCTCGGGCACGACTTCCTCCGGCACGTCGAGCGGTGTGCGGCCCTGGTCCACGTGATCGACTGCGCCACCTACGAACCGGGCCGCGATCCGCTCAGCGACCTGGACACGATCGAGGCCGAGCTCGAGGCGCACGGTGGCCTGGAGGACCGGCCCCGGCTGGTCGCGCTGAACAAGATCGACGTGCCGGACGCCAAGGAGATCGCCGTGATGGTGACGGCCGAGCTGGAGCAGCGCGGCCTGCGGGTGTTCCCGATCTCGACCGCGAGCCATGAAGGGCTGGAGGCCCTGAAGTTCGCGATGGCCGAGATCGTCAGGAAGCAACGCGAAGAGGCGGAGAAGCCGGACACCACCCGGATCGTGATCCGGCCACAGGTTGCCGGCGGCCCCGAGTTCAAGGTGCGGCAGACCCCCGACGGCGAGTGGCTGGTGACGGGGGAGAAGCCGGAGCGCTGGGTCCGGCAGACCGACTTCGGCAACGCCGAGGCGACCGGGTACCTGGCCGACCGGCTGAACCGGCTCGGCGTCGAGAAGGAGCTGCTCGAGCGCGGTGCGGTCGAAGGCGACGCGGTGATCATCGGCGACGGCCCGAACGCGATCGTTTTCGACTTCGCGCCCGAGGTCCAGGCCGGTGCGGAGATCCTGGCCCGCCGGGGTGAGGACCACCGGCTGGAGGAGCCGCGGCCGGCCGTTCAGCGGCGGCGCAGCAAGGACTCGGATTACCACGCCTTCAAAGCCGGTGAGCTGGCGAGGCCGGCCGACCTGTCGGAGTACGGGCAGGGCTGGGTCGACGACGAGGTGGACCTGTCCCCGGCCGAGACGAAGGCGGCCGCCAAGGCCGCGGCGAAGCTGGCGCGCAAAGAGGCGCGCGAGCAGGCCGCGGGTCAGGAACTCGATCAGGACGAGTGATCCGATGAAACGTCGCGCGGAGGTCACCCGCGCCACCCGCATCGTGGTGAAGGTCGGTTCGTCGTCCCTCACCCAGCGCGGCAAGATCGATCTCGAACGGCTCCGGCTGCTCGTCGACGCGCTCGCCGCCCAGCGGGTGGAGGGCACCGAGGTGGTGCTCGTCTCCTCCGGCGCGATCGCCGCCGGCCTCGCTCCGATGGGTCTGCGGTCCCGGCCGCGCGACCTGGCCACGCAGCAGGCCGCCGCGTCGGTCGGGCAGGGACTGCTGATGGCTCGCTACAGCGACGCGTTCGCGGCGCACGGGCTCAAGGTCGGCCAGGTCCTGCTGACCGTCGACGACGTGACCCGGCGCAGCCACTACCGCAACGCATACCGGACCTTCGCGCGCCTGCTGGAGCTCGGTGTGGTCCCGATCGTGAACGAGAACGACACGGTCGCCACCACCGAGATCCGCTTCGGCGACAACGACCGGCTCGCCGCGCTGACCAGTCACCTCGTCCATTCCGAGCTGCTGGTGCTGCTGTCGGACGTGGACGGCCTGTACGACGGGGATCCACGCAAGCCCGGTACGACGATGCTTACGGACGTCCGCGGCCCGGCCGACCTGGAGAAGCTGAAGATCGGCCGGACCGGATCGTCTGGAGTCGGTACGGGTGGCATGCAGACGAAGGTCGAGGCGGCCGCGATCGCCACGGAGGCAGGGATTCCGGTGGTCCTCACCTCGGCCGGACACGTTGGTGAGGCGTTGCGCGGCGACCCTGTCGGCACGCTGTTCCACCCGACGGGTCGACGACGCAAGACCCGGTTGCTTTGGCTGGCCCACGCCACTTCGGGCCAAGGACGTCTGCAGTTGGACGAGGGCGCAGTACGGGCCGTGACGGAACGCCGTACGTCGCTGCTGCCGGCCGGGATCAGCGCGGTCGAGGGCACGTTCTCCGCGGGCGACCCCGTCGATCTGGTGTCGCCCGCGGGCGTGGTCGTCGCGCGCGGGCTGGTGAACTACGACGCCAGTGAGCTACCCGATCTGCTCGGCCGGTCGACCCGGGATCTGGCCCGCGAGCTCGGTGCGGCGTACGAGCGCGAGGTCGTCCATCGCGACGACCTCGTGCTCCTCTAGGCCTTTCCCTTCACGGCAAGGACCGGGCATTCGGCCTGCAACAGAATGGTCTGCGCCTGGCTGCCCATGATCAGCTTGCCGACCGGGGTCCGGCGGCGCAGGCCGATCACGATCAGCTCGGCATTCAGATCGTTGGCGAGGGCAAGGATCTGCTCGGCGGCGTCCTTGCCCTCGACCAGCTGGACGAGTTCGTGATCGACCCCCGCGTCGGCCAGGCGCTGATCCACCGAATGCCACTCGGCGCCGGTCGCGAACCGCGGGTCGACGAGCGACTCGCCCCGGCTCGAGTTCACCACCACCAGCCGCTGGTGCCGGTGCTGGGCCTCCTCGATCGCGCTGTCCAGCGCGGCCATTCCCTCAGGGGTCGGCACGTAGCCGACGATGATCGCCATTACTGGCCTCCTGTCCGGTCCGAATGCTGCAGTTCTGGCGTTTCCCGCGACGCCCGGCGCTCCCGGATCCGGCCGACGATCGGCGGAACCACCAGCACCAGCACGATCACGGCGTACACGACCTTCGAGAACCAGGTGTTGTAGAGCCCGCTGACCGCGCCGTCACTGATCTGCAGTGCCCGCCGGAGCTGCTCCTCGGCGGTCGGGCCGAGGATGATCCCGATGATCGCCGGGACCACCGGCAACCCGTACCGGCGCATCCCGAACCCGAGTGCGCCGAGCAGGAGCAGCAGCCACAGGTCGAAGGTCGACAGGTTCGCGGCGTACGCGCCGATGCTGGCGAAGAACAGGATGCCGGCATAGAGGTACGGCCGGGGGATCCGCAGCAGCTTGGCCCACATCGGCGCCAGCGGCAGGTTCAGCGCGAGCAGGATCACGTTGCCGATGAAGAGGCTGGCCACGAGTCCCCAGACCAGCTCGGGCTGGGTCTGCAGCAACCGCGGGCCGGGCTGGATGCCGTACCCCTGGAAGGCGCCGAGCATCACCGCGGCGGTCGCGGTGGTCGGGATCCCCAGCGTGAGCAGAGGAACCAGACCACCCGCGGCCGACGCGTTGTTCGTCGCCTCGGGACCGGCGACGCCCTCGATCGCACCCTTGCCGAACTCCTCGGGGTGCTTGGTCAGCTTCTTCTCGGTGACGTACGACAGGAAGGTCGGGATCTCCGCGCCGCCGGCCGGGACCGCGCCGAACGGGAAGCCGATCGCCGTCCCGCGCAGCCACGGCTTCCACGACCGCCGCCAGTCCTCCCGGGTCATCCGCGCCGCGCCGACCGAGATGATGTCGGCCGGTGTACGCCGCAGGTGCGCCGCGATCCAGAGCGCCTCGCCGACCGCGAACAGGCCGACCGCGACCACCACGACATCGATGCCGTCGGCAAGCTCCGGGATCCCCAGCGTGAGCCGCTGCTGACCGGATGTCGGGTCGATCCCGATCAGGCCGATCAGCAACCCGATCGCGAGCGCGGCCAGACCACGGACCTTCGACGCGCCGAGCACCGTGGTGACGGCGATGAACGCCAGCACCATCACGGCGAAGTAGTCCGGCGCGCCCATCTTGATCGCCAGCTTCACGATCTGGGGCGCCACCAGGGCCAGGCAGAGGGTGCCGATCGTGCCGGCGATGAACGACCCGATGGCCGCGGTGGCGAGGGCGGCCGCCGCCCGGCCTCGTTTGGCCATCTGGTTGCCCTCGATCGCGGTGACCACCGACGCGCTCTCACCCGGGGTGTTCAGCAGGATCGAGGTCGTCGAGCCGCCGTACATGCCGCCGTAGTAGATGCCGGCGAACATGATGAACGCCTGCGTCGGTTCCAGCGAGTACGTCAGCGGCAGCAGCAGCGCGATCGTCATGGCCGGGCCGATCCCGGGCAGCACGCCGATCGCCGTACCGAGCAGGACGCCGAGGAAGGCGTACAGCAGGTTCGTCGGGTGCGCGGCGGTGGCGAACCCGTTCATCAGCTCGGACAGTGCGTCCATCAGAGGATTCCCTTGAGGATCCCGGCCGGGAGCTTGATGTCCAGACCGAGGTAGAAGAGGTACCAGGTGCTGACTGACAGGACGATCGAGATGATCGCGTTGCGGATGAAGTGCCGGCTGCCGAGCGCGTAGGTGGTGCCGAAGAACAGCACCGCGCCCGACACCGGCCAGCCGAGCCGCTCGATCAGCAATGCGTTCGCGACGAAGGCCGCCACCAGCAGACCCAGCGTCTTGAAGTCGCTGCCGTGACCGAGGTCGACGTCCTCACCGGCCTCCTGCTCGCCGCGACCGCCCCGCAGTACGTCGATCGCCAGCAGGACCGCGGTCAGGACCAACAGCCCGCCGACCACCAGGGGCACTGTCTTCGGGCCGATCGGGCCGCGGATCGCGAGCTCCTGGAGGCGGAGGGCGTCGATCACCGCCCAGCCGCCCAGCACCAGGAGCAGCAGGGCCACACCGAGCTCGGAGCGGCCCTGCTTCACGCTCGTGGACGAGGTGCTCATCAGGCCACGAGACCCAGTTCCCGCAGAACGCCCGCGACCCGGTCGTTCTCGGTGGTCAGGAACGTCTTGAACTCGTCACCGGTCTGGAACGCGTCGGTCCAGCCCTGGTCGGCCAGCGTCTTCTTCCACTGCTCGGACTCGTGCATCTTGGTCAGCAGGTCGGTGAACTGCTTCTGCTTCTCCGCGGACAGCTCCGGCGGCGCGACGATACCGCGCCAGTTGGTGAAGACGAGGTCCACGTTGAGGCTCTTCAGCGTCGGCGCGTCGACCCCTGCCACCGGCTCCGCACTGGTGACGGCGAGGATCTTCACGTCCCCGCTCTTCGCCTGCTCGGCCACCTCGCCGATCCCGGTCGCCGCGAACGAGACCTTCTTGCCCAGTACCGCGGTCAGGAGCTCGCCACCACCGTCGTACGGGACGTAGTTGACGTCCTTCGGCTGGAGTCCGACCGCCTTCGCCAGCAGCATCGGGGTCAGGTGGTCCGGGCCGCCGGAGTTCGAGGCGCCGCCCACCGGCACCTTGCCCGGGTTGGCCTTCCACGCCGCGACCAGCTGGTCCAGGCTCGTGTACGGCGAGTCCTTCGGGACGACGATCGCCTCGGCCTCCTCGATCAGCTTCGCGATCGGAACGGTGTCCTGCAGGGTCGCCTTCGACTTGTTGGTGTAGACGGCCCCGACGACGCCGAGACCCATCTGCATCAGGATGTCTTCCTTGCCCTTCTCGTTCACCAGGCGCTGCAGACCGACGGTGCCACCAGCACCAGCGGTGTTGAACACCTCGACCGTGT
Source organism: Kribbella caucasensis (assembly GCF_004361855.1). GTDB lineage: Bacteria > Actinomycetota > Actinomycetes > Propionibacteriales > Kribbellaceae > Kribbella > Kribbella caucasensis. Next base: position 322,454 of record NZ_SNWQ01000009.1, read on the forward strand.
CGGTCAGTTTGGCGTCCTGCATGGCCTTCGCGGCGGCCCGGGCGGTGATGTCGTAGCCACTGCCGGGGGAGTTTGGCACGAGGATGCGCAGCCCCTCGACCGGGCCGGATGCGGTCTCGCCGGAGCTGCCTTCGTCCGCGCTGACGCCGCAGCCGGCCGCCGTCACGGCGAGCGCCAGGACGGCGGTGATACTGCTGAACCAGGTCCGTGCTCGCACGGGAGTCTCCTCTGTCTCGGTGGAGCTTTCGCCGTCAGCGTGTCGCGGCCCGGTTCGGGTGTCACCGTTACGAGCGCAAACTCTGTTCTGCTCATTGTGCTCACGCCGATGTAGCGCGATCCGGAACCGGCCAGCAGAATCGAGCCGTGATAGCAAGGTGGCTGCGGCAGTGGCAGCGGAAGTGTCACGGGCGGTTCGGACGGCGTCGGTGGACGCTGGCCGGACGCATGCTGGCCGTGCAGTTGCTGATCGTCTTCGTCGTCCTGATCGGCGTCGCCGCCGTCTCGCTGGCGCAGTCCAACGCCCGGTTCCGCGACACCGAGGGCAAGCGAGCCCTCGCCATCGCCGAGCGGCTCGCCGCGACGTCCGGCGTCCGGGCGGTGGCGGCGCCCGGTGGCAGGCTCCGCTTCATCGGCCAGGCCCAGTCCGTGATCGAGTCCGACCGCATCTACTCCGATTCCACGTATGTCAAGATCGCGATCCGGGACCGGCGCATCATCGCGTCCACCGACCCGCTGCCGGTCACGTCCGTCGTACGGCTCCAGGAGACCGAAGCCTTCCAGGGCCGGGGCTGGGTGGGCCGGGACGAGGTCACCGGCGCCGCCCTGGCGATGGCGCCGATCATCAACGAGACCACCAGGGAGACTGACGGCGTGGTGGCGGTCGGGCGGCAGTACCCGTCGCTGCTGGCCAATCTGGAGATGGCCCTGCCCAATCTGCTCACCTATCTCGGCATCGCGAGCCTGCTCGGCGTGGCCGGGTCGTTGCTGCTGGCAAGGACGGTGAAGCGGCAGACGCTGGGGCTGGAACCGCGCGAGATCACCGGGCTGGTCGAGCAGCGGGAGGCGTTGCTGCACGGGATCAAGGAAGGCGTGCTCGCGGTCGACCTGGAGCGGCGGATCACGATGGTCAACGACGAGGCCGCGCATCTGGTGGGCATCCCGCTCGCCTCAGCCGGCCGGGCGCTGCCCGAGGTCGACCTGACCGGCCGGCTGGTGGAGATCTTCGACGGCCCGGAGCCCGCGACGGACCGGATCCTGCCGCTGCACGGCCGGGTGCTGACCCTGAACCGGATGCCGGTCCGCAGCCACGGCCGGCACATCGGCTGGGTCGCGACCTTCCGGGACCGGACCGAACTGCTCGAACTACAGCGCGAACTCGACCTGACCCGCAACACCACCGACACACTGCGTGCCCAGGCGCACGAGTTCAGCAACCGGATGCATATCGTCAGCGGACTGATCTCGCTGGGCGAGTACGAGGAGGTACTGCGCTACATCCAGCAGGTGGCCGCGGACCAGACCGAGCTGACCGCCGGCGTCACCGCCCGGGTGGCCGATCCCGCGGTCGCGGCGTTGCTGATCGCGAAATCCAGCCAGGCCGCGGAGCGTGGGGTCACCTTCGTGATCGAGCCGGGCAGTCTGCTGCCGAAGCTGGACGAGCGGCTCGCGACAGATACGTCGACCGTGCTGGGGAATCTGGTCGACAATGCGCTGGATGCCGCGGCCGGATCGCCCGATCCGTACGTCGTTGTGGAGGTGGTCCTGAAGGGCGACGCCGTACGGATCCTGGTCCGCGACTCGGGGCCGGGGGTGGACAGCGCGATGCAGCATCGTGTCTTCACGCATGGGTTCAGTACCAAGGACACCGAGGCGGGCGATGATCATGGGATCGGACTCGCGCTGGTCCGGGTGATCTGCCGCAAGCGGGGTGGCGACGTGACCGTGCACAACGACGATGGCGCGGTCTTCGTGGCGACCCTGCCGATGCGAGTACCGGTGGTGCGGTCGTGATTCACGTGCTGGTGGTCGACGATGACTTCATGGTGGCGCGGCTGCATTCGAGTGTGGTGGCGCGGCAGCCCGGGTTCGAGGTGGTCGGGGCGGCGCGCACGGGTGCGGATGCGCTGACCGCCGTCCGTTCGTTGCGGCCCGATCTGGTGCTGCTCGACATCTATCTACCGGACATGAGCGGCCTGGAGGTACTGCGTCGGTTCCGCGAGTCGTCGGCCGATTACCCGGTCGACGTGATCGTGATCAGTGCGGCTCGTGATCTGGAAACCCTGCGGACCGCGCAGCACGGTGGTGTGTTCCAGTACTTGGTGAAGCCGTTCGAGATCGATTCGCTGCGGGTGCGGTTGGAGGAGTACGAGGCGTACCGGGCCCAGCTGCACGAGCTGACCGAGATCGACCAGGCGGAGGTCGACCGGGTATTCCGATCGTCCGGGAGCCGGGCCGCCGTCGCCGCGCCGAAGGGGATCAGCCCCGAGACCACGGACCTCGTCGTACGGGCTCTCGGCGAGGCCCCGGACGATGGCATGTCGGCAAGCGACTGCGCCGCGGTAACCGGCTTGTCGCGCAGCAGCACCCGCCGCTATCTCGAGCACCTGGTAACAATCGGCCGCGCCGAAATGCGCCCGCGCTACGGCGTCGCCGGCCGCCCCGAGCGCAGATACCGCCTACTGCAACGCTAGGCCTCCCAGCGCTCTGTCCCGGCGGCTTGGGGCGCTGTAGCTGGTTTCAGTGCTGTGGCAGGCGTTCTCCGATCGCGTTGAGGGCTGTGTCGCGGGCGCTCAGGACGTGAGCCTGGGCCAGCGCGCACGCCCGGTCGGCATCTCCGGTGACGAGGGCGTCGAGAATCCCGCGGTGCTCCTCCAACGCGGCGGATCGCCGGAGCTGGGACTGGTTCGTGAAGGCCCGGTAGCGCGCCATCTGGCTGTCCACCTGCGCATGCAGCCGAGTCGCCCACCCGTGGTCCGCGATCTCGGCGATCTTCAGGTGGAAGTCGTGGCCGGCGTTCATCGCATCCTCGGCGAACTCGACGAGCAGCTCGTTCCGCACAACCAACTTGGTCAGCTCCAGCCCAGCGCTCTCCGTCATCCGCTCCGTCGCCTCCGCCGCCATGAGCCCCTCTAGCGCCGCGCGGACTGTGTAGAGCTCGTCGATCTCCTCGGCCGACAACGTCCGCACCACCATCCCTCCGGTCGGCAACTGCTCGAGCAGATCCTCGGCGAGCAGCAGTCGTAGCGCCTCGCGGAGCGGCGTCCGGCTAACCGCCAACTGCTGCGCGAGCTCCGGCTCGAACAACCGCTGCCCGGGCCGCAGGTCCAACGTGAGGATCCGGCGTTTCAACTCCGCGTACACGACCTGGCCGCCGGACACGCGCCGCAGTTTGTCCGTCATCCGATCCTCCTTTGCGTACTTGTGTACAAGTATGCTTCCATCTCCTCAGAGTCGCAAACGGCCGAGAGGGGAGCAGGTAATGACACACCGGACCCGCCCAGATGCGCTGCTGACCTTCACCGAGGCCGTATTACGCGCCGAGGGCGTCCCCGAGCCTGATGCGCACCTCCTGGCCGACACCCTGGTGACGGCCGAGCTCTGGGGCCACGCATCCCACGGCATGCTCCGCCTTCCTTGGTATGTCACCCGCCTCCGCACCGGCGCGATGGAGCGGCAGACCCGGGTCGAGCGCCTCCGCGACACCGGTCCGTTGGTGCTGCTCGACGGGTGCAACGGCATCGGCCAAGTAGTCACCGCGCACGCGGTCGACCTCGGCGTCGAGCGGGCTCGCGAACACGGGGTGAGCGCCGTCGCCATCCGGAACTCGGGCCACTTCGGCACCGCGGCCTACTTCACCCGCAGGGCGGCGGCGGAGGGCTGCGTCGCGCTGCTCTGCACGAACGCCAGCCCCGCGATGGCACCGTGGGGCGGCCGGACCAAAAGCATCGGCACGAACCCCTGGTCGATCGCCGCACCGGCCGGTCGGCGCGGGATCGTGGTGATGGATCTGGCCAACACGGCCGTTGCCCGAGGCAAGGTCTACCTGGCGGCGGAGCGCGGTACGCCTATCCCACCGGACTGGGCGGCCGACGCCGAGGGCAACCCGACGACCGACGCGCGGGCCGCGATCGAGGGGCTGATCCTGCCGATGGCGGGTCCGAAGGGGTACGTCATGTCGTTCATGTTCGACATCCTGGCCGGGGTGCTGACCGGCAGCGCCTTCGGCAGTTCCGTGGCCGGGCCGTATCAACCGGACGCCATCAGCGGAGCCGGGCACCTGTTGCTCACGATCGACGTCGCCGCTTTGGCCGATCCCGCTGAGTATGCCGAGCGGATCGAGGCTCTCGTCGACTCCACCCGATCGGCCGAGACCGCTGCCTGGGCCGACCGGATCCTCGTCCCGGGCGAGCTGGAGGACCGGACCCTCGCCGAGCTGACGAAGTCCGGCATCACCTTGACCACCACAACCTGGGCGAGCCTGGTCGCGCTCGGCGCCGAGACGCGCGTCGACCTGCCGCCCGCGGAGGAGCTAGCCGCATGATCAGCCTCACCGTCTCCCTGCAGGTCATGGCCGGTCACCTCGAGCCGTTCATCGAGGCGATCCGGACGAACGCCGAGCGCTCGTTCACCGACGAGCCCGGCTGCCTGTCGTTCGACGTCAGCCAGGACCTGACCGACGACCACCACTTCACTTTGTACGAGCTATATGCCTACGAGGCCGCGGTCGAGGCCCATCGATCCGCGCCGCACTTCAAGGTCTGGCGCGCGGCCGTCGCCGACCACGTCGTGCCGGGCAGCCAGGCCAACACGCTGGCCCGCAGGCTCGTCCACCACTCATCCGAGGAGAACCGATGAACCTCCTGATCCGTCCCGGCGAGATCGTCCCGTTCGACCGAGGCAACGGCGTCGTCACCCTCCCGTACGTCGGCCGCTGGAACGCCACGGCCAACCGCATCACCACCGGCCAGACCTCTTTCGCTCCCGGTACCGGCCTTCCACTGCACAGCCACAACGTCGAGGAGTCGGTACTGATCCTCGAAGGCGAGGCGGTCGCGGAGATCGACGGCGAGACCTTCGATCTGGTCGCGGGGGATGCGACCTGGGTCCCGGCGGACGTCCCGCATCGGTTTTACAACCGCGGCGAGGGCCCGATGCGGATCTACTGGGTGTACGGCGGCCGGGACGTGACGCGGACGATGACCGCGACGGGGGAGACGTTCGAGCACCTCTCGGAAAGCGACCGAGGCGGGTTGAGCACCCGATGATCGTCACGGTGAATCCCGCCGACGGGACCAAGCTCGCGGAGTATCGGCCGATGACGCCCACCGAGGTGGACCAGGTCGTCGGTCAGGCCGCGAGTGCGGCGGCTTCGTGGGGATCGGTCGAGCTGCCTGCTCGCCTGGAAGCCCTGACCCGGTTGGCCCAGGAGCTTCGCGGTGGGCGGGACCAGATGGCCGCCCTGATCACGGCCGAGATGGGCAAACCACTTGCCGAGGCAGAAGGTGAGATCGAGAAGTCGGCCGTCACCGCGGAGTACTACGCGGCGCATGGTCAGGCGATCCTCGCCGACGAGCCGGTCGCGATCGAGGGTGCGCAGGCCTGGGTCTCGTACGAGCCGATCGGGTTGGTGCTCGCGGTGATGCCGTGGAACTTCCCGGTCTGGCAGGTGCTGCGGTTCGCCGTACCGACCCTTGCTGCCGGCAACGGAGTCCTTCTGAAGCATTCGCCGAACGTGACCGGTTCGGCTCTGGCGATCGAGGCGTTGTTCCGAGCTGCCGGCTTCCCACCTGGCTTGGTCAGCGTCCTGGTCATCGATGAGCCCGAGGTGCCGTCAACTGTCGAGCGCTTGATCGCCGACGATCGCATCGCCGCCGTGACGCTGACCGGCAGCAATCGCGCCGGAGCAGCCGTCGGAGCCGCAGCCGGGCGAGCAGCGAAGAAGTCCGTCCTCGAGCTAGGCGGCTCAGACGCCTTCGTAGTCCTCGCCGACGCGGACATCGAGGCCGCCGCTGCCGCCGCCGTCCGGGCGAGGTTCACCAACTCAGGTCAGAGCTGCGTCTGCGCCAAACGCTTCATCGTCGAGGCCTCCATCGCCGACGAGTTCATCGACCGCTTCGTGCAGGACGTAAAGAACCTGACGATCGGCGACCCGACGGACCGCTCGGTGACGGTCGGCCCCCTCGCCCGCGATGACCTGCGTGCCGCCCTCCAACGCCAGGTCGAACGGTCCCTGGCAGCCGGCGCCGTTCTCGCGGTCGGCGGCCGGAGCATCGACGGCCCCGGCTACTTCTTCGAACCAACCGTCCTCACCGGCACCCGCCCCGGCATGCCCGTCTTCGACGAAGAAACCTTCGGCCCGGTCGCCGCCGTAGCGATCGCCGCCGACCCCGACGACGCCATCACCCTCGCCGCCGCCACCCAGTACGGCCTCGGCCTGAGCATCTGGACCTCCATCCCCGCCCGTGGAATAGCCCTGGCCCGCCACATCACCACCGGCGCCGCCTTCATCAACGCCGCAGTAGCCTCCGACCCCCGCCTCCCCTTCGGCGGCACCAAACAAAGCGGCCACGGCCGAGAACTCTCCACCGCCGGCCTCCGAGAATTCACCAACCCCCGAACCTACTGGGTCGCCTAGCCGCAAACCCAAGCAAACCCCAGCCCCACCGCCAACCCACCCGACCCCGCGCCGCGCCCGCACCCGGGCCGGCGCCGCACCGCGCCGCGCCCGCACCCGGGCCGGCGCCGTACCGCGCCGCGCCCGCACCCGGGCCGGCCCCGCGCCGCGCCCGCACCCGGGCCGGCACCGCGCCCCGCACTCGCTGGGGCTTGAACAAGAACCGGGGAGTTTGGACAAGGTATTTCTTGTTCAAGGGCCCCGGTTCTTGTTGAAGGTCCCGGGGTGCGGACGGGGGAGCGGGCGGATTGGGGGTCGCCCTACGATGAAGGGGTGAGCGAGATTATTGAGCTGTGTCGGCGGGCTCGGGAGGCGTCGTACGCGCTGGCTGCGGCTTCGCGGGCGACCAAGGATGCGGCGCTGCATGCGATGGCGGCGGCGTTGCGGGATAACACCGAGACCATCGTCGCGGCCAACTCAAAGGACGTTGCTGCTGCGCGCGAGGCCGGGACGCCGGAGTCGACCGTCGACCGGCTGGCTCTGGATCCGGGCCGGGTGGACGCGATGGCGGCGGGGCTGGAGCAGCTTGCCGGTTTGGTCGACCCGGTCGGCGAGGTGGTTCGTGGTTACACGCTCCCGAATGGGCTCGAGCTCAAGCAGGTGCGCGTGCCGTTCGGCGTCGTCGGCATCATCTACGAGGCCCGCCCGAACGTGACCGCCGATGCGGCCGGCATCTGCCTGAAGTCCGGCAACGCCGTCCTGCTCCGCGGCTCCTCCTCGGCAGCCGCGTCGAACGAGGCGATCGTCGCCGTACTCCGCGAGGCCGCGACCCAGGCCGGTCTGCCCGCGGACGTGATCCAGGGCGTACCGGGCGACCGAGCGGCCGTGAAGGAGCTGATGCAGGCTCGCGGCCTGGTCGACGTACTGATCCCGCGGGGCGGCGCCGGCCTGATTCAGACCGTGGTCACCGAGTCCACCGTCCCCGTGATCGAGACCGGCGTCGGCAACTGCCATATCTACGTCGACGAAGACGCCGACCTCGACCTGGCGCTCACCATCCTGCTCAACGCCAAGACCCAGCGCCCGAGCGTCTGCAACGCCGCCGAGTCGCTCCTGGTGCATGCCTCGGTCGCCGACCAGTTCCTCGCCAAGGCCCTCCCCGCCCTGGCTCAAGCCGGCGTCACCGTCCACGGCGACCCGACTGTCGTTGCTCAAGGCAAAGACATTCCCGAGGCCAAGGACATTCTCGCGGCCACCGAGGAGGACTACGGCAAGGAGTACACCTCCCTGGACCTGTCCGCAGCGGTCGTCGACTCGATCGACGCGGCCATCGCCCACATCCGCAAGTACAGCTCGGCCCACACCGACGCCATCATCACCCGCTCCCAGTCCGCCGCTCGCCGGTTCACCCAGTCCGTCGACTCTGCCGCGGTGGTGGTCAACGCCAGCACCCGGTTCACGGACGGCGGCGAGTTCGGCTTCGGCGCCGAGATCGGCATCTCCACCCAGAAACTCCATGCCCGCGGACCGATGGGCCTGCCCGAAATGACCAGCACCAAGTACGTCGTCATCGGCGAAGGCCAGATCCGCACCTGACCCGGCCACCCGCGCTCCATCCGGCCACCCGCACCCGATCCGGCCCCACCGGATCCAGCTACCCGCGTCGACCAGGGATCGGGATCTCGAAGTGCACGGCCGGGCTGTACTGCGGGTCGGTACGGCCGTCGTAGATCTCCTTGCCAACACTGCGCCAGAACGGCTCCGCCCCTTCGATAGCAGCGTTCGTGTGCAAGTAGATCGCGTTGTACCCCACCGTGTTCGCGACGAACTCGCACGCCAACGACACGAGCGCCCGAGCGAGCCCATTGCGACGATGTTCCGCCCGGACGTACACCCGAAAGATCTGCGCGGTCGCACCTGACGGATACCGTTCCGCGATCCACGGCGGATGCGGCGGACTCTGAGGCCCATCCGCCCGGACGGCAGTAGTGCCGACGATCTCGTCGTCCAGGACAGCCACGAACAACGCATGCCTCGGCTGATCGAAGTACGTGCGATCCATGTCGATCACGTCGGCATGCCAGCGCGGGATGTACCCGGATCCGAGCACGTGGTAGAAGGTGTCGAGCATGACCGACCGTGCTCCGTCGGCATCCTCGCGCAGCGCGGGCCGAACGAGATAGCGGCCCGCCTGACGTTCACCCGGCGCTGCCAAGACTTGCCTCCTCATGCATAAGGGCAACAACATCCGCGGTACGGCCGTGCTCGACGATGCGCCCGTCGTCCATGAGCAGCACCCCATGAGCGAGCCCGGCGACCACCGCGAGGTCGTGGGTGATGACCATGAGGGCGCACCCCGTGTCCTCCTGGAGCTTGCCGAGTACGTCGAGCAGGTCCGCGTGGGTCACCGTGTCCAGCCCGGAGGTGATCTCGTCGCAGATCAGCAGATCTGGTTCGGCGAGCGTGGCGCGTACGAGTGCAGCGCGCTGGAGTTCGCCACCGGACATCGAGCCGGGCAGCCGGGTCGCGTTGGCCTCGGCGATCCCGAGCCGATCGAGTCCGTCGACCGCTCGCGCACGGGCTTCCGCGCGGGGGAGCCCACGAAGGCGTTCGGCCGTGCGCGCCACCTGGTCGAGCACCGGGACGAACTCGTTGAACGAGGCGCGCGCGTCCTGGAACACATACTGAATGCGGGCCAACTGCGAGAACGATCGCCGCCGGAGCAACGGTGACAGCGGCGTACTCCAGAGCAGGATTTCCCCTTGGCGGAAAGGATGAAGCCCGGCGATGCATCGAGCCAAAGTGGTCTTGCCGCTGCCGGAGCGCCCGACGATGGCGATTCGGTCGCGTGGCCGGATCTCCAGGGAAATGTCATGAAGGGTGTCGACACGACGATGGCCGGCCACGAGGCGACGTACCGACACCACAGGGGTGCTCTCCTCCAGAACCGGCGGGGGAGCGGCTGGGTTCCGCCCGGCGGCGTTGATCAAGCGGATCGTGTACTGGTGCTGCGGGGTGCCGAGGACGTCGAGACACGGTCCGGACTCCACGGCAGAGCCGCGGTGCATGACCAATACATGGTCGGCGAGAGCGCGGACGAGTTCGAGGTCGTGGGTGAGCAGCAGGATCGCGATGCCTTGCCCGGCGACGGCACGCAGTTCTTCGATGAGTTGGGCGCGGATCACCGCGTCCTGCCCGGTGGTCGGCTCGTCCGCGATGAGCACCTTCGGCTGGCCGACGAGTTCGTGAGCCAGTACGACGCGCTGCTGCTGTCCGCCGGAGAGCTGATGCGGGTAGCGGCGCAGGAACCTCGATCCGTCGGGCATCTGCGCTTGCCGCAACGCATCCAGAACCCGCTGCTGGACCGGCGATCCACCACCGTGGAGCCGAGCGATCTCGCGCAGTACAGGACCGATCCGGCGGACGGGATTCAGCGCCGCCGAGGGATGCTGCGGGATATAGCCAACCACCCCAGCCGGGGGTGAGTTCGAGGAATCCACCGTAGAACCCGCGACCTCGACCTGCCCGGTCAACTGCGCACCGGACGGACTCTCACCCAGCAGCGCAAGCGCCGTCGTGGTCTTGCCGCTCCCCGACTCACCGACCAGCGCCACGATCTCCCCAGCACCCACCGAGAACGACACGTCGGACACGATGTCCCGCGAGCCAACCCGCACAGTAAGAGAGCGAACGTCGACGACCGTCACCGAGCCACCCCTTCCATCGCACGGTCTCGCAGCCAGCGGTCGAACGCCAGATTCACCCCGATGGACAACATCACGATCAGCAGCGCGGGCAACACAACCGCCCACGGCTGCACGAACAGCCCGGTGCGATTTCGGTCGACCATCGCGGCCCAGTCACTCGTCTGCGGCGACACCCCGACCCCCAGGAAGCTCGCCGAAGCGACCAGATAGATCGCACCGGTGAACCGGGTACCAAGATCGGCCGCCAGAGTCCGTCGCATCGCGCGAGCCACATACCCGAGCCCGATCCGGATCCGGCTCTCGCCCTGCAACCGCATCGCCTCGACAGCGGGCCGAGCGGACACCGACAACGCAGCAGCGCGACTGATCCTCACGACATCGGGCAGATTGATCAGCACCACGACACCGATCAGCACCCACGGGATCCCCGGGGCGACCGACGCGAGCAGCAGAAGCATGAGCATCGACGGCACCGCGAGCAGCAGATCGAGCGGACGCATCACCGCCTCGTCAAGCAGCCGGTTGCGCGTCATCCCCGCGACCAGCCCAACCGGTACGGCGATCAGATAGGTGCACACGGTCGCCACAACCGCGACGACGACCAGCGAACGTCCCCCGAGCAACACCTCGTTCCACACGTCCCGCCCGACGAAATCGGTACCAAACCAGTGCCCGCCACCCAGTACGAAAGCCACGTCTTTGGTGGTGTCGTCGGACGCGATCACCGGCCCGACGAGAGCAAGCAGAACCGGAACAGCGACGAGCATCCCGGGTACGGCGTACCGGCGTACGAGCACCCCCGGTACGGCGTACCGGCGCGCGACCCTCATCGGCCGGCCTCCGCAGTGGGGGAGAGGACGCGGGCGGCAACGTCTGCCGCAAGATTGACCAGCACGGTGGTTGTCGCGAACACCACCGCCAGCCCCTGGATCACCGGCAGATCCCGGGCGGCGACGGCCTGTACCAACGTGGTCCCCAGCCCGGGCACGACGAAGATCGCCTCGATCACGATCACCCCGCCGACCAGCCAGTCGATGGTCCGGGCTAGCTGCTGGATCGCCGGCGTGACCGCATTCGGCAGAGCATGCGCAAACCGCACCCGCGTGGGGGAGAGCCCGATCCGTCGCACGTGCCGGACGTACTCCGAGCGCTGCGCGTCGATCATGCCGGCCCGGATCAGCCGGCTCAGCGAGCAGATCGGCCTCAGCAGCAACACGAAGACGGGAATCACGAGCACAGCCGGGTTGCTCAGCAACGAGGTCCCGACCGCGGTCGGCGGGAGCCAGCGCAGCTGTACAGCGAACACGGTGACGATGAGCAGGCCCATCGCGAACTCCGGCGCGGAGTACAAGCCGAGAGTAGTGCTGGTGATCAGCCGATCCAGTCGGCTTCCCTCTCGATTTGCGGCGAGGACACCGAGCCCGACCGACAGCGGAATCAGCAGGACGAGGGTCAGCCCGGCAAGCAGCAAGGTCGGCCCGGCCGCGGAAGCGATGATGTCGACTACCGATCGCGGTCCCACCAGCGACTGGCCGAAGTCGCCGTGCAACGCGGCGGCCAGCCAGTCGCCGAGACGATGCCACGCCGGCTCGTTGAGACCGAGACGTTCCCGCAGTACTGCGATGATCGCCGGATCCGGGTTGTCCCCGGCAATCGTGACGGCCGCATCGCCCGGCAACGCCTCGGCCAGGAAGAACACTCCGCACATCACCAGCGGAACCTGGATGACACCGAGAAGGGTGCGCCGGGCAACGTAGCTCGGCAGCGTCACGCCAGCCAGACCTTGTCGTACCGGGCCCAGTCGAGCGTGTTGGCCGGCGCCTGCGCGGAGATGCCGTTGACGTTCGAGGCGGAGGCGACGATCCAGTCCGACACGCCCCACCAGAGGAAGCCGCCCTCGTCGAACAGCTGCTGCTGGATCTGCAGATACAGCTCCGCGCGACGCGCTTCGTCAGTGGTGGATTGCGCTTGGTAGTAGAGCGCGTCGAAACCGGGGCGTTGCCACTTGGTGTTGTTGGTCGTCGAAGTTGTCAGCAGCCGCTGGGAGATGTGGGACTCCAGCGGCATCCCGCCGGATCGGTAGCTGGCGAGCACACCGTTCTTCGCGATGTCGGCCCAGTAGGTGTCCTTGGTGCCGAGCTTGACGTTGAGGTTGAGGCCGATCTTGCGGGCCTGGTCGCTGATCGCCAGCGCGGCCTCCTTGAGCCCGGTCGAGGCTTCGGAGGTGTCGAAGTCGATCGTCATTCCTTCGGCGCCGGCCTGTTTCACGAGTGCCCGGGCCCGGTCGAGATCCTGGTTGCGCTGCGGCAGCGAGCCGGCGTAGTACCGATAGCCCTTGCCGTAGAGGTCGTTGCAGAGTTGGCCCGAGCCCTGGAAGACGGACCGGACCAGTTCGTCCCGGTCGACGAGGTGGAACAGCGCCTGCCGCAGTTCGGGTCGGTTGAACGGCGGCCGATCGACCTTCATGGCGAGGCCCTGGAAGTTGCTCAGCGGCAGCCGGTGGACCTGGAGCTGCCCGCTCTGCTCGTGGGTGCGGGCGCTGGTCGGGGTCAGGTCGTGGGCGTACTCGACCTGCCGGCCGAGCAGCGCGTTGACCCGGGCGGCCTCGTCGTTGGTGACGACGATCTCGAGCTCATCCAGGTACGGCGTACCGTCCCAGTAATCGGGGTTGCGGGTGGCAACGAAACTCCGGCCCGGTGCGAAGGAGCTGAACTTGAACGGGCCGGACCCGATCGGCCGGTCGAAGTTCGTCGTGCCTTCCGGGATGATCGCGGTGCCGATGGTGGCCAGCGCGTTGGGGAATTCGGCGTACGGGCGCTTCAGCCGGAACTCCACGGTGCGGTCGTCGATCGCGCGGCTGTTGGCCAGATCGATCACCGCCAGGCTGGACTTCGCCCGGAAGGTGCTGCCCGGCTCGACGATCCGCGCGAAACTGGCGAGCACGTCGCGGGCGCGGACCGGGCGTCCGTCGTGGAACGTTGCCTGTCGCAACGTGATGCGCCAGGTCCGCAGATCCGCGCTCGGCTCCCACCGCTCGGCCAGTCGTGGTTGGGGTGTCATGTCCGAGCCGTAGTCGGCCAGCTTGTCGAACAAGGCCTTGGCGCGCGCGATCTCGACGTACAGGGACGTCTTGTGCGGATCGAGTACCTCGGCCGCGCCGCCGCCGGCGAACGCCGCCCGCAACCGGCCGCCGGAACGTGGCTGGCCGCCGGTGGAAGAAGCGGTCTCGCCGGCGCAACCAGGCAACACCGCGGCGGTAGCACCGGCTGCGGCGAGACCGAGAAAACCCCGGCGATTCAGGACGGATTCGTACGGCATGGCGGGGGATCTCCGTTTTCGCAAGGGCAGGCAGGCGGGTACGCCGGACGCGCGGCGTACCTCGCCCTCGGCTTCAGGCGAAAACGATAATGGTTTTCAATTGCTCGAACAAGCGGTTTCCCGTAGTGGGCGGGGTGGCAAGCACCACACCCCTAGTGCGCGAGCAGCGGTCCGGCGTCGATCGAGTGGACCGTCAACTCCGTCTCCGTCAGCGCCGCCAATGCGGCCGCATGCCGCGATCCCACCTCGAGATCCACCAGCCGCACGGTGCCGTCGTAACCCGCCCACTCGACCAACCGAGCGTCCTGATCCGGCGGGCTGACGACAACCTTCCGCAGGTCGGCCCGGATCCCATCCCCGGTCGCCTTCACCACGGCTTCCTTCCGGGCCCAGTACGTCGTGAACGCCCGCGCCCGCCCCGTCCCGTCGTACCGCCCCAGTTCCTCGACCTCCACGTCGGCCAGGCTCACCGACCCCAGCGCGTCCGTATCGATCCCCGGATCCACCACCTCGACATCGAGACCCACCGCCACCCCGGGATGGAACGCGACCCCGACCAGCTCCCCGGAGTGCGAAACCGACAACTCCACGCCGGGAGCCCGGACCTTCCCGTGCGGCCGCCCACAATCGGGGCAACTCCGATCCAACCGAACACTTGCCGGCGGCATCAAAAGCTGCACCCCGAGAACCCGCCGTACGATCGCGCACCCCACCAGGAACCTCGCCTTGTCCCCGTCCCGCGCGTACGCCGCCAGCCGTCCCCGCTCGACGGCATTCAGGTCCTCAGCGAGCTCCGGCCGAGCATCCCCGACCCGCCCCCACCAAACCTCGACAACGCTCATCACTCTCGAACCGAGCCATTCAGTTCCCGACTCACAGCAGTCAGCGCCCAGCTCACCGCAGCCGGAATATCCGTCACCGGGTACTGCGCGGCGCGCACCACCCGATCCGCCCCGACAACCACCACGAACCGCTTCAACCGCTCAACCCCGCCCGCCCGGAACGTCGGCAACCGCAGGGCCGCCGTCAACTCCAACTCCACATCCGACAACAGCAGATGCGGTATCGACTCCAACTCCGCAAACGAACTCTGCTCGTCCGGTCGCTGCGTACTGACCCCGTGCACCGCGATCCCTGCCGCAACGAACTCGTCCCGCCGCTCGGCGAACAACCGATTCTCCAACGTGCACCCATGAGCCCCCGCGATCTGCTGCCAGTCCGCCGGCAACGGACTCGGCCGCCCGGTCGCCGGATACCCGAAGATCACAGTCATCCGCGCGTCCGGATCAACGACGTCGGCCCGAGCGCCACTGGTTGCTGGCAGCAACAGACCGGCCGGGATCCGATGCCCGACGATCTCGTGTAGCCGATGCGCCGGCGGCTCGTCATCGTTGTTGGTCCCGGTCAACGACCCGTCGCCAAGTAGCCACCGATCGCCCCAGTCCTGCAGCGCCACCAGCACCGGCAACAGCGCGCGCCCCCGGGGCGTCAAGCGGTACGCGTGCCGAGTCGGGCGCTCCTGGTACGCCGTCCGCTCGACCACTCCGTTGTCGATCAGCAGGTTGAGCCGCTCGGTCAGCACCTTCCGCGAGATCCGTAGCGACTCGGCCAGCAGGTCGAACCGGTCGAGCCCGCGAGCGAGATCCCGGACGATCAGCAGCTCCCAGCCGTCGCCGACCACCGCGAGGGACTGGGCGATCGCACAGTCCGGCTCGGGCGAGTAGCTGCTCCGCCGCACGGCGCCCCCTCCAATCCGGTTGCCACCACGCTATCCGGCCGACTAAGTTCCTGTTAGGAACTCACTTTACTCCGGGAGGCCCGCGTGACGACGTGCTGGCGCCGGGTCGCCGAACTCCCCGGCTGGTTGAAGGCGGTGATGCTGGGACAACTGGTGAGCGCGGCCGGTGCATTGGCCTGGATCTACCTGACGCTCTACCTCGTAGAGGATCGCGGGATGTCCGCGCAGCACGCGGGCTTCGCCGCCGCGGCGTACGGCGTGGGTCTGCTCGGCGGGAACCTCAGCGGCGGCTGGTTCGGCGACCGGTTCGGTCTGCGTAGGGCGGCCATCGCGAGCCAACTGCTGTGGGCAGTCGCCTGTCTCGGCATGCCCATGGTTCCGACGACCGGACTCGCCGTACTGGCCGCGATCGCCGGCCTCTGCGGCGGCGCCAGTCGCCCGAATCTGAGCGCGCTCGTCGCGACTGCTCTCCCCGCCGAACGCCGCCGCGAAGGCATCGCGCTGTCCCGCTCCGCGAGCAACGCCGGCTTCACCATCGGTCCACCGCTCGGCGGCCTGCTGGCGGCGTACAACTTCTCGCTCGTCTTCGTGGTCGACGCCGTCACCAGTCTCGTGCTCGCCTTCGTGGTCTGGCGTTGGGTCCCGCGCGCCACCCGGATCGCCGCGCAGCACACCTCCGGCGTATGGCGAGCCCTGGTTCGCGACCGATCGGTCCTGGTTCTCCTCGGCGCGATCGTGGTGGTCGACACGGCGTACCGCCAGCTGTTCGCCACGATGCCTTTGATGCTGCGCGATGCCGGTTCGCCCGCGGCCGCGTACGGCGTACTGATCGGCCTGAGCTCGGTGGTCATCGTCCTACTGGAGGCGCCGCTCGCGATCCGCCTCCGCGCGCACCACGCCACCCGGGTGATCGCGACCGGGTTCACCCTCGTCGGACTCGGCTTGGCGGCAATCGGCGTGGCTGCGTTGGGTGTCTGGCCGGCCATCGTTGGTGCGGCGGTGGGTGTCGCGATCATCACCGGCGGCGAGATGCTCTACAAACCGACCGCGACCGCACATGTCGCCGATGCGGCGCCCGAGGGGATGGTCGGCCGATACTCCAGCCTGTACGCCGCTGCGTCGATCAGCGGGATGTTCCTCGCTCCGGCGCTCGGTGGTTCCGCCTACGAGCACGTACCCGACTTCCTGTACCCGGCGGCCGCAGTACTGGCCCTCGGCGCGGCTGCCGCGGTCCTGCTCAGTCGGGGAGGGGCGCGGGACGACCTTCCCAGCGAGTCGACAGGACCACGGTCGTCCGAGTCCGTACTACGCCGTTGACGCGGCGGAGCTGACCGACGACCGCCTCGAGCTCGGTCACGTCGGGCACCCGGACCTTCACCACCAGCTCCTGGTCGCCGGCCACGAACCAGCAGTCCTCGACCGCCGGGATCGCGCGGACGCCCTCGACGATCTCATCGGTCTCCACGTCGTCGCGCTGGAACAACCCGATCAGCGCGCTCGTGCCGAGTCCGACCTGCTCCGGCGCGACCACCGCGCGGTAGCCGAGCAGGACCCCACGTTCCTCCAGCCGCTTCACGCGTTCCTGGACGCTCGGGCCGGACAGCCCGACCACCCGGCCCAGCTCGGCCCAGCTGGACCGGCCGTTCGCGCGGAGTGCCTCGACCAGCTGCCGATCGATCGCGTCCATGGGTTTCCTTCCGTTCACCGCAGATTCGTAGGGGGAGCGCCGAATCTACCTTTAATTCGTTTGTCTCGCGGGCGCCTGGGCGGTAGAATTCCAAGTAGTCGGGGAGGTCGCCCCGACTACGGAACACCACCTTGTGAAGGGAATCATGATCACCCCCGAAGTCGCCCGTGCCCATATCGACGAGATGCGTCGTGTCGCTGCGCGGTACCAGCGCGGTGCCGCCGTCCCCTCCGTCTGGCGCCGGCTGCTGACCCGTCAGACCCGCCAGCACTGATCCTGTCGTCATTCTCCGCGCGACCGGTAGGTCCTACCAGGCCACCGGTCGCGCTTGCGTGCGGCTGTACGAGATAGGCTCTGCCCCATGGTTTCCGAACTTCTGCCGCAGCTGGCCGCGCTTGAAGAGGTGGCCGGCGAGACCGCGCACATCTCGCAGTGGTGGTACGGCGGTTTCACCCTGGTCGTTCTTGCCGGCCTGCTGGTCATCACCCTGATCATGGGCAAGGGCCGGCCGCACAGCTGAGCGGCGGAACGAGCTGACGTGACTTCACCGGAGCGGGTCCGGCGCCTGGGCGTGATGGGCGGCACCTTCGACCCGATCCACCACGGTCACCTGGTGGCGGCCAGCGAGGTGCAGTCGTACTTCGACCTGGACGAGGTGATCTTCGTCCCGACCGGTCAGCCCTGGCAGAAGAGCGACCGGGTCGTCTCCCCGGCCGAGGACCGGTACCTGATGACGGTGATCGCCACCGCCTCGAACCCCCGGTTCTCGGTCAGCCGGGTGGACATCGACCGCCCCGGCCCGACGTACACGATCGACACCCTGCGGGACCTGGCCCAGCTGTACCCGGACGCCGAGCTGTTCTTCATCACCGGTGCCGACGCGCTGGCCCAGATCCTCACCTGGCGCGACGTGGACGAGATGTTCAAGCTGGCCCACTTCGTCGGCTGTACCCGGCCCGGCACCGAGTCGGCCGAGCTGCCGCTGGACCGGCTGCCGATGGACCGGATCACGCTGCTCGAGGTCCCCGCGCTGGCCATCTCGTCGACCGAGTGCCGGCAACGGGTCGCGAAGGGCAACCCGACGTGGTACCTGGTACCCGACGGGATCGTGCAGTACATCGCCAAACGCGACCTCTACACCAACCACTAGAAGGAATACATGCCTGCCTCCGAACGTGCCGTCGAGCTGCTCACCGCGGCAGCCGAGGCGGCCCACGACAAGAAGGCCGAGAACGTGCTCGCGTTCGACGTCTCCGAGCAGCTCGCCATCACCGACGGCTTCCTGGTCGCCTCCGCCTCCAACGACCGCCAGGTCCGCGCCATCGTGGACGCGATCGAGGAGAAGCTGCGGATCGACTTCGACGCCAAGCCGGTACGCCGGGAGGGCGCGCGCGAGGGTCGCTGGGTGCTGCTCGACTACCTGGAGATCGTCATCCACGTCCAGCACGACGAGGAGCGCAGCTTCTACGCCCTCGAACGACTCTGGCGCGACTGCCCCACGATCCCGCTGCCGTCGCCCGTCCCCGGCCCCGCGACGTCCGCCGAATGACCGCCGGCCGGCTGATCGTCTGGCGGCACGGTCGGACGGAGTGGAACCTGCAGGACAAGGTCCAGGGCCAGGCCGACATCCCACTCGACGAGATCGGCGTCGCCCAGGCCCGCGCCGCGGCGGCCCGGCTCGCCTCGCTCGCGCCCACCCGCCTGTTCTCCAGCGACCTGCGACGCGCCGCCGCCACCGCCGGTGAACTGGCAGCCCTGACCGGCCTCACCATCGAGTTCGACAAAGCGCTCCGCGAGATCGACGTCGACGACTGGGCCGGCCTGACCATGGCCGAACTCGCCGACCGCCACCCCGAAGCCGCCGCCCGTATCCGCGCCGGCGAACCCCAACGCCGCGGCACCGCCGGCGAAACCGTCGAAGAAGTAGCCGCCCGCTTCGCCCCCGCCCTCACCCGAGCGGTCGAAACCGGCGACCCCTCCGACACCGTCGTCGTAGCCACCCACGGCCTGGCCGCCCGAGTCGGCATCTGCCTCTTCCTGGGCATCCCCCAAGACCACTGGCCCGCCTTCGGCGGCCTCGCCAACTGCAACTGGGTCTCCCTCCTCCCCAGCCGCCACAACCGCTGGCGAATCGAAGAATGGAACGCCGGCTCCCTCCCCGAACCAGTAATGAGCGACGACCCCCAACGCTGAGGCGGACGGAACAGCGGCAGCAGCCCGTACTACGACCGCCCGCCGCCGCAAACCACAGACCACCGCGCACCTACCGCACCTTCAACCTCGGCCTCCCACCCGCTCCGCCTCCCGTCCCACCAGCCCCTCCTGCCCCACCCACCCGATTTTTCTTTGCAGCCCGGTATCCGCTAAACTTCCGGAGTCGCAAGACACCGCGGGGCTTTGGCGCAGTTGGTAGCGCGCTTCCATGGCATGGAAGAGGTCAGGGGTTCGAATCCCCTAAGCTCCACCAGAAGTATCCGCAGGTCAGGAGGCATCTCGGCCTCCTGACGACTCCCCGCCAAGTGTCCCGGTGGGAGAGATTTGGGAGAACCGTTCGCCTCCCACCAGCTTCGCCGCAAGCATCGCTGCCTCTTGCTGAGCCTTCTTGATGGTGTCTCTGATCACGGGCACCCGACCGAGGAGCTTCTGCCGCTCGTCCTCCTCCAACGCCAGCACCGACGCAATCCACCGCTCCTCCAACGCCGCAAGAATTTGCCGCTCCATCTCTGGCGTGACGTGGTCGTAGACCCGCCCCATGCCCTTGACCTTATGCCCGAGCCGACCACGGCGAGCGACCTCAGGAATGCCGTCCTCAGTCAGCCAAGTCGCGTGCGTGTGCCGACCTTCGTGGAACCGGAAGCCGGACATGATGGCCGGGACATACCTCTTCGACGACGGTTTGTCCGCGTCAACGCCGTCCCACGCCGGGCGCCAAAACCGCTGCCGGAAGTTCGATCGGTACCAGGGCTTGCCGTGTAGTGAGGTGAACACGAACGACTCGCTTGGCCGCGTCGCCAGGAACAATTCATAGATCGCCGCGATGCTCGGAGGAAGTGGGACCCATCGCTCACCGGCCGGTGACTTGGTGCGAGCGTTCCTTTTGCTACGACGTGACCGTCGCGCTGTTGTGAGGAGTGGATCGGTTCGCTCGGTGACGTCGGCACCGCTCTTGAACAGTCGGCCATCGATCTCCTTGAGCGGCTCGAAGACGGCGATCGCCTTCTTGACCTCGTCGTACTCAGGGCGGGTTTGGCCGGCTAGCTCGCCCCAGCGTCCACCGGTGTAAGCGTTCAGCAGTCCGAACAGGAGGCCGCTCAACCCGAGCTCATTCTCATAGAGCCGCATGCTTGCCCGAAGCACCTGGAGCGGAGTCGCGACGAACTTCTCTGACTCCCACTCGCCACCAGTCACCCGAATGCCTGAGCACGGGTTCGCCGGGATCACCCTGGCCTTGACGGCGGCGTTCATGATCGTGGAGAAGCACCCGAAGTATGAGGCGACCGAGGAATCCTCGTACTCACCATGGAGATGGGTAACCCACGTCTCGATGTCGAAGTGGCTGTTGAAGATCCCAATCATCGGCCAGTCGCCCCACCTCGGAATCAACTGCTTATCGAGGTATCGCCGGTACTTGACCCTAGTGTTGTCACTCAGCCTGCCTGTCACGGCAGCGTGCCACTGATTCGCGAAGTCTTCGAACCGGATCTCGGCCACTCGTGGATCAATCCACGTGTTGTGGCGGATGCGCGATTCCTCATCACCCGCAGCTTCCAGCGCTGCCCGCTTCGTGCTGAAGCCTGACGTTGAACCGTAGGTTCCATCGGGTCGGCGGTAACGGCCACGCCATCCTGTGCCGCGCCTCTCTGCGTATGCCACCACTGGTCTCCTATGCGACTCGTGCAGACCGCGATCTCGTCGGTCGATTGACCGGCTTCTTCGCAGTCATGTGCAGGATCTCTTTCACGTCCTCGGCATCGAATCGGTAGTGCTTCCCGAAACGGTGATGAGGCAACAAACCAGCAGCGAGCTGATCCTTGATCGTCCGCGCCGGGATCTTGAGAACGACAGCCAGGTCATCGACCGTCAGCAGCTCGTCTACGCCGACAGTCGACTTGACCCCGAGCCGAGCAATCGCGTCGGCGAGCAGTCGCATCGAATCGGACAACCCCGCGTCCTCCTGTGCTGTCACCTGAACCTCCTTCCGTTGACAGTTACGTGTCACTCGTTGCCTGGCATCTCATCGACCACGTCCTTCAGCAGCCGCCGATGCTCACGTGCTTTGGCGGCGGCGGTGTTGGCGAGGAGTGCGTCGCCGATGGTTCGCCAGCCGGTGTTCGCGTAGGTGAAGTTGCCGACGATGAGGGTGGTTTCGGTGTCGTCGGTGTGGTCGGCGGTGCGGTGGCGTTCGCGTCGCCAGTTGGCGCGGGCTTCGCGGAGTGCTTTGAGGG
This sequence comes from Kribbella caucasensis, assembly GCF_004361855.1. Taxonomy (GTDB): domain Bacteria; phylum Actinomycetota; class Actinomycetes; order Propionibacteriales; family Kribbellaceae; genus Kribbella; species Kribbella caucasensis. The sequence continues at coordinate 343,962 of NZ_SNWQ01000009.1, forward strand.
TGGTGGAGTACTGGCGGGACTTGGTGGAGAAGTGGCCGCCGAAGCCGAGCATGTGTGCCCAGCGCTGGAGGCGGCGGTAGGACAGGCGTCCGGAGTTCTTCGCGGCTTCGGTTTCGTCGAGGTCGGAGCCGGGGCGTCCGAGTCGCCAGCAGGCGTCGACCAGTCGGCCGGCGTGGGTGTGCGGGGTGGCGTAGCGGTTGACGGTCGCGTTGGTGAGCCGTGCTGAGGAGTGCCCGGTCGCTTCGGCCGCTTTGGTGGCGTACTTGGCGAGGTATCCGGCGACGGCGGTTTCGGTGATCACCCCGTCGACGGCTTGCCGGACAGGGCGTACGTCGAGTTGAGTTCCCCATTCGATGAGCCAGCCATTGGGCTGGTCGGGGTGGGGCAGGGACCCAATACCGGTAACTTTAGCTCTGGCGCACGATGTTGATCGTGTCCGGCGGGGGTTGGGTCAGGTGGCGGTCGATGGGCTTCTTGGCGGGGAATGG
>NZ_SNWQ01000010.1 GCF_004361855.1 Kribbella caucasensis
CTGCGACGACCCCAAACCACTGAAACCGACCCGCTCGACCCAAACCCGTCCGTCGAGACCGACCCGGAAACGCACCTATTTCAGCGGCCTCCTAGGCGACCGAGGGTCCCAGCCCGAGGGACTGTGGCGTGCTGGAGTCCGGGGATGGCTGGTGCAGGCCTTCGTCGAGGGCGCCGAACTCGGTCATGAGCGCGGCGCTTCCACCCCACGGGGTCTGCTCCTCGGCGATCAGCGTGTTGGTGGTGAGTAGCAGGCCGGCCACCGACGCGCCGTTCTGCAGAGCCGATCTGGCCACCCTGAGCGGATCGACGATGCCCATCTCGAGCATGTTCCCGTAGCGGCCCTCGAGCGCGTCGAACCCGTCGTCCGGGCCGAGCTGCCCGATCCGCTCCAGCACCTCCTCGCCGTTGTAGCCCGCGTTCGCGGCGATCAGGTACGCCGGCTCGCGGAGCGCCCGTCGTACGATCTCGACGCCCGTCGCGTAGTCGTCCTTCACCTCGAGATCGTCGAGTACCGACGCGGCGTGCAGGATCGCCACCCCGCCACCGGCGACGATCCCCTCGGCCATCGCCGCCCGGGTCGCCGAGAGCGCGTCCTCGACGCGGTGCTGAAGCTCCTTCAACTCGGCCGGTGTCGGTGCTCCGACCTGGATCACCGCGACCTTGCCGGACAGCGCACCGATCCGCTCGGTCAGCACGTCCTCGTCGACCCCGAACGTGGCCCGCTCCAGCTCGGCCCGGAGCTGGGTGAGCCGGAAGCCGACCTCCTGCTCATGGCCCGGGGAGGCGATGATCGCGGTCCGGTCGGCGGTGACCCGCACCTGCTCGGCCCGGCCGAGCCGGCCGACATCCATCGACTCGAGGGTGAAGCCCGAGTGCCGGCTGAGCACCGCGCCACCGGTGATCGCGGCGATGTCCTCCAGCTTGTGCAGCCGCCGGTCGCCGAATCCCGGTGCCTTGATGCCGACGCACTGGAAATGCCCGTTGACGTGGTTGTGCACGAGCATGCTGAGCGCTGTGCCCTCCAGGCTCTCGGCGATGATCACCAGCGGCTTCGGATCACGCATGATCTTGTCCAGCAGCGGCATCAGCTCCTGCACCCTGGTGATCTTCTCGCTGCAGAGCAGGATGTACGGGTCGTCGAGCACCGCCTGCAAACTGCCGGGATCGGTCACCATGTACGGCGACAGGTAGCCGTTGTCGAACTCGAATCCCTCGACGAAGTCGACCCGCATCCCGTGCGCGGCCGACTCCTCGATCGTCACGATGCCGCCGTCGCCGACCGAGTGCAGGGCCCTGGCGATCACCGCGCCGACCAGGTCGTCGTCGTTCGCCGAGATCGCCGCCACCCGGGCCAGGTCGTGCTCGGTGGCGACCGGGTGCGCGACCTGGCGCAGCCGCTCGACCAGGCGCGCGACCGCGACGTCGATACCGCGCTTCACCAGCACCGGGTTGCCGCCGGAGCCGATCGCCCGCATGCCTTCGCGGACGATCGCGTGCGCCAGCACCGTCGCGGTGGTGGTGCCGTCGCCGACGATGTCGTTGGTCTTGATCGCCGCTTCCTTGACCAGCTGGGCGCCCATGTTCTCGAACTGGTTCTTGAGGTGGATCTCCCGGGCGATGGTGACGCCGTCGTTGGTGACCACCGGTGAGCCGGTGATCTTCTCCAGGATCACGTTGCGGCCCTTCGGCCCCAGCGTCGACTTCACCGCCTCCGCCAGCTGGTCCACCCCGGCCAGCATCAGCTCGCGCGCCTGCTCACCGAATCGCAGTTCCTTGGCCATCGGTCCCTCCTCCTTGCCTGCCCGGTCAGGGCGAACGGTGTGTTGTGCTAGGGAACGAGGATCGCGCGGCCCCGTACCCGGCCGGCGTCGAGATCCGCGACCGCCTCGGCGGCCGCGTCCAGCGGGTAGGTCCTGGTGTGCAGCGTGACCTTGCCGGCCTGGGCGAGCGCCATCAGCTCGGCCAGCTCGTTGAACGTGCCGACGATGTTGCCGATGATGTTTCGCTCGGTGGAGATGATGTCCAGGGTCGGGACCTGCAGCTGGCCGCCGTACCCGATCACGAAGTACGAACCGTTCGGGGCGGTCATCGCGAAGCCGTCCTGCTCCGCGCCCTGCTCGGCGACGAAGTCGAGTACGACGTGCGCGCCCGCGCCGCCGGTCAGCTCATGCACCGCCTGGATCTGGTTGCCGTCAGCAACGACCGTGTGGTCGGCGCCGAGTTGTTCGGCGAGCTTCAGCGCGTCCGGGTTGCGGTCCACCACGATGATCGTGGTGGCGGTCAGCGCGGCAAGGCACTGGATGCCGATGTGGCCGAGGCCGCCGGCGCCGATGAGCACGCAGGTCGTCCCGGGGTACAGCTGCGGGATCGCCTTGCGGACCGCGTGGTAAGCCGTGATGCCGGCGTCGGCCAGCGCCGCGACGTCCTTCGGCTGCGTCGTCGGGTCGAGCTTCACGCAGGCCCGCGCGGAGGTGAGCAGGTACTCGGCCATCCCGCCGTCGCTGCCCAGGCCGGGGAAGGTGCTGGTCGCGCAGTGCATGTCGTTGCCGGCCCGGCAGGCTTGGCAGAGCCCGCAGGTGGGAGTCGGGTGCAGGATCACCGTGTCGCCGACCTGCACGTTGGTGACCGCCGAGCCGATCTCGTGCACCCAGCCCGCGTTCTCGTGGCCGATCGTGTAGGGCAGCGTGGGGTGCATCGCCTCCGCCCACTGGCCCTCGATGATGTGCAGGTCGGTGCGGCACACCCCGGCGCCGCCGATCTTGACGACTACGTCCAGCGGACCTTTGACGCTCGGCTCCGGGACGTCCTCGACCACTGGTTGCTGGTGGTATCCGTGCAGTCGAACGGCCTTCATTCCTCGTCCTCCTCCTCACCCACACCGGCGGTTCCGTAGCGGTGTCGCAGCATTCCCCGGCAGATGCCGGTGTTGGCCTCGATGCCGACCCTCGTGATCCGTGCTCTGCCCAAGTGCAGCGACACCGCGGCACCGGTGATCGGGTCACCGGTGCCAGGGTCGACGAGCAGGGGCGCAGCGGGGTCCGTACGTAGGCCGAGCTCAGCCCGCCGCCGGCACAGCCTCTCCAGCTGTGCCGACTCCTGCATGTCCCCGAGCGTCATCGTCGTCAGCGCTGCCGGATCGAGTCCGGCGGCCAACAGCGGACGGCAGACCTGGTCGGTGCCGGCCAGCACCGCCTTCACCAGGAACGTCCGCCGTAGCTCGTCCAGTTCGCCGATGGCTTCACCGGCGAACGACACGGCGAAACCGGCCCGCGCCGCCACGCCGGCGTTGATCTCCGCCGACGCGAAATGATCCTCCAGCGCGACGTCGGCGCTGCGTACCTCGGGCAGCGCCGACACCACGTCGTACGCGTCGGCGACCATCAGGAACGCGAAGTTGGGCGCACAGAAGTACGTCGGCAGCCGGAGCCGGACCACGACGTCACCGGCCGCCGACACGACACACGACGACACGAACCCGAGCGTCGTGATCGGCTCGTCGAGCTCCGGGTCCCGCACCGCGTCGAGCGCGGTGAGGACCCGGGACCGCTCCGCGACCGCGGCCGTCATTACTACGTGACCAGTTTCGCGTCGTCCTGCGCGGCGGGCCTCCCGCCGTCGAGCTGCAGCTCGTCCGGCACCTTGATGTCGTAGAGCTTCGCCGCGTTCAGACCGAGGATCTTCTTCTTGCCCGCGGTGCCGAGCCGCGGGTAGTCCGAGAACTCCTCGTCGGCCGGGAAGTCCCAGTCGACGAAGCCCTCGACCTGCCACTTCGGCTCCCAGATGCCGTAGTCGCTGCCGAAGGTCATCTTGTCCTCGCCGACCCAGAACAGCAGCTCGCCCATCACCTTGGCGAAGAACCGCGGCCGCGCGTGCATCAGACCGCCGATGACGACCGCCAGGCCGGCGTACACGTTCGGCTCCTGAGTCGCCATGAAGCAGAAGTCCTCGATCCGCGGCAGGCCGACGTGCTCGACGATGAAGTTGAGGTCGGGGAAGTCCGTCGCCGCGTGGTCGACGTCCGACACGTCGAACGCGTCCTTGTCCAGCGGCCAGATGGTGGGGCCCTTGTGGACGTGGATGTTCTTGATGCCGAGCTGCTGGCAGGCCTCCAGGTAGCGGTAGGCCTCGGGGTCGGTGAGCTTCCAGCCCCGGGATCCCTGCCGCCACTCTGCGGTGTAGAGCTTCACTCCGCGAGAGCCGTAGCGGTCGACGTTGGCCTTCAGCTCGTCCAGGCCGGCATCGCCGTCACGGGGGTCCCAGCGAGTGTTGTGGATGAACATGCCCGAGTGCTTCTCACCCAGGGCGGCGTTCCGCTCGGTGGTGTTGAACCCTTCCTTGTACCACTCCTTCAGGTACGTCGGCTGGAAGATCGCGACGTCGACGTGGCCCTCGTCGAACACGTCCTTCATCAGGTCTTCCTCGGAGTACTTCATGAACTTCTCGATCGGCCAGTGGGTCTCCTTCGGTGCCAGGCTCATGTACGCGTGGAAGCACTCGATCCACCCCTTCGCGTACTGCTCGGCACCCGGGACCCAGTTGTCCGGTGCGGCGTTCCAGAAGTGCATGTGGCTGTCGACCACGAAGTACTTCTCGCCGTTCTTCTCGTACACGGTCGCCTCCTGGGTTCTCAGACGGCGGTGAGGTCGAAGCCGAGGTATTCGGCGGCGTCCTCGGGGTTGGCGACCAGGATCGTCCGGTCGTCGGTGTGGATCATCCGGCCGTAGTGCGTCGACATGTTCTCTTCGAACTCGGCCTGGTCGAAGTAGCCGGGCTCCTCGCCCAGGGCTTCGGAGATCTCGTCGTAGACGACCTCCATCTTGCCCACCGCGTCGACCCTGATCATCGACGGCAGCGGCGTCAGGGTGACGTTGTCCAGCTGACCCATCACCTCGGCGACGACCTCCCCGACCTGGTTGTTCATCAGGGTGAAACCGCACCGGTTCGACGCGGTGTTGTCGGACTTGAAGGGACTCTCTGCGGTCGTGAAGGTGGTGCTCACTGTGCCAGCTCCTTCGGCTCCTCGAGGCCGAGTCCGATGACGATGCCGCTGAAGCGGCTCTTCGCCCGGTCCAGCCCGTCTTCGAATCGTGGCGGCTTGCTGTCCGGCTGCGACCAGAGCGGTTGCAGCGTCCGGGCTGCCTCGATCGCGCGCGTCGTCCAGTCGGACAGCCAGTCCTGCAGGATCGCCTTGTTGTGGTCGGCGAACTCCTTGTCGGCGGTCAGCAGCTCGAACATCGCCTTGGTGTAGCGCAGGTCCCGCTCGGCGAAGTCGTACTCCGCCGCGCCGACCAAGGTGGGCGTCACGAAGTCGCCGTTGCCGGGGGCTGCCTGCTGGACCAGATGGCTGCGGAACAGCTCGCCGACGAGCGGTTCGAACACGACGTTGGCGGCGAAGATCGCCTCGCACCAGTCGTCGATCGCGGTCAGCCGCTCGGCCAGGTCACGCACACCCTGCCAGGCCGAGTCGGATTTCCAGGTCTCCAGGTGCGCCGTACCGTCGAAGCCGTCGAGTTCCTCGCTCAACGTCAGGTTGTAGAGGGCGAGGTCCTGCGCCGCGCGGATCCGGTGCATGCTGTTCACCGAGATCGCGTTGTTGTGCATGTTGGTCGGCGCCCGCCGGTTCGCGTTCGCGAACAGGTAGAGACCGAGGCCGTGGTCCACATGCATCCAGGCCCCGACGTGCTGCTCGATGAACCGGACCCAGTTGCGGTTCCACTGCTCGAAGGCCTTGGACTGCTTGGCCGCCTCGACGTTCTGGGTGACCTGCCGGACGACGTTGGAGTTGTACCGGTAGAGCGTCATCTCCCATTCTTCGTTCGGGTCCCGGAACTCGTGCCAGCCGGTCGCCGGCCAGTCGTAGCCCTTGCCGCCCGTGCCCGGACCGCGCTCCGGCTCCGGCCGGTCCGAGCCCCAGGCCTTCAGTACGGTCCAGTCCAGCGGGTAGCCACCGCGGCCGTCGGCGAACCCGTACAGCCAGCCCTGGCTGAGGTAGTGCCGTGGATCCGGCTGCACCTCGACGGTGACGTCCTCGTAGTGGCTCTGCTTGCGCTTCTGTGGCGTGTAGTAGTTGAACTGGCGCGCCAGCGAGTCCGGGAACACCTTGGCGCCGGCCTCGGCATCGGTGAAGACCGGCTTCGGCACGCTCCGTACCTGGGGGGAGTCCTGTGTGGTCGTCATCTGATCTCTGCCTCCAGCACCTTCGGGTCACCGGCGTCGCCGGTGGTGGTGAACTTGTCGTAGAAGATTCGCTTCTGCGCGACGCCCAGCCGTTCCAGCAGGGGTAGCGCGGCCTCGACCATCGGCGGCGGGCCGCACACGTACGCGTCGGCGCCGGCCAGGTCGTCCTCGTGCCGGGCGACGACGTCGGTGATCAGACCGACCTCGCCGTCCCACTCGTCATCGTCGGCCGGCTCGGACAGCGCCGGTACGTAGCTGAAGTTGGGCAAGGTGCCGGACAGTGCCCTGAGCTCCTCGTCGAAGCACAGGTCACGCTTGGTACGCGCCCCGTAGTAGTAGACAGTCGGACGGTCGATGGCGCGCTCGGCCATCGACCGCAGCAACGCCAGGACCGGCGCCATCCCGGCTCCGCCGCCGAGGAAGACCAGCCGCGCGCCGGGGTTGTCCCGCAACGTGAAGACCCCGAACGGTCCGGTCAGGTCGAGCTGGTCACCGACCGACAGCCGCTGGTCCAGGTACGACGAGAACATCCCGCCCGGGTAGATCTTGATCACGAACTCCAGCAGTCCTCCCTCGCGGCTGGACGTGTTCGCCATCGAGAACGACCGGGTCGCCCCGGACCCCGGCACCGCGATGTCGACGTACTGGCCGGGGAAGTACTTGAGTTCGCCGGGCTCCAGCAGCCGTAGTACCAGGCGCCTCATGTCGTGCGTGACCGCTTCGTTCGCGACCACCTCGGCGACGGCCTCCTGGATCGGCAGTCCCGAACGGATCATGTCCTCGTCGTAGTTGAGCAGCTCGATCGTCAGGTCCTCGTACGGATGCGCCCGGCAGAGCAGCGTGTAGCCCTCGTCCAGTTCGTAGTCCGGCAGTGCGAACGTCGAGTACCGCTCCAGCTCGATGTCGTCACCGTCGAGCACGAACGACTTGCAGGACGAGCACTGGCCCTCCTTGCAGCCGTGCATCAGCATGACGCCCTGTTCGGCCGCGGCCCGCAGGATCGTCTGCTTCTCGTCGACCTCGATCTCGATGCCGACGGGTTCGAACCGTACGACGTGCTTGTCGCCCATGGCCCCTCACAGCTGCGTGGACAGGAGACGTAGCGGGAGGGCAAGGACATTTGCCCTCCCGCGTGGCGTTGCGTCGGTCAGGCGTCGACCGGAGCGCGTCCGGCAGGTCCGCCACGGACGTAGCGGGCGGCGAACGCCGTACGCTCGTCGTCGGTCATCTCGTTCAGCAGTACGTTCGGGCTCTGCAGAGGCGGGCACTTCCGCAGGTGGTCCAGGGTCCACATCTTGTCCGGGTTCAGGTCGAGATGCGGCTGCGCGACCATCGTCTTGCCGTCATCGCGGACGAACCCCATGTCCGACACCACGTCGGCCCAGTTCCAGCCGTGGTACAGCGTCTCCCACTCGCGGTGGCCGATCAGCTGGCCCATGTTCGGCGTCTGCCGGCCTTGGTACGTCGGCCGGAACGCGGTCTCGTCGGTCCACTTGCACATCTCATGGCAGTACGTCCGCCACTGGCCGTCGACCTTCGCCATCACCATGTCCTCGCGGACCAGGCACGGCACCATGCAGGTCCAGCAGCGGTGCGGGTACTCGTAGTCGACGTCCTCGAACACGATCGGCTTGTGACCGTTCGGCCTCGAGAGCCGGTTGTAGTTCTCCCACCACTTGCCGTACTTGTCGTACCAGCCCGGGTACTTGAACTCGAACCACTCGAAGTCCTTGTCGGTCATCGGGTCGATCCGCCAGTAGTTCGCGAGCCAGCCGGTGGCGAAGAACTGCGCCACCTCGTGCACGTACCCCTTGTTCCAGATCTGGTTCCACGCCTCCTCGATCAGGTCGTGCGGAATCTCCAGGCCGTACTTCTCCAGCGGCACCAGGTAGCTGCGGTAGTAGTCGTCGTAGATCCACCGGCGCCACATCTCCGCGTAGCTCTCCCGGTCCTTGCGACGGTCCTTGGTGCCGTACTCGATGAACGTGCCGATCGCCGCGTCCACGACCCGGTGGTTGTTCCACCACGCGTACCGCAGGTCGCGGGCGAGCAACTGGTGGTTGCCCTCGTCGGCGAGCGCCATCAGCAGGGTGGCGTACCCGTTGCTGATGTGCCGGGACTCGTCGGACTGGACCGAGTGGAACACCGTCGGCAGCAGGTAGTCGCCGTTCGCGGCAGCCTCGGCCGGCATCGCGACGAACAACGTGTTGGTGAAGGCGGTCTCGGCAACGATGGTGAGGTAGATGCTCGCCGCCGTGATCGCGTCACCGGTGATGAAGCCTTCCGCGAACTGCCGGCCGATGGTCCCGCAGTAGTCGTTCTGGAAGTTGCGGAGGCTGGAATTGAAGCCCGCCGGGTCGATGTAGTTGTTCATGTACAGGCGCTTCAGGTTCTGCTGGATCGTCGAGTGCCTGACCTCGTCGATCATCTGGATCGCCTGGCCGTTGTGCAACTCGGGGTTCGGCACCGTCCGGAACAGCAGCGGCATCGCCCGGGCCGCCGAGATCTCCGGCAGCGGGATGATGCTCAGGAACAGTTTCTGCCACTCCAGCCAGCGCTCCTGGACCTGGCGGAACATGTTGCCGCGGATGGCTCCGTCGGAGGCGCCGTAGACCCGGTGGTCCTTCTCCTCCTGCATCGGGAAGTACGACCGCAGCACCTGCTTGAGCGGGTCCTTCTTCTGAGCCTTCTGGAACGTGTAGTCGGTTCCGTACTGCGAGACAGGCTCGTGGTACTTGGGTTCCCAGGACAACTCCTGGATCTTCTGGTGGGCCTTAGCCACACTCTGGCGACTCATGGCACTCCTCACGCTCGCGGTGGCCGTTGGCCTGGCCCCAGGCGGGGCCGTGCGGGCGTGGGCCCTCGGCGCGAGCCCACGTCTTGCTAGCGTTTGAAGTAAGTACATCGCCGCCGTGCGCGCCCCGAGGTCTCAAATTGAGACAAGCTCAGCTCAGCTGCCGCCGAACACGCGACTTCGGATCAGACACCACGGCGCTGGGTCCGGCAGTCTCAATATGAGACTGCCGGACGTCCGCGAAGCACTAGCCTGGAAAGAGCCGTGCCCCGGTGGGGGAGACCCACACATTCACCAGGCCTCCCGGCCGGTGGCCAGGAGGTCACGTGGACGAACTGGAAGCTGCGTCAGGTGACAGCAGCCGGATAGCCCATGCCCGGGTGAGTTTTCTGACCCACGACGAGTTCCCGGTGACCGACGTACGCCGACCGGTGCTGGCGTCGTGGGTTCGTTCCCGGCGGTGGAACCTCCCCGCCGACCGGATCGACCTGCCGTACGTCACGGACCCCGATCTCGACCCGCCCTTGGCCCGTAGTGCGACCCCGGTGCTGCGCCGGCTGCACGAGCATCTCGACGGACAGCCGATCAGCGTCATTCTCACCGAACGCAACGGGCTGGTGCTCCGGCGGCTGACCGCCGATGCCCAGCTGAGCAGGCACCTGGACCGGGTCCACCTCGCGCCGGGCTTCAGCTACTCCGAACAGTTCGCGGGCACCAACGGCATCGGCACGGCGCTCGAGCGCGGTGGCCCGATGCACGTCTTCGGGCATGAGCACTACGCGGAGGATCTGGAGGACCTCGCCTGTGCCGGGGTGCCGATCAAACATCCGATCAGCGGCAAGATCGTGGGTGCCATCGATCTCACCTGCTGGCGCAAGGACGCCGGATCGCTGCTGATCACGCTGGCCAAGACCACCGCGGACCAGATCCGGGCGGCACTGCTGACGGACGCCTCGGCCCGGGAGCAGGAACTCCTGCACGAGTACCTGCTGGCCGGACGCCGGTCCGGTGACATGGTGCTCGCGGTCAACGAGGACCTGCTGCTGATGAACGCCAGCGCACAGCAGAACCTCGACGGGAGCGATCAGGCGGCCGTCCTCGCTCACGCCGCCGACCTGCTGGCCCAGGCCGGCACCAACCCCCAAGCGGTCGAGCTCCCGAGCGGTCGACGGGTCCGGATCACCAGCCGGCCGGTACCCGAGGGTGGCCGGGGCGCGGCCGCCGTTATCCAGGTCACCGAGCAGACGCCGGGCAGTTTGACGAGTGTGAGTGCGAACCGGCCGCCACCACGTCCGGAGCTGCCGGGCCTCGTCGGCAGGAGCGCGCCCTGGCTCGCCACCAGCCGGGAGGTCGACAACGCCTATCGCGCCGGGCACTGGATCGTGCTCAGCGGCGAGCCAGGAGCGGGAAAGGTGGCGCTGGCCCGCGCGGCCCACCAGCAGAACAACCCGGCCGGATCGTGCCGCCTGGTCGATGCCGCCAAGGCAATGGATCACTTCGCGGACGACCTGGAGGCGGAGCTGGCCGATGACACCGTCCAGGCGCTGGTGATCCGGCACGCCGAGCGGCTCGACCCGAGGCGGCTCGACGAGCTGATCGGAGCCTTGTACGGCGGACTCGAGCGTCGGCTGTCGGATCCGCCGTGGGTCGTGGTGACGCTGACGACCGGAGGCCAGAAAGAGCCCGATCTGAGTGAGTTGCTGACGTTGTTCCCCCTCACCGTCGATGTGCCACCGCTGCGGCACCACATCGATGACGTACGTGAGCTGGTCCCGTTCTTCCTCAGCCAGTTGAGCCACGGCGACCTGACTTGCTCACCGGAAGCGATGCATCAACTGCTGCGATCGGCCTGGCCGGGCAACACCGCGGAGTTGCACCAGGTCTTGAAGCAGGTTGTCCAGCACCGGCGACGGGCCGGCGTCATCATGTTGGCCGACCTGCCGGCCGACCTCCAGGCGATCAGCCGCCGGAGTCTCAGCCAACTGGAGGCCCTGGAGCGCGACGCGATCATCCAGAGCCTCGTCGACAACAACGGCGACAAACGTGCCGCCGCGCGGTCGCTGGGGATGTCCCGAGCCACCATCTACCGCAAGATCCACGACTTCGGGATCCAATCACCCGGGCGCTGAAACCGGTCCGACCCCGGGTCCGTTCCCACCATCGCGATGTCGTCGGAATGAACCCGCTACCATCTGTGTTGACACGTCAACCTAAGCTTTGACGTGGACATCGGATGGGAAGTGGGCAAATGACCGACCTCGTGTTCGGGCTGGACACCTTCGGCGACATTCCGGAGGACGACAACGGGGTGCTCATGTCGGACGCCGCGGCGATTCGGCAGGTGGTCGACGAAGCGGTGCTGGCCGATCAGCTCGGCGTCGACGCGATCGCACTCGGCGAGCACCATCGGCCGGAGTACTCGATCTCCACGCCGGAGACGGTGCTGGCCGGGATCGCCTCGCGGACCGAACGCATCAAGCTCGGATCCGGCGTGACCGTGCTGAGCTCGGACGATCCGGTCCGGGTGTACCAGCGATTCGCGACCGTCGACGCGCTGTCGAACGGGCGAGCCGAGGTCATCCTCGGGCGCGGGTCCTTCACGGAGTCCTTCCCGTTGTTCGGCTACGACCTGGCTGACTACGACGTGCTGTTCGAGGAGAAGCTGCAACTCTTCGTCCAGTTGCTCGACGAGAAGCCGGTGAGCTGGAGCGGGACCACCCGAGCAGCGCTGGACAACGCCGACGTCTACCCGAAGACCGAGTCCGGCCGGCTGAACACCTGGGTCGGGGTCGGTGGGTCGCCGCAGTCCGTCGTCCGTACGGCGTACCACGGGCTGCCGCTCATGCTCGCGATCATCGGTGGAGCGCCCGACCGATTCGCGCCGTACCTCGACCTGTACCGGCGCGCTGCCGAGCAGTTCGGCACCGTCGCGTATCCGGTCGGGATGCACTCGCCGGGTTTCGTGGCCGAGACCGACGGGGAGGCGAAGGAACTGTTCTATCCGCGCTTCAAGGTCGTCCGCGACCGGATCGGAGCACTGCGCGGCTGGCCGCCGATCCGTCGTGAGGAGTTCGACGCCGACGTCGAGCACGGCTCGATGTACGTCGGATCGCCGGAGACTGTGGCTCGCCGGATCGCCGGTGCTGTCCAGCGGTTGGGAGTCGGCCGGTTCGACTTGATCTACACCGCCGGCACGCTGCCGGTCAGCGCCCGGATGAAGGCGGTCGAGCTGTACGGCACGAAGGTGATCCCAATGGTCCGCGACATCCTGGCCGGCTGATATGACTCAGGAGAATCCAGGCACCATCGCGATCCTCGGTGCGGGCAAGGTTGGGACCGTACTGGCCCGCCTCGCCGTCGCGGCGGGGTACCGGGTGCTCATCGCCGGTTCCGGGGAGGTCTCGAAGATCGCGCTGATCGTCGAGATCGTCACGCCTGGCGCCGTCGCGACCACGGCGGCCGACGCGGCGGCGCGGGCCGATGTCGTGATCCTGGCGCTGCCGCTCGGCAAGTACCGCACGATCCCGGCCGAGGCGTTGCGCGGCAAGCTCGTGATCGACGCGATGAACTACTGGTGGGAGGTCGACGGGATCCGCGACGACCTGACCGATCCGCGCACGTCGTCCAGCGAGATCGTGCAGGCCTTCCTGCCCGAGAGTCGCGTCGTGAAGGCGTTCAACCACATGGGGTACCACGATCTGGAGGACGGCGCCCGCCCGCGTGGATCCGTGGACCGCAAGGCCATCGCGATAGCCGGCGAACCCACGGATGCTTCGGCGGTCGCCACGATCGTCGACGCGCTCGGTTTCGACTCGGTGCTCGCCGGCGGATTGGCCGAGGGCATGCGGTTCGAACCCAATACCGAACTGTTCGGCGCCAACGTCCGCGCCACCGAGGTCCAGGCAATGCTCGACCGCTTCCCGAACACCCCGCGCGGCCGCGTTGTCACCCACGCCCGATCCACCCAGGACGACCTGGATGTGGCCTAGCCGGTTTCGCCGGTGAGCTGGGGGCGGAGCTGGCGGCGGGATGTGATGCCGAGCTTGGTGAAGACCTTGCGGAGGTGCCACTCGACCGTGTGCTGACTCAGGAAGATCTGGGCTCCGATCTGAGCGTTGGTCAGGCCGGCGCCGGCGAGCTCGGCGATGTGCGCTTCCTGCGCGGTCAGCGCGTCCATCGCGCGCCCTGCTCGCCCGTCGACGGCCTCGCCCGTCGCCGCGAGTTCGCGGCGGGCACGCTCGGCGAAGGCATCGGCGCCCACCGCGGCGAGGACGTCGTACGCCTTCCTGAGCTGCCCGCGTGCGTCCTGGCGCCGGCCCTCGCGGCGGAGCCACTCGCCGTAGAGCAGCTGTGTCCGGGCGAGGTCCAACCGGAGCCGGGTCCGGCCGAGTCGCTCGATGGCCTCCTGATAACCGGACTCCGCCGCCGGTCCGGTCGCCAGCAACGCTCCCGATCGAGCAAGCAGGCCGAGTGCCCAGTCCGTACCGCTGGCCCGCGTCAGCTCGGCCAGCTGGTCGTGGCCCTCAGCCGCCAGCTCGGGCCGTCCGCTTCGCACCGCCGCCTCGACCAGCTCGGGCAGGGACCAGCTGGCGACACCGAGATCTTTGGGATCCTCGGTCGCCGCTCGAGCCGAGGCGAGTGCGTCGGAGTACCTGGCGAGGCCGTTCATGAGCACGGCGTTCGCCCAGTGGGTGAAGGTCAGCCCGCCGCCTTCGCCTCGCGCCAGGACGTCGTCCATGGTGGTGGCGATCAGGGGCGCAGCCTCGTCCACGCGGCCACGCAGGACGGCCAGGCTGATGGCGCCGTACGGTGCCAACCCCATCCCGGTCGCATCGGCGATCGTCTGGATCTCCGCGAGCAGCGAGGCAGCCGCCGAGAACTCGCCGGCGAACAGGTGCATGGCGAGCCGGGAGTTGAGGACGAGCGGGAGTTCGGTGAGATCGCCCAGCTCACGGGCGATCTGTACGTGCCGGGCGGTGAGGACATCCCAGTGCTCGTGGTCCCAGAGGTCGACGGCGGTTCGCGATGCCAGCCACAACCAACGCAGATCGCTCGGATCTGCCAGGGCCGGATCCGCGAATTCTTCGATCGCCTTCCTGGCCAGAGGCATCGCCGCCGGATATCCGTCGGTGAACGAGACAGCCAAGGTCTCGAGCAGCAGATCGTGCTTGCGGCGGGTCACCGGCTGCGGGGCGGCGCGAGCGGCTCGCGCCACGTCGGTCTGCGGGGAACCGGGGGCGAGACGCCCGGCGAACATCGCCGCCGCGAACGCGTCGAGGTAGGTGTCGCGGGCAATGTCGAGGTCGAGAGGTTCGAGCCGGCGGGCGGCATCCAGGAGCAGCTGGGCGGCTCGCGCGCCGTGCCCGGAGGCGAACGCGATCTGCGCGCGGAGGAGATTCACCCCGGCCTGGTGCAGCTCGTCGGCCAGCCCGTCTTCGGCGATGACAAGCAGTTTCAGTGCGGTCTCGAAGGCACCCGCTCGGAGGGTGGCCTGGGCAGCGGTCAGGGCGCGGCCGGCGCGGGTGGCCGGGTCCGGGGTCAGGTCGGTCGCCCGCTGCAGAAACGCGGCCGTGGCGGCGACACCGCCGCGGCGCTGCGCCCGGTCGGCGGAGGCGACCAGCTCGCCGGCTACGTCCTCATCGGGTTCGTCGGCCGCCTGGGCGCGATGCCAGGCGCGCCGGTCGGGATCGAGGCTCGGGTCGATCGCCCCGGCGAGGGCTTGGTGCACTTCACGACGGCCGGCTGAGGTCGCCGCCCGGTACGTCGCCGATCGCACCAGGGGATGCCGGAACCGGACTCGTGCACCGAGCTCGATCAGGCCGGCCTCTTCGGCAGGTGCGGCCGCACTCACCGGGACCCCGAGGATCGCGAGAGCCCGGAGCAGCAGCGGCACATCGCCAACCGGCTCGGCGGCGGCGGTCAGCAACAAACGCTGCGTCTCCGCCGGCAACAACCGCACCCGTTGAGCGAAGTTCTGCTCGATCTGACTCGCCAGCGGCCGGGCATCCGGCCGTTCGAACCCACCGGCCAGCTCGGCCGCGGTCAACCCGCGTGGCAGTTCCAGCAGAGCGAGTGGATTGCCCCTGGTCTCCGCGACGATCCGGTCCCGGACGTGTTCGTCCAGCCGCCCGGGGACCACGGCATCGAGCAGGGCTCTCGCGTGCCGGTCCGTCAGGCCGCCGACCGTCAACTCCGGGAATCCTCGCCACTCGGGACCGGTCACGGGTTCCCGGATGCCGAAGACGACCCCGATGCGGTCGGCGAACAGCCGCCGGCCGACGAAGGTCAGCGCCTGTGCCGAGGCTTGATCCAGCCACTGCGCATCGTCGACGATGCACAGGAGTGGCTGGCGGTCGGCCGCCTCGGACAGCAGACTCAGCAGCGCCGCGCCGACCAGAAACCTGTCCGGCGGCCCACCGAATTCCAGGCCGAACGCGACGGCCAGCGCCTCGCGCTGTGGCGGCGGCAGGTGCTCGCTGAGATCCAGCATCGGAGCGCACAACTGATGCAGACCGGCGAACGGGAGCTCCATCTCGGACTCGACACCCGCTGCCCGGGCGATCCGGCACCCGTCGGCCTGGCCGGCCAGGTAGTCGAGCAGAGCGGACTTCCCGATGCCCGCCTCACCACGGACGATCAGAATCTGACCCTGGCCGGAGCGCATGTCGGCCACCAAGCGATCCAGGCGCGCGCACTCCGTCCGCCGACCGCGAAGCTCGGGCGCCGTACCCCCAACCGTCATGCCTCAACCCTCCCGCACAAGAGGCTAGAGGCGCACACCCGCTCCGCGGTAGCGGTTGACCAGACGTCAGACGGCCTGTTCGGCGAGGTCGGCGTTGAGGAGCTCTTCGAGTTTGGCCAGTTGGCCCTCCTGGGAGGCCGATTCGAGGGCGTGCACGAGTTTGCTGTGCGCGGCGGGGCTGTACGGACGGCGTCGGTCGGAGGAGAGGCGGTCGCGGGCCCGCTTCACGAGCTGCCTGGCGCTGGGCGCGCCGATTCGCAGGGTCTCCGCGATCCGCCGGTACGGGTACTCGAAGCCCTCCCGGAGTACGTAGGTGGCCCGTTCGGCAGGTGACAGCCGTTCGAGCAGGAGCCGGACGGCGAGGTCGATGGACTCGTGCTGCTCGGCCTGCGTCTGTGGATCGGCGCCGTCGTCCGCGTTCTCCTCGGGCAGCCAATGGGCCGCGCAGGTTTCGTGCCGTCGACGGGCGGACTGCACGAGGTTGATGGCGAGCCGGCCGGTCGTGGTCGCGAGGAACGCCGGGGGATCGATCACGGCTGTCCGGTCGGTACGGTGCCAGCGGAGCCAGACCTCCTGGACGATGTCCTCGGCCTCGTGCACGTTGCCGACGATCCGGTAGGCGATCCCGAACAGTCGAGGGCGGGCCTGGACGAAGACCGAGGCCGCTTGGTCCAAGGTGGCTTCTTGCGTACTCATCGTCCGGCTCCTCTACTCGTCGTACGGTCCGCCGAAGGCGGCTGAGGTGATGCCACCCTCGCCGCTGGACCGTGGTCGCCGCGCCCTTGGAAGTCCGTGGTCCAGTCCGTGGTGTACGTGGTCGTGAGCTTGCTCGCACCGGCGCGGTTTGTGATGGACGTGACAGTCACAGATCGACGCCTTGTGCGGTCCTAGTGGTGAGACAACTCGAGGAGTCGAAGGGGACCCGATGAGCGTCACTGAGCAGCAGATCGCCACTTCCGTCCTGGTGATCGGAACTGGCGGTGCCGGTCTGCGGGCCGCGATCGAGCTGGCCGAGCAGGGTGTCGAGGTGCTCGCCCTGGGCAAGCGTCCGCGCGCGGACGCGCACACCGCGCTCGCCGCCGGCGGGATCAACGCGGCGCTCGCCACGATGGATCCGGAGGACACCTGGCAGCAGCACGCCGCCGACACGTTGCACGAGAGCTACCTGCTGGCGAACCCGGTCACGGTAGGCATCGTCGCCGAGGGGGCGGCGCGTGGCATCGCCGATCTGGAGCGCTACGGCATGCCGTTCGCCCGGGAGGAGGATGGCAGGATCTCGCAGCGATTCTTCGGCGCCCACACGTATCGGCGGACCGCCTTCGCGGGCGACTACACCGGACTGGAGATCCAGCGGACCCTGATCAACCGCGCGGTCCAGCTGGGCGTCCCGATCCTCGACACCGTCTACGTGACGCGCATCCTGGTGCGGGACAAAACCGTGTTCGGCGCCTACGGGTTCGACCTCACGACCGGTCGGCGCTACGTCATCCACGCCGACGCGGTGATCCTCGCCGCAGGTGGCCACACCCGGATCTGGCGGCGTACGTCGTCCCGGCGCGACGAGAACACCGGTGACTCGTTCCGGCTGGCGGTCCTGGCCGGCGGCCGGATCCGGGACGCCGAGCTCGTCCAGTTCCACCCGTCCGGCCTGATCGAACCCGAGAACGCCGCCGGCACCCTGGTGTCCGAGGCGGCTCGTGGCGAAGGCGGTCAGCTGCGGAACGCTCTCGGGGAGCGGTTCATGGCGCGGTACGACGCGGAGCGGATGGAGCTGTCCACGAGGGACCGGGTCGCGCTCGCGGCGTACACGGAGATCAAGGAAGGCCGCGGTACGCCGAACGGCGGGGTCTGGCTCGACGTGTCCCATCTCCCGCGGGAGACGATCATGCGCCGGCTGCCACGGGTCTACCAGACGCTGCTCGAACTCCAGATGCTCGACATCACCAAGCAGCCGATCGAGATCGCACCGACGGCGCACTACTCGATGGGTGGTGTGTGGGTCCGCCCCGAAGACCACGGGACCGGGGTCGACGGGCTGTACGCGATCGGTGAGGCGGCCAGCGGCTTGCATGGTGCGAACCGATTGGGCGGCAACTCGTTGATCGAGCTGCTGGTGTTCGGCCGGATCGTGGCGGAGGAGGCGGCGAAGTACTCGACCGGTCGGCAGTCACAGCACCGGTCGGCGGAAGCTGTCGCCGAAGCACGGGCCGAGATCGACGCGCTGCTGGCCAGCGACGGTGAAGAGAACGTCCGTGCAGTGCAACGGGCGCTGCGCGACACGATGACCGAGCGGGCCGGCGTGGTCCGCGACGAAGCCGGTCTGCTGGCCGGCCTGTCGGAGCTCGCGGAGATCGAGGATCGGATGACGCGGATCGGAGTCCACCCCGACATCGCCGGCTTCCAGGATCTGGCCCACGCGTTCGACCTGTTGTCCTCCGCCCTGGCCGCGCGGGCGACCCTCGACGCAGCCCTCGAGCGCCGTGAGACCCGCGGCTGCCACAACCGCTCGGACTTCCCCGACCTCGACGAGTCCCTACAGGTCAATCTCGTCTGGTCAGGCCCGGGCTCGGTCCAGCGCGAGCAGATCCCGCCGATCCCAGACGAGCTCCGCCCCCTCATGCGCGACGTCTCCACCACCGGCAAGCTGGTCGAGTGAGTGCTGCGTGAACTACAGCTTTCGGTGACGTTTAGGCGGGCTTCACTCGACCTTGGCTCGCGATGGTTAGACCGGGGTTGTCCTTACCCCTGCCTCGGGAGTGCCTGTGTTCGAGCCGTCAGCTTCCAACCCTGCCGCGTCGCCTTCTGTCCACCGTCCTGGTCGCCGTTCTCTGCTGCTGGGCGGTGCGGCCGCCGGTGCCTCGCTGCTCCTTCCGTCCTCGCCGGCCTCCGGTGCTCCAGCCTTGGTGCGGTCGGGCCGACCTGCGGTAACCAACGGGATTCAGTCGGGTGATGTCTCCGCCTCGAACGCGGTCGTCTGGACGCGGGCCGACCGGCCGGCGCGGATGTTCGTCGAGGTGAGTCCGACCGAGACGTTCCGCCGGGTACGCCGGGTGGCCGGGCCGGTCCTGGACGAACGCACCGACTTCACCGGCAAGACCCTGCTTCGTGGCCTGCCCGCCGGTGAGGACGTGTTCTACCGAGTCGTGGTCGCGGACCTTGACGATGAGCGGCTCGCAGGCGCACCGGAGTACGGGCGGCTTCGAACGGCTCCCATCGGATCGGCTGACATCCGATTCCTGTGGTCGGCCGACCTGGCCGGCCAGGGATGGGGCATCGACCCGGCCCGCGGTGGTTATCGGATCTTCAACGCTATGCGCCGGCTGGCACCGGACTTCTTCATCTGCTCCGGCGACCTGATCTACGCCGACGGCGTGCTGCCCGCGGAGAAGCCGCTCTCCGACGGCACGGTCTGGCGCAACCTCGTCACCCCGGAGAAGTCGAAGGTGGCCGAGACGCTGGCCGAGTACCGCGGCAACTATCGCTACAACCTGCTCGACGAAAACCTCCGCCGGTTCAACGCCGAGGTGCCGCAGATCAACTCCTGGGACGACCACGAGGTCACCAACAACTGGTACCCCGGAGAGGTTCTGGACGACACCCGGTACACCGAGAAGCGGGTCGACGTACTCGCCGCGCGGGCCCGTCGAGCGTTCCACGAGTACCTGCCCACCAGCACCAGCCGCGACGACGAAGGCCGCGTCTACCGGGTGATCAGGTACGGCGAACTGCTGGACGTGTTCGTGGTCGACATGCGTTCGTACAAGGACGCCAACACCGCCGGCCTGGAGACCGTCAGCGACGGAGGCGTGTTCGGGCGGCGCCAGCTCGAGTGGCTCAAGCGTGAGCTGAAGGCATCCCGGGCCACCTGGAAGGTCCTCGCGGCCGATCTCCCGATCAGCCTTGTCGTGCCGGACGGCGCGGCCATCGAGGCCATCGCCCAGGGCGACCCCGGTACGCCGCTCGGCCGGGAACTCGAGATCGCCGAGCTGCTCGCCGACGCCAAACGCAACCGTGTCACCGGGATGCTGTGGGTCACCGGCGACGTGCACTACACCGCCGCCCACCACTACGACCCGTCGCGGGCCAAGTTCACCGACTTCGACCCGTTCTGGGAGTTCGTCTCCGGCCCGCTCAACGCGGCGGTCGGGGTCGAGCCGAGGCCGAACCCGGTGGATCCGACCTTCGGCCCCGAGGTCGTCTTCGCCAAGGGAGCACCGTCTGCCGACGTGGGCAACCCGGCCTTCGGCTACCAGTACTTCGGTGAGGTGGCCATCGACGGCGACACCCGGCAGCTGACCGTCCGCCTCCGTGACATCGAGGGAACGGTCCTCCACACCGTCGAGCTCCCGCCCGCGGAATGACACCTGCTATTGCGTGGGGCCTGCTGCCGCGGCCGCGTTATTGCTTAGGGCCGTCTGCTGTCGCGGTCGTGCTGAAGTGGGCGCGGATGAGTGAGATGACGGTGTCGGCAGTCCGGTCGAGGTGGCTGCGGCCATCGGGAAGCTGGGCTGTCGGGCTGATGTAGCTGCGTGGCCCGACGTGAGTGGCCGGGTCGAGCCGATTGATGGTGACCTTCCCGGCGCGGCGAGCTCGGTTCCATCCGCTGCGGCGGAACAGCCGCCAGCGCTGAGGGAAGATCCAGGTGCCGACTCGCTCGATCCGGTCGCTCGCGCTGGTGAGCTGATGGAACCGCAGGGCGTGAGTGAGGTCGTTGGCGCCATTGTGGAACCCGCCGATCGAGATCAGCAGGACCGGGGAGTGGAGCTGGGTGTGCAGTTCGTCAACAGCACCGGTGGAGACCTGGGCGCCGCCGCTGTAGCTGAGCAGCACGACAGGCATACCACTGTCGGGCTGGTAGCCGGCGAGTCGTAGCTGAGTGGCGATCTGGGCGCCGACGGCCCGGTTGTAGAGCGGGCGGTACCGGTGGTCGGCGGCGACGAAGGTCTGCATCACGTTGTGCAGAAAGAGCAGCAGCCCGGCGCGGCGGCGCAGCCACGCCCATACCGGCCGATCGGCCAGCGGGTCGGCCAGCGGTGAGTAGGGCTGCACCTGACCGAGGATGCGGAGTTCCGGAGCTCCGGCTATCAGCGCCTTGACCAACTGGCCGCCGTCCCGGCTGTCGTGGAAGCGACGTTTGCCGATGCCGTCCAGGTAGACCAGGTAGGCATCCGGGGGTCTGTCGGGGGCCGCACCCCGGGCATAGGGCACGCCGGCCGGGAGCTCGGTGGTCGGGGCTCGCCAGCCGGCGCTGTAGATCAGAAGTTCGTAGCGGGCCAGCAGACCCTCGGCGAGCAGGACCGGTCCGATCAAAACGACCCAGAGCAGGAAATCGTTCATGCGATCGGCACCCCGATCGCACTGATCCTCACGACCAGGCGCCGTACGAGCTCGACGGCGACGCCAAGCCCGGCGCCGGCGACGGCCACGCAACCGGCCGCGACGACCCAGCTCAGTCCGGTCTCCGTCGCGAGCGGGCCGGCCAGACCGGCGCCGACCCCCACAAAGAGCAGCAGATGGAGCAGGGGCCCGAGCAATGGGAAGGCAAGGACGGCAGCGAACACCAGCGGGGCGACCAGGCCCGGTGTCCACACCAACCCGGTACCTGGCGGTGGAGGGGACAGCACGAGTTCGGCGAGGGTCCACGCCGTGAGGGGCCACAGCGCGAACACCACACCCTCGACGAGGCCACCGGCCAGCAGCAACCCGACCACCGACGGCCGCGACATGCCAGGCCGGCGCACCACCAGAGGCAGGATGCGTCCGGCGGCCTCCGACAGCCCGGCGAACAGCAACAGGACGATGACGGGTGACATCGCTCAGCCTCGCTGGGACGGATCGACGGGAGCCCGCTGACCTTTCGGGCCGGCCGTCTGCAGATACTGCTCGAGTTCGTCGGCGGCTCGCTGATATCCACCCGCCTGGTGCTGGGCGAGCTGCAGTGTGGCCGCGGCTGCCCGCAACCCTTGATCGTCGAGGAGGCGCCGGGCGAGAGCATGAACGGTGCCCTCGGCAACTTCCTGGGTGCGGATCGACAGGCCGGCGCCGAGTTCCACGACCCGGCGGGCCACCATCGGCTGGTCGGCGCCCTGCGGGACCACCAGCATCGGCACCCCGGCGTACATGGCCTCGTTGACGCTGTTCATCCCGCCATGGGTGACGAAGAGCGCCGCGCGGTCCAGTACCTCCGGTTGCGGCACGAAGCGGCGTACGAGCACGTTGGCCGGCAACGGACCCAGCGCGGCGGGATCAGTCTGCCCGGCGGAGATGATGACGGTGCCGCCCAGCGGGGCGAGCGCGGTGGCGAAACTGCGCAGCAGCTTTGGGTCGGCGTTGAACACCGTGCCCAGGGATGCGTACAGCACCGGGTCCTGCAGCCGATCGGCGGGGAACGACGGGTCTTTCGGGCGGGCGCCGATGCTTGGGCCGACGAACCGGTAGGACAGGTCGAAGCCCTCGACGGCAGGCTGGAACGCCCGCGAGGTGTAGACCAGATTGAGCGGCTGACGGATGTTGCCCAAGTCAACCAACGGCAACCCGTGCGTGTCGAAGCGGCGGCGCAGTTCCCAGCGGGCGCGTACGTAGCCCTTGACGTTGCCGAGCCGAGCCGCCGCATCGGCCAGCAGCTCCCACGAACCGCCGGTGGGACTGGGCACCTGCCGGTTGAACGCGAACGTGGTGAACGACGACGCCGCCGGTACGCCGAGCTCGCGGGCCGCGACGGCGCCCCACAAACAGGCGGAGTCGTGGACGATCAGGTCGGGCTGGGCCCCGCGCAGGTCGGTGAGCACGTCGGGCAGCACATGGACGGCGGTTTGCGCGAGCCCCTCCAACAGGGCGACCGGTGTCGGCGGATCGGGGAGCGGCTGGTCGCCTCCGGGGTAGAGGTGGACAGTCGCGCCGGCGGCCTCGATCTCATCCCGGAAGGCGGGCGAGGTGTGGTACGTGACGGAGTGGCCGCGCCGTACCAGCTCTGCCACAACAGGCAGCGTCGGGTTGACCCGCCCATGCATAGCGATGTTGAGAAACGCGATGGTACTCACACCCACTAAGACAGAGCAGCCCCCCGATCTGTAACACCGCCGGGCGAGGGCAGCCCGACCTGCTTGACCACCGCAGAGGTCTGACGGTCCGGCGTACGCGTCCAGGACGTGCGCTGCTGCCCTGCTCACGCCCGCCGTAGTATCGTCACCGGCGGGAGGCCGCCGTGACAGGGAGCGTTTCAAGAGCTGGACTTCTCGGGCGGCAAAACGAGTGCCAGGCCCTCGACGACCTGTTGGCGGGCATCAGGGCCGGGCGTAGCGCGGCCCTGATCCTGCGCGGCGAGTCAGGGATCGGCAAGACCGAGCTGTTGAACTATCTCCTCGAGCATTCCACCGGATGCCGCATCGTGAGGGCTGCCGGCGTGCAGTCCGAGATGGAGCTCTCATACGCCGGCCTGCACCAGCTCTGCACCCCATTGCTCGCCGGCCTCGAGAATCTCCCCGGGCCTCAGCGCGACGCACTCTCCACGACTCTCGGTCTTCGTGACGGCGATCCGCCGAGTCGGTTCCTGGTGGGCCTGGCCGCGCTGAGCCTGCTCGCGGACGTCGGCGGGAATCAGCCACTGGTCTGCCTCATCGACGACGCGCAGTGGCTCGATCACGTGTCGGCACAAACCTTGGAGTTCGTCGCCCGCCGACTGCTCGCCGAGTCGATTCTGCTCGTCTTCGCCGTCCGTGAGCGCAGCCCTGGCGAGACTCTCGCCGGCCTCCCCGAGCTCCAGGTCACTGGCCTGACTGACACCGACTCGCGAACGCTCCTCGACTCCGTCGTCGCCGGTCGGCTGGACGAGCGGGTGCGCGACCGCATCGTCGCTGAGACGGGCGGCAACCCGCTGGCCCTGCTGGAACTACCCCGCGGGCTGACAGCAGCCGAGCTGGCCGGCGGGTTCGCGCGACCCGACGCGCGCCCCTTGTCGAGCCAGGTCGAGGAGGGCTTCCTGCGCCGCGTCCAGTCGCTCCCCGCCGAGACGCAGCGCCTGCTGTTGACTGCCGCCGCCGAACCGGTCGGCGATGTGCCCTTGTTGTGGCGTGCGGCCGCGCAGCTGGGGATCGCCGTGGACGCGGCCGCGTCGTACGCCGAAACGTCCGGGCTGATCACCCTCGGCACGCGCGTACTCTTCCGGCACCCTCTCGTGCGCTCGGCGGCCTATCGCGCGGCGGGGCCTGACGACCGTCGCAAGGTACACCGGGCGCTGGCGGACGCGACTGATGCTCAACTCGACCCCGATCGTCGGGCGTGGCACCTGGCCCGCGCGGCGGCGGGGCCGGACGAGACGGTGGCTGCCGAGCTGGAGCGCTCGGCGGACCGGGCACAGGCGCGCGGCGGGGTCGCCGCCGCGGCGGCCTTTCTCGAGCGTGCTGCCGAGCTGACGCCCGACGCCGCAGGCCGCGGAGCCAGAACCTTGGCCGCGGCGCAGGCCAAACATCAGGCCGGCGCGTTCGACGCCGCGTTCGCGCTGGCGCGCACCGCGGAACTGAGCCCTCTCGACGAACTCGCTACCGCGAAATTGACGTTGCTGCGTGGTCAGATCACGTTTCTGACCAGGGGCGCGAGCGTCGGTTTGCCGCTGCTGCTCGAAGCGGCCAACCGGCTCGAGCCGCTCGACTCGCGACTCGCGACCGCGACCCTCCGGGATGCGATCTTCGCCGCTCTCACCGCCGGCCGAGTACCGAGCGAAGTGGCCGAGGCCGTCCTTGCCGCGCCGAAGCCGGCCGAGCCAACGCACGACCTTCTGCTGCTGGAGGGGATGGCACGGATCATCGCACAGGGTTATGCCGCCGGGGCGCCGATGGTTCTGCAGGCGTTGACCGGCTTCCGGAACGGTGGGATCTCGCGGGACGAGGAGCTCGGCTGGCTCCTGCTCGCGTGTGGGGTGGCGCAGGACACCTGGGACTTCGAAAGCTGGTCCGTGCTCTCAGCGCGGCTGGTCGACCTGTCTCGCGAAACGGGAGACTTGTCCGTGCTGCCGACGGCACTCCTTCACCGGGTGGGAAATCGGGTCCGTGCCGGTGACCTCGCCGGCGCGGACTCCCTTGTCGGGGAGGGAGTGGCGATCGGCGAGGCGACTGGCAACAGTATCTGGGCGCACTACGGAGGTGTGTTCCTCGAGCCATGGAAGGGCCGGGAATCCGCGACGCGCCAGGCGATCGAAGGCATCATCCAGAACACTCTCCTCGGCGAGCAGCCGAAGGTGCTGGCCGACACTCAATGGGCGGCGGCGGTGCTCTACAACGGCCTTGGCCGGTACGAGGAGGCCTGCGTGGCCGCCAAGCGCGGCTGCGAGAACCCGGAGGAGCTCGGCCACACGATCCCGTCGATGGTTGAGCTCGTCGAGGCATCAGCACGACTCGGCCGGCCGGCGGACGCGGCCGAGGCGGTCCAGAGAATCAGCGACATGGCGCAGGCGACCCGCACCGACTGGGCGCTCGGCAACGAGGCCTTCACGCGAGCTCTGGTCAGCGAAGGGCAGGCAGCCGACGACTTGTACCGTGAGGCGATCGAGCGGCTCGGCGACACCGAGGTCCGGATGGAGCTGGCACGCGTCCGGCTCTGCTACGGCGAGTGGCTGCGCCGCGAGAACCGCCGCGTCGACGCTCGTGCTCAACTCGGCGTCGCCCAGGAGGTGCTGAGCCAGATCGGTGCGGCGGCGTTCGCGGAACGCGCGCGTCGCGAACTGCGGGCCGCGGGAGCGACGGTGCGCAAACGCACCGTCGCAACGTACGACGCCCTCACTCCCCAGGAAACGCAGATCGCTCGACTCGCCGCCGATGGGCTCACGAACCCCGAGATCGGCGCCCGCCTGTTCATCAGCCCTCACACGGTCGAATGGCACCTCCGCAAGGTGTTCTCGAAGCTCGGCATCGCGTCCCGCAGGCAGATCGGCACCATGCTGTCCCAAGGCGCCGTGACCTCGGCCTAGTGTCGCGCGGCTCGTTCGATGACTCGGGTGACGGTGCCGGGGTCCGTCATCAGGCCGACGTGGCCTTCGTCGTACTCGGTGGTGGTGGAGCCGGCACGTTTGGCCATGGTCCGTTGGACACTGGCCGGGATGATCCGGTCCTCGGTGCCGATGAGGTTCCAGGACGGGATCGTCCGCCAGGCTGGCGTTCCGGACGGCTCGTTGAGTGCGCCGATCGTGGCCGGTCGCTGGGTTGCGGCGACGAGTGCCTTGTCGTCGGCGCTCAGCCCGGTCGCGAACGATGCGAAGACGGTCGACCTCTTCAGGTACAGGTCGGTCGCCGCGGTGGGCGGAAGGGTCGCGGGTACGAAGTCGAACACGGTCGTCGGGTCCGCCGATAGCGCGGAGTCCGGCCCCGCGAGCTCGGTCGGGGTCTCGCCGGCGTCGGGTGCGAAGGCGTTGACGTAGACGAGTGCTTTGATGTTCGGGTTTCCCGTGGCTGCGTTGGTGATCACGGCCCCGCCGTACGAGTGGCCAACGAGGACGATCGGGCCCGCCAGCGTTTCCAGCAGGGCTTTCACGTACGCGGCGTCGCCGGACAGCGATCGTAGGGGGTTGGCGGCCGCAATGACCTTGTATCCGTCGTCCTGGAGCCTGGTAACGACTCCACTCCAGCTCGAAGCGTCCGCCCAGGCTCCGTGCACGAGCACGACGGTGGGCTTCGCCGTACGCGACTGGGCGACGCTCTGCGCCGGGTTGAGGCTCACCAGCAGGATGGCGACTGCGGCCAGGAGGATCGCCGCGCCGGCGGGTCGTCTTCGGGCGTGGGTGACTGCGGAACTCAGGGGACTGGTCATGAGGGGTCCTCTCCATGGGATGGGTGACTCCTGTGTAAGACCGGACACCAGCCCGTGGTGTGACAGGCCCAGAAGGCAAGCGGCTCACAAACCACGTGCCTGTCCTGTCTTTGCTTGCAATCCGCCATCGACCGAGGAGGTCGTGATGAGCACCATCCAGTTGTCGGTGTTGATGCAGCTCCGGCGTCTTGGGTTCGGGCGCAATCCGTTGCGTCGAAGGGTGGACCGGCTCGAGTCCGCGTTGCTCCTCGGCGTACTGGTCGCTGCTTTGCTGGTGATTGCTGCGGCGGCAGTTCTCGGCACGACGATCCACAGCCGCGCTGAACACACCGAAGTACTGACTTTAGGAGACGGACCGCAAGGCGCCCGGTGACCGGTTAGGTGGTCACCGGGCGCCTTCGCGGGTGGGGGGTCAGCTCAGGATAGATAGAGCGTCGTTCCAGGTCTTTGACGGGCGCATCACGGACGCGGCCTTGGTGGGGTTGGGCTGGTAGTAGCCGCCTAGGTCGACTGGGGTGCCCTGGACGGCGAGGAGTTCGTCGACGATGGTCTGCTCGTTGGTGGCGAGGGTCTCGGCGAGGGGGGTGAAGGCCTTGGCGAGGTTGGCGTCGTCGGTCTGCTTGGCCAGCTCCTGCGCCCAGTACAGGGACAGGTAGAAGTGGCTGCCGCGGTTGTCGATGCCACCGACGCGGCGGGTGGGGGACTTGTCCTCGTTGAGGAACGTCGCGGTCGCGCGGTCCAGGGTGTCCGCGAGGATCTGGGCGCGGGCGTTGCCGGCGGTCTGGGCCAGGTGCTCGAAGCTGGCGGCCAGGGCGAAGAACTCGCCGAGGCTGTCCCAGCGCAGGTAGTTCTCCTTCACCAACTGCTGGACGTGCTTCGGCGCCGAGCCGCCGGCCCCGGTCTCGAACAGGCCGCCACCGGCCATCAGCGGGACGACCGACAGCATCTTCGCGCTGGTGCCCAGCTCAAGGATCGGGAACAGGTCGGTCAGGTAGTCACGCAGTACGTTGCCGGTGACCGAGATGGTGTTCTCACCGCGCCGGATCCGCTCCAGCGAGAACTTGATCGCGTCCACCGGCGCCAGGATCTTGATCTCCAGGCCGTCGGTGTCGTGCTCGGTCAGGTACTCCTTGACCTTCGCGATCAGGTTCGCGTCGTGGGCGCGGGTCTCGTCCAGCCAGAACACCGCCGGGTCGCCGGTGGCCCGGGCCCGGGTCACGGCCAGCTTGACCCAGTCCCGGATCGGGGCGTCCTTGGTCTGGCAGGCGCGGAAGATGTCGCCTGCCGCGACCTTCTGCTCCAGTACGACCGTGCCGGCCGCGTCGACCAGGCGGACCGTACCGGCGGTGCCGATCTCGAACGTCTTGTCGTGGCTGCCGTACTCCTCGGCCTTCTGCGCCATCAGGCCGACGTTCGGGACCGAGCCCATCGTCGCGGGGTCGAACGCGCCGTTCGCCCGGCAGTCGTCGAGAACGACCTGGTAGATCCCGGCGTAGCTGCTGTCCGGCAGCACCGCGAGGGTGTCGTGCTCCTGGCCGTCCGCGCCCCACATGTGCCCGGAGGTCCGGATCATCGCCGGCATCGAGGCGTCGACGATCACGTCGGACGGCACGTGCAGGTTGGTGATGCCCTTGTCGGAGTCCACCATCGCCAGCGCCGGGCCGTCGGCCAGTTCCGCGTCGAAGGACGCCTTGATCGCATCGCCGTCCGGCAACGCGGCGAGCCCGGCGAGGATCCCGCCGAGCCCGTCGTTCGGAGTCAGGCCAGCAGCGGCGAGCGTTTCGCCGTACTGCGCGAAGGTCTTCGGGAAGAAGACGCGGACCACATGCCCGAACACGATCGGGTCGGACACCTTCATCATGGTGGCCTTCAGGTGGACCGAGAACAGTACGTCGTCAGCCTTCGCCCGGGCCACCTGAGCGATGAGGAACTCGCGCAGCGCGGCGACGTGCATCACCGAGGCGTCGACGACCTCGCCGGCCAGTACCGGGATCGACTCGCGGAGCACGGTGGTCTCGCCCTCCGCGCCGACGAGCTCGATCCGGAGCGTGTCGTCGGCCTTGATCACGGCCGATTTCTCGGTGGAGCGGAAGTCGTTCTCGCCCATCGTCGCGACGTTGGTCTTCGACTCAGGCGTCCAGGCGCCCATCCGGTGCGGGTGGGTCTTGGCGTAGTTCTTCACCGAGGCGGGCGCGCGGCGGTCGGAGTTGCCCTCGCGCAGGACCGGGTTCACGGCCGAGCCCTTGATCTTGTCGTACCGGGCGCGGATCTCCTGCTCGGCGTCGGTCTTCGGCTCGTCCGGGTACTCCGGCAGCGCGTACCCCTGGCTCTGCAGCTCTGCGATCGCGGTCTTGAGCTGCGGGATCGAGGCGGAGACGTTCGGCAGCTTGATGATGTTCGCGGCCGGCGTCTTGGCCAGCTCCCCGAGCTCGGCGAGCGCGTCCGGGATCCGCTGGTCCTCGGTGAGGTGGTCCCCGAAGACGGCGATGATCCGCCCGGCCAGCGAGATGTCCCGGGTCTCCACGCCCACCCCGGCCTGCGCGGCGTACGCCTGGACCACCGGCAGGAACGAGTAGGTGGCCAGGGCCGGAGCCTCGTCCGTGTGCGTGTAGATGATGTTTGACTCAGTCACCGCGTACTCCGCTTCCTCTACTCCGTCGAATCGCTCCCGGGCCCACGCCGTGGACGCACCCCCACCCTAATTGGCCGACCGACCGTGCCGACGGGGGAGTGGCGATGCTCACCAACCAGGCGTGTGCCGTCAGCGATCGGGCCGCGGTGTCGTGTCGTAGCGGTGGTAGAGGGCCGTCAGGTTGCCGTCGGGATCGAGGGTGCTCAGGATCGATTCGGCGATCGCGCTGAGCTGAGTGATCTGCTCGGGTGTCAGGGCATCGATGACGTGCTGTCGGACCGTGGCGACGTGGCCAGGTGCGGTTTCGCGCACCTTCTCCCAGCCCTTGGCGGTCAGTCTGGCGTTGGTGGCGCGGGCGTCTTCCGGGCAGGGAAAACGCTCGACCAAGCCCCGGTCCTCGAGTCTCCTGACGACGTGGGAGAGCCGGGGGAGAGTGGCGTTCGTCTGCTGCGCCAGGGACGTCATCCGCAAGGTGTGTTTCGGCGCTTCCGACAGCATGGCCAGGACGTAGTACTCGAAATGCGTCAGTTCGGAGTCCCGCCGCAGTTGTGAGTCGAGGACGCCGGGCAGGAGTTCGAGTACGGCGGCCAGCCGCACCCATGTCGCGAGTTCTGTGTCGTCGAGCCATCGTGTCGTCACGGGACCATTCTGGCAGCCAATGGTTGTAGCGACAACTTTCTTGCGCTATGGTGATGGTTGTAGCAACAACTATTCAACATTCATCCAGGAGTGGTCATGGCACACGTCAGCATCATCGGCACCGGTAACATGGGACAGGCGATCGCGAGCGTCGTCTCCAAGGGCGGCAACACGGTCGAGCTGTTCGGCTCGGCCGACAAGGCTCAGCAGCTCACCGGTGAGATCGTCGTCCTCGCGGTTCCGTACCCGGCCGTGGCGCAGGTCATCGCCGAGCGCGGTGACCAGCTCGCCGGCAAGGTCGTCGTCGACATCACGAACCCGCTGAACTTCGAGACCTTCGACTCCCTCGTCGTCCCCGCGGACGGTTCGGCGACCGCCGAGATCGCGGCGGCGCTGCCCGAATCACGGGTTCTGAAGGCCTTCAACACCACCTTCGCCGCCACCGTGGCCTCCGGTACGGTCGGCGACGCTCCGACGACCGTGGCGATCGCCGGTGACGACGCCGACGCGAAGGCGTTGCTGGCGGGTGTCGTCTCCGCGGGTGGGCTGCGCACCTTCGATGCAGGCGCCCTGAGCCGGGCCCGCGAACTCGAGGCTCTCGGCTTCCTTCAGCTCACCCTCGCGGTCGGCGAGAAGATCACCTGGACCGGCGGCTTCGCCCTCGTCTGACCAGCTGTTCGGGCCGGATCAGGTGGCCGGCGGGATGTTGAGGTTGATCCGGAACATGTTGTCCGGGTCGTACTTCGCCTTGGCTTTGGTGAGGCGGGTGTAGTCGGCGGGGGTGAAGGCGAGCTTGACCCGGTCGGGGCCGACGGCGCTGAGGCCGGAGAGGTTGTGGATCGTGCCGCCGGTGGACCAGGGGCGCAGCTCCTCGCGAAGCCGGTCGTGCGCTCGGCGTACGGTGTCCTCCTCGCCGGGTTGGAGGATGCTGACGGCGAACAGCACGTGCTCGGCGTCCCGGCCGCCGACCGCGCTGGGGATCGCCGGTGGCCGGGTGTAGGCGCCGCCGAGATGGCGCAGTTCGACGATCAGCGGCGAGCCGGCGTCGGGCCCGGCCAGCGACAGGATCGTGTCGACCGCGCCCTCGTCGACGGTGTGCAGCGCGACGTTGGAGTCGTACGCCGGCGCCGGGTCGGTGGGATCGTTGTAGATCGACCCGACCTCGGCGTACGGGAGTTCGCCCAGCGTGTCCAGGATCGGCGTCCCGATGTCGCGCAGTGGCTGGACCAGCCGCTCGCCGTCTTCGACAGTGCCGGTGTAGGCGATCCGCACGTTGGCGATGTACTTCCCGCGGAACAGTTCGGGGACCTCCGGAATCGGCGGGAACTGGACCAGCAGGACGCTGGCCGTCATCTCCTCCGGCAGCGTCGTCGTCCACCGGCTGTAGGTGCGCAGTACGTCGGCAGTCGCCTCGGCGGGGAAGAACAGCCCACCGCCGTACAGCCGGGATACCGGCACCAACTCGAACTCGAGCCCTACGACGACACCGAAATTGCCCCTGCCGCCCCGCAGAGCCCAGAACAGCTCCGGCTCGTCGTCAGCCGTGACATGGCGCAGTTGTCCGTCGGCGGTGACGATGTCGACGCTGCGGACTCGGTCGGCGGCGAATCCGTAGGAACGGCCGAGCGGTCCGATGCCACCGCCGAGTGTGTAGCCGACGACGCCGACGTCCGGGCTGTTCCCCATGAGCGGCGCCAGACCGTGCGACGCTGCTTGCGGCAACACCTGATGCCATCGCACTCCACCGCCGACTCGGGCGGTCCTCGTCGCTGGATCGACCTGGACGTCGCTCATCCGGCGGGTGTTGATCAGCACCTGGCCGTCGGCGGGCACCGCCGCCCCATGGCCGGTGGTCAGTACGGCGACCGCGAGCCCTCGTGCCGAGGCGTAGTCGACGGCCGCGATCACGTCGTCAGGACCGGTCGCCCCGACGATCAGCTCCGGATGGTGGTCGATGGTGAGGTTGAAAACCGCTCGCTCGGCGTCGTAACCGTCGTCGCCCGGTCTGAACACGGGCCCGGTGAAAGCTCCCATATCGATCAACCTAACGCCGTCGAGGCCATCCGGGCAGGGGATTCAACCGAAGTACAAAGGTCTGCTGTCGTCGAGGTCACAGGGTCTGACTGACTGATCAGTCAGTTAGTTTGTTACTCTCGAAATGGGACTACCGGGTATCACTTTCAATGGGGTGAGGTGCCGCAAATGGCGCTGACAGGTGTGACTGGTTCTCGCCGGGGTGGCCGCCGGCGGGAGGATTCGAAGCTGGCCGACCATGTCGATCGGCTGGGGGAGGAGCATCCGCCGATCCCCTTGGGCAGTGTGGACTACACGATGGTCCGGCCGAAGCTGATCGCCGAGCGGTTCGGACCGGTGCTGTCGTTCATGGCGCGGGTCGAGCTCGAGGTGGAGCGGAACGTGCTCGAGCTCAACGTCCTGCTGCCCGATCCGCCGGACGTCGATCGGCATTTCTACGCCGACGTGTGGATGCCGCAGGAGACGCATCACGGGCTGATCCTCGACAAGCTTCAGGGGCTGGCCGGTATCGAAGCCTCCGAGCCCGATCTGACCGACGTGTCCCTCAAGCTCAAGTTGCTCGGGGCTCTCGGCCGGGCGCGCGGCGTACAGGACGTGAGCCGGATGCTCTACTACCTGACCGGGCTGGCCACCGAGCGGTCGGCGGTGCTTGCCTACAACAAGCTGCACGCCGGCTTGGTCGAGCTGGGCGAGCGGGCCATCGCCGCCACCGTGGTCGCGCCGATCAAACGGCAGGAGCCGGGTCACTTCGCCTATTACCAGATGGCCGCTCGCGGGCTCTGGACGCAGTTGGGTTCCTGGCAGCGGGGCCTCGTTCGCGCGTTGCGGAGGCGGACGTTCGAGCCCGTCGGCGTCTACAACAACAAGCAGCGGGCGGAGTTCGGTGACGTCATGAGCGCGCTGGACATGAGCTCCGGCGACCCTGCGGATCTGCGGCACTACGCCACCCAGGTCGGACGGGTCGAGCACGAGCTGCTGTGGTCGCACCGGCGCGGTCTGCGCGTGCCGGACTACGTCTTCAAGGCACTCCGGCGCGCCGCCGAGGCAGCCGCGGACCTGAAGGGGGACAGCCGGCCTGCCGCTAAACGGAGCGGATCATGACCGCGCACGCCGTAGCGCGCCACAGCAAGCGTGAGGTCATCATCGAGACCGCCGAGCGGCTGTTCGCCGAGCGCGGGTACGACGGGACGTCGACGGCACGGATCGCTCACGAGGCCGGCGTCCCTTCCGGCCTGGTGTTCTACCACTTCGCCACCAAACTGGATCTGCTGCTCGCGATCGTGCACGAGCGGCCGACGCCCAGTCAGGTGATCCGGTCGGCGACGCAGGGCCGCACGGTACGCCGGAGGCTGCGTGCCGTCGTCGCCGTGATGGCCGAGGAACTGGAACGCGACCGCGCGGCCCGGATCATCATCTTCCGTGAGGCGCAGGCACGGCCCGAGATCGCCGCCCGGGGCGCGGAGCTGTTCGCCGAGGCGACCACGACGGTCGCCGACGTGCTGAGCGGCGCCGACGACATCGTCGTGGACCGGGAGCAGGTGCAGACCGCGGCGGAACTCGTCGTCAGCCGGGTGTTCCTCGACATCGTCGCCCTCGGCCAGGCCGCCACCGCGGCGAAACGCCACGCGCCGATGATCGACCTCGTCGCAGAGTCCCTCACCACCCCAAGACCCAGGACAGAAGGCAGCTCGTTCTGAGTTGTCCGGGCTTGATCAGCGCAGGGCGATGGCGCCTTCGTCGGTTTCGATCATGATCAGGTCGCCTAGGGCATAGACAATGCTCCGGCAGTAGTTGTCGGCGGTGATCTCGGGGGCGCGGACGTCGACGGTTTGGGCACCGGTGCGGTCCACACTCAGCACCTTGCAGCCCTTGCCGGTGTCGTTCGTGCCGATCACCACACGGCTGGAGGCGGACACCGCGTACCGGTTGCCTTCGACTTCGGGGGTCTGGTGTTGCCAGGCCGTTCGGCCGGTGGCCGCCTCCACGGCGACGAACCGGGTCAGGTTGCCGGTCTCACAGGCGAGGATGAGCAGGCCGCCGGCGGGGACGGGTCGGATGCAGTCGCCGGACGGCGCCGGCGTGCGCCATACATCGTTGCCTGACCTGGGGTCGATCGCCCGGAGTTCGCCCAGGTCGGGGAGAGCACTCTCCGGGCCTTCGACCACGACGACGACGCCATCGGCGGCGATCGGTCCGAGCGGCATGTCCGGGCGGTCCTGGCTCCACAGCTCCTTGCCGGTGCGCAGGTCGAGACCGACCAGGCGGTCGGAATCGCCGCAACTGGAGTCCAGGAACGCGACCACTGCCTCGTTGGCTGCCTCGGCGCTGATGTTGAGGCAACGGCCGGGCTCGTAGGTCCACCGGGTGTGCCCGTCCAGATCGGTGCCACGCAGCTTGTCGGAGCCTTTGCTCACCGACTGGCCGGTGACCAGCGGGTCGACCGACTCCAGATCGCGGTGCTTGTCGCGGGATCCCGGCGGCCAGGTGGCGATCCGGCGGCCGGTGGCGGTGTCCAGCACCAGGTCGCCGGCGTCATCCCAGCGCACCAGCAACGCAGCACCACCGGCGAGCGCGAACAGCTTCGGCCGCTCGTCCAGAACGTCAGAGCGCCGGTAGTTCCAGCGCTGCTCGCCGGTCTGCCCGTCCAGCATCAGTACGCCGCCGGACCGGTCAGGGACGGCGATTCCGTGCCGGGTGGCCACGGCATCGGCGAACGGCCCGGCGCTGCGGTTGCCGACGCTCCACAGCACCGTGCCGTCCAGGGTCGACGCCGGTGCCGGCTGACCAGGCGTGCTCGATTCGCTCAGGTGCTCGTTATTACTCACGACGTACGACTGGGCCAGCGGCACGGCGGCGTACACCAACAGCAGCACGACGACCGCTGCGGTTCCGAGCCAAGCCAGCACCTGGCCGCGGTTGCGCTCCGGGACGTGGCGCCGGGTCCGGGCCCGCAGCAGTCCGGCCGCCACAGCTGCACCGGCGGACAGCATCAGCAGCGGGGCTGCTGTGAGGAACAGTGGGACCCGGAGCCCGATGCCGTTCGCCGGGTTCACCTCCGGCATCCGCACAAGGCAGACCACGAACGCGATCAGGCCCGTTGCCGCAATCCCACCGGCGGCGATCCGTGCTCTGCGGTCGGACTCCCGGCCCAGCTGGTAGAGGACGGCGGTCAGCACCAGACCGCTCAGCCCGAGCAAGACCGTCACTCCGCCCGGTGCCCCGTCACTGGCGGGCTCGCTCCACGGAGACCACGAGCCGACGACCGTCAGAGAGGTCGCGGCCAGCGCGCCGAACACCGCCACCGCCCGCAGCGCCGCGATCTCCCAGCCGCGCCAGCGCGCCGGGATCACCTCGTCGGTCAGCTCCCGCTCGTGCTCGAGATTCGCGCGGGCTGCCGCCTCCATCAGGTCCCGGGCGAGCGGGGTGCGGAAGATCCCGGTTCGCAGCAGTTGCTCGATCTCCCGATGCCGCTGCTCGGCGTACCGCTCCCGGTCCCTGGCGGTACGCCGTACCTCGGCCGCGTGAGTCTGGTACGCCGCCGGCGCGGACGCGGTGACGGCCATCGCAGCGTCGTGCACCACCGCGCCGTTCGGGTCGTCCTCGGCGGCAGGGGTTTGGTCCGGGGAGCCGGTCAGCCGGATCAGACGTTCCACCTCGGCGACCCGGGTGGCGCTGACGCCGTACCGGGGGAGCAGTTCAGCGGCGAGCCGGGCAGACGCCTTGGCATCGTCGGCACGGCTGGCGCCGTCGCTGTGCGCCGCCCGGTGGAACCAGACCGCGAGCTGGACCGCGACCGGGTCGGTGGCGAGCTGGATCAGGTCGTCGGCGGCGTCCAGCGCGGTCACCAGGTAGCGATCCCGGTACGCGCGCCGGCGCCTGTCGGTGTACCTGTCGACTAGATCGCCCACCAGCTCGCCCGCGTCCGGGATCAGATCGTGCCACCGCTCACGAATGCTCACGGAGAGTCATTCTCGCCTAGATGCGTGTCACTGCGGGGAAAGAGTCAGAACGGGAAGGCGTGGGCCTGGTCGCGGGAGGTGACCCATTGCCAGGAGGTGAACTCGTCCCAGCTGGACTGGGAGCCGAAGCGACAGTCCGTCGCTGACGCCGCCGGCCCGGATCTCCGCGCCGGGACCAGGCGCACTTCACCCGGACCTTCCGGGCCCGGTACGGCGTGACCCCGGCGAAACTTCGTCGCGACAATGCCACGCCCGACTGAATTCAGTAATTGATCTCCGCTGCCTATCGATCGCGGCGATGAATGTATTGATCGCGGCTGCGTACATTCATTGCCGACCCCGCAGGGCGGCCAATTCCGCTCGGGACCGGATCCCGAGCTTCGCGTAGATCCGGGTGAGGTGGTACTGCACGGTCTTGGTGGACAGGAACAGTTGGGCGGCGACTTCGCGATTGGACAGCCCGCGGGCGACCAACTCCGTGACGGCCTGCTCCTGCGCGGTCAGTTGCTCGTCGCCCCGATCTGCTCTGTCCAGACCGCCGGCCTTCAGTTCCCGGTCGCAGCGGGCCACATAGACCTCGGCGCGCAACGCCACGAAGACGTCACGTGCCGACGAGAGCAGGGCGGTCGCTTCCCGCCGCTTCCCGGCCCGCCGAAGCGCCTGGCCGTAGGCGAACTCCACCCGGGCCCGGTCGAAACGCAGTGGCAGCCCGGCCAGTGCTGACAACGCCGTGTCGAACGATGACCACGCCCCTGCCTGATCACCGACTGCCGCCTGCAGTCGTCCCCGGGCGCGGGCAAGCCGCGCGATTGCGGAGCGGTGGTGCTCGGCTGCGGCGCGTTTCTCGTGCTCTGTCAGCAGGATGTCGGCCTCTTCGTGTCGGCCGAGCAGGATCAGGGCGGTGGCGTAGAGATCGATCCACGGCAGCAGGCTGGGCTCGGCAGCGGCCTCCCGCAAGGCTGGTGCGGTCAGTGGCTGAAGCGCCCGGATCACCCCGTGGTCGTCGGCCTGAGCCTCAGCCAGTACGGCGTGCGCCAGGTGGATCGGGATCCGCATCAGCTCGTAATCCCGCGGCCACCTCTCGGCTCGAAGCAGCGCGGCACGGGCAAGGTCCCACTCGCCCCGCAGAGCGTGAATCTGCACGGTTGTCCACGCCATGATCGGTCCGGCCAGCACGATCTCACTCTGCTGCAGCAAGGGCTCCGCGGCGGCGCTGGTCTCGAGCGACCGGTCCCATTCCCCGATCAGGAACTGGGTCCGGCTGAGCCAGGCTCGCGCCCACAGGGAGATGCGTGCGGAACCGCCGCGGACGCTGGTCGGGACGGCACTCTCCAGCTCGGCCCGCGCGGTCTCCACCTCGTCGAGGGCCAGATGCAACCAGCCCGAGCCGAGGGTGACGCGCTGGACCTGGGCGCCCTGCCGGACCCGCTCGGTGAGTTCCGCGTACGTCGTCCGCGCGGCGGCGGGCTCGCCACACGCCACCAGTCCGAGACCGCGGATCGCCGCCGCCTCGATACCGGCCGGATCCTCCAGATCGACCAGAGCGAGCGCCCGATCGGCCCACCGAACCAACTCTTGCCAATGGCAACGAGCCAGCGAGTGCAGGACGTAGCGCTGAGCCACCAGGGCAGCGACATCGGGGGTCCGTTCGGCGTTCGCCAGCTCCCAGGCCCGGGACAACCGGGCCTCGGCCTCGGCGCCACGGCCGCGGAGGATGGCCAGGTAGCCGAGCACGGCATTGCGCAGCGGGGTCTCACGCAGGCTCTCGATCTCCGGGATCAGCGCCGTCGCCCCCGGCCCGTCCCCGGCGCCGACCAGGGCGTCGACGGCTCGGGTCAGCCGCGCCTCACGGCGCAATCGATCCTCGGTCAGTCGGCTGGACTCGGTGAGCAGTGACGCCGCCTCGGCCCAGGCACCCTGGGCCGACCGAACCTCGGCCAGCGAAGCCAGCTCGTCGGCCAGAGCGGCGTCAGGCGCGGCCGCCGCGGCGACGAGATGACGCAACCGAGCAGCGTCGTCGGCGACCGCGGCGGCTGCCCGCCGATGAAGTTCGGCAGTCCGGTTGCTACCGATCTCAGCACGCGTCGCCGCGGCGACCATCGGATCGGCTGGAGCCAGCAACCGCGCACCTGGCGGCCCGGACAGAGCCACGAGCCCTACCCGCTCGGCCTCCTCGACGGCTGCCCAGGGGTCGTCCGCGTCGGCCAGGCCGGCGACCAGGTCGATCGGCCGCGGCGACTCCAGGACGGCCACGGTTTCGGCGACTCGCCGTCCGGCTGCGGTCAGCTCGCCGAGGCTGCGTGCGACCCGGGCCGCGACCACCGTCGGCGCAGGCAGAACCAGTTCGGTATCCGACCAAGCGGTCCGCGGCAGCTCGTCCAAGAGCGCGGCGACGGCGCCAGGCAGACCCCGAGTGTGCAGGTGCAGCCGGCCGGCGAGCCAGGTAGGCAGGCTGATGCCGCGCAGGCCCGCGAGCTGTGCGATGTCCGTAGGCGTCAACGGGTCGAGCACGATGCGCCTGTCGGGCTCGCGCACGAGTAACTCGGCCGTCGCCGAGTCCGTCGCGGGTTCGGTTGTCGGCGCAGTCAGTACGACGACGAAGCACGCCTCGCGATGACGTCGTACAGCGGAAGACAACACCTGCAGCGAGAACGGGTCGGCGTGGTGTGCGTCGTCAACGACAAACAAGGTCGGCTGGCCGCCACCGACCCCCTGGACGACAGCTGCCGCCGTGGCAATGGGGTCGTCGCCGGGCAGCTCACCTGGCAGCAGTTGCGCCAGGACAGCACCCGGCGCGCCGGCTTCCCAAGGTACGGCGCGGGCACGGCGAACCGGGCCGTCGTACTCGCCGGCGAAATGTGCCACGACCGAGGTCAGCCCGATCCAGCGCGGCCCGGTCAGCAGCACCGATGACGGACCGTGCTCACCGGACCGGATCACCACCGCCGACAGGTCGGCGAGTACGGCGTCGCGGCCGATGAGCACGGACGAGGTCATCCACCCAATGTAGAGGCCCGGACCGCGGTTGCCTCGACGATCGGCTCGACCTCCTCACCGGGGGCGCTGGGC
Source organism: Kribbella caucasensis (assembly GCF_004361855.1). Taxonomy (GTDB): domain Bacteria; phylum Actinomycetota; class Actinomycetes; order Propionibacteriales; family Kribbellaceae; genus Kribbella; species Kribbella caucasensis. Next base: position 38,846 of record NZ_SNWQ01000010.1, read on the forward strand.
AGCAGCCGGGTCACCAGGGCGCCGATCAGCGCGACTCCGCTGAACAGGTAGAAGGCGGTGGTTCCACCGACGCCGGCGCCCACCAGGATGCCGCCGAGGATCGGCCCGACGATGCCGCCGAGCCGGCCGAATCCGGCGCACCAGGCGACACCGGCGGCGCGGGCTCGGGTCGGGTAGTAGTTCGAGACGAGTCCGTAGATGAGGACCTGGGTGCCGATCGTGCCGACACCGGCCACTGCGACCGCCAGGAGTAACAGGGCGAACGGGAACGCGAGTGGCAGTGCGGCCAGGGTGAGGGCCGCGAGGACGAAGGTCGAGGCGATGACGGTGCGGGCGCCGACCCGGTCGGCGATGCCGGATGCGAGCAGGCCGCCGATGATCGCGCCGAGGTTCAGCGCCAGCAGGAACGTGAGTGCGTCATCCTTGCCGTAGCCGTTGTTCTCCATGATCTGTGGGAGCCAGGTGTTGAGGGCGTAGGTGAGCAGCAGCCCGCCGAAGCTCATCACCCCGAGCAGGAGGGTCGGCACGGCCAACGGACGGCGTACCAGTGCTCCGAAGCCCACCTGCTGACCAGTGCTTGCCGGCGTGGTGCTCGCCGCCAACGTGACGCCGAGACGTCCCGCAAGTTCCTCCGCGGCTTGGGTCCGGCCGCGAGCCTGCAGCCACTTCGGTGACTCCGGCAACAAGATGATTGCCAACGGCAAGAGCAGGATGATCGGCAGCGAACCGATCCAGAACAGCGGCCGCCAGCCCGCGCTGTCCGGCATGAGCAGAGCGATGACCGACGCCAGCACGCCACCGGCCGGGACACCGCTGTAGACGACGGCATTGAGCCTGTTACGGCGGCCCGGAGGTGCGAACTCGGCGACCAACGCACCCACGGTGGCAACGAGCGCACCGACGCCGATTCCGGTGAGGAACCGGGTGATGGCGAAGGTCTGGACAGTGTGCGTCAGTGCCGTCGCACCCATGCCGAGGGAGAACCAGGCGAGGTTCACCAGCATCACCCGGCGCCGGCCGATCCAGTCGCCTACCGCGCCGGCCGCCAGGGCGCCGACGAGGACGCCGACGAGCGCGTAGCTGCCCAGAGCACCGGCCTGGGCGGGAGTGAGCGGGCCGATCTGGCTCGGGTCGTGGAGCAGCGTGGGTACGACGGTGCCGTAGACGACGAGGTCGTACCCGTCGAAGGTCAGGGCCAGCGTGCTCAGCACGACAACCCAGAGAAGGGTGTGCCGGCGGTGATTGGTGGCAGCGGACATGGCGGGGCTCCCTTACGGGTGTGGAGGGGACAGCAGGCGGACGGCGTCAGCCGAGGTCGCCGCCGGCGACCGGGAGGACGGTTCCGGTGATGTACGACGCCTCGGGCGAGGCGAGGAAGGTGATCGCGGCGGCCTGTTCGTCGAGCGTGCCGTAGCGCTTGAGGAACGACGATCCGACGGTCTGGTCGACGATGGTGCGGTACCAGTCCTGTTCCTGGCCGGATGCCGGTGCCGGTCCGCGCGGGATGCGTCGTTGCGGTGCGTCGGTTCCGCCAGGTGCGGTGGCGACGACGCGGACGCCGTACGGCGCGACCTCCATCGCCAGCGCCGTGGTGATCGCGTTGACCCCGCCCTTCGCGGCGGCGTACGGGACGCGGTTCAGGCCCCGGGTCGCAACGGACGAGACGTTGACGATCGTCCCCTGCCCGCGCTCGACCATGTGCGGGACGACGGCGCGGCAGGACCAGAGGGTGGGGTAGAGCGACCGGTTGACTTCGGCCTCGATCTGGTCAGCGGGGTAGTGCCAGAACGGTTTGGCCCAGATCGTGCCGCCGACGGTGTGCACGGCCACGTCGATGCGGCCGAATCTCTCCAGAGCCGCGGCGACGGTCGCCTCGGCGCCTGGCCAGGTCTCGAGATCGGCAGTGGTCGCCAACGCCTCCCGGCCCGCACGGGCCAGCTCACCTGCCAGCTCGTTGACGAGTTCGGACCGATCGGCGAGGACGACCGCACCTCCCTCGGCGCTGATCCGCCGGGCTGTCGCTTCGCCGATACCCTGCGCGGCTCCGGTGACGAGGACCACCAGCCCGTCGAACCGACCGGGACTGATGTACGCCGGGCGCCGCCGCTCCTGGTTGTCGGCCATCGCGCGGCGCATGGTGATCTTGGATCGCTCGGCGTGTTCGGCGACCAGCCTGCGCACGGTGTCGCGATCGGCTGTCTCGAACGCGGCGACGATCTCGACGTGGTCGGAGGCACACCGCGGATGACACCAGGTCGCGTTCCGCAGCACCTCGCTCATCCGGCCCTTCACACCGAGCGCGTGGTACGCCTGCAGGAGGTGCTCGTTGCCGGTCAGCGTGAACAGGTAGTCGTGGAAGGCCGCGTTGGCCTCCGTGTACGCCGCAGCGTCGACGAACCGATCGCCTTGGACATAAGGCAATGTCGACTCGGCCAGCAGGCGGTAGCCGGCGAGCTGTTGCGATGTGAGCCGTCCGAGGGTCAGCTCGACCGCACCCAGCTCGAGCGCCTGCCTCGCCTCGAACAACGCGTCCGACTCCTGCACCGACGGATGCTCCTCACCAATCTCGTACAGATCCTCGGTCACGGGTACGACGCTGGCCGCCTCGGGTACGCCGCTCGCCGCGAACAGCTCCTGGCCGGCGATCGACCGTGCTCCATCGGCGGTCACCAGATCGCCGGCAGAGGGTGCGAGTTCGGCCGGTTCGCCGCCGGGACGGGACGCGAAGACCTCTTGGCCCGCGATCCGGCGCGAGGTTGCGGGATCGTGCACCACGTCAGACCGCGCCGGCGCCAGATCGATGGATCCGAAGACCTGCTGCCCCGCGACCGATCGCGCCGTGGCATCAGGAACGGCTTCGGCCAGTTCCGCGGGAAGTACCTCGGCCTGCCCCGCGAAGTCGGGTGCCGCATCGGTTCGGGCTGTGGGGACATCAGTGGGAGACGACAGCGCGAACTTCTCGTAGTAGAAGCCGGTTGGGGTCATGCCGATCTCGGTGAAGTGACGGCGGACGGCTTCGACCATGGCTGGTGGTCCACACAGATAGACGGCGACATCACCGTCGTACAGGTGCTGCGGTTGGAGAAGCCCGGTGACGTATCCCTTGTTCGGTGCCGAGCTGGCCGCGTCGGCGACGCAGTAGTCCCAGGTGAAGGCGGGCAGCGACGCGGCGAGCTTTTCGATGGTCTCCAGTTCGACCAGGTCGTCGTCGGTCGTCACGCCGTAAACCAGGTGGACCGGGCGGCGACTGCCTTCGGCGCTGAGCTTGCGGAGGATCGAGAGGATCGGGGCGAGTCCGGTGCCGCCGGCAAGCAACAGCACGGGCCGCTCGGTCTCGCGGAGGAAGAAGCTGCCGAGCGGACCGGTGAAGGTCACGGTGTCGCCGACCGCGGCCGCGTCGGTCAGGTAGCTCGACATGAGGCCGCCCGGAGTCTGCTTCACCAGGAAGGTCAGCTGCTTGTCCTCCGGCCCGTTGCTGAAGGAGTAGGAGCGTGTCTCCTCGGACCCGGGGACGGCGATGTTGACATACTGGCCCGGCAGGAACACCAGCTTGTCGCGTTCCGGCGTCTCGATCGTGAGCGCGATCGTTGTCGGTGACAACTGTTCGAGCGATGTCAGCGTTCCCGTGTACGTCGTGGCCCGGGTCTTCGCGACCGCCGACGTACTGGCGATCTGGAGGACCAGGTCGGACTTCGGTCGCATACTGCAGGGCAGGACGTACCCGGCGGCGGCCTCGCCGGCCGTCATCGCGTCCTCGATGTAGGTGCCTCCGTCGTACTCACCCGACTCGCAGAACGCTTTGCACGTCCCGCACGCGCCGTCGCGACAGTCGAGCGGGATGTTGATCCGGGCCCGGTACGACGCGTCGGCGACGGTCTGGTCCTCGGCACAGGTGATGAACCGGGTGACTCCGTCCTCGAAGGTGAGCGCGACCTGATGACTCATGGGGATCTCCCGGCTCAGAAGTGGTAGACGTCCACGACGTGGTGGATGTAGTCGTTCTTCAGGACGACGGTCTTGCGCCGGATCAGGGGTGAGTCGCCGGAGAAGTCGACGGTGTAGAACGACGTTCCGTAGTACGGGTCGACGGTCTTGTACCGGAAGTACATGGTGTGCCAGTTGAACCGGATGTCGACCACGTCGCCGCGGCGTTCGATCACCTCGACGTTGCTGATGTTGTGGCTGGTCCGCGGTTCCGGGATCGAGGTGGCGCTGGAGCGTTCGGTGCGGATCCGGAAGACGCGATCCTCCAGGCCGCCCTTGTTCGGGTAGTAGATCAGCGAGATCTCGGTCTGAGGGTTCTCGACCAGCCGGTCGTCGTCGTCCCATGACGGCATCCAGTACTCGCAGTCGTCGGCGTAGCACTCCAGCCACTTCTCGAACTCGCGGTCGTCGAGGTAGCGGGCTTCGCGGTACAGGAACTGCTCGATGTCGTTGTGCGTGATCAGCTTGGCTGCTGTCGTCGTCTCGATGATGGTCATCGTCGTACTCCTCAGACAGTCGCGTCGGCGAGGTGGGCGGTCTTCTCGCGTTCCAATGCCTCGCGCATCACCGAGAGCCAGTAGCCGTGCTGGACCGGGTACAGTCCCTCGTCCTCGTTCTTCAGCCCGGCTGAGATCACGCCGTTCATCTCCAGCGACTCCGCCACCGGATCGGGACCCTTCAGCCAGTGCTGGGCACCGCGGCTCATGTCGTTCCACGGCGCGGCCGACGCCTGGAACGTCAGTTGACACGACCGGAACTCCTCCAGGTCGTCGGGCGTAGCCATCCCGGAAGCGTTGAAGAAGTCCTCGTACTGCCGGATCCGGTGCGCCCTCGCTTCGGGAGCTTCGCCCTTCGGTGCGATGCAATGGATGGTGACTTCGGTCTTGTTCGGCGCGATCGGCCGGAAGTGCCGGATCTGGGTGCTGAACTGGTCCATCACGTAGACGTTCGGGTACAGGCAGAGATTGCGGCTGCCCTTGACCATGAACTCGCCCTTGGCCTCGCCGTACTGCGCCTTGAGTTCGTCCATCCGGTCCCACAGCGGCCGGTCCTGCGGGTTCGCGGCCCAGGTCCACAGGCACAGGTGGCCGTTCGGGTACGACCAGTAGCCGCCGCCCGACTTGCCCCACCCGCCCGCGTCGAGCGCCTTCACGTTGTTCTTCGATTCACCGGTACTGCGGCGTGCGGTGGTGGCGGCGTAGTTCCAGTGGGTCGCCGTGACGTGGTAGCCGTCGGCACCGTTCTCGGCCTGCACCTTCCAGTTGCCGTCGAAGGTGTACGTCGACGAGCCGCGCAGTACCTCGAGACCGTCCGGGGACTGGTCGACGAGCATGTCGATCACCTTGGTGGTGTCGCCGAGATGCTCCTCGAGCGGGAGCACGTCCGGGTTGAGGCTGCCGAACAGGAATCCGCGGTAGTTGCCGAACCGCGCCACCTTCGTCAGGTCGTGCGAGCCGTGCGCGTCGAACGTGTCCGGGTAGCCGGCGCCGTCCGGGTCCTTCACCTTGAGCAGTTTGCCGTCGTTACGGAACGTCCAGCCGTGGAACGGGCAGGTCAGGGTCATCCGGTTGTCGGTCCGGCGCCGGCAGATCATCGCGCCGCGGTGGGCACACGCGTTCACCAGGCAATGCAACGCGCCGTCCTTGTCGCGGGTGATGACGATCGGCTGCCGGCCGATGTAGGTGGTGAGGTAGTCACCGGGGTCCGGCAGCTGGCTCTCGTGACCGAGGTAGATCCAGTTGCCCTCGAAGATGTACTTCATCTCCAGCTCGAACAACTGCTCGTCGGTGAAGATCCGGCGGTTGGCGCGGTACACACCGGCGCCGGCGTCCTCGATCACCGCGTTGGCGAGCACGTTCTCCAGGTGCTCCAGCGACTCGCTCATCCGTCCTCCAGGTGACGTTCTGCATGGGGTGCCCGCCACCGTGGCACCCCCGCGGACGGAGGCACACCAGGGCAATGCCTAGTCCTGACCTGGGAGGGGTTCCATACGCAGCACTTATCAATGCAGCATGAATGAGTATTTGTGTTGACTGAATATTCGTACTTACCGTGAATCAATCCACGCCAACCCGGAGGACAAGCCATGGAACTGCGTCACCTGCGCTACTTCGCGGCCGTGGCGGAGACGTGTCACTTCGGCCGCGCCGCCGAGCGCCTGCACATGGCGCAGCCGGCCCTGTCGCAGGCGATCCGCCAGTTGGAGGCCGAGCTCGGTGCCGCCCTGCTGACCCGGACCACCCGGCAGGTCAGTCTCACCCCGGCCGGCGAGTTCCTGTACGACGAAGCACGCCGCCTGCTCCGGCAGGTCGACGATGCCGTGACCGGTGTGCGCCGGGTCGCGGACGGCCGCAAGGGTCTCGTCCGGGTCGGCTTCACCGGCACCGCGGCGTTCACCCAGCTGCCCCGGTTCGCCAGAGCTCTGCAGCAGCGCCTTCCTGAGGTGGCGCTCGACGTACACGCCGACATGCTCACGCCCGCCCAGAGTTCGGGCCTCCGCGAGGGCAGCCTGGATCTCGCCGTACTGCGGCCGCCGGTGACCGGAGGCGGACTCGAGGTCCGGTTGATCGAGGTCGAACCACTGGTGCTGGCTTTGTCGGCCGATCACCGGCTGGTAGAGGAGCCGGTGATCTCGCTGGCCGATCTCAGTACCGAGCCATTCGTCACCTACAGCGGTAAGGACTCCGCGGTGAACGAGGCGGTCCTGCAGGCTTGCCGGGCCGCGGGCTTCACACCGCGACGCGAGCACGAGGCGGCCGGTACCGCCGTACTGCTGCCGCTGGTCGCGGCCGGCCTGGGAGTCGCGTTGGTCCCTGGATCTGTCCGTTCTGTTCCGCTGGCAGGTGTGGTCTTCCGCGAGGTGGTCGACGCGGGCTCGATCGAGCTGGCGCTGGCCTGGCGCCGTGACGACCCGTCACCGCTGGTCCGTTCGGTTCTCGCCGTACTCGAGGACGCCGGCTTGTTCGAGCCGACCCTGAACGAGGTCGCCCGATGAAGATCAACCGGGTCGAGGCAATCCCCTTCGTGATCCCGTACCGCAAGCCGCTGCGGTTCGCGAGCGGTTCGGTCGAGGTCGCGGAGCACGTGCTGGTCCGGGTGCATACCGACGAAGGTGTGGTCGGCATCGCGGAGGCACCGCCGCGGCCGTTCACGTACGGCGAGACGCAGGCCGGCGTGATCGCGGTGATCGAGAAGCTGTTCGCGCCGAATCTGGTCGGCGTGAGCCTGCTCGAACGCGAGGTGATCATGAGCCGGCTGAACCGCACCGTCGGCAACCCGGTGGCGAAGTCCGCCATCGACATGGCCGTCTGGGACGCGCTCGGCCGGACCCTCGACCAGCCGGTCACCGAACTGCTCGGCGGTTACACGGACCGGATGCGGGTCTGCCACATGCTCGGCTTCGACGACCCGGCCGCGATGGTCGACGAGGCGGAACGGATCCGGGACAACTACGGAATCCGCACCTTCAAGGTGAAGGTGGGCCGTAAGCCCTTCCAGCTCGACACGGCCGTCGTCCGCGCACTGCGTGCGGGTCTGGGCGATGAGGTCGAGCTGTACGTCGACGGCAACCGGGGCTGGTCACCGGCCGAGTCCGCGCGGGCGATGCACGAGATGGCGGATCTCGGGTTGCTCTTCGCCGAGGAGCTCTGCCCGGCCGACGACGTACTGGGGCGCCGCTGGCTGGTGCAGCAATGCGACGTGCCGTTCATCGCCGACGAGTCCGCCGTCACCCCCGCCGATGTCACCCGGGAGTTCCTCGGCGGCGCCGCGACCGCCGTGAGCATCAAGACCGCCCGGACCGGATTCACGTTCTCGCAACGCGTCCATCACCTCGCCGAAGGCCTCGGTGTGGAGGTGGTGATGGGCAACCAGATCGACGGCCAGCTCGGCTCGATGTGCACGGTCGTCTTCGGATCGGCGTACCGGCTCACCTCCCGACGGGCCGGCGAGCTGTCCAACTTCCTCGACATGAGCGACGACCTGCTGACCGAACCACTGCAGATCGCCGACGGCACGCTGACCGTCCGCCCCGGCGCCGGCCTCGGCGTCGACATCGACCCCGACAAGCTGGCCCGCTACCGCCAGGACCGCTGAACCCCCTCGAAAGGCACCATCATGAACCAGACCGCCACCGCAGCCGCATCCGGCGCATCCGCCACCGAACGCTTCAAGACCGACAAGTCAGTCGGTTCGCTGGTGCCGAAGGAGCGGGTCGATCTGCTCGTCCGCGAGGTGCTCGATGCCGTCCACAGCACGATCCGCAAGCACAAGGTCAGCTACGACGAGTACAACGCGCTGAAGGCGTGGCTGATCAAGGTCAGTGACGACGGCGAGTGGCCGTTGTTCCTCGACGTCTGGGTCGAGCACGTCGTCGAGGAGGTCGCGACCGAACACCGCGACGGCAGCAAGGGCACGATCGAGGGCCCGTACTACGTTCCGGACGCCCCGGACCAGGGATCGCGCGGAACCGTCCCGATGCGCGACAACGAGTCTGGTACGCCGCTGACCTGGACCGGCCGGGTCACCTCGACGACCGGGGCGCCACTGGCCGGGGCGAAGGTCGAGGTGTGGCATGCGGACGACGACGGCTTCTATTCCCAGTTCGCGCCCGGTCTGCCCGAGTGGAACCTGCGCGCCGTCTTCACCACCGACGACCAGGGTGCTTTCGAGATCCACACCGTCCGGCCCGCGCCGTACCAGATTCCGACCGAGGGCGCCTGCGGCAGGCTGATCGACGCGGCCGGCTGGCACGCCTGGCGGCCGGCGCACATCCACGTGAAAGTTTCCGCGCCCGGTCACGAGCAGCTAACCGCGCAGCTGTACTTCCCGGGTGACGAGCACAACGACGACGACATCGCATCCGCGGTCAAGCCGGAGCTGATTCTCGGTCCGAAGCCCGCGGGCACTGGTGAGTCCGTGGACTACGGCTTCGTCCTCGATCCGGTCAACGGCTGATGCTGTTCCACGTGCGGATGGACGTCCGGCTCCCGCCCGACCTGGACCCGGACGTCCGCGCCGAGCTCCTCGCCCGCGAGAAGGCGTACTCCCAGGATCTGCAGCGGGCCGGCAAGTGGCCGCACCTGTGGCGGATCGCGGGGGAGTACGCCAACTTCTCGGTGCTCAACGTGGAGAACGTGGATGAGCTCCACGACCTGCTGTCCGGGTTACCGCTGTTCCCGTACCTGGAAATCAAGGTGACCCCACTGGCGACCCATCCGTCGGCGATCTGAATGAGTGTTCGGCTGCGCTACGCCGTCGACGGCCCGGCCGACGCGCCGACCGTCGTACTCGCCAACTCGCTCGGCGCTACTTGGAGCATGTGGGACCACCAGCTCGAAGCACTGACACAGCGGTATCGGGTGATCCGGTACGACGCCCGCGGTCATGGCGACTCGCCGGCGCCGACGGGCCCGTACTCGATCGACGACCTCACCGACGACGTGGTCGCGCTGCTGGACCAGATCGGCGCAGGGCGCGTCCACTTCGTCGGCCTCTCGCTGGGCGGCATGACCGGCCTGCGCCTGGCCGCGCGTCATCCCGGCCGCGTCGACCGGCTCGTCGTACTCTGCACCTCTGCACTCCTCGGCCCAGCCGCGATGTGGGCCGATCGGGCGGCACTCGTTCGTGCGCAAGGCACCGCGGCCGTCGCGGACGCCGTGGTCGCCCGTTGGTACACGAAGACATTCCGTGAAGCCCACCCCGACGTCATCGCGACCGCCGCCGGGATGGTCGCGTCGACCGCGACCGAGGGCTACGCGGCCTGCTGCGAGGCGATTGCCACCATGGACCTCACCACCGACCTACCCACGATCACCGCCCCCACCCTGGCCATCGCCGGAGCCGACGACCCCGCCACACCACCCGAGCACCTCGAGGCGATCACGGCCGCCATCCCGACCGCCCACCTCCTCGTCGTACCCGACGCAGCCCACCTAGCCCCCGCCGAACAACCAGCCCCCATCACAGCAGCGATCCTCGACCATCTCGGCACAGCAATTATGGCGAACCAATGCCCAGAGCAACGATCACCCGCGAGGTTGGCAGGTGTGACGGACGCGGATGCAGGCATCGACACGTCGGCCCCGCCGGTCTAGTGGACCCAGATCGCGCCATTGTCGTACTCGACGCACTCGGCGGTGTCGTGGATGTGCCAGTCGTTGCCCTTGTCGATCCACTCGACGCTGGTCCAACCGCCGTGCCCGTGGACCGCCAGTAAATCGTCGACCGACGCCCACAACGAGGTCGCCACGGGTTGACCGGGCCAGTACAGGGCGACCTGCCCGCTCGACCACACGGTGCCCTCCGCAACGATCCCGGTCACGCTGACGCGGGATCCGTGCCCAGATGACGGCGGAGGCGATTGAATCCGGCCGCATGCCGGGCGCAGCTGAGTGCCGTTGGCAACTAGTTCGGATCGACCGTCTCGTCCCAGCTGAATGGCTCGGTGTCAACCACGGTCGGGGATTCGACCAGCTTCCACTTGACTCCCTCCGGTCGGCGTCCGGTCCTCTGAAACTCGGCCGCCGCAGCCCGAGCCTCGGCCACGGTGATGGCGCTCCCGGTGTCCATCGTCGTTGGGACGGTGCCGAACTGGAAGGTGGCTTCCTGGGGAGAGTCCAGCGTGGGGGCTGAGTGATAGACCTGTCCGTCGTCGCGCCCCTCGATGAACCGCAGCGAACTGAAGTCCGATCCGAGGCCGACGTGGAGTGCATCCCCCTCCGGTGTCGCCAGTTCGAGCCACGTGGGCAGGCGCAACGACGCCACCTTGTCGAGCAGCGCCACCAGGTCGTCCGCCGAGGTAACCTGCTCGGTCTCGTAGTCGTAGGTCGCGTCCAGAACGCTCATGCCATCCCCTTTCCGTTGCCTCGGTAGACCTTATGGCCTCCGGGCCAGTAGACCGTGAGTTTCGTGCCGTTCGGAAGTTGATCTTCCAGGGTTTTGTCGCACCCGTACCTTCCGGGGCACGGCCTGTTGTTGAGGTACAGCGTCGCATCCTTCGGCGACCCGGCCCGGCGCAGTAGGGCGGCCACGTGACCTTCGACGTGGTCCCGTGCGACCTTCAGATCGGCGGTCCTCCCGATCAGTCTCGGAGCGCCTGCCCCCGGTCCGCGAGCCCCGCTGATCAGGTGCGTCATCCCTCGCCCATCGGGTGCCGTGAGGATGCCCCTGGTTGGCCCCTCATCATCGACCCGCTCACGCAGCCGCTTGAAGATGTGCTCGATGAACGGGGCCGGTGTCGGCTCGCTCGGTCCGCCGACCGGATCTCGGGATGGGCCGCTCCCGGACACGGTGCGAGCGCCGCTGACCATCTGCTCTGCCCACTGCCGCGCCGTCGGTGGCGCGAGTGAGGCCAGGTGCGCGGCCCGGTCGCAGGCTTGCGCGGCGGCGTCGAGTTGCAGCGCTGCCGTCCGGGCGGACGAGTTGGCGCTGCCGAAATCCGCGATCATGCCCGCGTTCTCGCGGCACTTCGCAGCCAGCCGCTGGAGGTGCGCCACGAGGTTGGGCATCTGGTCGAGGCATTCGACCAGCGCCGTGGCCACTCGCTGGAGGTCGGACGGCATCTGGGGTCAGATCTGGTTGGCGTAGTTCGCGCAGCCGGCCGAGGCGATCTGGAGTGCTTCGATGGCCTGGCCTACGGCTTTACCAGCGGCATCCAGTACCTCGCTGATCTGCCGGTCCGCGCCGGTCGCTGACCCGGCGATCAGGGCTTGGACCTGAGCGCTGCTCTGACCGAACTTGTTCTGGAAACTACCCAGGCCACCAGCCGCCTGGTTCGCCTCCATCGCGACGTGGTGCAACTGTTCCTTCAACCGCGTGAAGTCCGACATCTCTTGTCCTCACTCGTTGAACTACTTGGGGCGGATGGAACAGCAGGCGGGCGCAGGTATCAGGGGAACCACCAGTACGCCCGCCTGCTGGTCGTACGACGGAACCGGCACCGCGCGGCGATCACTCCGCGCCAGAGGTTGGATGCCGATTCCGTCAGACCGGGGGAGTCAGTCGCGAGGGTCGTACGGTCGCGAAGCGGGGTAGGCCAATTCATGTTCGCTGACCCGCTCGCAGTGCAACCGGCGTCCGGGCAGGCCCTGGATGCGCAGCCGGATCACGTTCGCGTACCGCTCAGCCAACCCGGCCGGTCCGATGTGCTCCTCAACGAGGTGATCACCCAGCAACAGTTGAACCCGCCATTGCTCCCCCTGGCTCATTGGTTGCTCGGCACCACCGGCTCGACACCGTTGCCGATCTCGTCGCCTGCCAGGTCGCGTTGCCCCCGCAGGTACGGACCGAAGGCCCAGCGGTGCTCTACCGGGCAGCGCGCCACGTAGTCCGCAATCTCGTCCTCGGACAGGGCATGCTGGGTGCGGAGCGCCAGATCCCTCATCGCTCTTTGCGTCATGGCGGGAACGCTAAGCGACCACAGAGTGGGAAAGTTTCCAGGCGGGAAACCAAGTCCTGTACCGTTACCTGCATGGACAACGACCTGCCCAACATCGGCCAGGAAATCCGCCGTCTGCGCAAGTGGCGAGGCATGACCCTCGAAGCCCTTGCAGGCCAGGCTGGCATCACCAAGGGCTATCTGTCCAAGATCGAGAACGGCAATGCCGCGCTCGACAGACGCTCGACCATCAAGGCGATCGCCGATGCCCTCCGCGTCAGCATGGCCGACCTGGTGGGCGACCAGTTCCTGATCGAGCGCTCGGACGGCGACGTGCTCGGGTCCATCCCGGACATCCGTCTCGCGCTGCTCTCCACCGACCTACTCAGCGGTCCGCCCGTGCCTGCACACCGGCCCATGGAAGCGCTGCTGACCGAGACTCAGCAACTGGCCGAGTGGCGGCAGATGTGCAAGGACGCCGAAGTCGGCCGCGCTCTCCCCGGATTGCTCTCCGACCTGCATGCGGCCGCCGCAGAGGGGCAGAGCAAACAGGATGCGCTGCGGTCGATCGTGCAGGCCACCCACACGTCCACGCTGTTCCTCAAGTCGCTGGGTGCCGTGGACCTGGCGTGGGTGGCCGCCGACCGTGGCCACCAGGCCGCCGTGATGCTGGATGACCCGCTGTTCATTGCCGCATCCGAGTTCGCCCGGTCGCAGGCGCTCATCGGACTGGGCGCGTACGAGCGCGCCGACAAGCTGGCCCAGCATGCCGCCGAGTTGCTGACCCCGAAAACCGAGGCCGACTTCGAGATCTACGGAACGTCGGTCATCACCACCGCCTTCACGGCACAAGTCCGCGGTGATGATCCGGAGGAGGCGATCCGGGAAGCGCAGAGCGCTGCCGAGCGCACCACCGGCACCAACGCCTTCTGGATGAACTTCTCCAAGACCAACGTAAACCAGTGGCGCATCAGCATCGCCCTCGAAGCCGACGACCCGATCAAGGCCGCCGAGGTCGCGGAACAGGTGCGCCTGGAAGACATCCCGGCCCAGTCCCGCAAGGTCGCGTTCCTGATCGACCATGCCCGCGCGTTGCACGCTCTCCGGGGTCGTGACGCCGATGTGGTGAAGCTGCTGCAGAAGGCCGAGAAGCTGGGACCGACCCGAACACGCAAGAGCGTATGGGCACGCGAGATCGTCAGCGAAATGCTGCTCCGTGCGCGCCGTGATGCAGGCGGCCGGGAACTGCGTGGACTGGCTGACCGCATGGGCATGCTGTCCGCCATCTGACCCCAACTGCAAGCGACCCCCGGCACGTACGCCGGGGGTCGTCTGTCGGCTACAGCGCGGGCGTGACGGTTACCTGCCGGATCGCCGCTGCTATGCGCCGGGGTGCCCCATGCCGGTTGTGCTCGAGGTACGCCCAGGCTGATGGCGCTCATCTGAATCTCCCCAGACCTGCTCACTGAAATTCCCCACCCCGTGTGGCTCCACTGGATGCGGTGGGGCCCCTTCGAGGCTTGCGGTCTCTGACCACCTGTGTAGAGGTAGCGGAGGCATTCGCCGACCGGTACGGCGTCAACCTGCGGGTAGCTTTCCGCTTGGCGCACGACTGGAGCCAACGCGATGCGGCGGACCCCGGTGAAAGGACAGCACCACTTCCGACTGGTGGCTCAGTCGAGTACGCCGGCCTGGTTGGCGGCTGCGAGGAGGTTGTCGGCGGCGAACTTGAGGCCCTCGATTTGGCCGAAGGAGGCGTCCTCGTGCTCGATGTTGACTGGTAGTTGCGGGTTGACCTTGTGGAGTGCGGTGAGGAAGCGGGTCCAGAAGTCGACGTCGTGGCCCCGGCCGACGGCGACGAAGGACCAGCCGGGGACGGTGGGCCAACGGGTGACGGTGTAGCGGCCGCCCAGACCGAGAGGCTTCTCCTCGGCCGGGATCCACTCGAAGCGGTCGTCCAGTACGCCGTTGATCGCGGCCGTCTCGTGGATGAGGGTGTCCTTGGCGGCGGCGAAGAACACCAGTTCACCCAGATCCTCCACCGCCTGGATCGGGTCGATGTGTTGCCAGAACAGGTGGCTGGGGTCCAGCTCGGCGCCGATGTGGGTCGCGTTGGTCCGCTCGACGAGACGCTTCAAGGTGGCCGGGTTGAACACCAGGTTGTGCGGATGCATCTCGATCGCGACCCGTACGTCGTACTCCGCGGCGAGCGCCTCGATCTCGGTCCAGAACGGCACCGCGACCTCGTCCCACTGATAGTCCAGCGTCTCCTTGTACACGCTGTCCCAGGGGATCACGGTCCACGACGGCCGGGTTCCGCCTGGCTCGGCGGCCGGTAGACCGGACATTGTGATGACGGTCTTGATGCCGAGCAGGCCGGCCAGCTTGATGGTTCGCTTCACGTCTTCGCCGTGGGTGATCTCGGGGTCGGGGTGGAGTGGGTTGCCGTTGCAGTTCAGCGCGGTGAGCTCGATGTCGTACTTGTCAAAGAGAGCGAGGTACTCCGCGCGGGCCGCGGCGCTCTCGAGCAGTTGGTCGACCGGGAGGTGCGGCGTACCGATGAAGCCGCCGGCGTTGATCTCGGCACTGGTCAGGCCGAGGTCGCGCAGGATCTCCAGCGCCTCGTCGAGGGGCTTGTCGTGCAGGCAGGCGGTGTAGGCGCCGAGCTTCATAGAGGGTGGTTCCTTTCAGCTGAGGGAGACGGCTTGGCCGCTGTTGAGCGCCGACTGGGTGACGGCGGCGAGGATCTCGAGGTTGTGCAGGCCGTGGGCGAGGGACGGCACCGGCGGGAGTTTGCCGAGGCCGGCGATCTGGTCCAGGAAGGCGCGCGCCTGCCAGGCGAACAGGTCGTTCTGGCCGTGGCCGACCGAGGGGAAGTCCATCGGGATGCCCTTGTCGATCCCAGGATGCTGTGGACCGACGAGCACGGATCGGAAGCCGTTGGTCTTCGCGTCGGGGCCGTGGTCGGCGAAGGTGAACTCGCCTGGACGGTTCAGGTCGAAGGCAGCGGCGCCGTCGGCCGCGAAGATCTCGAAACCGAGGCCGTTGGGCAGGCCGTGCGAGATGCGGCTGATGGAGAAGGTGCCGACGGCACCGTTCGCGAATGTGGCCGTGAAGGTGGCGATGTCCTCGTTCTCTACCGGCTCCAACGTGTCGCCCACGGCACCCGCTGCGTGTCCGACCGTGGCGCCGAGCGGTACCGGGCGCTCGGTGGTGAACGTCTGGAAGACGGCGCCGCTGACGCTCGCGATCGGACCGCACAGGTACTCGCCGAGGTCGACCATGTGGCTGCCAATGTCCGCGAGTGCGCCCGTACCAGGCCCGCCCTTGTATCGCCAGCTGATCGGGTTGCCGGGGTTCTGTCCGTAGTCGCACCAGTAGTGGCCGTTGAAGTGCCGCACCGGACCGATCGCGTCGAGCTGTTCACGGATCGCGTTGATGGCCGGCGTACGACGGAACGAGAAGCCGACACCCGCCACGGTGTCCGCAGCCTCGGCCGCGGCGACCATGGCCTTCGCGTCGTCGACCGAGGGAGCGAGTGGCTTCTCGCAGAGCACATGCTTGCCAGCAGCAAGCAATGCCTCGACCACCGGCCGGTGCAACTCGTTGGCGATGGCAACGGAAACGACGTCGATGTCCGGCGCGTCCACGATCGCCTGCCACGAGGTTTCGGCGCGCTGGTAGCCGAACCGCTTGGCGCCGTCGACCGCGAAGGGTTCGTGCGCGTCGGCGATCGCGACCAGCCGGATCTCGGGCAGGTCCAGGTCGTAGAGCTGGGAAGCGGCGCGATAGCCGGCGGCATGCGCACGGCCGACCATGCCGGCGCCGATCACTGCCACGCCAAGGGAGTTCTGGGTCACAGCTGTCCTGCCTTCGCTTCGGTGGTCGTGAACGCTTCGATCTCGGCCTCGAGTTCGGCCATCGCCTCGCCGCCGGCCATCAGGTCGGTGATCTCTTCCCGGGACCGCTCGCCCTTGCGGAAGTCGGCGGCCAGCGCACCGCGGATCAGTACGGCGAAGTGGTCGCCGACCGTCATCGCGTGAGTGACGTGGTGGGTGACCAGGACGACGGCGATGCCCTTCTGGCGCGCCTGCATGATGATGCGCAGTACGTGAGCGGCCTCTTTGACGCCGAGTGCCGCGGTGGGTTCGTCGAGGATGAGCAGCTTGGCGCCGAAGTACACGGCCCGGGCGATGGCCAGCGCCTGCCGCTCGCCGCCGGACAGCCCGCCGACGAGTCGGTCGCCGTCGGTGACGCGAGTGATGCCCAAGCTCTGCATCTCCTTGACCGCGATTCCACCGGCGTACTTGCGATCGAAGCGCCGGAACGGGCCGCGCCACTTGGTCGGCTCGGCGCCGACGAAGAACGAGCGCCCGATCGACATCAGTGGGAAGGTGCCGCCGAACTGATGCACGGTGGCGATGCCGCGAGCGCTCGCGTCCCGTGGACTCCTGAAGGCAACCGGCTCGCCTCCTGCCTGGATCGTCCCGGAGGTGGGCTGGTGGACACCGGACAGAATCTTGATCAAGGTCGACTTGCCGGCGCCGTTGTCGCCCAGCAGACAGAGCACTTCGCCCGGGTTGACCTGGACGGAGATGCCGGTCAGGACGTCGGTCGCGCCGAACGACTTGCAGACGTCCTTCAGTTCGAGAAGTGGGGCAGCCATGATCACGCCTTCCTCTTCGTGCGGGGCGCATGGGACAGGGCCATCCGCCGGAACGTGTTGTTCATCAGTACGGCGGCCAGGATCAGCACGCCGAGGATCAAGGCGGCCCAGTCGGAGTTCCAGCCGGTGTAGTAGATGCCCTGGCTGACGATCGCGAAGGTGAGGGTGCCGAGCACGATGCCGACGACCGAGCCGTAGCCGCCGGTCAGCAGCACCCCGCCGATGACGACCGCGATGATCGAGTTGAAGACGAACGACTG
The DNA here is from genome assembly GCF_004361855.1 of Kribbella caucasensis. GTDB lineage: Bacteria > Actinomycetota > Actinomycetes > Propionibacteriales > Kribbellaceae > Kribbella > Kribbella caucasensis. The sequence goes on from NZ_SNWQ01000010.1 coordinate 56,133, forward strand.
GCCGTTGGCGACCTGGGCGCTGTTGTAGAGGATGCTCTGGATGACGCCCACCAGAGCGGCACCGAACGCGGAGCCCATGAAGAGTCCGATCTTCACGCCTTGTACTGGGATGCCGGTGGCGCGGGCGCTTTCCTTGTCCCCGCCGACGGCGAAGACCCAGTTGCCGTACGGGCTGATGTGGAGCAGCCAGCCGACCGCGAGGACGACGGCGATCCACCAGAAGATCGCGACCTCGAACTTGCCGCCGACAAGCGTTCCCAGCACCTCCTTGGCAGGCGAGCCGGGTTTCAGGGCGACACTCGTCGTACCGGTGACGACCCGGGACAGGCCGAGGGTGAGACCGGAGAGGCCGAAGAGGGTCGCGAGGGTGACGATGAAGGACGGAACGTTCGTTCGTGTCACCAGTAGGCCGTTGAGGAAGCCGACGACGAGGCCCAGGGCGAGCGCGGCGACGATGCCGACGATGACCGGCGCTCCCCAGTGGCCCGAGATGATGGCGACCGTCATCGAACTCGACGCCAGGACCGAGCCGACGGACAGGTCCAGCTCACCCGCGATCATCAGCAGGCCGACCGGGATCGCGATGATCCCCAGCTCGGCCGCGACGTTGAGCCAGCTCGCAGCGCCGCCGGCCGAGAGGAACTGTCCGCCGCCGAAGATCGCGAAGAACACGAAGACACTGAGCGTTCCGATCAGGGCGCCGGTTTCCGGCCGGCGAGCCAGCTCGCTCACGGACGCTCCGGACGGTGAACCGAGCCTCGCTTTCGGCTGCGTGGGTTCGGCTAGTTGGACTGCCATGAGGTACCACCTTCGATGGATTTCCGGCTGGGCGAGAGGGGTGGCGACGGGGCCGGTGGCAGGTGGCCCCGTCGCCGGTCAGGGGGTCAGCGGACGCCGGCCTTCGCACCGGCGATCGCCGAGTCGACGTTCTCCGCGCTGATGATGGCTGGGCCGGTGAGGAGCGGGCGCTGCGGTAGTTCGAGGCCGTACTTGAGGTAGCCGTTGGCCATCGACACCGCCAGATAGCCCTGCATGTACGGCTGCTGATCGATGGAGAACAGCTGCTTTCCGTCCTTGATCCGGTTGAGCTGCGACTCGTCCATGTCGAACGTCCCGAGTTTGACCTTGTCGCTGAGATTGGCCTGCTGGATTCCGCTGTAGGAACTGTCGGCGTCCTGGGTGCTGATGGTCACGACGCCGTCGATGGTGTTGTCCTTGAGCAGAGCGGCCTTGACACCTTGGGCAACGGCGGTGGGGTTGCCGAAGTTGGACGACGGCATCGGCAGTTGCTTCGAGGTCCCGCCCGTGACCTTGACACCGTCCGCGACGCCCTTGCAGCGCGACTCGGTGTTCGCCGCACCGGGGACTGTGTTGACACACAGCACGTTCTTGGCGCCTTGCTTGCCCATGAACTCGCCCCCGGCCTTGCCGGCCGCGTACTCGTCGCTGCCGATGTAGTTCAGTGCGCCGACCCGGTCCGCGGCCTCGATACCGCCCGCGTTGTAGACGATGGCCGGGATTCCCTTGGCGACGACACGTTTGAAGGCCGCATCCTCGGCCTCTGGCACCCAGTCGGGCGCGAGCACCGCGGACGCGCCCTGGCTGAGGGCGGAGTCGATCAGCTTGGCCGCATCCGGCCCGAGGTTGTCGTAGTTCTGCGGCCCCAGGAACGTGACCGACCCTCCCTGGGCCTGGACGACCTTGGCGGCGTCGTCTACGCCGCGCTTCACCTTCGACCAGAACGGGTCGTCCGACTTGCCGCCGATGACGAAGATCGCGGTCTTGCCGTCGGCAGCGGCCGGGGCGGCGCCGGATTTGTCGCCGGAACTGGTGTCCGCTGTGTCGGCGGAGGGACTGCCGCTGTTACAGGCGGTGGTGAAGAGCAGGGCCGCGACGGCGACCGTGCCTAGAGCCCTGCGGGCCCACTTGGTGCGAAAAGCCGGCTCGAGTGACACGAGTCCGCTCCCTTCCTGGAGTGGTGTGGCGGCAGTCACCAGAGAAGCGAGTCATTTCGGCTCTGTCAATAGTTTGTTACGACATTTTAGAGCGCTTTAGATCCGATCCCTAGAGCGCTATAGACGACCTCTTGACGTGATCCTCTAGAGCGCTATAGTGAATCGGCTGGCAGTTGCTTGCGCTACGGTGAGCCGACTCGGGAGCGAGAGAGGTGAGGGGACGTGGCGGACGAGCAGCCGTGGCCGCGCCGGCGGGTCACCCTCGCGGACGTCGCCAAGCACGCGGGAGTCTCGACGGCGCTGGTCTCGATCGTCATGCGGGACGCGCCAGGCGCCAGTCCGGCTAGTCGGCAACGGATTCTCGCCGTCGCGAAGCAGCTCGGCTACCGCCCCGACGTACGGGCGCGCTCGTTGGCGAGCCTCAAGGCGAGTGTCATCGGGGTCCTCTTCGGACGGGCCGGCCGGTTTCACCTGGAGCTCATCGACGGTCTGTACGCGGCCGCCGAGGAGCGAGGCTGGGACCTGGTGCTCAGTGCCCTGACCACCAGCAGGGACGAGAAGCGTGCCCTGGCATCGCTGCACGATTTCCGTTTCGACGCCCTGATCATGCTGGGTCCACCCGTCGCCGAACCGCTGTTGGCGGGCAGCGTGCCCCTCGTGGTCATGGGATGGCACGTCGACCACCCGGACGTCGACATCGTCCGTACGTCCGATGAGCACGGCATCGCACTGGCCGTCCAGCACCTTGTCGACCTGGGTCACCGCCGGATCGCACATCTGCAAGGCGGGACCGGTCTCGTGGCGGTCGCGCGACGCGACGCCTACATTCACGCGATGCGCGACCGTGGCTTGGGGACCGAGATCCGGGTTGTGCCGTGCGACGGCGAGGACCAGCTCGACGGTCAACGCGCGGCCCGGGCCTTACTCGACGAGGGCTCCGAGCTGCCGACGGCCATCGTCGCCTTCAACGACGACATCGCCGCGGCCGCGATGAGCGTGCTCGGTCAGCAAGGCGTCGACGTACCGGGCGACGTCTCGATCATCGGCTTCGACGACAGCGTGGTGGCCCACAGTCCGGGCATCGACCTCACCAGCATCCAGCAGATCCCCCACGAGATGGCCCGCCTGGCGGTCGACCGCATCATCGCCCGCACCTCGGGCGACGCCGTACCCGACCGCGACCTCGTCCTCGAGCCCGAACTCCAAATCCGCTCAACCACAGGCCCCGCGCCGGCCTGAGCGGCTGCGATCAGCCGAGAGGGCGGGAGATGCCGAGGCCGCTACGGGCGGCGCGGCCGTATTTGGCGACCTCGCCGGCCAGGTCCAGGCGGGCGACGCCGCTCTTCTGGCGGTCCTCGTCGGTGAGCAGATCAGCCGGGATGATCCAGACGATCTCGAACTCCAGCCCGCTGGGGTCCTTGCCGTACAGCGACTTGGTGGTGCCGTGGTCCGAGGCCCCGACCAGCGCACCCGCATCGCTCAGCGTCTTCGCCAGATCCTCGAGATCGCCGAGGGTGTCCACTTCCCAGGCGAGGTGGTAGAGCCCGACGGTCGTGCGGCCGGCACCAGACGACCCGGCCTGAGCCCCGAGCTCGAACAACCCCAGGTCGTGATCGTTGGTCGACCCAGGCGCCCGCAGAAACGCCGCCCCCCGGAACGAGTCCCCGCCCTCGATGTAACCGAACCCGAGCACATCCCGGTAGAAGGCGACGCTCTCGGCCAGGTCGCGCACGTACAACACCGCATGATTCAACCGAAAGATCGCCATGACCCAACTCCCGCTCGTAGTCTTCGCCTCCCATGATAGTTGAAGACTCAACTGAATGAAAGTGGAGGGCTGTGAGGTTCGCGGTCAGAGGCGTTTGAGCAGGAGGTTGCGCCAGCGGCAGGCGGCGTCGGGGGCCCAGCGTTGGGCGCCGAGGAGGGGGTCGTTGTCGTGGACCTCGAGGGCGATGTGGCCCGACGGGCCCAGGAAGTCGGCGACTGTGTCGGCGTCGTAGTTCGGTGCCTGCAAGGTGGCCAGGTCGATCTCCGCGATCCGTACGCCGTTGATCCAGGTGGTGACCCGTGGGCGTTCACCGACACAGCGGATGCGCAGCGAGTTCCAGTCCGCCCAGCGCCAGGCGGCGAGAAACTCCTCCACCGGTGCGGCGTATTCCAGCAGCTCGGCCTTCGCCGGGGAGAACGGTTCGGCCGACGTCGCCGGGTCGTCCTCGCGGAGGCCGACCGGATTGCCGGCGGAGTCGAGCCGCGCCGTGAGAGCGAACGGAACAGCATGGAAGGAGCCGATGCCGTTGCCGAAGAAGCCACCGATCGAGCCCGAGTGGCGGTGGTCGACGAGCACCTGGAGACCGTGCCACGAGTCGGGCCGGCGCCGGAGCATGATGCCGGTGTCGCCCGGCCAGTCCGGTTTCAGCTCGAGTTGAAGTTCGAAATCGCCGAACTTCTCATCGCTGATCAGGTAGCCGCCGTAGCCGCTGCCCAGGGGCTGCTGCCTACCCACAAGGGCGCCGTCCTCGACTGTCCATGCGGCAGGATGCAGCTCGGCTTGTTCGGCGTAGTCGTCGGGGAAGTCCGGCGCCACATCGAGGACCTCGGGGCCACCAGGCCACATCGAGCCGTAGCTGCGGGGAATGACCGACCAACCGGTCAGATCCCTGCCGTTGAAGAGCGGCTCGAACCCGGCTTCCCTGAGCGTGTCTGTCACTTGGCTGTCCTTTCAGAAGACCGTGGTGCCGAGGTGGTCGGTGATCCAGCGGGCGGAGAGTTCGGTTGACGCGAGGTTGCTGTCGGCCTCGGGTACGTCGACCTCGACGATGAGCCAGCCGTGGAAGGTGTCCGGCAGGGCGCGGATGGCCGCGAGGAGATCGACGTCGCCGCGACCGGGTTCGGTCCAGACGGTGAACTTGGTGACGGTGGCGTCGAAGTAGTTCGCGTCGGCATCCCGGGCTGTCTGGGCCTGATGGAGGTGGACGTCCTTCAGGTGCGCGGCCGCGATGCGATCGGCGTACTGGGTCATCAACGTCGACGGGGTGATGCCGGCCCACGCGAGGTGTCCGGTGTCCGGCCCGAAGGACAGTACGGAGGCCGGTACGGCGTCGAGCACCGCACGGATCTCGGACTCGGTCTCGATGGTGCTGCCGACGTGGGAATGCAGGGCGGGCGTGACTCCTTCGGCGGTGATCGCCTCGGCGGCCGTACCGACGCCTTCGATCACCTGTGGCAGAAGGGCGTCCCCGCCGTACCCGATGGAAGGGTGGGCGATCCGCTCGCTGGTCAGGCCGGCGGCGAGGAAGACCTCGGTGTTGCCGAGTTCGGCCTGGATCGCGGCATGCCGTTGGGCCGCTTCGACGAGGTCCCGCCGATCGACGGACTGGAAGTCGGCGGAGAAGTAGCCCGGTGCCGGCTCGAGACCGAACTCGGCGAGCAACGAGCGATAGCCCGCGACGTCGAGCTCGGCCGGCGGATCGGCATGGATGCCCTTGAACGGTGTGGTCTCGATCTGGCTGAAGGCGGTACGCAGGACTGGCAAACTCAGGTCGAAGCTGTCGGGAGTCAGGACCCAGGGCAACGGGTTCAGACCAACGCGGAAATCTGGCATCAGGGCAGCTCCTCGGGAGATTGACGATCAGCGTCCGGCGAGCGATCCGCCGATACCACCGACGCTGAAGTACTTGTTCAGAAAGGCGAAGATCACGACCGGCGGCAGCAGCATCACGACCGCGACGGCCATCACCGAGCTCCAGTCGGTCTGGTTCTGCTGGAAGAACCCCTGCACACCGACCGGGAGGGTGAACACATTGCTGGACTTGAGGAAGACCAGCGCGACCAGATAGTCGTTCCAGGCCAGCAGGAACGCGAAGATCGCGGTGGAGAGCACACCGGGCAGCGAGTTGCGCAGGACGACCCTGACGAACGAGCCGAAGACCGAGCACCCGTCCACCCAGGCGGCCTCCTCAAGGGTCTGCGGGATGGTGTCGAAGTAGGCCGCCATCATCCAGGTCGCCACCGACAACGTGCTGCCGACGTACACGACGACGAGGCCGATCAGGTTGTCGGCGAGCCCGACCTTCGCGAACAGGATGAACAACGGGATGATGGCGGTGATCGCCGGCAGCGACTGGATCAGGAACAACAGCAGTGAGTACGCCGATACTGCCTTGCTGCGGCCACGAGACAGGACATAGCCGGCGGGTGCCGCGACGATGACAGACACAACGACCGTGGCCAACGTGACGCCGAGACTGTTGACGAGCCAGACGGCCACGTCGCTGGAGGCGAACACGTGCTTGAAGTTCGCCAGCGTGATCGGCGCCGCGTCGGCCGTCAGGGTCCCCGGCCGAATCGACAAGAGCAGCGTGGAGAGGACCGGCACCAGTACGACGGTCGTGACGATCAGCAGCACGGCGAACCGCCACCATCTACCGCGCAGAGCGACCTTCGAAAGAGGAACTGTGGCGGCGCTCATGCGATCTCCACCTTTCTGATCTGCCGGTACAGCACGGTCGAAACGGCCACCAGTGCGATGGTCATGATGAACGCGATCGCGACTCCGGGACCCGTTTGGAAGTCCTGGAACACCGTGCGGTAGGCGAGCACGATCAACGACGTGGTCGAGTCGACCGGGCCACCACCGGTGAGCAGGTAGATGGTCGGGAAGTCGTTGACACAGAAGATCGTCATCAGGATCCAGCTGATGTACGTCGATCGCGAGATCAACGGCAGCGTGATGTGGGTGAACTTCTGCCGGCTGCCCGCACCGTCGATACTCGCGGCCTCGTAAACGCCCTCGTCCACACTCGCCAGGGCCGCGGACGTCATCAGCATCATGAACGGGAAGCTGACCCACACCTTGAAGACGCAGACGGTGATCGCCGCGAGGGTGGGATCGGCCAGGAACAGTGCGTCCCCGAATCCGAGCCACCGGGTCAGCGTCGGAAGCGGGCTGTCGGGTGCCGCGACGAGCCAGTTCCAGGCAGTCGAGGAGACGACGATCGGCACCACCCATGGCGTCATCAGGAGAACCTTGAAGACCGGACCGCCAGGCACCTTGGTCCGCAGCAGCAGCGCCAGGGTCAGACCGATGACCCAGCTGCCGAACACGCCGACCAAGGTGAAGACGAGCGTGAAGACGGTCGCCTTCCAGAACCGCGGATCAGCCAGTACGTCGGTGTAGTTCTCCAGTCCGACGAGCGGACCGGTGGTGATCAGTGTCCCTCGATGGATCGACTGGATCGCGCCATACACCAAGGGGTAGGCGTTGATCAGGACCAGCAGCAGGACGGACGGCGCGATCAGCACCAACAAGGTGAACGCGCCACGGTTCGGGGATCGTCGTACGCCGGTCCGGCCGGCGCCGGCGACACCGACTCCGGCCCGGGCGAGTCGGAGGCGATTGAGACCAGTGGTTGCCATCTGTGCTCCCTTCGAGTCGTCGTCACTGGACGACGGCCTCGATGCCCTTCTGGAGCGTGGTCAGCGCCGATCTCGCGTCGGTGCCGCCACGGAGGATGGTCTGGGTGAACTGGCTGAGAGCCTGGCCGCCGTCGACCGCGGCGAGCCCGGCGAACAAGGTGCTGCCGGTCGCCGCGTAGTTCTTCGAGATCGGCTGCCATTCCTTGACGATCTTGGTGTTGTTCGGGTCGGCGCTGAACGCGGGCGAGTCGGCGATCGACTTCAGCACCGGGATCGAGGACGCGACCTTGTTGTCCCAGTACGTGTGCAGGTTGCGCAGGTAGTACTGGAGGAACTCCTCCGAGCCCTGCTGGGACGGGGTGTCCTTGTACATCATCAGGTTGTTGACGAAGTTCACCGCGCCCTTGCCACCGCGCGGTCCGGTCAGCGGGTCGGCGACCACCAGGTTCGCCGCGGTCTTCGGTGCGGCTCCCGTCAGGCCCGGGCTGTAGAACCCGATCGCCGCCTTGCCCGTGTTCCACAGCCCACTGACGTTGTCGATCGTGAAGGACACCGAACCCTTGTCGATGATGCCTTCGTTGACCAGCTCCAGGAGGAACTCGATCGCCTCGACGTTGACGTCGGTCACGCAGTCCGGCTTGCCGTCGGGGTCGAACAGCCCGCCGCCGTTGTTGATCATCATCGCGACCATGACGTGCGAGCCCATCGGGTTGCCGGCCCCGGAACCGATCGCGAAGCCGGAGATGCCGAGCTTGCGCAGCGCCACGCCGGTGGTGTGCAACTCGTCCCAGGTCGTCGGCAGCTTCAGCCCGGCCTGGTCGAGGATCGCCTTGTTGTACCAGAGAATGCGCATGTCGAGCTGCCACGGGACGGCGACGTACCCGGCGCTGGTCTTCATGCTGTCCAGGACGTTCGGCAGGAAGTCGTCGTACGTGCCGTCCTTCTTCAGGGCCTCGATCACGTTGTCCGCGTACGCGATCGCGCCCTGTTCGGCGAACTGGAACGCCTGGAAGCCCGCGCCCGAACTGACCGCCGGGCCGCTGCCGGAGGCGATCGCGGAGCTGAAGGTCTGGTAGAAGTTGTTCCACTGGATGACCTGGTAGCTTGCCTTGGGCAACTCACCGGACGGTGCGTAGGCCTCGACCAGCTTCTTTCCCGCGTCGTTGTAGGCGGGCTGACCCCACGGCATGTCCCAGAACTTGAGGGTGCCGCCACCGCCGGCCGCATTGCTCGTGCCGCTGTTGCCGGAGACGTTGCACGCGGCCAACGCAGGCGCGGCAAGCGCCGCTCCGGCCAGCCCCAGGAACCCACGGCGGGTCACCCCGCCAGACTTTGCTGTACTCATGTTCGCTGTGCTCCTCTCGTGACTAGGACGTCCGCATGCAGCTGGCGCAGGTCGGCCAGTCCATCTGCCGGTCCGCTCGCCATCAGTTCGCGCAGGCGGCGAAGGCTGGCGCGATGACCGGTCTCGTACTGCGTGGGTGCCTGTACTGCGCCGTCGGGGCCGGCCGTGGTCAGCCGGGCCGGTTCAGCCGTGTCGCCGGTTGGAATCAGCAGCTCGACGCTTCCGTCGGACGTCAGCAGCCGGACAGTCGCCGCCGCCGGGACGGCCGTAGTACAGACGACGCTGAGGTCAACCGTCATCGAGGTGTCGGTCATGCCTTCGGCGTGAAAGCCGTGGTCGGAGCGGTACTGGACACGGACCTTCGACACCGGGCTCAGCAACGCGCGGACCAGGATCAGCTGGTCCAGCAGGGCGGTCGGGAAGTCGGAGCCGGGGGCAAGGATCACTCGGCATTCAAGCCTGCTGCCGTCTGCCGCGGCGGCTTGAAAGGCTTGCGCCGCAGCACCGATCACGGGGTTCGACGCCCAGGTCGAGTCGACGATGACGGCCGTTGACGGATCAAGCTCGAGCAGCTCGGCGAAGTCGGCCGGCTTCGGTTGAACGACGAGGACCCCGGCGGCGCCGGATCGCAGTGCTCGCGTCACCTCGGCGGGCCAGTCGCAACCACCATCGACGATGACGACTCCGGTGGGATCCGGGAACGACAGCGGCAGCGTGGCGAGCGCGGCACGGGCGTGTGGGGTGGGGTTCATGCGGCCGCCTCGGTGTTGTGCGTGGATCGGACGGCTTCCGCGGCGGCATCGGCCAATGCGAGGGTGAACCGGAGGTCGTCGACCAACTCACCCGGGTCGGGCGGGGCGATCTGGCCGCGCACGATGCCCGCGAGCTCGAGCCACTCGCTCTCGTAACCGTTGAACGATTCCGGGCCGAACACGCGTGCCGACTCGGCGGTGGTCAGCGTGCTGACCGCGGATCCGGCGTGCACGTAGGACGGGGTGAACTCGGTGCGCAGCGCAACATCATTGGCGTACGCCTCGAGTACCCAGTTCGGCTGCCAGGTCGCGGACATCACCGCGTGCAGCTCGATACTCTTGCCGCCGGCAACGGCCAGGATCCGGTACCCGAACGGCGCCAGTACCGCGGCGCTGACCACCCGCAGATCGTCGTACCGGGGGAGGAGGCTCCGCACCAGCGGCAGATCGTGAACCGCCAGACCCATCACGCCTGCGTGGATCATCGCGGCCAGCACTTCCACGTCGGACCGGTCCGGCGTGGGGAATGGTTGCCTGCCGAGTACCTCGGTGGCAACGTCCTCGAAACGCGGATTCGGCGGCAACACGATCGACGACCGGATCGAGTGACTGGTCGCGGGGAGCTCGCCCCACTGCGCGACCGCGGCCCGCCACCCCGGATCGAAGACATGCATCGCGCCCACCACGATCGGTACGCCGGTCTCCGCCGAGACGGCCGCGATCGCGTCGGCTTCGGTCGACGACATCGCCAGCGGCTTCTCGCACAGCACCGCCGACTTGCCGGCGCGACAGGCCGCGATCACCTGCTCCGCATGGAAGGTGTGCGGGCTGCAGATCGCCACCACCTCGACCGCCGGATCGTCGAGGAGCGCGTCCAGCGACGACGAGTGTGTCGCGCCGACCCGTGTCGCCACCGATTCGGCGACGGCGGGATCGACATCGCTGACGTGGCGGATGGTGAACTCATGGCCGAGCCGGGCGAGCGTCGGCAGGTGGATCGCCTGCGTCACTGGTCCCGCTCCCAGGAACCCGACTCCGATAGTGGACTGCATACGTGACTCCTCACCAGGATGAAACACGACCAGTCGTTAAGATTTCGGCAAACATAAACGGGTGCTAAGGTTTCGTCAATACCGTGGCCCAGCATCGGGAGGCCAGAGATGGAGGACCGTGTGGCCGGCGAGGCGACCCCCTTGACCCGTGGCCCTTATCGCAAAGGCATCGAGCGCCGCGAGCAGATCATCCGCAGTGCCGCCGAAGTGTTCGGCGAACTCGGGTACATCGGCGGCTCACTGCGGACCATCGGCGACCGGGTCGGCGCATCACCCGCCACGCTCATCCAGTACTTCGGCAGCAAGGAAGGCCTGCTGATGGCTGTGCTGGACGAGTGGACGATCCAGACCGCGCAGTGGGCGATGCCCGGGGATCCGCCGGGACTGGAGTACTTCCGGGCGATGCCCGCCATCATGGAGTTCCACGTCGACCACCGCGGCACACTCGAGCTGTTCCTCACGATGGCCGCCGAAGCGACCAATCCGGACCACCCGGCCCGCGAATTCATCCAGCGCCGGTATGCCGAGACCGTGCGGCACTGGACGGCGAAGCTGCGCCAAGCCGTTGTCAACGGCGAGGTCGCGGCACTCACCGAGGAGCAGATCGAGGCAGAGATCCGGATCCTGATCGCCGTGCTGGACGGCATCGAACTCCAATGGTTACTGGGCGCGGAGCTCGACCTGCGTCGCCTGATCGCCACCCACATCGACCAAACGATCACCCGCTGGCAATCCACCCAATCGAACAGCCTTGAGACGGGTCAGCTGAGGATGCCGTAGTCGCGGATTTTGCGGTAGATGGTGGCTCGGGACATGCCGAGGGTGCCGGCTGCGGTGGTCTTGTCGCCGTTGTGGGTCGCGAGGGCTTCGACGATCGCGTCTCGTTCGAGGGCTTCCATCCTGGTGAGGTGCCGGCGGGTGGTCGCGTGGCATTCGGCGGGCAGGTCGTCCAGGTCCACGGTTCCGGATCGGCGGCGGCGGGCGACGTCGGTCAGGACCATCCGCAGTTGGGTGACGTTGCCGGCCCAGGGGAGTCGCATCAGCTGGTTGATCGCGGCCGTCGACAGGGTCACGTCGGTGATACCGGCTCGGCCCAGGAGGTACCGCACGAGGGCCGGGATGTCTTCGAGGTGATGGCGGAGCGGGGGGATCGCGACCGTTCGGGGGAAGAAGCGGAGGAGTTGGGTTCCGACCTCGTCCTGTTCGTCGGACTGTCCGGTGAGCACGGTCAGCGCGATCCACGGGTCCCTGGCGACTGAGCCGTCGCGCACTGTCTGCAAGAGGTCCACCAGGCCTTCGATGACCTCGCCGGAGAGGCGGTGGGCGTGGTGGATGAACAGGTCTGCTCCGGACTCAACCTCGGCGCTGGCGGTGGCGAGCAGGATCGGATCGTCGGCATCCAGGATCGCCAGCCGCCGGTTGGGCGAGCTGTAAGCGTGGACGGCGCGGAGCAGGGTCATCTTGCCGACGCCCGGCTCACCCTCGGCGACCAGCCACTCCGCTCGACCGCTCGCGGCCAGCACTTCCTGCATGGTGTGCCGCCACAATGCGCTCGCTCCAACGATGCCCGGCAAGGCCGGCACCCGTGCACCGCCGACGGTGCGCGTTCCTGGTCGATGTTCCCTGATCTGGACGATGCCGCCGGCCAGGGTGTCGCCGAGGAACGTCGGGTGGTACGCGAGCCGTGCGCTGAACCCGCTGGGTAGGTCGGCGATGAGCGTGAGCGGTTTGGTCCCGCCGCGGGCGTCCCGGGTCCGGTCGATGAGCGCGGCCTGGTCGGTGGAGTCGAAGTGCTGCTGGGCGTGCGCGTTGATCATGAACACCTCGTCGCCGAGCGCGATCACCGAACCGCCGGTGTGCCGGCAGACCGCGTAGTAGTCGCTCAGCAGCGCCTGGTCCAGGGCGTTCGCCTCCTCGATGATGCGCTCCTGGATGCGCCTGGCCGCAAGCTTGGCGAAGGAGAGCAGGACGGCGTTCGAGTTCTTCGCCTGGGTGGTGATGTCGAGTACGCCGAGCAGGCCGCCCGTGACCGGATGGGTGATCGGCGCTCCGGCGCAGGCGAAGGTGCGCAGTACGCCGGTGTAGTGCTCCTCACCGAGTACCAGGATGGGTCCACCGACCTCCAGCGCCGTGCCGATGCCGTTGGTCCCGACCTCGGACTCGGCGTACCGGAACCCGGGCGCGAGGTCGACCGAGTCGAGGCGCCGGATCAGCGACGGGTCGCCGCCACGGCGGTCCAGGACGATCCCCTTGGCGTCGGTCAGGATGATGCACACCGGCTCGTTGGTGAGCTCCGACGACAGCGAGTCGATGACCGGCCGGGCCGCCCGGCTCAGGGTGGTGTCGAAGTCGATCCCGTCGAAGTACGCCGGTGCCGGGCGGTCGGCGTCGACCAGGGACGCCTGAGAGCGCTGCCACGACACCCGGATCGAGTTCCGGACAGGCAGGTTCAGGGCCACGGTCATCTCCCATCCGCTTCGGCAGCTCTGGGACAGCGGAACACGACCAACGGTAATCCACAAGGTTGTGACGCCCGTCTCACATTGAGACAGAAGCCTCCCGGCGATCCGGCTTTCATCGCTCCAACGCAGGCATCACTGCAACGAAAGGCCCGCCGTACCGCTGGAGCTGGGCAGACGACCGGCTCCCGACCCTGGAGGCAGACATTGAGCAGGCAGAGTCTCACCAAGGCGCATGCCAAGATCACGGAGCTCTCGTGGGAGCCCACCTTCGCCACCCCGGCGACCCGGTTCGGCACCGACTACACCTTTGAGAAGGCGCCGAAGAAGGACCCGCTGAAGCAGATCATGCGGTCCTACTTCCCGATGGAGGAGGAGAAGGACAACCGCGTGTACGGCGCCATGGACGGCGCCATCCGGGGCAACATGTTCCGCCAGGTCCAGCAGCGCTGGCTGGAGTGGCAGAAGTTGTTCCTCAGCATCATCCCGTTCCCGGAGATCTCGGCGGCCCGGGCGATGCCGATGGCGATCGACGCGGTGCCGAACCCGGAGATCCACAACGGGCTCGCGGTGCAGATGATCGACGAGGTCCGGCACTCGACGATCCAGATGAACCTCAAGAAGCTGTACATGAACAACTACATCGACCCGGCCGGGTTCGACATGACCGAGAAGGCGTTCGCGAACAACTACGCGGGCACCATCGGCCGGCAGTTCGGTGAGGGGTTCATCACCGGTGACGCGATCACCGCGGCGAACATCTACCTGACCGTGGTCGCCGAGACCGCCTTCACCAACACGCTCTTCGTGGCGATGCCCGACGAGGCCGCGGCCAACGGCGACTACCTGCTGCCGACTGTCTTCCACTCGGTGCAGTCGGACGAGTCGCGGCACATCAGCAACGGGTACTCGATCCTGCTGATGGCGCTGGCCGACGAGCGCAACCGGCCGCTGCTCGAACGCGATCTGCGGTACGCGTGGTGGAACAACCACTGTGTCGTGGACGCCGCGATCGGCACGTTCATCGAGTACGGCACCAAGGACCGTCGCAAGGACCGTGAGAGCTATGCGGAGATGTGGCGCCGCTGGATCTACGACGACTACTACCGCAGCTACCTGCTGCCGCTGGAGAAGTACGGACTCACCATTCCGCACGATCTGGTCGAGGAAGCGTGGAAGCGGATCGTGGACAAGGGCTACGTGCACGAGGTGGCGCGGTTCTTCGCGACCGGGTGGCCGGTGAACTACTGGCGGATCGACGCGATGACCGACAAGGACTTCGAGTGGTTCGAGGCCAAGTACCCCGGCTGGTACTCGAAGTACGGCAAGTGGTGGGAGAACTACAACCGCCTGGCCTACCCGGGCCGGAACAAGCCGATCGCGTTCGAGGACGTCGGCTACCAGTACCCGCACCGGTGCTGGACCTGCATGGTGCCGGCCCTCATCCGCGAGGACATGGTCACCGAGAAGGTGGACGACCAGTGGCGGACGTACTGCTCGGAGACCTGCTATTGGACCGACGCCGTCGCGTTCCGCAGCGAGTACGACGGACGCCCGACCCCGAACATGGGCCGGCTGACCGGGTTCCGCGAGTGGGAGACCCTGCACCACGGCAAGGACCTGGCCGACATCGTCCAGGACCTCGGGTACGTGCGGGACGACGGCAAGACCCTGATCGGTCAGCCGCACCTGGACCTCGACGACCCGAAGAAGATGTGGACCCTCGACGACGTCCGCGGCAACACGTTCAACAGCCCGAACGTGCTGCTGAACGAGATGTCCGACGCCGATCGCGAGGCGCACGTCGCGGCGTACAAGGCGAATGGCACAAAAGTCGCCTGACCCCACCGAGCCGGCTGGTGGCGTCGCGGGGATGAGCGGCGCCACCAGCCGCCGGGATACCGATCGCAGCCTGAGGAGGGCCGTCGTGGCCGACACACACCGCATCACTTTCGAGCCGGTCGACATCGAGATGGAGGTCGGCGAGGACGAGAAGATCCTCGACGCGGCGTTCCGTCAGGGCATCCACCTGATGCACGGATGCCGCGAGGGGCAGTGCTCGGCCTGTAAGTCGTACGTGCTCGAGGGCGAGATCCAGATGGAGCGCTACTCGACCTTCGCCTGCAACGACGCGGAGGTCGCGGACGGATACGTCCTGCTCTGCAAGGCGCACGCATTCAGCGACTGCACCATCGAGTTGCTGAACTTCGACGAGGACGAGCTGCTCGGCGGCGTGCCGATCCGGACCGTGACGACCCGGATCGCGGCCATCGAGGCGGTCACCCGGGACATCGTGTCGCTGCGGCTGAAGCCCGCCGAACCGTTCGAGTTCAAGCCCGGCCAATACGCCGATCTCACCATCCCGGGGACCGACGAGCACCGGTCGTTCTCGATGGCGACGACCCAGTCGACGCCGGACGAGCTCGAGTTCCTGATCAAGAAGTATCCCGGTGGCCGGTTCTCCGGCCTGCTCGACGACGGTCTGAGTGTCGGCGACGAGCTGGCGCTGACCGGACCGTACGGGTCGTTCACGCTCAAGGACGGGCACGTGCTGCCGGTGGTCTGCATCGGCGGGGGAGCGGGGATGGCGCCCATCCTCTCGCTGCTGCGACACCTGAACGAGATCGGCAGCACCCGGCCGGTCCGTTTCTACTACGGCGCGCGAACCGCGGCGGATCTCTTCTACCTCGACGCGATCAGGCAGCTCGGCGCGAACCTCAACGGGTTCGAGTTCGTCGCGTGCCTGTCGGAGTCGATGGCCGGTGCCGACGGTATCGAGGTCGAGGCGGGCAACGTCACCGAGGTGGTGGAGCGGCGCGAGCCCGAGCTGCACCGGAGCGAGGTCTACCTGTGCGGTCCGCCGCCGATGGTGGACGCCGCGCTGACGTTGCTGGAGGCAAGCAACGTGCCGAAGGACCAGGTCTTCTACGACAAGTTCACCAGCCCCGCGGCCGGGTGACACCCACAACGAACTGGAGTTGACCGACATGGCGGAGACGAAGCACCGCAGTTTCCCGAGGATCGAGTTCACCGACTCGGAGGCGGGAGCGCTGGAGTTCCCCAGCTCGAAGAGCCGGACCTACAACTACTACCAGCCGGCCAAGCTGCGGGCGACGATGTACGAGGACGTCACCGTCGACGTCCAGCCGGACCCGGACCGGCACCTGACCCAGGGCTGGATCTACGGCTTCGGCGACGGCCCCGGCGGGTACCCGAAGGAGTGGACGGCGGCGAAGTCGTCCAACTGGCACGCGTTCCTCGACCCGAACGAGGAGTGGGACCAGACCATCTACCGGAACAACTCGGCGGTCGTCCGCCAGGTCGACCTCTGCCTGCAGAACGCCAAGCGGGCCAGGGCGTACGACGGCTGGAACTCGGCGTGGCTCAAGTTCATCGAGCGCAACCTCGGCGCCTGGATGCATGCCGAGAACGGTCTTGGCCTGCACGTCTTCACCGCCGTGCAGCGGTCCGGCCCGACCAACATGATCAACACCGCCGTGGCGGTCAACGCGGCGCACAAGATGCGGTTCGCCCAGGACCTCGCACTGTTCAACCTCGATCTGTCCGAGGCCGACGTACAGTTCGACGGCTCGGCGCACAAGGAGGTCTGGAAGGACGCTCCCGAGTGGCAGCCGACGCGCGAGGTGGTCGAGCGGTTGACCGCCGTCGGCGACTGGTGCGAGTTGCTGTTCGCAACGAACGTCGTCTTCGAGCAGCTCGTCGGATCCCTGTTCCGCAGCGAACTGGTGATGCAGATCGCGGCCCGCAACGGCGACTACATCACCCCGACCATTGTCGGTACTGGCGAGCACGACTACGACCGCGACCTCTCGTACACCCGCAACCTGTTCAGGCTGCTGACCCGGGACGAGGAGTACGGCGAGACCAACAAGGTGCTGTTCGGCGAGTGGATGGCGACCTGGGTACCGCGCTGCCTCGCCGCCGCGCAGGCACTGCAGCCGATCTGGTCGCAGCCGGCCGACAAGGCCGTCACGTTCGCGGCCAGCTTCGACGCGGCCAAGCAGAAGTTCCGTTCGCTGCTCGAGGAACTCGGGCTCGACATCCCGAAGGAGCTGGACCAGTGACGATGCAGTTCGGATCCGAGACCGCGTTCTCGAACAAGTGCGGCGTGACCCTGATGAACACGCCGATCGGCCGGGTGGTCGCGACCGTGATGGGCGCCAAGGACGGCGTCGAGCTGACCGAGTACCCGTCCATGATCCGGGTCGACGGTGTCGGCCTGCTCGACTTCGACTACGCCGAGCTGACCGACGCGCTGGGGTCGGAGTTCGACGGCTCGGTGTTCGAGGAGATCAGCTCCACCCACTACGGCCGGATGGTCCATCTGGATGAGAAGACGATCCTGTTCGCCAGCCCCGAGGACGCCGCCGAGTACATCGGCTTCGACCTGACCGTGCACTAAGCCGTACGCCGCTCCGTCCGGGGCTGGCGCCACCGGTCCCGGCACGGGGCTCATCCCGAGAACAGCTGAGCAGAAGCGAGGAAGTCATGTACGAGAAGGACGGCGAGAAGTACTTCATCGTCGACGCGCACATCGCCCTCTGGGACGGCCGCGAGTCGAACCAGAAGAACGTGCACGGCAAGCAGTTCATCGACTGCTTCTACGACTACCACAAGAACCTCAGCCCCGAAGAGGTCGTCTGGGACTACGACACCTACACGTACTACGGCGGCCGGCGGTTGATGAAGGACCTCTTCGAGGACGGGTACGTCGACCACGCGATCTTCCAGCCGGCGCTGCTCGGTGACTTCTACCGGAACGGGTTCGGCCAGACCGAGGAGGCGTTCGGACTGGCGTCCGAGCACCCGGACAAGCTGACCTACAACCACGCGTACGACCCTCGCAACGGCGAGGCCGGGCTCGAGCAGCTCCGCCGGGATGCCGAGCGGATGAACCTCAAGGGCGTGAAGCTCTACACCGCCGAGTGGCACGGCGACTCGCGCGGCTGGAAGCTCGACGACCCGTGGTCGCGGCGCTACCTGGAGGAGTGCCTGGAGCTCGGCATCACCAACATCCACGTGCACAAGGGCCCCACGATCCGCCCGCTCGACCGGGACGCCTTCGACGTCGCGGACATCGACAAGGTCGCGACCGACTACCTCGGTCTCAACTTCATCGTCGAGCACGTCGGCCTGCCCCGGCTCGAGGACTTCTGCTGGATCGCCACCCAGGAGTCCAACGTGTACGGCGGTCTCGCGGTGGCGATGCCGTTCATCCACACCCGGCCGAAGTACTTCGCCCAGATCATCGGCGAGCTGCTGTACTGGATCGGCGAGGACAAGATCTTCTTCTCCAGCGACTACGCGCTCTGGACGCCGAAGTGGCTGGTCGAGAAGTTCGTCGACTTCCAGATCCCGGCCGACCTGACGGAGTACGCCCCGATCACGACGGATCAGAAGAAGAAGATCCTCGGCCTGAACGCGGCGGCTCTCTACCACCTCGACGTACCGGCCGAACTGCGGCTGCCGACCGAAGCCGGCGACGCCGGCGTCGAGGTCGCGGCCGGCGCACGCTCATGACCACGGTCGCGACCTCTCTGGTGGACGTCGTACTGGCGGCGCTGGGCACGGTCGCGGATCCCGAGCTGGACGAGCCGATCACTTCGCTGGGTTTCGTCCGGTCGGTTCGGATCGACGACATCGGGGTGACGGTGCACCTCCGGTTGCCGACGTCGTTCTGCTCGCCGAATTTCGCTTACCTGATGGCTTCCGACGCCCAGGACGCACTGCGGCGGGTTGGCGGGCTCGGGCGGATCGTGGTCCAGCTCGACGACCATCACGACTCGGAGAAGATCAATGCCGGCCTTGCCGCGGACGCCGGCTACGTCGGCACCTTCGGCTCGGAGGCCGAGGACAGCCTGGACGAGTTGCGCCGTACCTTCCAGCGCAAGGCCCACACGGCAGCGATGGAGCGATGTGCCGCAGTACTCCTGCGAGACACCGACCTGACCGTCGACGACCTGCACCTGGTCACCCTCGCCGACCTTCCGGAGGGGCCGCACAAGGAGGCGTTGCTGCGTCGTCGAGTCGCGGTCGGACTCGGTGTTCACCCTGGTGAGCCGGTGGTGGTCGACGAGGACGGCGGACCGCTCGCCCCAGAGGCGGTCCCGTTGAGGCTGCGGTTCGCCAAAGCGGTGCGCATCTCGATCGAGGGCAACTCTCACTTCTGCCGCGGCCTGCTCGCGACCCGGTACGCCGATGCCGACGACGGCATGTCCATCCACGTCACGAACCTGAGGAGCACGTCATGAGGGCGGTCCAGGTGGTCGGGTACCACACCAAGCTGCAGCTGACCGAGATAGCTGAACCCGAGATCCACGGCCCGCTCGACGTCATCGTCAGAATCGGCGGTGCCGGAGTGTGCCGGACGGATCTCCACATCCTCGAAGGACAGTGGGCGGCCAAGACCGGTGTCGCGCTGCCGTACACGATCGGGCACGAGAACGCGGGCTGGGTACATGCGATCGGCGACGCGGTCACCAACGTCAAGGTTGGCGACAAGGTCATCCTGCATCCGCTCATCACCTGCGGCCTGTGCCGCGCCTGCCGCTTCGGCGACGACGTGCACTGCGAGAACAGCCGGTTCCCCGGGATCGACACCGACGGCGGGTACGCCGAATACCTCCGGACGACGGCCCGCAGCGTCGTACGGATCGACGACAACCTCGAACCCGCGGATGTCGCGGCGCTCGCCGACGCCGGCCTCACGGCGTACCATGCGGCTGCGAAGGCGGCCCGGGCCACCCGGCCGGGGGACGTCTGCGTGATGATCGGGGCCGGCGGTCTCGGCCACATCGGCATCCAGGTGCTGAAGGCGATCTCGGCCGCGACCCTGGTGGTGATCGATCGCAACCCGGCCGCGGTCCAGCTCGCCGTAGAGATCGGCGCGGACCACGGCATCGTTGCTGACGGCACCCAGATCGCGAAGGTGCTGGAACTGACCGGTGGCAAGGGCGCGGAGGCGGTCGTCGACTTCGTCGGCGAGGGCGGCGCCACGGCCGAGGGCGTGGCGATGCTGCGCCGGGCCGGCAACTACTACGTGGTCGGGTACGGCGAGAACATCGACGTCCCGACGATCGACATCATCTCGACCGAGATCAACTTCATCGGCAATCTCGTCGGCTCCTTCAACGACCTGCAGGAGCTGATGGTGCTCGCCGCGCAGGGCAAGGTCGCCCTGCACACCACGAAGTACCCGCTCGCTGACTTCCAGCAGGCGATCGACGACCTCGACGCGGGCAGAGTCCGCGGCCGGGCGATTCTCATCCCGTGACCCGAAAGGCAGTCTGATCATGGCCAAGGAACTGAGGTTCAACGAGGAAGCACGACGGTTGCTCGAGTCCGGGGTGAACGCCCTGGCCGACGCGATCAAGGTGACACTGGGTCCGAAGGGGCGCAACGCCGTACTGGAGAAGCTGACCGGTCCGCCGACCATCACCAACGACGGGGTCACCATCGCGCGGGAGATCCAGCTCCGCGAGCCGTTCGCCAACATGGGCGCCCAGCTGGTCAAGGAAGTCGCGATGAAGACCAACGGCGTGGTCGGCGACGGGACCACGACGGCCACGGTGCTCGCCCAGGCCATGGTTCGGGAAGGAATGCGGGCCGTCGACGCCGGTGCCAACCCGATGCGGGTCCGGCGGGGCATCGAGCAGACCGTGCCGGTCGTGGTCGAGACGCTGCGTTCGTGGTCGGCCGAGGTCGGTGGCCGGCAGGACCTGCGGCACATCGCGACCCTCGCGGCCAGCGACGACGAATCGATCGGCGAGGTGATCGCCGAGGCGGTCGAGCGGGTCGGCCGCAACGGGATCGTCACGACCGAGGAGTCCGACTCGATCGGCCTGTCGGTCGAGGTCGTGGACGGGATCGAGTTCGACCACGGCTACATCTCGATGTACATGGTCACCGACCAGGAGCGGATGGAGGCCGTCTTCGACAACCCGGTCATCCTGCTCACCAACAAGAAGATCACGCAGGTGCAGGACATCATGCCGACCGTCGAGGTGGCGAAGCGCGCGGACCGGCCGCTGGTGGTACTGGCCGAGGACGTCGACGGTCCCGCGCTGCAACTGCTTGTCGGCGGCAACATGCACAACACCATGCAGTCGGTCGTCGTCCGTGCTCCTGGTTTCGGTCATCGCCGGGTGGCCGAGCTGGAGGATCTCGCCGTGGCCCTCGGCGGTCGGGTGATCGCGAAGGACACCGGCCTGGAGCTGGCCGAGGTCGCTCTGGATCACCTCGGGTCCTGTGACCGGATCACGATCACGGAGAACGGCACGACGATCGTCGGCGGTCATGGGGATCCTCGGTTGGTCGAGGCCCGGCTGACCCAGCTGGAGACGCAGTTCGAACGAGCCAGGATCGACGCCGACCAGGACAACCTGCAGCTCCGGATGGCACGGCTGTCCGGACGGGTGGCCGTCATCCGCGTCGGCGGCGCGACGAGTGTCGAGCTCAAGGAACGGATGCTGCGGGTCGACGACTCGCTGGCCGCCACCCGCGCCGCTCTCGAGGAGGGCGTCGTGGCAGGCGGAGGCACGGCGCTCGTCCAGGCGCAGGAGGCGGTGTCTCGGGTCGAACTGACCGGTGACGACGCGGTCGGGCGTGAGGTAGTACGGCGCGCCCTGCCCGAGCCGCTGCGCTGGATCGCGATCAACGCCGGGTACGACGGCGACGAGGTGATCGACAAGGTGGCGAGCCTGCCGCTCGGACACGGCTTCAACGCCCTGACCGGCGCCTACGCGGACATGTTCGACGAAGGGGTGATGGATCCGCTCAAGGTCACTCGTGCGGCGCTGGAGAGTGCGGCGTCCATCGCGGCCCTGCTGATCACCACGGAGACCGCTGTCGTGGAGGAGATCTTCGGTCACCCCGGCGCGATCATGGCCCCCGGCTTCGGCGATCTGGCCGAGGGCATGGTCCGGCCCTCCAACATCTACTGAATCATGACACTCGACCAGCTCCCACGGGCTGCCGGCGCGCTGGTGACGTCGCTGGACAGCAGCGGCGCCGAACGTCTTCGGCTGATGGACCTCGGGCTGCTGCCCGGCACCGAGATCCGGGCCGACCTGACCAGTCCACTGGGCGATCCCACGGCGTACCTGATCTGCGGCAGCCTGATCGTGCTGCGCCGTTCTCAGGCCCGGTCCATTCACGTCGAACTGGTGAAGACGTGAGTCACGACTGTGGGAGTTGTGCGCTGAACCCCCAGCGGTTGGAGGTGGTTGCCGGCGGCTACGACTACGTGGTCGCGGTCGCCGGCAACCCGAACACCGGGAAGAGCACGGTGTTCAACGCCCTCACGGGACTGCGCCAACGGTCCGGCAACTGGCCCGGTACGACGGTGACGCGGGCCGAAGGGGGATATCGGTTTAACGGGCACGGGTACAAGGTCGTGGATCTTCCCGGCGTGTACTCGTTGCGGTCGGCCACTGGTGAGGAGGACGTCGCCCGCGACTTCCTGCAGCACGGCACGCCCGACGTGACGGTCGTGGTGGTGGACGCGACGCGGCTGGAGCGCAACCTGAACCTGGTGCTGCAGATCCTGCAGGTCACCGACAAGGTCGTCGTCGCGCTGAACCTGGTCGACGAGGCCGAGCGGCACGGGATCACCGTCGACACGCGCCACCTCGCCCGTGAGCTCGGCGTACCGGTGACGGCGACCGCGGCGCGACGGGGACGCGGGATCACGGAGCTGCAGGAGTCGATCGACCTGGTGGCTCGCGGGAAGGTCGCTTCGCGGGGACGTCGGCTGCGGCTTGACGACCTGTCTGAGGATGAGGTCGTCGTAGCGTTCTTCGCCGAGGCCGGCCGCATCGCGCGGTCCAGCATCACCGTCGATGGCCGTGCGCGGCTGACCGTCGACCGGATGCTCGATCGGGCGCTGACCCATCGGGTCTGGGGCTTCGTGGTGATGGGGCTGCTGTTCTTCGGGGTCTTCTGGTTCACCATCACGGGCGCCGCCGTACCGTCTGATTTCCTTTACCGGCTGCTGGTGCAGGATGGTCACGTTCTGGTCCGGGAGCTGCTGAGTGGCGCCCCGTGGTGGATCACCGGACTCGTTGCGGACGGCATCTATCTGGGGACGGCCTGGGTGATCGCGGTGATGCTGCCGCCGATGGCGATCTTCTTCCCGCTGTTCACCCTGCTGGAGGACTTCGGCTACCTGCCACGGGTCGCGTTCAACCTGGACCGGCTGTTCGCCTCAGCCGGTGCGCACGGCAAGCAGTCGCTGTCGATGATGATGGGCTACGGCTGCAACGCGGCCGGAGTCACCGCCACCCGGATCATCGACAGCCCGCGCGAACGCATGATCGCCATCGTCACGAACAACTTCAGCATCTGCAACGGACGCTGGCCGACGCTGATCCTGATGGGCACGGTGTTCATCGGCACGCTGGTGCCACCGGCTCTTGCGGGACTGGTCGCGGCCGGCAGCGTCGTACTGGTCGCTGTCCTGGGCATCGTCACCACACTGGTCGTTTCGTGGGGTCTGTCGAAGACGGTTTTGCGTGGTGCGACTTCGGTGTACTCGTTGGAGCTTCCGCCGTACCGGCCGCCCCAGGTCCTGCGCACCATCTACACCAGCGTCATCGACCGGACGCTCAAGGTTCTCTGGCGAGCGATCGTGATGGCAGCACCGGCGGGCGCGGTGATCTGGCTGATCGGCAATGTCAGCGTCGACGGCTCGAGTATCGCCGCGCACGTCTCCCACGGTCTGGATCCGTTGGGACTCGCTCTCGGCTTGAACGGCATCATCCTGCTGGCCTACCTCGTCGCGATCCCCGCCAACGAGATCATCATCCCCACCATCCTGATGCTGACGATGACGCTGGGCCCGATCCAGTACGGCGTATCCAGCGGCGTGATGCTGGAACTCGCCGACACCGAGACCGGATCGGTCCTCGTTCAAGCCGGGGGATGGACAGTTCTGACCGCCATCAACCTGATGCTCTTCAGCATGCTGCACAACCCTTGCAGCACGACGATCCTGACGATCTGGAAGGAGACCAGGAGCCTCAAGTGGACCACCACGGCGACCTTGCTACCGCTGGCCCTGGCCTTCGGAGTCACCTTCGCAACCGCAGGTCTGGCTCGCCTCGCGGGTTGGGCTTAGCGATGTCCGCCGTCACGCCGCGGTGGACGTGAGGGCGACGGCTACCCGGGCGGCGATGGTGGCGTTGTTTCGGGCCAGGGCGAGGTTTGCGGGGATGCTTTGGCCGTCCGTCTCCCTTTCGATTCTCCCGAGGACGTACGGGGTGACGGCGGGACCGGTGATTCCTGCGCGAGAGGTCGAGTCGAGTGCGGCGGTTAGTACGGCGTTGATTCGGGACTCTGGGATCTCGTGCTCGACGGGAATCGGGACAGTTAGCAAGACACCGGTATCCGGTCGCGCCCGGAAGCGGAGTACGTCGCAGACCACTCGCTCGTCGTCGACCCGGTGCGGAACCGGCAAACCGCTCGAGCGCGTGTAGAAGGCCGGGAACCAGTCGTGCTGCCAGCCCAGGACCGGGACGCCGGCGGTCTCGAGGTACTCGAGTGTTCGGGGCAGGTCGAGGAATGCCTTGGCGCCGGCGCAGACCGTGATGACGGGATGGTTGGCGATGGCGTCGAGGTCGGCCGAGATGTCCCCGGTGAGTTCGGATCCGCGGTGTACACCACCGATGCCGCCGGTGGCGAAGACCGAGATGCCGGCCGCATGGGCCAGCGAGACCGTCGCCGAGACCGTGGTGACGCCGACGTCCCATCCCTGTGCCTGCGCCACTGACAGATCGCGCTCGGCGACCTTCCGCGTGCCTTGCAGCACTCTTTTCTCTTCGTCCGGGGTGAGACCGACATGCGGGCGGCCGTCGAGGATCGCGGTCACGGCCGGTGTGGCGCCGTGGTCGAGAACTGCTTGCTTGCAGAGCTCGAGTGCCTCGGCGTTGGCAGGGGCAGGCAGGCCGAGGTTCGAGAAGATCGTCGACTCCAGCGCGACGACCGCACGGCCTTCGGCCAGGGCCTGCGCCACGTCGTCGGACAAGACGGCATTGTGAGTCACGAACAGCACCCTAATCGTCGGCGGTCATGGTCAGTGTCGCGCCTGGTTCGGTGAGGACTCTCCTGGCGAGGTTGTGGCCCGCCTCGACCGCCTCGATGACCTCGGCGTTGTCGAGTACGGCGGACAGGAAGCCGGCCGCGAACGCATCACCGGCGCCGGTCGTGTCACGCACGTCGTCCACCGGGGGTACGTGGACGGTTGCTGATCTGTTGGCTGCGAAGTGAACCTCGGTGGGTTCCATGCCGTTCTTGACCACAACCGTCGTACCAGCAGTCGCAAGCTCTCGCAGGGAACCAAGATCGGCTTCGGTTCCGTTCGCGAAGACGTAGGTGGGCTGCAGTGCTCTGATCAGATCACGGAAGGTCGCGGGTCCAAGAGAATCGATGAGAGCGACCGAGGACGCATCGATGGTGAGAATGGCGCCCTCGGCACGAGCGATGTCCGAAGCCTGACGGAGGACGGGCCGTGATGGACCGTCGAGGGAGTACGCCGAGAGGTGGACCGCTGCCGCGCCGGAGATCCAGGAGTCCGGTACGTCGGCCAGCTCGGCCGCGGCCCCTCGGTCTGGGTACATCGTTCGTTCCCCAGCCGCATCCACAATGAGCACGATGGTGCCAGTCCGTCCCCGTCTCTGGACCCTGGTGTCAACGCCCGCCATGGCCAGTTCCCGCACAAGCGCCTCGCCGACGGCGTCGTCTCCCACCCGCCCGATGAACCGGGTCCGCGTCCCCAGACTGCTCGCGAAAGCAGCAACGTTGGAGGCCGCGCCACCGCGTGCCCGATGGATCCGCGCCGGATTGTCCGTCCCGGCCCGCGGCGCCCCATCAGCCCAGACAACAACGTCTTCAACAAGATCGCCAATACACACAAGCATGCCCCGATCCTCTCCGATGCCGCAGTCACAGGGTCACACCTCCGGTCTGGCTGGGCGGCCAGCGGGTGGCTCGATCAGGTCAATCGAAGTGGCTCGCCGAGGTCGAACCATCAGATGGTGATTGCGAGTTTGCCGACTGTACCGGTGGTGAAGTCGGTGAGAGCTGATGCTGCTTCGGTGAGCGGGTAGGCCTTGGCGAGAGGTACCCGGAGCCGTCCTTCGATGACCTCGGCCGCCAGTCGGGACAACGTCTCGGGGGTGGGGTCCGCCATGATGTCCGTCGCCACCAGGGTCGACCGGGTGGGTTCGTAGTGCCTGGTCGACGCGAGCCGGCCCCCGGCCGGGAGCAACTCCGCGATGCTGTCGCCGTCACCCGCGAGGTGCAGTGCGGAGTCGACGCCTGACGGGGCGATCGCCTTGACCTGCGCGACGAGATGATCCGGGTCGACTGTCCAAGTGGCGCCCAGGCCGGTCACGAAGGCAGCTTCCGCGCCGGGCCGTGCGGTCGCGATCACCGTTGCACCCCGTGCTGCAGCGAGTTGGATCGCGTACGAGCCCACGCCGCCGGTCGCACCCGAGATCAGGATCGTCTCGCCGCGCTGAGGGGAAACGGCGTCCACGGCGTTGAGTGCGGCCGTGCCGGCGAGTCCGAGCGCGCCGGCCCTGGTGTGGTCGAGTTGGGTGGGCCTTCGGGCGATGCCGTGCTGTTCGCTGACCACGGCGTACTCGGAGAAGGCACCCTGACCGAGCGTTGGCCGTATGACGACACCGAACACCTGGTCGCCCTCGTTCACCCTGGTCACGCCTTCACCGACACCCGCGACCACACCGGCGAAGTCCTTGCCGAGGACAACGGGAAACTCGTACTCGTACACGCCCTGGAGAAAGCCGCCGAGCACGCCGAGATCGAACCCGTTGATCGACGAGGCCTGGACTCTGACGAGTACCTCACCCGATCCGGGCTGCGGTACCGGCAGTTCGGTGATGGCCGGCGCCGAACCGAACTCCGCGAACGACACCGCGCGCATCGTGGGCGAATCGAGCACCCGATCTGCAAGCTCCGCGACGTTCTCGACCGCATCGGTGACAAGTGGAGCGTGCTCCTGATGCACCTACTCAGCAGCGGACCCAAGCGGTACTCCGAGTTGCAGCGCTCGATCGACGGCATCTCCCAGCGGATGCTGACGCTGACGTTGCGCAGCCTCGAGCGAGATGGACTGGTCAGCCGCGCCGTCACACCGACCTCGCCGCCCCGCGTCGACTACTCGCTGACCCCGGTCGGCGAGACGTTGTCGGGCCACGTGGCACAGCTCATCCACTGGGCCGAGGATCACCGCGAGTACGTCGCGATCTCGCGCCTCACCTACGACGACCGAGCGGAATCCACTACGAGCTGATTCATCGCTTTTGGCCCGGCCAGGACGACGAGGCCGAACATGGACGCGGCGGCGCCGGCGATCATCAGGGTGGCCATGGGGACTGCGGTGTGTTCGCCGCCGAGGCCGGCGATGGGGGCGATGGTGCCGGCGGCGACCCATTGGACGAAGCCCTGGATGGCCGATCCGGTGCCTGCGTGATCCGGTACGGCGGCCGACGCGAGCGCACCGCCGTTGGGAATCATCAGGCCCTGGGCGGACATCAGGACGAAGAAGCAGACCATCGCCAGGATCAGCGGCGTGTCGAACCACAGGGCGCCGGCCAGCATCGCGACGCCGGCGGTGAGGGCGGCGAGTTGACCGGCCAGGATGAGTTTGCGGGTGGCGACTCGTCCGGCGAGCCGGGCTGCGACGAGTGCGGCGACGGTCATGCCGACGGCGTTCGCGGCGAAGTCGATCGAGTACGCGACCGGAGACAGGCCGTTCATCGATTGCAGTACGAACGCGGACGTGGCGACGTACGCAAAGAGTGCGCCCATGGCGGACCCGGCGACGACGACGTAGCCGATGTACTCGCGGTGGCCGAGGACGACCCGGCCGGCGGTGAGGAAGTTGCGCAGGCCGCCGCCGTGACGGCGTTCGGGTGGTAGTGATTCGGGTACGGCGACCAGGACGGCGACGGTCATCGCCAGTCCCAGCGCGGCGACGGCCCAGAACGAGACCCGCCAGTGAGTCAGTTGGAGGATGACGGCTCCGAGCAGCGGGCCGACGATGGGGGCGATGCCGCCGACGCCGGCGATGACGTTCAGCACCCGGACGAGTTGGGCGCCGCGGGCCAGGTCGACGATGACGGCGCGGCCGATCACCATCGCCCAGCCGCCGGCGAAGCCCTGGACGAACCTGGCCACGGTCATGACCGCGATCGTGGGGGTGAGGGCACACACGATGGAGGCGATGGTCATCGCCAGGATCGCCGTCAGTAGTGGCCGGCGCCGGCCGCGTTGGTCCGAGACCGGGCCGCCGGCCAGTTGCCCGAGAGCCATGCCGACGAAGAACGTCGTAAGGGTGAGCTGGACCTGGGTGGCGGTCGCGGTCAGCTCGGCGGCGACCTGCGGGAAGGCCGGCACGTACATGTCGGTCGCCAGAGGCGCGATCGCGGTCAGGAAGATCACGGTCGCGACCAGCCCGGCGGTGAGCCGGGCCTGGTGGCGCGAGCGGTTTGCAGGCGGCGCGACGTGCGCCGTCTCCGGGGTGTCGAGGTTGGTCACGGCCGGAGCAGCACCTTGATGGCTTGGCGGGTGTCCATGGCCTGGTAGCCGGCTGCTGCGTCGTCGAGGGGGAGTTCGAGGTCGAACACGCGGCCGGGGCGGATCTTGCGGTTCCAGATTCGGTCGATCAGGTCCGGCAGGTACTGGCGTACGGGTGCGGGGCCGCCGTGGAGGTGGACGTGGGAGAAGAACAGTTCGTCGCCGTTCAGGTTCACGTCGTGGGTGACGCCGACGTAGCCGATGTGGCCGCCGGGGCGGGTGGAGCCGACGGCCTGCATCATCGATTCCTGGGTGCCGACGGCCTCGATCACCGAGTGCGCACCCAGTCCGTTGGTGAGGCCCTTGATCTGCTCGATGCCGGCGTCGCCGCGTTCGGTGACGATGTCGGTCGCGCCGAACTCCCGCGCCAACTGCTGGCGCGATTCGTGCCGGCTCATCGCGATGATCCGCTCCGCCCCGAGCTGCTGCGCAGCCATCACTCCGAGTAGCCCGACCG
Organism: Kribbella caucasensis; assembly: GCF_004361855.1. GTDB lineage: Bacteria > Actinomycetota > Actinomycetes > Propionibacteriales > Kribbellaceae > Kribbella > Kribbella caucasensis. Next base: position 85,186 of record NZ_SNWQ01000010.1, read on the forward strand.
CTCCGTCGCCGACGACCGCGACGGTCTTGCCCGGGCCGACCTGCGCGGCGACGGCGGCGAACCACCCGGTGCCGAGGACGTCGGAGGCGGCCAGGAAGTCCGGCACCAGGTCGTCGTCGGGGACCTCGGGTGTGGCGACCAGGGTGCCGTCGGCCAGCGGCACCCGCATCCGCTGCGACTGCGCGGCCCCCGACAAACCGAGGATCTCCCGGTTGACGCAGGAGGTCTGGTAGCCGGCCCGGCAGATCTCGCAGGTGTTGTCGGAGGCGAAGAACGACCCGACCACGAACTGGCCCGGCTTGACCGTGGTGACCGCCGTACCGACCTCTTCCACGATGCCGGCGTACTCGTGCCCCATCGCCATCGGCTCGTCGACCTTGTCCGCACCCCGGTAGGGCCACAGATCGGACCCACAGATGCAGGTCGCCGACAGCCGAATGATCGCGTCGGTCGGCTTCAGGATGGCCGGCTCCGGCCGGTCCTCGACCCGGACGTCGCCGGGGGCGTGCATGACTACACCACGCATCGGTGGATTCTCCTCGTATCGAGCTGAGTCTTCGATCGGGCCGGCGGGGAGAGTGATCCGCGCGGGCCTGGCTGACTCCAGTCAACGCCGCGGGGGAGGGCTGAGGGAGTCTCTGTCGTGACGTGTACCGATAGTGCATCCCACCCGGCCGGAACACGTCGTACCGTCGTTGCTATGGACAACCGCGCCGAGGTCCGCGAGTTCCTGATCTCGCGGCGAGCGAAGGTCACCCCGCAGCAGGCGGGGTTGCCCGACGTCGGCGATCGCCGGGTGCCGGGACTGCGTCGGGGTGAGGTTGCCGCGCTCGCGGGGGTGAGTGTCGAGTACTACGCCAAGCTCGAGCGCGGGGCGCTGGGCGGCGTGTCCGCCTCGGTGCTCGATGCGATCGCCCGGGCGCTGCAGCTCGACGATGCCGAGCGGACGCATCTGTTCCACCTGGCCCACGCCGCCGACGGCACCAGCGCCGGTATGCGCCCGCGCCGCCGGGCCGGTAAGCGCTGGACTCCGCGGCCGAGTCTGCAGTGGGTGCTGGACAAGTTCACCGCCCCGGCCATCGTCCGCAACGGCCGGATGGATCTGCTGGCCTGCAACCACCTCGGCCGGGCCATGCATGATCCCCTGTACGACGCGGCAGCCGGCGGACAGCCCAGCTTCGCCCGGTTCACCTTCCTCGACCTCGACGCCGCCCACGACTTCTACCCCGACTGGGACGGCGCCGCCGACATCTGCGTCGCGATCCTGCGCACCGAAGCCGGCCGCGACCCGCACGACAAAGAACTGCACGACCTGGTCGGCGAACTGTCCACCCGCAGCCCCGACTTCCGCCACCGCTGGAGCAGCCACAACGTTCGCACCCACGGCGCCGGCACCAAACTCTTCCACCACCGCGACGTCGGCGACCTCGAACTCGCCTACGAAAGCATGGACATGATCTCCGACCCCGGCCTGACACTCACCCTGTACGCCGCCGAGCCGGGTTCACCCACCGCCCACGCCCTCGACCTGCTGGCCTCGTGGACCGCCCAGACCACATCCGGCCAGACCCCATCCGCCCAGCCTGAGACCTAGGCCGGCACCCGCTGTCCGGTCGTCGCGAACGACGGCGGCCGTGCTCTGTCGTGGCCTGCTCCGTTGTGGAAGGCAACCATGATCTCGTTCTTCGCTCGCTTGGCTGCGGTCGCCGCGCTGATGATGGTGACCGCGCCCAGGTCGTCGATGCCACCCTGAAGGACAGCGGCACGGCGCGAGCTGCTTGCAGGCGCTGAGACGGCCGCAATTACGTGGAGCTGTTGGTGTCCGAGCTCGTGACAAACCCGTTACTGCGATCAAGACTGGCGTTACCGATCGAGGTCTGCTCGGCACTTTTCGTGACTGGCGGGTCTCCAAATTGGTAGTGCACTGCCAGGGGGCAGGGGCGAGGATTCTTTACGACCACGCGGTTTGCTGGTCTGTGTCATCAGTGCGGCAGGGGGAGATGCGGTAGGGGGAGATGAATCATGTCAGGTTTAGACACGCCTGAACGCGGGTTCCAGATCAGTCGGCGCCAGGCTCTCGCGGCGCTTGGGTTGGTGGGAGTTGCCGGTGCGGATGCGGTCACGCGCACGCCGAGCGCCTACGCCGCGGATCGCGGCGGCGTACCGACGATCAGCGGCCGTGTCGTGGCGGTCGGCATTCCCGGAGCGTCGGCAATCGCTCCGGTCGGCACATTCCTGCCAGGTAGCCCGATCCACAGCAATCCCGTGCTTGCGGCATTCACGCAGCCTGGCCGGGTGTGTGACCCGACCCGCATTGTGGTCGGGAGCAGGTCGAACTTCGGTGCCCCGAAGGCGAATCCGGACCAGGCGGCGGGTTCGTTCCTTTCCATCGATCCGGGCGGCGCCGATCTCGCCGTACCGGACCGGTTCGCGGCCTCGGGCGGGCAGGCGTCCGCGCTGGGCGGGGCCGTCCAGATGTACAGCGCGCAGAGCCCGAACTGGCGCAACGGTTTCTATACACCCGGTGCTGTGACCGCGGACCAGACGGCGGTCGCGAATCCGCTCGGCATGTCGATCAACAATGCCTTCGGCCGGTTCTGGCCGGCCAATGCTCCGTACGGGCTGAACGGCCCCGGCTCCTCGTCGATCGCCGATCCGGACGGACGTCCACTGGCAGGCGCGCCCAACCCGACTACGGGTGGTGTCTACTTCGGCGATATCACCGGCCGCACCCCGACGCAGGTCATCCCCGGCGCGATTTCCAAGGCGGCTGTCGGCACTGCTCTCATCGGCCGATCACCGGACGGCAGCGGGCGCGCGGTGTTCGCTGTGGTGGTAGCCGATGGGAGCGTCGTACAGGAGCACACGGTGAAGGCGCTCGACGGCATCGCGCCGCCCCGTACGGTCCAGCCGCTCGTCCATCGCTCCTGGGGCCATGACAGCGGACACCGCGGGCGGGTCCCGCTACCGCGGCTCGGAGTCCTGATTAGCTACGCGCCCGAGCTCATCCTGTACGTGAGTCAACCCTTCGACGATTCGATCAAGGTCATCGAGCTGACGATCGGTGGCCCGCAAGGCAACGAGGTGTTCGTGCCCAGCGGACTGCGCACCATCAGGTCATCGGCCTTGGATCAACCGCTCGACCTGGCTCCGGTGCGGATCGACACCACGCATCCGGACCATGCCAGCAACACCACGCTGCAGCCGGGCAGCGACATCTACATCTGCAACCGTGGCAACGACACGATTGTCCGGATGCGACAGGACGGCACGACCGTGGGCGTCCGCAGAGTTCGCCTGGGGCGTCACTCGCTCGGTGGCGCGCGGCTGAACGGCATCGCGACCTCGACCGACGGCTCGAGGATCTGGGTGACCTACGTGGGCGCGCTGCCCGGCGGTGACGACGCCGAGGGAGGTGTCCTCGAGCTCCCCGCCTTCTAAGCAGTCCTCAGAGATCGGGGATGGGGTCGTCGCCGGGTGGTCGTTGCCGGAGGTAGTCCTCGACGCCGAAGAGATGGGCGGCCATCCGGGTCCGCGCGCGGTCCGGGTCGTGGGCGGCGAGGGCGGCGAGGATGGACCGATGTTCGGCGTGGGTGGCCTGGTCGGCACCGTGCTGGCTGATCGAGCGCCACAGCCGGTCCCGGCTGGTCCGGCCGCCGAGGGCCTCGATCAGCGCCGCGAGGACGGGGTTGCCGGAGGCTTTGGCGACGATCTGGTGGAAGGCGATGTCGTCGTCGATGATCGCCTCGTGGTCAGGCTCGTCCTTTACGAGTTCGGCCTCGATCCGGCCCAGCATCTGGTCGGCCGCGGTCAGGTCGTCCGGGCTGATCGACCGGGCCGCGAGCGCGGCTGCCTCGGTCTCGAGCATCCGTCGTACGGCGTGCAGATGGTGCGCACCACTGCGGTCGTGCAGGTCGACGACGAACCCCATCGGTGCCAGCAGCAACGAGGAGTCGAGCGAGGTGACGTAGGTTCCGTCGCCTTGCCGGGTCTCCAGGACGCCCATCACCGACAGGGCGCGAACCCCTTCCCGCAAAGGGTTCCTGGACACCCCGAGCGCTTCGGCGAGATCCTTCTCCACCGGCAGCCGGTCGCCCGGCCGCAGCTTGCCCTCGACGATCAGGTTCCGGATGCCCTGGACGACGACGTCGGTCTGCGAGGTCATGGGATCGTTTCCGGTACGACGGGCGTCGCCCAGTACGTCCCGGTCGGGAACGTGTAGGCGTCCAGCGAATCGGTGTGCATCTTCGCACTGTAACCGGCTGCCGACGGCAGGACGTAGGCGCCGTTCCGGACTACGCAGGGGTCGACGAAGTGCTCGTGCAGATGATCGACGTACTCCGTCACCCGCCGGTCGAGCGACGCCGACACGGCGACGTAGTCGAAGATCGCCAGGTGCTGCACGAGTTCGCACAACCCGACGCCGCCGGCGTGCGGGCACACGGGTACGTCGTACCAGGCCGCCATCAGGTAGACCGCGAGAATCTCGTTGACACTGCCCAGCCGGGCCGCGTCCAGTTGGCAGTAGTCGATCGCCTTGGCCTGGAACAGCTGCTTGAACAGCACCCGGTTCATCCCGTGCTCGCCGGTCGCGACGCCGATCGGTGCGACGGCCGTCCGGATCGCCGCGTGCCCGAGGATGTCGTCCGGGCTGGTCGGCTCCTCGATCCAGAGCGGGTCGAACTCCGCCAGCGCCCGCACCCACGCGATCGCCTGCGGCACGTCCCAGACCTGGTTCGCGTCGATCATCAGCTTCCCGTCCGGGCCGAGCACCTCACGGGCGATACCGCAGCGGCGGATGTCGTCGTCCAGCGATGCGCCGACCTTGAGCTTGACATGTTGGTAGCCGGCGGCAACCGCCTCCTCGCACAGCCTGCGCAGCTTGGCGTCCGAGTACCCCAGCCAGCCGGCCGACGTCGTGTAGCACGGGTAGCCGGTGGCCGCGATCTCCTCGATTCGTTGCTTCCGGCCCTCTTCTCGTCCGGCCAGCAGCGCGACTGCCTGCTCAGGGGTGAACACGTCGGACAGGTAGCGCAGATCCGCGGCCGCGACCAGCTCTTCGGGCGACATCTCGGACAACAGCCGCCACAACGGCAGGTCGGCACGCCGGGCGGCGAGATCCCAGACGGCGTTCATGACGGCGGCGAGGGCGAGGTGGACGACGCCCTTGTCCGGTCCGAGCCAACGCAACTGGGTGTCGGACTGCAACTCCCGATAGACAGCGCCCAGGTCGGCGCAGATCTCGTCGACGTCCTGTCCGACCAGGGGGAGTCCACGCTGTTGCGCGGCGGCGACGCAGAGGTCATTGCCACGGCCGATGGTGAACGTGAAGCCGTATCCGCACAGGTCCGGGTCGTCGGTCTGTACGACGACGTATGCGGCCGAGTAGTCGCCGTCCTTGTTCATCGCATCTGAGCCGTCCAGGGTCAGCGAGGTCGGGAAGCGGACGTCGGTGACCTGCACGTTCGTGATGACTGGCATGGGACCCCCTCGAAGAGCAGGCACGATAGATGGGATGTTTCGGAACTTTCGACGAGCCACAGTATGGACCCTGCGCGTCAGCGGCGCTACGATCTCGGCAATTCATAGGATTAATCTCCTCGATGGAGGACTCCTGGTATGAGCAACCTGGTGAGCTCGGACCGGGCGGGGACGCACCGCCTGTACTACGAGCACCCCGCGCGCAGCTGGCTGGAAGCGGTGCCGCTCGGCAACGGGCGGATCGGAGCGATGTGCTTCGGTGGCGTCGGCACCGACCGGATCGGACTGAACGACGAGACCTGCTGGTCAGGCGGTCCGGAGACGGCGCGCCTGCTGTCGGAGCCGCTCGGCGCGATCGGAGCCGAGGCCGTGCAGGCAGTACGCGCGGCGCTGGCCGGCGGCGACATCCGGCGGGCCCATGAACTGGCCCGTGGATTCCATTCCGGCTACTCGCAGGCGTATCTGCCGCTCGGCGATCTGCTGCTCGACATCGCGGTCGACGGCTCCACGCCGGCTGCTGGGGACGTAGCGCGGTACCGCAGGCAGCTCGATCTCGACACCGCGATGGCACTGGCGGAGTACGAGGTCGGGGGAGTGACTGTCCGGCAGGAAGTGTTCGTGAGTGCGCCGGCCGGGGTGCTCGTCCTGCGGATGACCTCGTCGAAGCCAGGTGCACTCGACGTCACCGCGCGGCTCGCCTCGCAGTTGCGCTCCCGGCCGCACGTGGCCGACAACGGCGTAGGGCTGCTGTTGCAGGCGCCGGCCGATGTCGCGCCACCGCATCGCGATGTGCCGGAGCCGATCCGGTACTCCGAAGGCGCGGATCGCGGGATGGCGGCGGCGATCGCACTGCGCGCGCGGACCGACGGCGAGGTGCACGCCGACGAGACCGGTCTCATCGTCCGGGGAGCCGGCGAACTGACCCTGATCCTCTCGACAGCGACCGGGTACGACGGCCCGTCAACCGTGCCGACGCGGACGGCGCAGGAATGCTGGACAGCCGCTGACGAGAGGGTGTCCGCCGCACTGGGCCGTGAGTACGGCGAACTCGTCGCAGAGCATTCCGAGGATCACCAGGAACTGTTCCGTCGCGCATCGCTCGAGCTGGCCGGTCCTCCGGACATCGATGAGCTGCCGACCGACGTGCGGTTGACCCAGCACGGCGACGACCCCGCGCTGGCGGCGCTGGTGTTCAACTACGGGCGCTACCTGATGATCGCGAGCTCGCGTCCCGGCGGGCTGCCGACCAACCTGCAGGGGATCTGGAACGACATCCTGCGGCCGCCGTGGAGCTCGAACTTCACGGTCAACATCAACACCGAGATGAACTACTGGCCGGCCGAGACGACCGGGCTGCCGGAGTGCCACCAGCCGTTGCTCGACTATCTGGTTCACCTCGCCGAGGCGGGCCGGAGTACGGCGCGTGAGCGGTACGGCTGCGGTGGCTGGACGGCTCATCACAACGCCGACGCGTGGTGCTGGACGCTTCCTGTCGAGGGCGATCCGCGGTGGTCGAACTGGCCGATGGCAGGTGCCTGGCTGGTTCGCCATCTGTGGGATCACTACGCGTTCACGGGCGATCTGGAGTTCCTCGGCCGGGTGTGGCCGGTGCTGCGCGGCGCCGCGGAGTTCTGCCTCGACTGGCTGGTCGAGCTGCCGGACGGGAGTCTGGGTACGTCGCCCTCCACCTCACCGGAGAACGACTACCTGGCCGATGACGGCGAGCCCGCGTCGGTCACGGTCTCGTCGACGATGGACCTCGCGCTGATCGCGGACCTGTTCGACCGGTGTGCGCAGACCGCTGGGCTCCTCGAGTTGATCGATCCACTCGTGGAGCGGCTGGTGCTGGCCCGCAAGCGGATCCCCGAGCCGTCGATCGGTGGCCTTGGGCAACTTCAGGAGTGGGCCGCGGACCTGCCGGAGGAGGACCCGCACCACCGGCACATGTCGCATCTGGTCGGCCTTCATCCCGGCGACGCGATCACTCCGGACGGGACCCCGGCCCTGGCGGCAGCCGCGGCGCGCACGCTGGATCTGCGGGGTGATCAGGCGACGGGCTGGTCATTGGCCTGGAAGATCAACCTCCGGGCCCGGCTGCGCGACGCGGCCGCGGCGCATCGGCTGGTGCGCGCCTTTCTGAGCCCGGCAGACGACACTTCGACCGACTACGTGGGTAGTGGCGCGGGCGTCTACCCGAACCTGTTCTGCGCCCATCCGCCGTTCCAGATCGACGGCAACTTCGGTGCGACCGCGGGGATCGCGGAGATGCTGCTGCAGAGCCACACCGGCGAGATCGAACTGCTGCCCGCCAAGCCGGCGGAGTGGCCGGCCGGACGCGTGACGGGTCTCCGCGCCCGGGGCGGCGTCACGGTCGACATCGCCTGGCGCACGGATGGCACCGACGTGGTGCTCACCGCCGATCGGGACCAGGAGCGCGTCGTCCGCTACGGCGATGAGCGGATCGCGGTCCAGCTGAAAGCCGGCACAGCCCACCGTCTCAGCCTGAGCTGACCGGCCTAGGGAGGAGGAGACTCTGATGGCAGTCCTGACAACCATTCCGCCGCCGGTCGGCGAAGCACCGGCCCAACAGCGACGACGTCGGCGGCGTGAACGCACCACCATCACCCGTCTGCGCCGAAGTCTGCGCCGGCACTGGACGCTCTATCTGCTGATGGTCGTGCCGCTCATCTGGTTCGTGGTGTTCAAGTACATCCCCATGTCCAACGCCGTGCTCGCGTTCAAGAACTACAACGTGGTCAAGGGCATCTGGGGCAGTCCGTGGGTCGGCTGGCAGAACTTCGAGCTGTTCTTCCAGAACCCGGTGTTCTGGAACCTGGTGAAGAACACCTTCCTGCTGTCGGTCTATACCGTCGCGGCGAGCTTCCCGATCGCGATCATCCTGGCGCTGGCCCTGAACGAGATCCGCATGGGTCTGTTCAAGAAGACGGTCCAGCTGGTGACCTACGCGCCGTACTTCATCTCGACGGTGGTCGTGGTGTCGATGACGATCCTGATGCTGTCGCCGCGCCTGGGCATCGTCAACGAGGGGCTCGGGTTCTTCGGCGTGCCGGCGATCGACTTCCTCGGCAACCCGGACTACTTCCGGCACATCTACGTCTGGTCCGACGTCTGGCAGACCACCGGGTACTCGGCCGTCATCTACCTCGCGGCGCTGGCCGGGGTCGACCCGGCGCTGCACGAGTCGGCCAAGATCGACGGCGCCACCAGGCTGCAGCGGATCCGGCACGTCGATCTGCCCGGGATCATGCCGACCGCGGTGATCATCCTGGTACTTGCCGTCGGCAACATCATGGCGATCGGCTTCGAGAAGGCGTTCCTGCTGCAGAACCCGCTGAATCTCAGCGAGTCCGAGATCATCGCCACCTATGTGTACAAGACCGGTCTGCTGAACGCCGACTTCAGCCTGGCCACCGCCGTCGGTCTGTTCAACTCCGTCATCAACCTGGTCCTGCTGCTGGGTGTCAACATGGTCGCCAAGCGCATCACCGGAAACGGACTGTGGTCATGAGCGCCGGGAGCCAAACCGGGGCGCGGCTGAGCCAGCGGACCGAGCGGCGGGCGGCGCGGGCGCGCCGGATTCGGGAGTCGCGCACGGACCGGATGTTCATGTTCTGCGTCTACCTGCTGCTGGCAGTGTTTCTGGCGGTCGTTCTGCTGCCGCTGATCTACATCGTGGCGAGTTCGTTCAGCAGCCCGGAGGCGGTGTCGTCCGGCCGGGTGCTGTTCTGGCCGGTGGAGTTCTCGCTGCGCGGGTACGACGCGGTGTTCGAGAACCCGCAGGTCCTCAGGGGCTACGCGAACTCCTTGTTCTACACGGTCGTCGGCACGCTCGTCAGTGTCGTGATGACGATCGCGATCGCGTATCCGATGTCGCGCCGCACGCTGGTCGGGCGAAACCTGGTGATGAGCGTGATCCTGTTCACCATGCTGTTCACCGGCGGGCTGATCCCGACGTACCTGGTGGTTCAGCAGGTCGGATTGCTGGACACCCGGTGGGCACTGATCGTCCCGCAGGCCATCGGGGTCTGGCAGGTGATCATCGCCCGGACGTACTTCCGCACCGTGATCCCGGACGAGCTGGCCGAGGCCGCGCAGCTGGACGGTTGCGGCGACCTGCGGTTCCTCTGGTCGGTGGTGATTCCGCTGGCCAAGCCGATGATCGCCGTGGTCGCGCTGATGTACGCGATCATGCAATGGAACTCGTACTTCGACGCGCTGATCTACCTGAAGAACCCGGACCTGTTCCCGCTCCAGCTCGTGCTGCGCAACATCCTGATTCTCAACACCTACAGCGGCGGCGCGATCGACGCTTCCGTCGTCCTGCAGCGGCAGCAACTGGCCGATCTGCTCAAGTACTCGCTGATCGTCGTGGCCAGTGTGCCGGTCCTGCTCATCTACCCGTTCGTCGCGCGCTATTTCACCAAGGGAATCATGATCGGCGCCGTCAAGGGCTGATCCTTCGCACCATCTCTACCCCTGTGAGGGACAACATGACAACTCAGCTCAGGAGAACCAAGTCCGCGGCGGTCGCCGGGCTCTGCGTGCTGGCGCTCGGTCTGGCCGCCTGCAGCGGATCCGGTACGACCGCGGAGGAGGGCAAGCCGCTGCCCACCGTGACCGGCAACCCGGCGGTGACACTGGACGTCTTCGCGCCACAGGGCGCCGAGACCAACCTGGCCACGAACGAGTTCACCAAGAAGATGAACCAGAAGTTCAACATCACCTTCAAGTGGCAGGTCACCACGTTCGATGCCGGCCCGGCCAAGGAGAAGCGGCAGATCTCGCTGGCCAGCGGCGACTACCCGGACCTGTACATGCTGATCCCGTGGGTCGAACAGTTCACCCCGACCGAGCTGCTGAAGCTGGGCAGCCAGGGCGTCGTCGTACCGCTGAACCAGCTGATCGACCAGTACGCGCCGAACATCAAGAAGGCCCTCGACGCGGAGCCGGAGTGGAAGGCGATGGCGACCGCGCCGGACGGCAAGATCTACGGCATGCCGCAGTTTGTCGACTGCTACCACTGCACGTACCAGGGCAAGCTGTGGATGAACACCGCCTGGCTGAAGAAGCTCGGGCTCGAGCAGCCGAAGACCACCGAGGACATGGTCAAGGTGCTGCGGGCGTTCAAGACGCAGGACCCGAACGGAAACGGAAAGGCGGACGAGATCCCGCTCACCGGGAGTGTGCGGAGCCTGCTGATCCCGTACTTCATGAACGCCTTCATCTACGACCCGCAGGGCGCCAGCGGTTACAACAACTCGACCCTGGTCCTGAACGACGGCAAGGTCGACGTGCAGGCCAACAAGGACGGTTGGCGCGAAGGGCTCAAGTACCTGAACTCGCTCTACAAGGAAGGCCTGATCGACAAGGGCGCGTTCACCCAGAACCCGGACGCGCTGACTCAGCAGGGTGATGGCGGCAAGGTGCCCATGCTCGGTGCGGCCACCGTCCTCCACCTGGGCGAGGCGCTTAGCATCGGCGCGGCCGACGGTCGCGACAAGCAGTACGACGCCGTACCGCCGCTCACCGGTCCTCAGGGAGTGAACCACACCGGGTACAACTTCCCGAGCGCGCCGGGCGCGACGTTCGTGCTGACGAACAAGGCCACCCAGGAGGAGCAGATCCAGGCGATCAAGCTGCTCGACTACATCTTCACCGACGAGGGCCAGATCAACGGGCAGTTCGGCAGCGAGGGCAAGGCCTGGACGAAACCGCAGCCCGGGGACGTCGCGCTCGACAAGTCGCTGAAGCCGACGTTCAAGCAGATCCCGCAGAAGCCCGGTGCGACACCGCTGAACTCCGGGTGGGGAGCGATGGCGCAGTACAACAACACCGAAAAGTTCCGGAACTCCGAGGCGATCGCGACCGACATCTACAGCCAGGCCGGGTTCGAGCGGCGCTTGTTCGAGGCGACCAAGCTGTACGAGGGCAAGGAGGACAAGGCGCTGATCTACCCATTCTGGAAGGTCTGGATCGACCCGTCGCTCGCCACTGAGGTCGCCACCCTGCAGACGAACCTCGATAACTACGTCCAGCAGAACTCCCTGCAGTTCATCACCGGGTCCAAGAACCTCGACACCGAATGGGACGCCTACGTCAAGGGCCTGGAGGGACTCGGCCTCAAGCGCTTCCTCGAGATCCAGCAGACCGCCTACGACAAGATTCCCAAGTAAGTCCCACGGGACCGGCCGGAGCAGGCCCGGCCGGTCCATACCCCTATGACGAGGAGCATGGTGTCCGGATCTGTTGCCAAAGGCCCGTTCGATGCGACGTTCGAGTCCTTGATGGGTTTCGAATGTCCGGAGTGGTTCCGCGACGCGAAGCTCGGGATCTGGTCGCACTGGGGACCTCAGTCGGTGCCGCGATACGGCGATTGGTACGCGCGCAACATGTATCGGGAAGGCTCTGATCAGTACCGGTACCACCTGCGGACGTACGGACATCCTTCGGAGTTCGGGTACAAGGACGTCGTACGGCAATGGAAGGCGGAGCGGTTCGATCCGGACGCCTTGATGGACCGGTTCGTTGCGGCCGGTGCTCGGTACTTCGTGGCGCAGGCCGTCCATCACGACAACTTCTTCAACTACGAGTCGTCGGTGAATCGCTGGAACTCGGTGAAGATCGGGCCGGGCAAGGACATCGTGGGCCTGTGGAAGGCCGCCGCGGACGAGCGCGGACTGCCGTTCGGGATCACCGAGCATCTCGGTGCCGCGTTAGGTTGGATGGCGGTCAACAAGGGCAGCGACAAGCGCGGGCCGTTCGCCGGTGTGCCGTACGACGGAACCGATCCGGCCAATTGGGACTTGTACCTCGACAACAGCCGGTTCCTGCCGGCGGAAGACATCGAGGTTCAGGACCCGTGGTACTGCAACGAGCCTGGGTGGCACAGTTACTGGCTCGAGGCAGTGACCGAGATGATCGATCGGTACCAGCCCGACCTCCTCTACTCCGACGGGCCGCTGCCCTTCGGCGACGCCGGATACACGCCCGGTCTCCGTGCGGTGGCCCACCTGTACAACACCAGTGGGTTGATCCATGGGACGAACCGTGCTGTTTACCAGCAGAAGGATCGTCGACCCGAGGTGAGTGTGGTCGGTGTGCTGGATATCGAACGCAGTCAGACTCCTGGCATCCATCCGACGCCATGGCAGACCGACACCTCGGTCGGCGACTGGTTCTACAACGTCCGCGATGTCTACAAGACCGCGGGACACGTGATCGAGCTGCTCGTCGACATCGTGTCGAAGAACGGCAACTTGTTGCTCAACGTGCCGCAGTTGCCCGACGGCACGCTCGATCTCGAATGCTCGCAGCTGCTCGACGACCTCGGTGCCTGGATGCGAGTTTGCGGTGAAGGCATCTACGGCACGAGACCGTTCCGGGTGTTCGGCGAGGGGCCTTCGAGCGTTGTCATCCACGGGTTCACCGAAGATCGGGTGAACTGGACGAGTTCCGATTTCCGCTTCACTTGCCGGGAGAACACCGTCTACGCGTTCCAGCTGGGTTGGCCGGACGACGGACGCGCCGTGATCCGAAGCCTGGCGGGCCATGAGGTTGTGACCGGCGTTCGGCTCCTTGGTCACGGCCCTGTTCCCTTCGAGCAGGCGCACGGAATTCTGGTGGTCCGGCTGCCCGAGGCCTCTCCGGTTGACGTCGCGAACTGCCTCGCTGTCGACCTCCGCGCACGGCGGGCCCTACGACTAACTGAGGACATATGACCAACCTGCTGCGCTGGACCACGCCTGACCTCGCCCTGACCTTCGTCCTCGACGACGGTCCCGTCCGGCTGATCGCTGTCCGCGAGGCCTCCCAGCCGAGGGGTGGCGAGCCTGATCCGAGCCAGCCTTTGGTGGAGGTCGCCGCCGTGGGGCACGGTCATTCCAGCAATCGTCACGCCGGCACCGTCCTCGGGCGGCAGTTGCGGTACGCCCGGCACGACGAGACCGAGACCACGCTGCGCATCGTCCAGGAGGAGCTGACCACTGGTCTCCGCGTCACCAGCGTTTTCGAAGCGCGAGCCGGCGTACGCGCCTGGACCGAAGCCTCGATCATCGGGCCGGGCTCTCTGGAACTCACCAACCTGTCGTCCCTCGTGATCGGCCTCGCGTCGATCGACGCCGAGCTGTACTCCGCCGCCAACAGCTGGATGGCGGAGAACCGTTGGTCGAAGCGCGTACTCCGGGACGTGTTGGCCGACATCGTCCGCGACCCGCACCACCACGTCGCCAACAGCCGGCACGCGGTGACCGGTACGAACTCGTGGTCCACGGGAGAAACGCTGCCCGTCGGCGTTCTGGTCGACCGGAGTACGCCGTACGCCCTGGGCTGGCAGATCGAGCACAACGGCCCTTGGCACTACGAGTTCGGCGAGAACCGGCGCGGTGGCTACCTGCTGCTGAGCGGGCCGACCGACCACGAGCACCAGTGGAGCGTCGAGATCACCGCCGGCAAGCCGTTCACGACGGTGCCGGTGTCGCTCGTCGTCGGGACCGACGTCGACAGCGTGTTCGCGGCGCTCACGCGTCAGCGCCGCGCGATCCGGACGCGGCGCCCGATCGACGACCGGATGCCGGTCGTCTTCAACGACTTCATGAACACGTTGAGGGGTGACCCGACGACCGAGAAGCTGCTGCCGTTGATCGACGCCGCAGCCGAGGTCGGTGCGGACTACTTCTGCGTCGATGCCGGCTGGTACGCCGAAGGCGACTGGTGGAACACCGTCGGCGCCTGGGAACCGTCGACGACGCGCTTCCCGAACGGACTCGCCGAGGTGATCAACCGGATCCACCAGCACCGAATGGTGCCCGGGATCTGGCTCGAACCCGAGGTCATCGGCGTCCGCTCACCGATCGCCGACGAACTACCCGACGACGCGTTCCTCACCCGCCACGGCAAGCGAGTCGCCGAGAACGGTCGCTACCTGCTCGACCTGCGCAGCCCGGCCGCCCGCAAGCACCTCGACACCACCGTCGACCGGCTGGTCGACGAGTTCGGCATCGGCTTCTTCAAGTTCGACAACAACACCATGACCGGGCCCGGAACCGACAAGGGCGGGACGTCGCTCGGCCACGGCCTGCTCGAACACAACCGCGCACTGCTGAGCTGGCTGGACGCCATCCAGGAGCGCCATCCGGACCTGCTGATCGAGAACTGTGCCTCCGGCGCGATGCGGATGGACTACGCCATGCTGTCCCGCCTCCACCTGCAGTCGACCTCGGACCAGGAACATCCGTTGCTCTATGCACCGATCTCCGCGGCTGCGCCGGCCGCCGTACTTCCGGAGCAGGCCGGTAACTGGGCGTACCCGATCACCGGCACCACCCGCGAGGAGTTCACCTTCGCCCTCGTCAACGGCATCCCCGGCCGCCTCTACCTCTCGGGTCACCTCAACCGCATGACGCCGGCCGAGCTGGACCTCGTCCGGTCCGCCCTGACCGCCCATCGCGCCGTACTCGATGATCTGCACACGCTCGTCCCCGCCTGGCCGCTGGGTCTGCCGATGTGGACCGACGATTGGATTGCCCTCGCACTCAACGGTGTGGACGTCTCCTACCTGACCCTCTGGCACCGCGCTCCCGGCCCGTCCACCATCACCCTCCCGATCCCGCGCTCGAAGATCGCGCCACATTTCCCCACCGACCTCGGCGACTGGACCTACGCCTGGAACGACGACGCTCTGGTCATCAACGCCAACACCCCCGAACCCGCAGCCCGCGTCCTCCGCCTGGAATGACCCCATCGTCCAGAGACCACAGAAGGATGACTCAGCCCAATGAAATCCACCGGAGTGCCACCGCATCTGCCCGACTACGTGGGCTACCTGTACGCGCATTTCAAGCGTGAATCGGCCGACGGTGAGCAGATCTACTTCGCCTTGAGCGACGGCAACGACCCGCTGCACTTCGACGACCTCAACGGCGGCAAGCCGGTCCTGTACTCCACCCTGGGCGAATGCGGCGTCCGCGATCCACACATCGTCCGTTCCCCCAAGGGCGACCGGTTCTACCTGGTCGCCACCGACCTGCGCCTCTACACCAGCCTCGATTGGGACCGGCACCAGCGCCGAGGCAGCCGCTCGATCATGGTCTGGGAGTCAACGGATCTCGTGAACTGGGGACAGGGCCGACTCATCGAGGTCGCACCGCCCGAGGCCGGCAACACCTGGGCCCCGGAGGCGGTCTGGGACCCCGAACAGGAGGCCTACGTCGTCCACTGGTCCTCCACGCTCTACGACAACGCCGACCACGAGGGTGACAGCTACAACCGGATCATGTATGCGACCACCCGCGACTTCCGCGAGTTCTCCGAACCGCGCGTGTGGATCGACCGCGGATGGCAGACGATTGATGCCACGGTGATCGATCATGAGGGCGTCTATTACCGCTTCCTGAAGGATGAACGCGGCCGCAGCGGCGGCGCGCCGTTCGGCAAGTCGGTGTTCTGCGAAACCTCGACGTCACTGACGGCCGCCGCATGGGAGCCGCTGGCCGAGGGCATCGGCCTGGGCACGATCGTCCAGGGCGAGGGCCCGCTGGTGTACAAGTCGAATACTGAGGAGAAGTGGTATCTCTGGATCGACGAGTTCACGTCGGAACGCCGGTACGTCCCCTTCGAGACGACCGACCTCGCCGGCGGCGAATGGATCCCCTCGAAAGACCACCGGCTGCCGGAAGACCCCTGCCACGGCGTCGTACTGCCGGTGACCGCCGAAGAGTACGAGCGGCTCAGTGCCACTTGGACGTGAGGTCCTGGTAAGTGTGGTTTCGGCAGCAACGAACTACGCACCGAGTCGGCGCGCCGTGACCTCGGCGTCCGTGTCGGTGGCTCGTTCAGGGCGACCGTTATCAGCCGAGGACGAGGAAGCCGTGGCGGAGTGGGTCGTGGGGGTCGATGGTCCATTCCGCGGTGCCGGTGACGTAGGCGGTGCCGGTGACGCGACTGCGAACACCGGGGAGTCCGCCGACGTCGACGTGTTCGAGCGGTACGGCGGTGAAGGTCTCGCCGGTGATGCTTTCGTGGACGAGTGCATCGCCGAGTTGGAGCTGTCCGCGGGCGACGAGGGTGGCTGCCCGGGCGGAGGTGCCGGTGCCACAGGGGGAGCGGTCGGCGCCTCCGGGGCGAATGACGACCGAGCAGAGGTTCGTGGCATCCGTACGGCGCGGTGGCCCGATGAACTGCACATGGGTCACGCCCTCGACGCCCGGTAGGACGGGGTGTTTCACGGCGATCGTTTCGTTGACGACGTCGCGCAGAGTTTCGGCGAGCATGATGCGCCGGCCGACTCGTGGCTCAGCCAGATCGAGGTCGACAGATTCCGCGTCGACGACGACGTAGAAGTTCCCGCCCCAGGCGATGTCGATCTGGATCGTCCCGACGCCGGGCAGTTCGATGTCGACGTCCTGGGCGTAGAGGAACGACGGCGTCGAGGTGAAGGTGACGCTGATGACTCGCTTGTCCTGAACGGTGGCGGTGGTCTCGACCAGTCCCGCGGGTGTGTCCAGTACGACGTTCGTGGTCGGCTCGGTGACCGGTACCAGGCCGTGCTGGATCAGGACCGTGACGAGTCCGATGGTGTCGTGGCCGCACATCGGCAGGTGTCCGCTCGCCTCGATGTAGAGCACACCCACGTCGGCGCGCTCGTCGCAGGGCGGCAGGACGATGCAGCCGGACATCACCGAGTGGCCGCGTGGTTCGAACATGAGTGCCGTCCGGACCCAGTCGTGCCGGGTCTCGAGGTCGTGCATCCGGGCGAGCATCGTGTCGCCGTACAACTCGGGAACTCCCGAGAGGACGGTTCGGGTCGGGTTGCCGCCCGTGTGCGATTCGATGGTGCGGAAAGTGGTGGTCATGTGAACGAGGTCTCTCCCCAGAGGTCGGCGATCGCGTAGCCGCGCGGGAATGGGTCGTCGGGGTGCAGCACGTGCTGGTTGAAGCCGGTGATCCAGGCGCGACCCCGGATCGAGGGCACCACCGCCTCGTGGTCGCCGACGCGCACGCGCTCGTGCAGTAATCCTTCGAAGCTGGTGCCCAGGACGCCTTGGTGGATGAAGGGGGTGTGGAGATCAAGCTCGCCGCGGGCATGCAGACAAGCCATCCGGGCTGACGTACCTGTGCCGCAGGGCGAACGATCCAGTACGCCGCGCCAGGTCTCGGGCCGATCGGGATCGAGTTCCCCGGTGGGCAGGATCACGCTGTTGCGACCGGACACCCCGGGTTCGGTCGAAGGCCCGTGCAGCATGACGAGCGAGATCTGGCTCAGGTTGGCGCTCGATACCTTCCCCGCCCCACCGCCCCGGTCGTGGGGATGCTTGACCGTCACCTGTCGTCTCGCCGACGCCAGCAGCGCGGCACCCGCACGGACCAGCGCCGGTGCGTTCGCCGGCCCGAGCTCGACACCCAGCGACGACGCCGGAGCCTGGACGTAGAACTGTCCACCGAAGGCGATGTCAGCCTTCACAATCCCGTACTCGGGCACCTCGATCGGTGTGTCCAGCGACTCCACCCACGACGGCACGTTCCGCACCTGGACATCGCGGACCTTGGTGCCGTCGACGCGAGCCGTGGCCTCGACCAGACCGGCCGCGGTGTCGATCCGTACGACGGTCTCCGGCGCGCGCATCGGTAGCGCCCCGGTCTCCAGGATGGCCGTGACCGCGCACATCGTGTTGCTGCCGGACATCGGGCGGAAGCCACCCTGCTCGAAGATCACGATCGAGACGTCGGCCTCAGCCGTCACAGGCGGCATCACAACTACACCGCAGAGGGCTGGGTGCCCCCGCGGCTCGCGCAGGAGCAGGAGCCGCAGGTGGTCCAGGTGGTCGACGCACCAGGCCAACCGTTCGGACATGGTCGCTCCGCGCACCTGGAGATTCCCGCCGAGCAGGATCCGCCCCGGTTCTCCTTCCGCGTGCACGTCGACCGACGAGACCACTACCGCGCCGTCCATCAGCAGCTCCTGACCATGAATCCGACGGGATCTTTCGCCACCCCTTGACACCGGAGTACGCCACTCCTACCTTCAACGCTACTGCAGATTGTATGACGATCTGCACTTCAGTGGAAGACCCGTCACGGGGCAGCCTCAAGGAGTTACCGACCATGACCAAGACCACGAAGCTCTCCCTGGCGGTCATCGCGGCCGTCGTGCTCGCCCTCGGCGGCGGCTACGTCGGCGCGGGCTGGCGGGGCGGGAGCGCCGCCGCGTCGTCCGCCGAGGCCGGATCGTGGATGAAGGACGTCCAGTCCCGCGGCGAACTGCGGGTCGGAGTCGCGATCGCGCCGCCGATGACGGTGGAGAAGAGCGGGCAGCTGGGCGGCCCCAACCTGATCCCGCTGCAGCACCTCGCGGACTCTCTCGGCGTCAAACTGACCCCGGTGTCGGCGACCTGGAACAACATCGTCGCCGGACTGCAAGCGGGCCGGTACGACGTGGCGGCCAACCTCGACGCGACCATCGACCGGGCGAAGGCCATCCAGTTCTCCGACCCGGTGTACGAGTACCAGGGCGTGTTCGTCGTGAAGGGCTCCTCGGCGTACCGGACCTCCGCTGACGTGATCAAGTCCGGCAAGCCGGTCGCTGTCGCGCAGGGGAGTGCACCGGCCGCCGCGGTCAAGGACGCCGACGCCGAGATCCTCGAGCTGGCCGACTACACGAACGCCCTGCAGGCAGTGAAGGCCGACCGTGCGGTCGCCGTGTTCGCGGACCTGCCGACCGCCGAGTCACAGGCGCAGGCCGATCCTTCCGTGAAGCTCGTCGTCCCCGAGCCCGGCATCTACGCCGCGGGCGCTGGTTACGGCGTACCCAACGACATGGACGCCCGCTCACTGCAGTTGCTGAACGTCGCCATCAACCACACGCGGCTCAGTGGTGAGCTGGAGCGCGCGTACGCCGAGGAGAACTACCTGCCGATCGACCGGCTCGGCGCCCTCGCCAAGCAGTAGTCCGCCACTCAACGGAAGCGTGGACCTCTCATGTCCGAGCAAGACTTCGACTGGGGCGCCGTAGCCAACGCCTGGCCCCATCTGCTCAGCGGGCTTGGCGTCACCCTCCAGATCGCCGCCATCACGATCGTCCTCAGCATGATCCTCGCCGTACCGGTCGCGGTCGCGCGGATGTCCGCGATCGAGATCGTCCGGTGGGTCGCCCAGCTCTACATCGAGATCTTCCGCTGTACGCCGATGCTCGTGCAGCTGTTCTGGATCTACTACGCGCTGCCGGCCCTGACCGGGATCACCATTCCCGGGTTCGCCTCCGCCGTCATCGCCTTGACCGCGAACCTGACGGCATTCATGGCCGAGGCCTACCGCAGCGGTTTCCAGGCGGTGCCGGTCGAGCAGATCGAGGCCGGCAAGATGCTTCGGCTGAGCCGGTTCCAGCAGTTGCGCCACATCATCGTGCCGCAGGCCCTGCGCCAGCAGATCCCGGTGATCCTGTCCTTGAACATCTCCATGTTCAAGGACACCGCGCTGGTCTCGACGATCGCCGTACACGACCTGATGTTCCAGGCCAACACCGCCGCCACGGAGACGTACCGGTCGCTGGAGTTCTTCACCACCGCGGCCGCCGTCTACTTCTGCATCGCGTTCCCGGTCTCGCTGCTCACCAGCTACTTCGAGCGCCGGGGCCAGCTCGCCCGGACCGGACGGGCGCCGATCATCAAGCCGCGCAAGCCCGAGCTCACCGGAGTCAAACCATGAACCTCGCACCCAACCTCGGCACCGCCGAACCCGGTACGCCGGCTACGACGTCGCTGGTCTCGGCCGTCAACCTGGCCAAGCAGTTCCACGGTCGCAAGGTGCTCGACGGGGTGGACTTCGACGTCGCGGCCGGTGAGGTCAGCGTCATCATAGGCAAGAGCGGATCGGGCAAGTCGACCCTGCTCCGCGTCATCGCCGGCCTCGAGGACCCGGAGGAAGGCGACGTCACGATCGACGGCGTACTCGTCCGGTCCGGCGGAGCCCGTACGGCGGACTGGAATCACGGCGCGGCCAAGGTCGGCATGGTGTTCCAGAGCTACAACCTGTGGCCGCACATGAACGTGCTCGACAATCTCATCCTCGCGCCACGCAAGATCCTTGGACTGTCGGCCGGCGAAGCGGAGGCACGTGCGGAGAAGGCGCTGGCCGAGGTGGGGATGGCCGAACACATCCGGAGCCGCTCGACCCAGCTGTCGGGTGGTGAACGGCAGCGGGTCGCCATCGCCCGCGCGTTGATGATGCGTCCGCAGGTGCTGCTGTGCGACGAGATCACGTCCGCACTCGACCCGCCGGTCGCGGCCGAGGTGCTGGGGGTGCTGGCCCGGCTCAAGCAGGAGGAAGGGCTGGCCGTCGTACTGGTCACCCATGACATGGCGTTCGCGTCCAAGGCCGCCGACCGGGTCATCTTCTTCTCGAACGGCCGGATCGCCGTGGACGCCACGCCGGACGAGGCGTTCCACCACTGCGAGAACGCCGAGCTCAAGGCGTTCGTCGACGCCGTCCGGATCGACTGACTTTCCAACCACACCAACAACTCTGGAGAAATCCATGACTGACCGCGTCACGCTGCAGGGCGTCCTGGTAGCACTCGTGACTCCCTTCACACCCGACGGATCCGCGATCGACGTCGAGGCGCTCCATGCCCATGTGAATCGGCTGATCGAAGCCGGCGTCCACGGCTTGGTGCCGGGCGGTAGCACGGGCGAGTTCACTGCGCTCACCCTCGCCGAGCGCAAGCTGCTGACCGAGGCCTGCGTGAAGGCGGCCGACGGTCGCGTCCCGGTCATCGCGGGCACCGGCGCGTTGTCGAGCGCCGAGACCGTCGAGCTGAGCCGGCACGCGGCGGAGGTCGGGGCGTCCGCGTTGATGGTGGTTCCGCCGTTCTACGACGCGCCCACCCTCGACGAGGTCCGGTCCCACCTGGCCGCCGTACGCGATGCCTCGAAGCTCCCGATCGTCTACTACAACATCCCTTCGGCCAGTGGAGTGAAGCTGACGCCGGCCGAGATCGCCGGGCTGGCGGAGATCGACGGAGTGGACTACCTCAAGGACACCTCCGGCGACGCGGTGTCCTTGAGCGAACTTCTGCTGGCGCATGCGGATCAGATCACCGCCTTCAACGGCTGGGACACGCTCACCTTCTTCGGCCTGGTCAGCGGTTCCAAGGGAACGGTATGGGGTGCGACCAACGTGATTCCCGAGTTGTCCATGCAGCTCTGGGACGCGGTCGCGGTCCGCGGCGATCTCGCCGAGGGCCGGCGGCTGTGGGACAAGATCTGGCCGGTGTGCAACTTCCTCGAGTCGTACAACTACGCCGCCGCGGTCAAGACCGGCCTCGAGCTGATCGGCCAACCCGCCGGACCGGTGCGTGCGCCGTTCGCTCTGCTCGACGACAGCGCCCGTGCGGAGTTCACCAGGATCCTGGACGCCGCCGGCGTTCTCTGACGTACTGATCGGGAGGAGGGTGCAGTGAGGATCGTCGTCGTCGGTGCCGGTGTGGTCGGCCTGGCCTGTGGCTACGAGCTGCTCCAGGACGGGCACGACGTGGTGGTTCTGGACAGCGCGCGCGCCGGTCAGGCGGCGTCTCACGGGAACGCGGCCAAGGTTGCCGTTGCCGAGGCCGGCCCGGTGCCGGCCCCCGGCATGGTGATCCAAGGCCTGAAGTGGATGCTGCGCCCGGACAGTCCGCTGTACGTGAAGCCCTCGCTGTCGCTGCCTTTCCTGCGGTTCCTGCTCTCGGTGGCCCGGAACTGCACCGAGGAGCAGTTCCGGGCCGGGTTGGCGCTGAACCTTCGGCTCGCATCGCAGGCCAATGAGCTGTTCGACGAGTGGCGGGACGCTGGGCTGCACCTCGAGATGCACCAACGCGGTGTCCTGCTGGCCTACGAGCACAAGGCCCACTTCGAGAATCGGCTGCGATACCAGGACGTGTTCTCGTCATACGGCGCGGAGCCCGACGTACTGGATGTCGTCGGAGTGCACGACGTCGAGCCGGCGTTGTCCGACCGGATCCAGTACGGCCTGTTCTATCCGCAGGACCGGCAGATCGAGCCGGACTCGCTCACGTCGGCACTCGTCGAGCACATCACCAAGCTCGGCGGCTCGGTCCGCGAGGACACGGCTGTGGCCGGTTTCGATCGCGGGCCGGGCGGCGTGATCGGCGTACGCACGAACGCCGGCGAGCGGTTGGGTTGCGACGGAGTGGTCCTGGCCGCCGGGGTGTGGACGGGACCGCTGTGCTCGAAGCTCGGCGTACCGGTGCCGATCCAGCCGGGTAAGGGCTACAGCGTCGATTACCGTCCCGAGCCCTTCACACTGCGGACGTCGCTGACGTTCGAGGACGCGCATGTCGCGGTCACGCCGCTCGACGGTGTGATCCGGGTGGCCGGCACGATGGAGTTCTCCGGCTTCGACACGTCGATCAACAAGACCCGGGTGGCGGCGATCAAGCGCGCGGCGGCGGTCGGGTTCCGTGACTGGGACTCCGGCGCGCCACACAACCCTTCGTGGGCAGGGATGCGGCCGATGACGCCGGATGGTCTGCCCGTGGTCGGGCCGCTCACCGATAACTCGAACGTCTGGCTGGCGTCGGGTCACGGCATGCTCGGTCTCACCCAGGCGCCGACGACCGCCCGTGCGATCCGGCAACTCCTCCGGGGCGAGGCAGCCGACCCCGCGATCAGCCCCGCACGGTTCCGTGGCCGGGCGGGGCGGTATCGGACAAGTGCAGACAATCTGCAATCATGGCCTGGGTAGACGAAAGGCGGTCAGTTGACGTCCTCCCACCGCCTGAAGGCAGGGGATTCCAACCCTTGCGGGTTGAGGTTCGCGGTTCACAGCCGTGCCTTACTGCGCAAGAAGGCTCCCCGCGCTGCCACGGCCCGCCCGGCCGCGGTTGTTGCTGATCCTGCTACTGCCAGTTGCTTGGCTATCGCAACCGGTGACCACATTACCCGAATCAACCGACAAAACCTGAAGGGAGGGGGATGGCGTTTCCTCCCCGCCGTGAATGACGGGGTGTCCACGCCATCAAACCGATGAGCGCTCCACGAACGGATTCGGCACTCGCTCCGGTCAGCAACGTGACCCGGCGCGAGGTCGTGGTGGACGCGATCCGGCGCGCGCTGCTCTCGGGCGAACTGGTGCCCGGGCAGCGGGTCAAGGAGGCGCCGCTGGCGGAGCTGCTCGGGGTGAGCCGGCCGACCGTGCGGGAGGCGATCTACCAGCTCGTGCACGAAGGGTCGCTGGTCCAGACGCCGTACAAGGGGATCACCGTCGCCGAGCCGAGTCCACAGGATCTGCTCGACGTGGCTCAGGTGCGGGTGTCGCTGGAAACCCTGGCCGCGCTGCATCTCGCCGAACACCCGGACGGCGACGGGATGACAAAGCTCCGGGCCGCGCTCAAGACCCACTTGGACGCCATCGAGGCCGGCGATCTGGTGCAGGTCGACCTGACCCACCTCGACCTCCACCGCACGCTGTGGGAGGCGTCGGAGAACCAGATGCTGATGCGGATCTGGCCGTTGGTGGAATCCCAGATCCGGATGGCGATGAGCCTCGACCAGGTCACCCGGTCCGACCTGGCCCGGGATGCGGAGCTGCACCGTCGCCTGGTCGACGTGATCGCCGGCGGTGACAAGGCGGCGATCACGGCCGAGGTCCGTGAGCACATCGCCAACAGCGCCGACGAGATCGTCCGGCTGATCGAAGAGGGCAAGTCCGCCTGAGTTCGCGACACCCCAGTCCCGGTACGGCGTACGTCGTACCGGCTGATCGCGCACGTCCTGTGACCCGTCTACGGGAGAGACTTTCATGAACACCAGCAACTACATCGGCGGCAAGCCCGGTGTTGGCCAAGGCCCTGAACTGTCGGTCGTCGATCCGTCGACCGGGACGGTGATCTGGACCTACCGCAGCGACGGTCAGCACAGCGTCGAGGCCGCCCTCGATGCCGCGCACGACGCATTTCCGGAGTGGTCACGAGCCACGCCGGCCGAGCGCTCGGGGATCCTGCACCGGCTCGCTGCCGAGCTCGACACGATGGCCGAGGAGCTCGCGCAGGCGGAGACCGCGCAAACCGGCAAGCCGATCCGCCTCAGCCGTGAGTTCGACGTCCCCGGCTCCGTCGACAATGTCGCGTTCTTCGCCGGTGCGGCCCGTCACCTCGACGGCCACGCGGCCGCGGAGTACTCGGCCGACCACACCTCGATGATCCGGCGCCATCCGGTCGGGGTGGTCGGGTCGATAGCGCCGTGGAACTATCCGTTGCAAATGGCGGTCTGGAAGGTGTTGCCAGCCATCGCGGCCGGCAACACGATCGTCCTCAAGCCGGCCGAGAACACACCGCTGACGACGCTCATGCTCGCCGAAGCCTGCGAACGTGCCGGCGTGCCTGCCGGTGTCGTCAACATCGTCAACGGCACGGGTCCCGACACGGGGGAGTCGTTGGTCACCAGCCGCCGGATCGCGATGACCTCGTTCACCGGGTCGACCGCGGTCGGACGGCATATCGCGGGTCTCGCCGCGGCCAACGGGACCCGGCTGCATCTGGAGCTCGGCGGCAAGGCTCCGTTCGTGGTCTTCGACGACGCCGATCTGGATGCGGCGGTCCGGGGCGCCGTGGCGGCTTCACTCATCAACACCGGGCAGGACTGCACCGCCGCGACCCGGGCTTACGTGCATCGGTCCTTGTTCTCCGAATTCGTCGATGGTGTCGCCGAGCTGATGCGGCGAGTCAGGCTCGGGGCACCCTTGGACCCGGATACCGACCAAGGGCCGTTGGTCTCGTTCCGGCAGCGTGATCGCGTCGTGGCGATGGTGGGACGGGCCGTTCGTGACGGCGCTCGTGCTGTGACCGGTGGCCGTTCGCCGGGTGGTGCATTGTCCTCGGGTGCGTACTACGAGCCGACGCTGCTGGTCGGGGCCGAGCAGCGGAGTGAGATCGTGCAGGAGGAGACGTTCGGGCCGGTGCTGGCTGCGCTGCCGTTCGATTCCGACAGCGAAGCGCTGCGATTGGCCAACGACGTGCCGTTCGGCCTTGCCGCCTCTGCCTGGACGCGCGACGTGTTCCGCGCCCAGGAGGCCGCGCGATCGATCGAGGCCGGCACGGTATGGATCAACGACCACATCCCGATCATCTCGGAGATGCCGCACGGCGGGATGAAGGCGTCGGGCTACGGCAAGGACATGTCGGCGTACTCGTTCGAGGAGTACACGCAGGTCAAGCACGTGATGTCCGACCTGACCGGACGCGCGGCCAAGCCCTGGCACACGACCATCTACGGCGACCTCTGAGGAGCACCACATGAAGATCCTGTTAGTCGGTGCCGGGACCGTCGGCCGGGCGGCGCACGATGCACTCGTTGCCCGCGGCCACGAAGTTGTCGCGGCCCACCGAACCTCGGCCGAGTACCCGATCGACCTCACCGATCCCAGCTCGATCCAACGGGTGCTCGACAAGGTCGGGCCGCTCGACGCGGCAGTCTGTACTGCGGGTACGACGCCGTACGGACCATGGGACGACCTGGATCGCGATGCCTGGCTGGCCGGCATCAACAGCAAGCTGCTCGGCCAGGTCGAACTCGTCCGCCGGGCGACCGGCGTCGTACGGGCCGGCGGCTCGTTCACCCTCATCACCGGCATCCTCGCCCGTGAGCCCATCCGGACCGGGAGTGTGGCGGCCGCGGTCAACGGAGCGCTGGAAGCCTGGGTTGTCGCGAGTGCCGGTGAGCTGTGGGGGCGTTACCGGATCAACGCGGTCAGTCCGACCGTGTTGACGGAGTCCCGCGACAAGTACGCCGACGCCTTCCCCGGCTACCCGACGGTCGACGCTTCCGTGGTGGGGCAGGCGTTCGTACGGTCCGTGGAGTCGATGGAGACCGGTCAGGTCTACCGGATCTGAGCTTGCAGTTCGTCGGCCAGCAGCGCGACGTGCAGGGACACCCGGATATCGGGGTCGTCGAGGTTGACGCCGAGGAGCCGCTGGGCCTTGGCGAGGCGGTCGTAGAAGACGGGCCGGGATACGTGCAGACTCGCGGCGGCGTCGGACTTGCTCGCTGGATGGCGGACGAGGGCACGGACCGCGTCGAGGAGTCCACCCCCGTGTTCCTTGAGCGGGTCGAGTTCGCGCGCGACGAAGAGGCGCAGCCGGTCGTCGTCGCCGAGCAGGGTGAGCAAACCGCGCAAATGGACGTCCTCCAGGCGGTGCACCACTCGATCGGAGGCGTCTGCGCGGACGGACTCGGCCACCTGCTGGGCCTCCTTGAGGGTGCGGTCCACGTCGCCCGTCTTGGTGGCGGGACGGCCGGCGCCGATCGCGACTGGATGCCGCCGGGCGATCCGCGCCGCCAGGTTGTCGACCACGCGATCAGGGTTGGCGGAGGGCGCACAGGAGAGCAGCACGCGGACATCGCGATCGATCTCACAAACGAGGGCCGGCACTTTGAGGTCGTATGCCGTATGCACGACCGAGGCGAGAACGTCTTGTGGATCGGCGACCTGATTCCGCGGGCGCACCGTGATCCCGATCAGCTGACGTTTGGCCAGCGGAACACCGGAGAGTTCACATCTGCGCAGTACGTCCGGATCGGTGGGATCCGCGAGCAGGCCGAGCAGCAGTTCATGGTGGACGCGGCGTACGAGACTG
This sequence comes from Kribbella caucasensis, assembly GCF_004361855.1. Classification (GTDB taxonomy): domain Bacteria; phylum Actinomycetota; class Actinomycetes; order Propionibacteriales; family Kribbellaceae; genus Kribbella; species Kribbella caucasensis. Next base: position 112,310 of record NZ_SNWQ01000010.1, read on the forward strand.
TCGCGGTGCCTGTCGTGCAACCGGTGCATGGCCAATGCGGCGGCGGCGCGTTCGGTCAGGGCGACCAGACGCTGCGAAGGTCGCGTGGGTGCTTGGACCACGAGTCGTCCCCAGCCTCGGTCGCGTTTGCCGAGCCGGGTCACCAGCCAGCCGGCTCGTTCGTCCCATCCGGTCCGGCCGTCGACCTGCACGCCGCGCGAACGAGTGGTCCAATCGGCGAGGAACTCAGCGATGTCCGCCGGACCTGACCGGTAGTCGAGGACCTGGTGTTGCTCGCTCTCCAGTACGACGGCTGTCCCGGCCAGACGCTGGACGGCCTCGAGGATCTCGCGCGGGCCGGCCTCGGCGATGCTCAGCTCGGTGAAGGTCTCGTGCACCCGGTGGGTCTCGCGCAGTTCCTGCAGTTGCTCGTCCACGATGCGTTCGCCCACCGCCTGGGTGATCGCGGCGAACCGCACCTCGCGGTGCAGCGCGACCAGTGGCAGCGCCACGGCTTCACACGCCTCGACCAATGCCGAGGGCAACTGCTTCCAGCGACGGCCCAGCTCGATCACCAGACCGGCTGCCTCGCTCTCGCCGAGACTGGCGGCGAAGTCACGAAGCTCGTCGGCGGTCTCGGGTAGCGCGATACCGGTGCTCAACAGGAGGTCGCCGCCTCGTAGCAGCGGGGCGATGTCGGCGAGCTCGGCCGCGTGAACCCAGCGGACCTCACGGTCCAGTCCCGTCGCGCCGGCAAGAACCTCGGCGCCCGCTCCGCGAAGGACGGGCATCTCGAGGACCTGCGCAACCGTCAGGTACGCCATTCCGTCTACTCCAGTCGGCCGGGAGCCGACACATTGTCGGGGTTCGAGTCTAAGTCCTACATTCTGCCGGGCCTCGAGCTGGTCGGCGGTGGCCACGATGGAGGCTCACCCCCGAAGGAGTTGCTGCATGTCCACACCGATCACGCACTGGGTCGACGGCGCCGGGTACGACGGCACGTCGGAACTCTGGTCCGATGTCACCAACCCCGCCACCGGTCGCGTCTCCGGTCGGGTCGCGCTGGCGAGTGAGCGCGACGCCCGGTATGTCATCGACGCGGCCAAGAAGGCTTCCACGACCTGGGCCACCACCTCGCTGGCCCGGCGTACCCAGATCCTCTTCGCCTTCCGTGAGCTGCTCAACGCCCGCAAGGATGAACTCGCGCAACTCATCACCGCGGAGCACGGCAAGGTCCACTCCGATGCGGTCGGCGAGATCTCCCGCGGTCAAGAGGTCGTCGAGTTCGCGTGCGGTATCGCCCACCTGCTCAAGGGTGGACAGTCGGGTAACGCATCGACCGGGGTCGACGTGCACTCCAGGCGGGATCCGCTCGGTGTGGTGGGCATCATCAGCCCGTTCAACTTCCCCGCGATGGTGCCGATGTGGTTCTTCCCGATCGCGATCGCGGCCGGCAACGCCGTCGTACTCAAGCCGAGCGAGAAGGACCCGTCGGCCGCGTTGTGGATCGCTCAGCTGTGGAAGGAGGCCGGTCTCCCGGACGGCGTGTTCAACGTGCTGCAGGGCGACAAGGTCGCGGTCGACGCGTTGCTGCAGAGCCCGGACGTCGCGGCGATCAGCTTCGTCGGCTCGACGCCGATCGCGCAGTACGTCTATGAGGAGGCGAGCCGACACGGCAAGCGGGTGCAGGCGCTCGGCGGTGCCAAGAACCACATGGTCGTCCTGCCGGATGCCGACCTCGAGCTGGCGGCGGATGCCGCGGTCAGCGCCGGGTACGGGAGCGCGGGGGAGCGGTGCATGGCGATCAGCGTGCTGGTCGCGGTCGAGCCGATCGCGGATGATCTGGTCGCCCGGATCGCCGAGCGCACCCGGACGCTGCGTACTGGCGACGGTCGTCGAGGCGAGGCCGCCGCGGAGGTGGACATGGGGCCGCTGGTCACCAAGGCCCACCGCGATCGGGTTGCGGGATTCATCGCTTCCGGTGACGAGGCCGGCGCCAAGCTCATCATCGACGGGCGCGAGGTCGACGCTGATGGCGACCGGGACGGCTTCTGGCTCGGTCCGACGCTGTTCGATCACGTGACGCCGGAGATGGAGATCTACCGCGAGGAGATCTTCGGGCCGGTGCTGTCGGTTGTCCGGGTCTCGTCGTACGACGAAGCCGTTGCCCTCATCAACGACAACGGCTACGGCAACGGGACGGCGATCTTCACCAACGACGGCGGAGCCGCCCGCCGGTTCGAGAACGACGTCCAGGTGGGGATGATCGGCGTCAACGTCCCGATCCCGGTGCCGGTCGCGTACTACTCCTTCGGTGGCTGGAAGCGGTCGCTGTTCGGCGACACCCACGCGCACGGCACCGAAGGCGTCCACTTCTTCACCCGCGCGAAGGTCGTCACGTCGCGCTGGATCAACCCGGCCGCCCGCCCCGAGGGTGGTCTCGAACTGGGGTTCCCGCAGAATGTCTGACCTCACCGCCGATCGCGCCTACGAGCTCGACCGCAAGCACGTCTTCCACTCCTGGTCCGCTCAGGCGAGCCTCGACCCGATGGTGATCACCAAGGCCGAGGGCTCCTACATCTGGGACCGGTACGGGAATCGCCTGCTGGACTTCACGTCTCAGCTCGTCTTCACCAACCTCGGGCATCAGCATCCGCGCATCGTCAAGGCGATCCAGGAGCAGGCAGCCACCTTGTGCACGGTGGCGCCGGCGTACGCGAACAGCGCCCGATCCGAGGCCGCACGCCTCATCGCGTCGCACACACCGGGGGATCTGAACCGGATCTTCTTCACGAACGGCGGGGCTGATGCCAACGAGCACGCCGTACGGATGGCCCGCCTGCACACCGGTCGGCACAAGGTGCTGTCGACGTATCGCTCCTATCACGGCGGCACACAACTGGCCGTCAACCTCACCGGTGATCCCAGGCGCTGGGCGAACGACACCGGATCCACCGGCACGGTTCACTTCTTCGGGCCCTTCCTGTACCGCAGCGCGTTCTCGGCCACCACGGACGAGGAGGAACGCGAACGCGCGCTCGCGCATCTCGAGCAGGTCATCGCACTCGAAGGACCAGGGACGATCGCCGCGATCGTACTCGAGTCGATCCCCGGTACGGCGGGCATCATGATCCCGCCGCCCGGCTATCTGCAAGGCGTCCGGGAACTGTGCGACCGGCACGGCATCATGCTCATCGCCGACGAGGTGATGGCCGGCTTCGGCCGGGCCGGCAAGTGGTTCGCCATCGAGCACGCCGAGGTCGTCCCGGACCTGCTGACCTTCGCGAAGGGCGTGAACTCCGGCTACGTCCCGCTCGGCGGCGTCGCCATCTCGGAGGCGATCTACCAGACCTTTGCCGACCGCCCCTATCCCGGCGGGCTCACCTACTCAGGACATCCACTGGCCTGCGCCGCGGCCGTCGCCACCATCGAGACCATGCAAGACGACCGCATCGTCGAGCACGCAGCGGCACTGGGCACCGACGTGTTCGGACCAGCGCTACGGGAGCTCGCCGCCAAGCACGAATGGATCGGCGAGGTCCGTGGAACTGGCGTGTTCTGGGCCATCGAACTGGTCAGCAACCGCGAAACCCGCGAGCCCCTTGCGCCATACGGCGGAACCAGCCCGCAGCTCGCAGCGATCCTCGCCGCAAGCTCCCGACGCGGACTCCTGCCCTTCGCGAACTTCAACCGCATCCACCTCGTACCACCGTTGACCATCACCGCCGCCGAAGCCCACGAAGGTCTCGACATCCTCGACCAAGCCCTGACCGAGGCCGCAAGTGCGTCTCACCGGCCAAGTGCAGCGTCTCGCCTCGACGCGGCTCAGGCGGGGGTCCACACTGTGGGTGAGGTTCGGCGCGCTGGTCCAGCTGGGTCTGCCTGACCTCGCCTCGACGGGGAGGACACATGGTTTCCGGGTTCCACAGCGGTAGCCGGTCGCTGCAAGATCGCTTCGACACGCGAGCCCTGGCCGACCGTATCGACGGACTGCTCGTCAAAGACACCATCAGCGAGGGTGATCGCGCCTTCATCGAAGATCGCGACATGTTCTTCCTCGCGACGGCCGACGCCGAGGGACGGCCGACGTGCTCCTACAAGGGCGGCGAGCCGGGCTTCGTCCACGTGCTGGATCCGCACACCTTGGTCTTTCCGAACTACGACGGAAACGGCATGTACCTCTCGACCGGCAACGTCCTGGTCAACGGCGACGTGGGGATGCTGTTCATCGACTTCGAGCGCGGCCACCGGATGCGGCTGGAGGGCACCGCGAGCATCGACCTCGATGACCCATTGCGGGGTGACTACCCGGAGGCGCAGTTCGTCGTCCGGGTCCGCGCGCGAGCGGTCTACCCCAACTGTCCGCGCTACATCCACCGGTACGAGCTCGTACGGCGGTCGCGGTTCGTGCCGCGCAACGACTGCCTGACTCCGGTCCCGGAGTGGAAGCGCTCCGACTGGGCGTTCGACGCGCTGCCCGACCACGACCCAGCCCGCGATCCAGGCGAACGCGACATACTCGGCCGCTGAGCCCGGCAAACCGCCGCGTGACCGCCACGGAGCGTTGGAATTGCCGGAGGGCTCAGCGCTTGTCGGTCAGGGTGCCTCGGGCGAAGGCGACGGCCTCGGCGAGCAGGGTTTGCCAGAGCCGGCGATCGATCGTTGCGATTGCGACCCACTCCCGGAAGACCTTGCCGGCGGGGGCGAAGTGGTCGCCGGTGCCGGTCTTCACGAGTTCGGCGACTCGTTCGCTGGGCAGTTTCACGACCAGGCAGCCGGACTTGTCGTCATACGAAGCGAGGAACTGCCCGGCCAGCCGCACGCAGGGGTAGCCCATCATCGTCGACCGGCCGACCGCGGGGTCGTAGAGCAGGTCGTCGGTGAGCTCGTCGTACAGGTCGCGGGCGTCGTCCCCGCCGGAGTGGTCCGGCGGGGAGGTGCGCTTCGGGTCTTGTGCCATCAGGCCGCCGGCGGGGTGAAGACGCCGAACTGGTTGCCTGACGGGTCGCGCAGGTACGCGAACGCCGGGGCGCCCGGGCCGGGGTCGAGGTGTTTGCTGACTACCGAGCCGCCGAGCTGTTCGGCGTCGGCGCAGGTGGCCTCGAGGTCGGCGACGAGGATGTAGAACACCGCGTGGTCGGGCACCTGCCCACCGGTGCCGAAGATGCCGCCCATCGGCTCGTCGGTACCGGAAGCCTTGATGTTGCGGTAGTCCATGCCGCCGCTCGCGGCTGGGCCGTCTGCCTCGAAGGTCCAGTCGAAGAGGCTGCCGTAGAACTTCTGGGCGCCGTCCGGGTCGCTGGTGGCGACCTCGAACCAGGCCAGGGCGCCAGGAGTACGAGTGGTCATGGGTGTCTCCTTCATTGTGCGGATCACCCACCGGAGCGGCGGGCTGCACTCACCGTCCCAGGGGTTCGCGACACCCCTATGTCGGTGTTCGGGAGAAGATCTTCGGGACGCAGCGCGGACTCCGGCAGCTTCGTGTCATGGCCGTCGACCTTCAATTCGCGCGTAGCGCGGGGCGGGCGCGGCAGTGACGGCACGCGCTCGGCCCGGCTGATGCGATCCATCCGGAACACCCGGTCGTCCTGTCTCAGGTGGCACCAGGCGGTGAGGTACGAGCCGTTCGGACCGACGACGATGTGCTGTGGCTCGATCTCTCGCTCGGTCTGGATGCCGCCGACGTCGAGGTAGCCGATGCGCAGGACGTGGTTGTCGTGCACGGCTCGCCAGATCGTCTCGGCGATCTCCGTGTCGGGATCAGGGACCGGCTGGACGAGCAGCCTGACCTTGGCGGCGGCCGTGCGCGCCTCCTCGAGTGCGCGCTCCGGCATGGCGGACATGATCTTCTGCAACGCGCTGCGGGCGTCGCGGGTGAAGAGCACGTGGTTGCTCCGGCTCAGTGCGACGGCGACAGCCGCCGCTTCGCGGGGGGTGAAGTTGAGCGGCGGCAGGCTCATCGACCGGTCGAGCATGTAGCCACCGGTGCGACCTTGCTTGGTCGTGAGTGGCACACCGGCCTGCCCGAGCGCGCTCAGGTCGCGCTCGACGGTCCGGACACTGACCTCGAAGTGCCCGGCCAACTGCCGGGCCGTACGACCCCTCGGCCCAGCCGCCCGCAACTCCTCGACCAGCGCATACAGCCGGTCAATCCGGTTCATACCCGCAGGCTAAACGTGCCCGGGGACAAAACGTCGATGCGATCGCCACACTCCGCGGCTACCTACCGGGCCCGCCCGGCAGTACTGTTGCCGCACCGCTTGGCGGCCCCGGGGGGCTGGCGGGGCCATCACGCGTGGAGGCGACGATGCGGCGGTTGTGGGTTTCTGCTCTGCTCGTCGCCACGGTCGCGCCGACGGCCGGCGGCAGCGCGATGGTCCAGCAGGTGGAGTAGCCGGTGGGCGCCTGGTGGCAGTGGCTGATGGTGGCGGCAAGCCTCGCCGCGGTGGTCAGCCGGACGCGAGAGGTCGCCGGCCGGCGATCCGGTTGTGGCCCAGTACTCGGCTCCCTGGTCGTCGGGCTGCTCGTCTGGGGCCTGGCCGCGTGGCTGCTGCGCACGCCGCTGCATTGGATGGTCGAGAACGGCTTGGCCACCGCGATCCTCCTCGCCCTGATCGGGCTCGCGGTAGGCACCTATGAACCGCTGGTCGGGTACGGCGCGGCTGTCGTGTACACCTTCTGGCGGCCCGAGCCGGACCTACTGCTCTGGTGGGTGCTGCCGATCGTCGTCGGGTACACGGCACGCCGCTCGACCACCGCGTTCCGAGGCTCCGAATGGTGGAACCAGAAGGGCCTCCGCCGCGAGCTAGTCGCAATCTGGCGCGGCCCTCAGCCGCCCGGACTGGCGGACCGGGCAATGCAGTACGGCGCGCTGGTGGCGGGCGCGATCCCAGCAGTCGCGGCGGTAGCCGTGGTCAGCTGGGGCCCGTCAGCTGTCGGTGACCTGCCGCTGCTGCTCGGCGGCTTGCTGATCACTGGGCAATGCTGGCTCTGGCACTACGGTGAGCGGCGGCTGACGCGGCCATATCGGAAGGGCTCGCGGTTCAGCCAGATGCTGTTCATCCTCGGCGGGATCGGTCTGGCCGCGACGCCGCTGGGAGAGCTGGTGGTCCGGGCCTGGCGGGCGGTGGATGCACCGGTGGTGGCGGGGATCGCGGTCGCGCTGGCCGGGGTGGCGGCGGCGATGCTGCTCACCTTGGTGCTGCGTCGCTCGATGACCAGCCGGCGTAGGACGGGCTTGACCCTGCTGGTCGGGGGGAACCTCAACGCGCTGTTCATCAGCCGCGGGCTGTTCGTGTTCAGTGTCGCGGGGCTATTCCAGCCCGAGCCCGCGCTGCTGTGGGCTGCCCTGGGTCTGGTCTCGCTTGAGGCGCTGCGATCGGTCTGGGACATCTGGTTCACCGGCTGGACGAACCAGCGGCGCGGAGACATCTCCCGGCTCGTCGGGTACGACGATCACCTGGTCGACCAGGTCCTGAACTACTGGGGGTACGACGCCCTGCTGGCGCACCCGGCGCGGCCGGACCTGTCGATGGTGGATCTGCTCAGCGAAGAGGCGCTGCGGGCGGCACACGGCTCGGCGGCGCCGCTGCAGGGCATGTTCGACTCCGCTCCGGGTGGGGCCGAGCCGCTGACCGGGCAGCATGCGCTGCGTTGGATCGAGATCGCCGAGCGGGCGATCCAGCTGGCCGAATCGGAGGTGCTGCCTCGCATCCCCGAGCAGCACCGGCCGCTGCTCACCAAGCACCTCGCGTCGGTGCGGGTCCAGTGCGCACTGATCAAGGGAAACGTCTACCAGTACCTCAACTGGCCCGAGGAGGCGGTACAGGCGTGGCACGAGGCGGTACAGGGCTCCGAGGCGCTTGGCTGGCGCCAGATGGCCGCGGTGTGCGCGAGCAGCGAAGCGATCGGCTGGGCGGCCCGACTGGCCCGGCCGGACGAGGCGCTCGCGGCGCTGGCGCCGTACCTGGAGCAGGATCTTGCGCCGCCGGTGCGGCGACATGTGCTGCTGCAGGCGGGGTTCGTGACCGCCACCGTCGACCCGGACCGCGCGAAGCTGCTCCTGGACGAGGCCCAGCAGATCCGGTGGCGGCCCCGTGACCTGAAGCCGCTGTTGCGCGAGGCCGGTGATCCGGGCGTCAGTCTGCAGGTGTTCATCGCCCGCCGCCGGCTCGCCGGTGTGGTCCGGAGCATGGAGGACATGACGTTGGCGCTGTGGCCCGTGCCAGAACATGTGCCGGCCAACCGCCGGCTCCCGGCCTTCCCGAGGGAGTTGGAGTTCCCAGGTCGCCGGCGCACCATCAGCGGGCTCAACCGGCTCAGCGAGGGCAACCCCGCCGCGGCCATCCCGTTGCTACTCGACGGTGCGGAGCATGCTGCCCGGGACGGCCACCTCAGCTGGGTGGTCCAAGCGCACGCCGGGCTGGCCGACGCCTACCTGGAGGAGTCCGACCCAATCGCGGCGTACCGGCATCTACGGCTTGCGCTGACGGCCAGGGAGCAGATCCACGAGCGGGTGCTCGACTCCGACGACCGGATCGATGTGGCAGGCCGTACGTCGGACCTGTACACGCTCGGAGTGCACCTGCTGGTGATCTCTGCCGAGTACGAGCCCTCCGGTGAGGGCTGGCCGGAGCAGCCGTACGCCGAGGCGCTGATGCTGGTGGAGCGAGCCCGATCCCGGGTGTTCCTCCAGTTGCTCGGCGAGGCTCTGCCGGAGCCCCTCGACTCCTCGGAAGAAGAGCTCTTCGCGGCCGAGCGCGCGGCGTACAAGGCGTACCGGAACGCGTCGCCGGACCGGGTGCGGCAGGCCCGCGACGCATTGGAGGAGACGTGGGCCGGCCTCGCGTCCACCGACGACGGCGCCGAGTATGCGGCGTTGCGCCGCGGCGACCCGATCTCGTACCCAGAGATCCAGGAGTTGCTCCGAGCAGACCCCCCGGCCACCCTGGTCGAGTACTACGTCGGCGAGGAGGAGACGTATGTCTTCGTGGCCACCGCCGCCCACCCGCAGCCGCAGGTGTTCACTGTGGAGCTGGGGCGGGAGCAGATCAGGAACGTAGCTACGGACGCGTTCGGCGCCGGGCACGGAGCGCCGCGGTTGCTCGCCGTCGATCTTGCGGAGTGGCAGGACGTACTGCGGCCGCTGGTCGAACCTGTGTTCGGCGCGTGCGGGGACGGCGACCTGCTCTGTCTCGCGCCGCACGATGTCCTGCACTACCTGCCACTGCACGCGATCCCGGTGGACGGAGTAACCCTCGCCGACCGGCATCCGGTCTGCTACAGCCCGAGCGCGTCGGTGATGAAGTACGCCCAGGCCAAGCGGGTCGACCACCGGGAGACCCCACTGATCCTGGCCGACGCCCAGGCCGAGGCGCCGCTGCCGCACGCGCGGCACCAGGCCCGCGCCATCAGCGCCCTGTTCGACTCCGGTGACCCGCCGCTGATCGGCCCGGTGGCGGACCTCGCCACGATCCACGATCGGCTCGCTGCGTCAGACCGTCCGGACATCCTACACCTGGCCTGCCACGGCACCTTCGACCCGGAGCACCCGGAGCGGTCCGGGATCGTGCTTGCGGACGGGCCGCTGACCGTACAGGACATCCTGGGACTGCGGCTCGACCTGGACCTGGTCACACTCAGCGCGTGCGACTCCGGGGTCAGCCAGAACCGGCCCGGGGACGAGTTGATCGGACTGACCCGGGCGTTCATCTACGCCGGCACGCCGTCGGTGCTGGTCAGCCTGTGGTCCGTGGACGAGGTGTCGACCGGGCTGCTGATGACCGCTTTCTACCGCGGACTGCGCGCCGGGCTGACCAAAGCGGATGCGCTGCGCGCCGCCCAGCGGGAGGTGCGAACCGCTACGATCTCCGACGTGCTCCAGGTGTGTGCCGAGGCGCGGCTCGCCGCCGCCGGTGCGGGTGACGAGGCGACCGTCCGGCTGCTCGACCGCGACATCGCCGACCTCCACTACCAGGCCAGAGACTTCGCCACCGCGTTGAGTGGTTATCAGGCCCTGGCCGACACTGCGTCCGGCGCGGAGCAGCACGATGGCGCCGAAGAACGTGAGCTGGTTGCGGCAGTGGCCCGGGCTCGGCGGGCGATGCGGGCTGCCGGTCCGGTCGACTACGCGGCGACCCCGTTCTCCCATCCGTACCACTGGGCACCGTTCGTCCTGATGGGCGACTGGCGATGACCGCGAACCCCAACGACACAATGGCGGCGCTGGCCGACGCGTCCGTCACGGTGTTGCCGTGGCCACCTCCCGAGCCGCCGTCCGGACGGTCCGCTGGTAGCCGGTACGTCGTACTCGCCCTTGCCGGGCACGGACCGGTCGCGGTCGCCGAGGGCGCCGGGGACTTCCGGCCGGCGGTAGTGATCGGCGCGGAGGTGCGGTTGGCCGATCTGGTCGCCGCCGACGGCATGTCGCTGCTGGACCTCGACCCGTACGGGCTGGTCGTCGTCGACGCCGACACCGTGGTCGGCGTAGTGCCCGGGGAGGTGCTGGACGAGTACCTGGGGGCCGGGCAGGCGCCCGTGCCACGGCCGATGGGTCCATTGGAGAGCGCGGCCGGCGGACAGTTGCACGGCAGCCACACCACGCCGGCCGCGGTGGTGATGTGCGCTGCGCCCGGCTGCAACCATCCGAACCCGCTGGCCTTCTTCGATCGACGGCATCCACCTGCCTGCGCCAATCCGGACCAGCCCCCGCACCTGCTCGCCGTACCGGGACTCGGATGATCGCGGGGGTGGTGAAGGAGGCGGCCGGGGTGCTGGACCGGCGGTTCCTGCTCAACGCGTTCCTGCCGGCACTGACTGTCCTGGGCGGACTGGCACTGGTGATCGCCGGCCTCGAACTGGGTGTCGGCCCGGCGATCAGGCGGCTCGGGAGTCAGGATTCGCTGCTCACCTCGTTCGAGGTGGCCGGTTTCGTGGTCGTGGTTGCGGTGCTCGCGGGCCTGCTCAGCAGCCTGGAGTCGGCTCTGTTCCGGCTCGCCGAAGGGTACTGGTGGGGTCCGCTGCGGCGCACTCTCGGTGCGCTGGGCAAACGCTGGCACCGCCGCCGGCTCGCTGCTCTGGGAGAGCAGATCGCGGACGATGCCGCGTACGAGACGGTCTACCTCCGCTACCCACTGCCGACCCAGCCGGGTGAGGTGATGCCGACCCGGTTGGGCAACATCCTGAAGAACGCCGAGCTCTACCCCCGCGACCGGTACGAGATCGACGCCGTGCTGGTCTGGCCGCGGCTGTACCCGCTGCTTCCGGAGCGAATGGCGACTACGCTCAACGCCGCCCAGTCCGACGTCGCGCTGCTGCTCACCGCGGCGACCTGCGCCGCTGGGTTCGCTGTGGTTGCCGGAGGCTACGTGCTCGCCGCGGGTGGCTCGTCGGTGCTGTTCCTCGCCTGCTTCTGGGGCGGGATCGCCCTCGCCTGGCTGGCTTACCGGGCGGCGTGCTCGGCTGCGATCGGGTACGCCCAGCTGGTCAAGGCTGCGTTTGACATCGGCCGGACCGAGCTGCGGGCCAAGCTTCCCGACGGCGATCCCGGTGAGGACGAGATGGCGTACTGGCGACGAGTCTGTGCCCAGTGGTACCGCAACGTCGCCACCGCGCACGCGCCGGCGCCGGAGCCGCCTGCGCCGGAGGACCCGCCGAAGGGCCTGGCGCTTCCGCTCTCAGTGTGGCTGCTCGGGAGCGCGGCCGTGGTCGGTGCCGCAGGCGCGATCCTGCTCGCTTGAGCGGGGCCTGGTCATCGGCCCAGCGGGGTCAGTGCGACGACCTCGTACGGCGGTGTCCCAGCCGTCGAGCCATGAAATCTTGACAGAGTTAAGTAAAGGGCCCAATATCCTATCGGATCCGTGTTCCTGGAACGTGTGCCGAAGACCGCAGGCGCCAGGGGTCTCGGCTGTCAGATGATCAGAGAGGTCGCCGCTCATGACCAGATCCCTTCGAAACAAGGCGATGCGAGGCATGTTCGCGGTGCTCGCCGCCGTCGCCGTCGGCTCGGTTGGCCTGTCAGCCCCGTCGTCCGCCGTACCTGGCGGGAATGGGGCGCGTGAGCCGCATGGAGCTACGACGGCGCGCGCACCCAGCGCGGCGAGCATCAGCACTCCGGCGGGCGTCACCACGGCGGCGGGGCCGTCGCTCGGGCCGGCGGGGGAGGCGGCGCGGAAGCCGTACATGGGCTGGAGCAGTTACAGCATGCAGGTGTACTCGCCCAACGGCGGCAGCTGGATCACGGCCGACCAGATCATCGCCCAGTCGGATGCGATGCATCAGAAACTCCAGCCGTTCGGGTACGAGTACATCAACATCGACGCCGCGTGGAACGGCGGCACCGACGGGTACGGCCGGCCGGTGCCGAGCAAGACGTTGTACCCGAACGGTCTGCAGGCGGTGATCGACCACATCCACGCGAACGGCCAGAAGGTCGGGCTCTACAGCATCCCGGGAATCTCGAAGGCGATGCTGGACGCCAACCTTCCCGTGTACGGCCATCCGGGGTGCACGACAGGGGATCTGGCTGTGCAACCGTTGCAGCAGGGGGACTACTGGGGTTTCGGGTACCGCATCGACATGACGAAGCCGTGCGCCCAGGCATACATCGACTCGATCGCCGATCTCTTCGCCGAGTGGGGTGTCGACTTCCTGAAGTTCGACAGTGTGACGCCGGGCTCGGGGAAGAACGATCTCTCCCTGGACGCGCGCGACGAGGTGAAGGGATGGTCGCAAGCTCTCGCCCGGCACGGCATCTGGCTGGAACTCTCCTGGGCGCTCGACATCAACTACGCGGACTACTGGAAGCAGTGGGCGAACGGCTGGCGGGTCGACTGGGACGTCGAGTGCTACTGCCCGGGGGAGGCGCTCACGGCCTGGCCGAACATCGCGCGGCTCTTCCCCAGGGTGGCTGACTGGTGGCGCCACGGTGGACCGGGTGGGTGGAACGATCTCGACTCCCTGAACGTCGGCAACGGCACGATGGACGGGCTGACCAAGGACGAGCGGCGTACGGCGGCGACGCTGTGGGCGGTCTCCGCCGCTCCGTTCTACATCGGCAACGACATGACCAGGCTCGACGCGTACGGCGTGGAACTGCTCACGAACCGCGAGGTGATCGCGGTCAACCAGGCGGGCCGTCCCGCGCAACCGGTGTCGACCAAGACCAACCGGCAGGTCTGGTACTCGCTCAACGCGGACAGCTCGTACACCGTCGCCCTGTTCAACCTCGGGACCACCGAGGCCAACATGACGGTGAACTGGGCCGATCTCGGACTGGACGGTTCCGCGACGGTGCGCGACCTGTGGGCGAAGAAGAATCTGGGCCAGTTCACCTCCGGCTACACCGCGGCGACCGTGCCGCCGCACGGGGTCCGCCTGTTCAAGGTCACGCCGCAGAAGGGCGCTGCGATCCGGGTCAACGACGACGATTTGCGGGTCTCGTACGACGGTGTCTGGCAGCGCAACGGGAACCGCGAGGTCCCGGCGGTCTCGGAACCGCTGTCGGTCACGGTGACGGACACAAGCATCCCTGCTGAAGGGCATGCGGCGGCCACCGGCGTACGGACGGTTGAGCTGAACAACGATGACCCGGGAATCGTCTACACGGGTTCCTGGAGCCGGAGTACGGGCCGCGGGCTCGGTGACTATCAGGACGACGTGCAGTACACGGAGACCAACGGCGACGCCTTCACGCACAGCTTCGTCGGCAACGGCGTCGACTACATCACGGAGAAGGACCCCTCGCAAGGTGAGGTCGACATCTACATCGACGGTGCCTTCAAGGCGACCGTCGACACTCACGCCGACGCGCGGGCCGCGCAGCAGTTGGTGTACAGCATCTCGGACCTGCCGAACGGAACCCACACGATCCGCGGTGTGAAGAAGTCTGGACAGTTCATGCTGGTCGACAAGCTGGTCGTGCGGCAGGAGAGCCTGCTGAACCCGGGTACTGCGGCCTTCGACAAGTCTGCTCAGGCCGATGTCAGCACCGAGATCGGGCGCGATCCCGGCGAACTGGTCGATATCGCGAACGGCGGCCAGAACCTCGTCAACGGCACCGACTACACCGTCTCCGGCCGGGTGGTGACGATCAAGAAGGAGTACCTCGCGGCTCGACCGACCGGCACCACGAAGCTGGACTTCCGCTTCCGCGGTGACTACCGGGACGACGTGCACTTCGCGACAGCGGACGGCGCGGCAGTCGAGTTCGCCTTCAAGGGCACCGGCGTTGGGTGGGTCACCGCGCTGGGTCCGGACCAGGGGGAAGCCGACGTCTACATCGACGGCAAGCTCGTGGACCGCGTGAACCTCTTCAACGAGGCGCGCACCACGACGCAGCAGGTGTTCACCCGTACCGGTCTGAAGGACGGACAGCACACCCTGCGCATCGTGAAGGCCTCAGGCGAGGTACTACGAACCGACCTGATCCGCTACACGCTCGCCTGACCCGAGGGTGATCTGGAACCCGGCGAGGGTTCCAGATCACCCATAGCGGCCGCCGGCCGCGCATACGCCACTGCCATAGCCTCTCCCAGAGAGGTTCCCGGCGATGTTGTGCCATCGGAGACAGGAGGCATGGTGAAGGAACTCGTGGGCCGCGTCGCACTCGGGGTCGCAGGTTTCTCGCTCGCACCCCGTGACCGATCCGCTGATCTCGCAACGATCCGGGCCGGCATCGCCGCGGGTACGGCGATCCTCGACACCGCCGAGCCATGGGACGAAGACCTCGAAGCCGCGTACGCCGCAGACCTCGCACACAGTCTCTCCGGAGCGGGTGGCTGATGGGGACATCAGCCACCCGCGTTGTCGGGTTAGGTGTCAGTAGGTCGCGGGGCGGTAGCCGGTCCAGCCGTGGCCGATGTCTTCGGCGGTGTTGAAGGTGCCGTCGCCCTTGCCGGTCCAGCGGAGTAGGTGGTGGTCGCTGGTGCGGACTGCCACCAGGTCGGCTTTGCCGTCTCCGTTGACGTCCATGGCGTTGAAGGGGCCGAAGCCGTTCCAGCCCGAGCCGACCGTGACTCTGACGGCAAAGGTGCCGTTTCCGGCCCCTTCCCAGAAGGACAGGTTGCCGTTGGCATCGGTTCCCCACAGATCGCCGTCGCCGTCTCCGTCGGCGTCGCCGCCGGCGAATTCGGGGTAGGTGCTCCAGCCTTCGCCGATCTTGATGCGTTGGCTGAAGGCGCCGGCGCCTTCGCCGGGGTACCAATAGAGCATGCCGCCGTCGCGGGCGACGATGTCGGCTTTGTCGTCGCCGTTGATGTCGACGAGTGCGAACCATTCGATCGAGGTCCAGCCGACGCCGGCGTTCGCGAGTTTTGAGAATGTTCCGGTGCCGGAGTTGTGCCAGTAGTGCAGTTTGCCGTCGGTGGAGGTGGCGAGAATGTCGGCAGCGCCGTCGGCGTTGGTGTCGCCGACCGCGATGCGGTTGTACGTCGAGGACCAGCCGGGACCGAGGGGGTACGAGGTACCGAAATTCCCGTTCACCGTGCCCGGGAACACCCGCATCACGTTGTCGGGATCAACGGCGAGGAGGTCGTCGTACTGGTCACCGTTCACGCTTTCCGCCGGACGGTCGAGGCCGCCGCTGGTCCACCAGCTCGTCTGCTTGAGGGCGCCCGGCCAGCCGAAGCTGAAGTGGATGTGGTCGGTGTGCGGGCTCGTCCCGTTGTACGCCTGCCACCCGGCGGACGGCTCGTAGGCCTTCCAGATCTTGCGGTTCCAGATCATGTACACGATCCCCAGCCGACGCGCCAAGGCATGCTGGTTGCCGTACTGGTCGGTGGCCAACAGCCAGTTGAGCAACGCGTTGGCCTCGGCGAGCTGGGTGGAATTGAAAGCGTTGAACGGGTAGTCGAGGGCGCGCCCCTGGTGGTGATCGCTCGGCTCTCCCTGGCCGCAAGGCCGGACGATGCCGAGGTCGGCGCGCCCGTACTCCGCCTTCAGGATCCCCCGGAAGGCGACGACACCGGGCTTCGCGGTCGGATCGCAGCCCGGCGCGACATAGGACGCGTACGGGTCGATCGCCGCCGGAAAGGACGGGGTGGGTGGCACGGCCCAGGCCGTTTGCCCCGTGCTGAGCATGACTACCACCAGAGCGGCAGCAGCCAGGGCGGAAAGAATTCTTTTCACCGTTCACTCCTTTTCGCATTGTCAAGGAAATAGACGCGAGGGACCCATCGGCGGGCATGAAGAAATAGCCGCCGTACGGGTGAGTACTGTGGGAGGGTGAGAGAAATGCCGCGTTACAGGTCGCGGCTCACCAAATAGCCAACAGCCGGCGCATCAGTGCCTCACAATCGACGATCGGACGGGATCGGACAAGGTGAGAACCTCCCCGATACTGTCGCCCGCGCCGCGCCCCTACCGCCAGCGTTCTGCAGCAACGTGCAAATACAGTCGCCTCGGACAAATACACGCCGCAGGCAGGCCGGGTACGACTGATCGAACTGCTGACCACCGCATCCAGGGCCTTCAGTCAGTACGTGGTGCCCATCGGAATGCCGTCGTACCGACGATCGTCGCGACCAGACCCCAGCCGGCGACGATCCCGAGGTCGGTGAGTTCGATCCCTGCGCCGGTGGTGGCCGGGTCGAAGACGGTCAGGAACGCGTCGTAGAGGCGCTTCACCGGGAAGACCTGCGCGACCTCGCGTACGCCGTCCGGGATGAGTTCTTGGGGGATGAAGATGCCGGAGATGAAGTACAGCGGGAGGGTGATGGCGTTCATGATCGGCAGCGCCGCATCTTGGGAGGGGATGGCCGTGGATACGGCGAATGCGAGTGCCGAGAAGGTGAAGGTGCCGACGATGAGTGCGAGCAGACCTGCCGCGATGGTGGTGGTTGGCACAGCGACGCCGTAGATGACACGCCCTATCGCCACGAGTACGACAACGAGCAGGATCGCCGCGGCCGCCGACGTGATGATGCGGCCGGCCATGAAGATCCAGGTCGGCAGCGGCGTGGTGCGGAGCCGTTTCAGCAGGCCGCGTTCGCGGGAGGCGGTGAGCGATACGGCCAGGTTGGTGAAGGTCGTCTGAATCAGCCCCAGGGCCACGATTCCCGGCAGGTAGTAGGTGGCGCCGCTGACCAGTTGGCCGTCGGCGAGTTCCATCCGCTGGTTGCCGAACACGGTGACGAAGATGATCAGGAACATGATCGGCAGCACGAAGGCGAAGAAGATCGTGCTCGGGCTGCGCCAGTAGGTCTTCCCGTCGTAGCGGACCTGGTGGCGCACGAGGCTCGCCGTACTCATGACTGTGCCCGGGGCGTTGAGGTGAGGTCGAGGTAGACGTCCTCGAGGCTGGGTCGCCGTACCTGGAGGTCGGCGAGGTCGTGTCCGTTCTCCATGGCCCAGGCGGTCAACGCGTGGACCAGTGGCACGGGGGCGTGGGAGCGAAGCTCGACCCGGCCATCGGCCGCCTCGGCATCGAGCCGCCCGGGTAGGGGGAGAGGGGGGAGTGCGACGCCGTGGGGGAGCTGGAAGGTGATCCTCGTCGGGTGCCCGGCGACCAGAGAGTCCGGCGGGCCGTGGGTCATGATCCGGCCGTCCACAAGGATCGCGACGCGGTCGGCGAGCGCCTGAGCCTCGTCCAGGTAGTGAGTGGTCAGCATGACGGTCTTGCCCGCATCCCGCAGCGAGGCGATGATCTGCCACGCCCCGCGCCGTGCGGCCGGGTCGAAGCCGGTCGTGGGCTCGTCGAGGAACAGTAGTTCGGGGTCGCCGACAAGAGCGATACCCATGTCGAGCCGGCGCTGCTGACCGCCGGACAGCCGGCCGGCGCGAGTGTCGCGCTGCTCTTCGAGGCCGACGAGCCGGACCACCTCCTCGACCGGAAGGGGCCGCGGGTAGTAGCCGGCGAACTGCTCGAGTGACTCGCGCACGGTCAGCGCAGGCTCGACTTGCCAGCTCTGCAGCATCACCCCGATCCGGGAGCGCCAGTCGCGATCGGCGCGGGCGGGATCGGCTCCGAGTACCCAGACCTGGCCGGCGGTCGGGTCTCGGTAGCCTTCGAGGATCTCGACCGTCGTCGTCTTGCCTGCTCCGTTCGGGCCGAGGAAGGCGAAGATCTCGCCTGCGTGGACCTCCAGGTCGATGCCTCGCACCGCTTCACGCTGTCCGTAGGACTTCCGGAGCCCATCGATGGTGATCACCGCGTTCATGGACTCGCCTTCCGGAGACTGTGTCGCGACGCGACCTAGGGGTGGGGTCGCTGTCCAGTGTGACTCGGCCGGCTTGGAGGCAGCAGCTGGTGAGCTCTGGACAGCGACTGACGGGACACGGTCTACTCAGCCTGGTCGAGTGGGAGGTGATGTGACAGGAATCAGGCTGGACTCCGTGTCCAAGGTGTACAACGGCGGCTACCTGGCCGTCGATCAACTGTCCTTGGAGGTTGCGGACGGCGAGTTCATGGTGCTCCTCGGGCCGTCAGGCTGCGGCAAGACGACCGTCCTACGGATGATCGCAGGCCTGGAGGAAGTCACCACCGGCGACGTGTGGTTCGGTCGCACGAAGGGCACGGGGCTGACTCCGAAGGACCGTTGCGTCGCGATGGTCTTCCAGAACGGCGCGCTGTACCCGAACCGCACGGCCCGCGAGAACATCATCTTCCCGCTGCGGATGGCGGGAGAGGATCCGGTCGAGGCCGGCGCCAAGGCCGCCGGGTTGGCCCAGATCCTGGGTATCGACGCCGCGCTCGACCGGCTGCCGTGGACGCTGTCGGGCGGCCAGCGACAGCGGGTCGCCATCGGCCGGGCGATCATCAGGCAGCCCCGGGTGTTCCTGATGGACGAACCGTTGTCGAACCTCGACGCCACGATGCGGACCGAGCTGCGCCAGGAGATCGGTTCGATGACCCGGGACATGAACGTGACGACGGTCTACGTCACCCACGACCAGGTCGAGGCACTCACGCTGGCTGACCGGATCGCCATCATGCGCGATGGCAGGATCGAGGATGTCGGCACACCGGCGCAGGTCTACGACGACCCCGCCACCGCCTTCACAGCAGGCTTCCTCGGTACGCCGAGAATCAACCTGATGGCCGCGACCGTCCGGGTCACCGCCCGCCACAGAGTCACCCTGGACTTCGGCATGCAGGCGATCGCGCTGCCGGCCACCGACCGCCGGTCCATGATCCTCAGCGACCACGATGGTGAGCAGGTCGTCGTCGGTGCCCGCTCGGATGCCTTCGCGCTGGCCGCGGACACCGGGGCCGGCAACCAGCTGACCGGGAGAATGCGGGCACTTGAGTTCCACGGTCACCAGTGGGTCGCCTTCGTCGATGCCGGCATCGAGCTGCTGAATCCCGATCTCGTCGGCCTTCCCCGGCATCGCCGGACCAGAGCCAACACCGCCGCCCGGCCGACTTCACACAGCGCCGGCTCACGGGTCCATCGCACAGCCGGACACCTCTCGGCCTTGGCAGTCAGGACGCGATCTCTGATCGGCAGGCCCACCCCGGCCCCGCCGGAGCAACTCAGCTCGCCGACTCACCGGCGATCCGACCTGGTCTTCGAGATCGACAACGCCGGCGAGTTGAGAGCCGGCGATCCGGTCCGCCTCGGGGTGGACGTCTCCCGTATCCACCTCTTCGACCAGCACGGTCGCCGGGTAGACCGCGTCAAACGCTGACCCCCGATCAGCAATTCGACCGGGAACTACAGATGGGCGTCGATGGGCGTGACCGAGATGAGGGTGACGCCGAGGTCGCGGACCTTGGCGAGCAGGCCGTGCAGCTCCGACTGGTCCGTCACGACGCCGCGAAGGGTGGTGGTGCCGTCGCCCTCGAGGGTGAGGGCGAGGCCGCCGAACCAGGTCGACCAGTGCTGGTCGAGGTGTCCCTCGATACGGAGTTCGTAACCCATGGGGGCATCGGTCGACATGGTCAGGAACCTGCCGTCGCGACTCGGGCTCGCCGTGTCCGGCGGGCTCTGGGGCGGTGGATGGCCCATTCGGCGACGGCGGCGTTGATCACCCAACCGGAGCTGACCGACAGGCCGGTGCTGAGGTCCGTGGTCCCGAAGAGGCCCTCGCCGATGCCTTGAGTGAACACCTGGGTGCCGGCGGCGACTGTGAGGGCGTAGGCGCGGATCATCCAGGCGCGGTGTGCGTCGATGTCGCGGCGTCGGATGGCGGTGAATCCGAGGACGATGCTGGTTGCGATCGCAGAGCCGGCCACCAGCCGCGCGGTCCACAGCAGGTCACCGCCGGGCGCACCGGGGTAGAACAGGGTCATCCAGAGCCCCGAGCCGGCGACGACCAGGCCGGCTCCGATGAGCACACGGCCGGCTCGGCGGTGCCAGGCGCGATGCGCGCGGCGGATCCGAGCGGGGAACTGGAACGCGCCGACGACGGCGTACACCGCGGCCGCGACGACGTGCAGGACGAGCGGGACAGGTGACGCATCGATGCGCGGGTTGGTAGGCAGCAGCTGCGGTCCGCCGGCGATCTCGAGGAGCCGGAGCGACCCGGCGACGAGCGGGATGATCGTGAGCGCCAACAGCGCGGTGGGAACCCGCCAGCTCGATCCGTCCCGGGAGCGCGGCCGGCGCTGCGACGCCGGCCGGGTACGAGGGGCGGCGTACTGGGTCATTCCGCACCCGCTGTCGTGACGTGCCGGCTGCGAACCGCGGTCTGGGACGAGGTGCGGGTCATCCGCCAGAGCGAGTAACCGAGGCCGATCATGGCGATGCCGTTCGGGTAGGCCAGCAGCCGGTAGAAGGCGTCCGGCATGAGGGCGAGCACGGCGGTGACGACGCCACCGACGGCGAGGAGCGCGGCCGCCCAGCGAGCCAAAACGCGTGCCCGGTACAGGGCAATTCCGAAGAGGAGGCCGCCGGCCAGGTAGGCGAAGCCCTGGATCTGGGAGACGGTCTGCAACGCCCCGATGTCACCGGTGACGGTCTCGCGGGTGGAAACGGCGATGACGTCGTTCACGTAGCCGGTGCTGGTATCAACGATGGCGGGCAGGACGTACGCCGCGACGAATGTGGTGCAGACGATACTGAGGTAGCCGACGCCGAGCACCAGATAACCGATCAGTCCGAGCACTCCGTTCCGGCGGACCTGGCTCAGGTACATGCCGGTGATGCCGACCAGCGCCAGTACGGCCATCAGCACCTTCAGGGAGTTTCGCAGTACCACCTCGGTCGTGGTGATGGAGGTGGTGTCAACGTGCGGGTGGCCGATCTGGACGCCGATGAAGATCAGTCCCGCGGCGACTGCGGCGGCGCCGGCGGCCCGGGTGAGGATGGTGGGTGTGATGGTCATGTCCGGCTCCTGTTCCGTGGTCCGTGGCGGGTGCCGCGGGATGTCCGGAACGTACGGCGCGAGGTGGGGATTGGGCGTCACCAGATGTGGTGACTGACGATGTGATCGCGCCTGACGGGCGAGACGCTTGGCCGTGTTTTGGCCGACTTGGACCGCTACAGCAGGCCGAGCTCATGGCCGCGGCGGATCGCGGCGGCGCGGGTGTTGACGTCGAGCTTGGTGAAGATGCGTTTGGTGTGGGTGCGCAGCGTGTTCAGGGAGACGAAGAGGTGCCGGGCGATCTCGGGACCGGTGAGCTCGCTGTCGAGCAGTCGCAGTACTTCGAGCTCCCGGTCGCTGAGCGGGCCGGCCGGGGATCCACGGTCTGCTGGGGTTGCTGCCGTGCTGGGGGTGGTGTCGAGGAGTCGACGAGCGTGCCGGCGCAGTACGTCGTACTCGCCGTCCTGCCCGGAAGCCGCGTCGTGCAGCAGGGCAACCATCGGGACGCCTTCGTCGAGGAACAAGCGCACGTAGCCGTCCGGTTCCGGTGCCCGGGCCAGTGCTCGGTTCAGCTCGGCGAGAGCCTCCCGTGGGTGCCCACGTGCGCGATGGGTGAGGGCTCGCAGCATGCCGATCTCCAGCAGACTGCCGGCGCGCGATCGATCAGCGTCGGCGTGCAGCCGGTCCAGCAGCGCCAGCACCTCACCCAGTGGCGCCGGATCGTCGGCGGCGTCTTCCCCGGAGTCGTGGCGGGCGAGCAGGAGCCGCACGAGGGTGAGGTGGTCGTACTCGCGCAGGAACGACGCGCCATCAGCCGCAGTGACGTCGTGTTCGTCCGCCCACTCCTCGGCGGCGGCGAGATCTCCCTCGGCGATGTGCACGCGGGCTCGCATCGCGGCGAGAGGGCGGAGGTCGGGGTAGGAGCCGGGCCGGTACAGCGCCTCCGCCCGGTCGAGCAGCTGCTTGGCGGAGGCGTGGTCGCCCGTCGCAGCACGCACCTGCGCCATGGCGACGTACCAGCGGTGCCGGTTCTCGGTGATCGAGCCGCGTTCGCCGAGCACCCTTGCGGTCTCGAGATGTTCCTCCGCACTGACGAGGTCATCCAGCTCTCGGTCCAGCTCGGCCAGGCCCACGTGCAGGTCGGCGGTGGCCCGCGGGTACGGCTCGCCTGCCCCGGTCGCCGTCTCGAGGACCCGTTCGTACAGTCGGCGTGCCCGGTGGGGACGCCCCGCACTGATCCACATGTCGCCGAGCACCACCGTGCTGTCCAGCTCGTCGACCAGGTTTCCCGCTGCGTGCAGGCTGCGAACGGCCTCCGAGAACGTGGACAAGGCCTCCTGGACGTCACCGGCCGCCCATGCGGCCAGACCGAGGAACCCGGCTGCGGCCCCCTGCACGAAGTGGTCGTCGGCGCCGGCGAGGTCCAGCGCGCGCCGGGCGTGGCGGACGGTGGCCGGGACGTCGCCGCGCGCTTGCGCCAGCGCCGCACGGTAGACCCACAAGGTCGCCGGTGCGGTGCGCAGGTCCTCGGTGTCGGCCCACGTCGCAGCGAGCGACTGATCGTGAGCGCCGGCATCCAGGGCCGACTCGACATCATCGAGCCGGCGTTCCATCCCGTCCAGGTCGCCAGCCATCATCAGCGACCATCCGGACATGATGTTGAGGACTGGGCTCCGCTTCACCACGGACTCCGGCAGCGACCGTATCCAGCCCAGCATCACGCTGTCTTGCCGGGTACGGCGCATCTCCGGCAACGCCTCTTCCATCAGATAGGCGGCGCGGTCGTAGTCACCTGCGGCGAGTGAGTGTCGTACGGCGTCCGCGACGAGCTGGTGCGATGCGTACCAAGCGCTTGCCGCCTGATGCAACGTCGGGACCTGCTCTGGGTGCTCGGCCATCAGACGAGCGCGAAGGACATCGCCGAAGAGGTGGTGGTACCGGTACCAGGATCGCTCAGCGTCGAGCGGGACCAAGAACACGTTGCCGCGGTCCAGGTCCGCCAGCACCTGACCGCCGTACGCTCCACCGGTGACCGCGTCGCACAAGGAACCGGTCAACCGGTCGAGGATCGCGGTCCGCAGCAGGAAGTCCCGCACTTCCGCACCCTGGCGGGCAAGGACCTCGTCCACCAAGTAGTCGATGACGAAGCGGTTGCTGCCCGCGAAGGCCCCGATGAATTCGGCGACGTCACCGTGGTCAGAAACATCGCGCAGCGAGAGCGCGGCCAATTGGAGACCGGCGATCCAGCCCTCGGTTCGTTCCTCGAGCGCCTGCACGTCGCCCTCGGTGAGGTGCAGGCCCATCATCTCGTTGAGGAATTCCCGCGCCTCCGCCGGCGCGAAGCGCAGATCCTCGGCCCGTACCTCCGTCAATTGCGCGCGACTACGCAGCCGTGACAGCGGGAGCGGTGGATCCGAGCGCGTCGCCACCAATAGGTGCAGCTGCTCCGGCCCGTGGTCGAGAAGGAAGGTCGTGGCCTCGTGCACTTCAGGCGCTTCGATCACGTGGTAGTCATCGAGCACGAGCAGCCATTGGCTGTCGGGCCGTTGCTGCCCGGCGCGCACGAGTTCGTTGACGACCGTGGTCAAGGCGACGGACGTGGGTGCGGCAGCCAGGGCGGCGTCCAACACCGCCGGATCCAGGTCGAGACCGGTGCCGGACAACGCTGCCCACAGGTGTGCCAAGAAACGCGGCAGCGCGTTGTCGCCTTCGTCCAGAGACAGCCATCCAACCCGCTCTTGGCTCGTAGCCCAGTCGCTGAGGAGGGTGGTCTTGCCGAAGCCGGCCGGTGCGGAAACAAGGGTGAGTCGATGACCGCGGTTCAGGGTGCTGTCCAACCGGTCGGCAAGCCGTGGGCGGGCGACCAGTTGGGACCGCCTGGTCGGCGGGAACAACTTGGTGGCAAGCACCGGAGTCGACACCTACCGATCATAGAAGCCGCGCGCCGGCCAGTGGCGAGACCGATGCTCGCGAACTCCCGGGCTCAGGGTCGACCCCGGTTCCAGGCTGAGGATTCAGCCCCCGGAGGTCGGCTCGCTGGCTTGTGGTGCGGATGAGCCAGAGGCGGCGCGAAAGCCGAGGTTGCCTGCGGACGATTCCGGGGTGTTGTGCGAGCGGGCCGCGACCCGGTAGCGGTGGCAGTACGAGGCGTGGCAGAGGTAGGAACCACCGCGCATCACCCGGCCGTCGCCGTATCGGGGGCCCGTCGGGTCTTCGGTCGGTGAGCGGCGGTAGTACTGCGGCGAGAACCAATCGGCGCACCACTCCCAGACGTTGCCGGCGAGGTTCCACAGGCCGAAGTCATTGGGATCGAAGCTGCGCGCCGGCGCCGTGGTGAGGTAGCCGTCGTCGAGGGTGTTATCGGTTGGGAAGGTGCCCTGCCAGATGTTGCACTTGTGCACGCCGCCCGGACTGAGCTCATCGCCCCAGACGAACCGGCGGCCGTCATGGCCGCCGCGGGCGGCGTACTCCCACTCGGCCTCGGTCAGCAGCCGCTTGCCGGCCCACCGGCAGTAGGCCAGAGCGTCGTTGTGTGAGACATGGACGACGGGGTGGTCGACCCGGTCATCGATCCCGGACGAGGGCCCGTCGGGATGGCACCAGTCGGCGCCGCGCACGGTCAGCCACCAGGGTGAGCCGGACGCCCGGCCGATGATGTCGTCCGGCTTGGCGGCGACGGCGAGGTGGAAGACCGCGGACGAGCCGTACTGCTCGGCCTCGGTGCGATAGCCGGTAGCTGCCACGAAGGCTGCGAACTCCGCGTTCGTCACTGCGGTCGGGTCTACCGCGAACGCACTCAGACGCACCACATGCACGGGGATCTCGCCGTCGGCGCGGTAGCCCTCGCCGAACGGGTCGCCCATCCGGAACTCGCCGGCTGGCACTGGCAGCGGCTGCTGCAGCCCGGCAGCGGCCTCGCCGGCGGCAGCGGCCGTCGATGCGATCGGTCCCTGCGCGGTCGGTAGCGGATGGGACGGCTCGGCGCGCTCGGGCGCACAGCAGTGCGGTGTGTCCCGGGTGGTCATCAGGTCAACGTTATACACAAGCAGCAGCTGACCCCAACCAGACTGGTTTGGCAGCGGTACGCGACCGTTAGTTGTCGTGGGCAACCATCAGCCAGCTGATCTGAATGGCCGGCGACCGGGTCTTGTTCAGCTTGGAGATGTACATCGTCCGGTTCTCCTCGGAGGAGTAGATGATGTACGCCGTACCGTCTGCAACTCAGGGCGCCGGTCGTACGGCGTTGGAGGTGAGGGTTCGGACGGATCGCTCGGCTGCCGAGACGACGGTTTCGAGGGGGCCACGTCGATGGTAGGTCCGCCAGATCAGCGCGAACGTCAGCGCGACGATCACGTGGAGGAGCAGTAGCGCGGCATCGTTGGCGTCAGGTCCGGATGCGCCGACTGCGACAACGTGCACGGTGTAGAGCGTGAGCGTCATTCCGCCCGCGGCGACCAGTGGGGTCAGCAGGTGGGCTGCGACACGGACAACCAGCAGGCAGGCGCCGAGCACGCCGAGTGCTGTGCCGATCGTGTGCAGGAGGTCGAGCGGCGTTCCAGAGTGCGGACCGGAGACGGCGAGCCACCACCAGGATGTCGTGGGGGTCGTACCGCCCAGCGAGGTCGACAGCCTGCGCTGGACCACCGGACTACCCGCGATCCAGTCAAAGCCACCGAGCGGGTGCAGCAGTGTCCAGGACACCGCCTTGGCCAGGACGGCAAGCCCCGCGCCGCCTACGAGCAGTCCCGCAGCCACTCGTACCGATTCAAGAGCGAGCCGGCCAACCGCCAACCCGGCAAGCACGTAGGCCACCCACGGCAACACCGGGTAGTACCCGGTCAGGACCAGCTCCGTGACCAGTGCGCCGGGATCGGTGAGCGAGCCGAATGTCGGATTGCCGCCGCCGGATTCGGACAGCGATGAGCGCACCACGTGGCTCAACGCCGGCGCGAGTAGCGCCCAACCCGCCGCGAGTGCCGCAAGAGCTCTTGGGCCGAGCGACAGGAAGGGCACTGCACACACGAACAGCAGCGCGTAGTAGACGAGGATGATCGCGACAGGGGTGTCCACCGCTCCGAGAATCAGCCCGATGAGTGCGAGCAGACCCGCACGCGCAATCAGCCCGCTCCGGGTCGCCAGGAGGTGCCCGTCCCGATACGGGTGCGGGCCGCCGGTTGTCAGGGCGAGACCGACACCGGCGAGTACGGCGAACAACGCGGACGCCCGTCCACTGGCCACCAGGAAGGCGGCACTCGTTCGTCCCGTATCGTCCACGGCCGGGATGATGTGCACCGACATCATCCCGAGCAGGGCGACTCCGCGAGCGGCATCCACGCCGGACGACCGGCCCCGGCGACCTGTGTGTGAGCTGTCTTCCGACGTGTCATTCAGCACCGGTTGCATGGCCATCTCGTCTCCTCTGCCCGTGGCTTGCGCACCTGGCGTGGGAAGAGCAAACACGGTGGGGGCGAAAACCAGTGCAAAGCGGACTGGCCTCACAGTCCGGTCGGCTGTTTCGTCGGACTGAGCATGACCACACAACAAGCGGTAGACGAAGTAGACCTCCGGGCGCGCATCGACACACTGATCGAGTCGGTGCGGACCATGGACCTGGACGGAATCAAGACGATGTTCGCGCCGAATCTCGTCTCGTTCGACATCGAGCCGCCGCTGCGGCACCTGGGCGCGGAGGCCAAGTGGAACAACTGGATCAAGGTCTTCGGCGTCTTCAAGGCTCCGCTCGACTACGAGGTCCGGGACCTCACGATCCACCTGAGCGGTGACCTGGCCGTTGCCTACAGCATCAATCATCTCAGCGGCACGATGCGGAGCGGCGACCGGGTCGACTACTGGCTCAGATGGACGGCCTGTTTCCGGAAGATCGACGGCACCTGGCTGATCGCCCACGACCAGGTCTCGGTGCCGACGTACTTCGAGACCGGCCGCGCGGCCCTGGACCTCCTGCCCTGAAGACATCCGACTGTGGAGACGCACGTCACATTCGTCTGCTGTCCCATCTTGCCGGGCTGTTCGGTCAGAGATGTGTAACCACCAGCAAGGGCAAGGAGCGCATCATGGATGCTCGTTTGAATCTTTTCGGTAACCCGGTCTCAGCCAAGTTCCTGAAGTACCTCAGCTCGGCGAACAAGGTGGTCTCGGACTCGATGTTGCCGGCCGCGACACAGGAACTGGTGAGGCTTCGGGCCAGCCAGATCAACGGTTGCGGCTTCTGTACCGATATGCACACCAAGGATGCCGCGGCCGCGGGTGAGACCTCGCTACGGCTCAACCTGGTGGCGGCATGGCGGGAAGCGACGGTGTTCACCGAGGCCGAGCGTGCCGCTCTGGAGCTGACCGAGCAGGGCACCCGGATCGCCGACGCGGCCGGTGGTGTCACGGATGAGGCTTGGGCGACTGCCGCCAAGCACTACGACGACGACCAGCTCGCCGCCCTGGTGTCTCTGATCGCCGACATCAACGCGTTCAACCGCGTGAACGTCATCGTCCAGCAGCCTGCCGGCGACTACCAGCCCGGCCAGTTCGGATAACGAGTTCAGGGAGCCAGGGGATGCTCGAGGAGCAGCTGGCGTGGCGGCCGGCGCATCCGAGCCGGCGTGAGGGGTTCGCGGCGGCATGACCGATCACGAGCGACTGCTTGACGAGCTGCGGCCGGGTGCGTTCGCGATCGCCTACCGGATGCTCGGCAGCGTGTCGGAGGCCGAGGACGTGGTACAGGAGGCGCTGCTGCGCGTGCATCAGGCACTTGATGCGGAGGAGCGGATCGTATCTCCGCGCGCGTTCGTCGCCACCGTGACCACTCGGCTGGCGATCAACGAGCTCCGCTCCGCGCGAGCCCGCCGCGAGCAGTATGTCGGCGAGTGGCTGCCGGAGCCGATCATCACCGACGGCGATGGTGATCCGGCCCGGCATGCTGAGACGGCGGATTCGCTGTCGCTGGCGATGCTGGTGCTGCTGGAGAGCCTCTCGCCCGAACAGCGAGCAGTGCTGCTGCTGCACGATGTGTTCGGCTACGCATATCCGGAGATCACGGCGATCGTCGGTAAGAGCGAGGACAACGTACGCAAGCTCGGCATCCGCGCCAGACGCCACGTCCAGCAGCGCCGACCTCGTTTCCAAACGACGCGTGAGCAGCGCGACGAGTTGGCGCAACGGTTCTTCGCGGCCGCCGAGCACGGCGATCTCGCTGGGCTCGAGGCGTTGCTCGCTCACGACGTGGAGCTGACCGCGGATGGCGGCGGCAAGGTTCAGGCGCTCGGGCGGTCGCTGCGCGGACGCAACCGGGTCGCGCAAACGGTGCTCAACTGGGTCCGCCGGGTCGCGCACCATCCGGGTACGTCGTTGCGCCTCGTCGAGATCAACGGCGGCCCGGGAGCGCTCCTACTCGACGAACAGCAGCGGCTGCTCGCCGTCTGCGCGCTCGATATCTCCGACGGTCAGATCACCACGATCAGAGGCATGGTCAACCCCGACAAGCTGACCCACCTCGGCCAACTCGCCGACCACACACATCGCGACTGAGAACCCGGAACCGGGGATGCGCTCATGAGCGCATCCCCGGTTCCGGGTCTTGTTTGCGTACTTCGCGAAGCCGGCTGGCACCGCGTCTGCTTCAGCAGCAGCAGCAGGGCGCGGCCGCGGCCGGCGATCCTCCGGCGGCCAGCGGGGTGTTCTCGACGATCCGGACTACCAGTGACTTCGAGGGGATGTTGCGCCAGTCCCGCAGGGACAACATGTACATCCCTGGCGGGAGAATCCCCCTGTTGGCCTCAATAGAGAGGTTCTTCGTTCCCCAGGTGGCCGTAGCCGTCACCGGTACGTCGACTGCGCGCTGGTTCGGATCCGACGAATGGGTGACGGACGTGAGCCGCTGCAGCATGGCACCTGTCACCGACGCGGGACCGCTGAAGTTCACCGGATAGGTACCGCCGAGCTTCAGCGTGGGAGCGAGGTTCGTGATCGTCGGACGAGAGACGCCTGCCTGCAGGTACCAGGGTTTGTAGACCTCGAAGCGTGTCTCGACCGAGCCCGCGACCGCGGTCGTGCCCATGGTGAGGACGGAGCCGTCGAGCAGCAGCATGCACGAGCTGTGGTACATGCGAGGCACGGTCGGACTGGCGGCTTGTTCCCAGGCCGTGGCGCCGTAGGGAAGGCGCGCTGCCTGCAAGCGCGGCTTGGTGTTGTGATCGGCGCCGCCGGCAACGAAGGCCGACCGGTCGGGGAGCACGGTCGCGCAGCTGTGCATGGCCGCGAACCCCAGGTATGGGCCGTTGGTGAACTTGTGTGTCGCCGCATTCAGGTCGACAGTCGCCGTGGTGCCGGTGGTGCCAGCTGCGCATCCGCCACCGATCACCATGACCTTCTGGGTCTGGGCGGGGTAGAGCAGCAGCGTGCTGGCCTGATCTCTGCAGTCTGGGTAGAGCAGACCGGGAATCGGATACCAGGCGTTGTTCGTCCAGTTCCAGCATCCAGGTGATGCGCCCGCGCGTCCGCCCATGTTGGCGCCGAAGTAGCAGAGTGTGCCGTTCTTCCTGAGTACCATCCCGGCGTACAGCGGGAAGATCCGGGTGCCGGGAAGCTTGGTCCACGCGCCTGTTGCGGCGTTGTAGGTCTCGTTGGTGGAGGTCACCTTGCCGGCTGCGTCGAGGCCGCTGACGACGACGGGATTGCCGACGGCGTTGACCGGCCCGTTCGGGTACCAGCGCGCGACGTTCATCAGCCCCGTGGGTGTGAATGTCCCGGTGACGTCATCGAACGCGTAGGACTCGCGAATCCCCGTGTAGTACAGATCGCTCGTCGCATAGTGACCGGTGCCGCCGAAGAACAGCACCCGGCCATCAGGAAGGTGTGAGTGACCCGAGCAGAACAGATCGACGTTTGCCGGCATGGGGATCTCCCTGGGACAGGTCCCGGGTGTCGTGGGGTCCCACAGCCAGGTCTTGAAGACCTTCTGATCGAAGAAGGTTCTGTTGTACCCCGATCCGGCCGTCATCAGCACCTTGCCGGACTTCGTCATGCTGGCGTGGATCGGATTGACCTTGTAGTTGCCGACGGTGCAGTCTGCGACGACCGACCAGGATCCAGCGTCCGCAGCAGCCGCGGCTCCCGCAAGCTGCCGTGCCGCGCGTACCGGCTGTTTCTCGGCGTCGGTGTAGACGTGATCAGGCGAATAGGCACCGTTCGGGTCCGTCAACATCCGACTGATGCACGCACCGAGCTCATCGGCCGGAGCCGTGTTGCAGGTAACGCCCTTCTTCGTCACCGAAGGCGCCGGCGGTGAAGGTGCGACGGCCTTCTCCACGGAGCTGGCTGTCGAGGCGTTGATCATCGAGCCGAAGACGGCGAAGACAGCAACGAGCGCGATCGCCCATCCATGGTTGCGCGCCCGCAGGCAGGCAGTCACTGCGTTGTTCATTTGGATCCCCCACTTGCACCTTGGCCGAGAACACGGCTGCCAAGCTCGATGCAGGCGACGCACGGAAAGTTGCGGCGATCACGTGAACCGCGCAGGTGGGGGTCTCTTGTCTTGCAAGTCGAGGATTCGGAGGGAACTGCCCCGGGTTCAGTTGACCGGCGGAGCGTGGTGGTTCAGGCCGCGAGTACGACCGGTTGATCCGCCGTCCGGTTCCTGGCGGCAACGTTCACCAGGACGAGATGTTCAGGCGCCGGGCGCGGTCGGCCAGCCGGCGTGCTCCACGGCCCAGGCCAGGACGTCGTCGGCGACCTCCTCCCACCCCTTCTGCGCGGGCAGCAGGTGCGGCATGCCTTCGTACTCCTTGATCTCGGTGATGATCTTCGGCGACTTGTAGTGCTTGGCGTTGGACGAACGCGGCCACCGGAGTCCCGAACGTCAAGGCGCTCGTCTACGTCAACGCGTTCGCGCTCGACGAGGGCGAGACGCCTCTCCAGGCCGTGGGGCCGGACTCCGCGCTCTCGGTCCCGGATCCGACGACGGTGTTCGACTTGGTTCCGGCCGGTCCACCGACGGCAACCACTGATCTCTACCTCAAGACGTCGACCGTCTTCACGTCGTTCGCGACCGGCTTGGACGCCGACGACAAGGCAATGGTGTATGCGACCCAGCGACCGGGGGCGTTCGGAGGGCTGGCCGAGATGTCCGGTATCCCGGCCTGGCGGACGATCCCGTCCTGGTACGTGATCGGCACCGGGGACCAGATCATCCCGCCGGACGTCCAGCGAGCCATGGCCAAGAGGGCCGGCTCCAAGGTCACGGAGTTCGACGAAGGACACCTCGGGCTGATGACCGACCCCACGACGACCACGCGGGTCATCGAGCAGGCCGCGAAGGCGAGTGTTCGCTAGCAGGGCCGGCTGAGGACGCCGGGATCCGGCCAGGGCATCGATCCGTAACGGCTCGGTACTGCAGCTTCGGGCCGTGTCGTCACAAAGGGAGTGCCCGTCCGGTCTTTGTCGGTAGAGAACCCGCCTCGTTCCCAGTGCTCCCAGCGACATCGTCGTGGGCGTGCGACGACCAGGCCTTTACGGAAGGAAGCAACCAGTGACCAAGCACATTCTCGAGGCCGCGGCGCAGGAGATCGCCGACGCGACCGCGAAGCCCCCGTTCCTCTACCAGCTCGGGCCGGACGGAGCCCGGAAGGTCCTCGACGACATCCAGGCCGCCCCGATCGACATGCCCACAGTCGACGAGCGCTGGATCACGGTGCCGGCCGAGGTCGGCGACGTACAAGTCCGGATCGTCAGGCCCGTCGGCGCCGACGGCCTGCTGCCCACCATCTTGTACGTCCACGGCGGCGGCTGGATTCTTGGCAACGCGGGAACCCACGACAGGCTCGTGCGCGAACTGGCCGTCGGCGTCAACGCGGCGGTCGTGTTCGTCGAGTACGACCGCTCACCGGAGGCCCGGTATCCGGTCGCGATCGAGCAGGCCTATGCGACCGCCCGATGGATCACCGACCATGGTCCGACCGAAGGCCTCGACGCGGGCCGGCTCGCGATCGCGGGCGACTCGGTCGGCGGCAACATGGCCGCGGCGCTGACGATCCTGGCCAAACGACGCGGGGACGTCACCTTCGTCCACCAGTCGCTGTACTACCCGGTCACCGACGCCGGCCAGGACACCGACAGCTACCGCGAGTTCGCCGACGGCCCGTTCCTGACCGCCAAGGGGATGGGCTGGTTCTGGGACGCCTACCTGCCCGACCACGCCAAGCGCGAGGAAGCCACTGCCTCGCCCCTGCGGGCGGACCTCGACGAGCTCGCCGGATTGCCGGAGGCGTTCATCATCGTCGACGAGAACGACGTACTGCGCGACGAGGGCGAGGCCTACGCCCGCAAGCTCACCGAAGCGGGGGTCCGAACCACCAGCGTCCGGTACAACGGCATCATCCACGACTTCATGATGCTCAACCCGCTCCGCGAAACCGCCGCGACAACCGGCGCGATGGAACAGGCGATCCACGTCCTCCGCAAGGCACTCGGTACCAAGTAGGCACTCGGCCACCGGCACGCGCCGCTCCCGCGGGAATGCTGTCGCATGAGTTTCGTGGCGATGAATGGGCGCGGATTGCGTAGTCAGGTGTCGCAGATTGCACGACGACGCGGGCCGGTCGTGGCTGGGACGGTGATGTCTCCCGACAAATTCTCAGATGGAGACGTCCTGTGGCAACGATCCTGGCTCGGCTCGGCCGATTCGCCTTCAAACGCCGTGGTCCGGTGGTACTCGCCTGGCTGGCGATCCTGGCCGGAGCGCTCTTCGCGGGGCTGACGGCGCCCTCAGTTCCCGATGATGACTTCTCGGTGCCTGGCGTCGAGTCGCAACGGGCGTTCGAACTGATGCAGGAACGGTTTCCCGGCCTCACGGCCGATGCCGGCGGCGCGACGGTGGTGTTCGTGGCGCCGGAGGGCAAGGAGGTGACCTCGGCGCCGTTCAAGTCGGCGATCGAGTCGGCGGTTCAGCGGCTGGCCGGCGGTGACCAGGTGGAGATGGTGGCCGACCCGTTTCAGGCCTATGGGGTCAGCAGGGACGGCTCGGCGGCGTACGCGAGTGTGATGTACAACGTGCCTGCCAGCGGAGTCACCGCTGACAGTCGCGCGCAGCTCAACGCCGCTGCCGATATCGCCAGGGACGCTGGACTGACGGTCGAGGCCGGCGGTTCCGCGATGGAGTCCGCTGGTGGGGGCGGTACCGCCGAGATCATCGCCATCTCGTTGGCTGCGGTGATCTTGATGATCACCTTCGGGTCGCTGGTGGCCGCGGGGCTGCCGCTGTTGACCGCTCTGCTCGGGGTTGCGGTGAGCATGCTGTCGACTCTCGCGGTCAGTGATGCGTTCGGCCTGTCGGCGACCACCGGCACGATGGCGATGATGTTGGGTCTTGCGGTGGGGATCGACTACGCGCTGTTCGTGGTTTCGCGCTACCGCGAGGAACGGCGGCGCGGCCTGCCCGCGGTCGAGGCCATCTCGCTGGCGGTGGGTACCGCGGGCTCCGCCGTGGCCTTCGCGGGCCTGACCGTGGTGATCGCGCTGGCCGGCCTCGCAGTGGTCGGCATCCCGATGCTGACCAAGATGGGGCTGGCTGCCGTCGCGGCGGTGGTGGTGGCCGTCCTGGTCGCACTCACCCTCGTGCCGGCGGTCCTCGGGTTCGTTCCCGAGAAGGTGCTGTCTCGCTCTGCGCGCCGGAGCCAGGCAGCCGGCGCTGGCGAGAAGTCCCTGGGTCGCGGCGGGACCCGGTGGGCACGGTTCGTACTTCGCCGCCCGGTCGCGGTCTTGACCCTTGGCGTGGTGGTGCTCGGAGCGCTGGCGATTCCCGTGACCGCACTGCGGCTAGGGATGCCGGGGGATGAGTCCAAGCCGACCTCGGCCACCGAGCGCCGTGCCTACGACGAGCTGGCCAAGGCCTTCGGACCAGGCTTCAACGGTCCGCTCATGATTGTGGTCGACGCCGGTGACGCGGCCGACCCGAAGCAGGCAGTCGCCTCGATCGCAGCTGACGTGGCTGGGGTGAATGGTGTGGTTTCGGTCTCGCCTCCGCAGTTCAACGACGCAGGAGACACCGCGTTCTTCGACGCCGTCCCCTCCACCAGCCCCACCGATGAGGCGACCAAGGATCTGGTACGCGACCTGCGTGATGCGCGATCGCAGTTCACCGAGGGCACGGGTACGACGTTCCAGGTGACTGGGACCACGGCGATCAACATCGACTTGTCCGCCAAGCTTCAGGGTGCTCTGGTGCCCTACCTGGCCACGGTGGTCGGTCTCGCCGTACTGCTGTTGCTGGTGGTCTTCCGCTCGATCCTGATTCCGCTCAAGGCAGCCCTGGGGTTCCTGCTCTCGGTGCTGGCCGCCTTGGGTGCGATGGTCCTGGTCTTCCAGGAGGGATTGGCCGCGAACCTGCTGGGGGTCGAGCAGACCGGTCCGATCATGAGTGCGGTGCCGATCTTCATGATCGGGATCGTGTTCGGGCTGGCGATGGACTACGAGGTGTTCCTGGTCTCGCGGATGCGGGAGGCGTACGTCCACGGCGAGGAACCGCGGCAGGCGCTCGAAACCGGGTTCCGGCACAGCGCTCGCGTCGTGGTCGCGGCCGCCCTGATCATGATGGCCGTCTTCGCCGGGTTCATCTTCGAGCACGACGCCTTCATCAAGATGATCGGCTTCAGCCTCGCTGCCGCGGTGCTCCTCGACGCGTTCGTGGTCCGGATGGCCATCGTCCCGGCAGTGCTCGCGCTCCTCGGCCACCGGGCCTGGTGGCTTCCGGGCTGGCTCGACAGAATCGTCCCGCGGGTCGACATCGAGGGCGAGAGCCTGAACCGGGCCCCGCTGGGAGATCAGCCCGCGCGTCCCGAAGAGCCCGTGCCCGCGAGCGCGCCGTGACGCGTTTCGTCCGGGAGACAATGGACGTCAGCACGGCGTACCCGCAGAGGAAGAGCAGACATGGTCAGCCTGGACGAGTACACCGAGAGACATCCGCGGCTGACCGACGTGTTCGTCGTGATTGCGCTGCTCGGTGGCGCGGTACTCGGCGCGAACCTGATCGCCCCCGGCGAAAGTCGTCCGCAAGACGTCTGGGTCGCCGAGGCGGTGACAGGGCTCGCGTGCCTGGCACTGCTGAAGGCACGCGACAACCCGCGGATGACGGTCATCGTGACCACGGCCTGCGCCGTCGCCACGGGAAGCCTCGGATTCCTCCTCACCCCGCTCCTGTTGGCACCGGTGATGGTTGCGCTGTACTGGCTGGCCGCCAGCACTGCTTCGCGGACGACCTGGGGGTACGGCGGCATCGCGACCGTGCTGGTTGTCGGCACCGCAGTCGGGGTCAACATCGACGGGACGGTGGTGCTGCGCGCGGTAGGGCCCGCCCTGTGGCTGCTGTTGCCCTTGGCAATGGGTAGTAGGTCCCGGCTGCGTTACGCCTATCTCGACGCAGTCCATGCCCGCGCCGAGCATGCCGAGCGGACCCGCGAGGAAGAGGCCCGGCTGCGGGTCACCGAGGAGCGGATGCGAATCGCTCGCGATCTCCATGACGTCGTGGCCCACCACATGGCCGTGGTCAATGCTCAGGCCGGCACCGCGGCCCATCTGTTCGAGACCGACCCAGAACTCTCCAAGAAGATCCTCACCGAACTCCAGGCCACCACGTCGACGGTCATGCTCGAGCTGCACGACACGGTCGGCGTCCTGCGCCAGACCGGCACCGACGCGGAGAACCTCGAACCGGCGCCGGGGCTGGTCCAGCTCCCGGATCTACTGGAGGTCTGCAGATCGGCAGGCCTCACCGTCGACGTAGAGATCGAGGGAGAACCCCGAGACCTGCCGCCCGGGGTCGATCTGACGGCCTACCGCATCATCCAAGAGGCCCTCACCAATGCCACCAAGTACTCTGCCTCGGCGACTGCGTCCCTGCGCCTCCGGTACAGCAGCACCAGGCTCACCATCACGGTGACCAACGACGTGCGTCCCGACAACGCATCGGGACCCGGCGATCACGGCTACGGCATCATCGGCATGCGGGAGCGTGCCGCTGCGATCGGAGGAGATCTGCGCGTGAGTGACAGCAGTGATGTCGGATTCGAGGTCGTGACCACTCTTCCTCTGCATCCCGGCGGGTCCGCGCCACGCGCGCCGGCGTCGCAGGTGGCGTCGTGACGATCCGCGTCCTCCTCGCCGACGACCAAGCGCTCCTGCGCGGCACCTTCCGGATCCTGATCGATTCCTGCGCGGACCTCGAGGTCGTCGCCGAGGCCGCCGACGGCGCGGAGGCCGTCGACCTCGCCCGGGTGCATCATCCCGACGTCGTCGTGATGGACGTGCGGATGCCCGGCACCGACGGACTGACCGCCACCGAGACCATCTGCGCCGACCCCGACCTGGCCGGCACCCGGGTGCTCATCCTCACCACCTTCGAGAACGACGAGCACGTGGCGCGCGCCCTCCGCGCCGGTGCCAGTGGCTTCCTCGGCAAGTACGTCACCACCGACGCCCTGCTCGAAGCCATCCGTATCGTCGCCGCCGGCGACAGCCTGCTGTCCCCGGGTGCGACCAAGGCCCTCATCGCCCAGTTCCTCGCCACCCCGCCGCCCGGCCCGCTGCCCATCACCCCCGGGATCGGCGACCTGACCAACCGCGAGCGCGAGGCCATGATGCTGGCGGCCGATGGCATGTCCAACGGCGAGATCGCCCGCGAACTCCACCTCAGCGTGCACACAGTCCGCACCCACATCCAGCGGGCCATGAACAGGCTCGGCGCTCGTGACCGGGCCCAACTCGTAGTCCTGGCCTACAAGAACGGCCTGGTATCGCCGGACCCCGGCACCAGCTGATCCCGAGCCCCGCACCAACGCAGGACATCCGCCCGGCGGAGTCCAAGTCGGTCTTCACTCTGGCTTGGAGTGAAGTGCGTCGACCAGTTCGGCAGGGTGACAAGAGTCCAAGAAGTGGTCGTCTTCGTCCATTCCACTGCTTCCTCGCGGGGCGCTGGAATGGTCGGTGTGCGCTGTTCATGTACATGAACTCAGCGAAGGGATCCGCCCATGTCCGGTCCGGT
This sequence comes from Kribbella caucasensis, assembly GCF_004361855.1. Lineage (GTDB taxonomy): Bacteria > Actinomycetota > Actinomycetes > Propionibacteriales > Kribbellaceae > Kribbella > Kribbella caucasensis. The sequence continues at coordinate 149,574 of NZ_SNWQ01000010.1, forward strand.
TCGATCTGAACGTCGAAGATTCGCCGCGGTGCTCGCCGTGCTGGTGGCGCTCGCCGCCGGCCAGCTACCGGCCATCGCCGGTCCCGCCGGCCCGGAGGCCGCGGTAGCGGCCGATCCAGGGATCGTCTTCAGCAATCCGGTCGCCGCGGACGGGATCGCGGCCTGGCCCGGCGATCCGGACAAGAACCCGGACCACGCGGCCTCCAGTCGGCTCGGCGTCCCGTGCTGGCAGACCAGCCCGGAGCTGAGGAACCAGTACATCTACCTGAACATCGACTCGGCCCGAATCCCGGCGGGTGCGACCGATGCCGTCCTCACGGTCAACTACTTCGACGCACCCGGTCAGCAGCTGACGGCGCAGTACGACAGCGTCAGCGCGGCCTTCACCCCGCTGCCGTGGTTCGTCTTCCCGGGCACCGGCAGCTGGGCGACCACGCAGCTCAGGATGTCGAACATCAACTTCCAGAACCGCGCGAACGGTGCCGACATCCGGCTGATGGCGAACGCACCTGGTGGTGTCATCAGCTCGATCTGCGTCTCGTCGGTCAGCGTCTCGTTCGCCGACACCACCGGCATCACGGTCACCAACCAGAGCCTGGTCTTCACCCAGGGCTCCGGCAGCGTCTCGCTCACCTCGACCGCGTCGTCGGTCGGCTGGAGCGTCACCGACGACCAGTACCTTCCAGTTGCCTCGGGCAACGCTCCGGTCTCGGGCGGAGCCGGCTCGATCAGCGTGTCCGGCCTCGGCCCCGGCTTCTACAACCTCCGTCTGACCGCGGGCGAGACCGTCGTCGGTACGACGTTCGCGGTCATCCCGCCGCTGCCACCGGGGATCCAGTCACCACAGGGCAAGTGGGGCGTGAACACCCACGGGAACCACTACTACCCACTGAGCGGCGCCCTGATCCGCACCCTTGCCCTGGCCGGCTTCTCGCACATCCGCGACAGCCTCGAGTGGGGACACCTGGAATCCGGCTCACCCGGCAACTACGCGGTCCCGCCGCAGTACGACGCCATGATCGCGGACGCGAAGGCGAACGGGATCATCCCGCTGCTGGTGACCGGCTACCGCAACTCGCTCTACGACGGCGGCAAGACGCCGAGTACGCCGGCCGGACTGGCCGCGTACGGCCGGTACCAGAGCTTCTGGCTGAAGCACTTCGCCGGCACCACCAACGACATCGAGACCTACAACGAGTACTACATGCCCGGCTTCAACGACAGCGCCTGTGGTGTCACCGGTGCGTGCTTCCTGCAGCTGATCAAGGCGGCGTACGAGCAGACCCACGCGGACAACCCGAACGCGAACGTGATCGTCGACGTCGGTCCGAACATGGGTGACACGTCGTTCCGGGACCAGCTGCTCTCACTCGGCGGGCTGGCCTACATGGACTCGATCAACGCGCACGTCTACACGTTCGCGGGGCCCGAGGGCGACCTGGACACCCAGATCCAGAACCTGCGCACCGCAGCCGACGCGAACGGCGGCGCCGGAAAACCGATCTGGATCAGCGAGCAGGGCTACCCGACCGCACCGAGCTTCGGTGGGTCGATGCTGGACCAGGCCCGCAAGTCGATCCGCAACGACGCGATCATGCTCGCCAGCGGCGTCAGCCAGTTCTACTGGTACGACGCGCTGAACGACGGCACCAACCTGGACGACAAGGAGAGCACGTTCGGCCTGCTCGCCGCACCCGCCGGGCCGATCGCCGGGATGGCGCCGAAGCCGGGGCTGGTGGCCAAGGCCACCACGATCCGCGCGCTGACCGGACTCGCGTATACCGGTCGGGACACCTTGGCTTCGCCGCTGTACTCGTACCGGTTCGGCTCGGGTACGTCGACCACCCGAGTGCTTTGGTCGACGGGCACGGGTACGTCGACCGTCCAGCTGACGACCAGCCAGCCGCTGCAGGTGACGGACCTGTATGGGCACAAGACGACGCTCACCCCGGCACAGGGAGTCGTCACTCTGACCGTGGACCAGGACCCGGTCTTCGTGAAGGGGAACGCCACCGCTGTAAGCGTGACCGCGGCGCCGCAGGTGAAGATCGCGGCCGCGAACCCGTCCAACCCGCAGGAACCCACCGCGGTCACCGTCACCATCAAGGGCACGGGCAAGCCCAGCCAGTTGTGCTGCCTCGGCCGGCTCACCGTCACGGTGGCGGGCCGGACGGTGCCGGTCACGGTCACCCCGGGCAAGGACTCCGCCGTCACCGTGCCGATTCCGCCGACCAGCACGCTCGGGCCGCGACACGTCGTGGCGACGGTCGCCCGAGATGATGCGCCGATCGCAAGGCTGGTGGCCTGGACCACGGTCGAGCCCGCGACCAAGATCCGGGTGCTGCCGCAGATCGCCCAGGCGTCGCCGTTGCAGGCCGGCCTCGGGATCGAGATCACCAACACCAAGGCCGGTTCTGCCGCATCGGTTCAGGAACTGACCTGGAGCCTGGGCGGTCAGAGCGGGACGGCCGGCACCGGCCAGTCGATCCCGCCGGGCGGCAAGGTCACGGTCAGCGTCCCGTTGACCGGCGTGGACAGCTGGAAACCGTACGCGTACTCGATCGAGGTGACCACCAGCGACGGGAACCAGGTCGCCGCGAAGGGAACCACCGCCTTCGATCCGATCGTGCCGTCGACCACTGTCCCGGCCAGCTCCATCGACCTGGCCACCGACGCCGGCTGGCTCGCGTTCACCCGGCCCTGGGGCGGGGCCGCCGACCTGTCGGGCACAGTCAACTACCAGTACAGCTCCAGCGGGCTGACCATCAACGCCGCCGTCACCGACGACGTCTTCTCGCAGACCGAGACGGCACCAACGCTCTGGCGAGGCGACAGCCTGCAGTTCGCGATCAGTGCCGGGCTGCCCGGCGAGACGGCTACATCCACCGAGATCGGCACGGCGCTGCTGCCGTCCGGTCCGGCCGTCTACTCGTTCGGCACCGCCGACGGGACCCCGGCCGGGCCGACGCCGGGCGCCACCGCTGAGATCACCCGGGACGCCGGGGTGACCAGATACTCGGTCACGCTGCCGTGGCCGGCACTCGGGTTCCAGGCCGTACCCACCGGCCCGGTATCGATGTCCCTTGCGTTGAACGAGAACGACGGCGCGGGCCGCGCCGGTGCCCTTCAGTGGGCCAGCGGGATCGTCACCGGCAAGACCACCACCTTGTACCTCCCCGCGACGTTCACCAGCTGAGCCGCTGGCCCGCATGCCTGACAAAGGAGTGACTGTGTTGAACAGACGACGGACGACGAGAGCCTTCGCAGCCCTGGCGATCACCACGTGCCTCACGGCCACCGCGTGCTCGTCCGGCAGCGGATCGCAGGCCGGCGGGGATAGCGCCGGTGGCGTGACCACGATCGTGGTCGGGCAGAAACCGACCCCGGACCAGGCCGCGGCCCTGAAGACCTGGACCGATCGGGTCGCCGAGTTCGAGAAGGCGAATCCGAAGATCAAGATCCAGGGATCGGAGTACGGCTACGACGTGCAGACGTTCCAGGCGGATCTCGCGGCCGGGACGCTGCCCACCGTCGTGGCGATTCCCTACACCGATGTCCAGGGCCTGATCGCCCGCGGCCAGCTGGCCGACATCACCGACGAGGTGAAGGGGTCACCGGTGGGCAGCAAGATCAACCCCGAGGTGCTCAAGATCGTCCAGGACCCGAGTGGGAAGGTCTTCGGGCTGCCGGTCCAGGCGTACACGATGAGCCTGGACTACAACCGGGCGCTGTTCAAACAGGCCGGCCTGGACCCCGACAAGCCGCCGACAACCTGGGCCGAGGTCCGGACGGCCGCCAAGGCCATCGCGGACAAGACCGGCAAAGCCGGCTACGCGATGATGACGACCAACAACACCGGCGGCTGGATCCTGACCGCGATGACCTACACGTACGGCGGCACCATCGAGAAGGTCGACGGATCCAAGACCGTTGCCTCGTTCAACGACGCACCGATGAAGAACGCGCTCACCCAGCTGCACCAGATGCGCTGGGAGGACAACTCGATGGGCAACAACTTCCTCTACAACCAGAAGCAGCTCCAGCAGGAGTTCGCCGCCGGCAACATCGGGATGTACATCGGCACCCCCGGCGACTACCGCGACGAGGTCACGACGATGGGGGCCAAAGGACAGGACATCGGGGTCGCGCCCCTGCCACTGGACTCGCCCGACGGCGGCACGCTGACCGGCGGCGCCGTCCAGATGTTCAACCCCAAGGCCAGTCCCGAGCAGATCGCCGCCGCGGTCAAGTGGGCCGAGTTCTTCTGGCTGAAGAAGTTCACCGACTCCGACCACGCCATCTCGGACGCGAAGACCGCGAACGCGGACAAGGTGTACTCGGTCGGACTGCCGACCCTGTGGCTGTTCGACGCCGCGTCGCAGGCGCAGTACAACGCATGGATCAAGCCGTACGTCAACACCCCGCAGGCGAACTTCGCGCCGTACACGAAGGCGGCGCCCAGCCTCAAGCTCACGGTCGAGCCACCAGTCGCCGCGCAGAAGGTCTACGCGAACCTCGACTCCGTGGTGCAGACCGTGTTGACGAAGAAGGACGCCGACCTCGACCAGTTGCTGTCCACCTCGTCCAAGACGGTCGACGGTCTGCTGGCGAACTGAGGTGACGACGAAAGTGCTGGCCGGCCGCACCGCCGCGCAGGCGGTGTCGCCGGAGAGCCGCCGGATCCGGCGCCTGCCCGGGCGGCTCGCGGCGCGCCTGGTCCGGTGGGTCCGGCGCGGCGGGCTGAGTGCGCTGATCTTCATGATCCCGCTCCTGGTGGTGTTCGGGGTCTTCTCCTGGTGGCCGATCGCGCGCGGTCTGGTGATGGCGTTCCAGCAGACGAATCTGGTCGAGCCCGCCCAGTGGGTCGGGCTCGACAACTTCCGGAAGGTGCTCGCCGACCCGCTGCTGATGGTTGCCGTCCGCAACACGGCGTGGTTCGCGTTGCTGGCGTTGATCTTCGGCTATCCGGCCCCGTTGGCGCTCGCGATCTTCGTCCGCGAGCTTCGGCGGGGTCGCGGCCTGTTCAGTGTGCTCGCGTACCTGCCGGTGGTGTTGCCGCCGGTGGTGGCGATCCTGCTCTGGCGGGTGTTCTACGACGCGAGTGAATCGGGATTGTTCAACACCCTCGCCCGTGCCGTCGGACTCGGGCCGTTCCAGTGGTTGCAGGATCCGCGCTCGGCCATGCCCAGCATCGTGCTGGAGGCCACCTGGGCCGGTGCGGGCGCGACGATGATCATCTACCTGGCCGCGCTGTCCGGGGTCCGCAGCGATCTGTACGAGGCGGCCGAGATCGACGGCGCGTCGATCTGGCAGCGGATCGTCCATGTGACGCTGCCCCAGCTGAGAACGATTCTGCTGATCACCTTGTTGCTGCAGATCATCGGGACCTTCCAGGTCTTCACCGAGCCGTTCCTGTTCACCGGTGGCGGCCCGGCCAACGCGACGACCACGATCCTGATGCTGCTGTACAACTACGCCTTCATCAACGGCGACTACGGCGGGGCGACGGCGCTGTCGGTGCTGCTGGCGATCTTCCTCGGCCTGCTGTCGCTGGCCTACTTCCGCCTGACTCGTGGCTGGAGCACGACATGACCGAGGAGCGCGGACTGATCTCGGCCGCCGACCGGCGACGGCCGCTGGTGCGCTGGACGATGGCAGGCGGTGCGGTCGCCGTACTCGCCCTGCTGGTGTTCGCCGGGCTCGGCCCTATCCTCTGGCTGGCCAAGGCGGCGATCTCGCAACCCAACGACATCGTCGCCCGGCCGCTGGAACTGTGGCCCGGCAGCCCGCAGTGGCACAACATCGCCGACGCCTGGTCGCGGCTTCGGGTCGGCTCGGCGCTGATCAACACGGTGTGGGTGGCACTCGGGAACTGGGCGGTGTCCGTCCTGGTGGCCACGACCGGGGGCTACGCATTGTCGATCTTGCGTCCCCGCTATGCCAAGGTGGTCAACGGAGCGCTGCTGGCCACGCTGTTCATCCCCGGAGTCATCTCGCTGGTGCCGCTGTACCTCACGATTCTGGACGTGCCGATCGTCGGTGGTTCGTTGATCAACACCTACTGGGCGATCTGGCTGCCGGCCGGTGCCAGCGCGTTCAACGTACTCATCACCGGCCGGTTCTTCGCGCAGCTTCCGGCCGAGCTTTTCGAGGCGGCCAAGATCGACGGCGTCGGCACTTTCCGGATGTTCACCAGACTCGTCCTGCCGTTGTCGGGGCCGATCATCGGCGTGGTCTCGCTGCTGTCGATCATCGCGGCCTGGCGGGAGTACCTGTGGCCGAAGCTGGTGCTCCCCGACCGGACCAAGCAGCCGCTGTCAGTGATGCTGCCGTCCATTCGCGACAACGTGCAGATCAACCTGTTCATGGCCGGACTGCTGATCTCGGTCGTGCTGCCGATCGTGATCTTCCTGCTGTTCCAGCGGTACTTCATCCGCGGCGCCGGTCTGACGGGCGGGATCAAGGGCTAGTACGACCGCTGGCACCTACTCGGGCGGCATCGAACCAAACCGCCGGAACGCGCGCGGTGACTGTCCGACCCGGGTGGTGAACAGCCTGCTGAAGTACGCCGGGTCGTCGTAGCCGACCTGCCGTGCGATCGCTGTCACCGGCAGGTCCTCCTCCGCGAGCAGTGCCTTGGCGGTGTTGAGCCTGGTGGTCAGGACCAGTTCCTGCGGGGTGGAGCCGGTTGTGTGCTTGATGGCGTCGCGCAACTCCCTGAGGGTCAGTCCGAGCTCTGTTGCGTAGTCCCGGATGGACAGCGGCTTGCAGGCGAGTCGGGCGAGCTGGGCCGCTATGCCGTCGTCTGGTGGCGCTGCTGCCTGCGCGATGACGTCGTACAGGGCTGCGATGGTCTGTACGCCGTTCCGTACGCCGTTCTGTGCGCGGGTGACGCGTAGGAGACGGGTAAAGGCTTTGTCGATGGGCCGGGGATCGGCGTACCGGCGTACTTGCTGGCTGGGGTCGAGGTGGCCCAGCGCGGTGAGTACATCCGTGGCAGGGCCGCTGAAGAGTGTCCACGCCTGTCGCCAGCGGGTGGTGGGGCGGTAGCCGTGCAGGACGCCGGGGTACAGCCACAGCATCGCTGGAGCTTCGACTTGGTGGAGCTCGCGGTCGGGGCCGTGCAGAAGGTGCCCGCGGCCTTCCTTGATCCAGACCAGGGCGTGACAGCCGAGGGCGCGTTCCGGGCCTGGTCCCTTGGGGTTGTCCTGCTCGCCGGCACCGAGGCAGAAGAGTCCAAGTTGGCGTTCACTCTGGCTTGGAGTGAAGTACGTCGACCAGGTAGGCATGTTGACAAGAGTCCAAGAAGTGGTCGTCTTTGTCCATTCCAAGACTTCCTCCCGGGCGGCTGGAATGGTTGGTGTGCTGACCTCCAACGGGTATGTCCTGGACGAATCCGCTCACCGGCTCGGGTCGTTGAGCGCCGTACCGGATCGTGAGCGTGGTGATCGGGTGCTGTTGCGGGAGCGGCTGCGGCAGGATGGGTATCTCTTCCTGCGTGGGTTGCTCGATCCGGAGGTGGTGCTGGGGTTCCGGCGGTACTACTTCTCGCTGACCGAGGCTGCCACCGACCGGGCGTCGTACCGGCAGGCGCTGTTCGGGGAGATCGTGCCGGGAGCGGAGTACGCCGCCTTCTGCGCGCAGCCGGCGTTGCGGGGGTGGTTCGAGTGGTTCCTGGGTGGGAAGCCGTTCCTGCACAAGCGGAAGATCATCCGGCAGACCGCGCCTGGTGAAGGCGGGATCGGTACGGCGACGCAGGCGCACTACGACCTCCTCTACCTGCGGGAGGGGACCGACCAGGTGCTGTCCGCGTGGATCCCGATCGGCGACTGCCCGGTCGCCCGCGGCGGACTCACCTACCTGGAGGGCAGCCACCACCGCGTACTCGAGGACGAAGCCCGAGGCCTCCTGAAACGTCCCGCAGCCTCCATCACTGCCGACCTCCCTGCTTTGGCCGACCAGTACGACGCCCGCTGGCTGGTCACCGACTACGCCGCCGGGGACGTGGTGATCCACACCGCCCACACCGTCCACGCCGCCCTGGACAACGTCTCCCGAAGCATCCGCCTCTCCACCGACATCCGCTACCAACTCTCCACCACTCCCACCGACCCCCGCTGGCAATCCCACTGGCACGACCACGACGGCCTCTGACCACCACGTGGTGGGCGCTGACCTGGCTGCCCGGCTGCCTCGGACGGGCCTTCCGCGACGCGATGGAGATCGATCAGGACACCTGGATCCTCGCCGACTTCGCCGCGGAGCAGTGACCAGAGCCTCAGAAGTCGATCTCGATGCGGGTCCCGGTGGGAACGCCGGGATGCCGCAGCCACAGCACACGGACCTCGGCGTCGTACCGCAGGTCGGTGACGTGGGCGCCGTCGGCCCGAACGGCCGCCGGCTCGGCCGGAACGCGCAGCGCGGTCATGACCTGCACCCCGCGCGGCGCCTCGCAGCCGAAGCGGATCCCGGCCTGGTCGCGTTCCCAGTCCACGACCCGGCCGGCGGAGGCCAGCAGCGATTCCTCGTCGTAGGTCAGGTCGCGGAGCCAGGTCAGCTGGCCCGGCCCCAGCTCCTGTTGCCGGACGATGCCCAGCTGCGGGTCGAGCAGATCGAGGTACCTGCCCTCGACGACGTGCGAGCCGCCGGCCTCCTCCAGCACGGCTCCGACGAGGTACGGACCGCGCTGAACCGACAGCCAGTTGGTGGACTCCCAGGTATGGCCGCCCACCTCGGCCAGTTCGCGGATCGCCGCGACCAGGTCGGCGGCGCGTTCCGGTGATTCGGTGAAGCCGGCCGGCCGGGACGGAAGGAACCGGACCCGGCCCTGACCGATCGGCTGGACGCCGGCGTGGTTGCGGTCCGCGCCGAGCGCCTCGGCCAGGTGGTCGGCGCAGGTGCCGTAGCGGCCCGTCCACCAGGAGCGGATCTCGTGGTACGGATCGGCGCCGTCGCCGACGTACAGCAGGCTGCCGCCGCGGCTGACCCACCCGGCCAGCGCGTAGTGGATGCCGGGCGCCAGCGGCTTCTGGAATTCGTAGCTCAGGACGAGTACGTCGACATCGTCCAGTGCATCAGGAGTGTCGATCACGTTCTCCAGCTGGACCGGACAAACCCGCTGCCCGTTGCACAACGGTGGCAGCGCCAGACCGTAGAAGTCGGAGAAGTGCAACTGATCGCGGCCATCCAGTGCCAGGGCGTCCTGCAGGCCGTCGTAGTGAGCCCCCTCATAGTGTGCACGGTCACCACCGGGGGACCAACGCTGGAACATGGCGGTGTCCGAGAGCGCGATCCCGATCCGCGGTCCTGGGTTGGCCCAGCGCACCTCAGGCTGGTCCAGGTGGCGCAGGCTGTTCATGGCGATCAGGTAGCTGGTGGCGGTGTCCGGCGGAATGGGCTGTCGCTCGGTGGATCCCTCGCGCAGGTAGGGGCGGTTGAAGATCCGGTTGGGCCACGGCGCCACCTCGTACCGCGAGACGCCCGGGTGCAACAGCGAGGCGACGAGGGTGCGCTGGTAGTTGGCCAGGTAGTCCTCCCAGGTGCGGTCCGGGTGGTCCTCGATCGGATCGTGCAGGAACCACATATGGCGGTCGGTGCCGCGGGTTAGGTCCTGGGCGATGCCATATTCCAGGTAGGCCGTCTCGAAGGTGCGCTCGGCGACTTTTCCGGCGTAAACATTGGGCGTGCGTGAGGTTCCGGTCCACACCTGCGCGATGGCGCCGTCGATCGAGGGCAGCGTCCGCAGGCGTGATTCGGGGCTGATGATCTGCCACTGGGTGTAGTTCAGGAGGCTGTGCGTCGGGACGTAGAAACGCACCTGGCGGCCCTGCTGGAGGGCAACGTCCCGCAGTACGGAGGTGACCCGGTCGAGGCTGCGGGAGAGCAGGTGCTGCTTGAGCTGCCCGGAGCGGAAATGCGCTTCGGCGGTACTGTGCGGGGGCTGCCACGGCTCACCGAAGAAGGCCTGCCATTCCCGCTTGAACGATTCCGAATAGCCGGCGCGGGCCCAGAATTCCGGCTCTTCGAGGTGGATGCCTTCGACACCGAGTTCGATGATCGGGCGGAGTTTCTGCACCAGGTACTCGGTGAAGCCGAACGTCGGGACCATGTACGGGATGTCGGTGCTGTGACCGTGCAGGATCGGCGATCCGTCGCTCGCGGTCTGCGCGTCGGCCCAGTGGTCGGAACCATCCCACCGTCCATCCAGATAGTCCTGATAGGTGCCCCAGGAGATGCCGGTCATCAGGTGGACGCGATAGCCGGCCTCCCGCCACCGGGCGATGCGCTGCGGCGTCGTGTCGTTCAGGCCGTAGACCATGACGAAATCGGTGCGCAGGTCGATCGATTCGTCGTACGGGGCCTGCTCCTGGAAGCCGGTCGCCTCGCCGTGCTTGCCGGCGTTGCTGTTCGTCATACGCCCTTCCCACTTCCCTCGACTGCCAACAACCCTGGACGGTCCGATACCCGGGCGCCAGGGTGACGTCAGGAACTGGACACGGGGACCGCTGACTGCGGTGTTCGTGGTCACCGGACTGGTTCGGCGATGACGACGGCGTTGCTGAGGTAGACCTTGCCGTTCCAGTTCTCGCAGGTGACGAGTACGAGCCGGCCTGGGGTGGTCTGGTCGAAGACCTTCGCGGCGTGCTTCGCGAGTGATCGTTTGGGGTGGTTCGTCACCGAGGTCGTGACGTAGGTGATCGGGCCGGTGGTGGTCATGACGGTCACGATGGCGCCCACTCGAAGTTTGTCGAGATCGTCGAAGGCGCCACCGCCGGTGTGCACGGTGCGATCGGCCTGGTCGTCGGTGACGTCTGGGGGATTGTCGGCGGGTGTTCGGCCGGCTGGCCGGACACGACCCACCCGCCCAGCAACGCGAGCAGGACGCCGGCCACCACGACCGGCGGGCCTCGAAGTGATGAGGTCGGCCGGTCGCGGCGGGTAGGCCGGTTTCTGCCCATGCGGGGCGTTTGCTGTCAGAGCTGGTGCAGTCCGCGGCGTCGCCGAATCAGGAGCGAGGCTAGGCCGATCATGATGGCGACGGCCGCCAGCAGGCCGGCGGCGACGATCGTCCGGCGGTGGTTGGAGTCATCCTGCGCGGCAGGGCCAGGAAGACCAGCCTCCACCGCGGTTGGTACGCCCACCGGGGTCGACGGCACGGCGGTCGTCGCGGACGACGTGCCGGTCGTCGGCGACGTGGTCGGCGTCTCCGATGGCGATGCGGTTGGCGTACTCGTAGGCGTGCCGGTCGGCGTGCCGGTTGGCGTTGCGGTTGGTGTGCCGGTCGGCGTGCCCGTTGGCGTTGCGGTTGGTGTGCCGGTCGGCGGCGTGGCATCGCACTGCACACGCACGCGGGTCTGGGCGACGAAGTCCCCGTCGGCGTTCTGGACCCGGAGCATGTACGTGCCGTTGGGGAGACAGCCGAACTCGACGAGTTCGGTCCCGTGGGCGGCCACCGTCACAACGTAGTTGTCATCGCCCGCTCCGACCATGTAGTGCTGGACCGTCGTGTTGGGGTTGCGCAGCTTGGCCACGACGCCGGCGCCTACGTCGCCGCAGGTGACCCGTGCCTTGCTGAGCACCGGCGGCCGGACCGTGGTGGCGTGGCGCTTGAGGTCTGTGCTGCCGGTGCTCAGCTGGGCCGGGGCGGGCCCGGTGTTCTGGGCTGACGCAGATGTGCTCCCCACGAGGAGCAGACCTGTCGCCAGCGTTGCGGTCAACAGACCGCCAACGAACGAATCACGTTTCATTGCCAGACCTGAATTCGCGTGCCGAGGTTTCGGACACAACAGGAACAAGCCAGTGGGCGCAGAGCCGGCGCCGACGATCGCCGGGACAGCGACCGCTCCCACCGGTACGGCGGCGAGTTCGAGCACGTGGCGGGGATAGGTAGACGGATTCTGACAGAACGGATGATGTGAAAAGACTTCACGGTGCCCCCTTAGGACACCTACTTGATGCGCCGAGCGGGATCAAAGTTATCGATTCGGCTGAGTGATTCCAGGCGTACTTCCGGCCGGATCAAAGGCGTTTACTGCGACTCCGAGCACGAGGCCAGATGCGGCCCGCGTCGGTTGGGTCACGACCCTGAAAGATCGAGGTGCGACTACCAATGGATGACCAAGCAGCCGTCGGACCCGGTGGTGCCGAGTCGGCGCCGGAACCAGCTCGTGCTGATCGGATAGCGGGAGAGCTCGTCACCGAGACGTTCGAGTACGACGGCGGCCGGCAAGTCACGGTGTACGTGCCGCCGGATCCGCCGGAGGCAGTCGTGTTCGCCGGTGACGGTCAGTTGATCTCGCAGTGGGGCGGGTACCTCGAGGCGGCCGACGTACCGCCCACCATGATCGTTGGTGCCTATCGCACGGACGATGAGGACGAGATGGCGCGCATCCGTGAGTACTCACCGTCGTTCGACGAGGAACGGTTCGCGGCCCACGAGAGCTTCTTCGCCGACGACATCCGCAGCTGGGTCCGGTCGCGCTTCAGCGTCGCGTTGCCGGCCGAACGCACCGCGGTGTGCGGCGTGTCGGCGAGTGCAGAGCTCGCGCTCGCCATGGGGCTTCGGCATCCGGACCTCTACGGTGCGGTCTTCTCTGCCTCGCCCGGCGGCGGCTATCGCCCGCCTGCCGTGATGCCGCGCCCGCTTCCGCGCGCGTACCTCGTCGCCGGAACGCTGGAGCCGTGGTTCCTCGAGAACGCGACCCGGTGGGCGGACGCGCTGCGCGATGCCGATGCGGACGTCGTGATGAACGAGCGGGTCGGAAATCACGGCGACCCGTTCTGGCAAGCCGAGTTCCCGCTGATGGTGGCCTGGGCGTTCGGACACTGAAGCAATCGTGCTCGGAAGGCGCGGGACGCGTTGACACCAACACCGAGGTCTACGGCCGACTCCCAGACGGTGAAGGGTGCCGACACTGTCGGGCGCGAGTCCCGCGGTCAGAATGTGGCGATCGGGTTGACCGGGCTGCCGGACGTACCGGCGAAGCGGACCGGCGCGACCGCGAGGTGGAAGTCCCACTGGCCGAGCTCGGCAGCCGTCGTCGCGCACACCTCCAGGTCGCAGTTGTCGAGCATCCACAGACCCATCGCGACGAGGCTCACGGCGTGAACCGGCATCAACACGTCTTCGTACCCCGACGGCTGAACGTCCTGGGGGGTGTCAGCGCCGATCAGCGCGACCTCCCGTTCATGCAGCCACGGCAGGCAGGACGCGTGCCAGCCGGCCTGCGTGAAACCGCTGGCGTCACCGGCCTCGTGCCGGACGCGGCCATAGCCGGTCCGCAGGAGTACCGCATCGCCGGATCGCACCCGCACACCCTGGCGACGCTCGGCCTCCTCGAGATCGTCGGGAAACACACCCTGCCCCGGTTCCAACCACGGCACATCGCGGACCCTGGCAATGTCCAGCAGGACACCACGCGTGATGATCCCGTTCGCCGCCGCCGTGACGGCTGCCCACGCCGATCCCGTTGCGGCGTCGACCAACGAGTGCGACCGCCCGTTGTACATCGTGCCGTCCCAGTAGATGTGGCACGGCGAGTCGACGTGGGTGATCGTGTTGCCGTGGAACATGATGCCGAGCCGCTCGTTCGAAAAGCCCCAGCGCCGGTCAGCGCGGAATCCGGGCACCGGCATGTCCTCGGCCCCCGGCATGTCGGCGGCGCACGGGCACGTCGTCGTCGACCGCTCCATGTCTTCCGGTACGGCAACCTCCCATCCGCACGACACGCTCCTGCCGTGGCGCACGGCCCGCGCCGCCGCCAGCCGGACGTCGTCGGTGATGTGGTTCAGAGTGCCGAGCTCGTCGTCGTCGCCCCACCGTCCCCAATTCGACAGCGTGTCGAAGTACCCGAGCACGTCGTCCTGTGTGGGCATCGGTCGCCCTGCCGTCATCCCAGCATCAACTCCTCCGGTCACGCGGTTCGAGGCACCAAGGCCCGCTGACGTGGCATGACAGCAGATCAGCGGGCCAGCAGTCGGCCGGTCAGGAGGCACGGTACGGCACACCTGTGGTGCTGTGGCACCGGTAGCCGTTGACATTGCGTGCGAGGTACCGCTGGTGCAGTTACAGAGTGACAAAGCTCTGTAAGTGCGCGTTTGAGGAGATCAATGTGCCCTGGGTGGACTGGTGGGCTCAGTGGCTGAGTAGGTCGGCGGCTTGGAGTTGGTGCCAGATCTCGGATTGGTCGATGACGGTGACGCCGAGCTTTTCGGCCTTGGTCAGTTTGGCGGCGCCGACGTCGGCGCCGGTGATGAGTAGGTCGGTGCTGGCCGAGACCGAGGACGCGATGGTTGCGCCTGCCTTCTCGCAGAGTCGCTGGAAGGCTGGGCGTGCGACTTTCTCGCCGGTGCGTGGGTCGCTGATCGAGCCGGTCACCACCACTGTCTTGCCGGCCAGTGGCGCGCCGGCGGCGACGACCGGTGGGAGGTCTTCTTCGCGTACGTCCAGCGATACGCCGGCCGCACGGAGCCGTTCGAGTTCGGGCCGTAGCCGGGTGAGATGCTCGATCAGCGAGGCGGCGACCTTCGGCCCGATGTCCTCGACGGCGACGAGCCCGTCGACGCCTGCATCGGCGACCTCTTCCAATGAGCGGAATCCTGCTCGGCACACTCTGGTCGCGGTGCCTTCGGAGGCCATGGGGATCGCGAGGCCGATCAGTGCTCTGCGGAGGCCGACCTGACGGCTCGTGTCGATCGAGTCGATCATGCGGGCGGCCGAGATCTCGCCGATGCGGTCGAACTCCAGCAGTCCGTCCTTGGTCAGCCGGTAGAAGTCCGACGGGTGCTCGAGGATCCCCGCCTCGGCCAGCCGTTCGATCCAGACTCCGCCGATAGCGTCGATGTCGGCTGCGGCTCGGGATGCCCAGTGGATCAGTCGCCGTACGGTCTGGGCGGGGCAGGCGACGTTGGTGCAGAACAGTTCGCGGCTGTTGCCCTGCTCGGTCAGTGGCTGTTCGCACGACGGGCACACGGTCGGCGGCACGATGTCTCGCTCCGCCCCCGTGCGCTTGGAGGCGTCGAGTACGCCGGCGACGAACGGGATCACGTCGCCGGCGCGGCGTACCAGGACCGTGTCGCCGATCTTGATGTCGCGGGCGCGGATCACTTCCTGGTTGGCCAGCGTCGCGCGGGTGACCGTCGTACCGCCGACGAAGACGGGTTCCAGCCAGGCGACCGGCGCGATCTTGCCGGTTTTGCCGACGTCCCAGACCACGTCGGCCAGCACGGTGGTCTTCTCCTCGGCGGCGAACTTGAACGCCAGTGCGCCGCGGGGCGAGCTGGAACGGGTGCCGGCGGCGGCGAAGGCGTCGCGATCGGCCAGACGCAGTACGGCGCCGTCCAGGTCGTAGTCCAGGTCGTTGCGCTGTTGCTCGATCGTGGTGATGACCTGCTGCGCCGCGGGCGCGTCGTCGCAGTGCCGCATGCCGGCGACGGTGAACCCCATCGTCCGCAGCGCGCGCTCGAGATCGGCGTCGGTGTTGCCGGGGTCGCTGAGCAGGTCGAAGGCGAGGAACTGCAGACGTCGTTCGGCGACGGTGGCCGGGTCCTTGGCGCGGAGGGTGCCGGCGGCGGCGTTCCTCGGGTTGATCAGGGGCTTGTCCGGGTGGGCGGCGTTGTAGGCGGCGAAGGTGGAGCGCAACATGACCGCCTCACCGCGGACCTCGATGCGGCCCGGTACGTCGAGCCGGTCCGGGACGCCGTCGGCGAGTGCTCGCACGAGCGGGGTCACGTCGTCGCCGGTCGTCCCGTCGCCGCGGGTGATCGCTCGTGCCAACTTCCCGTTCTCGTAGACGAGGGCCAGCGACAGGCCGTCCAGCTTCGGCATGACCACCACCGACTGGCCGGGAAAACGGGCGAAGAAGGCCACCACCTGTTCGGGACGGGTCGCCTTCTCCAGCGACAGCATCGGCCGCGAGTGCCGGACCGGCGCGTGCAGCACCGCGGGTGCACCCACCTGCTCCAGCGGATTCGGATTGGGCGCCAGCTCCGGGTTGGCGTCGATCAGCGTCCGCAGTTCGTCCTCGATCGCGTCGTACTCCGCGTCCGCCACCACCGGCGAACCCCGGTAGTAGGCATCGCGCATTACCACGATCTGATCAGCAAGTTCCTGAATGCGCTCCCCAACGTCCACAGCCCAAGACACTACCCGCGTGCCCCGACAAACAGCCGAACCCCCAGCTCGCCAGGTAAGATCAGCAGCTCCCCGCAGCTGTTGCCGTCAGCAACATGCTGGCCGCGCCGCACCAGTAGGCGACACCTGGCCAGGACATGAACACAGACATCTCGCTATTCGCGCCAGCCGGTGAGTTCGACGGACCTGCCGGCGTCGACCCGGAAGCCGAGCCTGATCCCGATCTCGGCGCCGGCGGCCAGGTCGAGCTTCCAGGTGACGACGCCGAGGTCGGTGGTTTCGGCCGGCTCCGGTTCGGCGGTGATCGGCTTGACGGCGATCTCGTGGTCGCGTGGTACCGGCAACTGATCGAGTACCGTGACCCGGGCCGTGCGTGGGGTGTGGTTCTCGATCCGGGTTTCGTACTCGACCTCACGCCGGCGAGTCGAGCCGAGCGTCGCCTTGCTCGCGGTCCGGCGTACCAACTTCCGCTCGACGCGGATCCGGTCGTCCAGGCCGAGAGCGAGCTCAACGTCTTCGCCGGGAGCCCACATCGGCAGCGCAGTCGAGCCGACGAAGTCCGCCTCGTGGAAGACAGCGGCCCTTCCGGCGGGCAACGTGTGCGCTGAAGAGTTCACGACCGTGGCCCGCAGGTGGACGTCGGCTGACTGGACCGGCGCAGTGACGTAGTCCAGCACCGTGTCGAGGTCGACGGACGCGATCGTCGCACGGTGTGAGGCGCCGTCCGCGGGCACGGCAACCGGTCTCGGTGGGGTGTAGGTCGCTGCTGTGACACCTTGTTCGACGGTCGCGGCGAGGTCGGCGAAGGCGGGCGCCGCTGCTGCCTGAAGGCTCTCGGCGCCGTACGCCGCCCGCCGGCCAACGTCAGCACTCACTGGGACGGCGGCCGGAGCAACCGGTACCGGCGGGTGGTGGCGGTCGAGGTACCAGGGGTCGAGCTCGGGTATCTTCGCGGCCAGCATGGGGCGGGCTGTCGACAGGGTGAGGTCGCACTCGGGCCAGTCCTCGCCGGTGTGCTGGGTGATCAGGCCGTACCAGCTCAGTGTCAACTGGTCTCCGGTGAGGCGGATGTCGTACGAGCTGGTCCAGCCGGCGCCGGGCACGACGTACGAAAGCTCGACCTCCACCTCCGCCTCGGAGACGACCGGGGTGGTGGGGTGGGGAAGGTCTTCAACTACAGCCAAGCCAATGGCGGCGGAGCGGCGGTCGGGAGTGCGTTGCTCCGCGACCGCGGCAAGCCGACGGTCGGCGGCCGCGAGGCGTTCCTCGGCCTCGTGCCGCTGCTTGGCGAGCTGCCGTCGCTCCGACCGTACGGCGGACAGCCGGCCGGCCAGCGACTCGGTGAACTCTCCCAACTCGACGCTCGCCTCGCCGGCGGCAAGGGCGCGGGCGAAGGTGCCCCCGGCTCGCCGGCCCAACTGGGCGAGGAACATCTGGAGCTGGTCCTGGACCTCGTCGGCGTCGGTCAGCTCCTCGACAACAGCCTGGGCCTCGCGGCGCTGGCGCTCGAGCTCGGCCACGGTTTCGTCCGGCGCCTGCGGATGATGCCGCATCGCCACGTCCACACCGAGCACGGTGGCCGGTCCGCGGCCGGAGACCCGGACAGAGTCTTCCTGCAAGGCAAGCGGGAGCGACTCGACGTACACCGTCTGGTCACCGGCCGGCGTCTTGATCCTGCCCCGTCGGGTGATCCGGGCCCGGTCGGGATAAACGACCACGGCCACGATCGGGGCGTCTATCACGAGTTCGGTCATCTCCCGACACTAGCCGCACACCTCTGTGTCCACCGACGAAAACCGCGAGCCAGGCGTAGCCGGGGCAACTAAGCTCGAAGCTGGTCCACGACGAGGAGGTCCCGTGTTCCAGCCACAACTGGCGTCCGCGACTAGAGCCGTTGAAAAACTCCGTGACATCGGTGAACCCCTACCCGACGACCTGACCAGCCAGCTGGCAAAGCTGGCGGACGATGCCCAGACCGACGCCGTCAGGTCCGCCAAAGTCGAAGAACTCCTGCGCCCCTACGTCCTCGCCGACGTCCAGATCGACGCGCAGGGCCTGACTGCGACTACGCCGGGTGCTGCGCCACCACGACTTGTTCAGCACGGGTGGCGAAGCTTCCTGGTCCGTGTCGCGAACCCGCATCGGCTGCTGGGTGATCTGTCCGCGCCGTCGAATCATGTGCTCGGGCTGGTCGACCACCACAGCCACGCAGCGCGGATCACGCTGCACGACACGTTGACCGTCGTACCGCGGATCGAGGGCAGCTGGCTGCAGGTGAAGCTCGCCGGTCCGACCGACGTGTCCGGCCTGGACGTCGAGTACAAGGTCATCAGCCTGTACAGCCGCGATGGCGGCGGCCGCAGCGGTGAGTTGACGTTCGTCCTGGCGGTGGAGGAGACGACGGAGAGCCTGACCCGGCCGCCGGTCGCGAAGGCCGGCCAGCGGATGGGATTCGAGAGCCGTCAGTACGCCGCGATGTTCGATTTCGACTGCCTGCCCGCCCGCGACATCCGGTTCGACGTCCGGGAGCCTGACGGGAACAGTACCGTGGCGGCGCTGACCGTCCGGGATTCCCAGCGGCGGGCGTACCCGTCGAAGGCGATGCGGCTGGCGCCGGACATGTTCTTCCACGAACACGTCTACCGGGCGACCGGCGAGGTGATCACGCTGCCGGCCGGTCAGTACGAGATCTCCGCCCGCCGCGGACCGGAGTATCGCGAGGTCCGCGTCGAGGTCGACCTGTCGGCCGACATCGAGGCGGTCACGATCGAGCTCGATCGCTGGGCCGATCCGGCCGCACGTGGCTACTACTCGGGTGACCCGCACATCCACGCCGGCGGCTGCTCGCACTACAGCGTGCCTTCGGAGGGCGTCACTCCGGAGACGATGATCCGGCACGTTCGCGGCGAAGGGCTCTGGATGGGCAGCGTGCTCACCTGGGGACCGTGCTATTACCACCAGAAGCAGTTCTTCAGCGGCTTGTCCATCAGTCCGCGCGCCGAGCTGGAGTACCCCGCCATGCAGCAAGCCCAAGGCATGACATGGGATCCACAGGACACCGACCGCGACAGCCAGAGCCTGCTCCGGTACGACCTCGAGGTGTCGGGTTTCCCGTCCAGCCATTCCGGTCACGTCATCCTGCTGGGGCTCACCGATCAGGACTACCCCGGCACCCAGCTGATCGAGGACTGGCCGTCGTGGAACTTGCCGGTCATGCGCTGGGGCCACGCGCAGAGCGCGCTGGTCGGGTATGCGCACTGCGGTCTCGGCCTCTCGGTCGGAACCGACGAGTTGCCGAACTACGTCATCCCGGGGTTCCAGTCGATCGGTTCCAACGAGATCATCGTCGATGTGCCGCTCGGCGCCGCCGACTTCCAGTGCGGTGCCGAGTTCGCTCCCGCCGCCGAACTCAACATCTGGTACCACCTGCTGAACGTCGGCTACCGCACTCTGATGCTCGGCGAGACCGACTATCCCTGCATCTACGACGACGGCCCGGGAGTCGGGCGCACCTATGTCCGGCTGCCTGAGGCGCCGCAAGGTGAGCAGGCCTTGGAGGCGTGGCTCGATGGGCTGAAGGAGGGCCCGTCGTACTTCGGCGACGGCCGCAGCCACGTATATGACTTCGCTGTCGACGGCGACACCGGCCGGGAGCACGCAGGCGACGCTCCGGGACCGGTCCGGGTCACCGCGACGGTCGCGGCCTGGTTACCCGAAGAACCACCCGCGCCACCAGCGGCGGGCCGGCCGGTGTACTCCGCACCTGTCGGCTGGCATCTCGAGCGGTCGCGGATCGGCCGATCCCGCAATGTGCTCGTCGAGGTCCTGGTGAACGGCGTGCCGGCCGGGGCGCAGGAATTACTTGCGGACGGCAACGAGCAGGCAATCGAGTTCGACGTGGACCTGAAGCGTTCGTCCTGGATCGCGCTGCGGATCCTGCGCAGTGTCCACACCCAGCCGATCTTCGTCGAGATCGCTGGGCTCCCGATCCGGGCGTCGCGTGGCAGCGCGCAATGGTTGCACGACTCGGTTGACGCACTGTGGAAGGCGAAGTCCGGGTTCATTCGCGAGACCGAACGATCGGCGGCGCGGGAAGCGTACGACGCCGCGCAAGCCACCTATCTGGTCCGGCGCGACGAATGTGAGGTGGACTGATGGTTCACGGCGAACCGGCGGGCTGTTGCGGGCCGGTCGACACCACGGCACCGATCTCGGTCACGATCAATCCGGAGGCGCGGGTGAATGTCGCCCGGACCGAGAGCCGGGTGGAGAGCTTGACCATCGGTGACTGGCACACGATCGAGTTCCCGATCGTCAACACCGGTTATGTGACAGGTCTGCTGGTGATCGAGGGCGACCCGGTGCCGGACGTCGAGCTGGACCTTCCGGTGCACGAGTTGACCGGCGAACCGCGCCAGGAGGGTGGCTTCCGGGTCCGCTTCGACGTACCGACGATCGTGGACGTCACACTGACGTTCCGTGCCTTAGGAGCACTCGGAGGGCTGGCCATCCACAGCTCCCTGCACCTGATCCTCCGGTCGCACGTCGCTCCCCTCCCGATTGCGTGAGGCGGGTTGCCGGGTGCGTAGGCTCGCTAGGCTGCCGGTTGTGACCGGTGATTTCGAGGGGTGGCCGAGGGCAGCCTTCGATGTGCTGCTCCAGCTTGACGGTGATCCTCCCGCCGAGGTCAGGCGGCGATGCAGGCGAGACCGGGAGGAGCTGGTTCGCCGTCCGATGATCGAGCTGCTCAACACACTGGCTGACGCGGATTCCGCGTACGAGGACTTCTCCGTCTGGGGCTACGGCGACGTTCTGCTGGAGGCATGGCAGCGGCAGCACGCGATCGTTCGGCTGGCCCGGAACGTCGAACTGGGCGTCCGGTTCGATCTCGACGGCCTGGAGGTTGGCGTGGCGTGGTGGTACGCGCCGGCGGTGCAGATCGGGCGGTACCGGGCCGCGGTGGCCGAGTCCGGTTCCGGGCGGCGGCTGACCGGCATCGTCCGGAAGCTCGAGCGCGAGGGATTCGTGATCTCGGGCGACTTGCTGAAGCGTCCGCTCCGAGGGTATCCGGCCGACCACCCGCGGGCGCGGCTGCTGAGGCACCGATCGGTCATCGCGACCCGGCCGCTCGGCTGTGACGACTGGATTCACACACCCGCCGCGGCCGACCGAGTGGTCTCCGCCTTCTCCCAGTTGCGCCCGCTGGCACGGTGGCTGGTTGAGAACGTGTCACGGCCCCGACCCTGACGCCGCTCGGGTGGGCGAAGCGCGATCAGGTCGCTGGACGACTGCCTGCGGGAGGTCAGTACTGGCGGGGGAGTAGCTGTGCCTTGAGCGAGACGCGGCCGGTTCGTCCGTCAGGCCGGGAGGTCTGTCAGACGAGGCTTGGTGGGCCTTGTTCGATGCGGTGGAGGATCGGGTCGAGGCGGTAGAACTCCGTACCGCCGAGGAGTTGGCGTTCGTCCCACCAGGTGGCGCCCGCTTCGGCCAGCGGCTCGATCAGTGCGCGCGAGTTCGCGGGGTCGGCCGGGCTGATGCCGCCGACGATGACGTCGTACGGCGTCGTCCGGTCATCGCGCTGGTCGTTGAGATACGTCATGAGCTCCCGCACGTCCTCGGCGCCTGGAGCCTCGCCGTGGTTGGCGTTCAGGAACAGCGGCACGGCGCCGTCCCAGCGGGCGGCGCGGCGCATCGGAGCCCGACGAGGCCAGTAGCCGGCGATCCAGACGGGCGGCCGTGGGCGCTGAACGGTTGCCGGGAGCAACGTCACGTCGTCGACCCGGTAGTGCTCACCCTGGTGGTTCACGGTCTCGCCGGACCAGTAGCGGGCGAGCAGGTCGAGTCCTTCGTCGAGCCGCCCGGCCAGCACCAACGGATCGGTCGTGTCGCCGAAGCTGCCGAACTCGTCGTCGATCCAGATCGGCGGTGCCCTCAGCACGGGCCGGGCCACCAGTCGGGCAGGTCGGCGATGCTTTCCAGCGTGGCGTGCGGGACCACCCCGCTTTGGAGATCGGCGTCGGTGTATTTGCCGGTCCGAACCAGCACGCCGGCGAGCCCGGCTTGCTGTGCGCCGTCGACATCGGCGCGGATATCGTCGCCCAGCATCACGACCTCGGACTTCGGTACGCCGACCCGCCGTACGGCGAGATCGTAGAACCCCGGGTCCGGCTTGCCCATCACCACCGCGGTTGCGCCGGACGCGTATTCCAATGCGTGTACGAAAGCGCCGGCGTCGAGGCGCAGACCATCCGCTGCCCGCCAGTAGCGGGTCATCCCCAGCGCGACGAGGGCCGGCCGAGGCTCGGTCATGAGCAGCCGGAAGGCCCGGTTGAGGGTCTCGAAGTCCCATCCGCGGCCTAGGTCACCGACCACGACACAGCCCGCGCCGTCCTCGGCATCGGCCGGCATCGGGTCCAGGTCGGCGAACTCGGCCGCGGTTTCCTCCGGGACGAAGAGGGCCGGCCGGCCGGTGGGTGAGTCCCGCAACCAGGCTGCGGCCGCCGTCGCGGGAGTCAGGATCTGGTCTACCGTCGCCTCGATGCCGAATCCGGCGAGCTTGGCTGCGATGGCGGCACGCGGACGCGAAGACGTGTTGGTCACGAACACGTGCGGGACCTCGTGCCGCCGCAACCACGCGATCGCATCCGCCGCTCCGGGCACCGCCTCGTCACCGACGTACAAGACGCCGTCGAGGTCCAGCAGGATCGCGCGCATGTGCAAGCCTGCCTTCCTTGCGCACCGGTCACAACAACTGGCTGACGAGGCCGTAATCCTTCGCCTCGTCCGCGCCGAGCACGCGGCCTGCGTCGAGATCTGCGGCCACTTCCTGCGTGGTACGTCCGGTCGCACGGACAATGAGATCTCGCAGTCGCGCCACCTGGCGTTCGTGCTGGTCGGCCAGCGTGGCCAGTTCCGCGGCGGTGCCCTCACCGGAGAATTGTGGGGACAGCAAGACGAACATCGTGTGTTGATGTGCGGCCCGTTGCTGTGCGGCGCACAGTACGGCGACCGCCGGCCCGCGGAGCGTTCCACGGACGACGGCGTGGACCGGTGCCTGGACAAGATCGATGGCGCCGGCGAGGGCGAGCGACGGCTCCAGGTCTGCATCGGTGCAAGCCAGGTGCAGCGTGATCGGGGTGGCTTCCTGGGTATCGAGAAGGAGCAGCTGTGCCGCCACCCGGCTCGCCACCGAGTCGTCGAGGCGGCCACCGACGACGATCACCCGCTGTTGCAGCAGTCGGTCGGCCACGTCGCGGTCCAGCCCGACCGGCTCAGGTTCGAGCCAGGACGGCAGAACGGGCTGTGGCGCAGGTCGTTCCGGCGGCCGAAGCGGTGGTACCTCGGGTGGCCACGGTGGCCAGGTGGCGGTGGGATTCTCCAGGAACATGACTTCCTCCCGGCTGTGTCATCCGTGATTCCACCAGCGTGCGCCTGTGATCTCCGCTGTGGAACCCCCAACTCGGGCTGGACGCCTCGTTTGCCGGACCGGCCGGTCATGACGAGATTCAGGTGTGCGGCGAACTCCTGCTTGGTGTCCGGCGACCTCCAGGAGGCGCCGTTGAGCCACGAACGACCAGGGACGCCGGTTCGCCCGGGCATCAGTCCTGCAGCGGTACAGCAAGACCTCGTTGCCGACGCAGTTGCCACTGGCAACTGCGCCCACCGCGCCCGGGGGTGGTCCGTGTGGGTTGAATGAAGCGGGTGGGTCGGGCACTGGACTGGTGGAGGCAGCGGCAGTTCGACAAGCTGGAGCGCCGGTTGTTCTGAACCGTAGCCAGCGCTCTGAGGCCGCCGCTGGGGATCCCGGGCCGACTGCTGAGCTGACTAGAGTGTCAAAGTATTGACGCGAGCGTCAGGCGCGCTTACGTTGGTGTTCTCCAAGGAAGCGAGGGCGCCATGGCTTATGTCATCGGGGTGGATGTCGGTGGGACGTTCACGGATGCGGTGTTGGATGACGATGCGGGGACGGTTGTCGCGGCCAAGGCGCCGTCGACGCCGGACGACTACTCGCAGGGAGTCATGGATGCGCTGGCCGGACTGGCCGAGCAGCTGGCCGAGCCGGTGGAGGAGATGCTCGGCAAGACGCATCACATCGCGCACGGTACGACATCGTCGCTGAACGCACTGGTGACGGGCAACGTGCCGCCGGTCGGGTTCCTCACGACGGTCGGGCACCGCGACTCGATCTTCATCATGAACGTCGAGGGCCGCTACCTCGGGTCGTCACCGGACGAGTTGCAGAACGTGCTCGGTCAGGGCAAGAACCACGGCTTGATCCCCAAGCGGCACGCGCTGGAGGTGGTCGAGCGGATCGACCGGGATGGCAACGTCGTCGTACCGCTCGACGAGGACTCCGCGCGTACGGCGGTGAGCAGCCTGCTCGCGGAAGGGATCCGCTCGATCGCGGTGTCGCTGTTGTGGTCGTTCAAGAATCCGGTGCACGAGCAGCGGATCCGGCAGCTGATCCACCAGATCGACGCGGGCGTGTTCGTCGCGTTGAGCTCGGAGGTGAGTCCGCGGATTCGCGAGTTCGCCCGCAACGCGACCACGATCATGAGCTCGCAGATCGGCCCCGGCCTGCGCGACTACCTGGGCGCGCTCGAACGCCGGCTCCGTTCGCAAGGTCTCGTGGGTCCGCTTCTGGTGATGCAGAGCAACGGTGGCGCGATCGCCGCGAGCGAGGCACCCTCGACCGCGATCAGTACGGTCGGCTCGGTGCTGACCGGTGGTGTCGTCGGTGCGGTGTCGCTGGGCCGGCAGCTTGCCCACCGCAACATCATCACCACCGACGTCGGCGGTACGACGTTCCTGGTCGGGCTGGTCGTGGACGGCGAACCGGTCCGGGCCAGCACCACCATCATCAATCACCATCCCGTCAACGTGCCGACGCTGGAGGTGCACGCGATCGGCTCGGGTGGCGGCGCGATCGCCTGGATCGATGCCGGTGGCAACCTTCAGGTCGGGCCACGCAGCGCGCAATCGGTGCCCGGCCCTGCCTGTTACGACGCGGGAGGCGCGGAGCCGACCAACACCGACGCCAACCTGGTGCTGGGTATTCTCCCGGAGTCCGGACTCCTCGGCGGTCGCAAGGCACTCGACATGGAGGCTGCCCGGCGCGCGATCCGCGAGAAGATCGCCGGTCCGCTCGGCCTCAGCGTCGAGGACGCCGCGGCCGCGATCTACGCGATCCAGAACGCCCAGACCGGCGACCTGCTGCGCAAGACAGTCGTCGAGGCGGGTCACGACCCGAGGTCGTTCGTCCTGTACGCGTTCGGTGGTGCCGGTCCGGCGTACTGCGCGTCGTACGCCGCCGAGGTCGGTGTGCGGGAGGTCGTCGTTCCGCTGGGGCCGGTCGCGTCGGCGTTCTCCGCTTACGGCCTGGCATCGTCGGACGTCGTACTGGCGTCGGAGCTGTCCGATCCCGGGCCGATGCCGTTCGATCCGGTGCGGGCGGCGGACAACTTCGCCGTGCTCGAGGAGCAGGTGCGGTCTGCCCTGGATCGTCAGGGGCTGAGCTACGAGCGCATCGAGTGCGTGCGATCGCTGGATCTGCGCTACACCGCGCAGTTGGCCGAGGTGTCGGTCGAGGTCCCGAACGGGCCGCTCGACGCGACGACGATGGCCGACACCGTCGAGGCGTTCGAGAAGCGGTACGCCGAGTTGTACGGCGAAGGCACCGGCTTCAGTGCCGCCGGGATCCAGGCGATCACCTTCCGCGTCCGGGGGACCGGGGTGCTGCCGTTCTCGCCCGTGCTGCCGAAGCTCGCCGATGCCGACGGATCCGATCCGTCCCCGGCGTTGCACTCGACCAGGAAGGTCTGTCTCGATGCCCGGGTCGGGTACGTCGAGACGCCGATCTACGACTATCGCGCGCTGAAAGCCGGCCACGTCATCACCGGACCCGCCGTGATCGAAGTGCCCACCACGACTGTCGTCGTACCGCCGGAGATGACTGGGGTGGTCGACCACCTCGGCAACCTGACGATCGACACCCAGCGGAGGTCCTGACCATGTCGATGCAGATCCCCGGTTCGGAGTACTTCTCCAGCCGTCCGGTCGACCCGGCGGTGCTTGCCTCCGCGTTGCCCGCGTCCCTGCCGGTGCATACCGTCACGCAGGAGCAGATCGACGGCCTCGATCCGTTGACCTACGAGGTGATCCGGCACCGCCTGTGGTCCGTCACCGAGGAGATGGGCGAAGCGCTGAAGCGGATGTCCGGCTCACCGATCGTCACCGACGCGAACGACTTCGACTTCGCGATCTGCGACGAGCTCGGCCAGGAGGTGCAGGTCGGTCTCTACAACACGATGCTCGTCGGTGCCGTCGACCTCGCGATCTACTGGACCCTGCGGCACAGGGCCGGCAACCCCGGCATCCGCGAGGGGGACATGTTCCTCTGCAACGACCCGTGGGTCGGCGGCGGTCTGCACCAGAGCGACGTGATCGTGTTCCAGCCGGTCTTCCACGACGGCAAGCTGTTCGCCTGGACCAGCGCGATCTGCCACGAGCCTGACCTCGGCGGTGTGGGGCTGGGTTCGTTCTCCCCAGCGGCGCAGGACGTGTTTGCCGAGGCGCTTCCCACGCCGCCGATCAAGGTTGTGCGCGACTTCGAGCTGCAGAACGACGTAGCCGATGCCTGGGTACGACGGTCACGTGTGCCGATGCTGGTCAACCTCGACCTCCGGGCCAAGATCGGCTCGAACTCGGTCGGCCGCAAACGGCTGGTCGATGTCATCGAGCAGTACGGCGCGGACACGGTCAAGGCGGTCATGAAGCGGATGATGGCCGACGCCGAGAGCCGGCTGCGGCGCAAGCTGACCGCGTTGCCCGATGGGACCTGGCGCGCGACCGGCTACCAGGACCAGTCGCACGAGGGTGACCGCGGCGTCCACAAGATCACCGTCGCGATGACCAAGAAGGCCGATCACCTGACCTTCGACTTCCACGGCACCGATCCGCAGAGCGGGGTCATCAACTGCACCTTCGCCGGCATGCGCGGCGGCGTGATGCTCGCGTTGCTGCCGATCCTGGCCCACGACATCCCGTGGTCGGCGGGCGGACTGATGCGTTGCTTCGACCTGGTGGCCGAGGAAGGGACCATCAACAACGCGACGTTCCCCGCGGCCGTCAGTCGTGGTCCGATCGGCCCGGCCTGGCTCACGGGGACGTTGGTCGCGGAGTGCCTGTCACAGTTGCTCGATCAGTCGGTGGACCTCGGCAAGAGCGTCCAGGCTGCCTGCTGCGGTACGTGGGACACCGCGGTCGTAGCCGGGCTCGACGAACGTGGCGAGTTCCCGATGCCGTTCCTCAACGTGATGATGGAGCCGATGGCCGGCGGATTCGGCGCCCGGCCGCAGGCGGACGGCATGGATACGGGAGGTCTGTTCTGCATCCCGATGGGGCGCATCCCCGACGTGGAGATGACGGAGTTCCTCTACCCGCTGCTCACGCTCTGGCGGCGTGAGGAACCTGACTCGGGTGGTCCCGGGCGGCAGCGCGGTGGCGTCAGCGCCTCGGTCGCGGTGACGCTTTACGGGTCGAACAACCCCGCGGGCCTGGTTCTCGCGTCGGCCGGCAAGGCGGTCTCGCAGAACAATGGTCTCGCCGGCGGCTACCCCGGCAACACGGGTCTCGACGCGGTCGCCCGTGGCGCCGACGTACACAGGCTTCTCAAGCAGGGGAAAGTTCCACAGTCGCTAGACGACTTCGGCGATGGTGTTGAACTCGGCAACTGTTACGCGCAGTCCTATCTAGCACCGGGTGAGGTGCTGTACCTGAGCTGGCAAGGTGGCGGTGGGTACGGCGATCCGCTGCATCGCGACCCGGCTGCAGTTGCTGACGACGTACGGGAGCAGAAGGTCTCACCAGAGGCCGCGCTCCAGGTGTACGGCGTGGTCCTGTACGACGGTGTGGTCGACGGCGAGGAGACCGCCGTACTGCGTGATCGGCTGCGGGACGAGCGCCGTCAACGTTCGCAGGCGCCGGAGACAAACGGTGCTGCGCGGATCGCCCTGGAGGGTGCACGACGGTTGGATGACAACCTGGTTGTCGCGGGCAACGAGGTTGGTTGTGCGCACTGCGGTCACCAGCTCGCCGACCTCACTACCGGCACGCAGCTTCAGCTCGCGGTCTTCGAGGGGCCGTCGA
Source organism: Kribbella caucasensis (assembly GCF_004361855.1). Lineage (GTDB taxonomy): Bacteria > Actinomycetota > Actinomycetes > Propionibacteriales > Kribbellaceae > Kribbella > Kribbella caucasensis. The sequence continues at coordinate 177,853 of NZ_SNWQ01000010.1, forward strand.
CAGAGGCTGGTCCGCAGATCACTTCCGACCCGGCGACGTATGTCGACGACGAGGTCGTGTTCCGGCAGCTCTGCTGCCCGGGGTGCTGGACGGCTGTCTACTCCGCGGTCGTGCCGAAGGAACACGTCGACCATGTGTCGGATGTGGGCCGGTTCGCGCTCGCGGGCGGGTCGCAGTGAAGCTCCGTTCCGTGGACGTGCTGGGCGGGGGACCGGGCGGTCTGTACGCCGCCCGGCTCCTCAAGCTCCGACATCCCGACAGCCGGGTGCGGGTCTTCGAGCAGTCGGAGCCGGCGAGTACTTTCGGCTTCGGTGTCGGTCTGGCGACTCGCACGCAGCGGAACCTCGACGCGGCGGATCCGGAGACCCTCGCGGCGATCGTCGCCAATTCGTGGCCGCACGAGATGTCGATGGCGGTCGGCGGCCGGCAGGTGAGCCTGGCGGTGGACAACCTGATCGCGATCGGCCGGTCGACGTTGCTCGATGTACTGCGCAGCCATGCGGTCGATGCCGGAGTCGAGTTCAGCTACAACTCGCGGGTCACCGCGGACGAGTTCGACGCCGACCTTGTCATCGCCGCCGACGGTGTCAGCAGTGGGACTCGGGAAGCACATGCCGAGGTGTTCGGCGCGCGGGTCGACGTACACAAGGGGCTCTATCTATGGGCCGGTGCGGATGTCGCGCTGCCCAGGGCGGTGTTCGTGCCGGTGCGAACCGAATACGGGACCTTTGTCGCGCACGCCTATCCCTATGCGAGTGATCGGAGCACGTTCCTGATCGAGACCGACGAGGAGACGTGGCGGCGGGCGGGGTTCGACGTGACCACCGAGCGGCTGCCGTTCGATGCCAGTGACGAGGACGCGCTCGCGTATCTCGGTGAAGCCTTTGCCGAACATCTGCACGGGCACCGGCTGATCGGGAATCGGACACGCTGGCTCCGGTTCCGCACGGTCAGCTGCGAACGCTGGCACGACGGCAACCTCGTTCTCCTCGGCGACGCGGCCCACACCGCTCACTACTCGATCGGGTCGGGTACGAAGCTCGCCATGGAGGGCGGCATCGCTCTGGCCGCGGCGATCTCCGACTCCAGCGATCTGGAGGAGGCTCTGGTGCAGTACGAGCGCGTACGGCGGCCGGCCGTCGAACATCTCCAGGAGACGGCAGCTCGGAGCATGAGCTGGTGGGACTCGTTCCCGACGCGGCTCGCGCTGCCGGTGGAGCAACTCCTCGTCTCCTACATGACCCGGGCGGGGAAGGTGTCGATCGACCGGTTCGCTGCGTCGGCGGCGGACGTCGTGCGCACGGCGCTTGCTCAGTATGCGCGGTGCGAGGTGGCAGAGGTTGATGACGGCAACCGCGGCGAGTGGGTGTTGCGGCAACCGCTCGGCAAGTCGTTCGGGACGCGTCGAGTGCGGGCTTCGGAGATCCCTGGCCTGCGCCCGGTGCACCTGAGTTTGACCGATCCGTGGGGATCGGCAGCAGATACGCTCGTGAAGGAGATCGGGGCGGACGAGGCTCTGTCCGGCGTACTCCTGACGACTGCTGCGGATACTGGTTCGGTGCTGACGATGTTCGACGTGGCGGAGCGGATCCGGCGCGAGGCGGGCGCCCTGGTCGTGGCTCAGCTCGACCCGAGTGCGACCGACCTCGCCGTCGGCGCCCTCGTCACCGAACGCGTCGACCTGGTCGACCTCGGCGGTGCCGCGTGATCACGGATGAGCTTGTGCCGCCGTTCCGGCCGGAGCTGGCTGAGCGTTACCGGGCAGCCGGGCTGTGGGGAAGTCGCTCGATTGCTCGTGAGTTCACCGCGGTTGCGCAGCGGCACCCTGGTCAGGTCGCCGTGGTCACCGAGCAAGGGAGTCTGACCTACGCCGAACTTGACGAGCAGACCGATCGGATCGGGGCCGGCCTGCTCGATCTCGGGCTCCAGCCGGGCGACCGGGTGATCTTCCAGGTCACCAACCGGTTGGAGACCGTGGTCGTGTGGTACGCCTGCCTCAAAGCCGCTCTGGTACCTGTCGCGACGCTCGCCGCTCACCGGGCGCACGAGATCGCCGAGATCAGCCGGCAGTGTTCGGCGACCGCTCACCTCGTCGAGGCCGGTCTCCCGTTCGACCTGGTCGCCTTCGCCCATGACATCGCCACGGACCACCCAACCCTCCGCCACCTCATCACCATCGGTGCCGAGGCGTCCTCGCTCGATACACTCGGTGCCGACCTGAGCGAGACGGCGATTCGAGCCCGTATCGATGAGGCCCAAAGTGGCGTCGGGCCTGACGATCTGGCGGCTCTGCAGCTGTCCGGCGGCACGACCGGCGTACCGAAGCTCATCCCCCGCCGCCATGCGGAGTACTGGTACAACGCCGCGGCCTACGCTCGTCGGCTCGGCTGGACGACGGAGACCAAGGTCGGTCACCTGATCCCCGTCATCCACAACGCCGGTATCACCTGCGCGATCCACGCCGCCCACAGCTGCGGAGCGACCCTTGTCCTCGGCACCCCGGACGCCGCGGCCTCAGCAGCCCTGCTGGGCGGCGCCGATGTCGACTCCGCGTTGATCGGGCACGGACACTTCGGCGCTCTCCTGCAGCCAGGCTTCCTCGATCAACTACCGGCCTTGCGGCAGGTCCTGCTGTCTGGCACGAAGGTTCCGGAGACGTTGTTCGACGAGCTCGAGCGTCGCGGGATCTGGACGGGACAGCTGTTCGGCATGGGCGAGGGACTGTTCGTCATGAGCCGGCTCGACGATCCCACCGAGGCACGGCTGCGGACCGTCGGCACACCGCTGAGCGAGTACGACGAGGTGCGCATCCTGCTCCCCGGTGCCGAGGCCGAGGCCCCGTACGGCGGGATCGGTGAACTGTGCTGCCGCGGTCCCTACACGATCCCCGGGTACTACGCGGCCGGTGAACGCAACGCGGTCGCCTTCACCTCGGATGGGTTCTACCGCACCGGTGATCTGGCTCGCTGGGGGACGTACGACGGCAAGCCGCAGCTGTTGATCGAGGGGCGCATCAAGGACGTGATCAACCGTGGTGGCGAGAAGATCAATGCCGAGGAGATCGAACTGCTGCTGCTCAGGCACGCGGACATCCACCAGGCGGCCGTTGTCGCGATGCCCGATGCGCGGTTGGGCGAGCGGTCGTGCGCGTACGTCGTCGCCGGCGCGGCTGTCGACCTTGCGGCCGTCCAGCGGTACCTGGAGTCGCTCGGGGTCGCGAAGTTCAAGTGGCCGGAGCGGGTTGAGCAGTTGGACGATCTGCCGCGCACGAATGTCGGCAAGATCGACAAGTCACGGCTCCGCGACCGCGTCGCCGCCGCTCTGCGGGCCGGGGCCGGCGGTTAGAGTCTGCCCATGACTTCAGGGAAGAAGGCGATCGACGCCGACGAGCGGGTGCGGAGCAGTACCCGCCGCGATCTCGTCGAGAGTCAGATCATCGCCGAGGCGACCCGGCTCTTCGCGGAGCGTGGGTTCTCCGGGACGAGCCTGAAGGACATCGCGGACGCGACCGGGCTGACCCGGCCGGCGCTCTATCACTACGTCAAGAACAAGGACGAGATCCTGGCCAAGCTGGTCAGCGAGCTCGCCGAAGGACCGGCGCGTGCGCTGCGCGCCATCCGCGCACGGAGCGAGCTCGGGTCCGCCCAGAAGCTGCGCGAGATCGCCCACGCCATTGCGTTGCAACAGGCGAGCGAACCGGCCAAGTTCCAGCTGCTGATCCGCTCAGAGGCGGACCTGCCCGACGAACTGGTCGGGCCGTACAACCGGAGCCGTCGCGACGTCCTCAACGAGATCGTCGCCGTGATCGAGGCGGGCGTCGCCTCCGGCGAGTTCCGCCCGGTCGACCCCCGCATCGCCGCCCTCGCGGTCATCGGCCAATGCAACTGGGTCGCCTGGTGGCACCACCCCGGCACGCCCGAGGAGAACAGCCGGGTCGCGACGACCATCGCCGACCTCGCCGTCGTCTCGGTTCTCTCCTCCGACGACGCCGATCCGGGCGTGGACCCGCGGACCCGGGCGATCGAGCGCCTCAAGCAGGACGTTCAGCACCTCGAGAAGATCCTGTCCACCGATCAGACGTGAGCCGTCAGCCAGCTCTCGATCCGCTGTGCCGCCAAGGACGTGCCGGTCGCGGCGCCCTTCGTGATCGGGCCACCGAAGTGGGTACCGGGCACGGACTGCACGGTCAGGTCCGAGGCGGCCAGTGCGGCGCTCATCGCGGTGATGTCGGTGGGGTACGACGCTTGGTCACCGGTGAACTCGAGCAGCAGCGTCGGGACGGTGACGCCTGGCGCGCAGTCGAGGAACGTGGCGTTGGTGGACAGGGCCGACCAGGTCGAGAGCCAGGCCTCGGCGGTCGACAGGCGGCCGAAGCCGACCAGGCCGTAGTTGGTCAGGTCGGGGCGCCGGCCGAACAGTGAGCCGTACGGGCGATCGTTGCGATCCAGCGAGAGATCGAGGTTCCGCAGATCGGCGTCGGTGCGGTAGACGGTCATCAGGCGTGGGGCGATCGCGCGGCGACGATCGGCCGCGTCACCGCCGGTCTTGAAGGCGCGGTTGGCCTGCTGGGCATCCGACACGTATTCGCGAGCTTGCGCGTCCAGGCGTCGTACGCGGTCCTCTTGGGCGGCCCGGTACCGATTGATGAAGGCTTCGTCGTAGCTGCTCGACTGGGGTGCCGGGCGGAATCCGTTGTCGGGGTTGAACGGGTCGAGGTCCGGATCGACGGAGAGCGGGTCGGATTCGTCGACCACGGACGGGTCGATCAGTCGCTGCAGGAGGGCGCCTTGGCCGGGATGTGGAGCGAGGAAGATGCACCCGTCGGGCAGCGGCATCGCGGTGTCGGCCAGCGGAACCGGCCGGCCGGACGGCGTGCTCGCGAGGCGTTGACCAGGACGTAGAGCGGCCTGCTGGCAGTAGAACGCGGCCAGCGTCCCACCGCCGGAATGACCCAACGAGTAGACGCCAAAGCCCTTGTCACGCAGGAAAACGTGACCGGCGGCGAAGTCGATGATCGCCTGCTCGTGCAGCAGGTTCAGGTCGTTGTTCGGCGAACGAGAGCCCTGCGTCCAGACGCCGTACCCCATGGTCAGCAAGTACGGAATCAGCGGGTGGTGCGTGACGTCCTGCCGCGGATGCATGATCGTGACGACGGTCGTCGCTCCTCGTGGCACGCGCAGCACGCCGGTGACCTTGGCGTCGTCGCTGGTGTTGAGCTCGTGCACACTGGTCGCGACAGCTTCAGGCCACTCGATGGTGGACGAGTAGCGACCGGCCCCCAGGTGCGTTGCCGTCATCGCGGGTCCACTCGCAGCGCGTCCTTGTCCCACTGGACGATCCGCCCATCGGCCAACCCGGCGACGCAGCTGTACCAGACGGCGTGACGGCATCCGGTGGCGCGCCGGTCTATGACGATCGGGCCGTTGTGCTCGATGACGAAGTAGGGCCCGAGCTTGTCCACCTGGACGCCGTCGGACTGACCGGCGACGTTCGCCACCGAGATGTTCTCCGGTACGTCGAGCACGTACAGCCGGCTCATACGCGCACCTCCCACGACGGGGCGCGTTCGACTATCAGCTCGGCCTTGCGCGTCAGCAGGTCGTCCATCGTGTGGCCCTCGCGCTGCGCGATGTCGACGAGCGCGTCGATGGTGAGGTTGGCGTCCAGATCCTCCTGCGGAGTCACCGGACGCAGCGCCCGGGTGACCTCGACCAGGTAGCCGTTCGGGTCGTGGGTGTAGATCGATTCGATCGTCTCGTGCTGGACCTGCATCTCGACCGGCCATTCGCTGTGGTCGAGCCGGCGGCGGTACTCCATCAAGGCGTCCCCGGAGTCGACATGGATCGCCAGGTGACGCGATCGGACGAACCAGTCCGGCGTACTGTCGCCGAACCGTGCGTAGGCATCACCCTTCCCCTCCGACGACGGCCGCGGCAGCCCGAAGTAGTAGAAGAACGCGATCCGGTCGTCGTTGCCGATGTCGAAGAAGAAGTGGATGAAGTCCGGATGATCGTCCGGACCCCAGCCGGCGGCGCAGATCGAGTGCACGACCGGGAAGCCGAGGACGTCGCGGTAGAACCGGACCGTACCGACCGGGTTGAAAGTGGGGAAGGCAGCGTGGTCGACACCGCGGGCCAGATGCCGTCCGGAGAGATCGTTCATCGGGATAGTCCTCCTTCGCGCCGGAGCAGCGAACCTGCTCCGGGAATGTCGATCGGTAGATCGGCCGCCTTGAGGATGCTGTAGGCGCCGGCCGTCGCGGCCGAGAGCACCGGAAGCCCGAACTCCTGCTCGGCGGATTCGACCAGCGGCAACGAAGGCATCTGCACACATGCCGAGATCACCAATGCGTCCGCGCGAATCAACTCCAGCGAGCGGGCGGCGGCCATCACCAGGTCGCCTTGGATGCAGCCGACCTGACGGTTGTCCTCAACCTCCAGCGCCCGCCAATCCACCACCTCGAAACCCTCCGCCTCGAGGTAGGTCACCACCTTCTCGGCCAGTGGTTTCAGGTACGGCGTGACAATCGCGATCCGCTGAGCCGGAACAGCCCGAAGGGCCTCGACCAGCGCACCGGCACTCGACCTGACCAACGTCCCGGACCCACCTGTGGCGAGCTGCTCAGCGATCAATCCTTCGACGCGCTGGTGCTCGCCAGGACCAACGGACATCAACGCGACGAGGCACGCGTAGAGCAGCACATCCGGATCGGCGTCCCCGAGCTCCATCACGCACCGCTCCCGCTGCGCGTTCATCGCGGCCAGCTGCGCGGGCGACACCTTGGCCATCCGCATCCGGCTGCCATGGAAGGAGAACGTCGCCCCGGGATGCCGGCCGAGTAACGCCGGCAGCTCGGTCTCAACGGTGACATTCGAACTGGGCACAACAAGCCCGACACGTACGTGACTCATCCAGATCCTCTCGCCTCCTCCAGCATTCGACGGATCCGACGAAAAGTCAACACTAGCGTCAATTTGTCCTGGAGGGCACCTCGTCGCGATCCCGTCGCGCGCCATCTCGGTGACCGTGGACGGGACCTTGCCGGAGGATCTGATCCCGCCGTGCCGCCGATCCCGCCGCACGCCACCTGGGACCAGCTGGAGAAGGCCCTGGAATCGATCGTCCGCGGCGACTCCGACCGCGTCGACGTCATCAAGGAAGGCGTGAAGTCCAAGCTCCAGGAGTTCCTGGCCGGTGGACGTGGAGATTCGTGACAAGCAGGTTTGGGTGCGCGCGGCGCTGGCTACCGGTTGGGGATGACAGCTGAGCCGAACCCGGTGGAACCGCTGGGCATCCCGGAAGAGACCGATCCTGGCCGGGCGACGGAGCCCAATCCCATTGACCCCCTTGGGCGCGAAATCCAGCCCTGACGGCAGCCCGGGGCCTCCTCCGCGGACCGCATGGGTGGGCCAAGCCACGGGTACCGAATGTTTGGAGAGGGGTTGACGATGATCGATCCTTGGACGTACCCGACGGATCGCTACTACTACAACTGGTGGGAAGGCCCGGTGCCGCCGGGTTTGGTGGACGTCAGCAATCAGCTGAAACCTCGCCGGCCAACGTGAGCCTTGGGGTCTGCCGTGCTGATCTATCGGAACGCCTGGCGTGCCGTGTGCTGGGTGTTCGGTGCTGTCGGTGTCGCGGCCGCGGTGATCGTGTTGCCGGGAGATGCTTTGTTGGCGCTTGGGCTGCTGACCTTCATTGCCGTGGTTTGCGCGGTGGTCGGCTACCAGCCGGGAGATGCGGTCGGCAGTGCACCGCGGCTTACCCGCGGTGGGCTCGTTGTCATCGTCATCGCAGCAACGACGACGGTGGTGGCGGCCGTGGGTCTTGCGGCCATCTTGGGTGTGGGCATCGTCTGGTTGGCGCTGTTTCTTGGGCTGGTGTCGCCTGCTGCTGTCCGCTGGTACGGGCGTCGGATGATCCGATCCCGGCGTCCACAGGGGGATCATGACGGGCCGCTGGTGGATACGGCGCAACTGTGTCGGGAGTGGCTCGACAGTTACGAGGCCCTGCGGCAGGCTGTGACACCCGCCGCGCGGCTTCGCATCGTGATGGAGCGCCAGCGGTGCTTGGACGAGCTCGAACGTCGCGATCCCGAGGGCCTGAACGCTTGGCTCAGTTCCAACGCCAGTGCCGCCGGCGATCCCAGCCGCTTCCTCTCTGACAGTGGACCTGAGTCACCAACAGGCAGCTGAGTTAGTAGCAGCGCGGCTCTGTCGCGCCGATGATGAATGAGCGATCCCCAGCTGCTTGAGGATGGCAACGATCTGGCAACCGGATCCACCGGTCGTCAACCCGGCGGCCTTCGCTGCCCGCGATACCTACGACCTCAGACCGAGCTCTTGAGCCTCGCGGAGGAAGATGTCAGCGCCGGTCGGCCCGATGCTCGCCGCCTGCTCGATGTTTGACATCAGGGCCCCGCGGAAACCGGAGATCCGGTGGCCGGCGTGCTGGCTCGAACGTCTGAAGGGTTCGTCGAGCCAGCCCCGGCCGCCCCGGGGCGGCGATCCGGACAGCAACATCCAGTCGACGACCGGCAACGGTCGAAGCGGGTCGTTCGTCGGTCGGGTGGTAGGCAAAGAATCGACCGCCGGAGCCGAAGGAGCGCGCGGAGCCGCAGAGGCAGAAGCCCACAAGCTGATCTCGGGGCGTCGCGCCTCGACGTCGTGGATACACCTTAGGAGGAGCGATGGCGACCATGCCGTCGGCCGCCCAGGACGATCTGGTCGGTGTGATCACGAAGGATCACCGTGAGATCGAGCTGATCCTGGCCCAGCTGCAGTTGGGCGAAGGTACGCCGCAGCATCGGCGGGACCTGGCCGATCACCTGACGACCGAGCTGGTTCGTCACGCGGTGGCCGAGGAGATGTACATGTACCCGGCGGCACGCAGAGTGCTTGCCGATGGCGACGACGTTGCCGATCGGGCGATTGCTGAGCACGCTGAGGTCGAGCACATCCTCAAGGATCTCGAAGGCGTCGATGCTACGGATCGACAGTTCGATGACCTGGTCGGCAGGGTGATCGCGGAAGTCAGGCACCACGTGGTGGACGAGGAGCAGCAGGTGCTCATTCCATTACGGGAGGCCTGCGGCGCCGAGGGACTGCAGGAGTTGGGACGTATGGTCGTCAGAGCGAAGGAGTCCGCTCCGACCCGACCGCATCCGTCGGCACCGGACAAACCACCGGCCAATCTCATCCTCGGACCAGGCGTGGGCATGATCGACAGGCTCAGAGACGCTCTCACCGGCCGGGACCGGTGCTGACGCGGAACCAGTCCGCGACAGGGCGTCGTACGGGATCGTGGGACCTTACTTGGGATCCGGCATCGGCTCGACCGGATCGGGCGGTGGTGGTTCGAGCGGACCTGGCGGGCCTGGAGGTGTCGGTGGATCCGGTGGTGTCGGGGGGTGTGGGGTGACTGGTGGTTCGGGCGGGTCGGTGATCGTGGCTTGCGCTGGACCCAGCATGGTGAAGTCCCTTCAGACTGGTTGCGATGGTGTGCTGTCTGCGGGCGTCGTTGGGCTGGTCTTGGCTTGGCGGCGACGGCCGAGGGCCAGGCCGAGGAGGATCATGCCGGCGCCGAGGGCTAGGTGGAGCCAGTTGTCGGCGGTGTTGACCGGGACGAAGTTGGCGCTGCTGTCCAGGTCGATGACCAGGCCGTAAATCCACAGCGCGAGGTAGACGAGGCCGCCTCCGATGAGGAAGAGGTAGGCGCTGGACGCCGTACGAGCCATGGCGAGACCCACCACACCTAAGAGCAGATGGACGATGTTGTGCAGGATGGAGACCTGGAACAACCCGAGCAACATCGTGTCGGTCTCGTGGCCGGCGACGGTCAGGTCGTCGAGGTTCGTGGTGATGCCGGGGACAAAGCCCAGGACACCGACGACAAGGAAGGCGATTGATACGACGACGGCAGCCTTCTGGATCGGTGTAGCGGCCCCGGTCCGTGTGTTCATGTGGGACATGGTGAGGATCTCCTGCCCTTTGTGCTCGGGAAGGGGATGGCCAGTGCCCTGCGGTCTGTGCGTTCAGCCTGGCACTGATCATCCTCGTTCCGTCCACGCTCCTGAGCGGATGCGAAGAGACGAATATTCGGTACCCAGTTCCACTTCGTCCTAACGTGACTGTCAGTGATGGCAGCACGGGGGCGAGGGCGACTCTGAATGAGTTGCTGGGCATGGAGGCGCTTGCCGCGAGCGGTGCTCGGGATCGGCATCGACTCATCGATCGGCGTCTACGTCATCCAGACGGCCCGGCAGCGGGCACCTCGGCGGTCAGGCCCACTCAACGTCTGAGCCGCGCTGGCCGGGCAGCCGCTCTGCGGGTTTGTGGGTCTCGTGCAGGCCCCCGATTGAGTTGCTTCGGCGCCGTTGGCGAATGAGCGCCGCCCGCCGCGCGAACGAGGATGGGTAGCTCTACCGATGCGGGCTCTGTAGCCGCCAGGGGAGCGTGGCACCACTGAACGAAGGAGTGGTTGCCATGACACGTACGGACGTACCCACCATCACGCGGGTGGTTTCCCGCGACGGCACCGAGATCGCCTACTGGACGAGCGGTGACGGGCCGCCGCTCGTGCTGGTGCACGGCACGACGGCCGACCACACTCGCTGGGCGCCCGTGTTGAAGTATCTGGAGCCGCACGTCACGGTGCACACCATGGACCGCCGCGGCCGAGGTGGCAGCGGCGACGCGGCCGAGTACGACGGGGTGCGCGAGTTCGAGGACGTCGCCGCCGTGGTGGACGCCGTGGCCGAGACCTCCGGTTCGGCGGTCGACCTGCTCGGCCACTCGTACGGTGGGTTCTGCGCGTTCGGCGCGGCGACGCTGACCTCGAACATCCACAAGCTGGTGCTGTACGAGGGCTGGCCCGCCCCGAACCCTGCCGCGTTGGCCATCCCGCCGGAGCTTGAGGAGCGGATGGACGCGTTGCTGGCCGAGGGCGAGCGCGAGCGCGTGCTGGAGGTGTTCTTCCGCGAGATCGTGCGAATGCCCGACCACGAGTTCGAGCGGTATCGCGCCCTGCCCGCCTGGCAGGCACGCATCGCCGCGGCGCACACGATCACCCGTGAGGACCAGGCGCATGGCGCGCGAGCCTTCGATCCCGAGGAGGCGAAGAAGATCACGGTGCCGGTGCTGCTCATGGTCGGCGGCGACAGCCCGCCCGCGATGCAGGCCGACTACGAGACCGTCGCCTCTGCCCTTCCGGATGCGCGGGTCACCGTCATGGACGGCCAGCAGCACATCGCGATCGACCTGATTCCGGAGGAGTTCGCGCGCCGCGTACTCACCTTCCTGCGCTGAGACACCGCGCATCCTCTTCACGAGTAGGCGACGACGCCGACAATCGATCCGGCGCGCCGCGAGCGGTCCCGAGCAGCCGATGATCGGCTGTGATGCGCACCTGCCCGCGCCGTTCGGCGTATCGTCGAGATCGGAGGGGGGCGAGATGGCGACGTTGACGGTGGCGGCGGTGCAGGCGAGCTACGTTCTGATGGATCGCATGGCGACGCTCGCCAAGGTAGAGGAGTTGCTGGTCGACCCCGCGGTACGGGCGGCCGACCTGGTCGTGTTTCCGGAGGCATTTGTGCCCGGTACGCCGATCTGGATCGACGGACCGCCGATCTGGGACGGTGACGAGCAGTGGTTCGCGATGCTCGCCGATCAGGCCGTGGTCGTACCGAGTGAGGCCACTGATCGGCTCGGGGCGGCCGCCCGGGACGCGGGCGTGTATCTGGTCATCGGGATCAACGAGCGCGAGCCGACCGGGAGCACGATCTACAACACGTTGCTGTACTTCGATGCCAGTGGCAACCTCCTCGGCAAGCACCGCAAGCTGATGCCGACCGGCTCGGAGCGCACCGTGTGGGGAATGGGCGACGGCTCGATGCTCGACACCTACCCGACACCCTTCGGGCGCATCGGTGGGCTGATCTGCTGGGAGAACTACATGCCGTTGGCTCGGTTCTACTTGTACTCCCAAGGTGTCGACATCTGGGTGGCCCCAACGCTGGCGAGAGGTGACGGCTGGGTCGCGACCATGCGACACATAGCCCGGGAGGGCCGCTGCTACGTCATCGGTGTGAATCCGTGCCTGCGCGTCGACCAGATCCCGGCAGACTTCCCCGACCGGGAGCGAGTGTGGCGAACCGATCCGGACGACCCCGACTGGGTGGAACCCGGCAACACGGTGATCGTCGGCACGAACGGGGAGATCTTAGCCGGACCGGCCCGGCACGCCGAGACCATCCTGGTTGCCGAACTGGATCTCACGAAGGTGCTTTCGGCGCGGCGGCTGTTCGACCCGGTTGGCCACTACAACCGGCCCGACGTGTTCCGGCTCGCCGTCGACACCGCACCACGGCCGGTCGTCACCCCACTGCGCAACAACCTCGACGACGGCTGAGCAGCCGCGATCCACGCTGTCACACCGGGTGGGCAAAGCCCCCGGGCAGATCGCCCGACCGAGTCAGGTTGCAACGCAACGCAACATCGTTGAATCGGTTACGTCCGGAGTACTGCCGTTGCACGCCCACGGTGCGCCGGCCCTTCTTGGCGTCACCGGTCTCGTCGAAACACCGGCGTCACCAGATCCGGCTCCATCCCATCAGCCAGATTCTCCACCGCGTAGGCGGCAACCTCGGCCCGGACCGTCTCGTGGTCCCAGCTCGCCCGACCCAGCAGGTGCTGTATCCGGTCCGGGGAGCCATGGCCGGCATGCTCGGCCAGGCTCCAGCAGTTCTCGCGTCACACAGCCACGCCGATCCCAGATCCCTTACCAGGAAAGCGAATCAGCCAAGGCAACGATCCACGGCTGTAGTACTGGGCGGCCCAGGCGCAGTGCCTGGGCCAGGGCAATTCTCAGAAGCCGTGCTTGTGCCCATCGTCACGACGCTCGCTCACACGAAGCCGTCATCCCGCCGCCGCGCCGACCATCGCCTCCATGAGATCGGCAGCCTCTTCGCTCGTGAGCGATCCCTCCCGGACGAGCGAGTGCCATGTCACGAACGAGATCGCGTGGCCGACGGCGGCCGCCGTGCGCACGCGCACCCGACCTCGCTCGCGGCGTCCCGTCATCAGTGAACGAGCGACGTGGCGGAAGTATCCGACGAACGCCTCGCGGGCCGCCGGCGGGACAGCATCGATATCGCGGATGCCTACCGAGAGCATCGCCTCCGTTTCCTCGTACCACCGATACAGTTCGCGCACCGCGACGCGCAAGCGCTCGTTGGGTGAGGCGATGCCGACCCACGACGTCGGGTCGGGCATGGGGTGCCGCTCGTAGTAGTGGGCGTTGCACGCCTCGAACAGCACCTGGAGATCGGGGAAGTGGTTGTACACCGTGGCACGCTGCACGCCCGCGCGCTCGGCGATGGCCTTGATGGTCGTCTGCGCGGGGCCGAGCGTTTCGTGGAGCTCGACCGTCGCTTCAACGATTCGTTGCCGGGTCTCGGCTTCGGTGAGCGCACGCTTCGTCTTCCGGTATGGGCGTGGCGACGCTATGTTCGCTGAACACATATGTTAGCCAATCTTGACAGGGCGCTTCGCTGCTGCTTCATTGTACGCATGTGTCAGCCAAATGGAGGTGCGGCATGAGTGCAGGGACTGTAGCGGCCACGACCGTCAAGGTTGTCCAGCCCGGTGAAGGTCGGCGCGGCGGATTGATGCCCGGCGTCGGGGTGATCTTCAAGATCGACGGTGTCGACTCCGGTGGCGCCCTCGCCGTCGTCGAACACCCCTTCGAGGTCGGCGGACTCGTCCCGCCCCACGTCCACCACCGCGAGGATGAGATCTCCATCGTGCTCGAGGGCGAGATCGGCTTCCGGTCCGAGGACAAGGAGATCGTGCTCGGCCCGGGCGGATACATCGTGAAGCCGCGCGGCGAGGTCCACGCGATGTGGAACGCCGGGCCGACGCCGGCGCGCATGATCGAGATCATCTCGCCTGCCGGACTCGAAGAGCTCTTCCGGACGGTCGTCGGCCTGACCGAGCGCGGCGAAGCAGAGATGTCGAAGATCGTCGAGCTCGCGAACCGCTACGAGGTCCCAATCGCGGAACCCGAATGGTTCGCGGACGTCATCCAGCGCTACCAGCTCTCCATGCCGACGCCTTAGTCCGGGGCCGCCTGGACGCAAGCCAGGCGGCCCACACCCGTTCGCGATGGACTACCTGCTCGACAGGAACACGATCACGATCTACGGCTGTAGTACTAGGGACATGAACCCCCACGTGTCCGACGAGGGACACGCACCTTAAACAACACGCCTCAACCTCAACGTCTGAGCCCGTGGGAGCGGCTATCTCGAACCCCGAATCCGCTGATTTCCGATCTGGATTGATCGCCGATTGTGGTTAGTTCGCGAAATGCCTTGTAGCCTCTGGGTTTTGCCAGATCCCGATGTGCGTCTGTCGTCATGGTTTGGCGGCAGGGCGCGCTGGTTGAGGTGCGTAAACGGGTGAGCGGTCCCGAGGCACAGATACAACTCCCTTGGGGTGCAGGTGGAGACGTTCAGGTCGGTGGCTGGTGTGCAACTTGGGCTACGTTGTGTGACGGGCATGGGGCGTCTAGAGGGAAGCGCCGCCGCAGATTGTCAGGTGTTGGCCGGTGATCATGGCGCCGCTGTCGGTGAGGAGGAAGTGGGCGAGGGCGGCGACTTCTTCGGGGTGGATGAGGCGGCCGAGGGGTGGTACGACGGGTGGCGTCGCCGCTCGGGCCGGGTCGGCGAGCATGGCAGTGTCTGTCGGGCCGGGTTCGATGACGTTGACAGTGATTCGCCGGGGCACGAGTTCCGTTGCCCAGGATCGCGCCAGGGCGCGCAGGGCGGCCTTCGTCGCGGCGTACTGGCTCTTGCCGGCGACGCCGATGGCGGTCCTGCTGCCGATCAGCAGGATGCGACCGCCATCCGTCATCCTGCTGACGAGGCCGTTGGCGAGGCGGATCGCGGCGTCGACGTGGACGGCGTACATGCGGCTGCCGTCATCGGGATCGAGGTCGCCGAGCCGGCCGCTGACCTGGAAGCCGGCCGCGTGGATCAGGGCATGCACGGATCCGATGTCGCCGACCGCGGTCGCGGTGCTGTCCGGCTGGGCGAGATCACAGTGCCGCCAGCTGAACCCGTCACCGTCGAAGTCCGGCCGCAGCCGGGACAGCCCGATCACGGTCCAGCCGTCCTGGAGCAGGCGTACCGCGACGGACCGCCCGATCCCGGAGCTGACACCGCTGACGACGGCTGTGCGGTCAGCCGGCATTCAGATGTTCCTGGAGGATTGCGGCCGGAATGTGGAGGTAGCGGATCGCCCGGCGGTGATGGGTGAACGCGACATGGAGGTCGCCGCTGTCGTCGACCACGACCGAGGGATAGCTGAGTTCGCGGTTCAGGCCGTCGCGCGAGTTGTTCGACAGCGCATAGCCGTCGCCGTCCGCGAGCACCCGCCGGACTGGCCAGGACAGTCCGTCATCGCGGGAGACGGCGAGACTGAGCGGTGCCCGTGGTGCTCCCCAGAAGGCGGTTCGCTCGGTGGCATCCTCAACCTCGCGCACCCGCGGCTTCGAGCCTTCGACGATGCCGCTCTCGTCGATTTCGTCGTACAGCGAGACCCGGCGCGCGACCGCGTCGGCCCGGCTGCTGTCGTTGAACACGATCGCGGTCAGTTCGCCGGGCAGGGCGATGGCCTGGATCGATGCGTTGTTGTTCGGGAGCTCGGTCGGCCGTGGCGGTTCCCACGTGATGCC
Source organism: Kribbella caucasensis (assembly GCF_004361855.1). Taxonomy (GTDB): domain Bacteria; phylum Actinomycetota; class Actinomycetes; order Propionibacteriales; family Kribbellaceae; genus Kribbella; species Kribbella caucasensis. The sequence continues at coordinate 193,591 of NZ_SNWQ01000010.1, forward strand.
GTCTGTCGAGGTACTGCGGTAGATGTTGTCGGCCCAGCGGCTCCGGAAGTACGCCGTGAGTCGCTCACCCGGCACGATGTTCATGTGCACGCATCCGGTGGAATCCGGCACGGGCACCTCCTGCCACGACGCGCCTTGATCGTCGGAGAACCACACGCTGCTGGTGTCCCGATCGCCTGCCCACTTGTGGCCTTCGATCCGCACGCAGGCGAACGTCGGCAGCAGCCATCGCCCGCTCGAGAGGACCACGATCGGCTGGCGAACGAAGACACCGCCGTCCGGTGAGTTGAGCAGTTCCCGGATCGGTCCCCAGGTCACACCGTTGTCGGCGGAGACTCGCGCCCGGACCACCGCGGTGTCCTGGTCGCCGGCGTGCTGCGCGGTGTAGAGCAACCAGAGTTCGCCGGTGGGCGCGGGGAACAGCACGGGGTTCTGCTCCGAGCGGGTGTCGTCGTCGCTGAGTCGCACTGGCTTGCTCCACGCCCCGCCCGGCGCCAGCCGTGAGAACCACACGCTGATGTCCGCGACGCCTTCTTGCGTCCCCCCGAACCACACGCATCCCAGATCACCACCAGGCAATAAGGCGAGCTGTGCCGCATGCGACTGAACGGTCTCGGTCGGCAGGAACGCCTCACCGAGCCCGTCCGCTCGCTCGCGTACGACGCCATCCGTGGCCAGCTGCTCGAGCGCACTCATCGGTCACCCGCCACGCGCAAGTGCTCGGCCGCCGCCTGATCGAGGTGCACGAGATCCGAGGAGACGGTAGCGAAGGTGAACCCCTCGGCCAGCCTTTGTGCAGCGACCGAGCCGTGAGCGGTATGGATGCCTGCGGCAACGTTCGCGGCCTTCGCCGCGGTCCGCACCCGCTCCAGCGCCGACTCGAACACCTCCGCGACCGCGGGGTCGCCGGGAAACGCGCCACCGACGGCCAAGCAGAGATCCGAAGGACCGACATACACACCCGTGAGACCGGGCACGGCGCAGATGCTCTCCACGTTCGCCAGGCCCTCGGGGGTCTCGATCATCGCGAGTACGGCGATCGACGCGTTCACCTCGGCGGGCTTCGGTCCGACCCGCAACATCGACCGCATTGGCCCGTACGAACGGACACCACCAGGAGGGTACGTCGCAGCCGCGACCGCTCGCGCCGCGTCGTCGGCTGTGTTGACGAGTGGCACGATGATTCCGGCCGCACCGGCGTCGAGCGCCTGGCCGATGTGGAACGGATCGTTCGCGCCGACCCGGACCACGCCGACCGAGCTCCCGCCCGCGTCGATGGCGGTGAGCCCACGCAGGATCCCGGCATACTCGATGAGTCCGTGCTGGGCGTCGATGCAGACGTAGTCGTAGCCGAGGCGCGCGATGCGCTCGGTGGAGACGGGGGAGTCGAGCACGACCCAGTAACCGAGGGCGCGGTCGCGGCGGCGAAGCTTGTCGGTGAAGGAACGGGCAGTTACAGGCAAGGGCTCTCCAAGTGTTATCGGTTGTAAGCAGGCATGGGACCGGACAGCACGCGGCCAACTTCGTCACAGGCGTCGAGGACGTCCTCCGGCAAGCGGCCTTGCTGCGCGGCGGCGATGTTGCTGAGTAGCTGCTCGGGCTTGGAACCGCCGAGCAGTACGGCGGTGACGACATCGCGAGACAGCAACCACCGCAGCGAAAGCTCCGGCAGCGTAAGGCCCGCATCAGCCGCGATGGTCGACAACGACGAGACGGCGTCGAAGAGCGGACGGCTCCAATAGCGATCCCGGTACATCTGAGACAACGCCGACGAGCCGAAACGGCCTTCACCGGGGGTGTCGTCGAACGAGTGCCGTCCGGTCAACAGCCCGCCGCCGAGTGGGTTGTAGACAATCGTGTCCAGGCTGTGCGTCGTGGCGTACTCGACGTACTCGGTCTCGATCCTACGGGCGACGAGGTTGTACAGCTGCTGCGCGACGACCGGCCGGGGCGCACCGGCAGCCACGCACGCGGTGGACACGTCGGTGATCTGCCAGGCGGCGTAGTTGGACACGCCGATCGCGCCGATCAGTCCGTCCCGTACGGCGTCGGCCAACGCTCCGGCGGTCTCCTCGAGGGGCACCGACCGATCCGGCTGGTGCAGATAGAAGAGATCGACCCGGTCGGTGCCGAGACGGCGCAGGCTGGCTTCGAGCGACGACCGGATTCCCTGACCCGACAGGAGCGGCCGGCCGCCGGCGTCACCGGGGTAGATACCGGCTTTGGTCGCGATCGTGACATCGTCCGAGCGGCCGCGGAGGATCTCACCGAGCATCTCCTCGCTCCGGCCACCGGCGTACCCGTTGGCGGTGTCGATCGAGGTGACGCCGTTCGCGACCGCCAGATCGACCATCGATCGCGCGCAGTCGAGGTCGACCGTGTCGCCGAAGGTCATAGTGCCGAGCACGAGGCGCGTCATGAGGCGGCCGCACTTTCGGCCGCACTTTCGGCCGCGCGGGCGGCTGCGATGGCGCGGACGACTTCGCGGGGTTTGCGTCCCGAGATGAGCGCTGGTTCGAGTGCGCTGCGCCGGAGCCGTTGTGTGTATTCGTGCTGTGGGCGCTGCAGTACGTCGGCCGTCGTACCCTGCTCGACGATCTGGCCGGACCGCAGTACGGCGACCTGTTCGGTGACAGCTCCGACGACGCCGAGGTTGTGCGAGATGAACAGGTAGGTCAGCCCCTGCTCGGCCCGCAGCGTGGCCAGGATCTCGAGAACCTGTGCCTGGACGGACACGTCCAGAGCACTCGTTGCCTCATCCAGAACCAGCAGGTCCGGCTCGGAGGCGAGCGCTCGCGCGATGCCGATCCGCTGCCGCTGGCCGCCGGAGAACTCGTGCGGCTTGCGGGTCAGCGCCGATGACGGCAACCCGACCTGGTCGAGCAGTTCGGCCGCACGCTTGTCCCGGGTACGGCGAGATCGTTCGCCGCGGACCGCGATCGGTTCGGCCACGATGTGCTGGGCGTCGAGATGCGGGTCGAGCGAGCCGTACGGGTCCTGGAACACCATCTGGATCCGGTGCCGCAGTGGCCGCAACCGGCGCTCGGACAGGGTCGTCAGATCGACCCCATCGAAGACGATCGAACCGGCCGAGGGTCGGATCAGACGGACCAGCGCACGCGCGATGGTGGACTTCCCGGAGCCCGATTCGCCAACGAGGGCAAGCGATCCACCGCGATCCAGCTGGAACGACACGTCGTCGACGGCCCGGTGTTCGCCGTACTGCACGACCAGACCGGAGACCTCCAGCAAGGTCATGACGCCCCTCCATTCATGAGCTCGAGCTTCCGAGCCGTCGGTACGTCGGTGTCGTCCCACGGGCCGAGCTTCGGGATCGCCTCGAGCAGCTTGCGCGTGTACTCGTGCTGCGGCCGATCGACCACGTCCTCGACGGGACCGCTCTCCACGAACCGGCCGGACTGCATCACATGGATGCGGTCGCTCATCAGCCGCGCGACCCCGAGATCGTGGGTGATCAGCAAGATGCCGACACCGGTCTCCTGCTGGATCTCCAACAGCAGATCGAGGATGCCGGCCTGGACGGTGACATCCAGGGCCGAGGTCGGTTCGTCGGCGACGATCAGATCGGCCTCGGCGGACAGCGCCATCGCGATCAGGACGCGCTGGAGCATGCCGCCGGAGAGCTCGTGCGGGTACTGCTTCAGGCGCTGCTCGGGCCGGCTCAGGTGGACCTGCCGGAGCAGACTCAGCGCACGCTGGCCCGCGTCCGACTTGCCACACCGATGCCGCAACCGGATCGCCTCGACCATCTGCCGGCCGACAGTCGCGATCGGGTTCAACGCGGTCATCGGGTCCTGCGGGACCAACGCCACCGTCCGTCCGCGCAGTCCGTTGATGTGCTTGCGCGTCCCGATCACGTCCTTGCCGGTGAGTTCCGCGTGGCCGGTGAGTACGGCGAGATCGTCCGGGAGCAACCGGAGCAGGGCCATCGCTGTCGTCGACTTGCCAGAACCGGACTCCCCGATGATCGTGACGGTTTCGCCGGAGTCGATGTCGAAAGCCACCCCGTCGACGGCCCGGATCACTCCGGCCGCGGTCATCAGATCGACGGTGAGGTCACGAACACTGAGGATGGGCATCAGCCGGTCACCGCCTTCGCCCGCCGGACCCGGTCGCGCAGGCCGTCGCCGAGCAGGTTGACTCCGAGCACGAGCAGCGCGATCGCGATGCCGGGGATCGTCACGAGCCACCAGGCACCGGTGACGAAGAGTTCACGGCCGTCGGAGATGATGCCGCCCCAGGTCGGGTACGGACGTTGCACGCCGGCACCGAGGAAGCTCAGGGCGCTCTCGAGCAGCACGGCCTGGGCGAGCAGCAGGAAGACGACGACCAGGCTCTGCGACAGGATGTTCGGGATGATGTGGCGGACGATGATCTTGATCCGTCCGAGCCCGAGTACCTGTGCGGCGGCGACGTACGGCTTCTCGCGTTCGACCAGGACCAACGCGCGGGTGAGCCGGGCCGGCTCGGGCCATTGCGCGATCGCGATCACCAGCGTGATCACCGGCACGGACGGGCCGAAGAGCGCGACCACGAGCAGCAGCATGAGCAGCAGCGGCAACGACAGCTGCGCTTCGAGCAGCCGGGAGACGATGGTGTCGACCCAGCCGCCGAAGTACCCCGCGGCGGCGCCGGCCGCGATGCCGAGGACTCCGGACAATGCGATGGCCAGCAGTCCGATCAGCAACGAGGTCTGTCCACCGTGCAGGATGCGGGACAGCAGGTCCCGGCCGTTGGGGTCGGTGCCGAGCAGATGTCCCGGACTGAACGGCGGCAGCGAGGTCTCCTTGAGTACGCCGTGCACCGGGTCGGGCAGCGGCAGCACGCGGGCCAGCGCCACCGGGATGATCACGATGCCGGCGCAGATCGCACCGAGCCAGATCTTGATCGTGCTGTAGCGGGCCTTGCGCGCGGCGGCCGATCGGCGCAGCAACCGCCGGCCAACGTTTGACGGTACGGCCGCATCGGTCATCGGCGGGCCTCCTGACCAAGCCGGACCCGGGGGTCGATGAGCGGATAGAGCAGGTCCACCAGCAGCTGGACCAGCAGGGCGAGGACGACGGTCACCAGGACCGTTGCCTGAATCAACGGGAAGTCCCGCCGCGACAGCGCGTCGACGACGAGTTCGCCGACACCCGGCCATTTGAACACGACCTCGACGATGACCACGCCGTTGAGCATCGCGGCGAACCGGGTGCCGAGCGCGGTGACGACCGGGATGGACGAGTTCGCGAACGCGTAGCCCCAGGTCAGCCGGCGCTCGGAGACCCCGCGGGATCGGGCGATGGTCAGGTACGGCGCGGCCAGGTTCACGCCCATCTCGCGACGGACCAGCCGGGAGATCAGCGCCACCTGGAGTACGACGATGGTCAGGCACGGCAGCACGATCGCGGTCATCGAGTTGAACCCGGACGAGGGAAGCCACTGCAGGTTCACCGCGAACACGATCAGCAGCACGAAGCCGATCCAGAAGTCCGGCATCGACTGGCCGGCGATGGTGGCGATGTTCGCCCCGAGCTCGGGAGCGGTGTTGCCGCGGCGCGCCATCCACACGCCGAGCGGGATCGCGACCGCCGCGGTCACGGCGATGGCCGCGACTGCCAGCGTGATCGTGTACGGCAGTCGGTCCATCACGACCTGCAACGCGGGCTGCCGGAACTGGAACGACGTACCGATGTCACCCTGCAGCAGGTTGCCCAGATACGTGAGGTACTGCGACAGGATCGGCTGGTCGAGCCCGAACTCCTGCCGTACCGCGGCCAACTGCTCGCTGGTCGGGTTCGGCGGGGCGTAGTTCGCAGCCGGATCACCGGGCGCCAGCCGGAGCAGAAGGAAGACGATCGTCACCGTGAACCAGGCCGTCAGGACGGTCTGGCCGAGACGCCTGAGAAAGTAGCGCGGCATGGCTCAGCCCGAGACCTTGACCTTCGAGAGTTCGTAGGAGTTGGTCGGCGACAGCTCGAGGGTGGTGACCCGCTTCCGCTTGGCCAGGACGTTGTCCGGCGTCCACGCCCACATCGCCGGCCACAGCGCCCAGATCTTGTCCTGTGCCTGCTTGAGCAACGCGTCCCGCTTGCCGGCGTCCGGCTCGCTGCTCGCCTGGTCGAGGAGAGTGGTCACGTCGGGAAACACGAAGCCGTGGTACGTGTCGCGGGTCTTCTCCTTGGCCGCCGTACCGGCGTACTGGCCCTGCAGATTGGTGATCGCCAGACCGGTCTGGTTGCCGTAGCCGTTGCCGAGCACGTCCCAGTCACCGGCCTCACCACGCCGCCAGGTGTTGATGTCGCCGCCCTTCGGGATCTCCTTCAGTGTCACTTTCACGCCGACGTCGCCGAGCATGCCGACCAGCGCCTCCATCACCCGGGCCGCGCCGGCGAACTCCGCCTCTTCCCAGATGAACGTCAGCTTCAGGTTCGACACGCCTTCGGCGGCGAGCATCGACTTCGCCTTCGCCGGGTCGAACGTGTACCCGCCGGTCTTCGCGAAGCCGGACAGGGTCTTCGGTACGACGCCCTCCGCGGATGAGACGAGTCCGTTCATCAGGCTGGAGATCAACGATTCGTGGTCGACGGCGTAGCTGAGGGCCTCGCGCACCTTCGGGTTGGTGAGCGGGTGGCCGGCCGGTTTGCGGAAGTTGTAGAAGAGGTGGATCAGCCGGGTGCCGGGCTCCTGGACGAGTTCGATGTCGTTCTTCTTCTTGAGCGCGGTGGCCGACTCGGGCGTGATCGTGTCGATCACGTCGGCCTGGCCGGAGGTGATCGCGATGACCCGGGCGCCCTCTTCCTCCTGGTACGACACGTTGACCTCGTCGAGCAGGGCCTTCTCGCCCCAGTAGTTGTCGTTGCGGACGAGGCGGTAGGTGCCGGTGCCGGAGTCGGCCGAGGCGACCGTGAACGGTCCGCTGCCGATCCCCTCGCGCAGCTCCTCGGCCTTGTTGGCGTTGGCCGGCGTGATCAGGATGTTCGACATCAGCGAGTCCAGCGTCACCACGGGCTTCTTGGTGGTGAGCGTGAAGGTCTTGTCGTCGACCTTGGCGAACGTGGGCTGCTCCGGGAACTGCGAGGCGACGTACCCGGCCTTGACCTGGAAGTACAGCTTCAGCGCGGTCTCGACGTCCTCGACCGTGACCGGCGACTTGTCGGAGTACTGGATGTCGCCGCGCAGCTTCACCGTCCAGACGGTCGGCGAGGTGAGCTCGAACTTCTCCGCGAGCACCAGTTGGGGCTTCAGGTCCGAGCCGATCCGGGTCAGCGCCTCCCGGACCGCGCGCTGCACGGTCACGGCGGCGTCGTACTGGTTCAGCTTGTTGTCCAGGCTGACCAGGTTGCGGTTGAGCACGATGCTGAGCTTCCCGCCGGTGCCTGAGCCGCCGCCTCCGCTCGTCGTACCCGAACTCTGCGGACCGGCGCAGGCAGTGACAGCGGATCCGAGCGCCGTACTCGCGCCGACGATGCCGAAGAACTGCAGGATCGCCCGTCGGGAGACCCCCGTGCCCGACTCGGCGGTATCGACCAACTTCTCGATGTCGGACATGACGTTCTCCTTGAAGTCTGCCAGGGGCGCCCGGTGACGGGCTCGTTTCCACAAGATGACATTCTTGCGTGTTCTGCGCAATAGCTGTAGCGTCATTTGCGTGATCTGATCTTTTGAGGCGGCTGCCTGGACAGGTCGTCCGGTTGGCGTCCTCAGTGCTGCGCTCGGACAGCGAAAGGCCTGTCAACGCAGGGCATTCTTGGAATCGGCGAAGGGAGGGGTGATGCCGGAGCTGGCGATCGTCGCGGACGATCTGAGTGGAGCGGCCGAGTCGGCCGCCGCCTTTTTGTTGCGCACAATGCGTATCTCGGTCGGCCTGTACGCCGCGCACCGGCCTCCCGTGGTCGATTCGCGATCCACGAACCGTGTGATCGCCGTCGACACGAACTCCCGGCGACAGAGCCCGGCGGAAGCGGCGGATTCAGTGCGGTCCGCGATCGCGGCCTGCGGCGGTGTGCCGATCCTCAAGAAGGTCGATTCGCTCCTGCGCGGCAACCTTGCCGCCGAAGTGGGTGCCCTGCGGGATCTGTATGGCGTTGTCCCCATCGTTGCGACGGCTCTGCCGGTCGCCGGTCGGGTCGTGGTCGACGGAGTCCTGCGGGTTGCCGGCGTTCCCCTGCACGAGACCGGATTGTGGCATGCCGAGGACCGGCCCGCGCCGCGCTCCGTCGCGGAGGCGTTGGCGCCGCTGGATACCTGTTTGGTGCCCTTGGCAACGGTTCGCGAGGGCGGTGAGATCTTGGCCAAGGCACTCGCGGAAACCGGCGCGGCGGGGCTCGTCGCCGTCTGTGACGCCGAGTCCGACGACGACCTCGACGGTGTCCACGCCGCCGCGCGCCTGGTCTGTGAGCGGCCGGTGCTGGTTGGGTCAGGCGCACTCGCCGGCGCAGCCGCACGTGCCTTCCCCGCCGACGGCCCGGAGTTGGTTGCCCCGGCACCATCCGTGGCGGAGGCCGTCCTGGTTGTGGTCGGCAGTGCGGCTCCCTCGCTGTCCGTCCAGCTGACCGCGCTGGAGGCCGCCGCTGACGTCGTACTGCGGCTCGACCCCCACGCCCTGCTGCGTGATCCGCGCGGGGTACGTCGTTACATCACGGCCCGAGTCCGAGGGTCCCGGTGCGCGGTGGTGAGCCTGGCCGGAGACGCCGGCGTACGGCCTGAGCTTGCACCACAACTGGCTGCCTCGCTGGCACAGGCCGTCGAGCCCGCGGCCGCGGATCACCGCGCTCTCGTTCTCACCGGTGGTGAGACTGCCCGCGGGGTCCTGGATCTGCTCGGCATCGACCGCCTGACGCCGGTCGCGGAGCGCTGCGGGGCAGTGCTTTCCCGAGCCGGTGATCGACTCGTGGCCACCCGTCCCGGCAGCTTCGGCAGCCCAACTTCGCTCGCCGATCTCGTCGCCAGCCTGTTCACCGAACCCGTACCCGAGGAGCCGATATGAGCAGCACCCCCCAGATCGCCGTCACGATGGGCGACGGCGCCGGCATCGGTCCGGAGGTCATCGTCCGAGCGCTCCTCGACCCCACCATCTCGGCGGCCGCGCACTGCGTTGTCATCGGGGATGCCGAGCGACTCCGGCAGGCCGCGCGGATCGTCGGTCTCGAACCCGACATCGTCGCGATCGAGACTGTGGGGGAGGCGGAGTTCACCCCGGGACGGATCAATGTCATCGATCTGGGGTTGTTGCCGCCGGATCTGCCGTTCGGTGCGGTGTCCGCGGTCGCGGGAGATGCGGCGTACCACTACATCCGGGTGGCGAGCGAGCTCGCGATGTCCGGACAGGTGCAGGCGATCTGCACCGCGCCGCTGAACAAGGCAGCGTTGCAGGCAGGCGGGCACATCTTCCCCGGCCACACCGAGCTCCTGGCGGAACTCACCGGCACCAAGGAGGTGTCGATGATGCTGTCGACGCCCAAGGTGAAGGTCATCCACGTCACCACGCATATCGGCCTGATCGACGCGGTGGACCGGATCGAACCCGGGCTGGTCGAGCGCACCATCCGGCGCGGCCACCAGGCCCTGGTCGACGCGGGGGTCGCGGCGCCGAAGATCGGTGTCTGCGGGATCAACCCCCACGCCGGTGAGAACGGCCTGTTCGGACGGGGCGAGGAGGAGACGAAGATCGCTCCAGGGGTCGAGGTGTGCCAGGCCGACGGGATCGATGTTCACGGTCCGCTGCCGGCCGACACGCTGTTCTTCTTGGCCGGTCGTGGTGACTACGACCTGGTGGTGGCGATGTACCACGATCAGGGTCACGGTCCGGTCAAGATCCTGGGACTCGAGGCCGGCGTGAATGTCACGGTCGGGCTGCCGGTGATCCGGACGTCGGTCGACCACGGTACGGCGTTCGACATCGCCGGCAAAGGCATCGCCGACCACCGATCGATGATCGAGGCACTCCGGCTCGCGGTCGAGATGGCTCCGGAGCGAGTGGCGGGCTGATCTTCCTTGGCTGCGTCATCTTCTTGGGTAGGGTGCGAAGCGTGAGCAGGCAGAAGTCGGGGGCGCGACGCGAGCAGATCGTCCGGATGGCCGCGTCCGATGGGCTGGCCAACGTGGAGGATCTGTCCGCGCGGCTCGGCGTCACGCCCTCGACGATCCGGCGCGACCTTGCCCTGCTGACCGCGCAGGGGAAACTCGCGCGCACCTATGGCGGCGCGCTGAGTCTGGAGCCGCATCCGGAGGCGTCGCTGCGTCAGCGCCTGGGCGAGGCGTACGACGCCAAACGCGCGATCGCGGCCTGGGCCGCTCGCCAGATCGTGCCCGGTGAGAACGTGCTGCTGGACGGCGGATCGACCACGACCGCGCTGGCTCAGGAACTCACCAGCTTCACCAACCTTTCCGTGACGACAACCGCCCTGACCGCGCTCGACGTACTGGCCGAAGCCGAGAACATCGAGGTGATCGTGCTGGGCGGGCGGCTGCGGATCATCAGCCAGTCCTTCGTCGGACCGCTCACCGAGGCCTCGCTCGAGCGGATGTCGTTCGACCGTGCGTTCATGGGCGCCGACGGGGTCCGCGTCGACCGCGGAATCAACGAAAAGGATCTCGAGCAGACGCGGCTGAAAGAGCTCATGATGGGCCGGGCCGATCACGTCTACGTCCTCGCACACGGCGCCAAGCTCGGCCAGGGACCCTTCCACGCGTGGGCGGTGATGCCGCCGCGCTGGACCCTGGTGACCGACGACTCGGCGCCGCCCGCCGAGGTCCGCAGGTTCGAGGACAAGGGAATCGAGGTCGTCCTCGTCCCGGCGATCCAAGCGTCGGCAGACTGACCTGCTGACCCACGATCGGGCCCCGGGAACCTCGGTCCCGGGGCCTGATGCTTGTCCGGTCAGCGCTGCAGCTGGACGTTGTTGCCCTGGGCATCCTTGTTCCATCGGGAGTACCAGTCCCAGAGGACCCGTGCCTCCTCGGCGATGGTGCTGTGACCGCGACCGCGGGTGACGCCGTACCTGGCCACGGTCGTCTCGTCCGCGTTCTTCCAGGAGGAGATGTCGTACCGCCCGACTCGCTGGACCGACGCCGGAGTGGTCGGCGTACCGATTGCGTCGTTGCGGTTGATCCAGTACCGCATGGTCTCACCGACGTACGGCGTCGACAGGTCGGCCGGCCAGAAGTCGAACTCGCCGAACAGCACGAAGAACGGAAGTGTCTCGCCGGTGTAGTCGGTCGTCGACGACGTTTGGCCGCCGGAGGTCGCGCCGAGCGCGGCGAAGTTCTTGGAGAGCTCGAGGTTCTTCCCGGCCGCGATCGTCGTCATGCTCCCGTTCGACTGCCCGCCCAGATAGATTCGGCCCGGATCGACGTTGTAGTCGGTCTTGACCTCGTCGAGAAGCAGCTGCAGGAAGGTCATGTCGATGTGGGCGGCCGTCGTACCCCATCCCGTCCGGTTCTGGGTGTTGAGGCCAGTCGGCACGACGAGGATGAAACCTTCGTCATCCGCAACCTCCCACCACCGGGAGAAATCGAACATCGAGTACATCGTCAGCCCGGAACCGTGCAGCGAGATGACGGCCGGCACGTTCTTACCCTTCCTCGCGGCCTGCTTCGCCTTGGCGGGCACATAGATCATGTACTCGCGCAGCCGACCGGCCAGCTCCATCGTCCTGAATTGGACACCGAGCTCGTCGTAGTCAGGTCGCGAGCCAAGAGTGTTGCCGCCGACGTTGCCGCCGTAGCGGGTGTAGCGCGACAGGAAGTCGTCGTAGATGCCGGCGGCGTTCTTCACCTTCTCGGCGACGGCGACGGCGCTGAGCGAGCCGTCGGCGACGTAGTACTTCAGTGCGCCCTTTCGCTGGTAGAAAATCCTTCCACCGTGGAACCCGGCAGACCTGGTCTCGGTCTGGTTGGCGTCCTTCCAATACCGGACGACACCAGCGGCCTTGGCGTCCAATCGGTCCTCCATGATCCAGACCGGAAGCGGGACGCTGCTGCTCGCGACCCGCTGACCGTTCCAGTCCGGCGTCGGATAGAACGTACTGTCCAGTTGCTTGAGAAATGCGGTGTCGATGTCGCTGGCGTTGACGAAGGTCGCCGCGGCGACGAGGGTCGGGTCCTTCATGACGATCTGCTGCAGCACCGAACCGGGGCTGTCGTACCCGACGACGTAGTAGCTCTCGGGCGGGAGGTACCAGGTGCCGCGGCCGTCGGGGGAGTTGACGCTGATGTTGGCGTAGGCCGTTTCGAGGTAGGACCGCTCCTCGTCGGGTGATCCCCACCGTCCGGACGCGTCAGGCTCGAAGACGTACAGGAGAAACTTGTTCTTCTCGGCCAGGTCGATCCATCCGCTCTCGACCAGCCAGGAAACGGTCCGCTCACCCACCGGGACGTTGAGCACGACCATGGAGGCACCGAGATGCGCAGCCTTGGGGACGTAGAGCTTGGCCGTACGGTCCGTGCCCGAGATGGTGCGCTCGAACAGCCCGCTGATGCCCATCTTGATGCCCGCCATCGGCTCGTAGACGGGCGTCGTGGCGCTGAGCTGCTGCACGGGCGGAAGCCCGGACGCCTTGGCCGCCCGCGCGAATCCCGTCAGGGGAACCATCATCGCGGCCGTCAGAACGATGATCAGGAGCCTGTTCTTCACTGTCTGCCTCCAGTGGATGTCGACGAGCCGGACGTCCGGTCATTTCGGCACAACCTTGGCAGGGCTGCGTGATTCACGCAATGGGTCATGCGCGAACTGTGAGCAAGCGGTCGGCCGTGCCCAGGCAGATCACTCCCCGAAATCGGCTCTTTCTCCAGCTAGGGAGGAGATCCATCTGGGGTGAGCCTGCCTAGGTCGCATCGGTGCGAATGAGGTTCGACGTACAGATACGCAACGAGTTGCGCAGTCTGCGCAGATTTTTTCTGTCAGGTCGGGCTGGAAGGGGGGCAGTTTCAGCCGTTGGCGTCAGCGAGGCAGCAGGATGCCAACCTGCCTCTGGATGTCCTGCAGGATCTCGTCGACGCTCAAGGCGATGTTTACGCTCGCCGCCATGCTGACGAACATGACGGCGGACACGATGCGTGCCAGCGCCGCGGCGTCATCCTCTCCGACCCGCTGGTCGCGGCGCAGCACGGCGGCGACGGCTTCCTCGGTCTGCGCGACGATGCCGAGCGCTTCGCGGTGATGGGGCTCCTCGGGGTCGCCGAAAACCATCTCTCGCAAGTAGGTGCGCCCGTTGTCGATCTGGATGCGGTTGCATTCCACGATTGGCTGGACGATCGCCAGCACTGCATCCAGCGCATCGGGAATGGTTTCGGCATCCGCCCGGCCCCGCTCGAGCGCTTCGGCGTAGTGGGCGTTCTGCACAAGCAGGAGGAGCTCGCCCTTGGTCTTGGCGTAGAGGAACAGCGTCCCGGTGCCGATGTCGGCCTTGTCGGCTATCTGCTGGGTCGTGACCTCATCGACGCCGTGTACGGCGAACAGTTCGCTGGCGGCAGCGGTGATGCGGTCGAGTTTGTCCTGCTTGTTCCGCTCGCGCCGTCCGACCGGGCGAGCGGATCCGGCGGTCCTTCCCCCGCCCGCGCCGCTCACTCCTCGTACCCCGGCAGGATGTCGCCGTTCCTGACGTAGGTGAGGGCGGCGGCGACGTCGTACGCGTGGATCGCGGAGGCGAGTGGTCTCAGCTGGTTCGACAGTTCCTCGATCACCTTGCTGGTGAAGAAGGCGTCCCGTGATGCGGTGTCGGTGAACCCGAGGATGAGCGAGGCGTGGAAGTGCTGGTCGTCGGGGTTGTCGTGGGCGACGTCCGGGGTGTCCCACAGCTTCTCGATCCAGGGCAGGAACGTCTGCGTGCGCAACTCCTTGAGCACTCCGGTGCCGGCGAGTGCGGGAACGAGCTGTTTCTTGATGAACCTCCGGAACTCACCGGCGCCGACTCCGTCTCTGCGGCGGAGGTAGACCAGGGCGCGGGCACCGACCGTCTCTCCCGGGCCGGCGACGTCGTACCAGCGGGACGAGTTCGGCGGGCCGGCGTAGAGCAGAGTGCGGCGGAACACGTTGATCTCGTCCTTGTAGGCCAACTGCGTCTGCTTGCGCCCTTGCAGAGGTGAGAGCGCCGACTGGAAGGTGACTTCCGCGACGCCGTCGACCTTGCGGTCGGCGGGGATCGAGGTCTCCACCCCGTCGGTCACCGGCCACCGGCCGGGGTTGTGCTCGGCGAGGTGGATCTGCCGGTACTCCGCCAAGCCCGGAGTGGCGGAGATGATCCCTGAGTGCGGGCCCTTCCAGTAATCCATCCCGGTCTGGCGGGGCTGGTCGGTGCGCACCCACAGCAGGATGGAGGAGGTGAGGTGCTTCTTCACGTCCGGTTGTACGGCGGATGGTGACGTGCTCATGGTGTTGCCCTTCTCTTCTTGTCAGGAATGTGCGTTGCGGTGGTCATCGGCCGAGGAACTCGACGGCGACGGGGGCGAACTTCTCGTGGAACTGGAAGATGCCGCCGTGACCGGAGTCGGGGTAGATGATCAGCTCACTGTCCTTGATGCGCCGGTGCAGATCCTCGGAGAGGATCGAGGGCACCATCCGGTCGTTGTCGCCATTGGCGATCAGAGTGGGCTGGGTGAGCTTCGACAGGTCGTCGGGGGTGGAGCGGCCCCACTTCTGGATCGCCTTCAGCTGTGTCCGGAACGCCTTGACCTTGATCGGTGCGTCGCGATCGGCGGTGCGCTCGTTCAGCCGGTTGACGAACGCGCGGGCGGCGGGTTTGCCGGTGGCGTTGCGGTTGAAGAACAGGAACTCCTTGGCGTCGGACCGGGTCAGGGTGGCGCGCAGGATGTCCCAGTAGGTGGTGGCGACGACCTTGTCGATGTTCTTGCCGCCCTTCGGCCCGGTGCCGGTGAGGACGAGCTTGCGGACGAGCTCGGGGTGCTTCACCACGAGGGCCTGGGCGACGAAGCCGCCGAGAGAGAAGGAGAAGACGTCGATCTTGTCGAACCCGAGCGCCGTGATGAAGGTGTAGGCGTCGTCGGCCATCGCCTCGACACTGTCCGGCACCTGGCCCGTGGACGCCCCGACACCGCGCTGATCGAAGGCGATGACGTGACGCCCCTTCGCGATGGGGTCGATGATGCGCGGGTCCCAGTTGTCCAGGGTCGCGGCGAGGTGGACGAAGAAGACGACGGGGATCCCGCCCTTCGGCCCCAGCTCGCGGTAGCCGTAAGTGACGCCACCGGCGGTGACGGTGCGGGCCGGGGCTTTCGCGTAAGAGGTGATGACGGGCTCGTTCTGGGTGTTGCTCATGACTGCTGTCCCTTTCTGGTTCGGATCGCCCGTCGCAGTTGCGGCGAGTCAGTTCCGAGTAGACTCAATCATGAGTCCCCTCAGAAATTTTGTCAAGGGAGGTTCCGCATGCCCAGCGGAGTACGGAGATCGCGGTGCTCGTCCAGACCTTCGCCCCAGTTGTGCAACTGTTTAGAGTATGATCATAATATTATCGAGATCGCAGCCTCAGACAGGAGCACCGCCATGAATCGGCCAAGCACCATCAGCATCGAGCGTCCGAACCCCAAGATCGCGAACATCACCTTCGCGAACCCGCCTGTGAACCTGGTCGTCGGCGAGACCGTGACGCGGCTTCACGAGCTCGTCAAGGAACTCGGCGACGACCCCGACATCCAGGTCGTCGTCTTCAAGAGCGGTGTTCCCGACTTCTTCATCAACCACTTCGACCTCGCCGCGGCCGCGGACTTTCCAGCGCCGGAGGATGAGGATGAGGTGCCGATCTGGACCGACCTGGTCCTGCGGCTGGCAAACGCGCCGTACATCACGATCGCGTCCATCCGTGGTCGCACCCGGGGCGGCGGCAACGAGCTCGCGCTGGCTCTCGATCTGCGCTACGCCAGCCTGGAGAAGGCGATGTTCGGCCAGCCCGAGGTGGGCAGTGGACTGTTGCCCGGAGGTGGCGGGACCGAGCGACTGCCCCGGTTCGTCGGTCGCGACCGTGCTCTGGAGGTCATCTTGAGCAGCAGTGACTACGACGCCGAGTTGGCCGAGCGCTGGGGGTGGGTCACGCGGGCTCTGCCGGACGCCGAGCTGGACCAGTTCGTGGACACCATGGCGGCCCGTCTGGCGTCGTTCGACAGAACCTCGCTGGCGTCCGCCAAGTCGATGGTCAACCGGGCGTCGCTACCGCCGGACGCCGACCTGGTCTCGGCCTATCGCGAGTTCGCCCACTCGCTCACGCTGCCGGGGTTCCTGGCTCGCGCCGCCGGCGCTCAAGCCTTGATCGCCGAGAAGGGTCTGGACTTCGAGTATCGGATGGGCGAGTACATCGGCATCGCCAATCAACAGGCCTGACGGCGCCGTAGATTACGAATGTAATATAATACGTGGGGAGACCCGGGTGGGCCTCCCCATGAGTGGAGGAGTCGATGGCGCGGTACGGCAAGGAGCACAAGCAGGCGACGCGGCAGCGGATCACCGAGACCGCCGGTCGC
Source organism: Kribbella caucasensis (assembly GCF_004361855.1). Taxonomy (GTDB): domain Bacteria; phylum Actinomycetota; class Actinomycetes; order Propionibacteriales; family Kribbellaceae; genus Kribbella; species Kribbella caucasensis. Next base: position 210,067 of record NZ_SNWQ01000010.1, read on the forward strand.
CGGTTCAAGCGCGATGGCATCGACGGCTCGGGGATCGCGACGCTGATGGCGGACGCCGGGCTGACCAACGGCGCCTTCTACGCTCACTTCGAGTCCAAGGACGATCTCGTCACCACGATCATTGCCGACCAGCTCCGCGGACAGCGCGAGTGGATCAGCAGCACGGCAACCGACCGCGCCGGGGTGGAGCGACTCGTGCGCGAGTACCTGTCACCCACTCACCGCGACAACCCTGAAGAAGGCTGCCCGTCCGCAGCGCTGCTCGACGAGATCGGGCGCTGCCCGGATGCGGCCAAGCAGGCGTATACCGACGGTTTGCTCGGGTTCATTGACGACATCGCCGCCGTACTGGCGCCACGCGATCCGCAATCGGCGCAGGCAAAGATGCTCAGTGCCTACGCGCTGATGGTCGGAACCATGCAATTGTCCCGTGCCTTGACCGACCGGCAGCTTTCCGATCAGGTCCTCGAGCAGGGCATCCAGAACGTCCTCACCTTGCTCGACATCACGTAGGCCCCCGAGGGCGAGATGGTAGCTGGACTGTTCAGTCAGTGGTTCTGCGCCAGCGCGCCTCGGAAGGTGCGTCGGTATGCGAGTGGTGAGACGCCGATCGCGGCGTGCAGGTGTTCCCGCAGCGAGGTGCCGCCGGCGAAGCCGACCTGGCTCGCGATCTCGTCCACCGCCAGGTCGGTGGATTCGAGCAGATGCCGGGCCCGGCCGACACGTTGCTGGATGAGCCATCGTCCCGGGCTCATGCCGACTTCGTCGTTGAAGCGGCGGGCGAAGGTGCGCAGGCTCATGTGGGATTGCTCGGCGAGGTCGGTCAGGGCCAGCGGCTTGTGGAGGTGTTCCAGCGCCCATTGGCGGGCGGCGGAGGTTCCGTGCGCCGTGGGATCGGGGACCGGGTACTCGATGTACTGGGCCTGCCCTCCGTCGCGCCATGGCGGGGCGACGCACATGCGTGCCACGTGGTTGGCGACCTCGCTGCCGTGGTCCTTGCGCACCAGGTGCAGGCAGACGTCGATCCCCGAGGCGGCGCCGGCAGAGGTGAGCACGTCGCCGTCGTCGACGAACAGGACGTCGGGGGTGAGCGAGATCCTCGTCGCCGTCCACGCCGCCGGCGTCAACCCGACGGACTGGAAGAACCGCGCCCAGGCCACCACCATCGCCGGGATGCCGCTCGTCCTCGGCTGGGACGTCTCCGGCGTCGTCGAGGCCGTCGGCATCGGCGTCACCCTTTCAAGCCCGGCGACGAGGTCTTCGGGATGCTGCCCTATCCCGGCGGGGTGGGCTCGCACGCCGAGTACGTGACCGGACCTGCCCGTGTCTTCACCCACAAGCCCGCCGGTATCGACCACATCCAGGCCGGCGCCCTGCCGCTGGCCGCGCTCACCGCCTATCAGGCGCTGGTCGAAACGGCCGAGGTCCGCGCCGGGCAGCGGGTCCTGATCCACGCGGCGGCCGGCGGTGTAGGTCACCTCGCTGTGCAGATCGCCAAGTCCCGCGGCGCGTACGTCATCGGCACCGCCAGCGCGGCTAAGCACGACTTCGTACGATCCCTCGGCGCGGACGAGGTGATCGACTATCACTCGGTCGACTTCGCCAAGGCAGTCAGTGATATTGACGTGGTCCTCGACCCGGTCTCGTTCGACTCCGGTGCCCGCGCCCGCTCCCTCGAGGTCCTGCGCCCGGGCGGCACCCTCGTCTCGATCCTGCCGGTACCCCGTCGAAGCCGACGAGTTGGCCGCGATCGCCGAGCGGGGCATCCGCTACGAGTCGCTGCTCGTCGAGGCCGACCACGCCGGCATGCAAGCTATCGCCGACCTGGCCGAATGCGGCGCCCTGCGCGCCCACATCGAGGCGACCTTCCCGCTCGCGGAGGCCGCCAAGGCGCACGCCCTCGGCGAGACCGGCCGCACCACCGGCAAGATCGTGCTGAGCGTGCGGGAAGAGACCGGCAAGGCGCAGCTTGCCCTCCGACTCATGCAGGATCTGTTCCAGCGCGGCGACACGGCCATCGTCGACCGGCTCGTGCGGCCGGACTACATCCAGCACAACCCGCTGGCCCCCGATGGCCCCGACGCCCTCAAATACTTCGTCGCCACCACGCGGCAGCAGTTCCCGGACGTCACCTACGACCCTCAACGGGCCATCTCCGACGGCGACGTGGTGCTCCTGCACTCCCGCAACGTCCTCGTGCCCGGCACCCCGGGTACGGCGGTGTTCGACATCTTCCGCTACCAGGACGGGAGGATCGCCGAGCACTGGGACATCCTCCAGAACGTGCCCGCCACCACCGCCAACGGCAACGACATGTTCTCCACCCTCAGCCGACCGCAGACCCAGGCGCCGGGACAGCGGTGGTTCACGGCGTACAACAAGAAGCTGGTCACCGCGTTCGTCGACCAGCTCCTGGTTCGCAAGGACCTGGTCGCCATCGACACGTACGTCGGTACCGAGTACCACGAGCACAGCCCCAACATCCCCGACGGCGCGGCGGGCCTGAAGGCCGGGCTGGGCGCACACTTCGAGCAGTTCCCACAGCTGAATGTGGTGCCGAAGCGGGTCATCGCCGAGGGCGATCTGGTCGCCGTCCACAGCCACTACATCGACACACCAGGGCAGCGCGGCCGGGCGGTGATCGACCTGTTCCGGGTGCGCGACACAAAGATCGTCGAGCACTGGGACGCCTCGCAGGACGTGCCGGAGACCTCCGCCAACGACAACACGATGTTCTGACGGCCGCGGGGCCGTCGCGAATCCCCGCACGGCCCCGCAAGCCGGCTTGGCAATCTCAGATCGCCGGATGTGATCACTTGCCATCGACCGGTGATCGCCGTATGGTCGTACGAACGTAAGGCATACGAACGTAATTCAAAACTATTGGAGCCCGTGATGACAGCAACTCGGCAGGTCGCGCTCGTAACCGGCGCCACCTCAGGCATCGGCAAGGCGACAGCGATCGCGCTGGCCGCCGCAGGCTTTGAGGTGATCGGAACCGGCCGCAACACCGCGCGCCTCACCGCGCCTGCCGGGGTGACCTACCTCGACCTCGACGTGACCAGCGACGAATCGGTCGCCTCGGCGGTCAAGCAGGTGATCGACCGGTTCGGGCGCATCGACGTCCTGGTCAACAACGCCGGCGTCGGCTCAACCGGCGCAGGCGAGGAGTTCTCGATCACCCAGACGCAGGACATCTTCGACATCAACGTCTACGGCGTCATGCGGACGACCAAGGCGGTCCTGCCGCACATGCGGGCGCAACGGCAGGGACGCATCATCAACGTCTCGTCCCTCAGCGGGTTCGTCCCCAGCCCGTTCATGACCGTCTACGTCTCGACCAAGCACGCGGTCGAGGGCTACTCCGGCTCGCTGGACCACGAGGTTCGCGAGTACGGCGTGCGGGTCCTGCTCGTCGAGCCCGGCCCGATCAACACTCCGTTCGCAGGCCACAGCGTGGAGGCCGACACCCCCATGCCGCTCTACGCGGCGGGACGGCGCAACTACGACGAGCTGCTGGAGAAGAACCTCAGCAGCGGCGACGACCCCGCCGTCGTCGCCAAGGTGATCGTCGGGGCGGCCACCGACCGGAACCCGAAACTACGGCGTACCGCCGGTACGACTGCCCGGACCATCAACGCGGTGTACCGCGTCGCCCCGGCCCGGATCTTCGACCGCGTCATCCGCAGATTCAACCGGATGCCGAACTGACGCTCACCTTTCGCGTACCCGAACCCGTCCGAAACCGCCTGGGCACGGCAAACGTGCCCAGTCATGAGAAGGAGTGTCCGTGATCGACATTTCGGCCGACAAACCTCGGCACACCCAGCGACATCCCCCTCCGTCAGACAGGAACACGATGACTGAGCAACCCTTCAACCCGCAGCTGCGGGCCGCGCGATTCCTTCCCCGCACCATCATCACCGCCCGAACGCTTCCCACGCTCCGTGTCCTCACCAAGCTCACCCGGAGGGCTCGGCGGCCGGACGCGCAGGTCGTCTCCGTGGACGCCGACGTGTCAGTACACGTCTTCCGGCCGGCTTCGGCCCGGCCTCGGACGCCGGCGCTGTTGTGGATCCACGGCGGCGGAATGGTGCTCGGCGACGCGGCGCAGGACAGCCGGTTCTGCCGCCGGATCGCCGATCAGGCCGGCGTCGCCTGCCCCTTCACGTAGTGCCCGGCGCCTACCACAACTTCGACTCGTTCGAAGCGAAAGCCGCCATCTCCCGGGCCTTCCTCCAGGCCCAAACCACCGCACTGGACGAAGCACTCAACGGCAGTTGACGGACGCAAGCACCCGAAAGTCCGTTGATGAGTCACTCGTTCGATTTACCGAGGAGAAGTCATGCAGCAGCAACGCCAGCAAACGGCCCGGCGCAGTGCAACGAGCGCAAGGCGTTTTCTGAAGAAGAATGTGGGAATCGCGCTGGCGGTTACCGCGACGGCGGCCGTCCTGGGGTCGGCGCCGTCCGCGTCCGCCGGGACGGGACACTCGTATCGCGGATCCGTTGTCACCGACGTACGGACCGCGGCGACGTTCGACTACGCCGCCGGCGAGATTCCCGAGAACATCACCGTCAACCCTGACGGCTCAGCGACCCTGTCCATGCTCGGCAGTTGCGCGGTGTGCCAGCGCACCCATGGGCCGCAGTTGATGCATATCTCCGCGTCCGGAGACCGCACGGTGCTCGTCACCGGGCAGGTGGGTGAGGCGATCAGCGGCAACACCCGTGGCAATGACGGCACCGTCTACTACAGCGTGTGGGCCCCGGGCAACGCGGCCAGGAACGGCGTGTACGCGCTGCGGGAGAACGGTACCCCTCAGCGCATCGCCGCTCTGCCCGCCGACGCCGGCCCCAATGGGCTGGCCATCGACCCCGCCGGACGCACCCTCTACATCGCGGACAGCTTCAAGGCCACCGTCTGGTCCGTTCCGGTCTCGGGCGGATCGGTGACCCCGTGGCTGACCGATGCCGCTCTCGCGCCCGTGCCGACCGAAGCCCTGCCGATCGGTGCCAACGGGCTCAGGTTCCACGGCGGCGCTCTGTGGGTCAGCAACTTCAACAAGGGAACACTGCTGCGGGTACCGGTCACCGGCACCGGCGCGGCCGGTCCCATCCGCGTTGTCGCGGACGGTCTGCCCAACATCGACGATCTCAGCTTCCCGACCCCCTGGTCCGATGTGGTGTTCGTGGCGCAGAACGGCTCCTCCTCGCAGAACGGTCCGGACAGGATCGTGGTGGTCTACCCGAACGGCACCTACAAGGCGGTACTGACCAGCGCGGACGGTCTCGCCTCGCCCTCCGCGACCGCGGTTCGGGGCGACCGGTTGTACATCACCGACGGCGGGGTCCCCGAGCCCCACGACGCGAAACTGCAGACCGGGAGGATCAACTTCGCTGCTCTGTTTGCCAACGCGGCACACTGACTCGGCCCAGGGCGGTGTCCGGAGCCCAAGCCCCGACCTAGATGGAGGAACGCATGGTGCGGTACACGAAAGAACACAAGCAGGAGACAAGGCAGCGGATCATTGCGACGGCCGGCCGCCGACTCAAAAGCGACGGCATCGACGGCTCCGGAGTCGCGACGCTCATGAAGGACGCGGGCCTGACCAACGGCGCCTTCTACGCCCACTTCGCATCCAAGGACAGCCTCGTCGCCGTCGCGATCGCCGACCAACTGCACACATTGCAGGCGAACATCGTCGCGCAGGCGGAGCCCGGCCTGGCCGGCCTCGAACAGATCGTCCGCTGGTACCTGTCGGCCGACCACCGGGACAACCCCGGCGACGGCTGCCCCAACGCCGCCCTGCTCGACGAGATCGGGCGCTGCGATGACGCAACCAGGCAGGCGTACACCGACGGCGTGCTAGTTGTCATCGACGGCTTCGCCGCCCGCCTGGCCCCACACGATCCGCCGTCGGCGCGCCTGAAGTCGCTCAGCCTCCTCGGCATGTTGGCCGGGACACTGCAGCTCTCCCGTGCCCTGACCGACCGGCAGCTCGCCGACGAACTCCTCGAACAGGGCATCCGCAACGCCCTCGCACTGCTGGATACCGAGCAGCACAACTGAGACGCCATCGGCGTATCGCCCGCATGCTGCGACCCCACAACAGAAAGAACGTCAACATGCCTTCCCTCAATGGAGCAGTCGTCCTGGTCACCGGGGCAAACGGCGGCATCGGAAGCCACTTCGTCCACCAAGCTCTCGCGCGTGGAGCGGCGAAGATCTACGCCACGGCCCGCACTCCTCGCACGTGGGACGACGAGCGCATCGTCCCCCTCACCCTCGACATCACCGACGCCGAATCCATCGCCGCGGCCGTGGCCGAAGCGCCGGACGTGACGGCGCTCATCAACAACGCGGTCTTCGACGCCGTCGAGGCCGGCGAGTACGAGGTCCTCGCCGATGAGCTGACCACCCAGGTCAAGGCGGCTCTGAGCGGTCCGGTCGAGGCGCTCTATCCGGAGCTCCGCTCCCTCGACCGGATCGCGGTTCCTGTCGCAGGAGGAGGGCTCGTCTGAGCAAATCCAGGAGTCCGGGACTTGCTCTTCTGGGTTCATACCTGTGCGGTGTACGGCGAGATCTGGTGCCGTATGCACGAACGGTTCTTGCCGTGGGCAACTTTGACTGGTCGGACGTTGTCACTGGTCTGACGGGGTTGTCATCGGGCGCGGTGTTGTCTATCGTGGCGCGTGGTTGGGAGAACAGCCAGGCGGCGAGGGTGCCGCCGGTGTCGACGGAGATCGAGGATCCCACCGCCTCCAGGTCATCTGCTGTACTGCGCTGTGCCCGCGCTCGGCCTGATCAGTCGTGGTTCGGATTCGCCATCGCCACACCGTGCACATCCCGCCGCCGAGCCAGCACGCGAACGGTCAGGGGTGAGAACAGTGGCGTGGATGATTCATTGCTGCGGTGATCGGCGCAGAGGCAACGACTGGCTGATCGGCGGGGTGGGCTGACGGGCACCGCGGTGATGGCGCCGCGAACGAGACTCACGTACGTCGACAGGCACGGGCACCCGATCAACCGCAGCACCTGGCTGGCCTTGTCCGCCAGGCGTGAGTACGTGGTGATCGAGTACGACTGCGTGGCCGGGGGTCGTCACCAGCCCGGGGCCATTCAGCAGCAACGAATGCACCGAGCCCAGCACGTCCACCAGAGGCTCATCACTTCGCCCATCTGTAGCCACGGTGCCACCCGTTCCTGCCCTGACCGACCTGCTCCCGGCAACCGATCGAGCCCACGGGCGGAGGGCGGACAGCTACAGATGAACAGTGACGGCAATTCAGACGCTACGCCGTCTGGCAGCGATTACCAGGTGGCGGGGTGCTCCCGCGGAGACGGCCGGCCCTGGCGGCTGGAGCCGGGGGGGTGGGCTCAACAAGACGCGCAGAGTCGACCGTCTTGCCTCCAGTGTTACGCCATCGCCTTCGCGTAAGCCGCACTGACGTTCAAAGAGTGGTCAGTTCGCAACCGAATGTTGAGCAAGCCGATGCGCCCAGGGCATGGTGCGTGCGGACACCGTTCGCGATTACTTCGGTGAATCCGTCGTACGTGGGATGTCGGGGAGCTTTCGGGTGGTGATGAGATGCCGGGCTACCGCGTTGAGCTTGATGTTGTTCTGTTGTGAGTATCGGCGGAGTACATCGAATGCCTGGTCTGGAGTGAGGTTGTAGCGCTCCATCAGGATGCCTTGAGCCTGGCCAATGGTATTTCGGGCGTCCACGGCGAGGGACAAGGTGGTTGTCTGCTGGGCAGTGGCGACGGCGACGGCGGCATGCTGCGCGAGAATGTGTGCGGTGGCCTCCTCGTCGCGGCCGAAGGCGTACGGCTTCTCCGCGATGAGATTCAGGGCACCGGTGGCCGCATCGTCGGCGTGGACTCGGACACTCAGAACGCTGCGGAGTCCGAGTTCGACCATGGCGGACGCCCAGGTGGGCCAGCGATGCTCGGTGAGCGTGTCCGGCACGAGTTCGCTCACTCGGTCCGCGATTCCAGCCAGGCACGGTCCTTGCCCGCAGTCGAGCTGCGTGCGGATGGCCTGTTCGGCGAGGGGGTCGGTCACAGCTGCGACCTCGAGATGACTGCCGCGGCGGACCAGCACGAGGCTGGCGTGATCGCAGCCGACGGCTTGCAGCGCGAACCGTACGATCGACTCGACTGTTGTTTCGACGGTGGGTTGGCTGTGCAGTCGCATCGCGAACTCGGCGAACATCTCGGCAACGCTGCCGTCGTCGTCTTTCTCCACGCCGCTCACCGTCCCCAGGCGATCCCGGTCTGGCGACTGACGAACACCGTCCCGGCCTTCGCTGCTACTCATGGACAGTAGCCCTTCACCAACGATTGAGCACAGGGGTGCGGTCCAGGGTGAAGCGTCGGCTGATGCGCGCAGTGATCAGTTGACTCCGTCAGACGGGCACTACCCGCGCCGGCTCGTCAGTGTGCACGCGTTCATTCGAACATGCACGAGCGAACGGCAACGACCGCCGCTGCCCAGGCGTGAGACACACCTGGGCAGCGTCACCGGCAATGGAGTACGAAGTCGGCAGCGCAGTACGTCGCCAGCACCGGTGTTCATCACCAGTGGTGGGCGATGTCGATGACGAGCCGGCTGTTCGAGCCCGGGCCGGCCAGGGTGAAGGTGCGGAACGGGAGCCGGGCGCGGACGCCCACACCGAGGGTGGTCTGGCCCTCGAAGCTGCCGGCGTGGGCGACCTGGCGGAGCGTGCGGAAACCGGTGACGTTCACCAGTTCGCGCCGGTTGGCCGGGCGATAGGTCGACTGATAATCGGCGTCGTAGTCCGGTGGCGTCACGATGATCTGAAGCTTGGCTCCGCCGCGTAACGGCACGGGGTCCCCGGAGCCGTCCATGGAGACGACCGGCACGTACCGAACGTCGTAGCTCAGGTAGCCGCCACGGACGTCGACCACGACGCGGTCAAAGCAGGCGTGCCGGCCGGCCCGAACGTTGGTCAGGGCACCGTAGCTTGCGGCGGTGCCGGACCGCCTTCCGGCTTCGGGTAGCGAACCCCAGCCGGACGGGCAGGCGGTGGTCGCGGGGGAGGCCGTCCATCGATGGGCGATGTCGATGACGATGCGGCTGTCGTTGCCCGGGCCGGCCAGGGTGAAGGTGCGGAACGGAAGCCGGGCACGAACGCCGACACCGAGGGTGGTCTGGCCCTCGAAGCTGCCGGCGTGGGCGACTTGGCGGAGCGTGCGGTAGTCGGTGACGTTCACCAGTTCGCGTCGATTGGCCGGCCAGTAGCTTGTCTGACCCGCCGGCGTGTAGTCAGGCGGCCGCACGATGACCTGAAGCTTCGCTCCGCCGCGCAACGGCACCGGAGCCCCGGAACCGTCCATCGACACGGCCTTGACGTAGCGGACGTCGTAGCTCAGGGAGCCGCCGCGGATGTCGATCACCAGGCGGTCGAAGCAGGCGTGCCGGCCGGCGCGGACGTTGCTCAGGGAACGGTCGTAAAGCAGGTTGCCCGCACGATGACCTGATTCAGGCAACGAGCCCCAGCCGGACGGGCAGGCGGTGGTTGTCGCTGCTGTCCGGATCGTCGCGGAGGAGGCGGTGCCGGCGAAAGTCGGTACAGCGACCGCGCCCACCGGGACGGCGGCGACGGCGAGAACGGCCAGTGCGGTTCGGATCGGTCTGCGGATGGTGTTGGTGGTCTTCATGATGTCCTCCTCTGGACACTCACTTAGACACCTCCCAGCGCCTCGCAGTTTGCCTCTGGACTTGGGGACTTCACCCGCGCGGACGATCTGACCGCGACCTTCCGAAAACAATTGGCTGGGTTCATCACCATTAACAGGTTCGCCTCCTTCAACAGCGCAACGGGCTCGGCCAAGGCGGCTCCCCGCGCCTGCCGCGATTGTGCTTGAGGCGGCTGTGCCGGCTGAGGCCGTCTTGCGTCAGGCGGATCCACTGCAGTAGCCGGTGGATCCGCCTGGCCTGTCTGCGTCAGCTGCAGCCGGGGAACGCGAAGGAGCCGATCCTCGTCTGCCAGCCGTTGTTGGAGGAGTTGCGGTAGTACTGGTTGACGTACCAGAAGGTGCAGTCGTCGACCGGGTCGACGTTCATCGACGTGTAGTCGCCCCAGCGGTTGCTGACCAGTTGCGATCCGGTGCCTGCGATCATGCTCGCCTCGGCCTGCATCGTGCCGAGTGGTGCGGTGGCGAGCCGTCCGGTGAATCGGACACCCGGGAACACCTGCTGGCTGGAGACGCTGTAGCCCAGCGCCATGTTGCCCCTCTCGTCCATGGCGATGCTGCCCATCCAGCGGTGCACCTTGTCCGCGGGCGAGTAGGTGCCCTGCTGGAAGACGCTCCAGCCGGAGCCGGTGTTGCGCAGCTCGTACCAGCGAGTGCCGGCGAGCTTGGGCTGTGCTTCGACGGACTGGTTGGTCACCATCGCCTGGTGCGTGCCGAAGTTGCGGTAGGCCAGCCGCCAGATCGGCCGCTGCCGATACGACAACACGTCGATCAGGTTCTTGGTCCCCGGCTGCGGGATGCACGCGCGGGAGTTGTTGCCCCGGCACGGGAAGATCGAGTCGAACGATGCCACCGGCAACGATCCGGTGAAGGTGAAGGTCGATGCGGCCGGCGTGGCCCAGTCGACGTGGAACTCGAACACGTTCAGTGCGTCGGCCGGCGCCCCGTACTGTGCCCCGTCGTCCATCGAGCCGACGTAGAAGTTCGGCGTACCGGCGGGCGGCGGCTGGTTGCCGTCCAAGTCGGTGGGCAGCAGGCCGTCGCCCCGCAGCCATGGGGTATTGCCCGGTGGCAGGAGGAAGCTCACCACTGCGGCGTTGGGATCACCGGCGTACAGCTGGTCCTTGTTGACGACGTAGGCGCCGTTGCCGGCGAAGTTGTCGTCCGGGTCGAACTCCCTTGTGCTGATGTAGAGCCCGTCCGGCCAGACGCCGTACTTGGGGTAGTCGGGGAAGTTCAGGCCGGTCGGTACGGCGTACCGGAAGTAGGCGCCGAGCGGGTCGGACGTCTGCGATACCGCGATGCAGTTCCAGTAGTTCGGGCCGAGGGCGGTGAATTGGGTGAGGATCCAGCGGTCCGCGAACTGGTCGTGCAGCACGATCGGGTCGCCCGCGCTGTCGGAGCAGTGGGGGATGGCGAAGCCCTGCCACAACGTGCCGAGGTCGGCCGGTCCGAACAGCTTCGTGCCGAACTTGTTGTAGATCGCGAAGCTGAGGTTCACCATCTCGACGTAGTGGTTCGGACCGACGTCGCCTACCGGGTCGGGCGGTGAGACCTGCTGGATGTTCGGCACGCCCTCGAACGACTGGATCAGCGTCGGCGCGTCACCCGCTGCCGGTGTGGTCTGTAGGGCGGCATCACCGCTGTACCCGGTGTCCCGCGGTACGGCGCCACGCTCGACAGGGCTGGTTCCGGTCCTTCGCGGTGCGACGACCTGAAGATCGCGCAACGGCTTGCTGCGGTCGAAGGCGGCGACCTTCGACACCTTCGGCTTCTGCTGCTGTTGCCGCTCGGGAGCGCCGGAGGCGCTGGAGACGGCGAGCGTCGATGCGACGAGTGCCGCCCCGACGATCGCCACTATGAGGCCTCGGCGGCGCGAGGCTGTGGACACGGTGCGCATGGGGTTCCTCCCGGTGCACGTGCGAGCGCGACCGGTCCCCGCGCGACACCCCCAAGTCAGTCGCACCCCGGGAGCGGCCACGGGTGCGTCGACGACGTACCACCAACCTCGGTAGCACCACGACCACGCCGGGTCAACAGGCTGCGCGCTGACAACCCTGGCGCGGTTCGAGACCCGGGCACGCTGGCCGGCGGATACCAGCCCAACTCGGCGTCCCGGCCACCTGATGTCCAGTCGGGAGCCTGGCCGCGAAGCCCGGCGAACTCGGCCTGCCGTCGTGCCGGTTGCCGGTGCTCAGGCCGCTGTCAGGCGTTGCGGGGATTGTCGGGTCGTGTTCGGATGGTGACGCCGTGCAGGGTGATATCGACCAGCGCGCCGGCGTGCTCGACCGCAGGCATCGGCTGGCCGGTGATCGCCCGCACGATCAGCACCCCGGCCAGCCATTCGACCAGCAGCTGTGCGTCGGCGTCGGCGCGAACTGGTTCGGCGCGCCGCCGGGCCCGGTCCAGCGCGGCGGCGGTCAGGTCGGCCCGGTGCCGAAGGTAGCGGCGGTACGCGGCGGCCGCTGCCGGCGCACGGCAGGCCTCGGTGACCGCGAGCCGGATGAACTCGACGCCACCTGGGGTGGCGGCGAATGCCAGCGTGTCGCGGTAAGCATGTTCGAGGTCGCCGCGCAAGGTGCCGGTGTCTGGGTCGGGGATCTGCACATCGAACAGCCCGGCCAGAGCGTCCTCGGCGAGCTCGGCCTTGCCCGGCCAGCGGCGGTAGATGCTGGCCTTGCCGACCCCGGCCGCGGCGGCGACGTCGTCGATGGTCATCTTGTCGAAGCCGCGCTCCAGCAACAGGCCGATCGCGGACTGCATGATCCGGGCCTCGACTTCGGGGTTCCGCGGTCGACCGCGCCGCGCCGACCCTGGCTCGGGCTCAAGCGCGGTGCGGGTCTCGGACCCGGGCCTGGGAGCGGACGGAGGCTCGCGTTCGGAGGCGAACATACGGCGGGTCCTCCTCATCTCTGGTAGGTCGGCGGGCTGCTGGACCTATAAATCCAGTAGGGCAGCGGGCTGCTGGGCCGTCCAGGGGTGGAGGAGTGTGACTTGCTGACGTGTCCGCGAGGGAGCCCTGGTCGAGAAATGACTTGCGCCCGTGAGGCCAAGTCCCAGTCCTGTGAGGCTGCTATCGCGCTGAGGACCAGCCGGTACCGTCCGGCGAGCAGGTTCGAGTTGATCGTCTGGTACGGCGGCCTCCGTAGCCGTAGTCGAGACGCTGGAACAGGTGCCACACGACCACGTGGTCGTACGCGCGTGGCCTGGTCGGGTGCGGCAACGCGTGTTCCGGCCTGGTCGGAATCGGGTCATTCCGGTGGCTGTTCGGACGGTGGCACCTTGACCACACGCCGGGCTCCAGGGATGCGTGTCGTCAGGACGTCGCCATCTGCGTGGTCTGCTGAGCCGCCCATTGGGCGGCTGCGTCGGCGACCGGGATCGTCGGGTTCACCAACCACGCGGCCTCGAGTCCATAGCAGTACGCGATGATCTCCATTGCCTTGAGCCGCGGGTCGATGTCGTCGCGCATCTCGCCGCGCTGTTGTGCGGCGCGAAGGGTCGCCGTCACGCGATCGATTGTCGTCCCGTAGCCCTCGACCAGGCGCGGGTGGAGGTCGGTGTCGGGGCTGACGTTCTCCCCGAGCACGACGGTGTTCATGCCGAGCAGGCTGTACACCGTGTCGTCGTGCTGGCTCGGCCAGCTGGCCATGTGCCTGGCGATGATGTTCACGATCTTGACGCCGGGGTCGGGGCCGTCGCCCCACAGCCATTCCTCGGTGAAGGCCAGGTGGCGGTCCAGTACGGCGTTGAGCAGTGCTTCCTTGCTGCCGAAGTGATACAGCAGTCCGGTCTGTGACACGCCCGCCTCGGCCGCGATGTCGGCGAGGCTTGTGCCGCGTGCCCCGTTGCGGGCGATGAATCGCACGGCGACGTCGACGATGCGCTCCCGTGTCTCGAGGCCCTTGGCCGAGGTCTTGGGCTTCTGGGCGGCGCGCACGGTCGATCTCCCTCGCAGTGGTCGTGACGGTCGCCGCCAAGCATAGACAACTGACTGAGTACTCGGTAGCTTTTGCAAAACAGACTGAGTACTCAGTCTGGAATGATGGCAACGAGAGGACGGATCCGATGAGCGCAGTGTTCGGGCGGGGGGCCTCGGTCGGCCGCGATGGGGACCCTCCGCCACGGCCGCACGAGCAGGTCCAGGCGTTCCTGGACAGCTCCGGTCCGTCGCCCGATCCATGGAGCGCCGACATCGCGATCGTGCGGGCGGACGCACGCGAGAAGGTCCTGGCGGTGACCGGCGAGCCCGTGCCGGTGGCTTCCGTTGAGTCGATCGACGCGGACGGCGTGCCGGGCCGGCTCTATCGGCCCACCGGCGGGGAACGAGAAGTGCTGGTCTGGGCGCACGGCGGCGGCTGGATGCACGGCGACCTCGACACCGCCGACGGTGTCGCCCGCGCTCTCGCGAACCGGGCCGCCTGCGCGGTCTTGTCGATCGACTATCGGCTCGCGCCCGAACATCCCTTCCCGGCCGGCTTCGACGACGCATGGACCGCGATCACGTGGGCACGGCGCAACTTCGACAGCGTGGCCGTCGGTGGCGACAGCTCGGGCGGCAATCTCGCCGCGGCGGCGGCGCTCAAGGCGCGCGATGAAGGCGTCGAGCTGGCGGCCCAGCTGCTCGTCTACCCGGTGCTCGACAGCACCGAGGACACCGACTACAAGATCGCGTTCCAGCAGCGGTATGCCCGCTTCGCGGGCCGGCCGGGCTTCGGCTCCAACAGCTACCGGCGGCTCGAGCACATCTGGGAGACCTACGTCCCCGACCCATCGGCCCGCAAGGCGTCGTACGCGTCTCCGCTGCACGCCGAGTCTGTGTACGGCGTCGCGCCCGCGACGATCATCACTGCCGAACACGACTTCCTCCGCGGCGAGGCCGAGGACTACGCCCGGCGCCTGAGGTCGGCCGGCGTACCGGTCGAGCTGCACGAGTACGCAGGCCAGATTCATGGCTTCTTCGAGATGTTCGCCGTCATGACCGACGCGCATCATGCCGTCGGCGTGGCCGGCGACGCCGTCCGTCGCGCCTTCCAGTCCAGCCACCCCAACGAGCCTTCGAAGGAGTTCTCGTGCGATCACTGACCCAGTACCGCGGAACCGTCCGGGTGGTCGCCATCGCCGCGGCCGCTGCACTGCTCCTCGCCGCCTGTGCACCCGGCGGGAACTCCGAAGCCGGTCCGGGCCCGTCCAAGGAGGTGTCCACCGGCGTCGGCAGCGAGCCTGTCACGCTGAAGCTGCTAGTCAACAGCGGCGTCGACGTCCCGTTCTACACCGCCCTCGGCGAGCTGTTCCACGCCAAGTACGACAACGTCACCGTCAAGGTGGAAAACCAGGACTACGCCACCCTGACCACGAACATCGCGCACATCCTCGCCGGGAGCAACGTGCCCGACCTCGTCCGCGTCTCGCAGCTGGGCAACCTGATCAAGGACCACCTGCTGACCAGCCTCGACCCCTATGCCAAGGCGTACGGGTGGGACAAGTGGCCGCAGTCGCAGTTCGCCTCCACCCGCGTCGGGCCGGACGGCAAGCAGCGCGGGACGGGTTCGCTCTACGCGGCCGGCGCCGGTTTCGGCCTGACCGGGGTGTATTACAACAAGGCGCTCGCGCAGCGGATCGGCATGACGCGGCCACCGGCGACCGTCGCCGAGTTCGAGCAGCTGCTCGCCAGGGCGAAGGACGCCGGGCTGCAGCCGATCATGATCAACGGCAAGGACGGCGGCAGCGTCTATCCACTGCAGAACCTGGTGATGTCCTCCGCGGGCGACGCACAAGCCGTCCAGGACTGGAACTACGCCAAGACCGGCGCGAGTATCGACAACGCGGCGACGGTCAAGGCCGCCACGACGCTGCAGCGCTGGGGACAGGCGGGATACCTGCCGGCCGACGTGAACGACATCGACCAGACCCGGGCGCCGGCCGAGTTCATCAGAGGCAACGGCGTGTTCTTCCCGAGCGGCAACTGGCAGGCGCCAGGACTCGACAAGGCCGGGGCCGGCCAGTTCGGGTTCTTCCTCTTCCCGGCCGGCGACGCCGGTGGCCCGTCGTACGCGATGACCGCTGCCGCCAACCTGGGGATCCCGGCAAAGTCGCCCCATTCCGACGTCGCGGCCGCGTTCCTGGACTTCGTGCAGACCAGCCAGCAGGCGCGGCAGGACACGGTGACCCTCGGCGGCCTCGTGCCCGCGGGCCCGGCGGACGCCCCCGCTCCGACCGCGCCCGAGGGGTCGGCGGTCGCCGCCACCGTGAGCGCGTTCCAGGAGCTGCTGAAGAGCAACGGGTTGGTCGGCTTCATGGCTGATGCGACGGCTTCGATCCACGTCAACAGCCTCATCCCGCAGACGCAGCTGCTGCTGGCCGGCAAGACGACGCCCGAGGCGTACGCGGCCAAGGTGCAGTCCGACTACGAGCGAGACCTCGGGCGATGATCCCGGCGAACCGACCCGGAGGTGATGCCGTGCGGAGCATCTCGAGCCCGCCGGTGATGCGGCAGGCTTCGCCTATGGCGGAACCGTCGAGCGCGTCAGCCCCAACGCAAACCGTCGTACCGTGCCGAACCACACGGCGGGCCCGGCACTGGAGGGCGCTGCTCTGGGTAGCGCCGGGGTTCGGCATGTACGCCGTGTTCGTGCTGTTCCCGATGCTCCAGTCCGTTCAGTATTCGTTCTACGACTGGGACGGCATCGGCCCGGCGACGCCGGCCGGGCTGGACAACTGGAAGGCGATCTTCACCCAGCCGGAGCTGCTGCACTCCGTGGAGCACGCGTTCATCCTCATCATCTTCTACACGGTCCTGCCGGTCGGGCTCGGGCTGGTCGCGGCCTCACTCATCCGCGAACTCCGGCCCGGTGCGTTCAGCACGACCGCCCGGGTGGTGCTGTTCATCCCGCAGGTGCTGCCACTGGTCGCGGCGGGCATCGCCTGGACCTGGATGTACTCCTCGGACGGTCTGGTCAACGAGGTCCTGCGCGCGGTCGGCCTCGATCAGCACACCCGGGCGTGGCTCGGTGACTTCACGTTCGCCTTGCCCGCGGTCGGCGTCATCGGGGTCTGGGTCATGCTCGGCTTCTGCACGGTGCTGCTACTCGCGGGCATCGGCAAGATCGATCCAGCGCTGTACGAGGCGGCCCGGCTGGACGGCGCCGGGCGGATCAGCGAGTTCTTCGCAGTGACGCTGCCCGGGCTGCGGAGGGAACTCGTCGTGTGTACGACGTTCACGATGATCGCGGCACTGGCGAGCTTCGACGTCATCCAGATCGCAACGCAGGGCGGCCCCGGCTACCAGACGATGGTGCCTGGCGTGGAGATCTACCGGCTGACGTTCCTGCAACAGCACGTCGGCCAGGCCTCGGCACTCGCGGTGTTCCTGGCCGCCCTCGTGCTGGTGGTCATCTGGCCGATCCAGCGTCTTGGAAGGGAGAAATGACGACGTCCGCGGTGGCCCACCGCGTCACGCGCACCGCCATCCTGCTCGCGCTGATGCTTTTCGCGATCGTGCCGCTGCTGAGTATGTTCACCACGGCGCTCGCGGCGCCGGGCAGCACGCCCCAGGGGCTGAGCTGGCCGAGCGACCCGCACTGGAACAACTTCGTGGACGCGTGGAGCGCGGCGAACTTCCTCGCTCTGTTCCGCTCGAGCACGCTCATCGTGCTGGGCGTCGTCCCGGCCACGGTCGCCATGGCCACCGCCGCGGGCTACGCCCTCGCCCAGCTGAACGTGCCCTTCGGCAAGGCGATCTACGGCCTTCTGCTCGTTGGGCTGACCCTGCCGTTCGAGGCACTCATCACCCCGCTGTACTACGACCTTCAAAGCATGGGACTGCTCGGGACGCGGCTGGCGATCGTCCTGCCACTCATCGGGCTGCTCATGCCGTTCGGCGTCTTCTGGATGCGCGCGCACTTCCTCGGCGCCGAGCAGGCGCTCACCGAAGCCGCGAAGGTCGACGGCGCAAACACCTGGCAGACGTTCCGCCGTATCCACCTGCCACTCGCCACGTCCGCGTGGTCCGCGTTGGCTGTGCTCTTCTTCCTCGCCAGCTGGAACCAGTACCTGCTGCCCCTCGTCCTCGTCGACGACCCGACGAAGCGAACCGTGGCCGGTGGGCTGGGCGCCTTCCAGGGCCAGTACGGCACCGACATCGTGCTGCTCTGCGCCGGATCGCTGCTGATCATCCTGCCTTCGTTGGTGATCTTCCTGATCTTCCAGCGCAACTTCGTCAAGGCGCTGATGCAAGGAGCCGTGAAGTGATCTGTCGGCGACGGATTGCCGCGGCCGGGCGGCGGCAGCGCGCGTGCGGTAACTCGCGTGTGACGCCGCTGGTGGCAATCAGGGCGGCGAGGCTCTTAGGCCGGTCATTGTGGACCGGTAGCAAACCCCACGATGGCACTCGGCCGAGGGAGGGAACCGCCAAGGCGCCGACTCACAGTGCGAGCACGGAAGTTGATCCAGGTCGGGGCTGAGCAGCTCCGGGAGTCCGGGATTTCCCGTTCCGGGTTCTGGGCTGCCCGGACTGCTACGAGACTCGTGCCGAGAGCAAGCAATGGGCAGCCGGGCATCGACTCGGAGCGCAATGAGGAGCAACAGGCCAGGTCGAAGCACCAACACCGAGCGGGATGGGAAAGGGTTCAAGTCCCCAGGGACTTGAACCCCCACGTGTCCGAGGAGGGACACGCACCCTAACCACACGCATCGAGCTCAAGAGCTGAAGTCCACAGCGCCATGGACGTCGGCCGTTGGCTGAGGGGATTGGGGGGGTGCCCTGCTCCGAGGAGCCAGATGCTGCGCTGTGCGGACTGTCCGATGCGAAGCCTGCTCTGACCTCCAGGGGCACCCTGCCCCAGAGTCAGGCGGCCAGTCACGATAGATCCACAGTGGACCGAGGAGGATCAAACCCAAAACCAGGGCTGCGCCCCTGAGCGCAGCCCCGGTCCGGGCCTAGTTTGCGTACCTCGCGAAGCCGGCCGCGAGTTGCTCGACGGACTCCCGAGCCGGGACCGCGTCTGCGAGCCGGCCGTGCCCATCGGTCGTCTCGAGGTCGATGACCTTCAGCGCGTCGTCAGTGCGGTGGTCGTCGGTCACGCGCTTCAGCAGCAGCAGGGCGCGGCAGCGGCCGGCGACCCCGAGCGCGAGCGCGAACTGACGAATGTGGCCGGCTACCGAACCTTCCGGCAGGTCCAGCTCCTGCCTGGCGTGCGGTTCAGGCGACGTGCCGTCCCAGCCGGCGAGGTGGGCGTCCATCGCCGCCTATCGGGTGATTCACGTCAAGCTCAAAGAGCTCGCCCGGGTAGAAGTCCGTCGTTCCACAATTCGTTGGCATTGGCAGCACGGTCGTGTTCGGGCGAATGTTCTGTACCGTATGAAGAATGGCGCGAAATGTCGCGCCGTTGGGTTGGGGGCTGCCGTGACGAAGTCGGGCGAGCACGGGCGGGACGATATCGCCGGGGCGGAGCAGGCTTATCAGTTGGCGATTGATTCCGGGCACGCCGACCGGACACCGAAGGCGGCGTTCAATCTCGGGGTGCTCCGTGAGGATCGGGGCGATTTCGCCGGGGCGGAGTGGGCCTATCAGTTGGCGATCGACTCCGGGCACGCCGACCAGGCCCCGAAGGCTGCGGTCAACCTCGGGGTGCTCCGTGAGGGGCGGGGCGACTTCGCTGGGGCGGAGCAGGTCCTCCAGTTGGCGATCGACTCCGGGCACACAGACATGGCCCCGATGGCAGCGGTCAACCTCGGGGTGCTCCATGACGATCAGGACGGGGCGGAGCGGGCCTATCGGCTGGCGATCGACTCCGGGCACGCCGACCAGGCCCCGAAGGCTGCGGTCAACCTCGGGGTGCTCTGTGAGGGGCGGGGCGACTTCGCTGGGGCGGAGCGGGCCTATCGGCTGGCTATTGACCTCGGGCACGCCGACATGGCCCCGATGGCTGCGGTCAACCTCGGGGTGCTCTGTGAGGGGCGGGGCGACTTCGCTGGGGCGGAGCGGGCGTATCGGCTGGCGATTGACTCCGGGCACGCCGACCTGGCCGCGAAGGCGGCGGTCAACCTGGGGGTGCTCCGCGAAGGGCGGGAAGACTTCGCTGGGGCGGAGCAGGCGTACCAGCTGGCGATCGACTCCGGGCACGCCGACCAGGCCCCGCAGGCGGCGGTCAACCTGGGGGTGCTCTGTCACAGTCGGAAGGACTTCGCCGGGGCGGAGCTGGCTTTCCAGCTGGCGATTGACTCCGGGCACGCCGACCTGGCCCCGAAGGCGGCGTTCAACCTCGGGGTGCTCCGTGAGGATCAGGGCGACTTCGCCGGGGCGGAGCGGGCCTATCAAATCGCCATCGACTCCGGGCATCCAGTGGCTGCTTCATTCGCGCGAGAGGCGATGATGCAGCCACGCATACGCGACGGCTAGCCTCGACAGGGACATGCCCGCTACCCACCAGCCCGTACGACGCTCGGACCTGCGCGCCAATTGCGCGCAGTGCGCCGGGCTGTGCTGCGTGGCGCTGACGCTGACCGCGTCCGCCGACTTCGCTATCGACAAGCCGGCCGGTGAACCGTGCCCGAACCTGAAGCATGACTTCCGCTGCGGCATCCACGCGCGGCTGCGGGACGGTGGTTTCCCCGGCTGCACCGTGTACGACTGCTTCGGCGCCGGCCAGAAGGTCACGCAGGTGACCTTCGGCGGCCGCGACTGGCGGCAGGCGGCGGACTCGGGCGCGCAGATGTTCGAGGTGTTCGCGGTGGTGCGGCTGCTACACGAGCTGCTTTGGTACCTGACCGAGGCGCTGGAACTGGCACGTCCCCTCCACGGCGAGCTCAGGCGTGCGCTCGACGATACCGATCGCCTGACCCTCGGCAGCCCGGAGTCGCTCGCGGAGCTCGACGTGTCCGCCCACCGCTCACGGATCAACGACCTGCTGTTACGGACCAGCGAGCTCGTCCGTGCCGGCGTCTCGCCCACACCGATGAACCGCCGCGGCGCGGACCTCATCGGAGCGAAGCTGCGCGGCGCCGACCTCCGCGGCGCCGATCTGCGCAGCGCCTACCTGACCGCCGCCGACCTGCGTCAGGCCGATCTCACGGCCGCCGACCTGATCGGTGCCGATCTCCGGGACACCGACCTGCGCGGCGCCGACCTGGCGCGGAGCATCTTCCTGACCCAGATGCAGGTCAACGCGGCACGCGGCGACGCCGGTACGACGCTCCCGCCCCGGCTGATCCGCCCGTCGCACTGGTCCTAGCCTCGATCTCTCGCGTCTTGGGTGTCTGCATCGTTCTGATGGTGGATGGAGTTATCGGTGAGGAGCCTGACCCGGTTCTCCGGGGTGGTGTGGTGACTATGCTGCTCGTTCGGGGGGTTGCCGTCGAATGCGCCGGCGGTGGCCTCACGGGCTGGGGCTGGCACATCCCGGAGTTGTGAGGTCGGCGAAGCGCTTCGGGCGTTCACGCGCGTCCGTCGTGGCTTGCTGGCTGAGCCGGGCACTCGCTTGGCTCAGCCTCGCCGCCGGAACCCGTTTCCATATGGTTCGCCCTGGAACGCGATCACGATCTACGGCTGTAGTACTAGGACGCGGCTATGCGACCCGGCGATGTCTGCGGCGATGCGACTAACCCGCGGGCCCTTACTCACCGCGAGGCATTGCCGACGATCGCAACCACAACGGCGCCAGCGGCAAGCAGTACCGCGATGCCTCTGACGCTCTTCCAAGATGCGGTACTCGGTGCGGGCTTCGGCATCGCGGGGGGTGTCGGCGATGCGCTGGTCGCGCCGCAGGTGTTGGTGATGTGTTCGTGGTCACCGGACTGGTTCGGCGATGACGACGGCGTTGCTGAGGTAGACCTTGCCGTTCCAGTCCTCGCAGGTGACGAGTACGAGCCGGCCGCGGGTGGTCTGGTCGAAGACCTTCGCGGCGTGCTTCGCGAGTGATCGTTTGGGGTGGTTCGTCACCGAGGTCGTGACGTAGGTGATCGGGCCGGTGCTGGTCATGACGGTCACGATGGCGCCCACTCGAAGTTTGTCGAGATCGTCGAAGGCGCCACCGCCGGTGTGGACGGTGTGCGCGGTCATGACGGCCGAGCCGATCTTGGCCCCGGGTCGGGCGCCGCCCGACCACCAGCCCACGACGCGCGGGTTCGACGGCGGTGTGAGAGAGCCGTCTTTGGCGGCTATCGGTATCACCTGCGCCGACACTGCGATCTGTGGGAGCAGGATTCGCCTCGGACCGCCCTGGCCGGCATTCTCGGACTGGGCAGCCGGAGGGCTCGTGGTCGGTGTGACCGGCTTGGTCGTCGGTGACGTCTGGGGGATTGTCGGCGGGCGCGCGGCCGGCGGCCAGGACGGCGAGGTCTGTGGACCTGCGGGCGGCTGGTTTGTCGGCGCGTTCGTCTCGGACGGTAGGGCGGCCTCATCGCCGGCCGGCCGGCCGAACACGACCCACCCGCCCAGCAACGCGAGCAGGACGCCGGCCACCACGACCGGCGGGCCTAGAAGTGATGAGGTCGGCCGGTCGCGGCGTGTACGCCGGTTTCTGCCCATGCGGGGCGTTTCCTGTCAGAGCTGGTGCAGTCCGCGGCGTCGCCGAACCAGGAGCGAGGCTAGGCCGATCATGATGCCGACGGCCGCCAGCAGGCCGGCGGCGACGATCGTCCGGCCGTGGTAGGAGTCATCCTGCGCGACAGGGCCAGGAAGACCAGCCTCCACCGCGGTTGGCACGCCCACCGGGGTCGACGGCACGGCGGTCGTCGCGGACGACGTGCCGGTCGTCGGCGACGTAGTCGGCGTCTCCGATGGCGATGCGGTTGGCGTACTCGTAGGCGTTTCGGTCGGCGTACCGGTCGGCGTTCCGGTTGGCGTTGCGGTTGGTGTGCCGGTCGGCGTACCGGTTGGCGTTGCGGTTGGTGTGCCGGTCGGCGGCGTGGCATCGCACAGCACACGCACCCGGGTCTGGGCGACGAAGTCCCCGTCGGCGTTCTGGACCCGGAGCAGGTAGGTGCCGTCGTTGGGGGCGCCGAACTGGACGAGTTCGGTGCCGTGGGCGGCCACCGTCACAACGTAGTCGTCATCGTCCGGTGTGATCCCGACCATGTAGTGCTGGACCGTCGTGTTGGGGTTGCGCAGCTTGGCCACGACGCTGGGGCCCCCGTCGTGGCAGGTGACCCGTGCCTTGCTGAGCACCGGCGGCCGGACCGTGGTGGCGTGGCGCTTGTGGTCTGTGCTGCCGGTGACAGCCTGGGCCGGGGTCTGGGCTGACGCAGATGTGCTCCCCACGAGGAGCAGACCTGTCGCCAGCGTTGCGGTCAACAGACTGCCCACGAACGAATGACGTTTCATTGCCAGACCTGAATTCGCGTGCCGAGGTTTCGGACACAACAGGAACAAGCCAGTGGGCGCAGAGCCGGCGCCGACGATCGCCGGGACAGCGATCGCTCCCACCGGTACGGCGGCGAGTTCGAGCACGTGGCGGGGATAGGTAGACGGATTCTGACAGAACGGATGATGTGAAAAGACTTCACGATGCCCCCCTTAGGACACCTACTTGATGCGCCGCGGGGGATCAAAGTTATCGACCCGCGTCGCATCGCGTCACGCGATCCGGGTACCTGAAGGACGTCACCCCGGATTGGTGAGCCCGACCGGTCGTCCGGCCGGCACCGGACGGCCCAGCCTGAGCCCCGATCTCGAACAACCCCAGGTCGTGGTCATTGGTCGACCCGGGCGCCCGCAGGCCGCTGGGCGAGGATCACGGGTGCGGTCAACGGGTGAGTCTTACGGCGATCTGCTCGGTGCCGCCGGGGTTGTCGGTGATGTCGGCGGATCCGTGGGCGCTACGGAATCGTCCCGTGCCGCCGGTCACCGCGAAGGTGATCTTGGTCGGCTCGCTGGGCGGCCCGGTCGGTCCGTCCGCCATGGCCTGCAGGGTCAGCAGTCCTTCCGGTAGAGCGATCGTCATCACCCAGTTGCAGGTGAGCGTCTGTGCCGTCGCCTTCACCACAGTGCAGGTGACTGCGTCGGTGCCGGCGGCCTTGCCGTTGCGGAAGACCTTGTCGGAGCTGATGATCTGGTCACCCAGCCCCAGCACGGGCCCGGGCGTGCCGACGTCGATGACGGCGAACTGCTCGGTCTGAGCCGTGAGATTGAGTACTTCGATTCCGTCGGACGACCCGCCGGCGAGGGCTCCGCCGACAGTGGTGGCCGCGAAGATGGCCGTGGCGACGGCCGCGGCGGTGTGGATGCTGCGCATCTGAATTCTCCTTGTACTGGTTGTGGTGTCGCTATGAGAGTGCGGCGCCGCCGCGCGACGAGACATCCGTGCCGCCTACGGAGTTAGCCGCGCCGGATGCGGCTCACCCGGGCGTTCTGCAGCCCTGTTCACCTGCTGGGCTCTTGGGGTGTACTGAGTGTCGTGACTGCGGCGCTGGGTCCGTCTGCACTGGTCGGCCGCGAGATCGAGGTGGCCGTACTCCGGCGCGCGGTCGATGAGGCGAGGGCCGGTACGGGCGGTGTAGTGCTGGTCACTGGCGAGGCCGGCATCGGCAAGTCGAGACTGGTTCGTGAAGCGGCGCTCTATGCGCGGGAAGCCGGCCTCACGGTGTTGTCGGGTCGCGCGGTCCCGCAGGGTGGCGCATATCGCCCGCTGGTGGATGCGCTCCTCGGACAGTTGCGCGACGCAACGATGTCCGAGTCTCCGGAGCTGCGGCCCTTCCGTTCCGCGCTGTCGCGCCTCATCCCCGGCTGGTCCGGATCGGAAGCCGCCACCGAACCGGCGGTGGACTCCGTGGTCGTCCTTGGAGAAGGCTTGGTCCGGCTGCTGCGCCGGGTCGGCGGCGACGCGGGGTGCCTGGTCGTGCTGGACGACCTGCATTGGGCAGATGCCGACAGTCTCGCGTTGCTCGAGTTCCTCGCCGGCGCCGTCGGTACGTCGCGGATCCTCGCTGTCGGCGCGGCACGAACCGATGAGCGGTGGCACCGGGACCGGCTGATGCTGAACGAGAACGTGCTCGCCCTTGCGCTGGACAGGTTCGGCCGGGACGACATAGTCGGTCTCATTTCCAGCCGCCTCCGGCAGGAAGAGTCGCTCTCACCCGGTTTCGAGGAGCTGATCGTTGCGCGTTCCGAAGGCGTACCACTCGTAGTGGAGGAGTTGCTGGCGGGGCTGGTCGAGTCGGGTGCTCTGACGCCCGTCGGGTCGGTCCAGCACCTCACTGCGGAGTCAGGCCGGTTGGTTCCGGCGGGACTCGCGGCGCTGGTGGCCCGCCGCCTCGGATCGTTGACCGAGGATCAGCGCAAGGTCGTTCACGCCGCCGCCGTACTGGGCCGTGAGGTCGACTGGGCGCTGCTTCCGCTGGTGGCCGCGCTGGATGAGGACTCCGTCCTCGAGTGATTGCGCGCCGCTGCCGACAGTCATCTTCTGGTGCCGACCGGGTCGCCCGGGCGGCTCAGCTGGCGTCACGGGCTGATCCGGGATGCTGTCCTGGCCATGGTCGGGCCCGGCGACCAGAGTGTGCTGGCCCGCCGTGCGGCTGAGGCCCTCGTCTCTCGGCCGAACCGGACCGGCTCTACTCCTGACGACCTGGCCGCAGCGGTAGAGCTCTTCGTGGCTGCGGGTGACGGACCCCGGGCGGCACAACTGCTGACCGACCTCGCCCGGCGGGCGATCGCGGTCGGAGCCCTGAGCACTGCAGACGAGCAGCTGGAGCACGCAGTACGGCTTGCACCGAACGAGCCCGGTCTCGCTGCCGATCGCGTCCGGGTCCAAACCTTGTCAGGCCAGATGGATGCCGCGTTCGCGACAGGTGACGCGGGCCTCGGGCAGATGTCGGGAGACCAGCATGCCGACCTGTGCTTCCAGCTGGCCCAGGCGGCCGTTGCGGCCGGTCGCTGGCAGCGGGCGAGTGGCTACCTCGAGCGGGCCGGACGACCGGCGGATGCCCGGACACCCGCGATCGCCGCAGATGTGGCCTTCGGCAACGGTCAGATCGTCGAAGCCGCACGGCTCGCCGGTCGTGCGGTCGATCAGGCGGAGCGCGATGGTCTGCCCGAGCAGTGCTGCGCTGCACTCGAGGTACTGGGGCGCTGCGCCCGTGAAACGGATCCTCAAGCCGCGGCGGCCGCCTTCCGGCGTGCCGCGCAGATCGCCGCGGATCATGGTCTCGCGCCGGCCAGGATCAGCGCGCTGCTCGCTCTGGGAACGACCGAGCTGCTCGAGTCGGACACGTCGGACACGCTGCTCGAAGCACGCCGGCTGGCGCTCGATTGCGGGATGCTCGGCCGGGTGTGTGACATCGACCAGCTGCTCACCGATTGTGCCCTGGTGGTCGAGGGTCCGGCAGCCGGCGCCGTGATCGCCCGCCGTACTGCGGAGTTGGCCGCGGGGATCCGGCTGTACCGGGTGCAGTCGATGGTCGAGATGATGGCTGCGGCCGGAGCCGGCGTACGCGGTGATCTGGCAGCGATGACGGCGGTTCTCGATGCTGCCGCGCTGCGACCCGACGCGCCGTTCGAGGCGACCGCCGCGCGCCCTTGTATCGAGGCGATGGTGCCACTCGTCGGCCACGACCTGCCCCGTGCCAGGGACCTGCTCGACCTCGGCATCGATGCGCTGGCAGCCCATGGCTCGTCGGCTCCGATCGGCCATTGGGGTCTGTGGGCGCTGGTCCGGACGGTGCTTGACGACCGGGGAGACGAGGCCCGCGAGGCGCTACGGCACGCTCCGCCGGTGATGCGAGCGATCAATCGAGCCGCGCTCGAATTCGCCGATGCGGTCGCCGCTGGACGAGCGGGCCGGTCGGCTGAGGCGGTTGCCCTGCTGGCGGCTGGGAACGGGAGTCTGCCGGGTCAGCACTGGTGGCGCAGGCTGCTGCGGCTGCTGACCGCTGAGGCGATGATCGCGGACGGTTGGGGCGACCCGGTCGCGATGTTGCGGGCGGACCTCACCGCCTTCGAGGCCGCGGGTGACGAGCAGCTCGCTCGGACCTGCCGGACCCAGCTGCGGCGAGCCGGTGTGACCGTGCGCCGCGGCCGCGGTAGCGCCGCAGTACCGCCTGCGTTGCGGGCGATCGGAGTGACCAGCCGCGAGATGGACGTCCTCGGCCTGGTCGCCGACGGGCTGACTAACCAGCAGGTCGCCGAGCGGCTCTTCCTGTCACCACGCACGGTGGAGACCCATGTCACGAACCTGCTGGCCAAGACAGGCACCACCAGTCGTACCGATCTCGTCGCCTATGCAAGTCGCGCGATCGGGGCTGACAGGGATGCCTTAAGTCCGTAGCGGCCACGGATCCGCCAGCAGCCCGGCAAGTGGAGTCTCGGACCTGTAGACCTCGCATCCTGACGAGGTCCGGACCGGAAGGACTCCCATGATCATCGGATTCGACTACGTGGTAGCGGCCGCCGAGGCCCCTGTCGTCGGCCATCGGCGCCATGCAGACCAGTTGCGGGTGGGACAAGATACTGAGCCACGGCCCTCCCAATGGCGTTCCCGGCTGATGGCGGCTCTGCGCGCGATCGCCTTCGCTTCGGCCGCGCAGTACTCGCTGCCGTTCGTTCCGGAACCTCGCGACTACCCGGTGAGTCGGCCGTGACAGCGGATCGGAGGTCCACGTCGAGCACCGTCGAGCACGTCGAGGTGCTCGTCGTGGGTGCGGGACCCGCGGGTCTCGCCACGGCGATCAGCATGGCCTGCCATGGAATCTCACCGGTCGTGGTCGAACGGCACCCCGGTACGTCGATCTTCCCGCGCGCGACGTTCGTCAGCACGCGGACGATGGAGGTCCTTCGGTCGTGGGGGCTGGACGAGGAGGTTCGAGCCGGCGGAATGGACATCCAGCCGCAGATGTCGGTGTCGGCGACGCTGGCCGCCGGCCGCCACACTGTGGTGCCGATGGGTGTCCCGTCCGCCGACGATCTCCGGTCGATCAGTCCCACGGCTCCGTGCCTGTGCCCGCAGGACCACCTCGAGCCTGTTCTGGCGGAGCACCTCCGCAAGCTCGGCGGCGAGCTGCTCTTCGGCACCGAGGTCGTCTCGCTCGACCAGGACGCCACCGGTGTCACCGTGTCGCTGCGCGACCGCCGTACAGACGCAGTGCGCACGCTTCGGGCTGGGTATGTCGTTGCCGCTGACGGCGCCGGCAGCGCGATCCGTACTGGTCTTGGGCTGCGGATGGAGGGCCCGGACAACCTGGGCGACTTCGTCAGCACGCTGTTCCGAGCCGACTTGTGGGACACGCTGGGCGAGCGTCGCTGTGCGCTCTATAGGATCGAGGCCCCAGAGGCCGCGGGTGTCTTGCTGCCTACCAGTTCCGGCGATCGCTGGGTCTACGGGCGGGAGTGGCACCCCGAGCTCGGTGAGCAATTGACGGACTACTCGGTCGAGCGCTGTACCGAGCTGATCCGTGCGGCCACCGGTCTACCTGACCTGCAGCTCGAGGTTCTCGCCGTTCAGACCTTCGAGTTCGCTGCCCAGGTCGCCGAACGCAGCCGTGAGGGCCGGGTCTTCCTGGTCGGCGACGCCGCGCACCGGATGACGCCCGTCGGTGGGATGGGTATGAACACCGCATTCCTGGACGGCCACAACCTCGGCTGGAAACTGGCCTGGACTGTGCGAGGTTGGGGCGGCGAGACACTACTGGACAGCTACCAGGCGGAGCGGCGGCCGGTTGGTGTGCGGAACACGCTCCGGTCGATGGGCGACAGCAGCAGATCGGTTGCCGACGGCCTCGCCAACGATCTCGGCGTCAGGTACCGCTCGGAGGTCGTCCAGCAGAGTCCTGTCGAGGAGGACGAGGTCGGGGAGTTCCGTCAATCGGCTCGCCCCGGCGAGCGAGCCCCGCACGTCGAGGTCTGCCGCTCCGGTCGCCGACTGTCCGCCCATGACCTGTTCGGCGCTCACTTGACCTTGCTGGTGGGCGCGGATGGGGACGCGTGGAACGGAGCAGCAACAGAAGCAGAGGCTGGCGGGCCGTTGGTATCCCTGCGGTGCGGTGCCGACTTCGAGGATCCAACCGGGACCTTCCACGACTTGTACGGCATCGGACCGGACGGCGCCGTACTCATCCGTCCCGACGGACACGTCGCCTGGCGCAGCCACACCGTCACCACTGATCCGCTCACGACTCTGCGCTCCGCCATCACCGGCTGCCTCGGCACAAGCCTCCAACACTGAGGATGGATGTGCTCGCGGGCGCTCGGTGGTGGGGTGTGGTTGCCGGTGGCAATCGGCAGAGTCAGCCGGCTGCCTGGATAGTCCACAGGGTTCACCCAGCAAAGTTGTCGGCGGTTCAGTCTCGGCCCATTGACGCCCCTTCCTCGATGGCTGAGGCTCAAGAAGGGTGGGGGGCGCGATGCGACGCGAGCGACGAGCGAGGCGGCTGGGGTCGCCGGTGGTCACGATCGGCACGGTCGGGTTGTTGTTCGCTGGTGCCGCGGCGCTCGGCGTTGATGACTCGACCGGAACCAAGGACAGCAAGGACTTCGTCAGCAGTGTGCCCTGGACGGTCTGGCGGATGGTTGCTGCCGCGGCGATCCTGTTGTTCCTCGGGATGCTGCTGACGGCGGCCCGCGTGTTGGCCGAAGGCGGCAAGTGGGGGATTGTGGCGACCCCGGGCCGCCGTTGGGTGTATGTCGCAATCGCGGCAGCGGCGATCGGCGCCTTCTTCGTCTTCCTCAGCTTGGCCGGCGGCCGGTTCCCTGATGTGCCCGTCAAGAGTTTGGTGCTCCGCCTCCGCGCGGTTCTGTTGACCGGGATGGTCGCTAGCGTTCCTTGGCTCGCTCTGGTCTGGCTCGCGCACGAGGCGTGCCACTCCCTCCACGACCGGATCGAGTCACTTTCACCGATCGCGACGAAGCCAGAGAAGGCGGCATCGCCTCCGGCCTCGCGCGCGGAGCCCGCGCCGTACCGGGAAGTGATCGCACAGCTCTTGAACCTGTGGAGCCTGCTCGTCCTGTGTGTCGGGGCGTTCGCGTTGGGTGTCGTGGCCGCCATCGTGACCTCAGGCGCGCTGCGCGCCGCCTTCATCGCTGCCCATCCTGATCGAGCCGGGGAGTTCCCGGCGGTCAACGTTTTGTACTACGGCGCGCTGTTCGCCGTGCTCCTGTCTGTACTCGCCGTACCGCTGGCCGCAAGCTGGCGGTCCTGCGCACGCAGCATCGTCGATCATGCCTACCCCCTTCCGCCCGACGGCCAACCGACCGAGGAATGGGTGGCTAGCCGGGCCCGGCTCGAGGCCCTGTTGCACCTCGACGTATCGCTGCTGCGCAACCCCCTGACTGCGCTAACCATCCTGTCGCCGCTACTCACCGGCGCGCTCGCGGCCTTCATCCCGGAGCTCGGCAGGGCCTGACGTGCGGTGTCGTGTCAGCACTCGTCGGGGCGGGGCGCTGGATAAGTTGCGTCGAGCAACTTTCCAGCCTGGTTCTGGTACGGTCGCGGATGGCTGGAGCTCATCAAGTCAAGCGGCGGCCGCGCGCTTTTTCTCGAGGCGTTCGTGGTCTGGCCATTTGACGTCGTACGCCAAGCCAAGCCGTTCGAATCGCTTGATGAACCAGGCGTTGACGTCGGCCTGGCCTTTGAGTACACCGTGGCGTGCGCAAG
Source organism: Kribbella caucasensis (assembly GCF_004361855.1). Classification (GTDB taxonomy): domain Bacteria; phylum Actinomycetota; class Actinomycetes; order Propionibacteriales; family Kribbellaceae; genus Kribbella; species Kribbella caucasensis. The sequence continues at coordinate 240,369 of NZ_SNWQ01000010.1, forward strand.
TGGGGTCGGCGTGGTGGAGGTTGTGCCATGACTCGCCCTGACTCAGGATGGCAAGCCACCAGACGTTTCCCGATCGGTCGCGGGCGTCGAAGGGTTTCTCGCCGGTGACATGACAGATCGAGTTGATCGAGAATGTGACGTGGTGCATCAGGGCGATGCGGACCAGAGTGCCCCAGAAGAATCCGGTAGCGGCACCGTGCCACGACCTGTCCCAAAGCCCGCCGATGAGCGCCGGTGCTAGCAAAGAGACCGCCGCCAATCCACGGAAATGCCGCGAAATCCAAACCATGTCGCGGTCGTTCAGGAGGTCTGGGGCGTAGTGCTTCGGGTCAGCGCGATCCTCGCCCCAGAGCACCCACCCGACGTGGGCGAAAATGAACCCCTTGGTCACCGCCCAAGCGGTGGTGCCGTAGCGCCAGGGCGAGTGTGGATCTCCATCTCGATCGGAGAACTTGTGGTGTTTGCGGTGGTCGGCCACCCAGCGGATGACGGGTCCTTCAAGCGCCATACTGCCGGCGATTGCGAGTCCGATCTTGAGGCCACGCTTGCTCTTGAAGGAGCCGTGGGTGAAGCCTCGGTGGTAACCGGCGCCTATGCCGGTGGCGGTGATCACGTAGAACACGACCAGGAGGACGATGTCGCGCCAGCCGATCCAGCCGCCCCAGGCGAAGAAGATCCCTGGCAGTAGCGCGAGAGTAGGCACGACGATGAAAACCCAGATGAGCCCACGCTCGAGCTTGCCACCAACGGGTTGGAATTCGCCCGGAGGCGAATTATCGGAATCTGCTGTTGAAGTCATGGTCCACTCCTAGACGTTGGTCTCCTTGGACCGACACCCGAGCACGGGTGGGGCCGGTGAGCCGCCTCTTGGGTGGCCCCGGCGTGTCGCTTCTGAAGGCCGAAGCGTCGACGTCTCGGTCGGCCCGGGCGGACCGGCGCATATCCACCAGGTGCCCCGATGCACGATCATCCACTCGCGGCTCCGCGCGGGTTCGGCCGATCTAGCCGGGTGGTTAACCGGTTCCTTGAATTTCCGTGCCACGTCATGCAGTTCACGACGGGAGGGTTTCACCAGCGGCCGTCCGGCAGCGAGCGGCCGCCGTGGGTTCGGTGCCTCGCGCAACCACTTCACGAACTCGCCCACATCCAGCCGCTCCGCTCGCTCCCGCTGCCCCATCCGCGGTGCAGGACCGCCTGCTGGCACCCGCACTCCCTTCCGCGCTCGCAGCCGCCCCCCACGATCAACAGCAAGGTCGCCGCGCTACGCCATTTTACGGGTTCCACCGGCGCTGGTGGTCGCGCGTCGGCGGAGCAGGCATATACCCATGCTGACCATGAACACGAAGAAGCCGATGAAGCCGAGGAAGGAGATGCCGCTGATCACATCCGACACGGGACTGAGCAATCCGAGCCATCCGGCGAAAGCTGCGACGAATAGGCCAAGCCATCCGATCCACCGCGGCAGCGCTCGCGTCGTGAAAATCGCCAGCGCGTAGAGCGGTAGCGCCACACCCCAGCCTAGGAAGTTGCCCGCAGCATTGGTGACAGCGGCAATCGAGGCAAAGGTCTCGAACACGCCGCCCAGACTCGACTGAGTGGCGGGGGCGGCGTCGGTGTACGCCGGCACCAACTCGTAGGCCAACGCGATGGGAACCAGGTGGGAGACGGTCACCAGCGTCATGCCGACAGCGCCCAGGACCGGTGCCAGCACGAGCATCTGGCCGGCGTCCCGCAGGACGTCGTAGAACGCCACGAATGCCACGATCGCCAGAAACCCCATCAGGACGATGAGCCATGCACCCGCGAAAAAGAGCCCGCTGGCGCCGTCCACATCCGTGATCCAGGAGCGGCCCTGCTGGCCGGTGTCCGGGATGAGAGTGTCGACCCCGCTGATCCCCATGGCGACGGCCCCCAGCACGAAACAGAACGAGGTGGAGATCGCACAGACGGCCCCGATCGAGGAAAGGCGCACGGACTGAAGCATGGGTCCCCCTTTGCTGCTGTTATGAGGCTGCGCCGCGCGATGCCTAACGTCAATAGCCGCACCCGGACCGCGAGATTGCGAGTCGTGCCCTCACCTCGCCAGGCGGATTCCAACGCCATTGGCCGTGAGAACACGCCTGCCATGCGGTTGCACACCACCGACACGGGTGCCCGTTACAACATCGGCGTACGGGTTCTGATATCGCCCACCTCCTACCCCCACGTCGGATTCGCCGTCATGGTGATGACCGCTAGCCTGACTACTCGCAAATGGACGCGGCGGATCGGATACGGTCCGGCCGGACAGTCGGTACTGTGCGGCCGATACGGATCTTGTTCACGTTCAGCGGGGGTAGCGGGCATTTCCGGCCCCTGGTTCCAGTTGCTCGCGCGGTCGAGGCTGCTGGGCACACCGTCGCGGTCGCCGGGTCGGGCAAGGTCAGGCCGAGCTTCGAAGCGGCTGGGTTCACGGCCTTCGCCACCAGCGGGCCGCGGCCGAGTGGTGCGCCGGCTCCGGCTCCGGAGCGGCTGGTGAAGGTCGACCCTGCGGCGGAGTAGCGGCACTTCAGCGAGACCTTCGCGCGGCGTGGAGCACGTCGGCACGCGGCTGCCGGGCTCGAGATCGCCAGCCGGTGGAAGCCCGATGTGATCGTGCGCGATGAGGTCGATTTCGGCGCCGCGATCGCCGCCGAACGGCTCGGTGTTCCCTGTCCGAGCGTGCTCGTCCTCGCGGCCGGATCGCTGCTGCGCAAGGAGCTCATCGCGGAACCGTTGGCGGAGTTGCGGGCCGAGTACGGCCTGCCCTCGGATCCCGGGCTCGCCATGCTCGACCGGGATCTGGTCCTGACTCCGTTCCCGCCGAGCTTCCGGAGCCCGGGATTCCCGTTGCCTGCGAGTGCGTTCTCCTACCGGCCCGCGGACGTCGTACCGGCCCTGGTCAGGTCGAAGACCCCGACCGTCTACTTCACGTTGGGGACGGTGTTCCAGCCGGACGCCGACGACTTGTTCTCGCGGGTGCTCGCGGGTCTGCGGACGGTGCCCGCGAAGGTGATCGTGACAGTGGGCGAGCGCAATGATCCCGCGGCGCTGGGACCGCAGCCTGACCACGTCCGAGTCGAGCGGTTCATCCCGCAGGAGGAACTGCTGCCGTACTGCGATCTGGTCGTCTCGCACGGCGGCTCCGGCAGTCTCCTCGGAGCCCTCGCGCACGGTCTGCCGTCCGTGCTGCTGCCCCTCGGCGCCGATCAGCCGCACAATGCTCAGCGCTGCGTCGAACTCGGCCTCGGCCAAATGCACGACGCGGCGACCGTCACCCCGGACGAGGTCGCCGCGACGGTTTCGGCCGTGCTCGCCGACCAGAACTACCGCCACGCAGCCGAGCGCTGGCGATGTTCGGGACCACGGAACCCACCTCCGGACGGATGCTCCCAGGGCTGTCCGGTCGCCCGCGCACATTATCGAGTCCGCTTCGCTGTGTCCAACGCCACGAACAGCGGTGAGGCGACCGTTCTACCCCCCGCAGGTATTCGACCGATTGAGCGATCGCAACGGAGCGATCCTCGACCTCATTTGCGTCGGGGACGTGGTCGGACTACGAGCCGGTCTTTTGCCAACGCGGACGGCGACTACCGCGATCCGGCCAACGTACGGCGGGATCCGAGGAGGCGCGATCACCGATCGGTAGCGAGGCGCTCGCGTCCGGTTGGAGATGCCCGCCGTCGGCCCGTTGCTCGACCTGTACCACGTCGCTGGTAGCGACCGAGCCGAACTGATGGGCGTCGCCACACAGGCCGCCAGAGGAAGTCAGGCCGACCGCGGACCTCGAGGAGGCCCGGGAGTGGCATGTTGTGGCGGAAATCCCTCGCGATGTCTGATCGCGGTGCGTGCCGGTTCGGGCACCTGAAATCACCGCGGCATTATGTCAACTTCGGTTCGCGGGAGTGCATCTAAGAGGTGTCTCTAAGGGGGGACCAAGTGAAATCCATTCACACCATCAAAACCATCCGAAGACCGATCCGTACCGCATTCGCCGTCCTCGCGGTCGCCGCAGTCCCGGTGGGCGCGGTCGCTGTGCCGGCGGTCGCCGGCGCCAACGCTGCGGCGAGCTCCAGCACCACCTGCCCGACCGGCTGGGGTTCGTTGCCTGAGGCAAACACCCGGGTCAGCACCGCGACGCTGGAGGCGGTCCGGACCGGTCGGCATGCCTGCTTCGACCGCGTGGTGTTCGACATCGCGGGCAAGCCGCCCGGCTACACCGCGCGGTACGTGTCGAACGTCTTCCGCCCGGGGGCGGGCCATCTCGTCCCGCTCCGTGGTGGCGCAAAGCTGGAGATCATGCTGGGCGTCCGCGAGTTCGACGAGGCCGGCCACTGGGCCTTCCAGCCTACGCACGAATCAAGTGTGACCGGTTACCGGACCTTCCGGCAGGTCGAGTACGCCGGCAGCACCGAGGGCGCCGCCTGGATCGGGCTCGGACTCCGCGCCCGCCTGCCGTTCCGCGTCTTCACCCTCGCAGGTCCGGGCGCCGGCAGCCGGATCGTGGTGGATGTCGCCCATCGCTGGTAAAACGGCCGCTGGACCTGCCGCCTCTCGGCGGCAGGTCCAGACTCATTTCGCCTCGGGGCCAGTACGACTGGGCGGATCGATAACTTTGATCTCCCCGGGTGCATCTAAGCAAGTGTCCTGAGGGGGCACCGTGAAATCCTTTCACACCACCCGTTCTGTCAATCTCCGTCTACCGATCCGCACGGCGTGCGCGCAATTGTCCCAGTCGTCGCCGTACCGGTGGGAGCGGTTGCTCTCCCGGCGATCGTCGGCGCCAACTCTGCGGCGAACCGCTTCTACCTGCCGCGCGCGGGACCTCTGGATGCAACTGCCGGTTCGCGGAAGGGGCCGGCGATGAAACGCCGTTCGTTCGTTGGCGGTGCGGTGCAATGTCAAGCCGCCGGCCCTTCCGCGGCAATGCGTACAGGTGCACGCTGAATCATGAAGACCATCGCTGGACTGCCCGACGGTTACACCGTCCGTTCGCCGGAGCCGACCGATGCCGAGGCACTGTTCGACATGCTCGCGGCCTACAACAAGGCGGTGGTCGGGTTCGCCGACACCACGTTGGAGGAAGTCGCCTACTGCATAGACAGGCCCGGCTTCGACCGCTCGACCGACGGCTGGCTGGTGCTCGCCGCGGACGGCCGGCCGGCCGGGTATGCGACCACGCTCGGCATCGGTGACCGTCAGCTGATCAACATCGAAGTGGCGTCGCAGGACCCAGAGGTCGCCGCCTGGCTGGTCGATCGGACGATGCAGCGCGCCCGGGAGATGGGACGCGAGCGTGGCCATGCCGAGGTCACCGTCGACGCGTTCGTGTACCGGGCCGACGAGTCGCTGCGCGCGCAGTTGTCCGACCACGACTTCACCACTGGTACGACGTACCACCGGATGCGGATCGACCACACCGGCCCGGCTGCCACCCCGGACGGACCCGCGGGCGTCGTGGTCCGCCGCGGTGCCTTCGACGAGGCCGCCCGCCGGGCCGCACACGAGGCCATCAACGAGTGCTTCCGCGGCCAGTTCGGCTGGGTCGAAACCCCACGCGAGGAGTGGCTCGAGGCGCACGAGGGTCTGCCCATCTTCGAGTGGTCCCAGCTCACGCTGCTCGAGGTTGATGGCCGGGCGGTCGCGGTCCGCGTGTGCAACGACGGGTACGTCGAGACCGAGAATTGCGGTCACATCGGCATGCTCGGCGTGGTCGAGGAGTTCCGGGGGCGTGGTCTGGCGAAGTTCCTGCTGCGCGACGCCTTCGCCCTCGACGCAGCCACCGGCCGGGCCGGCACGATCCTGCATGTCGATACGAACAACCCGACGCCGGCCCTCGGCCTGTACCTGTCGGTCGGCATGAACGCCACCGTCGTCTTCGACGGCTGGCGCCGCGTCGTCCCCGTCACCTGGCTCCCGGGCCGCATGCCCCGCTGACTCCGGACCTCCCGAGCGGTGTCGCGGATACCACCAGGAAGGCCCAGATGCGACAGCGCACGACGGTTTCCAACGCCCGATGAAAGGTGAAGCACCGCGCCATGGAGGAAGCAGTCGTCGGCGGGGTACTCGGCCCGATCGACCGCTTCGACGACGTCGTTGTCGACGAACTGGTCGACCGGATCCGGTCCATCGTGGCCGGTACCGCGGCGGCGCAAGGAGTCGAGGCGGAGGCCGGGGTGATGGGCCAGTCCGCGACTCTCACACGTCCAGGGGCCGCGGCGGTCAGGGCGCGTACATCATGATCGGCGCGTCGAGTCCCGGGCCCCACCACAGTGCGACCTTCGACCTCGCCGAGGACGCCATCGCCATCGGCATCTACACCCTGGAAGCCCTGATCCGCTCCAACTGACGAGTTCCTGGTAGGCGATTCCGGCGGAAGAACCGACCGGTGGCAGGAGACAAGGTGAACGGACTTGTCGGTCGCGTTGCATGCGGGGCTGCAGGCTTCTCGTTCGCATCCCGTGACCGCATACGCAGCGGACCTCGCCTTGGTCGCACCACAGTCCGGGGCGACCTGAGCCCATCGGCACCGGACCGCAATTCCAGGAGTCCGGGACTAACCGTTCCGGGTTCGTGCCCGTCCGATGTACGGCGACACTGGTGCTGTGAACACGCAGTGGAGTGTGAATGGCGGACCGCCGCCGCGAGCCCAGAAATGAGAAAGGGTTCATATCCCTAGGGACATGAACCCCCACGTGTCCGAGGAGGGACACGCACCCTAACCACACGCATCGCACTCAACGTCTGAGCGGGCGACGCATGTGCCGGTGGTTTGTGCCCCGGGTCGCGCTCGGGTCAGCTCGCGGGTGGTCAGGTCTCGGGGACGGTGACGGTGGTTCGGTCTTGTACTTCCAGGACGACGGACTGGTCGAGCTCGACGTGTACTGGGTACAAGTGGCGGGTGTCGATCCGCAGTGGTGGTGGGCGAAGTCGCCGAGAGGGTCCGCTTCCTTCAGGTTAAGGATGGGCCGGGGCTGCGGTCCTCGACGTGATCCGTCAGTCGGACGGTGGGGCGTAGGCCGCGGCTTGGTGGGGGTGTGGGTCAGTCGCGAGATGGTGGGGTCCGGGTCAGGCGGATCATGGCGCGGTACAGGGCTCGGGGTGCTGGGGCGGGTGGTAGCTCCTCGGATCGGGCCGGGTTGGCGGCGTACGACTGGAGCATGTAGGCGACCAGGCGTCGCCAGGTGTCGCGGGCGGCGTCGCCGGTGGCGGTGATGACGCCGGCGTTGGCCATCAGCAGGACCGGCAGGTCCTCGGGGGAGAAGTCTGGACGCAGTTGTCCGCTGTCCTTGGCATGGGCGATCAGTTCGAGCCATCCGTGGTAGGCCGTGGTGCGTTTGGCCTCCAGCGCCTTGGCGGTGGGAAAAGTCAGGGTGAGCAGGTCGGCGAAGCCGCGGTCGGCCGCCTGCATGGCGCAGATGCGCTCGATGTAGGTGGTGAAGCCGTGCCAGGGGTCGGGGTCGGCGAGCGCCTCGGTGATGGCGTCCACGTAGGCGTCCATTCGGTCGGCGAAGACGGCTCCGATGAGGTCCTCGCGGGTGGGGAAGCGCCGGTAGAGGGTGGCGATGCCGACCCCGGCCCGGCGGGCGATCACCGTCATCGGCACCTCGAGGCCCTGCTCGCAGAAGACACTCCGCGCCGCCGAGAGCACCCGCTCGCGGTTGCGTTCGGCATCGGTGCGCAGCGATTGCCGCGCGTCGTCGGGAGTCGCGGGCGGTGTCATGTCGCCATCCTAGCCAACTGGAATACCCCGTCCAATTCGGCTGCTAAGGTAGAGGGAGGAATCGGAAAACCCCATCCACTTCGTCGAGGAGAGCTTTCATGCGCGCTCTGACCGTCCACTCCGTCCCCGCGGCCCCCGCCGTGACCGAGACGCCCGTGCCGCGGCCCGACGCCGGCGAGCTGCTGGTCCGGGTCCAGGCGTCGTCGGTCAACGGCTTCGACGCAGCCACGGCCGCCGGCTACGTGCAGGGGATGATGGAGCACCGCTTCCCGCTGGTGCTCGGCAAGGACTTCGCCGGCACAGTCGAGGCGGTCGGTGAGGGTGTGACCGAGTTTGCCGCCGGTGATCCTGTCTTCGGCGTTGTGGCGAAGCCGTTCCTGGGTGCCGGCTCGCTGGCCGAGTATGTCGTCGTTCCGGCCGGGTCGGGTGTGGCGCGCATCCCCGACGGCGTCTCGGTCACCGACGCCGGTGCACTCGGTCTCGCCGGCGCGGCCGCTCTCGACAGCCTCGCGGCTGTCGAACCCGCGGAGGGGGAGACGGTCCTGATCGCGGGGGCGACCGGTGGCGTGGGTGCGATCGCGGTGCAGTACGCCGCGGCGCGGGGCGCCCGGGTGATCGCCACCGCGCTGCCCGGCGCGCAGGCCGACTTCGTCCGCTCCCTCGGCGCGAATGTCCACGTCGTGGATTACACCGGCGACCTCGCCGCACAGGTGAAGGACTTCGCTCCCAGCGGTGTCGACGTCGCGCTTCACCTGGCCGGCGACGGTCAGGCCGTCGCCGAGTTGGTGAGAGCAGGCGGCCGGGTCGCCTCCACACTCGGCTTCGGGCCGGACGCGGTCGCGGGCCGCGACCTCACCGTCGTCCCCGTGATGGCCGACGCGAACGCCGCGACTCTGGAGCGCCTCGCAGCCGACGTGGCCGCAGGGCGACTGCGCGTGCCCGTCACCACCACCTACCCGCTGGAGCAGGCGCCGCAGGCATTCGCCGACTTCGGCGCCGGGTCGCTCGGCAAACTCGGCATCACCTGCGCCTGACCACTCACCTCCCTTCAGCCCGACCCCGCAAGGAGATGTCCATGCGCGTCACCGTGTTCGGTGCCACCGGAAAAGTCGGCCGGCTGGTCGTCGACCAGCTACTCGGCGACGGCCATCAGGTCACGGCATTCGTCCGCAACCCTGCCAAGCTCGAGCAGCCCCGGCCCCGACTAGCCGTGCAGGTCGGCCAGTTGGGAGAGGTCGCCACCGTACGGCAGGCGATCGACGGCACCGACGCGGTGATCAGCGCACTTGGGCCCACCCTCAAACCATTCGCCAACGGCACCGCCCTGACCGAGGGCACCCGCGCCATCGTGCAGGCCATGAAGGAGACCGGCGTACGCCGGTTCATCGGACTGGCCACACCATCCGTGCCGGACGAACGCGACCTGCCCACGCTTCAAGGCCGGATCATCCCGTTGATGGCCAAGACCATGTTCCCCCGTGCCCTCGCGGAGGTGATCGGCATGTCCGCAGCCGTCGCCGGCTCCGGGCTCGACTGGACCCTGGCCCGCATCACCAACCCCACCGACCGACCAGGCGTAGGCACACTGCGAGCCGGGTTCCTCGGCCACGACAAGATCGGCGGGGCCATGACCCGCACCGACATCGCCGCCTTCCTGGTCGCCCAACTCACCGACTCCACCTATCTCGAGGCCGCCCCAGCCATCAGCAACTGACCAACAACCATGGAAGCGCTCGCCTTAACCCACGTGGGCGGTTGCGGCACCCGTCAACCACACGCCTCGAGCTCAACGGCTGGGCGGGTGACTCATATGCCGATGGTTCGGGCGCCGTGCTGCGCTTGGGCCGGGTCGCGGGTGGTCAGGTTTCGGGGACGGTGACGGTGGTTCGGTCTTCTACTTCCAGGACGGCTTCGGCGTAGGTGTGGACGTGGCGACTCATGCGGCGGTTGGCGGCGTCGGGGTCCTGGTCGCGGATGGCCTTGGTGACGGTGCGGTGGGCGCGCAGGGTGGTCCGGCGTACTTCGGCGTCCACGAAGCCCTGGTTGTCGGTGGCGTCGTAGATGCTGCGGGACAGGGCGAGCATGATGCCGGTCAGCAGTTCGTTGTGGCTCGCGGCGGCGACGGCGATGTGCCAGTCGACGTTGGCCTGGAGGAAGTCGGCGAGAGTCCCGTCCGCGGCGATGTCGGTGTTGGCCTGGTCGAGGCGTTCGAGGTCTTCGTCAGTGCGATTCCGAGCGGCGAGCTGCGCGCAGTACGGCTCGATCGCCTCGCGGGTCTCGAGCAGCGCCGGGATCCGGATCTGCCGGCCGCGGATCAGCAGGTTGACCGAGTCGGCGACAGTGTCCTTGCCGGGCCGGTACACGAACGCGCCACCGGACCGTCCGGTCTTGACCCGGACGAGCCCTTGGACCTCGAGGATGCGCAGCGCCTCGCGGACCGTGGTCCGGCTCATCTTGGTCTGGCTGACCAGCTCCCGCTCCGGCGGCAGCGCGGTGCCCTCCGGGAACTCGCCGCGGATGATGCGCTCCCGCAGGTCGTCGGCGAGGACGTCGGATGCCTTCGGGACCTGCATGGGGCTGAGCTGGACAGCGTGCCGCCTCGGCCCGGTCTCCGAGCTTGGTTGAGCGGCCATGAGGGTCTCCTGAGGGTCCAAGCATTTGGTCGTACCTAAATTAGCATTGTCGCGGTCCAATCGTCCGCGCAACGACTCTGCTACTGTTTGGTCCTACCATTGATCCAATGGGAGGAGGCTGTCTATGAAAAGCCTGACCGCGACGTACGAGACGCTCACGCTGGACGAGCCGCGACCCGGTGTCGTCGTCATTACCCTGAGCCGCCCGCAGCGAAGCAACGCGATGACGAACACCATGTTCGCCGAGCTCGAGCATGCGGCGGAGGCGCTCGACGCCGAGGACGACTGCCGAGTCGTCATCCTCACCGGAGCCGGCACGGCGTTCTGCGCCGGTTACGACCTCGCGGACGCGGACGATCTTGCCGGGCTCGGCGCTCTGGGCATGCTCGACCAGCAGGAGCGGGCCGCGCGGGCTCTGCTGGCGGTGCGCTCGCTCAGAGCTCCCGTGATCGCCGCGATCAACGGCGCCGCGGCCGGTGGGGGACTGTCCCTGGCACTCGCCGCCGACATCCGGATCGCAGCGCCCACCGCGAAGTTCAACGCTGCCTTCGTCCGGATCGGCCTGTCCGCCGGCGACCTCGGTACGTCGTGGCTGCTCACACGCCTCATCGGCCCGGCCCATGCCAGCGAGATCTGCTTCACCGGTCGACTCGTCGAGGCGGATGAGGCGGCCGGAATCGGCCTGGTCAACAGCATCAGCGATCACCTGCTGGACGACGCGATCGCACTGGCTGAGCGCATCGCACAGAACTCGCCCGGCGGCGTACAGCTCTCGAAGCGTGCGCTCCAGGCCAACCTTGAAGTCTCGTCCTACGCCGCCGCGTTGGAGTTGGAGAATCGCGGCCAGGCCCTGCTGACCAGAAGTGCCGACATGCCCGAGGCGCTCAACGCCTTCAAGGAGCACAGGCCGGCGGTGTTCACGGGCCGATGAACTTCCCCGAGCTGGAAACCCTGACCTTCGAGCCGCTCGACGGCGGCATCGGCGTACTTCGAATCAATCGCCCGCATCGGATGAACTCCCAGACTGTCCGGATGTTCACCGAACACGGCTTGGCCGCCCGCGCCCTGCGTGACAGCGGACTGCGCGCCCTCATCCTCACCGGCGCCGGCGAGCGGGCGTTCTGCGCCGGGTTTGACCTCGACGAGCTGGATGTCATCACGCGGATGGGCGTGCTGGAGTTCCTCCGGTTCCAGGAGACCGCAACGGGCGGCATCCAGGCGATCCGGCACCTGCCGTTCCCCGTCATCGCCGCGATCCACGGGCCCGCGACCGGAGGCGGGATGGCGCTGGCGCTGGCGGCCGACATCCGGCTGGTCGCCCCGACGGCCAAGTTCAGTACGGCGTTCATCCGGGTTGGCCTGTCGATCGGCGAGCTCGGTACGTCGTACAACCTCAGTCGTTTGGTCGGACCAGGCCGAGCCGCCGAGATCGGCTACACCGGCCGCATCGTCGGCGCCGAGGAGGCCGCCCGGATCGGCCTGGCCAACCGTGTCGTTGCCACCGAGGAGTTGTACGACGAAGCAATCGCCTGCGCACGGTTGATCGCGGCCAACTCACCTGGCGGGGTCCGGATGTCCAAGCGCGCGATCCAGCACAACCAGGAGATCACCTCGTACGCCGCCGCCCTGGAACTCGAGAACCGCGGCCAGGCGCTCCTGACCCGCACCGCCGACATGCCCGAAGCGCTCGCCGCGTTCAAACAGAAACGCGAGCCCCGCTTCACCGGGACCTGACGCCGATGCCCTGGGACTGGACGCCCGATACCCGCGCCCGGCTGGCGTCGTACTTGGAAGATCGAGGCGTGACGTCCGGCGAGATCACCACCACACCGATCGGCGACGGCCACTCGAACCTGACCCATCTCGTGTCCGACGGCGTGCATCAGGTCGTTGTACGACGCCCGCCGCCGCCACCCTTCCCGCCAGGCGCACACGACGTGCTGCGGGAGGCTCGCGTCATCAATGCACTCGCGACCACGCCGGTCCCCGTGGCGCGACTGCTGGCGACAGCCCAAGCGGGTGAGGTTGTCGACGTACCCCTCTATGTGATGTCGTTCGCGGCCGGCCCAGTCGTCACGACCGAGACTCCGTCGTCCCTGCAACCTGCGCGGCAGCGGATCGGCGAAGCACTCGTGGACACGCTCGCCGACCTGCACGCGGTCGACTGGCGATCCGCGGGCCTCGAAGGCTACGGCCGGCCGGAAGGATTCAACGACCGGCACCGGCGCCGAATCGCCCAACTCGTTGCTGATGACAACAGTCAGTTCGCCGAGCTCGACGCCTGGCTGGCCGAGCAGGTACCCACCGAGTCGGGCGCGTCGATCGTCCACAACGACTACCGGATCGGCAACGTCGTCCTGTCGGCCAAGCGCCCCGGCGAGCTCGTCGCCGTCCTCGACTGGGAGCTGGCAACGCTTGGCGACCCGCTCCTCGATCTCGGCTACTTCCTCGCCTCGGTGCCCGACGACGACGGCCCGTTGACGCCAACCCAGCAGCTCGGACGAGCGATGCTCGAACCCGGCTACCCGACCCGCAAGGAGCTGGCCGACCGGTACGCCGTACGGACCGGAGCGGAGCTGAAGAACCTCAACTGGTACACAACGCTCGCGCTCTGGAAGCTCGCCGTGCTGTACGAGTACAGCCGCCGACAGGGCCAGGATCCGTACTACGCCGATCTGGCGCACGTGCAGTCGTTCCTCGCGGCTGCTCAGCGCGCCGCCGAACTGGAGGTGTGATGTTCTTCGACCGCTTCATGTTCAACCTCCACCCGGCCGACGCGACGACACCCTCGATCATCCTCGGCGTCGGCAGCTACCCGGACCGCAACAGCATGGACGGCTTCGTGATCGCCTGTCTCCCGCACGAGCAACGCAACGTACGCTTCGGCGGTGAACTCGGCCCCGACAGCTGCGGCCCGCTTTCCTGGCAGGCCCTCGACCCAGCGGAGACCTGGCACTTCACGCTCGGAGCGAACCCCACCGATGTGGAGTTCGACCTCACCTGGCGCGCCCGGACCCCGGCCTGGTCAGGCGACATCAAGGTCGGCGAATCGACGAACTTCGAGCACCTCTTCCAATCCGGTCTGTACGACGGCGTCGTGAGCATCGACGGAATCGCCAACAACATCCAAGGCTGGTACGGACAACGAGACCGATCGCGCGGCGTCCGGACGATGAGCGGCGGCCAAGGCCTCCACATCTGGTACCAGGCGCAGTTCCCGGACCGCTCGATCGGCTTCCTCCTGGTCGAGGACCGAGCGGGTGAGAGGCTGCTGCTGGAAGGTGCGGTGATGCACACCGACGGCCGCCTGGACCCGATCGTCGACGTACGCCACGACCTGCGCTTCGACGACACGCTCGACCTCAGATCCGGCACCGTCGAGGTGACCACCAAGGCCGGCATCTCCAGGATTGAAGCCGACGCCTCCGGCCGCGGCGCCCTGATGGCCGGCGGCGGGTACGGCGGTCAGCACGGAACCGTCCGCGGCCTGGAGTCGGACGTGTATCCACTCGACGGCACGATCACGCCGCTCACCGCCGACACCTCACTGACGGATCGCCTGTGCGAGTTCAACCAGGACGGCACGCGCGGCCGGGGCATCTTCGAGTTCGCGCTCACCCGTAGTACGTCGTACACCTATCGCCCGACGCTCAGGTAGAACGCTGCGCCTTGCTGGCGGCAGTGGCCGCCGTGCTGCGCTCCCTGACCTGGGCCCAGTCCGCGTCCGTCAGCGAGGTGAGCCCGGCGAAGGTGCCGGGACCGGCGAGCATCTGGCCGCCGTCCATCGCGATCGTCTGCCCGGTGAGGTAATCGCACGCATCGGACAGCAGGAAGATCGTCAGGTTGGCCAGCTCCTCGATCGTTCCCGCACGTCCGGCCGGCACCGTGTCAGTCTGTGTCGCGCCGACCGAACTGCTCTCGGTCGGATTGAGCATCTCCCAGGCATAGTCGGTCGGGATCGGTCCAGGCGCGATCGCGTTGATCCGGATGCCGTACTTGGCCCACTCGACCGCGAGTGACATCGTCATCGCGTGGACCGCGGCCTTCGCCATCGCCGACGGTACGACGTACGCCGATCCGGTCCAGACCCAAGTGGTCAGCGTCGACAGGATGCTGCCGGGAAGGCCGTCGCGGATCCAGCGCCGGCCGGCTGCGAGGGTGGTGTGGAAGGAGCCGTTCATGACCGTGCCGGTGACAGCCTCGAAGGCACGCGGGCTGAGCTTCTCGGTTTGAGCGATGAAGTTCGCCGCGGCGTTGTTGACCACGCCGGTCAGCGGGCCGTGCTCCGACCAGATCGACTCCATTGTCGCGTCGACCTGATCGAAGTCGCGGACATCGACGATGTGGACGTGGACGCTGCCGGGTCCGGCTGCCTCCGCGGCGTCTTGCAACACCGCGAGGCGGCGACCCCACAGGTGGACCTCGGCGCCGTGCTCGACCAGGTGTCTGGCCACCCCACGACCAAGACCGGTGCCGCCGCCCGTGATCAGGATGCGCTTGCCGTCCAGTACGTCTTTACTGAACACGTCAATTCCCGCGGTACGCCGAGAAGTCCGGGCTGCGCTTCTCGTTGAACGCGGTGATGCCCTCCTGCGCCTCGGCGGTCTCGCCGAACAGCTTCAGGCTGGAGTAGGCCATCTGCCCGATGCCGGCAAAGTGCTCGGTGTCGGCGTTGAACGATTGCTTCAGCACCTTGAGCGCGGTGGGGGAGAGCTTGAGGATCTCGTCGGCCCAGGCCCGGACTTCCTTGTGCAGTTGGTCCGCCGGGACCACCTTGTTGGCGAGTCCCCAGTCGAGCGCCTGCTCCGCGGAGTACTTGCGGCACAGGAACCAGATCTCCCGGGCCCGCTTCTCGCCGATCGCCCGCGCCATCAGCCCGGTGCCGAAGCCGGCGTCGAACGAGCCGACCCGCGGGCCGTTCTGGCCGAACGTCGCGTTGTCGGCCGCGATGGTCAGGTCACACAGCAGGTGCAGCACGTGGCCGCCGCCGATCGCGTAACCGTTGACGGCGGCAATGACCGGCTTCGGTACGTCGCGAATGACGCGGTGCAACGAGTCGACCTCGAACAACCCGCTCTGCGAGGGACCGTAGTCGCCGGTCTCCATCCGCTGCTTCTGATCGCCGCCGGTGCAGAACGCCTTGTCGCCCGCGCCGGTCAGTGCGATCACGCCGACCTCGTCGCTGGCCCAGGCCCGCTTGAACGCCAGCACGAGCTCGTCGACCGTCCGGGCGCGGAACGAGTTGTACCGCTCGGGGCGGTTGATCGTGATCCAGGCCAGGCCGTCCTCGACCTCGTAGACCACGTCGGTGAAGTCGTCCATCGGCTCTCCTCGTTGACGGTCACGTTTTGGTCTGACCATAATACCCTTAGCCGGTGCCTGCAAGGCCAAGGAGGATCGATGATCGAGCTGACGGTGGCCGAACTGGCGGACGTGACCGTGCTGGATCTCGGCGCCTCGAGCTGGCGCCGCGTGGATCAGGCGATGGTCGATCTGTTCGGGGCCGGCGCCACCGGCTATCTGGCGCTGTCGTTGGTGCCGGTGATGTTCAAGGACCTGCTGCGGATCAAGGATCACGCCCGCGGTACGAACTACGGCCTCGACGCTGTGCGCTTCCCGGCGCCGGTGCCGGTGGGGTCCGAGATCCGCCTGGCCGCGTCGATCACCGATCCGGTATGGCGGGACGACGGCGGCGTGCAGTACCGACTTCGGCTGCGCATCGAGATCCGCGGTCAGGATCAACCCGCGGCCGTCGGCGAGTCCATCTATCTGACGTACGCCGGGTGATCCGATGCGCGCCGTGGTGCAGACCCGATTCGGCGGACCCGAAGTCCTCCAGCCCGCCGAAGTGCCAGATCCAGTACCGGAGCGCACGTGGGCTGTCGTGCGACTCAAGGCGTCCGCGCTCAACTGGCACGACGTACTCGTCCGCCAAGGCCGCTACAACTCCCCACTGCCACACATCCCCGGCGCGGACGGCGCAGGCGTCGACATCGAGACAGGCGAAGACGTGCTTGTGCTGCCGTCGCTGTGGTGGGGTGACGACGAGTCCGCGCCCGGGCCGCGCTGGGAGATCCTCGGCGACCATCGGCCGGGCACCTATGCGGAGTTCGTGAAGGTCCCGCGCGAGTGCGTCGTACCGAAGCCGTCCGGTCTGAGCTGGCCCGAGGCCGCCGCGTTGCCGCTGGTCGGGCTGACCACCTACCGGGCGCTCTTCTCCCGGGCGCGGCTGAAGGCCGGCGAATCGGTGCTCGTATCAGGTGCGGGCGGCGGCGTCGCGACCATGGCCGTGTCGCTCGCGGCCGCCGCGGGTTGCCAGGTGATCGTCACATCATCGTCCGAGGAGAAGATCGCCCGGGCCCGCGAACTCGGCGCGGCTGCCGGAGTTCTGTATGCCGACCCCGGCTGGCCCGAAGCGGCCAAGGAGCTGACACCGCATGGGTTCGACGTCGTGCTGGATTCGGTCGGCAGCTGGGGTGATTCGTTGTCCGCGCTGCGACCGGGTGGCCGGTTGGTGGTCCTTGGAGCGTCCCGGGCTGACAGAGCTGTGCTGGACGTCCGGCCCTTCTACTTCGGGCAGTTCGAGCTGATCGGCACCACGATGGGCAGTCCCCGGGACTTCGCCGGCCTGCTGCGCTTCCTCGAGGAGTACGACGTAAGCCCGCCTGTGGTCGATCGAGTCTTCCCATTGGACGAGGCGTCGGCCGCACACGGCTATCTCGAGAGTGGTCAAGGATTCGGGAAGGTGGTGCTCTCGCCGTGACCGGCCTGGTGCGTTACGAAGTGGACGATCATGCGGTGGCGTTCGTGACGCTGGACTCGCCCGCGACCCGCAACGCGCTCAGCGACGAGCTGCTGGATGATCTCCTGGCAGCGCTCGACGACGCAGCCGCGGACGCCGAGGTCCGCGTGCTCGTGCTGGGTTCCTCGCATGAGCGGGTCTTCTCGGCCGGCGGCGACCTGAAGGCGTTCGCCGCGGATGTGCCCACGATCGCGAAGTACGCCGCGCTCGACCGGTTCCCGCGGCTCTATCGGGCGATTGGAGAGCTCGGGAAGCCGGTGATCTGCGCGGCCGGCGGCGATGTGCTCGCCGGCGCGTTCGGGCTCGCCCTGGCGTGCGACCTGGTGATCGCGAAGGAGGGTGTGCGCTTCGGTTGTCCGGAGATCAACGTCGGGGTTTTCCCGTTCATGATCTCGGCGCTGATCTACCGCAATGTCGACCGCCTCAAGGCAAACGAGTTGATGATGCTCGGCGAGCCGATCGACGCCACCGAGGCCGCCCGGCTCAACCTCGTCAACGCCGTGGTTCCGGCTGACGACTTCGACGAGGTCGTCCGCGAATGGGCACACAAGCTGGCCGCGAAGTCGCCGCTGCTGATGCGGATGGGCAAGGACGCCATCGCCGCGACCCGCGACTTGAGCCTCCCGGACGCGTTGTCCGCGCTGCGTTCCCAGCTCGCCCTCGCATTCACCACCGAGGACATCGTCGAGGGCGTGACCGCGTTCCGTGACAAGCGCGATCCGGTCTGGAAGGAGCGCTGAAATTTCTGGTCAGACCATTGAACTATCAGGCCGAATGTTGCATGCTCGGGTCATCACCTCAGGGCTTCAGAGGAGGGGCGCATGACCGCCTTCATGATCGACGGCACGGTGGGCGACGTCTTCGTCCGGACGTGGAGCGCCGAGCAACCGTCGTACGGCGTCTTGCTCGCGCACGGCATCGGTGAGCACAGTGGCCGGTACGACCACGTCGCGCGGCGGCTCGTCGCGGACGGCGCGGTCGTGTACGCCGGTGACCATCACGGTCACGGTGGGTCGGCGGGGGAGCGGTGCGAGATCGAGGATGTCGACAAGATGGTCGCGGACTTGCACCATGTCGCCGAGCAGTTGCGGGCCGACCACCCCGGGCTGCCCGTCGCCCTGATCGGCCACTCGCTGGGTGGCATCATCGCCACCCGGTTCGCGCAGTCGTTTCCTGGCGAACTCACCGCCTTGGTGCTGTCCGACCCGGTGGTCGGCGGAAACCCGGGCTTCGAGGCACTCCTGGCGATGGATCCGATGCCCCAGGTGCCCATCGACACGGCGATGCTCTCGCGCGACCCGGCGGTCGGTGAAGCCTACTTGGCCGACCCGCTCGTCTACCACGGACCGCTCAGCCGCCAGACCTTGTCCGCGATCTTCGCTGCGGTCGCGGACATCGCCGCCGGTCCGCCGCTCGGTGACCTCCCGACCCTGTGGCTACACGGCGAACTCGACCCGCTGGCGCCGTACGACGTCACGGCCAAGGCCTTCGAGCACCTGGCCGGACCCGCGCTGGAGCAAAAGGTCTACCCCGGCGCGATGCACGAGATCTTCAATGAAACCAACCAGGACGAGGTGATCGCCGACGTGCTGGCATTCCTCACCCGGGTACTAAGGAAACAGTCATGAGCGCACCGACCAAGACCGTCCGGGACCGGTACACCGAGGACCAGATCGCCGGCTTCTACGCCGCGGGCTATTGGGCACCGTCGAGCTTCAACGCACTCGTCGCCGAGGAGGCCGAGCGGCGCGGTGACCAGACCTTCATCTTCGACAGCACGACGTCGCTGACCTACGCGGACTTGCGCGAGAAGGCGCTGCGGCTCGCGGTCGGGCTGCGCCGGCAGGGTGTGGAACGTGGCGACCGGGTCGCCGTCCAGCTGCCGAACTGGACCGACTTCGCCGTCGTCGCTGCGGCACTCTCGCGGATCGGCGCGATCCTGGTGCCGATCATGCCGATCTACCGCGAGGAGGAGGTCGGCTACGTCCTGCGGCATTCCGGCGCGGTCGCGGCGGTGACGTGTGAGGAGTTCCGCGGCTTCGGCCACCTCGCGATGTTCGAGGAGCTGCGCTCGTCGACTCCGGATCTCCGGACCGTGTACGTCGCCCGCGCGACAGGCTCGGCGGACGCACCGGCGCTCGACAGCTTGGTAGTGGACGGCGATCTCGCGGAGCTGGACGCCGAGGCGGGCCCGGATTCGTCGCCGGACGACGGCTTCCTGATCGTCTACACCTCCGGTACTACGTCCCGCCCCAAGGGCTGCTACCACACCTTCAACACCGTGCGAGCGAGTGCGACCGCGATCATGAAGAGCCTCGACTACACCGAGAACGACGTCGAGTTCGGGCCGTCACCGGTGACGCACAGCACGGGCCTGGTGACCAGTGTTGTGCTGCCCCTGATCGCCGGCGCGAAGTCGTACCTGATGGAGGCATGGGACCCGCAGGAGGGCCTGAACCGGATCGAGCAGCACGGTTGCACGGTCACGGTCACCGCGACCCCGTTCCTGCAGATGCTGATGGGGGCGTACGACCCGTCCAAGCACGACGCGAGCAGCATGCGGCTCTGGGTCTGCGCCGGCTCGCCGATCCCAGGCGCGATTGTCGAGAAGTCCCACGAGCTGCTCGGCTTCCAGACGCTCAGCCTGTACGGGCGGTCGGAGAACTTCCTCACCACGATGTGCACAGTCTCGGATCCGCCGGAGCGATCGGTGACGTCGGATGGCTCGGCACTCCAGGGTGCCGAGGTGAAGGTCGTCGGTGGGGACGGCCTCGAGGTTCCGCGCGGCGAAGAGGGTGACATCGCGTACCGCGGCCCGAGCCACATGATCGAGTACTACGACGATCCCGAGCAGACCGCCGAGTTGTTCACGCCGGAAGGCTTCTCGCGGTCCGGCGACCTGGGCCGGATGGACACGGACGGCTTCGTCCGGGTGACCGGGCGGCTCAAGGACATCATCATCCGCGGCGGGCTGAACATCAGTGCCCGCGAGATCGAGGACCACCTGCTCCGTCATCCGGCCATCGCGAGTGTGGCGATCGTCGGCATGCCGGACGAGCGACTCGGCGAGAAGGTCTGCGCGTACGTCGTACTGGCCGAGGGACAGCCGGCGGTGACGCTGGACGACATCACCGCGCTGCTGCACGAGCACAAGGTCGCCACCCAGAAGCTGCCGGAGCGGCTGGAGATCGTGCCGGCGATGCCGATGACCGCGACCGGCAAGATCCAGAAGCACGTGCTGCGGGCCGACATCCAGGCGAAGCTGGGCTGATGGATCTAGCAGACGCCCCGGACGAGGCCCGGTTCCGGCAGGAGCTGCGCACCTGGCTGGAGAAGCGACTGCCCGAGCTGCCCTGGCCCGAGCCCGCGGACCTGACCGAGAAGCTGGCGTTCTGGCGTGCCTGGCAGGCGATGCTCCACGAGGCCGGGTACGCCGGTCTCACCTGGCCGCGCGAGTACGGCGGCCAGGGCCTGGACGAGCGGATGCGGGCGATCTTCGGCGAGGAATGCGACTTGGCCGGAGCGCCGGAGCGGCTCAACACGATCGGCGAGGACTTCGCCGGCCCGACGATCGCCCACTTCGGGTCCGAGGAGCAGAAGCAGCGGTACCTTCGCCCGATCCTGACCGGCGAGGAGATCTGGTGCCAGCTGTTCTCCGAACCCGACGCGGGGTCCGATCTCGCCTCGCTGCGGACCAAGGCGACGAAGGTCGAGGGCGGCTGGCGGATCCAGGGGCAGAAGATCTGGACGAGCCGTGCGCAGATGGCGGCGGCTGCGATTCTGCTGGCCCGCACCGGCGGTGGCCCGCGGCACAAGGGCATCACGTACTTCCTGCTGCCGATGGACAGCGACGGCGTCACGGTCCGTCCACTCCAGCACATGCTCGGCGAGGCGGAGTTCAACGAGGTCTTCCTCGACGACGTGTTCCTGCCCGACGAGGCCGTGGTCGGCGAGGTCGACGGCGGCTGGAAAGTTGCCATGGGCACCTTGTCCTTCGAGCGGGTCGCCATCGCCACCGGACGGGTGAACACCACCAAGGCGGTTGACGACCTCATCACCGACATCCGGGGCATGACCGACTCGTCCAGCCGGCCCGTCGGCGCGGACCCGCAGGTCCGGCAGAAGGTCGCCGACCTCTGGGCGCGTGCCTTTGTGCACCGCACGATCAGCCAACGGGTGATCAGCGGCGCGTCCGGTCCGCCTGGTCCGGTCGCCTCGATCGGCAAGCTGTACTTCTGCCCGCTGGTCGAGGATCTTGCCGACTTCCGCTTGTCGCTCGAACCGCTGGCCGGCCAGTTCGACCTCGACGACACGTCCGAGGAAGCAGAGCGCTCACGGCGATGGCTGCGGCTCGCCAACCAGGCCCGCGGTACGGCGATCGCCGGCGGATCCACCTTCATCCAGCGCAACATCGTCGCCGAACGCATCCTCGGCATGCCTCGGAGCTGACATGACCTACACCTGGCACCCGACCGCCGACTATCTCGAGAACTCCAACGTGGCAAGGCTGATGCGCGCGCTCGGTGTCGGAGATGTGGATGCCCTGCGTGCCCGGTCGGTGGCGGACATCGGTGCGTTCTGGGACGCCGTCGTGTCCGACCTCGGTATCGCGTTCGGTACGCCGTACACGAAGGTGGTCGACCTCAGCCGGGGGATCGAGTACCCGGAATGGTTCGTGGACGGCGGTATCAACATCGTGGACGCGACCGTCGTGCGCTGGGCAGCGGCGACGCCGGATGCGGTCGCGATCGTGCACGAGACCGAGGCCGGGACCGTGCGGCGGCTGACGTTCGCCGAACTCGACGACCAGGTCGCGCGCGTCCGGGCCGGACTGCGCGCTCACGGCATCGGCAAAGGGGACGCGGTCGCGATCTATCTGCCGATGACGCCCGAGGCAGTGGTTGCGACGTACGCGGTGGCGAGCATCGGCGCGATGGTCGTGCCACTGTTCTCCGGGTTCGCCCCGGCCGCCATCGCCGCGCGGATCCAGGATGCGGACGCCAAGGCCGTCATCACCACGGCCGGTACGACGCGTCGTCGCCGTGCCGTCTCGATGGAGTCAAAGCTGGACGAGGCGCTGAAGAGCTGCCCGAGCGTGCGGCTCGTTGTCGCGGACGACACCTGGCGAGAGTTGCTGAGCGCGGACCCGGATCCGGTCGTCGAACCCACGTCCGCGTCGGACGTGCTGCTGCTCGCCTACACCTCCGGGACGACCGGGCGGCCGAAGGGCGCGGTGCACACGCACGCCGGCTTCCTGGTGAAGGTGGCAAGTGAGGTGGCGTACGGGTTCGAGATGGCGCCCGGGCGGACGTTCTGCTGGATCACCGACATGGGCTGGATCATGGGGCCGCTGTCGATCGTCGGCACCCACGCGTGCGGGGGAACGCTGCTGCTCTACGAAGGCTCTCCGGACGTGCCGGACACCAACCGGTTGTGGGACCTCGTTCAAAAGCATCGGGTGTCGATGCTCGGGGTCTCGCCCACGCTGATCCGGACATTGCGTGCCGCTGGCAACGATCCGGCCGGCGACCTGTCATCGGTCCGCGTCCTGGGCTCCACCGGTGAGCCATGGGATCCCGAGTCGTACGAGTGGCTGGCCCGTGACGTCTTCGGCGGCCGGATCCCGGTGATCAACTTCTCCGGCGGGACAGAGGTGGGTGGCTCGTTCCTGTGCCCGTACCCGGTCGAGGACATCCGGAGCTGTTCGCTCGGTGGACCGGCGCTCGGCATGGATGTCGACGTGGTCGACGACGACGGACAGCCGCTGCGTGGCAGTGTCGGTGAATTGGTGTGCCGGCAGCCGTGGCCGTCGATGACGCGTGGGGTGTGGAAGGACGACGAGCGCTACCGGGATGCGTACTGGTCGACGTATCCGGGTCTGTGGCGTCACGGCGACTACGCCCTGGTGGACTCGTCTGGCTGGTACATCCTCGGCCGCTCAGATGACGTGATGAACATCGCCGGGAAGCGCGTCGCGCCGGCCGAGATCGAGTCCGTGCTCGCCACTGATCCGGACGTCGCCGAGTGTGCGGTAGTCGGTATCCCCGACCCGGCGAAGGGCGAGTCGGTCTGGGCCTTTTGGGTACGACGCCCTGCCGCGGATGCTGACGACCGGTCGATGGCGATACGGCTCACCAACCTGGTGGCCGTCGAGCTGGGTAAGCCGTTCGCGCCTGCTCGTGTGGTCCGGGTCGAACAGTTGCCCAAGACAAGGTCCGCGAAGATCCTGCGCCGGGCCGTCCGCGCGGCCGTGCTCGACGCGGATCCGGGCGACCTGTCCGGCGCGGAGAATCCGGAGGCGGTCGAGGAGATCCGCCTTCAGGTGAAGGGACTGCCCTGATGCGCTGGCAGCTCTCCGAGGAACAAGACGCCTACCGCGAAACGTTGGCCGGCTGGCTCGCCGACGTCGCGCCGCCCGACGTCGTACGCCGCTGGCTGGATGCCGGCGATTCGCTCTCGTTCGCGGATCGCTTCGCCGGCGATGGCTGGTCAGGCGTCGGACTACCCGAGTCGATCGGTGGCCAGGGCGGCGGACTCGTCGAACTCGCGCTGACGTCCGAGCTGCTCGCGCATGCCTGCGCCCCCTCCGCGACCTGGCTCGCAACCGTCGTGACTGCGTCGGCTCTCGCCGCCGCGCCTGCGGCGCTCGCGGTCGGGCAGGGCGTTGGCAACGTGGCAGCGGCTCTCACCGGCGATCCGCTGGCACTGCTGTCTCCAGCGGACGACATCCCTGGCGAGGGACCGCGCCTCGCGCCGGGCGCCGAGGGTCGTTTGCGCGGGACCGTTCGGCGGGTGCTTGCCGGTGGCGTCGCGACTCGTTTCATCGCAGTCGTCGACGAACCTGACGGTGCAGCTGCGCTGCGGCTCGTGTCGGCTGAGGGTGTGCGTGTTGTTGCCCGGCATTTGCTCGACCGCAGCCGGTCGGTGGCTGATGTGGTTGTCGACGATGAGGCGTCCGAGTCGCTTGACGTGGATGCTTCGGCGTTCCTGGCGGAGTGTGCCGCGCGAGCCGCCGTACTGACGGCTGCGGACACGCTGGGAGCGATGGCGAAGATGCTCGACATGACTGTTGCCTACAGCAAGCAGCGGCAGCAGTTCGGCGTACCGATCGGATCGTTCCAAGCGGTCAAGCATGCCGCCGCGACGA
This sequence comes from Kribbella caucasensis, assembly GCF_004361855.1. GTDB lineage: Bacteria > Actinomycetota > Actinomycetes > Propionibacteriales > Kribbellaceae > Kribbella > Kribbella caucasensis. Next base: position 264,692 of record NZ_SNWQ01000010.1, read on the forward strand.
TCCTGGTCGAGGTCGAGGCGGCCAGGTCCGCGGTGTACTACGCCGCCGCCTCGGTAGACGCCGCCGCACCGCAATCGGACCTGCACGCCGCCGCGGTCAAGGCCCAGGTGACAGCGGCCGGTAGTCGGGTCGCCGACAGCGCGCTGACCCTGCACGGCGCGATCGGCTACACGTGGGAGCACGACCTGCAACTGTTCTACAAGCGGGCCAAGCTCAACGAATCCCTGTACGGCCGCCCGGCCGCCTGGAACGAACGCATCGCCAGCGCCCTTGTCCTGGCCTAGTTTTTTGGTCAGACCATTTGTTATGATCGTGCCACAAACTTGAGGAGGGAACGGTCGTGGACTTCGAGCTCACCGAGGATCAGGTGACGATCCGTCGCGCGGTCGCCGAGCTGGCCGGCAAGTTCGACGACCAGTACTGGATGGAGAAGGACGCCGCGCACGAGTTCCCGGCCGAGTTCTACCAGGCGTTCGCGGACGGCGGCTGGCTCGGCATCACGACCCCGGAGGAGTACGGCGGGCACGGGTTCGGGATCAGCGAAGCGGCGTTGCTGCTCGAGGAAGTGTCGGCGTCCGGCGCGGGGATGAACGGCGCGAGCTCGATGCACCTGTCGATCTTCGGGATGCACCCGGTGATCGTGCACGGCTCGGAGGAGCTGAAGCGGGACAACCTGCCGCGCATCGTCACCGGCGACCTGCATGTCTGCTTCGGCGTGACCGAGCCCGGCGCAGGCCAGGACACCACCCGGATCACGACGTTCGCCAAACGGGACGGATCGGACTACGTCGTCAACGGCCGCAAGGTGTGGATCTCGAAGGCGATGGAATCGGAGAAGATCCTGCTGCTCACCCGGACGACGAGATTCGAGGACGTCACGAAGAAGACGGACGGGCTGACGCTCTTCCTCACCGATCTGGACCGCGATCACATCGACATCCGGCCGATCGCGAAGATGGGCCGCAACGCGGTCACGTCGAATGAGCTGTTCATCGACGACCTGCGCATCCCGGCTGAGCACCGGGTCGGCGAGGAGGGTCAGGGTTTCAAGTACATCCTCGACGGCCTCAACCCCGAGCGGATGCTGGTGGCCGCCGAAGCCCTTGGCCTCGGCAGGGCCGCGCTGCGCCGCGCGGTCCGGTACGGCAACGAGCGGGTCGTCTTCGGCCGGCCGATCGGCATGAACCAGGGACTCCAGTTCCCGCTGGCCGATTCGCTGGCACGCCTCGACGCCGCCGAGCTCGCACTACGCAAGGCCACCTGGCTCTACGACAACGGACGCCCGTGCGGCCGCGAGGCGAACACCGCGAAGTACCTGTGCGCCGACGCCGGCTTCGAAGCCGCGGATCGCGCGCTGCAGACGCACGGCGGGATGGGGTACGCCGAGGAGTACCACGTCGCGAGGTACTTCCGGGAGGCCCGGCTGCTCAAGATCGCCCCGCTCAGCCAGGAGATGGTGCTGAACTACCTGGGTTCGCACGTCCTCGGCCTGCCGAGGAGCTACTGATGTTCACCCTGACAGGCCGGTCGGCCCTCGTCACGGGAGCGGGCAGCGGCATCGGAGCAGCAGTCGCCAAGGCCTTCGCGACCGCAGGCGCGGCCGTTCTCGTCACCGACCTGGACAAGGACTCGGCGGCCGCGGTCGCCGACGCGATCGTCTCGGCCGGCGGCCGGGCGGAGTCCGCGGTGCTCGACGTACGCGACGCCGAGCAAGCTGCCCGTGCGGCCGGCCAGGCTGCCGACCTGACCGGCGGCACCTTGCATATCGTAGTGAACAACGCCGGGGTGATCGCGCCGGCGATGTTCCCGAAACTGACGGCCGAGCAGTTCCAGCTCGTCCTCACCGTCCATGTCGGCGGCACGTTCACCGTGAGCCAGGCCGCGTTGCCGTACCTGGCCACGGACGGCACCGGCCGCATCATCAACGTCACCTCGGCCGCCGGTCTGGTCGGCACGATCGGGCAGGCCAACTACGGTGCCGCCAAGGCCGGAGTCGTCGGCCTGACCAAGTCATTGGCCAGAGAGCTGGCGAGGAAGCAGATCACCGTGAACGCAGTCGCTCCGCTGGCGGCCACCGCGATGACCGAGAACATCCGCGGCAACGAGAAGCTGGCCGATCTGACACTGGCGCGGATCCCGCTGGGTCGCTGGGCCGAGCCGGACGAGATTGCGGCCACGTTCGTGTTCTTCGCCTCGGACGCAGCGTCGTACATCACCGGCCAGGTCCTGCCGGTCGACGGAGGGACGGTCATCTGATGGCACGCATGGCAGGTCGCGAGGCACTGATCGTCGAGGCGCTCCGCACGCCCATGGGCAAGGCTCACCCGGAACGCGGCTGGTATCGCGACACCCACCCGAACGAGATGCTCGGATCCGTGTACGGCGCATTGCTGGCGAGCACCGGACTGGCGCCGTCCGCGATCGAGGACCTCGTCATCGGCTGTACGGCGCCGTTCGGTGAGCAGTCGCGGAACGTCGCGCGCAATGCCTGGCTACAGGCCGGCTATCCACCCGAGGTGCCGGCGACCGTACTCGATCGCCGATGCGGCTCCGCGCAGACCGCGGTCGAGATGGCCGCCGCACTGGTTGCCTCAGGCACGCATGACGTCGTGATCGCCGGCGGTGTCGAGCACATGGGACACGTGCCGATGAGCTCGCCTGCGAAGATCTCCGAGCTGTACGGCGATCCATGGCCGGCGGCGCTGCGGGAGCGCTACGACTTCGTGCCACAGGGTGAGAGCGCCGAGCTGATCGCCGAGCGGTGGGACCTCAGCCGCACCCAACTGGACGAGTTCGCGGTCAGGTCGCACCGGCTGGCCGCCGAGGCCGTCGCCAGTGGGCGCTTCGAGCGGGAGATGATCTCGTTGCAGCTCGACGGCGAGCGTCGTACCAGCGATCAGGCGATCCGGGGGGAGACGTCGCTTGAGACGCTGGCGGGTCTCAAGACCGTGTTCAGGGAGAACGGGCGGATCACCGCGGGAACGTCTTCGCCGATGTCCGACGGTGCGGCCGGGGTCGTCATCGCGTCGCCAGAAGCCGCCGACAAGTACGGGCTGCAGCCGCGGGCGCGAATCCTCGACCAGACGACGGTCGGAGTGGACCCGATCATCATGCTCAGCGGCCCGATCCCGGCGACCCGCAAACTGCTGGAACGCAACGGGATGACGATCGACGACATCGACCTGGTCGAGATCAACGAGGCCTTCAGCTCGGTGGTGCTCGCCTGGGAGCGCGAACTCAAGCCCGACATGGACCGCGTCAACGTCAACGGCGGCGCGATCGCCCTCGGCCACCCGGTGGGCGCATCCGGCGCGCGCCTGTTCGGCACCCTGCTCGCCGAAATGGAACGCCGCGACGCCGAGATCGGACTGGTCACCATGTGCTGCGGTGGCGGCCTCGGTACGGCGACGCTCGTGCAGCGGGTGGACACATGATCGACCTCAGCAAGTACGTCTCGGCCGGCGACGGCGTCTGGTGGGGCCAAGGTGGCGCCGAGCCGGAGCCGCTGGTCAACGCCCTGCTGGAGCAGGTCGACGACATCGGGCCGATCCGCGCCTTCTGCGGCCTCACGTGGAACGACCGGCTGTCCAGTGACCTGCCCGACTCCGTCCCCGACGGCCTGACAGTTCTCTCGTACGGCGGTCTGGGGGAGCTGCGTCGGTTATCGCGGCACGGGCTGCTCGACGTCGTGCCGTGTCACTACTCAGCGCTGCCGCGGATGTTCGAGCGCGGTCTGCTGCCGTGTGACGTCGGGCTGCTGCAGGTGTCGGCGCCGGACGCGGATGGGGTGGTGTCGCTCGGCATCGGTGTGGAGTACGTCGCGGACGCGCTCAAGTACACGCGCACGTTGGTTGCCGAGGTCAACCAGCGGATGCCGCGGACGAAGGGCAGCCCCGGGTTGCCGCTGTCGGCGTTCGCCGCCGTCGTCGAGACCGACCGACCGTTGCGTGAGGCACCGATCCGCGAGCCGGACGCGGTGGACCGGGCGGTCGCGGAGAACGTGGCCGGGCTGATCGAGGACGGCGACACCCTGCAACTCGGAGTCGGTTCGCTGCCGAACGCCGTACTCGAATCGCTGACCGGGCACACGGATCTCGGCTTCCACACCGGCATGGTGACCGACGGGGTCGTGGCGCTGGTGGAGAAGGGCGTCGCCACCGGGGCGCGGAAGGAGATCGACCCAGGTGTCGTCGTCACCGGCGCGGCGCTGGGCAGCACGCAGCTCTACGACCGGTTGCCTGACTACCCGATCGAGTTCCGGCCGGCCAGCTACACGCATGCACCGGCGGTGCTGTCGCAGCTCGGATCGCTGGTGTCGATCAACTCGGCGATCGAGGTCGACCTGCTCGGTCAGGTCGGTGCCGAGCTGCGCCGCGGCGTCCACATCGGCGCGGTCGGCGGCCAGGTCGACTTCAGCCGGGCGGCTTCGCTGACCGGCGCGCGATCGGTGATCGCCCTGCGCTCGGAGATCGGCGGCGAGTCGACGATCAACGCAAGGCTGCGCGGCGGGGTGGTGACGACCGCGCGCGTCGACGTTGACGCGGTCGTCACCGAGTACGGTGTCGCGCTGCTGACCGGATGCACCGTCGCCGAGCGGGCCCGCCGGCTGATCGCGGTGGCCGCACCGGCCCATCGAGAAGCCCTGATGAGGACGTTGGTGGAGCTGTCATGACAAGCGTGCACATCCGGGAGGTCGGTCCCCGTGACGGCTTCCAGAACGAGCCGGAGACGATTGCGACCGCGGACAAGATCCGGCTGATCAATGCGTTGGGTCGCGCCGGGTTCACCCGGATCGAGGTCGCGAGCTTCGTCCGGCCGGACGTGATCCCGCAACTGTCCGACGGCGTGGAGGTACTGCGTGGGATCGAGGTGCCGGACAGCGTCGACCGGATGGTGCTGGTGCCGAACAGCAAGGGCCTCGACAACGCCCTCGCGGTGCGCGAACTGTTCGCGGAGGTGGCGCTGTTCGTCAGCGCGTCGCAGACCCATAACCGGCGCAACATCAACCGCACGGTCGAGGAGACCATGGCCGACGTGAAGGTGATGGGCAAGCGCATCGTCGCCGACGACCTCCGCTTCTGCGCTGTGATCGCCACTTCGTTCGGCTGCCCGTACGAGGGTCGCGTGCCGATGGACCGGGTCCTTGGGCTCGCCGAGGAGTTCGCCGAGGCGGGCGCGACCGAGATCGGGTTCGGCGACACCACCGGCATGTGCAACCCGGCGTACGCGTCGAAGTTTTTCACCGCTGCGATCGAGCGGCTGCGCGGCGCCGAGGTCACCGCGCACTTCCACAACACCCGCGGTCAGGGTCTGGCCAACGCCTACGCCGCGTTGCAGGCCGGCTGCACCAGCTTCGAGTCCAGCTTCGGCGAGCTCGGCGGGTGTCCCGTGCCCGCCGGGTCGACCGGCAACATCGCCACCGAGGACCTGGTCGGCATGTTCCACGAGATGGGTGTCGACACCGGCCTGGACCTGGACGCCGTCATCGACGCCGCCCGGATGGCGCAGACCGTGCTCGGCCGCAAGCTCACCAGCCACTCGATCGTCGCCGGTCCGGTGCGCTGGTACCCGTCACCTTCGGAGGAGAACCAATGAGAGTCGCCATCGTCACCGGCGGTGCCCAGGGCATCGGCAAGGGGATCGCCACGGCGCTCGGGGAGGCCGGCTTCAAGGTCGCCGTAGCCGACCTGAACCTGCCGGTCGCCGAGCAGACCGCGAAGGAGATCACCGCTGCCGGAGGTACAGCGATCGCGGTCGAGATCGACGTGACCCGGACCGACTCCGTCGCCTCGGCGGTCCGGACGGTCGGGGCCGAACTCGGGCCGATCGAGGTGGTGGTCAACAACGCGGGCTGGGACGACTTCATGCCGTTCATCGACACCACCGAAGAGTTCTGGGACAAGATCCTCGACATCAACTTCAAGGGCGCCCTGCGGGTGCTGAAGGCCGTCGTACCCGGAATGACCGAGCGTGGCTTCGGGCGGATCGTCAACATCGGCTCGGACGCCGGCCGGGTCGGCTCGTCGCTGGAGGCGGTGTACTCCGGCGCGAAGGGCGGCATCATCGCCTTCGGCAAAACACTCGCTCGTGAGGTCGCAGCGAAGGGTGTGACCGTCAATACCGTCTGCCCAGGACCCACCGACACTCCCGCCTTGCGGAAGTTCGCCGAGGGAGCGGGCGACGCGGAGAAGGTGATCGGCGGGATGACCCGGGCGGTGCCGATGAAGAGGCTCGGTACGCCGGAGGACATCGGACCGGCCGTCGCCTTCCTCGCCTCCGACCGAGCCGGGTTCATCACTGGTCAGACGCTGTCGGTCAGCGGCGGCCTGACAATGGCGTGAGAAGGGAGCCCGGATGACAGAGGTGGTCAGCTGGCGGTCCGAGAGTCCCGGCGTCTGGGTCGTGACGATGGACCGGCCGCCGGCGAACGCGCTCGGCGTACCGATCCTCGACGGGCTGCACGCCGCCATCGACGCGGCGGAGCAGGCCGGCGACGTGAAGGTGATGATCGTGTCCTCGGCCCTCGACGGCTTCTTCGCCGCCGGTGCCGACATCAAGCACCTGTCGTCCATCGACGCCGAGTCATTCCTTGCGTACGGCAACCAGATGCGCGCCGTCAACGACCGGCTAGCGGCCGCGCCGTGGATCTCGATCGCCGCCATCGACGGCCTCGCGCTCGGTGGCGGTCTTGAGCTGGCCTTGGCGTGCACGCTGCGGGTGAGCGGCCCGCGTGGTGCCTTTGGCCTGCCCGAGGCGAAGCTCGGTCTGATCCCCGGCGCGGGTGGCACCCAGCGGCTACCCCGGCTGGTCGGTCGCGGCCGGGCCCTCGACATCATGCTGACCGCCCGCCAGGTCCCGGCCGACGAGGCGCTGGCGATCGGCCTCATCGAGCGGCTCACCGCCGGTGACGTTCTGAAGGAAGCCCTCACTCTCGCCGCGGATCTCGTGACGTCGTCGCTTCTGGCGCAACTCGCCGTGATCCGCGCGGTCGACGCCGCCTACGAACTTCCACTCGACGAGGGCCTCCAGGCCGAAGCGCGCGAAGAACAAGGACTTTTCGAGCACGGCGAGGCCGCCGAGGGTATCCGCGCCTTCATCGCCAAACGCCCACCGGAATTCCGCTGACGGAGGTCGGGACCCATGCTGTCATTCGCCTTCAGTCCGGAGCAGGAGGACTTTCGCCTCCAACTGCGGAAGTTCGCCACCGCTGAGCTCACACCGCACTACATCGAGCGCGCGGCTCGGCCGGAGTTCAGTTGGGAGGCACACCGTCAGCTGGCCGGGCTGGGGGTGTTGGGTATCGGGCTGCCGGAGAAGTACGGCGGCAGTGGTGAGCTGGACCCGGTCACGCTCGGCATCGCCACCGAGGCGCTTGCGTACGGCGATGTGAACGTGGCCTCGGCTCCGGTGCTGTCCGGGCTGGTCGCGTCCCAGCTCGCGGAGAACGGGCAGGCGGCGGTGGTCGATCGTTGGCTGCCGCAGTTGGTGGCTGGCGAGGCCGTCGCGGCGATCGCTGTGACCGAGCCGTCGGGTGGGTCGGACGTGTCGGGTATGCGGACGGAGGCACGGCGGGTCCCGGGTGGCTGGCGGATCAGCGGCGAGAAGATCGCGATCACTCTCGCGACGGCGGCAGCGGTCGCATTGGTGTACGCGCGTGAGCCGGGGTCGGAGGGGTATCGGGGGATCAGTTGCTTCGCCGTACCGCTCGATGCCGATGGCGTCACGCGCACGCACACTCCGGGCATGGGTGCGTTGCCGTTGTGCTGGGGTCAGCTGTCGTTCGAGGACGTCTTCGTGCCGGGGGACCATCTCGTGGGTGAGCCTGGCCGGGGGTTCGCCGCAGCGATGGAGCACTTCGACTTCAGCCGACCGGCGCTCGGTCTGCTCTGCCTCGGTGCCGCGCAGGCGAGCATCGACGAGGCCTGTGCGTGGGCGGTGCAGCGGGAGGCGTTCGGCCGGCCGCTGGCGGCATTCCAGGGTGTGTCCTTCCCGCTCGCCGAACAGGCGACGTACCTGGAGGCTGCGCGCTGGCTGTGCTATCGGTCGCTGTGGACGCGTGAGGCGGGGGAGAAGCACACGCAGTACGCCGCGATGTCGAAGTGGTGGCCGCCGATCGTTGCCAAGGATGCGATCGAAACCGCTCTGGTGACGTTCGGGAATCTCGGCTACTCGACGGAACTCCCGCTGCAGCAGCGGTACCGCGACGTCGCCAGCTACCTGATCGCCGACGGCACCGCCGGGATCCAGAAGCGGATCATCGCCACCGCGATGCTGGGCAAGGTCGCCGCCTCGTGAAAGTGGGCGTCGCGGTCAACGAGGACCTGCTCATCCCCGACCCGGCCGCGCGGCGACGACTGCTCGACCACATCGCCGAGGTCGGCCTCGACCACGTCACGACGGGCGACCACATCAGCTTCCACGGTGGTGCGGGGTTCGACGGACTGGTCTCGGCGACCTCGATCCTCACCGCGCACGACGGTCTCGACGTGGTGGTCGGGGTCTATCTCGCGGCGCTGCGGCATCCGATGCTGATCGCGCGGCAGCTGTCGACGATCTCGCAGCTCGCGCCCGGGCGGCTGGTGCTCGGCGTCGGCGTCGGTGGTGAGGACCGTAGCGAGGTCTCCAACGCCGGCGTCGATCCCGCGACCCGCGGGCGCCGGCTCGACGAGACACTCGAGCTGCTCCGGAGGCTCGCGGACGGCGAGACCGTCGACCACGACGGGCGGTTCTTCTCGTTGCGGAAGGCAAGCATTCTGCCGGTGCCCGATCCGCCGGTTCCGCTGGTGGTCGGTGGTTCCGGCGACGTTGCTGTACGGCGTACGGCGAGGTACGGGGATGGTTGGCTGGGTCTGTTCTGCTCGGCCCGCAGGTTCGCCGACACCGTCGAACGGATCCGCGCCGCCACCGCGGACCTGGGTCGTCCGGCGCCGTCCTGGTTCGGCCTGAACATGTGGTGCGGACTTGGGCTCGACGCTGCGCGGGCGCAGGACCTGCTGGGTCGCAGGCTCGAGGCGCTCTACAACCTGCCCGCCGAGAAGTTCGAGCACGTCACGGCGTCCGGCACCCCGGAGATGGTCGCCACGAAACTGGCGCCGTACGTCGCCGCCGGCGCCGAACATCTGACGCTGATCATCGCGGCGGGGGACGTCCACGAGGGCGTCGACCTTGCCGCCGAGGTCCACCGCCTGCTCGTCAGTGGGTGACGAGGGTGGTGACTGTGCAGGGTTTGCCGGCTTCGTTGTGGCTGGTCACGTGGGCAACGCCGAGCGTGCGGCCGGCGTGTACGACGCGGGGGGTGAAGCGGACTCGGGTGCCGATCGGGATGGGGCGCAAGTACGCCACGTGTACGGACGTCGTGGTCAGGGGAGCGGCGACGCGGCTGAGGGCCAGAGCGCCTGCCCATTCAGAGACGCACAAGCTCACGCCGCCGTGCAGATTGCCCATCGGGTTGGCCAGGACCGGAGTCGTGGTCAACTCGAGGACGTCCTCCGCCAGCGAGGCGACAGCGCCGATCCGGCTCATCAGGTCGGCCTCTCTGTCACTCCGTAGTCCGTCGGTCCGGCCGTTCGTGGCGGCTGGTTCGGGCGCCGAGACGAAGCGGCCGCGCTGCCGGCAGCGGGCGATCACGTTGCCAGCGGCATCGATGACGTCACCGGTTGCGAACGCGCCGATGGTTGCGACCTCGATCGACTCGACGGTGGCCCGGACAGTGCTGCCGTCGACCGGAATCGCCCCGACGACATCGATCCCGATCTCGGTGCTGACCGACCAGTCGCCATCGGGGTGCGCGGCGGAGATGGTCGTACCGAGCACGTTGTCGACCAGCACGCCGAGCGCCCCGCCCCGCGGGATCCCACCCGGACCGGCCAGCCAGGCTCCGGTGCTCATCGAGCCGGTACGACGCCCGTCGGCATGGTGGGCCCGGAAACCGAAGAGCCGTTCAGGCCCGCCGTCGACGATCAGGTGTGCGGACACTGACCCTCCTCCGATGAATAGCTACGATTGTTTTTAAGGTCATACCATTCTACAGTAGCTAGATGATCGGATCGACCGCGGTGGGCGACGCCCATGAGGCGTTGCGCTGCCTGCGGTCGATGGACTCTGTCTCGGAGCTCGTCGAGTCGGTGCCGGCTGTCGCGCACCGGCTCGGCTTCAACCGCGTGCTGCTGTCCCGGCTGCGCGGCACGACCTGGACCGCGAGGTCCGGTTATGTCGCGGGGGATACGACGATGACGCAGGAGATGATCCGGATCGGGGTTGCGACGCCGGGCCGGACCGACGCCGGGTGGCCCGAGGGTGACGTCGTGCGGCGTCGTCTGCCGGTGCTGGTCCACGACGCACAAACCAATCCACGGGTGCATCCGCAACTCAAGGCGCTGATGAGCACTCGGGACTACGTCGCGGCGCCGTTGGTCGCCGAGGACGCGGTGGTCGGCCTGCTGCACGCCGACCAGAACGGAACGAGCGGCGGTCTCACCGAACTCGACCGAGACCTGCTCGGGCTGTTCGCCGAAGGGCTGGGGTTCGTGTTCGAGCGGGCGATCCTCCGCGAGCAGTTGATCACGTTGAAATGCCGGCTGGACGAGCAGGCCCGTTCCGTCGGGGATCTGATCGACGGTCTCCGCGACTCCGACGTACTCGGACCGGAACGACCGCTCACCCCGCGTCAGTCGTACGTCGTGAGCGGGCCGCTCGCGGAGCTCACCCGGCGCGAGCTGGAGGTGCTGCGGCACCTGGCCGCCGGAGAGTCCAACGACCAGATCGCGGCCAGGCTGTACATCTCGGCCGGCACGGTGAAGACCCACATCAAACACGTGCTGCACAAGCTGGGCACGGTGAGTCGCGCCGAAGCGATCGCTCGCTATCACCACCTCACCCCGTAGGGGTAGGAATCTCTCCCTCCGGGGTGATGTGTCTCTCCCATTAATGGACCAAGTATTGGACCATAACGTCTCCGATCCTGGTGGGAGAGACCATGACCACAGTCGAGAGTGCCGACGTTCTGGTGACGCCGGAGGAGGTGGCCCGGCGGATCGTCTTGCCAGAGGGCCACCGCGACGACGCCGGACTGTTCGAGGCCTATCGCTGGTTGCGGCAGAACAACCCGCTCGCGAAGATCTCGGTCGACGGCTACGACCCGATCTGGCTGGTCAGCAAGCACGCCGACATCATGGAGATCGAACGGCAGCCGCATGTGTTCACCAGCGGCGGCGCCGACCGGCCCGGCTCGCACAACCCGATCCTGCAGAACCAGGCCGGCGACGCCTTCACCCAGCAGTTGACCGGCGGCAGCCTCCGCATCCTGGACACCCTTACATATCTCGGCCCGCCAGAGCACACGGCGATGAAGGACATCGCCGCCGACTGGTTCCGGCCGGCGAACCTGAAGAGTGGGAGGACCAGATCCGGTCGCTCGCCCGCGACGCGATCGGCAAGTACCTCCGGCCGGGCGTGAACGAGCTCGACTTCGTCCAGGAGTTCGCGCTGTTCTACCCGTTGCACGTGATCATGACGCTGTTCGGCGTACCCGAGTCCGACGAGCCGCGGATGATGGCGCTCACCCAGGAGTTCTTCGGCACCGCCGACCCGGACGCGCAGCGGGCCGATGTCGAGCCGCTCACGCCGGAGGCCGCCGCGCAACAACGGGCCGCGGCGATCAAGGACTTCTACGCGTACTTCGATGTCCTTGTCGAGGATCGTCGTACGACGCCCCGGGAGGATCTCGCGACCCTGATCGCGTCGGCCAGGACCGAGTCGGGGGAGTACTACGCCAACACGTTCGCGTACGGCTGGTTCATCGCGATCGCTACCGCCGGGCATGACACCACCTCGAGCACGATGGCGGGCACGATCGAGCAGTTGGCCTTGCACCCGGACCAGCTCGCGGTGGTGCAGGCGGACATGTCGCTGGTGCCTGATCTCGTTAACGAAGGTCTGCGCTGGTCGTCTCCGGTCAAGCACTTCACCCGGCAGGCGACGCAGGACTACACCCTGCGCGGCCGGGAGATCCGGGCGGGCGACCGGTTCATGTTGCTGTACCAGTCCGCGAACCGGGACACGGATGTGTTCAACGATCCGGACACCTTCCGGCTGCAACGCAAGCCGAACAAGCACATCGCCTTTGGCTACGGGCCGCACATGTGCATCGGCCAGCACCTGGCCAAGCTCGAGCTGCGGGTCCTGTTCGAGGAGTTGCTGCCGCGGATCAGGAGCATCGCGATCACGGGCGACCGGAAGGTCGTGCAGACCAACTTCGTGGGCGGGCTGCGGAACCTGCCGGTGCGGCTGGAGCTGGCGTGAGCCCGCGAGTCGTGGTGGTCGGCGGCGGTCATGCCGGTACTACGCTGGCCGCGCTGCTGCGGCAAGGCGGTCATCGCGGCGAGATCATCATGTTCGGCGACGAGGTCGACTTCCCGTATCACCGGCCGCCGTTGTCCAAGAAGTTCGTCGACGGCGAGCTCGAGCAGTGGTTGCGTCCGGCCCCCTTCTACACCGAGCAGCGCATCGACGTCCGCCTGGGCGAGCGGGTGTCCTCGATCGACCGGGCCGATCGACGCGTGCACGCATCGAGTCCTTGTCCGTACGACGTACTGGTACTGGCGACTGGAGCTCGCCCGCGCGACCTGCCGGTACCCGGCGTGACCGTTGGTGGCGTCGTCTCGCTCCGGACGCTCGAGGATGCGCGTGCACTGCGCAAACACCTCACCGCGGATCGCCGGGTCGTGATCATCGGCGGCGGCTATATCGGCTTGGAGGTCGCCGCCGCGGCTCGTGCGAACGGCGTCGAGGTGACCATCGTCGAGCGGGAGCAGCGGGTGCTCGCCCGGGTGGCGAGTGAGGAGTTGTCCGCCATACTGGCCTCGTACCACCGCGAGCGCGGGACGACGATCATCACGGGTGCTCAGGTGCGACGCCTCACCAGCCGGGATGGTCAGGTGCGAGCCGTCGTACTCGACGACGGTACGGCGATCCCGTGTGACGTCGTGGTTGTTGGGGTGGGCGCCGTACCTCGTGATGAGCTCGCCGTCGCGGCCGGGCTGGACTGCGACCAGGGGATCGTCGTCGACGGATCCGCGCGGACCAGTGACTCGGCGGTGTTCGCGATCGGTGACGTCACCCGGCGGCCGGTGCCCGGCGTGGACGGCTTGATGCGGCTGGAGAGCATTCCGAGTGCTACCGAGCAGGCGCGGCAGGTGTCGGCGGCGATCCTCGGCGCTGAAGCGCCGGCTCCCGAGGTGCCGTGGTTCTGGTCGGATCAGTTCGATCTCAAGCTCAAGATCGCGGGTGTGGTCGTCCCGGGGTGTCACGTCGTACGACGAGGTGAGCCGGCGTCCGGGCGGTTCGCGCTGTTGCACCACGACGATGCCGGCGCCGTCACCGCCGTCGAGACGGCCAACGCGCCGGGCGAGTTCATGGCTGCCAAGAAGCTGCTGAGGAGCGGTCATGCCCACAGTCACCTATGAGTTGCCAGACGGCTCTGTGCACGAGGTCGACGTTCCGTGCGGGCAGAGCGTGATGGACGGGTCGGTCCGGAACAACCTCGCGGGCATCGTCGCCGAGTGCGGTGGCAGTTGCTCGTGCGCGACTTGTCATGTGTACGTCGACGCGGGGCTCTTCGACGAGGTCTCGGACGAGGAGCGCGAGTTGCTCGAGTTCGCCGAAGGCGTCCGTCCGGAGTCGCGGCTGTCGTGCCAGCTGATCGTCGGCGAAGGCTGCGGTGGGGTCCGCGTCCGGGTTCCTGACACCAACGGTTTATGAACGGAGAGAAGTCATGGAAATCACTGCAGCGGTGGCGAGGGAACTCGGTGGGTCGTTCTCACTCGAGCAGGTCACGCTCGATGATCCCCGCGCCGGTGAGGTGCTGGTCGAGATCGCCGGTGTCGGCTTGTGTCACACGGACCTCGCGGCGAAGGACGGTCATCTGCCGTTCCCGTTGCCCGGGGTGTTCGGGCATGAGGGGAGTGGGGTGGTCGTTGCCATCGGTCCGGGTGTCTCGAAGGTTGCTCAAGGCGACAAGGTGGCGCTCACCTTCAACAGCTGTGGGGAGTGTGTGCAGTGCGTCCGCGGCGAGCCGTCGTACTGCCAAAGCTTCATGCCGCTCAACTTCGCCGGAGTCCGGCCGGACGGGAGCAGCACGCTGCGGTCCGGCGACACGGTGCTGGGTTCCGAGTTCTTCGGGCAGTCGTCGTTCGCCACGCATGCGATTGCTCACGAGCGCAACGTGGTCAAGCTGCCCGCTGACGCACCGCTGTCGATGGTCGGTCCGCTGGGGTGTGGCGTGCAGACCGGTGCGGGCGCCGTACTGAATTCATTGGACTGCTCACCCGGGTCCTCGTTGTTGGTGCTTGGTGGTGGGTCGGTTGGTCTGTCCGCCGTACTGGCGGCCGGGGTCCGCGAGCTCGGCACGGTCATCGTGGTCGAGCCGCTTGTCCAGCGTCGCGAGCTCGCTCTGGCGCTCGGCGCGACGCATGCGATCGACCCGGCCGACGGGCCAGTGTCCGAGCAGGTCCGGGCGATCATCGGCCGTGGTGTCGACTACGTGATCGACACGACCGGTGTGGTGGGCGTCCTGGAGCAGGCGATGTTGTCGCTCGCGCAGCGCGGGACGGTCGGGATCATCGGCGTACCGTCCGATCCGGCGGCCGCCTTGCCGGTCAACCTGATTCAGGCACAGATGCTCGGGGCAACTATCACCGGCATCGTCGAGGGCGACAGCGTCCCCGACGTGTTCATCCCGCAGTTGCTGGAGCTGCACCGCGCCGGGCGGTTCCCGTTCGACAAGCTCATCACCACGATGCCGTTCGCCCGCATCAACGAAGCCGTCGCCGCGCAGCACCGTGGTGACGCCGTCAAGATCGTGCTCGTGCACGACTGATCATCTGAGGACATGGCCATGATCGAGTACGACAAGCTGTACATCGGGGGCGGCTGGACCTCGCCGGCCGGATCGGGCACCATCCCCGTGCACTCCGCGACGTCCGAGGAGCAGGTCGGCGTCGTACCGGAAGGGTGTAAGGCCGATATCGACGCCGCGGTCGCCGCCGCGCGCAAGGCCTTCGACGATCCTGCGGGGTGGTCGCGGTGGGAGCCGGCGCGCCGCGCGGAGGTCCTCGAGCGGTTCGCGGTCGCGCTGGAGAAGCGCAGCGAGGAGATCCAGCGCCGGGTGAGCGTGCAGAACGGGATGCCGATCTGGCTGGCGCAGCAGTTCGAGGGACCGTTTCCACCGCTGCTGCTGCGGTACTACGGGGGTCTCGTGCGCGACGTGGCGCATGAGGAGGTCCGGCCGGGCATGCTCGGCGGCAACTCGGTGGTGATCCGCGAGCCCGTCGGGGTTGTCGCGGCGATCGTCCCCTGGAACGTGCCGCAGGCAATCACCTTCCTGAAGCTCGCACCCGCACTGGCCGCGGGCTGCACCGTGGTACTCAAGCCGGCACCGGAGACCGTGCTGGACGCTCTCCTGATGAGTGAGGCGGCTTTCGACGCTGGGCTGCCCGACGGGGTTCTGAACGTCGTTCCCGGTGGGCGCGAGCTCGGTGCCTATCTGGTCTCGCATCCTCAGGTGGACAAGGTGTCGTTCACCGGCTCGACCGCCGCCGGTCGTGCGATCGGGGAGCCTGCGGACGACTGCTCCGGCCGGTCACCCTCGAACTCGGCGGGAAGTCGGCCGCGATCGTGCTCGACGACGCCGACCTGCAGCCGTCGATCGAGAGCTTCTTCGCGGCGACCTTGCTGAACAACGGGCAGATCTGTTGGCTCGGCACCCGAGTGCTCGCGCCTCGATCGCGGTACGACGAGGTCGTGGACACCGTCACCGGTCTGGCCGGATCCCTACGTCTGGGCGATCCGATGGACCCGGCGACGCAGGTCGGTCCACTCGTGTCGTCGCGGCAGCGGGATCGGGTCGAGTCGTACATCGCGAAGGGCCTCAACGACGGCGCCCGGCTGACCACCGGTGGCGGACGGCCGGCCGATTTGGACCAGGGGTGGTTCGTCGAGCCGACGGTGTTCGCCGAGGTCGACAACCAGCACGCCATTGCCCAGGAGGAGATCTTCGGACCAGTGCTGTCGGTGATCCCGTATTCCTCTGAGGAAGAAGCGATCGCGATCGCGAACGCCAGCGACTACGGCCTCGGCGGCACCGTCTGGACCACCGACCCCGACCGCGGCGAGTCCGTCGCCCGCAGGGTCCACACCGGCACGATCGGCATCAACGCCTACGTCAACGACCCCACCGCCCCCTTCGGCGGCGTCAAGGCCAGCGGCCTAGGCCGAGAACTCGGCCGCGAGGGAATCCACGCCTACCGACTGCTGAAGACCATCTACCTGGCGTCCTAGCCCCAGCCCGCACCTCAGAACAAGTACAGCCGAGCCCGCGAACGGCGAGCTCGGCTGTACTTGCGTACCAAAACTTCAGGGTTCGTATCCCCCAGGGACTTGAACCCCACGTGTCCGAGGAGGGACACGTACCTTAACCACACGCATCCAGCTAAACGTCTGAGCAGCGGGAGTGTCCGGGCGGAGCGAGTGTTCCGTCCGTTCTCCATGGCCCTGCCCCCTGGATTCGTTCGGGGCAGGTCCCGTGGAGCTCAGGCGGCGGGCTGTGCTTGTCGTGTTGGTCTGCAGTCCGGTGTTGTCTACTTCGCGGGGATGACGCCGAGTTGCTGGAGGAAGCCGAGGGTGTCCCAGACCTGCCAGGTCTCCGCGATCTTTCCGTCTTCCATCCGGTGGACCGAGATCCCCTCGATGTCGCTGACCTCGCGGCCCGTGGCCGGGATTCCGTTGACGTCGCCGACATGCCGTCCGCTTCCGGTCCACCGCGCGACGACCTTGTCGCCGGCCGAGAAGATGTCACGGATCTCCCAGTGGCCGTCGACACCGGTTTGGTAGGTGCTGATGGCCGCGGCCATGCCGGCCGGTCCGTCATCGGCGTTGACCTGCGGGTCGTGCACTCGGTGGCTGGCGGTGACAAGGTCGTCGGCGAGCTCGTTCTTCCGGTCGTTGCACAGCTCTTCGTAGAACCGCTTGACGACGGCCTCGTCTGTTGTGCCCATTGCTCTTCCCCTCCTGTCGCCCCCCAGGCCGGAGAAATAGGCTCTCTCACGTCACGATGCTCCGCGCTTGGCAGGCGGTCAAGACATCCTGTGATCCCGGATCCGTTGTGGATGCATGGACAGTTCGTCATACCTGGTGTCGTCTCGCATGTAACAGTCACTCGACTGGTCGCAATCGGTCGGCGGGCTATCGGACTGGCGTGCCTCCTGCGGTGGCGGTGGTCGGGGCGGGAAGGCTGGTCAGGAAGTCGAGTAGCAGGGCGTTCACCTGGTTCGGTGCGTCGAGCTGTGGCCAGTGGCCGATGCCGTCGATCCGCTCGTATCGCCAGGGGCCGTGAACGAAGGCTGCGGTGCCGGTTAGCGCTTGTTCGGTGATCGCGAAATCCTCGGTGCTCCAGAGCCCCATGGTCGGCGCATGGATGGGCGGCAGCTCGGTCGGTGGTCGGATCAGCGATTCCGGCGGCAGGATCGCCCGGTACAGGGCGAGGCTTGCGGTGAGGCCGGCGGGGTCGCGGAGGTGTGCGACGACGGAGTCGATGTCTGGATGCCTGCTCCAGCTGGGGAGGTTGGCGAAGTCGTCGGCGGCGAGCCAGTGCTCGGCTACGCCGGGGAACTGGAACAGCAGCATGTACCACGACTTCTCGCGTTGTTCCCAGCCCGCGGCGGCGAACGCCGCCGGATGGCCGACCGAGAGGCAGGTCAGGCTGGCGACCCGCTCGGGCGACAGGGCGGCGAACACCGCGCCGATCGCACCGCCCAGTCGTGGCCCACGACGTGGGCGTGGGGCACATCGAGGCGATCGAGGTGTCCGATCAGGTCGCTGACCATCTGAATGATGCCGTAGCTTGCGACGGTTTCGGGCTTGTCCGAGTGACCGAATCCGCGAAGATCGGGTGCGATGGTTCGGTATCCGGCCTCGCCGATCGCGGTGATCTGGTGGCGCCAGACCTCGTGGGTGTCGGGCCAGCCGTGGAGTAGGAGGACGGGCTGGCCGTTTCCGTTGTCGTTCACCTCGAGGACTGTTCCGTTGATGTCTAGACGCATGGCGAGCTCCTTACTGGTTTCGGCTGGTTGCGGTGATCGGTCCGGTTGTCGGCGTCAGCGCGGCGTACCTGGGTCGGCGATCGCGGACAGCAGCTCCGCGCGGCCGGGGCTCGGTATCGGGTACCGGGGCGCGTTGGCGCCGAGCGTGAGGACCATGCCGACCATGCCGGGCGCTGCCAGCGCCTGCTGGGGTGTGCACAGCATCGACATGACGGACGCGTACGCACGCAGTACGTCGGGATCGTGCTGCGCGGCCGCGTACAGCGCTTTGCTCATCGCCCAGCTGGCGTCCGACGTGTGGCATGGCTCGCCGGCGGCGTCCTCGGCGATCTCGCTCAGCCGGTGCCGGTCGAAGGCGACGGTCATCCTGTACAGCGGGGTGACCGTGCTCTCGGTGATTTCGTCGAACCGCCGTACCAGCTTCTCCGGCTGGTCCGGGTCGACCTCGCGGAGCAGGTCGCGGAGCGCGCAGGCGTGGAGCATCCCGATCGACGCCCCGCGCCCGAGCGAGGGGTTGGTGCACGCCCACGCGTCGCCGACCGCGACCAGCCTGGTGACCACGGGTTCGCCGTCGACGACGAACCGGCGATAGCGGTCCTCGATGCCTGCGATCACCTGTACGTCGGTGATCGGATCGGCATCGCCCCAGTGGGCGACAGTCGGGAACAGCTTCAGCGCCGCGAGCCAAGACGATGTGTCGCGCAAACCGCGCAGCTGCTTGTCCCGCGCGGACGTGATGAACCCGACGCCCCAGGTGCTGTTGTCGCAGGGAAGGGTCAGGACCGACAGGCTCTCGAAGTGCTGGAGAAGCGTGCCCATGGCCGCGGGGTGGAATCCGTCCGTCGAACGGAAGTGGCGGGCGTAGTACACGAATCCCGAGTCCTCGCGCTCCTCGCGGGGGCGGCGGCCTCCGGCGGACTCGACCATGGAACCCACTGGCGACCGTCGCCCCGTCGCGTCGACGACGAGATCGGCACGGAGTTCGGCGCCGTCGTCGACCACGACACCGGTCACGTGTGGCGCCGCTGCGATCACGCGGCGCCCGGTGAGCAACCCGGTGACCGCGACGCCGCGGCGGATCCGGACACCGTCGGTCCGGTTCGCGACGGTTGCGGCCGCTGCCTCGAGGATCGGACGCCGGGCCGTGACCGTCTCGAACCGCTCGTCGCCGTCGCGCCATCCGCCGGACATGTCGGCGGGCAGCGCACCGACCACGTTCACGCGGGAGCCGCCGAAGGCGATCACCTGCTCGAGTACGGCCGGCAGTTCGTGCTGCATCTGCGCCCGCCAGCGGGGCAGCATGAAGTGCAGCTGGCGGAACTGGTTCACTCCCGGCCGTTGCCACCTGCGCCAAACGCTGTCGGCGTCGTCGCCGGGTGCGGCGTCGTCCCGTTCCAGGACGGTCACGCTGTGGCCGTCGCGAGCCAGGAGCATCGCGGTGACCAGGCCGTTGAGGCCGGCGCCCAGCACGAGGATTTCCGCCATGTCACACCTCCGGAGTTGTATCAGTGCCGGAAGCGTGCGGCGCCGACCTGCTCACCTTCCAGACCAATCGCTGTCCAATCGCTGTCCGAACGCGTACGAGACGTCCATCCGTCTTGACCGCCAACCCGGCGCGGGGCACGTTGGACTGAGGCGCAGTGCACCCTGCCGCTCGGGGTGGTGCCGAAGGGGGTGGCGCATGACGAGCCGTGGCAAGTCGGCACAGATCGGTGTGATCACGGTTGCGGACCGGCTCCGGCAGGCGCGGCGCCGGCGGTTCGTCGGGCGGACCGGTGAGATCGAGTTGTTCCGGACCGCGTTGACGTCGGACGAGCCCGGCTTCACCGTGCTGTTCGTTTACGGGCCGGGAGGGATCGGTAAGACCGCTTTGCTCGGCGCCCTCGCTCAGGTCGCCGAGGAGGCGGACGCCACGCCGGTCCGCCTCGTCGCCCGGACGATCGAGCCGTCGCCGTCCGCGTTCTTCGCGGCACTCGGAGCGGCCCTCGGCATACCGGAGCGCGCCGCACCACTGGAAAGCCTGGAGGCGCACCGTCGCCCGATTCTCTTCATCGACACCTACGAGCAGCTGGTGCCGCTGGACAACTGGCTGCGTGAGGAGTTCCTGCCGGCGCTTCCCGCAGCCGCGCTGGTCGTGGCGGCCGGGCGGACGCCGCCGTCACCGCAGTGGGCGAGCGACCTCGGCTGGGGTGAGTTGTTGCGAGTGGTTGCCCTGCGCAACCTGCAACCCGACGACGCACGCGCCTACCTTCATGCCGCGGGTGTGCCCGAGGACTTGCATGGGCAGGTGCTCGAGATGACTCACGGTCATCCGCTCGCACTGTCCCTGCTGGTCGATGTCGTCGAGCAGCACCGAGGTGCCCTCGCGCCGGGCCTGTCCCTGCAGGAATCGCCGGACGTGGTGCGGGTGCTGCTCGAACACTTCGTCGAGTGGGTCCCCAGCCCCCGGCACCGGGAAGCGTTGAAGGCCTGTGCCCATGCCCGGTTCACCACGGAAGACCTGCTGCGCACCGCGCTCGGGGGCGATGACGCGCATGAGCTGTTCGGCTGGCTGCGCGGGCTGTCGTTCATCGAGGAGGACCCGTACGGCGTGTTTCCGCATGACGTGGCGCGGGATGTCCTCGACGCGGATCTGCGCTGGCGGGACCGCGCCTCGTACGCCGAACTGCATCGGCGGGTACGTCGGCACCTAGTGGAGCAGGCAGGACGGACCAGGGGACTGGAACAGCACCGCTGGACCGCCGACATCATCTTCCTGCACCGCAACAACCCGGCGATGAGCAGCTTCTGGGACTGGGTGAGCTTCGGTCAGGCATTCCCCGACGAGCTCCGTGACGAGGATCGAGCCCCGATCGTCGCGATGACCAGGCGGCATCAGGGGGCCGAGCAGGCCGAGCTCGTGGCGCACTGGATGGAGCACCCTGCGGCGACGTTCATCGCGATCCGGGCCGGATCCGGCGAACCGATCGGCTACGGCGGGGAGATCGCCCTCCATCAGGCCGGCGAGTCCGACCTCGCCGCCGACCGCGGCGTCGCCGCGATCTGGGAGTACGTGCAGCGACACGGCTCGCCACGGCCGGGCGACAGCGTTTATGCGGCCAGGTTCTTCATGGATCGCGATGCCTACCAGCGGCCGTCGGGGTCGAACAACGTGATCACCGCGCGGCACATCCAGCACGTCCTGACCACGCCGGGCCTGTCGTGGGACTTCATCGCGTGCTAGGAGGATGCGTCCTTCTGGGAGCCGTTCTTCGCCTACATCGACTACCACCGTGCCCACGAGGCGGAGTACGAGGTCGGCACCCATCACTACGCCGTGTTCGCCCACGACTTCCGGCGGCTGGGCCCCGCGGCCTCGCTGGAGCTGATGTCCGACCGGGAGATCGGCGCTCCCGCCGGGCCGCCGACCGGTGCCGACCCGGAACTGGTGCTCTCCCAGCCGGACTTCGCCCAGGCGGTCCGTGCCGCCTTGCGCGCTCTGCACCGACCGGACCTACTCGCCAGCAATCCGCTGCTCCGTTCCAGGCTGGTCCGTGACCACGGTGATCCGTCGGCGGACACCCTTCGCGCCCTGCTGCTGGAGGCGGCTGAGTCACTCCGGGCGGACCCCCGTGACGACAAACCCTTCCGAGCCGTCGACCGGACCTACCTGCGACCCGCCGCCACCCAGGAACGCGCCGCCGAGGTGCTCGGCCTGCCCTTCACCACCTACCGCCGCCATCTCGCCCGGGGCGTCGGCCGCATCGTCGACTGGCTGTGGACCCGTGAACTGCACGGCCCGCCGGGCTAGCTACCCGTCGGAACAGCAGAGCGCCGATCGCGACCAGCCACAACGTCCAGAGATGGCTTCCGAGGAGACCGCCCAGGTCCCAGACGGGGAAGTCGGAGATCGCGGTGGCGAGGAGGATATCGCCTTGGCCCAGCGCAGAAACCCGATGAGCGACAAAACGGCAGAGGCAGCTCCCAGGTAGGTGGTCACCCGCAGTGCCGCGTCTCCCCGACAAGCCAACGCGGTCGGCAGCAGCAGGATCGGCACAGCCAGGATCGGGCAAGTCCAAGCGACTGCGCGAACCAGGTCCACACCAGACTCGCCCCACCGGCCGCGAACTCAGGCAAGACCACGTCGAAGTCGACATCGACGCGTTGCGATGACTGGCCCGAGCCCTTGTCGACGAGTCGTCTGTAGTCGAGCTAGCCACCCCTGGGCCGATTTCCGAGCACCTCTACGGCGGCTCATGAGCCGGGTTCCGGGGCGGGCTCGAGGCGGACGCAGCAGTGGCCGGGCTCTGGCTTGAGGTGGGCTTGCAGTTGGGTGGCGTCCAAGCCTGTCAGGAGTCCGTCGAGGAGGCAGAGGTTCATCTCGCAGACCAGGTCGGTGTGCTGCTGGGCCAGCGAATGGAATGGGCAGTTGCCCAGGACGATTGCGTTCGCGTCGGCACGGGGCTCGAAGCCTTGTTGTTCGAGGACGCCCATCACGGCATCCGGGCGGGATGCCCCACTGGTGGTATCGCGCGCAGCGGCACCGAGTTCGTTGCCTAGTTTGCGGGCGAGCCGATCGAGAGCTGCCCGTGGGGATTCACCAGTGGCTTCGGCGTCCTCGATCGCTGTCGCCAGCAGGCGTCCGGCTAGGTCGTAGCGATGTTCTGGCAGGGAGACAGCGACGTGCCGGTCAGAGCGCCGGTACAGCTTTGACGGCCGTCCCGCGCCAGGCCCGGACCGGCCGGAGCGGCGCTCGTAGACGACATCGAGCAGGCCCTCGTCGTTCAGCCGGTCGAGGTGGAATGCGGCGGTCGCGCGTGGCACTCCCACGGCGGTGGCGGCCTCGTCCCGGGTCACCGGGGCTGCTTGGCGTACGACGTGGTCGTACAGCCGGCGCCGCGTCGGCTCCTCCAACGCGGCGACTGCCAAGATCCGGGCTACCAAGGTGTCGTCCACGGCACTCACTCTAAAGCCAACTTCCATTGACGAAAACCTGTAGGCCTTCTAAAGTCAAGGTACATCTATTTTAGAAGGAGTTGGGAGCTATGACGACTGAGGTGCCCAGCAGCGGCACAACCGGCCGGGAGGCGCTGTCCGACCCGGCGTACCAGGCCTTTCTGGCCTTGCGAACGGTCTTCACGGTCGCGCCGATCGTGTTCGGACTGGACAAGTTCGCCAACCTGCTGACTGAGTGGCCGGGCTATCTGGCGTCGTGGATCAACGACATCGTTCCGGGCTCCGGGCAGGACGCGATGTACGCCGTGGGCGTCATCGAGGTCGTTGCCGGCCTGGTCGTCGCCCTGGCGCCGCGCTACGGCGGGCTGCTCGTCGCGGCCTGGCTCGCGGGCATCATCGTCAACCTGCTGACGATCCCCGGTTTCTACGACGTCGCACTGCGGGACTTCGGTCTGCTGGTCGCCGCCCTGGCGCTGTCGCGTCTCGCCGTCAAGTACGCACTTGCCCGACACGGCTCGTAAGCGGGGCCGGTCGCCGAAGCCAGCGTCCGGACCTGAAGCAGGCTCAACGACTTCCACTTAACGCCCGCTCTGCCGCGCCGTCTCCGAGATTTCGCTATTGGAAAGGTCATCATGAACAAGGAGCCCACCTACCTCATCGTCGGCGCCAGTCTGGCCGGTGCGACTGCGGCCCAGACATAGCGGTAGCAGGGCTTTACGGGTCGGATCGTTCTCATCGGCGACGAGAGCGAGCGCCCCTACGAGCGGCCCGCGTTGTCCAAGGGTTGTCTGCTGGGCAAGGACGAGCGAGGATCTATGCTCACGAGGAGCGGTGGTACGCCGGGCATGCGGTGGAGTTGCGGCTCGGCCGGCGCGCGACGTTGCTGGACCGCGGCGCGCATGAGGTGGAACTCGACACTGGCGAGCGGGTGGGCTACGCGAAGTTGCTGCTGGCAACAGGGTCCTCACCGCGCCGACTCCGTCTGCCCGGCGCTGATCTCGACGGGGTGCACTATTTGCGCCGGGTCGAGGATTCGGATCGGCTTCGCGAGGAGATCCGTGACGGTGGCCGGATCGTTGTCGTGGGCGCTGGGTGGATCGGTCTGGAGACCGCCGCCGCGGCCCGCGAGTACGGCTGTGACGTGACCGTCATTGATCCGCAGCAGGTGCCTCTGGTTGCTGCGCTTGGGAGCGAGATGGGTGCGTTCTTCACCGGGCTCCATCTGCGGCATGGACCGCCGGTCGCCGCGAAGGCGATGCTCGGTCAGCAGGTGAACTACGACCGGCTTCCATACTTCTTCACCGACCACTACGACGTGGGGATGGAGTTCTCCGGCTGGTTCGGCCCGGGCGGCTACGACCGGCTCGTCACCCGCGGCGATGTCGATGGGCAGTCGTTCCACGCGTTCTGGGTGGCCGATGACCGAGTAGTAGCGGGGATGCAGGTCAACCTGTGGGACGACGGCATCGCGCCCGTTCAGGAACTGATTCGCAGCAGGCAACCGGTCGACCTGGACCGGCTCGCGGATACCTCGGTGCCACTCGCCACGCAGGTGGTGGCCTAGCGGCGGTCACCGAACTGCGCCACCCCGGCGAGGGTCGCACCCATGTCCGTCGGGTGCCGGCCGCCCTGCAGTTGCGCCTGTTGCAGACCGTCGTCGAGGTCGCTGCCGAGGAACTCCACATTGGTGCTGCCTTTCCCCGTCGAGCTGCTCCGGTTCCTGGAGCGGTCGACCCCGCCCGAGCCCGCCGAGTCAGCCGGTATTGCTGAGCCACTGTCCGCCACGGCAAAAGGTCTGCCCGGCGCAGCTTTGACCGCGGTCCCCGGAACTGCCGGGTCGGCACAACCTCAGTGGGGCGGACTCCCCGCCGGTTGTGCCGACCCGGTGTGGCAGCCCTGACGCCTGCCAGCAGGCCGGTCTGGCGGCGTACTCCACCGAGGTCTTGGTGCAGTACGCCGACACGATCCGTACGGCGCCGTGGTGGCTGCGATTACCTCAGCGAGCGGAAGAATTCGCGGACATCACCGAGCAGCAGATCGGGCGCCTCCATCGCCGCGAAGTGACCGCCTCGCTCGAATTCGGTCCAGCGCACGATGGTGTCGGTCTTCTCGCCGAATCGCCGGATCGCCACGTCGGTGGTGAACACCGCGACCGCGGTTGGCACGGTTGAGCGTTCCTTCGGTGCCCAGGCGGAGGCGTCGTGGAACCGCTCGTAGTACGAGTTGGCCGACGACAGCGCAGTACGGGTGAACCAGTAGATGCTGATGTTCGTCAGCAGCCGGTCGCGATCGACCGCGTCGTCGGGGAGTTCGGCGGCGGGGTCGGTCCAGTCCTTGAACTTCTCCGTGATCCAGGCGAGCTGTGCGATCGGGGAGTCCATCAGGCCGTACGACACTGTCAGTGGCCGGGTGCCTTGTATCTGCATGTACGCGGACTTGTCGTCCTGGAAGTCCTTGAACGCGGCGAGCCGCTCGTGCTCGGACTCGGTGAGTGCGGCCATGTCTTCCGGATCGCCGGTGGGGAAGGTGACGTGCGCGTTGAGGTGGATCCCGATCACCTTGTCCGGGGCGATCCGTCCGAGTGCGGGCAGGATGAAGGCGCCCACGTCGCCACCTTGTGCGGCGTACCGGTCGTAGCCGAGGCGGTCCATCAGCTGGGCGAAGGCGGCGGCGGTGCGTCCGTCGTTCCAGCCGGTCTTGGAGATCGGACCCGAGAAGCCGTGGCCGGGGTGGGACGGGATCACCACGTGGAAGGCATCGGCCTCGTCGCCGCCGTGCGCGACCGGGTCGGTCAGCGGGCCGATCAGATCGAGGAACTCGACGACTGAGCCCGGCCAGCCGTGCACCAGCAGCAGGGGAGTCGCACTCTCGACCGCCGATCGGACGTGCAGGAAGTGGACATCCTCTCCGTCGATGGTGGTGACGAACTGCGGGTAGCTGTTCAGCTCGGCCTCGTGCTTGCGCCAGTCGTAGGACGATGCCCAGTAGTCCGCGAGCTCCCTCAAGTACGACGCCGGGGCGCCGCGCTCCCAGCCGGCTCCGGTGAGCTCAGCGGCCCAACGCGTACGGGCGATGCGCGAGCGGAGGTCGTCGAGGTCGGCCTGCGGGATGTCGATGCGGAAGATGCGGATGTCCGTGTTGTTCTCCATATCTCGACTCTAGAATCGAAGCAGGACAGCTTCGGTCCTCTTTCGGTGGCAGAATTCAGGTCATGCTCGAGACCTCGGGACGACTGCTCACGCTGCTGTCGTTGTTGCAGTCGCGACGGCACTGGACCGGCGTGCAGCTCGCGGAGCGGCTCGGTGTGACGGTCCGGACGGTGCGCCGCGACGTTGATAAGCTGCGCAACCTCGGGTATCCGGTGAATGCGACGCTGGGTGTTGCCGGAGGCTACGCACTGGGTGCGGGTGCGCAACTACCGCCACTGCTGTTGGACGACGAGGAGGCCGTCGCGGTCGCGGTCGGTCTGCGGACCGCCGCCGGTGGCACCGTCGCCGGTATCGCGGAGAGCTCGCTGCGGGCTCTGGCCAAGCTTGAGCAGGTGCTGCCGTCGCGGCTCCGTCCCCGTGTCAAAGCCCTGCAGCAGGTGACAGTCCCGCTGATCGGTGGTGCCCCGACTGTCGACCCGGAGGTGCTGACCGCGGTCGCGGCGGTCTGCCGGGATCACGAGCGGCTGCGGTTCGGCTATCAGGACAAGGGCGGTGCATCGACCATCCGCACCACCGAGCCACACCGGCTGGTGCATACCGGTCGGCGCTGGTATCTCGTTGCCTGGGACATCGATCGTGACGACTGGCGGACATTCCGGGTGGACCGGATGTCCCCGCGCATCCCAACCGGTCCACGGTTCAAGCCGCGCGATCTCTCCGACGCGGACGTCGCGCGGCTCACCTCGACCGGCATCTCTACATCGGTCTACCGGGTTCAGGGCCGCTTCGTCCTGCACGCCCCGGCGGCGGAGGTGCAGGAGGTGGTTCCGCCGACCGCGGGCGTCGTGGAGTCGATCGACGACCGCACCTGTCGGCTCATCGTCGGCTCGCCGTCCCTCGAACAGATGGCGGTCTGGATCGCGCTGCTCGGCTTCGACTTCGACATCGAGGAACCGGCGGAGCTGCACAAAGTGATCGGCCCCATCGCCACCCGTCTCAACCGAGCCTCACCACCCGCCAAGCAGACCCGCAGGCGACGCTGACGTGGACTGCGGCGCCCGCGTCGCGGACCTCACCTCTTGCATCGCCGAACCAAGCGGCTACCGCTGACGCCGGTTGCCCCGGCAACGAAGACACGCATGATTCCTCCTGGAGAGACGAGTGTGCCCCGCGGCCGCCCCCGCGTAGCACTCACTGAGCTGGGCCAGGGCCGGTGCCGGGATGGTTGGTGTGGGCGTCCAGGTCGTAGGTCCTCTGTGCCTCGCCAGGCACGCAGGCGTCCAGTTCGCCGCAGCCGGCTAGTTGCGGCTGCACCCGGAGGGCGATGGATGGAGCGTCGACGCCGAAGTGGCGGCGGAGGGCGGCTCGGGTGTCGGACCGGCCGAATCCGTCGGTGCCCAGCAAGGCCCAGGTTCGGGGGACGAAAGGTGCGATCTGATCGGGCACTGCCCGCATCCAGTGCGACACGGCGACCACCGGTCCGGGCGATTCGCTCAGGCGCCTGGTGACATAGGCGATCCGGGGTGACACCCCGCTGGTTCGGTGGTGATCCGGTGATCGACGTTTTCGCGGATCTCGGCTCCGGTGTCCGCGCTCTACCTGCGCGCAGTTGACCGCGGCGGCCCCGGTCGGCGAGCACTAGTGCATAGCCCAGAACACCGGTGACCGCTGGGCCGGTCAGGCTGGCGGCCAGCTTGATCACTCTGCCGTGTTGATCTGTTGGTTGCGTAGTTGGTCGGTGGTGACGTTGATGTCGGCAACCTGGCCGGCCAGTCTGGGGTGGTTGTCTTCGAGTTGTGCTCCGGCCTCGGCCAGCGGCGCCAGCAGGGTTGCGGTGTCGCTTTCGCCGAGCGCGTGAAGGACCCGATCGACGCTCTGCTGGGTGGCGGGGTCGAGGTCGTCGAGCGCGGTGATCTGGGCGGCGAGCCGACGCAGCATGGCCGCGTTGTCCCGGGCCCATTGAGTGACGGCGCGCTCACCGGCCCGCCGGCCGCGGGCTGCCTGGACACGTTGCTCCCCGGTCATACTTTCCTGGTCTGTGGCGTGCGGGTTGAGCCGCAGGTAGCGGCGTTCAGCGGCCTGACGGCTGGCCACGCCGAGCGCGGGAGCGATCGCGGCCCAGCTCACCCCCCGGTCCCGGGCCGCGCCGATGAGCAGCGGCTCCCAGGCCGCAAGCTTGCCCTGCACGACCCGCAGCTCCGCCAGCGCGGCGAGGACGTCAATCGAGCTCACCGCCCCGGTCCCCGGAGCGAATTGGGCATCCGCCACTGGTGCGAGTTGCCGGACGGTTTGCTCCACGGCGGCGATCGCGGCCGAAGCCGGGGTATGCGCGTCGTCTGGCGTGTTGGTGGCTGCCACGCGTCACCTCCTTCATCTGCAGATCCATCATGTCAGCGATTGGATGACATGTCAGCCTTGTCAGCAATCCGTTGACATGTTATAAGGGAAGTAGGTATTGACAGCGTCCATGAGTCGACGACTGAGGAGGTGCAGGACGATGTTGATACGCACCGACCCGTTCCGGGAGATCGACCGGCTTGCCCAGCAGTTCTTCGGAAGCCAGGGCACGTGGTCACGGCCGACCCCGATGCCGATGGACGCCTACCGGCAAGGCGACCAGTACGTCGTTTCGTTCGACCTGCCTGGCATCTCGCCGGATGCGATCGATCTGGACGTGGAACGCAACGTGCTGACGGTGAAGGCCGAGCGCAGGCCGTTGGAGCGCGGTGAGGGCGTTCAGATGCAGGTTTCCGAGCGTCCGCTCGGGGTGTTCTCCCGGCAGTTGTTCCTGGGTGACACCCTCGATGCCGACCGTATCGAGGCCAGCTACGAAGCCGGCGTACTAACGCTGAAGATTCCGATCGCCGAGGAGGCCAAGCCGCGCAAGATCGCGATTGCGAGCGCGGACAGCGACCGCAAGCAGATCGACGCCTGACCCGGCGACAAGCCGTGCCATGGGCTCGTTGTCGATGGGGTGAGATCGATGACGGTGACAACACAGCAGGTACTCGACGAGTCCGAGGTCTTCCGTGACCTTGCGCTCGACGATGGCGATCTGGTGCGCGCCGAGTTCGATGCCTTGATCGCAGAGTGCTGGGACTCGCCGTACGAACCTCCCCTCGACAAGCCAAGTCCACCAGCTGGGGGATGGAACGCGCAACCACCGTCCAGGTGGCCGCGCCGGCCCGGCATCACACCCGGTCTCGCGCCGACACGACGGCCGCATGCCCGCGAGCGCAGTCCTCCGCGGCGCTGGAGCGACCTACCTGACCGATTGTGCCGGTGAGGAGGTGAGTACATCCGAAATCGACGAGACTCCTGACCCGGTGATGCGACCGCCCGCCATCCACACCATCGAACCAGCGGCGACGACCATTTCCGCCGCCTGTCCTTCCTAGGACGACACTTCCGCGGTGGGCCGCCGCATCACCCCGGTCCCACACCCATGAGCTTTCACCAGGCGCCGGTGGTGAGCGCAATGACCGACCGCGTCACCCAGCGACCGGCGGCCGTGTTGTGGCTGCAGACCGAGCCACGCGCCGACACTTCCCGCACATCATCCACAGACACTGGCAACCCCTAGCAACACGGATTTCGATCATTGCGGACGTCACGGCGCCGCCGTCAGCGCAGCGCCGACCACACTCGGCACGACATGCTCTCACCGCACGCCCCGCCGGAGACGTAGGCCGGCAATCCCCTGAAATCGTGGAGACTTGAGATTTGTTGTTCGGTTGTGGCCCGCGGCGACCCGTAGGTCCCGTGATGCTTGGCGAACCACCGCCGAATCGCCACCTTCAGCTGCTCCCGCCGCCGGCCACCCGCGGCGCGGAAGCCCAGGTACAGCCAATTTGGGAAGGTTGACCAGATCCTCGTTCTCGACCTCCCTCCGGGCCACCCGGCTGACCAGCCGGTTGTAACAGCCCGCCGCGTACGTGCCTGGGTAGTGGATCCCGTCGGCCCGCGACTCGGGCGCCGCACCCCGCGTCGCAAAGTACCCCGTTCCCGACAGTGCAAAGCGCCTCGCGCAACCGTGTGCCGGACAGCCCGGGCTGTCACTGGTAGCCGTGGCGGCCGTACAGGCGCACGAATCTGGCGTGACACACCACCCCGCGCGACACGAGACCTTCCGCGCTGCGCTCGAACACAGTCACTTCGTCGGCGCCACCGGGTCCGATCGGCTGCACCAGACGGCCGCCGATGCGGAGCTGGTCGACGAGTGCTTCGGGGACCTGCGGGAAGGCGGCCGACACGAGGATCGCGTCGTACGGCGCTGCCTCGGGCACGCCTTCGGTGCCGTCGCCGTCGACGATGTGCACGTTCTCGATGTCTTGTGCCGCGAGGTTGCGCCGAGCCCGCTCGGCCAGGTCGGGCCATCGTTCGATGCTCGTGACGAAGGACGCCAACCGAGCAAGCAGCGCGGTCTGGTAGCCGTAGCCGGTGCCGACTTCGAGGACCTGGTCGGCTCCGGTGAGCCGAAGTGCTTGGACCATCCGGGCGGACAGCGAGGGTTGGGTGGTCACCTGGCCGTGTGGGATCGGCACGGGCTCGTCGTCGTAGGCGAACTCGACCTGCTCCGTTGGCACGAAGGCTGCCCGAGGCACGCTGCGTATCGCGTCGAGTACCCGTGGTTCGTCCACACCGGCCAGACGAGCCGCCGTCACGAGCCTCTCCAGTCGTCCGGCCTGATCGTCGCCAGGCAGGTCGTTCCTCGTTGGCACAGTTCCATTCTCGGTGTTGTGTTGCGACGCCCGCTGGGCACTGGTGTTGGGGAGGTCGTTATGGCTACTCAGCGCGACAAGTCGCACCGGCCGCGCCGTCCGGCCGAACCTGCGGGTGGCGCGGCTGCGACGAACCAGGAGATCTCAGCAGTACTCCAGGAGTACGCCGAACTGCTCGCGATCACCGGCGGCCAGCAGTTCAAGGTGCGCGTGTACGACAAGGCCGCACGGGCGGTCGGCGGGTGCCCCACGGAGGTGTCCGGGTTGGACATCAAGGATCTGCAGGCGATCCCGAACGTGGGCAAGTCGATTGCCGGCAAGATCAGTGAGTACGTCGCGACCGGCACCATCGGCGCGCTGGAGGAACTTCGGGCGAAGGTACCGGCCGGTGTTCGGGCGCTGACGGAGATCCCCACGCTCGGGCCGAAGCGGGCGCTCGAGCTGTACGAGGAGTTGCGCGTCTCATCGGTCGCAGAACTGGAGCAGGCGGTCCGCGCGGAAGAGCTCCGCGGGCTGCGTGGGTTCGGCCCGAAGGCGGAGGAGAACATCCTGCACGGCATCGAACTCCTGAAGCATGCGGCGGGCCGGGTGTCGCTGGACGCCGCGATGGGTCTGGCCGACCGGGTCGTCGGCCACCTGGCGGCGCTGGACGAGTGCGGGCGATGCGAGTACGCCGGATCACTGCGGCGGATGCGGGAGACCATCGGGGACATCGACGTTCTCGCTGCGTCGAGCGATGCGGAGCCGTTGATGGACGCGTTCGTCTCGTTCGCCGAGGCGCCGGAAGTCATCGCGCACGGGCCGACGAAGACCTCGATCCGTACGACGGGAGGGCTGCAGGTGGACCTCCGCGTCGTACCGCCGGACGCGTGGGGCGCGGCGCTGCTGTATTTCACCGGCTCGAAGCCGCACAACATCCGGATCCGCGAGATCGCGCAACGCGCGGGCCTGAAGCTGTCGGAGTACGGTTTGTTCGATGTCGAGACCGGCGATCTGGTGGTGTCCGAGACCGAGGAAGACGTCTACGAGCGGCTCGGCCTGCCATGGATTCCGCCCACGCTGCGTGAGGACAGGGGAGAGGTCGAGGCCGCACGGCGTGGTGAGCTTCCTGCGGTCGTGACCGAACGCGACATCCGGGGCGACCTGCACACCCACACCAACCTGACCGACGGGCTGGCATCCGCCGACGACATGGTCTCCGCAGCCGCATCGCGCGGATATCGCTACTACGCGATCACCGACCATGCTCCGAATCTGTTCATGCAACGCATGTCGGACGACAAGATCCTGGCCCAGCGGGAGCAGGTGCGGAAGCTCCAGGCACGCCGGCCGCGTATGCGGCTGTTGCACGGCACGGAGTTGAACATCGATCCGGACGGTGACGTCGACTGGCCACCGGAGTTCCTGGCCGGTTTCGACCTGTGTGTCGCGTCGATCCACTCGCATTTCACCCAACCACGGGACCAGCTGACGCGACGGCTGGTCCGGGCCTGCGAGAACCCGTACGTCGACATCATCGGCCACCCCACTGCGCGGTTGATCGGCAAGCGGCCGCCGATCGACGTCGACTGGGACGAGGTGTTCGCCGCCTGCGCCCGCACTGGGACCGCCGTGGAGATCAACTCCTTCCCGGACCGGCTCGACCTCCCCGACACGCTCATCACCCGGGCCCGGCAGCGTGGCGTGAAGTTCGCCGTCGACACCGACGCCCACGCGGAAGTACACCTGGCTTTCCTGCGGTACGGCGTGGGTACGGCGCAACGGGGCTGGGTCACCTCGGACGACGTCATCAACACCTGGCCGCTCAAGCGTCTGCGTGCGTTCCTGCGACACAGGGCCTCACATTGATGCCGACACAGTCCTCGCGACCGGCCAAGACCAGTCGCCGGTCGGTCACAGTCTCGAAGTGCGCGAATGGTGGATGCCTCTGCCGCCGCCGGCCCGATTCTCCAGTACCGCCGCACGGGCACACCGTGGCACGCGCGGGCGCGACTAGTGGGGTTGGGGAAGTTTGGCGTTCCAGTGGTGGAGTTGTTCGGCGAGCCAGGGGACGAGGGGGTCGCCGATCGCGGTGTCGATGCCTAGGTAGCGGATGCCGACGACGGCGATCGCGAGGAGGCCGAGGCAGAAGCCCAACACGTTGAGGGCGCTGCCCGCGACGTCCGGGCGGTGGGTGGTGATCAGACCGACCAGGCCGGTGAGCACCGCCAACGTGCCAAGCACCAGAGTCACACCGAACAGGATCGAGAACGTTGCCGTGAGCGCCGAGCCGAGCCCACAGATGAGGGTTGTTTCCGCGGCCGTGGACATCCGTGCCCGGGGCGCCGGCGAGTCATCGATGAGTGCCTGCAGTCCCACATCACCTTGGGGGCTACGCCGGTACGTGGCCATGTATCCAGGCTAATCCGCAAACGATCACCGGGTAGGAAAGCAACGGTCACGAACGGGTCGCTTTCCCATATCGCCTACAGGTGCGAGATTGTCGAACTGGTTCCGCTCGAGCGGCTGTGATTTCGCCGCTGTCGCCGCGCTGCTGCTGCATGATCGCAGGAGAGCCGGGTACGCCGTGCGTCCGTCGAATGAGGTGGATGCTGAGTGGTCGGGTGATGTGGCAGCGGTACTGGCCCTCACCGGTGGGGTCGCAACGACCGCAGGTCGCGCGTCGAGGCGATGGCCGGATCGCCCCACGCTCCGCCTTCGGCCGCGACACGCCCTACCGAGATATACCAACTCGGCTTAGGGTTCAGGCCATGAGTTGGGTGGGCAAGTTCGACACGCCGGGGTCGCTTCGCGACGTCGCGGCCGGCTCGCCGTTGTTCGACCGCTGGCACGCCACGATAGCTGCCTTGATCAAGCCGTCGACCCCGCTCAGCGGATCTGGTGCCTACGTGGATCCCAGTGAGCGCGACCTCGACGTCACCGCCACCCGGGCCTACACGTGGACCGGCTTCTCGCGACCCCTGCTGATGAAGCACCGCGACGACCGCGACGCCGCGTTCGCCGAGGGCGAGGATCGGTCCACCCAGATCGAGTACCTCGAGTGGCACGTGGACCGCGACCCCAGCGGCACGATCGTGCGGGTCACGTTCACGACCGAGACGCCCGAGTACTGGAAGACGCTCGCCAAAGTCGACCCCGACCGGGTCGTGGCGCTGTACCGGGAGCTGGTCGATCCCGCGGTCCGACCCGAGGACCTGTTCGATGCCAACGGCAAGTACGACACGATGAACCGCTGGAACACCACAGACGGCATCGTGCACTACATCATGCCGATCAACTCCATGAAGGACCTGCTCGGCGTGTCGCAGGAGGCTGAGCGCACCGGCACCGCGCTCGACGGCTACGACGCGCTGCCGTACCGCCGCGAGACCGGCGCAGACGCCCGGATCAACATCGATCTCTGGTCGATCAACCGCAAGGGGTACGCCGTCGCCACCGAAGACCCGCCGGGGCCACTCATCATCGACTGGGACGATTCGGGGTGGACCGATCCTGACGGCGATCCCGTGGGTGACCACTGGACCGTCGTCCGCGGCAAGCGGGGCGCCGCCCTGCGGGTCGTCTACGAGGTACCGCCGGCAGCCGGGTACCGGGTCGGAGACATCCGCATCGGCGGCCGCCCCATCGCCTACGGCGGCCAGCTCGCGGAGCACGTGATCATGTCGGCCCACGGTGTCATCGATCGGGGTGCCCCGTGAACGTCGACGCGGCCGCCGCGCTGGCCGCGCTCGCGGAGACCCGGACGGCGCTGCTCTCGGGCATCGAGCTCCCGGCAAGCACCGGCGGCGCCGAGGCGGTCGCTGCCGAGAGTAGCGACGCCGAAGGGGATCAGATGTCGGCCGTTCGCGCCCGGGCGCCGCAGGCGCTGGCCGACGAGCCCGTGTACGACGACGAGGCCGCCGCGGACATCCAGGGCAACATCATCCCGGGGTTCAACAAGGACCACCAGCACTTCTTGTTCTTGCGTTTCGGCGGCATCGACGGCGCTCGCGAGTGGGTGGGCTGGCTGGCGCCTCGCATCACCGCGATGGACGAGGTGCTGGATTTCCGGCGGGAGTTCCGCGCGCTGCGCCTACGCCTCGGCGTGCGTGAACCCGGACTCATCGCCACCTGGACTGCGGTCGCGTTCTCGTTCCCGGCCATCGCTGCCCTCGCCGGCAAAACCGACGCGAACGCCTTCGGCGAACAGAGCTTCCGACAGGGCCTGGCCGAGCGGTCCACCTACCTGGGCGATCCGACCGACCCTGGTCACCCGGGGCAGCGTGCCAACTGGGTCGTGGGCGGCCCGGACAACGAGGCCGACGCCCTGGTGATCGTCGCCGCCGACGACCCGAACGACCTGGACGCCGTTGTGAACGAGATCCTCGACCACGCCGGCGCCCACGGCATCACGCTGATCTTCGGTCAGCGCGGCGACACCCTCCCCGGGAACTTCCAGGGCCACGAGCACTTCGGGTTCAAGGACGGCATCTCCCAGCCGGGCGTGCGCGGCCGGCGGGCGACCTCGCCGGACGACCGCCTCACGCCCCGCTTCCTCGACGCCGACGACCCCCACGCTGACCTCTTCGCCAAGCCTGGCCAGCCGCTTGTGTGGCCCGGGCAGTTTCTGCTCGGCGAGCCCCGCCAGCACCATCAGGACCCGACGGTCCCAGCCCCACCCGCCCGGGCGTTTCCCGACTGGGCCCGGCGCGGCTCGTACCTGGTGTGCCGGCGCCTCCAGCAGGACGTCATGGGCTTCTGGGAGCTGGCAACGACCGCCGCCACGACGATGGGCACGACCCCGGTCAGGGTCGCGTCGATGCTCGTCGGTCGCTGGCCGAGCGGGGCTCCGCTCATGCGCTCGCCCGATGCGGACGACGCCACCCTCGCCGGCGACGAGTTCGCCAACAACCACTTCCTCTTCGACGATGAGACCCGCCCGTCCGCGCTGGTTGATCTGCCCGGGTACCCCGGCGACACGCACCGGCCCGCGACCGGCGACCTGCTCGGCCAGGTCTGCCCGTTCGCCGCCCACATCCGCAAAGTCAACTCGCGCGACAGCGGCACCGACTTCGGCGCACCCGCCGACACATTCCTGCGGCTGATGCTGCGCCGCGGCATCCCCTACGGCGAACCGATCGCCGGCATCGCCGACCCGTCGCCCGAGCTGGCGGCAGCTGAGCGCGGCCTGCTGTTCGCCGCGTACATGGCGTCGATCGAGGACCAATTCGAGTTCGTCACCCGCCGCTGGGCCAACTCGCCGGTGCAGCCCAACGTCGGCGGCGTCGACCCGATCATCGGCCAGCGCGACCTGAGGGGCGACCGTCGGCGCACGGTCGACCTCCCGGCCGCCGATGGCTCGACGATCACGATCGAGCTCCGCGAGGACCTCGTCACGCCCACCGGCGGCGGCTACTTCTTCGCCCCGCCCATCTCGGCGCTCCGTGGCGTCCTTGCCGCCGGCTGACCCGGATGCCAGACTGCCGGAGATCCGCGACGCTCATGGCTCGCTCGTGTGCTAGCCCCCTCAAGGTAGAGCCCCGGGTGCGCCACGGCGGGCACATCTAGAGGTCGGCGGCGGCCACTGTGCCTCGGCGGACGTGCCTTGGCCATGTGTCGGAAGGCATGGTCGCGACCAGTGTGGCCAGGCTGGCGAGCTCGGCGATGGCGAGGACGGGAATGCCGTCCTGCTCAGCGGGCGCGGCGATCGTCCTGGTCACGATCACGGCCAGAACCTCGGGCTCAATGCTTGGAAGCTGCAGCGACCGGGTGATCCTCGGCCAATTCAGCCCTACCCAGCTGCGCTTTCTGATCACCTGGTCTGTGCCTTTGCGGATCAGGCTGCGTGCCTGGTCGGGGCCTAGGTCCTTGAAGAACGTGAAATCGAAGTTCTTGCATTCTCCGACCAGCAGGACCGGCCCTCGCGGCCCGACGCAGCCGCCGAGGATGTCGATCTCCCCGCAAGGTAGGCGCTTGCCGTCCATAAGCTCGACCCCGCTCATCGACGGGACCCCTCCAGCGGTGCACTCGGCTGCGGCCGCCCTCTCGAACTCGCTGTGTACGTCGCGTGCCTTCGCCCGAACCGCCGCGACGTCGAGTCCGCGGTCCACAGCAGCGACATTCGAGGCCAGGTGCAGGCGACTCGAGATGGCGGCAACGGCCTGCCCGTAGGCCTGTGCGAGCACACCGATGGAGGTCAGCCCGACCGAGACGCTGTCCATCTGGGCATGCAGTAGAGGCGCGAAGCCGAGCCAGTTCGCGCTACTGGCCTGCACGAGCAGCGCTTGCTCGGTCCGATGGACTCGTCGCGGATCGGCAGAGAAGAAGGACGGCACGGTACGAGAGCGCCACCGCTCGAAGGTGAGCACCATGGAGCGGTTCAGCAGTGTGGCGGTCTGGTCAGGTGACTCGAGATCCACCACCAGGACACCGGGGACGGCGGTTGCTCGAGCGATGCCGACCGCACTCCCGGATCCGATGAACTGGAGAAGGAGGCACCGAGCAGAGGCGCCATAGACCACCTCCTCGACGTCGTCGACGGTTTGCACAAGGTCACGGTGATACCCACGGTCGAGGTCTTCGACGCGACTGAGGTTTACCTCCGTCATCCAGATCAAGTCGTCAGAAGGGACCAGGCGCAGCCTGCCGGAGGCTATCGAGGCGCCACTCGCGGTCGCCGAGCCAAGTTCCAGAATGGCGCCTGACAGCCGCGACATGGTCTGAGTCAGGCGTGCAATCTGGTCCACCCAGACATCCGGAGCGAGCGTTCCCGCCGCGAACATGGAAAGGTCGATCGGCCCGGCGCTTACCAGGCAGGCGTAGACCTGTTGCACGGCCAGAACTCTGTTCGCGTCGTCGGTCGACCGCTTGATGTCGACGCCGGCAATCATGGCAACCAGCCAGGCGATGGCCCACGACGGATGGTCGAGCACGAGGTTTCGTATCCTCGATCCGACTGTGGCGCGCGCCAGCCGGACCCGGTTCAAGATGTCTTCGCGGTCGTCGGTGTCGGAAAGATCGATAGAGCGGAGGTGGACCTCTGACGCCAGGTCGGCGAGGTCGATGTCATAGAAGTGCTCGAGCGCGACCAGGTTGTTCCATCCGCATTCCTCGCACCTCTTGCCGGAGAACGTGCCCGGGCGCGAGTCCTCATCGCGCAGCCAATGTTTCCCCAGGAGCGTCAGATCGACGTCGGTCAATGGCGCAAGACAGCGCCGACATCGATCGGAGCGGATCATTCGAATAGCCACCAGTCCGAGGCTGAGATCCGAGACGAGACTACCTCGAGCAACGAGCAGCCTGACTCGCGCCAGTCGATGTCGCAGTCGAATGGGGGTGAGTCTCTGTGGTCACCGAAACCGCGCAGCCTCGGGCTGTTCTGGTCGCCGCAGTCCTGAATGCACAAGATTGCGCGGAGCGAGGAATAGTTGTCCAACACCGGCTCGACCAGCACGCCGACATCATTCGTGCCATAACCCATCCGTACCGTGAGCTCTCCTTCGAGGTCCATCAAGACCAGGAAGTGACGCGAGACGTTTCCTCCGCGAAGGGAGGCGCTCGTGATGTCCAGCGCGACGTTGAGCAGACTCGCGACATCCTGTTTGGCAGCTGGGCCGACCTGATCGGTCCACGAAGTGGTCATGAGCGAGTATCGTGAATGCGATTGAGTCGACGCCGAACCGCCAACCTCGTCGCTTCTGCCGGGCGGTTCAGCAGATAGGCGAACTCGGTGCGCACCTGATCCTTGATCTCCTCGTGGTGGAGAAGGTCGATATTCACCGGCGCGGCCCGCCGTCCGACCGCGCCACTGGCATCCAGTTCAGCCACGAGTGCACGAAGGTTCGCCCCCGCCACAATGAGTCTGTCCCACCGGAGCGGATCCCTGTCCGCTGACTCCAAGAACGCATCGAGCTCGCGGAACCAACGCTGAAACTGTCGATCATTCGCGTGCCGAACGCAGAAATCGGAGAACTCCATCGGCGTTTCACCAACCTCCTGACGGACGATCATCACCTCGCCCATCGCAGCCAGCAGCCGTCGTGGTATCCCCGACCTGTCGACCGCATCCCCGGCCGCGGCCGTCGCCCACCGGAAGTACCGGAAGCTCGCCATCGCGCCGAACAGACCGTTCAATCGAGCGTCGAGCCGGCGACCGGCCCGCGAGTGCTCGATGGAGATGAAGCCGAAACGGCGTTCGATCAACCGCACCCAGCCCAGATACTCGGCAAAGCAGTAAAGGGTGCTCAACCGATAGTATTCCGACGTGCGGTACCAATCCTTGTCGACGTTTCGCACAAAGTTGTTGATCTGTCGTTCCAAGGTCTCGCTCGACCGCAGCAGTGGGGTCGTGTAGCGGGCCAGAACCCTCTTCGCGTCACGCCTCAAGCCCAGCCGCGGCCGCAGGACGTCCTCGAAGAGTAACTGGTCAGGTCGTCGGCGGCGTGGTTCGTTGATCGAGGCAACGAGATGTTGATCATGGTGTGGTGCCCGCCGGTCAACGTCCGTCCTATGA